>NZ_JANBBE010000006.1 GCF_024648825.1 Lentzea californiensis
CACCCACGGCCGTTCCTGTGGACCAAGACCGCCGAAGAGATCCTCGAGTCACTCGCACGCTTTTGCAGGCGAATTTCCGGCGCAGGACACTAGTGGCGTGACCCGGAATGTCGGCGAGGTAATCCACGCTCAGCAGGGCGCCCCGCGGCGCCGCCCCCACGCCCCCGTACAACCAGCACGAGGACGTGGGGGCGACACCACGATGCACCCGTCTGACCGCGAATTCCCCCGGCAACCTCCGGGCCACACCACTAGCCGCCTGGAGACGTTGCTCACGATCATCGCAGCCGACGCCAACCCTACTCTCACGTCACGGTAGAGTTCGGCTCCGTCGCGCCGCAGCGGTCGCGACCCTCTCCCCCACGCGAGGTACCGCCTTCGGCGTGCTCGCCGTTCCCCGAGGTGTCGATGTCCTCGTTCCAGGCCGTCCCACGGCCGTCCCTGCCGCAGCGCGTCCGCACGGCGTGGTTCTCGAACCCGCGCGCGGATCTGTTGTCCGGCCTGGTCGTCGCACTCGCCCTGATCCCGGAGGCGTTGTCGTTCTCCGTGATCGCCGGGGTGGACCCGAAGGTGGGCCTCTACGCGTCGTTCACCATCGCGATCATCATCGCGTTCGCGGGCGGCCGTCCCGCCATGATCTCCGCCGCGACCGGCGCGATGGCGCTGGTGCTCGTGGGGCTGGTGCGGGACCACGGTGTCGAGTACATGTTCGCCGCCACGGTCCTGACCGGTGTGTTCCAGATCCTCTTCGGACTGCTCGGCGTGCACAGGCTCATGCGGTTCGTGCCGCGCACCGTCATGGTCGGTTTCGTCGACGCGCTCGCGATCCTGCTGTTCGCCGCGCAGGTCCCCCACATCACCAGTGGCGGCTGGCCCGTCATCGCGCTGGCCGTGCTCGGGCTCGGGATCATCTACCTGCTCCCCCGCCTCACCAAGGCCGTGCCCGCGCCACTGGTCGCGATCGTCGTGGTCACCGCTCTCACGGTGTTCCTGCACATCTCCGTGCCCACGGTCGGCGACCAGGGCGAGCTGCCGTCCGCGCTGCCCGGCTTCGGCCTGCCGATGGTGCCGTTCACGCTGGAGACCCTCGGCATCATCGCGCCTTACGCGCTGACGCTCGCCGCAGTAGGCCTGATCGAGTCGCTGCTCACCGCGCAACTGCTCGACGACATCACCGACACGGGCTCCAACAAGGGCACGGAGGTCCGCGGCCAGGGCATCGCCAACATCGCCACCGGTTTCCTCGGTGGCATGGCGGGCTGCGCGATGATCGGCCAGTCGATGATCAACGTGAAGTCCGGCGGCCGCACGCGCCTGTCGACGCTCGCCGCCGGAGTGTTCCTGCTGGTGCTCGTCTTCGTCCTCGGCCCGGTCGTCTCGCTGATCCCGATGGCGGCGCTCGTCGCGGTCATGGTCTTCGTGTCGGTCAGCACGTTCGACTGGACCAGCATCAGGATCTCCTCCCTGCGCCGCACACCGAAGAGCGAGACCGCCGTGATGGTCGTCACCGTCGGCACGGTCGTCGCCACCCACAACCTCGCGCTCGGCGTGCTGGCGGGAGCACTGCTCTCCGCGATCTTCTTCGCGCGCCGCGTCGCCCACCTCGTCGAGGTCTCGAGCGTCCTCGACCCGGACGGCGGCATCCGCGTCTACTCGGTGACCGGTGAGCTGTTCTTCGCCTCCACCAACGAACTCATGCACGCGTTCGACTACACCGACGCGGTGTCCAAAGTGGTCGTCGACCTCTCCCGTGCCCACGTGTGGGACAGCTCGGCGGTCGCCACCCTCGACGCGGTCACCGCGAAGTTCGCCGCGCGCGGCGTCGAAGCGGAGATCATCGGCCTCAACCCGCACAGCGAACAGCTCCACACCAAGCTGTCCGGCCAGCTCACCGGCTCACATTGATCGGCATCAGGCGGTGTGGGCACGACACCGGCCGGGTATTGCCACATCGCCGAACGCGCGCGCGTGTTCGCAACGGAGGACCTCCCTCGGGAGGTCCGGCCGGTGCCGGCACGGGAAGTTGAGACCTTGCAGCGACCCGTCGCCGGCACCGGTTTCGGTGCTCACAGGGCACGTGTCACCGGTGGCCGTACGATGCGCTGGACGTGCGTCGAGCAGCCGGCGCCGGGGACTCCACTGCCTATGAAGGGGCGCCGCGGCATGGCCGACTACGTGCAGACGGGATCGATGAGACCGGTTGACGGGGCACGCCCGGATCCGGTGTCGCGCCTGGACGAGGCGACCGAGGCGTTGACTGAGCTGCGCGATGCGTTCACCAGCGAGGAGCCCCTCGAAGACGCGTTGCAGCGGGTCGCGGAGACCGCCGCCAGGGCCCTGCCCGACGCCGACGCGGTGACCGTGTCCGTGGTGACCCCGGACCAGCCGCACACCGCGGCGGCCACCGACCCGCGTCTGGTCGCGCTCGACACGGAGCAGTACGACTCCGGCCGCGGGCCGTGCCTGGAGGCCGCGCTCGAGCTGAAGCCCGTGCGGGCGGTGATCGGCGAGCACCGCGATCTGTGGCCGGAGTTCGAGACCGCGGCCGAGGCCGCCGGTGTCCGCGCCTACCTGTCGGTGCCGGTCATCCTGCCCGCCTCGGACGACATCAAGGCGCGGCACATCGGCACGCTCAACGTATACAGCTACACCGCGGCGGCCTTCGACCCGTTCGACGAAGGGCTCATGCGGCTGTTCACGACGGCCGCGTCGGCGACGATCACCAGCGCCCAGCGGTGGCGGCACTCGCAGGGCCGGGTCGGGCAACTGGAACAGGCCCTGGAGTCGCGAGCCGTGATCGAGCAGGCCAAGGGCGTGCTGATGGCGGTGCACACCTGCGACGCGGACGAGGCGTTCAAGATGCTCGTGGAGCAGTCGCAACGTGCGAACACCAAGCTGCGTGACGTCGCGACGAAGTTGATCGAGTCGGCCAGCCGCCCCGCGAAGCAGCGATGACGCGTTCCTCATGAGCGGCCGAGGCGGGCGAGCCTGATGCCCGCCCAGATCAGCAGGGCGAGCACGGCCACCAGCAGGTACTCGATCAACGGGATGCGCACGACCTCGTCGATCCTGCCCAGGCCGCGCCAGGAGTAGACCGCGAGCGCGCCGACGACGAACGTGCCGCCGATCCACCACCGTGCCGCCTTGCTCAGGCCGACGCCGTGCATCTGGGTGAGCACGAAGATCGCCACGAAGCCGAAGAAGAACATCGGCCACATGCCGTTGGGGCCGGAGTTCATCACGGCGACCAGCGTGCCGTGCACGGCCACGAGCAGTTCGAGGGTCATCGTCCACCAGCGGTTCGTGTGGGACCTGGTGAACATCAGACTGCTCTGCACGAGCAGCAGGAACATGTAGAAGAACCCGATGAGGTGCCCGCTGCTCGACTCCATCGGGTGGTACCAGAACGTGTAGATCGCGGCCCAGCTGAACAGGTAGCCGTGGTAGCGGCGCGCGAACCCGACGACCTGCTCCGAGATGGGCGCGGACCAGGTCAGCACAAGGCCGCGGCGGCGGTTCTCCATCAGCAGGACGGCGACCAGCAGCAGGACGACGGAGCCCTGCGAGCTGAAGATCGAGACGTCCTGGGCGAGACCGTCGTAGAACACCTGGGTCTGCAGGGCGTGCAGGCCGATGAACGCGCCGTTCGCGGCGAGCGCGACGACGTTGATGCGGTGCAGGCCGGTGGTGTAGCGCCGGATCCTGGTCTGCGCGTAGTAGATCAGGCCCCAGGACACGAGTTGGTGCGCCGCGTAGCCCACCCAGGCGGACGCCCTGCTCCAGAAGGTGGGGTCCGGCAACTTCCAGTAGTACCAGGAGGCTCCCTGGTCGGGCAGCAGCGCGACGCCGTGCAGCCGTTGACCTAGCAGCCACACCAGGCCAGTGAGCAGCGCACTTGCCA
Organism: Lentzea californiensis; assembly: GCF_024648825.1. Taxonomy (GTDB): domain Bacteria; phylum Actinomycetota; class Actinomycetes; order Mycobacteriales; family Pseudonocardiaceae; genus Lentzea; species Lentzea californiensis. The sequence continues at coordinate 3,902 of NZ_JANBBE010000006.1, forward strand.
CCACGCCCCACACGAGGACACTGCGGCCGGGCCGCCGCAATTCGTTCAGCATGCTGAGCATTATGCATTGCCCGGCGTGATACGTTCAGCGCACTGAGCAAATCAGGAGGGGATCGCGGTGGCCCGATATCTGTTGCGCGTCAACGGTGAACGGCGCGAGGTCGACGTCGACGGAGACACTCCCCTGCTGTGGGTGTTGCGTGACGAGCTGGGGCTGACGGGCGTCAAGTACGGATGCGGGGTCGGCCTGTGCGGTGCGTGCACGTCCCATGTGGACGGTGCGGCGGCGCGGCCCTGCGTGCGCACGGCGGCCGACAGCGCGCAGACCAGGATCACGACGATCGAGGGGCTGTCCCGCGATGGGGACCACCCGGTGCAGCGGGCGTGGCGCGAGCTCGACGTGGCGCAGTGCGGTTACTGCCAGCCGGGCCAGGTCATGGCCGCGGCGGCGCTGCTCGCCCGTGACCCCGACCCCGACGACGCGGCGATCGAGGAAGCCCTTCGCGACAACGTGTGCCGCTGCGGCAGCTACCCCCGCATCCGCGACGCCGTGCGCCGCGCGAGCCGGATCATGAGGGAGGAACGGTGATCAGCAGGCGGACGTTGTTGCGCGGCGCGGGAGTCGGCGCGCTGGTCGTCGCGGTGCCGGTGCCCGCGCTCGCCGCGGAGGGGCTCGTGCCGAACGTCTTCGTGCGGCTGGACGACGCGGGCCGGATCACCGCGACCGTGCCCCGCCCGGACACCGGCCAGGGAGTGCGGACCGTGGTCGCGCTGATGGTCGCCGAGGAACTGGCGGTGCAAGCCGGCGACGTCTCGCTGGAGCAGGCACCCGGTGACACCGAACGCTTCGGCTCGCAGGCCGTGGCGAACTCGACCTCGGTGCGGCAGCTCAGCACGCCGATCCGCACGGCCGCCGCGACCGCGCGCTGCCTGCTCGTCACCGCGGCCGCGCAGCGCTGGCGCGTGCCGGTCGCCGAATGCACCGCTCGCGACGGCTTCGTGTGCCACCCGCGCCGCGGCAAGCTCCCCTACCGGGCGCTGGTCCGTGCCGCGGCCGCGCTCGATCCCGCCACCGTGCCCGTCGAGCTCACCCCACCGGAGAAGTGGCGGCTGCTGGGCAAGACCCGCGGCGGACGCGTGGACGCCCGCGACGTCGTGACCGGACGCACCAGGTACGGCATCGACGCCCGGCCGCCCGGAGGTCTGGTCGCCGTGGTCGCGCGCCCGCCGTGGATCGGCGCGGTCCCCGACACGGTCGACGACACCGCGACCCGTGCTCTGCCGGGCGTGGTCGACGTCCTCACCCTCACCGCACCGGCCGACGGGCAGGGCGGCGTCGCGGTCATCGCCCGGTCGACCCACCAGGCGTTGCGGGGTCGCGACGCGCTGCGGATCACCTGGCGCGGCGGCACACCCACCGCCGACAGCCGCGCGTGGCTCGCGGACCTGCGCGCGGCGTTGCCCGCCCAGGCCCCGATCGCCGGCGTCCAGCAGGTCTACTCCATGCCGTTGCTCGCGCACGCGCCGATGGAACCGATGAACGCCACCGCGCACGTCCGTCCGGATGGCGTGACCATCTGGGCTCCCACGCAGGATCCCGGCGGCCTGCGCACCCAACTGGCCCGCCAGCTCGGCGTGCCCGCCGCGTCCGTGCGGGTGGAGGCAACGGCGTCGGGCGGCGCGTTCGGGCGGCGCATCGAACCCGATCCCGTGCTGGAGGCGGTGGCCTGTTCACGGCGTGCGGGCGCTCCGGTCCAGGTGCTGTGGACCAGGGCCGACGACATGCGCAACGATTCCTACCGGCCCATGTCCGTGCACCGGATGTCCGCGGAGATCGGTTCGGACGGTCTGCCCGTCCGAAGGGCCCACGAGGTCGTCACCTGGCCGTTGACCGTCCTGCCGTTCTTCGCCAACCCCGCCCTGATCAAGGCCAGCGGCGACCACTTCCCCTACACCGTGCCCGGCGAGGTCTCGGTCGTCGTGCGGCCCGCGCCGCTGCGCACCGGGTTCTGGCGGTCCGTCTACGCGGGACAGTTCGTCTACGCCGAGGAGAACTTCCTCAGCGAGATCGGCAGGAGGTCCGGCCTCGACCAGGTCGCACTGCGCCGTTCACTGCTGCCCGCCGGCTCGCGCCTGCACAAGGTCCTCGACGCCGTCGCCGACCGCGCCCACTGGACCAGGCCGCCCGCACCCGGCACCTCACGCGGCGTCGCGTGCCTGGAGGAGTACGGCTCCGCGATCGCGGTGATCGCCGTCGCCGAACCGGGCTCACGCAAGGTGCTGCGCGTGCACGCGGCCGTCGACGTCGGCGTGGCGCTGCACCCGTCCGGTGTCCGCGCGCAGGTCGAGGGCTGCGTGGTCGACGCGCTGTCCACTGTGCTCGGTGCGCAGATCACTGTCCGGGAGGGCGCGGTGGCGGAGTCGTCCTTCGGCGACTACCGGTGGGCGCGGATAGGCCAGACACCCGACATCGACGTCACCATCGTGCGGTCGGACGCACCGCTGGGAGGCCTCGGCGAGCTCGCCTACCCGCCTGCGGCGGCTGCGATCGCGTCCGCGATCGCCGGCGACACGCCCGTGACCAGCATGCCGTTCGGGACCGCCGTGGGGTGATCGGGCGGGTCTGGGATGATGGGGCCGTGGCCGAGGGAGACGAGCTGGCGGTGGCCGACCGCCCGGACCAGGTGGGCGCGGACGTCGCCTCCTGGCCCACCGGCAGGCTCCTGTCCGTGGCGGCCCGCGTCGTCGAGAAGCGCTTCGAGGACTTCCTGGCGACCAGAGGCCTCACCCACGCCGGCATGATCACCCTGCACCACCTGGCAGACGGCCCGCGCTCACAACGCGAACTGGCCCTGCTCTGCCGGGTCACCGACCAGACCATGAGCCGCACGATCGACCACCTCGACCGAGGCGGCCACGTGGTGCGCAGCCAGGACACGAAGGACCGCCGCCGCACCTCGGTGAAGATCACTCCGGCGGGCCGCCGAGCCCTCGCCGCCGCCCGCCGCGAGGAACGCGAGTCCGACACGCTGCTCGGCGCCGTCGAGGACTACGACCACTTCCGGCAGCAGCTGATCGCGCTGATCGCGGCGGCAACGTCCACAGAGGACCAGCGCCCTCAGTAGGACGCCGGCGCCGTCACCTCGACCTCACACCTGGCGCGCTCCGCAGGAATCCCTGACCACCAGCTGCGCCGGAAGGACCACGGGCCCGTCCGGCCCACTCCCGGTGATCATCGCCATGATCGCCTTGGCCGCCGCCACCCCGAACCCGGGCTTGTCCTGCGCCACCGTGGTCAGCGCCGGTTCGACCACCGACGCGATCTCGATGTCGTCGAAGCCGACCAGCGCCAGGTCCCGCGGCACCCGCAACCCGGCCGCACGGGCGGCGAGCAACGCACCGACCGCCATCTCGTCACTGGATGCGAACACCGCGGTAGGCGGCTCGTCCAGAGCCAGAAAGCGTTGCATGGCAGCGATTCCGCTCGCCCGGTAGAAGTCGCCGGCGACGACGTAGTCAGCGCGCGGCTCGACACCCGCGTCCCGCAACGCCTCGCGGTAGCCCGAAAGACGGGCGTCGGACGGCTGGTTGCCGGGTGGGCCGGTGATCGTGGCGATCCGCGAGTGGCCGAGGCCGACGAGGTGGGCGACCGCCGCTCGGGCGCCGCCGGCGTTGTCGGACGTGACGTAGGTGGCCCGGGGTCCCTCGACGGCCACGTCGAGCGCCACGCACGGGACTCCGGACTGGGCGAAGGCGCCGAAGGCCTCGGCGTCGGAGCCGCTGTCGATCAGGACGAGGCCGCCGAGGTGGTGGCGGCGGGTCATGTTCACGTAGCCGACCGGGTCCGCGAGCGACGCGCCGACCTCGCGGGCGTCGCCGCTGGTCGCGAGCATCAGCAGGTGGTAGCCGTGCGCGCTCAGGGCGGACTTCAGGCCTATCAGCAGGTCCTGCAGGTACGGGTGGCGCCAGCCCGGCCTGCGGTGATCGGTGTCCCAGACCAGTCCGATCATCGTCGACTGCTTCGTCGACAACGCACGGGCGGACTCGTTGGGCCGGTAGTCCAGCTCTTTCGCGACGCGCAGCACGCGTTCACGCGTGTCCCCGTTCACCGTTTCCGGCTGGTTGAAGACGCGCGACACCGTCGCGACGGACACGCCGCAGAGCTGGGCGATCTCTCGCCCGGTCGCCATCAGGGCCTCCCGTTTCACCGTAAGCGGTTACATAGACCCTAGGAGCAGCACTTCTCCTAGTCAAACGCCTGGGCGAGTTGATCTGTTTATCGTTTCGTTACTTGACTGGAGGCGCGTAACACCGCTGTCATAGGCGCCACACAAATCTTCCCGGAGAACCACATCTCTGGTCGAGCGCGCCCAAAAAACAACGGAGGCCAGGAAAATGCGCCCCAAAGCACTCGTACTCGGCTGCGCGGCACTGGCGACCGCCGTCGTGCTCAGCGGTTGCGGCAGTGACACCGCGTCCGGCGGCAAGACGAAGCTGACCATCGGCCTGTTCGGCAACTTCGGGTACGCCGAGCTGCTCAAGGAGTACGCCGCCGCGCACCCCGACGTCGAGATCTCGGACCGCACCGCGTCGTACTCCGACCACCACAAGAACCTCGCCGCCCACCTCGCCACCAGCAGCGGCGCCGCGGACATCGAGGCGGTCGACACCGGCTACATCAACCAGTTCAAGGCCACGCCGGACAAGTTCGTCGACCTCAACACCAAGGGCGGTGACCAGCTGAAGGACCGCTGGCTGCCGTGGAAATGGGAGGGCTCGCTCAGCAAGGAGGGCAAGCAGATCGGCTACGGCACCGACATCGGCGGCCTGGCCATCTGCTACCGCCGCGACCTGCTGCAGAACGCCGGGCTGCCGGCCGACCGCGACCAGGTCGCCGCGCTGTGGCCGACCTGGCAGGACTTCATGGCCGCGGGCAAGAAGTTCCAGGAGAAGGCGCCCGAGGGCGTGAAGTGGTTCGACGGCGGTCCGACCGTGCTCAACGCCATCGTCGGCCAGGCGTCCGTCGGCTACTACGACAAGTCCGACAAGATCGTCGTCGGTGACAACAAGGAGATCAAGGCGGGCTGGGACCTCGTCGTCGACGGCGTGCAGTCCGGGCTGTCCTCGAAGCTGCTCTACTCCACGCCCGTCTGGAACACCGGCTTCAAGCAGGGCCAGTTCGCGACCGTGACCTGCCCCGCCTGGCAGATGGCGAAGATCAAGGACCAGGCCGGTCCGGAGGCCGCCGGCAAGTGGGACGTCACGTCCGTGCCGGGCGGTGGCGGCAACTGGGGCGGCTCGTACCTCACGGTTCCCAAGTCGGGCAAGAACATCGACAAGGCCGTGGAGCTGGCGGCGTGGCTGACCGCGCCCGAGCAGCAGGCCAAGGTGTTCAAGAGCGCCGGGCTGCTGCCGTCTGCCCCGAAGCTCTACGAGGACCCGTCGATCGTCGACTACAAGAACCCGTACTTCAACGACGCCCCCATCGGCAAGCTGTTCACCGACGCGGCGAAGAAGCTGAACCCGCAGTACCAGGGTCCGAAGGCGGGCGACATCCAGACCGCGATCGGCAACGCGATGCAGCGCGTCGAGCAGGGCAAGCAGAACGGCGACGAGTCGTGGAACCAGTTCGTCGGCGACGTCCAGAAGTGATGCGCTGACATGGTCTTGATGGACAAGACGGCCAAAAGGCACCGGTGGGACACGAAGTTCGCGCCGTACGGATACGTGGCGCCGTACTTCCTGATCTTCGGTGTCTTCGGGCTGTTCCCCCTCCTCTACACGATCTGGGTCTCGCTGCAGGACCGCAACCTGCTCGAGTCCGAAGCGGCGACGTTCGTGTGGTTCGCGAACTACGTCAAGCTGATGGCGGACCCGTACTTCTGGAACGCCATGGGCAACACGCTCAGCCTGTGGCTGCTCACCACGGTTCCGCAGATCCTGTTCGCGCTGTTCATCGCGCAGCTGCTCAACCGCAAGGTCCGCACCCGCACGCTGTTCCGGATGGGTGTGATCCTGCCGAACATCACCTCGGTGGCGGCGGTGACGATCATCTTCGCGCAGCTGTTCGGCCGGGACTTCGGCCTGGTCAACTGGGTGCTGGACCTGTTCGGCGCGGGACAGATCGACTGGCAGGCGGGCACGGCCTCGTCGCACATCGCGATCGCCGTGATGGTGGTGTGGCGCTGGACGGGCTACCACGCGCTGATCTTCCTGGCGTCGATGCAGGCGATCTCACCGACCCTGTACGAGGCGGCGACCCTGGACGGCGCGAGCGGCCGTCAGCAGTTCTGGCGCATCACGGTTCCGCTGCTGCGGCCGCAGATCATCTTCACGACGATCATCGCGACCACCGGCAACATGCGGCTGCTCGCCGAGCCGCTGCTGTTCAACCCCGGCGCCGCGGCGGCGACGGGCGGCTCCGACCGGCAGTTCCAGACCGCCGCGCTGTACCTCTACGAGCAGGGCTTCACGAAGTACGACTTCGGCTACAGCTCGTCGATCGCGGTCGTGCTGGCCATCGCCACCGTCATCGTCGCCGGACTCGGCTACCTGGTGACCAAACGGATCCGGACGGAGTGACCCCATGACCGCTGTGCTGGAACGCCCCGCGCCGGCGCCGCCCACCGGGCCCGCGGCGAAGGCGCGCAGGCTGGCCAGGCGCGTGGCGGGGCCGTGGACCTACGCCGCCCTGATCGCGATCCTCGCCGGGTCCGCCTTCCCGGTGTACTGGTCGTTCGTGGTGTCCTCGCAGACACCGGACGCGATCGACAGCGTGCCGCCCGTCCTGGTGCCGGGCGGGCACCTCTTCGCGAACATCGCCCGCGTCTTCGACACCACCGACTTCGCGCTGGCGCTGGTGAACTCCATCGTGGTGGCGGGCACGGTGACCATCTCGGTGGTGCTGTTCTCGACACTGGCGGGCTTCGCGTTCGCCAAGCTGAAGTTCCGCGGCCGCAACATCCTGCTGCTGCTCATCATCGGCACGCAGGCGATCCCGACCGAGCTCGGCATCATCCCGCTCTACATCATGATGGCCGAGTTCGGCTGGGCCGGCGAGATCCACGCGGTGATCGTGCCGGGCCTCGTGACCGCGTTCGGCGTGTTCTTCATGCGCCAGTACTTCGAGCGGGCGATCCCGGACGAGCTGCTGGAGGCGGGCCGGATGGACGGCTGCCACTCGCTGCGGCTGTTCTGGCACGTCGCACTGCCCGCGGCGCGTCCGGCGGCGGCCGTGCTGGGCCTGTTCACCTTCATGCAGGCGTGGAACGACTTCTTCTGGCCCCTGGTCGTCCTCACGCCGGAGAACCCGACGGTCCAGACCGCTCTGTCCACCTTGGCCAGTGGCTACACCACCGACTACACGCTGGTGCTGACCGCCGCGACGATCGGCACGGTGCCGGTGCTGGCCGTGTTCCTGTTGTTCGGCCGTCAGATCGTCGGCGGCATCATGTCCGGCGCCGTCAAGGGCTGACTTTCTTTTGGAGACTGCTGTGAGCTTTCCTGACGGTTTTCGCTGGGGTGTGGCCACCTCGGCCTTCCAGATCGAAGGGGCCGCACGGCTCGACGGCCGCGGTCCGTCCATCTGGGACACCTTCGCCCAGGTGCCCGGTGCCGTCGCGTCCGGCGACACCGGGGACGTGGCCGCGGACCACTACCACCGCTGGCCCGAGGACGTGCAGCTGCTCGCGAACCTGGGGGTCGACGCCTACCGGTTCTCGGTGTCGTGGTCGCGGATCCTGCCCGAGGGGCACGGCAAGGTCGAGCGGCGTGGTCTCGACTTCTACCGGCGGCTCGTCGAGTCGTTGCTGGGCAAGGGGATCGAGCCCTTCCTGACGCTGTACCACTGGGACCTGCCCCAGGCGCTGGAGGACGAGGGCGGCTGGCGCAACCGCGACACGGCCCACCGGTTCGCCGACTACGCCGCCGTCGTGCACGAGGAACTCGGTGACGTGGTCAGGAAGTGGACCACGCTGAACGAGCCGTACTGCTCCTCGGTCGTGGGCTACGGCGAAGGCCGGCACGCCCCCGGTGCGCGCGAGGGCCACGGCGCGCTGGCGGCGGTGCACCACCTGCTGCTGGGCCACGGCCTCGCCGTGCAGTCCATGCGAGCGAACGGGCTGGCCGAGCAGGAGTTCGGCATCGTGCTCAACCAGTCCCCCGCCGTGCCCGTCACGGACTCGCCCGCCGACGTCGCCGCGGCGAACCGCCAGGACGTCCTGCTGCGCAGGCAGTTCACCGACCCGCTGTTCGGCTCCGCCTACCCGGACGAGCTGACGTCGATGTTCGGTGACATCAGCGACTTCTCGTTCCGGCAGGACGGCGACCTGGAGGTCATCGGGCAGCCGCTGGACTACGTCGGCCTCAATTACTACTACCGGCTGCACGTCGCCGACGCGCCGCACCGCGAGCCCGACCCCGCCAGGCGCACGGCGCACGACATCGGCGTCGACACGACGCAGCTGCCGGACGTCCCGCGCACCGGCATGGGCTGGCCCGTCGAACCGGCCGGCATGACGACCGCGCTGGCGGACCTCAAGGCACGGCACCCCGCCCTGCCGCCCGTCTACGTCACCGAGAACGGCTGCGTCTACCCCGACGTGGAGGGCTTCGAGGACACCGAGCGCATCTCCTACCTGCGCGACCACATCGCGGCGGCGCGGGCGGCGGACGTGGACCTGCGCGGCTACTTCTGCTGGTCGCTGCTCGACAACTTCGAGTGGGCGCACGGCTACAAGCACCGGTTCGGCCTGGTGCACGTCGACTACCAGACGCTGGAACGCACACCGCGGGCCAGCTACCACTGGTACCGCGACTTCATCACCGCGGCACGGCAGGACAGCTGACCGCGGGCACCTTGAGATCGATCAGGTAGTCGTCGACCCCGCCGCGCGTGCAGGCGCTGCGGGGATAGGCGATGTGGCCCCATCCCTCGTAGGTCAGCAACGCGGTGTTGCGCGGCGCCTGGCGCCGGATGTCGACGGCCCACGCGTGCGGGGTCGTCGGGTCGTGCTTCGCGTTGACCACGAGGATCTTCGGCGCGTCGCTGATGTCGAGGCGGTGGGGCGGGTTGGCGGGCGGCCCGGGAACGCCGATGCACGCGGTGGCCTCGTCGTGGCCGAGGAAGCTGCCGCGCATGATCGGCGCCCGGCGGAGCTCCTCGGCCCGCAGCCGCTCGTACTCGCGGAAGTTCCTGATGCGCAGGGAGAAGTCCTGGCACACCGAGGCCAGCCGGACCGACTCGTAGTTGGGTTCGAAGGCCTGGGCCCGCAGCCCCGTCCGGCCCGTGATGAGGTCCGCCGCGTACTCCCACTCGGGGCCGCGCAACGCGAAGTACATGTCGTCGAGCAGTCGCTGCCGCCCGCCCGGCTCACCGTCGGCGCGGACGAGCGCCGCCTCCCACGCCGCGCGGACGTCCTGCCCGTGCAGAACGCAGGAGGTCGTGCCGGCGCACCACTTCTCGAACTCCCGGAACGCGTCGTCCGAGGCGGCCGCCCGGTCTCCCACGAACCGTGCGAGGTCGACGCTGTGGTCGACCACGCTGTCGAGGACCATCGCCCGGAGGTTGCGGCCGAACCTCTCGGCGTACACCTGGCCGAACGTCGTGCCGTACGACAGCCCGAAGTAGCTGATCTTCTTTTCGCCCAGAGCTCGCCGTGCCGCGTCCATGTCCTGGGCAACGCCGGCGCCGTCGGCGTGGTCGAAGATCGGACCGCTGCGTTCGCGGCACTGCGCGAGCACGTTCTGGTTGTGCCGCAACAGCGCGGTGAACCCGGCCTCGTCCCGGGGGTGGGTCGACGGCCCGCCGGGCATGAGGTCGGCGCAGCGAATCGCCAGGCTGCCGCCCGTGCCCCGCTGGTCGATGCCGACGATGTCGAACCGGGCGCGGACCTCCGGGCTGAACAGGCCGGAGAGCGCGAACTCCGCCGCCGAGCCGCCAGGGCCGCCGGGGTCGACCACCAGCACACCCAGCCGTCGCGCCGGATCGGTCGCGCGATGACGTGCGATCGCGAGGTCGATGCGCCGGCCCCACGGCTTCTTCCAGTCCAGCGGCACGTTCAGCGTTCCGCACTCGCCGTCGGGGTTGTCCGGGCACGGCGCCCACGCGACGGGTCTCGCGGGGTCGGCGTGCGCTGCTCCCGCCGAGATGACCAGAACAACAGCAGCCAGGGATGTCGCCAGTGCCCGCCTCATCCTCCTCACCCTAGGAGAGAAAGCGCTCTCACGGGTGGCGGATGCGAATGGGTCCGTGCCACTCGTCGGAGGGCGACAGCACCCGGTCGCCGCTGGTGACCACGACCCGGCCTTGGGCCGCGAGCTCCCGTGCGACCGCGCGAGCCGGTTCCATGAGGTCGCGCCATCCGTCCTCGCCGACAGCGCGGGCGGCTTCCGACGGGCAGATCGACTTGCCCGGTCCGCGGGCCTCGACCAGGTCCAGGACCGCCCGCTCCAGCCGCTGCTCGACGGTGCTCACCGCCGCAGGCGCTCCGCGGCGAGCCTGCCCGAGATCAGCACCGGGGGGATGCCGACGCCGGGGGTGGTGCCGCTGCCCGCCAGCACGACGTTGCCGTCCCGGAACGGCAGGTTGCCCGGCCGGAACGGGCCGGTCTGGGCGAACGTGTGGGCGGCCGAGAACGGCGTGCCGGCGGCTTGGCCGTCCCGCGCCCAATCGTCCGGGGTCACGACCGCGAGCGGCTCGGCGTCGACGAGGAGCTTGCGCGCCGACATCTCGTCGACGAGCTCCTCGGCGTACCGGTGCGCCAGCGCGTCCCAGCGCAGCGGGGCGGCGTCGAGGTTCGGGCAGGGCGCGAGCAGGTACTGCAGGTGCCTGCCCTCCGGCGCCAGCGCGGGGTCGGTCAGGGAGGGCGTGGTGAGCAGCAGCGACGGGTCGCTCATCAGCTTTCCCTGCCGGATGATCTCGTCGAAGGTGCCGTTCCACTTGTCGCCGAAGGAGATCGTGTGGTGGGCGAGGTCGTCGGCCACGCGGCCGGAGCTGAGGTGCACCACGACCGCGGACGGCGACCAGCGCAGGGGCACGACCCGGCGCGGTTCGCCGCGCAGCAGCCGGGTGCTCTGGGCGGGTCCGGTGGCCAGGACGACGGCGTCGCAGGGGAACCGGCTGTCGGCCGTGCGCACCGCGTTCACCCGGTGACCGGTCCGTTCGAGCTCCTCGACCTCGACGCCGTAGCGGAACACGACTCCGGCCTCGGCGGCCGCGTCGGCCAACGCCTGCGGCACAGCGCGCATGCCGCCGCGCGGGAACCACACGCCCGCGATGGTGTCCATGTAAGCGATGACGGCATAAGCGGCGAGGGCGTCCTTCGGTGCGACGCCGGCGTAGAGGGACTGGAAGGTGAAGACGCGCCGGAGCCGGTCGTCGTGCAGGAACCGGCCCACCGCCTTCGCCAGCGAGCCGAAACCGCCGAGCCTGGCGAGCCTCGCCAGGTCGGGGCCCACGAGGTCGAGCGGCGAGTCGAAGCTCGCGCCGATGAACCTGTCGCGTTCCACGTCGTACAGCTTCGTGAGCCAGGCCCGCAGGTCGAGGTACCCCTGGGCCTCCCGGTCCCCCGCGAAGTCGCGCACCGCCTGCTCCATGCGGCCGGCGTCGGTGTGCACGTCGAGCGCCGAGCCGTCGGAGAACGTCGCGCGGTAGGCGGGGTGCAGCGGCAGCAGTTCCAGGTGGTCCTCGCGCTTGTGGCCCACGGCGGCGAACGCGTCGTCCAGCAGTTCCGGCATCGTCAGCACGGTCGGGCCGGTGTCGATCCGGTGGCCGCGGACGTCGAGCCTGCCCGCGAGCCCGCCGGGGTGCGGGTGCCGTTCGAGGACCGTCACCTCGTGCCCCGCGCCGCGCAGGTGCAGCGCCGCCGAGAGTCCCGAGAGACCCGCGCCGACCACGACCACCCGGTCCGTGCGGCCTTTCACCACGTGCACCACTGCGTTCCCCTCAGGTCGTTCGCGTCACGGCGCGGTCAGCGAGGCGCATCAGCTCGTGACGCGCGTCGCTGGGGATGGCCGCGCGGTCCAGCGCCGCCATGCCCGTCCCCGCCAGCTTCTCGATGTGCTTCTCCACGGCGGCGACGGCTCCGAGTTCCACGAGCAGGGCGCGCACGTCGTCGACAGTACGGTCGCTGACGACGCCGCTCTCCAGGCACCGCCGGAGCAGCCTCTGCGCCACGGGGTTGCCCTGCGCGCGAGAGAGGGCGATGGACATCAGCGGCGTCCGCTTGCCCTCTCTCAGGTCCTCCCCCACCGGCTTCCCGGTGACCGAGGAGTCACCGAACACACCGATCAGGTCGTCTCTCAACTGGAAGGCGACGCCGATGTCATGGCCGTACGCGCGCAGGCAGTCCACGACGTCGTCGTCGGCTCCCGCGAGGGCGGCGCCGAGGTGCAGCGGCCGTTCCACCGTGTAGGCGGCGGTCTTGAGCGCCGCCACGCGGACTGAGTGCTCCAGCGACTCCTCGCGTCGTGCGACGGCGAGGAGGTCGAGGTGCTGACCCATGATCATCTCGGTGCGCATCGCCTGCCACGGCCCCCAGGCGCGACTCAGGGCGTCGGCGGGCAGGCCCGCGGTCACCAGCGCGTCGTCCGCCCACGCCAGCGCGAGGTCGCCGACCAGGATCGCCGCGGAGTCGCCGTACTGGCGGGCGCTCGCGGCCCACCGCTCCCGCCGGTGCCGGGCCGCGAAGGACTCGTGCACCGACGGCTTGCCCCGCCTGGTCGCCGAGCGGTCCATCACGTCGTCGTGCACCAGCGCGCAGCATTGCAGCAGTTCCAGGGCCACCATCGCCTGCACCACGGCGTCCACCGGCGGCGAGCCGCCTCCCGCGCGCCATCCCCACCAGGCGAACGTCGGCCTGATCCTCTTGCCTCCGGCGAGGATCAGCTCCCGCAGCTCGGCGGCGAGCTCGGGGGCGAGGTCCTGCCTGGCGAGCAGGAAGTCGTGCAGTGCGCCGTCGAGCAGGACGCGGAAGTCGTCCACCTGCGACGTGCGAGCGTCCACGCTGGTCAGCAGCGACATCGGCGTTCCCCCGGGAGTGGGTCGGTGTTCGGCTTTTCGAGCTAAGCAGCGCGACAGGTGATCTGCATGATGAGCACCGCCGTTGTGCGAAGGGCAACTCGCGGACTTAGCGTGGAGGCAACTCCTCCGCGAAAGGACCGCTGATGTCGGCTGAACGCGAACTGGACGCCGCGGGCGTCACCGCGCCGGCGTTGCGCGACGCGTACCGGCGCTGCCGTGAGCTCAACGCACAGCACGGCCGGACCTACTACCTGGCAACCAGGTTGCTCAGCGCGGAGCAACGGCCCGCCGTGCACGCGCTGTACGGGTTCGCCCGGTGGGTGGACGACGTCGTCGACGACCTCCACAGTGGACCGGACGAGAAGTCCGCCGCGCTGCTGGCGATCGACGGGCGCCTGCAGACAGCGCTCAGGGACGGGGCGACGGACGACCCGGTGCTGGCGGCGCTGGTCGACACCGTGCACCGCTACGACATCCCGGTGCGGCATTTCCAGGACTTCATGGAGTCGATGCGGATGGATCTCACCGTCACCGACTACCCCACTTTCACCGATCTCGAACAGTACGTGCACGGATCCGCCGCCGTGATCGGCCTGCAGGTGCTGCCGGTGCTCGGCACCAGCGTGCCCCGCGCGGAGGCGGAGCCCGCGGCGGCCGCGCTCGGCGTCGCGTTCCAGCTCACCAACTTCATCCGCGACATCGGCGAGGACCTCGACCGCGGCCGGGTGTACCTGCCCGCCGACGAGCTCGCGGCGTTCGGCGTCGACCGCGAACGACTGATGCGCGCGCGGGCGGAGGGCCGGGCCGACCAGCAGGTGCGGGCCGCGCTGCGGGACCAGGTGCGCAGGGCGCGGCAGGTCTACGAACGGGCCTGGCCGGGCATCGGCATGCTGGCGCCGCGTTCCAGGCCGTGCGTGCTCACCGCCTACCGGCTCTACGGGCGGATCCTCGACCTCGTCGAGCACGCGGACTGCGACGTGCTGTCGCGCCGCGTGGTCGTGTCGAACGGCAGGCGCCTCGCCGTCGCCCTGCCCGCATTGGCCAGGGCGGTGTTCGCCCGTGCGGCCTGAGGAGAGGAAGACCATGCGCGACCGGATCCCGCTGCGGATCTACGACAGCCCGCCGTGGCGCGAGCAGCGGCCGACGTGGCAGGACGCCAAGCCCGCGCTGATCGAGTCGGCGCTCAAGCGCGCCACCGCGCGGCCGTCCGGCAACTGGTTCGTCGCCGGTGCGAGCCGCGACGTCGTGAAGGGCAAGCCGTGCGGCCGCACCATCGCGGGTCAGGAGGTCGTGCTCTGGCGCGGGCCCCACGGCGTGCTCCTGGCCGGCTCGGGATCGTGCCCCCACCTCGGCGCTCCGCTGTGCGACGGCGCCGTGGCCGAGGGCAAGCTGATCTGCCGCTGGCATGGCCTCGCGCTCGACGGCACGCGGTTCGGCGCCTGGACGCCGTTCCCCGCGCACGACGACGGCGTGCTGGTGTGGGTCCGCCTCGACCGGGCCGGGGGCGAGGACCCCCTGCCCGCCCCGGTGCTGCCGGAGCGGCCGCCGGCCGGATCGATCGACGCGGTGGCCACGCTCATCGGCCGCTGCGACCCCGAGGACGTGGTGGCGAACCGCCTCGACCCGTGGCACGGCGCGTGGTTCCACCCGTACTCGTTCGCGAACCTGCACGTCCTGGAGACCCCCACCGACTCGGACGACCGCTTCCTCGTGGAGGTGACGTTCCGGCTCGCCGGCCGCGTCGGAGTCCCGGTCATCGCCGCGTTCAGCTGCCCGGAGCCGCGCACCGTCGTGATGCACATCGTCGAGGGCGAGGGTGAGGGCAGCGTCGTCGAGACGCACGCGACCCCGATCCGCGACGGCCGCACCGCGGTGGTGGAGGCGACCATCGCGCACTCGGAGCGTCCGGGGTTCGCGCTGGCCAAGCCGGTGGCGGGGGCGTTGCGGCCGGTCATGCGCTGGGCTGCGGCACGGCTGTGGCGCGATGACCTCGCCTACGCCGAACGCCGGTACGAACTACGCCGGAAGGGGCAGTTCCCGGACTGAGGACCCCGAGTTGCGTCGTTTCTGAGTCGATTTTAGGATGGTGTCCCCATCGAGGTCGACTCACGGAGGACGTGCTCGTCATGCCTGAACTGTCCCGTCTGCCTCAGCCGGTCGCGGAATCCTGGGACTGGCAGCTGGCCGGTCTGTGCCGCGGCATGGACAGCGCCTACTTCTTCCACACGCCCAACGAACGCGGCTCCGCGCGTGACCAGCGCGAGGCCGCGGCGAAGGCCATCTGCCAGCGCTGCCCGGTCATGGAAAAATGTCGATCGCACGCGCTGGAGGTCCACGAGACCTTCGGCATCTGGGGTGGACTCGGAGAGAGTGAGTTGAGGGCGATGCTTGCGAAGCGCGCACGCAGGACGTGACGTACACGCCTCGTGCTGTGGCCGGGATGCTCGGCATCGCCCCCACCACGCTCAGGACCTGGGACCAGCGCTACGGCCTGGGGCCCTCCGTTCGCACCGACGGCGGCCATCGCCGCTACGAGGACGCGGACGTCGAGGTGCTGCGCCGGATGCTGGCGCTGACCGCGCAGGGCGTGGCCGCGTCCGCCGCGGCGGTGCTGGCACGCAAGCAGCCGGTGGCTCCGCCCGGCGGCGAACGCACTCCGATCGGCTCCGCGGAAGCCTCGGTGGCCCAGCAGAGTTTCCTGGGCGCCGCGAAACGTCTCGACGAACCCGCGATGGCCGACATCGCCGCGAAGCTCCTCGCCGCGCACGGTGTCGTGGCCGCATGGGACGCGGTGTTCGTACCGGCACTGGTGGAACTCGGCGAACTGGTCGCCACGAGCGGGCAGGGCGTGGAGATCGAGCACCTGGCGAGTGGGAGCGTCCTGCACGCGTTACGCGGGATCCCGCGCACGACCAGGCCCGCGCCGCTGTCCATGTTGCTGTCGTGCGCACCGGACGAACAGCATTGGCTGCCGCTGGAAGCGCTCGGCGCCGCACTGTCCGAACAGGACCACAGGTGGGGCAACCTCGGGGCGCGGGTGCCCGCCGAGGCGTTGTGCGACGCGGTGGCCCGCTTGTGCCCGCAGGTCGTGCTGATCTGGGCGCACCGGCAGGACCTGGCGCTTCGGGTGCCTCTGGACGAGCTCGGCACGCGCTCGGGGGCGGTGGTCGCGGTCGCCGGTTCCGGGTGGGAGGGCGTGGCGCTGCCGTCGTTCGTGCGCAGGCCGATGTCCCTGACCGAGGCGATCGGGCTCGTGGTGGACCGCTAGAAGATCTTCCGGTCGCGTTCTCCCGCCCGGACCTCGTCCAGGTCGGAGATGCGCCGCAGCCCCTGCACGGCTCGCGTCATGCGGTGGTTGCCGCTCACCCGGTCCTCGTGCCGGTCGAGCCACGCCCAGTACCCCGCGGTGAACGGGCACGCTCGTTCGCCCGTGCGCCGCTTCGGGTCGAACCAGCACGTCGCGCAGTGGTCGGTCATGCGGTTGAGGTACGCGCCGCCGCTGAGGTACGGCTTGGTCGCGATCACGCCGCCGTCCGCGTGCTGGCTCATGCCGATCACGTTCACCGGCATCACCCACGGGAAGCCGTCCACGAACGACGTGACGAACCAGTCGTTGAGCGCGGCCGGGTCGTAACCGCGTTGCAGCGCGTGGTTGCCGAGCACCATCAGCCGCTGGATGTGGTGCACCCAGCCGTGGTCGCGGACGCCTTCCAACGCGGTCCGCAGGCACGCCGCGCGCACCATGGCGGGCCGCAGCTCCGCCCACCACGACGGCAGCGGGGCGGTGGCGCGGAAACCGTTGCTGCGCCGGTACTCCGGGCCCAAGTGCCAGTACAGGTGCCACACGTACTCGCGCCAGCCGAGCACCTGCCGGACGAAGCCCTCGACGCTCGCCAGCGGCGCGTCGCCGGCGCGGTACGCGTCCTCCGCCGCGTAGACGACCTCCAGCGGGTGCAGGAGCCCGTGGTTGAGCGGCACCGACAACAGCGAGTGCGCCATCGTCCAGTCCTTGGCCAGCACGGCGTCCTCGTGCGGGCCGAAGTGCGGGAGGCGGTCGCGGAGGAAGACCTCCAGCGCGCTGAGCGCCTCCTCCCGAGTGATGGCGAAGCGGCGCGGGCCGTCCCTGCCCACCGCGGGCAGGTCCATCGCGTCGAGGTCCGCGCGCACCCCGGCGTCGATGTCGTCCTCTTCCGGCCAGAAGGGAGCCGGAACGCCGAGCCTTCCGCGTTTCGGTGGTGGCTCGCGGTTCTCGGTGTCGAAGTTCCAGCGGCCGCCCACCGGGACCTCGCCCTCCATCAGCACGTCGAAGCGGGTGCGCTGGTAGTGGTAGAAGTCCTCCATCAGGAACCGTCCGCGTGCGCCCGCCCACGCGGAGAACTCGTCGCGGGACAACGCGAACGCGGGGGTGGGCAGCACCTCCACACCGAGTTCGGTCAGCATCTGGAGCGCGGAGGCCGAACCCGGCTGGTAGGCCACCAGCGGCCGTCCCAGGTCCCGGATCGCCTCGCGGTAGGTGTTCGCCCGCACGAGCGTGACGCGGCCGGGGAACTCGGCGGCGAGGTGCCGCATGCCGGACAGCACCAGGTGCAGCTTCTGCCGGTGGTACGGCCTGCGGCGCAGGGCCGCCGCCGACTCGACCATCACGATCTCGTCGTGGCCTGCGTGGAACTGCGGGCCGAGCTGGTCGCCGAACAGCAGCAGCGTCGTCACCGATCACCACGCAGGTCGGCCAGCACGGCGTGCGCGGCCCTGCGTCCCGAGTGCAGTGCTCCCTGGATCGAGCTGGTGTCGCGGTGGTCACCGCACACGTACCGGCGGCCGCCCGCGCGAACGGACTGCTTCAACCGGTGGGGCGCGGTCATCGCGGGAATCGCGTGCGGGATGTCGTAACGCCGCAGCACCTCCCACCGGCTGGTGTCCGTGCCGTAGAGGCGATCCAGGTGCGTGCGCACGGCCTGCTCGGACGCTTCGCCGAGCACCGAGGCCTGCACCAGTGGAGCGTGCGGCGAGTACGGGCGCGACACCTCCGACATCACCGCCGTGTTCACGACCGGGCCGCCACCGGCGTCGATGACCAGGCACCCGTCGCGCAGCGGGGACCGCGGCGGGCGGAAGTACCACGTGGTCACGCCGTTCCAGCGCGGCTCGGCCAGGCCCGGCAGCAGGCGGGCCGCGGTCGTGCCGTCCGTCGCCACCACCACGGCGTCGGCGGCGACCCGGCCGCCCTCCTCCAGCTCCACACCGTCGTCGTGCACCGCCCGGACGGCGGTCTCCAGCTGGACGACGTCCTGGGGCAGCCGTTCCGCCATCGCCTTCGGCAACTCCCCCATGCCGAGCGCCGGCACCGCGGCGCCACCGCGGGCGAAACTGCGCCACACCAGGTGGAAGAACCGCGACGACGTGCTCAGCTCCGATTCCAGGAACACACCGGACAGGAACGGCCGGAACACGGCCTCGACCGCGCGGCCGGACACCCCCAGCCGTCGCAGCGCCTCGCGGGTCGTGCGGTCCGGCGCGGTGAACAACGGCCGCACCGGACCGAAGGCGTCCGGACCCGAGAACCGGGCGATCGCCGCTACGTCCCGCACGCCCAGGACGTGCTGGCGCAGGAACCCGTCCCAGGCCGCCGGCCCGCTGCGCGGATCGGCGAGCAGGTCGTGCCTGCCGTCGTCGTGCACGAACACGCCCGGCCTGAAGTGCCGCAACGGGAACGGCTCCAGGCCCAGCCGCTCCAGCTCGGGGTAGGCGGGCAGCATGATCTGGAACCCGCGGTCGAACCGCACGCCGTCCTCGACGTCGGTCCGCACCCGGCCACCGACCTCGTCGCCCGCCTCGAGCACGGTGACCTCGACGCCCGCCGCAGCCAGTTCGAGCGCGGCGCTCAGGCCCGCGAGACCGGCTCCCACCACGACGATCACAGCGTCCTCCAGCGTCGGGCGGCCGCGCGCAGCAGCGGAGCGCGGCCCTCGGCCGACACCGTCCACAGGTCGGTGCCCGCGACGCCCCAGCGGCTCAGCAGGTGGTTGGCGGCGGCGAAACCGGTGGTGGCCGCGCGTTCCATGAGCGCGACCGGCAGGTCGATGCGCACGAGATCTCCCGCCACCACCAGGAAGTCGTCCGGTGTGGTGACGCCGGGCCGTCCCGCGTACCCGCCGGCCGGGAAGAGCGGGCAGTCCTCGCGCAGCTCGTGGCGCTCGTCGACGACGCCCGCCCGCTTGGTCTCCGGGTAGACCTCGGTGAGCTGCGTCCAGAGCCGGGCGCGCGCGTCCTGTTCGTCCACATCGGACGGCAGCGCGTAGCCGTGCAGTTCCACCACGGAACCACCCGTGCGTGCGGCCCAGGCCCGTGCCTCGTGCTCGTAGTGGTTGAGCACGCTGATGTTGTCGAGCAGGTCGTGGCCGCCGGTGCCGAGGAAACCGGGCCGGTCCGCGTCCACCGGCGTGTCCAGCCAGTACCTCGACACGAGGAACCGGGGTGCGGTGCGCAGCCCGCCGACCTTCTCGCGCCACGCGGCGTCGCCGAGCGCGGGCGAGTCGCCGACGAGTGACCGCAGGCCCGGGACGTCCGCGGCGAGCACCACGGCGTCCGCCTCGATCGCGCCGTCGCCGATGGTGACGGAGAACCGCTTGTCCTCCCCCGGCAGCACGGACCTGACCTCGGTGCCCGTGCACACCGTCGCGCCCAGCAGGGCCAGGTGGCGCCGCAGCGGCTCCCACAGGCCGTGCGGGAACGGGTCCGCGGCCACGTCGAACAGCAGCCCTTCGCTGGAACCGAGGAAGTAGATGTGGAACATCACCGCGAGCTCCGCGGCCGACATGCGGGTCGGGTGGGCGAAGAAGCTGCGGGAGAACACCTCGAAGGCGAGGGCGTGCGCGGCCTCGGGGAAGCGGATCCGTTCCAGGTAGGTCGCGGCGTCGATGCCGTCGAGCTCCTCGTACACCCGCGGCACCGACACGTCGAGCAGCGACAGCGCGGCCCGCGCGTTGACGCCGGGCAGGTCGCGCCAGCGGAACGTGGGGCTGCTGCGCAGGAACGCGAGGACGTTCCACGGCACGGTCTTCGGGAGGTTCGCGAAGCCGTCCCGGTGGCCGGACGCGTGCTGCAACGGGTAGTCCGGCACCGCGACCAGGGCACGTCCGGCCGGGTCGACGCGTTCGAGCAGGGCCCGGAGGTTGTAGTACTGCCGGAAGAACGCGTGGAAGCCGCGCGTCATGGTGGCGTCGCTGCCGTCCGCGAGCCTGGTGCTCCAGCCGCCGACCCGTCCGCCCAGGTAGTCCTCCCGTTCGCACAGCACGACCTGCGCCCCGCGCTCGGCGAGCAGCGTCGCGGCGGAGAGTCCGGCGATGCCACCGCCCACCACGACGACGACGGGCGCGGTGCCTTCGAACTGCGCACGGCCGGCCGGGGCCGGGATCCGCACGGCCTTGCGATCCCTCACCGCTGCTCCTGTTCCGGCACGTGGCCGCGGAAGGTGTGCACGACACCGAGTTGCAGGCCCGGCAGCGGCGCGCTGCGCACGCCGACGAAGCCGTTGCGCCGCAACCTGTCCCGCAGCGTGGTCGCCCCGTCGAAGTCCATCACGCTGCGCCACAGGTAGGTGTAGAGCGAGCGGTCGCCGGTGACCAGCCACCCCGCCGGCACGATGAACCCGCACAGCAGCGTCCACACCAAGGTGCTCACCGGGGAGTCGCGCACCGAGTACTCGTGCAGCACCAGCGTTCCGCCGGGTTTGAGCAGGTCCTTGATCCGGGTTAGCGTCGCGTCCGGCTCGGGCAGGTTGCGCACCAGGTACGCGGCGAACACCGCGTCGAACTCGCCCTCGTCCACGTCCTCGGCGCGGCTGTGCACGAACCTCACCGTGGCGGGCCAGCGCTTCTCCCTCGCCCGTGCGATCATGCCCGCCGAGGCGTCCACGGCGACGATCTCCACGCCGGGCGCGGCCGCGACCAGCGCCGCGGTGGAGGCGCCCGTGCCGCAGCCCAGGTCGAGCACCCGCATACCGGGCCGCAGGCCGAGCGCTCGCGCGGAGAGGCGCAGCGCCTGGTGATAGCCGGGGTTGAGCCCGACCAGGAGGTCGTAACCGCGGGCTGCCCGGTCGAACTTCCCCGGTACCTCAAGCTTGTTCACGTGCCGGCCTTCCCCGTTCCCACAACAACAAGACGGCGGTGACCATGGCGAACCCGTAGAGGAAGTCCTCCACCGGGATGTCCCACGGCACCCGCACCCCACTGATCGCCCAGTCCGCGTACAACACGATCGGCGCGTCGAGCTTCGTCAGCCACCCGTCCACCGGCACCTGGAACCCGAGCACGATCGCCATCGTGATCCAGTACGCCGGACGCTTGAACAAACCCGTGCGCAGCAAGAAGAACTCCAGCAGCAGCACCACTGCCACCGCCGCCATCGCGGCGACCGAGTACTCCATCAACCATCACGCAACCAGCGCTTCGAATGTCCGCGCACGGCCTCGTAGGTGAGCACCGCGCAGAGCGGGATCACCACGAAGAACAGGACTTCCTCGATCGGCAGCAGCCCTCCGAGCAACACCCCCGTCGTGGCCTCGGGGTGGAAGCTCCAATGGCCCCGCACGATCGCGACGACGTCCCAGACGGCGAGGACGAGCAGCACGGGCGCGATGGCACGCGCCAGATCCGGGCCACGGCGGTAGACGCCGCGTCCCATCCACTCCAGGGGCAGCGTGATGAGCACGCACACACCCAGCACCATCAGGTATTCGTACTGGCTTCGCATCACCGACCTCCCACGACGACCGTATGGGCGGCGCGGCGAGTCTGCACAACGGCGGGACGTCTTCCGCCGGACCGAGGCCGTCAGGTCGTTTCCACCTTGGAGATCGCGTAGTAGGCGTCCACGGTGTCACCGTCGATGCCCACATAAGCGTCGATCCACGCCGCCGCGGCGCGCACCAGCACCAGCACCGCGTCGAACTGCTGTTCCTCCGTCAACGTTCCCAGCACCAGGGCGACACGCCGGTCGTCACCGCACGCCAGTCCGCTCAGCACCTCCGAGGCGACCTCGGCCGCCCGCGCGCAGGTCGCGTCACCCCGCGTCGCCGGCACGGAGATCGGAATGCGGACGGACGGCTCCAGCGAGCCGCGTGGGACACCGCGCAGCAGGATCGCCGCGCACGTGTCGATCGCGACCACCCGCGTCCGCTCGTCCGCCACCAGGCACCGCACGGCGTCGACGGACCACAGGTGATCACGCCTGTTGACCGCGCCCACCGCGGCCAGGGTCACTTCCCTGGCCTGCACTTCATCGAGTCGATGCATCGACTCCCGGTCTCCTTCGCGATCGGCCCCGACTGCGCCCCCGCACACGGATTTCTGTGTTGCTACAACCGCAACTCAGCCATGTTCAAACGACCCTGCCCCCGCTGCATGACGAGTGGCCCGCAGTTCACCCGTCCGCAGCAGCGCATTCGGGACTGCTATGGGCTATTAGCGCACTCTCAGATGTTGATAACATCCCGATGTTGCCGACTTGGAGGCTCACCATGGCGACCAGGCACCTCTACGTGGTGCGTCACGGCGCAGCAGACCCGTTCGGCGAGCTCACCGGCACCGGCGAACAGCAGTCGCACCTACTGGGCGAGCGCCTGGCCCGGTCGCCGATCGACGCGGTCCTGCATTCGCCCCTGGCGAGAGCGACGAGCACGGCGCGGATCCTGGGCGAGCACCTGCCGGGCGTCCCCGTCACCGAGGCCCCCGAGCTGGTAGACCACGTGCCGCACGTGCCCGCCGACCCCCCGCCCGCGTGGACGGGCTTCTTCGACGGCTACGACGCGGCGGAGGCAGCCGCCGGCGCGGGCCTCGCGGAAGCCTTGACCGCCCGGTTCGCGCACCCGGCCGAGACCGGGTCCCACGAGGTCCTGGTCACGCACGCCTACCAGGTGGCGTGGCTGGTGCGGCACGCCCTCGGCGCACCAGCGGACCGGTGGCTGGCGATGAGCTGCGGCAACACCGCGCTGACCGTCCTGCAGTTCCGCGACGGCACGCCACCGTCCTTGGTGCTGTACAACGACATGAGCCACCTGCCGGAGGAGCTGCGCTGGACGGGCTTCGGTCCAGGCACCCGGCCCTGAGTCACGTCACCGCATCCGGGCCGGGTCACCTGCTCACCCCGCTGTTCGTCAACGCGCCGAGCACCCCCTCGCTCAGGCGCACCGTCTGGCCGCCTGCAAGCTCCGCACCTCACCGACGCCGTCACCCAGGCGCCTACTCGCGTTGCCCACCCCACCGTTGCACCCGCAGGAGCACACCTCTTGCCCGGCCGCCACACCGCCCCTTACCGGCCGCCGCACAACATTCCGCCGGGACCCGGCTCCCCGATGCCACGCAACGCACGCCCCTCAAGCGCCGCGCCGCCGCCGGAGCACGACCTGCGCGGCCTCCAGGCGCCTGGCCTCGTCCCGCTCCGGCCGTTCCCCCGACACCTCGTCCGCCCACCCCAGCAACCGGCGCAGGTGCTCGTCCGCCCCTCCCGTGACGACGCGCGGCGTACCGAGCACGACCTCGCCCCCGGTCCCGTCGACGGCGACCATCGCGCCCACGCCGACCGTGCGCCCGCCCATCACCACCGAGTCGCGCCCCACGAGAAGGTCGGCGACTCCTACCACGGCGGGTTTTCCCATCGAGCGCGCGACGACGGCCGCGTGGCTCGCCGGGCCGCCCCGGGCGGTGACGATGCCGGTGGCCGCCGCCAGGCCGCGGATGTCCTCCGGTGACGTCTCCGGACGCACCAGGACGACCGGGCCGCCGGCGGCCATGCGCACCGCCTCGTCGGCCGTGACCGCCACCCTGCCCGCCGCCACCCCCGGGCACACTCCGAGCCCGCGTGCGATGACGTCGGCATCCAGTGCGATCCGGGGTACGCGGACGTGCCGGAGGTGGTGCGGCGACACCCGCAGGAGTGCTTCGTTACGGGTGATCGCGCCGGCGTCGGCCAGGTCAGTGGCCAGGCGGACGGCGGCGGCGCCGGTGAACCTGCCCGGCCGCACCTGCAGCAGCCACAACACACCTGACTCGAAGGTGAACTCGACGTAGCAGGCGTCGCGGTGGTGCTGTTCGATCCGGCTCAGGGCGTCGAGCAGGTCGCGCCAGGCCGCGGGTTCGCGGTCCGCGAGTGCGTGCAGGGGCAGTGTCAGCGTGCGGCCGGAGACGACGGCGTCGCCCTGGTGTCCGAAGAGGACTTCGCCGAACGGCGTGTTCTCGCCTGTGCCGGGATCGCGGCTGAACGCGACGCCGGAGCCGCTGCGGCCGTCGCGGTCGCCGAACACCATGCGCTGCACGACCACGGCCGTGCCCAGGTCGTGCGGAATGCCGTGCAGGGTGCGGTAGGTGCGGGCGCGAGGTGTGTTCCACGACGAGAACACCGACTTCAGCGCCTCGTCGAGCGAGTCCGGCGTGAGGCGCAGGTTGAGGATCGTGTCCATCATGCCGGGCATCGACACGGCGGCCCCGGAACGCACCGAGACCGTGGAGGGGCCCAGGACCTCGATGGCCGAGGCCAGTTCGTCGCCGAGCCCGCCGGGGAGCCGGCCCGTGCGGAGGAAGACCCGGCAGGCCTCGGTGGTGACGACGAAACCGGCGGGCACCGGCAGGCCCAGGCGGTGCAGCAGCACGAGGCCGTGGGCCTTGCCGCCGACGACCTCCGGTGGTTCGCCGAGTTCACCGGAGAGGTGCCTCACCCACTCCATCGCGCGATCCCCAGCGTGGCGAGGAGGTCCTCGTGCAGCTCCGCCCAGATCGTGTGGAACGAGTCGATGGTGTCGGCCAGCCGCTCGATCTCCCCTGCCTGAGCGCGGTCCAAGGCCTCCGACAGGCGCGCGTCGTAACGGCCGAACCGCGGCACGGCGGCGGCCAGAGCGGCGATCACCACGACGGCACGGGCGTGGAAGTCGGTGAACAGGGCGAGGACGCGGGCGTCGTAGGCGGCGTCGCTGTGGTCGTTGATCGTCGTGACGCCGCCGGCGGACCGGACCTGCCACGCCGTGCACAGGTCGAGCAGCTCGGGGTTGAGCACGAGGAACACGTCGAACGCCTCGGCCAGCGCGGGACGGGTACCGGCCGACTCCAGCTCGGCCTTGGTCCGAGCGGAGTCGGCGGCCCGGCCGGACTCCGTGAGCGCCCACCCGCCGAAACCCTTGTGGTGCGTGACGAGACCGGCGACCGCGAGATCGATCAGTTCGGACTCCACATCGGACTCGGCGAGCCCCGTGAACGACGCCACGCGGGCGAGTCCGGTCGTGCCGACACAGCGCAACGCGTGCAGCACCGAAAGGTCCCTGCTCACTGGGTCGCCTCCCGCCTGCGCGCACCGGCCGCGTAGCCGGCACCGCGGCCGTGGGCGCGCGCGACGATCACGCCGTCCCGCACGCTGACCGCGGACTCGGTGTCGTCGCCGGGATCGGTGAGGCCGATCGACGACGCCACCAGCGCGTCGTCGTCGAGCACCAGCCGGACGTGCTGCCAGACCTCGGGCGCGAACACCCGCCTCAGACAGCCGACGGCGTCCGTCACCCGGAGCCGGACGAGTCGCCCGGTCTCCTCCGGATCGCCGGTGACGACGGCCAGCGTGACCTGTTCGCCGGGCTTCGCGGACCGCACGGCCTCCTCGGCCGCGCCGAGACGACTCGCGCCCAGCACCACCACCAGTCCGTTCGTGAGGTCGACCCGCTCACCACTGATCTGGTCCACGAGACCCTCGGGCGCGGTCCAGGCGTCCGAGCACGTCCGCGCCGGAGCGACGTACGGCAGGTGCGGCGGCGCCCAGGTGTCCTCCAGGGCGATCTCGGCCATGTGCCGGCACGCGTGCGCGACGTCGAACGGGTCACCGAAACCCGGCGAAGTCTCTGACCGGTGACCGGCGCCGTCCAGCATCGTCAGCACCAGCTCCGCCAGCCGGACCCGCCGGACCGGCGCACCCCGTTCGAGGGCGATGGCCAGCAACAACGCCTCCAGCCGCGCGAGCTGCGCCAGCACGGCCGGACCGCGCTCGTCCTCGAAGACACCGTCCAGCGACCGCAACCGCAGCCGCCCGCCCGGCGCCGGGTCGCCCACCAGCGGCAGCCGTTCGAGCCAGACCCGTGCGAACACCCCGAGCGCGTCGACCCGCGACGTCGGTGACACCGTCGCCCGTGGCTCCTCCCCCGATGCCTTCTCGACCAGGTCGATCAGCACCGCCAGGTACAGCGCGCGCTTGCTCGGGAAGTTCGAGTACACCGCCCCGCGCGTCAGCTCCGCCCGTTCGGCGATCCGGTCCACCTTCGCCGGCAGGAAACCGTGCTCGGCGAACTCCTCCCGCGCCGCCGCCAGCACCGCGGCACGCGTGCGCGCCTGCTGCTGCACCCGAGTCAGCCGAACCATCGCCACTCCCGCCGAACGCGCTTGAGATGTTCTGAACATCCAGATTACCCTAACCTCCGAATGCGTCCTTCCGGGCGGCCCGAATCGATGTCTGCGACGAAGACGTGCGCGGCTCGAACCAAGCCGGACGTGGTGACCGGTGCTGGTCGACGGACTGCCACCGGTCGCCGCCGAGTTCACCGGCCGCGCCGCGGACCTGAGCGCCGTCGCCGCAGCGCTGGGCAGCCCTCAACCTCTTGTGGTGTCGACGGGCCTCGCCGGCGTCGGCAAGACCACGCTGGCGGTGAAGGCGGCCCACGCCGCCGCAGGCAGGTTCCCGGGCGGTGTGCTGTTCATCGACCTCCACGGTTACTCCACACCCGTCGAACCGCAGACCGCTCTCGCCACCTTCCTCACGGCGCTCGGCGTGTCGTGCGTACCGGAGACGCGGCCGGAACGAGAGGCGCTCTACCGCTCCCGGCTCGCGAAACGCCGGCCGGTGCTGGTGGTGCTGGACAACGCGTCGTCGTCCGAGCAGGTCCGGCCGCTGCCGCCGGGCGACCAGCACCGCGTGCTCGTGACCAGCCGGCACACACTCGGAGATCTGCAGGGCGCCCGGCGTGTCGGGATCGACGTGCTGCCGGCCGACGACTCGGTGACGATGCTGGCGAACCTCCTGCAGGCCACCGATCCCGCCGACACGCGGATCGCCGACGCCCCGCAGTCCGCGCACGAGATCGCCGAACTGTGCGGATGGTTGCCGCTCGCCCTCGGCATCGTGGCCGCCCTGCTGTCCGACGATCCCGGACTCCTGCTCGCCGAACTCGCCGTGCTGCTGCAGGAAGCGCGGCTGGCCGAACTCAGCTACGACGACTTCGCCGTCCGCGCGGCGTTCGACCTCTCGCACGCCAGGCTTGCTCACGAGGAGCAGCGGCTGTTCCGGTTGTTGTCGCTCAGTCCCGGTCCCCAGATCAGCACCGGGGCCGCGGCGGCACTGGCCGGCAGGTCACCGCAGTCCACGCGGAAACTGCTGACCGGCCTGCGACGCGCGCACATGATCGAGGGCGGTGAAGCGCCCGGCTGGTTCCGCTTTCACGACCTGTTGCGGCTGTACGCGGCGGAACAGTGCGAAGCCGATGCGGAAGAGTTGCGGGCCGAGCGCGAGAGCGTCATCGCCGTCGTAGCTCTCGCGCACCGGACCGGCCGTCGTGAACAGGTGCTGCGCCTGGCGTTCGCCTTGGGCTCGTTCCTCTACTTCTTCTACGGCCGCCGCACCGCGGTGGAAGGGATCTCCGCCTACGAAATGGCTCTGGACGCCGCCGTGAGCCTGGGCGATCGGACAGCGGAGGCCAAGGCCCTGCTCGGGCTGGGGCGCCTGCACCGCGAGATGGGCCACGACGAGGCCGCCCGCGCACGGTTCGAGTCGGCCGCCTCGGTGAGCCGCGAACTCGGTGACGACGAGAGCCAGGGCAAGGCGCTGTACAACCTCGGCCTGCTCTCCCGTCACCGCAAGGACTTCGACTCGGCGCAGAGGTTCTACGACGCGGCTCTGGCGGCCTACCGCACGAGCGGGCACCGCCCCGGGGAGGCCCAGGTCAACTACAGCCTGGGCGTGCTCGCCGACGACGTGGAGCTCTCGGACCGCGCGGTCGGGTACTTCCTGGACTGCATCGAGATCGCCGAGGAGGTCGGCCGGCACGACCTGATGGGGCATGCGCACAAGCACCTCGCGTTGATCGCGTGTGACACCGATCAGCAGGAGGAGCAGCGCCAGCTGCACGCCGCCCATGCCGCCTACCTCGCAGGGGGACACCAGCGGAAGGCGGAACGGCTGTGGCCGCAGTTCCGGAAAAGCCAGGCGCAGCATGCGGTCGCGCGACTGACGAGCGCCGCCACCAGCGGCCTGCGCTTCCTGTCGTGGTGTCCCGTGCCAGTCAGAGGACGCGGCTCGGAACGTTCTCAGAACCGGCCGGCACCGGGGAACGAACGCCTCGGACGAGCAGGTAGAGCATCAGGCCGAACTCGGCCAGCGAAGTAGGAGCCGACACCACGTCACGGACGAGTCCGGGGGCGCCGGGCAGGGCGAACGCGATCACCGGATCGGCGATCCACGCGAAGCCGCCGACGATCAGCAGCACGCCCAGCGGCTTCGGGAACAGGGCGGAACGCAGGGCGAGGTAGCCCATCGGCAGCAGCCACAGGCCGAAGAACACGCCGCCGAGGGTGTATCCGTAGCCGTGCAGGTCGAGCAGGAGCAACGCGAGCTCGTCGGTGAGCGCGGGATCGGTGGCGACTCGCAGCGCCCCGTGGTGGAGCGCGAGGTTGAGCAGGATGGAGCCCGCACCGACCGACACGAACACCAGGAGCGCCGTCGCGGCGCGCTCGTCGACGTGGTGCAGCAGACGCTGCAGGGCCAGTCCGAGGAAGACGAAGACCACCGCCATCAGCACGTCCGCCGCGAGACCCCAGCGGAACAGCGTTTCGTGGGCCACGATGTTGGCCGCGGTGGCGGCGGGATCGCCGGGCACGTGCACGCCGTCGCGCACGACCAGGTGCGCCCAGGTGCCGAGGACGACGAGTGCGAGGTACAGCAGACCGGCGATTCTCGCGAGCGTCTTGGGCTTGGTCATGGCTTCTCCTTGTGGCGCAACGCCGGTAGCGGTGATGACGGCACCAACGCTGCCCTGTCGAAGCCCTGCGCGACTCCCCGCGGAGACTCGATCGTCTCCACCCGGAGGTGGAGGCGATCGAGCCTTGCGACGGATCTGCGGCGTACCTCGCGCCATCTAGGCTTCGGGCATGCCGGAACTGCTGCGTGCGTGGTCCCGCGTCTGGCGCCACCTGCTCGCGGCAGCCGTCGGCGTGGTGGCGTGGGGCGCCATGACCGCCGTGGTGCTGTCCGTACCGCTGACCGCGGCACAGCAGGACGTCGTGGGCGCCGCGCTGGTGCTCGACCTCGTGCTGGGCGCGGTGACGTTCGCGCTACTCCTGCTGCGGCGGCGTCATCCCTTGGTCGTGGCATGCCTGACGAGCGCTGCTTGCGTCGTGTCGGTGACGAGCATGGGCCCGGCCGCGCTGGCCGTCGCCTCCATGGCCACGCGGCGGCAACGGGTGCCGGTCGCGGTCGTCGCGACCGTGTTCCTCGCGGGCTCGATAGTGTCCGAGTTCGTGTACCGGCCACGTTTTCTGTTCACCGAGGGCGGTGGCTTCGAGGCGACGAGCGGCGTCCTGCTCGGTGAGGTCTTCTTCGCCGCCGCCGTGGCCACCGGGTACTACGTCGCCGCCCGTCGCGACCTGGTCGGCTCGCTGCGTGAGCGGGCCCTCACCGCTGAGCGGGAGCAGGCGCTGGCCGCGAAGGTCGCCCGCGAGGCGGAGCGGAACCGGATCGCCCGGGAGATGCACGACGTGCTGGCGCACCGCATCTCGATGGTGGCGCTGCACGCCGGAGCACTCACCTACCGCGACGACCTCGACCGCGGGCAGACGGTGGAGGCGGCGCAGACCATCCAGGAGAACGCCCGGCTCGCGCTGGCCGAGCTCCGGGAGGTGCTGGGCGTCCTGCGGGCGGACGGGCCCGCGGGCATCTCCGCCGACGCTCCGCAGCCGACGCTCGCGCAGTTGCCGGCGCTGCTCGCCGACGCGCGGGAGGCCGGTTCGGCGGTTCGGCTCGACAGCGGGGAGCTGCTCGTGCACCGGTTCCCGGAAACCCTGTCTCGCACGGCTTTCCGGATCGTCCAGGAAGCTCTGACGAACGCCAGGAAGCACGCGCCCGGTGAGCCCGTCGTCGTACGGCTCACCGGTGCCGCCGGGGACGTGCTCGAAGTGGAGGTCCGCAACCCGCTGGCCGGCCGGACGAGCGCGGCGCCGTCGTCGGGAGTGGGGTTGCTGGGTCTAGCGGAGCGCGCCGAACTCGCCGGCGGAACCTTCGCTCACGGGCCACG
Source organism: Lentzea californiensis (assembly GCF_024648825.1). Classification (GTDB taxonomy): domain Bacteria; phylum Actinomycetota; class Actinomycetes; order Mycobacteriales; family Pseudonocardiaceae; genus Lentzea; species Lentzea californiensis. Next base: position 34,231 of record NZ_JANBBE010000006.1, read on the forward strand.
ACCGGACGGGTCGTTCGTCGTGACCGCGAGGCTGCCGTGGCAGAGCTGAACGTGGTGCGGCTCGTCGTCGTCGACGACGACCCGCTCGTGCGGGCAGGTCTGCGGATGATCCTGGGCGGTGCCGAGGACGTCGACGTGGTCGGCGAGGCGGCCGACGGGCGGGACGCGATCGACGTGGTCGTGCGCGAGCGACCGGACGTCGTCCTGATGGACATCCGGATGCCCGGGATGGACGGCCTGGCCGCCACCCGCCGGCTCCGCGACCGGGGATCGCCGGCCCGGGTCATCGTCCTGACCACGTTCGACACCGACGAGCTGGTCTTCACGGCGCTGCGTGAGGGAGCGGCGGGCTTCCTGCTGAAGGACACCAGGCCCGCCGACATCGTCGCCGCCGTGCGCCGCGTCGCGATCGGCGAGCCGATGCTCTCGCCGAGCGTCACCAGCCGGCTCATCGCCGTGGCCACCAGGCAGGGGGACGACTCCCGGCGTCACACGGCCCGCGCGCTCCTCGCCCGGCTCACGGACCGTGAACGCGAGGTCGCCACCGCGGTCGCCGAGGGTTTGACCAACGCCGAGATCGCCCTGTCCCTGCACCTCGGCCTTGCCACCGTGAAGACGCATGTCGGGAGCGTGTTCGCGAAGCTGGAGGTCACCAACCGCGTCCAGGTCTCCCGGTGCGTGCACGACGCCGGACGGGTGCCCGAGTAGGGCACCTGAGGCCCGTCCCGCTCGTAAGGCGGGTCAGCGCTCTGAGTCGTCCTCGTGGAAGTGCTCACCCTCGATGTCGGGGTTCACGCACGGTCCGGAGTCGTTGTTCGAAAGGACCGGCACCGCGATGACGTTCACGTCGACGTGGCAGACGTTGATGTCACTGAGCAGTTCGGCGTCCTGCAAGTTGACCAGACTCACCTGGTGGGTGTGGTCGTACTTCGAGGCGAGGTCCGTCGTGTCGTCGATGGCGTCGCCCTGCGTCGCGAAAGCGGGCGTGCCCATCATCAGAAAACCCGCGCCCACAGCAGCCGCGGCAAAAGCCTTCTTCAACATGACGATTTTCCCCTCACGAACCAGTCGTTCGATCTGCGCGTGCTACGAAGGAGGAACGGAGCCAGGCACCCCTGCCGGACTCCGCTCCCCGGTCTGCGGACGGCGCGCCGTCACAACGGGCGCCGCCTCACGTCACTTGTCGTCGGGGTTGGCGCACAGGCCGCTGTCGTTGTCCGACAGCACCGGCACCGCGATGACGTTGACGTCGATGAAGCAGGCGTTCAGGTCGCTGACGACCTCGGAGTCCTCCAGGTTGGCAATGCCGACCTGGTCCGTGATGTCCAGCTCGGGGGCGTCAGCCATCGCGGTGGAACCGAAACCGAGAAAAGCGCCCGCGATAGCGACGGCCGCCCCTGCCTTCTTCAGCACAAAAATCTCCTCTGTTGATTCTTTACGGAAAGGAAGTGTCGGCATTGCACACGTTCCGCAAGTCCGCCAAGACCGTATCCAAACGATCAAAGAGTCACCAAATCGTCCACCGCGCTCCAACGCGGCCGAGACGGCTCGGACCACACTTTCGAGTGGCATCTCAATTGCGCGGTTCAGCTTTGTTCTGGCGGATGATCAGGCCAAATAGGAAGGCAACGATTTCGCATCCCGCTATCGGGTGAATGTGACCCGCACGCATGCTGAGGCCGGCCGGGCTCGACGCACCGCGTCAAGCCCGGCCGAACCCACTAGCCCGGCTTGCGTTCCTCCTGGATCGCCTTCACGGCCTCGTCCACCGACTGGGCCACCGGTAGCACCTGGGTCAGGGCACTGGCCATCAACGGCCGCGCGGCCGCCACCGCGGTGGCCACGATGGCGAACCCCACTTCCTCGCGCTGTGCCCGTGCGTGCAGCTCCAGCAGCATCGACAAGGCGGACGAGCCCATGAACTCCACGGCCAGCTCCACCACCAGGCCGTCCGGCTTCTTGGCCAGGTGGTCGAACAGGGCCGTCCCGACTCCGTCCACGCTGACCATGTCGAGTTCGCCGCTGATGACAGCGACCAGCACGCCGCCATGATCGCTGGTCTGCACGCCGGCCACCGCTGCCGTCTCGCCTGTAGTCACTGAACACCTCACTTGAAGATCCCCGACCGTTGTCCTGCCGCCGATATTACGAACCACGACGCCAGACGGCAGGACACAGCGGTTCCCCGGCGTTCCGGCGAGGCCGGGCCGTCAGGAGATCTTGCGGCGGTAGGTGATCGTGGCGAGGACGTAACCGACGACGAGGATGCCGGCGCACCAGGCGAGTGCGATCCAGATGCCGGTGCCGACCGGCTGCTCCGTGTACAGGGCGCGGAGGGCGTTGACGATGGACGTCACCGGCTGGTTCTCGGCGAAGGCGCGCACCGGGCCGGGCATGGTGTCGGTGGGCACGAAGGCCGAGCTGAGGAACGGCAGGAAGATGAGCGGGTAGGAGAACGCGCTCGCGCCGTCGACGGACTTCGCGGTGAGACCGGGGATGACGGCGAGCCAGGTCAGCGCCAGGGTGAACAGGACCAGGATGCCGGCGACCGCGAGCCACGCCAGTGGTCCCGCCCCCGAGCGGAAGCCCATGAGCAGGGCGACGAGCACGACGACCACGAGCGAGAGCAGGTTGGCGACCAGCGAGGTCAGCACGTGCGCCCACAGCACGGACGACCGTGCGATCGGCATGGACTGGAACCGCTCGAAGATGCCGCTCTGCATGTCCATGAAGAGCCGGAACGCGGTGTAGGCGATGCCGGAGGCGACCGTGATGAGCAGGATGCCGGGCAGCAGGTAGTTCACGTACGAGTCCGAACCGGTCTGGATCGCGCCACCGAACACGTAGACGAACATCAGCATCATGGCGATCGGCGTGATGACGGTCGTGAGGATGGTGTCCAGGCTTCGCGTGATGTGACGCAGAGACCGTCCCAGAAGGACGGTCGTGTCGACGAAGAAGTGCTTGGTCGTCATCGCGCCTCTCTCGGCGTCGTGTCCTTGCGGGCACCGACCAGTGCGAGGAAGACTTCCTCGAGGGTCGGTTGTTTCTCGACGTATTCGAGTTCAGCGGGCGGCAGCAGCTGCTTCAGTTCGGCGAGGGTGCCGTTCACGATGATCCGGCCCTCGTGCAGGATCGCGATCCGGTCGGCGAGTTGTTCGGCCTCGTCCAGGTGCTGCGTCGTGAGCAGCACCGTCGTGCCCTGGCCGGCGAGTTCCCGGACGGCCTGCCACACCTCGAGGCGTCCTTCGGGGTCGAGCCCGGTCGTCGGCTCGTCGAGGAAGATGACCGGCGGGTTCCCGACGAGGCTCATCGCGATGTCGAGGCGGCGGCGCATGCCGCCCGAGTAGGTCGACACCCTCCGTGCGGCCGCGTCGGTCAGTGAGAACCGGGCCAGCAGCTCGTCCGCGATCTCGCCGGGGCCTTGGAGGTGCCGCAGCCGGGCGACGAGCACGAGGTTCTCCCGGCCGCTGAGGATGTCGTCGACGGCGGCGAACTGCCCGGTGAGGCTGATGGACTCCCGAACGTTCGCGGCCTGCCCTGTGACGTCGAAGCCGTTGACGTCGGCGGTCCCCGCGTCGGCTTTCAGCAGGGTGGAGAGGATCTTCACGACCGTGGTCTTGCCTGCGCCGTTCGAGCCGAGCAGCGCGAAGATGCTGCCCCGTGCCACGTCGAAGTCCACGCCGCGCAGTACGTTCAGCGTCTTGTACGACTTCTCCAGGCCCTGCACTCGGATCGCGGGTGGTGCTGTCATGGGACGCTCCTGAGTGGACGGTGGGTCAGACCCAGGTGACCGGGAGTTCGTGGACGCCGTAGATGTGCATGTCGGTCCTGAGCCTGACGTCGCCGGCGGGAACAGCGAGCCGCAAGGCCGGGAAGCGTCGCAGCAGTCCCTCGAAGCCGGCGCGCATCTCGATGCGGGCCAGCTGCTGGCCGAGGCACTGGTGGACGCCGTGCCCGAAGGCGACCTGGCCGCGGACCTTGCGGTGCACGTCCAGGACGTCCGGGTGCTCGAACCGTTGCGGGTCGCGGTTCGCGGCCAGCAGCGAGACGACGACGGTGGAGCCGGCGGGGATGGTCTCGCCGCCGAGTTCGACGTCCTCCGTGGCGTAGCGGTAGAAGATGTCGGCCACGGACAGGTAGCGCATGAGCTCCTCGACCGCGTCGGGGAGCAGTTCCGGCTTCTCCCGCAGTTCCGCCAGTTCCGCGGGGTGCTCCAGCAGGGCGAACGTGCCCAGCGCCAGCATGTTCGCGGTGGTCTCATGCCCCGCGAGCAGCAGCAGGAAAGCCATCCCGGACAGTTCCTCGACGGTGAGGTCCTCGTCGCGGGCGAGGTCGGACAGGACGTCCTCACCGGGGTCGGCGCGCTTGCCCGTGACCAGCTCGGCGAGGTAGCCGAACATGGCACCGATCGCGGCGATCTTGTCCTCGAGCTTGATGTCCCTTTCCATGAACTTCGAGGAGTTGGCCTGGAAGGTCTCGCGGTCCGCGTACGGAACGCCGAGCAGTTCGCAGATCACCAGTGACGGCACCGGAAGCGCGAACTCGCGAACCAGGTCGACCGGCGGGGTCAGGCGGGCCAGTTCGTCCAGCTGCCGCTCGGTGATCGCGATGATGCCCTCTTCGAGCTGCTTCATCCGCTTGACCGTGAACGCGCCGGTCAGCTTGCGGCGCAACCGGGTGTGGTCCGGCGGGTCCATGCTGATGAACAGGCCCGGCGTCTGCGGGGACGGCTCGGTCGCCCCCGGCATGCCGGGCGTCTCGAACGGCACGTGGAGGACGCCGATGTCCTGGCGGTTGCTGAACCTGGTGTCGGCCATGACCTGGCGCACCGCGTCGTACCCGGTGACCAGCCAGCCCTCGTGACCGTCCGGGAACAGCATGGGGCTGACGGGCCGGGCCCCGCGCACGGCGGTGATCTGGCTGGGCGGGTCGAACGGGCCCGCGTCGCGCTCCATCGGCAGGCCTTGCAGGACGGAAGCCGTGTGGCTCATCGGATCCCCTTCGTGGTGGTTGTCGCCACCACGATCACCGGGAGTCCGGACACGGGACTGTCACGGCGCTGACACGGGCCGTGCCCGTGTCAGCCCGGCCTGTCAGGAAGCGAGTGTGACCGCCACCAGGTCACTCCAGCTCGTCTGCGCACCCACCTGGGCCGCCTCGTCGAACGCCGCGTCGCCGAGGCGGCTTCGCGCCGCCCGCTCGATCCGGTCCACGTCGAGGTGTGAGCAGTCCGGTAGTCCGCGCACGGCGGTGCTCGCCGCGAGCAGCCGGGCGGCCTGCTCGTGCTGGTCGCGGCGCAGTGCCAGGTCCGCGACCGCGACGAGCACCTGCGCGATCGTGGGCGCGTACCCCACCTCGGCCGCCGCCTGGCACGCACCCGCGAGGAACTCCCGCGCCTCGTCGAGGTCGTCGGTCAGGTAGCCGAACAGCGTGTGCGTCGCGGCGCGGATGCTCACCTGGTCCGCCTCGGCGCCCCACACGGTGGTCGCGACGCGGAGTTGTTCGTACACCGCCTCGGCGTCGCCGCTCCACCGGGCGAGCTCGGCCTTCGCGAGAGCCAGCATGGCGAGCGCGTCCGGCCAGGTGACGCCTTCCGCGCACCGCCCGGCCTCGGCCATGGCGCCCGCGCTCGCGTCCTTGTCGCCCATCAGCCAGTACAGCTGGGCCTGTCGCGCGCGCATCCGGATGACGTCGTCGACGGCACCGATCTCGCTGATGACCGCGATCGCCTCTTCGTAGTGCTCACACGCCTCGGCGAACTCGCCGCGCGTGGCGATCCGGTCCGCCAGCTCGGTCAGGGCGAACGAGATCCCGAACCGTTCGCCGAGCACCCGGAACTCGACGAGCGCCTCCTCCAGGTACTGATCCGCCTCCGGCCCGTCTCGGCCGACCGCGACCCGCATCTTCCCGAGGTGCAGCCGGCCTATCGCACGCACCCAGGGATCTTCGCTGTCCAGCGCCATCTCCCACGCGGACGGAGCGCTGTCCGGCTCCCGCAGCATGCGTTCCAGCGAGGCGACCAGTCCCAGCATCGGGGGGCGGACCTGAAGGCGCTGGTAGAGCTCGTAAGCCTGGTGGATCCACCCGGCGGCCTGGCGTTCGTCACCCAGCCCGGAACTCAGGAACGTCACGACGAGGCCGTACACCCATGCCCGGATCTCGTCGGGCACCTCTCCCGGCGTCTCGGTGGCCGCGAGGATCAGTTCCAGGCCCTCTGCCTTGTGCCCGACGAGCCACCAGTACCAGCCGGCGCCCGCCGCCAGGCTCATCGCCGCATGTGCTTCACCGGCCGCGAGCGCACCCCGCATCGCGGCACTGATGTTGTCGTGCTCGGCACTCAGTGCGGCGAGCCAGGTCAGCTGCTCGGCGCGGAGCAGGTGCGGAGCCGCTGTCTCGGCGAGCTCGGTGAAGAAGGCGAGGTGCGTCCGCCGAGCAGGCTCCGACTCCCCCGCCTCGGCGAGCCGGTGCGCGGCGTACTCCTTGATCGTGCCGAGCATCCGGTACCGAGGTGCGCCCTCGTCACCGACGACCAGCAGCGACTTCTCGGTCAGCGAGGTGAGCAGGTCCAGGACCTCGTGCTCCTCGACGGCCTCGTCCGCGCAGACCCTCTCGGCCGCCTCCAGGCTCGCCCCGCCGGCGAACACCGCGAGCCTGCGCAGCACCACCCGTTCGGCGTCGGTCAGCAGCTCCCAGCTCCAGTCGACCATCGCGCGCAACGTCCGGTGGCGGGGCAACGCGGTGCGGCTGCCTCCGGTCAGCAGGCGGAACCGGTCGTCGAGCCGAGCGGCCAGCTGGTCGACGGACATGGTGCGCAACCTGGCCGCGGCCAGTTCGATCGCGAGCGGCATCCCGTCCAGCGCCCGGCAGACGCGCGTCATCGTCGCCACCGTGCCGGCGTCGGCCACGAGGTCGGTGCGCACGGCGGCCGCTCGTTCCCGCAGCAGTCGGACCGCCGCCGGCAGGTGCAGCGGCGCGACTGACCACAACGCCTCACCGGTGATGCCGAGCGGCTCCCTGCTGGTCGCCAGGATCCGCAGCTTCCGGCACTCCCCCAGCAGCCGATGGGCGAACGCCGCCGCCGACTCGATCACGTGCTCGCAGTTGTCCAGGACCAGCAGCGCCTCGCGCTCGCGGATCGCGGAGATCAGCCGCTCCAGCGGCTCCGCGCTCGTCGCTTCGCCGAGCAGCGCGTCTCGAAGGCCGAGTGCGGCGAGCGTCGACTGCGCCACCGCGTTCTTCCCGGCCTGCTGCCCTTCGGGCCCACCTTCCTTGCTCTCAGCGCCGACGGGGGCGAGCTCCACCAGCCACACCCCGTCCGGCAGGTCGCCGAGCAGCACGCGTGCGGTTTCCGTTGCCAGCCTCGTCTTCCCCGAGCCTCCCGGTCCGATCAGGGTGGTCAGGCGGTGGCCGGCGACCAGCTCGCGCACCGCGGTGACATCGGCGTCCTTGCCGATGTAGCTGGTCAGCTCGGCACGCAGGTTGGTCCTGCGGTTCTCCTCACGCCGGCCGATCTCGCCGCGCAGCAACGCGACGTGCAGCGCGGACAGCTCCGGTGAGGGGTCGACGCCCAGCTCGTCGGCCAGGGCTTCCCTGGTGCGCTGGTACGCGAGAAGCGCCTCGCTGTTGCGGCCCGCCGCGACGAGTGCGCGCATCAGCGCGACGACGAGTTTCTCCCGCACGGGATGCGCGGCCACCAGGTCGGTCAGTTCGCCGACCAGCTCCGCGCCACGACCCAGCCCGAGCTCCGCGTCGAACCGGTCCTCCACCGCGGTCAGGCGCAGCCCTTCGAGCCGGGTGGCCGCGGCGTCGAACGCATCGCTGTCCTGCAGACCGACGTCCTGCAAGGCCGGGCCACGCCACAACCCGAGAGCATCACGCAGCCGCTGGACCCGCAGCGATCCCTCGTCGGCACGAGCACCGGCGCCGAGGCGTTCGAACCGCACCGCGTCCACGGCGTCGGGATCCACCGCCAGGCGGTACCCGTCCGTCAGCCCTTCGACCGACAGGTCCGGCAGCGCCTTGCGCAGCCGGGAGACCAGGCGTTGCAAGGCATTCGCCGCGTCGGCGGGTGGGTTCTCGCCCCAGATCCAGTCGACGAGCGCCGCCTTCGGAACCACGCGACCCGGTTGGAGCGCGAGGGCGATCAGCAGCGCACGCAGCCGTGCACCTGGCACGTCCGCGAGAGTGCCATCGTCCGCGCGAACCTCGAACGGTCCCAGAATCGCGATTTGCACCTGCCCGATCCTGCCACGGCTGACTGGCAGTTCCCTGACAGCGGACTCAGGCGGCAACGCGGCGGACGACGATGTCGTCGAGCCGGGTGCGGGCGTGAACCCTGACCTCGGGGTCGTCCTGCGTGAACACCGTGCTGCGCACCGAACCCTTCGTGCTCTTCGCGTCGACCTCGGCGGGAGTGCCCTCGCTGACACCGATCTCGATGCCACCGGAGGCGTTCATCGCCTCCACCCGGCCGCGCGTGACCCGTCCGATCCGGATAGGACACCCCGCCGCCCTGGCGGTGACGCCGCCGTCGGCCCGGCCGATGTCGAAGCTGCCGTTCGAGCCGCCCAGATCGACGTCGGAGCGGGCGTGGCCGATCCAGACCTTCCCGGTCGTGCCCCGGTACCTGATGACGCCCTCGACCTCACCGATCCGCACGTCGGCCGAGCTGCCCTCGATCTCGGCGGACCCGGTGACGTGCCCGACCGCGAGCCCGCCCACCCCGAGGGTGCCCCGCAGCGCGGTGACGCGGTCGAGCCGGACCTGCCCCGACCCGATGTTGACCTCGCAGTCACCGAGCACGCCGTCGGCCCGCACCTCCGTCCACGCGGTGTTGAGGACCAGGCTGGAACCGGCCGGCAGTGCGATCGTGATGGCGACGGAGCCGTTCTGGTCCCCCGACTTGGTCGTCTTGACCGCCAGCACGCCGCCGGCGAAGTCGACCTTGGTCTTCTCGGCGACCCTCACGTCCTTCGAGTTCGTGCTGTCGACGGGCTCGACCCGCACCACCGTGTCCGCCCGCTCGCCGGCGGCGATCCGCACACGGGCACCCGCGGCGGTCAGCGTGGCGGTGATGGGGCCGGGCGTGGTGAACGTGGGCATCTCGTGTCTCCCCTGCTGGCCTCGCGGTCGTCGTGACCACGTTCGCCGGCAGGCCGGACACAGGGCTGTCACGGCCCTGACACCGCGCTGCGGTAGAGGAACGACGCCGGCTGCGCTCCGGCTCGGAAACGTGATGAAGCTCCGCGTTTACCCGTGTTCATCCGGGTTAGTTCTTCTGCACCCGAACGGATGAGCGGAGCAATGACCATGAGTTCTGGTGACCTGCGATCACTGGCACGTGAGCACGTCGCGGTCGCCGCGCTCACGATCCCCCGCCTGCTGCGCCATCCGGTGTGGCGCAAGGCGAACCCTCACGAGGGCGCTGGTCTGGGCGTGGTGCTGGTACCTGGGTTCGGTGCGAGCGACCTCAGCCTCACGTTCGCCAGCACCTGGTTGCGCGACCGCGGTTACGAGCCGACCGGCGCCGGTGTCGGGTTCAACGTGGGGTGCACGTCCGAGTTGGTGGACCGCGTCGAGCGTCGCCTGGAGGAGCACGCCGAGGCCACCGGGGGCCCGGTGGTGCTGCTGGGACAGAGTCGTGGCGGCGGGCTCGCCCGGCTCGCGGCGGTACGCCGGCCCGACCTCGTGTGCGGTCTGGTGATGCTGGGCAGCCCGGTGCTGGACCCCCTGGGTGCCCATCCCCACGTGCTGCTCGCCGCCAAGGCACTGGCCAGGCTGTCCGCGATCGGCGTGCCCGGCCTCATGAACGCCGAGTGCCTCTCGGGTACCTGCTTCGAGGACAACGTCACGTCGGCCAACGAGCCACTGCCCTCCGGCATGCCCGCGGTGTCGGTGTATTCCAAATCAGATGGCATCGTGCCGTGGCAGCTGTGCCTCGACCCCTCCGCGGAGTGCGTCGAGGTGCACAGCACCCACACCGGCATGGGCGTCGACCCGGACGTCTACCTCGCTCTGCGGCCGCGCCTGGCCAGGTGGGCCGCCGAGCGGTACGACCTGCGCGCCACCGGATGACGAGCGACTCCTCCGGACGGCCGGCGAGGTCGCCGGTCACGTCCGCGGCGGCCGGAAGACCGTGATGCCTCGCGGAATCAACCGTCGGCGGGCTCCTGCCGTACCAAGAGCCCGCGGACGGTGAGCACCGTCGACTCAGGACTCTCCGGCAGGACGAACTCGACGTCGACCGGCCCGTCGTCCCAGCGCAGCGGTTCCCGTGCGGCCAGGCAGATCTCACCACCCGGCTGGGTGATCGTCGCGGCATCTCGCTCCAGCACGACCGTTCCGCCGTCCTCGGCACCACCTGCGTCCGGGAGCTCGGCGACCAACCGGATTCCGGCGGCCTGCGTGCCGTCACAGTCCCCGGCGAAGTCGAGGACCATCGTCTTCGACCGCAGCGTCACTTCGGCGCCTTCGGCGTGGCAGCGAGTTCTGGTCATGCGTCAGCCGTACCCGTCGACGTCACGGCCAAACTTCGGACTGGGCCGGAAGAGTGCGGCCAACGGCCGGCGAATGATCCATCAGGTGTCGAAGTTCTGGTTCCCGGGCATCCCGGGCCCCACAACGACGAGTGAGGAGACCGTGATGAAGGGTGACGTCGAGACCTACCACGAGAACGGGACCTGGAAGACCAAGGTCGAGGGCAACTCGCAGGCCTCCAGCACCCACGACACCAAGGACGAGGCGATCTCGAAGGGACGCGAGATGGCTGTCGAACGCGGCGTCGAGCACATCATCCGCAAGCTGGACGGCACGATCGGCGAGCGGAACACCTATCCGCGCAGCCGGGACCCGCGGGACGTCTCCGGCTGATCGCGGTGCCGGATGCGCCTCTACGCCTCCCCGGACGTGGTTGAAGTAAGGTCGTTTGGTTGATCGAGGTGCGCTTGAGCAAACAGGTGTCCCCTCACACCTTGTTTGCGCCCTGTCCTGGAGGCAGTAGGAATGAGTGGCACCACGGCCAAGGCCGACCGTTCCGCCACCGGTCAGAGCGAGGCACGAAGAGCGGCCGACATGCCGGAGCTGCGGCAGTTGCTCGCCGGGCTCACCGCGGTGCGCGACGGCGACTTCGGCATCCGCCTGCCCGACGACTCCGACGGGTTGCTCGGCGAGATCGCCACGGTCTTCAACGGCATGGTGGACCAGCTGTCGCTGTTCACCTCCGAGGTCACCCGCGTGGCCCGCGAGGTCGGCACGGACGGGCGGCTCGGCGGGCAGGCCGAGGTTCCGGGCGTGTCGGGCACGTGGAAGGACCTCACCGACTCGGTGAACGCGATGGCGGGCAACCTGACGAGCCAGGTGCGCGACATCGCCCAGGTGGCCACCGCGGTCGCGCGGGGCGACCTGAGCCAGAAGATCGACGTCGACGCCCGCGGTGAGATCCTCGAGCTGAAGAACACCGTGAACACCATGGTGGACCAGCTCTCCAGCTTCGCCGACGAGGTCACGCGAGTCGCGCGCGAGGTGGGCAGCGAGGGCAGGCTCGGCGGGCAGGCCGAGGTGCCCGGTGTCGGTGGTGTGTGGCTGGACCTCACGAACTCCGTGAACTTCATGGCGGGCAACCTGACCGACCAGGTCCGCAACATCGCGCAGGTGACGACGGCGGTCGCGCGGGGCGACCTGAGCCAGAAGATCACGGTCACCGCGCGGGGCGAGATCCTCGAGCTCAAGAGCACGATCAACACGATGGTCGACCAGCTGTCCTCCTTCGCCGACGAGGTCACCCGCGTCTCCCGCGAGGTCGGCACCGAGGGCGCGCTGGGCGGGCAGGCCGACGTGAAGGGCGTCTCCGGCACCTGGCGCGACCTCACCGACTCGGTGAACTTCATGGCGGGCAACCTCACCGCGCAGGTGCGCTCGATCGCGCAGGTCGCGACGGCGGTCGCCAGGGGCGACCTGAGCCAGAAGATCAACGTCAACGCGCGCGGCGAGATCCTCGAGCTGAAGAACACGATCAACACGATGGTCGACCAGCTCTCCTCCTTCGCCGACGAGGTCACCCGCGTCTCCCGCGAGGTCGGCACGGACGGCCGCCTCGGCGGTCAGGCGGACGTCAAGGGCGTCTCCGGCACGTGGAAGGACCTCACGGAGTCCGTCAACGTCATGGCGGACAACCTCACCGCGCAGGTGCGCTCCATCGCGCAGGTGACGACGGCGGTGGCGCGAGGCGACCTGAGCCAGAAGATCCGCGTCGACGCGCGCGGCGAGATCCTGGAGCTCAAGGAGACCATCAACACGATGGTCGACCAGCTGTCCGGTTTCGCCGACGAGGTCACCCGCGTCTCCCGCGAGGTCGGCACGGAGGGCAACCTGGGCGGCCAGGCGACCGTGCGCGGTGTCTCCGGCACGTGGAAGCACCTGACGGACAACGTGAACGTCATGGCGTCCAACCTGACCAACCAGGTGCGGTCCATCGCCCAGGTCGCCACCGCGGTCGCGAAGGGCGACCTCAGCCAGAAGATCACCGTCGAGGCCAAGGGCGAGGTCGCCGCGCTGGCCGGCGTGATCAACACGATGGTCGACACGCTGTCCGCGTTCGCCGACGAGGTGACGCGCGTGGCCCGCGAGGTGGGCACCGAGGGCATGCTCGGCGGTCAGGCACGCGTGCCGAACGTGGCGGGCACGTGGAAGGACCTCACCGACAACGTGAACTTCATGGCGAACAACCTGACCAACCAGGTGCGCAACATCGCCCAGGTCACCACCGCGGTCGCGCAGGGCGACCTGACGAAGAAGATCGACGTCGACGCCCGCGGCGAGATCCTCGAGCTGAAGACGACGATCAACACGATGGTCGACCAGCTCTCCAGCTTCGCGGCCGAGGTGACCCGCGTGGCCCGGGAGGTGGGCAGCGAGGGCCGGCTGGGCGGCCAGGCCGAGGTCGAGGGCGTCTCCGGCACGTGGAAGCGGCTCACCGAGAACGTCAACGAGCTCGCCGGCAACCTGACCCGGCAGGTGCGGGCGATCGCCGAGGTGACGAGCGCGGTCGCCGAGGGCGACCTGACGCGGTCGATCACCGTGGAGGCCTCCGGTGAGGTCGCCGAGCTCAAGGACAACATCAACTCGATGGTGGGCTCGCTGCGCGACTCCACCAAGGCCAACCAGGACCAGGACTGGCTCAAGTCCAACCTGGCGCGCATCTCCGGGCTCATGCAGGGCCGCCGCGACCTCGCCGTGGTCGCGGAACTGATCATGGACGAGCTGACGCCGCTGGTGTCCGCGCAGTTCGGCGCCTTCTACCTGGCCGACGACATCGACGACCACCAGGAGCTGCGCCTGATCAGCTCCTACGGGCACCCCCACGCCTCACGGCCGGCGCGGTTCGAGTTCGGCCAGTCGCTGGTGGGCCAGGCCGCCCGCAGCCGCCGCACCATCGCCGTGGACGACATGCCCGCGGATTACGTCGCGATCTCGTCCGGACTCGGACGGACGGCCCCGGTGAACCTGGTCGTGCTGCCGATCGTGGTGGAGGACCAGGTGCTCGGCGTCATCGAGCTGGCGTCGGTGCACCACTTCACCGACATCCACCGCGACTTCCTCGAGCAGCTGATGGAAACCGTGGGCGTCAACGTCAACACCATCATCGCCAACGCCCGCACCGACGAGCTGCTCGCCGAGTCCCAGCGACTCGCCGGGGAGCTGCAGTCGCGCTCGGGCGAACTGCAGGTGCGCCAGGAAGAGCTGCAGCGCTCCAACGCCGAGCTGGAGGAGAAGGCGGCACTGCTCGCGACGCAGAACCGCGACATCGAGGCGAAGAACCTGGAGATCGAGCAGGCGCGCCAGGAACTCGAGACCAGGGCGCGGGAGCTCTCGCTGGCGTCGAAGTACAAGTCGGAGTTCCTGGCCAACATGAGCCACGAGCTGCGCACCCCGCTCAACAGCCTGCTGATCCTCGCCCAGCTGCTCGCCCAGAACCCGAGCCGCAACCTCACGCCCAAGCAGGTCGAGTACGCGGGCATCATCCACTCGGCCGGTTCGGACCTGCTCCAGCTGATCAACGACATCCTCGACCTGTCCAAGATCGAGGCCGGCAAGATGGACATCACCCCCGAACGCGTCTCGTTGCGGCAGCTGCGGGACTACGTCGAGGTGACGTTCCGGCCGCTCACCTCCCAGAAGGGGCTGAGCTTCCAGCTCAGCACCGCCCCCGGCACCCCGCCGGAGCTGGTCACCGACGACACCCGCCTGCAGCAGGTGCTGCGCAACCTGCTGTCCAACGCGGTGAAGTTCACCGAGACCGGTGGCGTCGACCTGCGCATCGAACTCGCCGACCCCGACCAGCTGCCGCCCGCCGTGCGCGACCACGGCCCGGCGATCATGTTCCGCGTCAGCGACACCGGCATCGGCATCGCCGAGCACCAGCTCGAATCGATCTTCGGCGCCTTCCAGCAGGCCGACGGCACCACCAGCCGCAAGTACGGCGGCACCGGGCTGGGGCTGTCGATCAGCAGGGAGATCGCCTACCTGCTCGGCGGCTTGATCACCGCGGAGAGCACCCTCGGCAAGGGCAGCACGTTCACCCTCTACCTGCCGGTACGGCGCGAGGACTTCCCCGAGAACGCGCAGGACCTCCCCGAGCAGGAGGCGTCGGCGCTGCCCGTGGCGGCGGCACAGACCGTCGCCACCGGCCACAAGCGCAGGCTGCTCGTGGTCGAGGAGAAGTCGCACGGCCTGCTCGCACTGGTCGCGCAGAGCGCGGTGACCGACCTGTCCGCGAGCGATGACCCGCGCGGCCCGGTCGACGTGGTCACCGCGGTCGGCCAGGAGGAGGCGGCGGCGGCGCTGGCGACGGAGCCGTGCCACTGCGTGGTCCTGGAGCTCGACATGCCCGACGGGGCCGCGTTGCGGTTCCTGGACGCCCTCGACGGCGACGCCGCGACGAGCACGGTTCCGGTGCTCGCGCACCACAACCGCAGGCTGGCCGCCGAGTACGAGCAGCGGCTGCACGAGCGCAGCAGCTCACGACCGCTCGAGATCCTGTCCAGTCTGGACGAGCTGCGGGAGCGGATCGCGTTGCACCTCAACGCCAAAGGCCCGCAGGACGTGCTTCCACTGGTACGGCCGGAAGAGCCGGGGCAGCCGGTGGTCCACCAGGCGAACGGCCAGCTCGCCGGCCGCACCGTGCTGATCGTCGACGACGACGCCCGCAACCTGTTCGCGCTGAGCAGCATCCTGGAGCTGCACGGTCTCCGCGTGCTGCACGCGGAGAACGGCAGGGAGGGCATCGAGGCCCTGGTCGCCAACCCGGAGATCGACCTGATCCTGATGGACGTGATGATGCCGGAGATGGACGGGTACGCCGCCACGACGGCCATTCGCGCCATGCCGGACCACGGACAGCTGCCGATCATCGCGGTGACCGCCAAGGCGATGCCCGGAGACCGCGACAAGAGCATCGCGTCCGGTGCCAACGACTACGTCACCAAGCCGGTGGACGCCGACGAGCTCATCTCCTGCGTACGTCACTGGATGCGTCAGCGGTGACGGCCGACGGCACAGGCGTCGATCGGCTCGCCGGCCTGGTCGCGCGCCTCCAGCGCGAGCTCGAGAAGAGCCGGGAGGAGGCGGACGGCCGGGCGCTCGTCGAGCTCGCGAAGGGCATGCTCGTCGAGAGGCTGCGCTGCGGGCCGGCGCAGGCCGCGGAACAGCTCGCCCTGCTCGCTGACCGAGCCGGCACCACCCAGCTCGAACTGGCCGTCGACATCATCAACGAGGCGTCCGGCGACGACTTCGTCGCACGGGTGCCGTCGGCGGCAGACCCGGACAACCGCGCCGCGATCCGGCTGCGGACGGCGGAAAGCGGTGCGCTGCAGGCGGACGACACGCAGGCCGTCGCTCAGTCGCTGTTCGCCCACGCGCTCTCGCCACTGGGCGCGGCCGCGGTGGCGATCTGGTCGGCGGGCCCGGACTCCTCGCTCACCCTCGTCGGGCAGGCCGGGTTCGCCGCGGGCGAGGCCCAGCGCTGGCGTTACGTGCCGCCCGGCGTCGCCACACCCGCGCGGCGGGCGCTCCTCGACCGCGACGCGGTGTGGATCTCCGATCTCGCGGAGTCCGGGCTGCCGTCCATCGGCGGGGACCTGCCCGGCCGCGTGGCCGTTCCCGCGGGCACCGGGGGCCGGATCACCGGTGTGCTCGAGATCTGCTGGCCCGACGTCCTCGAACCGCAGCCGCTGAGCGTGCACAAGCAGGTGGAGGCGCTGGCCGAGCTGTGCGCCGCCACCCTCGACAACACCGCGCCGCACGGCCAGATCGACCACGTCACGACCGCGCCCGCCGAGCTCGCGGACCTCGCCGACGGACTGCTCGACCCCGCGCTCGTGCTGGGCCCGGAGATCGCCGCCGACGGCACGCTCACCGACTTCCGGGTGCACCACGTGAACAACCGGTTCGTCGACCTCGCGGGCAGGCCGCGGTCCGCGGTGGCGGGGAAGCTGCTGCTCGAGGCGTACCCGCTGGCCGCGGCCGAAGGCGACCTGTTCGACAAGGTCGAGCGCGTGCACGCGACCGGTGAACCGTTCCGGGCCGAGCGCATGACGCTGGCGGCACTGGTCGACGAACTGCCGCTCACGGTCACCGCCAGTGTCAGCGTCACCCGCCACGGCGTCCTCGTCCTGCTGGTGTGGCGGGTCCAGGACGAGGCTGCCCGGCTCGCCAGCCTCCTGCAGCACGCCCAGCGCCTCGGTCGCATCGGCGGGTTCGAAGAGGAGCCCCAGCACGGCAAGGTCATCTGGAACAGCCAGCTGTACGCGCTCTACGGCCTGCCGCCGACCGCCGATCCCGTGCCGCTGTCGGACATCACCGATCACGCCCACCCGGACGACCTGCCGTCCCTCAACGGGTTCCTCCGCAACGTCCAGCACCAGCACCGGCCCGCGTCGGCGGCCTTCCGGCTGCACCGCGCCGACGGCGTCACCCGGCACGTCCGCGTGATCGCCGAACCCGTGCTCGACTCGCACGGCGCACTGCTCGCGATCCGCGGCGCCTACCAGGACGTGTCAGCGCAGCACTGGACCGAGGTGGCGCTGTCGGCCGCCCAGGACCAGCTCGCCATCACCACGCAGGAGGTCGAGGAGCACAACAGGCTCACGCTGCGGCTCCAGCAGGTGATCATGCCGCCCACCCATCCCACCATCGACGCGTTCGGGTTGCGCGTCGCCGTGCGCTACCGGCCCGCCGCGCAGGAGGAACTGGTCGGCGGCGACTGGTACGACGCCGTCGTGTTGCCGAACAAGCAGATCCTGGTCTCGGTCGGCGACATCACAGGCCACGGCATCAAGGGCGCGACCGGGATGGTGGCGCTGCGCAACGCCTTGCGCGGTCTCGCCGCCACCGGCGCGGGGCCGGGTCAGCTGCTCAAGTGGCTCAACCTGGTGGCGCACCACCTCACCGACCACATCATCGCCACCGCGCTCTGCGGTGTGTACGACCCGCTCACGCGCGTGCTGCGCTGGGCGCGGGCCGGCCACCTGCCGCCGGTGCTGATCAGGGACCAGCGCGGCGAACTCCTGCCCATGCTGCCCGGACTGCTGCTCGGCGCGCTGGCGGAAGTGTCCTATCAGGAGGGTGAGGTGCAGCTGGAGCCCGGCGACACCCTGCTGCTCTACACCGACGGCCTGGTCGAACGCCGAGACGTGCCGCTCGACGAATGCATGGAGCGCCTGTGCGTCGCGGTCTCGGGTCCACCGCGCGATCTGGAGACGCTGCTCGACGAGTTGCTCGCGACCAGCGACTCGAACACCGACGACGACACCTGCGTCGTCGGTATCCAGTTGCTGTGACCACCTGCCCGGCGCCGGGCGGGTTCTCACGGTGGAAGCGGTCGGCGCCGGCTCAGCAGTAGACCGACGCGAACACGGTCTTGCCTCCGCCTGCGCGCCGCCGGGTCCCCCACGTCCTCGCCAGGCTGTCGACGACCACGATCCCGCGCCCGCGGAAGTCGTTCGGCAGCCTCGAAAGGCCGTACACCGGCTCCGCGGACGAGATGTCGTCGACCTCGACCGTCACCGCACAGGGCGCCTGGCTGCGCTGAACGCGCAGACGACCGACACCAGGTGTGTGGTCCAGGGCGTTGCTCACGAGCTCCGTCATCACGAGCAGGACGTCGTAGAGGTGGTCCTCTCCTAGACCGCGCAGAGCCGCCGTGAGATCACGGCGCAACGCCGACACCGCGACGCCTGGGTGCACCGGCAGGTCGAGCACGAGAAGCCCGTGCGGTGTCACGAGCGCCTCCTCGAAAGGTATGCCTATGGCCAACGGGCGCAACGCGACCGCGACCGCCTGCAGCAATCACATAGTAGTGAGCGGAGTAGTGAGCGGAGTAGTGGGCGGAGAACACCCCGACATCCGGACGGGCTCGAGGCCATAGGTCGGTTGACGATATATATCGAACGCTGTAGCTTCACGGCGTGCCCATTCCGCTGCGTGAACCCACGTTCTTCATCCTCACCGCGCTCACCACAGAGCCGCTGCACGGCTACGGCATCGTCCGGACCGTCGCGGAACTCTCGGGTGACCGCGTCCGCCTGCAGGCGGGCACCTTGTACGGCGCACTCGACCGGCTCAAGGAAGACGGCTGGATCGAACTGGATCGCGAGGACGTCGTCGACGGTCGTCTACGCCGCTACTACAGGCTCACCGACACCGGTGCCGGCGTGCTCGCGAGCGAAACCGTCCGGCTGCGGGCCAACGCCGACGCCGCCACCGCCGGTCTCCGAGCCCGAGCCGCCCGTGGTGGCTCGGGCGGCTTCGGCCCCGCGCCCGGCCTGGCCTGACTCACCCGGTCTCTCCAGCACCGACCCGTGTTCATCGAAGGAGCTCGTTCGTGACCCTTTCCGACCCGGCACCCGATCGCCTGGAGCACGCCTACCGCAAGCTGCTCCGCTGGTATCCCGCCGCCTACCGGGCAGACCGTGAGCAGGAGATGCTGGGCACCCTCTGCGAGATGGCGCGGCCCGGCCAGGTCCGGCCCACCGCACGGGAGCGCGCCAGTCTGGTGCACGGCGCCGCCCGAGCCCACCTGCGCGGAGCAGGCGACGGCATCCGCGGTGCGACCGCGGCGGCGGCCGTCCCCACCGCCGCCCTGGTCACCGGCTACCTCGTCGCCCTCTACGTACTTCTCGCCTTCGACGGCCTGGGCCTGACCGACGCCGTGCACATCGAGTCGCCGTGGGGGCACCTCGCGCTCGCGGTCACCACGACGCTCTGGGGCGGAGTAGTGGTGTCGGTGCTGAGGGGCCGCGCCCGATCAGCCAAGCTCCTGGCAGCCGGAGCGGCTCTCACAGCGCCGTTCCTGCCCGTCGCGGGCGCGAGCTGGGACGCCCACATCACCGTCGCCATCGGTGGCCTGCTCCTGCTTCTCACACCCACGACCGCGCTTCAGCTCGGCAAGCGCGAGCGCCTGACGGCCGGGCTCGTCGCCGCGTCCATCGCCCCGATCTCCGTGGTATTCGCGATTCTCACCACCGCCACGTCGGTGCCCGCCCGCAGCAGGCACCCGTTCACGATGGACCTCGACCTGCTGGCACTCCCGATCGGCATGACCGTCGCACTCGTCGCGACCACCGGGTTGCTCCTCCACCGCACGGGACGGCGCAGCCTGCTCACCGCCCTGCTGATCGTGAGCGCCACCGCCTACACGCTCGAGCCGATCCACGACCTGCTTCCGCGGGGCTCCTTCCTGGCCGCGGCAGTCCTTTTCAGACTCCTCCCGGACGTGGCACTCGCAGCCGTCGCGTTCACGGCGACGACCACGGCTCTCCGCCACCTTCGCCTGCGCTC
Source organism: Lentzea californiensis (assembly GCF_024648825.1). Lineage (GTDB taxonomy): Bacteria > Actinomycetota > Actinomycetes > Mycobacteriales > Pseudonocardiaceae > Lentzea > Lentzea californiensis. The sequence goes on from NZ_JANBBE010000006.1 coordinate 54,067, forward strand.
GTTCACCAGGTTCACCGCATAGGTGGCCGCTGTCCCCCGTGAGGACTACAGAAGAGTGTCCACGCCAAGGGGATTCGTCGCGCCACCGTCCCTCATAGGTTTCTGCTGGCGACAGCGTCAGTGCGTCGCAGCACGCCGAGACCTGGAGGACAAGGACGTTGAAGACGATGCAACGGTCAGCGGAAGCCGGTATCCCCCGGAGGTCCACCAGGGTGGTGATCGCGGTGGCGCTCACCGTCGCCGCGGTGGCGGCCTGTGACGCCGCCGCGGCAGAAGGCCCCACGAGTCAGGACGCACCACCGGTCGTCGCCGAGGCGGCCGGCACGCCGCGCATCACCTGGGGCACGTGCCCGGCGTCGGCCGAGGGCGCCAGCCGCGACCCCCGGCTCACCTGCGGAACGGTGGAGGTTCCGCTCGACTACCGGAACCCCGGTGGCGAGAAGATCGAGGTGGCCGTCTCGAAGCTGCCGGCGGCGAAGTCCCGCGACCGCCGCGGTGTCCTGCTGCTCAACCCCGGCGGCCCGGCGTTGCCCGGCCTGGACACACCGCGTGCCGTGGCGCAGACCCTGCCGCCGTCGGTGCTGGCGGCCTACGACCTGATCGGCTTCGACCCGCGTGGAGTCGCGCACAGCACCCCGCAGAGCTGCGGCCTCGACGACCCGTCTCTAGCAAGCCTCTTCCCGTACCCGGCCGCGGACGGTTCGATCACCGCGAACGTCGGCCACGCCCGCACCGACGCCGAACGGTGCGCGACGAACGCCGGCAGGAAACTCCGGTACTTCACCACCGCCAACACGGCCCGCGACATGGACCGCATCCGCACGGCGCTCGGCGAGAAGAAGATCTCCTACTGGGGTCAGTCCTACGGCACCTACCTCGGCACCGTCTACGCGTCACTGTTCCCGGAACGCGCCGACCGGGTCGTCCTCGAGGGCAACGTCGACCCCACGAAGGTCTGGGCCCACGCCAAGGACAACTGGGGCAAGGCCATGTCGGAACGCTTCCCCGACGCGGCAAGGGTCGCCGCGGCGCAGCACGCCGCGCTCGGTCTGGGCGGCACCATCGACGAGGTGACGCAGAAGTACCTCGCACTCGCCGACCGCCTCGACCGCACCCCCGCGCCCGTCCCCGGCACGCAACTGGCGCTGACGGGTTCGATGCTGCGCACCGTCACCTACAGCCTCCTGCTGGACAACAAGTCTCTCCCGGTGCTCGCACAGTTCTGGAAGGCGGCCGCCGGACTGGCCGGCGGCACGCTCACCGAGGCGGACGGCCAAGTGCTGCAGCAGGTGTTCGCCGCACAGCCACCGACCCCCGGCGTGCCGGCCGACAACCAGGCCACCATGTTCCTGGCACTGACCTGTGGTGACGCGCAGTGGTCCGGCGACGTCGGCGACTACGCCCGCCGCACCGCCGAGGACCGCGCGGCCTGGCCGCTCACCGCGGGGATGCCCGCCAACATCTGGGCGTGCGCGTTCTGGCCGAAGCCGATCGAACAGCCCGTCCGCGTGACCGGAAAGGGACCGCGCAACACGTTGATCCTGCAGAACCGCAGGGACAACGCCACACCGTGGGAGGACGGCCTCGGGCTGTACGAGGTCCTCGGCAAGCGAGCGGCTTTCGTCGGCGCGGACAACGGCGGGCACTACGTCTACAACCAGGGCTCCACGTGCGTGGACGAGGCGACGGTGACGTTCCTGACCACCGGCCGGCTGCCGGACGAGAAGGTCGTCTGCACCGACGTCGCTCCGCGGTGACGGGGCTGCTTCCCCTGGCGCATGACCATCATCGAGCACAGTTGTCAGGATCAGCTGCTCTCGGTGCCGAGGTGCAGCCTGCTCTACCTCCAATCAGGAAGCCTGCGGTATCGGCGATGCCGGCGAGCAGAACTAAATTCGTTGCCATGGACAAGGAACTGAACCTCTCCCCCACCCGCAACCGCACCCTGCTCGCGGTGGTGCTGGCCTGCAGCCTCATGGGCAACGTCGCCACCCAAGCCTTCGGCCTGAGCCTCTACGTCAGCGCCGCCTTCGGACTGGTCGCCATCGCCAGCGGTATCGCGCTCTTCTCCAGCTACCGCAAGAACCGCGAGGCCCCGCGCAACTGAATCGGCACCGTTCTCGTGGACGCCCTACGTCGAGCGCACCCACACGGGTCGCTGGTGCGATTCACGACACACGGGCAACCAAACCGGTCCCCCATCGCATGGATAAGGGTGAGAGCGTCTGCCAGGCGCCACTGATCCCTTGGGAGAGTCGCGGTGCGAGCAGGCCAGGTGATCGCGGTGGCGGTGTTGCTGCTCGCGCTCGTGGTCATCGCGATCCCGGTGCTCGCACTCCGCGATACCGAACGACCTCCAGAGCAGCGTCCCACAGTGATCCGCACAGACGACATGACGTGGCAACGGACATCGTCACCCGTGCCGTCCTCGCCGCCACGGCCCGTCGGATAGGGGATGACGCTGAACTGGGAAACCGAGTTCGCCGAACTCTTCGACCGGTGCTCGGACTCGATGCGGTTCACCGCCTACCTGCTGTGCGGCAACTGGCGCAGGGAAGAGCTGACCGACGCACCACCCGAGGAAGTCTTCGACACGCCCGGCGCCGAGGACGGCCTCGTGGTCTGGGAGGCGTTGTCCACACTGCCCGCACGTCAGCGTGCGGTGCTGGTGCTGCGCTACTGGAACGACATGAGCGTGGAGGACGTCGCCGCCGCACTCGGTTGTTCGACCGGCACGGTGAAGTCGCAGAGCAGCAAGGGCTTGCTGACGTTGCGGCGCAAGCTCGGCCTGGGTTCGACCGGTCGAGGCTGGAGGCCTGATGGTGCACGAAGACGAACTGAGAGCGATCTTCTCCGCACTGCGGTCGCAGACATCGCCTCCGGGTTTGAGCTCCGCCGCCGACCTGATCCGGCGCAGCCGGGCGAGACAGTCGCGGCGCCGTACCGCCGCGGTGGCGGGCAGCGTCGTCGCCACGACGGGGATCTTGGCGCTGGCACCGGCTTTCCTGCCCACCGCACCCAGCACACCGGTGGACCCCGGTCCACCCTTGCCGACGCCGGCCTCGACGACCGACAGCGTGCTCACCACTCCCAACGGAGCGCCCGACTCGTACCGCACCACACCGGGCGTCCCGGTCACCACCACAGGAATGGCACCGCCGGCGACGTGATCGCAAGGCGCGCCTGACGCGTGATCAGAATCAAAAGCCCTGCTTTCATGGCCTTGGTGTGCTCGTCGAAATTCGACAATGTGAGTCGAACGGCGTGGCCCATTCGACTCGAACGCGAAAGCTCGGAAATTCAAACGCGGGCACCGTCACTCCGCGCTTATTCATATCTGTGAATCAGCGAGGTGGTCGCCGGGAAGTCAAGTCGCGCTCGCTCAATCAAGTCGTTCAGCGTTCATAACCGTGAATTTTATTGCCAGTCGAGCAATGTTGCGCAATACTCACTGGGAGCGTTCCCAGCAAAGCTGATTCCGGCCGCCATCGCGATCAGCGTCGCTGGGAATACGTCAGACAATCCTGCTCGCAAGGATGCGACGCAAGAGTCTGCGTACGGACAACCGCGCGACAAAGCGATTCGCCGGTATTGCCGCCGGCGAGCGCGGCTACACCCGTCCCCCCTTCGAAGACGCAGGAGACGAAATGAAGCGATCAGTCGCATGGCGGATCCCCGCGGTCGTGGCCGCGCTGGCCGTCGCGACCTCGACCAGCGCGGTGCTGGCGATGTCACCGGCGTCGGCGGCGGCCGGCGTCGCGACCGGCTACGCGTCCCAGAACGGCGGCACCACCGGCGGCCAGGGCGGGGCGACGGTCCGGGCCACCACCGGAACCCAGATCCACCAAGCCCTGTGCGGCCGGGCGAGCAGCAGCACGCCGATCATCATCGAGGTCTCGGGCACGATCAACCACGGCAACACCGCCAAGGTCTCGGGCAACAGCTGCGAGACCGCCGCCGGCGTGATCGAGCTCAAGCGGATCAGCAACGTCACCATCATCGGTGTCGGCGGCGGAGCCGTCTTCGACCAGCTGGGCATCCACATCCGCGAGTCCCGCAACATCATCATCCGGAACGTGACCGTCCGGAACGTCAAGAAGTCGGGTTCTCCCACGTCCAACGGCGGCGACGCCATCGGGATGGAGAACAACGTCCGCAACGTCTGGGTCGACCACGTCAACCTCCTGGCGTCAGGCGGTGAGTCGGAAGGCTACGACGGCCTGTTCGACATGAAGAACAACACCCAGTACGTGACCCTGTCCTACAGCACCCTGCGCAACTCCGGTCGCGGCGGGCTGGTCGGGTCCAGTGAAAGCGACCGCTCGAACGGGTTCATCACGTACCACCACAACCTGTACGAGAACATCGACTCCCGGGCGCCTTTGCTGCGGGGCGGCATCGCCCACATGTACAACAACCACTACGTGAGCCTCAACGAGTCCGGCATCAACTCCCGGGCCGGCGCCAAGGCCAAGGTGGACAACAACTACTTCAAGAACTCACGCGACGTCCTCGGCACCTTCTACACCACCGAGGCCGGCTACTGGCAGGTCAGCGGCAACGTCTTCGACAACGTGACGTGGTCCGCCCCGAGCAGCGACCACAAGCCCGCCGGTCCCGACGTCAAGTCCACCACCACCGTCTCCGTGCCCTACAGCTTCACCCTCGACCAGGCCGGCTGCGTGCCGAACGTCGTGAGCCGCACGGCGGGCGCCAGCACGGGTCTGAGGGAGTCGGACGGCAGCTGCTAGGAAGGCTTCGCACCTGGTCGGTCGAGCTCCGGTTCTGGGTGACGACCACTGCGCGGTCACCTGGTGACCGTGGCCCTGGGTGACGGCTCTCGAGATCCAGTAGTCCAGTCCTCCGAGGACGGCATCGCTGCCGTCCTCGGAGGACATCTGTGTTTACGCGGATCTTCAACCGGGTACTGGAATGTCCGGAACTAGTGCCATGACAAGGAGTTGGGGTCAGGCCTGTGTGGTGAGACAGGAGGAACGAGCAGCAATGTGGTCCGTGGATGGGAAAGCCTCGAAGTTCCTCGACGGCGCGCCGGTGGGCAGCATCGAACTGGCCCGTGGTCTCGCAGGTTCAGGTGGATCGCTCCGGGAGATCACGTCGGTGCTCGAACGAGCGCCCGTGGGCTTCGCCGTCGTGGGCGACCAGATGCAGGTCCTGTACGTCAATCCGGCGTTCGTGGCGGTGCACGGCCCGTCCTCGCGCCAGTTCGCCGGGCGAACGATCGGCGAGATCGTTCCCCCTGCTTACAGGGCAACGGTAGAACCCCTCGTCGCCGACGTGCTCAGCACCGGCGCCGTGCACCGCGATGTCGAGACGCACGACGACGCCGGCGATGCCGCCAAACACCTCCAGCTCACCCTGTTCCCCTTGTGCGACCGCGACGACCAGGTGGTCGCCGCCGTGATCGCGGTTCGGGACGTCACCGAGTCCCACGAGGTCGCCGAACTCGAGGGAATGCGCCTGCACGCCGAGTGGACCGACCGGCTGGACCGGGCGCAGCGGGCCGGCGGCACCGGGTCGTGGGAGATCGACCTGCGCACCGGCCGCGTCGCGTGGTCGGTGAACCTCTGCCGCATCGCCGGCGTCACGCATTCACCGAACACCGTTGAGGAAGTCCTCTCGCTGGTGCATCCGCAGGACGTCGAGGTGGCTCGCGCTTCGTTCAGCGGCCGCACCATGCAATCACCGGTGGTGGACGTGGAGTACCGGTTGTGCACCCCCGACGGACGGATGGTCGTGGTCACGTCGATCGCTGAACCGGTCGCGGACGTCAACGGCACAGTCGTGGCGCTGCGCGGCATGTGCGTCGACCGCACCGCCAGCCGCACCGCCGAAGCCACCGCGCAGGCGGCCGTCGTGCGGGCCGACGAGGTGACCGCGCAACTGAAGGACGAGCGGCAGGTCGTGCTGCAGTTGCAACGAGCTCTGCTGCCGCCGAGTCTCCCCGACGTCGAGGGCGTGGAGCTGTCCGCGGCCTACCAGCCGGCGGACAGCGCGGCCGGGGTGGGCGGCGACTTCTACGACGCGTTCGCCCTGCCCGACGGCAGGCTCGCGATCGCGGTCGGCGACGTGATCGGGCACGACGTGGAAGCCGCGGTGACCATGGGCAGCGTCCGCAGCGCCATCCGCGCCTTCGCGATGCAGGACCCGCCTCCCGACCGCGTTCTAGGTGAACTGAACCGGCTCGTCTGCTCGTGCGCCGACATGACGATGACCACGGTGTTCTACGGCGTCTACACCCCCTGGGACGGCACTCTTCGCTACGCCAACGCGGGCCATCCCCACCCGCTGCTGGTCCACGACGGCACAGCCCGTCCCCTGGAGCACCGGCACGGGCTGATCACGGGAGCCGCGCCGCATGCCGAGTACCTCGCGTTCGAGACATCACTGAGGCCGGGCGACGTGCTCTTCGTCTACACCGACGGGCTGGTCGAACACCACGACACCGACATCGACACGAGCATCCAGACCTTGTGTGCCGCCGTGACAGCTCCGCACCTGCCCGAGCGCCTCGACCACCTCGTGCCGACGGTGATCAACGCCGCCGCCCCCGACCGGGGCCGCGACGACATCTGCGTACTCGCCCTGCGCCGCAGACCGCCAGGCACCGACTGAGCCGGGCCGGCCATCCGGCGCGGCTGCGGCACACGGTTCAGGACATCAGGGTGCTTCGAACGCCGGGACACTCCGCAGGCCGTTGACCAGCAGCCGCACGAGGTGCCGCACGTCGTAGCGGGTGCCCTTGGCCGCCGGCGCGCCCGCGCAGATGCTGCCGACACCGCGCATCAGCTCGTAGGGATCCTGGCCTGGTGCGATCTCACCGGCTTCCGCGGCCGCCTGCAGCAGTCGCGTGCACACCGGCACCAGGTGCTCGAGGAAGTAGTCGTGCAGCGGGTCGTAGCACGACTCGCCGGACTGCAGCACGGACGCGAGCCCCTGCTTGGTGATGACGAAGTCGACGAACTGGTCGATCCACTTCGCCAGCGCCCGGTGGGGGCCCGGTTCGGCGGCGAGCAGGGCGGGGCCCTCCTCGGAGAGCGACCGCACCTGCGACCGGTAGACGGCCACGATCAGGTCGGCCCGCGTCGGGTAGTGGCGGTAGATGGTCGCGGTTCCCACCCCGGCGCGGGCGGCGATCTCGCGGATCGGCGCGTCGACGCCGGAGGTGACGAACACCGCGGCCGCGGCTTCGAGCACGTTCCCGGCGTTGCGCCTCGCGTCGGCGCGCCGCGGCGGTGGGCCCGCGGCGCCGGGAACGTCGCTCATGACCGCATCCTATCGACCGGCACCGGCCGTTGAGGACAGCCGTGAGGCGGCCAGGTCACCGATGTCGAGCAGCACCTCGGCCAGCTCCGCGGGCATGGTGATCATGCAGTCGTGTCCCGTCGCCAGCTCGCGCACGTCGGCGGGTTCCCCGTTCGGCTGCACGGGAGGCACGGGGCGGAACTCGATGCCCTCCGGTTTCACCGTGCAGTGGATGTGCGTGCGGGGAATCGCGTCGAGCGCAGGGTTGTCCATGGCGACAGGCTCTTCCAGGCACCGGGTGGACTGGTCGGAGACCATCGTGCCGAGCCAGGCGATGTCGGCGGGATCGGTGATGCCGAACAACCCGAACGGCGCGGGCGGCGGAGGCATCCGCCAGCCGGCGCCGATCATGCCGCGCACGACGGGCATGGCGTCGAGCGCGCTCTCCCCGTCGACCGGCACCATGGCGTCGAGGTAGACCAGCCGCGCGATCCGCCCGGGAACCTCGTTGGCCACCGCGGAGATCACCATGCCCGCGTAGCTGTGCCCGACCAGCACGACGTCGCGGAGGTCCTCCTCGACCAGCAGCCGCACGACGTCGGCCGTGTGCGTGCCGAGTCCCGTGTCCGGGCTCAGCAGGTGCCGGGTCTCGCCGTAGCCGGTCAGCGTCGGGGTGAACACCGGCCTGCCGCTCGCTCCCAGCCGTGGCACGACCCGTGCCCAGCTCTGACCGCTGTGCCACGCACCGTGCACCAGCACGTAAGTCACCGGCATGTCTCTCCCGAACTAAGTGGGACGTTGTCCCGGTTACGATATGGGACGGTGTCCCATTTAGTCCAGTGGCCTGCGGAAACCCGTGCACCAGCGCGACGGACGTCGTGACACCAACAGCCTTGGCGATCACCGGCGGCAAGGACGTCCAGGTGGATCCGGCCGACCTCGACCGGATCCGCGAACTCGTGCCCGGCGACGTGGAGACCCACCGCATCCCGGACCTGACACACCTGCTGCGCCTCGATCCAGGCCGCCCGTCCCTCCGTTCCTACCCGCGCAACTGCGCAAGCCCGTCGACGCCGGCCTGCTCGCGCAGGTGACCTCCTGGCTCGCCCGCAGGCTCGGCGTCGAGCAACACCCCTGACAGGAAAGAAAGCACCAGCCGGTGGTCAACCGACCGACCACCGGCTCTCCTCAGCGCGCCCGCGCACCCCGCGAAAAGGACGAAGTCGTGACCACCGCCACCCCCGTTCGCCAGAAGAGCGACCTCGCCGTCTTCTGGACCGTCACGTTCGTGACCACCTGGGCCTTCTGGCTCCTCGCGATCACCCTCGGTGGATCGCCGACCAGCTCCCCCACCGTCCTCCCCTACCTGCTCGGCGGGTTCGGGCCGGTGTTCGGGGCGATCGTCGTGCGAGTGCGCCGCGGCCGTCGTCGCGAGCCGGTTCCCGCGCACACCGTGCCACTCCGGTTGAGCGCACGGCTGCTGTGGGCGTTACCCCTGCTGGTGCTGGCCTCGGCGACCGTCGTGGGTGCCGCGCTGCTCGCCGATCTGCCGGGTGGCCCCGTCGTGAGCCTCACCGAAGGGCAGAAGTTGATCGCGACCATCGGCGGGCCGGTGCCGTTCCTGATCAGCATGGTGATCGCGGGGCCGCTGGCCGAAGAGCCCGGTTGGCGTGGCACGGCTACCCGCGCCTGCTCGCGACGATGAGCCGCCTCCGGGCCGGCCTGCTGCTGGGTGTCGCCTGGGCGGTGTGGCACCTGCCGCTGTTCTTCATCGGCGGCACCGTGCAGTCCGAACTGGGGCTGTTCAGCTGGAGCGGGTTGCTGTTCAGCCTCAGCGTGCTGCCGATGGCGTTGCTGACCGGTCACGCCTGCGAGCGGGCGGGGGTCGTCGCGGCGATCGCGGTGCACTTCGGGGTCAACGCGACCGTCGCGGTGCTGACCGTGAAGTCGCCCGTCACCCAGGCATTCGTCCTGGCGGTGCAGGTCGTCGTCGTGGTCGTCCTCCACTTGGCGGCTTCTCGACGCCGCTCACGGCTCACGCCGTGGCGACTGCCTGACCCACCGGGAACCGCACGCCGGTGAGGTCCTCCGAGACGACCCAGAGGCGTTGCTGCGCGGTCAGGTCGTAGGAGTCGGAGCTGGAGGCGACCAGCCTCGGGTGGCCGCGCCGCTCGGCCAGGCCGTCGGGCCCGTAGTACTGCCCGCCGAGGACGGACGGGTCGGTCGCGGCCCGCAGTGTGGGCAGCGCGCCCGCCGTCGCGGGCTGGGTGATCACCGGAGCGAGCCAGGTGATCACCCGGCGGGCGACCGGCGGCGTGTTGCGGGCCAGTTCGGTGTTGGAGATACCGGGATGTGCGGCCACCGCGACGGTGGTGCCGTGCGCGGCCAGCCGGCGCTGCAGCTCGTAGGTGAACATCAGGTTGGCGAGCTTCGACTGGCCGTAGGCGGCGGACCGGCTGTAGGAACGCTCCCACTGCAGGTCGTCGAAGTGGATGGCGGCGTTGATGCGGTGGCCGGTGCTGCTGACCGTGACCACCCTGGAGCCGGGCACCGGCAGCAGGCGGTCGAGCAGCAGACCGGTGAGTGCGAAGTGGCCCAGGTGGTTGGTGCCGAACTGCATCTCGAAGCCGTCGCGGGTGGTCTGCTTCGGGGTGTACATCACGCCGGCGTTGTTGATCAGCAGGTCGATCCGCGGGTGGGCGGCGCGCAGGTCGGTCGCGGCGGCGCGCACCGATTCCAGCGAGGTCAGGTCGAGCTCCTGCACGGAGACGTCGCCGTTGATCCGGGCGGCGGCCAGCTCGCCCTTCTCGGTGTCGCGCACGGCGAGCACGACCGCCGCGCCGCGTTCGGCCAGCCCCCGTGCGGTCTCGAAGCCCAGTCCGGTGTTGGCACCGGTGATCACGGCCACCCTGCCGTCCTGGCGCGGAATCTGCTGCTCGGTCCACTTCATCGCGAACTCCTAATGTACCGCCGGTAACTTACGATTCGAACGCTAATGTACCGCCGGTACACTGTCAAGGTACCGGCGGTACCCAAGCTAGGATCGACGCCATGACGTTCCAGCGGGCGCGCACCGAGGAGCAGCGGGAGGTCCGGCGCCGGGCGATCCTGGAGACGGCCTCGGCGATGCTCGACGAGATGCCGGTGGCCGAGGTGACCCTGAACGAGCTGAGCCGGCGGGTCGGCCTGGCCAAGACAGCGGTGCTGCGCTACTTCGAGTCCCGCGAGGCGGTGCTGCTCGACCTGATGGACGACCGGACGGCGACCTGGCTCGCCGAGCTGGAGCAGGAACTCGCCCACGCCGTCGACCTGGACCGGGCCGCTGTGGAACGGGCCGAACAGACGGCTGACGCGCTCGGCCGGTCGCTGGCCGCCCAGACGGCGCTCTGCGACCTCTACGGCGCGCAGGGCGGAGTGCTCGAGCACAACGTCTCGGTAGAGGTGGTCCGCCGGCACAAGATGGCCTCGCTGAGCAACCTCGCGGTGATGGCCGATCTCGTCCGGCGGTACCTGCCCGAGGTCGGCGACCACGCCGAAGAGTTCTGCCTGACCGTCCTGCTGACGGCCGGCGCGCTGTCCGCCTACACCTCGCCGCCACCGAGCCTGCTCGCCGTCTACGAGTCCGAGCCGGCACTGGCGGTCCACCGCATCGACCTGCGGACAGCCCTGCGGCGCGCCATCATGACATTGCTCGTGGGCATGCTGCCACGCTCCTGAGCCCGAAGCTCGACAGTGGAACGGAAGGGCCGGTCCGGGAGGGTGAACCTCGCGAACCGGCCCTTCGTTCGAGCCGGGTCAGATCGACACGGCGGAGGAGGATGTCATCGACCTACGCACCGGTCACTTCGCGTAGTGGACGTCCGGCCACGGCGGAGTGGCCATGCCGCCGCCGATGTGGAAGCTCGGGTGCGGCGGCTGGTTGTAGGCGGTGTTCTGCCAGGCGATCGCGGCCCGGTACATCGGGTCGTGCATCAGCGTCGGGATGCGGCGGTCGGTCTGGTTCGGAGTGCTGTAGACGCGCAGCGCCCGGTTGTCGCTCGTCGGCCAGATGACCTCCTCGCGCCAGTCGCCGAGGATGTCGCCGGACAGCGACGGGGTGGACTTGGTGCCGTTGTTGGAATGCACGTTCGACCCGGTGAGCAGGCGGGTGTCGCCGCCGGTGCCGTACTTGTCGACGTGGGTGCCGTCGAGCAGTTCGCGGCTGGGGTCGCCGTCCCACCAGATCAGGAAGTTCGCCGACGACGGCTTGCGGCCGACCGTCTCCCCCCTGGTGTTGCGCAGCTGGCTGTCCGCGCTCGACCACGACTCGGCGCCGGGGCTGCCGGCGTGGACGTCACCGGACACACCGCGGCCGTTGTCGCCCGCCGGCGCGGTCCGCCAGAGGACCTGACCGGTGCGCGCGTCAGCGAACCACGAACCGGGCTGGCTGCCGTTCTCGGACACCTTGTAGTACTCCAGGCCCGGCCGGGACGGGTCGAGATCACCCAGGTGGGCCGCGTCACCGTGCCCGAAGCGGGTGTTCCACAGGCCGCGGCCGTTGTCGTCCACGACCGCCGCGCCGTAGACGATCTCATCGCGGCCGTCCGCGTCCACGTCACCGATGGTCAGCGAGTGGTTGCCCTGTCCCGCATAGGTTCCGTTGCCGGAGGCGTTCGAGTCGAACGTCCACCGCTTCACCAGCCGGCCGTCGCGGAAGTCCCACGCCGCGATCACCGCGCGGGTGTAGTAGCCGCGCGCCATGATCAGCGACGGACGAGCACCGTCGAGGTAGGCGGTACCCGCGAGGAACCGGTCGACGCGGTTGCCGTAGCCGTCTCCCCACGACGCCACGTTCCCGCGTGGCGGGTCGTAGTTCACAGTGGACAGTGCGGCACCGTTGAGGCCGCTGAACATCGTCAGGAACTCCGGCCCGGCCAGCACGTAGCCGTCACCGTTGCGGTGGTCGGCCGAGGCGCTGCCGATGACCGTCCCCCGGCCGTCGCGGGTGCCGTCGGCGGTCTTCATCGCGATCTCGGCACGGCCGTCACCGTCGTAGTCGTAGACCTGGAACTGGGTGTAGTGCGCGCCGGAGCGGATGTTGCGGCCGAGGTCGATGCGCCACAGCCGGGTGCCGTCGAGACGGTAGGCGTCGATGAAGGTGTTGTCGGTGACACCGGCCTGCGCGTTGTCCTTGGCGTTGTTCGGATACCACTTCAGGAAGATCTCGTACTGCCCGTCGCCGTCCGCGTCGCCCACACTCGCGTCGTTCGCGGTGTAAGCGCTACCCGGCGGGGAGATCGGCACGTCGAGATAGCCGGCTCCGAACGACAACGACGCCGGGGAAGCCGGCTGCTCGGCACCGTTGACGATCGCTCGCACGGTATACGACGCACCGGAGGGACCACCGGAGTCGAGGTAGTTCGTGGACGCCGTGATCGGTGCCGAGTTGAGCTTCGTCCCACCCCGGTAGACGTTGAACCCGGTGTCCCGCGCGTCCCCGGCCAGCAACCGCCAGCTGACCAGGTTCCCGCTGCCCGACCGCACGCTGACCACACCGCGGTCCAGCCGCTCGACCTGCTTGCGCCCGGTCGGATCACCCGGTTCCGGCCCTGGATCCGGGCTCGTCGTGGTCGTGGTCGTCGTGGTCGTGGTGGTCGGCTCCACACCGCCGGTGCACAGGACCCCGTTGAGCGTGAACGCCTGCGGTTCACCGACTTCGGATCCGGACACCGTTCCGTTGAACCCGAACGACACGCTCCCACCGCTCGGGATCGCTCGATTCCAGTCCACGTTGGACGCCACCACGTCCGCACCGGACGGCACGAACGTGGCGTTCCAGCCCTCGCCATAACGCTCAGAACCCGGAAATGTCCACGCGAGCCTCCATCCGTCGACCGGATCACCGAGGTTCTTGATCGTGACGTTGGCGGAGAACCCGCCTTGCCACTTGTTCTGCACCAGGTAGTCGACCTCGCAGCCGGGAGCGGCCGCAGCCATCCCCCCGGCCGCGAAGCCACCTGCAACCACGCAGAGCGCCGTTCCCACGGCGAGTGCGCGCGCGCCAACATTGCTGAGCACCATTGCTCCTTTTGCTCGCTTTCTGGGAACGCTCCCAGATCTGTCGCGCCTCCATGACAACACCGCGCACCGGGACCGGTCAATGATTGAAACGATTCATTCGACTGCGGCCGGTAAGCGCTTTCCACCTTGCAGCGCAGCAAGTAGATCTCCGTCGTCGCACGTCGGGAGGGCGCGCGGCACACGGTCCGGCCGAGAATCAGCTCGGCTGTTCCGGGCACGGGGGCCGGGCCGGGCCCGCGCCTCCGCCGTCGAACGCTTCGACGGTTCGAAGGGCAGCGGTGGACGATTGACTAGAGGTCCGCGATCCTCATCCAGGCAGCGCGCATGGCACGGCGATTGGACACCTCATGACAGTGATCATGGCGCACGACCGTCATCACCCAGGACCATCGCGAAACACCCGGTCGTCGCGCCGATCACTGATCACCCTGGCGGTGGCCGCGCTCGCCGCATCGCTGAGCCTGGTCGTCGCCACTCCCCCGGCCGACGCCGCCACCAGCCAGTTCCGCGGAGTGAACTGGGCCGTGCTGGGCGACAACTTCAGCACCACCACGCTCGTCGTGCAGGGCCTGAGCCAGTCCGACAGCAACGCCACCGTGCGGGCCAAGGCCAACGCCCTCTACGACGACATGGCCTCCACCTTGGGGGTCAACACCGTCCGACTGCCCATCAACACCCACACCGTGGCCAACACGACCTGGTGGAACGCCTACCGGGGCGCTATCGACGCCGCCACCGAACGCGGGTTCAAGGTCATCCTCGCCTACTGGGAGGACGGCGCCGCCTCCAACGGCAAGATCACGAACATGGCCGCGTGGAACAGCATGTGGTCCAGCGTGACCAACACCTACGGCTCGAACGGCAACGTCTACTTCGAGCCGATGAACGAGCCGGTCGGCTACAGCTCGGCGGACTGGCGCAACGTAGCCGCGAACTGGCTCGGCCACCACACCTCCGCGGTGCCTTCCCGGGTGCTCATCGGCGGCATCGGCTACAGCCAGGACCTGCGGGACGTCTGCAGCGACAGCCGCTTCAACTCGACGCTGCTGTCCTTCCACCACTACGCCTTCTTCTACGACGCGATGACGTACGACCAGTTCCGCAGCCACATCCAGACGCGGCTGGGCAGCTGCGCCTCCCGCGCGGTCGCCACCGAGTTCGGCGCGCCGATGTCCACCGGCCTCGACTACGGCGACGCGAACAGCGGCAACAACTTCGTGCGCCACATCCGCGCCATGGCCCAGGTCATGCGCGACAACCGGATGGGCGGCACCTACTGGCCGGCCATCGGCGGCAAGCCCGGGAACATCGGCTACGACTACTACTCGATGTACTCCTTGAGCGGCAGCGGCACCAACCTCGACCTGACCATCCGCAACACCTCCGGCGCCGACCGGCTCCGGTACGCCTGGGGCGACGGCACGAACCCGCCCGTGGCGACGTTCTACCGCATCACCGCGCGCCACAGCGGCAAGGCCATGGACGTCCAACAGCCGAACACCGACAACAGCGCGCGTGTCGGCCAGTACACCTACAGCGGCAACGCCTGGCAGCAGTGGGAGTTCCGGGACGCCGGCAGCGGTTACTGGCGCATCGTCAGCCGACACAGCGGCAAGTGCCTCGACGTCACGAGCGCGTCCACCAGCGACGGCGCCGAGCTCGTCCAGTACACCTGCGGCAGCGGCGCCAACCAGCAGTTCCAGATGGTCGCCGGCGGCAGCCACTTCCAGCTCCGGGCACGGCACAGCAACAAGTGCGTCGACGTGCCGGCCGCTTCCACTGTGGACGGAGCGATCCTCAAGCAGTACACCTGCAACACCGGCACCAACCAGCAGTGGTCACGCACGCCCGTCTAACGGTCGTGCGTGACCACAGTTCCGAACTAGGAACGGACTCCGGCGGGGAACGCGACCCAGCCGTCCGGGCTCACTCGGTGAACATCGTGTAGGAACGCATCTGGTCGAAGCGCTTCGCGGCCAGGTCTTCGGCGCGGAGCAGGAAGCACCCGTAGTAGACGTCGCTCTGCGTGGAGAACTGGGCGAGCGGCAGCCATTCCAGGACCAGCCGGTGCTCCTCCTCGCGCTGCAGGCGTCCCCGCTCGTCGACCGACAGCTCCGAGCCCGCTGCCCGCCGGCTCTGGACGCTGTCGAAGGACATCTGCAAGAGCGGGTCGTCCGAACTGCCGACGTTGCGGCAGTACCCGCCGATCTGGAGCGTGCTGAGGTACCGGTTGCCCTTCTCCGGCCAGAGCTCGCCGACGACCTCGCACAGCTGGTCGATGTGCTTCAGCTCGTCGACCAGCTGCTTCACGCTTTCCGCTTTGAACTGGACGTCGCGGTCCTCGATCCAGTCCGGCAGTTCCGGCCGCACCCGCGCGGTGATCCGCTGTTCGGGGATGACGAACGGGATGTCCTCGCAGAAGAACGTCCTGGAATCGTGGTCGGGCGGCGGTGCCGCCACCTCCGTCTCCGTGCCCGCGGGAACGTACAGGACCTGCGAGTAGGCGGAAGACGGGTGTTCGTCCATGTCCTCCTCGTGGTGCAGGAAGAACAACAGCGATCCGTCCGCCGGCAGACCGAGCCCCTCGGTCCGTGGCAAGGCCGCGCAGTCGACGGAACCGATGAACGGCAACGGAGACTCGCCGCCCGGCCATTCCACGCCCACCGGTAAGCGGGGAAGACCGCCCATCTGGCCGACTAATTCCTCCCCGTCCTTGCCCGGCCACGCCCACACCGCGAACCGGAGGTGCTCGGCGAACCTGCCGACCTCGTCCTCGGGAATGCCTCGATCGATTGCCGCACTGCGGAACTGTTCGTAACGATCCATGGCGCAACATGATCGCAGAAGGGTGAAAGCGCTTCCACAGCCCCGGTCCAGTTGAGACGGACTGCCGGTTTCTCATGCCTGGGGCTGACTGGTCAGTGGATGTGCGGTCGCGGTTGACGTCAGGTGGCACAACACGTTGAGAAAAGCGGCGAATCCGGGGTAGTCCATGACGACGAGATCGTGGAGGTGGGGCGTGCGAGTGCTCTGGTCGGGTGGAGTGGCCGTCGGTTCGTTTTTGAGGTCCTTGCGTGAGCGGGACCTCAACTACGACCCGCGAGAGGTGCGTGCGCCTGAGTGGACGTTCGACGTTCACCGCCATGACTTGGGGCGGGAGGTGCCTGGCCCGCCGTGCGACGGCGGGGTGTGGCAGCGGGCGAGGCCGTTGGTGGAGAGCTACGAGTTCACCCCGCCTGAGATCGTGCGCGGCTTCTACGAGGCCGCCTCGGAGTTGCTGGGACGCGACATGGTGCTGCAGGCGCGGCTTCCCGCCGTGCGGTTCCTGATGGGTGTGCGCGTGACACAGGTGCGGGACGAGGTGTCCGAGCAGCACAGCCTGTGGGGATGGAGCTATCAGACGCTGCAGGGCCATCTCGAGCGTGGCCGGGTGGACTACGAGCTGATCAAGCACCACGACACCGGAGCGGTGGAGTTCGTCGCTCGCAGCCATTCCCAGTTGCACCCGCGAGCCCCGTGGTGGATGCGGTGGGGGTGGCGCCTGGTCGGGCGGCGGACTCAGCTGCGTTTCTACCGGCGCGCCGGCCAGCGGCTCCGGCTGCTGCTAAACGATGACGCTGGACCGATCGTGGTCACGCCGCGCACGGTCGAGCGCACGGGACGCTGGAGTCTGACGGTGCCCGACCCTCTGCTATGAGGCCATTCAATCCGGTTCGATCACCGGCGGCCTCCGCTGTCCAGCGCCGATCCGTTCCGGTGGACTGCAGCGTCGAGGAACGAGAGCAGCGCGTGCGCGGTGTGACGGGGGTTGTCGCGGTGGGCGAGATGTCCGGCGCCCGGAATGACGTGGTAGGTGATGTTGGAGTGGCGGCGTGCCCAGCGTGGTGCGGCTGTCGCGATGATGCCGGTGTGGTCCTGTTCCCCGTGGCAGACCAGTGCCGGCACGCGGAGGCGGCGGCGAGGATCGATGTGGCGGATGGCGTCGACGAACGCCGCCCACGTCCGGACGACCACGTTCTTGGTGGTGTGCTCGGCGGCGCGGCGGGTGTGAGCGCGAGCAGCGGCCGTGTGGGCGCTGTGGCGCGCGACCCGCTGCCGTAGCAGCCACAACGGCAACAGCCGTAGCAGCGGCAGCGACGCGCGCAAAGCGGTCATGGGTGCGGCACCGGGCCGGTGGGTGAGACTGGTCGTGCCGATCACGACCAGTGCCAGCACCCGGTGCGGTGACCGCATCGCGGCTTCCTGGCTGATGTAGCCGCCCAGTGAGTGTCCGATGAGGACAGCGCGTTCGGCACCGAGTTGATCGATCAGGCCCAGCAGATCGCGAGCCGCACCACCGATGGTGAAGCCTTGTGCGGCGGCCGGGTCGCAGCCGTGGCCGGGCAGGTCCCACCTGACCGTCCGATAGCCGGCGTCGGTGAAGTAGCTCAGCACGATGTCGAAGCTGTGATGGTCGTCGAACGTGCCGTGAGTGAACACCACCACCGTGCCGCCAGGGTCACCGTCTACCCAGCACGGAGTCGGTCGCGTCTCGGCGGCGTTGCCCGGCCTGTGTGGCGAACCTTCAGTCATCGCCTCGTTCCTCTGACGGCGCCAGGTCAGCGCGGTGCCCGATCAGGAAGCGGGCGTCGCCCGGTGGTCCTCGCGAAGCTTGGCGCGTGCGAGTGCGGCGCTGGGGCCGGCGGTGGCGTCAGCGAGACCGATGATCTGTTCACGCGCGCAGTCGGCGCTGGACGTACGCGGCACCCAGTCCAACTCGGTACGTGCGCGCGTGGTGTCCACCAGCGGTGAGCGTGTGCCCACGTCGAACCAGCCCGGTGACATGCGAATGGCTCGCGCCCGCCACAGCAGGTTCACCGCGGCGCGCATGATCGCGCTCGGAACGGGTACGGCGCGCGCCCCGACCACCTGCGCGAGGTCCGCGGCGGTCAGGGGTTCGGCGGCGAGGTTGAACGTTCCGGTGGCCTGGGTGCGCAGGACGCGGACGACGGCGTCGCCTACGTCGTCGGCGTGCACGAGTTGCACCCGCAGGCCTGACGGCAAGGGCAGCAAAGGTATGCGTCCGTCACGCAACAGGCGAATCAACCATCGTGGCGCCAAGGGGTCGAAGAACAGGGCCAGAAAGCTGGCAGATGCCGCACGCTGCGCCACGAGGGTGGGCCGCAGAACGGTCACGGCGATGTCGGGGTTGTCGGAGGCGAACCCGGTGAGGGTGGTCTCGGCCCGCGCTTTGCCGATGCCGTACACCGAGCCCGGTATACCTGTGGTGGGCCACTTCTCCGGGACCGGACGATCACCCGCGGGACGGTAGGCGCCGATGGACGACATGTGCACCACGTGCTTGACCCCGGCTCGGCGAGCGGCGTCGAGCACGGCCGTGGTGCCGTGGTCGTTGGCGCGGTGCAGCCGCAACTGCCGCCGCGTCGGCTGGAACATCCACGCCAGATGCACCACGGCGTCCGCGCCTGCCATCGCCTCGTCCAGCACACCGCGGCAGTCCTCGTCGCCCAAATCGCACGCCTGCCAGGACACCGCGTCGAACGGCGGCCCGCCCGCAGGTGGACGGCGGCAGATGCCCACGACCTCGTGGTCTTCGTCGTCGGCGGCCAACGCCCGCAGCACGCCGCTGCCGATGTTGCCCGACGCCCCGGTGATCACGATCTTCACGATGACGGTTCTCCTCACGCAGCCCCTGGTCTGCGTCGCTTCGGCCCACTGATCACTACTGCTACAGCAGCAGTACCCGCCAAAATCGACTCAAAACCGACGCGGCTCACCACGACTGCGCGAACTTCGTGGCTTCTCTTCGCGCCCCTGCGGCCGCTTCCGGTGCGCATGCCGGCGGCAGGGAAGTCTGGCGTGATCCTTCAAGACACACGTTCGCGACCTGTCTTAGCGTTGTCCCGTGGCAAATCGGAACTGAGGGAGTGCGGTGGACGAATTCGCGAGCGCGGTCCTGGTCGCCGCGGTGCAGCACGCACTCACCGCGGAAGGAATCGCGGTCCCGGCCCCCGCACCGATCGGCGCGCTCGTGCCGCTCGCCGCGAAGCGCCGGCTGCTGACGGAGATCACGCAGGAACACGGCCTGCTCCCGCTGCTGCGCGTCGGGCGGTACCTCCCGCAGCTACCGCCCGATCCGGCCATCTCAGCCCTCACGGCCGCCGGTACGCCCTCCGACCTGTTCGACCGGTGGAGCCGGCTCGAGCGCTTCGTCCACTCCCGTCATCGCGTGGTCGTCCATGCGGCGTGTGCCGATCAGCTCGTCGCCGAGCACGTCGGGCGATCCGGAACCCGGCCGGAGCCCGCCGAGGACGTGCTCGTACTCGGGGTGCTGGCGGCGCTGATGACCGCAATCGGCACCCGCGGGGTCGTCGTCACGCTCGAACCACACCACCAGGTGGTCTACGCCGACGGCGTTCTCACACCTCCCGAGACCGGTCGCGGCACCGCGCTCTGGCGTTTCACCTGGTCTGGAAGCTCACCAGAGGCGCCTGCGCAGGTCACCGGCACCGACGTGGCCACGCGCGCACGCCACCTACTCGCCGGCGATCTCGCCCGCGGCTGGACGTTGCGCGAACTGGCGGCCCGGTTCGGCACGTCGGCACGCACCCTCCAGCGCACCCTGCAGCCCGCCGGTGGGTTCACCGCTCTGCTGGCCACCGCCCGTGCCGACGCCGCCGCGGACCTGCTCATGAACACCACGCACCCGCTCGGCATCGTCGGCTTCGCCTGCGGCTACACCGACCAGCCCCACCTCACCCGCGAGTTCAAACGCCGCACCGCCATGACACCCGCGGCCTACCGGTCCGCGTTCACCCGGCAGCCGGCGAAGGAGACAAGTGCATGAACCTCACCGGAACCACGGCTCTCGTCACGGGCGCGACACGCGGCATCGGCCGCGAGCTCACCCGCCAACTGGTCGCGCGCGGCGCGCGGGTGGTGGCGGTCGGGCGCGACCGCGACCACCTCACGTCACTGGCGGCCGAACACGGCGACCGCGTCCACGCCTGGCCCGTCGACCTCGCCGACCCGACAGCGGTCGACGCCTTCATCCACGACGTCACCGAACGCCGTCCCGACGTCTCCGTGGTGATCAACAACGCCGGCGTGCAGACGCTCACCGACTTCTTCGCCGACGACGCCACGGCGCTGCGGTCAGTCCTTCGCCGCGAGATCGCCGTCAACCTCGACGCCGTCGTCGCGCTCACCACCGGGCTGCTCCCCCACCTGCGCCGACACCCGTCCGCCGCGATCGTCACGATCACGAGCGGCCTCGCGCTGGCACCCAAACGCTCGGCGCCGGTCTACTGCGCCACGAAAGCCGCGGTGCGCACCTTCAGCCGCGCACTGCGCTACCAATGCCAGGACTCCGCACCCCACGTCCGGGTGATCGACGCGGTGATGCCGCTGGTCGACACCGACATGACCCTCGGGCGCGGCAGCGGCAAGATCAGTCCCGCTGACGCCGCCGCAGCGGTGATCACCGGCATCGGCCGAGGCTCCGATGAGATCCACATCGGCAAGGTCCGCCTGCTGCGAACGCTCATGCGGCTCTCACCCAGACTCGCCTACCGCATCCTGCGCAACAGCTGACGCGGCTGGAACCATAGATCAGCCGGTGTTCTCGAGCGCGGATCTGTCGTTTCACACCTGTCCTGAGTGGAGCCCGCTAGGGTGGCCCGCGTGGGCGTCTCCCTTTACTACACAGCTCGCCGCGCGACCCCTCTGACCGACGCCGAGCTCACGGCGGTCGGCCAGGTCGTCGACACCTGCAACACGAACGCGCCGTTCGCCCTGGAAGAAGAGGGCCTGTACCTCTACGACCGGCTGGAGCCGGGAACGGTGCTCGACGGGTCGACCAAGCTGCCCGGCGCGGACGACCGGGCGGTCCCGTCGCTGGTGCACTGGCTGGCTGCGGTCACCGCGCTGCGCAGCGCGGTGCCGGACGCGGACTGGACCTTCACCCTCGACGACTACGAGATCGAGTGGGACGACCACACCGGTTACCACCTGCCCGGCCTCGCCGACTGATACGCGACGGCCAGCGACTCCAGGTCGCACCACCGCAACGAAGTTGTTCGCATTCCGGAGCCACCTGGAAGCGGCTCGGGTGGCCGGTTGATGCGCGCGACCTCGCCTCCTGCTAGGCCGATCTGGGGCCGGGCCGAGTCGTTGCCGTGATCACGGCAACGCAGGCTGGCCTCATGCGAGCTGGGGTTTTCCTGCGCTGGGTGGCGCATCCGCTGACCGTCGGTGCCACCGCGGTCCTGCTGCTCAACGACCACGTGTTCAAACAGGCGTGGCCTGGCCTCGTCACCGGCAAGCTCAGTGACGTCGCCGGACTGGTGGTGGCGCCGGCGGTGCTGGGGCTGTTGTCCGGCCTGTTCCGCGCCGGCCAGATCGGCGCCGCGGTGGCGACGCTGCTGACGGGAGCCGGATTCGCCTGGGTCAAGCTGACCAGCACGGGAGCCGAGGTGGCGTCGGCGGCGTGGTCTGTCGTCAACGGGCCTTCGGTCGTTCTGGCCGACCCGAGCGACCTGATCGCGCTGCCCGCGCTGGGCCTCGCGTGGTGGGCCTGGCGGCGGTCGGCGGCGGCTCCGCCACTGCCGGACCGCCCGGCTCACCGGTTGCGGGTGGTGCTCGCGGTGCCGTTCGCGGTGCTGGCGATCGCCGCGACTTCCCCGCCCTCCACGAGGATTCCGTCGGTGGACTCCGTGCAGGTCGTGGGCGGGCAGGTGGTCATCGAGGCGGACGAGCGGTTGTACGGTTCCGGCTCCGGTGTCGGAGACTGGACGCTGCTGCCGGAAACGCCGCACGGACAGTTGCCGGAGCGCCAGCAGGTCGAAGCTTGCGTGCCTGATGACACCGCACACTGCTACCGGGTGCACGGTGGTGGCCTCGACCTCGGCGTCGTTGAAGCGACACCACGCGGCGGCCGGCTGCTCGGCGTCGACGAGACGACCGACGCCGGTCGGACCTGGCACACCGCCTGGGAGGTGCCGGCCGCCCGGTGGCTGTTCGTCAAGCGCCAGCACCCGTTCCCCGGCGGGATCGAACGCGTGTCCAAACTGGCCAGTGTGGACGTCCAGGTCCGTGCCGTCCCGGGTGGACACGAAGTGATCGTGGCCAACGGCGTCGAAGGGCTCGCGGTTCGCGGCGCCGACGGCGCGTGGCGACGCGTGCCGGTCGTGGTCGCGGCGACCGGGCTGGAGCTGCGTCCCGCGCCGCTCACCGGGTTCGGCCAGGTGATCGGACACGACGTGGATGAAGCCGGAACGATCACCCTGCTCGCCCTGCTGATCGGGATGTCGGTCGCGGTCTGCCGGGCCCGCGCCCGGCTCGGACACGTGCTCGTCGCCGTGCTGCCACTCGTCTTCCTCCTCGTGGCGGTGGTCCCGATCTCCGGCCTGATGGCGTTCACCTACTCCAGCTCCGGGACGTCCACCGTTCCCGCACTGGTGTTCGCGCTGAGCCTCATCGGCATCGGCATCGGTCTCACGATGGCGCAGGGAGCGGTGCGCCGGTCACGTGTGGCGGTGGTGGACGCCGCCGCCGTGCTGACCGGTCTGGCGTTCCTCGGCCCCTCCCTCGGCTGGACCCTGGGCTTTCCTCCCGAACGCGGGACCGTCGACCAACTCGGTCTGATCCTCGCAGCGGGATGCGTGGTCCTCGTCGTCGCGGCCGGCTGGTGGGCCGGCCGCGACCCGGCGACCACCGACGACCTGGTCTCCGACGCGCCTTGGCCGCCTGTTCCCGGCTCGTCCGGTTGAGCAGCCCGCCTGCGGCATCGTCCGCGGACCGCGGCTGCAGGCCGCTTGGGCAGGCGGAACAGCGTCCACCGTTCGCCTGGCCACCACGGTTCGGCGACGCGGGGCGAGCGGTTGTGCGACGTCGTGTCGTTGCGGACCCCATCGGGAGAAGCTGGCACCAACCCCATGGGCACCAGAGGAATTGGTGAGATCGGCATCGTCGGCACCGCCGCCGCCATCACCAACGCCGCCCACCACGCCACCGGGGTCCGCGTACGGGACCTGCCGCTCACCCTCGACCACTTCCTGCGCTGATCCGGCCGGCGCGGCGGACAGCCGACGACCGCGCTCACCAGCCGGGCCGGATCAGCTCCAGGGGGTGGTGGCCTGGAGCACCGCCTCGGTCAGTGCGGCCGTGCGCAACCGGGTCACTTCCTGGTACTCCGGGTCGGCCACCATGCGGCTGAACGCGCTCCGGTCCGGGTAGCGCACGACGATCACCGCGTCCCAGCTCTGCCCTTCCTCGGCCACGAGCACCGTGGACCCGGTTCCGGCATAGAGGATCTCGCCTCCGTAGCGGGGCAGGAACGTCTCGCTCAGGCGACGCGCGTACTCCAGATACGACTCGGCGCCGCCCTCGGCGAACCGGAGCAGGTTCAGCATCACCACCGGCCCGCCGGAGTCCTCGGCGAGCAGTCGCTTCAAGTCCGCACCACGGGGATCAACGGCCACGGGCACAGCATGCCGCGCGGCTCAGCCTCGCGCATCGGTCGATCCGCCTGTCTCGTGGTCGACCTGACCGTGGCTGAACACGGAGCTGACGCGGACGTCGCCCAAGCGCCGTCGGCCGACTCGCACCCGGGATGTGCCCCTCCGTGATCACCCAGGTGCGCTGTCCAGAGCAGCGTCGTCGTGGTCACGTCAGCCCTCGTCAGCCGGGATCCGGTTCCGTCACGTCCCCCTTCACCTGCCGACGCACCGTGATCGTCACTCGAACCGGGCGGAGTCGCCCACTTGCCTGCTCATGTCCAGGTCCGGGCGTGCCCGCTTCGTGAGAGCGAGGTTCGCACAGGTCAGCACCACCACGACGGCTCCGACCACGACGTCGTTGACGACGACCGCCCTGCTGCCGTACTCGAGCACGAGCGGAGCGACGACCAGCCACGCGCCCAGCACGACGTTGACCACCCACCCGGTCCTGGCCACCGCTCGCGGCGAGATCGCCCGCGTCAACGCCACCAGCACGATGGCGAACCCGATCGTCAGGTCGACCCAGCGCGTGTCCAGTCCCGCCACCGTCCCACCGTGGTCCAGCACGACCGCGGCGACCATCAGCCAGATCCCCGCCAGGACGTTCAGGCCGCTCGGGATGCTGGCCAGTGCTTGGTTGCGGCTGGCCGGCGAGCTTTGACCTCGTGCGTTCATCTCGCTCCCTCGGACGGCGACCGCTCGTCCGGGTCGCACCACCGGCCGGGTACCCGCGAGCCACAAGATCACGTCGGTGGCCGCGCCGGCACCGATCACGAGGTGCGACCGCGGTGCGGACATCAGCCCGGTGCGCAGCCGGCGGCCGCCACGGCGAGTCTGCCGGACGTGGGCGGGATTCCGGCCCGCGAGCTCGTCGCGTGCCAAGGGGTGTTCCGCGGACGTCAGTCCGGAGCCCCGTTCGAACGGATCGCGGCCAGGATGTGCAGCACCGGCAGCACAGCGCCGTCCGTGCGCGGGTCGAGGTACTTGTTCGCGTGCCACGAGCCCGCGGTGGGTCCCGTCTCCGCCTCGCCGTCACCGACCAGGCAGGCGACCAGCAGGTCCGGCTTGTCCAGGGCCGCGCCGAACGCGGTGGCCAGCGCGTAGCCCAGCTCCAGCCGTGGCTTCAGGTGTTCGCGGCGCAGCGGCTCTCGCAACAGCACGTTGTCCTTCAGGCAGATCATCGCCGCGGCCGCGTAGTCGCAGGCTCGGCGATAGCGGTGGACGGCCTCGGTGTCCCGGATCTGCGTGGTCGTCATGTTCCTGGGCCACCCGGTGCCACCGCACGTGTACCGATGCGACCAGCCGTTTGCCGGTGATGCGGACGGGTACTCGGGCCTGATCAGGCCGAACCGCCGATGGAGGTCCCGATGAACGGTCACCGGCCTGACGGGGTGGCACCCGACGCGCTACCGGTGACCAACCGCTTCGACGACGAGGTCGCGGCGCTCTGCGCGCCGTTGACCGATCCCGGTGACCTCGACGAGCTGCTGGACCGCATCGGTGACGCTCGAGTGGTCATGATCGGCGAGGCCAGCCACGGCACCCACGAGTTCTACCGGTGGCGCGCCGCCCTGACCCAGCGGTTGATCACCGAGAAGGCCTTCTCGTTCGTCGCTGTGGAGGGTGACTGGCCGGACTGCGACCGGGTCGACCGCGCCGTGCGCTGCTCCGCCGGCGCGCCCGAAGATCCACGTGCGGCGCTGCTGGCGTACGACCGGTGGCCGACGTGGATGTGGGCCAACGAGGAGGTCGCCGACTTCACCCGCTGGCTGCGCCGCCACAACTCCGCGGTGGACGACGGCGAGCGGGTGGGCTTCCACGGGCTGGACGTGTATTCGCTGTGGGAGTCGCTGCGCGAGATCATGGTCCACCTCCGCGAGCACGACCCCGGCGAGGTCCCCGCCGCGCTGGCCGCCTACCACTGCTTCGAGCCCTACGGCGAAAGCGCCCGGGACTACGCGATGGCCACCCGGCTCGTCCCGGCCGGCTGCGAGAACGAAGTGGTCGACCTGCTGGTGCGGCTGCGTGACCGTGCCGCGACCGAGGACACCGGCTCCTTCGGCGCGTGGCAGAACGCCGAGGTCGTGGCCGGAGCCGAGCGCTACTACCGGGCCATGACGGCCGGCGGACCGGGGTCCTGGAACATCCGCGAAACCCACATGGACGAGACGCTGCACCGGCTGCTGCTGCACTACGGCATCGGTTCCAAGGCGGTGGTGTGGGCGCACAACACCCACGTCGGGGACGCCCGCGCCACGACCATGGCGGTGTCCGGCACGATCAACATCGGCCAGCTCGCCCGCGAACGCCACGGCGACGACCAGGTGGTGCTGATCGGCTTCGGCAGCCACCACGGCACCGTCGTCGCGGGAAGCTCGTGGGGCGCGCCACTGCGCGAGATGCCCGTCCCGGAAGCACGGCCCGGTTCGCTCGAACACGCGCTGCACGCGAGCGCCCCTGAACGGGCACTGATGGTGTTTCCCCGCAGCGGCCGCCCCGACCTGCTCACCACCGAACTCCCCCACCGCGCCATCGGCGTCGTGTACGACCCCGTGCACGATCACATGCGCAACTACGTGCCCACCAGGCTCGGTGGACGCTACGACGCCTTCCTGTGGCTGGACGAGACCCGCGCCCTGCATCCGCTGCACACCCGGCAGATCGACACCTTGGAACCGGAGACGTTCCCCACCGGTGACTGAGCACGGTGACCCGGGACCGCACCGCGTGAACACAGCGCGGTCCCAGGCGTCGATCAGCGGTGGCGGAGTTCCCGCATCAGCTTCGACAGGAGTTCGTCGAAGCGGTGATCACGCGGACCAGGTCGGTGTCGTAGTCCTGCGCCATGCTCACGGAGTTCCTCCTGACGTCCGGAGCTGGACGGGTCCGGCGTCGATGGGCACGCGGAACAGGTGGTACGGCTTCTGCCTGCGGTCCTCCCCGCCCTGGTACTTCGCCTGCCGGTGCAGCTGGTTCGCCGTGACGTAGAGGTGGCCTCCGGCGATGGACATCGTGTCCGGCCAGAGCAGGCGCGGGTCGTGCGCGACGGTCTCGAACGTGCCGTCCGGCAGCCTGCGCAGCACCGCGTTGTGCTCGAAGTCGGTCAGGTACAGCCGGCCGGCGTCGTCGGTCTCCAGCCCGTCCGAACCGCCTCCCTTGTCGCCCTCGTCCACCACCTGCTCCCCCACCTCGTCATCAGGCAGCGACCGGTCCAGCAGGGCGTGGGTCGGCACGCTGTACCACCGGCGGGAGGCCGGCGCGCAGTAGTGCAGGCGCGATCCGTCGGCGCTGATCGCGATGCCATCCGCACCCATGGACACCGCCTTCGGCTCTCCATCGGCCGGACGCTCCAGGAACGGGCTGCCCTCCACCACTGGCCGGAACGACTCCAGCGACTCGGCCTTGGTCGACGGGTGGTCGTGCAACCTGCGCCACGACTCGCCGCTGTCCAGGTCGACCACGATGATCCCGTTCGGCCCGGAGTCCGCCGAGTCGGTGATGTAGGCGATCCCGGCCTCACCGCGGCGCAGGTCGAACCGCACGTCGTTGAGGTACGTCGTCTCCAGCGCCACCTCGCGCGGGAACGTGATCACCTTCGCGACGGTGTCAGTGACCAGGTCGACGCACACCAGCTTCGGTCCACCTGGCTTGGTCGGCCGGAACTCGGGACTGCCCGTGTCGAGCACCCACAGCCGGTCAGCGGGGTCGACCACGACGCTCTGCACCGACACGAACGCACCGTCGTCGTCATCGGACGCCGGTGAGTTCCACTCCTGGTCGGGGAACGGCACCTCGGCTCCGTCGCGCAGCTCCACGACGGTCGCCGGCACCTCGTCGCCCCACTTCGGGAAGTTCACGAAGACCCGGCCGGTGTGCGACACGCTCACCCCGGTGGGCATCGGACCGGTGAACTCGTGCACCACTCGCAGCTCGCTCATGTGGACACTCCTCACTGGACCGGCGGGAACTGGACCTGCCGGAGGAACCGCGCCAGGTGCACGGCGTTGCTCGCCAGTTTCTTGTTCGTCGAGGCAACTGCGTCCGGCGTCTCGTCGAGTTCTACGTAGTCCTTGGGCTTCATCGCTTCGGAGTTCCAGTACGTCCCGCCGCTCGCGGGAATGGTGAACCCGATGTCGTTCAGGGCCTGGAAGCAGTCGGCGATGATCTTGTGGGCGCCGTCCTCGTTGCCCACCACCGCCACTACCGCAACCTTGCCGTACATCGACGGGCGACCCTGGTCGTCGGTCTCGGACAGCTCGGCGTCCAGCCGTTCCATCACCCGCTGCGCGACGCTGGACGGGTGGCCGACCCACGTCGGCGTGGCCAGCAGCAGGATGTCCGCGGCCAGGATCCGCTCGCGGATGGAGGGCCACTGGTCGCCCTCGCCCATGTCGGTCTGCACCCCGGGACGCACGTCGAAGTCCACGACCCGCAGCAGGTCGCCCTGCACGCCGTGGACGGCGAGCTCGTCCAGCACCTCCTGCGCGATCTTGTCGCTGCTCGACGGCTCGGGCGAGGGCTTGAGCGAACAGGTCAGCGCGAGCGCGGTCAACGTAGTAGAAGCCATGCACACGGCCTACCCGCTCTTCTGAGCGTCAACCCGGCCGCACTGCCCGGTTTCGGCTGCCGATGGTGGCGTTGCACCTTCGACGCGCTCGCCGTCAACGGTTTCGTGACGTAGTCGTCCGCTCCCGCCTCCAGCCCGGCGATCAGCAACTGCAGACACGGCGCGCAGCCGCTGTCCCGCCTTCATGACCGGATCGCGCGACAGAACGCGTCCACACCGGGGTGCTCGTTCAGCTCCTGTCCGGTTGCAGCAACAAGGCCTGCTCCGGGAGAACCGCACCGGAATACGGTTCGCCTTCGCCTTCGCGGTCACTGGCGACGAGCACGCGCCAACGGCCGTCCAGCGCCACGTCCACGACCCGGTCGGCGAAGTTGATCACGGTCACCCGTTCGTCGCCGTCGCAGCGCCGGCTGTAGGCGAACACTTCCGGAGAAGTGTCCAGCTCCTCCCAGTCACCGCGCCGCAGCGCCGGGCTGCGGCCTCGTTCGGCGATCAGCCGCCGGTACAGGTGCAGCGGGGAGCCGGCGTTGCCGGCCGCCGACTCGGCGGACAGCTCGGCGGCGTCCGGCGGGAACGGCAACCACGGCCGCGCACCGTCCCACCCGTGCGGCGCCGCGGCGAGCCAGGGCACCGGAGCTCGCGCACCGTCGCGCCCGCCCGGATCCACCCTGTCGTCCCCGGCCACCGTCGCGTCCTCGAGCCCGAGTTCCTCGCCTTGGAACAGGAACGGCGTGCCGCGCAGGGTCAGCAGCATCACCGCGGCGGCTTTCGCACGCCTCATCGAGCCGCCGTACCGGGTGCGGTGCCTCTCGTTGTCGTGGTTGGACAGCACCCACGTCGGCCAGGCCGCCATCGCGCCCAGCTCCCGTTCGACCTCCCGCACGCACATCCGGAAGACCGTCGGGTCCCACGGGGCGTCCAGCGGCGGGAAGTTGAACGACATGTGCAGTTCGTCCCCCGCACCGTAGTACTCGGCCACGCGGGCGGTGGAGCGAATGTTGACCTCACCGACCAGCACCCGGTCACCGGGGTAGGAGTCGACCAGCTTCCGGATCCCGCGCAGCACCTCGTGGCTGTGCGGCTGGTCGTTGAAGTCCGACAGCGGCGCACCCGCCGCGCAGCGCTGGTCGTCGGCGAACGCGGGATCCTTGCCGACGCAGTGCGCCACGTCGATCCGGAACCCGTCGACGCCCCGGTCGAGCCAGAACCGCAGCACTCCATGCATGGCGTCGACGACCTCGGGGTTGCGCCAGTTCAGATCGGGTTGCTCGGGCAGGAAGAGGTGCAGGTAGTACTGCCCGGTGTGCTCGTCCCAGGTCCACGCGCTGCCCGCGCCGAGGGCGGCGCGCCAGTTGTTCGGCTCGTCGCGCCAGACGTACCAGTCCCGCTTCGGGTTCTCCCGCGACGACCTCGACTCCACGAACCACGGGTGCTGGTCCGAGGTGTGGTTCGGCACGAAGTCCATCAGCACCCGCAGGCCGCGTTCGTGCGCGGCGGACAGCAACGCGTCGAACTCCGCCAGGTCGCCGAAGACGGGATCGATGCCGGTGTGGTCGCTGATGTCGTAGCCGGCGTCCGCCATCGGCGAGCGGTACACCGGCGACAACCAGAGGGTGTCCGCTCCCAGCTCGCACAGATGGTCCAGGTGCCGTTGCACACCACTGAGATCACCGACGCCGTCACCGTTGCCGTCGGCGAACGAACGCGGATAGATCTGGTACACGACCGCGTCGCGCCACCAGGGTTGCGGCTGATCGACGCCACCCACGAAGAGCTCCTCCCGACCGGATTCACGACCTCTTCAGGTACCCGGCGCACGTACGCCCACACCTGCTCCGGAGAAGAGGTTCACCTTTCGTGTGAAGGGAATCCTGTCGACGTGGTGGAGCGCTGGTATCGCAACGGGGTCATCTACTCGCTGGACGTGTGCCTGTTCCAGGACTCCGACGGCGACGGCGTCGGCGACCTGCGCGGACTCATGAGCCGGCTGGACTACCTGTCCCGGCTCGGTGTCGACACGGTGTGGCTCAACCCCTTCCACCCGTCACCGCGCCGTGACGGCGGCTACGACGTCACCGACCACTACGCCGTCGACCCGAAACTGGGCTCTCTCGGCGATTTCGCCGAGTTGCTCGACCACGCCGACGAACGAGGCGTGCGCGTCATGATGGACCTGGTCGTGAACCACACCAGCGACGAGCACCCGTGGTTCCGTGCCGCACGTGCTGCGCGGGACTCGCCGTTCCGCCACTGGTACGTCTGGTCGGACGACGAGCCCGCAGACCGCTGGGAAGGCTCAGTGTTCCCCGGCGTGGAAACAGAAACGTGGACCTACGACGAGCAGGCGGAGGCGTGGTACCAGCACCGGTTCTACCGCTTCCAACCCAACCTCAACACGGACCACCCCGCGGTGCGGGCGGAGATCCGCAAGATCGTCAGCTTCTGGGCCCGGCTCGGGGTGTCCGGGTTCCGGGTGGACGCGGCACCGTTCCTGATCTCGTCGCCGTCGGGTCAGGACTTCAGCCTGTTGCGCGACATCCGGGAGACGGCATCGTGGCAACGGCGGGACGCGGTCGTGCTCGCCGAGGCCAACGTCGAGGACCACGAGGT
This sequence comes from Lentzea californiensis, assembly GCF_024648825.1. Classification (GTDB taxonomy): domain Bacteria; phylum Actinomycetota; class Actinomycetes; order Mycobacteriales; family Pseudonocardiaceae; genus Lentzea; species Lentzea californiensis. The sequence goes on from NZ_JANBBE010000006.1 coordinate 85,066, forward strand.
GCTGGAGTACTTCGGGCACAGCGACAACCGGGCCAGCAGAGCACTGATGCTGTTCAGCTTCCGGCTCAACCAGGCGGTGATGCTCGCGCTGGCACGGGGCGATGCCGGCTCCATCGCGACGGTGCTGCAGGAGCTGCCGGACCTGCCGCGCAACGCCCAGTGGGCCACGTTCCTGCGCAACCACGACGAAGTGGATCTCGGCCGGCTGCCGCAGGACGAGCGCGACGACGTGTTCGCCGCGTTCGGTCCAGATCCGGACATGCGGCTGTACGGTCGCGGCATCCGGAGACGGCTGGTGTCGATGCTCGACGGTGACCGCCGCCGGGTGGAGCTCGCGTACAGCCTGCAGCTCACCCTGCCCGGCACCCCGGTGCTCCGCTACGGCGACGAGATCGGCATGGGTGAGGACCTGACGCTGCCGGAACGGGAGGCGATCCGCACCCCGATGCAGTGGTCGGACGCGAAGAACGCCGGGTTCTCCAGAGCGGACTCGGTGATCAGGCCGGTGATCAGCACCGGCCCACGCGGCTGCGCCGAGGTCAACGTGGCCAGACAGCGCAGTGACCCGCACAGCCTGCTCACCTGGTTCGAACGCATCCTGCACACCCGCCGCGAGTGCGAGGAGATCGCCACCGGTGAGCACGAGGTGCTCGACGTAGGCCCGCCGCACCTGCTCGTGCACGTGGCACGCCGGCCCCGCGGTGTCATGCTCTTCGTGCACAACCTGAGCCCTGAACCATGCCAGGTGTCCGTTCCTCCTCAGACTGCCGAGGAGGAACCGCCGCAGAACGTCGTGGCGGACGGCGCCTACGACAACGACGTCGACCTGTTGTCGTTACAGGTCAACGGGTATGGCTTCCGCTGGATCCGCCTGGCCGACATCCCGTGGTCCTGACGCGGCTACGGGCGGTGGCGCAGAATCGCACCGACACCCTGCAGAACTTGGACGTCATCGCCGACGACAACGTTCGCGCCCGTCACGGCCGCGAGTACGCCGGTGTTCACGACCGGTGTGTCCACATTGGCTTGGCGCAGCGCGTCCGTCACCCGCGCGAGGCCTTCGACGGCGAGCCCGTCGCGAACGCGCTCGGCGCGGGACCGTTCGACCCCGAACACGTGCGTGACGTCGTCGGTGTTCGTGACGCGGAGACCGATCTCCGGTGGTGCGGGCCCCGGCTCTTCATGCTCAGGTCTGCACTGCCCGTTCCTGGATGGCCAGCCAGACCTCGTGCTGATGGGCGGTCTTCTCCCAGAGCGGTGTCAGCTGTTCGGGTTCGATGTCGTCCAGCGGTATCCGGAACTCGGTCAGCGCCTCGGTGAACTCGTCCAGAGTGGACAAGGTGTGTCGATCGGCGCCGTGCGGCCCGGTGCGGGTGATTGTGCGTGCGCGGAGGGCCAGCTCGTGGTCGTTGCGGTGGTGCTGAGCCACGAGCACCCTGACGAAAGGGGAGTCTGCCGACTTGTTCCGCGCCCGGTCGGCGAACTCGGCGAGTTCGCGCGGCCGGGTACGAAAATCGTAGGAGGACATCGTGCCCTGCGGATGATGATGCATCCGCCACGTTTCCATATCGAGGCGCTCCATCCGGTAGATCAGCCTCCCCTGCCGGTGTGCGCCCTCCCGCAACGGCAGCGGTTCGAGGAACGCGTCTCCGATCCCCGTGTCGGCCAGCCAGTGCTCTCCCTCGACATCCACCAGCAGGGCGATGTGGTTGCCCCATTGCCGATCGCCCCGGGTAGCGCGAAGCACCGCCGCCTCCACGACCGTCACGGTGAACCCGATCCCCCGTAGCAGCAGTGCGAGCGCGCCGTTCATCTCGTAGCAGAGGCCTCCGCGCCCGCGGCGCGCGAACTTGGCTGCCAGCGCGTCCGGTGTGAGAAGCACCGGCCTGCCGAGTTGGATGTCGATGTTCTCGTACGGAACCCGCAGCCGCCACGCCCGATGCAATCCTCGCAGCGTGGCCAGATCGGCCCGGACGGGCTCGCGGTACTCCAGCCGGTCAAGGAACGTGTCGATCACCATGGTTGCCCCTCCCCGTCGCGCGTCTAACTACACAAGCTCTAACTTTAGAGTAGCTCTAACATCATGGTGACTCTAGTAGTCTGTGCGCATGACGCAACCGGCGGGTCTACGAGAACGGAAGAAGCAGCGCACCCGCAGGGCGCTGATCGAGACGGCGTACCGGCTCTTCGCACGGAAGGGTTACGACCAGACGACCACCGCCGAGATCGCCGCGGCCGTCGAGGTGTCCCACGCGACGTTCTTCAACCACTTCGCGACGAAAGAGGACCTGGTCCTCACCGATGACGGCGAGCAGATCCTGCGCGCCGGGCTGAACGTGATCGCGGAACGCCAGTCCGGCGAGACGGCACTCGACGTCCTGCGGCGCGCGATGTTCCGGATGCTGGCCGAGGCCGGAGAAGGACTCCGCGACCCGGCCGGCGAACTGGAGAGGATCCGGCTTGACCTGATCACCTCGGTACCGGCGCTGCGGGCGACGATGCTGCAGCGGGCATTCGACGCCCAGCAGCAGCTGGCCACCGCACTCCGGCAGACCTACGCCGACGACATCGACGACGTCGACGCCGCCGCGATCGTCGGCGCCGTCACCGGAGCTGTCCTGGCGGCTGGACGAACAGCCCTGCGCACAGGCCAGTCCCTCAGTATCGCGATGCAGCGCGCCGTCGACATCGCAACCCGGCAACGGGAGTGATCACAGGCAACAGCGGTGCCTGCGGCGCGGCATCACCCGCTTCAGCACCTCCAGGTCGGCGAAGCGCAGTACCCGCCTGCAGCGGCGGCGGCCGAGGTGCGCGACCGCGGGGCTGGGTTCGCCTGGATCGGGCTGTTCGCGCCGGACGCTGAACAGATCCGCGATGTGACCGAGGTGTTCGCGCTGCACGAGCTCGCCGTGGAGGACGCGAGATCGTCGAGTCCGGCGAGATCATGGTGTTCCTCGGCCGCGACTACGTCATCACCGTCCGGCATGGCAACCACTCGTCGCCCGGCCACCTGCGCAAAGACCTCGAAGCCGACCCGGAGCAGCTGGCGGTGGGGCCGGCGGTGGTGTTGCACGCCATCGTCGACGAGTACATCGAGGTCGTCGATGCCTTCGAAGGAGACATCGATCCGGTCGAGACAGCGGTGTTCGCGCTGGGCAGCGAGATCGGCGTTGAGCAGATGTACCTGGTCAAGCGGGAACTCATGGAACTGCGCCGGGCGGTCATGCCGCTCACCGGCCCGTTGCGCAAGCTCAGTGAAGGGCACTGCGGTGTGCTGATCCCGGACTCGCTGCGCACCTACTTCCGCGACGTGAACGATCATCTGACCACCGTGACCGAGCGGGTCGTCAGCTTCGACGAACTGCTGACCACGCTCGTCGACGCGACGCTGGCCAAGGTATCGCTGCAGCGGAACAACGACATGCGCAAGATCTCTTCGTGGGTGGCGATCATCGCGGTGCCGACCATGATCGTCGGCGTGTACGGCATGAACTTCGACCACATGCCGGAACTGGGCTGGAGGTACGGCTGTCCGATGATTCTGTCGATCACTCTGGCCGCATGCCTGATGCTCCACCGGATGTTCAAACGCAATCGATGGCTCTGACGAGAATCAGCCGAACACGCGACAACCAAATCTCTCTGCGCACGACGATCCTGAGGTTTGCTGAAGCCGTGCACGTCGACGAGTTCGCCACCCCGGCCTGGTTCGGGCTGCTCGCCGCCGTGGCCGCGCTCGCGGTCGGCTATCTCGACCGCGTCGCACCCAACCGCCCGGCTCGCGCCCGCCACCTTCCCGCTGCGCTCACGCTGCTGGCACTGACGATCTTCACGGTGGGGCTGGCCGGCCCGACCGCCGAGGCGCGGGTACCGCGCGACCGCGCCACGGTGATGCTCGTACTTGACGAGTCACTGTCCATGGGCGCAACCGACGCCGCCCCCAGCCGCCTCGATGCCATGAAGGTCACCGCCACCGATTTCGTCAAGGGCTTGCCCGCCCACGTCAACCTCGGGCTCGTCACCTTCGCGGGTACAGCGACCGTCCAGGTCATGCCGACCACGTTGTGCGGACCCACGCTGCGCGAGTCGACCGCGACAGGTGAGGCATTGGCCGCCGCCTTCGCCGCCCAGGAACAGATCGACGTCCTGCTCGCCGGCGCTGACGGACCGCCTCCCAGCCGAATCGTGCTGCTGCCCGACGGCCGCAAGAACGCCGGCCGCAAGAACGCCGGCCGCGAGGTCGACGGACCGGCCGACGACTGCCGCAACGCCGGCGTCGAGATCGACACCATCTCGTTCGGCACCGAGAACCGCGGGGTCACGATCAACATCCAGGGCCGGATCTACGACCGAATCGGTAGCCAGGTCGGCTACGAGACCAAGCAGGTCGACGCGAGCAAACCCTGGATGACACTCGGCGCCGCCTTGTCCCTGACCGGTGCGGCGCTCGCACCGGCGTTCAACCAGCGAGTTCCCTGAAGGGTTTCCATGTCCGGCAACGAGGTGCTCAGGGTCGTCCTGGTGGCTGTGCTGATCAGCTGGGTCGTCATCATCGTCGTCCTGATCAGCCAAACTCCATAGTGGACACCAAACCGACGATGCCACCACGATGCCAGCAGTACCGGGACCGCAAGTCGAAGACCTACGACGAAGAGATAGGGCGCCTGAACCGCCGGCTCTTCGGCGACTCACGCCGGTGGGCGTGTTCTCGAGCCACCGCGGAGGTACTCGAGGTCGCCATCGTCCTGGCGGTAGTTGATCCTCGTCGACCACGTCACCAGCTCGTCCCGACTGGCCAGGGGTGTGCAGTGGATCGTGGAACGGATCACGATCCCGTTGGCGGCGAGCACTTCCTGCATCGGCCGCTCAGCCAGATCCGGGCTCGCGGCATGGGTGTCGAGCAGCGAAGCGCTGCAAGCTCGGTCTGGCGAAACGGCTCGTCGCCCGAAAACCAGCTACCTGATCAACCTCGGCGAGCTACTCGACCAACGTCGTCCAGTAGAACCAGAACGCCTGTAGCACCGCACCGGCGATGAGCAGGTACCACAGGATGAGCACCACGCTGTGGTACCCGGCAAACGCAGCCGTTGCCCGGCGTGGTGACGGCAGATGCCCTTGCTCCAGGTTGTGCAGCGTCGTGTACCAGAAGATCGGGATCATCACGGCCCACACAGCCATGCAGTACGGGCACAGCGCCCCGATCACGTACAGGCTCTGGAAGATCAGCCAGTGCACGAACACGACGCCGAACGTGACACCGGTCTGCAGACCGAGCCAGCACCAGCGCGGTAGCGCAGATCCGGTAGCCAGCACCACGCCGATCGTGACGAGCGCCGCGAAACCGGCTATGCCCAGAAGAGGGTTCGGGAAGCCGAACACCTCCGCCTGTTCGGTCTTCATGATCGAGCCGCAGCTCAGCACCGGGTTGATGCTGCACGCCGGGACGTAGTCGGTGTCCTTGAGCAGCGCGATCTTCTCGACGGTCAGCACGAAGGCCGCGACCAGGCCGATCCCGCCGCCTGCGACGAGCAGCCACGGGAGCAGCCTGGTCACGAACCGCACCTCGGTTGAGGTCACTCGGCCAGTTCCCGGTCGATCACGGCCTTGAGCGCGCTGTAGCTCGGCGGACCCTGGAACTTGGTGCCGTTGACGAAGAACGTCGGAGTGCCCTGCACGCCCGCGGTCACGCCGTCCTTGCGGTCCTTGAGAACGCGCTCCAAGGTGGCCGGGTCGTTCACGTCGGCTTCGAACTTCGCCATGTCCAGCCCGAGCTCGCGAGCGAACCCGAAGAACGTCTCGCGGTGGGACACCTGCTGATCGCCCCAGCTCGCCTGGGTCTCGTACATGCGGTGGTACATCGCTTCGAGCTTGCCCTGCTTGCCCGCGGCCTCCACGACGGTGGCCGCCAGCTCGGCGTTGCGATGGGCGGGAACCGGGAAGTAGCGCATCACGAACGTCACGCGGTCGCCGTACTCGCCTCGCAATTTCTCCACACCGGGGTAGGCCGCGCGGCAGGCCTCGCATTCGAGGTCGAGGAACTCGACGACGGTCACCTTGGCGTTGGGCACGTCGTTGAGCTTGTGGCTGTCGGGCCGGACAAGCGCGGCCGTCGCCGGCGCCGGGACGGGCCCGATGGCGTTGGTGGGGCCGGCTTGCTGCGGAACCGAAGGCCCGGTGAGCCTGCTGATCAGGATGAAGCCTCCGACCACCACAACGACAACCGTGATGATGATCAACGAAATCCTGGCGTTCTTGGTCATGACGACATACCTCTGCACCCGTGCGAAGAATGTGGACGATCACGTGCCACCCAGCCGGAGGCTGGGCGGCGAGAGGTCGTCTAGGTCCTCAGCACGCAGAGCTGCGTGAGCCGTACTCCCGGACGCCGACCTGGGCCCTGCCACGGCACAGGCACTGACACGGCACTCAGGAGAAACAGGCTTGGGCGGCGAAGTCCCGCGACCGCGAGCAGGACGGCGAGCAGCACCGCCAGGCAGGCACCGCACACTCCGCCGAGGTCTTCGAGCAGATCCGATGCGGCGTCACCGGTGGTCGGCAAGTCCGCGAACACCTGTGTCCCGACGGTCGTGCACTGCGAGGACCAGGCGACGTCCCGCTCGCACGGCGTTCCCTGCAGCAGCGCTATCCCGACGACCAATGCGAGCACGGCGAAGACCCGCACGAGACTCACTCGCGCGATCTTCCGCATGCTGCCGGCGCCGGACACGCGCACCAGGCTAGCGGTCACGAACACGCTGCCGTCAGCAAGCGTCGCAGCAGCCGGAGTCGCCCTGCTTCGGCGTGCTCGCCACAGTGAGGTTCAACGCCTGCGGCGTGCTCGGAGCAACGGCGGTGACCTCGGGAAGCGGAGTGCTCTTCGCGGCACGAATGGCGTTGAGGATGACCAGCACCTCGGCGGACTCGTGCACGAGCACGACGGTGGCCAGACCCATCACACCGAAGGCCGCCAACGGGATCAGCACACCGATGATCGCCAGCGACAGGCCGACGTTCTGCAACATCACCCGGCGCGCGTGACGGGCGTGCGCCAGAACCTGAGGCAGGTGACGCAGGTCCTCCCCCATCAGCGCCACGTCAGCCGTCTCGATCGCCACGTCGGTCCCCATGGCACCCATGGCGATACCGACATCGGCGGTCGCCAGGGCTGGTGCGTCGTTGACGCCGTCGCCGACCATCGCGATCTTGCGACCGTTGCGCAGCCGGTCCACCAGCGCGGCCTTGTCCTCGGGCAGCAGTTCGGCGTGGACGGTGGTGATGCCCGCCTTGCCGGCCAGAGCCGTTGCGGTGGCGGTGTTGTCGCCGGTGAGCATCGCGGTGTCGATGTTCAGGCCGCGCAGCCTGCTGATGACCTCGGGTGCTTCGTCCCGCAGTTCGTCGCGGACCGCGACGGCGCCGAGCAGGGTTCCGTCCCGCTCGAGGAGCACGACGGTGGCGCCTGCCTGCTGAAGCCGTTCGACCTCGCCGCGCAGCGCGCCTGCGTCGACCCAGCCGGGCTTGCCGAGCCGCACGGGGACGCCGTCGAGGGCGCCGGTCAGGCCGCGGCCAGGTACCGCGGTGACGTCGTCCGCGGCCGGCACGGTGTCCGCAGCCTGCAGGATCGCGCGGGCCAGCGGGTGCTCGCTGCGCGCCTCGAGGGCGGCGGCGACGGCCAGCACCAGCTCACGGGTGTTGTCCCCGTTGGGCAGGACGTCCACCACGCGCGGTGCGTTGCGGGTCAGCGTGCCGGTCTTGTCCAGCGCGACAGTGCCGATGCGGCCCAGTTCCTCCAGCGCGGCACCGCCCTTGACCAGCGCGCCCTGCCTGCTCGCCGCACCGACTGCGGCGACGACGGTGAGCGGGATGGAGATCGCCAGCGCACACGGAGAGGCGGCCACCAGCACGACCAGCGCGCGTTCGAGCCAGACCACGGGGTCGCCCAGCAGCGCTCCGAGGCCCGCGATGAGCACGGCCAGGATCATGATCGCCGGAACTAGCGGGCGGGCGATGCGGTCGGCCAGACGCTGCCCGACGCCCTTGCGGTCCTGGGCTTCCTCGACGATGTGCACGATCCGAGCCAGCGAAGAGTCCGAGGCCCGCGCGGCGACCTCGACCTCGATCGCACCGCCGCCGTTGATCGCGCCGGCGTGCACGGTGTCGCCAGGTCCGGCCTCCACCGGCACCGACTCACCGGTGATCGCGGACAGGTCCAGGTTCGTGTGGCCGGAGCGGATGATCCCGTCGGTCGCGGCGCGTTCACCAGGCCGCAGCACCATCCGGTCGCCGACCACGAGCTCGTCCGGCGCGACCTGCAGCTCGGACCCGTCCCGCAGGACAGAGGCGGTGGGCGGGACCAACCCCAGCAACGCACGCAGGCCCCGGCGAGTGCGGACGATGGCGTAGTGCTCCAGACCCTCGGCGATCGAGAACAGAACGCCGAGCATGGCCGCCTCGGTGAGCTGCCCCAGCGCGACCGCGCCGATCGCAGCGATCGTCATCAGGGTGGCCACCCCGACCCGGCGACGCAGCAGGCCGCGCACCGCTCCCGGCACGAAGGAGGCCGCCCCCACGACCGCAGAGGCCAGCGTCAGCCCGTCGCCCACCAGCTCCGGGCCCGCGGAACCGACCCACCAGCCAGCCGCCAGCAACACGGCCGCAACGGCAGCCAGCTGCAACTCGCGAACCTGCCACAAGCTTCCGGACCCCTCTTCGGAGCCGTGATCACCGCCGTGGTCGTCGACCTGCTGGTCGCCTTGCACCGTCGTCGTCCTCGAACGCGGCTCCTGCGGTCCGCAGCACTCGTCAGCCACGACTCACCCCTCCAGTGTTCCGCTGCCTGCCGCACCTGCCACTGCGGGCGCGGCCTCCTCGTTGTGCTCGACCAGGACTGCCGCGATCAACGCCCGGCCACGACCGGTCAGCGCGTACATCACCAACCGACCGGCACGACGCGACGACACCAGACCACCGATCTTGAGCTGCCGCAGGTGATGCGAGGTCAGGTTCTGCGCCGCGCCCACGACCCACGAGGCGTCGCACACGCACAACTCCCCGCCCGTCAGCAACGCCACCGCGATCCGCAACCGCGTCGGATCACCCAGCGCTCGTGCCGCCGCCGCGGCCGACTCCACCGCAGTCAGCTCCGGCAGACCCGTCCGGATCTTCTCGGCGTGCGGCAGGTCCAGACACAACAGGTCACAGCTGTCCCGGCGTTCGTCAGTCACGCGCTCATCCTAACGTTCGTTGATACATTGGAACAGGATTCGGTGAGCGTCATCTCAACATCCATCGATATGTCGCCGCCAAAGCGGATACAGGTTGTGAGAAGTTCCGCGCATGCGCGGAACGGCACCAGGCATCGTCGGAACCGGGTACGAAGGAGTTGATCTCGACGCGTTCCTCACGCGCCTCGGTGAAGAGCGGATCGACGTCCTCGTCGACGTCCGCTTGACCCCGATCTCCCGCAAACGGGGCTTCAGCAAGACCACGCTGTCGAACGCCGTCACCTCAGCCGATGTCGGCTACCTGCACCTTCGTGATCTGGGCAACCCGAAAACCAACCGCGCAGGGTTCGGGGGCACCCTGCAGGAGCTCGCTGAAGTCCGCGACCGGTACGCGGCACTGCTCACCGACGAGGCAGCAGAGGCCGCGCTGGACCAACTCGTCGAACTCGCCAAGTGCAGTGCGATCGGTGCCGAACATGTCGATCTGGCCGACATACCTGTTGATCTTCTCCTGCTCGTCCGCCGTCCACCCCGGATGGGCTCGAGGTCGATGCCCTGGACCGAAGCCGGACGAACCGCGGCCAACGAGCGCGCCGGCGGACGGGCCCTCACCGCATTCAGCACTTCGCACATCGACTCCGCGATGTATGGATCGACCATCGGCCGCCGCCGCTTCCACGGCTTGAGGTAGTCCTGCACCTGGAGACTGGTCATGTCCGGTTTCCAGAGGGTCGCTGCGGGCGGGCTTCACCTTGATCGACACGATGTCGTACTTCTTGAACCGCTGAGTGGACTCCAGGTCGCGGAAGTTGACCGGGTAGAGGCGCACCCAGCCGGGCGCGTCCAGGTCCAGGCTCGATCAAGCCACGCACACGGTCTCACCGCAAGCGGCCGATGGGTTCGGCGCGGCTTCGACGGTGACAAGCACCTGCATCCGCCGCAGATGCCAAGCCACCCTCGGTCGGTTGAGCCCCATCGAGTACGAAGCATCCTGAGCACGCCGGCCAGTCAAACTGCGTGACTACAACTGTCACCTACTCGGGCAGCAGACGCCTCGCTCCCGGCCACGAGGAGCCGACCGCGCAGCTGCACTTCCCCGGCAACGGGCACACGACGACATCGCTTCCTCGACCACCGTGCACGGTCGTGTGGTTCGGCGACCGGGTCCACGCAGCGCAGCGCGGGTGCGGGCGGACCGTTCGGCCGCCCGCACCCGTCACACCGTCAGCTGTGGTTCAGGCGCACGGCGTGAACGTCGGCTCCGTCGTTGCTGGTCGAGGTGAAGAACGCGATGGTGTTGTTGCCCGAGATCGTTTCGAGTCCCATGTAGTCGCCGAGGAACAGTCCCCTCGGATCGCCTGGGGCGAAGTACGAAACCGGGGCGGTGTAGTGGTTGAACGGTCCGTGCAGGTGCTGTTCGGGCTCCCAGGTCTGGGTGCCGTTGTGCGAGTGGCGGACCCAGATGTCGGTGGTGGCGATGCCGTCACCGGGCACGTTGTTCCGGTCGTCCCAGTAGGTCAGGGTGACCATGCCGGTGTCCGACACGTCGATCGCGTGGTTGTAGGACTGCACGCCCGGGCCGCCGGTGGCGACCACGGTGGGCCCGCTCCAGTGCCGGCCGCCGTCGGTGGAGCGGGCCAGTACGACCTTGTTCAGGGCGGTGCCGAGCCCGTCAGCCCACACGACGTAGACCGCGCCGGTGGTCATGTCGACCGCGATGTCGGGCAGGTAGTCCTCGGCTCGAATCGGGAAGTTGTCGTCGGTCACGAACAGCTGACCGAACGTGATCGGCGCGATCTTCGTCGGCGCCGACCAGTGCAGCCCGGCGTCGCGGGAGGTCATGACGCCCATGTACACGCCCTTGTCGTTGAACCCAGCGCCGGTGAACAGGTTCGCGGCGACGTTGTACAGCGTTCCGTCCGGGCCGACCGCGATCTGGTTGCCCTGGAAGTAGGTGTTCGAGTCGCGCATCGGCACCGGAGTGGACCACGTCAGCCCACCGTCGGTCGTCCGGGAGAACATCGCCTTCCCGCGATAGGCGAACGAGTGCAGGTCCGCGATCGGGTGCTGTCGGCCGTCGTTGGGGTAAGTCCCGCGGAGCCACGTCGCGTAGGCGTAGCCGGGGCGGGTCGGATCTCCGGTGATGGAGACCTTGTCGTTGAAGACACCCCGGTCGCCGGCGTCCTCCTGGATGATCTGCGGCGACCGCCAGGCCCCGGTCGTCCGGTCGAGACTCGTGACCGCGATCGCGGACAGGCCGAGCGCCGCCGAGTCGATCGGCTGGCCGATGAAGTAGGCGTTACCGGCTTTGTCGTAGGTGACCCACGGGTCGGTGACCCGGCCGAACCGGGCCGGGCCACCCTGGCAGCCGCTCCACGGCACGTCCGGCAGCTTGGTCCAGCTCGCGCCGCCATCGTGGGTGATCCACGAGGACAAGCCGCGCGCGCCTCCGTCCGGCCACCGGTCCTGCTGGGTCGCGCCGATCATCTCGCTCGGGTTGGCCGGGTTCACCGCCACCTGCGGTTCGACCTCGGTGTTGTCGTAGGCGGTGGCGAAGTCCGCCGACGCGCCGAAGGGGCAGCCGGTCAGCGTCGACGGGCCGCTGACCAGTACGTCGGGTCCGGCGGAGAAGAGAGCCGCCGATGCCCCGGTCACGGTGCTGAAGAAGATCAGAGGGACGACCGCCGCAGCCGCGGTGAGCCGTCTGGTCGCATGCATGGGGGTACCTCCGCACGTCCGCGTTCCCCCTCATGGATGAATCGTCGCGGCGGGCCGAATCGTTGCGGACCCGATTGAGCGGTTCAGAATTGTGGACTCGGCGCATCGCGGACACCGGAATCGAAGGTCGTGCGGCACCTGAACCACATCGCAGAACAAGTCGAGGTCCTTGCTGAACCGGTGGGCCTTCAGCGGCCAAATGTCACCGACCCCGATCGGCTCCACGAAGCCGTGCACGGTCGCGCCTTGTCGTACGAGCTCCCCCGGCGTCCCGTTCTTCCGCTGCGACCAGCAGGGCTTGCGGTGTGACGCATCCTCTCCTCAGCAGCTCGGCGCTCTGAACGAGGTCGCGCGGAAACCTCCAAGTCCGTGCTGTCAGCTGGCGGCGGTGACGATGTGGTGAGCGGCGTGGTCGATCTCCTCGGCGGTGCTCCAGCGGCCTAGCGACAACCTCAGGGCGCCTATCGCGCGGTTGCTGGGCATGCCCATGGCGGTGAGCACGGGTGAGGGCTGGTGGTTGCCGCTGTGACACGCCGAGCCGGTGGAGGCGGCGATTGCCGTTGTGGCGTCGAGCAGTTCGTGTCCGGCGATGCCGTCGATGCTGATGTTGAGGGTGTTGGGCAGCCGGGCCGTCTCGGGGCCGTTGAGGTGGACTCGGCCGGGCAGCGCGGTGGTGAGCTGGTGGTGCAGGCGGTCGCGCAGCTCGCGGATGCGGTCGTGGCCGCCCGAGGCGAGGTCTTTAGCGGCGAGTTCGGCGGCGGTGCCGAGTGCGACAGCGAGCGCGACGTTCTCGGTGCCCGCGCGCAGGCCGTGTTCCTGGCCGCCGCCGTACACCAGCGGTTCCAGCGGTACACCGGGCCAGCTGCACAGGGCGCCGATTCCCTTGGGGGCGTACATCTTGTGCCCCACCACCGTCACGAGATCGAGCTCGGTCGTGTCGAACGGGATCTTGCCGATCGCCTGGGCGGCATCGGTGTGGAACACCACGCCGTACTCGCGGGAGACGCGGGCCAGTTCGTCGATCGGTTGCAGGGCACCGGTTTCGTTGTTCGCCGCCATGACGGACACGAGGACGGTGCGTGGGCTGATCGCCGCGGTGAGATCGGCCGGGTCGACCAGGCCGTCGCTGTCTACGGGCAGGAACGTCACCTCCGCGTTGTGCCAGCGGCGCAACGACTCGCACGCCTGGAGCACGGCGGGGTGCTCGGTGGGTTGGGTGATCACGTGCGGCCGGGCGACACCGGCGGCGAGCACGATGCCGCGAATGGCGAGGTTGTCGGCCTCGGAGCCTGATCCGGTGAACACGATCCGCTCAGCTGAGGTGCCGAGGAGCCCTGCGATCTGTTCACGGGCATGGTCCAGCGCGATGCGGGACTCGCGGCCGTAGTGGTGGGTGCTGGACGGGTTGCCGAACTCCGCGGTCAGGTACGGCAGCATCGACTCGGCCACGACTGGGTCGATCGGTGTGGTCGCGTTGTAGTCGAGGTAGATCGGTCCATCGAGGAGTCCCTGTGGGACGGTCACGTGCTGACCTTCCTGTTCGAGTGGGTTTCATACATGCGCGCGGCCACCACGATTCCGGACAGCGCGGTGAGTGCGGCGACCACCCACACCGCGGCGCGCAGGCCCCAGAGGTCGGCGACGACGCCGCCGAGCAGGGCACCTACCGCGAAGCCGCCGTCGCGCCAGAGCCGGTAGACGCCGACCGCTCGCGCGCGCCACGCCGGGTGCGCGACGTCGCCGATCGTCGCCAGCAAGGTCGGGTAGACCATGGCGGTGCCCGCGCCCAGCAGCACGGCCGCGACCAGCCACACCGTGAAGGTGTCCGCGACCGCGACGAGTGCGAGCGCGGCGGCCTGGACGAGCATGCCTGCGGTGATCAGGTGTTTGCGGCCCCAGCGGTCCGACAGCGGACCGGTGACCAGCTGCCCCAGACCCCACACGGCCGGGTAGACGGCGGCCAGGACGCCGATCTTGGCGATCGAGAGGCCGGCGGTGGCGAACAGGATCGGGAACAGGCCCCACGCCAGGCCGTCGTTGAGGTTGTTGACCATCCCGGCCTGGCTGGCCGCGGACAGCGCGGGTTCTCGCAGGCTGGTGCGGGTGAAGATCTCCCGGTCACTCGGCATGCCCTCAGCGGCAGCGGGGTGCTGTGTCGCTTCAAGTCGTGCGTGTTCTCGGGTCTCTCGCACTGCGAAGACGGTCAATCCGATCCCGAGGACTACATAGGACAGCCCGAGCAGGAACGGTGCCGGGCGCAGCCCGTAGCGGGCGGCGAGGTAGCCGGTGGCGAGGGCGGTGACCGCGACGGCGATGTAGCCGGCGGCTTCGTTGAGGCCCATCGCGAGGCCGCGGCGGGACGGTCCGGCCAGGTCGATCTTCATGATGACGGTGGTGGACCAGGTCAGGCCCTGGTTGATGCCGAGCAGCACGTTCGCCGCGATCACCCAGCCCCATGACGGTGCCCAGATCAGCATCAGCGGGACGGGGATCGCGGCCAGCCAGCCGGCCAGCAGTACCGGGTGGCGGCCGAAGCGGTCGGACCAGGTGCCGGCGAAGTAGTTGGTGGCGGCCTTGGTCAGGCCGAAGGCGACCACGTAGGTGAGTACGAAGGTGTAGCCGGTGAGGCCGAACTCGTCCTTGGCCAGCAGCGGCAGGATCGCGCGTTCCTGTCCGAGCACGCCGCCGACCAGTGCGTTGACCGCGATGAGCAGGCTGAACTGGGCGAGGTTGGCGCGCAGGCCGAGTTGGAGGCTCACCGGCCACTCTCCAGGCGTCCGCCGGTCGCGTCGGCCCAGTCCTGAGGTCCGCCGGTGAGTACGGCGACGTCGCGGTGTCCTGCCTGTTCGAGGAGGCTCGCGGCACCCATGGCACGTTCGCCGTGTCCGCACATCACGATCAATGGCTCCTGAGGCACTTCGTCGACGCGGCTGGGCAGGTTGCCGAGTTCGACGTGCTGCGCGCCCGGCAGGTGCCCGGAGGTGAACTCCGGTTCCTGCCGGATGTCCAGCACCGGTCCGCTCACCTGATCCGGGCGCACCAACTTGGTTGTGGTCGTGGGAAGTTCGGCGGCAGTCCACGCATCCATTCCGCCGTCGAGTTCGCCCGCGAGGTCGAGGTAGCCGATCTTGGCTGCCTGCCAGGCGATCTCCGCGGGGTCCTGGTCGGCGCCGCGCACCACGACCAGCGGCCGGTTGTGCGGTGCCAGCCAGCCGAGCCACGATGCGAACACCGGCCGCAGCGGAATCGACAGCGCGCCAGGCACGTGCGCGGCAGCGAACTCGTCGACCGGCCGGACGTCGATCAACCGCGCGCCGTCGGCCAGAAGTCGCCGCACCGCACCGACATCCAGCGGCCGCAGCTCAGGTGTTCCCGTGAGAACGCCCTGGCGGTTGATCTCGCCGAGCCGACGGAAGTACGGCGGATAGCTGCCCAGCGAGCCGAGCAGCTCCTTCACGAAGCTGTCTTCGTCAGCCGCGCGCAGCAACGGGTTCGTCGCCTTCTCCCGGCCGATCGTGCTGGTGCGATCCGCACCGGGTGGGGCGGAGCAGAAAGATCCGGCGCCGTGCGTGGGCCAGACGGTCACGTCGTCGGGCAGCTCGGCGAGCCTGCGCAGCGACGCGTACTGGGCGCGAGCGAGTTCCTCGGTCCGGTCGGGTGAGACGAGGTCGGTGCGGGCGGCGGCGCCGACGATCAGCGAGCCGCCGGTGAACACCCCGAGCGGACGGTCGCCGTCGAGCAGCAGGAACGACAGGTGCTCGTCGGTGTGACCGGGCGTGCCCAACGCCCGCAGACGTAAGCCGCCGAGGTCGACCTCGTCGCTCTCACGCAGCCCGCTGTGCGCGAACTCGCGGTGTCCGGCCGCGGAGGCGAGCACGCGGGTGCCCTCGGTCGCGGAAAGCTGACGGGCTCCGGACAGGAAGTCGGCGTGCAGGTGTGTGTCGGCGGCGAACGCCACCCTCAGCCCACGTCGCTGGGCGGCGCTGCTGACTTCCCTCAGGTCGAGGCTCACGTCGACCACCAGCGCCCGGCCGTCTCCCAGGTCGACCAGATACGCGGAATTTCCCAGTCCCTCGTCGACAAGCGGGACTACCTCAGGCATGGCCATCGTCTCCTTCCCACATCCAGTGTTCTACACTATTCCAAGGATGATTGGAGAACTATGGGTGACCGGGATGCCAAGAACGCGTTGTTCGACCAGTTCGCTCGGGTCGGCAAGGCCCTAGCGAGCGGCAAGCGGCTGGAACTGCTCGACCTGATCGCACAGGGTGAGCGCACGGTCGACGCGCTCGCGAAGTCGTCGGGACTGGGGCTGACCACCGCGTCGGCGCATCTGCAGACCCTCAAGCAGGCCAATCTCGTGATCACCCGGCGTGAAGGCACGAAGATCTTCTACCGGCTGGCCGGGGACGACGTCGCCGCGTTGTTCGCACTGCTGCGCACCGTCGCGGATGACCGGTTGCCGGACGTTCGCACGGCGCGTGAGGCCTATCTCGGCGACGACACGGACGCAGTCAGCCGCGAGGAGCTCCTCGAACGCGTCCGGTCGGGACGTGCGACGGTGATCGACGTGCGGCCCGCCGAGGAGTACGCCGCCGGGCACATCCCCGGTGCCGTGTCCGTTCCACTGGACGAGCTGGCGGACCGGCTGGCCGAGTTCCCGGCCGACCAGGAGGTCGTGGCGTACTGCCGCGGCGCCTACTGCGTGCTCTCCCACGACGCCGTCCGCCTGCTCACCGCGCAGGGACGAACGGCCCGCCGCCTTGCCGACGGCATGCTCGAGTGGCGCCTCGCCGAACTCCCCGTCGCGGTCTGACGCCCGAGAAACGGACACTCTGATCACTCGTCACCCTGCCCAGCGACGCATCCTGACGGTGCTGGCCGCAGCCCAGGTCCTCAGCGGGGCCGGCCTGGCCGCGGGCATCACCGTCGGCCCGCTGCTCGCCCAGGACATGCTCGGCGCCACCAGCGCGGCAGGCTTACCCGCGGCACTGTTCACCATCGGCTCCGCTCTCGCGGCCCTGCTGATCGCCCGCGTCTCCGGCCTGCGCGGCAGACGCGCCGGCGGCTACCTCACCGGTGCGGTGGGTGCGCTCGGCGTCGTCATCGCTGCCGCCACCGACAACGCCGTGCTGCTGTTCGTCGCGTTGTTCGTCTACGGCGCGGGCAGCGCGACCAACCTCCAGGCGCGCTACGCCGGCGCCGACCTCGCCGCCCCGCAACGCCGAGGACGCGCGGTGAGCACGGTTCGACGTCTCCGATCTACCCGAGACCGCCGGCCAGGCCATGGACAGGTACCTCGACGCCTGCGGGCCCGACCGAGCACTGGTGCGGCGAGTGCTCACCGCGCTCGCGTTCGCCCGCGGCGAGGGCCTGTCCCGCGACAGCGCCTGGCTCACCATCGCCGACGCGCTCCACAGTGGACACAAGCACACACTTCTCGACCTGGACACGGTCTTCCAAAGCGCCGCGAATTACCTCGTCGAACGGCACGACGGCCACTACCGGCTCTACCACCACGCGCTCAACGAACACCTCCAGGAGCACATCCGGTCACCGGAACACGCCATCACCGCCGCGTTCGTGGAAACCGGCAACTGGCAGCGGGCCTCGCCGTACGTGCTTCGGCACCTGCCCGAGCACGCCGTGGCGGCCGGGGTCCTGGACGACCTGCTCGACGATGCGGGTTTCCTCGTCCACGCCGAACCGTTCGGCCTGCTGACTTCCTTGCGACACAACAGAACCCGGCACGGACAGCTGGTGTCCTCCGTCTACCGGGCCTCCCAGCACCTGGAGGCGCATCCGGACACAAGGCGTCTTCAGCTCGCGATCGACGCGGCCAGATACGGCGTGGACGACCTGCTGGGAAAGTTCAACGCGCTGGCCACAGCGCAATGGCAGGTCCGGTTCGCCACCGGACACGGGGTATCTCCTGCCACGGTGGCCATGCTGACATGATCAGCCGGCTGGTCGTCGTGGGCGTGGACGAGCAGGCGACCGCCTTCTCCTCCGGCTACGACGGGGTGCGGGCGTGGCATCTGGCTGACATGCGCCAGATGGGCAGGTTCGAGGGTGTGTTCCCGGCGCTCGCCGCAACCGTGCGCCAAGGTGTGCCGATCGCGCTTGTCGGGTGTCAGGACGGAGCCGTGCGGCTCTGGGATCCGGTCGAAGACCGCGTGGTCGGGGTGATCCCCGGTCCAGACGGAGTTGACGGGTCAGCTTCATCGACATCGCCGACGACGGGCACCGCCAGGTGGCCGTGACGACGCACAGCGCTGACGGCTGGAACGGCCAGCAGCTGTGGGTGCGGGACCCGCGCACCCTGGAGGTCCTCGGCTGGTACGGCACCGCCGATTTCCACGGTCCTGATCTCGAACCTGAGCGCGGGACGCGGACACGGTCGCGGCCTCTCCGGGCACGAGGACGCGATCACCGGCGTGATCATGGCGAGCCTGCACGGCAGGCCGGCCGTCATCACCGGCAGCAAGGACCGGACGATCCGGCTGTGGGACCTCGAAACCCGGGAACGCTCGGACGTGGTGCGCCTCGCGGAAGCGGTGAACTGTCTGGCCATCGGTGGCCGCGGCACGCTCGTCTTCGGCCTGGGACCGGGCGTCGTCACGATGAACGCACCCGGCCTGACCGCGCTCACGCCGACTCAGCGACCGCTTTGAGCCAGGACTCTCCTGACGGGCCCTGACCTCCAGCGATGCGACACCGCCATCCGCACGGGTGCACGAGTTGACCACCTTCACCTGTTCCTCCGGCAACAGCGTGTAGACCGCGTTGTCGTTGCGGGCACGTTCACCGGGACGTATTGCAATTCTTGATCGAGGTCCAGGACGGTCGTATGACCACCAACGACCCGGCACAGTATTTTCGATGTCGGCGTGTAGTTCTGGACGAAGCGCGACAACGGCGGCTGCGTTTTCCTGCGGCGGCCCGATTCGCGCCTGGTGCACGAGAACGGCAGCGGAAGGCCGGCCTTGCCTGGGGGCGCACCTTTCGTGACCGTCCGTGCACAGGGCACTGGATCTCACGGCCATGTCCGACCAGTATGTTCGCGAGCCGCCGAAACGAGGGAGTGTGCGCCCGTGGTCAGGGTGGGCAGCATGGACGAGGCCGAGCGCCTGAGGGAGTCGCTGCGGGACCGGCGCGCCGTGGAAGTGGTGGGGTCGGTCACCGGCGTCGGACTGGTGGGCATTCCCGCGACCGGCGCGGATCGCATCGAGGTCGATCCCGATGACTTCGACCAGGCGATCCGGCACCTCCACCGGCGCCGCGACGAACTGGCGGGGCACTTGGCGGACAGCGCTGTTCTGGCCGCGCCGCTGCCTGACGGCAAGGGGCCGGTCGCGGTTCGGATGCGCAAGGCGTTCGGCCTGCGGGCGAGGGATGTCGAGGGTGGCGTCCGGGCCGCGTTGCAGTCCTACGTGCAGCAGCTCGACCTGGTGATCGCTGCGCTGGAGAACGTGAAGACGACGCACGTGGCCGTGGACGAGACCGCTGCCGCGACCTTCAAGAGGCAGGCATGAGCAGGCGGGACAAAGGCTACTTCTCCGAGGAGCACCGGCCGACCGCGAAGCAGGTCAGACGCCAGAGCAGGCTCAGGGAACAACGCCGCGCGAATCTGCGCGAGGACGCGTTCGACTCCGGGACCATCCGCTGGGAGGCGTACACGCACCAGCAGATGTGGGACATGGTGCACTCGGCGGATCTGCCGGGCATGTCCGTGCGGAGCGGCCAGTGGCAGGACCTCGTGCCCCAGCTGCGCAGCACGTCGCGCTCGGTGAAGGACATCGTCAACAGACTCACCTCGTCGTGGCGCGGCCCGTCGGCGGAGCTGGCAGCCCAGGCAGCGTCGGCGCTGACCTCGTGGGGTGAGACGGTCGGGGACTCGGCCGAGAGGGTCGCCAGCGGGCTCGAGACCTACACGACCCTGCTCCAGGAGACCAAGCGGCGGCTGCCCGAACCCGTGCACTACTGGGCCGAACGGCGTTTCAACGAGGGGTACGACGTCAAGGTGGCCGAAGGGCCGCAGGGCGTGAACCTGCTCGACCAGCTGATCGACGACCACATGCCGAGCAAGGCCGAGGCGCGCAACGCCAAGGCGGAGGCGGTGGCCGTCATGCAGGTCTACGAGAACGAGAGCAGGAGCACCCGCGGCACCCTTCCGGTGTTCGACACGGCGCCGCCGACCGCGCAGCAACCGCAACCGGGTCCGGCTGCCCCACCGCCGCTTGCAGCGAGCCCTGCTCCCCCACCGGGACCGGAACCGGCGCCACGGCCACCGGAGCAGTCACCGGTGCCCGGCGTTCGACCGCCGGAACCGGTGAACACCGAAAGCACAACGGTTGCCGCCTTCGGTCCCACGGGTGCAGGGGCCTCCAACGGCTCGGCGACCTTCGGCGGACCGGGTGGCACCAGCGGCCTCCATGGCGCCATGCCGGGGATGTCAGGCGGCACCACCGCGGGATTGCCGGGCAGCGCCGGCCCTGGAACTCCGGGTGGTGCCACCGGTGTGCTCGGCCAGCAGGCCGGACGTGGCACGTCGGCGGGTCTGAGCGGCCGCGGCGCGACAGCCGTGCCCGGTGCGCCGGGATACGGCATGATGCCGCCGCCGGCAGGTGGCGGCACGGACGAAGAACGGCACCACCCCAACCGGTACGCGGAGAAGATGGATCTCCTGGACGACATTCCACCGGGTGCGCCGCCCGTGCTGGGCGGATGAGCGACGGGTACGTCGTCGACGTCGCCGCCGTGTCCGTGACGGCGCAGCGGTTGGACGACACGGCCGCCGAGGTCGACGCGGTGGCCGCCGCGCTCGGTGAGGGCTGCGGCGGAGATCTGGGGCCGGGCGTCACGGCGGCTGCCGACGAGCTCCTGCGGTCGTGGGCGGACAGGATGGCCGCGCTTCGTGCCACGCTCGCGGACGCAGCCGGCGACCTCCGGTCGGCCGGTGCGGCCTACCTCGACGCCGAAGAGTTGCGCCATGAGTGACCACCGGGGCCTCGGTTTCGATCCGGTGCCGGGTGACGCGCGAGCCGTCGCCGCGGCGAGCGAGCGCTGCCGGGCGCAGGTGGAGATCCCAGCACCGCCCGCCGGGTGGGAAGGTGCCGCGGCGGAGGCGTTCGCGGCGCGGCTGGCGGAGATGCGCGGTGAGCTCGAGACGGCGCAGCGCACCATGGGCGCGGCCGCGGACACGTTGGACGACTGGGCGGGGACGGTGCTGGCGAACCAGCGCAGGGCGGACGAGCTCGACAGACGCGCACGGGAACTGCGGCACGCGATCGAGGACGCGGACAACGACGTGGTTCTGGCGTCCTTCCGGGGCGGGCCGGAGCACGTGGCGGCCTCGGCGCGGCTCGACGGGCTGCGCCGTGAGCTCGACGGTGTGCTGGCAGCCGCCGGAGACCTGGAAGCCGATCACCGCAGCGCCGCGCGGCGGGCCGCGGAGCGGTTGCGCCTGCTCCTCACCGGCGGGGTCGAAGCGGCCGGGCGGGTGCCGAGCCGCGAGGAGATGTTCGGTGGTGTCGTCCGCGCGTTGACCGACTTTTCGGCGTTGGGCAGTGCACTGGCCGGGACGCTGCTCGCCGCACCACGTACCTCCAGCACCCCCGCCGGTGGGGCGGCTGCCTTCGCCGCGGAACTCGGTGAGCGGTGAGACTCACTCCGGTACGGGGCGTCACCCCGGTTTCGGTGAGCTCGACCGAGGCGACGTCCGCCGAGCTGTTGTCGGTGCTGCGGCAGATGCGCGGCCCGGACCGGGCGCGCGATCCCGGACTGGAGATCGCGGCGAGCCAGGCCGCCGAACTGGCCCGGCGCCACGACGCCGGCGTCGTGGCGATCGTCGAGCACCCCGACGCCGACCCGGCGGTTCTGGTGGCCGGTCTGGTCGCGGTGGAGCGCGCGCTGACCCCGGAAGCCGCCGGGGAGCTGTGCTTCCACCTCGCCGACGCCGGTGGCCCCGGCATCAAGGAGATGACCAGCGGCACGACCGGCAACGGTTACCCGGTGGTGATCGTCGAGCGGATACCGGCGGACGGCGTCGGGGCGCAGCTCCAGATCGTCGTGCCCGATCCCGCGCACCCGAGGATCGCCGTGTTCACCCTGCACTCCCCCACCGGGCGTGGATGGCTGGAACTGGCGGGCATCGCCGGGCGGTTCGTCAACGGCGTGGAGTTCACCTCGGCAGAGCGTGGCGGCGGTACTCGGTGGGCGGCTGCCCGACCAGCGCACGGAAGGCCCGGGAGAAGTGCGTCGCACTGACGAACCCGCAGTCGCGGGAGATCTCACCGACGCCGCGGCCGGCTTTCGCCGGATCCGCCAGCAGCGCTTTCGCGCGGTCGATGCGCAACGTCTTGATGCGCTCGGCGACGTTCGGCTCCCCTTCGAACACCTGGTACAGGCGGCGGAGCGAGATGTTCAGCGCCTTGGCGACCTGGCCGGGTGTCAGGGACGGCTCGCTGAGGTGCGCGCGGATGTGCTCGAGTGCGGCGCGCCGGTGTTCGGTGGCGATGTCGGCGCGCCGCAGCTTCTCCCGCAACGTGCTGCGCAGCACCAGCTCGGCCAGTCCGACCAGGTGGTGGGCCACGCCGACGGAATCCAGCACGTCACGCGAGGCGATGGCGTGGCCGACCGCGCTGGAGAACGCGTTGCGCAGGCCGGCGCTCACCTCGACGGGCTGGAACATCAGCGGGCGCAGGTCGCTGAAACCCGTCGAGAGCCTGGTTTCCGGCACGGTCAGCATGATCGCGCCGACGGGCAGCACGTGCAGCGAGCAGTCGCCGAACACGTGGGTGTCCTCCGGCAGGGAGCGGTGCACCGGGCACCGCATCAGCAACTGGATGGACTCGGGGGTCCGTCCGGACGGCGAGCCGGTCAGGGCGGCTTTCGCCGCTGCCGCCCCGGAAGCACGCACGACCAGCACACCGCTCACTACCTCCGCGTCGTGCTGCACGCGGTCAAGATTAACCACGGGAGTGTTCATGGCACGGCGTTCACCCGCGACCGGCTCGGTCGTCCTGTCCCACCTGGAGTTCGACCTGGTGTGGGAGGACCTCGGTTTCGGTGATCTTCCGCTGGCGCTCGACGTGCCGTCCCACGGCGCCACGGAGGCTGACCGGGATCGCCTGGGCGCCGAGGTGTTCGAGACGCTGGTGCGTGCCGGTCTGGTCGACGACCAGGACGACGTCGTTCCCGAACTGGAGGAACTGCTCGGGATGCTCCACCACCACACGGTGTCCGTCGACGCGCTGGTTTTCGGGGAACAACCGTGGCGGGTGCTCGCCGCGGTCCGGGGCAGCCGGGGCGTGCTCGCCGTGCTCAACGACGAGGAGCTGGCGCTCGAACCGATCTCCGGCGACGATCTGGTGCGCGCGGTGGTGAAGGTGCTCGGTGATCGCCCCGCCGGGCCCGGTGAGCAGGTGCGGCTGCCGCGGCCGGCGTATTCGGCGGCACTGCGGGGATACGC
This sequence comes from Lentzea californiensis, assembly GCF_024648825.1. Taxonomy (GTDB): domain Bacteria; phylum Actinomycetota; class Actinomycetes; order Mycobacteriales; family Pseudonocardiaceae; genus Lentzea; species Lentzea californiensis. The sequence continues at coordinate 108,478 of NZ_JANBBE010000006.1, forward strand.
GGAGATCGGCTACGACGCCCTGGAACGGGCGCTGGCCGACGCGGGGGTTCGCGGCAGCGCGATGCGCCCGCTGATCACCATCGCGGAGGCGGGCCGGCTCGGTGCCGGGCAGCTGGCCGTGAACGGCAGCCGGGGGCGTTCGCCGGTGCTCACCTGGTCGGACACCAAGGCGGGCCGGTACGTCATCACGACCGAGGACGTCCGCGACGAGCAGTGGGTCCGGGTGGTCCCCGCCGACCTGGCCTGGATCACCCGACGCCTCACCGACATGGTGGCCGAGGCCGGTTAGGACAGGCCGAGTTCCGCCGCGGCCGGTTCGTCCAGCACCGCTGCCAGCACCTCGGCGCCCGCGGCCAGCGCGGCCTCGGCGGCGACGGCGGTGAGGCGGTCCAGGCAGGCCGCCAGCGCGGCGGGCCGCAACGCCATCGCGCGCCGGCCGAGCTCGAGCCCGACCAGTTTGCCGTGCAGGTCGACCGTCACCACCACGTCGTCCTCACGCGCGGTGCGGGTGATCGCGTCCAGTGCCGCACGCGCTTCGAGCGGTCCGCGTTCTTCGTCCTCCGCCGGCACTTCCTCGATGGTCGGCGGCTCGAGCGTCATCGGACCATCCAGCTTTCGGGTGTGGTGGACTCGATCTCCTCGGTGAGTTCGGCGTCGGGGCGGATGCCGAGCGCCTCCAGGTGCTCGTCGCCCAGCGCGTGCCTGGCCCGCTCGTTCGCCCGGGCGGTCGCGATCCGTACCAGGGTGAGGATCTCGTCCGCCAGCGCCGCGCGCCCGAGCCGCATCGACCGCTCGGTCAGCGTGATGGCGCGCATCCCGCCACCTACGCCGACCTCGACCGCGGTGCCCGTGCTGTGATGCGCGTGTCCGGTGATCACGGGTGCACTCCTCCGTAGAACTTCGTGCTGCTGAGCTGGTGGGTGTTGCGGCGCACCTGGTCGCCGGAGTTGCCCTCGATCAGCGTGACCGTGTCGCCGTCGACCTTCTCCACGATGCCGATGTGCTTGCTGGTCGCCGGGCTCTGCGGCCCGGTGCCGAACAGCAGCACGTCGCCGGGCCGCACGTTCTGCACCAGATCGCCGTTCCCGTAAGCCTTGCCGTGCCGCTGTCCCCAGCGGTAGACGTCACCGGTGAACGGCAGGACGGGAATGTCCACACCGGCCTTGCGCCACATGGCCGTGGCGAACGACGAGCACCAGTAGGTCGTCGGCCCGTAAGGGTTCCGGTTGCTGCCCGGCGGGCTCTCCCGCGTGCCGATCTCACCGCGGGCGGCGGAGACGATCTTGCGCGCCTTCGCACCGGACGGCCTGGTCGCGCCACCGCCACCTTCGCGCCGAACCACGCGGGGGCCGGCGATCCCGTCGTCCTCGATCTCCCTTTCCAGCGCTCGGAGCTTCCGCTTCGCCTCACCGAGCTCGGCCTTGACCAGCCGCACGTTGCGGACCGACTCCCGCATGTACCGCGGCTCGAGATCGGCTGCGGCGGCGACCGCCTTCATCAGCGCGGCCCGCGATCCACTCGCGACACCTGCGTCGAGCAATGCCGCGGCTTTGGTGACGTACTCGTCGATCAGTCGTTGCGCGGCCGTGTGGCCGGTGACCAGCGCGCTGCTCGCTCCCGCCACCACCTTCTCGGCCTGCGTGCTGATGGCCGCCGTCACCCGGATCTGATCGGCCAGCCGATCGGAGCGTCGCTGGAACTGCTCCGAGGTCGCGCCGTCCCAGTGGCCGAGTACCTCGCCCGCGGCCTGGCGCACGGCGTCCTGCTGGTCCCCCAGCGCGCTGCTCGCCTGGTGCAACGCGAACTGCACGCGCATCGCGTCGTCGGCTTTGCCTGCCAACGCGTTGCGGTGCCCGACCATCCTCTTGGCGAACTGCAGCGCGATCGCTCGTGTGTCCACGTCATCCTCGCTTGAAGTCGTCGGCGATCGCGTCGTCCTGCGCGCGATAGGCGCGTGCCATGCGCCCGGTCGAGCGCGCCAGGCGGTCCGCGTTGCGGCCGGCCCCGTTCACCTGCCGGTGCAGCGCGGCTCCGAACGTTTCGAGCGCCGAGGCGAAGCCCGTCTCCTTGCCGATCCGCCCGAAGCTGTCGCCGGCGATCTCCCGGACCTGCCGCACGTGCCTGGTGCCGATCGACGCGAGGTCGTCCGCGATGTCCCTGCCCTGCCTGACGTATCGGTCCAGCACGGCCGGGTCCGCCGTGAACCCGTCGCCTCCCCGCACACCACCCGGCCGTGACGGTGGCTTGGCAGAGGCGCCCCGTGCAGCCCGGCGCGCGACGTCGAGGTACTTCCGGTAGGCACCGTTGGTGTAGGTGGACCAAGGAGTCCACGACTTGCCGTCTTTCGAGAGCGCGTTCGCCACCTCGGCGTTGGCGCGCGGGTCGAACAGGTCGCGGTTCGAGTCGAGCCCGTACTGCCTGCGGCGCTCGGGTCCCATGGCGCCCAGCATGTTGATCTGCCAGAGGCCGTAGGAGTCGTCCGGGGGCCTGTCGTTGTGCGCTCGTGGGTTCCCGCTGGACTCCGCGAGAGCTACGGCGATCGCGATTGTGAGGCCCTGGCCTTCGAACCCGGCGGCGCGGGCGTGCTGGGCGATCTGCTCGGGGCTCAACTTGCTCATGCGGTCAGCTTGGCCACTCGCCGACGTCGGTGACATCGGCGTTGCGCGCTGGGACAGCAGCGCTGCGCGGCTGGACCAACGGGATCAGGCCGTCATCGCGGTCACGGCGATGCGTGATCGCCGTGGCTCAGCCGTTCTGGCGGTCACAGGGCGCGGCAGGTCCTGAGGTAGCTGAGGAACGAGGCCTGCAGGCCGGTCACGTGCGTTTCGCGCAGCACCTCGCTGGTGACGGCCGCGCCGCGGGAGGTCAGGCGGTGCAGGACGGTGGCCGCGTTCTTCGTGAGGTTCTGGTAGATGGGCACGTTTCCGAGGATTTCCCGGTCGTTGAAGGTCAGGTGGAGTTTGGCCGGCTGGTCGCCCAGTTCCTGGATTTGTGCGAAGACCTGGCTGTTCTCGCTGGCGACGCCTGGGCTGCCCGCTCCGATGGTGTCGAAGAGCGTGGTGCCGGTGAGCCAGGTGTAGAGGCTGAAGAGGCCGCCGTAGGAGTAGCCGAAGAGGCCGTGGCCGCTTGACGCCGTGCGGTAGTCGCGTTCGATTCGGGGGTGCAGTTCGGAGGTCAGGAAGTTCAGGAACGCGTCGCCCTGGGTGTCTCGCAGTTCGGCGACGTAGGCGTCGGCCTGCTCGCGGGTCGTGGTGCCCGTCTGGACTCCCATCTCCACCGCGTCTAGGAACTCCTGGGCTACGGGCTCGCCTGGGGGCACGAGGTCCCTGTTGCGCAGCCTTGCCCAGTGTTCCGCTTCCTCGCCGGCGTAGCCGACGCTGACCTGGATGTACGGCTTGATCCTTTGCATGGGGTCCTGCTGGGTGATGATGAGCGGGGCCGTCAAGCCCACCGCCCAGTTGCCGTCGAGCACGTAGACGACGGGTGCCTGCGCTGTGGCCGGGTCGTAGTTCGGCGGCCTGGTGACCCAGACGCCGTAGTCGTGTCCGCCGCTGGAACGCAGCTCGAAGTAGTCGGTGTCGGCGAGGCAGCCGTGCCACATGGTGCTCATCGGAGGTCCTTCACAACACGTCCTGATTGGACGACTAGTACGGCGTTGACGGGGTCGGTGAAGATGTTCGGGTCTTCGAGCGGGTTTCCGTTCCAGAGCACGAGATCTGCCTGCATACCGGGAGCGATGACGCCGGCCTCGGGCAGACCGAGGATCTCGGCGTTGGTCTTCGTGGCCGCCACGAGAACTTCCATCGGTGTCTCGAGCTGTGCGCGCAGTCCGAGTTCCACGCCGCGGCGGTCCTGGGCCGGGCCGATGAGGTCGGAACCCAGCCCGACGCGCACGCCGGCCTCCTTGGCGACGGCGAGCGCCCTGGCCATCCGTTCCCGCACCCCTGCCACACGATCGCGTGCCGATTCGTCCAGGCCGGCTGCGGCCGGGTCGTGCAGCAGCCGCTCGACGACGGCGAACGTGGGCACGAGCGCAACCCCGTGAGAGGCCATCAGGGCGGCTGTCGGGTCGTCCAGATCCGTGCCGTGCTCGACGCAGCGCGCCCCGGCTTCGACGGCGTTCCGGATGCCTTCGTTGTTGTGGGCGTGCACCGTCACGTAGGTGCCGCGCGCCGCGGCTTCCTGCACGGCGACGGCGATCTCCTCGACGGTGAACTGGGTGTCGGTCAGCCGGTCCGCGCCGCCCACGACTCCGCCGGTCACGCAGAGCTTCAGGAACGACGCCCCGCGCCGGAACGCCTCGCGCACGTTGCGCCGCAGCTCGTCCGCGTTGCCCGCCATCATGGACAAAGCGCACAGCCCAGGAACGTGATGGCTGCTCCACAGCTCGGTGGGCTCCCACTCGGCTCCGTAGTAGCCGTGGCCGCCGGTCTGGCACTGAACTGGCCCGCACGACAGCACACGTGGCCCCCTGACCTTGCCCTTCGCGATCGCGGTGACGACACCGCCGTCGATGCCGCCGGTGTCCCGCACGGTCGTGAAGCCTGCGTCGAGCGCCGCGCCGGCCGTGGCGAAGATGTCCGCCGCGATCTCGGCGGCACTGATCTGGAACGAGAACTGCGGCTGGACCAGGCTCGACAAGCCGAGGTGGACGTGGGCGTCGATCAGGCCGGGCGTCATCGTCAGCCCGTCGGCGTCGAGCCGCTCACCGTTCGCGCCGGAGGCACCGAGCTCGGTGATGCGCCCGTCCTCGACCGTGACCGCGACGGCCGGGAACGGATCGCGGCCTGACCCGTCCACGACCGTCGCGCCCACCACCTGGAAACGTCCCACGAGCCCTCCGGTCGATTATCCAATGGAAAAATCTCTTGTCCAATGGATAAACTACGGGGGTGGTCATGTCAAGCACGGCACGCAGCGGCGATGCACGCGAGCGCCTCCTGGCGCGTCTCCTCGACGTCTTCGACGAAGGCCTCCCGCCTCCGGAGACCTCACTGCGCGAGATCGCGGCCCGGACCGAGACCAGCCACGCGCTCCTGCGGTACCACTTCGGGTCGCTCACGGGCGTCCTGGCGGCCATGCTCGCGGCACAGCGGACCCGCGACAACGAGGCGCTGTTCCGCGACGCCGGGCAGGGCACCTTCGACGACCTCGTCCTGGCGATCTGGCGGGCCTACACCCGCCCGGAGCAGCTGTCGCGCGTCCGCGGGTTCTTCCACGTGGTGGGGCTGGCCGCGTACAGCCCGGACGACTTCAGCGAGTTCATCTCGTCGCTGGACGACCTCACCAGGATGCTGGCCTCGCTGGCGGAACGCGAAGGGCTCGACGCCGGGGCAGCGCTGACCAGGGCCACCGTCGCCGTCGCCGCGATCCGTGGCCTGTTGCTGCAGGAGGTCCTGACGCCGGGGGCGTGCTCGAAGGACGCGGTCGCGCTGATCCTGGGCATGAGGGGGGAGCGGTCCGGTCCCAGGGCTTGAACTCAGGCGCGCTCAGGAGGCTGGGCGCGAGGGCGAGGCGGAGTCCGTGTCGGCCCCGTTGTCCGCTTGGCGTTCGGTGCGGCCGATTCCGTGCCAGTCCAGGCAGAGCACGGTGGCGTCGTCCTGGAGGTGATCGCGGTAAGCGCCCCTCACCGCCCTGGTCGCCGCCCGCACCACCTCCCGGGGATGCAGTGCTTCGGTGTTGCGGAGCAGCGCGGGGAGGTCGACGGCTTCGGCGTCGCGTTCGAACATGCCGTCGGTGAGCAGCATCAGCCGGTCTCCGGGGCGCAGGTTCAGCCGTTGCACGCGGTAGGCATGCGGTTGGACGCCGAAGAGCAGGTCGATCTTCAGCTCGAGCTCGGTCACCGCGCCGTCGCGCAGCAGCAGTGGTGCCGGGTGACCGGCGTTGACCAGTTCGACCGCTCCGTCGCGCAGGTCCACGCGCACCAGCAGCCCGGTCGCCAGTGCTCCCAGGCGGTGGTCCAGCAGGGCGTGGTTGGCCTGCTGGGCCTGCTTCACCAGGTCGTCACCCGCCCGGCGGGCTCTGCGCAGCGCGCCGACCAGCAGGGTCGCCGTCATCGCCGAGCCCACGTCGTGGCCGACGGCATCGGTCATCGACAGGTGCAGGACGTCGCGGTCCAGGGCGTAGTCGTAGGTGTCGCCGCCGATGTCGTGGGCGGGCACCAGAGCGCCGGCCACGGTGAACTGGGCGGCCTCGCAGCAGGACGCCGTGGGCAGCAGCTGGTGCTGGATCTCCGCTGCCAGGCTCATCGGCGTCGTGCGCCTGCCGGAGTGGTAGAGATCGGTGAAGCGGCGGTCGGTGACTATCACGTAGGCCAGCGCGTGCGCGGCCTCCCCCAGCTGCGACAGCACCTCCTCGTCGAGCATGGGCACCGTCACCTCCAGCACCCCGACGCAGTCGCCGCGATTGGTCACCGGCAGCACCACCCGCACCCCGCCGCCGTCCGGCCCCTGCCACGGCCGCTGGGTGCGCAACACCTCTTCGTAGACGCTGTCCCGCAGATCAACGCTCTCCGCGCCGCGCCCGGGAAGATCACGGGTGGTCGAAGCCAGCCGCACCAGCCGCTCGTCACCGACGTCGATCAACAGGAACGACACGTCGACGGCCTCGAACCGCTTCGCCAGGTCCCGTGCGACGACCTCGACCGACTCCACCGGCGGTGCGCTCTCGGCCGCTGCCAGCACATCACCCGGTCGCAACACATCGCCATCCACGGGCAACCTCCGAGCAGTTGGGACCACCCTAACCGCATCACTCGCCCAGGTTGAACACATGGAGGTCACCGGCGAAATGTCCACCACGTGGGGTGGCCCGCTGAGCGGAGCGATGCCCGCCCAGCGGATCCTGACGCCGGTCAGCCGAAGGCCTTCACCTCCAGCACGCCGACCGAGTTCGCCCCGCTCTGGAGCACGGCCCGCAACCGGGTGGTGCTCACCGCGGGGAAGGTGACCTGGTTGTACTGGTCGATCGCGGCCGGGTAGCCGCTCGCTCCCGGCACGTCCGCGTAGGCGGTGCCGGTCCAGTACTGGAGCTTCCACGACGCGGGCAGGCGCACTCCCCCGTTGTCGTCGAAGAAGTAGACCTGGGCGGACTTCACGGTCTGCGCCGCCGCCCAGGTCAGTTCACCCCACTGCTCCCCGGTGTTCGGCCACGTTCCCCACCGCGGGTTGACCGTGTCGTTGGACGAGGGCGGATCGATCCCGTCGTTCAACGCGGTCACGCTCTCCCACGCCGACGTGTAGGACGCCGACGGGGTCGCGGTCAACGCGAGGTTCGTCGTCGGACCTGGATCTGTTCCACCGCCCCGGTTGTAGACCTTCACCTCGGTCAGCGCGGTCTTGAAACCCGGCGCGTGCGTCATCTGCACCCGTATCCGCTGCGCGCCCACCGGGGTGAAGCGGACGACGTTGTAGTTGGCCTTCGGGGTGCCGGGCGATCTCGACTGGGCGGCGGCGTCGACCCACGCACCGCCGTTCCAGTACTGGACGTTGTACGAACTGGGCGCCCGGTAGCGGTTTCCTGCGCGGTCGTCGCGGAAGTACAGCCGCACCTCGTCGACCGTGCGGGACTGCCGGAGGTCCAACTCGTACCAATCTGTGCCGTTGGGCGAGCCGGAACTGCCCCAGACCGGGTCGTTGATCGGGAACCCGTCCACCGCCGCACCGGTCGAGGTGCCCGAGGCCGTGTACGACGCGGACACGCCCGCGCCCTGGGCCAGGTTGGGGGTCGCCGATGTCAGGTCGGCGCCCGCCTTGGCGAACACGTCGACCATGCGGCTGCTGTTCTGCACGACGTTCGGCGGCGCCTGCGCCCCGGAGATCGCCGTGCTGTAGTTGACCACCCCGGCTCCGGACGGGAACGTGACCGAGCCCGTGGCCGGGTTGTAGAGCACCTTGGTGAGGCGGTCGACGGTGAAGGCGCGCGTTCCGTTGAGGTACACGGAATAACCCTGGGGAACGCCTGCGTAGCGCGTGACGCCGTCGGCGGGGTCGTCCCACACGACGCTGAGGTCCATGTTGCGCCAGCGTAGGTTGTTCACCGCGAACTGCGACCAGCCGATGTTGATCGGCGCCAGCTCCACTTGGGCGTCGTTGCGCGGACGCAGACCGGCGACGTCCTCGATGACGGTCCAGTTGCTGCTGCCGAGGATGTTGTGGTGGATCCACGACCGGTAGTCGATGGTGCGGGTGCCGGCGTTCCAGTTCGCCCAGAACTCGTTGGCGTCGGGCCATTGCGTGTTGCCGCCGACGTACTGGGACCAGGCGTTCCAGTAAAGCAGCTTCTTGTAGTCCTCGTTGGACATCCACTGGTTCGGGTAGTTGCGCAGCACCGAGGAGTACAACCGGAACTGCACCGTCGAGTTGATCGTGGAGAAGTTGTTGCTGCCGGGGAAGCCCGCCGCCGCAGCGGCCGCCTTGTCGCGCTGGTTCGCGGTGTAGAACGGGTAGACGGGGTACTCGGCCGGGTCGTCGAACAGCCGCAGGGCCTCGCGGTACTGCTCGGTGCTGGGCATCATGCCCACCGAGTACGGGTAGTAATTGTTGATCTCCTTCCACGGCACGTGCGCGTTGGTGGCGACGTGCTTGTGCTCCAGCAACCTCCGGCCGGGGTTCCACAGCGTGGTGATCACGCCGTTGCGAATGCGGTCGGCCAGCGCCTGCATCTCGTTCGCCTTGGCGGTGTTGCCGACGGTCGCGTAGGCCTGCTGCGCGGCCACCGCGCCGCTCCAGACGTACGCGGTCTCGGCGCGGTCGAGCTTGCCCGCGCGCCAGTCGAAGGAGACCGCGTCCGCGTCGTTGCCGGTCAGCGCGCCCCAGTCGTACTCGATGACACCGTTGTTGTTGGAGTCGTAGTAGGACAGCTGGCCCTTGGCGTCGCCCTCGGCGTACCTGGCCAGGGTGCCGGCGATCACGGGCTGGCCGCCGTGGACCTGGTAGCTGCGCCACGCGGCCTCGGAGATGTACTGGGTGTAGGAGTTGGACCAGTTCTCCGGGTCGCCGGGGTTGTCCATGAACCGGCCGCCCCTGGACGTCTGGCCCGCCGACAGCCACGGTCCGTAGGAGAAGACCGGGTCGCGCAGGTACTTCAGGTCGTCGATGTGCATCGGCTGCGTCAGCGCGATCGCGTTGTTGTAGCCGGTGACGCCCTCGATCGAGACCGGGAACTGGTAGTCCTGGCCGGGGATGTCGACGTCGAGGTAGTTGTACCGCATCAGCCACCAGCGGTAGTAGATGTTCTTCTTGATCGCCGGGTCCGGTACGTCGATGTAGGGGATGTTGTCGGCCCACCAACGGTTGTAGGCCCGCACGTGGGTCGCGAACGCGGTCGCGGGGGTGTGGCCGCGGTAGGCGTTGTACTCCGTCGCCGACTCGGGGATCTCGTCGGTGAGGAACCCCATCACGACCTTGGTCGTCGCGGTCTGCCCCGCGGCGACGGTGATCGATCGGTCCAGGCCGCCGACCGCGACGGTGAACCCGTCACCGGACAGGCGTGGGCGGATGGTGGTCAGGTTGTTCTTCACGAGCCTGCTGCCGGTCAGCTCGGAACCGGAGGCGGTGGTCGCGTAGGGCGAGGTCGCCCGCAGTTGCAGCGTGGAGGACGCGCTGCCGTTGTTGGTGATCGTCAGGTTCGTGACGGCGACGTTGTTGTGGGTGATGAACTTCGCCATGTCGACCCGCAGCGATCCGCTGGTGAACACGCCCCTCCAGTGGCTGGGCGTCTGGACGCGGCCGCTGACCTGCTCGGCGAACGTCCCCGGCGAGATCGTGACGGCGTAGGCGTTCTGGCTGCTGATGTTGTCCCAGTAGGCCGCGTTGCCGCCGAAGCCGATGACACCGGGGTCGTGGGTGTTCATGTACAGGCCGCGGCCGCGGGTCATCAGCCACGTGCCCGCCGGGTCGTTGCCGGGCCGGGCGAGCAGCCGGTCCATCCAGAAGTCGGTTCCGGCGCTTTCCGCGTCGTAGATGGCCTTCATGGTGCTGCCGGTGCTGTAACCGACCGGTGGGGCGGGGATGGCGGGTCCGGAGAACGTGGGGTAGCCGATGGTCTGCGCCGCCTGCGCGGTGGTCGTGGCGACCGCGGCACCCGTCAGGACGAGGATCGCGGCGGGCAGCACCGTCCACCTCGACCGCTTGGCGCGTCTGATGAGGGTCATGTCGTGCACCTCCGGGAACGAGCGGTCAGGCCTGGAACGCTTGCCATTCCAGGACTCCGGTGGAGTGGTCCGGCGCGGAGGTGATGCTCAGCCTCAGCCGGGTGGTGGTGACGGCGGTGAACGTGGTGGTGTTGAAGGTGTTGCCCGCGACCCCGCAGCCCGACTGGCCGGGCACCGGCACGTAGGCGCTGCCGTTCCAGTACTGGACCTGGCAGGAGGCGGGCAGGTCGATGCCCTGGCCGTCGTCGAACCAGTAGGTGGCGACCTTGTTGATCGACCGGCTGGAAGGCCACGTGTACTCGACCCACTGCGTGCCGCGCTCCGGCCAGTTGCCGTACGCCAGGTTGCCGCGGTCCGCCGAGTTCGCGGGCACGCCGCCGTTGTTGATCGCCGCCAGGTTCTCCCACGCCGAGACGAACGAGGTGGACCGGGTCGCCGACGGCGCGATGTTGGTGCCAGGCCCGGTTCCCGTGCCGGGGTTGGGCGGTGGCCCGGTGGTGGTCTGGGTGACGCGTTGCATCGTGCCGTCGGCGTTGAAGTGCAGCAGGTCGACGGCGACGGACCGGCGGAAGTTGCCGCCTCCGGGCGCGTTGGCGTTGTGATAGACCATGTACCACTGCCCGTTGAACTGGACGACTCCCGCGTGGTTGGTGGTCGAGGAGACCTGGCCGAGCACGACGCCGCGGTGCGTCCACGGGCCGAGCGGACTGGTCGCGGTGGCGTACCGCTGGCAGGCGTAGCTCGACGACGTCACGCAGCCGTTGGTGTCGTTGGCGGCGTAGACCATGTAGTAGAGGCCGTTGCGCTTGAACATCCACGGCGCTTCCCAGTAGTCCGTCAGCCCCGTGGGCGTGACGACCGGGCCGTCCAGCTCGATCATGTTCGGCTTGAGCTTCACCGCGCGGACACCCCAGTAGCCGCCCCAGTACAGGTAGGCCTGGCCGTCGTCGTCGGTGAACACGGTGGGGTCGATGTTGAGGCCCGACGAGTTCGGGGTGCTGTCGCTGACCAGCGGCCCGCCCTTGGCGTCGGTGAACGGGCCGAGCGGGCTGTCGCCGACGGCGACGCCGATGTCCATCCACCCGGCGCCGTTGCCGTTGACCGAGGTGTACCAGTAGTACTTGCCGTTGCGGGGTTCCACCTCGCTGGCCCACGCGTCCGCGCCGGCCCACTTGAACGTGCCGATGCCGGCCTTGGCGCCGTGGTCGGTCCACGAGGCGGCGTCGGTCGACGAGAGCACCCGCCACTCCCGCATGAGGAAGTTGTTGCCTCCCAGCGCGGCTTCGTCGCGGCCCGCGTAGACGTACAGGGTGTTGCCGACGACGAGTGGCGCCGGGTCTGCGGTGTAGTAGGAGGTGACGATCGGGTTCGACGCGTGGGCGGAAGGCGGGACGAGCGCACTGGTCACGAGTGCGATCGCGGCGCCCAGCTTCACCGCCCTGTGCCGGAACGGCATGGCTTCTCCTTCAGGCTGGAGGAAGTGCTACTGGCCGGTCGCGTGCAGGTCCGCGACGTCGGCCGCGGACAGGGCGCGGCTGTACACGCGGAAGCCGTCCACCGCGCCGTCGAGGTAGGGGTCGCCCGCGTACTGCGAGCGCCCGATCCAGTTCTGGCCCGTGCCGCCGAGCGCTGCCGGGCGCACCGTCATCGCGGAGTTGCGCGCGACCTCGGCGCCGTTCACGTGCAGGACGCCCAAGTCTCCCTGCTGCGTCACGGCCACGTGCGTCCACACCCCGGCCGGCAGCGGGGACGGAGCGTTGATCTGCTGCTCTCCCGCGGCGCCGGTGGCGGTGATGGCGAACCGGGCGCCACCGGCAGAACTGCGCGGGGTGAGGAACAGGTACGCGCCGGTGCCCGCACCGAAGTCGAACACCCGCGCCCACGTGGTGACCGCGTCGAGCTTCACCCACGCCGTCACGCTGAACGCGGTCGCGCCCGCCAGCAGCCCTGACGGGAGCACCACGTGCGCGCCGGAACCGGAGAGGTCGACAGCGGCGCCGGAGCGTCCCGTGGTCCACCCGGCGCCGCCTGCCAGGGTGGCGGTGCGGCCGTTGCCCGTGGCGTCCGCGGCGGTGGTGCCCGATCCCGCGTCGAAGGGGTAGTGCGCCACGAACGGCGGAAGTTGTGGTGTCTCCCCAACGTTCCAGTAGACGGTGTACCGCTGGCCGTGCAGCCGGTAGAAAGGCGAGAGCGTCACCGGGCCGGTGCTCGCGGTGGCCGTGTACTGCAACGGGGTCTGGGTCGCCCGGAGCGTCGACGCCTGCAGGGTGGGCATCGTCGTGAGGTTCGTGGTGCCGTAGGCGCCCGCGAGCACGATCGGACCGTGCTTCACCGCCTGCACGGCCGGGTTGTCAGGGGTGCTCTCCCTGGTGAGGGTCATCGGCAGGGTGAGGTCGACGACATCCCCGCTCGCCCACGTCCGGTTGATCCGCGCGTAGGTGCCGGGTGTGGTGGCGGGTTGTGCCACGCCGTTGACGCGGAGTTGGGCTCCCGTCGCCCACGAAGGGATGCGGACGCGCAGGTCTATTGCGCCCGAGCCGGTGATGGTCAGCTTCGTGGACGCGGCGTCGGGGAACGTGGTGTCCTGCCGGACGGTGATGCCGCGGCCCGGCCAGGTCAGCACCGACGGGATGAAAAGGTTGACGTGGAGGGTGTTGCCGGAGTGGAAGTAGATGCTGTCGGCGTGCTTGGTGTTCGTCTCCATGCCGGTGCCGTGGCAGCAGGTGAAGTCGTTGTAGTCGTTGCTGTAGGTGCGGATGCCGCCCGGTCGCAGCGGCACGTAGTAGCTGTGGTGCCCGTGCGCGGAGTTCGGGTTCTGGCCGCCGAGCAGGTGGTTGTACAGCGCCTTCTCGTGGAAGTCGAAGAGGTCCGCGCGACCGGGCTGGGTGCGGAAGAGCTGCCGGGTCAGCTTGAGCATGTTGTAGGAGTTGCAGCACTCGCAGGTGCTGTCCGACAGCTCCGACGCGATCCTGCCAGGGGCTTTGAAGTACTCGCCGTTGGAGTTGCCCCCGATGGCGTAGGTGTGCCGGCCGGTGACGATGGTCCAGAAGTTCGCGGCGATGTCGCGGTATCGGGTGGTGCCGGTGGCGTGGTACTCGCGGATGGCCCCGATCGCCTTGGGGATCTGGGTGTTGGCGTGGTAGCCGTTGAGCGCGTCGGTGTTCGCCGCGAGGGGGTCGAAGATCTCGGCGTGGTCGAAGTACTGGGCGCTCGTCAGGTGGTCCGGGTCGCCGGTGACCTGGTACAGGTTGGCCAGGACCTCGTTCATGCCGCCGAACTCCGTCTGCAGCATGGCTTGGCGGCGGGCGTAGGTCAGGGCGCTGTTGCGGGTCCGCACCCAGCCCGCCATTCGGGTGAGCACGGTGAGGGCCTGGGCGTTGCCCGCGAGCAGGTGGACGTCCAGCAGGCCGGCCATGATCTTGTGCAACGTGTAGTAGGGCGCCCACACCGGCTCGCGGGCCTCGACACGGGCGATGAAGCTCTCGGGGAACGCGGACAGGTAGCCGGAGGTGAAACCCGCTGTCTGGGCCCGGTCCTGACAGGTGGCGAGCTGGGCGACGAGGCAGTTGGCCTTGGTGGAGAACGCCGTGTCGCCGGTGCTCGCGTAGGCCTGCGCCAGCGCGGTGAGCACGTGGCCCGTGGAGTGCCCGCGCAGTTCGGTGGTGGGCGACTCCCATCCTCCACAGGGGACGGCCGAAGAGGACAGTCCGACGTTGAGCCGGAACGTGCGCAACAGCCGGTCGGGGTCGAGGAACTTCAGGTAGGCGTGGGTGCGGGCGGTGCTGGACTGGAACGGGCCCGCGAGCAGGGCCACCGCGCCGAGCGGGAAGGGGTCCGCCGACACGCCGGCGTCCGGGCGGGCCGCGGCGCCGGAAGCGCGGGCAGCGGTGGGGAACGTGCCCGTGGCCGTTGCGGCGACGAGCATCCCGGCCCGCAGGACGGACCGGCGGCTGGGGGTGGGCAGGGACATGCGCGTCACCTTTCAGGGGGATGACACGAAAAAGGGCAGGGCGAGGCCACCGTCCCGTGACGCGGCAGGGATCACGGGACGGTCGCGCGGGGGGAGATCAGAGGCCGTAGCGGTTCTTCAGGTGACGCCACCAGTCGCGCAGCATCCACTTGTCGAACTCGGTGATGGTGGCGGAGCTGCCCGCCTTCATGATGAAGTTGCTGACACCCGACGGCGTCCAGTCGTAGAAGTCGTCGAGCCCGAACGTGTGGCCTATCTCGTGCAGCAGGATCGTCACGCTGTCGGCGTTGAGGTTGTTCAGGAAGTACTCGCTGCCCATCCGCTGGCCCCAGTCACCGCCGGCTCCGCCGCCCATCCCGGCGGTCAGCCACAGCGACTGGTCGTAGTGCCGGGCCACCCCACCGGGGCAGTTGCGGTACTGGCCGTCGCGGACGAAGAACCGGCCGCACGGTTCGGCGCACTGCGGCGCGTTCTCGCGGATGTTGCCGACGTAGATGTCGACCGAGTTGTCCGTCCACTGCAACTGCGCGCGGTCGCGCACCGCCCAGCCGACGACCTTGATCGGCACGGTGGCGTAGGGCCAGTTGTTGTGGCCCGCCATGACGTCCATCCACTTCTTGTACTGGCGGGCGAGCTGGGCGTGGATCTGGTCGCGCTGGGCGGCGGAGACCCTGGCGGGCGAGTCCCACCGCACGCAGAAGTTCAGGTAGCCGCCGTTGGCGAAGACCTGGTCCCAGCCGTAGTTGCGGAAGCCGTAGAGGTTGCCGTAGGTGCTTTCCTGGTGTGACCACACCTGGTTGAGCGGGGTGACGAGGTTGGCGGGCGGGTTCCAGGTGTCCGCCGCCGTGATCGTAGCGGGACCGGCCTGGGCGACACCCGCGCCGGTCGCGACGAGGACGCAGGCGAGTAGGAGCTCTTTCCACAGTCGTATCACCGTTGATACTCCTTGCAGTAGCAGGGATTCAGCCTTTCAGTGCACCGGAGGTGAACCCGCGCACGTAGCTGCGCTGCATGAAGGCGAACAGCAGGAGACAGGGCACGGCCATGAAGACGACGCCCGCTTCCAGTGCGGCGTAGTCGATCGAGCCGTGACTCGCGGTGCGCAGGTTGACCACGGCGAGCGTGGTGGTGAACTTGTCGGTCGAGTTGAGCAGGATCAGCGGTGCGAAGAACTCGCTCCACGACGTCAGGAACGCGAAGAGCCCCACCGTGATCAGCCCTGGCCGGACGGCGGGCAGCATGATCCGCACCAGCGTGCCGAAGGTGGTGCAGCCGTCAACACGTGCGGCCTCCTCCAGTTCCAGGGGGACGGCCTCGAAGGAGTTGCGCATCATGAAGATCGAGAACGGCAGCTGGAACATGATCAGCACCAGGCTCAGCCCGATCAGCGAGTCCTCCAGACCGAGCCAGCCCAGCAGCACGTACAGCGCGATCAGGATCGTCGCGTACGGCACCATCAGGATCGCCAGCGTGAGCAGGAACAGCGCGTCGCGGCCGGGGAACCGGAACCGGCCGAACGCGTAGCCGCCCAGCGTCGCGACGAACAACGTGCCACCGACGGTCAACGCGCTGACCGCGAGGCTGTTGAGCACGTGGTAGGGCCGGATGCCGTTGTCGGAGGTGAAGAGCCGGTCGTAGTTCTCGAGCCCGAACCCGGTGTCCGTGCGCACCGACGCCCACCCGCTCCACAGCAGCGGGAACAGGAACAGGATCGCGAGTGCCGCGCCGGTGACGTAGTAGCCCCACCGCGAGCCGGTGCTGGATCCGGGCATGGCTTCGGGACCTCTCACTCGGAGCGACGGCGCAGCACGCCGAACTGGACCGCGTTGAACACGAGGAGCACCGCCAGCAGCACCACCGAGATGCCCGCGGCCGAACCGAGGTCGAGGCGGATGAACGCCTCCCGGTAGATCACCATCACCAGCGACGTGGTGCTGTTGTCCGGGCCGCCGCGGGTGAGGATCCAGAACTGGTCGAACGCGAGCAGCGACCCGGTCGACATCAGCGTGAGGACCAGGGCGATCGTCGGCCGCATCAACGGCAGGGTGATCCGCCGGAACGTCTGCCAGCGCGACGCCCCGTCGATGCGGGCGGCCTCGTAGACGTCGACCGGGATGGCCTGCAGACCGGTCAGCAGGATCAGCATGTTGAACCCCGCGAACCGCCACAGCACCAGCACGACCGCCGAGCCGAGCGCGGACCCGGCGCTGCCGCTGGTCCACGAGACGTAGCCGTCGACGACGCCGAGCCAGGACAGCAGGTCGTTGACCGGGCCGATCTCGTCGCTGAGCAGGCCGAGGAACAGCAGCGACGCGCTGGCGAAGCCGACGGCCATCGGCAGGAAGAACGCCGCCCGCAGGAACCCGACGCCAGGCCTGCGGTGCTGGACCAGCAGGGCCAGGCCGAACGCGACCACGAACAGCAGCACGGTCATGATCGCGGTGTATTTGAGAGTGAACCAGGCCGCCGACACGACCAGTTCGTTGTCGGCGACGCCCGCGTAGTTGTTCGGGACGTTGAGCGTCGGCTTGCCCAGCAACGGCCAGCGGTGCAACGACATCCAGACGACGAGGCCGAGCGGCACCAGGAAGAACAGGCCCACCATCACCGCCGTCGGCGCGGCGTACGCGGCGCCGGTCAATGCGCGCCTTCGCCTGCCGCCGTGGGAACGACGGCGCGTGCGAGGTGCCGGCCGGCGCTCCGGCTCCGCCCGCTCCCGCGGAGGTGACGTCATCGTCACGGGCATGGCACTCAGCCCTGCTGGAGCGACTTGGTGATGGCGGAGTTGCCTTCGGTGAGCGCCTTGCCCGCGTCGCCGAACAGCGCGCCCCGGACGGTCTGGAGCCACGGGCTCTGAGAGTCGTTGAAGGAGGCGTTGAAGTTCTGCGCGTACGGCGTCCTGCCCTTCGACACCAGGCTGTTGATCGTCACGAGCCGCGGATCGGCCGAGGAGTACCTGTTGGACGCCAGGTCGGTGCGGGTGGGGACGCCCTTGCTCTTCGCGACGACCTCGACCTGCGCCTCGTCCGACATCGTCCAGGCCAGGAAGTCCCACGCCTGCGCGGCTTTCCCGCTCGTGGCACCGATGCCGATCGTGTCGCCGCCGACGAACGTCGACTCACCGCCGGTGATCCCGGTGATCGGCGCGACGCCGACCTTCACGCCCTTGGCCTCCATCGCCCCGAGCCAGGCGGACGGGCCGGGGGCGATGCCGACCTTCCCGCCCTGCAACGCGCCCAGCCAGGTCGGGCCCGCCTCGTCCTTCGAGGCCGGTGCCGCCACCCCGTCCTCGTACAGCGAGCGGTAGAGCGCGAACACCTCGGCCATCTCGGTCGAGTCGACCTTCGCTTTCCTGCCGTCCGCGTCGAGCACCTCGCCGCCGGCCGCCCACACCGACGGCCAGAGGGTGAACTCGACGCAGCCGCCGCAGTTGCCGCCGAAGTAGGTCCCGTTGACCTCGCCGCCGAGTTGGTCGATCTTCCGTGCGTGGCCGGCGAACTCCCGCAGCGTGGCAGGCGGTTTCTCCGGGTCGAGGCCCGCCTTCGCGTACAGGTCCTTGTCGTAGAGCATCACCGACATGTCGATGGTGTGCGGCACCGCGAAGTTGCGTCCGTCCCAGGTGGCCGCCTTCACGTGCGAGGGCGCCACGCTGTCCTTGGCGGGGAAGGCCGCGAACCGCTCCGTCACGTCGGCCCACAGGCCCTGGGAGGCGTACTGGGCGGCGAACACCACGTCGGCGGCGAACAGGTCCGGCAGGGCTTTCGCGCCCGCGGCGGACGCGAGTTTCGCCGGGTACTCCTCGTTCGGGTACGCGGTCACCTCGACCTTGTTGCGGTGCGTCGCGTTGTAGGCGTCGGCCAGGGCCTTCGACACCGACTCGGTCGCGGCGCGGGTCCACAGGGTCAGGGTCGCCCCGTCGTCGGCGCTCGCGGTGGTGGAGTCCGGCGCGGTGCCGTTGCCGCAGGCCGTCACGGCGAGCAGGCCCGCCGTCACGACGGCGGCCAGTCGAAGACCTCTCAAGTTCACCGGGTGTCCCCTCTTGCGTTGACGGGTGGGTCAGGTGGTCGGCAGCCACACGCGCATGGTCGACGGACCTCTGCGGGCCCAGCGGTGGTACGGCACCAGGCGCAGCAACGCCGTGCCGGTGCTCAACGCCGGTTCGACCGCCCCGTACGGCCACGGCGCCTCGGCGGGGACGACGAACCACGCGCGCACCACGACTTTCCCGCCGTCGTCGGCGGGCTGGGCGGTGACCTCGACTCGCAGGGCGTCGAGGTCACCGCTCTCGCCGTCGACGGACTCCGCGCAGAACACCACCGGCCCTCGTTCGACGGCGACACAGCCCCGTACCGCGTCGATGCGCGGGTCGGGACGGGTGAAGCGGGGCCGCACCGGCAGTTCGAGGCGGACCTCCTCCCCCACCGCGAAGTCGCGCCGCACGACCAGATCGCCGGCCGGGACGGTGCGGCGTCCGTCCGCCGTCACGAGCACCGCACCGTCCGCCCACCGCGGCACCCGCAGGGTCAGTGGCCACAGCCCGCCGTCGGTCCGGGTGATCCGCACGGTCACGACGCCGTCGTCGGGGTAGTCCGTGCGCATCGTCAGCGCCACCCGGCGGCCGTCCGCGAGCGCCGTGTCGACCTCGGCGTCGGCGTACTGGTGCACGCGCAGGCCGGCGTCGTCGGCCGTGACGAGGTAGGTCGACAGGCTCGCCAGGAGGCGGGCGACGTTGGGCAGGCAGCAGGACACCTCGAACCACGGGGCCCTGGGGC
Source organism: Lentzea californiensis (assembly GCF_024648825.1). Taxonomy (GTDB): domain Bacteria; phylum Actinomycetota; class Actinomycetes; order Mycobacteriales; family Pseudonocardiaceae; genus Lentzea; species Lentzea californiensis. The sequence continues at coordinate 127,373 of NZ_JANBBE010000006.1, forward strand.
CGCCACCGAACCCCAGCTGCTCCTCGTCGCCGGGCAGCGTCGCGGTGGGGACGCGCTGGTGCAACGTGTTGGCGTAGAAGAAGGACCGGCCGTCGTCGCCGATGGCCGTGGCGACGACGTTGTAGAGGACGCGCTCGATGAAGTCGCCGTAACGCCCCTCGCCGGTGGCCAGCAGGAGGCGCCAGGCGAGCATGACCGCGGCCACCCCGGCGCAGGTCTCGGAGTAGGCGCGGTCGGCGGGCAGGACGAAGTCGTCGCCGAACGCCTCGTCCTCGTGCCGCGACCCCATCCCGCCGGTCAGGTAGGTGCGCCGGGCGAGGGTGCGGTCGAACTGCTCGGCGACCGCGGCCAGCAGTTCGTCGTCGCCGTTCTCGACCGCGACGTCGACGGCACCGCACGCCAGGTACAGCGACCGCACCGAGTGTCCACGAAGGACGGTCGCGGTCAGCACGGGGACGTCGTCATTGGAGTACGCCCAGCCGAAGTGGTGTGGCGGCAGGGTCCGGTGACCGCGCCGTTCGAGGAAGAGCGCGGCCTGGTCGAGGTAGCGCTGCTCACCGGTCAGCCGCGCCAGTTCCACCAGCGCCACCTCGATCTCCGGATGCCCGCACAGGCCCCACACCCCGTCCGGCCCGAACGTCCGGCACACGTGGTCGGCGGCGCGGCGGGCGACGTCGAGCAGCGGAGTCCCGACGTCGGTCCGCGCCGCGGCCACGGCCGCCTGGAGCAGGTGGCCGGTGCAGTACAGCTCGTGCCCTGACGCCAGGTCGCTGTACCGGGGCCGCTGGCCTTCGCGGCCGAACGCCGTGTTGAGGTAGCCGTCCGGCGACTGCGCCGAGGCGATGGCGGCGGTCAGCTCCTCGATGCCGGAGACCAGGTCGCGCTCGCCGGTGCGGGCGAACTCCCAGGCCATGGCCTCGACGAGCTTGTAGACCTCCGAGTCGGAGAACTCCCGGCCCCGCCGGTCGGGCGATCCGAGGCCGCCGGTGGTGAAGTTGCCGATCCACCCGAGCCGGTCCATCCACGACCGGGCGTGCTGCAGCGTGGCGTCGCCGTTGACCTGCTGGCGCGCGGCCCAGAAACCTCCGGTGATCCGCACCTCGCCGAGCCCCAGCGGGCGCAGGGCCCCGCGGGACGGCACGACCGGGCGACCACCGACGAGATCGGCGTTCCGCGACGTCACAGTCATCCGGGTCCTCCTGCCACCTAGTGCTGGGAACGTTCCCAACCGTCGTGCTGCAGTCACGATGGCGACCGAAATCCTTTTCGGCAATCTGCCATTCGTGTCACGGGAATGTCACCCGCTGCGCTCTCTACACAGGCCGTGCCGCCCGGCTACAGTCGAATCGGCGGTCGAAATCGTTCGAAAGGTTTTCGGTGAGCAGGAGACGGTCCGACGTGGTGACCCTCGGCGACGTGGCCAAGCTGGCAGGCGTCTCGATCGCCACCGCTTCCAAGGCGCTCAACGCACGCGCCCAGGTCGCCCCGGCCACGCGCGAGCGCGTGCTGCGCTCGGCGGCCGAACTCTCGTTCCAGCCCAACGCACTCGCCAGGGGGCTGATCTCCGGACGCACCCGCACCATCGGGCTGCTCACCGACGAGCTCGCGGGCCGGTTCTCCATCCCGATCCTGCTCGGCGCGGAGAACGCGCTGGCGAACGAGCAGATGTCGGTGCTGCTCTGCGACGCCCGCGGCGACGCCATCCGCCGCCAGCACTACATCCGCACCCTGCTCGCCCGTCAGGTCGACGGGTTCATCATCCTCGGCGACAGCAACGACCTCCGCCCCTCGCTCACCCGTGACATCCCGGTGCCGGTCGTCTACGTCTACTGCGAGTCCACCGACCCGGACGACTTCTCCGTGCTGGCCGACGACGAGGGCGGCGCACGACTGGCCGCGGCACACTTGGTGTCGTTGCGGCGCAAGCACATCGCCCACATCACGGGACCCGAGTCCTACCGGGCCGCACGCGACCGGGTCACCGGGCTGACCGACGTGCTGACCGAACACGGCCTCACCCTCGCGGGCGGCGCGCCGCTGTACGGCGAGTGGTCCCAGCGCTGGGGCAGGCAGGCCGCCCGCATGCTCCTCGCCGGCAGCCCGGAGGTCGACGCGGTCTTCTGCGGCAACGACCAGATCGCGACCGGCGTCGCCGACACGCTCACCGACCTCGGCCGGACCATCCCCGACGACGTCGCCGTCGTCGGCTACGACAACTGGGAGATCTTCGCCGCGGACTGCCGGCTCCCACTGACCACTGTGGACCTCAACCTGGAGCAGCTGGGCACGACGGCGGCCACCCACCTGTTCGCCGCACTGGACGGGCAGACCCGCTCCGGCGTGATCCGCCAGCCGTGCAGGCTCGTCGTCCGCGAGTCCACAGCACCACTCCCCTCCCGGTGAGTTGTTCGCCTGGCTGAGCATCATTCGTCGAATCGACGCGGTCTTCGACTGCTCGGTAGAAGTCGAGGCAACCGGCAAAAGCCTCATATGAACAGCCAATTTTGTTTCGCACGAACGCATTCACGTCCATTCGACGATCTGCGCGCTTGTTGACATCCCGGTATCTTGGGAGCGCTCCCAGACCTCTGTCATTGGAGTCATCATGCGAAGGACCATCCGTGCAGTGGCTGCTGCCGGCTTGTTGGTCGCGAGCACTCTCGTCGCGACCGCCGGCCCCGCTCACGCCGACGTGACCATCTGCGACCAGTACGGCTCAACGACCATCCAGGGTCGCTACGTGGTGCAGAACAACCGGTGGGGCACCTCGGCCCAGCAGTGCATCAACGTCACGTCATCCGGCTTCCAGATCACCCGCCAGCAGGGCTCGTCCCCGACCAACGGGGCGCCGGTGTCGTACCCGTCGGCGTTCCTCGGCTGCCACTACACCAACTGCTCCCCCGGCTCCACCCTGCCGATGCAGGTCAGCCGGATCCGCAGCGCCACGTCGTCCATCAACTACCGGTACACCGGCGGCACCTACAACGCCTCCTACGACATCTGGCTCGACCCCACCCCGAAGACCAACGGCGTGAACCAGATGGAGATCATGATCTGGTTCAACCGCCAGGGCTCGATCCAGCCCATCGGCAGCGCGGTCGGCACGACGAACATCGGTGGGCGCAGCTGGCAGGTGTGGCGCGGCAACAACGGCGGCAACAACGTCATCTCCTACGTCGCGCCGTCCCCGATCAACTCGTGGTCGTTCAGCGTGCTCGACTTCATCAACGACGTGCGCGCCCGCGGTGCGATCACGAACTCCTGGTACCTGACCAGCATCCAGGCCGGGTTCGAGCCTTGGAACGGTGGTGTCGGGTTGGCGGTCGACAACTTCTCGGCGTCGGTCAGCGGCTGAAACGAACGGACATTGACACAACACGCGACGGCCTTGTCCAGGCCGTCGCGTGCTGTGTCTCAAACAGACAGACGACCATCACGGCTGTCTGCGAGGAAGCGGGAAAGCGTGTCACCGGTCGCAGAAGAGAAGCTGCACGCATGGCGGATCGAAGCCCGTGAATACGCCCGGCAGGAGGCGCGTCGCGGCAGGCGTTTCGCGTTCACCCGCCTAATACCGGCGCGGACCGCGCTGGTGGTCATCGACATGGTGCCGTTCTTCGTGGCCGACAATCCGTACTGCCGGGGCATCGTGCCCAACATCAGCCGCCTCGCGCAGACCCTCCGGACGGCCGGCGGCACGGTGGCGTGGGTCCTGCCGGCGGTGACGGAACAGAAGGCGGTAGCTGAGGAGTTCTTCGGTCCGGAAGTGGCTGAGGTGTTCCGCACCTCTGGCGGTACGGGTCCATTGACGGAACGTCTTTGGCGGGACTTCACGGTCCACGACGACGACGTCCTGGTCGAGAAGTCCGCGCCCAGCGCCTTCTTCCCCGGCCGTTGCCCGCTGCCGGAGTTGTTGGAGCATCGAGGAATCGACACCGTCCTGATCACAGGAACGGTCACCAACGTGTGCTGTGAGTCCTCGGCTCGTGATGCGAGCACCCTGGGACTGCGTGTGATCATGATCGCCGACGCCAACGCCGCACGACGCGACGAAGACCACAACGCCACGCTGTACACCATCTATCGGACGTTCGGCGATGTCCGCCCCACGTCCGAGGTGACGGCGATGCTCGAAGAGCACGAGACCGCATGACCTGCCGCGAGACTGGCCGGGGGCACCACCAGCCGGTCCTGGACGCCGTCGTGGCGCCCGGGACCGGCCCTTGGGCTGGTGTCAGGGCTTCTCGAAGTGCTGGTAGTCGATCGGCGTGTCCCAGAGCCGCCCCACGTCCAGCCGCGCGTGGTGAACGCCTGCTCGGTGACGTCGCCCGCGTGGATCATGCCGGGCACGTTCTGGGTGCGGTCGACGTAGGGCGCGCCGTTGGGCGGGTAGACCGCGCCGCTGCGGGAGATGTACGGGTTCTGCACGGGGTTGATGTCGATGGCCCGTCCGTAGGAGTGGTTGGACCAGGCGGTGCCGCCCGTGATCGGCCGGCAGTTGAACGCCGAGGTGTTGTTCGCCGCCATCGACGCGTCGTCGTCGGAGTCGTAGTTCTCCACGGTCTCCATCCGCTGGATGGGAAACCGGCCGAAGTACAGGTCGGCGAAGACGCGGGCGACCTCGGTGGCGAGATCGGCGTTGACGACCAGTTCGCCGCGGTGCACCGCACCGTCGAAGCCGACGAAGTTCAGGTTGACCAGCCGCAGTTGATCGGGCCCGACGGGACAGCCTTCGCGCCAGCTGGATGCGAGCCGCTTCGTGGTGACCGGCTTGATGACGGCGACGTAGGGCGGGAGGCCGCTGCCGGCCGGCGCGGCGAGCTCCACGGTCCGGACAGTGGAGGCGGGCGCCGGCGTGGTGCCGACCAGGACCACGGACAGAGTGAGCGCGATGAGCGCCAAAACTCTGGTTCTCGACTTCACAGTGCTTCCTCTCGATCTCCGCTACGACAGAGCGGAATCCACCTACCGGGCCACGTAGGAGAAGCAGCTCATCGACCGCGATCGCCAGTGGGCTGTTCCCGGCTGTTCCACCCAGCCGCGCGAAGACGCCCTCGGGATCGAGCCTGCCAGCGGTGCGCGAACAACGTCCGCTCATGCGGACGAGCGCGCGGGTTGGGACGAGTCGGTCGGTGCTGGTTCGGCATGGTGACCATGTCGGTCTCGCTCGCACAGTGGTCATGTCGGCCGGTCTGGGCGTGAGCGTGCCGAACGTGTCCGTGAGCGACGATCGCGCCGCTACTCTCGACGCCAGAAGCGCTTCTTGGCTGGCTGAACATCGCTGCTCTGCTGACTGCGGGCCAGGCTGGCCAGGGCAGCAGTCAGATTCTGCTGGTACGCGGGATTGTCAGCGGCCAGCTGCCGGTAGATCGTCGCGGCTTCCTCGAGGAGACCGGCCGCGTCGGCATGTCGCCCCGTCTCGCCGAGATGGAGGCCGAGGTTGTTCAAGGCCATCGCGAGGTCGGGCAGGTGGGCGGAGTCGCCCGCGGCCAGGCGGCGGAAGATCTTGGCCGCTTCCTCGTTCATGGCGACCGCCTCCACACGTCGGCCGACCGCTCCGTGGGCATTGCCGAGGTTCGACAGCGCGGTGCCGAAATTGCCGAGGTGAACGGGATTCCGCTTGACGAGTCGCCGGTAGATCGTGACGGATTCCTCCGCAGCGGCAAGGGCATCCGCGCGCCGGCCGATGCCTTGGCAGCGGTTGGCCAGGTTGGTCAACGCGGCCGCGAGGTCGGGCAGGTGGTCGGCGTTCTGGGCAGCCTGCGTCCGGCGCAGTTGGACGGCCTCCTCCGCGGGGCCGATGGCGTCCACGTGTCGAGCGGCATCGCCGTACTCGATGCCCAGATCGTTCAACGCCGTTGCGAGGTCGGGCAGATGGACGGGATCCTGCGCGCTCAAGGCCCGGTAGAGCGTGACGACCTCCTCCGCGACGACCACCGCTTCGTCCCGCCGACCGACACTGCGGTACAGGCCTCCCAGGTTCGTCAGGGCACCCGCGAGGTCCGCCGTGAACACCGGGTTCTCCGCCGCCAGGTTCCGGCACAGGGCGACGGCTTCCTCAGTCGGGTCGATCGCGTCCGCGTATCGCCCGGCCAAGCCGTAGATGGCGCCGAGATCGCTCAGCGTGCTTGCCAGGTTCAACCGGTGTCCGGCGTTGTCCGCAGGCAGCCGACGCCACGTCGCAAGCGCCTGCTCGGTCTGCTCCACCGCGTCCATGTGCCTACCGCCCTGGTGGTAGGCGATACCCAGGCTGTGCAACGCTGTGGCGAGATCGGGCAGGTGGACCGGATCATCGGCCGCTCGTGCCCGGCACATCGCGACCGTTTCCGTCAGCACCGCGACCGCATCCATGCTGTCTTCCCCTCGAACCTGCGCCGGTCACGAATCATAGGCAGATCGACTCTCACTCCCCCGAAGATCGGGTATACCCGAAGGCCGGTTGAAGGCGCTGGTCAGGACAGGTACGTCGCGGCGGAACGGCGCAGCGTCGATGAACATCCGCTCATGGCTCCCCTCTATGTCAAGAGGCAGGAGCTTGACGGCTCGACTGTCGAGACAGTGTGGATCTTGGCGTCAGTGACGAGTCGCTTGTAGACAGTGTCGGAGAGGCGTCGTTTGAGGCAGCGGATGGCTTCGCGTGGCGACTTGCCGTCGGCGAGCTTGCGGCGGTAGTAGGCCCGGCCCGGAGTGTCGTTGCGGAGCTGGACTATCGCCATGATGTGCAGAACCCGGTTGATGCGCCGGTTGCCGGCACGGGACAGTCGATGGCGTTGGTGCTCACCGCTGGAGGCGTCGATGGGTGCGGTGCCGTTCCAACTGGCGAAGCGTCCGCGGTCCGGGAAGCGACCCACGTCGCCGACATCACCCAGGATCCTGGCCGCGCTGGACGGGCCGATCCCGTAGAGAGCGCGCAGACCGGTCCCGGTCGCGTCCAGAAGCTCGGTCAGCTGTGTGTCGGCCGCGGTCATCTTGCGATCGATCGTCGCCAGGTCCGTGATCAACTCTGCGGCGAGTCGCCGGCGGGTCCGGCCCACGACATCACGTGGACGCACCGTGGCGAGCAGGGCACGTGCCTGGGTGGCGGACAGGAACTTCTTGGCACCGCCGGGGATCAGCTCGGTGAGCAGCTTGTGCAGCCGGTTGACGGTGTCGGTGCGGGCCCGACCGAGTTCGTCACGTCGGTCGACCAGCAGCCGTAGAGCCACGGTGTGATCGTCGGGACTCACGCGGTGCAGTCCGGTGGTGCGCAGCGCGACCAGGGCCACCGAGCGGGCGTCGGTGGCGTCGGTCTTGCGACCGTGACCGGTGTCGAACACCCTGGCTCTGGCCGCGAGCTTGGCCGGAACGTCGAGAACCGGTTCACCGTCGGCGACCAAGCGCTGCGCGAGGTGCTTGCCCACGCCGTTGCAACCCTCGACCGCCCACACCCGGTCGGGTCGGCGACGGCCCTCCTCGAGCATCCGCCGATAGCCGTCGTTGTCGGTGCCGAAACGTCCTTGGCCGAGGGTGTGTTCCCGACCGTCGACGATCTCGATTGTGGCGGACCGCTTGTGCGGATCGACACCGATGATCACTGGGCTCATGTCGTCTCCTTGCCAGCCGGGAACGGGAGGCGAGGAGGGCAACGCTACTTCGAGCTGAGCAAACCCCTCTTGAGCCACAACCCCGCCGCGGTCCACGACGGGACGCACACCATGAGTGAGCCACACCCTGGACCACTGGTGGGCAGCCGATGAGAGAGCGTCCCGTCGAACACCTCGACCGAGCCTGGCCGGGCATCGATCGTGCCGCCAGTCAACAAGTAGCCGATGAGCGTGCGCACCACGAGGTTGCCCGGCCCGTCGTGGTGTGCGTTACGGAACACGGCCGGTGATCGCCACGATTTGGTCGAGCAACGTGGCGTCTGGCGCAACGGTCGCCGGGGGACCCCACAGGGCCGGTACCGGGGCAGCCGGGACGAACTCGGCCACGTGGTCGAAGCAGGCTCGCACCGTGTGCTCGGGCAGGTCGAAGGGCTGGCCAGTGGCTTTGGCGATGTCCCAGCCGTGCACGACCAGCTCGGTGAGCGCGATTTTGCCCCACACCTCGTTGGGCAGCTCCAGCCCGCCCACGTCGGTCCTGCCCTGCCAGGCCGCTGGCTCGTCCCACGCCTTGCCCAGCGCGAGCACGTGTTGAGCGACGCTGTCGCGCCAGCCAGGGCTGGAGTGTGCGTCCTCGGTGTCCGGCAGTTCGCCGGAATCCCGGCGTGCCAGCGCGGCCGAGCCCCTAGACACCAGGTCGACGTGGTCGATGAGATCGGCAACGGTGTATTCGGCGCATGGGCTGGAACTCGTGAGCTGATCATCGGTCACGCGGTGCAACACCTCGGCCATCCGATGGCAGGCCGGCTTCAGATCGATCACAGGTTTCCTCCACACATCCGGCAGACGCGGTCGGAAGTGCAGACCGTCGACAGGACCGAAACTCATCGATCACACTTCGCAGGGTCCGTCGCGACGCGGGCCCCGCGATCGGCGGGTCAGGGTGTCAGGCCGGCGGGATGGTGAAGATCAGGCCTTGGCTCGTGGTCGAGCGGATGCCCTGCACGTCCTTGGTGACGACCTTCGCCCGGTGCTGCCTGTCGGGGGTCAGCCCGGTCAGCGTGACCTGCTTGTCGGTGACCAAGCCGGTGTGCCCGCCGTCCAGGTACACCTCGTAGCCCAGGGTCGGGTTCCACCAGGAGGAGGCTTCCCAGGCCAGCGTCACGGACGTCGGGGTCGTCGAGACCACCCGCAACCCGCTCGGGCGCGGCGGCCGTTCGAAGATGGCGGACTGCGACCACACGGTGCCCAGCAGGTCGTTCTGCGCCGGGTCGTGCGAGCAGGACGCGGTGACCGTGCCGAGAGGAGTGCCGTCGGCGCGCTCGGGGCGCAGTGTCAGCGCCAGGTCGTCCACGTGCAGGTCGTAGTAGCCCGGTGTGGTCAGGTACTGCGTCGGGAAGGAGCCCGCGGCCCGCACCGCGGTCCCCTGGGTGGTCGTCAGCCACGTGGGCGCGACGGTGAACGAGGCCTGGGTGGCCCGCGTCCCGTCCGGGCCGGTGATGTGCGCGTCGAGTGTCGCGGTGCTGTCGGTGTCCAGGCGCACCCCGCCGGCCATCGTCAGGACCGGGCGCAGCTCGCGCAGGTCCAGGTCCACGTCGATGTAGGCAGGCTCGTGCCTGGCGACGGTGTTCAGGCCCGCGCCCTCGTCCGGCAGACCGCCGACGACCCACACGGTCATCTGGGCGCTCGGCCCGAGTGAGGTCGTGCAGGTGTAGTCCATCCGCACCGCGGTCGTCTGCGCCGACGCCGAGGTCGCGGCTCCCGTCAGCGCCGCGACGGCCGCCAGAGCAGATACCAGCGACAAGGCGGTGATGCGGAACGGGTTCCCTTCTCTGCGCAACTTCATGTCCTCTCCGTGTTCACTCGACTACGGAAAGCGTCCCGCACATCGTCGTCGGTACGTGTCGGCCATTCAGCCCCAGCCGCCGACAGGGCGGTACGTGTGAGCATTCAGCGGCCTGGGGGCCACCTGAGGTACGTACTGGGGATGGCGCTGCTGTCCGAGTTCGGCAGATCATCGGAGATCACCTCGACAGCGAGAGGTGAGTCGAGCTTGATGGCGTCTTTCGAGGGTTTCCACTCGCAGACGAGCTCGGCCCAGTCGTCGTCCGGAGCCGGCTCGACGACGGTCACCCCTTTCGGCAGGACGCATCGTCCGGATGCGTCCGCTCGTATCCGCGTCCTTTCGAAACTCGGCTCGAGTGCGAAGCCGGCGGTTGGTTTTCGCATGCTGCTGAACGACATGCCACCACTGCCCGCCATTCCAAGGCCGCGGTACCGGGTTCGCTCCACGCCGACCAGTCCGTGATCGCCGCCATATGGCACGCCACCGTGGACGCGGAAGCCGCCGAAATGAACCTCCCTTCCGAAACGCGCGCCGTCGAACTCGGTGTATCCCTCGAACATGCTGTCGCCGAACATGGCGGTACCGACGACCTCGGCTCGCCTGAACGTGACGTCTTCGGCGAACCGTGCCTCGGTGAACAACCCGTTCTCGTAGAGCCGCGCAAGTTCGAATGTCACGTGCGACCCGAAGCACGTCCGCTCGAATCTCGCGTCCCCGGCGATGTGGAGCCGGTCGAACCACGCCGTGCCGTCGAAGTGCGCACCGGCGAACACCGCCGCCGAAGCGAACCTGGCTCCGCCGAACGAAGTCTCACCGAGGAAACGGGCATGGTCGAACCGCGCGTCCCTGGCCAAACGCGCGCAGGTGAACTGGGCTTTGCCGCCGAACACCGTGCCGACGAACATCGCGTCCCGGCCGAACTGCGCGCCGTCGAACTCCGCGGTGTCCTCGAACACCGCGCCGCTGAACACGGCCTGGTCAGCCAGACGCGCGGAGCAGAAGGCGGCGAAGCCGGTGAACCGGGCCTTCCCGAACAGCGCGGAGCGCGCGTGGCACAGCGACAGGTCCAGATCGTGCAGAGCAGCGCCGGTCAGGTCCAGGTCGATGTCGGACCAGAACGTCTCCCGCCCTGGCACGAGGTGGGCGGCGAGGATGCGCTGCGCGGTCGACCGGACCTGCCGCTCCTGCTCCTGGCGCGCGCTTTCCGCCGGGTCGTCGCCCGACTGCGGGAGGGGCATCCGCAGGTACGCGCACAGCACGTGCACGATGGTCTGGCGCTGACCAGGAACGTTCTGCGCCAACCGTTCCAGGGCGTACATCCCGCCCAGACGCACCGGCGCCTTGTCCGACCCCAGCTGCTCCACCGCCTTGGTGTACAACTCGGTGACCCGTCGCTCGGCCGCGTCGTCCTGCGTCAGCAAGGCGACCCGTTCCTGATGCTCCTGGTCCAGGTCCTTCTGCCGTAGCGCGATCTCCATGCTCTGCTGCCGACGCGCAGCGAGCCACAGCGCCGCCGCGCCCCCGGTACCCACGACGATCGTGCCCGCGGTTCTGATCGCGGCCAACCGCACCGTGTCCGCCGGTGATCCGCCCCCGTAGGCCCACAGCAGCCACACGGCCACCGCCACCCCGACAGAACCCAGCGCCAGCCCGGCCCACACCACCGTCCGGGTGGACAGAACCCGGTACACCGGACGTCCCGATCTCTCTTCCATGGCCAGGCAATCGCCGCACACCTGGCACGGGTTACCCGGCACACGCTCGACTCATCGACGCACGCCCATGCCGATGAGCGTGCGCCCGATCGCAGCGAACTCGGATCGGCAGGAGCCGATACGCCGCGATCAAGGCGGCCCCGCTAGCCCTGGTGCGGTCCTGAGCACCGGAGATCGGGTGTGGGTTCGCCGGGAGCGATCCCGACCGCGGGACAGAGGGCGGCGGCGAGACCTCGAAGGTGTGTACTGACAGGTGCCTGCCTCGGGTGGGCACGGGCCGTGATGCTTGTGGCATGACGAAAAAGAGCGTTCCGATCACCGTCTTCGCCCGTACGACGTCCAGCCCCGCCCACAGCCACCGGGTCATCGTGCCGATCGACCTCCCTGGGGTGTTCAAGCCGTGGGGACCGTTCCCCGGCGTCGCGGAGGTGCGCGACCAGACCGGTACCTGGGACCGGCCGGGGACCTCGCGCCAGACCTGGTTCACCGACGGCTCCAAGGCCGACGAGCGGCTCACCGAGATCGTGGACGGACACGGGTTCGCCTACGAGCTCAGCGGTTTCACCAACGTGCTGGCCAAGCTGGTCTCCGGAGTGCGTGGCGAGTGGTCGTTCCTCCCCGACGGCCCCGGCACGTCGATCCGGTGGACCTACGACTTCCAGCCGCTGCCCGGCCGGCGCTGGATCGTCGCCGGGCCGTTCAAGCCGCTCTGGACCCGCTACATGAGCGCCGCGCTCGACCGGATGGTGACCGTGGTGCAGGACACGCCCGGTGCGATCATGGAGGAGTGAGCGACCTGAGCTTCGGTGCCCTGGTGCGCGGCTGGCGCGACCGCCTCGACCCTGCCGATGCCGGCTACGCCCGGTCAGCCCGCCGGCGCGCCCCCGGCCTGCGCCGCGAGGAACTCGCTGAGCTCGCCGGCCTTTCCCACGAGTACCTGCTGCGGCTGGAGCAGAGCCGGGCTACCAACCCGTCCGTCCAGGTGGTGTCAGCCCTGGCCCGCGCGCTGCGGCTCTCCCCTGCCGAACGCGACCAGCTCTTCCGTGCCGCTGGTCTGCTCGCGCCCCGCGACCAGACCGTCGGCACCCACGTGCCGCCGAGCATCCGCCGCCTCGTCGACCGCCTCGGCGATCTCCCGATCGGCGTGTTCGCCGCTGATTGGAGCCTGCTGTGGTGGAACGACATGTGGACGGCTTTGCACGGCGACCCGTCCGGCCTGCCGCCCGCCGAACGCAACCTCGCCCGCGCCCTCTTCGGCACGGGCGAGGGCCGCTGGCACCTGCGCCCGGTCACCTCGACAGCCGGACCGTACGCCTTCGAGACGGCGATCGTCGCGGACCTGCGCGAAGCGGTCTCCCGCTACCCGGCCGACCCGGAACTGGCGGCGCTCGTGGACAGCTTGCGGGCCGCCTCACCCTTCTTCGGTGAGCTGTGGCCGGTGGCAGGCATGGGACAGCTCACCGGCGACCTCAAGACGATCAGCCATCCCGAACTGGGTGACATCACCCTGGACTGCGACGTGCTGACCGTGCCTGGCGTCGACCTGCGCATCGTCACCTACACGGCAGCCCCGGAGACCAGCGGCGCCGACCAGCTCGACCTCCTGCGTGCGTCCAGGCTCAGCGAGGCTCGCTGACGACCGAGCCGCCCAGGGAACCGGGCCGGCGACACCAGTTCGTTCACCGGCACCGAAAGCGGGGCGGCGGCGTGCTCCCCAGGCAGCTGAGGGCCATCCCGTGGTGTTGAGCGTGGTGGTCTCCCACCCGGTCATCCGGGGCCAGTAGCCGGTCGCGCCGCACCGATCTCCTGTCCTCTGCCATCGCCGCAAGCTGGTTGCGCGACCGGATCGACGCCTGAGATGAAGCTGAAGTATTTGCTGGGAAGGCGTCTTGGCTTACCGCTGAACGAACGCGCACAGCCGCATGTCGCACGCTGCGACGCCACTCGGGCCAAGGTGTCGAGGTGTCAGCTGCGTCCCGCACGGGTACAGACGGCAACGGGAGCTGATCCAGCGCGTGTCTGTGGGTTGAGGGAGCAGCATGCATGAAGAGGTCGAGCAGCCTTTGACCATGGTCGAGGTCATCACCGCTGAGGATGTGGTGGTCGCCGTTGTGCACGGTGATGTCGACCATGACACCTTCCGAGAGATCCGGGACACGCTGTTCACCTGCATGGCTGGCCGGGCCGCCGCGTTGGTGGTCGATCTCGACGACGTGGGGTTCTTCGGTTCGATCGGCATCGCCGTGCTGCTCGAGACACGGCAACGCGCCGACCAGCTGGGCATCAGATTCGCCGTTGTGGCAGGACGGCGAACGGTGGCACGGCCCATCCGGTTGACCGACACCCAGGACCTGCTACGCCTGCAGCGCACCCGAGAGGAGGCGCTGGCCGTGATACGCCGTTACCCTCGCATCACCGGCCGCCTGGACGACCCGACCGACATCGGGTTCGCGGGGGCATGGCCGTAAGCCCCGCCGCACAACCCGAATGCGAGTAGGCGACTGTCTTCCGCACCCCTGACGAACCATCTTCCGGCGACCTCGATTCGTGCCGTATCTGCCATCCTAAGGCAGCCGTGAGAACGCAATGGGAGCGGCACCGCTGTGCGTGCCCAGGCTCGCGAGCAGGTGCAGCCCGTCCTCGGCGGGGCTGCCTGGGGCCGCGGACAGCACCAGCAGCTCCATACCTGACTCGTCCGGTAGCGCGAAGTTCTCCTGGTGCAGTTCCAGCAGTCCGACCAGCGGGTGGCGGTACGTCTTGCGTCCATGTGCCCTGGCGCGCACGTCCGCGCGGGCCCAGAGGCGGCGGAAGCGCTCGCTGCCCATCGCCAGCTCGCCGATGAGCGAGGCCAGGCGGGGGTCCTCTGGATACTTGCCCGCGGCCAGGCGCAGGTGTCCGACCACGTCGAGGGTGCAGTTCTCCCAGTCCGCGTAGAGGCCGCGCTCGGCCTCCTCGAGGAAGATGTGCCTGGCGGTGTTCAGGCCGGGTATCGGCCGGCCGTAGAGGAGTCCGGCGAGGCGGTTCCCGGCGAGCACGTCCAAGCGGTGATCCATGATCAGCGCGGGTGCGTCGGTGACCAGGTCGAGGACGCGCAGCAGCTCCGGCCGGACCCGCCCGCCCGGCGCCTTCGCTCTGCGGCGCCGCTGCCGGGCGAGCCGGTAGAGGTGCCCGCGTTCGGTCTCGTCGAGGCCGAGGACGCGGGCGAGCGCGTCGAGGACCTGTTCGGAGGGCTGGGTCGCGCGACCCTGCTCCAAGCGCACGTAGTAGTCGACGCTGACTCCGGACAGATGTGCGACCTCTTCGCGGCGCAGCCCTTCGACGCGTCGGCGGCTGTCGGCGGGAATGCCGACGGCCGCCGGGTCGACCCGGGAACGCCGGGTCCGCAGGAAGCCCGCAAGATCGTCCATACCGCCAGTATGGCCTCGGTGGTGCCTGTGAAGGTGGTCCTGCCGGTACCAGGAAGTCCCGTCCGATGGAAGAAGCGCCCCTGAACGCCGGGCGCCGCGGCGCCCAGGATCGAAGGCACCCGATCCGGAGGAGTTCCCATGAAGACGCTGATCGTCCACGCCCACCCGGAGCCGAATTCGCTCAACGGCTCACTGAAGGATCTCGCGGTGTCCACATTGGAGACCGCCGGGCACGAGGTACGGGTGAGCGATCTGTACGCGATGAACTGGAAGGCGGTCGTGGACGCTGCGGACTACGGCCCCGATGCCTCAAGTCCGCTGAAGGTCGCCCTGGACTCCGGCCGGGCGTTCGACGCGGGGACGCTCACCCCGGACGTCCTCGCCGAGCAGCAGAAGCTGCTGTGGGCCGACACGATCATCTTCCAGTTCCCGCTGTGGTGGTACACGATGCCCGCGATCCTGAAGGGCTGGGTCGACCGGGTGTTCACCTACCACTTCGCGTACGGCGTCGGCGAGCACAGCGACACCAAGTACGGCGAGCGCTTCGGCGAAGGCACCCTCGCGGGCAGAAAGGCTCTGCTGTCGGTGACCGCCGGTGGTCCGGAGTCGCACTACGCCGCTCGCGGGATCAACGGCCCCATCGACGATCTGCTGTTCCCGATCCATCACGGCATCCTCTACTACCCCGGCATCGAGGCTCTGCCGCCGTTCGTGCTGTACGGCGTCGACCGGATGACCGGCGAGGACTACGCGGACGTCGCGAAGGCCTGGGAGCAGCGCCTGCTCACCCTGGAGTCGACCGAGCCGATCGCATTCCGGCGGCAGAACTCCGGTGATTACGAGATCCCCTCGCTGCACCTGAAGGAGGGACTGGAACCCGCGGGCCGCACGGGTTTCGGGCTGCACGTGCGCGGCTGACCGCCGGTCACGTAGCGGCTTCGAAGGCGGCTGTCACCGGAGGCAAGAACCCGCTCACGGTCGGCGGGAGTCGCCCCGTACAGCGGTCCTCGACGAGTTCCTCAGCTCACGGGTACCGATCTCGACGCCCTTCCGTCGTGTCAGCGGGTCGAGGCGGCCACGCCGGTGATGTCGCGCTGCTGGCGGCGGAACTTGCCGGGTGCCGTGCTGAACTCCCGCTTGAATGCGTTGGAGAAGGCGAATTCCGAGGTGTAGCCGACCGTGCGGGCGATCACGGCCAGTGGCGCCTGGCCGTCCCGCAGCATTCGTGCGCCGGTGCTCAGACGCCACCAGGTCAGGTAGGACATCGGGGACTGACCGACGAGCGAGCTGAACCTGCGGGCGAAGGCCGTCTTGGACAGTCCGACCTCGGCGGCCAGCTGCTGGACCGTCCACGGGCGCTCCGGCGAGCGGTGGATGTGCTGCAGCGCCGCGGCGATCACGGGATCGGTGAGCGCGGTGCACCAGCCTCCGCGCGGGCCGTGGCGCGACGCTTCGTCCTCGAGCCAGGCGCGCAGGAGGTAGACGAGCAACAGGTCCATCAGCGCGGGTACCGCCGCGGCGGCGCCGGGACGGGCTTCCATGAGGTCCGCGCCCAGCAGGTCCACCGCGCTGCGCAGGGCGGAGTGGTCACCGAGCCGGGCGGGGAGGTGCACGACATCGGGCAGGGTCCTCAGGAAGGGGTGCGCCTGTCCGCGGTCGAGCCGGTAGGCCCCGCACAGCAACTGGGCCTGGCCCGATGCGGGCTCGTGGTCCGGTGGGCCTTCCTCCGGCGCCGGGAGCAGCTCGGCGATCGTCCTGTCCGGACTGTCGCTCATGCCGTGCACCGCGCCGTGCGGCAGGAACACCACGTCGCCCGCCCCAAGTGCGATCGGGGAACCGGCCGGGGAATCAGCCAGCAGGTGCCTTCGAGTACGACGTGGAAGCCGGCTCCCGGATAAGGCCCGAACGCGTAGCCCCACGGGCCGCTCAGGCGGGACCTTGTGAACTTGGCGCGTCCCGTCCGGACGGTGGCGATCACGTCGCTGAAGACGTCCATGACTCCATGGCATGGCCGGCGGTCCGATCGAGTATCTCGAACAACAACTCGTGCGAAGGAGACGCGGACATGGCCGCATATGTCGTGATCGACCTGGACATCGCCGACCAGGCCGGCTTCCAGCAGTACGTCGACGGTGTGACGCCGTTGATCGAGAAGGCCGGTGCGCGCAACGTCCTGACCGACGGCGACGCCCTCGTGCTGGAAGGGGACTGGACCCCGCCGACGCTCGTGATCCACGAGTTCCGCGACAGGGCCGCGGTACAGGAGTTCTGGGACTCGCCGGAGTACCAGCCGCTCAAGGAGCTGCGCCGCAAGTACTCCACGGTGAAGGTCGTGGTCGGCGAGACCGCCTGATCGCGTCAGGCGGCCAGCGTGCTCAGCAGCACCAGGGCGTCGGCGGAGCGGGACCGCGGTGCGGGCGGCTGGGCGACGAGCCGCCGGCCGGCGCGCTGGTGATCGGGAGGATCTCCGTGTGCAGTTCCAGTTCGCCGCCGCCGGGGTGCAGAAGTGGGCGGACCAGCGGACGCAGCGGACGTCGACCGAGCTGATCAAGGTGCACCGGTCTCAAGGCCCGCCCAGCGAGGTCGCGAACGGTTCGAGATCAGGGCAGGTCGGTGACCACGTCGAGGCCGAGCTTGCGGTTGAGAGCGGCCACGGCGTTGGTGACCGTCCGGCGCGGCAACGCCCGCGCGACGAGGGTGGACAACCGGTTCACCCCGCGGCCGGGGTAGGAGGCGGCGCGCCCGCGCGCGAAGTCGTCGAGCGTGCGGGCTGCGACCGACTCCGGCGAATCAGTCGCACGAGGATCCATCGTCGCCGTGGTGCCGTCGAAGAAGCCCGTGTCGGTCGCTCCCGGATGTGCGGCCATGACGCGGACGCCCGAGCCTCGCAGTTCCTCGGCGACGGCTTCGGTGAACGACAGGACGAACGCCTTCGTCGCGGCGTAGCTGGCCTGGTAGGGCATCGGCTGGAACGCCGCCGTCGAGCCCACGTTGATGATGCCGCCCGCTCCCCTGGCCACCATGTCGCGGCCGAACACGTAGGTGAGCTCCATGAGCGCGCCGACGTTGAGCGCGACCGAGCGGGCGCTCTGCTCGTAGGGACGTTCGAAGAACCGGCCGGCCGAGCCCGAACCGGCGTTGTTCACCAGCAGGTCGACCTGCACGCCGAGGTCGGCCACAGCCTTGGCGACCGACTCGGGACCGGCCGGGTCCACCAGATCGACACCGATGACCTCCGCCGTCACCCCGCGGGTGCCCCTCACCTCCGCCGCGACGTCTTCCAGCGCGGCTGTGGTGCGCGCCACGAGCACGAGGTCGGCCCCTCTCCTCGCCAGTTCCAGCGCGTACGCACGCCCAAGCCCTTTCGACGCACCGGTGACGAGCGCGGTGACACCGCTGAACGAGTACATGACCCACTCCAGTTGTTCGAGTCTCGAAGTATCTCCGAATGGAGCTTAACAAGTTCGAGACTCGAAGCAAGTTGCTAGACTGCCTCCATGGACGAGCAAGGGGCGGTCGCGGCCATCCGCGCCATCCACGAGGTGTTCATGCTCACCGAGGCGGGCGCGACCGGCCCGCTGGCGGAGCTGGGTCTGACCCCCGCGACCGCTCAAGCGCTCTGGGCGCTGGAGCCGGACGAGGAGCCACCGTCGATGAAGACAGTGGCGAACCGCCTGCACTGCAACGCGCCGAACCTCTCGTTCGTCGCGGACCAGCTCGCCACACGTGGTCTCGTCCAACGGGTCCCCGACCCGCGAGACCGGCGTTCCCGCGCACTCATCCTCACCGAGAAGGGCCTGCAGGTGCGCGCACAGGTCATGCGAACGACGGTGGAGTCCAGCCCCTTGTCCGCGCTGGACCCCGACGACATGGCCACCCTGCTGTCCATTCTGGACAAGATCGTCCCCACCCTGGACCGACTGCGGGACAGTTGAACCTCACCGCCGCCACCTCGCCCCTAACAAGTGCGCGGCGGGGAAATCCACTACGCGGTGGACATCTACGCGCTCGGCCTCGTGCTGCTCGAATGCCTCACCGGCCAACGGGAGCACCAGGGCAGCAAGATCAAAGCCGTGGCCGCCCGCTCGCACCGCCAACCGGCCATCCCCGACGCAGCGAGTGGGGCGAGGACTCCACGAGGCCGACCGAGTGGTTCTCCTGGATCGTCAGTTCCAACAAGGGCGACCTCCCCTGCGGTAACCCGTGCGCGGACGTCACCGCGAAACACCAACGCGATCGGCCCGGCGGTCGCCCGGCCCGCGCCGAGCTCCCACAGCCCGACCTCGCCCTCGTCCAGCCGCAGCGCGACTTTCTGCGGCGGTCCGCACATGCGGCGATGAGCGGACGTCCCGCACAGCGGTGTGCGCTCACCCAGCCACAGCAGTTCGAAACGGATGCCGGTCGACAGCGCTACCGGGATTGACCCGAGACAGGCGGCGGATCACCGTTCCGGGTTGCCCGATCACGCAGGAGTGCGGCCGCCCGCACGGACCAGTCGTGGTGTTCCTGCTCGAACTGCCGGCCGCGCAAGCACGTCAAGTAGGGCCCGATCGGAGACCCGTGGCGCAGGTAGGTCTCCTCGTCGAGATCCCCGCGGAAACGCCGCAGGATCTTGTCGAGGATCTCCACCTTGGCTGCGGCTGCCGCGGCTCGTTGATCCAGTTGCGCGATCACCGGTGCCACGTCGACGTGGTCGACGGCTTGGACCTTGACCAGCAGGTCGTCACGGATGAACGACGGCTTGCTCACGGCGGCGGCGAAGCGCTCCAGTTCGGCGAGGCCGGCGTCGGTGACCATGAACAGCCGCTTGTTGGGACGGGTCTCCTGGACCACCTCCCGGCCGCTGATCAACCCGTCGCTCTCGAGCTTGGACAGCTCCAGGTAGAGCTGTTGCGGCCGGGCGTACCAGAAGTTGGCGACACCCACGTCGAACGCCTTGGTCAACTGGTAGCCGCTGTACTCGCCGGACAACAACGCCGCGAGCACGGCATGCCGCAGGCTCATCGGCGCATCTCCTCGTCGTCGACATGGGGCAGGCTCATGATACCCATGGTTATGATTAGTCATCATTCTGACTAGGAGGCCGACGTGCCAGTCACTGAACAGGTCCGAACCGCGGTGCGGGACAGCGTTCTCGCCATCCGGTTCTGCGGCACCGCGGGAACCAGCACTGCGGCACGTGCCGGCCTGGTCGTCGTCATCGACGGCTTGGCCCTGGCCAACCGATGAGGCCGCGGGAGGACGGTGTCCCGGAACCCGTTCGGAGCGGCAAGTACCTGCGCTACGTCGCCTTGGGCGACAGCCAAACGGAAGGCGTCGGTGACGGTGACGACGTCGTGGGCCTCCGGGGATGGGCTGACCGGCTCGCCGAACACCTCGCCGTCGACAGTCCCGATCTCCAGTACGCCAACCTCGCCGTCCGTGGCCGCCGCGCGGGCGAAGTCCGATCCGAGCAACTGGGGCCGGCTCTCGCACTGCGTCCCGACGTGGCCACCGTTGTCGCAGGGGTCAACGATCTGCTCCGGCTTCGAGTCGAACCCGCCACGGTGGTCGATCACCTGGAAGCGATGTTCGCCGCACTCACCGACTCCGGAGCCCGCGTGGCGACCGTGACCTTTCCCGACCTCACCAGGATCATCCCGCTCGCCCGACCGGTTCGCTCCCGCATCCTCGACATCAACGACCGGATCCGTGCCGCGGCCGCCCGGCACGGAGTCGCAGTCGCGGAGATCGCTCGGCACCCCTCCGTCGCCGACCGTCGCTTCTGGAGCGAGGATCGGTTGCACTGCAGCCCCTTGGGCCATCAACTGATCGCCGCCGCGGTCGCGCACGCCCTGCAGGTTCCAGGCAGCAACGATTCCTGGAACGAGTCCCCGCCACCGTTGCCCGTCCCGCTGTCAACGCAATGGCGCGCCACCGCTGAACTGCGTTGGGCAGCTACCTTTCTCGGCCCTTGGCTCGGCAGGCGCCTGCGCGGCCAGTCTTCCGGGGACCAGCGCACGGCCAAACACCCTCAACTCCACCGCATCGAGGGACCGCGGAGCTGACTGCTCGGTCGAGCCGTCGACTCCACCGAGGCACAAGCTCGGAGACCGGCCGGGCGGACGTGGAGGACGCGACGGAGCAGCTTGCTTGAGATTCATCTTGCTCACCACGAAGAAGCCTCCGATCAGAGCAAGACCGGACGCCTTCGGCGACGGCTCAACCAACTGCTGTTGGCTGAGCTTCGCTTCTCCTATGGCCAGTGAGCGGTGACAACTGCCCACGTCCCTTCTGGCGCTGGGCTGAGAGCATTCACCCTGTCAGGCAGGTGAGCGCGCTCGCAGCAAGTCGCCGGACATCGCACCAGCCACTGTCACCGAACCAGGTCGCATCCGAAGCCGTGCTGCCTTGGCGATCCGAGCGTAGATACGACCTCGGTCGCGGTGGCGGAGGATGACTCCGGTGCAGGAGGATGCGGCTCGATCGAACTGGAGGTGTCCGATGTTCGAACTGAGCATCGAGGAGGTGGTTGCGGAGAGCAATCTCGAACTCTTCACGCGTGTTGACGGATTCAAGATCGAGCTGTTTCAGAGCAGCAGCAGCAGCAGTACCGCGCTGCGGTTCACCGATGACCAAGGCCAGGAGATCGCCAGCTTCCCCTGGTGGGACGACGTCGACCAGGATCTTCGTAGGTGGACTGTGGAAAACATCCCTCTTGGCAACACTCTGCAGCCGTACACGGACCTCGACCAAGGCTGGGGCATCCTGATCTGGCGCCGAGAAGATCGGGTGTACCTCGCGGAGTGCAACGGCGGACAACTGTTCCACAGCCTGCGCTGGGTCATGGCAGATGAGTACACCAACGCATGGACTGACGCTCTGGCACGAGCACGCCGAACCGCCGAACCAACGGCTTGACTTGCTCTCATGCCGCCGACAGGCGATCAGCGGCTTCCTAGCGTCTCCACGTGTCCCGCCAGTCTGCAGATCTTGAACGGTGATCTGCTCAGATGAAGGATGCCGCACATGGACGGTCTCTTGGACGAACCAGTGACGTTGCAGATGCCCGCACGAGTCTGGGCCGGCATCGATGCCGGAGTCGACAACGTCGTGTCTCTTGCCGCTGAGGACGGCGACGAGCAGGCCATGTACATCGGGCAGACCATCCGGCAGGCGGGCTGGGACCAGGTCCCGTGGGTGAACGGGGATTGGCCGCCCATGAACCAGATCATCTCCATCAGGTTGACAGCCGCTCAGTGGCGATTTGCAGCCGATGAAGCGCGCAAGAGCATTGCTGTCTACGAAGAACTTCACGATGACGAGTCGGCCCAGTTGAGCCGAGACGCGCTCGCCATCATCGAAACCTCCGCCTTCTAACGTCCTCCTCCTCATCTGGGAACAGCACCCAGCGTCGGCAGCTGGCTTGCACAGCCGAACCGTGCACCACACCGCTGATGTCGTTGACGTTGGCGCGCGCGTTTCGCTCGTGGTCGGCCATCCGTCGCCACCGTTTCGTTGCCAACAGGTCCCACCAAGCACGTTGAACGCGATCCGGCCGTAGCGGTCAGCAGGGTTCAGGGCGAACACCAGGTCGTCCGATTCTCGAAGTCCTTTCGCACGAGGACTTCCCGACCAAGGCCTGCCGGTTGTGCGTGTTGTAGCACATCAGCTGTCGAGCCCGGCCAGGCGCGCAACGTCCGATACTGCTGACGGGCGAACATCGGCGGCAGCGGAAATGGACTGCACGTAGATGACTCCGTGCGTAGGCTCAGCAAGCCTCATCGGCTGGACAGGTCCACGATCCATTGGAGAAACAACCACGTGTCTGACGACCTGTCGATGCTGTGGCAACAACAGTGGCCCCATTGTCCTCCGCTGGCCGACAACTTGAAGCACGCCTACCGCGACCGGTGGGTGCGCTTCCACAGCCTGCCCGAATCCAAGCGCTACCCCGATGACAGTTCCGAGTACGACATCGTGCTCCACCGCTACAACACGGTCCTGGACGAACTGTTCCGCGGGCAGGAGGTCCGGATCGTCACAGCCACCTGGTCGGACGGCCCTGAGCCTCCGGCGCTGCCCGAGCGTCATTCACGCTGGCATCCTGACACGTGTCACTGGACGTCGTTGCGCACCGACGAGGACGAAACAGATCCGGACTTCATCACCTACATCCATCTACACACAAGCCGCGTGCCCTGGCGACGTGGTCTGGTGGACGACCTGCTCCGTGCCGTGGCCGACGACCTCACCGCCGGAGTGATGATCGCCAGCCTGACCTTCGACCGGATCCACCACCCCTACGACGGGGGCGCCGACGTCCTCCTGCCCACGGCTGTCGACCGCGACGCCGTGAAACACCGTCACAGCGACTGGCTGTCACTTCATCCCGGCGGCTTCTGAACGTCCGGAGTCCACGTCGCTAGCGGTACCAGGCGCGAACGCCCATCCGTCCCGTGCTGCCGAGGTCGATGTGGATGCTCCGCTGCGGCGACACGGCGATCAACGGTTGCTGAACGGCGCCCGGAGCGATTGCCAGTTCGACGTGCTTGGCGACCTGCGGCGGTTCCAGTGACGTGTTGGTGTTCCGCCACACGAACGCGCTGCCGGCGGTCTCCCCCGGCTGCACGGTGATCGGCTGCGGCGGGTCGTTGAAACCGTCGAGGATCGTGATGCCGCCGGTGCCTTCGAGGATCTCGACGTCCAGCGGCTGCCGGTCCACGTCGGACAGGCTCACCTGTGGATAACCGTTGAGCTGCAATGCTTCCGCACCGCAGTTGGCGACTTCGACGGACATCACGCGCAACCCCGACGCCGCCTCGGTGTAGTTCGAGGTGAACCGCACTCCGGCGGTGCAGCCGGGATCCTCCGACGCCTGCACGGCCGGGCCGCTCGCGACCAGACCGGCCAGAACGGCTGTTGCGGCAAGGACCTTGCCCCCATGTCTCATGCACCCGAGGATGCCACCGGCAGGGGCGGCTCGGGCGAAACCTTCACAAGACCTCCACGAGGACGGCCGAGTCCGTTGTGGAGTGATCGATCAGGTCAGCCGATGTCCAGGAACGAGTTCGTTCCCTCGGCCCAGCCGAGGAACCGCCTGCCTTCGCCTCGTCGCATCGTTCCGGCGGGAGTGAAACGATGACCGTCGAGCACTTGCAGCAGTCCTGTTGCCGCGGGCTCGAGCCGGGTGCCGCGAACCTCGTCCCTCCACCGCTCCGCCTGCGACGTCTGCACAGCGGGTTCGCAGAAGCTGAGCAGGAACAGGGCCTGCCGCCACGCGTACGCGGTGTTCTTCACCTGGATCAGCGCCGCGTGCAGGTGGTCCGCGCGCTGGGCGTGCCTGCGCACGATCCAGCCGAGCGTGCGCCGTGCCAGCTCCGGCGCGCGTTCGCGCAGCTCGTCGGTCAGGTCCAGGGCATCGACCAGCACGGCGAGGTTGTGCGTGGTCAGGATCTGACTCTGTTCCAGCAGCATGCCGTTGGCCGCGACGGAGCCACCGGACGTGCCCGCACGCCGCCGGCACAGCTCCGTGAAGTCCGCGGCGGTCTTCTTGCCCCAGCGCAGGAGCGTGCGCTCTGGCTTGGACCAGTTCGCGGGCAGGTCGTAGTAGTCCGCGTAGAGCGTGCCCTCCAGCAGACGGCTGGCCACCGCGGCGGCGGCGCGCCACTTGGTGGTGAACGTGCCCATGAAGATGTCCGCGGCCACCTCCTCCACGAGCGGCAGCTCCAGTTCCGCCTGCTTCGCCAGCGTCCTGATCTCGGTCACCAGCGGGTTCGGCAGCACTGCCTGTGGGAACGCGGTGAGCGCCAGCATCGTGATCTGCCGCAGGGCGCGATGTGCGGCTGTGGCGTTGTCCGGCTGGGGTGACCTGCAGGGCGCAAGGGCCTCGACCCATGGCAGCTCGGTGAACTGCACCTGGTGTTCGAGGTTGAGCAACAGCAGGCCGCGGCGGCGCCGGAACGCCGTGTAGGTCTGCTCGTGCAGCCCCGCCACGACCGGGTCGTCGAACGTCGCGCTGAGCAACCGCGAGGTGAGTTGCGGCAGCACGACCGCCAGCGTCTCCCCCGAGGTGATCACCCCGAGGCGCACCAACTCGTCCGCGGGCGCCTCTAGCGCCCGCGCGGCCTTGTGCACCAGGACGTCCGGCATCGTTGTGCCGCAAGGAATCTCGGCGGTCGTCTCGGTGTCGGACACCGCGGCCGTCGCGACGTCGAGCGACGGCAGGCCGCCGTCTGACGGGAACCGGTCGAGCCTGGACGCGAGCACATCGGCCAGCGCCGCGTTCGTCGGCGCCGTGACGGCCGCCGTCCGGGCGGCGTGCCACGCGCCGCGTTGTGCCGTCTCCGGGGCGCCCCGGCGGCTCACCGTGTTCGCGATGGCACGGCGGATCCGGCCGACCTCCCGCGCGGTGAGCGCGTCGCTGCCGTGGGAGCAGGACTCCAGCGCGCGACGAAGTACCGCGAAGTTGCTCTTCGGGTTGGTCTGCCTTCCCGAGGGCTCGACGGTGCGGCACATCTCGGCGAAGTCCGCGAGCCACTGCGCCCTGGCCTCCGCCCAGTCCGCGGGCCACGTCCGGCACGGCCAGCCGCCGTGCACGGATCCGTTCTCCCCGAGTCGCGGTGGCTCACCGTCGACGGTGCGGCACCACAACGCCACCAGCCGGTCGTACAGCGGGTCCCACGCCGTCAACGTGGCGCGCATCTGCGCGATCTGCGCAGGCACCCGCACGGCCCGCAGGGACGCGGCGGCATCCTGCACCGAGGCCACCCGGACGGCGGCGTCCGACTGCCGGGCGACCGGTTCGAAGCGCGGCGTCAACCGCAGCCGGTGCATCAGCGGCCGCAACTCGGCGACCAGGTCGAGAGCCTGCTCCGGGAAGCCCTTGTCCAGGAGCAACGCCACCACGGGCAGCGCCCCGTCCTCCGGCAGCTCGACCCGGAACCGCCCGGCGCGCACGGCGTCCAGGAGCTCGGCCTGACCCGCGTCGCCGAGGTACCACAGGTTGAGCCGTTCCCGGTCGTTGCTACCCGGCACCTCGTCCGGGAGGGAGGCGACGCGGGCGGTCTCGTCCTCGGACAGCGGCACCTCGGCCAGGTACCTGCCGGTCGCGAAGCCACCGTGCGCGACCTCGAGCGTCACCCACGCCGGGGTGTCCGCGACCGGGGTGCGGGAACCGACCGCGAGCGTGCCGCCGGCCATCCCGCTGACGACGTCCTCCCAGCGGCGCGACTTCCGCAGCGCCCGCTCGCGGTCCGCCTCGGTGCCCGCGGAGACCGCCGCGGCCAGCGCCCGCGCCAACTGACCGGTCGCGTACCCCGGCGAAGCAGTGCGGATCTGGTCGGACACGGCGGACTCCACGGTTGATCGGACATGGAGGCGGGAATCGAACCCGCGCCCTCCCCGTCCCGAGCGGGGTGATCTGCCACTGATCTACTCCATGAGGCGCGCGCATCGTATCGACCATTCGCACCAGCCGCTTCCGATTTACCACACGCCCCATGCGCCGCACTTCTCACGCTGCCGCGCGCCAGGCGTGGTAGCCGAGACCGATCGCACCGGCCGCCATCGGGATGCTGGTCAGCAGCCCGGCCAGGCCGTTGCCGGGGACCACGAACGTGACCGCGACGAACAGCAGGCAGATCGGCACCCACTTCGGGACCGCGTGCGAGCGGAACAGGCCCACGCACTGCAGCACGGTGCCCAGCAACACCAGCACGGCACCGGGGATCATCATCGCGAACAGGTGGGCGGTGTCGTTGTTGGCCGCCTGGATCACCGCTTCGCCCGCCGCCGCGCCCACCGCGGGGTCGGTCGGGAAGAAGTAGGCCGCCGCCCAGCCCGCACCGCCGGCGCCCTGCAGCCCGGTGCCGATCCACATGAGCGCGGCACCCCATGTGGCCCAGTCGCTGCCTCGGCGGCGGACCAGGAACATCGTGGCCAGCGCCTGCAACGGGATGTTCAGGACCAGCATGGCCGCGAGGCCGGTGAGCAGCCCCCACCACAGGTCGCGGCCGGCCACGATGTCGGCGTACGAGTAGGTCTCGCCGCCGCCCGAGGGTTCCGGCCAGAGCAGGCCGCCCGCGACGGCGGCGACGGACGTGACGCCCAGGACGACCGCGAGGACGGCCACGCGGCCCCGAGTGGAACTTGCGGCGGTGTCGCGCGCCGCGGTGATGTCGACGGACATGGTTTCTGGCTCCTTCGGTGAGATGCGGTCCGGTGGCTCCAGGGAACCGGCCCT
The DNA here is from genome assembly GCF_024648825.1 of Lentzea californiensis. Taxonomy (GTDB): domain Bacteria; phylum Actinomycetota; class Actinomycetes; order Mycobacteriales; family Pseudonocardiaceae; genus Lentzea; species Lentzea californiensis. The sequence continues at coordinate 154,141 of NZ_JANBBE010000006.1, forward strand.
GGGGGGCCGGACACATCGGTGCCGGCCCGGTACCCCGTCTCCGTGCTGACACGGAGGCCATGTCGTCACACCGGCCTTACCCTGGGGCGATGAAGGTAGGACCGGGTCTTCTGGGCGTCTCCGCCGTGCTGACGGCGGGCGGCGCCTGGGTTCTGGTCCGCGTGCCGGGCCAGGCCCCAGGTGCCTTCGCCGGGTTCGCGGCGATCGGTCTGGCGATGGCGGCGCTGGGCGTGACGATCGGCTTCCGGGTGCGTGCCAACCTCGTCGGGCCGCTCCTGGCCTGGGTCGGCACGATCGTGGTCTTCCTGGCCGCGCGCGACGTCTACTACCGCGCGTGGCTCGCCGATCCGAGTGCGGTCCCGCTGGACTCCCGTGTGGTCGCATTGCTCAACGAGAGCGGGTGGTGGCTGCTCGCCGCGGTCGCGTTGCTGCTGCTGCACTTCCCCGACGGCGAGCTGCCAGGCAGGCGGTGGTCCGCTCTGCCGCCGCTGATCGTGGTGCTCTGCCTGGTGCAGCAGGGATTCGGCGCGGCTCCGAGGGAGCCGTTCACCGAGCCGATGGAGGGGCTCGCGAAGCCGTGGGGGCCGCCGTCCGACGTGGTGCACGTGCTCAGCTACGTCGTGAACATCGGGCTGGTCCTGACGGTCCTGGCGGCCGGGGTCTCGCTGGCGGTGCGGTTCCGCCGGTCCGCCGGGGTGGCGCGGGCGCAGCTGAAGTGGCTCGCGTTCGCCGGGCTGGCCGTGACCGCCTACCCGGTCGTGTGCCTGGCCGAGATCGTCGTGACCGGGCGAAGTGGTGTCGTGGCAACGGTGTTCGGCGTCGTCACGATCGTCGCGCTGTTCTGCTCGGTCGGCATCGCCATGCTGCGCCACGACCTCTACGACGTGGACCGCGTGCTGGCCGACACGATCAGCTACACGATCGTCCTGCTGGTCCTGGTCGGCGCGTACGCCCTGTCGGCGCTCACGATCGGCCTCGTCGCGGGCCAGGGCTCCCCCGTCGCCGCGGCGGGCGCCACCGCGGTCTGCGCCGTGCTGCTCACGCCCGTCCGCCGGCGCCTGCAACGGGTGGTGGACCGGCGGCTCTTCCCCCGGACCAGGGCCGCCCTGCTCGCCGTCGAGGACCTGCGGCACCGCGTGCACACCCAGTCCGCCCAGCCGGAAGAGCTCGAGGCGACGCTGCGCACGGCGTTGCGCGATCCGACTCTCCAGGTGGGACTGCTGCTCCCCTCCTCGACGGGCTTCATCGACGCGAAGGGCGCCTCGGTGTCCGGCACGGGGCTGGTCCCGATCACCCTCGGCGGCACGCAGATCGGCGTTCTCGCCGCGTCCGGCACCACACCGGCCGTGCTCGAGGTCGTCGCCACCGCCGCCGCGAGCCTGGCCGAGGTCGCGCGGTTGCGCGGGGAACTCGCCACCGCCCTGCGCGAGGTGGAGGCCAGCCGGACCCGCATCGTGCAGGCCGGGGACGCCGAACGGCACAGGCTCGAACGCGACCTGCACGACGGCGCCCAGCAGCGGCTGGTGTCGCTCGGCATGGCGATGCGGCTGGCGCAACGGCAGCTGCCCGGCGGCTCCGTCGACGTGCACGCGCTGCTCGACCAGGGTGTCGCCGAGCTCGCCACCGCCATCGCCGAGCTCCGGCAGATCGCGCACGGCCTGCGCCCTACCAGCCTCGACGACGGCCTGCACAACGCACTCGCCGCGCTCACGACCACGCTGCCGGTCCCGGTAGCGCTGGAGATCATGGCCGAGCCGCTGACCGACGACATCGCGATCACCGCCTACTACGTCGCCGCCGAGGCGATCACCAACGCCGCCAAGCACGCGCACGCCGGCGCGATCACCGTGCGCGTCACCCAGCGGGCGGACGAGGTGAACGTGTGGGTGGAGGACGACGGGTGCGGCGGCGCCGATCCGCGCGGAGGGTCGGGGCTGGCCGGTCTGGCCGACCGCGTCGCCGCGATCGGTGGAACGTTCCGGCTGCACAGCAGACCGGGTGCCGGCACGACGGTCCAGGCGGTGCTGCCGTGCGCATCGTGATCGGCGAGGACTCGGCGTTGTTCCGGGAGGGTCTGGCGAGCCTGCTGTCCCACGCGGGCCACGACGTCGTGGGTCGTGCCGCCGACGCCGAGACCCTCGTCGACGTGGTGGCGCGGACCGAGCCCGATCTGGCCGTCGTGGACGTCCGGATGCCGCCGGACCTGACCGACGACGGTGCGAGGGCCGCCCGCCGGATCCGAGTCTCGCAGCCCGGCGTGGCCATCCTGCTGCTGTCCCAGCACGTGGAGACGAAGCACTCCGTCGACCTGGTCAGCCAGGGCGCGTTCGGGTACCTGCTCAAGGACCGGGTGCTCGACGTCGACGACTTCCTGGAGTCGATCGCGCGGGTCGCCGCCGGCGGGTCGGCCCTCGATCCCGAGGTGGTGGGCCGGCTGCTGGGACGGCCCACCACCGGGGCGCTCACCCCGCGCGAACGCGAGGTGCTCGCATTGATGGCCGAGGGCTGCACGAACGTCGCGATCGCGCGGAGGCTCTGGCTGACGGAACGCACCGTCGAGACCCACGTCGGCAGCATCATGGCCAAACTGGGGCTGGCCGCGAACGTGGAGGAGCACCGCCGGGTGCTGGCCGTCCTGACCTATCTGGCCGAGTACGGCTGATGCTCCTCCACCTCACGCTCAGCCCAGCACGCAGAGCAGTGAACAGGCCTTCGCGGACGACCACTGGCTGTACGTCCGGGTGCCGTTGACCGGTGTGTACTTGGCCTTCGCGTTGTTGGTCAAGGGGAACAGCGACAGCAACGCGTAGGTCGAGCAGTGCACCACTTTGGACTCACCGGGCTGCAACGTGAACGGCCCGGTCTGGCAGGCCGGTTCCACGTCGTCGACCACGTACGCGTCGACGATCGGGATCGGGCCGTTGTTCGTCACGGTGACCCGCCAGTACGCGGTCGCGTTCAGCAGGCCGAGGACGCCCACGGGTGCTTGCTTCACCCACGGACCGGCGCCGCCCGCCTTGCAGTTGGCCGGCGTGTGCGAACCGCAGATCTCCTTGTTCACCACCACGTTCGGCAGGCACGCGGTTCCCGGCGCGACCTGACGGGTCACCGTGCCGGACGCGAAGCCACCGGTCGCGTCGGTCCCGTTCGCCGTGTTCGCGACGGACGTGACCGTGCACTCCGCGGAGATCGTGGTGCGGAAGCACATCTGCGGTGCGTCACCGTTGAACTCCACGGCCAGGGACGGCTGGTTGCCGCCACCGAAGTCCGCGGCGTTGTTCAGCACGAGCGACGTCGTGAGCGTCAGCGAGGACGCCGTGACACCGGTCAGGTCGACCGTGCCGTCAGAAGCGAAACCCGGAACGCCGACCGGGTTCCCGCCGCCGTCCACGGCCTTCACGGTGGACGCGCCGAGGTTCACGTTCGCCGGTGTCACGCCGACGAGCCGTGCCTTGCTGTAGGTGGTGGCGTGCGGTTTGCCGTCACAGTAGAACTGCGAGGGGTTGAGCGACACGGAGGCGCCACTGCGTACGCACGGCGACGCCCCCGTGTCAGGATCCAGCGAGAACAGCACGCCCGCGTCTCCCAGCCCGAGCAGGCAGCCGGTGGGAGCGTCGTAGGCGTAGCCGTAATCTCTCGTGATGCCGTTGTTGACAGTCGGATGCGTGATGCGCGAAGGCGTTCCGGCGCACGTCGTCCCGGTGGTCCAGTCGTGGCAGATCGTCGCGCCCACGTACGGACCGTTCCAGATGCCGAAGTAGCTGCGCACGCGGTCACCGGTGCGCACCACCTCCGGGGTGAACACCCAGGTCTGGCTCTCCAGCGCGCCCAGGCCACCGGCCAGCGGCGAACCGTCGATGGCGTAGCAGGTCGTGACGTTCGTGGCGCCCGACGTGCTCGCGCACGCACCGGTCTCCTGGCCCGTCGCGCTGTAAGCGGTGTAGGCGTTGTAGGTGTAGTTGGCGGCGGGCCCGAGCGTCTTCGGGGACGGCCAGCCCGCGCACGCGCTCGTCGTACCGGGGTCGAAGCAGCCCATCATGGGCACGCCGCTGCCGTACAACGACGACGACGCGAACAGCTTCCCTCCGGCGACGGCCAGCGCGCCGAGGTAGTAGCCGCCGTGGTTGGTGAACGGCACGACCGGCGCGTAGGGCTGGCCGCCGCACGGGCTCTGCGTGGCGGTCGTCCAGCACACCACGTGGCCGGAGTTCGCCACGCCGTACAGGTTTCCACCGACCTGGACGAGTCCCGCCATCTCGAACGTCTGCCCGGTCCGGTTCATCAGCGGCCAGTACCCGCAGTTGCCCGGCACGGCGAGGTCGAGGCAGCCGACGCCGATCGAGGACGCCGTGGTGGCCGAGTAGTACACGCGGGCGGAGTTGGCCGGGTCGCGGACGTACTGTGGTGCGAGAGGGCTGGAGATGTCGCCCGTGTACCCCGTCCCGAGCGGGCCGGGTGCCGTGTTGAGCGGCTTCGGCCACGGACCGCCCGCGCAGAGCGAGCTCGTCGCGAGATCGGTGCACACCAGCTTCGGATCGGTGAGACCCAGGTGGTGGTAGACGTTCCACGCCTGAAGGCGGCCGTCCGGCGTGCGGTGCAGGATCGGGATGAACCCGTCACCGCCGGTCGAGCTCGCGCTGGCCTGCACTGGTGGCGTGAGGAGGCTGGAGAGGGCCTTGCCCCCGTTGCGCACGCCGGGGTGCGTGGCGGTGACGGGGTTGCCCTCGGTGCCGGTCCAGCCCGGCGGTACCTGCAGCGAGCCGGCCAGCAGGGTCTGGCCCGCGCCGATGGGGTCGGTGATCGAGGCGGGCCCGTTGGCACCGTTCGCGTAGGACACGACCCAGGAGGCGACGTCTCCGTGGGAGGCGGGATCGGACACGCCCTGCACGGACTTGGTGAGAGTGGACACGGGTGGCTGGGCGGCCACGGGTACTGCGGCGGTGAGCGTGCTGCCAGCGAGCACGCCCGCTAGCACCATCGCCGGCAAACGTCTTCGCACGAGCATGATCCCTTCGGTGGCGGAGTCGTTCGGGAACTGACCGCCGACGCTAGGGACGTCCTCTGTTCGGGAAAAACCCCCTCACCCGCGTGCACGTGATGTCTGCACCATCAGACCAACGTGCGAATGCGGAACATGTGACCTGACAGGAAATTCCATTACATAGGCGAATGAAGTTTCACCTGAACGCCGCTGAAGTGCCTATGCGAGAAGCGAATGCTCTTGGTGCGGCGTCCAGCGCAGGTGCACGGTACGGTCGGGCGGGTCGGCCCGCAACAGGGACAGCCGCGGTCGCACGGCGTCGGTGCGCGCGGACGGCGGCTTGCGGCTGCCGGCGCGGTACTGGACCGGCCACTCGGCCCGGTAGCCCTGTTCTGCCGCCGCGTGCAGCGTCCAGTGCGGGTCGTAGAGGTGTGTGCGGCCGAGCGCGCACAGGTCCGCGCGGCCCGCGAGCAGGATGGAGTTGACGTCGTCGTACGAGGCGATGGCGCCGACCGCGATGACGGCCGCGCCCGTGACCTCGTGGCGGATGCGGTCCGCGAACGGCGTCTGGTAGCTGCGGCCGTACGCGGGGCGCTCGTCCGCGGTGACCTGGCCGGTGGAGACGTCGATCGCGTCCGCGCCGTGGGCGACGAACGCGCGGGCGATCTCCACGGCGTCGTGCTCGGTGTTGCCGCCGTCGACCCAGTCCGTCGCGGAGATGCGCACGATCATCGGGCGCTCGGCCGGCCACACGGCGCGGACGGCGTCGAACACCTCCAAGGGGAACCTCAGCCGGTTCGCCAGCGAACCGCCGTACTCATCGGTGCGCTGATTGGCGATCGGCGAGAGGAACGAGGACAGCAGGTAGCCGTGCGCGCAGTGCAGTTCGAGCAGGTCGAATCCCGCTCGGGCACCCCGTTCCGCGGCCGCGACGAACTCGGCGGTGATCCGGTCCAGGTCCTCGCGGCCCGCCTCGGCCGGCACCGGCGATCCGGGTCCGTACGGCAGCGGAGAAGGGCCGATGACGTCCCAGTTCCCCTCGGGCAGCGGCTCGTCCATGCCCTCCCACATCAGGCGGGTGGAGCCCTTGCGGCCGGAGTGGCCGAGCTGCAGGCCGATGCGGGCGGTGCTCCGCTCGTGAGCGAACGCCACGATCCGGGCCCAGGAGTCCTGTTGCTCGTCGGTCCACAGGCCGGTGCAGCCGGGCGTGATGCGGCCCTCGGGCGAGACGCAGACCATCTCGGTCATCACCAGTCCCGCGCCGCCCATGGCCTTCGACCCCAGGTGGACGAGGTGGAAGTCGCCCGGCACGCCGTCGACGGCGGAGTACATGTCCATCGCCGAGACGATCACGCGGTTCTTGAGTTCCAGCTGCCCCAGGCGGAACGGCTGGAACATCGCCGGAGCGGTGGTCCGGAGTCCCTGGGAGGCGGCGAAAGCGGCGTCGACGCGGTCGGCGAACTCCGGGTCACGGGTGCGCAGGTTGTCGTAGGTGATCCGGCGCGAGCGCGTGAGCAGGTTGAAGCAGAACCGGGTCGGCTCCTGGTCCGCGTACATGCCGATGTTCTCGAACCACTCCAGGGACGCCTGGGCGGCTCGCTGGGTGGATTCGACGACGGGACGCCGTTCGGTCTCGTAGGCCGTCAGCGCGGTCTCGACGTCACGGTGTTCGTGCAGGCACGCGGCGAGGGCGAGCGAGTCCTCCATCGCGAGCTTCGTGCCCGAACCGATCGAGAAGTGCGCGGTGTGCGCGGCGTCGCCCACGAGGACCACGTTGCCGTGGTGCCAGCGCTCGTTGCGCACGGTGGTGAAGCTGAGCCACTTCGAGTTGTTGGCGAACACCTCGTGCCCGGCCAGTTCCTCCGCGAACAGCTCACGGATCCGGTCCACGGCGCGTTCGTCCGAGACACCCGGCGCGAACTCCTGGGCGGTGTCGAAACCCGCGCGGCGCCAGACGTCCTCGTGCATCTCGACGATGAACGTGGAACCGCTGCCGGAGTAGGGATAGCCGTGGACCTGCATGGTTCCCCACGGCGTGTCCTTGATGAAGAACTGGAACGCCTCGAAGACCAGGTCCGTGCCGAGCCACATGTACTTGTTGCGGCGCGGGTCCACAGTGGACCGGAAGACGTCCGCGAAGGACTGCCGCACCAGCGAGTTGACGCCGTCCGCGCCGACCACGAGGTCGTGTGACGCACTCAGGACCTCCGCGGCGGGCGCGGGCGTCGAGAAGTGCACGACCACACCGAGATCGCGGCACCGTCGCTGGAGCAGGCCGAGCAGTTCCTTGCGGCTCATCGCGGCGAACCCCTGCCCGCCCACGGTGTGGCTCTCGCCGCGGTGGTGGATGTCGATGTCCGTCCACCGGGCGAACCGGCGTGACATGGCGTCGGCGAACTCCGGGTCGGCGTTCTCGATCCCGCCGAGCGTCTCGTCGGAGAACACCACGCCGAAGCCGAACGTCACGCCGGCCGCGTCGCGTTCCCAGACGGTGACGTCGTGCGACGGGTCGAGCTGCTTCATCAGCGCGGCGAAGTACAGGCCCCCTGGGCCACCACCGACGACGGCGATCTTCATGCCGGTACCTCGTCCTCGACGATCTTGCGGAGTGTGAAGCGCTGCAGCTTGCCGCTGGCGTTGCGCGGCAAAGAGGTGCGGAACCGCACCTCGCGCGGGTACTTGTAGGGCGCGATCGTCCGCTTCACGTGGTCCTGGATCTCGCGGGCCTTCGCCTCGTCGCCCAGCGCGCCGTCGCGCAGCACCACGAAGGCGCAGACGACCGAGCCGCGTTCGTCGTCGGGCTTGGCGACGACGGCGGACTCCAGCACGTCCGGGTGGGTGTCGATGGCCTCCTCGACCTCGGGGCCGCCGATGTTGTAGCCGGAGGACACGATCATGTGGTCGCTGCGGGCGTGGTAGTGGAAGTAGCCGTCCTCGTCGCGGTGGAAGACGTCGCCGGTGACGTTCCAGCCGCCGACCACGTAGTCCTTCTGCCGTTCGTCGTCGAGGTAGCGGCAGCCGACGGGGCCGATCACGCCGAGGAGTCCCGGCTCGCCGGGGCCTAGTTCCTCGCCGTCGGGGCCGAGCACGGTGGCGCGGTAGCCCGGGACCGGCTTGCCGGTGGAGCCCGGCCGGATGTCGTCACCGGCGGCGGAGATGAAGATGTGCAACAACTCCGTGGCACCGATGCCGTCGATCACCCGCAGCCCGAGCCGGTCGTGCAGCCGCTGCCAGGTCTCCTGGGGGATGTGCTCGCCGGCCGACACCGCGGTCCGCAGACCGCCGAGCTTCGCCTCGATGCCGTCGCGCAGGATCGCCTTGTACGCGGTCGGCGCCGTGGCGAGCACCGTGACCCCGTGCTGTTCCACCAGATCCGCGAGCTGGGCGGGTGTGGCGGCCTCGGTCAGCAGGGCGCAGGCTCCGGCCCGCAGGGGGAAGACGACGAGCATGCCCAGGCCGAACGTGAAGGCGAACGGGGCGGTGCAGGCGACGAGGTCGTCCCCGGTCAGCCGCAGCATGTGCCGGCCGAAGGTGTTGTCGATGGACAGGACGTCGCGGTGGAAGTGCGCGGTGATCTTCGGGGTGCCGGTGCTGCCGGACGTGGGCGCCAGCAGCGCCACGTCGTCGGCGGCGGTGTCCACGGCGGTGAACTGCCCCGGCCTGGTCGCGGCGAGCACCCGGAGGTCGTCGTAGTTCACCACCGTCAGCGACGGCAGGTCCCGGACGTCCTCGGTGAAGCGCTGGTCCACCAACGCGATCGACGGACGGGTGCGTTCGACGATCGGCGCGAGTTCGCGGGCCCTCAACGCGGCCATGGTCGTCACCACCACGCCGCCCGCCTTGAGGACGCCGAGCCACGCGGCCACGGTCCACGGGTTGTTGGGCGAGCGGAGCAGGACCCGTTGCCCTGGAACGAGACCGAGTTCTTCGGTCAGCACCTGGGCGACCTGGTCGGTGCGGGTCAGCAGCTCGCCGTAGGTCCACGTCTCCCCCGCCGGCGTGCGCAGCGCGGGGCGGTCGGGGCCGAACCTCGCCACCGGGACGTCGATGAGCTCGGTGGCGGCGTTGAGCCTGGCCGGGTAGTCCAGCTCCGGCGTCGTGAACTCGATGGCGGGCCACAGCGCCGCGGGGGGTAAGTGGTCGCGAGCGAAGCTGTCCATGGGTGGAGTCCTCCCGGGCGGCGGGTCAGGAAGCGCGGATCATGCCCTCCTGGGCAACGGTGGCGAGGTGGAGACCATCGCGGGTGAAGAAGCGGCCGTGCCCGAGGCCCCGGCCCGCGTCGGCGGCGACGGCCTCCTGCACGTAGAGGAGCCAGTCGCCGGCCGGGCCCTCGCGGTGGAACCACATCGAATGGTCAAGGCTCGCGGTGACGAGTCCCGGCCGCGCCCACGGCAGGTCGAGCACCCGCAGGACGGGTTCGAGGATCGTGTAGTCGCAGACGTAGGCGAGCGCGGCGAGGTCGCGCTGGGCGTCGGTCAGGCCGTCGACCGGGCGCAGCGGGTCGAACGGCTTGACCCACACGGCCTGGTGCGGGACCCTCTCGCCCTCGACCGTGAGGTAGACCGGGCCGGGGGCGTGCCGCATGTCGAAGCTGCGGCCGCCGGACCAGTAGGCCTTCGACTCCTCGGTCATCGAGCCACCGGAGCGTCCGGCGAGGAAGTCCGCGGAGCTCTCGAGTTCCTCCGGGCCGGGCAGGTCGCCGGTGAGCTCGGCGCGGAAGCCTCCGCCTGGCTCACCGGCGGCGAAGTTCGCGAGGCAGGCGTAGAGGGGCTTGCCGTTCTGGTAGCCGCGGACCTGCCGGGTGCTGTAGCCGCGGCCGTCGCGCAGCAGCTCGACCTCGTAGCGCACCTCGGCGCCGATGTCGGCCGGGCGCAGGAAGTAGCTGTGCATCGAGTGCAGCGTCTTGCCGTCGGTCACCGAACGCATGGCGGCGGCCGCGGCCGCGGCGACCAGGTCGCCGCCGTAGGCCTTGGGCCACGGGCAGGGCTGGGTGACGGCGGTGAAGGCGAGGTCGAAGTGCTCCGGCTCGGCCTTCTCCAGTGCGATGGCGTCGGTGAAGACGGCGGACGTCGGTGCGGCCGTCATCGGCTCACCCAGTCGCGCAGGTCCTCGTCCGGGACGTCGTCGAGGTTCACGACGATGTTCTCCGGCGTCCGTGTGGTCATCCACGTGAGCGGGTTGTTGCGGTCGAGGTTGCACTCGATGTGCGGCATGAACGGCGGCACGAACACCCAGTCGCCCTCCTCCATGTCGAGGTAGTCCTCGAACTTCTCGCCGAAGTAGATCCGGGCGCGGCCGGACAGCACGTACCCGCCGGTCTCGGCCTCGCCGTGGTGGTGGGAGACCGAGCGGTAGCCCGGTTCGTTGGTGACCTTCCCGAACCACAGCCTCGTCGCCGGGGTGTGCTGGATGCTCACGCCCGAGACCCGGATCGCGCCGCCGGAGTTCGCGGTGTCCGGGTTCTCGGCGCCGCCGCGCGTCACGACCGGCGCGACCAGGCCGCTGGGCAGCCGGTACATCGAGTTGTCGCCGTCGAGCTGGTACTTGCTCAGGTCGGGCTCCATATCTCGTATTCTTCACGACCGTCAGATAGTGTCAATACTCATGAGGCCTGCAGCAGTGAATCCGGCCAGCCTTCCGGTGCCGCGCGGTTACTCCCACGGCACCCTCGCCGGCAACACCCTCCACCTGGGCGGGCAGACCGCTCTCGACGCCGACATGAAGATCGTCCCCGGCGGGATCGTCGAGCAGTTCCGCCAGGCGTTCGGCAACGTGCTGACGACGTTGCGCGCAGCCGGTGGAGAGCCGGAAGACCTGGTCAGCATTACGATCTACCTCACCGACATCCCGGACTACCAGGCGCACGGCAAAGAGATCGGGAAGGTGTGGCGAGAGCTCGCCGGCCCCGTCTACCCGGCCATGGCGGGTATCGGCTGCACCTCGCTGTGGCAGCCGGAGGCACTCATCGAGATCCTCGGTGTCGCCGTGATCCCGGAAGACCGGCTGGTCAGGCCCAGCTGAATCGATAGCGCTTTCATGATCGACGCAACGTGAACGCGATAGTCGAGGAGGTCCGCGGGTGAAGCTCGCTTCTGTGACCGTCGGCGGCGTGCGCCGGGGAGCGGTCGTCGACGAGACGAGACGGTCCGTCTCGTTGCTGTCGTGCACGGTCGACGACGTCGTGCGCGGCGCTCCGGTCGAGACCGCCGAGGTCCTGCCGTTGTCCGAGGTGCGGCTGGAGGCGCCGCTGCACCGCTTCAACCGCGACGTCCTGTGCACCGGCTGGAACTACTGGGACCACTTCGAGGAGTCCGCCGGCAAGCGCGAGGGCCGGGATCCGGTGGAGCGCCCGCTGCGCCCGACCTTCTTCACCAAGGGCCCGGACACGGTCGTCGGCCCGCACGACGCCATCGCCTACGACCCCTCGGTGTCCCAGAAGTGGGACTACGAGGCCGAGATCGCGATGGTGATCGGGCGCGACGGCCGTTCGATCCCGGAGGAGAAGGCGCTGGACCACGTGTTCGGCTTCCTCGTCGCCAACGACGTCTCGCAGCGCGACCTGCAACGCGCGCACGGCGGCCAGTGGCTCAAGGGCAAGAGCCTCGACGCGACGATGCCGCTCGGGCCGTGGCTGACCACCGCCGACGAGATCGATGATCTGACCGGGCTGCGCGTGCAGTGCGAGGTCAACGGGGTCCTGCTGCAGGACGCGACCAGCGCGCAGATGGCGTTCTCCTTCGCGCGGATCATCGCCGAGCTCAGCCACGGCATGACCCTGCGCGCCGGTGACGTGATCCTGACCGGCACCCCGAGTGGCGTCGGCAACGCCCGTGAGCCGCAGCTCTTCCTGCGCGACGGCGACGTCGTCGTCACGCGCGTCAGCGGCCTGGGCGAGCTGCGCAACACCGTCACGCTGACCGATCTCGGCGCGCGTTAAGCTCGGCCGACCAAGGTGAGGAGAGGGCACTGGACGTCGCGGACATGACCGTGGAAGCCGCGGCTCCCGCCGGGCGCGACCGGCTCGGCCCGCTCATCATCACGATCTTCGGCCTCTACGCGCGCGGTGAGCACAACTGGCTCTCCGTGGCCTCCGTCGTCCAGCTCATGGCCGACCTCGGCGTGGAGGGCCAGGCCGTGCGGTCCTCGATCTCCCGCCTCAAGCGCCGGGGCGTCGTCCGCGCGGAACGCCGTGACGGCGCCGGCTACGCCCTCTCCGAGTCCACGCTGGAGACCCTGGCCGAGGGCGACACCCGCATCTTCGAACGCCGCCGGGCCACCACCGAGGACGGCTGGCTCGTGGTCGTGTTCTCCGTACCCGAGTCCGAACGCGAGAAGCGCCACGCCCTGCGCACCAGCCTGACCCAGCTCGGCTTCGGCACCACGGCCCCCGGCGTGTGGGTGGCACCGGGCAACCTGGCCACCGAGACCCGCCGCACCCTGGAGCGCCGCGGGTTGTCCGAGTACGTGGACATCTTCACGGGCCGGCACTTCGCGTTCGGTGACCTGCGCTCCAAGGTCCGCGCCTGGTGGGACCTCGACGAGCTGGCCGACCTGTACGCCGACTTCCTGCGCCGCCACCGCCCCTTCCTCGACGCCGGCACCACCTCTCCCGAGCAGGCGTTCCAGACGTACGTGCCGATGCTCACCGCGTGGCGCCGCCTGCCGTACAGCGACCCCGGCCTACCGCTGTCATTGCTGCCCCCCGGCTGGAACGGCGTCACGGCCGAGGCCCTGTTCGAGCGGCTCAACACGACGTTGAGCGCACCGGCCCGCGAGCACGCACTGGCCGTCATCCACGGTCGTTAACCCGCGTTGCCCTGCGGCTGCGGGCACTGGCCGCCAGGGGTCGTCAGCAGCTCGAAGTGCCACATCTCGTTGGCATAGGCCTGGCACAACCCGTAGTCCGCGCCGTGCTGGATGAGCCAGTCGTCGGCGTTCGTCGGCCCGATGTCGATCGCCTTGCCCGTGACGTGCGCCGACTTGTCCGGCGGGTGCACCCACCGCCGCGCCTCCTCCTCGCTGCGGTACAGCTCGACGGCCTCGTCCAGCAGCCGCTGCTGGTGCTCCCGGCTGCGCCAGCCCGACGTCACCCGCAGTTCGACCCCGGCGAGCTTCGCGTCCGTGGCCGCATTCCGCATGGCCGTGAGCAGTGCGGGGTCGAGGTTGGCGATCGCGGCGTGCTCGTCGTCCAGCGAGATGCTCTCGTTCTTCGGGATGCTGCCGTCGTCGGTCACCTTCACCTGGACACTGGCCGACTGCGGTCCAGCGGGTGTGCAAGCCGTCACGGTCGCGAGCAGGAGCATCGTCCACATTCCTTTACCAGCCACGACTTCGAGCTTTCAGGAGCGATGTCGCCGGACGGCGAGCGCAATGTGCTCGTTGTGCAACGAACCCTCGACTGCGTAGAACGGTGATCATGAGTTCACGGATCACCGTGTGCCGCGGCTGCTGCTGCGGCACCGAGCGCAAGCACCCCGAGGTCGACCACGACTACCAGCTCGAAGTGCTGCGCGCACGGCTCGCACCGGTGCTGGTGGCCGACTGCCTGGACGCGTGCGAGGCGTCCAACGTGGTCGTCGTGCGGCCCGGCAAGGCCGCCCGCGCCGCCGGGGCGAGGCCGGTGTGGGTGGGGTCCGTGCTGGACGACGACGTGGTGCAGGACGTGATCGACTGGGTCGACGCGGGCGGGCCTGGTGTGGCCGCTCCACCGCCGTCGGTGAGCGCCCGGATCGTGCCCGCTCCCGGTGGGCGCAAGACATGAACTACGTTGGCGGGATGGAGATCTACGACATCCCCGTCCGCACGCTCGCGGGCGAGCCCGGCGACCTGGGCGCGGTGCGCGGCAAGGTGGCGCTGGTCGTGAACGTCGCCTCGCGGTGTGGTCTCACCCCGCAGTACGCGGGCCTGGAGCGGTTGCAGGCGAAGTACGGGGCCGAGGGTTTCTCCGTGGTCGGCTTCCCGTGCAACCAGTTCATGGGCCAGGAGCCGGGTACGTCCGAGGAGATCGCCACGTTCTGCTCGGCCACCTACGGGGTGTCGTTCCCCCTCTTCGAGAAGATCGAGGTCAACGGGCCCGACCGGCATCCCCTCTACCAGCAGCTGGTCGAGCACGAGGACGCCGACGGGACCGCCGGTGACGTGCAGTGGAACTTCGAGAAGTTCCTCGTCTCGCGCGACGGGCAGGTCATCGCCCGGTTCCGGCCGAGCACCGAGCCCGAGGACGCCGCGATCACCGAGGCGATCGAGGCCGCGCTGCGCTAGTGCCCTACGCCGGAAGTCCGCCGCTGAAGTCCCTGCCGTTTGTGCCGCACGCGGGGCGCTTTCGTGCGCGTGGAGCGCACGAAAGCGCCCCGCGTGCAGTTGATGACGGCGTGGCTGAGGCCCCGCGACGTTGATGAGGGGAGCTTTCCCAAACCTGAGGTTGATGAAAGCTCCCCTCATCAACCTTCATACTTTGATGACGAATTTCCGGCGCAGGACACTAGTGGTGTGGCCCGGAAGGTTGCCGGGGGAATTCGCGGTCAGACGGGTGCATCGTGGTGCCCTGCTGAGCGTGGATTACCTCGCCAACGTTCCGGGTCACTGCTTTACCGGGTCAAGTGGACTCCGGGCGGATTTCACCCGGCGGCGACACACGTCCGGGTGGCTCGCCGGCATGACTCCCGCGAGTCGTGCTTGTCGCACCAATAGATATCTTGTCGCGCCACGGCGGCCGGCGGAACGTTGAACGGGTCCAAACCCCCTTCGTTTCCGAGGCCGCCATGACGATTCTGCGCATCACCCCGACCGAGACCATCGACCTCCTCGTCCCGGCGCAGCACGAGCCGCACGCCGACCCGGGCGACCTGCTTGCCGGACACCTCCACGCCCCCAGAAGAGGCGAGGACTCGACAGGCCGTGCCAGAGGCGACGGTCCGGTCATCACGTTGAGCGATCCGATTCCCGCGGAGCAGATCGACGCGAACACGCCCTACGTGATCAAGGATTCCCACGGACGGGTGCTGAGCGTCCAGGACGCGGGCAGCGGCACCTGGGAATGGGCGTACTTCGGCGAGCACAACAGCTATCCGACCGACGTGTTCCCGCTGCAGTTCTCCGGGAACCCCGCCGACAAGCCCTCCTCGGTCACCATGCCGGACTGGAAAGACCGCACCGGTGCGGCGTACTCGCCCTACTTCATCCTGATGTAGGCGTCAGGTCAGGCGAAAGTCTTCTCCAGCACCGCGTTCACGTGAGCGGCGACTTCGTCGGCGGCCTCCTCCAGGGCGAAGTGACCGGTGTCGAGCAGCACGACCTCGGCGGAGGGCACGTCCCGGCGGTAGGCCTCGGCGCCGGCCGGGACGAAGAACGTGTCGTTGCGGCCCCAGACGGCGAGGACGTGGGGCTGCCGTTCGCGCAGCCAGGCCTGCCAGGACGGGTAGCGGACGGGATTGGTCTGGTAGTTCCACAGCAGGGACTTCATGTAGGCGGCGCGGCCGGGCAGGTCGATGACGGCCTGGTCGGCCAGCGCCTGCTCCGGGTCGATGTTCTCGGGGTCTTTCGCGCCCGCGAGCCATTGGTGCTGTGTGCCCTCCAGGCTGACGACCCAGTCGACGGCGTCCTGGTGCTTGGCCTTGTCGCTCCACCACCCGTTGAGCGCCTCGACATCAGGACCGAAGCCGTCGGTGTAGGCGTTGCCGTTCTGCGTGATCACGGCTTTGACGCGCTGGTCGTGCTCGAGCGCGATCCGGAAGCCGACGGGCGCGCCGAAGTCGAACACGTAGACGGCGTAGTCGCCGATGCCGAGCAGGTCGATGACCTCGCCCGTGACCTCGGCCAGCCGGTCGAACGTCGGGTCGCCGGGCAGCGGGTCGGACGAGCCGAAGCCGGGGTAGTCGATCGCGACGACGTGCCAGTCGGAGGCCAGGCGGTCGATCAGCCGCACGTAGGCGCGGGTGCTCGACGGGAAGCCCGGCAGCAGCACGATGACCGGCCTGCTCGCGTCGCCGGCCTCGCGGACGAACACCTTCAGGCCGTCGACCTCGACGTGGCGGTGGCGGATCGCGGGCATGTCGTTCTCCCTCAGTTCGTTCTAATGGATAGAACGACCGTATACGCGTTAGATTCCACGCCGCAAGCGATCCGAGTGAGAATCTGCTAATGTCTCGCTTGTTGCTTCATGCGTTAGGAGACCCCGTGGTCGCGACCCTGTCCGAGTTCCAGGCGGCGGGTTTCCCGATGGGTGCCGAACCGCTCGTAGCGCTCGACCTGGTGGACACGCAGGCGCTGTGCCTGGACCCGGTCCAGGACCTGCTCGCGGATGAGGCCGCGCACGCCAAGTGGTGGGCCCTGCAGGCGGATCGGCTGCCTGGGGCGGCACCGCCGACGATGAGCGCGACCCGCCGGCTCCGGACGGTGCTGCGGGAGTTGTTCGACGCGCACCTGACCCAGCGCACGCCTGATCCGGCGTTGATCGCGGACCTCAACGCCGTCGCCGCCGCGGTGCCCACGAGCCCGCGGCTCGACGGCTGGGGAGCCGGAGCGCGGGCAGGGGTTCGCTGGCACGACGACTACAACGGTCACCCGGCGCTGGCCGCGATCGCCGGCGAGGCGATCCGGTTGCTGGCGGACCAGAAGCGGCTGGACGCGTTGCGCGCGTGCGCCAACCAGGCGTGCTCGATGGTGTTCCTGGCGGAGAACAGGCGCCGGGTCTGGTGCGCCGCCAACGTGTGCGGCAACCGGGCCCGGGTCGCGCGGCACTACGAGCGCACGCGTGCCTGATCGAGCGTGACCTGGTCCAGCAACGCCGCCAGGTCGGCGGGCACGGACAGGAACGGCGAGTGCGACGACGGCAGGTGGTGCACGGAGGACGCGCGGGCGGCCATCTCCTCCTGCGACGCGGGCGGCATCGTCTTGTCGTTGTCGCACACCAGGTACGTGGACGGGATCGTGAGCCACCCGGCTCCCCTGAGCCGGTCGGTGGCGGAGCGGGCGCTCTGCGGCCGCAACATCGCGGCGGCGCGCTCGGCCAGCACCGGGTCGACGTCGTCGTAGAACCGGGCGACCGCGTCGGGTGGAGGAGGGACGAACTCCGCCTCGAACTCCGGCATTCCGGCCGCCTCGCTGATCGACGTGCCCGCCTCCGGCACCCACGCCGCCAGGTAGACCACGCGGGTCACGAACGCCGACCCCGCCGTCGCCTCGGTCACCGGGAAACCGCCGTAGGAATGCCCCACCACCGCGACCGGCCGGTCGATCGCCGCGATCGCGTGCCGGATGACCTCCGCGTCCTCGTGCAGCCCGGCGGGTGATCCCGAACTGGGCAGGTCGACGGCGTGCGCGGTGCGGCCGAGCCGCCGCAACTCCGCTGTCACCAGTTCCCAGCACCACGAACCATGCCACGCGCCGTGCACCAGAAGGATGTCAGGTAAGTGCATCAGTTCTCCCGCCAGGAAGCCGGAATCCTCTCACGGGCGGCTGTGAACGCCACGACGCGCACCCCTCGGCCACGTCCACATCGGACGACACCTCACGAACGCACGGCTGCGGTCACCTGTTCGTGCACACGGGGTAGCGTGCCGCCGCATGAGCGCGCGCTTCCAGGAACTCGACTACCGCCAGACCCCGCTGGGTGAGCTCAGCCTGCGCCGCCGGCTCGAGCCCGGCACCGGCAGGGAGATCCACGAGATCAAGCTGAACGAAGAGTTCCTGATGTCGAGCCTGTTCACCGTCGCCGAGGTCGAACTGGCACACCTCGCACTCGCGGAACTCTCCGGGGACTCGCTGAACGTGGTCGTGGGCGGCCTCGGACTCGGTTACACGGCGCAGACGGTGCTGGAGCACTCGAACGTCGGCTCGCTGCTGGTCGTCGACGCCCTCGGTGAGGTGATCGAGTGGCACCAGCAGGGTCTCATCCCCGCCGGGAGGACGCTGGCGGCCGACGAGCGGTGCCGGTTGGTCCACGGCGACTTCTTCGCCCTGACCCGCTCCGGCGAGGGTTTCGACGGGACGGCGCCCGGCAGGCTGTTCGACGCCATCGTCGTCGACATCGACCACTCACCGCGCCACCTGCTGCACCCGACCAACGCCGACTTCTACACCGCCGAGGGCGCTCAGCGCCTCGCCGCGCTGCTCACGCCCGGCGGGGTGTTCGCGTTGTGGTCCAACGACCCGCCCGAGACCGAGTACTCCGCCACTCTCGCCGAGGTCTTCACCGACGTGCGGGCCGAGGTCGTCAGCTTCCCGAATCCCCTGCAGGAAAGGGAATCGACGAACACCGTGTACCTCGCCCGGCGCGGTTGATCCATTCGCCGCAACCTTGGTGATCGTGGTTTGGCGCTTCTCGTGAGCGGGCATTGGACGACTCATGATGGCGTCGTACTGGGAGACCGCCCGAACCGGTTTCCTGGCGTTCGTGGGTGTCGGGCTACTGGTTCTCCTCCCCTTGGTCCTGTTGCACTACTTCCGATTCCGGCGGGTCGAGCCGCGGCGGGCCTTCGTCCTGTACGGCTTGCTGGCCTACGGGCTCGTGGCACTGGCGTTGATCTTCTTACCGTTCCCGTCCGACGTGGCGAAGCTGTGCACGGGCGACCAGATGCTATCGACGGTCCCGTTCCAGTGGGTCACCGACATGGGCAACAACATGGCGGCGAACGGGCGTTCCGGCGTCCTTTCGATGGTGAAGTCGCAGGCGTTCCTGCAGCAGCTGTTCAACGTGGCGCTGTTCGTCCCGCTGGGTGTGGTGCTGCGCAAGGCGTACCGCAAGGGGCCGCTCGCCGTCATCGCCATCAGCCTGGGCCTGTCGCTGGCCATCGAGGTCGTGCAGTTCACCGGCAACCTCGGTTTCTACCCGTGCCCCTACCGCATCGCCGACGTGGACGACCTGATCTCGAACACCTTCGGCGGCCTGCTGGGGTGGATGATGGCGCCGGCCGCGTTCGTCGTGCCCAGGCTGCCCTCGTCCGACGAGTCGGCCGCTCCGAGCGACACCGTGACCGTGCCGCGCCGGATCCTCGGCCTGATCTCCGAGCTCGTGCTGGTGATCGTGATCGCGAAGCTGCTGCTGAACTCCGATCCGCGATGGGCCGTGTGCCTGCTCGTGGCCTTCCGGGTGCTGCTGCCGGCGGCGGCGAAGGGCATGACGATCGGCGGAGTGCTGCTGCACTACCGGATCCGCGCCGACGACGGGTCACGCGCCAACCCGTTCCAGCTGGCCCTGCGCGAACTGCTCGGCTTCACGGGCTTCATGGCGTACGCGACCGTCGTGTCGCCGCTGATCGGCATCGGCTGGTGGGACCTAGCCGTCGCGGCGCTGTACC
This sequence comes from Lentzea californiensis, assembly GCF_024648825.1. Taxonomy (GTDB): domain Bacteria; phylum Actinomycetota; class Actinomycetes; order Mycobacteriales; family Pseudonocardiaceae; genus Lentzea; species Lentzea californiensis. The sequence goes on from NZ_JANBBE010000006.1 coordinate 173,419, forward strand.
TCGGCGGCGCGTTCGTCGCGCCCGTGTTCCGCCGTGACCAGCGCGGATGGCACGAACAGGTGGCTCAGACGAGGGACGTGTTCGTGGTGCGGGAGTCCGGGTACCCGGACGTCCATGACGACGTACACGCACACAGCTGAGGCGGACATCCCGGCCGACACGCTGTTCGGTTTCCTCGCCGAGCCGCGCAACCTGCCCCGGTACTTCCCGCAGATGACCGCGGCCGAGCCCGAGGGCGGCGAGCAGGTGCACGTGGAGGCCGAGGTGCACGGTCACCACGTCGAGGGCGAGGCGTGGGTCCGGCCTGACGCGGAACGTCGCACGCTCGAGTGGGGCGCCGAGGGCCCGGACGACTACCACGGCGAACTCCAGGTCGAGGAGGTCGCACCGGGACGGTCGCGCATCACGGTGAGCCTGCACAGCGTACGTGAGGCGCAGGGCGACGAGGTGCAGCGCGGGCTGGAGCAGACGGTCGCCGTGCTCACCCAGACCGCGGCGGCCGACGACCGTCAGACCGACTGACCGCGGGCGGCGAGGTGCCGGGGCGGATCCGGCGGCGAACACGCGCCGAAGCTCGGCGTCCGCTCACGCGCCGAGCCGGCCGGCCGGCTGCCCTGACGCCCACGCGAACCCGTCCGGGTCGGTGAAGTCGCCGGTGCCGATCATCACGACGCGGTGCGAACCGGAACCTTCGGGCGCCACCCCGGCGTCCTTGGCGAGCGCGCGCCGCCGGTACAGCCCCAGCGTCACGGTGCCGGCCGCGGCGAACTGGACATACATGCGGCCGAAGCTCTTCTCCACGGTGAAGCCCTGGTCGACGTAGCACTGCCTGCTCGCGACGATGTCCGTCGCGCCGAGCAGCAGCACCACGTCACCGACCTGCGCGGTGGCCGCTCCGGTGTTCTTCTTGGCCGAGGTCGCGACCTTCCAGATGGTGCCGTCCGGTGCCTGCACGACCCCTCCGTAGCCCCACATCGACTTCCCGGCGGGCTTGAGCACGGTCGCGCCGGCGTCGAGAGCGCCGCCGATGAGGAGGTCGACGTCCGCGGGCTGCGCCACCGTGAGGGACAGGGTGAAGCCGCGGAAGCCGGTGGCCGGTTCCTGCGAAGCCCGCAGGCGCAGGCGGGAACCGAGCCCGAAAGCGTTGGCGTAGAAGCGTTCGGCGGCCGCGAGGTCGGACACTTCGAGGGTGATCGCGTCGAATGAGGTCATGCCGGGAACGCTATTCGCCACCCTGGGTCCCGTGCTTCTCGATTCCTGACCGGCTCACGGTCCTGCGCCTGCGCAGCACCACGACCGCCAGCACGACGACCACGGCGACGGCCGCGATCGTGCTGCCCGTCCCGACGAGCTTCTCGACCCGCCGCGCGGTCTCCCCCGCCGCCGCGCCGAGGCCGATGTGCAATGCGCACCACCCGGTGGCGCCGACGAGAACGGCGGGCAGGAACGTCCGGAACGGCAGCCCGGCGGCTCCCGCGGCGGCGGGCAGCAACGTGCGCAGGACCGGCAGGAAGATCGCGACCAGCACCGCGACCGCTCCCCTGCGGCGCAGAAACGCGGTCGCGCGGTCCCAGTGCTGCGCGCCGTGCCGCCGCACGATCCGCGACTCGCGCAGCCGTGCGCCGTAGCGGCGGCCGATCAGGAAGCCGACCGAGTCGCCACCGACCGCGCACACCGTGGTCACCAGCCACATCACCACGAACGCGGGCGGGCTGGTGGCGGTGGTGCCGAGCACGAAGAGGCCGGTCTCGCCGGGAGCGATGAAGCCCAGCCCCAGCGTGCACTCGCCGAACACGAGCACACCGGCGGCGACGATCACCCAGACCGGCGGCAGGTTCGCGAGCCAGTCGAGGAACGCGGTCACGGGACGAGCCTCGCGTCCGGGTAGGCGGGCGAGTCGCCGTCGAACAGCGCGGTGTGCCGGCCGCGCAGGTGCAGGTCGAAGAACGCGGCGAGGTACTCCCGTTGCGCGGTCAGGCTCCTGCGCGGGTCGACGGTGCCGATCGCCGCCGCGAGCTTGTCCGCGGGCAACGGGTGCGAGCTGTCGATCTGCGGCAGCAGCACCTGGGCGTCGGTGAAGCTCGCGTGCTCCGCCGCGGGCAGGTGGACGTCGCGTTTCCAGCCGGTGGAGTTCGCCCAGAACGCCGCCCAGTCCGGTGCGTGCACGTGGTCATGCGGGTGCTTGTCCGCACCGCTGGTCCCGCCGCCCATGAGCAGGAACGGCCGGTCGGCGCCGCGCGCGCTCGCCTGGCCGGAGTTCGGGTCCATGCTGCCGTCGAGGTTCACTCCCGCGTCGATGCGCGGGTCGGTGAGCATGGCCTCGGCCGCGGTGAACCCGCCCATGGAGTGGCCGGCCATGCCGACCCTCGACAGGTCCATCGCGGCGGCGAGCGTGGTGGAGCCGAGCCGGTCCAGCACGAAACCGGTGTCGCGCACCCTCTCCCGCATCATCAGCGCCGTGTCCGCGCGGCTGACCGGGAGTTCGACGCGGTCCGGGAACTCCACGGGGCCCGCGAAGGTGTGGTCGATCGTGACGACGACGTAGCCGCGGCTGGCGAGGTCCTCCACCAGCGTCGTGCCGAACGAACGCGACTGCCCGCGTCCCGGCGAGTAGAGGATCACGGGGCGGCGGCCGAGAAGTGGCGTGGCCGTCCTCGCGTGGGTCCGGGTGCCCGCGAAGTCCGCGACGCCGGGATCGAGTCCGACCGAGCCGGCGGCGGTCTGGTCGTAGAAGGCCGCGATCCCCGGGCTGAGGTGGCGCACCGGGGCCCGGAACGAGGGCGTGGCCGGATACCACAGCGAGATCATCAGTTCGCGCGATCTGCCCGGTGCCCACGGATCGGTGCGGGTCTCGTCGACGAGGTGCAGTTCGGTGGTGCCCACCGGGAACGGACCCGACGGTGTCGGCAGGGTGAGCGGGACGGGAGCGGCGACCGCGGGAACGGCCAGCGCGACCGTCAAGGCTCCCGCCGCGACGACGGCCCAACAGCTGGATCTCATGCGGCCCAGCCTGTCGATCACGCACGCCGGCCGGCATCTGCCGAACGCCGCCGGAGCACTGCACGAAAGACATAGATCAGGCCTGGTCGACCAGTCCCGCCTCGAAGGCGATGATCGCGGCGCGCACCCGGTTCGGCACCTTCAGCCGGCGCAGGATCGAGCTCACGAACACCTTCACCGTGCCCTCCACGACGTGCAGCCGGCGGCCGATCTCCGCGTTCGGGAGCCCGGCGCCGACCAGGGCGAGCACTTCCCGTTCCCGTTCGGTGAGCCCGGCGACCAGGTCCCGCGCGCGGGCGGCTCCGGACACCCGTTCCTCACCCAGCCGCCGGATCGCCCAGTGCGCGATCTTCGGCGACAGGTACGCGGCACCCTCCGCCACGGCCCTGATGCCCGCGAAGAGCTCCCTCGGATCTCCTGTCTTGAGCAGGAAACCGCTGGCACCGCCGTCGAACGCGCGGGCGATGTGCTCGTCCTCGGAGAACGTCGTCAGCATGATCACGCCGGTGCCCGGGACGACGCGGCGGATCTCGGCCGCCGCGGCCAGGCCGTCCATGCGCGGCATCATGATGTCGAGCAGCACGACGTCCGGCCGGTGGGCCAGCGCGAGTTCCACCGCCGCGTGCCCGTCGGCGGCCTCGGCCACCACCTCGAACTCCGGCTCGGCGCCGAGCACGGCCCGGACCCCGGCTCTGGTCAGCGGTTCGTCGTCGGCCAGCAGCACCCGGATCACGGCGCTTCGCCCGAAATAGCGCCGCGCGGCACGGCTTCCTTGTGCACCAGGCGGTCCGCGGCGAAACACAGCCGGAAGAACAGCTGCTCGTCGGTCTGCTCCCGCGACCAGTGGTAGCGGCAGTCGGCGCCCTTCGGCGGGTCGGACAGCATGCGTTCGGGGTCCCCCAGGATCTGGAACGGTGGCAGGCGCGTCTCGACGTCCGCGCGCGGTGTGCCGAGCTGGATCTTCTCGAACACCTCGGGGTCGAGGCTGTTGTTGGCGCCGACCGCCGCGTAGAGCGCCATGGCGAGCACGGCGATGGCGGCGCCGGCCAGCAGCGGTGTCCTGGCCGCCCTGACCAGGCTTCGGCGGGCCGGCCTGCCGACGTTCGCCGGTCGCGCGTCGTGCGGCAGTTCCGCGACGAGCGTGAACCCGCCGTCACCCTGCCCGGTGGTGAGCGTGCCGCCCAGCAGCCGGGCGTGTTCGGCCAAGGCGGCCAGCCCGTTGCCGCCGCCCGGCGGACCTGGTGTGTCGACCGCCGGTCCATTCGCGACGGTGACGGTCGTGCTGGCGTACAGGCGTTCCACCCGTACGCTGACCGGCGCTCCCGGCGCGTGCCTGGCGGCGTTCGTCAGTCCTTCCCGGACGATCCGGTGCACAGCGCGTTCGACGGCCTCGGGTGACGGCTCCGCCGGGGTCCACTCGACGTCCATGCCCGCGGCCGCGGCGCGTTCGACCAGCGCGGCGACGTCGGTCCGCTCGTCTCGCGGCCCCAGCACGCCGATGATCTCCTGGAGCCGCTCGGTCGCCGCCGCGACGCCGGCCCGCAGCTCGCCTGCCGCCGCCCGGTGCCGCTCGGGCAGGTCCGGCGACACCTCGAGAGCGGCCGCGCGCAAAGCGATGAGCCCCCACTCGTGACCGAGCGAGTCGTGCATGTCCCGCGCGATCCGCGCCCGTTCCAGCAGGGCCGCCCGCTCCAGACCCGCCGCCGCGACCTCGGCGCGCAGCCGCAGGTACCGGCCCAGCAACCACGGGCACAGCACCACGACCAGCACGATCAGCACCAGCAGGAACCAGTCGTAGAGCCCGAACAGCACACCGAACCCGCCGCGCGCCGTCCCGTCCGCCAGCACGCTGACCGGCAGCCCGCCGAGCAGCACGGTGGCCAGCGGCACGAGCACCGAGTCGCCGGCCCACCGTCCGGCACGGAACCCGAACACCCCGGCGGCGAGGAAGGGCCAGACCCACGGCGGGTTCGTCACGGTCGGCACCAGTGCCAGCGCGGGTACCGCAGCGGCCGCCACGAGCGCGCACAGCGTCCACACCGGAAACCTCCGGAAGAGCAGCACGGCGGCGGTCAGCAGGACCAGTCCGGCGATCAGCTCCACCGGCTCGCCGATCGCTCCCGGCACCAGCGGCACCGCCAGGACCACCCACAACACGGCGTCCGGCCACCGCAGCCCCCTCATCGGTTCATCGTAGAAGACGGCTGGGGGCCGGCGAAGATCGCCGGCTTCAGGCCTGACGGCCGGGCAGCAGACGCGGCACCACCCGGACGTAGACGACCATGCCGACCACCTCGACCAGCGTCTGCGTCACCACGACGACAGCCGCGAGGTCGTCCGGCAACGCCAGCGCGAGCGGCAGCACGACCAGCGAGTTGCGCGTCGCCCCGGTGAACACGACCGCGCGCCCCGAAACCGCGTCCAGGCGGAACAACCGGGCCACGGCGAGCCCGGCGAAGGCCATCACGACCAGGAACGCCACGTAGAACGGCACCACGCGGGCGACCTGCGGCAGGTCGTCGCCGAGCTTCGGCACCTGCGACGCGACCACCGCGAACAGGGTCGCGGCCATCAACGGCACCATCGTCGTGCTGATCGCCCCGATGATCCGCGCCGCCCTGGCCTGGGTGAGCCACGCCAGGGCCAGCGGGGCCACGATCAGCACGACGAACGCCTCGACGAACGGGCCGGGTTCGACGACGGCCAGGCCGGAGCCGAGGAAAAGCCAGAGATAACCGGGCAGCAGCACCATCTGCGCGAGGAGCAGCAACGGCGTGGCGGCGAGCAGGCGCCGGCTGTCGCCACCGGCCAGTCCGCTGAACACGATCACGTAGTCGACGCACGGTGTGAGCAGCACCAACAGCACGCCCAGCCGCACGGCCTGGTCGTCGGGCAGGAACGTGAAGAGCGCGGCCACCACCAACGGCACCACCACGAAGTTCACGACGAGGGCGGCCCCGAGGAACCGGCCCGCACGCATCGAACGCCCGAGTTCGGCCACCGGCACCTGCAGGAACGTCACGTACAGCAGGACTGCCAGCACCGGGTTGATGGCGTGTTCGAGCACCGGGCCCGCCCCCGGAGCGGCCCAGCCCGCCACCGCCCCCGCGGCCAGCGCGCCGAGGCAGACGGCGACCTGGTGACGTTCCATCCCCGCGACGAACCCCGGCACAGCACCCTCCTGATCAGCTGATCAGGACGATATCCCCTGGTGGACGCCTTCCTCGCTCACCCCGGCCCGGCGAAGGGCAGCGGGCACGACGGCGAGTGCGAGCAGGTCCGCGACCTCGTCGAGGGTGAAGCCGAGCCGTTGCGCCGCCTTGATCACGCGGAGCACCTTCACGGTCTCGCGCGGGTAGAGCCGATGCCCGCCGAGTGATCGTTTCGGCGGGGCGGGCAGGCCGACTCGCTCGTAGCACCGCAGCGTCTCCCGGTTCATCCCGGCCGCCTCGACGACCTCGCCCGTCCGCATCCCGCTCACCTCGCCGCCAGCGCGTCGAGCACCTCGGCCCGCGAGTCCGGCACCGAGATCGCCAGGGTCAGGCCGCCACCGGTGGCCGTCAGCTCGAACGTGAAGAACGAGCAGCAGCCCGTCTCCCGCACCGCCAGGTCCGCCGCACGGGCCGCGACTTCGGGCCGTGGCTGCAGTTCCAGCACCAATCGAGTCTTCTGGGAACGGTGGCGTGCGGCACCGGCGAGCAGTTCGTCGAACTCGGCCAGGCGCAACGGTCTCTCAGCCGTCGGCAACGTGCAGGACCGAGGCGCCCAGCTCTCTGCTTCCTCCATGGTTCGACGGTAAACCCGTACCGGGGTATCGGATGCAAGGCTCAGAGGCCGAGGCGCTGCTGCTCCGCCTGCACCACTCGCTGCTCCACCGACACCGCCGAGTCCAGCGCGCTCGCGTGCGAGTGCTTCGTGTCGCTTTCACGCGCGAAGTGGTCGAACAGCAGGGTCTTGTGGTCGCGGACCTCCTGCACCCGCGCGTCCACGCTGTCCTTGACCAGCAACCGGTGCACGTGGACCTTGCGGACCTGGCCCATCCGGTGGCACCGGGCGATCGCCTGGTCCTCCGTGCTCGGCTTCCACTGCGGCTCGGTGATGATCACGACGGACGCGGCCTGGATGTTGAGGCCCACGCCGCCCGCCTCGATCTGGGCCACCAGCACCGCGTGGTCCTCGCGCGCGGTGAACGCGTCCACCAGTTCTTGACGGCCCTGCGCCGACGTCGCACCGGTCAGGGGCCCGAAGACCTCGACGTGCTCCGCGACCGCGTCCAGCACGTCGTGGAAGTACGAGAACACCACGACCTTCCAGCCGTTGTCCCTCGACTCCTCGATGATCTCCAGCAGCCGCTCCAGCTTCGCCGAGCCGCCGGGCGTGCCCGGCGTGTAGGCGGCGCGGCGCATCGCCATCAGGTTCCCCGCGCGCACCGCGTCCAGGTACGCGGCTCGGTCCTGCTTGCCGAACTCGACCCAGTCCTCCACCTCGAGCAGCTCTGGCAGCTCCCCCAGCACGTCCTCCTGGTTGCGCCGCAGGTACACCGGTGCGACGACGCGGCGGAAGGCCTTCGCCCCCACCACGGCGTCGATGGAGCCCGTGCCCGCCGCGACGCCCGGCTGGAGGTAGGCGACCAGGTTGCGGAACTCCTCGACGCGGTTCTCCATCGGCGTGCCGGTGAGGAGCACCGCCCGCTCCGCGCGCTGCACGATCTTGTTGACCGCCTGCGAACGCTGCGTGTCCGGGTTCTTCACGTAGTGCGCCTCGTCGACCACGACCAGAGCCGGGCGGAACCTCTTCGGCAGCACCAGTTTCGGCAACGTGCCGAAGGTCGTCACGCCGACGCCGCCCTGTGCCAGCCACTCGCCGACCGCGCCGTCGCGGCCCGCGCCGTGCATCCGGTGCGGCACCAGGTCGCTGTGCCGGGCGATCTCGTTGACCCAGTTGACGACGACGCTCGCCGGGCAGACCACCAGGAACCCGCGCCGCCCTCCGGCGGCGAGGCTGGCCATCACCGCGATGGCCTCGATCGTCTTGCCCAGTCCCATCTCGTCGCCGATGATGACGCGTTTGCGGGCCAGGGCGAACTTGGCTCCGAACACCTGGTAGCCGCGCAGCGACACCTTCAGCAGGCTGGTGTCCAGTGTGGTGGCGTCGACCTCGTGCTCGATGTCGGCCGGGACGAAACCGTTGGCGGCACCGCGATCCGGCACCCCGTCCGCACCGGCGAGGTCGGCGAGCAGCGTGTTGTAGGCGGCCGCGTCGAGCTCGTAGTCGCGCCACAATGCGCGGTGGTCGAGGTCCGGCACGCGCAGCTGCGTGCTCACCGCGCGCAACGCCGCCACGTCACGACTGGCCAGCAGGGCCTCGAGCCGGCCGAGCGAGTCGAGTGCGGCCTGCCGGTTCTTCCGCAGCGAGAAGAACATCCGCACCCGGCTCAGGGCACGGGCCGCGGCGCGCACGTCGGCGTCGACGCTGCCCAGCACCTCTCCGAGCGGCTCGCGCAGCGGGCCGACGAGCTGGTTCGCCCTGCGCAGCTTGGACATCAGCTGCAGCAGCTCGGTCTGGGCGCGGTCGGCGCGGTCGGGGTTCAGCCGGACGGAGGTGTCGCGCGTGACACCCTCGACGACGGCGCGGGCGACCCGCACGATGTCCTCGGCGGACTGCCTGCCGACCCCGGGCACGCCGTCGAGCTGTTCCGGGCGCGCCCGGACGACGTCGGCGACGGTCCGGTACCCCGCGGCCTTCAGCTTGCTCAGCCGCAGGTTCGCCTTCGTGTCCCGCAGTTTGTCCACCGGCATGGCGCGGAGCCGGTCGGCCACCAGCGAGTCGCGGACCGCCTGGTGGTGCGCGACGGCGAGCGCGCGCAACCGGTCCGGTTCCGCGCGCACCCCTGCCGCCTCGGCGCGGAACGCCTTCGCGGCGGCCAGCACCCCGCGAGCGTGCCTACCGACCTTCGACGAGTCGTCCACCCGTGTCCTTCCGTCAGGCGGGCCAACAGTACCGATCGTCCGGACGCGGTCTCTCAGCCGTACCGCTCGACGAGCGCGTTGCCGATGGAGACCAGGTGCTCTCGCACCCGCGGTGGACCGGTCACCTCGACCCAGTCGACCAGTCCGGCGAGCTCACCGGCGAGCACGTGCTCGTCCCGGCCGCGGATCACGACCTCGACGCGGCCGTCCGCCGTGGCACCTCCCACCTCGAGCCGGTCGCCGAACGCGATCCGGAGCAGACCCGTCCCGTGGGGCACGCACACCGCCTGGACCTCGACAGGCGTTCGCCTGCGGTCGACCTCGTCGGCGATGGCGCGCCAGCTCCCGGCGAGGTCGAAGTCGCCGGGCCGGTGCACGGGATCGCCGGTCGGAGCGACGGACGACACGCGGTCGACGCGGAAGGTCCGCCGGCCGGCCTCGGTCTCGGTCACGAGGTACCACGACGGGCCTTTGGCGACGATGCCCAGCGGGTGGACGGTTCTCCCGGTCTCGGCGCCTTCGCGGTCGACGTAGCCGAGCCGCACCTGGACGCCGCGGATCACCGCCTCCTGGAGTTCGTCGAGGAAGCGGGGCGGCCGGTGCTCGCTCCGGCTCGCCCCCCACCGCCGCGGGTCCACGACCAACGACGACGCCGCTGCTTCGGCCTGGCCCCGGAAGGATTCCGGCAGGGCGTGGACGAGCTTGCGCAGAGCCGCCTTCACGGCCGGCGTCATGACCGAGGCCGGGCCGACGGCCAGGAACAGGGCGCGGGCCTCGCTCGCGGTCAGCCCGGACAGGTCGGTGCGGGCACCGCCCACGAGGCGCCAGCCGCCGCCCCGGCCCTGCAGGGAGTACACGGGCACCCCGGCCATGGCCAGTGCGTCGAGATCGCGGCGGGCGGTGCGCTCGGAGACCTCCAGTTCCCGGGCCACCTCCGCCGCCGTCACCTGCTCCCGTCGTTGCAGCAGGAGGAGAACGGCCACCAGCCGGTCGGTTCGCACTCCGCCAAGATTTCACGGAAAGCGGTCATGGGGTGACCGGTTTCGGTCGGCAGGATCACGGCATGACCTCAGCGTTCGATCCGACCGATTTTCCCGAGCCCACCCTCGTTCCCGTCAACGGCGTGGAACTCGAAGTCTTCGAAGCAGGCCGGCACAACGCGGGACGCCCCGTCGTGCTCTGCCACGGCTGGCCCGAGCACGCCTTCTCCTGGCGCTATCAGGTACCTGCCCTCGTCGCGGCGGGCTACCACGTCATCGTCCCGAACCAGCGGGGCTACGGCGGCTCGGCGCGTCCGGCCGAGGTGACGGCCTACGACCTCGAACACCTGTCGGGTGATCTCGTCGCACTCCTCGACCACTACGGCTACGAGAACGCCACCTTCGTCGGTCACGACTGGGGTGCGATCGTCGTCTGGGGACTCACCCTGCTGCACCCGGACCGCGTGAGCAGGCTGGTGAACCTGAGCGTGCCGTACCAAGAGCGCGGGGAGAAGCCCTGGGTCGAGTTCATCGAGGACGCGCTCGGCAGCGACTTCTACTACGTCCACTTCAACCGGCATCCCGGCGTGGCCGATGCCGTGTTCGAGAAGAACACGTTCCGGTTCCTCCGCAACATGTACCGGAAGAACGAACCCCCCAGGGCGCCTCAGCCGGGCATGGCGCTGATCGATCTCGCCGGAGCGGAGGTACCGCTCGGCGAGCCCCTGATGAGCGACGACGAGCTGGCCGTCTTCGTCACCGCCTTCGAGTCGGCGGGCTTCACGGGTGGCATCAACTGGTACCGGAACTCCGATCGCAACTGGCACCGGCTGGCGGACGTGGACCCGATCATCCGCCAGCCCGCGCTCATGATCTACGGCGACCGGGACGTGGTTCCGAGGTCGGAGAACCTGACGCACTTCGTGCCGAACGTGGAAGTCGTCACCCTGGACTGCGGTCACTGGATCCAGCAGGAGAAGCCGGAGGAGACGAACCGCGCGATCCTGAAGTGGCTGGAAAGCCAGGATTCCGCGACTCAGACCCGTTGATCAGTCCATAGAGGACTCACTGCGGTTGTGTGGTGCGCAACCACAGGTCGAGGTTGAGTGCGAAGTCGATGCCCGAACGGGTGGCGTGATCGGTTCCGGGCCGATCGAGCCGGTCGCGCAGCCGTTCGGGCTCCAGCAGTGTCCACACGGGAGCGGACGGGGTGGCGAGCAGGTCCCGGGCCTGGTCGGTGATCGCGCGGTGGTAGGCCGGGTCGTGGGTGACCGGGTACGGCGCCTTCGTCCGGCCGATCACGCTCGCGGGCAGCAGCGGTGCCACGGCCGCGCGGAGCAAGGACTTCTCGCGTCCGTCGAAGGTGTGGTGCGCCCACGGGGTGTTGAACGCGTACTCGACGAGCCGGTGGTCGCAGAACGGCACCCGCACCTCGAGACCCACCGCCATGCTGAGCCGGTCCTTGCGGTCGAGCAGGTGCGGCAGCCAGCTGGTGAGGTGCAGGTACATCATCCTCCGCATGCGGTCATCGGTCTCACCGGCCAGGCGGGGAACCTCGCCGAGTGCCTGCCGGTAGTGCGCCTCGCGGTGTGCGGCGATGCCGAGGCCTGTGGTGACGTCGTCGCGCAGCAACGCCTGGTAGGTACCGCTGTGGCCGGTGAAGTACCGCCACGGGTGGTCGTCGGCGTGGACGCGGTCCGGGTCGTGGAACCACGGGTAGCCGCCGAAGACCTCGTCGGCGCTCTCCCCGGAGAGCACCACGGTGGTGCGTTCACGGACCGCTCGGAACAACAGGTACAGCGAGGTGTCCATGTCGCCGAGCGCGGGCGCGTCCTTGGCGGTCACCACGGCTCGGCGGTGACGGGGATCGGTCAGCTCGGCGGAGTCGAGCACGATGTCGTGGTGCTCGACACCGCACCGGGTTGCGACGTCGCGCACGAACGGAGCGTCCGGAGTGGACCGCAGGCTGGTGCCGGCGAAGTGGCCGGCGTTGCCCGTGAAGTCGACGGAGAACGTCCGCAGCGGCCTCCCACCGCGGTGCGCGGCGCGTTGACCGAGTGCGACCAGGGCGCTGGAGTCCAGGCCGCCGGACAGCAGGGCGCCGAGCGGGACGTCGGCCTGGATGTGGCGCTCGGTGATGTCCTGGAGGAGATCGGCGACGTGCGTGACAGTGGCGCCGACGCCCTCGTGGTGGGGACGTGCTTCCAGCTGCCAGTAACGCTGTTCGCGCACTCCGATCGCGTCGAGGATCACGACCGTGCCCGGCCGGACCTCGTGCACGCCCTGGAAAAGGCTCTGCCCCGGCGTGTGCACGGACGCGAGGAAGTCACGCAGTCCGTCGGTGCTCACGGACGGGCGGACGAGGCCGCTGGCGAACAGGCCCTTGGGTTCGGAGGCGAACAGCAGTCCAGCGCCGCGCCGGGTGTAGTGCAGGGGCTTGACGCCGAGCCGGTCGCGGACGAGGACGAGCCGGCCCCGCAGGTGGTCCCAGATCGCGAACGCGTACATGCCGTTGAGGCGGGAGACCGAGTCGACGCCCCACTCGAGGTAGGCGTGCAGCACGACCTCGGTGTCGGTGCCGGTGCGGAACTTGTGGCCCCGCCGTTCCAGCTCGTCGCGCAGTTCGCGGTGGTTGTAGACCTCGCCGCTGTAGGTCAGCGCGACGACCGGTTCGTCGCTGTCGTCGGTGAAGACGAAGGGTTGCTGACCGTGCGCCGGGTCGAGCACCGCCAAGCGGCGGTGGCCGAGCACGGCGTGCGGTCCGGACCAGATGCCGTCTCCGTCAGGTCCGCGGGACGCCATGGCGTCGTTCATCCGCTGGACGCGGTCGCGCATCCCGGTGGACGGGCGGGCGAGATCGGCCCAGCCTGCAATGCCGCACATCGGCTCACGGTTCTTTCGATCGAACGATCATGAAGTGGGCCAATGAGAACAGAGATGTAACCCAAAGTGCCATTGAGTCACTCAAAGTGATGACGATCATGAGGGTGCACCCCGGCCCGCCACTACGGTCGTGCCCGGATCCGTCGTCAGAAGAGGTCTTGATGAACACCTGCGAGCCGATCGCCATCGTCGGCATGGGGTGCCGCTTTCCCGGCGCCACCACCCCCGGACAGCTCTGGGAGCTGGTCCTCGGCGAGACCGACGCGGTGAGCGCCGCGAACCGGTTCGACACAACGGACTTCTCGCAAGACGCCTACTCCGTCACCGAACGCGAGAACACCACCCTCGACCCGCAGCACCGCGTACTGCTCACCTGTGCCGGTGACGCGCTCGCGGACGCGGGCCTGCCCCCGGAGGCGATCGCCGGCCGCGACGTCGGCGTGTTCATGGGGCAGAGCACCGGAGAGCACTGGGACCACCTGCAGGGCACGACCACCGTCGACATGTACGCCATCGCCACCGCCGCCGCGCGCAGCATGGCGTCCGGCCGCATCAGCTACGCCTGGGACCTGCGCGGCCCGTGCACCACCGTCGACGCGGCCTGTTCCTCCGGCACGCTGGCCGTCCACCTCGCCTGCCAGAGCCTGCGCACCGGGGAGTGCGACACAGCACTGGCCGGCGGTGTCAGCCTCGTGCTGGGCACCGGCCACACCGCCGGTTACTCCGCCGCGGGCATGCTCTCCCCCACCGGACGCTGCCGCTTCGCACACGAGGACGCCGACGGCTTCGTGCGCAGCGACGGCGCCGGAGTGCTTGTCCTGAAACGACTTTCCAGCGCACAGGCCGACGGTGACACGATCCACGCGCTCATCCTCGGCAGCGCCCAGGCCAGCAAGGGCCGCACCGCCAAGGCGATCATCGCGCCGTCGGTCGACGGTTACCTGCAGGTGATCACGCGAGCAGCGGCCACCGCGGGCATCACACCGGGCGACATCGCCTACGTGGAGGCCCACGGCAACGCCGCCCCGGCCGGCGATCGGCTGGAACTGCAGGCGATCGGCGCCACCATCGGCGCCCACCGGCCCGCGGGCAGCCCCTGCCTGGTCGGCTCCGTCAAGACCAACATCGGCCACCCCGAGGCGGCAGGCGGTCTCGCCGGGCTGATCAAGGCAGCGCTCGCCGTACGCGAACGCACCGTTCCCGCCAGCCTGTACAGCGACAGCCCCACGTCCCAAGTGGACTGGGCAGGACTCAACATCGCACCCGTGCCCCGGGCGACGCCGTGGCCGGGTGACGGCCCTGCGATCGCCGGGGTCAGCAGCTACGGCCTGTCCGGCACGTTCGTGCACGTCCTCGTCGGCGAGCCACCGAACTGACCGAAGGTCGCGCTTGACCTTCCAGCGGCTGCAACGTCGAGGATTGACCCATGGACGACAGCACGGACCTGCTCACCATCGGCCGGCTCGCCCGCCGTACGGGCGTTTCCGCACGTACCTTGCGCTTCTGGTCGAACGAGGGCGTCATCGAGCCGGTAGGCCGCACGGCAGGCGACTACCGGCTCTACGACGCCGCGTGCGTGGCCCGCGTCGAGCTCATCCGCGCTCTGCGCGAACTGGGTCTCGGACTCGACGACGTGCGCCGCGTGCTCGAACGCAAGGCAACGGTCGGCGATGTCGCCGCGGCGCACGTCGCCGCGATCGACACGCAGATCCGCGCCCTGAAGGTGAGCCGGGCCGTGCTGTCCACAGTGTCCAAACGCCGGTCCACCCTCGAGGAGACAGCATTGATGAACCGCTTGGCACGGCTTTCCACCGCCGAACGCGCCCAGATCGTCGACGACTTCAAGGCGGACGTGTTCGGCCGCCTCGACATCGCCCCGGAGCTGCGCGAACGGGTGCGCGACCTCAGCATCGACCTGCCGGAAGACCCCACACCGGACCAGGTGGACGCCTGGATCGAACTGGCGGAACTCCTCCAGGATCCGGACTTCCGCGCCCGGCTGGGCACCTTCCTGGAGCTCAACACCCCCGCCCCCGGCCAGAAAGCACCGCCCGGCGCGACCATCTGGTGGGCCCGGCAGGTGGTGAACAAGGTCGCGCAGGCCAGGGAGGACGGCATCGAACCCGGCGATCCCGCCGCAGCGGAGTTGATCTCCACCATGTTCCGCGACACCGATCTGAGCGCGGTGCTGGCGTCGCTGCAAGCGGGGATCGACGCGGGCGCGGAACGGTACCGGGAGCTCGTCGGTCGCGTGCAGGGACGACGCCGCTCTCCGGACGCGACCGAAGAACTGCACTGGCTGGCTTCAGCGCTGCGGTGTGCGATCGAAGGAGAAGCTGCCCGGCGTTGACTGCTGTGAGATTGATTTCTGTCAACACTGAAGCTATGGAGACAACTGTTTCAGGACCGCGTCACGACCTGGGGTGCAGCCGGACCCGGTAGCGGTGGTGGTAGTGCCTGCCGGTGAGCCACAACTCCCCCGCCTCGTCCGGCACCGCCGCGATGCCCCCGATCACCTGGTTCCGGCCCGTCGGCACCTCGGCGACGGTGACGGCGGTCAGGTCGGCGTCCGCGGTGACGGTGCCCGAGACGAGGTCCACGCGGATCATCCAGTCCGTGCCGGTCACGGCCGCCCACACCTGCGGGCGGCCGTCGACGGTCGCGCAGTGGAGCTCGCCGAGCCGTGCCGCCGCCCACTCGCGGGCGTCGACCCGGAGTTCGCGGATCAACTCCGCGGTGTCGCGGTCGCGCAGCAGCAGTGTGGTGGAGCCGTCGGACTGCACGAGGTGCGTTCCGTCGTAACACAGTCCCCAGGCCTCGGCGGTGACCGTGGCCCGGCGGCGTTCGGCCAGTGAGCGCGGGTCCAGCAGCGCCACGCCGGCGTGCCACAACCCGGCCGGGGTCAGCGCGGTTCCGCTACCCGGCCGCACGGACTGCTGGGCCTGGACCTCACCGGTGGCGGGCGCCACCGCGCGGATCACCGGCCCCGTGTTCTCGACCAGGAGATCGCCGACCAGTTCCAGGCCACGCGCGTCGGCCCGGTCGGTGGGAACACGTGCGAGGACCTGTGCGCGGAAGTGCCGTGCGGTGGAGTTCGTGGCTATCGGCACGGGACTGGCCGAGGTGCTCTGGGCGACGGGCTGGGGAGCCGAACAGGCGGTGAGAGCCAGCAGTCCCGCGGTCAGTGGACAGAGAACTCTGGTGACGCGCAACGGTTTCACCGCACCGATCGTCGTGCCGGTCCCGCGGGGGCGCTTCCGCCGGCGCGGATGAGCCCGCAGGGCCCGTTCATCCGGCCGGGGTGAGGCTGCCCGCGCCGGGCGCCGCCAGGGTGGAGGGACATTCCACTTTGGAGGCTGCCGTGACCGATGTGACTGTGCCGCCAGAACAACGCCGGATGGCCCGGCTCGCGTTCCTGGCGGCGGGAACGGCCGTCGTGGTCGTGCTGGTGGCGGCCGGTGTGCGCGCCGGCGCCGGGCTGGTGCTGACCGGTGCGGCGGGGACGGTGATCGCGCTGGCGGGCGCCTGGTGGTTCCTCGCCCACCGCGGTCCCGTGCGGTGGCTGGGCGGGCTGCTCGTGGTGCTCGCACCGCTGACCGTGGTCGTCCTGTACGTGCAGGCCCGCCTGGCGTGGGTGGTCGTCGTGTGCGCCCTGCTGTGGTTCGTCGCGCTGGCCTGCGGACGGCGGGCGCTCGCCGCGAAAGGTGTGGCCGGCCGCCCGGTCGAACTCGAGGTGCCCCGGCCCCGGCGGCCGTTCCTGATCATGAACCCGAGGTCCGGTGACGGGAAGGTCGGGCGGTTCGGACTTCCCGGACTGGCCGCGGCCCTGGGTGCGGAGGTCTGCGTGCTCGACGGCTCGCAGGACGTCGCCGCGCTCGCCCGGCGGGCGCTGGACGACGGCGCCGACCTCCTCGGGGTGGCCGGGGGCGACGGCACCCAGGCGGTCGTCGCCGGCATCGCGGCGCAACGCGGGGTGCCGTTCATGGTCATCTCGGCGGGCACCCGCAACCACTTCGCGCTCGACCTCGGGCTGGACCGGGAAGATCCCCGCCGCTGCCTCGACGCTCTCACCGACGGCGTCGAGGTGCGGGTCGACCTCTGCGTGGCCGGGGACCGCACCTTCGTCAACAACGCGTCGTTCGGCGCGTACGCCGAGGTCGTGCGGAGTCCCGCCTACCGCGAGGGCAAGACCCGCACGACGCTGGACCTGTTGCCGGACCTGCTCAACGGGCCGCGGTCGACGGCGCTGCGACTGCAGGCGGGCGGGGCCTGGCTGGCCGGGGCGCAGGCGGTGCTGGTCAGCAACAACCCGTACGGGTCGAGCGACCTGGCCGGGCTGGGGCGCAGGCCACGACTGGACGGCGGCGTGCTGGGCGTGCTCGCGGTGACGGTGCGCGACGCGGCGGAAGCCGCCGGCCTGCTGCGCGGCCGGCGGCGGTCGGACGCCGTGCTCATGCGCACCTCGACGGAGGTCGTCATCACGGCGGACACCCCGTTGATCCCGGTCGGCGTGGACGGCGAGGCGGTCACGATGACGACTCCCGTGCGGTGCGTGGTCAGGCCGGGGGCGCTGCGCGTGAGGGTGCCGCGCCACCGGCCCGGGGTCCCGCAGCCGCGTCCGCAGTTGGACTGGGCGCGGCTGCGTGAACTCGCCCTGTCCTGAGTTACCGGGCTAGCCGGCGTGACCTGAACATCCCGGAAGCTCTTCCGGCTCGCCGTACCGTGCGTCGTGCGGTGCGGCGGGCCACTCGCCGTGATCCGAACATGTCTGCCTCCTCATTTCGCCGATCCCGCTGTTTCCAGGTCGTGCAGTTCCCTGGCCTCTTCCGCGCTCACCAACCCGATCGCGATCAGGTCGAGGGGACTGATGAAGCCGTCGGAGATGCGGAAGCCGTTGGCGCGGGCGACGGCGTTGCGCAGCGGTACGGCCCAGTGGTGCTCGACGAGCAGCAATGCGGCCGCGCTGTCGTTGGGGATCTCGGCGAGCACGTCCCACGCGTCCGCGTCGCTGAACGGGTGGACGCCTCCTTTCTCCCGCGCCGACTCGGCTCCCGCGTCCGCACCGAGGCCGAGCAGCACGCTGATCTTGCTGCCCAGCTCGACCGCCTCGGCGGGCGAGAGGTTGCTCAGGTGCTCGACCGCGATGGCGCCCTTGGGGTCCTTGTGGACGGCCAGGGCGTCGATCACGCGGACGGTGTCGGTCTTGCGGAGTTCCTCCAGTTCGGCGATCACTTCACCGCGGAAGTCCGGGTGGGTGAAGCCCAGCACGATCAGTTGGATCGGCCCGATGGCCATACGACTTCTCCTCTGTTCGATCAGTTGGGTCATCCGGTGCGGGTGGAGCGCAGGGCGAACACGGTCACGAGCAGCTCATAGGCCGCCAGCACCACCACGATCGACAACAGGGCTGTCCACGACGAGAGCAGCAGCGCGAGCAGGACAGCTACGGCGACGCCGCCGACGCGCACGGCGTCGAGATGGCGCGCGGTCCAACTGGGACCGTGTGCGGCGAGCGCCTGCCCGCCCGAGCGGATCGCTCCTAAGGCCTGGATCGTCCTGCGGCGCAACCACACCGGTCCCCTGCCTGGTCCGATCACGTACATCAGGGCGGCGAGCAGCGCGCCTGTCCAGAGCATCTGCCAGCCTCGCGTGCGCAGCTGGCTGAAGACCGCCGTCAGCACGTCCGCGGCGCCGTCGCGGTAGAGCCCTTCCGGCACGTTCAGGAGGACCTGCTCCCGGACCGCGCGCAGCGCCGCCGTGACCGCCACCGCGGCGATCACCAGCCACAGGCCCAGTTGCAGCGCCGTGCGCCGGCGATCGGGCGAGACGAGCAGTGCGAGCACGAGCAGCACGAAAGTGCTGAGCAGGAACAGGACCAGGCTTCGCTTGGCCGTCACCACGGCCTGTTGCGCCGCCCACAGCTGCCCGGAGTCGTAGACGGTGAACCGCGCGAAGTTCTCCGGCAACGTCACGCCGAGCGAGTCCTGCACCCGGACCCGCAGATCCGCCGGGATCTCCCCGCTGCCGAGGTCCGGCAGCGAGAGCTGCCTGCCGAACAGGGTGGGCAGCTGCGCGCTGAGCGCCCGGAGCATCTCGTTGATCAACGGCAGCAGGTCGATCTCGACCCTGTCCTGGTGGACGGCGACCAGGTCGCTGTCGCCCTCGACGACGGCGAGCGCGCGCTGGTGGGCACGGCGGTTGAGCTCGGTCCAGGCGCGCTGGAACTGGTCGCTGCCCAGGACCTTGGTGGCCGTCGCGCGCACCGGGGCGTGGAGCTGGCTCGCCAGCGGCCCGGCGACGAACGCGGCCTGCTCGGGCAGCACCGACCGCAGCCGCTGCTCGACGTCGACGGCCTCGAAGAGCTTGACCGTCGCGAAGTCCGCGACCGCGGCGGCGACCTCTGGATCCTTCGGCAGGGGCGCGACCGTGGCGACCCACCGGTCGGTGTCGAGCGCCGTTCGCGCGCTCCAGATGCCGACGACGCTCATCACGAGCGCGAACGCCGTCACCGCGACCAGCACGGCGGCACCGATCCGGCGCACCATCCTCACCGTGGCCGCGCGCCGCGCCCGCCGGTCGAGCCGTGCCTGCAGCGCGTAGACCTCGGCGCGCAACCGCGGCAGTTCGTCCGTCATCCCGGTCACCGCGCCTGGACCGGCGTGGTCCGCGGCAGGAACGCCGCCGCCACCATGCCGCCGAGTGCGATCAGCGCCAGCACGACCAGCGCCAGCGCGTACGAGGTTTCGGGTGATCGGGTGATGCCGGCGACGAGGATGGTGCCCGCGATCGCGGCGCCGAGCGACGACCCGAGGTTGGACACGCTGCGCGACAGACCGGAGATCTCGCCCTGCAGCGCGTCCGGGAAGCTCGACTGCACAACGTTCACCGACGGGGTCAGCATGGCGCCGATGCCGAGCCCGATCAGGAACAGGCCCGGCAGGAAGGTCCACACCTGCGGCGAGAGGGCGAGCAGGCCGAGGAAGAGCGCGATGCCGGTGATCGTGACGGCGAAACCGGTCAGCACGAGGCTGCGCTGGGCGTGCCGGCGCGCGAGGCGCTCGGCGGACAGGGACGCCAGCAGCACGCCCGCGGTCGCGGCGGTGAGGATCAGGCCGGTCTCGATCGCGTTGTAGCCGCGCACGACCTGCAGATAGGCCGAGACCACGAACGAGATGCCCATCAGCACGAGCCACTGCACGTTCTGCGTGACCAGGCCGAGGTTGGACGTGCGGCTGCGGAACAACTCGGTCGAGAGCAACGGTTCCACGCCGGCGCGTTCCTTGGCGCGCACGGAGTGGAAGAACCACACGAGCGTCAGGGCTCCGGCGGCGAGCAGCCCCAGCATCAGCCAGAGGTTGTCGTCCGCCGCCAGGACACCAGACACGATCAGGACGAGCCCGGCCGACGACAGCACGGCACCGCGGACGTCGAACGGGCGGCTCGGGTCCGGTGGCCGCGGGTCCCGGACGTGCTTGCGGCTCAGCACGAAGATCACCACGACGACCAGCGCCTGGAACAGGAAGGCCACCCGCCAGCTGAGCACCGTCGTGATGAGCCCGCCGATCAACGGCCCGGTGGCGGCGCCGATGCCCGCCATGCCGTTGATCACGCCGAACGCGCGGGCCCGCGAGGTGACGCCGGTGAACAGCATCGTCGCCAGGATGTAGACCGGCGGGATCAGCAACGCGGTGCCGATGCCCTCCAGGATCGAGTTGCCGACGATGAGGACCGGCAGGCCGGGCGCGAACGCGCTCAGCACGGCGCCGAGGCCGTACACGGCGAGGCCCGCGGTGAGACATCGTTTGCGGCCGTAGCGGTCGGTCAGCTTGCCGCCGGGGATCATCAGCGCCGCCATGACCAGCAGGAAGATGGTGATCGCGAGCTGGACTCCCTGGACGGTGGTGTCCAGGTCCCGGCTGATGTCGTTGATCATCACGTTCATGTTGGAGCCGGCGAAGCTGCAGATGAACTGGGCGAGGGCGAGGGGCACGAGCACTCTGCGCAAGGCGTTGGAGTCCACTCGAGCAGACTCCGGCGGCCGCGGCCCGAGCGCTTCACGCGCCGCGGATGAGGTGCCCCGCCGGTGCTCCCCCGCGGCGGGTGGTGTGCCGGCGACCGCGGCGGTGTTGCGTCGCAGGTGGACCGGAGCCGCCGGTTCCGTCAGCGGGGAGGTGCGCGATGACCGGTTCGGTGGCCGCGAGGATCACCACGGGTCTGGCCGCCCGCAAGGAGGTTCCGCTCGCCGCCCACGCGGAACTGCCCGAGGGCACCGGCCGGCCCGATCCGGTGGAGGTCCTCGCCGGCCAGGACGCCACGCGCCTGCCGGAACTGGTGCCGATCCGGTACGGGCGGATGCTGGCCTCGCCGTTCGCGTTCTTCCGCGGCGCGGCCGCGGTGATGGCCGGTGACCTGGCGGCGACGCCGTCGTCCGGTCTGACCTGCCAGCTCAGCGGGGACGCGCACGTGAGCAACTTCGGGGTCTTCGCCTCCCCGGAGCGGCGACTGGTGTTCGACCTCAACGACTTCGACGAGACGCTGCCCGGTCCGTGGGAGTGGGACGTCAAACGCCTCGCGGCCAGCATCGCCGTCGCCGGCCGGCAGAACGGGCTGGGGCGCAAGGCACGGGCGGCCGCCGTGCGCGCCGCCGCCGGCCGGTACCGGTCGGCGATGATCCGCTTCGCGCAGCAGGGTGACCTGGAGGTCTGGTACGCCCAGGCCGGTGCCGACGAGGTGGAGATCATGCTCAAGGCACGCGCGGACAAGGCGAAGCAGCGCCGTTTCGCGCACCAGCAGGCGAAGGCCCGTACGCGGGACAGTCTGCAGGCCTACCGCAAGCTGACCTCCGTCGTCGACGGGTGCCGCCGCATCACCGCCGATCCGCCGCTTCTCGTGCCGGTCGGCCACCTGGTGCCCGACGCGGACCGCGAGGACCTGGAGTTCATGGTCCAGGACCTGCTCGCCGGCTACGCCGCCACGCTGTCCGCCGACCGGCGTCATCTGATGAACGGGTACCGGTTCGTCGACATGGCGCGCAAGGTCGTCGGCGTCGGCAGTGTCGGGACCCGGTGCTGGATCGTGCTGCTGTACGGGCGCGACGAGAACGATCCGTTGCTGCTGCAGGTGAAGGAGGCGCCGCGGTCGGTGCTCGCGGACCACCTGCCCGGTGACGTGCGCCCGAACCACCGCAGCGAGGGCGAACGGGTCGTGACCGGACAGCGGCTGATGCAGGCCACCGGCGACATCTTCCTCGGCTGGGAGACCGCCGAAGGCATCGACGGGCTCACCAGGGACTTCCACGTCCGGCAGTTGCGCGACTGGAAGGGCTCGGCGGCGGTCGAGTCCATGGACGCGGCGGGCCTGCGGCTGTACGGAACGCTGTGCGGGTGGACGCTGGCCAGAGCCCACGCGCGGACCGGCGACCGGGTGGCGATGGCCGCGTACCTGGACGACGGCAAGGTGTTCGACACCGCGCTGGCCGAGTTCGCCGAGAGCTACGCGGACCGCAACGAGCAGGACTACCGGCTGGTCGCGCGCGCGGCCATGGCCGGGCGCATCGAGGTCCGAAGTGGACTGTGACGATCGCTTGCCAGGAAAGAACCCCCTTCTGTGGAGGACACACATGTGCCGATGGCTCGCGTATTCCGGTTCCCCGGTGCTGCTGGAGGAGCTCCTCTACGTGCCGGCGAACTCGCTCGTCACCCAGAGCAAGCACTCGCGGCTGGGAGTGGAGACCACCAACGGTGACGGCTTCGGGGTCGGCTGGTACGCGACCGCGTCGCAACCAGGTCTGTTCCTGAGCACCGAACCCGCCTGGAACGACCGCAACCTGCGGGAGCTGTCCGCGCAGACCACAGCGGGCGTCGTCTTCGCGCACGTCCGCGCGTCCACCGGCACGGCGGTCCAGCAGACCAACTGCCACCCGTTCCGGCACGGCCGCCGGCTGTGGATGCACAACGGGCTCATCGCCGGACTTCCTCTGGTGCGCCGGGAACTCGCGCTGGTGGTCGACCCCTCGCTCTACGCCGGGATCGAGGGGTCGACCGACTCGGAGATCCTGTTCTTCCTCGCGCTGACCTTCGGTCTCGAGCACGACCCTCCCACCGCCGTCGCCCGCACCGCCGGGTTCGTCGAGGCGGTCGGCAGGAACCACGGCGTGGCGCACCCGCTCCAGATGACGGTCGCCACGACCGACGGCGAGACCACCTGGGCGTTCCGCTACTCCAGCGAACGCCGCTCGCGCAGCCTGTTCCACAGCACCGACATCACGACGCTGCGGCAGCAGTACCCGGACAACCCGAGACTGCACGGGCTCTCCCCCGACACCCGGCTCGTCGTGTCGGAACCGCTGGGCGACCTGCACGGTGCCTGGCGCGAGGTGCCCGAGTCGACCTGCGTCGTCGCGCGGGGCGGCGTCGAGGAGCTCCTCCCGTTCGGGCCCCTGCGATGAGCGGGCCGGTGGTGGCCGGGGTCGACGGCTCGTCGTCCGCGCTGGCCGCGGTCATGTGGGCCGCCGACGAATGCGCCCGGCGCGACGCACCGCTGCGGCTGGTGCACGCGTTCTCGTTGCCCGCCGAAGGACGACTCACCGCGACGGACGAGGAGCGGGTCGCGGCGTGTCTGCACGAGGCCGCCACGGCCGCCCGTGCCGCAGGACCGGACGTGCAGGTCACGACCGAACCGGTCGGCGGTGGCGCGACGACCCTGCTGATCGAGGAGTCACAGCACGCGCGGCTGCTGGTGCTCGGGGCTCACGGCCTGGGCAACGTCAGGGGCATGCTGGTCGGGTCGACGGCGGCCGCGCTGGCCTCGCACGGGAAGTGCCCGCTGGTGATCGTGCGCGGCCTGGCCGCGACCGGCGGCACGATCGTGGTGGGCCACGACGGTTCCGCCGCGAGCGAGGCCGCGCTGGCGTTCGCCTTCGAGGCCGCTTCTCTGCGCGCCGCCCGCCTCACTGTGCTCCTGTGCAGGCCCGGCTTCACCGTGGAGAGCGCCTATCGCACCGCGCGGTTCGCCGCGGCCCGCGACGAGGCCGACGACGACGCGTGCGAGGTGCTCGCCAAGTGGCAGAACCGGTATCCCGGCGTGCGGGTGGAACGCGCGCTGCCACGGGACCGCCCGGTGCGCGCGCTCATGCGGTACGGCACCGAGGCACAGCTCCTGGTGGTGGGCAGTCACGGCCGCGGTGGGTTCGACGGCATGTTGCTCGGCTCGACGAGTCAGGCCCTCGTCTCGCACGCGCCGTGTCCGTTGGTGATCGTGACCTCGGCGGACCGGCAGGCCGGCCTCATCCGGTGACGGGGTGCAGGAGGCCGCGTTCCGGCCGGCCCGCCG
The DNA here is from genome assembly GCF_024648825.1 of Lentzea californiensis. GTDB lineage: Bacteria > Actinomycetota > Actinomycetes > Mycobacteriales > Pseudonocardiaceae > Lentzea > Lentzea californiensis. The sequence continues at coordinate 197,582 of NZ_JANBBE010000006.1, forward strand.
CGAGCCACCGCTGGGTGCTCCGGTGGGCGGCGTCGATGAGTTCGCGGGACCGGCTGAAGTCGGCCGGTGACACGCTGAGCGGGCACAACGGCGGCACGACGCGGAGGTCGACCTCGTCGCGGTAGCGCTCGACGTCCACCGCGAGCCGGTGGTTCACCAGCAGTGTCAACGCGTGCAACGCCATCCCGAGAGCGCTGCGCGGCGGCTCTTCGAGATCGCAGGCGTACCCCGTCGGCAGCACCCACACCCTGTCCGCGCCCAGCGCCACCGCGTGCGACACGGGGTTGTTGTTCACCGCGCCGCCGTCCATCAGGTACCGCCCACCGAGCGGCACCGGCGGGAACACCGCCGGGATCGCGGTGCTGGCCATCACCGCGTCCACCGCGTCGCCCTCGGAGAGCACCACCTCCTCCCCGGACAACACGTCCGTGGCACCGACGTGCGCGGGCGTCGGCGTGTTCCCGAGCGTGACGCCGGAGAGGTGGGTCCGCAGCAGGCGCCGCAGCGCCGTGCTGGGCACGAGGTGGTCGCTCAGCCCGACGACACCGAGGAGGCCGCGCACCGGACGGATCGGGAAGACGTCCTTGCGGGACAACGACGTCCACAGATCCGTGAGGGTGCGGACCCCCTCGGGTCCAGGGTGGGCCGCGTGCCAAACGCCGTTGACAGCGCCAACCGATGTGCCGACGACCAAGTCGGGCTGGATGCTCTCGCCGGCGAGCGCCGCGAGCATGCCCACCTCGACCGCGCCCAGACTTCCGCCGCCTGCGAACACGAACGCGGTCTTCACCTGACCATTCTGCCGCCGGGCGTCCCCGCTCACGAGGGGCCAGTCCCCGGCCGAACCACCCGCGCCGGGTGACCCGCCGCGCGCCGCCCGCCACCAGCCTGGCGATCACCTGATGTGCCGAGCGAAAGGCGGGCGACGTGGCCGGTGCGGAGAAGGAAAGGCTGCGAGAGCCGGACGAGTGGCGGCGCTGGGGGCCGTACCTCGGGGAACGGCAGTGGGGCACGGTCCGGGAGGCGTCGAACGGTGACGACGCGTGGACGTCGTTCACCCACGACCAGGCGCGCTACCGCGCCTACCGCTGGGGCGAGGACGGGCTCGCGGGCTTCAGCGACGACCGGCAGCGGGTGTGCCTCGCGCTGGCGTTGTGGAACGGGGCCGACCCGATCCTCAAGGAACGGCTGTTCGGCCTCACCAACAGCGAGGGCAACCACGGCGAGGACGTCAAGGAGTGCTACTTCTACCTCGACGCCACGCCCACCTCGTCGTACCAGCGGATGCTCTACAAGTACCCGCAGCGGGCCTTCCCCTACGAGGACCTGGTCGCCACCAACGGACAGCGCGGCCGTGACGACCCGGAGTACGAGCTGCTGGACACCGGCGTGTTCGACGACGACCGCTACTTCGACGTCGTCGTGGAGTACGCCAAGGCGGGACCCGAGGACGTCCTGATGCGGGTCACCGCGCACAACCGCGGGCCGGACGAGGCGACGCTGCACGTGCTGCCGGCGCTGTGGTTCCGGCACACGTGGTCGTGGGCGGGCACCACCGAGCCCTCACTGCACACGCTGGGCACCGGCACGGTGCGGGCCGCGCACCCCGAGCTCGGCGTGTGGTGGTGGTACGCCGAGGGCCAGTTGATGGTCACCGGCAACGAGACCGACGACGAACGGGTCTTCGGCATTCCCAACACCACCCCGTACGTCAAAGACGGCATCGAACGCGCTGTGCTGCGCGGAGATCTCACCGCGCTCGCCCCGGACGGCGTCGGCACGAAGGCCGCCGCCCACCAGGTGCTGACGATTCCCGCGGGTGGCAGCGAGACCGTCCGCGTCCGCTTCACCGCCGCCGCCGCGGACGAGCCGTTCAGCGGGTTCGACGCGGTGATCTCCACCCGCCGCGAGGAGGCCGACGACTTCTACGACGAGGTGCTCGGCGGCGATCCGAAGAGCGACGAGCGGCTGGTGTGCCGGCAGGCGCTGGCCGGGCTGCTGTGGTCGCGCCAGTACTACGGGCTCGACGTCGAGCGCTGGCTCGTCGAACGCGGCGCGGATCCGATCGGCGCACCGAGCGGTCTGTCCAACGAGGACTGGCGCCACCTCGCGGCCGGGGACGTCGTCGTCATGCCGGACAAGTGGGAGTACCCGTGGTTCGCGGCGTGGGACCTCGCGTTCCACGCGGTACCGCTCGCGGTGGTGGACCCGGCGGCGGCGAAGCAGCAGGTGGAACTGTTGCTGGGCCGCCGTTACCTGCACCCGGACGGGCAGTTGCCCGCCTACGAGTGGAACTTCGGCGACGTCAACCCGCCGGTGCACGCGTGGGCGGCCTGGTTCGTCTACCAGCACGACCGCGACACCACCGGGACCGGTGACCGAGCCTTCCTGGAACGCGTGTTCCCGCCGCTGCTGCGCAACTTCGGCTGGTGGCTCAACCGCAAGGACGCCGACGGCCGCAACCTGTTCCAGGGCGGCTTCCTGGGGCTGGACAACATCGGCGTCTTCGACCGCAACGCGCCGCTGCCGGCCGGTGGGCGGACCGACCAGGCCGACGGCACGGCGTGGATGGCGCTGTTCTGCCAGAACCTCCTGCAGATCGCGCTCGAGCTCGCGCGCGAGGACCCCGCGTACCTGGAGCACGCCGCGACGTTGCTGGAGAACCTCGCGTGGATCGCGGCGGCGACCAACCACGTCGGCAACGGGCTGTGGGACGAGGAGGACGGCTTCTTCCACGACGTGCTGCGCAATCCCGACGGCACGTCGACGCCGCTGCGCGTCCAGTCGGCCGTCGGGCTGATCCCGCTCGCCGCCGCGACCGTGGTCGGGGCCGAGCTGCGCCGCGACCACCCGGGACTCGTCGACGGCATGCGGGACTTCCTCGACCGGCACCCCGCGGTCCGCGCCGCGCTGTGGGGCCACGGCGCGCAGACCGACGGCGACGGGCCGGTGCTGTTCGCGCTGTTCGACGAGAGCCGGCTGCGCCGGATCCTCGCCAGGGTGCTCGACGAGAACGAGTTCCTGGGGCCGTACGGCGTCCGATCGCTCTCACGGTGGCACGCCGAGCACCCGTACGTGCTGACGGTGGACGGCGCGGAGCACCGCGTCGGCTACCAGCCCGCGGAGTCGGACAGCTCCATGTTCGGCGGCAACTCCAACTGGCGCGGCCCGGTGTGGTTCCCGATCAACGCGATGGTCGTGCGCGCGTTGCTGCACTTGCACACCTACTACGGGGAAGGTTTCACCGTCGAGTGCCCGACCGGGTCGGGGCGGCGCCTCACCCTGGAGCAGGTGGCGGGCGAGATCAGCGACCGGTTGCTCGCGACGTTCCTGCCCGGCGAGGACGGCCGCCGCCCGGTCCACGGTGGACAGACGCGCTACCGCGACGACCCGTACTGGCGGGACCTGCCGCTGTTCTACGAGTACTTCCACGGTGACAACGGTGCGGGCATCGGCGCGAGCCAGCAGACCGGGTGGACGGCGCTCGTGGCGCTGCTGTCCCGCGTGCCCGCGAGGGAGGGTGCGCGATGAGCGGCTGGCCGGACCGTCCCGTGGTCTACGAGGTCAACACCGCGGTGTGGCTGGGTGAGCTGTCACGGGACGCCGGGCGGCCCGTCACGCTCGGCGAGGTGCCCGCCTTCGCCTGGAACTCCTTGACACCGCCCGGAGTGGACGCGGTGTGGCTGATGGGGGTCTGGGAACGCAGCACGACCGGACTGGCACTCGCCAACGCGCGGAGCGGGTTGCGGGTGTCGTTCAAGGCGGCGCTGCCCGACCTGCGCCCGCAGGACGTGAGCGGATCGCCGTACTGCGTGCGGCGCTACGTCGTGGCCGAGGAGTTCGGCGGCGACGACGGCCTCGCGCAGGCGAGGGCGGAGCTCGCGATCCGCGGGGTGCGGCTGGTGCTCGACTTCGTGCCGAACCACGTGGCGCCGGACCACCCGTGGGTGACCAATCGCCCGGAACTGTTCGTCCGCGGCGATGTCGACGACTACGCGGAGAACCCCGAGCACTGGCTCGCGATCGGTGAGCACGTCTTCGCGCGCGGCCGGGACCCGTTCTTCCCGCCGTGGCCGGACGTCGTGCAGCTCGACGCATTCTCTCCCGCCCTGCGGGCCGCGGCCACGACGACGCTCGCCGGCATCGCGGCCCGCTGCGACGGCGTCCGCTGCGACATGGCGATGCTCATGACCAACGACGTGTTCGCGCGCGCCTGGGGCCGCGAGGCGCCGGAACGCGAGTTCTGGCCTGAGATCATCGAAGGTCTGCGCGACCAGCACGCCGGGACCGTGCTGATCGCCGAGGCGTATTGGGACATGGAATGGACGTTGCAGCAGCAGGGTTTCGCCTTCTGCTACGACAAGCGGCTCTACGACCGGCTCGTCTCGCGGGACGCCGAGGGGGTGCGCGCGCACCTGCGTGCCGACATCGGCTACCAGGCGAAGCTGGTGCGGTTCCTGGAGAACCAGGACGAACCGAGGCTGGCGGCCACGCTCCCGCCGGACGCCGCCAGGGCGGCAGCGGTCGTCGTCGCCACCCTGCCCGGCGCGACGCTGTGGCACGAGGGCCAGTTCGAGGGCCGGACGGTCCGGCCGCCGGTGTTCCTGAACCGCCGCCCGGACGAGCCGCCCGACCACGACCTCGCCGCCTGGTACCGGCACCTGCTCGCGACCGTGCGCGAACACCGGCTCCGGGACGGCGAGTGGTTCCTGCTCGGCACCGAGGGCTGGCCGGACAACCAGTCGCACCGCTCGCTGCTCGCGTGGGAGTGGATCGAGGTCGGCGGGTCCCGGCACGTCGTGGTGGTCAACTTCTCCGACTCACCCGCGCAGGCCCGGATTCCGCTCGACTGGGCGCCTGGGGCCTGGCGGTTCACGGACCTGCTCGGCGGTGAGGTCTTCGACCGCGACCTCACCGCCGAGGGGCTGTTCGTGTCACTGCGCCCGTGGGGTTTCCACGTGTTGTCCGTGGCGTGACCGGGCCCGCGTGCGGAGCAGGGCGGCGGCCCAGCCCGCACGCGGGTCCGCGTCCACCAGCAGCACCTTCACCAGCAGGGTGAGCGGCACCGCCAGCAACGCGCCGAGCGGGCCGAGCACCCACGCCCAGAACGCCAGCGACAGGAACGTCGTGGTCGTCGAGAGTCCTGCGGCGTCCCCGGTGTAACGCGGCTGCACCAGCGACTGCACCACGAAGTTCAGCACCCCGTACACGGCCAGCACCGCGAGTGCGCGACGCGGACCGTGCTGCAGCAGGGCGAGCGCGGCGGGCGGCAGCACACCGAGCACGAACCCGACGGTGGGAACGTAGTTGGTGACGAAGGACAACACGCCCCACAGCAGGGCGAGCGGGACGCCCAGCAACGCCAGCGCCACCGTGTCCAGCACCGCGACCACCGCGCCGAACACCGTCGTCACCAGCAGGTAGCGCCGGGTGCGGCGGGCGAACTCCCGCAGCGCCACCGTCAGCCGCGGCCGCTGGTCCGCGATCTCGGCCAGCCGGCTGTCGGTCCAGTGCACCTCGACGCCGAGGAACAGCAGCAGCGCCAGCAGGAACACCAGGCTCGTGGTGAGCCCGGTCAGGTCCGAGAGAAGGCCGGTGAGCGAGGCGAGCACCTTGCCCCGGTCCAGGCCGGCGAGCACGTGCTCCGCCTGCTGCACCAGGTGGTGCGCCGCGTACTCGGGCAGCATCCCGGCCAGCCGCACACCGGACACCACCACCGTCACCGCGATCGCGCCCAGCACCGCGTACACCAGCACCACGACCGCCGTGGTCGCGAGCCAGGGCGGTGCACCCCGCCCTCGTAACCACCGGTGCGCGGGGCTGATCGCGATCACGATCAGCCCCGCCAGCACGGTGGGCGCCACCAGCCACGCGACCGCCTTGAGCCCGGCGACCACGACCACCGCCGACGCGGCACCGAGCAGAATCGTCAATGCGCGTGGCATCAACGAGATGACGACTCGAGCGTTGCCGCCGCCTCGCTGCCGTGCACCACCACGGCCCAGATCACCAGCACGCACAGCGTGATGACGATCGTGGACCACACCGGGTGCACCGAGACGAAAGCGAGTTGTGCCACCGCGTTCACCGCGGCGAGGATCACCGTGAGCACCCTGGCCCACGCGGCACCGGAGAGCAGTGCGGCGCCCGCGAGCGCCACCAGCACGCCCAGCAGCAGGGTGATCCAGCCCCAGGTGGTGAGGTCGAAGACGATCACCTGCTCGCCGTTGGCGACGTAGTACTCGCCGCGGAACAACCCGACGAGCCCCTCGATGGCGTTGAACGCCCCCATGACGATCATCATGATGCCCGCGAACCAGATCCAGCCGAGCCAGCCTGTGTCCTGCATCGTGCCTCCGTTGTCTCCCGAAGCGTTGGTCGGGCCCACCGTGCCCCGGTGCCGGCGGGTGGATCTTCACCCGCCACGTGTGAGTGCGGGGGCACGTGTCCGCTCCGGCGGGTGAAGACCGGGGCCGTTCGTCGGGCGAGCCTCGTCACCATGACCACACCCCCGTACGCGCCGATCGCCGACCACGGCCTGATCGGCGACCTCCAGACCACCGCGCTGGTGTCCACCGACGGCACCGTGGACTGGTTCTGCTGCCCCCGGTTCGACTCGCCCTCGGTGTTCGCCTCGCTGCTGGACCGCAAGCGCGGCGGGTTCTGCCGGTTCCGGCCCGCCGGGTTCACCGGCACGGGCAAGCAGCTGTACTTCCCCGACACGGCGGTGCTGATCACCCGCTTCATGACCGAGGACGGCACCGGGGAGGTCATCGACTTCATGCCGCCGCTGCCGGACGAGGGCCCGACCGAGCGGCACCGGCTCGTGCGCCTGGTGCGGTGCGTCCGCGGGCGGATCACGTTCGAGCTCGACGTCGCCCCCCGCTTCGACTACGGCCGCCGGGCGCACCGCACGCACCTCACCGACGACGGCGTGGTCTTCGCGTGCGGCCAGTTCGGCCTGGTGCTGCACGCCGTGCGCGAACCGGGTGACGCCCGGCTGGTGTCCGGGCAGATCACCGACACCGGCGACCTGCGCGCGACGATCAGCCTGGAGGAGGGACAGACCCGCGGCATCGTGCTGGAGTCCGGTGTGGACGGTCCGCCGCTGGCCGTCGGCGCGGCCGAGGCGAAAGCGCTGTTCGAGCGGACAGTGCGGTTCTGGCACGAGTGGCTCGCCCGCGGCACCTACCGGGGCCGCTGGCGGGAGGCGGTCGAGCGCTCGGCCATCACCCTGAAGCTGCTCACCTACGCGCCGACCGGGGCGGTCGTCGCCGCCCCGACGGCCGGCCTGCCCGAACAGCTCGGCGGCGAGCGGAACTGGGACTACCGCTACACCTGGATCAGGGACGCCTCGTTCGCCGTCGGATCGTTGCTGCGGCTGGGGTTCACCGAGGAGGCCGGGGCGTTCGGCGGCTGGCTCACCGAGCGGGTCGCCGAGGGTGAGACGCTGCGGGTGATGTACGCGGTCGACGGGTCGGCGGACCTCACCGAACACGTTCTCGACCACTGGGAGGGACACCGGGGGTCCTCGCCGGTGCGCATCGGCAACGACGCGGCCGGGCAGCTGCAGCTCGACATCTACGGCGAACTGCTGGACAGCGTGCACACCGCCCACCAGCACGGCCTGCGCATCGGGCACCGCGGCTGGCACGCGGTGGTCGAGCTGCTGGACTGGCTCGCGGAGAACTGGAACCAGCCGGAGGAGGGCATCTGGGAGACGCGCGCCGGCCGTGCGGACTTCACCTACGGCAGGGTGATGAGCTGGGTCGCGTTCGACCGGGCGATCCGCATCGCCGAGAGCGAGGGGAAACCCGCGCCGGTGGCGAGGTGGCGTTCGCAGCGCGACCGGATCTACGGCCAGGTGTGGGATCAGGGATGGGACCACCGCACCGGGGCGTTCGTGCAGCGCTACGGCTCGCAGGTCCTCGACGCGTCGTTGCTGCGGATGGCGCAGGTGGGGTTCGTCGCGCCGCGGGACCCGCTGTGGCTGGACGCTCTGGCCGCGATGGAGTCACTGGTGAGCGACAGCCTGGTGCGGCGCTACGACACGGACGCGTCGCCCGACGGGCTGCGCGGCTCGGAGGGCTCGTTCTCGTTGTGCACCTTCAACTACGTGACCGCGCTGGCGTTGTCCGGGCGTGCCCGCGAGGCCCGGCTGGTGTTCGAGAAGATGCTGACCTATGGCAACCACGTCGGCCTCTACGCCGAGGAGATCGCGGTGACCGGGGAGCAGCTGGGCAACTTCCCGCAGGCGTTCACCCACCTGGCCCTCATCGACGCCGCCGTCACCCTCGACGACCAGCTCACTCGTGACGGGTGAGGACGCGGCGGCCTCCGCCTCGCACAGTCATCGGCATGGCGACTTTGACCGTGTGGAAGTTCGACACGACCGACGGGGCGCACAGCGCGCTGCAGGAGCTGACGAAGCTGCAGGACCAGCAGCTGATCATCGTCCGCGACGCGGCCTACGTGTACTGGGACCCGGACGCGAAACGGCCGAAGACCAGGGAGCTCGGCAAGCTCACCGGTGCGGGAGCGCTCGGTGGCGGCTTCTGGGGACTGTTGTTCGGCCTGATCTTCTTCGTGCCCGTGCTGGGTGCGGCGATCGGGGCCGGTATCGGTGCGCTGGCGGGCTCGATGTCCCGTGCGGGCATCGACGACGACTTCGTGAAGGAGATCCGGGACACCGTCACGCCCGGCACCTCCGCGTTGTTCGTGATGTCGGAGGGCGCCGTCGTCGACCGGGTGGCCGAGAGGTTCAAGCAGACCGGCGCCACCCTGCTGACCACCAACCTCACCAAGGAACAGGAGGAACTGCTGCGGGACACGTTCGCGTCGTGACCGCTCGATGACCTGGCGGTGACCGGACCGGCGACGACTGCCGGGGTGCCGATGCCGGCTCGCCACCGCCCGCTGATGGACCGGCCGGAGCAGATGCCCTTGCTCCGGCCGGTTCGCGCGTTCACCGTGCCGGGCTCACCGCCGGCACTCGCGCGGCCGCCTCGCCCAGCAGCGAGTGCACGACCCGCAGCACGTCCGCGACGTGGTCGCGGTGCTCGTTGATCACGTCGGCCCGGCGGGCCGCCTGCCGCACGACGGCCTCGGCCCGGCGGCGCGCGGTCTCCTCCATCAGCCGCACGTCGTGGCAGGTCTGCTTGCGCCGCAACGCCAGTGCCAGCTCGAAGTCCTCGGTGACCTCCGCCCGGTGGCGGGCCGCCGCCTCGTCCAGCGCACGGCGGCCCGCCTCCCCCTCCCGCAGGATCCGCGCCATCCGCTCCCTGGTCTGCGCGAGCAGCTCCCGGTGCTCGGTGTGGGTGCGGCGGGCGGACTTCCACGCGTGGTCCTCCAGCGCCGTGGCGCGTTCGGTGATCTCGGCCGCCTGCGCGAGCGTGCGCTCCACGACGTACCGAAGGCGTTCACCGACCGCGTACGGGGACTGCGGGGCCGCCCGCAGCCGGTCGAGCCGCTCCCGCAGGACGCGGTTGTCCTCCCGTTCGGACTCCAGGTGCCGGGCGAGCGACTCCGCCCTCGCCTCCGCCGCGTCGAGGTCCGCGGTGAGCGTCTCGACGTCGCGCTCGGCCTCGTGGACGTAGTGCCAGACCTGGTCGCGCCGAAAGCCCAGCCACGCGACGTCGAACCCGGTGCGCAGCGGCACCAGCTCCGCGGTCACGGCCGCACCAGCGTCAGCGGCACGCGGCACAGCGCGCCGATGCCGTCCTCGGGGGCCTGCCGGGTACCGGTGTTGATCACGTGCACCCGCGTGCCGCTCAGCAGCGCCGCCCGCACGGCGACGTCCGCGAGCAAGCCGCAGCGGCGGCCCGACCCCACGGGCTGCGCCGGAGCCACGTCGGTCGGCTCGAGGCCGTACCACGCGGTGGCCGTGATGTCCTCCGGCTGGCCCACGAACAGGTCGTCCACCCGGCCGTCAGCCAGCGCACCGAGGGTCTCGTCCGCGCCCTCGACCCCCAGCCGCCGGGTCCGGCCACGTTCGTGGAAGTCCGCCAGCACTCCCGAGGTCCACGTGCGGGCGGCCGCCCGCACCTCGTCCTCGATCCGGCTCGGGCTCAGGTCGGTGCCGACCCAGCGCGCCGTCGTGTCCCGCCGGACGGCGGCCGGCAGTGCGCCCCACAGCGCGGCCACCACCTCGTCCTCCCCCGCCACGACCAGCAGCCTGGCGTCCTGCCGGACCAGCATCCCGGCGACCGCCGCCGCCGCGGACCGCACGCCCTCGAACCAGTTCTCGTCCTCGTAGTGCAGCGACATCCAGTCGGCGGTGGGCGTGCCGAGGCCGGCGGTCTCGCGGCTCACGGCGGCGACCACGCACGGCGGCCGCTCCTGCACCCACGCGAGCAACGGGAGCACGTGTGCCGGCGAGCTGAACCACGCGAGGTCCAGATGGCGCAGTCCGGGCGCCTCGAAGACGCGCGGAGGAACCTCGCCTCCCGCGAACGCCACCAGCGTTCCCGCGGACGGATCAGCGTCGTGTGCTCTGTGCAGCGCGGCACCGATCGCACCGACCACGTCGTCACCCGCTCCGTCACTGCGCAACTGGTCGGCGAGGCGGACCCAGCGCGACCTCCACGAGTGCAACGGACTCGATCCCATGTAGACGGACGCGACCGGCCGCGCCGGCCGGACTACGTCGATCAGATCCCGCAGAGCGGGCCGGCAGGTCTTGGGCACAGCGACTCCTCTTCCCCGTCGTGAACTGGTCACAGAGTCCGGGGAGGTGGTGATCCGCTTCTTCACCCGGCGCGGATGAACAGGCGGTCCGGCACCGGTGCGCTCCTCGCCCCGTGCGGGGGAAGTCCGGCCCGGGTGAGGCGGGCAGCGTCGGGACCACGAAGGAGGTGCGGACTTCCATGAGCCGTCAACCTGATCGTTCCCGTTCCCGTCGCATCGTGCTGGCCGTCGTGCTGTTCGCGTTCATCGTCTCCGCCACCGGGGACGACGAGTGCGGGCAGGAGTCCCCGCTCGCGGTCACCGGTGTGCTCGCCGCCGCCGGCCTGCTGCCCAGGGTGATCGGGGTGGCCGGGCGGGTGCTCGTGGTGATCTCCCAGCCGGGCAAGGCCATTCGGCCGCCCTGCCCAGCGAAGTGATGCGGTTCGATCACGTGATCATCCACGAAAATTCCATCGGGGAGAGTCATCGCAATGTCCGACAGTTCGGAGTGCGAGCGATCAGCGCACGACACCAGTCCGCCCAGGTTCCGGGTTCCCGTCTCGGCCGTTCCGCTCATAGCACGCGACCGGCTTCTGTCCATTGTGGACGAGAACGTCGCGGCGGCACCGGTCACCCTCGTCACCGGGCCCGCGGGGTGTGGCAAGACGACGTTGCTCGCGGAGTGGGCACGACGCCGCACCGACCGGGTCGCGTGGCTGACCCTCGACGAACACGACAGCGCGCCCGCCCGGCTGCGCATCGCGGTGAGAGACGCGCTCACCCGCGTCTGGCCGGACCAGGGCCGCCTCGAGTCGATCCCGTGGTCCGAACCGGGTTTCTCCTCGGCGATAGTGGCCGCGTTCGACCGCTTACCCGCGTCCGCGTGCCTGGTCCTAGACAACGTGCACGAACTGCGTGATCAGGAAGCCCTCGCCACCATCGACCTGCTCACCCGGCAGCCACCGGACCGGTTGAGACTGGTGCTGCTCGGCCGGTTCCCGCCACCGCTGCACCTCGCCCGGCTGCACCTGGAGGGACGGTTGCGCGAGGTGCTGCCCCACGAGCTCGCGTTCGACCGGGGCGAGACCGAGGCCCTGCTCGCCATGTACGGCGTCTCGCTCTCGGCGGAGGAGATCGAGGCGCTGTTCACCGGCACGGAGGGCTGGGCCGGTGGGCTGACGTTCGCGGCGATGCGGATGAACACGACCGGCACACCGCCGGCCGGCCTGCCCATGCTCACCGGGCAGGACGAGATCGTGAGCAGCTACCTGACCGAGGAGGTGCTCGCGCCCCACTCGCCGAGCACGCACGACCTGCTGATCGCGACCAGTGTCTGCGACGCGGTGAGCACCGGCCTCGCGAGCGCTCTGGCACCGGAGCACCCGAGTCCCGGCGTCGTGCTCGACCACCTCGAGCGCACCAACGCGTTCGTGAGCAGGCTGAGCAGCACACCCGAGTGGTACCGATGTCATCCGGTGCTGCGGGCGCACCTCCTCGCCGAACTGCGCCGGACCCGTCCGGCCGGCGAGAGCGCGCTGCACCGGTCCGCGGCACGCTGGCACCACGAGAACGACCTGCCCCTGACCGCGTTGCGGCACGCCGTCGCGGCCGGCGAGGACCAGCTCACCTCGGAGATCATCGAACACTCGGTGCTGCGGCAGATGCTGCACGCGGGCGGCGCGGAGGTGCACCCGGTGCTGAGCGCGGTGCCCGGCCACGTGCTGGCCAGGCCCGCGGTCGGGGTGGTCGCGGCACTCGTCGCGCTCGACGCCGGTGACCTCGCCGCCGCCGACCGGGTGCTCGCCGGCATCGGCGGCGCGTCCCCCGCTCTGCGACCGGAACGGGTCCGGGTGCTGCACGGCACCGCACTGCTGCGCCGCGGCCGGCTCGACGCGCACGTCGGCGAGGCGCTCGGCATCATGGCCAGGACGCCCGCCGGACTGAGCGGCGCACCGGACGCGGACGTCGCCGCCCTGCTCGACCGCGGTGTCGCGGCGTTGTCACGCGGCGAGCACCGCGCCGCGGAGACCGACCTGGTGCGTGCGGCGGCGCTCGCCAGGAAGGAGGGGTTCACCCACGCCGAACTGGACTGCCGGGTGCACCTCGCGGCGTTGGCGAGCGCGATGGGCGACATCGCGGAGGGAGCGCGGCAGGCGCGCGAGGCGGTCGAGTTCGCCGAGCGACAGGGCTGGCAGACGCACTTCACCTGTGCCCTCGCCTACTCCCTGATGGGCGTGCACGCCTACCTGCGCATGGAGGACGTGCAGGCGACCGACCTGGCCATGCGCGCGACCGCGGCGCTGGGCGACCGGCCCGACCTGGGGGTCGGGATCGCGGTCCGCACGCTGGACGCGGCGGTGTCGTTCACCACGGCCGGCGACCCGCGCGCCGTCGCCGGACGCCTGCGCCGGCAGTGGCAGGACGTCGCCGGGCGTGAGGTGACGCCACCGGTGGTCGCGCACGTGGCACCGGCGTTGCAACGGATGGCCCTGCGGACCGGGGACGAACAGTGGGCCGCGGCGATGCCCGGCCAGGTCGAGGCGATGTTCGGCCCGTGCGGGGAGCAGGCGGTGCTCCAGGCCGTCCTGCACTCCCACCACTCCCGCGTCAACCAGGCCCGCAAACTGGTGAAACCGTTGCTGTCAGGGGATCTGCCCGCGGTCGCGGCACCGACCGTGGTGGACGCCTGGCTGCTGGAGGCCGTGCTGGTGGAGCGTTCCGGCGACCAGCGGCGCGCACACGAGGCCGTCACCCGCGCGCTGGCGGCCGCGGAGCCCGTCGGCACGATCCGGCCGTTCGTCCACGCGGGCAAGCCGGTCCGCGAGCTCCTCGCCCGCGGCGCGGGCCGATTCGGCAGGCTGGACCGGTTCGCCACGACGACGATGACGGCGCTGCCCACGGCGGCGACGACCTCGGCGGGCGTGCTCACGAGTCGCGAGCGGGATCTCCTGGTCGAGCTGCCGTCCATGCGCACCACCGAGGAGATCGCGAGCTCCCTGTTCGTCTCCGTCAACACCGTGAAGACGCACCTGCGCGGCATCTACCGGAAACTCGGCGTGAACCAGCGGCGCGACGCCGTCCTCGTCGCCAGGCGACTCGGCCTGATCTGATCACGGTTGGCCCCTTGGATCGTGGCCCGGACCCCCGCCACACTTGATCCGCACGGGCCGCCACACCGCGGCCCACACCCCGAGTCACCGACACGATCGCGTGCGGCTCGGTCATCGAACGCCTAGGCAGGCACCCCCGGCGGTGCTCAGTTCGGCCTGCGCACCGCCGGGTGCGGGGCACGGCCGTGAGTGGTTCCCGTTCCCGATGTCGCGCTTCACGGCAGAGGAGCCGCTCACGGCCGGTCCACACTCAAGCGCGCGACATCCCGGCCGTTCGGCCGAGCTGATCGAGGTGCTGGAAGTCCTCGTCGGACAGCTCGACGTCCGCCGCGCCGGCGTTCTCCTCGAGGTGGCGCAGGGAGGACGTGCCCGGGATCGGGAGCACGACCTCCGACCGGCGCAGCAGCCACGCCAGCGCGACCTGCGCCGGGGTGGCCCCCAGCCGGCGGGCCACCTCCGCCACCGGTGAGCCCGGCCGGACGCTCGGCGCGATCGGCAACCACGGCAGGAACGCGATGCCGTGCCGTTCGCAGTGCGCCAGCACGTCCTCCGAGCGCCGGTCGTCGAGGTTGTACCGGTTCTGCACGCTCACGACCGGCGTGATCCGCCCGGCTTCGACGATCTGCTCGACGGACACCTCGGACAGCCCGACGTGCCGCACCTTCCCCTCGTCCTGCAGCCGCCGCAGCGCGCCGATCTGGTCGGCCAGTGCGACGGCGGGGTCGATCCGGTGCAGCTGGAACAGGTCGATGCGCTCGACCCGCAGCCGGCGCAGGCTCAGCTCGGCCTGCTGGCGCAGGTATTCCGGGCGGCCGAGCGGGATCCAGTCGTCGCCGGGGTGGCACTGGCCGGCCTTGGTGGCCACCACGACACCGCCGGGGTACGGGTGCAGGGCCTCGGCCAGCAGCTCCTCGTTGCGGCCGAGGTCGTAGGAGTCGGCGGTGTCGATGAACGTGACGCCGAGCTCGACCGCCCGGCGGGCCAGGGCGTGCGCGGCGGCCGGGTCGTCCGCGGGCAGCCGCATGGCGCCGAAACCCAGGCGGTGTACGGGAAGGTCGCCGCCGAGGACGAGGTGGTGACGGTCGGGGTGCACAGGATCTCCTTGCGGATGTCGGTTCTTGCGGCACCGACACTGCCGTTCCGCTTCCGCTAAGACAATCGAAACCTTCTTGGCTCGACCGCGTAGCATCGCTGAAGTGTTGAACCTGGAACGCCTGCGGACCCTGCACGCGGTGTCCACCACGGGATCGGTCCGCGGCGCCGCCGAAGCGTTGCACGTGACCACCTCGGCGGTGTCGCAGCAACTGTCCAGGCTGGAGCGCGAGGTCGGTCAGCGCCTGCTGGAGAAGCAGGGCCGCGGCATCAGGCTCACCGACGCGGGCGACCTGCTCGCCGACCACGCGGGCAGGTTGCTGCAGCAGGTGGAACTCGCCGAGACCGACCTGGCAGACCACCGCGGCGCGGTGGCCGGATCACTCACGGTGGCCGCGTTCGCCACGGCCGCTCGCGGCCTGTTGCCGGCGGTGCTGCACGCATTGCGGCAGCGGCACCCGAACCTGTCGGCACGGCTCACGGAGCTGGAACCCGTCGAGTCGATCGCACAGCTGCGTCACGCGGACATCGACATCGCGGTGGTGCAGGACTGGCCGGAGCAGCCGCTCGCGGTGCCCGACGGGATCTCGTGCGCCCCGCTGCTGGAAGACGTCCTCGACGCGGCTCTACCCGCCCGGCATACGTTGGCAGACAGGGATTCCACCACTTTGGAGGAGCTGCACGGCGAGGACTGGGTGGGGTGGCCCAGTGACGAGATCTGCCACGGCTGGCTCGAGAACATGCTGCGCCGCAACGGGATCGAGCGCCGCATCACCCACACCGCCTCGGAGCACTCCACCCAGCTCGCCTTGGTGGCGGCGGGGCTCGGCGCCGCGATCATCCCCCGGCTCGGCCGCGGCCCCGCACCGGACGGCGTCCGGTTCGTGCCGCTGCTCCCGGCACCCCGGCGACGGGTGTTCGCGTTGTGGCGCAACAGCACCACGAACCGTCCCGCGTGCCGGGCGGCGCTGCGCGCCCTGCAGGACGCCGCCCGTCAGTGCGACACCGGCCGCGTCGCCGAGCTCGCGTGACTCAGGACTTCGCGGCCAGCGGGAAGGTCACCCCGGTGACCCGCTCCGACACCTCCCACAGGCGCCGCGCCAGCATCGGGTCACTGGCCGCCGCCGACCGGCCGACGAGCGCGGGGTGGCCGTGCAGCTCGAACCGCCCGTCCGGGCCGACGTAGCTGGCGCCCGGCAGGTCCTGGGTCGCCGCGTACAACGACGGCAGCGCGCCCTGCGCCTCGGTCTGCGCGAGGTAGCGCCCGGCCAGGTGCACGATCTTGACCAGGTGCCGGTTGCGGCCCTTGGTGCCCAGGTTGGTCGCCGAGTAGCCGGGGTGCGCCGACAGCGCGCGCACGGACGACCCGGCCTCACGGCAGCGCCGGTCCAGTTCGAGGGTGAACAGCAGGTTCGCCAGCTTCGACCGCCCGTAGGCCTTCACCGGGGTGTAGCCGGCGCGGTCGAAGTCGAGGTCGTCGAGGTCGAGCACGCCCGCCTTGTGCGCGCCGGAGGCCACGGTCACCACGCGGCCGGTGATCGAGGGCAGCAGCAGGTTGGTCAGCGCGAAGTGGCCGAGGTGGTTGGTGCCGAACTGCAGCTCGAACCCGTCCGCCGTGCGGCCGAACGGGGTCATCGCCACCCCGGCGTTGTTGACCAGGACGTCGAGCTCGCCCTGCCAGCCCTCGGCGAACGCGCGCACCGACGCCAGGTTCGCCAGGTCCAGCTCACGGACCTCGGTCTTGCCGGACATGGCGGCCGCGGCCAGCTCACCGGCGGCGACGTCGCGCACGGCGAGCACCGTGCGCGCCCCTGCCGCGGCGAAGGCGGCCGCCGTGCCGCGGCCCACGCCGCTGGCCGCACCGGTCACCACGACGGTACGACCGGTCAGGTCGGGGAGGTCGCCGGCGGTCCACCTGTGCTTCGTCATGATCGCCAGCTTATTCACCCTTTTCGGCGCCGATCGCACCACGCGACAACGACGTCCGTCCGCGGTCTAGGCGTCGCCCGTCCTGATGAGGTTGTCCACCAGGTACGCCAAGGCTTCCGGGTCGTCGACGACCTCCGGCAACGCGCCGGGCGTCGCGCGTCGTAGCTGCGTCCAGCCGACGTAGGCGGAGTAGGCGACGACGGCCTGGCGCCGGGCGCGTGCCGGAGGAAGGCCGAGTTCCGCGTAGGCCTCGGTCAGGAACGCGACCCTGCGTTCGGTGACGCGTTGCAGGATCGGCGCGACCACCGGGTCGTCGGCGTGCGCCACCAGCGCGGGTTCCAGTCCGCTCGCCGGGTCCTCGGTGATCGCGATCAGGAAGAGCCGGCGCAGCTTGTCCCGCGGGTCGGCGATGGACGCCACCTGGTCGATCACCGCGATGGTGCCCTGCTGCTCCCACCACAGCAGTGCGTCGCGCAGCAGTTCCGTGCGATCGGTGAAGTGCCAGTAGAAGCTGCCTCGCGTCACGCCGAGCCGCTGGGCGAGCGGCACCACGGCCACCGCGCTCACGCCGCCCTCGGCCAGGGCGGTGAGTGCCGCGGTGAGCCAGTCCTGCTTCGACAACCGAGCCACGTCCGTACAGTACTGTACGGTCGACCATGCAGGGGTGTACGGAACGGTGGAGGAACGCGATGACGTTGGTGGGTTCGGGTACGGCCGCGGTGTTGGTGCTGGTCGGCGTCCTGCACGGGGTGTGGATGTTCTCGCCGTGGCCTCTGCGCACTCGCGAGGAGTTCGCCAGTCGTGTGGTGGGCGTTCCGGTGGAGAAGCTGCCGACGGGGCCGGCGACGGGCGCGGTCGCGGTCCTGCTCGGGGTGGCCGCGTACGTCGTCGCGGGCCGTGCGGGCGTGTTGCCGGTGCCGGGCCCCGGCTGGCTGGCGACCGCCGGGGCGGCCGGCGTGGCCGCGGTGCTCCTGCTGCGCGGCGCGGCGGGCCTGGTGGTGTCGTCCCGGCAGGACACCGAGTTCGCGCGGCTCGACCTGCGGATCTACTCGCCGCTGTGCCTCGTCCTGGCGGCGTGCTGCGCGTCGGTCGCCGCGCTGGGATGAACCCCCCACCGCGCGGGGCCGCTCACACGCCGAGAGCGGCCGGCGGGTACAGCAGGCTGAGTGCAGGAAAGCCTGACGCGGTTCTACGCCTGCTCCTGAGGTGAGCACCGGACGCGGGCGGAAGATCTTCTTACTCGCGCCCGCGCTCATCCGCCGAGCGCCGCCCAGCCGGCGCTGAGCCGCCAGGCCTCGGCTCGCGTGACGGGGTCGTAGGAGATGCTGGGCGACCGTTCTTCCTTGTCCCGCACGAAGTAGCGGCCCGTCACGGTCGAGAGACCGGGGTCCGTGGCCAGGCGCAGCGCGGCCGCCGCACCTGCCTCCGGGGTCAGCAGACGGCTGTGGATCAGCGAGCGGAACGGCCGGAGCGCGGCGGGCGTGATGTCGTCGACGATGCTGGTGCTCACGATCCCGGGGTGCACGGCGTTCACCGTCACGCCCTCGTCGTGCCACCGTTCGGCGAAGACGTAGCCGCAGATCGTGCTCAGCAGCTTGGCCCTCGCGTAGGCGGTGAACGGGGCGAAGCCCGCGGCGGGGTTGAGCTCGCGCAGGTCGGTGACGCCCGCCAGGTCGAGCGAGACCGGCCGCGGCTTGCCGGGCAGCGGCACGCTGCGGGTGTCGGACATGGTCGCGGAGACGACGTTGACGACACGGCTGGGCGCGGCGGCCCGCAGACGGTCGTGCAGCAGGTAGGTGAGCGTGAACCCGGCCAGGTGGTTCACCGCCAGGTGCGCCTCCACGCCGTCTGCGGTCAGCCGCCGGTCGCGGTAGTGCGCCCCGGCGTTGTTGATCAGCAGGTGCAACCGGTCGTGGCGGCGCGAGAACTCGGCGGCGAGCCGGTGCAGGTCACGGCGGACGCCCAGGTCGCCGGTGAGCACCTCCAGCCGGTCGGTGCCGAGCTCGCGCCGCAGGACCTCTCCCCGTTCCGCGTCGCGGCTCGTGATGACGACGTGCGCGCCGGCGCGGACCAGTTCCGCGGTGATGACCCTGCCCATCCCGCCGGCGCCACCGGTCACCAGCGCGACCCGGCCGCTCAGATCCGTCCGGCCACTGTGGACGTTCATGCGGCGATCCCCGGCGCCTGGCGCAGGAATGCCGGTCGCACGGCCTCGCCCACGAGGAACTCGGCCAGGTCGGCGCGCGACACCGAGGAGGTCACGGTGATGCGCAGGTCGGTGCCCGTGCGGTAGCCGCCGGTCGCCGGAGTGTTCTTCAGGGCGGGCGGCCGGACGATCGTCCAGTCCACATCGGACCGCCGGATGAGCGCCTCCATCACCTCCTTGTCCCGCATCTTGTGCTTGACCGACGCCCAGAGCAGCAACGAGTACAGCGACCGGTCACGGCTCTCCGCCGCGCCGTGCGCGCTGACGGCCACGAGGCGGCGCACGGACGTTTCCGCCATCGCGAGCAACGCGGCGCGGATGCCGTCCGAACAGACCGTGGACGGGCCGGGGTCACTGGTACCGAGTGCGCTGATGATCGCGTCATGTCCGGCGACGACGCGGGCCAGCCCGGTCAGCACCGGAAGCACCGCCACGGTCAGACCGGGGGCGGGCGGGATCGCGTCGCCGCGGCGCACGACGGCCGTGACCGCGTGCCCGGCTCGCAGCGCGACATCGACGACAGCGCGTCCGGTTCCGCCGCTCGCACCCAGGACCACCAGCCGGGAACTCTTTGAGTCATCTTGTCTCATAAGTTCCACCGTGCCGTGCCGCATGCTTCTGAGTCAAGTTGTCTCATAAGATGTCGCCATGGCCGACTCCACCGACCCGCGCATCACCCGCAGCCGCGAGGCGATCCTCTCCGCCGCACGGGAGCTCCTCCGCGAGGACGGCCCGGCCGCGGTCACCCACCAGAACGTGGCCAAACGCGCGAAAGTCGGGCGCGCGACGGTGTACCGCCATTGGCCGCAGCCGAGATTGCTGCTCGACGACACGATGGCCGGCGTCCGGATGCCGTTCTTCCGAGACCCCGTTCCGCCGGTCCGCCCGTGGCTGGCGCGGCAGATGCGCACGCTCGCCGACGAACTGGCGCTACCCGAGGTGCAGGCGGTGACCGCGGCGCTGTTCCACGGAGCACCGGACGAGCCCGACGCGACCGCCCGGCGGGAGCAGCTCATCGCCACGATCAGCGGCCGGCTCGGCACAGCGCTGGAGTCGGCGGCGCGGACCGGCGAGCTCCAGGCCTCGGCCGACCTCCTGGACGCCCCGGCGATCATCATCGGGCCCCTGGTCTTCCGGAGCATGTTCGAACGCCGCCCGGTCACCGACGCGATGATCGACCACCTGCTGACCACGCTCGGGACCTGGAGGTAGGTGCGGCCGCCCGGCAGAACGGACGGCCGCACAACGGACTCAGCGCGCCGAGTACTCGGCGATCACCGCCTGCAGGCGCAACGGGCTCGTGCCCGGCAGGTCCGCGTAGCCCACGGCGATCAACCGGTTCGTGCCGGGCACGGCGGCGATGGCGTTGTAGTTCGTGCCGAACGAGCCCGGCGGCGCGGGTGCCGGAGTGGTGGTCCACCCTGCCGGGCCGTGAGAGCTGAAGGACGCCAGCGGGAAGCGGCCGATGACCCACGGAGTGCCGTTGGTTCCCACCGCGACGGCCGGGGTGGCCGGGGTGTTCAGCCCGCCGACGGTCTGCCAGGTGGTGCCGTCGCCTCGCACGACCACGTTGGCCGATCCCATGCCGCCGCCGTCGCCCACCGCCCAGATGTCACTGGAGGACGTGCCGTCCAGCGACCGCAGGGTGACCTGCTGCTGGTTCAGTCCTACCTGGACAGTTCGCCAGGCCGTGCCGTTCCAGTGGAACAGCAGCGGGCCCGAGTGGCCGTTCCACATGCCGTGCCCGGCCGCCCACACGTCGTCGGGCGCGAAGGCCTTGACGGCGTTGATGGTGCAGAAGTTCACGATTCCGCCGCCCGTCACGCACTCGGCGGGTGGCTGGTGTTCCTGCCAGGAGCTCCCGGTCCACTCGTGGAACACCGGGGTGTTGCCGTGGCGACCGACCAGCCAGGCACGTCCGTCCACAACGGACAAGTCGTGGATCGACAGCGTGCCGGGGGTGGCACCCGGCGGGTACGGCACCTCGGTCCACGTCCTGCCGTTGTAGCGCCACACCAGCGTGACGTTGCCGTCCGGCGACCACGGCGCACCCTGGACCCAGACGTCCCTGGCGGACGACGCCGCGACGCGCTGGAACGACACCCGCCCCTGCACGACCGGGAGTGACGTCCGGGACCACCTGATCCCGTTCCACCGCAGCATCATGGGATCACCGGTCGTGTACTGCTGGTCCGGGTGGTAGCCCTCGAAGCCGACCGCCCAGGCGTTCCTGGCGTCGACGGCGGCGACGTCCCAGAGGTTGCTCGTCGCCTTGCTCTGCGGGATCGAGGCCAGGCGCCACGCCGGTTCCGCGGCCGCGGCGGGCACGGCGGCGCCGGCGACCATCGCGGCCGAGAAGGCTAACGCCAGGTATCTGCGAACTCTCATAAGTCCCCCAAGCTGTTGGACCTGAACGAGTCTGTGCGCGGTCGATCATTCACGAAGACCGGTTCCACGCCAGGGGTTCGTGTCGGCTTGGCCTAGTTGAGCAGCCATCGTGACCCAGCCGCCGCAGCCAGGTAACCCGAATGGGATTCAGGTATGCCCTTGTGATCTAGCTCACGGACCAGGTAGAACTGAACGCACGGTTACCGGAAATCGCGCCTCACGGAACGACCTCCCTGCCAACCGAATACTTGTGAGGACCTGTGCGAACCGCAGTCGTCGCCGCCCTGCTCGGACTCGGTGCCTTCGCAGTAGCGGCCGGATTGGTGCTGCAACTGCACTCCTATCCCCTGCTCGCCAAGCTGCAGCACGACATCGACACGGTCTCCGTCTCCGAGGGAGAAGGAGTCACCGCCGTCGTGTACCCGCCCGGCGGAATGCCGGAAGTGCGCCACAACCTCCGCCTCACGGCGACCACTCACGTCGAAGGCGATCTGGCCGCGCCCGAGATCAAGGAGAACGGCGACGTCACCGTGTGGAAGCGGGCGACGATCGTCAAGGAGGACTCGGACAAGCTCGTGCTCAGCGCCGAGGTGCGCAAGATCTGCCTCGACCGCCGCACCGGCGAGGCGGTCGCGCCCTGCCGCGGCGAGTTCTACGAGACCGAACGGGGCAAGCGGGTCACCGCCGAAGGACGGCAGTTGCTGCAACCAGGCCTCAACTTCGTGTTCCCGTTCGACACCGAGCAGCGCGACCACCGTTGGTACGACACGGTTCTCAAGCGCCCGGTCGACATCCACTTCGCCGGAGAGCAGCTCTTGCAGGGACTCGGCGTGTACCGGTTCACGCACACGATCCCGCAGACGGAGCTCGACCGGTTCGCGGTACCCGGTTCGCTGGTCGGCAGCCCGGAGCCGTCCGTGGACGTCACCCAGTACTACGGCGTCACCCGCACGTTGCTGGTCGAGCCCACGACCGGCGCGGTGCTCTCGGTCCGGGAGGACATCCGGCAGGAGCTGCGCACCGACTCGCAGGACGAGGGCGAGGGAACCCCTGTGTTCGCAGGAGAACTGCGGCTGACGAACGCCTCGGTCTCCGCGAACGTGGACCAGGTCAAGCAGAACATGCCGAAGCTGTTCGTCATCACCACCCTTCCCACCGTCCTGTCGGTCGCCGGCGCCGTGCTGGTCGCGGTCGGGCTGGTGCTGCTGCTCGTGTGGCGGCGCGGTCTCGTCGCCGGGCCGGTGGCGCTGGTGATCGGTGCGTGCCTGGCCGGCGCGATCACCTACGGCGTCACCGGCGCCAGCGACCCGGACGACTCGCTCGACCTCAAGAACGTGGTGTCGTCCTCGAACGTCGACTACGGACTCCGATGAGCGTCACGTTCCTCCTCGATGATCCCGGCGACCCGGAGCAGTTCGCCCTCCGCCTTCGGCACCGCGATCAGGGTTACCGGCAACGGGTTCCCGTCGGCGTCCGAGCCCGCGCGCACGGACACGGCCGGGTAGCCGCTGACCTTCCACAGCGGCGAGAACGGAGAGGTGGCGCCGTTGCGCACCAGGACCCCGCCGGGCAGCGACATCGTCTCGGCCGGCCCGGTGTGCCCTGGTGTCACCAGCACGTCGACACCGGTGAACATGTGGTCCACCATCACCCGCTCCGCCGCGCGCATCGACCGGCAGATCCCCCGCAGCGGCGAGGGCACGAAACGGTCGAGCAGGTCCAGCTCACGAGGACCGGCGGCCAGGTGCGGTGCCAGCAGGAGCCTGGACTCGCTGGCGAGGTGCGGGTCGTGGTCGACCACCTCGCCGACGCGCAAGGACAACAGCGAGGCGACGTCCTCGACGACTCTTCGCATGGACGGACGGGTGCGGGTGGTCATCGCGATGCCGCGCAACGACACACCGATCCTCAGTGGACGGTCCGCGGGCTCGGCCGCCCAGCCGATCGCGCGCACGACGTGCGCCACGTCGGCCACGGTCCTCGCCACCACGCCGCGCCCGCCGGAGGTCTCGAAGCCGACGACGCCGGCACCTCCCGCGGGCACCCCGCCGGCACCGGGCGCCCGGCGTGCCAGCACCGCGGACACCACACCGGTGGCGACGGCGACAGCGGTGCCCGACACCTTGGGGTCGAGCGCCGTGGCGGGCATGCCGGGGGTGGGGTTGCGGTGGATCTCGGCTCCCGACGTTCTCCCGATCACGACGGCTCCCGCCGCCACCAGTGCGTCGAAAGCCGAACGCGGCAAGGAGTCCTCGACGGCCAGGGGCAGTCCGAGCAGACCGCCGGCCGCGCCGCCCGCCAACCGCCGATCGGCCTCCTCCGCACTGCGCCGGGCGGTGGCCAAATCGACATCTGTGAAAACGTGCCGCGACGAGCTGAGCCGATGTTCGGCCGTCGCAAGGAGTTCTGCTGCGGTCACCGCACCACGCGCGAGCAGCCGGGCCTGCTCAACTGCTCCCGGATAGCACACAGGGGTTTCTTCCACGTGTCTCTTCCTCCGGCATCGTCGCCGTCGAGTAAGGAGCTGGTTCTTTCAGCCGCTACCCGTTTCCCAGCAGGGGTTCCGCCGAACGGCTCTGAAGTTCGGCGGCCGAGTAGCTTCTTTCTCCACGCGGACCGATCAAGATGACCTGAGTCACCCCGGTCGAGGGGTTGCGCAGAGGTTACTGTCCGGTAGGTTCCACGCCACTGTGACGTCCCTCTCATACCCGGAACACACCCAGAAGGAGGACGAGTGCGACGTGTTGCGAGCCTCGTGCTGGTAGGACTGGGCATCTTCTCGCTGGCGCTCGGAGCAGTCCTGCGCTTCTACGTGTACCCCGAGCTCGCTGTCGTGCCGCTCGACCAGAAGACGGAATCCGTCGCGGAAGGCGCGGCGAAGGTCTTCTACCCCAAGGAACTCGTCGTCAAGGACGCGCGACTGACGGCCACCCGCAAGGTCGAGAGCAACCTGACCAGGCCGGAGGCCAAGGTCGACGGTGACGTGATGGTGTGGGACCAGGGTCTGGTCGTCACCGACTCCGAGAACCAGCTCGTCTCCGCGGTGAAGCACCGGGTGTGCCTCGACCGCCGGACGAACATGGCACTCCAGTGCACCCAGCAGTACGTGACCGACGCCGAGGGCGACCCCACCGCGGCCGATAAGGCGGTGCACCAGGAGGGCCTCAACTACAAGTTCCCGTTCGACACCCAGCCCCAGGACTACGAGTACTTCGACACCACCCTGCGCAAGGCGACGACCGCGCGGTACGAGGGCACGGACGAGGTCGGCGGGCTCGAGGTCTACAAGTTCGTCCAGAAGATCCCGTCGACCAAGTTCCGCGACCAGGACGTGCCGGGCAACCTGGTGAACAGCACCGAGGCGTCGGTCAAGGCGGAGCGCCGCTACGAGAACACCCGCACCATGTGGGTCGAGCCGGTCAGCGGCATCATCGTCAAGGGTTCGGAACAGCAGCGGCAAGCGTTGTTCGGGCCCGACGGAAAAGAAGGTACGGTGCTGCTCGACGCCACCCTGACCTTCAACGAGAAAACCGTCAGAGAATCGATTGAACGCGCCTCAGAGGCACGTGACAAATTGACTCTGATCAGCAGCACCGGACCGGTCGTCCTGCTTTCCGCCGGCCTGGTGATGCTGCTCGCCGGAATTCTTCTCGGTGTGCTCGGACGACGACCCAGGCACGTCGCCTAGGCACGTCGCCTGAGCACGATCACGAAGTTCCACGAGGCGATCTCCCGGACCCCCGGGACACGGGTGATCCACTTCGCCCACCACGGGTGGTACCGGGGGAACGTCTCGACCACGTCGGCGACGGTCTGGCGGTGAGCCCACCGCTGGACCGCCCCGACGCTCACCGGGAACAGCGACGTGCCGAACGAGTTCTTCGGCGGCTTGCCGTTGCGGTGCTCGTAACGGCGGCGCGCGTAGTGCCCGCCGAGGAAGTGCCACGGCGCGGTCTCGTGGCCGCCCCACGGTGAGTACCACGGCGTGTAGGACATGAAGACAGTGCCTCCGGGCCTGGTCACACGCACCATCTCGGCCAGCATCAGCCACGGGTCGTCGACGTGCTCCAGCACGTTGGACGAGTAGCAGACGTCCACCGAGGCGTCGCGGAACGGCAGCGCCGTGCCGCTCGCGCGGATCATGCCGGGGTCGGGTTCACCGCGGGCGGACAACTCGCCGACGTCCGGGTCCAGCCCCACGTACCGGGCGCCGGCGCCGCGGAACGCCTCGGCGAAGTAGCCGGGACCACCGCCCACGTCGAGCACGACGGCACCGCTCAGGGACACGTACGACGACACCTGGGCGACCGAGTCGTCCGCCAGGATCCGGTAGAAGTGGTCGGGGTCGGTCTGCTCTTTCAGGAATGCTCGAAAAAGCCGAACAGAACGGCGGAAAGTTGGCTTGCGCAACTTTTCCGGGGCCGAAACTGAACCGATCTCGACCATTGCCATCTCCCGTATTCCGTCTACCATGGCTACCTGGCAGTAACCTAGCATCGGGAGAGGCAGATGTCGCGTGGTCCTGATTACCGGCCGAGCATTCTGCTGGTGAATTGGCGCGACACCAGACACCCCGAGGGCGGTGGTTCCGAACGGTACGTCGAGCGCATCGCCGAGGGCCTCGTCCGGCTCGGCCACCGGGTCTCGATCCAGTGCGCGGGCCACGACCGCGCCCCGTCCGGCGGCTGGGTGGCGGGCGTCCGCTTCCGCAGGCGCGGCAACAAGTTCACGGTCTACCTGTACGCCCTCCTGGCGATCCTGCGCTCCGACGCGGACGTCATCGTGGACGTGCAGAACGGCATGCCCTTCTTCAGCCGCCTCGTCGCGCGCTGCCCCGTGCTGGTGCTGGTGCACCACGTGCACCGCGAGCAGTGGCACAGCGCGCTGGGCCCGGTCTTCGGCCGGATCGGCTGGTGGATCGAGTCGTGGCTGGCGCCGAGGCTGTACCGCAAGTGCCGCTACATCACGGTCTCCAACGTGACGCGGGACGAACTGGGCCTGCTCGGTGTCGAGCTGCGCCGCACGGTGGTCGTGCCGAACGGGCTGGACGCGCCTCCCGCCGTCACCGCGCGGCGCACCGAGGCCCCCGTCCTCGTCGCGGTGTCCCGCCTGGTCCCGCACAAGCGGCTCGAGCACGCGATCGACCTGGTCGCGCGGCTCCGTCCACAGTGGCCGGACCTGCGGCTGGAACTCGTCGGCGAGGGCCCGTGGAAGGACGTGCTGCGGCAGCACGCGATCGACCGCGGCGTCGAGGACAGCGTCGTCATCCACGGCTGGGTCGACGAGCAGGCCAAGCACGAGATCCTCGCCGGGGCGTGGGTGCACGTGTGCCCGTCGGTCAAGGAGGGCTGGGGCATCGTGATCATGGAGGCCGCGAGCCACGGCGTGCCCACCGTCGCCTACCGCTCGGCGGGCGGCGTGGCCGAGGCGATCGTGGAGCACCGCACGGGTCTGCTCGCCGAGGACTTCGACGACTTCGCCCGGCACACGGAGACGCTGCTGCGGGACCAGCCGCTGCGCAAGGCGATGGGAGCGGCGGGCAGGGAACGCGCCCAGCAGTTCAGCTGGGAGGAGAGCCTCGGCGCGTTCGAGAGCGCCCTGCACAGCGCCCTGCGGCTACCGCCGCGCCTCGTGGCCGGCGAGCACCGCGTCGCACAGCAGGTCGAGTAGTCCGGCGGCGGCGGCCTTGCGCCGTAAGCGCACCGTCGGCGTGGTGACCTCCCCTGTCGTCGCCACGCCGAACGCGACGCCCGACCGGCGCCGAGCAGACGCGTGCTAACTCAGGCTGACGATGACGCCGGTGTGCCCGTCGGGAACCGGCTGGAAGAAGGAAAACCGCTCGCCTGGTGAAAAGGTCTCGATGGTCAGCATGGGCAGGTCGGGCTGGCCGTAGAAGGAGCAGCTCTGCCCCTTCCCGCAGGGAGGTGTCGGCGGCCGGACATATCCCACGGCGACGGCGGCATCGATCTGCGCCCGGGCCACCTCGTCCTCGACGCCAGGGCGGAGCGTGAGGATCACCAGGCTGACCGGCGAGCTCCCGATTCCGGCCCCGCCGGTGCGTCTCTCCCCGAGCACCACTCCGGACCTCGCGCCGACGTTGTCCGCTACCTCCGAGAGACGCATTCTCCGGGCCCTGACCTTGCGCCGTTCGCGGAACCACATCATTCACCTCCGCGCCTCGTGGCCGGTGAGCACCGCGTCGCACAGCAGGTCGAGCAGCTCCGCGGCGGCGGCCGCGTCGAAGTTCCTGCGCCGCACGCGCACCGTGGCCGTGGTCACCTCCCCTGTCGTCACCACGCCGAACGCGACGCCCGACCGGCCGCTCGCCGCGGGGAAGAAGCGCAGGGCGCTGACGTTCCCCTTGACGACACCGAGGTTCGACACCAGGAAGGTGCTGCCGAGCCGGGACGCCAGCAGCCGCATCCCCCACTGCGCCACCAGGTTGTGCGCGCTGGGGAAGCCCGCTTCCGGCGCGGCCGCCGTCAGCAGCGCACGCACGTCGTCCTCGGTCGCCCCGGCCGGCAGGCGCAGTCTGAGCAGCGCGCTGTCGGCCTCGGGACGGGGATCCGCTCCACCGCGCCAGGAAGCGCCTATCGCGGCGACGACGCGGCCGTGCGCGGCACCACGGGCGGCGTTCCACTGCCTCGTCGCGTCCAGCGCGGCGGAGGTGAGCCTGGCGCTGCCGAGCTTCAGGGCGGGCAGCGCGCGGGACACCAGGTGGTCACCGGACTCGTTGCCGCGCAACGAAGGCTGGATGCGCACAGGGGGCGCCCACACGGCTTCGCGCACGCGGTCGAGGGCGTTCAGGAGGTAGGGCCGGTCGGGGCTGCGCAACGCCACACCGGTCGCCGAGCTGCCCACGGACTCACCGAGGGCGATGCCCAGCAAGGCCAGCAGGCCGAGGCCGTCGACCGCACCGTGGTGGGCGGCGATCATCAGCGAGTCGCCGGCGAGCGCGACCCGGACCAGCGGATCGCCCGTGCGGTAGTGACCGTCGGCGAACTCGGTCCGCGCACCGTCCCAGTCGGACGGACGCAGCACGACCGCGGCGGGGCCGAGGTGCGGGAACTCCGCGCAGGCGCGGGACATCCGCGCGGCCACCACCGAGGGGTCCGGCGCCTCGCGCAGGCTCGCCTCGAGCAGGATGCTCCAGGAGGCCGCCGGGTCCCCGGAGAAGGCCACCGTCACCCGGTCAGCGGGAGCCGTAGTCGAGGACCTCGGGCTCCACGGCCTTCTGACCCTGCTCGATCCGCTGCTCGACGACCTTGTCGGGGTTGTTCTGCTCGACGACGATCACGCCGACCCCTCCAGCGAGCGCGGCCCCGGCGACGATCGCGACCAGCACCGAAACCAGTTCCACGTCTTACTCCTCAAGTCGGGGTGCCGCGAATCTACCGACCGGTAACCGTCTCCACAACAGGCTCGTACCGATCAGTGACCCAGCCGCGACCCAGGCGAGCACAACGGGCGCAACGGGTGGGCCGTTCGGTTCAGCGGGCACTGCTCCGGGGACCCGGTAGAGCGCCAGGTCGGGCCCGTCGTGGACCTTCTCCAGCCGCGCCAGCAGGTTCTCGTCCACCCGGCCCGGCGTCCCGTGCTCGACCAGCACCCAGCCGATGCCGCTCAGGTCGCCGGCGCGCAGCCGTGCCGCCCTCGGGTCCTCCCCCGCCACGACCTTGCCGCCGACCGGCAGCGAGTCGTCCACGACGGTGGTGCCGGGCAGGTAGCGCGGCGCGGGGTCGAGCTGGGTGCGCCGGTCGTTCCAGTCGAACCTGCGGAACGCCGACAGCGGGTACACCGCCACGTCACCGGGCTGCTCCACGAGCTCCTCCCGCACCGCGGCCCAGTCCGCCGGGTAGCCGACCGGTTCGAGGCGCCCGAACCCGCCCCAGGCGAGGTCCGGCAGCAGCCCGAGCAGCAGCACGGCCACGAGCAGCCGCGCGCGCAGCCGTTCCACGGCGACCGCGAGCCCGATCGCGAACGGGAGCGCGAGCCACGCCACCCACTTCTGGCTGTCGCGCAACAACCCGGCACCGGGCACGTGCTCGATCAACGTCTCCAGCAGCGCCACGCCACCCGGCAGCACGGCGAGGAGAGCCAGCACCGCACCGAGCACGCCCAGGCCCGCCAGCGGCCACACGGGCAGGCGTTTCGACAGCGCCCGCAGACCGAAGAGCGCCGCCCCCAGGAGCAGCACGGTGAGCACGGGAAGCACCGGGTTGGTCCGGCTCACCGGAACTACCTCGGCGTTCCAGATCCCGCCCAGCCCCAGCACGCTGAGCACCGGCCCGCCCCAGTTCTCCCCGCGCGCGCTGAACGCCTCGACGCCGGCGGGGTCGGACAGTCCGTCGTGCAGCAGCGAGGGCACCCACCACGGCGCGTTCAGGACGACACCGATCGCCAGGACCTGCCACGCCTTGCGACCTCCTGCGGTCGCCAGCGCCGTGCCCAGTGCGAGAACACCGCCCGGTGCCGAGAGCACGGCGGGCAGGCTCGCGAGCACGAGCCGGGTCCACGCGTGCGGTTCACCGTCGCGCATCTTGAGCCCGGCCATCGCGACCCACGGCAGCGCCGCGTAGCCCAGCAGCAGCGTCCAGTGGCCGATGAAGAGCCGTTCGGCGACGTAGGCGTTCCACGAATACGCCACCGCGGCGACGATCCGCACGCCGGTCTTGTCCGTCGGCACCAGCAGCCCGGCGCCCAGGGCACCGGCGAAGACGATCGCGAGCAACGCGAGCTTCTGCACCAGCTGACCGGGGACCACCTGGGTCGCCAGTGCCACCACGGCGTCGACGGGAACCGCCCGCGGCAACGCGTCCCCGAGCCCGAACGCCGCCGCGTTCAGCGGCTGCTCCGGCGTGAACACCATGTCGTAGACCAGGACGTAGCCCGGCCACAGCACGGGTGCGAGCGCTGCCAGAGCCAGCATCCCGCACGTGGCGTAGAGCTTCAGTCCGTTCGGCCGCACTTGCTCCCTCTCCGGTCGCGCCGGGGCTACAGTCGCCGAAACTACCGGCCAGTAGTACTCGCGGGTAGGCCCTACCGCGGCAGACCGGAAGGATCCCGCGTGTCCGCTCCGGCGACGACCACCACCACCCGCCTGGACGCCCTGCTGATCACGGGCGCGCTGCTGGGCGCCAACGCCGCGAGCTACGTGCTGACCATCGCGGCCGCACGGGCTCTGGCACCCGCGATCTTCGGCGAGCTCAGCGCGCTGCTCGCGCTCGTGGTCATCGGCGTGGTGCCGGCGATGAGCCTGCAGACCGTCGCCGCCCTGCGGGTGACGAGCCTCGGCCCGCGCCCCCTGTTCGGACTGGGTCTGAGCGTGAGCGCGGGCATGACCGTGCTGACACTGGCCCTCGTGCCGCTGCTCGCCGGTCTGCTGCACCTCGACGGTCCGTGGCCGGTCGTGTGGCTGGCGCTGTCCCTGGCCCCGCTGACGGTTCTCGGTGTCCTGCACGGACTTCTGCAGGGAACGCACCGGTTCGGCGCGCTGGCGTTGCTGGTGTCGCTGGAAGGGCTCGGCAAGGTGGGCGGCGGGGTGATCGGGCTGTGGCTGTCGCCCTCGTCGACCTCGGTGCTGGCGGGGACGGCCATCGGCTCGTTCCTGGTCGTGCTGACCGGGTGGCGGCTGTGCGGCGGTCCGCGTCCGGCGCGGCCCGCGGGCGGGGCCGAGGTGATGCACGCGTCCCAGGCCATGCTGGCGCTGGTGCTGCTGGTGAACCTCGACCTCGTGCTGGCCCGGCACCAGCTCGCCGCCCAAGCGGGCGGCTACGCCGTGGGAGCGGTCGTCACGAAGATCGCGTACTGGCTGCCGCAGGCGGTGGGCGTGCTCGTACTGCCCCGCATGGCCGACGCGGACGACCGCCGCCGCATGCTGCCGAAGGCACTGGCGGTGTGTGCTGGCCTGGACGTGTTCGTAATCGCGGGCTGCGCGCTGTTCGGGCCGCTGGGCGTGTCGTTGATCGGTGGCTCGAACTACCACGGCGACGCGATTCCGTTGTGGCAGTTCGCTCTCATGGGTTCCTGCCTGGCGCTGGTGCAGCTGCTGCTGTTCTCCCGGATCGCGAGCGGCGACCGGCGGTCCACCGTCGCGGTGTGGATCGCGGTGGCCGCCGAGGTCGCGCTGATCACCCTGTGGCTCAACGACTCCGTCGGTCAGGTCGTCACCGGCGCGCTGCTCGCGACGGCGGGACTGGTGATCGCGGGCACCGTCATCGAGGCCCGCGGCACGAAGCGGGCCTGATCACGGCACGACGGGGCCGGGTGCTGCGGGATCGGGCGCTGCGGGATCGGGTGCTGAGGAATCGGGCGCTGGGGGATCAGGGCGCTTCCCGAACGGGCCGAACGCGGCCGCGACCACCGCCGAGACCGCCACCAGCAAGGCCGCCTGGGCCAGCGGGACGTAGGCCCACTCCTGGCCGTGGCCGAGGATCCGGCCGAGCACCGCGGCACCCGATCCCAGCGCGACCCCGCTCACCGCGATCACCTTCGGCGCCGCCGGCCAGAACTCCCGCGCCAGCAGGCACGCGATCACCGCCACGATCGGCAGCATGCCGCCGAGCACGGCCAGCAGCACGAGCATCGCGACCATCAGCCAGCGACTGCCCGACGGTGCCACGAACGCCACCCGCCGCCGCACGGGGACCACGGCGAGCAGGAGCACCGCGAGCACTCCCAGGGCGCCGGCCAGCAGGCCCGTCCGGTATCGGGTATCCGGGCCGAACTCCAGCGCGACCACGCCGCCATCGCCCTCGGGCAGGACGTACGCCTGCTGCCAGCCGTCGACCCGGACCTTCTCCAGCACCTGCCCGTTCAGGGTCGCCGTCCAGCCGTCGTTGACGTTCTCGGACACCACGAGCAACGCCTTGGCCCCCGGCGCGACGGTGACCTCCCGTTCGGTGGCGTCCCAGGTGCCGATGGTGACTTCCCGGTGTGTCGCACCGGGTTTCGGGAGTTCGACGTGGGTCACGGAGACGTCCTGCACCACGAACGAGTCGGACCGCGACGTGGTCAGCACGTGGTCGCCGGCCGGCAGCTCCAGGGCGGTCGCCAGGTCGTCGTCGCACAGCACCGCCTTCAGCGGGCGGTGGGCCGTGACGTCACCGAGCACCCCGGACACCGAACTGTTGATCTTCTTCCCGTCGACGTCGATGACGGGACCCTTGCCGCACGGCACGGTGAACGGCGTCGTCGCGGGCACCGGTTTCAGCACGCCGTCGAGCGCGGGCACCCGGAGCTCACCGATCTCGGCCGGCCCCACGCCGCCCGACTCGCGCACGACCAGTTCGAGCTTCTCGGTGTCCGCCGGTCTGATCGCGACGAAGCCGTCCGAACCGACGCGCACCACCTCGGTGCCCGCGTCTGTGCGCACCTCCAGCTCGACCGGTGTCCTGGCACCTCGCACGCTCTCGATCCGGAACTCCGAGAGAGTGCGCTTTCCCTTCCAGGCCAGCGTCAGCGTGGGCCGCAGGTCCGTCACGTCCGGCACCCAGGACGTGCCCGGATCACCGTCCACAGCGGACAGCGGGCTCGCCGCGACGTCGCCCGCGAGCGAGGTCGTGCCCGTGATCGTCAGGCCCTCCGGCGTCACCGGGTTCTTCGCGCCGGCCGACGGCACGACGGTGGCGTTCACCGCGAACTTGCCGTCGGCCGAGGTGCGGAACAGCCGCGTGAGCCCGTTGACCTCCTCGCCGAACCGGGACAGCGACGAGTCGCACCGCACCGTGCCGTCGGTGCGGTAGCAGGCCGGACGTGACTGGCTGCCCCGCGTGAACGAGAAGCCGGGCCTGGCCGCGTCCTGGTCGCGGGGCACGCGCAGCGCCCGCTGCGCCGTCATGTCCGGCACGCTCAGCTCCTTGACGCCGACGTTGCCGTCCTGCCTGTCGGCGGCGACACCGAGGACCGTGACGCGCACGCTGCCGGTGAGACCGGGGCGGACGGGGTAGGCGTGCCGGCCGCCGCCGGACGGGACGTCGTGCTCGCTCTCCCCCGCGTCCGTGGTGAGCCTGATCCGCGTGACCGCCCAGCCCACCCGCAGGTCGTCGACCAGGTCGAGAGTCACCTCGCCGACCGAGCGCGGGGTGTCGAGGTCGATCTCCAGCCACTGCCCGGCGGGCCCGGTGAAGCTCGACGAGTGCCACGCGGACCCGCCGTCGCCGTCCACCGCCGCGAACGGCGAGTTCGCCGGGTCGATCGCCCCCGCCGAGTCGGCGTACGCGGTCGACGTGGAGGCCCGCACGGCCCGGATGCCGCGGTACTCGGCGACGGTCTGGTGCCGGGGGTCCTGGAACGGGGACACGTCCAGCGCGACGCGTCCCTGTCTCGACGCCTCGTCCGCGGACATCGTCTGGCTGAGGTTGTCGGACACCCTGCCGACGTTGCGCTCCTTGCGCCTGAGGCCGTCGGTGACGAGCAGCTGCCCGGTCCGCCCCCCGGCGTCGCCCGCGAGGACGACGGGCTGGTCCGCCTCGACGAGTCCCTGGGACAGCAACGGCAGCAACGACTCCGGTCCCCCGCTCACCGTCGGCACGTCCGCGTCGGCGACGGCGGTGACGACCGGGACGGTCCGCTTCACCTCGAAGACCTCCAGCGCGTTGCCGGTCGCGTCGGCGTCCACCGAGCTGACGAGCCGCTGGTCGCTCATCCTCACCTCGGGCCCGAACTGGGCGACGCGCTCGATGCCGGGTGATCCCTGGAGCGCCTGGCGCAGCACGGTGAGCGGTGGCGAGCCCGTCGGTTCGCGCGCGATGTCGTTGCGCAGCAACAGGAACCGATATCCTCCGCGCGCGAGGAAGTCCGCCAGTCCCGCCGAGCCGCGCCCGTCCGAGAGCGAGTCGTAGACGGCGTCCATGTAGCGGGTGTTGCCCTCGGACCCGAGCGGTACCTGGTTGCGCACCGCCCACGGGGCCTGCGCGAGCGCCTGCATCGGCTCGTCCACGGTCCTGCCCCAGGTGTACTGGCCGAACCCGGTGGCGGGCAACAACAACGTCCTCGCCCTGCCGTCCTGTTCCGCGAGCCATCCCGCCGCCTCGCGCCAGTGGGCCGGCACGTCCGACCACCCCTGGCCGGGCCGCAGGGTCAGCAGCCACGCGGGTGCCGAGACGACCACGATCAGCAGGAGCGCGACCCCGGTGCGGACCCTTCGCCGCCAGTGCTCGGGAGCGGCACGCAACCCGGTCGGCCGGGACAGGTGCAGCCCGTGGACGAAGCCGAGGACCAGGCACAGCCGCACGACCGGCTCGAACTTGTGCACGTTGCGCAGGGGTGCGAGCGGCCCGTCCAGGAGTCCGCGCACCACCTCGGCGAGCGGCGAGTCGAGCGATCCGACGTACCCGACGGTCAGCAGCGTCAGCCCCGCCAGCGTGCCGAGCACCAGGAAACGGCGTTCCGGCAGCCCCAGCCGGGCCAGTCCGACGACGCCGATGAGCGCCACCAGGGCGGTGCCGGCCATCAGCGCGGGGTTGTCGACCAGGATGAACCCGTTGGGCCACCACGGTTCGCCCTGCAGCACGTACGCGACCCACTGGTTCGTGCCGCGCAGCACCTGGAACAACGACATGGGCGCGGTGGTGTTCGCCGCCGACTCGATGTAGTCGAGGAACGGCAGGCTGTACCGCCCGAGCAGCAGCAGCGGGAAGATCCACCACAGCGAGACCGCGAGGACGCAGCCGGACCACCACAGCAGCAGCTTCACGTGCGCGCGGTTCCACGTGCGCGTCAGCAGCCAGATCCCCGGGAGGACCAGCGCCATCACGACCATCGCGCCGTTGACGCCGCCCATCCCGAGCACCGCGAGCGCCGACAGGGCCGCGGCACGGCGCGGCGACCCGATCCGGTCGGCCAGCACCAGCGGCAGCAGCACCCACGGCAGCATGACGGCGGGCAGCATCTCCGCGGACAGCGGCCCGATCTCGGTCAGCACCCGAGGGGCCAGCGCGTAGGCCAGCGCACCGGCGTACCTCGTCGGCTCATGGCCGATGCCGAGCGCGCGGGCCAGCCTCAGCACCCCGTAGAACGCGAGGCAGAGCAGCAGCGCGCACCAAAGCCGTTGGGTGACCCACGCGGGTATGCCCAGGACCTGGCCGGCCGCGAAGAACGGCCCCATCGGGAAGAAGTAGCCGTAGGCCTGGTTCTGCAACTCACCGGCCGTGGCGGCGGGATTCCACAGGTGCAGCGCTCTGCCCAGGAACCCGGCAGGGTTGACGGCCAGGTCGAGCTTGGTGTCGAACGTGGCCGTTCCGAACCGTTGCGCGAACGACAGCACCGTGAGTGCGAGGAGCACCCACGTCGTCGGGTTCCGATGTGCGATCTTCAGGCTCTTGATGGCGCAGGAAGTTACCACCGGGTAGTGCTCGCGGGCGACTGTCGCTATCTTGGGCCACCACGACCGTTCTGGGGCCGGTGCTCAGGCAGGTGGCGATGACTTCTCCGATCACGTTCGAACAGGCGTGGGAACTGGGCGACCAGGTCCCGGGGTGGCTGACGGCCGACCAGGCGACGATGTTGTGGAGAGCCGCCCTGCGGCTCGGTCCCGGCGCGCGGATCGTCGAGATCGGCAGTCACCAGGGCCGATCGACCACCGTGCTGGGGATAGCGGCGCGCTCCGTCGGGGCCACGGTCGTCGCCGTCGACCCGTTCGTCGAGGGCAGGCTGTTCGGCGGCACGCCCACCCGCACGCGGTTCGAGAAGAACCTCGCCCGCGCGGGCCTGACCGACGTCGTGCGGCTCGAAGCCGAGTACAGCACCACGCTGCGCCGGGAGTGGGACGAACGCATCGACCTGCTGTACATCGACGGCAAGCACGACTACTGGACCTACACCGACGACATGCTGTGGTCGGAGAACCTCGTTCCCGACGGCGAGATCCTGGTCCACGACGCGTTCTCGTCCATCGGAGTCACCTGCGGCATCATCGCGAAGGTGCTGTGCGGCAAGCGGTACGTGTACGTGGACCGGGCGGGCTCCCTCGCGCGCTTCCGTTTGACGCAACCGAGCTGGGCCGATCGCAGGCGCGTGCTCGCCGAGATGCCCTGGTTCCTCCGCAACGTGGGGATCAAGGTCCTGCTCCGCCTGCGGCTGCGGCCGGTCGCGCGGCTGTTCGGCCACGACAGCCCGTACGACCCGTACTGAGGCCTGTCCGCTACCGGGGACGGCAGGCGGGCGGCTGGCAGAGCATCGTGCTCAGAGCCTGCGCGAAGATGTCGCTGATGCCGGCGGGGTCGACGGTGGTGAAGGCCCCGCCGCCGGTCGCTTCGGCGATCGCCCTCAGTTCGCCGACGTCCACGTCCGGGCCCATGCCGATCGCGATGACGGGCAACGGCCTGCGCTTGTCCTGCAGCTTGGCCAGTTCGTCCAGCAGCTCCCGCTGACCGATCGAGTCGGGGTCCTCGTTGCGACCGTCGGTCATGATCGCGACGATGTTGATGCGGCCGAGCTCCCAGTTCTTCCGCGCCTCCCGGTAGGCGGCCAGGGTGGTGTCGTAGAGACCCGTGGCGCCGTTCGCGGTCGCTCTGGTCGCCCGGACCGCGGCGACGGCCTGGCCGCTCGCGAGGTGCTCCTTGACCGACGCGAAGGGGATGATCTCCTTGTAGTCCTTGTCGCCGTCCAGCCTGGTGGAGAACTTCCACAGGCCGATCTGCGTGCCGGGCTTGAACATGCCCAGGCCGCGTTCGGCCGCGCCGACGGCCAGCGTCATCCGCGTCGTTCCCGTTCTGGGCACGATCTGGTTCATCGAGCCCGACACGTCCAGGACGCCCAGCACCCGCGCGGTCAGCGTGAGCCCGCTCCACAGGCGCAACGTCTCGTCCACGAAACCCTGGTCCAGGCCGGCGGCCTGGTCGTCGGGCGCGCGCAGGCCGAACCTGCCGAGGTCGGCCGCGGACCGCAGGCGTGCCAGGAACTTCTCCGCCCCCGCCCGCTGCGCCTCGTTCGCGTCGGGCAGCACGACGTACGGGAAGTCCAGCGGTGGCAACGGGTTCTCCGCGGCGACCGCCGTCAGCCGGGTCGCGCCGGGCGTGGAGTTGTGCCGCTCCAGGGCCTGTTCGGAGGTGGGGAACACGTCCAGCGGCCGGGCGAAGAGGTCCTCGGCCCGTTCGGAGTAGTCACCGGACACGGGCCTGATGGCGGCGACCGTCGCCGCCGCGGGATCCTTCTCCGCCGACGCGAACCCGCGCAGCGCCAGCAACGCCGACAGGCTGGCCGGGTCCTTGGCCGGATCGGCGATGCCGGCGACCGCGGTGGCACCGGGCCCGATCAGCTCCCGCCAGTTCTTGGCCTTCAGGGACTCCTTGACGGCGAGCACGACCGGCGACAGCGCGACGGAGGTGCCCGCCTCGGGCACCCGCCACGCACCGGAGTCCCGCGCCTGACGCAACCACGTCGTCGACTCGGGCACCCAGACCGAGGGCGACGCCTCCCCGGCGACGAGCCGGGTCATCGTCTCGCGGGCGGGCTCGGCCTTGACCTCGACGCGGTAGCAGTCGTCCTCCGACGCGCCGAGTTCGTCCGCGACCTCGCTCAGGGCCGGCGCGACCGCGGGCGCCGCGGTGACGAGAACCGTCGCCGGATCCGTGCAGCGGGTCGCGTTGAGCCGGTCGAGGACGACGTCGCCGCCGATCCAGGCGGCGATCGACAACACGAGCAGCACTGACAGCCCGGCGACGGGCGCCGTCACCCGCCGTGGTCGCACCATGGCGGACACCCTAGACAACTAGCTCTGGCACCACCAGAACTCGCCGGTTCCGATTCCTGCCTGGCCTGTGTTCCTCGCCCAGGAGGCGGAGAATCGGAGGCGCAGGCTCCTCGACCGAGCGGAAACGGCGGCAGATGGCAGACGACTGGGTGTTCGGCTTCGGGTCCCGCTCGTTCGAGGACCTGGTCGGAAAGCTCTTCGGCGGGCTGGTGGAGCCGCAGTCCGCGACGCGGCGCACCGACCGCTTCGGGCGCGACCTCACCGCCGCGGCGCGGGACGGCCTGCTGGACCCGGTGATCGGCCGGGAGGACGTGATCGACGAGGTGCTCGAGGTGTTGTCGCGGCGCACCAAGAACAACCCCGTCCTGATCGGGGATCCCGGCGTGGGCAAGACCGCCGTCGTCGAGGGCATCGCGGCACGGATCGCGAGCGGCGAGGTGCCCGCCACGCTGAGCGGCAGGCGGCTGATCTCGCTGAACCTCGCGGGCATGGTCGCCGGGGCGAAGTACCGCGGCGAGTTCGAGGAACGGCTCGAAGGCGTCATCGAGGAGGTGACCGCGGCGGACCGGATGGTGGTCCTGTTCATCGACGAGCTGCACGTCGTGGTGGGCGCGGGCAGTGCGGAAGGCGCGCCGATGGACGCCGCGACCATCCTCAAGCCCGTGCTCACGTCCGGACGGGTGCAGGTCATCGGGGCCACCACGGCCGAGGACTACCGGCGGTACATCGCGAGGGACGCCGCCCTGGAGCGGCGGTTCCAGCCGATCGCGGTCGCCGAACCGTCGGTCGCCGAGGCGATCGCCATCCTCCGCGGGCTGCGCGCCCGCTACGAGATGCACCACGGCGTGCGGATCTCGGACGAGGCACTCGTGTCCGCCGTGGAACTGTCGGCCCGCTACGTCACCGACCGGTTCCTGCCGGACAAGGCCGTGGACCTGGTGGACCGCGCGGGTGCGCGGGTCCGGCTGCGGGAGAAGTCCGCGCTACCGCCGGACCCGGTGCGGCTCGAACAGCGGGTGCGGCGGCTGGAACGGGAGAAGGACGCCGCACAGGGCGAGGACGCGGCGTTCCTCGCCGGAGAGCTCGACCGTGCTGTCGCCGGACTGGAGGCCGCCCGCGCCGCACTGGCCGACGCGCCCCAGGTCTCGGCGAACGACGTCGCCGAGGTCGTGTCCCGCAGCACGGGCATCCCCGTCGCCCAGCTCACCGAGGCGGAACGACACCGGTTGCTGCACCTGGAAGACCAGCTGCACCAGCGGATCGTCGGGCAGGACGAGGCGGTCGAGGCGGTCGCCGACGCGGTGCGCCAGGGCCGCGCGGGCCTCAAGCACCCGGACCGGCCCGTCGGCTCCTTCCTGTTCCTCGGCCCGACCGGCGTCGGCAAGACCGAGGTCGCGCGAGCGCTGGCCGAAGCGCTCTTCGGCTCGGAGGACCGGCTGATCCGGTTCGACATGAGCGAGTTCTCGCAAGCGCACGCGGTCGCGCGGCTGATCGGCGTGCCACCGGGGTACGCCGGCCACGAGGAGGCCGGTCAGCTCACCGGCGCGGTCCGGCGCGCCCCGTACTCGGTCCTGCTGCTGGACGAGATCGAGAAGGCGCACCCCGACGTCTTCAACACCCTGCTGCA
Source organism: Lentzea californiensis (assembly GCF_024648825.1). GTDB lineage: Bacteria > Actinomycetota > Actinomycetes > Mycobacteriales > Pseudonocardiaceae > Lentzea > Lentzea californiensis. The sequence continues at coordinate 237,292 of NZ_JANBBE010000006.1, forward strand.
GGTGCTCGACACGGGCAGGCTCACCGACGCCGGGGGACGCACCGCCGACTTCTCCAACACCGTGATCATCATGACCAGCAACATCGGTGCCGGCCAGCTCCTCGCCGCAGCCGGCACGGGTGTTGCGGCCGAGCAGCTGAGGGAATCGTTGATGGCGGCGGTCCGCCGCAGCTTCCGACCGGAGTTCCTCAACCGCCTCGACGAGATCATCCTGTTCCGCGGGCTGGACGCCGTTCAGTTGCGGCGGATCACCTCGCTGCTGCTCGAACCCACCCGGCAACGGCTGCGCGAGCAGAACATCACGCTGGACGTGGACGAGCAGGCCGTCGACTGGCTCGCCGCCCGCGGCCACGTGCCCGAGTACGGCGCACGGCCGTTGCGGCGCACCATCGGCAGGGAGCTCGACCGGCGGCTGTCCCGTGCCCTGCTCGCGGGCGAGCTGAGCGGCGGGCAGCACGCCGTCGTGACGGTCACCGACGCGGAACTGACCCTGACCATCACCGGCGTCCCGGACTGACCCGGTCAGGGATTCCAGTCCACGAGGACCTGGGTGCGGTCGAAGCGTCGTGCGACCAGGTCGTCGCGCTGGATCGCCCAGAAGATCGCGGCACCCCCGCCGGACCTGTGCACGTTGAACTCCAGCAACAAAACCCAGTCGGCCGTGTCGGACGACGGCGTACCACCACCGGGCCATCGCCCCTTCCGCTCGTCCTCGGCCGCTAAGTAGGCGGCCGACTCGGTCGCGGCACTCCCGTTGCAGTCCGTGCCGTACCCGCCCAGCACCACGCTCGCTCCGCCCCACTGGTCCGTCCACACGTCGGCCAGCGCCTCGGAGTGGAGGTGCCCCGGCACCGGCACGAGGTAGACGGGTGGCGGTGCGCCGACCGGGCCGACGAAGGGCAGGGACACGTCGAGCGTGAGGCGGATCTCGCCTTGCTGGAACTCGTCGCAGATCTCCGCGAAGTCCTCGCTGCAGGCCGGATAGGACGAAGGATCCAGCTGTCGTTCCTCGACAGCCGCGCCTTCCGGCACGTACACCAGCTCGCCCATGCCGTGCTCCTCCGGATAACCGAAGAACAGCAGCTTGCCGTCGGACGGCAGCGGAAGGTCCGTCGCCTCCCTCGGGAGCGCGGCGCAGTCGATGGTGGCGACCAGGGGGTAGCCCTGCGTCTCGACGCCGGCGGGAAGCAGGATCGGGCCACCGAACCGGCCCACCACCGGCCCGTCCCCGTCCGGTGTGAGAAGCGCGGACGGGCGGACGAGCTCCATCCACCGCTCCACGTCGGGTGCCGGGACCGTCCCGTCCCAGCCGTCTGGTGCTTCCGCTGATCGGACGCACGACCACGGGAACTGAGGTGCGGGCGTGAGCACGCTCGAAGAACTGACCGATCGGACGGCCATCGCCGAGGTCGTCGCCGGGCTCGCCCACGCGCAGGACGACCGGGACTGGACCGCGCTGCGGCGGCTGTTCGCCGGCGAGGTGCTGCTGGACCTGTCGACCCACCACTTCGGCAGGCCGCCGGCGACCGTGGCGGCCGCCGATCTGGTCGAACTGGCCCGCGGCACCCTCGAAGGCTTCGGCAGCACCCACCACGCCGCCTCGAACCCGCAGGTGCGGCTAGCGGGCGACGCAGCCGAGTGCCGGGTGCACGTGATCGCCTACCACCACGTTCCCGCGGCTCCCGGCGTCGTCGACTTCTGCACGATGCGGGGCTCCTGGGAGCTGGCGCTGCGCAAGGTCGACGGCAACTGGCTCATCACCCGCTGGGCCGTACGGCGCACCTGCCCGTGGGAGGGGTCGCCGGACGTCTACGCGCTCGCGGCCTCCCGGATCGCATCCACGTCCTGACCGCCGCCTGGGAGGCACACCCGTGTTCTACGATCCGCACGGAACACGCCCGCCCGGCCACGGCGCGGAGCTGGCCCGCTACATGGACGACACCGTCATCCCGCTGCACCAGGAGAGGGGGATGACGGTCGTCGGGTCCTTCACCGCGGCCGGCGACTCGTTCGTCTGGATCCGGCGCTTCGAGGACGACGCGGACCGCGCACGCGTCCTGGAGTCCGTCCACAGCCATCCCCGGTGCGCGGCCGTGGCCGGCACGGTGTCCGAGCTGGTGGGCCGGCCCGAGTCCACGGTCCGGCTGGAGCCGACTCCCCGGTCCGGGCTGCGCTGAGGCACTGAGGTGAGCGCGACCACATCCCGCACCCCCTGACCTGGGGCTGGACCCCGTGCGCGAGATCGCCGCAGAACCGAATGCCACAATGGACGAATGGCACTGGGATACATCCTCGCTGTGCTGGCGACCCTGGCGTCAGGCAGTGGCTCGGTCCTGGCGTCCACCGGTGTCCAGCGCGCCGGCGCGTACGGCGGCTCGTCGCTCGACCTCATCGCCCTCCGGCGTCAGTGGCTCTACTTCCTCGGTCTCGGCGTGGACCTGGTGGGATTCGCGCTCGCGGCCATGGCGCTGCACCGGCTGCCGCTGTTCCTCGTCCAGTCGATGCTGGCGTTCAGCGTCGGCGTGACGGCCACGATCTCCGTCTTCCTGGGCTCCCGCCTCGGCACACCGGGATGGGCCGCGCTGGGCGTCGGCGCGACCGGGCTGATCCTGCTGGGCGTGTCCGCCGAACCGGGTCCGGCGCAGTCCCTGCCACCGCAGTGGCGCTGGGTCCTCGTGTGCATGGCGATACCGGTGGCGGGAATCGCCCTCTACGCCCGGCGCCACCACCACGTCTGGGCGACGGTGGCGCTGGCCTTCGGCGCCGGTGTCTCCTACAGCGTCGTCGGCATCTCGGCGCGGGCGCTCGACTTCCCGGACGCCGTGTGGCGGCTCGTCCTGGAACCGGCGGCCTGGGCGATCGCCCTCAACGGTCTCGCCGCGGCGGTGCTGTTCGCGATGGCGCTGCAGAAGGGCGGCGCGACCTCGGTCACCGCGATCATGTTCACCACCAACACGGCATTGTCGTCGGCCGTCGGCCTGATCTACCTCGACGACCGCGTCCGCGACGGCTACACGACCGCGGCCGCCGCCGGATTCGTCCTGGCGATCACCGGAGCGATCGCCGTCGCCCACTACGCGGCCGAGACCGGGCAGAAGGACCGTTCCAAGACACCGGCCGGCGCGCGGTCGTGAGGCGCTCGCGCGCGGTGACGCAGGGCCCGGTCTGAGACTTAGATCGTGTCGGCGGTGTCCTGCGGCACGCCGGCCGGTTCGCGGAACAGACCGGTGTAGGACCGCTGCTCCTCGTCGGGCGACGAACCGGGCGTCGTGTCCGGGAGGTCGACGTCAGGGTGGCTGAAGAGCCCGTTCTCTGGCTGCATGGTTTCCGACTTTCTCCGCGTCCTGTGCGTGCTCACGGCGAGCTGTCGCACGGCGCCATGGGGGTTCCGGACAACTGACGAGTGCAGTCCCGGTCACCCCCGAGACTACACGTCGCACGCAGTCGCGCGTCGCGGTTCGCCTGCCGTCCCGCGAAAAAGTCCCTTGTGGACTTCCGGCGTCACCGGAGGCGCCGGCGACCTGCTGGGCGAAACCCGACGTCAGCGCGGACGCCATCAGGCTGAGCCCCCGCGCGGTGGTGCCGGGACGGAACCGCACGTCCAGCAGCCGCAGGCCCTCCTCGTACACCGGGACCGCCAGTACCTGGCCAGCCGGCTGCGCATGGCGGTCGCGGAACGCGCCCTCGCCGACACGGGTGGCGCCGGGCAGCCCGGCGGCGATCCCGCCGGCGCGCCGCACCACGATCTCGCGCGTCAGCCGCGCGCCCGCGAGCTCGTCGCGGCTGCGCGAGTTGCGGCCGGACAGCTGGTCGTCGATCTCCTTGAGCCCGCCCTCGATCAACACCGTCGTCTTGACGTAGGCCGACCGCCGCGGGTTGCGGGGATCGGCGAGGCTGGGCGGGAGATGTGTTCCCCGAACACCTCAGGCCAGTCGACTTCGTCGTTGAAGTGGACAGGACCCCTGGAGATCACTTCATCACAGCACGGGCCACGGGCAACGGCCCGCGGCCCTCTTGAAGAGGAGGATGACGCGCGGAACCCGACGCCTCATCGTGGAACCACGAGGAATGGGCGAAAGGAACCTCGATGAGCGGGAGGACGCCGTCAGATGCCGTAGCTGAAGTGGAGCAGACCGGCGAGTTCCCCGTCTCCGGCCACGAGCTCGACGCACGACACGCCCAGGCCGCAGTCGTCGGCCGGGAACAGCATCACGTTGAGCCCGGATTCCTGGTCGACGACCTCGTCGGGCCAAGGCCCCCTCCGGTGAACGCTCCCGGCCGACAGCACCTCTTCCCTGAGCCGGCCGAGGGTCTCCGCCGTGAGGAATCCGGTGGCCTTCTGACTGGCCAGACAGGTGTAGCCCTCGATGGTCATGAGGCCGGCCTGGTCGTGCCGCCACTCGGCCGTGGCGAGTTCTTCGGGCCCGGCCAGCGCGATGAACACGACGCGCACGTCGTACCGCGTCCCGCCGGGTTCGTCGTAACCGTCCACGCCGACGAAGACCGGGTAGGTCCCCGGCGGAACCTCGTAGGCCCTCTCACCGAAGGGCGCGTCGTCCGGCGTGGACCAGACGATCGGCCCGTCGGTCACCAGGTCGCCCGCGCGATCGATCCACCGCGGCAGGGCACCGCACGGTGAGTTGAGATCGACCCAGGCCCAGTTCCGCTTGATCAGCTCCGGCACGAACAAGTCCACGTCCACGGGGAAATCCTTGCACGACAGCGGATTTCGACCTCGCGCGCCGTTGTGGGACTTCTCCCCGCGCATAGGCCGATCGGCCGTCGCCACGCGACCTGCAATGGATCTAGGTTTGCCGGTGTGACTGAACAGGGGGAACCTCACTCACGCCGTGCGTTCTCGCCTGGCGTCGCCGTGCTGGCCGGCTTCGTCGTGCTCGTCGGCAACCCGTGGGTGAACGAGGAGCTCACCCTCGCGTTGTCCGGCTCCGAATCCGCGTTCCGCTTCGCCAACGTGGTGTTGTCCTATCCGAGCTGGCACGTGGACGTCGACCGCGCCGGCTCGTTCCTGTTCTGGTTCGCGAACCTGCGGACGGTGGTGTTCGTGCTGCTGGCCGTCGCCGGGCTGTCCAGGGTGTCGCGCTGGGTCAGTGATGCTGCGGGAGGCGCTGGTCTGTTCGTCGCCACCGTGGGACTGACGACGCTCAGCGCGGTGGCCGCCGGGCTGGCTTCCAGTGTGGTGGGGGTGGCTCTGCTCGACACGAGAGCCGCTCTTCCCTACATCATTCCCGGCCAGTCCGAGGAGTTCTTCCTCAGCCAACTCAGCTCGTCGGCGATGTTCGGCGTCCTGTTCGGCTCGGTGCTCGGCGCCGTCGTCGCCTTGCAGCGCCGGAAACCGGTGAACCGCGAACGCCGTACCAACGCACCGAAGTCGTTGTGGTGAAGGAGCATCGATGAGCCGGCCGACCGCTTTCTCCCCCGACGACACGACTCGATATCTGTGTGTCGCGGCCAGGACCGACGAGGGCTTCGCCGAACGGATGACCGAAGCCCTGGTAACCGAGGACCTGCACGCGGTGGCGCCGTCGGTCGGGTTCTCACTGCGCCCGGTGCTGTTGCACGCGCTGGCCGGGATCCGGCAACGCCAGGTGCGGGACTGGTGCCTGCTCGCGGCGACGGCACTGGCCCTCGTCGCCTCTCCACTGTGGACGGTCCTGGCGCTGCTGGTGGTCCTGCCCGTCGCCGGTGGTCTCGCCCGGCGCGCCGCGGAGTCCCGCAGGTTGCGCGACGCCGTGTTCGCGCTCGTCGCGCTGGCCGTCCTGGTGTTCGTGAGCGTGTCGATCGTGTCCGCGCTCGGCACCGCCCCGGAAGCGACGCGGAGCCGTTCGCGGCCGGAGCCCCCGGTCGACGACTGGCTGGTCGGCCTGCCCTGGCTCGCGGTGCTGATCGGCCTGGTCATGTACGCGCTGGTGGTGTGGAACGAGTGGCGGACCCGCCAGACGCTGCTGAGCGAGCTCACCCGCGCCGCGTTCCGCCCGGAGGACGCGCCCGCGCTGCCCGCAGGCCAGGCGTGGTTGGCGGACCGGCTCGAGGCGGTCGACGAGGCCGAACGCGGGAACGTGACGGTCTACGACGGTTTCGCCCCGTTCGCCGGCCACGGCCCGCTGGTGTCGACGTGGTCGTTCGCCCTGCCGTCGCTACGACCTGATTCCGATGCCGGCACCGAGAACGTGGTGCCGCTCGACACCGTCGAACTGGTCGGCCACGTGCGCGACCGGCTGGCGGGCATCGGCGCAGGGCCCGACGAACTGCCCGGACTGTTCCTCACCGAGCGGGCCTTCGTCAGCGGCAACGCGCTCACCATGCACCCGGCCCTCCTGCCCGAGCGCGATCAGGCGCCACATCAACAACTCCAGGTCGAGGACCTGGCCCGGCTCGCCGCGCGCCCCCACGGCTCGGCGAGGCACTACCTGTGCGCGCAGGTCCCGTCGTGGGGCAGCGAGGTGGTCGCGAGCACGTTCCTGCACTTCTCCACCGACGGCCGGCTTCTCTACCTGCAGTGCGACCGCACCGTGCTGGGCCCGTTGTGGCAGCAGTACCACGACGTGGACCGGATCAGCCCGGTGCTCACCGCGGGCGCGATCGGTCGCATGCTGGCCAGAGCGGCGAGCGGACTGTCCAGCGCGGTGCCGCGCGCTCCCCTCCGCGTGGTGCGCGACGCGACCTTCCACTGGCGCTGGCAACGGCACCGCACCGTGGAGCGGGCGATCGCACTGCAGGACCTCGGCTACAGCTACGGCGCCCGCTTCAGCGTCCGCGAGGAGGCCACGGACGCCAACTACCACAACTACTTCCAGAAGACCGACGCCGCGAAGCACCTCAAGCTGATCGAACGCCACGTGCTGGCCGCCCTGCTGGACTTCCTCGACGAGCGCGGCGTGGACACCACCGAGTTCCGCAACCGCCAGATGACGATCCTCAACCAGGGCGTCATCCAGACCGGCGGCATCAGCAACGTGGGCAACCAGGCGATCGGCAGCGAGGCCACCGCGACCGCGCACTTCGCCACCCCCGAACCCACCGCCGGGAAACCGACGTGACAGGAGCAAGACCGATGCCGGACAACTCACCGAACCACGGCGTCCAGCAGTTCGGCGGGGTGAGCAACGTCGGCAACCAGGCGGTTGGCCAGCATGCCCGCGCGATCAGCCACGGCCTCCGGTTCACCGCGTCGCCGACGACCAGCGACCTGGTGACCGAGCTGATGACGTTGCTGGAACGCCACCGCGCGGAACTCCCCGACGCGGTCGACGAGGTCGCCGAGGAACTGCAGGACGAACTGGACTCGGCCGAGCCCGATCGAGGCGCGGTCGCGCGGACCCTCGAGCGGCTCAACATCATGGTCCGGCCCGTCGCACCGCTCGTCGAGACGGTCGGCGAGTTGACGAAGGCGGTCGACTCGGCGTTCGGCGCGTGAGTCCCTGGCTGCCCGTCGCCGCAGCCCTCATCGCCGCCGTCTGCACCGCAGGTGGCGCGGTCCTGGGTGCGAGGATGAACGCGAGGGCGGGCGATCGCGCGACCGAACAGCGCGAAGCGCAGGGCCGCCGGGAGGAGTGGTCGAAGCGCTTCTTCGAGGTGCTCGCCTACGTCGTCGACGAATCCTCGCGCAAGAGGGCGGTGGGGTTCGAGGTCATGACCGCACTGGCTGAATCGGACCTCGCGGGCCCGGAGGAGCTGAAGTTGTTGGACGCCCTCACCGAGCGCGTGCTCAACCCTCTTCTGAGAGAGCTCGAGCAGGAACTTCCCGCCGACGAAGGGCGAGGCACCCCGTGACCGAGCCCTTGAACCCGACCGCTGAGCAGGTGGCGGCCGCCCGTCTGCGCGTGGTGCTGGACAGGCGGGCCGGCAGGACCACCTCACCGATCATCACCGCGCTGGCGGCAGTGGTCGTGGACGCACTCGCGCCGGCCGGCACAGAGCCCGCGGTGCCAGATCCGGCCGTACTGCGGAACACAGCACCAGCCGCGTTGGAAAGCGAACGCACGACCGCGTTGCGGGTGCGTGTCACGAACGGTGAGGACACAGCGAGTCTCACGCTTCGTCAGCGCAAGGTTCTGACCGTCATCCGCGACTGGATCGACCGGTTCGGCTATCCGCCGAGCGTGCGAGAGATCGGCGAGGCGGTAGGCCTGACATCAACGTCCTCGGTCGCCTACCAATTGCGTGCGTTGGAGCGCAAGGGTTTCCTTCGGCGCGACCCCAACCGGCCACGGGCAGTCGGCATGGTGCCCGCTGAGGCCGGGGGTGAATTCGACCCGCTGGACGAGCCCAAGCCCGCGTACGTGCCCGTGCTGGGTACCGTCGCCGCCGGCGGGCAGATCGTGTCGGAGGAGTCGATCGACGACGAGGTGCCGTTGCCGCGGGAGATCGTCGGCGAGGGCGAGCTGTTCGTGCTGAGGATGACCGGCGACTCGATGGCGGCCTCGATCGAGGATGGTGACTGGGTCGTCGTCCGCGCTCAAGCCGATGCCGCCGACGGCGAGATCGTCGTCGCGTCCGTCGGCGGCGAGGCGACGGTGAGAACCCTCCAACGCCAAGACGGTCACCTGTGGCTGCTGCCGCACAACGACGTCTACGAGCCGATCAACGGTGACAACGCCACGATTCTCGGCAAGGTGGTCACAGTGTTGCGGAGTCTGTTGACCGCCTAGCGGGTGCGCCGGCGGATGCCGTCACGCGGACGCGATCTTCGCGCACTCGGACAAGCCCGCATCTGATCGGCAGAACGCCCCGGCCGTGAACCCGGCCGGGGCGTTCTGCTGACAACAGGGTGAAGACCCTTCGCCCGAAAGGCCACCATGACAGCGACCGACGCGGAGCTCATCGAGGCGCCGCTGCGCGTGCCGGAGACGTTCGCCTGATATTCGACCGGTACGCGCCGCACGTCCAGCGCTACCTCGCCCGCCGGCTCGGATCGCCACCAACCTGGGCTGACGGTGGTGCGCGACGTGTCGGCCGGTCATCCCTGGATCGGGATCAGCTGGCCGGTGCCGGAGGGTTCGGCGTCGTGGGCCGAACCGGTGGTGATGGTGTTCGACGACAAGACCTACGAGTACCTCGGCACGAAGAACAGGCCGCAGGACGCGTCCGGGTTCGTCGACCGGGTGGCGACCGCAGGTAGCCCGCTTGCCGTTTTGCGACAACCTGTCGTAATGTTCACGACAGGTTGTCGCAAAACTTTGGAGGACTCATGACCACGCTCGACGATCGCGCCGAACTCGTCGAACTGCTCAGCCGCTACGCCGACATCGCGGACCTGAAGGAGTTCACGACCCTGCCCGGCCGCGTCTTCACCGACGCGCTCACGCTGGACTTCGGGTCCGTCACGGGCATGCCGGAGATGACGATCCCGCTGGCCGACTACGTCGAGGTGCTCCGCGCCAGCTTCGCGCCGTTCAAGGCGACCCACCACGCCATCACCGGTCACGTCGTCGAGATCGACGGCGACACCGCGAAGATCCACGCCCACGTCCGCGCGGAACACTGGCTGCCGGACGCCGACCGCTGGCTGGTCGTCGGCTTCTACGACAACGAGGCGGTCCGCACGCCGGACGGCTGGCGCCTCACCCGTGTCAAGCTGACCGCGGTCCACCAGGAGAACCAGCCCGACCTCGCCACAGCCGCGAACTGAGGAGAACAGCGCGATGCCGCGGATCCGAGCCGCCACCATCGAGGAACACCACGAGATGGTGTGGGCCGACCTCACCGAGGCGGTGCGGCGGCTGCTGCTCGAACGCGACTACGACTCGATCACCATGGGCCACATCGCGACCGAGGCCGGTCTCGCGCGCAACACCCTCTACAACTACGCCGCCGACAAGAAGACGCTGGTGCTGGAGCTCGCCCGCCGGGCGAGCCGCCCACTGGCCGAGCAGGTGTCCGCGATCGCCGGGCGGTCCTCCGAGCCGGCGGCGGAGAGGGTGCGGGAGATCGTCGAGGTGATCCTGTCCGGGTCGACGAACCCCGCGATGCGGCTCATGTTCCTGCCGAACTCCAGCCCGATGGTCACCGACCTGCCGGACGGTCGGGACAACCCGTTCACCGCGCTCGTCGCCGAGGTGGAGAAGGTCGTCAGGGACGGCGTCGCCGGCGGCGAGTTCCGCGGCGTCGACGACGTGCGGCTCACCGTGGAGCTGCTGTCCGGCGCCATGCGCGCGGGATGCGAGCGCGTCAGCCGGGACCCGGCCACCCTTCCCGCCACTGTCCAGGCGGCACAGCGGCTCACGCTCGCGACGCTCACCTCGCCTGCAGCAGGTGAGTCGTGCCGGGCGGGTTGACCACGGTCCCGCTACGGCGTCCAGCTGGTCAGCCGAGGAACCCGTCGTGGAACAGCAGGCCGGGCAGGAAGAGCAGCACCGGGTAGCAGCAGGCCAGGAGCACGGCGCGGTGGCGGCTGCGCCACGCCGTCGTGGCCACGCCCGCCACCAGCACGGCGGCACAGCCGGCCAGCCCCATCAGGAAGGCGTGCTCCAGGACGGTCGACGCGGCGATCGTCATGTCGTCGTCCAAAGACCAGGACTCGACCGGCGACGAGCGGCGGCCCTTGCCCGGGACCAACGCCATCACGAAGGCGACCTGGACCGACACCGAGATGATCGTGAGCACCCGGCCGAGTCTCCCGCGCCGGCCGCCCGGTTTCGACGTGACACCGTCGTTCACCCGGTGGGCGTGCGCGAAGCCGGCCACGAGGGTGGGCAGCACGAACAACACCAGGGCGACCAGGTACAGCGCGGTCATCCGGGGCCGGTCCTCACGCAGCAGCGTCGGGTGAACGCCCACCGGTGTCAGCGCCTCGCCGAGCGGCATCCAGAAGTGCTTCTGGAGGAAGAGCAGCGCGACGAACACGATGACCGCGACGACCACGGCGACATCCAGCGCCGGAGAGGCCGGCGAACTGGATCTCCTCCCCCTCGCCCTCTTCCTCGCCACGTCGCCACCCTCCGCTCACAAGCCCGAACGCCCGCGAACACACTACAAGGCAGCTCATGATCCCAGTGCCGGTTCGCCGACCACCGCAGCGAACCCACCCGCCGCCGGCCAACACTCCGACCGCGACCACAAAGGACGGTCGAGCCGCCGGAGGTCGTTCGTCGAACGCCGCACCAATTTATCAGTCAGAAATTTGACGACCGTCACGGAAGTGAATAGCTTCGCCCTCCGGGAGGATCCGAACCCTGACCCGGAGGTCGGTTGTGATCACGCGCAGAACACCCCTCGTGGCCATCTTCGTCGCCGTGCTCGCCCTCGCCGGCGTCGTGCCGGCGACACCGGCGTCCGCCGCGTCGCTGGTGGAGGTGACCGGCTTCGGCGACAACCCCGGCGGGATGCGCATGCACCTCTACGTGCCGGACATCCGCCCGGCCAAGCCGGCGGTCGTCGTCGCCATGCACGGCTGCGGCGGCTCCGGTCCCGGCTTCTACTCGGGAAGCGAGTTCGGCTCACTCGCCGACCGGCACGGGTTCGTCGTCATCTACCCGAGCGCGCAACAGGAAGCCGGGTTCGGCAAGTGCTTCGACACCTGGTCCGACGCGGCCAAGCGGCGCGGTGGCGGAAGCGACCCGGTATCGATCGTGTCGATGGTGACCTACGTCCAGCAGCGCTACGGCGGTGACCCGGACCGGGTCTTCGCCACCGGGTCGTCCTCCGGCGGCATGATGACCAACGAGATGCTCGCCCTCTACCCGGACGTCTTCAAGGCGGGCGCGGCGTTCATGGGCGTGCCGTTCCACTGCTTCGCCGGCGCCGCCGACTTCCCGCCCGGCAGCAGCAGGTGCACCGGCAACGGCGGCGCGAACCGCACCCCGCAGGAGTGGGGCAACTTCGTCCGGCAGGCCTACCCCGGCTACACCGGGCCGCGTCCGCGGATGCAGCTGTGGCACGGCACCGCGGACACGCTCGTCCCGTACTCCTTGCTGCAGGAGCAGGTCGAGCAGTGGACCAACGTGTTCGGCCTGAGCCAGACACCGACGTCCACCGACACCCCGCGGGCCGGCTGGAACCGCAGCCGCTACGGCGACAAGGTCGAGGCGTACAGCATCCAGGGCGCCGGGCACAGCCTGCCGTCGTCCGGCATGGCCGCCGCGGCCCTCGAGTTCTTCGGCATCACCGGCGGTGGTGACCCGGACCCGCCGGTTCCGGGCACGTGCAGCGTCAAGGCCACCGTCAACGCCTGGAACAACGGCCTGACCGCGAGCCTCTCCATCACGAACACCGGCACTGCGGCGATCAACGGCTGGTCGCTCACGTTCACCCTGGCCGACGGGCAGAGGATCACCTCCGGCTGGAACGCCACCTACTCGCCGTCCTCCGGCCAGGTCACCGCCCGCAACGCCGGACACAGCGCGACGATCCCGCCCGGCAGGTCCGTCGGCATCGGCTTCCAGGCGGTGCACGGCGGGAACACGGCCGCCCCGACCGCGTTCGCGCTCAACGGCACCAGATGCGAACCCGCGGACGGGCGGTGAACGAGCCCGCCACCCATTCCAACAGACCGCCGGCCGAACTGCTCGAGCAGTTCGGCCGGTTCAAAGCTCCGCTCGCTCTTTCGGACACCCAGGATTGTCATCCTCTCGACGACATCAAGTGTTGTCATCGCTCCGACGACGTGCTACAACTGAGGTGCGCGTTGACAGCAGTAGAGAACATCGAGGAGGTGCCGGATGTTGATGCGCACTGACCCGTTCCGGGAGCTGGACCGCTTGGCGCAGCAGGTGTTCACCGGGCCGGGCACGTGGTCACGGCCCACGGCGATGCCGATGGACGCCTACCGCGCGGGCGACGAGTTCGTGGTGGCGTTCGACCTGCCGGGCGTGTCCGCGGACGCGATCGAGCTGGACGTCGAACGCAACGTGCTGACCGTGAAGGCGGAACGGCGTCCGACCATCACCGGCGACAACGCCGAGATGCAGGTCGCGGAACGACCGCTGGGCGTGTTCTCCCGCCAGCTGTTCCTCGGCGACACACTCGACACCGAGCACATCCAGGCCGCGTACGACGCAGGTGTCCTGACCCTGCGGATCCCGGTGCTGGAGAAGGCGAAGCCGCGCAAGATCGCCATCACGAACACCGGCCAGGACGTCAAGCAGATCAACGCCTGACCAGGGGCCGTCGTGGTCGCGCAGACGCTCGACGACGAGTTCCTCGCGTTGCTGTGCGCGGACGAGGACCTGGTGCGCACCGAGTTCGACGCGATCATCGCAGCGAACTGGGGGGAGCCACCGCTTCCCCCAGCCCCTCGCCCGCGTGTCCCGATGACGCCGTATCGGGACGTGTCCCGCCCGCACTGGCGGAACCGCGTCCCGGAAAGACGATCGGCGCGGCAGCGCTCCCCTCCGTCACGGAAGGCAGGTGATGCGTGAACCCGGAGACCAGCACGAGGACGTCCGGCCGACCGCCCGCACCGTCACAACCCGGGGGTGGCCAGTCGACTGACGCCACCTGAGCGCAAGGGCGCAACGATCCGCGGGCCGCACGGACACCTCCACCTGAGTGGCCCCGTACCGCAGACGGCGGGACGGGGCCACTCAGTCGTTCACGCCCGCATTCAGTGGCAAAGCGACGCCCTGGGCCATTCTCATTTGACGGAGTGAGCACTCACTCCGCACTATGGGTGCATGACACCAGCATCCGAAACCCGGCGAAGAGCGCCGAGCATGAGCGCGGAGGATCGGCGCGCGATGATCGTGCACGCCGTGCTGCCGCTTCTGATGGAGCACGGCGCGAACGTGACGAGCAGCCAGATCGCCCGGGCCGCCGGCATCGGCGAGGGCACCGTCTTCCGCGCGTTCAAGGACAAGGACGAGCTGTTCGACGCCTGCACGGCCGAGGCGCTCAGGCCTGATCACGTGCTCGACGCGATCGCCGAGATCCCCCTCGACCAACCCCTGGAGGACCGGCTAGTCGAAGCCGCCGAGGCGCTCGGCGCGCACCTGGAGCGGATGGGCGCGCTGATGAGCGCGCTGCACGCGTCCGGCCGGACCAAGCAGCGCGACCCCGAACAACGCCGTGGCACGCGGAAGGGCGGGCGCCGCGAGTCGATGGCCGCCATCCGGGGGGCGATGGTCGAGCTGTTCACGCCGGAGCAGGACCGGCTGCGGCTGCCGCCCGAGCAGCTCGCCTCCCTCTTCCTGACCTTGCTGTTCGGCGGCCGCAGGCTGGCCACCGACGTCGACGCGCCCACCACGCGCCAGGTGGTCGACTTCTTCCTGCACGGCGCCGTGGAGGCTGGATGATGCCGGGTGGCCTGGAGTCCGTGCTGGGCCGGCGCGGACGGCGGCGGCGCGCCACGACGGTGCCGGACAGCGGGCTCACCGGGCCGGTCGACATCCCCGAACCGAAGCAGGACGACGAACCGAAGGACCTGCGCTCCCGGCTGAAGCGCACGAGGACGTCCGTGGTGGGCACCGTGCGCGGCCTGCCGAAGGTCGCGAAGCTGACGTGGCAGGCCAGCCCGGTCCTGACCGTCCTGCTCGTGCTGATCACGCTCTTCTCGGGACTCCTGCCCACCGCGACCGCGTACATCGCGAAGCTGCTGCTGGACTCCGTCGTCGCGGCGATCCAGCACACCGGCACCACGGGTGACATCGCGAAGGTCGCGCTGCTCCAGTTCGGCGTGCTCGCCGCGACCGCGGTCAGCAGCGCGCTGACGTCGATCGCGCAGTCGCTGCTGCAGGAACGCATGACGCTGACCATCCGCCACCGGGTGATGGCACACGCCAGCGAACTGCACCTCGCCTACTTCGAGGGCTCGGCGTCGTACGACATGCTGCGCCAGGCCGCGCAGGAGGCGCCGACGCGGCCGCTGTCGATGATGAACTCCGCGCTGGGGCTGCTGCGGACGCTGATCACGTTCACCAGCATGATCGCGCTGCTCGTCTCGATCAGCCCGCTGCTGGCCCTGGTCGCGCTGGTGGCACCGATCCCGGCGTTCATCTCGCAGTCGAAGTACGGCTCGCGCGCGTTCTGGCTGACCTTCGTGATGTCGCCGATCAAACGGCGGATGGACTACCTGTCCTCTTTGGTCACGACGGACACCTACGCCAAGGAGACGAAGCTGTTCGGGCTCGGCCCGTACTTCGCCGACCGGTTCCGCCGGCTCGGCGCCGTCTCCTACGAGCGCCAGCGGAAGCTGACGGTCAACCGCAACATCAGCTCGACGTCCTGGGGGCTGTTGAGCACGCTCGCGGGGTCGGCGATCACGTTGTACATCGCGTTGGAAGCGGTCGGAGGACGGCTCACGCTGGGAGACCTGGCGCTGTACACGGCCGCGGCGGCGTCTGTGCAGACGTCGGTGTCCGGGCTGTTCACGGCGTTCGCGGGGATGTACGAGAACAACCTCTACCTCGACACGCTGTACCGGTTCCTGGACACGAAGCCGGAGATCACGGCGCCGCCGTCACCGCGGCCGATGCCGTCCACAGTGGAGGGTCACATCGAGTTCGACTCGGTGACCTTCCGGTATCCGGGCGCCGAGGAGGCCGCGCTGGACGAGGTCAGCTTCGAGATCCGGCCCGGCGAGACCGTGGCCGTGGTGGGCCGCAACGGCGCGGGCAAGTCGACGTTGTTCAAGCTGCTCTGCCGGCTCTACGACCCGACCGGCGGACGCATCCTGCTCGACGGCGTGGACATCCGCGAGTACGACCCCGTCGAGCTGCGCACGCGGATCAGCGCGATGTTCCAGGACTACGTGACGTACCAGGGCACGGCCGCGGAGAACATCGGCCTCGGTGACCTGACCCGGCTCGAGGACCGGCCGCACGTCGAGGAGTCGGCGCGCCGCGCCGGCGCGGACGAGCGGATCGAGCGGCTCCCCCGCGGTTACGACAGCCCGCTCGGCCGCTGGTTCGACCAGGGCGTCAGCCTGTCCGGCGGTGAGTGGCAGAAGATCGCACTGGCCAGGGCGTTCCATCGGGAGGCGCCGATCCTGGTGCTCGACGAACCGACGTCGGCGCTGGACGCGCGGGCCGAGCACGACCTGTTCGCGCGGCTGCGGGAGCTGTCGGAGGGCCGGACGACGCTGTACATCTCGCACCGGTTCTCGACCGTGCGGCAGGCCGAGCGGATCCTGTTGCTGGAGCACGGGAAAGTCGCCGAGTACGGCACGCACGAGGAGCTGATGG
Organism: Lentzea californiensis; assembly: GCF_024648825.1. GTDB lineage: Bacteria > Actinomycetota > Actinomycetes > Mycobacteriales > Pseudonocardiaceae > Lentzea > Lentzea californiensis. The sequence continues at coordinate 253,428 of NZ_JANBBE010000006.1, forward strand.
CGGCCAAGGCCGGCTACGCCGAGCTGTTCACCCTGCAGGCGCAGGCGTACCTGGACGAAGTGCCCGGCTGAACTCCCCCGGCGCCAGGACCTCGGTGGAGTTGTGCTCGCGGATGATGCGCCACCCGTCCGGCGTCCGGCGCCAGACCACTGAGGACGTGGTCCGGATGTCCGTGACGCCGGCGGGTGCGGCGATCCGGGCCACGAACCTCAGGGTGGACGCGGCCAGGTCTCCGCCCGCGACGACGTGCGGCCCGTCGTCGATCGCGTGTTCCGCCGACACCATCTCGCGGAAGGCGGGCTCCCAGATCGCGCCGTAGCCCGCGGCGGTCGTCGCCACCCGGTGTGCGGGGTCGAAGTCGTCGTAGAGGCGGACGTCCGGTGAGCTGAAGTCGTAGAACTCGCCGAAGACGCGCTGGAAGTCGAAGGGCGCGTCCCCTTCGCGACGGTCCCAGCCGAACACCCACCGGCCGTGCAGCTCCGAGATCACCTGTTCGTCGTTCATGATCTCGACGCTAGGACCGCACGGGGATTTCAGGCAGGGTGCGTCACACCCACCCGGACGCCCGCGGCCGTCACACGACCGTGTTGTCCACGAAGCACCAGCGCCAGGTCTCCCCCGGCTCGAACGAACGCATGATCGGGTGCGCCTCGTCGGCGAAGTGCTTCGAGGCGTGCTTGGCGGGCGACGAGTCGCAGCAGGCGACCTTGCCGCAACCCAGGCACAGGCGCAGGTGCACCCATCGGCCGCCCTCGGCCAGGCAGTCCTCACACCCCTCCGGCGTGGCAGGAGCGGGTTCGGCGCCCAGTTCGGCGACGTGCTGGCAGGTAGTGGTCACGGCTCGACGGTACCTCGGCTGCGGCCGCCGACGACTTCTGGTGTTTGACTGGGCGCATGACGAGTGCCGGTCGCGTCGCGCGGCCTTCGATTCTCACGGTGGACGACGACCCGGCCGTCTCGCGGGCGGTGGCGCGCGACCTGCGCCGCATGTACGGCGAGCACTACCGCGTCGTGCGGGCCGAGTCCGGGTCCCAGGCGCTCGAGGCCCTGCACGAGATCAAGCTGCGCGGCGAGGAGGTCGCCGCGTTGCTCGCCGACTACCGGATGCCGCAGATGAGCGGCATCGAGTTCCTCGAACAGGCCATGGACGTGTTCCCCCAGGCGCGCCGGGTTCTGCTCACGGCGTACGCCGACACCGACGCCGCGATCCAGGCGATCAACGTCGTGGACCTCGACCACTACCTGCTCAAGCCGTGGGACCCGCCGGAGCAGAACCTCTACCCGGTGCTCGACGAGCAGCTGCGCGCCTGGGCCGTGAGCGACCGGCAGCCGCCGCAGCGGGTGCGGGTGGTCGGGCACCGCTGGTCGCCGCGTTCCTACGAGGTGCGGGACTTCCTGGCACGCAACAACGTTCCGTTCCGCTGGCACGCGCTCGACGAGCCGGAGGCACGCTGCCTGCTCACCGCGGCGCACCAGGACGGGACGACCCTGCCCGTCGTCGTCACCGCTCAGGGCAAGGCACTGGTCGACCCCTCCGACGCGGAGCTCGCCGCCGAGGTGGGCCTGAGCACGCAGCCGTCGGCCGAGTTCTACGACCTGATCGTCGTGGGCGGCGGGCCCGCGGGTCTCGGCGCCGCGGTGTACGGCGGGTCGGAGGGACTGCGGACCGTCCTGGTGGAACGGATCGCGACCGGTGGCCAGGCGGGCACGAGCAGCCGCATCGAGAACTACCTGGGCTTCCCCGACGGGGTGTCGGGCGGGCAGCTGACCGAACGGGCCCGCAGGCAGGCGGTCAAGTTCGGGGTCGAGCTGCTCACCACGCGCGACGTCGTCGCCCTGGAACGCCGGGGAGCCGCGCGCATCGTGCGGTTCGGCGACGGCACCGAACTCGCCGCCCACACCGTCATCCTCGCCACCGGCGTGTCCTACCGGCTGCTCGACGCGCCCGGACTCGGCGAGCTGACCGGGCGGGGCGTGTACTACGGCGCCTCGACCACCGAGGGCCCCAACTGCGCCGGGCAGGACGTGTACCTGGTCGGCGGCGCGAACTCCGCGGGCCAGGCGGCCGTCTACTTCTCCGGGCACGCGCGCAAGGTCGTGATCCTGGTGAGGGGCGACTCGCTGGAGCAGTCGATGTCGCGGTACCTGATCGACCAGCTCTCGGCGATCCCGAACGTCGAGGTGCGCGCGCACACCGAGATCCGCGACGGCTCGGGGGAAGACCACCTCGAGACGTTGACGTTGCTGGACAACAAGACCGGCGAGACGACGACCGTCGCGGCGAGCTGGTTGTTCGCGTTCATCGGCGCCGCCCCGCGCACGGACTGGCTCGACGGCACGCTGGAGCGGGACGACCGCGGTTTCCTCCTCGCCGGACCCGACCTCGGCGGCTCACCCCCGGGGTGGGACCTCGAGCGGGCGCCGTACCACCTGGAGACGAACGTGCCCGGCGTGTTCGTCGCGGGCGACGTCCGGGCCGACTCGGTGAAGCGCGTCGCGTCCGCGGTCGGTGAGGGCGCCATGGCCGTCACCCTGGTCCACCGTTACCTGGAGAGGTCGTGATGGAGAGGCTCACCGCGGAGGAACTGCGCGCGCTGTTCCTGTTCGAGAAGCTCGACCAGTCCCAGCTGGACTGGCTGGCCGGCCACGGTCACATCGAGGTCCGCGAGGCGGGCACGGCCGTGCTCACCGAAGGCGAGCCGGCGACGTGCTTCTTCGTGCTGCTCGAAGGCACGGTCGCGCTGTGCCGCACCATCGGCGGCCAGCGGATCGAGGTGAGCCGCAGCGACCTGCGCGGCTCGTACTTCGGTGCCACCCAGGCCTACCTGGAGCTCGACCAGCCGACCTACCAGATGACCGTCGAGTCGATCACCGCCACGTCGATGCTGCAGTTCGACGCCGACGAGTTCGGCCCGATGGTCCGCGCGTGGTTCCCGATGGCGATGCACCTGCTGGAGGGCCTGTTCTGGGGCATGCGCAACACCCAGGCGACGGTGGGCCAGCACGAACGGCTCACCGCGCTCGGCGCGCTGTCCGCAGGGCTCACCCACGAGCTCAACAACCCGGCGGCGGCCGCCGTGAGGGCGACCGCGGCACTGCGCGAGCGGGTCGCGGGAATGCGGCACAAGCTCGCCCTCCTGGCACAAGGGGCGATCGACCCGGCCGTGCTGCCGGCTCTGGTCAAGCTGCAGGAGAAGGCGGTCGAACGGGTCGCGAAGGCACCGAAGCTCAGCCCACTGGAGACCAGCGACGCCGAGGACGAGGTCGCCGACTGGCTCGACGGCCACGGCATCACCGGCGGCTGGGACGTCGCGCCCGTCCTGGTCGCGGCCGGGCTGGACGTCGAGTGGCTGGAGGGGTCACTCGTGTCGTGCCCGGCCGCCGTCACGGGACCCGCCGTGCACTGGCTCAGGTACACGGTCGAGACCGAGTTGCTGATGAACGAGATCGAGGACGCCACGACCAGGGTGTCCACCTTGGTCGGTGCCGCCAAGCAGTACTCGCAGATGGACCGCGCGCCGTTCCAGGTGGTCGACGTGCACGAGTTGCTCGACTCCACCCTGGTCATGTTCGGCGGGAAGCTCACGGACGTCCAGGTGGTCAAGGACTACGACCGGGCGCTCCCCCTCATCCCCGCCTACGCGGGCGAGCTCAACCAGGTGTGGACGAACATGATCGACAACGCCCTGAGCGCGATGGGCGGCGCGGGGACGTTGACCGTGCGGACCTCCCGGCAGGACAGGCACCTCGTGGTGGAGATCGGCGACACCGGTCCCGGCATCCCGGCCGAGGTGAAGAGCCGGATCTTCGAACCGTTCTTCACCACCAAGCCGGTCGGCGAGGGCACCGGACTCGGGCTGGAGATCTCCTGGCGGATCGTGGTGAACAAGCACCGCGGCGCCATCCGCGTGGAGTCACGGCCAGGCGACACGAGGTTCCAGGTCGTCCTGCCGCTGGACGCGACAGGTCAGTGACAGCCGCAAGGGGCAGGATCACGGCGTGAGGGTCTTGGCCCACTCCGCGAAGCTCGTGAGCGGCAGGCCGAGCGCCCTGGCGTACTCCGGGCGGCCCGCCATGCCGGTCTCGTTCAACCGGTCGTGCCCGGCGGCCATCCCGGGCATGCCCGCGGCGGACGCCTGCTCCAAGGTCATGTCCGGTGCGGAGAGCGAGGCTCCGAACGCGTCCGAGAGCACGGCGGCGATCTCCGTCATCGAGAGGTGGTCGCTCGCGAGCTCCAGCTCGACCCGGTCGAAGCGCTCCGGATCGGCGACGGCGGCGGCCACCGCGGTGCCGATGTCCCGCACCGCGACCAGCGACAACCGGGTGGCGGGCCGGAGCAGGCTCACCAGGCCGCCCTCGATGCCGCGCGGGAACAGGAACGCCGACGACGGCAGGAAGTTCTCCATGAAGAAGCCGGGCTTGAGCAGCGTCCACCGCTCGAACCCGGCCTCGCGGACCCGGTCCTGGATCTCGGCCTTGGTGTTGAGCGACGCCTCCATGACGGGGAAGCGCCCGTCCGTGATGCGTTCGCCCGCACCGTCCACTGTGGTCTGGATGAACTGCGGAACGCCCGCCTCCAGCGCGGCCTGAACCAGGTTCATGGCCTGGGTCAGCTCGCCGGGGAAGTCGAACCCGTCCTCGGTCGGCAGGGCCATCTGCACCGAGAACACGGCGCGTGCACCCTTCGCGGCACCGACCAGCGAGTCGCGGTCGTTCAGGTCGCCCGCGACGAGTTCGACGTCCAGGGCTTTCGCTCGCTCGGCCAACGGATCGCGGACCAACGCGCGCACGGGCACGCCCGCCGCCTTGAGGGCGTGCACAGCTGCGCCACCCTGCTTACCGGTGGCTCCTGTGACCAGCACTGGTTCGGACATGAGACTCCTCAGCTGCGGAAACGAAAACGGCGGGGCCCGCCGTTTAGACGTCCGCTACGATATGGCGGACCCCGCCACTTAGCAAGCACGAGGTGGACATGGCCGACCGCCAGCGCGCCGACGCCCGGCGCAACTACGAGCGGATCCTCGCCGTCGCCGAGCAGGAAGTCGCCGCGCACGGCGGCGGTGCGTCACTGGAGCAGATCGCCCGCGTCGCCGGGGTCGGCTCGGCGACCGTGCGCCGGCACTTCCCCAACCGCCACGCCCTGCTGGAAGCCGTGTCCGCACAACGGATCGAGGCGCTGTGCGACCGGGCGCGGGAACTGGACGGCGCGGGCGACAGCAGGGACTCGCTGCTCGCCTGGCTGGACGAGCTCGTCGCGTACTGCGTCACGGCGCGCGGACTCGCCACCGCGCTGGCCTACGAGGGCGACCCGGTGGACGGGAACTCGTGCGCGTCGGTGGTCGCGCGGGCGGTGGAACCGTTGCTGCGCCGGGCAGTTCGGGACGGCGCGGTCGCCGCGGGCGTCACGGCCGTCGAACTGGTGACGCTGATCGTCGGCATCGTGATGGTCACCGAGCACCACCAGGACCCGGCCGCCTCGGCCGGGCGGCTGTTCGCGGTCGCCATCGCGGGCATCAGCCCGGCTCGCTGATCCGGCGGGGCGTCAGCTCATCCGGCGGCGGGGAACGGGATCGTCTTGGTGTGCAACAGTTCCAGCGTCTCCCGGGTGATGTCCGCGACGTCGGCCCTGCCGCCGTCCGAGGTCCACGTCTGCACGACCACCTCGATCACGTTCATGGTGCTCGCGGCGGTCAGCGCGGCGAACAGCACGTCGCCGGTCCCGCCCTCACGGCGAAGGATCTCCTGGGCCAGCCGCCGGCGCCAGCTCCAGCACAGGTCGGCCAGGCCGGCCCGTAGCCCCGTGGTCTTGTCGAAGATCTCGTACAGGGCGAGCAGGCGCGCCGAGTTCGCCCCGATCGTCTGCTCGACGCTGCCGATGACGGCGTGGAGCGCCTCGGGCAGCGGAGCCTCGTCGGGCTGGGCGAGGAAGGCCTCCATCGCCGCGTCCAGGCCGTTCTGCACGAAGCTGACGACCAGCGCCTCTTTGGTGGCGTAGTAGCGGTACAGCGTGCGGGTGCCGACCTCGGCCGCGGCGGCGATCTGCTCGATCGTGGTGTCGTCGTACCCCTGCGCGACGAACAGGTCGAACGCCGACTCGGCGATGAACCGACGGGTGCGTTCCATCTTCGCTTCACGCAAGCCCATAACGCCACCTCACAGCCCTCTCCCGGCGAACCGCACGGTAGCACTGCCACATGACAGCCACTGCCACATGACACGTTGAGCGGTTGCGGCATTCAATGCCATCTGGCAGCCTCAGTCATGTGACAGCGACTGCCATATTTTCTCGGGAAGCTGGGCCGGACCATGAGTGAGACCACCGTCGACACGCCCGCTGACCTGGCCACCTTCCCGACCGCACGCGACTCCGGCTGCCCGTTCGACCCGCCCGCCGAGTACGCCGAGCTGCGTGCTCAGGAGGGCACGCCCGCGCTGGCGTGCCCGGTCGGCGTCGACGCCCGCGTCGTCAGCCGGTACGCCGACGTGCGCGCGATGCTGGGTGACCCCAACCTCAGCTCGCACGCGGCACCGTCGACGCATGTCGTGGCGGGCGGCCTGCTCGACCGGCCGGTGGCGCCCGGCAGCCTGCTGAACATGGACGGTCCCGGCCACGCCCGGCTGCGGCGCCTGCTCACGCCGGAGTTCACCGTCAAGCGGATCCAGGCCATGCGCCCCTACGTCCAGGGCCTGGTCGACGACCACCTCGACGCGCTGCTGGCGCGGACCGGGCCGGTCGACCTGGTGGCGGACTTCGCGCTGCCGATCCCGTCACTGGTGATCTGCGAGCTGCTGGGCGTCGACTACGCCGACCGCGACCGCTTCCAGGAGCAGACTGCGGTGCTCATCGGCACGAACAGCGACCCCGCCGCGCTGGAGCAGGCCAACCTCGAGGTCGTCGGGTTCATGACCCAGCTCGTGCTGACCAAACTGGCGGCGCCGGGCGACGACCTGCTGGGCAGGCTGATCGTCCGGGCCAGGGAGAGCGGCCAGGAGCTGTCCGTCGAGGAACTGGTCACCCTCGGCATCACGCTGCTGATCGCCGGGCACGAGACCACGGCCAACATGATCGGCCTCAGCACGCTGGCCCTGCTGCGCCAGCCCGGCCAGCTCGCCGCGCTGCGGGCCGACCCCGGGCTCGCGGGCACCGCCGTCGACGAGATGTTGCGGTACCTGTCGATCGTGCAGTTCGGCGTGCTGCGGCAGGCCACCGGCGACCTGACGATCGGCGACGAGACGATCAGGGCCGGAGAGTGGCTCGTCGCCGTGCTGTCCGCCGGCAACCGGGACGAGTCGGTGTTCCCCGACCCCGACCGCATCGACCTCAAGCGCGAGGCGACCGCGCACCTCGCGTTCGGATACGGCATCCACCAGTGCCTCGGCCAGCAGCTGGCCAGGGTCGAGCTGCAGGAGGTGTTCGCCCGCCTGCACCAGCGCATCCCGACGCTGCGGCTCGCCGTGCCGTTCGAGGAGATCGAGTTCAAGAACGACGCGCTGGTCTACGGCGTGCGCGCGCTGCCGGTCACCTGGGACAGGGAGGAGGACGACCGATGAAGGTGCGCATCGACGTGGACGCCTGCGTGGGCGCGGGCCAGTGCGTGCTCGCGGCACCCGACGTGTTCGACCAGCGCGACGAGGACGGCATGGTGGTCCTGCTGCTGGAGGAGCCGCCCGCCGAACTGGAGGCGGCGACCGAGCACGCCGCCCTGCTGTGCCCGGCGCTGGCGATCGTGGTCGACCGGTAGTGGGGAACCTCGGACGGGTGGTCGTCGTCGGTGCTTCGGCGGCCGGCGTCACCACCGCCGAGACGCTGCGCCGGGAGGGCTACACCGGCAGGCTCACCCTGGTCGGCGACGAGGAGGCACTTCCCTACGACCGGCCGCCACTGTCCAAACAGGTCCTGGCGGGTGTCTGGGAGCCCGAGAAGACGGTGCTGCGGCCGGAATCCGCCTATGCGGACCAGGACATCGAGCTGCTGCTAGGGAACGCCGCGTGCGGACTGGACCTCGCTCGTCGCACCGTCGCGCTGGCGAACGGCGAGGAACTCGGCTACGACGGTTTGGTGATCGCCACCGGAACCACCCCGCGGACACTCCCGTCCGGCCACGACCTCGCCGGGGTGCACGTGCTGCGGACCGTCGGCGACGCGCTGGCGTTGCGCGGTGATCTGCTGCGGTCGTCCGCGGTCGTGGTCGTCGGCGCGGGGTTCCTCGGCACCGAGGCAGCGGCGGCGGCCCGGCAGCTCGGGCTGGACGTGACGCTGGTCGACCCGCTGCCCCTGCCCCTGGTCCGCCAGTTCGGCGACCGGGTCGCGGCGGCGATCGCCGAGCTCCACGAGGAACGCGGAGTGCGGCTGCGCACCGGAACCGGCGTGGTCAGGTTGCACGGCGAAACCGCGGTGTCGGGCGTCGAGCTGACCGACGGGACCGTGGTGCGGGCGGACGTCGTGCTGGTCGCGATCGGCGCGGTGCCCGCCACCGGCTGGCTCGACGGCTCCGGCGTGCCCGTGGACGACGGCGTGGTGTGCGACGCCACCTGCCGCACCGCCGACGGCGTGTACGCCGCCGGCGACGTGGCCCGCTGGTTCCACCCGCACTTCGGCGGCCTGATGCGGGTCGAGCACCGGATGAACGCCACCGAGCAGGGCATGGCGGTGGCCCGCGCCCTGCTCGGCGCGCAGACCCCGTTCGCCCCGGTGCCGTACTTCTGGACCGACCAGTTCGACGCGAAGGTCCAGGCGTACGGCGTGTTCCCGGCCGGGGCGGAGATGACGGTCGCCCACGGCCGGCTCGACGAACGGGAGTTCGTGGCGCACTACCTCGCGCAGGGCCGGGTCGTCGGTGTGCTCGGCTGGAACATGGCCAGGCAGCTGCGCCAGGACCGGCAACTGGTCTCCGGCTCGCCCGGCGGGGTCAGGACCGGTCGAACTCCGGGATCAGCTCCCCGATCAGCCTGATGCTCGTCATCACCTCGTCCGCCCCGATCGGCCCGATCTGCTGCAGGCACATCAGCCTGTCGATGCCGAGGTCCGCGTAGGCCCGCAGCTTCTTGCGGCACGTGTCCGGGCTGCCGACGATCAGCGACTGCTGCGCCGACAGCACCTCGAACACCTCGTCCTCGGGCACGTCCTCGCCCTGGATGATCCGGCCGATCACGAGCTGGGCCTCGGTGGGGGCGGCGTCCACCTCGGCGCGCAGGAACTCGCCGGTGAGGCCGTCGCCGCCGGTCGCGAGGATGTCCTGGTGGCGTTGCATGGTCGCGGCGAACTCGGCGGCGGCGTTGAAGAACCGCAACGCCGTCACCGTGTACCAGGCCGCGGCGGCCGCCGCCCCGTTGCGCATGGCCTGTTCGTCGGTCTCGGCGCAGTGCACGAAGGTGAAGTAGGCGACCTGGTCGTTGACGAACGACCCGACCGGCGAGGTGCACTGCGCGGCGGCCGCGCGGTAGAGGTCGATCATGCGGGGCGACCCGGTCGATGGACTCCCAGATCGTGGTGCCCAGCACGCCGACGCCGCGGCGACCGGCCTCCTCGAAGGACGTCGGGGACGCGGCGGCCTGCCACAGCGGCGGGTGCGGGCTCTGCAGGGGCTTGGGGACGATCGAGACGTCGGAGACGTCGTAGTGCGCGCCGGAGTGGGAGAAGCGGTCGGTGGTCCACATCTTCGGCACCATCTCGAACGCCTCGGCGGTCTGGGCGCGCGCGTCGGCGGGCTCGACGCCGAAGAGGTTCCACTCGGGGATGGTGGAGCGGGTGAGGCCGAGCTCGACACGGCCGCCGCTGAGGTGGTCGAGGGTCGCGGCGCGTTCGGCGACGCGGATCGGGTGGTTGAAACGGCCTGGCGCGAGCACGGCGGCGTGGCCGAGGCGGATGCGGGAGGTCTGCTGGGACAGCGCGGCGAGCATCGGCTCGGGAGCGGACGACAGGCTGAACTCCCCCGCTCCGTGGTGCTCGACCTGCCACCAGCACCCGTAGCCGAGCTCGTCGGCGAGGCGGGCCTGCTCGAGGGCCTGGCGGAAGCGGAACTGCTCGGGAGCAGGGCCGGGGTTCTGGATCTCGTTGAACAGATCGATCTTCATCGGCACACACCCTCACCTCGCGCGGACACCAAGGCTGATGTCTCCGTGAGCGACCGGGTCGTTACGCAGGTGGTACCGACTTCTCAAATGGAGTAATGCCTGAAGCACGCATGTCGAAACCGGGCCGTTCCGTTCGTGTGGGGGTGACTTCAACCTTCAAGGAGTGCGGCGATGCGTTCTGTCTCGACGACGATGTTCATGACGCTCGACGGCGTCGTGCAGGGCTTCGGACGCCCGGACGAGGACACGCGTGGCGGTTTCACGCAGGGCGGGTGGGGTGCGCGCTACCAGGACGACGTGCTGGCGGCGGAGATGGCCAAGGGCATGGCGGGGTCCGGGTCGATGCTGTTCGGGCGCCGCACGTGGCAGGACTTCATCGGCGTGTGGGCCTCGGCCACCGACGGGAACCCGTTCACCACGCACATGAACGCCGCCCGCAAGTACGTCGTGTCGTCGAGCCTTCCCGACGCGGACGCGTGGGAGAACTCGGTGCTGCTGCGGTCGATCGAGGACGTGGCGGCCCTGGACGACGACCTCTCGGTCATCGGCAGCGCGGCGCTGGTGCGGTCGCTGCACGCGGCCGGGCTGGTCGACCGGTACACGCTGGTGATCCACCCGGTGGCGCTGGGCGGCGGCGCGCGGCTGTTCGACGGGCCCACCCCGCTGACGGAGTTCGAGCTGACCGGCAGCGTGACGACGCCGAAGGGCGTGATCGTCGCCCACTACGACCGGATCGGTCCCGGGCGGTCGACCAGCTGAGCCGCACACGCCGTCAGCCGCCGGCAGGCGCCTTGGCGGCATTGACCCACAGGACGTTCTGCTGGTCGCAGCGCCACTGCGTCCACCGGCCCGCCAGGACTCCCGCGGCGCCCGCGGCCTCGCACAGCACCATGTGCTCGAAACGCCGGTAAAGCGTCCAGGCACGCTCGCCGCCGCCATCCCGTTCGGTGACGACCTCGGTTCCGGTCGTCGCCTCGGCGCCTGCCGGTGCGGCGACCAGGAACACGGACGGAACGGCGATGGCGGTGGCGGCGAGTACGGACAGCACACGGTTCACAACGGTCTCCTTGTTGCTGGTGTCGTTCACAGTTCGTCCCACCACCAGGTGATGGCGGGGATGGGCAGCGGTTCCGCCGTGACGTCGCACGGATCGGCGGTCCAGGCTGCTTCGGCACGGGGTGCGGGAACGGCCGGCCGTGCACCGTCCTCGGCGGTGTAGCGGGGGACGTTCAACGCCCAGTCGATGTTGCCGCGGATGGCGTGCCCCAGGCAGGCGAGGTACTCCCGCAGCGCGGGGCTGCACGGCCGGGTGAGAACGGTGTCGCGCAGCTGCAGGAACCGGGCCATGACGCGGTCCCGCAGTGCGCGGGCATGGTCGACCGCTGTGTACTCGCCGACTCCGTACTGGTGCATCAGGACGTTGACGATGTTCTGCTCCGCCTGGCTCTCCCGGCTCTCCTTGACGTGGGAATGCAGGTCGTTGTCCCAGGAGGCGATCAGGATCGCCATCTCGGTCAGGGCGCGGATCGGCGGTGAGTCCATCTCCGCACCGGGGATCTCGCTGCCGTTCGCGATCTCCAGCAACGCCAGCGTCGGTTCTCCTCCTGCCGAGTTGCTGCGCATGACGGTGTACTCGTCGAGGCCGGGCATGCGGCCCTGTGCGCGGTTGGCGGTCTGCCACGCCACCGCGTAGAGCCACGACCGGTGCGCGTGCACGAACCTCTGCGCCTGCACCGGTGTGGCGCAGTCGCGCATGCTGCGCGCGATGTCCTGCAACGCCAGGACGAGCGGGTCGTCGACCACCACGTGCCACGGCGACTCCAGAGCGCGCTGGGCTTCGCCCGCCATGCGCAGGAACTCGTGGGGCCTGGTGCTGAACTCACCGGCGTCGCAGCGCAGGTCGTCGAAGATGAAGCCCCAGTAGACCCATCTCACCGCGACCTGCAGGCCCTCCTCGCCGGCGCGGGGGGTGAAGCGGGAGAAGAACTCCGCGCTGTTGGTGCCGATGAGCCGTCTGCGTTGCCTGTCGTCCGCCCACAGTCCTATGTGGTCCATCCAGGCTATGGCCTCACGTTCCGCTTCCGCGGCGTGCGGGTGGATGGCGGGGGCCTCGGGGCAGTAGAAGAGCCGGTGCTCGACGGGATGGTCGAGGGAGGTCATGCGGGTCTCCTTGAGAAATGGTGCCCGGCGAAGAGAAGCGGCGATTCACGGCGTTCTGTTCCACCGGATGCGAGCGAAGTTGCCGCACCCCGCAGATCGATTCAAGTGGTGTGCGCGGTTTCATGCCAAAGAGGGGCTGCGCATGCACTCGATTGAGGTGTGATTTCTGGACGCGGGCGGGGAAGCCGACTGCGGATAGTCCGGCCGGGACACATCCGGGTGTTCACCACGATTCGGCTCGCCGCTCACCGGCATCCGGTGTTAATTTCGGAAAGCCGCGACGGTAGAGCGATTCCCGTCCGATCTTCAGCGGCATCCTCCGCACTCGGCTCACGCTCCAGCACACACGGAGAAATGATGACCAGTGATCTCCTTGCCCTGTCCGCGCTTTCCGCGGCGGACTCAGGGTGTCCGGGCACGGCTCGGGTGCGTGACCAGGTGGACTCGGTGCTGGCGGCCTTCCTGGCCGGCAAGTGCGGTTCTGCTCCGGACCCGTGCCTGCCGCCCCTGGTGGCGGTGCTGCGCGAGTTCCTGGAGGGCGGCAAGCGCGTCCGGCCGTTGTTCTGCCACTTCGGCTGGTCGGCCGCCGGAGGTGATCCCGGCGCCGAGCAGCCCGCTGTCCTGGGCGCGGCGCTGGAGTTGTTCCACACCTTCGCCTTGGTGCACGACGACATCATGGACGCGTCCGACCTCCGGCGCGGCAGACCGGCGGTGCACCGGGCACTGGCCACGGGCTTCCGCGGCCCCGCTGAGGCCGCCGAGCGGTTCGGGACCAGCGCGGCGATCCTCCTCGGAGACCTGGCCCTGGTGTGGTCGGAGGAACTGCTGTGCGTGCTCGACCTCGAAGACCGCCGCAGGAGAGCTGTGCGTGAGCTCGTCGGCACCATGCACGCCGAGCTGATCGCCGGGCAGTACCTCGACCTGCTCGGTGCCGCCGGGTCCGGCGTCGATCCCCTGCGGCGGGCGTGGCGGGTGATCCGCCTGAAAACCGCCCGCTACACGGTGGAGGTGCCATTGCGCATCGGCGCGGTGCTGGCGGGCGCCGACGCGCGCGTCCTCACCGCGTGCGGCGCCTACGGACGTCCGGTCGGCGAAGCGTTCCAGCTGCGAGACGACCTGCTGGGCGTGTTCGGCAACCCCGCCGTGACAGGAAAACCGGACCTGGACGACCTGCGTGAGGGAAAGCAGACCGTCCTGATGGTCCTCGCGTGGCGGCAGGCCACCGAAGCACAACGCGAGGTCATCGCCGCCCTGCACGGCAAACCGGACCTGGACCAGCAGGAGGCGGACCGGCTGCGGGAGGTCGTCCGCGACACGGGCGCCGCCGCCCGCGTGGAGAAGCTGATCAGTGATCGCGCACAGCGCGCCCTGTCGGTGCTGAAGTCGGCGGCGTTCGCCGCGCAGGCAGAACAGGGCCTGACCGAGCTGGCCGTGTCCGCCACCTCCCGCACGCGTTGAGCCGACTTCGAAGGGAGCGCGGTGTCCTCTGAGGACTTCACCCTGCAGGCATTGGGACTGTACAAGGCGTTCGGCTCGCACCAGGTGCTACGAGGTGTCGAGTTCTCCCTGCGACCAGGAGAGATCATGGGGATCATCGGCGAGAACGGCGCCGGCAAGACCACGCTGCTGCGCGTGTTGTCCGGTGAGCTCAGAGCCGACAGCGGCAGCGTCGTGCACAGGGGCCGCCTCGGCTACTGCCCGCAGCGCATCGTCGTCAACAACGAGCTGACGGTGGAACAACACCTGCGCTACTTCCAGAGCGCGTACCAGCTCGCCACCCTCACCCGCGCCCACGAACTGGTGGAGCGCCTGGACCTGACCCGCTACCTGAACCGCAAGGCCGGCCTGCTCAGCGGCGGCACCAAGCAGAAGCTCAACCTCGTCCTCGCGCTCATGCACGACCCCGGCGTGGTCCTCATGGACGAGCCCTACCAGGGTTTCGACTGGGACAACTACCTCGCGTTCTGGGCCATCACCCGGGAACTGTGCGACAGGGGCCAGTCCGTGCTGGTGATCTCCCACATCGCCCACGACATCAAGCGGTTCGACCGGCTGCACAGGCTGCGGGACGGGCAGGTCCACGCCGAGAAGGCCACCGCGCGGCACACCGCCGGCAGGAAGGTGGCGCCGTGAGGCCGGCGACCGCCGTGCTGGCGGACCTGCGCGCGGCGAGGCGGTCCCTGGACGGGCGCACCACGTGGTGGGCCAAGCTGCTCAAGGCCATCGGCTTCGAGGTCACCCAGCACGCCCGCAACCACCTCGCGCTGGGGCTGGTGGTGTGCTTCATCCCCGTCTGGCTCGGCGTGGTCCACACGGTCATCCCCAACAACACCGTCGAGTTCCACTCCCGCGTGCTCGGCCACGCGATGCGGGTCGACGCCAACGAACTGGCCATGATCTCGGCGGTGATCAACGCCGTCACCCTGATCATCGGCTTCATGCAGTTCGCGTCCGTGCGGCGTTCCAGCGATTTCGACCAGCGGCTGGTGCTCGCGGGACATCCGCGCCTGAGCATGCTGGCGGCCAAGTTCGTCGCCCTCGTCCTCGTCTCGATGCCGACGGCCGTCTACGCCGCGGTCGTCATGGACCTGTTCTGGGAACCGCGTCAGCCCGCGCTCGTGGGGTTCAGCCTGTTCACCAGCGCGTTGACGTACGGCGGACTGGGCATGGTGCTGGGCCTGGCGCTGTCGAGCGAGCTGGCGGGCATGTTCGTCATCATCATGGTCAGCCTGATCGATGTCATGGTGCAGAACCCGATCATCAACCCCTCCGCCGACCTCGGCCCGGTGCGGCTGCTGCCGACCTACGGCTCGATGCAGGCCGCGGCCGTCGCCGGGTTCACCGACGACGGCGCGATCGGCCACGCGTTGCTAGGCCTGCTGTGGCTTCTGCTGTTCGGTCTCGTGAGCGTGACCGTGTTCCATTGGCGCACCAAGGACCACGCCGGCCACATCACGTCCCCCGCCACGCAGACCGCGTCGGTCGTCGTGACGTCCCGCGCCGACGGGACCCTGTCGATCGAGTCGACGGCGGGCCCGATCCTGCTGTGCTCCCAGCTGCCCGGCTGTCCGGCGTCCTGCGACAGGACCGTTCCACAGCAACGGGTCCGCAAGGCCCGAGCGGTGCGGATGACCGCACCCGGCGCGTCCTGACCACTCCACGTTCGACCCTCCACTCAGGAACGGTGATCAGATGTCAGCGGATCGGTTCAACGGGCAGCCGTGGGACGTGGTGGTCGTCGGGGCGGGCCCCGCCGGAGCCACCGCCGCCAGGGTGGCGGCGGAAGCGGGATGCGGTGTGCTGCTGCTCGAACGTGCCGCCGTGCCGCGGTACAAGACCTGCGGGGGCGGGTTGATCGGGTGTTCCCAGGCGTACCTGCCCGCCGGGCTCGAGGTCGCGGTCCGCGACGAGATCGACTCCGTGACGTTCGGCTGGAACGGGCGCCGTGAACGCACCGTCGCCTCCACCGGGGGAACGCGCTGCAAGATGGTGTTCCGCGACGAGCTGGACGCCGCACTCACCGAGGCGGCCGCCCGCGCCGGTGCCGTCGTGCGCGACCAGACCTCCGTGTCGGCGCTGGAGGACGAGAACGGCGAGGTCGTCGTCCGCATCGGTGGCGGCGAACGGATCCGCGCGCGTGCGGTCGTGGGCGCGGACGGCAGCGCGGGACGGGTGGGCCGTCACGTCGGTGTCCGCTGCGAGCAGGTGGACCTGGCGCTGGAGGTCGAGGTCCCGGTCGGCCCCGGCGACGCGGCGAGGTGGCGCGGCCGCATGTTGATGGAGTGGGGGCCGCTGCCCGGCTCGTTCGGGTGGGTCTTCCCCAAGGGCGACATCTGCACGGCCGGTGTGGTCGCCACGCGCGGGCGGGGCGAGGCCACGAAGGCCTACCTGCGGGAGTTCCTGCGGCGCCACGGTCTGGCGCACCTGACCCCGTTGCACGACACGGGACACCTGACCCGGTGCCGCCGTCCTGACTCACCGCTGGGGCGCGGCCGCACGCTCGTGGCCGGCGACGCCGCCGCGCTGTGCGATCCGTGGTCCAGGGAAGGGATCTCCTTCGCGTTGCGCTCGGGCACGTGGGCGGGGAAGGCCGCCGCCGAGATCGCACGGGCGGAGCGCCCGGCGGACGCGCAACGGGCGCTCGGCGCCTACACCAGCGCGGTGCGCTCCACCCTGGAGGTCGAGATGCTCGCCTCCCGCGAGGTCATGAACGTCTTCACCAAACGTCCCGGCGTGGTCCACACCGCGTTGACCGCGTTCCCGCCGGTGTGGCGGAGGGTCGACTCGTACCTCGGCGGTGACACCACGATCCCGGCGCTGCTCGGCACGCCCGTCGCCCGCACGGCTCTCAAGGTGGCGGGCCTCTTCGCCTGACGGCGGGGACCGCTCTCCGAAGTTCTCCGACCGGGGACCGAGACACCAGAAGGACTCACCATGCACGAGGACCACGCAGGCAGTGACCGGCAGACGCCGGTGGCGATCATCGGAACGGCGTGCCGGACCCCCGGCGGGGTCACGTCGGCGGAAGAGCTGTGGCAGCTCCTGCTGGACCGGCGTGACGTCGTGACCGGGTCCGGCCCCGGCCGGCGGTGGTCCGACGACGAGCGCGTGGTCCCGGCCGACCTCGCGGGCTCGGGAGCGCTGGGCAGCGGTTCCTTCCTCGACGCGGTCGACCTGTTCGACCCCGGCTTCTTCGGCGTGCCCGTCCGCGAGGCGGCGAGCGTCGACCCGCAGCACCGGTTGCTGATGGAGGCGAGTTGGGAGGCGCTGGAGGACGCCGGTGTGCCGCCGCGTTCGCTGGCGGGGTCGCGCACCGGCATGTTCGTCGGCATCTCCGGCGCCGACTACGCCAAGCGGTTCACGATGGCGGACTTCAACGTCTACCACGGCATCTCGGCGATCCCGTCGGGCGCGCCCGGCCGGATCTCCTACATCCTCGACGTCAACGGGCCGTCCCTGGCCGTGGACGGGGCGTGCGCCTCGTCCCTGATCGCCGTGCACCTGGCGTGCCGCGCCCTGCACAACGGGGAGGCCGACCTCGCCCTGGCGGGCGGCGTGACCGTGCAGCTCGAATGGGGCGGGCTCGTCGGTTTCGCCCGCGCCGGCGCACTGTCCTCACGCGGCCGGTGCGCGGCGTTCGACGCGAGCGCGGACGGCTTCGTGCGCGGTGAGGGCTGCGGGGTGGTGGCGTTGAAGCGGCTGGCCGACGCGCAACGCGACGGGGACCGGGTGCTCGCGGTGATCGCGGGGACGGCGATCAACCACGCCGGGCGGGTGCAGGGCATCACCCAGCCGTCGCGCGGCGCCCAGCACGCGGTCATCCGGGCGGCGATGCGCTCGGCGGGCGTCACCGCGGACGACATCGGCTACGTGGAGGCGCACGGCACCGGCACACCGGTCGGCGACCCGATCGAGTTCGCCGCGCTGACCGACGCCTACGGCACCTCCGGCCGCCCCTGCGCCCTGGGCTCGCTGAAGACCAACATCGGCCACCCGGAGAGCGCGGCGGGGGTGCTCGGGCTCATCAAGGCCGCGCTGGCGGTGCAGCGGGGCACCATCCCGGCGAACCTCCACTTCACCCGCTGGAACCCCGCGATCGACGCGGACGGCACCCGTTTCGTCGTGCCCACGGCCACCACCGCCTGGGACGACCCTGGCCGGCCTCGCCGCGCGGGCGTGTCGGCGTTCGGCGTCACCGGCACGAACGCGCACGCCATCGTCGAGCAGGCGCCACCCGCACCCGAGCCGCCCTCGCAGGACCGGCCGGACAGGATCGTGGTCCACGCCCTCTCAGCCGCCTCACCGGGAGGACTCACGGCCACGGCCCGCCGCCTTGCCGAGCACGTGGAGGCCTCCGACCACTCCCCCGCCGACGTCGCGCACACCCTGGCAGCGCACCGCAGCCACCTGTCCACCCGCGCCTGCGTGGTGGCGGCCGGCCGCGACGGGCTGCTGGACGCCCTGCGCGCGGTGGCCACCGGACAGGACCACCCCGGTGTCCTCTCAGGACCGACGACCGATCCCGGCATGCCGGTGTGGGTGTTCTCCGGCCACGGCTCGCAGTGGCCGGGCATGGGCCGCGACCTGCTGGACCACGATCCCGCCTTCACCCGCACCATCGACCGCCTCGACGCCGTCGCCGCGCCCGCGGGCGTGCCCGTGCGGCGGCTGCTGGCCTCCGGCGAACCGCTGGAACGGATGGACGTGGTCCAGCCGGTGCTCTTCGCCGTCCAGACGGCGCTGGCGGAGATGTGGCGGGCCAGGGGCCTGCGCCCGGCCGCCGTGGTCGGCCACTCGATGGGCGAAGCGGCCGCCGCGGTGGCGGCGGGCATGGTGACGCCCGAGGAGGGCATGCGCATCACGATCGCGCGGTCGTCCCTGCTCCAGCGCGTCGCCGGTGGCTGCATGGCCGTGGTCTCGCTGCCCGTCGAGCGCGTCGAGGCCGGGATCGCCGGCGTCCCCGGCGTGTCGGTCGCGGTGGTGACCGCCCCGGCGACCACCGTCGTCGCGGGCGGCGGTCCCGCCGTTGCCGGGCTGATGCGCCGCTGGCAGGACGAAGGTGTGTTCTGCAAGCAGGTCGCCGTCGTGGTGGCCGCGCACTCCCCGCAGGTCGACCCGATCCTCACCGAGATCGCCGAGCGGACGTCGTGGCTGCCGGGAACACCGGCGGTCGTGCCGTTCTACTCCACGGCGGGAGATCCGCGGGAACCGGTGGTCTTCGACAGCGCGTACTGGGCGCGGAACCTGCGCGCGCCGGTGCGTTTCGACCTGGCCTGCAAGGCGTTGGTCGAGGACGGGCACCGCGTGTTCCTGGAACTCGCACCGCATCCGCTGCTGACGCAGGCCGTGGAGGAGAACGCCGCGGCGCTCGGAGCACCGGTGGTGGCGGTGGGTTCGCTCGACCGGGACCGGGGCGGGCACGAGTCGATGGTCCGCGCCGCCGCCGCGCTGCACGTGGCGGGCGTGCCGGTCGACCTCGTCGCCGTCAACGGCGGTGGCACGCGGATCCCGTTGCCGCCCACAGCTTTCGACCGCTCCCGGTACTGGCAGGACCCCGTGCGCGGGTCACGCGGTGCGGCGGCGCACATGTGGCTGGGCGACCGGTCGGCCGTACCGGATCCCGAGGCCGAGGACGGCACCCGGCACGTGTGGAGCGCGGACCTCGGCACGGATCGCGCCGAGTGGCTGGCGCAGCACACCCTGCGCGGCACCCCGCTCGTGCCCGGCGCCGCCCACGTCGAACTCGCCCTCGCCGTGGCCACCGACCTGCTGGGCTGCGGCACCGACGAGATCCGCCTGACCGGCGTCCGGTTCGAGCGCGCGCTGCCGCTGGCCGCCTCCGTGCCCCTGCAGGTCGCGGCCACCAGGACCGGGCACCGCGTGGACGTCGAGGTCGTCCAGCACACCGGCGGCGGGTGGGACCGGATCGCCGCGGCGACGGCCCTCCGGGGCGACGGGGCGGCCGATCTCCGTCCCGCGCTGCCGATCCCGGACTCCCCGGCTGATCTGGACGCCCTCTACGCGGCGTTCCGCCGGATCGGCCTGGACACCGGTCCGGCCTTCCACTCGATCACCGCCACCACGGACGACGGGGTGGTCCGCCTGCAGGTGCCCACCGACGCCGAGATCCGCACCGGGGCCCCGCGCGTCCACCCCGTGCTGATGGACGGGTGTGTCCTGTCGGTGGCGGCCTGCCTCGCTCGCGGTGACGAACCCGGCGACGGTGACGGGCCCTGGTTGCCCACGGGCATCGGTGAGGTCGTGTTGCCCGCCCAGCCCGGCCGCATCGCGTGGGCACGCGCCGAAGTGAGGCGCGACGACACCACCGCGACCGGTCGTGCCGACCTCTACGACGAAGCCGGCGAGTGGGTGGGCGCGATCGAGGACGTCGGCTTCGTGCGCAACACCCAGGCCGCGGCCGACAGCGCGAAGCTCAACGCCAGGTTGTTCGAGATCGCCTGGCTCTCCGTCCCCCTGCCGGAACAGCAGCCGGCGCACTCGGACGGCACCTGGGCGGTGATCGGCGAACCGGGTGACCACGACGGCGTCGCCGAGCGGATGGTCGCGGCGCTGACGGAGGCAGGGCTACGCGCCGAGCTCCACCACGACACGTCCGCGGTTCCCGAAGCCGCGGCGGTCGTGTGGTGCGCCACGGGTGCCCTCGACGACCTGGAACGCCTGACGAAGGTGACCGCTCTCGTCCGCGAGCACGGACGGCACGACTCGCCGTCCCGGCTGTGGCTGGTCAGCCGCAACGCGCGACCGGTGCTCGACGGCGATCCGGCCGACCCCGGTGTGTGTGCGCTGCGCGGGCTGTTGCGCGTGGCCGCCGTGGAACAGCCCGAGTCGGAGGTGAGCTGGGTCGACGGCGACACCGGCACGGCGGAGGACCTGGCCGACGTCGTCGCCGAGCTGGTGGCGGGGACGGCCGAGACCGAGATCGCCTGGCGCGCCGGGCAGCGGTACGTGGCCAGGATGACGCGTGCGCCGCTGGCCGTGCGGCCGCCGCGGACCACCCGTCAGGTCGACGTGGTCGCGGGTGAGGACGAGTTCGTCCTGTGCCCGCACCAGGACGGGGGCCTGGACAGGCTGAGCCTGGTCGCGACCGGCGAGCCGGTGCCCGCCCCAGGGCCGGGACAGGTACTGCTGCGACCGGTCGCGTGCACCGTGCACTTCCGCGAGGTGCTGATCGCGCTGGGCATCTACCCGACCGACGACGGCAGCCTGCCCGCGCTGGGCTCGGACGCCGCCGGGGTGGTGCTGGCGGTCGGTGACGGCGTCGAGGACCTCGAGCCCGGCGACCAGGTCACCACCGTGATCACGGACGGCAGCGGGTCGATGGCCTCCTACTGCCTGGCCGATGCCGGGCTGACCGCACGCATCCCCGAAGGCTTCGACCCCGTCGCCATCGTCCCGTCGGTGCTGACCTACATCACGGCCTGGCACTCGCTGCACGACCTCGCCCGACTGCGTGAAGGCGAGACGGTGCTGGTGCACTCCGCCGCCGGAGGCACCGGGCTCGCCGCGATCCAGGTCGCCCGGCTGCTCGGGGCCACGGTCATCGCCACCGCCGGCACCGAGTCCAAGCGCCGTTACCTGCGTGAGCACGGCGTGGAGCACGTGTTCGACTCTCGAACCCTCGACTTCGCCGAGCAGGTGCGGGAAGCCAGCGGCGGACGTGGTGCCGACGTCGTCCTCAACTCGCTGACCGGGCCCGCCATGCGCGCTTCGCTGGACCTGCTCGCCCCGGCCGGGCGCTTCGTCGAGATCGGCAAGCGCGACCTGTACGACGGCGCGCGCGTGGACCTCGGCAAGTTCCGGCACGGCAACACCTACATCGCCCTGGACCTGGTGCTCACCGCGAACGAGCGACCGGCCGTGTTCCGCGCGGCGATGCTGCGGGTGCTCGACGAGATCGCGGCCGGCCGGCTGCCCCTGCTGCCCAGTGCGTTCGTCCCCCTGCCCGAGGCGGCGGAGGCTTTCAAGCGACTGGCCTCCGGCGACCTCATCGGCCGCGTCACCCTCATCTTTCCCCCTGCCGGCCAACGGTTGCGCGTGCACGCACCCGCCCTCACGAGCGTAGTGCGTGGCGGGGCCGCCTACATCGTCACGGGCGGTACGCGGGGCCTGGGACTGGAGGCGGCCCGGTGGCTGGCGGAGTCCGGTGCGGGCCGGGTCGTCCTCGGTGGACGCGGCGACCTCGCGCCCGATGCCGCCGCCGCGCTGGACGCGGTCGCGGCCACCGGGTGCGAGGTGGAGGTCGTGCGCGGCGACATCACCGAGCCGGAGACGGCCCGGCGCCTGGTCGCGGCGGCAGGGCCGGACCTGCGCGGAGTGCTGCACACCGCCGTGGTGCTCGACGACTCCCCGCTGGAAGCCATGACCGCGGACCACCTGGCGCGGGCGTGGCACCCCAAGGTCACCGGCCTGCTGAACCTGCACCACGCGACCGAAGGCCTGCCACTGGACTGGCTCGTGATCTTCTCGTCCATGTCGGCGCTGCTGGGCAACCCCGGCCAGGCCAACTACGCGGTGGCGGGCTCGTGGGTGGACGCCTTCGCCCGGTGGCGGCACGACCAGGGGCTGCCCACCCTGTCGGTGAACTGGGGAGCCTGGGGTGAGGCTGGCCGGGCGACGGACTTCGCCGCACGCGGCTTCGACACCATCTCCACCGCGGACGGGTTCGCCGCGCTGACCGCGTTGCTGCGGCACCAGCGGGTCAACACCGGGGTGCTCGACTACCAGCCCGAGCTGCTGTTCCGCGCCTTCCCCCACGCGCTGGACAACCCGCTGCTGGCCGGCCTGCGCACCGGCGGCACCTCCGAGCGCGCAGCGACACCGGCCCTCGACCTGCGCGCCGTGCAACCCGGTCCGGCGCGGGCCCGCATGGCACAGGACGCCGTGGTGCACGTCCTCGCCGCACTGCTCGGCACCCAACCCTCCGCCGTGGCGACGCATGCGAAGTTCACCGACCTCGGCCTCGACTCGTTGCTCGCCGTGGCCTTCACCCGCAGGCTGCGCACCGACCTGGACGTCCCCGTCAGTCCCGCCGAGGTGTGGGCGCACCCGTCCCCCGCCGAACTCGCGGGCCACATCGACTCGTCGCTGGAAGCGCTCGTCGGCAACGGGTGATCCTCGGGAACAGCGGCGTGCGCCTCCCTGCCGGGCCGGCGGCGCGTGAATCGTCGAATTTTCGTCGAACGACGCGCGGTGAATTTTCGACCGCAGTCGCCGGACCTCGTTGTTATCGCTAACTCAACGCCAGCTCGCGTAAGCGCCATTGCCATCCAGAGCAGCCTTGCCACATAGTGTTAACGCTCACGTCCGGAGCCCTCCTCTCAATGGCGCTAGGAGCCGGTCCATGCGTTTCCCCCTGCCGCGTGCCGTCCGTTCGTTCAGAAGGCGCGTGCTCATCGCCGTCACGGCCGCGTTCGCCGCCGGGTCGGCTGTCGTCGCCAGTCCGGTGGCATCGGCGGCCGGCCCTGTGCCGCACTACGTGATGACCGCGTTCACGAACAGCAGCGAGTCGAACATGTACGTCTTCGACTCGGCGAACGCGACCAGCTTCACCCAGGTCAGGGCCAACGCCTACACGCCGCCGTCGGGACTGATCCGCGATCCCAGCGTCCTGCGGCACACCGACGGCTACTACTACCTCGTCCACACGACGAACTGGACGGGCGACACCATCGGTTTCGCCCGCAGCGCGGACTACGTGAACTGGACGTTCCTGCGCAACGTCCGGGTAGGACTGAACGGGGCTACCGGCAGCACCTGGGCGCCGGAGTGGTTCAAGGACTCCGACGGCAGCGTGCACGTGGTCTTCTCCGCGTCCACGGCCGGAACGGCGGGACAGTTCAGGCCGTACCGGATCACCGCGGCGAACGCGGACCTGTCGGCGTGGAGCAGTCCGGTCGCGCTCGGCGTCCCGGCCAACTACATCGACAGCTTCCTGGTCAAGGTCGGTGGGACGTACCACAACTTCCTCAAGAACGAGACCACGAAGTACATCGAGCACGCCACCGCCACCTCGCTGAACGGGCCGTGGACCTTCGTCGGCACGGGCAACTGGGCGGGCTGGGGTTCCGGGCTCGAAGGGCCCGCGCTCGTGCGGCTGCCCGACGGCCGGTGGCGGATCTACTTCGACCAGTACGGCCAGCGGCGGTACTTCTACGCCGACAGCACGAACCTCACCAGCTTCGGTGCCAAGGTCGAGCTGGCGGGGCTGTCCGGCACCGCGCGGCACTTCACCGTGCTGCGGGAGGACTCCGGCGACGGCACGGCGGTGGCCACGGGCGCCCGGTCGTTGCGCTCAGCCAACCTGCCCGACCGGTACGCCCGCCACCGCGACAACCTCGGCTACGTCGAGCCGGTGAGCTCGTCCAGCGCGCTGCCGGTGCGCCGGGACGCGACGTTCACCGTCGTGGCCGGGCTGGCGAACGCGGCCTGCTACTCGTTGCGCTCGGTGAACTTCCCGGACCGCTACCTGCGGCACTACGACTTCCGCGTCCGGCTGGACACCAACAGCGGTGACGCGACGTTCGCCCGCGACGCCACCTTCTGCGGCCGGGCCGGTCTCGCGGGCGGCGGCAGCACGTCGTTCGAGTCCTACTCCCACCCCGGGCGCTACCTGCGCCACCTCGACCACGAGCTGCGCGTCGACTGGCGCACCTCCGGCTCGGCGTTCGCCGGCGACGCGTCGTTCACCGTCACCGCGCCACTGGCCTGAAAGGACAGTCGATGAAGACCGTTCTCCTCCGCCTGGCCGTGCTGGCGCTCGCCGCCGTCACCTGCGTGGCCGGGATGCCCGTGCCGCAGGCGGGTGCGGCGCCCGCGGTGCGGTACACCAACCCGATCGCGGAACGGCGCGCCGACCCGCACATCTTCAAGCACACCGACGGCTTCTACTACTTCACCGCGACCGTTCCGGAGTACGACCGGATCGTCCTGCGCCGCGCGACCACGATCCAGGGACTGGCCTCCGCGCAGGAGACGGTGATCTGGCGCAAGCACTCCAGCGGCGAGATGGCCGCCCACATCTGGGCACCGGAGATCCACTTCATCAACGGGAAGTGGTACGTCTACTTCGCGGCGGGCCGCAGCGACGACATCTGGCGCATCCGGATGTACGTGCTGGAGACCTCGGGCGCCAACCCGCTGACCGGGTCGTGGACCGAGCGCGGCCGCGTCACGACCGGGTGGGACACCTTCTCCCTGGACGCCTCCACGTTCGTGCACAACGGCGTGCGCTACCTGACCTGGGCGCAGCAGGAACCGGGCATCGCCACGAACTCCAACGTCTACCTCGCCCGCATGGGCGCGAACCCGTGGACGATCACCGGCACGGTGACGCGGCTGGTGGTGCCGTCGCTCGCCTGGGAGACCCGCGGGTTCAAGGTCGCAAAGGGACCGGCGGTGTTGCAGCGCAACGGGAAGGTCTTCCTGACCTACTCGGCCAGCGCCACCGACGCGAACTACTGCCTCGGCCTGCTGACCGCCTCAGCCTCGGCGGACCTGCTCAACCCGGCGTCGTGGACCAAGGGTGCCAGCCCCGTTTTCACCAGCAACGACGCGACCGGCCAGTACGGACCCGGCCACAACTCGTTCACGGTGTCCGAGGACGGCAGCAGCGACGTCATGGTCTACCACGACCGCAACTACCGGGACATCAGCGGCGACCCGCTCAACGACCCGAACCGCCGCACCCGCGTGCAGAAGGTCTACTACAAGGCTGACGGCACACCGGACCTCGGCATCCCGGTCGCCGACGGGCCGACGCCCGTCAGGCTCCGGTCCTACGCCGCCACCGACCGCTTCGTGCGGCACTGGGAGTACCGCGCACGCGTGGAGGCAGGCGTGGCCCCGCTGGCCGACTCCCAGTTCAAGCTCGTCACGGGGCTGGCGGGCTCCGGCACGGTGTCGCTCGAGTCGGCCAACTTCCCCGGCTACTACCTGCGGCACCGCAACAACGAGCTGTGGGTCGACCGCGGCGACGGCAGCACACTGTTCCGCAACGACGCCAGCTTCACGCAACGCGCCGGGCTCGCCGCGAGTTCGGCGGTGTCGTTCGAGTCTGCGAACTTCCCCGGCCGCCACATCCGCGCCAGCGGTGGACTGCTCTACCTGCAGGCGGTCACCGACGCGCAAGGACGGGCGGACGCGACGTTCGTCCTGGAGTGACAACGGTTCCACCCACCGCCGCCGCGACTCCGTCCCAGAGATCGAGGTGTCTCATGGATCTGAGGAAGTACGCACTGGCCAAAGCCGCCCTGGTCGCGGCGGTGGTCCTGACCACCACCGTCGCGACGGCACCGCACGCGTCGGCCTATCCCCTGCCGGGTTATGTCACCGGTGACGTCGGCGTGCACGACCCGAGTGCGGTGAAACGCCCCGACGGCAGCTACCTGGTGGCGCACACCGGTAACAACATCGCGCTGAAGACCTCCGCCGACCGGACCGCGTTCCGCAACGCCGGTTCGGCGTTTCCCGGCGGTGCGTCGTGGACCACCCCGTACACCGGTGGCAGCAGCAACCTCTGGGCGCCGGACGTGTCCTATCGCGACGGACTGTACTGGCTCTACTACTCGGCCTCGACGTTCGGCTCGAACCGGTCGGCGATCTTCCTCGCCACCAGCCCGAGCGGCGACTCCGGCACGTGGACCCACCGCGGCCTGGTGGTGGAGTCCCGGACGTCGGACAACTTCAACGCCATCGACCCGGACCTCGTCGTGGACGACCAGGGCCGCTGGTGGCTGAGCTTCGGCTCGTTCTGGTCCGGCGTCAAGATGGTCGCGCTCAACCCGGCCACCGGTCTGCGTTCCGACTCGACAGTCCGCTCCATCGCGGGCAGGAACGGCGGGGCGGTCGAGGCGCCGAACATCGTCAAACGCGGCGGCTACTACTACCTCTTCGTCTCGTTCGACCTGTGCTGCCGGGGCGCGTCCAGCACGTACCGGGTGATGGCCGGCCGCTCCACCAGCGTCACCGGCCCGTACGTCGCCCGCGACGGCACCGCCCTGAACTCCGGCGGCGGCACGGAGGTCCTGGCCGGGCAGGGCAGCGTGCACGGACCGGGGCACCAGGACGTTCTCGCCGACGTCGACGGTGACGTCCTGATCTACCACTACTACACCGGCACCGGCGCGTCGCGGCTCGGCATCAACCTGCTGGCCTACGACTCGGCCGGCTGGCCGTTCCTGCGGTGAGGAGAACCCCCTTGACCTCGATCAGCAGCTCACGCGGCACCGTCCTGGCAGCCACCGTCCTCCTGTTGAGTGGCATAACGAGCGCCGTGCCGACGGTGGCGTCCGCCGCGGTCGTGGACACCAACGCGTCGTACGCGTTGGTCAACCGCAACAGCGGCAAGGCACTGGACGTCTACGACCTGGCCACCGGGGACGGTGCCCGGATCTCGCAGTACGCGCGCAACGACGGCGCCTGGCAGCAGTGGCAGTTCGTCGACTCCGGCGGCGGCTACTACCGGGTGAGGTCCCGGCACAGCGGCAAGGTGCTGGACTTCCCGTCGACCGCGGACCGGGCCGGGCTCGTGCAGACGACGGACGCCGGCCGCACCGG
Source organism: Lentzea californiensis (assembly GCF_024648825.1). Lineage (GTDB taxonomy): Bacteria > Actinomycetota > Actinomycetes > Mycobacteriales > Pseudonocardiaceae > Lentzea > Lentzea californiensis. The sequence goes on from NZ_JANBBE010000006.1 coordinate 280,737, forward strand.
GCAGCAGTTCCGCCTGGCCGACTCGCCGGACGGGCACGTCCGGCTGGTCAGCCGCGCGAGCGGCAAGGCCGTCGACGTCCTCGACTTCTCCGCCGCCAACGGCGCCCAGGTGATCCAGTGGCCCGACACCGGCGGCGCGAACCAGCAGTGGCGGCTGGTGAGGATCGGCGCACCGGGCAACGTCACCAACCCGATCAAGGCCAGCGGCCCCGACCCGTGGCTGCAGTTCCACAACGGCTACTACCACCTGGCCACCACGACGTGGAACTCCACGATCACCATGCGCCGTTCCCGCACGCTGGCCGGTCTGGCGAGCGCGGCGGACACCGTGGTGTTCAACCTGTCCGGCCGCCCCAACGGGTGCTGCAACATGTGGGCACCGGAGTTCCACCTCCTGGGTGGCCGGTGGTACCTGTACTACGTCGCCGGGCAGAACGTGCCCGACTACAACCCCACCCAGCGCCTGCACGTGCTGGAGAGCGCGGGCACCGACCCGATGGGTCCGTACACGTTCAAGGCGGACCTGGGCAGCACGTGGGAGCTCGACCCGAGCGTCCTGCAGCACAACGGGAAGCTGTACCTGATGGGCAGCGCGATGGACGGCACCCAGAGCCTGACCATCACCCCGCTGTCCAACCCGTACACGATCAGCGGCGCGCGGCGCACCATCTCGCAGCCCACCCTGGCGTGGGAACGGCAGACCGCGCCGGTCAACGAGGGCGCGGAACCGCTGTACCGCAACGGCCGCACCATGATCGTGTACTCGGCCAGCGCCTGCTGGGGTCCCGACTACAAGCTCGGCCTGCTCACCCTCACCGGGTCCGACCCGCTCAACCGCGCGCACTGGACCAAGTCGCCCGACCCGGTCTTCCAGCGCAACGACGCCCACGGGGTGTTCGGCCCCGCCCACAACGGGTTCTTCAAGTCGCCGGACGGCACCGAGGACTGGATCGTCTACCACGGCAACACGAGCGCCTCCGCCGGATGTGGCATGGAACGCTCCACCCGCGCACAGAAGTTCACCTGGAACGCCGACGGCACCCCGAACTTCGGCACGCCGGTCCCGCTCGGCGCCCAGCTCCCCGCGCCGTCAGGCGAGTCCATCGGCTGACCCGACCGTCCTGTTCGGACCGCACTGAGGTCGGATCGACTGCCGCCGGAGCGAATCCGCGGCAGTCGATTCGACGGTCGAACGCAGGATTTTTAGCACCTTCTAGCAATTTCCGATCCCCGAGCGCCATACTTCGACCTGTCCAGGAAAGCGCTTACCACGCTGCGGCCTCGAAGGGACGCCATGCTCCTGAAGCGCACGCCCGCCGTTCTCGGCATCGCCTTCTCGCTGCTCTCCACAGCGGTCGCGGGAACCGGCGCGGCGGCGACACCCGTCACCGTCCACGTCGCGGGGGACTCCACCGCCTCCACCTACACCTCGGCGCTGGCTCCCCGGGCCGGGTGGGGCCAGGCACTCCCGGTGTTCTTCGGCCACGGCGTGCTCACGGCGAACGAGGCGCTGTCCGGGGCCAGCTCGAAGAGCTTCGCAGACCTGGGCCGGCTCGACCGCCTCCTGTCCAGGGTCAAGCGGGGCGACCACGTGCTCATCTCCTTCGGGCACAACGACCAGAAGAAGGAGGACCCGGCCCGCTACACCGAGCCGTCGACGACGTACAAGTCCTACCTCTCCCAGTACATCGACCGGAGCCGGGCCAGGGGCGCGAAGCCGGTGCTGGTCACGTCCGTCGAACGACGCCGCTTCACCGGCACGGGAACCGCCGCCCCCAGCCACGGCGCGTACCCGGCGGCGATGCGCGAGCTCGCGGCGGCCAAGGGCGTGCCCCTGATCGACCTCACCGCGTCCAGCACGGCGTTGTGGAACCGCACGGGCGTCGAGGGGACGAAGAAGTACTTCCTGCACCTGCCGGCCGGGCCGTGGCCCAACTACCCGGACGGGATCGAGGACAACACGCACTTCCAGGCCGCCGGTGCGATCGAGGTCGCCCGGCTGGTCGCCACCGCTCTGCGCGACCAGCACGTCCTGCCGCCCGGCTCGTTCCGCCGGCTCACCGCCCAGGTCCCGGCGGGCGCGATCGTCTGGCCGGAGGCCTGAGGAAAGTCCACATCAGACAACCCCTGCCTGTCTGGAGATCCCTGTGAACAAACGCGCCCTGGCCCTGGCCGCGCTCGTCGTCCTGCCGCTGCTCACCGCCGCCGGCCCCGCGTCGGCAGCCGAACCCGCTTGCGCCACTGCTGGCACACCGGCGGCCGGCGCGGCGGCCGTGAAGGTCTGGCTCGCCGGCGACTCGACGATGGCGGACCCACGGACGAGCTGCCCGGTGGGCTGGGGCAACCGGTTCGACCCGCTGTTCACCGGCGACGTGACCGTGGTGAACAGCGCCGTGGCCGGGCGGAGCATCCAGACGTGGCTGTACGAGTCCAACGTGCAGAGCACCAAGGACGCGGCGGGCGAGTGCGTGGTCAGCCCGCGGACGTTCCACCAGCGCTGGCTGAGCATGCTGGACCCGGCCGCCGGCATGAGGGCCGGTGACTACCTGATGGTCCAGTTCGGCATCAACGACGGCAGCCGCGACTGCCCGCGGCACGTCGGAAGCGCCCGCTACAAGGAACTTCTCGGGCTGATGGCCAAGGCGGCCAAGGACCGCGGCGTCACGCCGATCTTCCTCACGCCGGTCTCCGCGATCAGGTGCAGCGGCTCCACGGCCGTCGGCACCCGCGGCTTCCTCACCGAGACCGCCGACGCGGCCAGGGCCGCCGGCGTGACCGTCATCGACCTGCACAGGCTGAGCTACACGCTCTACAACCAGCTCAGGCTGTGCCCCAACGACGGCGACTACACCTTGGGCCCGGTCGGCGCCTTCTTCTGCAACGACCACACGCACTTCGAGGCCGCGGGAGCCGGGCAGATCGCCGCCGTCGTGGCCAAGGCCCTGCGCGACCAGCGCATCCCGCTGTCGAACTACCTCAGGTAGGACCTCACACCTCCGCCGCCGCACACACCCGAAAGGAGAACTCACATGCTCTCGACCAGGTGGCGCGTCGGCGCGGCCGTGGCGGTGGCGACCGTGCTCGGAGGTCTCGCGCCGGCCACCGCGGCGCCGCAGGTCATGGCCTGCGGTGACGGGACGTTCAACGCCGAGGCGGTGCTCAGCGGCAGCACGTGGACCTCCCGCAACGGCAGCCGGACCGTCTACACCGGCTCCGACATGCGGTCCGCCGTCCAGGCCGCCGTCGACAGCCTCACCGGGGGACGCACCTCGAAGCAGTGGGTCGTGGTGCGCGGCAGCGGTTCGGTCGGCGCGGGCTCGCGGATCTCGTTGCCCAGCTACACCGGCATCGACGTCTGCGGCACGATCAACGTGACCGGCACCGGTTCCGGCGACCAGGCCCCGATCTACTCCAGGGGCACCCGCGACGTCGAGGTGCGCAACCTGAGTGTGACGGGCCGCCCGCTGTACGGGATCTTCCTGCGCAACGTCGACAACGTCGTGCTCGGGCAGATCGACCTGCGGCTGTCCGGCGGGCTCGGCGTGCGCATCGACAACCGCGGCAACACCAGCGTGCGCAGCCGCAACATCAGGATCGGCACCGTCTTCGCGTCCGGTGCGAGCAGCCACGCCGTCGAGACCTACGGCGTGGACGGCCTCACGATCGGCACGGTGACCGCTCGCAACGTCGGCGAGTCCGGGCTGTTGCTCAACGACACCATCAACGCCACCGTCGGCACGGTCGACGCGGAGAACGCGGGCGCGGGCACCGGGTACGCGGCGTTCCGCACCGCCAACCGCAACGGCCGCATCGGCACCGGTTACCCGACGAACATCCGGGTCGGCACGGTCCGCGCCCGCGGTGGCGGCCGCGGCGTGTTCTGCGTGTCCGAGAGCGGCGGGCTGGTCATCGACCGGATCGACCTGGCGAACACCGGCAACAACGCGGTCCTGGTCGAGAACTGCACCAACGTGACCCTCGCGGCGCAGAGCGGCACGGTGACCGGGGGCGGTGAGATCCGGCTGGCCGCGCGCTCGGAGTTCCCGAACAACCGCGACATCACCGTCCAGAACCTGACGGTGACGAACTCGTCGGTGCGCGAGAGTCCCTGTGGGACGAACACGACGTTCCGCAACCTCACGCTGAACAACAGCACGTCGAACGTCTGCGCTTGACGGCGGCGGGGTGAGTCGTGCCGCCGACCGGCGGCACGATCACTCCGGTATTGACAGGGCTCGCATCTGCGTCCGACCATGGAAGCGCTCTCATAACCGGTCTGGACCATTTCTCGGACCGGAGGCCGCCGACCGCCCTGAAGCCGGTCGGGGGACCTGCCGGCAGAGCACCCCTGCACAAGGAGTCAGATGCGCACTCGAACGAAGTGGTTCAGCGCGCTCGCCGCACTGGCGGCGACCGCGTCGGTGGCTACCGCGATCATCCCGGCACAGGCGATCGGCCCTGACCTGCTGCCGATGAACGTCACCAACAACAGCGGCCGGTCCGAGGCCGTGCACCTGTACGTCCTCGGCACCGACATCCGCAACGGGCGCCTCGGGTACGTCAACCAGGCTGGCGCCTTCACGCCGTGGTCGCCGGGCGGCAACCCGCCCACGCCCGCGCCGGACGTGTCCATCGCCGGTCCCGGTCCCGGCGGCACCACCACGCTGCGCGTGCCGCGGTTCATCTCGGGCCGCGTCTACATGTCGTTCGGCGAGAAGCTCAAGTTCTTCCTGACGCCCGACGGCCTGGTGCAGCCGGCGCCGTGGGCCTCCGGCGACCCGAACAGCGGCATCCTGTTCGACTGGAGCGAGTTCACCTACAACGACGCCGGCCTGTGGCTCAACAGCTCGCAGGTGGACATGTTCGCGGTACCGCACGCAGTGACCGTGACGGGCGCGAGCGGCGCCACGAAGAAGACCGGTGAGCTGAAGCCCGGCGGGCGGGACGCCGTCATCAACGGCATCCGCAACCAGGCGGGCTGGGGCGGGTCGGTCATGTCCCGCCCGGACGGCACGGTGCTGCGCGTCCTCGCGCCGGGCAAGGCGGCCGACGTCGGCAACTTCGACCGCAACTACCTGGACTCGTACATCACCCAGGCGTGGAACGCGTACACGGGCAAGACGCTGACCGTGCAGCCGTTCGGTGACCGTCCGGACGTGAAGTACTTCGGCCGCACGTCGGGCACCACGATGAACTTCACGAACTCCGCCGGTCAGCAGGTGGCGTCGTTCGCGAAGCCGTCCACGGCGAACGTGTGGGGCTGCGACGGCGCTCTGCACGCACCCAACGACCAGGTGGTCGGCCCGATCGCACGCACCCTGTGCGCCGCCCTGCACCGCACCACGCTCGGCCGCATCGACGTGCAGCCCGGCGGTGGCCCCGCCGACTTCTACCAGGGCGCGATCACCAACCACTACTCCCGGCTGGTGCACCAGAACATGGTGGACGGCAAGGCGTACGGGTTCGCGTTCGACGACGTGCAGGCGCAGGAGTCGCTGGTGCACGACGGCGACCCGCGCTCCGCCGGGATCATCCTCACCCCGTTCGGCGGGTCCGCTCCCCCGCCCGCGGTCAGCAGCATCGTCAGCGACTGGCACGGCAAGTGCATCGACGTGCCGAACTGGAACTTCGCCGACGGCCAGCGCCTGATCGTGTGGAACTGCACGGGCGGCACGAACCAGAAGTTCGAGTTCGCAGGCGGCACGCTGCGCACCGAGAACAACAAGTGCGTGGACGTGGCGTGGGGTTCGACGGCCAACGGCGCGGCCGTGCAGCTCTCGACCTGCTCCGGCGACCCGGCCCAGCAGTTCGTGCTGTCCGGCGCGGGTGACCTGGTGAACCCGCAGGCCAACAAGTGCGTGGACATCGCGGAGTGGAACCCGGACAACGACGCGGTCCTGCACATGTGGGACTGCGTCGGCGGTGCCAACCAGAAGTGGCACCGCGGCTGACGCTCGACGCTCGACCGACGCCGGGGCGCCTGTGCGCCCCGGCGTTGTCGCGTCCTGGGTGACGAACACTCGTTCTACCGGCGCGATCACCCCCTCCCCGGGAGGCGGTACGAGCGCCAGATCGACAATGATTACCATGTTCCTCAATTCACCGCGGGGTTCGCGGCCGATGAGGAGGACACGTGGCTCACCTGTTGATGATCGAGAGCTGGGTCGGTGCGATGAGCGCGCTGCTGCCCAGGGCGATCAACGAGTCAGGGCACCGCTTCACCTTCATGACCCGCGACCTGCACCACTACCTGCGCGCCACTCCCACGCACCCGCACCCGTTGCTGGCCGCGGACAACGTGCTCACCGCGGAGACCAACGACGTGGAGGCGTTGCTCGGCCACGTCGAGCGGCTGCACGCCGTGCTGCGCTTCGACGGTGTGATCTCCTCCTGCGACTACTACCTCCCGGCCGTCGCGCGGGTCGCCGCGCACCTGGGCCTGCCCGGTCCTGATCCACTCGCGGTCGAACGCGCGTGTCGCAAGGACCTGACCCGCACCACCCTGCGCGATGCCGGCGTGCCCGGCCCCCGCTTCGCGCTCGCCGCGGACTGGCCCGCGCTCGCCAAGGCGGCCGCGGAGCTGGGGTACCCGCTGGTGGTCAAGCCGGTCGACCTGTGCGCCGGGATGTACGTGCGCAAGGTGGCCGACGAGTCGGAGCTGCGCGAGGCGTTCGCCGCGATGGAGGCGTTCCCGGTCAACGCCCGCAACCAGCCCAGGGTGCGGACCGTGCTGGTGGAGGAGCTGCTCACCGGGCCGGAGGTGAGCGTCGAGACCGTCACGGCAGACGGCACGACGCACGTCGTCGGCGTCACCGACAAGAGCGTCGCGGGTGACCCGTGGTTCGTGGAGAGCGGGCACATGTTCCCCGCCGACCTGCCCACCGCCGGGGCCGAGGCGGTCGCCGTCGCCGCGATCGAGGCGCTGGGCCTGGACCGCGGTGTCGCGCACACCGAGATCAAGCTGACCGAGGACGGCCCGAAGCTCGTCGAGGTCAACCCCCGTCCCGCGGGCAACCAGATCACCGAGCTGGTCCGCCGCGTCACCGGTGTCGACCTGCCCGCCGTGTACGCGCAGCTGGCCGTCGGTGAACGACCGGACCCGCGCCCGGCGGACACCGGTGTGCGCAGCGCCGCGATCTCCTTCGTCCTGCCCCGGCGCTCCGGGCTGGTGGCCGCCGTCCACGGCGCCGAGGCGCTCGGCACGGCGCCCGGCGTCGTGGACTGGTCGATCAAGCGGCCCGGCCACCGGGCGGGCGACCCGACCAGCAACAACAGCTACCTCGGCCACGTCGTGGTGACCGACCCGGCCGGCCTCGGCGCACGTGCGCGGGCAGAGCAGCTCGTGAGCGGCCTGTCCGTCGACTACGCCGAGGAGCTCGCGTGACCCTCACCGACCTCGTCGAGCTCGTCCGGGGCGGCGGGCTGGGCTCCGACCCGGCGGCGTGCACGGTGTCCGTCGGGTTCACCACCCGGCAGGGCGCCCGGCACGCCACGCGCGGGCAGTCGTACCGCAACACCGTGGTCAGCCTGCGCGTCGAGGAGGCGGTCGGTTCCTGCGCGGTGGAGGACATCGCCGACGACGACGTGCACGCCTGCGTCGGGGCGACGGTGCTCGACCTGCTCGGCCACCCGAACCCGGCCATCCGCACCGCCGCGCTCGACGCGTACCTGGCGCACGTCCGCCCGCACCACCTGTCCGCCACCAAGTCCGTCACCATCGGCTCCGGCAGCTCGCTGACCAAGTCCATGGCACGGGCGCAGGCCGTGGTGGACCTGCTCGACCCCGCGCCGGGCGACCGGGTGCTGGTGGTCGGGGTCGTCAACTCGCTGCTGCACCACCTGCGAGAGCGAGGCGCGACCTACGTGCCGTGCGATCTCAAGGGCGGCCACACCGAGTGGGACGAGCCGATCGCCACGGACGCGGAGAGCGCGCTCGACAGTTGCGATCTCGTGCTGGCCTCGGGGATGACGGTCGGCAACGACACGTTCGAACCGCTGCTGCGCCGAGCCTCCGGCGCGGGCAAGCCGGTGGTCCTGTTCGCGCAGACGGCGAGCGCGATCCTGCCGTGGTTCATCGGGCACGGGGTCCGCGCCGTGTCGGCCGAGCCGTACCCGTTCTTCTGGCTCGACGGCGGTCCCACGACGATCCACCACTACACGGAGCGCCCGTCGTGACGATCCCGCGCCAGAACCGGCACCTGCTCGGTCTGCTCGGCCGGAGCCCGGTCGCCCGCATCGACGCACCACTGCCGCACCGGCACGGCGGGTTCTGGGCAAAGCTCGAGTGCCTGAGCGCCGGCGGCATGAAGGCGCGAGGCGCCGTGTCCATGCTGCGTGCCGCCCGTGAACGCGGCGAGTTGCGGCCCGGCGCGGTGGTCGTGGAGTCGACCAGCGGCACGCTCGGTCTCGGTCTCGCCTTCGCCTGCCAGGCGTTCGGGCACCCGGTGGCCCTGGTCGTGGACAGCGAGCTGGAGCCGTCGATGCGCGCCCTGCTGCGCGCGCACGGGGCCCGGCTGGAGGTGGTCGACCGGCCACACCCGATCGGCGGATGGCAGCAGGCACGATTGGACCGCCTCCAAGCCGTGCTGCGCGAGTACCCCGACGTCTACTGGCCCGACCAGTACAACAACCCGGACAACCCCGGCGGGTACGCGGAGCTGGCCAGGGAACTGGTGGAGCAGCTGGACCCCGTCGATGTGCTGGTGTGCAGCGTGGGCACCGGAGGGCACAGCGCCGGGGTCGCCAGGGAGCTGCGCCGGTACTGGCCCGGAGTCCGGCTGATCGGCGTCGACGCCGTCGGTTCCACGATCTTCGGGCAGCCCGCGCGGCCCAGGGTGATGCGCGGGCTGGGCAGCAGCATCCACCCCCGCAACGTCGCCTACGCCGAGTTCGACGAGGTGCACTGGCTGGGCCCGGTCGAGGTGGTGGACGCCTGCCGCAGGCTCGCCAGGGACGCCTTCGTCACCGGTGGCTGGAGCAGCGGGGCCGTCGCGCTGGTCGCCGCCTGGGTGGCCAGGGTCGAGCCGGGAGCGGTGGTGGCGACCGTCTTCCCCGACGGCCCGCACCGCTACCTCGGCACGATCTTCGACGACGACTTCTGCCAGGCCCGCGGCCTGCTGGGGCCGGCAGCGGACCGGCCGGTGGAGATCGGCGACCCGCACGGCGTCGAGGCGACGGGCTGGACGCGCTGCCGGTCGGTCGTCGCGCCTGCGGCGGTGCTCGCATGAAGATCGATCACGAGGTCTACGGCCTCGACCTGGACACGCCGCTGCGGATCTCCCGGTCGGTGATGTCCCGGCGGGACGCCGTGCGGGTGGTCGTGACGCACGACGGTTCACAAGGCCACGGCGAAGTGGTGACCAGCACCTACTACCGGCTCGATGTGGAAGCGATCACGTCGCTGTTGAGCCGGCTGCGGCCTGTCCTCGCCGACGCGGACTCGCCGGAGACCGCGCTCGACACCCTGCACGCCGACATCACGATCCCGGAAGGTGTGCGGGCTGCGGTCGACGCGGCCTTGCACGACCTGCTTGGCCTGCGCGATGCCGTGCCGGTGCACGCGCTCGTCGGCGTCCCGCAATGGCACGACACCCCGACCGCCTACACCATCGGCATCACCACACCCGAGGACGCCGCGGTCCGGGCCGCCGCGCTGACGGGGCGCGGGTTCTCCGTGCTCAAGGTCAAGGCCGGCGCCGATCCGGAACGGGACGTCGCCGCCGTGGCCGCCATCCGCGCCGCCGCGCCGGACGCCCGGCTGGTGCTCGACCCCAACGGCGGCTGGAGCCGAGACGAGACGGTTCGTCTCGTGGAGCGGATCACCGCCGCCGGTGTCGTGCTCGACGCGGTCGAGCAGCCGATCCCGCCCGGCGACCCGGACGCGCTGGCGTGGGTCCGGGAGCGCTGCCCGGCGCCGCTGGTCGCCGACGAGGACGCCGCCACGGTCGCCGACGTGCGCAGGCTCGCGGGCGCGGTGGACGGCGTCAACGTCAAGCTCGCCAAGTGCGGTGGTCTGCGCCCGGCGCTGGAGATCATCTCCGCCGCCCGTGAGAGCGGACTGGACGTGATGCTCGGTTGCCTGGTGGCCAGTTCGCTCGGCATCGCGCCCGCGGTCCACCTCGCCGGGCACGCCCGCTGGGCCGACCTGGACGGGCACCTCCTGCTGGCTCACGACCCGTGGTCGGGCATCAGCGGCGAGGACGGCACCCTGCGGTTGTCCGGGGTGCCGGGCCTGGGTGTGGTGCGGCGATGAGCCGGCTCGCGCTGCCGGTCCGGCTGCTGCTGCTCAACCAGTTCGCCGTGAACACCGGCTTCTACATGCTCATCCCCTACCTCGCCGTGCACCTGGGCGGCCTGGGCATGTCCGCCGCGGTGATCGGCGTGGTGCTCGGTGTGCGGACGCTGAGCCAGCAGAGCCTGTTCCTCCTGGGTGGCACCGCGTCGGACCGGCTCGGGCCGCGGACCGTCATCCTCGCCGGTTGTGCCCTGCGCGCGGCCGGGTTCGGGCTGTTCGCGATCGGGGACTCGCTCGCGGTGGTGCTGGCCGCGTCGGTGCTCAGCGGCCTGGCCGGGGCGCTGTTCAACCCGGCGGTGCGGGCCTACATCGCGCTGGAGGCGGGAGAGGCGCGGACGGAGGCGTTCGCCCGGTTCAACGTCTACGCCCAGGCGGGCGCGTTGTTCGGTCCGGTGCTGGGCAGTGTGCTGCTGCTGTGGGACTTCCGGGTCTCCGCGGTGGTGGCGGCCGGGATCTTCGCGGCGCTGACCGTCGCGCAGGCCCTCGTGCTGCCCGCACGAGCGGCCACCCGCAAGGGCGGGACGGTGCTCGGCGACTGGCGCGAGTGCCTGGCGAACCGGCGGTTCGTGGCGTTCACCTGCGTGCTGAGCGGCATGTTCGCCCTGCAGAACCAGCTCTACCTGCTGCTGCCGATCCAGGCGCAGGAGGCCACCGGGTCGGCGGGCGTCGTCGCCGCGCTGTTCGTCGTGTCCACGGTCGCCACGCTGCTGTTCCAGGTCCGCATCACGCGCCTGCTGTCGAACCGGGCGCACGGGCCGGTGATCGCAGTGGGTTTGGCCGTCATGGGCGCGGGCTTCGCCGTCCCCGCGCTGTGGTCCGGGCTCGTGCCGGTGCTGGTGGCCACGCTCGCGCTGGCAGTCGGCGTGATGATCGCGAATCCCCTGGTCTACGACCTGATCCCCTCGTTCGGCCCGCAAAGCCTGGCGGGCACCCAGTTCGGCGTGTTCTACCTCGGGTCCGGGCTGGCCGCCGCCGCGGGCAACACCGCGATCGGGTGGGTCAGCGGGTTCGGTGACCGGCTCGCGTCGCTGGTGTGCGTGGCGATCGGACTCACCAGTGCCGTGGGCGTGGCCCTGCTGCACCGCCGCGGCGCGCTGACGCCGTCACAGCCGGAGGCCGCCCGATGAACCTGCTGACCGACAACCCCGAGCTCTACGAGCACCAGTTCCCCGACCCCGGGCACGTCGCGGCCCGGTTCGTGCACGACGTGGTGACCCGGTTCGGCGGCGGGCGGGACCTGCTCGACGTCGGCTGCGGCACCGGCCGTGACGCGGGCTGGTTGTCCCGCAACGGTTACCGCGTCGCCGGGGTGGACAGCTCGGAGAACATGCTCGCGCACGTCCGCGAGCACCACCCGGCGGTCGACGTGGCGCTGGCCGACATGCGCACGTTCGGCCTGGACCGTCGTTTCGACGTCGTGACCTGTTTGGACAGTGCGATGCTGTACTGCCACACCAACGCCGACCTCGAAGCCTTCCTGGGCCGCTGCCGGGAGCACCTGGTGCCCGGCGGTCTGCTCGTCGCGGAGATGCGCAACGGTGCGTTCTTCCTCGGCAACAACGAACTCCTGGACGGCGTGCGCACCCGTTCGGTGACGTGGCGGGGCACCGAGTACACCTCGCACACCGAGCTGTGGATCGACCACGCCGACCAGCTGCTGCGCCGCCGCCGCACCTGGGAGTGGGCCGGGCGCACCGAACCGCTCGTGCAGCGGTCGGCGTGGCGGCTGCTGTTCCCCCAGGAGCTGCGCCACCTGCTCGACCTCGCCGGGTTCGACGTCCTCGCCCTGTTCGACTCGCCCGGCCCCCGCACCGACCAGCCCTGGTCCGCCGACGCTCCGCTCAGCGGCGTGCTGTCCGGCGACCGCCTCCACGTCGTGGCCCGCCTCCGCCGAAGCGGGTGCCAGTGAAAGGAACCAGCATGTCCCTGAACCGCCGCGGTTTCCTCGGCCTCACCTCCGGCCTCGCGGTCGTCACCCTCGCCGGGTGCGGCACCAGCGCCACGTCGGCCTCCTCCGCGCCCCGCGCGGGCGGACGGCTCCGCGCCGCGTTCGCCGGTGGTGGCGCCAAGGAGGTGCTCGACCCGCACCTGGCCAACCTGTTCGTCGAAGCCGCGCGGTCCAAGGCGATGTTCGACAAGCTCGCGGACCTCGGCGGCGACGTGGCACCGCAGCCCCGCCTGGCGGAGAAGTGGGAGCCGAGCACGGACCTGACGCGCTGGCGGATCACGTTGCGCAAGGCCGTGTTCCACGACGGCAGACCGGTGCGAGCCCAGGACGTGCTCGCGAGCTACGCGCGCATCCTCGACCCGAACCGCGCGTTCCGCGCCAAGTCGAGCCTGGCGCTGATCGACCTGCCCAACAGCCGCGCAGTCGACGACCGCACGGTGGAGTTCGCGCTGAAGCGGCCGTTCGTCGAGTTCCCCAACGCCCTGGCGGCGTTCGGCGCGTACATCGTTCCCGAGGGCGCCGAGGACTTCACGAAGCCGGTCGGGTCGGGGGCGTTCAGCTTCGTGTCGTTCGAGCCGGGCAGGTCCGTGCTGCTCCAGCGCAACCCCGAGTACTGGGAGGGTGCTCCGCTGCTGGAAGAGCTGGAGTTCGTGATCGCCAACGAGGAGTCGGCGCGCACCAACGCCCTGCTGGGCGGTCAGGTCGAGTACGCGCACGACCTGACCCCGACCACCGCGCGCAGCCACGCGTCCAGCGACCGGATGACGATCCACCGCGCGCCCAACAGCGCCGTGCAGGCGTTCGCCATGAAGCTGGACCGGGCGCCGTTCGACAACCGCGACCTGCGGGAGGCACTGTTCCTGCTCGCCGACCGGCCGCAGCTGGTGGAGTCGGTGCTCGCGGGCAGCGGCCAGGTCGGCAACGACCTGTTCGGCAAGGGCTACCAGCACTACGCCGGTGATCTCCCCCAGCGCGAGCGCGACGTGGACAAGGCGAAGTTCCTCATCCGCAAGGCCGGTGCCGAGGGCCTGGTGGTCAAGCTCGACACGTCCACCGCCGCGGCCGGCATGGTCGAGGCCGCCACGGTGTTCGCCGACCAGGCCAAGGGGTCCGGTCTGACGATCGAGGTCGTCCAGGGCAACAAGGACACCTACTGGGCCGACACCCTCAAGAACGGTTCGCTGTCGAGTTTCCGCTCCGGCGCCATGCCCATCGAGACCCACATCGCGCAGCGCCTGCTCAGCGGGGCGGGCACCAACGTCACCAAGTGGGCACGGCCGGAGTTCGACGCGCTGTACGAGAAGGCGGTGTCCACTTCGGACCAGAGTGCACGCACCCAGGCCTATCAGGAGATGCAGCGCCTGCTGCACACCGACGGCGGCTACCTGATGTGGGGCTTCGCGGACTGGATCGTGGGCGCGAAGCCGAACGTCGGCGGCATCTCCACCGCGCCGGCCAACACGCTCGACTGGGCCCGCTTCGACAAGGTGTGGGTGGGGTGAACCTCGCGTCCTACGCGGCCCGCCGGGCCGCACTCGGGCTGGTGCAGGTGCTCGCCGTGGTCACCCTCGTGTTCTTCCTGGTCGAGGCACTGCCGGGAGACGCGGCGGTGGCCCTGGCCGGCGACAACCCGGACCCCGCGCGGATCGCCCAGATCCGCGCGGCCATGCGCCTCGACCTGCCCGCGGCCGAGCGGTTCGCGCAGTGGCTGGCCGGGTTGCCCCGGCTGGACTTCGGCGAGTCGCTGGTGTCGGGCCGGCCGGTCGCGCAGTTCCTGTTCGCGGGGATCGGCCCGACCGTCGTGCTGGCGGTGCTGACGCTGGTGCTGTTGCTGCCGATCTCGGTGCTGGTCGGGGTGCTGGCCGCGTTGCGCGAGGGCAGCCTGCTGGACCGGGCGCTGACGTCGGTCAGCGTGGCGCTGCACTCGATTCCCGAGTTCGCGCTGGCCGTGGTGCTGATCGCGGTGTTCGGCGTGCAGCTGGCCTGGCTGCCGCCGACGGCGGTCGGCGCGGACGTGCTCGCCGAGCCCGCGGTGCTGGTACTGCCGCTGGTGGTGCTGCTGGCGCGGCCGATCTGCTCGATCAGCCGCCTGGTGCGCGCGGGCATGGTGGACGCGCTGGAGTCGGACTACGTGCGCCACGCCCGCCGCCTCGGGATCGGCGAGACGCGGGTGCGGTTCGCCCACGCGTTGCCGAACGCCCTGGCACCGGCCGTGCAACAGGTCGCGCGCACCACGGACTGGTTGCTGGGCGGTGTGATCGTCGTCGAGGCGGTGTTCGTGATCCCCGGCCTCGGAACGGTCTTGGTGGACTCGGTGGCCGCCCGCGACCTGCCGGTGGTGCAGGGCCTGGCCGTGGTCTTCGCCGTCACCACCGTGGCCGTGAACCTGCTGGCCGACCTGGTGGCGTTCCGGCTGGCGCCGCGTGCGGAGGTGATCGCGTGAAGCGGGCGGGCATCGGCGGGGTGCTGATCGCGGTGCCGCTGGCGCTGGCGCTGCTCGGCCCGTTGTTCGTGCCGGAGGACGTGACCCGCAGCGCGCCTTTCATGCCGGTGGGCCTGCTGGGCACCGACTTCGTCGGCCGGGACACCTGGCACCAGGTGCTCGCCGGCGGCCAGACGGTCGTGCTGGTGGCGTTGCTCGCCACCGCCTTCTCCTACCTGGTCGGGGTCCCCTACGGCGTGGTGGCCGCCACCGCGCGGCTGCGGCTGGTCGACGAGCTGCTGATGAGGCCGCTCGACGTGCTGCTGGCGGTGCCGTCGCTGCTGGTGCTGATCCTCGTGGCCGCCATCACCGGGCAAGGGCTCGTGGTGCTCGTCGGCATCGTCACGCTCGTCAACTTCCCGGACGTCGCCCGCCTGTCCCGTGCGACGGCGCTGGAGATCGCCGGACGCCCGGCGCTGGAGGCGATGCGCATGCAGGGCGAGTCGTGGTGGCAGACGTCGATCGTCTACACCGGACGGTCGATGCTGCGCACGCTCGCCGCTGATCTCGGCGTCCGGCTCACCGCGGCGCTCTACCTGGTGGCATCGGCCAGTTTCCTCGGTGTCGGCGTGCCGCCCGGTGCCGCGGACTGGGCCGTGATGGTGGACCGCAACCGCGGCGGGTTGTTCCTGCAGCCGTGGGCCGTGGTGGTGCCCGCACTGCTGATCATCTCCCTGTCCATCGGGTTGAACCTGGTGTTCGACCGCGCGTTGCGGAAGGTGCGGACATGACCCCGGTCGTGCACGTGGAGGACCTGCGTGCCGAGGCGGGCGGGACCGTGCTGCTCGGCGGCGTCAGCTTCGCCCTGTCCGCGGGGCGGGTCCTGGCCCTGGTCGGCGCCTCGGGCAGCGGCAAGACCACCACCGGTCTCGCCCTGCTCGGCGAACACTCCCCCGGCGTGTCGGTCAGCGGGCACGTCGAGGTGCGCGGACGCGTCGGGTTCGTCCCCCAGCAGCCGGCGTCCGCGCTCAACCCGGTGCGCCGCTTGGGTTCCGTGTTCCGCGAGGTCGCCGCGCTGCACGGCGGTGAGCCCGGCGATCTCGTGGCCACGGCCCTGCGCCGGGCACGGGTTCCGGCCGGCCTGCTGCACCGCTACCCGCACCAGCTCTCCGGCGGCCAGCAGCAACGGATCGTGCTCGCCCAGGCGCTGATCGGCGACCCCGCCGTGCTGGTGGCCGACGAGCCCACCACGGGCCAGGACGCCCTGACCCGCGCCGAGGTCGTGGAGGAGCTCGCCGCCGTCGTCGCGCAGGGCGTGGCATTGGTGCTGCTGACCCACGACGTGGAGGTGGTGCGGGCGCTCGCGGACGAGATCGTGGTGCTGCGCGCGGGAAGCGTCGTCGAGGCCGGGCCCGCTGCCGAGCTGCTGACCAATCCGCGCGAGGACTACACCCGCGCGTTGCTCGACGCCGTGCCGCGAGTTCCCGCCGAGGTCCCCGAACGGGCACCACGCCTGCGGGTCCGCGGCCTGACCGCCCGGTACCGCAACGCCACCGTCCTGCACGACGTGGACCTGGACGTCGGCGAACGCCTGGCGGTCGTCGGCCGTTCCGGCAGCGGCAAGACCACCCTCGGCCGGTGCCTCGCCGGTCTGCACCAGCAGGCCACCGGCGAGGTGCTGCTGCACGACCGGCCGCTCGCGCGGTCGCTGCGCCGCCGGCCGCGGGCCGCGTTGGCCGCCGTGCAGTACGTGTTCCAGGACGCGCGGGGCTCGTTCGACGAGCACCGCCCGGTGCTGGACCAGGTGGCCCGGACGGCGGTGCGGCTGCGCGGTGCACGTCCCGCCGAAGCCCGTACCTCGGCGCTCGCCGCCCTGACCCGCGTCGGTCTCGGCGAGGAGACGGTCCTGCGCCTGCCGCGCGGCCTCTCCGGTGGCGAACTGCAGCGAGCGGCGCTGGTGCGCGCCCTGCTCGCCGAACCGGAGGTGCTCGTGTGCGACGAGATCACCTCGGGCCTGGACGCGGTGACCCGCGCCGGGCTGCTCGACCTGCTCGCGAGCGTGCCGTGCGCGCTCGTGCTGATCAGCCACGACCTCGACGTCGTGGCCCGGCTGGCCGACCGGGTAGCCGTGCTCCACGAAGGACGCGTCGTCGCGCACGGTCCGGTCGCCACCACTTTGGACGGCGCGAAGGAGAGGATGAAGTGAACGAGCACCACCAGGTAGCAGGTTCTTATGAGGTGCGGTTGGCGACCCACGCCGACCTCCCGGGAGCCCGCAGCGTCATGCTGGACACCTTCTACCGCGAGTTCGGCCACGGCTACCGCCCCCAGTGGCACGGCGACGTGATCGACCTGGCCGCCACCTACCTCGACACCCCCAGGCACGCGCTGTTCGTCGCGGTCGACGGGGACGACGTCGTGGGCACCACGGCCGTGCGAGCGCAGGGACCGGCCAGCCCGCCCCACCCGGCGTGGATCGCCGAGCGCTACTCCGGCGACACCACGGCGCAGCTGTTCCGGGTGTACGTGCGGGCGGAGCACCGCCGCCGGGGACTGGCGCGGGCACTGGTGGACACCGCGGTCCGGTTCATCGCGGAAACCCCCGGCTACGACCAGATCTACCTGCACACCGACACCCGCGTCGCCGGCGCCGAGGCGTTCTGGCGCTCGGTCGCCGTCGAGGTGTGCGACGCCCGCGACGGCGACTCGAGCCGCAACCAGACCGTGCACTTCGAGATCCCCGTCCCGGTCCTCGCCCACGTGGAGTGACGGACGGTCGTGGGTGGGAACCGGCTTGCAGGAAAGGGTTTCCACCCACGACCGCGGGGCGGAGGACTCAGTCGGTCGCCTGGCTCCGGTGGACTCCGGGCATCGTCCGGCGTTGCCGGGCACCCCAGGTCCACCCCGCCACCAGCGCGCACGCGATCGCACCGGTCATGTGCCCGAGCACCGTCGCGACCACGGCCAGCAGCGCGGCGACGACCATGAGCACCGTGCAGACGTGGTGGTGGCGTTCACGCGACGGCCACGGAGCACCGGCCAGGGCCTCGGCGAGTTTCGGATCCTCGTCGGAGAGGGTGCGTTCGATCTCGGACAGCTCCTCGCGTTCGCGGTCACTGAGCACGGCGCACCTCCTGGGTCCGCACGGGCCTCACCGCGCACTTTCCTCGCGCGCCCTCCCGTAGGGCACGGCGTTCAGCACCGTGACGCGAACCGTGGCGCCGCTGGGCGTCCGGTAGGTGCGCTGCTCTCCTTGGCGGGCACCGTTCACGGCCGTTCCCAGCGGGGAGCCCGGGGAGTAGACCTCGATCGTGCCGTGTTCGGCGCCGCGTGCGCCGAGCAGGAACGTCTCGGTCTCACCGGTGTCGTCGAAGCGGACGGTGAGCACCATGCCGGGTTCGGCGACGCCGTCGTCCGGAGGGTCCTCGCCCACGATCGCGTGGTCGAGGAGGTCGTTGATCTGACGGATTCGCGTCTCCCGGTCCCGCTGGGAGGCGAAACCCGAGTCGTCGCCGCGTGCCGGTACGAGCAGGGTCGTCAGTTCGTTGCGGAGCCGGTGGTGTGCCTGCGGTGACAGCCACACGCGTGGGGCGGTGCTCGTCATGATGCCTCCAGGGCTGGAGTGAGTGCCGTCAGGGCGGGGGTACCGCCCTGACGGCGGGGGCGTCCGTCTGAGCCGGGTTCGTCGGCCTGCGACTCGCACGGACAGGAGAGAGGTCAGTGGTGGTGCCGGCCGTCGCGGCGCAGCACGGCTTCGAAGTCGTGGGCGTAGCCGGTGGCCACGCTCATGAGGATGTCGCGCTGGACGCGGAGGAAGTCGTTCTCCTTGCGCAGCCACGCCAGTTCGGCTCGCTCGCCGTCGGTCAGCGGTGGTCCGGAGTTCTCGGTTTCCACGGGGCGGTCACCTGAGCGGGTCGAACTCGCGCAGGGCGGCGGGTTGCTTGCCGGTGGTGATCTGCTCCGCCAGCAACCGCCCGGTGACGGGACCCTGCGCCAGGCCCCACATGCCGTGCCCGCCGGCGACGTACACGCCTGGGATCCTGGTCGCGCCGATGAGCGCGCGGCCGTCCGGGGTGACCGGACGGGAACCCACCCAGACGTCGGTTCGGTCCTCCCACCGCACCCCGTCCAGCAACGGCCGCACGGAGGCGATGATCGCGTCCACCCGTGCCTCGTCCAGCGGCGCGTCCGGGTCGCGGAACTCCATGGTGCCGGCGACTCGAAGCCCGCCCTGGTAAGGCGTGCACGCCACGCGCGCCTCCGGCAGGTAGATCGGCCCGTGGACCGGCTTCCGCACGGGCACGGTGAACGAGTACCCGCGCCCGGCACGGACCGGGGTGCGGACGCCGGCTCGTGCCGCGAGGCCCGGCAGCCAGGCGCCGGTGGCCACCACCGCCGCGTCGGCGGAGATCACGTCGTCCTTCGCCCGTACGACCACTCCGGCGTTGTCCGCGCGGACGCCGACCACCACGGAAGTGCGGATCGTGGCGCCACGGGCGACCACTGCGCGGCCCAGCGCCTGGACGAACTCGCCAGGCGCGACGAAGCGCTGCCCGTCGATGCGCACACCGGCCGCGAGCGCGGACGACGCCAGCGGAACCTGATCCCGCAGGTCCGCTGTGGACAGTTCCACGTGCTCGACCGGTTGTCCCGCCGCCGCAAGACGTTCCAGTTCGCGCAGAAGCGTCCGTGCCTGCCGGGCGGACGTGAAGGCGGCGGTGAACGGGGCGTCGACGGTGGGGGCCTCGACGCCGTTGGCGGTCAGCACGTCGTAGGCCTCGATGCTCTCCTCGTTGAGGGGGAGGTTCGCCTTCGCCACCCTGCTCCACGACGACCAGCGGCAGTGGGCGGCGAAGCGCGTCAGGAACGACCACAGCCCCGGATCGGCGGTCAGCGGGATGTGCAGGGGTGCGGCCGGGTCGAACAGGGACCGCAGTCCGTAGCGCAGCACCGCCGGTTCGTTCAGCGGGATGGCGAGCCCCGGCGCGATCCACCCGGCGTTGCCCCAGGACGCGCCGGCCGCGAACCCGGTCCGGTCGACCACCGTGACCTCGACTCCGCGTTCCTGGAGGAACCACGCCGCCGCCAGGCCCACGACACCCGCACCGACCACCACCGCTGAACGCGGACCGCCGTCAAGGCGTTCCATCCCTGCCTCCTGTCATCGCTCGTCGCGACTCCAGGATGCTGCGGACACCGTCCGAACCGGTTGTTCAATCCCTACAATCAGCGGTCAGCGATTGTCGGTTTCCGACACCGTCGCCGCGAGGTCGATCGTCATCGCGACGCGTTTGGCGGGGTCGTCCAGGCCGAGGCTGGTCACGCCGGACATCTTCCGCAGCCGGTTGCGCACGGTGTTGCCGTGCACGCCGAGGCGTTCACCGGCGGCGGCCAGATCGCCCTGCGCCTCGAGCCAGGCCCGCAACGTCGCGACGTAGTCGGTGCCGTGTTCGCCGTCGTGCTTGCGCAGGTCGGCGACCGGCCCGCGGGCGGACGCCCGGCCGACCCGTGCGGCGGAGCGCAGACGCTGCAGCAGGATCTCGTCCCACGACTCGTCGTAGGCGGGCGGCGCCGTGTCCCCGGCCCGCATCTCGTGCAACGCCAGGCACTCGTCCGCCTCCTGCCGGGCCGCGGGCAGGTCCTCAGGCTCGGCGACCGCGCTGATCCCCGCCGACATGGTGACGTTCTCCGGCAGCGCCGCCCTCAGCGCCACCAGCCAGCCCCGCGCCGCGCCGACCCGCTCGCCCGGCAGGACCGTGTAGATGCTGTTGCCCGCCAGCGCACTGCGCCCGGGCCGGGACCAGCCGAATCCGGTGGTCGCCTGTTCGAAGGCCAGCAACACGGCCGCGTGCCGCTCATCTCCGACGTGCGCGCGCACCGCCACCACCCTGGCAGGCCCCGGCGGCAACCCGAGCTGGCTGATCACCGTCGCGGCGTCGGCCGTGCCCTCCAGCAGCCGGATCACCCACTCGGACTCCACCTGGCGTTCCAGGTCGGCGCTGGCCCGCAGCCGCAGCAGGTGCAACGCCACGATCCGGGCGCCATCGGTCAACGCGGTGCGCCGGGCACCCTCCAGAGGTGCCGGGCACGCCACCCAGACCGCCCCCAGCAGCTCCCGGCCCACCCGGATCGCGACCACCATCCGCCCGGTCAGGCCGCGCGCGGGTTCCCCGGCGACGAAGAGCGGCTCGTCGGACGCCAGCAGGTGCGCCCGCACACCCGCCGCGTCGAACAACTCCCGCACCCACGCGGGCACCTGCCGTCCCATGATCGTTTCGAGCCTCGCCGCGTCGGCCTCCTCCTGCGGGCCCGAGTAGGCCAGCACGCGCGACAGCGGGTCCTCGATGGTCACGGCACCACCGGTCGCGGCGGCGAGGCTGTCGGCCAGGGCGAACAGGTCCGTGGGACCGCGCCCCGACTCGGTCTCCCGCCCCTCGAGCACCAGGCCGTAGACGACCCCCGCCAGCTGGCTCCACGACAGGGCCGGATCCGCCAGCATCACCGCGACGCCCTCGGCCTCTCCCAGCGCGACGGCGTCCGCCAGGAGTTCCTCACCACCGCGGACGAGCACGACGACGGCACGCGCCGCCACCGCCGCACGCACCGCCTCGGCCACCGGCCCGGCGCCCACGGCGAGGTACACGTCGCCCACTTCGGCACGGTCGTCCGCGGCGTCGCGCAGCACCACACCGCGCAGCTCGGCCGACCGCGGCACCGGACAGCAGCACAACCGGACGCCGTACCCGCCCAGCACGTTGACCAGACGGTCCAGCCTCACCATCAGCAAGCTCCCTGTCCCAGCGCTGCCGCCACCGTAGATGCCGGGGCGGTGGGCAACACCTCCGGACGGGGGTCCCCGGATTGAACGCCGCGTCCACGGGAACACCCCGGTTCCAGATTCCATCGTCGACGAGGTGGCTGTAGATGCCGGAAGACCAGTACGCGCAGCAGGACCCGAGGGACCAGTACCCGCGTCCCGGACGGCAGGAAGGGCAGGAGCAGGAACATCCCGGCACGGGCAGCGGCATGGACCCGGAGCCGGACCACGGCGAGCTGACCTATCGCGGCAGCGGGCGCCTGGCCGACCGCAAGGCCGTGATCACCGGTGGCGACTCCGGCATCGGCCGCGCCGTGGCGCTCGCGTTCGCCCGCGAGGGGGCGGACGTGCTGCTGTCCTACCTCGAGGAGGAGCAGGCCGACGCCGAACGCACCGCGGAACTCGTCGAGAAGGCCGGTCGGCAGGCCGTTCTGGTCCCCGGCGACCTGCGCACCGAGGAGGCCTGCCGGCACGTCGCCGAGCGCGCGCAGCAGGAGTTCGGGCGGATCGACGTCCTGGTCAACAACGCGGCCTACCAGATGGCGCAGGACGACGGCCTGCTCGGCATCACGACCGACCAGTTCGACCGCGTGCTCAAGACCAACGTGTACGCGATGTTCTGGCTGTGCAAGGCCGCCGTGCCGCTGATGCGCCCCGGCGCCACCATCATCAACACCTCGTCGATCCAGGCGTTCCAGCCCTCCCCCGAGCTCCTGGACTACGCCGCCACCAAGGCCGCCATCGTCAACTTCACCAAGGCGCTGTCGGCCGACCTCATCGGCAAGGGCATCAGGGTCAACTCGGTCGCGCCCGGTCCCGTGTGGACCCCGCTGATCCCCGCGACCATGCCCGCCGAGAAGGTCGGCAGCTTCGGCGAGCAGACACCCATGGGACGCGCGGCGCAGCCGGCCGAACTCGCACCGGCGTACGTCTTCTTCGCGTCGCAGGAGTCGAGCTACGTCACCGGCGAGGTGCTCGGTGTCACCGGCGGCCAGCCGCTGACCTGACGACCCCACATCCGACACCGAGGAGGCGCGATGACCATCAACGACGACGACCTGCGGCGGTTGCTCGACTCGGACCTGCCCGACGCCGCGCTCGTGCTCGTCGAGGGCAGGGCCGAGGTGGTGGCGGCGCGGGACCTCGACACCGACGAGTTCCGCGGAGCGCTGCAGGTGACGACGCGCGAGGACCTCCGCTCCCGCTTCGCCGGTCCTCATGTCAGCGGACCCGAGCTCAGGTGGATCGCCGCGACGCTCGGCTCCACCGTGGACAACCTGGGCGGCTGACGTGAGCTCGTCCCAGCGCGGCATGCCCTCCGTGGCGGCGTCGAGCACGTGGCGCGACGAGGACGGCGTCCGGCAACCCGCCGGTGACGTCCACGCCTGGTGGCCCGGCACGAACCAGACGCTCTGCGGCACGCCGCTGAGCCGCGCCCGGCTGGACCGGTTCCAGCACGTGCTGTGGGCGGACGCGGTGTGGGTGGAGGGAACCGCCGAACCCGGCGCGCCGGTCATGGCGCTGTGCCACCGGTGCGCCGCGGCCTCACGTCCGCGGCGCACCGCCGACGGTCGCGGCCGTCGGACGGCTCGGCGCGCCTGACCGGCGCCGGCGCCGGCGCCGGCAACAGACCCGAGCATGATGGGGACATGACTGAACCGGACTACACCGAGGACGGCGTGCCGACGTTCGACTTCGTCCGAGACAAGATCGAGGGCCGGCACCTCACCACCGAGGCCACCGCCGAACTGGTCGGCGACCCGCAGAACACCCAGGACCAGTTCGACCAGCGCGAAGAGGCGGGCCGGGACCGCCTGGAGGAGATCCGCCGGTCGCTGCGCGGCGAGTGACGCGAAGCCCGGAGATGATCACCGTGTGGTCCACACCTTCTCGCGGTCGCGCTTCATCGGCGGGATCTTGAAGTTCGCGTACGAGTACTTGCCGGTGATCGCACCGCCGGCGTCGAAGTGGAAGACGTCCATCCCCTGCCAGACCATCCGGGAGCCGTACCGCAGAAGCCCGAGCAGCCTCAGGAGCGGGTAGACGCCACGGGCACGCGGCCCGGAGATGTCGATCCGGCACGCCCAGCGGATCGCCGCGCGGCGACCGGACTCGTCGACCAGCTTGTCGTGGACGTCGAAGCGCATCGCGCCGTACCTGCCGGCGAACTGGGGCGCGAACTCCGCACGGATGGCGGCCCTGCCCTGGTGCTTCGCGCCGTCGCCGGGCTCGTACTCGGCGTCGTCGGCGAAGAACTCCATGACGCGGTCGAGGTCGTTGTCGTTGAAGGCCTCGACGAACTCGTCGACCGTCGTGGACAGGGAGCGGGGGTGCTGCGTCATGGAGCGTGACCTTCCCGAGCGGTGGTGGCGTGGTGGCACACACTAAAGGAACACCGTTCTTTTAACCTAAAGGGCCTGGTAGGATGCTTGTCGTATGGACGCGTCGTTCCGCCGGGCACGGCACCCGGAGCAGAAGGAGCAGCGGCGGGAGGCGATCCTCGCCGCCGCCCGCGACCTCGCCCTCGACGTCGGCGTGGCCCGGGTCAGCCTCGGTGACATCGCGACCGCCGTCGGGCTCGTGAAGTCCAACGTGCTGCGGTACTTCGGCACCCGCGAGGAGATCTACCTGCAGCTCACCATGAGCAACGGCACCGACTGGGCCGAGGCGGCGGGCGACCGGCTGGCGGCCGCGTCGGGCATCGACCAGATGGCCGCCGCGCTCGCGGACTCCTTCGCCGAACGGCCGCTGTACTGCGACCTGGTCAGCCACGCGGAGACGATGCTGGAGCACAACGTCTCGCTCGAGGTCCTGCACACCTACAAGCTGTGGGCGATCGGCATGTACGCACGGGTCGGTGAGCAGATCGTCGCCGCCTGCCCGGAGCTGTCGGGACGGGAGGGCGCCTCCGTGGTCTTCGCCGCCGGGGCGTTCGTCGGCCGGCTCCACCCGATCACCCGGCCGCCGGCCACGCTGGCCGAGCTCTACGCCAGGGAGCCCGCGATCGCGGCCGTGTTCCCGCCGTTCCGCCCGGCGCTGCGGCGCTTCATCGCCGCGACCGCCGCGGGCCTGCCTGCCGTTCGAGGCGAATCACCGTAGCGACGAGTTGTCCCTGCAGTTCAACAGTGTTCAATCAACGTGGATTGATGTAGTTTCGGGCGCGTGACCACCGACCGCCGAACTGCGGGGGCGCCGCCGTTCCTCCGCCTCGCCGGGGAGCCGCTGCGCTGGGACCTGCTGCGCGAGCTGGCCCGGAGCGACCAGCGGGTCGGTGATCTGGTCACCGCCGTGGGCCAGCCGCAGAACCTGGTGTCCTACCACCTGCGCAAGCTGCGTTCCGGCGGCTTGGTCACCGGTCGCCGCAGCTCCGCCGACGGCCGTGACACCTACTACCGCCTCGACCTCGGCCGCTGCGCGGAACTGCTCGCCGGCACGGGGAAGGGCCTGCACCCGGCCTTGGAGCTCCTTCCACCGCCACCGCCGCCGGAAGGAGCGGTCCGCGGCAGGGTCCTGTTCCTGTGCACCGGCAACAGCGCTCGTTCCCAGATGGCCGAAGCGCTCCTGCGCCGCCGCGCGCCGCAGGTCGAGGTCATGAGTGCGGGCAGCCATCCGAAACCGCTGCACCCGAACGCCGTCGCGGTGATGCGCGAGTACGGCATCGACCTGTCCGGGCATCGCGGCAAACACCTCGGCGAGTTCGCCGGGCAGCGCTTCGACCACGTCATCAGCCTCTGCGACAAGGTCAGGGAGGTGTGCCCGGAGTTCCCCGGCCATCCCGGCCCCGTGCACTGGAGCATGCCCGACCCGTCCGCGGCGGGTGACACCCCCGAGGCCTGTCACGCCGCCTTCAGCCGCGCGGCGGAGGAGCTGTCGACCCGAATCGGGTTCCTGCTGCAGAACCTCGCCCACTCCCAGGAGACACGATCATGACCGAGGACTTCGCGCACGTGCGCTACCTGGTCGACGACGTCCAGGCCGCCATCGACTTCTACACCGCTCATCTCGGGTTCACCCTGCGCTCGTCGGCGGCTCCGGCCTTCGCCGATGTCGTGCGCGGGCCGTTGCGACTGTTGCTGTCCGGCCCGGCGAGCTCCGGCGGGCGTCCCATGCCGGACGGTGAGGTCCCCCGGGCAGGGGGCTGGAACCGGATTCACCTGGTCGTGGACGACCTGGACGCCGAGATCGACCGGCTGCGCCAGGCCGGGGTCCGCTTCCGCAACGACGTCGTCACCGGGCCCGGCGGCAGTCAGGTCCTGCTGGTCGATCCCGCCGGCAACTTCGTCGAACTCTTCGAGCCGCGCCGGTGACCGCACCGCGGCTGGCCCGGCGACTGGGCACGAGGGACGCGGTGGTCATCGGCCTCGGCTCGATGATCGGCGCCGGGGTCTTCGCCGCCTTCGGCCCCGCCGCGCGGGCCGCCGGAACGGGGTTGCTGATCGGCCTGGTGATCGCGGCCGTCATCGCCTACTGCAACGCCACCGCCTCCGCGCAGCTCGCCGCGACCTACCCGACGTCCGGCGGCACCTACGTCTACGGCCGCGAACAGCTCGGCCACTGGTGGGGGTTCACCGCGGGCTGGGGCTTCGTCGTCGGCAAGACCGCGTCCTGCGCCGCGATGGCACTCACGTTCGCCACCTACGCCGTCCCCGGCCCGTGGTGGGCACAACGGCTCGTCGCCGTGGCGGGGGTGATCGGTCTCGCGGCGCTCAACTACCGCGGTGTCACCAGAACCGCCGCCCTCACCCGCGTCCTCGTCACCGCCACGCTGGTCGCCCTCGCGACCATCGTCGCCGGCATCGCGGCCGGAGGCGGGGCGAACACCGGCAACCTCGGCGGCTGGCACGCCCTGGGCACGGGCGGGATCTACGGCACGCTGCAGGCCGCCGGGCTGCTCTTCTTCGCCTTCGCGGGGTTCGCCCGCATCGCGACCATGGGCGAGGAGGTCCGCGACCCGCAGCGCACCATCCCGCGTGCCATCCCGATCGCCCTGGGCATCACGGTGGTGGTCTACGTCCTCGTCGGCGGTGCCGCGCTGCTCGCCGCGGGTCCCGACCGCCTCGCCGCCGCCACGGCGCCGCTGACCGAGGCCGTCACGGCGGCCGGTTCACCCGGTCTGGCCCCGGTCGTTCGCGTCGGCGGGGCGCTGGCCAGTCTCGGCGCGCTCCTGGCGCTCATCGCCGGCGTCGGCCGGACCACCCTGGCCATGGCCCGCAACCACGACCTGCCCCACTGGCTGGCCGCCGTCCATCCCCGGCACCAGGTGCCCCACCACGCCGAGATCGCGCTCGCGGTCGTCGTCGGTGTTCTCGTGTTCACCACCGACCTGCGGTCCGTGATCGGGTTCTCGTCGTTCGGCGTGCTGGTCTACTACCTCGTCGCCAACCTCTCCGCCGCGCGCCAGCCGGACGAGCAACGCCGCTGGCCCCGCGCGCTCAACGTCCTCGGTGCCGCCGGCTGCGTCACGCTCGTCGCGACCCTGCCCCCGTCCTCCGTGATCACCGGACTGGTGATGTTCGCCGTGGGTCTTCTGGGGCGGCTGTTCGTGCTGCGGGCGCGTCAACGGCGGGCCGAGTAGCCGGCGAGCGCGGCCGTGGTGTGGGCGACGATCTCGTCCTGGGCTTCGGCGCGGGAGACGGTCGGCACACCGTCGCCCGGTTGGTCGCCGTAGTCGCCGAAGAACGCGTGCACGGCCCCCGGAACCTGTTCGAACCGCGTGTCCGCCGGCAGGAGTTCGCGCGACTCGGCGATGTCCTGCGGTGTCGTGAAGCCGTCTCGCTCGCCGTGGATCGACCACGCGTCGAGCCCGCCGCGGCCTGACAGGTCGTCGACCGGGTAGGACGCCCACAGCACCAGACCTCGTACCGACGTGTCCGCGAGGACGTCACGTGCCGCCGCCACGCCTCCCAAGGAGTGCCCGCCGACCGCCCAGACCGGCACCTCGGGGTGCTCGGCGCGCAGTGCCGCGGTGTCACCGCTCAGCAGTGCGATGTTCAGCGGTTCCTTCACGACCACCACGAGGAATCCCTGCGCGGCGACGCGGCGCAGCAGCGGGAGGTACGCGCGGTAGTCCACCCTGGCACCGGGGTGGAACACCAGACCGGCGCGCGCCGGGCCGTCCGGGCGCAGCACCGTCGCGCTGTCGCTGCCCTTGGTGGCCCCGAACGGCTGGAGGTACAGCAGCGGCGCGAGCAGGACGACCGTGGACGCCACCACCAGCCACGACGGGGTCCGCCGCCACAACGCGAGCGCGACGGTCCCACCGGTGACCGCGCCCAGCAGCACCAGGTGGGCGGGATGTCCCGCGGTCAAAGGACCCCACCCGGCGATCAGGAGGACGAGCGGAACGCCGATGCCGGCCGCGGCCGCCACGCGCTTCGGCCACGCATTGCTCAGCATGCTGAACATTATGCGGACGCTCGGTGCTCTGGACAAAACAGCCGTGCCGCCCGTCATGCAAGGTGCGGTCGCCGGTGCTTGGCTGGGAAGGTGCCCCAGAGAAGCGTCTCCGCCACCCGGATCGTGCACGCGCCCGCCGCGCGCATCTTCGACCTGCTGGCCGACCCGTCGAAGCACCCGCTGATCGACGGGTCCGGCTCCGTCCGGGCGCCGCGGCCGGGCGCGCCCGAGAGGCTGGCGCCCGGATCCGCGTTCGGCATGGACATGAAGATCGGCCTGGCGTACCGGATCGAGAACACGGTGGTCGAGTTCGAAGAGGACCGGCTGATCGCGTGGCGCCACTTCAACGGCCACCGCTGGCGCTGGCGGCTCACACCGCTCGCCGACGGCACGACGAAGGTCACGGAGACGTTCGACTGGTCGACCGCCCGTGTTCCCCTGTTCTTCGACCTCTCCCCCATCCCGAAGCGCAACCTGGCGGGGATGGAACGGTCCCTGGAGCGGCTGCACGCGCTCTTCGGCTCGAACGCCTGACAACTCGGGACGAAGCCTTGGCCCGTCAACGCTCCAGCACCTCCAGCAGCCGTGCGGCACCCCGGTCAGGACCGGCGGCTCGCACGGCGTCGCGCAACCCCGCGAACGGTTCTGGTTCCTCCAGCAACGAGCGCAACGCCTTCGTCACGTCCTCGGGCGCGGCGGCGCTGGGATCGAGGCACACACCCGCGCCCGCCCGCTCGGCGTCGTGGGCGATGCAGAACTGGTCACTGGAGAACGGCAGCACCACCGCGGGAACCCCCGCCTGGAGGCATTCCGTGAAGGAGTTGTTGCCACCGTGGTGAACCATCGCGGCGACGTGCGGCAGCAACGCGCGCTGCGGAACGACGGATTCCAGCACCACACGCGGATCGGCGGCCAGGTCGGCGAGTTCGGGCACCCGGCCACCAGCGGCGACCACCACGGTCACGTCGGGAACGCGCAAGGCTCCGCGGACGATGGTGCGCAGAACGTCGTGGCGTGCCGACAAGAACGTGCCGAGCGCGACGAGGACCACCCGCCGGCCGCGCACGCGGTCGAGCCACGTGTCGTCGAGGGGTTCGGAAGTGGTGCAGTGGCCGAGGAAGATCTGCTCCTGGCGTGCCGGCAACGGTGGCAGCCACGGCAGTTCCGGGTAGTTCACGACGGCGGCGTGGGAGGAGGTCATGGCGAACGCGCGAGGCGGCATCGGCCGCCGCGGGGCGAAGTCCCGCAAGAACTTCGTGAACGCGGCGGTGAGAGCGCGATCGGTGAGCCGCACCTCCGCGGCCAGTTCCGCGAGTTCCTCCGGTGACGGGCGCACCGCGGACGGCCACGCCTGCGGCAGTCCGAAGAACTGGTCGTCCCGTGCGACCAGGTAGGTGGGGTGCCCGGTGACGTAGGACACGAACGGCAGATCGAGCGCGTGCAAGGCAAGTGTTGTGGCGTAGTCGATCTGGTCCACGACGTACCAGTCCGGCCGCAGACGGTCCCGCAGCGCACGAAGAGTGCGCAGCACCTGGTCCGGCGCGGCCAGCGGGTCCGCCCTGCGCCGCCGCGTCTGCGTCAGCAGGGCCGCCGCCGCACCACCTTTGGTGGCCTCGAGGAAGTCGTTGAGGTCACGGGTCGAGCGCGCGTCCTGCTCGGTCCCCTCCGCGACGCCGCTGTTCGAGTCGCGCGTGGTTCTCAGGTCCGCGAAAGGAACATCGGGCGCGAGATCGGCGAACTCCGCGCCGCAGGCGAACGTCACCTCCCGCGCTCCCGCCGAGTTCAGGGCGGTGGCGAACACCGACATGGGCTGGGCGTGCGAGCGGAACGGCGGACTGACGACGACGAATCCCGGCACCGGGCTCCTCCTTGTTGCTGTGGCTGAGAAGTCGTTCGATCCGAGCGGGCCGTTCGGTTCGAACACCAGAGGTGCGGACACATCACGAGGTACAGCGAGCACTGGAATCCCGGCAGGCCGAGCCCGCGGTGGCGAGCCCTCACGCGCTGGTCGCGGCCCTTGTACACGACCCTCGTCCGATCACCTTCTCCCTGACCTGCGAACGACTTCCGGCGACCGTGCGCACGCACGGCCGTGACGCGACGACCGCCGAGCTCCGCCGGGCGATCCTGTCCACACAGGACCGCGCCGTCACCACGTGGTTGCTCGACGCGGCCACGCTGCACCGGCTCACGCCGCTCGACCCCGGCGAGGCCTGCGCGATCGCCACGGGACCGGTGCTGTGGCGCTACCTGGACGCGCTCGGCGAACCGGTCGACGCCGATCCCGGCTCCCCCTATGAAAAGCTGATGCTCGACGTTCTGCACGACGACATCGCTCTGCCCGTGGCCACCCCCGCCACCGGGCCGACGGTCGCCCAGTCGATGCTCATCGGTGGAACGGCCCGGCCGGGAGAGGGCGCGAGCGGTGGGCTCACCGTGTTCCTCGCCTCCCTGGCCGGCGCACTGGTGCGGCGCCAGGACATCGGCCGTGTGGTCACGGTGGTGCTCGCACCGGAGCCGACCGCTGTGACCGTGCGGAAGGACCCCGAGCTCGACCACTGGACGGTGCACGTGCCCGTCGACTCCCCTGTCGCACCGGCCCAGCCGGACATGGCACGTCATCGGGCGGGGATCACGTGGTGGCTCACAAGACTTCTGCGGCAGTGCGGTCTGTCACCGGACGTCGTGCACGTCCGTTACTCCGACGACGGGTCCCTCGCGGTGGCCGACGCCGCCCGGCTGCTCGGCGCGAAGCTCGTGTTCACCGTCACCCCCGACCCGCACCGGCACCTGGCCGAACGGCACCTGGAGGACACCGCGGACCTCGCCGCGATGAGGTTCGACCTGCACCGCGTGCACGTCGCCGACCACCTGGTCGAACGCGCGGACCAGGTGATCACCATCGGCGGCAGGCAGGACGAGGTGCTGGCGCACTTCCCCCGCCTCGACCCGGCGGCGCTGTGCGCGCTGGAAGAAGGCATCGCGCCGTCTCCGGCCCCCACCGGACGGGCGCTGGTGCGGGAGTTGTTCGCACCGGCGGTGCTCCCCCGGCTCGACGCCTCCGCCGAGGGTCTGCCCGTCCTGCTCAACGTGGGGCGGCTGCACCCCATGAAGCAGCAACCGTTGCTGGTGCGCGCCTGGCTGGAGGCGGGT
This sequence comes from Lentzea californiensis, assembly GCF_024648825.1. Taxonomy (GTDB): domain Bacteria; phylum Actinomycetota; class Actinomycetes; order Mycobacteriales; family Pseudonocardiaceae; genus Lentzea; species Lentzea californiensis. The sequence continues at coordinate 311,767 of NZ_JANBBE010000006.1, forward strand.
CTGCACCGCTCGACCGCACTGGTGATCATTGGTGGCTCTTCTACGGCCCGGACACCGGACGAGCAGGCGGTGCTCGACGAAGTGCTGGAGTTGTCCCGTTCCGCGCCCTCGGCACGCGGACGGCTCGCGGTCCTGTCCGCCTGGTCGAACCACGACATCAGGAGGCTGCAACACGAACTGGCGGCCACGCCGCCGTCCTCCGGCGCACCGCACGTCTACGCCTGTGCCAGTGCCAAGGAGGAGTTCGGCATCGCGGTGCTGGAGGCGATGGAGGCCGGGCTGCTCGCGGTCGGACCACAGCGCGGGGGCCTGCGCTGCTACATCGACCAGGGCCGCAACGGTTTCCTGATCGACACCTCGACCTCACGGTCGCTGGGCGAGGGCCTGGCACAGGCGGCCGGCCTCGGCCCGGCGACCGCGCGGATCGCGGCGGCCGGGCAGAGGACCGTGCGTGAGAGGTTCCACATCGACGCCGTCGCGGACCCGTTCGCAGCGCTCTACCGCCGGTTGTCGGTCACACCGTCATCCTGAGGGGACCGCGGTGACGATGACGTTGTCCACATAGGAACGTGCCGCGCCGTCGAACTGCCCGCCGCAGGTGAAGAGGGTCAGGCGGGCCGAGCCCTCGGCGGAGAAGTACGGCGTCAGGTCCAGGCCCTTCTTGGGCACCTGTTCCTTCGCCACCACCCGGAACGCCCGCGTGGTGCCGTCCTCCCCCACGACGGAGACCTGATCTCCCGCGACCAGGTCGCCGAGCCGGTAGAAGGCACCCGGCCCGGACCTGGCGTCGTCCACGTGTCCCCCGACCACCACGGAACCGGCGGGCTCACCGAGCCCGGCCCCGAAGCGGTACCAGCCGACCTCGTCGACGCTGGGAGGCACGGAGAACTCGCCGTTGCCGTCCACACCGGCCGGGACGACGCGGGCGGTGAGGCCGATCGCCGGGATGGCCAGCCGAACCGGTTGCACCGCCGCGCGGGCGGGTGCCGGTCCCTGCCGCACCGGAACGGACGGAACCGTGGTGACCGGCGGGGCCGGGCTCGTGGTCGCGAGCCCCTGGACGACGTCCTCGCCGAAGGTTCCGGAGTTCGGACCCGCGCACGAGGAGATGAGCGCGACGAGGACCATCCCGACCACAAGCCCGGCCCAGCGCCTCACCGCGATCCGCGCCTCACCACGCGGCGGGTGACGAAGGCGAATCCACCCAGCGCCACGCCCGCGAGGACCAGCAGGAAGATCGACCCGAGGCCGTCGGAGACCGGGCCACGGCCGGCGGGCATGCCGGTCGGTGCGCCCGCGAGACCGGAGATGGTCTGCGCGGCGAGTCCGAGCGTCTTGCCCTCGGCGGACCCGACGGCGTACACGATCGTCGAGGTGCCGGCCTTGAGGCCGACGTCCTTCGGGCCGATCGCGACGGTGCTGGTGCCCGCCAGCACGACGTCGGCGTTCACGGTGCCGACCGGGAGGTCGGCCTTCACCTCGTTCGGGTTGGTCAGCGCGGAGAAGACGGGCTTGCCGCCCGCTCGCACGTCCACCGCGGGTGCGGCGGCGAGGTGGCGGACCACCAGGCGCGCCTTGCCCGCGGCGATCATCGCGGTGTCGTTGGCGAACGCGGTGAGGACCGGTTTGCCGGCCGCGTCGAGGTGCGCGGCGACGGAGAGGTTCTTCCCGGCCGGGACGGCGAGCGACTTGTTCTGCAGGAGGGCACTGGTGACGGCCTCACCCGGTTTGGTGAGCGCCACGTCGTAAGTGCCCGCGGCGAGTTCCAGCGGCCCTGCGACGGTCGAGGGCTGGAAGTTCTCCACCGTCTTCTTGCCGTTGACGTACACGTCGACGGGCTGCCCGGGAATCCCGTGCACCACCGAGACCTGCGAAGCCTGCTGAGCGAAAGCGGGAGAGGCGATGCCTGCCGTGGACGCCACCACCACGGCGGCGACGGAGGCGATGCGGATCAGCCGACTGCTCACGGTTGTTCCCTTCGTCGAGAACGGATGTCACACCCGTTACGACCGCGGGGAAGGCGGTGGATGCACCTGCCCGGCATTTTCTCGTTCTCCGGGCACCGCCGGGAAAATCTCCCGCCAGGTGCATCCGCGGAGGCGGCGCCGGTCGTACCCCTCGTGAACTGTTCCGCAAGACGAACGAGGAGTGCTTTCGATGCGCAACCGCATGATCGCCGCCGCAGTCGCCTTCGGCATCGCCCTCGCCGGTGGTGCGGCGGTGGCGTCACCCGCCACCGCCGCTCCTGGCTCCGCGGCGACCTCGAACAGCAAGGCGTGGGGCACCTTCCTCAAGGGGCGCACCGACCTGACGCTCGACCCGGCCGCCGCGGCGGCGCTGATCTCGCTGGCCGTCAAGGTGAAACCCGTCTTCGCGGGCAAGACGGGATCGGCGATCAGCTTCGCCATCGTCGGCGACCCGTCCGACGGCACGATCGAGCACGTCGGCGGGCTCGTGCTGCAAGCGGGGCACACCCGCCTGTACCTGACCAACTACACGATCGACCTCAACCGCGGCGTGCTGTCCGGGCTGGTGAACTTCCGGCAGCGCGCCGACCTGTTCACCATCGGCGCCGCCACGCCGCAGGGCGTCACGCTCGCGCTGACGCCCGGTGCCGCGTCCGTGCTGAACAGCACGTTCGGCGTCACGGCGTTCACTCCGGGACTCGTCATCGGGTACGGCAACCCGGTTCTGCGCTGAGGTCTGACCGGGTCCGTCCGCGGCGTCGCGGGCGGACCCGTCCCGGCCGTTGAGCGAACCCCGTCCGCTGCCCCTAGATTCGGTCAGGTGGTGCGATCTTGCCCGCGGTGGTCACCGTGATGACCGGCGCCAGCGACACCGTCGACGAGACGACCAAGTCGTTCGCCGCCGGTGACGAAGGCGCGCTGCGCGCGGTCTACGAGCGCTACGCCCCCGCCGTGCTGCGGGTGGCGGCGGCGAGCCTGCCGTCGCGTGCGGACGCCGAGGACGTGGTGCAGACGACGTTCGTGACGGCGTGGCGCAGCAGGGAGAGCTTCGACCCCGCCAAGGGCAGTCTGCTCGTCTGGCTGCTCACCATCGCCCGCCGCCGGGCGATCGACCTGCTGCGCTCGCACACCCGCGACGAGCACGTCGTCAAGGTGCTGCACAGCACCGGCGGCGGCTCACCGTCCGGCGAACCCGTGCGGCCGGAGCGGATCGTCGACCGGATGGTGGTGCTGGAGGCCCTGGACGAGCTGCCACCCCAGCAACGGCAGGTGCTGCTCCTGGCCTTCTACGATGATCTCACCCACGAGCAGATCGCCGCGGCCACGGGCCTGCCCCTGGGCACGGTGAAGAGCCATCTGCGGCGCGGGATGACCAGGCTCAGGCAACGTTGGGAGGTGGACGGTGGCGCACGCTGACCCCGGCCTGCTCACGTTGCTGGCCCTGGGCGAGACGGTGCCGGACGAGTCCGTCGAGGACCACCTGCGCACCTGCGCGACGTGCCGCTCCGAACTGGCGGCGCTGCGCGAGGTCGCCGGTATCGGCCGTGAGACCCGCGTCGAGCGCGACCTGCCCATGCCGTCCGAGGACGTCTGGAGCCGCATCGCCGCCGAGACCGGGCAGGACACCTCGTCCGTCGTCCCGCTCCGGCCCCGGCCTCGCCGCTGGCGTGCGCTCGTCGCCGTCGCCGCCGCGGCGGCCGTCATCGGCGCGGCGGGCGCGGTCGCGGTCGACCGGATCACGACCGCTCCGGTGGCCACCGAGCAGGTGCTGGCCCAGGTGGACCTGGCCCGGCTCGCGACGGCTCCCGGCTCCGCTCGCGGCAGCGCACGGGTCGTACGCACCAACGGCCGCACCGTGCTGCGCGTCTCCGTCGACGGCATGCCCGCACCGGAAGGGCTGTACCAGGTCTGGCTGTTCGACGGCGCGGCCACGATGATCCCGCTGGGCGTGCTCACGAACGGACAGGCCGACATGCCGGTACCGGACACCGTCGACCTGAACACCTACCGCGTGGTCGACGTGTCCGCACAACGGTGGGGCCAGCAGGAGCACGGGACCAGCATGCTCCAGGGACAGCTGAGCTGAGCGGGCCGATCGACGACGGGCGTTAGCCGCGGGGAAGCGCGGGTAACCGGAGGCGTCAGAAGCCGAGTTGGAGGAGAACGATGAGCGACACGACCACGGTCGACCGGCTGCGCACCGTACTGGCCGACGTGACCTACCCGGCGGACAAGGGGCAGCTGGTCGACCACGCGTCCCGCAACAACGCCGACGAGGACACCGTGCACGCGTTGCACGCCGTTCCGGATCGCCTGTACGACTCGCTCGACGACGTGCTCGGCGTGATCGCCGTCGACCAGGACCGCGAAGCCTGAACATGAAGGATCGCAAGGCGGTGCGCATCCCCGCACCCGCGGGACGTCCACGGTTCGGTGACGACGTGCCGGTCGTGGCCGTGGTGGGCGGCGGCATCGCGGGACTCGCGGCGTCCACGCTGCTCGCGGAACGCGGCGCGCGGGTCGTGCTGTACGAACGCGAGTCCTATTTGGGCGGACGGGTCGGCGGGTGGCGCACGCGGCTGGCGGACGGCAGCGACGTCACGATGACCCGCGGGTTCCACGCGTTCTTCCGGCAGTACTACAACCTGCGCGCGTTGCTGAGGCGGGTCGACCCGGACGGCCGCGCGCTGACCCCGATGGCCGACTACCCGTTGTGGCACGCGCGGGGCGACCGCGACTCCTTCGCCGGCATGCCGACGACGGCACCGTGGAACGTGCTGGCGTTCCTGCGGCGCAGCCCGACGTTCCGCTGGCGCGACCTGCCGGACATGAACCCCGAGGCGGCCCTGAAACTGCTGGACGTCTCCGTCCCGGGCGTCTACGAGGAGCTCGACGGCATCGACGCCGCCGAGTACCTGGAACGCGTGCGGTTCCCGGAGGCCGCGCACGCACTCGCGTTCGAAGTGTTCTCCCGCAGCTTCTTCGCGCATCCGCGGGACATGTCGGCCGCCGAGCTCGCGGTGATGTTCCACATCTACTTCCTCGGTTCGAACGAGGGCCTGCTCTTCGACGTCGCCGCCGACCCGTTCCCGCACGGCCTGTGGGACCCGCTCGGCCACCGCCTCACCGACCTGGGCGCCGACGTGCGCACGGGTGTGGACGTGGAGTCGGTGCAACGGGGCGGGGCAAGGCGTTTCACCGTCACCACCGGAGACGGTGTGGTCGGCGCCGACGCCGTGGTGCTCGCCGCCGACGTGAAAGGACTGCACTCGATCGTGCGGTCCTCACCGGACCTGGGCGATGAGGACTGGCGTGACCGGGTGGCCGCGTTGCGGACCGCACCGCCGTTCCTGGTGTCGCGGTACTGGCTGGACCGGCCGGTCGACCGGCCCGGTTTCATCGGCACGAGCGGGTACGACCTGCTCGACAACGTGAGCGTGCTCGACCACTACGAGCATGAAGCGAGGGCGTGGGCAGCGCGCACCGGCGGCTCGGTGGTGGAGCTGCACGGCTATGCGATTCCGTCCGATGTGGACGAACGCGAGGCCCGGCTGCGGCTCTGGGAGCAGCTGACCCAGGTCTACCCCGAGACCAAGGGCGCCACCGTCATCGACGAACGGCACGAGTGGCGGTCCGACTGCCCGTTGTTCCCCGCGGGCGGCTACGAGCACAGGCCGCGCGTCAGCACGCCGGACGACTTCCTCGTGCTGGCGGGAGATCTCGTGCGCATCGACCTGCCGGTGGCGTTGATGGAACGCGCGGCCACGACCGGGTTCGCCGCCGCCAACCAGCTGCTCGGCCGCTGGGGTGTGACCGGGACCGACCTCTGGACGGTTCCGGTCGAAGGCCGTGTCCCGCTCCTGCGTGCGGCCGCGCGCCGGCGGAGGTCTGCGTGAACGTCGGCGTGGAACGTGGTGCTTCGAGTGTCGCGGTGCACAGGTCCGCCGGTGCTTTGCGCGCTGTGGCGTGGATCTGCGGTGCGCTCGTCGTGCTGGCCCAGATCATCTATTCCATGACCGAGCCGGAGGCCAGGCTCTTCACGACGGTGGCGTCGGTGATCGCGTTCGCGGTGGCGTCGGTGTGCGACGCCCTGGCCCGCTTCGGGCCGCGCGCGGCGGGTCTGCTGGTGGCGATCGCCGGAGGTGGCGGCCTGCTGGCCGAGACCATCGGTGTGCACACGGGCTTTCCGTTCGGGGACTACCGCTACACCGGAACGCTCGGACTCGACATCGCCGGTGTGCCGGTGGTCGTGGCGTTGGCGTGGGTGATGATGTGCTGGCCCGCGTTGCTCGTCGGCCGGGCGCTCGCAACCCGGTTGCGGGTGGACCGTCCGGCGTGGCTGGTCGTCGTGATCGGCGCGTGGGCCTTGGCGTCGTGGGACGTCTTCCTGGATCCGCAGATGGTCGACGCCGGGCACTGGGTGTGGGCCGATCCCAGCCCGGCACTGCCCGGTGTGGACGGTGTCCCCCTGACGAACTACGCCGGCTGGCTGCTGGTCGCGGTGCTGATGATCACCGCCCTGCACTGGAGTGTGGGCGGTCCGCGCGTCGCCAGGGAGCTCGACCTGCGGGCGGGACCGGCTCCCGTGCTGTACCTGTGGACCTACGGTTCCTCGGTGTGGGCGCACGCGGCGTTCTTCGACCGGGCCTCGGTGTCCCTGGTCGCCGGTCTGCTCATGGGAGTGGTGGCGGTGCCGTTCGCGTGGACGTTGTGGCGGGCACATCGGTGAGGAGATTTCTTGACGCGGCGGTGCGTTCTGCCGCCGCCGGCTCTGTCGTGGCCGCAGCGCACGCTCTGGTGAACGCGCGGCTGATGCGGGTGCCGGACGCTGATCCGCCGCGGTGCCGCGAGAAGGTGTCGGTGCTGGTGCCGGCCCGCGACGAGGCGCACCGGATCGCGCCGACCATCAGGTCGCTGCAAGCTCAGCGCGGTGTGCCCGAGCTGGAGATCATCGTGCTCGACGACGGCTCGGCCGACGGCACCGCCGACGAGGTGCGCCGGGCGGCGGGCGACGACCCGCGACTGCGGGTGGTCACCGGCGACGCGCCACCGGCCGGGTTGCCCGGCAAACCCCACGCCTGTGCGCGGCTGGCCGAGCTGGCGGAGGGTCACGTGCTGGTGTTCGTCGACGCGGACGTCGTGCTCGCACCCCATGCGGTCGCCGCGGCTGTCGCGCTGTTGCGAGAGAACGACCTCGACGTGGTGTCGCCGTTCCCCCGCCAGCTCGCCGACGGTGCCGGGGCGCGGCTGGTCCAGCCGCTGCTGCAGTGGTCGTGGCTGGTGTTCCTGCCGTTGCGACTGGCCGAACGCTCCCCCAGGCCGTCGTTGTCCGCGGCGAACGGGCAGTTCCTCGTGGTGGACACCGCCGCCTACCACCGCAGCGGGGGCTTCGCGGGGATCGCCACCGCGGTGCTCGACGACATCGCATTGATGCGGGCGGTCAAGCGCAGTGGCGGCCGCGGTGTGGTCGTCGACGGCAGCACGGTGGCGGCCTGCCGGATGTACGAGGACTGGGCGGAGGTCCGGGACGGGTACGAGAAGTCGCTGTGGTCCGCCACCGGCAGCCCGGTGGTGGCGGCGGCACTGTCGGTCGTGCTCGCGTGGCTGTACGTCCTGCCGCCGATCGCCGCGCTCACGGGATCGCGCGCCGGTGCCGTCGGATATGCGGCGGGTGTGCTCACCAGGGTCGTGACGGCGCGGCACACCGGTGGACGGGTGTGGCCCGACGCGCTCGCCCACCCCGTGTCGGTGGGCGTCCTGCTGACCCTGATCGCACGGTCGTGGCGAGCCCGGCGGGCGGGGCGGCTGCACTGGAAGGGCCGATCGTTGCGGGAGAGCAGCTGACATGGCACGGGTAGCGGTGATCGGCGCGGGCATGGGCGGGCTGGCCGCGGCCGCGCGGCTGGCGCGGTCCGGGCACGAGGTGACCGTGTACGAGCAGGCCTCCGGCCACGGCGGCAAGCTCGGGACCCTGCGGCGCGACGGGTTCACCTTCGACACCGGACCTTCGCTGCTGACACTTCCCCACGTCTACCGCGACCTCTTCGCGGCCACCGGCGCACCGCTCGACGACCTGGTCGAGATCGTGCCGGTGGAACCCACCTGCCGTTACCGCTTCCCGGACGGTTCCGAGCTCGACATGCCCCACGCCGAGGAGCACGTGGACGCCGCGCTGACCGACGCGTTCGGGCCCGAGGCGGCACGGCAGTGGCGGGCGGTGCTCACCGACGCGGAACGGTTGTGGGACCTCGTCGGCGAACCGGTGCTGCAGAACCCGCTGAACGGCGTGCGCGATCTGCTGCGCCGGTCGGCGAGCATCCGCGACCTGATGGCGATCGCACCGTGGCGCACGCTGCGCGGGGTGGGCGAGCGGCGGCTGACCGATCCGCGGTTGCGCATGCTCCTCGACCGCTACGCCACCTACAGCGGCTCCGACCCGCGCCGCACGCCCGCGTTGATGACGGTCATCCCGTTCATCGAGCAGCGGTTCGGCGGCTGGTACGTGCGCGGCGGGCTGCGCGGGCTCGGCGACGCCCTGTACGGCCGCTGCGTCGACCTCGGCGTGAGCTTCCGCTTCAGCGAGACGGTCACCACCGTGGAGTCCGGCGGCAGCGGGGTCACCGGCGTGCGCCTGCGGGACGGGGAACGGCGGCCCGCCGACGTCGTGGTGTCCGATGTGGACGCGGAACACCTGTATGGCGACCTGCTCGCCGACCGGCGTTCCCATCGTCCACACCGGATGCTGAGCAAGACCCAGCCGTCGCTGTCGGGGTTCGTGCTGTTGCTCGCGCTGCGGGGGAGGTCCCCGGATCCCGTCCACCACCGCGTGCTGTTCCCCGCCGACTACGACGACGAGTTCGACTCCCTCTTCGGCCGCCACCCGCGCCCCGTACCGGATCCGGCGGTCTACGTGTGCGCACCGGACGACCCGGCCGTCGCGCCCGAAGGGGACGAGGCGTGGTTCGTGCTGGTCAACGCGCCGCGACACGGAGACGTCGACTGGACCGCACCAGGTCTCGCCGACTCCTACGCCGACAGGGTTCTGCGGGTGATGGCCGACCGCGGGCTGGACGTGCGGCACCGGGTGCGCTGGCGCGTGATCCGCACACCGGCCGACTGGGCGCGGGACACGGGAGCCGTCGGCGGGTCGATCTACGGCTCGTCGTCCAACGGACCGCGGGCGGCGCTGCTCCGGCCCGCCAACCGCGCTCCCGTTCCCGGTCTGTTCCTCGTCGGCGGCTCGGCGCACCCCGGCGGCGGGCTGCCGCTGGTGGCGATGTCAGCGCGGATCGTCGCCCGCATGATCGGTCCGGCCTGACGCGAACGGTCCCGTCCACGGCCGGTCCGCGAGCTCGCGGCGGATGCCGGCCGCGAGCTGGCCGAACCCGGCGACGGCGCACGCCGCCCACACCAGGGCCGACACGACGGCCCAGCTCCACCCGGTGCCCGGGGTGCCGCCCGGCGCCAGACCCGTTCCCGCACAGGCGATCGCGACCACGATCACCCTGATCGGGCGTTCCGCCACCGTGATCGCGCCCGCCGAGGCCATGCCGACGGCCTGCGCCTTGGCCCGCGCGTACTCGTGCAGCAGCACCGCCACCCCGATGGCGGCGCACAGCCAGGCCTCGACCCCGAGCACCAGCAGGACGAGCAGCAGCAACAGATCGGCCAGCCGGTCGGCGACCGCGTCCACCACGGCTCCCAGCGGCCGCGCCCGGCCGGTGCGCAGGGCGACCGCGCCGTCCAGTCCGTCGAGGACTCCGGTCGCCACCACCAGCAGCAGCGCCAGCAAGGCCCACCGCCCACCCGCGGCGGCCGTGACGACCGCACCTCCCGCGGCCACCACACCGGCCAGGGACAACACGTCGGGGTGAACGCGGTCCAGCGGACGGGCCAGCGCGTGCACGAACCGCAGCCAGCCGACGACGAGCCTGTTCGCGGACACGTCCTCGCCGTGCAGCCGGGACCAGCCGTCGACTGGGTTCACCTGGTCACCGGTCACGCCACCACGGTAAGCCGATGGATGACTTCACGCAGGTTTGGGTACGTCCCCGATCATGCACGTACTCCGCGCCGTGGCAGCGGCCACGTCGAGCGCGCTGCGCGGCCGGGACCTCCTGCTGTGGGCGGCCGGGCTGACGTTCTTCTCCGCGCTCGGCCTGGTGCCGCTGCTGCTGCTCGCACTGCGCGGGGTGGCGTTGCTCTTCGGCCCGGAACTCGTGGTCGACGGCGCGCGGACGGTCGGCGGGTCGCTGCCGGAGGCGCACGACGCCACCGGCGCGCTGGTCCAGTTGGCCGAGACCGCGACGAACGCCTCGTGGCTGTTGCTCGCCGCCTCGCTGTTCCCCGCGTCGCTCTACGGCGAAGGACTCCGCCGCAGCCTCGTCCAGGCGGCCGGCGAACGGCCGACGAAGTGGACCGGCTGGGCCGGGCGGATCGCGTTCCTCCCCGTGCTCCTCCTGGCACCCCTGCTCGTCGCGCTGCCGCTGGCGTTCGCCTCGGTGGTAGGCCCGCTCTACGAGGCCGGAGGCTGGTCTCGGGTGCTGGGAGTCGTGCTGTCGTTCCACCTCGACATGGTCCCGATCTGCGTGACCGTCGGCCTGGTGTTCGCGTTCGTCGGGCCGGTCGTGCTGCCGGTCAGGACGATCCTCGCGGCCGGGGTCGGCGTGGGAGCGGTGCTCACGGGCTTCCTGCACGGGTTCGTGCTGTTCCTCGCGATCCCCGTCGACTGGGCGATTCCCTACGGCGGCCTGGCCGTCCCCGGCGCGGTGGCGGCGCTCGGGCTGTGGTTGTTCTTGTTGCACGCCCTGCTGTTGTTCGGTTACCGGACCACGCTCAGCACGCACGACGTGCTCCGTCAGAGGTAGCGCGAATGGATCTTCCCGGCGTGCGCGACGGTGTCGCGGCGCACACTCCCCGCCGCTCGTCATGCAGCCCGCGCCGGGTGTCCGCACCCTTGACTGATCGGCATGTCGCGGTGTGGCGGAAGGAATGGTCGGTGGGGCGCTCTGACGACAGTGGACACGAGCAGGACCGCTCCGTGCTCACCGACGTGTTCACCGAGGATCCGGAGATCGGCCGCGACCTCGCCGCCGTGGACTGGGCCGCGACCCCGCTCGGCCCGCCGGAAGGCTGGCCGCAGAGCCTGCAGACCGCCGTCAGCGTCCTGCTGTCGTCCAGGTTCTCGATGTGGCTGGCGTGGGGACCGGAGCTGACCTTCTTCTGCAACAACGCCTATCGGCGCAACACGCTGGGCCGCAAGTACCCGTGGGCACTGGGCAGGCCGGCCCCCGAGGTGTGGGCGGAGATCTGGAAGGACGTCGAACCCAGGGTGGACAGCGTCCTCAGCACCGGGCGTGCGACCTGGGACGAGGCCCTGCTGCTGTTCCCGGAACGTTCGGGGTACCCGGAGGAGACCTACCACACCTTCTCCTACAGCCCGCTGCGCGACGAACGTGGTGCGGTGGCAGGGATGTTGTGCGTGGTCAGCGAGGAGACCGAGCGCGTGATCGGCGAGCGCCGGATGGCGACGCTGCGGGACCTCGGCTCGGACCCCACCGTCGCGCGCCAGGAGCGGGAGGTGCTGGCGTTCGACTGCACGCAGCTCGAACGCAACCGCCGGGACCTGCCGTTCACCCTGATCTACCTGGTCGAGCACGGCCGCGCCCGGCTGGCCGGGGCGACGGGGCTCGAGCCGGGTCATCCGGTCGCTCCGGCGTTCATCCCGCCCGCGGACTCAGCGGTGTGGCCGGTGGCGGCGGTGATGGGCGGCGAGCCCGTCGTGGTCGACCTCGGCGGGGAACGGTTCGCCGGTCTTCCCAGCGGCGACTGGACCAGGCCTCCCGCCCAGGCGCTGGTGGTGCCGCTGCAACGGCCGGGCGGCGCTCCGCACGGGTTCCTGGTCGCCGGCCTGAACAGGCACCGCCCGCTCGACGACGGCTACCGCGGGTTCGTCGACCTGGTCGCGGGCCACATCGCCTCGGGCATCGCGGGGGCCCACGACTTCCAGGCCCAGCAACGACGTGCCGAGGAGCTCGCCGAGCTCGACCGCGCCAAGACCGCGTTCTTCTCCAACATAAGCCACGAGTTCCGCACCCCGCTCACGCTCATCATGGGCCCGCTGCAGGACCTGCGCGACCGGCTGGGCCAGGCGGACCCGCAGGCGGGTCAGGAGCTGGAAGTCATCCACCGCAACGGTCTGCGGCTCGGCAAGCTGGTCAACACCCTGCTGGACTTCTCCCGGCTCGAAGCGGGCCGCATGCAGGCGCACTTCCAGCCCGTCGAGCTCGCGACGGTCACCGCGGAGCTGGCAGGCGTGTTCCGCTCGGCCGTGGAGAAGGCGGGGCTGGACTTCGAGATCGACTGCTCCCCGCTGGCCGAGCCGGTGCACGTCGACCTCGGCCTGTGGGAGAAGGTCGTGCTGAACCTGCTGAGCAACGCGCTCAAGTTCACCGTCGACGGCTCGGTCGGCATCGCCGTGCGGGCCGACGAGCGCAAGGCCGTCGTGACGGTCAGCGACACCGGGGTCGGTGTGCCGCGGCACGAGATCCCCAGGCTCTTCGAACGCTTCCACCGCATCGAGAACAGCTGGTCCCGGTCGAGGGAGGGCAGCGGTATCGGGCTCGCGCTGGTGCAGGAGCTCGTCCACCTGCACGGCGGCGCCATCCGGGCCGACAGCGCCGAGGGCGAGGGCACGCGCTTCACCGTCGAGCTGCCGTTCGGCACGGACCACCTGCCCGCCGAGGCGCTGTCACTGGAGGCCGTGCCGCCGACCGTGTCGGACATCGCCGCCCCCTACGTGCAGGAGGCGCTGCGGTGGCTGCCGGATCCAGGCCTCGCCCCCGAGGACCTGCTGCCCACCGCGGCCGCCGGTGTCGCACCGCAGGTGCCCGCCACCGTGCTGGTCGCCGACGACAACGCGGACATGCGGGAGTACCTCACCCGGCTGCTGGTCAGGGCGGGGTACGAGGTCCGTGGCGTCACCGACGGCCAGGCGGCGCTGGAGTCGGCCCGCACCCACCCGCCGGACCTCGTGGTCAGCGACGTGATGATGCCGCGCATGGACGGTCTCTCCCTGGTCACCGCCCTGCGCGCCGATCCGCGCACGATGGCCGTGCCGGTGCTGCTGCTGTCGGCCCGTGCCGGGCAGGAGGCGTCCGGTGAGGGACTGCGGGCCGGCGCGGACGACTACCTCGTCAAGCCCTTCGCCGCCGCGGACCTCCTGGCGCGGGTGCGGGCGAACGTCGACCTCTCCCGGCTGCGCGGCCGGCACGCCCGCTGGCGCGACGCGCTGATCGACTCCCTGCAGGAGGCGTTCTTCGTCTGCGACGACGACGGGACCGTCGTCGAGGTCAACGCCGCGTTCACCGACATCCTCGGTCACGGGCCGGACGGACTGCCCTACGCCGTCCCGCACCCGTGGTGGCCGGACGAGCGGACCGATCCCGAGGCGCACCGCCAGTTCGCCGCCGCGTTCGAGGCCAGGTCCGGGCGCGACCAGCGCAGCCACACCGTCCCGGTCACCCACCGCGACGGCAGGAGGCTGTGGGTCAGCGCCCTGATGAACCCCGCCCGCGACCCGGACAGCGGCCGCACGGTGACGGTCGGCACCTTCCGCGACGTCACCGCCGACCACCACGCCCGCAGGCGGGAGGCCGCGCTCGCGGAGCTCAGCGTGCGGTTGTCCCGCGCGACCAGCGCCTCCGAGGCGTTGTCCGGTGCCCTCGAGCACCTGGAGGGCCTGTGGCGGTCCGAGCAGGTGCTGGCCGCCGTCTTCGGCCGCCACGAGACGCCGTGGGTCACCACCGGCACCGAACGCATCGCCTGGGACGACCTGCCGGCCCGCAGGCGCTCGACGCTCAGCGCGCTGAAGGACCACAGCGCGCTGACCCCCGTCGCCCTGGAGGACGGCAGCACCGCCGTCACCGTCGAGCACCCCGACGGGCCGATGGTGCTGTGGCTGCGCCTGAGCCCGCACACCCACTTCACCGAGCAGGACGAGCTGCTGCTGTCGTTGCTGGCCGGTCATCTCACCCAGGGCCTGTCCCGGGCACGGCAGATCGACCAGCAGCGGGAGACGGCGCTGGCGCTGCAGCGGGCCATCCTCGGTCCGTCGCACCTGCCCGGCGGGTTCGCCGTGCGCTACGAACCGGCGGCGCGTCCGCTCGAGGTCGGCGGTGACTGGTACGACACGTTCCCGTTGCCCGACAAGCGGATCGGCATCGTCGTCGGGGACTGCGTCGGCCGCGGGCTCAGCGCCGCGGCGGTGATGGGCCAGCTGCGCAGCGCCTGCCGTGCGTTGATGCTGCAGGAGACCGGACCCGCACGCGCACTCATGGCACTGGACCACTTCGCCGCAGGCGTTCCCGGCGCCCTGTGCACCACGGTGTTCTGCGGCGTGCTCGACCCCGCCACCGGGCACCTCGTCTACTCGAGCGCCGGACACCCGCCCGCGATCCTGGCGCTCCCCGGCGGCACCACCCACCTCCTCGAAGGCGGCCGGTCCATCCCGCTCGCGGTCAAGCTGGGCGTGCGGCGCACAGAAGCCGAATGCCACCTGCCGCCGCGTTCCACGCTGCTCACCTACACCGACGGACTCGTCGAACGCCGTCGCAGCTCGCTCACCGAGGGCATCGACAAGGCCGCGCGCGCGGTGCTGGAGGGCCGTGCGAGCGGGCTGGAGGACCTCGCCGGGCAGGTCATGGCCGCCCTCGCCCCGGAGGGAGGCTACGACGACGACGTGGCCCTGCTGCTGTACCGGCATCCGGCACCGCTGGACATGACCTTCCCCGCGGAGCCCGGCGAGCTCGGCGACAGCCGGCACGCGTTGCGGACCTGGCTGGGGCAGTGCGGGCTTTCCGCGAAACGCGCCCAGAGCGTCCTGCTGGCCGTCGGGGAGGCGTGCACCAACGCCATCGAGCACGCCTACCGGGACACCGAGCGCGAGAACGTCCGGGTCCGGGTGGAGACGGCGGGAGGCGCCGGGTTGCTCGTGACCGTGGCCGACACCGGCACCTGGAAGACACCGGTCGCCGACCCCGCGGCGAAACGCGGCCGGGGCACCGCGATCATGCAGACGATGATGGACGAAGTCTCCATCCTCCCCGATCCATCCGGCACCACCGTGACAATGCAGGTGAGGATTCTCGATGACGACACCGCTGACCCTGACCAAGACCGTCGACCCTCAGGGCAGGTCCGCCATCAAAGCGGTGGGTGAGATCGACCTGAGCAACGCCGAGGCCTTCGCGGCCGTGTTCGCGGACACCACCGGACCGCTGGTCGTCGACCTCACCGAGGTGCACTACATCGACAGCGCCGGCATGAGCGTGCTGTTCACGCACGCCGAGCGGGCCGAGCTGATCGCGTCCTCGTTGCTCGCGCCGATCCTCGAGATGTCCGGGCTCACCTCGCTGACCACCGTCCGGACGGCGGAGGAGTGACAGCGGGTTCAGGCGATGCGGTCGGCGCAGCTCATCGGGACCGCCGGAGAGACCTCGTCCGATGAGCGCCGCAGGTGGGCCTCACCCCACACCCTCACGCCTTCGACGACGGGCAGAACCGTTGCCCCGTAAGGCGTGAGCCGGTAGAGGACGGGCGCGGGCACCGGTCCGGTCTCCACGCGTTCGACGAGTCCGTCGGCCTCCAGCTCGCGCAGTTGCCCGGCCAGCACCTTGGGCGTGATCGGGACGGCGCGGCGGCGCAGGCCGGCGAAGTGGGTCTCGCCGTGGGCGAGCCAGTAGAGCAGGGTCAGCTTCCACTTCCCGCCTATCGCGGCGAAGGCGGCGGCCATCGGGCAGCCGGGCAACGGGTTGGGGCGCGAGGGGTTACCGGGAGGTGCCTTCTTGTCCATGGCCGCACTCCGCTCCGATAGTCAGGCCATGACCCTGCCACACAAGCGAATCCTCGTCGCGGTCCTCTCCGTCGCACTGGTGGCCGCGACCGCCGCCTCCGGGAACGCCTCGCGGACCACCGGCGGCCAGTACGACTTCGACTGGGAGATCGGCAGCTGGCGCACCACCGTGCGCGTGCTCGCCGAGCCGTTGTCGGAGTCCGCCGACGAATGGCTCCAGTTCAGCGGGACCAGTGTCGTGCGCCCGTTGATGGATCGGCGCGCGAACGTCGTCGAGCTGAAGATCGCCGGCCCGGCCGGGCGCGTCGAGGGCCTGAACCTGCGGCTGTACGAACCGCAGGCCGACCGGTGGAGCCTGAACTTCGCGAGCATGCGCGACGGCGTCCTCACACCGGCGGTCTTCGGCGGGTTCCGCGACGGCGTGGGCGAGTTCCTCGGCGACGACCAGCTCGGCGGCCGACCGATCGAGGTGCGTTTCCTCGTCTTCCGCCAGGGACCCGACCAGGCCAGGTTCGAGCAGGCGTTCTCCGGCGACGGCGGAGCGACGTGGGAGACCAACTGGATCGCGATCGACCGCCGGAACCGCTGATGGCAGCCGTCCGCACGTGCACCGCGACCCCCTCACCGCCGCCATCACCCCGGACCTCGCAAAACGTGAGACAGTGGACATGTACGCCCGCCTCGGGTCCACACCCGCGGGCGTCTTCACCCCGGAGCGGACGCCGCCTCATCCAGGCGCGTTTCACCGCTCCCGGTCAGTTCGCACCACTCCACGCCCAGGACCGGGTACAGGCACCACCCCACGAGGGAGATCTCCCATCACCGCCTCCGCGCTCACGCCGACCCCGGCCGCCCCCCGGACCCTCACCGACATCTACGGCCCCGACATCGCCGTCTGCGCGCGCCCCGCCCAGGAACCGACTGTGCCGTCGAGCAGGCACCGCAACACCCGCGACGTACTGTCCGCCCGTCCCCTCGCCATCGCCGCCGGCACCCCGGTCATCTGCAGCGCGGGCGGCACCGAACCCAACCTGATCGCCGCGATGCGCGACGGCGGCCTGCCGGTCGGCACCGACGCGCGCGAGTTCCGCAGCGAAGCCGAGTTCGCCCTGCGCGTCACCGAGGCGCTCAGCGACGGCCTGCTCCTGTCCATGGAGTACCCGCAGCCCACCAGCCTGTACCCGGACGAACGCTCCGTGAAGAGCGCCGAGCTCGTCGGCTACCTCAACAACAAGGCCAGCATCAGCACGTTCGTCGACCCGCGCTTCCAGGCCCGCCGCCAGATCGTCACGACCGACGAGCTCGCCCTGGCCGCCCCCGCCGAGAAGTCCTGGGTCCTCAAGGCCGCCACCAACGCCGCCCACGGCGCCAGCCTCGACGTCTACCTGCACCGCGCCGGGGAGCCGGTGAACCTGCCCGCGTTCACCGACATCCTCAGCGAGGTCGTCGTCGAGGAGTACCTGAACATCCACCGCAACTGGGGCGTGCAGCTCTACGTCGCCGCCGACGGCCAGGCCCGCCTGCTCGCCGTGACCGACCAGCGCATCGACGCCGACGGCGTCTACACCGGCGGCCGTTTCGGACTGGTCGTCCCGCTCCCCGCCGACCTGCTCACCGAATGCCTGGCGATCGCCCAGCGCGCCGCCGACGTCGGCTATCGCGGCATGTGCAGCCTCGACTGCGCCCAGACCCACGACGGCAGAATGGTCATGCTCGACCTGAACTTCCGCATCACCAGCGGGTCCATCCCCCTGCTGGCGCTGCACACCATCCGCCCCGACGACCTGGACCGCCCGTCGGAGTCGACGAAGCTCACCACCTCCGCCCCCATCTCCGCGCTGCTGGCCGCGCTGAGGCCCGCACTGCTGCGCGGAGGGCTGCTCGTCACCGGCGGCCACGACACCCGCCGCACCGACAACCCGATCAACCAGACCACGCTGCACCTGATCGTCTTCGGTGACGACGCCGACGACGTCGCCGCCCGCCGCACGGCGCTGGAGACCATGTACGACCACTGATCGGCTCTCCAGCCGGCCGGCTCCGTCGTGGAGGTGGCCGGCTCCTCCCCCACCGCCCGGCAGCGTCGCGGCGCGACACGGGCGGCGGAGGAGGATCGTCATCCGGCGGCGCTCACCTCACGGTGATGTTGGAGTTGCCACTGCTGCGGTACCCCTCGGTCGCCATGATCATGTAGTAGCTGAAGTTGCCGAGCCGCATGTTGGCGCGGCCCCACGCGTCGAAGTGGTTCCCGGTGGTGATGGACCCACCCGTGCGCTTCTGCTGCCGGACGCTCCAGAACTGCGGGAACGTCTTGTTGTCGCCCTCCACCGAAGGCGCGTTGTACCGCATCGTCTGGTAGATGTCGTATGTGCCGCCGTCGGTGGTGACGGTGCCCTTGTGGGTGCCGGTGGGCCGGTAGTTCCCCCAGTTGTCGACGATGTAGTACTCGACGAGCGGGTTCGACGTCCAGCCGTACAGCGTCAGGTACGCGTTGCCGGAGGGGTTGAAGCTGCCGGAGTAGTTCACGGTCCGCCGTGAACCGTTGCTCCAGCCCTTGCCGCCGACGAAGTTGCCGACGTTGCTCCACGAGGTGCTGTAGTTGCCGCCGGACCCGAAGTCCATGCAGACCCTGCCGCCACCGTCGGTCCAGAACGAGTAGTAGTAACCGCCGTTGTTGCCCGTCTGGCTCGAGCACGTGGCGGCGATGCCCACGTCGGCGCCGGCGACGACCGGTGTCAGCGCCATGACCAGCGCGGTGCAGGCACCGCTGACGAGCAGTGCCGTGCGGCCGCGTTTGCGACTTCGCGGGCGGGAACTGGATTCAGCCATGTTCGGTACTCCTCACTCATCGAGGCCGGCGGTCAGCGTTGCAGCGTCAGCAGACCCGGCCGGTACGGCAGCAGGCCGTAGTCGCCGCCGGAGTTCGGGTTGCGGCCCTGGTAGAGGAACTGCAGGTTGCAGGGGTCGATGGTCTTCGTCTGGTCGGGGTTGGCGCGGATCAGGTCGCCGTGGCTGATGTCGTTGGTCCAGGTGGCACCGCTGTTGGCCTTGCCGGCGAACGGGTTGCTCTCGGTGGCGGCCTGCGGCGTCCACGAGCCGCTCAGGCTGCTGGACGTGAACGAGCGGAAGTAGCGCCCGCCGGAGCCCATCGCCTCGACGATCATGAGGTACTGGTTCTGGCCCTGGACCTTGTAGACCTCGACGCCCTCGAACAGGTTCGCCGTCGTGTCGCTCATGATCTGCGTCCAGGACGAGCCGAAGCTGCCGGGAAAGTTCCCGATCGGCATGGTGGCGCGGTAGATCTTGCCGTTGTCACCGGCGAAGAACAGGTACATGTTCGTGCCGTCGCCGATGAGCGTCTGGTCGATCGGGCCCGTGCCGGAGTTGGGAATGGACCCCGTGAAGAGCGTCTGCGCCGGCGACCACCCGTTCGCGTTCGTGGGGTCGTTCGACGTCCGGTAGCTGAAGGCGGTCGGTCCCCACTGGTAGGTGAGCACCCAGATGTTCTTCGGTGCGAAGTAGAACAGCGTGGACGCGACCGCGCCGCTGTTCATGCCGTTCTGACTGGCGGAGGCCATGTCGGACCAGTTCGTGAACGCCCCGAAGTTCATCGAGCCCCACGTCGTTCCCGTGTCGTGCGTGGTGGCGTAAACGATGTGCTTGCCGTTGTGCATGACGTGGGTGAAGTCCTTGAGCGACACCCAGCCCTGCTTCGGCTGTGCCAGCGGGCCCGTGGACGACCAGCGGTAGGTCGACGGGAGCGAGCACCCGCCGGGCGGGTTGCTCGTCGTGGTGGTCGGGCCCGTCCCGCCGCCGACGCGGACGAGCTGCCACTGCTGGTTGGTGCCGCCCCAGTCGCTGTACTGCACGACGTTGCCGCCATCGGCGGTGGAACCGCCCTGGACCTCCACGGCCTTGTTGCTGTTGCGGTTGACCAGCCGCACGTTCCCGCCGTCGGAGTCGGCGAGGCGGAACTGCTGGTTGGTGCCGTTGGAGTCGGCCCACTGGACGATGGCGCCGCCGTCGGCGGTGGAGAAGTTGTGGACGTCGAGGACCTTGCCCGACAAGCGTGACTTCAGCCGGTAGTAGCCGCCGCCGGAGTCGACGAACTGCCACTGCTGCTGGTTGCCGTCGTTGCGGGCCCACTGCGTGATGCGCGCGCCGTCGTTCGTGGCGAGGTTGTAGACGTCCAGGGCCTTGCCGCTGTTTCGGTTGACCAGGACGTACCAGGCGGTGGTGTCGACGGTCGCCGCCGACACGGGCGCCGCGCTGAAGGCCGCCACCAGACCGCCGAGCAGGACGGCCACGGCGGCGGTGATGCCGGCCGCACGTCGTCTGCGGGCGCGGGGGGCGGGGGTGGAGGGGTGGCCTGATCCGGCCATGGGCGTGCTCCTCTTCATCGAGGTGAGGATCGCGAGCGGGCGGCATCTGAAAGACCGTTTGCGCCGAGCGGTCTTTCACACCCGTTCAGAGCGACAACCATTACGTGACAGAGATGTCATTACGGCGGATATGGCCGCCTGCAACAACTGTGAGGGATGATCTCCGCGCGGTCAAGAAGAGTCGAATGCGTTCGACTGGCCGATGCCGCGCATTGTTGGTTGCTAAAAAAGACGAATTCTTTGAGCGCATTCGAACCGCACGGGCCGGTAGGGTCGTCCTCGTGGATCCGGAGGACACCGCCGCCCGGCTCGGCGTTCCCGTCGAGGAGGTCGACCGCGTGCACCGGCTCGCCGGTGACCGGCCGTCCGCCCCGCTGCCCGCCAAGGCCGACGCGCCCGCGATCCTCGAACGGCTCGCCGTGCGGCCGGACGACGCCGCGGAGGTCATGGCGGGCTGGCCCGACGCCGACTCTCCACTGTGGACACCCGAGCTGCGCTGGCTGCTGGACCGCTCGATCGCCCTGGTCCAGGCCGATCTCGGCGGCCACCAGTGGTTGTCCCCCGGCCCGGAGCTGCCGCGCGACCGCGGCCCGGCCTGGCGGCACCTCTACGTGTACGCGTACCTGGCCCTGGCCGGCGTCGTCACGAGGTACCACCGCGAGCACGGCATCGCCGACGCCGTGTCGTGGACGACCCTCGCGGACATCGGCCGCAACCTCGCGGTCGACAGGCGGATGCACGGCGAGGGCTGGCCGGTCATGCAGAGCTGGCTCACGCTGCACGCGCGCGGAGCCGTCTACGAACTCGGCCGCCTGCAGCACCACCGCGGCGGCACCGCCATTTCCCTGCACGTTCCCGATTCAGGCCCGATGACCCCGGAAGCGGTCACGGCGTCACTCGACGAGGCCCGCGCGTTCTTCCCCCGCCACTTCCCCGGCGAGCACTACACGGCGTTCTCCTGCGGCTCGTGGCTGCTCGACCCGCAACTGCGGGAGTACCTGCCGGCGGACTCCAACATCATCCGGTTCCAGCAACGGTTCGAACTGGAGCCCTACGAGGAGCCGGAAGGACTGGACGCCGACGTCGAGGTGCGGCGGTTCGTGTTCCGCACCCTGAGCACGCCGCTCGACCGGCTGCCGCGCGACACGCTGCTCCAGCGCGCCGTCGTCGACCACCTGCGGGCGGGCCGCCACTGGCACTGGCGCAGCGGTCAGTTCCCGATCTAGCGGCGCCCTCGGTCTCCGCCCTCGTTGACACCAGCTAGCTAATACCCTTAGCCTCTAGCTAACGACATTAGCTTTTGTTTCGGAGGACGGCATGACCGAGTACCTGAACATCGACGGCGGCACCATCGCCTACGACGTGACCGGGCAGGGGCCGCTCGTCGTGCTGGCGCACGGCATCGGCGACAGCCGCCACTCCTACCGCTTCCTCGCCCCGCTCCTGGCCGCGAAGGGGTACCGGGTCGCGAACGTCGACATCCGCGGTTGCGGCGACTCGAGCGCCGAGTGGAGCGGGTACAGCCGCACGGACATCGCGGGTGACCTGGTCGCCGTCGTCCGCCACCTCGGCGGGCCCGCCGTGGTCATCGGGCAGTCGATCAGCGGCGGTGCCGCGACCATCGCGGCCGCCACCGCACCCGACGTGATCACCGGCGTCGTCGAGCTCGCGCCGTTCACGCGCGCGCAGTCCGTCGACCTCGGGGGCATGTTGCGCGTCAAGCGCTTCCGCGCGGGCTACACGCAGCTCCTGAAGGTCCTGCTCGCGGGAAGCCTGGACAGCTGGAAGCGCTACCTCGACCTGGCGGTTCCGGCCAAGCCCGCCGACTGGGACGCCGAGCTCGCCCGCATCGAGTCCAAGCTGCGCGAACCCGACCGGATGAAGGCCCTGCAGGCCATGTGCAAGACCAGCCCGGCCGACGCCGGCACGCAGCTGGCCAACGTCCCCTGCCCGGTCCTGGTCGTCATGGGCACCGCCGACCCCGACTGGGCCGACCCGCGCGCCGAGGGCGAGAAGATCATCGCCGACCTGCCGCGGGGACGCGGTGAGCTGGCGGTCATCGAGGGAGCCGGGCACTACCCGCACGTGCAGACGCCCGACGAGGTCCTCGCGCTCGCCCTGCCGTTCCTGGCGGAGACGCTGACCCGCGCCTAGAGGTCCATCCACGCGATGGATACCGGCAGTCAGGATTAGTGATTTCCGCACGGCGTCCCGGCGCACCAAAACTAGGGCCACTGTTGCCGGTCATCGGAGATCGGCAGGTGCACCTGACCGGAGACGCCTGTGTCGCAACGAGCCTCACGTCCTGAGAAGCCGGGCAGACGTCCCGGCGGCAGCCTGCTCACCGACGGCGAGCGGCCCGCGGGACGTTCCCAAGCTCTGGTCCTGCTTCTCGCGAGCTGCCTGCCGGTGCTCGGGTCGGTGCTGCTCGCACCGGTGCTGCCGGCCATCCAGCAGGCGTTCGCCTCGACGCCGGGGGCTTCGGCGCTCGCTCCGATCGTCCTGACCGCGCCCGCGCTCGTCATCGGGCTGACCGCTCCCTTCGCGGGCCGGGTCGTGGAACGGACCGGGCGCAAGAGGCTGCTGGTCGCCGGGCTCGTCGCGTACGGGATCTTCGGCACCGCGCCGCTGTGGCTGCCCACGCTGGAGCTGGTGGTGGCCAGCCGGGTCCTCGTCGGGG
Source organism: Lentzea californiensis (assembly GCF_024648825.1). Lineage (GTDB taxonomy): Bacteria > Actinomycetota > Actinomycetes > Mycobacteriales > Pseudonocardiaceae > Lentzea > Lentzea californiensis. The sequence goes on from NZ_JANBBE010000006.1 coordinate 334,648, forward strand.
TCGCCGAGGCCGCCATCATGACGTGCTGCACGACGTTGCTCGCGGACTACTTCCACGGCAAGCAGCGGCAGCGGTACTTCGGGTTGCAGACCGTGTACACGACCGTCGCGGCCACGCTGTTCTTCGCGCTGGGCGGGCTGCTCGGCGGCCAGGGCTGGCGGACGCCGTTCTGGCTCTACGTCGCGAGTCTGCCGCTCGCCGTGATGGCGGTCCGGTACCTCTGGGAGCCCGCCGACCGCCAGGACCGCGCCGGGAGGGTCGCGCTCGCGTGGCGGCTGCTGGCAGCGCCCATCGGCGTGACGCTGGTGGGAGGCCTGGTGTTCTACACGCTGATCGTCGAGCTGCCGTACGTGCTGAGCGGTGTCGGTGTCGTGTCCACCGCCGCCATCGGCATGATCAGCGCGCTGGCGTCGCTCGCCACGGCCGCCGGCGCGTTCCTGTTCACCCCGCTGGCGCACCGGGGGCCCGGGGTGACCGTGACGCTCGCGTTCCTCCTGTCCGGGATCGGACTGGCCGTGCTCGCGTTCGCGCCGAGCACTCCGGTGGTCGTCGTGGGCGCCGCCGTCACCGGGTTCGGGAACGGGCTGCTGCTGCCCGCACTGGTCACCTGGGCACTGGGCCGGCTCACCTTCGCGCAACGCCCTCGCGCGTCGGGCCTGTGGACGGCGGCGCTGTTCATCGGGCAGTTCGTGTGTCCTCTCGTGGTGCTGGCGCTGTCCGCGGCGGTCAGCGGCCTCTCCTCCGCGCTGCTGGTGATCGGTGCGCTCTCGGTCCTCCTCTCCGTGATCACCAGAGCGGTGAAGTCGACCGACGCGAAGCCGGTGCTGGCCGATGGGTGATCTGATCGACCTGGTCGTGACGGAGAAGTCCGCGGTGGCGCACGGCGTCACCGCGCTGACCCTTCGGCATCCCGAAGGGCGCCGGCTGCCGGACTGGTCTCCGGGCGCGCACCTCGACCTGGTGCTGCCCAACGGGATGGTCCGGCAGTACTCGCTGTGCGGTGACCGCTGGGACAGCGGCAGCTATCGCGTCGCGGTCCTGCGGGAACCGTCCGGGCGCGGCGGTTCGGCGTTCGTCCACGACCGGCTCCGGTGCGGTGACCGCATGGCCGCGAGCGCGCCCCGCAACAACTTCCGGCTCGCGCCTGCACCGAGCTACCTGTTCATAGCGGGCGGCATCGGCATCACGCCACTGCTGCCGATGATCCACCAGGCGGCGCTGCTCGGCGTCGGCTGGCACCTGCTCTACGGCGGACGAAACCTCGGCAGCATGGCGTTCCGCGACGAGCTGGCCGGTCACGGTGACCGCGTCACCGTGGTCCCGCAGGACGAGCTCGGTCTGCTGGACCTGCCCGCGCACCTGCCTCCGCCGGGACCGGACACCCAGATCTACTGCTGCGGGCCCGCTCCCCTGCTCGAAGCCCTGCAACGGCTGACCGCCGGCTACCCGGCGGGCCAGGTGCGCACCGAACGGTTCGTGCCCGCCGCGGAAACCTCTGCCGCACGCGACGAACCGTTCGAGGTCGAGCTCCGCCGGACCGGTGTCACGGTCGTGGTGACACCACGGCAGTCGGTGCTCGACGCCATCAACGCCGTGGGCGCCACCGTGTTGTCGTCTTGCCGTCAAGGGACTTGCGGCACGTGCGAGACCGCTGTCATCGAAGGCCGGCCGGAACACCGCGACTCCATTTTGGACGACTCCGAGCGCGCGGCGGCCGACTGCCTGTTCCCGTGCGTGTCCAGGAGCGGTTCGGGCCGGCTCGTCCTCGACGCGTGAACCCCCAGGAGGCTGTCGTGCTCACCCTTCCCGTGTCCGAAGTGGACCCGTTCTCGCCGGAGGTGCTGGAGGACCCGCTTCCCTTCCAGCGGCAGTTGCGCGAGGCGGGGCCGGTCGTTCACCTCAGTTCCTGCGACGCGTACGCCCTCGGGCGGTATGAACAGGTCCACGCCGTCCTGCGCGACTGGCAGGGCTTCCAGTCGGCGGCGGGCGTCGGCCTGAGCAACTTCCGCTGGGAGAAGCCCTGGCGTCCGCCGAGTCTGTTGCTGGAAGCCGATCCCCCGCACCACGACGCTCCGCGTGCCGTCCTGGAGAAGGTCCTCGGCCCCAGAGCACTGCGCAAGCTCCACCAGGCCTGGTTCGCCGATGCCGAGGGGCTGGTCGACGAGGTGCTGGCCGAGCGCGAGTTCGACGCGATCACCCGGCTGGCGCAGGCGTTCCCGTTGCGGGTCTTCCCGGACGCGGTGGGCATTCCCGTCGAGGGCAGGGAGAACCTGCTCCCGTACGGCGACCACCTGTTCAACGCCTTCGGCCCGCACAACGATCTCGTCGCCCGGGGCACCGAAGGAATCGGCGCGTTGTCCACCTGGGTCGACGCCCAGTGCGCCCGCGACGTGCTGAGCGGCAACGGTTTCGGCGCCGCGATCTGGGCAGCCGCGGACCGCGGCGACATCACCGGCGAGCAAGCCCCGCTGGTGGTGCGCTCGCTGCTCTCGGCGGGCGTCGACACCACGGTGCACGGGCTGGCCGCGGTCCTCTACGCGTTCGCCACCCACCCGGACCAGTGGCAGCGGCTGCGCGCCGACCCGGCCCTGGCGAAGGTGGCCTTCGACGAGGCCGTGCGGTGGGAGTCGCCGGTGCAGACGTTCTTCCGGACCGCCACCGCGGACGTCGAGATCGCCGGCGTCACCGTTCCGGAGGGCAAGAAGGTCCTCATGTTCCTGGGTGCCGCGAACCGGGACCCTCGGCGGTGGCACGACCCCGACGTGTTCGACCTGGCTCGTGATCCTTCCGGCCACGTCGGGTTCGGCATGGGCCTGCACCAGTGCGTGGGGCAGCACGTCGCACGCCTGGAGGCTTCCGCCCTGCTGACGGCGCTGGCGAAGCGGGTGGACCGGATCGAGATCGCGGGGCCGGCTAAGCGGCACCACAACAACACGTTGCGCGCGTGGGAATCGCTTCCACTACGCGTTCGGCTCGCATAGAACCCCGCATAAAACAGGGCCGGTGCCAAAGGCACCGGCCCTGTTTCGTGTTGACTACAGGGTGATCGTGCGGCGCACGGGCAGGTTGCGCGACGAGAAGCCCGCCGAGACGGTGTAGAGCCCCGGCTCGAGGTTCCAGCTGTCCGTGGTGGGGTTCCACACCGACAACGCCTGCGCCGCAACGGTGACCGAGACCTGCGTCCGCTGCCCCGGTGCCAGCGCGATCTTGCGGAACCCGACGAGCCGGCGCACCTCCGCGTCGGCGGACACGGGCAGCGCCGCGTAGAACTGGACGACCTGCCAGCCGGTGCGAGTGCCGGTGTTCGTCACCGTCGCCTGAACGGTCAGGGTGCCGTTCGCCCACGACGTGGTGAGCTCACCGACGCCGAAGGTCGTGTAGGACAGGCCGTGCCCGAACGGGAACAGCGGCTCCTGCCCGATGCGGTCGTAGAAGCGGTGACCGACGTGCACGCCTTCGCTGAACCGGACCACCTTGTTCACGCCGGGGTACGACGAAGCGGACACGGCCGGTCCCTGCGCCTCCGAGGCGGGGAAGGTGAGCGGCAGGCGGCCTGCCGGGTCGGAGTCGCCGAACAACACGGACGCCAGCGCCGTGCCCCACCCGCGGCCGCCGTACCAGGACTGCACGACGGCGCGCACCGAGTTCAGCCACGGCATGGCCACCGGGCCGTCGGTGTTGAGCACGACCACCGTGTTCGGGTTGGCCGCGGCCACGGCGGCGATGAGCTCGTTCTGGTCGCCGGGCAGGGAAAGCGTGGTGTGGTCCATGTCCTCGCCGGCGACGCGGTTGACCACGACGACGGCGGCGTGGGCGGCCTTCGCCGTGCTCACGGCGGCGGGGATGAGCGAGTCGGGTTGCCAGCCGAACGTCAGCCCGCTGTTCCCGGGCTCCGCGGTGGCGTTGGTGTACTCGATGGTGATGCCGGCCGGGCGTCCCGCGGTGAGGCTGACGACGCCCTGCAACGGGTAGTCGGCGGGCCCGAGGAAGAAGCGGCGGAGGTGCCGAGTCCCCGAGATCACCGTCCTGCCGTCCACCACCAGTTTCGCCGTGCCGGACGCGAGGAGCGAGAAGCGGTGCAGGCCCGTCGTCGACGGGGTCAGCGTGCCGGTCCACCGAGCCGACCAGACCGCCGGAAGTCCCGCGACCGGTGGCTGGCCGAAGTCCAGGACCGGGGTCCGCTGAGTGGCGACCGGGGTTCCGGTGGGGGTCGCCCCGGCGTAGAAGGAACCGGTCAGGCCACCGGGCAACGCGGCGGCGGGCACTACGGGCAACGGCACGTCGCCCACGGTTCCCGGCGACGTCGTCACCGCCACCGCGGACCCGGCACGGTCGCGGATCGCCTGCAACGGCGGCGTCCACGCGCCGGGGTCGACGTAGGTGGAGCCGGACACCCCGGTGATCGCCCCGCCGTCAGCGACACCGATCACGGCGAGGGACTTCACCGAGGACGCCAACGGCAGGACTCCGCGGTTCGCCAGCAGAACCGTCGAGTGCACGGCGATGTCGTGTGCCAGGGCCTGGTGGGCGGGCGTGGTGACCACAGGCGACGGCGCGGGCAGCGCGGTGTCGAACAGCCCGGCGGCGAACATGGCGGACAGGATGCGCCGTGCGGCGTCGTCGATCCGTGCCGGCGGGACGTTGCGGGCGAGGTCGTCGGCGGACACCTTGACGCCGCCGGGGCCGAGTCCCGCGAGGTCCATCCCGGCCCTCGCGGCGGCGATCTGGTCATCGCCCGCCCAGAAGTCGGGAACCGTGGGTCCCTGCAGCCCCGCAAGGCGTTTCAGGTCGTCGAACAACTGCGGGTTCTGCGTGGCATATGTGCCGTTGATCTTCGGGTAGGCGATCATCACCGAGGCCAGCGGCACGGACTCGACCGCGGCGCGGAACGGCGCGTGGTAGACCTCGTGCAACGCGCGTTCGCCGACCTGGACGTCGACCACGAACCGGTCGAGCTCCTGCGTGTAGGCGCCGAAGTGCTTGAGCACGGGCAAGGTCCTGCCGCGCTGCAACGCGCCGGCGGCGGCCGTGGCCAGTGCGCCGGACAGGTGCGGGTCCTCACCGAACCCCTCCGACTGGCGGCCGAAGTGCCAGCTGCGGGTGATGTCCGCGGTCGGGGCGAGCAGGGTGTTGAACCCCTTGCCACGGCCCTCGGCCGCGATGGCCGACGCCATCCGGCCGACGAGCGCGGGGTCGAACGTGGCCGCCTGCGCCAGCGGCACGGGGAACGCCGTGACGCCGGTTTCGCCGCGGAGTCCGGCGGAGGCGTCGGCGATGCTCAGTGCCGGGACGCCGAGCCCGGCCACCGCGGCGAAGTCGCAGCGGAGCAGCGCGATCTTCTGCGCCGGGGTCATGCGGGACAGGAGCCGGTCTGCCCGGGAGCCGGCCGCGGCCGCCGGTGTCCCGGTGGTGACGAGCGTGGTCAGTGCGGTCAGGGCGGTGGCTGAGATGAAGCTTCGACGATCCATGTCAACCTTTCAGGGGAGGGTGACGATCACTTGGCGGCATAGGCCTTGTCGAGTGCGGAGAGGACGTCGCCGACCTCCGCGCTGCCGGAGAAGAGCTTCTGGACCTGGTTGAAGTGCTCCTGCTGCACCTTCGGGTTGGGCCACAGCTGGTCCATGAACGGGACCGTGGTGCCGTTGCGCAGGTGCTGGTCGAGCGCGACCAGGGCGGGGTCGGCCTGGAAGCTCGCGTTGGGGATGGCGGGCAGGGTGCCACCCTTCTCGTTGTAGAGGTTCTGACCGTTCTCCGAGCCGAGGAAGTCGGCGAACTTCAGCGCGAGATCGGCGTTGCCGCTCTTGGCGTTCACCCCGTAGGCGCCGGACACGGCACCGGGCATGCGGGTCTTGGCCGGGTCGTTGCCCGCGGGCAGGGCGGCCATGCGGAGTTCGGTGCCCTCACCTGCTTCCTTGCGTACCGCGGCCAGGCTGCTGGCGACCTGGACGACGCCGACCGCACGGCCCTGGGCGACGTCCTTGAGCGAGGTCTCGTAGCTGGTGCCGAGCGGCTGGTCGCTGAAGCACTGGGCGTTCTGGAGCTCCAGGTACTTCTCCAGCGCCGTCTTCCAGCCGGAGTCCGCGAACTTCGCCTTGCCGTCGCTCATCTTCTGCGCGAACTCGGGGTCGTCGGCGTAGGTCGTCGTGGCGACCAGCGCGTAGGTCACGAGCTGCGTCACCCACGGTGTCTGGTTGCCCAGCGACAGCAGCACCTTGCCCTTGGCGCGGGCCTTGCCGCACAGGGCGATCAGCTCGTCCCAGGTCTTCGGTTCCTGACCGCCGATCTCGGTCATGGCCTTCTGGGTGTAGATGAGCCCGATGCCGCTGTAGTTGGCGGGAACGAGGTAGGTCTTGCCGCCGGTCTGGGTGACCGGGCGGGCACCGGCGGGAACGTTCGCGGCGAACGAGCGCCCGCTGAGGTCGGCGAGGTAGCCGGCGGGCTGGAGGACCTGGAGCGCGCCGGGGTTGCCGTTGCCGGGCCACACGGTGAAGACGTCGGGCCCAGTGCCCGAGGACAGCTGGGTGCGCAGGGTGCTCTGCAGCTGGTCGGTGTCCGCGTAGGTGACGTTGACGGTGACGCCGGGGTTCTCCTGCTCGAACGCGGCGACCACCGCGTCCATCGAGGCGCGGTCGGTGGCGTTGGCGGCCACCTTCAGGGTGTTGGGGTCCGATGTGGACGAACCGGACCCGCAGGCGGACAACAGCAGCGCGGTTGTGGCGATCGCGGCAACCAGCGCACGACTGGACGAGGACATCGTTGTACTCCGTGTGTGACCTGGTGGGTGGTGGAGCGGGAGGCGGCCTCAGCCCTTCAGGCCGCCGGCGAACCCCTGGATGACGCGTTTCTGCATCGCGAGGTAGACGAGCAGCACCGGGGCGATCCCGATGACGAGGCCCGCGAAGACCATGGGCCACTGGGACACGTACTGACCGACGAAGCCGAAGAGGGCGACCGGGACGGTCTGCTGCTCGGTGCCGCTGAGGTACAGCAGCGGGGTGAGGAAGTCGTTCCAGACGAAGATGGCGTTGAGGATGACGACCGTGCCCGTGACGGGCCGCATCAGCGGCAGCACCACGGAGAAGAACGCTCGCAGCGGTCCGCAGCCGTCGATCAGCGCCGCCTCCTCGTAACCGGGGTCCAGCGCGCGCAGGAAACCGGTGTAGAGGAAGACCGAGAAGGGCATCTGCAGCCCCGTGTAGAACAGGACCAGCGCCACCGGGTTCCCGAGCAGCCCGAGGTCGCGCATGGTCTGGTACAGCGGGATCAGGGCGAGCTGGAAAGGCAGCAGCAGCCCCAGCATGAACAGCAGGAACACCGCCTTCGACCACGTGCGGGTGCTGCGCGCCAACGGGTACGCGGCCAGCGCCGACAGGACGACGACCAGCGCCACGCTCGTGATCGTGATGAACGCGCTGGTGAGCAGCGCGGTGCCGAGCCCGGCCTGCTGCCAGGCGTCCCCGTAGTTGGCCAGCGTCGGGGACGACAGCACGAGCGGGGAGCTCTGGTCCCCCGGTTGCCTCAGCGACAGCGACACCAGCACGTAGATCGGGAAGGCGAACACCGTCGCGGCGGCGATCATCACGGCCTCCAGGCCCGCGGTGCGCCAGGTGTAGCGGTTCACAGGGCACGCTCCCGCCGGTTGAGCCCGCGGTACTGCACGGAACTGATCACCGCGACCAGCGCCGTGAGCACGAGGGCGAGCGCGATGCTGTACGCGAAGTCGTTGAACGAGAACGCCTGGCGGTAGATGACGGTCGACAACGTGTCGGTCGCGCCGCCCGGACCGCCCTGCGTCATCACCCACACCTGGTCGAACAGCTTGAGCCCGCCGATCACCGACAGCATCAGGTTGATCGTCATGGCCGGCGCGAGCATCGGCCTGGTCACGTGCCAGAAGCGCGTCACCGGTCCGGCGCCGTCCAGTGACGCCGCCTCGGTCACCTCCTGCGGGATCGACTGCAGCCCGGCCAGGAAGATGACCATCGAATAGCCCGCGAACTGCCAGATGACGACCGCGACCACCGACCACAGCGCGAGGTCCGGGTCGCCCAGCCAGTCCTGCCGCCACGACTGCAGGCCGACGGCGCCGAACAGCGCGTTGATGGCGCCCTCTGGCGCGTACAGGTACTTCCACAGGTACGCGGTGACGACCGGCGTGATGACCGCGGGGGCGAAGAAGAACACTCGGAGCACGGTGCGGCTCTTGATCCGCGCGTGGACGCCGAGCGCCAGCAGCAGCCCGATCCCGTTCTGCACCACCGTGATGCCCGCGGCGACCAGCAGCGTGTTCACCAGCGCCGAACGCGCCGACTCGTCGTCCAGCAGGGTGCGGAAGTTGTCCAGGCCGACGAACTCGAGGGCCGGACTGATCCCGTCCCAGTCGGTGAACGCGTAGCCGGCGCCCTGCACGCTGGGCACCACGACCACGAAGGCGAAGAACACCAGACCGGGCGCGATGAACCACCAGGGAGCCGACTTCGCGCGACGGCGAGGCCTGACCGCTGTTGCCATGACGGAGATCCGTTCTCGTCCTTGAGAGGGAGATCAGGATTGAAACGTTTTACAAGAGTGGGCGAAACGTAGGTGACTTACCGCACGACAGTCAAGCGTTTGAGCAATTGAAGCGTTTCACATACTCTTCCGGCACCCGCCGTCGAACGCCGAGGAGATCCCCGCCGTGCACGAGCAGAGCCACCACGCCCGCGCCAGGGTGTCGCCACCGGCCGCCGAGCACCACCGCGTCGCTCTGGGCATCGGTGAGCCGGCCCCGCGTCTGTCGTGGACGGTGGACGACGCCGTGGGCGGCTGGCGCCAGACTGGTTACGAGATCGAGGTTTCCGGACCTGGCCAGGTCCATCGCACGGGCCGGGTCGACTCCGCGCAGTCGCACCTCGTGCCGTGGCCCGCCGAACCGCTGCGGTCGCATGACCGCCGGACGATCCGCGTGCGCGTGTGGGCCGAGGACGGGCGGAGCACCCCGTGGAGTGGACCGACCGCGATCGAGGCCGGTCTGCTGCGCCCAGAGGACTGGTCGGCGCGCATGGTCTCGCCCGTGGCCGACAGCTCCCGGCCGCCGCTGCTGCGGACGGAGTTCGTCGTGCGCGGACCCGTGTCCCAAGCCCGCGTGTACGTCACGGCGCACGGCGTGTACGAGCTGCTGATCAACGGTGAGCCGGTGGGTGAAGACGTGCTGGCGCCAGGGTGGACGAGCTACCACGTGCGGCTTCGCTACCAGACCCACGACGTGACCGCGTCGTTGCGGCCGGGGCCCAACGCGGTGGGCGTGGCGCTGGCCGACGGGTGGTACCGGGGCCGGCTGGGGTTCAACGGCGGTACCCGTGCGATCTACGGCGGTCGGCTCGGGGCCTTGGTACAGCTGGAGATCACGTACACCGACGGCTCCCGGCAGGTCGTGGGCAGCGACGATTCGTGGCGTGCGGGCACGGGCGGACTGGTGTCCGCCGGGCTGTACGAGGGTGAGCACTTCGACGCCCGCGCCGAACCGGACGGGTGGTCGCGACCGGAGTTCGACGACTCGGCGTGGGAGCCGGTCGAGGTGGTGGAGCGGAATCCCGCCACGCTCGTGGCACCCACTGGTCCTCCCGTGCGGCGCACGGAACTGGTGCCGCCGGTCTCCGTCCTCGCCAAGGGCGGCGGCCGTTTCCTGGTGGACTTCGGGCAGAACCTCGTCGGCCGGCTCCGGATCCGCGTCCGTGGTGAGGCAGGGCGTGAAGTGGTGCTGCGGCACGCGGAAGTGCTGGAGGACGGTGAACTGTGCGTCCGGCCATTGCGTAGCGCCGTGTCGACCGACCGGTACGTGACCCGTGGCGGTGCCGAAGAGTGGGAGCCGCGGTTCACCTTCCACGGCTTCCGTTACGCCGAGGTGTCCGGTTGGGACGGCGAGCTGGACGTGACCGCGGTGGTGTGCCACACGGACATGCGCCGCACGGGCTGGTTCGCCTGCTCGGACCCGGCGCTGGAACGGTTGCACGACAACGTGGTCTGGAGCATGCGCGGCAACTTCCTGGACGTGCCGACGGACTGCCCGCAACGCGACGAACGCCTGGGCTGGACCGGCGACATCCAGGTCTTCGCGCCCACGGCGGCGTTCCTGCACGACTGCGCGGGCCTGCTGGTGTCGTGGCTGGCCGACCTCGCCGCGGACCAGCTGCCCGACGGGACCGTGCCGTTCTTCGTGCCCTCGATCCCGACGCTGCCCGCCGGCGAGTGGACCCCGGCGTGGCCGGGCGCGATCTGGGGCGACGCCGCCGTGCTCACGCCGTGGGTGCTGTACGAGCGGTTCGGCGACCGCAAAGCGTTGCGCGACCAGTATTCCAGTGCACGGGCGTGGGTGGATCTCGTCGAGTCCCTGCTGGACGACGACGGCGTGTGGCGTGCCGGCCGGCAGCTGGGCGACTGGCTGGACCCGGCCGCACCTCCGGAGGACCCGTGGGCCGCGCGCACCGACGCCCACCTGGTCGCGACCGCCTACGCGGCACTGTCGGCACGGGTGCTCGCCGACACCGCCGCACTGCTGGGTGAGATCGCCGACGCCACCCGTTACCGCCTGCTGTACGAACGGGTGAAAGCCGGGTTCGCCGACGCCTATCTCACCGCTGATCTGCCTGGCGCCGACACGCCCACCGCGCTCGCGCTGGCGTTGCGCTTCGACCTCGTGCCCCACGACCAGCGCGAGCGGGTCGGCAAGCGGCTGGCCGAGCTGGTCCGCGCCGACGGGCACCACATCGGCACGGGCTTCGCGGGCACGCCGGTGGTCCTCGACGCGCTGGCGGACTCCGGCCACCTCGACGACGCCTACCTGCTGCTCGGGCAACGGGAGTGCCCGTCGTGGCTGTACGCCGTCGGGATGGGCGCGACGACGATCTGGGAGCGCTGGGACAGCATGCTTCCCGACGGCACCGTCAACCCCGGCGAGATGACCTCGTTCAACCACTACGCGCTCGGCTCGGTCGCCGACTGGCTGCACCGCACGGTCGCCGGCCTGTCCCCCGCCGCTCCCGGCTACGCGCGTCTCCGCGTGGCGCCGCGCCCCGGTGGTGGCCTGACCCACGCCGCCGCCGAGCACGAGACGCCGTACGGGCGTGCCCGTGTCGCCTGGTGGCGCGAGGGCGCGGAACTGACCGTGGAGGCGGTGGTTCCCGCCGGCACCACGGCGGTGATCGACCTGCCCGGACGGGAGCCGCTGCACGTCAGCTCGGGTGCGCACCGCGTCACCGCGCCGTGCCGCCCGGCTCACGAGGACCCCGGCGCGGGTACGATCCCGGTTCGCACAACCGCGGTGGAGGTCTGACGGTGTCGACGGTGGGCATCAAGCACGTGGCCGAGACCGCCGGGGTCTCCACGGCCACCGTCTCCAACGTGCTCAACAAGCCCGACCGGGTCGCGGCCGCCACCCGCGACCGCGTCCTGAAGGTCATCAAAGAGCTGGGCTTCGTGCCCAACGCCGCCGCCCGCACGATGGTCAGCGGGCGGACCAAGGCTGTCGCCCTCGTCGTGTTCGACGTGCGCAACCCGTTCCTCACCGACGTGGCGCGCGGGTGCGAGGACACCGTGCTGGCGTTCGACAACGCCCTGATGCTGTGCAACAGCGACGTCTCGCCGGACAAGGAGCGCCGCTACCTCGACCTGATCACGGAGCAGCGCATGCAGGGCGTGCTGATCAACCCGGTGGCCCCGACCGCGCAGTGGCTGGCCGAGCTGCGCGAGCGCGGCCTGCGCGTGGTGCTGCTGGACAACGTCGCCGACCTGCCCGACGTGTGCTGCGTCGCCGTGGACGACGTGGTGGGGGCCGACCAGGCCGTCACCCACCTGCTCGGGCGGGGGCACCGCGACATCGCGTTCGTCACCGGCCCGCTGTCCATGCGGCAGTCGGCCGACCGGCGGGCGGGGTGTCTGCGGGCGCTCGACCGCGCAGAGATCCCGCACGACGCGCTGCGCACCGTCGAGACGGCCGCGTTCACCGTCGAACAGGGACGCCGGGCCGCCGAGCAGCTGCTCGCGTCCCGCGTGCGTCCGACCGCCGTGTTCTGCGCCAACGACCTGCTCGCGCTCGGCGTGATGCAGGTGGCGCTGCGCGGCGGGCTGACGGTGCCCGGCGACCTGGCGATCGTCGGCTACGACGACATCGACGCCGCCGAGACCGCCGCCGTGCCGCTGACGTCCGTGCACGTCGACGGTTACGAGCTCGGCCAGGCCGCGGCACGGCTGCTGACCGACGAGATCGCCCTCGGGCCCGAACACCGCCACGAACGTCAGGTGTTCGAGCCCAAGCTGGTGGAACGCGCGTCGTCGTAGGGCCGTCACGGCCTGGTCCGCGGCCGCTGACGAGCGCGCGGCAAGGGCTTGACCTCCGCTCCGGGGACCACGGTGGTGCTGATGGCGCCGATGCCCTCGACGGTGAGGGTGACGACGTCGCCGGGCCGCAGCGGGTGCCGCTCGGCTCCCCTGCCCCACAGCTCGGCCAGGCAGCCTCCGTTGCCGCAGGTGCCGGAACCGAGCACGTCACCGGGACGCACGGCGGCGCCCCGGGACGCGTAGGCGACCATCTCCTCGAACGTCCAGCTCATGTTGGACAGCAGGTCGGAGCCCACCACCCGGCCGTTGACCTCGGCGGTCAGCGTGAGGCGCAGCAGGCCGTCGGCGTCGCGGTGGTGCTCCAGCTCGTCGGGCGTGACGAGCCAGGGGCCGAGGGTCGTGGCGGTGTCCTTGCCCTTGCACGGGCCCAGGCCGACCGCCATCTCCGCGGTCTGCAGATCGCGCGCCGACCAGTCGTTGAAGATCGTGTACCCGGCGATGTGGTCGCGGGCCTGCTCCGGCGTCAGGTCACGGCCTTCGCGGCTGATGACGGCCGCGACCTCCAGTTCGAAGTCCAGCAGCTCCGAACCGGGCGGCACGGGCACGTCGTCGTGCGGGCCGATCACGGCGTAGGGGTTGCCGAAGTAGAACGTCGGCGCGGCGTACCACTGCTCGGGCACGCCGGATCCCGCGCGCATGCCTTCGACGTGCTCCTCGAAGGTGACGAAGTCGCGCACGGTCGGCGGCTGGAGCGGTGCGAGCAGCCGCACCTCCGACACGTGCGGTCCCGCCGGACCGGCGAGGGCCGCGGCACCGGGCAGGTCGCCGAGCACGTCGATCAGCGAAGCCGTGCCGAGAGGACGCAGCCGCTCGTCGTCCAGCACTCCGGCCTGCTGCCGGCCGTCGTGGAGGTAGGTGGCGAACCGCATGTCACACCGGAGGGGCGACGAAGCAGCCGCGGTCGGGGTCGTTGAAGGACTCCTTGGCCACCAGCTCGTTCATCGGGTTGGCGGTGCCCCACTGGTCGGTGACCTCGGGCTGCGAGAAGTCGTGGACGCTGGGGTGCCAGGTGTCCTCGTCCAGCATCTCGAGCTCCGTCGTGTACTCGACGGTGTTGCCGTGGGGGTCGAGGAAGTAGGAGAACGTGTTGTCACCCGCCAGGTGGCGGCCCGGTCCCCAGATCTTGCGCACACCGGCGCGCATCAGCCGGCCGGTGCCGCGCATGTACTCGTCCACGCCACGCAGCTCGAACGAGATGTGGTGCAGCGCGGTGTGCGGCCCCTTGGCCAGCGCGAGGCTGTGGTGCTGCGGGTTGATGCGCATGAAGTGCATGACCTCGCCCATGTGCGGCGAGCTGAGGGTGTCCGACAGCGCGAACGACAGGTGCTGCTCGTACCAGGCCCTGGTGCGGTTCAAATCCGGCGAGTTGAGCACGACGTGCGAGAGCCGGACCGGGATGGCCTCCTTCTCCTCGACGCGGCGGTGCTGCCGGTTCTCCACGTCGGCGGAGACCTCGACGGTGCGGCCGTCGACGTCGAAGAACCGGAAGCCGTAGCCGCCACCGAGCGTGCCGAGCTTGTCGGGCGTGCTGATGAGCGTGACGCCGGCGGCGATGAGCTGGTCGGCGAGCGCATCGACGTCAGCCGCGTTCTCCGCACCGAACGCGACGAGGTCCAGCCGCTTCTCGTCGGCTTTGCGCAGCCGCACGACGTACTGCTCGGGTGAGCCCTCCGCGGCCAGGAAGCTCAGGCCCGAGTCGTTGGCGACCTCGGTGAGGCCCCACACGCCGGCGTAGAACTCCAGTTGCTTGTCGTAGTCGGGCACGGCGAGGTCGACGTGCCGCAGGTGGGTGAGCAATCGCCTGGTCACCGGATCTCCTTCAGGTTGAGCAGTGCGGTGGCGTTGCCACCGCGGACAGCGTCGAAGTCGGGTTCGTTCAGCACCGCGGCCCGCAGTGCGGCGACCGGGTCCTCGGTGCCCATGTCGAACGGGAAGTCCGAGCCGAGCAGCACGCGGTCCGGTCCGGCGACGCGGACCAGCTCGCGCAGCACCGCGGGGTCGTGGACCAGCGAGTCGAACCACAGCCGCCGGGCGTAGTGGCTCGGCGGGTGCACGCAGTTCCTGGCATCGGGGCGCACCCGCCAGGCGTGGTCCGCGCGGCCGAGGTGGGTGGGCAGGTAGCCGCCGCCGTGCGCGGCGACGATCCGCAGGCGCGGGTGGCGGTCCAGCACACCGGAGAAGATCAGGTGGGACAACGCGACGGCATTCTCTGTCGGCTGGCCGACGCTGTTGGACAGGTACCAGCGGTCCAGGCGTTCGTCGAGGGTGCAGCCGAAGGGGTGCAGGAACACCACGGCGCCGGTCTCGGCGGCCCGTTCCCAGAACGGCTCGTAGGCCGGGTCGGACAGCTCGCGGCCGGGTGCGTGGCTGCCTATCTCCACCCCCGCCAGTCCTTCTCCCAGCGCGTGGTCGAGGGCCTGCACCGCCAGGTCCGGGTGCTGCAGCGGCGCCAGGCCCAGGCCGCGCAGCCGTTCCGGCGCGTGGGCGCAGTGCTTGGCGGTCGCGGTGTTGGCCGTCTCCCACACCGTCCGGGCCAGGTCGCGGTCCGCCCAGTAGTGGTAGTGCGACGGCGAAGGGCTCACCAGTTGCACGTCCACCTCTGCACCGTCCATGGCGGACAGACGCTGCGCGACGTCGGTCAGCACCCCGAGCCGGTCGCGGATCATCCGCCCGTTGACGGCCAGGGCGTCGGGGCCGTTGCGGCGGGCGTCGAGTTCACGGGCGGCGGCCAGCGCGGGCTCGTCGGCGACGAGCCGTTCCACCTCGGGCAGCAGGACGTGGGCGTGCACGTCCACGGTCGGGGCGGTCACGGGCGCCCCGCCAGCATCGCCATCGTGCGGCCCATCAGCCCCGGTACGTCGGCGTCGCGCACGCCGTCGAGCAGCCACTGGCCGATCTGAACGGAAGCGTCGACCACCGCGCGCACTCGCGGATAGCGGCGGTCGCGGTACTCGGTGAGCACGGCGTCGTCCCACGTGTCCTTTGTGGACAGCAGTTCGGCGAGGACGAGTGCGTCCTCCAACGACATCGCGGCGCCCTGGGCCAGGGTCGGCGGGCACGCGTGGGCCGCGTCGCCGACGAGCACGACCCGGCCGCGGTGCCACGGCCCGTCCACCAGCAGGCGGTCGAACCAGGTGTAGTTGACCACCGCGGAGTCGGTCAGCGCGGCCTGGATCTCCTGCCACGGTCCGCCGTACCCCTGCGCCAGCCGCAGCATCTCCTTGGCGTGAGCCGACGGGTCGATGGCGTCGCGGTCGCGGTTGCGTTCGACCAGGTAGGCGTAGGCGGTGTCCGGGCCGGTCGGGCAGCACCCGGCGATGAAGCAGTGCCCGCCGTAGATCATCTGGGTGTGTTCGAGGCCGGTCGGGCGGGGCACCGGAGCGCGCCAGATGGCCATGCCGGTGGGCACCGGCCGTTCCTGGACACCGATCAGCGCGCGGGTCGCGGAGTTGAGGCCGTCCGCGCCCACGACGAGGTCGTAACGCCCGGTCGTGCCGTCGCTGAAACCGACGTCCACGCCGTCGCCGTCCTGGTCGAGGGTGGTGGCGGTGAGGCCGAGGCGCACCGGGGCGCCGGACGTGCGGACGGCGTCGATGAGGATCTGCTGGAGGCGCGGGCGTTGCATGCCGAGGGTGCCGGGCAGGTCGTCGCCGCCGATGCGGGCGGTCGGCTGCACGGCCAGCACCGCACCGGTCGGGGCGAGGATGCCCAGTTCGTCGAACGGGAACCCGTCGCCGAGCACCTGGTCGATCACGCCGACCTCGCGCAGGACGCGCAAGGCGTTGCCCTGCAGAGTGATGCCGGATCCTGCGGTGGCGTTCCAGTCAGGTCTGGCCTCCACCAGGTCGACGGTGAGTCCGGCGCGGCGCAGCAGGACGGTCAGGGCGTTGCCGGCGGTACCACCGCCGAGGACGAGCACGGTGCGGGTCATCAAGGCTCCTCGGTCACTTCACGGCGACGGGGTTCACCGGCGAGCCGACGGCTCCCGTGATCGGCAACGGCGCGGCGGTCAGCCAGAACTCGTGCACGCCGTCCTCGGCGCAGTCCGCCGCCAGCGCGTCCAGGTCCCACATCTCCCCCACCAGCAGCCCGATGTGCGGGATGACGACCTGGTGCAGCGGCTGGAAGGCGTCGTCGAACTCGTTGGGCCGCACCTCGAAACCCCACGTGTCGGTGGCGATCGCGGCGATCTCGGTGCGGTGCAGCCACGGTGCGGTGGTGAACGACAGGCCGGGCGCCGGTCCGCCCGCGTAGTCGCCCCAGCCGTCGCGCCTGGCGCGGGCCAGCTGCCCGGTGCGGACGAGCACGATGTCGCCGGGTCCGACGTCGACGCCGTGGGCCTCGGCCGTGGTGGCGAGGTGGGTCTCGGTGATGGCGAAGCCGTCGGGCAGTTCGCCACCACCGACGACTCGGCCGACGTCGAGCAGCACGCCGCGGCCGGCGACGTGGGCGGCCATGTGCTCGATGCCGGTGACCAGGTCACCCGCGGACGTCACGGTGGTGGCGGCGTCCCGGCCGTTCCACGCCCTGCCGTGGTCGAAGATGTGCCCGAGGCCGTCCCACTGCGTCGAGCACTGCAACGGCATGGAGATCACGTCGTCCGCGCCACCGATGCCGTGCGGGAAGCCCTGCAGTCCCGCGGCCGCGTCCGTCCCGGTGTCGAGCATGGTGTGCACGGGATTCGTGCGGCGGCGCCAGCCCTTCTGCGGGCCGTCCATGTCGAACCGCTGGGACAGCGAGAAGCTCACGCCCCTGCGGATCAGCGCGGCGGCGGCACGGCGCTTGCCCTCGGTGAGGAAGTTCAGCGTGCCGAGGACGTCGTCCTCACCCCAGCGGCCCCAGTTGGAGCACTTCGCGGCGGCCTCGGCGATGGCGGACTCGGGATCGGCGCGGTTCATGCCCGCTCCTCGGCGACGCAGCGGGTGCGCTGGACGCCCAGCCCGGTGATGGTGCTCTCCATGACGTCGCCGTCGCGCAGCAGACGCCCGTGGTGCGCGCCGTTGCCGGCGGGAGAACCGGTGAGGACGAGGTCGCCCGGCAGCAGCACGGTGGTCTGCGAGACGTAGGAGACCATGCGGGCGACGTCGAAGATCATGTCCTTTGTGGACTCGTCCTGCATCACGTCACCGTTGAGCTCGAGGGTCAGCCGCAGGTCCGACGGGTCCCGCACGAACTCGGCCGGCACGACGTACGGGCCGAGCGGAGTGAAGCCGGGCGCGTTCTTCGAGCGCAGCCAGTCGGTGCCGATCTCCCGCATGTCCTTGCGGAACACCAGATCCCGGGCCGTGAGGTCGTTGGCGATCGTGTAGCCGGCGACGTGCCGCAACGCTTCTTCCGGCGACACGCGGTGGGCCGGGATGCCGATCACGGCGGTCAGCTCCAGCTCCCAGTCCGCCTGCTCGCACCACGAGGGGAGCACGACGTCGTCGTAGGGGCCGGTGATCGCCGACGGCAGACCGATGAACACGTACGGCTGGTCTTCGCGTGCACGGCGGTCCATCAGCTCGGCAGCTCGCGCCCGCGCCTGCTCCTCGCTCTCGGCGGAGTCCGCCGGGCGGTGCGCGACCACGAGGTCGATGACGTGCTGCCGGTAGTTGGCCCCCGACTGGAAGACCTGCCGCGGCGCGACCGGCGCGTGCACGCTCAACCCGTCCAGCGGCAGCCACTCCCGCGCCTCGCTCGCCAGGCGGCGCAACGAGGGCAGCGCCTCCGTCCACCTCTCGAGGACGTCGAGCGTCGAGGCCGGCCGCCACTGCAGGGCCTGCCCGAGATCGGCCACGCGGTCGTCCACCACGAGGCCGGGGAACGGCGAGCCGCCCGCCGCGGAGAAGGTGCCGAGCGCGAACCGGACGGGTTGCGGCGGTGTTGCCATGAGGTGTCCTCCCGTGTCGTGAGGACTACTGTGGCCGCCACCGGAGGATCACGGAAATGAATGTTCTTGATGCTCTCCATCCACATCGTGGATGACTGGAGGTGCGGTGAACCTGTCGAATCTCGACCTCAACCTGGTCGTGGCCCTTCGCGCCCTGCTGGAGGAACGCAACGTCACCAGGGCGGGGCAGCGCATCGGCCTGACGCAGCCGGCCATGAGCGCGGCCCTGGCGCGCCTGCGCCGCCACTTCGACGACCCGCTGCTCTCCCGCACCGGCTCGCTCTACAGCCTCACCCCGCTCGGCGCGGTACTCCGCGACCGCGCCGCCACCGCGTGCGACGTGCTGGAACGCGTGTTCACCAGCCAGGCCACGTTCGACCCCGCCACCGACACCCGCGAGTTCACGCTCGTCACCTCCGACTACGGCGCGACGGTGCTCGGCGTGCCGCTGGCCCGCGTGCTGCACGACGAGGCTCCCGGAGTCCACCTGACCTTCCACCAGACGTCACCGACGCTGCTGGAGAACCTCGGCACGCTGCTCAGCACGGTGGACGGTCTCCTGCTCCCGCACGGCGTCATCGACGGCTTCCCCGCGGTCGAGCTGTTCAGCGACCAGTGGGTGTGCCTGGTCGCCGCCGGCAACCCCGAGGTCGGCGACGAGCTCACCCTCGGCCAGCTCGCGGACATGCCGTGGGCGGTCTACCAACGCGCCTACGACGCGCCCGTCACCCGGCAGCTCAGCATGCTCGGCATCAGTCCCCGCGTGGACGTCTCGGTCCCGTCGTTCCACCTGCTGCCGATGCTGGTCGCCGGCACCAGACGGGTCGCCCTCGTGCAGCGACGGCTGGTCGAACTCTCGCCCCTGCCCGGTGTCCGCGTCCTTCCTTCCCCGTTCCCCTCGGTGCCGCTGCAGGAAGCCATGTGGTGGCACCCGGTGCACACCCAGGACGCGGGACACGCGTGGCTGCGCCAGGTGATCAAGGAAGTCGGTCAGGCCGTGGACAAGGGATAACCGCTACGTCAGCGGTGGCTACGGCGCGTACGGTGTGGCCGTGGCCGATGCCGTACTGCGAGGGGTGACCCTGGACTGTGCCGACCCGCGGACGCTGGCGGGGTTCTACGGCACGTTGACCGGGATGCGCGAACTCTTCAGCTCGGACGAGTTCGTCGCTTTGACCGGCGACTCCGGTTGCGACCTGGGGTTCCAGCGGGTCGACGGCTACCGGGCTCCGCGGTGGCCGGGTCAGGACGTGCCACAACAGTTCCACCTGGACCTCCGCGCCGACGACCTCGACGCGGCGGAAGCGCTGGCGCTGCGACTCGGAGCGGCCAAGCCCGAGCACCAGCCCGGCGACGGGCGCTGGCGGGTGCTCCTGGATCCGGCCGGCCACCCCTTCTGCCTGACGTCGTCCTGACACCACGGCCCGTCAGACGCCGGAACCGCGGCGCCTAGCTGACCTCCGGCCACACCAGCACGGCCGATCCCCAGGTGAGGCCGCCTCCGAACGCGGTCAGCAGCACCTTCTCCCCGGCGTGGATCTCCTGGCGTGCCACGGCGTCCGCGAGTGCGAGAGGGATGGACGCGGCACCGGTGTTGCCGACCCTCTCGATGTTGCCGACGACCTTCTCGTCCGGAATGGACAGCCGGCTGCCGACCGACGAGAGGATCCGGGCGTTGGCCTGGTGTGCGACGACACGATCGACGTCCGCCGTCGTCCACCCCGCGCTCTTCAGCACGGCGAGGGAGGATTCGGTCATCCGGGCGACGGCGTGCTGGTAGACCTCGCGGCCGCTCATCCGGAAGTGGCGGTCGTGCTCGCCGAACCGGCCCGGCTCCGCCCGGTCGCGCGCACCGCCGCCCGGCACGGTGATGAGGTCGTGGCCCGTGCCGTCGCTGCCCAGGTCGAAGCCGAGTACCTCGCCCGGTTCGCCGCGCTCACCCGCGCGCAGGACCACCGCGCCGGCTCCGTCGCCGAACACCACACCGGCGCTGCGGTCGTCCGGGCCGATCAGCGTCGAGTAGACGTCGGCCGCGACCAGCAGCACCCGTTGAGCGATTCCCGACGCGATCATCCCGCTCGCCGTGGCCAGCCCGTACACGAAACCGGTGCACACCGCGGAGACGTCGAACGCCGCGACGCCGGCCAGTCCCAGTTTCGCGGCCAGCGCGGGTGCCATCGCCGGGATCGGGTGGTCGGGCGTCGACGTCGTCACGAGCACCAGGTCCACCGACCTGGTCTCGCACTTGGCCAGCACGGCTTCGGCCGCGGTCAGCGCCAGGTCGCCCGTGGACGTGCCCTCCCCCGCCCAGTGCCGGGTGCCGATCCCGGTGCGCCTGCGCACCCAGGCGTCGCTGGTCTCCCAGTGCTGCGGCAGTTCGTCGTTCGACACCACCCTGGGCGGCACACAGCCCGCTACGGCTTCCAGGACGGGAATCGGGCGCGGGGCGTGCTCGGTCAACGGGTCGTCTCTTCTCAGCATGTGGATGAACCAAGGCCGAAAGTACCCGAGCCGGACGGGGCAGGGGCACGCCCGGTGCGGTTCATCACGTGGCGACCCGTGGTTACTCGCCGGTAGCGAATCCGTTGGCGCACAAGGAATGCCGACATGAAAGCCACTCAGGTTCGCGCCGTCCACAGTGCGCCGGACACCCCTACTCGCCGGTACGACTCCCTGACGTGCACGCCTGTCCCGCGGTCACACTTCAGCGCCTGCCCGGGCGAGTGCCAGGCAGCACCGGACGAAGTCCGTGACCGCCTCGTCCGCGTCCCTGTGCCACGCCACACCGGCTTCGCTGGGACTGACTCCGGTTACCGGGCGGTACACCACACCGGGCCGCGCGTAGAAGCGCGCGGCGGACGCGGGAACCAGCGCGATGCCGTAGCCGTGGGCGATCGCGCTCAGGAACTCGTCGGGTTGTTCCGTCACGGCACCGACGCGCACTTCGCGACCCTCCCTTTCGGACATCGCGAGCCAGTGGTCGCGCCAGACCCCGTCGCCTCCCGGCGCGGCGACGACCGGCTCGTCCAGCAGCTCGGTGAACGCGATCTCGGCGCGTCCCGCCAACGGATGCGTGCAAGACAAAGCCACACAACGAGGTTCGCGGAACAGCGACCGCACGCCGAACGACTCCTGCCCGGAGAACGGCAGGCGCAGCAACGCGACCGGCACCTCCGCGCCGGCGAGACCCGCCGTCGGATCCGACCACGGCGCCTGCCGCATGTCGACCCGCCAGCCCTGCCGCCGCTCGCGGAAGGCGGCGACGATGTCCTGGGTCGCCTCGTTCGCCGCGCTGGACAGGAACCCGACGCGCAACACGCGGGCGGCCGTCCTCGTCTCGGCCGCCGCCTCGTCCCAGGCACCGAGCAACGCCGGCACACGGGCGGCAAGTGCACGGCCCGCCTCGGTCAGCGTCATGCCCGTGCTGGACCTCGTGAAGAGCCGCACGCCCAGGTGGGACTCCAGGTGCTTGAGCTGCTTGGTCAGCGCCGGTTGCGACACGAACAGGCGTTGCGCCGCACGCGTGAGGTTGCCCTCCTCGGCGATGGCGGTGAAGTAGCGCAGCAGCCTCGTGTCCACGTCCATTCCGCCAGGTTATGGCGACGGGTATTGGACGGGCATCCGTTCCCCGCCGACAGTGGGACCATGATCGTCGAACTGGTCACCATCGCACTCAACGCGGCCGCGTCCACCGCGGACTTCGCGGGCGCCGAGTTCGTGCGGGACAACGCGAAGAAGCTGGACCTGCCGTCCAAGTGGATCCTGCCGCTCGGTGTGCTCAAGGCCGCCGGCGCCCTGGGCCTCGCCGCCGGACTGGCCGGGGTGCCCCACCTCGGTGTCGCCGCGGCGGGCGGGCTCACGTTGTTCTTCGTCGGCGCGGTGGCGTTGCACGTGTGGCGGAAAGCGCTGCGCGACATCGTCTACCCGGCCGCGTTCCTGGGGCTAGCCATCGCGTCGCTCGTCAGCCAGTGGTGACGTCCACCCGGTCGGAGCGACGTCGCGGAGCTACCCTTCGCCGGTGGAGGCTGCTGACCGGGACACCGGGATCCACCTGGCCGAGCTGCTAGCGGCGTTCTCGCTGGCGACGGACCTCGGGCTGGGTCAGCCGATGGAGCACGTGCTCCGGTCGTGGCGGATCGCGGAACGGCTCGCCGGGCGCATGGGCCTGTCCGAGGACCAGCGGCAGTCGCTCTTCCCCGTCTCGATGCTCGCCTGGGTCGGCTGCGTCGCGGACTCCCCGGAGGTGGCCGCGTCGTTCGGCGACGACATCGCGTTCCGCGCGGACAGCTACGGGGCCGACCTCGCCGGGCTGGAGGGGTTCGGCTTCTTCCTGCGCCGGGCCGGTCGCGGCGGGCCGATGTGGCACCGGCTCCGGGTGGCGGCGACGATCCTGACGACCGGCGGCCAGAACGTCGTGCGGGGCATGCAGTCGCACTGCACGACGACGTCGACGCTGGCCGATCGGCTCGGGCTCGGCCCGGACGTGGTGACCGCGTTGAGGCAGTTCTTCACCCGTTGGGACGGGCGCGGGGTGCCGGACGGTGTGGGCGGCGAGGACATCGCGCCGATCGTCCGCCTGCTGCACCTGGCCGACGTGGTCGAGGTCCGGTACCGGACCGGCGGGATCGGCGGTGCGCTCGAAGTCGCCCGGGCGCGGCGCGGCCGCCAGTTCGCGCCCGACGTGGTCGACGCGTTCGTCGCGCACGCGCCCGAGGTGCTGGCCGGCGCCGGTACCGGGATCGACGCGCTCACCGCGGATCCACGGCTGCGGCGCCCGCTGACGGAGGGCGAGCTGGACACGGCGCTGGAGGCGTTCGCCGACTTCACCGACCTGCGCTGCGCCTCGCGGGCCGGGCACTCCCGTGGCGTTGCGGACCTCGCCGGAGCGGCGGCCCGGTCGATGGGGCTGCCCGCCGGTGACGTCATCGCCACCCGGCGCGCGGGCCTGCTGCACGACATCGGCCTGCACGGTGTGCCGGCGACGATCCTGGACCGGCCGGGACCGCTGTCGGCGACCGACTGGGAACGCGTGCGGCTCAGCTCGTACTACACCGAGCGCGTCCTCGCCCGCCCGGCGGCGCTGGCCAGGCTCGGCGCGATCGCGGCGACGGCTCACGAACGCATGGACGGCCACGGTTACCACCGCGGCCTGTCCGGCGCGGCGGTGCCGATGACCGGGCGCCTGCTGGCCGCGGCGTGCGCGTACCGGGCGATGCTCGAACCGAGGGCGCACAGACCGGCGTTGACGGACAAGCAGGCCGTCAGCGCGGTGCGGGACGCGATCCGGACCGGCGCGCTCGACGGCGACGCGGCCGAGACCGTCCTCGCCGCCGCGGGCAACGGCGCCCGGCGGCGGGTTTCGGGCCCGGCCGGGCTCACCCCGCGCGAGGTCGAGGTGCTGATCCTGATCTCGCGCGGCGCCCAGACCGGCGAGGTCGCCGAGCGGCTGGGGATCTCGCGCAAGACGGCGGGCACGCACATCGAGCGGATCTACACCAAGACCGGGGCGTCCTCCCGCTCGACCGCGACGTTGTTCGCGCTGCGCAACGGCCTGCTCGACCCGCTCGATCTGTAGGGAGAACGCCCGACGACACCGGGTCTCCGCGCTCCTAACGTTCTGTTTCCGACGAACAGGGAGCAGATCATGTCGAACAAAGCAGTCATCAGCCTTTCCACGGGACTCGAGGACGCGGAGAAGGTGACCGTCGCGTTCCTCGTCGCGATCGGCGCCGCCGAGACCGGGCGCGAGACGCTGATGTTCCTGTCCAAGGAGGCGGTACGCCTCTCGGTGACCGGCACCGCCGCGGGCGTCGCGTGCGACGGCTGCCCTCCGCTGAGAGACCTCTTCCAGCGCTACGAGGCGGCCGGCGGGCGCTACTACGTCTGCCCGCTCTGCTTCAGCACCAAGCAGCTCGACGCCGAGCAGCTCATCCCCGGCGCGGAGGTCAACGGCACCATCCCGCTGTGGAAGTGGATCGGCGACGAGCCCGCGACCACGTTCAGCTACTGAAGGTGCCGGCGGCACGCGGAGAGGCCGTCGCGCGGACGGCCTTTCCTCTTCGTCGTGGCCGCGCGATTCGAGTTGCCTATTGGGCTGAATGCGGAGGAACCACACATCGGGGTCGGGCGTCATGAGCGCCATGGGAGAGAAGTTCCACGTCGAGCCGGACGAGCTGCGCGGCTGCAGCGGGCTGCTGGAACGTCAGGCCGAGCACTTCCTGACGATCCGGGAGCACGCGATCTCCAAGGGTGGGGACACGTCCGGGTTCACCGGGCTGCTGTCGCTGCTCGACCCCGTCGTGACCGGGGTCGCGCAGCTCTACGGCGAGACGCTCGACGCCGCGAGCAAGAAGATGGGTCAGGACGCCGAGGCGTTGGTCAAGTCGGCCGACGTCTACGAGAAGGCGGACGCGATCGGGGTCTGCCTGATCGACACCGCGGGCGGCAGGGTGGAGCCGTCGTCCTGGCTGGAGCGGTTCCTGGGGGTCGGCGAATGACCGGCGGGGTCTGCAACGGCTACCAGGACGTCGAGGACCCGAACGTCGCGCTGCGCGCCGCGCCCGACGACCGGCCCGGCCGGCAGAGCGTCAAGGAGCTGATCGAGGCCGCCGGGTGGAAGATCCAGGGCGTCAACTGGATCTACCAGCAGGTCACCGGTGACGACCTGGTGCGCGACCTGGTCATGCCGCTGGCGGGCGACTTCGAGAAGATCGACGCGAACGCCGCCGCGTGGGACCGGATCGCCAAGTCTCTCGACAACGTGCGGCACAACGTGAACAACGGCATCGAGGAACTGTCGCCGCACTGGGACGGCGGCGCCGCGCAAAGCTTCGAGAACCGCGTGCGCCGCACGTGGACCACGGCGATCGAGTGGGACTCGCAGGTCGCGAAGTTCATCGGCGACCGGTTCAAGAACATGGCGAGCTCGTGCCGGTCGGCCGCGAAGCTCGCGCTCACGTTGCTCGACAAGATCTGCGACAAGCTGATGAAGGCCGCGATGACCGCGTGGATACCGCTCGTCGGCTGGGGCCGCGCGGTGTGGATGGTCTACGACGTGGTCAACATCGTCGACCAGGTGCGCAAGCTCATCCAGTCCATGAAGACGCTCATCGAGGGCGTCCAGGGCATGATCAACGGCATCAAGCTGATGGGCACCGCGCTCGCCAGGATCCCGGACGTGCGGGACGTCAACGACTTCTTCGACGTGGTCGACACGTGGCAGGACGGCACGGAGAAGTTCGGCGACGGCGCGGCCGCCGCGGGCAGTGGCGCGTGGGGCATGGCCAAAGGCGCGTACAAGGCGCACGACAAGTATGTCGACGCGTCGAAGGAGAAGCGCTGGGCCGAGCCCAGTCCTTCGAGTTCGGGCGGTGCGGAATGACGTTCCCGTACGACAGCGCCCGTCAGCAGTTGCAGGCGTGGCAACAGGAACTCGACGCCAAGGGCGCGCGCCTGGAGAAGGTCGCCCTCGAAGCGTCCAAGGTGCAGACCCGCGGCGGCGACCTGTCCCCCGCGGACATCGCCGCGATCGAGAAGTTCGCACGGTCGAAGGACGCGCCGAACGCGCTGAAGGACCTGCAGCGCAAGGTCGACTCGGGCGCGCTGTCCTGGCGGGACATCGCTTCCGGACAGGCCGTCCACGATCCCGACGTGCAACGCGCGATGCAGACCAGCATGCCGTCGCTGAAGCGGGCGTACACGGCGATCAGGGAGGGACAGAACCTCGACGAGGTCGTCGCGGCGGGTCAGCAGCGCACCCGGCGGTCTCACGGCGACTTCGACGACGACATGCCGAGCGACTTCACCGAGGACGCCTTCTAGACCGGTCAGCCCGGCGGGCCGCCATCCCCTGCCGCGTTCACGTGCGCCAGCCCGTCGGCACGGGCCGGCGCACGTGGGGAACGTCCGCGAGCGTCAGATCTGGTTCTCGCCGCCGTCGACGTACAGGTTGGCGCCGAGCATGAAGCTGCTGTCCGAGGAGGCGAGGAAGGCCACCGCGGCCGCCACCTCGTCCACGTGACCCATCCGCCCGATGGCGATCCGGGCGGCCTCGCCCGACTTGAAGGCGGTCGCGTTCTCCTCACCCACGAGCTCGGTGATCCCGGCGGTGTCGGTCGGCCCCGGCGAGATGGCGTTCACCCGGACACCGCGTCCCTTGAGCTCGTTCGCCCAGGTGCGCGTGAACGTCCGCAGGGCCGCCTTGGACGCGGCGTAGGCACCGAACGACGCGGTGCCCCGGTCGGCCGCGGTGGAGGCGTTGATGATCACCGAGGCACCCTCGTTGAGCAGCGGGAGCGCCTTCTGCAGCGTGAACAGGGTGCCCTTCACGTTGACGCCGAAGACCTGGTCGAAGTCCTGTTCGGTGATCGTCTCGATGGTCGCGAACGACGCCGTGGCCGAGTTGGCGAACAGCACGTCCAGTCCCTGACCGCGAGCGGCGACCACCTCGTAGAGCCGGTCCAGGTCGTCCATGTCCGTGATGTCGCCCGGCACCGCGGTCACGTTCTCGCCGATGACCTCCACCGCCTCGTCCAGCTCGGTCTTGCGGCGGCCGGTGATGAACACGTGCGCGCCCTCGGCCACCAGCCGCGCCGCGGTGGCCCTGCCGATCCCCCGCGTGCCGCCACCGGTCACCACTGCGGTCTTGCCTTCCAGCCTGCGCATTCCCTGACCTCCACGCTTTTATGCACCGATCGGTGCATAACCCGACCGTAGCACTTCAGCACCGATCGGTGCTGAAGGGTAGGATGCGGAGGTGGAGAAGGCGCAGATCGGTCGGCCGCGGGAGTTCGACGCCGAGCAGGCCCTCCAGAAGGCGATGGTGGTCTTCTGGGAGCAGGGCTACGAGGGCGCGAGCCTCGCCGCCCTGACCGAGGCCATGGGCATCTCCCGCAAGAGCATGTACGCGGCCTTCGGCAACAAGGAGGAGCTCTTCCGCAAGGCGTTGCGGCGCTACTCGGAGGGCACGGTCTCCTACATCGTCGACGCACTCGAGGCGACCACCGCACGTGAGGTGGCGGAGGTGTTCCTCACCGGCTCGGTCCGCGCCAACACCAGGCCCGGCTGCCCCGCCGGCTGTCTCGGCGTGCAGGGCGCGCTGGCCGTCGGCGAGACGGGTCGGGTCGCGCGCGACGTGCTGACCGAGTGGCGCGCCGGGGGCCAGGAGCACCTGCGCGACCGGTTCCAGCGGGCCGTCGAGGAGGACGACCTGCCCGCGGGCTCCGACCCGGACCTGATCGCCCGCTACGTCATGACGATCGCGAACGGCATGGCCGTGCAGGCGGCGGGCGGTGCGACGCGCGAGGAACTGCTGCGCGTGGCCGGCGCCGCCCTGCTGAACTGGCCGCCTGCCTGAGCCCTGGTCAGACCTGCTTCTCGCGCTCCCGCCAGACCCGGACCGCGAACCCGCCGAACACCCCGAGGACCACGCAGGCGCCGGCCGCGACGAGCACCACGGAGGACGTGGTCACCCCGGCCATCACGAAGAGCAGGCCGATCACGTGCAGCGCCAGCAGTCCGCCGACGACCATGGTCCGGTGCGGCACCTTGGGCGCCGGGCGGGTGAGCTTGGCGGCCAGCTTCGGGTCGTCCTCGGCGAGACGGCGCTCGATCTCGTCCAGTTCCTGCTGCTCGTGGTCCGGCAGTTTCACGTCCGGTCCTCCCGCTGGGTTGCTCAGGGCTTCACCAGAGTCAACGCACGGGACCGGCCAAGGTTCCCGGTCGCACGTGACTGTCACGCTGCACATCGGTCCGGCAGCGGCGGACGCTACATTCCGCAGTAGATCCTTCGTCGTCGGAAGAGCCCCATGATCGATGTTCTGCCCACGGTCCTGACCGTGCTCGCACTCGCCGCCGCCGCGTGGTCGGTGCTGCTGATCGCACTCAACACGCCGTTGCTGCCGCTGAAGAAGTTGTCCTGGACCCTGGTGGGCGGCCTCGCGGTGCTGGAACTGGGCCTGCTCGTCCAGGCCGTCGCCGGCATCGTGTCGATGCTCGGCACCGACCGCGACATCGAGCGCTGGTCGTTCGTCGGCTACCTGCTCGGCCCGGTCGTGATCCTGCCCGTCGCGGTCCTCTGGTCGGCCGCCGAACGCACCCGGTGGAGCGCCGGTGTGCTGGTGGTGGCGTGCCTCAGCGTGCCGGTGATGATCCTGCGCCTCGGCCAGATCTGGGCAGGCCATGCCTGACACGCGCCAGGGCCCCGGCCGGATGCTGATCACCGTCTACGGCGTCTTCGCCCTCGCCGCCACGTCCCGTTCGGCCGTGCAGATCGCCGGCCGCTTCTCCGACGCACCCGTCGCGTACGTGCTGTCGGCGTTCGCCGCCGTCGTCTACGTGCTGGCCACCATCGCCCTCGCGCGCGACAGCCGCCGGACCGCGTACGTCGCGTGCTCCGTCGAACTGGCCGGCGTGCTGCTGGTCGGGGCGGCCAGCCTCGTCGTACCGCGGGCGTTCCCGGACGCGACCGTGTGGTCGTCCTTCGGCATCGGCTACGGGTTCGTGCCGCTCGCGCTGCCGGTCCTCGGCCTGTGGTGGCTGCGGAAGACCGGCTCGTCCAGGTAGACGCCGCCGAAGTGGGCCGCCGTCCACAGTGCACGACCCGTGCGTAGCTCTGGGTGTTCTCTGTGAATGCGCCGGCGCGGCCGTGGCCGGGAGCGGATTTTTCCGGGTTCTCACAGGACTTCCCAGGGAACGGTCAGGCCGGGTGGCGAGGCTCGGTCCCATGACGATGATCGACGTGCGGGGGCTGACCAAGCGGTACGGCCTCGACACCGTGGTGGACGACCTGTCGTTCACCGTGGAGGCCGGCCAGGTGACCGGGTTCCTCGGGCCGAACGGCGCGGGCAAGTCCACGACCATGAAGATGATCCTCGGGCTGGCCGCGCCCACCGGGGGTTCCGTCACGGTCGGCGGACGCCGCTACCGCGACCTGCCCGTGCCGCTGACCGAGGTCGGCGCGCTGCTCGACGCGGGTGCCTTGCACGCTGGGCGAAAGGCCCGCGACCACCTGCTGGCGCTCGCCGCCGGCAACGGCCTGCCGCGGCGCCGGGTGGACGAGGTGCTCGCCAGGACAGGGCTGGACAGCGTGGCGCACAGGCGTGCGGGCGGGTTCTCGCTGGGCATGCGGCAGCGGCTCGGCATCGCGGCGGCGCTGCTCGGCGACCCGCGGGTGCTGATCTTCGACGAGCCGGTGAACGGGCTCGACCCCGAGGGCATCCGCTGGATCCGCGACTTCATGCGTTCCCTGGCCCGCGAGGGTCGCGCGGTGCTGGTCTCCAGCCACCTCATGAACGAGATGGCGCAGACCGCCGACCACCTGGTCGTGATCGGCCGCGGCAGGCTCATCGCCGACACCGGCGTGGACGAGTTCCTGCGCGGACGTGGTGAGGGCACGGTGCTCGTCCGCACGCCCGAACCCGCGGAGTTCGCGCTGCGGCTGACCGCGACCGGCGCCACCGTGCGGGAAGGACCGGACTCCTCTCTGGTGGTCACCGGTCTGGCGAGCGAGGAGATCGGCAAGCTCGCCGCCTACCACGGCACCGTGCTCGGCGAGCTCACCCCGCAACGGCCTTCGCTGGAGGACGCCTTCATGGAGCTGACCCAGGACAGCGTCGAGTACCACGGGGTGACCGCATGAGCGCGCGAGTGGTGTTCTTCGGCCACGCCCTGCACGCGGAATGGGTCAAGCTGCGCAGCCCGCGGTCCACTTGGTACACACTGGCGTGCCTGTTCGGCGTCGGGATCGGCATCACGGTCCTCGCGACGGGCCGCGCGGGCGAGGTGTACGGGAGCGCGTCGGCCGCCGAACGGCTGGCGTGGGACCCGACCGGGCGCAGCCTGACCGCGTACCTGGTCGCACAGCTGGTGATCGGCGTGCTCGGGACGCTGGTCGTGACCTCCGAGTACGCGACCGGGCTGGTGCGGACGTCGCTGGCGGTCACGCCGCGCAGGCACCGGTTGCTGGCGGCCAAGGTGGTGGTGGCCGCCGTCGTCGCCGTGGTGGCCGGCCAGGTGCTGATGTTCGCGTGTTTCCTTCTGGGCCAAGGGCTCTTCGCCTCTCAGGACGTGCCGCACGCGCGGCTCGGCGACCCCGGTGTGCTGTCCGCCGTCGTGGGCGGCGGGCTCTACCTCGCGGCGATCGCCGTGCTCGCGATCGGTCTCGGCACGATCATGCGTGCCACGGCGGGCGCGCTCACCACGCTGGTGGGCATCGTGTTCCTGGTGCCCGCCCTGGCCGGTCTGTTCCCGTCGTGGTTCCAGGGCCTGCTCGACTTCTGGCCGTCGCAGGGCGCCGCGGCGGTGTTCGCGACGGTGCCGGATCCCGCCTACCCGCATCCCTGGCTGAACCTCGGCGGCATGTGCCTCGGCATCGCCGTCGTGCTGGCCGCCGCCTTCGTCGTCTTCCACCGGCGTGACGTGTGATGGTGACGCGGCGGGACGTGGGACAGGGCGTGGCGGCGGCGGTCGCGGCTTGGGGAGCCATGGCCGCCACCGCCGCGGCCGGGGTGCTGCTCCTCGACGCCGGCCGGTTCGGCGGGTTCGGCCGGCTGACGGCGGCGGTGGTCACCATGGCCGTGGGCGGCTCGGCCGAGTTCGGTGCCGTCCCGGCGGGTGGCACGCCGGTCGCCTTGAGGGGCAGCGTCGACGTGATGCCCCTGGGCGTCGCGGTGGTCGGCGCAGTGGTGCTGGGGTGGTTGTTGCTGCGGCACCGGGACGGGCTGCTCGTGCGTGGCACGGCGGCGGCCGTGGCGTTCCCGGCCGGCGCGGTGGCGGTCGCGTTGGCGGCGCGGGGCGAGGTGACACCGCCCGGTGCGGCGGCGGCGGGTGGGATCTCCGGTGTCTGCGGGCTTCCCGCGATCGGGCCGTTGGGCCGTGGCAGGTCCGTGGACGCGCTCAGCGTCGGGTTCTCCGTTCCCGTCTGGCCGGTGCTGGCCGGGGCGGTGGTCTGGGTGCTCGCCGTCGTCGGCGTGTGCTGGCTGGTCGTGCGGTTCCGGATCGCCGCGCGTGGTGCTTTGTGGACGGTGGGCGGGCTCGGTGCGGCGTGCCTGCTCGTCGCGTGGGCGTTGGGCGGTCCGGCGGCGGCGGGTGGTGTCCTGTTCTTGTTGCCGCACATCGTGTTCGGCGTGTTGTCGCTGGGTCTTGGTGTGCCGTGGACGGTCAGTTCGGACGGCGCGCTGGCGTGCGTCCTCGACGGTGTCGCGCCACCGTCGCCGGGTGGACCGCTGACGTGGGTGGCGGCTGCCGTGCTGCTGGCCCTCGGCGTTCTGACCGTCCGGCGCGGTCGTCCGCTGCGCCGGGCCGCGTGGCTGGGCGCGGTGGTGGGTGTGGCGCTGGGAGGCCTGGCGCTGGTGTCGCGCGTGTCGGTGCGGCTGGGCATCGGCGCGTTCGGGTTCTCGGTGCCGGTGCTCGACGCGGGGCTGGCGGCGAACCCGCTGGCCGCGCTGGCGCTGGGAGGGGCGGGTGGTGCCGCGGCGGGTCTGCTCGCCGGGGGGCTTCTCAGGTTGGCGTCCGTATCGTGGCCCGCGTGGAGGGATCGGGCCGGGTGACGACGCTGCTGGTGGTGGACGACGAGGCCACGGTGCGCGAACTGCTGTCGGCGACGCTGCGCTTCGCGGGGTTCCAGGTGACGTCCGCGGCGACGGGCGCGGAGGCGGTCGCCGCGGCCGTCGCGGAACCGCCCGATCTCGTGCTGCTCGACGTGATGCTGCCCGACGTGGACGGGTTCGAGGTGGTCCGGCGGCTGCGCGAGCAGCGCGCGGAGGGGCGCCGCGGACCCGTGCCCGTCCTGTTCCTCACCGCCAGGGACCGCAAGGCGGACAAGGTGACCGGCCTGTCGCTGGGCGCCGACGACTACGTGACCAAGCCGTTCGACCTGGAGGAGCTGATCGCCCGGATCCGGGCGATCCTGCGCCGCACCTCCGGTCACCGGGAGGGACTGCTGAGGGCGGGCGCGCTCGCGCTCGACACAGAGGGCCACCGGGTGACCAGGGCCGGGATGCCCGTCCGGGTGTCGCCGACGGAGTTCCGGCTGCTGCGCTACCTGATGGAGAACGCCGGGCGCGTGGTGTCCAAGACGCAGATCCTCGACCGGGTGTGGCGCTACGACTTCGGCGGCGACGCCGGCATCGTGGACACCTACATCTCGTACCTGCGGCGCAAGGTCGACGCCGAGGACCCGAAGCTGATCCACACCGTGCACGGCGTGGGGTACGTGCTGCGGGACCCGGCGTGCTGAGCAGGTTCTCCCTGCGCACCAGGCTGTTGCTGCTCACCGCGAGCCTGCTCCTCGCCGGGCTCGGCCTGGTCGGTGCGGTCGTGTCCGACCAGCTGGAGCGCTACCAGCTGGACCGGGTCGACGCCCAGCTGCGGTCGCTGGGCGAGATCCTCTCGCGGGTGCCCGCCGCCGGGCCGCCCGGCGCCGTCGGTTCCACGCCCCGGCCCGACCTCCTCGACCCCGCCCTGCGGCTGATCGGCGCTCCGTACCTCGTGTACTTGGGTGCGGACGGCACCGTGGCGGGCGGCCTGCACTCCAGCCGCCTGGACGGCGCCTCCCTGCCCGGTCCCGGCGCACTGCGCACCGTGCCCGCCAGCGGCGAGCCCGTCGACCTGCGCGCCGCGGACGGCTCGGGGCGCTGGCGCGCGACCGCGCGGCCGGCCACCGGGTGGGACGGGGTGGTCGTCGTCGCGGCATCGCTGGCCGAGGCGGACGCCACCACCGCCCGGCTCCGGACGACGAGCCTGGTCAGCGGTGCGGTGCTGCTCGCGCTGCTGACGGCGGTCGGCTGGTTCGCCCTGGGGCGGGGCCTGCGGCCGCTGCGCCGCATCGAGCACACCGCCGCCGCGATCGCCGACGGCGACCTCACCCGGCGCGTCCCCCTGCTCGCGGCGCCCACCACGGAGGTCGGGCACCTGGCGACCTCGCTCAACACGATGCTCGGCCAGCTCGAACGAGCCTTCGCCGACCGGTCCGCGGCCGAGGCCCGCATGCGGACGTTCCTCTCGGACGTGAGCCACGAACTGCGCACGCCGTTGTTCGGCATCAAGGGTTCGACCGAGCTGTACCGGATGGGCGCGATGCCCGAGCGCGCCGACGTGGACGAGGCGATGCACCGCATCGACCGCGAGGCCACCCGGCTCACCAGCCTCACCGAGGACCTGCTCCTGCTGGCCCGGCTGGACGAGGCGCCGGAGGCCCAGCTGGACCCCGCCCCGATGGACCTGCGCACCCTGGCCAACGACGCCCGGCACGACCTGCGCGGCCTCGACCCGTCCCGCCCGGTCGAGCTCACCGGACCCGGCGGCGCCGGACCACCGGGTCCCGCACCCGTGCACGCCGACGAGGACGCCTTGCGCCAGGTGGTCACCAACCTGATCGGCAACGCCGCCACGTACACCCCGCCGGGCTCCGCGGTCCGGATCGGCGTGGGCACGGCGAACGGCCGCGCGGTGCTGGAAGTGGCCGACCGCGGTCCCGGCCTGCCCGCGCACCAGGCCGCCCGCGTCTTCGACCGCTTCTACCGCGCCGACCACTCGCGCACCCGCGCGGACGGCGCCAACGCCGGACTGGGCCTGGCGATAGCCCTCGCCCTGGCCCGTGCGCACGACGGGACCGTCGAGCTCGACACGAAGCTGGGCGAAGGCGCCTGCTTCCGCCTCGTCCTGCCGCCGCTCGACCGGCAGTGATCAGGAACAGGCAGTTCCCGCCGGCTTCGGCGCGATGTCGCAGGCGAACTCGGGCAGGACCGCGCGGTGCGCCCCGCTGTTCGCCGCGGCTGGACGAGGAGAGGGGACGCCCGCGTCCCAGGACGGCAGACGGAGCAGGCGGGACCCGCTCGTCACCGGCGGCGAACGGAAGGTCATCCGGTGGTCGCCGATCCAGATCGTGTCCCCGTCGTGCACCACGGCGCTGTCCACGGGGATCCGGTTGAGGTAGGTGCCGTTGAGCGAGCCGAGGTCCGTGAGGACGACCACGCCGCCCTCGCGGCGCAGTTCCGCGTGCTGCCGGGACACGGTGATGTCGTCGAGAACGACTCCGCAGCCACGATCACGCCCGATGACGACGACCGGCTCGGTCAGCGCGACGGTGACCGGCTCGTGCCCCGCGATCGTCAACGACGGCGTCGCGACGCCGGTAGGCCCTGTCTCCGTGGCTTCACCGATCATGCCGTGCTCCCCGCGGTTCGCTTTCTGGCACTCTCCACGTTCGAGTGCCAAGTGTAGTCGGCGACGACCGGCTCCCGGTGGATCGGGGTTGACCCTCACACGGTGTCAGGGCCGAAGGTGATCAGCCAGACGATCCAGCCGCCACCAGACCACCGGGAAACACATGATCATCGACAACGTCTCGTTTCCCGGCGGCCGGCACTGTGAAACCACCGCTCTCGGCGCACTGCTGCACCACGCGGGCGTCGAGATCTCGGAGCCGATGTCGTTCGGCCTCGGCGAAGGCCTGGGCTTCGTCTACTGGGACGCCAAGCACCTGGACTTCCCGTTCCTCGGCGGCCGCGTCAAACCGATGGCGATCACCCGGACCGCGGCCGACCGGCTCGGCCTCACGCTGCACGTCCAACAGACGGCCTCACCGCGCAAGGCGTGGCAGAACGTCACCACCGCGCTCGCCGAGGGACTACCCGTCGGCCTGCAACTGGATTCGTACCACCTGGACCACTTCACCGAGAAAGTCCACTTCGGAGGCCACTTCGTCGCCCTGTACGGCTACGACGACGAGCACGCCCTCCTGGTCGACACCGCGCAGCAGGGCGGTGCCGTGAAGACCACGCTGGCAAGCCTGGAACGAGCCCGCGGCGAACGCGGACCGATGACCACCCGCAACCTCTCCTACACCGTCACCGGTTCCGGCAGCCGGCCCGACCTGGCCGCGGCCGTCCGGACCTCCATCACCGCCAACGCACAGGCCTTCCTGAACCCGCCCATCGCGAACCTCGGCCACCGCGGCATCGGCAAGGCCGCCCGGCAGGTGCCGCGGTGGCTCGACCGCTCCGGCGACCCGGCCCGCGACCTGCCGCTGGCCGGGACGCTGATGGAGCGCGGCGGCACCGGAGGCGCTCTGTTCCGCACCATGTACCGCGACTTCCTCGCCGAGTGCACCGAGGTCGTGGACGACGACAACCTGCGTGTCGGTCATCAGCTGTACACCGAGATCGTTCCACTGTGGACCGAAGTGGCACGCCTCATCACGGCCGCCGGCCGAACAGGGGACCAGGAACCGCTGACCCGCGCCTCAGAGATCCTCTTCGACCTCGCGGACCGGGAACGCCGTGCGATGCAGGTCCTGGCCGGGATCACAAGCTCGGCGTGACCTCGCGGAGACAACTCGAAGACCACCCCGGTCTTTCGCGATAAAACCGCGGCACCGACCACGAAGAAGTCCCGAAGATTCACGTTCATGAACAGGAAATAGTCCTTTCAAGGACCTCGGCGGCCGCGTCCTGTTCACAAGTATGACCATTACGAATTCGTCGAACGAGCCGGAGATCAATTCGACGCGCGCTGACCTGTCCATTCGATCCATTCGACTTCGAGCGACCACCGAACTCGACAAATCTTGCCGTTGACCAGCACTTGGAGTGCCTCCTAGCATCCGATGAGAAATGGCCTCACCTCCGGCCAGAACTCTTTCTCGCTCAGTGTTGGAAGCGGAGTCCCCATGGGAATTTCAGAACAGCCTGCCCGCCTGGCGAGAAAACGCCGCGTGCGCGCTGGACTGGTGTCCGGAGGCGCGGTCGTCGCGCTGGTCACCACGCTCGCGGCCTGGCCGAGCACCGCCGCACTCGCCAACGCGGCGGCGGGCACGTACGTGCTGAAGAATGCCGGCAGCGGGCAGTGCCTCGACGCGGGGACGAGCCCGGCGAGCGGCACGCAGCTCCGGCAGCAGGCGTGCGCCGGCCAGGCGTGGGTGCTGACCGAGGTCAGCGGCGGGTTCCGGATCACCGCGGGCGACCTGTGCGTCGGCGTGCGCGATGCGTCGACCAGCGCGGGCAAGCCGGTCCAGCTGGAGACGTGCAACGGTGCCGGCAGCCAGGTCTGGGCGCTCACCGCCAGCGGCAGCAACCACCGCCTGGTCAACGCCAACGGCGGCAAGTGCATGAACGTCAAGGACAACGCCACGACCGCGGGAGCCTTGGTGCAGACCAACTCCTGCGATGGCGCGGCCACCAAGCAGTGGACTCTCGCACCGGCCGGTGGCGGGCCGACCAGCACCACGACGTCCACCACCACCACGACGTCCACC
This sequence comes from Lentzea californiensis, assembly GCF_024648825.1. GTDB lineage: Bacteria > Actinomycetota > Actinomycetes > Mycobacteriales > Pseudonocardiaceae > Lentzea > Lentzea californiensis. The sequence goes on from NZ_JANBBE010000006.1 coordinate 371,148, forward strand.
ACCACCACGACCACCACCACGAGCGTGCCGCCGTCCGACGCGCTGTACGCGTCGCCGACCGGTCGTGACGCCGCTTCCGGCACGCTTGCGGACCCGACGACGCTGACGTCCGCACTTACGCGGGTGGCGACCGGTGGCACGATCTTCCTGCGCGGTGGCACGTACAGCTTCTCGCAGACCGTGACGATCCCGCCGACCAACAACGGCACGGCGAGCGCGCGTAAGAAGCTGACGGCCTACCAGGGCGAGAAGCCGGTGCTGAACTTCTCGGCGCAGGCCGAGGACCCGGCCAACCGCGGCCTGGCCGTGAACGGCTCGTACTGGCACGTCCAGGGCGTCATCGTCGAACGGGCCGGGGACAACGGCATCTTCGTGGGCGGCAGCAACAACATCTTCGAACGCACGATCACCCGCTTCAACCGCGACACCGGCCTGCAGCTCTCCCGGATGCTGTCCACCACGCCGAAGGAGCAGTGGCCGGCCAACAACCTCATCCTCGGCGCGGAGTCGCACGACAACGCGGACTCCGACGGGGAGGACGCCGACGGGTTCGCCGCCAAGCTCACCTCCGGACCCGGCAACGTGTTCCGCTACTCGGTGGCGCACAACAACATCGACGACGGCTGGGACCTCTACACCAAGTCGGACACCGGCCCGATCGGCGCCGTCACCATCGAGGACTCCCTGGCGTACGAGAACGGCACGCTGAGCAACGGCGGCCAGGCGGGCAACGGTGACCGCAACGGCTTCAAGCTCGGCGGCGAGGACATCGGCGTCAACCACGTCATCCGCCGCACCATCGCCTACGACAACGGCAAGCACGGCTTCACCTACAACCGCAACCCCGGCACCATGACCGTGTCGAACAACCTCAGCATCGACAACACCGAACGCAACTTCTCCTTCGACGCGGGCAGTTCTGTCTTCCGCAGCAACACGTCCTGCCGCAGCGGCAGCGGCAGCAACGACAAGACCGTCGGGAACGCCGACACCTCCAACCAGTTCTGGGCGGGGACCAACGGCTCCCGGTGCGCCTCCTACACCGGCGCGCTCGGCTGGTCGTTCGCCTCCGACGGCAAGCTCGTCGTCACCCTCGGGGGCAGGACCGTCGCACTCTGACCCACCACACCGCCGCCACCTGAACCAGGCCGGGCCCGCACGTCAGCCGCGCGGGCCCGGTCTGGCCGTGTCACATGCCGGCCGGGGGGAGCTGCGGCCCGCCGTTAAATGGTTGGTGACCGGCGGAAGCGACCTGCAGGATGAGTCCCGTATCGATGGACCGGTTCGAGCGGAGACACAGTGGTCGGCACCATCCGTGAGGCACACGAGGACGACTGGCCGCAGATGTGGCCGATCATCCAGGACGTCATCACCGAAGGGCGGACCATCCCCTACGACCCCGCCCTGAGCGAGCACGACGCCAAGCTCATGTGGCAACTGCCCGCACCGGCGCGAGTGGTCGTCGCCGCCGACGAGCACAAGGTGGTCGGCACCGCGAACATGTACGCCAACCGCCCAGGCCCCGGAAACCACGTCGCTTCCGGCACCCTGATGGTCGCCGAGGCGGCACGAGGCGCCGGAGTGGGCCGAGCCCTCACCACCGACATGATCGACTGGGCCCGGCGGAGCGGGTTCGCGGCCCTCCAGTTCAACGCCGTCGTCGACACGAACACCGCTGCCGTCCGCCTTTACGAAGATCTCGGGTTCGTCACGCTCGGCATCGCCCCCGGAGCGTTCCGGCATCCCGCGCGAGGAATGGTCGGTCTGCGCATCATGTGGCTCGACCTGTGACAGAACGGCCCATCAACGCCGTTAATGCTCCCATAGGACTTCCCACTGGTTCGATCATCCCGAACCGCCGACCGGCGCACTCCTCCCATGGTTCGATCAAGGTTTCGCCGAACGCGGTAGTGGAGCACGGATGCCGATTCAGTTCTTGGGGAACCACGCGATCCCGCCCGAGGTGACGGTCGCGGCCTCCAACAGGGGGTTGGGCCAGGCCAAAGCGGTGCACCGGGTGCCGCACCGGGTGGGCACCGAAGAGGAGGCCGCGAAGGAGAAGAGCGCCGAGATCCGCCACGGCCTGCTCGTCTTCGCCGCGATCGCCAGCCCTCTGACGATCGGCCTGCTCCTCTGGTGGGCCACCGGGATCGCCGGCCTCGGCATCGGAGTGGCCGTGGCGCTGACGCTCGTGGCCTGGGGCGTGAGCGTCCACGTCATGGATCGGGACGACGACGACGGCGACGAGAACCGCGAACGCGTCTACGTGTTCAGTGAGGGTTTCGTGCTCCCGCCGCGGGACGGGGCTCCCGCCCGCGCGTTCACCTGGGATGAGGTCGAGGCGATCCACTGCTTCGTGACCGACAACTACGTCGCAGGCCGGCTCGTCATCACCGTCCACTCCTACCGGCTCGTGCTGGCGGACGGCGAACTGGTCGTCTTCCGGGGCACCGAACAGCCGGACAAGGTGTCGGCCACCGACATCCTGCAACTGGGTCCGTTGCTGCAGAAGGAGATCTTCGAGCGGCGGCTGCCACCGGCGGTCGAAGCGATCAACGCGGGCCGGACCGTCACCTTCGGCGCGCTGGCCCTCTCCGCGACCGGCATCACCACCCCGGCCGGTCTCGCGCCGTGGGACACGGTTCGAGACCTCTCCACCAGCGCGGGTCACGTGGTCATCACCGCGGCGGGTGGCAGGCCGGGGAGCTACGCGATCGGCGACATCCCCAACTTCGAGGTGTTCTGGACGTTGGCGCAGAACCTGTACGCGCAGAACTGACCACGGCGAGCAGCCGACCTCGCTGCCACCGCCGCCGAACTGGTCATCCGGGACTCGGACTGAGCGTCCGCGCGGCTCTGCGCACGAGGTCCGCGGCAACGCCCGGATCGTCGTGCTCCACCACCGGGAAGCCCGCTCCCTGCTCGCCCACCCACTTCAGCTCGATGCCGGGGTTGTGCACGTCGTAGCCGTCGGCGAAGAACAGGTGCGGGCTGCCCTGCACGGCGTCGCGGCAGGCCCGGTAGTCGCGCATCATCGGGCCGCGGGCCCTGCCGTCGTCCAGCGCCTCGCCGAGCGCGCGGGCGTCCACGTGGGGGCAGCCGCCGGCGATGTCGAGGATCTCGTGCCGCAGTGAGATGCACCTGCTGTCGCGGAAGAACGCCACCCGCAGCGCCATGTCGAGCTCTTCCGCGGCCTCGGGCGACTGTTCCTTGGCGGCGTGCACCGCCTCGTTCGCCGGCGCGGTCGTCACCGGCCACTCCGACGGGTCGGCCTGCCAGGTCTTCCACCCCATGTCCGGCTCCAGCGCGCCCACGACCGGGATCTCGGAGTCGAGGAACTTCTTCGGGATCGGGAAGGAGTTGACGTCCTCGAGCAGGAAGACCCGGTGGTCCAGGTGCACCTGACCGGCCAGCCCGAGCTCGGCGCGGGCCCTCAGCAGGCGGGCGATCAGCACCGTCGACCACGCGCACGCGATGTCGGTGTAGACGACGATCGTTCCCTCTCGCACCTCGGGTCGCGGCACGACCTCACCTCCGGCGGGTCAGGCGACGTCCAGGACGGTCTTGAGCCAGCCGTCCTCGCGCCGGTCGAAGGTCTCGTAGGCCTCGATGGCGTCGACCGGGTCCTCGTGGCGGGTGATGAACGCCGTGGGGTCGACGGTGCCGCTGACGACGAGATCGAGCAGCTTCGGCAGATAGCGGCGGTGGTTGCAGTTGCCCATGTTCAGGGTCAGGTTCTTGTTCATCGCCTCGCCGATCGGGAAGCGGTCGAACCCCGCCGGGTAGACACCGATCACGCCGATCGTGCCCGCCTTCGCGACGGCCTGCACCGCCCACCGCAGCGCCAGGCTCGGCGCGTTGCCCGGCACCCACTGCTCGCCCTGCGGAGCCGCGTCCGGTGCCGCCTGCGACCGTTCCTGCTCGAACTGCCCCGCCTGCTGCTCGTACTGCTCGGCGGCCGGTCCGCGTGCCGGGCGCTGCGCGTCCACGCCGACGGCGTCGATCACCCGGTCGGCGCCGACGCCGCCGGTCAGCTCCTTCACCAGTGCCACCGGGTCCTCGACGTTGAAGTCGATGGTCTCGGCGTTCTGCTCACGCGCCTTGTCCAGGCGCGACGCGATGCCGTCGACCACCAGCACGCGTCCGGCGCCCAGCCGCTTGGCCGAGGCGATGGCGAACTGGCCCACCACACCGGCGCCCAGCACCAGCACGGTGTCGCCGTCGCCCACCTCGGCGAGCTCGGCGCCGAACCACGACGTCGGGAAGATGTCGGACAGCAGGATCGCCTGGTCGTCGCTCACCGCGTCGGGAACGCGCACCAGCGTCGTCATCGCGAACGGGATCCGGGCGTACTCGGCCTGCAGGCCGTCGACCGGGCCGGTCATCTCCGGGCCACCGAAGAAGCACGTGCCCGCCGACGGGCCGTTGGGGTTGGCCGTGTCGCACTGCGCGAAGTACCCGGCACGGCAGTACGAGCATGTGCCGCAGCCGACGGTCGAGGTCACCACCACCCGGTCGCCAGGCGTGAACCCGCGCACCGCGGGGCCGACCTCCTCGACCACGCCGACCGCCTCGTGGCCGAGGATCGTGCCCTGCACCATGCCCGGCATGGTTCCGCGCACCATGTGCAGGTCGGTACCGCAGATCGCGCTACGGGTGATCCGCACGATCGCGTCGGACGGTTCCAGGATCTTCGGATCGGGCACGGTGTCCAAGCGGATGTCACCGATGCCGTGCCACACCACTGCCTTCACTGCGCTTCCCCTCGTTCGCCGGCGTCCTCCTGGGCGAGTTCCCGCTGCGGGGCCGGCAAAACACGGTCCACAGTGGAGTGTCGCGTCAGCCCGCCGGCCAGGCGATGGTGGACAGCAGCGCCAGCTCGGCCTGGCGGGAGTCGAGGCGGCTGTGCTGGACGACGACCGGGACGTCGCTGTGCAGCACCGTGGCGAAGTCGGTGTCGCGCGGGATCGGTTCCGGGTCGGTCAGGTCGTTGAACCGCTGGTGCCGCGTGCGTCGTGCGGGGACCGTGAAGCGGTAGGGGCCGGCCGGTTCCCTGTCGGTGAAGTAGACGGTGATCTCCACCTGCGCGTCCGTGCCGGACGCGTTGAGGATGCACGCGGTCTCGTGGCTTTCCAGGGCTGGGCCTTCACCGTGGCCGCTGCCGGGGATGTGCCCCTCCGCGATCACCCAGGTGCGTTGTCCCAGTGCGTTCTGCAAAATGGCTCCTTCAGCTGATGGTGGCGAGCAGGTCCCGGCAGGCGGTCTCGCACGCGCGGCAGGCCTCGGCGCAGATCCGGCAGTGCTCGTGCATGTTGGCGTGCGACCAGCACTCGTCTCCACATGCCTTGCACGCCACCGCACACGCCTCCAGCAACGCCCGGCTGATGTTGGCGTCGTAGGCGGTGTGCCGTGACAGGACCCGCGCCGTGGCGCCGCAGATGTCCGCGCAGTCCAGGTCCGTGCGGATGCACTTCGTCAGCTCCGCCACCGAGCTTTCGCTCAGACATGCGTCGGCGCACGCCGTGCACGCCTCGGCGCAGGCGATCAACGCGTCGATCGCCGCTGCCAGTTTCCCCCTGTCCACGTTGATCTCCGCCGGGTAGCTCTCCAGCATCGGCAGCGTCGTCGTGGTCACGTCAGCCCTCCTCGGTCGGCATCGCTCCCGTCACGGCTACCCCGGGACGTACCGCCGAACCACGCGACGACGTCAGGCGACGGCGACCAGGCCACCGCCCGCGTGTTGCGGGGGCTGCTCCAGCAGGGTGGTCAGCAGCCCCTCCCTGGTGGACCACGGGCAGATGTCCACGACGTCGTGACCGGTGGCCTCCATGAGCGCCCGCGCGGCGATCGCACCGGCCAGTGACTGGTGGGCGCGGTGCTCGGAGATGCCGGGCAGCCGTGCGCGCTCGGCCGCCGGCAGCTTGGCCAGCCGGGGAATCCACTTCTCCAGGTCGGCGGCGCGGAGCTGGCGCGCGACGAAGAGCCCGTCGCGTTGCGGGCGCGCGCCGGTCATGCGGGCCAGCTGCTGGAAGACCTTGGAGCAGCCGACGGCACGGCACCGGGCGCCGCCCGGAAGGCCGGCGGGGAGGTCGGCGTTGATCATCCGGACCAGGTCCGCCGTGGTGCGGCGCAGCCTCTTGCCGGTGAGCTTCTCCGACTCCCACTGCCTCGTCAGGGTTCTCGCTCCCAGTGGCAGCGAGTGTGCGGCCACGGGTTCCGTGCCCTCGCCGACGGCCATCTCCACGGTGCCGCCGCCGACGTCGAGCACGGTGAGCGGGCCGGCCGACCAGCCGTACCAGTTCCGCGCGGCGAGGTAGGACAGGCGGGCCTCCTGCACGCCGGACAACGTGCGCAGTTCCACGCCGGTCCGCGCCGCCACCAGGTCGACGACCTCCCCGGCGTTGGCGGCGTCCCTGATGACCGAGGTGGCGAACGGGACGACCGCCGACACACCGGCGCGGCGGACGGCCTGCTGTGCCTGCTCGACAGCGGCGGCGACGCGCGCCATGCCCGCCGCGCTGATCCGCCCGGACGAGTCGATGGCCTGGTCCAGCCGCAGCCTCACCTTGTGCGACAGCACCGGCCGCAGCAGCGACCCCTCGTGGCGGTCGACCACGACCAGGTGTGCGCTGAAGCAACCGACGTCGAGAACGCCGACCCGGCGGGGCTCCTCGGACACGCGCCATCACCTCGCACCTCGTCATCAGGGCCCACCAGATACCCGGGATCGGTGCGTACAAACAGAACTTCCCCTGCACAGGAGCGAAGCGGTTGGTCCCGATTCCGGCGGGAACTCGCCGACCATGGCTGCTCCGCTGGCAGGACACGCGACGAGGCTGGCCGAGGCGGCACGGAGAACCGGTGGCGAACACGGTCTGGTCGCCGTGCTGGACGTCCCCCGGCTGCTGCGCGATCCGGTGTGGCGGCGAGGAGACCCGGAGCTCGGCCGGGGAACGGGTGTGGTGCTCGTCCCCGGCTTCGGCGTCGGTGACGCCAGCCTCGCGCTGACGCGGATCTGGTTGCGGCGCCGGGATTTCCGTCCCGTCGGCGCCCGCATCGGCCTCAACGTGGGGTGCACCACCGAGCTGGTGCACAAGATCGAAGGGAGGCTCGAGCGGCACGTCCGCGAGACCGGCGGGCGTGTCGTGCTGATCGGCCACAGCCGCGGTGGCGGGCTCGCCCGCATCGCCGCGGTCCGCAGACCCGATCTGGTGCGCGGGCTCGTGATGCCGGCCAGCCCGGTGCTCGATCCTCTCGGCGGCAACCCCGGTGTGGCGCGTGCCGCTCGCAGGCTCGCCCGGTTCTCGGCAGCCGGACTGCCCGGCCTGCTCGACGAGGACTGCCTGTCCGGAACGTGTTACGACACCGACATGGAGGCCTTGAGGACTCCCCTGCCGTCCAACGTCCCCGCGCTCGCCGTGTACTCCCGCAACGACCGGATCACGTCGTGGCGCCTGTGCCTCGACCCCTGCGCCGACTGCGCCGAGGTGAGCAGTTCGCACACCGGCATGGCGCTCGACTCGGACGTCTACCGGCTGCTCGAAACCCGCCTCACGGCGTGGGCCGGCACCACGCCGTGAGGCGCCACTCAGCGCTTGCGGGCCACCACCCGGAAGGACTTCAGCTCGGAGTCGGCGGGGTCGGGTAGTTCCATGCCGGCGTCCAGGCCGCTGCGCACGTAGTCCACGACGGCCTGGTTGATCACCTCGCCGGGCAGCACGGCCGGCGCTCCCGGCGGGTAGGGGGTGACCATCTCGGCGCTGATCCGGCCGACCGCCTTCTCCGCCGGCACCTGCTCCACCTCGGCGAAGAAGGCGTCGCGGGGCAGCATCGCCGTCTCCAGCTGCAGCTCCTCCGGCGTGGGCAGGTCGACGGCCGGGGGCGCGGGCATGTCGTCGGCGGCCTTGACCAGCGCGCTCAGGGCGTCCAGGAGCACGGCCGCGGTCCGGTGGTCGTCCGCGTGGGTGAACTGGGCGACGATGCGGCGGTGGTCGGACAGGCCGACGGTGACGCGCTGGTGCTCGCGCAGCCAGTCGGCGGCCTGGTAGCCGCTGATGTTCAGCTCGGCCAGGTCGATGACCATCTTGAGGGGGTCCAGGGCGTGCGCCAGACCGGGGCCGGTGAACTCGTCCTCGCCCATGACGCGCAGACCGGGGAGCTCGTTGATCGAGGTGCGGGTGGAGTGCGCCAGCGCCAGGGCGGCGGTGAGCATCGCCTTCCCCTGCTGGACCATGTGGCGGCGCCAGCCGTCGAGCGTCGCGTACACCAGTGACGTGGGACTGGTCGTGCCCAGGAGGTCCTCGCGGTTCTTGAGCGCCGACGGGTCGACCAGGTCGCCCTGCAGGTGGAACACCGAGCTCTGCTCCACCGCGGCACCGGACTTGTGGACGCTGGTGACGACCACGTCGGCGCCCGCGTCCATGCCCCACTGCGGCAGGTCGGGGTGGAACGGCAGGTGCGCGCCCCACGCCTCGTCCACGATCAGCGGCTTGCCGAACTCGTGGCAGACGTCGGCGACGGCCTTGATGTCGCCGCACGTGCCGTAGTCGTTCGGCGTGACCAGCAGCATGCCCTTGGCCTCGGGTTCGGCCTCGAACAGCTTGCGCACCTCCTCGGCACCCGGCGGGTGGGACAGGTGCCGCTCGGCGTCCCAGTGCGGGGACAGCCACACCGGCGACACGCCGCTCAGGATCAGGCCCGCCACCACGGACTTGTGCACGTGCCTCGGAATGATGATCTTCTCGTGCGGCCCGGCGACCGACAGCATGGCGCTCTTGACCGACAGCGAGCTGCCGCAGGTGGAGAAGAACGCCTGGTCGGCGTCCACGGCGTCGGCCATCAGCTGCTGGGCCTGCTCGATGACGCCGTTGCGCATCAGCCGGTCGTCCAGGCCGTTGACGGAGATGACGTCCGAGGCGAACACCGCCTCACCGACGACCTCCAGCACGCGCGGGTCCACTCCCCGCCCCTGGCGGTGGCCGGGCGGGTTGAACGGGGTGAACCCCAGTTCCCGGAACGCCTGCAACGCTTCCAGAACAGGTGCTTTGCTGTGATCCATGCGAACGGAGTAACCGGAACACAGCCACTTGAACACTCCCGCGCCGATGATCGTGGCGATTGGACGAACGCCCGCGGGGTACACGACGGTCATGGCGACACATGACATGGATTCGGGCGACGACCTGGCGTCCTACGCGCCGCCGCACGACACGGGACCACCCGATGCCGTCGAGACCGACCCGGCGGCGCTCAACAGCGCGGAGGACCTCGACGAGGACCGGCTGCGGCTCGATCCGCTCGAGGCGGGCATGGACCCGCCGGAACGGTGGAGCGGCGTGGACAAGTACGGCATGACGCCGTACGAGGAGGCCCATCCCCGTCCGCTGGAGGACCGGCTCGCCGAGGAACAGCCCGACGTGCCGGTCGCCGAGTCCCCGCTGGACGAGGAGGTGCGGGCGGAGGCCGCCGGACGCGGACAGCTCGCCGACGAACCCGGCGGCTCGGTGGCCGGCGCGGCACGCACGCCCGAAGACCCGATCTGACCTGGACATCGGGCGGCGAGCACGGTCCCGTGTGGACGGAGCCGTGCTCGTCGCAGGTGTGCGAGTCCTGTGGTGACCCGGATCAGCTGTGAACGGGCTCGCGGGTGTGGCGGATGACCTGCACCGGCACCACGGGTCCCTCTTCCGGCGCCTCTTCCGGCAGAGGAGACAGCAGCAGCTCGGTGTCGGCCAGGAGTGCCTGTGCCGCGCGGAGGTCCCCGGCGATGCGGTCCCGCTGCCGGCGCAGCGCGTCGATCCGCGCCTGCACGCGCCGCTGTTCCTCGGCCAGGGCGCGCATCGCTTCCGCCCGGCGCTGCGCCATCGCCTGCTCGAAGTCCGCCTCGATCTGCTGACGCAGCCGCGCGGCCTGTTCGTCGAGCTCGCGCCGGCGGCGTTCGGCCTGCCGAGTCGTCTCCTCGATCTGGTGGTGCGCGCGGTCCATCAGCTCGCGGTGCTCGGTCTCCATCTCCGCGCGCCGCCGGTCGAGGTCGGCCACGAGCTGTCCGGCCCGATGCCGTAACCGGCCCGCTGCCCGCTCGGCGTCGGCCCAGTGCTGCTCGGCGGCGGCGCGGGCACGGGTGCTGATCTCGTCCGCTTCGGCGTGGGCGAGCTCGACCCGGCGACGCAGGCGATCGGTGAGCGCGGCCGGATCGATCGGGGTGCGGCAGATCCGGTCGACGCGGGCACGCAGCTCCGCGTTCCGCGTGCGGGCTTCTTCCAGTCGCCGGGCAAGGGACTCCGCGTGGGCGAGGGCGGCGTCGCGATCCGCGGCGAGCAGCCTCAGCTCCTCCTCGGTCCCCCGCACGTGGTCCTGGACCTGGTCGCGGTCGTAGCCGCGCCACCGCAGGTCGAAATCGGTGCGCAGCGGCAACAACTCCACTCTCGTCCTCCCTCCGGTCACCGGTGACGTCCGGTGTCACTTGCCGTTGACGGCGATGCGGCGCGACCGTGCGCCATGGCTTCACACCTCCTATGAGAGCCCGAACGATTTTCCGATCTTCTAGACGAACTCCCGCTCGCCGTTGTTCCCGGACATGAGCCGCTCGGACTCAGTCCTCCGGGTGATCCGCGCCACGGACGGGGGAACGGCCTGTGGACCGCGAACCTCGTGCCGTGCTGGTGCTGGTGGCCCACCCGCTGACCGCGGGTTCCCACATCGGTGTTTGGGCGCGCACGTCGTGGGCACAGGCGGGTATGGAGACACCGCGTGTTCACTGGGACCAATCGTTTCAGGCCCTCGCCAAGGGCTACGGCTGGATGCCGGATCTCCGGCGTCGCATGGGCAGCGATGTGGTGCACACACGGGTGATGGGGCAACGTGCGGTGGGGTTGTGCGGCCCGGAGTCCGCGCAGTTCTTCTACGACGAGAAGAACGTCCAGCGCCACACCGCGATCCCCGGTCCGGTCCTGAGCACCCTGTTCGGCCACGGTGCGGTGCACACGCTCGACGGTGACGCGCACCGGCGGCGCAAGGCCCTGTTCCTGTCGCTGGCCACGCCCGAGTCGACCGCCCTGCTGGTCCAGTCGGTGGCGGCGGCCTGGGAGGACACCGTCGTCGGGTGGACCGCGGGCCGCGAGGTCGTGCTGTTCGACGAGGCGAGCCGGGCGCTGGCGGCGGGCGTGCGCCGCTGGGCGGGCATTCCGCTGGACACCCACGAGGTCGGGGCACTGGCCGCGGACCTGGTGGCGATGGTCGACGGGTTCGCGACGGCAGGGCCCCGCCACTGGCGGGCCCGGCAGGCCCGCACGCGCCGCGAGGCGTGGCTGGGATCGCTGGTCCGGGACGTGCGCGAGGGCAGGACCGAAGCACCGGAGGGGTCCGCGCTCGACGTCGTCGCCCGGCACCGCGACGCGGACGGTGAACCGCTGGACCCGCACACGGCGGCGGTGGAGCTGCTCAACGTGATCCGGCCGACCGTCGCGGTGTGCTGGTTCGTCGCCTACGCCGGCCACGCGCTGCACAGGTGGCCGCAGCACCGCGAACCACTGCGCGCCGGTGGTGACTTCGCCGTCGCCTTCGCGCACGAGCTGCGCCGGTTCTACCCGTTCGCGCCGTTCCTCGGCGGCCGTGCCGTGCGGGACCTCGAGCTCGCGGGAGAACGCGTTCCGGCGGGATCGCTCGTGCTGCTCGACCTGTGGGGTCAGAACCACGACAGCCGCTGGTGGCCGGACCCGTACCGGTTCGACCCGCACCGGTTCCTGCACCGCGAGATCGACGCGTGGGAACTCGTGCCGCAGGGCGCGGGTGATCCCGGCACAGGGCACCGCTGCCCGGGCGAACCGTTCACCGTCGCGATCCTCGCCGAGCTGTGCACCCGCCTGGCACACCTCGGCTACGAGGTACCGGAGCAGGACCTGACCATCTCGCTGAGCCGGATCCCGGCGCGCCCCCGCAGCCGCCTGGTCCTGGTTCCCACGTCGTGACGAGTCCGGAGTGGACTGGTGCTCGGTCTTGGCAGGGCACCGTTTGCACCGGATTCGGCCGGGTAGCCGACCAGCGTGACCGATGAACTCCCTTTGACGGACTACGACCAGCTCCCGCTCGGCGACCTGAAGCACCGCATCCGGTCGCTGACCGAGGAGGAACTCCGCCGCGTGCGCGACCACGAACGCCAACACGGCGACCGCACCCCGGTCCTGCAGGTCATCGAGGCCCGGCTGGACGAGCTCGGCCGCGGCGCCGAACCGGCACCGGGCGACCAGCGCAACGCTCCCCGCGTCAGCGGTACCGCCGGCGAACCGCCCATCTCGCCGGCGCACTCACCCGACGGCACCACGCCGCTGCGGCACGGCGTCCACGAACAGACGCCGTCACGCGGGCGCAACTAGCGGCGTGGTCCGGCGGACGCCGGCCAGACCACCGAGAAGCCACCGACCGCGAACTGGAGCTGTGACCGCGCCGAGACGCCGTCACAGCTCCAGTTCGCCGCTCTTCATCCAGCGGGCCAGCAGGATGGACGCGTCGTCGCACAGGGCACCGTTCTGGTGCGCCAGCACGGCTTTGATCAGCCGCCGGGCCGTCTCCGGCGGCGGGTTCTGCGCCGCGGCCTCCCGTTCGAGGAAGTCCGTCAGCCTGGTCTCGCCGAAGAGTTCTCCGTTGGTGTCGCGTGCTTCGGTGATGCCGTCGGTGTGCAGGACCAGCCAGTCGCCGGGCTGCAGCGTCTCCTCGGCGATGGTGAGTTCACCGGTTCCCCGGCCGAAGGGCAGGCGCCGGCCGCCGGTGAGGCGTTTGACGACCTTGCCGGACCGCAGCAGCAGTGGTGGCGGGTGGCCGGCGTTGAGGTAGCGCAACCGCCCGCTGCCCAGGTCGAGCTCGGCCAGGACACCGGTGGCGAACGCGCCGTCGGGGAACTGGCCGCTGATCGTCTCGTCGATGGTGCGGGCCTGTTCGAACAGGCCGTGGCCCACGCGGCGGTTGCTGCGGCAGGCGGCCAGTGCCGCCGCGGCCACGAACCCGCTGCGCAGGGTGTGCCCGACGGCGTCGAAGATGGCCAGTGACGCCGTCTCCGGCGACAACGTGTAGTCGAAGGCGTCACCGCCGACCTCGTAGCAGGGTTCCAGCATGCCGGCGAGGGCGAAGCCGTCGGTGGCCGCGGTGAGCGGGGGCAGCAGCTGCCAGATCAGGTCCGCCGCCGGGGTCCTCTGCCGCTGGAGGCGGATCGCGTCCAGGCCGTCGCCGTAGCCGGTGCTGATGGTGACGAGGTGGCCGATCAGCGTCGACAGCCAGCGGCACCACAGGCGCAGTTCCGGGTCGTGCAGGTCCGCTGCTCCGGTGGGGGTCACACCCAGCACGCCGAGGCGTTCCACCCCGTCGAGCAGCGGCACCCACAGCTGCGGGTGGCCGCCGGAATCGCTGGTGAGCGTCTGCACCGTGCGGAACGCCCGTCCCGGCAGGCTCGTGTCCACTCCGAGAGGTGCGCGGTGGGGGTCTTCGGGGTCGTGCAGCGGGTGCAGGGTCTGCTGGTCGTAGTCGACGAGGTAGATCGCGATCCGCAGCCCCAGCGCCCTGCCCGCGCGCGCCGCGGCCGCGGGAAGGCGCTCCGGTGGCGCCTTGTGCATGCCGTCGAGCAGGCCGACCAGACCCGCCAGCGGTCCTGTCCGCGGGCTGCTGCCCCGGGCCGGGAAGGTGTAGGGCACCCGCTGCGGCCAGGTCAGTTCGTCGAGGCGCTCGTTGATCGCGTGCGCCAGCATGTCGCGTTGCAGCGCGGGCAACGGCATCAGGCCGTGCAGGTACGCCTCGACCTCCATCAGGCCTGCCGCTCCGCCGAGCGCGAAGTACCGCGTCCACAACTGCTCCGGTGTCAGCCCTGCCCTGCTGAAGGCGAGCGCCAGCGCACGGCGCTGCTCGTCCTGGTGTGACGCCTGCCGGTCGGAGGACATGGCGATCAGCGGTCCCGCCGGACGGTGGAGCGCAGGAGGCTGCCGGCCTGGTCGCGGACCTTCCTGTTCTCCTCGCGGGCGTTGCGCGCCAGCAAGGCGAAGGCGGTTCCCTCGTCGACGTGTTCACGCGCCATGACGATCCCCTTGGCGATGCTGATCATGTCGCGGCCGCGCAGCGCGTCCGCGAGTGCTTCACTGAGCTTCGTCGCGTTCTCGAACGTCCGCACGTTGGCCACCAGGATGGCCGACTGCGCGGCGAACATCGTGAGCAGGTACTCGTCCCGTTCCCCGAACGTGCCCGGCTCGCGGCCGTAGACCTTGATCGCGCCCAGCGCGTCGCCTCCCGCGACCAGCGGCGCGCTCAACGCCGACCGCATGACCGAGTCCCCGGCAGCGGCGGACCAGCGCGGCCACCGGTCGTCCTCGGCGATGTCGTCGACCCTCACCACGTGACGCTCTTCCCACGCCGTCAGGCACGGCCCCTCCCCCAGCTCGTACTGCAGCCCGTCGAGGTGTTCCACAAGTGGGTCGGTGGCCGCCGCGGTCGTCCTGCGGCCGTGCTCGTCGAGCAGTGACACGCCCGCGCCCACCGTGCCGGGAAGCGCTTCCCCCGCCAGGGACGTCACCAGGTGCAGTGCGGTGGCGACGGTCTCCCGCGACAGCAGCAGACCCGACATCCGCGCGGACACGGCCGCCAGTTCGTCGGCCAGCGGCAGGTCGTGGTTCATGGGCATCGCACCTTCGGCACTGACTGGTCGCCTCTCCGGTGAAGGACGTGCACCGACGCCCCCGGCTTCCCTGCCCCCACGGCTCCAAACCGGCAAGCGGCGCATCGATGCGACAGCAGATGCCGAACGCGCTAGGCTCGTGAGATCTGTGGTCCTTCGTGCGCCGAGTCGCGGCGCACGCCTCGGATGCGATTTGCGGTGGACGAGCACGCCTGACGTCGTCGCACGAGTTGTCCGGTTCAGCCATGTGCCGGTGGGAGCAGTCCCGCCGTGTGTCTCGTCTGGGGTCCTCGTCAGTAGGCGGGGAAATGACCATGGAGACGTCGAACCACGTTGACCGGCCGCTGCCGGTCGTGCTCGATGAGGTGACGACCGCGCTGGAGCGCCTTTCGGAAGCGCTCAGCCGCGAGGACGACCTGAGGGTGCTGATGCACCAGGTCTGCGAGCAGGTCGTGCACGCGGTTCCCGGTCTGGACGAGGCGACCGTGACACTGCTGGACGGCGGCAGGCCGTTCACGGCCGCGAGCACCAGCGGCCTCGTGGCCCGGCTGGACGGTGTCCAGTACGCCGCGGGCGCGGGCCCGTGCCTGGACGCCGCCGCGACGAACCGGGCGGTGCGGGCGACGATCCACGAGGCACAGGACCGCTGGCCCGCCTTCGGTGCCGAGTCCCGCGCGGCCGGGATGGGCAGCTTCCTGTCCACACCTCTGACCGTGGACAACGAGAACTCCGGCGCCATCAACGGCTACTCCCGGCAGGGCCACGGCTTCCACGAGCTGGACGCTCCGCTGCTGTCCCTCTACACCACCGCCGTCGAGACGGCCCTGCGCAGTCACAGCATGTACCTGCGGGCGTTCAAGCTCGCCGAGCAACTGCGCTCCGCACTGCGGTCCCGCGCCGTGATCGACCAGGCCAAAGGTGTTCTCATGGCCGTGCACGCGATCACCGCGGACGAGGCCTTCCAGCTGCTGGTCGAACGGTCACAGCACGAGAACGTCAAGTTGCACGTGCTGGCCGAACGGTTCATCGCGGACCTGATCACCCAGCGCGCCACGGCGGAGGCTGGTCCCGGGGAGGAGGTGTGACGGGCATGCGGATCGCACTGGTGACCAGTCACATCGGCAGGACCTCCCGCGGAACCGTGGTCACCGGGCTCGCACGCGCGTTGGTCCGCAGTGGGCACGACGCCGTCGTCTACACCCGCAGGAACGCGACGCACCTCGCAGAGCGGGAACTCACCCCGGACGGCTACGAGCTGGTGCGCGTGACTCTCGGACCGGCTCGTGCGATGTCCGAGGACGCCGCGTGGTCGTACACCAACGAGCTGGCCCGGTTCCTGAACAGCGAGTGGGAAGCCAGACCCCCCGACATCGTCCACACGCACGGCACGATGGCGGGCCTCGCCGCCTTGCTGGCCGCACGTGAGTACAAGATCCCCGTGGTGCACACCCACGACGAGCCGGACCCCGAGCGGGAGCGGGTCGAGCGGCTGGTCTCCCGGCACGCCGCGCACGTCGTGGCGACCAGCAACGACCAGGTGACCGACCTCTGTCGGATGGGCACGCCCCGTTCCCGGATCACGGTGGTGCCCGCCGGCGTGGACGTCGACGACCAGGAGACGGCCGCTGTGCCCGAGCGCCGTTCCGGCCGGGTGAGTGTGCTCGGCATCGGCGAACTGCAGCCCGGCCACGGGTTCGACACCGTCGTCGCCGCGATGGCCGACGTGCGCGACGCAAGGCTCGTCATCGCCGCACCGGTCGAGACGCTCGACCGCAAGACCAGCCAGGAGGCGAGGCGCCTGCGGGAGTTCGCGGTGCGGAACGGCGTCGGGGACCGGGTGTCGGTGGTCGCGACCGCCACGCCGTCCGACGTGACCGGGCTGCTGCGCTCGGCCGACCTCGTGGTGACCACACCGCGGCAGGACCCGTCCGGGGTCTTCGCGCTGGAGGCGATGGGGCACGGCCTGGCTGTCGTCGCGTCGGCGGTGGGAGCATTGGCCGACGCGGTCGTCGACGGGGTCACCGGGCGGCTCGTGCCGCCGGGCGACGTGCCCGCTCTCGCGGTCAGCCTGCGCGAGCTGGTCGCGGAACCGGCCAAACGGGAGGCCTTCGGCACCGCGGGCGCCGATCGCATCCGAGCGAGGTACGGGTGGGACCGCGTCGTCACCGACACGGTTCGCGTCTACCAGCGCGCGCAGCTCGTTCACGCGTGACGCGCAACCACCATCGGGCGTACGCCGGTTCTCCGCTCGCGAAACGGGTAAGCGGTGACATGTATGCGGATGACCTGGTACGCCCGTGGTGGGACGCGCTTCGCGTCGAGGACGAACTGTTCGACGTCCACACCCATGTGGGAGCACACGACCCGAGCGGCTTCTCGGCCACGTTCGACCAGCTGACCGCGGCACTGTCCGCGGTGGACGCGGGAGCCGCTGTGTTCCCGATGACGGAACCGGACGGCTATCGAGCCGCGAACGACGCCGTGCTGGACGCCTGTTCCGGGCGGCTGGTCGCGTTCTGCCGGGTCAGGCCGGACGACGACGCCGCCGCCGAGACCCGCCGGTGCGTCGAGGCGGGCGCGGCGGGGATCAAGCTGCACCCGGCCAGCGACGGGTTCGCGCTCGGCGACGACCGGCTCACCGGCGTGTTCGGACTGGCGGACGAGCTCCACCTGCCGGTCGTGGTGCACGCGGGCGCGGGGGTGGACGCGTTCGGCGACACGCTGCTCAACGTCCTCATCCGGTTCCCCGGCGCGCGGATCATCCTCGCGCACGCCGGTCTCACCGACCTCTCGTGGCTGTCCGGGCGTCCCGTGCACAACCTGTTCTTCGACACCTCCTGGTGGAGTCCGACCGACCTCCTCACGCTGCTCGGGACGATGCCTCCAGGCCAGGTCCTGTTCGGCAGCGACGTGCCGTACTCCACGCCGACCTGGGGAGCGCACGCCACCGCCCGTTGCGCGCAGTTCCTGGGCCTGAACTCCGCCCAGATCGCGAGCGTGATGGGCGGGCAGGCGGGCAGGCTCGTCGCCCGCGCCGAACCGGCGGACCTGGGCCCGGCTCCGGGCCGCGTGCCGGCGCTCGACCCGTTGCTGGAACGCCTCTACGTCTACCTCGCCGCCGGCGTCGAGGCCACCAAACGCGGCGAGACACCGGGCCAGATGCTCGACCTCGCCAGGCTGTGCTGCCGAGTCCGGCCGGATCACCCGCACCACGCCGTCTTCGACTCCGTGCGCGAGCTGCTCGACCGCTACGAGAAACACGCCCCACAGCTCGACACCGGCAACGAGTACGCCGCCGGCTGGGACCTGATCGCCACTGCCGCGCTGATCGCCCGCACCCCCGGCCCGCCGCTGCCTGCGACCTGATGGTCGTTCACCGGGATGGGCGGTGCGCGGCGGGGTATCCGCAGCCATGAACGTTCATGAGGTGTTGCGGAAGGTGGAGGACCTGCGGGCCGCTGACCGGCCGGCGGCTTCGGTCGCGGCGGCCGCCCGGCGGCTGCTGCGGCCACCGGGTCTCCGTCAGGTGTTGCGCGGGTCCTGGCTCGGCCATCCGCTGCATCCCCTGGTGATCACCGTGCCCATCGGGGCCTGGGCGTGCGCGTCGGTGCTGGACTTCCGGGCGGGCAACGAGGAGGCGGCGCGTCGTCTCACCGGCATCGGACTGGCGGCGGCACCACCGGCCGTCCTGCTGGGGCTTGCGGACTACGACCGGCTGAACCGGCGGCAGCAGCGGGTCGGCGTGGTGCACGCGATCGCCAACACCGCCGCGCTGGCCTGCTTCGCCGCGTCCTACGCCGCGCGACGGCAGGACGCCCACGCCAAGGGGAAGCTGCTGAGCCTGCTGGGCATGTCGGTGCTGGGGATCGGTGGCGCGCTCGGCGGGCACCTCGCCTACGCCCAGGGTGCCGGCGTGTTCCGCTGGCAGCGCCCGGCGGAGGACGGCAACGTGTACCCGTTCGAGACGCGGCGAGCTCCACGCCACGTCCGCTGAGCCGTCCTCCCGCCTGGGCGCTGGTCAGCCGTCGTCGTCGCCGTAGCGGCCGCCGCCGTCCAGACCGGCGCCCGGGCCGCTGGGATCGCTCGGCGCCCGCTTCGACGCCTCCTCCTCGGTGGGCGTCAACGGCGCACCGCTGTTCTCCTCCGCGGCGCCGCGTTCGACGTCGTCATGTTCTGGTCCGGTCACAACGCACTCCTCTCATCGGTGATCCCTCACATCGGCAGCGCGAAGGTGTCCCCGCGCGCCACCACCTGGACCTCGAGCCCCGCCCGGCGCCGCGAGATCTCGGTGGTGAAGTCGGACAGCGGTGATTTCATGACCCCGTACTCCTCGTAGTGCACAGGCACGGTGGTGCGCGGGGCGAGCAGTTCGACGAGGTCGGCGCCCTGCCTGCCGTCCATGGTCAGCAGCACGCCGAGCACCTTGGTGCCGCCGAGGTGCACGACGGCGAGGTCGATGCCGTCGAACCGCTCGCGGATCTGGCGCAGCGCCGGGTGCACCAGGGTGTCGCCGCTCAGGTAGATCCGGAACGGCAGGACGCCCGCCGCCTTCCGGTACTCGAGCATGGTGCCCATCACGGGAGGCAGCAGGCGTCCCAGCGGTCCCAGCGCGTGCCTGCCCGGCAGCGAGGTGAGCGTCAGCTTCGCCGAGCCGCGCGACAGCGTGGTGGTCTCCCAGGTGCGCAACGGCGCCGCCTCGCGGAAACCGCGGCGGGACAGGCGTTTCGCCGCGTGCGGGGTGGTGAGCACGGGCAGGTCGCGCGCGAGCTCCCTGCTCGCCACCCGGTCGAAGTGGTCGCCGTGCAGGTGGGAGAGCACCACGGCGTCCAGCTCCGGCAGATCGGCGATCTCGATCGCCGGGTCGGTGAGCCGGCGCGACACCACGCCCTGACCGATGTGCGTCCACTGTCCTTTGTGGAGGAAATTGGGATCGGTCAGCAGCGTGAACGGCCCGAGCCGGAGCACCGTGGTGGCGTTGCCGACGAAGTGCAGCGAGCCCGTCATGCCGCACCCCTCCGGGAGGACGCGGTGGTCATCCCTGGTCCGGGTCGTCGGCGACCGAGTAGTCCGAGATGCCGACGTTGCCCGTCGGATTCGGTTCGGGATGGGCGGAGCCGGACCCGCTCCGCCCTGGGACCGTGTCGGCCTCGTCCGTCCCCGCCTCCTCCAGTGAGGTGCGGCTCGCTTCGTCGTAGTCCTGCTGCGGGTTCTGCCGTTCGGTGTCCATGCCGGTCGGCTACCCCGGCAACGCCCGGGTGAACGTCCGCCTGGGATCAGAGGCGGAACACCGAACGGAGGCAGTCGTCCTCCTTCTTCTTGAACAGCTCGTAGCCCCGCGCGCCCTCGCTCAGCGGCATGACGTGGGTCGCCAGGTGACTGGTCGTGAGCTCGCCGGACGCGATGCGGTCCAGCAGCATCGGGATGTAGCGCTGCCCGTGCTGCTGCGCACCGCGGACGGTCAGGCCCTTGTTCATCAAGGCGCCCAGCGGGAACTTGTCCACGACACCGGTGAAGACGCCCAGGACGAACACCGACCCGCCCTTGCGGCAGTTGTAGATCGCCTCGCGCACCGCGATCGGGCGGTCCATCTCCAGCTTCAGCTTGCTCTTCACCTGGTCGTACACGTACTGCGGGCCGGTGGAGTGCGCCTCACAGCCGACCGCCTCGATGCAGACGTCCGGGCCACGGCCACCCGTCGCCTCCAGCAGCGCGTCGCCGACCGACGTCTCGGCGTAGTTGATCGTCTCCACGCCGAACGCCAGTTCCGCCTGCCGCAGCCGGTAGTCGAAGCGGTCGATGACCAGCACCCGTTCGGCACCGAGCAACTGGGCCGCGCGGGCGGCCATCTGCCCCACCGCGCCGGAACCCCACACGGCCACGACGTCACCCTGTTTCACGCCACCGAGGTCCGCGCCCATCCAGCCGGTGGGTGCCGAGTCCGAGGCGAACAGGGCGCTCATGTCGTCCACGGCCTCGGGAATCGGGATCGCGGTGTGGTCGGCGAACGGCACGCGCACGTACTCCGCGTGGCTGCCGCGGAAGCCGCCCATGGCGTGCGAGTAGCCGAAGATGCCGCCGGGATCGGCTCCCCACAGGTGCTGCGTGATCGCCGGGTTGGTGTTCGTGTTGTCGCACAACGAGTACAGCTCGTTGCGGCAGTACCAGCAGCGGCCGCAGACGATGAACGAGCACACCACCACGCGATCGCCCGGCCGGTGCTTGGTGACACCGGACCCGACCTCGACGACCTCGCCCATGAACTCGTGGCCGATCACGTCACCGGCCTGCATGAACGGGATGTGGCCGGTCAGCAGGTGCAGGTCCGAGCCGCACACCGTGCTCAGCCGCACCTTGAGGATCATGTCCTGGTCGTTCAAGAGCTGGGGATCGGGCACGTCCTGCACCCGGACGTCGTTGATCCCCTCCCAGCACAGCGCTTTCACAGCCGACCACCGCCGCCGGCCCGGTTCGTCACCAGTTGCAGCGCCTTGCCCATCGGCCCCGGATGCGTGGGAGCCGTGTCCGGCCGGACCACCTCACCGGCCTCCAGCACCGACTTCGCCCGGCGCAACGCGAGCCTGAGCTCGTGGGCCGGCACTTCCCCGGTGGACTTCACCCTGATCTCGGTGCCCTTGTCCCCCGTCGCCGGGCGGACGCTGATCTCGACCTGGTCGTGCCACCGCGCGAGGTCGTCCGGCATCGAGGACTGGACCTCCTCCGGTGCGCGGTTCACGGTCACGGCCAGCCAGCGCTCGGAGGTGTCGTCGTGTGACGCACGGCGCCGTCGCCTGGCCACGGCGACCGCTGTCGCGACGCCCGTGGCCAGAAGCGCTTTTCCTGCTGTGTTCATGTTCTCGGCCTCTTCTCGAAGACGAATGCCGGAAATGTTCATGGTGGTTCAACGCGATTCGCTCGGGTACCACCTCCCTACCGACAACCACTGGAGGTACCGATGGCAACCGGTGAGACCGGCTTCGACGACGTCACCTACGACCTGATCTCCGTGCAATACCACGCTCTCAAGGCGGGCCACGACTACGGCCAGTACGTCCGTGACGCGGACAACGCGGGCCGTCAGGACATCGCCGACTTCTTCCGCAGCGTGATGGAGGAGGACTCGGCACGCGCCCAGAAGTGCCACCAGTTCATCAAGGAACTGTCGGGATCGGGCGAGTCGGGCCCCGCGGTCAGCTGACCGGGCCACCGAGGTCGAGCCGCCGCATCCGTTGCCGGGCAACGGGTTCGGCGGCTCTGTCGTTCAGCGTCGTGGTCGTTCGGCGTCGTTCACCGGACGGGCCCGGGGTGAGCCGCTCCCCTGAACGGCTCACCCCGGTCGCCGGATCAGTGGCCGGACGCCTCGCCGGACACCCGCTGCCCTGACTCGCGGGCGTGGCCTCCCACGTCCTGAGCCGCTTCCTTCGCTTCTCCCGCGGTGGTCTGCGCGGCGTTCGAAGCGACCTGCTTCACCTCGCCCGCCGCGTCGCCCACCGAGCTCTTCACGTCTTCCTTGAGGTGCTGCGCCGACTCCGCCAGAGCTTCCTTGGCCGGTTCGACCGCGTCACCGAAGGTGTCGGAGAGCTGTTGCACCGCCTGCCTTTCGGCATCGGTCCGGGGCAGCACGGCCGCGAGCAGCAGGCCGCTGCCGAACGCGATGAGCCCCGCGGCGAGCGGGCTTCCCTGCGTCTGCCGCGCGACCTGTCGCGGCGCGTCCTGCACCGCGCGCACGGCCTGGTCCGCCCGTTCGGAGACGGCGTTACCCGTGTCCTGTCCCTGTTCTCGCACGGTCGACGCGGCATCCGCGGCGGTGCCCATCACTTTCTCCTTCATCGAGACCAGCCCCTGCCGCACACCGCGGACACGTCGCTGGGCGATGCTCCGCGGACTCGCGTGATCGACGAGCCGGTTGGCGTCGTACCGCAACTCCGCGCGGGTCATCTCGATGTCACGCCTTATTTGGTCGGGTGTTTCGCCCATTCCGCGTCCTCCTTCAGCGTTTCGACGGTGCGTTCGGGTTTCGGGTTGACGGCCCGCAGCCGGGTGCGGCCGGTGGTGTACAGCACGAGGCCGATGACGCCCCAGACCGCCCCGACGATCAGCGCGGCCCAGCCGAGCGGCATGACCGCACCGAGTGCGAACACCAGCGCGAGGCTGATCAGCACGGTGGTCATGTAGCCGGCGAAGCCCGCGCCCGCGAGCATTCCGGTCGCCTTGCCCGCCTTGACGGCCTCCTGCCGCAGCTCGGCCTTGGCGAGCTCGAGCTCCTGCCTCATCAGCTTCGACAGGTCACCGGTGAGCTCGCTGACGAGATCTCCCAGCGACTCCCCGGTACCGTCCACTCGCGACGACGGCATGTCAGGGCTCGACATGGGTCACCCCCGCCGGAGGCACGGCGGGTGCCGCGCCCGGCGTCAGCGGCGCGCCGAAGTCCGTTGGCGCGCCTGCCCTTTCCGGGACGACCGGCACGTCGGTCCGTTCCGACGTCACCGGCACGACTCCGCCCTGCTGTGCGTGCTGTCCCTGCTGTTCGCCACCACCGCCGGTCGCGCTCTTCGCGACGCGTCCGACCAGGAAGCCCGCCACGGCGGCACCCAGCAGGAACGTGCCGGGCTTGCGCCGGGCGTAGTCCCGTGCCGAGTCGAGCAGCCCCTGGGCACCTCGTTCGTCGAGGAACCTCGCGGCCTGCCTGCTCGTGTCGGCGGCGCTCTGAATCGCTCCGGCCGACATCGAGTCGGACGGCGCGTTGCCGGCCATCTGGCCCAGCTCGTCGGCGATGCGACCGAGCTGCTTCGACACCCGCTGCGCCTGGTCCTCCGCTTCTGCCGCAACACGTTCCCGCACGTCCCTCACGACGTGGCGGGCCTGGGCCGCGGTCTCCTGGGTCACTTGCGAGGCCTGCTCCCGGACGGTGCTTCCCACCTGTCCGACTGCCTCTTTGGCGTGCTGTGCGACCTCGATGCCCTCGTCCCGGGCCGCCGTGCGCACTCCGCCCATCTGGTTCTCGGTCACGGCTGACTCCTCAGCTCATCGTCGTGTCCTGGCCTACGAGCTACCCTCCGAATCGGCCCGCAAACGAGACCGGCGGCGAAACTGTCCTTCTTTCCACGCTCACGACTTCCGTGCTTCCACCGAAGCGGCCCGGCCGGTGTAGAAGCCGATCGCGACGAGCACCGCCCCGGACACGAGGAAGGCGATGTCGTAGACCAGCTGGTCAGGTCCGTGCCGCACGTGGTGCACACCGAGGACCTGGTGGTCGATGACGCCCTCGACGAGGTTGAACACACCCCATCCGGCGAGGATCCCGCCCAGCAGCACGGCGTTCGGCAACGGCGGCCGCCGGTTGAGCATGGCGATGCCGGCCAGCACCAGCAGCAGGCAGAACAGGTGGAACAGCCCGTCGCCGAGCATCATCAGATGGACGTCGTCCACCGGGTACCACCCGGACAGCATGTGGTGCCAGCCGAGCAGCTGGTGGATCACGATGCCGTCGACGAAGCCCCCGATGCCCAGTCCCAGCACCAGTGCCGCGCGATCCACCCGCATCATCCGGTCACCGTCCGCACGAGCAGGAAGAGGTTCAGCGCTGAGATCACCAGGGCCGCCACCGCACCCGCCACCGTGACACCTCTCCTGTTGGCCGCCGCGCCCATCACGTCGGCGCGCCGGGCCAGCAGGACCAGGGGGACCAACGCGAACGGGATGCCGAAGGACAGCACGACCTGGCTCAGCACCAGCGCCTTCGTCGGGTCGACCCCGAGCGACAGCACGACCAGTGCCGGTGCCATGGTCACCGCCCGGCGCAGCCACAGCGGGATCCGCCTGCGCAGGAACCCCTCCATGACCACCTGGCCCGAGTAGGTGCCGACGCTGGACGCGGCGAGCCCGGAAGCCAGCAGTGCCAGCGCGAACGCCAGTGCCGCCCCCGGTCCGAGCAGCTGCCCGAGCCCGGAGTGCATGTCCTCCAGCGACTCGCGCGGCGCACCGGCCTCGTGGAAGGCGCCGGCCGCCACGACGAGCATGCTCACGTTGACCATCCCGGCGATGCCCAGCGCCACCACGATGTCGGTGCGGCTGGCGCGCAACGCGCCGCGCCGGCCGCCCGGTGTGGTGCTGTGGTGGCGCTGGGTGAGCGCCGAGTGCAGGTAGATCACGTGCGGCATGACCGTGGCGCCGAGCATGCCGGTCGCGAGCAGCACGCTGTCCACTCCGGCGAACCCCGGCACCAGACCGGCTGCGGCGCCGGTCAGCGGTCCGAGCTGCAGCGTCTGGTAGAGGAAGCCGCCGAGCACGATCGCGAGCATGCCGATGATCACCGACTCGAACCGCCGCCTGCGCAGCGGCGCCAGGGCGAGGATGCCGAACGACACCACCGCGGTGATCAGTGCCGCCGGCAGCAGCGGCACGCCGAACAACAGGTTCAGCGCCACCGCCGCTCCGACGAACTCCGCGAGGTCCGTGGCCATCGCCACGAGCTCCGCCTGCACCCACAACAGCTTCGTCACGGGCCGCGGGTAGTGCTCGCGGCAGAGCTCCGGCAGGTTGCGGCCGGTCACGATGCCGAGCTTCGCCGACTGGTACTGGACGAACATCGCCAGCAGGCTCGCGCTGACGATCACCCACAACAACAGGTATCCGTGCGTCGCGCCGCCCGCCATGTTCGTCGCGAAGTTGCCGGGGTCGACGTAGGCGACCGCGACGACGAAGGCGGGTCCCATGACGACGGCGGCCGATCGGACGCGAGCTGGCACCGTGATGCCGACCATCGCGAGGTCCTCCTCAGGTGAGCTTGCGGATGGCCTTCTCGATCAGCCCGAGGTTCGCCGGGCTGGTGGCGTAGAGCAGCGGGTCGGGCTTCGGCGCGGAAGCGTGACCGCCCAGCGGCTCCGGGTCCATCACGTAGGAGAACTCGTGCACGCCGTCCGGCGCGGTCCCGGACGCCCAGCCGCCCTCGGCGCCCAGCGCCCCGTCGGAGTTGTGCCAGATCGTCCCGGCGTGCTCGGCGTGCTCCTCATCGAACAACACGCTCGGCGCGATGGGGCCTTCGAGCCCGTCCTCCTGCAGCTCCTCGATCGCGGCGAGCCACATGTTCTGGTGGGCGGTGTCGCGGGCGAGGTTGAACCTCAGCATGTCGCGGACACCGTTGTCGTCGGTCATGTTGTAGAGGCGGGCCGTCTGCAGCCTGCCCTGCGCCTCCGCCGCGACGTTGGCGCGGAAGTCGGCCATGAGGTTGCCGCTCGCGACGATGAACCGGCCGTTCCACGGCACGCCGTTGCTGTCCGACAGCGTGGGCCCGCCACCGCTCACGATGGCCTGCTGCGGGTCCATGCCGCCGATCACCGCTGCGATCACCGGGTCGTCCGCCACCGCCTGTGCGGTCACCTCGGACGGTGCGCCTTCCAGCAGCCGTGCGACCATCGTCGCGAGCATCTCGACGTGGCCGATCTCCTCGGTGGCCACGTCCATGATCAGGTCCTTGTACTTGCCCTCCATCCGGCAGTTCCAGCCCTGGAACAGGTACTGCATGGTCACGGTCATCTCGCCGTACGCGCCGCCGATCAGCTCCTGGAGCTTGCGGGCGTAGTGCGCGTCCGGGCGGTCGGGCTTCGCCTCGAACTGCAACCTGCTGGTGTGCAGGAACATCTCGCCTCCCGTGGGGTGTGTCTCCACGGCGAAAGCTAGGCAGCCGCTGTGACTCGCACGGCTCCGCGCCACCACCCGCGCGACACCGCCGCGTCACCGCCGCTGGTAGGGGCGGACCGAAATCTCGTGGCGGTGTGTGAGGCGGCAACTACCGGGCACCCGGCGACTCCTGACCGAGAGAGGAGCGGGCCCGCACGATGACCGGATCCATCCCTGCGCCGGAGCCCCGGCTGCACCTCCAGCTGCTCGACGGTTTCCGGCTGGGCTTCGGCCGGACACCGATCCACGTGGTGCCCGGTGCGCAGAGACTCCTCGCGCTCCTGGCACTCCACCCGAGCCCCGTGCCGCGCCCCGTCGCCGCGGCACTGCTCTGGCCGGAGGCCACCTCGCGCCGCGCGGCCGCGTGCCTGCGCTCGTCGTTGTGGCGGTTGAGCAAACCGGCTCCGCTGGTCGCGTTCGTCGAGGACGCGCTGACGCTGGACGTGGAGGTCGACATCGACTTCCGCCGCGCCTGCGCCCTCACCGCCGAACCGGGCGCGGACTCCGACGCGGTGGCTCTGCTCAAGGCCGACCTGCTGCCGGGCTGGGACCAGCCGTGGGTGCAGGCCGAGCGGGACTGGTGGCGGCAAGCACGGCTGCGCGCACTGGAAGTGCTGAGCGAGCGGCTCCGGTCACGCGGCGACCACCACCACGCGCACCAGGCCGCACTGGCGGCCGTTCAGACCGACCCGCTGCGGGAAAGCGCTCACCGCACACTCGTCCAACTGCACTTGGCCGACGGCAACCCCGCACAGGCGTTGCGCCAGTACCAGATCTACCGAGCCCTGCTCCGCTCGGAACTCGGCCTCGAACCGTCCCCGTACATCCACGACCTCATGCGGCCGCTACTGAGGAGCGCGCGCCGGTAGTCACTGATCGGTGAGGGACGGGAGGAGCTTGGCGGTGATCTCGCGGAGGCGGGCGACGTCATCGGCGGTCAGGTGGTCGAAGACGAGGCGGCGGACCTCGGCGACGTGACCGGGTGCGGCGGAGCGCAGGAAGTTCCAGCCGTCGTCGGTGAGCCGTGCGACCTGGCCGCGCTTGTCGGTCGGGCAGGCGGACCGCTCGACCCAGCCGCGTTCCTCCAGCACGGTCACCGCGTGCGAGAGCCGGGTCGTGGTCGTGCCCGCCCTGCGTGCGAGCTGTGTCATGCGCATGCTGCCGTCGCGCTCGGCGCTGAGCATGGTCAGGACGCGGTAGTGGGCGTGCGGCAGGCCCGCGTCGTCACGAAGCTGCCGGTCCAGCGCGGTCGGCAGCAGCATCAGCACCTGCGTGAGGTTCAGCCAGGCGTCCATCTCGGCGCTGGTGAGCCATCGTGGTTCGGCTGCGGGTCGTGCGTCGGTCACCACGTCATCCTGCCTGCTGCGGCCGCACCGGGAGCAGCAGTTCGCCGACGGGCAGGCGCACCCGTACGGCGGTCTCCCTCTGTGCGAACGGTTCGGTGAGCCGTTCAGGCTCGTCGCGCAGCCCGATGGCGACGACGACCAGCGGCGTCACGCCGGCCGCCGCGAGCACGGCGGTGAGGCGGTCGCGGTCGAATCCGCCCATCTGGTGCACCGCCAGTCCTTCGGCCTGGGCCTGCACCGACAGGTGCGCCACGGCCTGGCCCGCGTCGTAGACCGCCCACGGCTGCGCGGCGCCGTCGGCACCGGTGGTCCGCGCCGCCACGACGACCAGTGCCGACGCGGCCCACGCCCACACCTGGTCGCCCGCGGCCAGGGTGCCGAGCACCGCCGCGTGCTCGGCGGTGCCGCGCCTGGTCACGGCGAAGCGCCACGGCTGCGTGTTGGACGCGCTCGGCGCCCAGCGGGCGGCTTCCAGCAACGCGGCGAGCTGCTCGCCGGTGACCTCGTGGTCCGGGTCGAACGCCCGGGAGCTCCACCGCGCCGCCAGCAACGGGTGCAGCGGCACCACCGTCGACGCCGTCTTGTCGAGCGTGGTCATGTCATTCCTTCCCGGCGGCGGTCAGCCAGCCAGCGGCAGGTCGATGGTGTGGTGGGTGTGGGCGACCTTGGCCGACAGGTAGGCGGCGTTCGCGGCGGTCAGGTGCACGCCGGTCGGGACGTGGCCGGCCACCCGCACGCCGAGCGCGTCGAGCTGCAGCGCCTTGTCGGGGTTGTTGCTCAGCAACCGGATCCGGTCGACACCCAGCGCGTGCAGCATCTGCGCCGCCGCCGAGTAGTCGCGCTCGTCCTCGCCGCGCCCGAGCGCCAGGTTCGCCTCGTAGGTGTCGAGCCCGGCGTCCTGCAGGGCGTACGCGTCGAGCTTGGCGTACAGCCCGATGCCGCGACCTTCCTGCCGCAGGTACAGGAGGAGGCCGCCCTCGCCCGCGATCCGTTCCACCGCCTCGCGGAGCTGAGGGCCGCAGTCACAGCGCTGGGACCCGAACACGTCGCCGGTGAGGCACTCGCTGTGCGGCCGCACCAGCGGCGCGTCGCCTCCGGCCACCGCCGTCCGCCAGTCGCCGAGTCCCAGTGCGAGATGCTCGAGGCCGTCGGCGAGACCGGTGAAGGTGAAGACCTCCGCGGTGGTGGCGTACCCGTCCGGGAACTCCAGCGGCACCGTGACCTGCGTGCGCACCGTCGCCTTCAGCTCCGTGCTCGTCATCCGGGCCTCCGCGTCGTTGAAGTTTCATATCAGTCTGCGATTTCACTATTGAAACTTCAACAAAACTGGGCATGGCCCTGATCACAGACCTTCAGGCCGCACAGGACGGCATGCCGAACCTGGCTTGCACACCGGGTGAGTACAGAACGCTCGTCGGCTCGCCGAAGACCGGGATCTTCGCCGAAGCGACCAGGTCGTCGTCGCAGCACACGATCGTGGCGCGGCTCAGTTCCCACGGAGCGTGGTGGCTCGGCAGGTACGTGGTCCGGCCGAGCAAGGACGTGTGCAGGCCCCACCTGCCCGTCAGGAACTCCTCCAGCGGGCTCGGCCGGACGATCCGCTCCCCCGCCCGCACGGTGAACGTGCTCGTCGCATCCGGACGGTGAGGCCACCTGCGCCTGCAGGTGTAGGTGACCTCGTCGCCGTCGCGGCGCACCACCATGTCCGACAGCATGTACGGCAGTCCCGCGAGAGCTCGTGCGCCCAGCACGAACGGCAGGTTCGAGGCGTCCATGGAGAGGAACACGACGCCACGCCGTCCCCGCCGGTCGACCGTGTAGAGCCGGACGTTGGTCTCCGGGAAACTCCAGCGGCCGGCCAGCGCGGGCCAGCCCAGCGGGCACAGGCGGAAGGCGACCAGCCCGACGAACGTGTCGCCGCCGACCACGTCCGGTCTCGTCCCCGCGGGCAGCAGATGTTCCACCGCCGCAGGGGAAACCCGCCAGTGCAGGAACGTCACGTCGCTCCACCACTGCGTCAACACCGAACGGTCGATGCGCCGCGGTGAGCCGAAGGTCATGTGCCAGATTGAAGCGCGGCACAGCTGAGAGTCCGCGCCGGATTCCTCAAGCGAGCAACTGTTCCGGTCAGCGGCGTCCCGCGGACAGGACGACGAGGAACTGGCCGCCACCCGGCTCGACACCGGCGGTCACCGGCAGCCCCGGCACCAGCCGGGAGAACCGGTCCACCAGCCACTCCGCCACCTCGTGAGCGTCCTTTTCGGTCGGACAGCGGCCCACCATCTCACGGCCCCCCTTGCGTTCCAGCCGCCCGGCCACGGTGATCAGCGGCGCGGGTTCGGCCACGTGCAGGTGGTCCGGCCAGGCGATGACGACCTTGACCGCGCCCTTGCGGCTGTTGCACCCGCGGTGCGCGAGCCGTTCGGCGATCTTGGCCTTGCGGTCGGCCGTCCTGCTGTCGACGCTGGGCCCTCGCCCGTCGTTCACCGACATGCCGGGGTCGACCGGTTCGTCGCAGACCCAGCACCGCCAGTTGTCGCGCTCGGCCACGTCATCGAGTTGACTCACCTGCGCAAACTAGCCTGCCCGTTCCTCACGACCACCCGGCGACCTGCGCTTTAAGTCAGTCACTTGACTTAAAGTCCTCCGATCTCCAAGCTGTGGGTGAGCGGCCGAACACGCGCTGCTGTGAGAGGAGGCGTCCGTTGACGCAGGTGGAAGAGCCGTTGCGGTACCCGATCCCCGCCGGGAACGCGTTGGATCCGCCCGAGGAGTGGGCGCGGCTGCGTGATCGGTGCCCGGTCGCGCACGTGACGCTGCCCAGCGGTGACGGTGCCACGCTGGTGACCCGCTACGACGACGTCAAGCAGGTGCTGTCCGACCCTCGGTTCACCAGGACGGGGCCGGGCCGGGGCGCCAGGGTCTCCGCCGAGGACGGCGGGGTGTTCGACAGCGAGATGGCGTCGGTGCTGCCGCAGCACGGCCCGGAGCACCTGCGCTGGCGGCGGATGATCGGCAGGTGGTTCACCGCCAAGCGGATGAACGCCCTGCGGCCCGGCATCGAGGCGATGGCCGAGCGGCTGGTCGACGACATGGTCGCGAAGGGCGGACCAGCCGATCTGAAGGCGGGTCTGGGTTTCCCGCTGCCGGTCTGGGTGATCTGCGACATGCTCGGGGTTCCGGACGCCGACCGCGACAGGTTCGCGCACTGGTCGGACATGTTGCTCAGCATGACCCGCTTCTCCCAGGAGGAGATGGCGGCGGCGCACGCCGAGTTCGGTGCCTACATGGCGGCGCACATCGCGGCCAAGCGGGCGGAACCCGGCGACGACGTCCTCAGCGCGCTCATCGCGGAGACCGACGCCGACGGCGACCCGCTCTCCGACGTCGTCCTCATCTCGACGGGCATCGGGCTGCTGGTGGCGGGGCACGAGACCACCGCCAACATGATCGCCAAGATGGTCGCGATGCTGCTCGCCGACCGGAGTCGCTGGGAGCGGCTGCTGGAGGACCGGTCGCTGGTGCGCACCGCCGTCGAGGAGGCGTTGCGGATGGACGCCAACTCCGGGTTCGGCATGGTGCGGTACTTCGACGAGGACGTCGAGATCGCCGGCACGGTCCTGCCCGCCGGGACGACGGCGGTGTGCAGCATGGCCGCGGCCAACCGGGACGAGAGCGCCTTCGCCGACGCCTCGCAGATGGACCTGCGCCGCAGCCCGAACCCGCACCTGGCCTTCGGCGCCGGCGCGCACGCGTGCATCGGGCAACCGCTGGCGCGCACCGAACTGCAGGCCGTGCTCGACGTCCTGCTGCGCAGGCTGCCCACCCTCGAGCTCGCCATCGGCGCCGACGACCT
Source organism: Lentzea californiensis (assembly GCF_024648825.1). Taxonomy (GTDB): domain Bacteria; phylum Actinomycetota; class Actinomycetes; order Mycobacteriales; family Pseudonocardiaceae; genus Lentzea; species Lentzea californiensis. The sequence goes on from NZ_JANBBE010000006.1 coordinate 402,676, forward strand.
GCGCCGGGTGGAGGGGCTGGTCGTCGGCGGGCTCACGGAGCTGCCGGTGAGGTGGTGACCCGTGACGAGTGAGGCCACCAGGACCGGGCGGGCGCAGCCGACCAGGGAACTGATCCTGACGGCGGCAGAACGGCTGTTCGCCGAGCACGGCGTCCTCGCGGTGTCCAACAGGCAGATCAGCGAGGCCGCCGGGCAGGGGAACAACACCGCGGTGAGCTACCACTTCGGCACCAAGGCCGACCTGGTGCGAGCGATCGCGCGCAAGCACTCCACGTCGATCGAGGAGATCCGGCGGCACAGGGTGACCGAGGCCGGCGACAGCTCGAACGTGCGGGACTGGATCGCCTGCCTGGTAAGCCCGGTGGCCGAGCACCTCGAGGCGGTGGGCAGCCCGACGTGGTTCGCCCGGTTCGGCGCGCAGGTGATGACCGACCCCACCTTCCGGCCGATCATGATCGACGAGTCGCTGTCGTCGCCGTCGCTGATGCGCATCCTCGAGTCGCTCAACCGGTGCCTGCCCGACATGCCGCCGCAGGTCAGGGCCGAACGCGCCGACATGGCGCGCCAGCTGATCGTGCACGTGTTCGGCGAGCGCGAACGCTCCCTCGCCGAAGACACCACCACACCCCGGCACACGTGGAACTCCGCGGCGGCCGGACTGATCGACGCGCTCGCCGGGATGTGGCTCGCCCCCATCTCCCCCACCGGGCAACGAGAGAAGAAGGAACGATGAAGGTAATCGTTGACCAGGAGAAGTGTTGCGGCGCAGGCACGTGCGTGCTGCTCGCACCGGACGTGTTCGACCAGCGCGACGAGGACGGGATCGTCGTCCTGCTCGACGAGGCGCCACCCGCGGAACTGGCGGACGTCGTGCGCGAGGCCGCCAGTGTGTGTCCCGGCGTCGCGATCACGGTGAACGAGTGAGCGCTCCGGACGGCGTGCTCGTCGTCGGGGCTTCCGCGGCTGGTCTCGCCGCCGTGGAAGCGCTGCGGCGCAAGGAGTACCGCGGTCCGATCACCGTGCTCGGCGCCGAGCGGCACCTGCCGTACGACCGGCCGCCGTTGTCCAAGCAGGTCCTCGCCGGCACCTGGCCTCCCGACCGGGCGCGACTGCGGCCTCCCGAGGTCTTGTCCACTTTGGACGCCGAGTTCGTGCTCGGCGACGCCGCCGTGGGCCTGGACGTCCCGGCGCGGACCGTCCGCACGGCTTCCGGCCGCGAGTTCACCGCGGAAGCCGTCGTCGTGGCGACCGGGTCGCGGGCGCGCACCCTGCCGGGCCAGGACGGCCTCGCCGGAGTCCACGTGCTCCGCACGCTCGACGACGCCCTGGCCCTGCGCGAGGACCTGCTGGCCGGCTCGCGGGTCGTGGTCGTCGGCGACGGGGTGCTGGGCACCGAGATCGCCGCCACCGCGCGGATGATGGGACTCGCCGTCACGATCGCCGGACCGCAGCGGGCACCCCTGGCCTACCAGTTCGGCGCGCTACCGGCACAACTGCTGGCGGGCCTCCACACCTCGAACGGCGTCGAACTGCGGCTCGGCGCCGGTGTCACCGGCCTGTCCTCGCACGAGGGCAGGGTGACCGGCGTGTGCCTGGAGACCGGCGAGGTGCTGCCGGCGGACGTCGTCGTGGTGGCGTTCGGAGCCGCTCCCGCCGCGGACTGGCTGGCGGGCAGCGGAGTGCCGCGCGACAACGGGATCGTGTGCGACTCGCGCTGCCGGGCGGCGGAGGGGATCTACGCCGCCGGCGACGTGGCCCGGTGGCACCACGAAACGCTGGACGTCCTGCTGCGCCTGGAAAATCGCACCAACGCGACCGAGCAAGGCATAGCGGTGGCCGGCGCGATCCTCGGCGAGGACAGGCCGTACACGCCGGTGCCCTACTTCTGGACCGACCAGTTCGACGTCAAGATCCAGGTGCACGGCGTGCTCGGCGCCGACGCCGACGTGACCGTTGTGGACGGTGACCCGGCGGAGCACCGCTTCGTCGCGACGTACCGCCGCGACGGCGTCGTCACCGGCGTGCTCGGCTGGAACATGGCCAAACAAGCCCGTCTGCTGCGGCAGGAGATCGGGAAATCGGTACTCGTGGGAGGAAAGTCGTGACGGGCACCATGAAGACGTTTCCGGGGGTGCGGGCGGAGAAGTGCCCGTTCGACCCGCCTCCGGCCATCCAGTCGTTGCAGCAGGAGGCACCGCTGACGCGGGTCCGGCTGCGCAACGGCACCGAGGTGTGGCTGGTGACCAGGTACGCGGAGCAGAAGGCGCTCCTGGCCGACGCCCGGCTCAGCTCGGACGCCACCCGGCCGGGCTACCCGATCGAGGTCGACGTCTCGGCGGACGGGGGCACCCCCATCAGCTTCATCCTCATGGACGACCCCGAGCACGCCCGGCTCCGCCGGATGGTGACCTCGTCGTTCACGATCAAGCGGATCGAGGCGATGAGGCCGGGCGTGCAGCAGGTCGTCGACGACCTCCTCGACGACCTGCTGACCGGCCCCAAACCCGTGGACCTGGTGCAGGCGTTCGCGCTCCCGATGCCGTCACTGGTGATCTGCAGGCTGCTCGGCGTGCCGTACGACGACCACGAGTCGTTCCAGGAGAACAGCAAGGTCCTCATCAACCGCGACGCCACCGGGGACGAGCGGCGCGCCGCGGGCGGCAGGCTCTTCCAGTACCTGGACGGCCTCGTCGGCGAGAAGGTCGAGAACCCCGGCGACGACCTCCTGTCCAGCCTGGTCGAGCGGATCGAGAAGGCCGAGCTGACCCGCCCGGAAGCGGTGCAGATGGGCGTGCTCATGCTGCTCGCCGGACACGAGACCACCGCGAACATGATCGCCCTCGGCACCCTGGCGCTACTGGAGAACCCGGATCAGCTGGCGAGGCTCCGCGAGTCGGACGACCCCGCGTTCGTGTCGTCCGCCGTCGAGGAGTTGTTGCGCTACCTGCACATCACGCACAACGGCCGCCGCAGGGTCGCGCTGCAGGACGTCGAGATCGCCGGCGAGACCATCCGCGCGGGCGAGGGCGTCATCATGGCCGGCGACGTCGGCAACCGCGACCCGTCGGTGTTCCCGGACCCCGACCGGCTCGACCTCGGCCGCAATCCCCGGCAACACGTCGCGTTCGGCTTCGGCGTGCACCAGTGCCTCGGCCAGCCGCTGGCCCGGATGGAGCTGCAGGTCGTGTACAGCACGCTGTACCGGCGGATCCCGACGCTGCGGCTGGCCACCGAGTTGGAGAAGATCCCGTTCAAACACGACGGCTCGGTGTACGGCGTCTACGAGCTTCCCGTGACCTGGTGACGGTGGCACGAGCCCGTCAAGCGACGGTGAGGAGCACGCGGCCGCGGCCACCGGCGTCGACCCGGTCGTGGGCCGCCGCGATCTCGTTGAGCGGGAACGACTTCCCGACCTCCACCCGCAGCGCACCCACGGCGGCAGCGGCGGTGAGGTCCCGTGCGGCGGCTCGTTTCGCGGCCGCCGGGAAGTCGTCGCCGCCGAACAGCCGCACGGTGACGTTGTTGAACAGCAAGGGCCAGAACGGCAGTTCCGTGCGGTCGGCCCGCGTGCCGTAGGCGGCGATGATCCCGTCGTTCGCGACGACGGCGACGTCCAGATCGGCGTTGTCGGACAACGAGACCTCGACGATCCGGTGCACCCCGTCCGGCGCGTTCGCGCGGATCTCCTCGGCAGCGGCCGGGTTGTCGAGCGCTACCGCGTGTGCGACGACCGCGGGGTCCACCAGGTCGAGGTCGCTGGTCTTCCTCACCGTTCCCGGGACCGTGGCGCCTCCCCATCGTGCGAGCTGCGCGGCGAGTGAACCGACGCCGCCGAGGACGCCCTGCACCAGCACGGTCCGCCCGTCGACCGGGCCGTCGGCGAACACCGTGCGGTGGGCCGTGATGCCGGGGATGCCCAGGCTCGCCGCCAGCTCGTCGGTCACGTGGTCCGGCAACGGCACGGCCAGGTGTCCGGGCACCACCACGTACTGCGCGGCCGTGCCGAACGCCCGGTACGACTGCGCGCCGTGGACCCACACCCGCCGGCCCACCCGGCCGGTGTCGACTCCGTCGCCGACGGCGTCCACCACGCCGGCGGCGTCGCTGTGCGGGACGACCCGCGGGAACGGCATGGAGGAACCCAGCCAGCCACGCCGCTTCTTCGTGTCGCCGGGGTTCACCCCGGACAGCCGCACCTCGACCCGCACCTCACCGGGACCGGGCCGCGGGTCGGGCAGTTCACCGAATTGCAGGACCTCGGTGGCGGAGCCCTGCCGGTCGTACCAGGACGCGAACATGGTTTCTCCTCGGAGCGGTCTCGGTCCTTTTCAGACGGTCGGACCGGTCAGGCGCCCTCCACTCTGCCAGGTCCAGCCGTTGCCCTGGGCGGCGTCCGGGGCGGTGGCCGCTGCCGTGCCGTCCACCTGCTCGGCCACCTCGACCGCGTTCTCCCCGTGAGCGGCGGCGACGGTGACCTGGTGTCCCGCAGCGTGGCGGCCCCGGCGAGCCCGGATCCGACGGTGTCCGCACCGATGATCGCGACTCACAGGACAGCCTCCAGTTAGTTCAAATTTGAACTTTCTGTCGCCGACAGTAGGAGCGAATGGTTCAAGCGTCAAGTAAATTGGGGACGTGACCCCGAAGGACCCGCGCTGGCTAACGGCGGAGCAGCGGCTGGCCTGGCTCGACATGGTGCGCGTGCTGACGCGGCTGCCCGCGACGCTCGACGCCCAGCTGGAACGCGACGCCGGGCTGTCGTTCTTCGAGTACCACGTGCTGTCGATGTTGTCCGAGGTCCCCGGCCACACCCTGCGCCTGAGCCGGCTCGCGCAGCTCACCAGTTCGTCGCTGTCACGCCTGTCGAACGTCGTGAAGCGCCTCGAAGGCCGTGGCCTGCTGCGCCGCGAGCCCGATCCCGCCGACGGCCGGGCCAGCCGCGCTGTCCTCACCGACGCGGGCACGGCCGCTGTCGAACGGGCCGCGCCGGGTCACGTCACCGCGGTCCGCGAACTGGTCGTGGACCCGTTGGACGCGGTACAGCTGAGCCAGCTGCACGCCGCCCACGAACGCATCCTCGACCGGCTCGACCCCGCCTCCTCCAGCCGGCCGGAGTGGCTGGAGACCTGACCCGCGGTTCAGCGCGCCCGTTCCTGCCACTGGACCAGCAGGCTGAGCGCCCTCGCGACGACCGGCGAGTCGTCGCCGGCCCGCACGCCCGCCACGAGGTCGATGCCCCGGTTCCCCGCCAGCGGCCGATAGGTAGTACCGGGCACGCCGAGCTCTGCCACCGGTTCCGGGACCACGGCCACGCCGAGTCCGGCGGCCACGAAGGTGACCAAGGTCGAGGTTTCCGCCACCTCGTGACGGATTCGCGGCTCGAACCCGGCCGAGCGGCACAGCTCCGTGACGATCCCGTGCATGACGGAACGGCCGCGTGACGCGTGCACGATCAGGTCCTCCTCGCGCAGGTCCGCCATCTTCAGCCGCTTGCGCCGGGCGAGCCGGTGGTCCTCGGGCAACGCCACGATGAGCCGGTCGCGGCGCACGGCGCTCACCCGCACCGCCGGGTCCTCGACCGGCGGGCGCAGCAGGGCGAGGTCGATGCGGCGGGCGAGCAGGGACTCGAGCTGGTCCGGTGCCAGCATCTCGCCCCGGAACACGAAGTCGACGGCCGGCAGCTCTTCGCGCAGAGCACGGGCGAACGCGGGCAGCAGGCTGTAGGTGGCCGAGCCGACGCATCCCACGACCAGCCGGCCCTGCAGCCCGTCGGCCACCCGTCGCGCCTCCGCCCCGGCGTCGTCGACGGCGGCCAGCACGGCGCGGGCGCGTTCGAGGTAGACCGCCCCGGCGTCGGTCAGGTCGACCTTGCGGGTGGTGCGGTGCAGCAACGTCACCCCGAGCTCGGCCTCCAGCTGCTGGATCTGCTGGGAGAGCGGCGGTTGCGCCATGTGCAGGCGCGCGGCGGCGCGGCCGAAGTGCCGTTCCTCGGCGACCGCGACGAAGTAGCGCAGGTGACGAAGTTCCACCCTGTTGATACTCCCAGAGTCTCAGTCATCGCCAAATCAGTATTTCTACATATGACCGAACCGCACTAGCGTCGAGGACATGACCGACGTCGTGATCTGCGAACCCCTCCGCACCCCGGTCGGAAGGTTCGGCGGTGCGCTCGCCTCCCTGAGCGCCGCCGACCTCGCCACCACCGTGCTCAAGGAGCTGGTGCGGCGCACGGGCCTGCGGGAGGGTGATGTCGACGACGTGGTGCTCGGCCAGAGCTACCCGAACGGCGAGTCGCCGGCCATCGGCCGGATCGCGGCCCTGGACGCGGGCCTCGGCACCGGCGTCCCCGGCCTCCAGATCGACCGCCGCTGCGGCTCAGGACTCCAAGCCGTGCTCTACGCGGCAGCACAGGTGGCGACCGGCGCGGCGAACGTCGTCGTGGCAGGCGGCGCCGAGTCGATGTCGCAGGTAGAGCACTACGCGCTGGGACTGCGCACCGGCGTCCGCAGCGGTGGCGTCCAACTGGTCGACCGCCTCGACCGGGCCAGGGAGACGGCCGGTGGCCGGTTCCACCCGGTGGCGGGCGGCATGCTCGAGACCGCGGAGAACCTCCGCCGCGAGTACGGCATCTCGCGCACCGAACAGGACGAGTTCGCGGTGCGCTCACAGCAGCGCTGGGGCGCCGCCTTCGAGGCGGGCCGTTTCGCCGACGAACTCGTGCCGGTGACCGTGCCCGGCCGCCGCGGCAAGCCCGACCTCGTCGTCGGCCGCGACGAACACGCCCGCCCGGACACGACGCTCGACGACCTCGCCGCGTTGCGGCCGGTCAGGCTGAAGCTCGACCCGGAGTCCACGGTCACCGCAGGCAACGCGAGCGGCCAGAACGACGGCGCCGCGCTGTGCGTGGTCACCACCCGCGCCGAAGCCGAGAAGCGCGGCCTGCGACCCGTGCTCGCCCTCAGGTCCTGGGCCGTGGCCGGAGTGGGGCCGGAGGTCATGGGCATCGGCCCGGTCCCAGCCACGGCCGCCGCGCTCGGCCGGGCCGGCCTCACCCTCGACGACATTGACGTGATCGAGCTCAACGAGGCGTTCGCCGCCCAGGTGCTCGCGTGCCTGCGCGAGTGGAAGCTCGACTCCGCCGACGAACGGCTCAACCCCAACGGTTCCGGTATCTCGCTCGGGCACCCCGTCGGCGCGACCGGAGCGCGGATCCTGGCGACGCTCGCGCACGAGATGGGCCGGCGCGGCAGCCGCTACGGGCTGGAGACGATGTGCATTGGCGGCGGTCAGGGGCTGGCCGCGGTCTTCGAGGCGGTGCGCTGATGGGCGCCGCGGTCTTCGAAGCGGTGCGCCGATGAGCGTCGCGGTTGTCGGGGCGATGCGCTGATGAGCGTCGCAGCTGTCGAGGCGGTGCTGATGAGCGCTGCGGTCTTTGGGGCGGTGCGCTGATGTTCCAAGGGAACGAAACCAATCGCCGAGGACGTCGTCCGGCGCTGGTTCACCACCGCGTACGAGGACCGCGCCCAGTGGGAGGCGATGGTGGGTCGTTACGCCCGCAGAGGGGCGACCAACGTGCCACGGCGGCCGAGCTGCCGTGCGACCGGTCCCGGTACGAGCCGTCCCCGTACGACCCGTCGCGGTACGACTCGACTCCCGGCACGACTCGAAGCCGACGATCCTCGACAACCTCCCGGCCCCCGGCGAGCCGCTAGATCCACTGCTCCCCGCGCGATTCCTCCTAACGCAACGCGCGCCCCCCGGTTTTGGTTCCCGCTCTATCCACAGGCTATCCAATTCCGGAAACGCACAGTTCAGCCCACAACCAGCCTGTGGACAACTCACGATCATGCCAAGAAGGAGACCCACTCATGAGCCTGGACAAGGTGGTCGGCGGACCGGCCGAAGCCGTGGCCGGCATCCGGTCCGGCGCGAGTGTCGCGGTCGGCGGCTTCGGGCTCGCGGGCATTCCGTGGTTCCTCATCGAGGCGTTGCTGGAGCAGGGGGCGGACGATCTCACGATCGTGTCCAACAACTGCGGCGTGGACGGTGCCGGGCTTGGGCTGTTGCTCGAGCACCGCCGCATCAGCCGGGTCGTGGCGTCCTACGTCGGTGAGAACAAGGAGTTCGCCCGCCAGTACCTGGGCGGTGAGTTGACGGTGGAGCTCACTCCACAAGGGACGCTCGCCGAACGGCTGCGAGCCGGGGGGTCCGGGATCGGCGCCTTCTACACGCCGACTGGCGTCGGCACCCTTGTGTCCGAAGGTGGTCTGCCCTGGCGCTACCACCCGGACGGCACCGTCGCGCTCGCCTCTCCGCCCAAGGAGGTGCGCGCGTTCCACGGCAAGGAGATGGCGCTGGAGGAGTCGATCGTGACCGACGTGGCGCTCGTGCGTGCCGCTGTTGCCGACCGGGCCGGGAACTGCGTCTTTCACGCTGCCGCTCGCAACTTCAACCCCGCCGCCGCGATGGCCGGGCGGTTCACCGTCGTCGAGGCCGAGGAAGTGGTCGAGGTCGGTGAGATCGATCCTGACCAGGTGCACCTGCCCGGTGTCTTCGTGCAGAACGTCGTCGCGCTCACCCCGGAGCAGGCGACCCGCAAGGACATCGAGAAGCGCACCACCCGCGCCCGCCAGGAGGAGAACTGACATGGCCTGGACCCGCGACCAGATGGCCGCACGTGCCGCGCTCGAACTGCGCGACGGCGAGTACGTCAACCTCGGCATCGGCCTGCCCACGCTCATCCCCGACCACCTGCCGGCGGACTCGGCGGTGACGTTGCACGCGGAGAACGGCATCCTCGGTGTCGGGCCGTTCCCCTACGACGACGAGGTCGACCCCGATCTGATCAACGCGGGCAAGCAGACCGTCAGCGTGGTGCCGGGGGCGTCGTTCTTCGACTCCCCCACCAGCTTCGCGATGATCCGCGGCGGCCACATCGACACCGCGGTGCTCGGCGGCATGCAGGTGTCCGCGCACGGCGACCTCGCCAACTGGATGGTGCCCGGCGCGATGGTCAAGGGCATGGGCGGGGCGATGGACCTCGTCAGCGGCGCCCGCCGGGTGATCGTGCTGATGGAACACGTGTCGCGCGCCGGTGAGCCGAAGCTGGTCGGCACGTGCACCCTGCCGCTCACCGGACGTGGGGTCGTCTCCCGCGTCATCACCGACCTGGCCGTGCTCGACGTCGCCGACGGCGCGTTCCGCCTGGTCGAGCTCGCGCCCGGCAGCACGGTCGAGGGCGTGGTGGCGAGCACGGGGGCACCGGTGCTCGCCGGAGAGTTCAGCGTCAGCTGATCGCAGACCGGCGCGCGGTGAGGCCCCAGGTGGCGTACGGCAGCGTGACGGTGCCGCCCATCCCGTCGACCGCGGCTCCCAGGGCGGCCACCACCTCGGCCAGCCGCTCCGGTGGCAGGGTGGTGAGACCGCCGGAGGTCGGCACCAGGTCCAGCAGCTCTTCGCGGCTGTACGTGCGTTGCCAGTCGTGGCGCCACAACTCGAGCTCGTCGAACCCTCCGGCCTCGCGGATGCCGTCGGCGGCCCGCGCGTACAGGCCCCGATAGGCGTCCAGGACCGGCACCTCCGGCCGGCCGGCGAAGCTCAGCGGCGAGTCCGGTGCCACCCGCCGGTACACCTCGTCGAGGGCCTCCGCCAGGGCGGACGGGAGCTGGTACACGTGCCCGAACGGCGCCAGCACGCCTCCCGGCCGCAGGACGCGTGCCGCCTTGGCCGCGCCCGCGACCGGATCGACCCAGTGCCAGGCCGTGCCGGAGACGACCGCGTCGAAGGTGCGGCCCGCGGGCTCCCACTCCTCGAACGTCGCCACCTCGACCTCGAGGCCGGTGCGTCGCGCGAAGTCGGCCATCCGCCGGTCGGGCTCGACACCGAGCACCGCGCGGCCGGCGGCCCGGAACTGGCGGGCCTCGATGCCGGTCCCGCAGCCCACGTCGAGGAAGCCGGGGCCGGGGCTCGCGGAGACGATCCGCTCGATCATCGCCTCGGGATATTCGGCCCGGGTTCGGTCGTAGCGTTCGGGATCGACCCCGAACGACTCCGCGACGCGACGGTGCCGATGCGGTTCCGGTGCAGGTGACGACGGTAGAGTGACCATGTGCCCATTCTAGTGGGCAAGCGCCCATTAGAGCGCCGCAGTTCGCTCTCAGCGAGAGAAGAGGAGGCGTGGTGCCGACTGGCGTTGCGTTGCGCGACCCGCGTCAGCAGCTGTTCGACGCCGCCGGCCGCGTCCTGGTCCGGGACGGGGCCAGCGAGCTGACCAGCCGGGCCGTCACCACCGAGGCGGGCGTCGCCAAGGGCGTTCTGCACCGGTACTTCGCCGACTTCGACGCCTTCCTCACCGAACTGGTGCTGGAGCGCATCGCGCAGGTCAAGATGCAGGCCGCCGCCCTCCGGGACGTGGCGGGCACCGGCACGGTCGCCGGGAACCTGACCAACGCCCTGATGACCGGCTTCGACCCGGTCGGGGTGGCCGTCGTGGTGCTCGTCATCGCACGGGACGAACTGCGCACGCGGCTGCGTGCGGCGGGCACCGCCCGGTTCCCGCTCGTCGGTGAGGTCACGGCCATGGTCGCCGAGTACCTGACGGCCGAGCGCGACCTCGGCCGGATCGCGGCCGACGCGGACGTCGACGTGCTCGCTCCCACGGTGATCGGCGCCGCGCACCTGCAGTTCACCGAGCACGAGGACGACCCCGCGAAGTCCGAGGCCGTGCGGAAGGTCGTGACCGCGGTCCTGGCCGGGGCCGTGCGCTGAGTGGACGGACGCCGGCGGGGGTACACGGGATCATGAGTGAGATCAGTGCGACGGACGTGCTGCTGGACGGGTTCGACCGGGTCCGGCAGGCGGTCACGCGACTACTCGAAGGCCTGTCCACCGACCAGCTCGCGCATCGGGTGAACGACTCGGCGAACTCGATCGCCTGGCTCGTCTGGCACCTGACCCGAGTGCAGGACGACCACGTCGCCGATCTGGCGGGCACCGGGCAGGTGTGGACCGACGGCGGCTGGTCCGAGCGGTTCGGCCTGCCGCTCCCCGCCGAGGACACCGGCTACGGCCACGACGCCGGACAGGTCGCCGCGGTGGTCGCGCCGGCGGACCTGCTGCTCGGGTACCACCAGGCCGTGCACGAGCGCACCGAGAAGTACCTGCGCGGCGTCGAGGCAGGAGATCTGTCCGTGGTGATCGACGAGTCGTGGGACCCGCCGGTCACCCGCGCGGTGCGACTGGTCAGCGTGCTCGAGGACGATCTCCAGCACGCCGGGCAGGCCGCCTTCGTGCGCGGACTGCTCGAATAGCTCACAAACCGCTGGCGCTCAACACTGTCAGCCGCAGATACAGCCTCGCGTGAGCGCGGAGACCGTGGTCGCCGTGCAGTACCGCGCACCGAGCGGGTCGTGCTCGCGCCACAGGTGGGGACACACGACGCAGGTCGCGTCGTTGTCGAGAGCGCTCACATCGTTGTCGAGGGCGGTGGTGACTGATTCAGGCATGCGGTTACTCCGATGATCGGCGCTGGAACGGAAGAGCGAGTTCGTCAGCGCGTACGCCTGGCCGGGGAGCCGTGCACCGGCACGATGACGGCCGGGCTTGCTGATTCGCCCAAGGCGGCACCAGCTCGAGCGCTGCTGCACGAAGAACCCTCGGTGGCCCCAACCGTACTCTGCCACCGGTGGAGCCCGCTCAGCGCCACGTCGGTGCCAGGTCCTCTTCCGCCTGGACGACCATCGACTCCAGCAGCGGGCCACCGAACGTGGTGACCATGGCGACGTCGGCCGCGTCCCGGCCACGGCCGATGACGACGCGGCCCTTGCGGGGCTCGTTGTTGCGCGGGTCGAAGGTCCACCAGCGGTCGCCCAGCCAGACCTCCATCCACGCCGCGAAGTCCATCTCCGCGTCACCGGGCGGCACGTCCAGGTCCGGCAGGTAGCCGAAGACGTACCGGGCGGGGATGTTGAGGGCGCGGCAGAACGAGATCGCCAGGTGCGTGAAGTCGCGGCACACACCGAAACCGGCCGCGTTGACGTCGGCCGCGGTGGACAGGGCGGTGGAGGTGCCGTAGCCGAAGCTCAGCGACTCGTGGACGTGCCGGCAGATCTCGCGCACCCGGCCGTAGCCCGGCGGATGGGCGCCGAACCGCGACCAGGCCTCGTCGCCGAGCACGTCGGACACGCAGTACCGGCTCGGCAGGGTGTACACCAGCACGTCGTCCGGCAGACCGTCGGGCAGCGTCTCCGGCACGGTCTCGTCCACGTCCTCCGTCCGGTCCGGCACGTCCACCCACGCGTTGTAGTGCACTGTGGACAGACCGGGGGGCAGCACGACGCGGGTGTTGCGGTTGCCGTACAGGTCGAGGTGGTGCCGCATGGGCACGTCCGGCTGGACGTCCAGGTGCTCCTGGCTCACCCGCACGTCCGCGTTCCACAGCGGCCGGACGAGGAACACCGCGGGTGTGGGCACCTCGGCGCGGTAGGTGAACGCGCAACCGACGCGGAGCAGCCGGGTGCCCCACGTCAGCTTTGCCGCGCCAGTGCCGTAATGGCGCGCGTTCAACGCACCCGCTCCGGTATGTGGTCCAGGGCCCGCAGCACGCGTGTCGCGAGGTCTCGTGCCGCCTTGCCGTCGATCTCGGCCTGGTCGGTCAGCACGTCCTGCACCATCTGGAGCCTGCGTTCGTACGCGGACGTGTAGGTCGGTGTGGTCATCGAACTCCTCGGAACGCTTGTTCGGGTATGCGGGTGTCGCCGGCTCGCACGGCGTCCACAGTGGACTCGCTCGCCGCGGCACCGCGGAGCAGGACCTCGACGGTGTCGGTGTTCTCGCGGTGGGCGGCGCGCATCATGGACCGGTGGGCGGCGGAAGGGTCGGTGTCCGGCGCAACGAGGAGCAGAGTCAGGCGGCGCCGGTCTCCCGCGACGACGTCCACGGTGTGCGCGGGCCTGGACCAGAACCCGCCGAGCCGCACCCGGACGCCGCTCACGGCGATCTGGCGTGGCGCGGTGTCCCACTCGGTCAGGTTGTAGCTCACCCGCGGGATGTCGCCCAGCCGAACTGCCAGCACCGCCAGCAGCGCGGGCAGTTCGGCGGCGAGGTCCCGGGAACGTGGCCACCAAGCACCGTCGACATGCCCCGTGGAGAGCGCATTCGGCCGCAGCCGCAATCGCAGCGGAGTCCGGAGCTGCTCGGTGGCCGTGACGGCCTGAGGGGTCATGGAAAGGTGAGGAGCCGACGTCATGCCGGGACTCCCGTCTCCGGCCCGATGAGGACCGGTTCAGGTTTCACCGAGTGCGACGTGAGCTTGAGTGCTCAGGTGCGAGATGCTCTCAGCAGAATCGACACTACACCGTTTCCCGCATGATCGGCCGAAAAAGGACTTTCGTTTGCGAAAAATGACGATCCGCCATTCGCCGCGAAATCTCCCGGCAAAAAACGCGCAACATCAGGGTGCGTAGCGTTCCATGCACTCCGCGAGGTCCGACCACCCCATGGGGCTCGGGCCCGCCACGGGCGGCTGGCGGACGCCGGGGCGCGTCATGGACTCGGCCACGAGACCGGCCACCGCCTCCGGCGCCTGCACGATGGCCCCGGACAGGCGGCCGAGCACGATCAGCGGTTCAGCCGGATCGGTCTCGATCGACACGGCCCAGCCGTTCGTCGCGCTCCAGACGAGCATGACGTCACGATCCGGATGAGCGACCGCGCGGCAACCGAGCGCGATGTAGGCCGTGGCGGTGTCTGTGACCTCGAAGCTGGCGCCTTCACGCGGCACACCGAGGGCCTCGGCGACCTTCCACACGTACCGCTCGAGGGCCCCGGCCAGCAGGTGAGTGCCCTCCGACGTGGCGGCCGGCGCGACGTTCCGGCGGCGTGAGACTCGATCATCACTGATGGGCGCGGTCACTGCCATGCGACTCCGTGTTCCTCAGATCGCTGCGGACCCACAGCGGGCGGACTCACAGACCGCGGAGGTGACGAAGCGAGCGGACGAGCCGATCAACGACTCTGGGCCCCCACTGTAACCGCTCGGAACGGAGCGGAGCATTCTCCGGCGGCCGTTCCGGCGGGTGTCCTCGGTCTCCGTCGCCGGCGCACGGACGTTCGGCTCCGCGTGGCCGGCGTCGCCGCGGCGACGATGTGGACGTCCCGGCGCCCGTCGGCCGCAACGGAAAAGCAGTCGATTCTCGACAATGAACAGTGCTCTTTTTTGTCGTGAGTGACTTTTGTGCCGAGCCGTCGGCAAGCAATGGTGATTTCGCGTCGGGCGAACTGGTCGTGCCCGGCATGAACAGACGACGAGCCGCTCAGATCACCGACTTCACCGCGCCGCCGCCGACCCTGGTCGTCGCGCCGCTCACGTAGTCCGCGTACGGGTTCACGAGGTATGGCGACGGCGCCGGCGACCTCCTCCGCGCGGCCGCGCCCGGTGAGACCACGTTGGAGGTCACGCCGGTCTCCTCGAGCCCCCGCGCCAGCGAGACGGCGAGGTTGTGCCGGGCGGCCAGGGTGGCGCTGCAGTGGGGCTGGACGGCGATCGGCTGGGAGCCGAGGCCGCCGCCGATCTGGACGACCCTGCCCAGCCGCGGGCGCGCATGCCGGGGACGAAGCGCTGGATCGTCCGCACCGCGGACAGCACGGTGGTCTCGTAGATCTCCCGCCACACGTCCGGGGTCGCGTCCTGCCAGCCGACGTGGCCGTAGACGCCGGCGTTGTTGACCAGCACGTCGATCTCACCGGCGGCCGGGGTCAGCGCGATGCCGGTGAACCGCTACTTCGGGTCCAAGCCCACCTGTACGACGTCGTGCCCGAGACCCGCGGCACGGAGCGCGCCGCGGTCGCGCTGGCCCTGATCGCGGGATTCTGGTTGCTGCGCAAGGTGATCGGCAGCACCACGTCGAACGAGACCGACGAGGAGACTCTCGCCGTCACCCTGCGGCAGCTCTTCGAGCTCCTGCTGCCCTGACGCCCCCTCGCGGGGGTGCGCAGGGCGCTCGTGGCTACACCCGCTCGGACTCGACCGTCGTCACGGTCTGGCCGGCGGGCTCCTCGCGGGTTTCCAGTGAGATCCCGCACTTGCCGACCAGCGCGGCACCGGCACCGATCGTCGTGACCACCGGGGCGGCGAACGCGGCGATCAACCCGAGGGCCACCGGCACCTCGAGCACCACCTCGTCCTTGCTGTCCCGCACGACGACGCGACGGTTGAAACCCTCGCTGACCAGCCCTCGCACGGCGTCGACCACCGAGTCGACGGAGGTCCGGGTGGACTCAGGCCTGGATTCGCTCATGATTCTCCTCGTACTGCGGATGTCCCTTGACGACTCCAAGAGTGCCCGCGGCCGCGAACCCTGCCATCAGGGTTTCCCCCTGACCTCCACCTGATCTATCCCCCGACGGCGATGAGGGTGAACTCGGCGCGCCCCGAACGCACTCCGTTGACCTGCAGCTCGACGGCGTGCTGACCGGGGTGGTAGCGGCGCGTGGTCAGCACGCGGAACGAGTGCGCGCGGCTGAGCTCGTACGTCTCGCCGGGTTCGACGGTCCTGGTGGTGAGCTTGAAGGTCTTGCCGGTGAGCGTGCCGTTGGCCTTGAGGTGGTGCACGACGTAGTCGATCACCAGCCGCGCGGGCTCCTGGCCGAGGTTGCGCACCGAGCCCGTGAACGACAGCGTCTCCCCGATCGCCACGGTGCCGGAGGTGAGCAACGGGCCGGTCACGTCCAGGTGCGCGGAGGTGAACCCCAGCAGCGCCAGCGCGCCGGGGTGGCCTTGCTTGACGAGCGTGCGCAGACCGTGGCGCACAACGCGTTCGGTGTTGTCGTCGGGCGCGGCCATCCACTCGCTCGCGGTCGCGACGGCGAGTTCCGGGTCCCGGCGGCTGATGTCGTTGAGGTGGTTGGCGACCGACCGCCGCACGTACTCGCTCTCGTCGCGGTACAGCGCGTCGAGGACCGGCAGCGTGGCTTTGGGCTCGGCGAGGACGCCGGGCACGCGGACCGCCCACGGCAGCAGCGGGCGCGTTCCCTCCGAGGCGAGCCGGCGCACGTCCGCCGACTCCGAACGGGTCCACGGCACGATCGCGTCCAGCGCCCGCCCGAGGTCCTGGTTGAGCAGGGCGCGCAACGCGAACTCCGAGGTCAGCCGTGGCGTCAGCTCCGCCAGCAGCGCGAGCGCGTCGTCGAACGCCTCCACGCCGCCCTCACCGATCGCCTTGGCGGCGACGGCACTGGTGACCGGCCAGATCAGCCATCCGGTGAAGGACGGCGCCCCGGCGGCCGCGGCGCGCACGGTCCGCGCGAACGAGGCGTAGTCACCCGGCAGGTCGGCGAGCAGCGCGTCACGGATGAGGTCGCTGCGCTCCCTGAGCGCCAACGGTGTCAGGGCGGTTTCGGCCGCGCGCAGCCGAGGCAGGCGCGCTCGCGGCGACGCGGTACTCAGGGCGGCGGTGAGGGCACGAACGGTCTGGGCACCGATCAGCTCATCGGCAAAGGGCATGTCGTTCTCCGCCGGAGACTGGTCCGGAGTAGGGGGAAGCCAGGCAGGGCAACGCTTTCGCGCTGCGGCGGCCGGGAGTGGCGGGCATGGCCGGGATGCTACCGGCACGAACGCGGTGATGTGATCTTCGCCGGTTCGGTCTCCACGCCTTTCCGCAGGCGTGCACGACGAATCGCACAGGCTCTAACATTCCCTGTGAGCGCGTTGAGCGACCAGCGCCGCGAACTCGATTCCGGCGAGAGGACCGGCGCAATGGACGACTTGACGATGCCATCGAGCCAGGACGGCGCACCCACTGCCGGGGCAGATCGGCAGGACCCGGTGGAGCGACTCGACGACGCGACCGACGCGTTGACGATGCTGCGGGACGGTTTCTCCGGCGAGGAACCGCTCGACGACGTGCTGCAGCGGCTCAGCGAGACCGCCACGAGAGCGGTGCAGGACGCCGACGCGGTCACCGTCACCGTGAACCCCGAGGAGCCGAGAACCGCGGCCGCCAGTGACACCACGCTGATCGACATCGACGAGAAGCAGTACAGCTCCAACCGCGGTCCGTGCCTGGAGGCCGCCCGCACGCACCGGGCCGTGCGCGCCGTGGTCGGGGAGAACAGGGACAGCTGGCCCGAGTTCGACGCGGCCGCCGAACAGCACGGCGTGCGCGCCTACCTGTCCGTGCCGATCCTGCTCCCGGCCTCGGACCACAGCGACACCAAGCACGTCGGCTCGCTCAACATCTACAGCTACAAGGCCACGGCCTTCGACCCGTTCGACGAAGGCGTGATGCGGCTGTTCACCACCGCCGCCAGCGCCGCGATCGACAACGCCCACCGCTGGCAGCGCTCCCGCGACCACATCGCGCACCTCGAGACCGCGCTCGTCTCGCGTGCGGTCATCGACCAGGCCAAGGGCGTGCTCATGGCGGTGCACTCGTGCACCGCGGACGAGGCCTTCGCCATGCTCGTGCAGGACTCGCAGAAGCGGAACGTCAAGCTGCGTGAGGTCGCGCAGGGCCTGATAGACAGCGTCGCCCCGCACTGAGCCGGCCGCCGACGTTTGGCGGCCCCCCGCGCGGCAAACCCGTCCGCAATGACGGAGACGGAAGGGCCCGCACGCACGTGTTCGTCGCGTCCGGCGAACCTCGGACGCGTGCGGTTCGCCGCACCGTCACCGGCGTGACAGGCTTTTGACATGGGCACCGCCGGACACGACATCGACTCCGACCGACTGCGCGGGCTCGTGCACAACCTCGGCGTGGTGTTCTGGGCGGCCGACGCCCGGATCCGCGAGTTGACCTTCGTGTCGAACTACGTCGAGCAGTTGCTCGGCCATCCCGTCCGGCGCTGGCTCGAGGAGCCGGGGTTCTGGCGTTCGGTCGTGCACCCCGACGACCGCGAGAGGTCCGAGCGGGAACGGTGGCAGCGAGCGGCCGGCCACGACGACTACGACCTGAGCTACCGCGCGCTCACCACGAGGGGCGAAGTGGTGTGGCTGCACGAGAAGGTCCACGTGGAGCGGGACGAGGCGGGCGTGCCGCGCGTGCTCCAGGGCGTCGTCATCGACGTCACGGGCCAGCGCGTCGCCGCCGAGCGGGAGCGGTTCCTCGCCGTGCTCGACCGGGAGTCGCAGCGGCTCGACGACGCCGACGACCTCATGGCGCTCGCGACCCGGCTGCTCGGCGAGCACCTCGCCGTCGACCGGTGCGCGTACGCGAGGACGGAGGAGGACGAGAACCACTTCGTCATGAGCGGCGACCACGCCACCGGTCTGCCGCCGCTGCCGGGACGGTTCGCCATGCGCGCGTTCGGCGAGGGTGCGCTGCGCGCGATGCGGGCGGGCGAGCCGTGGGTGGTCGTGGACAGCGGTGACGACCCGCGGCTCGACGAGGACGACCTGGCCGCCTACGCGGTCACGGGCATCCGCGCGGTGATCTGCCTGCCCCTGCTGCGCGGCGGGCGGTTCGTCGCGGCCATGGCCGTGCACCAGGCACACCCGCGGCAGTGGACCCAGGACGAGATCGACCTCGTGTCCGTCGTGGTCAACCGCTGCTGGGAGTCGTTGCAGCGCGCGCACTCCGACCGCGCCCTGCGCGACAACGAGCAGCGCCTGCGTCTCCTGATCGAGCGGGCCGCCGACTGCATCTGGGTCCTCGACGGCGAACGACGGTTCGTCGAGGTCAACCCGGCTGCCTGCACGTTGCTGGGCTACCGGCGCGAGGAGCTGGTCGGGCGCCGCGCCGAGGAGCTGTTCGTGCTCGGCGGCGACGGCCCGGAACCGCCGCACGACCAGGAGCAGACCGGGGTCTGGAACCTGCGCTGCGCCGACGGGTCGATCGTCGCGCTGGAGCTCAGCGTCCAGGTCACGCCGGGCGGGCTGCAGGCCATCGGGCGCGACGTGACCGAGCGGCAGCGCACCGAGGCCGAGCGCGAACTGCTGCTGCAGCGCGAACACGAGATCGCCACCACGTTGCAGCGCAGCCTGCTGCCCCGCGAACTCCCGGCGCTGGAGCGCCTCGCCACCTCCGCCCGCTACCTGCCCGCGTCGAGTCACGCGCAGATCGGCGGCGACTGGTACGAGGTGCTCCCGATCGCCGGCACGGTGGCCGGGATGTCGGTCGGCGACGTCGTCGGCTCCGGCCCGACGGCCGCGGCCGTGATGGGACAGCTCCGCAGCGCCCTGGCCGGTTTCCTGGTCGACGGGCACTCCCCCGCCGCCGCGCTGGAACGGCTCGACGCCTTCGCCTCCAGGGTGAACGGCGCCACCGGCAGCACCTGCGCGTGCATCACCTTCGACTGGGCGACCGGAAGGCTGTGCTGGGCCAGCGCGGGGCACCTCCCGCCGCTGGTGGCCGACCAGCGCGGGGCCCGGTTGCTCACGAACCACACCGGTGCGGTGCTGGGCACCCCGGGACGTGCGCGGTACGAGGAGCACAGCACGGTGCTCGCCCCCGGCGGGTCGATCGTGCTCTACACCGACGGACTCGTCGAACGCAGGGGTGTCGTCGTCGACGAGGGTCTCGACCGGCTGCTCACCGTCGTGGCGCAGGCGCAGCACCAGGCGCCCGCCGAACTGACCGGCACGATCGTCGGCGCGCTGCTCACGGACGGCCACAGCGACGACGTCGCGCTCGTCGTCGCCCGGCACCTGCCAGCGCCCCTGCGCGTGACGTCGCCCGCCGAGTCGCGCCAGCTCTCGGGCCTGCGGGGTGCCGTGACCGAGTGGGCGGCCGCGGCGGGGCTCTCCGACGACCTCGCCTACGACCTCGTGCTGGCCTACGGGGAGGCCGCCGCGAACGTCGTGGACCACGCCTATCCCGGCACCACGGGCACTTTCGACACCGAGATCGCGCACCGCGACGGGGCCGTGCACGTCACCGTGCGGGATCACGGCGCGTGGCGCCCGGAGCCCGAGGACCCGGGCCATCGCGGTCGCGGCCTCCAGATGATCCGGGCCATCGCCGGCGACGTCGAGCTCGACGCGGACAGCACGGGCACGACGGTCCGCTTCCGGTTGTCCGCCGCACCGGCCGACGCACCGCCGCCACCGCCCCTCGCCAAGCCGTCCGACGTGATCGGCCTCGACGTGCGGGAGACTCGCGACGGCACGCAGGTGCTCCACCTCACCGGCGACCTGGACACGCACACCTCCGGCGGCCTGCGCGCACCGCTGCTGGCCCACATCGGCGCCCGGCCGCACAGCCCGGCCGGCATCGACCTCACCCGCGTCGGCTACCTGAGCAGTTCCGGCGTCGCGCTGCTCCTCGAGGCCGCGGCAGGCGCGCGGCGAGCCGGGCGGACGATCAGCGTGACCTGCCTGTGCGGCAGCGCTCCGGACCGCATCCTCACGTTGTCGGGCCTGCGCGACGTCCTCGCGGTGAGCACCCGGCCAGGGGGGTTCACGTGACCGAGAAGGCCGAGGCCTGGAACGCCGCGTTCCGCCACATCGTCAACGGCGCCCACCTGTCGACGGCCGGCGATCTCGCCGCACTCCTGGACGGCGCCGCCGCCCAGGTCGGCATCACCGCGCAGTTGTACGTGGTCGACATGGGACAGCAGTGGTTGCGCTCGGTCCGTCCCGAGGGAGGACCACCACCGTTGCGGGTTCACGCCACCACGGCCGGACGCGCGTTCCAGCGAACCGACATCGTCGCCGCGGGCGGCTCGCCCCCGTCCCTGTGGTTGCCGGTGCTGAACGGCACCGAGCGGCTCGGCGTGGTCCAGGCGGTCCTGCACGGCGACAGGGACCCCGGCGACCCCGCGATCCGCGAGCACTGCTGGGAACTGGCCGGCCTGCTCGGGCATCTGGTCATGAGCAAGCTCCACTACAGCGACTTCCTGCACGTCCTGCGCCGCACCACGCCGTTCTCGGTGGCGTCCGAGCTGCTGTGGCAGCTGCTGCCACCGCAGACCTTCGCCTGCGACCAGCTGACGGTGACGGCGGTGATGGAGCCGTATCACTCCGTGGGCGGCGACGGCTACGACTACTCAGTCGACAACGGACGCGCGTACGTCTCGATCTTCGACGCGACGGGCCACGACGTACACGCGGGCCTCACCACCGCGGTGGCGCTGGCGGCGACCCGCAACGCCCGCCGCAACGGCCTCGGGCTCCTCGAAGCGGCCGAACTGGCCGACCAGGCCGTGCGGCAGCAGGCGGCCGAGGGCCTCAGGGCGCCGTTCGCGACGGCGGTGCTCGCCGACCTCGACCTCGCGACCGGGACGGTGCAGTACGTCGTCGCGGGGCATCCGCCGGCCCTGCTGTTGCGCGGCGGCAGGATGGTCAAGGCGCTGCGGAGCTCGATCCACGTGCCGCTCGGACTCGGCCACCTCGCCAGGACGCCGCGGCGGCTCGGGCGTGAACAACTCGAGCGCGGCGACCGGATCCTGTTGCACACCGACGGCGTCACCGAGGCACGCGACCCGCAGGGCGAGGAGTTCGGCGTGGAACGCCTGGTCGACCTCACCGAACGGCACGAGGCGGCCGGTCTGCCCGCCCCCGAGACGCTGCGCCGGGTGTCCCGCGCGGTGCTCGACCACCAGCACGGGAACTTGCAGGACGACGCCACCCTGCTCCTGCTCGAGTGGAGCAGGACCGCGGCCCGCAACGTGCTCCCCTGACCGCGCGATGCCGTCGCCTGGCTGTGTGACGGCATCGCACGGGTCCACGACGGAGCGCCTACGACTCCGCCGAGCCGGGTTCGGACATCTTGCGGTGTGCCTTGGCCTTCACCGGGTCCGGCAGCGCCCGGCCCGCGACCGCCTGCGCCTTGTTCTTCACCGAGCCGGCGACGACGTGGTCCTTGCCCTTCATCAACGCCTCGAACCCCTGGCGCGCGACCTGCGCCGGATCGTCCTTGGCGCCCTGGGCGACCTTGGTGTCCTGCATGCCCGCGCGATCGAAGAAGTTCGTGTCCGTCGGACCGGGCATCAGCGTGGTCACGCTGACACCGGAGTCCTTCAGCTCCTCGCGCAGCCCCTGCCCGAACGAGGCGAGGAACGCCTTCGACGCCGCGTACACCGTCTGGAACGGCCCCGGAGTGGTGGCCGCGATGGAGGACGTGAACAACACGCGCCCTTCCTTGCGGTCCACCATGTCCGCCAGCACGCGGTGCGTCAGGTGCACGGCGGACGTGACGTTCAGGTTGACGATCTCCAGGTTGTCGTCCACGGACGTGTCGCGGACGAAGTCACCGCCGACACCGACACCGGCGTTGACCGCGAGCACGTCGACCGGCCGCCCGCTCGTCCTGATGCGCGCCACGAGGTCCTCGACGCCCTGGTACGACGAGAGGTCGACCTGCACGGCGTCCACCTGGACGCCATGGCCCCGAATCTCCTCGCCGACCGTGTCGATCGCGTCGTCCTCGGCCGCGATCACGAGGTCGTAACCGTTGTCCGCGAACACCTTCGCGAGCTCGAGCCCGATACCGCTCGACGCTCCCGTCACGACTGCCTGTGGGTTCACCGATCCTCCTCCAGAACGCGTGGCCAACACCACCGAGGTACCCCGGAAGAGGCAGGGCATTCGCGGTGCCGGGCTCATCGCCGCAGGAGTGGAAGGAGTCGCGGTGGTGGCCCGCGGCCAGCAGCAAGATCTGCGCGTCCAGCCTGTGGAGCCTAGGGACAGCTGCTATCGCGAGCACCGCTGTCCACTGTGGATCACTTGGGCCACCCGGAAACGACCTCCACCCAGGACGTGAACGAACTCACGTTTAGATCCGGGAAATCCGCACGTACGCTCCTCCAGGTCCGGGCCGTGTGGTGTCTGGCCCAATCCCCCGTTCGAGGAGTTGTGTTTTGCGGCGAACGATGCCGCCGATGTTCCGCGCCCTGAACCATCGGAACTACCGCCGTTGGGCCGCCGCGGACCTGATCTCCGTCACGGGCTCGTGGATGCAGGTCATCGGTGTGAACTGGGTGGTGCTCGAGCGCACGGGTTCGGTGACCTCGGTCGGGTTCTCGGTGCTGCTCAGCACGCTGCCGGCCGTTCTGCTCGGGCCCTGGGCCGGTGCGGTCGCCGACCGGTTCCCGGTGCGCCGGATCGTGCTCGTCTGCCAGGCACTGCACGCCGTGCTGGCGGGCATGCTCGCGTGCGCCGTCTGGTCGGGGATGCCGATGACGCCGGTCTACGCGCTCACCTTCGCCGCGGGGCTGGTCACCGTGTTCGACGGTCCCGCGTTCGGGCGGCTGAGCAGCCAGATCGTCCCGCGCGACGGCCTCGCGAACGCGGTCGCGCTCGGCTCGGTGATCAGTTCGGTCGGGCGAATCCTCGGGATGAGCTCGGCGGGCGTGCTCGTCGCGCTGGTCGGCGCGCCGGTGTTGTTCGCCCTCAACGGTCTCAGTTTTGCCGCCGTCATCGTCGCGGTGCTGACCATCCGCCGTGAGGAGTTCCATCCCCTCGCCACGAGCGCCTCCAGCCGGGCCGGCGTGCGGGAGGGCCTGCGGTACGTCACCGGCAGCGGGCGTCTGCTGCTGCTCGTCACCCTCGGGTTCTTCCTGTCCTGCCTCGGCCGGAACTACCAGGTCACCATGGCGGCGATGAGCACCGACGCGGCGACGTACGGCCTGCTCTCGTCGGTGTTCGCCGTCGGCACGGTGCTCGGCGGGCTGTTCGCGGCGGCCCGGCGCACGCTGTCCGTGCGGCTCCTGCTCGTGGCCGCGACCCTCGCGAGCCTGCTCCAGGCGGTCGGTGGCCTCCTGCCCGGCCCGGTCGCGTTCGCCGTCGTGCTCGTGCCGATCGCCGCGGCGGCGGTGCTGATCGACACGACCATGAGCACCCGCCTGCAACTCGACTCCGAGGACGGCATGCGTGGCCGGATGCTCGCGATCAGCGGCTCCGCCGGGGCTGCCGCGGGTGCGGTCGGCGCGCCTCTGCTCGGCTGGTTGTGCGAGCGGGCCGGGGCGGAGACGACGCTGGTGCTGGCGGGCACCGCGACCCTGCTCGCGACGCTGAGCGCGGCCGCTCTCTTCGGCGCCTCCCCGCAGCGGCGGACGGCGTTCGCCCACCGGGTGCTGCACCGGCGGCGCGGTGTGGCGCACCCGGCCGGACATCCGCACCAGCCCGCGCCGGTCACGCGCCCGCGCCGCCGTGCTCGGGCGCGGGCGAGGACCAGGGCCGAAGCACACGGACGGTGACGGCGGCGTTTCCGGCCGCAACCGGTGGGTAGCCAGCCGTCATGAGCACGAATGTCCACATCACACCCATGGCCGACAACGAGTACGCCGCCGAAGTGCGCGAAGGCACGGAGACGACCAACCACCACGTCGTGCTGTCACAGGACTTCCTCGACGACCTCGCGGTGCCGGAACCGGACGGGGCCACGCTGGTCGAGGAGATCATCCGGTACCTGCTCGACCGCGAGCCGAACACCTCCGTGCCGCACGAGCTGGATCCCGCCGCGCTGGTCGGTCAGGACGCCGAGTTCCTGCCCGAGCTGCGGCGCCGCCTGGGTGCGGAGTGAGGCCTTGCGCATCAGCCGCAAACCGACGGGGGCGAGGTTCTTCGAGCTGTTCGCCGAGATCGGGGCGAACATCGGTGCCAGCGTGGAGGTGCTGCGCGAGTTCGTGAGCGCACCCGTCGACCGGCGCCCCGAACTCGCGGAACGGATGCACGCGCTGGAGAACGTCGGTGACGACGCCACCCACGCGATCATCGAACACCTCGACCGGTCGTTCGTGACGCCGTTCGACCGCGAGGACATCTACCGCCTCACGTCCAGGCTGGACGACGTGGTCGACCACATGGACGCCGCGGTCGACCTGGCGACCCTCTACCGCGTGGGCGTGCTGCCCGCGGGGGTCGACACGCTGGTGGACCTGCTGTGCCAGGCCGCCCGGCTCACCGCGGAGGCGATGCCGCGCCTGGCCGAGCCGCAGCGGCTGACCGACTTCTGGGTCCAGGTGAACCGCCTGGAGAACGAGGCCGACCAGGTCTACCGGCGGCTGCTGTCGGAACTGTTCAACGGTGAGCGCGACGCCCTCGAGGTCATGAAGCTCAAGGACGTCGTCGACGAACTGGAGGCCGCGGCCGACGCGTTCGAGCACGTGGCGGACGCGGTGCACTCGATCGCGGTCAAGGAGTCCTGATGCTCACCGCCGGGCTGGTGCTCGTCGTGGTGCTCGCGCTCGCCTTCGACTTCACCAACGGCTTCCACGACGCCGCCAACGCCATCGCGAGCGCGGTGTCCACCCGCGCGCTGAGCCTGCGCGCGGCGCTCGCCCTGGCGGCGGTGATGAACCTGATCGGCGCGTTGCTCGGCACCGGCGTCGCGGTCACCATCGCCTCGGGACTCATCGACACCCCGGTCGGCGACGACGCGCTGCACGTGGTCACCGCGGCACTGGTGGGCGCGATCGTGTGGAACCTCCTCACCTGGTACTTCGGTCTGCCCTCCTCGTCCTCCCACGCGCTGGTGGGCGGCCTGGTCGGCGCCGCGCTGGCGTCCGCGACCACGGTGCACTGGACCGGCGTGCTGGAGAAGGTCGTCATCCCGATGGTGGTCTCCCCCGTCGTCGGCCTGCTGCTCGGCTACGTGGTGATGACCGCGATCATGTGGGGGTTCCGCAACGCCAACGCGCACCGCGCCGGCCGTCTGATGCGCCGGGCGCAGGTGTTCTCCGCGGCGAGCCTCGCACTGGGCCACGGCTTGCAGGACGCCCAGAAGAGCATGGGCGTCATCGTGCTGGCCCTGGTGGTCAGCGGACACCAGGACAGCTACTCCGTGCCGCTGTGGGTGATCGTGGCGTGCGCGCTGGCGCTGGCACTGGGCACCTACTCGGGCGGCCTGCGCATCATGCGGACGCTGGGCAGGCGCATCTTCCACCTGACGCCGCCGCACGGCTTCGCCGCCGAACTGTCGGCGTCCTCGGTGCTGTACCTGACCGCGTTCGTCTTCCACGCCCCGATCTCCACCACGCACGTGATCACCTCCGCCGTGATGGGCGTGGGGGCGACCACCCGCCGTTCCGCGGTGCGGTGGTCGGTGGCCGCGGACATCGCCAAGGGCTGGGTCCTCACCCTGCCGGCCTCGGCCGTCGTCGCCGCCGCCGCGTACGGCGTGGTGGCGCTCGTGTGACCGTCGAAGCTTCGGCCAGGAGCGTGCGATGACGAGGGCCGACGACCGGCTGCGAGAACGAGGTGGTGGACCTGCTGGTGCAACTGCGCGAGCAGGCAGCCGCCGGCGACGCCACCGCGTTCTGGGCGTGGAAGAACGCCGTGGTCGCCTACCGGGCCATGATCGGCGGCGGCAGCGACTCGCGGAACCTGCGCAACCGCTGTTCTTCCACAATGGACAGCGGGACGTTCCTCGTCTGACAACGACTACGGGCGGTGGCGCAGGATCGCCCCGACGCCCTGCAGCACCTCGATGTCGTCGCCGGCAACGATGTTGGCGCCCGTCACGGCCGCCGCGCGCGTCAACGCGTCGTCCGCGCGGTTGCGCCCGACGGCGACCGGTTCGCCGGCGAACTCGCGCACGGCGGCCTCGTCGGCACCGACCTGATCAGGCCGGTCACTCGTCCACACCAGCTGGTCCGCGAGCACGCCGGCGTTGACGACGAGCGTGTCCACGTTGGCCTGGCGCAGCGCGTCCGCGACCCGCTCGAGTCCTTCGACGGCGAGCCCGTCCCTGCCGAGTTCGGCGCGGAACCGCTCGACGACCTCGGCGTCGCGCTGCTGCTGACGTTGTGCGACCAGCGCACGCACGGTCCTGCCGAACTCGTCGTCGTCCGTGCCATCGGCCAGTCCTGTTCCTTCGACCTCCACGACCAGGTCGTCGTCGAGCCCGAGCTCGTGGCGCACCGCGGTGCGCGCCTGCACCTCGCCGCCGAGGACGACGAGTTCGGCCCGTACCTCGCCGACCAGACGTTCGACCTCTTCGGCGACCTGCTTCGCGTTGTGCTTGACGGTGTCCTCCACGCGCTGCTGCATCCGCTTGTGGGCCCACCCGCCGCCACCGGTCTTGTGCAGCGGGTGCTGCCTGCCGCGAACGGACTGCACCAGTTCGACCTGTCCGTCGAACGAGTGCAGGTCGGCGCCGGACGAGTCGGCGACCACGACGACGTGCGGCACCGGCGGCGGCAGGTAGGACGCGAGCGGCAGCAGGTCCGGCAGCGACGAGTAGCGGGTGACGTCGGCGGGCGGCGGCACCGGCAGCGTCTGGTCCACCAACACGGATGCACCCGACGCGATCAGCACGCGCCCGGCCTTGCCGGCCGGAGGCTCGGCCGCGGACACCGCCCTGTCCAGCGCGGCCAGTGTCTTCTCCGGTGTGCCCTGGTCCGCCAACTGGTTCCGCAGACCCCGCCAGCGCAGATCAGCGATCTCGGCCGCGTCCTCGGTGTCGTGCGACGCGTCGAGGTAGACCGATGCGAACGGACCGGGCGCTGTGGCTACGTCTCGCAACTTCGACATGTCCATGCAACCGGTGTTCCCGGTGAAAAGACGTCTACACGGCGGTCATCGCACCATCGCCAGCGACTGCCGGACGACGCGCAGGTACAGGTGTTCGGTCCTGCGCGCGACCTCGTTCCAGGTGTAGCAGGCGGAGACCCGGTCGGCACCGGCGGTGCCGTAGACGTGGCGCCGGGAGCCGTCCGCGAGCAGCACCCGCAGTTCCTTCGCGAGCCGTTTCGGGTCTCGTGGCGGCACCAGCTTCCCGGTGACGCCGTCCACCACGGTGTCGAGGAGCCCGCCGACCGCCGAGGCGATCACCGGCAGGCCGCACGCCATCGCCTCCAGCGGCACGATGCCGAACGGTTCGTACCACGGCACGCAGGCGACGACTTCGGCCGAGCGCAGGAAGTCCGGCATGTCCTGGCGCGCCACCTGGCCTGCCAGCCTGACGCGGTCACGCACCCCGAGGGCTTCCGCGTGTGCGAGCAACCGCTGCGCCTCCGGATCCGACCGCAGCTTGTGCGCGGGCGGTCCTCCGGCGATCACCAGCTCGGCGTCCGGCACCATCTGCAGCGCGGTGATCAGGTCCTCGAAACCCTTGCGCGGCACCAGCCTGCCGACCGACACGATCCGCCGCGGGCGCGGAGAGGCCGCGGCCGGGTAGAACAGCTCCGGGTCGACGCCGCACGGCACGACGGCGGTGCGCGTGCGGCGGATTCCCATCCGCACCAGCTCGTTCACCTCGTCGTCGCACGTGGCGGCGATCAGATCGGCCTTCTTGCCGATCATCCGCTCGATCGCGATCCGCTGTGGAGGGCTGGTGTCCGCTTCACTCTGGTGGCGGCGTTTCACGGTGCCGAGAGCGTGGAAGGTCTGCACCACCGGCACTTCGACGTCGCGCGCCGCCATCGCCGCGGCGAAGCCGGACATCCAGAAGTGCGCGTGCACGACGTCAGGCGGCGCGGCACGCCAGTCCGCGGCCAGAAAGCGGGCGAACTCCCCCATGAACGGCAGGAGTTCGTCCTTGGGCACGTGCTCCGCAGGCCCGGCGGGCACGTGCACCACCTCGTAACCGGCGTTCGTGCGCACCCGATCGGGGAGCTCACCGTCGTCACGTCGTGTGTAGACCACGACCTCGTGTCCCCGCGCCACCAACGCCTCCGACAACGCGGCCACGTGCACGTTCTGCCCACCGGCGTCGACCCCGCCCAGCACCGCCAGTGGGCTGGCGTGCTCGGACACCATCGCGATCCTCATGCCTTCACCTCCGTCGTACAGCCGGTCGCCGACCGCGACATCGGCATCTGCATCGCGTCATCACGATCGAGGTGCCCTGCGGCGGAAGTCCGGTCCACAGAGGAGATTTATCCCCGGAAAACGCTTCGAAACACCACTCACCGAAGCGCTACTCGGTGTCACCGCATCCCGTGCGCCCGACGTCAACGCCGCCCGTCCGGGTGGCCCACGCTGAGCAACCGGAAGCCCGCTTCCCGCACCTTGTCGGCGGGAACGACGCCTCGGGTGTCGACGAGCACCGGGGTCGTCATCCGGTCCGCGAGCGCGGGCCAGTCCAGCTCGGCGAACTCCGGCCACTCGGTGAGCACCACCAGCACGTCGCGGCCGTCCGCCAGCTCCTCCGGTGTGCCGACGACGGTGATGCCGTCGACGTCGTGCCTGATCGCCGGGTCGTAGGCGCTGACCTCCCCTTCCAGCAGGCGCGCTATCGCGAGCGCCGGCGAGTCGCGCAGGTCGTTGGTGCCCGCCTTGAACGTGAGGCCGAGCAACCCGATCCGGTCGCCCTCGATCATCTGCGCGATGCGGCGGACCTGGTGGTCGTTCGTGTCGACGGCGGCGCGCACGGTCGCGAACTCGACGTTCTGGTCGCTTGCCGTGCTGAGCAGCGCGCGGGTGTCCTTGGGCAGGCAGGAGCCTCCCCAGCCGGGACCGGGCCGCAGGAACGCGGCGCCGATGCGTTCGTCCAGGCGCATTCCCTCGGTGACGCCGTCGATGTCCGCGCCGACGTGCTCGCACAGCTCGGCGAGGGTGTTGACGAAGGACAGCTTCACCGCGAGGAAGCTGTTGCAGGCGTACTTGACCAGCTCGGCCGTGGTGTTGTCGGTCAGCACGACCGGCACGTCGCCGTAGAGCGCGGCGACTCGTCTCGCCGCGTCCTGGTCGGCCGAACCGACCACGACTCGTTGCGGCCGCAGGAAGTCCTCGACCGCGTGGCCCTCCCGCAGGAACTCCGGGTTCGACACCGTCGGCTGGTGCGCGATGTCCCGCGCGGTGCCGACGGGAACCGTCGACTTCAGCACCAGCACGGTGTTCTCCGGCACCTGTGCGACGACGTCGTGCACAGCGGTGAGATCGGCTTCACCGTGCTCACCCGACGGCGTGGGAACGCACACGAACAAGAAGTCCACGTCACGCGGAAACGCCGTGGTGAACTCGATGTCGTGCTGTTCCAGCAGCTCCGCGAGCCCCGGTTCGACCAGGTCGACCTCGTTGCGCCGCAACCGCTCGACCTTGGCCTCGTCCACGTCCGCGCAGACGACGTCGTGGCCGAGGTGCGCCAGGCAGGCCGCCGTGGTCAGGCCGACGTACCCTGCGCCAACGACACCGATTCGATGCACGTTCGCCCTCCCGACATGTCTCGTGCCCCGGCCTGCTCGTTCTGGGCCATCCGCACCTGGAGCTCGCCGCGGGCTCGATGCACGCAGGCGGCCGGCGGGATGACGGCACTCGTCACGATCATCCGCACGACCTCCGGCGCCGTACGCGGCCCCGGCGCGATGCGTTGCACCGCGAACCGCGTGGTCATGGCGGCCCAACCGAGTGCCGCGACGGCCGCGGCACGCCTCCTACCAATAAGTCCACAGAGGACGGATGCGACCCCGAGACCGGTGGTGAGCGCGTGTTCGCGCAACCTGCCGCGATGACCGCCGATCTTCTCCCGCCACTGAGGACCGTGCAGCTTGCGCATCAACGCGTCGTCGGCGTTCCCGCGCTGCTGCTTGACGCTGGTGAAGAAACCGGTGCGGCGCACGGGATGGGTGGTCACCCGGTCCCCGGACACGACGCGGTACCCGAGGTCGATCACCCGCAACGCGAGGTCGGCGTCCTCCCGGTAGGCCCTGGGAAAACGCTCGTCGAACCCGCCGGTCTCCAGCAGCACGGACCGCCGGTAGGCCATGTCCGCGGTGATCCACTTCGCGCCGGCGAGCCCGGAGGTGTTGCGTTCCCAGTCGGTGGGCCTGCGGTCCGGCGGCAGCGGCACCTCGATGCGCGCCTGGCTGGCCGCCACGTCGTCGCCGACCGCCGTGAGGTCCTGGACGAGCCGGCGTTTCCAGTCCGGCGGCGGCACCACGTCGTCGTCGAGGAAGACCACCCACTCGCTGGTGGCCCGCCGCCACCCGGAGTTGCGCGCGGCCGCCGGTCCGCGGCCGAACCGGTCGTACACCACGATGATCTCGTCCGGCGGCGGTCCCTCGCCGTGCCGGATCGCGTCCATCACGACGTCGAGGCTCTCGCGGCCGACCGTGGGGATGACGACGGTGTAGCCGGTCATCGCCGCACCACGAACGGGCCGATCGCGAGCAGGTCGATGGGCGAGGAACCGAAGCACTCCAGCGCGTCCCGCGGGGAGTCGACCATGGGCCGCCCGGCCGTGTTGAGGCTGGTGTTGACCACGACCGGCACACCGGTGCGGCGGTCGAACTCCTCCAGCACCCGTTCCAGCAACGGGTCGTCCGCCACGGTCTGCGCGCGGGCGGTGCCGTCCACGTGCACCACGGCCGGGATGCGGTCCCTCCACTCAGGACGGACGTCGTGGACGAAGAGCATGTAGGGACTGGGAACCGGTCCGCGCTCGAACAACTCGTGCGCCCGGCTCTGCAGCACCATCGGCGCGATCGGCCGGAACTGCTCGCGGCCCTTCACGTCGTTCATCCGCTCCAGGTTCGCCGCGTGACAGGGGTTCGCGAGCAGCGACCGGCGGCCCAGCGCGCGTGGCCCGTACTCCGACCGCCCCTGGAACCAGGCGATGATCTTGTCGTCCGCCAGCGCCCGCGCCACCACCGCGGCCAGGTCCGCCGGCTTCTCGTAGACGACCTTCGCCGTCTTCAGCACCTGCTCGATCTCGTCGTCGCTCCAGCTGCGGCCGAGGTCCGCGCCGGGCATCGGCGCCAGCGGCTCACCCGACGCCACGTGCAGCGCGGCCCCGAGGGCGGTGCCCGAGTCGCCGGCCGCGGGCTGCACCCACACCTCGTCGAACGGTCCCTCGGCGAAGATGCGCGTGTTCGCGACGCAGTTCAGCGCCACCCCGCCCGCCATGGCGAGCCTGCGTTCACCCGTCTGCTCGTGCAGCCACGTGGTGAGCTCCAGCAGCACCTCCTCCAGCCTGCGCTGCACGCTGGCGGCGAGCTCGGCGTGTTCCTGCAGCAGTTCGCCGTCCGGCGGCTTGGCCAGGGTGTTCCACTCGATCGGCACGATCTGGAACCCACCGTCATCGGTGGTCCTGATGTGCTCGCGCATGAGGTCCAGGTGCACCGGCTCGGCGTGCGAGGCGAGTGCCATGACCTTGTACTCGTCGCTGGACCGCAGGAAACCGAGGTGCTCGGTCAGGTCTTCGTAGAGCAGGCCGAGCGAGTGCGGCAGCCGTTGCTCGGCGAGCTTGACCAGCTGCTGGTCGTCATACCGCCCGGCCAGGTAGGAGCCGCACTCGCCGCGCCCGTCCGCCACCAGCACGGCGCAGTTGCCGCCGAACGGTGCCGCGAGCCCGGTCGAGGCCGCGTGCGCGGCGTGGTGCGGCACGAACCGCACGATCTCCGGGTCCAGGCCGGGCAACGCGGTGGCCAGGAACTGGGGGGCCCGCCGGGCGTAGTTGGTGCGCAGTTCCTCCCACGGCGCGGTGCCGTCCTCCGCGAGCGCCGGATCGTAGGAGTACGCGACGGCGTCGAGGTCGGCCGGCGTGAGCCCGGCCTTCTCCAGGCACCACCTGGCCGCCATCTCCGGCAGCTCCCAAGCCGAGAACGGCACCGGCCGCTTGCCGTGCTTGCGCCGGGAGAACCGTTCCTCCTCGGCGGCCGCGACCGTGTGCCCGTCGATCACGAGGGCGGCCGCGGGGTCGTGAAAAATCGCGTTGATGCCCAGAACCCGCATCACGTCTCCCTCGCCATGAGTCGTAGTCCTCGTTCCAGCGGGATCTGGGGCTCCCAGCCGAGCAGCTCCCGCGCTCTGGTGACGTCCGGCCTGCGTCGCCGGGGGTCGTCGGTCATCGCGCCGACGTGCACGATCTCGGAGTCGCTGCCGGTCACCTCGATGACCTGCTTGGCAACCTCCAGCACCGTGACCTCCTCGGGGTTGCCGAGGTTGACGGGACCGGCCTCGCCGCTGTCCGCCATGGCCAGCACGCCGCGCACGAGATCGGACACGTAGCAGAGCGACCGCGTCTGCGTGCCGTCACCGTGCACGGTCAGCGGTTCGTTCTTGCGCGCCTGCGCGAAGAACGTGGGCAACATGCGGCCGTCACTCGACTTCATCCGCGGCCCGTAGGTGTTGAAGATCCTGACCACGCCGACGTCGAGCCCGTGCTCCCGCCGGAACGCGAACGCGAGCGCCTCGCCGAACCGCTTGGCCTCGTCGTACACGCTGCGCGGCCCGATCGGGTTGACGTTGCCCCAGTAGGTCTCCCGCTGCGGGTGCTCCAGCGGATCGCCGTACACCTCGCTGGTGGAGGCGACGACGACCCGCGCACCGAGCCGTCTGGCCTCCTCCAGCACGTGGTGCGTGCCGAATCCGCCCGTCTCGAGCGTGCCGACGGGTGACGCCAGATAGGCCGGCGGCGACGCGGGGCACGCGAAGTGCAGCACCAGCTCGCTGGGCGGTAACCGGAGCGGTTCCCGCACGTCGGCGTGCACGAGGTCGACGGCGGGCGGCACGTTCGCGGGCTCTCCCGTGCTGAAGTCGTCCACACAGGTCACCCGCATGCCCCGCTCCACCAGGGCGTCGCATAGGTGCGAGCCGAGAAAGCCCGCTCCTCCGGTCACCACAGCGCGCTCTGCCATGGAAATGAGCTACCCGGCGAAACGCTCCCTACACCGCTCCCGGAAAAGTAGGGGACTTGCTGATCTCCGCTTCACCGCAACGGATCGTGTCGCCGGCGAGCCGCAGGGTCGCCATTCCCCGTGATGAGGAGGAGGCTGGGGGCATGACCTCCTCCAGCCGCGGTCCCGGCGACGCCGCCGCGGCGCAACGCCTCGTCGAAGCGATCACGAGACGAGCGGCCCTGCACGAAGCCATCGGCGTCGTGCAGGTCTGGAGCGGTGACCAGGACGACGTGCTGGAGCGGTTCTGCGACCGGCGCAGCGACGCCGAACGCGAGGCGGAGGTCGAGCGGGTCAACGCGGTCGTGGACGCCGCGGCCGAGCGGCGCACGGACCCCGATTGGGACGACTAGACCCGCGCCAACTCCGCAGCTTCGAGGTTTCCGCCGGTGAGGCGGCGGGCCACGTCGCGGACCGGGCTCCCCTGCGTGGCGGCGTAGCCGAAGATGAGGCGGCGGGCCTCGTCCGTGCCGATGTCGAGGGCGCCGGCGACCATGCCGATGGCGTGCGCGAGCATCACGCGGTCGTTGAGCGTGGTCAGCGTCTTCTCGGCCAGCCGATGCGTGCGCGCCGGGTCGTCGTCCTGCGACAGGCCCAGCACCGCCAGATCGGCCAGCACCTGCCCGAGCCGCTGCTGCCACTCCTCCCACGGCGTGACAGCGGCGTAGAACACGTTCAGGCCACCGACCGCATCCCCGGAGAGACGCATCGGCACGGCGTGCACCGCGCGGAACCCGGCATCGAGCGCGGCCTGGGTGAACGCCGGCCAGCGGCCAGGCTCGTCCCGCAGGTCCGGGGAGGCGATCATCGCGTCGTGACGCACGCAGTCCACGCACGGACCTTCGTCGATCTGGCTCTGCAGCAGTTCGAGGAACCGGGCCTGTTCGTCGGAGGCCGACACGACGCTCAGCCCACCCCGCGGATCGACCAGCATCACCCCGATCGCCGACGCCGACAGCAGGCTCTCGCACGCGGCGGTGACCAGGCGCAGGACCGACTCGGCGTCGTGACAGCCGACCAGACTCGCCGTGAGCTCGCTCAGCGTGATGGCGATCTGTTCCTGGGCACGGGGCACACCCGCAGCATACGACCCGCCACCGCCCGCTGCTCGCGACACAGCTCAGTCCGCCAGCCGGTCCAGCGGGATGCGGCGCTCCAGCAGGTCACGCGCCACGTCCAGCACCGACCGGCCAGACGAGAACGCGTGCGCGCGCAACCGGGCGAACGCGTCCTCCAGACTGATCTTCAACTTCGCGGCCAGCATCCCGGTCGCCATGTTCACGTCCTGGTACGACAAGGTCATCCGCAGCTGGTCGTCCTCGTCCGCGGAGTCGTTCTGCTCCAGCAACGCGTAGGTCGCCAGGTCGGCCAGGACCGCCGCGTCGGCGACCCCCGCCGCGGTCAGGCCACCGGGACGGCGGCGGTACAGGTCGAGCGTGCCGAGCCTGATGCCGCCGACCTGCAGCGGGAACGCGAACATCGCCGCCAGGCCCTCCGCCGAGGCCGCCGCGTCGAAACCCGGCCAGCGCACGCCGTCCGCGCCGAGGTCCGCCACCAGCACCGGCGCGGCCTCCTGGAACGCCGCCACGCCCGGTCCCTCGCCCAGCGTGTACTGGATCTCCTCCAGCCGGGCCGCCCACTCGTCGCTCGCGCCGACCATCTCCTCGGCGCGCGCACTGCCGCGCAACGTCAGCGCCGCGCCGTCCACACCGGGCAGGACGTGCAGGCACGCGGCGCACAACGCCTGTGCCAGACCCGCGCGCCCGGAAGCCTCGGCGATGAACTCCTCCACCGCCCGCGTGAGCCGTTCCCGACGCTGCCCGTCCAACACCCGTCCTCTTGCCCAGCGGTCGCGCGGTCAGCCCCACCCGATCCGACGTCAGGGTACGAACCTAGACCGGATCACGGCTCCTCCGCACCACGACCGGCTGAGCGGGGCCGCATCCGGCCTACGGCCAGGACGGTTCCTCCGCGTGGGCCACGACGAGTTCGCGCACCTCACACCCCGCCG
This sequence comes from Lentzea californiensis, assembly GCF_024648825.1. Lineage (GTDB taxonomy): Bacteria > Actinomycetota > Actinomycetes > Mycobacteriales > Pseudonocardiaceae > Lentzea > Lentzea californiensis. The sequence goes on from NZ_JANBBE010000006.1 coordinate 438,179, forward strand.
GCTGGCTCAGCGCGAACATGATCGCGGCCGCCACCCGGTCCGGCGGGTTCAGCTTCGCCGTGTCCGACGGCTTGTACTGCTCGTCGCGGTCGTCGAAGAAGTGGGTGCGCATCCCGCCGGGAACGACCAGCGTCACGCCGGTCCGGCCGGCCGTCTCGGCCGCCAGGGCGCGGGTGAAGCCGACGACGCCGAACTTCGACGCGCAGTACGCCGTGGCGTCACTGACCGCGCGCAACCCGAGGGTGGACGCGATGGTCACCACCCGGCCGTTCTCCAGGTACGGCAGCGCGGCGCGCACGACCGCGACCGTGCCGAACAGGTTCACCCGCACGACGTGTTCCCACTCCGCCGTGGGCACCTCGTCGAGACGTCCGCACCTGTCCACGCCCGCGGCGGTCACCACGGCGCTCAGGTCGCCGTTGCGGGAGACCAGGTCCCGCACGGCCCGTTCGGCGGCGTCGGTGTCCGACAGGTCGACCGACTCGAAGTCGGCCACGTGCGGCGCCGACGGCGCCGCCTTGTCCAGCACGAGTGGCCGCCCGCCCGCCTCGTGCACGGCGTCGACCACCGCCGCACCCAGTCCGGACGCGCCTCCGGTCACCAGCACAGCACCCAGCATCAAGCCCTCCTCGACAGGATCTCGGTCGTCGAACGGCCGCGGTGGTACGGGACGACGACCGTCCGGCCGCCCCAGTGCCGCACCACAGCCGTCTCCGGCAACAGCTCGGCGGTGTAGTCACCGCCCTTCACCCACACGTCCGGACGCAGGTCGCGCAGCACGCGTTCCGGTGTGTCCTCGGGGAACACCACCACCTCGTCCACGCAGCCCAGCGCGCGCAACACCTCCACGCGGTCGGCCTGCCGGTTCACCGGGCGCTCCGGCCCTTTCAGCCTGCTCACCGACGCGTCGGAGTTGAGACACACCACGAGGCAGTCGCCGAGCTCCCGTGCCGCCCGCAGCATGCGGACATGACCGGCGTGCAGCACGTCGAAGCACCCGCCCGTGGCCACCACGACACCGCCACGAGCACGTACGGCGTCCACAGTGGACATGGCCGCACCGGCCATTCCCGAGACACCGCCGTCGGCCAGGAACCGCGCGGCCGAGACAACGGCGTCCGCCACGGCCTCGTCAGGTGTGGCACCCGCGGCCAGCCGCGCCGCCGCCGTCACCGCGAACCTGTCCCCCGCACCGCAAGGGTCCAGCACGGACACCTTCGGCGCGGGCACCGCGACGGGCGTCCCTCCACAGTGGAGCAACGCACCACCGGAGCCCTTCGTCACCACCACCGCACGCGCACGCCACCGCGACAACAACTCCTCCGCCGCCTCGAACGGGTCGGCGTGGCCGCTGAACGCCGTGGCCTCGGCGAGGTTCGGAGTGACCAGCCGGGCACCGGGCACCGGCGCGGGACCACGGGGGTGCGGGTCCCACACCACGGGAACGCGGGTGAGCACCGACCGCAGGCGTTCGTCGCGGAGAAGCCCGCGGCCGTAGTCGGACGCCAGCACGAAGTCCGCGGACAGCACCGCGTCGAGCATGTCGTCGGTGGCCTTGGGCTCCGCAGGGCCGCCACCGCGGTCCATGCGCGCCAACGAGGTCCCACCGCAGCGCAGGCGCGTCTTCACCGACGTGCGCGCGGCCGAGGGCCCGAACACCCCGGGTACGTCCAGCAGTGAACGGATCCGGTGCCCGTCCTCGTCGTCGGCCAGCGCGCTGACCAGCGTCACGTCCACGCCGTCGCGCGACGCCATCGTCGCCGCGAGCGCGGCACCTCCCGGCCTGGCGCGTTCGGCGGACACGTCGAGGACGGGAGCGGGCGCGTCCGGGCACAGCCGCTCAGCCGTGCCCTCCACGTCGACGTCCAGCAGCGAGTCGCCGACGACCACCAGCTTCATGAGACCCTCCGCAGGGTCGCGGGCAAGGCGGCCTCGAAGGCCTCGCAGAGGGCGTGGACCGCGACGAGCTGCGCCTCCTGCACGTGACACGGGTCGCCGGGCAGGTCCAGGACCTCGTCCGCCAGCTCGGCCAGCGGGTTCGGCGCCGGGCCGGTGAACGCCCAGACCTGCGCCCCCACCTTCCTGGCCGCGCGGGCGGCCTCCAGCAGGTTCGCGCTGCGGCCGCTGGTCGACAGCAGCACGACGATGTCCCGTGGACGCGCGTGGGCAAGGATCTGCCGGGCGAAAACCTGGTCGTAGCCGTAGTCGTTGGCGATCGCGGTGACGCTCGACGTCTCGGAGCACAGCGCCAGCGCCGAGAACGGCGCGCGGTCGTGCCGGTACCGGCCGACGAGCTCGGCGGTCAGGTGCTGCGCCTCGGCGGCGGACCCGCCGTTGCCCGCGGCGAGCAGCCTGCCGCCCTCGGTGAGCCTGCCGGCGAGCGCGGCACCCCAGCGGGTGAGCCGCGGCGCCTGGGCCCGCAGGGCGGTCAGCGTGCCTGCCAGTCCGTTCAGGTGCTTCTCGACGCTCATCGCGCCACCGCCAACTGGCTGGCATGCTCGGAGACCATCGCGAGCCTCATCCGGCCACCTCCTCCACCACGTCGTCCCAGCTCCGCAGGAACGCATCGAGTCCGTACCGGGCCAACGCGAACTCGCGCGCCCTCTTCCCCTTTTCGTGCGCGAGCGCGGGATCCTCGATCAGTTCCCTCGCCGCGCGCACCAGTTCCTCCACGTCCGTGGAGACCGTGCCGGCCTCCTCGGGCACGGCGCGCACCACCTCGGTGCACGCGAGCGCCACGACCGGCATGCCGATGTGCATCGCCTCGATGAGCGACAGCCCCAGCGAGGTCCAGCGCACCGGGTGCACGTACACGCGCCGGCGAGCCAGTTCCCGGTGCAGCGAGCCGAGGTCGTGGTCGCCCAGACCACCGATCGGCTCGGTGTTCATGCCGAACACGTCGATCGGGTCGAACCGCGGCAGCAGGTCGGTGCCGACGATCCGGCCGCGCCGGACGGGGTCGTTGACGACCGCCGCCGCGCGGGCGAGCTCGCCGGTGTAGAGCGGGCCGGGGTCGGCCACGCCGTGCTCGACGACGACCGTCCGGGTGGACCCGCAGTCCCACATCAGGTCGTTGAAGTGCGTGACGTGCACCAGGATCCCGTCCCAGTCCGCCATCGGGTGCTTCTGCCCCGGCGCGCTCGGCGTGTTGTGTTCCAGGTACACCACCGGGATTCCGCGCGGTACCCGGTCCATTTCCTCCGGCCGTTGCACCACCGCGATGTCGGCGTCCACTTCGGACAGAGGTGTCTCGGTCGCACGCCAGGGACGCCCGGCGAGACCGATGCCGTCGGGAGGACCGACGATCAGGTAGTCGTGGTCGCCCTGGACGAAGGAGTTCGTCCAGGAACCGTGCACGTGCCAGAGCAGGATCCTCATCGGGTCACCTCCGCGACGGCCGCGACGACCTCGGCGGGTTCCACGAGGTCGAGGCAGGGGTGGCCGGGTACTGGACAGTTGCGGGCACGGCTGTCGCGGCACGGCGCGTGCTGGTCGCCGAGCAGGACATGCCTTCCGTGCGGTGCCCATCGGGCGGCGGGCACGACGGGTGCGAACAACGACACGACCGGTGTGCCGACCGCGACCGCGAGGTGGGCGGGGCCGGTGTTGCCGACGACGACCGCCTCGGCACCGGCCAGCACGCCGCTCAGCTCGCGGAAGGTGGTGCGCCCGCCCAGATCGGTCCCGCACGCGCCGGCGACGTGCCCGGTCAGGCCGGTTTCCGCCGGTCCGCCGGTCACGACCACGCGATGCCCCGCCGCGTTCAACGCGACCACGGCCTTCGCCCACCGGTCGGGCGACCAGGTGCGGGCGGGCGCCGTCGCACCTGGGTGCACCACCACGTACGGGTGGCTCAGTTCCTCGTGCACCAGTTCGGCTCTGGGCGGGTCGAGCACGGCAAGCCCGCCGTCGTCTCCCGGCGGCAGCTCGAACCCGGCCGCGCGCGCGACCTGCAACGCCCGTTCGGCCTCGGGCACGTCCGGATCGCCGGTCAGCCGCACGTCCAGCAGCGAACCGGGGTAGTCGGTCGAGCGCGCCACGACCTTCGGCACCCCGGCGAGCCGCAGCAGCAGGGCCAGTGGCAACGGGCTCTGGTGGAACGACGTCAGCACCAGCGCCACGTCGGCCCGGATGCCGTGCACCAGTGCGACCACGGCCTCGATGTCGATCGGCCGGACCTCGGGCGCCGGGTAGACGATCCACGGGCACTCCCACTCGACGATCCGGTTCACGCCGGGCAGCAGTCCGGCCGCCCGCACTCCGCCGGGCCCGCACAGCAGGACGACCTCACCGGACGCGGCCGCCGCGCGGATCGCCGGACCCGCGAGCAGGACGTCGCCGTCACTGTCCAGCCGCGCCACCAACGTCCTCACAGGATCATCTCCATCGCGGCGCGCAGGTCCGCGGCGGTGCGCGGCGCGCGTTCGACCTCGTCCGGCCGGGTCACCTCGGTGGGGACCAGCACGGACGTCGCGCCCGCGTTGCGCGCGGCCACCACGTCGGCCTCGATGTCTCCCACGACCACCGTGCGATCCGGCCTCACGCCGAGCGCCTCGCAGGCCCTGAGCACCAGGCCGGGGGCGGGTTTGCGGCACGCGCAGCCGTCGTCCGGGTGGTGCGGGCAGATCTGCCACGTGCCGAACGGCCCGAGCAGCTCCTCGACGCGGGCGTTGACCGCGCGCACCTGGTCCTCGGTCAGCAGTCCCCTGCCGATTCCGGACTGGTTGCTCACCACTCCGGTGCGCACACCGCGTGCGCGCAGGTCCCTGACCGCTTCGCGAGCGCCGGGCATCAGCTCCACTCGAGCCGGGTCGCCGTTGTACGGCACATCACGGACGAGCGTGCCGTCGCGGTCGAAGAGCACCGCCTCGATGGTCCGATCCATAGAGGAGATTTAGCCGAGAAAAACGGCTTGAAACGCTACTCAGAGAAGCGATTCCCGACACGCCGAGTGAGGATGTGTTGCCCGCGGTGATGACGGTCCTCACGAACGGGCGGCCGCCGTCGCCCGTTCGTTCGCCTTGGCGATCGCGTCGACCAGCTCGTTCTTGCTCATCCGGGACCGGCCGTCGATCTTCAGCCGCCTCGCGACGTCGTAGAGGTGTTCCTTGCTCGCGTTCGCGTCCACCCCACCGGCGGTCTCGCCCTGCGCCGGCGTGCTCCTCGCCGCCTGGGGGTCGGACGGTCCTTTCTCGTCCTTCGCTTCCCAGTGGTCGCCGACCTTCTCGAACGAGTGCTTCAGCGCGGAGAACGCCGTGCGGTGTGCACGTTCGCCCTCTCCGTAGGTCTCCACGGCCGCGTCGTGGGCCTTGATCCAGGTGCGTTGCGCCTTCCGCGACGAGCGCGCCAGGGTGCTGGGGAGTTCCTCTCGTCCGGGCATGCTTCCTCCATGTTTCGACCGGGACGTCCGGGTACCCGTCTCGCATGACCGCCACCCACGCCATCGACGTCCACAGCCCACTCGACGGTCAGCTGGTCGGCTGGCTCCCGGCCGCGTCCGAAACCGAGACGACGACAGCGGTGGCGGCCGCCAGGAAAGCGCAGACCGCCTGGGCCGCCACGCCCGCGGACGAACGCGGTGCGGCGGTGAGGGCGGCCGCCGCGGACCTCCGGTTGCGGGCCGGCGACCTGGCGACCGTGGTGCAGACCGAGACGGGCAGGCCGTTCGCGTCGGCACGGGAGGGCGTGCTCGCGGGCGCGTCCACGCTGGAGCAGTACGCCGAGCTCGGCCCGGTCCACCGCGGACGGTCGCTGCTCGGTTCGGCCGTGGACTTCATGGTTCCGGAACCGCGCGGTGTCGTCGTGGCGCTCACGCCGTGGAACGACCCTGTTGCCGTCGCGTGCGGACTGCTCGGCGCGGCGCTGGTCACGGGGAACGCCGTGCTGCACAAGCCGAGTGAACGCTGCCCGCACACCGGCATGCTGCTCGACACGGTGCTGCGGCCCCACTTCCCGGAGGACGTGCTGCGGACGTTGATCGGTGACGGAACGACGGGCGCGCAGCTCGTGCGCGAAGACGTCGACGTCGTCGCGCACGTCGGCAGCACGAAGACGGGCCGTGACATCGCGCAGGCGTCGCGGGCGAAGTTGTTGCTGGAGAACGGGGGCAACGATCCGTTGCTCGTCGACGCGGACGTCGATCCGGAGCGGGCGGCCGAGCAGGCGGCGCTCGGGGCGTTCACCAACGCGGGCCAGCTCTGCACGTCGGTGGAACGGATCTACGTGCACGAGGCCGTCTCCGAGGCGTTCATCGAAGCGCTGTGCGCGAAGGCGAAGGAGTGGACGGCCGGCGCACAACCGTTGGTGGACAACAGGCATCGCGAGTTCGTGCACGCCCAGGTCGCCGAAGCGCTCGAAGCCGGCGCGCGAGCGCTGACCGGCGGCGAGATCCCGGCCGGACCCGGCGCGTTCTACCCGGCGACCGTGCTCACCGGCTGCACGCCGAGCATGCGGATCATGCGCGAGGAGACGTTCGGCCCGGTGGCGCCGATCTGCGTGGTGCCGTCGTTCGACGAAGGCCTGCGCGAGGCGTGCTCCGGCGAGTACGGCCTGGCGGCGACGGTGCTGACCCGGTCGATGGAGCACGCGCAGAAGGCCTGGCGTGCGCTGCCGGTCGGGACGGTGAAGGTGAACGCCGTGTTCGGTGGCGCTCCCGGTGGCGCGGCTCAGCCTCGTGGCGCGTCCGGCACGGGGTTCGGCTACGGGCCCGAACTGCTCGACGAGATGACCACCGTCAAGGTCGTGCACCTCGGCCTGCCGTGACCAGCCGGAAGTTCCTGACCGCGGCCAGGACCTCGTCCACGGTGATCCGCAGCAGACCGGGGTCCGGCTCGGAGGCGAACGTGTCGCCCGTTCCGCCGTGCCACAGCACGTGGTGCGGCCCAGAGCGCGGACCCCACAGGCTCGGTGACATCGGGCCGAACAGCAGGACGGACGGCGTGCCGTAGGCCGTCGCGACGTGCGCCACCCCGGTGTCACCGCAGATCACGAGTCCGGCCGTGGCGACGAGGTCGAGCAGCTGGGCGAGGCTGCCGCACACGGGTTCGGGCACGACCCGGCGAGCCGCTTCGAGCTCGGGCGGACTGGCCGTCACCACGACGTCGTGGCCGTCCAGTTCCCCGACCACCGCCGCGAACCGCTCCACCGGCCACCTGCGCGCGCCATGGCTCGCTCCTGGGTGGACCACGATCCGCTCGGTTCGCGCTCCGGCCGCAGGCAGCCGCAGATCGTCGGCGTCGCACGGAATTCCGTGCCGTTCCAGCAGATCGCACCACCTCAGCACCTCGTGCCGGTCCTCCGGCCACTCGTCGTATGTGATCAGCTGCCGGGGCCGCGTGGCCCTCAGCCGCTCGACGCTCTGCGGTCCGCGGCCGTGCAGGTTGACGGCGAGATCAGGGCTGTCGTACTCGATGTGCGTGAGGCCGTCGGTCGGCAGCAGCCGGTCGACCGCGTCGATCCTCACTACCGCGTCGGCCAGCCAGGCGGGCGCCGCGAGCGTGATCTCGGCATCGGGGTACGCGCGGCGCAGCCCGCGCAGTGCGGGCACCGCGGCGAGCAGGTCGCCCAGTCCGAGTGCCCGCAACACCAGGATTCGCATCGATGTACCTCCCGGCGACGCATACCCGCCGTGCGCCCGGATACACCCGCGCCTACAACCCGTGCCCGAACGGGAAGAGCGGGTCCTCGTACCCCGCGACGTCCTCGGGATGCCGCCGCACCTGTTCCATGGAGCGCGGCAGGTCGAACGGCAGCCTGCCCTCCGGTTTGACGACCCCCGACAGCGCGTCGGCCAGGGCCTCGTCGGTGGTGCCGTAGCTGACCACCAGCGTCGACACGACCGGGAGCAACGGTGTCAGCACCGCGGCGCGGTCCAGCGTCACGTCCACGACCAGCGGGCAGGCCGCGGAGATCCGGGCCAGGCGCGCGGCGAGGCCCGGCGGGAACTCCAGCGAGCCCTGGTGGAACCACGATTCCAGGAACAGGTCCGACCGCGGCTCGAACGGCGCCATCAGCCGCACCAGCGCGACGTCCGCCTCTTCCGGTGTGGCGACCACGGTTCCCAGACGTGCGGCGACCTCGGGTGAAACGTTCTCCACGTAGAGCTTGAGGCCGGGCGCCAGTAGCAACCGGGCCGTGTCCTCCCCCGCCTGCAGGACGGTGACCGACCGGGCCTGCGCTGCGTGGCCCTCGTCGCGGAAGTCCTTCCGGCCCACGGTCTCCGCCGCGCGGTCCTCGTCCACGAACGGGTCGTCGAAGAGGCCCAGGCGGAACTTCACGGCGAGGAGCCTGCGGGCCGACTCGTCGATGCGGGCCTCGCTCACGCGTCCCTGCGCCACCAGTTCCAGCAGCACGTCGACGCATTCCTCGCCGCCGAACTGGTCGGCACCCGCCTCGAGGATCAGCTCCATCCGGCCGTGCGCGTCGAGGTGTTCGACGCCCCAGGCACGGGCGGGGAGAACCTTGTCGCCCACGTGGTTGTCCATGACGAGTTCCCAGTCGGTGAGCACCACGCCGTCGAAACCGAGGCCCTCGCGCAGCATCCCGGTGACCACCTGGCGGTTGTAGCCGAACCCGACCTCCGCGATCGGCTCGCCGTCCACCTCCAGCCCGATCGGCATGCCGTAGTACGGCATCACGGCCGCGGTGCCCGCCTCGACGACGGCGCGGAAGGGAGCGAGGTGGTCGGCGAACCGGCCGCCGGGGTAGACCTGCTCGCGCCCGTACGGGAAGTGCGCGTCCTCGCCGTCCTTCTGCGGGCCCCCGCCGGGGAAGTGCTTGCTGGTGCAGGCTACCGACTCCCGTCCCAGTGCCGGGCCCTGGAAGCCGCGCACGTACGCCACGGCCAGGTCCGCCGTCAGGGCGCTGTCCTGGCCGAACGTGCCCGCCTGCCTGGCCCAGCGCGGTTCGGTGGCCAGGTCGATCGCCGGGTGCAGCGCGCAGCGGATGCCGGCCGCGACGTACTCCTGGCGCGCGATGTCGGCGAACCGTTCCACCAGGGCCGGGTCGCGCAGCGCGGCGAGTCCCAGCGACTCGGGCCACTGGGAGAACGCCTTGGCGCTGAACGACACCCCGGCGTTCTCGAGGAACGCGTGCCGCGGGTCGGTGGAGATGGTCACCGGGATGCCGTGCGGCGTGCTCTCGGCGATGAGCTGGAGGTTGTTGTACCAGCGCGCCGCCATCCGTGCGTCGTGCAACGCGTGCACGTTGAAGTGCGACAGGTGTTTCCGCGTCACCACCACGCTCGTCGGCGACTTGCTGATGTCGCCGGGGGCCTCCTTCACCGTGCCGTCCGCACCCGCCTCGATGACGGTGTGGAACAGCAGGCCCGCCTTCTCCTCCAGCGAGAGACGGCCCAGCAGGTCCTCGACCCGGTGGGCCACGGGCAGCCGCGGATCCTCGAAGGGGTCCATGACGCCGTTGCCGTTGAGGTCGCGGTACTCGGCACCGTCCTCGGAGATCAGCCGAACCGGCCGCATGCCACTACCTCCACCACTCATCGGACTCGGCTCGCGCCGAACTCCTCGACACCGATCACCGGGCGCAGTGCGCGTTCGACCGCCGGTGTCGAGAACGCCCTGCGGATCACGTCGCGGCACAGCACGTTCCCGATCGCTCCCATGACCATCGCCTGGTCCAGCGAGAGGTAGCGGCGCGCGATCGTGCCCGACCGCACGGCGACCGCGTCGAAGAACCCGCCCGTCCCGTAGGCGCGGAGGTCCTCCTGGATCTTCACCAGGTTCGTGTACGCCTCGTCGCGTTCGTGCATCATCGCCAGGAACGCCGCGTGCGGGGTGACCACGCCGTCGCCGAAGACCGGTGTCGGCGCGGTGGCCGGGCGGCACGTGCCGAAGCCCGCGTCGTAGTTCGTCATCTCCTGGTCGGAGAAGTAGCCGCTGGCGGGGTTCCCCGGCTCGCCGCCGGGTCCCATGCCGAGCGCGTCGACGCCGTACTCGCGGTAGCCGCCGGCCGGGTTGCTGGACGGGCTGAAGCCCCAGAACCCGTACTTCGCCTCAAGCAGCCCGTGTTCGCGTTGCGCGCGGACGTGCAGCGGGTGGTTGCGGCCCCACGACCGCGGCGCCCACTTCGCCTCGGGCACGAACACGTCCGGCATGAGCTCCTCGAACATCGAGCCGCCCCAGCCCGGCACGATCCGCATGCCGCGGTAGGTGTAGGCGCCCTCGAAGACGTCGACGCCGTAGTAGGTCCGGTTCTCCCCCACCGGCTGCGTCTCGTGCCACGACCAGTCGCACGAGGCCGGCAGGGTCCGCCACATCGCGAAGTACTGCTTCGGCGGGATCTGGCCGGTGATGATGCCGAGGTAGCTGGTGATGCGCGTCTCGGACACCGTAGTGTCGTAGTGGTGCGTGGTCAGCCACACGGGGTCGCCGCCGATGTGCGTGCCCTGGTACACCCCGCCCGGCCGGTCGTGGTCGAACGGGAAGAACCCGCCGTGGACCAGGCCACCCGGCCGCACGGGGTGCGCGGGGTCGTCGCCGGGGTTGTAGAAGGCGTCCCACCGCATCCGGGCGAAGATCCGCCGCGCCGGACCCGCCGCGGCGCGGTCGGACTCCGCCACGACGAGCAGTGCCGCGCCGAGCCAGCCGTTGTCCACGCTGGAGCAGAACGGGTGGACCGTCGCGCCGGTACCGGGCCAGGCCCGCAACGCCTTCCCGGTCGCCTCGTCGTACCAGTTGAAGTACATGCCGCTCGCGGTGTGGTGCTCCATCCGCTCCACTGTGGACAGCGTGCGGACGAGCCGGGCGGACGCCTCCCCCTGCGTGATGAAGCCGAGTTCGCGGGCCACGACCGTCGACCACAGGTAGCCGCCGATGTTCGTCGGCGAGGTGTAGCCGGAGCGGTCGGCCGGGGCGAGCGACTCGGGGATGTTGTCGGCGGGCAGTCCCGTGGTCGCCGGGGTCATGGCGACGAGGCTGCGCCAGGTGTCGCGGGCCCATCCGCGGATCCGGACGGGGTCGGCGTGCCCGGGTGCGGCGACGGCCGGGGCGGGAACGGCGAGGGAGGCCGCGCTCGCGGCGAGCAGGGTTCGGCGGCTGATCCTGGCTGGCGATGTCATGTGAGTCCCCTTCGGACTTCTCACTTGATGCCGGTGGTCGCGATGCCTTCGATGAAGCGCCGCTGGAAGACGAGGAACACGAGCAGGACCGGGACGACGACGATCGTGGCCCCGGCGAGCAGCAGGCCGTACTGGATCGAGTTCTGGCCGGTCGAGTAGAGGGCGAGCGCGACCGGGAGCGTGTACTCGCTCTCCTGCTGCGCCACCACCAGCGGCCACAGGAAGTTGTTCCAGCTTCCCAGGAACGTGAGGATGCCGAGCGTGGCGAGCGCCGGGCCGCACAGCGGCAGGATGATCCCGGCGAAGATGCGGACCTCGCCGGCGCCGTCCACCCGTCCGGCGTCGAGCAGCTCCTTCGGCAGACCGACGATGTACTGGCGCATCAGGAAGACGCCGAACGGCGAGACGAGGAACGGCAGGATCAGCGCGGGCAGCGAGTTAGCGAGGCCCGCGTTGACGACGAGGACGTACAGCGGCACGAACGTGACCACACCGGGGATCATCAGGGTCGCCATGACGACCACGAAGAGCGCCCGCTTGCCCCGGAACTCCAGCATCGCCAGTGCGTAGCCGACCATCGAGCAGAAGATCAGGTTGCCGGCGGTCACCAGCACGGCCACGATCGCCGAGTTGAGGAAGTACGTCCCGAACTGCAGGCGGGCGAACAGCTGCGTGTAGTTGTCCAGCGAGGCGGCCTCGGGCAGCCACGTCGGCGGGTTGGCCCGGATCTCGCCCTCGCCCTTGAAGCTGCCGAGGACCATCCAGGCGAACGGCGAGACGACGGCGACGAACGCGACCGTGAGCGGAACGTAGATCCACCAACGGTTCTTCGTGCGGCTTGCGGTCATGTCATCCCCTCTCGCGCAACAGCCGGAACTGCAGGAACGTGACGACCGCGATGACGACGAAGATCAGGTAGCTCATGGCGGAGGCGTAGCCGTAGTTGCCGAACCCGAACTGCCGGTAGGTGTACATCGACGCGGAGATCGTCGAGTTGAGCGGACCGCCGTTGGTCATCACGTACGGCTCCTCGAAGAACTGCAGGTAGCCGATCGCCGTCGTCACCGAGACGAACAGCAGCGTCGGGCGCAGCAACGGCAGCGTGATGTAACGGAACCGCCGCACCGGACCGGCGCCGTCGATGGACGCCGCCTCGTGCAGTGACGGCGGAACGGCCTGCAGCCCGGCCAGGAAGATGATCATCGCGGTGCCGAAGTTGCGCCACGCGGCCATGAGGATCAGCGCGGGCATCGACCAGTCCGGGTCGCCGAGCCAGTTCGGGCCCTCGACACCGGCCCAGCCGAGCACGGTGTTGATCAGCCCGAACTCGTCCTGCAGCAGGAACCTCCACACCACGGCGACCGCGACGATCGAGGTGATCACCGGGGTGTAGAAGCCCAGCCGGAAGAACGCGCGGAACCGCGTGATCCCCTTGTCCAGCACCACCGCCGCGGTGAGCGCGATGACCAGCGTCAGCGGCACGCCGACCAGCACGAAGTACGCGGTGTTCGCCGCCGCCGTGCGGAACAGCGGGTCGGCGAACGCCTTGACGTAGTTCTCCAGCCCGACGAACTCCACCGCGAACGGCGAGCGCAGGTCCCGGTTCCGGGTGTCGGTGAAGCTCATGAAGAGCGACTGGAGCACCGGCCACGCCGTGAAGACCCCGAACAGCAGGCAGAACGGGAGGACGAGGAACCACGCCGCCCGTTCGACTCCACGGCGGCGTACCGCGACGGGCGAGCTCACTTGCCGGTACCGATGGAGTCCGCGGCGGACTGGGCGGCCTTGAGCGCACCGGCCGCGTCGGCGCCCGAGCGAGCCACCTTCTCGACCTCCGTGTCGAGTGCGGTGATCGCCTGCTCCCACGTGGCGAAGGTCGGCGGCGACTGCGCCGTGTCGAGCTGCCTGCCGAACGTCGCGAGCTTGGTGTCGGCGGTGAGCGCCGGGTCCTGCCAGGCGCTCTTGACCGACGGCAGGTCCGTCGACCGCTGGTACCACTTCACCTGCGTCTGCGGGTTCGCCAGCCACTGGACGAACTTCCAGGCGGAGTCGCGGTTCTTCGTCTCCTTGAACACGACGAAGTCCGAGCCGCCGACGAAGCTCGACGAGGTCTTCTTCGTCGGCATCGGCATGACGTCGTACTTGTCCTTGAAGCCCTCGCCGCCGACCTTCTCGACCGCGGACATCATCCACGGGCCGGAGATGAACATCGGCACGCGCCCGCTGGCGAAGTCCGGCTCGGTCGTGGGCTGCGCGGGCGCTTCCTTGTCCGCGATTCCCTCGGCGAAGAACGATCCGTAGTACTCCAGCGTCTCGCGCATCTCGGGGCTGTCGAAGTTGTAGGCGGCGCCGCCGTCCTTGGTCAGCGAGGCGCCGTTCGACCACGCGAAGGGCAGCAACGACTGCCACGACCCGGTGCCACCGGGCTGTAGTCCGATGCCCCACTTGGCGCCGGCCTTGGCCTGCATGGCCTTCGCCATCTCCTTCAGGCCCGGCCAGTCCTTCGGCGGCGTCTCGTACCCGGCGGTCTTGGCGAGGTCCTTGCGGTAGTAGAGCAGCCGCGTCTCGACGTACCAGGGAATCCCGTAGGACGTTCCGTCCACTTCGGTCGTGCGCTGGGCGCCGTCGAAGAACGAGCCCTTGTCGATCGAGGACGGCGTCGGGTCGAGTGCGCCCATGCCCGCGAACTCACCCATCCACGTCGACCCCACCATGGCCGCGTCGGGCACCTGGCCCGCGGCGATGGCCGAGGTGAACTTGTTGTGGGCGGCGTCCCACGGGATCGCGGTCACCTGGACGTCGACGCCGGGGTTGGCCTTCTCGAACTCCTCCGCGAGCGCCGGGAGCTTCTCCCCCTCCGCGCCCATGGCCCAGACGGTGATCGTGCCGGTCGCCGGGCCCTGCGCGACGCCGGTGCCCGCCTGGCCACCGGCCTGGTCGTCACCGCGCCCACAGGCGGCGAGGACCAGCACCAGGGCTGACACCCCCGCGAGTGTCTTGGAAGTCCTGCGCGCCATTGCTTCTCGCTTCCTCTCGGCCTTCGTCTTCGGAGTGATCAGGCGCAGCCGCACGAGGTGCGCACGACGAGCTGCGTCGGCAGCGTCTGCGCGTCCTCCCGCGGCGGCTCGCCGCTCACGAGTTCGTGCAGGCGGCTCGCGGCGAGCGCACCCAGTTCGTGCACGGGCTGACGCACGGTCGTGAGCCCGGGCCGCACGTACCGCGAGGTCATGACGTCGTCCCAGCCGACCACCGCGATGTCGCCCGGCACGTCCCTGCCGGCGTCCTGCAGCGCGGTCATGATCGACAACGCGAGCTCGTCGTTGGCGCACATCAGGGCGTCCGCCTCGTGCTCCCCCGCGAGCAACCGCTGTGCGAACGCGGCACCGTCGGCCTCGCTCAGCGCGACCCGGACCGGTTCCGCCGCGTCGAGCCCGCGGTCCCGGTGCGCGGCGACGTAGCCGGCGTGCCGGTTGCGGACGTCGGGCCCGCTGTCCGGGTCACCGACGAACAGCACCCGCCGCCGCCCGTGGTCCAGCACGTGCCCGGCCAGTTCCCGCGCGCTGCCGAGGTTCTCCGCCGCGACCGCCTCGATGCCGTCGTGCGGCTCGCCCGCGATGACGACGACCGGCTTCTTGGCGCGCAGCATCCGCACCACATCGGCCGGGATCGCCGCCGATCCGAACACCGCGATGGCGTCGACCCTGGTCGCGAGCTGCCGCACCGCCGCGACCATGTCGGTCCGGCTGCCGGTGAGCACGAGCACGACGGATTGGTCGAGCTCGGCGGCTCGTGCCTCGAAACCCATGAGCAGCTCGGCGTAGTACGGCCCGGACAGCTCCGGCAGCACGAGTCCGTGCGCCTCGTGGTGCCGCACCGCGAGGCTGCGGGCGGCGCCGAGCGGCGTGTAGCCGAGCTCGTCCACGGCGGTGAGCACCTTCTGCCGGGTGGCCTCGGCGACGACCGCCGCGCCCTGCAGCACCCGCGACACGGTGGCGATGCTGACACCGGCGTGCTCGGCGACCGAGTAGATCGTCGCTCCCGGCTTGGCCTCGGGTGAGGCTGGCTTTCCCATCTGTGCTGCTCGCCGCCCTGTTCGTCACCGACTGGTTCATGTAAGCGCTTACATATCACTCTTTGTGATGTAAGCGCTTACATTCTCCTGTTTCGGCAAATATAGGCACGAGCGGATGGATGACACAAGGGCCGACCGCTGCGGCCGCCGCACCCTGACTAGACGAACGTGCAGGTCAGAGCACGCTTGAACGCGGCGGATTTCTGTCGAGCAGTCCGCGCGCCAGTGCGGCGAGCTGGTCGGTGCCGATGCCGTAGTGCGCCAGGACATCCAGTTGCGGACCGTTGACGATGGGCTCGTCCGGGATGCCGAGCGCGCGGAACCGCACCGGAATCCCCTCGGTCATGAGCACCGCGGCACACGCCTCGCCGAGGCCTCCGTGGACGCTGTGCTCCTCTGTCACCACCAGCCCGCGAACGCGCCGCGCGACGTCGAACAGCGTCGCCGTGTCGAGCGGCCGCACCATCGGCATGCTGACGACCGTCGTCTCGACGCCGCCGAGCGCCAGCGCCGTCGCCGCGCCGAGGGCGATGCCCACGGTCTCGCCGGTCGCGATGATGCCGATGTCGTCCCCGGTCCGCAGCCTGGTGGCGCGTTCGATCGCCACGGGGCCGGATTCGTGCACGCACGCCAAGGCGCGTTTCCCGAGCCGAACGTACAGGGGACCGTCGGTCGCCGCCGCCAGCCGGATGGCCGCCTCTGCCTCGCAGTTGTCGGCGGGCGCCACGACGGGGATGCCGGGGATCGCGCGCAGGGCCGCGAAGTCGGCGATCGAGTGGTGCGAGGCACCGAGCGCGCCGTAGCTGATCCCCGCGCTGATCCCGACGAGCCGCACGGCGTTGCCGCTGTAGCCCACGTCGACCTTGATCTGCTCGAGCGCCCTGGCAGTCAGGAAGCAGGCGGGCGAGACCACGAACGGCTTCATCCCGCACGACGCGAGCCCGGCGGCCACGCCGACCAGGTTCTGCTCGGCGATCCCGAGCTCCACCACCCGGTCCGGGAACTCCCGGGCGAACGGCCCGAGCCTGCCGGAGACGCGCGAGTCCGCCGTGAGCACCCGGATGGCCGGATCGGACCGCGCGAGGTCGCGCAGGGTCGCGTCGAGCACCTCGAGGTTCGCGAGCCCCGGCCCGGCGGTGTGCCGGCTCATGCCCGGCTCCTCAGTTCCGCGACGCGGTTCTCGACGTCGCGGCGCGCGATGGCGTACTCCTCGTCGTCCGGCACCCTGTGGTGCCAGCGGATGTCGTGCTCCATGAAGGAGATGCCGCTGCCCTTGACGGTGTCCGCCAGCACCACCGTCGGGCGGCCGGGCACCGCGGGCGCGGAGGACAGGGTGCGCTCGATCTGGACGAGGTCGTGCCCGTCGATCTCGTGCACCGTCCAGCCGAAGGCGGCGAACTTCTCCGCCAGCGGCTCGGAGTTCATGATCTCCGCGGTCGGGCCCGCGATCTGCTGGCGGTTGCGGTCGACGATCGCCACCAGGTTGCCCAGACCGTGGTGCGCCGCGGACATCGCGGCCTCCCACACCGACCCCTCCGCGAGCTCGCCGTCCCCCAGCAGCACGAACACGCGGTAGCGGAACCCGTTCTGCCGTCCCGCGATCGCCATGCCGACGCCGATGGACAACCCGTGCCCCAGCGCCCCCGTGGACTGCTCGATGCCCGGCACGGAACTGGTGGCGTGGCCGACCAGCTTCGTGCCGAACCTCAGGTAGGTGTCCAGCAGGGCGCGGTCGAGCAGCCCGGCTCCCGCGAGAACCACGTACAGCGCCTCCACCGCGTGGCCCTTGCTCTGCACGTACCTGTCCCGTTCCGGGTGCCGCAGGGTCTCCGGCGAGATGCGCAGAACCCGTTCGTACAACACCGTCAGAATGTCCACAAAGGACAGACTGCCTGCCGTGTGCCCGCCACCCGCCGAACGGATCAGGTCGAGGACGTCCAGCCGGTACTCCGCGGCCCGGACCGCGAGCCCGACATCGGCTCGCACGCCGTCACCGGTGGTCATGGCGGAGCACGTCGTCGTGCAGCGCCCGCAACTGCTCCAGAGCCGATCCCAGAACTTGCGGCGACTGCGTCAGCGCCGCCAGCGCGTTCCCGACCCGTTCGGCGTATCCCGCGGGCGCCGCCGCGAACCCGTCCGCCATGGCCACCGAGCCCTTCTCGTTCGTGAGGTACCGGCCTTCGGCGGCGAAGACGACCTGCGTGAGACACGAGACAGTCCGGAACGCGCAGCCCGTCACGTACGCGACGTCACCGCGCTCGGCCGCGGACTTCGCGGTGGACAACGAGAAACCTGACTCCCAGCCGAACCTCTCGATCACCGCCGCCCGCAACCGCTCCGGGTACGGGTCGACCAGCGAGCGCAACCCGGCCAGCACGCCGTCCGGGTCGTGGAACGGCACGTTCTGGAACACCTCGCCCGCGTAGATCGCGGTGCAGAACCCGTGCGGATGACCGATCTGGTAGTGGATGCCGATCCGCCCAGAGGCACAGTCGCCGAGCACCTCACGGGTCTTGGCCACGTCGCGCAGCAGGACGTCGACCTTCGTGTCCGCCATCCGCAGCCACACGCCGCCGTTGATCCACGGCCCCCACTCGCCGTACCGGCCGAAGCCGTCCACGGCACCGCGGTCGTCCAGTTCCGCCATGACGCCCAGCAGGGTGTCGAAGTCGACTCGGTGGGCCGGGTCGTAGTACAGGCCTACATCGATGTCCGAGTTCGGGCCGGCCGTGCCACTGGCGCGGGATCCGCCCAGCGCCAGGCCGGTCACTCCCGGTACGCCCGCGAGACCGTCGCTGATCCGGTCGAGGACGCGCCGCAGGTCAGCGTTGTCCATGCCACCCCCAGGTTGCACACAGGACGAGGCTACCGGATCACGCCAACGCGTATTCGAGTCCAATGTGGATTGTGGGACACGGTGTGGGGTTTCGGTGGCCGCTGAACTGCGCGGCCACCTGGAGCGGGGTTTCGCGGGCTGCTCACCGAGGACGTCGTGCGGTTCACCACCGTCAACGCCTTGGTGGCGGGGCGGCGGTGCTGCAGTTCGAAGCACCGCGTCCCGTGTTGAAGGGTTCGCGTCGACTTGGTGGTTGGACGGCCGCTACCGGCTGACGAGGCGCTGAACGATCACCCGATGGGGTGGCGTGGTCCGCAGTACGATCTGACGCATCATGGGCCAGCGCAGGAACGACCCCGCAGGCAGTGGCGGCGCCGCCATCAACGACCCGCTCCTCACCACGCCGACGGCCAGACTGATGGCGCTGGCGATGGGCACGGACATCCGCGTGTTCGAGGTGCCCGTGGCGCACAGCGCGGGCCTCGCGGGCCTGGTCGGCGTCGGCGCCGGCGCGAACGGCCAGCCGCAGTGCAAGATCGGGCTCACCGACGACCTGGACGACGACCTGCGCGCCGACGTGCTGGCGTTCGGCATCGCGGTGCTCGTCGGCACGCCGGAGGTCCTCGAGGAGAGTCCCGACGGTGTTCTCGGCATCAGCAGGCAGCGGTTGCCTCAGGCCGACAACGGTCCCGGCAACCTGGCCTGGCACATGGTGCAGACGTGCGGGCGCGAGTCTCCGTCGACTACGTTCCGGCTGCTGGTCATCGAGCCCGAGTAGCCCGGATCACGCGGCCGGGTGAAGCACGGGACTACCCGAGCGCCGGCAGCGGGGTGTGGCCGGGCGAGGCCTGGAACGCCTGGATCACCAGTGCTGCGAAGCGCCGGGAGGCGGCGACTCGGGTGGTCTCCGAGGTGGCGTGGATGCCGCCGTTGGCCATGAGGACCAGGATCAGGTCGTCCAGCACGAAGTCCGGGCGCAACCGGCCGGCTCGCTTGGCGCGCCGGGCGAGTTCCGCGATCGAGGCGAGCGTGCGTTCCCTGTGTCCCGCGAAGTCGATCGCGTGGGGGAAGTTCGCCGTGAAGGCCGCGGTGACACCGCGGTCGCGGGCGTGCACCTCGCAGATCCTCTCGATCACCGAGCGGAAGCCGCGCCACGGATCGGGGTCCGCCAGCCCATCCGCCACGATGACGTCGCACGCCTGCATCTGGTCGGAGAACGCCTCCGTGGCCAGCGCCTCCTTGGTCGGGAAGTGGCGGTACAGGGTGGCGGGGCCGACTCCGGCGCGCCGGGCCACCTCGCGCATGGGCACGTTCAGGCTCTCGGTGGCGAACACCTCGCGGGCCACGTCCAGGATGTGGTCGCGGTTGTAGCGGGCGTCGGAACGCGCCTTCTGAGACAAATGGCCGGCCATGCTCTCACTTTAGCCAAACGGACGGGTGCGTCCGTTTAGCTTCGGCGCCATGAGAGCTGTTGTGGTGCGGGAGTTCGGTGGCCCCGAGGGCATGGAGGTCGTCGACCTCGCGACGCCGAGCCCCGCGAAGGGGCAGGTGCTGGTCGAGGTCGAGGCGACCGGCGTGGGCGGGGTCGACGTCGTGATCCGGCGCGGCGACCTCGCCGCGTACGGATTCCGGGAAGGCCATGTCCTCGGCAGCGAGGTCGCGGGCACGGTGACGGCGGTGGGCGACGGTGTGGACACGTCGTGGGTCGGCCGGCGGGTGTGGGCGCACACCGGTCTCGGCGGTGGTTACGTCGAGCACGCGGTGGCCGCGGCGGAGGAGGTCGTCGCTCTTCCCGCGGACCTGTCCGCCGCCGATGCCGTGGCGCTCGGGAGCGCCGGGTTGGTGGCGCACTTCGGACTTGCGCACGCCCGCTTCGCTCCCGGCGAGTCCGTGCTGGTGCGGGGCGCGTCAGGAAGCCTTGGCATCATGACGGTTCAGCTCGCCGCGCAGGGCGGTGCGGGCGCGGTGGCCGTCACCGCGTCGTCCGCCGAACGCGGCGACCGGCTTCGCGCACTGGGCGCGACCCACGTGCTGGACCGCTCCGGCGCCGGGCACGACTCCCCCGCCGCCTACGACGTCATCATCGACGTCGTGGCGGGCGGGGACCTGCCGTCGTTCTTCGACAGGCTCGAGCCGAACGGGCGCATGGTCGTGGTCGGCGCGGTCGGGGGCCAGCCGCCGGACGACTTCGGCACGCGGATCGTGGCGATGTTCCAGAAGTCGTTGTCGTTCGCCACCTTCAGCGCCAACACGGTGTCTGAGTCCGACAAACGCGCGGTGACAGCCGCACAGTTCGCGGCCGTCACCCGCGGTGAGTTGAGTGCCGTGGTGCACGAGCGGTTGCCGTTGGAGAAGGCCGCGCTCGCCCACCGGAAGATGGACGCGGGCGAGGTGTTCGGCAGGATCGTGCTGCTCCCGTGACGAGTGCCAGGCGAGCTCCGCACCTCGTGACACGCTTCCCCGGCCGAGACCGATGAGTTCACGCGGCCTCCGTGGTCTGACCATCGACCCAGGAACGGAAGGAAGCCCATGACCCAGCTGGTGAAGGTCCAGAACTTCGTCGTGTCGAGCGACGGGTTCGGTGCCGGCGAGAACCAGACCCTCGAAAGGCCGTTCGGCCACGCCGACCCCGGCACGATGTTCGCGTGGGCGGGCGCCACCGCGAGCTGGCCCAACCGCACCGATCCCGGCGGCAGCCGCGGACTCGACGACTACCTCACCCGCGACTTCGCGCACAACATCGGTGCGGAGATCATGGGCGCCAACAAGTTCAGCCCGCACCGCGGACCGTGGGAGAACCACGACTGGCAGGGCTGGTGGGGCGACGAACCGCCGTTCCACACCCCGGTCTTCGTGCTGACGCACCACGAGCGGCCGTCGTTCACGCTGTCCGGCACGACGTTCCGCTTCGTGAGCGGTGACCCGGCCGGCGTGCTCGAGCTCGCGAAGGAGGCCGCGCGGGGCAAGGACGTCCGGATCGGCGGCGGCGCCACCACGATCCGGGCGTTCCTCGACGCCGACCTGATCGACACCCTGCACGTCGCGGTGTCCCCGGTCGAGCTCGGGCACGGCGTGCCGCTGTGGAAGTCGCCGGACGAACTGCTCGACCGGTTCCACCTCGACGTCGTGCCGAGTTCGAGCGGCGTGACCCACCACCTGTTCTGGCGGAAGTGATCTGGAGCAGACGGCGGAGCCGGGCCCGACAAGTGGCGCGGCTCCACGTTTCGAAACTTGTTTCGAAACTTTAACACAATTGGCTGCGAAACCCCCCGCACAACGCGCGAAACCGCACCTAATTCCGTCCGGCGAACAGGTGGTCTCACCTGGGCATTCGACGGGCATTCGAAAAGGCATTCACTTCACCACCGATGATCGTCCAGCTCAGAACCGCTGCGACGACAGGCCGAGACGCACGCCTTGATGGGTCGACCGGCATCGGCTAATACTGGTCAGCGTTTCAGTCGAGCGATGTGGGCATGGCGCAGTCCGCACCGCCCGAACCATTCCACTCGCGTTCTCGCGGGTGCTTCTCAGAAAGCGCCGATACATGACGCTGACAGTGAAGTCAGTAGCACGGGTTTCCCTCGTGTCCACCCTCGTCCTCGCCGCGGCGGGCGCCGCGCTCCTTTCGGCGTCCCCCGCCAGTGGCGCCGCCTCCACGCTCGCCGCGGCGGCCCAGCAGAGCGGCCGCTACTTCGGTACGGCCGTGGCCGCGAACAAGCTCGGGGACTCGACCTACACCGGGATCCTCAACCGCGAGTTCGACATGGTCACGGCCGAGAACGAGATGAAGATGGACGCCACTGAGCCGAACCAGGGGCAGTTCAGCTACGGCAACGCCGACCGGATCGTGAACCAGGCGCGCAACCAGGGCAAGCGGGTGCGCGGGCACGCACTGGCGTGGCACTCGCAGCAGCCCGGCTGGATGCAGAACATGTCCGGTACCGCTCTGCGCAACGCGATGCTGAACCACGTCACGCAGGTCGCGACCTACTACCGGGGCAAGATCTACGCCTGGGACGTGGTGAACGAGGCGTACGCCGACGGCAGCGGCGGCGGGCGTCGTGACTCCAACCTGCAGCGCACCGGCAACGACTGGATCGAGGCCGCCTTCCGCGCGGCACGGGCCGCCGATCCCGGCGCGAAGCTCTGCTACAACGACTACAACACGGACAACTGGTCGCACGCCAAGACCCAGGGTGTGTACCGGATGGTGCAGGACTTCAAGTCCCGCGGCGTGCCGATCGACTGCGTCGGCTTCCAGGCGCACTTCAACAGCGGCAACCCGGTGCCGTCCAACTACCACACCACCCTGCAGAACTTCGCCGCTCTCGGCGTCGATGTGCAGATCACCGAGCTCGACATCGAAGGCTCCGGCAGCAGCCAGGCCCAGCAGTACCAGGGCGTCACGCAGGCGTGTCTCGCCGTGGCGCGGTGCACCGGCATCACCGTGTGGGGCATCCGCGACACCGACTCCTGGCGCGCGTCCGGCACCCCGCTGCTGTTCGACGGCAGCGGCAACAAGAAGGCCGCGTACAACTCGGTGCTCAGCGCCCTGAACGCCGGCACGGGCACCACCACTCCGCCCACCAGCACCACGACCACGACGTCCAACCCCGGCGGCGGGGGTTGCACCGCGACGTACTCCGAGGGCGAGAAGTGGAGCGACCGCTTCAACGGCCAGGTCACCGTCTCGGGCTCGGACAACTGGATCGTCACGGTCACGGTGAGCTCACCCCAGCGGATCACCGCCACCTGGAACACCAGCGCCAGCTGGGAGTCCGCGAACGTGATGACCGCACGTCCCAACGGCAGCGGCAACAGTTTCGGCTTCACCGTCATGCACGGCGGTAACTGGAACTGGCCCAGCGTCTCCTGCCGCGTCGCCTGACGACGGCTCCGGAGAACGTACCGGCACGGGCCCACGCGAGCGGGCCCGTGCCGGTACGGCGCTCAGCGCTTGCGGGAACGCGCTGCCGCGAACCTGTCCGCTGCTTCGCGCAGGTCCACGATGGGCGCCGGGTAGTCGAGCGCCTTCCGTTCCTCCTCGGGCAGCGTCCACGGTTCGTGGACGTGCTGCGGGGCCAGATCGGCCAGTTCGGGCAGGTAGCGCTTGACGTAGGTGCCGTCCGGGTCGTAGCGGCGGGCCTGCGCCAGCGGGTTGTGCACGCGGTTCGGGCGGGTGTCGGTGCCCGTGCCCGCCACCCACTGCCAGTTCATCTGGTTGTTCGCGAGGTCGCAGTCCACCAGCAGGTCGACGAAGTGCTGGGCACCGCGCCTCCAGTCCAGGTACAGCGTCTTGCAGAGGAAGCTCGCCACGACCAGGCGGGCCCGGTTGTGCATCCAGCCCTCCCGGTCGAGCTGGCGCATCGCCGCGTCCACGATCGGATAGCCGGTGCGGCCGTCCCTCCACGCTTCGAAGTCGTCGTCCGAGCGGCGCCACTGGTCGTCGCGGGTGCGGTAGTCCTTCGTGGCCGAGTCGGGGCGGGCGGCCAGCACCTGGTGGTGGAAGTCGCGCCACGCGAGCTGACGGGTGTAGGCCTGGGCGCCCTCGGACGCGGTGCCGGTGCGCTCCAGCAGTTCGGTCACCGACACCGTGCCGAAGTGCAGGTGCGGGGACAGGTGCGAGGTCGCGTCGTCGGCCAAGGCGTCGTGCAGGTCGGCGTAGTCCTCCACGCCGGTGCGCACCCAGTCCGCCATCAGCCTGCGTCCCACGGTTTCGCCGCCCGCGGCCAGCTCCGGTGACGGGGTGCCGTGGTGGAGCCGGCCCGGCGGCTCACCGCTGATCTCGGGCACGGTCAGCCGCCCCGGCGCGCGCAGGACACCGCGCCGGTGCACGGTCTCCCACCTGCGGAAGTACGGGGTGAACACCGCGAAGTGGTCGCCACCGCCGGACGGGGTGAGCGACAGCGGCGGGACGGCGTTGATCGACTGGTCGTGCACGTGCAGGTCGGCCCCCAGCGTCTCCAGGGCCTCCTCCCGGCGGCGGGCGTACCTGCTGACGTCGGCGGCGACGTGGATCTCGGTGACGTCGTGGGCTCGCACGACCCTGGTGATCTCGTCGACGAGCTTTCCCCGGCGCACGACCAGTTCGCCGCCACGTTCGCGCAGCGAGCGGTCCAGGTCGGCGAGGCAGTCGGACAGGAACGCGGCGCGGTTGGCGTTGAAGAACGCCGACGAGACGATCGCGTCGTCGAGCACGAACAGCGGGATGCACCGGTCCGCGGCGGTCGCGGCGTGCAGCACCGGGTTGTCGTGGACCCGCAGGTCACGGGTGAACAGGGCGATCGACGTCGTCACCGGTGAGCGGTACCCGGCGGCCCGGTTCGGCAACCGCGTCGTCATTCGTTCGTGGGTGGACGGTTGCGTTCGCCCGGGAACGGGCACGTGATGCGGGTGACGACCGACGAAGACGGGCGACCGACGAGGTGCCTCGTGATGGGCGCGACCGGGCACCTCGGGTCGCGCCTCGTGCCCGAACTGCTCCGGCACGGCCACCAGGTGGCCGTGCTGGTGCGCGACAGTGCGCAGGCGGCGCGGTTCGCCACGAGGGTGATGGTGCACACCGGCGACGCCACGGACCCGCATGCCGTCCGGGAGGCGTTGGCGGGCAACGACATCGTGTACTTCCTCGTGCACTCGCTGGAACGGCCCGACTTCGCCGGTGTCGACGCCGATGCCGCCGCCGTGCTGGCCGAGGCGGCGGCGGACGCGGCGGTGCGGCAGATCGTCTACGTCGGCGGACCACGCCCCGGCTCCCCCGGCCTGTCCGCGCACCTCGCCTCGCGGGCCGAGGTCGGTGACGTCCTGACCGCGGGACGGGTGCCCGCACTCGTGCTGCAGGCGTCGATGATCATCGGTGCCGGTTCGGCGAGCTTCGAGCTGCTGCGGTCGTCCGCGCGGCTCACGCCGTGGGTGCCGGCGCCGTCGTGGATCCACAACACCAGCAGGCCGGTCGCGGTCGCCGACGTCGTGCACCTCCTGGTGGCCGCCGCGGATCTTCCGAAACCTGTTGACGGCGTGTTCGACGTGCCCGGCCCGGAGCGGCTCAGCTACCTGGAACTGGTGCAGCGGTGCGCGCGGGTGCTGCGGCTCCCGGTCCGGCTGCCCGTGCCCGCCCCGTTGTGGTCGCACAAGCTCGCCGCACAGGTCGCCGGACTGGTGACCCCGGTGCGCGCGGCGGTCGCGGAACCGTTGTTCGCGTCGCTGGAGCACGACCTCGCGGCGGACGGTCCACTCGCCACCGACGTGCTGCCCGCGCCGCCCGGTGGCATGACCAGCGTCGACAACGCCATCCGTGCCGCGACCACCCCGGAGGCCGAGCAGGACGGCGGCGAGGTGTTCACCGAGGAACGCACGGTGCTGACCGAGGCCTCACCGGAGGACGTCTGGCGCACCGTGAACACGTTGGGCGGCAAGGACGGCTGGCACACCATCCCTCTCGTGTGGACGGTCCGGGGCGCGATCGACCACCTGCTCGGCGGCATCGGGCTGTACCGCGGCCGGGCACCGGAGGTCGGCGAAGGCGACGTGGTCGACTTCTGGACCGTCGTGCACCGCGACGACGAGGCGAGGCAGCTGGTGTTGCGGGCGGACATGAAGATGCCCGGCCGCACGCTGCTCGACATGCGCGTCGATCGCGAGGGCGGCCGCACGCGCTACCGGCAGAAGATCACGTTCACCGCCGACGGGCTGCTCGGCCAGCTGTACTGGGTGGCGCAGAAGCCCTTGCACGACGTCGTGTTCGCCACCATGGCGCGCGGGATCGTCCGAAAGGCGTCTGCGGCATGATCTGACCATGCGCAGCTCACTGTTCAACCACGAAGAGCGGGCCGTCGAGCCCGGAAGCTTCCAACTGCAGAACGAACGCATGCTCAAGGTGGACCTCACCGGCAGCGGCGGCTTCTTCTTCGCCAAGCAGGGATCGATGGTCGCCTACCAGGGCGACGTCGACTTCGCCTACGAGGGCAGCGGTGGTCTCGGCAAGCTGTTCAAGAAGGCCTTCACCGGTGAGGGCATGTCGCTGATGAAGGTGTCGGGCAGCGGCGACGTCTTCCTCGCCCAGGACGCGGACGAGATCTTCGTGCTGCACCTGGAGGACGAGGGCGTCACCGTGAACGGCAAGAACGTGCTCGCCTTCGACAGCACGCTCAAGTGGGACATCAACCGCACCGAAGGCGCGTCGATGCTCAGCGGCGGCCTGTTCAACACCACCTTCACGGGTACCGGGGCGCTGGCCGTCACCGCCTACGGCACCCCGGTCGTGCTGAACGTGGACCAGCCGACGTTCGTCGACATGCAGTCGGCCGTCCTGTGGTCCACCTCGCTGCAGTCCACGATCCGCAAGACGGCCAAGCTCGGTGCCGTCATCGGCCGCGGCTCCGGCGAGGCGTACCAGCTCGCGTTGTCGGGTCAGGGCATCGTCGTGGTGCAGGCGTCGGAAGGCCACCCGGTACCGACCGCCCAGTAGTGCTTCGAGGTGAACGCAGCCGAGGCTCTCTCGGCTGCGTCGCTCATCGGACGCGGTCTCCGGCGATCCAGACACCGGCGATGTCCCGCGTGCCCCCGGACGCCGGGTCGCCGTCGACCAGGAGCAGGTCCGCGCGCTTTCCGGCCGCGATCACACCGCGGTCACCGAGGCCGAAGACCTGCGCGGGCAACGATGTCGCGCTCGCGAGTGCCTCGATCCGAGTCAGGCCGGCAGCGACCATGAGCTCGAGCTCGTGGTGCAGCGACTCGCCGTGCTTCGGGGCGAACGGCGCTCCGGGCGCCGAGTTCGCGTCCGTCCCGGCCAGCACCCGGATGCCGGCGTCGTGGAACGCGGTCACCGTGTCCCGCGCGTGTTCGTAGCGGAAACCGGCGCCGGCGAACAGGTTCGCCGTGCCCTCCATCATCGTCAGGGTCGGCACCGACACCATGCCGATCTCCCGCATTCCCGCGATGGTGTCGTCGTCGAGGACGGCGTCGAGCGGCGCGTGCGTGCTCACGTCCACACCGGACTCCACGGCGACGCGGAACGCGCCTGTCGTGACGGAGTGCGCGACGACGAGCAGGCCGTGTTCGTGTGCGGCCCGGACGAGGGCGTTCACGGTCGCCTGGTCCATGCCCTCGGGCGGCGCGGCCTCGGTGACGATCTTGATGTAGTCAGCTCCGTCGGCGACGCGCCGTGCCACGAACGCCCGCGCCTCGTCCGGGTTGTTCACGATTCCCTCCGCCGGGAAGCCCGGCATCCTCGCGTGGTGACCGCCGGGCCCCACCGCCGGGATCGTCGCGCTCAAGATCTGCGCCACGCCCTTCTGCCGTCGCACGTCGCCGACGAACGCGAGCGGCCAGGCGCCCATGTCCAGTCCCGTCGTGACGCCCCAGCGCGCGAGGTCCTCAAGATCGGCCCGGCCGCGCACCGTGTGCACGTGCGCGTCGATCAGACCTGGCAGCAGCACGCCTCCCGCCGCGTCGACGACCATGTCGGCCGCAGCGGTGTCGTCCGCGAGGACCGACTTCCCGAACACCACCCGCCGGGGCTCGCTCATCGCCGAGCGGTCGAACACCCGCACGTTCTCGATCGCGGTCGTCATCGCGCCTCCCTCGATTAGCTTTTACGAAAGCTATCATGAAAGCAATCTGGTAGGATCCGAGCATGTCCTCGCTGTCTCTCGCCCAGCACGCCGTGAGGCTGCAAACGTTGCTGGAGCGGCACATCGCCGAGGTGCTCAAGAAGCACGGGCTCTCCCGCAGCGAGCTCGACGTGCTGGGAGCCTTGGCGTCGTGTGGTGATGCAGGCGCACGCCCGCAGGAACTCGCCTCGCAGCTGCTGCTCACCACGGGCGGTATCAGCAACATACTCCGCAGGCTCGAGAACGACGGACACATCACGCGCGAGGCGAACCGCACCGACGCACGGAGCAGCATCGTGCGCCTTACCCCGCAAGGACATGGCGTCGCGCGAGAGACCGGTGCGGCCGTCGCCGAGGTGATCGACCGGGCGCTCCACCCCGTCGGCCGATCGGTGATCGACAAGGCCGCCGAGCTCCTGCACCAGGTCCTCGTCGCGCTCGACGAGGACTCGCCGGTGCACCGCGACCTCTCCCCCTGACCGGTCAGCCGGCCGCCCGCGCCGCGCGCCCGGCCAGTTCGGCGAAGGCGGCGCGCAGCTCCGGCGGGCCGACGACCTCGATCTCGGTGTCGAAGCGCGCCAGCCGGGCGGCGAGCGCGGCCCAGGACCAGGAGCCGGCGATCAGCCTCGTCCTGCCCGGGGCCACCTCCTCGGCGGTGCCGTCTCCCGCGAACAACGCCACCTCGGCCATCGGAAGATCGAGGACGACCTCACCCTGGCAAGGCCAGGCGTCGGCGCCGCCGGAACCCTTGAACCGGGCGGACAGGAACGCCGCGACGTTCCCGCCCGGCACCTCGCGCCGGGTGAAACGGGGACCGGTGGGCACGCGGAGCGTCATCCGGTCCACGCGGTAGGTGCGCCAGTCCTGCCGTTCGCCGCTCCACCCCAGGAGGTACCAGCGTCCACTTCGGACGAGGAGGTGGTGCGGCTGCACGCGGCGAGGAGGCTGCGGCTCCGCGTCGTCCGGACGGCCCGGCGGGTGGTAGTCGAACCTCAGCTCCTCGCGGCCGCGGATGGTGGTGCTCAAGGTGAGCAGCACCTCGGTGTCCACCTGCGGAGTCGTTGCGCCTGCCGTGGTGATCTCCAGCGCGTCGACGCGGCGGCGCAGCCGGGACGGCATCACCTGGCGCACGGTCACCAGGGCACGTGCGGCTGCTTCCTCGATGCCGGCGCCCGCGCTGACCGCGATCCGCAACGCCACGGCGAGCGCGATCGCCTGCTCCTCGTCGAACAGCATGGGCGGCATCTGGCTGCCGGCTTCGAGCCGGTAACCACCGTCAGGGCCCTTGACCGCGTGCACGACGTAGCCGAGCTCGCGCAGCCTGTCGACGTCACGGCGCACCGTCCGTTCGCTGACGGCCAGGCGTTCGGCGAGCAGGCCTCCCGGCCAGTCGCGGCGTGCCTGCAGCATCGACAGCAGCGCCAGCAGACGTGCGGAGGTGGTCGTCGAGGAAGCCGTCGGCATGGTTCTCAGTTTGGCACGAGAAGCGGACGTTCCCTGTCCGCTACCGCTGACATCGTCGTTCCTGTCGCCGGAGACCTCCGGCGGCGAGAACCACTCGTGAAGGACCGGACACCATGTCGCTCAACGCAGTCACCCACCTCAACTTCCGCGGCCAGGCCCGGGAAGCGCTGGAGTTCTACCGGTCGGTGTTCGGCGGCCAGGCCACCATCGCCACCTACGCCGACTTCGGCATGCCCGCCGACCTGCCGGGCGCCCGGAACGTGGTCTTCGGCCAGGTCGTCGCCGGCAACGGCTTCCGCGTCATGGCCTACGACGTGCCCGGCGAGAACGTCCCGTTCGTCCAGGGCGAGCCCACCACCCACCGCGCGAACGGCGCCACGATCACCACGGAGCCGTTCTTCCTCTCCGTGCGCGGCGAGTCCGTCGAGGAGGTCGCCACCCTCTGGAAGGGCCTCGCCGACGGGGCCGCGGTGATCGAGGAGTTCGGCCCCGCGCCGTGGGCGCCGGGGTTCGGCATGCTCACCGACCGGTTCGGCGTGACGTGGATCCTCGACGTCGCGGCCGGCCACGCGCAGGGTTAGAACGCCGACAGGATCTGGTGGTTCCACCACAGGTCGAGCTTGTCGAGGACTTCGATGTCGCCCGGCTTCTTCAGCGTGCCGATGGTGAGGTTCCTGGTGTCGACCCACCAGACCTGGGCGTTGCCGCCGTCGAGGAAGCAGGTGGTGAACTCGTTCGGCAGCGGGCCTGACACGTCGCGGTAGAAGAGCGCGTAGTGGATGGGGTCGGACTTGGGCCGGCATCCACCGCGGTCGTCCATCCGCGGGATGCCCCGGCTCGTCACCAGTGCCAGGAAGAACGCGTTCTGCTTGGCCTGGTCGGCGAACAGCCGGAACTCGGCCTCGGCCGGCGGCGGGGCGTACAGGTCGTCGACGGTCACGGTGGTGCAGCGGACGGTGGCGACCGTGTCCTTGTCGGGAGCAGTGGGCACGCAGGACTTGGCGTTCTGGTAGACGAGCGGCAGGGCTGCCAGCAGCGCGTCGTCCTGCGGCGTCCGCGTCCGGGTGGCGCTCGTGGTCGTGGTGGTGGTCGTCGTCGTGGTCGCGGTGGCCGGGGTGCTGCTGAACTTGGCGGACCCTCGGGTCTTGTCGCTGTTACCCCAGATCACCATGGTCGTGACGAACGCCACCGCGACCGCGAGGACGACGCCGGCGATGGCGATCCGCTGGGCAGGGCGGGGCCGGACGCGCGCCGGCGGGTACGGCGGTGGGTTCACGACCTGCTGAGGGCCGGTCGCGACGTGCTGGGCCGGAGCCCAGGGCTGGGGTGTGGGCTGCTGGGGGAACTGGGGACGGCCCTGCGGAACCGGCGCGACGGGCCGTGGCCAGCCGGCCGGGGGTCCGGCGTGCCCACCTGGTGGGGTCGGAGGGGCGGAGGGGCCGGGCTGTCCCGCGGGAGTGGCGAACCCTCCGGACGGGGTGGCGGCACCGGGTGCGCGAGCGGGCCCCGCAAGCCCTGCAAGCGGAGTCGTGCCGGCCAGCCCGAACTGCCCCGCGGATGGAGTCGTGCCGGCGACCAGTCCGGATTGTCCCGAAGGCGGAGTCCCGACAGGTCCGGAACTGGCGAGTGCCTCGGCTGCCGCCCGCGCGAACGCGCCCGCCGTGGTGTAGCGGTCGGCCGGGTTCTTCGCCATGCCCTTCGCGATGACGTCGTCCAGCGCCGCCGGAACCGCCGGGTTCAGCGGGGACGCCTTGGGCGGCGCCTCGTTCAGGTGCGCCCAGATCTGGGCGGCGGTGCCGTCGGCGCTGAACGGGCGGCGGTTCGTCAGGCACGCGAACAGGACGCACGCGAGGGCGTACACGTCCGCGCGGCCGTCCACCGGGCTGCTCTCGAAGCGTTCCGGGGCCATGTAGTCGAGGGTGCCGACCACGGAGCCGGACGCGGTCAGGCTCGTCGCGGCCGGTGAGACGCTGCGGGCGATGCCGAAGTCGACCAGGTACACGAAGTCGCCGGAGGTCACGAGGACGTTCGACGGCTTCACGTCGCGGTGCACGAGTCCGTCGGCGTGGGCGGCGTCCAGGGCGCTCGCCACCTGGTCGACGATGCGCACGGCCCGTGCCGGCTCGACGGTGCCCTCGCGGATCACGTCCGACAGGTCGGCGCCCTCCACCAGCCGCATGTCGAGGTAGAGGCGGTCGTCGATCTCGCCGTAGGCGTGGATGGGGATGACGTGCGGCTCGCGCAGGCGGGCGACGATCTGCGCCTCGCGGCGGAAGCGGGCGCGGAAGTCCTCGTCGTCGTGGTAGCCGGGCGACAGCCTCTTGAGCGCCACGAACCTGTCGTGCACCGTGTCGTAGGCCCGGTGCACCTCGCCCATCCCGCCGCGACCGAGCAGCTGCTCGATCCGGTACGGCCCGAACGTCTCTTCCGTCATGGTCCTCGTTGTCCCGAGCGTCGCGTCCGTTCGAGTCGACGCGCGCCGGCCGCCGCGCGTTCCACCGGACAGCAGCCTACAAATCCGCGAGCCGCCTGATTCGCGGAGGAGGCGCTCAGACGTTCGGACGCCGAGCAGGCCTCACCGGACGGGGAGCGGCAGGACGCGCGCCAGCACGGGCACCGTGGCGGCGGCGACGACGGTGTGCATCGCGATCAGCGCGACCGAGTTCGCCACCGTGGCACCTCCCGCGAGGATGCCCAGGTCCGGGATCCACGAGAGCACGACGACAACGGGTACGAGGACGCGCAGCACGCGCCTCGGGTCACGGGCGGAGCGGCGCACGAGGTACCAGCCGAGCGTGCCGAGCAGGACGCCGATCACCGTGGCCGGCGCGTACTCCGCGAAGGCCAGGCCCACGCGTTCGGTGCCCGCGGGGATGAAGTTGCCCGCGACCAGGGCGATCAGGGCGTTGACCGCGATCGAGACCGCGGCGGACCCCAGGAGGCCGACGACGACCTCTCCGGCGCTGGGCGCGAGAACTGAGGAGCGAGCCGGGAAGCTGGTGTCGGCCATGAGCCCTGTCCTTCGATAGGATTAATTGCAAGCGGTCACTTGCAAACAAGGTAGCCATCCGGTCACCCTGATGCAAGTGCTCACTTGCATATATCGAGGAGGGTGCGTGGCCGGCCGGGTGACCGACGAGACGGTGTTCGACGCGGCGCTGGGGGTGATCGCCGAGCAGGGGTACGAACGGGCGACCACCCGCGCGATCGCCGACGCCGCCGGGATTAACGAGGCGACGCTGTTCCGCCGGTTCACCTCGAAGCAGAACCTGCTGCGGCAGGCGGTGCGCAGCAACTTCACCGGCTTCGCGCTCGACCTCGACGCACCGGGCGACGACGTGGCCGCCGACCTGATCACGATCGTGAGCTACTACTCCCGGCTCTACGAGACGCGCGGCGGCGTCGTGCTCACCCTGATGCGGGAGGCGAAGTTCAGCCCGGAGGTGGCCGCGGTCCTCACCGAACCGGAGAGGCTGCTGGAGCGGGTGGACGCCGTCATCCTGCACCACCAGCGACGGGGCGCCCTCGTCGTCGAGCCGCCGCGGCACACGTTCTTCGCGCTGGTCGGGCCGGTGATGATGCGGTCCATCGCGCGGCGCGTGGACCAGCGGGCCACGCAGGCGCCCGCCGATCCCGAGGCCGTCGTGCGCCGGTTCCTCGACGGGCACCGGCCGGGTTAGGCCAGGACGGACGTCAACGCGGCGAGCAGTTCCTCGGGCGTCTCGACCTGCGGCAGGTGGCCGGTGCGGGGAAGCAGGGTGAACGTCGCCGACGGGATCGCGGCCGCGAAGGCCTTGCCGTAGGCGGGATCGACGATGCGGTCGCTCTCGCCCCACAGCACGTGGACGGGGATCTTCACGTCGCCGAGCCGGCCGAGCAGCGACGGATCCGACATGGACGGTCCGGCGTAACCGATGAGCGCCCGCACGTCCGGGCTCGGCCCCGCGCCGCCCGCGGGCAGGGCGGGCAGCCTGGACGGGTCGTGGAACGAGAACGAGCGGATCTCGGCGGCGCTCAGGCCGCTGACGTCGGTCATGGGGTGGCCGTCGACCATGGCGCCGATCCCGTTGACGATCACCGCACCGCTGACGCGCGGGCTCCCGCACAGCGCGATCTCGGCGGCCAGCCAGCCGCCGAACGAGTTGCCGACCACCACGACGTCCGTCAGGTCCCGCCCGTCCAGCATCGCGACGTAGTACCGCGCCAGCTCGCGGACGCCGGTCAGCTCGACCGGCCTGGGGGTGCCGCCGAACCCGGGATGGGTGGGCGCGAGGACTTCGGCTTGCGCGCGTTCGGCCAGCAGCGCGGCGAACGCGGTCATCGTGGGGGCGCCGCCCCCGCCGTGCAGGAGCAGGTACGTCTGAGTCATATAAGCAACCTTAGATAAGGATACTTATATAAGCAAGGTTGGTTAAGCTGAGCGACGTGAAGCACCGCCCAGCCGACGTCGCGCTCGCCGTGAAGCGCCTGCAGCACCGCCACCACCGCTCACTGACCCAGGCGCTGGCGCCCCTCGGACTGTCCCTGGCGCAGTGGGACACCCTGCGCCACCTGCACCGGCGGCCCGACGCCTCGCTGCACGACCTCGCGGTGCTGACGTTCCAGACCGACCAGTCCTTCGGCTCGCTGGCGGTGCGCATGGCCGAACGCGGGCTGATCGAACGGGTTCCGGGTCCGGGCCGGGCCGTGCGCCACCGCCTCACCGAGGAGGGCGCCCGGCTGCGGGCCGAGGGGCAGGCCCTGGCCGACGGCGTCGTCGAGTCGTCGTTCAGCGCACTGTCGCCCGCACAGCTCGACCAGCTGGGCGATCTGCTGCAGATCGCGCTCGGGAGCGACTGAAGTCCTTTGTGGACGATCGCGGCGTTCACCGTGGCGGCCGTTCGGGTGGTTTCTCCTCGCCACACTCGAAGTTCATTTGGTGGCTCATTGACAGACCCGGCCGATCCTCGACACGCTGCACCTCCCTGTGATCGAAAGGTGCCGCTTGTCATGAAACTCCGTTTCCTCTTACCAATCCTCGCCCTGCTCTCCGCCGTGGTCGTCACCCCCGCCGCAGCAGCACAGGCGGATCCCATCTCGGCCGCCGACGCCTGCTACACCTGGGGCCGCACCCTGTCGGAGGGGGCGTCGGGCGAGGACGTGCGCCAGCTGCAGATCCGGGTCGCCGGCTACCCCGGTTACGGCGGCGTGCTGGGCCTCGACGGGCAGTTCGGCCCCGGCACCAAGGCGGCCGTGACCCGGTTCCAGCAGGCCTACGGCCTCGGCGCGGACGGCATCGCCGGGCCGGCGACGTTCGCGAAGCTCTACGCGTTGCAGGACAACGACTGCACGCCGATCAACTTCTCCTACGACGAGCTGAACAACTGCAACTCCGACTGGTCGGGCGGCAACGTCTCGGCGGCGACCGCACGCGCCAACGCCCTGGTGTCCATGTGGAAGCTGCAGGCGATGCGGCACGCCATGGGAGACAGGCCGATCGACGTCAACGGCGGCTTCCGCAGCGTCTCGTGCAACAACGCCGTCGGCGGCGCGTCCGGAAGCCGCCACCTCTACGGCGACGCCGTCGACCTGGGCGCCGGGCCGCAGGGCTTCTGCGCACTGGCGAAGCAGGCCCGCAACCACGGCTTCAACGAGATCCTCGGCCCGGGCTACAGCGGCCACAACGACCACGTGCACGTCGCGCACAAGTCCAGCCGCTTCTGGTCCGCACCGAGCTGCGGCATCTAGTCACACCACACGACCGGTCACACCACACGACGGCTCCCGCACGGGAGCCGTCGTTCATTCCCCCACGGCTTGAGCCCTCGGGGGCACCGCGAGCCAGTCCAGCTCGGCGGCGAGCACGCCGAGCTGGAACCTCGACTGCACGCCGAGCATCGACTGCAGGCGCGCGATGCGCCGGTTCAGGGTGCGGAGGCTGACGTCCAGCTCGCGGGCGATCGCACGGTCGGTCGCGCCGGTGCGCATGAGCCGCAGCAGGCGCTGAGTCGCCATCGTGGGCTCCTGGCCCACGGACAGGTGGGTGACCACCCCCGGTGTTACGCGGGTCACAGTCATAGGGCGACTGTATGCCGGACTATTGGCGGCCGTCAATCAAAAGTCGGCACTTTGCTGTCAAATCACAGCTATCTTCAGGCTGAACGCCGCCATTACCAGGGCATGCGTGATCGCTGCCGCTCTACCGGCAGACGGACGACTGATGAAGGACACGTCCAGGTCGCCATCTCGGAACCCCCGGCCGCAGCCGTCGGGGCGGGACTCGGACGACGGCGCCTACGTGGCGCTGGAAGAGAGCTGCACCTCAGGCGCGGCGGCACCGGCGGCGACCTCGCCCAGGCGCGCGTCCAGCACCTCCGGCGACAGCACGTGCCGCACCACCATCGCCGCCGCGCCCAGCGCACCGGCGGTCACACCGGCGCCCGAGGCGACGATGCGGAGGTTTTCCGTGGCCAGCGGGAGCGAGCGGCGGTAGATGGACTCGCGCACGCCCGCCAGCAGCATCTCGCCCGCCTCCGCGAGCAGGCCGCCGATGACCACGAGCGACGGGTTGAACATGCTCACGCAGCCGGCGAGCACCTCGCCGATGTCCCTGCCCGCCTGCCGCACGACGCGGCCCGCCTCCAGGTTGCCGGCCCTCACGAGGCCGACCACGTCGGCGGTCGAGTCGGCGGGGTGGCCTAGGTCGCGCAGCTTCGCGGCCAGCGCGGGGCCGGCGGCGACCGCTTCCAGGCAGTCGGTGTTGCCGCAGCGGCAGAGCGCCTCGCCGCCCTGGGGCACCCTGATGTGGCCGAGGTCGCCCGCGGCGCCCGCCGCGCCCCGGTGCAGGACGCCGTTGCTGATCAGGCCCGCGCCGATGCCGGTCGCCGCCTTCACCACGATCATGTGCCGCACGTCCGGGTGCGAGGCGGTGTGCTCGCCCAGGGCCATGAGGTTGACCTCGTTGTCGACCAGGACGGGCACGTCGAACTCCGCCGCGATCGCCGCGGGGACGTCGAAGCCGTCCCAGCCCGGCATGATCGGCGGGTTGTTCGGGCGGCCGCTGGAGTGCTCGACCGGGCCCGGGAGGCCGATGCCGACGCCCGCGATCTCCGCGGGGCCGGCGGTCCGCAGCAACGAGCGCCAGGTCGTGACGAGGAGCGGGAGTATCGCCGCCGGGCCGTCGGCCACGTCGAGGTCCACCTGCTCGACGGCCAGCAGCCGGCAGGCCAGGTCGGAGATGGCCACGGTGGCGTGGGTGGCGCCCACCTCGGCGGCGAGCACGAGGTGGGCGGACGGGTTGAAGCCGAACCTGCCGGCCGGGCGGCCGCCGGTCGACTCCCCCGTGCCGCTGCCGGTCACCAGGCCGGCGGCCACCAGCAGGTCCAGCCTGGCGCGCACGGTGGAACGGGCGAGACCGGTCGCGGCCACGATCTCCGCCCGGGTGCGCGGGCTGCCGTCCATCAGCATGCGCAGCACTGCGGCCGGCGAACCCGCCTCGACACCCAAGGTGCTCTCCATCGAACAATTGTCACATCGGCACGGAAAGGTGGTTCGCGGTCGTCACCCGCCGGAGCTGAACGCGGCGTCGAACGAGGCCGACGGCGGGTCGAAGGCGTTGCGGCGGATGAACTCCAGCGCTTCGGGGGCACCGGTGAGCCGGTCCATCCCCGCGTCCTCCCACTCGACGCTGATCGGGCCGGAGTAGCCGATGGTGTTGAGCATCCGGAACGATTGCTCCCACGGCACGTCACCGCGTCCGGTGGAGACGAAGTCCCAGCCGCGCCGCGGGTCTCCCCACGCCAGGTGCGAGCCCATCCGGCCGTTGCGCCCGTTGCCGACCTGGCGCCGGGCGTCCTTGCAGTCGACGTGGTAGATCCGGTCGCGGAAGTCCCACAGGAACCCGACGGGGTCGAGGTCCTGCCAGACGAAGTGCGACGGGTCCCAGTTGAGGCCGAACGCGGGCCGGTGCCCGATCGCCTCGAGCGCCCGGACGGTCGTCCAGTAGTCGTAGGCGATCTCGGACGGGTGGACCTCGTGCGCGAACCGCACGCCCACCTCCTCGAACACGTCCAGGATCGGGTTCCAGCGGTCGGCGAAGTCCTGGTAGCCCGCGTCGATCATCGAGGCGGGGGCCGGCGGGAACATCGCGACGGTCTTCCAGATCGACGAGCCGGTGAACCCCACGACGGTGTCGACGCCGAGCCTGGCCGCGGCCCGCGCGGTCGCCTTCATCTCCTCCGCCGCCCGCTGCCGCACCCCCTCGGGGTTCCCGTCGCCCCAGTTGCGGGCGGACAGGATGCCCTGGTGCCGCTCGTCGATCGGATCGTCGCACACGGCCTGACCGGTGAGGTGGTTGGAGATCGTCCACACCTTCAGGTCGTGCTCGGCGAGGATCGCGAGCCGGTCCGCGACGTAGTCGTCGTCCTCCGCGGCCCGCCACGGGTCGAGGTGGTCGCCCCAGCAGGCGATCTCCAGGCCGTCGTAGCCCCAGCCCGAGGCCAGCCGGCAGACCTCCTCGAACGGCAGGTCGGCCCACTGGCCGGTGAACAGCGTGATCGGACGTGCCATTTCCGGTCTCCCCCTCAAACCTGCTGCCACGTGCGGGAATCAGCGCTCGCCTCGACGGCGGCGAGGACGCGCTGCACCCGCAGTCCGTCGTCGAACGTCGGCGTGGGGTCGGTGCCCGCGGCCACCGCCCGCACGAGGTCGACGGCCTGGTGGGTGAACGCGTGCTCGTAGCCCAGGCCGTGCCCGGCGGGCCACCAGGCACCCACGTACGGGTGCTCCGGCTCGGTGACCATGATCCGGCGGAACCCCGCGACGGCGGAGTCCTCCGTGCCGTCGAAGAACTGCAGCACGTTCATGTCCTCGAAGTCGAACGCCAGGCTGCCCTTCGAGCCGTTGATCTCGATGCGCAGCGCGTTCTTGCGGCCGTTGGCGAAGCGCGTGGCCTCGAACGAGCCGAGCGCGCCGCCGGTGAAGCGCGCCAGGAACAACGCGGCGTCGTCCACGGTGACGGGGCCGGTCTGCCCGGTCGCGGCGGTACCGGACAGACCGGAGTGCGCGGCGGCCAGGGGACGCTCCGGCACGAACGTCACCAGCGTCCCCATCACCTCGCTGATGGTGTCGCCGAGGACGAACTGGGTGGCGTCGACGATGTGCGCGCCGATGTCGCCCAGCGCGCCGGAGCCCGCCTTCTCCTTGTCCAGCCGCCAGGACAGCGGTGCGGCCGGGTCGACGATCCAGTCCTGCAGGTACTGGGCGCGCACGTGGTGGATGCGCCCCAGCCTGCCCTGGGCGACCAGCTCACGGGCCAGGCCCAGCGCGGGCACCCGCCGGTAGCTGAACCCGACCATGGCCCGCACCCCGCGCTGCGCGGCGCGTCCGGCGGCCTCGGCCATGGCGACGGCCTCGGCGACGCTGTTGGCCATCGGCTTCTCGCACAGCACGTGCTTGCCCGCCTCCAGGGCGGCGACCGCGATTTCGGCGTGCGTGTCACCCGGCGTGCAGATGTCCACCACGTGCACGTCGTCGCGGTCCAGCACGGACTTCCAGTCGGTCACGGCCTCCGCCCAGCCCAGGCGTTCGGCGGCGGCCGCGGTGCGCTCGGCGTCGCGGCCGCAGAGCACGGACATCACCGGTCGCAGCGGCAGGTCGAAGAAGCGCGGCGCGACCCGCCACGCCTGGGAGTGCGCGGCTCCCATGAAGGCGTGGCCGATCATCGCGATGCCCAGCTCCGGCGTCGTCACAATGCGGTCCTCTCGGTTTCTCAGGACTCGAAGGCGGTCGGCAGGTAGCGGTCGACGTTGTCCTTGGTGACGACCGGTGCGTAGAGCTGGACCTGCCGGGGGACCTCCACCTCGACCAGGTCGCCGAGGGCCTTGCCCTGCACGGCCAGCCGCGCGAGCCGGATGCCGTCGGCACCCTGGGTGGACGGGTAGATCACGGTCGCCTTGTGCGGGCCGTTGTCCGCCTTGATCTCGCGCATCACGTTGGCCGAACCCGCGCCGCCGACCATGAAGAACTCGCTGCGGCCGGAGTTCTTGATGGCGGCGGTGACGCCGACACCCTGGTCGTCGTCGTGGTTCCACAGGGCGTCGATCTTGGGTGCGGCCTGCAGCAGGTTCGCGGCGGCCCGCTCACCGCTCTCCACGGTGAACTCGGCGGCGACGCGGTTGCCGACCTTCAGCCCGCAGCCCGCGAGCGCCTCGGCGAAGCCCTTGCTGCGGTCCTGCGTCAGCGGCAGCGAGTCGATGCCGGCGATCTCCGCGACCACGGAGCCCGGCTTGTCCTTGAGCCGCTCGCAGACGTACGTGCCGGCGGACACGCCCATGCCGTAGTTGTCGCCGAGCACGGTGGACCGCGCGGCGAACGGGCTGTCGAACTGGCGGTCGACGTTGATCACGGTGATGCCGGCCTTCATGGCCTTCAGCGCGACCGGGGTGAGCGCCGCGCCGTCGAACGGCAGCAGGACGATCGCGTCCACCTTGTCGTTGATGAACGTCTCGACCTGGCTGATCTGGAGGTTGGGGTCGTTGGTGCCCTCGACGACGCGCAGCTCGACGTCGGAGTACTTGCCGGCCTCCTTCTTGGCGGCGTCGGTGATCGCGGCCATCCAGCCGTGGTCGGCGGCCGGTGCGGAGAAGCCGATGACGACCTTCTTGCCCGGCTCGTCGTTGGCGACCTTCACACCGCCGCCCTGGTTCCCGCCGCCCTGGGGCTCGGGGGTGTTGCCCGTGCACGCGGTGAGCGCGACGCCGAGTGTCAGCACGGCGGCGAATCGGACGACTCTCTTGTGTTGCATGGGTTTCTATCTCCTCGGAGTGCGGCGGTGGTGGTCGCGGCCTCAAGCGCCGCTGCGTCGGGCGAGCCGCTGCTGGAGGAGGACGGCGACCACGATGATCGCGCCCTTCGCGACGGCCTGGGCGGAGATGGAGAGGTTGTTGAGCGTGAAGACGTTCGACAGCGTGGTGAAGATCAGGACGCCGAAGACGGTGCCCGCGATCGTGCCGCGCCCGCCGGACAACAGCGTGCCGCCGATGACGACCGCGGCGATCGCGTCGAGTTCGTACAGACCGCCGTGGGTCGCGCTGCCGGTCGTGGTGCGGGCGATGAGCATGACGGCGGCGAGCCCGCAGCACAGGCCGAGCAGCGAGTAGAGCATCACGGTGTGGCGCCGCACGTTGATGCCGGCGAGGCGCGCCGCCTCCGGGTTGCCGCCGACGGCGAACGTCCGCCGCCCGAACGTGGTGCGGTTGAGCAGCACCCACCCGCCCACGGCGACGAGTGCGAAGATCACCACGAGCACCGGCACCCCCAGCACCGACGCGTCGAAGAACGCGGCGAAGCCCGGCACGTTCACGATCTGCGTCTTGCGGTTGGAGAGGATCTCGGCGAGACCGCGGGCGGCGGCCAGGCTCGCCAGCGTCGCGATGAACGCCACGACCCGGCCGTAGGCGATGAGCGCGCCGTTGACCAGTCCGCACGCGCCGCCCACCAGCAACGCGGTGAACACCATGACGATCCAGTGCGTGTCGTTCGCTATCCCCTGCGTGGCAAGGGTCGTGGCCCACACCGAGGAGAGCGCGACGATCGCGCCCACAGACAGGTCGATGCCGCCGCCGGTGATCACGAACGTCATGCCGATGCTCACGACGCCGATCACCGCCGCGAGCCGCAGGATGGTGAGCAGGTTGTCGACGTCGGCGAACCGGTCGCCGGCGGTGACCACACCGCCGACGCACAACAGGACCAGTGCGACCACGAGACCGGTGTTGCGCCCGGCCGCGGAGCCGAGCAGCGCCGAGATGCCGGACTCCTTCGCGACCGGTGTTCTCTGCTGCGTGGGCACGGCGGTGTCCTCGCTCATGCTGGCTGTCCTTCCATGACCAGGTCGAGGACCCGGGACTCGTCGATCTCGTCGGCCGGGCCGTCGTGGACCACCCGGCCCTCGCGCACCACCAGGACCCGGTCGGCCAGGCCCAGGACCTCCTCGACGTCGCTGGACACGACAACCACGGCGACACCGGAGTCGGCCAGCTGACGGACGAGTTCGTAGATCTCGCTGCGCGCACCCACGTCCACGCCACGGGTGGGTTCGTCCAGCAGCAGCACCCGGCACTCCCGCAGCAACCACCGCGCGAGCACGACCTTCTGCTGGTTGCCCCCGGACAGTCCGCGCACCAGGCGGTCGACGCCGGCGGGCCGGACGTCCAGCGCCTCGGTCAGCTGGCTCGAGCGGACCCGTTCGGCGCGGTCGTCCAGGAACCCGAACTTCGCGAACGACGACATCGAGGAGACGGTGATGTTGCGGTACACGGCTTGATCGAGGAGCAGGCCCTGGCTCTTGCGCTCCTCGGGGCACAACCCCATCCCCGCGCGGACGGCGGCGCCTACGCTTCCTCGTCGCAGGCGCCTGCCGTCGACCTCCACGGTGCCTTCGGCCGCCTTGCGCGCGCCGTAGACGGTCTCCAGGATCTCCGAGCGGCCGGATCCCACGAGACCCGCGAGCCCGACCACCTCACCGGCGCGGACCGTGAGGTCCACGCCGGCGAAGCGGTCGCCGTCGGCCAGTCCGCGCACCACCAGCACCTCGGGTGCGGCCGGGTCGAGAGGTGACCGCTGCGGGTACACGTTGTCCAGCACCCGCCCGGTCATCAACGAGATCAGCTCCGAGGTCTTCACCTCGCGGGCGGGCAGACCCGTCGCGACCGTGCGGCCGTCCTTGAGGACGGTCACCCGGTCGCCGATCTCCCTGATCTCGGCCAGCCGGTGCGAAATGTAGATCACCGCCACCCCCTGGGCGGTGAGCTCCCTGATGACGCCGAACAGGACCCGCACCTCGTCCGGGTCCAGCACGGCCGACGGCTCGTCCATGATCAGCAGCTGCCCGTCCAGCGACAGCGCCCGCGCCATGCTGACGACCTGCTGGTGCGCCACGGACAACCGGCCGACATCGCGGTCGGGCGAGATGTCCCTGTGTCCCAGGCGATCGAGCAGCGCGCGGGTCCTGCGGCGCGCCTCTGCCCGCCGGCTGAACCCCGCCGTGGACAGTTCGTGACCGAGGAACACGTTGTCGGCCACCGACAAGCCGGCCACGAGGTCGAGCTCCTGGTAGATGGCGGCCACACCGCTGCGCATCGCGGCCGTCGGGTCGCCGAACTCCACGACCTCGCCCCGCCAGCGGATCTCGCCCTCGTCGGGGCGGTGCGCACCGGACAGCACCTTGATCAGCGTCGACTTGCCGGCGCCGTTCTGCCCGAGCAGGCAGTGGACCTCCCCCGCGCGGACGTCGAAGTCCACACCTCCCAGCGCGGTCACACCGGGAAAGCGCTTCACCAGCCCCTGCACGGACAGCAGCGCGTTCGCACGCGCGGGCGAGCTCACCATCGAGTCCTCCGGGGGGCTCCGGCAACCGTTGTGCCAGAAGGGAATTCGGTCTTACCGGAATGACGCTAATGAGACGTCCCACCTGCGACAAGGTGGTCGGGGTGGCACATATCGGCCAAGTTTTCCCTTGACCGGCGCCTCCACGAGGTCGCCACGTGCAGCCGAACGGACTCCTGTCGCCGACGGCCGCCCGCAGGTAGCGTCCCGGGCATGAGACGACTGCTCAGCGTCGCGTTGTCGTTCCTCCTCGTGTCCGTCGTCGCGCAGCCCGCGGCGGCCACCGGTGGCGATCGGCCGTTGCCCGGCTACACGATCGTCAACCCGCCTCTCGCCCCGGCACTGGTCGGTGGCAAGCCGACGAAGGTCCTGCAGGGCGTGCACAGCCACGCCGGCTACGTCATCGAGGTGCCGCCGCGCTGGAACGGCCGGCTCGCGATGTGGGCGCACGGCTATCGGGGTGACGGCAAGGTCCTCACCGTCGACGCTCCGCCGTTCGGCCTACGGCAGCGCTGGCTCGACGAGGGCTACGCGTGGGCCGCGTCCTCCTACTACAGCAACGCCTACGACGTCCGGGCCGGTGTCACGACGACCCGTGAGCTCGCCACGTTGTTCGCGCGGAAGGTGCAGCGGCCCTCGAAGGTGTTCCTGGCCGGTGCGTCCATGGGCGGGCACGTCATCGCCCGTTCGCTGGAGCAGTACCCGGGGTTCTACACGGGCGCGTTGCCCATGTGCGGGGTGCTGGGCGACCACGAGCTGTTCGACTACTTCCTGAGCTACCACCTCGTCGCGCAGGCGTTGACCGGCATCAAGGCCTATCCCCTTCCGCCGGACTACGCGACCGTCGTGGTGCCCGAGATCAAGGAAGCGCTGGCCGGGCGTGACGACCAGTTCAAGGCCGTCGTCGCCACCCTGTCCGGCGGCGCCCGGCCCGGCACCGAGGCGGCCTACGCCTACTGGAAGGACTTCCTGTTCGGGCTGGTCACCAACTCCTCCAGCACCAGCCTCGCGGAGAACCCGCTGCAGATCGCCACGAACCTCACCACCCGCTACCGGCCCAACTCGCCGGTGGACGTCGACGCGGCCGTGCAACGGGTCCGGGCCGC
Source organism: Lentzea californiensis (assembly GCF_024648825.1). Classification (GTDB taxonomy): domain Bacteria; phylum Actinomycetota; class Actinomycetes; order Mycobacteriales; family Pseudonocardiaceae; genus Lentzea; species Lentzea californiensis. Next base: position 481,710 of record NZ_JANBBE010000006.1, read on the forward strand.
CAACCCCGTCGCTCGTCACACCTGGGCGCTCACGCAGATCCCTGCCGTGCAGGGCCTGCCGAGTGCTCCCGTCGTGTCGCTGCACGGGATCGGCGACCTGTTCGTGCCGTTCTCGATGGAGCAGGACTACCGCGACGACGCCGCCCGCTTCGGCCGCACCCACCTGCTGGTGCAGCGCGCCATCCGCACGGTCGACCACTGCGAGTTCTCCCCCGCCGAGGCCGGGACCGCGTGGCGCGACCTGACCACGTGGGTGGACCGGGGCAAGCGGCCGGCCGGTGACGACGTGCGCCGCACGGACGACCCGCGGTTCGGCTGCCGGTTCAGCGACCGGCAGGCCACCGGCGGCACCAGGGCGTTCTTCCCCGCCTGCTGAACGGCGCCCGCCTGACCGAGCCTCAGGGCTTGGTCAGGCGGACCAGGAACGCGGGGTGGTCGGTGTAGCGCATCGAGTACTCCTGCGTGCTGACGAACGCGAGGTCGTTCGAGAACACGACGTGCTGCACGCTGCCGTCGCCCTTGCGGACATGGCCGGGCGGGACGCAGTTCTGGGCGTTCTCCGGGTCGGAGGTGTCGTACTCCAGGTTGAAGTCGCCGCCGGCGACCGTCCGGCCGGTGAACCCCTCCGCGGCCCTGATCTGCGGGATCACGTCGAACAGCAAGGACCGGCACTGGGCGAGCGCGACCGGTTCGCTGGACGCCGACAGGTGCGTCGTGCAGCCCAGGTGGTGACCGATCGCGTACACGCACGCGTAGGTCCGCTGCTCGTTGCCGGTGTCCTGGCTCGTGTACCTGCCGGTCCACGTCTTCACGCCCTGGTAGGCCGCCGCCGGCACGCGGCCGATCACCGCGTTGCCGTAGTCCTGGCCGTTGGTGCACTTCACCGGCGTGCCGGTGTCCTTCCTCAGCGCGGGCGCGAAGAACTGGTGGATCCGGTCGCCCGGCCAGGCCGTGAGCATCGACGGCACCAGGCGGTCCGCCAGGTCGTTGCGGCAGATCTCGTTCAGCGTCACGAGGTCCGGTCGCAGGCGGACGATCAGGTCACCGGCCTCGGGGACCGAACGGCCCTGCTGGTAGCAGCCGGCGATCCCGCTGTTGCACAGGTTCAGCTGGAGCTCCCAGAACCGTTCGGCCGCCGCCGCGCTCTGCGCGGGGACCACCACGCTCGCCAGCACCGCGAGTGCCGCCGTCATCAGCTTCAACATCAGACGACCGTAGGGATCTCACCCTCGGAACCGACACCAATTGCACGACGATGCAATTGCTAGGCCGGTGGCGCCAGCACCACCACCGAGTTGTGGCCGCCCATGCCGAGCGACGACTTGACCGTGAGCCCGCCGCGCAACGGCGTCGGCCCGTCCAGCAGCCGCGGATGTGCCGGTGCGACGACCGGTGATGCCGGGATCGTCCCCGTGTCGTAGGCCATCGCCGTCACCGCGACCTCGATCGCCGACGCCGCGCCCTGGCAGTGCCCGGTCAGCGGTTTCACGGAGTAGATGCCGGTGTCCGGGCCGAAGAGCTGGTCCAGCACCGCCGCTTCGGCGGTGTCGCACTGCGCGGTGCCCGGGCCGTGCGCGTTCAGGTAGCGCACGTCGGCCGCGCTGACCCCGGCGTTGTCGAGCGCGTCGGTGAAGCAGGCGGTGACCTGGTCGAGCCGCGGGTCGATCGACGTCACGTGGTACGCGTCGTGGGACATCGCGCCACCGAGGGTGAGGGCGTAGGGGTTGACCGCGTTTCGCGAAAGGACGAACGCCACCGACGCCTCGCCCATCACGAAGCCCCTGCTGCCCTCCTGGAACGGGCGGCACGCGTCGAGCGGCTCCGCGTCCACGATGGCCACTCCCAGCCGGACGAAGTGGGAGACGTTCTCCGGGGTGAGCGACAGATCTGTCGCGACGAACACGACGTCGTCGACGATTCCCGCGTCCAGCCACGCCTTCGCCGTGATCAGTCCGGCGTTGCCGGACGCGCACATGGCCGAGACGTTCATGGCGGGACCGTGGAAACCGTATTCCTGCATGAACGTCGACATCGGTGTGGACGGCATCAACGCCAAGTAGTCGTGCACGGGTAACTCGCCACCGCGCGTGACGTAGAAGTCGCGCCACAGGTCGACCTCGCCCAGCACGACCGCGTGCAGCAGGCCGACCCTCCGGCCGGGACGCCAGCCGCGAGCGCCCGCGTCGTCGATCGCCTCCCTGGCGGCGGCTCGCATGGCACGCGCGAACCGGCTCGGCCCGTCGACCGGGTCACCGCCCTGCGCGACGTACGCGGCCCAGACGGTGTCGCCCGGGAACCGGTTCAGTTCCGGGACGATCGACGCGGCGGGTTTGCCGCTCATCAGTCCCTCCCAGAGCGACCGGCGGTTCCACCCGTACGCGCTGACCACGCCGATTCCACAAATGCCCATGCTTCGCGCGACCATATCCAGATCCCCCAGACTGAGGGCCGACACCTCTTCGGGAAAGGATAACGGTGTAAACCGGCTTGCGAAATGCCACCCGGCCGTCCACAGTGGACTGTCAGAACCGAACCCTGATCATCGGGCGGTCCCGCCGACCGGATATAACGGCTCACCATGTTCACGCCAGGCGGATGCGGCTCTGGTCGAGTGTGTAGTAGGACTTCACAGTGCCAACACCCGGATCTGGGGGCCGAGACGTGAGCGGCCTGATCGGTGACGCCGGGTTCGACCAGGAACTGCTGGTCGAGCTCGCGCTCTCGGTCGGGGCCGCCGTCGTGTGGTGGCTGGACCTCGACGCCGGCGAGCTCGGCTGGATGCCCGGCCTCGACGCGGTCATCGGCGTGCCCGGCGCCGACGAGGACACCGTGCGCGCCCGGCTGGCCGAGCTGACCGCCCCGCTGAACGTGGCCACGAAGGCGGCGGCCTGGCAGGACTTCGAGCTGGAACAGCCCCTCGAGACCTCGATCGGCACGCGCTGGCTCCAGTTCCGCGCCCGCGTCTCGACCCACGAGTCCGCCCGCGCCCTGGTCGGCGTGGTCGCCGACGTGACCAGGCGGCACGTCCAGCAGCAGGAGCTCGCGGACCTGGCCGACCGGTACCGGCTGCTCGTGGACCTCGCCCCCGAGGCGATCGTGGTGCACGAGGCGGGCCTGCTGGTGTACGCGAACCCGGCGGCGGTCCAGTTCGTGCGGGCGCGGTCGGAGTCCGAGCTGATCGGGCGCCCGATCACCGACTTCGTGCACCCGCACTCGCAGCAGGACATGATGCAGCGGATCTCGAAGCTGACCGAGCCGGGCGCCACGAGCGACCCCGCCGACGCCGTGCTGGTCCGGTTCGACGGCGGCACCACCGACATCGAGTCGGTCTCGGTGCGCACGACCTGGGAGGGCCGGCCGGCGTTCCAGGTGATCATGCGGGACGTCACCGAGCAGAAGGCGGCCGCCGCGGCCCTGCGCTACCAGGCCGCCCTCGCCGCGCACGTCAGCGACGCGCTCATCGCGACCACCTCCGACGGCGTCGTGACGAGCTGGAACCGCAGCGCGGAGAACGTCTACGGCCGGCGTGCCGCCGAGGCGATCGGGCAGTCCATCGGTGAGGTGGTGGGTGCGCCGCTGGACCCGGAGGAGGTCCTGGACGCGGGAGGCGTCGTGCACGCGGTGCACCGGCGTTCCGACGGTGGCGCGCTGGCGGTGCGCGTGTCGGTCGCCCGGATGGACGACGGCTACGTGCTGGTCTGCGCGGACGAGACGGCGCGCAGGCGGGCCGAGCACCACTTCACCTCAGTGGTCGCGGCCATCGAGGAGGGCGTGCTGGTGGTCGGCGCCACCGGTCTCGTCGAGTCCGTGAACCCGGCGGCCGAGCGGATCCTCGGCGTGCGCGCCCAGGAGGTGATCGGTCAGCCCGCGTCACTGGCCGAGCTGCACGACGAGTCCGGGCAGCCGGTCCCGCAGGAGCAGTACGCGTCGGCCATCACCCGGGCCACCGGCAAGGCGCAGCACGGCCGGATCCTGCGCGCGCTGCGGCCGGACGGCACCCACGTCTGGCTGTCGCTGAGCGCCCGCGCGCTGACCCAGGACGGGATGACGCCCTCGGCGACGGTCATCTCCTTCACCGACATCACCGAACGCCGCATGATCGACAGCCAGCTGGAGCACGAGGCGACGCACGACGCGTTGACGGGCCTGTGCAACCGCACGGTGACGATCAACCGGCTCAGTCCCGCCGCCAGGGCCCACCGGTCGGGTCTCACCGCGGTGCTGTTCATCGACCTGGACAAGTTCAAGGTCATCAACGACTCCCTCGGCCACAGCGCCGGTGACGAGGTGCTGCGGGTCGTCGGGTCGAGGCTGAGCCGCAGCTCCCGCCGCGGCGACGTCGTGGGCAGGCTCGGCGGTGACGAGTTCACCGTCATCGCCTACGGCGTGGCCGGCCCGGACGAGGCGACCTCCCTCGCCGACCACGTCCGCGCCGAGCTGAACCGGCCGATCTTCGTGGACGGCCGCAGGCTGCACGTCGACGCGAGCGTGGGCATCGTCCTGGCCGAGCCGGGAGACCCGCGCAACGGCGCCGACCTGCTCCGCGACGCCGACCTGGCGATGTACCACGCGAAGACCAGGGGCCGGGGCCGCATCGCGTTCTTCGACGTCGAGCTGCGCGACCGCATCCAGCGCAGGCTGCAGCTGGAACAGGACCTCCGCACGGCACCGCTGAGCGACCAGCTGTGGGTCGCCTACCAGCCGATCGTCGACCTCCGCACGGACGAGCGCACCGCCGTCGAGGGCCTGCTGCGCTGGACGCACCCGCGCTACGGCCTCATCTCCCCGGCGGAGTTCATCACGCTCGCCGAGGAGAGCGACCTGATCAACATCGTGGGCGCGCACATGATGCACACCGCCACCCGCGAGATCGCCGACCTGGCACCGGGCCTGGAACTGACCGTGAACCTGTCGGCCCGCCAGCTCGACGACCCGTGGCTGGTGTCCGCGATCCGGCACGCCACCCACGAGGCGGGGCTCGACCCCAGCTCGTTGTGCCTGGAGATAACCGAGAGCGCCCTGACCCGCGACCCGGCGCTGGCCGCCCGCACCCTCGCGGCGTTGCGCGAGCTGGGCGTGCGGCTGGCGATCGACGACTTCGGCACCGGCTACTCGTCCCTCGCGCAGCTGCTCACCCTGCCGCTGGACACGCTCAAGATCGACCGTTCCTTCACGACGGGGCTGGGCCGGTCCGACGAGGCGGAGGCGATCGTCACCAGCATCATCGCCATGGCGCACGCGGTCGACATGACCGTGATCGCCGAAGGGGTGGAGCAGGTGGAACAGCTGGAGATATTGCGGACGCTCGGGTGCGACCAGGCGCAGGGGTTCCTGCTGGGCAGGCCCGTGCCGCTGGCCGACCTGTGACGGCCCGCCGGTGAGGCCAGTGGTGTGGCTCAGAAGCTCGGCTGGGTAATTCACGCTCAGCAGGGCACCACGATGCACCCGTCTGACCGCGAATTCGCCCGGCAACCTTCCAAGCCACACCACTGGTCGGCGGGCCGCTGCAGTCACACCAGGGGTGCGAAGAAGAACGTGTCCCGGCGGGCGAAGTGGCCGTCCTCGGTGAACTCGAAGAAGTCGGAGAACCTGAGGTCCACGTTCCTGCCGTCGTGCAGGACGCCGGCGAACGTTCCGTAGACCGCGACCTCGTCCTCTCCCTCCACGACCTTGTCGACGGTGTGGCGGCCTTCGCGGATGACGCGGGCGCCGCCGTAGAAGGCGGTCATCTCCTGGTGGCCGACCATCGGGGCGTAGCCGGGGCGGCGGTAGGTGGCGTCCGGGCTGAACATGTTCACCAGGCCCGTCACGTCGCCTGCGTCGACGAGCTCGTAGTAGCGGTGGACGGAGGTGACGTGGGTGGTGTTGAGGACGGCGGTCATGAGCGGGGCTCCTCGCTGGAGAGGTGGGTGGACAGGACGGCGCCGATGGACGCCAGGGGTTCCGGGGCGGTCAGGCCGCCGTGGGTGCTGTGCACGCGGTGGACCTCGACGTGGCCGGTGAAGTGCGGCAGCCACGAGGCCGGGGTGGGATCGGACGGGGACTTGCCCTCGGTGGCCTCGAACACGTGCGCGCCCGCGGCCAGCAGTGAGGGCTTGTGGCGGTTGTGGAGGTTGACGTTCGACGCGAACACCTCGGGCAGCGCTGCCCCCGCGAAGCCGGCCAGTGGACCGGCCTGGTCGCGGATCGCCGCGTCGAACTCGGCGCGGGTGCGGACGGGCTGGTCGAGCTCGTAGCCCAGGGACAGCAGCAACGGGGTCAGCAGGTCCGGGTCGTCCGGTGACACCGGCGGGTGCTCCTCGGTTTCGGGGTAGCCGTCCAGCAGGGCCAGGAGGCCGATGTCGGACGGGGCCAGGAGGGTCGCCATCTCGTGCACGACGACCGCGCCGAACGACCAGCCGAGCAGGTGGTACGGGCCGTCCGGCCAGACGGTGCGGACCAGGTCCAGGTAGTCGGCGGCCATCTCCGCTAGGCTGGCGGGCATCGCGGACGGGTCGGTCAGGCCGCGCGCCTGCAGGGCGTACACCGGGCGGCGCGGGTCGACGTGCGGCAGCAGGCCGTAGTACTCCCAGCTGATGCCGGCGCCGGGGTGGACGCAGAACAACGGCGCGAGGTCTCCCTTGGTCCGCAACGGGATCAGCACGCCCAGCGGATCACCGGCGGCCGAGCTGCCGAGCCGTTCGGCCAGGCCTGCCGGGGTCGGGGCGTCGAACAGCAGGCGCAGTTCGGGGCGCACACCCAGTTCCGCCCTGATCCGGGAGACGAGCTTGGCCGCCAGCAGCGAGTGGCCGCCCAGGGCGAAGAACCCGTCGTCCGGCCCGACCGACTCGCGGCCGAGCACCTCGGCGAACAACGCGCAGAGAGTCGCTTCCAGTGCCGTCGCGGGCGGGCGGAACTCGGCCGTCACCACCTCCGGTGCGGGCAGGGCTCGCCGGTCCAGCTTCTCGTTGGGGGTCAACGGCAGGGCGGGCAGCACGACGAACGCCTCGGGCACCATGTACCGGGGCAGGAACTCGGCGAGCCGGCGCCGCACCGCCGCCGGGTCGATCCCGTCCGGCGCGACGAGGTACGCGACGAGCCGGTCCTCGCGGACGACCACGGCCGCCTGGGCGACCTCCGGCAGGGCGCACAACGCGGCCTCGACCTCGCCGGTCTCGATGCGCAGGCCGCGGATCTGCACCTGCTGGTCGGCGCGGCCGTGGAACGCGAGCCGCCCGTCCGGGAGCCAGCGCACCAGGTCGCCGGTCCGGTACATCCGCCCGCCGGTGGGCGAGGCCACGAACCGGGTCGCGGTCAGGCCGGGGTTGCCCAGGTAACCACGCGCGAGGCCCGCGCCCGCCACGTACAGCTCGCCGACCACACCCGGCAGGACGGGCCGCAGGTGCTCGTCCAGCACGAGCGCCAGGTAGTTGTCGATCGGTGTGCCGATCGGCGGCAGGTCCGCGTCCACGCCCGGCCGCACCAGGCCGCACGTCGAGTTGACCGTGCATTCCGTTGGGCCGTAGGTGTTGTACAGCTCGAAAGGCATGCCGGCGGGCGGGCGGCGGCGCAGCACGTCGCCTCCGGTGTGCAGGACGCGCACCGAGGACGCGGCCAGTGCAGGTTCGTCGAGCATGGCCTCCAGCCGCGGCGTGGCCAGGGACGACACCGTGATCGCGCTCTCCGCGATCCACTCGGCCAGCGCCTCGGTGTCCTCCAGCACCTGCTGCGACGGCAGGTGCAGGGCGGCGCCGGACACGAGCGTCGGCCAGATCTCCGCGACCGCCGCGTCGAAGCCCTGCGCGGACAGGTGGCTGGAGCGGTCGGACGGCACGAGCCCGAGCGCGGGCACCAGCCAGGCCGTCTGGTTGGCGAGCGCGCGGTGCTCGACCACCACTCCCTTGGGACGGCCGGTGGAGCCGGACGTGTAGATCACGTACGCGGCGTCGCGCGGGTCGCCCACGACCACCGGCGCGGTGGCCGGACACCCCGGGGCCTCCTCGTCCAGAACGACCTTCGCCGCGTCGCTGGACGCGACCAGGTGCGCCAGCTCCCGTTGCGTCACCACGACCGGCGCGCCCGCGTCGGCCAGCATGTAGACCAGCCGCTCCGGCGGGTAGGTGGGGTCGACCGGCAGGTAGGCCGCGCCTGTCCTGAGCACGGCCAGCAATGCCACGACGCTGCTCGTGTCCCGGTCCGTGCACACCCCGACGACGGTGCCGCGGCGCGCGCCGAGCGCGATCAGGTGGTGCGCCAGCCGGTTGGCCCGTTCGTCCAGCTCGCGGTAGGTGAGCATCCCGTCGTGCGCGACGACCGCGGGTGCGTCGGGAGTGCGCGCCGCGACATCGGCGATCTGCGCGTGCACGGGCTTCTCGAGGTCGTGAGCGACCGCCGTGTCGTTCCACTGACGTAGAACGGCTTCCCTTTCAGCCGCGGTCAGCACCTCGATCCGGCTCAGCGGCGCCGACGGGTCCGTGACGAGCGTTTCGACCAGACCGACCAGCCGGGCCAGCAGCTTCTCGGCGCTGGCGCGGTCCCACAGGTCGACGGCGTACTCCAGGCACACCTGCAGCCCGGCCTCGCTCTGCCCGAAGCCCAGGGACAGGTCGAGCTTCGCGCCGCCGGTCGTGGTGCGGACGGTCCGCACGTCCAGGCCGGGCAGGCCGAGCGCGTCGTCCTCGACGCCGTCCACCCCGTCCTGCAACGCGAGCGACACCTGGAACAGGGGGTGCCTGGCACTGGAACGCTCCGGGTTGACCCGCTCCACGACGCGGTCGAACGGCACGTCCTGATGCGTGTACGCGGCCAGGTCTGCCTCGCGGACGCGTTGCAGGACCGTGGTGAAGTCCGGGTCACCGGACAGGTCGACGCGCAACGCCAGCGTGTTCACGAAAAGGCCGACGAGGTCGTCCAGGTCTTCGGGGCCGCGGCCGGCGACCACGGTGCCGAGCACGATGTCCGTGCCGGCGCCCAGTTTGGTCAGCAGCGTCGCCACGGCCGCGTGCAGCGCCATGAACACCGTGGCGTTGTTGGCCCGTGCCAACGCGGCGAGCTTCTGCTGCGTGCCGGCGTCGACCTGTGCGCGGACCTCGTCGCCGATGTTGGCCGACACCACCGGCCGTGGGCGGTCGACGGGCAGCCGCAGCTCGTCCGGGACGCCGTTCAGCGTCTCGGCCCAGAACTCGAGCGACTCGGCGGACAGCTCCTGCCGCAGGCTGTGGTCCGGGTACTGGATCGGCAACGGCTTCCAGTCCGGTGCCACGCCGGCGACACGAGCCCGGTACGCCTCGGCGAGGTCGCGCAGCAGCACGCCGGTCGACCAGCCGTCCGTGGCGATGTGGTGCAGCGCCAGCAACAACATGTGGTCACGTGCGCCGATGCGCAGCACGTGGACTCGCAGCGGGATGTCGGCGGCGAGGTCGAACGGGCGCGCCACCAGCGCGGCCATCGTGGCCTCCAACTCGGCTTCGGCGCAGTCCCCGACCTCGAACACCAGCTCGTCCGCCGGGAGCACGACCTGGTGCCACCCGGAGGCGTCCTCGGGGAACACCGTCCGCAGGGCCTCGTGCCGTTCGACGACGTCGAGCAACGCCGTCCGCAGGGCCTCCAGGTCCAGGTCGCCGTGCAGCCGCATGGCGTGCGGCGCGGTGTAGGCGTGGTCGGCGACCTCCATCGCGAGCCGCACACCCAGCTGGGCGGACGACAGCGGCACCCGTTCCGGCCGGTGTTCCGGGCGGGGCGCGGTGCGCACCGGTGCCGTGCTGTCCAGGTGACCGTCTAGACCGCGAGGCGTGGGGTCGCGGAACAGGACGCGAATGCCCAGCTCGACGCCGAAGACCGTGCGGATGGAGGCGAGCAACCTGGCCGCGAGCAGCGAATGCCCGCCGAGGTCGAAGAACCCGTCGTCGAGACCGACCGCCTCGAGCCCCAGCACCTTGGCGAACAGCCCGCACAGGATCTCCTGCCGGGGCGTGCGCGGCTGGCTGCCGCCGACGGTGTACGACGGCGCGGGCAACGCGCGGCGGTCCAGCTTTCCGTTGGGCGTCAGGGGGAACGCGTCGAGCGTGACGAAGGCGGCGGGCACCATGTGCTCGGGCAGCCGCTCCACCAGGTGTTCCCGGAGGCCTCGCGGGTCGGCGTCGCCGACCACGTAGGCGACGAGCCGTTTGCCGCCGGGCCCGTCCTCGCGCGCCACCACGGCCGCGGCCGTCACGTCCGGATGCGTGGTCAGCACCGCCTCGACCTCCGCTGGCTCGACGCGGAACCCGCGGATCTTCACCTGGTCGTCGGCGCGGCCCAGGTAGGTCAGCGTGCCGTCGGCGCGGCGGCGGACCAGGTCACCGGTCCGGTACAGCCGTGCCCCGGTGGCGAACGGCGAGGCGACGAACCGTTCGGCGGTCAGTCCCGGCCGGCCGAGGTAGCCGTGCGCGAGGCCCTCTCCGCCGACGTACAGCTCCCCCACGGCACCGGTCGGCACGGGCGAGAGCCGGTGGTCGAGCACGACCGCGGTCTTGCCCGCCAACGGGGAACCGATCGGCACCACAGTGCCGTCCCAGCCTGGCGGCACGGTGAACGAGGTGGTGAAACCCATGCTCTCGACGGGTCCGTAGCCGTTGACCACGCCGATGCCCGGCACGGCGGCCAGCACCGCGCGCACGTGCCCGGCCGAGGCGGCCTCACCGCCGGTCAACGCCCAGCGCAGCCCTGTGAAGATCTCCGGGCTCGTGTCCCAGAGGTGGTTGAACAGGCTGGCGGACGCGTCCAGCACCGTCACGCCGTGGCGCACCACGAGCCGCGCGATGACCGCGGGCTCGGGCCGCTGGCCGGGGTACAGCACCGACGTGCCGCCGGCCAGCAACGGGCCGAACAGCTGGGTGGCGAAGGCGTCCCACGACACGGAGGCGCACTGCAGCCACACCTCGCCGGGGCCGAACCCCGCGTACCGCTGACCGGCCAGCGTGGCGGTCAGGGCGCGATGCGGAGCGCCGGCGGCCTTCGCGGCACCGGTGGAGCCCGAAGTGAACATGACGCACGCCAGGTCGTCGGGACCGGTCTCCGGTGCGGTGAAGGGCATCGGCCGGACGTAGTCGAGCGCGACCACGGGCACGTCCACGTCGAACGGCCGGTCGGTCAGGACGAGCCGCACCGGCGGGGACGCCACCATCGAGGCCAGCCGTGCGGGCGGGAAGTCGACGTCGAGCATCATGTAGGCCGCGCCCGCTTTGAGGATGGCAAGCAACGCGGTCGCCATCTCCACGCCGCGTCCGATGTGGACACCCACGACGTCCCCACTCCGGATTCCCTGGGAAACCAGGAAACCCGCGAGGCTGTCGGACTCGGCGTTCAGCCTCGCGTAGGTGATCTCGGTGTCGTCCGACACCAAGGCCACGGCCCGCGGGGTGCGCGCGGCCTGACGTGTGAACAGCTCGTGCACGGTGGCGGCGGGTTCGGGTGTCTCCGTGGTGGCGAGCACCGCGGCGCGTTCCTCCGCGGACAGCACCTCCAGGTCCCACAACGGCCGGTCGGGGCCGGCCGCGGCCTGGTCCAGCAACCGGACCAGCCGCTCCAGCAGCATCTCTGCGGTCGCGTCGTCGAAGAGGCCGGTGAGGTACTCCAGCGAGCACGCCACCCCGTCCCGTCCCTCGCGCAGCGACAGGGTGAGGTCGAACTTCGCCGAGCCCGCCCCGAAGGGCTCCACCGCGGCGCTGAGGCCGGGCAGTTCGAGGGCGCCCTCGGAGTCCGTGTCCACGAGCACCATGACCTGGAACAGCGGGTGCCTGCCCGGTGCCCGCACCGGGTTCAGCTCCTCCACCAGCCGGTCGAACGGCAGGTCCTGGTTCCCGTAGGCGTCCAGCGACTCCTCGCGCACCCTGGCCAGCAGCCCGCGGAACGACGGGTCGCCGGACACGTCCACCCGCAGCACCAGCGTGTTGACGAAGAACCCGACCAGGTCCTCCAGCGCCTCCTCGCCGCGGCCGGTCACGACCGTGCCGATCGGGACGTCCTCGCCGGAGCCGCTGCGCGCCAGCAACGCGGCGAAGGCGGCCTGGGCGACCATGAACAGGGTCGCGCCGGACTCCTCCGCCAGCACGGCCAGTCCACGCGCGGTGCGGGCGTCGAGCAGCGCGGTCACGGCGGAGCCCGCGGTGCCGGTGTCGCCGTCGCGCGGACGGTCGACCGGCAGCGGGATCTCCTCGGGCAGACCGGCCAGCTTCTCCCGCCAATGCGCCAGCTGGGCGCTGAGCACGCTGCCCGGGTCGTCGGCCGAGCCGAGGACGTCCTGCTGCCACAGCGTGTAGTCGGCGTACTGGACGGGCAACGGCTCCCAGTCCGGTGCCTCGCCCTCCAGCCGCGCGGTGTAGGCGGCGGTGAGGTCGCGCAGCAGTGGTCCGAGCGACCAGCCGTCGCTGACGATGTGGTGCATCACCAGCAGCAGCACGTGGTCCTGCGGCCCCTCCTCGAGCAGGTGCGCCCGGAACGGCGGGTCGGCGGCCAGGTCGAACGCCTCCCGCGCCGCACGGCCCAGCACGACGGCCGGGTCGCCCGGTTCGAGCACGGCGAGCACGACCTTCGCGTCGTCCAGGACCTCCTGGTACGGCTCGCCGTCGCGGCTGGGGAACGTGGTGCGCAACGCCTCGTGCCGCGCGACCACGTCGGTGAGTGCGAGCTCGAGTGCTTCTCTGTCGAGCACTCCGTGCAGCCGCAGTGCGAGCGGGATGTTGTAGGCGGCGCCGGTTCCCTCGTGCCGATCGAGGAACCACAGCCGTTGCTGGGCGAACGACAGGGGGATCACAACGTCTCCTTGGACATCGGACGGGCCCGCAGCACGGGCCGTGGGGCGGGACGGGCGGCTGCCGGCAGGTGGGCGGCCAGGCCCGCGACCGTCGGGTTCTCGAACACGGTCCGCACGCCCAGTTCCGCGCCGAAGACCGACCGGACGCGACTGACCAGGCGCATCACCAGGATCGAATGGCCGCCGAGCGCGAAGAAGTCGTCGTCGACGGTCACCTCGGGGGCGTTCAACAACTCGGCGAACAGGCCGCAGAGCAGTTCCTCGTGCGGGGTCTGCGGCGCACGGCCGGCGACCCGTCGCACGTCGGGAACGGGCAGGGCGGCGCGGTCGAGCTTCCCGTTGGGCGTGCGCGGCAACGACTCCAGCGCGACGACCGCGGCCGGCACGAGGTAGTCGGGCAGGTGCTTCGCGGCGAACTCCCGCACCCCTTCGGCACGGCCGACGACGTACGCGACGAGCCGCTTGTCGCCGGGACTGTCCTCGCGGACGACGACCTCGGCCTGCCGGACGCCCGGATGACGGGCGAGCACCGCGCGCACCTCGCCGGGCTCCACCCGGAAGCCGCGGATCTTGACCTGGTCGTCCGCGCGGCCGAGGAAGTGCACGACGCCCTCGCGGTCCTGGCGCACCAGGTCGCCGGTGCGGTACATGCGCTCGCCGGGCGCGCCGTACGGGTTGGCGACGAACCGTTGCGCGGTCGCGGGGGTCTGGCCCAGGTACCCGTGCGCGAGGCCGTCACCGGCCATGTACAGCTCACCGGGGGTGCCCGGCGGCACCGGACGCAGCCAGCGGTCGAGCACGAACACCCGCTTGCCCGTCACCGGGCGGCCGACCGGCACGCTGATCCGTTCCAGGTCCCGCGGCTCGACCGCGTGGCAGAGGGTGAAGATGGTGTTCTCCAACGGCGAGTAGCCGTTCACGACCCGCAGGAACGGGTGCCGGTCGAGCAGGGTGCGCAGGTGCGGGAGGGAGGCGGGTTCCCCGCCGGTCATCACCTCGCGGACGCCGTCGAACACCTCGGGCATCTCGTCGACGAGGAAGTTGAGCAGGCTGGCCGAGACGTGCAGCGTCGTGACGCCGTGCTCCTCGGTCAGGCGCTTGATCTGCGCCGGCTCCGGGGTCTGGCCGGGTTGCAGCACGCAGGCGGCTCCGGAGAGCAACGGGCCGAACAGCTCCAGCGCGAACGCGTCCCAGGACACCGGCGAGCACTGCAGCCAGACCGCGTCCTCCGCGAAGCCGACGTAGTCCTGGCCGGTCAGCGTGGTGACGAGCGCCCGGTGCGACACGACGACGCCCTTGGGACGTCCCGTGGAGCCCGAGGTGAACATGACGCACGCCGGGCTGTCCGCGGTGATCACGCGGGTGAAGTCGCCGGACGGGTAGTGGCCGCCGTCGACGTCCTCCAGCACGAACACCGGTCCGGCCTGGTCGAGCAGCGCCTGCCGGCGGTCGGCCGGGTGGTCGGGGTCGAGCAGGACGTAGGCCGCACCCGCCTTCAGCACGGCGAGGATGGCGACGACCAGGTCCACGCCGCGCGGCAGGCACACCGCGACCGTGTCCCCGGCTTCCGCGCCCTGCGCCGCCAGCCTCCTGGCGAGCCGGTTCGCGCGAGCGTGCAGCTCGGCGTACGTGACGGCCTCGAGATCGTCGATCAACGCCACGGCGTCCGGCCGTCCGGTCATCAGTTCCGGCAGGGTGGCGTCCCGGTGCGGGCTGTCGCCGGAGGAGTTCCACTCCCCCGTGACGACGCGCAGTTCGTCCGCACCCAGCACGTCCACTGTGGACATCGGCGCTGCGGGGTTCTCGGCAACGGCTTCGAGCAACCGGGCCAGCCGGGTCACGACGGCCTCGGCCGTCTCGCGGTCGTAGAGCTCGGTCGCGTACTCCAGCTCGCCGGTCAGCCCGGCCGGAGTGCCGTCCTGCGCGAACGCCTCCCGCAGGCCGAGGGTGAGGTCGAACTTCGCCGCCCCGGTCGCCGCGGGCAGCGTCTCCACCTGCAGGCCCGGCAGCGTCAGCTCACCCTCGGCGTTGTTCTGCAGCACGACCATCACCTGGAACAACGGGTGCCTGGCCGTGGTGCGGACCGGGTTCAGCTCCTCCACCAGCCGTTCGAACGGCAGGTCCTGGTGGTCGTAGGCAGCCAGGTCGTGCTCGCGGACCCGGTTGAGCAGTTCCAGGAACGTCGGGTCGCCGGACAGGTCGGTCCGCAGCACGAGTGTGTTGACGAAGAACCCGACCAGGTCGTCCAGTGCCTCGTCCGCTCGTCCCGCGACCGGGGTACCGATCGGGACGTCCGTGCCCGCGCCCAGCCGGGACAGCAGGGCGGCGAACGCGGCGCGCAGCACCATGAACGGCGTCGCACCGGCGGCCCGTGCCAGCGCCGTGAGACTCTGGTGCACGTCCGCGCCGACACTGAACGGCACGACGTCGCCCTGGTGGGCGGGACGGGCGGAACGGGGCCGGTCGGCCGGCAGCGTCGCCTCCTCCGGCAGGCCGGCGAGGGCCTGCCGCCAGTGTGCGAGCTGGTCGTCGATCGGGAACCGTTGCTGCCACAGCGTGTAGTCCGCGTACTGGACCGGCAGCGGCGTCCACTGTGGAGCGTTGCCGTCGACGCGGGCCGTGTAGGCCTCAGCGAGGCCGGTCAGCAGCGGCCGCATCGACCAGCCGTCGGCCGCGATGTGGTGCACGACGATCAGCAGCACGTGGTCGCGTTCACCGGCACGGATCAGCCGTACGCGCAGCGGGCTCGCGGTCAGGTCGAACGGCCTGCGGGCCTCCTCCTCGATGGTGCCGTGCGACTCGGCGAAGTCGACCGCCGCCGGCAGAACCTCCTGGTGCACCACGCCGTCGCGCTGGCGGAACACCGTCCGCAACGCCTCGTGCCGGTGCACGACGTCCTCGAGTGCCGCGCGGAGTGCCGTCACGTCGAGGTCGCCGGTCAGCCGCAGAGCGATCGGGACGTGGTAGGCGGCGCCGGGTTGCTGGACCTGCTCGACCGTCCACAACCGTTGCTGCGCCGAGGAAAGCGGCACGAGCTCCGGCCGTTCGGCTGGCACGAGCCGTTCCCTGGCTTGGCGGCCGGTGTCCAGACGTGCCTCCAGCGCGGCCACGGTCGGCGCGTCGAACACCTCGCGCAGTCCGATCTCGGTGTCGAAAGCGGCTCGGATCCGGGCCACCAGCCGGGCGGCGAGCAGCGAGTGCCCGCCGAGTGCGAAGAAGTCGTCGCGCGGACCGACCTTCGGCGTGCCCAGCAGGTCCGCGAAGAGGCCGCACAGCACTTCCTGGCGGGCGTTGCGCGGTGCGTCGTCGCCGGCCTGCACGACCGGGGCGGGCAGTGCCCGGCGCTCGACCTTGCCGTTCTGCGTCAGCGGAAGCGCGTCCAGCACCACCACCGCCGCGGGCACCATGAACGCCGGGAGCAGCGCGCCGGCGTGCTCGCGGGCCTCCTCGGCGGTGACCTGGCACCCGGCCGCCGGCACGACGTAGCCGACGAGGCGCTTGCCGGTCGCCGGTTCCTCCCGCACGACCACGACCGCGTGGGCGATGCGGTCGTGGCGGGTCAGCGCCGCCTCGACCTCCCCCGGCTCGACCCGGAAACCCCGGATCTTCACCTGGTGGTCCGCGCGGCCGAGGAACTCGATCACGCCGTCCGCGCGCCACCGGGCGAGGTCGCCGGTCCGGTACAGGCGGCCGCCCGCACACGCGACGAACCGTTCGGCGGTCGCGCCGGGCTTGTCCAGGTATCCAAGTGCCAGACCGTCGCCGCCGACGTAGATCTCACCGGGAACACCGGGGGGCACGGGGTTGAGGTCACCGTCGAGCAGGTGCACGGTGGTGTGGGCGATCGGCGCACCGATCGGCACCGGCCCGGTCACCTCGGTGATCTGGTGCGTGGTCGCGAAGACCATGCTCTCCACCGGCCCGTACCCGTTCACCAGCCGCACGTCCGGGTACTCGCGCAGCACACGGGCGATGTGGGCCGGCGACGCGGCGTCCCCGCCCGTGACGACCTCGTCGACCTGACCGAACACCTCGGGATGGGTGTCCACCAGCGCCGCGAACAGGCCCGCGGACAGCCACAACCTGTCGACGCCGTGCCGTGCGACCTGCTCGGCGATCAGCGCCGGATCGGGCACCTGGCCCGGTGCGAGCACGCAGGTCGTGCCGTGCAGCAGGGGCTGCCACAGTTCCAGCGCGGCCGCGTCCCACGCCACGGGCGCCGCCTGCAGCCAGACTCCGCCCCTGGTGGCGAAACGCTGGCCGAAGAACATCCGCACGGCCGCGCGGTGCGTCGTGACGACGCCCTTCGGCACACCCGACGAGCCGGACGTGAACATCACGCACGCCACGTCGTCCCCGCCGACCTGGAACCCCGGCCTCGTAGTGGATTCGTCCCGCACGTCGTCCACCCGCACGACGTCCAGGCGGTCCGGCAGCAGGCCGGCGACGGACGGGTGGCTGACCACCAGGTCCAGCCGTGCCTCGTCCACGATGCGCGCCACCGGGTGCGTCGGGTCGAGCGGCACGTAGGCCGCCCCGGTCTTCAGCACCCCCAGCAGCGCCACGACGAACGCCGGCGACCGCTCGACCAGCACGCCGACCAGGTCGCCCCGGACCACGCCGTGTTCGAGCACCTTGTGCGCCACCTGGTTGGCCCACGCGTCCACCTCGGCGAACGTCAGCCGTTCGTCGCCGAAGACCAGCGCCACCGCCTCCGGGCGGAGTTCCGCCTGCTCCTCGAACAGGTCTGTCAGCGATCGGTCGCGCGGATAGTCGGCGGCGGTGTCGTTCCACCCCGCGAGCAGGTCGTGCTCCTCGGCGGACAGCACGTCCACCCGCGAGACCCGTGCGTCCGGGTCGAGCCCGGCCGTGACACGTTCGAACCGCGCGATCAACGCTCGGGCCGTCGCGGGCTCGAACAGGTCCGCCGCGTACTCCAGCGTGCCGGTGATCCCCGCCGGACCGTCCTCGTCCACGGTCTCGGCCAGCATCAGCGCGAGGTCGAACTTGGCCGCGGTCACCGCGATCTCGACCGGTTCGCCGTCCACTCCGGACAGTTCGGCGGCGGGCGCGGCGGGCTGGACGGTGACGAACACCTGGAACAGCGGGTGCCTGGCGGGCGAGCGGACCGGGTTCAGCTCCTCGACGACCTGGTCGAACGGCAGGTCCTGGTTCGCGTACGCCGCCAGGTCCGTCTCCCGGACCCGGCCGACCAGCTCGCGGAAGGTCGGGTCACCGGCGAGGTCCGTGCGCAGCACCAGCGTGTTCACGAAGAACCCGACCAGGTCGTCCAGCGCCTCGTCGGTGCGGCCGGCCACCGCGGTGCCCAGCGGTACGTCCGTGCCCGCGCCCAGCCTCGACAGCATCAGCGCCAGCGCGGCCTGCACGACCATGAACAGCGTGGCGTCGCACTCGCGAGCGATCGCCAGCAGCCTGCGGTGCGCCTCGGCGTCGAGCGACACGGCCAGCTGCTCGCCGCGGTGGCTCGGGGTCTCCGGGCGCGGCCGGTCGGCAGGCAGCGTGATCTCCTCCGGCAGACCGGCGAGTGCCGTCCGCCAGTGCTCGACCTGAGCGCTGGTGTCGAGATCTTGCTGCCACAGCGCGTAGTCCGCGTACTGGACCTCCAACGGTGGCAGGTCCGGCTCGGTACCGGCGCAGCGGGCGTCGTAGGCGGCGCCGAGGTCGCGCAGCAGAGGCCCCCACGACCAGCCGTCGGTCACGATGTGGTGCATCACCACCAGCAGGACGTTGTCCTCTTCGGACAGCCGGAACAGCATGGCCCGCAGCGGGAGGTCGGACGCGAGGTCGAACGGCCTCGCGGACTCGGCTGCGAGCAGCGCGTCCAGCTCGTTCTCATCGCACCTGATGACCTCCAGCGCGCACTCGGCGTCGGGCAGGACTACCTGCTCGGGTACGCCGTCGCGGTCGGGGAACACCGTGCGCAGCACCTCGTGCCGTGTGAGAACGTCGCCGAGCGCGGCCTGCAGTGCTGTGGTGTCGAGTGGTCCGTGCAGTCGACGGGCGAGCGGCACGTGGTAGGTCGTTCCCGGACCCTGCATGCGGTTCAGGAACCAGAGCCGGCGCTGGGCGGCCGACAGCGGAAGCCGGTCGGGGCGTTCGCCGGCGCGCACGGAGGGCCTGGCCGCGGCGAGGGAGTCGACGCGGGCGTCCAGACCGCGCACGGTCGGCGTGCGGAAGACCTCCCGCAGCGCGAGCTCCACGCCCAGCACCACGCGCACCCTGCTGATCAGCCGGGCGGCCAGCAGCGAATGCCCGCCCAATGCGAAGAAGTCGTCGTCCAGCGACACCTCGGGCAGGTCCAGCAGGCCGGCGAAGACGCCGCAGAGGATCTGCTGGCGCGGCGTGCGGGCGGCGTCTCCGGTGGACGCGGTGACGTCGGGAACGGGCAGGGCGGCGCGGTCGAGCTTGCCGTTGGCGGTGCGGGGCAGCTCGCCGAGCAGCACGAACGCCGACGGCACCAGGTGGTCGGGCAGCCTGGCCGCGGCGAATCCGCGCAGTACGACCGGGTCGGCCGCGCCCACGACGTAGGCCACCAGCCGCGGCCCTTCGAGCACCACGACCTCCGCCTGCCGGACGTCCTCGTGGGCGTTCAGCACGGCCGCGACCTCGGCCGGTTCCACCCGGAACCCGCGGATCTTCACCTGGTCGTCCGCGCGGCCCAGGAACTCGACCGTGCCGTCGGCGTCCTGGCGCACCAGGTCACCGGTGCGGTACATGCGACCACCGAACGGGCAGGCGACGAACCGCTCGGCGGTCGCGGCCCCCTGGCCGAGGTAGCCGTGCGCCAGGCCGGTGCCGGCCATGTAGAGCTCACCGGGGGTGCCCGGCGGGACCAGCCGCAGGTGCTCGTCCAGCACGTAGACCTGCTTGCCCGTCAGCGGGCGGCCGACCGGGATGCTGCGGCGCGCGGTGTCTTCGAGCCGGATTCGGTGGCACAGGGTGAAGACGGTGTTCTCGAGCGGCGAGTAGCCGTTGACCAGCCGGACGTCCGGGTGGCGTTCCAGCAACGTCCGCACGTGCGCCTTCGACGCGGCCTCACCGCCGGTCATCACCTGGCGCACGCCCCGGAGCGCGGCCGGGTACTCGTCCAGCACGAAGTTGAGCAGGCTCGCGGACAGGTGCACGGTCGTGATGCCGTGTTCGGCGATCAGCTCGACGATCCGCGCGGGTTCCGGTGACTGACCGGGCTGCAGCACGCAGGCCGCGCCGGAAAGCAGCGCGCCGAACAGTTCGAGCGCGAACGCGTCCCACGAGACCGGTGCGCACTGCAGCCACACCTCGTCCGCGCCGAACGCGACGTAGTCCTGGCCGGTGAGGGTGGCGACGATCGCGCGGTGCGAGGTCAGCACACCCTTGGGCCTGCCGGTCGAGCCCGACGTGAACATCACGCACATCGCGGCGTCCGGCCGCACGCGGCGGTGCACCGGCTCGGCGCTCAGCCCGGAGGCGCCGTGAACGTCGACCAGCCGGCCGGGCAGGGGTTCCTGGCGGTCCACGACCGTCAACTCGGGGTTTGCCTGACGCACGAGCGCGGCCAGCCGTTCCGCCGGGTGGTCGGGGTCGAGCAACAGGTAGGCCGCGCCGAGCTTGAGCACGGCGAGCACGGCCGCGACCAGTTCCGGTCCCCTGGGCAGGCAGATCGCGACGAGCACGCCCGCGCCGGCGTCGATGTGCCGCGCGAGCCGGTTGGCGCGCGCGTCCAGTTCGGCGTAAGTGGTGCGGCCGTTCTCGTGGATCAACGCGGTCGCGTCCGGTGTCCGCAGCGCGTGGCGGGCGAAGATCTCGTGCAGGCACTCGCCGGACTCGACGACGCCGGTGTCGTTCCACTCCACGGCTATCGTGTGCCGCTCCGCCGGGGTCAGCAGGTCCACTTCGGACAGTCGCAGGCCGGGGTTCTCCGCCACTGCGGTGAGGAACCGCACGTAACGGTCGAGGATCGCGGTGGCGGTGCGGTCCTCGAACAGGTCGGTCGCGTACTCCAGGTGACAGGTCAGGCCGTCGCCGGTCTCGTGCAGGGTCAGCGTGAGGTCGAACTTGGCCGTGTGGCGGTCGACCTCGACGAGCTCGGTCTCGCAACCGGGGAACTCGGCTTCGGCTTCCGCGTTGTTCTGCAGCACGACCATCACCTGGAACAGCGGGTGCCTGGCCAGGGTGCGCGCGGGGTTCAGCTCCTCGACGACGCGGTCGAACGGCACGTCGGCGTTCGCGTAGCCGGCCAGGCCGGTCTCCCGCACCCGGTCGAGGAGTTCGCGGAACGTCGGGTCGCCCGAGACGTCGTTGCGCAGCACCACGGTGTTGACGAAGAGCCCGACCAGGTCGTCCAGCGCCTCGTCGCCCCGTCCGGCAACGGGTACGCCCACCGGGACGTCCGTGCCCGCGCCGAGGCGGGACAGCAGCGCGGCGAACGCGGCCTGCACGACCATCGCCTGGGTCGCCTGGCCGGAGCGCGCGAGCCCGGCCACGTCGGCGTGGACGTGCGCCGTCGCCAGGCCGCCGCGGTGGCTGGGTGAGGCGGGCCGCAGGTGGTCCGCGGGCGGGCTCGCCTCGTCGGGGAGGCCGGCCAGCGCCGTGCGCCAGTGGCCCAGTTGCTCGTTGAAGTCTTGTTCCTGCTGCCACAGCACGTGGTCGGCGTACTCGACGGGCAGGGCCTTCCACTGCGGCGCCGAGTTGTTGCGACGTGCGGTGTACGCGGTGGACAGGTCGCGCAGCAGCGGCGCGACGGACCAGCCGTCGGCAGCGATGTGGTGCAGGACCAGCAACAGCACGTGCCGGTCGGGCGCCTCCGCGGCGAGGTACGCCCGCAGCGGCGGTTCGGTGCGCACGTCGAACGGCCGGGTGGCGCTGTCCTCCAGCGCAGCCGGGTCCAGCGGAATCAGGTCGACCTCGGCGGGCAGCACGACCTGGTACGGCTCACCGTCCGCCGCGGGGAAGACCGTGCGCAACGGCTCGTGGCGTGCGACGAGGTCCACCAGGGCGACGCGCAACGCATCACGGTCGAGCGATCCGGTGAGGCGCAGAGCGATCGGGACGTTGTAGGCGGCGCTCGGGCCGTGGACGTCCTCGAGGAGCCACAACCTGCGCTGCGCGTGGGACAGCGGCATCCGTTCCGGGCGCGGCATCGGCGTCACGGCCCGGCGCGCGGTGCCGAGGGAGTCGAGCAACGCGTCCAGCGCCGCCGGCGTCGGCCGGTCGAACACGTCCCGCAACGCCATCTCGACGCCGAACGCGGTGCGCGCCTTGGCGACCAGCCGTGCCGCGAGCAGCGAATGCCCGCCCAGCGCGAAGAAGTCGTCGTCCAGCGAGACCCGGTCCGCACCGAGGAGGTCCGCGAAGATCCCGCAGAGGACCTCCTGCCGCGCGGTCCGGGGCGCCCGTCCCCCGGTCTGGGCGCGCTCGGGTTCGGGCAGCGCACGCCGGTCGAGCTTTCCGTTGGGCGTCAACGGGAAGGCGTCGAGCACCACCACAGCCGCCGGCACCATGTAGTCGGGCAACCGTTCCGCGAGGTACTCCCGGAGGCCGTCGGCACTGCCGACGACGTAGGCGACCAGCCGCTTGCCGGTACTCCCGTCCGCACGCACCTCGACCGCGGCCCGCTCGACACCGGGATGCCTCAGCAGCGCGGCCTCGACCTCACCGGGCTCGACCCGGTAGCCGCGGATCTTGACCTGGTCGTCGGCGCGGCCCACGAACTCGACGGTCCCGTCCGGACGCCACCGCCCGACGTCACCCGTGCGGTACATCCGCTGACCGCCGGCCCGCGCCACGAACCTCTCGGCGGTGGTGCCGGCCCGGTTCAGGTAGCCGTGCGCGAGCCCGTCACCGGCGAGGTAGATCTCCGCCGCGACGCCCGGCGGCACGGCGTTGAGGTCGCCGTCCAGCAGGTGCACGGAGGTGTTCGCGATCGGCCCGCCGACCGGCACCGGGCCGTCGGCCTCGGTGATCTGGTGGGTGGTGGCGAACACCATGCTCTCGACCGGCCCGTAACCGTGCACGAGCCGCACGTCCGGGAACTCCCGCACGACACGGGCGAGGTGCGCGACCGACGGGCTCTCGCCGCCGGTCATCACCTGCCGGACGACGTCGAAGACCTCGGGGTGGGTGTCCAGCACGGCCGCGAACAGCCCCGCCGACATCCAGAGCGTGGTGATCCGGTGCCGGACGACCAGTCGTGCGATCACCGCCGGGTCGGGAACCTGACCGGGGGCGAGCACACAGGTCCCGCCGTGCAGCAGGGGCGGCCACATCTCCAGGGTCAGCCCGTCCCAGGAGACCGGGGCGGACTGCAGCCAGGAGCCACCGAAGTCCACATAGGACTGGCCGAAGAAGGTCCTCACAGTGGCGCGGTGGGAGGACATCGCGCCCTTGGGCACGCCCGAGGAGCCGGACGTGAACAGCACGCACGCCACGTCGTCCGCCGTGATCTCCACAGCGGGTCGAGTGGTGGGCTCGTCGCCCGGTCCGGCCGGCACCGCCGCACAGGCAACGCGGTCCGGGTCGTCCGTCACCACCAGGTCCAGCCGTGCCTGCCCCACCACGGACGCGATCCGGTCGTCCGGGTGCCCGGGGTCGAGCGGCACGTACGCCGCACCGGCTTTCAACGCCCCCAGGATCGCGGCCATGAAGTCCGGCGAGCGCCGCACCAGCACACCCACGAGATCACCGCGCCCGACTCCGCGGGCGATCAGCCGGTGCGCGACCTGGTTCGCCAGCGCGTCCAGCTCCGCGGCCGGCACCTCCACGCCGTCGAACACCAGCGCCACGGAGTCCGGGTCCGCGTCCACCCGCGCCTCGAACAACTCCACCAGCGTCCGGTCACGCGGGTAGGCGACATCGGTGGCGTTCCACTCCGCCAGCGCGACCCGTTCCTCGGCGAGCAGCGTGGAGACGCGCGACAAGGGCACGTCCGGCTGCGACGACCACGTGTCCAGCAACGCCGTGAACCGGCGTGCCAGCAGGGTTGCCGACGGTTCGTCCCAGAGGTCCAGCGCGTAGGTGAGCCAGCCGCGCACGCCGTCCGCGGTCTCGGCGAGGTCGACGGTGAGGTCGAACTTGGCCGGGTGCAGCTCGACCGACCCGGTCTCGACGGTCAGGCCGGCGAACTCCGGCGCGTCCTCCGGAGCGTTCTGCAGCACGAGCATCGTCTGGAACAGCGGGTGCCGCGACCGCGAGCGTTCCGGGTTGAGCTCCTCCACCAGCCGTTCGAACGGCAGGTCCTGGTGGGCGAAGGCGGCGAGGTCCGTCGCGCGGACCCGGCCGACCAGCTCGCGGAGAGTCGGGTCACCGGTCAGGTCCGTGCGCAGCACGAGGGTGTTCACGAAGAACCCGACCAGGTCGTCCAGCGCCTCGTCGGTACGGCCGGCCACCGCCGTGCCCACGGGGATGTCCGGGCCGGCTCCCAGCCGCGACAGCAAGGCCGTCAAACCGGCCTGCAGCACCATGAACAACGTCGAGCCGGTCTCCGCGGCCAGGTCCGAGAGCCGGTGGTGCACAGCGGAGTCGACCGAGATCTCGACCGCCGCGCCACGATGGGTCGCAGCGGCCGGACGGGGGCGGTCGGTCGGCAGGACGAGCTGCTCGGGCAGTCCGGCGAGGGCGTCGCGCCAGTAGGCCAGCTGACCGGCCATCTCGCTGTCCGGGTCGTCGGCCGAGCCGAGAACCTCCTGCTGCCACACCGTGTAGTCGGCGTACTGGACGGGCAACGGCTCCCAGTCCGGCGCCTCCCCCGCCAGCCGCGCGGCGTAGGCGGTGGAGAGGTCGCGGGTGAGCGGGCCCCAGGACCAGCCGTCCGTGGCGATGTGGTGCATCACGAAGAGCAGCACGTGGTCCTGTTCGGACACTCGGAACAGCGTGGGACGCCACGGATGTTCGGTCGCCAGGTCGAAGTCGTACCCGGACGCCTCGGTCATCGCGTCCCACAGGCCCGCTTCGCCGGACTCCTTGCGGAGCACCGGAACGGTGTCCAGCACCAGCTGGTGCGGCTCGCCGTCGACGTCCGGGAACACCGTGCGCAACGTCTCGTGCCGCAAGGCCACGTCGGCCAGGGCGGACTCCAGCGCGGGCACGTCGAGCGGGCCGCGCAGCCGCAGGGTGTGGGTGGCGTTGTAGAGCGCGCCCGCCGGGTCGAGCCGGTGCAGCAGCCACAGCCGGCGCTGGGCGAAGGACAGGGGGCTCACAACGTCTCCTTTTGGCTGGCCCGCGCCCGCAGAGCGGGTCTGGCCTTCTTCGCGAGTACGAGTCGGTCGGCCAGATCGGCCACGGTGGGTCCGTCGAACACGGTGGCGACGGACAGTTCGGCGTGCAGTTCCCGGCGGATCCGGCCGAGCAGCCGCATCACCAGCAGCGAGTGGCCGCCCAGCCGGAAGAAGTCGTCGTCGATCGACACCGACGGCACGCCGAGGACTTCAGCGAACAGCGAGCACAACGCGCGTTCGTTCGCGGTGCGCGGGGCACGGCCCTTCACGACCACCGCGTCGGGTGCCGGGAGCGCCCGCCGGTCGAGCTTGCCGGTGTCGGTGCGCGGCAGGGCGTCCAGCACCACGAACGCCGACGGCACCAGGTGCTCGGGCAACCGTGCGCGGGCGTGGTCGCGAAGCCCTTGAGCACCACCGACCACGTACGCGACGAGGCGTTTGTCGCCCGGCCGGTCCTCCCGCACCACGACCTCGACCTGCCGCACGTCCGGGTGCCCGGCCAGCACCGCGCGCACCTCGCCCGGCTCCACCCGGAAACCGCGGATCTTCACCTGGTCGTCCGCACGGCCCAGGAACTCGACGGTGCCGTCCGCGTCCTGACGTGCCAGGTCGCCCGTGCGGTACATCCGTCCACCGCCGAAGGGGTTCGCGACGAACCGCTGGGCCGTCGCCGCGCCCTGCCCGAGATACCCGTGCGCCAGCCCGTCGCCCGCCATGTACAGCTCACCGGGCGTTCCCGGCGGCACCGGCCGCAGCCACCGGTCCAGCACGTGGACCTGCTTGCCCGCCAGCACCCGGCCGACCGGGACGCTTCGCCGCCCGGTGTCTTCGACCGTGATGCGGTGGCAGAGCGTGAAGATCGTGTTCTCGACCGGCGAGTAGCCGTTGACCAGGCGGAGATCCGGGTGGCGTTCCAACGCCGTCCGCACGTGCGCCGGTGACGCCGCCTCGCCGCCGGTCATCAGCTGCCGCACGCCGGCGAACGCGTCCGGGTGCTCGTCCAGCATGTAGTTCAACAAGCTCGCGGACACGTGCACGGTCGTGATGCCGTGTGCGGCGATCAGCTCCGCGATCCGTTCCGGCTCCGGCGACTGGCCGGGTTGCAGCACGCACGCCGCGCCGGACAGCAAGGCACCGAACAGTTCCAACGCGAACGCGTCCCACGAGACGGGCGAGCACTGCAACCACACCTCGTCCGCGCCGAACTCGACGTAGTCCTGGCCGGTCAGCGTCCCGGTGAGCGCGCCGTGGGAGGTCAGCACGCCCTTGGGCCTGCCCGTCGAGCCCGACGTGAACATCACGCACGCCGAGTCGGCCGGCGTCACCGCTACTTCGGGTGGAGTGGCCGCGGTGCCGTCCGGCACGGTCGTGATGACGGTGCGAACGCCGGCGAGTGCGGTCACAGCTTCCAGCCGGGCGGCGGGGAAGGCGATGTCGAGCACGGTGTAGGCGGCTCCGGCCTTGAGCACGGCCAGGATCGCCACGACGAGCGGGATGCCACGTTCCAGGCGTACGCCCACCACGTCACCCCGGCGGACGCCTTCGGCGACGAGCTGGTGCGCCAGGTGGTTCGCCCGGCCTTCCAGCTCCTCGTAGTCCACTGTGGACTGGCCGCAGATCAGGGCGGTGGCGTGCGGTGTGCGGGCGGCGATCTGCGAGATCAGCCCGTGCAGGGTGGCGGGAACACGCGTGGGTGCGGCGGTGACCACCGCCCGTTCGCCCGGCAGCAGCAGGTCCACGTCCGCGACGAGGGTGTCCGGCGCCTGCGCGACGGCCTCGAGGAAGCGGACCATCCGGCCGGCCATCGCCTGGGCCGTGGCCGCGTCGAACAGGTCGGTGGCGTACTTGAGCGTGGCGCGAAGTCCGTCGCCTTCGGTGAAGTCGAACACCAGGTCCGCCTTGGCGGCGCCCACTTCGACCGGAACGTCCGCGCACGACAGTCCGGGGAAGTCGGGGACGGTCGCGGGCGGCTGGAGCACCAGCAACGTCTGGCACAACGGGTGCAGGCCCTGCGCACGGGCCGGTTGCAGTTCCTCCACCAGACGGTCGAACGGCAGCTCGCCGTGCAGGTGCACGGCACCGTCCTGTTCCCGCACCCTGGCCAGCAGCTCCCGGAACGTGGGCTGCCCGGACAGGTCGGTGCGCAGCACGACGGTGTTGACGAAACACCCGACCAGGTCGGCCAGCGACTCGTCCTCGCGGCCGGCCACGATCCCGCCGACCGGCACGTCCTCCCCCGCGCCGAGCCGGGACAGCAGCCCGGCCAGCGCGGCGCGCAGCACCATGAACAACGTCGCCCTCGACTCGCGGGCCAGCGTCACCAGTGCGCCGTGCACCGTCGCGTCGAGGCTGATCGCGACCTCGCCCGCCGCACGGACACCGGCCGTCCGGACCGAGCGGTCCGCGGGCAGCGCGATCTCCTCGGGCATGCCGGCGAGCTCCGCCGTCCAGAACGCCAGCAGGTCGCCGTCGGCAGTCAGCAGGTCGCGGTGCCAGCTCGTGAAGTCCAGGTACCGCACCGGCAACGGGACCCAGTCCGGCGCGCGGCCTTCGAGCCGCGCCGCGTAAGCCTGAGCGAGATCACGCCACAGCGGAGTGATCGACCACCCGTCCACCGCAATGTGGTGGACGACCAGGACCAGCAGGTGCTCGTCGTCCCCTTCGACGAGCAGACCGGCCCGGATCGGGATCTCCGTCTCCAGGTCGAACGGCCGCGAGACCAGGTCGTCCGCTGTGGACAGTCGGATCGAAGGAACGTCGAGAACCTTCTGGTAAGGCTCGTCCTCGAACGTCGGAAAGATGGTGCGCAACGGCTCGTGCCGCGCCACGACGTCGGCCAGTGCCTCGGTCAGCGCGGGAACGTCCAGCGAGCCACGCAGGCGCATCGCCATCGGAACGTTGTAGGCAGGCCCGCGTTCCGACTGCTGCACGAACCACATCCGCCGTTGCGCGGCCGAGAGCGCCGGGCGTTCGGGCTGTGCCACCGGCACCGGACCGGACCGGGCAGCGCCGGCCTTCGCCATGACCGAGGCCAGCAACGCGGGCGTGGACGCCTCGAACACCGCCGGCGCGGGCACCTCGATCCCCGCGACCGCCCGCAACCGGCCGACCAGCCGCGCCGCCGCGAGCGAATGGCCGCCCAGCGCGAAGAAGTCGTCGTCCACGCCGATCGGCGAGACACCCAGGACCTCGGTGAACAACGCGCAGACCGCTTCCTCCGCCGGAGTCCGCGGCGGGCCACCCGAAGCCACGCGTTCCCTGACCGGTGCGGGCAGAGCCCGCCGGTCGAGCTTTCCGTTGGGGGTCAACGGCAACGCGTCGAGGAACACCACGTCCCCAGGCACCATGTAACCGGGCAGGACCGACGCGCAGTGCTCGCGCACCTCGGCCTCGGTGGGTGCCGGTCCGTCCGCCACCGCGTACGCCACCATCGACTTCTCGCCCGCCGGGGTCGTCAGCACGGTCACCGCCGCCTGCCCGACCCGCGGGTGCGCCGCGACCACGCCCGCCACCTCGGCGGGTTCGATCCGGAAGCCGCGGATCTTCACCTGGTCGTCGGTCCGCCCGGCGAAGTCCAGGTCGCCGTCGGGCCGCAACCGGCCCAGGTCGCCGGTGCGGTACATGCGCTCGCCGGGCGCCCCGAAGGGATCGGCGACGAACCGCACCGACGTCTCCCCCGGCCGCCCGAGGTAACCGCGGGCGAGCTGGACGCCGGTCAGGTACAGCTCACCGACCTCACCCGCCGGCACCGGCCGCAACTCCGCGTCCAGCACCCGGATCCCCGCACCCGGAGTGGGGCGGCCGATGGGCATGAGCCCGCTGCCCCCGACCTCGCGGCACGGCAGGCACGTGACGCCGACGGACACCTCGGTCGGCCCGTACTCGTTGTACAGCACCACGTCCAGGCTCTCGCGAAACCGGTCCGCGACCGCGACCGGCAGTCCCTCGCCCTCCGACGCCACCAGCCGCAGCGGCCCGTCGGCGCCGTGGCGCAGGTACTCGTCCAGGAACAGCGGGATCATCGACGCGACGAACCGGATCATCGTGATCCGCTCGGCGCGCACGGTCCTGGCCAGGTAGGCGGGGTCCCGGTGGCCGCCGGGGCGGGCCATCACGAGCGTCGCTCCGGCGGCCAGGGTCAGGAAGACCTCGACGACGGACGGGTCGAAGCCCGACGGCGTCTTTTGCAGCACCCGGTCGCCCGCTCCCAGGCCGTAGTGCGCCTGGACGTCGGCCATCCGCTGGAGGATGCCGCGGTGGGTGATCACCACGCCCTTGGGCTTGTTGGTGGTCCCCGAGGTGAACATGACGTAGGCGGGGTGGTCGGGCGACGGCGGCACGGCCTGCTGTCCACCCGTGCCCTGCGACCACTCCGCCACGTCGGCGAGGCCGAGCGTCAGCGCCGGCCGTGCCACGTCCACCATGTGCGCGGTCCGCTCGGCCGGGTAGTCGGGGTCGAGCGGCAGGTAGGCCGCTCCCGCCCGGACGATCGCCAGCAACGCGACGACCAGCTCGGCCGAGCGCGGCACCGCGACGGCCACCACGTCCTCCGGTCCGACGCCCTTGTCGGCGAGGACGCGGGCGAGGCGGCCGGCGCGGGCGTCGAGCTCGGCATAGGTCAGCACCACACCGTCGCACTCGACGGCGGGCGCGTCCGGCGCCGAGCGCACGGCCCGGTCGACCGCGGACGGCAGGGTCTGGAGATCGTCGAGCACGGTGGCACCCCCTTGGCGGGTAGGGAAGGTCGGGTCAGGACATCGAGGCGATGAGGCTGGCGGGCCGCAGGTCCGTCCAGTGCTCCTCGACGTACGCCAGGCAGGCGTCGCGTCCGTCCGGGCCGAAGGTCTGGGTCCAGCCCTCGGGCACGGGGATGCGCTGCGGCCACAGGGAGTGCTGGTTCTCCTCGTTGACCAGCACCAGGTACACGCCGTCGGCGTCCTCGAACGGGTTGGTGGTCATGGCTCGTCTCCTCAGTGGGTTCGGGCGTCGTGCAGGTGCGCGACGCGGTGCAGGGCGGTGAGCAGGCTCGCCGAGTCCGGTGCCGGTCCGGAGCGGTCCACTGAGGACCGCGGGATCGGCATGGCGCCGGCGGACGACCACCGCAGCCGGCCGGTGTCGTCGATGTGACTGCGGGTGTGGCCCGCGTTGTCGGGGTGCAGGCAGTACGGCACGTCGAGCAGGCCGCGCCGGAACGCGGCGAGCAGCGCCTCGCCGGGATCACCCGGCAGTTCGAGCACCGCCTCGACGAGCGCCGTCGCCTCGGCCAGCACGCCGGTGTCTGCGAAGGACTGTTCGGGTTCGGCCTGTGCCGCGGCCTCGGCGGCGCTCTCCAGGGCGTCGACGTTCTCGGCGACGGTGGGGATGCGGTGCGCCTCGGCCACGGTCTTGACGATCAGCCGCTCGGCGCCCGCACGGACGGCCAGCCGCGCGGCGTTGTCGTTCAGCAGCCGCGCCCCGGCCCGTGTGCGGGGGAACACGCCCATGTACGCGTAGACCACGACGTGCCAGTCCACATCGGACAGGAAGCGGGCGGCGAGCACGCGCAGGGCGCGGATCGCCTCGGCGTCCTGGTCCGCGTTGGTCTGCTGGGCGTAGCTCAGCGAGACGCTCCGCACGCCGTGGAAGCGGAAGAACACCGCCTCCAGGACGCTGAGGGCGACCAGCAGTCCCGGCGGGCACAGCTGGCCCATCATGCAGCCGCCGAAGGTCTCCAGGTGGCCGGAGAAGTTCTCGCACGCCTCGGTCCAGTGCTCGACCGAGTCGCGCAGCGGTTTGCGGCTGTAGGGCAGGCAGTACGACACCGGACCGCCCTCGGTCGCGTCCAGCCCGGCCGCCGCCAGCGCGCCGAAGATGGCGCGCGGGTCGGCGGATCCGTGCCGCACCTGCACGGGGAACCCGGTCAGCCCGTCCAGCACGGCCCGCGTGGTGTCCGGGTGGTGCGAGACGATCGGGTAGCCGTTGAGGCGGGCGCCGTCGTGCAACGCCGTCAGCGCCGCCCGGTGGTCGCCGACCCTGGTGTAGCTGTCGACGGTGAGGGTGCCGACCGTGGTGGCGCCGGCACCGCGCACCGCCAGCAGCCCGGCCCGCATCTCCAGCGGAGACGCCATGCCCATGCGGGGCTGCACCACCAGCCTGCCCGCGGCCGCGGCCCGCGCGACCGCGTCCGCGAACCCGGTCATGACGCCGTGCCCGCCGTGCGGCACAACGCGTTCGTCGTGATGAACTCCCGGAACCGCGTGATGGCGGTCTCGTCGTCGAAGACCTCGGCGAAACCCGCTGCCCGCAAAGCATCTGCCTGCACGGGCTCCGGGCCGCCGGTGCCGAGCTTGCCGCCGATGACGACCGGGACGGCCGCGAGGCCGGGCCGGCTCCGCAGCTCGGCGATCGCGCGCGGCCCGTCCTGGTAGCCGTGTCCGTTGACCGTGCTGAGGACGACGAGATCGGGCTGTTCGGCCTCGCACTCGTCGGCGAGCAGCACGGGCGGCACGCACGCGCCGAGGTTGATCACGCGGTGCCCCGCCTCCTCCAGCAGCAGCTGGAGGTAGACGAGGTTCCAGGTGTGCGAGTCCGAGGCGGTTCCGGACAGCAGGACCAGGTTGTTCATCTGAAGTCCTCTGAGGAGACCTCGTCCTTCAGGACGAGGAGGATTGGGACCTTTGCGAAGCAGAGCGGAAACAGCCGTGTCGCCGGGGCGATACGCTGTCCACGACCCGGTCGTACAGGGGCGCACAGTGGCCGGGTAATCTGTGAACGGTGAACGAGCTGGTGAAGCGGGCTTTTCGGTACCGCTTCTATCCGAGCGAGGCGCAGGCGGCGGAGTTGTCGCGCACGTTCGGATGTGTCCGCAAGGTCTACAACTTGGCGTTGCACGCCCGCGCGGAGGCGTGGACGCAGCGTGGGGAACGAGTCGGTTACGAGGCCACGTCGGCGTTGCTGACCGCGTGGAAACGCACCGAGGAGCTGGCGTTTCTGGCCGAGGTGTCGTCGGTGCCGCTGCAGCAGGCGTTGCGGCATCTGCAGGCTGGGTTTACGAACTTCTTCACCAGGCGGGCGCGGTTTCCGCGGTTCAAGTCGCGGAAGAGGTCGCGCGCTTCGGCGGAGTACACGCGTTCGGCGTTCCGCTGGCGTGACGGTGTGCTGACGCTGGCGAAGATGGCCGAGCCGCTGGACATCCGCTGGTCCCGGCCGCTGCCCGAGGGTGTAGCGCCGTCGACGGTGACGGTGTCGCGGGATTCGGCCGGGCGCTGGTTCGTGTCTCTGCTGTGCGAGGACCCCGGCGTGCGCCCGTTGCCCGCCACCGATGCGGTGGTGGGCATCGATGTCGGTCTCGATCACCTGCTGGTTCTCTCGAGCGGGGAGAAGATCGGCAATCCCCGGCACGAGCGCCGCGATCGCACGGCACTGGTCAGGGCCCAGCGGGCGTTGTGCCGTAAGCAGAAGGGCAGCGGCAACCGGGACAAGGCCCGCGTCAAGGTCGCCCGTATCCACGCCCGGATCGCCGATCGGCGTTCCGACTTCCTGCACAAGGTCACTACTCGGCTCGTGCGTGAGACTCAAACGCTCGTGATCGAGGATCTGGCCGTGTCGAACATGGTCGGTAACCATCGCCTGGCTCGTGCGATCAGTAATGCGGGCTGGCGGCAGTTCCGGCAACAACTGCAGTACAAGGCGAACTGGTACGGGCGGGACGTGATCGTCGTGGATCGCTGGTTCCCGTCGTCCAAACTTTGCTCGGTCTGCGGCGCGCTCGCGGCGGGGATGCCGCTGGGCGTGCGCACGTGGACCTGTGCCTGCGGGGCGACCCATGACCGGGACGTGAACGCGGCACGCAACATCCTGGCCGCCGGGCTGGCGGTGACAGTCTGTGGAGCCGGTGTAAGACCTCAACGGAATCCTCCGGGCGGGCAGTCGGTGACGAAGCAGAAAACCCCGCGGCGCGAGCCGTAGGAATCCCCTCGTTCACGAGGGAGAAGAAGTCAAGTCAGGTGAGGCTTTCTCGATGACGGGGTGCGGGGTCGGCGGCGCCGGACCGGCCGGGGAACCAGACGTCCTCGCCGCTCAACGCGGCAGGGGTGTACTTGCCCAGCGCGCTGGTGAGCAGCTGGACCTCGAAGGCGAGGCACTCGACGAGCTTGCGCAGGCCGTGCTCGGGATCGGTGTCCACGGCGGTGAGCGCGGCACGGCCGAGCCCGACGGCGGTGGCCCCGAGCGCGAGCGCCTTGACCGCGCGCCCGCCCTCCCACATGCGGCCGGTGGCCAGCAGGCAGCCGGACGGCGTGCCGATCCGCCGCAGGCACTCGGCCAGCGGCAGCCCGACGTGGTCGAGGAACGCGCGCGGCGCCCACCCGGTGCCACCCTCGGCACCGTCCACGGTGACCGCGTCCGCACCGGCCTCCCACGCGCACGCCGCGGCCTGCGCCACGTCCCGGCCGGGGTGCAGCTTCACCCAGATCCGGGCGCGCGGGAAGTTGTTGCGCATGAACCGGATCTGCTGGCGCAGGATCTCGTCGGTGAACGTGCCCGGGCTGCCCGAACGCAGCACACCGGGACCGGACCACAGGTCGTCGATGGCGAACTGCTCGGACACCCGTGCGGCCGTGGCGCGGTCGAGCACGGTAAGGCCGCCGAGTCCGGGCTTCGCGCCCTGGCCCACCTTGAGCTCGAAGCCCAGCCTCCCGCTGGCGAGCAACGGTTCCGCGGCGGGATCGCTGTAGACGAGGTTCCACACCTCGGCGTCCGCGTCCTCGGTGCTTTGCTGCACCACGACCCCGCCGAGCGACGGGCCGGCCTCGTCGAGGTAGGCGCGGACCCTGGCGAGCATCCCGGTGGTGGCGTCCGGCTCGCGCCGGTACCCGGTGACGGGCACGACGTTCTCGCCGATCACCATCGGGATGCCCAGCGCGCCCGCCTGCCTGCTGGCCGCGACCGACACCTCGGAGCTGCCGATCCGCGTGGAACCGAACGCGGACAGGAACACCGGCAGCGCCGAGGTGAAGCCGCCGACCGCGGTCGTCAGGTCCACATCGGACTGCAGCGGCTCGCGGCCGAGGTCGATCAGCTTCTCCAGCCGCAGCGGCATGAACACCGGCGGCACCAGCCTGGCCGTGTCGAGCTCGTCCGCCGGCTGGGCCTCGCCGGAGGCGTTCTGGCCGAACACCTCGTGGCCGTAGGACTCGACGGGAGGGAACGCCTCCGCCGCACCGGTGCGGGCACGCGCCCGCACCTGTTCCTCGGGGAACCCGCCCGCCCTCACGGTGCCATCTCCCCTGGCACCTTCGGGTACGCGTTGACCTGCCACACCGCGTCCAGCCCGGTGAGGAACCGGGTGAGCCGCTCCAGGCCCATCCCGAACCCGGCGCTGCGCGGCACGCCCTGGCGCATGACGTCGAGGTACCAGCGGTACTTCGCCGGGTTCTCCCCGGTCTCGCGCATCCGCGTGACGATCGTGGCGTAGTCCGACTCGCGTTCGCTGCCGCTGACCAGCTCGCCGTAGCCCTCGGGCGCGAGCAGGTCGAAGTTGCGCAGCCGGCCCGGTTCGGTGGTGCTCTCCCGGTCGTAGAAACCGCGCGAGCCCTTCGGGTAGTCGGTGACGAAGAACGGGCGGTCCTTCTGCCGCGACAGCAGTTCCTCGCCGGTCCAGGCGATCTCGGCGTCCGGGCTCTGCGGGTGGCCGAGCAGGTGCAGCTCGTCGACCGCCTCGCGGTGGCTGAGCACGCCGAACGGCCCGGACAGCAGCCAGGCGAACGCCAGCGGGTCGCGCTCGAGGAGCTCGAACTGCTCGGGTACCGCGGTCAGCGCGTGCCGCACGACGTAGGTCAGCAGCCGTTCCGCCACGCCCATCGCGTCGGCGCGGGTGCCGTTCGCGATCTCCACGTCGATCTGGTGGAACTCCGCGAGGTGGCGCTGGGTGTTGCAGGTCTCGACCGGTTCGGCGCGGACGTTGGGCGCGATGTAGAACAGCTTCTCGAACGTCAGCAGCGACGCCTGCTTGTAGAGGATGCCGCTGCTCATGACCTTGTACTTGTGGCCGTAGTAGTCGACGTCGACCTGCTTGGAACCGCGTGCTCCGGGATCGGTCACCGGGCCGATCACCGGCGGCAGCATCTCGACGAAACCCTCACCGCGCAGGAAGGCCCTGGCGGCGCCGAGCACCTCCTGCTGGATCAGCATCGCGGCCCTGGTGACGTCCGAGTTCAGGTGCTCGGCCAGTGGCGGCGGACGCCGGTCGGCGGCGGGCTCGATCACGACACTCGTTGCGTGCTCCATGTTTTTCTTCCCCACCCTTGGGTTTTCGTGATCGGGACGGTCAGAGGCCGGACGCGGGGACGATCACGCGCCGCCAGCCGCCGGGGTCGGGCAGGACGCCGCGCTGGGTGTCGACCAGCGCCTGGCGCAGCTCGCGGGTCACCGGTCCGGCGGTGCCGTCGCCGATCACCCAGTCGCCGTCGCGGTCGCGCACGGTGCCGACCGGGGTCACCACGGCCGCCGTGCCGCAGGCGAAGACCTCCGTGATCAGGCCCGCCGCGCACTCCTCGCGCCACTGGTCCACCGAGATCCGCTCCTCGCGGACGGTGTGACCGATCCGGTCCGCCAGCACGAGCAGCGACTCGCGGGTGACGCCGGGCAGCAGCGTGCCGGTCAGCCCGGGCGTGACGACCTCGGTGCCGGAACCGGTGCGGCGCACGAAGAACAGGTTCATGCCGCCCATCTCCTCGACCCACCGGTGCTCGGCGGCGTCGAGCCACACGACCTGCTGGCACCCCGCTTGGCGGGCGAGGTTCTGCGCGACGAACGACGGGCCGTAGTTCGCGGCGCACTTGACGTCGCCGGTGCCGCCCATCACGGCGCGGCTGTGCTCGCGGCTGATGAGCACCGAGACCGGTTCGAGGGCCTTGTCGCCGAAGAAGCCGCCGGCGACGAACGCCATCAGCAGGAACCGGTACTCGTCGGACGGGCGCAGCATCAGGTTCGGGTCCGTCGCGAACATCAGCGGCCGCAGGTAGAGGCTGATCGACGGGTCGTCGGGCAGTCCGGCGCCGTCGAGCAGCACCAGGTCGTCGATCGCGGTCAGGAAGTCCTCGACCGGCAGCTCCGGCATCGCGAGCCGGCGAGCGGAGCTCTGGAACCGCAGCGCGTTGCGGTCCGGGCGGAACACCGACACCGAGCCGTCGGGGCCGCGGTGGGCCTTGAGTCCCTCGAAGATCACCTGGGCGTAGTGCAGGCCGATCGTCGCCGGGTGCAGCGGGAGCGGCTCCAGCGGGCCGACGCGGCGGTCGTGCCAGCCGTCGACGGCGTTCCAGGAGAGGCTGACCATGTGGTCGGTGAAAGCGTCGCCGTGGCCAGGGTTGCTGGTGGCGGGCGAGCTGAGCTGCGTGGTCATCAGGAGTTCCTTTCGTCCGGGATCCGCAGGTCCCGCACGTGTGGGCGGGAAAGGGCGTAGAGGAGCAGCGCGATGAAGCCGCCGGCGAACAGCAGTGCGGCGGTACCGAGGCCCAGGAGCTGGGCGAGGAGGCCGAAACCGACCATGGTGAGAGGCATCAGCGCGTCGTCGGTGAGCGAGAGCACGGAGCCGACCCGGCCGATGTACTCCTCGTCGACGGTCGCCTGGAAGGCGCCGGACAGCATCGGTGAGGCCAGTCCGGCGACGACACCGACCACGACCATCCCGCCGAGCGTCGCCGCGTAACCGGCGTTGCCGACGAGGGCGAGTGACGCGGCCTGACCGAACAACAGCAGCACGGCGGCGCGCAGCGGTCGTTCCGGGCGCCACTTCAGGACGATGAGGGTGCCGATCGCGGCACCGCCGCCCATCGCGGCGGTCAGCCAGCCCAGGCCGACCCCGCCCCAGCCGCTGCCCACGGCGTGCAGTGCGAGCCCGACCGCGACCACCGGGCTGACGAAGACGTTGAGGCCGGACAACGTGATCACGAGGTCGCGGACCTTCGGGGTCAGCCTCAGGTAGTTGAGCCCGTCGCGGATGTCGGTGCGGACCGTGTTCCCGGTCGACCGCGCCAGCGGCCACCGCGGCCGGACCGCGACGAGCACCACGAGGACCACCGCGAACGAGATGAGGTCGAGCAGCATCGCGCCGCCCAGTCCCCACGCCACGAGCACGAGACCGCCCAGCGGTGCGCCGACGACGCCGGCCAGCCGGTCGAGCAGCTGCCGCAACGCCGACAGCCTGACCAGTTCGCTCCTGCGCACCAGTTGCCGGGGGAACGCGCCGGACGCGGGTCCGTAGAACGCGTCCGCCACACCGAACAGCAGGCCCACGACCATGAGCAGGCCCGCGGACACCCCGGTCGCGGCGAGCGCCAGCAGTGCTCCCGCCAGCACGACGATCCGCGCCAGGTCCGCGCCGATCATCATGCGGCGGGCGTCGAAGCGGTCGGTGAGCGCGCCGCCGAGGATCGTCAGCAGAGCGCGCGGGATGGTGGCACAGGCCAGGACCAGGCCGGCCAGTGCGGCGTTGCCGAGCTGGGCGGCGGTGAACGCGAGGGCGACGTACCAGATCTCGTCGCCGACCGCCGAGACGCCGGTGGCGAACGCCCAGCCCAACGCCCGGCGGTCACGCCACAGCGAGCGCGGGGCCTCGGCCTTCACGCCGGGGTCGTCCACCTCGGGCACCGCGGTCACCGGAGGATCCCGGCGGGGACTGTCGGTCGATGATCGCTGGCGGACATCATTTCCTCCGAGACGGTTTTCCTGGGCTGCCGTGGCTGGACAGGCACCAATCTCGGATATCGCGCTATCCCGGCGGCATCTCAGAGCAATCCGCTCGGACAAATCGCATGGAACCTCGTCGGCCGACGCGAGCGGAACGCTCTGAGCTGCTCTTACATCGCTAACCATCACCCGTCGAACAAAGCTGCCGGTCGCGATAGCGCCGGGATTGCCGACGAGATAGGGGCGGGAATGCCGCAGCCAATAGCGTTTTGGACATCAGCCGGAAATAGCCGCTGAAAACTCGTACCGAACACCTGAGGAGAATCTCATGACGCACGCCGCGTTCACCCGGATCGCCACCGCCGTCGCCGGTGCCGCCCTCGTGTTCGGTCTGGGTGCCGCGATCGTGGGCACGGACGTGCCGGCCGCCCCCTCGCACGTCGCGGCGGAGAGCAACCCGTGGAACTCGGTGCAGGACGACAGCAACCCGTGGAACGGCGCGCCGGCCGACAGCAACCCCTGGAACGGTGTGCCCGCCGACAGCAAC
Source organism: Lentzea californiensis (assembly GCF_024648825.1). Taxonomy (GTDB): domain Bacteria; phylum Actinomycetota; class Actinomycetes; order Mycobacteriales; family Pseudonocardiaceae; genus Lentzea; species Lentzea californiensis. The sequence continues at coordinate 519,907 of NZ_JANBBE010000006.1, forward strand.
CCCTGGAACGGTGTGCCCGCCGACAGCAACCCCTGGAACTAAGGCTCCGTCCTCGACACCTAACGCCCTGCCGTCAGAACGGTGAGCGCCTCCTCGGCCGCCACCCGCTCCCGCTCCATCCCCCGGTCTCCGAAGATCTGCACCGCGTGCAGCACGAGCTCCGACGCCCGGTTCGAGTCTCCGAGGCGAGCGAGCACCGGCGCCAGGTCCACCCGGATCGCCGCGGCGCCGACGAGGTCCATGATCCGTTCCCGCGCCGCCAGTGCCTGCTCCAGGTACGCCCGCGCCTCGCGGTCCCGGCCGAGTCTCGCGTTCACCTCACCGAGGTTGCGCAGCAGGTGCCCTTCCCCGATCACGTCGCGGCTCTCCCGCACCATGCCGAGCACCCGCGTGAACGTGACGAGCGCGTCGTGGTCCCTGCCCGCCCGCACCTGCACCTGGCCGATCCGCCGCAGCGCGTGCGGGATCCCGTTGCGGTAGCCCGCTCCCTCGAAGATCATGATCGCTTCGAGCAGCTGTGCCGTGGCCTCGTCCGTCCGGCCGCGCCGGCACAGGACGTCCGTCTGGTGCGTCAGCACGATGCCCCTGCCGACGAGGTCCTTCGCCCGGTCCAGGTCGCGCATCGCGTCCGCGTAGAGGACGAGCGCCTCGTCGTCGTCACCCGCCCACCGCGCGAGCAACCCGAGGTCGCGGCGGCAGAGCGCGAGTCCGCGCGGGTCGTCCAGTTCCTGGAACGTCGCCAGTGCCGTCGTCAGCGCCTCGTGCGCGCGGGCGGTCTGGCCGCGGTTGATGTGCAACGTGCCCAGTGAGCTCAGCACCGCCGCCGTGCCGCGGGCGTTCCCGGCGGCACGGGTGGCCTGCAACGCCTTCTCGTGCGTCTTCTCCCAGTCGTCCAGGTAGCCGTGCGACTCGAACAGCGTCGCGGCCGTGACGGCCAGGTCCCAGCAGGCCTCGTCGAACCCGGCGTCGGCGGCCTGGGAGATCGCCGCGCACAGGTTGGCCTGCTCGCCGTCCAGCCACTCCAGCGGGTCGGCGGCCACCTGCTGGACGGACGTCGACGGCGGCAGCCACCGCATCGAGGTGCCGTGCAGCACCGCGTAGTCGCCACCGTAGATGGAGCGGTGGGCCTGCTCCGCCAAAGCCAGCCATCCGCCGAGGAGACGTTCCACCGCACGCCGCCGCATGTCCGGCGACACCTCGGCGTGGAGCTTCTCGAGGGCGAACAGCCGCACGATGTCCTGGTAGCGGTAGCGGAACTCGCCGGTGCGCTCGACCGTGGTCACGTCCAGCATCTGCACGTCCACCAACGGTTCCAGCAGATCCGACGGGTAGCGGGAGTCGTCGTCGAGCACCGCGCCCGCGACCCAGCCGGGCAGTTCCGGGCCCTCCGCGAGGCCGAGCAGGCCGAACAGCGCCGCCGAACGCCGGTCCATTCCGTTGTGAGTCAGGGAAAGACTCGCCCGGATGGTCATCTCGCCGTGCGCCAGCTCGTCGAGCCGGTGCCGTTCGCTGGCCAGCCGGTGCACCATCGACGCGAGCGACCAGTGCGGCCGCGCCGCCAGCCGTGCCGCGATGATCCGCAACGCCAGCGGCAACCCGCCGACGGTCCGCACGAGTGCCGCGGCGGCCTCGGACTCCCGCGCCACCCGTTCGCCGCCGATCACCCGGCCAAGCAGGTCGAGCGACTGCGCCGCGTCGAACACCTCGACCTCGACCTGACGCGCACCCGGCACGCCGGTGAGCCGCGACCGGCTGGTCACCAGCACGGCGCACGTGTTGCTGCCGGGCAGCAGCGGGATCACCTGGCTCTCGGCGGACGCGTCGTCCAGCACCACGAGGGTGCGCCGTTCGGCCATCAACGTCCGGTACATCTCGACGCGCTCGTCCAGGCCCATCGGGATGACCGTGCCGGGAATGCCCAGCGCCAGCAGGAACCGGCCCAGCACGTCGGCCGCGGCGGTCGGTTCCTCACGGGTGCCGCGCAGGTCGCAGTACAGCTGGCCGTCGGGGAACCGGTCGGCGACCCGGTGGCCGATGTGGGCGGCGACGGTCGTCTTGCCGCTGCCCGGTCTGCCGATGACCACCACCACGCCCACGGCTCTTCGGTCACCGCCGACGAGCACGGCCTCGGCGGTGCGGATCAGGGCCTCGTTGCCGACGAAGTCCGCGGTGTCGGCGGGCAGCTGGCGCGGCCGTTCGAAACTCGGCGCGGGCGGAGGAACGGGCGGGCCCGGCTCCGGCCGGCCGCCGATGGTGTCCCCGGCGAGGATCGCGGACTCCAGCAACCGCAACCGTTCTCCCGGTTCCAGGCCCAGTTCCTCGACCAGCAGGTGCCGGCCCGTCCGGAACACCTCCAGCGCCTCGCCGGGCCTGCCCGCGCGGTGCAGCGCGAGCATCAGCACCGCCCGCATCCGTTCGCGCATCGGGTGTTCCTGGACGAGGCGGGCGACCTCACCGACGATCTGGTGGTGGCGGCCGAGTTCGAGCTCCAGTTCGAGGTAGTCCTCGGTCGCGGTCAGCAGGTCCTCGTCCAGCCGCAACGCGCGGGCGCGCAACGCCGGGTTCGGCAGCCCGCTCAGACAAGGACCGCGCCACAACGCCACGGCAGACCGCAGCAGGCTCGCCGCCTCGGCCGCGCGCCCCTCCTTGACCAGCACCCTGGCCTCGGCGAGCTTGCCGGCGAAGACGTGCATGTCGAGCGTGTTGCCGCCCAAGAGCAACTGGTAGCCGGGCATCCGCGTGACGATCGGCAGGTCGACACCCGCGTCGGCCAGCTTCTTGCGCAACCGCGACACGCAGATCTGCACCTGGGTGCGCGCGGTGTCCGGGGGGAGCTGGTTCCACAGCGTGTCCACGATCTGGTCCGTGCTGACGACCTGGTTGGCCTCCATCAGCAGCAGCGCGAGCACGACCTGCTGGCGGCCCGGCGTCACCCACACCGGCCCTGCGGGCCCCTCGACCTCGATCGGCCCGAGGATCCGCAACACCGAATCCCCAGACCTGCGCAGCACCGCACTCACGTCCGCCGCCCCTCCTCGTGTTCCCCCAGCGACCGACTTCTTCAATGTATGCAACCCGGGATGTACTTGTATATCCGGCGGATGCTCGATCATCCCGCCATCCGGGAGGATTTCCACAGCGATGAGCGCCGGGAAAGCGCCGTGATAGGCCTGGGTTATCGGCAGATGAAACTCTGGGCATTGCATTCTGAGCGGCCCGAAGGAGTTCGCCATGACGGGAGACGGCCGACGCACGCCCCCCAGCGCGGCGACGCTGGCCGCAGGCGTCGACCACGTCCGGTTGTCCTACCTGTACCTGGACGAGGGCGACCTGGACGCCTACGCGTCACTGCTGCACGAGGACATGCAGGTGCGCACACCCGACGCACCGGCCTGCCACGGCCGCGCGGCCGCGTTGCACCTCGCACGCACCACCACAGGCACCCACGAACTGTTCAAGGTGATCGGCGACGGGCATTGCGTGGTGGCCGTCGGCCATTACTCGCCACCGGGTACCGGGCAACGCTTCGAACCCCGCGAATTCGATTTCGCCGACTTCTTCACGCTGTCCGACGACTCGTTGCTGCTGAGCCGGCGGCGGTTCTACTACCTGCCGCCTCCAGCGTGACCCCGGTCGATACCGTGCGTGCGTGATCAAGCCTCCGGCACGCCCGCTGGTCTTCCTGGACGTCGACGGAACCCTGCTGCCCCACGGCGGGGTACAGCTGCCGTCCACCCTCGAACACTGGGCCGAGTGGCAACTCCCGTCCAACCCGCACCTGGCCGCACTCGCTCCGGAACACGGCACGCGACTGCTGGCGCTGGGCTGCGACCTGATGTGGGCCACCGCGTGGATGCACGACGCCAACGCGGTGATCGCCCCGCTCCTCGGCCTGCCGCAGTTGCCGGTGGCCGACCTTCCTGACGCGCCGCTGGAGGACGAGGCAGGCGTGCTGCACTGGAAGACGCGGGCGTTGGTCGAGATCGCGGCCGGCCGCCCGTTCGTGTGGGTCGACGACGAGATCAGCGATCTCGACCGCGTCTGGGTGGCGGAACGGCACCGCGAAGGGGCCCTGCTCCTCCGCGTCGACTCCGCGACCGGCGTCACCGACGCCGACTTCGTGAGGCTCGAAGCGTGGCTGCACGACAGTCCTTGATGGACTGGCTGCGGACCAGCGGCGGTGGACCCACCGGAAATCCGGCGCGACCACGCTGCGCCGTCTGCGATACTTCCCGCTGTGAACAGGGGGAACGGCCATCCGGGAGTGCATTTCCTGCTCTCGCTGATCGACCAGGACGACGCGGCCGCGGTGCGGCGGCGGCTCGGCGTCGGCGAGCCGGAGGAGCTCGCCGTCGAGCACGCGGCGCTGTCGCTGGATCGGCTGCCGCGGCCCCGCTCGGTGCTGCTGTGGATGCTCCAGGAGGACGATCCCGCGACGAACCGGGTGCTGTTCAACCACTCCGGCACCCCCGGCACGATCAAGCGCGACATCCTGCGCGGTGTGCCGTTCGGGGGCACCGGGGGACGCCTGCACGTGCTCGTGCACGGCCAGGCTCCCGAGATCCCGGTCGGCCCGCACGGAGTGGTCGGCGACCTGCGCGAGGCGCGGACGATGGAGACGGCCCGGATCGCGGCGCGGACTGTGGGCGCCGACGACTGGGCCGAGGTCGCCGCGGCGGACCGGGCGGAGCCGTTGCCCGGTTATGCGCGGTGGGCGTTGACCGAACGGGTCGACTGTCCGCCGGCGGTGCGCGCGCAGTTCGGGTCGCACGCCAAGTTCACGCACCGGATGCGGCTGGCGGGCATCGTCGAGCCGGCGGAGTACGTCGAACTGACCAGACCTCCGCACGAGGTGCTCGAGGTGCTGCGTCTCGGCGAGGTGCTGTTCCCGCGCCGGGCACGGGAGGCCGCCGCGGTGCTGGCGCCGTTGGTGCACGCCGAGGTCGGCGTGAATCCGGACGCCTGGGCGGTGCTGGCGCGGTTGCTGCCGACGTTCGCGGGGACGGTGCCGGAACTGGTGAGGACCAGCGGCGCCATCGCGCACGTCTGAGGGTGACGGGCGGCTGGATTCGAACCAGCGTGCCCCGACCGTGCAAGTTGGTGCGCCTGCCTCTGCGCTACGACCCGTCGGCACGGATCCTACTGGTGGGGAAATGGATTACCGGAAACGGACACCGGTCGTCGACCTGACGGACCGGCGAGCGCTGGTGGACTGGCGGCCCGCGGCGGCGGAGGTGATCGCCGAGGCCGAGCGGCTCAAGGAGGCCGCGCTGCTCGACTTCGGGCTCACCGAGTCCGCGGTCGCGTCGTGGCTGTTCTCCAAGTGCCCCCACCAGATCGCCACGACGGCGATCGGGACGGCGGCGGTCGTCGCGTCCGGCGACGGCACCTGCCTGCTGCTGTTCAACCCTGGCTTCTTCGTCGGCATCGGACTAGACGGCGTCAAGTTCGTGCTGTTCCACGAGGCCCGGCACCTGGTGCACCGGCACCTGTTCGTCGAGCAGGAGCTGCGCGACGACCCGGTGTTCACGCTCGCCGCCGAGGTGGTGATCAACCACGTCGCACAGGTGCGGCTGGACAGGGATCTGCCGGTGCTGGACGGGAAGCCGATCGGCATCGATCCGGTGGAGGTCCACGCGAAGTACGTGGAGGACCTGACCGACCAGGGACTCGTTCCCTTGGCGTATGACGACTTCATCGTCATCGACACGACCGTCTACTCCGAGCTCAAGCGGATGAGGAACCCTCCTGTGCCCGCGCCGCTGTGCGTCCACGTGACCCACGAGGTCCCGCTGGACCAGGCGACGGTCGACGCGGTCGCGTCCTCGGCGCTGCTGAACTCCCTGCTGGCGGCACGCCGCGGCCACGGCGGCGCCGAGTCCGAGCTGCTCGACCTCATGGGCCGCACCGAGGACGGCGCGGCCGGGGTCTGGGGCCGCCTCGGCGCGGGCGTGCTGCGCGGCACGACGTCGCGGACCGGCCAGGTCGACTGGTGGCAGCGGTGGCTCGTGGACGTGCTCGGGTCGAAGCTGCGCGAGGGCGAACGGCTGGTGTACCCGAAGAAGCGCGGTGCGGTGCTGACCGTGCTCGGGCACGACCCGGTGCTGTCGCGGCGCGGACCGGTGCGGGACAAGGTGCTGGTCATCGCCTACGACACGTCGGGGTCGATGCCGCCGGGCGTCGTGACGTGGATGACCGAGCTGGTCGGCGGGATCGACGGCGTGCAGGCGCACTGGCTGGCCTTCGACGGCGTGGTGATGCCGTTCCGTCCGGGCGAGCCCGTGCGCGGCGGTGGCGGCACCAGCTTCCAGGCCGTCGTCGACCACGTCGAGGGACGCTCCACCGTGGACGGTCAGTACTTCGAGGAGCGCCCGGACGCGGTCATCATGCTCACCGACGGCTTCGCCCCGCCCGTCACGCCCGCCGAGCCGGACAAGTGGATCTGGCTGATCACCGAGGGCGGCGACGACTGGCCCGACCACCACACACCACCGATGGCCTGCCACCGCGTGCGGCCCGTGACCGGAAGAAGCCGATGACCACCGCGAGGACCACCACCAGGCCGAAGCTGGCCGCGTTCATCGACGCGATGATCGACATCGGGCAGACCGGGCAGATCTTCGGCTCGCACGGCATCGGCAAGACCGCGACGTTCTTCTCGCACATCGCCGAGGCGTACCCGGACACCGAGCTGGTGTTCGTGCCGGCGGCCAACCTCACGCCGGACGACCTGCTGGTCAACGCGCCGGTGCGCGAGGACGGCGAGCTCGTGCTGCGCCAGCTCGTGATGAGCCAGCTGCGGCCCGGCAAGAAGTTCGTGCTGCTCATCGACGACTCGCTGCAGGCGGGCGAGACGATCCAGTCGCAGCTCATGCAGGTCGCGTGCAACTGGACGCTGGGCGAGTACGACCTGCGCGAGCTCGGCTGCGTCGGCGTGTTCCTGACCGACAACGAGTCGCTCGCCGAGACCTCGGCGCGGCGCAGCGACCTCGCGATCCTCGACCGCATGGTGACCGTGCGGATGACCGCGAACGACACGGCGTGGCGCACCACTCTCGCGGCGCGATACCGGGAGTGGGACCTCGGCGCGTTCTTCGGCGTGTGGAACTCGCTCGGCCACGAGCTGCGGGAGTCGTTGTCACCACGCACGATGGAGCACGTCCTGGCCAACGCGCGCGAGGGCTTCCCGTTGCGCTGGGCACTTCCGCTGGTCAACGGCGAGCGGCTACGACTGCAGGACAAGCACGGCGACCGCACGCCGGAGATCCTCGACAGGCTCGCGAACGCACTCGGTGTGCGCAATCCCGCCACCATTCCGGATCCGGTGCGGCAGGTGCTCAAAGCCGCGCTGCGCAACCGCTGGAGCGTGCTGCTGCAGGGACCTCCCGGCTGCGGCAAGACCGAGCTGGTGCGCGAGACGATCCGTACCGAACTGGGCCGCGACCCGCTGTACTTCTCGTTGCCGGTGACCAACGTGGAGGACCTCTGCGCGCCGCTGCCGACGTCCGACGGCACGCTGGAGAACCTGTTGGCGCGCCCGTTCACCGGCCGTGAGCCGAAGGCGATCGTGTGGGACGAGTACAACCGCCCCAAGGACAAGGCCGCGTTCGCCCGCCTCATGGAGATCACGCAGGAGTGGTCGCTGGCCGGGCAGCGGATCGAAAACCTGCGTGCCCAGGTGGCGATCCAGAACCCGCCGTACCACCTGGGCCGCAAGCTCCTGGTGGCACGCAACAACATCGCGCAGGCGACGCGCTTCACCGCGTCGCTCGTGGTCGACCCGTCCGACATCCCGGCGAACGAGTGGCTGATCCGCAAGTACGGCGGGGTGGCCGAGACGGTGCTGGAGTGGTGGAAGCACGACATCGACGACGAGGGCCGGGAGTGGATCACCAAGCGCACCATCGAGCGGCTCGTCAAGCTGCACGAACGCGGTCTGCCGCTCGAACTGGCCACGATCTACCTCGGTGACGGCGAGTACGCGCCCGTTCCGCTGACCGCGCTGCTCGATCGGCTGACGGGCAGGCAGGTCACCGGTCTCGGCGAGATCGCGCGGCAGGTGCACCTGTGGGAGGAGCGGCTGCGCGCCGAGTCGGCGTCGGCCGAGGGCGGCGACCACGGCGACGTCGTGCACCAGGTGCTGGCCAACGCGGAGCTGTCCCAGTTGCGCCGGCACCGCAAGGTGATCACGCGGCTGGTCGCGCTGCTGCCGCCGAAGCTGCGGGCCACCTACCTCGTCGGAGCGGCGGAGGACCGGCAGCGGTTCTGGATCGAGGTCTTCGCCCGGACACCGCGCTAGTGCCCTACGCCGGAAGTCCGCCGCTGAAGTCCCTGCCGTTTGTGCCGCACGCGGGGCGCTTTCGTGCGCGTGGAGCGCACGAAAGCGCCCCGCGTGCAGTTGATGACGGCGTGGCTGAGGCCCCGCGACGTTGATGAGGGGAGCTTTCCCAAACCTGAGGTTGATGAAAGCTCCCCTCATCAACCTTCATACTTTGATGACGAATTTCCGGCGCAGGACACTAGTCAAGTGGCTCAGAACGTTGCCCGGCGAAGTTCTGAGCACGCCACTAGTAGTGCTTTGTTAGATGTGGCTGACCTGGGTTGTTGGTGTGGTTGTTCGGGTCTGGACGGGTTGTCGGCAGGTGTGGCAGACGCCTGTCCAGACCGCGAGTAAGGCTTGGAGTTCGCGCAGGACCGCGTAGAGCGTCAGGCATGCGCAGGGGCTTTTGGGGTGCGGCGGAGCTGGGTGCAGATGGCTTGAGCGACGGCGGCGAGGGTGACGTGGCGGTGCCATCCGAGCCAGGCGCGGCCTTCGAAGTGGTCGAGGCCGAGGCCGTCTTTGAGTTCGCGGTAGTCGTGCTCGATGCGCCAGCGGATCTTGGCCAGCCGCACCAGATCCCGCAGCCGGATGTCCGCCGGCAGGG
>NZ_JANBBE010000007.1 GCF_024648825.1 Lentzea californiensis
AGGCGGGCTGGAAGCGCCCGATGATGGGCAAGACCGGGACGACCGAGGAGTACAAGTCCGCGGCCTACCTGGGAGCCACCCCCGACTACGCCGCCGCCGTCCAGGTGTTCAACGACAGCACCTCGCCCAAGGGCATCTGCATCGGCGGCGGACCGCCGCGACTGTGCCCCGAGGGCAACATCTACGGCGGCACCGTGCCCGCCGCGACCTGGTTCGACACGATGACGAAGGTGCACGCCGACCTGCCGGAGAAACCCCTGCCGCAGGTCGAGGAGCGCTATGTCCACGGCGATCCCGGGCTGACGGTGCCGGACGTCGTCGGCTCGGAGATCAGCAAGGCGTCGGCGATGCTGCGCGACGCGGGTTACCAGGTGAGGACCGTGTCCATCAGCTCACCCAAGCCGCGGGGCGCCGTGGTCGCTCAGTCGCTGCGAGGCTTCTCCCTGCGGGGCGCGCCGGTGACGCTCTCCGTCAGCAGCGGCCCCGTCCTGCCTCCCACGACGACAGCTCCGCCGGAGCCGCTTTCCCCTGCCGCGATCTTGCCGCCTCCCGCTCCTGGAGTGCCGCATCCCGGCTGACGCCCCTCGCGTTCGGCGGTGTCGTCGCGCGACCGGGCACGGACGTCTACGACCGGGACAACGACGACATCTCCTGCGAGTAGGCAGGCCGCAACATCGGCACGAACGCATCCCGGTGGACCCACGCCAGGTAGATCTCGACCACCGCGAGCACCACGGCGATCACCGCCCCGCTGGGCTCCAGCAGCAGGTGGAACCCGAAGACACCGACCACCAGCGGCGCCAGCAAAGCCAGCGCGAGCGGCACGAACCTGTTGACCAGCAACATGATCCCGGCTACCAGCTCGGCAACCTTGACCACGGGCATGACGAACCCGCTTTCGCCGAGCGCCGTGGCGAACGCGACCGCCTCGGCCGACATGCCATCGGTCGACTGCGAACCGATCCCGAACAACCCGGTGAACCCGGAGAACGCGAACAGCGCTCCGAACAACACACGCACGACAACGTTGATGTACCTGAAGGTCTTGGTCATGCGGACAATCCTCGAACCTCCAGTTTCGTAGAGGTAAAGCCCGTTCGCTCAGCGCTGAATTGTGACATCGCACGCTCGACGACAACTGAGTTCGCGATGGGTGCCCCTCAAGTGCCGGCCTGGACCACTCCCCGCCAGTTCCGCTCAGGCATTGCGAGGCAACGAATGGCACAAGAGTCCCTCGTCCACCTCATCGATGACCTGGACGGCAGCACAGCGGAGGACCTCGAGACGGTGCACTTCGGTCTTGACGGAGTGACGTACTCGATCGATCTCAGCGCGGGGAACGCAGATGACCTGCGGGCGAGACTGCGAGAGTTCGTCGCCCACGCCCGCCAGACCGGCGGCCGGCCGGGCACGGTTCACAAGCGCGCGTTCCGTCCTCGGTGATGGTCACTCCACCGCCTCTTCACGGGAGAACCTCCGCAGAGTCGGGTTCACGGTGGCGAACACCGTCAGCACCCCGCTGCCCGCGGCGCAGGTGAGGATGGCTTGCGCAGGCGTCAGGAAGTCGACCAGCACACCGCCGACGGCGGGGCCCGCGATCGCGGCGACGCCCAGCGCGACGCCCATCACGCTGCTCAGCCTGCCGCGGAGCTCGTCGGGTGTGAGGAGCAGCTGATAGGTGGTGATGGTGGTGTTCGCGGTAGGGGCCAGGAAGGCGGCGGCCGCGAAGAGCACGCCCGTGGGGATCCCTGGGTCGACGAACAGCGCGAGCGGGATCAGGGCGGTGATGACCCAGAACACGCCGACGATCGCCCGGTGCGGTCGCAGCGTCCGGTGCAGCCGCGGCGCCACCAGTGCGCCCAAGATGCCGCCGATGCCGAGCATCGCACCCATGATCCCGATCTGCCCGGCGGGCACGCCCTCCCGGTGCGCGATGGCGATCATCAGCAGGTAGAACGCCTGGAAGAACAGGTTGAGGCCGACCGCGCACAAGGCGACCACCCGCACCACCGGCTGGGTCCACACCCAGCGCAGGCCTTCGCCGATCTCGCGGTGGAAACGGCTGAAGGGCGCCGGCTCCCGCTCTCGCGGGGGAACGCGGATGAACAGCAGCGACAGGAACGTCGCCACGTGCGTCACCGCCTCCACGGCGAACGGCAGCCACCGGCCCAGGCCGAACAACACCCCGCCCAGCGCCGTGCCGGAGAGTTGCCCGAGATAGCCGCGCGCGGCGTTCATCGCGACCGCGTCCGAGAGGTGCCGCTCGGGCACGATGGCGGGCAGCACGGCCTCTTCCGCAGGCTCCGACAGGGCCCTGCAGACACCGAGCACGATGACGACCAGCACCACGTGCTCCACGCCGATGGCGTCCCACCACAGGCCGATCACCAGGACGGCCACGGCCAACGCCTGCACGGCTTCGCAGACGAGCATCACCGTTCTGCGGTTCCAGCGGTCGACCAGCGCCCCGGCGGGCAGGCCGACGACCAGCTGAGCGGCGGCGGAGGCGCCCAGCACCAGGCCGGTCGCCGCCGCGGAGTCGGTGAGCAGGAGCACCAGCAGGGGCAGCGCGATGGTCGACGCGCTCGCCCCCGCCTCGGACAGGGCCTGCCCCGCCCACAGCAGCCGGTAGTCGCGGTTGCGCGACAGCGACGTGGTCATCGGTCGCTCCGGCAGTCCGCGGCGATACCGCGCAGCGCGTCGCGGAAGTCCTCCGCCACCCGCCGCACCGTGGCCTCGTCGTGCCGGTCCGGCTGGTAGTGCCAGGTGAAGCGGAGCTCACCGGCCGCCACGCCGCCGACCACCTCCAGCAGGTGCGGTCCCCGGTCGGTCGGGTCGCCGTCCTGCCCGACGGGGTCGAGCACGGTCCGGTAGAGCCCGTCGCCGGCCTGGTCGGTGGTGCTGCCGGACTGGCCGAGGTAGTTGAACACCACCTGCGGCCCTTCACCGCGGAGACGTTCCCGTGCGTCCGGTGTGCCCAGGTGCCGCAGCGCCCCGAAGCCGAACCCGTTGCCCGGCACCGTGCGCAGCTGCCTGCGCACCGCCTTGACCACGTCGCGCCAGGTGGCGCCGTCGTCCGGCAGCGCGAGCCTGACCGGGTAGAGCGTGGTGAACCAGCCGACCGTGCGGGACAGGTCCGCGCCGAGCACGTCCTCGCGGCCGTGGCCCTCCATGTCGAGCGACACCGTTCGTTGTCCGGTGAACCGGGACAGCGCACAGGCCAGCGCGGCGAGCAGGACGTCGTTGATCCTCGTGCGGTAGACCGTGGGTGCGTCGTGCAGCAACGCGTCGGTGCTCTGCTCGTCGAGCACCACGTGCACCTCGGCCGCCGGAGTACCCGGTGCCGGCCGCTCGTGGTCGACGGGCAGCGGAGCGGCGTCGAGTGCGGCCGCCCAGTGGTCCAGCTCGTGGTCCAGCGCTCCCCCGGCGACGTGCCGGGCCAGGCCGTCCGCCCAGTCGCGGAACGACGTCGACTTCGCACCGAGGTCCACCGCCTGACCGCGGACGGCCTGCCGGTAGCCGGTGTCGAGGTCGTCGAGCAGGATCCGCCAGGACACGCCGTCCACGACGAGGTGGTGCACGGTGAGGAACAGCAGTGGCGACGGCATGTCGCCGGCGTGGAACAGCACGAACCGGTACAGCGGACCGGCGGCGAGGTCGAAGCCCGCGTGGGCCTCGTCGGCGATCTTCACCAGGTGCGCCTGCCGTTCCGGCTCCCCGATCGAGCTGAGGTCGTACCGTTCCAGCACGCCGCCCGGCTCGACCGGGGCGTTGTGCTGGCGCCACTCGCCGCCGGCGTGCTCGAACCGCATGCGCAGCGCGTCGTGGTGCGCCACCACGGCCGCCAAACCCTTTTCCAGCGCGTCCTCGTCCAGGTCCGCGGTCAGCTCCAGCAGCATGGACTGGGCGTAGTGGTGCGGCGCGACCGTGCGCGTCTCGAAGAACCAGCGCTGGATCGGCGTGAGCGGAACGTCGCCGACGACCTCGGCGGTGTCCACCGGTTCGGTCTCCAGCTCGGTGACGAACGGCGCGAGCGCCTCGATGGTCTGGTTGCGGAACAAGGACTTGGTGGTCAGTGCCAGCCCGGCCTTCCTGGCGCGGGACACCACCTGGATCACCAGGATGGAGTCACCGCCCAGCTCGAAGAAGTTGTCCCGCACCCCGACGCGGCCGGCGCCCAGCACGGCCGCCCAGATCTCGGCGAGCGCGCTCTCCACGGGCGTGCGCGGCGGTACGTGCTCACCCTCGTCACCGGCTGCGGGTTCCGGAGCGGGCAGCGCCGCCCGGTCGAGCTTGCCGTTGGGCGTCACCGGCAGGACGGACAGCGCGACGAAAGCGGACGGCACCATGTACGCGGGAAGGCGTTCGGCCAGGAACGCGCGGAGCTCGGCCGTGCCCACCTCGCTGCCGGCGACGAAGTACGCGACCAGGCGGGCGTGGCCCTGAGCGTTGTCCACGGCCACCACAGCGGCCTCGGCCACCCGCGGGTGGCGCAGGAGCGCGGACTCGACCTCGCCCGGTTCGACGCGGTGCCCGCGGATCTTGACCTGGTCGTCGATGCGGCCCAGGTACTCGAGCACGCCGTCGGCACGCCTGCGGACCAGGTCACCGGAGCGGTACATCCGCTCCCCCGGCTCGCCGAACGGGCACGCCACGAACGACGTCGCGGTGAGGCCCGGCCGGTTGAGGTAGCCCCTGGCGAGGCCGTCGCCCGCGATGCACAGTTCACCGGGCACCCCGACCGGCACCGGCCGCAGCAGGTCGTCCACGACGTAGAGCCTGTGGTTCCAGGCCGGGTGGCCGATCGGCACGGCTCCGGGCGCCAGCGGTTCGCCGGGTTCGACGCGGTGCTCCATGCAGCCGACGGTCGCCTCGGTCGGACCGTACTCGTTGACCACGGCGGCGGTCGGGTTCGCCCGCCGCCACTCGTCCACCACGGCGCCCAGCAACTGCTCGCCGCCGACGACGAGGTCACCGGTCGGTGACAGCTGCGCCGGCACGGCGGCCAGCAGGGACAGGTGGCTCGGCGTGGCCTTGAGGAACGCCGTCTGCTCCACCGGAACCGCGTCCTCGTCCAGGTCGCTCACCACGATGCGGCCGCCGGCCAGCAGCGGGCCGAACAGCGTCGTGACGGTGAGGTCGAACGAGACCGGCGAGTGCAGGACCGCCGCGCCACGCAGGCCGGGGTAGGCCTCGGTGGCCCAGGCCAGGTAGTTGACGACCGAGCGGTGCTCGACGACGACGCCCTTGGGCCGGCCGGTCGACCCGGACGTGTAGATCACGTACGCCGGGTCGCGGGTGGTCAGCGGTGCGACGCGGTCGTGGTCGCCGGGGTTGTCCTCCCGGCCGCCGGTGGTGCGCACGAGGTCCGGGGCGTCGAGGACCAGCACCGGCCGGACGTCGTCGAGCACGAACGCGACCCGGCCGGCGGGCTGGTCCGGCTCCATCGGCACGTACGCGGCGCCCGCCTTGAGCACCGCCAGCACCGCGACGAGCAGGTCCGCGGAGCGCGGCAACGAGATCGCGACGTACCGGCCGGGGCCGACGCCCTGCGCGATCAGGTTGTGCGCCAGGCGGTTGGCACGGGCGTTGAGGTCGGCGTACGTCCACTTCGCACCGTCGTCCACCACCGCGGTGGCCTCCGGAGTCCGTGCCACCTGGAGCTCGACCAGGTCCGTGATGGTGGCGTCGGGCACGGCGTGCGCCGTGTCGTTCCACGCGTGCAGGACGTTCCGGTGTTCTTCCACGTCCATCAACGGCAGGTCGGCCAACGACCGGTCGGGGTCGGCCACCGCGGCCGTCAGCAGCACGCGCAGGTGCCCGGCCATCCGTTCGACGGTCGAGGCGTCGAACAGGTCGGTGTTGTAGTTGACCGCCGCGTGCAGGGCGTCCTCGTCCTGCTGGAACTCCCACGTGAGGTCGAAGTTGGCCGCCACCACCGGCAGCGGCAGGTCCTCGATGTGCAGGCCCGGCAGGTCCGGCGAGGCGTCGGGGGTGTTCTGCAGGATCACCATCGCCTGGAACAGCGGCGTGCGGCTGGTGTCGCGGTCCGGTCGCAGCTCGTCCACCACGCGCTCGAACGGCACGTCCTGGTGGGCGAACGCGTCCAGCACGGTGCCCCGCACCTCGCCGAGGAACTCGCGGAACGAACCGCTTCCGTCCACAGTGGACCTGAGCACGAGGGTGTTGACGAAGAACCCGACCAGGCCTTCGAGCTCCGCGCGTTCACGGCCGGAGGCCACCGTGCCCACGGCGATGTCGTCCTGCCGTGACCAGCGGGCGAACAACACCTGGCACGCGGCGACCAGCGCCATGAACAGGGTTCCGTTCTGCTGGCGCGCCAACGCCTTGAGCCCGTCGGCCACCTCGGTGGGCAGCGTGAACAGGTGCACCGCACCGTGGTTCGTGCGGACCGCGGGCCTGGGCCGGTCGGTCGGCAGTTCCAGCGGGGTGACGCCGGCCAGCCGGTCCCGCCAGAACGCGAGCTGCTCGTCCGCGAGCGGTCCGGTCAGCCGTTCCCGTTGCCACGCCGCGTAGTCCGCGTACTGGATCGGCAGCTCGGGCAGGTCGCCCCCGCGGTAGAGCACGTTGAGCTCGGTGGTCAGCACGCCGTTGGACCAGCCGTCGGTCACGATGTGGTGCGCCAGCAGGAGGAGCACGTGGTCGTCCCCGGCGACGCGCAGCAGCACCGGACGCAGCAGCGGGCCACGAGCGAGGTCGAACGGCCGGGTGCTCTCCCGCGCCAGCGCCTCGTGCAGGCCGTCCTCGCCGCCGCGGACGTCGAGCACCGGCACCTCGACGCGGTGGGGCGGGTGCACGACCTGCACGCCGTGGCCGTCCACGCTGTCGAAGGTGGTGCGCAACGACTCGTGCCGCTCGACCAGCGCGGTCAGCGCCGCGTTCAGGGCGTCGACGTCGAGGTGACCGCGCAGCCGCAGGAGCGACGGCGACAGGTAGTCGGTGCTCTCCGGCTCGAAC
The DNA here is from genome assembly GCF_024648825.1 of Lentzea californiensis. Lineage (GTDB taxonomy): Bacteria > Actinomycetota > Actinomycetes > Mycobacteriales > Pseudonocardiaceae > Lentzea > Lentzea californiensis. The sequence goes on from NZ_JANBBE010000007.1 coordinate 6,979, forward strand.
TGGTCGAGGAACCACAAGCGCTGCTGTGCGAACGACAACGGCAACCCGCCGTCGCGCGGCACCCGCGGGATGACGTCGTCCGCCGCGCCCGTCCCGGCCCCGATCGCCTGGACCAGCCGGGCGACGGTGGGCGAGCTGAACAACTCCCGCGGCGACACGGGCGCGTCCAGTTCGGCGCGCAGCCGGGACACGACCCGGATGCTGAGGATGGAGTCACCGCCCAGCTCGAAGAAGTTGTCGTCGAGCCCGACCCGCGGCACGCCCAGCACGTCGGCCCAGATGCGGCAGACCAGCTCCTCGGCCGGGGTGCGCGGGGCGCGGTAGGCCGAGACGTCGGCCCGCAGGTCCGGTGCGGGCAGGGCGCGGCGGTCCACCTTCCCGTTCGCGTTGAGCGGAATCGCGTCCAGTGCCACGAACGCCGAGGGCACCAGGTACTCGGGCAGCCGCTCGGCCAGCCACGTTCGCAGGTCCGCCTTGTCGGCACCGGTGACATAGGCGACGAGCCGCTTGTGTCCGTCGTCCTGCCGTGCGATCACCACGGCTTCGCGGACGTCGGGGTGCTGGGTCAGCACGGCTTCGACCTCGCCGGGTTCGATGCGGAAACCACGGATCTTGACCTGGTCGTCGGTCCGGCCCAGGTAGTCCAAGGTTCCGTCGGCCAGCCACCGCACGCGGTCACCGGTGCGGTACATCCGCTCACCCGGCCCACCGAAGGGATCCGCGAGGAACCGGTCAGCGGTCAGGCCAGGACGGCCGAGGTAGCCGCGGGCGAGCTGGACACCGGCCAGGTACAACTCCCCCGGCACGCCGACGGGCACCGGTCGCAGGTCCTCGTCCAGCACGTAGGCACGCGTGTTGAGCAGCGGACGACCCACCACGACAGGGGAATCGGGCGTGATGCGACAGGACAAGGCGTCCACTGTGGACTCGGTCGGGCCGTAGAAGTTGTAGCTCGCCGTACCGGGCACGTCGGCCAGCCGCCGCCACAGGTCCTCACCGATCGCCTCCCCGCCCAGCATCAGCACCTTCGGCCGGTGCTCACCGTCGAGCAATCCGGCTTCCACGAGCTGCCGCGCGTACGACGGGGTCAGGTCCAGGAAGTCGATTCGCTGATCGACCACGTACCGCACCAGCGCGGGCGGGTCGAGGCGCAGCTCGTCGTCGAACACGTGCAGCTCGTGACCGTCGGCCATCAACACGAAGCCTTCCAGCGACGTGTCGAACGAGAACACCGCCGACAAGCCTGCCCGCAACCGGCCACCGGCCGCGGCGACGAAGTCCTTGCGGTGGTTCACCAGCAGGTTCACCAGACTGCGGTGCTCGACCACCACTCCCTTGGGCCGCCCGGAGGAACCGGAGGTGTAGATGACGTAGGCGGCGTGGTCGCGGCGCACCGGAGCCAGGTCGCCGGACTCCTGGGCGTCGGACGGGGGCAGCGATCCGCGAACGACCAGCACGGGGTCCGCGTCCCGCAGCAGGAACTCCACGCGGTCGGCCGGCAGGGACGGGTCGACCGGCAGGTACACGCCACCGGCCTTCCAGATCGCCAGCAGTGCCACCACGAACTCCACCGATCGTGGCAGGGACAAGGCCACCAGCCGCTCCGGGCACACACCCGAGGCCACGAAGACCCGGGCCACCCGGTTCGCCCACGCGTTCAACTCCGCGAACGACAACGACCGGTCCCCCACCACCAGTGCGGTGGCCTCCGGCGCCGACCGCGCCCAAGCCTCGAACAGCTCCACGACCGTCGCCTCCGGCACCTCACCGGCCGTCGCGTTCCAGTCCACGAGCACCCGGTGGCGTTCCTCGCCGGTCATCAGCGGCAGCTCGGCGAGCGTCCGGTCCGGGTCGGCCGCCAGTTCTTCCAGCAGCACCACGAGGTGCGCGGCGACGCGCTCGGCGGTGCCGGCGTCGAACAGGCGCGGGTCGTAGTCCAGCTCGAGCCGCAGCCGGTCGCCGAAGTTGGCGCTGAGGGCGAGCGGGAAGCTGGTGGTGTCGGCGCCTTCGACGTCGAGGACCCGGACGCCCTGGCCGGCGTCGAGCAGGTCGTCCAGCGGGTAGTTCTCGAACACCACGGCGCTGTCGAACAACGACGCCCCCGCGGGCACGTCACTCCACGACCGCAACTCCGCCAGCGACACGAAGTCGAACCGCCGCGACTCGATCTGCGCGGCCTGCACTTCCGCCAGCCACGGCAGCACCGAGGCGTGCGGGTCGACCCGCACGCGGGTGGGGACGGTGTTGATGAACATGCCGACCATCGACCCGATCCCCGGCAGTTCCGCCGGGCGGCCGGACACCGTCGTGCCGAACACGACGTCGGACTCGCCGCTGTAGCGGGACAACAGCAACGCCCACGCGCCCTGCACCACCGTGTTGGCCGTCAGCCCGGAGGCGCGGGCGACCCGGTTCAGGCCGGCCGACCGGTCGACGTCCAGCGCCACGTGAACGGTCGCGCTGGACTCGGCGCGGTGCGCCTGGACGGGCGAGCGGTCCCACGGCAGCGAGGTCGGCGCCTCGACGCCGGCGAGCACCTGCCGCCAGTGCCGTTCGGCCGCCGCGGTGTCCTGGTCGGCCAGCCACCGCAGGTAGTCCCGGAACGGCCGCCGTGGCGCGAGTTCCGGCTCCCGGCCGCCCACGAGGGCGGTGTACTGCTCGCAGATCTCGGCCAGCACCTGCGCGAAGCTCCACCCGTCCAGCAGGACGTGGTGCGCGGTCCAGAAGAGCGTGACCTCGTCGTCGGTGAGCCTGGCGATGGCCAGACGCAGCAGCGGGGCCCTGGTGAGGTCCAGTTCCTCGCCGCCCACCGTGCTGTGCGCGGCCTCCTGGTCGTCAGCGGGCAGGTGGCGCCAGTCGTGCTGGGTGATCGGCAGGTCGACTCGCCGGCGCACGACCTGCACCGGTGCCTCGACGCCTTCCCACACCACACCGCCACGCAGCACCGGTGTGCGGTCCACGACGCGACGGCAGGCCTCCGCCAGCGCGTCCGGGTCGGACACCCCGGACAGCCGCAGCCGGAACCGGTTCGAGTACGCCGTCGAGGTGTCGTCCACCAGCGTGTGGAACAACATCCCGGTCTGCAGCGGGGTCAGCGGGTAGATGTCCTCGACGTCGTCACCGGCCAGTCGATCCACAGCCGCCTGGTCCAAGCGCGCCAACGGGAAGTCCGACGGCGTGCGGCCACCGGCACCCGGCTCGGCGCAGTGCGCCACGATCTCGGCCAACCCGTCGAGCACCGCATCGGCCACGGTGCGCACGGTCGACTCGTCGTGGAGGTGTTCGGAGTAGAACCAGGAAAGGACCAGTTCGCCGTCCTCCACACCGCCCACCACGTCGAGCTGGAACGGGCGCGTGCTGTCCGTGGCGTCGGCTGCCGGGGTGTCCAGCCGGGCGCGCACCAAGCCCTCCTCGGCTGCGGTCACGTCCCACCGGCCGTGGTAGTTGAAGCTGACCGGTGGCAGCGCGGTCCCGGCGAGATCGCCGGCCGAACCGAGCTGGCGCAACGCCTCGAACCCGAAACCCCGGCCGGGTACGGCCCGCAGCTGCTCCTTCACCGACTTGAGCACCGCGCCCCAGTCGCCGGCCGGCACGGTGAGCGCCACCGGGTACTGGGTGGTGAACCAGCCGACCGTGCGTGAGACGTCGGCGCCGTCGAGCACGTCCTCACGGCCGTGACCCTCCATGGTGACCGCGACGCGGTCCCGCCCGGTCCACTCCGACAGTGCGCGGCCGAGCGCGCTGAGCAGCACGTCGTTGACCTGCGTGCGGTAGGCGTCCGGCACGCGGTGCAGCAACGCGTCGGTACGCTCGCGGTCCAGTCGCACCGACACCACCCGCGTCGAACCCGCGGTGTTGGGTCCACCGCGGTCCACCGGTACCTCGCCCGCCGCGTCGAGTGCGGCGGTCCAGTGCGGCAGTTCGCCGTCGAACGCACCCGACCGCACGTGCTCCGTCAGCCGGTGCGCCCACTGGGTGAACCGGGTGCCGACCGGCGCCAGGTCGATCCGCTCGCCCGCCACGGCCTGGCGGTAGGCGGTCTCCAGGTCACCGAGCAAGATTCGCCAGGACACGCCATCCATGACGAGGTGGTGGACTACAAGGAACAGCCGCCTTCCGGAGAACAGCAGTGCGCGCATCACCGGGCCGTGGGTGATGTCCAATCCAGCCTGGGCGGCCGTGATCACCGCTTGTTCGTCCACTGTGGACGGATGGTGCTCCAGTTCGACCGCGGTGTCGGTGACGTCCTGCACCCAGTCGCCGTCCACGTGTGTGAAGCGGGTGCGCAGACCTTCGTGGTGCGCCACAACCGCGTTCAGGGCAACCGCCAGCGCCACCGGGTCGGCGTCCTCTGCCAGTTCCAGGTGCATCGACATGGTGAAGTGGTGCGGGTCGCCGGAGTTCGAGTCGAGGTACCAGCGCTGGATCGGCGTGAGCGGTGCCGGTCCGGCGATCTGCGGCAGCTCGGCCGCAGCCGGAACGCGGGTGCGGACGACGGTGGCCAGCTCGGCGATGGTCTGGTGGGTGAACACGTCCTTGGTGACCAGTTCCAGGCCTGCCTGACGGGCCCGGGACACGATCTGGATGCTCAGAATCGAGTCGCCGCCCAGGCCGAAGAAGTTGTCGTGCACGCCGACGCGGTCCACGCGCAGCGCCTCGGCCCAGATCCGCGCCAGCTCGCGTTCCGCGGCGGTGCGCGGCGGCACGAAGTCCTGCCCGTGCCCGGCGGTCGCGCCGGGCGCCGGCAGTGCGCGCCGGTCGACCTTGCCGCTGTCGGTCTTGGGCAGCTCGTCGAGCAGCACGAACAGCGACGGCACCAGGTAGTCCGGCAGCCGCTGCTTCAACCGCGTGCGCAGGTCGTCCGCGTCGGCCGCGCCCACGACGTAACCGACGAGGCGGTGCGTGCCCGGCTCGAGCTCCTGGGCCACCACCACGGCCTCCACCACCTCGGGCAGGCCGAGCAGAGCGGCCTCGACCTCGCCCGGTTCGACGCGGTAGCCGCGGATCTTGACCTGGTCGTCGGCCCGGCCGCGGTACTCCAGCACGCCGCCGGCGGTCCACCTGGCCAGGTCGCCGGTGCGGTACATCCGGCTGCCGGGCGACCCGAACGGGTCGGCGGTGAACCGGTCTGCGGTCAGGCCCGGCCGGTGCAGGTAGCCGCGGGTCACCTGGTCGCCCGCCAGGTGCAGCTCGCCGGGCACGCCGACCGGCTGGGGCCGCAGCCCGGCGTCGAGCACGTAGGCACGCAGGCCCTGACCCGGCGTGCCGATCACCGGCCGGTCCCGGTCGGTGATCTCCGTCCACACCGAGTCCACCGTGCACTCGGTGGGACCGTAGAGGTTGAACGCGGTGACGCCGTCGGCCTCGGCCAGCGCACGCCACAACGGTTCGCCGACGGCCTCGCCGCCCAGCGCGATCAGACGCGGCCGGTGCGCCAGCAACCCTTCCGGCAGGAGCTGCTGCAGGTACGACGGCGTGCAGCTGAGGAAGTCGATCCGCTGCCGCGCGACGTACTCGACCACGGCCCGCGGGTCGAGCAGGACGGAGTTGCCGAGCAGGTGCAGCTCGTGGCCCGCGGCGAGCAGGAGCAGCCCCTCCCAGGAGGCGTCGAAGGTGTAGGCGGCAGTGGCTATGCCACGCAAGATCACGCCGTCATCGGGCAGCAGGCGGGCGTGGTGGTCGGCGACGAGCGCGGCGAGGTTGCGGTGCTCGACCACGACGCCCTTGGGACGGCCGGTGGAGCCGGACGTGTAGATCACGTACGCGGCGTGCTCCGGCCGCAGCGGTGCCGTGCGGTCGGCATCGGCCGGGTCGGTGGCGGGCCGGGCGGCCACGGCGGGGTCGTCCAGCCGCACGAGCGGCAGCCCGCCGCACACGTTGTCGTCCGCGGCCACCACCAGCACCGGCCGGGCGTCGTCGAGCACCCAGGTGATCCGCTCGGCCGGGTGCTCCGGGTCGAGCGGCAGGTACGCGCCGCCCGCCTTGAGCACGGCCAGCACGGCGAACACCATTTCGGCCGACCGGGGCAGCGCCAGCGCCACCAGCGACTCAGGCCCGACGCCCTGGGCGATCAGGTGGTGGGCGATGCGGTTGGCGTGGGCGTTGACCTCCGCGAAGGTCCACGACCGGCCACCGTCGACCAGACCCGTCGCATCAGGCGTGCAGCCGGCGCAGTTTTGGAAGACCTCGTGATAGGCCGGTGCCGGACCGGTGGTGCCAGTGTCGTTCCACTCCTCCAGCACGTGCCGCAGCTCGTCGTCGGTGAGCAGCGGCAGGTCGGCCACGGGACGGCCGGGGTCGGCGGTCGCGCCGTCGAGCAGCACGCCGACGTGCGCGACCATCCGCTCGGCCGTGGCAGCGTCGAACAGAGCGGTGTCGTAGGTCAGCACCGCTTCCAGGCGGTCGTCGACCTCCTGGAACTGGAACGACACGTCGAAGCCGGCCGCGACCGACGGCGGCGGGATCTCCTCGACGCGCAGGCCGGGCAGCCGCGGTTCGTCGTCGGTGATGTTCTGCAGTACGACCATCGCCTGGAACAGCGGGGTGCGGCTGGGGTCGCGCACGGGGTGCACCTCGTCCACGACCCGCTCGAACGGCACGTCCTGGTGGGCGAAGGCGTCCAGCACCGTCTCCCTGACCTGGCCCAGCAGAGGCCCGAAGCCCCGGTGGGGGTCGACGTCCGCGCGCAGCACCAGCGTGTTGACGAAGAACCCGACCAGGCCCTCCAGCTCGGTGCGGTCGCGGCCGGAGACGACCGTGCCGACGGCGACGTCCCGCTGTCCCGACCACCGGGCGAACAGCACCTGGCACGCGGCGAGCAGTGCCATGAACAGCGTGCCGTCTTGCTGACGGGCCAGTGCCTTGAGCCGGTCGGTGACCTCGGCGGGCACCTGGAAATGCACCAGCGCGCCCTGTTTGCCGCGGACAGCCGGCCGAGGCCGGTCGGTGGGCAGCTCCAGCGGCCGCACGCCGTCGAGCGCACGCCGCCAGTGGGCCAGGTGCTCCTCCAGCGCCTCCTCCGTGGACGCGTTGCGTTGCCACACCGCGTAGTCGGCGTACTGGAGGGGCAGCAGCGGGAGCTTCGCGTCCCTGCCGTACGTCGCGGCCTCGTAGCAGGCGCCCAGCTCACCGAGCAGCACGCCGTTGGACCAGCCGTCGGTGACGATGTGGTGCAGTACCAGGGAAAACACGTGGTCGTCAGCGCCCAGACGGGCCAGCAGCACCCGCACCAGCGGGCCACGCCGCAGGTCGAACGGCGTGGTCGTCTCGCGGGTCAGGACGTGTGACAACTCCTCTTCGGACACGTCGAGCACCGGCACCTCGACCGGGCTGGGCGGGTGCACGACCTGCACACCACGTCCGTCGACGGTCTCGAAGGTGGTGCGCAACGACTCGTGCCGCGCGACCAACGCGGTCAGCGCCGCGTTCAGCGCACCGACGTCGAGCTGACCGCGCAGCCGCAGGATCGACGGCGTCAGGTACTCCACGCCACCGGGTTCGAACTCGTCGAGGAACCACAGCCGCTGCTGCGCGAACGACAGCGGCAGTCCGCCGTCACGGGGCACCACGGGGATCTCGGCCAGCCGGGCCTCTGCAGACTCCGCGACCAGTGCGGCGATCCCGGCGACGGTGGGGTGGCTGAACAGGGCGCGCGGCGACATCTCCACGTCGAACGCGGCCCGCAGCCGGGAGATCACCCGGATGCTGAGGATCGAGTCGCCACCGAGCTCGAAGAAGTTGTCCCGCACACCGATGCCCGGCACGCCCAGCACCTCGGACCAGATGACCGCCACGTCGCGCTCCACGTCCGTGCGCGGTGCCACGTGCTCGGTGCGAGCCGAGGTGAAGTCGGGCGCGGGCAGGGCGCGGCGGTCGACCTTTCCGTTGGCGTTGAGCGGGATCGCGTCCAGTGCCACGAACGCCGAGGGCACGAAGTAGTCGGGCAGCCGTTCCGCCAGCCACACCCGCAGGTCCGCCTTCCCGGCACCGGTGACGTAGGCGACGAGCCGCTGATGCCCGTCGTCCTGGCGGGCGATCACCACGGCTTCGTCGACGCCGGGGTGCTGGGTCAGCACGGCCTCGACCTCGCCGGGTTCGATGCGGTAGCCCCTGATCTTGACCTGGTCGTCGGTGCGGCCCAGGTAGTCCACGGTGCCGTCGGCCAGCCACCGCGCCCGGTCACCGGTGCGGTACATGCGCTCACCCGGTCCGCCGAAGGGGTCGGCGAGGAACCGGTCCGCGGTCAGACCCGCACGGCCGAGGTAGCCGCGTGCGAGCTGCGCACCGGCCAGGTACAGCTCCCCCGGCACGCCAACGGGCACAGGCCGCAAGTCCTCGTCCAGCACGTAAGCCCGCAGGTTGCGCAGCGGCCGTCCCACGACCGGGCGCCCGTCACCGGCGATCCGGCAGGACAGCGCGTCCACTGTGGACTCGGTCGGACCGTAGAAGTTGTAGCTCGCGGTACCCGGCACGTCGGCCAGCCGCCGCCACAGGTCCTCACCGATCGCTTCCCCGCCCAGCATCAACACCTTCGGCCGGTGCTCACCGTCGAGCAACCCGGCCTCCACCAACTGCCGCGCGTACGACGGGGTCAGGTCCATGAAGTCGATATGCCGGTCCACGACGTAGGCCACCAACGCGGACGGGTCGAGCCGCACGTCGTCGTCCAGCACGTGTAACTCGTGACCGTCGGCCAGCAACACCAGGCCTTCCAGCGACGTGTCGAACGAGAAGACCGCCGACAACGCCACCCGCAACCGGTCGCCCCGGACGAAACCCTCGCGGTGGGCCACCAGCAGGTTCACCAGACTGCGGTGCTCGACCACCACTCCCTTGGGCCGCCCGGTCGAACCGGACGTGTAGATCACGTAGGCCGCGTGCTCCGCGCCGACGGGCTTCAGGTCGCCTGAGCCGTAGTCGTCGGCCGCGGGCAGCGCGTCACGCACGACCAGCACGGGTTCCGCGTCCCGCAACAGGAACCCCACGCGGTCGGCCGGCAACGACGGGTCGACCGGCAGGTACACACCACCGGCCTTCCAGATCGCCAGCAACGCCACCACGAACTCCACCGACCGCGGCAACGACAACGCCACCAGCCGCTCCGGACCCACACCCGACGCCACAAAAGCCCGCGCCACCCGGTTCGCCCACGCGTTCAACTCCGCGAACGACAACGACCGATCCCCCACCACCAACGCGGTGGCTTCCGGCATCGACCGCACACGCGCCTCGAACAGGTCCATGACCGTCGCCTCCGGCACCTCACCGGCCGTGGCGTTCCAGTCCACGACCACCTGGCGGCGTTCGTCGTCGGTCATGAGCGGCAGTTCCGACACCGTTCGCCCGGAGTCGGCGGCGATGGCGTCGACGAGCAGGAGCAGGCGGTCGGCGAGGTTCCGGGCCGTGTCAGCGTCGAACAGGTGCGGGTCATAGGCGAGGTCGAGGTGGAGCCGCTCGTCGAGAACGGCGCTGAGGGTGAGCGCGAAGCTGGTCGTGTCGCGTGCCCGCACATCGGTCGCCTGGATGCCGCCGACCTCGGTGACGTCGTTGAGCGGGTAGTTCTCGAACACCACGGCGCTGTCGAACAACGACGCCCCCGCGGGCACGTCACTCCACGACCGCAGCTCCGCCAGCGACACGAAGTCGAACCGCCGCGACTCGGTCTGCGCGGCCTGCAGGTCCCGCAGCCAGGTCGCGGTGTCGGCGTCGGCGCGCACGGTGACCCTGGCCGGCACGGTGTTGATGAACAGGCCGACCATCTGCTCGACGCCCGGCAGTTCGCCGGGGCGGCCGGAGACGGTCGTGCCGAACACGACGTCGGACTCGCCGCTGTAGCGGGACAGCAGCAACGCCCACGCGCCCTGCACCACGGTGTTGACCGTGAGGCCGTGGCTGCGGGCGGTGCGGCGCAACCGGTCGGTCTGCTCGGCTGTGAGCGCCACGGGAACCACCGTGGAGGACTCGGTGGCGTGGTCGCGCGCGGGTGTGCGGTCGTAGGGCAGCGCGGTGGACGCGGAGAAGCCCGCCAGCACCTCGCGCCAGTGCCGTTCGGCCTCGGACCGGTCCTGCGCGTCCAGCCAACGCAGGTAGTCGCGGAACGGCCGTCGCGTGACCACCTCCGGCGCGCGGCCCTCGGTGATCGCCCGGTACTGCTCGCACACCTCGGCGAAGACCTGCGCGAGGCTCCACCCGTCGAGCAGCACGTGGTGGAACGTCCAGACGAGCAGCACCTCGTCGTCGGAAAGCCGGACCAGGTCGATCCGCATCAGCGGCGCGCGACGCAGGTCGAGGCCTTGCGCCGCCAGCACGTCCAGTTCGCGTTCGCGGTCCTCTTCGGACAGCTCGCGCCAGTCGTGGAACGAGCAGGGCAGGTCCACCAGGGACCGGACGACCTGGACCGGCCGTTCGACGCCTTCCCAGACCAGCGCGCCGCGCAGCACCGGCGTGCGGTCGACGACGCGTTGCCACGCGGTGGCGAGGGCCCGCTCGTCACCGACACCGGTCAACCGCAGGCGCACCTGGTCGAAGTAGGCGGTGGACGACGGGTCGGCCAGGCCGTGGAACAGCATCCCCTCCTGCAGCGGGGTCAGCGGGTAGACGTCCTCGACCTCGTCACCCGCCCCGACCAGCCGGTCCACAGCGGCCTGGTCCAAGCGCGCCAACGGGAAGTCCGACGGCGTACGACCACCGGCACCCGGCTCGGCGCAGTGCGCCACGATCTCCGCCAACCCGCGCACCACCGCATCGGCGACGGCCCGCACGGTCGACTCGTCGTGCACGCGCCCGGAGTACAGCCAGGTGAGCTCGAGACGACCGTTCTCCACCAGGCCGACGACGTCGATCAGGTACGCGCGGGCGTTGCCGGGAGCGGTGTCCCGGCCGAGCGGGGCGCACCGAGCCCGGTAGAGCCCGTCGTCGCCGGCCGCGACGTCCCACTGGCCGTGGTAGTTGAAGCTGATCAGCGGGTGCGGGTCGTCCCGCAGGGCGGCCGCCGGGGAGTCCGGGGCGGCCAGGTAACGCAGTGCCGCATAGCTTTGACCGCGGCGCGGCAGCGCGCGCACCTGCTCCTTGACGGACTTCAGCACACCGCCCCACTCCCCCGCGGGCACCTGCAGGGCGAGGGGGAACTGGCTGGTGAACCAGCCGACGGTGCGGGACACGTCGAGGTCGTCGGGCACGTCCTCGCGCCCGTGGCCCTCCAGGCCGACGAGCACGCGGTCGCGGCCGGTCCAGTCGGCCAGCGCCCGGCCGAGCGCGCTGAGCAGCACGTCGTTGACCTGCGTGCGGTAGACGCCCGGAACCTGGTGCAGCAGCGCGTCCGTTTCGGCGCGGTCCAGCCGCACGGTGACCGCCCGGACGTCCTCGGCCGGATCGCCCTCGCGGTCCACGGGGAGGTCGGCGGGAGCTGACGCGGCGAAGCCGGCCCAGTGGTCGAGGTCGGCGTCCAGTTCGCCCGCGTGCACGCGGTCGGCCAGGCGGCGAGCCCACGTGGCGAACGCGGTGGTCACGGGCTCCAGCGCGACCGGTTCGCCACGCGTCACCTGGTGGTAGGCGGTCTCGAGGTCGTCGAGCAACACGCGCCAGGACACGCCATCTACGACGAGGTGGTGCACGGTCAGGAACAACCGCGAGCGGCCTTCTCCCAGGCGGAACAGGAGAGCCCGCACGAGCGGGCCCGCGGCGAGGTCGAGGCTCGACCGGGCGGCGAGTGCCTCGGCCTGCGCGGTCTCCTCGTCCAGCCCTGACAGGTCGCGCACCCGCAGCACACCGGTCGGCGCGGTGGGTGCGACGTCCTGGACCCACCGGTCGCCATCGCGGGTGAAACGGGCGCGCAGCGCGTCGTGATGCGCCACGACGGCGTCCACGGCGGTGGCCAGCGCCTGCTCGTCGAGGCCGGGGGCCAGCTCCACGTGGGTGGACATGGTGAAGTGGTGCGGACTCGCGGGCGCGGTGTCGAAGAACCACTCCTGGATCGGCGTCAGCGGCGCGGGCCCCGCGACGGGGGCGTCCGGCGCGCGGTCGACGACCGCCGTCACGGCCGTGGCGAGCTCGGCGACCGTGGGGTGCAGGAAGACGTCCTTGGACGACAACCGCAGTCCGGCCCGGCGAGCGCGGGCGACGAGCTGGATGCTGAGGATGGAGTCGCCGCCCAGCTCGAAGAAGTTGTCCTCGATCCCCACGCGGTCGACGCGCAGCACCTCGGCCCAGACGCGGGCCAGCTCCCGTTCGACGGGCGTGGTGGGCTCGACGTGGCGGGCCGCGCCGTCCGGGCGGGCCTCGGGTGCGGGCAGCGCGCGGCGGTCGACCTTCCCGTTGCCGCTCAGCGGAAGCGCGTCCAGCGCCACGAACGCCGACGGCACCATGTAGTCAGGCAGTTCGCGGGTGAGCCACGTGCGCAGTTCGGCGTGCTCCGGGACGGTGTCCACCGTGGGCACGAGGTAGGCGACCAGCTGCTTGCGGCCGTCGTCGGCGCGGGCGACGGTGATCGACTGGGCGATGCCGGGGTGGCGCACGAGCAGGGCGTCGATCTCACCGGTCTCGACGCGGAAGCCGCGGATCTTGACCTGGTCGTCGGTACGGCCGACGAACTCCACCACCCCGTGCGCGCGCCACCGGGCGACGTCACCGGTGCGGTACATGCGGGAGCCGGGCGGGCCGAAGGGGTCGGGCAGGAAGCGCTCGGCGGTCAGACCGGGCTGTCCGAGGTAGCCGCGGGCCACGCCGGCGCCCGCGAGGAACAGTTCGCCGGGCACGCCCACGGGCACCGGCCGCAGCCCTTCGTCCAGCACGTAGGCGGCCATGCCGTCGAGCGGGCGGCCGATGGGGATCACGTCGGGCACGGCGTCCGTCATCGGGAACGACGTGGCGAACGTCGTCGTCTCGGTCGGGCCGTAGCCGTCGACCACGGTCAGGCCGGGGCACGCGTCGAGCACACCGCGCACGGCCGCGGCGGGCACCACGTCACCGCCGGTCCACACCTCGCGCAGCCCGGCGAACGCCTCGGGCGCCTCGTGGGCGACGAGCCGGAAAAGTCCTGCGGTCAACCAGATCGCGGTCACACCGTGCGCGACAGCGTGCCGGATCGCGTCGGCGTCCACGTCGCCCGGACGTGCGACGACGACCTGGCCGCCGCGCAGCAACGGCACCCACAGCTCATAGGTGGAGGCGTCGAACGCCGACGGCGAGTGCAGCAGCACGCGGTCATGCGCGCCGCCGTCGAAGCGGGAGTCCAGCGCCAGCGCCACCACGTCGCGGTGCCGCACGGCCACGCCCTTGGGCGTACCGGTGGACCCCGAGGTGTGCATGACGTAGGCGAGCTGGTCAGGGTGCACCACCACCGCGGGATCGGCCGCACCGGACCGGTCGCCGTCGAGCAGCAGAATCTGTCCGGCGTGGACGGACGCGGCCACCTTCTCGTTCGCGGAATCGGTGATGAGGACCGTGATCCCGGAGTCGGCGAGCACGCGCTTCATCCGCTCGGCCGGAGCGCGGCCGTCGAGCGGCACGTACGCCGCGCCGGCCTTGACCACGGCCAGTTCGGCGACGACCAGGTCGGCGGACCGCTCTACGAGCAGCCCCACCGGGTCCTCCGGCCGCACGCCGAGGCCGATCAACCGGCGGGCGAGCCGGTTGGCCCTCGCGTCCAGCTCGGAGTAGGTGAGGACCACGTCGTCGGAGAGGACCGCGGCTGCGTCCGGCGTTCGGCGCACCTGCTCGGCGAACAGGCCGGAGATCGTGCCCTCGACTGGCGCGCGACGGGCGTCGTTCCAGCCCACCAGGACCTGGTCGCGTTCGGCGTCCGACAGCCACGGCAGTTCGCCCAGGGGCCGGCTCGGTCCGGTCGCCACGCCGTCGAGCAACCGCACGAGGTGGTCGGCGAAGCGCTCGACCGTGGTGGCGTCGAACAGGTCGGTGTTGTACTCCACCAGACCTTCCAGGAGGCCGTCCCGCTCCTGGAACTCGATGGTCAGGTCGAAGATGGCGTCGCGGCGGGACAGCCCGACCCGTTCGACCTCCAGGCCCGGCAGCCGCGGCGGGGTGCCCTCGGCGTTCTGCAGCAGCACCATCACGTCGAACAACGGGTTGCGGCTGACGTCGCGGTCCTTGCGCACGGCATCGACCAGGTGCTCGAGCGGGACCTCGTCGTGGGCGAACGCCTCCTTGACGTTCTCCTTGACCTGGTCCAGGAACTCGGTGAAGCCGACCCGGCTGTCCACTGTGGATCTCAGCACGACGGTGTTGACGAAGAAACCGACCAGCCGTTCCAGGCCAGGCCGGCCGCGACCGGTGGTCACGGTGCCCACGGCCACGTCGTCCTGCCCGGCGTAGCGGGCCAGCAACGCCTGACATCCGGCCAGCAGCACGGAGTACAGGATCGTGCCGCGCTCGTGGGCCAGCTCGCGCAGCGCCGCGGTGGTCGGGGCGGGAACGGTGAACGGGTGCGCCGCGCCGTTGGCGGTGCGCACCGGCGGCCGGGGCCGGTCGGTCGGCAGCTCCAGCGGGGTGGTGCCGGTCAGCCGCCGCGTCCAGTGGTCGAGCTGGCCGCGCAACGCGTCACCGGAGAGCCGTTCCCGTTGCCAGGCGGCGAAGTCCGCGTACTGCAGAGGCAGGGCGGGCAGCGCCGCCTCCCGTCCCTCGACCGCCGCGCCGTACAGCTCACCCAGTTCCTCGGTCAGCACACCCATCGACCAGCCGTCGGTGACGACGTGGTGCGCGGTGACCAGCAGCACGTGCTCCGCCTCGGCGAGCCGCACCAGCAGCGCCCGCACCAGCGGGCCGCGGCGCAGCTCGAAGGGGCGGGAGTACTCCTCGGTCAGCAGCTCGTCCAGTGCGCCGGGGTCGCGGGACTCGACGACGGGCACGGCGAGGTCGAACGGCGGGTGCACGACCTGCACGCCGACGCCGTCGACCTCGTCGAGCGTCGTGCGCAGCGATTCGTGGCGTGCCACCAGACCGTTCAGCGCCGCGGTCAGCGCGGGCATGTCCAGCCGCCCGGTCAGGCGCAGGGACAAAGCGCTGTTGTAGCCGGAGCCGCCGGGCTGGAAGCTGTCGAGGAACCACAGGCGCTGCTGGGGGAACGACAACGGCAACGGCTGCGATCGGTCGGCCGGCCTGATGGCGTCGGCCTGTTCGGAGCGGCCGGAGAGGCGGCGGCGCATCTGCTCCCGCAGGTGCGGGGGCAGTGCGGCGATGCGGTCCTCGATCGACGACGACATGGTGTGGTGTCTCCTCACAGGTTCGGGGTGGCGCCGTCATCGAGCGCGAGTCGTTCGAGCTCGAGCAGGATCTTCTCCTCGACCAGCCGCGACAGCTCGGCGACCGTGCGGGCGGTGAGGACGTCGTGCGGTGTCAGCGGTACGTCGAACGCGGCACGGCAGCGGGACGTGACGAGCAGGCTGCGCATCGAGTCCCCGCCGAGTGCGGTGAAGTCGTCCTCGACGCCGACCCGGTCCACGCGCAGCGCTTCCGCCCAGATCCCGGCCATCACCTGTTCGGTGTCGGTCCTGGGGGCCACGTACCGCGCGGCGGGCACGGGGGCGGACGGCGCGGGCAGCGCGGCCCGGTCGACCTTCCCGTTGGCGCTCAACGGCAGCGCGTCGAGCACGACGAACACCGAGGGCACCATGTAGTCGGGCAGGGTCCGCCCGGCGAAGGCGGCCAGGTCTCCCGGGTCCGGCTCACGGCCGGAGTCGGCGGGCACCAGGTAGGCCACGAGCTGCTTGCCGCCGAGCGCGTCCTCGCGGACCACCACGACCAGCCCGCCCACGCCGGGGTGGCGGCCCAGCACCGCCTCGACCTCACCGAGCTCGATGCGGAACCCGCGCAGCTTCACCTGGTCGTCGGCGCGGCCGGCGAACTCCAGCACGCCTTCCGGCAGCCACCGCACGACGTCGCCGGTGCGGTACATCCGCTCCCCCGGCGCGCCGAACGGGCAGGCGACGAACCGGGACGCGGTCAGGCCGGGCCGGTCGAGGTACCCGCGGGCCAGACCGGCACCCGCGAGGTACAGCTCGCCGGGCACCCCGACGGGCACCGGTCGCAGCCGGTCGTCCAGCACGTAGGTGGCCATGCCGTCCAGCGCGGTGCCGATGGGCACGGTGTCGGGCACCTGACCGGCCATCCGGTGCGCTGTCGCGAACGTCGTGGTCTCGGTCGGCCCGTACCCGTCGACCATCACCAGGCCCGGACAGGCCGCCATGACCTGGCGGACCGCCGGCGCGGGAACGACGTCGCCGCCGGTCCACACCTCGGCCACGCCGGCCAGACAGCCGGGCGAGTCCTGGGCCAGCACCCGGAACAAGCCCGCCGTGAGCCACAACGCCGTCACACCGTGTGCGGTGACCAGGTCGCGCAGCACCGCCGCGTCGAGGTCTTCCGGCGGTGCGACGACCACTCGTCCACCGCGCAGCAAGGGCACCCACAGCTCGTAGGTGGACGCGTCGAACGCCAGCGGCGAGTGCAGGAGCACCGTGCGGTGGGCGGGCCCGTCGAACCGGGAGTCCAGCGCCAGTGCGACCACGTCCCGGTGCCGCACGGCCACGCCCTTCGGCGTGCCGGTCGAGCCGGAGGTGAACTCCACGTAGGCGAGGCCGTCCGGGTGCACGACCGCCTGAGGCCGATCGGCCGACTTCTCACCGTCGGGAACCACGACGTGCCCGTCGAACGGGACGACGTCCGAGTCGGTGATCAGCACCCGGCTCCCGGCCTGCTCCAGCACCAGCCGTTGGCGTTCCACCGGCGCCCTGCTGTCCAGCGGCAGGTACGCGCCGCCCGCCTTGAGCACGGCGAGCACCGCGACCACCACGTCGGCCGATCGGCGCAGCAGCACCCCGACGCGTTCCTCGGGACGCACGCCGAGCGCGATCAGCCGCTGTGCCAACCGGTTCGCGCGGCCGTCCAGTCCGGCGTAGGTGAGCGAAGTGTCGCCCGCGACCACGGCCGTCACGTCGGGAGTCCGGTCCACCTGAGCGGCGAACAGCTCGGCGACAGTCGCGTCCGGGACGGTGGTCTCGACTCGTTCCGGCAGTACGAGCCGCCGCTCGGCGTCGCCGAGGACGTCGACCTCGCCCACCGCCCGGCCGGGGTCGGCGGTCAGGCCGAGCAGCGCCGCGGCCAGGTGGCCGGCGACGCGCTCGACCGTGGTGAGGTCCAACAGCGCCGGGTCGTAGCTGAGCCGGAACTCCAGCTCCGCGCCGGGGCGGACACCCAGGCTCAACGGGTAGTTGGTCGTCTCCACGGCGTCCAGGTCGCGCACGGTGACGCCGTGGGTCACGGCCTCGTCGATCGGGTAGTTCTCGAAGACGAGGATGCTGGTGAACAGCTCGGTGCCGCTCCACGCCTGCAGGTCCGCGAGCGACACGTGCTCGAACCGCCTGGCCTCGGCCTGGGCAGCCTGCAGCCGCCGCAGCCACACCGCGACCGGTTCGTCCTCCACGACCGCTGTCCGCACGGGCAGGGTGTTGATGAACATGCCCGTGATCGCGTCGGCGCCCGGCAGGTCGGCCGGGCGGCCGGACACGGTGGAACCGAAGCACACGTCACTCTGCCCGCTGTAGCGCGAGAGCAGCAACGCCCACGCGCCCTGCACCACGGTGTTGAGCGTCAACCCGTTGCGCTGCGCGAAGTCGCGCAGTTCGTCGCCGGGCAGCGTCATCGTGGTCCACGCGGCCGTGCGGGTGGCGTGGCCCGGTTCGGCGAGCCGGTCGAGCGGCAGTGGCGTCGGACCGTCGAGCCCGCGAAGCGCCTGCCGCCAATGCGTTTCCGCTGCATCTGAGTCCTGTGTGGACAGCCAGTGCAGGTAGTCGCCGAACGGGCGGCGGGACGGGAGCTCGGGCTCGCATCCGGCGGTGAGGGCCGCGTAGCCGGCGATCACGTCGCTGAGCACCTGGAACGTGCTCCACCCGTCGAGCAGCACGTGGTGGAACGTCCAGCCGACCCGCACGGCCGTGTCCGACTCGCGCTCCAGGGCCAGTCGCATCAGCGGCGCGGTACCGAGATCCAGTTCCTCGTCGTCCGGCGTGGCGGAGATGGGCAGGTCGACGTCGCGGCACACCACCTGCACCGGCCGGTCGACGCCCTCCCACACGACGCGGCTGCGCAGGACAGGAGTCCGTGCGACGACCTCCCGCCACGCGCGAGCCAGCGCCTCGATGTCGGTGACACCGTCGAGCACGAACGAGATCCGCTCGGTGTAGAGGCCTTCATGGCCGTGGGACAGGCTGTGGAACACCATGCCCGCCTGCATCGGCGTCAGCGGGTAGACGTCCTCTACCTCCCGGCCGTCACCGACCAGCCGGTCCACCGCGGCCTGGTCCAGGCCCGCCAGCGGGAAGTCCGACGGCGTCCGCCCACCCACACCGGGCTGGGCGCAGTGCGCCACGATCTCCCGCAGCGCCACCGTCATCGCCTCGGCCAGAGCACGCACGGTCGACTCGTCGTGCACCTCGTCGCTGAAGTACCAGGTGAGCCGGAGCCGCTTCTCCTCCACCGCTCCGACGACGTCGAGCAGGTGGTGGCGGGGTGTGTCGGGGGCGGCGTCGGCGGTCAGGCCGCCGGTCGTGCGGAACACCGTGCCGCCCGCCGCGCCGTCGAACTGCCCGAGGTAGTTGAACGCGACCGACGGCCGCACTCCGCCGTACCGCGCGCCGTACCCGATGCCGCGCCGGGGCACCGCGCGCAGCCGTTCCTTGGTCGCCTTCAGCACCTCGCCCCAGTCGCCCGCCGGCACGTCGAGCGCCACCGGGAACACCGAGGTGAACCAGCCGACCGTGCGGGACAGGTCGACGCCGTCCAGGAAGTCGCCGTCACGGCCTTGGCCCTCCAGGTTCACCAGGACCCGGTCCCGGCCCGTCCACCCGGCCAGCACTCGTCCCAGCGCGCTGAGGAGCACGTCGTTGACCTGCGTGCGGTACACGGCGGGCACGTCCTGCAGCAGCGCCCTGGTCAGGTCGGTGTCCAGTTCGGCGGTGACACCGCGTACGGAACCGGTCGTGCCGGTGCCGTGGCGGTCCACGGGCACGGCGGGATCACCGGTGACGCCCGCCCAGTGCCCGGCCTCGTCGTCGAACCCGCCGTCGGCGGTGTGCGCGGCCAGCCGGTGCGCCCACTCGCGGAACGACGTGGTCTTCGCCCTGAGGACGACCTCCTCGCCGCGCAGGGCCTGCAGGTAGGCGGTCTCCAAATCCTCCAGCAGCACCCGCCAGGACACGCCGTCCACCACCAGGTGGTGCGCGGTGAGCAGAAGCGTGCGAGACGTGAGCAGCGTGGCCCGCAGCAGCGGCCCGCGACTCAGGTCGAAGCTTGAATCCACTTCGGACAGCAGGTCGACGGGTTCGGCCGGCGGGGTGTGCTGCTGCCAGCCGGAGCCGGTGCGTTCGAACCGCATCCGCAGCGCGTCGTGGTGCTCCACCAGACCCGCCAACGCCCTCCGCAACGCCACCGGGTCGGCCGCGTCGGCGAACTCGACCCGGACGGACTGGTCGAAGTGCTCGGGACGCGGCGGTTCCGCGTCGAGGAACCAGCGCTGGATCGGCGTCAGCGGAACCCCGCCGACCACCGGTCCCTGCGGCACGCCCTCCTCGGCGGCAACAGCGGGCACGGCCGCGGCGAGCGCGGCCACCGTGGGGTGGGTGAACAGGTCGCGCGGCGCCAGGCCGTACCCGGCCTGCCGGGCCCGCGACACGACCTGGATGCTGATGATCGAGTCACCGCCCAGCTCGAAGAAGTCGTCCTCGACGCCGACCCGGTCGAGCCCCAGCACCTGCGCCCAGATGTCCGCGAGCACGCGCTCGGCCTCCGTGCGCGGCTCGACGTGCCGGGCGCCGGACGTCTCCCACTCCGGCGCGGGCAGCGCCTTGCGGTCGAGCTTCCCGTTGCCGGTCAACGGGAGCCGGTCCAGGTGCACGAACGCCGAGGGCACCATGTGGTCGGGCAGGGTCCGCGCCAGGAACCCGCGCAGGTCGACGCCGTGGCCACCGACGACGTAGCCGACGATGACCTTGCGCCCGGCGTGCTCGCGGACGTCGGCCACCGCCGCGGTCACGCCGGGGTGTGCTTCGAGCGCGGCCTCGACCTCGCCGAGCTCGATGCGGAAGCCGCGGATCTTGACCTGGTGGTCGGCCCGGCCGAGGTAGTCGAGCCGGCCGTCCTTCCAGCGGGCCAGGTCGCCGGTGCGGTACATGCGCGATCCGGGTGCGCCGAACGGGTCGGCGACGAACCGGGACGCGGTCAGGCCCGGCCGGTTCAGGTAGCCGCGCGCCAGTCCCGCGCCGGCGACGTGCATCTCGCCGACGACACCGGGCGGCACGGGCCGCAGGTCCTCGTCGAGTACGTACACGCGCAGGTCCGGTATCGGTTCGCCGACGGTGCCGTCAGCGGGCGTCCACGTGACGTGCACGGTGGTCTCGGTGATGCCGTACATGTTGATCAGCTCGCCGGGACCGTTCCAGGCGGACAGCTTGCGCACGTCCAGCGCTTCACCGCCGAAGACGACGTACCGCAGGCACAGGTCCGTCGGCTGTTCGGCGATCAGCTGGTAGAACGCCGACGGCGTCTGGTTGAGCACCGTGACCCGTTCCCGTGCCAGCAGCGCGGCGAACTCGCCCGGCGACCGCGACACCTCGTGCGGAACGACCACGAGCCGCCCGCCGTGCAGCAGCGGACCCCACAGCTCCCACACGGAGAAGTCGAAGGCGTAGCTGTGGAACAGGGTCCACACGTCGTCGGCGCCGAACCCGAACCAGGAGTCGGTGGCGGAGAACAGCCGTGCCACGTTGGCGTGCGGCACGACGACGCCCTTGGGCTTGCCGGTGGAGCCGGAGGTGTAGATGACGTACGCGGGGTTCTCCGGCCGCAGCGCCACTTCCGGCGCAGTGGACGGCCGGCCGGACAGGTCCGGCAGCTCCGTCAGCACGGCCACCGGGCGGGTGTCCTCGACCATGCCCGCGATCCGGTCCTCGGGGTAGCACGGGTCGATCGGCAGATAGGCCGCGCCGGACTTGAGCACGCCCAGCACCGCCACGACCAGGTCGGTCGAGCGGGGCAACCGCAGCGCGACGTACCGCTCCGGCCCCGCGCCGTGCTCGATCAGCATGTGCGCCAACCGGTTGGCGCGGGCGTCCAGCTCGGCGTAGGTCAGGTGCTCGCCCTCGCAGGTGACCGCGACGGCGTGGGGCGTGCGCGCGGCCTGCTCAGCGAACAGCCGGGGCAGCGTGCCGGCCGGGAAGTCCCGGCCGGCCGGGTTCCACTCCACGAGGACCTGCTCGCGTTCCGCGGCGTCGAGCAACCGCAGCTCGCCCAGTGGCTGCGCAGGGTCCGCCAGCACCTCATCCAGCAGCATCCGCAGGTGCCGGCCGAGCCGGTGCACCGTGGGCTCGTCGAACAGGGCCGGGTCGTGGTCGAGCTCGACCACGAGGCGCGGGCCGGGTGACACGACGACGGTCAGCGCGTAGTTGGTGGGCTCGTGTGCGTACACGTCGTGCAGCCGCAGGCCGTGCGCGGCCATGGCGTTCTCGTCGAACGGGTAGTTCTCGAACACCAGGATGCTGTCGAACAGGTTCGCGCCGCCGGGCAACGAGCTCCACCCGCGCAACCGCGCCAGTGGCACGTGTTCGAACCGCCGCGCCTCGGCTTGGGCGGTTTGCAGGTCCCGCAGCCAGGACAGCTGGTCCCGGCCGCGGTCGACGGCGACTCGGGTGGGCACGGTGTTGATGAACATGCCCACCGTCGACTCGACGCCCGGCAGATCAGCGGGCCGGCCGGACACGGTGGTGCCGAACACGACGTCGGACGTGCCGGCGTAGCGGGCCAGCAGCACCGCCCACGCGCCCTGCACCACGGTGTTCACCGTCAAACCGTTGCGCTGGGCCGCTTCGCGCAGCCGTTCGGTGCCGCGGGCGGACAGTTCGAACCGGACGGTGCCACCGGACTGCGCCCGGTGCGCGTCGACCGGACGGCGGTCGAAGGGCAGCGGGGTGGTCTCGTCGAAGCCGTCGAGCACCCGCCGCCAGTACTGCTCGGCCTGTGCGCTGTCCTGCCGTTCCAGCCAGTGCAGGTACTCGCGGAACAGTGGCCGGGCCGAGGCAGGCCCGGACGCGCCGCGGGTGATGGCCGCGTGGTGCTCGCAGACCTCCGTGAACAGCTGGGCCGCGCTCCACCCGTCGAGCAGGACGTGGTGGAACGTCCACAGCACCAGCACCTCGTCGTCCGACAGCCGGGCGAGCGCCACCCGCATCAGCGGTGCGGTGGCCAGGTCCAGCCCGGCGGCACGATCGCTGTCCAGCAGTGCGCGCAGCCGCTCGTCCTGGTCCTGCTCGTCGAGGTCGCTCCAGTCGAGGTGGATGATCGGAAGGGTGACGCGAGGGCGCACCAGCTGCAGCGGTTCCGCCAGCCCGTCCCACACCACCTCGCTGCGCAGCACGGCATTGCGGTCCACGACCCGTTGCCAGGCCTCACCCAACGCGCGCGGGTCGGCCACACCGGAGAGCCGGAAGCGGACCTGGTTGAAGTACGCGCCGGTGGTCGCGCCGTCCATCAACCCGTGGAAGACCATGCCCGCCTGCATCGGCGTCAGCGGGTAGACGTCCTCCACGTCCCGGCCGTCACCGGCCAGCCGGTCCACCGCGGCCTGGTCCAGGCGCGCCAACGGGAAGTCCGACGGCGTACGGCCGCCGGAGCCCGGCCGGCCGCAGTGAGCCACGATCTCCTTCAACGCCGTGGCCATCGCGTCGGCCAGGCCCCGCACGGTCGCCTCGTCGTGCACCCGGTCGCTGAAGTACCAGGTGAGGTCGAGGCAGCCGTGCTCGACCGCGCCGACGACGTCGAGCAGGTGCGGGCGCGGCGCTTCCGGTGCGCTGGCGAGCTCCAGGGTGCCGCGCACGGCGTGCAGCACGCCGCCCTCCACGCCCGCCCAGTCGAGCCGGCCGAGGTAGTTGAGGCTGATCTGCGGGCCACCGGTGCCGGGCTCGTGCAGGGCGCCGTGGCCGATTCCCTTGCGAGGCACTGAACGCAGTTGTTCCTTGACCGACTTGAGGACCGTGCCCCAGTCGCCGTCGGGCACGTCCGGTGCGACGGGGAAGATCGAGGTGAACCACCCGACCGTGCGGGAGAGGTCGACACCGTCGAGCACGTCCTCGCGGCCGTGGCCCTCCAGGTCCACCGGCACCCGCCGGCGGCCGGTCCAGCCGGCCAGCACCCGGCCGAGCGCGCTCAGCAGCACGTCGTTGACCTGCGTGCGGTACGCGCCGGGCACGTCCTGCAGCAACGCCTTGGTGGTCTCGCGGTCGAGCCGGACCGAGACGGCGCGGGTGGATCCGGCGGTGTTGGGGCCGTCGTGGTCGACGGGCAGGGACCGGTCCGCCTCGGCGGTCGCGGCCCAGTGGTCGCGCTCGTCGTCGAACCCGCCGTCGGCGGTGTGCCGCGCGAGCCGGTGCGCCCAGTCCCGGAACGACGTCGTCTTGGCGGCCAGCCGGACGGGCTCGCCGCGCGCGGCCTGGTCGTAGGCCGTGACGAGGTCCTCCAGCAGCACCCGCCACGACACGCCGTCCACGACGAGGTGGTGCACGCTCAGGTGCAGCACCAGGTGCTTCCCCTCGGGGCGCTCCAACTCGGCGTGCAGCAACGGGCCGGTCGCGAGGTCGAACGCCGCAGAGCGTTGTGTGGTCAGCAACTCGGCCCGTTCGACCGGCGCGTTGTGCTGCCGCCACCCGGAATCCGTGCGTTCGAACCGCATCCGCAGCGCGTCGTGGTGCTCCACCAACGCCGTCAAAGCCCGGCGCAGCGCGTCGGTGTCCACGTCGTGGGCCAGCTCGGCGGTCAGGGTTTGGTTGAAGTGCTCGGGGTGGCCGGGGTTCGTGGCGAAGAGCCACCGCTGGACCGGGGTGAGCGGCACGTCGCCGACCACCCGTCCCTGGTCGGCCTCGGTGGGTCCGGCGACGGCCGCCGCGGCCGCGAGACCCGCCACGGTGGGGTGCCGGAAGAGGTCGCCGGGGGTGAGGGCGAGTCCCGCCTGGCGGGCGCGCGACACCACCTGGATGCTGAGGATGGAGTCACCGCCGAGCTCGAAGAAGTTGTCGCCGGCTCCCACGCGGCCGACGCCGAGCAGTGCCGACCAGATCCCGGCCAGCACGGCCTCCGGTCCGTCGGCGGGCGCGACGTGCGTGGCGGTGGCGGCGGCCCACACCGGGTCCGGCAGGGCGTGCCGGTCGACCTTGCCGCTCGCGTTGAGCGGCAACGCGTCCAGGACGACGAACGCGGAGGGCACGAGGTAGTCCGGTAGCCCGCGGCCGAGGAACTCCCGCAGCACCGCCACTTCGGGCGCGGTGTCCACCGCGGTCAGGTAGGTGACCAGCCGCCTGCGCCCGGTGTCGTCGGCGCGCACGACCGTCACCGACCCGGCGACGGCGGGGTGCGCGGACAAGGCCGTGTCGACCTCGCCCGGCTCGACGCGGAACCCGCGGATCTTGACCTGGTCGTCGGTGCGTCCGACGAACTCGACCGTGCCGTCGGCCTGCCACCGCACCAGGTCGCCGGTGCGGTACATCCGCTCCCCCGGCACACCGAACGGGTCGGCCACGAACTGTGCCGCGGTCAGCCCCGGCCGGCCCGCGTACCCGCGCGCCAGACCGGAACCCGCGATGAACAGCTCGCCCGGCACACCGATCGGCGTGGGCGACAGGGTGTCGTCGAGCACGCGCAGGCGCATGCCGTCCAGCGGGCGGCCGATGGGCACCACGTCCCCGACGGCGCCGGCGTCGGCCATGCGGTGCGAGGTGGCGAAGGTGGTGGTCTCGGTGGGGCCGTAGCCGTCGACCACGGCGATGCCGGGGCAGACGCTCAGCACGCGCCGGACCGCGGGTGCGGGCACGACGTCGCCGCCGGTCCACACCTCGCGCAGCCCGGTCAGGCAGTCCGGGTCGTCCTGCGCGATGACCCGGAACAGGCCGGCGGTCAGCCACAGCCCGGTGAGGCCGTGGCCGGTGACCAGATCGCGGATGCGGCCGGCGTCCAGGTCCCCCGCCGGGGCGACCACGACGGTGCCACCGTTGAGCAGCGGCACCCACAGCTCGTAGGTGGTGGCGTCGAACGCGGGCGCGGAGTGCAATAGGACCCGGCTATGCGCACCGCCGGCGAATCGCCGGTCACGCGCGAGGTCGGTGACGTCGCGGTGCCGCACGGCCACGCCCTTGGGCACGCCGGTGGATCCCGAGGTGTGCATGACATAGGCAAGTTGATCCGGATGCGGCACCACGTCCGGTGCGATGGCCGTTTCCCCGGTCAGGTCCTCGGCGTCCAGCACGACGACGCGCCCGTCGTGGACCTCTTCCGCGGTGGCGATCCAGGTGCGGTCGGTGAGGAGGACGCCGGCACCGCTTCCGGCCAGCAGCACGGCCAGCCGCTCGGCGGGCGCCCTGGTGTCGAGCGGCACGTACGCCCCGCCCGCCTTGACCACCGCCAGCTCGGCTGTCACGAGGTCGGCGGAACGGCTCAGCAGCAGGGCCACCGGGTCCTCGGCGCGCAGTCCGTGGCGCAGCAGGTGGTGAGCCAGGCGGTTGGCGCGGGCGTCCAGCTCGGCGTAGGTCAGCGACGTGCCGCCGGCGACGACGGCCTCGGCGTCGGGAGTGCGCAGGACCTGGTCGGTGAACAGGGCGGTGATCGTGGCCGGGGACCGGCCGCTCGCGGTGTCGTTGAACGCTTCCAGGACCTGGTGGCGTTCCTGCGTTCCGAGCAGCGGGAGCTCGCCCAGAGGCCGGTCAGGGCCGGCGGCGACGGCTTCCAGCAGAACTTTGAGGTGGCCGGCCATCCGCTCGATCGTGGCGGCGTCCCACAGGTCGGTGTTGTACTCCAGGGACAGGTCCAGCGAGCCGTCCCGCGGCCAGAACTCGATCAGCAGCTCGAACCGTGCGCGCGGGCGAGGCAGGTCGTGCTCGGTGACGCTCAACGCGTCGACCGTCTGCGGCCGCACCATTTCCTGCTGGAGCACGACGAGCGCCTGCACGAGCGGGGTGCGGCCGGGGTCGCGGTCCGGTCGCAGTTCGTCGACGATCCGGTCGAACGGGATCTCGTCGTGGGCGAAAGCGTCGAGCACGGTTTCCCGGACGTCGGCGAGGAACCGCTCGAACGACACGGCCGGGTCCACTGTGGACCGCAGCACGAGTGTGTTGACGAAGAACCCGACGAGGTCGTCGAGCTCAGGTCGGCCCCGTCCCGCGGATGCGGTGCCCACGGCCACGTCGCGCCTGCCGGTGTAGCGGGCCAGCAACAGCTGTACAGCCGCCGCCAGCGTGGTGAACAGGGTGGTGCCGCCGTTGCGGCCGACCTCGGCCAGCCGCTGCACCAGCCGTTCCGGCAGGGCTTCGCGGTGCACGGCACCCGCCGTGGTGCGCTGGGCGGGACGGGGCCGGTCGGTGGGCAGGTCGAGGGGTTCGAGATCGGCGAGGACGCGTCGCCAGTGGTCGATCTCGCTGGCCACGGCGGGGTCCTCGATGCGGTCCCGCTGCCACGCCGCGAAGTCGCCGTAGCGCACGGGTAACGGCTTCAGGTCGGCTGTGGTTCTTCGGGCAGCGGACCGGTACAGCTCGAGCAGGTCATCGACCTGCAGCCGGACCGACCAGCCGTCGGTGACGACGTGGTGCTGGTCGAGCAGCAGGACGTGGTCGTCGTCAGCCAGCCTGGCCAGCACCGCACGGACCACTGGTCCGCCCCGCAGGTCGAACGGCGTGGTCAGCTCCTGCGCGCACAACCGTTCCAGGGCGTCGTCCCGGTCGGCGGGCGCGACACCGGAGAGGTCCTCCACGCGCAGCGGCACCGTCGCGTGTGCGGCGACGACCTGCACGCCGTGGCCGTCGGCCTCCTCGAACGTGGTCCGCATGACCTCGTGCCGTTCGACCAGCGCATCCAGCGAGGTTCGCAGTGCGTCGAGGTCGAGCGGACCGCGCAACCGCAGGCCGACACCGGTGTTGTAGTCGGTGGCCGTGGGGTCGAGCCGGTGCTGCAGCCACAAACGTTGCTGCATGGGGGAAAGCGGCAACACGCTGTCGTGCGGCACCGGGGTGATCCGGTCGTCCGCCGCGATGGGCAGGCGGTCGGCGAGCAGGACGGCGAGACCGGCCACGGTCCGCGCGTCCATCAGGTCCCTGGTGGACAACGGCACGTCCAGCGCCGTGCGCAGCCGCGACACCACCCGCAACGCCTGGATCGAATCGCCGCCCAGTGACAGGAAGTCGTCCTGCGCCCCGACCCGGCCGGGAGCGACCGCGAGCACCTCTGCCCACGCCCGCGCGACGGCGCGTTCGGCGGGGGTGCGCGGCGGGACGTGCCTGTCACGCCGGTCGAGGCCCCAGTCCGGTTCGGGCAGCGCCTTGCGGTCGACCTTTCCGTTGGTGTTGAGCGGAAGCCGGTCCAGCGCGACGAACGCCGACGGCACCATGTAGTCGGGCAGCGAACGCAGGACGACTGCCCGCAGCTCGTCGTCGGAGGGTGCCGTGGAGCCGGCCGCGACGACGTAGGCGACCAGGCGCTTGACGCCGCCTTGATCCACCTTCGCCAGCACAGCGGCTTGCGCGACGTCGGTGTGCTCGGCCAGCACGGCCTCGATCTCGGCGGTCTCGACCCGGAAACCGCGGATCTTGACCTGGTCGTCGGCGCGGCCGACGAAGTCGACGGTGCCGTCCGGCGTCCAGCGGACCAGGTCGCCGGTGCGGTACATGCGTTCACCCGGTGCGCCGAACGGGTCGGCCAGGAAGCGGTCCGCGGTCAGACCGGGGCGGTGGAGGTAACCGCGGGCGAGGCCGGTGCCCGCGATGAACAGCTCACCGGTCTCCCCGTCGGGAACCAGGTCCAGGTCGTCGTCCAGCACGTGCAGCCGCATGCCGTCCAGTGCCGTGCCGATGGGCAGGACGTCGGGCACCACGCCGAGATCGGGCAGGGGGTGGCAGGTGGCGAACGTGGTGGTCTCGGTAGGACCGTAGACGTCCACCACGGTGGTGCCCGGACACGCTTTCAGCACTCGCCGCACCGCCGCGGCAGGCACCACGTCACCGCCGGTCCACACCTCGCGCAGCCCCGCCAGGCACGCGGGGTCGTCCTGCGCCAGCACGCGGAACAGGCCCGAGGTCACGAAGAGCCCCGTGATGCCGTGCTCGTTGATCGCCTTCCGCAGGACCTGTCCGTCCACATCGCCGGGAGGAGCGATCACGACACTGCCGCCGTTGAGCAGCGGCACCCACATTTCGTAGGTCGAGGCGTCGAACGCCACCGGTGAATGCACCAGCACGCGGTCGTGCGCGCCACCGGTGAACCGCTTGTCACGGGCGAGGTCCACCACGTCGCGGTGCCGCGCCGCCACGCCCTTCGGCACGCCCGTGGACCCCGAGGTGAACACGACGTACGCCAGGTTGTCCCCGTGCACCACCGCACCGGGCACGGTCTCCCCCGCTGCGTCCTCGCCCACGACCAGCACGTGGCCGTCGTGAACGCGTTCCGCGACGCCCCTCCACGCGTCGTCGGTCAGCAGCACCGACGCCCCGGCCTCCGCCAGGACGGCCGACATCCGCTGGTCGGGCGCACGGGCGTCCAGCGGCACATAGGCGCCACCGGCCTTCAGCACGGCGAGCAGACCCGCCACGAGGTCGGCCGAACGCTCCAGCAGCACGCCGACCGGCTGTTCCGGCCGGACTCCCAGCCGGAGCAGGCGCCCTGCGAGCTGATCCGAGCGTGTGTCCAGCTCGGCGTAGGTGTGCTCGCCGTCGTCGGCGAGCACCGCCACAGCGCCGGGGGTGAGCCGGACCTGTTCGGCGAACAGGCCGACCACGGAGTCGCGCTGCCCGGCGCGGAACGGACTGCCGGCCTGCTTGGTCGCGGGCACGGTGTCGGGGAGCGTCATCGCCGTCCAACCTCTTTCGGGCGCGCAGCAGCGCCACAGGTGCAGGGAGAGGGGAAAGGAGTGCGGAACCGCGGCGGGCCGTCAGGCCACGTCGCGCTCGCGGTGCCGGCGGCCCGCGACCCGTCCGCCGATCTGGATCCGGTCGATCCGGCCGCTGCGGGGGTCTCGCAGGAAGCGGCCGGGGTGGCCGGTCGCGCCGTTGGCCAGGTCGGTCACGGAGAAGACGAACCCGTCGTGGACCGCGAGCCGCGCGGCCGGTTCGTCGTCGACGACCAGGTGCAGCTCATCGCCTTCGACCACCACGGAGAACGCGGTGTCGCCGTTGACGTACGTGCCGGTGCACTCGCGCGGGATGGACGTGCGCGGCTCGGCGTTGATCGTCGCGGCGCTGTCGGCGAGGTCGATGCCCGCCGCGCGCAGTTCGGGCAACAGGTCACGCCAGAGGGCGGCACCGGTGGCGGAGTTCGCGGTCAGGGCCACGATCGTGCCGGTCTCGGGGTTCAGCCGCAGGTGGCAGGAGGTGCCGTCGGCGGTGCCGTCGTGGCCGATCCAGCCGGTGCCGTTGCCGCGGAAGAGCGCGAGGCCCAGACCCCAGCCGTCGGCGAGACCGAACGGGTCCGCGCCGGGCACCGGCCTGCGCATCTCGGCGAGGTGTTCGGGGGTGACCAGGCCGGGATCGATGCCGCCGTGCCGGGGATCGAGGTGCATCCGCGCGAGTTCGACCAGATCGGCGGCACTCGCGGCGAGCCCGCCCGCGGGCGCCTCGACCGGCGTCAGGTCCTGCTCGACGGGACGGATCAGGCGCAGGGCGTGGTTGACGGTGTGGCCGCTCGCCGTCGGGAGGCCGGGGCTGTCAGGACCCGCGATGAAGCCGAGGTCGACGTCGAGCGGCTTGAGCAGGATCGTGCGGACCGCTTCCTCCCAGCTCATGCCGGTCACGACCTCGATCAGGCGGCCGACGAGTGCGTATCCGGTGTTGGAGTAGGAAAAGCCCGTCCCTGGCGGCTGTACGACGTCCTGCACGGAAGCGGCCAGCGCCACCCGGCTGCCGGCCGGCGGGGCGACGACGTCCGAGGGCAGGCCGCCGGTGTGGCTGAGCAACTGGCGGGCGGTGAGTGCCTCGGCGTTGTCCCCCAGCGTCTGCCGCAGTTCCGGCAGGTACTCCACGACCGGCTCGTCCAGGTCGACGTCGCCGTCGGACACCAGGACCATCAGCAGGGTCGCGGTGAAGGTCTTCGTGATGGAGCCGATGGGCACCTTGCTGTCGCGTCTCACCCCGCGACCTGTGCCGTGCCGCTCTTCGCCGAACTCGAACTCCCAGGCCTCACCACCGCACCAGACGACGAGCTGCGCACCGGGCACCTCGTTGCGGCGGGCCGACCGTTCCAGCACCTCGCGTAAGTGGTCCACCATTTCCTCTCCGTCCACCTTTCGTGATTTCCTGAACGTCTTTCGACCTGTGACTCAGGACACGGTCATCGGATCCGGCCTCGATCTTGCCGGACGCAATGGATAGCGGCCGCAGCTGGTTCCGCAATTCTCGAAACAGAGCGACAACTCATGCGCCCACCTCCGCCTGCGACCGCCGGATTCCACACCAGAAAGAATCGAGTCGAGGCTCGCACCCCGACCGTGACGCAGTAACTTCAACGACTATGTCGAGCAAAGGATACGAAGTTCCAGAACACACCCGGTGAACTCATCGAATATCAATGATGACGACTCAGAGTCCGCAGTGACGGAGGAGATTCACCCAAGCGCCAGGTTTAGCAGGGCCGTAGAGGAACCCACCGGGACGAGATCACGCCCTAGGTCATCGCACGCCGGAAGATCAGCCGTTCCCGTCCGCCGCCATGCGTTCCTGCAGGCTACGGGGCCGCATGTCGGTCCACACGGCGTCGACGTAGTCCATGCACTCCTGCCGCGACCCTTCTTTGCCCTCGCTGCGCCACCCTTGAGGAAGCTCTTTTCCCAAAGGCCACAACGAACGCTGTTCCTCGTCGTTGACCAGCACCTGGTAGGCGACATCGGACACGGCTCTCTCTCCTTCTCGTCGTCGGACATCAGGCACGGACCGGCACTCTCCGGAGTCAGAGTGATCGGCGAACGCCGAGGAGAAACCTCATGCGCAAACCAGCGGCCTGCCGCAACAGAAGATAACAGTGTCGTTCCGCATCTGCAGCACACACCGCCAAAAGGAGCATCGCAATTGACCATTATCTGGACATCAAGTAATTGTATGTTTAACCGACTTCAGCGAAGGGAACGGTCCGCTACCCGAGAGTTACTTACTTCTTACACCGCCCGGCAACGGCTCGGACACGAACTGCCAATAGACCCTGGCACTCGAGCACTGCGGGACAACACATGTGACAAACGCGCGCCGCGACCAACTCTCCACATTGGATTGATGCGTCTCGGTGTGGCCGCGCACCAGGCGGCGGGTCGCCTCCGACAGGATCAGGCCCGCGCCGGCACAGGAGACGCGCATGCGACCTCCGGGATCAGACAATCCACTGTGGAGCTGGCCGCGTCGTTCTTCCTGCTTCCGCTTCACCAGGAAAGGAAGCCGCGAAAGTGCCGTTGCGATCGCGCACGGGCACCTTCACCGAGGCGATGCGGGCCACCGCGCTCGTGGCCGCCGCGCTGCCGGCCGTGGCGTCCTTTGTGGCCTACCGGCTCATTCCGGACGGGGAGCGGACGCCTCGGCCAGCCGCTCGTGCAGGCGCTCCCTGATCTGGTCCGGGGTGTAGGCGGCGCGGCGGCGCTGGTTGCGGGCGACGACCACGCCGCTCGCCGCGACACCCGCGAAAGCGGCCATACCGATCACCTTCCACAGCTTCATGTGCCTAGGCTACTGGCCCATGGCGACAACACTGGACCAAGCCGTGGAGATGACCCGCACCGGCGACGTGTGGGTGTTCCGCGGGCGCAGTGCGGCGGACCGGGCGATCCAGGCCATGACGAACAGCCCGGTCAACCACGTCGGCATGGCGATCGTGATCGACGACATGCCGCCGTTGATGTGGCACGCCGAGCTCGGCAAGTCCTTGAAGGACGTGTGGAGCGGCACGCACCAGCGCGGTGCGCAGCTGCACGACCTGCGCGACGCGGTCGTGACCTGGCACGACAAGTACAAGCAGCGGGCCTGGTTGCGGCAGCTCGACCACGAGGTGACGCGCGAGATGGAGGACGCGGCGCTGCGGACGGTGGCGCGGCTCGACGGCACGCCGTTCCCGTCCACCGCCAAGCTCGCCTCGCGGTGGCTGCGCGGGCGGGTTCCGCTGGGGCCCAAGGGCGACGCGACCATCGAGAGCGCGTTCTGCGCGGAGATCGTGGCCGTCACGTACGAGGAGATGGGGCTGCTGCCCAGGCGCCGGCCCAACTGGTACGACCCCGGCCGCTTCTGGAGCGGCGACGACCTCGAACTGCTGGACGGCGCCCAGCTCCGCAAGGAGGTCGAGATCATCGTGTGAGGGCCGCGCCGACGAGGAGCAGTCGCAGCGTGCGCTCCGTGGCGTCGGTGAGGAGCTCCGCCGTTCTGGCCATCGCGGTGTCCAGCGTGACGGGCGCGGCGATGATGCTGGCGTAGGCGTCGATGCCCGCGTCGTGGTTGGCGCGGGCATTCTCCCCGATCGTGCCGGCGAGCGCGATGACGGGCTTGCCGTGCTTCTTGGCCCGGCGCGCCACCTCCGAGGGTACCTTGCCGTGCGGGGTCTGGCCGTCGATGGCGCCTTCCGCGGTGATCACCAGGTCGGCGTCCGGCAGGCGGGCGTCGAGGTCGGAGTGCTCCAGGACGACGTCGAAGCGCGGCAGCAGCGTGGCACCCAGCGCGTGCAGGCCGGCACCGAGCCCTCCGGACGCGCCGCCGCCCGGCATGGTGCGGACGCCGGGGCCGAGCAGGTCGGCCCAGTTGTCCAGAGCGTCGCTGAGCAGCTCGACCTGCTCGGGTGTCGCGCCCTTCTGCGGGCCGAACACCCTTGCCACGCCCCGGTCTCCGCACAGGACGTTGTGCTGGTTGCAGGCCACGGTGATCTCGGCCTTGTCGAGCCTCGGGTCCACTTCGGACAGGTCGAGCGCGGTGGCGCCGGCCAGGGCCGCTCCCCCGCGGCCGATCTCGCGGCCGTGCGCGCCGGTGATGCGGGCTCCCAGTGCCTGCAACGCGCCCGCGCCGCCGTCCGACGTGCCGGAGTCGCCGCACCCGACCAGGATGCGGTCGACGCCGAGGTCCAGCGCGGCGCGGATGAGCTCACCGACGCCGTACGTGGTGGTGGTCGCCGGGTCGCGATGGTGCTTCGGGACGAGCCGCAACCCTGCCGCGGCGGCCATCTCGACCACGGCCGTGCGGGGACCGGGCCCGCCGAGCAACGCGAAGTGGGACGGGATCTCCTCGCCGACGGGACCGGTGACGAGCGCGGGGACGAGGGTGCCGCCGGTGGCTTCGGCGAGCGCTCGGGCCGAGCCTTCGCCACCGTCCACGAGCGGCGCCTTGTCCACGATGGCGCCGGGCACGACGCGGTAGATGCCTCGTGCGATCGCGTCGGCGACGTCGCAGGCGTCCAGGGACTCCTTGAAACCGCTGGGAGCTACCAGGAAACGCATCGGTGACCTCATTTCAGTGGCAGGCCGAGGTGCGGCCAGAGGAGAACGGCGCAGGCGAGCACGAGTGCGCCGGTGATCGGCGCCAGGACCGCGGAGAGCTTCAGCAGATCTCGCGGCTGGTAGGCGCCGGCGAAGAGGGCGACCGGTTTCGCGGACGCCGTGGTGGTGTGGCAGAAACCGGCGGCCGCGGTGGAGGCGAACGCCAGGGCGGCGGGGTTCATGCCCGCGGCCGCGGCGAGCGGGATGACGATCGGCACCAGCACCGAGGAGCGGGCCGAGCGGGACTGGATGAGGAGGTGCGCGAGGAGGCTCACCGCGATCACGGTCGGCAGCAGGTGCGACGGGCTGACCAGGGTGGCGAGGGTGTGGGCCGCGCCGGAGCTGACCAGGGCCGAGCCGAGCATCGTGGTGGCGGCCATGAACAGCAGGAGCGACCACGGGATGTCGGCGAACGCGGCTTTGAGCGTCGTGGTGCCGAGGCGTGGCGCGGTGATGGCGACGGCTCCGGCGAGGGCGGTGACCTCGGGCGGGACGTGGTGCCAGGACTCGGTGAGCCACCCCGCGGAGACGACGCCGACGATGGCCAGGGAGGTGATCTCGGGCCTGGTGAGCTTGGAAAACTGTCGGTGCTGTCTGGGAGAACTAGAACAGGGGTCCCCTGGGAGGGGACCCTCGCTCCGCGCTGCGAACCGGACCGTGGGCTCGTCGCTCGCGTCCAGCGGCCGAGCCTGGCCGGCCAACGCCTCCGCGCGGTCCGCACGGGTCGTGAACAGCCACAACACCACCTCGGCTGTCACGTGCGCGCTGACCACGGCGAGCGGGAGCCCGAGCAGCATCCACTGCCCGAACCCGATCCCCTGTCCCGTCGCCTGCTCCAGCAACGCGCTGGTGATCAGGTGCGCCCCCGCCCCCACGAGCGTCGCCACCGCGGTCAGCAGGATCACCGACGGGAACAGCACCCCGAGCGCCCGCGACACCCGCGCGTTCACCCGCAGAGCCCGGTGGACCGGCAGGGTCAGGGCGGCACGGCCCGAGGTGGACGGCACGAAGAACGCCGTGAGCAGCAACGCGAACGCGGTCAGGTGCATCAGCCCGCGCACCGAACGGGCACGGCCCACCAGCGAGGTGGCCAGGCGCGCGGGCAGGCCCGACGCCGACACCCCGCCGGCCAGCACGAAGGCGGCGATGAGCAGCCACGTCGTGGAACCGCCCAGCACCGCCAGCGCCGAGGCGGGCAGGACGCCGAACAGCAGCAGGGCCACGACGGCGGCCAGGGCGACGAACGTGTCGTCCAGCGGTGTGCACGTCCACAGCACCACCGCCACCGCGAAGACCACCAGCGTCAGGATCACGAGAACGATCCTGCGCGGCCACCCTGACCCACAGGTGAGGCCCGGATGAAGGAGCTTTCATCTACACCAAGCGGTACCCCATGCCGCGCACCGTCTCCAGCCGCTCCGCGCCGACCTTGCGCCGCAACGACCGCACGTACACGTCGACCACGTTGGAGCCGGGGTCGAAGTCGTACCCCCACACGTGCGACAGGATCTGCTCGCGCACCAGCACCTGCCCCGGATGCCGCAGGAACAGCTCCAGCAGGGCGAACTCACGGGCGGTGAGGTCGACCGAGCCGGACGGCAGCACGGCCTGGCGGGTGCGCAGGTCCAGCGACAGCGAACCGGCGGTGAGCACGGTCGCCTCGGGCACGCCGGGCGGGCGCAGGCGGAGCCGGACGCGCGCCAGCAGTTCCTCGAAGCGGAACGGCTTGGTCATGTAGTCGTCGGCGCCGCCGGACAACCCCGCCACGGTGTCGTGCACCGAGTCGCGGGCGGTCAGGATGATCACCGGGGTGGCCACGCCCTGCTCGCGCAGGGCTTTCAGGACCGAGAAGCCGTCGAGGTCGGGCAGGCCGATGTCCAGCACCACCAGGTCGAACGAGGCGGCCCACGACAGCGCGTCCGCTCCGGACGCCACGACGGACGTGGTGAAGCCGTTGGCCCGCAGGCCTTTCTCCACGAACGAGGCGATGCGCGCCTCGTCCTCGACGATCAGGATCCGGCCGGTCATCGGGGCACCTCCACCACGAACGTCGCGCCCTCGCCCGCCACCGAGCTCACCCGCACCGCGCCTCCGTGCGCTTCGGCGATGGCTTTCACGATCGGCAGGCCGAGGCCGGTGGACCGCGAGAAGAGCAACGACTCGTCGCTCACACCTGGCCCCGTGTCGGCGATCCAGAAGGAGACGACGGAGTCCACAGAGGATCCGAAGCGGATGGTCGCACCCGAGGTGGTGTGGCGGACGGCGTTCGAGGCGAGCTGCAGAACGGCCTGGGTGACGCGTTGCGGGTCCAGCACGGCCTCGCCTTCCGCGATCGAGTCGAGCACCCAGCGGCGGTCGCCGAGGGCACGCAGGTGGGCATCGATGTCGCTGGTGAGCTCCGGGAGGCTCACGGTGACGGGACGCAGGAAGTCCGGGCGTTCGGACTTGACGAGCAGCAGCAGGTCCTCGACCAGGCGGGCCATGCGGTCGAGCTCGTCGGTGCACAGCCGCACCACCTCGGCGCGTTCCTGCGGCGAGTCGCCGAGCAGTTCCAGGTGGCCGCGCACGATGGTGATCGGGGTGCGCAGCTCGTGGGAGGCGTCGTCGAGGAACTGGCGTTGCAGGCGGAACGAGCGGTCGAGGCGGTCGAGCATCGAGTTGAACTGCTTCGCCAGTGCCGCCACGTCGTCGTTGCCCGACACCGGGATGCGGCGGGTGAGGTCGTCCTCGGTGATCTCGGCGGCGGCCTGGCGGACCACCCGGATCGGGGCGAGGACCACCCCGGCCACGAACCACGCGATCAGCGCGGCGATCAGCAGACCGGCCAGCGACACCAGCACCAGGACGCGCACCGTCGAGTGCACCGGCGCTCGCACGCCATCCTCGAAGTAGCCGGTGACGAACCACATCTCCTGCGGCGCGACAGTGTGCACCTTCGCCCACCGGAACGGTCCGGCCGGGGTGGCCGCGACGCCCCACGGCGCACCGGAGGACGTGATCGCGCCCAGCACGGCGCGGTCGTGCTCCAGCGCGTAGGTCACCTCGGAGCGCTGCACCAGCACCCGGCCGGACAGCACGGCCAGGTGGAGCTCGTGCTCGTCGGGGTACTGCAGGCGCAGGTGGGACTCGGCGACGGCGCCGGCGTCACCGGCGTGGGTCTCCGCGTAGGCGCCGAACTCGGTGGTCTCCTGCTCCAGGGCCCGGTTGACGCGGTCGTCCACGTCGACGAGCAGCAGGCGCCACACCACGACCACGACGGTCGCGAGGACGAGCGTCATCAGGCCGAGGAGCCAGCACATGATCTTCACGCGTGCGGGCACGTCAGTCGTCCTCGTCGTCGTCATCGCCCGGCGGTGGCGGCGGCAGCACCGACCCCGGGGTGGGCAGCACCGGCCCCGGCGTGGGCACCACCGAGGAGGTCGCCGGCGGAGCGGAGCGTCCTATCCGCACTTCCGGCGTGCGCACGTCCGGTGGCACCGGCCGCACCACGGTCAGCACGAGCAGCACCGCCGCGAGCGCGCACGCCACGCTGAGCACGGCCACGAGGACCGTGCCGGTGCGGGCGGACGGCAGCATGCGACCGAGCCTGCCGTCCCTCGCGAAGTACCGCATGAGACCAAGATGAAGATCTCTTCATCTGTCCGCAAATCGACTGATAACCATCAGCCCCTTGACCGGGAACGAGCGGACCAACACGATGAGAGCGGTCCCACACCCAGGAGCTGACAACGATGTCACGACTGCTCGTACTCGTGCTCGCCCTGCTGTTGCCCGCCGTGCCCGCCACGGCCGCGCCGACCGGCTGGACTGTGGCCGGACCGGGCCAGGTCACCGCGAGACTGTCTCTGAACAGCGGAAATCTGACCCTGGACGTGAGCAGGCAGGGCAGAACCGTACTCAGGCCGGCGCGCGTCGGCCTCACCACGACCACCGCGGATCTCACCGAGGGCCTGACGTTCACGGGGCGCAGTGACCGCGTTGTCATCGATCACTACACGATGCCCCACGGCAAACGGCTGCACCGTTCCGCCCGCATGACCGAGGCGAAGTTCGGCTTCCGCAACGCCGCCGGCAGCTTCGACCTGGTCGTGCGCGCCGCGGCGGACGGCGTCGCCTACCGATACGTGCTGCCCGCGCCGGCGACGGTCACGGCGGAGGCGTCCGCCTTCAGCGTCGCCGCCGACTCGAAGGCGTGGCTGCTCCCCTACAACGCCTGGTACGAGGCCAACCGCGTGCGCACGACCGCGGGTGAGGCCACCGGCGACTTCGGCTACCCGTCGTTGTTCCAGACGGGGCAGGACTTCGCGCTGCTCACCGAATCCGATGTGGACGGCAGGTACGCGGGCAGCAGGCTGCGCAAGAGCGGCGACGGCTTCCAGGTCGTGCTGGCCGACGCGCAGGTCACCTCGACCGGCACGACCCCGTGGCGCACCGCGATCGTCGGCGACCTGGGCACCGTGAGCACGTCCACCCTCGTGGACGACCTGGCGAGCCCGGCGAAGTTCGCGGACGTGAGCTGGGTCAAGCCGGGCAAGGTCGCGTGGTCGTGGCTGAGCGAGCACTCCAGCCCCAGCGACTTCGCGCGGCAGAAGCAGTACGTCGACTTCGCCGCCCGCAACGGCTGGGAGTACGCGCTGGTCGACGAGGGCTGGAGCGCCGCGTGGGTACCGGAGCTCATCCGCTACGCCCGCGCGCAGGGCGTGGAGATCCTGCTGTGGCTGCACTGGAGCGATCTCGACACCGCCCAGGAACGCGACACCGTGCTGCCCAGGATCAAGCAGTGGGGCGCGAAGGGCGTGAAGCTCGACTTCATGGAGTCCGACTCGCAGGACCGTTACCGCTGGTACGACGCGGTGCTGCAGAAGACGGCCGGCCTGAAGCTGATGGTCAACTTCCACGGTTCCACCATCCCGCACGGCCTGGCGCGCACGTGGCCGCACGTGCTCACGATGGAGGCCGTGCGCGGCGCCGAGAACTACCCGCCCGCCGCGAACAACCCCGTGCAGTTCTTCACCCGCAACGTCGCCGGCTCGATGGACTACACGCCCGTGTCGCTCGAAGTCGGCACGAAGGAGGCGTCGATCGCGCACGAGGTCGCGCTGCCGGTCGTCTACGAGTCGGGCTGGACGCACTTCGCGGACAAACCCGAGGCCTACGAACGGCACCCGCAGGCGTTGCGCTACCTCGACCAGGTCCCGACGGTCTGGAACGAGACCCGGCTGCTCGACGGCGACCCGGACTCGCACGCGGTGGTCGCGCGTCGCAACGGAGACAGGTGGTTCGTCGGCGGCATCGCCACCCAGGAGCGCACGCTGCGGGCGCCGTTGAGCTTCCTCGGCGGCGGGCAGTGGCTGGTCGAGACCGTCCGCGACCCCGCCACCAGGGCCGACGTCGTGCGCGACACGCAGGTCCTGCGCAACACCGACACCCTGAGCGTGCCCGCGAAGCGCAACGGGGGGTTCGCGGCGGTCGTCTGCCGCTACCGGCCCGGCCTGCGGACGTGCGACCAGCCGATCCGGCAGGTCCCGAAGACCACGCTGACCGTCGAGCCCGCCGGCACGACCGACACCCCGCCGGGTACGGCGATCGAGGTCTCCGGCACGTTGAGCAACGGGGACGAGGAGATCCGCGACGTCAAGCTGACGGCGACCGCCCCCGACGGCTGGTCCGTCACGGGCGCCGCGGTCCAGCGCCGCTCGCTCGCGCCGGGCGAGTCGATCAGCGGGCGCTGGCGGCTCACCGCCGGAACGCGGGTCGGCCCGGTGGACCTGCCGGTCGTCGCCACCTTCGGTTCCGGTGTGCACGTCGAGCAGGCCGTCAAGGCGTTCGTGCCTCCTCCGGCACCGGCGAACGGCGCGCAGGTCAGCGATCTGCCGTTCATGAGCGAGACCAACGGCTGGGGCCCGGTCGAACGGGACAGGTCCAACGGTGAGAACACCGGCGGTGACGGCGCGGCGTTGTCCATCGGCGGCGTCACCTACGCCAAGGGCCTCGGCACGCACGCGCCGTCCGAGGTCTCGGTCTACCTGGGCCGTGGCTGCGAACGCCTCGCGGCGAAGATCGGCCTCGACGACGAGACCGAACAGCCCGGCTCGGTGGTGTTCCAGGTGTTCGGCGACGACAAACCCCTGTACGACAGCGGGGTCATCAGCGGCAAGGGCGCGGCGGTGCCGATCGACGTCGACGTCAGCGGCGTCCGGATGCTCAGCCTCCGCGTCACCGACGGCGGCGACGGCCGCAACTTCGACCACGCCGACTGGGCGGAGGCAGCCCTGACATGCTGATCAACCGCAGAACGTTCCTCTACGCCACGGGTGTGCTGACGGTCGCGCCGAAAGTCTCCGTCGCGCAACTGAAGGACACCTACTACGAGGTGCTGCTCAGGCACACGAGGTGGGCCGAGACGCAGTACGACGCCGCGGCCGGACGCTACCGGCGCACCGACTTCGGGTTCGCGGTCGTGCTCGGCAACGCCGTCCTGCTCACCAGGGGCAGCTACGACGCGTCTCTGGCGGGCGTGGAGAAGGACGTTCTGCGCGACCACACGCTTGCCACGATCAGGCACTTCGCGGCGAGCAACGTGCTGGCGGGCGGCACGGAGTGGGGCAAGACCCTGTTCTGGGACACCACCTTCCAGTCCTACTTCGTGCTGGCCGCCCGGCTGCTCTGGCCGGACCTCGACGCGGCCACCCGCGCGAACGTCGAGGCGATCGCCCGCGGCCAGGCCGAGTACACGACGTCGCTCGGCACCGGCAACGACCCGCGCTCCGGCAGCTGGACGCCGAACGGGCTCCTCGGCGGCCACCGGGGCGACACGAAGCTGGAGGAGATGGGCGTCTACGCCCAGGCACTCGCGCCCGGCCTGGCCTGGCACGGCGACGGACCGGGCTGGCGGGAGGCGTTCTGCCGGTGGAGCCGCAACGAGGCGGGCCTTCCCGCCGCCGACCTCGCCAACGCCTCCACAGTGGACGGTCTACCGATCTCCGCCAACACGGCGTCCAACCTGCACGACACGTTCATCGTCGAGAACCACGGCTCGTTCGGCCCGCACTACCAGGAGGAGCT
This sequence comes from Lentzea californiensis, assembly GCF_024648825.1. GTDB lineage: Bacteria > Actinomycetota > Actinomycetes > Mycobacteriales > Pseudonocardiaceae > Lentzea > Lentzea californiensis. The sequence continues at coordinate 47,564 of NZ_JANBBE010000007.1, forward strand.
CTGGCGCACGTCGGGCCGCAACGCCGTGCACTTCCTGCTCGCCGGACGGCCGCTGCCCGAGGTGCTGACCAGGCAGCCCAACGGAGAACTGTTGTGGCGCACCATCCTCGCCACGATGAGCGACGCCGGTGAGCCGTTGATGCCGATGGTCAACGACCGGGAGCACCTCTACGGCCGTGACGTCATCCCGCTCGCGTTCCGCTCCACCGTCCTGCGCGACCCGATGGCCGCCCGCGCCGAGGCCGCGCTCGCGTCCCGGCTGCTCGCCTACCAGGCACATCCGCCGGTCCACCGGCTGGCGAAGTTCTCCGGTGAGGCCAAGTACGAGCCGGAGGCACGCGCGGAGCTCGCGATCTCCTATCTGCTGCACGAACTGCGGCCGCCCGCGAAACCGGTGTCCGAGCAGGAGTTCTTCACCCGCGCGGCGATCACGATCGACCACGGCGCCGACCCCGGTCTGCTGACGCACCAGTCGGCGGCGGCCTGGGCGGGCACGGTGACCAAGCCGGGGTTCACGAAGCTCGCGTGGCAGCCGGCGCACGACGACTGGCTGTTCAAGATCAGCGGCGCGACCCCGATGCTGCTGCCGCCCGCGGCCGTCACCGGGCGCACCACCGTCGCCTACCAGCAGGTACGCGACGGTTTCGACGCCACGGCGGGCCTGCTGCGGTTCGCGGACGGGTTCGCCGGCACCGCCACCCTGCCGACCGGCACGATCGTGTGCGCGCTGCCCCGCCCCGGCCGGGTCGGCGTGCACAACCTCGCGATGGCCGGGATGCCCGGCCTGAGCGGTTCCCGCACCTACACGGGAGCGGCGGGACGCGTCACGGTCCCGGCGCGCGAAGGGTTCCGGGTCGACGACCTGACGTTCCCGGCGACGACGGCCCGCCACGTCCGCATGACCGGCGTCACCCCGCACCCCACCTACGGCTACTCGCTGTTCGAGTTCGAGGTGGGTCCGGGGACGGTGACGGCGTCGTCGTTCGATCCCGGCTACGAACCGGCGAAGGCGGCCGACGGTGATCCGGCCACGCGCTGGGCGGTCGCCCGTGCCGAACGCGGCCGCGCGGACAGCTGGATCGCCGTCGACCTGGGCACCGCCACGACCGTGGACCGCGTGCGCCTGCGGTGGGAGACAGCGGCAGCGGGCGCCTACCGCATCGAGACGTCGGCGGACGGCGCCACGTGGACGACGGTGGCCACGTACCCGCGCCCGGACCTCGGCACCGCGGGCTGGCTCGACGTGGACGGCCGGGCCGGGTTCGTCGCGCGGTCGGCCGAGCCGATCACCGTGCAGGGCGACACGATCACCGTGCCGGCCGGAATCGTGGAGGGCTACGTCCGGGCGGACCTGCGCGCGGTCGCGGCGGAACCGGCGCCGCAGTGCCCCGCGGGAGTGCGCGCGAGCACCGCGGACGGGTTTCTCAGCCTCTTCAACCTCTCCGGCGCCGACGTCACCGGGACCGTCCGCCTGCGCGGCACCCGGCTGTACCGGGGCACGCAGGTCACGACCCGTGACGGCACCGAGTACGCGCTCAGCCTGCCCGCCGCCACCGCACGGGTCGAGGCGCCGTGGTTCACCGCCCGAGGCATCCCGCCGGGCATCACCGCCGTCGTGCACGACGCGCAGCGGGTCACGTTCCGCGGCGGCCCGGCGATGTTCGTGCTGGTCCACCGCGACGGCCGCAGCCTGCCGGTCGTGCTGGGCCGTGCCGGGCGCACGGTCAGCATGCCGGGCGTCCGGCCGTTCCCGATCGACGACCTCGCGCTCGGGTGTGTCACGTTCCCGAACTCCGTGCTGCCGCCCGGCATGAGCGACCCCGCCGCCGCTGTGGACGGTGAGCAGCACACCGCATGGACGCCGGGCCGCGACGGCCGCATGGTGGTCGACCTCGGCGCCGTGCACGCCATCGGCGACGTCAGTCTGCAGTGGACGCACGGCACGCTGCCGCCGCACACCGTCACGTACAGCGTGGACGGCAAGACCTACGGCTCGGCCACCACCTCGAGGTACGTCGCTGTGTCGACCGGGTGGCGGCCGGGGCACGCCTCGCTGCGCGCTGTCGTGGTGCGGCGATAACGGGTTTAGGCGGCATTCGGTCGGCAACCCACAGTCATGTTCGACGGGTTGCGATCCGCCACACGTGAGAGCGTGGTGAGGGCGGTGTGGGACGTGCCGAGGCTGCTGCGCCACCCGGTGTGGCGGAGCGTGGAACCGCACCAGGGCAACGGACTCGGCGTCGTGCTCGTGCCGGGTTTCGGCGCGGGTGAGGCCAGTCTGTCTCCCGCGTCGTGGTGGCTGCACGCCCGCGGGTACCGTCCGGCCCGTTCAGGAGTCGGGTTCACCGTCGGCTGCACCACGGAGCTGTTGACGAAACTGGTGCACAGCACCGAGAAGCACGCCGAGCTCACCGGCCGCCGGGTGGTGCTGCTCGGCCAGAGCCGCGGCGGCTGGCTCGCGCGGCTGGTCGCCGCCCGGCGTCCCGATCTCGTGCAGGGCCTCGTGATGCTGGCCAGCCCCGTGCTCGACCCGTTGGGCGCGCATCCCAGCGTCCTGCGCGTCGCCCGGCTGCTGGCCCGCCTCGCCGCCGCGGGTGTGCCGGGTCTGCTCGACGACGACTGCCTGAGCGGGCCGTGCTTCGACGAGCACATCAAGGCGCTCGCGGAACCGTTGCAGGTCCCCGCGATCTCCATCTTCTCGCGCCTGGACGGCGTTGTGCCGTGGGAGCTGTGCCAGGACCCGTACGCGGAATGCGTCGAGGTGAGCAGCACGCACACCGGCATGGGGTTCGACCCGCACGTCTACGAGGTGCTCGGCCCGCGGCTCGCGGCCTGGGCACGGCGGGACGCCGGGGTCAACGCGTGACCGGCACGATCCGGGCGTCGAGCAGCACGCCGTCCTCGATCTGCAGGAGCCCGATCGTGCCGTGCGGCTGACGCCGTTTGTCCGTGGGCGAGCCGGGGTTGAACACGCGGACGCCGTCCTCCTGCTCGTCCCACGGGATGTGCGAGTGCCCGAACACGACGAGCCGCGCGGCGGGGAACCGGCGGCGCATCCTCGCCATCCGGCCGGTCTTCTGGCCGCTGTCGTGGATCATCGCGAACGGCAGGCCCTCGATGTCGGACTCGACCACGTCCGGCGCGCCCCACGCCACCACGTCCGGCCCGTCGTTGTTGCCGCACACGGCGATGACGGGCGCGTACTGCGCCAGCTCGTCGAGCACGGGAGCGACGCAGACGTCCCCGCCGTGCAGGATCAGGTCGGCTGACCGCAAGTGCTCGGCCACGGCCGGTGGGCACCGCTTCCAGAACCGCGGCGCGTGGGTGTCGGACAGCACCACGACTCTCACGCCCGTCACGGTAGCAAGAGCGAGTGACGAAAGCCGATCGACGAGTAACCACGGCGTGTGGTGGGTACTTGACCTGCATGGCGAGGGCGATCTGGAGCGGTTCTGTCAGTTTTGGACTCGTGAGCATCCCGGTGGAGCTGTACAGCGCCACCGAGGACCACACCGTGCACTTCAACCAGTTCCAGCGCGGCACGTCCGACCGCATCCGGTACAAGCGCGTCAACGAGCGCACCGGCCGTGAGGTCCCCTACGACAAGATCGTGAAGGGGCACGAGGTCGAGAACGGCGAGTACGTGGTCGTGGAGCCCGAGGAACTGGACGAGATCGCGCCGGGCCGCAGCCGCACCCTCGACATCGAGGCGTTCGTCGACATCGACGAGATCGACCCGGTGCACTTCCAGAAGACGTACTGGCTCGGGCCGGCCAAGCCCGAGTTCTCCCGCCCGTACCTGCTGCTGGCGCGGGCGATGAAGAAGACGAACCGCGCGGGCATCGCGATGTTCGTCATGCGCGGCAAGCAGTACCTGACCGCGCTCACCGAGGACAACGGCATCCTGGCGGTGCACACGCTGTTCTTCGCGGACGAGATCCGCAAGCCGAAGGACGTGCTGGACGTGACGCCGGAGGGCCGGGCGCCACGCGGCAAGGAGCTCGACATGGCGGTGTCGCTGGTCGAGTCCATGGCCGACGACTGGCGGCCCAAGGACTACCGCGACACCTACACCGAGCGGGTCAACAAGCTGATCAAGGCCAAGCAGAAGGGCCGCAAGGTCAAGGTCGAGGACGAGCCCGCGGAGGCCACCGGCGTCGTGGACCTCATGGAGGCGTTGCAGCGCAGCGTCGAGGCGAGCAAGAAGAAGCGCGGCAAGAAGGTCAGCTGACCACGAGCGCCGTCGCGTTGTCGGTGCCGCGGGCGTACAGGGCCGCACGCACCAGACGCTCCGCCGTGGCGTGCCCCGACATGATCGCCTCGATCCCGTTGTGCCCCAACGGCCCGTAGACACCGTCGGACACGAGAGCGAGCCGGGCAGCCCGTGTCGCCGCACGGCCGATGTTCTCCGGTGTCGCGTGGCGGACGGTGTTGGTGACGACGTGTTCCAGCCGCGGTTCGGGCTTGATGCCGCGCTCGCGGAAGTACTCGGCGACCGTGTGGTCGGTGGTGAGCTGGACGAGGTCCGAGCCGTCGGAGGCGTACGCGCGGGCGTCGCCTGCCCACGCCACGGTGAAACCGCCGTCCGGGCGGGCCGTGGCCACGACGATCACGGCGTCACCCGAGTGCACCTGCAGGGCGTCGCGGGCGGCGAGGATCGCGGCGACCGGGTCGGTCAGCAACGCCGCGGCACGTGCGGCGGCCCACGCGGCTTCGGCGGCGGCCGCGGAGTCACCCACTCCGTCGGCGACCACGAACGTGCGGCGGCCCACGGCGAAGGCATCGGCGTTGTATCTGCGCGGTCCACGCTCTGACGTGTGGGTCACGGTGAGCGCGGTGCCCAGCGGAACCGTGTCCAGTGGCCTGGTGTGATCGATCAGCATGGCGGACCTCCCTGACCTCCACTAAGCCCTGCGCGCCTGAGAGTCTGCTGTCAGGACCCTGAGAAGTTCTCTAGTGGTGTGGCTTGGAAGGTTGCCGGGGGAATGTGCGGTCAGACGGGTGCATCGTGGTGCCGCCCCCACGTCCTCGTACTGGTCGTACGGGGGCGTGGGGGCGGCGCCGCGAGGCGCCCTGCTGAGCGTGGATTACCTCGCCAACGTTCCGAGTCGCGCCACTACTTCGCCGCCCTGCGAAACCGGCTCGCCGCCCGGAGCAACGCGGCGGACAGCTCCGGCGGGGAGACGACCTCGAACTCGACGGTGATGCTCGCGAGCATGAACACCACGTCCTCCATCGTCTCGCCTCCGACCCGCACGTGGCACGAGGTTTCGTCCACAGCCGAAACCTCGCCATAGCTCTGCCACTCCACGGCCTCCGAGGCGGGCACGCTCAGTCGTACGACGCCCTGCACCGGCCACCGATCGGCCACGCGCGCCGCCACGAACGCCCCCGCGTCGCCGCCCGGGATCTCACGGGGTGTGAAACGAGCCCCGAACGGGGTCCGCACGTTCATCCGATCGAGTCGAAAAGTCCGCCAGTCCTCCCGCATCAGGTCCCAGGCGACCAGGTACCAGCGCCGACCCCACGTCACGAGCCGGTGCGGCTCGGCTTCGCGCTGCGACTCCTCCCCCGAGTGCCCGGCGTAGCCGAACCGGATCCGCTGCCGGTCGCGGCAGGCCGTCCCGACCAGGGTCAGCAGCCCGGCGTCGACCGCGGCGGGCGCCGAGGTGTGCGGCACGGTCGCGATCTCCAGCGCCGCGACCCGGTGCCGCAGCGCGGAAGGCAGCACCTGCTCGACCTTCAACAACGCGCGCACGGCCGTCTCACCGATGTTCTCGATGCCGCTCGCGGTCCGCAGCCCCACCGCCACGGCCACGGCTTCGTCGTCGTCCAGCAGCAACGGCGGCAACCGCGCGCCCGGCCCGAGCCGGTAGCCGCCGCCGGACGTGCCCATCGACGCGTGCACGGGGTAGTCCAGCGAACGAAGCCGGTCGACGTCACGGCGGACCGTGCGCGTGGTGACGCCCAACCGGTCCGCGAGCTCCGAACCGGACCACTCACGGCGCGACTGCAGCAGACCGAGCAACTTCAGCAGACGGGCAGAGGCCACTGCAGGACCATAACTGTCCTACAGGCGCCCTAGCGTCGCCGGCATGAAGCCGTTCGAGATCGCCATCCCCCAGTCCGAGATCGACGACCTGCACCGCCGCCTCGACCAGACCCGCTGGCCCAGCGAACCGGTGGGCGCGAGCTGGGCCCAGGGCACACCCCAGGACCGCCTCCGGGAGCTCGTGGCCCATTGGCGCGACTTCGACTGGCGCGAGCGGGAACGGCGGCTCAACAAGATCCCGCAGTTCGTCACCGAGATCGACGGCACCCCGCTGCACTTCCTGCACGTGCGGAGCCCCAAAGCCAACGCCGAACCTCTGCTGCTCGCCCACGGCTGGCCGACGACGTGCTTCGCGTTCGAGGAGATGGTCGAACCGCTCAGCCGCGACTTCCACCTCGTGATCCCGTCCGTGCCGGGCTTCGGGTTCTCCGGTCCCACCGCGGAGCTCGGCTGGACCATCCCGCGCGTGGCCGGCGTGGTCGCCGAGCTGATGCGACGCCTGGGCTACGACCGCTATCTCGCGCACGGCTACGACTTCGGCGCCGTGCTCACCCGTCAGCTCGGGATGCGGGACGAGGTGAAGGCCGTCCACGTCAACCAGATCTTCTCCGCCGGTGTCACCCAGGAGACGGCGGACATGAGCGTCGACGCCGAGCGGCGGTCCGTGGAAAAGGCTTTCCAGTACGAGTTCGAGCAGTTCGGGTACGTGTCGATGCAGAGCACCCGGCCGCAGTCGGTCGCGCACGCGCTCACCGACTCGCCGCTCGCCCAGCTCGAGTGGATCGAATGGGCGTTCCACACGTGGAGCGACCCGGAGATCGGGGTACCCCTCGACGCGCTGCTGACGAACGCGTCGATCTTCTGGTTCACCCGGACCGCGGGCTCGTCGGCGCGGTACTACCAGGAGGGGGACGAGACGTGGGGCGAGCTGGAACCGATGTCCGCGACACCGACGTCGGTCGCGGTGTTCCCGCACGACGTGGGGGTGCCGATCCGGCGGATGGCCGAACGCAACCACACCATCGTGCGGTGGACCGAAATGCCGCGGGGCGGGCACTTCGCCGCGTTGGAGGTGCCGGAGCTGATGGTCGCGGAACTGCGAGAGGCGTTTCTTTTGTGAGGGTGTCGCCGGAGCGGCTACGGTGATCACCGTGCGGTACACGATCTTCGGCACGACCGAGTTCGGTCCGACCCGTGTAGGTGCGCTGCTCGGCGTGCTGCTCGCCGGCGCGGGCCAGGTCGTGACAGCCGAAGAGCTGGTGGAACGCGTGCTGGGCGACACCCCTCCACCGCGGGCTCGCGCGATGATGCAGACGTGGCTCACCAGGCTGCGGCAGACGTTGCCCGGCCTGATCGAGCGCGACGGCAACGGGTACGTGGTGCGGGTCGACCCGCTGGAGATCGACCTGCACCTGTTCCGGCACCTGGTGCGTACCGGGAGGACGACCGACGCGCTGGCACTCGTGCGGGACGAGCCGCTGTCCACACTGGACACGCCGTGGGCCCGGCAGCTGCGCGCGGACTTCGCGGACGAGCTGCTCGCGGCCCGGCTCGACCACGCCGACCAGCGGCTGGCCAGGGGTGAGCACGCGGAGCTGGTGCCCGGACTGCACGCCCTGGCCGCCGGCCGTCCGCTGGACGAGCGGATCGCCGCCCAGCTGATCGAGGCGTTGCACGGCAGCGGACGCGCGGCGGAGGCGTTGCGGCACTTCGAACTGGTGCGCGCCCGGCTCGCCGGCGAGCTGGGCGCCGAACCGTCGCGGCACCTCGCGACCCTGCACCGGCGGCTGCAGGCGGCCTCGGCACCGCGCCAGCTGCCGGCCGCGCCCAAGCCGTTCACCGGCCGGGCGCTGGAGCTCGCGGAACTCGACCAGGCACCGAACGGCGTCGTGGTGATCACCGGTACCGGCGGGGTCGGCAAGACCTCGCTGGCCGTGCACTGGGCGCACCAGGCCATGGACCGGTTCCCCGACGGCCAGCTCTACGTGAACCTGCACGGCTTCGGCCCGAGCGGCGCCGCGGTGAGCCCCGGTGACGCCCTGCTGCGGTTCCTCTCGGCGCTCGACGTGCCGCGGTCCCAGGTGCCGCACGACCTCGCGGGGCAGTCGGCGCTGCTGCGGGACGCGCTCGCGGACAAGCGGGTGCTCATGCTGCTGGACAACGCGACGGACGCCGAGCAGGTCGAGCCGCTGCTGCCGCGCTCGCCGAGCGCGCACGTGGTGATCACGAGCCGCACCTCGCTCAGACCGGCCCACGCCAAGGCCCTGCCGCTGGGCCTGCTGCCGCCGGAGGACGCCCGCGAACTGCTGGCCGCCCGGATCGGGCACGACCGGGCGCGGGCCGAGCCGGACGCCGTCGACACCGTGGTGCGCCGCTGCGCACGCCTGCCGCTCGCCCTCGCGGTGGCAGGTGCTCGGGCGGCGACGCAGCCGGAGTTCCCGCTGGCGGCGCTCGCGGACGAGCTGGCGGACCTCGACGCGTTCGCCGACGACGATGACGTCACGGCGGACCTGCGTTCGGTGTTCTCCCACTCCTGCAAGGCGTTGAGCCCCGCGGCGCTGCGGCTGTTCCGGTTGCTGGGCCTGATGCCGGGCTCGGACATCAGCCTCGCCGGCGCCGCGTCACTGGCGGCGCTGGACGTGCGGGAGACCGAGGCGCTGCTCACCGAGCTCGCGACGGCGAACCTGATCGACCAGCCGGAGCCGGGCCGGTTCACCTGCCACGACCTGCTGCGCGACTACGCGGCTGAACTGGCCCTCGCCGGCGAACGCGACGAGGCCCTGCACCGGCTGCTCGACCACCTCGCGCTGACGGCCGTCGAGGCCGGTGTCGTGTACACGCCCAGCCGCCACCGCCCGGCCACCCCGCCACCGGCTCCCGGCGTCGTGGGCCTGCGGTTCGGCACGCACGAGGAAGCGCTGGCGTGGCTGCTGGCCGAGCACCCGGCGCTGATGGCGGCGATGCCCCACGGCACACCGGCGCAGACGTGGCTGATGGGCTGGTCGCTCGCCGACGTCCTGGACCGCCAGGCCCACTACCAGGACCTCCTGACGTCGCAACAACTCGCGGTCGCCGCCGTGGAACAGCTCGACGACGCCGACGGCCTCGGCCGCACGCTGATCAACCTCGGCCGCGGCCTGAGCCGCATGCGCCGGCCCGAGGAGGCCACCGCCGCGCTGAACCGGGCGTTCGAGGTGTACGAGAGCAATCCGGCCGGCCAGGCCGGGGTGCTGCTGAACATCGCGATGCTGTGCCCGGACGACCGCATCGGCGAGGCGATGGAGCACACGCGGCGCGGGCTCGCGTTGTTCGAGCAGTGCGGCGACTCCTACGGCCAGGCCAACGCGCTGACCGGCCTGGCGTGGGGCCACGGCAAGCTCGGCGAGTACGCGGAGGCGATCGAGTACGCCGAGCGCGCGATGCTGAGATGGCGGGAGATGGACCACCTGATCGGCCAGGCCGAGGCGTGGGACAACCTGGGCACCGGCTACCTCGGGCTGGGCGACCACGCGAGGGCCGCCGAGGCGTTCACCCGCTCGTCGGAGATGTTCCGGCTCGGCGGCGACCTCCCACTCGAAGCCGGTGCGTACGAACAGCTCGGCGACACCCACGCTGCCGCGGGTGCCGCCGAGCTGGCCCGGGAGGCCTGGCGCAAAGCGGTCGAGCTGCGCACCCAGGCAGGCCTGCCTGCCGACGAGGTGCGCGTGAAGCTACAGGCCGAAGGCCAGTAGCACGTGGCCGTGCGGGTTCTCGTAGGCCGAGGAGTAACCCGACTGCACGTAGACCATGCCGTCCGACACCACCGCACCGGCACCGGGCCCGGCCAGCGTGCCGCCGCGCCCGGTCAGCCCGTTGACACCGCGCACGTCCTGGATGGTGTCGTGCGCCCAGATGATCTGGCCGGTCTTCGAGTTGTAGGCACGGAACTTGCCGTCGAGCGCGCCCAGCCACACCACGCCGGGAGAGCTGGACACCGGTACGCCGTGCGCCTGGTAGCACCCGGGCTGACCGGCCGCACCGCCCGTGGAGCAGCCGTCGGCGGGTGCCGGGGTCTCCCACAGAACGGTGCCGGTGCCGGGATCCACCGCGAACAGCTTGCCGGGACCGGCGTAGTAGGTCGCGATGTAGAGCCGCTTGCCGTCGAAGCTCGACCCCCACTGGATGCCCGAGATGCCACCGCTGGGCAGCGGCACGCCGAGCTGACGACGCCACACGACCTGCCCCGTCGACGCGTCGAACACGTGGTACACACCGGACTTCTGGCCGACGCCGACCAGCCGGCGGCCGTTGACGGTGAAGAGGTTCGGCGTGGCACCGATGTCGTAGTCGAGGTTGGTGCCGTCCTTGAGCCCCGGGCAGTAGCCCTCGGCGTCGGGCTGGTTGCACGCGTCGCGCCACGTGTCGGCGTCGGTGACCTGGTTGGTCCACCTCACCGCGCCGGTGCGGGCGTTCAGCGCCAGCAGCGAGTCGAACTCGCCGCCCTTGCCCGTGTAGTTCTGGCCCGTGCCGACGTAGAGCGTGCCGGTCCTGCGGTCGATGACCGGCGAGCTCCACACACCGACACCGGACGGCTCGAACCGCTTGGCGCCGTTGGGCCACGTGCCGACCTCGACCGGTTCCGGCACCGTGTAGTGGCGCCAGACCAGCGCACCGGTGTCGATGTCGTAGGCGTCGATGTGACCGCGGAACGTGCAGCACGCGTGCGTGTTCGGCAGCACGTTCTCGCTGCTGGAGGTGCCGACGTACACCAGTCCGTTGTGGACGATCGGTGAGCTGGTGGTCATCGACGCGATGCCGGTGTCGAGCTGCACCTGCCACTTCAGGCGCCCGGTGCGCTGGTCGAGCGCGAAGAACCTGCTCGCGCTGTCCCCGAAGAACACCTTGCCGTCGGCCACGGTGGGACCGTCGGAGTTGAACGCGTACCGGTCGGCCTGCGGAAGCGCGAACTCCCAGCGGGACCGGCCGCTGCGCGCGTCACGGGCGTAGAACTTCCCGTCGGGGCCGCCGAAGTAGATCGTGTCGCCCACGACGGCGGGCTGGCTGCGGACGCCGTTGTAGTCGCCCTTGGGGTAGGCGAACGCCCACTTCAGCTGGAGCTTCCCGGCGTTGCCCGCGTTGATCCGCCATTCGGCGGCCTGGTGCCGCGTACCGTCGAGGTCCTTCGCCCACCCGGTCCAGTCGCCGCCGGCGTGCGCGGTGGCGGGTGACGCGGTCAGGACGACGAGCGCCGCGGTGAGCAGCGCAGTTGTTCTGAGCATGGAATTTTCCCCCTTCCGCCACCCAGCCTGGCAGTGGCGGAAGAACGAAACGTCCCCCCAAAGTCTCCTTCAGGGTTAACCGATCGGTTGATGCGTCACGACGTCGACGCCCGGACGCCGTCACGGTTGTGCCACGACGAAGTGGCCGGCGAACCCGCCGAACCGCTCCGCCAGCGGCCCGGTGCCCGCACTCACCTCACGCCACAGCTCGTGGTGCCGCGTCAGTGACGACGGATCGTGCACCAGCACCACCACGGCACCGCGCCGCACCAGCACCGTGGCGGAGACGTCGTGGGTGAACACCAGCGGCCGCACACCGACGAGGGCGCGCGGCGCGTGCACCACCGCGACGAGATCTCCGGCCTGGTACCTCATCGTCATGGCTGCGGGGCGGTGGTCGTCCTGCGAGGGAGCGGCCGCCGTGTTCGGCGCTGTCAGCACCAGGGCGCACGCGACGGCCACAAGGACTCTGACGATTGCCATGGCGACGATCTCATCGAGCCCGTGTGCTGTGCACGTCCGGACTTCGTCACGATTTCGCTACAGCGGCCTCGACACCGTCGAGGAGGACCTTCAACCCGCTGCGGAAGTTCTTCACGGCGTCGTTCTCCAGGTACGGCAGCTCGGGATCGACGGGTTCCCTGTCGCTCTCCAGCACGTGCAGCATCGGGAACTTCTTCTCCAGGTCGGGCTCGATCTCCAGCAGCACGGCCGACCGCGCGTACCACCACTCCTCGTCGCCCTCCCCGGTCGCGCCACCCGCGGCACGGGCCTCGGACACGGTCTGCGCGGCACCGCGCACGAAGTAGTTGACGGCACCGACGATGCCGCGCAGCTCACGGCCGGGCAGGCCGGTGGTCACCAGGATCGCCGCCAGCGCCTCGGTCACCGCGAACTCGTGCGGGCCGAGCACCGGGCGTGCCTGCGACACCTGCAGCATCCACGGGTGACGGCTGTAGAACTCCCACATGTCGTGCGCCCAGCGCGTGACGGCGGGCCGCCAGCCGTCGTCGAGCGGGTAGGACGCCGGCAGCTCGGCCATCGCGCGGTCGTACATGAGGTCGACCAGCTCGTTCTTGCCCGGCACGTACGTGTAGAGCGCCATGGCCGTGCGACCGAGCCGCTCCCCCACCGCGCGCATCGAGAACGCCATGCCCTGCTCGTCGGCGACCTCGATGGCCGCGTCGACGATCGCGTCCACGCTCAGCCCGGGCTTCGGGCCGGGACGCTTCTCCGCGACCGACGCCCGCCAGAGCAGCTCGATGGACCGGCGCGGGTCGCCCTGACCTGCGTAGACGACCACGGTTGCGACTCCTTACAACGTAAAGTAACCTTGCCGGTCGATACTTTACGGCATAAAGAAGCCGCTTTGAAATTACGCAGGGGGAAGCAGCCTTGAACGCTGTCGCAGACAGCCATGACGTGATCCAGGTCCGCGGAGCCAGGGAGAACAACCTCGCGGACGTGTCGCTCGACGTCCCCAAGCGCCGGCTGACGGTCTTCACCGGCGTGTCCGGCTCCGGCAAGTCCTCGCTGGTCTTCGGCACGATCGCGGCCGAGTCCCAGCGCATGATCAACGAGACCTACACCGCGTTCCTGCAATCCTTCATGCCCTCGATCGGCCGCCCCGACGTGGACGCGCTGCACAACCTGAGCGCGGCGATCATCGTCGACCAGGAACGCATGGGCGCGAACTCCCGCTCCACCGTCGGCACCGCCACCGACGCGCACACGATGCTCCGGATCGTCTTCAGCCGTCTGGGCGAGCCGCACGTCGGCACTTCCGGCGCGTTCAGCTTCAACCTGCCCGAGGGCATGTGCCCGGCCTGCGAGGGCCTGGGCAAGGTCACCACCATCGACGTGGACGCCATCGTCGACCGGAGCAAGTCGCTCAACGACGGCGCGATCGACGCTCCCAGCTACGGCGTCGGCACCTGGTACTGGCAGGTCCTCGCGAACTCCGGCCTCTACCCCGCCGACCAGCCGATCTCGGCGTTCACCGAGCAGCAGCTCGACGACTTCCTCTACAAGCCGACGACGAAGCTGAACATCGGCGGCACCAACGTCACCTACGACGGCCTGATCTCCAAGCTGCAGCGCACGATCCTGAGCAAGGACCGCGAGGCGATGCAGCCGCACGTCCGAGCGTTCGTCGACAGGGCCGTCACGTTCGCAACCTGCCACAGCTGCAAGGGCGCCCGTCTCAACGAGGCCGCGCTCAACTCGAAGATCCGCGGCCTGAACATCGCGGACTGCTGCGCGATGCAGATCAGCGACCTCGCGAAGTTCGTGCACGCCATCGACGACCCGTCCGTCGCACCTCTGCTCGCCACGCTGCGGGGCACGCTCGACTCGCTCGTCGAGATCGGCCTCGGCTACCTCTCGCTCGACCGCGAGTCCGGCACGCTGTCCGGCGGCGAGTCGCAGCGCGTGAAGATGGTGCGGCACCTCGGTTCCTCGCTCACCGACATCACCTACGTCTTCGACGAACCGACCGTCGGCCTGCACCCGCACGACATCCAGCGGATGAACAACCTCCTGCTCCTCCTGCGGGACAAGGGGAACACGGTCCTCGTCGTCGAGCACAAGCCAGAGACGATCGAGATCGCCGACCACGTCGTCGACCTCGGTCCCGGCGCGGGCCTCAACGGCGGTCACCTCTGCTACAGCGGCGACGTGGCCGGACTGCGCGCGTCCGGCACGCTGACCGGCCGCCACCTCGACCACCGGGCCAAGCTGCGACCGGAGTTCCGCTCCCCCAAGGGTTTCCTGACGATCAGCGGCGCCCGCACCAACAACCTCAAGGACGTCTCGGTCGACCTGCCGCTCGGCGTGCTGACCGTCGTCACCGGCGTCGCGGGCTCCGGCAAGTCGTCGCTGATCCACGGGTCGCTGCGCAGGGGCCCGGACGTCGTGACGGTCGACCAGTCGCCGATCCGCGGCTCGCGGCGCTCCAACCCCGCCACCTACACCGGCCTGCTCGACTCGGTCAGGACCGCCTTCGCCAAGGCCAACGGCGTGAAGGCCGCGTTGTTCAGCGCGAACTCCGAGGGCGCCTGCGAGAACTGCAAGGGCATCGGGCTCGTCTACACCGACCTCGCGATGATGGCCGGCGTCGCCACGGTCTGCGAGAAGTGCGAGGGCAAGCGCTTCACCCCCGAGGTGCTGCGCTACACGTTGCGGGGCAAGAACATCAGCGAGGTGCTCGGCATGTCCGTCGCCGAGGCGCGCGAGTTCTTCCCCTCCGGCCAGGCCCACGCCGTGCTCAGCCGCCTGCACGACGTCGGCCTGTCGTACCTCTCGCTCGGCCAGCCGCTCACGACGCTGTCCGGCGGCGAACGGCAACGGCTCAAGCTCGCCATCCACATGGCGGAGAAGGCCTCGACCTACGTGCTGGACGAACCGACGTCCGGCCTGCACCTCGCGGACGTCGACCAGCTGCTCGGGCTGCTCGACCAGCTGATCGACGCCGGCAACACGGTGATCGTGATCGAGCACCACCTCGCCGTGATGGCGCACGCCGACTGGATCGTCGACATGGGTCCCGGCGCGGGCCACGACGGCGGCCAGGTCGTCTTCTCCGGCACGCCGGGCGACCTGGTGTCCACTTCGGACACGCTCACCGCGCGGCACCTGAAGGAGTACCTGTCGTGAGCCTGCTGACGGTGACCTCCGTCGCGCCGCTGACCCCGCGCATGACGCGGATGACGTTCACCGGCCCCGGCCTGCACGAGATCGGCACCTGGCCGGACCAGCAGCTCAAGCTGCTCTTCCCGCGACCGGGCGGATCGGCGCACGTGTCGGACGCCGCAGACGTCGGCACCTGGTACCAGGCCTACCTGGCCATGCCCGAGCCCGAACGGCCGTGGATGCGCGGCTTCACCGTCCGGTCACTGAGCGAGGGCGTGCTGACCGTCGACTTCGTGCTGCACGGCGACAGCGGACCGGCTTCCCGCTGGGCCACCACCGCCCGAGCCGGTGACGTCATCGGCAGGTTCGGACCGTCGCGCGACTACGCCCGGCCGCTCGGCATCGCGGACCTGCTGGTGTTCGCGGGCGACGAGACGGCGTTGCCCGCGATCGGCTCGCTGCTGGAGTTGCTTCCTGAAGCACAGCAACGGCTCGTGTTCGTCGAGGTCGCGGACCCGGCGGAGGAACAGGACGTCCCCGGCGTGCGGTGGGTGCACCGCAGCGCCGGGGAGGACCTGGTCTCGGTGGTGACGGCGGCCGAGGTACCGCCGTCGGTGTGGGTGTGGCTCGGCGGCGAGGCTTCCGCGGTTCGCTCGCTGCGCAGGCACTTCGTCGGTCAGGGAGTGTCCAAGAAGGACATCGAGTTCGCCGGTTACTGGCGGCGCGCCCTCACCCAGGACGACGACCCGACCTCCGACGACCTCGCCGAGGCCCAGGAACGGATCGCCGCGCTCAGCGAGTGAACTCCAGCAGGCTGCGTGCGGCCGTCACCGAGCCTTCGGTCGCGCGCGCCCGCCGAAGTGCACGAGCTTGACCTCTCTCCCAGCTGAAGCAGGGAGATTCTTCCCTCGCGGGTCGAGTTTTCTGCTTCACAGCCCGCTGCCGCCTGGCTTACCAGCAAGGGACGGTGTACCGCCCACGGTCCTACACAAGCTCCACAGACCTGACATCCCACCAGCCCGGCGGTAGACCCGCCGACTTGACTACCGCCGAACGGGCGCGCCAACCGTACCAGCCGCTCCGCCGAACGCCACACCCGCGGATCAGAGGGTTCGCGGCGAGCAGGCTCCCGTGCCCGCCGCCCACGTCGACGAGCGTGCCGAACCTCGACCAGTCGAAGTTCGAGACGACCAGCGGGATCCAGTCGCGCATGCGGTCGTTCATCTGCCGGTCGAAGGCCTCACGCAGGTGCGGCCGCGCGGCCAGGTCGGTCCAGAAGTCCTGGCCGTAGCGCACCGGGTAGGCGGGTTCGCCGGTGCGGACGCTGTGGACCAGGTCGACGAACGCCAGATCGGCGCGTCCGGCGGCGGAGTCGTGGTGCAGCAGGTTGTTCAGGCCGTTGCCCGCACCGGCGCCGAGCAGGGCGCCGAGGTCCGTCGTGCGGTAGCCCGAGGCTGTTCGTTCGGCCACACCGAGGGTCGTCAGGTGGGCCAGGAGCAGGTCGAGTGCGAGCGGGTCGACCTCGAGTTCGGGCGCGAGTTCGCGGGCGGTGGCGGGGTTGTCGCGCAGGCGATCCGGCAGTCCCAGGGTCACGGCGACCCGGAGCACCATTGGCGTGATCAGCCCGGACATCTGTCGAAGCCGTTGTACGTCGGTGTCCACGTGGATCCACCCTGCCACCGCGGGCAACCTGATTTCTGTCAACACTGAAGCAATAGCGAGGATGACTCACGGCGCTATGGCGCCTAACGTGTGCATATGAGGACCAACTGGGCCGGCAACGTCACCTTCAGCTCGGCCGAGGCCGTGGCCCCGGCATCGGCCGACGACCTGCGTGCACTCGTGCGCGGCTCATCGGCCGTGCACGTCGTCGGTTCGGGACATTCGTTCAGCACGATCGCCGACACGACCGGCACGCTGGTGTCGCTGGCGGCCATGCCCGAGGTCTTCGAGGTGTCCGGCCACGCGGTCCGGGTGAGCGCGGGCATGACGCTCGCCTCACTGGCCGTCCGGCTGGAGGCGGCGGGCCTCGCACTGCACACGCTGCCGTCGCTGCCGCACATCACCGTGGCCGGTGCGATCACCACCGCCACCCACGGTTCCGGGTCCCGGTCGCTGGCCGGCGCCGTGCGGTCCGTCGAGGTCATGCGCGGTGACGGCTCGGTCGTCGAGCTGACGTCCCCCGGCGCGGTCGTGTCGATGGGCGGCCTCGGCGTCGTCACCACCGTGACCCTGGACGTGGTGCCGTCGTTCCAGGTCGCGCAGACGGTCTACGAGGACGTCGCCTGGACGACGCTGCTCGTGCGGCTGGAGCAGATCTTCGACGGCGCGTACAGCGTCAGCGCGTTCGTCGACTGGCAGGGCGGCGCGACGCTGTGGACGAAGCACCGCGTGGGCGACGAGGAGTTCGCCTTCCCCGGGAGGCCGGCGTCCGAGCCCGCGCACCCGGTGCCCGGTCAGCCCGCCTCCCGCTGCACGCTGCAGGGCGGCGTGCCCGGCCCGTGGCACGAGCGGCTGCCGCACTTCCGCGCCGAGTTCACCCCGTCCGTCGGCGAGGAGCTGCAGACCGAGTACTTCGTGCCGCGGACCCGCGCGGTGACGGCGTTGCGGGCGCTGGCAGAGATGTCGACGGTGATCTCGCCGCTGGTGCAGACCTGCGAGATCCGCACGATCGACGCCGAACCGCAGTGGCTCAGCCCCGCCTTCGACCGCGACAGCGTCGCGATCCACTTCACCTGGGTGCCGGACACCCCCGCCGTGTTGCGGCTGCTGCCCCGCCTGGAGGAGGCGATCGCGCCGCGGCCGCACTGGGGCAAGCTCTTCACCGTGCCGCCGGCCCTGCTGGCCGCGCGCTACCCGCAGTGGGACGCCTTCCGGGCGTTGCTGCGCGAGCACGACCCGAAAGGCGTCTTCCGCAACGAGTTCCTGACCCGCTACTTCGGGTCGGCCGGGCCCTTCTGACGCAGCGCCTCCAGCTCCTCGTCGGAGAACCCGTAGGTCGTCACGACCGTCAGCGTCGCGCTGGTGATCACGAGGCCGGGACCGAACTCCTCGACGACGACACCGCGCTGGTTCTCGGACTCGAAGAACGGCTCGCCGTTCACGCCGAGATCGACCTCGGACGGCCAGAACAACGTCCGGCGCTCCTCGCCGGGGTGGAACTCGTGCACGAACTTGAGCTGGTGCAGGAAGGTGATCCAGCCCTCGGTGATCTCGCCGTAGTAGTCGTCCCACTCGGGTGAGGTGCCCTTGGGTGCGCGGGTCAGCACGATCCGCGTGCCTTCGTCGACAGGGGACAGCGTGAACGTGTCGTGGCCCTGGACGATCAGCGTGGTGCCGTCCACCTCGGCCTTGGCGAAGAAGATCTCCTCGATCTCGGCGTCGAGCTCCGGCGCGTCCCAGCCGTGCCAGTGGCGAACCTTCTCCTTGTCCCGGAACGACTGCCACACCTCGTCGACCGGTGCGGCCACGGTGATCTCGATCCGGACGCCTTCGTCACTCATCTGCTACTCCGGGATGGCCCATCGTGACCACCCGGTACGGGCGGCCTGTGTCGGTGTCGTACTTCAACGCGATCTGCCGCACCGCTTCGGCCAGGTCGCTGGTGAACTCGTGGACGTCGCCGGGCGCGCCGAAGCGGACCGTCGCTTCCACGGTGAACGTGAGCAAGCGCTTTCCCGCGTCGGCCGCGGCACCCGACATCCGTTCGACCTCGCGGGCCGTGTCCTCGGCGACGGACACCAGGTGCGTCGCGGCGAACTGGTCTTGAACGTCGGCGGCGATCTCGCGGCCGGGCTTCGCGCGCAGGACGCGTTCGACGCAGCCACGCCGCTGGCGTTCCTCCACCAGTTCGACGAGTCCCGCCTGTTCCAGGGCCCGCACGTGGTAGTTGACCCGCTGCCTGGGCAGGTCGAGAGCCGCCGCGAGCTGCGTCGCCGAGGCGGGCGACTTCAACAGCTCCAGCAGCGACAGGCGCAACGGCGACAGCTCCACGCCTAGCACAGTCCCATTTGACAAATTGATTTGTCAATACCGGAACGCGACCGGAAACAGGTAAGTTCGTTGACGGTTGCAACAAATCGCCCCACCCTGGGGCCGTGAGAACCCCCCTGCTGGTGGCAGCGTTGGCAGCAGCGGCGATCGTTCCTGTGTGGACGGTCGCGGCGCAGGCCGACGTGGTGCCCGGAACCGCCTATCAAGTGACGAACGTCGGCAGCGGAAAGTGCGTGGAGTCGCTGGGAACGGCCAACGGCGCGCAGCTCCGCCAACAAGGATGCTCGGGACAGACCTGGACCTTCACGCCCACGAGCGACGGGTACTTCACCGTCGGCCAGGGTCAGGTCTGGGACGTCTCGAACGTCTCGGTCGCGGACAACGCGGCTGTCCACATGTGGCAGTCGTTCAACGCGAACAACCAGCAATGGCGCCCCGAACAGGTCGGTACGGACACCTACCGGTTCGTGAACCGCAACAGCGCCAAGTGCCTCGACGTGCCCGGTGCGTCCACCGGTGACGTCCAGCTGGTCCAGTACACCTGCAACGGGACCAACGCGCAGCTCTTCCGCCTCACCGGCGGCACGCAGCAGCCCGGCCAGCCCGACTTCGGCCCGAACGTGCTCGTCTTCGACCCGTCGATGCCCGCCTCCACCATCCAGGCGCGGCTCGACGACGTCTTCCGCCAGCAGGAGGAGGGCCAGTACGACGCGCGCCGGTACGCGATCATGTTCAAGCCCGGCAACTACAACGTCGACGTCAACATCGGCTTCTTCACCCAGGTCCTCGGCCTGGGCATGCTGCCGGACGGCGTGACGATCAACGGCCAGGTGCACGTCGAGGCCGACTGGTTCCAGGGCAACGCGACCCACAACTTCTGGCGTGGCGCGGAGAACCTCGCGATCCGGCCGCCGTCGGGCACCAACACCTGGGCCGTGTCGCAGGCGTCCGCGATGCGCCGCACCAAGACCTACGGCAACATGCAGCTCGACGACAACGGCTGGTCCAGCGGCGGTTTCCTGGCCGACTCCGTGGTCACGGGCCAGGTGCGCTCCGGATCACAGCAGCAGTGGCTCTCGCGCAACACCGAGTGGGGTTCGTGGACCGGTGAGAACTGGAACATGGTGTTCGTCGGTGCGCGCAACGCGCCGCAGACCTCGTTCCCGGAACCGCCGTACACGAACGTCGCGCAGACCCCGGTCGTGCGGGAGAAGCCGTTCCTGAACGTCGACGGCGGCGGCAACTACAACGTGTTCGTCCCGGCGCTGCGCTCCAACACCAGCGGTACCACCTGGGCGTCGGGCAACCAGCAGGGCACGAACATCCCGCTGTCGCAGTTCTACATCGCGAAGCCGGGCACCTCCGCGGCGACGATCAACGCGCAGCTCGCGGCCGGCAAGCACCTGCTGCTCACGCCGGGCATCCACCAGGTGTCCGAGCCGATCCGCGTCACCCGCCCCGACACCGTCGTGCTGGGCCTCGGTCTCGCGACCGTCATGCCCATCAACGGAAACATGGCACTGGACGTGGCCGATGTGGACGGTGTGAAGATCGCCGGCATCCTCGTCGACGCGGCCCCGACCAACTCGCCGCTGCTGATGCAGGTCGGCGCGCCGGGCAGCAACGCCGACCACTCCGCCAACCCGACCTCGCTGCACGACGTCTACGCGCGCATCGGCGGCTCGGCCGTCGGGCGGGCCGCGACCTCGTTGGTGGTCAACAGCCACAACGTGATCGGTGATCACCTGTGGCTCTGGCGGGGCGACCACTCCGTCGGCGTCGGCTGGGACCTCAACACGGCCGACACCGGCCTGGTCGTCAACGGCAACAACGTGACGATGTACGGCCTGTTCGTCGAGCACTACCAGAAGTACCAGACCATCTGGAACGGCCAGGGCGGCCGGACTTACTTCTACCAGAACGAAATGCCGTACGAGGTGCCCAACCAGGCGGCGTGGATGAACGGCTCCACTCGCGGCTACGCGGCGTACAAGGTCTCCAACAACGTCACGACGCACGAGGCGTGGGGTCTGGGCAGCTACGCCTTCATGAACGCGAACCCGGCCGTGGTCGCCGACCGGGCGTTCGAGGTGCCGAACACCCCCGGCGTGAAGCTGCACAGCATGGTGACCGTGTCGCTGGGCGGCAAGGGAACCATCCAGCGGATCGTCAACAACTCGGGCGGCACGGCGACCGCCGGGTCGACCGAGGCCTACCTGGCCAATTACCCGTGATGACGCACTGAACCGATTGCACCCACGGCCCCGCACTCTCCGGAGTGCGGGGCCGTTCCCGCGGGTCAGCCCAGCCGCTTCGGCCGGTTGATCTTCATCTCGTCCATGTCGGTGACCTTGGCCTTCAGCCCCTTGAAGTCGACGCCCAGCGCGTCGAGCGCGGTCGAGGCCCGGCGCAGTCCCGCGTCGTCCGGCTTCTCGGCGGCGGTGAGGATCACGCGGTAGCTGAAGAAGTCGAGCTTCTCGTCGTAGGTCAGCGCGCCCTCTTCGCTGAAGCCGGCGTCCCGCATGAAGTCGAAGCCCGCGAGCCGGTCCCGCAACGTCGCGCGCTGGTCGTCGGTGAGGTCGGCGAAGCGTCCGCGGACGAGTACTCGGTAGGTGTGTTCAGCCACGAGCGAAGATGCTGCCTGATCCCACGCCGGTCTGGCGAACGATTTCCCCCGTGCGGAAGAATCGGGACCATGAACGCAAAAGAGCTGGTCACGCGCATCCGGACGGAGCTGCACCCCGGTGACCACGACAACCTCGTGGTGAAGCTGATCGAAACCGGGCAGGCTCCGCGCGCCGTGATCCAGACGTTCGCCGCGGAAGAGAACCACATCGTGTCGTCGGACTGGCGAACATTTCTGGCGCTGGCCTCGAAGGCAGAGGAACCGAACGCGCGGGCGTTCTTCACGCTGCTCGCGGGCGGTGAGGAGCTGGTGCTGCCGATGTTGCCGGCGCTGGCCGAGGCGTCGGGCATGTCCGCCAAGGACTTCCAGAACTACGAACCGTTCCCCGGCTGCCAGGCCTACCCCGCGTACCAGGCGTGGATGGCGCTCAACGGCGACCCGGCGGACGTGATCCTCGCGATCCTGGCGAACTTCACCGCGTGGGGCGGGTACTGCGCGCGCATGGCGAAGGGGCTGCGCGAGCACTACGGGTTCGGCGACGAGGCGTGCGCGTTCGTCGACTTCTTCGCCACGCCCGCGCCGCAGCTGGAGGAGCGTGCGATCGCCGCGATCCAGGCCTCGCTCGACGCGGGCTGGCAGCCGAAGCACGCGTGGCGCTACGGCCGCCTGCTGCAGGCGTACGAACTGCAGTTCTGGTCCACCCTGGCCTGACCTTGATGAGGGGAGCTTTCATAAACCTCAGGTTTATGAAAGCTCCCCTCATCAACTGATCATCGGGGCAGATAGGCCCGGTGGGCCTTGGAGAACTCGTAGTTGTTGTACCTGTCCCAGTTGATCGACCACGTCATGAGGCCGCGCAGGTTGGGGTACACGCCCTTCGGCTTGTAGCTGCCGCACCGGGTGCCCTTGGTGAGGCAGTCCAGCGCGGTCTGGACGTCCGCGACGGAGGTGAACCCGTTGCCCGCGTACATCGCGGCGGGCAGGCCGATCGCGACCTGCTCCTGGCGCAACGGCGCGAAGACCTTCGACGTGTCACCGCGCACCGGGAACCCGGCGAGCAGCATGTCGGTCATCGCCACGTGGAAGTCCGCGCCACCCATGTTGTGGTACTGGTTGTCCAGGCCCATCACGGGTCCGGAGTTGTAGTCCTGCACGTGCAACAACGTCAGGTCGTTGCGCATGGCCTCGATCACCGGCAGGTACGCGCCCGTGCGCGCGTCACCGGTGCCCGTGCCGCCGTAGAACTGGTAGCCGACCTGCACGAAGAACGTCTCCGGCGCCATCGTGAGCACGAAGTCGGCCCCGTAGCGGGACTTCAGCGTCCGCAGTGCCGAGATCAGGTTCACGACCACGGGCGTGGTCGGGTTCCTGAAGTCGAGGTCGCCGGGGTTCAGCGACAGCGAGTGGCCCTCGAAGTCGACGTCGAGACCGTTCAGGCCGTACTTGTCGATGATGGCGCCGACCGAACGCACGAACGCGTCGCGCGCCGCCGTGGTCTCCAGCCGGACCTGGCCGTTCTGGCCGCCGATGGAGATGTTGACCTTCTTGCCCTTCTGCTGCTGGGCGCGGATGCCGGCGATGAACTCGGCCTCGGACTCGACGTTCGGGCACTCCGCGACCGGGCACTGGCTGAACCGCAGGTCACCGCTCGTGGCGCTGGTGGGCTCGGCGAACGAGAGGTTGATGACGTCCCACTCGTCCGGCACGTCCTTCATGCGGATGTAGCCGGAGCCGTTGGCGAAGCTGGCGTGCAGGTAGCCGACGAGCACCTTGCGCGGCAACTGCCCCGTGGGCGGCTGACCGGTCGTGGTGGTGGTCGTAGTAGTTGTGGTCGTGGTGGTCGTCGTCGTGCTCGTGGTCGAGCTGGTCGTCGGACCGGTGCCTCCGGTGCACGCGGCGCCGTTGATCGCGCAGTTCGACGGGTCGGCGGTGCCGGCGGCATTGAAGCCGAACGTCACGCTGGCGCCGGGCGCGACGGAGCCGTTGTACTCCCGGTTGGCGAAGGTGTGGTGGTTGCCGCTCTTGGTGAGCAGCGAGTCCCAGTAGGCACCGACGGTGGTCGAGGCCGGGTAGTCGAACTCGACCTTCCAGGAGCTGATGGCCGCGCTGGTCTCGTTCTTGATCGTCACCGTCGCGGTGTAGCCGGTGGCCCAGCCGTTCTTGGCGAACGTCGCCGTGACTCCGGCGGCACTGGCGGGGGCGAGGCTCACGATCACGGTGCCGAGCACCAGTGCGGCCACCGCGGATATTCGAGCGAACAACAGCATGGGTTCCATCCCTCACGCGTTGGCGGCCGGCAGGGGGTCACCCCGAATTGGACTAGACCACCTATCAGGAAGTCAAGGTTCTAGGATGTCGGGTCGTGCCCCACGCTCGTGCCGCCGACGGAACCCGGCTCTTCTACTCGATCGAGGGCTCCGGACCTCCGCTGCTGCTCATCGCGGGCCAGTCGAACTCGTCCCGCTGGTGGTCACAGGTCCGGGAGGACTTCTCGGCGCGGTTCACGACGATCGTCACCGACCACCGCGGCACCGGTTCCAGCGACAAGCCTGACGTCCCGTACAGCACGCGGACGTTCGCGTCGGACTGCGTCGCGATCCTGGCCGACGCGGGGATCGGCAGGGCGCACGTCTACGGCACCTCGATGGGCGGGCGGATCGCGCAGTGGATCGCGGCCGAGCACGGCGAGCACGTCGATCGGCTGGTGCTGGGCTGCACCTCCCCCGGTGGCACGCACGGCATCGAGCGCAGCGCCGAGGTGCGCAAGTCGCTGGCGCAGGTCGATCCGATGAAAGCGCGCAGGGCGTTGGAGGAGCTGATGTACACGCCGGCCTACCGCGGCCCGTACAACACGCTCGGCGACCCGCAGATGCCGCCGTACGCGCGCAAGCGCCACCTCTTCGCGAGCGCCGAGCACGACGCGTGGGCCGTGCTGCCGTCGATCGCCGCGCCCACCCTGGTGGTGCACGGCACCGAGGACGTCTTCAACCCGACGGCCAACGCTCCCCTGATCACGTCACGCATCCCCGGCGCTCGCATGCACCTGGTCGAGGGCGCACGACACGGCTACTTCGAGGAGTTCGCGAGCGAAGCGACGCCGCTTGTGGTCGACTTCCTGGAGAGCTAGTTCGTCTCTGGGGGGATGCATGCGCAAGGCACCGATCGTTCTTCTCATCCTGTCCCTGTTCACGTTCCTGCCCGCTCCGGCCTCGGCCGCCGCGTTGCCCGGCGGCAAGGCCTACTTCGTCGTCTCGCGCGGCTCGTTCAAGACGGGCACGGCCAACTGGACGCGGCTGAGCGACTACACCTTCACCGCCGACGGCAAGGTGCGCGCGAACACCTACCTGTGGCAGCAGAGCAAACCGGTCGCACGGCAGGGCACCGGGCTCACGCCGGACAGCTCGTGCTCGACCACGTCCCTGACGCCGGACAGGCCGCGGGTGCGCGCCTGCGAGGTGATGACGGCGGGCGGTTTCGGCGGCGCTCCCCATGAGGACAACGACGGCAACTACCGGATCGACGGGGACCAGCTGCACATCACCTGGAACGTCGCCGGGTGGAACGAGCAGTGGACGATCGTCACGAGTCCCGACACCAAGCTCGCCCGGCTCGACTTCCGCTCCAACGCCCTGGCCACGATCGGCTACGGCTACGGCAGCAACACCCCGCTGAACGTCCGCCGCCAGATGTCCAGCGTGCAGGCACATCCCGGCGATCTCGACCAGGACTCCCAGGGCTGGGAGCGGGGCGGGCCGTTCACCAGCCCGCCCTCCAAGATCACGCCTCGGGACCACAGCACGTGCACCACCACGTCGTGGTGCCTGACCTACCTGCAGCCCCAGGCGGAAAGCTCCTGCACGGCAGGCTGCAAGGCGACGAACACAGACCGCTCGATCCAGTACTACGTCATGCGGATCTCGAACAGCGATCGCCGCGACACCCGGTGGCACTGGTGCAGCTGCCTCACCGACGTCGGCGAGGTCAACGAGTTCTGTTACAAGCGGAACTCCCACGTCAAGCCGATGCTGCAGATCCTCGACGACGACGCCCGGTTCCGCGGCTGGGTGGGTGTCGAGGCGTCGTTCGACTACAAGGGCGACCGCACCAGGGACATGCTCGCCGCGTTCCGTCTCAGCGACTTCCGCTGACCCTCACCCGGTGACCCACCGCAGGCCGCGCATCAACGCGTGTCCCGCGACCCGAACGCCGGTGGCCTCCGTGATCGGCAGGTAGGGCAGCCGCAGCGGAATCCGCGCCCACACGGGCAACGTGGCGACCGCGGTGGCGCTCAGGATCGCGTACGGCCCGCGCGCCAGCAGTGGCAGCGGGGCTTTGAGGAGCAGGAACTTCGCCGCCTCCCTGGCCTCGGGCGTGCCCCTCAGCTCGGTCCGGTACGAGTTGAGCTTCGCTTCGAGTTCGGCGGTCGTGCGCGGCGGGTCGGGGATGCCCATGGCGTCGGCGACGACCGCCATGTCGGCGACGTACCCGTCGTAGTCGTCGAGAGGCTTCTCGCCGTAACGCCGGTGGCAGTGCAGGAAGCTGTCGACCTCGGCCACGTGCACCCACCCCAGCAGGTGCGGGTCGTCGGCGCGGTACTGGCGGCCGTCCGGCGCGGTGCCGTGGATGTGCCGGTGCACGCGCCCGAGCCGTTCGACGGCCTTCAGCGCGTCCTCGGCGGTGCCGTAGGTGGTGACGCCGACGAACAGGCTCGTGCGCTGCAACCGGCCCCACGGATCGGTCAGGTAGTCGGAGTGCTGCGCCACCGCCGCCATCGCCAGCGGGTGCAACGACTGCAGCAGCAACGCCCGCAGCCCGCCGATGAACATGGCGTGATCGGCGTGCACGTGCCGGATCGGCCGGTCGTCCGCGAACAACCGCGGGCCAGGCGCGTCGTGGATCCTGCGCGCGTGCTCCTCCCGCTCGGGACCCACGACCTTCTCGAAAAGTCCTTGGCTCACCTGCCGCCGCAACGCCTCCAGCATCACCCCATGATGCGCGACGGTTCCTGAGAAAGGGACCCCGCGCACGCAGGGTGCCTTTCAGCGGACCGGTCACGAGTCCCAGTCGTCCCGTTCGGGAAGGCGCAGCCACAGATCCGGTGCGGTGACCGCGCGGGCGTCCGTCGGCCGCAGGCCCGCGAACGCGAGGCAGAACGCCACCGGCTCGTCCAGGTAGAGGTGCGCCAGCAACACGTCCGCCGACGTCTCTTCCTCCGCGACGCCGCCACCGGGATGCAGGTCCCACTCCTCGGTCTCGCCGTCGCGGTGGACGCTGCCCTGGTTGCCGCTCTTGGGGTTGGCGTACATGCCGTACGCGACGGTGCCCGCCGACAGCCGGTCGAGCACACCCGGCATCGCGGCCGCGTAGCCGTCCGGCTGCACGAGCACACACCCGCCGGGCACGGTCGTCACGCCGAGCACGTCCTCCTCGGCCTCGTCGCCGGGCGCCTCGACGAGTTGCGCCTCCAGCAGGCGCACCGCGGTCTCAGCGTCCACCCCCGCGACGCACGCCAGGCTGAAGCCGTCGTCGCCGGGTGCGCCGCCGAGTGCCGCGACGAGCCGGTCGCGTTCCTCGACTGCGGCGCGTTCCTCACCGGTGAGGACCTCCCCGGCCGGCAACGGGTGGTCCGTGGTGAGGCTGAGCCGGGCCGGCGACCACCCGGACATCATGGGCAGCTCCGGATCAGCACCGTCCGCGAGCAGCAAGCGGACGTTCTCGGGTTTCCTCGCGTGCACGGCACGCCACAACGCCGTGCGCTCCTCGTCCACCGCGTCGACGTCGTCCGCCTGCGCGATCGCGGCCGCGACCTCCTGTGCCGACTCGAACTCCGCCGCCCAATGCAACTTCGAAAGCCAGTCATCCCCCATGGTGCCGAGCCTAGGCGAGCGCGATCTGGTCCAGATCGGGAGCACCGGCGGTGTCGTTGCCGAACCTGATGGTGTTGGCGCCGGCGTTCAACGTCACCGGGATCTCGGCCACGTAAGGGGTGTTGTTGCCGACCCCGTCGACCTCGACCTCGACCGGTGCACCCTCGTTGACCGTCACGAACTACGACCGCGAACTCATCGGAGCATTCCAAGATCACCCGCGCGGACGGTCGCCGCCGTGATAATCAAGCCTGGGCTGACCACGATCAACTTCGGCGCACGAGAGCAGGACCCGGATGAACGACGAGCACCTGCCCGGCTTCTACCACGACGCGGAGGCGGTCTCCCGGCTCGGACAGCGGCTCACGCTGCTGTTCAGCCGGGTGCGGCTGATCGGCGCGGTGGTGGCGGCGGTGGGCGGTGCGTTCAAGTGGCAGATCGGCGGCACCGGTGTCGACGTCTGGGCGTGGGTGGCGCTGGGCGGGTTCCTCACCGCCCTGTTCGGCGAACTGCTGCTGTGGGTGATGCACCCGGAGCTGAAGTGGAACGCGGGACGGACCGTCGCCGAACGGGTGAAGTCGCTGGCGTGGCGCTACGCCGTGGCGGGCGAGCCGTTCCACGGCGGCGTCCAGGACCCCCGCGGGGAACTGGACCTCGCCATCGCCGCCGCGGTCAGGGACCACCGCAGGGAGGTCATGCTCACCAGCGCGAACGACGCGGGCGAGCAGGTCATGGCCGAGCTGCGGACCAAGCCGTTCGACGAGCGCAGAACCACCTACCGCGAAGCCCGCGTGCGACCGCAGTTGCAGTGGTACCGCGACAGGTCGGCGATGAACGAGACCCGTGCGAACGTGTTCCGCGTGCTGATGATCGTCGGCGAGCTCGTCGCGATCGTCTTCGCCATCCTGCGCATCAACGGCGTCTGGGACGTCGACCTGTCCGGCGTGATGGCCGCGGCCGTCGCGGGCGGCGCCGCGTGGATCGCGCTGCGGCAGTACGAGAACCTCAGCGTCGGCTACGCGGCGGCGGCCGGCGAGCTCGCCGACGTCTACCGCCGGCTCCCCCACGCCCTCGAGAGCGACTGGGCCGCCACGGTCGCCGAGGCCGAGGCCGTGATCGGCAAGGAGCACTCCACCTGGCTCGCGACGCGGCCCAGCGCGACCTGACCGGCGCGTCCCGTCAGCCGAGCGCCTCGACGACCTTGGTCACCATCGCGCGTTCCGCGGCCGCCACCTCGCCGTCCGCACCGGCCACCGAGCGGCACATCTCGGACACGGCGGCGCGGAAGATCGCCACGTCGCGTGGTTCGTGGGCGTTGATGATCGCCACGGAGTCCCGCAGCGCGGCCAGGACACCGGACTCCACTTCGGACGTCGAGCCCTTCGGCAACGAGGGCGGGGCGGCGGCGATGATGGCGCGCAGGTCGTCCGAGAGCAGCGTGATGGCCCTGACGCCGGCCTGGCTCTCCTCGTCGACCGAGCCGGGGTCCGCAGTGGACACCAGCACCATGGCACCGAAAACGGCCGTGCGGAGGGTCTGCCCCTCCACCTCCGTGTACGCAGTCATGGGCGCAAGCCTATGCAACGATCAGCGACCATGAGTGCGGGTCAGGTGCTTGGCGCCAACATCAGGGCGTTCCGCGAGCAACGCGGGCTGTCGCTGTCGGAGCTCGCGCGGCGGTCGTCCATCGCCAAGGGCACGCTGTCCCAGCTGGAGAGCGGCGCGGGCAACCCGACGATCGAAACAGTGTTCAGTTTGTCGAACGCTCTGGACGTGCCAGTGTCGGAGCTGGTGACCGAGCGGACGACGCCGGACGTAGTGCTGGTGCGTGCCCGTGACGTCGAGGTGCTCAGCAGCAACGCGGTCGACCTGCGACTGATGCGGCGGATGGACATCGGGGACACCGTGCTGGAGATCTACGACCAGCGCGTCCGGCCCGGCGCGACGCAGACCAGCGAAGGTCATCCCGGCAAGGAGCACGTGCTGGTCACGAGCGGCCGGCTGCGCGTGGGCCCGGTGGACGCGCCGTACGAGCTGGGACCGGGCGACTACGTCTGCTTCCCCGGCTCGATGCCGCACTCGTACGAGACCGTCGGTGATGAGGTCAGCTCGGTACTGGTGCTGGAGTATCCGAAGCACTAACGTTCATTCTATTGAACGGAGGTGGCGATGCAGCCGGACGTCGTGGTCATGGGCGCGGGCATCATCGGGGCCGCGTGCGCCCAGGCCCTGAAGGCGCGCGGCCTCGGTGTGCTCGTCGTCGACCGCCACGGACCGGCGTCGGGCACCAGCGCGGCCGGTGAGGGCAACGTGCTGGTCAGCGACAAGGAGCCCGGCCCGGAACTCGGCCTCGCCCTGGCGAGCCGCGACCTGTGGCCGGAACTGGCGGAAGACGCCGAGTGGGAGGAGAAGGGCGGACTCGTCGTCGCCACGACCTCCGGCGCCGTCGTCCCGCTGCAGGCCTTCGCCGCCGCCCAGCGCGCGGCCGGCGTCGACGCCTGCGAGATCACCGCGGCGGACGCGCTGGCCCGCGAGCCGCACCTCAACCCGGAAATCACCGCCGCCGTCCACTACCTGCAGGACGCCCAGCTCAACCCGGTCAAGGCCACCCGGACCCTGTTGCGCGGCATCGAGGTCAGGCGCACCGAGGTGTCCAAGACGGACGGACGGAGCGTCATGACGGCAGACGGCGTGATCAGCTGCGGCGCGGTCGTCAACGCCACCGGCCCGTGGGCCGGGAACTTCGGCGTCAACGTGCTGCCCCGGCGTGGCGTCGTGCTCGTGACGACGCCGATCCCCGGCACGATCCGGCACAAGGTCTACGACGCGGACTACGTCGGCGCCGTCGCGAGCGGCGACGCCGACCTCCAGACGTCCGGCGTGGTCGAGTCGACGCAGGCCGGCACCGTGCTGATCGGATCGAGCCGCCAGCGCAAGGGCTTCGACGACACGATCGAGACCAAGGTGCTGAAAGCGCTGGCGCGCAAGGCGATCGCCATGTTCCCGATGCTGTCCGACGTTCCGGTCATGCGCGCGTACGGCGGCTTCCGCCCGTACGCGCCGGACCACCTGCCGATCATCGGCGAGGACCCCCGCACGCCCGGCCTGTGGCACGCCACCGGCCACGAGGGCGCGGGCGTCGGTCTCGCCCCGGCGACGGGACGCCTGCTCGCCCAGCTGTTCACCGGCGAGGACCCCCTGGTGGATCCCCGCCCGTTCCGCGTCGACCGGCCCGAGGTGATGGTGTGAAGGTGACGTTCAACGGCCTGCCGCGCGAGGTCGCGCACGTCGCGGAGTTGTTGCCCGGCAGGTACTTCTGCGGCATCGGCGTGTGCTTCGGCTGCGTCGCGGAGATCAACGGCGTGCCCGAGGTGCGCGCGTGCCGCCACCCGCTGCGCGACGGCGACGTGATCAGGACGACGTCATGAGGATCGTGGTCGTGGGCGCTGGCCCCGCCGGGATGGCCGCCGCCCGGACAGCTGCCGACGCGGGCGCCTCGGTCGTCATGGTCGACTCGGAACCGGAGGCCGGCGGCCAGTACCTGCGCGGCCGGGCCAGGTTCGGCCACGCCGGGGTCACGCACCTCAAGAACACCGAGGCCTGGCTGGTCGAGGGCGACGTGCTCCACGTCAGGC
Source organism: Lentzea californiensis (assembly GCF_024648825.1). Lineage (GTDB taxonomy): Bacteria > Actinomycetota > Actinomycetes > Mycobacteriales > Pseudonocardiaceae > Lentzea > Lentzea californiensis. The sequence continues at coordinate 78,625 of NZ_JANBBE010000007.1, forward strand.
GGACCGACCTTCCGCGAGACGAGACGTCTCGTCTCGCGGATTCCGGCTGGGATGGCGCGCTTGATCGCGAGCGGCTTTCACAAGACGAGACGTCTCGTCTCGCCCCAGGTCCGCGCCGCCTGAGGTTCGACGCGCTGATCATCGCCACCGGCGCCTACGACCGCCCCCTGCCCTTCCCCGGCTGGGACGGCCCCGGCGTCATCACCGCAGGCGCCGCCCAGGCCCTCGCCAAGCAGGGCGTCACGCTGGCCGAACGCGTGGTCGTCACGGGCACCGGCCCGTTCCTGCTGCCCGTCGCCACCGCGCTGCAGGACCTGGGCGCCACCCTCGTCGGCGTCTACGAGGCGTCCTCCCCCACCAGGTGGCTCCGCGAGGCCAGGGCGATCACCGCGAACCGGCACAAGATCGGCGAGCTCGCGCGCTACCGGAAAGTGCTGCCACGACTGGAAACCCGCAGCGCCGTGATCGCCAAGCACGGTGACCGCGTGACCGTCGCGAAGCTCGACGGCCAATGGCGCCCGGTCAGCCACCGCACCGTGCAGGCCGACCTCGTCTGCATCGGCTACGGCTTCCTGCCCCGCACCGACCTCCTGCCGGACGCCCGGCGCACCGGCGACTTCTACGACGTCGACGAACGCCAGCGGACGTCGGTCGAGAACGTCTACGCGGCCGGTGAGGTCACCGGTATCGGCGGCGCCGACCTCGCCGAGGCCGAAGGCGTCATCGCCGGAGCCGCCGCGGCGGGACAGGACCCGCCCGCGAAGGCCGTCGAAGCCGTGCGCAGAGGCCGCCTCTTCGCCCAGGCCCTGGCCAGGGCGCACGCAGTGCAGCCGGGCTGGCAGACGTGGCTCGACCCGGACACCACCGTGTGCCGCTGCGAGAAGGTCCGCCTCGAAGACCTGACCGATGCCGTGAGCATGCGCGAACTCAAGCTCAGCAGCCGTGTCGCGATGGGCCGCTGCCAGGGCCGCATCTGCGGCCGCAACGCCGCGGACCTGACCGGCGTCCCGTTCGACGGCCAGCGCCGCGTGATCGCGGTCCCGATCCCCCTCGGCGAACTCGCCGCACTCCCGGAGGAGAAGTCATGACCGAACGCCTCGACGGCGTCATCGTCGCCACCGCGCTGCCCTACGCGGAAGACCCTAAGGCCCCGGCCGGGCTCCGTCCCGACCTGGAGAAGTTCGCCGAGCACTGCCGGTGGGTCGTGGACAGCGGCTGCCGCGGCGTCGGCCCGAACGGGTCGCTGGGCGAGTACTCGTCGCTGACCGACGCGGAACGGCGTGAGGTCGCGCAGACCGCCATCGCTGCGGTCAAGGGGCGCGGCATCGCGGTCATCGGCGTGCACGGCGTGGGCGCGCACCAGGCCCGGCACTGGGCCGAGCTCGCGGCCGAGGACGGCGCGGACGGCGTGCTGTGCCTGCCGCCGACGATGTACCGGGCCAACCGCGGCGAGGTCGTGCACCACTTCCGCGAGGTCGCGAAGGCCGGGCTGCCGATCATGGTCTACAACAACCCGATCGACACCAAGGTCGACCTGACGCCGGACCTGCTGGCCGAGCTCGGCCAGATCGAGAACGTCGTGGCGGTCAAGGAGTTCTCCGGCGACGTCCGGCGCGTGCTGGAGATCCGCGCGGCCGCCCCGCACCTCACCGTCGTGGCGGGTGCGGACGACGTCGTGCTGGAGAGCCTGCTGATGGGCGCGACGGGCTGGTTCGCGGGCTACCCCAACGTGTTCCCGGCCGAGAGCAAGCAGCTGTTCGACCTGGCACTGGAGGGCAGCCTCGACGAGGCGCGGGCGTTGTACGAGAAGCTCGTGCCGGCGTTCCGCTGGGACTCGCGCACCGAGTTCGTGCAGGCCATCAAGCGTTCGATGGACTACGTCGGCCGCTACGGCGGTCCGTGCCGTCCCCCGCGCGGCCCGCTGAGCCCCGAGCAGCTGGCCCAGGTCGACGCGGACATGAAGCTGGCGACGTCGTGAGGTTCTCCAAGTACTTCAGCGCCGTCGACTCGCACACCGAGGGCATGCCGACGCGGGTGATCACGGGCGGGGTGGGCGTGATCCCCGGCGAGACCATGGCCGAGAAGCGGCTGAACTTCATCAAGAACCACGACCACATCAGGAAGCTGCTGGTCAACGAGCCGCGCGGGCACGCGGCCATGAGCGGCGCGATCCTGCAGCCGCCGACCCGCCAGGACGCGGACTGGGGCGTGCTGTTCATCGAGGTCTCCGGCCTGCTGCCGATGTGCGGGCACGGCACGATCGGCGTCGCCACCGTGCTGGTCGAGACCGGCATGGTCGAGATGACAGAACCTGTCACGACCGTGCGCCTGGACACCCCGGCCGGACTGGTGCTCGCCGACTACGACACCCGCACGAAGCTCGTGACGATCCGCAACGTCCCGGCGTACGCGCACGAACTGGACGCCGTGGTGACTGTGCCCGGCATCGGCGAAGTGCGGTACGACATGGCCTACGGCGGTAACTTCTACGCGATCGTGCCGCTCGCGGACCTGGGCATCCCGTTCGACCGCGCGGAGAAGGACCGGATCCTGGCCGCCGGACTGTCCATCATGGACGAGATCAACGTGGTGAACCGGCCGGTGCACCCCGTGGACGCGGCGATCGGCGGGTGCAAGCACGTCCAGTTCGTCGCGCCCGGCCAGGACAGTGCCCACTCGCGCAACGCGATGGCGATCCACCCCGGCTGGTTCGACCGATCACCTTGTGGCACAGGCACTTGTGCGCGGATGGCTCAGCTGCACGCCCGCGGTGAGCTCGGCATCGGCGAGGACTTCGTGAACGAGTCGTTCATCGGCACGAGGTTCGTCGGCCGGCTGCTGGAGGAGGTCGCGCTCGGCGACCGCACGGCCGTCGTGCCCACGGTGGCCGGACGGGCGTGGATCACCGGCATGGGCCAGTACCTCCTTGACGAGACCGATCCGTTCCCGGAGGGCTTCGCGCTCTAGGCAGGCCGCCGGGGCTTGTCACTAGAGTCAAGTCCGTGACAACGACGCCCAGCCTGGAAGCGCTGCTGCGCATCGGACCGTTCCACTCGGCGCTGCGCGCGGCCATCCGCCGGCGTGGCCTGACGCTGGAACGGCTCCGGCTGCGCCTGGGGCAGCAGGACGTGGCCGTCGCGCTGTCGACGCTGAGCGACTGGCAGCAGGGCCGGGTGCGACCGGTCTCCCCGAAGTCGCTCAAGGCCGTGGCGGTGCTCGAAGAACTGCTGGACGTGCCGCCACGCTCGTTGCTGGCCCTGCTGGAGCACACCGGCCCGAGCGGCTGGCCGGACGTCGTGCCCGGCATGATGCCCGGCTTCAACGCCAACGACCTGGAGGTCCTCTCCCGGCACGACAGGGTCTTCGTGGACGCGGAACGGCACGCCTCCCGCGTCCACGCGCAGATGGTCGTCCGTGCACGCAACGACGGCGTCGACAGGTTCTACTCGCACTATTTCTGCGACGACTCGGTGGAGACCGCGCAGCTGCGGCAGGAACCCGTCCGCAACTGTCGTCTCGGCCGGTCCACGCGGCACGAGGCCGAGCGCGTGGTCGTCCACGAGCTGCTCTTCGACAAGCCGTTGCGGGAAGGCGAGACCTGGGTCTTCGAGTTCGTCGCGCACGACGCCACGCGGCTCGACAGCATCGAGTACGCGCACGGTGTGCGTTGTTTCCTCGCGCAGAGCCTGATCGAGGTGCACTTCGACCCGGCTGCGCTGCCCGTCGACCCGCACGTGTACCTGCAGGACTGGGAGGAGCAGGAACCGCACCGGACCATCGACCTGGTGCCGGACCACACGAACTCCGTGCACCACTTCGAGACTGACGTGTCGGTGAACTGGGTAGGTATCCGCTGGAGGTGGCCTGATTGATCACTACTGAGTACGTCCCCGGAGCGCCGGCCTGGATCGACCTGGGCACCTCGGACGAGGCGAAGGCGGCCGAGTTCTACAGCGGCGTGTTCGGCTGGGAGTACCGGCCGCTCGACACCCCGGGCACCGGCGTCTTCACCTGCGCCGGCCGGGCGGTCGCCGGGCACGTGACCTCGAGGCCCGGCTCGTGGACCGTCCACTTCGCCGGGACCTCGCCCGCCGCGGAGGTCCGGCTGACCGACCCGCACGGTGAGGAGTTCGGCGTGTGGCAGCGCCCCGCCGGGCTCGGCGCGGTGTCGGTCCCGGGGTCGCTGACGTGGCTGGAGCTCCACTCCCCCGCCCCCACGGTGTCCGCTGACTTCTACCGCTCGCTGTTCTCCTGGGAGATCCGGGTGATCCCAGGCGCTCCTGGTCAGTTCCTGCAGCCCGCGGGCACGGCTGAGGGCCGGATGTTCGGGGCGATCGTCGCGGACTCCCAGGCCTTCTGGCTGCCGTACTTCGAGGTGGCCGATGTGGATCAGGTGGCGGCCTCGGTGCCGGTGCTCCTCGCACCCCACGACCTGGACGGAGTCGGCAGGATCGCGGTGCTCGTCGATCCGTTCGGCGCCCGGTTCGGGGTCATGTGTTCCGTTACCTCCTGAAGGCTCCCCAAACCGGGGAACGGCGGTTAGCGTGCGCAGGTGCAGTTGCCGTGGAGAGCCGCGCCCAGGGCGGCGCTGTCGAGTCCGCTCACGCTGGTCGTGAGCATCGCGACGACTTTGCTGCTGGGCTTCGTGGTGGCCGCGGCCGCCCTGCACTCCTCCGCCGCGGGCAGCGCCGCTCTGGCCTACCAGCAGAGCCGGATGTGCCCGCACTACGTGCATCCGTCGCTGGACGGCGACGGGCTCCCGCTGTCCACGGCCGTCTCGCTGGCGGCGCGCAGTGACCTGGGCGGGGCCTACTCGCGGATCGGCCGGCCCGACTTCGGCGGCATCGCGACCTACGGCCGGTTCGGCTATCGGCCGGACGCGTTGTCGCACCTGACCGCGGTGCGGGGCGGCGGCACCGGGTTGTGGGTGCCGCAGACGATCGCGACGGCTGCCCAGGTGAAGATCGGCGACCGGCTGACCGGGTCCTCGCTGGTGGTGACCGCGATCTACGCCGACCTCACGCAGCCCGTGGACGGGTGGTGGTGCTCCGAGGCGAAGACCGTGGTGCCGAACCCGCTGGCCGGCGACGGCGCCAGCACGTCGGTGATCTGGGTGGCTTCCGCGGACGACCTCTCCGCGCTGCCGCCGGAGTTCGCCTCGAACGCCATGGTGTCGTTGCGCTTCCCGACGGAGGCGCCGTCGACGCTCGCCGAGGCGGAGGCGTTGCGGGACAAGGGCAACGCACGGCTGGCGGCGCTCGGCCTGCCGTTGACTCGGACCGATCTGCTGTCCGGCGCCGTCGTGGCGGCGCGGACCTCGGAGCGCAACGTCTCCTCCGCACTGCTGCCGTTGGTGATCATCAGCGTGCTCGTGGGGCTCGCGGGCGTGGGCACCGTGACCGTGCAGTGGGCGCAGCGGCGGCATTCCGAGCTGCGGTTGCTGTGGGTGCGCGGGGCGAGTCCGTTGTCGCTGGGCTTTCGCGGCGTGCTGGAGCTGGGGCTGCCGCTCGTCTTGGGCGGTGTGCTCGGGCTGGTGGCCGCGCGGCTGCTGCTGCCGCTGTACGCGCCGGGTGTCGTGCTGGCTCCCGGAACGCTCTGGGTGGCGCTGGGGTTCGTGCTGGCCGTGGTGGTGCTGAGCCTCGCCGTGACGGTGCTGGTGGCGGCCTGGCGTGCGCACCGGACGTTCCAGCGGAAGGCCCGTTCGCGGCGGCTGGGGCTCGTGCCGTGGGAACTGGTCGTGGCCGGGCTGGCCGTGCTCGCGTGGGTCCGCCTGTCCCACAACGGACTCGGCACGTCGCTGAAGCCCGGTTCGCTGCCCCGCGTCGACGTGGCCGCGCTGGCGTTCCCCCTGCTCGTGGTGCTGGCGGCGGCGTTGCTCGCGACGCGGCTGCTGCGCTGGTCGCTGGGGTGGTCGCACCACGTGCAGTGGTGGCGGGTCCCGGCCGCGCAGCTCGCGTTGCGCCGCCTGGCCGCCGCCGCGGGGCCGGTGACCGGCGTGCTGCTCGTGGGCGTGCTGGCGGTCGGCACCATCGCCGTCGGCAGCGCGGTGGCGGGGGCGCAGCAGTCGGCGCTCGACTCGAAGTCCGGTGTGTTCGTCGGCGCCAACAGCACGGTGCAGGTATCGCAGGACGTCGCGCTGGGCCGGGTCGCGCTGCCGTCGTTGTTGCGGGGCAAGACGACTCTCGTCGGGGTGAGCACGGGTGCGCTGGTCGTGGACCCGGCGACGTTCACCGACGCCGCCGTGCTCGGTGACGCCGCCGGGGTGCGCTCGCTGCTCTCGGGCCTGAAGCGCACCGGCGAGGTCGCGCCCGCCCTGCGGATCGGCCGCTCGGCGGACCAGGAGATCCAGATCGCCGGCCTGCCGCTGCTCAAACCCGTGGCGGCGCTGCCGTCGTTCCCGAAGCTCGGCACCCGCGGGTACGTCGTCGCCCGTGACTCGGTGCCCGCCGCCGAGCAGGTCGGCTCGTGGCACCTGTGGTCGACGCTTCCGTTGTCCGCCTTGACTTCCGCGTTGCAGGCCGACGGCATCCACTACACGAACGTCGCCGACCGGGCCCGTGTCCTCGACGGCCTGCCGTTCCTGACCGTCGAGTGGACCTTCGGCTTCGTGGCGGCGATCGGTGTCGTCCTGGCCGTGGTCGCCGCCGTGGCGCTGCTGCTGGCCATCGAGGTCCGCCGCCGTCAGAACGCCGTCTCCGGCGCGCTGTCGACCCGCATGGGCATGCGCCCGTCCGTGCTGTGGTCGAGCCACCTCATGGAATTGGGCGCGCTGGCGTTGCTGGCCATGGGAATCGGCGTGGTGGCCTCGTTCGTGAGCGCCGGGGCGGCCGTACCGCGCCTGGACCCCGCGCCCTGGCTGAACCCGGCGCCGATGCTGCCGGACCTGCTGCCGTTGCTGGGGTCGATGATGACGTGCGGCGCACTCGTGGTCGTCGTGGCGGCCTGGCTTGCTTTGCGCGGTGTGCGCACCGCGCGGATGGGAGAACTGCTCAGGTGATCCGTGCTTGTGGCGTAGGGGTGACCTACGGTTCCGTGCACGCCGTCGCGGACGTGTCGCTGTCGATCGCGCCCGGCCTCACCGTCCTGTCCGGTCCGTCCGGCTCGGGCAAGTCGAGCCTGCTGCGCGTCCTCTCGCTGGTCGAACGCCCCTCGCTCGGCGAGGTGTACGTCCACGACGTGCCGACCTCGTCGTTGTCGTGGTCGGAGCTGCGGGTGTTGCGGAGCAAGGAGATCGCGGTCGTCTTCCAGAACCCGGCCGACAACCTGATCTCGCACCTGACCGTGGGTGAGAACCTGCGCGCGGCCGGTGCCGCGGACCTCTCGCTGCTGGACCGGCTCGGGCTGGGCGGGTCCGCGACCTGGCGGATCGGTGCTCTTTCCGGTGGCCAGCAACAACGTCTGGCGTTCGGGTGCGCGCTCGCCCGCGGGGCTTCCGTCGTGGTGGCCGACGAACCGACCTCGCAGCTCGACGCGCGGTCGGCCGATCTCGTGCTGGAGACTCTCCGTTCGCTGCCGGTGCCGGCCGTGGTGGCGTCGCACGACCCGCGGCTGGTGGCGCTGGCGGACCTGTGCGTTCCGCTGGCCGCGTCATGATCCGGGCGGCCGGGGTGCACCGGGCCTTCGGCGGCGTGTCCGTGCTGCGCGGGGTGGACCTGGCGGTCTCCTCCGGCGAGCTGGTGACCCTGAGCGGGCCCTCCGGGTCGGGCAAGACCGCGTTGCTGTCCCTGTTGTGCGGGTTCGACTTCCCGGACAGCGGATCGGTGCTGCCCGGACTCGCCTCGTGGTCCGCGTGCGCCGTTCTGCCGCAGTCGCTCGGGCTGGCCTCCGAGCTGACGCTGGAGGAGAACGTCGCCCTGCCGTTGCGGCTCGCGGGGCGGGACGTGGACGGCGTGGGCGAACTGCTGGCGGAGCTGGGGATCTCCGAGCTGGGCGGCCGGTATCCGGGGCAGGTCTCGTTCGGGCAGCAGCAACGGGCGGCGCTGGCGCGCGCCGTGGTGGCGCGGCCTTCGGCGTTGCTGGCCGACGAGCCCACCGCGCACCTGGACGCCGCCAGCGCCGAGGCCGCGGTCGGGTTGCTGCGGCGGGTCGCGGACGAGGGCGCCGCGGTGCTGATCGCCACCCATCACGACGCCGTGCACGCCGTGGCCGACCGGGTGCTGGTGCTCGACGGCGGACAGGTCCGCTGACGGCTTCCGGCCGGTGCTGCGGCGGGTTCTCCCCACCGCAGCGAGCAGGCCTCCGTCAGACCGCGGGCGGCCTGTCCTCGTACGGCGTGGACAGCACGACGGTCGTCCTCGTCGACACGTTCGCCGACTCCCGGATCTTCTGCAGGAGCTCCTCCAGCGCGACCGGTGAGCTGACGCGGACGCGCAGGACGTAGGAGGCGTCGCCCGCCACCGAGTAGCAGGCCTCGATCTCCGGGAGGTGCTCCAGGCGCTTCGGGTAGTCGTCCGGCTCGGCCGGGTTGATCGGGAACAGCGAGATGAACGCGGACATCGGCAGGCCGATCTCGGCGCCGTCCAGCCGGGCCGCGTAGCCCTTCACGATGCCGCGCTGTTCGAGGCGCTTCACGCGCTGGTGCACGGCCGAGACGGACAGGCCCACGCGTTCGGCGAGGTCGGTGAAACTGCACCGGCCGTCCGAGGCGAGTTCCTTCAGTATCGCTCTGTCGATCTGCTCGAGGGTCAAAGCACCACCAGGTCGTGAGGTCGGTTGTTGAAGGACTCGACGCCGTCCGGGATGGCGACCACGATGTCCTCGATGCGGGCGCCCCAGCGGCCGGGCAGGTAGATGCCGGGCTCCACGCTGAACGCCATGCCTGCTTCGAGCGGCAGCGAGTTGCCGCTCACGATGTAGGGCTCTTCGTGCACGTCCAGGCCGATGCCGTGGCCGGTGCGGTGGACGAAGAACTCGCCGAAGCCCGCGTCCGCGATGACGGTGCGGGCGGCGGCGTCCACCTCTTCACAGGTCACGCCGGGCTTCACGGCGTCCACGGCGGCCTGCTGAGCGGCCTGCAGGACGGCGTAGGTGTCCCGGACGTCGTCGTAAGTGGGCTCGCCCATCACGTAGGTGCGGGTCGAGTCGGAGTTGTAGCCCTCGGCGACCGGGCCGCCGATGTCGATCACGACGACCTCGCCCGCCTCGACCACGCGGTCGGAGTCGCGGTGGTGCGGGGACGCGCCGTTCGGGCCGGAGCCGACGATCACGAACTCGGCGACGGTGTGGCCCTCCTCGACGATCGCGAGCGCGATGTCGTGCGCGACCTCGCGTTCGGTGCGGCCCACGCGCAGGAACTCGCCCATGCGCGCGTGCACGCGGTCGATCGCGGCGCCTGCCTTGCGCAGGGCGTCGATCTCGGCGGCGTCCTTGCGCATGCGCAGTTCGCGGATGATCGGGCCGGCCAGCGACTGCGTGCCGCCGATCGCCTGGCCCAGCTTGATGGTGTGCAGGGCCGGCATCATGTCCGCCACGGCCGTCCTACTGCCCTTGAGCGCGGCCTTGACCAGCGCGTACGGGTCCTCGCCGTCGACCCACGTGACGACCTCGACGCCGAGCTCGTCGGTCGGGATGGCCGCGTACCCCGGCTGCTCCAGCTTCGGCACGACCAGCGTCGGCGTGCCGCCCACGGGCAGCGCGAGGCAGGTGAGGCGTTCGAAGGAGTCGCCACCGGCACCGATCAGGTACCGCAGGTCCGAGCCGGGCGAGATGAGGAGGGCGTCGACGCCCGCCTGCTCGGCGGCGGCGGAAGCGCGGTCGAGCCGCGCACGCAGCGCGGACACGTCGATGGGCCCGGTGATCGTTGCCATGACCGAAAGCCTAGTGCGTGGACACCACCGCTCGCCTGCCGCCTGACGGCACGCGGGGACCTCCCGTACCGCATGAGAGTACGAAAGGTCCCCGCGTGGCCTTGAGCCTCGGCGAACTCGCGGGCCAGGAAACTAGTAGCTTGTTCGCTCGTGAGCTCTCCCCTGGTGCTGCTGGACTCCGCGAGCCTCTACTTCCGGTCGTACTACGCGCTGCCGGACTCGATGACCGCGCCCGACGGCACGCCCGTCAACGCCGTGCGCGGGTTCGTCGACACGATCGCCCGCGTCATCACCGAACGCGGCGCGGCCCGCCTGGTCGCCTGCCTCGACGCCGACTGGCGCCCCGAGTTCCGGGTGAAGGCACTGCCGACCTACAAGGCGCACCGGGTCGCCCAGGACGCCACCGACGGTTCGGAGGAGGTGCCGGACACGCTGACGCCGCAGATCCCGATCATCCTCGACGTGCTCGACGCCGCCGGCATCTGCACCGCCGAGGCCGCCGGCCACGAGGCCGACGACGTGATCGGCGCCCTCGCCCACCGCGAGAAGAAGTCGCCCGTCGAGGTCGTCACCGGCGACCGCGACATGTTCCAGGTAGTGCGCTTCGAGCCGACTCCCGTGCACGTCGTCTACGTCGGCCGCGGCTGGAGCAAGGCGGAGGTCCTCGGCCCCGAGGAACTGGCCACCAAGTACTCGCTGCCGGTGGAGAACGCGGGCTCGGCGTACGCCGACATGTCCGTGCTGCGCGGCGACCCGTCCGACGGCCTGCCGGGAGTCGCGGGCATCGGCGAGAAGACCGCGGCGAAGCTCATCACCGAGTTCGGCTCGCTCGACGCCGTCCTCAAGGCCGTGACCGACCCGATGGACCGCAAGCTCACCACCAAGGCCCGCAACGCCCTCATCGCGGCCGAGGACTACCTGGCGGTGGCGCCCGTGGTCGTCCGGACCGCGCTCGACGCCCCGGTCGTGCTGGACCGCGCCGACGACGTGCCGCGCGTCCCCGCCGACCCCGAGCGGCTGCGCGAGCTCACGCAGCGCTGGGGCCTGGGCAGTTCCGTTCCGCGCCTGGTGAACGCGATGGAGCGGCGGATCTAGAAGAAGGTCGAGCAGAGCGGGGCGACGGGGCCGGCGAACAACGCGTCGGCCTCCGCGAACCGCGAACCCTCGATCCGCTGGGCGGCCGCGAGGTCGGAGAACTTCGTGTCGCCGAGGTAGACGGCTCCGAGCAAGTCGATCGGGATCGTGATGTCGGGCTTCGACTCGACGCGTTCGGCACCGTCGGGCGAGACGCGGTAGCAGCCGTCGTTGGCGGGCAGCAGCTTGTCGCGCACCTCGATGACGACCGGGCCGGCGCTGCCGTAGGTGCGGGCGGCGAGCATGCGCGGAACGTCCACGAGCCGCAGCCAGATCTGGTCGTAGACGTCCTTCGTGTACACGACGCGCGGGTCCTCGAAGAGCCAGTGCAGCGGGTCGTCGAGTGCGGCGTCGACCTCGATGGTGTCGACCAGGTCCAGCCTCATCAGGTAGATCCAGAGGTCACGCCACGCGTCGGCGTTGGCCCACGCGAAGTCGTCGACCTCCATGTGGTGGTTGAACTCCTTGTCCTCGGACACCTTGTAGCGGACGTAGCCGTCGTCGCCGTCTGGTCCACTGTGGACGACTGTGACGCGGTTCTCGGCCTCGGTCTTGCGGTCCAGCGCCCTGGCCCACCAGCCCGGCCAGCGGGAGATCTGTCCCGGCCGGTCGAGGCCGAACTCGGCGTGCAGCTCCGGCAGCAGCTTGTCCGAGGTGTCGGGGTCGACCATCCGCACCTGGCCGGTCGGCGAGCCCGGGATGACGGCCTTGTGCGCGTCGATCCGCAGGAACCGCACTCGTCCGGCGAGGCCGTAACCGAAACGGCCGTAGATACGGCCCTCCGACGCTCGGAGCGTCGCGACGGGTTCCGAGAGCGTCGAGAGTTGTTCGCGCATCAGGCCGCTCAGCACGCCACGGCGCGTGTAGTCCGCACGCACACCCACGCGGGACACAGCCGCGTGCGGCACGACGGCACCACCAGGTACCACCATGGCCCCGGCGAACGTCTGGGTCGTGCCGACCATCTCGTCGCCCTCGAACGCCGCCAGCACCCGGCCGGACTCGTAGGACGGCAGCGTCACCGGCCACTGTTCGTCCGTGGGCGGGCCCCAGTGCATCGCCCGGCGGAAGAGCGTGTTGTGGGCGCGGTACTGCGCTTCGTCGGTGAGAACGCGGATCTCCGTCACGCCCGCGATCGTCGCTCAGGGCGGCGGCGAACGCACCTCAGTTTCCGGCGAGACACGGAAGGCGCCCCGCAGGAGATCCTGGGGACGCCTTCCGGGAGGAACCGGGATCAGCCGGTGGGCTGGCCGACCTCGTACTCGCCGTCCTCGGTCTTGACGACGATCTTGACCTTCTTGTCCTTGCCGCCGACCTGCACCTTGCACTCGAACGAGGTGTTGGGCTTGACCTCGTTCTCACCGGTGCACGTCGCCGCGCCGACGTCCGAGATCTTGTACTCGTCCTTCAGGATCTGGACGACGCCCTTCTGGACCTCGGTGTTGTTGAAGATCTTCTTCTTGAAGAAGGCCGGCGACACGAAGCCGGTGAACAGCACGCCGCCCACGAGCAGGACGACGACGACCGCCGCCACCCAGATCGCGGCGCTGGACTTCTTCTTCGGCGGCATCGGCGGGCCGTAGCCCGGCTGCTGGCCGTACGGGTTGGGCTGCTGCTGGCCAGGCATGCCGTACTGCTGCGTCTGCTGACCGTACGGGTCCTGGGCAGGAGTGCCGTACGGGTTCGACTGCGGTTGCTGACCGGGCACGCCGTACTGCTGCGTCTGCTGCTGCGACGGGTCGAAACCCGGGTACGGCTGCTGCTGGCCCGGCTGGGGCTGCGGCGGGCCGTACGGGTTCTGTCCCGGGTTCTGCGCCGGGAAGCCGCCAGACGGGGTGCCGGGAGGGAAACCGCCTCCATAAGGCTGCTGCGGCGGTTGCGGCTGCTGGCCCCACGGCTGCTGCGGATCGTTCCCTCCGGACGGTCCGTACGGGCTGCTCATCAGTCGACCTCCGTGTGTACGACGTTGCGGCGAAATCCAATCACACCGTTGACGTCAGTCTTTACTCCGACTCGCAAAACCTTCGTCAGGGCTGGGTCACAACTCGGGGTCACATCATCGCCACGACTCCGTGCCGCAGCGCGTCGACGGCCTTGGCGGCGGCCGCGCCGACCGGGTCCTGGCGGCCGACGACCTCGCGGATCTGGTCCAGGAGGTCGATCACCTGCCGGCACCAGCGCACGAAGTCGCCCGCGCCGAGCTCGTTGCCGCCGGCCTCGGCGGCGCTCAGGACCTTCTCCAGCGACTCGCCGCGCGCCCAGCGGTACACCGGCCAGGCGAAACCGGGGTCGGGCTGGCGGGTGATGCGTTCGAGCTTGAGGCGGCGCTCGTCGTCCTCGATCTCCGCCCACAGCCGCACGGTCTTGAGCATCGCGTCGGCCACCGGGCCCTGCGGCAGGCGGGCCTCGACGGGACCGTCCCGGCGCGCCTCGTAGACCAGCGACGACACGACGGCGGCGAGCTCCTCCGGCTTGAGGCCTTTCCACACACCGTGGCGGATGCACTCGGCGGCGAGCAGGTCCGACTCGCTGTAGAGCCTGGTCAGACGCTTGCCGTCGGCGGTGACCTCCTCGGACTCGCTGAGGTAGCCGCGCTCGCGCAGCAGCGCGCGGATGCGGTCGAACTGGCGCGCCAGCGAGTGCGTCGTCGCCGCGACCTTGCGCTCCAGCTGCTGGTTCTCGGCCAGCAGCCGGTGGTACCGCTCGCCCCACCGGGCGTGGTCCTCGCGCTGGTCGCAGCCGTGGCACGGGTGGGCGCGCAGGGCACGGCGCAGCGTCGCGAGCTCGGGGTCGTCGTCCGCCGTGGTCTGCCTGCGGCCGCGCGACGGCACCGTGATGCCCGTGTTGCGGATCGTGGACGCCAGGTCGCGACGCGACTTCGGCGAGCGCACGTCGACCTGCTTGGGCAGCCGGATGTGGCCCAGCACCTCGACCGGCGACGGGAAGTCCGCCGACGTCAGGCGGCCCGACCAGCGGTCCTCGGTGACGACCAGCGGCTTCGCCTCGCCCATCGGCTCGAGGCCGGGGTCGACGACGACGGCGAGGCCGCTGCGGCGCCCGGACGGCACCGCGATCACGTCGCCCTTGCGCAGCCGCTCGAGCGACTTGGCCGTCTCGATGCGCCGCGAGTTCGTGTTCTGCTTCGAGAGCTGCTTCTCCCGGTCGCCGATGCGGCGGCGCAGTGCCGCGTACTCGCTGAAGTCGCCCAGGTGGCACGTCATCGCCTCGGTGTAGCCGGCGAGCGCCTCCTTGTTGCGCTCGATGCGGCGCGCGAGCCCCACGACCGACCTGTCCGCCTGGAACTGCGCGAACGACTGCTCCAGGATCTCGCGCGCGGACGCCGCGCCGAGCTGGTGCACGAGGTTGACGGCCATGTTGTAGCCCGGCCGGAACGACGACCGCAGCGGGTACGTGCGGGTGGACGCGAGCCCGCCGACGGCCTTGGGGTCGATCCCCGGCTGCCAGACGACGACCGCGTGCCCCTCGATGTCGATGCCGCGACGCCCCGCACGACCCGTGAGCTGCGTGTACTCGCCTGGGGTGAGGTCGACGTGCGCCTCACCGTTGTACTTCACGAGCTTTTCGAGCACGACCGTGCGCGCGGGCATGTTGATGCCCAGCGCGAGCGTCTCGGTGGCGAACACGACCTTGACCAGGCCGCGGACGAACAGCTCCTCGACCGTCTCCTTGAACGCGGGCAGCAGCCCGGCGTGGTGCGACGCGATGCCGCGCTCCAGCGCCTCGCGCCACTCCCAGTAGCCGAGCACCGTCAGGTCGGCCTCGGGCAGGTCGCGCGTCTTCTCGTCGACGATCCGGCGGACCAGCTCGGTCTCCTCCGCCGAGTTGAGCCGCAGTCCCGCCCGCGCCGTCTGCGTGACCGCCGCGTCACAGCCGGCACGGCTGAACACGAACACGATCGCGGGCAGCAACGACGCCGCGTCGAGCCGCTGGATCATGTCGATGCGCGAAGTCGGCTTGAACCCGCTGTTGCGCGCCGGCCGCCCAGGGCCACCGCTGCGGTTGCGCCCGCGGCTGAACGGCACGTGGTACCGCACCAGTTCCTCGGTCTTGCGCAGCACCTGGGAGTTGATCCGCGCGTGCGTCTGGTCGCCCTCGAAGAGGTCGAGCATCTGGTTGCCCACCATCATGTGCTGCCACAGCGGCACGGGCCGGTGCTCGTCGACCACGACGGAGGTGTCGCCGCGGACCTCGACCAGCCACTCGCCGAACTCCTCGGCGTTGCTGACCGTCGCGGACAGGCCGACCACCTGCACGTGCTCCGGCAGGTGCAGGATGACCTCCTCCCACACCGGCCCGCGGAAGCGGTCCGCGAGGTAGTGCACCTCGTCCATCACGACGTACGCGAGTCCGTCCAGAGTGGACGAACCCGAGTACAGCATGTTCCGCAGCACCTCGGTCGTCATGACCACGACCGGCGCACCGCCGTTGATGCTCGTGTCGCCGGTGAGCAGGCCGATCTTGTCCGCCCCGTACCGCGCGGTGAGGTCGGCGAACTTCTGGTTGCTCAGCGCCTTGATCGGCGTCGTGTAGAAGCACTTGCGGCCCTCGGTCAGCGCGAGGTGCACGGCGAACTCGCCCACCACCGTCTTACCGGCACCGGTGGGGGCGCAGACGAGCACTCCGTGACCGTCCTCCAGGGCCTCGCAGGCCTGGCGCTGGAACGGGTCCAGCTCGAACGAGATCACGGACAGGAAATCGGTCAGCTTGGGCCGCTGGGCGTTGCGCCGGGAGTGGGCGTAGGCCTCGGCCGGGGACCGCGAAGCACTTGACACCCCTTCAGGCTTTCACATCACACCGACAATCGCCGCCGAGATAGATTAACTTCAGACTTCACTGAAGTAATAGAGGGCGATGTCCTGCGGACATTGCTCTCTACCTGCGGTTTTGCGCCAGGCGCCGACTTGCGCGCGAGGGCGGTCGTACGGCAGACGCCCGCCCTCACAGTTCCGTCGCCTCGCGCGACCACCCTCGCAAGGCGACCATCCGCATGGCAGGCGATCCTCCGCTGGAACCGGCGCCCGCCACCGCACCCGACCCGCGCGGTGCCAACCGGCGCCGGCCCTCGCATGGTGACCACGCCGCCAACCTGACGTGGCGATGCGAAGCGAGCCGTCTGAACCTTCAGGACCGGGTAGCGGTTCGGGGCCGCAACGCGATTGGGGCTTGACCTTGAGGCAGCATCCCGCCCTCTCGAGGTCAGCCCCGATCGCAACCCCGCGCAGTTCCGTCACGACCCGCGCAAGGCAACCACGCGCCTGCAAGCCGCCCCGCAAGGCAACCACCAGCGTCAGAACGTGCGCTGCACCCGGTCCGCCACCAGCTTCACGAACCGGGACGGGTCCGCGAGCTCGCCGCCCTCGGCCAGCAGCGCCAGCCCGTGGATCAGCTCCGCGGTGTCGGCCAGCCCGTCGCGTTCGCCGGCCGCGAACGCCCTGCGCAGGCCCTCGACCAGCGGGTGCGACGGGTTGAGCTCCAGGATCCGCTTGATCTTCGGCAGCTCCTGCCCCATCGCCTTGTACATCTTCTCCAGAGTCGGGGTGATGTCGTACGAGTCACCGACGACGCACGCCGGGGAGGTCGTCAGGCGGGACGAGAGGCGGACCTCCTTGACGCTGTCCTCCAGCTGCTCCTTCATCCACGTGAGCAGGTCGCCGAACTCCGCGGTCTTGGCCTCGTTGGCCGACTTCTCCTCGTCGGTCTCCAGGTCCACCTGGCCCTTGGCGACGGACTGGAACGTCTTGCCGTCGAAGGCGGGGACGGAGTCGACCCACATCTCGTCGATGGTGTCGGTGAGGATCAGCACCTCGTAGTCCTTGGCGCGCAACGCTTCCAGGTGCGGCGACTTCTCGACGGCGACGCGTGAGTCGCCGGTCATGAAGTAGATGTGCTCCTGGCCGTCCTTCATCCGGGAGACGTACTCGGCGAGGGTGGTCAGCGACTCGTCGGAGTGCGTGGACGCGAAGGAGCAGACCTCCAGGATCGCGTCGCGGTTGTCCGAGTCGGAGAGCAGGCCCTCCTTCAGGGCCGCGCCGACCTCGCCCCACAGCTTCGCGTAGTCGTCCGGGCGGGTGCCCATCAGCGACTTGATCGAGGACAGCACCTTCTTGACCAGGCGGCGGCGCATCAGCTGGATCTGGCGGTCCTGCTGCAGGATCTCGCGCGAGACGTTCAGCGAGAGGTCCGCCGCGTCGACTACGCCCTTCACGAAGCGCAGGTACTCCGGCATCAGCTCGGCGCAGTCCTCCATGATGAAGACGCGCTTCACGTAGAGCTGGACGCCGCGCTTGCCGTCGCGCATGAACAGGTCCATCGGCGCCTGCGCGGGCAGGAACAGCAGGGCCTGGTACTCGAACGTGCCCTCCGCCTGCATGCGGATGGTCTCGAGCGGCGCGTTCCAGTCGTGGCTGATGTGCCGGTAGAACTCGGCGTACTCCTCCTCCGTCACCTCGGAGGCCGGGCGCGCCCACAGGGCCTTGCGCGAGTTGATGTCCTCGCCGCCCAGGCGCACCGGCCAGGTGATGAAGTCCGAGTAGCGCTTGACGATCTCGCGGATCTTCGCCGGCTCGGTGTAGTCCGGCAGCCGGTCCTCGTCGTCGGACGGCTTGAGGTGCAACGTGACCGAGGTGCCCTGGGGGGCGTCGTCCACGTCGTCGATCGTGTACGTGGCCTCGCCGGTCGACTCCCAGCGCACGCCCTTCTCGGCGTGCGGGTACTTCGTCACGAGGGTGACCTTGTCCGCCACCATGAACGACGAGTAGAAGCCGATGCCGAACTGGCCGATCAGGTCGGACGCGCTGCCGGACTGCTGTTCCTTGAGCTGCTTCAGGAACTCCGCGGTACCGGACTTCGCGATCGTGCCGATGAGCCGGACGACGTCCTCGCGCGTCATGCCGATGCCGTTGTCCCGCACCGTCAGCGTGCGCTCGGCCGGGTCGGACTCGATCACGATGTGCAGGTCGTCGACGTCGACCTGCATGTCCTTGTCGCGGAACGACTCCAGCCGCAGCTTGTCGAGCGCGTCGGAGGCGTTCGAGACCAGCTCTCGCAGGAACGTGTCCTTGTTCGAGTAGATCGAGTGGATCATCAGCTGCAGCAGCTGACGCGCCTCGGACTGGAACTGCAGAGTCTCCATGAATCCCTACCGAAAACAGTGGAACGGACCGAACAGCCCCATAATTTAGCGACCCACGACCGTGAGGGCGCCGGGAACCGTGTGAACCGTGATCGGCAACGCCTCCTGGCGTTCGCCGTCGGCGTAAGCGATCCAGCCGTTGCCGCCGGACAGCGAGACCTCACGCGCGCGGAACGTCCGCACGGCCGGGTGCTCGGTGTGCTTGCCCGTGCGCAGCGTCGGCAGCATCCGGACCAGCATCGTGCGGCTGCCGCCCTCGACGACCGTGACGTCGAACAACCCGTCGCCGGCGTCGGCCGTGGGGCACACGGGGATGCCGCCGCCGTAGTTCGGCGTGTTGCCGATCGCGACCAGCGTGGCGTCCAGCTCGAACGTCCCGGACTCGGTGGTCACGACCAGCGGCGCCGGCTTCAGCGACGCGAGTTCCGCGACGATCGCCAGGTCGTAGCGGCGCGGACCGGCGGGCCAGCGCATCGCGTTCGCCCGCTCGTTCACCGCGGAGTCGAACCCGGCGCACAGCACCGTCGCGAACCACTGCCCCGTCGACAACCGCCCGAGGTCGAGCTGCCTGCGGGTGCCGTGCACGACGTCCTCGACCGACTGCGAGCCCACGGCCGCGGCCAGGTCGTTGCCGGTGCCCGCCGGGACGATGCCCAGCGCCGTCGACGTGCCCGCGACCGCCTGGACGCCCAGGTGGGCGGCTCCGTCACCGCCCAGGACGACCAGCAGGTCGACACCGTCCTCGACGGCTTGGCGCGCCATCGCGAGCGTGCCCTCGGCGTCGTTCGCGACCAGCTGCGTCAACGACGACACGTGCGGCCTCAGCGCCGCGGCGGTCGACCCGGCCATCCGGGCCGCCCGCCCCTTGCCCGACGCGGGGCAGACAAGTAAGGCGGCCCGCGTCACGTGGCGTCGTCGTAGTTCACGCGCTTCGGGGGCTCCGAGGCGATGGCCTTCTCACCGGGGTCGTTGCCGTCGGCGTCGGACGCCACGTAGTTGAACGGCGCCGCCTCGTCGTCGTCGAGCTGGTCCCAGCCCTCGGCGCTGCGGAGCTTCGCCTTGCGCTTGTCGTGGACGCGGGAGAGCTGGATCGCCATCTCGAACAGCACCGACAGCGCGAGGGCCAGCACGACCATCGAGATCGGGTCGGTGCCCGGCGTCGCGATCGCGGCGAACACGAACAGGCCCATCATCAGGCCGCGCCGCCACTTCGCCAGCCGCTCGTAGGACAGCACGCCCGCGCGGTTGAGCATCACCACCACCAGCGGCAGCAGGAAGCTCACGCCGAAGATGAACAGCATGGTGATGACGAAGTTGATGTACTTGCTACCGGTGAGCGCCGTGACCCAGTTGTCGCCACCGAAACCGAGCAGGACCTTCAAGCCCTCCGGCACCACCAGGTAGGCGAGCACCGCGCCCGCGACGAACAGCAGCGCGCCGGCGCCGACGAAGACGCGCGCGAACTTGCGTTCCTTCTGGTAGAGGCCGGGCGTGATGAACGCCCAGATCTGGTACAGCCACAACGGGCTGAGCAGCACCGCACCCGCCGCCGCACCGACCTGCAACTGCACGAGGAAGATCTCGAACGGCTCGGTCTGCAGCAGCGCGCACTCACCGTTGTTGGTGATCTTCGCGCGGTACTTCTCCAGGTCCGGCTGGCAGTACGGGCCCGTCAGGATGTCACCCAGCGACGGGATCGGGCCGAGCCTCACCTGGAACCAGATGAAACCGAAGATGGCACCCAGGCTGATGACCAGCATCGCCAGACCGAGCCGGTACCTCAGCTCGTAGAGGTGCTCTTTGAGCGACATCGTGCCGTCGGCGTTGCCCCGACGGCGCCTGCCGCGTTCCCGGCGTTCAGCGACCCACCGGAACGGACTTGCCACCGCGTCGACCGTCCTTACAAGTCAGGAGACCGGAAGGTCAGTTGTTCGCCTTGTTCTGGGTGGTCTGCTCGATGGGAGGCGCGACCTGGGGCTGCTGCACCGGCTGCGGCTGGGCGGGCGGGAGCTGCTGGACCGGCTGCTGCACGGGCTGCTGCTGCACCGGCGCGTCGTCCGCGTCCTGGTTGTCGCGCAGGCCCTTGGTCTCAGCCTTGAAGATCTTCGCCGACTTGCCGAGCGAACGGGCCATGTCGGGAAGCTTCTTCGCACCGAACAGCAGAATGATCACCACAGCGATGATGATCAGCTCGGTGGGTCCGAGGTTACCCATTGGTGATCCTCCTGTCTGCCCCGCTACGACGATCGTACGCGGGGTTTGCCCTGGTGCGGGCCTGTTCGTCTGGCCGCCGTTCGGCGATGGCCACCTTCAGCGCCGCGGATCGCGCCTTGAGCAGACCGACTCCGTTGCCGACCCCGCCCCCCACCAGAGTGCGGGCGCGGGCGAATCGACGCAAGGATCGGATGACTCGAATCGCGATCGCGACGAGCACGATCAGGCCGAGCGCGATCAGCGCCAGGGTCGGTGTGGACGGCACAAGCACACGTTATACGTCTTGGGTGGACAGCAGGTGATCTGCCCGGCGCAATGCCTCTGCCGCCTGGCGAACAACCTCCTCCGCGAGTTCCGACGGCTTTTCGACGTGCACGTCGCCGCCGAGCCCGAGGAGCAGGCGAACCATCCAGGACGGGTCGTCGTAGCGCATGAGGACACGCGTGCGGCCGTCCGAGAGCTCCGCCGCGTGGTCGACCGGGTAGTACTCGGCGACCCAGTGCGCGTCCGGTTCGAGCAGGAGGACCGCGATCTTCTGGGTGTCCCTCGGGTGGAACAACCCCTCCGATGTATCAGTCAGCTGGGCGTGCGGCGGAGGCGACGACGGCTCGTCGAGCACCTGCACGTCGTCGATGCGGTCGAGCCGGAACAGGCGCACGCCGAGCGCCGAACGGCACCATCCTTCGAGGTAGCCGCGTCCCTCGACGAGCAGCAGACGCATCGGATCGACCACTCGGTCGCTCATCGCGTCGTGCGACTGCGAGTAGTAACGGATGCGCACAGCTCGTTCACGCTTCACGGCGCCCTGTACGGCCTCACGGACCTCCGCGGTCTCCCCGCGTTCGAACCCGCCGAGCCCGACGACCATGCCCGCCGGCTGCGCCTTGCCGACCGCCGCCTCGATCTTGGCCAGCGCCCGCCGCACCGCGTCCGTGTCGACGACGCCCGGTGTGTCCGCCAGCGCGCGCAACGCGACCAGCAGCGACGCCGCCTCGGCCGCGGTGAGGCGCAGCGGCCGGTCGAGACCCGCGTCGAACGAGACGGTGATCGTCTCGCCCTCGAACGACAGGTCGATCAGGTCGCCCGGCCCGTAACCGGGCAGGCCGCACATCCACAGCAGCTCGAGGTCCTTGCGCAGCTGCTTGGGCGTGATGCCGAAGTCGGCCGCGGCCTCCTTGACGGTGATCGCGGGCCGGTTGAGCAGGTACGGCACGAGTGCGAGCAGCCGCGGCAGCCGTTCGTTCGACGCGGTCACCGCGCTCCTTCCAGTGCACCCTGCAGGCGGTCGCGGACCGACTTGGCCAGGACCTCGGGCTCCAGCACCACGACGTCGGGCCCGAACCCGGCGAGCCACTTGGCCGCCGAGTCGGGGAACTTCAGGTCGATCTCGACGACGTCGCCGCCGTCGCGTTCCTCGACGACCTTCGCGTGCCGCCGCAGCCCTTGCGCCCGGTCCTTGGCCACCCAGATCTTGGCGGGCGCCGTGTGGTGCGGATCGGCTTGCGTGCGCGCGATGAGGCTCATCAGGTCCGTGCCCTCGGGCACGGCGAAGGCGCCGGGCTTGCCGACGGTCCGGACCGCGCCCACGACGCGGGAGAGCCGGAAGCACCGCGTGTCCTGGCGTTCACGGTCCCAGCCGACGAGGTACCACTTGCCGCGCCACGCGACCACGCCCCACGGTTCGACCGTTCGTTCCTTCTGCCCGCCGGGTGGCGGCTTGCGGTAGTCGAACGCGACGACCTGCCCCGCCTGCACGGCTGCCAGCAGCGGCGGGAACGCGGGCTCGTTGGCCCGCACCTTGGGCTCGACGGCCGCGGGCGTGTCCTGGTCGACGTCCACCCCGGCGGCCCGCAGCTTGATCAACGCGCCGTGCACGGCGCCCGTGAGCTGCGGGGAGTCCCACAGCCGGGCGGCCAGCGCCACCGCGGCGGCCTCGTCGGGTTCGAGGTCGATGTCGCCCAGCTCGTAGTCGCGCCGCGCGATCCGGTAGCCGTCCTCCGCTCCCTCGGCGTTGGACTGCCGCCCGGTCTCGAGCGGCACGCCGAGATCGCGCAGCTCGGACTTGTCCCGTTCGAACATGCGGAAGAACGCCTCGTCCGTCGGCGCTTCGTGATAGCCGGGGACGATGGCGCGGATGCGCTCCGCTGTCAGGTACTGACGGGTCGACAGCAGGCACAGCACCAGGTTGACAAGGCGTTCGGCACGTGCGATGGCCACGGACAGACCCTAACGCGTGCGCGCGCCGAAACCTCACCACCGCCTGTTGTGAACGGTCCGTTCAGAACAACGCACGTAACTCGCGGACCAGTTCGACGGGTGCTTCCTCGGCCATGTGGTGCCCGCAGTCGAGGGAACGAACCCGCACGTCGTCGGCCCATTCGGCCCAGATCGCGGCCAGGTCTCCGTACAGCTCGCCGAGGTCGTCCTCGGCCGACCAGAGGGCGAGCACGGGACACGTGATCCTGCGTCCGGCGGCCAGGTCCTCCTCGTCGTGGTGGCGGTCGACCTCCAGCCCGGCCCGGTAGTCACCGCACATCGCGAGCACGGTCTCGGGGTCGTGGATCGCCCGCTGGAAGTCGGCCCAGTTCTCCACGCCCATCGCGAGCGGGGTGTCGTGGTAGCGGCCGCCGTACCAGAGGTCGGGGTTCTCGTTGATCATCGCGGCGGCGAGTTCCTGCCGGGCCAGGAAGAACCAGTGGTACCAGGCCTGGGCGAACCGGGCGTCCGCGCGAGCCAGGTGAGCGCCGATGGGCAGCCCGTCCAGCACGGCCAGGTGCGTGACGCGGTCCGGGTGGTCGAGCGCCAGCCTGATCGCCGCGGCGGCCCCGCGGTCGTGCCCCACCACGGCGAACTCCTCGTGACCGAGCCCCTGCATCAGGTTCACGAAGTCGCGGGCCATCGCGCGTTTCGAGTAGTCACCGGGTTTGCTGGATTCGCCGTAACCGCGCAGATCCGGGCACACGACCGTGTGGTCCTCGGCGAGCAGTGGCGCGACGCGGTGCCAGGTGGTGTGGGTTCGAGGGTGTCCGTGCAAGAGGAGGACCGGTGGCCCTGCACCACCGGTCCTCACTCGCAGATTGGCCTCGCCAACGTCCCTGCAACGCAACGAGAATCCGTCGAACACCTGCATCGGCTACCCCACGCGGGAGCGGCCGACACGTGCTTTTTCGCCGGAGGTCCCGCGGGCGTTACACCGCGACGACGATCTCGGACTCGGGATCGTGGCGGAGTCCACTCGTACCTGCGACGACGACGGTCGCCCTGCGCCACGGCTGCTCGCGCAGCAGGAACGGCAACTCTTCGGCCAGCCACGCGGTGACGTGCCGTCGTTGCTCCGCGGAGTCACCGTCGCGGGCGGACAGCCGGCGTTCCTGCTCGTCCAGGTCACCCTGCACCCAGATCGAGGCGTCGATCCACGGAGCGCACTGCTCCCGGATGACGCCGGTGCCCTCGATCCACACGAAGTCCATCCCGGACACGACCTCGATCGCGCCGGGACGGTCGTGCTCGGCCCAGGCCACCGGCCGGAACTCCACCGCCTCGCCCCGGTGAAGGGGCACCAGGACGTTCTCGACCAGCAGACCTCCCCAGTCGAAGTACGCGTGGTGCCAGGCGACGTCGTCGGTGTGCACCACCCCGGACCTCGGAACGAGGCTCCGCAACCGTTCGACGAGAGTGGACTTCCCGGCACCACCGCGCCCGTCGATCGCGACGAGGAGGGGACGCCCGGTCACACCGGACGCCTCCTCCCGCAGTCGCCGCACGACGTCGGTCAGCTGCACGACCCGCCAGCCCGGGGCCTCGGGCTCACCAGGATGCAGACGCATTCCCCGTCTCCCCTCAGGTGCGGCCGACCCGCCCCTTCTCGCCGGCCGCCCAGCAGGTGTGCCCGACGCAGTCCACGGTGTCGAAACTCCCCGTGTCCGCGATCTTCCAGGTCTTGCCGTCCCTGCTGGTGTCCGTCCCGGACGGACCGACCGCGACCAGGCCGTCGCCGCGGTAGGCGATACCGGACCGGTATCCCACGGGCGCCTGCTTGCCCGCCGTCCACCCGCGACGGTCGTTGGTCGCGAACGCGGGCGTCGGGTCGGTCGGCTTCAGGTAGTCGCCACCGATCGCCACACCGCGCCAGGGCGTCTTGAACGCCACCGCGAACACCCCCGCCGCCTCACCGGACGGCAGCGGCACCTCGCTCGCCTTCCACGACCGGCCACCGTCGCGCGACTCCAGCACCCGTGCCTTCGCGCCGCCGCCGGTCGCGATCCACGCGTGGTTGCCGCTGGTCGTCACGCACTGCCCGGACGCCGCGAACGCGAACTCGCCCGGCAGCGCGTCCGGCATGCCCTTCGGGTCGTCGACGTGCCACGACCGTCCGCCGTCCCACGTCCTGAGGACCCGGAACTTGCCGTCGACAGGGTCACTGAGCGCGAGCCCGCGGAACCGGTCGAAGAACGCCACGCAGTCGTAGAACGCCTTCGGATCGGTGTTGCGGAACTCCTCCTGCCAGCTCTTACCGCCGTCGGACGTGCGGTAGATCCGCGACGACTCGCCCTCGCCGATGGACAGCGCCACGGCGTTGCGCGCGTCGAAGGCCTCGATGTCGCGGAACTCGAGCGCCTCGGTGCCGGGCGGGCCCACGGAGTCCCACGTCCGGCCACCGTTCGTCGTGCGCAGGACGGTGCCCTTCGAGCCGCTGACCCACGCGACCTGGCCGTTGACCGCGGACAGGCCTCTGAACCGTGCGTCGGTACCGGTCGGCTTCAGGTCCCAGTAGGTGTCCGTCGCCGACGCCACCCCGGGAAGAACCAGGAGTGCGGCGAGTGCCGCCGCGATGATCCTCATGTGGCCACTCTGGTCGAGCCGGTGATCGCTTCCTAGCCCCGATCGGCGGTCAGGGCGCGCTCCGGTCCGGAGCGCGCCCCTCGGCATCGTTCGATCAGAGCGACGAGATCAGGCGCTCCACGCGTTCGTCGACCGCCCGGAACGGGTCCTTGCACAGCACGGTCCGCTGCGCCTGGTCGTTCAGCTTGAGGTGCACCCAGTCGACGGTGAAGTCGCGACCGGCGGCCTGCGCGGCGGCGATGAAGTCACCGCGCAGCTTGGCCCGCGTGGTCTGCGGCGGGGTGTCCTTGGCGGCCTCGATCTCGCCGTCGTCGGTCACGCGCTCGACCTGGCCCTTGCGCTGCAGCAGGTCGAACACGCCACGGCCACGGCGGATGTCGTGGTAGGCGAGGTCGAGCTGGGCGATGCGCGGGTTGGACAGGTCCATGTTGTGCTTTTCCATGTACCGGTTCATCAGGCGGTTCTTGATGGCCCAGTCGATCTCGCGGTCGATCTTCGTCAGGTCCTGCGCCTCGACGGCGTCGAGGGTGCGGCCCCACAGCTCGAGGACGCGCTCCGCCATCGGGTCCGGTGAGCGCTTGGCGCAGTGCTCGACGGCCTTCTCGAAGTACTCGCGCTGGATGTCGAGCGCGGACGCTTCCTTGCCGCCCGCGAGGCGCACCGTGCGGCGGCCCGTCAGGTCGTGGCTGATCTCGCGGATCGCGCGGATCGGGTTGTCCAGGGAGAAGTCGCGGAACTGGACGCCCTGCTCGATCATCTCGAGCACCAGGTTCGCGCTGCCGACCTTCAGCAGCGTCGTCACCTCGGACATGTTCGAGTCGCCGACGATGACGTGCAGGCGCCGGTAGCGCTCGGCGTCGGCGTGCGGCTCGTCGCGGGTGTTGATGATCGGGCGGGACCGGGTGGTCGCGGACGACACGCCCTCCCAGATGTGCTCGGCGCGCTGCGAGAGGCAGTACACGGCGCCGCGCGGGGTCTGCAGCACCTTGCCGGCGCCGCAGATGAGCTGGCGGGTGACCAGGAACGGCAGCAGCACGTCCGCGATGCGGGAGAACTCTCCGGCCCGTGCGACCAGGTAGTTCTCGTGGCAGCCGTAGGAGTTGCCCGCCGAGTCGGTGTTGTTCTTGAACAGGAAGATGTCCCCGCCGATGCCCTCGTCGGCGAGCCTGCGCTCGGCGTCGACGAGCAGGTCCTCCAGGATCCGCTCACCGGCCTTGTCGTGCGTGACGAGCTGTGCCAGGTCGTCGCACTCGGCCGTCGCGTACTCCGGGTGGGAGCCGACGTCGAGGTAGAGCCGGGAGCCGTTGCGCAAGAAGACGTTGGAAGAACGTCCCCACGAGACGACGCGGCGGAACAAGTACCGCGCGACCTCGTCCGGGGACAGACGACGCTGCCCGTGGAAGGTGCAGGTCACCCCGAATTCTGTCTCAATGCCGAAGATCCGCCGCTGCATGCCTCAACAGTAGGCGACTCCCAGGCGGAGCAGGGTGATCCGTTCGGGCGGCACGCCGGTTGCGGTTTAGTGTCGGTGGCGTGTGGAAACGGGTCAGCGCTCTCGACAAGAAGCTCATGAGCTCCTCGGCCGGACTACGTCCGAGCAGGCTCGACACCGGTTTGAAGAGGCTTTCGAAAGCCGCCAACCACAGTCTGCTGTGGTTCGTCATCGCGGCGATTCTGGCGACGAGGAAAGGCCCGTACCGGCGTGGTGCGATGAGAGGCCTTGCGGCCATCGCCGGGGCCTCTGCCAGCGCGAACCTGGTCGGGAAGTCGCTTTTCCCGCGCCGCCGGCCCGCCGCCGATCTGCTCGCGATGCGACGCAGGCTGTCGAAGCGGCCGACATCCTCGTCATTCCCGTCCGGTCACTCCGCGTCAGCGGCCGCTTTCGCCACGGCGGTGGCGATGGAATCACCCAAAGCGGGCGTGGTGGTGGCACCGATCGCCGCCGCCGTCGCCTATTCACGCGTTCACACGGGCGTTCATTGGCCGACGGATGTCGCGGCCGGCGCGGCCGTGGGCGTCGGTGCCGCGATGCTGACGCGCCGGTGGTGGCCGCTCGGGATGAACGAGCCCGCCTCGGCCTACGAGCACGCCGACCTGACGTCGTTGCAGGACGGTGACGGGCTGGTCGTGGTGGTGAACCCGTTCTCGGGCATCGGGCCGGACCCGACGCCGCAGATCACCGAGGAGTGGCCCAAGGCGCAGATCGTCTCGGTCGAGGAGCTCGACGACCTGCCGGACGCGAAAGCGCTGGGTGTGGCCGGTGGCGACGGCACGGTGGCCGCCGTGGCCGCCATCGCCGCCGAACGCGACCTCCCGCTGGTGCTCATCCCCTCCGGCACGCTGAACCACTTCGCGCGGGACGTGGGCATCACCGGCCTGCACGACACGGCGCAGGCGGTCGCGGACGGCGTGGGTGTGCGGGTGGACATGGCGCAGGTCAACGGGCAGTGGTTCGTGAACACGGCGTCGCTGGGCGGCTACCCGGACATGGTGCGGATCCGCGAGAAGCTGGAGAAGCGCTGGGGCAAGTGGCCGGCGGCGGGCATGGCGTTGTTCCGCGTGCTGCAACGAGCCAAGCCGCTGGACATCACCATCGACGGCGACAAGCACCTCGTCTGGTTGCTGTTCGTGGGCAACGGGCCGTACCGGCCGAAGGGTTTCGCCCCCACGATGCGGCCGCGGCTCGACGACGGCCTGCTCGACGTGCGCTACGTCCGGGCAGACCGGAAGTACTCGCGGACCAGGTTCTTCCTGGGAGCGCTGCTCGGCGCTTTGGAGCACTCGCGCATGTACAAGCACCTCGAGGTGGCCTCGCTGAACGTCGAGGTGCACGGTGCACCGATCTCGATCGCGACCGACGGCGAGGTGCGCGAGCGGGCCAACCACTTCAAGTTCCGTTCGCGTGCGGCCGCACTGGGAATCTATCGTCCCTAGTGTTCGACATTGTCGAACAGACGCAGCTAGAGTGGGGTGCGTGCCCGGTCCCATTCAGTCCATCCAGCGCGCGGCCGAGGTCCTGAAGCTGCTCGCGCACGGCGGCGCGCACCAGCTGAGCGTCGGCGAGATCGCGCGCGCCCTCGACCTCGCGAAACCAACAGTGCACGGCATCCTGCGGACGTTGCAGGAGGTCGGGTTCGTCGAGCAGGAGGTCGAGGGCGGCAAGTACCGCCTGGGCGCCGCGCTGTTCCAGATCGGCACCTCCTACCTCGACGGCAACGAGCTGCGCGCCAAGGCGTTGAACTGGTCGGACACCCTGGCGATGCGGGCGCGCGAGGCAGTGCGCATCGGCGTGATGCACGGCAAGCACGTGCTCGTCGTGCACCACGTGTTCCGCCCGGACAACAGCCGGCAGACGCTCGACACCGGCGCCCTGCTGCCGTGGAACGCGACGGCGCTGGGCAAGGCCCTGGTCGCGTTCGGCGACAACTGGCCCGACGGCGACCTGCAGGCGTTCACCCGCCACACGCTCGATCCCGAGCAGCTGCACGCCGACATGAACGTCGTCCGCGACCGCGACTGGGCCTACGACCTGCACGAACTCGTCGAGGGCGAGGCGTCCGTGGCCGCCCCGATTCGAGACAGGCGAGGTGTGGTCGTCGGGGCGATCGGCATCTCCGGGCCGGTCGAGAGGCTGTGCGACTCACCCGATCTGCCGCCGCGCCTCGAGCTCGTGTCCTACGTACGTGAGGCAGCTCGCAGCGTTTCGAGGGAGCTCGGCGGGCTCTCCTGGTAGTACTGTGGAATCGTTCGACATTGTCGAATGGTTCGCACAAGGGAGTGCACGTGGCTTACATCGCGGCGATAGACCAGGGCACGACTTCGTCCCGGTGCATCGTGTTCGACCAGGCCGGCGGGATCGTGTCGGTCGCTCAGCGCGAGCACCGCCAGATCTTCCCGAAGCCGGGCTGGGTGGAGCACGACGCGTCCGAGATCTGGACGAACGTGCAGGCCGTCGTGCGCGACGCCCTCTCTCACGCGTCTCTCTCGCTGGGCGACATCGCCGCGTTCGGCATCACGAACCAGCGCGAGACCACGGTCGTGTGGGACAAGGCGACCGGCGAGCCCGTGCACAACGCGATCGTCTGGCAGGACACGCGCACGGACGCGTTGATCAGGCAGCTCGGCGACCAGGACAGGTTCCGCGAGCGCTCCGGCCTGCCCCTGGCGACCTACTTCTCCGGTCCGAAACTGCGGTGGCTGCTCGACAACGTCGAAGGCCTGCGCGCACGGGCCGAACGCGGCGAGGTCCTGTTCGGCACCATGGACACCTGGCTGATCTGGAACCTGACCGGCCGCCACGTCACCGACGTCACGAACGCCTCGCGCACCATGCTGATGAACCTGGAGACCCTCGACTGGGACCAGGAGCTGGTGGACGCGATGGACGTCCCGCACGAGATGCTCCCCGAGATCCGTTCCTCCTCCGAGGTCTACGGCACCTACGAGGGCGTGCCCGTCGCGTCGGCGCTCGGCGACCAGCAGGCCGCGCTGTTCGGCCAGACCTGCTTCGAGCCCGGTGAGGGCAAGTGCACCTACGGCACCGGCGCGTTCCTGCTGATCAACACCGGTGACCAGCCGGTGCACTCGCAGAACGGCCTGCTGACCACCGTCGGGTACAAGATCGGCGACGAGCCGGCGGCGTACGCGCTGGAAGGCGCCGTCGCGGTGACGGGCGCGCTCGTGCAGTGGTTCCGCGACAAGATCGGGCTGATCTCGTCGGCGGCCGAGATCGAGACTCTCGCGCGCACGGTGGACGACAACGGCGGCGCGTACTTCGTGCCCGCGTTCTCCGGCCTCTTCGCGCCGCACTGGCGCAGCGACGCGCGTGGCGTGATCGCCGGCCTGACGGGCTACATCTCGCGCGGGCACCTCGCACGGGCCGTGCTGGAGGCATCGGCGTGGCAGACCCGCGAGGTCGTGGACGCGATGAACGCCGACTCCGGTGTGGACCTCACGACGTTGCGCGTCGACGGCGGCATGACGGCGAACAACCTGCTCATGCAGTTCCTGTCGGACGTGCTGGACGTGCCGGTGGTGCGCCCGATCGTGGCCGAGACGACGTGCCTGGGCGCGGCGTACGCGGCCGGTCTCGCGGTGGGCTACTGGAGCGGCACCGAAGAACTGAAAGCCAACTGGCACAAGGCGGCTGAGTGGGAGCCGTCGATGGAACCGGCGGCGCGGGCTCGCGGCTACCGGAAGTGGAAGAAGGCGGTCGAGCGGACCGTCGGGTGGATGGACGAGGACGATGACTGACCTTTCTCAGCGCGACAGGGCTCGTGAAGAGCTGCAGCACGGCAAGTTCGACGTCGTCGTGATCGGCGGCGGCATCCTGGGCATCGCGACCACGTGGGCCGCGGCCCGTTCAGGACTGCGGGTCGCGCTGGTCGAGGGCGGCGACTTCGCGGGCGCCACGTCGTCCGCGTCGTCCAAGCTCGTGCACGGCGGCCTGCGCTACCTCGCGATGGGCCCGTCGGCGGTGCCGATGGTGCACGAGAACCACAAGGAACGCCGCGCGCTGGGCGACCACCTGGCCCCGCACCTGGTGCGCCCGCTGCCGTTCCTCGTCCCCGTCTACAAGGGCGGCCCGCACAGCCGGTTCGTGCTGGGTGCGGGCGTCACGTTGTACTCCGCGCTGTCGGGTTTCGGCGACGGCATGGGGAAGGTGCTGTCGGCGCGCAGGGCTGTGGAGTGGGTGCCTGACCTGCGCGCCGACGGTCTGCGCGGTGCCGCGATGTACTACGACCACCAGATGAACGACAGCCGCGTGGCGATCACCGCCGCCCGCGCCGCCGCCGAGGCCGGCGCCGTGCTGCTCAACCACATCTCGGTCGTGGGCCTGCGCAAGACCGGATCGAAGGTCACCGGTGTCGACCTGCGCGACTCGCTCGGCGAGTTCGGCGTGGACGCGAAGGTCGTCGTGAACGCGACCGGCCCGTGGCTCGACGTGCTGCGGCGCATGGAGGACCCGGCCGCCGACCCGTCGATCCGCCTGTCCAAGGGCTCGCACCTGGTGCTGAAGCAGACCTCGGAGTGGAAGGCCGCGCTGACGATCCCCGTCGACGACGTGCGCGTGTCGTTCGCGATCCCGTGGGAGGGCCACCTCCTGCTCGGCACCACCGACGAGGCCTACGAGGGCGACCCGGCCGCCGTCGCGTGCACCGACGCCGACATCGACCAGATCCTGAGCGAGGCGGGCGTCGCGGTGTCCGGTCTGGACCGTTCGCGGATCGCGTACACGTTCGCCGGCCTGCGGGTCCTGCCCGGCGGCCCCGGCGACACCTCGCACGCCAAGCGCGAGACGGTGATCACCGCGGGCTCCGGCGGCATGATCAGCGTGGCCGGCGGCAAGTGGACGACGTTCCGCAAGATCGGCGGCACCGTCCTGGCACGCGTGAACGCCGAGCTCGGCCGCACCTTCGACGGGCCTTTGGACGGCGTCGCGCTTCCCGGCTCGGCGCAGCCCGACACCGTGGGTTCCGTGCTGGGCCACGCTTTCGCCGCGCTGCCCGACGACGTGGTCCGCCACCTCGCCACGCACTACGGCACGACGTCGCACGAGGTCGTCGCCCTCGGTCTGGAGAACCCGGCGCTGCTGGAGCGCGTCCACCCGGACGGCCCGGACATCTGGGCCCAGGTCGAGCACGCCCGCCGCACCGAGTGGGCGTCCGAAGTGGACGACGTGCTGCGCCGCCGCACCACCGTGATGGTGCGCGGACTCGACTCCCCCGAGGTGCGTTCGCGGGTGTCGGAGCTGCTCGCCTCCTAGAGAACCATGGCGCGTTCCACGAGGTAGTCGGCCAGTTCGGGTGCCGAGTGGAACGCGCTGCGCAGCGCCAGCGTCCCGTCGCAGCCGAGCACGACCTCTTCCCGTGACACAGCGCGATGTTCGAGCCGGAGCCCGTCGAGGTAGGCGTCGATGATCGCCTCACGCACGGGCGGCAGGTCCGCGACGGCCATCCGTCCGGCCTGGGCGAGCCCCACGAGCAGCTGACCGAGGTCCGCACCGACCGGGTTCGGGCACTGCCAGGTCACGTCGATCACCACGAACGACTCCGGGTCGTCGAGCGGTACCAGCAGGTTCTGCGGGCACGCGTCGTTGTGCCCGTTCGCCTGGGGCAGCGCTTCGAGCCGTGCCAGGAGCCCCGGCATCCGTTCCGCGAGGGCCGAGCAGTGCGGCCGCAGGAACGCGTCCCGCACGAGCCTTCCCTCGTACAGCACCCGCAACGCCCTGCCCGGCGCGCCACCGAACCTGCGCCCCGCCCAGCGGCCGAGCCCCAGCGCGGCCCGCCGGAAGCGGGGCAGGTCCCACTCCACGTCCGCGCAGCGCACGTCCTCCAGCCACAACGCGATCCGGTCGCCGAAGTCGTCCACCCGCAGCACGCGCGGCCGGCGCATCCCCGGTGGCAGCACGAAGTCCGACTGCAGGAACTCCACCTCGTCGCGCCACGGAAGATCGCCCACCACGTCCTTGAACTCGTCCGGGACGTGCGGCCGCCGCAGGACCTTCACGAACGCCGGCTCCCCCGCCGACACCACCCGGTAGACCGCGGCCGTCGTCAGCGCGACCGGGTCGAACGGCACCGGCACCACGCGGGTCAGCGGTACGGATCGGTGATCTCGCCGAGCATCTCGAGCGCCTCGCGCAGCTGACCCATGCGGCGCTTGCCGATGTGCTGTTCCCATTCCGCCTCGATCCTGGCCATCTCCGCGTTCGCGACGGGAACGGCCTCCTTCGCCCTGTCGGTCACGCGCACCAACCGTGCCCGGCCGTCGGTGGGGTCGGGCACGCGTTCGACGTAGCCGACCTTCTCGAGCTGGTCCACCAGGAACCCGGCGGTCTGCTTGGTCACCTGGGCGGCCTCGGCGAGCTCGGTCAGCCGCGTCCCGTCCCGGCCGACGCGCATCAGCACCCGCGCCTGCGCCTGCGTGACCTCGAACCCCGCCGCGACGACCGCGGCCAGGATCCGGTTCTCCACCTCGCGGCTCGGGATGAAGAGCAGCAGCCCGATGTTCACCCGTTGGCTCCTCTTGTTTTAGTCAGATGCTCTGATTAAAGTAGTCAGCCTATCGAACTAAATCAAGAGGAGAGGGCGATGGACGAGACGAAGATCTGGCAGACGATCGACTCCGAACGCGCGGCGACCGCGGACCTGCTCGCCGGGCTCACCGACGTCGAGTGGACCTACCCGTCGCTCTGCGAGGGCTGGACGGTGCGCGAGGTCGCCGCCCACCTGTCGCTCGCACACCGGGTCAGCGCCGGCACGGCGTTCAAGGCGTTCGTCCGGGCTCGCGGCAGCTTCAACCGCATGGTCGACCAGACCGCGCGCGAGGAGGCACGCAGACCGGCCGCCGAACTCGTCGCGGAACTGCGCGGCGCCGTCGGGCTCCACCGTCTCGCGCCGGGCCAGTCGCTCAAGAACGCGCTGATGGACACCATGGTCCACACCCAGGACATCGCGCTGCCGCTCGGCGTGGAGCGCCACATGCCCCTCGACGCCGCCGTGGTCGCGGCGGACGACCTGTGGCGGATCGGGTTCCCGTTCCACGCGCGCCGCAAGCTGGCCGGGCACCGGCTAGTCGCCACCGACACCGACTGGGCCGTCGGCGAGGGAGCCGAGATCAGCGGCCCGATCGAGGCGCTCGTGATGCTGCTCGCCGGGCGCACCGCGACGATCCCAAGGCTGACCGGCATCACGGTCTGAGTTCGCGCACCATCCTGCGGCACACGTGAACGCGCTCGAACCGTTCGCGCATCTCGGCTTCCCGCTCGATCCGGGCGTGCAGGAACGCCCCGACCGGTACCAGCCCGTGCTTAGCGGTGAGCACCGTGCCGAGCTCGTCGGCGGACGCGTGCACGTGCAGGCAACTCTCCGACTCCGTGAAACCGTTGCGCTCGAACCAGTTCAGCGCGGGCCCGTCCTCACGAGTCCAGGCGTCGAGCGTCCGCGCCCCGAACCGCTCCAGCCGCCGCACCGCCTCGGCGAGCAGCGCCGTCGCGATCCCCTCGCCCTGGCGATCGGGATGCACCACCACCGTGCCGATCGTGGCCTCCGCGCCGGGCACCGACACGTCCAGGATTCCGGCCACCTCGGCACCGTCGAGCGCGACGAGTTCCAGGTCCGTGCGGCGCTTGGCCTGCCAGACGTCGTCGAAGTAGTTCGTCGCGAGGAATCCGAGCACCCGGCACCTCAGCCAGGACGCCTCGTCGTCCGGCTCGTAGTCCCTGATTTCCACCGGCGGTCCCGGCGTGCCCCTGGACCTGCCCGATGATCCCAGCAAGCGCACTTCCCCTGGTCGCCCCCGTGCGGCGTCCACCACTCGCCCCCCAGTCCACTGCCCGCCGGACATCCCCGGCACGACCCAGGCTCCCTGATGCGAGGACCGCTCGCACGCTTGTTTCCGCGTCACCAATTGCCAGGGACACAACGCCGGGCGTCGACGTTGCCGAACCAGGCGGCCTCTGGACGCAGCCTCTTCACCAGTTCCCGCCTACCAGCCGAGCGCCGCGCCTAGGCTCCCCCCATGACCACCTTCGCCATAGCGCACGGAGGGGGCGACGTAGGCTGGTCGTGGCACCTGGTAGCAGAAGCCTTGCAGGCCAAGGGCCACACAGTCGTCGCCCCAGACCTCCCCATCGAAGACGAGGCAAAAGACCTCACAGACTGGGCACAAACGCTGACAGACGCCCTACCGTCCACAGAGGACGTAGTGGTGGTAGGCCACTCCTTCGGCGGCTTCGTGGCCCCGATCGCCGCAGCCGCCATCAACGCCAAAGCCCTGGTCTACGTAACGGCAATGCTCCCCGCCCCAGGCGAAACCCCAGGCGACTGGTGGGAGAACACCGGCTACACCGACTCGGGCCTGGACGACAAGTTCTTCCACGACGTCCCGCCAGACCTGACAGCGGAAGCGCAAAAACGAGAACGCGGCATGTCCGAGAACTCGATGGCCAAGCCGTGGCCGCTGGACAAGATGCCAGACCTACCAACGCACTTCATCCTGTGCACAGAAGACCGGTTCTTCACCCCGGACTTCATGCGCAAAGTGGTAGCCGACCGCCTGGGCGTAGAGCCGGTGGAACTGGCCGCAGGCCACTGCGCCTCACTGAGCAAACCGAACGAGCTGGCGAACCTACTGGCGAACTACGCGAGGTAGCCAACTCACCCGCGAAGCCGAAGGCGAGCTGTCCTTACCGCAAGGCAAGGGCGGTGGGGTCCCATCACGAGTCGCGCCACAGCTCTTGCTGCACCTGAGGGGTGAGGTCAAGCCGACACGCTCTTCGTCGACTTGACCTCACCCCTCAGGTGTGGCCCGCTCGTGGCTCGGCTCGTGATGGGACCCCACCGCCACCGCAACCCTCTAAGCAACAGGCAGCCGCCCAACGCAACAGGCGTGCCATCAACCCACCCGTGGCGCGGACCCCCTGATCAGATTGCCGGGTCCGGGGCAGAGCCCCAGGAAAACGCACGCAACCGCAAGCCCGCCGCCCGCAAGGTGACCCACCCACAAGGTCGCGGAAACGCGAAA
The DNA here is from genome assembly GCF_024648825.1 of Lentzea californiensis. Lineage (GTDB taxonomy): Bacteria > Actinomycetota > Actinomycetes > Mycobacteriales > Pseudonocardiaceae > Lentzea > Lentzea californiensis. The sequence goes on from NZ_JANBBE010000007.1 coordinate 114,301, forward strand.
GGCCCCCAGCAAAAGCCAGGGGCCAATCGCACAAACCTACTTGGACTCACCCTCAGGATCCGAAGGCAGCTCAACATCCTCAACACTCTTGCCGTCCTTCACAGGAGCAGGCAAAAGCGCATCCAAAGCAGCCCCGGCAATCCGCCGAAAAGCCCGCCGAGGCCGAGCCCGCTCCAACACCGCGATCTCCAGCTTGGCAGCCGGAAGCAACTCGGCAGCCCCGTTCCCGGTAGAAGGCGACCCAGCCGACAAAGCCTTGACCGCGACAGAAACGGCCTCAGCCAACGACAACCCGTCGGCGAAGGCTTCCTTCAACGCCGTGTTGGGGGCGTCGACGGCGCCGCCCATCACGATGTACTGGGGTTCGTCCACGATGGACCCGTCGTACGTCAGCCGGTACAACGTGTCGGAAGCAGAGGAGTCCCCCACCTCGGCCACGGCGATCTCCACCTCGAAGGGCTTGATCTGCTCGGTGAAGTACGTGCCCAGGGTCGTGGCGTAGACGTTCGCCAGCGAACGGGAGGTCACGTCGCGCGGGTCGTTCTGGTAGCCGCGGACGTCGGCGAACCGGATCCCGGCCTGGCGGAGGTTCTCGAACTCGCTGTAGCGGCCCACCGCGGCGAAGCCGATGCGGTCGTAGATCTCCGAGACCTTGTGCAGCGTGCTGGAGGGGTTCTCCGCGACGAAGAGAATGCCGTCGGCGTACTTGAGCACGATGACGCTGCGACCCCTGGCGATGCCCTTGCGGGCGTACTCCGAGCGGTCGCGCATCACCTGCTCCGCCGATGCGTACAGCGGCATCGTCATGGGTGGTGCTCCTGACGTCGAACCTGTGGGGGACTCAGCCTGCGGGGCGGGACCGGCGGCCTTCGACGACCGCGTCGGCGATCGTGGCGACCTGGGGTTCCGGCACCTCGACGGCACCGTCGGCGCCGTTGATGGTGACCACGATCGGGTAGAGGCGGCGGACCGGGTCCGGGCCGCCCGTCGCCGAGTCGTCGTCCGCCGCGTCGTAGAGGGCTTCGACGACGGAACGGATCGCGGCTTCGACGTCCGCGTCCGGGTCGTAGAGCTTCTTGAGCGCCGACTTCGCGAACAGCGAGCCCGAGCCGACGGCCTGGTAGCCCTGCGACTCCTCGTAACGGCCGCCGGTGACGTCGTAGGACACGATGCGGCCGGCGCGGTCCGAGTCGGTGGCCGAGGTGTCGTACCCGGCGAAGAGGGGCACCACGGCGAGGCCGGCCATGGCCGCGTCGAGGTTGCCCCTGATCATCGCCGAGAGGCGGTTCGCCTTGCCGTCCAGCGACAGCGGCACGCCCTCGATCTTCTCGTAGTGGCGCAGCTCCACCGTGTACAGGCGCACGATCTCGATCGCGATGCCGGCCGTGCCCGCGATGCCGACGGCCGAGTGGTCGTCGGTCACGAAGACCTTCTTCATGTCGCGCTGGGCGATCACGTTGCCCATGGTCGCGCGCCTGTCGCCGGCGATCACGACACCACCCTTGTAGGTGGCCGCGACGATCGTCGTCCCGTGCGGGGCCTGGACGGTCCCCTCCGGGAGCTTCCGGCCACTAGGCAGCATGTCGGGTGCCTGTGCCCGCAGGAAGTCCGTGAACGACGACGAGCCCGGCGTGAGGTACGCCGAGGGCAGCGCCGCGGCCGGGTAACGCCCGGTCGAGCTGTTGTCCATGTGTTGGTTGTTCTCCCGTCCCCGAGTTGGTCAACAGGCCCCCGAAGGCCTACTGACCACCCTTTTGCACGTAAGCGCGGACGAAGTCCTCCGCGTTCTCCTCGAGCACGTCGTCGATCTCGTCGAGGATCGCGTCCACGTCCTCGCCGAGCTTCTCGCGGCGTTCCTGACCTGCGCCGGCGGCGTCATCCGCGCCGTCGTCGCCGTCGCCACCACCCTGGCGCTGCTTCTGTTCCTGGGACATCTCGGCCTCCCACTGACTCGCCTGACAAGAACACTACCCAGCGGCACCGACAAAAACCCTGAGCCACTCGGGTAGACGATCACCCGCGAGTGAGCGCGTCCACCAGCTGCTCGGCGGTGTCGGAGGCCTCCAGAAGGGCTCCGACGTGCGCTTTCGTCCCGCGGAGCGGTTCCAGCGTCGGAATTCGCACGAGGGATTCTCGACCGAGGTCAAAGATCACCGAGTCCCACGACGCGGCCGCGACCGAGGTCGGGTAGCGCTCCAGGCACCGGCCGCGGAAGTACGCACGCGTGTCCTCGGGCGGCGAGGTGATGGCCGCGCGGACCTCTTCCTCGCTCACGAGCCGCTTCATCGAGCCGCGCGCGACCAGGCGGTTGTAGAGGCCCTTGTCGAGGCGGACGTCGGAGTACTGCAGGTCGACCAGGTTGAGCCGGGCCGCGCCCCACTCCAGGCCGTCGCGCTGCCGGTAGCCCTCGAGCAGCCGGAGCTTCGCGACCCAGTCGAGCCGGTCGGCGCACTCCGCCGGGTCGCGGGCCAGCGCGTCGAGCACCTCGCCCCAGATCCGCAGGACCTCCCGGTCGCCGACGCCTTCCTTCTCGACGAACGCCAGCGCCCGCTCGTGGTAGGCGAACTGCACGTCGAGGCCGGTGAACTTGCGCCCGCCGGTCATCTCGACCTTGGTCTTCAAGGTCGGGTCGTGGCTGATCTGGTGCACCGCGCGCACCGGGTCGACCATGCGCAGGTCGTCGAACCGCTGCCCGGCCTCGATCATGTCGAGCACCAGGGACGCGGTGCCGACCTTGAGGAACGTGGAGTACTCGGCCAGGTTCGCGTCGCCGATGATGACGTGCAGGCGGCGGTACTTGTCCGCGTCCGCGTGCGGCTCGTCGCGGGTGTTGATGATGCCGCGCTTGAGCGTCGTCTCCAGGCCGACCTCGACCTCGATGTAGTCGGAGCGCTGCGAGAGCTGGAAGCCGGGCTCCTCGCCGGACTGCCCGACGCCCACGCGGCCGGAACCCGTGATGACCTGGCGCGACGCGAAGAACGGCGTGAGGCCCGCGATGACGGCCGTGAACGGCGTCGAGCGCTGCATCAGGTAGTTCTCGTGCGTGCCGTACGACGCGCCCTTGCCGTCGACGTTGTTCTTGTACAGCTGCAGGCGGGGCTGGCCGGGCACGGACGCGGCCTTGATCGCCGCCTCCTCCATGATCCGTTCCCCCGCCTTGTCCCAGATCACCGCGTCACGCGCGTTGGTGACCTCAGGCGCCGAGTACTCGGGGTGCGCGTGGTCTACGTAGAGCCGCGCGCCGTTGGTGAGGATGACGTTCGCCGCGCCCAGGTCCTCGACGTCGGAGTCGGCGGGATGCCCGCCGGGCGATCCCAGGTCGAACCCGCGCGCGTCGCGCAACGGGGACTCCACCTCGTAGTCCCAGCGCGCCCGCCTGGCGCGCGGTATGTCCGCCGCCGCCGCGTACGCGAGCACCACCTGTGTCGAAGTGAGCACCGGGTTCGCGGTCGCGTCACCCGGCACTGAGATGCCGTACTCGACCTCGGTTCCCATGATCCGCCGCATGCGCAACACCTTATGACCTGACCCCGGCACAAGCGTGTGGGGAGCCTCGCGTTGAAGCTCCCCCCACCCTATTCACCCGGATGCCCGATCCGGGGGTTCAGCCGGAGGCGAGTCCAGCGGCCGGACGGATCCGCGACGCGCCGCGGGAGGGCCCGAACGCCGCCAGCACCGCGAGCACCACGACCGCCATCGCGCCGATGACCAGCGGCAACACGACCTGCAGGCCGGGCAGCGACATCTCGATGCCGGTCGAGAGGATCGCGATTTCCGCGTAGACGAACCCGAGGACGCCGCCCCCGATCACGCCGACCAGGGCCAGCATGATCGCTTCAGCGATGACTCCGCCCTGCAGTCCGCCCCTAGTGACGCCCAAGGCGCGCCTTAGCGCGAGCTCCTTGCGGCGTTCCTGCACGGAGATGGTCAGCGCGGTGCCGATGCCGGTCACGGCGACCGCCACGGACAGTCCGAGCAGGACCATCATCAGCACGGTGCCCAGGTGCATGTACCGGTCCGCCTCGGCGCGCTCGTCCGCGTCGGTCTGCACGATCACGGTCGGGTTGTTCGGCAGAGCGGCCTGCAGTCCCGCCCGGAACTGCGCCGGGTCGGCGCCGGGCTTCAACGCGACGAGCACCTTCTCCGCGGGCCCTGAGGTGGGGCCGGCGATGATCGGCAGGTAGCCGGTGATGCTGCCGGGAACCGTGCCCACGACCTTGTACTGCGTGCCGTCGGCCTCGACGAACGGCCTGCCCTCCCAGTGCGGCGGCACGATCGCGGTCCCTGCGACGAGTTGCTCGGCACCGGACACGTTCTGCGCCTTGAGCCAGGCCCTGAACTCCTCGGGGTCGACGCTCGCGGCGCTGTCCGAGGTCTTGTGCAGCACGACGCTCGCGGCCACGTCCGGCTGCGCGGGGATCGCCGGCAACGGCCGCTCGCCCGCGTCCACCACGGTCGCGTCCGGGCGTTCCTCGTTGGCGTACTGGTACGTCATCTCCTGCGCGCCACCCAGCAGGACCAGGAAGAACGTCACCATCGAGCTGGCCAGCAGCAGCGGCAGCGCGACGGACGCGGACCGCTGCGGCATCCGGCGCACCTCGGCGCCGGCGAGCTTCCACTGTGTCCAACCTGTACCACCGATCTTGCCGAACAGCCGCGCGATGAACGGCACCGTGACGGGGCCGAGGATCCAGAACAGCCCGGTCACCGCGGCGATCGCGGAGAACGTCACGGAGAGAGGAGCCGCGACCGTGCCCTTGGCTGCGATGGCCAGCATCGCGAGCAGCGCGGCACCACCGGTGAACAGAACACCGAACACGAGCCGAAGGCGGCGAACGGAGCGAGTCGGCACCTCGCTGTCCGCGTCACGCAGTGCGGCCAACGGCGACACACGAGCGGCGTTGATCGCGGGACGAACGGCCGCCATCACGCTCAGCAGAGCGGCCACGACGACTCCGAGGACGACGTAGCCGAGCGACGGCAGCAGCTCGGGACTCAGCTCCACCGCGCCGAACAGCACCGAGATGCCGGTGGCGTCGAACGTCCTGGCGAGCAGCCACGCCATCGGCCCGCCGAGCAACGCACCGCCGACGCCGGCCACCGCACCCGTCACGAACGCCTCGAACAGGCTCCTGCGCACCAACGGACCGCGCTGGGCACCGATGCACCGCAGCAGCGCCGTCTGCCGTTGCCGTTGCGCGTAGACCGCGCGGAACGTGGCCGCCGCGACGAAGACCGCGGTGGCCAGTGCGAGCACGCTGAACGGCAGCAGGATGAACGTCAGGTCGTTGCCGATGCTGTCGGCGTCCGGCGACGGGGTCCTCACGACGTACGAGGCACCCGCCGCGGCCTTGACGGCGTCCCGGCCACCGCCGAGCACCCAGATCTCCTTGGTGAACGGCGCCGGGTCGAGAGCGCGTGCCAGGTCCGGACCGGCGACCAGGACCGGGCGCGCGTCCATGCCGCCCTTCTTCATGATCCCGCTGACGGTCACCTCGACCGGTTTGCCGTCCGCGGCGGCGAGTTCGATCCTGTCGCCGGGCTTCAGGCCGCGCTCGTAGGCGGTGATCTTGTCGACGGCGACCTCGCCGTTCGCCGCCGGGGCCTTGCCCTCGGCCAGCGGCCAGCGCACCAGGTCGGGCTGCTGGACGTGCACCTCGGCCCGGTGCTGTCCCGCACGGCCGTTCGCGTCGAGCAGGTCGGCCTGCGCCACCTGCACCGGCACCGCCCTGCCGACGGCGGAGAGCTTGGCCAGCACGGCGTCGTCCAGCTTCGGCCGGTTCGCCTCCGTGGTGCCGTACTCGGCGGGTTCGGTGTCCACCACGTGGCTCACCGACGACGGTGTGAGGGGCGCGCCCTCGTCGACCGATCGGGTGAGCGCGTCGCTCAGCACCAGGGCGGCCAGCAGGCAGGCCACGCCGACGACGAGCGCGACGCCGGGCAGCAGCGCGCGGCCCGGCCGGGCGCGGAACTCGGCGACGCCGAGCCGCAGGGAAGTGGACACGAATCCTCCTCGGTGACGTCTGACGTCCACGAAGGTAGGAAGGAAGGCGATCAGCGGGCGTCGGACTGGGGTAGCAGGCTCGCGTACGACCACAGGAGGACACGGGGATGATCAACCTCTACGACGAGGCCGCGAACGTGATCGGCGAGGTGACCCGCGAGCGGATGCGCGCGGAGAACCTCTGGCACGGCTGCGTCCTGACCGTGGTGTTCTCCGGCGACGGCGAACAGGTCTACGTGCACCGCCGCACGGACACCAAGGACATCTTCCCCGGCCTGTACGACTTCTCGGCGGGCGGCGTGATCGACGCGGGCGAGACCCCGGACGAGGCGGCGGTCCGCGAGCTGCGCGAGGAGCTCGGCGTCGAGACGCCGCTGACCCCGCTCTTCCGCACCACCTACGTCGACGAGCTGACGCGCTACCACGCGTGGGTCTACGAGACGCGCAGCGACGGCCCGTTCACCCACCAGCCCGAGGAGGTCGCGTGGGGCGGGTGGATGGACGTGGCCGAACTGCGCGGCAAGATCGAGGACCCCGGCTGGCCGCTCGTGCCGGACGGCCGCGCGATCGGCCGGGAGTGGCTGTCTAGGGGCGCTTGAACGTGTGGCTGCGCTCCACCTTCGCCACGTGCAGCGTGTAGCTCTCGTACCAGCTGTCCCGGCCGCGCTTCTGCGCCGCCCGGTGCTCGAGGTCGGTCCGCCACCGCGTGAGAGCGTCCTCGTCGCGGAAGTACGCGACGGTGATGCCGAGCCCGCCTGGGTTCTGGGCGTGGTCCATCCCCAGGTATCCGGGGACGCCCCGCACCAGTTCCTCCATGCGCGCGTTGGTCTCGCGGTAGCCGCTCTGGTCGTCGGTCCGGACGGTGGTGAAGACAACCGCGTAGTACGGGGGTTCGTAGGCCTCGAAGGGCGCATCGCTCACGGCGTCACCGTAACTAGTTCCAGGTGAGCCCGGAACGGATTTTCCAGTACTGCCCGGCGGGTTCGGCCAGATCGGGAAGGTCTGCGTGGACGCGCAAAGCATCCACATTGGACCGCAGCTGCTCCGGGCTCGCCGCGCCGGACAGCACGACGTCCGCCCACGGCTGCCGCACGATCGCCGCCAGTGCGACCGCGTCCGGCCCGACGCCCAGCGCCTTCGCCTGTGCCGCAACCGCTTGCGGAGGTTCCACGACGAGCCGTCCGTTGGCCACGCCCTCCTTGACGATCACCCGCAGCCCGGCGTCGTGCGCCTCCCGCAGGGCCTCCCCCGCCGAGGTCTCCAGCAGGTTCCAGGTGGACTGGACCGATCCGAAGATGCCGAGCTCCAGTGCTTTGCGGATCGTGTCGGCCTGCCGCGGCCCCGATGTCGAGAAGCCCAGCGGCACACCGATCCCGGCCATCGCCTCCTGCAGCGCGCGGTCGGCGAACAGCGGGCTGTCGGCCGTCAGCGAGTGCACCTGGTAGAGCGAGACCCGTGGCAGCAGAGCCGAAGTCTCCTGCCATTGCCGGCTGAACCGCGCGAGCGAGTGCTCCTTGACCTCGTGCACCTCGGCGTCCGGCCGCCAGTCCGCGGTGTAGGCGTAGCCCCACTTGCTGGAGACCGTCACGTCGTCGTGTCCGGGCAGCCACGACGACAGGAAGTCCTCCGACAGCCCGTACGAACGGGCCGCGTCGACCCAGCGGACGCCCAGCTCGTAGGCCGCGTCGAGGACGCGATGGCACTGCGCCCGCATGGACTCGACATCGCGCACGGCGGGGAGCGCGCCCTCACGCCCGAGGTTGATGTAGGCGGGACGACCGAGCGAGGCGAGACCGAGTGCGAGTTGAGCCATGCGGACAACGGTAAACGGCGGCCCCGGAGGACCGCCGCTCACGTGACCCGCCGGGGCCGGTCGATCAGGCAGATCAGAAGTCGTCGGCCGTGCGGATGTGGTTGCGCACCCACTTGCCGGCGTCCTTCAGAGGACCCTCACCGGAAAAGCTGTTCCCGGAGCACGTGCCGCTCTTGAACACCGCACCCGTGCGGTGGTCGTCGGAGAAGTTCCAGTTCGTCCAGGAGATCTTCGCCTCCTTCATGAACGAGATGAACTTGTTCGCCATGGTGAAGTCGTTGGGACCGTCACCGGAGGCCTCCTGCGAACCGAACTCGGTGACGAAGACCGGCACCTGGCTCGAGACCGTGCGCAACGCGTTGAGGTACGAGTCGCGGTGGTCCTTCGCGTAGAAGTGGAACGTGTACATCAGGTTCGAGGCGTTGACCTTGTTCTGGCTGACCTCGTTGATGTTCCTGCCGTCGGACAGGCCGAACGTCGACCAGCCGTGCGTGCCGACGAGCACGAGGCTGTCCGGGTCCTCCGCGCGGATCGTCGGGATGACGGCCTCCGCGTAGGTCTTGACCCGCGACCACGTCACGCCGTTCGGTTCGTTGGCGATGTCGTAGATGATGTTCGTCTTGTCCTTGTGCCGCTGCGCGATCTCCTTGAAGAAGGTCTTGGCGCGCGCGGTGTTGTGGTTCGGGTCGCCCGGCGAGAGCTGGTGCCAGTCGACGAGCGCGTACAGGCCGCGCTTCGTGGCCTCCTCGATGTATCCGTGCACCATGTCGGTGAACTTGCGGGGGTTGCTCTCGTAGCCACCCTCCTGGATGTACATCGAGATGCGGAGGACGTCCGCCTTCCAGTCGTTGGAGAGCGCGTCCAGGGACGCGGTCTTCACGCACTGGGAGTACCACTGGATGCCGTGCGTGCTCATGCCGCGCAACTGGATCTGCTTGCCGTTCTTGTTGCACAGCTTGACGCCGCAGACCTTCAGCTGACCGTTGACCGCCGCGGGCGAACCCGGCGGCAGCGCGGCAGCGGCGAAGTCGCCCTCGGGAGCGGCGACGGAACTGCCCGTCATCACACCGGTCAGCGGGAGCACAACTGCCGCGGCGAGCGCCACCACAGACTTCTGCCAAGACATACAGCGTCTCCTCTCGGACTGCTGGCGGCGGATTAGTTAGGTAAGTTTCCTTACCGTTAAAGGTACAGACGACCATAGGGCCGCCCCTGGAGCGCGTCAAGCGTCTCGTCGCAGAAGAGTCACTGTTCCGGTACCCAGAGTCACCAGTACGTAAAGTGCCAAAACTGCGACGGCGGCCATCGGGCCCAGCGGTGGGTCTTCGACGACGCCCGCGACCTCCCACACCAGGTACGGCACCATCACCGCGGACGCGTCCACGTTCCAGGGCTCCGGCAACATCGGCGTGATCGCGGGCAGACCCCACAGCAGCACGCCCACCACGACGATCGTGACGGCCGTCGACCGCACCGCGAGACCGATCCCGAGGCCGGCCAGACCCGTCACCAGGATCGACAGCACGGCGGCACCGGTCCACGGCAGCACGTCGCCCAGGCCGTCCCAGGGCGCGATCGGCGGCGGCCGGTCCCCCATGATCAGCCGGCTGCCGCCCACGCTGAGGGCGAGCGTGACGACACCGATCACCACGGACGCGGCGGCCACGAGGACGGTCTTGGCGGCCAGCAGGCGCTTGCGGTCCGGCACCGCGGTCAGCGCGGTCAGCCTCGGGTCGGAGGTGGCGACCAGGGCGCCGAGCGCGGCGATGAGGAACTGGACGACCGGCGTGATCACCACGCTGTTGTCGGCGGACGCGAACCGCGCCTGCTCGGCGGCCGGGGACGTGTCGTAGTCCTGGACGATCAGCCACGACAGCAGCGCGCCCGCGAGCACCATCAGGCCGACGGTGCCCACCAGTCCGTACGACGCGCGGACGGTCCGGAGCTTCAGCCACTCCGCGGCGAGCGCGTTCTTCACAGTCCCCTCCCGGAGGTGAGTTCGAGGTATGCGTCCTCCAGCGAACCGTTGCGGGTCAACGCCTCCATTGGCGTCTCCTTGACCAGCTGTCCTCTTGCGACGATCACGACGTGGTCCGCGGTCAGCGCCATCTCGCTCATCAGGTGACTGGAGACGAAGACCGTGCGGCCCTCCTTCGCGAGCCCGCGCATCAGGTCGCGGATCCACCGCACCCCCTCGGGGTCGAGCCCGTTCACCGGCTCGTCGAACATCAGCACCGCGGGGTCGCCGAGCAGTGCCGCCGCGACGCCCAGCCGTTGCTTCATGCCGAGCGACAACGCCCTGATCCGCTTGTGCCGCAGGCCTCCCAGACCGACCTGCTCCAGCAGCTCGACCGCGCGCTTCTCGCCGATGCCGTTGCTCGCGGCGAGCCAGCGCAGGTGGTCGAGCGCCTTGCGGCCGTGGTGCACGGCGGCGGGGTCGAGCAACGCGCCGACGTGCCGCAACGGCCGGTCCAGGTCCTGGTAGCGCCGGCCGGCGATCAGGGCCTCACCACCCGTGGGCCGGTCCAGGCCGAGGATCATCCGCATGGCCGTGGACTTGCCGGCGCCGTTCGGGCCGAGGAAGCCCGTCACCAGTCCGGGGTGGACGGTGAACGACAGGTCCTGGACCGCTGTCGTGTCCCCGTATCTCTTCGTCAGGTTCCGCACCTCGATCATGCGGAAGAGAGTCGGCCGAATCCCGCGGGAAGGGATCGGCCCGTGCTCCGATCACGGGAATCGGACCGTGGTCCGAGGCGATTCGGACGCACGCTCGTTACCGTCGTCGTCGTGATCGCAAGACTGCACCTCTACCTGGTCGACGTGACCGCGGCGCTGGTGATCGGCGTTCTCGTGGGCTACGCGATGGTGGAGCACCAGGACAAGCCGTGGTGGCTCGTCGTCCCCGGCACCCTCCTCGTCGCGCTGCCCGTCGCGGTCCGCCGGATCTGGCCCGTGACCGCGCTGGTGGTCACCACGGCCGCCACGGCGGCGGTGGTGGTCGGTCAGGTGCTGCCGACAGAGGCGCTCGGTGCTCCGGTCGGAGCCGTGTGCTTCGCGCTTTACACGGTGGCCGTCGAACGTTCCCGGACCTGGTCGCTCGCCGGACTCGCGGGCGTCGTGGTCGCCATCTCCGGCGTCTCCGGCGGTGAACCGGAGAACGTGCTGGTCGTCCTCGCGGCGACGACCGCCGTCTGGGTCATCGGCTACACGACCCGGATGCGGCGGTCGTACTTCGCACGGGAAACCGCGCAACAGGCCGAACAGGCCCTCTCCGACGAACGCATGCGCATCGCCCGCGAGCTGCACGACGTGGTGGCGCACAACCTCTCCCTGATCACCGTGCAGGCCGCGAACGCCGCACACGTTCGGTCACCCGAGCACGCGTACGAGGCGTTGCGGGTGATCTCGGAGACGAGCAGGGCGGCGCTGACCGAGATGCGCGGACTGCTGGGCGTGCTGCGCTCCGACGCCGACCTGGCGCCCTCCCCCGGCCTCGGCGGGCTCGCCGGCCTCGCCGACCGCGCGTCACTCGCGGGGGTGCGCGTCACGCTGGACGTGCGCGGCGACACCGCTGTGCCGGAAGGCATCGGGCTCTCGGCGTACCGGATCGTGCAGGAGGCGCTGACGAACGTCGTGAAGCACGCGGCGCCCGCGTCGTGCACGGTCCTGGTAGACGTGACCCCGGAAGCCGTCCGCGTCGAGGTGGCGGACGACGGGCCTGGGGTGAAGGAGCTCGGAGTGGGGCACGGACTGATCGGCATGCGCGAACGCGTGGCCGTCTACGGCGGCACGTTCAGCGCGGGCCCCGGTTCCGAGGGCGGTTTCCGGGTCGTCGCGGAACTGCCGCAGCGATGATCCGCGTGCTGATAGCCGACGACCAGGCGTTGCTGCGCGCCAGCTTCCGGATGCTGGTCGACCACGAACCGGACCTCACCGTCGTGGCCGAGGCCGGCACCGGCGCCGAAGCCGTCGCATTGGCGTCCGAACTGGAGCCGGACGTCGTGCTGATGGACATCCGCATGCCCGAGATGGACGGCATCGAGGCCACCCGGCTGCTCGACGGGCCGCGCGTGCTGGTGCTGACGACGTTCGACCTCGACGAGTACGTCTTCGGCGCGCTGCGGGCCGGCGCCTCGGGCTTCCTGCTCAAGGACACGCCCCCCGCCGAGCTGCTGGCCGCGATCCGCGTGGTGGCGTCCGGCGAGTCGCTGCTCTCGCCGACGGTCACGCGCCGGCTCATCTCGGAGTTCGTCCGGCACCCCGCCGCACCCGCGGTGCGCGGGCTGGAGCGCCTGACCGAGCGGGAGAAGGAGGTGCTGCGGCTGATCGCCCGCGGGCGGTCCAACGCGGAGATCATGGCCGAGCTGCACGTCAGCACCGGCACCGTGAAGACGCACGTCGGGAACCTGCTGGCGAAGCTGCACGCCCGCGACCGCGCCCAGCTCGTGATCGCGGCCTACGAGTCCGGTCTGGCGCGTTAGATCACCGCGTCGTAGGCCCTGATCCGCACGGACGTGATCTTCTCTGGAACCCCGCAGAGGAAGAGACGTCGCCGTGAACCGTGCGGATGACGAGCTCGCCGGTGGTAACGCCCACCTCCAAGACGCTGTCCCGCAGCCTCTGCGGGGTGATGAGCCGGTGTCCGGGTGGCCGCTCGCAGCCGTCGTCCGAGAGGACGCGCGTGGACTCGACCGGCGGAGAAGTCCAGGCAGGTGACCACCGGCGGAGGAGGACTTCCCCACTTCCGCCGGGCCGAGGACCCGCGCAACGCGAAACCGCCCCGGCCGTGTGCAGCGACCGGGGCGGTTCGGTGAAGCGGTACTACAGGTACGTGCCGGTGTTCGTGGCCGTGTCGATCGCGCGGCCGGCGTCCTGGTTCTTCCCGGTGACGAGCGTGCGGATGTAGACGATCCGCTCGCCCTTCTTGCCCGAGATGCGAGCCCAGTCGTCCGGGTTCGTCGTGTTCGGCAGGTCCTCGTTCTCGGCGAACTCGTCGAGGATGGCGGCCTGCAGGTGCCGGACGGAGAGCCCGGGCTGCTTGGTGTCCAGCAGCGACTTGATCGCCGCCTTCTTCGCCCTGTCGACGATGTTCTGGATCATGGCACCGGAGTTGAAGTCCCGGAAGTACAGGACCTCCTTGTCACCGTTGGCGTAGGTGACCTCCAGGAACCGGTTGTCCTCGGACTCCTCGTACATGCGCTCCACGGTGTGCTGCACCATGCCCTCGATGCAGGCCTTCGGGTCCCCGCCGAACTCGGCGAGGTCGTCGGCGTGCAGCGGGAGGTTGGGCGTCAGGTACTTGTTGAAGATGTCCTTCGCGCCCTCGGCGTCCGGTCGCTCGATCTTGATCTTCACGTCGAGTCGGCCGGGGCGGAGGATCGCCGGGTCGATCATGTCTTCACGGTTGGAGGCGCCGATGACGATGACGTTCTCCAGGCCCTCGACGCCGTCGATCTCGGCGAGGAGCTGGGGCACGATCGTCGTCTCGACGTCGGACGACACGCCCGAACCACGGGTGCGGAAGATCGAGTCCATCTCGTCGAAGAACACGATCACGGGGGTGCCGTCGGACGCCTTCTCACGAGCCCGCTGGAAGATCAGGCGGATGTGCCGCTCGGTCTCACCGACGAACTTGTTGAGGAGCTCGGGGCCCTTGATGTTGAGGAAGTAGGACTTGGCCTGCTTGTCGGTCTCGCCGCGGAGCTCCCGCACCTTCTTGGCCAGGGAGTTCGCCACCGCCTTCGCGATGAGCGTCTTGCCGCAGCCGGGAGGGCCGTAGAGCAGAACGCCCTTGGGCGGGCGCAGCTCGTACTCGCGGAACAGGTCGGCGTGCAGGAACGGCAGCTCCACGGCGTCGCGGATCTGCTCGATCTGCCTGGAGAGGCCACCGATGTCGCTGTAGTCGATGTCCGGGACCTCCTCGAGCACGAGGTCCTCGACCTCGGCCTTGGGGACCCGTTCGTAGGCGAAACCCGCCTTCGAGTCGACCAGCAGCGAGTCGCCGGGCTTCAGCGGCGAGTCGAGCAGCGGCTGGGCGAGCCAGACCACCCTCTCCTCGTCCGCGTGGCCGACGACCAGCGCGCGAGAAATGGTGTCCAGACCGTCGTCGTCGGTCAGCACCTCCCGCAGAGAGCAGACCTCGCCGGAACGCTCGAACCCGCCGGCCTCGACGACCGTCAGCGCCTCGTTGAGGCGCACGGACTGGCCGTAGGCGATCTTCTCCGGCTCGACCGCGGGGGACACGGCTACGCGCATCCTGCGGCCGGACGTGAAGACGTCCACGGTCCCGTCGTCGAAACGTGCCATGAAGACGCCGTACCCGCTGGGCGGTTGCGCCAGCCGGTCGACTTCCTCACGCAGCGCGAGCAGCTGGCTTCGTGCTTCGCGGAGGGTGTCTATGAGCTTCGTGTTTCGCTCGGTCAGCTGGCTGACGCGCTCTGTCGCCTCAGCCAAGCGCTGCTCGAGCAACCGCGTGTGCCGCGGGGACTCGGTCAGCTTGCGACGCAACGACGCGATCTCGTCCTCGAGGAACCTGATCTGCGCAGTCAGCTCAGCAGAAATGTTGCCTTGGTTCAGCTCGCCACCCTCATCGGGTTGGCTGCCGGGATGACCGTGCTGCATGTCGGCACCCTCCTCCCGTGTTCGTACCGATTACGGTACCGGCGATCACCGACAAAATGGGGTACTCACAACATCATCTTCGCTCGTGTGGTGCAACGGTGAGGCCTCCAACAGAGGTCAACTGGTCCATCTCGGTGTCCGGTTCGACCGCCCAACCGCTACGGTGCGTCCCAGAAACCACGACCGGCGTTTCGTGTCTCGACACGCCAGACGACCTGCGAGAAGTCCGAGGAGAGGGTCATGGGAGCACCAGGGCGGCAGCCCGGTCCCTACGGTCCGCGACCCCCCTCGGGCGACCACGGACACACCTGGTACAGCTCACAGCCCGGCGACAGGCGGCGATCCGCCGTCGTCCCACCAGGTGGACCAGCGGTTGAGCCGTTCGGTGGTCACGCACCGCTACCCACCTCGTTCGTGTCGGTCGGAGGACCCGCTGGAGCGGGGCTCCGGTGCGACCGGCCGGCGTGCCGCCAACCGGGTGGTTCCGCCGACGCGTCCGGCGCACCACCCCGACAGCGCAGTGCATCGCACTCGATTCCCGGTGGAGTTGCCACAATCGTTATCAGACACGACCTTCGCGCGACCAGATCGCGACTTCGGGGCGTGTGCATGACCACTCACGGGTGTCGATAGACGCCATTCGCCCGCGGGTCGCACGGCGAAGCACCACAATGTCCAGAGAAAGATCACCTCATCCCATCGGGGGAGTTTCGATGACCTACCCGCCGCAGCAGCCCGGTCCCTACGGGCAGCAGCCGCAGCCCGGTGGGCCGTACGGGCAGCAGCCGCCGCAGCAGCCGGGTCAGGGCCAGCAGCCCCAGCCGGGTCACGGCCAGCCGCAGCCCGGATACGGCCAGCAGCCGCCTCCCGGGTACGGGCAGCAGCCCGGTCAGTACGGCCAGCCGCAGCAGGACCCGTTCGGCCAGCAGGGACCGCCCAGCGGTGGCTTCCAGCAGCAGGGCCAGTACGGCCAGCAGCCGGGCCAGCCCGGTCCGTACGGGCAACAGCCCTACGGCCAGCAGCCCTATGGTCAGCAGCCGTACGGCCAGCCCGGCGGGTTCGGCGGTCCCCCGCCCAAGAAGAGCAACACCGGCCTGGTCGTCGGCGTCATCGTCGGTGTGCTGGTGCTCCTCGGTGGTGGCATCACGGCGGCCGTCATGCTCACCGGCAACAGCTCCAGCAGCTCGTCGCCGGAACCGGGTTCGAGCAACAACGGCAACAACAGCGGCGGCGGTGACGAGGCCGACGTCAAGGAGGCCGTCGAGGAGTACATCTCCGTCGTGACCTCGAAGAACGAGAGCAAGGCCAAGTCGATGGCCTGCAAGGCCATGCTCGACGAGGCGGCCGAGCTCGAGAAGAAGCTGACCCCCGAGCAGCGGAAGCTGGCCGAGGACGCCAAGAAGCTGCCGGTGCCGAAGATGACGTACAAGGGCGCGACCGTCTCCGGTGACGAGGCGACCGTCAAGCTCACGATCAGCGGCGACTACGGCGGCACGCCCCAGACCATCGACTCCGAGCTGAAGTTCAAGAAGGAGTCGGGCGACTGGAAGGTCTGCACGCTGGCCAAGGACATCAAGATCCCGACGACGCGCTAGTCGTCGGCCGGTCGGTCCGCTTCATCCACTTCGGGGGAACTCCATGACTTACCCGCCACAGCAGCCGGGGCCCTACGGCCAGCAGCCGCCGCAGCAGCCCGGCTACGGCCAGCAGCCGCCGCCGGGGCAGCAGCCGGGGTACGGCCAGCAGCCGCCTCCCGGGTACGGGCAGCAGCCCGGTCAGTACGGCCAGCCGCAGCAGGACCCGTTCGGCCAGCAGGGACCGCCCAGCGGTGGCTTCCAGCAGCAGGGCCAGTACGGGCCGCAGCAGGGTCAGTACGGCCAGCAGCCGGGCCAGCCCGGTCCGTACGGCCAGCAGCCCTTCGGCCAGCCGGGCGGGTTCGGCGGCCCTCCGCCCAAGAAGAGCAACACCGGCCTGATCATCGGCGTCGTCGTCGGCGTGCTGGTGCTCGTCGGCGGTGGCATCACGGCCGTGGTCCTGCTCTCCGGCGACTCGGGCGGCGGCGACAACAACGCGGCGACGGGCACGAACACGGACCCGACGGGCGGCACCTCCTCGAAGCCGGCCACGCCGTCGTCGAAGAGCTCGTCGAGCGGCGGTGACAGTGACGCCAAGAAGGTCGCGAACGAGTTCACCGAGAGGATCATCGAGGGCGTCCACGCGGGCAACAGCACCCCGGACGACGTCAAGGACCTCGTGTGCTCGGCGGAGTTCCCCAAGCTCAAGCCCCAGAACGCCGCGCCGAACCCGAGCGTCAAGGCCACCGTGTCGGAGGTCAAGACGTCGGGCAGCACCGGCACGTTCAAGCAGAGCATCACCGGGGTCCAGGACCCGAACAACCCGGGCAAGGTCCAGTCGGGCGCCATCATCTACAAGCTGTCCAAAGAGGGCGGCGACTGGAAGGTCTGCGGCATCGACAAGCTCGAGGGCAACTGACCTGACGCACGAGGGCCCCGCACTCCGGTGGAGTGCGGGGCCCTCGGCGTTGCCGGGTCAGCCCTTGCTGGGGCGGCGCTGCGGCCTGGGCGCCGTGACGCCCTCGGCGAGCCTGCGCGTGGTCAGCAGGAACGCGGTGTGCCCGATCATCCGGTGCTCCGGCCGCACGGCGAGGCCGACGACGTGCCACGGGCGGACGAGCGTCTCCCAGGCGTGGGGCTCGGTGAAGCACGTCATCTCCCGCAGCGCCTCGGTGACCACGGAGAGCTGCGTCGTCGTGGCGACGTAGACGACCAGGACGCCGCCGGGGATGAGGTTCTTCGCGACCGAGGGCAGCACCTCCCATGGCGAGAGCATGTCGAGGATGACCCGGTCGACCTCGCCCTCGTGGTTCTTCACATCGTCGACGGTGATCGACCAGTTGCCGGGGCGCTCGCCGAAGAACGTCTCCACGTTGCGGATGGCGTGGACCGCGTGGTCCTCGCGCACCTCGTAGGACTGGACGCTGCCCTTCTCCCCCACCGCACGCAGCAGCGAGCACGACAACGCGCCGGAGCCCGCCCCCGCCTCCAGAACACGCGCGCCCGGGAAGATGTCGCCGTACATGCAGATCTGCGCGGCGTCCTTCGGGTAGATCACCTGCGCGCCACGCGGCATCGACAGCACGTAGTCCGGCAGCAGCGGGCGCAGCGCCAGGAAGGTCGTGCCGCCCACCGACTGCACCACGGACCCCTCGGGCTGCCCGAGGAGCAGGTCGTGCGGGATGGCGCCGCGGTGGGTGTGGTACTCCTTGCCGGGTTCGAGGACAACGGTGTAGTGCCGCCCCTTGGGGTCGGTCAGCTGAACCCGGTCGCCCGGTTGGAACGGTCCACTTGCGCTAATCACCGCGCAATGGTGTCAAACGCCCTTCTCAATGGCCGCACGCAGGTCCTCCCTGTGCAGCACACCGGCCGGACGGCCCTCCAGGTCGACGACGAGGAACTGCCACGCGGCGGTGCCCTGGACGCGCTCGACGATCTCCTCGCCGGGCTCGTCCGCGAGCAGCACGGTCTCGGGCAGGATCGGCTCGGCCGCCTGCTCCGCGGGCGCGAAAGGGCTTGCCGCGGCGAGCTTCTCGGCCAGCGCGGTGTCGAGCAGGCCGGCCGCGACGCCGTCCGCCCGTACCAGCACCACACCCCGCCCGGCCGAGGTGCTCAGCGCGTCCGCGACGGGACTCTCCGCGGGCAGCTGGAGCACCGGGCGGATCAGGTCGGCGAGGGTCAGACCGGCGGGCCAGGTGCGACGGCGTTCGCTGGCGAGCTCACCCCTCGCACCGACGACGACACCCCACGCCGTCAGCACGCACACGCCGAAGCGCAGCCAACGGTCTTCCGCGCCTTCCGCGACTCCGTACAGCGCCCACGCCACGAGTGCGATGGCCACGGCGATACCGCCGACCACGGCGACACGCGTGCCCATCGCCCGTTGCCCGGTGATGGCCCACACACCGGCCCTGACGATCCGGCCACCGTCCAGCGGCAGGCCGGGCAGGAGGTTGAAGAGGGCGACGGCGGCGTTCGCGGCGGCGAGCTGGAAGACCAGCACCCACACGACGCCGTCCTGGGTCATGACCATCGCGCCGAGGCCGAACAGGATCGCCAGCACGACGGACACGGCGGGCCCGGCGCCCGCGACCGCACCCTCGTGGGCCGGTTTGCCGGGTGTGCGCATGATCTCGGTCGAGCCGCCCAGCAGGAACAGGTGCAGCCGCCGGACCGGCAGGCCGAGCCGCAGCGCCACGACGCAGTGGCCGAGTTCGTGCGCGAGCACCGACAACCCGAGGAAGAGCGCGAGCAGCACGGCCATCAGCAACCCGACGCCCGGAGCCGTGCCGGGAGCGAGGTCGTCGACGAACGGGGCGTAGAACGCCACCACGATCGCCGAGCCGATCCACCACGACGGCGCGAGCAACACGGGGATGCCCGCTACCCGGAACAGCAGCAGGCCGCCCACTCGATCACTGATCCGCGCGGCCACGGAAGCACTGTAGAGGGGGTGGTGTGATCTCGCGGTTCGGTGCGATTCGCCCGAGGCGGCTCCGCTTGGTGCGCACGTCTTCGGGACCGGCGCTCACCGGCTTCGAGCGGCCGGTACCCAGGTGGCGCTCCCGGGATTGTCAGACCCCTGTCCTAGGGTGCGAACCATGAGCACCACGTTGCGCAGGCCCGCGCTCTCGCCTTCCCGGGCAGGGGACTTCAAGCAGTGCCCGCTGCTCTACCGGTTCCGCGCGGTCGACCGGCTGCCGGAGAGGCCGACGAAGGCGCAGGTGCGCGGCACGGTGGTGCACGCGGTGCTGGAAGACCTGTTCGCACTGCCCGCGGCCGAGCGGGTGCCCGACCGCGCGCGTTCGATGATCACACCGGCCTGGGAGCGGGTGAAGGCCGAGCGCCCGGAGTTCGCCACGCTGTTCGAGGTCGAGGGCAGCGAGGAGGAGGCGGAGTGGCTGGAATCCGCCACGAAGCTGCTCGACGGCTACTTCGGCCTGGAGGACCCGAGGCGCCTGGAACCGGAGTCGCGCGAGCTGCTGGTGGAGTCCGAGCTGCCGTCCGGCGTGCTGCTGCGCGGCTACATCGACCGGGTGGACGTCGCCCCGACGGGTGAGATCCGCGTCGTGGACTACAAGACCGGCGCCGCGCCCCGCCAGATCGGCGAGGCGAAGGCGTTGTTCCAGATGAAGTTCTACGCCCTGGTGCTGTGGAAGCTGCGCGGCGTCGTCCCCCGCCAGCTGCGCCTGATGTACCTCGCCGACCGCCAGGCCCTCGCCTACACCCCGGACGAGTCCGAGCTCGCCCGCTTCGAGCGCACGCTCGACGCGATCTGGCAGGCCATCATGCGCGCCGCGCCGACGGGCGACTTCCGCCCCAACCCCAGCCGCCTGTGCGACTACTGCGACCACAAGGCCTTCTGCCCGGCGTTCGACGGCACCCCGCCGCCCTACCCGGGCTGGCCGGAGCCGGACGACACCGAGCCCCTCCAGGACCGCGACTGATGCCGGCCTTCTACCTGCCGCTGGGCGGCGACACGTTCCGCTCCACCGACCACACCGTCGGCCCGTGGGGCCCGGACAGCCAGCACCTCGGCCCGCCCTCGGCGTTGCTGGTGCGGTCGCTGCTCGCTCTGGGCAACCCGTCGTCGGCCTTGGCACGCGTCACGTTCGAGGTGCTGGGCCCCGTCCCGGTGGCCGACCTGACGGTGTCCACTTCGGTCGAACGCCCCGGCCGCTCGGTAGAACTGCTGGCGGCCTCCCTGTCCCACGAGGGCCGCACCGTGCTCACGGCGCGAGCGTGGCGCATCGTGACCTCGGACACGGCTTCGGTGGCGGGCGGCGAGGTTCCCGCACTGGCACCACCCGAGTCCGCCGTGCCGATGGAGGTCCCCGACCACTGGGGCGGCGGCTACCTGGCCGCGGTCGAATGGCTTTCCGTGTCCGGCGGCATCTTCACTCCGGGCGACGCCCAGGTGTGGGCCCGCCCGCGCGTGGCCGTGGTGGAGGGTTCCGAGCCGTCACCGGAAGAACTGCTGTTCGCCGTGGTCGACTCGGCGAGCGGCGTCTCGTCCCGTGTGGACATTCGCAAGTGGTACGCCATCAACACCGACCTGACCGTCCACCTGCACCGCCGCCCCGTCGGCGAGTGGGTCGGCATGGACGCGCGGACGACCATCGGGCCGGACGGCGTCGGGCTCGCGACCAGCGTGGTGCACGACGTGGCCGGGCCGGTGGGCACGACGGCGCAGGCGCTGTTCGTCCGCGAACGCTGATACCTCACAGGACACGCCTCAGTCGCAACCTCACCGGCAACCCCACTGATCGCGACGGCCCGCGATCACAGTCCCCTCCCGGGCGCTACCGCCGCACGCGTGCGGACAGCGAGGGTGGAAGCGGGGACCACCTCGGAGTCGTGTGGACGGGTTCCTTCGCCGTCGCGACGGCCTGCTGGATCATCGCCGTGCTCTACCCGGTCGCGTGCGGTGCGCCGGCCAGGCAGGGCCTGCCGTGCCGCAACACCTCGAACGGCGTGCTGTTCGGCTGAGCCGGGAAGGGCGTAGCGTCAGCGGGACTGTGAAGAGGTTCGCGAACCGGCAGGAAGCGGGCCGCGCCCTCGCCGCGCGACTCGCGGACCTCCCCTGGCACGACCCGCTGGTCCTGGGCCTGCCCAGAGGCGGCGTCCCGGTGGCCAAGGAAGTAGCCAGGCACCTCAACGCCGAACTGGACGTGGTGGTGGCGCGCAAGATCGGCGCCCCGGGCCACCCCGAGTACGGCGTAGGCGCCGTCACCGCGGACAGCGAGCCCATCTACGACCCGGGAGTGCTCAGAGCCCTGCACCTCACCGAGGAGCAACTGGGCCGCGCCTGCGACGAGGAACGAGCCGAAGCCCGAAGGCGCACGACCCTCTACCGCGGCGACAAACCGCTCACCGTCGAGGACCGCGACGTCATCCTCGTGGACGACGGCCTGGCCACCGGCGTCACGGCCAGAGCAGCGCTCCACTGGATCGCCAGACGCGAACCCAGGAGCGTCACCCTGGCGGTTCCGGTAGCCGCGAGGGACTCCCTCAAGACGTTCAGGACGAGAGTGATCGCCGTCCTCACGCCGAAGCACTTCCAGGCCGTGAGCCGCTGGTACGAGAGCTTCGATCAGACCACGGACGAAGAGGTGCTCAAGGCGCTCTCGTAGTGCGACACGACCGGGAACGGCGAGTAGAAGCGGTGCAGCAGCTCAGACCACCGCGCGTACGAAGGCCCCTGCCGGAAGCCCACCGTGTGCGACTCGACCGTGTCCCAGCGCACGAGCAGCAGGTAGCGCGACGGCGTGTCCAGGCACCGCAGCAGTTCGAGGCCGCGGAAGCCCGGCGAGGCGGAGATCAGCTCCCGCGCCTCGCCGAACGCCCACTCGAACTCCTCGGCCGAACCCGGCAGCACGTCCAGCAGGGCGTGCTCCGTGATCACAGCCGGCAGAACCTGATGTCCGAGGCCAGCACGGCCTTGGCACCGATGGCGGCCAGCTCGTCCATCACCTTGTTCGCCTCCTTGCGCGACACCATCGCCCGCACGGCCGACCACTCCGGGTTGGCCAGCGGCGCGACGGTCGGTGACTCCAGGCCCGGGGTCAGCGCGATCGCGGCGTCGAGGAGCGAACGCGGGCAGTCGTAGTCGAGCATCAGGTACTGCTGCGCGAACACGACGCCCTGCAGGCGAGCTGTCAGCTGCTTCTTGGCCGCGGTGACCTCGGAGCCGTTGCGGTGGATCAGGATCGCCTCGGACTCGCAGATCGGGTCGCCGAACGGCACCAGGTCGTGCTGCTTGAGAGTCCGGCCCGAGCCCACGACGTCGGCGATCAGGTCGGCCACGCCCAGCTGGATCGAGATCTCCACGGCGCCGTCGAGACGGATCACCTGCGCGGTGATGCCACGGGCCTTGAGGTCGCGGCCCACGAGCTTCGGGTACGCGGTGGCCAGGCGCTTGCCTTCGAGGTCGGAGACCTTCCAGTCCGTGCCGCGAGGCCCGGCGTAGCGGAAGGTCGACGAGCCGAAGCCCAGCGCCAGCAGCTCCTCGACGGAGGAGCCGTTGTCGTCGGCGCCCGAGTCGGCGGCCAGGTCGCGGCCGGTGATGCCGAGGTCGAGGTCGCCGGACGCCACGTAGATCGCGATGTCCTTGGGACGCAGGAAGAAGAACTCGACCTCGTTGTTGTTGTCGAGCACGGTCAGGTCACGCGGCTCGTGCCGCTGCCGGTAACCGGCCTCGGTGAGCATGGCGGAGGCGCGTTCAGCGAGCGCGCCCTTGTTCGGGACTGCTACGCGCAGCATGTGAAAGTCTTCCGTCAGAGGTACTTGTAGACGTCTTCGAGCGTGAGGCCACGGCCCAGCATGAGCACCTGGAGGCGGTAGAGCAGCTGCGAGATCTCCTCGGAGAGCTTCTCGTCGGACTCGTACTCGGCGGCGATCCAGACTTCGCCCGCCTCCTCCAGGACCTTCTTCCCCTGCGCATGGACCCCGGCCTCGAGCGCAGCGACGGTGCCGGATCCCTCCGGCTTGGTGGCGGCTCGTTCGGTCAGTTCGGCGAACAGGGAATCGAAGGTCTTCACGGCACGACATCCTCCCATCCCGGCGGCCCCAGTCCACACCGCGGTGGCATCTGTCCCAGGCGATGGACTTGACTTTCTCCTCACCCGCGGGCGAGGAGCCCCGTCCGACTCATGTCGAACACCATCAGGCGCGCCTCACGACACGGGGTTCCTGCTTCACAGCTGACAGCGGAAGGGCGAACCCTCGCCGTCTCACATCAGCTCCACAGGCATCGCCCGAGACTTGCCGGGCTACGGCTCGACCAGCCGCAAGGATGTTCTTCGCCGCGTTGAGGTCCCGGTCGTGCCGGGTGCGACAGTTCGGACACGTCCAGTGTCGAACGGACAGACTGAGCTCAGCCAGCAGATGTCCGCAGGCTGAACACGTTTTGGTGCTGGGACACCAGCGATCGACGATCAGGAGCGTCCGTCCGGCGCGATGCGCCTTGTACTGCAGGATCGCCCGGAACTCGCCCCACGCCACGTCGCTGATCGCGCGGGCCATCCGCCGGTTCCGAACCATGTTCGCAACCGCGAGATCCTCAATCGCGATGACATCAGCATCTCGGACGAGGCGAGTACTGGTGCGATGCAGGAAATCGCGGCGAGCGTTGCAGACCTTGCGGTGCGCGGCAGCAACTCTTCGCTTGGCTTTGACGCGGTTGTTGGAGCCACGTTGTGCACGAGCCAGACGCCGCTGGTAGCGGGCGAGGTTGTGCACCTTGCGTTCCAGATGCCGAGGATTGGCGATCCGTTGGCCGTCGCTCGTGACGATGAAGTCCTTCACGCCGAGATCCAGACCGACGGCGTGGCCGGTAGCAGGCAGCGGCACAGGGTCGCTGGTGTCGATTGTGAACGTGACGTACCAGCGGTGGTCAGGCTCTCGCGCGACGACGACCATGCTCGGCTCGAGCGTGGCCAGATTCACCTGATCGAACGACCACACGAAGTGCATCGGCCCCGTGGTCTTGGCCAGGTGGAGCCGACCTTCGCGCATGCGGAAGGCCGAACGGGTGAAGTGCGCCGACTGCCGGCCCGTCCGCGACTTGAAGCGCGGGAACCGCGCGTGTCCGGCGAAGAAGTTCCGGTACGCGGTGTACTGGTGACGCAGCGTCTGCTGCAGAGGCACACAGGACACTTCGGACAAGAAGGCCAGGTCGTCGGTGCGCTTCCAGGCGGTGAGAGTGGCGTCGGTCTCCCGGTACGAGGTGGTCTTGCCCTCGGTGCGGTAACGATGCGACCGCTCCGCAAGAGTCTTGTTCCACACCAGTCGCACGCACCCGAAAGTACGGTTCAGCATCGCGATCTGGTCTGGGTCCGGATAGGCCCGGCATCGGTAGGCCGTCCTCACGATCTCAAGCTAGCCGACCGGCCTGCCCCGTGATCGGGCCTTCTGTGCCCGGCGAAGCGATTCCACTCGGTAGCGTGAACTTCGTGTCTGAGTTCGCCGAGGTACTCGAAGCGCTGCGCCGCGTGCGCGGGATCAACCCGTTCTTCGCCCTCGACGTGGGCAGGCCCGACGATTCCTGGCAGCCGGGAACGGCGCTCCTGGAGGGCCCGGCGCTCAAGACCACGATCGACGCCATCGCCGACCGGTACAAAGCCGACGAACCACGCGTGGCGGCGAGCCTGTTCTTCCTCAGCTACACGGCACGGCTGCTCAGCCCGCTCACGGCCGCGAACATCCCCATCGACGTCCGTCCGGAGAACCTGTGGTGGCAGTACCACCCCGCGAACGGCCTGAGCGTCCGCATCGACCAGCCGCGACTGGGCCCAGGGGCCGCGGAGGCGCTCGAACCGGTGGTGGAAGCGATTCAGCAGGTCACGCCGGTGGCGCGCGGATTGTTGTGGGGCAACGCGATGTCGAACATCGCGGGCGCGCTGAAAATGGTTGTGCGCGCACGCATGCTCACCGAGGAGGAAGCGGAAGAACGGGGCGAACGGCTCATGAGCGCGCCGCCGTTCGAGCAGGCAGGAGAATTCCTGAGTTTTCCCGGCGAGGTCACTTTCCGGCGCAGGAGCTGTTGTCTCTACTACCGCGTCGCCGCAGGTGGGAAGTGTGGTGACTGTCCACTCGTGAAGTGAGCAACGCAACAACTCTTATGGCCGGTTGTGCTTAACGGGCCGATCAACTTACGGTGCACGCGCCGCAGTGACGGGAAGCCGGTGAGAATCCGGCGCGGTCCTCGCCACTGTGACCGGGAAGCGATCCCCGCCGAGCACGTCACTGGTCCCCGCCGGGACTGGGAAGACGCGGGGGCAGCGTTGATCCGGGAGTCAGGAGACCGGCTGCGGCGCCGCAAGGAGAGTTGACCTTCCACGAGGTATGGAGGAGCCCGTCATGACGAGCCCCGCAGCAAGCCTGTCCGCCGTCCGCGTGCCCAAATGGGCCTTCGCCGTCTCAGTGCTCGGCCTGATCGTCACCTACCTGGTCCTGCAGGAGAACGGCCTCGCGCTCGGCGCGAGTTCCGGGTTGCTGCACGAGTTCTTCCACGACGGCCGCCACGCCCTCGGCGTCCCCTGCCACTGATCAGACCCACCGGTCGAGCAGATGACGACGTACAAGTCCCTTGCGCTGCGCGGAGTCGCGGCCGGCGGCATCGCCGGTGTCGCGTCCGCGCTGGTGCAGCTCCTGGTGACCGAGATCCCGATTCGTGCCGCGCTCGCGGTCGAAGAGGCACGGGCACCCGCCGGTGAGGAAGCCGGCCACTCGCACGGCGGCGAAGAAGAGCTCGTCAGCCGTGGCGCCCAGGTCGTGGGCGGCATGCTCGGCGTGGTGATCGTCGGCATCGCGGTGGGCCTGGTGTTCGCCACGGCCTACGCGCTGTCGAAGCGCTGGTTCACCGGCAGCACGCCGTTCAGCCGCAGCTTCGCGTTCGGTGCCGCGGTGTTCGGTGCCGTGGCGCTGCTGCCGTGGCTCAAGTACCCAGCCAACCCGCCTGGCGTGGGCGACCCGGAGACGGTGAACTACCGGACCGCGCTCTACCTCGGTGTGGTGGTGGCCGGTCTGGTGATCGTGTGGGGCGCCAGCTGGCTCGCCGAGCAGCTGCGCGCGCAGTCGCAGCCGGTGCGGACGACGGCCGTGCTCCTCGCGGTGGCCGCGGCCACCGCGGTGGTGCTGCTGGCGTTCCCCGCGCCGCCGGACACGATCCCCGCGGACATGCCCGTGAACGTGCTGTGGCAGTTCCGCCTCAGCTCGCTCGCCCAGCTCGCCACGCTCTACGTCGGCATCGGCGTGGTGTTCGGCCTGTTGATCGACCCGGCCACGCGCAGGGTCAAGGCCTCCGAGAAGGCCGCAGTCGCGTGACGGTGTGGGGTGGCCGCGAGGCCACCCCACACCGTCGTCGGCCGGTGGGTTCCGCCCAGCGACACCCACTACAGCTCGTAACGTCGGCAGTGCCGGTGCGGCATCATGGCGCCATGACGGAGAACGGTCTTCAGCCGTGGGAACGCATCCAAGACTGGTTGCACGTCAACGCATCCCGCACTTTCGACCAGATCACCGCCGGATCCGGCGCAACGGGCTTCTGAAGTCTCGCCGCGGCGGAAAATCTGATTCCGACGCGATACACCCCGTTGTCCTCGGAGGACTCCCAGCGAGAGCAAACCCGGAAGCGGACCGAACTCGAAACAGAGGCGGAACCGGCGGGCACGACGTCGGGGATCTTCCTCGGCGAATTCGTTCCCATCGCCGCGGACGGCATGGGTGACTACCTGCTCGTCGACGAACGGCCGGGGCCGGAGTCCGGGTGCGTCCGCGAGTGGGACGTGGACGAGGGCAGCCGGCTGCCTTCCCTGTGGCCGAGTCTGGACGCGATGCTCACCGACATCGCGCACTCACTCGACACCGGCGAACCGGCTCTCCACTGGCACGCGGACGCCGCCAGGGCCAAGTTCTTCTTGGTCTCCGTCTACGTGCCCGAAGTGCACGACGCCAGGCTGAGCTGGCAGCGGTCGCGGACCTAGAGGGCCTTCAGCACCTCGACGTCCACGCCCACGAGCGAGTCGCGGAAGATCCGCCGCTCCCCCGCCTCGACCTCGACGTCGCACGGCACGACCAGCACGGTGCACCCGGCGGCGACGGCCGCGGCCACCCCGGTCGGCGAGTCCTCGATCGCGACGCACCGGGCCGCGTCCACGCCCAGCAGGCGGGCCGCCTTCAGGTACGGCTCGGGCAGCGGCTTGTTCAGCCCGTCCACCTCGTCGCCGCACACGGTCACGTCGAACAGGTCCCGCCCGATCGTGTCCAGCGCGACCTCGGTCAGCGAGCGCTCGGTCGACGTCACCAACGCCATCGGCACGCCCGACTCGCGCACGGCCCGCAGCGCCTCCTGGGCCCCCGGACGCCACGGCAGGCCGGTGCGGAACACCTCTTCGGTGCGGCGTGAGATCCACGCGGCGCCGTCGGCCATGTCGGCCTCGGTGGGTTCGATGCCGACGTCGGCGAACAGCAGGCGCATGGTGGTGGGCACGTTGCTGCCGACCATGCGCTCACGGGTCTCCAGTGACAGGACGCCGCCAAGCTTCTCCGCGTACTCGTAGAGCGGGATGTCCCACAGCTTCTCGGAGTCCAGCAGCGTGCCGTCCATGTCCCACAGGACAGCCTGCAAGTCAGACATTGAAGTACTTCGCCTCCGGGTGGTGCGCCACGAAGGCGTCGGTGGACTGTTCCGGGTGTAGCTGGAGTTCCTCGGACAGCGAGACCCCGATGCGCGACGGCTCCAGGAGCTCGACGATGCGGGCGCGGTCTTCCATCTCGGGGCAGGCGCCGTAGCCGAACGAGTAACGCGCGCCGCGGTAGCCGAGTTTGAAGTACTCCTCGACGTCGGCCGGGTCTTCGGCGGCGACGGTGCCGCCCGCCGGCCAGACGAGCTCCTCGCGGACCCGCTTGTGCCAGTACTCGGCCAGCGCCTCGGTGAGCTGGACCCCCAGTCCGTGGACTTCCAGGTACTCACGATACGCGTTCTTGGCGAACAGCTCGTTCGCGTAGTCGGCGATCGGCTGGCCCATCGTGACGAGGTGGAACGCGATCACGTCGACCTCGCCGGCGTCGCGAGGACGCCAGAAGTCCGCCAGGCAGAGGCGGCGATTCCTTTTCTGGCGCGGAAAGGTGAACCGGAAGCGTTCAGCGGACCCGATGGAGGGCTCCTCCAGGATGACCAGGTCCTCACCGTCGGAGACGCACGGGAAGTAGCCGTAGACGACCGCGGCGTGGGCAAGAACACCTTCCGTGGCAAGGCGTTCCATCCAGTAGCGCAGGCGTGGGCGGCCTTCGGTCTCGACCAGTTCCTCGTAGGTCGGGCCGCCGCCGCGCGTGCCCTTGAGGCCCCACTGCCCCATGAACGTCGCGCGCTCGTCCAGCAAAGCGCCGTACTCCGCGACCGGGATGCCCTTCACGACCCGGCTGCCCCAGAACGGCGGCACGGGGATCGGGTTGCCGGCCGCCACGTCGGAGCGGCCGGACACGACTTCTTCTTCTCCCGCAACGGCTTTGCGGGCCGCCGCGATGCGCAGCGACCGTTCGCGACGGGCCTTGCGCTCCAGGACCTTCGCCTGGGCCTCGGAATCCACCAGCGGGGTCTCGCCGCGCTTGGCCGCCATGATCGCGTCCATCAGCCGCAGGCCCTCGAAGGCGTCACGGGCGTAGCGGACGTCGCCGAAGTACATCTCCGTCAGGTCGTTCTCGACGTACGCACGCGTCAACGCCGCGCCGCCCAGCAGCACCGGCCATCGCGCGGCGACACCCCGGGAGTTCATCTCCTCGAGGTTCTCCTTCATGATCACGGTCGACTTGACCAGCAGGCCGGACATGCCGATCGCGTCCGCGCGGTGTTCCTCCGCGGCCTCCAGGATCGTGTTGATCGGCTGCTTGATGCCGATGTTCACGACCTCGTAGCCGTTGTTGGACAGGATGATGTCGACGAGGTTCTTGCCGATGTCGTGGACGTCGCCCTTCACGGTGGCGAGCACGATCCGGCCCTTGCCGCCGGCAGCGTCGTCCTCGGACCGTTCCATGTGGGGTTCGAGGTGCGCGACGGCGGTCTTCATGACCTCCGCGGACTGCAGCACGAACGGCAGCTGCATCTGGCCGGAGCCGAAGAGTTCGCCGACGGTCTTCATGCCGGCGAGCAACGTGTCGTTGATGATCTGCAACGCCGGGCGCTCGTCCAGAGCAAGGTCCAGATCGGCTTCCAGGCCGTTGCGCTCGCCGTCGACTATGCGGCGCTGCAGGCGTTCGAACAACGGCAGCGCGGCCAGTTCCTGAGCCCGCGTGGCGGAGTTCGACTTCGTGGTGACGCCCTCGAACAGTTCCATGAGCTTCTGCAGCGGGTCGTAGCCCTCGCGGCGGCGGTCGTAGACGAGGTCGAGGGCCACCGCGCGCTGCTCGTCGGGGATGCGGGCCATAGGCACGATCTTGGACGCGTGCACGATCGCGGTGTCGAGGCCCGCCTGCACGCATTCGTGCAGGAACACGGAGTTCAGCACCTGGCGCGCGGCGGGGTTGAGTCCGAAGGAGACGTTCGACAGGCCCAGAGTCGTTTGCACGTCCGGATGACGGCGCTTGAGCTCGCGGATCGCCTCGATCGTCTCGACGGCGTCGCGGCGCACCTCCTCCTGGCCGGTGGAGATCGGGAAGGTCAGGCAGTCGACGATGATGTCGTCGACCCGCATGCCCCAGTTCGTCGTGAGGTCCTCGATCAGCCGGGTCGCGACGCGGACCTTCCACTCGGCCGTGCGGGCCTGGCCCTCCTCGTCGATGCACAGCGCCACGACCGCCGCGCCGTGCTCGGAGACGAGCCGCATGATCTTCTGGAACCGGGAGTCCGGGCCGTCGCCGTCCTCGTAGTTGACCGAGTTGACGGCGCTGCGGCCGCCGAGGCACTCCAGACCGGCCTGCAGCACGCCCGGTTCGGTGGAGTCGAGCACGATCGGCAACGTCGACGCGGTGGCCAGCCGCGAGGCCAGCGCACGCATGTCCGCCTCGCCGTCGCGGCCCACGTAGTCGATGCAGAGGTCGATCAGGTGGGCACCCTCGCGCGTCTGGTCGCGCGCGATCTCGATGCAGTCCTCCCACTTCTCCGCGAGCATCGCCTCGCGGAACGCCTTGGAGCCGTTGGCGTTCGTGCGCTCGCCGATCATCAGCACCGAAGCGTCCTGTGTGAACGGGACGGCCTGGTACAGGGACGACACACCCGGTTCCGGGCGCGGCCGGCGCGTCGACGGACCGAGGTCGCGCACCGCGTCGGCCACCTGGCGCAGGTGCTCGGACGTCGTGCCGCAGCAGCCACCGACGAGCCGGGCACCGAACTCGCGGACGAACCCCGCCAGCGCCTGGGCCAGTTCCTCCGGCGACAACGGGTAGACCGCGCCGTGCGGCCCCAGTTCGGGGAGTCCGGCGTTCGGCATCACCGACAACGGGATGCGCGCGTGCTTCGAGAGCGTGCGCAGGTGCTCGCTCATCTCGGCGGGACCGGTGGCGCAGTTCAGGCCGATCAGGTCGATTCCCAGCGGTTCCAGCGCGGCGCCGATCTCCGAGCCGAGCAGCATCGTGCCGGTCGTCTCCACGGTCACCTGGGCGATGATCGGCACGAACCGGCCCTCGGCCGTCATCGCGCGTTTGGCGCCGACGACGGACGCCTTGGTCTGCAGCAGGTCCTGCGAGGTCTCGACGATGATCGCGTCCACCCCGCCGACGAGCAGACCCTTGCACTGCTCCTGGTAGGCGTCGCGCAACGTCGCATAAGGAGCGTGGCCGAGCGTCGGCAGCTTGGTGCCGGGACCGACGGAGCCGAGCACGAACCGGGGCTGCCCGGACGTGGCGAACTCGTCCGCCACCTCGCGTGCCAGTGCGGCACCTCGCTCGGACAGGTGGAAGATCTGGTCCGGAATGTCGTACTCGGCGAGGTTCGCGAGGTTCGCACCGAAAGTGTTCGTTTCCACGGCGTCGCAGCCGACCTCGAGATAGCCGCGGTGCACCGCCTTGACGACGTCCGGGCGGGTGACGTTCAGGATCTCGTTGCAGCCCTCGAGACCGTTGAAGTCGTCGAGGGAGAGGTCAACGGCCTGAAGCATCGTGCCCATGGCCCCGTCAGCGACGACGACACGGTTCACCAGCGCTTCCAGCAACGGCGACTCTCCGCGATCACGCATGGGCCAAGCCTACGATGAGTTGACTGGCGGAACCCGTAGTCTGGCGCCGTGAACGATCCGTCCCAGGAATCCCCGACCCCCTCGAACCCGCGCATCCCGCTCACGGCTCCGATCATGGTCTGTGCGTTCGAAGGCTGGAACGACGCCGGCGACGCCGCCAGCACCGCGATCGAGCACCTCCAACTCACCTGGGACGCCACCCCGCTCGCCGAGATCGACCCGGACGACTACTACGACTTCCAGGTGACGCGCCCCAGCGTCCGCCTGGTGGACGGCGTCACCCGCAGGGTCGACTGGCCGACGACACGACTGTCGGTGTGCAGGCCCCCCGGCTCGGACGTGGACGTCATCCTCGTGCACGGCATCGAGCCGAACATGCGGTGGCGCAAGTTCGCCGCCGAGCTGCTGGGCCACATCGACGCCCTCGGGGTGACGACGGTGGTGACGCTGGGCGCACTGCTGATGGACACGCCCCACACGCGCCCGGTCCCGGTCACCGGCACCGCCTACGACGCGGACGCCGCCGAGAAGTTCGGCCTGGAGCACTCGAAGTACGAGGGCCCGACCGGCATCGTCGGCGTGTTCCAGGACGCGTGCGTGCAGGCGGGCATCCCGGCCATCTCGTTCTGGGCCGCCGTGCCGCACTACGTCTCGCAGCCTCCCTCCCCCAAGGCCACGCTGGCCCTGCTGCACCGGGTCGAGGAGGTGCTCGACATCGAGGTCCCGCTCGGCGCCCTGCCGGAGCAGGCCGAGGAGTGGGAGCGCACGGTCTCCGAGATGGCCGACGAGGACGAGGACGTGCGCAACTACGTGCGCGCCCTGGAAGAGCGCGGCGACGCGGAGCTGCAGATCACCGAGGCGTCGGGTGACGACATCGCCGCGGAGTTCGAGCGCTACCTGCGCCGCCGCGGCCGTGGTCCGGGCTGGCCGTCGCCCGGTCCGCGCTGACAGGAACTTAGCGACAACAACCACTTTTGGGCGCTCTCCGCCGCTCACCGCAATAGGGTGAGCGGCGGAGGTGTCCGTGGGACGGTTGGCACGCGCCGGGTTGTACGCGGGTGCGGTGATCGGGCCGTTCGGCGGCGCCGTGACCACCTCGATCCTGCCCGAGATCGGCGACAGCTTCGGGCGGTCGGCGGGCAACGCCGCCTCGACGCTCACCTACTACCTCGTGCCGTTCGCGGTGCTGATGCTGGCTTCCGGCACGCTCGCGCAGCGCTGGGGTCCACAACGGACCATCCGGATCGCCTACGTCGCCTACGCGCTGACGTCCGTGCTGGCCGCCTGCTCCTGGAGCTTCGAGGTGCTGCTGGCCTCCCGCGCGTTGCAGGGCGCGGCGAACTCGTTCACGACGCCGGTGCTGCTGGCGGTGATCGCCGCCTCGACGCCCAGGGAGAAGCTCGGCCGGGCGCTGGGGTTGTTCGGCTCGATGCAGGCGGCCGGGCAGACGTCCGCGCCGCTCGTCGGCGGGCTCACCGCCGAGGTCGACTGGCGGCTGGCGTTCGTGGTCATCGCGGTGGTCGCCGTCGCGCTGGCGGTCCTGGGCGTGCCGCAGACGGAGGCCGAACCGGAGCGCGACGCGAGTCTGCGCAGCGCGTTCGTGCCGAGCACGCTGCGGCCCGCGCTCATCGCGTTCGTCTGCTGGGGGTGCCTCGGCGGGTTGTCGTTCCTCGTGGCGTTCCGGCTGGACGACGTGTTCGGCCTCAGCGCGGGCGAACGCGGCCTGCTGCTCACCGGCTTCGGCATCGTCGGGTTCCTGACCGCGCGGCAGATCGGCAAGGCCATCGACAGGTTCGGTGCCGCCACCACGGTCGTCGTCGGCGCGACGCTGGGCGCGGGGCTCGTCGCGGCGGTGGGCACGACGCCGGTCGCGGCGGTCGCGGTCATCGCGTGGGCGCTGACCGGAGCCGCCGCGCAGGGCGTGCTGGTGAGTCTCAACGCGCTGGTGCTGCAGAACGGCAGCGCCAACAGGGGCGGCAGCGTCAGCGTCGTGCAGTCACTGCGCTTCATGGGCGCCGCCGCGGCCCCGCTGGCGTTCGTCCCGCTCTACCAGTCACATCCGCTGACGGCCTTCCTCGTCCCGGCGGCGTTGCTGGTGACCGTGCCCGCGATCGTCACGTGGACAGGTCGCGCCGGCGGAACCCGGCGAACCCCGCCGCCAGGAGCAGCACCGCCACCACTGTGAGCCAGGCGAGCGGCCCGAAGGTGATGTCCGGGTACTTCGGGACGTGCGTGAACGGCGAGAGGTCGATCATCCACTGGTCGAGCTGCAGCGCGGGGCCGAGCAGCGTGAGGACCAGCGCCACCGACACCACCGCCCAACTCACGCCCGTGAGCTGCGGGAACAGTCCGAACAGGACCAGCGCCACGCCCGCGATCACCCACGCGGCCGGGAGCTGGGCCAGTGCCGCGCCGAGCATCTGCGGCAGGACGGCGCCCAGGTCCCTCGTCTGCGTCCCGTAGACGAGGCCCAGGCCCAGACCGGCCGCCGCCAGCACGACCGCACCGCCCACCAGGGCGAACACCGCGTGCGAGGCCACCCAGCCCCAGCGCGAGACCGGCGTGGCGAGGATCGGCTCCGCGCGGAACGACGTCTCCTCCGACCGCAGCCGCAGGACCGCCTGCACGAGGTAGATCGACGAGATCAGCCCGAGGAGCTGGGTGACGGTCGCGAAGAACGCGTCGACCATCGCGTCGGCCCCGCCGATCTTGCTGACGATCTGGCCGAGCGCCGGGTTGTCCTGCACCATCTGCCCGACGGCCTGCGCGACGCTGCCGTAGATCACCCCCACCGCGAACAGCGCGACGGACCAGCCGATCAGCGAGCCCTTCTGCAGCCGCCACGCCAGCCCGAACGGGCTGCCGATCGTGCCGTGCGGCGGGCCGAGCCGGGCGGCCAGCAGACCGAGCCCCACGTCGCGGCGGGTCACGATGTACGCGGACACGCCCGTCAGCAGGACGAACGCCGCGAGCGGGAGCAGCAGCACCCAGAACCTGTTGTCGCCGAACGACCGCACGTGCTCGGTCCAGCCGATCGGCGAGAACCAGGTCAGCCACTGCGGCCCCGACTCCCCCGCCGCGTCGCCCGCCGCACGCAGCAGGTAGGTGACACCGAGGAACCCGCCCGCGATCGCGTTGGACACGCGCGAGTTCTCGGAGAGCTGCGCGGTGCACGCGCTGACGGCGGTGAACACCAGTCCGACGCTCGCCGTGGAGAGGCCGAACGCGAACGCGCCGGCCGGGGCCAGGTCCTTGCCGATCAGCGCCAGCGCCTGCAACAGCCCGATCAGCAGGCTCGTGCCGCCGGCGACGATCACCGCGGCGGCGAGCGGCGCGTGCCGTCCGACGACCGTGGCGGCGATGAGCTCGGTGCGGCCCGCCTCTTCTTCCGCGCGCGTGTGCCGGGTGACGACCAGCATGGCCATGATCGCGACGAACAGGCCGGAGAAGACGCCCCAGCGCCACACCACCAGGCCGCCCAGCGACGACCAGTCGTGCAGCGGGCCGAGCATCGCGAGGAAGGCGGAGTTCGCGTTCGCGGTGACGCCGAGCAGCGCCCGCGACTCGGCCGTTGCGTACAGCTCCTCCAGCGCGGTCGTCGTCGAGTAGGTGACGCCGACCAGGAACAGGACCCAGACCGGCAGCAGGATCCGGTCGCGGCGCAGCGCCAGCCGCACGAGGTGCCCGGTGCCGATCACTTCGCGTCCTCGTAGTGGCGCAGGAACAGCTCTTCCAGAGTGGGCGGCTGGGAGGTCAGCGTGCGCACGCCCGTCGCCACGAGCTGCTTGAGCACCGGATCGAGCTCGTCCGAGTCGACCTCGAACCTGACCCGGTTGCCCTCGGCGACCAGGTCGTGCACGCCGGCCAGGTCCGCGAGACCGTTGGGCGGGCCCGCGAGCTCGGCGGAGATCGACGTGCGGGTGAGGTGCCGCAGGTCGGCGAGCGTGCCGGTCTCCACGATGTGGCCGCCCCGGATGATGCTGACCCGGTCGCACAGGGCCTCGACCTCGGCGAGGATGTGGCTGGAGAGCAGCACGGTGCGGCCGCGGGAGCGTTCGTCGTTGATGCAGTCCTGGAAGACGGCCTCCATCAGCGGGTCGAGGCCCGAGGTCGGCTCGTCGAGGATCAGCAGCTCGACGTCGCTCGACAGGGCGGCGACCAGCGCGACCTTCTGCCGGTTGCCCTTGGAGTAGGTGCGGCCCTTCTTGCGCGGGTCCAGTTCGAAGCGCTCCAGGAGCTCGGCGCGGCGGGCCTTGTTCAGGCCGCCGCGGAGCCGTCCGAGCAGGTCGATGACCTCGCCACCGGTCAGGTTGGGCCAGAGGTTGACGTCGCCGGGGACGTAGGCGAGGCGGCGGTGCAGGGCCGCGGTGTCCTTCCACGGGTCGCCGCCGAGCAGCCGCGCGGTGCCGGAGTCGGCACGCAGCAGGCCGAGGAGGACCCGGATCGCCGTCGACTTGCCGGCGCCGTTCGGGCCCAGGAAGCCGTGCACCTCGCCGGTGTGGACGTCCAGGTTCAGGTCGTCCAGCGCGCGCGTCGGGCCGAAGGTCTTCACCAGGCCCGACACGGATATCGCAGATGTCATGGCGGGTAAGCTACGCTTCTTTCACAACTTCGTGAAGCGTGTAAATTTTGCTCGATCGACTGACGAAAGGGATGATGCCGCCGTGACGAGTGCTACGGAGCGTGACACGCAGGCGGTGAGCCAGTTCGTCGAACGGTTCGGCGGGATCCTGGCGGACACCGGCGTGCCCCGCATGCCGGCTCGCATCCTCGCGGCCCTGCTGACGACGGACTCCGGCCGGCTCACCGCGGCCGAGATCTCCGACCTGCTGCAGATCTCCCCCGCGGCGGTGTCGGGCGCGGTGCGCTACCTGAGCACCGTCCAGATCGTCAGCCGCGAGCGCGAGCCCGGATCGCGCCGCGACGTCTACCGGATGCGCGACAACGTCTGGTTCGAGGCGACGTTCCGCAAGGACCAGATGCTCGGCATGATCGACGAGGTGCTCGGCGAGGGCGTCGAGGCGCTCGGCGCGGACTCCGAGGCGGGGATCCGGCTGGACGAGACGCGCGAGTTCTTCCGCTTCGTGCACGGCGAGCTCGGCTCGATGCTGGACCGGTGGCGCGTGCACCGCGAAAAGTGGATGCAAGAGCGCCAGGGCTAACGGCTTACCGTTGATTCCTGCTTCCTGCAACGAGAGGCGGCACCACCCGTTCGGGTGATGCCGCCTCCGTTTCGTTCACTTCAGGTGATCAGCCCGTGGTGAGCGTCAGACCGTAGGTCTCGAGGATCTCGTTGACCGGCTGGTAGTAGGTCGTGCCGCCGCTGGTGCAGTTGCCGGAGCCACCCGAGGTGACGCCCTGCGCCTGCGTGCCGCTGACCCACGAGCCACCCGAGTCACCGGGCTCCGCGCACACGTTCGTGCGCGTGAGGCCGCTGACCGAGCCCTCCTGGTAGTTCACGGTCTGGCTCTTGGCCTGGACCTCGCCGCAGTGCCAGCCCGTGGTCGAGCCGGAACGGCAGATCGAGGCGCCGACGGCGGACTCGGTGTGACCGGAGACGATCACGTCCGCGCCGCCGTAGTGGTTCACCTTGGCCGTCGACGTCCACGACGAGTTGGTCTTGACGAACGCGTAGTCGTTGCCCGGGAAGGACGACTTCTCGAACGCGCCCATCGCCGTCTTGTCGACGCCGGTCACCGTGTCGCCGGGCGAACCGCAGTGCCCGGCGGTGACGAAGCCGCCCGCGACCGCGAAGCCGACGGAGCAGCGTCCGGCGTTGTTGATGTAGTAGGCGTCGCCACCGCGGGTGTCCTTGAACAGCCGCGGCGCCTCGTCGGTCTCGACGACCTTCGCGACCGCGCCCGCCTTCTCCACCAGGGCCTGCGCCGCCTGGGCCTGACCTCGCTTGACGGTGATCGTGACCGCGTTCGCCCTGGTGTCGACGTACCAGCCGGTGACCTCGGCCGGAGCCGGCGACGCGTCGAGCTTCGCCTTGGCCGCGTCGAGGTCGCTCGCCTTGTGCGCGACCGTGCGGGGCTCCGCGCCGAGCTTGCGGAGCCGGTCGGTCTTGGCCTCGTCGGTCACGCCCACGACGAGCTTGCCGATGGACGCGTCGAACCACGCGCCGCCGTAGCTCTCGCCGGCGAACCCTTCCGCGACTCGCTGCAGGACCGTGGCCGCGCTCTCCTGGCGCAGCCTCTCCGCCGCCTGCGTGGCGTCGAGCCCGAGGTCGCGCTGCATCGCGGCGAGCAGGCCGGCGGAGGGTCCCTCGGCGGCGACGGCGGCAGGGGAGACCGTCGTCGCGAGAGCGCCCGCCAACACGGCCACAGCTGCGACAGCCATGCGCTTCATAGGCAATTCTCCTTGGTCTTCGGTTTGTGCAGGGCCGGTGTAACGCCGGACCGGGCAACCGCGATGAGGAGATCAGCTGTGCTGCAACACAGCTCGTACGACACCGGATGAATGGCGTCCCCAGGCGGCGAACTGCCCGATCAGTTCGTTCCTCCGTCTGGGCGACGCTACTTCGGCATGTCTACCGGCCGGTAGGGTCGTTCGAGGGGTGGACCTCGCGGCGTTCGGGTTGGTATAGGGAATCCAAATGCGTTCTCTCAGCCTATTTCCGTGACGCAGAGCGACCATTCGCTTTGACACGCAAAGTCAAATCTGTCAACAGTTCGCAACGACCGGCGTATCCCTCTGACCTGCGGTTTAGGGCTAGCGTGCTGGACACCCTGTTCCCTGCACGAGGGAGAACCCTGCCATGCGAAGAGTCTTGGGTGCCGGACTCACAGCCGCTGCCGCCATGTGTTTGGCCGCCGCTGTGGTCCCGGCTGCGTCAGCTCAAGAAAACGTGGGGACGATTCTCGGCGCGGACCGCGCCGATGTCGTGAAGGACAGCTACATCGTCTCGCTGAAGGCCGACACGGCGTCGAGGGCCGCCGCACCGGGCTTGGCGAGCAAGTACGGCGGCCAGGTCGGCCAGGTCTGGCAGCACGCGCTCAACGGCTTCTCGGTGAAGATGACGGCCCAGCAGGCCGCCCGCCTCGCCGCGGACCCGAAGGTCGCGTTCGTCCAGCAGGACGCCGAGGTGCACGCGCTCGACGTCCAGCAGAACCCGCCGTCGTGGGGCCTGGACCGCGTCGACCAGCGAGACCTGCCGCTGAGCAACAGCTACCAGTACGACACCACGGCGTCCAACGTGACGGCGTACGTCATCGACACCGGTGTGCGCACGACGCACTCCACGTTCGGTGGCCGTGCGACGTGGGGCACCAACACCTCCGGTGACGGCAACAACAGCGACTGCAACGGTCACGGCACGCACGTCGCCGGCACCATCGCGGGCTCGCAGTACGGCCTCGCGAAGGCCGCCAAGATCGTCGCCGTCAAGGTGCTGACCTGTGGCGGTTCCGGCACGACCGCCGGTGTCGTCGGTGGTATCGACTGGGTGACGGCGAACGCGGTCAAGCCCGCTGTCGCCAACATGTCGCTCGGCGGC
Organism: Lentzea californiensis; assembly: GCF_024648825.1. Lineage (GTDB taxonomy): Bacteria > Actinomycetota > Actinomycetes > Mycobacteriales > Pseudonocardiaceae > Lentzea > Lentzea californiensis. The sequence goes on from NZ_JANBBE010000007.1 coordinate 152,981, forward strand.
GGCGCGGACGCCACCCTGGACGCGGCGGTGCGCCGTTCCATCGCGTCCGGCGTGACCTACGCGATCGCGTCCGGCAACTCGAACACCGATGCCTGCAGCACCTCGCCGGCACGCGTCACCGAGGCCATCACGGTCAACTCCTCGACGAACACCGACGCACGTTCGTCGTTCTCGAACTACGGCTCCTGCACGGACATCTACGCTCCGGGCTCGAACATCGTGTCGGCGTGGAACACCAACGACACCGCCACGAACAACATCTCCGGCACGTCGATGGCCACCCCGCACGTCGCGGGCGCGGCAGCCCTGTGGCTCGCCACGCACCCCACCGACTCCCCCGCCGCCGTGTGGAACGGCATCAACGCCGCCTCCACGCCCAACAAGATCACCAACGTCGGCGCCAACACGCCGAACAAGCTGCTGTACTCGCTCTTCGGGGCCCCCTCGGGCAACCCCGCGGTGACGAACCCCGGCACGCAGACCTCCACGGTCGGCACGCCGGCGTCGTTGCAGCTCTCGGCCTCGGGCGGCACCGCGCCGTACACGTGGTCCGTCTCCGGTCTCCCGGCCGGTCTGTCGGCGAACGCCTCCGGCGCGATCTCCGGCACCCCGACCACCGCGGGCACCTACTCGGTGACCGCGACGGTGACCGACGCGGCGAACAAGACCGGCACGGCCACGTTCTCCTGGGTGGTCAACGCGGTCGGCGGCAGCTGTGACGCCAAGACCAACTCCACCCCGGTCGCCATCCCCGACAACACCACCGTGACCAGCACGATCGTCGTCTCCGGCTGCGCGGGCAACGCGTCGGCCACCGCGTCGATCAAGGTCTCGATCACCCACACCTACAAGGGCGACCTCGTGGTCGACCTGGTCGCACCGGACGGCACCGTCGTCAACCTGCACAACCGCAGCGGCGGCTCGGCCGACAACATCAACGAGACCTACACCAAGAACCTCTCTGGTGAGGCCGCCAACGGCACCTGGACGCTGCGCGTGCGCGACGCGGCGTCCCTGGACACCGGCACGTTGAACAACTGGACGCTCGACGTCTGAGCTCCTGCTCGCTGAACGAACCGCCCCCGGTGCTTCCGCCTCGGGGGCGGTTCCACGTCCTGGCCCCGACAGCATGCAACCGCAGCAGCGAAAACCCCGTCACGAGTCCATTGTGGTGCTGCCTCATACTCTGCCGGTGATTTCGGGCGAGAGATGGCAGGTCGTCGTGCACAACGACGACCACAACGTGTTCGCGGTCGTTCACCACCTGATGCGCAAGGTGTGTGGTGCGAGCGATGCGGTCGCGCGGGAGAAGACCACCGAGGTCCACCGGGACGGGCGTGCGGTGGTCGGCGAGTACGAAAGCCGTGACGAGGCCGAGACGACCGCGCTGGACCTGATCAGGTTCGGCCTGCACACGACGTTCGGGAAGGCATGAGGTGGAGGAGGACGGCTTCGTCGTGGTCTCGATGGGCGACGGCCTGCTCGTCCGCGCGTCGGACGCGTTCGTCGCGTCCGCGTTGCCTGTGCTGGCCGAACTGCTCGACCTGCTCGAGGACGGCGTGCTACCGCGTGAGCGCAGGAGGCGGTTCTGGCGTGCTCCCACCGCCGAAGCCCTGATTCGGCAGATGTTCCCCGACTCGTCCAGGTCTGCTGCCGAGGCGGACGCCTTCTGGGAACGTCACCGGAACGTGCTGACCGACCCCGAGCCCGCGTGGCGCGTGCGGAAGCGGTGCGCGGAGCCCACTCCGTGGTTGCTCGGGTTCGACGAGGTCGACGACTGGCTCATCACGTTCGCACAGTTGCGAGGGCTGCACTTGACGTGGAACCGCTCGACCACCATCAGCGCCACGGCGTTCAGCGGTGTGCAGCAGGCGCTGGTGACGGCCCTTGAACCTAGGGCCGCCACCGGATGGCCTGCCGGTTAGAGGTCCACGCCCAGAAGCGCGTCCACCGCGTCACGGATCTGCGACGGCCCGTGCCTGTCCGACCCGCCGTGCGTCAACGCCTCGTCGGCCCAGGCGTCAACGGCGGCCAGCGCGCGAGGCGTGTCGAGGTCGTTGCCCAGGTGGTCCCGCAACCGAGTCACGGTGTCCACAGCGGACGGTCCGGTGTCGAGGTCCGCGGCGCGGCGCCACTTGTCCAGCCGGGTCAGTGCCTCGTCCAGCAGCGACTGGGTCCAAGGGCGGTCGGCTCGGTAGTGACCCGCGAGCAGCGCCAGGCGGACGCCGTTCGGGTCCACCTTCTGCGACCGCAGCTTCGAGACGAAGACCAGGTTGCCGCGCGACTTCGACATCTTCTCGCCGTCGAGGCCGATCATGCCCGCGTGCACGTAGTGGCGGGCGAACGGGTGCTGGCCGGTCTGGGCCTCGGCGTGGGCCGCGGAGTACTCGTGGTGCGGGAAGATCAGATCGGAGCCGCCGCCCTGGACGTCGAAGCCGGCGCCGAGGCGGTTGTGGGCGATGGCGCTGCACTCGATGTGCCAGCCGGGGCGGCCCTCGCCCAGTTCGGACGGCCACGCGGGCTCGCCGGGGCGCTTCATGCGCCACAGCAGGGCGTCGAGCGGGTGGCGCTTGCCGGGGCGGTCCGGGTCGCCGCCTCGTTCGGCGAAGAGCCGGAGCATCTCCTCGGAGGAGTAGTTCGACTCATAGCCGAACCGGCCGGTGGCGTTGTGCTCGAAGTAGATGTCCGGGTACTCGGAGTCGTCCGCGCGGTAGGCGTGGCCGTCGGCGAGCAGCTTCGCGACCACCTCGACGATCTCCGGGACCGCCTCGACGACGCCGACGTAGTCCTGCGGCGGCAGGACGCGCAACGCCTCCATGTCCTCCCGGAACAGGGCGGTCTCGCGCATGGCGAGCACCTCCCAGTCGTCCTTGTCGCGCAGCGCCCGCTCCAGGAGCGGGTCGTCGACGTCGGTGACGTTCTGGACGTAGTGCACGTTGTGGCCGTTGTCGAGCCACACGCGGTGCACGAGGTCGAACGCCAGATAGGTGGCGGCGTGGCCTAGGTGAGTCGCGTCGTACGGCGTGATGCCGCAGACGTACAACCTGGCGGTGTCTCCTGGAGCCGTCGGACGCACTTCGCCTGTAGCCGTGTCGAACAGCCTCAGCGGGCGGGGGTCCCCCGGAACCCGTGGCACAGGAATCGATGACCAGGTCTGCATGCATCCGACACTAACGCGTGCCACCGGGCGGAGCGTGATTTCCGCGTGTCGGGACGACCACGCCCTGGCTCGTTCGGGCGAAAAGCCAGGACGTTCGCCGACGCACCCCAGGCGTACCGTTGGACGACAGGGCATTCGCCGCTGAAAGGCGGGGTCTCGTGATCATCTTCGAAGTTCTCGGTGGGATCGTCGTGCTCGGAGGCCTCGGCCTCGCCATGAGCGCCCGAGTGATCAAACAGTTCGAACAGGGGCTGGTGTTCCGGTTCGGCAAGCTCCGCGAGGGCGTGCGCGGGCCGGGGCTGACGATGCTGATCCCCGGGGTCGACCAGCTCCGGAAGGTCAACCTGCAGATCGTCACCCTGCCCATTCCGGCGCAGGACGGCATCACGCGCGACAACGTCACGGTGCGCGTGGACGCGGTCGTGTACTTCAAGGTGCAGGACGCGGCGAAGGCAGTCATCAGCATCGAGGACTACCGGTTCGCGATGCAGCAGGTCGCGCAGGCCTCGCTCAGGTCGATCATCGGCAAGAGCGAGCTCGACGACCTGCTGTCCAACCGCGAGCGGCTCAACCAGGGCCTGGAGCTGATGATCGACACGCCCGCGCTGCAGTGGGGCGTCGACATCGACCGCGTCGAGATCAAGGACGTGGCGCTGCCGGAGAGCATGAAGCGCTCGATGTCGCGGCAGGCCGAGGCCGAACGGGAACGCCGCGCCCGGATCATCACCGCGGACGGCGAGCTGCAGGCGTCCAAGAAGCTCTCTGAAGCCGCCGGGACCATGGAGGCCACGCCCGGCGCGCTCCAGCTGCGGTTGCTGCAGACCATCGTGGAGGTGGCCGCGGAGAAGAACTCGACGCTGGTGCTGCCGTTCCCCGTGGAGCTCCTGAGGTTCCTGGAGAAGAACACGAACCTGGAGCTGCCGAAGGATTCGCCGGAGCAGTAGGCCATGTGAGTTACCCCGGCTAACGAGCACTCCCCCAGAACGACGTGTGGACAGGGGGTAGTGGCAATGCAGGATCGGGTCAGAGGCAGGTTCGTCGGCATCGGCGTCGGCTCCTACGAGCTGGTGCAGCCGCTGCAGCACGCCGTGAGCGACGTGCGGGAGCTGCATGCGCTGCTCAAGGGCTACGAGGGCGAGCCGCTGGCGGATCCGACCGAGGCCGAGATCCGCGCGCACATGAAGGCGCTGCGCCAGCAACCCCAGGACGGCGGGGCGCTGGTCGCGTTGTGGAGCGGGCACGCGATCCCCGTCGCGGGCAACCTCAGGCTCCTGGCCAGGGACAACGACGGCGTGGTCGACGGCGTCATGCTGCATGAGTTCGCGTTGTGGTGCGCCGCGTCGGGCGCGCATCAGGTGCTCATCATCGTCGACGCCTGCTACTCGGGCGCCCAGCTCGACGAGGCCGTCCGCACGGTCGCCGCCGTCCAGGAGGAGCTGCTGGCGGGCCAGGTGCACTGGGCGGGCGTGCTGGTGTCGTGTTCGAGCGTCGAAACGGCCAGGGACGGCCTGTTCGGCGGGAAGCTGCGCAAGCTGCTGCGTGCCGGTCCCACGGCCGATGAGGACGCACGGCGGTGGAGCGATCGCATCGCGTTGGTCGACGGTGGTGCCGTCGGCACGGCGTTGCTGAACGCGTGGGACAGCGACGTCCAACGGCCGCGCTTCATGCAGTACGGGTCCTCGCAGCCGATGCTGCCGAACCCTCTCTACGCCGCGAACACGGTCGTGAAGCACCTCCTGCTCGCGGCACGCGGTGGTGACTCCACGTCCGGCCGTTCGTGGTTCACCGGCCGCACCGCCCAGGTCGACAAGGTCGTGAGCTGGGTGAAGTCCGAGTCGGCCGGTCTGCGGGTGGTCACCGGGTCGCCGGGCACCGGCAAGTCCGCGGTCGTCGGCCGGGTCGTCAGCCTGTCCAACCCGGCGGAGCGCGACCTGCTGCTGAGCACCGGGCCGTCGTTCCGGCACGCCGACCCCGGTCCTTGCTCGGTCGACGCGGCCGTGCACGCCCGCGCGATGGACGCCGACCGCGTGGCCGACCTGCTCAGCCGCCAGCTCGTCGCCGCGGGCCTGGTCCCCGCTCCCGACGGCCCGCGCCGGGGCGCCGCCGAACTGGTCGGTGTCATCAGCGCGCTGGCCTCGCCGCCGGTGCTGGTGGTCGACGGCCTGGACGAGGCACGCGGTGAGTCGTTCTCGATCGCCACCTCGCTGCTGACCAAGCTCGCGAGCCACGCCGTCGTGATCGTCTCGACGCGGCAGGCGCACCGGGTCGCGGGCGGTGCTCCCCTGCTGACCGAGCTGTCGCCGGTCGAGGTGCTGGACCTGGACGACGCGGACAGCGAGACCGACGTCCGCGAGTACGTCGTGGCACGGCTGGGCCCCGGCGCGGCGCAGTCCACTGTGGACGAACTGGCGAAGCTGCCGTTCCTGACCGCGTGGATGATCACCGACCAGGTGCTCGCCGACGGCGGCGCCGATCTGAAGCTTTCACTGGACGCGGCGTTCGACCGTGAGCTCGCGAAGGTGCCCGCGGCGCGTGCGCTGCTGACGGCGCTGACGTGGAGCTACGGCGCGGGGTTCCCCGAGGCCGAGTGGAGGGCGGTCGCGCAGGCGTTGTCCGGTGAGGAGTTCACGCGTGAGGACATCACCGCAGTGCTCACCGAACTGGGCCGTCACGTCGTGCAGGACGGTGAGGAGGGCACGGCGGTCTTCAAGCTGACGCACCAGACGTTCGCCGACCACCTTCGGCCGCCGTTCGCGCCGAGCCGCGACGAGGTGTTCGCGCCGGACGCGGAGAAGGTGGCCTGCGCGCTGATCGAGCTGTACCGGCAGCGCATGGAGGCCGGGGTCCCGCCGAACGTGCCGGGTTACCTGTGGAAGTACGCCTGGCGGCACTGCGGGCACGCGGGCACTCGGGCGTTGGACGGGTTGCGCGCGCTCGCGGTGATGAACCGGATGTTGTTGCCGGACATCGCACTCGCGGCCACGACGGCGGCGAACGAGCTGATGCACTGGGGTCGCGGCGACGAGGCCATCCCGCCTCTCGAAGAGGCCGCCGAACACTTCCGCGCGCTGGTGCCGACGCTGCGGATGTACCTGGCGGACTTGGCTTTCGTGCTGAACAAGCTGGGCCGCCGGTTCCGTGAGGCAGGACGTCTGCAGCAGGCCGTGGCGCCCGCGGAAGAGGCTGCCGTGCGGTACCGCGAGCTGGTGGCGTCGACTCCGACGACGGCGGAAAGCCTTACGCACAAACGGCTTGCGCAACGCATCGCGAAGACGACGACGCACGGCGGCGACAACCCGACGTACGCGGCACACCTCAGCGGCGCGCTGGTGGACCTGAGCGAGGTTTACGCGATGCTCGGGCGCAGGCGGGACGCACTGTCCACGGCTCGTGACGCCGTTGCGGCCGTGGAGACCGACGCACCGCTTGCGCGCGCGATCACGTGTCTCGCCGCACGGTGCAGTGACTCCGGTCTGCGCTACGAGGCGATGCAACGGTCGAAGCAGGCCGTCGAGCTGTACTACTCGCTCGCGCAGACGAATCCGGTGTTCCTCGCGGACCTGGTCAGCGCGCTGGTCGAACTGAGCCGCGACTACCTGGCGCTGGGCAGGCTGTCCGACGCCGGCAGCATGACGCAGCAGGCCGCGGACATCAGCGGCACCCTCGGCCGGCACGCCGCGTTCCGGCCCCAGCTCGCCGACGCCGCGCTGAGCCTGAGCGTCGCGTACAGCATGGTCGGCCGCACCGACGCGGCCCTGGACGCCGCCCGGCAGGCCGCCGACCTCGCCGACGGCCTGCCCGTGCACGGCCAGGCGCTGCACAACCTGATGCGCCGCCAGCGCGACGCGGACAAGCCCCGCGAGGCGCTGGTCACCGGCCTGCGCACCGTCGAGGTGTGCCTGCTGCCGGAGAACACCGACCGGCTGTCGACGTTGTCGGCGGCGTTGTTCACGCTCGACACGCTCTGCGCGGGCCTGAAGCAGCCGGAGATCGTCGACGAGACCTGGGAACGGGTGACCGCGCGGTTCGTCGGCCCGCACCTCGCCACGCTGCTGATGCTGCGGGCGGCGGCCACGAGGGCCGGTGATCCGGCGGCGGCGAAGTGGCTGTGCCAGGCGCTCACGCACGTCGGCCAGTCGCGGCAGGCGATCCACGACGTGCACGACATCGCCCGCCGCCACTACGACTCCGGGCCGTGGCCGTGGGACACCACGCCGGACTGGCTGTCGGTCGACCGGACGCTGCTGCGGACCGCGCGGTCGTGGGTGTTCGCGCGCTCGTACCTGGAGGAGCGCGACATCCTGCTCCGCCATCCCGAGTTGTTGTCCACGGACGCGGACGTCGCCGTCACGGAGGCGTTGTACGGGACGAGCCTGATCGAGGCGCAGGTCATCCAGGCACGCCGGGTGACCGCGCAGCAGCAGGGCGTCGTGCTCGCCTATCGGCCGTGGCTGCTCGCGAGTCTCGCGGACGAGTTCGTGGACGCCACACCCGCACGCCGGCGTGAACTGCTCGCGACGCGCCGGGAGGAGTTGCTGGACAAGGAAGTGCTGAAGAACGTCCGCGACAACCGGCCCGTGCACGCGTTGCTGCTGCTCGCGGACGAGGACGCCGATGTGCTCGACCTCGTGCTGGACGCCGTGGAAGACCCTGTGCGCGTGACCGACGTCCTGCGCGGGCTCGCAGCTCATGCGTCACCTCAGGCGCTGACCCAGGCCGTGACGGCGTTGGAGCCGCACGCGTTGGCAGCGCTGTACAAGGCGGTCGCGCGCGCTCGGGCCGGAGACTCGCGGCTGGCGTTGCCCGCGCACAGCCAGCGGCTGGCGTGGATCCACGAGCTGACGTACCTGGTGCCCGCGAACTTCGCGTTGCTCTCCCTCATCCGCACGCTCGCCGAGGAGTCCTAAATGACCGATCTGGTGGTGGTCCTGCCCGGAATTCTCGGCAGCACGCTGCGCAACGAGGACGGCATGGTGTGGGAGGTGTCGGGCAAGGCCGCGTTGCGCGCGGTGCTGACGCTCGGCCGCGGCCTGAAGAAGCTCAAGCTCCCGGAGGGCATCGGCGACGAGCACCCCGGCGACGGCGTCGAGCCCGTGGGGCTGATGGCGGACCTGCACGTCATCCCCGGCATCTGGACGCCGCTGAAGGGCTACGACCGGGTGACCAGGCGGATGAACTCGCTCGGCTACACCGTCGAGAAGGGCAACCTGTTGCTTTTCGCCTACGACTGGCGGCTGTCGAACCGCTACAACGGCGCGTTGCTGGCCCGGCGGGTGGACGAGGCGCTGGACCGGATCGGGCCTGACGCCAAGGTGAGCTTCGTCTGCCACTCGATGGGTGGGCTGGTCGCGCGGTGGTGCATCGAGCAGTGCGGGATGGCGGAGCGGACCGCGAAGCTGATCACGATGGGCACGCCGTACCGCGGGGCGACCGCGGCGCTGGACCAGCTGGTCAACGGCGTGCGCAAGGAGCTCGGGCCGCTGGCGATCGACCTGACGGAGTTCGCGCGGTCGATGCCGTCGCTGCACCAGCTGCTGCCCGAGTACGCGTGCATCGAGTCCTCTGGTGGCCTCATCAAGACCACTGAGGTGTCGTTGCCCGAGCTCGACACGAAGATGGTCACGGACGCGATGGCGTTCCACGGCGCGTTGACCGACTCGTTCGCCGATCGGACGTACGCGATCCTCGGCGGTAAGCAGCCGACGGCCACCACTGCGCGTATCGCCGACGGCAAAGTCACCTGTTATCGCACGTACGAGGGCGACGAGCTGTACGGCGACTCGACCGTGCCGATGCTCGGTGCCGCACGCCGTGGCCTGGCGTTGGACTCGAACACGCTGCACCGCGTGACGGAGCAGCACACGTCGTTGCAGGACAACGCCGCCGTACTGGACGCCGTGGAGTCGTTCCTGACCGCGAAGCCGATCGTCCCGCGCAACGTGACCTCGACCGAGCCGCAGGTCAGCGTGCCGGACCTGGCCCTGGCCGGGGAGGACCTGGAGGTCACCGTCGAACTGAAGGACACACCGGCACGGGCGCTGAAGGTGGCGGTGCTCGACGAGAACGGCAAACAGGTCGAATCGCGCAGTCCGGCGATCTCCGAGAGGATGTCGATCAGATTCGGTGAATTGACCCCCGGCGCCTACTACGTGCAGGTCAGCGGCATTTCGGTGGGCGCTCCGGTGGTCCCGGTGACCAGTGCGGTGCTCGTCGCGGATTGCCCCTCGGTCTGACCGGGAGGACGATTCACCTCTGGCACGGAGGAGGCGCGATGACCACGATCAAGCCAACGCCCGTAGTCCCCCATCCGGGGGCGGCGCGCGCACGACCCAAGGGCTCGTACTTCCTCCAGCTGTTCAAGACCACAGATCCCAAGCAGATCGGGATCATGTACCTGACCACGTCGTTCGTGTTCTTCATGATCGGCGGCGTGATGGCGTTGCTGATGCGCGCCGAGCTGGGGCGGCCGGGGCTGCAGTTCCTGTCGAACGAGCAGTACAACCAGCTGTTCACCATGCACGGCACGATCATGCTGCTGCTGTACGCGACGCCGATCCTGTTCGGGTTCGCGAACTTCATCCTGCCGCTGCAGATCGGCTCGCCGGACGTCGCGTTCCCGCGCCTGAACGCCTTCTCGTACTGGCTGTACCTGTTCGGGGCCATCATCACCGTCTCGGGGTTCCTGACGCCTGGTGGTGCGGCGGACTTCGGCTGGTTCGCCTACACCCCGTTGTCCTCCGCCGTGCACTCGCCGGGTGTCGGCGCGGACCTGTGGATCATGGGTCTGGCGGTGTCCGGTCTGGGCACGATCCTCGGCGCGGTCAACATGATCACCACGGTCGTGTGCCTGCGGGCGCCGGGCATGACGATGTTCCGGATGCCGGTCTTCACCTGGAACATCCTGGTGACGGCCGTGCTGATCCTGCTGGCGTTCCCGATCCTCACGGCCGCTTTGATGGGCCTGGCGGCGGACCGGCACCTCGGGGCGCACGTGTTCGACCCCGCCAACGGCGGCGTGATCCTGTGGCAGCACCTGTTCTGGTTCTTCGGCCATCCCGAGGTGTACATCGTCGCGTTGCCGTTCTTCGGGATCGTGACGGAGATCTTCCCCGTGTTCAGCCGCAAACCGCTGTTCGGCTACAAGGGCCTGGTGTTCGCGACCCTCGCGATCGCGATGCTGTCCGTGGCCGTGTGGGCGCACCACATGTACGCGACGGGCGCGGTGCTGCTGCCGTTCTTCGCGCTGATGACGTTCCTCATCGCGGTGCCGACGGGCATCAAGTTCTTCAACTGGATCGGCACGATGTGGAAGGGGCAGCTGACGTTCGAGACGCCGATGCTGTTCTCGATCGGCTTCCTCGTGACGTTCCTCTTCGGTGGCCTGACGGGCATCCTGCTCGCCTCACCGGCCGTCGACTTCCACGTGTCCGACACGTACTTCGTGGTGGCGCACTTCCACTACGTGCTGTTCGGCACGATCGTGTTCGCCACGTACGCTGGCCTCTACTTCTGGTTCCCGAAGATGACCGGCCGGATGCTGGACGAGCCGCTGGGCAAGCTGCACTTCTGGACGACGTTCTTCGGCTTCCACGGCACGTTCCTCGTGCAGCACTGGCTGGGCAACGAGGGCATGCCACGCCGTTACGCCGACTACCTGCCCTCCGACGGCTTCACGTTCCTCAACACGCTCTCCACGATCGGCGCGTTCCTGCTCGGCGCGTCCGTGCTCCCGTTCGTGTGGAACGTCTTCCGGTCCTACCGCTACGGCGACCCGGCCCCGCAGGACGACCCGTGGGGCTACGGCAACTCGCTGGAGTGGGCCACGACCTCACCCCCGCCGCGGCACAACTTCACGGAGCTGCCGCGGATCCGCTCGGAGCGTCCGGCGTTCGAGCTGCACTACCCGCACATGGTGGAGCGGATGCGCGACGAGGCGCACTTCTCGCTGACCCATCCCGGCAAGCACCGGGCGGGCAAGGACGAGGTCACCGAGAAGGCGCTCGCGTCGACCGAACGGGACGGCACCGACACGGACGAGGACTAGCGGCGGCCGGGAACCATCCCGGCCTCGACGACGGCCTTGCTCAGCGGCGAGGCCAGTTCGACGAACCGCTGCTTCTCCTGGTCGGAGAGGACGTCGTAGGCCGCAGCGGCCATGTGGTCCGTGTCGTCCTCGATGCCCTGCCGCAGCTCGCGCCCCTTCTCCGTGAGCAGCTGGTCCTCGCCGACGAGCCCGCGCTTCCGCAGGTCCTCCAGCGTGGCCGCCCACTGCTCCTCGGACCACGCACGCGTCTTGCGCAGCGCTTCAGCCGGAACCTCACCGGTCGCGGCGTGCAGCACAAGCGCCTCGATGCCGGTGACGTTGTGCCGGAGCAGGGCCGCGAGGTGCCCGTCGCCGCGGAACTCGCGCAGCAGCGTCTGGGCGTGGAACAGCTGCAGGCGGGGTTCGTCCGGCCACGGCAGGGCGGCGTGCGCGGCGAACAACGTGCGGCCGTGCGGCATCTCCTTGGACCGCTCGGCAGCCCGCTTCGCCAGCTCGTTGATCTCCTTGAGGTCGTCCGGCAGGACCTTCTTGAGAGCCTCGTCCGCCGCCTCCCACCGCAGTTCGAGCATGCGCTCCGGCGAGACCGTCTCCCACGCCTGCGGGATGCGCGCCCGCACGATCGCGGGGTTGAAGTTGTAGAACGTCGCGATCACGACCTCGGCCCCGACCGCCCCCAGCGCCGCCGCCCGGGACGCGAAGTAGCCGCCGGGCCGGTCGAGACCGGCGCTCGCGTACCGCGAGTCGGCCTCCGGGGCGAAGTAGATCATTCCGTGCACGGCCTCGAGCGAGCGAAACAGAGTCCTGATCATGTCTACAACCTAGAACCTCCCGGCTCGTAAGTCAGGCGCCAAAAATTGTCAGACCTCCCTGCCATGCTCAGCGACGTGGATCCGAACAACTTCTGGAAGCTCATCGCCGACGCCAGGGCGAGCGTGGCCGACCCGTCCGACGGCGACGCCGTGGCGGCCGCGGCCACCACCCTGCTCGCCGAGCGGCCGCCCGCCGAGATCGTCGCGACCCAGCAGGTCCTGTGGGAGGTGCTGACCACCTCGTACCAGAACCCGCTGTGGGCGGCGGCCTACGTGATCAACGGCGGCTGCTCGGACGACGGCTTCGACTACTTCCGCGGCTGGCTGGTCACCCAGGGAGAGGAGGTCTACACGGCCGTCCTGGCCGACCCCGACTCGCTGGCGGCCTTACCCGCGGTGGTGGCGGCCGCCGAGTCCGGCGAGGAGTTCGAGTGCCAGGAGGCCCTGTCGATCGCGTGGAACGCCCACCTGAAGGCGACGGGCATGCAGCTGCCGCAGGACGCTTTCCGCATCCGCTACCCCGACCTCGATCCGGAGTGGGACTTCGACTTCGACGACAGCGCCGAAATGGCCCCTCGTCTCCCCCGCCTGGCAGCGCTCTACGACCTCTGAGCGACGAGCACGCCGAACGCCACGTGGTCCAGCCACTGCGGAACCCGCGGCAGAGCGCGGATCTGCGCGTTGTGGCGCCCGACGACCTCCAGGTCGAGGGCGGCGATCAGTAACCCGGCCACGGCACCAGCTACGGCACCCCGCACTCGAAGCCGCGTCAGCACGACCGTCCAGAACGCTGACACGGCGAGGTGCACCGCCACGCCTTCACGCACCCCACCGCCGGCCAACGACCCGGCAGCCCTGGTGGCGCGCAACACGTCGTCGCCCGTCACCAGCGCGTGCACGGTGGACGGCACGCCGCTCAGCACGACCGCGAGGAGGTACCGGCGCATCACCGCCGCCGGCGCCGGGACTTCAGGTAGTCGCTGACCACGGCCGCGCCGAGGCCTTCCTCGTCCGCCGACACCACTCGCCCGCCACCCCGCCGGGCCACGATGTCGACGAACGCGGCCAGCCGCGGGTCGTCGCCCAGCTTGAACACCGAGATCGTCGCGCCGAGCCGGGCCAGCGCGTCGACCTCGTTCAGGGTCTTGGCGAGGGTCCGGGGCAGCGGCGGGTAGTTGAACTCCGCGTCACCCTCGGGTTCGAGGTGGGCGGTGGGTTCGCCGTCGGTCACGACCAGCACCACGGGTTGCGCGTCGGGATGGCGCCGGACGTGGCGCCCGGCCAGCAACAGGGCGTGGTGCAGGTTCGTGCCCTGCTCCCACACACCTTCCAGAGCCGTCAGCTGTCCGATGTCCACGGCCTCGGCATAACGCCCGAACGTCACCAGCTGAAGAGCATCCGTCCGGAAACGGGTGCGCACGAGGTGGTGCAACGCCAACGCCGTGCGTTTCATCGGCACCCAACGGCCGTCCTGCACCATCGACCAGGAGGTGTCGACGCACAACGCGACGGCCGCACGGGTGCGGTGTTCGGTCTCGGACACTTCGAGGTCCACGACGTCCATGGACATCTTGCCGGACCGCAGCACGGAGTTGCGCAGGGTTCGTGGCACGTCCCAGGGTTCGGTGTCGCCGAACTGCCACGGGCGGGTCGAGCCGATCAGTTCGCCCGCGGCACCGGCCGAGGTGGTCTCGCGGGAGCCCTGCGACGAACGCAGCTGGTCCACGACGCCGCGCAGGGCCGTTTCGCCGAGGCGCCGCAACGCTTTCGGCGTCAGCTTCAGGGAACCGTCGGGGGCGCGTTCCACGATGTTCTGCGAACGCAGTGCCTTCTCCAGCTCCGCGAGGCGGCGGGCGTCGACGGTGGCCGACTCGCCCAGCTGGCGTTCCAGCGCCTCCAAGTCGATGTCCTCCAGGCGGGCGCCCGGATACGACTGGGAGAGCTGCTCGGCCAGCGCGTCGAGTTCGGCCAGGTCCGCCATGGCCTGCGCGCCCTCGCCCAGGCCCAGCGGGTCCTGGCCGCGGAAGCGGGCGGACGACGTCCAGTCCTCGCCAGGCCGCAGGCGTTGCAACAGGGAGTCCAGCGTGGACAGGGAGGAGCCGATGCCGCCGAAGGCCTGCTGGGACAGCGCGGACAGCTCGGCGCGTTGAGCGTCGGTCATCGAGTTCATCATGCGTTGCGCGGCGGCCGAACGGGCGGCCAGGGCGTCGATCAGCTCGTCGACGTTGCGGGGCTTCTCCGGGAAGAACTCGCCGTGCTTGCGCATGAAGTCGTCGAACATGCGCGGCGTGTCCGGCGAACCCGACGCGTGCGCCTCCAGCAGCGAGTTGAGGTCCTGCAGCATGCGCTGGATGCGCTCGACGTCACGAGAGTCCACATTGGACATCGCTTCCTTCATGCCCTGGAAGCGCTGGTCCAGCAGTTCGCGGCCGAGCAGGTCGCGGATCTGTTCGAACGCCTCGCGCGCCTCCTCGGAACGCCAGTCGTAGGAAGAGAGTTCCTGCACGGCCGCGGCGGTGCCCGACGGCAGGGCGTCGAGCTGGGCCTCGCGGAAGCGCGCGTCGTCGGACGGGTCCGGGAACAGCGCCCGGCGCTCGGCTTCGACCGCGCGATCCAACAGCTGCTTGACCTCGGTCAGCGTGCCGTCCAGGCGGTGCCGGCGCTGGATCGACGCACGGCGCTGCCACAGGCGCGAGGTCAGGTCGTCGAGGCCGCGGGTGCCGTCGACGCCGCGGCGCAGCAGTTCGCGCAGGGCGGACGACGGCGAGGCGCCCTCCATGACCTCGCGGCCGAGCTCGTCCACGGCCGCGCGGAGGTCGACCGGGGGCGCCAGCGGATCGGCGCCGCCGCCCCAGCGTCCGTAGCGGTATCTCATCGGTTCGCCTCCGTCGAGGAAATCAGCCGATCGACCCGGGCAACTGCCGCCGGGCCGGCGGGAAGTCAGGTCCGTGGAGGGGACACCGTCCCTTCACTGCTGCCCCCAGGCGGCGAGCCGGGAAACAAGAAGTTCCCCGGCTCGCCGCGGGAAGGGGTCAGCCGTACACGGATCGGTCGTCGTCCGAGGAGTTGTCCTTCGACAGGTTGCGCGTCAGGTACA
Source organism: Lentzea californiensis (assembly GCF_024648825.1). Lineage (GTDB taxonomy): Bacteria > Actinomycetota > Actinomycetes > Mycobacteriales > Pseudonocardiaceae > Lentzea > Lentzea californiensis. Next base: position 168,091 of record NZ_JANBBE010000007.1, read on the forward strand.
GCGACTCCAGGGCCAGCTCCACGGCCGAGGCGATGCGGCCGACGGGGTCCTTCGGGCCCGCGCCCAGCCGTGCCGCGACCTCGTGCAGGATCGGCAGCTCGGGCAACGCGGCCAGCAGGTCACCGGCGTGCACGCGGTCTCCCGTGGCGACGGGGTGGCCGTCCGAGACGACTTCGGCCAGCGCGCGCAGGTTCAGCCCGGCCAAGCGGGCCCGGGCGGTGTCGGCGATGGAGCGGCGCAGCAGGTGGACCAGCACCTCTTCCTCACGGCCCTCCTCCCCCGCCTCGAACTCGAGCTTGCCGCGCAGCACTTCCGGCACCGACTCCAGGTCGACCGGGCGGGCGATGGCCGGGGTCTCGCCGATCAGCGCGGACCGGCGCAGCGCCGACGCCGCGACGGTCTCCGCCGCCGCGACCGCGAACCGGGCCGAGACACCGGAGCGCTGGTCGATCGACGACGACTCGCGCAGGTGCCGCACGAACCGGGCGATGATCTCCAGCAGGTGGTCGCCCACCTCGGCGACCAGGTCCGCCTCCTGGCGCACCAGGTCGACCTCGGCCTCGATCTCCAACGGGTAGTGCGTGCGCACCTCGGCGCCGAAGCGGTCCTTCAGCGGCGTGATGATGCGGCCGCGGTTCGTGTAGTCCTCGGGGTTTGCGGTCGCCACGAGCAGCACGTCCAGCGGCAGCCGCAGCGTGTAGCCGCGGACCTGGATGTCGCGCTCCTCCATGACGTTGAGCAACGACACCTGGATGCGTTCGGCCAGGTCGGGGAGCTCGTTGATGGCGATGATGCCGCGGTGGGCACGCGGGAGCATGCCGTAGTGGATGGTCTCCGGGTCACCGAGCGACCGCCCTTCGGCCACCTTCACCGGGTCGACGTCGCCGACCAGGTCGCCTACGGACGTGTCGGGTGTCGCGAGCTTCTCCGCGTAGCGCTCGCCGCGGTGCCGCCACACCACCGGCAGGTCGTCGCCGAGCTCGGCGGCACGCCGCTTCGACTCCGGAGTGATCGGGTCGAGCGGGTGTTCGCCCAGCTCGGAGCCCTCGATGACGGGTGTCCACTCGTCGAGCAACGAGATCAGGCCGCGCAGCAGGCGGGTCTTGCCCTGCCCGCGCTCGCCGAGCAGGACGACGTCGTGGCCGGCGAGCAGCGCGCGTTCGAGCTGCGGGAGCACCGTGCGGTCGAAACCGACGATGCCGGGCCACGGGTTGCGTCCTTCGCGCAGGGCCGCGAGGAGGTTCTCCCTGATCTCGGTCTTGACGCCGCGCGGCAGGTGCCCGGCGGCGCGCAGTTCGCCCGCCGTGCGGGCCAGGTTCTGGGTCACGCAGACGACGCTACGCACCAGAACCTGACCCGTCGACGTGGAGCGACTCCAGGGCCTAGGCCTGAGCGGCGTTCACCGCGTTGAGCAGAATCCGCGACATCTTCAGGTCATGGGCGAGAGCACCGTTGAAACACAGGGAACTCGCGCTGAACACCCATCCACCGTTCGGCTTGGGCAGGACGCACATCTCGGCGCCGTGCGCCTGTTCTCCTTGAGCGAACTGGACGACGCCGGGTGCCTCCGGGCCCGCGCCGGCCCTGGTGTCGACCTCCCAGCCGCTGGCCGCGAAGTTGTACCCGGTCTCGCCGAACCGGTCGCCGACCGCGAGCCCGGTGCCCTCCAGGAACGGATGGGCGGCGGTGACGACGTACGGGTACATCTCCATGTAGGAGTAGCTGTCGTACGCGACGCCGAGCACCTGCGACTCCGGCCGTCCCTGGTCGCGCCACAGCCAGCGGTGGCCCTGCTGGTTGCGGTGCAGCACGAACCCGCCGGAAGCGTCGTAGTCGACTCGCTCGTACATGCCGTTGCCGCCCGTGTAGATCACACGGCCGCCGTTGGCGAGGTAGGTCTCCAGCGCCGTGCGCATCTCCGGCGTCCAGTACTCGGGGTGCGTCGCGAGGACGAGCGTCTTGTACTGCGCCAGCCACGACGGGTCGTGCAGGTCGAGGTCCTGGTAGCAGTCATAGGCGACGTTGTTGTCCGCGAACCACTTCATCAGCAGCAGGTCGCCGTGGAACCGGACGTCGATGAACCCGGGAGCCTCGACGTAGGCGTTCGCGAACGGCCGCCGGGTGGAGATCTGACGCCTCCCGTACTCCGGTTCCCAGGAGTACTGGAAGTGGCCGCCCCAGTGGTTGTAGGCGTTGTGCGTCAGGTACGGCAGGAGCAGCGCCACCTTCTCTCGCGGCTGCTTCGGCTTCACCACGAACGGGATGTACTGCCTCAGGCCGTGCGGGCCTTCGAGCTTCACGACGTGGAACCCGGACTGCCAGTCGTCGGGCACGGTGAAGGAGAACGACGCCGGCCAGGCGGGCCCGTTCGCCCGGTAACCGGACCGGAGCAGGTGCCGCTGCCCCCGATACGTCTGCGGCGCCCTGACCTGCGTCGCGCCACCCTGCTCGATCGGCCCGGCGAGCCGCAGCACGCTGGCGCTGAACTGGTCGAACGTCGTCGAGACCGCGACGTCGAGCCTTTGCCCAGGTCCGACCGACCAGCTGGTGTAGCCCTGCAGGTTCGCGCCTCTGGTCACGCTGAAGCCGGTGCCGACCAGCGCGCCGTCGCCGTTGGGCCAGAACACCCCGGAGGTGTCGATCGTGAGGTGGTCGGCGAGCTTGTACCAGCGCAGTTCGTGGTCTGCCTGGGTGTGGTCCTTGTTGACCCACACGACGTAGACGACGCCGTTCTCGGTGAACCGCTCGACGCACGAGCCGAAGTCGAAGCCGGAACCGACCTGGATGCCGTTGCCGTTGTTCGCCCACGCGCCGGGACCGTTGGTGCCGTCACCGGCGAGGTAGCGGAACCAGTGCAGCGACGCACCGTGCCGGACGCCGTAGATGACGCCGTTCATGTCGGCGAAGAACATGTCGTAGTCGCGCTTCTCGCTCGCGATCTTCTGCCCGACGCCGTTGTTGGCCCACGCGCCAGGGCCGTTCGAGCCGTCACCGGCGACGTAGCGGAACCAGTACATGTCGCCGTGGGCGTCCACCGCGTAGAAGACACCGTCCCAGCCGCCGAAGACGTAGGAGTACTGGCCGAAACCGCGGTGGATGACGTTGTTCGTGCCGGGCGCCCAATAGCCCTCGCCGGTGGCGGGGTTCGTGAGAACCCACTTGTGCCACCACATCGTGCCGTCGCCGCACAGACCGAAGAGCTGGCCGTTCTGGTCCGCCAGCACGTTCGTGTGAATCTGCCAGCCGCTGCCGATCTCCCGGCCGTCACCGCTGGCCCAGTTGTAGGTGCCGTTGTCGCGGCCCAGGTGCTTGAACCACTTGATGCGGCCGTCGGCGTAGAGCGTGTAGATGATCCCGTTGCCTCCGGGCACGATCTGCAGCAGCCGCTGTTCCGGGTCGTCCGGGACCACGGCGTGTGCGACCGGCTGCTGACCCGCCACCAGCGCGACCCCGGCGAGCGCGGCCGCCGTGCCCTTCAGGACGGTCCGGCGCGCGACGGTTCCCTTTTCGTCATCCCCCAGATGCATGCGGGCATCGTGCAGCACAATGCGAGGCGTTATGAGCAACTGTGTCGATTTCAGATGGGCCCCGTCACCCGCGGACTGGCGGGCCAGCCTGCGGGCGATGGTGCCGATGTTCAAGTGGGCGCCGTGGTTCGCGCTCGTGCTCGCGGTGTTCTCCCTCGTGCTGCTGCTGGGCTTCGAGGACACGCTGCCGGTGGCGTTGTTCGGCCTGCTGTGCGCGCTGGTCATCGGTTTCATGGAGCCGGTCGCGGTGTGGTGGCGCTTCACGTCCGACGAGATGATCAGCCGGACCGTGATGGGCAGCGCCGACGCGCGGTCGTTCCGGATGGCCGTGGGCAACGCCGTGCGCGAGGAGATCGTCTGGGAGGAACTGCCGGGCTGGACCGAGACGCGGCAGGGGTTCGTGCTGGAGACGCTGGACGAGGGCGCGGCGTCGCTGTCCGTGCCGCACCGGGCGTTCGCGTCCGATGAGGACCTGACGTCGTTCCGGTCGCTGCTCGAGGAGCACATCGGTCCGGCGAAGTAGGTGCCCCGGATCGGGCACACCGGGTGGGGCTACCGGGGCCGGGCCACGTAATCTCGTCGGGTGTCCTGTGCAAGTGCCACGCTGGTCGTGTGGACGTCGGGCTGGCTGCACGGTCTAGCCGCCGCCGACGACGTCCTCGACGCCCTGCACATGTGGGCCGAGCAGCACGAGGTGGTGGCCGACGACGACGGCACCGCCACGGCGCTCGACCTCCCCGGTCCCGACGAGGCCCCCGTGGGCCCGGCCCTGCTGCTGGCCGCACTGCGGCGCGCGGGCGCCACCTCCGCCCGGCTGGTGCTGCCAGTACCGGGCGACGTGAGAGGTCTCGGTGGCAAGGGCCCCCTCTCGACGTGTGCGCTGCGCTCCGGCGAGGCGCTCGTCGTGCCGTCCGTGCACATCGGGCTCGTGCCGAAGATCGTCGCCGACGGCGTGATGCGCTGGACGGTGTTCGACCTGCCGTCGTCCAACGGCCTCGAGCACATCCCGATCGGCGAGGCCGAGCACGGCCTGGGCGCGGCGCTGCGCGAGGCGACGGCGGCCCTGGCGTCGCTGGACGTGGCCAAGCACCGGCCGAACGTCCGCAAGGAGATCGCCGACCTCGCGGCCGAGAACTCCACGCTGCCGTGGCCGGACGCGATGCCGCCGCGAGCGCTCCGGGTGCTGCAACGGGCCGCCGAGGTGGCCGCGATCGTGTCCGTGGCCAGCTCCGACGCCCCCGGCGGCGCGCTGTCCGCGTCGGCCATGACCGCTCGCACCGACGCACTGCGCCCCGTCTCCGAAGCCGTGCGCCGCGCACGGTGCGCGGCGGTCGACGAGGCCGTGCGTGTCCTGGCGGACAGCGGAGCGGGCCGGCACTGACGTTCGGCAGACGCGGTAGCCGCTGATCCAAACGAGTGGTTCTCCACCCGCGACCCCGCCTGAGCGGGCAACTCCCCCAGAAGCGTCGGTGCTCCGACATATGGTGCCGGGTGGGGAGGACGCCGGATGGAGGACGTCGACCAGCGCCGGTCGAGCACAGCACCCAGGTACGCGGGCGCCCTCATGCTGGCCGCGGTCGCCGGGCACCTGTTGTCCGAGACGGCCACGGGAGCGCTCACGACCTGGCAGTCGTGGGTGCTCTACGGCATCGGCGCGGCGCTCCTGGTCCTGTCCGCGTCCGCCATCGACAGGTTGAACCAGCTGGCCAAACGCATCCGGCTGCGCTGGGTGGTGTTCACGGCCGTGCTGGTGGTCGCGGTGGCGCTGGTCGCGGTCGCGGCACCGCCGATGGTCGCGTACGGACGGGTGCTGCTGCTGGGTTGTCCACAACCGACCGAGGTGCGGGTGCTGACGTCGCAGGACGCGGCGCCCGCGATCGGCGAAGTCGCGCGGAAGTTCGAGCAGCACACGGCGGCGAAGAACCACGGGTGCCGCACGGCGCGTCTCTACGTGTTCTCGGCGCCGGGCAACAGGGGTGCGATCGCGCTGCGGTCGTCGTGGTCGACGCAGGACCTGCGGGAGATCGGGCCGCACCCGGACGTGTGGCTGCCGGACTCGACCACGGAGACGAACGAGGTGGTGCGCCGCACCGGCGGCATCGGGTCGGCGGTGCGCATCACGCCGGGCGACTCGGTCGCGTTCTCGCCCGTCGTGCTCGCGGTGCCCGCGCAGATCGCGCAGGACGTCGTGTCCGGCGTGCCGGAGAGGTGGGGCGACCTGCTGACCAAGGTCGGCAGCACCGGCACCGAGATCGGCAGGCCGAACCCGCTGATGGCGATCGACGGCAGGCTTGCCACGGCGGCGTTGTACGAGACGCTCGAACCGGCCGTCGTCGAGCGCCGGGTCACGGAGGCCGACCGGCCGCAGCCGGGCGCCGCGATGATCACGACCGAGCAGGTCCTGTTGCGGCACAACAAGACCGGCTGCGCGCAGAAGCCGTGCCTCACCGCGTTGTACCCGTCGGACACCTACCGCGCCGACTACCCGCTGAACCTCGTCGAGTGGGACGCGCAGGACGTGTCGAACCTGGCCGCCCGCGTGCCGGCGAAGGCGTTCCAGGCGTGGCTCGGCACGCAGGAGGGCATGACGGCGCTCAACGCCGCCGGCCTGCGTCCCGCCCGGCAGGCCGCGGGAGCCGAGTTCCGCGAGGAGTTCGGGGTGCGGGCCGGTCTGGCGCTCGACCGGGCCGAGGCGGCGCCCGGCGACGAGGCCCAGGCCGCGTTCCTGAAGAAGTACGAGCAGGCCAAGAGGGACGGCAGGGTCTGGCTCACGCTCGACGCGTCCGGGTCGATGGTCGAGCCGACGGCCACCGGGGAGAAGCGGTTCACCGTGGCGGTCGAAGGTGTCAGCAAAGCGCTCACTCAGATGGGCGCCAGGGACACGTACGGCCTGTCGGTGTTCAACAACAACGAGGTGCGGCCGCTCGTCTCGCTCGGCAGGCGCGACAAGGAGGCCACGGCCGCCGCGTTGAACGCGGTGCAGCCCTCCGGTGGCACGCCGCTGCACCAGGCGATCGTCGACAGCCTCGACCGGGTCGGTGCCGACGACGCGGACCACGTCAGCGCGGTCATCGCGTTGACCGACGGCGAGGACACGACGAGCGCGCAGACCCGGCAGGACGTGGTGAACGCGGTGCGGCAGAAGGGAATCCGGGTGTTCGTGATCGCCGTCGGCGAGGCCAGCTGTGCGGCGCACGCGCTGACCTCCATCACGGACGCGTCCGGCGGCGAGTGCCGCGACTCGACCACGGACACGCTCGGCGACGACCTGGCGGCGTTGTTCCGCCGAGTGTGGGGAGGTGCCGGATGAGCTGGTTTCGGCGCACGTGGGCGGCCCTGCCGAGGCTGGGCCCGCCCGGCGTGGTGTGGGCGAACCGGTCGTGGCTCGCGATGGGCGTGGCCGTCGGCATCGTGCTGACGATCCTGTTCACCAGCGGGATCCAGCCGCTCTTCCGCGAGTCGGCCGAGTGGGAGAAGGGCAAGCTCGTCGTGCTCAGCGGCCGCGACCAGAGCGACGGCGGCCAGCGGCGCGCGTTGATCAACCAGTGGAACTCCGAGCACCCCGAACAGCCGGCGGAGATCATCGAACTGCCGACGGAGGCCGACGGCCAGCGCAGCGAGATGGTCGCGCGGGCGAGGGAGCAGGCCGAGAACGCGGACGTCTACAACCTGGACGTCACCTGGACCGCGGAGTTCGCCCAGGCCGGTCACCTGCGCCCGCTGTCCTCTGTGGACACCAGCGGGTTCCTGCGCCGTCCGCTGGAGAGCTGCCGCTACAAGGACGTGCTGTGGGCGCTGCCGTTCAACACGGACGCGGGTCTGCTCTTCTACCGCAAGGACCTGGTGCAGGACGAACCTCTCGGCCTCGACGACATCGCCGACACCTCCACCCGCGCGCTGCGGGCAGCGCGGGACGCCCGTCTCACCGCCGGTTACGCGGGCCAGTTCCTCGACTACGAGGGCCTCACCGTGAACGCTCTGGAACTGATCTGGGCGGAGAAGGGCGAGGTGGTCGACGAGACCGGCAAGGTCGTGATCGACTCCGACCGCACCCGCCGCGCCCTGCGCTGGCTCGCCGACGGCCTCAAGGGCGACAAACCCGTGGTGCTGCCCGAATCTCGCACGCAGAGCGAGGAGCTGACCACCCAGGCGTTCCGCGACGGCAAGATCGCGTTCATGCGCAACTGGCCGGTGGCCCACCGCACCCTGCAGGGCAACCGCGGCGAGTCCGCGGGCCGTCCCGGCATCGACTTCGAGGTGGCGCAGCTGCCCGGCCCGAGCGTCCTGGGCGGCCAGAACCTCGCCATCTCCGCGAAGTCCACCAAACCGCGCGCCGCCCAGGCGCTCATCGAGTTCCTCACCGGCCCGCGCAGCCAGCAGCTCCTCTTCGAACGAGGAGGCCTCGCCGCCACCCGCGGCATCGTCTACCAGGACAGCAGGGTCGCCACCGAGCACCCGTACGCCCGCACGCTCCTGAAGGCGATCGAGGACGCCCGGTTGCGCCCGGTCACGCCGTACTACTCACGCTTCAGCGACGAGTTCCGCACCATCGTCCGCTACGCCCTCGACCACGACGGCGCTCTACCCGCCAACGCCGAAGAGGCACTGACCGCAGCCCTGCAAGGTCGCTAGGCCCTGGCAGGCCTCTTGGCCGGTTCGCAGCACAACGGCGCACAAGGCGCACCGTTCACCGTGCACCCGGCCACCACGAACGACGACAACTTCCGCACCGGAGCCCCGGAAGTGTGCTCGGCGACCAGTTCGGTCACGAGCTCGGCGAAGCGCGGATCCCCGTTGGGCGTGGCGGCGCGGGCGAACTCCATCCCGAGCTCCAACGCGCGGTCGCGGGCCTCGGTGTCGAGGTCCCACACCACTTCGAGGTGGTCGGACACGAACCCGATCGGGCACACCACGACCCCGGTGACGCCCTTGGCGTGCAGGGCGTCGATGTGGTCCACGACGTCGGGCTCGAGCCACGGGATCTGCGGCGGGCCGGACCGCGACTGCCACACGACGTCGTACTCGGTGACGCCCAGCTCCGCGGCCACGAGCCGGGACGCCTCGACGACCTGGCGCGAGTAGCGGTAGCCGCCTTCCGCGGGCGGTCCCGCGGCCTTGTCCGCGGACACCGGCACCGAGTGCGCGGTGAACACCAGGCGGTACGGGCCGGACAGGGACGCGGCCGCGGCGCGCACCCCGTCGGCGAACGAGGAGATGAACAGCGGGTGGTCGAAGAACTGGCGCAGCTTCACGAGCTCGGGGCCGTCCGGCACGGCCTGCAGCGCGCGCACGATGTCCTCGTCGTACTGCCGGCACGCGGAGTAGCCGCCGTACGCGCTCGTCGGAAACACCAAGGCGCGCTGGACGCCGTCGGCCTTCATCTGCGCGACGACGTCCTCGGCCATCGGGTGCCAGTTGCGGTTGCCGAAGTAGATCGGCAGCTCGAAGCCACGGGCCCGCACGGCGTCGATGGCTTCGAGGTTCAGGCGGTTGATCGGCGAGACGCCGCCGAAGTGCTGGTAGTGGGCCTCGACCTCGTCCAGCCGCTCCGGCGGCACGCCACGTCCGCGAACCACGTTCTCCAGGAAGGGACGGACGTCCTCAGGACCTTCTGGGCCGCCGAACGACAGCCAGAGCAGCGCATCGAAACTCACCACTCCATCCAATCAGACGCCCGAACACCTCACATGACGAACGGATGTGACGTCAGAGACCGAGGAAGTGCACGCCGCCGTCGACGAACACCATCGAGCCCGTGGTGGCCGGGAACCAGTCGGAGAGCAGGCCGCAGACGGACTTCGCGACCGGCGTGGGGTCGTCGACGTCCCAGCTCAGCGGAGCCTTCTCGCCCCACATCTTCTCCAGCTCGCCGAAGCCCGGGATGGACTTCGCGGCCATGGTGCGGACCGGGCCGGCGGAGATCAGATTCACGCGGATGCCGTCCGGGCCGAGGTCGCGCGCCATGTAGCGGTTGATCGACTCGAACGCCGCCTTGGCAGCGCCCATCCAGTTGTAGGCGGGCCACGCCTGACGGGCGTCGAAGTCGAGGCCGACGACCGACGAGCCGTGCGACAACAACGGGCGCGCGGCCTGCACCAGGGCCTTGTACGAGTACGCGGAGACGTGCATCGCCACGGAGACGTCCTCCCACGGCGCGTCCATGAACGGGGCGCCGAGGCAGCTCTGCGGGGCGAAGCCGATGGCGTGCACGACGCCGTCGAGACCGTCGACGTGCTCACGCACCCGGTCGGCGAGCGTGTCGAGGTGCTCCTGGTTCTGCACGTCCAGCTCGACGACGGGCGCGGGCTTGGGCAGACGCTGCGCGATGCGCGTCACGAGGCTCATCCGGCCGAACCCGGTCAGCACGACCTCGGCGCCCTGCTCCTGGGCGACGCGTGCGACGTGGAAGGCGATCGACGCGTCGGTGATCACACCCGTGATCAGCAGTCGCTTGCCTTCGAGCAGTCCGGTCACTTGATCCAACCCTTTCGCAGTACGGGAAACCAGCCGTGGTTCGAGAAAGTCAGTGGCCCATGCCGAGGCCGCCGTCGACCGGCAGCACGGCACCGTTGATGTAGCCCGACTCGGTCGCCGCGAGGAACGTGACGGCGCGCGCGATCTCGTCGGCCGCACCGTAACGGCCGGCCGGGATCTGCTTGAGCGCTGCCTCGCGGACGGCCTCGGGCAGCTCCGCGGTCATGTCGGTGGTGATGAAGCCGGGCGCGATGACGTTCGCGGTGATGTTGCGCGAGCCGAGCTCCAGCGCGATCGAGCGCGCCATGCCGACCATGCCGGCCTTGGAGGCGGCGTAGTTCACCTGGCCGGCGCCACCGGTCAGGCCCACGACGGACGAGATGAAGACGATGCGGCCGAACTTCTTGCGCAGCATGCCGCGGGAGGCGCGCTGGGCGAAGCGGAACGCGCCGGTCAGGTTCGCGTCGACGACCTGGGTGAACTGCTCCTCGCTCATGCGCAGCAGCAGGGTGTCCTGCGTCATGCCCGCGTTGCAGACGAGCACCTCGACGGGGCCGTGCGCGGCTTCGACCTCGGTGAACGCGGCGTCGATCTCCGCCGAGTTCGTCACGTCGCACTTCACGCCGAGCAGACCTTCGGGAGCGCCGGACCCGCGGTGCGTCACCGCGACCTTGTCGCCCTGCGCCGCGAACGCCTGCGCGATCGCGAGGCCGATGCCGCGGTTGCCTCCGGTGACCAGAACGGACCGACTCACTAGCTCTCCTGAGAATCGCTGCTGGTTGACCGGGTGAGGCTATCGGCTACCGGCAGGTAGTCCGGCATCGGCGGAGCCATGTCACATCCGTCCGGGCATGATCGGGTGATGCGGGCCTTTCTCGATCAGCTCCGGCGCCAGGTGGACGGTGACGTCCTCGACGACCCGGCGAGCCGGGCCCTGTACTCGGCGGACGCGTCGAACTACCGGCACGTGCCGCGGGTCGTCGTCCGTCCACGCACGACGGACGCCGTCGTGACGGCCGTCGCGATCGCCGCCGAGCAGGGCGTGCCGATCACCAGCCGGGGCGCGGGAACCTCCATCGCGGGCAACGCGTGCGGCACCGGCCTGGTGATCGACTTCAGCCGGTACCTGACCGCGTTCGAGATCTCCGGCGACCGGGCGCTGGTCCAGCCGGGAGCGGTGCTCGACAGGATCAACGCCCGGGCCGGCGACTACCTGTTCGGCCCAGATCCGTCGACGCACTCGCGGTGCACCATCGGCGGGATGATCGGCAACAACGCGTGCGGCGCGCACTCGGTGAAGTGGGGCAAGACCAGCGAGAACGTCACGAACCTGAACGTCCTCACCGTCGACGGCCGCACGTTCGACACGACGAACCCGCCGGAGCTGGCCCTGCCTGCCCACGACCCGGCGTGGTTCCCCCAGCTCAGCCGTCGTGTCAGCGGGTACGCGCTGGACGCTCCGACGCTGACGCAGCAACTGGTCGGCACCGAGGGCACCTGCGTGGTGCTGCTGGGCGCGGAGCTGAAGCTGGTGCGCAGGCCGGAACGCCGCGTCCTGGTCGTGCTCGGGTTCGCGGACACCTACGAGGCCGCCGACCAGGTCATGCAGATCGAGGACGCGCTCGCGATCGAAGGCCTGAACGAGGCACTGGTGCACAGCGTCCGAACCCGTCCCGACCTGCCGGAAGGCCGCAGCTGGCTGTTCGTCGAGGTCGAGGACCGCCCGGAGCGGGTCGCCCGGATCACCAAGAACTCGATGATCATCCAGGACCCGGTCCACCAGCGCGCGCTGTGGCGGATCCGCGAGGACGGCGCCGGGCTCGCCACCCGCATGGCCGACGGCAGCGAGGCGTGGTCGGGCTGGGAGGACGCGGCCGTCCCGCCGGAGCGGCTCGGCGCCTACCTGCGCGAGTTCGACCAGCTGCTGACCAGGTACGGGCGGCGCGGCATCACCTACGGCCACTACGGCGAGGGGTGCCTGCACGTCCGCATCGACTTCGACCTGGCCAGCGGGCACCGGGAGTTCCTGCAGGACGCGGCCGACCTGGTGGTCAGCCACGGCGGCAGCCTGTCGGGCGAGCACGGCGACGGCCAGGCGCGGTCCGAGCTGCTCGGCCGGATGTACCCGCCCGCGGCGATCAGGGCGTTCGGCGAGTTCAAGCGCGCCTTCGACCCGCGGAACCTGCTCAACCCCGGCCGGATCGTGGAGCCGCTGAAGCTCGACGACGACCTGCGTGTCCTCGTGGCGCCACCGAGGATCCCGACCCGCGCGGAGTTCGCGAGCGACACGCGCAGGTGCGTCGGCGTCGGCAAGTGCCTGAACACCAAGGGCGGCGTGATGTGCCCGAGCTACCGCGTGACCAAGGAGGAGAAGCACTCCACGCGAGGCCGCGCGCACCTGCTGTTCGAGATGCTCAACGGCGACGTCATCAAGGGCGGCTGGAGGTCGCCGGAGGTGGCGGAGGCCCTCGACCTCTGCCTGGGGTGCAAGGGCTGCAAGCGCGACTGCCCGGTCGACGTCGACATGGCGAGCTACAAGGCCGAGTTCCTGCACGAGCACTACAAGGGCCGGATCAGGCCGCCTGCGCACTACGCCATGGGCTGGCTGCCGACGTGGCTGAAGTACGGCCTGGTCAACAGGTTCACGACTCGTCTCGGCCGGTTCGCGGGCATCACGCCGGAACGCGAACTGCCGCGCCGGAGGACTCCCCTGGTCCGGCAGCTGCACCCGCTGGGCAAGGGCGATCCGGTGCTGCTGTTCCCCGACACGTTCACGAACTTCTTCGAGCCGGGCATCGGCCTCGACGCCGCGAACGTGCTGGCACACTTGGGAAACCACGTCGAGGTGCCGTCCGCGAACGTCTGCTGTGGACTGACCTGGCACTCGACGGGCCAGCTCGGCAAGGCGCGCCGGGTGGTCGAACGCACCGCGCGGGCGCTGCTGCCGTGGACGAGCCGGGGCGTTCCGGTGATCGGCCTGGAACCGAGTTGCACCGCGTTCCTCCGCGTGGAGGCACCGAAACTGTCCGGCGACCCTGCAGTACAAGCGCTTGCGCGCGCCACCCGGACGTTCGCCGAGCACGTGGCGCCGATGCTGCCCGAGGTGGAGGGCGGCCGCGACGCCGTCGTGCAGACGCACTGCCACCAGTACGCGGAACTCGGCTTCGACGCGGACCGCGAGGCCATGGCCAGGGCGGGCCTGCGGCCGAAGGTCGTCGAGGGCTGCTGCGGCCTGGCCGGCAACTTCGGGTTCGAGAAGGGTCACTACGACGTCTCGATCGCGTGCGCCGAGCAGGACCTGCTGCCCGCGTTGCGCGACGACGAGGACGCGCTGGTGATCGCGGACGGCTTCAGCTGCCGCACGCAGATCCGCCACACGACCGAACGCGAGCCGGTCCATTTGGCCAGCGCGCTGGCGGCCCGCCTGGGAGTGACCTACCGCTGACCAACCAAGCACGAGGACCAGCAGAAGCGGAGAGCTCGACCTGGGGCGGAGGCTTCTTTACAGTCACTTAAGCGCGTCGGCACACCCCGGAAACGACCTTCTGGGGCGATACTGCTCCCATGCGGGTGCTGCTGGTCGAAGACGACGACGGAGTCGCGGACGCCCTGGTGGAGGCGTTGCGGGCGAACGGGCACCGGCCTTCCCGCGTGCGCAGGGGCTCCGACGCCCTGATCGCGCACCGCGACGCGGACGTCGTGCTGCTCGACCTCGGCCTGCCCGACCAGGACGGCCTGGAGGTGCTGCGCAAGCTCCGCAAGATCGACCCGGTGCCGGTGCTCGTACTGACGGCGCGCGGGGACGAACGCACGGTGGTGCGCGGGCTGCGGCTCGGCGCGGACGACTACCTGGTGAAGCCGGTGCGGCTGGCCGAGTTGCTGGCACGCATCGACGCGGTGGCGCGGCGCAGTGCGGCCCGGTCGCAGGAACCGGACGAGCTCGTGCGCGTGTCCGATGTGGAGATCGACCTGCAGAGCCGTCAGGTCGTGGTCGGCGGGCGTGAGATCTCGTTGACCACCAAGGAGTTCGAAGTTCTCGCGGTGCTGGCGCGCCGGCCCGGCACGGCGGTGAGCCGCCAGCAGTTGATGGACGAGGTGTGGGGCAACGCGTTCGTGGCGGTGTCGCGCACGCTCGACGTCCACCTCACGCAGTTGCGCGCCAAGCTCGACCGGCCGGGGTTGCTGCACACGATCCGCGGTTTCGGCTACCGGCTCGGTGAATAGATGCGGCGACGGCTTCTGTTGGTGTTGCTGCTGTTCTCGCTCTCGGCCGTCACGGCGTTCGCCTTCCCGTTGCTGATGAGCACGGCTTCGGAACGCACCCAGCAGTTCGTGATCAGCCGCACCGCCGACCTGGACCGCTTCGCCACGCTGCCGGTCGACGTCGTGGTGTCCGAGGCGGAGCGGTACGCCGAGGTGTACGGCGAGGAGATCGTGGTCGTCGACGCGTCCGGCACGCCCGTCGTCGAGTCGGGCATGACGGCGCAGGACGTGTCCGCGCAGATCGACGCGGCGTTGCGCAACCAGCCCGCCGCACCGGCGCCGACCGTGTTGCCGTGGAGCGGTGGCGACGTCCTGTTCGCCCGGCCCGTCGGCATCGGCACGAAGGTCGCGGGCGCTGTGGTGCTGCGTGCCTCGACGCGCGTAGCCGCTCTGGACGTCGCACGGCGATGGGCTCTCGTGCTGGCCGGGGCGTTGCTCGCGGCGTGCGCGTGCGTGCTGCTGGCACTCGTCGTGTCCCGCTGGCTGCTGCGACCTCTCAAAGAACTGGATCGAGGAGTCCGCGCGGTCGCGGAAGGCCAGCGGCGCACCCACGTCGCCGACACCGCCGGCCCGGCCGAACTGCGGGCGCTGTCGGAGTCGTTCAACCGCATGTCCGACGCCGTCGCCGAGGCCGCCGACCAGCAACGACGGTTGATCGCCGACGCCTCGCACCAGCTGCGCAACCCCATGGCCGCACTCCGGTTGCGCGTCGACATGCTGCCGTCCAACGGCTCGCTGCTGACCGAGGTCGAACGCCTCGAGTCGTTGCTGGACGGACTCCTGGCGCTGGCCTCCGCCGAGAGCACCGCCACCGAACGCGCCGCGGGCGGCATCGAACCCGAACTCGCGGATCTTCAGGTCGTGGCGCACGACCGCGTCGACGCCTGGCGCGCGGCGGCCCAGGCCGACGGCGTCACGATCACCGTCGACGACCGCGCGCCCGGCCTAGTGCGGTGCGCGGTGTCGGACCTCGCGCAGGTGCTGGACGTCTTGCTGGACAACGCCATCAGGTACGGCGGCACCGAGGTCACCGTGATCTGCGACCGCGCCACCCTGACCGTGCGGGACAACGGCCCCGGTTTGTCCAAAAAAGACATAGAGCGCGCCACCGAACGGTTCTGGCGCGGCGACGACTCCCGGCGCGGCACCGGCCTGGGCCTGGCCATCGCGGAACGCATCGTCACCGCGCACGGCGGGAAGCTGCGGCTGCGCACCGACCAGGGCCTCGTCGCGACGGTGGAACTGCCGAAGGAGCCACTGCTGTGAGGCGCCGGACGTTCCTGCTCGGCGCACTCGCCCTCACCGCGTGCGGAACGAGCGAACCCGACGGCACGATCAGGATCGCGGGAGGCGAGCCCGGCGGCTTCTACAACGACTTCGCCGCGCTGTTCTCCCGCCTGGCACCCAGCCCGCTGACCATCACGCCGATCGAGACCGGCGGCAGCGCCGACAACCTGAAGCACCTGCGCGAGGGCGGCGCCGACATCGGCCTCTCCCTGAGCGACAGCGCCCACATGGAACCCGGCCTCGTCGCCCTGGGCCGCGTCTACGAGAACTACCTGCAGCTCGTCGTCCTGCAGTCCTCGCCGTACAGGACGGCGGCCGACCTGATCGGCAGGCCGGTGTCCCTGGGCGCGGACGGCTCCGGCGCCGCACTGCAGGGCTCCAGACTCGCCCTGGGCGTGCAGGAGGAGCACTACCCACTGCGCAACGCCGTCGACGCCCTGAAGGCCGGCGAGATCGCCGCCCTGCTGTGGTCCGGCGGCGTCCCGACCCCGGAACTCGACCGGGCCAGCGGCATCAGGCTGCTGCCGCTCGACGGTTTCCTGCCGAGGCTGCGCCGGGACTACGGCAAGGTCTACGAACGCGTGGACGTCCGCATGGGCGTCTACGGCTCCCCCGTCGACGTCCCCACGATCGGCACCCCGAACCTGCTGGTGTGCCGCCCCGACCTGAGCACCGGGTACGCGGGTGCCGTCGTGCGGCTGCTCGTGGGCAGGGCCGCCGAACTCGTGCCGCAACAGGCCCTCGGCACCCAGTACCTCGACGTGCGCAGTCTCATCGACACGGGCAAGGTGCCCCTGCACCCAGGTGCGGCGGCGGAGTACCGGAGGTTGCACGGATGATCATCACGATGGCGTCGGTCTCGCTGGACGGGTTCATGGAGGGCCCCGGCCACGACATCAGCTGGCACGTCGTCGACGACGAACTGCACGAGCACTTCAACACCGGGCTCGCGCGGATGACCAGGTTCATCGACGGCCGCCGCAGCCACGAGACGATGCTCGAGACGTGGCCGCACACCGACGACCACCCGGAGTGGCCGCAGCCGATGCACGACTTCGGCCGGATCTGGCGGGACATGCCCAAGATCGTTTACTCACGGACGCTGGACACCACCGAGTGGAACACCACGGTGAAGCGCGAGGTCGTGCCGGACGAGATCAGGGCGCTGGCCGGCGACAGCATGGTCGGCGGCGCGCAGCTGGTGGGCTCGTTCTTCGAGCACGACCTGATCGACGAGGTGCGGCTCTACCTGAACCCGGTGGCGATCGGTGAGGGCACGCCGTTCTTCAAGAAGCCGATCGCCCTGGCGCTCGAGAGCACCAGGGCGTTCGGGACGGGCGTGGTCGAGCTGATCTACGGCAGGCCCTAGGGAAGTCGCTGCCCGAGCAACAAGGCCGCGGCGGCCGCGAACATCGCCGTCAGCGTGCCGAGCAACAGCCACGGCTTCGACGCGTCCGCCTGCTTCTTCTCGTAGCCGATCTGCTCGCCGAGCGTGTCGTAGACGCGCCGCAACTCCTCGGCGGAGGCGGCCTTGAAGAACTCGCCGCCGGAGATCTTCGCGATCTCCTTCATCGAGTCGTCGTCGACGGGCACGGACTGCTGCCGCCCCTCGATGTCGACCACGCCTTCCTCGGTGCCGAACGAGATCGTCGAGATCGGGGTGCCGGCCTTCTTCGCGTCCTCGGCCGCGTCGAACGCCTTGCGGGTGCCCACCGTCTCCTTGCCGTCCGTCATCAGCACGATGCGGGCGGGCGGTGGGCCCTCGGCACCGCCGACGACCTTGCCGAACGAGTCGATCGACGCCATCGCGGCCACCAGCGCGTCACCGGTCGCGGTCGACTGGGCGAGCTTGAGCCCGTCGATCGACTGCGTGACGGCGACGCGGTCGGTGGTCGGCGCGACGAGCACGGTGGCCGAGCCGGCGAACGAGATCAGGCCGAGGTTGATGCCCGGTGTGAGGCCCTCGGCGAACGACTTGGCGGCCACCTGCGCGGCCTCCAGCCTCGACGGCTTCACGTCGGTGGCCTTCATCGACAGCGACACGTCGACCACGAGCATCACGGTCGCCCGGTTGCGCGGGACCCGTTGCTCGGACGTCGGGCCGGCCAGCGCGACCGTCAGCAACGCCAGTGCGGCCAGCAGGAACGCCGCCGGGACGTGGCGCGACCAGCGTTCCCGCTTGGGCGCGACCTTCTCCAGCAGTTCCAGGTTCGTGAACCGCAGCACCCGCTTGCGGCGGACTCGTTGCGCCACCACGTATCCGGCGGTGAGCAGCGCCACGCCGAGCAGCAGCAGGAACCACCACGGGGCGACGAAGTTCGAGAAGCTCACGCGACACCCCCAGACCAGCGGCGCTTGCGCGCCACCACGAAACGAACCGTGTCCGCGATCCAGTCCGAGTCGGTCCGCAGCACCAGGTGCCCGGCGCCCGCGCGCCGCAGGCCCGCCGCCACCTCGCCCCGGTGTTCCGCGGCCGCGGCGTTGAACTCCTTGCGCAGCAACGCGGACGCGGTCACCTCGCGCTGCCGCCCGCTCTCCGGGTCGGACAGCACGACGGTGCCGACCTCGGGCAGGTCGACGTCACGCGGGTCGACGACCTCGATGGCCACGATGTCGTGGCGCGCGGACAGGGCGCGCAACGGCCGTTGCCACTCCATCTCGCCGAGGAAGTCGGAGATCACCACGATCAGGCCGCGCCGGCGTGGCGGGCGGCGCAGTTGTTCGAGCAACGCGGCCAGGTCGCCGCGGGTGCCCTCGGGCGCCCGGTCGATCTCGGCGATCTTGCGGATCATGCCGCGCGCGTGGGCCAGGCCACCGCGCGCGGGGATGCGGACGCTCTCCGCGCCCGTCGAGACCGCGGCGCCGATCCGGTTGCCGCCGCCGCGCGTCAGGTGCGCGACCGCGGCCGTCGCGGCGATGGCGAGATCACGCTTCTCGCACGCGGCGGTGCCGAAGTCGAGCGACGGCGACAGGTCGATCGCGAGCCACGTCTCCAGCTCGCGGTCGGCGACCGTCTCGCGGATGTGCGGGATCGTCGTGCGGGCCGTGACCGCCCAGTCCATCCGGCGCACGTCGTCGCCGGGCTGGTAGGTGCGGGCCTCGCCCGGTTCGGAGCCCGGCCCCGGCACGAGGCCGAGGTGGTTGCCCTGCAGCAGGCCGTCGAGACGGCGCCGGACCTCGAGCTCCAGCATGCGCAGCGCGGCTTCCATCTTGACGCCGCGCAGGACGGGCGGCGCCCAGGACGGGCGCTCCTCCTCGGCCTTGTCCCTGCTCACGGCCTACCAGCCGGAACCGGCTGCTGCGGACGGGCCGACACCTGCGGCAACGGCACGATCTGCAGCACTCGGGTGATGATGTGGTCGATCGGGACGCCGTCGGCCAGCGCGTCGTACGAGAGCACGAGGCGGTGGCGCAGCACGTCCGGGACGACGTCCACGACGTCCTGCGGCAGCACGTAGTCACGGCCGCGCACGAGCGCGAGGCCACGAGCGGCGGCGATGATGCCGAGCGACGCACGCGGCGAGGCACCGTAGGCGACCCAGCCGGCGACGTCGGTGAGGCCGTGCTCGCCGGGCGCGCGGGTCGCGATCACCAGGCGGACCACGTAGTCGACGAGCGCGTGGTGGACGAAGACGCGCGAGGCGACGCCCTGCAGGCGCACCAGCTCCTCGGGCGAGAGGACCTGGTTCGGCGTGGGCGCCTCGACGCCCATGCGGTAGACGATCTCGCGCTCTTCCTCGGCGGTCGGGTACTCGACCTGGATCTTGAACAGGAACCTGTCGCGCTGCGCCTCGGGCAGCGGGTACACGCCCTCGTTCTCGATCGGGTTCTGCGTCGCCAGCACCAGGAACGGGTTCGGCATCGGGAACGTGCGGCCACCGATGGAGACGTGCCGCTCGGCCATGACCTCGAGCATCGCCGACTGCACCTTGGCGGGCGCGCGGTTGATCTCGTCGGCGAGCACGAAGTTCGCGACGACGGGACCGAGCTCGACGTCGAACGTCTCGGTGGACTGGCGGTAGATGCGGGTGCCGAGGATGTCGGCGGGCACCAGGTCGGGCGTGAACTGCACGCGGGAGAACGAGCCGCCGACCACGCGGGCGAACGTCTCGACGGCGAGCGTCTTGGCGACGCCCGGCACACCTTCGAGCAGCAGATGGCCCTTGGCCAGCAGACCCACGAGCATCCGCTCGACGAGCCGGTCCTGGCCGACGATCACCCGCTTCACCTCGAACACGGTGCGTTCGAGCAGCTGGGCATCACGAGCCGGGGTGACGGGCGCCGATGCGTTCGGCGTTGCCTCGGCGGCGGGCTCGGTCACGTGCGGGCCTCCATGCGGAACAGGGTTTACCGATCGTTGAACAGTCTTACCCCCCGCCTGTTCAACCGCTGTGAAGGGTGTCCAGGTCGGCGGGTGTGTCGACGTCCCTCGCCTCACCGGGCAAAGCGGACACCTCGACGGGGTCGAGCCGCAGAAGAGTCTTGCGCAGCGGCAGGTTCCGCGGATCTCCGGGTAGGGCCGCGCGCAGGTCGGCGGCGTTCCAGTAACCGATCAGCCACTGCACCCTGTCGTCCTTGAGCACGGCGTTGCGGCCGGCGGCGCGCAGCCTCGCGATGGTGTCCGCGGTGAGTCCGGGCTGGTCCACGGCGAGCACCGCGACCCAGTCCTCGGTGATCTTCGCCAGTCCGGCGGCCAGACCGGCGAGCGGTCCTCCGCCCGGCGGGTCCTCCCGTGCCCAGACGACACCTGGCAGGTCCTTCTCCGGGCCGACGACGACCTTCTGCGCCGCGTCGTCCACAACGGACAGCACGTGGTCGAGCAGTGTGGCGTCCCGATAGGACAGCGCGGCCTTGTCGACGCCGCCGAGCCGTTCGCCCGTGCCACCGGTGAGGATGATCACCGCGTACGTCATGCCCTGCCTCCGATGTGCGTCGCGACGCCCTCCAGGAACAGGTGCAGGCCGAAGTCGAACTCCGCCTCGACGTCCTCGGCCGCGGCCACGTCGTCCAGGTCGAACACCCCGGAGTCGAGGACCTCGGCGAGCGCGGGCATCCGGCGCGGGTCGACGATCTCGCGCAGAACCTTGCCGTACTGGCTGCCGAACGCCGCGGGGTCGTCCTCGAAGCCCTGCGCCAGCGTGACACCCAGCCGCGCCTCGCCGTGCACGAAGGTCATCAGGCCCATCACCACGCCGACCTTCTCCCCTGCCTCCAGCGGCGTGTCCCGGAGTGCGCCGAGCGCGCTGTCGAGCCACGCGAGGCTCGTCAGGCCGGTCGGCGGTCCGCTGATCGGGATCTGCAGGAACCACGGGCGCTTGCGGATGGCTTCGAGCACCGCTTTCGCCCAGAAGCCGAGCTGCTCACGCCAGTCGCCGTCCGGCAACGGGGGCGGCTCGTCCATCGCGGCGTCGGCCATCAACGTGAGCAGCTCGTCTTTGCTCTTCACGTGCCGATAGAGGGCCATCGTCGCGTTGCCCATCTCCTGCGCGACGCGTGCCATCGACACGGAGGCGAGCCCTTCGGCGTCCGCGACCGCGATGGCGGCCCGCGTGATGTCGGCGGCGTCGATGGTCGGCTTCCGCCCCCTTTTCATGCCCCCTAGTCAAACAGATGCGTATGGCATACGCTAATTCAGGTTTTGCGTATGAGATACGCATAAAAGGGGGATCGATGATCGTCGAGACAGAAGGTCTGACGAAGAGATATGGCTCCACGACCGTGCTCAGCGGCCTGGACCTGAAAGTCGCGGAAGGGTCCGTGCTCGCGCTGCTCGGCCCGAACGGCGCCGGCAAGACCACCACGATCCGCATCCTGAGCACGCTGACCAGGCCCGATGGCGGCACGGCGCAGGTGTGCGGGTTCGACGTGGCGCGCGAGGCCGCCGCTGTGCGCGGCATGATCAGCCTGACCGGCCAGTACGCGGCGGTCGACGAGGAGCAGACCGGGCGCGAGAACCTGGTCATGATCGCCCGCCTGCGCGGTTTCGCGAGGCCGGCGGCTCGCGCACGGGCTCTCGAGCTGCTGGAGCGGTTCGGCCTGACCGACGCGGCGGACCGGCGGGTGCGCACCTACTCCGGCGGCATGCGCCGGCGCCTGGACCTGGCCATGAGCCTGGTGGCACAGCCGCGGCTGCTGTTCCTGGACGAGCCGACCACCGGCCTCGACCCGGTCAGCCGCACGACGATGTGGGACGCGATCGGGGACCTGGTGCGCGACGGCGTGACGATCTTCCTCACCACCCAGTACCTCGAGGAGGCCGACCGCCTCGCCGACCGGATCGTGGTGCTGCACAACGGGGGCGTCGTCGCGGACGGCACCGCGGACGCGTTGAAGAACTCGGTCGGGGGCACCCGCCTGGACCTGACCTTCCCGTGTGCCGAGGACGCGTTGCGCGCGAAGGCCGTGACCGGCGGAACCGCCGACGGCATGACGCTGAGCGTGCCGTCCGACGGCAGCGCGGTCCACCTGCACCGAGTGCTGGACGACGTGCTGGCCGCACGGGTGGACGTGCTGCGGGTCTCCACGCACCGCCCGACCCTGGACGACGTGTTCACCTCGTTGACGGCGGTGGCCGCATGACCGCGTCGCTGACGATGATCGGCCGCAGCATCCGGCTGAGCCGCCGCAACTTCGACCTCGTGATCATGGCGATCGTGTTGCCGGTGATGATGATGGCGTTGTTCGTGTACGTGTTCGGCGGCGCGATCGGCTCCGTTCAGTCCTATGTGGATTACGTGGTGCCCGGCATCCTGGTGCTGTCCACCGGTTACGGCGCCACGTCCACCGCGATGTCGGTGACCGACGACATGAAGAAGGGCGTGGTCGACCGGTTCCGCTCGATGCCGATCAACGGGTTCTCCCTGCTGACCGGCCACGTCGTCGCCTCGGTGGCCCGCAACGCCCTCGCGACGTTCGCGGTGGTCCTGGTCGCGTTGCTGATGGGCTTCCGGCCCGCCGCCTCGCCTGTCGGATGGGTGCTGGCGATGGGCGTGCTGCTGCTCTACGTGCTGGCGCTGTCGTGGCTCGCGGCGGGCTTCGGCGTGGTCGCGCGCAGCGTCGAGTCGGCCAGCCTGCTCGGCTTCTTCATGCTGTTCATCCCGTACCTGAGCAGCGCTTTCGTGCCGGTGGAGACGATGCCGTCCTGGCTGCGGCCGGTCAGCGAACACCAGCCGATCACACCGGTCATCGAGACGGTGCGGGCGTTGCTGAACGATCAGCCCGTGTCCTCGGGCTGGCTCGCGCTGGCGTGGTCCGGCGGGCTGCTGGTCGCGGCGTTCGGCTGGTCGACCTGGTTGTTCGGCCGGATCAACCGCCGCTGAGGTGCGCGGCGTCGAGGCGGGTGAGCTCGTCCGCGGTGAGGTCGATCTCGCCCGCCTCGACGTTCTGCCGCAGGTGCGCCGGATCGCCCGTGCCGGGGATGACCAGCACGTGCGGCCCGCGCGCCAGCGTCCACGCCAGCCTGACTTGGGCGGGCGTGGCGCCGCGCGCGTGCGCGATCTCGGTGACCACGTCGTCCTCGGCCGACGTCCCGGCCTCCTGGTTGGCGCCGGCGAGCGCGAAGAACGGCACGTACGCGATGCCGCGCTCCCGGCACACGCCGACGAAGTCGTCCTGCTCGGGGTGGTGGCCGAGCCCGTAGGAGTTCTGCACGCACACGACCTCGGCGATGCGTTGCGCCTGGTCGAGGTGGTGCGGCTTGACGTTGGACAGCCCGAGGTGCCGGACCAGCCCGTCCCGCTGCAGCTCGGCGAGCCGCCCGAAGTGCTCGCTGAGGTCGTCCAGGCCGCTGATCCGCAGGTTGACCACGTCGAGGTGGTCGCGGCCGAGCTGCCGCAGGTTCTCCTCGACCTGCCCCTTGAGCTGCTCCGGCGTGGCGAGCGGCAGCCACTCCCCCTGCGGCGTGCGGCCGGGCCCGATCTTGGTGACGATCACCAGGCCCTCCGGGTACGGCGCGAGCGCGCTGTTGATCAGCTCGTTCGCCGACCGCGTGGCGGAGAAGTAGAAGGCGGCGGTGTCGACGTGGTCCACCCCGAGCTCGACGGCCTTGCGCAGCACCTCGATCGCCTGCCCGCGGTCGCGCGGCTCGGCCCGCCGGTCGAACGCCGTCCCGCGCTGCGGCAGTCGCATCGCACCGAACCCGACCCGGTTCACGGTGAGGTCACCCAGTCGCCACGTCATTCCTCCCACTGTGCCAGCCTTGGCGCCGTGGGACTGTTCACGCTCTCCGATGCCCAAGCCGAACTCGCACGACTGCTGCCCGTGCTCGACGAGATCGTGCGCCTGCGAGCCGACGCCGCCGAACTGGCCGTCGGGGGCTCCGCGCTGGGCGGGCTGCCGGAGTTCAAGGCCGCGCAGGCCCGGCTGGACGAGCTGATGGAGGCGGTGCAGCAGACGGGGGCGGAGCTGAAGGGCTTCGCGCCGTTGCTCGTGGACTTCCCGTCGGAGAGGGACGGTGTCCCGGTGCTGCTGTGCTGGCTCGAGGGTGACCGCGAGCTGGGCTGGTACCACCGGACCGATCTGGGCTTCGCGGGCCGCCGCCCGCTGTGATCTTCAAGCGGTGACCGGATCCGTCCGCTCCCCGCCCGGGTCGTGCCTGTCCCCCGCCCTTGGGGCCGGCGAGGCTGGGGACCATGAAGCGAGCATTGATCGTCATCGACGTGCAGGAGTCGTTCCGCCAGCGCGCCAACTGGGCCGAGGTGTCCGACCCGGACGTCGTGGGCAAGGTGAACCAGCTGGTCGACATGAGCCGCGACGCCGGTGACCTCGTGGTGTGGGTGCTGCACTCCGAGCCCGGTTCCGGCGACGTGTTCGACCCCGCGCTCGGGCACGTGCGGCTGATCGACGGGCTGAAGCCGCTCGACGACGAGCCGGTGCTCACCAAGACCGCGCACAACGCGTTCACCACGACGAACCTGCAGCAGACGCTGACGACGCGGGGGGTGCGGGAGTTGCTGATCAGCGGCATCCGGACCGAGCAGTGCTGCGAGACGACGACGCGGGTCGGGTCGGACCTCGGGTTCGGCATGACGTTCGTGACGGATGCGACGGCGACCATGCCGCTGCCGCACTGGCGCACCGGGAAGGTGCTCGGGGTCGACGAGATCATCGAGCGCACCGAGTACGTGCTGGCCGGCCGGTTCGCGCGGATCTCGGACGTCGCTACGCTGACCGGATCGTGACCAGAGTCGTCTTCCTGCTGGTTCCTGGACTGCACCTGCTCGACCTCGCGGGGCCGGCGCAGGTGTTCTCCAGCGCTGCCGATCTCGTGAACGGCTACGAGTTGTCCTACGTGGGCGACACGGACACCGTGCTCAGTCATCAAGGCGTGCCGCTCGGTGCGTCGCGTGAGTTGCCCTCTCTCGCGGCGGACGACCTCGTGTTCGTGCCGGGGTGGCGGTCGCCGAAGATCGTGGGCACCGGTCACTTGAGCGAACGCGCGATGGCGTGGTTGCGCGCGCACCACGACGGCGGCGGCACGGTTGCGAGTGTGTGTGCCGGCGCGGATGCATTGGGACGCGCGGGTTTGCTCGACGGACGGCGTTGCACCACACATCACGAACTGCAGGAGGAGCTCGCACGGCGTTACCCGGCCGCACACGTCGTGCGGGACGTGTTGTTCGTGGAGGACAACAGGGTCGTGACGTCTGCGGGCATCGCGAGCGGTATCGACCTCGCGTTGCATCTCGTCGCCGTGCGTCATGGGCCGGCCGTAGCCGCCGCGATCGCACGGACGATGGTCATCTACGCGCGCAGGAACGGCGACGACCAGCAAGACAGCGTGCTGATGCGGCATCGGTCGCACATCAACGAGACGGTGCACCGCATCCAAGACGTCATCGAGTCACGGCTCGCCGAGCGCCTTTCTCTCTCGGAACTCGCCATCCACGCCGGGTGCAGCGAACGGACCGTGACGCGGCTGTTCGGCCGTGCGACGGGCATGACTCCGTTGAAGTACCAGCAGGCGTTGCGCGTCGAGCGAGCCGAGCACCTGATCGGTCAGGGCGCCACGGTGGAGACGGCGGCGCGCAACGTCGGGTTCGAAGACGCCCGGATGTTGCGCCGATTGCGTTCCCGCTGAGCCGCACGCGTGCGGCCGTCCACAGGCGACGGAACACCCTTGAACGCCATCGGAACCGGCCTAAGCTGTGCCGCGTGACGACTCTGGCGAACCGCCTCAACACCGCGTTGCTCGTGATCGACGTGCAGAACGGCGTGGTGGACCACGCCCACAACCGTGACGAGGTCGTCGCCAACGTGGCCGCTCTCGTCGACAAGGCGCGCACGGCCGGCGTCGACGTCGTGTGGGTGCAGCACAGCAACGCCGAGCACATGCCCAAGGAGTCCGACGGCTGGCAGTTCGTGCCCGAGCTGAAGCTCGCCGACGGTGAACCTGTGGTGCACAAGACCTACGCCGACTCGTTCGAGGCGACCGACCTGGAGGAAGTGCTGGCGGGCAAGGGAATCGGCAGCCTCGTGGTGTCCGGCGCGCAGACCGACGAGTGCATCCGCTCGACGCTGCACGGAGCCATCGTGCGCGGTTACGACGCCCTGCTGGTCAGCGACGCGCACACGACCGAGGACCTGTCGGAGTACGGCGCCCCCACGCCGGACAAGGTCATCGCCCACACCAACCTCTACTGGGAGAACCACACCGCGCCCGGCCGCAGCGCGGGCGTCGTGAAGACCGAGGACGCGTTCAAGCCCGCGTGATGAGGTGCACGCTCGGCATGTAGTCGATCTTCCAGTCCTCGTACACGCCGCACAGCCCGCACTTCAGGCACCGCAGCCCGACGGTCAGCCAGCGCACCTCGCCGTCCGGACGGCACGACGACCCGAGCGCGGCGGCGAACTCCTCGCCGCCGCACGTGCACTCGCACTTTTCCGCGTCGTCATCGTCCCAGTGCTCGTCGGAGTCGCCGATGAACTCCGCCAGACCGCAGCCGAGACAGGTCCGGCGCATCGCCTGGTCCTCGGTCAACTGCACCACGAACGACGTGCCGCCACAGCCGCCGCAGACCGACTCGACGACGTGCGTGACCTCGTAGCCGTCTTCCTGGTATTCGCGGATCGCCTCTTCGAGCGTCATCCCGCCACCCGGTTGATCCCGTCGCTGCGCAGCACGCGCTCCGCGGGTGCGCCTTTGGCCAGCGCCACCATCGCGCGTCCCACGAGTTCCGTGGTCGTGACGTACTTCGGAGCCACCTTGCGCAGCACCGGGAACAGCCACGAGGACCACGAGTAGACGTACCGGTAGATTCTGGTGCGCGAGGTGATCCCGTGCCGTGGCTGGATGAAGCCCGGCCGCAGCACGAACACCGGCCGGTCCAGCGCCAGCAGTTCGTTCTCCGTACGCCCCTTCACCCGCGCCCACATCGTCTTGCTGTCAGCGCCAGCGCCCTCACCGGACACGTACACATAGGTGCCGCCAACGACCCGTGCGGCCTCCAGCGCGTAGTCGTGTGTCACGGGCGTGTACTCGGCCTCGGTCAGACCAGCGGACGTCACGCCCATGCAGTAGAAGCACGCGTCAGCACCGGCCAGCTCCGACGCGACCGGCGAAAGGTCACCGAAGTCGGCATGCACGACGTGCCGCAGCTTCGGATCGCTCACGCTCGACGGCGAACGTCCCACCGTCACAACGGAATCCACCGCGGGATCGAGCAGGCACTCCCGCAAAGCGCCCTGACCCACCATGCCGGACGCACCGAACACCACGATCTTCACGGCATCAAACTAGTCGCCAGCGCCGCGGTGACGCGTTCACCGTCCCCGGTCGCCAGCAGGTCCAGCAACGCACCCCGCAGCAACGCGAGCTCACGCGTGCGCAGGGCCAGCCCGTCAGCGGTGTCACGCACGTCCTCGGGCTGAGAAGTCTTGAGCACCTCCAGCCAGTCCTCCACGGTCGCACGCGCGAAGCCCGCCCACGGCCCGTCGGGTTCCACGAGAGAGCGCGCGTACGCCTCCAGCCACAACGTCAGCAACGGCCGATGCGCCGGCGCGGCCAGCCACTCCCACAACCGCCGGACCACCCCCGGCCCCGCGCCGATGTCGGCGAGCAACGCCAGTTCGTCGGCGCGAGCGCGCGCCAGCAGCGCCTTGACCAGGCCTTCCTTGCTGCCGAAGAGGTAGAGCAGCACGCGCGTGCTCGATCCGATGGCCGCCGCCAACGGCCGCAGCGACACGTCGGCGAGGCCGTGGGTGAGCACGTACCGGTAGGCGGCTTCGAGCAGTTCGGTCTCGCGGGCGGACGGCATGGCGCTAGTCTCGCATCACTGAAACACTCGTGTCAGTGGAGGCGACCATGCTGATCCGCCCGCTCGGCCATCCCGGAGACCTGGGCTGGGTGGTCCAGGCGCACGGCGAGCTCTACGCGTCCGAGCTCGCCTGGGACACCTCGTTCGAGGCGCTGGTCGCCAAGATCGTCGGCGACTACGCGGCGGACCACGACGCCACAAGAGAGGGCGCGTGGATCGCCGAACTCGACGGCCAACGCGTCGGATGCGTGTTCTGCGTTCGTGAGGACGACACGACTGCGAAGTTGCGCGTGCTGCTCGTACACCCCGACGCACGTGGCCACGGCGCGGGCAACAAGCTCGTCAGCACGTGCATCGAGTTCGCCCGAGGCGCGTGCTACGAACGCATGGTGTTGTGGACGGTCGACGGACTCGCGTCCGCCAGGAAGATCTACGAGGCACACGGGTTCGAGCTTCGCGAGGAGACCCCGCAGCACAGCTTCGGCCACGACGTGACCGGCCAGCTCTGGACGCGCGGACTCTGAACTGCGGATTCCGGTGACCCGTTCATCAGCGGGCCACCGATCCGTTGCTCTACGACGCGGTCACAGCATGCGAGTGACGTACGGCATGATGCCGCCGTACCGCACGGGCGAGATCCTCACCACGGCACCAGAATGCGGCGCTTCCACCATCATCCCGCCGCCCAGGTACAACGCCACGTGCGTGCCGCCGCCCGGTCCCCAGAAGATCATGTCGCCGGGGGCCATCTGCGACAGCGGCACCTTGCGGCCGGAGTTGTACTGGTAGCCGCTGTAGTGCGGCAGGAACACGCCGGCGCCCGCGAAGGCGTACATCATCAGGCCGGAGCAGTCGAAGCCGATCTTGCGGAAGTCTCCGTAGGAGTCGGCGACGCCGCCGTCACGCACGCCGTAGGTCGGGCCGTAGTGGTTGCCGCCGCCCCACGCGTAGATCACACCGCGCTGGGCCAGCGCCCGGTTGATCACGGTCTGCACGCGGTTGCCGGACGGCGCGGGCACTGCCGCGATCGGGCGGGGTGCCTGGGGCTTCGGCGCGGACTGGGCGGCGGCCGCGGCGGCGGCACGGCGAGCGTTCTCCTCGTCCTCGCGCCTCTTCGCCTCGGTCCACTGGTCGTACTGCTGGCGCTGTGCTTCGAGTCCGTTGGCCGCACCTCGCGCGGCGGCCAGCTCACGTTCGACTGCGTCCCTGTCGGACTGCAGTTCCTCGGTCGCCGCGGCCTGCGCCGAGTGCGCCTCCACGGCCACCTGCTGTGCCTGCTCGGCGACCTTCTTGGCCTCGTCCGCGGCGGCCTGCTTCGTCTCGGCCTTGGTGAGCGCGGCGCGGGCGGCGGAGTCGAGGTTCGCGGCGGTGCCCTGGTCACGGGTGACCTGGTCGAGCCGGTTCAGGCTGGACGCCGACACCGCCTCCAGCATCTGGGCGCGGGCCAGCAGGTCCTCGGGCGACTTGGCGCCGATGAACGCGGAGAACGAGCCGACGGTGGTGCCCTGCGCGTAGGACGCCGCGGCGAACTCGTCCAACTCGAGCCGGCTCTTCTCCACGGCCGCGGAGGCCGCGTCGGCCTCCACCCGGGCCGCAGTGGCCTCACGACGGGCGGCCTCCGCCTCGGAGATCGCCGTCTCGAGGTCGACGCGCGCCTTGTTGGCGAGCTCGCGCTTGTACGAGACGTCGTCGAACAGCTCCTGCAGGCGTGACTCGGCCTGCGTGAGCCGCCCGGTCAGCTCGCCCACGCGGGCGGCCTTCGCGTTCGCTTCCGCCCGCGACGCCGAGATCTCCGAGTCGCTCGGGTTCGGCGGCGGAGGCGGCGCGGCAGCGGCCGTCCCCGTGAGGACGGCCGTCATCAACACCGCGACCACGGCGGAGAGTCGTGTCAACACGGGACATCACCTCCAACCGCATTAGACCAATCAGACGCATCCGGCGCATCAGGAACTAACGCACCGTCAACCACTCGTGTCACAGTGGAACACGGTCGGTGGTCCTTTTGGGACGATCGGAGTCTTGGCGTGTCGCCGGTATGGATCAGCCCGGCGCCTCTAAGCACCTGCTCAGAAGTTCTGTCTCAAAGCGGCATCACCCCTTCCCGCCCGGCGAAGTCTCGCACCACGCCGGACATCCCCACACGACGTTGATGAGGGGAGCTTTCATAAACCTCAGGTTTATGAAAGCTCCCCTCATCAACCTCAGAGCCCGGGCGTCCCGCCCATTCGGACAGGACTTCCGGCCAGGTGCTTAGTTCACGCCTCGGTCGCGCCCGGTCCAGTACGGCTCGCGGAGCTTGAACTTCTGGATCTTGCCGGTCGCCGTGCGCGGGATGGAGTCGCGGAACTCGATCGACGTCGGCGCCTTGTACCCGGCGAGCCGCTCCTTGCAGTGCTTGACCAGCTCGGCCTCGGTGGCCTCGCCGGAGAGCACGACCAGAGCCTTGATCGTTTCACCCCACTTCTCGTGGGGTACGCCGATGACCGCGACCTCGGCGACGGCCGGGTGCGAGAACAGGCAGTCCTCGACCTCGATGGACGAGACGTTCTCACCGCCGGTGATGATCACGTCCTTCTTGCGGTCGGAGATCGTCAGGTAGCCGTCGTCGTCGAAGTAGCCGCCGTCGCCGGTGTGGAACCAGCCGTCCTCGATCGCGTCCACGGTGGACTCCGGGTTCTCCCAGTAGCCCTCCATGACGACGTTCGAGCGCGCCATCACCTCGCCGTTCTCCGAGATCCGCAACTGTGCCCCGAGCGCCGGCGCGCCCGCCCGCGACTGCTTCTTCGCCTTCTCCTCACCCTCCGGCCCCGGCTGGGCGCGGTTGAAGGTGAGCAAGGGCGCCGTCTCGGTCAGGCCGTAGATCTGCAGGAACTCCCAGC
Organism: Lentzea californiensis; assembly: GCF_024648825.1. Lineage (GTDB taxonomy): Bacteria > Actinomycetota > Actinomycetes > Mycobacteriales > Pseudonocardiaceae > Lentzea > Lentzea californiensis. Next base: position 198,775 of record NZ_JANBBE010000007.1, read on the forward strand.
CGAGTTCCTCGGTCACGCGCTGGATCGTGCGCGAAGGCGGCGGCGCACCGGCGCACACGATTCGCACGGTGCCACGGCCGGGGATCTCGCCGTCCCACGACGCGGCGGCGTCCAGCACGGCGTTCCACACGGCCGGTGCACCGCACATGAGCGTGACGCCGTGGTCGCGCACGCGGTGCAGGATCTCGGCGCCGTCGACCTTGCGCAGCACCACCTGTGGCACACCGAAGCCCGCGAGTCCGAACGGCATTCCCCAGCCGTTGCAGTGGAACATCGGCAGCACGTGCATGTACACGTCGCCCTCCCACGCACGGGTGTGCATGGCGAACGTGACCGCGTTGAGCCAGATGTTGCGGTGCGTCAGCTGCACGCCCTTGGGGCGCGCGGTCGTGCCGGACGTGTAGTTGATGGTCGCCGTCGCGTCCTCCGAGGGCGCGCTCCACGGCCGTGGCTCCACATCGAACCGGAGCAACGCCTCCGACTCCTCGCCGAGCGTGAACCGGTGGCGTGCCACGACGTCGTCCAGTTCCAGCTCCGGGTCGACGAACAACGCCGAGGCGCCGCTGTGCTCGACGATGTACTTCACCTCGTCGGGGCGCAGGCGGAAGTTCACCGGCACGCAGATCCGGCCGCTGCCGGGCAGCGCGTGCAGCAGCTCGAGCATCCGCGCGGAGTTGTGGCTGACGACGGCGACCCGTTCGCCCTCGCCGACGCCGAGTGCGTCGAACCCGGCCTGCCACGCGCGCACGCGGGTCGCCATCTCCGCGTAGGTCGTCGTCGCGACCGGCTTCGCGGGCTGGCCGGGCTCGTCGATGGTCGCCGTCGTCGCCGCGAACGCGAACGACGCCCGGTCCAGGAAGTCGGTGGTGATCAGCGGTACGCGCATGGACCCGACCCTACGACCAGGTGCTCGGATCTCCCCAGGACGAGAATCGGCCTCCCCCGGATGGAGGAACGGAGCTCAGGTCCGGCAGCACGTCCCCGACGGGTTCGTGCAGCACAACGGCCGCCACGGCGTCGTACGGCGTCGGTTCGGCGTTGCAGATGATGACCTGCGCGCCGGCCTTGGCCGCCAGCGACACGAGACCCGCGGCGGGCTGCACCGACAGCGACGTTCCCGCCACCAGCAGCACGTCGCAGTCCAGGGCGGCGAGCCGGGCGCGGCGCAGCACCTCGCCGTCGAGCTCCTGCCCGAACGAGATGGTGGCGGACTTGAGGATTCCGCGGCACCGCGGGCAGTCCGGCTCCTGTTCACCGCCGGCCACGCGCTTCAACGCGTCCCGCATCGGGCCCGTGGCACCACATCCCAGGCACACGGTGGCGTGCAGCGTGCCGTGCAGTTCCAGCACGCGATGGGGATCGGAGCCCGCCTTCTGGTGCAGGCCGTCGATGTTCTGGGTGACCACGGTGCGCAACCGGCCGGACCGTTCCAGTTCCACCAGCGCCTTGTGCGCGGCGTTCGGCCGGGCCGTCCACACGGGACTGTCGAGCTTCGCGCGCCAGGCGAGCCTGCGCAGTTCCGCATCGGCGAGGTAGGCCTGCAGCGACGACCCGCGCCCGGCGTCGGCGTCGCGGGTCCACAGCCCGGCCGGGCCGCGGAAGTCCGGGATGCCCGAATCGGTGGAGACACCTGCCCCCGTCAGCACCGTGATCCGGTGCGCCGACGCGACCAGAGCGCGTGCCTCTGCGCACGCCTGGGAAGGCATCGGTTCACACTAGTCCCGTGCGCAGCGCTGTGGGAGCCGCGATCGCGGCAGTGGGCTTGGTCACCACCATCGTCGGGACTTTCCTGCCGTGGCTGAAATCCGGATCGACCACGAGAGACAGTTACGAAGTGCTTTCGCTGCGTGATCTCGCCGGGTTGGACGGGGTGGCGGGCACCGTCGTCACGTCGGTCTGGGTGGGACTGACACCGCTGGCGATGGTCACGATCGCGCTGTACGTGGTCCGATTTCCACGGTTTGCCGGGTGCATCGGAATTCTCTTTGGCACGATCGGGGGAACCGTGGCCCTGGTTGCCACAGTCCAAGGGGACAACAAGGGCGCGTTGGTCGGAATCAGCACCTCCGGACCAGTCACGACCCTTGCCGGTGCCGTACTGACGATCGTGGGGGCGATCACGGTGCTCACCTCGACAAGGCGCAGCGCAGTGAGAACCTCAGGAGGGAACCCGTGAGCTACCCAGGTGGTGGCGGCGACCAGTGGCAGCCGCAGAACAACCCGTACGGGCAGCAGCCCCAGCAGGGCGGCTACCAGCAGCAGCCCCAGCAGCCGGGTGGCTACCCGCAGCAGCCAGGCGGCTACCCGCAGCAGCCCCAGCAGGGCGGCTACCCCCAGACCGGGCCGCAGGGCTTCCCGCAGCAGGGCTACCCGCAGACGGGCCCGCAGGGCTTTCCCCAGCAGGGCTTCCCCCAGCAGCCGTACGGCTACGCGCCGATGGGCGGCGAGCCGCCGAAGAAGAAGCGCACCGGCCTGGTCGTCACGGCCGTCGTCGCCGTGCTGCTGCTGATCGGCGGCGGTGTCACGTTCTTCGCGATCCAGAAGGCCGACCCCGGGGCGAACGCGGGCCAGGACTCTCCCGCCGTCGCGGCGAAGAACCTCGTCGAGCAACTGGGCAGCGGTGACGTCGTCGGCATCATGGCCTCGCTCGCGCCGGCCGAGGCCGCGTTGTCGAAGGACTACATGGACTCGATGACGAAGGAGATGAAGCGTCTCGAGATCCTCAAGCAGGAGGCCGACCCGAACAAGCTGAGCGGCGTCGAGTTCAAGAGCGAGAACATCAAGTTCGACGAGGCCAAGGCCGAGAAGATCAACGACCACCTCACCATCAACAAGCTGGTCGAGGGCAAGATCACGATCACCTCGGACGCGTCGAAGATCCCGCTCACCGACAAGCTCGTCGACGCCATCGGTGACGACCTGAACCTTACCTCGTCGAAGTCCGAGACCTTCGACATCACCGCCGAGGTGGCGAAGCGCGGCACGCCGATCGGCATCGCGTCGATCAAGGTCGGCGACAAGTGGTACCCGAGCGCCTTCTACACGATCGCCAACGCGATCCTGGAGGAGGACAAGAAGAAGTGGCCGGCGCAGGGCATCGCACCGCAGGGCGCGAGCTCGGCCGAGGACGCCGCGAAGCAGATGGTGAACGCCGCGCTCGACGCCGACCTGACGAAGGTCATCGCGCTGCTCCCGCCCGACGAGGCCGGTGTGCTGCAGGACCTCGGTCCGCTGCTGCTGGCCGAGGCCGGCAAGCAGAAGCCGACCGGCGCCAAGCTGAACGCGCTGGAGACCGACGTCAAGGACGTGGCCGGCGGCAAGCAGGTCACGGTCAAGAAGGTGTCGATCACCGCCGAGGGCGAGACGGTGACGATCACCCGCGAGGGCGACTGCTACGCGGCCGACGTGCCCGGCCAGGGCTCGCAGAAGCTGTGCGCGGACGAGATCACCCAGCTGCTGCAGCAGCAGGGCGGCAAGAAGATCCCCGCCGAGGCCGTCGAGATCATCGGCCGGGTGGCCGGGTCGGTCATGAAGACCGGTGTCGGCGTCGTCACCACCGAGGTCGACGGCAAGTGGTACGTCAGCCCGGTCCGCTCCTACTACGAGCTGGCCCTGACGCTGTTCCGCGGCTTCGAGCCGAAGGACGTCGACGCGCTGATCGCGCTGCTCAAGAAGTAAGTTCCCGCAGGTCCGCGACGGCCCTGTCACCCGCAACAGCGCGGTGGCAGGGCCGTGGCAGTTCCGGGGCCGAACCTCAGGGCCATGGACACTCAGGTTTTGATCATCGGCGCCGGCCCGACCGGCCTCACCCTGGCCCTCGACCTCTCCCGCCGCGGGGTGCCGTTCCGCGTCGTCGACGCGGCGCCCGCGCCCTTCGCCGGTTCCCGCGGCAAGGGCCTGCAGCCGCGCAGCATGGAGGTCTTCCACGACCTGGGCGTGATCGAGCCCGTGCTGGCGTCCGGCCGGCTCGACTTGACCATGCGCGCCTACAAGGGCCGCGAAGTGTTGCGTGAGTGGGACGTGCACGAGGGCCGCCACCCCACAGAAGAACGCCCGTACGCCCGCACCATGCTCATCCCGCAGTTCCGGGTCGAGCAGGTCCTTCGCGAAGCACTCCCCCGGCCCGTCGAGTACGGGATGCCGCTCACGTCGTTCACCCAGGACGACTCCGGCGTGACGGCCGTCGTCGGCTCGGAGACCGTGCGGGCCCAGTACCTCGTCGGGTGCGACGGCGGCAAGTCGTTCGTGCGCAAGGAACTCGGCGTCTCGTTCGCCGGCGAGACCCACGACGACCTGCGGATGCTCGTCGGCGACGTCCGGGTGTCCGGTCTCGACCGCGACCACTGGCACCAGTGGGGCAGCCGCGCCGGCCAGTGGCTCGCCCTGTGCCCGCTGCCCGGCACGGACCTCTTCCAGTTCCAGGCGGCAGCCGACGACGACCACGAACCGTCGTTGGAGCTGTACCAGCGGATCGTCCGCGAGTGCACCGGCCTGGACGACGTGGTCCTGCACGACGCGACGTGGATGTCCCTGCACCGCACCAACATCCGCATGGTGGACAGGTTCCGCACCGGCCGGGTGTTCCTCGCCGGCGACGCCGCGCACGTGCACTCCCCCGCCGGCGCGCAGGGCATGAACACCGGCATTCAGGACGCCTACAACCTGGGCTGGAAGCTCGGGATGGAGACGCTGCTCGACACCTACGAGGCCGAGCGCAAGCCCGTCGCCGAGTGGCTGCTCGGCATGACCACCGGGATCATGATGTCCGGCAACCCGTTCGAACGTCGCGGGGACGAGACGCTGCAGCTCTCGCTGTCGTACCGGACCGAGGACGGCCCCGGTCTGCGCGCGGGTGACCGCATGCCCGACGGGACCACCGAGCAGGGCCGCATCTTCGACCTGCTGCGCGGCCCCGACTTCGTGACGCTCGACTTCCCCGACGGCCCGGTCCTGGTGCGCCCGGACGGGTACGTCGCCGCGATCGGGCGGTCAGCGATCGACGCGTACTTCGGCGCGAACCCGGTCACGCAGCTGCACCACCGCCGGGTCGCTGCTCGGTCCGCCGCGTAGCCGTTCGGCCTCGTCCAGGGCGTTCCCCGCGCTGACGGGATCGCCCTGGGCGCACAGCCAGTCCGCGTACCACTCCAGCACCATGGCACGGGCCGGGCCGTCAGCGCTCCTGTTGACGGTGTCGAGCGCCCGGCCGTGGTGCTCGCCCGCCTCGGCGAGCCGGCCGAGGCGGGTCAGCGCCAGTCCCAGTCCGGCGTGGACGGTGGCGCGGAACTGGTTCGCGGGCGAGTCCTCCGTGGCGTCGAGCACCTGCCGGTACAACGTGACGGCCTGCTCGAAGTCACCGCTGAAGTACGCCATCTCACCGTGGGCCTGGGTGATCCGTGCCTGGTCCAGGCCGAACGGGGACGGCGGTACCAGTTCCAGGTCCTCGCGGGCGCCCGCGAGGTCGCCGATCCTGATCTTGATGCGCGCCGCCTGCATGAGCACCGACATCGGCACCAGCACCGACTCCGGCTCGCCCAGCTCGGCCGCCACCTGTCTCGCCTCGGAGACCGCCTGCAGGCCCTCGGCGAACGCACCCCGGTTGATCAGCACCATGACCAGGCAGGACAGCCCGAACACCACGGCCCACCGGTCGCCCACCGCCCGGAACCCCCGCAGCGCCTCCCGGTACGCGGCCTCCGCCCGCGGCGCCGAGCCCTCGCTGAACTCACCGGCCACCAGCCCGCGCACGAGCGCCGCAAACGCGCGCATCCACGCGTCCGGCGACCGGTCCAGCCGGCCGGCCAGCACCTCGAGCCGTTCCGCCAGCGCCGTCTGACCCCAGACCTGACCACTCGTCAGCATCAACGCGCACAGCGCCGTCGGCAGGTCCTCCTGCCACAACCGCTCCGCCGCGACGATGGCGGCCGGCGTGCCGAGCGAGGCCAGCACCTCCGACAGCGGATCGTCCGGCGTGAGCGACGCCCAGCGGCGGATCTCCTCGAACCGCTTCGTCATCACGAGCCAATGCCACGTGCGCGCGGCCATCATGCGCCGTGCGATCGCCGGGTCGTGCCGCACCGCCCACGCCTGCGCCGCGTCGAGGTTGCCGCGTTCCACGTCGAAGACCTTCAACGCGTCCAGCTGCTCAGGGCCGCGCAGCAACGGTTCGTTCCGCTCGGCCAGCTCCCCGTAGTAGGCGGCGTGCCTCGCAGGATCTGTCTGCCCTTGCTCCAACGCGTACTCGCGCACGGTCTCCAGCAGCCGGTAGCGCTCGCCCACGCGCACGACCAGCGACTTCTCCACGAGCGCGGCCAGCAGGTCCTCGGTGTCCCAGAGGTCCTGATCTTGTCGGACCTCCTGAGTACGTTGTGATGCAGGGGTTCCCAGCGAGGGGGTACCCCTGCGCGAGCCTGCCCCGCACACGAAGTGCACCGCCGCAGCGGTCGCCCCACCCGCGAAAACGGCCAGTCGCGCCAGCAACGCGCGCTCGGCCTCGTCCAGCAGCTCCCAGCTCCAGTCGATCACCGCCCGCAGCGTCCGGTGCCGCACCGGCCCGGTCCGCGCGCCGCGGTCGAGCAACCGCAGCCGGCTGTCCACTCGCGACTCCAGCTGCGCCGCAGACAGCGACCGCGCCCGTGCCGCCGCCAGCTCCAGGGCGAGCGGAATCCCTTCCAGCGCAGCACAAACCCGCCGCACCACGTCAGCGTCCAACGCCGTCCCGACCCGCGCCGAGAACAACCGCACGGCGTGATCAAGGTCGAGCGGCGCGACCGGGCACACGACCTCGCCCGGAATCCCCAGCGGCTCGCGCGACGTCGCCAGGACGCGCGCGTCCGGCGCCTCGGCCAGCAGCCGGACGCACAGCGCCGCGGCCGCGTCCACGACGTGCTCGCAGTTGTCGAGCACCACCAGCGACGACCCGAGCCGCGAGAACACCGGCGCCGCCAACGGGTTCGGCCCCAGGGCGGCGTCCAGTGCCGCCAGCGGCTCGGCCGCCGAGTCCAGTTCGACGAACCACGCCTGCGGCTCCGACGCGGCGTGCGTCAGCGCGAGGCGTGTCTTGCCCACGCCTCCAAAACCGGTCAGCGTCACCAACCGGTTGTCGCGCAACAACGAGGCCAGCGCGGCCAGGTCCGAGCCACGCCCGACGAACGACCCGACCTGTGCCGGCAGGTTGCCGCGCGCGACGCGTTCGCGCAGCACCGCCAGGTGGGCGGCCGCCAGCGCCTCACCGGGATCCACGCCCAACTCGTCGGCGAGAGCCGTGCGAACGCGCGCGAACACCGCCAGCGCGTCCGACCGCCGTCCGGCGGCGTTCAGCCCCAGCATCAACCGGGCCTGCACGTCCTCGCGCAGCGGATGCGCCGCCGCCAGCGCCTCCAGACCCGCGAGGTCGTCGCGCAGCAACGCCAGCCGCACGGCCTCGTCGACCGCGAACGGTGCCTCCTCGAACGCCGCGCCACGCCACAACGCCGCGTCACGCGTCCGCGAGAAGACCTCGACGTCGGTCTCCGCGTCCAGCCGGTAGCCCGCCGCGTGCGACGAGATCACGGCGGCACCGAGCACCCGCCGCAACCGCGACACGAGCGACTGCAACGCCGCGGCACCGTCGACCGGCGGCTCGTCCGGCCACAGGTCGGCGATCAGCCGGTCCGGCGCGACGACGGTGCCGGGTTCCACCGCCAGCCGGATCAGCAGCCACCGCAGCCGCTTGCCGCGCACCTCGACCGGTGCGCCGTCTTCGGCCACGACCCGCAGCGGCCCGAGCACGTCGACCCGCATCAGGCCCGCCGGACCCCGGCCACCACCGCGGCCGCCACGAGCGCGACGCCGACCGCCGCCGTGCCCAGCAGGGACAGCGACACCCTGTTGTGGCCCAGCGCGTCCAGCACCCACCCGAGCGGGGTGATCCGCCCCAGCGGGTACGTCAGCACCACCACCGAGAACACCGCCAGCACGGTGCGCCCGGTGGAGTCGAGGACGGGGCGGGCGAACAGCAGGCCCACCCCGACGCCGAGCAGCGCACACCCAGTATGGGCCGCCAGTCCGACAAAGAATTCGCCTGCCGTGTACGGGTGGGGGTTCGTGATCACCGGCCACACCGCCGCCAGCACCGCCATGGCCATCGCGAACATCACCGCGACCAGCGCCGCCGCCGTCAGCACCCGCGGCCAGCCGCCGGCTGTGACCACGGTGATCTCGCGCCGCACCACGTCCTCGGACGTCGCCACCACGACGGCCATCCACGCCGCGATCGGGTAGAGCAACGCGGACGAACCCGAATACGCCTCCAGCGGCTGCCCGGCGTCGGCGGAGAACAACATCCCCATCACGCCGAGGAACACCAGCAGTGGCGCCAAATACCGTTGCCCGCGAAGAACGTCGACCGCGAGGTACCGGACGAGTGAGATCACCGCACGCTCCGCACCGAGCAGCCGAGCCGCAACGCCTCCGCCAGCACTTGATCGCTTTGCTCCGGCGCCACGACCACCCGCACCGAGGACCCGCGTGCCTGCACCGACCGCACGCCTTCCAGGGCCTCCAACGCATCGGGTGCGGCGACCCGGCTGAGCTCGATCGTCACGTGCCCGCCGAAGAGGTCCACGCGCGTCGCCGACGCGAGGTGTCCCTCGTGGTCGGACACCAGCGCCGTCCGTCCCTCCAGCAACGACACCAGTTCGGCGGACGCAGCGGGGTCGAGCCCGGACCACGGCTCGTCGAGCACCAGCACGTCCGAAGCCGCCAACGCCTGCGCGAGCGCGACCTTCTGCGTGTTGCCCTTGGACAGCTCGGACATCGGTGCCGTCATCGAACCGACGAACCCCAGCCGTTCCAGCGCGTCACCGGCCTCGGCCCCGCGGACGCGCCCCATGTGCGCGAGGTAGGACGAAGCGGACATCCTGACGTCAGAAGGGAAGCGCTCGGGCACGTAACCGACCGAGGCGGGCCGCTCGACACGTCCGGACGTCGGCCTCAGGACGCCGGCGGCGATCTTGAGCAACGTCGACTTGCCGGTGCCGTTCGCGCCGGTCAGCACGGTCAGGCCGGAGACCTCCAGCGTGAGGTCGCGCAGCACCCAGGGCCCACGCCCGTACCGCTTCGAAACACGATCTAGGAGCACCACGCCAAGATAACCACCCATGACACCGCTCCCGCTCGCTTTGGCGTGCATCTGGCTCGGCATGGTGCTGGCGATCTCGATCGAGGCGCCGCTGAAGTTCCGCGCGCCCGGCATCACGCTGCCGCTGGGACTCGGCATCGGCCGGCTCGTGTTCCGCGCCCTGAACTCGGCGGAGATCGTGCTCGCGGCGGCCACGGCGATCACGTTCGCGCTCGCCCCGCGCCCGGTGGCCGCGACCGTGCTGCTGGTCGCGCTGGCCGTGACGCTGGCGACCCAGGTGACGGTGCTGCGGCCCCGGCTCGAAGCCAGGGCCGCGCTCATCATCACGGGAGGGACACCGCCGAAGTCCCGCGCGCACCTCGTCTACATCGCGCTCGAAGGTGTGAAGGTGCTGATGCTGGTCGCGTTCGCGATCATCCTGCTGTGATCGGATCCGCCGGCTCGGCGGGCCCCGGCGAGTACCGCACCGGGATCGTGACTTAGGGCAACCTGGCTTGAACCGGCTTACAGGACAAGCGTACTGTTTGGGGTCGAGGGGCAGGGGCCGACCCGGTGAGGAAGACTCTCCCCCATCCCGAACTGACCACCGCGCCGTCACCAGTTATGGAGTTGCACGTGACTGCACCAGCTAGCAAGGACAGCTTCGGCGCCCGCGGCACGCTCAACGTCGGCGACGCCTCTTACGAGGTGTTCCGGCTGAGCGCCGTGGAGGGCGCCGAGCGTCTGCCGTTCAGCCTGAAGATCCTGCTGGAGAACCTGCTGCGGACCGAGGACGGCGCGAACATCACCGCCGACCACGTGCGCGCTCTCGCCAACTGGGACCCGGCCGCCGAGCCGAACACCGAGATCCAGTTCACGCCCGCCCGCGTCGTGATGCAGGACTTCACCGGTGTGCCCTGCGTCGTCGACCTCGCCACCATGCGCGAGGCCGTCACCCAGCTCGGCGGCGACGCCGAGAAGGTCAACCCGCTCGCGCCCGCCGAGCTCGTGATCGACCACTCGGTCATCGCCGACATCTTCGGCCGCCCGGACGCGTTCGAGCAGAACGTCGACCTGGAGTACGAGCGCAACCGCGAGCGCTACCAGTTCCTGCGCTGGGGCCAGACGGCGTTCGACGAGTTCAAGGTCGTCCCGCCCGGCACCGGCATCGTGCACCAGGTCAACATCGAGCACCTGGCCCGCGTCGTCATGGTCCGCAACGGCCAGGCGTACCCGGACACGCTGGTCGGCACCGACTCGCACACCACGATGGTCAACGGCATCGGCGTGCTGGGCTGGGGCGTCGGCGGCATCGAGGCCGAGGCCGCGATGCTCGGCCAGCCGGTCTCCATGCTGATCCCGCGCGTCGTGGGCTTCAAGCTCTCCGGTGAGCTGCCCCCCGGCGCCACCGCGACCGACCTCGTGCTCACGATCACCGAGATGCTGCGCAAGCAGGGCGTCGTCGGCAAGTTCGTCGAGTTCTACGGCGAGGGCGTCAGCGCCGTGCCGCTCGCGAACCGCGCCACGATCGGCAACATGTCGCCGGAGTTCGGCTCCACGGTCGGCATCTTCCCGATCGACGGCGAGACCATCGACTACCTGCGCCTGACCGGCCGCACCGAGGAGCAGATCGCGCTCGTCGAGGCCTACGCCAAGGAGCAGGGCCTCTGGCACGACGCGTCCCGCGAGCCGGTCTTCTCCGAGACGCTGGAGCTCGACCTGGCGACGGTCGTCCCGTCCATCGCCGGCCCGAAGCGCCCGCAGGACCGCATCGAGCTGACGAACGCCAAGGAGGCGTTCCGCCAGGCCCTGGGCGCCTACGTCGCGCACACCGACTCCCCGGAGCTGTCCGGCGTGGACGAGGCCGTCGACGAGACGTTCCCGGCCAGCGACCCGGTCGCCGTCCACGAGGGCGAGAACGGCTCGGGCGCGCCGAAGGTGTTCCAGTCCGCCGCCGAGGGCGCCACCGGCCGCGTGTCGAAGCCGGTCAAGGTCACCCTCGACGGTGCCGAGTTCGAGCTGGACCACGGCGCCGTCGCGATCGCCGCGATCACGTCGTGCACCAACACCTCGAACCCGTCCGTGATGCTCGGTGCCGCTCTTCTCGCGAAGAAGGCCGTCGAGCGCGGCCTCGAGCGCAAGCCGTGGGTCAAGACGACCCTGGCGCCGGGCTCGAAGGTCGTCATGGACTACTACGAGCGCGCCGGCCTCATGCCGTACCTGGAGAAGCTCGGCTTCCACCTGGTCGGCTACGGCTGCACCACCTGCATCGGCAACTCGGGCCCGCTGCAGGACGAGATCTCGGCGGGTGTGCAGGAAGGCGACCTCGCGGTCGTCTCGGTGCTGTCCGGCAACCGCAACTTCGAGGGCCGGATCAACCCGGACATCAAGATGAACTACCTCGCGTCGCCGCCGCTGGTCGTGGCGTACGCGCTGGCCGGTTCGATGGACAAGGACATCACCACCGAGCCGCTCGCGTACGACCCCGAGGGCAAGCCGGTGTACCTGTCGGAGATCTGGCCGACCCCGGCCGAGATCGCCGAGGTCATCTCGACCTCGATCTCCGCGGAGGGCTTCACCAAGGGCTACAAGAACGTGTTCTCCGGTGACGAGCGCTGGCAGTCGCTGCCCACGCCGACCGGCAACACGTTCGAGTGGGACACCGAGTCCACCTACGTGCGCAAGCCCCCGTACTTCGAGGGCATGGAGATGGAGCCGAAGCCGGTCACCGACATCTCGGGTGCCCGTGTGCTCGCGCTGCTGGGCGATTCGGTCACCACGGACCACATCTCCCCCGCCGGTTCGATCAAGGCCGACTCGCCCGCGGGCAAGTACCTGACCGAGCACGGCGTGGAGCGCAAGGACTTCAACTCCTACGGCTCCCGCCGCGGCAACCACGAGGTGATGATCCGCGGCACGTTCGCGAACATCCGCCTGCGCAACCTGCTGCTCGACGACGTCCAGGGCGGCTTCACCCGCGACTTCCTGGCCGACGGCGCCCCGCAGACCACCATCTACGACGCGTCCGTGTCGTACGCGGAGGCCGGCGTTCCGCTGGTCGTGCTGGCGGGCAAGGAGTACGGCTCCGGCTCGTCGCGCGACTGGGCGGCCAAGGGCACCTCGCTGCTCGGCGTCCGCGCCGTCATCGCCGAGTCCTACGAGCGCATCCACCGCTCGAACCTCATCGGCATGGGCGTGCTGCCGCTGCAGTACCCGGCGGGCGACACCGCGTCGTCGCTGGGTCTCGACGGCACCGAGACGTTCGACTTCACCGGCGTCACGGAGCTGAACAACGGCACCACGCCGTCGACGGTGCACGTCGTCGCCACCAAGGCGGACGGCTCGAAGGTCGAGTTCGACGCGGTCGTCCGCATCGACACGCCCGGTGAGGCCGACTACTACCGCAACGGCGGCATCATGCAGTACGTGCTGCGCAAGATGGTCCGCAGCTAGTCCCCGTTTCGCTGAAAGGGCCGTCCACCACCCGGTGGGCGGCCCTTTCGCCGTGAATGCACTCGTAACGGTGGGCGTGCACCCCGCGATGCCAAGTCACCCTGATCACCGCGGGAGACCCCTCATGAGCTTGACCGTGCTCGGCGACCTCAACTGGTTGGCCGTCGTCGTCGCCACGATCGCGTACTTCGCGCTCGGCCTGGTCTGGTACGCGGACTACGCCTTCGGCAGGGCCTGGCAACGCGCGGCCGGCTGGGACCTGAGCCCACCCGAGAAGGTGGGGGTGGGCGTCTTCGCCATCCCGCTGGTCACGTGCTTCGTCATCACGCTCGCCACCGCGATGATCGGTTACGCCTCCCGCACCGACAACATCATGGAAGGCATCCTGCTGGGCCTTGTCGTCGGTCTCGGCATCGCGCTGCCGGTCAGGTTCGTGACCGGGGCCTACGACATGACGAAGCCCGCCCCGATCACCTTCGCGGCCATCGGAGCGGGCTATCACGTCGTCGGACTCACGCTCGCGGGCGCGATCCTCGGTCAGTGGATCTAGTTCCTTGCTGCCTTGTGCAGCTCACGCAACGCGCGCACGGACGAAACGGCGTATTCGCGGTCCACGGCCTGCACGGCCATCAGAGAGATGTACTCGTCGTCCGGCAGCTCCAACCGGGCCCACGCGGCACCGTCCGGGAAGCTGACCGACAGCACGTCGTTCCAGTCGAAGTGGTGTGACGTCACGACGTTGCGCACGTCGACGCCTGACGCATCGGCCGTGACGCGGGGACGGGTCAGCAGCAGCACACCACCCGCGAGCAGGAAGCCCAGCAGGATCATGGCGATCTGGTCGGAGGTCCGGAAGATCACCCCGGTCGGCGTGTTGCCCAGCAGCAGGCCCACCACCGTGAACACCACGACCAGACCGACCGCGCACGCCCACGCGACGCGGCGGATCTTCTTGGGGCGCAGGACGAGCGCTTCGGCCGTCATCATTCGAAACCCCGCTCGGTCCAGGGCTGGCGCAGGCCGCGCAGCACCAGTGCCGTGTCGATCGCGGCGACGGTCGCCTCGTACCCCTTGTCCTCCACCGAGTCCGGCAGGCCGGCGCGAGCCAGGGCCTGTTCCTCGGTGTTGGTCGTCAGCACGCCGTTGCCCACGGGCGTGGACTCGTCGAGCGCGACGCGCGTGAGCCCGTCCGTCACCGAGTCGCACACGTACTCGAAGTGCGGGGTGCCGCCGCGGATGACCACGCCCAGCGCGACCACCGCGTCGTGGTGACGCGCCAGTTCCTGCACCACGACGGGGAGCTCGATCGCCCCCGCCACGCGCACGACCGTCGTGTCGACGCAACCCGCGTCCTCAGCGGCCTTCAGTGCCCGCTCGACGAGCTGGTCGGTGATCTTGGTGTGCCAGCGCGTCGCCGCGATCGCGACGCTCAGGCCCTTGCCGTCGAGCCTGGTCTGGTCTGGACGGCCCTCGCCGCTCATTCCTGGTCCTCCGTAGCGGAAACAACGGTCTCGTACTGCTCGAGCTGGTGCAGTTCGTGACCCATCCGGTCGCGCTTGGTGCGCAGGTACCGCAGGTTCTCCGGGTTCGGGGAGACCGGCAGCGGCACCCGGTCGAGCACCCGGAGACCGTATCCGGCCTCCAGGCCGACGCGCTTGGCCGGGTTGTTCGTCAGCAGCCGCATGGACTTGATGCCGAGCTCCACGAGGATCTGCGCACCCGTGCCGTAGTCGCGTGCGTCGGCGGGCAGGCCCTGCACCAGGTTCGCGTCCACGGTGTCGGCGCCCTGGTCCTGCAGCTGGTACGCCTGCAGCTTGTGCATCAGGCCGATGCCACGGCCCTCGTGACCGCGCATGTACAGCACGACGCCACGGCCTTGTGCCGCAACGGCTTCCATCGCCGCGTCGAGCTGCGGACCGCAGTCACAGCGCAGCGAGCCCAGGACGTCGCCGGTGAGGCACTCGGAGTGCACGCGCACCAGCACGTCCTCGCCGTCGCCGATCTCGCCGTACACCAGGGCGACGTGCTCGATGCCGTCGAGCAGGCTGTCGTAGCCGAACGCCGTGAACACGCCGTGCGCGGTCGGGATGCGGGCCTCGGCGGCGCGCACGACCTGGGTCTCGACCCGGCGGCGGTACGCGATGAGGTCGGCGATCGTGATGATCGCGAGGTCGTGGTCCGCGGCGAAGACCTCCAGCTCGTCGCGGCGGGCCATGTCGCCCTCGTCCTTCTGCGACACGATCTCGCAGAGCACGCCCGCGGGCGACAACCCGGCCATCCGCGCCAGGTCGACGGCGGCCTCGGTGTGCCCGGGACGGCGCAGCACGCCACCGGCCTTGGCACGCAACGGCACGACGTGGCCCGGGCGGTTGAAGTCGCTGGCCTTCGCGGTCGGGTCCGCGAGCAGCCGGATCGTGCGGGCGCGGTCCGCGGCCGAGATGCCGGTGCTCACGCCCTCGCGCGCGTCGACCGTGACGGTGTAGGCGGTGCCGCGCACGTCCTGGTTCGTGTGGAACATCGGCGGCAGGTCGAGGCGGTCGCAGTCCTCCTCGGTCAGCGGCACGCAGATGTAGCCGGACGTGTAGCGGACCATGAACGCGAGCAGCTCGGGCGTCGCCTTCTCGGCGGCGAAGATCAGGTCGCCCTCGTTCTCGCGGTCCTCGTCGTCCACGACGACCACGGGACGACCGGCGGCGACGTCCCTGATCGCGCGCTCGATCTCAGCGAAGTCCGTGCTCACTGGGCCTCCTCGCCCGCGATGGCCCGCAGGTGCGGGATCGCCAGTCGTTCGACGTACTTCGCCAGCACGTCGACCTCCAGGTTCACCAGGTCGCCCGGAATCCGCTGCCCGAGCGTGGTGAGTTCGAGGGTCGTCGGGATCAGGCTCACGGTGAACTGGTCCTCGGAGACCGTCACGACCGTCAGCGAGACCCCGTCGACCGTGATGGAGCCCTTCTCCACGACGTACCGGGAGAGGCTCGGCGGGAGTCCGATGTGGACGATCTCCCAGTGCTCGGCCTTCTCCCGCGCGAGAATCGTGCCCGTGCCGTCGACGTGGCCCTGCACGATGTGGCCGCCGAGGCGCTGGCCGACCGCGGCCGCGCGCTCCAGGTTGACCCGGTCGCCCGCGGCGACCTTCGCGAGGCTGCTGCGCGTGAGGGTCTCGCGCATCACGTCCGCGGTGAAGCTGTCGTTCTCGACTTCCACGACGGTGAGGCAGACGCCGCTCACCGCGATGGAGTCGCCGTGCTTCGCGTCGCTGGTCACGATCGGCCCGGCGATGCGGATCCGTGCCGCGTCAGGCAGGTCCTCAATCGCCTCGACGTGGCCGAGTTCCTCGACGATCCCGGTGAACACCGCTCCTCCTAAGTTCGCGGAACCGCGCTGATCCGCAAGTCCGGTCCGCTCATGGTGACGTCTTCCACGGTCAGCCTCACAGCGTCCGTGATGGTTGACACGCCCGCGTCCAGCACCGCCGCGGGACCGTCCCCGAGCAGCGTGGGCGCGATGTAGGCGAGGACCCGGTCGATCCTGCCGGCGCGCCAGAACGCACCGGCGAGCGTCGGGCCGCCCTCCAGCACCACGTCGACCACGCCGCGCTCGGCGAGCGCGGCCAGGACGGCGTCCGGTTCGTGCGTGCGCAGGTGCAGTGCGGTGTGCTGGAGCTTCGCTCCCTCCGGCAGGTCGCTCTTGCCCACCACCACCGGCAACGGCTGGCGGGGCAACGGCATTCCACCGGCGTCCCTGGCCGTCAGAGCGGGGTCGTCCAGCCTCACCGTGTTCATGCCGACGACGATCGCGTCGAGCTTGGCGCGCAGGTCGTGGACCTCCTTGCGGGAGGCCTCGGAGCTGATCCACCGACTGGTGCCGTCCTTGGCCGCGATCCGGCCGTCGAGCGAGGCCGCGTACTTCCACGTGACATGTGGACGGCCCGTGCGCGCGTAATGCAGCCACGCCCTGAGGGGGCCTCGGCTGACTTCCTGCTCCATCAGGCCGCTCTCGACGGTGACACCGGCTGCCCTGAGCACCTCGACGCCGCCCGCGGCCTTCGGGTTCGGGTCACTGGTGGCGTGGATGACGTGCTTGATGCCGGCTTCGATGAGCGTCTCGGCGCACGGCGGCGTACGGCCATGGTGCGCGCACGGTTCGAGGGTGACCACCGCGGTGCCGCCACGAGCCTTCGAGCCCGCTGCCCTGAGCGCCATCACTTCGGCGTGCGGCCCGCCGACCGGCTGCGTGCCCCCGAACCCGACCGCGTTACCGCCCTCGTCGAGGATGACGCAGCCGACCGGCGGGTTGGGGCTGGTGGTGCCCCGGACCCGTTCGCTCTCCGCGATGGCGAGCGTCATCGCGTCCTGCGGGGTCACCTCGCACCGGCTGCCTGGGCGCGCAGTGCCTCGACGGCCTTGCCGGGGTCCGCGGCGTCGTACACGGCGGAACCCGCGACGAAGCAGTCCACACCGGCCTGCGCGGCCTGCTCGATCGTGTCGGCGTTGATGCCGCCGTCGATCTCCACCAGCAGCTTCAGGTGCCCGGTGTCGACGAGGTGACGGGCCTGGCGGACCTTGTCCAGCACGTCCGCCATGAAGCTCTGCCCGCCGAAGCCCGGCTCGACCGACATGACCAGCAGCGTGTCGTAGTGCTTGAGGACCTCGACGTACGGCTCCAGCGGGGTGCCGGGCTTGATGCTCAGACCGGCCTTGCTGCCCGCCGCCCTCAGGTTCTTGGCCAGCGCCACCGGGTCGCTCGCAGCCTCGACGTGCACGGTCACGTTGTACGCGCCGGCCTCCGCGTAGCCGATGGCCCAGCGGTCCGGGTCCGCGATCATCAGGTGGCAGTCGATCGGGATGTCGGTGACCTTGAGCAGCGACTTCACCACGGGCAGGCCGAGCGTCAGGTTCGGCACGAAGTGGTTGTCCATGACGTCGACGTGGATCCAGTCCGACGTGGGCACCGCGGCGAGCTCGTCGGCGAGGCGCGCGAAGTCGGCGGACAGGATGCTGGGGGCGATCATCGGCGTGTGGACCACAAGGGTGAAGTCTAGGTGTCCAGCAGGTCGAGCAGCCTGCCGGGAGCCACGTCTGAGACCACGACGACACCCGCATTGGTGAGCGTCGTGACGTGCGTCTCCCACATGGGGTGACGGCGCTTGTCCGCGTTGGCCTGGGGCATGACGACGACCTTGCAGTTCTCGACGCCGATGCCCTCGTTCAGGGCGGTCAGCGCTTGGTTGTCGCCGATGCCCAGGGCCAGCTTGGCCACGGAGTTCGCGCTGGCCGGGGCGAAGAGGAACGCGTCCGGCGTCGGGTAGGGCTTGGGCTGGCTCGGCATCCTCGGCTCCCAGCGGATCGGGAGGTCCGTCAGCGCCTGCAGCCTGCCCAGTTCACCGGCCTCCTCGAACCACGGGACGACCGCCGGCGTGAACGTGATGGCCAACCGCCACCCCCGTCGCACGGCCGGCTCGGCGAGTTCCGTGCGGAACCACGACTCGACACCGCCGCACCCGGAAGCGGCCAATCCGAGCAATCCACGCGTAGTCACCGCTGCGATGTTAGGCGGTCTTTTTTGTCGGACACCGCCGCTAACGTCCCCTACCGCGGGTGATCACCCGCACACTGAGGGGAGCAAGATGCACAAGTGGAACCGGTGGCTCAGCGCCACCGCGATGACGGCCGTCCTGGTGGCGGCCACAGCCCTTCCCGCGTCCGCCGAACCGCCGCAGCGCACCGTGCCGCTGGCGCTGAAGTCCTTCTCGGACATCGCGGTCGACCCGACGCTGGGCCACGTGTTCGTGAGCAGCAAGACCGACAACGCCGTCGCCGTCACGGACCTGTCGGGCAACCCGGTCACCAAGCTGTCGAACCTGCCCGGCGCCACGGGTCTGGCGCTGAGCCCGGACGGCGAGACGGTCTTCGTCGCCCTGTCCCAGTACGGCGCGATCGCCGCGCTGGACACGCTCACGCTGACCGAGCGGGCTCGCTACCCGGTCGGTGAGGTGTGCCCGTCCGACCTCGCGATCACCAGCAACCGCCTGTACTTCAGCTACGGCTGCAACACGTGGGGCGGCGGCATCGGCCGTGTCTCGTTCAACGGCGCGGACGCCCGCACGGGCCTCGTGACCGGGCACTACAGCCCGCAGCAGCTCGCGACGTCGCCCGCCAGGCCCGGCCTGCTGGCGGCGGGCCAGCCGAGCCTGTCGCCGTCGGACCTCGTCGTCCTGCGCGAGGAGGGCGACGGGCTCGCCGTCCAGGCGTCCCGCGAGGCGGGCAGCAACCTGGCCGACGTCGAGTTCTCCCAGGACGGCAGCCAGGTCCACGTGGCGAGTGGGGCGCCGTACCAGATCCAGTCGTACACGACCGACACCCTCGCGGTGCGCGGCACCTACAACACCGGGCCCTACCCGGTGGCGGTGGCGGTGAGCGCCGACTCCGGTGCTCTCGCCGCGGGGGTCAACAGCGACACGTCCGTGCGCCTCTACCCGGCGGGCTCGCTCGACGAGTCCCGTTCGTACGAGGCGCCGTACCTGTACCAGGCGAGCCTGGCGTGGGGTCCCGGCGGCCGCTGGGTCTACGCGGTGGGCAACCGGTTCGGTCAGCCGGCTCAGCTGCACGTGCTGAAGGCCTGACGTGAGTGGCCGGACGAGCTGTTGCTCGCCCGGCCCGTTGGTGCAGGGCATCACTTCGTCACTCGAACCGGTGAACCCCGAAGCCGTTGCACCCCTTTGCGAGCCGACGGGCCCGAACCTGTCAGACCCCGTCGCTAGCGTCCTTCACGAGCGCTCAAACAGGGCGTCGCAGCACCACGCAGAACATCGCGTCGGTGCCGTGCAGATGAGGCCACAGCTGAACGTGCGGTCCCTCCCCGAGGTCCGGAACTCCGGGGAAGAACTCCCGCGTGTCCAGCACCTCGGCCCCGGTCCGCTGCGCGACGTCCGTCAACACCCCTACGGTCTCGGAGAGATGAGGTGAGCACACGACATAAGCCACCACGCCGCCAGGGCGCACCAGCCGCAGCGCCTCGGTCAGCAGCTCGCGTTGCAGCTTCGTGAGCGTGCCGACGTCGGCGGGCTGGCGCCTCCACCGCGCCTCCGGGCGCCTGCGCAGCGCACCGAGACCGGTGCAGGGCGCATCGACCAGCACGCGGTCGAACGCTCCTTCGACGAAGCCGGTCTCGAGCCCGTCGGCCACCTCCACGGTGACCGGCAGGCCTGAGGTGAGCTTGCGCACGAGCTCGGCGCGGTGGGGTGCCTTCTCGACGGCGATCAACTCGCCGCCTTCGATGCCGACCAGCGCGGCGAGCAGGGCGGCCTTGCCGCCGGGGCCCGCGCAAAGATCGAGCCAGCGGTCGTCCGTACCTTCGATCGGCGCGCGCGTCAGTGCGAGTGCGCAGAGCTGGCTGCCTTCGTCCTGGACGTGGGCGAGGCGCTCCCGGACGGGCTCGAGATCGCCCGGGTCGCCCGCCCCGGCCTCCAGGTGCACACCGTAGGGCGAGTACGGCGCCACGTCACCGCCGGTGATGGCGGCGAGCTCGTCGGCGCTCACCTCGCCCGGACGGGCCACCAGATGCACGGCCGGCCGTGCGTCATCGGCCTCCAGGGCACGCTTGAGCGGCTCCTCGCGGCTGCCGAGGGCCTCCGCGAACGCCTGCGCGATCCAGCGCGGGTGGGCGTGGGTGAAGGCCAGGTTGCCGATCGGGTCGGTCTCCGGGTCGGGGGCGAGCTCGTCGACCCAGGCCGCCTCGTCCTGCGCCGCGACCCGGCGCAGGACGGCGTTGACGAAGCCCGCGATCCCGGAGCCCCGCTCGGCTCGGACGAGGTCGACGGTCGAGGCGACCGCCGCGTGTGACGGGATGCGGGTGCGCAGCAGCTGGTACGCACCGAGCCGCAACGCGTCGAGCGCCGAACCGTCCACTTCGGACAGCGGCCGGTCGGAGCACGACTCGATGACTGCGTCGAGCAGGCCCTGCGCTCGCGACGTGCCGTAGGTGAGTTCGGTGGCGAGCGCCGCGTCACGGCCGGTGATACGGCGTTCGCGCAGCAGCTGCGGCAGCACGAGGTTGGCGTACGCGTCGCGCTGGCGCACCGCGCGCAGCGTCTCCAGCGCGGCGAGGCGTGCCGGGTCCTCCACGGGTGGCCGGGAGGGGCCGGTGCGCCGCTTCGGCGGGTGGGGACTGCTCGGGCGCGACGGCTTGGAAGCTCCTCGCGAATGGCCGGTCATGCGATGCGCTCCCCTGCTTCGATACGCGTGCCGCGGGCCCAGTCGGTGGCGCCCATGCGTTTCTTGCCCTGTGCCTGTACCTCGCCCAGCGCCACGGCGGTGGTCGCCGTGCCCACGAGCACGCGCTTGCGTTCGACGAGGATCTCGCCGGCCGGCAACGTCACGTCGTCCACCGGCGTCACGGGGCCGAGCTTCAACCGCTCGCCGCGGAACTCGGCCCACGCGCCGGGCTCCGGCGTGACGGCGCGCGCCAGGCGGTCCACCGCCACGGCGGGCGCGGCGAAGTCGAGGCGGGCGTCCTCGACGGTGATCTTGCCGGCGTAGGTGACGCCGTCGGTGGGCTGGTCGACGGCGACCAGCGTGCCGTCCTCGATGCCGTCCACAGTGGACAGCAGGAGGTGGGCACCGGACTCGGACAACCGGGTCAGCAGGTCGCCGGAGGTGTCGCGGTCGCGCACCTTCTCGGTGACGACGCCGAACACCGGACCCGCGTCGAGCTCCTTCACGATGCGGAACGTCGAGGCGCCCGTGATGTCGTCGCCGTTGCGCACGGAAGCCTGCACCGGCGCGGCGCCGCGCCACGCGGGCAGCACGGAGAAGTGGAGGTTGACCCAGCCGAACTTCGGCACGTCGAGCGTGCGCTGCGGGAGCAGGTTGCCGTAGGCGACGACCGGGCAGAGGTCGGGTTCGAGCGCGCGCAGGCGGTCGAGGAACTCGGGTTCCCCCGCCTTGGCGGGCGTGAGGACCTCGATGCCGTGCTCGTCGGCGAGCGCGCCCACCGGGGAGCGCTCGAGCCTGCGGCCACGGCCGGAGGGTGCGTCGGGACGGGTGACCACGGCGACGACGTCGTGGCGGGAGGAGGCGATGAGGGCGCGCAGCGAGGGCAGTGCGACCTCGGGCGTACCGGCGAACACGAGTCGCATGGTCAGCTGGACCTGCCGAAGAGTGGGTGCGGGCTCTGTTTCAAGGTGGGCACCGTACCGTCGAACCACTCGGACTGCCGGATCTCCCGCATGGCCTGCTTGCGGGTGTCGGCGTCGAGGCGGTCGAGGAACAACACGCCGTCGAGGTGGTCCGACTCGTGCTGGATGCAACGGGCCAGCGTCTCGGTGCCTTCGACCTCGACGGGCTCACCGTGCATGTTCCAGCCCTTGGCCACGACGTGCAGGTGGCGCTTGCAGTCCCACGACATGCCGGGGATGGACAGGCAGCCCTCGGAGCCGTCCTGCATCTCCTCGCCCACCACGTCCCACGTCGGGTTGACGAGATGGCCGGCGAAACCGTCGCAGTGGTACGTGAACACCCGCAGTCCGACACCGAGCTGTGGCGCGGCGAGTCCTGCTCCGCCCGCGTCCTGCATCGTGTCCCACAGGTCTTTGACCAGGGTGCGCAGTTCCTTGTCGAAGTCGGTGACCTCGGTGGCCGCGGTGCGCAGCACGGGGTCGCCGAACAGGCGGATGGGTTGGACGGTCACGCAGTGCTCCTCGTGTGGACTGGAGGTCAGTCTACGAGGAGCGCGGTCAGTGCTCGGACGCGCTGCCGAGGAAGATCACGCCCACCAGTGCCAGGAGGAAGTGGACGGTGAACCGCAGCGCCGTCAGCACGGGGCGGAACAGCGCGTGGAAGTCGATGTGGGCAGCCGGGGCGCTGGAAACCGTGGTCGTCGTCATGCCGTGAACTGTGCCGTTCACGCAGGTCAGCCCACATCGGCTCGCGGTATCGAGCCGGCATCAGCCCAGGGTAGGAAGATCACGCGCCGGCCTCGGCCGGAAGGTGGATCCGCCGAGGTCATGAGGCTGATGCGACGAGGCCGGGCGGCATCGGCTAGGCATGACCCCATGACCTGGACGGCACCCGAAGTCACCCCGGCCGGCGAACCACTGCTCGGTGCGGAACGCCCGATGCTCGAAGCGTGGCTGGACCGCCACCGCGCCACCTTCCTGGCCAACTGCGCGGGCCTCTCCGGCGAACAACTCGCCGTGGCGTCCACACCACCGTCGAACCTGACCCTGCTGGGCCTGGTCCGCCACCTCACGGACGTCGAGCGCGTCTGGTTCCGCCGCCGCCTGGCGGGCGAGGACGTCAAGGCCCGCTACAGCGTGCCGGGCAACCGGGACGGCGCCTTCGAGCACCTGGCCCCCGCACGCGCCGAGGCGGAGTACGCCGGCCTGCTCGACGCCATGGCCGAGTCCCGCACGGCGGTGGCGGCCCGGGACCTCGACGACACCTTCGTGCACGAGCGCGTGGGCGAGATCTCAGTGCGCTGGCTCTACATCCACCTGATCGAGGAGTACGCGCAGCACAACGGTCACGCCGACCTCATCCGCGAACGCATCGACGGACGTACCAACGAATAGCGGCATTTCTCTGCTGTGGCGGAGGATCACCACGCGGCTCGGTGCCGTGCTCGCCGCAGTCGTGGCGGCCGTGTCCGCTGTCATCGCACCGGCCGGGGCGGCGACGAGGGAACTGTCACCAAGTTCGCGGGCCGCAGACGTACATGGCCGTCCGCTGCACCGCAAATCCCGGCCGGGACCTGTTCTAGGGCGAGACCGTCGTGGCGTGACCGACCGGCTGGAGTGCGGCGTCGCGCACTCCAGCCGGTCGGGTTCGGGTCAGCCGACCTTCACCACTCGGGCGGCACCTCCGCCGCGCCGGGTCGGCTCGGCGACGGCACGCCAGCGGCCGTCCCCGGCCCGTTCGACGGCCGTGGCGGCGCCGATCTCGGCGTTCTGGCTGAACCTGTGCCCGATGGCCTGCAGGCCGGCCGTGGTCGAGGCCGCGATGAACGCCGCCTCGGCCGGGGTGGTGGCCGCGTTGCGCTGCGAGGCGCGCGGGGCGGCCACCGCGTCGACGAGGGACATCTTGCGGTCCAGGCGGGCGGTCAGGATCTGGGTGACCGTGGTGATGATGGTGGAGCCGCCCGGCGAGCCGACGGCGAGCAGGGCCTTGCCGTGGTCGAGGACGATCGTCGGGGCCATGGACGAGCGCGGGCGCTTGCCGGGGCCGGGGAGGTTCGGGTGCGGGACGCCCGGGGTCGGGGCGACGAACTCGAAGTCGGTGAGCTCGTTGTTGAGCAGGAAGCCGCGGTTCGGCACGACGATGCCGCTGCCGCCCTCAGCCTCGATCGTCAGGGTGTAGGCGACGACGTTGCCCCAGCGGTCGGCCGTCGTGAGGTGCGTGGTGCGTTCGGCGTCCTCGCGCTGCGCCGAGATACCGGCGGTGGCCTCGCAGGCCTGCGGGTTGCGCGGGTCGGCGGCGGGCTGCGGGGCGGGCAGCACGGCGTCGGGCTTGATCAGGCACGCGCGGCTGTCCGCGAACTTCTGCGAGAGCAGGCCCTCGGTCGGCACGCGGGAGAAGGCCGGGTCGCCGACCCAGCGCAGGCGGTCGGCGAAGGAGAGCTTCGTCGACTCGATGAAGCGGTGCAGGTACTCGACGTCGGAGACCTTCGAGAGGTCGGTCGACTCGAGGATGTTGAGCGCCTCGCCGACGGTCGTGCCGCCGGACGACGGTGCGGCCATGCCGTAGACGTCGAGGCCCCGGTAGCGCGTGTGCGTCGGGTCGCGGCGCTCGACCTGGTAGCGCGTCAGGTCGGAGAGCTGCATGTCGCCGGCGCGCACGTTGCGGGTCGAGCCGGGCACGACCGGCGGCTTCCGCACGGCCTGCACCAGGTCGCGGCCGACCGCACCCCCGTAGAGCGACGCGAGTTCGGTGCGGGCGAGCTCGCGGTAGGTGTCGGCGAGCTGCGGGTTGCGGAACGTGCTGCCGACCGCGGGAGCCTGCCCGCCGGGCAGGTAGAGATCGCGGGTCGAGGTGAAGTCGGCGAAGCGGGCGGCGTTGTTCGTGATCTGTGAGTTGAACGTCTGGTCGACGACGAAACCGCGCCGTGCCAGCGCTTCCGCGGGCGCCATGGCCTCGCGAAGGTTGAGCGTGCCCCACTTGCGCAGCGCCTGCTGCCACGTCTTGGGCGTGCCGGGGACGCCGACGGACTTGCCGCTGGTCATCGCCTCGGCGAACGGCAGGGGCTTGCCGTCCTCCACGAAGAGCTGGTCGGTGGCGGACCGCGGCGCGGTCTCCCGGCCGTCCAAAGTGGACACGCGGCGGGTGCGGGCGTCGTAGTGGACGAAGAACCCGCCGCCACCGATGCCCGCGCTGAACGGGTCGGTCACGCCGAGCGCGGCGGCGGTGGCGACGGCGGCGTCGACGGCGTTGCCACCGCGGCGGAGCACGTCGATGCCGATCTGGGACGCGTCGGGGTCGACGCTCGAGACAGCGCCTCCCCAGCCCACCTGTTCGGGCACGCGTGGCGATGATTCCGCCGCGCCTGCCGGAGCAGGGGCGACCAGTACGACGGAGAGCGTCAGTGCGGCAACCGTTCGCAACATGCGGAAACTTCTACTCCGTTACGACCGGATGGCAACAGTCCTTGAGGAAGGCCTAAGGTGCGGGCGTGTCGATCGATCTTGACCAGTTGCGAACCAGTTTCACGAACACCCCGCTCGACGAGGCGGACCGCGAGGAAGCGCTGCACCTCCTGCTGCGCGCACGCCGCGATGGCGACGCCGATCTGCTGCGCCACCTGCTAGCCCAGGAGACCGCCGCCCACCAGGAGGGCTGGGGCGTGAGCGAGGCGCTGGGGCTCGCCGCCCTGCTGCTCGCCGAGTGCGGCCGCGAGGAGGACGTCTGGGCCCTGTGGGAGGCCAAGAACGCCTCCTTCGACACCATGGCGGGCCTCGACGGCTTCCTGCTGTTCCCGGCGGGCATCGCGGGCACGACGGCGCACGTGATCGCGGGCGAGGACCACCCCGAACGCGGCGACCTCATGACGTACCTGAGTGAGTACCTCGAGTACGAGAAGCTCACCGACGAGGACATCCGCGAGCACATGGCGGGCCTGCGCTCCCACTACGACAGCTGACGCGCGTCGGCCCCGGACGCGGGGCCTTCACCGAATCCGGCGCTACAGGACCTCCAGCGGGTCGAGCTTGATGCGCACCAGGTCCTGCTCCTTGCGGGCCGTCCGCACGGCCTGCGCCTCGGCCAGCACGGCGGCCAGCTGGCGGCCTTCCGCCCGGGAGACCCGCACCAGCGCGCGTTCCTTCGTCTCGTCGTCGCCCAGAGGCACCGGGCCGAGGATCTCGCCGGTGGGCGGCAGGCGAAGTTCGTCGAGCATGGCGTTCACCGCGTCCGGGGTGCCGTCGACGGTCGCCATCCGGACCGCCGGCGGGAAGCCGAGCTCGGTGCGGGCGGCCAGTTCGGTGGCGGCGTGCCACACCGGGTCCCAGCGGACCAGGGCCTGCACCGGGGTCAGGGACGAGTCGGCGATCACGACCACCCGGCCGTTGCCCGGCCGCACCAGGCCGGCCGCCGTCATCCACCGGCGCAGCGCCTCCTCGGAGGCTCTCAGGTCGGCCCTGCCCAGCAACGCCCACCCGTCGAGCAGCAGCACCGCGCCGTAGCCGCCCTCGGCCACGGGTTCGGCACCCGGTGTCGCGACCACCAGCGCCGGTTTGCCCGGCACCTCGGTCAGCACCGCGTCCGCGCCGCTCGTCCGCACCGGGTGACCGGGGAACGCACGCCCGAGCTCCTCCGCCGTGCGCTTGGCGCCGATGACCTGGCCGCGCAGCTTGCGCGAGCCGCACGTGGGGCAGCGGAACCCGGCCTCCGTCGCCGCGCACCACCGGCAGTACGCGGGCTTCGGCAGCCCGTCCTCGGTGCCGCCGGGCAACGCCAGTGGACCGGCGCACCGGCGGCACCGCGCGGGACCGCGGCACTGGCCGCAGGCGAGAGACGGCACGTAGCCCCGGCGCGGCACCTGGATCAGCACCGGCGAGTCGGCCAGGGCGAACCGGGCCGCGTCGAACGCGATGGACGGCAGCCGGGCCGTGCGGGCGGCCGGGTCCTTGACGTCCTGCCACTCGTTGTCGCCCACCGAGACCACCCTCGGCGCGACGGACCTCAGCGTCTCGCGCGACGCCACGATCTCGTGCGCCCAGCCCGTCTCGACCAGCAGCTGCGCCTCGGCCGTGCGGGCGAACCCGCCGATGAGCAACGCGGCACCCGTCATGTGCGCACGCTGCACCAGCACGTCACGCACGTTCGGATACGGCGACCTCTGCTCGACGTGCAGGTCGTCGCCGTCGTCCCAGACCACGAGCAGCCCAGGGTCCCGCACCGGTGCGAACGCCGTCGCACGCGTGCCGACCACCACCCGAGCCACGCCACGGCGCACGGACAACCAGCGCTTGTAGCGCTCCGACGGCCCGAGATCGGCCGACAGCGTCACCACGCCCTCGATCACCGCGTCGCACGCCTTGGCGACCCGGGCCAGATCGCGGTGGTCCGGCACCACGATGATCACTCCGCGGCCGGACGACGCGACCGCGGCGGCCGCCTCCGCGAGCCGGGCGGGCCAGTCCTCGGCGGGCAGCGCCTGCCAGACGGCGTGGGCGGGCCGGCCCTCGTGCAGGGCCTCCAGGTACTTGGGGCCGCGGGGGTAGCGCGACCAGGCGTCGGCGGGAACGGGCGGCAGCTGCGACCGCGCGGGCTCACCGCCGGCGGACGCGGGCACCCAGGCGGGAAGCTGCGGCAGCGGCGGCGGCTCCCCCGGTGCCGCGGCCTCCGCGCGGGCGTGGCGGGGCGGGACGGCCAGCCGCAGCACGTCGATCATGCCGCCCGCGTACCTGTCCGCGATCGTGCGCGCCAGCGTGGCGATCTCGGGCGCGAGCACCGGTTCGGGCGACACGACCTTCTCGATGAAAGCGAGCTTCTTGCCGTACTCCGACGTCTCCACGCGCTCCAGCAGGTAACCGTCGACCAGCTGGCCCGCGAACCTCACCCTGACCCGGCAGCCGGGCACCGCGGCAGCGTCCAGTTCGGACGGAACCGAGTAGTCGAACGGCCGGTCCAGGTGGGCCAGCGGCACGTCCACCACGATCCGGGCGACCGGCAGCGACTCAGCGGGGACCCGCTCCCCTTTTCTCGCTCCGGTCTTCGCGTTCATACCTCCTGGTGTATCAGACACCCCCGACAGTCACGCGTTGCGCCTCACCAATCCGGTGAAGCCCGCCACGAACAGGGTGGCGAACGCCCACGCCAGGACCTGCAGCAGCCACGTCGACGCCAGCACCACCTGGCCCGCGCCCGTACCCGCGTCGACCGTGCAGCGGGCGGCGTCCACCTTGACCAGCGGCGTCGCCACGTTCAGGGCGTAGCCGACCTGCTCGACCGTCGAGCACCGCACGGCACCGGAGACCAGCACCACACCCACCGACACGGCGAGCACCCCGGCGAGCCACACGAGCGCGAGGCCGGGCCGGTAGCCGTGCCCGACGGTCATGCCGCGGACCAGGTGCCAGACGCGTCCCCATCGCGAGAGCTGGCCGCGCCGGCGCAGATCACGTTGCTGGGCAACGCGGATCCGCCGCACGTCGCGTTCGTGCCCGGCTGCCTGGTGCGCCGAGGCCAGCTGGGCCCACGGCTGAGCCGAGTAGCGCAGAGTGCGCTCCGGCAACAACGACAGCCATTCGTCCACTGTGGCGTCGCGCGGCAGCCCTTCGTAGGTGAGCCCTTCGAGCTGCACCTGGCCGTCGATCCCGCCGAACGGCATCAGCAGGTCCTTGCCGACGCGCACGTGACGCAGGTCGAGCGCGACGCCGGACGAGCTGAAGCGCCCCTCGCGCAGGACGACCTGCCCGTCCACGCGGGTCCCGCGCATGCGCACGGCCGCGTGCCTGCCACCGCCCGAGACCTCGCACCCCGCGTTCAGGAAGATGCCGTCACCGACCTGCAGGTCCACCAGCGTCAGCCCCGACTCGAAGCGTCCGCCACCGAACATCAGCACGCCGGCGACCCGCGATCCGCTCAGCGTCACCGAACCCGGCGCGTGGAGCCCGTCGTCCAGGTGGACGCTGCCGCCAATGCGCATGTGCGGCGCGTCGACCGACTCCCCTGCGCCCAGCCGGGCACCGCTGAGCCGGAGGTGGTGGTCGACGGCCAGGCCGCGGGCCTCGACCGCCGGCGCGACCAGGCCCCGCAGGTCCAGCAGCGAGAACTGCGCCCGGTTGAGCAGCACCGGCTGCTCCGTCGTGCAGTCCCGCAGCACCAAGGGCTTCTTGGCGACGACGTCGGACAGGTCGAGCTGGCCGATGATCGTCGCGCCGACGATCTTCAGGCCTCCGGGGTCCAGCGCCTCGTGCTCGATCATCCGCTTCCGGATCTCGTCCCCCGTGATCTCCACGAGGCCACGTTAGCCGGAGATCGACTCCTGGCCGTTCTCGATGTGACCGCACAAACGGCGGCGGAACTCCGGCTCCTCCTCCACCGTCACCGTCAGGTCGTACCACCCGGAGTTCATGGCGGTCAGCCACGGGATGACGTGCCGATGTCCCGGCTTCACGACGTAACGACGCCGCCCCAGCACGAACGTCAGCCGCGACGATCCGCTGTTCTCGAACGTCAACGTCAGCACACGGCTGTATCCACGCACCGACGACGAGACGCGCGCACGGTCAGAGGAAGACCCGGCGAACTCACGGCGGAAACCGTTGGGTCCCAGCAACACGAGGTCATGCTCACCGGCGACCTCCAGTGCAGCCGACGACGCGACGTCGAAGTGCTGCGGCAACGCGAACTGCCCGGAGTACGGGTACAGGGCGAAGTGCACGGACGCCGCCCCGGAGTTCGACATCTCCAGCGAGGACCCGCGCAACGACGCCTCGGGCTGGTACGGCAGGGCACGCGCACGCCGCCGTCCGGGCTCCTGCTCCGGCATCTTCTGCTCGGACGGAGGCGCGGGACGCCACCGCGGCGTCGCGGGCGGTACCGGGGCGGGCTCGCCGACCTCGGGCCACGTCCGGCGCCGGTCGAAGTCGAACGCCGAGGTCAGGTCGCCGGCAACGGTCCGGCGCCACGCGGAGATCTCCTCCGACCGCACGCCGGTCCACTTCTCCAGGAACCGCGTCATCGACGTGTGGTCGAACACCTGCGAGTTCACGTAACCGCCCACGGACCACGGCGAGACGACGGTCATCGGCACGCGCGCACCCAGTCCCAACGGCCGGTCACCCACGTACTCGTCGGTGACGGACAACGGCGGGCGCGGCGGCGGCACGTGGTCGTAGAAGCCGTCGTTCTCGTCGTAGGTGATGAACAGGACCGTGGACTCCCAGACCTCCTGGTCGGACGCCAGCGCGTCCAGCACCTGGTAGGTGATCGACGCGGAGGCCGCGGGCGAGGACGCGCCGGGGTGCTCGGAGTCCGCAGAGGACGGGACCAGGTACGACACGGCGGGCAGCCGGCCCGCGGCGACGTCCGCGCGGAACTTCTCCCCCAGCCCGCCGGGCCGCACGCGGTGAAGTCCCCTGTCGTACAGCGACTTCTCCGCCGCGGAGAGCTTCGAGAGGTCCAGCGCACCGATCAGCGCGGGGTCACCGGTCCCGTACAGCTTGTCCAGCGACTTGAACCCGGCGGGCAGCACCTTGCGCGCGATCTCCTTGAACCGCGCGTAGAACTCCAGGTTGTTGTCCTGGAAGTTGTCCCACTCCTGGTACACCCGCCACGACTTCCCGGCGGCCTCCAGGCGTTCCGGGTACGTCTTCCACGTGTACCCCGTGTGCGTGTCCTCGCTGTAGGCCGCGTTGCCGGTCGCACGGCCACCGGAGGGCTCGAAACCGGTGTACCCGGACACCCAGTAGTTGCGGTTCGGCGAGGTCGAGGACGGCACCGAGCAGTGGTAGGCGTCGCACAGCGTGAAGGTGTCCGCGAGCTCGTAGTGGAACGGGATGTCCTGGCGCGTGTAGAACGCCATCGTCGCCCCGGTCTTCGCGGGCACCCAGTTGTCGTTCCACCCGCCGCGCAACGCCGAGTGCCCGCCGTTCCAGCTGTGGTCCAGGTCACCGATGTACTGGATGTCCCGCCCTGACGCCGTCTCACGCACCGGAAACGGCAGCACGCCCGACTGGTTGAACACACCCCTCAGCGCGTTGCGGTCGGAGAACCCGCGCACGCCACGGAGCGTCCCGTAGTAGTGGTCGAACGAACGGTTCTCCTGCATCAACAGCACGACGTGCTTGATCGCGCGCAACCCTCCCGCACGAGGCTCACGAGCCAATGCGGCGTACACCGACGACGGCAGCAGCGTGCCCGCACCAGCAGCAGCGACCGCAGCCATGAACCCACGACGAGAGAGCGACATGAACCGAGTTTGTAGTCCGGGTACATGGCGCGGAACCAACCCCTGTATGAACAAAGGCCCTGGATGACCAGGACCTTTGTTCACAGATCACATCACGCGGCGGCCATAGCGGCCGCGACGCTCGCCTGGGCGTCGAGCAACCCCTTGCCGCACTGGGTGGCCGCCGGCAGCACCTTCGCCTTCAGGTGCAGCAACACCTGTGCGGGTGTCAGCGACAACTTGCCCTGCTGCACACGGGCGTGCTGCATCAACGCCACGACACCGGCCACGTGCGGTGTGGCCATGCTGGTGCCCTGGTAGCGAGCGTAGAACGATGCGCCGGCACCGTCGGACCGTTGTTCAGCGTCGAGAGCACACCGTTCGCCGCCGACGGCGAGGTCTCACCGCCGGGCGCGCACACCTCGATCGTGGCCCCGAAGTTCGCGTACGAGGCCCTGTTCGCCTGACGGTCCGTGGCGCCCGTGGTGATCACACCGACACAGTTCGCCGGGGTGGCTCCCGCGGCGTTCACGGCACTGTTTCCCGCGGCGACCACCACGGTCGCGTGGTGCACGTTGCGGGCGGTGTTGATCGCGCTCTGCAGCGTCGCGGGGCAGACCGCCGACGGGCCGCCGAGCGACAGGTTCAGCACCTTGGCCGGGTTCGGGTTCGCCGGAACACCCGGCACAGCGCCACCTGCCGCCCACACGATGCCCGCGGCGATGTCCGCCAACGTGCCACCACACGTGCCGAGGACGCGCACGGGCACGACCCTGGCCGACGGCGCGACGCCCGTGACACCGGTCAGGTTGTTGCGCAACGCCGCCACTGTGCCGGCGACGTGCAGCCCGTGCCAGCTCGAAGCCCGCGCCGCCGTGCCAGGACCGCACTGGTTCGCCAGCCGCCAGTCGCCTTGGTCCGCCGGGTTGGCGTCCCGGCCGCCGCCGTCCTTGGCGTAGCCCGCGTTGCTGATGAAGTCGTAGCCGCCGACGTAGTTGGCCGTCATGTCGGGGTGCGCGGTGCGGCCGGTGTCGATCACCGCGACCCGCTGGCCGGAGCCGGACGGCCCGAGGTCCCACGCCTGTGAGAGCCGGATGCCGCCGACGGCCTCCCAGTAGTGCCACTGCTGCGGCCACAGCGGGTCGTTCGGCACGGCCGTCGCCTCGAGCACGATGTTCGGCTCGGCGTACTCGACGTCGCCGCGTGCCATCAACACGCGGATCGACTCGGCCGCGTCACGGGAGGCGAGCACCTCGGCGCCGTCCGTGGCGTCGGCGACGGCCCGTGTCCGCGACTGGGTCAGCGCGTCCCCTCGCGACGCACCGTCCCGGAACTTGACGATGATCTCCTGTTCTTCCGGTTCCTCCTGGGCCGCCGCGGACAGCGAGGTCAACGCGGGCGTAACCGTCAGCGCCATCACGACGCCCAACAGGGTTGCCATGCCGGTTCTCATGGTGGTCCTCCCCTTCACGAACGAACTGACTGCGAGAAGGAGAGACCGGCGCGGTTGTGGCACGGATGCGGCCGCCACAACAGATTCACAACAGGCCGCGCGTACCCACGTGCACAACGTCTCCGAGGGGGAACCATGCTCATGCTCGTCGTGGCAGCCGCACTGGCCGCATCGGGAACCACCGCCGCACCGGATCCCGCGACCTTCGCGCGGGTCGAGGCCGGCAGGCTCGTCATCACCGGGGCGCCGGCGCGCGCCAGCCAGATCCACGTCTCCGGCACCACCGTCAGCGATACCGGCACGATGCGGCCGGGCACCGGGTGCACGCGCCTGTCGGCCTCACGCGTGCACTGCGCTCAGGTCCAGAAGATCGTCATCCACCTGGGCGACCGCGACGACATTGTGCTCTACGACAGCGCCGTGCCGACCGAGCAGCACGGCGGCAACGGGGACGACTCCCTGCACGGCGGCTCTGGCGCGGACGTCCTGCAGGGCGGCGAGGGCGACGACGCGCTGAGCGGCGGCCTGGGTCCCGACCAGCTCTTCGGCGGCGACGGCGACGACGTGCTGGACGAGCCGAAGGCCGACGCGGGCGGCAACCTCCTGCAGGGCGGCTACGGCGACGACAAGATCGACGGCGCGAAGCAGGACATGCGCGACCGGGCGGACTTCAGCGACCACGCCGAGGGCATGACGATCGACCTGGCGGCGGGCACGGCGAGCAGGCCGGGTGAGGTCGACGAGCTCACGAACGTGCAGGACGTCCACGGCACCCAGGGCGACGACGTGCTGAGCGGCAACGCCTGGCCCAACATGATGGTCGGCCTCGGCGGCACCGACACGTGCACACCGGGCCTCTACGACCTGTGCGTTCAGTGATTCGCCCGGCCGACGTATCAGGAGCGGGCGTGAGAACTCCGCTCATGCGTGGACCAACTGGACGTCCGCCTGCTCGGACCCCTCGAAGTGACCGGGCCGGGCGGCGTGCTGCGCCTCGCCGGCACGCGCCAGCGCTCCCTCCTGGCGCTGCTGGCGTTGCGCGCACCCTCGGTGCTCCCCGCAGCGCGTCTCATCGACGCGCTGTGGGGCACCGAGCCCCCACCGACGGCGTTGCGGACGCTGCACAGCCACATCGCGCGCGTCCGTTCGGCCCTCGCCGCGATCGGCCTCCCGGACGTCCTGGTCACCACCAGCGCGGGCTATGCGCTGCGGATCGATCCATCGCACGTCGATGTCACACGGTTCGAGCGCGCACCCTCGCCCCGTGCGGCACTCACGTTATGGCGCGGCGATCCCCTGACCGACTGTGCCGTCTCCGAATGGGCGTCCGCTGAGATCACCCGGCTGCACGAAGCGCGCCTCGCGGCAGAGGAGGCGTTGGCGCGCCAGGAGATCGGTCGAGGCGCCTGCGGAACCGCCGCCGCGCAACTCGAACGGCTCGTCGTGAGTCATCCGTTGCGAGAACACTTCTGGGAGTTGCTCGCCGACGCACAACTACGTGACGGCCGACGCGCCGATGCGTTGAGCACGGTCCGACGAGCCCGCACCGTGCTCGTCGAGGAGCTGGGCGTCGATCCCGGACCGGGCCTGCGCGCGGTCGAGGCGGAGGCGCTGGCCTGTCCGCCCCCGGACGCCGGCGCGGGGCTCGTCGGACGGCAGCGCGAGACCCAGGACGTCGTGCGGCTGCTGGAGATGTCCCGGCTCGTGACGCTCACCGGACCGGCGGGCTGCGGCAAGTCGCGGCTCGCCCAGCACGTCACGCCGTCGTCCAGGGTGGCCGACCTGACTTCCGCGTCGTGCGTCGAGGACGCGGTCGCGGCGGCGTTCGCGATCACCACACGCGAGCTGAGCACGCTCGGCGACACGTTGGTGCTGCTGGACAACTGCGAACACCTACGGGCTGAGTGTGCGGCGTTCACCGAAGCTCATCCTCAGCTCCGTGTGCTCGCCACCAGCCGTGAACCCCTTGCTGTGCCTGGTGAAACGGTCTACCCGTTGCCACCTCTGGCCGTTCCCGACCCGGACGTGTCGCGCTCGCTGGCCGAACTGGCCGCGTACGACGCCGTGCGGCTGTTCCTGGACTGTGCGGCGCACACGTACACCGACGCCGATGCATCGGCGATCGCCCAGCTCTGCGCGGCGCTCGACGGCCTGCCGCTCGCGCTGGAACTGGCAGCCGCCCGCACGTCCGTGCTCACCCCCGCCCAGGTCGTGCGGCGGCTGCGCGACCGGTTCGGGCTGCTGGGGCCGTTGCGCGCGGCGATCGCGTGGAGCCACGACCTGCTGACACCGCCGGAACGCACGCTGTTCGCCGATCTCGCGGTGTGCGCGGGCGGATTCCCGGCGGATCTGGTCGAGGCGCTGGGAAGTTCGCTCGACGCGCTGACCGGGTTGGTCGCCAAATCACTCGTGCGGGTCTCCCGGGTCGCCGGCGAGACCCGGTTCTCCATGCTGGAAACCGTGCACGCGTTCGCGATGGAACAACACTCGTCCGCGCACGCTCAAGCGGCCGACTTCTTCTTATGCCTGGCCGAACGCGCCGAGGCCGACCCCACGGGCACGTTGCTCAACGAGCTGCGCGTGGAGCACGCGAACCTGCAACGCACCATGGAGTGGTTCAGGTCGACCGGCGACGCGGACAAGGTCCTCCGCCTGGTCGTGGCGTTGACCCGCTACTGGCACCGCACCGGCGACTACGGCGAGGGCCGCCGATGGCTGGCGGTGGCGCTGCGGGGCTCAGGACCGTTGCGCGGCAAGGCTTTGGCTTCCGCGGCCGCGCTGGCGTTGCTGGAGTGCGATTACGCCGAAGCGGTGCGCTACGCTCGTGATGGATTGGAGACCGATCCATCCTTGGCCGGGAGGCTGCACCGGTTGCTCGGCTCGGTCGCGCGAGAACGCGGTCACTACGAAGCCGCGCTGCACCACTACCAAGAGGCCGCGCGCGCCTCGAATCCGATGAACGCCGCCTACGCCCGGCAACTCGCGGGTGCCACGTCCTGGCTGGCCGGTGATCTCGTCGTGGCCGAGGCCGATCTTCAGGCATCACTGAAGTCACTGCGCGAGCTGGGTGACCGGCGCGGTGCCACCTCGTCGCTCGCCTACCTCGGTGCCGTCGCGTGGTACCGGGGTGATGCCGCGCAGGCACGCGGAATGCTGGACGAAGCGCTGGACACGTTCGGGGAACTGGAGTTCAAGGAGGGCATCGCCTGGGCGCTCAACCTGCTCGGTGTGGTCGAACACGGCTCGGGCAACCCGCGGGCCGCGCGGCCGTTGCTGGAGCGCAGTCTCACGCTGCACCGCGAACTCGGCGACCGCTGGCGTGAGGCGAGCGTTCTCGAGGCGCTCGCCCGCTCGACGGGCCGGCGGGAACTGCTGAGGGAGGCGGCGGCGATCCGCAGCAGGATCGGGGCGCCGGTGCCGATCGTCGAACGGGACCTGGCGCGCTCCGGTTAGCGTTCGGGCAACGCACGGTCGCGACTCTCTCTTCAGGCAAGAAACCGAAGAGGGGAAACGACCATGAGACTGCGCATCGCCGCCGCCGCGCTCGCCATCGGACTGTGCACCGCCGGTGTCGCCCAGGCGGATGACGTCCCACCGGAGTTCCAGAACAGACCTGGACCGGGGGCTTGCTACAACGCCGTGCCCACGATCGTCGGCGCCGGCTTCATCGTCGGCGGCCCCGGCCCGGACGTGATCGTCGGCAGCAACGGGCCGGACACCATCTTGGGCCTGGGCGACAACGACATCATCCTCGGACTCGGTGCCGGCGACACGATCCTCGGTGGCGAGGGCAACGACCTCGTCTGCGCCGGCTGGGGTCCCGACGACGTCCAGGGCGGCGCCGGCCACGACACCGTCTACGGCGAGGCCGGTGACGACGACATGCTCGGCGGCGACGGGATGGACCTGCTGTCCGGGGACCTGAACTTCGACCGCGGCGACGGCCAGCTCGGCTTCGACTTCTGCCCGCCGTCCACGGAGGTCCCCGTCAGCTGCGTGTGACCGCTTGCCGCAGCAGGATCTCCGTGGCGGCGTCGGGTCCCACCCCGAGCTGCCGCAACGAGTCGAGCACGCGCGCACGTGTCTTCGAAGTCCTTTGTGGATTGCGTGCGCGCAGTGCCGCGGCGAGCGCGAGCCGGTGCCCGCGCGGTGCGAACGGCTCCAGCGCCAACGCCCGTTCCGCGAGGTCGCAGGCCTCGGCCGGATCTCCCGTGACGAGCCTGAGTTCGCCCAGCGCCAACAGGTTGTGCACGTGTCGCGCGGTGATCTGGGCGATCTCGGACTCGCACAGGTCGATCAGGTCCGGAAGAGGTTCGCCTCGCCACAGCGCCACGGCCTCGGTGGAGTTCAGCTCCTGGAACGACCACAGGTCCACCGTCAGCCGGTCGCTCCGGACGAGACGGATCGTCTCGCTGTCGCTGCGCAGGTGGTAGCTGGCCTCGCCTCCGGCGCGGCCGGGTTCGAGCAGCCGTCTGAGGTGGGTCATCGTCACGCGCAGGTTGCGCGCGGCGCTCGAGGGGTCGAGTCCGGGCCACAGCAGGTCGATCGCCTGGTCCCTGGAGATCGAGGTGCGCAGCACGAGAAGGCCGAGGAGCTGGCGGACACGGGCCCTGCGCAGTTCGGGTGCGTCCGCGGCGAGGCCGTTCCTCGTCACGCGCATCGGCCCGATGACCTCGATGCCGATCGGGTGCTCCGGCGGCGTGGGCACGGTGGTGAGCAGCTTGGCGGCACCCGCGGCGAGGTCCGGGTCTCGGGTGAGCTCGCGGAGTTTCTGGTGCACGGCGGCATGATCGGCCAGCCAGGCGCCCAGCTTCGTCCTGCCCGTCACGGCCAGGCGCACGGCCAGTTCGACCGACCACGGCAACGGGAGGAAGCACAGCGCGTGTGCTTCCGGCAGGTCCAGCTGGAGATCGCCTTGTCTGGCTCGCACGAACACACGCCCCGCCGCACGCGCCTTCTGGTGCGACGGGCCCAGGTCTGTGTTGTCCCAACGCTCTCTCAGCTCGTCGCTCAGCACGTACCCCAGCGTCAGGAACCGGCGCAGGTGGCGTTCAGCGACCTTGACGTCCACGGGCCACTTCGTCAGGTGCCGCTTGTAGACGTCGCGGGCCAGTTCCTCGTCTCCCCGTGTGACGGCCACCGCCGCCTGCGCCGCGCAGGCCAGGACCGCGTCACGCGGGTTGTCCTTCTCAGCGGGATCACCGCAGGGCAGTTCGGTGGAGGTCTCGCCGAACGACGCGGCGATGACCGTGCGGAAGGCCTGGGCCACGAACTCGTCGCGTGCCGTGCCGCCGGCACCGGCGGTCTGGATCTCGCCGACCTCACCGTCGAACCAGCGCGCCACCGTGGCGTGGCGGCGGGCGAGGTCGTCGTCCAGCACCTGTTCGGCCAGCTCGGCCGCGTCCCGGCCACGACCGCACATCGACAGGCAGTGCACGTGGAACCGCGTGGTGGACACGGCGAGTGCCGGGGGCACTTCGCTCACGGGCGCCTGGGCGAGGTGGACGAGCGCCTCCTCCGGGTCGCCGGCCAGCTCGGCGAGCACCGCGGCGACGCTGTGCCGCAACAGCCGCAGCACGGGTGATCCCGCGGTGTCGAGCGTCCCTGCCCGCTGCGCGACCACGACCAGGCGGACCAGGTCTCCCCTGGAGTGCGCGGTGATCACCGCCTGGCCGAGCGCCACCGCGGCCCCGTCCTGGTCTCCCGCGGCGAGCATCTTCTGCCAGGCGTCGTCGACCAGCTCGTCGATGGACCGATCGGCGAAATCGCGGGCATGCGCCGCCGCGGCCCGCAGCAACAGGAACGCGGGACCGTCCGCCCTGTCCGCGGGCAGGGCGGACAGCCATCGGTCGGCGGTCACGCGAGGCAGCACGGACAGCGTCGTCCGCACGAGGTCGACGGCGAGCCGCGCGAGCAATCCCCAGTCCTGCGCCCGGCAGGCCACGCTCCCGGCCCTGGCCAGATCACCACGAGCGCACAACACCTCCACGGCTCGCGTCCTCAGCGCCTCCATCGGCACCATGCGCGCCACCGGATCGGCCCACAGGTCGTGTGCCCGGTACCGCCCGTCGTCGAGCAGGTCGACCAGCGGAACCCACCGGACGAGGCCTTCCACCGGCACGGTCTTCCCGACCACCGCGGCGAGTTCGCCGGCTGTCGCGCTGCCGAGCGTCACCAACGCCGCCAGCGTCAGCCGCACCGGCCCCGGCAGCCGGCTGAGCACTTCCTCCCTCGCGTACCGCCACGACGCGGCGGGACCGGCCGTGAGGGACAACCGCACCAACGCGGGCCACCCGCGCAGGTCCTCGGGAGGCTCACGCCCGAACCGTCCTGCCAGCGCGGCCGTCTCGGCCTCGGTGAAGGCCAGCTCGGCGGAATCGATGCCGGCCACCTCGCCGGCCGCTTCCCTGCGGGCCAGCCGGCAGCTCGGCACGCGCCGCCCCGACAGCACGAGATGCGCGGTGCCCGGCAACGCCCGGACGACCGAACCGAGAAGCTCCGCGCCCGGCGAGTCCTCCGGGACTTCGTGCACGTCGTCGAGCAGAAGGCACACGTCGAGCGGTGCGTGCCGGATCAACGCGTCCACGACGTCCCGCACGCCGAGCACACCTGGACGGGCACGGACGGCGAGAGCGTCGAGGATCGACCTCGCGAGCCTGTCCGCGTCCTCGTGGGCGGCCTCGCAGCTCACCCAGGCGTCGATCCCGCGCGGCTCCAGCAGGTTCGCCCGCACTGCCTGAGCGAGCGCGGTCGTCTTGCCGAAGCCCGGCCCCGCCACGACGAGCGTGACCGGCAGGGCCCACCGGCCACGCAACCGGTCGACCAGCCGCAATCGCGGCAGCTCGACGTCAAGCGGCCGCGGCACCCCGTGCAGCGGCAGGATCGTGTTGTCCCCCACGCACTACGGAGTCGTCCGGCATCGCGGAGATACCGGGGGCGCGCCCGGTGAACGGAGCCGTTCGCGCACACGGGCCACGAGGGGTCGCGCACCGAGACCCTCGAAGATCGCGAGCGCCTCGGCCAGATCGCCGGGATCGTCACTCTCGACGAGGGCGACGGCACACCAGTAGTCGCACCCGGCCTGCCGCCACGTCTTGGCGGCCTCGCGCCATCGGCCTGCCGCCAGCAACGCATGGGGATGACCGGAGTCGTCCGCCGGCACCGGACGGCCCGCGACGCGCAGCCAGTAGGCCAGTTCCGCGGCCAGCGCCCGCACGCCGAGCCGGCACGCTTGCGCGTGCAGGGGTTCGAGGACCGCGAGCACGATCTCGTCGCCGCGCAGCCACGCCGCCTCGGCACGAGCCACGGCGGCCGGGCCGATGTTCTGCAGTTCCCCGGTCAGTTGCGCGAGTTCCCAGGCCTCGGCGAGTGCCTCCACCGCGCCGGGCAGACCGCGCCGCACCCGCAGCCTGCCCAGTGCGATGAGGGCGCGGCACAGGGTCGGAGGGTTGGCGGGCGGCCGCACTCCGGCAACCAGTTCCGCGTCCGCCGTCGCCTGGTCCCAGTCGCCGGCCTCCACCTCGACCGTCGCCCGGATCGTGTACATGCGGTACAGGTACCGGAGCTCCTCCGCGTCGTCCGCCATCTCGATCGCCGTCGCGACACATCCCTTGGCCTCGTCGAGGCGGAACTCCCCGAGAAGGATCTCGACGACGTTGACGGTGAACCTGCAGAAATCACTCACCGAGCCGGACGCCAGCGTCACCTGCCTGGCTTCCGCCAGCGTGCTCCACGCCTCCGCCAGGCGCAGGTCGGCCTGCGCGGTTCCGACGCTCGTCAACGCGTGGGAGAGGATTTCCTGATCGCCGGCGGCACGGGCGAGTGCGACGGCGCGCTCACCCAGCACGAGACTCTCCTCGGTGCGGTGGACGATCGACCACAGAGCGCTCTGGTGGGTCAGTGCACGGGCGAGCACCCTGTCGTCACCCGCGCTCTCCAGCAGTGCTGAGGCCTCGTCCGCGGTGCTGTGGGCGAGCTCGGACATGCCTGCCTGCCAGCAGATCCGTGACAACCACACCAGGTCGGCACCGAGCGCGCGGGCATCACCGAGGCCGCGCCGCAGTGCGACCGCCTCCCGCTGCGCCTCCACGGCCGGGCCCATGTCGCCGATGACGCTGTTCTCGATCGCGTAGCGGCCGAGCAGGCCGGCTCGCCGCTCCGGGTCGAGCAGTTCTCGCTGCCGCAGCACCAGGCGCAGGTGTGCCGCCGCCTCCCGGTGTGAGCCTGCCCTGCTCGCGGCCTCAGCGGCCCTGGGGCCGTAGCGCACGATCGCGCCGGTGTCACCAGCCTCGGCCGCGTGGTGCACGACGCGAGCCAGGTCCGCGTCGCCGCCTGCCACGAGCGCGGCGAGGACGCGGCGGTTCAGCTCGACCCTCCTGGCCACCGGCAACGCGTCCACGACGGTGCGCCGGATGAGCTCGTGCCGGAACCCGGTGCGGTCCGGTGCCACGGTGAGCAACCCGTGCCGTTCCGCGGCCACCACGGCGGCGACCTCTTGCGGCAGCAGCACTTCGAGCAGCCACTGCTCGACAGCGGACGGAACGACCGCGAGCTGCGCCAAGGCCTCCTGGCCGGCGTCGTCCAGCCGGTGCAGCCGGGCGAGCACCGCGTCGGCGACCGTCGGCGGGACGCGGCCGAGGTGTCCCGCCGCGAGGATCTCGGTGACGAAGAACGGGTTTCCCCCTGTGACGGCATGCACCTCGCGCGCGTCGAGCCCGCTCGACGTGACCAGCCGTTCGACCGCCGCGGCCGACAGCGGCGCCAACTCGAACCGCCGCACCCGCGCCGCCGCGGCCACCTGCCCGAGCAGGCGCTGCGGCAACGGCCCGGCGGCACGGTAGGTCAGCACCAGCAGCACGGGCAGCGACGCCACCCGTCTGACCAAGAAGGACAGTGCGTCCACGGTGGCCTCGTCCGCCCAGTGCACGTCCTCGATGACGAGAACGGCCGGCTGCGTCAGCTCGGCGCGCAGCACCTCGAACACCTCGTCCCGGTCCCCCGCGTCACGCAGCCGTGAACCGAAGACGTCACGGAACGGGCCGAGTGTGCGTGGCGTGGCCAGGTCGTCGCACCACCCGACGAGGAACCGGGCCTGTCGCGGCGCCGTCCACCGCACCGCGTCCGCCAGTGCCGACTTGCCGGCGCCGGGCTCGCCGGACAGCAGCACCACCGAGCCCGTCCCCGCGACCGCCTCCCGAGCGGCGACGGCCAGTTCGGAGAGCTCGTGCTCGCGCTCGAGCAGAACGCCCGCCCGCGACATGAGCCCGGCTCCCGGCACGTCGAGTGCGGTGTCCTGGCGGAGAACGGCGGCCTCCAGCTCCCGCAGGGCCGGGTTCGGGTCGATCCCCAGTTCTTCGCCGAGCGTGTGCCTCAAGCGCTGATAGGCCGCGAGCGCCTCGGACTGACGTCCGCAGCGGTACAGCGCGAGCATCAGCTGTCCGTGCGCGTGCTCGTCGAACGGCTGCTCCCGGATGCGCCACTCCAGCTCCGGCACCAGCATCGCGTGCTCGCCGAGCACCAGCCGCACCTCGGTGAGCGCGTCCGCCGCGGCGGTCCTGAGCGCGGCGATGCGCTCGGTCTGCTCGTCCAGCCACGCGTGCCCCTGCCACGTCCACCAGTGGCCTGTCACGCCAGTACGCGAGCGCCTCCCGCAGGTGCGCCGCGCGAGCGGCCGGGTCGGCCTCGCACTTGCCCTGTTCCAACAACCGCTGGACCGCAAGGAGATCCGTGTCGGCGTCGAGCACATACCCCGGCGCACGCACCACGATCGCCGCACGGTCGCCGAGCACGCCACGCAGATAGGACACGTGGTGCTGAAGCGTGTTCGCGGCCGTCCGGGGCGCGTGGTCGCCCCAGACCACCTCGCCCAGCCGATCGGTGCTCACGATCTCGCCTGCGCGCAGCGCGAGAACGGCGAGCACCGCCTTGCGGCGAAGGCCTCGCACCTCCCTCGGCACGCCGTCCACCGTCACGTCGACCGGTCCCAGAATCCGCACCTGCACACCAGGTAGTCGTCCGGCGACCCGGTGATGTCAGCCGGGAACGCCGTTTCCGTCAGATTTCCGTGCCGCGCCAGGCCCGGCGGCCATGGTTCGGCCATGAACATTCGCAGAAAGACGCTCGTCGTGCTGG
The DNA here is from genome assembly GCF_024648825.1 of Lentzea californiensis. Lineage (GTDB taxonomy): Bacteria > Actinomycetota > Actinomycetes > Mycobacteriales > Pseudonocardiaceae > Lentzea > Lentzea californiensis. The sequence continues at coordinate 241,299 of NZ_JANBBE010000007.1, forward strand.
CGGCGCTCGGGCTGGCGCTCACCGCGAGCGGTGGGGTCGCGAACGCCGCCGGGGTCTTCAAACCCATCAAGAACACCTGGAGCGGCCTGTGCCTGCAGCCCGAGGGCGGCAGCACGTCCGACGCACGGATCGTGCAGATGCCCTGTGTTCCCGGCAGCGCCGTCCAGAACTGGCACTTCGACAAGATCTCCGGCAGCAACCACCAGATCATCAACGAGGCCAGCGGCCGCTGCTTCTACATGAACGGCCCGGTCAGACGCGGGTCGGAGGTCGCCCAGGTGGCGTGCCTGCCGCGGGTCAGCAACCACGTGTGGAAGACCGTCCCGAATCCGCCGAGCATCGCCGAGATCGAGTCGATGGCGGGCGGCGACCACAACCTGTGCCTCGACGTTCCGGGTGCCGAGACCACCGCCGGGCTGGTCATGCAGACCTGGGACTGCAACAACACTCCCGCGCAGCGCTTCGTCATCGGCTTCTGACAGCGGAACGGCCCGCCTCCCCGGAGGGAAGCGGGCCGTTCCGGCGAACGGCGATCAGGCGCCGGCGGCGTTGCGCAGGGCCTCGGCGCGGTCCGTCGACTCCCAGGGGAGGTCGACGTCGGTGCGGCCGAAGTGGCCGTACGCGGCGGTCGGGGCGTAGATCGGGCGGAGCAGGTCGAGGTCGCGGATGATCGCGGCGGGCCTGAGGTCGAAGACCTCGGTGATGGCCTGCTGGATCTTCTGCGGGTCGACGGTCTCGGTGCCGAAGGTCTCGACGAACAGGCCCACGGGGGCCGCCTTGCCGATGGCGTAGGCGACCTGGACCTCGACGCGGGTGGCGAGGCCGGCGGCGACGGTGTTCTTCGCCACCCAGCGCATGGCGTAGGCGGCGGAGCGGTCGACCTTCGACGGGTCCTTGCCGGAGAAGGCGCCGCCGCCGTGGCGGGCCATGCCGCCGTAGGTGTCGACGATGATCTTGCGGCCGGTGAGGCCCGCGTCGCCCATCGGGCCGCCGATGACGAAGCGGCCGGTCGGGTTCGTCAGCAGGCGGACGTCCGTGGTGTCGAGGGTGAGCTCGGCGATCTCGGGGGCCACCACGTGCTCGCGCAGGTCGACGCCGAGGAGCTTCTCGAGGTCGATGCCGTCCGCGTGCTGGGTGGAGATGACGACGGTGTCGAGGCGCACGGGCTGGTCGCCCGCGTACTCGATGGTGACCTGCGTCTTGCCGTCCGGGCGCAGGTACGGGACGGTGCCGTCCTTGCGGACCGCGGTCAGGCGGCGGGACAGGCGGTGGGCCAGCGCGATCGGCAGCGGCATGAGCTCGGGCGTGTCGGTGCACGCGTAGCCGAACATCAGGCCCTGGTCACCCGCACCCTGCTTGTCGATCTCGTCGTCGGCGCCTTCGACGCGGTTCTCGAAGGCGGTGTCGACGCCCTGCGCGATGTCCGGGGACTGCGCGCCGATGGCGACGTTCACGCCGCACGAGTGGCCGTCGAAGCCCTTCGCGGAGGAGTCGTAGCCGATCTCCAGGATCTTCTCGCGGACGATCGTGGGGATGTCCGCGTACGCCTCGGTGGTGACCTCACCCGCGACGTGGACCTGGCCCGTGGTGACCATCGTCTCCACGGCGACGCGGGAGCGCGGGTCCTTGGCCAGCAACGCGTCCAGGATCGAGTCGCTGATCGCGTCGCAGATCTTGTCCGGGTGTCCCTCGGTCACCGACTCACTGGTGAACAGCCTGCTGCTGTGCTGGCTCACGGACACTCCTTAGGTGCGGGGTTGGGCCGAAGGAAAATTCTACTGAGAGGTAGTCAAGCCAGCGCTAACCGCGTCCCACACCGCGGACGCCACTTGCGTCTTGGGCCCGTGGGGTATAGGGGTCTCGGCGCCGTCCGGGGACAGCAGCCAGCCCGCGTTGTCGTCCTGCTCGAACGCCTTGCCGTCGCCGACCGCGTTCAGCACCAGGAGGTCGCAGCCCTTGCGCCGCAGCTTCGCCCGCCCGTAGTCGAGCACCGACGTCGTCTCGTCGCCGGTCTCCGCCGCGAACCCGACGATCAGCTGGCCCGTCCTACGTGCGGAAACGAGCTCCACGAGGATGTCGGGGTTCTTCGTCAGCGTGATCGGGTCGGGGTCGCCGTCGGTCTTCTTGATCTTGTGGCCGGTGAGCGACGACGGCCGGAAGTCGGCCACCGCGGCGGCCATCACGACCACGTCCGCGTCCGCCGACACCTTGTGCATGACGTCGCGCAGTTCCACCGCGGAGCCGACGCGGACGAGGTCGACACCCGCCGGGGTGGCCAGGTCCGCGGTGTTGCCCGCGACCAAAGTCACTCGGGCACCGCGTTGCGCCGCGACGCGGGCGAGCGCATACCCCTGCTTGCCGGACGAGCGGTTGCCGATGAACCGCACCGGGTCGAGTGGTTCCCGCGTGCCACCGGCGGAGATCGCGACGTGCACACCTTCGAGTGTCCGCCGCAGGGCGTCGGGCCGCACCAGCAGCAGCCGGGCGAGTTCGACGATCTCGGCGGGGTCGGGCAGGCGGCCCTTGCCCGTGTCCTTGCCCGTCAGCCGGCCGGAAGCCGGTTCGGCGACGACGACACCGCGCGAGCGCAGCAACGCCACGTTGTGCTGGGTGGCCGGGTGCTCCCACATCTCGGTGTGCATCGCGGGCACCAGCAGGACCGGGCAGCGCGCGGTCAGCAGGGTGTTCGTCAGGAGGTCGTCGGCGAGGCCGTGCGCGGCCTTCGCGATCAGGTTCGCCGTCGCCGGGGCGACCACGACGAGGTCGGCGTTCTGCCCGAGCTTGACGTGCGGCACCTCATGCACGTCGTCGAACGGGTCGGCGGACACGACCTGGCCGGACAGCGCCTCGAACGTCGCCGCGCCCACGAACTTCAGCGCACCCTCGGTGGGAACGACCCGCACGGAGTGCCCGGACTCGGTGAGCCTCCGCAGCACCTCACAGGCCTTGTACGCGGCGATGCCCCCACCAACCCCGAGAACGATCCGGGGTGTGACGGGGGCATCAACGTCAGATGCGGCGGAAGTCAACAGCTCTCCTGTCAAGGGCCGACCGCGAGGCCACCCTCGCGAGAACCACTCCCGCCGAGTCCAAGAAAGAAGACCCGCTGGGTCCGGGGAACGAAGCCCCCGCTTTGGGACTAGGAGCCAAGTCCCCGGCCTTGAGGTCGAGGGCAAAGCCCTCAACCTTGGGGCCTAGGGGCGAAGCCTCTGGCCTTGGGGGTCCGGGGGCGAAGCCCTCCGGCTGGGGTGTGGGGGCTCGGCCCCCACAAGACACTCGAAGGCGATCCGGTCTGCGCTTTCCGCAGACAGACCTCTCCCAGAGCCTTCGACCCTTCTACGCTTCGCTGCCCTCGGTGTGCTCGAGGAGACCGGCGTGGATCTCCCTGAGCGCGATCGAGAGGGGCTTCTCACGCGGGCCCGGCTCGACGAGCGGGCCGACGTACTCGAGCAGGCCCTCGCCGAGCTGCGCGTAGTAGTCGTTGATCTGGCGGGCACGCTTCGCTGCGTAGATCACCAACGCGTACTTCGAGCTCACCTGCTCAAGCAGGTCGTCGATCGGCGGGTTGGTGATGCCCTCCGGAGAACCGGTCAGGTGACCGAGCTCGGTGTGGGTGATCACTCGTCAATCTCCTGAAATTCGTGGTCCGACCATCAAGGATAGCAAGTCGGCAGCGGCCGACTGCACGTCGGCGTTCACGACGACCTCGTCGAACTCCTTTTCGGCCGCCAGCTCCTCGCGGGCGATGGCCAGCCGGCGTTCGACGACGTCCGGGTGTTCGGTGCCTCTGCCGGTCAACCGGTCGACCAGGTGCTCCCAGGACGGGGGCGCCAGCATGACCAGCTGTGCGTCCGGCATGGCCACGCGAACCTGCCTCGCGCCCTGGAGTTCGATCTCCAGGAGCGCGGGGCGGCCCGCGGCCAAAGCTTCTTCGACGGGCCTGCGAGGGGTTCCGTAGTGGTTTCCGGCGAACTCGGCGTGTTCGAGGAACTCGCCCGCCTCGACCATCTGCTGGAACTTCTCGTGGTCGACGAAGTGGTAGTGCACTCCGTCGACTTCGCCCGGCCTCGGCTTCCTGGTGGTCGCCGAGACGGAAAAGTAGACATCGGGCTGCTGCCTGCGCAGCTCCGCCAGAACGCTGGACTTGCCAACGCCGGACGGCCCGGACAAGACGGTGAGGCGGGAACGGGCAGAGCCCGTTCCCGCCTCGGTGCCAATCACTCTCCGCTGAACTCGGAGAGCAGGGCCTTGCGCTGGCGGTCACCGAGACCGCGCAGGCGACGGCTGGGAGCAATCTCGAGGCGCTCCATGATCTGCTGCGCGCGCACCTTGCCGACGCCCGGGAGGGCCTCGAGGAGCGCGGACACCTTCATCTTGCCAAGGATCTCATCGCTCTCGGCGGACTTCAGCACGTCCGTCAGGGTCGTGCCGCCACGCTTGAGGCGCTCCTTGAGCTCAGCCCGAACGCGACGTGCGGCAGCAGCCTTCTCCAGCGCTGCGGCCCGCTGCTCCTCGGTAAGCTGGGGAAGAGCCACGATTTCCTCCGTGGTGTGGATTCTTTTCGGATCGGTGCCGCGACCGTACAGACCGCAATTGCCTGAGTACAACGTGACCCAGTCAAGAAATCTTCAGCGGCCATGATTGCGGCGGGTGGTAGTAGTACCAAACACCCTCCGGCGGCCTGATCACTGCCCTCCGGCAACTCGTCGCCCACCCGAGGTGTGCTATGAGGCCGGTGACCAGCGGGGCAGCCGGTGGCGTGACCCTACCAACACATGTTTGCCCTGGTGAGCGCGCCACACCTCAAATGACGTGGCGCGCCCCTCCTCAGAGGCTCTGCTGGACCCTCTGCACCGCGCTGACCAGCGAAGACACGTCGGGACCGTGCTTGAGAACATCTCGTGAAGAAGTCGGAAAGACGTTGCGCATGTCGGGTCCGAAGAGCCGTTTTAGATCAGCCACGGACCCACCCTGAGCGCCGAAACCGGGGGCCAGGATCGGTCCGTTGAACCGGCTGAGGTCTACATCCGTTTCCCCGATCGTGGCGCCCACGACGAGACCGACATCGCCGCACGGGGAAATGCCTGAATTCCGAGCCGCGGCGAAATCGATGATCGTCTGCGCCACGGTTCGCCCGTCCGGAGCAACGACCCGCTGGACCTGCGCACCCTCCGGGTTCGACGTGAGGGCGAGCACGAACACGCCCCTGCCGGTCGCCCGCGCCGTGTCGAGGGCGGGCTGCAGCGACCCGAAGCCGAGGAACGGTGAGAGCGTGACCGCGTCACCGGCCAGCGGCGAGCCGTCGCCCAGGTACGCCTGGGCGTAGGCGGCCATGGTCGAGCCGATGTCGCCGCGCTTGGCGTCCACGAGCACCAGCGTGCCCGAGTCGCGCAGCTCCGCGATCACCCTCTCCAGCACGGCGACGCCCCGCGACCCGTAGGCCTCGAAGAACGCCGCCTGCGGCTTCACCACGGACACCTTGCCGCCGAACGCCTCCACGGCCGTCAGCGCGAACCGTTCGAGGCCCTCGGCGGTCCTGGAGAGGCCCCAGGCGTCCAGCAGGCTCGGGTGCGGGTCGATCCCGACGCACAGAGGTCCGTGCGCCGCAACGGCTTTCGCGAGTTTCTCGCCGAAGGTCACGCGTCACCCCGCAGGGTGGCCTGGAGGGCCTGCAGCGGCTGGACCCCGATGTCACCCTGGATGAGCGCCTCGATGCCGTGCACGGCCGCGGCAGCGCCCTGGATCGTGGTGACGCACGGAATGTCCTTCGCCACGGCGGCGGTGCGGATCTCGTAGCCGTCGATGCGCGGACCGCTGTTGCCGTAGGGCGTGTTGAAGATCATGTCGATCTCGCCGGCCATGATCATGTCGACGACGTTGCCCTCGCCCTCGAAGTGCTTGCGCACCTCGGTGCACGGGATCCCGTTGCGCTTCAGCACCTCCGCGGTGCCCGTGGTCGCGAGGACCTGGAACCCGAGGTCCGCGAGGCGCTTCACCGGGAAGATCATCGCGCGCTTGTCGCGGTTCGCGAACGACACGAACACCTTGCCGGACGTGGGGAGCGAGCCGTACGAGGCCGTCTGCGACTTCGCGAACGCCTTGCCGAACGACGAGTCGATGCCCATGACCTCGCCGGTGGACTTCATCTCCGGGCCCAGCAACGAGTCGACGCCGTGGCCCTCGGGGGTGCGGAAGCGGTGGAACTGCATGACCGCCTCCTTCACCGCGACGGGCGCGTGCTCGGGCAGCCGGGCACCGTCACCGGTGGCCGGCAGGAGGCCCTCCACGCGCAGTTCCGCGATCGTGGCGCCGAGCATGACCCGCGACGCCGCCTTGGCCATCGAGACAGCGGTCGCTTTGGACACGAACGGCACCGTGCGCGACGCACGCGGGTTTGCCTCCAGGACGTACAGGACGTCGTCCTTGAGCGCGTACTGGACGTTCAGGAGCCCCTTCACGCCGATGCCGCGCGCGATGGCCTCGGTGGAGCGGCGGACGTTCTCGATGTCCGAGGCGCCCAGGGTGATGGGCGGCAGCGCGCACGACGAGTCGCCGGAGTGGATGCCGGCTTCCTCGATGTGCTCCATCACGCCGCCGATGAACACCTCGTCGCCGTCGCACAGCGCGTCGACGTCGATCTCGATGGCGTCGTCGAGGAACCGGTCGACCAGCACCGGGTGCTCGGGCGTCACCTCGGTCGCGCGGGCGATGTAGCCCGACAGCGACTCCTCGTCGTACACGATCTCCATGCCGCGCCCACCGAGCACGTAGGACGGTCGCACGAGGACCGGGTAACCGATCTCGTCCGCGATCTCCTTGGCCTCGTCGAACGACGTGGCCGTGCCGAACTTCGGCGCGGGCAGACCGGCCTGGTTGAGCACCTTGCCGAACTGGCCGCGGTCCTCGGCGAGGTGGATCGCCTCGGGCGTCGTGCCCACGATCGGCACACCCGCGTCGGCCAGGCGCTGCGCCAGACCCAGCGGCGTCTGGCCGCCGAGCTGGACGATCACGCCCGCGACGGTGCCGGAGCGTTGCTCGGAGTGCACGACCTCCAGCACGTCCTCGAACGTCAGCGGCTCGAAGTACAGGCGGTCCGAGGTGTCGTAGTCCGTCGACACCGTCTCCGGGTTGCAGTTGACCATCACGGTCTCGTACCCGGCCGCCCGCAACGCCATGGCCGCGTGCACGCACGAGTAGTCGAACTCGATGCCCTGGCCGATGCGGTTGGGCCCGGAGCCCAGGATCAGCACCTTGGGCTTCTCCCGCTGTTCCGCGACCTCGGTCTCGGCGTTCGGGTCCAGCTCGTACGCGGAGTAGTGGTACGGCGTCTCGGACTTGAACTCCGCCGCGCACGTGTCGACCGTCTTGTAGACCGGACGCACGCCCAGGCGGTGCCGCAACGTGCGCACGCCGTCCTCGCCGGCCAGCTCGGACCGCAGCGCGGCGATCTGCCGGTCGGAGAGCCCAGCGCGCTTCGCCTTGCGCAGCAACGGTTCGTCGAGGACGGGAGCGTCCAGCAACTCTTGCCGCAGCGTGCCGAGCCAGGCGATCTGCTCGATGAACCACGGGTCGATCTTCGACGCGTTGTACACGTCCTCAATGGACGCACCGAGTCGAAGAGCACGCTCGACCGTGTAGAGGCGCCCGTCGTGGCCGCGCTCCAACTGCTTCAGGGTGGACTCCAGAGTAGAGCCCTCCGGGTCCGGCTGGGTCCAGAAACCGACCGATTTCGTTTCCAGCGAACGCAGCGCCTTGCCCAGCGCCTCCACGAAGTTCCGGCCGATCGACATGGCCTCGCCGACCGACTTCATCGTGGTCGTCAGCGTGGGGTCCGCGCCGGGGAACTTCTCGAAGGCGAACCGCGGCGCCTTCACGACCACGTAGTCGAGCGACGGCTCGAACGACGCCGGGGTCTCCCCCGTGATGTCGTTGGTGATCTCGTCGAGCGTGTAGCCGATCGCGAGCTTCGCGGCGATCTTGGCGATCGGGAAGCCCGTCGCCTTGGACGCCAGTGCGGAGGACCGCGAGACGCGCGGGTTCATCTCGATGACGACCATGCGGCCGGTGTCCGGGTGGATCGCGAACTGGATGTTGCAGCCGCCGGTGTCGACGCCGACCTCGCGGATGACCTGGATGCCGACGTCGCGCATGTGCTGGTACTCGCGGTCGGTCAGCGTCATCGCGGGCGCGACCGTCACCGAGTCACCGGTGTGCACGCCCATCGGGTCGATGTTCTCGATCGAGCAGATGACGACGACGTTGTCGTTGCGGTCGCGCATCAGCTCGAGCTCGTACTCCTTCCACCCGAGCACGCTCTCCTCGATGAGCACCTCGGTGACCGGGGACTCCTCCAGGCCGATCGCCGCGAGGCGCTCCAGCTCCTCCGCCGTGTACGCCATGCCGGAACCCAGGCCGCCCATGGTGAACGAGGGCCGGATCACGACCGGCAGGCCGAGGTCGGCGACGGTCTTGCGCACCTCGTCCATCGACTTGCAGACGGCGGAGCGCGGGACCTCGGAACCGATGCCCCGCACCAGGTCCTTGAAGATCTGCCGGTCCTCGCCGCGCTGGATCGCGTCGATGTCCGCGCCGATCAGCTCGACGTTGTACTTCTCCAGCACGCCACGCTCGTGCAGCGCGATGGCCGTGTTCAGAGCGGTCTGGCCGCCCAGCGTCGCCAGGATCGCGTCCGGGCGCTCCTGCGCGATGACCTTCTCCACGAACTCGGCCGTGATCGGCTCGATGTAGGTGGCGTCGGCGAACTCCGGGTCCGTCATGATCGTGGCCGGGTTCGAGTTGACCAGGCTGACCCGGATGCCCTCTTCGCGCAGCACGCGGCAGGCCTGGGTACCGGAGTAGTCGAACTCGCACGCCTGACCGATGACGATCGGACCGGAGCCGATCACCAGGATGTGCTTGAGATCAGTCCTCTTCGGCATCAGCGGGCCTCATTCATCAGCGTCACGAACTCGTCGAACAGGGGCGCGGCGTCGTGGGGACCGGCCGCGGCCTCGGGGTGGTACTGCACGGAGAACGCCGGCGCGTCGAGCAGCCGGACGCCCTCGACGGTGCCGTCGTTCGGGCAGTAGTGCGACAGCACGGCGCGGCCGAACTCGGAGGAGAACTCCTCGCCCGGCGTGCCTTCCAGCGCGAACCCGTGGTTCTGCGAGGTGATGGCGACCTTGCCCGTGGTCACGTCGATGACCGGGATGTTGATGCCGCGGTGGCCGTAGCGCATCTTGTACGTCCCGCGGCCGACCGCGCGGCCCAGGATCTGGTTGCCGAAGCAGATGCCGAACAGCGGCAGCTTGCGGCCCAGCGCCTCCTTCGTCAGCGCGATGGCGTGGTCCTGCGTGGCCGGGTCGCCCGGGCCGTTGCTCAGGAACAGGCCGTCCGGGCTGACCTTGAGGATGTCCTCGAAGGAGCTCGTCAGCGGCAGCACGTGCACCTCGATGCCGCGTGCCGCCATCATCCGCGGGGTGTTCGACTTGATGCCCAGGTCGAGCGCCGCGACGGTGAACTTCTTCTCGCCGATGGCGTCGACGACGTACGGCTTGTCCGTGGTGACGTCGACCGCGAGGTTCGCGCCGACCATCTGCGCGGAGGCCTTGACCTGCTCGACCATCGACGCGTCGTCGGTGAGGTCGGATCCGGAGAACACGCCGGCGCGCATGGCGCCCTGCTCGCGGATGTGGCGGGTCAGGGTGCGGGTGTCGAGGCCCGCGATGCCGACGACGCCCTGGTCGGCCAGTTCCTCGTCGAGGCCGCGCCGGGACCGCCAGTTCGACGGCGTGCGCGCGGGGTCGCGGACCACGTACCCGGCGACCCAGATCTTCGAGGACTCGTCGTCCTCGTCGTTCCAGCCGGTGTTGCCGATCTGCGGTGCGGTCTGCACCACGATCTGGCGGTGGTAGGAGGGGTCGGTCAGGGTTTCCTGGTACCCGGTCATGGCCGTGGAGAACACGACCTCGCCGAGCGAGACGCCGGTCGCTCCGTACGCCTCACCGCGGAAGACACGTCCGTCTTCCAGCACCAATGCCGCGTTCGTCACGCCTTGCCTCCCACGAGTGCTGCAACCCATTCTTCGTAAACGTCTTTGTCGTCACCGCGAAAACCAGTGTCGAACAGGTGGCCATCGTTTTCCCACTGGACCACCAACAAGCCCTCTTCGCTGAACATGACCTTCCCGGCGAGGCCTCGGTCCGTGCGGGCGTCCCGGATGGACTCGGCGGGGATGAACAACGCCGACGCGCCGACGCGTTCGATCGCGATGCCTTCCGGCACCAGGCTCAGCGTGGCCTCGGCGCGGTGGCCGATGTCACCGACCTGGATGCGGTCCTGCCAGTTGCCCGCGTTCGTCGTGCCGAGGTAGACGCCCGTGGTCGCGAGCTTCGGCGCGCCCAGCGCGGCCGGCGTCGAGGGGAACGCCGGCAGGCCGGCCTGCTTGCGCTGGCGCCGCTTCCAGCCGTGCCACATGCCGTAGACGCACAGGGCGAAGAAGACGAAGACCGCCAGGGACAGGAGGATCCGGGTCATTCCGCAATCCTCCCCGCCACCGCGGTCACCCGGCCACGCAAGATGGTGGCCGTCACCGCCGCGGGCAGTTCCATGCCCTCGAACGGGGTGTTGCCCGCGATGCTCGCGAACTGCGCGCCGTGCACCGTCCACGACGCGTCCGGGTCGACCAGCACGAGGTTCGCGGGCTCGCCGACGGCGATCGGACGGCCCTGGTCGGTCAGGCCGGCGATCTCGGCGGGCTTCTCGCTCATCACCCGTGCGACGCCGCGCCAGTCGAGCAGGCCGGTCTTCACCATCGTCTCGACGACGACGCCCAGCGCGGTCTGCAGGCCGAGCATGCCCGGACGGGCCGCCGACCACTCGCAGTCCTTGTCCTGCACCGCGTGCGGAGCATGGTCCGTGGCGACGCAGTCGATCGTGCCGTCCGCCAGGGCCTGCCGCAGCGCGCCGACGTCGGCCTGCGTGCGCAGCGGCGGGTTGACCTTGTTGACCGGGTCGTAGGTGCTGAGCCGGTCGTCGGTCAGGATGAGGTGGTGCGGGGTGACCTCGGCGCTGACCTCGGTGCCGCGCGCCTTGGCCCACTTCAGGACGTCCGCCGTGCCGGTGGTGCTGACGTGGCAGACGTGCAGCCTCGCGCCGACCTGCTTCGCGAGGATGCAGTCACGGGCGACGATGGACTCCTCGGCCGCCGCCGGCCAGCCCTGCAGGCCGAGCCTGGACGCGTTCTCGCCCTCGTGCGCCTGGGCGCCGACCGTGAGGCGCGGTTCCTCGGCGTGCTGGGCGATGACGGCGCCCAGTGACTTCGAGTACTCCAGCGCGCGGCGCATGATCAGCGGGTCGTGCACGCAGTGACCGTCGTCGGAGAAGACGCGGACGTTCGCCTTGGACTTCGCCATCGTGCCGAGCTCGGCGAGCTTCTCGCCCTTGAGGCCGACGGTGACGGCGCCGACCGGGTGGACGTCGACGAGGCCGACCTCCTGACCGCGGCGGGCGACGTGCTCGACGATGACCGCGTTGTCGGCGACCGGGTCGGTGTTGGCCATGGCGAAGACGGCGGTGTATCCACCGAGCGCGGCTGCCTTGGAGCCGGTCTCGATGGTCTCGGTGTCCTCGCGGCCCGGCTCACGCAGGTGGGTGTGCAGGTCGACGAAACCGGGCAGCAGAACCGCGCCGTTGCCTTCGATGATTTCTGCGTTCTCGTCCGTGCCTTCGGCGATCACACCGTCACGGATGAGGATGTCCTGCGGTGCCCCCTCGCCGTAGGGCCGTACTCCCTTGAGAAGCAAGGGTTTCACGCGGTTTCCTCCTCGTGGGCAAGCAGGTGGTACAGCACGGCCATGCGCACGTGGACACCGTTGCGGACCTGCTCGGTGATGGCGGCCTGCGGGCTGTCGGCGACGACGGAGGCGATCTCCATGCCGCGCAGCATCGGGCCGGGGTGCAGCACGACGGCGTGCTCTGGCAGCAGCTTCAGGCGGCGCTCGTTGAGGCCGTACGCGATCGAGTACTCGCGCGAGCTCGGGAAGAACCCGCCGGTCATCCGCTCGGCCTGCACGCGCAGCAACATCACGGCGTCCTGCGAGGCGAGCTCGGAGTCGATCTCGTGCGAGACCGTGACCGGCCACTTCTCGACGCCGGTGGGCAGCAGGGTCGGCGGGGCGACCAGCGTGACCTCGGCACCGAGCGTGGTCAGCAGGTGCACGTTCGACCGGGCGACCCGGCTGTGCAGGACGTCGCCGACGATCGCGACGCGGCGGCCCTCGAGGCTGCCGAGGCGGTCGCGCAGCGTGGCGGCGTCGAGCAACGCCTGCGTGGGGTGCTCGTGCATGCCGTCGCCGGCGTTCACCACGGACGTGCTGGTGTGCTTGAGCCAGCCCGCGAGCCGGTGTGCCGCACCGGATGCCGGGTGCCGCACGATCACGCAGTCGGCGCCCGCGGCCTGCAGGGTCAGCGCGGTGTCGCGCAGCGACTCGCCCTTGCTGACGCTGGAACCGGAGCTGCTGACGTTGATCACGTCGGCGGACATCCACTTGCCGGCGATCTCGAAGCTGACACGGGTGCGGGTGCTGTTCTCGTAGAACATCGTGATCACCGTGCGGCCGCGCAGCGTCGGCAGCTTGCGGACCTCGCGGCCGAGCAGCGCCTGCTTCAGCCGGTCCGCGGTGTCGAGGATCGCGATCGCCTGGTCGCGGTCGAGGCCGTCGGTGGAGAGCAGGTGCTTCACTTCAGCACCACTCCGTCGCGACCGTCGAACTCCTCGAGCATCACGACGACGTCCTCGGTCTTGGACGTCGGCAGGTTCTTGCCCACGTAGTCCGCGCGGATCGGCAGCTCGCGGTGACCGCGGTCGACCAGCACGGCGAGCTGGACGGCGCGGGGCCGGCCGTGGTCGCGCAGGGCGTCGAGGGCGGAGCGGATGGTGCGGCCGGAGAACAACACGTCGTCCACGAGCACGACCAGCTTGTCGTCGATGCCGCCCTCGGGCAGCTTCGTCGCTTCCAGCGGCCGGGTGGGGCCTCGGCGCAGGTCGTCGCGGTAGAGGGTGATGTCGAGCGTGCCCTCGTGCACCGTCCGGCCGGAAAATTCGGCGATCTTAGCGGCTAGACGTCGTGCGAGGGGGGCTCCACGGCTGGGAATACCCATCAAGACGACGTCGGGTGCGCTGGGTGCATCGAGAGCGGTCTTCTCGATGATCTGATGGGCCATTCGGGCGACGGTGCGCGCGACGTCACCGGCCGAAAGAATCTCGCGATCCCCGGCCGGATCCGTCGCGCCACGTTGACGTGACGCCACGGCTGGACCTCCTTCCCCGCCTCACTGGACGGGTCCTTAAAGGACGTCGGACACCTAGTGACAACTAGGCTGACCTGCACGGTATCACCTACGGACGGTCAACCATCCGAGTGGTAGGCCAGGCGTGGCGCGCGTCTCCCCACGAGATCAGCTTGACCTGCCGACCACGGCGAGTAATCATTACTCTGCGTATCGATCTAAGCCTCCCCGCAGCACGCACGTACTGCTGACGGGGCGAATGAACGGAGAACCGCCACATGGGCGACTACGCCAAGGCGCTGGGGGCCAAGCTCCGCGCTATCCGCCAGCAGCAGGGTCTGTCCCTGCACGGCGTCGAGCAGAAGTCCGGCGGTCGCTGGAAGGCCGTGGTCGTCGGCTCCTACGAGCGCGGTGACCGCGCGGTGACCGTGCAGAAGCTGGCCGAGCTGGCCGACTTCTACGGGGTTCCCGTCGCCGAGCTGCTGCCCGAGGGCCGGGTGCCCTCCGGTGCCGAGCCGGCCACCAAGATCGTGATAAACCTCGAACGGCTGCAGCAGCTGCCGGTCGAGAAGGTCGGCCCGCTGGCTCGCTACGCCGCGACCATCCAGTCGCAGCGCGGTGACTACAACGGCAAGGTCCTCTCCATCCGCACCGAGGACCTGCGTTCGCTCGCGATCATCTACGACATGACGCCGGGCGAGCTCACCGAGCAGCTGATCGACTGGGGTGTGCTGCCTCCCGAGGCCCGTCCCGCCAAGGAAGACTGAGCTCCACTTCCACACTTTCGGAGCAGTGGCTCCCCTGACGTCCTGCCAGTCGCCCTGAGGACGTCGGGGGAGCCACTGCTGCTTTCGGGTGAGGTACCCAGCGTGACGACCTACCGCCAAGTCCTGCTCACGCCACGGGTCGCGCCCCTGCTCGGCGCCGCGCTGTGCTCCCGGCTCGCCGAGCAGATGTTCACGCTCGTTCTGGTCTTCCACGTGCTCGACGTGTTCGGGTCGGCGGCCCTCGCTGGTGTCGTCGTTTTCGCCGCGGTCGCGCCCGGCTTGATCATCAGCCCGCTGGCGGGCGCCCTCCTCGACCGCGCCGGGGTGGTGCGGTCGATCGTGGCCGACCTCGTGGCGAGCGCGGTGCTGGTGGCCGCGCTGGCGTTCGCGCCGGCCTCCGTCGCGCTGGTCCTGGTGCTGGCGGCGCTGTACTCGCTGACCAGCCCGCTGAACATCGCCGGGGTGCGCGTGCTGCTGCCGAGGCTGGTGCCCCGCCATGCCGCCGAACGAGCGAACGCGCTGGACTCCGGCCTGTTCAACCTGGTCGAGGTGCTGGGGCCGGTGCTCGCGGGCACGGTGTTCGTGCTGGCCGGTGGGCAGACGGCCATGCTCGTCGTCGTCGCTCTCTACCTCGTGGCCTGCCCCCTCATGCTCCTGCTGCCGTCAGACCGTCCCTCACAAGCAGTGCGTCCACCGCTGCTGCGTTCCACCTTTGACGGCGTGCGCTACGTCCTGACGCACCCGATGCTTCGGGCACTGGTCGTGTCCTACGGCCTCTACCAGTTTGCCTGGGGTGTGCTGGTGGTGGCGGTGCCGACGGTGGCCGGCGAGGCGTGGGCAGGTGTTTTGTGGGGTGCGGCCGGACTCGCGGGGCTCGTCGGCGCCCTGATCGCGGGACACGTCCTGCGCGAGGGCCGTGAACGCATGGCGATGATCGTCGGCACCGCGGCCACGGCGGTCGCGGTGCTGGTCGCGAGTGTCGGCATGATCGGGCTGGCCGTGGGGCTGGTCGTGGTCGGACTGGTGTCCGGGCTGGTCAACGTGGGTCTGCTGACGCTGCGTCAGCGTCGTACGGATCCGGACAGGCTCGGGCGGGTGCTGGCGGTGTCGATCAGCCTCAACGTGCTGGGCATGCCGATCGGTTCGGCTGCCGGAGGCTTCCTGCTCGACAGGTCCCCCGTGCCGGCGTTCGCGACGGCGGCCGTCGCGGCGGTGCTCAGCGCGGTGGCGATGTGGGCACTGGTGCCACGAGCCGACGGACGTGCTCCCGGTCCGAGATCGCGTGGATCGCGGCGACCTGCCCGTCGCGCACGGTGAAGACCATGACCGAGAACGGCACGCCGTCCACCCGCGTGATGAAGCCGGCCTCCCCGCCGATGACCGCGAGCTCGATGGCCGCCGTCGTCGCGTACTTGCGGAACAGGCTGGCCCGGCCGGCGACGGCACGTCCGCCGATGACCTCCAGGGCGCCCGCGCGCAGCACGACGTCCGGGTGCAGCACGGCGACCAGGCCTTCCAAATCGCCTTCGCGGGACGCCTTGAGGAACGCCTGCACCACTTCGCGCTGTTTCGGCAGGTCGACGTTCGGCTGAGGCCGGTCCTGCACGCGCTTGCGGGCACGGGACGCCAGCTGCCGGGCCGTCGCCGGGGTCTTGTCGATCAGCGGCGCGATGTCGTCGAACGGCACGGCGAACATGTCGTGCAGCACGAACGCCAGCCGCTCGTCGGGCTTGAGCGAGTCGAGCACGATCAGCATCGCGAGTCCGACCTGGTCCTTCGCGACGGCCTGGTGCTCGGGCTCCTCCCCCGTCTCGATCACGGGGTCGGGCATCTCGAACGCGTGCTCCCGGCGGTCGCGCAGCATGTTCAGGCACACCCGCCCGACGACGGTCGTGAGCCACGCGGCCGGGTTCTCGATCTCCGCGGTGTCCGCGCGTTCGACGCGCAGCCAGGCGTCCTGCAGCGCGTCGTCGGCCTCGGCGAACGACCCGAGCATGCGGTGGGCGATGGCGCGCAAGCGCATGCGCTCCTGCTCGAACTGCGCGATCAAAGCTTCCCCCTGTGGCCTGGCGCACACCCTGTCACGTTCCCCGGCGCCACCGGGTCGAGAAGGCGACGACTCATTCGGGAGGGTAATCGTGAAGATCCTCGTGACCGGCGGCACCGGCACACTCGGCAGGCACGTGGTTCCGCTGTTGCGCGAAGCCCGAGCGGACGTGGTGGTGCTGAGCAGGCACGGCGACATCGCCTGCGACCTGCTCGGCGACGTCCCGCCGGTCGAGGCGGACGTCGTGGCGCACCTCGCCGGCGGGCAGAAGGGCGACGACGCCGCGACCCGCAACCTGCTCGCGGCCTGCCGGGGCGTCCGGCACCTCGTGTACATCTCGGTGATCGGCGCCGACGCCGTGCCGCTGGCGTGGTCGCGCACGAAGCACGTGTGCGAGCAGGCGGTCGAGGCGTCGGGCATCCCGTTCACGATCCTGCGCGCGGCCCAGTTCCACGACCTGACGCTGACGATGGTGCGGGGCCTCGCGAAGCTCCCGGTCGTGCCGGTGCCGGGGATGCGGCTGCAGCCGGTGGACGCTCGCGACGTGGCCTCGCGGATCGCCGGACTGGCGCTGCGCGAGCCCTCCGGCCGCGTGCCGGACCTGGCCGGACCTGCGGACTTCGAGCTGAGGGAACTCGTGCGCGGCTACCTGACCGTCGCGGGCAAACGTCGGCTCACGGTGCCGGTGCGGCTGCCCGGCCAGGCCGGGAAGGCGTACCGGGGAGGGCGGAACCTGGCGCTGGACGGCGACCGCGGCACCCGCACGTGGGAGGAGTTTCTGGCCGGTCGGTAGTGTCCTGGCAACGTGACAGGACTTCTCGCTGATCAGAACCCGCTGCCGTCCGGTGTGGACTCCCGGCTGCGCGAGCACCTCACGTTCCTCATCGAGGTCGACCGGCTCAAGACCGTGCTGCGCGCGTCCCCTCTCGCGGCGGCGGACAGGCGCGAGAACGACGCGGAGCACTCGTGGCACCTCGCGCTGATGGTCATGACGCTCGCCGAGTACGCCGACGAACCGATCGACGTCGGCCACACGATGAAGCTCGTGGTGGTGCACGACCTCGTGGAGATCTACGCGGGTGACACGCCGATCTACGACACCGCGCTGGGCGAAGACCAGCAGGAACGTGAGGAGGCCGCCGCCGACCGCCTGTTCGGCATCCTGCCCGCCGACGCGGGCCGCGCGCTGCGGGCGTTGTGGGACGAGTTCGAGGCGCGTGAGACGCCGGAGGCGCGGTTCGCGAAGGCCATGGACCGCCTGCAACCGTTGCTGCTCAACTGGATGGCGAAGGGCGGGACCTGGCGGACGCCGGGTGTGAAGGCGCAGGACGTGCGGGATCGCAAGGCCGTGATCGGCGAGGGCTCGACGACGCTGTGGCAGGCGGCGCTGCACCTGATCGACGAGGGCGAGCGGCGCGGCTGGGCCCGGACCTGAGAAGACCGAAGGGCCACGTCGCCGTTGACGTGACCCTTCGGAAGCAGAACTGCTACAGGACGGCGCGCAGCTGGTCCGCGATGACCGCGATCCGGCCGAGCACACCGTTCACGAACCGCGGCGAGTCGTCCGTGGACAGGCCCTTGGCGAGCTCCACGGCCTCGTCGATGGCCACCGCGTCCGGCACGTCGGTCGCCCACAGCAGCTCGTACAGGCCGAGGCGCAGGATCGCGCGGTCGACCGCCGGCATGCGCTGCAGGGTCCAGCCTTCGGCGTGCTCCGAGATGAGGTCGTCGATGCGCGAGCGGTTCGCGGTGACGCCCTCGACCAGCGTGACGGTGTAGTCGTTCACCGGCGGGACGTCAGGGGACCCGACGCGCGAAGCCAGCAGCGTCACTGCGTCGCTGCCCAGCAGGTCGGCTTCGTAGAGGAAGTCGACCGCGCGCTTGCGGGCCTTGCTCCGAGCACCCATCAGGACTTGTCGCTGATGCGGCCGAGGTAGCGGCCGTCGCGGGTGTCGACCTTGATCTTCTCGCCGGTCGTGACGAACAGCGGGACCTGGATCTCGGCGCCGGTCTCGAGGCGGGCGGGCTTGGTGCCACCGGTGGAGCGGTCGCCCTGCAGGCCGGGGTCGGTGTGCTCGATGACGAGTTCGACCGACGTCGGGAGCTCGATGAACAGCGGGACGCCCTCGTGCGTGGCGACCATCGCTTCCTGGTTCTCCAGCAGGTAGTTCGCGGCGTCACCGACGGTCTCGGACGGAACCGGGATCTGGTCGTAGGTGTCACCGTCCATGAAGATGAAGTCGGTGCCTTCCTTGTACAGGTAGGTCATGCCGCGCTTGTCCACGGTGGCGGTCTCGACCTTGGTGCCCGCGTTGAAGGTCTTGTCGACGACCTTCCCGGTCAGCACGTGCTTGAGGGTCGTGCGCACGAAGGCGCCACCCTTGCCGGGCTTGACGTGCTGGAACGCGGTGACGGTCCAGAGCTGGCCGTCGAGGTTCAGCACCAGGCCGTTCTTCAGGTCGTTCGTGGTGGCCACGGTGGGATTTCTCCTGTGTAGGACGGGGGTGTCAGACGACCACGAGTTCCTTCGTGGTCAGGGTGAGGAGCTCCGGCCCGCTTTCGCGGACCACGAGGGTGTCCTCGATGCGGACCCCGCCCCGCCCCGACAAGTAGACGCCGGGCTCGACGGTGACCGCCATACCGGCCGAAAGTGTACCGGCACCCGCCTTCGACAACGCCGGTGCCTCGTGGATCTCCAGCCCGACCCCGTGACCGAGGCCGTGCAGGAACTCCTTCCCGTGCCCGGCCTTCTCGATCACCTCGCGCGACGCGTGGTCGACGTCGCTCACCTTCACGCCCGGCTCGAGCGCGTGACGACCCGCCGCCTGCGAGCGCGCGACCAGGTCGTACAGGTCGCGCTGCCAGTCCGCGGGCCTGCCGAGCACGAGCGTGCGGGTCATGTCGGAGTGGTAGCCGTCGACCAGGGCGCCGAAGTCGAGCTTGATGAAGTCGCCGGTGTGCAGCGTCGCGTCCGTCGGCGAGTGGTGGGGCACGGCCGAGTTCGCGCCGAACGCCACGATCGAGGAGAACGACGGGCCCTCGGCGCCGTGGTCGAGCATGCGGCTCTCCAGCTCGCGCGCGACCTCGCGTTCGGTGCGGCCCGCTCGCAGGCCACCGTGCCCGATCAACGCCGCGAGCGCGCGGTCCGCCGCCGCGCACGCCATCCGCAGCGCCTCGATCTCGACCTCGTCCTTGACCAGCCGCAGCTTCTCGACCAGGCCACCGGCCTTGTGCAGCTCCGCCTTCCCGGCGGCCGCCGTCAGCTCGTCCAGGCCGTCGACCGTGACGTGGTGGCTCTCGAACCCGAGCCTGCCCTTCGCCCTGCTCGCGAGCGCGGTGTCGCACGGCCGGTCGATCAGCCGTTCCAGGTCCGGCACCTGCTTCGCCGACTGGGTGAGATAACGGCCGTCGGTGCAGAACACCGAGGTGTCGTCACCGCTCGCGTCGACCAGGACGGCGGCGTTCGACCCGGTGAACCCGGTCAGGTACCGGACGTTCAGCAGGTTCGTCACGAGGAGCGCGTCCAGGTTCTCGGACTGGAGCGCTTGGCGCAATGCGGTTCGGCGTGCGGCGTACGACGACATGTCTCGCAGCGTACGGCCAGTCCTAAGCTGTCCGCATGCGTCCTTGGTTCGTCCGTGCGTTGTGGATGGGGCTCCTGCATGGGGCCGTGCAGACCGGCGTGGCGGCCGTGGGCGTGCGCAGCCCGGAGGCCTCCTCGATCCGGCCGATCGCTCTCGGTCTCCTGATCGTCGCCGCGGTCCTCTGGGGCGCGGTCGACACGCTGCGCGACCTGGACGGGCGCGGCATGCAGTGGTTCATCGCGTCGCTGATCGCGGGCCCGTTCGCGGGTGCGCTGGGCGTGATCGGGTCGGCGTTGCTGGTCGACCAGACCGGGCAGGAGGCGCTGTGGGTGGCGCTGACGGGCGGGGCCGCGTTCACGGCGTTGCTCGTGCTCGCGCCCGCCGGGCTCGGGATGCTGCTGGGCGGCTTCCTCGCGAAGGAGGACCCGGCTAGTCCGCGGAGCTGACCGTGAGCAGGTAGCGCGCCGAGGTGCTGAAGTCGCCGAGCTCCCCCGCGATCACCAGCTCGTGCTCACCCGGCTTCAACGGCGGGATCCACGCCCACAACCCGCAGGCCTGAGCCTGCACACGCCCCTCGCGGGCACCCATCGCGTTGTCCGGCGCGGCCTCGAAGGTGATCCCGACCGGCGCGATCCGCCGCAGCTCCACCAGCTGGCCGTCGAGCGTCACCGACCCCTTGCCGACGGCCATGAACGACTCGCAGTTCGTGACCGTGCTGACCGCCGGACCGGCGAGCGGACGCCCCGCGGGCACCTGGCACCGCCTGTCGACGGGCCCGCCGAACGTCCCCGCGAAGAACCACACGTCCTCCGGCTGGTTCTCGGCGCACCACTGGCCGGTGTCGTCGACGACGGGGTTGCGGTTCTCCGGGCTCGACGCCGCCCACGTCCACCACTTCGCCTGCAGGTCCCGATCGGACAGCCGCTCCGCGCTCACCGCCGTCTCGCTGCTGACGGGCGCGGGCTCCGGCGCGGCCGCGCATCCGGCCAGGAGCAGGGCGAACGCGGCGATCAGCAGTCTCGGCACGTTCGGCATCTTCACACGTTCAGACGCCGACCAGCTCGATTTCGAAGCCGTCCTCGTTCTCCAGGAACGCCGCGTAGTGGTCCGGTCCTCCCGCGTGAGGATGCCTGTCCGCGAACATGAGCTTCCACCCGTTCGCCTCGGATTCCCCGGTCAGCCGGTCGACGTCCTCGCGGGTCCCCGCGTGCAGGGCGAGGTGGTTCAGACCCGCTTTCATCCGATCGTGTGGACCCGTCATGGCCGGGGACTGCTCGGCCACGACGTAGGTCCCGCCGAGCTTCCAGCTGACGCCGGCGGTCCAGCGCTGGTGCTCGGTCCAGCCGAGCTCGGTGAGGATCCACCCGAACGTGGCCTCGGCGCGGGCGAGGTCCGGGACCCACAATTCCACGTGGTGGAGCAACGGTTCCCTTACGTGTCAAGGAATCGACCAGCGGTAGATCGGAAAGGCACACACACGAAGCTCGTCGGATCAGCGAGGATCGGCTCATGAAGATCGTCTCGAACGCCGAGCGGCCCGACCTCCAGGGCCCCGCCCAGGCCTCGCTGCGGGACGGCTGGCCCGCGTTCGTGCTGCGCGGCGAGGTGCCTCGCGTCCACCGCGACGCCGTGGCGGAGTACTTCCCGCGCTATGACGTGCTGCTCATCGAGGACGACCTGGTGCTCGCGCGGGCGACGGCGGTCGCGCTGCGGTGGGACGGTGACACGGCGACGCTGCCCGACGGCGGCTACGACGGCGCGCTGGTCGCGGCGGTCACCGAGCACGAGAGCGGCGTCGTGCCCGACACGTTGTGCGTCGTGGCGGCGACCGTGCGGACCGGCCGCACCGGCAGCGGCCTGGCGGGCGAGGTGCTCACCGGGTTGCGCGAACGGGCCGCGGCCGACGGGATCGCGCGGGTGATCGTGCCGGTGCGGCCGACGCTCAAGGCGACCTACCCGTTGACGTCCATGGAGGACTTCCAGCGGTGGACCCGCGCGGACGGCCTGCACCTCGACCCGTGGGTCCGCACCCACCAGCGGCTCGGTGCCACGATCCTGCGGCCGGCGCCCCGGTCGATGGTCGTGACCGGGACCGTCGCGGAGTGGGAGCGGTGGACCGGGATGGCGTTCCCGCAGAGCGGCCGGTACGTCGTTGCGGGCGGGCTGGACCTGGTCGCGATCGACCGGGAGCTCGACCAGGGGGTCTACGAGGAGACGAACCTCTGGATGCGCCACCCGGTGCGCGCTACCTCTGCTTGAGCGACAGCCAGCGCAGGGCGAGCAGGTAGCCCTCGACGCCCAGGCCGACGATCACGCCGCTCGCGACCGCCGAGATGACGCTGTGGTGCCGGAACTCCTCGCGCTGGTGGATGTTCGAGATGTGCACCTCGACCAGGGGGCCGGTCAGCTGCGAGCAGGCGTCGCGGACCGCGATCGAGTAGTGCGTCCAGGCGGCGCCGTTGAGGACGACCGGGATGGAGGCGTCGGCGGCTTCGTGCAGCCACTTGACCATCTCGCCCTCGTAGGCGGTCTGGCGGACCTCTACGTCGAAGCCGAGTTCCTTGCCCTCGGCCACGCACATCTCCACGAGGTCGGCGTGGGTGGTGCTGCCGTAGATGAGCGGCTCGCGGGTGCCGAGGCGGTCGAGGTTCGGGCCGTTCAGGACGAGGACCTTCACAGCAGCACCTTTCCGGAGCCGGTGGTCGGCTCGGCGGCGACGGCCGAGTACGCGGCGGCGATCAGGGCCGGGTCCGGGCCTTCGAGGCGGCCGGGCTTGGCGAGGCCGTCGAGGACCACGAAGCGCAGGACGCCCGCCTTGTTCTTCTTGTCGACCTTCATGCCCTCCATGAGCTGCGGGAGGGCGTCCGGGTCGTACGTCGTCGGCAGGCCGAGCAGTTGCAGGACGCGCTTGTGGCGGTCGGCCGTCTCGTCGTCCAGGCGGCCGGCGAGGCGGGCCAGTTCGGCGGCGAAGACCAGGCCCACGCTGATCGCGGCGCCGTGGCGCCAGCGGTAGCGCTCGCGGCGTTCGATGGCGTGGCCGAGGGTGTGGCCGTAGTTCAGGATCTCGCGCAACGACGACTCGCGCAGGTCCGAGGTCACGACGTCGGCCTTGATCTGGATCTTGCGGCGGACCAGCTCGGCCAGCACCTCGCCGGTCGGGTCGAGGGCCTGGGCCGGGTCGGCCTCGATCAGGTCGAGGATGACCGGGTCGGAGATGAAGCCGCCCTTCACGATCTCGGCCATGCCGGCGACGAGTTCGTTGCGCGGCAGCGTTTCCAGCGTCGCGAGGTCGACGAAGATCGCGTCCGGCTCGTAGAACGTGCCGACGAGGTTCTTGCCCGCGTCGGTGTTGATGCCGGTCTTGCCGCCGACCGCCGCGTCGACCATGCCGAGCAGCGTCGTCGGGATGTTGACCAGCCGCACGCCGCGCATCCACGTGGACGCGACGAAGCCCGCGAGGTCCGTGACCGCGCCGCCGCCGAGGCCGACGACGACGTCGGTGCGCGACAGGCCGATCTTGCCCAGCACGTCCCAGCAGAAGCCGGCGACCGCGAGGTCCTTGCCGTCCTCGGCGTCGGGGACCTCGACGCGGTGCGCGTCGGCGCCCACGGCCTTGAGCTCGTCGACCAGCACCTTGGCGGTCTCCGCCAGGGTCGGCTGGTGCACGATCGCGATCTTGGCGGTGCCCTTGAGGAACTCGACGATGTCGCCGAGCAGGCCGCGGCCGACCACCACGTCGTAGGGCTTCTCCGCGGCGACCCGGATGCGCACGGGCTCGGTCATGCTTCAGCTCCCTTGATCACCGCGTCGGTCACCTGCTCCGGATCGAGCGAGTCCGTCAGGACCTCGATCGTCGCGACCTCGCGGTACAGCGGCAGGCGCGCGTCCAGCAGCGCCTTGAACGTGGCACGCGGGTTGATGCCGGACAGCAGCGGCCGCGAGGACGACAGCCCCGTGCGGCGCACGCCCTCCGCCATGCCCACGTTCAGGAACACGACGGTGTGCTCGCGCAGGCGCTCGCGGGTCGTCGCGGACAGCACCGCTCCCCCGCCCAGGGCCAGCACGCCCTCGTGCTCGACGAGCGCCTTGGCGACCGCTTCCTCTTCCATGGCGCGGAAAGCGGGCTCGCCGTCGGTGGTGAAGATGTCCGAGATCGGCTTGCCGGCGAGCTCGACGATGTCCGCGTCGACGTCGCGGAACGGCACTGCGAGCCGTGCGGCCAGCAGTTCGCTGACGGTGGTCTTCCCGGCTCCGGGAGGACCGACCACCACGTACTGGGGGCTCACATGCCCTCCCAGCGGGCTTCCAGCGCCTTGAGGTACGCGTGGGCGTTGCGGCGCGTCTCGTCGAGCGAGTCGCCGCCGAACTTCTCCAGCGCGGCCTCGGCCAGCACCAGCGCCACCACGGACTCCAGCACCACGCCGGCGCGCGGCACGGCGCAGACGTCCGAGCGCTGGTGGATCGCGACCGCGGGCTCACCGGTGCGGACATCCACAGTGGACAATGCGCGCGGCACGGTCGAGATGGGCTTCATCGCCACGCGGGCGCGCAGGATCTCGCCGTTGGTGATGCCGCCTTCGAGACCGCCGGCGCGGTTCGAGCGGCGCGTCACGCCGACCGGGCCGCTGCCGCGGTCGATCTCGTCGTGCGCCTGCGAACCCCAGCGCTTCGCCGAGGTGAAGCCGTCGCCGATCTCCACGCCCTTCATCGCCTGCACGCCCATGAGGGCGGCGGCGAGACGCGCGTCGAGGCGGCGGTCCCAGTGCACGTGCGAGCCCAGGCCCGGCGGGAGCCCGTAGACGAGGACCTCGATGACGCCGCCGACCGTGTCGCCGGCCTCCTTGACGGCCTCGACCTCGGCGACCATCGCGTCGGTGCCGCGCTGGTCGAAGCACCGCACCGGCGACTCGTCGATCGCGGCCAGGTCGTCGGGCGTGGGCAGCGCGGCGTCCGCGGGCGTCTCGGCCTGGCCGATGGACACCACGTGACTCACGACCTGCACGCCGAGCAGCTGCTGCAGGAACTGCCGGGCGACGGTGCCCAGCGCCGTGCGGGCCGCGGTCTCCCGGGCGGAGGCGCGCTCCAGCACCGGGCGGGCCTCGTCGAAGCCGAACTTCTGCATGCCCGGCAGGTCGGCGTGGCCGGGACGCGGGCGGGTGAGGGCCTCGTTGCGGCCGGTCGGCTTGAGCAGGCTCGGGTCGACCGGGTCCGGCGACATGACCGTCTGCCACTTGGGCCACTCGGAGTTGCCGATCGTGACCGCGACCGGGCCGCCCTGGGTCTTGCCGTGGCGGACGCCGCCGAGGATCTCGACCTCGTCCTGCTCGAAGCCCATGCGCGGCGAGCGACCGAACCCGAGCCTGCGGCGCCCGAGCTGGGCGACCAGGTCGTCGGTGGTCACCTCCACCCCGGCGGGCATGCCCTCCAGGACGGCGACGAGGGCGGGGCCGTGTGACTCTCCAGCGGTGATCCAGCGCAGCACGTTCACAATCCTTTCACAGCGTCGTCAACGCCCAGGTGGCGGCCAGCAGGCCCGGTCCGTGCGGCACCGCGCGCCTGCGCCGGAACGCGGCGACGGCCAGGGTGACCACGCTGGACAGGATCGCCGCAGGTAGGAGCACCGGCAGCGGGAGCGCCGCGCCGAGCCCGAAGGCGAGCTTCACGTCGCCGCCGCCCATCAGCGCGGGCCGCAGCCGCCGGACGGCGAGATGCGCGCCACCGAAGACGAGCGACGACAGGGCCGCCGCTCCCAGCCCGTGGAACTGCAGGAGCACCAGCGCGGCACCCAGCGGGAGGGTCAGCGCGTCCGGCAACCGGTGGTGCCGCAGGTCGATCATCGCGAGCACGATGCCGAACCAGGCCAGCAGGTACGACGAGGGCGGAGCGTCCAGGACGGCGGCGACCGTCCACAGCGAACCCAGTGAGAACGAGAGCAGGACCGTGGTCATGACACCACGGTCCTGCCAGGGGTGACCAGGTACAAGTTCGGGCCTGTCGTGAACGGTCCGTCCACGCGCAGCCCTCACACCGCCCCGGTCAGGGCGGGAGAACGGTTCAGCGAGACCAGTCGAACAGGGCGTCGCCCGCCACCACGTCCGCGTCGAGAGCCAGGTCGCCGAGCACCTCGGCGGACGCGTCGAGCGCGACCACCGGGCAGATCGGCGCGAACCCGGCCGCCTCGACCTCGGCCGGGTCCCACGTCACGATCTTCTGGCCGGCCTGGACCTGCTCGCCCTTGACGACGTGGAGCTCGAAGCCCTCGCCCTTGCGCTTCACGGTGTCGATGCCGAGGTGGACCAGGATGGCCGCCCCGTCAGCGTTGGCGACCACGAACGCGTGCGGGTGCAACGTCACGACGGTGCCGTCGAGCGGTGACACCACATCGGCCTTCGATCGAATCGGTTCGACGGCCACGCCGGGCCCGACCATCGCCTCGGCGAAGACCTGGTCGGGAACCGCGGAGAGCGCGACCACCCGGCCCGCCACGGGGCTGCCGACGCGCAGGCTCACAGCAGGTCCTCGATGTCCGACGCGATGGTGTCCGCCTCGGGTCCCACGACGACCTGGACGACGTTGCCGGAACGCATGACTCCGTGCGCTCCCAACGCCTTCAGCGCCTTCTCGTCCACGACGGAACCGTCTTCGAGCTCGCACCGCAGGCGGGTGATGCAGGGCTCGATCTCGATGATGTTGTCCCGGCCACCCAGCGCCTCGAGGATCTTCTGAGCCTTCTCGTCAGCCACGTTCGTACCTCTCGTTCCCGTAACAGCGGTTGACACCCGCTCGGTGCGCGGAGCATCCTCCCGCACCAACTGGTCTAGACCGGAAAGTACCACTAGCGAGGAGGTGAGCGAGTGAACGAGATCGTGGACGGCCCCAAGCCGAAGCACGCGCAGCTGCGTGAGATCCTGCGGCGCCTGGCAGAACAGGAGCTCGCTCCCGGCTCACCGATTCCGTCCGAGCGCGATCTCGCCGAGCGGTACGGAGTCTCTCGCATCACCGTGCGGGCCGCAGTCGGCCAGCTGGTCGCCGAAGGCCTGCTCACGCGGGCCAAGGGACGTGGGACGTTCACCGCCAAACGGCGCTACGACCTGCAGCTCTTCCTGGCCTCGTTCACCTCGGACATGAAGGCGCGCGGGGTCGAACCCAGCACCGAGGTGATCAGCTGCGGCCAGGCGGCACCCGGCTCGAAGGCCTCGCTGGGCCTCGAGTCCGACGAGTACGCGTACCGCGTCGTGCGGCTGCGCAAGGCCGACGGGGCACCGCTGGCGCTCGAAGCCGGCTGGTACAGCCCGCACCTGCTTCCCGAGCTCGACCGATGCGACCTGACCGGATCGATCTACGAGATCATCGCGACCCGGTACGGAATTCAGCTCGACCACGCGCGGCAGACCGTGTGGGCCGAGACCGCCGACGCGGAGACCGCGAAGGCGCTCGACGTCCGCAAGGGCAGCCCGCTCCTCGTGTTCAGGAGGGTCGCCAGCTCCGACGGGCGGCCCTGTGAAGACGTCACTTCCTGGTACCGGGGCGATCTCTACCAGGTGACCATGCAACTGGACCGGACCGTCCCGGGTACCGGACCGAACTCCGCCAAGGGAGGAACCCGATGAGCACGGACGCCGCAACCGGTGGTCGTGAGATCAAGGGCCTTGCCACGTTGCAGCGCTTCGGTCGCAGCCTCATGCTGCCGATCGCCGTGCTGCCCGCGGCAGGCCTGCTGCTCCGTTTCGGCCAGCCCGACATGCTGGGCAAGGACGGTCTGGGTTGGAACGCCGTCGCCTCGGTGATCGGTGCGGCGGGCGACGCGCTGTTCAGCAACCTCGCTCTGCTGTTCGCCGTCGGCATCGCCGTCGGTTTCGCACGGCGCGGTGACGGCTCCACGGCGCTCGCCGGCGTCGTCGGCTATGTCGTGCTGACGAGCGTCTTCAAGGCGATGTCGCCGCTGGTCCTCGACCAGCCGACCGACCCGGCCGCCAAGCCCGAGGTCATCAACTACGGGGTCCTCGGCGGTATCGTCGTCGGCCTCCTGACGGCCCTGCTGTGGCAGAAGTACCACCGCATCAAGCTGCCGCCGTACCTGGCGTTCTTCGGCGGCCGCCGGTTCGTCCCGATCATCGTCGCCGGTGTCATGACGATCGTCGGCGTCCTGCTCGGCCTGGTCTACCCGTGGTTCGACGCGGGCCTGACCGCCATCGGCGAGTGGGTCACCGGCAGCACGATCATCGGTGCGTTCATCTACGGTGTCGTCAACCGCCTGCTGATCCCGCTGGGTCTGCACCACATCGTCAACAACGTCGTGTGGTTCCAGTTCGGCGAGTACAACGAGAAGACCGGTGATATCCCGCGCTTCCTCGCGGGCGACCCGACGGCCGGCACGTTCCAGACCGGCTTCTTCCCGATCCTGATGTTCGCCCTCCCGGCCGCCGCCCTCGCGATCGTGCACACCGCACGGCCGAACCAGCGCAAGCTCATCGGCGGCATCATGGGCTCCGCCGCTCTCACCGCGTTCATCACCGGTGTGACGGAGCCGCTGGAGTTCGCGTTCATGTTCGTGGCGTGGCCGCTGTACCTGATCCACGCGTTCCTGACCGGTACGTCGCTCGCGATCTCGAACGCGCTCGACGTCCACTCGGGCTTCTCGTTCTCGGCAGGTGCGATCGACTTCATCCTGAACTGGAACATCTCCCAGAAGCCGTGGATGCTGATCATTCTGGGCCTGATCTACGGTGCGATCTACTACTTCCTGTTCCGCTTCGTCATCAACAAGTGGAACCTGAAGACGCCGGGCCGCGAGGACGACGAGTCCCCTGAGGCCGACGAGAGCATCGTCGGCGGCAGTGGCGACACGGCGGTGCGCGAGAAGCAGAAGCGCACCACCGACGAACAGCAGTAAGCGAACCAGCTCTACCGGGAGGAACCATCATGGCCGAGCGACGGGTCACCGTGGCCAGCAAGGTCGGACTGCACGCCCGGCCTGCCGCACTGCTGGCGAAGGCCGCCGCCGACCAGCCGGTGGCGGTCAGCATCGCCAAGGACGGCGGCGAAGCCGTTGACGCGGCGAGTGTTCTGGGTCTGATGACCCTGGGCGCCATGCACGGTGACGAGGTGGTGCTCAGCGCCGAGGGGGACGGAGCGGACGCCGCTCTGGACGCCATCGCCGAGCTGATCGCCACCGATCACGACGAGTGATCCCGGTCGTGAGTGGTCTCGATCGCCCCGACGGCCTAGACCACTCACGACCCACCCGAAGTGCAGCACCACACCCGCGGTCACGACGCCGGCCAAGGTCGGCGGCGTGGCCTGCGGGTGGCTCACGATCATCCAGACACCGCCGGCGGCCAATGCGGGCGGCACGACCAGTCCCGCGGTCCACTTGCGCAGCAACAGGAACGCGAGCGTCGAGACCAGCAGCGCCGCGCCGAGCGTGTCGCTGAACCGGTGCCAGCCGAGCGACACCGTCTCCGCCGCGACCGCCCCCGCGCCGATCGCCCCCGGCACCGCCACGACCAGCGCGAACCGCTGGGGCACCGCCATCGCCACCGCGATCACCGACGCCACCGCGGCCGTCGTGTGTCCACTCGGGAAGCTGTTGTGCACCAGCACGGCGTCGTCGTCGAGCGGCGGCCGCACCAGCACGTAGAGCTTCAGGACCTGCGCTCCCAGCACCGAACCGCCGAGCAGCAACAACGGCGTGAGCGACTTCTTGCGGGCGAAGAGGATCACGAGGACGGCGGCGAGGATGATCGCCGTGTCCACGTTGGACGCCCACGAGCGTTGCAGTGACAGTTCGGGCAACGCGGCGTTCTCCGCCTTCTGCCCGAACGACGTCCACACCAGCGCGAAGTACGTGAAGAGGAATCCCAGCAAGCTTCCGGCCATGGGTCCGACACTCCGCGAGCCGGTCCACGGGAACGTCCACGCCATGTCATGGTTCCGCTACAGATCGGGCGCCGGTGCCGTCTCCCGCAGATAATGGATCTCGTGGCGATGGTGTTGCTGGTCGAGGACGACCCTTCGGTGCGTGAAGGACTCGGGCTGGCGTTGCGCCGCCAGGGACACGACGTCCGAGCAGCGGAAACGGGTGAGGAAGGCGTCGAGAAGCTGCGCGAGTCCCGTCCCGACATCGTGGTCCTCGACATCATGCTGCCGGGCATCGACGGCTTCGAGACGTGCCGGCGGATGCGCACGCACGCCGAGGTGCCGATCATCATGCTCACGGCGCGCGGCGACGACTTCGACGTGGTCGCGGGCCTGGAGGCGGGCGCGGACGACTACGTGGTCAAGCCCGTGGAACCGCGGGTGCTGGAGGCGCGCATCCGCGCCGTGCTGCGGCGGACCGTCGCCGAGCCGTCGTCGATCGAACGGCACGGCTCGCTGGTGATCGATCGGGCAGGACTGCAGGTGCTCAAGGACGACGTGAAGGTCGCGCTGACCCCGACCGAGCTGAAGCTGCTGCTCGAACTGTCCCGCACCCCCGGCCGCGTGCTGACCCGCCAGCAGATCCTCGAGGCCGTCTGGGAGCACGACTACCTCGGCGACTCGCGGCTGGTCGACGCGTGCGTGCAGCGGTTGCGCGCGAAGATCGAGGACGTGCCCTCCGACCCCGGATACGTCCACACGGTGCGCGGCTTCGGTTACCGCTTCGGCCCCCGATGAGGTCGTTGCTGCGCGGCCTGCGCCCCAGGCTGATGGCCGCGTTCCTGCTGCTGACGGTGCTCGGCGCGGTGGGAGCCGCGGGTGCCTCCTACGCGACCGCCCGCACGTTGCTGCTGGAGGACGCGCAGGACGGCTTCATGAACCCGCTCGTGCAGGACGTCCGCGACTACGCGCACCGGCTCACCGTGCCGCCGGCGCAGGAGGACCTGGACGGCTTCGGCTCGTACCTGCGCGGCTCGGCGGTCGTGGTCTACGGGGGCCTGCGCTCCTCCAGCGGCCCCGATCCGTCGTTCATCCCCGCCGAGATGCGCGAGATGCTCAAGACGAGCGGGACGACGCTCTGGCAGCGCCGCACGGACCTGGCCGAGCCGTACGTCGTCGTGGGCATCCCGCTGCTCCGCACGGACGGCGCGCCCACGGGTGTGGAGGTGTGGGCGCTGCTGTACCTGAGGGGCCCGCAGACCGCCATCGACAGCTTCTCGACGGCCGCCTGGGTGGGGGTCAGCCTCGTGCTCCCCCTGGCCCTGGGCGTCGCGCTGTTCACCGCGCGCGGGGTCCTGCGTCCCGTCCGCCGCCTCGGCGCCGCCGCCCGCGAGCTCGGAGCCGGCCGCCTGGACACCCGCGTCGAGGTGCGCGGCTCCGACGAACTCGCCGACCTGGCCCGCACGTTCAACCAGGCCGCCGAACAACTGGAAGCCTCCCAGGCCACCTCCCGCCGCTTCGTCGCCGACGTGTCGCACGAACTGCGCACGCCGTTGACGGCGATGAACGCCGTGACCGCCGTGCTGGACGAGGACGCGGACACGTTGCCTCCCGACACGGCCGTCGCGGCCCGCCTGGTCTCCGCCGAGACCCGCAAGCTGACCCGCCTGGTCAACGACCTGATGGAGATCTCCCGCTTCGACGAGGGCCGCAACCTCCTCGAACTGGACGACTGGGACATCGGCACCGCGGTCCGCGACACCCTGGCCGCCCGCGGCTGGGCCACGTCCGTCGAGGCGTCGCTGCCCGAGGGCGTGGTGGCACGGGTCGACCGCCGCCGCCTGGACGTCATCGTCGCCAACCTCGTGGGCAACGCGCTGAAGCACGGCGGCGTCCCGGTGCGCGTGACGGTGCGGCCGGGCGTCATCGAGGTGGCCGACCACGGCCCCGGCATCCCCGAGGACGCCCTCCCCCACATCTTCGACCGCTTCTACAAGGCAGACACGGCCCGCTCCCGTTCCGAGGGCAGCGGACTGGGATTGGCGATCGCATGGGAGAACGCACGCCTGCACGGCGGCACCATCGAGGCGGCCAACGCGCCCTCGGGCGGCGCGGTCTTCACCTTGCGCTTGCCCTCGTGACCCTCACGGCCTGCGGCATCCGCCCGACCCCGATCCTCACCGGGGCCGAGGCGCCGACGGTCTCGTCGCACACGCTCACCATCTACCTCGTCACGGCCGAACGCGACGGCCTGGTGCGCCGCACCCGCGACTACACCGGCGCCGTCGACATCACGACCGCGATGAACCTGCTGCTGGCCGGCCCGAACGACGAGGAGAAGAAGCTGGGCCTGGTGACCGAACTGCCCGCGACGTCGTCCAAGGCGGTCCCGGTGCTGGACGTGATCGTGATGCCGGAGGACGTCGCGCCACCGACGACGAAGTGGGCGGTCTTCCAGGTGCACTGCACGGCCCTGGCGAGCCGGGCGAAGGTGGCCGGCGTGGCACCGGTTCCCGACCAGTACTGCCCCTAGCGCTTCGGTAGGGGCGGGACGCACCGGCGGCCGTGGTGCCGGAACCGGTCGGCCCACGCGCCCAAGCGGAGCCCCCCGGCAGACACACCCGTGCGTCCCCACCCACCGGCCCTCCCAAGGTGAGGAACACCGGCATGCGATGACTCCGGCCGAGTGGCACATCGTCCGCAGCCAAACGAGTCAGGCGTAGGGAACCACACGACCGGCGCGCACCGGTACCGGACGGTCCAAGATCAAGCCGAAAGTTACGACCGCGAGGCGAGTTCCGCGGCCAGCGCGGCGCGCATGGCCTCCTGTGGCGCGGGCTTGCCGGTGAACTGCTCGAACTGCCCGAAAGCCTGGTGCAGCAGCATGTCCAGCCCGGTGACCAGGCGGCTCCCGGAGGCCTCCACGGCCTTCGCGACCGGTGTGGGCCACGGGTGGTAGATCACGTCCAGCACGTACGGCGCCCGCGCCAGCGAGCCGGCCAGCTCGACGGTGGCCTCGGCGGGCACCGTCGACACGACCACGTCCGCGGCACCGGCCAGCACGGCGAGATCCACAGAGGACAGCTGCAGCACCTCGACTGAAACACCGACGCGCGACGCCGTCTCCACGGCCTCTCCCGCGCGTGCGGGATCGCGCACCACGAGGGAAACCGACGAGATGCCGAGCTCGGCGAAACCGGCGAGCGCGGCTGTGGCCGTGCCGCCCGCACCGAGGACGACGCCGTGCGAGCCGCTGGAGAAACCCTTCTCCCGCAACGCTCCCACGACACCGTCCACATCGGTGCAGTCGGCATGCCACTCGGAACCGTGGCGCACCAGCGTGTTCGCCGCGCCCACCGCCGTCGCGCGCGGGGTCACGACCGAGGCGAACGCCAGCGCGGCGCGTTTGGTCGGCATCGTGCAGGAGAGACCCGCCCACTCCGGGCCCAGTGACGAGACCAGAGCGGGGACGCCGGCCTCGGAGCACTCCAGCCGGGTGTACTCCCAGTCGAGGCCCAGCTCGGCGTACGCGGCGTTGTGCAGCACCGGGGAAAGCGAGTGCTCGATCGGCGAGCCGATCACCGCCGCCTTGCGCACCACTAGTAGACGCCCTCCCGCTGAGCCTTCTGGTCCTTCTCCTTGTGCTCGTCGTACGTCTTCGAGAAGCACGACGTGCCGTCCGCCTGGCACTTCACGAAGTACATCATGTCGCCGCCCGCGGGCTTGATCGCCGCGGCGATGGCCTGCTGCGACGGCGAGCCGATCGGCGTCGGCGTCAGGCCCTGGACCTTGTAGGTGTTGTAGGGCTGGTTCGCGTCGCGGTCCTCGTCGGACGTGCGGATGTGCGGCTGGTTGTTGCGGTAGTTGATGGTCGAGTCGAACTGCAGGGGCATCGGTTGCGCGATCCGGTTGTAGATGACCTGCGAGACCTGGCCGAAGTCCTTCTCGATGGCTTCCTTCTCGATCAACGAGGCGATGACGAGCACCTCGTAGGGACGGAAGCCGGTGTTCATGGTGCCGCCGGGAATGCCCGCGCCCTGCAGCTTCTGGGCCGAGGCCACGATGACGCTGCGGATCAGCTCGACCGCGGTGACACCGGGCTTGACCTGGTAGACGCCGCGCATGATCAGGCCTTCGAGGCGGAACGCGGGCTCGGCGCGCTTCACGTCCGCCAGCGCCCAGTCCGGCACACCGAGGGCGACCGGGTCGGTCTGCTCGGCGGCGGCCTTGATCTCGTCGGCGGTCAGGCAGACCTTCGCGCCGTCCTTGTCCGTGCAGCTCGCGGCGGCGAGCTGGGAGTAGATGCCCGGGACGGTCTTGCCGTTGGCCTGGATGTCGGTGAGCTTCAGGCCACCGACGATCTGGACGGCCGGGACCCGCGTCTTCGGGTCGATCATCTTGGCCACCGCGTTCTGGCCCGACATCTTCGTCTTCATCAGGTAGAAGCCCGGCTGGATCGACGTCACGCGGGCATCGGTCTTGCTGGCCTCGGTGAAGGCTCGCGCGGAGGCGATGACGCCGTTGTCGTACAGGGTCGACGCGATCTTGCTGACCACGTCGCCGTCCTGGACCTCGACGATGGCGTCGGCCTCGCCGCTGCCCGCGTAGTCCTCGAACGAGCCGATGCCTCGCAGCTCCTTGTAGCCGTAGTAGGCACCGCCCATGCCCACGGCGAGGATCAGCGCGACGACCAGCCACAGGACCGTCTTCTTGCGCTTCTTCGCCTTGACGCGGGCGTTGTCACGCTCGCGATCGCGCCTCTTGAGCGGCCTTCGCTCATCCGCTTCGGGGTCGGTGAACAACCCGAGATCGTCGCCGCTCACGCCTCGTCCTTTCGGGCGGGCACCGAATGTGCCCGTGCGTCCAGCCAAGATTGCAGGATCTCGACAGCGGCAGCCTGGTCGACCACGGCTCGCTGCTTCTTGCCCTTCACACCGCGCTGCGCCAGCACCCTGCTCACCACGACCGTCGTCAGGCGTTCGTCGGTGAGCCGCACCGGCACCGGTGCGATGCGCCCGGCCAAGGCCGCAGCGTACGCGGTCGCCGCCTCTGCCGCGGGGCCGTGCCTGCCCGCCAACGTCTTCGGCAAGCCGACCACGACCTCTACGACGTCATGTTCGGCCACGAGACGTACGAGTTCCGTGAGGTCCGAGCCGTTCTTCTGGTCGCGTCGCAGGGTGACCAGCGGAGTCGCCAGGAACGGTGCCGGATCGCTGAGGGAGACCCCCACGCGAACCGACCCGACGTCGACGCCGAGCCTCCGTCCGAGGCCCGGGTCGTCGACACCGGGAACATCAGCGCTGTTCAAGCACCTTGTCCAGTTCGTTGGTCAGGGCCGTGATGGCGTCGGTGACGCCGGCCGGGTTCGTGCCGCCGCCCTGGGCCAGGTCCGGCTTGCCGCCACCGCGGGCGGCGATGGCCGGGCCGAACACCGGGACGAGCTTGCCGGCGGCCAGGCCCAGGTCGCGGGCGGCGGCCGTGGTGGCCACCACGAAGCTGACCTTGTCGCCGTCGACCGAGAACAGGGCCACCACACCGGGCCTGCTGCCCAGGCGGTTGCGGACCTCGCCACCGAGCGTGCGCAGGTCGTTGCCCGGCACGCCCTCGAGGCCCAGGGCCACCAGCGACAGGCCGCGGATGTCGAGGGCCTTGCCGGCGAGGGCGCCGGCGTTGCCCAGCAGCTCGGCGGCGCGGACCTTCTCCAGCTCCTTCTCGGCGGTCTTCAGGCGCTCGACCAGCGACTCGATCCGCTCGGGCAGGCCGTCGGAGGAGACCTTGAGCATGTCGGAGAGGTTCTGCACGATGGCGCGTTCCTTGGCCAGGAACCGCATGGCCTCGATGCCGACGTAGGCCTCGAGACGGCGCACGCCGGAACCGACCGACGACTCACCCAGCAGGGTGATCGGGCCGATCTGCGACGAGTGCTCGACGTGGGTGCCACCGCACAGCTCGCGCGACCACTCGCCACCGATCTCGATGACGCGCACGGTCTCGTCGTAGGTCTCGCCGAACAGGGCGACGGCACCCATCTCCTGGGCACCGGCCATGTCGGTGTAGACGATGCTGACCGGCAGGTCCTTGCGCACGGCGAGGTTCGAGACCTCTTCGATCTCGCTCTTGGCCTCGGCGGACAGGCCACCGGTCCAGGCGAAGTCGAGCCGCAGGTAGCCGGGCTTGTTGTACGAACCGCTCTGCAGGGCCGACGGGCCGAGCACGTGCCGCAGCGCGGCGTGCACGACGTGCGTGCCCGAGTGGCCCTGGCGGGCACCGACGCGCCACTCCGGGTCGACGCGGGCCTCGACGTGCTCGCCCTCGGAGACCTCGCCGGAGCGGACGCGCACCTGGTGCACCCACAGCTTGCGGGCGACCTTCTGCACGTCGAGCACCTCGAGCTCGGCGTTGGCCGTGACGATGGTGCCGGCGTCGGACTCCTGGCCACCGGACTCGGCGTAGAGCGGCGTGCGGTCCAGGACGACCTCGACGATGTCGCCCTCGCGAGCCGACTTCACCCGAGCGCCGTTGTGCACGATGCCTCGCAGCGTGGCCTCGGAGGCGAGCTCGGTGTAGCCGGTGAACTCGGTCGGGCCCTGCTCCAGCAGCTCGCGGTACACCGACTGGTCGCCGTGGCCGGTCTTCTTGCCGGCGGCGTCGGCCTTGGCACGGGCGCGCTGCTCGGCCATCAGCTTGCGGAAGCCGTCCTCGTCCACGGACAGGCCGGCCTCGGAGGCCATCTCCAGCGTGAGGTCGATCGGAAAGCCGTACGTGTCGTGCAGCTGGAAGGCCTTGTCACCGGGCAGCGTGGCGCGGCCGTCGGACTTCACCTCGGCGGCGGCGCCCTCGAAGATGCGCGAACCGGCGTCGAGGGTGCGCAGGAACGTGTCCTCCTCGGCCTTGAGCACCTGCTGGATGCGGGCGAACCCGCTGACCAGCTCGGGGTAGGCCTCGCCCATCGAGTCGCGGACGACCTCGGCGAACTGCTGCAGCACCGGCTCGTTCACGCCCAGCAGGCGGGAGCTGCGCACGATGCGGCGCAGCAGGCGGCGCAGCACGTAGCCGCGGGCCTCGTTGCCGGGCGTGACGCCGTCGCCGACCAGGAGCACACCGCTGCGGGCGTGGTCGGCGATGACGCGGAAGCGGACGTCGTCGACCTCGTTGGTGCCGTACTTGCGGCCGGAGAGCTCCTCGGCCTTGCTGATGACGGCGCGGACCAGGTCGGTCTCGTAGACGTTGTCGACGCCCTGCAGCAGGTAGGCGACGCGCTCGACGCCCATGCCGGTGTCGATGTTCTTCGACGGCAGCTCACCGAGGACCGGGTAGTCCTTCTTGGCACCGCCCTCGCCGCGGACGTTCTGCATGAAGACGAGGTTCCAGATCTCCAGGTACCTGTCCTCGTCGACTACCGGGCCGCCCTCCTTGCCGTACTCGGGGCCGCGGTCGTAGTAGATCTCCGAGCACGGGCCGCACGGGCCGGGAACGCCCATCGACCAGAAGTTGTCCTCGACGCCGCGGCGCTGGATGCGCTCCAGCGGCATGCCGGCGACCTTCTGCCACAGCTCGATGGCCTCGTCGTCGTCCAGGTAGACCGTCACCCAGATGCGCTCGGGGTCGAAGCCGTAGCCACCGTTCTCCTGGGAGTTGGTGATCAGCTCCCAGGCGAGCCGGATGGCGTCTTCCTTGAAGTAGTCGCCGAGCGAGAAGTTGCCGGCCATCTGGAAGAACGTGAGGTGGCGGGTGGTCTTGCCGACCTCGTCGATGTCGGGCGTGCGCACGCACTTCTGGATGCTCGTCATCCGCGGGGCGGGCGGCGGGGCCTCGCCGAGGAAGTAAGGCTTGAACGGCACCATGCCGGCGTTGACGAACAGCAGGTTCGGGTCGTCGAGCAGCAGCGAGGCGCTGGGGATGTACTTGTGCCCGGCCTTCTCGAAGTGCTCGCGGAAACGCTTGATGATCTCGTGGGTCTGCACGGGAAGTTCCTAAGTGTTGCTGGGGATTGTCAGGGCATGGTCACGGGGCGAACGGCGCTAGTGCTTCCCGTTCGCCCTGGGCGCTCGGCGCCCCGGCGTGAATCCCGTCTGACGTTCCACGGTGTCCTGCAACTCCTGTTCCCGTTCGGCCATCCCCGCGCGCACCTCGGCCCCGAAGGAACCGATGGCGCCGGCGAGTTCGCGCAGGCCTTCACCCACGTTAGCGCCGACACCGGCGGGAGTCGCCTGCTTTGCGACCTCGGAGGCCTTCTTCGCGGCGAACAGGCCTGCCGCGGCACCCAGTCCGAACCAGAAGAGGCGGCTCACTTCGCACCTCGCCTGGAACGACGCTTGGAGTGCTTGTTCGGCTGTTCGGCGGCCTTGCGGCGCGCCTTGACGGCCTTGCTCACGCCGTAGGACAGCGCGGCGGCCTTGACCAGCGGACCGCCGAGAGTGGCGGTGAACAGGCTGGTGAGCGCCGAGACGTTGCCCGTGACGGCGCGCGCGTTGGCCGTGATGCCGTCGACGCGTTCGAGCTGCGTGTTCACGTGCGTGAGCGTCGTGTTGGCTTCAACGAACAACGGGTCCGTGTTCTCGTGCGCTTTGCGCATCGCGATCGTGGCCTCGTCGAAGAAGCGCGCGGCCTTGATCGCCACGACCCCCACGATGAGCACGAGCAGCACGAAAGCACCGGCGGCGAGCCACCCTGGCGACACGGATCCTCCTGGTGAACAGGCGTTCGGGCTTGGTTGCGGGTGAGATTACCGGGTGGGCCCGACACTCGACTGGGCGGCACCATTTGTTGATCTTCAACGGCCTGTGGCGCCGTCGATCTGCTCGCGGAAGTTGTCCGTGGCCCGCGTGTCGGCCGGTTTCGGCGGTCGTGTGCCGCCTGGGTTACCAGCAAGGGACGGTGTACCACCCGCCGTCCTGCACAGGCTCCACAGACCTGACATCCCGCCAGCCCGGCGAGGAGAACGCACGAGACCTCATTGACGCGCGCCGTCACAGCCTGTGAAATACCCGTCACCCAGGGCTTGACAGCGGCGGCCTTGCCGATAGAAGTTAGGCAACCCTAAGTGGATCCGCGCAGGAGGCCTCGTGAAGCCGGTGTCGCACCTGGACTCCTATCGGCTGCAGCTCATGGCGGACGCCCCGCCCGTCCCGGACCTGCCGATGCCGTGGGACGCCCGCGTCGCGCGTTCGGACGGCTACGACCTGCACCTCGTGCACCGCTGGAACCAGGCACCGCACGTGGCGGCGTTCCGGCGGCAGGCGTGGACGGTGCCGCAGTGGGAGCGCCGGCTGGTGGAGCTGCTGGCGGGGGACGACGTCCGGCCGGTGCTGATCAGCTGGCACGGCCGGCCGGTGATCTACGCCGAGGTCTACCGCGCGGCCAGGCACGCCGTCGCCGGCTGCTACCGGGCGCGGCCGCACGACATCGGGCTGAACCTCGCCGTCGGTGAGCTGGCGATGACCGACCGCGGGCTCGTGCGGTCACTGCTCCCCAGGCTCACCGACGCGCTGTTCGAGGCCGACCCGCACTGCACGCGGATCGTGCTCGAACCGGACGTGCGCAACACGCGGGCCATCAGGTCGTTCGAGGCCGGCGGGTTCGTGGCCGCGGACGAGATCATGCTGCCCGGCAAGCTCGCACTGCTGATGATCTGCAAGCGTTAGAACGCAGTCAAACGTTAGAACGCGGTGATGTCCTGCGGCGCACGCTCTTTGCGGCTCAAAGCACGCACCACGTCGATGGCGCGGTGCTTGTTGAGCGCCATCCGGGTCAGCAGGTCGATGACCGTCTCGTTGACGTGGCGCGGGAACTCGGGGGTGTCCAGCCCGACGCTCACCGCGAGGTCGTCGGAGTGCACGACGAACTCCATCAGCCTGCTGACGAGGTACTCGTCCAGCGGCACCGCCCACGGGCCCCAGTGCGGCATGCGGACGCCACGGTCCTCCTGACCGGGCAACGACTTCGCGAGTTCGTCGAGGGTCTGCTCGAACCGGTCGCAGAGGGCGCCGTGCCCCTCCGCCGCGAGCTTCTCGCCGCCCGCGCGGATGCGGGTGTGGAACTCCGAGTCGACGTCGAGGTCGGTCCACCTGGCCCGCGCGTAGTGCTCCATGAGCGGGACGACGGGCTCGTCGCCGGGTGGGGTCCCGATCATCGACGGCAGTGGCAGCGCCTGGTAGGCCACGTGTCCGGCGAGGCCGCTGACGCCGAACTCCGGCAGCGCGCTCGGCTGGTCCCAGTGCTGCGCGACCTGCGGGTGGCGCAGGAGGTCCAGGGCGATGCGGGCGGTGGTCAGGAAGTCTTCTCTGATCGTCACTTCGCCGAAGCTACCGCGCCGGGGCGGGTCACTCGCCCCTGATCACCCTGCGCAGCCGCGGCAGCCGTTCCGCCAGGGCTCGTTCGCCGCCGCGCCCGGTCGGCTCGTAGTAGTCACGTCCCACCAGGTCGTCCGGCGCGTACTGCTGCGTCAGCACGCCCTCGGGCACGTCGTGCGGGTACCGGTAGCCCTGCGCGTTGCCCAGCTTCGCCGCGCCCGCGTAGTGCCCGTCGCGCAGATGTGCCGGCACGGAACCGATGGCTCCCTTGCGCACGTCCTCGATGGCGGCGTAGATCGCGGTGGTCACGGCGTTCGACTTCGGCGCGGTGGCGAGGTGGATCGTGGCCTGCGCGAGGTTCAGGGCGCACTCGGGCAGACCGATGAGCTGCACGGCCTGAGCCGCCGCCACGCACGTCTGCAACGCCGTCGGGTCGGCCATGCCGACGTCCTCGCTGGCGTGGATCACCAGCCGCCGCGCGATGAACCGCGGGTCCTCCCCCGCCTCGATCATCCGCGCGAGGTAGTGCAGGGCCGCGTCGACGTCCGAGCCCCGGATCGACTTGATGAAGGCCGACGTCACGTCGTAGTGCTGATCACCGTCGCGGTCGTAGCGCACCGCCGCCTTGTCCACCGTGGACTCCAGCAACGTCAGCGTGATCACGCCTTCGTTCGACGCCAGCGCCGAGTCCGCGGCAGCCTCCAGCGCCGTGAGCGAGCGGCGGGCGTCACCTCCGGCCAGGCGGATCAGGTGGTCCTCCGCCTCGGGCTCCAGCACCACGGACCCGCCCAGGCCGCGCTGGTCGGACACCGCCCGCTGGATCACCGCGCGCACACCGTCGTCGGTCAGCGACCTGAGCTGCAGCACGAGTGAACGCGACAGCAGCGGTGACACGACCGAGAAGAACGGGTTCTCCGTGGTGGCCGCGACCAGCAGCACGATCCGGTCCTCGACCGCACCCAGCAGGGCGTCCTGCTGGGTCTTGGAGAACCGGTGGACCTCGTCGATGAACAGGACGGTCGACTCGCCGGAGCGGACCAGGCGGCGGCGGGCCTCGTCGATGACCGCCCGCACTTCCTTGACCCCGGCCGACAGCGCGCTCAGAGCCACGAACCGGCGGCCGGTCGCCTTCGACACCAGGGTCGCGAGGGTCGTCTTGCCGGTGCCGGGAGGGCCGTACAGCATCACGGACGCCGGCGTGGCGCCCTCGACCAGGCGGCGCAGCGGGGCGCCCGGCCCGAGCAGGTGGTCCTGGCCGACGACCTCGTCCAGCGTGGCCGGACGCATCCGCACGGCCAGCGGGGCGTTGGCCGCGATGCGCTGGGCCTTCTCCTCGTCGGTCGCGCCGAAGAGGCCCTCGTCGAACAGACCTTCGCTCATGCGTTCGAGCCTAGGACATATGCGAGGATCGCGTTCCGTGCCCATCCCTCGTGCCGTGCTGCTCGCCGGCCCCTCCGGCTCAGGCAAGTCGACACTCGCCGCCCACCTCGGCTGGCCTGTCCTGCGCCTGGACGACTTCTACCGCGACGGCGACGACCCGCTGCTGCCCCGCGACGAGCACGGCAGGGCCGACTGGGACGACATCGGCTCGTGGAACGCGGACAAGGCGCTTCAGGCGATCATCGAGCTGTCGGAGACCGGCAGGGTCGAGGCGCCGGTCTACTCGATCAGCGAGGACCGCGCGGTCGGCACCCAGACGATCGAGCTCGGCGGCGCGCCCGCGTTCATCGCGGAAGGCCTGTTCGCGGACCTGCTGGTCCAGG
Organism: Lentzea californiensis; assembly: GCF_024648825.1. Taxonomy (GTDB): domain Bacteria; phylum Actinomycetota; class Actinomycetes; order Mycobacteriales; family Pseudonocardiaceae; genus Lentzea; species Lentzea californiensis. Next base: position 282,900 of record NZ_JANBBE010000007.1, read on the forward strand.
GCGCACGGGAGGCGGGGGTGCTCCGGGACGCGATCGTGCTCGCGCCGAGCCCTCCCGTCACGTTCGTGCGCCGGTTCGCCCGGGACGTGGCCGAGGCCCGCAAACCGGTGCCGACGCTGGTCAGGCGCGGGCTGCGGCTCATGCGGGAGCAGCCTCAGGTGGTGAGGAGGTGCGTCAGCGCGGGCATGCGGCGCACGACCCCGGCCAAGGCGCGGACCGAGCTCGTTTCGTGATCGGGTTGCCGGGTGGCGGCGGCCCTGGTCTGGCAGGATTCCGCTCACACCACGACCGGGGGTAGCCGAGATGTCCGAAACGCCCGGCTGGTCGTCACCCGACCAGCCACAGAACCAGCAGCCGCAGCAGCCTGGCCAGCAGCCGCAGTACGGCTACAACGCACCGCCGCCGCCCGGTGGCCAGCCGACGATCAAGCCCGGTGTGATCCCGCTGCGCCCGCTGGCCGTCGGCGAGATCGTCGACGGCGCCATCACGACGATGCGGCGCTACCCGAAGCTGATCATCGGCGCGGCCGCCGTGGTCGCCGCGGTCACGCAGATCGTCGGCCTGCTGGTGCAGCTGCCGTTCCTCGACGACCTCACCGCCGTCGTGGCGCTCGACCCGAACAGCGTGACGCAGGAACAGGCGGTCGACCAGTTCACCAGGGCCGTCGGCGGTTTCCTCACCGGCACGGCGCTCAGCGTCTTCCTGCTGCTGCTCGGCACCGTGTTCCTGTCGGGCTTCATCACCGTCATCGTGGGTCACGCCGTGCTGGGCAAGCCGGTCACGTTCGCGCAGGCGTGGGAGGAGTTCAAGCCCCGGCTGCTCCCGCTGCTCGGCGCGACGCTGCTGTCCGGTCTCGTGATCACCGTCGGCCTGCTCCTGTGCGTCGTGCCCGGCGTCTGGCTGTGGGTGCTGTTCGCGCTGGTCACGCCCGCGCTCGTGCTCGAGCGCTGCGGCGTCACCGCCGCGTTCGGCCGCTCGAAGAAGCTCGTGGACGGCGCGTGGTGGCGGACGTTCGGCATCCTGCTGCTCACCGTCGTGATCGGCTGGGTGATCAGCTGGATCATCAGCCTCCCGTTCGGCCTGCTGGGCGCGGCGACGACCGGCTTCTCGGCCGACCCCACGGCGTCCCTGAGCGTCGGCTCGCTGGTCCTGTCGACCATCGGCGCGATCATCGCCTCGACGATCACGCTGCCGTTCAGCTCCGCGGTGACCGTGCTGCTCTACGTCGACCGCCGGATGCGGTCCGAGGGCATGGACATCGAACTCCAGCGGGCCGCGGGGCATGGCGGTCTCTGACGTACCGGTAGATCTCGGCCGCGACGAGGCGAGGGAGGCGGCCGTCCGGGAGCTCGGCGACCCGGCGTACGTCTCCGACGACCCGAACCCGCTGGAACGCGCGATCGACTGGGTGCTGACCCGCCTCGGCGAGCTGTTCGCCGGGGCGGGCGGCATGAGCGGCATCACCGCGGTCACGGTCGTCGTGGCCGTGCTGGTGCTGATCGTGATCATCTTCAGGCTGCGTGTCGGGCCCACGGGCCGTGCGCTGCGGTCGGACGGCACCGTGTTCGGCTCGACCGCCATGACCGCGGCCGAGCACCGGGCCGCCGCCGAGAAGGCCGCGGCGGCCGGTGACCTGGCCGAGGCCGTGCGCGAACGCTTCCGCGCGGTGGTGCGCGAGCTGGAACAACGCGGCGTGCTCGAGGCACGGGCCGGACGCACCGTGGACGAGGTCGCTTTCGAGGCGGGCCAGGCACTTCCGGTGCTCGCCGGCGACCTGCGCGGCGCGGCGATCCAGTTCGACGACGTCTGGTACGGCGGCAGGCCCGCGACGGTGGAGGGGTACCAGCAGCTGGTCTCCGTGGACGGCAAGGTGCGCGGATGACGGCGGTCTCCCCCGACGCCGGCCGCATCTGGACCGCCGCGCGCGGTCCCCTGCTGATCGGCGTGATCATTCTCTTCGCCGCGGTCGTGATCACGCTGCTGCGCGGCAGCGGTGAGGGCGGCGCGCTCGACCCCCGGTCGTTCCGGCCGGAGGGCAGCCACGCGGTCGCCCGGCTGCTGGAGCAGAACGGCGTGCGCGTCGAGCTCACCGACAACGCGTCCGCTGTGGACGGTGCGACGCTGTTCGTGACGCAGCCGAACCTGATCGACCCGCGGCGGCTCGCGGACCTGAGCGGCCGGGCCTCCTCGACCGTGCTCCTCGCGCCCTCTCCCGGGCTGCGCCGGCTCGAGGTCGGGACCCGCCAGCCCGGCTGCCCGCTGGCGGACGGAGCCGGCGCGGCGACCACGGGCGGGTTCACCTACGAGGGTGAGCAGAGTTGCTACGACTCGACGCTGGTCCGCACCGGCACCGTCACGACGATCGGCTACGGCGGGATCTTCACCAACCGCGACATCGACGAGGAGGGCAACGCGGCACTCGCGTTGTCGTTGCTGGGCCAGCACGAACGGCTGGTCTGGTACGTGCCGTCGGCGGCGGACAGGTCGCAGCAGAAGTCGCTGACCGACCTGGTCCCGGACGGCTGGAAGTACGGCGCCCTGCAGCTCGGTGTCGCGGTCGTGCTGCTCGCGGTGTGGCGGGCGCGCAGGCTCGGCCGCGTGGTGCCCGAACCGCTCCCGGTCGTGGTGCGCGCCGCCGAGACCGTGGAGGGCAGGGCGCGGCTGTACCGCCGGTCGCACGCCGCGTCGCACGCCGCCTCCGTGCTGCGGCAGGCGACGCGTGACCGGCTGGCACCGCTGCTGGGGGTGCCGCCGGGCGACGATCCGTCCGAGGAGATCGCCCGCAGGACTTCGCGTCCCGTCACTTCGGTGCGGGCGCTGCTCTACGACAGGGAGCCGGTGGACGACCGGGGGTTGGTCGCGCTGGCCGCATCGCTCGATGCTCTGGAGAACGAGGTGCGCAAGGCATGACGGCAGTGGTCACCACCGAGGAAGCCCGTACGGCGCTGGTGGCGTTGCGCGCGGAGATCGGCAAAGCCGTGGTGGGCAACGACGCCGCCGTGACGTCGTTGATCCTCGCGTTGCTGTGCAAGGGACACGTGCTGCTGGAGGGTGTTCCGGGCGTCGCGAAGACGTTGCTCGTGCGCGCTCTTGCACGCGCGTTGGACCTGTCGACGACGCGGGTGCAGTTCACGCCGGACCTGATGCCCGGCGATCTGACGGGGTCGCTGGTCTACGACTCGCACAACGCGGCGTTCTCGTTCCGCGAGGGCCCGGTGTTCACGAACCTGCTGCTCGCCGACGAGATCAACCGGACGCCGCCGAAGACGCAGTCCGCGCTGCTGGAGGCGATGGAGGAACGGCAGGTCTCCGCCGACGGCAAGACGCGGCCGCTGCCGTCGCCGTTCATCGTCGTGGCGACGCAGAACCCGGTGGAGTACGAGGGCACCTACCCGTTGCCCGAGGCGCAGCTCGACCGGTTCCTGCTCAAGGTGACGATGCCGATCCCGGGGCGGGAGCACGAGATCGACGTGCTGACGCGGCACGCCTCCGGCTTCGACCCGCGTGACCTCTCGTCGTTGTCGCCGGTCGCGAGTGCCGCACACCTGGAGGCGGGGACGGCGGCCGTGCGCGCGTTGACCGTGGCTCCCGAGGTGATCGCGTACGTCGTGGACGTGTGCCGTGCGACCCGTCAGTCTCCGGCCGTGCGTCTGGGCGTTTCTCCCCGTGGCGCAACGGCTCTGCTGGCTGCCGCACGTGCGTGGGCGTGGCTCTCGGGCCGTGACTACGTGACGCCCGACGACGTGAAGGCGCTCGCACGGCCCGCGTTGCGGCATCGGCTGGAGTTGCGCCCGGAGGTCGAACTGGAGGGCGTGACGGCGGACGGCGTGCTGGACGGCGTGCTCGGTGCCGTTCAGGTGCCACGCTGACGTGGCGCTCACGGGCCGCGCGGGACTGCTCGCGCTCATCGGGGTCTTCGTCGTCGGGCTTCTCCTGCCGTCGTGGCAGGGGATTCTCGTTCTGTTCGGCCTTCTGGTGCTGTGCGTGGCCGTCGACTTGTTGTTGGCGGGCGGCGTGCGGCGGCTGACGTTCTCGCGCGCGGGGGCGACCTCGGTGCGCACGGGCGAGCCGTGTGTGGTGCAGCTGACCGTGCACAACCCCGGACGTCGGCTGCGTGGCGTTCTTCGTGACGCATGGGCGCCTTCTGCCGGTGTGGTCGCCGATCGGGTTGCGGTCGACGTGCCCGCCGGTGGTTCGCGTGTGCTGTCTTTCGAGCTGCGGCCCCTACGGCGTGGCGATCGCACTGCGGACCGTGTGACCGTGCGTTCCCACGGCCCGTTGGGCATCGCGGCACGGCAAGGCTCACACGTCGTGCCGTGGATCGTGCGCGCGCTGCCGCCGTTCCACAGCCGCCGTCACCTTCCTCCCCTGCTGGAACGCCTGCGCGAACTGGACGGCCGCCGCGCCTCGTTGATCCGCGGCGCCGGCACGGAGTTCGACTCGCTGCGCGCGTACGTCATCGGTGACGACGTGCGCTCGATCGACTGGCGCGCCTCGGCTCGTTCGCCGGACGTGGTGGTCCGCACCTGGCGCCCCGAACGCGACCGGCAGGTGACGATCGTGCTCGACACGGCCCGCACCTCGGCGGGCCGCGTGGACGGCGCACTCGGTGGTCTGCCGCGCCTGGACACGGCGATGGACGCCGCGTTGTTGTTGTCCGCCTTGGCTTCGCAGGCCCGCGACCAGATCGACTTCCTGGCGTTCAGCCAGCAGGTGCGCGCCTCGGTACCGCGGGCGACACTGCCCGTCCTGGTGCAGGCCATGGCACCGCTGGAGGCCGAACTGGTCGAGTTCGACGCCCGCGGCGCCGTCTCCGAGGTGCTCCGCCGGGCGGGTCGCCGCTCACTGGTCGTGCTGCTGACGTCGCTGGAGCCGTCGATGGAGCACGGCCTGCTGCCGCTGCTGCCGGCGTTGGCCACGCGCCACCACCTGCTGGTCGCGTCGGTGTCCGACCCGGCCGTGCACGCGATGGCCGCCGGACGTGGCGACCTGGAGGCCGTGTACGCGGCCGCCGCGGCGGAACGCACTCTGGCCGAACGCCGCCGTCTCACCGCGTTGCTCGCACGGCACGGTGTCGACGTCGTGGACGCACTGCCCGACGACCTGCCGCGCGCTCTCGCGGACCGCTATCTCTCGTTGAAGGCCGCCGGCAAGCTTTAGACGGCGACGGGCGCGACGTCCTCACGTTCGCTCGCGTCCATGTCGCCCGTCTCACCCTGCCGCGCGGCCCGGCGCCCGATCACGAAGACGTACAGCAGGAACAGCACCTCGGCCACCACCCCGATGCCGATGCGCGCCCACGTCGGCAGCCCGGAAGGCGTCACGAACCCTTCCAGCACACCGGACACGAGCAGCACCACGACCAGTCCGAGCGCCACCGCGACGACCGACCGGCCCTCCGTGGCGAGGGCCTGGCCACGGGTGCGCTTGCCGGGGTCGATCACCTGCCAGCCCAGCCGCATGCCGATGCCCGCCGCCACGAACACGGCCGTGAGCTCCAACAACCCGTGCGGCGCCAGCAGTCCGAGGAACACCCCTCCGCGGCCCGCACCGAACATCAGCCCGATGCCGACGCCGACGTTGAGGGCGTTGGTGAAGAGCAGGTAGACCGGCGGGATCGCGAACAGCACGCCCAGCAGCAGGCAGGCCGCGGCGACCCAGGCGTTGTTCGTCCACACCTTCGCCGCGAACGACCCGGCGGGGTCGCTGGAGTAGTACGACTCGTACCCGCCGCCGACCCTCGTCATCTCCCGGATCTCCTCCGGCGCGGCGATGGTCGCCTGCACGTCCGGGTTCGAGGCGATCCACGCCGCGATGATGCCGGTGACGAGGTAGAACGCGATCCCGGCCGGCACCCACCACCGCCAGCCGAGGTAGATCGCGGCGGGCAGCCGGTGCGTGAAGAAGCGCGTGAACGTCCGCCAGGCGGGCGTGTGCGTGCCCGTCAGCACCGACCGCGCCTGGGCTACCAGTGCCGAGAGCCGTTCGACCGTGGCCGGGTCCGGCATCTGGCTGCGCACGACCGACAGGTGCGTCGTCACCCGCTGGTAGAGCTCGATCAGCTCGTCGGCCTCGGGCCCGCTGAGCTTCCCGGACCGCTTGACCAGCCGCTCGAGCCGCCGCCACGACTCGCGGTGGCGATCGATGAAGACGTCGAGATCCACGATGGGTCACACTATCCGCGTGGGGGACCTCGTCACCGGTGAAGCCGTAGTTCTGGACCTGCGCGTCGCACAACTCGCCAGCAGGGCGGTCGCGTACGCGATCGACGTGGCTGTGCAGTTCGGCCTGCTCGTCGTCCTGTTCCTGATCGCGCCGGTCGACGTCGACAACGCGCTGCAGGACGCGCTCGCGATCACGCTCCTGATAACCGTGATGATCGGCGTGCCGACCGCGGTGGAGACCGCGACGCGGGGCCGTTCGCTGGGCAAGCTCGCCATGGGCCTTCGCGTGGTGCGCGACGACGGTGGCGCGATCCGTTTCCGGCACGCCCTGGTGCGCTCGCTCACCGGCTTCATCGTGGACTTCTGGGTGCTGGGCCTCGCCGGCGCGATCGCGCTGTTCGTCTCCCTCTTCTCGCCGCAGGGCAAGCGGGTCGGCGACTACCTGGCCGGCACGGTGGTGATCCACACCCGCGTGCCCCAGCAGGAGGTGGAGCTCGCCGTCATGCCGCCGCAGCTCGCGGACTGGGCATCAGGGCTCGACCTGTCGCAGCTGCCGGAAGAGCTGGTGCTGGCGGCGCGGCAGTACCTGAGCCGCTACCACGAGTTGAACGAGTCGGCGCGGTGGGAGCTGGGGTCGCGGCTGTCGGACGACGTCGGCGCGGCGATCCGGTCGCCGCGGGTCGAGTACACGCATCCGCACCCGTACCTGTCGGCGGTGCTGGCGGAACGCAGGCGTCGCGCGGCGGCCTAGGCGTTGGCCAGCCGCAGGCGTTCGGCCCCTTGTTCGCGCACGGCGTCACCTGAGGGCGTCGGATCGCCGTGCAGGACCTCCCACCGTGCGTTGTGCAGGGCGGTCCACATGCTCCCGGCCCACGCGATCTCCTTCTCCTCCACGGAGAACGCCCGCCCGCGGACCTGCTGATAGGTCCCGAGGAACGCCGCCGAGCTGCCGATCGGCACCAGGCCCGGCGGTGACACGTTGGCGAACGCTCCGGACGCGGCGCCGGCGAGGGCCGCTTCCGGTTGCCACGCCAGGCTGTCCCAGTCGTGCACGGCCAGCACCTCGCCGTCGTGCCAGCGGAGGTTCTGCGCCTCGAAGTCGGCGTGGCCCAGCACGCACGGCAGCGAGGTGGCCAGCAACCGCTTGCGCACGCGCCACGCCATCTCCGAGACCAGAGAAGGCACCACGCTCTGATCCCGCGCGTCGAGGAAGTGGATCGCCGGCCACAGGCCCGGACCGGTGTGGTCCCAGCGGGCCCAGCGCGGTGACGGGAGCGGAGGCGGGACGGAAACGCCGGCCAGCAGGGCCATCAGCCGGGCGAACACGGCCGCGTAGCGGCGGGCGACGTCCGGGGAGGAACCGAGCAGCATCTTCCCGCCGGGCAACGGTTCCTCGGCGTGCACGGCCAGCCCGTCCGCGACCACGACCGGTGTCAGCGGGCGGGGGCACGGGAACGCCCGCGCCGCCAGGAATGCCTGCGCGGCCACGCACGACACGGCGCGGCCGTCGTCCGGGCGGGCCTTCACGTAGACCTCGCGACCGTCCGCCAGGCGCACGCCGGAGACCGTGGAGATCGACACGCGCTCGTAGAGCACGCCGGCCACGGGGCTTCCCAGCTCCGACGAGCACCAGGCGGACAGGTCGAAGGTCATACGCCGAGAAGTTCCTGCAGCAGCAACGGGTTCATGTAGTCGTCGTAGCGGACGATCTCGCCGTCGCGCAAGTGGATGATCGCGACGGCGGTGAACGTGTAGTAGTCCTGCTTCACCTTCGACCAGCCGCGGTGGGTGATCTCCGCGACGACGACGTCCGGGTCGTCGGTGAGCCTGGTGATCGCCTCGACGTGCTGGATCTCGATCTTCTCGCGGACGCGGGCGCCCCTCATCCTGTCGAAGTAGGCGCGGATCGCGGCCCGGCCCCCGATCTCCGGTTTCTGGAACGGCGCGGGGAAGCGGTAGGCCATCACGCCGTCCTCGGTGAACAGGTCGGCGAACGAGTCGTGGCCCTGCTCGCCCGCCACCTGCCGCCGGACGTGCTCCACGATCTGTGCTGGCGTGCGTGTCATGGTGTGCCCCTCGTAGAATCGGAACGGTGACCCCGGTTAACAACATACGGAACGCACGCCCCGGTTGGCAACGATGAGGGCCGATGCCGCGCGCAATCGTGAGAAGGTGCTGGTCGCGGCGCGAGAGCTGTTCGCGGAACAGGGCTTCGACGTGCCGCTGGACGAGATCGCGGCGAAGGCGGGCGTCGGTCCCGGCACGGTCTACCGGCACTTCCCGACGAAGCAGGCGCTGTTCCAGGCCGTCACGGAGGCGCGCGTGTCGGCCATGATCGCGTCGGCGGAACCGTCGGCCGACGCCGGCGCGGACCTCTTCGCGTTCCTGGGCAAGATGGCGGACGAGGCGACGGCGAAGCGGGACATGTCCGACGCGATCGCGGTGCCGTCAGAGCTGCGCGACAGCCTGCACGCCACCCTCGGCGGACTGCTGGCCCGGGCCCAGGAGGCGGGGGCCGTCCGCGCCGACATCACGACGAAGGACCTCGTCGCGTTGATGAAGGGGATGCTGCAGAGCATGCACGAGGGCGCGAATCCCGCCGTGCTGCTGGAGATCGTGCTGAGCGGGCTTCAGTCGAGCCGGAAGCCGTAGGGCAGTTCGAGGCGGTGACGGGCCAGCAGCGCGGAGTCCGCGAGGATCTCGCGCGTCGGTCCGTCCGCCACGACCACGCCGTCGTCGATCAGCACGCTGCGGGGGCAGACCTGCAGCGCGAACGGCAGGTCGTGCGTGACCATCAGCATGGTGGGCGCCAACGAGAGCAGCAGCTCGGCGAGTTCGCGGCGGGCCACCGGCTCGAGGTTCGCCGAAGGCTCGTCGAGCACCAGGACCTCCGGCGAGCAGGCCAGCACCGTGGCGAGCGCGACACGGCGACGCTGGCCGCCGGACAGGTGCAGCGGTGAGCGGTCCGCGACCGACTCCATCCCGACGGCGCTCAACGCCTTCCGCACGCGGGCGTCCACATCGGACATGCCGAAGTTGCGCGGCCCGAACGCGACGTCCTCCCCTGCCGTCGGGCTGAACAGCTGGTCGTCGGGGTCCTGGAAGACGAGCCCGACGCGGCGGCGGATCTCGCGCAGGTTCTGCTTGCGGACCTCCAGCCCGGCGATCGAGATCGACCCCGAGCCACCACCGAGAACTCCGTTGAGGTGCAACGCGAAGGTGGTCTTTCCGGCCCCGTTCGGCCCGAGCACCGCGACACGTTCGCCACGCTCGACCCGCAGGTCGATGCCGAACAAGGCCTGGTGCCCGTCCGGGTAGGCGAAGGCCAGCTTCGACACCTCCAGGGCGGGAGCCGCCACGGTCTCGGGAACGATCGTCGCCGAGCCTCCCTGCGTGCCCGTCCAGCCGCGCGACACCATCGCGAGGTGCACCCTCTCTCCGCGTTCGTAGGACCGGATGAACAACGTGCCGACCGACCGTGCCACCGCGCCGGCCTGCCACAGGAAGCGCGGGTCGTCACCGCGCGAGATGCGGGCGACGCGCATGCGCCTCGCCTCGCCCACGACGACTTCGCCGTACCGCAGCATCAGCGTGGCGATCATGATCAGCGGCGCCGGCACCCGCAACGCCTGCAGGCCGCGCAGCAACTCCCCCGGCGCCGTCGTGGCGGCCAGGGTCAGGCTGACCAGGACGCCCAGCGTGCCCTTGGCGAGGATGTTCCAGCCCGCCAGGGAACCCTCGACCGAGACCGAGAACCCGAGGAAGTCGGTGCGCGGGTCCGTGCCGAAGATCGGCAGCAGGAACGCGAGCACCACGAACGGCACCTCGATCACCGCGCGCTTCACGAACCACAGCACGGGAACGCGCGCCACGGACCACACCGCGACGATCAGCAGCAGGTACAGGCCGAACAGCGGGAACAACGTGCGCGAGGTGGCCACGACACCCAGCACCGCCCCGAACGCCACGAGGATCTTCACGTGGGGCGCGAGGCGGTGCACCGGCGAGTCGCCGGCGTGGTGCAGGACGTCGTGGGCGCCGCTCACCGCGCGTCGGACTTCTTGCGCAGCACCCAGAACAGGCCGAACGACAGGCCCAGCACGACGACCACACCGAGCACACCCGCGAGGCCGGTGAACCTGTCGTCACCGCCGAGCGCGTAGTCGGCGAACATGCCGCCGGAGAACGGGTGCTCCTGAGCGTGCTCGGCGATGCCGGTGTCCTCGACGGTCTTGTCGAGGCCGTCCGGGTCGCCGGACGCGAAGTACGACAGCACCCCGGCGATCAGCAGTGACACGAACGCGAACCCGATGAAGAACTTCTTCACGACCGCACCTCCAGCGGCTTGCTGCCAAATGCGGTGTTGCTGCCCTTCAGCAGGTGGACGAGGTCGGGCCGGATCGACGCGACCGAGGTGACCGTGACGGCGGTGATCAGGCCCTCGCCGATGCCGATCAGCGCGTGCAGGCCCCACATCAGCAGCGCGACCTTGCCGATCTCCACGCCACCGGCGCCGCCGATCGCGTACTCGACGACGAAGCCGGTCGCGGCCAGCAGCGTGTTGACGAACGCGGAGACGAACGCGACGGCCGCGAGACCGCCCTTGCCCTTCGCGGCGAACCGGCGCAGCGCGACGGCGACCAGGAACCCGGCCGCGGTGCCGATCAGGGCCATGTTGGTGATGTTGGCGCCCAGCGCGGTGAGGCCGCCGTCCGCGAACAGCAGCGCCTGCACGACGAGCACGATCGTCACGCACAACGCGCCGACGTACGGGCCGACCAGGATCGCCGCGAGCGCACCGCCCAGCAGGTGCCCGGAGGCGCCGGGCAGGATCGGGAAGTTGATCATCTGGACGGCGAAGACGAACGTGGCCACCAGGCCCGCCATCGGCGCCGTGCGGTCGTCCAGGTCCGCACGGGCCTTGACCAACGCGAACCCGACGCCCGCCACCGCTACGACGAGCAGGACGACCGACAGCGGAGCGTTCAGCAGACCGTCGCTCATGTGCATGGCAACAGGTGACATGAGACGTCACGCTAATTGCCCTACCTCGGCTATGGCTAGAACTGTGCAACAACGATTTGCGGGCAAGAAGGCGTTGATCGTCACACGCTCGCTAGTCATCGGATGACTTCTGCGGTTAGATCCGTTCCGCCGCCGCCACGGCACGGAGGGACGAACAGTGACAGAGCTGTCGCGTAGAACCTTTTTGTACGGGACGGGTGCGGCCGTCGGGGCCTCCGCGCTCGGGGTGGGCACTGCGGTCGCAGCCCCTGAAACATCGGGTCACAACGTGCACCGGGACGTCGTGCGCGATGCCCGCATGGAGTGGCGGAGACTGCCGCAGAACTGGGGTGACAGCCCGTTCCTGGCCAACGGTTTTCTGGGCGTCCAGGTCTACGCGGGCCGGACCGCGAACGAGCTGAAACTCATGCTCAGCCACTCCGAGGTGCAGGACCAGCGGGAACACTGGGAGGCCGCGGTCGGGCTCTCCCGGCTGCCGATCGGGTACCTGACCCTGCAGTTCGCCGGCGCGATCACCGCCGTCGACTGGACGCTCGACCTGTGGAACGCCGAGCTCACCGGCTCCGTGACGACCACGCAGGGCAGCGCCACGTTCACGATGCTCGTGCACAACTCGCGCAGCACGTTCCTCGCCTCCGTGAAGGGGGACGTGACCTGGGGTTTCCAGCCGCTGGAGTCGTCGACGACCCGCCAGATCCGCAGGCCGGCGGATTACACGGCCAACCCGGCGCCGACGCTGGGCACCGCCAACGGCGTCTCCTACGCCGCCCAGCCGCTGCTGGCGGGCGGCGGCTACACAACGGCCTGGCAGGCCCGCAACGGTCGGTTCGCGGCTCACGTGGCGTACACGCACCCTGCGGACACGCACACGTCCGACGCGATCCGCGAGGTGCGCCAGGCGTCGGCGATCCCGTTCGAGGTGCTGACGCTGCAGCATCGCCGCTGGTGGAACGCCTACTTCGCGAAGTCGCTGGTCTCGGTGCCGGACAAGCTCGTGCAGCGCTTCTACTGGCTGCAGCTCTACAAGATGGCGGCGGCGACCCGAGCGGACGCGCCGGTCATCTCCGAATGGGGCCCGTGGTTCCCCGAGCAGGGCAACAGCTGGACGGCCGTGTGGTGGAACCTCAACGTCCAGATCTCGTACCCGCTGGTCAACGGCTCGAACCACCACGAGCTCGACGCGGTGACGACGACGTTGAAGCGGTTCGAGCACAACCTCGAACTCAACGTGAACCCGGCTTACCGCGACGGGAACTCGTACGCGATCTGCCACCCCGGCGACCGCACACTGCGGTCCGGGCCACGCTACTGCGGCGTTCCGGGCGTCGCACCGAACGACCATACGGGCAATCTTCTGTGGGCCTGCCACAACGTCTGGCTGGGCTACCGGCACACGATGGACAGGAAGATCCTGAAGGACGTCCTCTTCCCGATCCTGACGAAGGCGGTCAACTACTACGCACGCTTCCTCGTCGAGGGCGCGGACGGGAAGCTGCACCTGCCCGAGACGCGCTCACCGGAGTACGCGAACGCCACGGACACGACGTACGACCTCTCGCTGATCCGCTGGGGTGCGCGCACGCTGCTGTCCATCGAGGAGAACGCGCGCTGGCGTGACATCGCCAACCGGCTCGTGCCCTACGCCCAGGGCCCGGACGGCGTGCTCATCGGCAAGGACGTCTCGCTCAACGACTCGCACCGCCACTTCTCGCACATGCTGTGGTTCTACCCGCTGCGCGAGCTGACCTACGACATGCCGGAGCACCGCGCGCTCATCGACAGGACGTTCGACCACTGGGTGTCGCGGCAGCAGGCGTGGGCCGGGTACAGCTACGGCGCCGCGTCCGCGATGGCGTCGGCGATGGGACGGCCGGAGGAGGCGCTGTCGTTCCTGCGCTACTTCCTCGACCGCAAGCAGGTCGGTTCGAACGCCGTGCTGACCGAGAACACCTTCTACCGCGAGGGAGGCAACCTCGCGATCGAGTCGCCGCTGATGTCCGGCCAGGCCGTGCTGGAAATGATGGTGCAGTCGCACAACGACGTCGTGCGCGTCTTCCCGTCTGTTTCGTCCACTTGGGCCGATGCGTCCATCTCGTCGTTGCGCACGCAAGGAGCGTTCCTTGTGGACGCTTCCCGCTCCGGCGGACGCACCGACTGGGTCAAGGTCCATTCGGAGGCAGGCTCGCCTTTGTTGCTGGAGCACGGAATCACGGGTGACATCGACGTCCGCGACACGTGGGGACGACGTTTGGAGTACAGGACTCGTGGCACCGCCGTCGAAATCCCGCTTCGCCGAGGTCAGAGCGCCGTGGTCTCCCGTCGTGGCACACGCCCCGACGTCTCACCACGTGATGTGAACGCCAACGGCTCGTCTTCGCGTTGGGGACTGCCGTAACGTCCAAATTCGAACATTCGGATTGTGCGTGGACGAGTGGGGTGTGTGCGGTGGATCTTCAACACTGGCTCAACGAGGCGCTGGCCAACCACGAGAAGTGGACGGCGGAGTACGGCTCCTTCACACCCCACTCGTCGCTGCAGGTCGACCCGGCGCTGTTCGGCTCGGCGCTCGCCGAGCTCCAGGACCGCCTGCGCGACAACTACCCGTTCTTCCACCCGCGCTACGCGGGCCAGATGCTCAAGCCGCCACATCCCGCGGCCGTCGTGGGCTACCTGTCCGCGATGCTGATCAACCCGAACAACCACGCCCTCGACGGCGGCCCCGCGACCGCCGCCATGGAACGCGAGGTCGTCTCGGACCTGGCGACGATGTTCGGCTACGGCGAGCAGCACCTCGGCCACCTGACGTCGAGCGGCACGATCGCGAACCTGGAGGCGTTGTTCGTCGCCCGTTCGCTGCATCCGACCCGCGGCGTCGCTTACTCCTCCGAGGCGCACTACACGCACTCACGCATGTGCGGCGTGCTCGGCATCGAGGGTTTCCCTGTCGCCGTGGACGGCCTAGGTCGCATGGATCTGGACGCACTCGAGGAGCTCTTGAAGACCGGCAAGGTCGGAACGGTCGTGGTCACTCCAGGGACTACCGCGTTGGGTGCCATCGAACCGGTGAATCTTGTGCTGGATGTCGCACGCCGCTACGACGCACGGGTGCACGTGGACGGCGCGTATGGCGGCTTCTTCACCCTGCTCGCGGGGACCGACCTCCCACCCGAGCCGTGGGAGGCCATCGGCTCGTGCGACTCCGTGGTGGTCGATCCGCACAAGCACGGACTACAGCCCTATGGCTGCGGCGCGGTCCTTTTCCGCGACCCGTCCGTGGGCCGTTTTTACCTGCACGACTCCCCGTACACGTATTTCACGTCGGACGAGATGCATCTCGGTGAAATCAGCCTGGAATGCTCTCGCGCCGGCGCCGCGGCGGCCGGTCTCTGGCTGACCCTCCGCCTGCTCCCCCTGACCCGCGACGGCCTGGGCGAGGTCCTCGCGGCCGGGCGGCGGGCGGCCGTGCGGTGGGCGTCGATCATCCGGGAGTCCGAGGCCCTGGAGCTCTACCAGGAGCCCGAGCTCGACATCGTCACGTACTTCCCGCGCACCGACCCGCTGACCCTGTCGGCCGTGGACGCGGCCTCGCACCGCGTGATGGAGACGGGCATGAACGCCCCCGTCGACCCGATCTTCCTGAGCGTGGCACGGGCGTCGAAGGGTGCGTTCGCCGCCCGCCACCCCGAGGTCGGAGCCGATGCGGACGGTGCGCGGGTGCTGCGCAGCGTGCTGATGAAGCCGGAGTCGGAGGACTACCTCGACACCCTGCACGCACGAGTGCTGAGCCTGCTCTGAAGGCCTGGTCAGGGGCCCGCCCTCTGACCGGTCAGACAGCGAACCAACGCCGAAATGGGCGACTCACCCCCGGTGAGTCGCCCACAGCCGCGAAGATCAGCCGTGCTTGGCGCGCCGGCCGGACCGGCGCGGCGGCAGCGGCGTGTCTCCTCGCAGGTCCAGGCGGCGCTGCTCGCCGTTGGCCTCCAGATGCGTGACCATGCGGCGCAGCATCTCGGCCAGCGACTGGGCCTCGGACGACTCCAGCGGGTCGCTGACGAAGACCTCTTCCTCGTTGAACTTGGGGAAGAGGTCGGCCATCAGTTCTTCACCCTCAGGGGTGAGCCGCAGAACCGCCAGGCGCCCGTCGGTCGGGTGGCCCATGCGCTCCAGCAGGCCCCGTGACTGCAGCGTCTTGGCGACGCCCGTCAGGGTCCCCTTGGAGATCCCGGCCTCCTCCGCGACGTAACGCGTCTCCATCTCGCCCCAGATCCACACGACCCAGAGAACGACGAAGCCGGTCCAGGTCAGATCGCTGGTGCGCAGCACCGAGTTCTCGAGGTGCTGGCGGATCGCGGTGGCGGCGCGGTGGATGTTCGACACCGCTGCCATCTGTTCGCGACGCAGCGGCACCGCACCGAGTTTGGCCTGGACGGCTTTCTCGGTCTCGGCAATCGTGTGGTGACCAGACAACTCAAAGTCTCCCGTGCTCGAGCTCAGGTGTTCCCGGCACAATACTTGCGGTTCCGAACTATGTCTGTGATGTGGTGCGAGTCGGTCCGCAACCACTTTGATCACGATCCCACATCGTGCATGATCTCGTGACGGTCGTCACCCGTCCAGTTACGGACTGTTGCCCCGTGGTGGACGATGAGTGTGGAGCACCCGACGAGGACCAATGACGGTCTTTGCTCCACGGACGGGTCGATAGCGTTTGCCCCACGACGTTATCCCCTCCGCGCCAGCGACACACTGTGCCGGAAAGGTAGTTCGACGTGGTCGGTGAACAGGTGACAGGGGAACTCGCGGCGAGACTCGGCGAGGACGGGATCGACGTGGTGCGCGTCGTCTTCCCCGACCTGCTGGGCACCGACCGGGGCCGTGACGTCCTCGTAGAGCACCTACCTGCGGTTACGCAGCGCGGGCTGTCGTTCTGCCGGGCCGTGTACAGCACCACTCCCGGCGGCAAGACCACGGAGAACGGGGGTGTGCTCGACGCCGGGCTGCCCGACGTGATCGTGGTCCCCGACCTCGCCACGCTGCTCCCGATCCCCTGGGAGCCGGGGGTGGCGTGGTGCATCGGCGACGCGGTGAGCCCGGCCGACGAAAGACCCGTGGACGAATCGCCCAGGCAGGTGCTGCGCAGGGCCCTGGAAATATTCGAGACCACCGGGCTCACGCCGGTCGTGGGACCCGAGCTGGAATATTTTCTCTGCGAACCGGACGAAGATCGCCCGAACGGGTGGCGGCCGTACTGCGACGAGCCCGGCAACGTCTACGCGACCGGACGCCGCGGTGATTCTGACGGTCATCTGTTGAGAACTCTTCGCACGCTCAGTTCGGCAGGCCTCCAAACGACCGGCGGCAACCACGAGTACGCCGGCGGTCAGTTCGAAATCAACCTCGTCCATTCGCCCGCCATGGACGCGGCCGATCGCGCGTTCCGCTTCAAGACGAGCGTCAAGGAACTGGCCCGGCGCGAGGGCCGGATGGCGACGTTCATGGCCAAGCCGTTCAACGACGGCGGCGGCAGCGGCTTCCACCTGCACCTGTCGTGCCACGAGAAGGACGGCCGCAACGCGTTCCAGGCGCCCGGCACCACCAGCGGCCTGTCCGACGAGGCGCGCTGGGCCATCGGCGGCATCCTCAAGCACGCCCCGGCGCTGGCCGCGCTGCTCAACCCCACGGTCAACTCCTACAAGCGGTTCGGGCCGGACTCGCTCGCGCCGTGGCTGATCGACTGGGGCCTCGACAACCGCAGCGCGATGCTCCGGGTGCCCGCCGAGCGCGGCGACACGACCCGGCTCGAACTGCGGCTCGGGGACGCGAGCGCGAACCCGTACCTCGGCATCGCGGGCCTCATCGCGGCCACCTACCTGGGCATCCGCGACCAGATCGAACCGCCGCGGCCCTCCGCCGGGTACGGCTACGACCCGTCGAAGGCCCCGACGCTGCCCGCCACGCTGCCCGACGCCCTCGCCTACCTGGAGGAGGACACGGCGATGGTCGACGTGCTGGGCAAGGACTTCGTTCGGTCCTATGTGGACTTCAAGTGGGAGGAGGTGGCCCGGTTCCAGCGGTTCGTGACCGACTGGGAGTTCACCGAGTACGCGTACCACCTATAGTTCACCTGCGATGACTGCACTCACGGACCGGCTCACCTCGATCGCCGACGAAGACGAACTGTTCGACGCCTTCTCCCACTGGGCTACCGAGCGCGGCCTCGCGCTGTACCCGGCACAGGAGGAAGCGGTCATCGAGCTCGTCTCGGGGGCCAACGTCATCCTCAGCACGCCCACGGGGTCGGGCAAGAGCCTGGTCGCCATCGGCGCCCACCTGGTCGCGATGGCGGCGAACCAGCGCAGCTTCTACACCGCGCCGATCAAGGCGCTGGTCTCGGAGAAGTTCTTCGCGCTGTGCGAGGTGTTCGGGCCGGAGAACGTCGGCATGATGACCGGCGACGCCAGCGTCAACGACCAGGCGCCCATCATCTGCTGCACCGCGGAGATCCTCGCGAACATCGCCCTGCGCGACGGCCACACGGCCGACGTCGGCCAGGTCGTGATGGACGAGTTCCACTTCTACAGCGAGCCCGACCGCGGCTGGGCCTGGCAGGTGCCGATCGTCGAGCTGCCGCAGGCCCAGTTCCTGCTGATGTCGGCGACGCTGGGCGACGTCTCGTTCTTCGAGAAGGACCTGACGCGGCGCACCGGCAGGCCGACGGCGGTGGTCCGCTCGGCGCAGCGCCCGGTGCCGCTGAACTTCCAGTACGTCTCCACGCCGTTGCACGAGACGATCGAAGACCTGCTGCACGGCCGTGAGGCGCCGATCTACGTCGTGCACTTCACCCAGGCCGCCGCGCTGGAGCGCGCGCAGTCGCTGATGAGCGTCAACGTCGCGACCAAGCCGGAGAAGGAGGCCATCGCGGCGAAGATGGGCAACTTCCGGTTCTCGGCCGGGTTCGGCAAGACGCTCTCCCGGCTGGTCCGGCACGGCATCGGCGTGCACCACGCCGGCATGCTGCCCAAGTACCGACGCCTGGTCGAACAGCTCGCGCAGGCGGGTCTGATGAAGGTCATCTGCGGCACGGACACCCTCGGCGTCGGCATCAACGTCCCGATCCGCACCGTCGTGTTCACCGCTCTCGCGAAGTACGACGGCACGAGGACGCGGACCCTGAAGGCCCGTGAGTTCCACCAGATCGCCGGACGGGCGGGCCGCGCGGGCTTCGACACCATCGGCACGGTCGTCGTGCAGGCGCCCGAGCACGAGGTCGAGAACATCAAGGCGCTGGCGAAGGCCGGCGACGACCCGAAGAAGCGCCGCAAGATCGTGCGCAAGAAGGCCCCCGACGGGTTCGTGTCGTGGAGCGAGGCGACGTTCGAACGGCTCGTCGGCGCCGAACCGGAACCGCTGACGTCGTCGTTCCAGGTCTCGCACGCCATGCTGCTGAACGTGATCGGCCGCCCACAGGGCGGTGCGTTCCAGGCCATGCGGCACCTCCTGGAGGACAACCACGAGGACCGTTCCAAGCAGCTCAAGCACATCCGCCGCGCGCTGGCGATGTACCGGGCGCTGGTCGCGGCCGGGGTCGTGGAACGCCACGGCGACGACTTCCAGCTCACCGTCGACCTGCAGTTCAACTTCGCGCTGAACCAGCCGCTGTCGCCGTTCGCGCTGGCCGCGATCGAGCTGCTCGACCGCGAGGCACCGGGCTACGAGCTCGACGTGCTCTCGGTCATCGAGTCCATTCTGGACAACCCGCGGCAGATCCTGGGCGCGCAGGAGCACAAGGCGCGCGGCGAGGCGATCGGCGCGATGAAGGCCGACGGCATCGAGTACGACCAGCGCATGGAGCTGTTGGACGAGGTCACGTACCCGAAGCCGCTGGCCGAACTGCTCGACGCCGCGTTCTTCACCTACCGCCGCGGCCACCCGTGGGTCGGCGACTACGACCTGTCCCCCAAGTCCGTCGTGCGCGACATGTACGAGCGCGCGATGACGTTCACGGAGTACGTGGCGTTCTACGGCCTTGCGCGCTCCGAGGGACTCGTGCTGCGGTACCTGGCCGACGCCTACAAGACGCTGTCGCAGACGGTGCCGGACGAGGCGAAGACCGAGGAGCTCAACGACCTGATCTCGTGGCTCGGCGAGCTCGTCCGCCAGGTCGACTCGTCGCTGATCGACGAGTGGGAGAAGCTCACCAACCCCGGAGACGACACTGCCCCGGAGGTCCGCGTCGACCTCCCACCGGCGGTCACCCGCAACGTCCGCGCGTTCCGCGTCCTGGTCCGCAACGCGCTGTTCCGCCGAGTCGAACTGGCCGCCAAGCGCGACTGGTACTCACTCGGCGAGCTCGACCACGAGTCGGGATGGACGGCCAAGGAGTGGATGGACGCGCTGGAGCCGTACTTCGAGGAGCACTCGGACATCGGCGCGGGCCCGAACGCGCGCGGCCCGGCGTTCCTGATCATCAACGTCGAACGCGAGCGCTGGGTGTGCCGGCAGATCTTCGAGGACCCGGCCGGGGACAAGGACTGGGGCTTCAACGCCGAGGTCGACCTGGCGGCGTCCGACGAGCTCGGCGAGGCCGTCGTGACGATCACGGACGTCGGCCGCCTCTGATTCAGCGGCTGTCGAGGATCTCCTTCAGGCGTTCCGCCTCGTCGGGGCTGATCGGCAGTTCCTCGTGGCTCCAACTCCCGCGGCTGATGTCCCGCAGCAACGAGCACCGCTTCCACGCACCGTCGCGATAGGCGTACTCCTCCCAGGAGTCCCCTTTGACGAGTGCGAACGCGTTCGCTAGGTCGAGTGCGTTCACCACGTCGGAGAAGATCGCGAAGTACGAGCTTCCCTGCCACCGGTGGCGCTGCCAGAGCTGCCGCTGGGCGAAGGCGAGGTCGTACGCCGCGCCGTCCCCCGTCGCGTCGGGCGGCAGCTCCTCGACCCACCGGCCGCGGTGGTCCGCGACCTCCGCCAGCAGGGTCGACGGCCCCCACACCAGGTCGCGCGTGAACGCCTCCTCGTGCTCTCCGTTCACCCTGACCACCGCGAACGGCAGGTTCGGTCCCTCCACGGACAACACCCGGAAGCACCGTCGTGCGGACTTCCCGGCGATGATCGTCTCGACCTCCTCCTCGCTCACGGGCAGCGCCCGGTCGTTCGAGTAGTCCTCCTTCTCCATGCGCCGCAGCACTCTGGACGGCACCCAGCCGCTGCGGCCGGTGTGGATCTCCTCCCTGCCCAGCCGTGTCCGCCTGAGCACGGAGTGCAGGTGGTGTGGTTCGAACTCGGTCTTCTTCCACAGCGCGAAGTACCGGGGCCAGCCGCGTTGCCGCTGGCTGCGCACGGCGATCTCGATGGCGGCTCTCGCTTCACCGGCTTCGAACTCGTAGGCGACCTCCTCGATCCGCAGATCGGTGCGCCCGAGCAGGTCGGAGGGTTCCCAGCGCAGGTCGCGGGTGAAGGCCTCCTCCGCCGACGGGATCTTCCTGACCACCGCATACGGGTGGTCGAGCCGGTCGTGCAGGACGAACCACGAAGGCCGCGCGGCGGTCCACTGGAGACGGTCGAGCTCCTCCTCGCTGACGGGCAGCCAGACCTCCCCTTCGAGGTTCCGTTCCTCAGCTCGCCAGACGTTGTCCGTGTCGAGCCACTCCTCAGCACCGTCCCGGCGGCGCATCACCGCCCTCACGCCGACCATCTCGTCGATGCGGTGGGTCGAGGCGAACACCGCGACGCAGGGCAGCCCGGCCCGTTCCGCACGCATGGCCTC
The DNA here is from genome assembly GCF_024648825.1 of Lentzea californiensis. GTDB lineage: Bacteria > Actinomycetota > Actinomycetes > Mycobacteriales > Pseudonocardiaceae > Lentzea > Lentzea californiensis. Next base: position 303,858 of record NZ_JANBBE010000007.1, read on the forward strand.
GTACGTCCGAGCCTCGGCCTCACGCCGTTCGACCCAGGTCACCGTGTGTTCCGAACCACGAAGTACTTCATGCGATCCCCCAGATCGGCCGAGCTCGTGTCATAGCAAGAGAATCGCCGGATTGCCCGCACGAACCTGAACGGCCGAACTCCGCGCACACCCCGAGACGTCCTCAGGCAAAGAAGTTAATACGCCGGTTCGCCCGAACGCCAACCGGCCTACCAGGCACGAAGGGTCGGCACGACGGTGGGAAAGCAGGCCGGACGCCGAAACCGGGTCCATTTCATCCGGTCACCACAAGTGCACGCCAGTTGAGACGATCGCCAGTTGAGACGGAATGCGCAATCGATTGACCGAGTAGTCTCCTCGGGGCAACATCATTGCGCCGGACCACAACGGCCGGGATATGGTGTTGCCCAGTGGGGAAATTTCTGGCGCAGCACGTCTGGAGGAATCCGTGGACCCGGCACTGGACGCCTTGCGCGACCGGCTGGCGGAGATCGTCGCGTCACCGCCGGACAACACCGAGCAACTCGTGGACACGCTGAGCGGTCTCGCCAAGCTCTCGAACCAGTGGTCCGAGGCGATCCAGGCGCTGCGCGCGCCCACCCGCAGACTGATCGGCCCGGCCGCCGCCGCTTCCGTGAGCGTCGCCGCCCGTCGTGCCGAGGAGTCGTTCATCGAGCTGGAGATCACGCTCGGTGACGCGCTGGCGGCCCAGCCCCGCGCTATCCGGCAGCCGTGAAGACTGTCTTCTTTCCTCCCAAATCATCTCGCGACCGCTGACGAAACCGTGCGACAGGCCTGACCAGGCAACTGCACGCTGCGTGATAGCGGTGCCCGTCTCCTACCCGAGACGCACCCGATCGGAGGGTTTCCGCACGTCCTCCCCCTGGCGGATGATGCGCCCGTTCGGGGTTTCAGGGGTGCGAGGGGGGTACTCGTCGTGCACACGCTGTGCAACCGGACCCCCATGGCGGGTCACCCTCCGTGAGAGGGCATGATCGCGTATCCGACGCCCTCGGCTCACCAGGCGCGCGATGACCGAACGTGGTCCAATCGCCGCCACGTGAGGATCGGCCGTACACAGTTTGGACTCGATCTCGAATGACCTCAGGTCTGCCCTGCCCCATCTGCGAGGGGCCGGATCGACGTGGCAGCCTCGAGCGCTCGCTGCGGGTGCTCGCCGTCGACGACGAGGCGCCCGCGCTGGAAGACCTCGTGTACCTGTTGCGTTCCGATCCCCGCATCGCCCACGTGGAAGCGGTCACCGACGCCACCAAGGCGCTGCGCGTGCTGCACCGCGCGATGGACGCCGGGCAGCCGTTGGACGCGGTGTTCCTCGACATCCGCATGCCGGGGCTGGACGGTCTCGACCTCGCCCGTGTGCTCTCGCGGTTCGCGCAGCCGCCGCCCGTCGTGTTCGTGACGGCGCACCAGCAGCCCGCCGTGGAGGCGTTCGAACTCAAGGCGCTCGACTACCTCCTCAAGCCCGTGCGCCCCGAACGGCTCGCGGAGTCCGTGCACCGCATCGTGCACGAGGTCTGGGACTCGAAGACCGCCACCGAACCGGCCACCTCGGCTCCCGCGCAGCCCGCGAACTCCACGCCGCCGGAGATGGGCGACGAGGTCATCCCCGTCGAGCTCGGTGGCGTCACGCGGTTCATCCGCCTCGCCGACATCCGGTACGTGGAGGCGCACGGCGACTACGCCCGCCTGCACACCGCGACCGGCAGCGGTCTGGTGCGCGCCGCGTTGAACGGCCTGGAGGAGCGCTGGCGCAGCGCCGGGTTCGTCCGCATCCACCGCAGCCACCTGGTGTCGCTCGGCCACATCGACGAACTTCGCCTCGAGGACGGGCACCTGAGCGTCACGATCGGCGGCGCGGTGCTGCCGGTCAGCCGCCGGCACGCCCGTCACCTGCGGCAGCTGCTGGTCCGCCGCGCCCGGCCCACGCCCGGCGCGGGGCAGCCCGCCGGTGTCCTGCAACCGAGGAACGGGCTCGGGTCGTGACGACGCCACCACCCCGGCGGCCGGACCCGAAGCCGACCCAGCGCGTGGTGGTGACGAGCCCGCGCACGCGGGCCCCCCGTGCGCGCCGCCCGTACTCGGGCACGCGCGAGATCAACGAGCAGAGCGAGCTCGGCGCCGTCTACATGCGCACGCTGATCCGGGCGCAACGGCGGCTGGGCCTGTCGGTGTGCCTGGTGGCGACCGGTGCCTTGGCCCTGCTGCCGCTGCTGTTCGCGATCGAGCCGGAGCTCGGCAAGTTCCGGATCCTCGGGCTCGGGCTGCCGTGGTTCCTGCTGTGCGTGGCGACGTGCCCGATGCTGCTGCTGGCCGGCTGGTTCTACGTGCGGCAGGCCGAGCGCAGTGAGCGCGAGTTCGCGGAGCTGGTCGAACGTCCATGACGAGTGGCTACGCCATCGTGGCGGTGGTGGTCGTCGCACTGGGCACGATCCTGGTCGGCACCTACGGACTGCGCGTCTCCCGCACCACGTCCGACTTCTACGTCGCCTCGCGCACCGTCTCGCCGTGGTGGAACGCCTCGGCGATCGGCGGCGAGTACCTCTCCGCCGCGTCGTTCGTCGGCATCGCCGGGCTGATCTTCGCCTACGGGCCGGACATGCTGTGGTTCCCGGTCGGCTACACCGCCGGGTACCTCGTGCTGCTGACGATGGTCGCGGCGCCGCTGCGGCGTTCCGGCGCCTACACGCTGCCCGACTTCGCCGAGGCCCGCTTCCGGTCGCGCGGTGTGCGCGTGGTCGCGTCGATCCTGGCGCTGGCGATCGGCTGGCTGTACCTGCTGCCCCAGCTGGAAGGCGCGGGCCTGACGCTGAACACGGTGACGGGAGCGCCGGACTGGGTGGGCGCGCTGATCGTCACGATGGTCGTGACCGCGAACGTGATGTCGGGCGGCATGCGGTCGATCACGTTCGTGCAGGCGTTCCAGTACTGGCTCAAGCTCACCGCGATCACCGTGCCGATCGTGTTCCTGATCGTCGCGTGGCAGGTGCACGGGTCCGAGTCGCTGACCAAGCCCGAGTACCCGGTCTTCCGGCAGGACACCGAGGTCACGTTCCAGCGCCTGACCACGATCCACGCCGACGCGTTCATCTCCATCACGGGCACCGGCGAGATCGACGGCGCACGCGTCGAGAACACCGTCGTCGTGCTGCCCGAGGGCTACCACCGCATCGGGCAGGGCTCGGAGTTCACGTTCCCGAAGGACGCACCCGTCCCGCACCTGTCCACAATGGAGCACAACACCGACGAGATGTGGTCGCTGCCGATGTCGAGCGGCCAGGAGTTCCCCGTCTACGGGGCGTACTCGCTCATCATCGCGACGTTCCTCGGCACCATGGGCCTGCCGCACGTGATCGTGCGCTTCTACACGAACCCGAACGGCACCGCCGCGCGCCGCACGACGTTGATCGTGCTGGGCCTGCTGTCCGTCTTCTACCTGATGCCACCGATGTACGGCGCTCTCGGCCGTCTGTACACACCGGAACTGCTGATGACCGGCCAGACCGACGCCGTGGTGCTCGTGCTGCCGACGCGGATGATCGAAGGCGTCGGCGGCCAGCTGCTGGGCGCTCTGGTGGCGGGTGGCGCCTTCGCGGCGTTCCTCTCCACGTCGTCGGGCCTGGTGGTGTCGCTGGCGGGCGTGCTCTCGCAGGACGTGCTGCGCCTCGGCGGCGTGCGCGGTTTCCGGATCTCCACGGTGCTCGCGGGCCTGGTGCCGCTGGCGATGACGTTCATCTCGACCGGCATGCCCGTCGCGGACATGGTCGGCCTGGCGTTCGCGGTGGCGGCGTCGTCGTTGTGCCCGTTGCTGATGCTGGGAATCTGGTCGAGCCGCATCACGAAGGCCGGTGCCATCGCCGGCATGCTCGCGGGCGGCGTCCCGGCGCTGACCGCGGGTCTCGTCACGATGTTCACCGACACCGGCGACGCCTGGTACGAGATCCTGCTCTCGCGCCCCGCCGCGTGGACGGTCCCCCTCGGTTTCTCGGTGATGTACGTCGTCTCGCTGCTCACCCCACGGCACCTGCCTTCAGGAGTGCAGCGCACGATGGTCAAGCTCCACGCGCCCGAGAACCTCGGGCTGGACGGCTCCGGCTCCTCCTCCTCGGCCGACGAGCGAAGCTAGAAGGTGACGCGCCCATGCAAGACTTCCTCACCGCAGCCGCGATCCTGATCGTCGGCGGAGCGGCCGTCCTCGTCCTGTGGCGGGGCACGCGCAACAAGCAGTCGCTCTCGACCGAGGCCCAGCGCGTCACCTACGAGACCCTCCACACGGCATGGTCCGCCGCACCCCCGCTGCGCGCGGGCCTCGTCCCGGACGCGGCGAAGAAGTCGGCCCGGCACCTGCGGACGTTGCTGGACACGCCCGCGCTGGCGCTGACCGACGAAACGGAAGTCGTCGCGTGGGAAGGCGTCTCCGAGCACCACGCGGCCGAAGCCATGACCCAGGCCGAGGACGTCTTCCTGACCGGCCGCACCCAGGCCTTCGACATAGGCTGCACCGAACCGAACTGCCCGATCAACTGCGCCGTCGTGGCCCCCCTGACCGTCGAGGGCCGCGTGGTGGGCACCCTGGCCGCCTACTCCCGCGAAGCCTCCGCGGGCCTCGTCCGCGCGACGAACCAGGTCGCCCGCTGGGCGGCGGGCCAGCTGGAACTGGCCGAACTGGACCGCTCCCGAACCCGCCTGGTCGAAGCCGAAGTGCGCGCCCTGCGAGCCCAGATCTCCCCGCACTTCATCTACAACTCACTCTCCGCCATCGCCTCCTACGTCCGCACCAACCCGGAACGAGCCCGGACCCTGCTCCTGGACTTCGCGGACTTCACCCGCTACTCCTTCCGCCGCCACGGCGACTTCACCACCCTCGCCGAGGAACTCCGCTCGATCGACCAGTACCTGGCCCTCGAACGAGCCCGCTTCGGCGAACGCCTGAAAGTCACCCTGCAGGTGGCCCCCGAGGTGCTCCCGGTGACGGTCCCGTTCCTCTGCCTGCAACCCCTGGTGGAGAACGCGGTCCGCCACGGCATGGAGGGCAAGGTGGAACCGGGCCACATCCAGATCTACGCGAACGACGGCGGCGCCGAAGCCCACATCACGATCGAGGACGACGGCATCGGCATGGACCCCGAGAAACTCCGCCGCACCCTCGCGGGCCACGTGGACGAGTCCGCCGGGATAGGCCTCGGCAACATCGACGAACGGCTTCGCCGCGTGTACGGCGACGAGTACGGCCTGGTCGTGGAAACGGCCTGCGGGCTGGGCACGAAGATCACCGTGCGGGTGCCGAAGTACCACGCGGGCATCAACGGCATTTGACCGCACGCTCCCGCAGGGTCCCCTTCGGTTTCGGCTCCCCCGCGGCCCAACGTACCGACGAGATCCGACACTCACGCGCGGCAAGCCGCCCGCGGGCAGCAGGCAGCAGGCAGCGGGCAGCAGGCAGCGGGCAGCGGGCAGCGGGCAGCGGGCAGCGGGCAGCGGGCAGCAGCAAACAACCCTGCTGGGCAACGCGATGGTGGCGCCGAGACCTCCCGCCGCGCGTAACAGCGATGGCGAAGCCGAGCCACCCTGCCGCCCAACGCAAGGGCGGAGCCCGAGGCGTCCCTCCGCACATGCAGGGCAACGGCGGAGCCGAGCCGCCCTGCCGCCAATCGCGAGGGCGAAGCCGAGGCGTGTGAACCTCTGCGGGCTGGTGAAGGGTGGTGACCCACGCATTGCGCGATCGGGGCTTGACCTTGAGTGGGCGGGATGCTCCCCTCATGGGCACGGCCGGGCGCTTTCAGCCCGGCCTTTTCCGGCCGTCTAAGCATCCCGCCAGAGGCTCGAGGTCAAGCCCCAATCGCTATCGACGCGCAGCGGCGATGACCGGCACCGGCCCGGTACTGCCCGCATGCCACGCACGCAAGGCGACCGCCCGCACGGCAGGTGACCACCCCGCTGGAACAGGAACGGGCCAACGCAAGCCGACCCGCACGGTGCCACCCGCCCAACGTCCCCACCGACCGCTCATCCCGCAATCCCGCGACAAGCGGTCCCCCGCGCCAGCCGGCAGCCCCGACTCCACCCACCCAGAACAAAAACGCCGGAGCCACCCTTCCTCAGGGTGACTCCGGCGAAGCCGAAACCGAAAACCTCAGCTGGCAGCCTTGGCAGCCCGGCGATCCGCAGCGTCCAGAACGGCCCGAACCCAGTCGAGCTCGTCAATCCCACAGGCCCCCTCAGCCGCGGCACGACGAAGCCGGACCCAAAGCCCCAGATCGGTCCACTCCTGGAACCGCCGGTGCACGGTGGGCACGGTCACCCCGAACGAGGCCGGCAGATGCCGCCAAGCGCACCCGGACGACAGCACGAACACGATGGCGGTGAACACCGACCGGTTGCACACCCGCCCGCGCCCGCCACCCTGCCGGCGCACCTTGGCGGGCGGGATCAGGGGTTCGACCACGGCCCACAGGTTGGCGGACACCAGGCGGGACGAGAGTTGTTCGATGACGTCACCGCGGCCGGGTTCCTGCTCCGAGGGCCACGCGGTCGTGCGCATCCAGGCGTCTCGGGGGGCCATGTCGGCGGGGCGCGGGTCCTGGCGGGCGGACTCGGCTCGCTGGCGGGAGCGGAGGAGGGTGGCCAGGGCCATGTCCTCGGCCGTGTTGCGGCGCTGGGGGACGGCGTAGGCCTGGTGCTGCTGGGCGTGGCGCGTGATCTCGGCGCCCACCGTGCGGCGGAACGACGGGTTGGCCGCCAGGCGCGGGTCCACCGGCTGGCCGTAGCGGAGCGGGGCCTGGCCCACCGCCGCTTGTCGCGGTGGGATCTGGCGTGGGGGGACGACTGGGCGTCCTGGCACCTGGCGGGGCGGGACCTGCCGCGCCAGCCGCGGGTCCGGGGTGCGAGCGAACTGCGAGTCGGTCATGGTGTGGTCCTCCGCCAGGACTTTTCCGTCAGGTGACAGCACTCACAGTAAGAAGGCAGTGCGAAAACAGGTAAGTACGTAGGCCATGAAAGGCGATGAGCGGCCCCGCAACGGCGACGCGCGGCTCGTCCTGTTGAGACGAGTGGTGCACTGTCTGCGACGAACGGATAACCGGTCGTGGTACCGCTCTCACGATCGGGTGGCGCGCCGGGAGGGGATGATCTCCTCGTTGACGCCCCGGATACCGTCGAGGCGTGAAGCTCTTGGCCACCAGCGACCTGCACGTCTCCTACCAGGAGAACCGCGACGTCGTGGCAGCGATCGCCCCGCCGGACCCGGCTGACTGGCTGATCATCGCCGGGGACGTCGCGGAGAAGTTCGACTCCATCGAATGGACGCTGCGGACGCTCCGGCCGAAGTTCGGGCGGGTGATCTGGTCACCGGGCAACCACGAGCTCTGGACCACCAAGGACGACGTCAACCAGTCCCGCGGCGAGGTGCGCTACAAGCAGCTCGTGGAACTGTGCCGCAGCCTTGACGTGATCACGCCCGAGGACCCGTACGTCACGTTCGACGGCCCTAAAGGTCCGGTTACCGTCTGTCCGCTCTTCCTCGGTTACGACTACTCCTTCCGGCCGCCGGGTGCCACGGACGTGAAGTCGGCCCTCGCCATCGCGCACGAGGCGGGTGTGGTGTGCACGGACGAGTACTTCCTGCACCCCGACCCGTACCCGTCCCGCGAGGCCTGGTGCGAGGCGCGCGTGCGGGAGACCGAGGAGCGGCTCGCCCGGATCAGCGGGCCGACCGTGCTGATCAACCACTACCCGCTCGTCCGCGATCCCACGTTCGTGCTGCGCTACCCCGAGTTCGCGCTCTGGTGCGGCACGTCGCTGACCGCGGACTGGCACCGCAGGTTCAACGCGGTCGAGATGGTCTACGGCCACCTGCACATCCCCCGCACGACGCACTACGACGGCGTGCGCTTCGACGAGGTCTCGCTCGGCTACCCGCGCGAGTGGAAACCACGCGGCACCACCCAGGTGAAGCTGCACGACGTGCTGCGGGAGTCATAAATGCTGGAGCAGTTGTTCCCCCCACCCATCGCGGTCGTGGAGCGCTACAACGACGACGAGCCCGTCGAGCTCTTCCCGGAAGAGGAGGCGCAGCTCGGCAACGCCGTGCCCAAGCGCCGGTTCGAGTTCGGCACGGTCCGCGCCTGCGCCCGCGAGGCCATGCGGGTCCTGGACGTGGCACCCGCCGCGATCCTGCCGGGCCCGAAGCGCGAGCCGCTGTGGCCGGACGGCATCGTCGGCAGCCTCACGCACTGCGCGGGCTACCGCGCAGCGGCGCTCGCGAGGACGAGCGACTTCGAGACGATCGGCATCGACGCCGAACCGCACCTGCCCGCGCCGGACGGCGTGCTGGGCGCGATCGCGATCCCTGCCGAGCTCGGCAGGATGGCCGGCCTGAAGGCCGAGGACCCGAAGATCTGCTGGGACCGGTTGTTGTTCAGCGCCAAGGAGACCACCTACAAGGCCTGGTTCCCGGTCACCCGGCGCTGGCTCGGCTTCGAGGACGCGGACATCACGCTCGACGCCGGCGGCACGTTCCACTCGCGCATCCTGCTGCCCGACTCCCCGATCGCCGGGTTCGACGGCCGCTGGCTCGTGCAGGGCGACCTCCTCATCACCGCGATAGCCGTGCCCGCGCGCGTGTAGGGCACGTGTAGGGGTGGTCAGCACACTGATCACCATGGTGTTCAGGCCTCCCCTGCCCGCGGTGCCCGCCGAACGGCAGGAAATCGACCTCGACGTGGACGTCCTGTTCGGCGCGGTGCCCAGCCGGGACCTCGACGCGTCGATCGGCGCGGTGGACGAGCAGCTGAGCAGTCACGGAATCAGGCGGGGGCTGGTCTGCTCGCTGCGGGGCGGGTTGTTCGACGCGTGCTCCGGGAACGACGAGATGCGCAAGGCGACGGAGCAGACGGGGCACGTGCCGGTGGGAACCGTCGACATCCGGGACGCGCTCACGGCGGAGGAGGAGATCGTCCGGCTGGCCGCGAGCGGGGTGCGGTTGTTGCGGCTCTTCCCGGTCGAGCAGTGGGTGGAACCGGACTCACCCGGCCTGGCGCACGTCATCGAGGTCGCGACGGCGAGCGGGCTCACGTTGCTCACCAGCGGGGACGTCAGCCGGTTCTGGCGGCCGTTCAGCGGGACGCGGGTGTGCTTCCTGGACGTGCACTCGTACCGGGTGGCGGACTTCGTGGTCCTGGCCCGCCGCGAGCCGGGGTTCGTGGCGTCCACCCGGATGCTGGTCGGACCGGACAACATCGAGCGGATCGCGGGCGAGGTGGGCACCGACCGGCTGGCGTACGGATCGCGGGCTCCGCTGCACGACGTGATGCCGTCGGCGCTGCGGCTGCGGACGGCCAGGTTGACCGAGCAGGAATGGCGGCAGGTGGCCGGGGGAACGGCCACGGGATGGCTGGGGGACGGATCGTGATCATCGACGTGCACGCGCACGCCGGGCCGTGGTTCTTCTCGACCGAGGTGGGAGCGGTCGAGACGAACATCGAGCTGATGGACCGGTACGGCATCGACCTGCAGATCGTGTCGGCGTCGGAGGCCGTCACGTACGACATGGTCAGCGGCAACAGGTGGATGGCGGAGGTGCTCGCCGCGCACCCGCGCCTGCTCGGCTACCTCGTGATCAACCCGAACGAGCTCGGCGAGGCGGCCAGGGAACTGGAGCGCCACCAGGCGACCGGGCGGTTCGTGGGGGTGAAGATCCACACGACGTACCCGGACCTGCCGCTGACGTCCACGGCGACCACGGAGGCGTTGAAGCTCGCGGCGCAGGCAGGACTGCCGGTGCTGATCCACACCTGGGACGACGGTGTGCTGGGCCTGGTGGACGTGCTGGAGCGGCACGAGGAACTACGGATCATCGCCGGGCACATGGGTGGCCCCGCGTGGCGGACCGCGGTCGACGCGGCGTGCCGCACCGACCGGCTCTACCTGGAGCCGTGCTGCTCCATCACCGATCGCGGCAGGTTCCGGTACGCGCTCGACCGGGTGCCGCTCGGCCAGATGCTGTTCGGCACGGACAGCACCCTGGTCGACCCGGCGATCGCGCTGGGCGTGATCGCCGACGCGGACGTCACCGAGCACGAGTACGAGCACGTGATGTGGCGCAACGCCGCAGGTCTCTTCGGCATCGAGACGACAGTGGGGCTCGCGGCATGAGGAAGTGGTTCCTGACGGCACTCGTCGTGGCACTCGCGGGGTGCGGCACGGCCGATTCCGGCCGGGACACCGTGACCCTGTGGATGTACCCGGTGATCGAGGACCGGACGCGGAGCGAGGAGTTCTGGCGGGACGTCGAGACCGGTTTCGAGGCCAGGTACGGCGTGGACCTCGAGGTCGAACTGCAGCCTTGGCGGAGCAGGGAGGAGAAGCTCGGCGCCGCGCTGATGTCCCGCAGCGGCCCGGACGTCGTGCTGCTGCAACCGGACATGATCCCGCAGTACGTCGCTCAGGGCGCCCTCCAGCCGGTCGGCGACGTCGTGACCGGCGCCGAGCGCGCGTTCCGGCCCTCGGCCCTCGCCGCGGTGACCGTGGGGGACCAGGCCTACGGTGTGCCGCTCTACCAGACCGTCACCACCACCGTGTACAACCGGAAGCTGTTCGCCGAAGCCGGGATCACCGAGTTGCCGCGCACGTGGGACGAGGTGCGGGCGGCCGCGCCCAAGCTGGCCGCGAGGGGCGTTCCGGTGCTCGACTACTCCGGTTCCACGGAGTCCACGCTCAACCTCACCTTCTACCCGTTGCTGTGGCAGGCGGGCGGCACCGTGTTCAGCGCGGACGGCACGAAAAGCGCTTTCGACTCCCCACAGGGCATCGAGGCGCTGCGGTTCCTCGTCGACCTGGAGAACGCGGGCGGTCTGCCGGACGGCGCCGCGACCAAGGGCTCGGGGCCCGCGAACGAACCGGTCGTGACCGGCAGGGCGGCGATGGCCCACGCCGCGACCGCCGCCCAGGCCCGCGCCGTCATCGCGGGCGTCGGCGAGCAGGACACCGTGATCGGGGCGCCGCTGCGGGGCAGGGTGCAGGCGACCTTCGGGATGCCGGGCGCGGTCACGTTGCTGCGCGCCGCGAAGAATCCCGATGCCGCCCGCCACCTGCTCACCTACCTGGCCTCACCGCGGGTGACCGAGGAACTGTGCGCCCGGTCGGGGTACTTCCAGCCGTGGACGACCGCGACATCGGCGCCCGCCGACGCGGTGAGCAGGACCTTCACCGAAGCGCTGCCGTTCGCCAACGCGGGTGACACGCATCCCCGGGCGCGCAAGGTGATGAGTCTGCTCGCACCGCATCTGCAGGCCGCGCTGCTCGGCCGCGCCACACCGGAGCAGGCGCTCGCCGAGGCGGCCCGGGAGGTCGACGCGATGCTCGGCCGGGGTTGATGCGCCGGGCGTTCACCACGCTGGTGTTCCTGCTGCCGGTGCTGGTGCTGTTCGGGGTGTTCCGGTTCGTGCCGATGGCCGGGATGCTCGGGCTGAGCCTGACCGACTACCGGCTGGGTGGCGACTGGCGGTTCACCGGCACGGCGAACTACGCGGATCTGTTCCAGGACGCGGTCTTTCTGAACAGCCTGGCCACCACGCTGGGCTACGTGGCGCTCTGCGTGCCGCTCACGGTCGCGGTGGCACTGGGCACGGCGCTGCTGCTCAACGCCGCGCGGTGGGGCCGTCGCCTGTTCCGCGCGGCGCTGCTGGCGCCGTACGTCACGAGCCTGGTGCTCGCCGGGGTCGTCTGGCGGTGGATCTTCGGACCGCTGCTGGACTCCCCTGCGTTCGTGCTGCCCGCGCTGGCCGTCGTCGGGGTGTGGAAGGGCTTCGGCTACGCGACGGTGATCCTGCTCGCGGGCGTCCAGACCGTGCCCGCCGACTGCGTGGACGCCGCGCGGGTGGACGGCGCGAGCGCCTGGCAGCGGTTGCGGCACATCAGGTTGCCGCTCCTGCGCCCCGCGCTGCTCTTCGTGGTCGCCGTGGAGACCATCGGCGCGTTCCAGGTGTTCGACACGGTCTACGTGATGACCAACGGCGGTCCGATGAGGGCGAGCTACACGCTGGCGTACGCGATCTACGACTACGGCTTCACCCACCTCACCTACGGCCGTGCCGCGGCGGCCGGCGTGGTGCTCTGGGCCGTCATCCTGCTGGTGTCGCTCGTGCAGCACCGTGCGTTGGAGAGGAAACCATGACGCGGCAACGGTTACTGACAGCGCTGCTGGCGGTGATCACGCTCGCGGCGGTGAGCCCGTTCGTGTTGATGCTGGTGATCGCGCTCTCCCCGTCAGACGAGCCGACCCTCCCGCACGGGCTGCCGGGATCGCTGACGTTGCGCAACCTCACCGAGGTGTTCACGACCTCCGGCCTGCCGCGGTGGCTGGTCAACACCTCGGTGTACGCGGCGGTGTCGGTGGTGGTCGTGCTGCTCTCGGCGTCGATGGCCGCGTACGTGTTCGCCCGCAAGCGTTTTCCCGGACGTGACGCGCTGCTGTGGTCGTTGGTCGCGACCCTGATGGTCCCGGTGCACACCGTCGTGATGCCGTCGCTGCTGCTGATCGCCCTGATGGGCTGGGTCGACACCTACTGGGGCCTGATCGTGCCGACGCTCGCCAACGCGCAGGCCGTCCTGCTGCTGCGGCAGTTCATCCGGGCGCTGCCCGACGAGGTCTTCGACGCGGTGCGGATCGACGGCGCCGGCGACTGGCGCACGTACTGGCACGTGGTGCTGCCGATGTGCCGGCCGGTGCTCGCGACGCTCGCGGTGTTCGTGTTCCTGTGGCACTGGAACGACTTTTTGTGGCCGCTGGTGGCCGCGCGGTCAGGCTCGATGTACACGCTCACGGTCGGGCTGTCCGCCGTGAGCGCGGAGCACCTCGGCCTGCCGGAGGTGATGTCGGTCGCCGCCGTGACCGCGCTGCCCTGTCTGCTGGTGTTCGCGCTGCTGCGGCGGCACCTGTTCAGCGACCTGGCGCGGTGAGCCCCAGTTCGGTCAGCGCCTTCGCCGTCCTCTCCAGGTGCACGGGCATGTCGAGCAGTCCGAACAGCCGCGACGCCTGACCGAAACAGGCGACGGCCTCGTCCACGCGGCCGGTGCGGTACGCCACCCAACCGAGGCTGTAGAGAGTCTCCGCCTTGCCGACGCTCTCGTCCGCCGGGGAGAACACCACCTGCGAGCGGGTCATCAGCTCGGCTGCCCTGTCCCCGTCACCCTGCCGCGCGTAGACGGCGGCGAGGACGTGCAACGCCAGTGCCTCGTCACGAGGGCAGGACGCCGCGCCGAACAGCTCGATGGACTCCATCAGGGCGCGTTCGGTGGCCTCCAGGTCGCCGCGGGCGTTGTGGTGCAGGCCCATGCTGAACAGCGTGCACGCCCGCCCGTACGCGCACCCGAGCTCGGCGAAGATGGCCAGCGAGTCGTTCAGGAAGCACTCCGCGGCGTCGAGACGGCCCTGGTTGCGGCGGACGACTCCCAGTCCCTGCAACGAGAACGCCTCACCGCAGGCGTCCTCGCAGTCGCGGAACACCGCCAGCGCGCGGGTCAGTTCGACGGCCGCGTCGTCGTGCTGCCCGTGGAACATGTGCACGCTGCCGACGCCGAGGTCGGCGTAGGCCTGGCCGTGCACGTCGCCCAGATCGGCGAACAACCCCTGCGCCTCCAGGAAGTGCACGTTCGCCTCGTGGAAGTGGTCCCGGTAGAACGCCAGCGCGCCGAGCCCCTGGCTCAGGACCGCGCGGTGGTACCGGTCCCCCGCCCGCTGCGCGGCCTCCAGCGCGAACGTGTGGGTCCTCCGCCACAGGTCGTAGTGGCCGCGCAGGTCGAACAACGTGGTCAGCACGCAGGCGACGTCACAGCCCAGCGCCGTCATGCCGAGCGAGATGGCCTGCCCGGCCACCGCGACGAGTGGGTCGCGTTCGGTTTCCAGGAACGTGAGCGGATCGCCGATCGGCACGTCCGGCGCGGAGCCGTGATCGAGCAGCCGCACCTTGAGGAACCGGCACGGCAGGTCGGCCTCCGCCCGCACGGCCAGGTCCAGCCACGCGGTGAACGCCCTGCGCAGCGCGCCGGTCCGGTCTGCGGCAGTGTCCTGCTCCTGTGCCCGCTCGCGCCCGAACACCCGCAGCAGCTCGTGGAACCGGTAGCGACCCGGACCGGCGGACTCCAGCAGGTGCGCGTCGGCGAGGCTGTCGACGATCTCCTCCGCGTCCGGCACCTCGGCCTCCAGCAGCGGACCGGCCACCCAGCCGGGGAAGTCGGGGGCGTCCAGCAGGCTCAGCAGCCGGAACGCCCGTTGCTGGTCCCCGGTCAGCGCCTGGTAGCTCAACGCCAGGCTGGCGCGCGCCTCCAGGTCGTCGATGCGCAGTTCGTTGAGGCGCGTGCCCTCGCACGCCAGCCGGGCGGCCAGCCGCCCGACCGTCCAGTGGGACCGCCTGGCCAGCCGCGACCCGGCGATCCGCAACGCCAGTGGCAGGTTGCCGCAGTAGCGCGCGACCTCGGCGGCGGCGAGGGGGTCCGCGGTCATCCGGTCCTGCCCGGCGATCGACGCCAGCAACCGGACCGAGTCCCGCGGGCCGAGAACGTCGAGGTGCACCGCGTGCGTGCCCGCCGTCTCCACGAGCTGCACCCGGCTGGTGATCAGGACCGCGGACCCCGCCGACCCCGGCAACAGCGGCCGGACCTGTGCCATGCCCGCCGCGTCGTCCAGCACGACGAGCACCTGCCGTGCGGCGAGTTGCGAGCGGTACAGCGCGGCCTGGGCGTCCAGGTCGTCCGGCACCGCGTGCGGGTGCACGCCGAGCGCGATCAACAGCTCCGCGAGCACGGTCGCCGGATCACGCGGCGACGGCGAGGTACCGCCCAGCCGCACGTAGAGCTGCCCGCCGCTGAACTCGGGCCCGACCTCGTGCGCCACCCGCACCGCGAGCGCGGTCTTGCCGACACCCGCCTTGCCCACGATCACGGCGGGTCTTCGCTCTTCCGTCAGGATCCTGACCAGCTCGGCCGTCTCGCCCGAGCGCCCGACGAAGTCCTCCGCGCCGACCGGCAGCTGCATCGGCCGCACCACCCGCGGCGTCGAGGACGTGCCGCGCAGCACCTCCTGGTGCAGCCGCCGGATCTCGTCGCACGGCTCGACCCCGAGCGCCTCGACCAGCACCGCCCGCAGCGCCCGGTAGGTCTCGAGCGCCTCGGCCCGGCGCCCGGCCCGGTGCTGGGCGAGGATCAGCCGGCGCCACAGCCCCTCCCGCAACGGCGACTGCCGCACCAGCGCGCTCAACTCGGTGATGACGGTGCCGAACTGCCCGGCCGCCAGGCGTGCGTCGGCGAAGTCCTCGCGTGCGGCGGTGGCCATCTCCTCCAGCCGCACCACCTCGCCCTCCAGCCACCCGCACCGCGGCACGTCCTCCAGCGGCTCACCCCGCCAGCCCGACCACGCCTCCTCCCAGACCGCCACCGCCTTCACGGCGTCCCCCGAGGCCAGCGCGGCCCGCGCCTCCTCGGCGGAACTCTGGAAGAGGGTGCTGTCGAGCTCGTCCAGCTCGACGTGCAGCCGGTAGCCGCCGCTGTCGGTGACCAGCCGGTCCGCCAGACCGATCGAGGCCAGCTCACGCCGCAGCCGGCTCACGTGGGTGTGCACGTTGGCGATCGCCGACACGGGCGGCCGCTCACCCCACAGCGCCTCGATGAGCCCGGGCACGCTGATCGGCTGCCGTGCCCTGACCAGCAACGCGGCCAGCAGCGCTCGCTGGCGCCGGCCTGCCTGCGGAAGGCGCTGACCGTTGTTCATGACGCTTAGCGGTCCGAGGACCGCGAACGCCGCTGTAGTAACCAAGGCTCCCCCACCCGGTCCAGTCGACGACTTCGGAGCGTAGCAGCGCTATCACGCTTGGACACGGGCCGAAGGTCTCCTTTGCTGTCGGACCGGTGTGGCCGGCATGTAGGTGCCGTGTAGATGGGCTCCCTAGCTTGGCTTTCAGACCGCGAAAGTCCGCGGTTCTGACAGAGGGGAACACGATGAAGTTCACCGGAATGCTGCGCCGGGTCGTCGGCGCGGGGGCGGCGCTCGCGGCGGTCGGGGCGATGCTGATGGCACCCGCCTCGGCCACGGCGGCTCCGGCGGCGCAGGACGACATCACCGCTGCGGGGATCGTGAACATCCTGCACGCGAGCTCACGCAACTGCCTGACAGCCAACGACCTCGGTGAGGTCGGCCTCCTTGTGTGCAACGGCTCGGCCGAGCAGCAGTGGAGCAACTACACGACTGGTTCGGTGGGAAGGTTCCGCAACGTGCAGTGGGACGCGTGTCTGGCATCAGACGGCGCGAAGGTCTTCATCATGAGTCGTTGCGACACGCCGTCGTCCGGGTGGACCTCGACTTCTGGCTCGCCGAGGTACATCAAGCACGGCGTGGAATCCAGCAAGTGCCTGCACACGAACAGCGGCTCGGCCGGCAAGTTCGCCTACCTGATCAACTGCGGCGAGGCCACGCGCTGGAGCGTCCTGCCAGCCTGACCTGCGGCACCCGGCGAACGCCACTTTCACAAAGGGGATCCGATGAACTTCAGGGGAATGCTGCGCCGAATCGCCGGCGCGGGGCTGGCACTCGCCGCCGTGGGCGCGGTGCTGATGTCGCCGGTCACGGCCACTGCGGCGCCCGCCGACGCGGGTCCGGCATCCATCACCGCCGACCCTTCCGAGCCGTGGGACCTCGTCTACGGCGCCACGAAGGCGTTCGGAACCGTGCGCTGGCACGCGCGTTCCGTCGACGTCGACTTCACGCTCAAGGCCAGCTACTGCCGCCGGCTCTACGTGACGCCCTACGACGCCAACTACAAGGAGTACCCCTCCAGGAGCACCAGCCTGCACTGCGACACCACCAAGACCGGCACCTTGAACCTCGTGGTGGACATCCCCGGCGGTCCCGCCCACGTGATCGCCTGTCTCCAGGACGGGGCCGACGACTGGCTCACCTGCGAGCAGTACGACCGCCCCTGACAGGTACCTCTGGGGGTAGAGCGGGCCGTCTCCCCAGGGACGGCCCGCTCTTCCGCAACAAGACACGAGTGTCGGCTTGATCAATCATGGTGCACAGTGGTGGGGTGAACCCTCGACCGCCGGGAGGCCACCATGGGCGAGGACGTCGCGAAGCACGAGTTCACCCGCGAGGACCGCACGCGGTACCGCACCAAGGTGCGGCGTTGTCTCGACGTGTTCGCGAGGATGCTGCGTGAGGCCCGCTTCGACTTCGAAAGGCCGATGACCGGCCTCGAGATCGAGATCAACCTCATCGACGAGCACGGCGATCCGGCGATGAAGAACCATGAAGCGCTGAACGTCATCGACGATCCTGACTTCGTCACCGAGCTGGGCCAGTGGAACATCGAGATCAACGTGGCCCCGCGCCGGCTCGCCGGTGGTGGCATCACGGCGTTCGAGGAGACCGTCCGGCGCAGCCTCAACTCCGCCGAGGAGAAGGCGCGCGAGGTCGGCGCGCACATGGTCATCAACGGCATCCTGCCGACCCTGCGCAGCAAGGACATCTCCCCTGACCTGCTCTCCGGCAACCCGCGTTACGCGTTGCTCAACGAGCAGGTGCTGGCCGCGCGCGGCGAGGACCTGCAGATCTCCATCGACGGCGTCGAGCGCCTGCACCTCACGGCGAACTCGATCGTCCCCGAGGCCGCCTGCACGAGCACGCAGCTGCACCTGCAGGTCAGCCCTGAGCAGTTCCCCGCCTACTGGAACGCCGCCCAGGCCATCGCGGGCGTGCAGGTCGCGATCGGCGCGAACTCGCCGTTCTTCCTCGGCAAGGAGCTGTGGCGCGAGACCCGCATCGCGTTGTTCCAGCAGGCCACCGACACCCGCGGCGACGAGCTCAAGGCCCAGGGCGTGCGGCCGCGCGTGTGGTTCGGCGAGCGGTGGATCAACTCGATCTTCGACCTGTTCGAGGAGAACGTCCGCTACTTCCCCGCGCTGCTGCCGATCACCGACGACGAGGACCCGCTGGCGGTGCTCGACAAGGGCGACACGCCCGCGTTGGGCGAGCTGAAGCTGCACAACGGCACCATCTACCGCTGGAACCGGCCCGTGTACGACGTGGTGCGCGACCGGCCGCACCTGCGCGTCGAGAACCGCGTGCTGCCCGCCGGGCCGACCGTCGTGGACACCCTGGCCAACGCGGCGCTGTACTTCGGCCTGGTGCGCGCACTGGCCGAGGACGAACGTCCACTGTGGTCGCAGATGAGCTTCCAGGCGGCCGAGGAGAACTTCAACGCCGCCTCGCGCAACGGCATGGACGCGCAGATGTACTGGCCCGGCGTCGGCACGGTGCCGGTGGTCGAACTGGTGCTGCGCCGGTTGCTGCCGCTCGCGCACGAGGGCCTGATCCGGTGGGGCGTCGACTCGTCGGAGCGTGATCGTTTACTGGGCGTCATCGAGCAGCGGTGCCTGAGCGGCGTGAACGGCGCCACCTGGCAGGCGCGGGAGTTCCACCGGCACTACGACCACACGCACATGGACCGGGCGGACGCGCTGCGCACGATGCTGCGGACCTATGTGGACCTGATGCACGCCAACGAACCCGTGCACACCTGGCCTTTGACGTAGCAGAACGGGTGTGGCCGCGAGCGGCCACACCCGTTCACTCGATCAAGACGTCGGGAAGTTGTCCGGAGTCCGGATGCGTTCGCGCACCCACACACCGGCCGGCTTCAGAACACTGGTGCCCGCGAACGTGGTACCCGAGCAGGTACCGGTCTTGAACACCGCACCGGTCAGGCCGTCGTCGGAGAAGTTCCAGTTGGCCCACGAGATCTTCTTGCGGGCCATCAGGTCGATGTACTTCTGCGACATGGTGAAGTCGTTCGTCCCGCCACCGGACGCGGCCTGCGTGCCGAACTCGGTCACGAACACGGGGACCTGGCTCGACACCTGGTCCAGGACGCTCAGGTACTCGTCGCGGTGGGCCTGGGCGTAGAAGTGGAACGAGTACATGAAGTTCGTCGCGTTGACCTTGTTGTTCAGCACCTGCGACGGGCTGTCGCCGTCGGAGTGGCCGAAGGTCGACCAGCCGTTCGTGCCCGAGACGATGAGGCTGTCCGGGTCGATGTTGCGGATGACCGGAATCATCTGCTCGGCGTAGGACTTGACGCTCGCCCACGACGTGCCGTTCGGCTCGTTGGCGATGTCGTAGATGATGTTCGTCTTGTCCTTGTGCCGGTTGGCGATCTCCGTGAAGAACGTCTTGGCGCGCGACAGGTTGTAGTTCGGGTCACCGGGCGAGAGCTGGTGCCAGTCCACGAGGACGTAGATGCCACGGCGCGTGGCCTCCTCGATGTACCCGTGCATCATGTCGGTGAACTTGCGGGGGTCGGTCTCGTAACCGTCCTCCTGGATGTACATGGCGACGCGGATGAAGTCCGCGTTCCAGTCGTTCACCAGCGCGTCCCACCACTGGGACTTGGAGCACTGGTGGTACCACTGGATGCCGTGCGTGCTCATGCCCCGCAGCTGGATCGGGTTGCCGTACTGGTTGCAGAGCTGCACGCCGCACACGCGCAGCAGGCCGTTGACGTCGTGCGGCCTGGTGCCGCCGGGCGTGCCCGGCTGGGTGCGCACCGAGATGGAGTTCGACGCCCCGGACAGGTTGCCCGCCGCGTCACGCGCCTGCACGGTGAAGGTGTACGCGGTGTCCGGCGTGAGGCC
This sequence comes from Lentzea californiensis, assembly GCF_024648825.1. Classification (GTDB taxonomy): domain Bacteria; phylum Actinomycetota; class Actinomycetes; order Mycobacteriales; family Pseudonocardiaceae; genus Lentzea; species Lentzea californiensis. The sequence goes on from NZ_JANBBE010000007.1 coordinate 323,565, forward strand.
GGAGACCGTGTGGGTGGTGCCGGACGCGGTCTGCCCGTTGGACAGCACGTACCCGGTCACGCCCACGTTGTCGGTGGACGCGTTCCACGCCAGCGACACCGAGGACGCCGTGGTGCCGGTGGAGCGCAGGCTGCCGGGAACCGAGGGGGCCGCGGTGTCCGGTGTGCCCGGCTGGGCGTCGACGTCGACGCGGTCCAGGTTCGGGCCGCCGTTGACCGTCGTCGCGACGGTCCTGATCTTGTTCGAGCCCGCGTTCAGGGTGACGGTCGTGGACTTGGTGGTCCACGACGTCCACGCGCCCGTGCTCGGGAACGAGAGCTGGCTCGCCACCACCGAGCCGTTCACCGAGATGTCCATCGGGCGGTTCGCCGTCTGGCCGTTGGCGAACCGGAACGTGAGCGTCGCCGGACCGGCGGTGCCCGCGTCGACGGTGAACTCGACGGAGCTGCCGACCTCGTTGTCGTAGTTGACGAACCCCGAGCCGGTGAAGCCGGCGTGGTTCGACTCGACGAGACCGTTGGAGATGGTCGCGCTTTCCGCCTGGTACTGGACCGGTGCGGCGATCGCGACTGCCGGGACGACAGCGAGTGCCAAGGCTGCCGGGACGACCAACAACAGGGGTCTGGCCACAGGTGCCTCCTGTGTGAGGGGGACTGCAGGGCGCGGCGGCGATTTAGTTAAGAAGCTTTCCTGTCAGTAGTGGCTTGAATCACAGCACTAGACCTCTGCTCGTGTCAACAAAATCGGGCGACTGGAACCGACCGGGTTTGGCATCCTCGACCACCTGATGCGATCCACAGTCACCGTGACACCAGCACAGCTCCCGGAGGTGCTGCTGCACGTCGCCGTCGTCCGACCGGTCTTCCTCTGGGGAGCACCGGGTATCGGCAAGTCCTCACTCGTCCGCAAGTTCGCGACCGAACTGGGCCTCGAGTGCGTCACGCTGCTCGGCACGCAGCTGGCGCCGGAGGACCTCATCGGAGTTCCGGAACTGGTCGGTGGCCGGTCCCGGTTCGCGCCGCCGGAGTCCATCGCGCGGCACGACCCCTACTGCCTGTTCCTCGACGAGCTGAACGCCAGCTCCCCCGAGGTGCAGAAGGCGTTCTACTCACTGATCCTCGACCGCCGGATCGGCTCCTACGAGCTGCCGAAGGGATCGATCGTGATCGGCGCCGGAAACCGGGCGGTCGACAACGCCCTGGCGCGCCCGATGGCGTCCGCTCTCGTGAACCGCATGATCCACGTGCACCTCACGGCGTCCGCGCGCGACTGGCTGGCATGGGCGCGCGAGAGCAACATCCACCCGTGGGTGCTGGAGTACCTGACGCAGCGCCCGGACCACCTGTGGAGCGCGGCGCCGAAGGTCGAGGAGACGTTCTCGACGCCGCGTGGCTGGCACATGCTGTCCGACGCGCTGCACTCGTTCGGCGACGACATCTCCGAGGACGTGCTCGGGGTGCTGGCGTTCGGCACGGTCACCGCGAACCACGCGTCGATGTTCAAGGCGTACGTGAAGACCGTGCGCAACGCGTTCGGGCTGGAGGCCGTGCTGCGCGGGGACGTCCGCTGGCCGTCGGCACCCCAGGACCGCGACCTGCTCTACTTCCTCGGCGAGGCGTTCCGCGCGCGACTGGTGAAGGAACTGCCGCACGACAAGGCGCACGCGTCCGCGGCGGGCAAGCAGCTCGCGCACCGCGGCAAGGCGCTGCTGCTGGAGCTGGCGGAGCTGTCGCTGGAGATCGCGCAGATGGTGATCGCGGCCGACGACGACGGCAACCCGGTGCTGCCCACGTGGTTCCTCGTCGAGGTCACCCGCGATCTGCCCCGGCTGGTCGCGGCCCGCGCATGAGGAAGCGTGCCAGGGTCAGTGCGTATCCAGCCATCGTGGCGTTCGACGCGGCGGAGAAGCGGATCGCCGCCCATCCGCTGTTCGCCGCCCTCAGCTCGTACGTGTTCCGGCGCTCCGAGCACCCGTGGGCCGACATCTCGCTCGACGGCAAGTTGCTCGCCCACCCGTCACGGCAGGCGAGCGAGGACGAGTGGACGTGGGTGTTCGCGCATTGCCTGCTGCACCTGGGTTTCAGCACGCACTCCTGTGACGTCGTGCTCGACTTCCAGCCCGCGCTGAGGTTCGGCACGCGGCCACCGTCGTGGGAACCGGGCAGGTGTGTGCGAGGCAAGGAGTCGGAGGCCCCGGAGAAGTGGGCGGAACGGTTCGCCGCCGGGCTGTCCAACGCCGCCGCGGCCGCGATCGACGTGGCGGGTGGAGCGCGGTCGTCGTTGACGGATTCGCGGCCGGTGCGGAGTGAATGGGAGCTCGCGCTCGGCTGGTTCGTGTCGAACTACCCGCTGCTGGGCGCGCTGGCGTCGACGATGAAGGTCGTGGCGGACGCGGAACTGGCGCGGGGCTGGGACATCTCGATCGCGGCGGTGTCCACGGCCTCGGCCGAGATCTACGTGAACCCGCTGGCCGGCTTGACGAAGCAGGAGTGGCGGTTCGTGCTCGCGCACGAGATGCTGCACGCCGCGCTACGGCACTGCGACCGGGTCGGCGGGCGCGATCCGTACCTGTGGAACATCGCCGCCGACTTCGTGGTGAACGGCTGGCTCGTCGAGATGGGCGTCGGCTCGCCACCGGAGGGCGTGCTGCACGACCCGGAACTGCGCGGCCTGTCGGCGGAGTCGGTGTACGACCGGATCGCGGTGGACCTGAGGCGGTACCGCAAGCTGCTGACCCTGCGCGGGAACCACCAGGGTGATCTGCTCGGCGAACCGTTGCGCGGACCCGCCCACGTGACGGATCTGGACGAGTTCTACCGGCGTGCCCTGCTGACCGGCCTGAGTTATCACACGTCGTCCCGCGGACTCCTGCCCGCCGGGCTGGTCGAGGAGATCAGGGCGCTGGAGCACCCGCCGCTGTCGTGGGACGCCCAGCTGGCGCGGTGGTTCGAGGAGTTCGTTCCGGCCGCGGAGAAACGCCGCAGCTACGCGCGTGCGTCACGGCGGCAAGCGTCCACTCCGGACATTCCGCGGCCCGGCTGGGTGCGGCCGGAGTCGCTGGAGGCACGGCCGACGTTCGGCGTCGTGCTCGACACGTCCGGTTCGATGGACCCCAGGCTGCTCGGCAAGGCGCTGGGCGCGATCGCCTCCTACGCCGCGGCACGTGACGTACCCGCCGCACGCGTGGTTTTCTGTGACGCGATGGCATATGACGCCGGATACGTGCCCGTCGAGGACATCGCGGGCCGGGTGGCGGTGCGGGGGCGCGGCGGCACGGTGCTGCAGCCCGGCATCGACCTGCTCGAACGCGCGGACGACTTCCCCCCGGGCGGCCCGGTACTGGTGATCACCGACGGGGGGTGCGACGTGCTACGGATCCGGCGGGAGCACGCGTTCCTCGTACCGGCGGGCGCGCACCTGCCGTTCCGCGCGCGTGGCCCCGTGTTCCGGATGTCCTGATGGAGATCGCCTGCGACGAGTCGGGGTCCGAGGGCGAGAAGCTCGTCGGCGGGGTCACGGCGGTCTTCGCGCACGCCGGGGTGTCGCTGTCCGAGGCCGAGGCTTCGGCGTGCGTCGAGGCACTGCGCCAGATGATCAGGTCACCTGCCTTGGAATACAAGGCGAACCACCTGCTTCGGACGAAGAACCGCTGGGTGCTGCTGTGGTTCCTCGGCCAGGACGGTCCGCTGGCCGGTCGTGCCCGCGTGCAACTGGTCGACAAACGGCGGTACCTGGCCTCACGGGTGCGGGCGGAGTTCGGCTCGGTGACCGGACCCCTGGAGCTGTACAACGACCTGCTGCGCGCCCGTGGGCCGCGCGGGGCGCTCGACCCGTTGTTCCCGGCGATCCTGCGGGCAGTGGCGCAGTGGGACGGGCCGGTGTCGATCGTGCACGACCAGCAGCTGTCGCTGACCGGCGGGCGGATCCAGCGGCTCAAAGAACTGGCTCCACGGCTGGAAAGCCTCACGCTGGTCGACTCGCAGCACGACGCTCGCGTGCAGGTCGCGGACTTCCTGGCGGGCATCGCGCGACGGGTCGCGGAGGAGGAACTGAACGGAAAGCCGGACCGAGAGGTGATCGAGTTGCTGATGCCGTTCGTCGTCGGGCCTACGATGTGGAATGCCTGACGCCATATTCGCCGACCCCCGGTTGGCAAAAATCTACGACGCCTTCGACGGGCCACGCCTGGACCTGGACTTATATCTCGGGATCGCGGCCGAGGTCGAGGCGAGGAGCGTGCTCGACGTCGGGTGCGGTACAGGACGTCTGGCTGTGTTGCTCGCCTCATCCGGCCGGACGGTCGTCGGGGTGGATCCGGCGCTGGCCTCACTGGAGATCGCTCGCGCCAAGGACTCCCGGGTCACCTGGATCCACGGCGACGCCACCACGTTGCCCCAGATGTCGGTAGACCTCGCCACGATGACCGGAAACGTGGCGCAGGTGTTCCTCGGCGACGACTGGGAGGCCACGCTGCGGGGCGTGCACGGTGCGCTGCGACCCGGCGGGCACTTCGCGTTCGAGACGCGGCGGCCGGAGGAACGAGCCTGGGAGGACTGGGCGCGGGTGAAGCCGCGGGTGCTGGTCGGCGTGCGCGAGGAGTTCGACCTGCTCGAGGTGAGCATGCCGTTCGTGTCCTTCCGCCACACCTACGGTTTCCCGGACGGCTCGGTGATCACCTCGGACTCGACGCTGCGGTTCCGCTCGCGCGCGGAGGTCAGCCACAGCCTCGTGCGCTGCGGCTTCGAGGTCGTCGACGTGCGGGACGCACCGGACCGGCCGGGCCGGGAACACGTGTTCCTGGCGCGCAAGGTCAGCTGACGAGCACCGGCTGCTTCCAGGCCTGCACCAGCCACGGCAGGATCCTGGGCAGGCGGTCGGCCACGATGTCGTGCAGCACCAGCACGATCCGGCCGGTGCGGGCAGGGCCGGCGTCGAGCCACACCAGGTGCATCAGGACGCCGGTCTGCAGGTCGAGCCCCGCCTCCGCCTCCGCGAGGGCCGCGGGGGTGGCGGCGGCGGGATCCGCGACCTCGTGGTGCGCGAAGCCGGAACGGCACAGCTCAGGATGCAGTTCCACCAGGGACTGCATGGCGGCGGCGAGACGTCCGACGCCCAGCCCTGCCCGAACCTGCACCGTAATGGTTCTCACGTTAGGAGAGCCTAACCTAGGCCCACCCGGGATCGCGTCCGCTGAGTCCCAGGACACGGTCGAGCAGAGGCGCGTTCGAGCCGACCTCCACCGCGGCTCCGAAGAGCGAGCCGTCCCGGTCGTCCGGGCCGATCGACGACACGTTGCCGTGGACGACCTGGAGCAGGTCCTCCTCGACCTCGAACGGCTGCCCGGTCGCCTTCGCGAGTTCTGCCAGCCGCTGTGGAACGGACTCGCGGAAGTCGAGCGGCAGCCGGGACGCGTCGCCGGAACCCGCGCCTTCCAGCGGGGTCTTCAGCGCCGCCATCGTGAACGCGACGGACAGGCCGTTCACGTGGTCGAGCAGGTCGCCGACGGTGTAGCCGGGGCACGGGGTCGGCGCCTTCAGGTCGCCGTCCGTCACGGTGCGCACGAGGCCCGCGAGCCGGTCCGCCGCCGGGGTCAGGTCGAACATCAGTAACCGTCTCCGCCCCAGAACTGCTCCTCCAGCGTGTCCGCGGTACCGGCGAGCAGCTGGAGCGGGTCGGTGAACTCGTGGATGTCGAGGTCCTTGAGCGGCAGCGAGTGCCGCACCACGACGTGCTCCCCCATGATCGCGAGGCCGCACGCGACGGTGGAGTTGCCGACCTCCGCCAGCACCGCCCGCAGGTCGACGTCCTTGGCCAACCCGCACGGGGACGCGATCTGCACCCACTCGTGCATCTTGTCGAGCACTTCCCGGACGATGATCACGACCTGCGTGCGGTCGTCCTCGTCCTCCTCCACGTCTCCGAAGGTGCAGAGGATCCTCAGTTCCTCGCCCTCGTCGTGGATGACGTCGTACGTGGCGCGGACGTAATCCGCGAGGTCTCCCCAACTCGCCATGGCGCAACCCTACTTGCCGCGACGGCCCACAGCCCGACCACGAGCACAGCGCCCACCTCGGCGATGAGCAAGATCCTCTCTATGTAGCCCAACGGGAACACGCGCCACCACCGAACGTCGGACACCATGCCCAGCACAATGGCGTACAAGATCGGCATGAATGCGACAACGCTCAACAAACCGGACGCCATCGTCCACCGCGCGTGTTTCCCCCACACGTGGTCCCGCAGCCACGGCCGCGCGAGCAGGATGACGGCGATCGGCAGGCTGACGAACGCGAGCATGCTGCCGAACCGGTGGATGCTGCCGCTGAGCTCGTTGGTGCCCATGGCCCAGTTCGTCTTCGGGAACACCACCACGAGGAACAGGCCGGCCGACCACAGGGCGAGCGCGATCGAGCCGCCGGACCACCACCTCGTCAGCCCCTTGTGCGCCAGCACGCCGAGGATCGCGAGCGATCCGACGGCCAGCAGCACCACGGCGACGTCGAAGACCAGGCGGTAGTCGCCCAGGGCGTACTCGCTGATCGTGCGCCGCAGCGAACCGGCGGTCAGGTCCAGCAGACCGACCATGGTGATCGTCGCGACGACGGCGAGCGAACCGCCGATGGCGGCCAGGCGAGGTAGGAGCACGTAACGGACAACGTCCCGGCGAACGCGCGGGGTTCCTGGGTTCAGGAACCCGACAGGTCGCACCTGACAGGATCAGCCGAAGACGCTCCCGCACGTGATGTTGACCTGCGCTCCCGTGATCGCGCGCCCCCAGTCCGAGGCAGCGAACACCGCCGTCCGCCCCACGTCGCCGAGCGTCGCCGCCCGCCCGAGCAGCGTGTCGCCGACGATGTCCTCCTCGATGGGCGCCCGGTGCTCCGCCGGCACCGACTCGGGGATGCCTCCGGTCTGCAGGGTCACCACCCGCACGCCGCGCGGGCCGAGCTCGGCCGCGAGCTGGCGCCGCATCGACTCCACGGCGTCGAACGCCGCGAGCAGACCGCCGAGCTGCCACTTCCGGTGCGCCGACGGCTCACCGGTGCCGCCGAAGAACAGGATGACGCCGGAACGCTGCCGGATCATGTGCCGGGCCGCCGCCCTGGCCGTGAGGAACTTCGACCGGACCGCCGACACGACGGGACTCAGGTAGTCGTCGACGCTCATCTCGACCATCGGCGTGCCCTGGACGTCGTCGTCGGTGGTGACGTTGACGGAGATGTCGATCCGTTCGAACGCGGCGGCGTGCCGGTCCACCGCCTGCTCGTCGAGCGCGTCGACCACGGCGTACTCGGCGCCGAGCTCGGCGGCTTTCGCCTTGAGCGTCGCCTCCGTGCGGCCGGCCAGGTGCACCCTGGCGCCGGCCTCGGTGAACGCGGCGGCGATCGCGCCGCCCACGTTGCCCGCACCGCCGTAGATGACTGCGGTCTTCCCGTTGAGGTTCATCGGCTCGCCGGTCATGGCGTCGAGGCTAACTCCTACCGCAGCGCCACGCCCGCCTCGGCCGCGACCGCCTCGGCCACCGCGGTCAGCGCCGGCGAGTCGAGCTTCCACTGCTGCCAGTACAGCGGCACGGAGATGGTGCGGCCCGGCACGAGGTCGACGAGGCCGTCCTGGAGTTGTTGCGGTGGAACCATTCCCCAGCCGAGGCCCGCCACGATCGCCCGGACGTACACCTCGGACGACGGCACGTAGTGGCGGTGGTCCGAGGCGCCGCGACCACGGGTCAGCGTGCGCACGAAACGGTCCTGCAGGTCGTCGTTGCGGTCGAACACGACGACCGGCGCGTCCGGCAGCCACGACTTCGGCGGACCGTCCTCGTGACGCTCCAGAAACGACTCCGAAGCCATTGCCGCGTAACGGATCTCGCCCAGCTTGGTCACCGAGCAGCCCGCCACCGGCTCGCGCGAGGACGTCACCGCCGCCATCACCAGACCCTGCCGCAGCAACGCCGTCGTGTGGTCCTGGTCCTCACGATGGAGGTCGAAGGAGATCCGCAGGTCAGGTGACACCCGTTGCAGCGCGGGCAGGAACCACGTGGCGAGCGAGTCGGCGTTCACCGCGATGGGCACCCGCGCGACCGCGTCCTCGCCGAGTGCCGCGTCGAGGTCCTGGTCCAGGGCGAGCAGTTGGCGACCGTAGCGGACGATCACCTCGCCCGACGGCGTCAGCCGCACCGGGCGCGCCCGCACCAGCAGCACGCGGCCCGTCCGTTGTTCCAGGGCCTTGATGCGTTGCGAGACAGCGGAAGGCGTGACGTGCAGCGCGGTGGCCGCCGCGTCGAACGTGCCCGCGTCGACGACCGCGAGCAGCGTCCGCACCAGGTCGAGATCCATCACAGCGGCTAATGGTACTTAAGAATCTTTAGCTGGTTTCATCAAGACCGCGTAAATACCGTGGAACCCGTGACTGACCTGCTGCTCGGCTTCGGCACCATGATGACCCTGATCGTCGCGATCGGCGCGCAGAACGCTTTCGTGCTGCGGCAAGGACTTCGCCGGCAAGCGGTCGTGAGGGTCGTCGCCGTGTGCGCCCTCTCGGACGCGATCCTGGTCGCGGTGGGCGTCGCCGGCTTCGGCGTGATCGTGAAGAAGTTCCCACAGGCCATCACGGTCGCCGCGGTCCTGGGCGGGATCTTCCTGCTGGGATACGGGTTCCTGGCGGCGCGCAGGGCGTTCAGGCCCTCGGCGTTGAACGCCGGAACGGAGACGAGCAGCCGGCCCGTGCTGACGGCGCTCGCGCTGACGTGGCTCAACCCGCACGTCTACCTCGACACGCTGGTGCTCCTCGGCTCGATCGCGGCCGGCCGCTGGCTGTTCGGGATCGGCGCGGTGACGGCGAGCATCACCTGGTTCGTCGCGCTCGGGTTCGGCGCGCGGCTGCTCAGCCCGTTGTTCGCGAAGCCCCGCGCGTGGCGGGTGCTGGACGGCCTGATCGCCGCCGTGATGATCACTCTCGGGGTGGCCCTGATCGCCGGGTCGTGATCATCACCAGCACCGCCGCGACGGCCAGGACACCGCTCGTCACGGGTGCCGCCGCCCCGGCGAGAAGGGACGCCGAAGCGAGCCCCGCGCTGACCAGAGCACCGATGACGACCCGAGGCCGAAGATCATCCACGTTCTCGACCCTAGCCCACGACACGCGCATATTGGGTGGTGATCCAGACTTCACCACCACATGTAGTATCTGCCGCGCTAGTGGTTCACGGGCTCGGATCAACCGGGCCGGTGAGGCAAGAGGGAACCCGGTGGGAATCCGGGACTGCCCCGCAGCGGTGAGTGGGAACGAAAGCCGTCAACGAAGCACTGGGTCGCGAGACCTGGGAAGCGACGGCCGGTAGGCGCCAGAGGTACGCCCACGAGTCCGAAGACCTGCCATTGGTGTGCGCGCAAGCCTGCGCGCACGACACGGTGCCCCGAGGGAGGGCGGCTGTGTGCACCAGTGGTGGCGACCGCTGGTGCGCGCACGCGTTTCCTCGGGCCGATCTCGGAGGAGAGAGCGTGCCCGACCGCCTTTCAGTGGTCATCGACGAAGCCTGCGCCGACCTGCCCCACGCGTCGGCCGAGGCGGTTCTGGCCGAGACCAAGCGGACCCTCTACGACGGCATCACCGACGCCGAGCTCGCGCTCGCGCCGATCATGGCCGCCCGCACGATGGTCGAGCACGACCCGGACTACTCCTACGTCAGCGCCCGGTTGCTGCTGGACAAACTCCGCACCGAGGCCTGCGGAATCCCCCTGTCGCACGCCGAGATGACCGAGCGCTACCCGGAGTACTTCGCGCAGTTCGTCCGCCACGGCATCGAACTCGGTCAGCTCGACCCGCGCCTCGCCGACTTCGACCTGGCCGGGCTCGGCGCCGCGCTCGACGCGTCCCGCGACCTGAACTTCCAGTTCCTGGGCATGCAGACGCTCTACGACCGCTACTTCCTGCACCACGACGACCGCCGCTACGAGCTGCCGCAGGCGTTCTTCATGCGCGTCGCGATGGGCCTGGCCCTCGAGGAGGACGACAGGAACGCCCGCGCGATCGAGTTCTACGAGCTGCTGTCGAGCTTCGACTTCATGTGCTCGACGCCGACCCTGTTCAACTCGGGCACCACGCGCCCACAGCTCTCGTCGTGCTTCCTCACAACCGTGGACGACGACCTCGCCGCCATCTTCCACGGCATCAGCAACAACGCGCTGCTCTCCAAGTTCGCCGGCGGCCTCGGCAACGACTGGACCCCGGTGCGCGGCATCGGCGCGCACATCAAGGGCACCAACGGCAAGTCGCAGGGCGTCGTGCCGTTCCTCAAGGTCGCGAACGACACCGCGGTGGCCGTGAACCAGGGCGGGCGCCGCAAGGGCGCTGTCTGCGCCTACCTGGAGACCTGGCACATCGACGTCGAGGAGTTCCTCGACCTGCGCAAGAACACCGGCGACGAACGCCGCCGCACCCACGACATGAACACCGCGAACTGGGTGCCGGACGAGTTCATCCGCCGCGTGCGCGCGAACGGCCAGTGGACGCTGTTCTCGCCCGACGAGGTGCCGGACCTGCACGACGCCTTCGGCAGCGAGTTCGCGGCGAAGTACCGCGCGTACGAGGAGATGGCCGACAACGGCGAGATCAAGGTCTTCCGCCGGGTGCGGGCCGTCGACCTGTGGCGGCGCATGCTGACCATGCTGTTCGAGACCGGCCACCCGTGGATCACGTTCAAGGACCCGTGCAACCTGCGTTCGCCGCAGCAGCACAGCGGTGTCGTGCACTCGTCCAACCTGTGCACCGAGATCACCCTGAACACGGCGGTCGACGAGGTCGCGGTCTGCAACCTCGGCAGTGTCAACCTCGCGCGGCACGTGACAGTGGACGGCATCGACCACGCGCGGCTCGAGAAGACCGTGCGCACGGCGGTGCGCATGCTCGACAACGTGATCGACGTGAACTACTACACGATCCCGGAAGCCAGGAACTCCAACCTGAAGCACCGGCCCGTGGGCCTGGGGCTGATGGGTTTCCAGGATGCGCTGTTCACTCTCGGCACGCCGATGGCGTCGAAGGAGGCCGTCGAGTTCGCCGACCGCAGCATGGAGGAGATCAGCTACTACGCGATCTCCGCGAGCGCGGAGCTGGCGCGGGAACGCGGCGCCTACGCGTCGTTCGAGGGATCGTTGTGGAGCAGGGGGATCCTGCCGATCGACTCGATCGAGATCCTGGCCGCCACGCGCGCCGGGGGTGAGCTGGAGCAGAACCGCGAGTCCACGATGGACTGGGCGCCGGTCAGGGCGATGGCCCGCGAGGGCATGCGGAACTCGAACGTGATGGCGATCGCGCCGACCGCGACCATCGCGAACATCACCGGTGTCAACCAGTCGATCGAGCCGCTGTACCGCAACCTGTACGTGAAGTCGAACATGTCCGGTGACTTCACCGTGGTCAACCCCCACCTGGTGCGGGCGCTCGAGCAGCGCGGGCTGTGGGACGAGCGGATGGTGTCGGACCTGAAGCTGCACGACGGCAGCCTCGGCGCGATCGACCGGGTGCCGCCGTACCTGAAGGCCCTGTACGCCACGGCGTTCGAGGTCGACAGCTCGTGGCTGGTCGAGGCCGGTTCACGCAGGCAGAAGTGGATCGACCAGGCGCAGTCGCTGAACCTGTACCTCTCCCAGCCGAGCGGCCGCAAGCTCGACGAGCTCTACCAGCTGGCGTGGCTGCGCGGCCTCAAGACCACGTACTACCTGCGCACGCAGAGCGCGACGCACGTGGAGAAGTCCACGTTGCAGGGCACCGACGGCAAGCTCAACGCCGTCTCCCCCTCCGCCGCCGACCCGAACTGCTCCATCACCGACCCCGAGTGCGAGGCCTGCCAATGACCGAGGACCTGATCGAGGCAGGCGCCGCGCGCGTCTCCGTCGACGACAAGGCGATGATCAACTGTCGCGCCGACGTCAACCAGCTGCTGCCGCTGAAGTACCACTGGGCGTGGGAGAAGTACCTGGCCGGCTGCAACAACGCGTGGATGCCGACCGAGGTCTCCATGCAGGCCGACATCGGCCTGTGGAAGTCGAAGGACGGTCTCACCGACGACGAACGGCTGATGATCAAGCGCAACCTGGGCTTCTTCGCGACCAGCGAGTCACTGGTGGCCAACAACATCGTGCTCGCGGTGTACCGCCACCTCACGAACCCCGAGTGCCGCCAGTACCTGCTGCGGCAGGCCTTCGAGGAGGCCGTGCACACCCACACGTTCCAGTACGTCTGCGAGTCGCTCGGCCTCGACGACGGCGAGCTGTTCAACATGTACCGGGAGATCCCGTCCATCACGGACAAGGCGGTGTGGGCGCTGCAGTTCACGCAACACCTGGAGGACCCCGCGTTCAGGACCGGTACGCCCGAGACGGACCAGGCGTTCCTCAAGGACCTCGTCGCGTTCTACGTGGTCTTCGAGGGCATGTGGTTCTACACCGGGTTCGCGCAGATCCTGTCGCTCGGCCGCCGCAACAAGATGGTCGGCGTCGCCGAGCAGTACCAGTACATCCTGCGCGACGAGTCGATCCACCTGAACTTCGGCATCGACGCGATCAACCAGATCAAGATTGAGAACCCGCACCTGTGGAACGACGCGTTCCAGGAGGAGGTGCGGACCATGCTCGCGGAGGGGTGCGAGCTGGAGATCGCCTACGGCCGCGACACCATGCCGAACGGCATCCTCGGTCTCAACGCCGAGCTGTGCGAGCAGTACATGCGGTTCATCACGAACCGCCGGTGCGCACAGCTCGGCCTGGAGCCGGTGTGGGAGCCGGCCGAGAACCCGTTCCCGTGGATGTCGGAGATGATGGACCTGAAGAAGGAGAAGAACTTCTTCGAGACCAGGGTCATCGAGTACCAGAACGGCGGATCACTGGAGTGGTGAGGCGAGCCGCACGGCTTTAGGGAGCCCGGCCCGGTCCGCGACCGGCCACGCCAGCGGATCGGGCCCGAGTTCCACGAGTGCGGCGACCTGCAGACGCGACCAAGGGGAGATCTCGCGGGTGCCGTCCAGCACGCTCGCAGCGAACTCGCTCCACGGAACCCGCTCGGTCGAGTCGACCTCGTCGGGGTTGGGGACCGGCTCGTCGTCGGACAGCACGCGGAACACCGGGCACATCTCGTTCTCGACGACGCCGTCCATCTCCGCGCGGTAGCGGAAGGCCGGCAGCAGCAGTTCGGGCTCGGAGACCTTCATGCCGAGCTCGTCGCGCAGGCGCCGCAGCACGGCCTGGGCCATGTCCTCCTCCGGGAGGGGGTGGCCGCAGCAGGTGTTCGTCCACAGACCGGGGAAGGTCTTCTTGTGCAGCGCGCGGCGGGTGAGCACGGTGTTGCCCGCCGAGTCGAAGACGTAGCTGGAGAACGCCAGGTGCAGCGGGGTTTCCGCGTGGTGCACCACTGCTTTGTCCTCGACGCCGATGGCCGAACCGTCCTCGGCCAGGAGGACCACCTGTTCCACAGTCACGTGCACCACGTAATCACACGCGGGCCGAGATCGGGAACCGCGCGGTCGGGTGAGCTTGAGCGGGGAGATAGCCGAACCATAGGTGTCGCAGGTCACTCTGGGAGCATGACTTCCCCGTTCGCACAGGCTCACACCATGTTCCTGGTGCTGGTCAGCCCGACGGGCCAGTACTCGATCTGGCCCGCGGTGCTCCAGGTGCCCGCCGGCTGGCAGGTCGTCCACGGAGTCGCGTCCAGGCAGTCCTGTGCGGACTACGTGGACGCGCTCCGGTTCGACGTGCCGATGGCGGCCTAGGCCCACCACCACTGCCACACCACTAGAGCAATGCGATGTGCCCGTGCGAAGAGGCACCGCCGTGCTCGTTGTTGCCCGCGTACGAGGCCGTGAAGCCTTGCAGCAGCGTGGAGAGACCGACCAGCAGTGACACTTGCGCGTCACAGGTGGCCTTGCCGTACGAGTTGGTCGTCGCGGTGCAGAGCGGGTTGCCCTTCACCGTGCGGAAGACGACCTGCTGGCCGGCGACCGGCACCCCGGTGTGCTTGTCGGTCAGCGTCGCGTCGAGCGAGCGGACCGTGAAACCGAGGAGCCGCAACTGCAGCTGGGCGGACCCGCCCACGAGCTTCGACGTGGCGGGCGGCACGAAGTTGATCGCGATGCCCACCGGGTGCTGGCCCACGGCGAGGGTGCCGGTGACCGTGTTCGACGCCGTGTCGATGATCGACACCGAGTTGCTGTTGAAGTTCGTGACGTAGGCGCTCGCGCCGTCCGGCGTGAGCGCCACGCTGATCGGGCGGTCGCCGACGAAGATCTTCTGCAGTTCGGCCATCGTCGTGAGGTCCACGACGGACACCGAGTCGAACTCGCTGTTCGTGACGTACGCGCGGGTGCCGTCCGGCGTCAGCGCGATGCCGTGCGGCGTGAAGCCGACGGACGCGGTGCCGACGACGGTGCGCGAGGCGACGTCGATGGCGGAGACGCTGTCCGAACCCTTGTTGACCACGTACATCCGCTTGCCGTCCGCCGAGGCCGCGATGGCGGTCGCCGCGTTGCCGACGCCGATCGTGGCGACGACGGTGTTGGACGTCGTGTCGATGACCGAGACCTTGCCCGGCCCTGGAAGGTCGTGCGTGACGTAGACGGCCGAACCGTCCTTCGTGACGACGACACCGTCGGCGTTCGAGCCGACCGAGACGGTCGCGGTGACCGTCAGCGTGGCCGTGTCGACCACGGACACCGTGCCGCCCAGGTAGTTGGTGACGTAGACGAAGCCGCCACCGGGGGCGACCGCGACGCCCGCGGGCTGGGTCCCGACGGGAATGGACTTGTCGACCGTGTTGGTCGGCGTGTCGATGACCGTCAGCGTGTTCTGCACGGAGTTCGTCACGTAGCCGCGAGTTCCGTCGAACGCGACCGCCGCCATGTACGGCGAACCGCCGCCGCCGTCGGCGATCGTCGTGGACACCGCGTTCGTGGCCGTGTCGATCACCGACACCCCGCCGCCGTTGTTGGCGACGTACCCCAGGACCCGGCCGGCGGGTGCCGCCTGGGCCGGGGTCACCACCAGTGCCGAGGTGACGGCAACCGCCATCACCAGTGGACGCAACCGCATTTCAATGCCTCCTGCGAGTCATCCCGACCCTTCAGGACATCGCGACCGGGCGAGCGGACGTTAGCCGTTTCTCGAACCAGTGGTCGGAGTACTCGGCTGCGTTGTACGGAGCAATCTCCGCGAAGCCGTGCTTGGCGTAGAGACTCCTCGCCTCCACGAGATCTTTGCGGGTGTCGAGCCGCAACGTCGTGATGCCGCGCGCCTTCGCCTCGGCCTCCATCGCGGCGAGCAGCGCCGACGCGGCACCCTGTCCGCGGAACGGCGCGCGGACGAACATCCGGGTCAGCTCACCGACACCGTCGTCGAGGAAGCGCATGCCCAGACAGCCGACATCGTTGCCATCGCGCGACACGACGAGGAACACCGGCACGTCGTGGTCCTGCTCGTCGCGTTCGTACGCGTCGATCTCGGCGTCGTTCGCCGGCCTGCCCCAGTAGCGGCTGATCATCTCCGCGTTGTACTCGCGGTTGAGCGGCGACTGCGCGGCGGCGGTGGCCGTCACGGTCCAGTTGGTCATGGGACCATCATCGAAAGGCCGTCCACTGTGATTCAGGTCACTGCAACACCGGTGCCGCGAGAAGCCAACTGGGGGCGTGATGTTCGCGGAGCTGTTCGACGAGCACGCCCACCCGTTGCACCGGTATCTGGCGCGGCGGGTGGGCGCCGACGTGGCCGACGACCTCGTCAGCGAGACCTTCCTGGCCGCCATGCGCGGCGAGGAGGGCTACGACCCGGAGAAGGGCAGTGTGGTCGGCTGGCTCTACGGCATCGCCACGAACCTGTTGCGCGGGCACGCCAAGCGCGAGAACCGCCTGCTGCGCACCTCCGAGCGGTACGGCGTCGACCTCGGTGTCGCCGAGTCGCTGGAGCACACGGTCGTCACCCGCGTCGACTCCCGCGCGCACCTGCGCCGGATCGCCCGCGAGCTGGCCCGGATGTCCCAGACCGACCGCGACCTGGTGCTGCTCGTGTCGCTGGCCGGCCTGAGCGTGCAGGAGACCGCGGAAGCACTCGACCTCAACCCCGGCACCGCGCGGTCCCGTCTGCACCGCCTGCGCGCGAAGCTGAAGGAAGTGGAACATGCGTGACGTGCTGGACGACGACCTCGCCGAGCTGTACCCCGTGCGGGCGAGCGACGACGTGCGGCTGGCCCGGTTGCGCGAGCAGCTGTTCGCCGAGAAGCCGCGTTCCCGCTCACGACGGTGGGTCGGCATCGCGGCGGCGGCCGTGGCGGTGGTGATGATCACCGGGCTCGTGGTGCTGCTGCGGCCGGTCTCGCGGGACGCGCCCGCGACGCTGCCGGTGAAGCCCGCGGCCTCGTTGCAGGAGGCCGCCACGCTGCTGGAGGTGGCGCAGCAGCCGGCGGCGAAGTACCAGCGCATCACCTACCGCATCTGGCACGTGATGGGAGTGGGCGACCCGTACGCGTCCTCGGCGATCGAGTTCGAGTACGTCGTGTGGCTGCCCACCGCCGCCGACGAGATGGTCGTGATCTACCGCAGGCCGACCGGCGGCCAGCGGCCGGTCGCGGGCGCGCGGCGCCCCGTCGAGGACTTCACCAACTACTCCCGCAACCCTTCGCTGTGGGAGTCGTTCTGCGCGAGCACCCCGTGCAAGGAGGAGACCGCCGGGCAGCCGCTGAGCACCGAGCCGAAGCGGAGGCTGGAGGACGCCGTGGCCGCGATGCTCTCGCCGTTCACCACGAACGAGGAGAAGGCCGCGCTGTACCGCCGGATCGCCGAGTCGCCCCAGATCCGCTGGGACAACGGGAAGGTGACGACCGACGGCGGCGCCAGGACGTTCGCCGTCGACCCGGCGACCGGCCAGGTCACCGGCATGGAGGAGCGCGGGTCGAACGACCCGCGGATCCCGGCGGACACGGTGACGACCTCGGTCACCATCACCTACGAGTGGACCGATCAGCGGCCGTCGTAGCTCCGCGGCAGGTACCAGGCCAGGGCGGCGCGCAGCTCGGCGACGTCGCGCTCGCGCCGCCTCCTGGTGCGCTCGTGGGCGATCGGGAACACCCGCACACCGCCGTGGTGCGCGCCGAAGAAGCGGCGCGGCGCCGGGTCCTTCAGCCAGACGACGACCCACGGCCGTTTCTTGTGCGGCACGACGCGCACCCGTGCGAGCTCGTACCACCAGTACTGGTGGAACTTGCCGTTGCGCGTCGTGGCGATGCCCTCTCGGCTGATCTCGATCACGACCTTGCGGCGCGCGGCGGCGCTGAAGTACCGCACGGCGCGCACGATGAGCACGCAGAACGCGGCCAGCGCCAGCAGCTGGGTGGCACCGTTCGCCTGCGCGGCCGGGTCGGCGATCGCGGCGGCGAGCAGCGCCACGGCGAGGTTCAGGCCACCCCACGCCATCGGCACGAACCGCGACGTCGAGAACGTCGCGGCGGCCGGCGTCATCGGGGCGGGCATCTTGCTGGTCGGCGCCTTCGGCGTGACGACCTGGGACAGCAGGCGCGTCACCTCGGCCGGTTCCGGGCGCTTGGCCGGGTCGCGGTGCATGCACTTCTGCACCAGCGGCCGCAGCGGCTTGGGCACGCCGTCGATGTCCGGCTCG
This sequence comes from Lentzea californiensis, assembly GCF_024648825.1. Classification (GTDB taxonomy): domain Bacteria; phylum Actinomycetota; class Actinomycetes; order Mycobacteriales; family Pseudonocardiaceae; genus Lentzea; species Lentzea californiensis. The sequence continues at coordinate 341,222 of NZ_JANBBE010000007.1, forward strand.
CCGTGGGCGGCCTTGTAGAGCAGCGTCGCGGTCGGGCCCTCGCCGAACGGGCCCCTGCCCGTCGCCGCGTAGACCAGCACGGCACCGAGGGCGAAGACGTCGCTCGGGGACGCGACGTCCTGGCCGGTGATCTGCTCGGGCGAGAGGAAGCCGGGCGTGCCGAAGACCATGCCGGTCTCCGTCAGCGCCGTGTGCTCCATCGCGCGCGAGATGCCGAAGTCGATGACGCGGGGTCCGTCGGCTCCGAGGAGCACGTTGGACGGCTTGAGGTCGCGGTGCACCAGACCCGCCCGGTGAATGGCGGTGAGCGCCTCGGCCAGACCTTCGGCGAGGCGTCTCAAATGGTGCTCCGGCAACGGACCGTGCCGTTCGATGGCCTCCTGGAGCGTCGGGCCGGGCACGTACTCCGTGGCCATCCACGGCCGGGGCGCACGCGTGTCGGCGTCCACGACCGCCGCCGTGCCGGCGCTACCGACCGCACGGGCCATCTGCACCTCGCGGCGGAACCGCTCGCGGAAACGCGGGTCGTCGGCGAGCTCGGCGCGCGCGACCTTGACCGCGACCTGGCGTCCGTCGCTGCCTTGCCCCAGGTAGACCGTTCCCATGGCACCACGGCCAAGCCTGCCCAAGAGCAGGTAGTCCCCGATGCGCTGTGGTTGGTCCACCTTCACCGGATCGAGGGTAGCGGGAACTCGGGCTGAAACCTCACATCTGAGTAGATCTACGTATGGTTGTCACCCATGGGCAGGACCCGCTTGTACCGCAACGGCGAACTCGTGGACAGGGACTTCCCCGTCGCGGAGGTGGCCGGGCGTCTCGAAGATCACTCCGCCGTCGTGTGGTTCGACCTCTGCGCGCCGTCCGAAGACGAGATAGGTCTGCTGCGCGACGAACTGGGGTTGCACGCGCTCGCGATCGAGGACGCGTTCTCCGAGCGGCAGCGCCCGAAGGTCGACCGCTATCCCACTCACCTGTTCCTTTCCGTGTACGCGGTCCGGTACGACAAGCACGAGATCAAGGCGTGCGAAGTCGACGTGTTCGTGGCGCGGAATGCGCTCGTGACGGTGCGCGAGAGTGAGGACTACGTCCTGGAGGGCGTCGAGCGGCGGTGGGACAGCGCGCCGCAGCTGGCCTCGTCGGGCGTCGGGTTCCTGCTGCACGGGCTGCTCGACGACGTCGCGGACAGCCACTACGCCGCCGCACAGGCCCTCGACGACGACATCGAGGCCCTGGAAGACCACATCTACGAGGAGAAGCCGCACGTCGGACGCAGGGCGTTGCAGCTCAGGCGTGCCCTGGTGCAGCTCAGGCGTGTCGCGCTGCCGATGCGTGAGGTGCTCGGGTCGCTGTTGCACCGTGAGCACGACCTCGTGGACGACGTGATGATGCCGTACTACCTGGACGTGAAGGACCACACGCTGTTCACGGCCGAGCTGACCGAGTCGATGCGGGAGCTGATCACGAACCTGCGCGAGGCCGAGGTCGCCGTGCAGGGAAACCGGCTCAACTCGATCATGAAGAAGGTCACCAGCTGGGCCGCGATCATCGCGGTGCCGACGGCGATCTCGGGTTACTACGGCATGAACGTCCCGTACCCCGGCTTCGAGCAGAAGTGGGGCGTCTGGGTCGCCACGCTGGGTATCTTCGGCCTCTCCTACTTCCTGTACCTGATGTTCAAGCGCCGCGATTGGTTGTGAGCCACCTGTGAAGATCCACCTGACCCGCCGCGACGAGCTCGCGATCATCACGATCGACGCGCCGCCGCTCAACCTCTACTCCCTCGACCTCGACGCGGAGTTCCACGAGGCCCTGGACGAGCTGGGAGACGCGCGGGCGTTGCTGGTCAACGCCTCGGGCCGGGTCGTGTCGGGCGGCGTGGACGTGTCGCTGTTCGCCGCGCAGGAGTACCGCGAGGAGGCGCAGCAACTGTTCGACCGCATGCTGCTGCTGCCTCAGCGCCTCGCCGCATTGCCGATCCCGACCGTCTTCGCCGCGCACGCGCTGTGCCTGACCTGGGCTTTCGAGCTGGCGGTGGCGTGCGACCTGATCCTGGCCGCGTCGTCGGCGCGTTTCGGGCTGGTCGAGAAGGTCGTGGGCCTGACGCCGACGATGGGCGGCACGCAGCGGCTGGCGGCACGGGCGGGCGTGGGCCGCGCGAAGGAGTTCGTGATGACCGGTGATCTTTACGACGCGGCGACGCTGGAACGCTGGAACGTCGTCAACCGGGTGTTTCCGGACGAGGGTTTCGCGCTCGCGGCGGAACAGTTCGCCCTGTCGCTCGCGGCCGGTCCGACGCAGGCGCACTTCGCGACCAAACAGGTGCTCGCGCATTTCGAGAACGGTGGCGTCCCGGAGGCCGACGCTCACGTCACGACGATCGCGTCGGCGTTGTTCGAGACCGAGGACCTGCCACGCGCTGTGCACAGCTTCCTCACGGACGGTCCGGGCCGCGCGTCTTTCCTCGGTCGCTGATCTCACACATCAAAAATTCATATGGCTCGGTGATAAAACCGTGATCTACCTGCTCAAGCGGAGCGAACATTCCCTTCCAGGCGGAAGATGATGTTGCGCCACAAGGAGATCCGCTTGACTCCACCCGTCGTCCCGTGCAGTGTGCTGACCGTTCAACGGCCCCGTACGAAACTCCGTCGCGCGAGTTCTGTACACATTCCGCAACGGCCGACGACACAATTAGCGAGTTCACGGTCCCCCGTCGTGAACACGCGTGGAGGTAGAACCAGCCGTGAGACTGAGATTGGCCGTACTGCTGACCGGTGGTGTCATCGTGCTGGCCGCCTGCTCCCCGACCAAGGCGGCCCAACCGACACCCGTGGCGGACAGCAGCACCAGCGCCACCTCGAGCAGCGCCCCCAGCAGTTCCTCCGCCGCCCCTAGCAGCTCGGCGGCACCCAGCTCGACCACGAAGTCCGCCACCAACGGCCCGGTGAAGCCCCCGGCCAACAACCCCGCCCCCTCCGGCTCCCCCGGCTGGAAGCTCACCCAGGGCAACACCGGTCTCGCCGCGCACGGCCTGAACTGCGACTCCCTGCCGCTCTACACCGGACCCGGCGCCCCCGCCGCCGGCACCGTGATCTCCGGCAAGCGCATCGAGCAGGCCCTGACGCTGTTCGCGGGCAACATCACCGTCGAGAAGTCCTGCATCCGCCCGAAGAACCTCGGTGAGACGGCTCCGCTGATCACGACGAACGGGCCGTGCGGCAGCAACTCCTGCCAGGTGACGGGCGCCCCCGTCACCATCCGCGACTCGAACATCGACGGCTCGGCCCTCCCGGCCAAGACCATCGCGGGCTCCTGCGCGTTCCTCGGCGTCGGCACCCTGCAGCGCAACTACATCAGCGGCATGGGCTCCGGCATCTGCTTCTTCAACACCGGCAGCTCGCTGAGCGCCCTCGCCGAGGGCAACTACGTCCGCGGCCTGCGCTCGGACGGCGAGTCGCACAACGACGGCGCCACCGTCCGCGACTTCCCGCTCGACAAGAACGCGGGCCGCACCCTGACGTTCCGCAACAACCGCATCGACTGCTCCACCGGCAACGACACCGGCGCCCTGTTCATCCAGACCTACGGCGGTGACATCGACAACGTCACCGTCGAGGGCAACCTGCTGGAGGGCGGCGGTTACCAGCTCGGCCTGGAGTCGGGCTTCGACAACGTCTACGGCCGCAACATGAAGTCCATCAACAACCGCTTCACCGGCACCGGGTGGGGCGCGGCGTACGTGAGCCAGAAGGGCGCCTCCCACAAGTGGGCGGTGTGGCAGGACAACTTCCTGCATGACGCCGCCGCGCCGGACGCCAAGGGCAAGCCCGCGCCCACCCCGTAGTCCCGTGACCGCCTTCGCCGCCGAGCCCCCGCCGGCGGCGCGGGCGGGGCGCGGGCTCAGTCAGGCGGAACGGCGCTCGGCCTCGGCGAGGCGCTCCTCGAGGGCCCGGATGCGGTCGTAGAGATCGACCAGGGTCACGCCGTCGGCCACCACGCCGGGGCGCTGCCAGTGCCTTCGCACGAAGTCCTCCCGGCTCTCGTGCGGCGACTGCTGGAACCCGGAAAAAGGGCCGCCGCCGGGTGCCGCGTCCGACGTGCGTGTGCCCAGCGCGCCGAACAAGGCCTTCTGCAGCTTCATCACGGCGATCCCACCGAGCACGATCACCACGAGAGCGGTGACGGGTATCAGCAAAGCCCAAGCGTCCGACATGAGAACCCCCTGATCCTGGGACAGCGGAGATCGACTCTACCGGCCACGGCACCCGCTCAGCCGTTGTCGCGGAACTTCAGCCACCGGCCGCTCAGCGAGTCCCAGATCTCCTGGTAGCGCTCGAACATCTCCCGCACGCGCTCCGGATCCACCTCGTCGGCAGGAGTGGACGCCACGTAGTACGAGAGGTCGTCCTCCAGCCGGTGGAACTTGTAGCTGGCCTCCTCCATCAGCACCCACAACGAGCGCCACGCGAAGAACGGCTCCAAAGCGGACACCACGGTCACCACCGCCACCAGCGCGAACGCCGTGCCCGTCCAGGGGTCGAGGTTCTGCAGTCCGAGGATGATCGTCGACACCGCCGAAAGCACCAAAGTGGTCAGTCGGACAGTTACGGACTTCCACCTGAACCGCTGCTTGCGCGCGCGGGCGTACGCGTGCCCGCGTTCGATCTGCCCGCGCAGGTGTTGTGCGAGTTCGTGCGGCTTCAGGCCAGACGGCAAGTCGGTCACCGGCAAGACAATAGTTTCGAGGTAACTTCCCCGCGTGCAGTTCGATGGACCGAGAACCTTGATGGCCGTCCACGCTCACCCCGACGACGAGTCGCGGTCGACCGGAGGAATCCTGGCCCACTACGCCCGCCAGGGCGTGCGGATCGTCCTCGTCACGTGTACGGGCGGCGAGCTGGGCGACATGCCCGGCGGCGTCAAGCCCGGCGAGCTCAACCACCACCCGCAGGCGGTGGCGGCACGGCGCAGGTCGCAGCTCAACGCGGCGTGCGACGTGCTCGGCATCACAGACCTGGAACTGTTGGGATATCACGACTCCGGCGAGACGGGTCAGGTTCCGCCCGGTGCCTTCTGCTCGATCCCCGTCGAGACCGCGGCGGGACGGGTGGCCGCGCTGATCGAGCACTTCCGGCCTCAGGTCGTCGTCACGCACGACCACCACAACCCGCACCAGCACCGCGATCACGTCCACGCGGCACGCGTCGCGCAGCACGCGGTCAAGGAGACCGGCATTCCGGCGAAGCTGTACCTGGAAGCGCACGACAGCCTCGCCACGACCACGATCGACACGTCAGCGGTGGCCGACGTGAAGCGCAAGGCGTTGCACTGCTACGAAAGCCAGTCGCTGATCGGGAAGCTGACGGCACAGCAGCGGTTCGCGGCCGAGTCCTACATCCGCGCCATCGACACCACGAACGCGCCGTTGCCGGAGACCGACCTCTTCGCCGGCATCACGCACCACGGGCCGGATCTGCCTCGGTGGTGAGCAAAGGGGCGTTCGCCGTGAACGGCGAACGCCCCGAAGAGCGTCTCAAGTGGACTATCGGCGGCCCAGCGACGTGCAGGTCAGGCCAGCCCGGCGGATGACGTCCGGGTCCAGGATGTTCCGGGTGTCGACGACCACGGGCTGCCGCACGGTCTCGGCCAGGCGCGCCCAGTCGAGCGAGCGGAACTCCGGCCACTCGGTCAGCACGACGAGCGCGTCGACGTCCTTGGCCGCCTGGTACGGATCGTCCACAACGGACACCGGGCCGAGGTCCGTGCCGCCGGTGAGCGCCGGGTCGTAGCCGACGAGCTCCGCGCCCGCCTGCTTCAGCAGCGCGGCCACGGCCAGGGCCGGGGAGTCGCGCAGGTCGTCGGTGCCGGCCTTGAACGTCAGGCCCAGCAGGCCGAGGCGCACGTGGGACAGCGAGCCGCCGCGCTTGCCGGTGACGGCCAGGCGGACTTTCTCGACCATCCGCTGGCGCTGGCGCTCGTTGGTGTCGATCGTGGCGCGCAGCAGGCGGAACTCGAAGTCGGCGGCGTCCGCGACCTGGAGCATCGCGTGCGTGTCCTTGGGCAGGCACGAGCCGCCCCAGCCGGGGCCGGGGTTCAGGAACGCCTGGCCGATGCGCTTGTCGTAGCCCATGCCCTCGGTGACGTCGGTGATGTTCGCGCCGAGGCGCTCGCACAGCTCCGCGACCGCGTTGACGTACGAGAGCTTCATGGCGAGGAAGCAGTTCGCCGCGTACTTGACCATCTCGGCCGAGGCCGCGTCGGTCAGGACCGTGGGCGCGCCGAGGCGTGCGTACAGGGCGGCGACGCGCTCGGCGGCGTCCTGCTGGTCGCAGCCGACGACGATGCGGTCCGGGTTCAGGAAGTCGTGCACGGCTGAGCCCTCGCGCAGGAACTCGGGGTTCGAGACGACGGCGACGTCGTCACGGCGCAGCAGTTCGGCGGTGCGGATCGACGTGCCGACCGGCACGGTCGACTTGTTGACGATCACGGTGCCGGACGGCAGCAGGTCACGCGTCTCGTCCACAACGGACTCGACGGCCGCGAGGTCCGCGATGCCGCCGACGCCCATGGGCGTGGGCACGCAGAGGAACACGACCTCGGCGTCGGCCACCGCGGCCGACGCGCCGAGCACGAACGAGAGGCGACCTGAGGCCAGACCCTCGGCCACCAGTTCGGCCAGACGCGGTTCGAGGATGTCGACCTCACCGCGCGAAAGGCGCTCGACCTTGCCCGCATCGACGTCCGCGCACACCACGCGGTGGCCCAGCGAGGCGAGACAGGCACCGGTGGTCAGACCGACGTAGCCGGTGCCGACGACAGCGATCCTTCTGACGAACATCATTCTCCCGTTCGGTTCACGGCGAACGCGCGGAGCGCGGCGTCGTCGCTCACGTCGATCAACTTGTTGCCCCACTGGTCGGTGCCCGCGCCGAGCTCGGGCCTGCCGTCGGGGAACGGGCCGCGCGAGGCGAAACCGGTGAGCCCGTCGAACACCGCCACGTAGTTCTCGGCCTGCGGACGCCAGTCCAGCTCCGCCTCGCAGCGGCGCCGGCCCTCGAAGCCGAGGCGCGCACGGCGTTCGGCGTCGTCGAGCAGGTCGAGCAGCGACGTCGTGAACGCCTCGACGTCACCCGGCTCGACGAACACGGCGCACTCGCCGGCGGACACCACGGTCTCCTGCAACCGGTACGTGACGACCGGCAGCGCGTAGGCCATGTACTCCATGGTCTTGTTCATAGTGGACACGTCGTTCAAAGGCGACAACGGATCCGGGCCCAGTCCGACCGACGAGGTCGACAGGTAGCGGCTGATCTGTTCGGGCCCGACACGTCCCGTGAACTCGACGTACGGATCGAGCTTCCAGGCCGTGGCCTGCTTCTTCAGGTCTTCGAGGCAGTCTCCGAAGCCCAGCAGCGCGAACCTGACGTCGGTGCGGCCGTGGTCGAAGACAACTCTCCGTGCGACTTCGAGGACCCCGTCGACGCCGTCCTGCGGTCCCATGATTCCGAGATACGCCACCAGATGTTTGCCGCCGCGTCGGAGCTCGTCCACGCCCTCGACAGGCCGCATCACGGTGGTGTCCGGGCCGGAGCGCACGACAGTGGTGTGCTCGGGCGGCACGTCGCCGCGCGTCCAAGCGATCTTCTGGTACGAGGTGTTGGTCGACGTCACCCGGTCGGCCGTGCGGAACGTGCGGCGCTCCAGCCACTTCAGGATCCGGTACTGCGCCTTGCCCGCGACACCCTCGGGCTCGCCGAAGCGCGACAGGAAGACCTCGGGGTTGAGGTCGTGGTGGTCGAAGACGAACTTCACGCCGCCGAGACGCCACAGCAGCGCCAGGGCCCAGTACGTGTCCGGCGGGTTGCACGCCTGCATGACGTCGAACCGCCTGCGGGCACGCACCTTGACGCTCAGCAACGCCGTGCGCACCCAGCAGTACAGGAACTCCCACGCATAGCCCAGCGCGCCCTCGGCCTGGGGCGGCGGAGCGTACTTGTAGATGTGCACTCCGTCGAGGAGTTGGTAAGCGGGATCACCCGGACCCTTGGGGCAGATCACCGAAACCTCGTACCCGGCGTTGGTCAGGGCACGGCATTCCAGCCACACCCGGCGGTCCAGCGGTACGGGGAGGTTCTGCACGATGATCAACACGTGAGGCGATGACGTCACGCTCTGGTTCTCGTTTCCGAGGGCAAAACGGTTACACCTTCGCCGATTCTCGTAACGGAGGTTGCAAAGCACTCGATGTAGCGCGAAGAGACCCAAATGCGAGGAGCGGTTGTGGAGCGGTCACCTGTCGCGGTGGTCATCGTCACTTACCAGAGCGAACAGGTCATCGCGGGATGCCTGGACTCGGTGCCGGACGACGTGAGGGTGATCGTCGTCGACAACGCCTCGACCGATGGCACTGTGGCGGCCGCCACTCGACCCGGCGTGGAAATTCTGCGCAGTCCGGTCAACGGCGGATACGCCGCCGGCGTGAATTTGGGCGTCAAAGCAGCCGAAGGTCACGACGTCCTGATCCTGAATGCCGACATCCGGTTGCACCCAGGAGCCGTGGAATCACTGCGCGCCGCCGGCAAGCCGATCGTCGTGCCTCGCCTGGTCGACGAGAGCGGCGCGCTCTCCTACTCGCTGCGCCGCAAGCCGACCGCCACCGGCGCCCTCGCGGAAGCCCTCATCGGCGGCACCAGGGCCGGCCGGATCGGCCTGGGTGAGACCGTCACCGATGCCAAGGCCTACCAGGGTGCGCACGCCGCCCATTGGGCCACGGGTTGCGCGTGGCTGGTCAAGCGCGAGGTCATCGAGAAGCACGGCCTTTTGGACGAACGCTACTTCCTCTATTCGGAGGAGACCGAGTACATGATGCGGGCCGGCGGCGTCTGGTTCGAGCCGCGCGCGGTGGTCACGCACATCGGCGGCGAGGTTTCCACGAACGCGCGGCTGTGGTCGATGCTCACCTCGAACAAGGTCCGCCTGCACCGCGAACTGCACGGGCGTTTCGCCGCGTCCTCCATGTGGCTCGCCATGGTCGTGAACGAAGGGCTTCGCGCGCGTTCGCCGAAGCACCGCACCGCGTTGAAGGGGCTTTTCCGCATGCGCCGCTGGCCGGAGGAAGTGGCCTCCGAGGGCCCCAGCTACCTGTGCTTCTCCGCGCAGGACTGGTGGTACCACAACCGCGCCCACTCGGACTTCCAGCTGCTGCGCCGCGTCGCCAAGCACCGCAAGGTGTTGCTGGTCAACAGCATCGGCCTGCGGATGCCGTCGCCCGGCAAGAGCACGCAGTTCCTGCGCCGGATCTTCCGCAAGGCCATGAGCGTCGCGAAGCTCGTGCGCCGTCCCATCGAGGACACGCCGAACTTCTACGTGATGACGCCCGCTCCCCTGCCGTTCTACGGCAAGCCGTGGCTGCGCAAGCTCAACTCGGTCCTGGTCCGCACCCAGGTGAGGGCGGTCTGCTTCTTCCTGCGGATGGGCACGCCGGTCGTCGTCGCCACGATCCCCACCGCGTGGGACGTCGTGAAGCCCATGAAGACCAAGGGCCTGATCTTCAACCGCTCCGACCGGCACTCGGCGTTCCCCGAGGCCGACCAGGGCACGATCGCCGCGCTGGAGAACCAGCTGCTGTCCAATTCGGACACCGTGCTGTACGTGAGCCGCGCGCTCCAGGAAGAGGAGTCAGCGCTGACGGGAAACCGCGCGCACTTCCTCGACCACGGCGTGGACGTCGGCCACTTCACCCGCCGCACCGAACTTCCCGCGGACATCGCGGGCATCCCGGGCCCGCGCATCGGGTTCTTCGGCAGCCTCGACGACTACCTCGTGGACTTCGACCTGATCGAGAAGGTCGCGCAGGAGTTCCCCGAGGCGTCGGTCGTGCTGATCGGTGACGCGACCTGCTCGATGGAGCGCTACGAGAAGTACCCCAACGTGCACTGGCTCGACTTCCGGTCCTACGACCAGATCCCCGGCTACGGCTCCGGGTTCGACGTGGCGCTGATGCCGTGGCTGGACAACGACTGGATCAAGCACGCGAACCCGATCAAGATGAAGGAGTACCTGGCCCTGGGCCTGGCCGTCGTGTCGACGGACTTCCCCGAGGTCGGGCGCTACGGCGACGTCATCCGGATCGCCCACGGCGAGGCCGACTTCATCGACCAGATTCGGCTCACGCTCAAGGACGGCGGCCTGAAGACCCCGGCCGAACGCCGTGCGGCCGTGCTGGCCTCGTCGTGGGACTCCCGTGCCCGGGAACTCATGCAGATCGCCGAAAAGTCCTCTTCCGGGGAGCGCTAGGACATGTGCGGTATCGCAGGCATCAGACGGTTCGACGGCGCCCCCGTCTCGCGCGAGGTACTCGCCGAGATGGCGAAACGGCTGCACCACCGCGGCCCCGACGACAACGGGTTCTGGTCCGACGGCTCGATCGGCTTCGCGCACACCCGGCTGTCGATCATCGACCTGGCCGGGTCGCCGCAACCGATGGCGGGCGCGTCCGGCACGACGACGATCGCGTTCAACGGCGAGATCCTGAACTACCGGCAGCTGCGCACGGAGCTGTCCTACCCGTTCCGCACGAACGGCGACACCGAGGTCCTGCTGGCGCTGTACGAACAGCACGGGCCGTCCGCGGTCGCCAAGCTGCGCGGCCAGTTCGCCTACGCGATCCACGACGCCCACACCGGCGAGACGCACCTGTTCCGCGACCGGCTGGGCATCCTGCCGCTGTACTACTACGCGGACTCGAAGATGTTCGCGTTCGCGTCCGAGATCAAGGCGCTGCTGCCCGCGATCGGCGCGGCCGAGGTCGACCACGAGTCGCTGCACGACTACCTGGCGCACCGTTCGGTGCCCGCGCCGCACACGCTGGTCCGAGGCGTGCGGAAGGTGCCGCAGGGCCACCACCTGGTCGTGACGGCCAAGGGCGAGGTGCGCACCGAGGCGTACTGGGAGCTGCCGCGGGAGTCGCAGATCCGGCAGGTCACGCCCGAGGAGGCCGTGCGGCTCGTGGACGAGGCGCTCACCGCGTCCGTGCGCGACGCCCTGGTCGCGGACGTGCCGGTCGGCGCCTACCTGTCCGGCGGCGTCGACTCGTCACTCATCACGGCTCTGGTGGCGCGGGAACGGGGTGACGCGGAGCTGCACACGTTCTCCGCGGGCTTCGGCGACCCGCGCGTGGACGAGATCCACCACGCCGAGAAGGTCGCCGGGCTCGTCGGCAGCCGGCACCACAACGTCATCGTCACCGCCGACGACTTCCGCGACAGCTGGGCCAAGCTCTCCTGGCACCGCGACGCGCCGCTCTCCGAACCCGCCGACGTGGCCGTGTTCCGGCTGGCCGAGCTGGCCCGCAGGGACGTGAAGGTCGTGCTGTCGGGCGAGGGCAGCGACGAGCTGTTCGGCGGCTACCCCAAGTACCGCTTCGCCGCGGCCACCCGGCTCGCCGGCATGGCGCCCTCGTTCGCGTTGAAGCGCCTGGAGAAGGCCCTGCCCGCCTCCAAGGCACGGCTGGGCGTCGCTCTGCGCGCCATCTCCGAACCGTCCTACGCCGAACGCATGCGCGGCTGGTTCGCCCCGTTCACGGTGTCCGAACGGGCAGCGCTGCTGGGCGGTCCCGCCACCCGGTCCGTGCTGGCGCCGTACGAGAACGGACGCGGGGACGCGTTGCGGCGCATGCTCTACGCCGACTCGCACACCTGGCTCGCCGACAACCTCCTCGAGCGCGGCGACCGCATGTCGATGGCCGCCTCGCTGGAGCTCCGCCCGCCGTTCCTCGACCACCGCGTGGCCGAGCTGGCGTTCTCGCTGCCCAGCAACGTGAAGGTCCGCGGCGGCACGACCAAGTGGGTCGTGAAGGAGGTGGCGCGCCAGCACCTGCCGGCCGACATCGTCGACCGGCCGAAGTCCGGCTTCAAGGTGCCGCTCGACGCCTGGTTCCGCGACGGCCTGCGCGACATGGCCTACGACCTGCTGACCGGGCCCACGTCGTTCGTGGGCAAGACCTTCGACCGCGCGGCAGTGCGTTCACTGCTCGACGACCACGACTCGGGTGACCGCAACGAGCAGCCGCGCATCTGGACGCTGTTGTCCCTAGAGGTGTGGCACCAAACGCTCAGCTGGTAGGACGGTTCATGAACAGGGATTTCCTCTCCGGGGCGGGTGGGTGACCGATGTACGTCGCCTCCTCCCGCCCGTCCAAGACCGACTTCCGCAAGCGGTTGCCGGGCACGGTGTTCGCGCTCGGCACGGTCAGCCTGCTGACCGACGTCTCCGCGGAGATGATCACCGCGTTCCTGCCGGTGTACCTGTTGTTCACGCTGAACCTGGGCTACGCGCAGTTCGGCCTGCTGGACGGCATCTACACCGGTGCCACGGCGGTGCTGCGCCTGGTCGGCGGCAGCGTCTCCGACAAGTTCCGCAAGCCGAAGGCCGTCGCGGCCGCCGGGTACGGGCTGTCGGCCGCGACCAAGGTGTTCTTCCCGCTGGTCGGCGCCTCGCCGTTCGGCATCGGCGCGCTGATGGCGGCCGACCGCGCGGGCAAGGGCATCCGGACCGCGCCTCGTGACGCGATGATCTCCCTGGCCACGCCGGAAGATCGGCTCGGGGCGGCGTTCGGCGTGCACCGGAGCATGGACACGTTCGGCGCGCTGCTCGGCCCGCTCATCACGTTCCTGCTCCTCATCCAGATCGGGACCGTGCCGGGGCCGATCTTCGCGGTGTCGGCGGCGTTCGCGGTCATCGGCCTGATCGTGCTCATCGCGTTCGTGCGCGACACGCCGGCCGACAAGAAGCCGAAGGGACCGCGGCCGTCGTTCCGGGCAGGGCTGAACCTGCTCACCGACCGGCAGTTCCGCCGGACCACCATCTCCGCCGGGATGCTGGGCCTCGCGACGGTGTCGGACGCGTTCGTCTACGTGCTGGTGCAGAAGGCCACGAACATCCCGCTCGGCTGGCTGCCGCTGCTGCCGCTCGGCACCGCGGTCGTCTTCCTCGCCGCCGCCGCACCGCTCGGAAAGTTGTCGGACCGGGTGGGACGCTGGCGGATGTTCCTCACGGGCCACGCGCTGTTGCTCGGCGTGTACGCGCTGCTGTTCATCCCCGAGGGCGGCATGGGGGTCGCGATCGCGGCGCTGCTGCTGCACGGCCTGTTCTACGCGGCGACGGACGGCGTGCTGTCGGCCAAGGTGAGCGAGACGGCGCCGGAGTCGCTGCGCGCGTCAGGGCTTTCGGTCGTGCAGACCGGGCAGGCGCTGGGCCGTTTGGTCTCGTCCGTCGCCTTTGGACTCCTGCTGCAGTTCTCGAGCTTCGGGACGAGCATCACGGTGGCGCTGGCAGCACTCACCGTGACGCTCATCGCTGCTGCGCATCTAGGAGGATCTGAAGAGCAGCGCTTGTCTCTCTCACGAGAAAAGCGCTCCTGAGAGAGACAAGCGGGAATCAACCGCGAGCAGCCAGCTTCTGTTTGATCTTCTCGAAGCCACCCTTGCCGAGGACCCTCATGGCCGCGTTCTTGGCGGCCACCCGCCCCGAGTCGCGCAGGAACCGGACCGGCTGATCCACCAGGCGGTCCTGCGCCACGGCGATCGTGCCCGGCGCGGACACGTCGTCCAGCGAGTCCCCGAACGCCGCCTTGTAGGGCTCGGGCGAGACGAGCCGGCCGCGTGTGCGGTTCGACACGTTGCCGCCGTGCACGACCTGCAGCCAGCCCGGCGCCCCGCCCAGTTCCACCACGGGGAAGTGCAGGTGCATGTGGTTGTGCCAGTGCGCCCAGCACGTCACCGGTGCGTCCCAGGACTCGCGGACCGAGACGAACGCGTTGTGCCGGTCGACCCGGTGGTAGAGCCCGCCAGGAGACTTGATCAGGCCGTTGACCAGGTAGTACGCCGCTGTGGTCGTGGGCCGGGGAGCCTCGCAGAGGCGTTCCACGAAGTCGGCCGCGAGGCCGTCGTCGTTGTCCAGGTTCGTGGTGATCAGCTCGGAGCCGGTCTGGGAGAAAAGTGACCGGATGTCCGACCTCAGTTCTTCCCGCGACACTTCCGGACGGTAAACGGGCGTGTACGCGTCACCGTGTGAGGCGATTCTGTCTTTGAGCCATTGCGGTGATTCGGGGTCGAAATAGATGAGCCAACGCGTCCGTTCGTCCGTCTGCGCGAGCACCGATGGCAGGCAGTACCGCTCGAACAGCGCAACGCGCTCGGTCAGCCATCCTTCCTTTGCCCGGACGTAACTCTCGGCCCCCTTCGAAGGCAGGTTGAAGCGCGTCAGGATGACGTGGTCGGCCATGACTCCCCTTACTCCGGTCACCGCCTACATCGCCTGATGAGACCAAAACGTTGCGGCGCTAACGAATGCCGGGCGGTACCGATACTCAGGTTGTGCCAACGCTTCCCACAGTGGACGTCGTGATCCCCTGTTACAACTACGCCCACTTCCTGCCGGCTTGCGTCCGCAGCGTCCTCGACCAGCCCGGTGTCGACGTGCGGGTGCTTGTGATCGACGACACGTCGTCGGACAACACGCCTGAGGTGATGGCCGAACTGATGGCCGCGGACAAGCGCGTCGAGGGCTACCGGCACGAGGTGAACAGAGGGCACATCGCCACGTACAACGAGGGCCTGCTGGACTGGGCGACCGCCGACTACACGGTGCTGCTGTCCGCGGACGACCTGCTGGCGCCGGGAGCGTTGCAACGCGCGGCCGAGGTCTTCGAGCAGAACCCCGAAGTGGGCATGGTCTACGGCCGCGTCGTCTACTACAGCGACCACAACGCGTTGCCGAGGGTCACTCAGCTCCCGGTCAGGTCGAAGGTCTGGCGGGGCGAGGAGTGGATCGAGAACCGCTTCCGCAGCAGCCGCAACGTGATCTCCTCGCCGGAGGTCGTGGTGCGCACCAAGGTCCAGCAGAAGGTCGGCGGCTACCGCTCCGACCTGCCGCACGCCGGCGACCTGGAGATGTGGCTGCGCATCGCGGCCGTGTCCGACATCGGCTACGTCAGCGGCAGGCCCGGCGCGTACTACCGGGTGCACGAGAACTCGATGATGCGCACGACGTTCAAGTCGGTGTTCGCCGACCTGGAGCAGCGCCGTGACGTGTTCGACCTCGTGCTGGAGCAGAACCCGAACCTGCCCGTGCGGCTCAAGACGCTGGCGCACAAGGCGATCGCGGCCGACGCGCTCTGGCGGGCGGTCCGGCTGCACGACCGCGACCAGCTCGACGGCACGGAGAAGGAACTCCTCGACTTCGCCCGCGAGACCTACCCGGACCTCGAAGAGCTACCGGAGCATCGCGCTCTGTTGCGACGCCAGAAGTTCAGCTCCTCTTTTCTGAGCCGCACGCAACTCTTCCTCGCGCCGCACGCCTACAAGAGGGCGAAGTTGTTCGTCGGGACGCAGCGGTGGAAGTGGCGGGGCGAGTGGTGACGACGCAGGAGGACGCGGGTCAGCTCGAGGGCAAGGTCTCCTCGGCGATCCGCTGGAGTGCGATCAACTCGCTCCTGCAACGCCTCTCCGCGGTCGGCATCAGCATCCTGCTGGCCCGCCTGATCGCACCCGAGCAGTTCGGTGTGTTCGCGGTCGCCCTGGTCGTGCTCAACATCGTGCTGAGCGTCTCCGAACTCGGCGTCAGCGCCGCGCTGGTCCGCCACAACGGCCCGATCGACGAGATGGCGCCGACCGTCACGACGCTGTCCCTCGCGTCCGGCAGTCTGCTGGCGTTGATCTGCGTGCTCGGCGCGCCCTGGTTCTCCAACGCCATGGACGCCCCGGAAGCCGCCGGGATCATCCAGCTCATGTCGATCGCCCTGGTCATCGCCGGCGCGACGGCGGTGCCCGGCGCGTTGATGCAGCGCAACTTCCGGCAGGACCACAAGTTCTACGCCGACACCGCCGCGTTCGTCGCGGGCACGGCCGTCGCGGTCGTGCTGGCGTTCATGGGCTTCGGCGCGTGGAGCCTCGCGTGGCAGCGGATCGCGCAGAACCTCTCGGCCGCGGTCATCATGTTCTGGCTCACCAAGGAGAGGTTCCGCCCCGGCTGGAATCGGTTGCAGGCCAAGGAACTGCTCGCGTTCGGCCTGCCGCTGGCCGGGTCGAGCCTGCTGATCCTGGGCGTGATGAACGTCGACTACATCATCGTCGGCGCGATGCTCGGCACCATCCCGCTGGGCTTCTACCTGCTGGCGTTCAACCTCGCGAGCTGGCCGGTGGCGGCGTTCAGCGCCCCGGTCCGCAGCGTGTCGCTGGCCGCGTTCTCGAAGGTCCGCGAGGATCCCGAGCTGTTCCAGAGATCGTTCGGACGTGCTCTGGGCCTCCTGGCGCTCGTCACGGTGCCCGCCTGCGTGCTGCTGGCCGCCTTGGCCGAACCGCTCATCCGCGTCGTCTACGGCGAGCGCTGGGCTCCCGCGGCCGCCGCTCTGGCGTTGCTGGTGCTGCTCGGCGCCGTCCGGGTCGCCCTCGAGCTCGGCTACGACTTCCTCGCGTCGGCGGGACGGTCGCGAGCGATCCTCGTGATCCACGTGGTCTGGCTGGGCGCGCTGGTGCCGTTGCTGGCGCTGGGCGCGCATCTCGACGGCATCCGGGGTGTCGCGGCGGCACACGTGATCGTGGCGGTGCTGATCATCACGCCCGCCTACCTGATCACCTTCAAGCCCTACGGCATCCGTGCCGGCGCGCTGGGCACCAGGCTGCTGCGGCCGTTCCTGGGCGGCGTCGTCATGGTCGCCGTCGTGATCGCGGTCCGGAACATGATCGACAGCGAGGTGCTGCAGATCCTCGTCGGCGGCGCGCTGTCGTGTCTCGCCTACGCGCTGGTGGTGTTCCCGATGAGACACGAAATCGTTGCGGTGCTGAAGAAGAGGGCCGACGCGTGAGGCGACTGAGGCAGGTCACGAAGATCGTCCGCGAGCAGGGCGCGCGAGGGCTCGGCGTCCGGCTGCTGACCGCCGCGACCCGCAGGCTCGGCGCCGAAGGCGAGGAAATGCCCGTGCGGCTCAACGACGTCCGCAAGGCCGACGTCGAGACGCGCAAGCCCGTGGTGGTCCCGCCGATCCCCGCGGACGGCAGGCTCGTCGTCAACTGGGTCACCACTCCCCCGTCGAAGGGCTCCGGCGGCCACACCACGATGTTCCGGCTCATCCGGCACCTCGAGTCGCTCGGGCACGAGTGCCGGCTCTACCTGTACGACACGTTCGGCAACACGGTCGCCGACCTCGAACCGGGCATCCGCGCGGCGTTCCCGTTCTTCAAGGGCTCGATCCACGACGTGACGGACGGGATGGCGGACGCCCACGCGGTGTTCGCCACGGCGTGGATCACCGCGTACCCGGCGTTCAACGACCCCTGCGCGGGCAAGAGGTTCTACCTCGTGCAGGACTACGAACCGTGGTTCTACCCGTCCGGCGGCCTCTACGCGCTGGCGGAGAACACGTACCGGATGGGCATGCACGGCTTCACCGCCGGCCGGTTCCTCGCCGACAAGGTCCGCGACGAGCACGGCATGCCGGCCGACCACTTCGACTTCGGTTGCGACGCCGACAGGTACCGGCTCGGCGACGAGGAGCGCGACGGCATCGTCTTCTACGCGCGGCGCAAGGCACCGCGCAGGGCGTTCGAACTCGGCGTGCTCGCGCTGGAGGTCTTCGCCGAGAAGCACCCCGACCTCAAGATCCACGTCTACGGCGAGAAGATCGGCGACCTCGGGCCGCAGTTCCTCGACCACGGCCTGGTGACGCCGGACGACCTGAACGCCATCTACAACCGTTGCTTCGCCGGGTTGTCACTGTCGATGACCAACGTGTCGCTCGTGCCGCACGAGATGCTCGCGGCCGGATGCGTCCCCGTGGTGAACGATGCGCACTTCAACCGCGTAGTCCTGGACAACGACCACGTCCGGTACGCGACACCCACCCCGCACTCACTGGCGCGTGCTCTGTCCGAAGTGGTCACATCGCCGGACTTCGGCGCGGTCGCCCGTGCGGCCGCATCCAGTGTGGAGGGACGTTCTTGGGATGCGGCAGGACATGAGCTGGAAAAGGTGCTCCGCCGCGAACTGTCCACATGACTCGCAAGAGCATGCTTCACATCACTGGGGATGGCGAGGTGGCGTCCGAGATGAGCACCCTCGCGTCCTGCGCGCCGTCGGCGGGCACGACGTGAACGGCCGGGAGCTTGGCGTCCTTGGGCACCGCGGCGAACGCGAGCTCGCCGGGCGTGAGCCAGGTCGCCTGGTCGTCGATGCCGGCCGTGCCGGGCAGGCGCTTCTCCGTGTCGGTCGCGAGGTCGAGCACCGCGAGGTCCCACGGTCCGAGACGGCCGATGCGCTTCTTGTAGGCGACCTTCGTGCCGTCCGGCGAGAGCGACGGGCATTCCGCGTCACGGCGCAACGTCGTCACGGACTTGGTCGCAAGGTCGCCCTTCACCAGCCAGGTGAAACCGCCGCTGGCGAGCGTCGCGTAGAAGGTCCTGTCATCGGAAGCCACGGTCAGGCCCCAGTAGTTGACGTCACTGGCCGTGTGCGGAACACCCTCCACAGTGGCGGCGAAGTGTTCGAGCGACTCGGCCGTCTCCCCCGTGCGCAGGTCGTAGAAGCCGGTGCGGGTGGAGAAGCCACCGGGCACCGAGTACGAGTCGCCCGTGACGAAACTGGTCCAGGACACCACGTTCCCGGACTGCGAGACCTTCGCGCGGCTCGGGATGCCGGGCAGCGGAACGGTCTTGACCGGCTTGCCGCCGCGGCTCACCTCGGCCGAGTAGGTCGGGCCGGGACCGGACAGCTTGAGGCACACGCTCGTGCCGCCGGCGGCGTAGAACCGCTGGCAGACCAGCTCCGTCGGGGTGCGAGCGCCGCCGTCGGCGAGCTTCTCGACCCGGTTCTGACCACCCGCGAGATCGACGAACAGAAGATCGCCGGTCTTGGCCTGCGACACCTTCTCGGCGCCCGCCGGCCGGTTCGCGTCGGTGGCCGCCGTGACGACGTAAGCCGTTGTCCCACCGATGACCACGAGAATGGCCGCGATGGTCACGGTCAGTCGTCCTGCACGCATGCTGCCTCCTGGATTCCCTTCCTTCATCGTCCGCCAGCTACGGCCTGTAACAGTTGGCAGCTCACCCCGATTTTCAAAGCAGGCGATACCCTGCGAACAGTGCGTTCGCAAGACCGAGCCGCGGATCGGGGATTTTGATGGACTTCTGGGGAACCGTACGAGTGCTGCGGCGGCGGTGGTACATCGCCCTTCCCGCAGTGCTGCTCACCGGTGTCCTCGCGCTCTCCGTCTACATCACCGTGCCCACGCGGTACGAGTCGAGCGGCGTGCTGGTCCTCACCTCCCCCGCGGCCGGCGGCCGGTACTCGGAGAAGACCAAGCCCGAGGACGTCGTCAGGGTCAACCCGCTGCTGCAGTTCGACGGCAGCCTCACCACCACCGCGCAGATCCTCACCCAGGTCCTCGGCGACCCGAAGACGGCGGAGGAACTGGCCGGTGAGGGCTCCACGGCCGTCTACACCGCCAACACCGGTCCCGTCGGCGGCCCGCTGCTGTTCGTCACGACCGAGGCCGACTCGGCCGAGTCCGCCGAAGGCCTCGTCGGCAAGGTGCTCGAGAAGACCGTGGCCGAACTGGCCGCGCAGCAGAAGGCGTTGAGCGCGCCCGAACAGACGTTCATCACCGCACAGGTGCTGGTGAAGCCGACGACGGCCTCGGCCAAGATCGGCGGCAAGGTCCGGTACGTCGGCGCGGCCACCGTCGTGTTGCTGCTGCTGACGCTGGCCTCGACGTTCGCCGCCGACTCGATCCTGCTGAAGGCCAAGCGCCGCAAGGACGGCAAGGACAAGGACGCGAAGGACCCGGCACCGTCCGAGAAGGACACCACGCCGGCGCCCGTCCCCCCGGTCCGGCCGAATCCGCCGGCCAACGGGAACGGGGCCGTCCCGCCGCGGCCCGTGACTCCCGGTGTGCCGAACGCGCATCAGAAGACCGTCATCATCGCCGCCCCCAAGCCCCCGAACCCGGCATGGCCGACGAAAGACGACTGACCGCCCAGCGAGCCGACGGCGCCACTCTCCTCATCTTCTACATGGTGGCGCTGCTCGTCGTCCCGGCCAGGTTCACGATCGCGTTCGTCCCGATCACGCTGCCCCCGGCGTTGTTCATGGCGATGTGCCTCATGATCGTGTGGTTCGCCGCGCACCTCGTCGACCACCTCGGCATGGCCAAGGGCCGCAACGCCGTCCGCACGATCCTCGCGATCTACGTGATCCTGCACCTGACGACGTACGCGCTCGCCACGCGGCGTTACCTGCCGATCGACGAGCTGTCGGTGTCGGACTCGGCGTTGATCAGGATCGTGTCGATGGCGGCGCTCGCGGTCTTCGTGTGCGACGCGATCCGCAGCGGCGAAAGGCTGAGCCGCGCACTGCGGGTGATGGTGGCCTGCCTGACGGTCAGCGCGTTCGTCGGCCTGTTCCAGTTCGGCCTGGGCCTCGACCTCGCGTCGTACATCACGCTGCCGGGCCTGCGCGTGCAGGACAACGGCTACTCGGCGCTGGAGTCGCGGTCCATCTTCTTCCGCCCGGCCGGCACCGTGAACCACCCGATCGAGTTCGGTCTGGTCTGCGTGCTGGGCGTGCCGTTCGCCGCGCACTTCGTGTTCCAGGCGAAGGACCGCGGCGAACCCGTCGGCCGCTGGTGGACCGCCCTGTCGCTGCTGGCGCTGATGGCGATCCTGTCGCTGTCCCGCACGGCGATCATCGGCCTCGTGGTGACGGGCATCGTGATGGCGATCCTGCTCCCCCGCGAACGAGGCCTGCCGCTGCTAGGCGTCGGCGCGGTGTTCCTGGGCGGCGCCTCCATCGTCGTGCCGGGCCTGTTCGGCACGGTCACCTCGATGTTCTCCAACATCGAGGACGACCCGTCGTTCCAGGGCCGCACCAAGGACTACGACGGCGCGTGGCTGGAGATCGCCAAACACCCGTGGCTGGGCAGGGGCTTCGGCACGTTCCTGCCCTCGAAGTACACGATCCTCGACAACCAGTACCTGCTGACGATGATCGAGAACGGCTACCTGGGCCTGATCGCCTTCGCCCTGCTGTTCCTCGGCGCCATCTTCGCGGCACTGAGGGCCCGGGCGCTGTCCCGTGACGAGGGCGTGCGCGGGATCGCCATGTGCCTGGTGGCCGCGATGCTGACGTCCGCACTGGGCGCCGCCACGTTCGACGAGCTCGCGTTCAGCGTCGCGACCGGCATGACGTTCATGCTGATAGGCGTGTCCGGCGCGTTGCTGCGAATAGCCAGACAGGAGGCCGCCGCACGCAAGGCGGCCGAGGTCAGTCCAGCCAGCTGAGCAGGCTGCGCCAGGCCGGGGCGGAGAACGCGAGGACGTCACCGTTCGCGTTCTTCGAGTCCCGCACCAACGCGTTCTGGGCCAGGGAGACCTCGACGCAGTCGCTGTCGATCGTGTCGCTGCTGTAGGAGCTCTTACGCCAGGTCCGTTCGCGGGTCATGAAGATCCTCTCGAGGTCCGCTGACGTACTCCGCCAGCTTGCTCCGAGATTGTTCCTCATCCAGCGCGACCGCATCCAGCCGCTCAAAGAGCTTCCTGCTCCACGCGACGGCCGCCTCTTCCTGGGCGAACACCTTGGCCAGATCGGTCTCCGTGTAGGCCAACGGCGATACCTTGCCGAACTCGAACAACGTGCACTTCGAGTGGAACGCAATGCCCTTGACCGTCGCCGGCACGACTCGCAGGATATGCGCGTTGAAGAGAAGGCGCAGGTACTGATCCTCCATGACCTTGGCGTCGCCGACACGCATCCGCAGCGCCAGTTCATGCACGTAGAACACACATTGAGGGCGATACGGCCGCTGCCAAATGCTCTGCCGCAGCATGCGGAGCTTGACGCCTTTGTCGACGTCTTCAGGCGACACGTTGCCAGCCTCCTCGAACTGCGCGCGTGCGTACGCCTCGGTCTGCAGGAGGCCTGGTATCGACAGGATTTCGTAGGCGAAGATCTTCTTGGCCATGGACTCGACCATGGCGAGCGTGCGCAGGTTGCCAGGCGCCTGGGCGAAGTAGAGGTCGAACGCGTGGCGGTACCTGTTGCCGAAGTCCTGCAGGAACTCGATGCCCTTCCCGCACGTCGCCAGGTACTGGGCGAGGTCGACCTCGGTGGGGCGGGCCTTGCCGGTCTCGATGTTCGAAACCTTGCTCGGGTCCCACCCCAGCTGGGCGGCCATCGCACGGCCTCCGAAGCTGGTGTTGTTCTCGCGCAGCCTGCGCAGTTCGTCGCCCAGATCCCGGCTGTACGCGGTGGAAATGATCGCGGTCATGCTCTTGGACCGTAGGCGTTGAAGTAGCTCCATAGAACGGCTCGTTCGGGTGAAAACGGAGTGTCCGCGTCGCGCATCTAGAGAGAGACAACGCACACGGCACGCACGGCGCCATAGGGCGCCTGACCTGCGCCTTTCACCCAATCGTGGAATAGAATTCGAACACCTGTTCATGCCACGATGAACGCATGCCGCCCCTCGCGCTCTCCTCCCCGCTTGAGCTTCTCGACGAGCTCAAGCGAAAGGTCCGCGCGCTGCACCAGCTCCAGTTCCAGGTGCTGGAAATCGTCGGTGTGCTGGATCAGCAGGGTGCGGCAGAGTCGTTGGGCTACAAGGACCTCGTCGAACTCTTCAAGCACGCGCTGCGCTGGGACCCCAAGGTGTCGCGCCGCAAACTCAGCCAAGCCAAGGCTTTGTGTCCCACCGTAACTCCGAGCGGGGCGGCGGTGGAGCCGTTGCTACCGCTCGCGGCGGCAGCGATGGCGGCCGGAGAGCTGTCCGAGGACCACGTGGACGTGGTGGCCGAAGCGATGGCGAGTCTGCCCGCGGTAGCCGAAGCCCACCTCGTCGACTACGCACAACAGCACGAACCCCGTTCGGCCAAGGCGTTCTGCAAGGAACTGGCCTACCGCCTCGACCAGGACGGCCCAGAGCCGAGAGACCCCGAGCCGGTCCAGCCGCGCAACGTGGTCCGCCGCCAGTGGAAAGCCGGTCGCTACCACCTCTTCGCCGACGTGGACGCCGAGACAGGCGCGAAGCTCGACGCACTGATCGACCCACTGGCCAAGCCCGAGCCGGCCGACCTCCGCTTCGCACCCGAGCGAGAGGGCGACGCGTTCTGCGAGGTGATCAACTTGGCCATGCGCGCCGGCCACGACCACATCGGCGGCGGCGAACGCGTGCAGCTCACCGTCACCCTCGACTACGACAAGCTCCGAGCCGGCATCGGCGCCGCCCGCCTGGACAACGGCGAGCAGATCCCGATGCACCAGGTCCGCAAGATCGCCTGCGACGCGGCTGTCATCCCCATGTTGCTGGGCACCCGCTCCCAGGTCCACGACGTGGGCCGCAAGACCAGGACCATCAACGCGGGCCTGCGCCGAATCCTGGTGGCCAGGGACAAGGGCTGCACCTTCCCGGGCTGCGACCGCCCACCCAGCCACTGCGAAGCCCACCACGTCCAGCACTGGTCCAACGGCGGCGAGACCAACGTCGCCAACCTGACCCTGCTCTGCCGCCGCCACCACGACCTGGTCCACCACTCCGACTGGCAACTCCAGATGGCCGGCGGCGTACCGACCTTCCTCCCACCGGCGTTCGTGGACCCCCACCGAAGACCACGCCGAAACCCGATCCACGACGTCGCCTGACCCGCCTCGGCCACACCGCCCTGTCCGCGTAACGGTGGATCTTCGGCGTCCGACACCCTCACCGACGACCACCACGCGCGAAGGAGCTCGGTGTGACCTCTGCACCCCTCGAAGAACCGGTCACGGCGCCGAGCGGAGGAGGCCAGCGGGTCCTGGACCTGTTGGACAAGGCCATCGGCTTGCAGACCCCGTTGGTGCGTAAGAACATCGCCCGCGCCCGCCAGCGCACCCCGGACGCGACACCAGCGGAGGTGATCAGCACCCTGGAGAAGATGTACGTCAGCGCCCTGGCGAGTACGGGGGCCGCGGTAGGTGCCACCGCGGCCGCGCCGGCCGTGGGCACCGGCGTAGCACTGGCACTGTCCGCAGGCGAGTTCTTCTCCTCGCTGGAACTGAGCACCCTGTTCGCACTCTCGGTCTCCGAGATCCACGGCGTCCGGCTGGACGAGGTGGAACGCCGCCGCACACTCGTGATGGGCATCCTGCTCGGCGAGTCCGGCTCGGCGACCATCGGCAAGGTCGCCGAGCGCACCGGCCAGCACTGGGGCCGCCAGCTCGTCAACAAGGTGCCCATGGCGACGCTGAAGCAGATCAACAAAGTCCTGGGCAAGAACTTCGTCACCAAGTACGGCACCAAGCAGGGAATCATCGTGCTCGGCCGAGTAGCCCCGTTCGGTATCGGCGCACTGATCGGCGGCGCCGCCAACGCCACCGTCGCCACCCTGGCCGTCCGCGCCGCCCGCCGCGCCTTCGGCCCGGCCCCGCAGTCCTGGCCCGAGACAGAGCAGGAAGTCGTGCCGGGAATCGTGCTGGAGCACGCACCGGACCCAATCCCCGGATCGACACCGCAGCCCGGCTGAGCGTCCAGGCTCCCAAAATCGCTGTGCGACGGCCGGACCACGGTGATAGACAGCGGCGTGCACAACACTCTGGCGTTCCCCGACCTGCTGCGACTGATCGAGGAGCGCACCGCCGCCTTCACCACCGCGATCGCCTCCGCCCCAGACCTGGACGCACCGGTGCCGAGTTGCCCGGGCTGGACGCTGTACGACCTGGTCCAGCACCTGGGCGACGGCCGCCGCAAGTGGGCGGAGATCGTCGCCGCGGGCCCGGCCGACGCTCCCCCGGCCCGCACTCCGGTAGAGGCGCCGCGGGACGACCTGGTCGCGTGGATGACCGAGTCGTCGCAGTTGCTGATCGACGCGCTGAAGGAGTCCGGCCCGGACCGCGGCTGCTGGGCGTGGTGGAGCGACTTCCAGTCGCCGAGGACCACCGGCACCGCCGCCCGCCACCAGCTCCAGGAGATCGCGGTCCACACCTACGACGCCCAGCTCACCATCGGCGCCCCACAACCGCTGCCGGCCGAGGTGGCGCTCGACGGCGTGGAGGAGTTCCAGACGACCTGCGTCGCGACGACGTCCCCGTGGCCGCACGAACCCGTGATCGTCGACTACCACGCCACCGAGGGCCGCTCCTGGCGCGTGACGCTCGACGCCGAGGGCGCCCGGCTCGGTGACGTCCCGGGCACGGCCGACGCGACGTTCAGCGGCACGGCGAGCGACCTGGTGCTGTCCTTCTACGGCCGCAAGACCGCGGACGACCTGAAGGGCGAGGGCGACCACCTGCGCGTCTTCGACCGGCTCATGGCCTGGGAACCCGAATAAAGCCCATCGGTGCTTGCCATGTCGCTGGAAGGTCGCGCATGGCAGTGACATCATCATTCCGTGACAAACGATTCCGGCGACGACGTCGCGTACGCGGAGGAGCACCGCGCCGAGTGGAACGAGATGGCCGCCGCCATCGCCACCGTGAGGGTTGAGCCGGATGAGGCAGAGCCGTCGGTGATTCTCGTGACGATGCGCTGCCCGCGGTGCAGTCACCAGACGGCGCACGTCGAGCCAGTGGTCAGCTATCGCACTCTCGACGGCGTAGACGACACCGGCCTCGCCTCGACCTCTGTTCTGCGGGATGCCCTGCGCCGCGCCGGAGCCGACCAACGGGTCCGTGAGGTGCTGGTGCCTTGCGGGTGCGGCCGGCCACACCCGGATCGCCCGGACGGCAGGTCCGGGTGCGGTGCCACGTGGTCACTACGCGTCGAATGGGGGGTGTAGGCCGTGGCCGTCCGGGTTACGCCAGGGCCGGTGGCCCAGACGGCCGAACGGTTGCTGTTCGAGGCGGTCCGGTCCCGGACCGCCGAGGAACTGCGTGAGGTCCGGGCCGCCTCCGCGGGCTGGCGGACCGCGCTCGCCGCCATGCTGGGCCTCGTCACCACGGTGTCCCTGGTCAAGGGCCGCGACTCGGTGGCAGGACTCGGCCTGACCGTCCGCATCGTCGTCGGCTGCCTGCTGCTCACCGCCGTGATCACTGCGGCCGTCGGCGCCTTCGTCGCCTCCAGGTCCGCGTTCGGTCTGCCGAAAGAGGAGGATGTGCCGGCACGGCTGAGCGAACTCGTCCGGGTCGAACGGGCCCGGATCCGCCGTGCTGTCCGCGACTTGCGGATCGCGATCGTCCTCACGTTCGTCACGCTGGCATTGATCGTCGCCGCGGTCGGGCTGTTCTGGTACGGCTAGTCCTTCCAGACGTCCAGCGGGCGCAGGCCGCCGCGATGGGCGGCGAGCAACTTGTCGCGCATCCCGCTCCACAGCAGTTCCGTGATCTTCTGAATCTGCACGGCCACATGCAGCGCCGACTCCACTTCCGCATCGGGCAAGGACTCGGCCAAGACGTAGCGCAGGGTGTCACGACGGATGGCCGGTGATGGATGTGTCGTGTACTTTGTCCTGTCCTCCTCACCGTGGCGCAGCAGGCTGACCGACCGGTCAAGCAGGTCTGACATGCTGAAGAAAAGATCGGCACCGCTGTAGCTCAAGGCCGTGCCGTAGCGCCCCGTGCGAACCCGCATCATCATTTCCACGCCGCGGACATCGGCGTTGATCTCCTGCATCTGGCTGTAGTGGATCTCCTCTGGGTCTGCGTCCTCGGCGCCGTTGAACCGGGACACCGGTCGGCGCTCACCGAGGTGCCCTAGCGCGATATGCGCGTACTCGTGGCCGAGGACGAACATCTCGGCCGAGGTCACCAACACGTCGGTCAACGCCGAGGGAATGCGGTCCTGGACGAATTGCGGCGCAGCGCCGGGCCGTCCCCGCGCCACGTAGGCGGTAATCATCTCGGCGAACCGGTTTGCGACCTCGGGACGCTGGGCGATGTTCGCCTCGACCCGGCTCTCGTCGATGGAGAAGTTGACGGAACCGTCTTCTTGCAGCTCGAAGGGCAACACCTCGGTCACTGCCTTCGCGGCCAGGTGCGCGAACAGGAACAGTTGCCTCTCAAACAGCACCAGGTGCTCGTCGGTACCCGGCACGATCAGCGTCATGGCGTTGATCTGCCCGGTGGGCATCGTGGCGAGCAGCGGCCGTTCCGGAACCGGCCACCCGCCTTCTCGGCTGTATTCCTCCAATTCCTTCGCTACCTGCATCAAGATGAAGAACGTGTTCAGGTCCTCGTACTTGCTGATGGGCTCGCCATGAGACCGTCGCTGGTCCAGAAGACCTTGTTCGAACCTCGCCAATTCCTCGGGAGATCCTCCAGGCAGGTGGGCTGCGACGAACTCCGCCGTTACCTGGGCCAGGCGCGCATCCAACTGGGCGTCGCGGGTCGGCAGGGACCGGAACAAGTTCTCATTCACACTGTCGAGATAGCGCTTCGCTTGCGCGGAAGCCCCCATGCCGGTCTCCTCTTGGTCTGCGACGGCCGCGGTCATCGTGTCGCCTGGCCCTAATGAGAGTCGGTCATCGGCGTTGTTCCGTTAGCCGAGTCAGCGAACATGCGCCGAAAAGCAAACAGAGCCGGATCCCGCACTCCAGACAAAGAGCTGATCCGAGAGCCGCACACGCAAGCGCAAGCCCAGCAGCCCTTAAGTACAGCCGGGTTGCCCGCCACGAACGCGTGCGAACTGGTGCTGGCCTTCTACGGCCGCAAGCCCGTCGAGGAGTTGGAGCTGGAGAGTGACGCGCGGGTGTTCGGCCGGCTCATCAGCTGGGGCCCGCCTAGTCGTTCCAAACCTGCCAGGTGATGTCGTGAGGGCGACCGCCGCCGGTGCTCATGTACTCGTGTGCAGCGCGGCGGACGTCAGCCAGGGGGATCTCAGCGGTGGCGGGAAACTCGGTGTCAGATCCCATGTAGTAGTAGATGGGAGCGGAATCCGCCGTGTCACTCCCCTGACTCGCGTATGCGTCCGGGAGCCGCTGGTTCGAGTAGAAGAGAACCCGCGTTGCTTGGTGCCGTCCAGGCCAACGTCCAGAACCACATGGCCGGGGCTGTCGGCGATGAGGAGCTGAAGTTGGCCGGGGTACGGCCAGGCGGTGATCTTGTCCAGGACCGCGTCCAGCTCATCCGGGGTCTGAACGATCGTCGGGTCTTCCGCATCGCCGTCGAACCACGCTTCTAGCGCCACCGCGGGCGGGCACCTCCTGTGTATCGCTTCTTCAACAGCGTGCCGTCTCTGTTCATACGGTGCGCTGGATGAAAACCGCGACGTGTGGAATGCCATCACGAACCATGCGTGCGGCGAGCTTCATCGCCACGTGCGAGGATCTCGTGATCCTCCGCACCGGCATGCCGAGGCGTTGGAGCAGCTCGCCGGCGGCGTGAGAATCCTCGTCCTTCCCGCTCACGATCGCGTGAACCTGGCCGTCAGGCCCGACCCAACGGCCGTGCGTCTTGCGTCCGGGATCGGTCATCGGATTGACCGGACGAGACAGTTCCCCGCGCACCTCGTCGGCGCGCTCCGCGGAGACCTCGGACGGGATCGAGGACGTCCCGGATTGTCCACGTGAGCCAGTGGGCGCTGGCACGGCTTGCCCAAGCCGAGCCGATGGTGGCGACAGCGGACCTTGATAGCTGCGGGCCGAAGCGATGGCTGCGCCCAGCAGTTCGCCAAGAGCCTGGATCTCGTTGCGCGCGTGTTGCCACTGTTCGTGAGTCGTCTCCGCCTCAGGATCGACCGATCCGTCCATCGCGTTGACGAACAACGTGATCGCGTCCGACGCCGACTCGCGAGCACTTTCCAAGAACTCGCGAGCCTTGCTCGCCAGTTCGCAAGCGCGCTCGATCTGCGTCGAGATCTCGCTGAACGTCGCCACTCGCAACCTCCCCGAGACCATGTCGAAGCTAGTGGGACGGTACCGGTGTTCGCGGTTGTTCTCGGGTCGACGGCCGAGGCCCCCGCACAGAATCCGCGCGGGGGCCTCGGTTCGTTCTCAGGCGGCTGTCAGACGGCTTTCAGGCCGTCCGCGGTCTCCTCGTGCCGGATCCCGCACTCGGGGCACGACAGATCGTCTGAGAGCCTCACCCCACAAGCACAAACCCAGCCCT
Organism: Lentzea californiensis; assembly: GCF_024648825.1. GTDB lineage: Bacteria > Actinomycetota > Actinomycetes > Mycobacteriales > Pseudonocardiaceae > Lentzea > Lentzea californiensis. The sequence continues at coordinate 370,286 of NZ_JANBBE010000007.1, forward strand.
TCACCACCGCCGGGTTGCCCGCCACGAACGCGTGCGCGGGCACCGAGCGCGTGATCACCGCGCCGGCCGCGGCGAACGCGTGCTCACCGATCTCCGTGCCGCACACGACAATCGCGCCAGCGCCGAGAGTCGCCCCACGCCGTACCAGCGTGGTCTCCAACGCGTCGCCGGTCTTCTTGACGTGCGCGCGAGGCCGCAGGTCGTTGGTGAACAACACGTTCGGCCCGAGGAACACGTCGTCCTCACAAGTGACGCCGTCGAAGACGAGAGTCCCGTTCTTGACCGTCACGTTGTTGCCCAGCACCGCGCGCGACTCGACGAACGCGCCGTCGCAGATGTTGCAGTCACGGCCGATGCGCGCGCCGGGCAGCACGTGGGCGAACGCCCACACGCGCGTGCCGTCGCCGACGTCGTCCGACTCGCACAGGCCGTGCGGGTGCACGCGGACGCCCGTCATCAGAGCGCTGCCTTCAACGCCTCGACGACGCGGGTCTGCTGCGCCTCGGTGATCTCGGGGAACAGCGGCAGCGACAGGATCTCCGCGGCCGAGGTCTCCGCGATCGGGAACGAGCCGTCCAGGTGAGCGAACGCGCCCGTCTTGTGCAGCGGCGTCGGGTAGTGGATGCCGGCGCCGATGCCCGAGGCGTGCAGAGCGGACAGCACTCGGTCGCGGTCGGCCACGCGCACGACGTAGAGGTGCCAGACGGGCAGGTTGCCGTCCAGGACCACCGGAGTGCGCACGCCGGGGACGTCGGCGAGCATCTCGGTGTAGCGCTGGGCCGCGGCGCGGCGGGCCTGGTTCCAGCCCTCCAGGCGGCGCAGCTTCGCGGACAGGACGACGGCCTGCAGCGTGTCGAGGCGGCTGTTGAAGCCGAGGACCGGGTGCTCGTACTTGCGCGGCGAACCGTGCTCGCGCAGCAATCGGACCGACTCGGCGATGGCGTCCGACGTCGTCAGCACCGCGCCGCCGTCGCCGTACGCGCCGAGGTTCTTGCCGGAGTAGAACGAGGTCGCGGCCGCGACACCCAACCCACCGACAGCCACACCGTTGCGGCGTGCACCCTGGGCCTGGGCCGCGTCCTCGACGACCGGGAGACCGAGCGGCAGCAGTTCGACCGGGGCGGCCTGGCCGTAGAGGTGCACGGGCACGATGGCCTTGGTGCGCGAAGTGACCACGGAGGACACCTGCGAGACGTCGATCAGCAGCGTGTCGTCCACGCAGTCCACGAGCACGGGCGTCGCGCCGGCACGGGCGACGGCCTCGGCCGTGGCGATGAAGGTGTTGGCGGGCAGCACGACCTCGTCGCCGTGGCCGACGCCCAGCGCGCGCAACGCCAGTTCGATGGCGTCGGTGCCGTTGCCGACACCGATGGCGTGCGGAACTTCTTGGTAGGCGGCGAACTCCGACTCGAACCGGGCGACCTGGGGGCCGTTGATGAAGGCTGTCGTCTTGAGCACCTCGGCCCAGCCGTCGGCCACCTCGTCGGCCACCTGCTCGTGCTGGGCACGCAGGTCCACCAGTGGAATCTCGATCACGCGCTCTCCCCACGCAACGGGCGGGCCGGCACGCCGGCCCACGTTTCTCCTGCCGGAACGTCCTGCAGGACAACGGCTCCCATGCCGATCACGGCACCGGCGCCGATCTTCACACCCTCGCGCACCATGGCTCCCTGTCCGAGGTACGCGGCCTCCCCGACGTGCACCGACCCCGCGAGCGAGGCGCGGCCGGCGAACGTGACGCCGTCCGACACCTCGTCGTCGTGGGTGATCAGCACCTGGGGCATGGCCACCACGTGCCGTCCAACGGAAAGCGGCGTCGTGATGACGACACCCGCGAGCAGGATCGTTCCGGCGCCGACAGAAGCACCGGACGTCACCGCCGCCGGATGCACGATGGTCGCCCATCGCGCGTCCGGCAGGCCGAGCTTCCTGGCCACGCTCAGCCGGACCAGCGACCGTCGCGCACTCGCGATGCACAGCACGACGGCCGCGTCCGGATGATCGGCCAGGAGGTCGAGCCCGCCCAGCACGGGCACCCCGTCGATCAGGGTGCCGTGCAGGGCGGTGGAGTCGTCGAGCGCCCCGAGGGGGTTCCACGTCTCCGGGAGGAGGCGGACCGCCGCGAGAGTCTCGCGAGCGAGTCCACCTGCCCCGATGAACAGCAGTGGCCGTGCGGTCACCCGAGCACCACGTCCACCCAGTAGTTGCCACCGTTGTAGGTCGAGGTCGGGAAGCCCGACCCGGCCGTGAACACACCGGCGGACGGTGCGGCGGTCAGCGGCGGCGAGGTCACCGTGCCGAAGTAGCCGGCGTTCACCGCGTAGTGACCCGTGGTGGTCGTGTACGAGGCCGTGTACTCGGTACCGGCCGTGATCGCGACCGGCTGCGAGAACGTCAGCGTCTGCCAGCCGGACTCCGTCTCAGCGGAGAACGTGCCGGTGGCCAGGCGCTGGCCGTCCGCGGACCACAGCGACCCGGTGTGGGTGCCCGTGTTGCCCGCGCCCTTGTAGAACTTCACGCCGGTGACCTGCCCGTTCGCGCTCGACGTGAACTTGACGCCCAGCTCGTACGCGCCGTTGTCGTCAGCCGAGGTCACCGTCGGAACGGTCGCGGCGCTGAACAGTGAACACGGGCAGGTCTGCGTGGTAGTCGCGGTGAACGACCACGTGACCGGGTTGGCCATCATGTTGCCGAACGTGTCCGCGGCCTTCGCGCTCACCGAGTACACGGTGGACGCCGCGAAACGAGCGGCAGGCGTGAACGTGATCATCCTGCTGTCCGGCGAGAGCGACCGCGTGCCGGCGATCTTCGCGCCACCGGGGTCGGTGACGTCGAACTGCGCGGAGTTGAGGTCCACGGGCTCGTCGAACGACACGGTGACCGCCGAGTTCAGGGCCACCTCCGACGCGCCGCTCAGCGGCGTGTGCGACTGCGCCACCGGAGCGACGTTGTCCGCGTTGGGCTGGTAGACCACGTCGACCCAGTAGTTGCCGGAGCCGTACGTCATGGTCGGGAAACCGTTGCCCGGCGTGAACACGCCGTTCGTCTCCTGCGGCGCCGTCAGCGGACCGGAGGTGACCGCACCCGTCCCGAAGTACCCGGCGTTCACCGCGTAGTGCCCGGTGGTCGTCGTGTACGAGGCGGTGTAGGTCTGGCCGGAGCTGACGATCACCGGCTGCGCGAAGGTGAGCGTCTGCCAGCCCGTCGCGGTCTCACCGGAGAACGTGCCGGTCGCGAGGCGCTGACCGCTCGCGTTCCACAGCGAACCCGTGTGCGTGCCGGTGTTGCCGGCTCCCTTGTAGAAGCGGACACCGGTGATCTGGCCCGACTGGGTCGGGGTGATCCGCACGCCCAGCTCGTACGCGCCCGAGTCGTCCGCGGACGTCTCGTCCGGCACCGTCGCCGTGCTGAAGAGCGAGCACGGGCAGGTCGCGGTGGTCGTGGTCGTGAAGTTCCACTCCGCGGCAGCCGTCATCGCGATGCCGTTGACGTCCGCGATGCCCACGTGCGCCTGGTACTGCGTACCCGACACGAGCTTGGCGGACGGCGTCCAGGTGACCGTCTTCTGGTCGCCGGACAGCGACACCGAGCCGGACAGCTTGGCGCCCTTCGGGTCCTTCAGCCAGATCTGCGCCGACGCGGGGTCGACCGGCTCGCTGAACGTCGCCGTGAGAGCGCTCTGCAGGCCCACGTTCGTCGCGTTCACGACCGGCGTGCGGTTCGTGATCGTCGGCGGCGTGGTGTCACCGTTGAGGCCGTTGCGGTAGATGACGTCGACCCAGTAGTTCGTGGCGTTGTAGGAGTTGTTCGGGAAACCGGTGCCGTACTTGTAGACGCCGTTGCCGCCGTCCGTGCCGTTCTGCAACGCGTGCAGCGACTGGTAGCTCGCGTCCTGGCCGTTGAAGTAGCCGGAGGTGACCGAGTACCGGCCGTTCGGAGCGTTGTACGAGACGATGTACGTCGTGTTCGCCTGCACCTGGACCGGCGAGGTGAACATCAGCTTCTGCCAGCCGGACGTCGTCTCCGCGGTGAACGTGCCGGTCGCGAGCAGCAGACCCGTGGAGGTGTACAGCGAGCCGGTGTGCGTGCCGGTGTTGCCGGTGCCCTTGTAGAAGCGGACGCCGAGCACCTCGCCCTTGCCGTCGAAGCGGACCTTCGTGCCGACCTCGACCTGGCTCGTGTCACCGGAGTCGATCACGGCCGGTGCCGCGAAGTCGTCCCAGACCGTGCACGGGCAGGTCGCCGGGCGCGGCGAGCCTGTCGTGAACGTCCAGTTCGACTGCGTGGACAGGTTTCCCGCCGCGTCCGCCGCCCTCATCGTGACGGTGTAGGCCGTGGCCGCCGCCAGTGGCGCCGACGGCGTGAACGTGACCGTGCGGGCGTCGTTCGAGATCGACTTGGTGCCCGTGACCGCGCCCGACGGCCCTGTCACCGTGACCTGGGCCGAGGCGAGCGTCACGTTCTCGTCGAAGGTGCCGGACACCGTGGTGTTCAGCGCGACGGAACCGGCGTTGGTCACCGGGGACGACGCGCTCTGGATCGGCGCACGGGTGTCGGGACCGGGGTCCGTCGCCCACACCACGTCGACCCAGTAGTTGGTGTGGTCGAACGTCTGGTTCGGGAAGCCGGCGCCGAAGCGGAAGACGCCGTTCGGCCCGTCCACACCGGACTGCAGGCCGGTGATCGGCTGCATGTACGCCTGTTGCTGGTAGAACCCGCCGGTGTCGTAGGCGAAGTGCCCTGTCGGCGTGTAGTACGACACGACGTAGGTCGTGTTCGCGTTCACCGCGATCGGCGACGGGAAGAGCAGTGTCTGCCAGCCCGTCGGGCTCTCGCTGGTGAACGTGCCGGTGGCGAGCAGGTCACCGGTGGAGGACCACAGCGAACCGGTGTGCGTGCCGGTGTTGCCGGTGCCCTTGTAGAACTTCACGCCGCGGACGTAGCCGTTGCTCGCGGCCCGCCACTTCACGCCGAGCTCGAGCTGCGAGCTGTCGTTGGCGGAGGCGACCTTGGGGACCTCCGTGCCGGAGAACATGCCGCACGGACAGGTCTTGGCGGTGACGCTCGGTGTGGCGGACACGGGCGCGGACAGGTTCAGCGAGTCGTCGACCGCCCGGACCCGCAGCTGTGCCGTGCCGGACTGGTTCGGCGTGTAGGTGTAACTCCACGACGTCTGGCCGGCCTGCCAGTTGGCGTAGTGCCAGCGCGCGCCGCCGTCGGTCGAGACCTCGACGCCCGCGACCTTGCCGGCGGCGTCGATCACGGTGCCGCTGAAGGTGTAGGCCTGGCCCACCGCCGACTGCGCGGGCAGGGTCGTGATCTGCACGCCGGGCGCCGTGTTGTCGTTGATGGCGCCGGAGATGGTCAACTGGTCGGCCGCCCACAGCTGGTAGGGCTGCACGCCCATGTCCGCGAGGAAGTTGACCGTCGCCTGCTTGATCCGCTTGTCCGACGTCGGCGTGTTGGTCGGGAACGCGTGTTCGTCGTCGACACCCCACGCCCACTGGACCGTGCCGGCACCGAACACCAGGGCGCCGGAAGGCGCGCGGTAGTACGTGATCGCGTGCGTCTCGGTGCTCGAGCCGTACTCGTCGCCGTAGTTCTTCAGCGCGTAGTAGCCGTCGAGGTTCACCGTCGTGCGCGACATCTGCGCGACGCCGGCGGGCTGGAAGCCGTTGTCGTACACGGTGTTCCACTCGTAGCCCAGCGTGCCGGGCTCGAACGTGTACGTGGTGCCCGCGGCGAGGTTCACCAGGTCGGTGTTGCGCCAGAGCCGCATCTTGCCGTACGCGGCCGGGACCTGCAGCGCGTCGTCACGCCGGCCGTTGACCGTGAACATGTTGCCGAGCAGGGCGTTCTCGGGCCTGCCGCCGTCCTGCGGTGGGCTGTAGCGCGGATCTCGCCACGTGCCGGTCCAGGTGTTCTCGCCGTCGTTCTGGGCACCCTTCGTCTCCTTGTAGCAGACGATGGTGCGCCAGTCGGTCTGGGAGGAGTCGATGCTCTTCTCCCACTTGGTCTTCCAGAAGATCTCGTTGCCGGTCAGGAACGCCATGTGCACGCCCGCGTCACGGGCGGCCATCACGTTGTTCCACTGCTCGTTCGACCAGTACTCGTCGTGGCCGACCGCCATGAAGACCTTGTGGTTCTTGATCAGGTTGCCGCGGCGGGCGGAGTCCACATCGGTCGTGTAGCTCATGTCGTACCCGTTGCGCTCCAGGAACCTGAGCATTGGGTACTCGGCGTTGAAGATGAAGTTCTCGTCGCCATCACCGCCGGTGTACGGGCGGTTGTAGCTGACCTTGTAAGAGCTGCCGCCCTGGCCGGGGCCGTCACCGAAGTAGAGGCTGTTGCCGCCGTAGCGGTTGTAGGCGACCCAGGTGGCGTCGGAGGTCTGGAAGAAGACCTTCGAGGTCGAGCTGTCGTCGCGGACGACGAACGCCATCTCGTTCTCGGCACCGGTGTCGTTGCGCGTCATGCGCACGTAGTAGATGCCGGAGACCGCGGTGGACGGGATGTTCCAGCTGACCGACACCGCCCAGTTGCCGCAGTCGACGAGCGCGGACGGCGTGTCCCGCAGACACGGTGGCTGGTTCTGCGGTGTGTTGCGGTTGACCGTGCCCATGTACCGGGCGCCCTTGCCGCCGTACCAGCCCATCCGATAGATGTCGAGCTTGTACGAGGAGGCCGACGTCAGCATCTTGAAGCTGACGGTCTGGCCGATGTTGTAGCTGATGTCCGTCGTGTACCCGAGGATCGTGTCGTCCCGGTACTGGGCCTGCCAGTTGTCCGCCCCGGTCTGCGTGTTCTCACAGGCGACCTTGTTGGTGACGGGGAAGTCACACGGAGCGGCGTTGGCCTTCGGAGGGTTGAAGACGCCGAGCACGAACATCGTCGATGCGATTAATGCCGTGATCACAAGCACCCGCACGAGACGCGACTGCTGAGCCACCATTGGGTTTCACCTCTCGGACGGAGTTACCGTGTGTGATCCGCGCACTACGCTGGACAGCACAGGGCTGCTACTCCGAACGTCGGCGATCTCGTTAGAACTGTTACGTGTCAACACAAAAATGTTCCGATGGGGGTTGAATCTTTACTTTTCAACCACGCACGGTCAGCCGGGATGTGTGGAGAGTTTCCGACAACGCTGACACGACTGTGTCCTGTTCGGACTCGGTCATGTCGTGGAAGAGCGGAAGGATCAGCGTCCGGGCCGTGAAGGCCTCCGTCACCGGCAGTTCCGCGCAGGCGTGACCCTCGTAGGCGGGTTCGAGGTGTGACGCCATGATTCCGCGCCGTGCGCTCACGCCGCGTTCGGCAAGACCCGCAAGCACTTCCTGGCGGTCCGCGCCCTCGGGCAGCCACACCCAGAACGACTGGTAGTTCGTCGTCCCGTACTCGGGGTCGGTGACCGTGGTGATGCCGGTGTCCGCCAGCAACTCGTGGTAGCGCGCCGCCAACTCACGGCGACGGGCGATGATGGCGTCCAGTTTGGACAGCTGGACCAGGCCGACGGCGGCCTGGATGTCGGTCATCCGGTAGTTGAACGCCGTCTCCAGGTACTGCTCGATGACGGCCGACCCGCCGTTGTGGCGGTCCGCGGCGGACACGCTCATCCCGTGTTCCCGCAGGCGCTTGAGCCGGAGGGCCCAGTCGGGGTCGTCGGTGGTGACCATGCCGCCCTCACCGGTGGTGAGGAGCTTGCGCGGGTGGAACGACCAGGCGGCCAGCAGTGCGTTCGTGCCGACCGGCTCGCCCTTGTAGGTGGAGCCCGCGGCGCAGGCCGCGTCCTCGATCACCGCGATGCCACGCGGTTCGCAGAACGCCTTGAGGGCGTCGACGTCCGCGGGCACGCCGGCCTGGTGCACGACCATGACCGCGCGGGTGCGCTCGGTGAGCACCGGTTCCACTGTGGACGCGCTGAGGTTGCCGGTCTCGGCCTCGACGTCGGCGAAGACGGGGGTCGCGCCGGTGTAGCGCACGGCGTTCGCGGTGGCGATGAACGACAACGACGGCACGACGACCTCGTCACCGGGGCCGATGCCGAGCAGGTGCACGGCGAGGTGCAGGCCCGTTGTGCAGGAGGACACCGCGACACCGTGCTGCGCGCCGACCGACGCGGCGAACGCTTCTTCGAACTCCCGGACGCGAGGACCCTGGGCCACCCAGCCGGACCGGACGGCCTCGGCGGCGGCGAGCGCCTCTTCTTCGCCGAGCAACGGCCGCATAACCGGAATCAAAGCTCTACCTCTTGTCTGGCGGAGTTGGTGTCCGCGGCCGTCGCTCTGCTCGACGGCGGGTGGAACAGAGCGACGACCGCGGAAGGGGTGCGGACGCGGCGGACCTGGGGGTGTCGGCCGCGCCCGCGGTCTTGGTGGGTCAGGCGGACTCTGCGGCGGCCTTCTCGGCACGCCACCACGCGACGAGGTCGCGCAGTCCGCCGTCCATCTCGATCTCGGGCTTCCACCCGAGCTCGGTGGCCGCGAGGCTGATGTCGGCGAGCCGGCGCGTCACGCCGTTCACCTTGCGCTCGGGGCCGTGCTCCAGCGGCAGGTCGGAGTCCATCGCGGCAAGCAACGCGAGGGCGAGCTCCTTGAGCGAGGTCTCCTGGGAGGACGCGATGTTGTACACCGTGTCCGTGACCGGCGCCTTGGCCGCGAGGATGTTGGCGCGTGCGATGTCGTGCACGTGCACGAAGTCCATCGTCTGGGCGCCGTCGCCGAAGATGAGCGGCGACTTGCCGTCGACGATGCGCTCCATCCAGCGGATGAGCACCTCGGTGTACAGACCGTGGACGTCCATCCGCGGGCCGTACACGTTGAAGTAGCGCAGCGCCACGTAGTCGAGGTCGTACATGGCCTTGAAGCTGCGCAACATGCCTTCGTTGAACGCCTTCGCGGCGCCGTAGAAGGTGTCGTTGTTGTACGGGTGGTGCCGCTCGTTGGTCGGGAACGACTCCGCGAGTCCGTAGATCGACGCCGACGACGACGCGATGACCTTCTTCACCCCGGCGGCCGCGGCGGCCTCGAGGATCGTGAACGTGCCGTCGACCAGGCACTCCAGCGCGAGGCGAGGTTCCTCCGCGCACTGGGTGATGCGGATGGCGGCGAGGTGGAAGACGAGGTCCTTGCCCTCGGTCAGCTCGCGCACCAGCGCCTTGTCGTTGATGTCGCCCTCGACGATGCGCACGACACCGGACTCGAGCGCGGAGGCGAGGTTCTCCCGGCGGCCGCGCACGAAGTTGTCCAGCACGACGACCTCGGCCGCGCCGGCCTCGACGAGCTGGTCCACCACCGACGAACCGATCGTTCCGGCGCCGCCCGTGACGAGCGCGCGCTGACCGGTGATCGGCTGAGCCAGATCCTTGGGGGCCGACATCAAGAAACCCTGCCTTCGACTTGTTGGACGGGAACGAAAACTCCGCCGGCGCGCAGCGACTCCGACGCCGCCTCCAGCACCGCCAGCACGCGCAGTCCCGCGCGGCCGTCGGTCAGCGGCGCGCGCTTCTCGGTGATGGACGCGGCGAACTCCGCCATCATCGACCGCAACGCCTCGCGTTCCACCAGCGCCGGCGCGACCATGTCGCCGGTGCGGTAGGAGATCTTCTGCTGCTCCGGGGAGAGGTCGACACCCCGGTCGTAAATGGACAGTCGCTGCGCGGGATTGTTGTCGTCCCACACGACCGTCCGCTGCGAACCGCCGATGACCATCGTGCGAATCTTCGTCGGCGACAGCCAGTTCACGTGCACGTGCGTGATCGCCCCGTTGGACAGCCGCACCGTGAGGTGGCCGACGCACGCGACGCCGGCGCCGATGGGGTCGGAGCCGTGTGCCGAGACCTCCACCGGGCGGACGTCGTCCGGCAGGATCGCCTCGAAGATCGACAGGTCGTGCGGGGCGAGGTCCCACAGCACGTCGACGTCCGGCTGCACCAGACCGAGGTTGATGCGCACCGAGTCGATGTACTGGATGTCACCGAGGTCGCCACCGCGGATGATCTTGCGCAGGTGCTGCACCGACGACGTGTAGGCGAAGGTGTGGTCCAGCATCAGCGTGAGGCCGCGCTGCTCGGCGGTCTCGACGAGCTTGAGGCCGTCCTCGAAGTTGGCCGCGAGGGGCTTCTCCACGAGGACGTGCTTGCCGGCCTCCAGCGCCGCGAGGGCGACGGGCAGGTGCGTGGCGGCGGGGGTGGCGATGGCGACCGCGTGGACGTCGGGATCGGCGAGGACCTCGTCCAGCGACGCGGTGGCCCGGACCGTCGAGTACTGGCCCAGCACGCGCTGGGCCTTCTCCACGTCGAGGTCGCACAGGTAGCGCAGGTGCAGCGCCGGGGTGGCCTGGGCGTTGCGAACGAGGTTCGGCCCCCAGTACCCGGCTCCGATGACAGCAAGGCCAATCACGTCTTGGTTCCCCATCAGTAGGCCCCCTGGCCGCCGAAGACGGCGCGGAAGGTCTTCCACATGATCACGAGGTCGAGTGCGAGCGACCAGTCCTCGACGTAGCGCAGGTCGAGGCGGATCGACTCCTCCCACGAGAGATCGCTCCGGCCGCTCACCTGCCACAGACCGGTCAGGCCGGGCTTCACCAGCAGGCGGCGCCGCACGTCCGAGGAGTACTTCGCGGTCTCCTCCGGCAGCGGCGGGCGCGGGCCGACGAGCGACATGCTGCCCGCGAGGACGTTGAACAGCTGTGGTAGCTCGTCGATCGAGTAGCGGCGCAGGAACGTGCCGACCTTGGTGATGCGCGGGTCCTTCTTCATCTTGAACAGCACGCCGTTGCCTTCGTCGACGCCGGCGAGCCTGGCGCGCAACGCGTCGGCGTTGGTCACCATCGTGCGGAACTTGATGATCGTGAACGGGACACCGGTCTTGCCGACCCGCTTCTGGCGGTAGAACACGGGACCACGGCTGTCGATCATCACGAAGGCCGCGACGGCGAACATGAGCGGTGCCAGCAGGACCAGGAGGACGAACGCTCCGACGCGATCGACGACTTCCTTGACCAGACGGCGGAATCCGCTCAGAGCCGGTTCGCTCACGCGCAGCAGCGGCATGCCGAGCACGGCGCTCATGTGCAGTCGCGGGCCGGCGACCTCCATGAGACCGGGCGACACGACCATTTCGGCACCGGAGCCCTCGAGTGCCCACGCGAGCTGCTGGAGACGGCGAGGTGTCCAGTAGGCGTCGGGCGTGACGGCGACGATGCGGTACCCACCGCGGCGGACGTGCTCGGCGAGCTCGCGCAGCTGGCCGACGACGGGCACGCCGTCGACGTCCGTGCCGGAGCGGCCGCGGCCGTCGATCGTGCAGATCGCGTCCACGCGCCAGCCCAGGTGGGCGACGCGCTTGGTGCGGAGGATGAGGTCCTCGACGGTGTCCAGGTTGCCGGCTGCGAGGACCGAGAGCAGGAAACGTCCTTCACTGCGGCCGCGGTGCAGCGGGCGGCGCAGGAGGTAGCGCATGGGAAACGCGACCAGGGCGATCGCGGGGACTACGACGAAGATCCACAGGCGGGCGCCGGGGATGTCGACGGCGAGCGCTCCGAGGCCGAGCGCCACAACGGCACCGAACAAACCCCGGCCGAGTCTTCGGAACTCCTCGGCTCCCTGGCCGAGAACGGTCGGCGTCCACACGCGGTTGATGGCGAGTGAACCGACCACGAGAACTACTGTGAGTATGTCCAGCAATGCAAGGGAAAGCGGGCCGAAGGCCGTGTGACGCATGCTCATGACGGCACCGACGGCGATGACGACCAGGACAACGGTCAGCACATCGGCGGTGATCACGGCATATCGGTAGCGACTTTCCCAGCGCGCTACGGGTGGATGGGTCTGTCTGTGTTCCGACAGAGTGTTGAGCGTGGAGCGCAACCCGTCGACGTCACGGGCAGCGCGGACCTGCTCACTCATCGTTCTGATCTCCCCGGCTCAGCGGCGATTCCGGACGTGCACAACGCAGGTCACCCCGAGGACCTTCGAACTTGGGACTCAGTGATCTTCGGCCACGCCGTCATTCGGGCTCGGCCGCCGAAGCTCGCTACCGGTGATTCGTATGTTCCGGCATCCGCGTTACAGACCCGGGAAAAAAGTTTCCCCAGTGCCCGAATACCGGACGTGACGCGCGTCTCACGGTTGTGAAAACGTGGCGACACAAGACGATTCCAGATGTCCACAAGGGACATAAAGGTTACGTATGTCCCGAGGTAATCGTTCAGAACAGGTCTTCAGGCCCTAGTCTGATCGACTGCGATTGTGCATGCTCTTACCGCCGAACGGAGCAACAGGTTACGGCCGAACGGAAATGCGTACTTCGTCGCCTTCCACGCCCACAACGTCGCCGTCGCGCAACTGTGCCCCGCGCCGCACCTCCACAGCGCCGTTGACGTGGACTTCCCCGTCCTCGATGAGCACCTTGGCGTGTCCGCCGTCCTCGGCCAGCTGCGCCAGCTTGAGGAACTGTCCTAGCCTGATCGGCTCTTCGGAGATCTCGACCGTCCGCATGAGTCCCATCATCCCAGTAGGGCGTTCCCCCGTGCTCGCTCGGGGGCGCACACCAGCGCGTTCGAGTGAAGCCGTTGACAGGCTTCAGTGCATGAAGACTTCGAGGGGGTACGCCGCCTGGTTGACGGTGTCGGGATTCGTCTGCGTGGCGATAACGATCTTCGCGGCGAGCGCGTACGTCACGCTGGACATGGGCCAGGCGAGGCCGGCACTGCACGGACCGGTGCACTACGGGCTGCTGGTCGCGCACATCTTCACCGGAACGGTCGCGGTCCTTGCGGGTGTCTCGCAGTTCTGGCCGGGGCTGCGCGGGCGGCATCCGCGCGTGCACCGGGTGATGGGGCGCGTCTACTTCGCGGCGGTCCTGCCGTCGTCCGTGCTCGGCGTCGTGTGCGCCCAGCTGTCGCTGTACGGGCTGGCGTCGTCCGGGCCGCTGACGGTCCTGTCGGTGCTGTGGTTCGTCAGCGCGGTGTTCGGCCTCAAGACGGCACGGCGGCGCCAGTTCGGCGAGCACCGCATCTGGATGATCCGCGGTTTCGCACTCACTGGCGCCGCCGTGACGGGTCGCCTCTGGGGCCTGGCTCTCGGCGCACTGGTGCCCGACGGGGACGGGCTGCTCATCTTCGCCACCGCGAACTGGCTGTCGTTCGTGGTGAACCTGCTGGTGGCCGAGTGGTGGATCCAGTCGCGGGGTTACACCCGGACCTTGCCCTCCGTGGCGCTCAGGCCGAGCATCTCCAGCAGGTCGGCGCAGTCGAGCGAGTCCATGGCGTGAGACGCCACGGTGCGGGCCGCCTTGCTGTTCTGAATCGTGCTGTGCTCCTTTTCCAGAGCCTTGGCCTCGGCGAAGGTGCCGGTTTCGGGCTCGGCGATCGCGGGACGCGCCCAAGTCATGTCGTGCCTGCTTCCGCATCGGGGGATGTAGTCATCATGGCAAGTGAGTGACCGAAACACCAGAACCTGTGCTTACCGTAATCGATCACCCACGCTGCGTGTTAACCGTGGAAGCGATTTCTCGAAACCAGACCCGAACGATTTCAGCCGCGATTCGGCTTTACCGGCCGTACCTCAGCACCGACTCCACTTCGGTCACAAATGCGACCAGCCGTTCGTCGTCCACATCGTCCGGTGTGGGACCGTCCACCGCAAGTCGTTGCAGCGCAACGGAAGTGGTGGCGCTCTCCCGCGCCAGGCGGCGGAACCCGAACGTCGCCTCGTACAGCGACATGGCGGTGCCCAGAGCGGCCAAAGTCGTTGCCACAAAAGCCCACATGGCCCTGCGCGGCCCGTCCGCCATGCCGATCGCGGCGGCCGCGGCGGCGGCGATGAACAGGGCCGCGGCGAGCGCGACCGTCCACGTGCGGGCGCGGGAGTAGCGCTTGCGGCTGCGTTCGAAGTGGTCGAGCCGGTCCTGGAAGCGGTGGCGCAGGTACGCCTCGACGAACTGGGCCTGCCTCAGCTTGTCGCTCATGTCCTGACCACCTCGTGCTTGCGGTTGCTGACCGCGGCTTCCAGGTCCGCCACCTTGTCCTGGCGCTCTTCCTCCGTGACGGGCGCCACAGAGGCGAGGTGCGCGAAGTACAACGCCCGCAGGCGTTCCGCGCGCGACCGGGCCGTCAGGTACTTGTCGAGCGACTCGCGCTTGCGCGCCACGATCGTGATGGCCGCGGCGAACGCGCCGCCCGCCACGACGAGCACCCCGGGCCACGGCGTGTCCTTCAGCCACGTCTGCAGCGCCGCGAACACCGTCGTCGTCAGGCCGCCCGCGATCGCGAGCACGGCCGTGAGCCGGTAGCGGTTCTGCTCGACCTCGGCTTCCGCGTCGAGCTCCTGGAACACCGGCGCGACGACCTGGTTCGCGTCGTGGATGGCGTCGGCGAGCATCGGGTACGCGACGACGAAACCGGGGTCGACCAACGGCCGCGGTTCGGGGGCCCGGTACCGGACCTTGGGCAGGATCCTCGGCGGCTTGACGGGCTTCTCCTTGCCCAGCAACCGTTCCAGCGCGGTGACGGCCTTACCGGGGCCCTCGTCCACGTGGATGATGAAGATCTTGCCGCTGCGCACCAGCACCGCGAGGTCGCCGGTGAGGTCACCGGTCGCGATCCGGTCCGCGAGACCGCCCGTGCCGGCGAGCACCAGCAACGGGTTGTCACCACTGAGGTGATCGACCACCTCCCGCTCGCTCTCGCCTCCGACGACGAGGGCGACGACGGGCTTCTTGTGGCGCACGGCGTCGATCGTGCGGAACAGCACCGGGGTCGCGTCCGTCCACTCGGAACCGGGGACGACGACGGCGACGCTGTGGTTGGGTTCCAGCGGGACCTGGCCGTTGGTGGCGCTCTCGGTCAGGTCGTGCACCTTGCTGCTCGGCGCGACTCCGATCACGACGGGCCAACGCTGCTCGCACGCCTGCAAAGCCATGCCCAGCAAGTGGACAACGCCTCGGTCGGTGCCTTCGGTGACGAACACGGCGCCGTTGCGCGCCGCGGTCACGACGACGGATCTGAGCACCGGCAACAACTTCGCGGCGAGATCCGTCTCGATGTCTTCTGTGGAGCCGAAGACCGAGATCACCGTGCGCCCTCGGGGCAAGCCGAGGGCCTTGGGTTTGATGTCGGCGTCCGGCTGGGACAGCCGTTTGACTGTCGGGCCGCCTGCTGTGGGCATGCCGCGCACCATAACGCCGTGATCGATCGAGGGCCAGAGCCCGTTAGACCTCATCCTCGTGGTCCACGGGGACTTCCCGGCGCTGCTCCTGGGCGTCGGCCTCGTCCGCCTCCAGCGGCGTGTCCTGCGTCTCGACCGGCTCGCTCGGAACGACCTCGCGCTGCTGCTCCTGCACGTCCGCGTCGGCTGCTTCGGGATTCATGCCGTGCGGTTTCCCTGCGGTGCGGGCTTCCACACCTGCCTGGTCAGCTCATCGAGGTCCGCCAGGTCGTCGAGGACGACCTCGGCACCGGCCCGGCGCAGGTCGTCCGCGTCGCTGCGCCCGGTGGCCACGGCGACCAGCCGAACACCTGCTTTCGTCGCCGCGTACACGTCGTGCGGCGTGTCGCCGATGAGCACCACCTCGTGGTGGGCGAACGGCCGGATGTGCCGCGCGCGTTCACGGGCGATCGTCACCAGTTCGGCCCGGTCGGCGTGCTCGCCGCCGAACGCGCTGACCTCCCAGTCGACCAGGTGCGCGAGACCGAACTCCTCGAGCTTGATCAGCGCCACGCTCCTGAGGTTCGCCGTCAGCACGCCCTGGTGCACGCGCGGGTCGTCCGCGAAGTGCCGGAGGGCGGCCAGCGCCCCCGGCAGCACCTCGCCGTGGCCGGACAGCTCGGCCCGCCGGGCCTCGAAGGAGTCCGCGAGCGCGTCGGCGAGGAGCCTGGCCGCCTCCTCCGTGTGCTCGATGCCGTGCAGGCGCAGCGTCTCCTCGATGATGTCCGCCTCGGTGCGGCCACCGAGGTCGACTGGGCCGCTGAGCTCCCTGCCGAAAGCGCTGCGGAACGCCTCGCGGTACATCAGCCCGCCGAAGCCGCGCGCCGAGATCAGCGTGCCGTCGATGTCCCAGAGCACCAGCAGTTCAGGCCCGGTCACCGGACCACCACCCCTCAACGCGTAAAATCCCTGCTCTTGACCTTCTTCCCTCGTGAACGAGGGAAGTCCTACGGCTCGCGCCGCGGGGTTTTCTGTTTCGTCGCCGATCGCCCGCCCGGAGTGTTCCGTTGAGGTCTTACACCGGCTCCACAGACTGTCACCGCCAGCCCGGCGGCCAGGATGTTGCGCGCCGCGTTCACGTCCCGATCATGGATCGCGCCGCAACCACACGTCCACGTCCGCACGTGCAGCGGCATCGCCGCCTTGAGTGCGCCGCAGACCGAACACAGCTTGGACGACGGGAACCAGCGATCCACGGTGGTCACTTCCCGCCCGTACCAGCTCGCTTTGCACTCCAGCAGCTGCCGGAACTGCCGCCATCCCGCATCACCGATCGCACGGGCCAGCCGGCGGTTGCCGACCATGTTCGACACGGACAGGTCCTCGATCACGAGCGTTTGGGTTTCACGCACGAGGCGAGTGGTGATCTTGTGCAGGTAGTCGGTGCGCCGATCGGCGATCCTGGCGTGTACGCGGGCGACCTTGACGCGGGCCTTGCCTCGGTTGCTGCTGCCTTTCTGCTTACGACACAAGCTTCGTTGAGCTTTGGCCAGGCGTTGCCGGTCGCGAAGTTCGTGACGGGGATTGCTGATCCTCTCTCCGGTCGACAGCACCAGCAGGTGATCGAGACCGACATCGATGCCGACCACTGCATCCATTGTGGGCAGCGGCGCCACGCTCGGGTCCTCGCACAGCAGGGACACGAACCAGCGTCCGGCCGCATCCCGCGACACGGTCACCGTCGAGGGCTCCACCCCTTCGGGCAACGGCAGCGACCAACGAATGTCCAGCGGCTCGTACATCTTGGCGAGCGTCAACATCCCGTTACGCCACCGGAACGCCGACCGCGTGTACTCCGCCGAAGCGCGAGACTTCTTCCGCGACTTGAACCTGGGGTACCGGGCACGCTTGGCGAAGAAATTCGTGAACCCGGCCTGCAGATGCCGCAACGCTTGCTGCAACGGCACCGCCGACACCTCCGCCAGGAACGCGAGTTCGTCGGCGCGCTTCCACGAGGTCAGCAACGCCGACGTGGCCTCGTAGCCGACCCGTTCCCCACGCAGCGCCCACGCCTCCGCTCGGGCCTGCAACGCCAGGTTGTATACCTTGCGGACACATCCGAACGTGCGCGACAGCTCCACAGCCTGCGCCTCAGTCGGATAGAAGCGGAACTTGAACGCCCGCTTCACCTGCCCATTCACATTTCACAAATTACCAAGCCGATCTGGCGGACCCGCGTGGGTGGGTCGTGGACATCGTGTCGCCCTGACGGCGGCCCGGCTGTCCCGATCCTGCTTCGCAGGGACCTGACAGCTTCCCGCCCTGAAGGACGGGGCTCTTCGGAGGACCTCAGATGACCTCAATCGACCCCGCAGAGCTGGAAGTCTGCCTGCGCGTGCTTGCCCAGGTCGAGGACCTGCCGGCGGAACACGACGACGCCGTGCGCGTCCGCCGGGCCACCGCGAAGATCTTCAAGGCCGCGAAGAAGTTCCGCAAAACGGAGCGCAAGGCCGCCGTCGTGGCCAACGACCGCGCCGTCACCGCGCTGACGGCCACCGGGTCGCCGGACCGCATCGACGACGAGACGCAGGGCCTTCCCCTCGTGTCGACGGCTCAGGGCGCCACGGCGGGCACGTTGCTGCGCGCCCGGTCCTGCTACACGTGCCGCACGAGGTTTGTCGAGGTAGACGCCTTCTACCACAACCTCTGCCCCGCCTGTGCCGCCTTCAACCACGGCAAGCGCGACGCCCGCACGGACCTGACGGGCCGCAACGCGCTGCTGACCGGCGGCCGGGCGAAGATCGGCATGTACATCGCGCTGCGGCTGCTGCGTGACGGCGCGCACACCACGATCACCACCCGGTTCCCCAAGGACGCGGCGCGGCGGTTCGCCTCGATGCCCGACGCCGCCGACTGGATCGACCGGCTCAAGATCGTCGGCATCGACCTGCGCGACCCGGCCCAGGTGCTGGCGCTGGCCGACGAGGTGGCGTCCCACGGGCCGCTCGACGTGCTGATCAACAACGCCGCCCAGACCGTGCGCCGTTCCGCCGGTGCGTACACGCCGCTGGCCAACGCCGAGCACGAGGCGCTGACCGGGGACGCCCGACGGCCCGAGTTGATCTCGTTCGGCGGCCACGGCCAGCTCGCGCTGCCCGGCACCGCCGTGCCCGAGGCGCACTCGGTGACGACACTCGCGTTGATGGCGGGCTCGAAGGACATCGACGCGGGCGGCCTGGTGCCGGACACCGCGCCGGTCAACTCGTGGATCCAGAACGTCGACGAGGTCGACCCGGTCGAACTGCTCGAGGTGCAGCTCTGCAACTCGACGGCGCCGTTCCTGCTGATCTCGCGGCTGCGCGCCTCGATGGCGAAGTCGTCGTACCGCCGCAAGTACGTGGTGAACGTGTCGGCGATGGAGGGCCAGTTCTCCCGCGCCTACAAGGGTTCCGGGCACCCGCACACGAACATGGCGAAGGCCGCGCTGAACATGTTGACGCGCACCAGCGCCGAGGAGATGCTGCAGGCCGACGGCATCCTGATGACGGCCGTCGACACGGGCTGGATCACCGACGAGCGACCGCACCCGATGAAGATGCGGCTCGCCGAGGAGGGCTTCCACGCCCCGTTGGACCTGGTCGACGGCGCGGCGCGGGTGTACGACCCGATCGTGCGCGGCGAGGCCGGCGAGGACCTGTACGGCTGCTTCCTCAAGGATTACGCGCCTTCCCCCTGGTGATGTCGAAGTAGGCCTTCGGGGTGACTTTCGTCGGAAACACGTGTCCGAGGCACCTGTCGGACGCGTCCGAACGATGCCTTTCATCAGGCATTACGCTTAGTTGAACACCTGTTCGAGTACTCATTTGTCATGAGGACTGTGTGGCGGGGAGCACTTCGGTTCGGGATGTCGACGATGACGGTGCGGCTGGTGTCCGCGGCCACCGAACATCGCAGCAAGGTGCACCTGGTGCACCGCGAGGACAGTGGCCGCGTACGCCACCAGCAGGTGTGCGGCGAGTGTTCGCTGCGGCTGACGCCGGAGGACATCGGGCGGGGTTACGAGCTCGACGACGGCCGGATCGTGCAGATCGATCCCGGCGACCTGCCGTCGCCGGAGGACGGCGTGATCGACGTGCAGCAGTTCGCGCCCCAGGTCGACGTGGACCCGGTCGCGTTGCACCGCAGCTACTACGTGGAGCCGGACGACCTGGCCGTGCGGTCCTACGTGCTGCTGCGGGAGACGCTGGAGCGGACCAAGACCGCCGCGATCGTGAAGTTCGCCTTGCGGAGCAGGGAAACGCTGGCGGCTTTGAGGCCCCAGCAGGGCGTTCTGGTGCTGCACACCTTGCTGTGGCCGGACGAGGTGCGGGAGCCGCACTTCGCGTTCCTGCACCGCGACACCGAGGTGCGCACCGGCGAACTGGCCGCCGCGGCGGCGTTGGTGCGCGCGCAGACCCGTCCGTTCCGGCCGCACGACTACCCCAACACGCACCACGAGGCCTTGCTGCACCTGGTGGAGGCGAACGTCTGACCCGCACCTGGTGGTGCGGACGTCTGACGGCTCCTGATGGTGCGGGTGCGCGACCCGGGTCTCGGGGATGAACGCGGGTCGCGCGCCCGTTCTGTCAGGGGGCGGCGCTAGCATCGGCAGCCATGCTCGCCAGCCCGTCCGATCTCGTCGACCTGCTCGAATGCGAGCACCGCAGCTTCCTCGCTCGTGACGAACGGCGCGGCGCCCCCTCCGAACTGCACCTTGCCGCCGCCCGGACGGCCGCGGAGATGCGTTCCGGTGCGGACCTGGTCGAGAACGCCGTGTTCTTCGACGGCGTGTTCCACTGCACCGCTCAGACCCTCGTGCGCACGGCCGACGGTTATGAGCCGTGCGACGAGGCCTCCGACGCCACTCCCCTGGCCGTGCTGTCGCTGGTCGCGGCGGCGCAGGCGTTGGACGCCTCTCGCGCGCACCTGATCGTCGACGGCCGCCGGATGTCTTTCCGGATCGCCGACTTCACTCCCCTGCTGGGGCGGTTGCGCACTCGGCTCGCGACGCCCTCACCTGCCCCGAAGCGGTCGTGGGGTGACGTGCGGGCGGCCTGCACCGGGTGCCGGTTCTCCCGTCACTGCGCTTCCGGTCGCGAAGAGGCGCGGGACCTGTCGCTGGTGGCTGGTCTTCGCGCTGACCAGCGACGGAAGCTGGTTTCGGTCGGCATTGACACGATCGACGCGCTTGCGGCCACCGAGGAACGGCCGGCGACCCTCTCCCCCGCTTCGTTCATGGCGTTGACCGCGCAGGCCCGGCTGCAGGTGCGGCAGGAACGCACGGGCGTCATCACCTACGAGGTCGTGGCGCCGGAGGCGTTGGCGAACCTGCCGGAGCCCGCCGAGGACGACGTGTTCCTGGAGGTCGACGGCGACACGTTCCGGACGCCGGGCTGGCAGGGGACGTTCGAGGAGTTCGTCGACCGGACGCCGTCCGGGACCGTCTACCACTTCACGCCGCACGACCTCGCCGGGCGGGCCGCGCGGACGGCGACCCGCGAGTCCGAAGTGGACGAACTGGTGCGGCGCTGCGTCGACCTCGGCGCGTTGACGCGGCGGGTGCTCCGAGTGTCCACACGGGAGTACACGCTGCCCGCGCTGACACCGTTGCTGGACGACGAGATCCCCACTCGCGGACTGCGGGACCTGTTGCACCGCGTCAAGGTCGAGCGCGAGATCGAGACCGCGCCGCCGCAGGAACGCGACGAGACGGCGTTGGAGAAAGCGGCCGAGCGGGCGCGGCGGATGGCGGCGCTGACGGAGCCGTTGCTCGCCGAGGGGCACGCGTTGTTCGCGGCGACGGTCGGCTACCACCGGCGTGAGTCGAGTCCGGCGTGGGGCGACTACTTCCGGCAGGCCCTGGCGCCGATCTCCGACCTGGAGACGGATTCGAACTGCGCGGTGCCGATCACGCTCAAGGCCGAGGACTGGGTGCCTCCGGCCGGACGGGTCCGGACGCACAAGCGGCAGGTGCACGCGCGGATCGACCCGGAACGCCCGCACCCGTTCGGTTCGGGCGAGCAGGTCCGGCTGCTCTACCCCGGCAACGTGACGCGCAACGCCGTGGTGGCCGACGACAACCCGTACGAGCTGGTGCTGACCGAGAGCAACTCGCAGGAGCACTCCGAACTGCCCGTCGCCGTGCTGCCGGGCAGTCCGGTGCCTGCGTCGCCGAAGGACGAGGCCGTCGCGGAACTGGCAGAGCAGGCCGTGGGGCTGCTGCCGCTGCTCCCCCGCAACCCCGGTATCGACCTGTTGCTGCGCACGCCGCCCGCGCAGCCGTTGCCGCAGCACGACGACGTGGTGCAGGCCGTGATCAAGGCCGTCGACCAGCTCGACGGCGGGACGCTGGCGGTGCAGGGCCCGCCCGGCGCCGGCAAGACGTACCTCGCGACCAAGCTCGTGCGGCACCTGATCGACCAGGGCAAGACCGTGGCGGTGACCTCGACGTCGCACAAGGCCGTCGAGAACGTGCTGTCTTCGGTGGATCCCGACATCCCGATGGCCAAGCGTCCCAAGGAGAAGAAGCCCGAGGAGGGCCTCCCGTGGGACCAGCCGAAGACCAACGGCGCGCTGGCGCAGTGGCGTGAGGAGCACCCGCAGGGCCACCTGGTCGGCGGCACGGCCTGGACGTTCTCCAACGCCGTGATCAAGGCGCAGCCGTTCGACGTGATGATCATCGACGAGGCGGGCCAGTTCGCGCTGGCCGACGCGGTGGCGGTGGCGACGGCCGCGCGCAACCTGGTGCTGCTGGGCGATCCGCAGCAACTGCCGCAGGTCGTGCAGGGCGTGCACCCACCGGGTTCGGACGCCTCCGCTCTGGGCCACCTGCTCGGCGACGCGGACGTGATCCCTCCGCACCTGGGCTACTTCCTGGCGGAGACGCGGCGGATGCACCCGGCGGTGTGCCGTCCCGTGTCCGAGCTCTCCTACGCCGGACTGCTCCATTCGCACGAGACCGCGGCCCACAGGTCGATCTCCGGCATCGAGCCCGGGATCTACCTGCGCGAGGTCGACCACCGGCACAACATCACGTCGTCCGTCGAGGAAGCCGAGGCCGTGGTGGACACGGTGCGCGCGATCGTCGGTCGTACCTGGACGGACAACGGCAAAACGCGCGAGCTGACCGATGCGGACGTTCTGGTCGTGGCGCCCTACAACCTGCAGGTGCGGGTGATCCGGCGCAGGCTCGCCGAAGCGGGGTTCACCGAGACCCGGGTGGGCACCGTGGACCGCTTCCAGGGCCAGGAAGCACCGGCCGTCATCATGTCCATGACGTCGTCGTCCACCGTGGACCTGCCGCGTGGCCTGGACTTTCTTTTGTCACGCAACAGGTTGAACGTGGCACTCTCCCGTGCCCAGACGCTCGCCGTGATGATCTGCTCGCCCCGGCTGCTGGACGCCGACGTGCGCGGTGTGGAGCAGATGCGGTTGATCGCGGGCACGATCGGCCTAACAGAGAACATGCGGATCTACCCGTGGTGACACCGTAGCGTTGTCATACGGTGACCTTTCGACCCCTCTGTGTTGTTAGCGTGACGCGGTTCACCCGGTCGGGTGATTCGGATCATGAATGTGTGCTCGGCCCCGCCACGCATCAAACAGAGCAGGAGAGATTCGTTGGCAAGGAGAGTTCTCGGCGCGTTCGCGGTGACCGCCACCGCAGCCATGGCCACGCTGGCAATGGCGACCCCGGCTAGCGCACACACCGCTGAGGGGTACGCGAAGTGCGACGGCAAGGACGTCGTTCTCCACGTGGACCTGACGCAGTTCGCGCCGGAGAAGCGGAACACCGTCGTGGTCAAGGACGGTGACACGGTTCTCACCCCCGCGAAGGGGAAGGAAACCGAGAAGTTCGGCGCCACCTGGACGAAGACGTACAAGGGTCTGGACGGCACTGTCGCCCACAAGTTCACGGTCGAAGTGAAGGCCTACGACACGAACAAGGCCAAGGGCCAGGACTTCGACAAGTTCAAGACGTACACGGTCGACCAGCCGTGCGTGCAGAAGCCGCCGACCAAGACCGAAGAGACCACGACCACCACCACGCCGCCGGTCACCACGTCCCCGGAGGTGCCCTCGTCCTCCGAGGTCCCGCCGTCGACCACCCCGGCCGCTCCCGGCGGCAGCGCTCCGGAACCGCCCCTCGCGGCGACCGGCGCGTCACCGGTGTGGTTGCTGCTCTCGGGTCTGGGTCTGGTGGGCGCCGGTGCCGGCACCCTGCTGTTCCTGCGTCGCCGCCGCAGCGCGTGAACTAGCTGAACCACCGAACGGGGCGGTCCACTTGGGACCGCCCCCGTTCGCCGTTGCTACAGGTCCAGCGCGGTCGCCGGCTCGTGGCCCTCGCGGATGAACCACTCGGTGCCGAACGCGTGCGCGAACGTCGGCTCGTCGAGCGACAGGAAGAACGACTGCTCGGGGATCTGCGAGGCGTGCGCGCGCATCGCCTGCCGCTTGACCTCCAGGTACTTCGTGACGTCGACGCCGACGTTGATCTGCGACTCCGGTACCGCGCCCTCGCCGAGCGACGGCGGCTCCTCGATGCCCGCCATCCGGAACGCCTCGCGGAACTCCGACTCGCGCACCATCGCCTGGTAGACGGCCGGGGTGCCCGCGATCTCGGCGGCGCGCATGCCCACCCGGTGCGTCTGGACGTGGTCCGGGTGGCCGTAGCCGCCGAAGCTGTCGTAGGTGGTGAACACCTTCGCGTCCTCCTCGACGAGGATCGCCGCGAGCTTCTGGGCCGCCTCCTCGACGTCCGCGGTCCAGAACGACCCGGGCTGGTCGTTGAGCTCGTCGCCCATCATCCCGGAGTCGCGGTACCCCAGGAACTCCACGCGCGCGACGCCCAGCAGGTCCGCCGCCGCGTGCGTCTCCACGACGCGGCGCTGCCAGAGTTCCTCGCCCTCCTCCAGGAAGTCGGGCACCTCCCCGGCCTCGCCCCGCGTCGCGACGACGAGCACGACCCGGTGGCCCTCCTCGAACGCTTTGCGCATCACGCCACCGGTCACGATGCACTCGTCGTCGGGATGGGCGTGGAAAGTCACCAGTGTGGCCATGCCCTCGACGTTACCTGCGGGTGCACATGTGAAAGGGCGGCGCTCCCCCAGATACAGGCTGGGAGGCGCCGCCCCTCGGCGAACTCGTGGAGCTATCGCAGGGTCAGGTTCCAGGAGTTGATGTACCCGGTGTCACCGGAGTACACGTCCTGGACCCGCAGCTTCCACGTGCCCGCCGCGACCTCGGACGAGGCGTTGACCGTGTAGGTCGCCACCACGTTGTCGGCACTGTCCGAAGAGGACGAGTTCTTCAGCCGGTAGGCGGTGCCGTCCGGCGCGACCAGGTCGATGACCAGGTCACCGCGGTAGGTGTGGACGATGTCCACGCCGACCTTGGTGGTCGAGGAGGCGTTGCCCGTCACCGTGGAGGTGATGGACGAGGTGACCGCGGCACCGCGGTCCGCGATGGCGACGTCGGTCGTGTTCTCCAGGCCACCGGAGGGCGGCGGAGTCGTGTCGATCGCGGCCACGGTCTTCGCGGCGTCGGCGAGACCGGCGCCGCAGCCGCCCGAGCAGGTGCCGGGGAGCGGACGGGCGTTGGTCTTGATCAGGTCCTTGACCTGGGCCGGCGTGAGCGACGGCTTCTTCGCGACCAGCAGTGCCGCGAGGCCCGCGACGTGCGGGGCGGCCATCGACGTGCCCTGGTACGGCTTGTAGTTCTCGGCACCGGGGACGGTGGTGCCGGCGTTCAGCGTCGACCAGATGCCGTTCTCCGGCGTGGTGATGGTGCCGGGGGTGTCGGTGCCGCGACGGGTCTCGCCGCCGGGCGCCGCGATGTCGATGCGGGTGCCGTAGTTCGAGTAGAACGTCCGGTTGCCCTCACGCGACGAGGCCGCGACGGTGATCACGCCGGAGCAGTTGGCCGGGGTGTAGAGCGACGCGTTGTCGTTCGAGTTGCCGGCCGCGACGACGACCGAGGTGCCCCGGTTGACGGCACCGTTGATCGCGTTCTGGTACGTCGTGGAGCAGGAGGACTTGCCGCCCAGCGACATGTTGATGACCTTGGCGGGCGTCTGGTTCGCGGGCACGCCGGTCACCGTGCCGCCGGACGCCCAGGTGATCGCGTCGGCGATGTCCGAGGTGGCGCCACCGCACTTGGCGAGCACGCGCAGCGGCTGGATCTTGGCGTCGTAGGCGATGCCCGCGATGCCCTTGCCGTTGCCGGTGGAGGCGGCGATCGTGCCGGCCACGTGCGTGCCGTGCCAGGAGGAGCTGCTGTCCTGCGCGGGAACCGGGTTGCCGTTGGCGTCGGTGCCGCACTCGCCGCGCGCCGCCCAGTCGCCCTGGTCGGCCGGGTTCGAGTCACGGCCGTTGTTGTCACGGGCCCGCGCCGAGTCGGAGACGAAGTCGTACCCCGCGACGACCCGGTCCGCCAGGTCGCTGTGGGCGACGTAGCCGGTGTCGATGACCGCGACGGTCACACCGGCGCCGGTGGTGCTGGACCACGCGCTGGGCACGTTCATGCCGGCGGTGGCCTCGAAGAGGTCCCACTGCCGGGAGTACTCGGTGTCGTTCGGCTCGGCGAACGGCTGCATCAGCAGGTCCGGCTCGACGTACGCGACGTCGGGGTCGTTCTTGAACGCCTGGATCGTGTTGTCGGCGTTCGTGGTCTTCGCGCCGAGGTCGACGACGACCGCGCCACTCGCCATGCGGCGGTGCACGGACTTGCCCTTGCTGCGGGCGTCGTCCGAGGCAGCGGAGTCGGACGAGGCTTCGGCGGTGCCGGGCTTGTAGCCGACGATCAGCCGCTCGAAGGGGCGGTTCACCTGGGTCGAGTCCGGCTGGGACTGGATCTGGGCGGGGGCTGCGGTCGCCGATGGGGCGACAACGCTGAGCACGGCGGCGGAAACTGCCGCGGCGCACACACTCGTGCGTCGCAATCCGTTCACGTGAGGTCCTTCCACGCAGGGCCTTCGCGTGCCGTTGAGGGCGTCAGTGTTCTGAACCGGCTGCGGAGGTGGACGGACCGTAAGCCCGGCCACACCTGCGAAAACAGGTCTAGTGGAGTCCGTTTGACGACACTGGCGTGTTCACGACAGGGGTACTGCGCCGAATGGCGCACAATGTGGCCGTGTTCGGACACTTGGGCGTCGCGCCGGAGCTAACGGCCGTTTACGAGCTTCTGGTAACGGGCGGAAGCCGCACCACGGACGAGATCGGCGTCGCGGTCCCGGTGCTGGAGGAGATGCGGGAGCTCGGCCTGGTCCGGCACCTGCCCGGTGACGTGTGGCAGGCCGTGGCGCCGGACCTGGCCGTGGAAGCGCTGATCGCGGCCCGCGAGGAGGCGAACCGCCGGGCCCGCGCGGACATCGGCCCGTTGATGGAGCTGTACCTGCGCAACCGCGACGAGGAACTGGCGGACAACGCGTTCGTCGAGGTGGTGTCCGGTGTGGACGCCGTCCGCGAGCTGTGGCACGCGTTGCTGCGCGGCGCCCGCGGGGAGGTCTGCGTGCTCGACCAGCCGCCGTACGTGACGCCGCTGGGCCAGCACGTCGCGCTGGAGGACGAGACGCGGGAACGGGACGTGCAGTGGCGGGTCGTCTACGACCGCTCGGCCGTCGACATCCCCGGCCGGGTCACGGAGATCATCGACCTGGTCGCGGCCGGCGAACGCGCCCGCGTCACGCCGACGCTGCCGTTCAAGCTCGCGGTGATCGACACGCACGCGGCGGTGCTCCCCGTCGTGAACGGTGACATCGTCGACAAGGTGCTGCTGATCCGGCCGTCCGCGTTGCTGGACGTGCTGCGCTCGACGTTCGAGCTGTACTGGGACAAGGGGATCCCGTTCAGCCCCGGCGGGATCTACGCGGCGGCGGCCGACGTGGACCCGAATTTGCTGGGACTGCTCGCCGCGGGTCTCACCGACGAGTCGATCGCACGGCAGCTGGGGCTCGCGCCGCGCACGGTGCAGCGGCGGGTGCGGCAGCTGATGGACCGGTGCGGCGCGCAGACCCGGTTCCAGGCGGGCGTTCAAGCGATGCGGCGCGGTTGGCTGTAGCCCGACGCAACCTCACGTGATCATGCGGCGTCTCACTCTGTGCAAGCACGTACTCACAGGGGGATTCAACGAATGCGCATGCGCAAGGTGATGGCGGCTGCCCTGACGGGCCTCGCACTGATCGGTCTCGCGGGCACGGCAACGGCGTCGGCGTCGGGTTCCGGGGAGCTCGCGTGGCCGCCGAAGGACGTCACGCCGGTCCACAAGACCAAGGCGGAGCTGCAGGAACAGGCGGACGGGTTCTCCGCGCGCCAGCAGGCGGCCTACCCGCGGGTCTTCCGCGGCGCGCAGGACGTCTCGCCCGGCAACTGGGGTGGCGAGGCAGAGGGCGTGTTCGACGACATGCAGTACATGGGCAACACGGTGGGCTTCACCTACAACGGCCAGCACGTCACGACGTACACGCAGGTCAACGCTCCTGGCCAGCACGCGTGGTCACCGACGGAGTACTGCGAGAAGTACGCCGCGTGCACCGCCCAGGTCAGCGACCACCGGGGCGGGCTGGTCGTGTTCTCCAAGAACGAGCAGTTCGGCATCACCGAGGCGCGGAACTTCCGCCGCAACGGTGAGGTGGTCTGGGTCCAGACCTGGACGCCGGGCACCGAGGCGCAGCTGGCGGTCCTGGCCACCGACCGCGCCTTCACGTTCACCCGCTAGTACGAAGAGTGAGCGGGCGCTTCCGGTCATGGAGTCACCGGAAGCGCCCGCTCGGTCAACTGGCGACCTTGCGCGCGGCCACCAGCTGCCCGTCCGCGAAACCCTCGACGCGCACCTCGCGCCCGGTCGCGGTCAACGTCGCGGTGTGCGCGCCGTCGGTCACGTCCAGCGAGGTCGACGGGCGGCCGTCGACGTAGACGTCCACCCGGTCGAGGTTCACGGTGTCCAGTGAGACGGTCGGTCCCTCGACCACCACTCCGAGCCGCCGGACCGGCTGCTCCTTCAACAGCTCTCCCGCTCGCGCGAGGAGATCCACGTTGCCCTGCAACAGGTCCGCGCGCGTGACCTTGTGCTGGTGCGTCGGGCGCACGCCCAGGTCCTCCACCGGTGTGCCGGCGAGCTTGCCCACGCGCAACGTGCGGCGGATCGACACGCGCATGTTCGCCTTGTTGGGCAACGCCTTGTACGGCGACTCCGCGTCGACCGGCGCCGGGATCCTCAGCAGCGTCGACAGCAGCCCGTGCGTCCACACGTTGGCGCCGCCCGCGCCGGTGTTGTCGTCCACGCCGAGGATCGGGCCCAGCTCGTGGTCGGCCCAGCCCGCGGCGAAGATGTCGGTGGCCGAGTAGCAGCGCGCGTCGGTGATCAGCACGACCGGGCCGTGGTAGGTCTGGCCCACGGCGTTCGCCCCGCCGACCGGCGTGATCGTGTGCGAGCAGGAGAACGCCTGTCCCGTCTCGGTGGAGCTGTCGAGCGACGGGAACCACGGGCCGAGGTTGATCTGGCCGGTCGGGTCCTCCGCGTGGCGGCGGCAGATCCGCAGGTTCAGCGGCGTGCTCAGGAACTGCACGGGCTCCGGCGCGACGGGCCGCGGCGTCATCGTCTGCAGCAGGAACTCCGCGGCGAAGATGTGGCCGCCGCCGTTGTCGCGCACGTCGACGATGAGCCCGCTCTGCGGCAGCAGCGCCGCGAGCCGCACGAACTCGGTGAGGAACGCGTCCGGGTCGTCCACGCTGAACGTGAAGATCCGCAGGTGCCCGAACGTGCCGGACGGCGTGACGACGGGGCGGGCGCGGAACACGCCGGGCAGCGTCGTCGGCACGTCCTGCACGGCCATCGCGACAGCGCCACCGGAGGCTTCGGCCTGCACGACCTTGGGCGCGTGCAACAGTTTCTTGGCGCGGGCCTTCTCGTCGGAGTCCAGGTCGACGCCCTGGGCGGCCGCCGCCGGTGAAAGCTCGTCGACGTCCGTCATGGGCGGCAGGTTCTCCGTGACCTGCCAGTCGACGCGGATCTCCCCGGCGGCACCGGTCTCGTCGCGGTAGCTCACGACCACCCAGTCCTCGTCGGGCGGGAGCTGGATCACCAAGGGGCGCAACGTGAGCGACTCGAGGCCGCGGGCGAGGTTCGCGGCGGTGTTGCTGCCGGCGAAGATCGCGCCGTTCAACGCGACCGCGCGGGCGATCGGCGTGCCGTTCCAGTGCGTCACCTCGGCACCTGCCGCGAGGCCGTCGAACCCGGCGACCGTGCGGGCGACGAGGTACTGCTCGGTGCCGTCCTCGCCGAAGCAGCGTTCCAGCTGGAACGGCAGGAAGGCGATCTTGCCCGCGAACGGCGCCGGCAGCAGGTAGTTCGTGTGCAGGTCGCGCACCGAGTGGAAGGTGCTCGACAGTTCGCGGTGGAACTGCCACTCGGGCTCGGCGGTGGCGTCGGTCTGCCGTTCGAGTCTGGCTCTCAGGACTCTGAGTCTTTGCACGGGATTCACCGCGTGCATCGCGACTTTGAGAGGCAGGTGCGCGTAGTTCTGCTCCAGCACGATCAGCGCCTGGTCGACGATGAGCTTGCGCTGCGCCAGGGTGAGCGTTCCCGCGGTGGCCAGGAACTCGGCGAGTCCGACGGAATTTGCGACGTTCGGGTGAGCGGTTGTGGTCATGGTGGGGCCTCCTTGTTCAGTAGAGACTTTCCAGGGCGCCTGGATACACCTGTTTCACCCGTTCGGCCGCTAACTGGAGCAGTTTTCCCGCCGACAACTGGAGTAAAGGGAGGCCGGCGATGAGTCCACCCGTTCTCGAACTGCGCATCCACGGCGTCAACAACACGCCGCCGGACGCGATGCTGGCTCTTCCCGACCACGCCGTCGAACAGTTCCGCGGCGACCGCTTCGGCAGCTTCTGGCGCCCGAGGCCGGACAAGCTCGCCGAGCTGCCACCGGATCACCCCGGGCAGGTGCCCGCGGACGTGCGGCGCGAGGCGTACTCGTGGGGCGGCATGGCACGCAGCAGCCCCGGTGTGCCGGGCAGTGGGGTGCCGTCGGTGCTCGCGAACGTGCTGGGGCGCATCGGATGGGCGTTGCTGCTGCCGTTCGGGCTCGCGAACGTCGCGTACTGGTCGCGGAAACTGCCCGACGACTCGGTCCCCTCGACGCGGCGGATGGTGTGGTGGAACGCCGGGCGGGGCGCGGCCTCGACGCGGCTGTTCGGGCTGGGGCTGACGGTGTTGCTGGTGCTCGCGGTGTGCGAGGTGGCGATCGACGTGTACGCGGTCCAGTGTTCGCTGCCGGGCACCACGTGCAGGCGGCTGCCGGACTTCCTGGACGTGCTGGGCGATCCGGCCCGCCACGTCCGGGTGCTGGCCGCGTCCGCCGTGCCGGTGTTGCTGCTGCTCGGGTTGATGGCGCTGACCTCGTTGTCGCGCAGCAGGTACGAGATGACGTCCGCCCGCACGCCACAGCGGCGTGCGGGCGTGATGCTGAGCCGGGCGTCGATGTGGGAGGGCAGCCCGCGGATCCGCCGGCTCACGCGGCTGCACCTCTCCGCGGGGTGTTGCGTGGTGGTGCTGGCGACGAGCACGCAGTTGTGGCAGCACGTGTTCTTCCTGGCACTGACCGTGCTCGCGGCCGGAGTCCTGGCCGTGGTGATGGCACGGGTGGTGGTGACGGCCACCGACTGCCCGGACGTGCCGTCGACCGAGCAGGGCGGCCTGTGGTCGTGGCTGCTGATGATCTCGTCGGTGGTCGTGCTGGTGGCGCACGGGTTCGGGCTGTACGCGATCGCGCCGGTGTTCGACGGGCCGTTGTGGCTGACGGCGTGGGGGCCGCCGGTGGTGACCGCGGCGTTGCTCGGGTCGGTGCTGGCGGCGTGGTCCTGGCGGCGCAACGACGCCAAGGGGCCGCTGGTCCTGCTCGTGCTGTTCGTAACGTGCATGGTCGCCACGTACTGGGTTCCGCTCGCCTGGACCGGTGCCGTCCTGTTCGGCGGGGTGCTGGCGTGGAGGGCACGGCCGCGTGCCGGTGACGAGTTCCAGGCCTGGCGCGGCGCCGGACCCGGAGTGCTGCTGGGGTTGTCGCTCGTGTCGTCGGTGATGATGGCGACCGTGCTGGTGCTGACGTTCCGGGGCTGGGTCGGCACCGGCCTGCGGGCACCGGTCTTCTACTCGTGGTTCAGCGCGGCCTTCGCCGTCGCGCTGGTCCCGCTGCTGTTGCTGGTCCTCTCGCAGGCCTTCGTGTTGCTGTCGCGGTTGATCACGCCCGCGGTGCTGGACGACGAGGGCGAGGTGCTCGTCGTGCGGGCGCGGCACGTGGTCGCGGTGACGCACCGGGCCGAGAACGTGGCCGGGGTGCTGTCGGTGCTGGGCGTGCTCGCGTTGCTGCTGACCTGCTACCTGACGTTCGCCTCGCCGGACTGGGGTCAGTCCCCCGCCGTCGCCTGGGTGGTGGGCAAGGGCGACTGGGTGACAGGGCTCGCCGGCGTCGCGGTGGTCGGGTCGTTCGTCGGCGCCGGGATGCTGACGAACCGGCGGCCGCTCGGGCTGCTGTGGGACCTGATGTGCTTCCTGCCGCGCA
Source organism: Lentzea californiensis (assembly GCF_024648825.1). Taxonomy (GTDB): domain Bacteria; phylum Actinomycetota; class Actinomycetes; order Mycobacteriales; family Pseudonocardiaceae; genus Lentzea; species Lentzea californiensis. The sequence goes on from NZ_JANBBE010000007.1 coordinate 402,028, forward strand.
CCGCCCACCCGTTCGCGCCGCCCTGCTACGCCGAGCGCGCGGTGCCGGAGATCGCCGATCGCTCGCGTGAGTTCCTGGACGAGTCGCCCGATCATCGCGTGGTGCTGTCCGCGCACAGCCTGGGTGCCGTGCTGGCCGTGGCGGCGCTGTACGCGTTGCCCTCCGGGTACCTGGAACGCGTTCAGCTGCTGACGTACGGCGTGCAGTTGCGGCCCTACTTCGGGCGGATCTTCCCCGAACTGCTGGGGCCCGCCGTGCTGGGCACACCTCCGGTGCGAGCGGGCGCGTTGTTCTCGTGCGATCCGTGGCGCCGGGAGCCCGGCGACGTGCCGGAGCGCGGGCTGGCGTCGTTGCTGGGCCCGCACTGGATCAACCTGTGGCGCCGCACCGACTACCTGGGTTTCCCTGTGCACGGCTGGGAGGACAACGCTCTCGACCGCCGCGCCAACGAGACGGACGGGTCACCGGACAAGGTGGAGACCCACGGCGACTACCACCTGTGCGCGGCCTACCGGGACGCGTTCACGGACCTCGTCTCGCTCGAGCTGAACCGGTCACCCGATCGTGGACGTGGAGGGGATGGGAACCTGGAACGCAGTTGACCCAAGGAGAAACATGCGCACGACTGTGGCGACCCTCGTGGGTGCCGTACTGCTCGCCGGAGGGCCGGCCGCTTGTTCGAGCGAGGCCCCGCCCTCCTCGCCGGCCGTCAAACCGCTGGCGGACACCGATGTGGCCGCGCCCGCGTCCTCCGGTGACCAGCCGAAGGGCATCACGTACGACGTCGCGCGGATCCCCGTGGGCGCCAAGCTCTCCACCGGCTCGTCCGTCGAGAATGGACGGACGACGGTGGAGCTGAAGGTGTCCGGCCTGCTGCCGGACACCAAGTACGGCTCGCACGTGCACACCAAGCCGTGCGGCGCCAAGCCGGCCGACTCGGGCCCGCACTACCAGAACGCGAAGGACCCGGTGTCGCCGAGCGTCGACCCGCAGTTCGCCAACGCGCAGAACGAGATCTGGCTGGACTTCACCACCGACGCGCAGGGTGCCGCGACCGGCAGGGCGACGGTGCGGTGGGAGTTCCGCAAGGCCGAGGCGAACTCGGTCGTCGTGCACGCCGCGCACACCAGCACCGAGCACGGCAAGGCGGGCACCGCCGGTGACCGCCTCGCGTGCCTGACCGCGGCGTTCTAAGCCGCTAGACCGGCCAGGTCAGGGCCACACCTCCCGCGAGGTGCGGCCCTGACACCGGTTCCAGCACCGCCGCGCGCACGAGGCTCAGCACCTCGTATCGGGGTCCGGCGCGACGAACGAGCCCGCGCACGCACAGTTCCCTGGCGTACGGGCTGTGCCCGGGATCCTCTCCCTCGGCCATCCGCACCAGCAGCTCGCGCCCGTCGGCGTCCAATGTGGACAGCGAGCGGCGCAGTGAGTCGCGCAGGTGTGCCGAGGTGGGGTCGAGGGGGTTGGACCGCAGCCGTTCGAGCAGGTGCTGCGGCGAGTAGACCATGAACCACCCGGCCGCGAACTCCAGCGCCGACGGCAGCCCGTCCAGCTCGTGCACGAGGCCCATCAGCGCGGCCTGGTTCGCGGGCTCCGCTTTGAACGCGGGCCGCACCCGGTGCACGTGCGTGAGCAGCAACCGCACCGCGGGGTCGTCGGCCAGCGGGCCCAGCGGGAACACCTGCTCGCCGGGCAGCCCGATCGGCGCCAGCGCCGTGACGATGATCCGCAGCCGCGGGTGCGCCTCCAGCAGGCGCGGGTCGGGGCGGCGGTCGGTGACGAGGACGGTGTCCTGGTCGTCGTCGATCGACGGGGTCGTGTGGGACGGGTGCCACAGGACCGACCAGCCGTGCCGGAAGTGCAGAACGCCTGCGACCTCCAGGGCCAGCCGGGTCTTGCCGACGCCGCTGACCCCGGTGACGGTGACCAGCCCCGCGGGACCGGTGCCCGGCCGTCCCTCGGTGAGCAACGCCGCCAGCGCCGCCGCCTCCGCCTCCCGCCCGACGATCAGGCCGGCGGGCCCGGCCGGTGCGGGCGGCGCCACCGCGGACCGGCCCGCGGCACGACCACCCGCCTGCTGCAGGTCCGCGCGGTTCTCCTCGTCGAGCCGCAGCCCGTCCGCGAGCAGGCGCACCGTCTCCGCGCGCGGTGAGCGGGTGCGACCGCACTCCAGGTCGCGGATGGCCCGCACGCTCACCATCGCGAAGTCAGCCAGCTGTTGCTGGGTCAGGCCCGCGCCGATGCGGTGCGTGCGCAGCAGTTCTCCGAACTCCCTCATGCCCGTCCCCTCCTCGGCCTCCGAGTGTCGGGGTGATCGGGCGGCGAAACATGGGTGGCGACCCCCCATATTCACCTCCGCGCGTAAATCTGGGGGAATGGTCCCCATGTGCCGCCCGTCCGCGCGTGCGAGGTTGGCCGCGTGACCTCCGCGGCCGAGACCAGCACCGGTGAGAGCTGGACAGCGGCTTTCGCCCACGCCCTGCGCCCGCTGATCGACGCGTCCCGCACGGAGGTCGCGCCACCGTTCGACGCGTCCTTCGCCGAGCAACTGGGGCGGCGGCTCGTGGCGATCGCGGCACGAACGCTCGTGCTGGAGCTGCACGAGGCGCGCGACACGCTGACCAGCCCCACGAGCGCCGAGCGGTTCACCGAGTTCACGCGCACGCTGAACCTCTCGTCGATCTTCAACCGCTACCCGGTGCTGGCCAGGTTGCTCGCGCAGGCCTGTGAGCAGGCGGTGTCCACGCACCACGAACTGTCGTCGCGGTTCACCCGCGACCGGGCGAAGATCGTCCGGACGATCTTCGCGGGCGAGGACCCCGGCGCGTTGACCTCCATCGAGATGGGCCAGGGCGACGCGCACCAGCAGGGCCGGACCGTCGCGGTCCTGACCTTCGAGTCCGGCCGGAGGCTCGTCTACCGGCCTCGGCCGCTCGGGTTGCACGTGCGGTTCGCCGAACAGCTCGCCTGGCTCGCCACGCGAACCGGGATCGAGTTCCGGACGCCGAGGCTCCTGCCGCGCGACGGCTACGGGTGGATCGAGCACATCGGTCACGAGCCGTGCGCGGACGTGGCCGGGGTCGCCGACTTCTACCAGCGGCTCGGCGCGTTGCTCGCGCTGCTCTACGCGGTCGACGGCACCGACATGCACTACGAGAACCTCATCGCGTGCGGCGACCAGCCGGTCCTCGTGGACGTCGAGACGCTGTTCCACCCTACGTTGACACCACCCGACGCGGACCCGGCCACGCTCGCACTCGTGAACTCGGTGCACCGCACGGCCCTGCTCCCCCACGTGCTGATGGGCGACAACGGGGCCGTGGACGTGTCCGGGGTTGGCGGCGACCACGGCGCGCTGTCACCGTTGAACGCGGTCGACTGGGCCGACGCGGGCACCGACCGGATGCGGCTGGTCAGGCGCCCCAAGAAGTCGCCGGGGGCGTCGAACAGGCCGCTGCTCGGCGGCGTTCCCGCCGAACCCGCCGACTACCAGGATCCCCTGCTGGCCGGGTTCCGCGCGGGCTACGACGCGATAGTGGCGCACAGGAACGAGCTGCTGCAGCTCGTCCGGAAGTGCGTCAACGAGGAAGTGCGGTTCATAGCGCGCGCGACGCGGCAGTACGCGCGGTTGCTGGACGAGTCGACGCATCCGTCCGTGCTGGCCGACGCGCTGGACCGCGACCTGGCGTTCGGTGTGCTCGTGGTGGACGACCCGCTGCTCGACCGGCTGGTGCCGTTCGAGGTGTCCGACCTGTGGCGCGGTGACGTGCCGCTGTTCACGTGCCGGCCCGGGTCGACCGACCTGTGGACCGCGTCCGGGCTCCGGCTGCCGGGGATGCTGCCGGAGCCCGGGCTGCACGCCGTGACGCGCAAGGTCCTGGGGATGAGCGAGGTCGACCGGCACGACCAGCAGTGGGTGATCACGGCACTGCTGGCGTCGCGGCCGAGACCCGTGTCGCACCACAGCGGTGTCGTGGTGCCCGGTCACGTCGCGCCGGTCGACCCGGACCCGGCCCGGCTGCTGGTCGCCGCGTGCGGGATCGCCGACCAGATCCTCGCGCACGCCGTCACCGGGCAGGACCGGGTCAACTGGCTCGGCCTCGAGCTGGTCGACGACCGGCACTGGTCGGTGCAGCCGCTCGGCGCCGGCCTGTCCAACGGCTACACGGGTGTCGCGCTGTTCCTCGCCGAACTGGGCGCGTTGACCGGCGCCGCGCGGTACGTCGACTTCGCCCGCGACGCGTTGCGGCCGTTGCCGTCGCTGCTGGAGATGTTCGCCGAGGAACCGGAACTGGTCGCGGCCGTCGGTGGCGGGATCCACGGTCTCGGCGGCATTTGTCACGGGCTCGCCCGCCTCACGCACCTGCTCGAACTCGACCGCGACCTGCTCACGCAGGCCGTACGGCTGATGCCCCGGGAAGATTCGTCGCTCACCGTCGCGGACGGCGTGGCCGGCTCGTTGGCCGCGATGCTCTCCGTGGGCACGCCTGAGGCACTTGCGCTCGCCGACCACTACGCCTCTGCTCTGCGTGGCTCCCTCTGCTCCGCGAACGGGTTCGCTCGCGGCCGTGCGGGAATTGGATGGGCGCTGAGGCGTTACGCGGCAACGGTTCGGAACGAGTTAACTGACGTGGCCGCACGGACGTTCCTGGACAGCGACGGCGCCGACCCGACCGACACCGGCTGGTGCTCGGGTCTGGCCGGTGTCGCGCTGGCCCGTGACGACGAGCGGCCGGCCGGTGTGCTGGCGTCCGGAGAACCGTTGCGGGACATGAGTCTCTGCCACGGCGAACTGGGCGTCGTCGAGGCGCTGGCCGCCCACCACCCCAGCGCCGCGACCCGCCGCGTGGCGTTGTTGCTGGGAGCCCTGGAGGAACACGGCGCCCGGTGCGCCACACCGGGCGGCGTTCCCTCCCCCGGGCTGCTCACGGGCCTGGCCGGCATCGGTCACGGCCTGCTACGGCACGGGTTCTCGATCCCGTCAGTCCTGCTACTGCAAGCGTCACCCGAAACAGAGGAGTCCACTCGATGAACGAGTCCCTGCACCGCACGGCCGACCAGCCCGGACCGGCCGAGCACGCGATCGGGGAGATGGAGCTCGCACCGAAGACCTTCGCGGGTGCGCGGGCACGTGCGTTGATGGGTGTGACCATGGCGATGAGCGCGTTCGCGGCGATCACACCGGCGCTCTCGGACACCACGGTGAGCGTCCAGTAAGTGAATTTCTCCCCGAATACGCCTGGGCAGCCGATACGGAAGCCCGACCGGGACCGTTAGGGTCCAGACATGCAGACCCGAGCGCCCCAAGTGGTCGGCCGTGATCGCGAGATCACGGCCGTCACGGGGGCACTGGCGCGCACCCGCCAGTCCCGTGGTGGCGCCGTCTTCCTCACCGGGGAGGCGGGGATCGGCAAGTCCAGGCTCGCCCGTTACGCGGCGGGCCAGGCGTACGACGACGGCATGCGGGTGCTCAAAGGACGCGGCACCACCATCGGTCCGATGGTGCCGTTCCGTCCCATCGCGGAAGCACTCCTGGGCCTGTTCCGCGGCGAACCGCCGGACGACTCCGCGCTCGGGCCGTACAAACCGGTGCTGGGCACGCTGATCCCCGAGTGGCACGACCACCGGTCCACGAAGGAATCGGTCGTCGTGCTGGCGGAGGCGGTGCTGCGGCTGCTCGCGTCCGTCGCGCGCAAGACGCCGTGCCTGCTCGTGCTGGAAGACCTGCACGAGGCGGACGCGGAGACGCTCGCGGTCGTGGAGTACCTGGCGGACAACCTGGAGGACCAGCCGGTTCTGCTGCTGGCCACGATCCGCACCGAACCCGGCCACGCGCTCGAGCTCGTGCACCGGATGGTGCAACGCGGCTCCGGCAGGCTGGTGGAGCTGCACCGGCTCTCGCAGGACGAGGTGGGCCAGATGACGGCCGCCTGCCTGGACAGCGCGCCTGCCCCGGCGGAGCTCGTCGATCGCTTGTGGACGGACAGCGCCGGAAACCCGTTCGTCATCGAGGAACTGCTGCACGGCATGGTGAGCGGCGGCCTGCTCGTGGCCGGTGCGGACGGCTGGCAGGTGCTGGGCGAGCTCAAGCTGCCCGTGCCGGCCGCGTTCGTGCGCAGCGTCGCGCACCGCACGGACAGGCTGGGGCCGCAGGGCCGTGAGGTGCTGTCCATCGCGGCGGTGCTGGGCCACCGGTTCCCGCTTTCCGTGGTGCAGAAGGTCACCGGCATCGACGACCGCGAACTGCTCAGCCACCTGCACGCGGGAGTGGCCGCGCAGCTCGTGACCCCGGACGAGCCCGCCCCCGACTGGTACGCGTTCCGGCACCCGCTCACCGCCGACGCGTTGCTGGCCCAGCTGACCCCGGCCGAACGCGTGGACCTGTCGTCGCGCACGGCGGACGCGGCCGAGGACCTGCACCCCGGCCTGCCCGGCGACTGGTGCCCGCTCGTCGCGAAGCTGCGGTTCGACGCCGGATCCCGCACGAGGGCGGGACTTCTGTTCGCCGAGGCGGGCAGGCGGGCGTTGTCGGGCGGGGCGGCGGAGTCGGCGGTCACGCTGCTCGACCGCGCGCAGGGCCTGCTCACCGACGACGCGGTGGCCCGTGCCGAGGTGCTCGACACGCTGCTGCCGGCACTGGCCGAGACGGGGGACTTCGAACGCGCCTTCGCCCTGGAGGTGAACGACCTCCACGGGCTGGACGCGTCGCTGCGCGCGAAGCTCCACACGCGACTGTCCCGAGTGGCCTACCTCGCCGGCTGGTTCACCGAAGGCGTGGAACAGGTGCGCATCGCGCGGGCGCTGCTCGGGCCGGACGCACCGGACGAACTGGCCGCGCAGCTGGACGTCAACTCCGCGTACCTCACGCTGAACATCCCGAGCGCCGGCCGGATCGCGTCCGCGGCGGGCCTCGCCCGGCAGGCGGCACTGGCGGCGGACCGGGCGCGACTGCCGGCGGTGGCGTGCGAGGCGTGGCAGCTGCTCGGGATCATCGCGCGCGAGCAGGACATCGACGAGGCGAACGCCTGCTTCAGCAAGGCGCTCGCTCTCGCGGGCACGCACCAGATGCCGATCCAGCACGTCTACGCGCTGGTCCGCTTGGCGGGCAACGAATGGCTGCAGCACGGCAGCACCGCGTCCCTGGGCCGGACGCACGCCGAGGCGTGCCGGGCGGGCGCGATCACGGTGGCGCACAACGTGGACGCGATCCTGGCGCTGCAGTCGGTGCTGACTGGTGACCACGCCGTGGCCACCGAGGAGATCGAGCGGTGCCTGCGCACCACGACGCGCCTGCGGTTCCACGCGCTCACCCGCTACCTGCTGATGACGAAGGCGGTGCTCGCCGCACACCGGGGCAACCGCGCCGAGACCGAGGACGCCATCAGCGAGTTCGAGGCGGTCGCGAAGAACGGGGCGCAGGAGTACCCGCTGTGCTTCGGGCTCGCCCGCGCGTTCTGCGCGCTGCTGGAGGAGAACCACGCGCTGGCGATGACGGAGCTCGACCGCGCGCTCGACCTGGAATCGCAGAACCCAACGACGTTCCACCTGTCCGGCACGCACGGCATGCGAGTGCTGCTCGGCGTGCTCGACGGCCGGTTCGGCTGGCCGGACTACCACGCGCTGGCGGCGACGTCCGCGTCGGGAATGCGGTGGAACCGGCAGTTCACCGAGCTGGCGCACGCCGTGCTGCTCGGCCGGGACACCCGTTGCACCGAAGCCCTGGAAGCCTTCCAGCGCGCCCAGGAGGCCGCGGAACCGTATCCGCTGGCCCGTCACCTCGGCCGGCGGCTCGTCGCGCAGGAGGCGGCGGGATGGGGCGATCCGGTGTCCTGGCTGCGTTCCGCCGAGGAGTACTTCCACCAGGCCACGATCCCGGCGGTGGCGTCGGCGTGCCGGGGCCTGTTGCGGCAGGCGGGAGCACCGGTGCAGCAACGGCGCAGCGGCACCGACCAGGTGCCGCGGCAGCTGCGCGGGCACGGCGTGACGGTCCGCGAGTTCGAGGTGTTCGTGCTGCTGGCTGACCGGATGGGCAACAAGGCGATCGGCACGCGGCTGCACATCTCGCCGCGCACGGTGGAAAAGCACGTCGCGTCGCTCATCGCGAAGACCGGCCAGCCCGACCGTGAAGCGCTTTCCACCTACGCCGCGGCCTTGGGACGTTGACGTTTCGGTCTTGACCGAAACGTCGAGGTGCATCGGCCGAAAGACTGATGCAACCTCAGGGGCCCATCAGGTGTCCTTATCGGTAGGTTGGTCGAAACGACATGGGGGACGTTCGTGCGCAAAATTGTTCTCGCGCCGCTGTGCGCGCTGATCACGGTAGCCGTGGCGGCGTGCAGTCCGTCAGGTCCGGAACCGACCAATCCGGAGCTGGCGCCGCGCGGCACACCGATGACCAAGGTCAAGCCCACCAGGCAGGACCTGACCACCAAGCTCAGCATCTCCGGCAAGGTCGAGATGAACCCGACGTTCGGGCTCGTCGCGCCGGTCGCGGGACAGGTGCGGTACTTCGACGTCGCGGCTCCGAACGGCACTCCGACGAAGCCCATCCGGGTCGCGACGGTGTGGAAGGACCAGCAGCCGAACTACGTGGAGGCGCCGGCGGGTTCCACGTTCACCGGCAGGCTCGTCGACGACAAGGCGACGGTGACGGCGGGCATGCCGGTCGCGTCGGCCAAGCACGTCGGTTACGCGATCGTCGGCGACATCGACGGCCAGCAGGCTTACAAGATCAACGGCGCGCTCACCGACGTCGTGGTGCAGATCAAGAACGGGCCCGGCCCGTTCCCGTGCACCGTGCTCGGCACGATCGCCGCGCTGCCGCAGGGCACCGTCCCGGAGAAGCCGCCGGTCACGCCGGACACCAAGGACGAGAAGAAGGACCAGCCGCAGCAGCAGCCGCAACCCCAGCAGCAGCCGCAGCAGCCGAGTGCCTCCACCGGCCTGCGCATCGTGTGCACCGCGCCCGCGGACGTGCAGATGATCAACGGCGCCACCGCGTCGATCGAGGTCACCACCGGCAAGTCGGCGCAGGCGATGGTCGTCCCGGTCGAGGCCGTGGCGGGTCAGCAGGGCAAGGGCAAGGTCGACGTCATCCAGCCCGACGGCTCGCGCCGCACGGTCGACGTGGTGCTGGGCCTGACCGACGGCAAGGTCATCGAGGTCAAGTCCGGTCTCACCGGTGACGAGGAGCTCGCCGTGCCGGGCCCGAACCTGCCAGAGGGTCAGCAGCAGGGCGGCGACCAGTCCAAGCCGACGGGACCGTGATGACGCAGTCCTTCGAACAACCCACGGTGCAGGTCCAGGCACCGCTGCTCCAGCTCAACGGCATCACGAAAGTCCTGAAGGGGCAAGGGGAACCGCGCACGATCCTGTCCGGTGTGGACTTCACCGTCCACCCTGGACAGAGTGTGGCGATCCTCGGCCGTTCCGGTTCCGGCAAGTCGACGCTGCTGTCGCTGATCGGCCTGTTCGACCGCGCCGACGAGGGCAAGTACTTCCTGCACGGCAACGACATCACGAAGCTCCCCGAACGCAGGGCGGCGGCGTTGCGCAGCGCGGAGTTCGGGTTCGTGTTCCAGCGCTTCTTCCTGCTCAAGCACCTCACCGCGGCGCAGAACGTGGCGATGGCGCTGGTGAACGGCCAGGGCTGGTCGGCACGGCGCAAGCGCAAGCAGCAGGTGATGGAGGCGCTGGAGCAGGTCGGCATCGCGCACCTCGCGAAATCCAAGCCCACCAGGCTTTCCGGCGGTGAGCAGCAGCGCGTGGCGATCGCCCGCGCACTCGTCCGCCAGCCGCGCATCATCCTCGCCGACGAACCCACGGGCGCGCTCGACACCGAGACCGGCAACCTCGTCGTCGAGGTGCTGCTCAACACGACCAGGCAGGGCTGCGGCCTCGTGCTGGTCACGCACGACCACGACCACGCGCGCAAGATGGGCCGCGTGATGGAGCTGCGCGACGGGCGGTTCAACTGATGCTTTCCGGCAAGTTCCGGTCCGCCCTGGTCATCGGCGGACAGGGCATCCGCGCCCGAAAACTGCGCACGTTCCTCTCGATGGTCTCGCTGTTCCTCGGCGTCCTCGCCGTCGTGGCCGTGCAGGCGGGGTCCGAGATCGCCGAGCGCGCGATGCTCACCGACGTCGAGCTCCAGTCCGGCAAGGACGGCACGATCATGGGCTATGTCCCCGGCGAGAAGGGCGCGCCGGGCATCGTCGAGTCGACGCTGAAGGGCCGCACCGACGCGGTCGCGATGATCAGCTCTCGCGCGATCATCGGCGAGCCGGGCGTGCGGCCGATCAACGAGGGCGGCATGCCGTTCGAGTACGCGAACAGGGGCGGCGACTACTCCGGCCCGATGGTCTACTGCGACGCCAACGGCACCTGCACCGAACAGAAGAAGGAAGAGCGCAAGCCGGACGGCCAGGCGATCGAGGTCAGCATGGTCGCGCTGACCGGCGACATCCGCCCGTTCAAGCCGTTCCGCTCCGTCTCCGGCACCTGGCTGGACTTCGGCACCGCGCCGTCGCTGGCGCCTCGCATCGTGCTGAACGAGGAAGCCGCCAAGGGCCTCAAGCAGTACCGCGTCCCCGGCGAGATGATGATCGACGGCGCCACCCACCACGTGTCACCGCAGATCATCGGCGTCGTGCAGGACGGCTCCTCGCAACCGCGCGTCTACATGCGCCTCGACGAGCTGCGCACGTGGATGCCGGCGGCCGCCGCGACCACCGAGGTGGACAGGTTCCGCGGCGGCGGCACCCAGCTGGAGCTCTACCTGCAGCCGGGCACCGACGACCTGCAGCAGCTGATCAAGGCGAAGCTCACCGGCGCGGGCCTGGAACAGAACCAGATGCACTTCCAGACGGTGAACTCCAAGGAGCGCATGGAGTCCCAGCTGAAGATCATGCGCCTGATCTTCCTCGGCATGGCGTTCCTGGTGCTGCTCATCGGCGTCGCGGGAATCCTGAACGTCGGCCTCGCCACCGTCGGCGAGCGCGTCGAGGAGTTCGCGCTGCGCCGCGCGGTCGGCATGTCGCGCCTGCTGCTCGCGGGCATCGTGCTCGCGGAGACGTTGCTGACGGGCCTGCTGACCGCCGCACTGGCCATCGGCGCGGGCGTCGGTGGGTTGCAGGTGGCGCTGATGATGTTCGGTAGCAGGTTCCCGTCGTTGCAGGGCACCGCTTTCCCCTGGGAGGCGGGTGTCGCGGGCGTGATCGCGGGTCTCGTCGCCGGTGTGCTCGGCGGGCTCATCCCGGCCATCCGGGCGGCGCGGATCCCGATCGCCACAGTCATGCGGGCCTGAGTGCTGTGGCCGCCGGCCTTTGCCCCGTGTTTCGACGGTCAGACGGGCGCATCGCGGCGCCGGCCCCGCGCCCTCATATCGGGCATATGGGGGCGCGGGGCCGGTGTCGCGAGGTGTCCTGCTGAGCGCCGGAACACGCGGTGAAGGTCGGCGGCCACAGCACTCCCTGGCCCGTTGCCGGCGAAGCCCCGGACCGCTTGACGCGGGCCGGGGCTTCGTATTTTCCGCGAACTAGTTGAGCTCGTCCGGGTTCGGCCCGATGCGGCCGCCACGGTCCAGAGTGGACAGCAGCTCGAGCTCGGCCTGCGGGAGCTCGAAGTCGAACACGTCGATGTTCTCCTGGATCCGGGACGGCGTCACGGACTTCGGGATCACGACGTTGCCGATCTGCAGGTGCCAGCGCAGCACGATCTGTGCGGGCGACTTGCCGTGCGCGAGCGCGATCTTCTGCACGACGGGGTCGCTGAGCAGCTCGCCGCCCTGGCCGAGCGGGGACCAGGCCTCGGTCTGGATGCCGTGCTCGGCGTGGAACGCGCGCAGTTCTTCCTGCTGGAAGTACGGGTGCAGCTCGATCTGGTTGACCGCCGGCACGACGCCGGTCTCGTCGATCAGCCGGCGCAGGTGCGCGGGCTGGAAGTTGGAGACGCCGATCGCGCGGACGCGGCCCTCCTTCTGCAGTTCGACGAACGCCTTCCAGGTGTCGACGTAGTTGTCGCGGGCCGGGGTCGGCCAGTGGATCAGGTAGAGGTCGAGGACGTCGAGGCCGAGCTTGCGCAGCGACTCGTCGAACGCGCGCTTCGTGGCGTCGTAGCCGTGGTCGTCGTTCCAGAGCTTGGTGGTGACGAAGACGTCGTCGCGGTTCAGGCCGGACTGCGCGATGGCCGCGCCCGTGCCGGCCTCGTTGCCGTAGGCGGCGGCGGTGTCGATGCTGCGGTAACCGGCCTTCAGCGCCTCGGCGACGGCCGGGGTGGCCTCCGCGTCGGGCACCTGCCAGACGCCGAAGCCGAGCTGGGGCATGGTGACGCCGTTGTCGAGCTTCACGGTGTTCAAAGCGGAAATCCTCACTGTGGTCAGGGAATGAGCGTCGGTGCGGTGCCGCCGTCGACGCGCAACGCGGCTCCGGTCGTCGCGGACGACAGGTCCGACGCGACGTAGGTGATGAGGTTCGCGACCTCGTGCGGGCGGATCAGGCGGCCCAGCAGCAACGTCGGGCGCTCGGTGCGGACGAACTCGGCCTCGCCGCCCTCGCCGACGCGCTCGCGGATGAACTCCTCGACGCCGGGCGTCAGCGTCGGGCCGGGCAGCACCGAGTTCACGGTGACGCCGGTGCCCTTGACCTCCTGGGCCATGCCCCGCGAGATCGCGATCTGCGCGGTCTTCGTCATGCCGTAATGGACCATCTCGGTGGGCGTGAAGACGCCGGACTCGCTGCTCACGAAGATCACCCGGCCCCAGCCGCGCTCGACCATGCGCGGCGTGTAGTGCCGGGCCAGCCGGACGCCGGACATGATGTTGGTGTCGAAGTAGCGCTGCCACTCGGCGTCGTCGATCTCGAAGACCGGCTTCGCGCCGTAGATCCCCAGGTTGTTGACCAGCACGTCCACGTCCGGCACCTGGGCGACCAGGTCGGCCGCGCCCTCGGCGGTCGCGAGGTCCGCCGCGACGCCGCGCACGTCACCGCCGGCGCTGAGCTTGCCGACCGCCTCGGCCACCCGCTCCTCGGTGCGGCCGGTGATGACGACGGTGGCACCCGCCTTGAGCAGGCTCTCCGCCGAGGCGAAGCCGATGCCCGCGGTGGAGCCCGTCACAAGTGCCGTGCGTCCCGACAGATCCATGTCTCTCCCCGGTAGACTTGCTGAAGACGATTACAAGCGTACGCAATAGTTGCAGACGCTGTCTATTCGAGAGAGGTTGACCTATGTCACTGGACGACGACGCCGTCCAGGCACGCGCACAGGGCTGGCGCACACTCGCGGCGCTGCACGCGCGCATCGAGGACCGTCTCGAGAGGGCGCTGCAGAAGGCGCACTCCCTCTCCGTCAGCGAGTACACCGTTCTGGACGTCCTCAACCGCCAGGACGGCTTCCACCTTCGGATGAACCAGCTCTCCAACGCCGTGGTGCTCAGCCAGTCGGCCACGACGCGCCTGGTCACCCGCCTGGAGGACCGGGGCCTGCTCGCGCGCTACCTCTGCCCGACCGACCGGCGCGGCATCTACACCGAGGTCACCGGGAAGGGCCACGAGCTGCTCGCGCTCGCCCGTCCCACGCACGACGAGGTGCTCTCCGAGTCGCTGTCGGAAGCCGGGGACGTCCCGGAGCTCAAGCCACTCGTTGAGGCGCTCGCCAAGCTGTAGCCGCTGGAGCAAGATCACGCGCATGGATCTCCACGCCCTGATCCGCGCCGAGGCGCCGTTGGCCGAGCAGCAGCGCGCCCTCACCGAACCGGTGCTGACCGCGCTCGTCGACCACGGCGTGCACCGCCTGATCGCCCCGAAGCGCTACGGCGGCGCCGAACTCGGCCTGCCGCAGTGGTGCCGGGAGGTCCAGGAGCTGTCGCGAGCGGACGCCTCGACCGGCTGGACCGCGATGACGACCACGATCTCGTCGTCCCTGGCCTGGTACCTGCCGGTGGAGGCCGCCGACGAGGTGTTCGGCGACCCGCGCGCGTTGATCGCGGGCACCGCGGCGCCGTTGGGCAAGGCCGTGGAGACCGACGGCGGTTACCGCGTCACCGGCCGTTGGGGCTGGGGCAGCGCTGTCACCCACGCGTCGTGGGTCATCGGCGGCACCTTCACGCCAATTGGTCCGCGTCTCGCCGTGTATCCGCGTTCGGACGTGACGATCCACGACACGTGGCATGCCGCCGGCCTGCGTGCGACCAGTTCGCACGAGTTCTCTCTCACGGACGCCTTCTTGCCGTCCAGGCGCGCGGTGTGGCCGATCGGCGGCACGCCCGGCATCGAGGGCCCGATCACGGTGTTCCCGTACTTCAGCTTCCTGGCCGTGGGCGTCGCGTCCGTGTGCCTAGGCGTCGCCCGCCGCGCGATCGACGAGATCGAGGCGCTGGCCGTCGAGAAGACCCCGCAGTACGCGGCGACCCGCCTCGCCGAGCAGACCGGCGTGCAGGTCGAGCTCGCGCTGATGGAGGCCCGGCTGTCGTCCGCGACGGCGTTCCTGCACGACGCGCTGAGCGCGGCCTGGGACCACGCGCTGAACGGCGAGGCCACGCCGGACCCGGTGAAGGCACGGCTGCGGCTGGCCTGCTCGTTCGCCTCCGGTGAGGCCGCGGACGTGACGCAGAAGGCGTTCGCGGCGGGCGGCGGCAGCTCGGTGTTCGAGTCGTCCGCCCTGCAACGCTGCCTGCGCGACGCGCACGTGGCCGCCCAGCACACGGTGGTGTCGCGCCGGATGCTGGAGACGTACTCGATGCTCAAGCTGGGGCTCGGCCCGGACATGACGAGGTTCTGATGGACGCCCTCGAAGCGATCATGACCACGCGGGCGATCCGCCGCTTCACCGGCGAGCCCGTCGCCGAGGACGACGTGTGGACGTGCCTGCGCGCGGCCCAGCAGGGGCCGTCCGGCGGCAACGTCCAGCCCACGCGGTACCTGGTCGTCACCGATCCGGACGTGCGCGCCGAACTGGGCAGGCTCTACCGCAGCGCGTTCACCCGCTACTCCGAGGCGGCACCCGAACGCACCGACGCCGCCGGCCTGCGGATCGGCCGGTCCGCGAACCACCTCGCCGACACCCTGGCCTCCGTGCCGGTGATCGTGTTCTTCCTCATGCCCCGCCTGCCGTCGCTGGTCGAGGGCATCGACATCGGACCGGTGCACGCGTCGGTCTACCCGGCCGTGCAGAACTTCTGCCTGGCCGCCCGCGCGCTGGGGCTCGGCACCACGCTGACCACGGTCATCAGGGTGCACCACGCCGAGGCGCTGGAGCTGCTCGGCGTGCCGGACCGGTGGGAGATCGCCGCGATGGTGCCGCTCGGACACCCCGCGGAGAAGTTCGCCGTGGCCGTGCGGCGCGACGTGGCGGAGGTGACGTCGTTCGACCGCTGGAGTTAGTTAGGGTGCTTCCATGCCCGACACGCAGTACGAAGACCTGCTCCGCCACGTCCTGAAAGAGGGCGTGCGCAAGGAGGACCGCACCGGCACCGGCACGCGGTCCATCTTCGGCCACCAGCTGCGCTACCCGCTCGCCGCGGGCTTCCCGCTGATCACGACGAAGCGCGTGCACTTCAAGTCGATCGCGTACGAGCTGCTGTGGTTCCTTCGGGGCGACAGCAACGTGAAGTGGTTGCAGGAGCACGGTGTGTCCATCTGGGACGAGTGGGCGTCGCCCGAAGGCGAGCTCGGCCCGGTCTACGGCGTGCAGTGGCGCTCGTGGCCCACCCCGGACGGCGGGCACGTCGACCAGATCGCCGAGGCGCTGAAGACCTTGCGGACGAACCCGGACTCGCGCCGGATCATCGTCTCCGCCTGGAACGTCGGCGAGATCGCGCAGATGGCGCTGCCGCCGTGCCACGCGTTCTTCCAGTTCTACGTGGCGGACGGCAAGCTCTCCTGCCAGCTCTACCAGCGCAGCGCGGACCTGTTCCTCGGCGTGCCGTTCAACATCGCCTCCTACGCGCTGCTGACGCACATGATCGCGGCGCAGACGGGCCTCGGCGTCGGCGACTTCATCTGGACCGGCGGCGACTGCCACATCTACGACAACCACGTCGAGCAGGTCGAGCTGCAGCTCAGCCGTGACGCACGCGAGTTCCCCGCGCTGAAGATGGCCCCGGCGGCGTCCCTGTTCGACTACGAGTACGAGGACTTCACGATCGAGGGCTACGACCCGCATCCCGGCATCAAGGCTCCGGTGGCGGTGTGATCGGCCTGATCTGGGCGCAGTCCGCGAACGGCGTGATCGGCCGCGACAACGCCATCCCCTGGCGCATCCCCGAGGACATGAAGCACTTCCGCGAGATCACCGCGGGCTCGGCCGTCCTCATGGGACGCCGCACCTGGGAGTCGCTGCCGCCGCGTTTCCGCCCGCTGCCGGGCCGCCGCAACCTGGTGCTGTCGCGCACTCCCCGGGAAGGCGCGGAGACGTTCGACAGCCTGGAGAAGGCTCTGGCGGACGTCACCGGTGACCTGTGGGTGATGGGCGGGTCGGCGGTGTACGCGGCGACGCTGCCGTTCGCCGACCGCGTCGAGGTGACCGAGATCCGCGAGTCGTTCGAGGGCGACACGTTCGCCCCCGCCGTGGATCGTGAGCCGGTCGGCGTCGGCGAGTGGCTGGAGTCGAGCAGCGGCCTGCACTACCGGTTCGTCAGCTACTAGGGCGTGTATCGAAGTCTGGTTCGATGAGAGTCGCACTTGAGGTGGTTCCTGGTGGTGCGGCCGGACGGCCCGCATACCGCTGTTGTACGTGGGTCGTCCGGCCGTGCCGCCAGGGGCCGCCTCGGGCCCGGCTATCGCGGACCAGACTTCGATACACGCCCTAGCGCCGGCCGCCGAACTCCCACTCGTGCACCTCGACCGCGTCGTAGCGGTCGTGAGTCAGCACCGCCGCCGGGTCGGCCGTCCTGACCAGCGCCGCCGTGCCCAGCCACGCGGCGCCGTCGTCGGACAGCAACGGCCCGTAAGCGATCAGCTCCTCGGGCCGCGCCGGCACGAGGTCGGCGGCCTCCCCCGCCCCGAAGCCGAGCACGAGGTGCCCTCCGCCTTCACGGCCTCCGGCGAAGTCCCACATGGTGCGCCCGAGCACGTTGCGCCACCGGCGCACCAGCACGTCCCGGTAGCCGCCGGCCTGGTAGACGGGCTCCTCGAACGCGAACGCACGGGCCGCCGCCGCGTCCGGCACGTCGACGACGTGCACGCTTCCGGTGAGCACGCCGTCCAGGAACGTCGGGCCGCGGGCGATGAGCGAGAACCCGTCCATGTAGGCCCAGTGCTCCTCGATCAGCCGCGAGCGCAGCGGCGTCGAACCGGGCCGATCCCGGTGGTAGCAGAGGAACTCCACTAGAGCCCGACCTCGGCGGTCCACACGGGAAGGACGACGTCCTCGCCCGTTCCCGGCGAGGCGCCGGCCAGGTAACCGCCGACGACGGCCGCGAGCGTCGCGTCCGGATCGACCTTGACGTCGAACGGCAGCGCGTCCTTCTTCGCCGAGCTCGTCGAGCACTTCAAGTGCCCCGCCTGCGCGTCGAACCAGACGTAGAAGGTCGCTGTCCGCTCCATCGCGGTCACGCGCTCGCCGAGCCGTCGCGCGGTCTCCTCGAACGCGGCGACCACCTCCGCCGCCACGGGTGTCTCCCCGCGGGCCCTGCCCAGCGCCCAGGTGTTCTCCTCCGCCTGGGCGAGGAGATCGCCTTTCAGCAGCAACGGCTCGTCCGCGACCTCGCGGATCCACTTCGTCAGCGTCACCGGCGCCGTGCCCTGGCGTGCCATGCCTCCACGATCAACTCTTCCAATTCCCCCACCTCGATGTGTTCCAGCCGCACCAGGATCGCCGGATACCCGTGGAAGTGCGGTGTCGTGAAGTAGACCGAGTGGTCCGAGGCCAGCAACGCCTCCTTGGCGCCCAGATCCGGCACGCGGGCCGCCAGGATCGGTCCGGACGGTGCCGCGGCGCCCAGCGCCGACAGGTCCGTCTTGCGCAGCGGCCGTTCCCAGACGAACAGCTTGTCCTCGACCCTCCAGTCGACGACGCCCTCCCGCACCCGCTCCGTCACGTCGGGCATGGAGGTGGCGATCCTGTGCACGTCGTCCCAGGTGGCCATCACAAGCTCCTACAGGTGGTCCGGCGGACGCTGCTGCTCGGCCAGGAACCGTTCGAACTCGGCGCCCAGTTCGTCCGCGCTGGGGAGGTCGGTGTTGCCGACAGTCTGGATGAACGCGTCGTACTGCCGCTCGAGCGCCTCCACGACCTGGGCGACCTCCTCCGACTCCGCGACCTGGCGGTGGATCTCGGCGTCGGCGGCCTGGGCGGCGTCGGCCAGGCCGCCGATGGGCAGCGCCAGGCCGGTGGCGCGGGCCAGGGCGTCGAGCAGGGTCACGGCGGCGGTCGGGTACTGCGACTGCGCCAGGTAGTGCGGCACCTGGGCGGCGAAGCCCATCGCGTCGTGGCCCGCCTGGCCGAGGCGGAACTCCAGCAGGCCGGAGACGTTGCCCGGCACCTGCACGCGGTTGAAGAAGGGCTGGTACTCCGAGACCAGCTCGGGGCGCGTGGCGTGGCCGATGACGTTCAACGGCCGTGTGTGCGGCACGCCCATCGGGATGCCGTGGAAGCCCATCGTCAGACGCACGCCCCAACGGTCGATGAGAGAACGCACGGCCTGGATGAACGCCTCCCAGCGGCGGTCCGGCTCCGGGCCGGTGAGCAGCAGGAACGGGTGGCCCGCGCTGTCCCAGAGCAGGTGCACGACCAGTTCGGGGGCGGCGTAGTCCTCCCAGTGGTCGGTCGCGTAGGTCATCAGCGGGCGGCGCGAGCGGTAGTCGATCAGGCCGTCGACGTCGAAACGCGCGACGACGCGGCTCTCCAGCGTCTCCAGCAGGTGTTCGGTGAGCAGACGGCCCGCGGCGCCGGCGTCCATGAAGCCCTCGAAGTGGTGCAGCAGCACCGCACCCGTGAGGTCCGGGACCTCCGAGTCCACCTCGTACAGGTTCTCCGGGTCCACCGCACGCCTCCTGATCAATCGCTCTCGTCTCGTCCAAGCCAACCACGTGCACGCGGAACTGATTCCGCACGGGTCGATTAGCCCATACGGCCCGTGTGCGCGCATCACCTCACGGGTACTCCAACACGGTGTATAGGCGCTGGGTGACGCGTGGAGCATTGGTCGCGGCCGTCCTCATTCTCCTCGGGGCGGCGGTGTTCGCCTTCGGGCAGATGAAACCTTTCGGTGACGAATCGATCGACCGCAGCCAGCCCGCGATGCTCAAGTCGGTGCGGGACATGAGCCAGTACCACGCCGCGGCGGGCGAGTTCCAGGTCGTGCTGGACATCGAGAACGACGTCAAGTGGGTGCCGGCCGCGCTGGCGGGCGAGCGCACGCTGTTCGTCGCGGCGGGGTCCGTCAACGCCTTCGTGGACCTGGGCACGCTGAAGGACGACGGGCTGGTCCTGTCGCCGGACGGCAAGACCGTCG
This sequence comes from Lentzea californiensis, assembly GCF_024648825.1. Classification (GTDB taxonomy): domain Bacteria; phylum Actinomycetota; class Actinomycetes; order Mycobacteriales; family Pseudonocardiaceae; genus Lentzea; species Lentzea californiensis. The sequence continues at coordinate 421,481 of NZ_JANBBE010000007.1, forward strand.
AGCTGCGCGTGCCGAAGCCGCAGCTCGACAAACCGAACCTGCACCACGACAGGTCGTACGTCTTCAGCCAGGAACGCGGCCTGATCAACGACCTGCAGGCCCTCGCCGGACCGCCCGACCAGCAACGGTTCTACGTCGCGGCGGAGGCCAAGCTCAGCGAGGCCGCGCAGAAGTCGGAGATCCTCAAGCGGGCCGAGGACAACACCCGTGTGATGTTGACGGGAATGTTGCAGTCACTGGGGTTCCAGGTGAAGGTGAGCACCGACTGAACCTCCTGGCCGATCCCTGCGAACGTCCAGCGGTGACCCACTCGCTCCGGGATAGGATCCGCCGGTGGAAGACGATCTGATGGCCTGGGCGCCCGCGCGGGACGCCGCGCAGGCGCCTGAGATCGCGTTGCCCGGTTTCAGCGCCTTCCGCGTGATCGCGCAGGGCGGCGAGGGCACGATCCACCGCGCCCGCCAGGACGGCCTGGGCAGGGACGTCGCGGTCAAGGTGCTGCAGGTGACGGACCCGGCCACGGTCGCGCGCTTCCGCCGCGAACTGGCGATCACCGTCGAACTGGGCCGCCAGCACCCGCACATCGTCACGGTGCTCGACACGGGCACGCTGCCGGACGGCCGCCCGTGCATCGTCATGGAGTTCTACGAACGAGGCTCGCTGCACGACCGTTTGCGCGCCATGGGCCCGCTGCCCGTGCAGGACGTGGTGGCGGCGGGCATCGCGGTGGCGGACGCGCTGGCGTTCGCGCACGGCCAGGGCATCCTGCACCGGGACGTGAAACCGCAGAACGTCCTGGTGCTCCCGACCTCGTACGTGCTGGCCGACTTCGGCATCGCCCGCGGCGCCGACGCGGGGCATTCCGCGTCACTGCAGATGGTCAGCTACCGGCACGCCGCCCCGCAGATGCTGGAGGGCGCCACCCCGTCGTTCGCCGACGACGTCTGGTCGCTCGGCTCGACGCTGTTCACGCTACTCGAGGGCAAGCCGCCGTTCGCCTCGGACAACCCGGACGAGGACACGCTGCTGTCCTACGTCGGCCGCGTCAGCAACGGTGAACCCCGGCCACTCACCCGGTTCGACGTGCCGGCGTGGCTGGTCGCCGTGATCGGCCGCTGCCTGCGCAAGGACAGGGCGGAGCGCTTCGGTTCGGCACTGGAGTTGCGCGACGCGCTGATGGCGGCGAACTCCGGCACCGCGCTGTCCACTGTGGACCCGGACGCGACGGCGATGCTGGGCGAACGCCCCGACTTCTACCCGGAGGGCCCGACCGAGGCGCCCGGTTTCGGTCCTCGCGGGTTCAAGCCCGAACCGGAACCAGAACCGGAACCCGAGCCCGAGCGCGACGACTCGTGGCAGGGCAGGCTCGAAGACCTGACGTACCGGCAGCACGACCTGGTCCCGCCACCGCCTCCGCGGCCTGTTCCGGTCGCGGTGCTGCCGAGCGTGGAACTTCCTCCGGTCGAACCGATGACGGCACCGGTCCGCAAGAGCAAGCGCGGCGGTGTGCTCGCGTTGCTGGCCGTGATCGCGGTGACGGGCGGCCTGGCCGCGGGCATCTTCCTCAACCGGGACGGCGGCGGTCAGCAGGCTCAACCACCCGTGACGACAACGACACCGCCCGTGCCGACTTCGGACTCCGCGGACGCGGGACCGTCGCCGAACACCGACCCGAAGTTCGTCCCGGTCCTCAAGCGCGCCGAGTACCGCGGCAAGGCGATCGAGCTGGAGTGGACCGATCCGAGCGACGGCCAGGCCCAGTTCGTGGTGGTGGACGTGACCGGCGCCAAACCGTACGCGGTGATCACGGTGACCGGTGGAGGCACCGAGCACGTCATCGAGGACGGTGGTGGCGACCGGCGTTGCTTCCAGATCGCGGCCCTCGGCTCCCACGGCGAACGCGGCAGCTCCGCAAAGGTCTGTGCCAACAGGAACTAGTGGTGCGGCCCGGACGTTGCCGAGCGAATGGGCCGGGTCGCACCACTAGTTCCGGACGGATGTTGTTGCGGGCGCACGAACTGGCGTACGGTCCCCCGGTGCAGAGCGCTCGTTATGCCGGCCCACCGATGTTCGCTCGTGGACGAAAGCGCCGGACACTCGTGGTATGGGCGGCCGTTCCGCTCGTCGTCGGCATCGGCATCGGGATGCTGATCGGCGGCAACCTGCAGTCGAAGTCCCCTCAGAACACCGGTGACACCATCCCGTCGCCCGCTGTGCCCGATCAGCTCGAATACACGGACATGCCGTGCGATCCGGGCTCGTCCGTCCTCGTGCTGCACTCGCTGGAGGGCGCGATGGCGCAGTCGGAGGTCAGGGTGCTGCTGGACTACGAGACGATGTGGGTGCGGCACCGTGAGAGCGCGAACCCCGCTCTGCGCGGCCAAACCGCGCTGCTGAGCAGACGCGACGACGTGTGCCCGGTCATCGTTCCGGAGGACTCGCGGTTCACGCAGTTCATCTGGCTCGGCCCGTTCCCCTCGGACACGGCGCCCGCGCTGTGCGAGGCGCTGTTCAAGGTGACCGGGAAGAACTGCATCCCCGCACAGGTGGTCCGCTGATCCGTCAGCGCCGGAACAACGGCCGCGGGTCGATCGCCCACACGACCTTGCGCCACCAGGAAGCCTTGCGCCGCACCGCTTTCTTCACCTGCCGGGCCAGCCGCCAGCTGTTCTCCTGCTGGACCGGCGACGGTGCGAACGCGGCCTGGTCGACCAGGACCGCCAGCCGTGCGCCCGCTTCGCCCCACTCGCCCCCGACGTCCGGCACGGTGCGGCTCGGCTTCGGCCGCAGCCCGGCGAGTTGCAACGAGTCGAGCACCTCGTTCCACGCTCCCACCGGGCCGGCCGCACGCAGCCTGACACGACGCGAAGTGCGTGCCACGAACAGCGCGGCGAGCACCAGCAACGGTGTGAACGCCCAGAACGGGAACCCCTTCGGCGCCTGCGGCGCGGCGGCCCGGTCGTCGCGGACCGCGGTCGGCTGCACCAGCGGCGGCACCGACGCGAGCGAGGTCGGCGCCGGCTTCGCGGTGGTCGACGCGAGCCGGTTCAGCACCTCGCGCTTCGAGGCGGCGCTCGGCCCGCTTCCGTTGCCGGACACGGGATCGAACGCGACCCAGCCCCACCCGCTGAAGTAGACCTCCGGCCACGCGGTGGCGTCCGCGGCCCGCACGATGCGCTCACCGTTCTGCTCCGGCACCGGCTGGAACCCGACCACGACCCGCGTCGGCAACCCGACCGAGCGCGCGAGCACCGCGTACGCCGAAGCAAACTGCTCCGCCGTCCCCGCCCCCGCACCGGACTCGCCCGCCGCGCCGAACAGGAACGTCTCCAGCCGCGCGTAGGACGAGCCGACCGGCGCTTCCGCGTCCGGCCTGCGGTTGAGCCGCACGACCTGTTCCAGCGCCACGGCCTTCTCGTACGGCGTGCGCGCGTTCTGCGTCGCCTGCCGCGCGTACTCGGCCAGCGTGAACGGCAACCGCGGCAACGCCGTGTACTTCGTCGCGGCGGCGGGGACCTGGGCCTCGGCGAGATCCGTGTCGGCCGGGGTCTCGACGACGCCGCGCACCGTGTAGCTCAGCCCGGCCTTCAGCCCTTCGGCCACGACCAGCGAGCCGGTGTCCGGATCGACCATGGCGTCGCTCAGCGACACCGCCTGCGGCTTGCCGACGCCCGGCAGCCACTCCCCCTGCAGCCCGGTGATCCGCAGGTCGACGCTGGCGTCCTGGAACTTCCCGCCGGTCGGCAGGTCCGGCGCGTCGACCACGCCCAGCGGCCCGTACGTCGAGGCCGCCTCCCACGACGCGCCCGAGTACCGGCTCAGCGTCACCAGCCGCACCGGCACCTCGGGACCGCGCATCCGGAACAGCTCCGCGTCCCCCTGCGCCGCCCACGAGGCGAGCTGCGGCAGCGGGTTCGAGATGGCGATGTCGGTGATCGGCGGCGTGACGAGCTTGCGCGGCTCGAAACCGTTGGAAGGCAACACGAAAGCGAGCAACGTGAGTGTGGCCAGGGCCGTGGCGAGCACCGCCGGGGGCACCACGGGCCCGCGCCGGTCGATGATCAGCCAGCCCAGTGCCAGCACCACGACCAGCGTGAGTGCGACGAGGCCGTACCGGTCCGCGCGGCCGGTGGTGAGCAACGCCGCCGACACGTACAGGGTGGCCACGCCGAGCGCCGGCACGAACAACGCCGTGCCGCGCTTGGTCACCGAGAGCACCATGCCGGTGGAGACGCCGATGATCAGCAGCAGGCCGGGCACGAGCAGTTCGGGTGTCGCGGGCGCGGGACGGGCCGCCGTGAGCAGCCTCGGCACGGTGTCGAGCAGCACCCACGTGGGATCGCGGTCCGGGGACGCGCCGCGGGCGAGGAAGAAGCCGCCCGTCAGCGCGAGCACCATGACCGCGAGGGCGGCGAGTCCACCCGGGACGATCCGCTTCAGCGGCAGGGCGGCGAACCCGGCGAGCGCGGCCAGTCCGAAGTAGACGGTGGCGCCGTCCCAGGCCTGGGAGAGCTGGAGCGCGCCGACGAGCAGGACGGCGGTGACCCAGCCGTACTTCAGCAGGGAGCCGTTCACCGCGCCACCACCGCGTTCCACGAGTCGACCAGGTCCTCCGCCCGCGCCCCGCTGACCACCAGCACCGACCCGGCGGCCGTCACCGGCCGCTTCTCGTCCACCACCAGCACGACGCCGAACGCGGCGCGTCCCGCCTCCAGCACCAGTGCCGGCACCGAGGTCCCGCTGACCACGGCCACCACGTCGAGGTCGCGCACCGGCACGGTCGGCCGGCCGTCGACGTCCCGCAGCTCCAGGTCCGCCAGCGCCGACAGGATCGGCGCCGAGTCCTGCTGCTCCTCGATGTCGGTGCCGCCCGACGACGTCAGCAGCCGCACCGGGTGCCCCTGTTCCAGGGCCGCCGTGACGAGCGACGCCGCCACCTCGACGGCCTCCTCGAAGCGTTGTTCCTCCGCGTAGGAGGACGCGCTGTCGTCCAGCAGCACGGCCAGGTGCGGCCGGGCCGGGTCGGCGTCCTCGCGGATCATGAGCGTGCCGGTGCGCGCGGACGTCGCCCAGTGCAGGCGCCTCAGGTCGTCACCGGGCACGTACTCCCGCAGCCCCACCAGGTCGGTGCCGCCGCGCTCGACGCGTTCGTCGGCGCCGACCTGGCCCCGGCGGGCACCGGAGGGCAGACCGCGGACCGGCAGCACGCGCGGGACCACCCGCACCTGGACGACCTCGCCCAGCACGGTGCGCGCCTGCGCCAGACCAGCCAAACCCTTGCGGCGCAACGTCAACGGCCCCACGTCGAACACACCGCGGCGTTCGGTCGGGATCACGTAGTCGACGGCCTCGACCGCGCCGGGTGCCAGCAACGGCACGCCGACGTCCATCGGCGAGCCCGCGACCACGTCGACGGCGTCCAGCGCCACCGGCCAGCGCCCGGTGGACGACAGCTCCAGCCTGCCGCCGCACCGCGCCAGCCGGGGCACCGTGCGCGGGCGGACCGTGCGCGAGACCGACAGCGGCGACGCGACCAGCACGGAGACGATCGAGGCGACGACCAGCGCGGTCAGCGCCAGTCCGAACGCCGCCATGCCCGCGTACCGCCACCCCAGACCGACACCGAGCATCAGCAGGCCCAGCACCGCGGTTCCGGTGCCGCGCACGGTGAGTCTCATTGCGTCGCGGGCTTGGGCACGGCCACGCGCGAGAGCACGTCGGCCAGCACCTCGGACGTCGTGACGCCCGACAAGACGCTCTCGCGCGTCAGCACCAGCCGGTGTGCGAGCACCGGGTCCGCGATGTCCTGCACGTCCTGCGGCACCACGAAGTGCCGCCCCTTCGACGCCGCGTACACCTGTGCGCAGCGCACGAGCGTCCGCAGGCCACGCGTCGAGGTGCCGAGCCGCAGCCGTTCGTCGGTGCGGGTACCCGTGCCCAGCTCCGAGATGTACTGCAGGATCGGGTCGGCGACGTGCAGCAGCTGCAGCCGTCCGCTGAACGCGCTGATCTCCCGCGGCGACGACACCGTGCGCACGTCGGCGATCCGGCCCGCGCCGCTGCCGGGACGCAACACGTCCAGCTCGTCCTCCACCGACGGGTAGCCGATGGAGGTGCGCAGCATGAAGCGGTCGAGCTGCGCCTCGGGCAGCCGGTACGTGCCGTCGAGGTCGATCGGGTTCTGCGTGGCCACCACGAGGAACGGGTCGGGCACCGCGTGCCCGACGCCGTCGATCGTGACGGTCCGCTCCTCCATGACCTCGAGCAGCGCGGACTGCGTCTTGGCCGCCGCGCGGTTGATCTCGTCGGCCAGCACGATGTTCGCGAACACGGGACCGGGCCGGAACCGGATCTGGCCCGTCTGCGGGTCGTAGACCGAGGTGCCCGTGACGTCGGACGGCAGCAGGTCGGGCGTGAACTGCACGCGCCGCGACACCCCGCCCAGCGCGCCCGCGACGGCACGCGCCAGCGTCGTCTTCCCCGTGCCGGGCACGTCCTCGAGCAGCACGTGACCACCCGCGAACATAGCCACCAGCACGAGGTCGACGACGTCGCGCTTGCCGCGCACGGCGCTCTCGACCGCGTCCGCGAGGCGCGTGTGCAGGTCGCGGAAGGCCGAGACCTCACCGGTGTCGATCACTTTTCCTCTTCTCCACGACGCACACCGATGCGCAGCAGGAACGCGCACGCCAGCAGACCCAGTCCGCCCGCGCCCATCGGCGCGGTCTCCACTCCGGCAGGAGCCATCCGCGGGATGCAGTTCGGCTTGCCCGCGCACTCGTCGTAGGTGAAGGTCGTGTTCTTCTGCGCCGAGTCGACCTGGCCTGCTCCGGAGGCGGCGAAGGCCCGCACCACGATCGCGTTGCTGCCCTCGTCCACGTCGATGGACGCCGACGTCGCGCTGCACGGGATTCCGACCGAGTACCCGTACGTCTTGTTCACGACCTCGCAGCGGCCGTTGTGGCTCGCCCAGTCGGCGGGCGGCGCCAGGGTGACCCGGCGGGTCGGGTTCGTGCGCAGACCCGAGATCGACGAGATCACCACGGCACCCGCGCTCGGCAGCGAGGGCGGCGGCGGCGGTGGAGGAGGCGGCGGGGGCGGAGGTGTGGTCGTCGTCGTGACCGGCGGAGGAGGAGGCGGCGGCGGAGGCGTGGTGGTCGTGGTCGGCGGCGGATTGTTGGGCGGCGGGTTGTTCGGGGGCGGCGGTACCACCGTGAACGCGGCCATGCCCGCGGCACCGGCCGTCGACGCCGTCGAGGCGCGCACCGTCACGTCGAGCCTTCCGCTCGTGCAGAACGTGGAACCCGCGCACGGCACCGAGAGATCGGTGGAGGTACCGGCCGACTGCGCCGACACCGAGCCACCGCTGAACGAACCGGAGCCCGCGACGGTGTAACCCACGACCGGATCGGCCGACGCGGCCGCGGTCCAGCTCACCGTCACGACGAGAGCCGACGTACTGCGCGACTTCTCCCGCACCGTCACCCCGGCGGGTGCGGCCGGAGCCGTGCCGCCGGTGGAGGGCGGCGCGGAAGGAGTCGTCGGGGGCGGGGAGACCTCGGTCGTCGGCCCGTTCCCGTTGCCGTTGTTGCGCGGCGGCTTCTGCGGCTCGTTCGGGTTCGGCGGCGGGGGCGGCGGCACGGACGGCGGCGGCGAGCGGTCCGGGTCCTTCACCGGGAGTTCGGGGCTGCGGATCGTCAGCGAGCGCGTCGCGCCGTCCGCGTCGACCAGGACGCCGGTGGACGAGCCCGGCACGTTCACGAACAACCGGCCGTCGTCGAACACGAGCTCGGGGTCGGCGCCACCGGACGTGCGGACGTCGTCGCCACCGCGGCTGCCACCCCGGTCGAGGATGATGACCTTGCCGGAGCCCTTGCAGGGCACGTAGACCTTGTCGCGGAACACCGCGGGCCGCCCCGGCTTCGGGCAGCCCATCGCACCGACGTCGACGCGCAGGACGTCACGGCCGACGACCAGCACGACGACCGAGGACGAGGGCACCGACGCGGGCACCAGGTCGGTCGGCGAGGACTGCGCGGCGATCACCTCGGCGTCGGAGCGGTCGGTCGACGAGTCGACGTCCTGCCCCGTGCCGTCGCGCACGACGACACCGCCGTCGAGACCGATGAGCGTGACGCCCTGGTCGTGCGGCACGAGGACGGTGCGGGGCCCGGCGCCGGTGACCTGGCGCTTCGAGCGCTCCTCGAACCGCTCCTCGTCGTCCGACCAGTCGAGCGACCGCAACGTGCCGCCGTGGTCGACCAGCCACAGCACGCCGCGCTCGTCCACGACGGCGTCGGCGAGGGGCTGACCGGCCTGCCAGGTCTGCCCGACGTCGGCCAGCGTGAGCGGGTCGGCGGTGTGCACGGTGCCGGTCGCGCGGTCGACGACGAACACCATCCCGTTCGCCACCAGCACCTTGCTCGCCGCACCGGGCGGCGCCTGCCGGCGGCCGGAGGCGAGCAGGGTGGCCAGGTCGATGACGGTGATCTCGCCGGTGCGCCGGTTCAGGACGATCAGCCGGCCGTCCTCCTGCGCGATCTCCAGCTGCGAGTCGGGGCCGCTGATCTGCAACCGCGTCTGCGGCTTGCCCGAACCGGGGTTGATCTGCACGACCTCACCGCGCTGGTCGTCGCCGAGCCAGGTGAGCCCGTCCGACACCGCGACCGACGTGCGGGAGATGCCCTGCCCGAGCGCGGCGCCCGCGAGCACCAGAACACCCAGCAGAGCCGCGACGAAACTCGCCGACTCCCGCCCTCCACCGGAGATAATGCGTCTGATCCGGTGCCACCAAGACATAACGCGCCCTCCCCTCGCCCGCCGGGCATGCTAACCCCCGGCTCTGACAACTTCGGGCGGCGCATGGTTCCCGGTTCGCCCGGTCAGCCGGCTGGCAGACATCAGGAACACTGATGGCGAGGCCTGACAGTTTCGAAAACCGAATGGCGTTCCCCCAACCCGACCAACGCGTAAGGCAGAGTGGACGCATGGAGATCCCCGGCATGGGACTTGCCAAGCAGGCGCTCGACACCGCCCTCGGCACGACGGTGGCCGTCGCGGCCGTTCCGGCCCGCGTGCTGAGCCTGCTCGGCGAGGTCGAACAGCTCGTCCGCAAGGTCAACGGCACGATCGACTCCGTCGACGGCATCGTCGCGAGGGCCGGCACGCTGGTGGACCGCACGGCCAACGTCGTGGCGGACGCGGAGAAGGCCGTCGACGAGGTCCGCGCGATCACGGCGAGCGCGAGCGACGTCGCCGAACGGGCCGGGCTGGTCGTCACGTCGGCCGGCCACACCGCGAACACGGCCAACGAGCTGATCGACATGTACGAGCCGCTCGCCAAGCAGGCCCAGCCGCTGGCGAAGCGGTTCGTGGACGAGCTCTCCCCGCACGAGGTCGAGGCCGCGATCAAGCTGGTCGACGAGCTGCCGGTGCTGACGGAGCACCTGATCAGCGACATCCTGCCGATCCTCGCGACCCTGGACAAGGTCGGACCCGAGGTGCACCAGCTGCTCGAGGTCACGAGCGACATGCGCCAGGCGATCCTCGGCATCCCCGGCTTCTCGTTCATGCGCCGCCGCGGCGAGAAAAAAGAAGAGGAAGAAGGTGTGAAAGAGGACGACAACGGGTAGCCCACCCGAATGACGACCGACTTTCACGAGGACCGGCTGACCTGGTGGCTCCTGACCAGCGTGTTCGGCCTGCTCGCCGCGATCAACGCCGCACTGGCCGTCACGGAGAGAACGACCTGGCCCTACGCGCTCGCGGCGTTGCTCCTCACCGCGAGCGCGTGGAGTGCCAGACAGGCCCTCAGGCCTTTCCCGTCGTCTGACGCGTCAGGTTCGACGGTGACCCGAACCGGAACGCCCGCACCCGATAGGTCGCGGTTTTCTCGTCTGGAAGTGTGATCACCCCGTACGAGGTGGTGTCCGGGTCGAGTTGCACGGCGACGCGGTAGTCCGCCGCGCCCGCGGGCCTGACCTCGATCAGGTAGCCGTCCTCGTCCGACGCCCGGTCCCGCCAGGTGAACAGGATCCCGTTGGCGTGTTTCACCTCCGCCTTCAGATCCGCCGCAGCCGCCTCGGGTGAGGCGACAGGCGCCCCGCCCCCGCCGGTCTCGACCGGCGCGGTCCAGTCCGGCCCTTCGATCTCCGGCACCTCGTCACCCAGGGGCAACGTGACGTCCACAGTGGCCGAAGCGGGTCCGCTGTACGGCCGGACCCGGTAGTAGAACTCGGTTTCCGGGATCAGGTCCGGGTGCTCGTAGGTGTTCTTCGCCGGTGTGGCGAACTCCAGGATCGTGTAGTCCCCGTCCCGGGTGTTCGCGTACTCCACGACCTGCCCGGCCGACCCCGCCTCCGGACGCCAGTGCAGCGTCACGTCGACCGGCGAGGTCAGCTCGGACTTCAGCACGGGGTCCTGCTGTTCCTGGCCACAGGCAGCCAGGAACAGCAGGAGTACCACAGCCGGGCGTCGGATCACTTGCGCCAGAACCGGACGTTGCTCCAGGTGACCGTGGCGGGGCCTTGGCCGCTGGAGGTCCTGTACGCGCCGAACTTGTCGTAGAAGCTCGTACCCGAACTCGCGTAGGTGTGCGCACGCGAGCCGTTGATGTACGTGCGGTGTTCCGTGGCCGTGTTGTGCACGGTGTTCACGCGCACGGTCGCACCCACGGTCGCGCCGGTGGCGATGGTCGCACCACCGTGCACGGCGTACAGCCGGCCGCCGCGTTCCACGGCGAGCATCCAGAACGGTCCCGCGCTGGGGGCCTCCCGGAACGTCTGCTTGAGACTGATGCGGGTGCCGCCGAGACTCGTGATCCGGAAGCTCCCCTCGAACTGGCGCGTGCCGCCGGTGTAAGTGGCGTAACGCCGCTCGGCACGCTGGTCACCGCTCGCGGTGGAGCAGGTGAGCTGGAAAGTCAGGTTGCTGACGGTGCCGCAGCCGCGTTCCTGAACGGTGAACGACGGCGAGTAGCTGGTCCACGGACCCGTCTCGACCTGAGCCCGTGCCGGTGTGACCGACACGAGCAGACCGGTCGCCAGCGCGATCCCCGCGACGCTGCGGAGTCGTTTGGACATACCGATACCTCCTCAAAACGTGCTGAGGACAGCACGTTCTCTCAGGGGGCGGTAGCGGGAGCGTAGCCGATAATGATCGGATGTTCGACCTCCATCGGCTGCGACTGCTGCGAGAGCTCTCCCAAAGGGGGACGCTCGCCGCTGTCGCGCAGGCGTTGAACTACAGCCCGTCGTCGGTGTCGCAGCAGCTCTCGCTGCTGGAGACCGAGGTCGGGGTGCCCCTGCTCGAGCCGGTCGGGCGGCGGGTGAAGCTCACCCCGCAGGCCGAGATCCTGGTGCGGCACACCGAAGAGGTGCTCGCCCGGCTGGACCAGGCCGAGTCGGAGGTCGCCGCGTCGCTGCACGAGATCACCGGCACGCTGCGGGTCGCGACGTTCCAGACGGCGGCGCTGGCGTTGATCCCGGCGACGCTGGCCCGCATGAGGGACGAGCACCCGTCGCTGCGCATCGAGTTCCAGGTGCTCGACCCTGCGGAAGCGCTTTCCGCCCTGCACGCCAGGGACTTCGACCTCGTGTTCGTGGAGGAGTGGCCGGACCAGCCGGAGGCCAGGCTCAGCGGGCTGGAGTACCGGGAACTGTGCCGGGACCCGATCCGGCTGGCCGTCCCGCGTGGACTGCCGGTCGACGAGATCGGCTCCTACCCGTGGATCATGGAGACCGGCGGCTTCCCACAGCGGATCTTCAACGTGAACTGGTGCCGGCACAACGGCTTCGAGCCGGACGTGCGCTTCTCCTCCACCGACGTGCTGGTGAAGCTGCGGTTCGTGGAACGGGGTCTCGCCGTCGCGTTGCTGCCGGATCTCGTCTGGTACGACCGGGAGATCACGGTCGACCTGCACGAGCTGCCGGTGCCGATGTCCCGGCTGCTGTTCACTGCGGCACGGGCAGGACGAGGTCAGCATCCCGCTGTGCGGGCGTTCCGCGAGGCGCTGGCGCTGTCCGTAGCGCCGCTCCGACCCCCGCGATGATCACCAGCGCCATGCCGCCCAGCGAGACCAGGCTCAGGTGCTGGCCGAGCAGCAACGCCCCGGCGAGCGCCGCCGCGGCGGGTTCGAGCGCGAGCACCACGCCGAACGTCGCGGCCTCCAGCGTCCTGAGCGCCTTGATCTCCAGCGCGTACGGGATCGCGGACGCCAGCAGCGCCACGAAGGTGCCCAGCAGCAAGATTTTCGGTTCGAACAACGTGGCACCGGCCGCCGACAGCCCGTACGGCAGGGTGAGCGCGGCCGCGACCAGGCTGGCCCCGGCGACACCGCCGATGCCGAGCCCCGCGGTCGCGACCTTGCGGCCGGCCAGCACGTAGCAGGCCCAGAACGCGGCCGCGAACAACGCGAGCGCCACACCGATCAGGTCGAGCTTCGCGCCGGTGTACTCGCGCACGCCCAGCACGACGATGCCCACGAGCGCCAGTCCGACCCACAGGAAGTCCCTGGGCCGCCTGCTCAGGACCGCCGCGAGCCCGAGCGGCCCGAGGAACTCGATCGTGACCGCCACGCCGAGCGGGATCCGGTCGAGCGCGAGGTAGAACGTGCCGTTCATGCCGGCCAGCGTCAGCCCGAGCACGATCGTCTCCTGGCGGATCTTCGGCCTGGCGACCAGTGCCAGCATCAGCGCCGAGATGCCGAGCCGGAGCGCCGTGGCACCCGGTGCGCCGATCTGCCCGAAGAGCTGGCTCGCGAACGCCGCACCGAACTGCAGGAAGATGACCGAGCCGAGGACCAGGAAGACCGCCATGCGCCCAGTCTCGGTTCCGAGGTCCATTCAGTACAGCGAACGTCTGCGAGCGATATCGTTCGGTTTTTCCGAACATTTAGACTGGCCGGTGCGATGAGACGCAAACCCTCCTCCCCTCTCCCCCAGCGCCACGGCCTGGACGCGGCCCGGCTGAAGCTGCCCTCCGAGGGCGCCTGGCCGTCGTTGCGCGAGCACCTCGTGGAACGCCTGCCGCGAGTGGCCGCCGAGCGCATCGACGAGATGCTGGCCGAGGAACGGATCTGGGGCGTCGCCGGCCCGCTGGGCGCCGACGCGCCGTTCGTGCCGGACTCCTACATCTGGTTCCACCGCGACCTGCCGGTGGAGGTGCCGGTGCCGTTCGAGGTCGGGGTGGTGTACCAGGACGACGACATCGTGGTCGCGGACAAGCCGCACTTCCTCGCGACGATCCCGCGCGGCGCGCACATCATGCAGACCGCGCTCGTGAAGCTCCGCGACTCGCTGGGCCTGCCGGACCTGTCGCCCGCGCACCGGCTGGACCGCGTGACGGCCGGGCTGGTCCTGTTCGTGGTGCGCCGGGAGACGCGCGGCAAGTACCAGACGATGTTCCGCGACCGGCTGGTGCGCAAGGAGTACGAGGCGATCGCGCCGTACGACCCCGAGCTGGAGCTCCCTCGCGTCGTGCGCTCCCGGATCATCAAGGAACGCGGCGTCATCACCGCGTTCGAGGTCGACGGCGAGCCCAACGCCGAGACACATGTGTCCCTTGTGGAGCATCGCGGCGCGCTGGGGCGCTACCACCTGAAACCGCTGACCGGCCGCACGCACCAGCTGCGCCTGCACATGTCCGGGCTCGGCGTGCCGATCGTGAACGACGACTTCTACCCGGTGCTGCGGGACCGTCCGCTGGACGACTTCTCCTCGCCGCTGCAGCTGCTCGCCCACACGTTGTCGTTCAAGGACCCCGTGTCGGGCGTCGACCGGTCGTTCACCTCGGGGTTGAAGCTGTCCGCCTGGTCATGACACGTGGGTGCGGCGGGTGTCGATCGGCTGCGGTTGCCAGACCTGGCCCATCCGGTCGAGCAACCGTGCGGCGAGCGCGCTCATCTCCGGATGGGTCTCGGTGAACGTCGCCACGACCCGCGCCCGGAACATCAGCCGGCCGCGTGCGGTCGTGCTGTACCAGAACCAGTCCTCGTCGACGACCCTGGCGAGGTGGTCGGTGCCGTCCCGCTCGGCGCGCTGCACCAGCGCGTCACCGCTCACGAACCACCGCACGCACGCGTCCTCGAGCCCGGCCGTGAAGCCGCGTTCCTCGAAGTAGGCCTGCTCGGCGGCCTCCCGCAGCTCCCTGGGCGTCTCGCTGACGGTCGCGCAGGTCGGGAAGCCGATGCGGAGGTAGACGACCTCGGTCAGCCCGTCGCCCAGTGCCGCGCCTTCGAAGTCGACGAACCTCGCTCCCCGCGGTGAGTACATGTCGTTGCCGGGACACGGGTCACCGTGCAGCAGGTCGAACTTCCCGGAGTCCTCGAGCACCAGTTCCTCCTCGGCGCCCCCGATCTCCACCTCCATCGCCCGCACGAACCGCAGGAACGGGACGGGGTCCGGGACCACCTGGCGTGGCAGCAGCCCGGCGTGCTCCGGTCCGGTGGCCATGTGCAGACGGGCGAGGCCGCGGGCGTAGGCGATCACCCAGTCCTCCCCGAACGGGTCGGAGCGCAGCCGTTCGAGCACCACGGTCCGCTTCTCGTGGTCGACGTCGAGGACACGCGGCACCACGCCGGTGTGCTCGGCGAGCCGGAGCGCGGTGACCTCGCGCTCGAACGCCACCTGGTCGCCGACCACCTGCTTGATGATCCGGTCCCCGTCCGCCCAGACACGGGACCGCTCGCCGCTCTTGAGTCGCCGCACGGAAACGACTATTCCACAGCCATTGAGAATATGCCACGAACGAATCTTCCATTCGGCGCAATGCTGTAACAACGGCAGATAACCGGTCGAATTCACCGTCGTGCAGAACCATGGGGCGGAAGCGAACCTGAGGCGATTGCCCTCGCTGACCGGGATGAGATTCATCGCGGCGTTCATCGTCTTCGGATTCCACATCAACGCGGCAGGCTTGTGGCCTTATCTGGACGTGCCGTTCCGTCAGGGTGCGACCGGAGTGAGTTTCTTCTTCATCCTGTCCGGATTCGTGCTCACCTGGTCCGCCAGGCCGGGCACCGCGCCGGCGACCGTCTGGCGGCGCCGGGCGGCGAAGATCTTCCCCAACCACGTCGCGACCTGGCTCGTCGTGCTGCTCGCGGCCGCCGCGGTGACCCCTGCGACGGCGCTGGCGAACCTGTCGCTGGTCCAGGCGTGGTTTCCGGGCGAGAACGTCTACTTCAGCCTGAACACACCCGCGTGGTCGTTGTCGTGTGAATTGGCTTTCTACCTCGCTTTCCCGTTGCTCATCAAGTGGCGGATGCGCAGACCGTGGTTGATCGCATCGGCGACGACGATCGCGATCATGACCGTTCCGGCAATCACACTAACCATGCCAGGCCCGCTCGAATACTGGTTCGTTTTCGTCTTCCCGCCGGTGCGCGCGCTGGAGTTCGTCCTGGGAATGGCAATGGCCCGAGTGGTCCAGCAAGGGAAGTGGATCGGAGTAGGGCTCTGGCCCGCGACCGCGTTCTTCGTCGTCGCGTACGTCGGCTCCTGGTACCTGCCGGCGTCGTTCCCGTACGTCGCGGGCACCGTCGTCCCGCTCGCGCTGCTGATCCCGGCCGCCGCCGTGGCCGACCTCACCGGCAGGTCCTCACCGTGGCGCTCGAAGTGGATGGTGTGGCTGGGCACCGTGTCGTTCGCGTTCTACATGGTCCACCAGATCGTCATCCGGGTGAGCGAGAAGTTCCTCGACGTGCACGCGTTCCCGCTGGCCGCGGCGCTCGGGATGTTCGTGGTGTCGATGCTCGTGGCGTGGCTGCTGTACCGGCTGGTCGAGGTGCCCGCGGAACGGCTCGTGAAGGGGGCACCCCGACCAGCGCTGGTCACGCCAGCGTCAGCGCGTACAGCTCCACCCGCGGATCGTCGGGCAGCGTGACCGAACGGACGGTCTTGGTGGCGTCCAGCCTCAGCGACTGGCCGAACAACCGGACCGGCGGCCCGTCCACGCCCTGACCCGCCTTGATGCGGTGCGGCATCTCCAGCACGGCCGGGCCGCCACCCGCCCAGTCCGAGATGGACGCCGAGACCTCGGCCGAGGTGCCGTCGGTGTACCAGACGGTGAAGCCGGCCGACACGGGTCCGTTGTGCGACGAGCCCACGACGTGCAGCCACGAGAACTGGCCGCTGGGCAGCAGGAGCGCCTGCCCGCGTGACTCCACGAAGTTCGGCGCCGTGCCGGTGGGGTCAGGCGCCTGGTAGGTGATGCCGCCCCACGTCACGGGCCCGGCCGGCGGCAGCAGTGCCGCGTCGTAGCTCCAGCCGCCGCCGTCGAAGTTGCCCGAGGCGGAGTCGGCGACCGTGGCCGTGCCGTCGTGGTTCAACTCCGGCGTCACGTCCACCGAACACGACGAGAACGCGCACAAGGCCGCCGGTTTGACCTCGACGACGGCCTTCACCGTCACCGACTCGACCTGCACCGACACCTCGTACGAACCCGCGGCCACCCCGGCGGGCACCGTCAGCGTCAGCGGCACCGTCTTCTGCATCGGCAGGTGCCGCGACACGATCACGAACGGCTTGGCACCACTCACCTTCCAGCCGGCCGGAGCGGTGACGACGGGCCGCACGGACGTGGCGCCGGGCGACTGCGCCAGCACGTCGAGCTGCAACGTCAGCGACTGCGCCGAGTCCGACGTCGGCACCACGATCTCGGAGTTGCGCAACGACGCCGACAACGCACGACGCGAGTCCTCGTTCCCGTCGTTCAGCGACGGCGGCTCGTCCCCGCGCCCGGTGCCCCACGACGAGGGCTTCGACGACACCTCGTGCGTCAGGTTTCCGCCGCGCTGCAACGAGGTCCAGGACAGCCAGGTCTTGCGGACGTCACGGCCGCCGAACGACACGCTCTTGATGTACCGGTTGGTGTCCGACACACCTCGTGCCGAGACGTTCAGCGTCCCGCCCTGCGAGCCGTGCTGTCCGATTCGGACGGTCGCCGACTCGAACTGCGGCGAGGACAACGCCAGGAAGTCCGCGCCGTTGAACGTCGGGTAGATGCCCAGCGACGAGAAGACGTACCAGGCCGACATCGTGCCCAGGTCGTCGTTGCCGGTCATGCCGTCCGGACCGGTCGTGAACAACGTCATCGCCGCCCGCACGACCGTCGCGGTCTTCGACGGCGTGCCCGACCACAGGTACATGTAGGGCGCGAGCAGGTCGGGTTCGTTGTTCGGGTTGTAGGTCGGTTTGCCGTAGTAGTCGTACGGCTCGGTGATCCAGTCCTGCCGTGCGGTGCCGGCCGGGTCGACCAGCAGCTTGTCGTAGGCGAAGAACGAGTCGAGCCGCTTCTCCGTCTCCCGGCGGCCGCCCATCAGCGACACGAGTCCGGCGGGGTCCTGCGGCACCAGCCACTGGTACTGGTAGGCGCCGCCCTCGTGGAACTGGTGCGACGCGTCGATCGGGTTGTACGGCGTCAGCCACGTGCCGGCGGCGGTGCGCGGCCGGAACTGACCGATCGACGAGTCCCACAGGTTGCGGTACCACTGGCCCCGGTCGGCGAACAGGCGCGCGTCGGCCTTCTTGCCCAGTCCCTTGGCCATCAGCGCCAGTGACGCGTCCGCCGCCGAGTACTCCAGGGTCGCGGACGCCGGGTGCACGCAGTCGTTGTCGCCGCCCTTGTGCGCGCAGTCCTCGCCCAGCTCCAGGCCGGACGGGATGTACCCGCGATCGGCGTAGTAGGTGACACCGGAGCGTCCGTTGTAGGGCGACTCCGCCGGAGGCAGCGACGTGGCGTTGGCGCGCAACAGCTTGTACGTCTCCTCCTCGTACCCCTTCAGCAAGCCCTTGGACCAGGCCTCGACGAGGAACGGTGTCACCGGGTCGCCGGTCATGATGTTGGTCTCGGACGACGCCAGGGCCCAGCGCGGCAGCCATCCGCCGTCCCGCCCGCTGGCCACGACGGACAGCGCGATGTCACGGGCGACCTTCGGTTCCAGGATCTGCAGCAACTGGTTCTGCGGCCGGTACGTGTCCCACAGCGAGAAGTTCTGGTACGGCGTGTAACCCGACGCCGTGCGCACCTTCCCGTCGAAGCCCATGTACTTGCCGTCGACGTCGCCGGCGAGGTTCGGGTGCAGCACCGAGTGGTAGAGCGCGGTGTAGAACGCGACCTGCCGATCTCGCGGCCCGCCGGCCACCCGCACGGCGTCCAGTTGCTTCTTCCACACGTCCTTGGCAGCCGTCACCGCGGCGTCGAAGTCGTGGGAGGGAGCCTCGGCCGCGAGGTTCTTCCGCGCACCCTCGATGCCGGTGTACGACAGGCCGACCTTCAGCACGACGTCACGGTCGGTGGTCGCGTCGAACGTGGCCCACGCGCCGTTCCCACCGGTTCCGGCGGCATCCCGGGCACCCGGCGTGGGAACGCTCCCGCGCCATGCGCCGAAGGAGGCGAACGGGCGGTCGAACGTGGCCGTGAAGTACACGGTGTGCTCGTCCTTGCCCGCGCAGAACCGGCCGTTGCGCACCCGGCCCTCGATGGTTCTGTCTCCGACGACGTGGATCTCCGAGTCCAGCACGGTCTGGTTCGACCGCCCGGTGTTGAACAGGACGTTCGCCGCGCCGGAGGACGGGAACGTGTAGCGCTGCCAGCCGGTCCGCTGCGTGGCCGTGAGCTCGGCGTTCACGCCGTAGCGCGGCAGCCCGACCCGGTAGTAGCCGGGCTGCGCCGCTTCGTCCGCATGGCTGAAGTCCGACTTGTAGGCGTTGCTGTCAACGTTGTCAACGGACCCGACCGTCGGCATCACCGGCAGCTCGCCCATGACGCCGCAGCCCACGCCGGACAGGTGTGTCTGCGAGAAGCCGTAGATGGAGGTGGCCTTGTAGTCGTACCCGCCCTGACCTCCCGTGTCAGGGCTGACCTGCACCATCCCGAACGGCACCGAGGCGCCGGGAAAGGTGTTGCCGAAGTTCTGCGTACCCACGAAGGGGTTCACCAACGACGAAGGGTCCTCGTCGACCTGTGCCGCGTGCGCGGGGACCGCCAGACCCAGTAACAGCCCCGCTACAACCAGTGTCCGCATGGAAGGCAGTATTGCTCGATCATCGCCGCCCCGTCACCCACCGCGGTTCGGCGATGCGCGCTTTGGCCGTGGCGTTGCCGATTCCTGTCTCGTTTTGTCCTGGAACTAGCAGCGCTTGCTGGAGAACGCGGTGAAGTTGTCGTCCCGCTGGACGTAGGAGTAGTTCGAGCCGCGCCCGGCGAACTGCTTCACGAACGCGATGCCGATGATCGCCCTCTTCATGCGGGTGATCATCGTCGTTCCGCTGACAACTCACTGACACGCGAGTAAGCAGGAACCATGCCCGTACAGCTCAACCACACCATCGTCCACGTCAGCGACCAGAACCACTCCGCCCGCTTCCTCACCGAACTGCTCGGCCTGCCCCACCCGGTGCGCTACGGCCCGTTCCTCGTCGTCGAGGTCGCGAACGGCGTCTCGCTCGACTACCTGACCGCGCAGGGCCCGATCACCGAGCAGCACTACGCGTTCCTCGTGACCGAGGAGGAGTTCGACCAGATCTTCGGGCGCATCCAGGAACGCGGTCTGGACCACTGGGCCGACCCGTTCCACTCCCAGCCGCAGCAGATCAACCACAACGACGGCGGCCGTGGCGTCTACTGGAACGATCCGGACGGCCACGCGCTGGAGATCATCACCCGGCCGTACGGGTCCGGCGCCTGACGAACCGGTTCACGTACCTAAACGCACAGACCACCTCTTGTGCTCGGAGTCCCTTGCCTGCCAACGTGAGAGCGGTAACACGGCAGGCGACCGCCTCGGCCGGTCTCGTAACGGGATCGAACCTGTACCGCCAGTGACGAAAAAAGGTCTAGACCCTTGACTGGTCTGGACCACCGATGCCAATCTCAGCGTTGTTCACATACCTGATCCTCCGGGCGCAAGACTCCAGGAGTGAGTGACCTTGCTGAGAAAACGAATTCTGGCGTCTCTTGCGGCGGTGGCGATGGCGGCGACCATGGCCGTCCTCGCCCCGACCGCGTCATCACAGGCCGAAGTGTCCGCACAGGCCTGTTCGTTCACCAACTGGACAGCGGGCACGTGGTACCCCGTCGGTTCGATCGTGAAGTACACCAACGGTCAGTACTACCGCGCCAAGAACGAGAACCCGGGCTACGACCCGATCATCTCCACCTGGTTCTGGGAGCCCACGAGCTGTGACGGCGGTGGCGGAGGTGGCGGCGGCGGCACCTGCGACAGCGCGACGGACTGGGTGGCGGGCCGCGCGTACGTGACCGGCAACATCGTGCGGTACAACGGTTCCTACTACATCGCCGAGCACGACAACCCCGGTTACGACCCGACGGTCTCCACGTGGTTCTGGGAGCCGCACAACTGCGGCGGCGGAGGCGGTGGCGGCGGCAGCTTCGTCGTCAGCGAAACCCAGTTCAACGAGATGTTCCAAGGCACCCGCAACACCTTCTACACCTACAGCGGTCTCGTCGAGGCCATGAGCGCGTTCCCGGCCTTCGCGAAGACCGGCGGTGACACGGTGTCGAAGCAGGAAGCCGCGGCGTTCCTCGCGAACGTCTCGCACGAGACCGGTGGCCTCAAGTACGTCGAGGAGATCGACCAGAGCGGCGACTACTGCGACGAGACCAAGCCGTACGGCTGCCCCTCGCCCCAGAAGTACTTCGGCCGCGGCCCGATCCAGCTGTCGTGGAACTTCAACTACAAGGCGGCCGGCGACTACCTCGGCATCGACCTGCTGGGCAACCCGCAGTGGGTGGCGCAGCAGGCGCCGATCGCGTGGAAGACGGGCCTCTGGTACTGGAACACGCAGTCCGGCCCCGGCTCGATGACCGGACACGCGGCCATGACCAACGGCTCCGGGTTCGGCCACTCGATCCGCAGCATCAACGGTTCGCTGGAGTGCGACGGCCGCAACCCGGCGCAGGTCCAGAGCCGTGTGTCGAAGTACCAGCAGTTCGCCGCGATCCTCGGCGTGCCGGCGGGCGCCAACCTCTACTGCTAGTGGTTGCCCTGACTAGGACTTGAGTGGTCCTAGTTCGGTCGTAGCTTCAATTCATGACCATGGAGCTCAACGATCTGCTGCACGAACTGAACGATCAGCGCAGGACGTTCCGCATCACGATGAGAGGCTTGTCGGAGGCGGACGCCAAGAAGCGCACGACGGTCAGCGAGCTCACGCTGGGTGGGTTGCTCAAGCACCTCACCTGGTGTGAGCGCGGCTGGACCCACATCCTGACCGAGCAGCCCCTGCCCCCGCCGGGAATGCTGGACTTCGACCAGTACACCTGGACGGGCGAGGACTTCGGCGAACTGCTCGCGTCGTACGACGAGGCGGTGCGCACGACCGATGAGGCCGTGCGCACCGCCTCGCTCGACAAGCTCGTGCCGCTGCCTTCCGCGCCCTGGGACCAGGACCCGCAGCCCATGTCGATCCGGCGGATCGTGCTGCACCTGATCCGGGAGACCGCGCAGCACGCGGGCCACGCGGACATCCTCCGCGAGACGCTCGACGGTCAGTCGACCACGGCGTTCCTGTACGAGTAGCCCCCAGGGCGTGTCCCGTAAGCCTCGTCCGCGATAGTCGCGGCCGAGGGCCCCGGAGGCGGTGCCGCCGCAACGCCCGAATACGCCCGGCATGAGGGCGTCGCGGCGGCACCGCCTCCGGGTCTCTCGACCGTGACTCTCATCGAACGGACTCACGGGACACGCCCTAGGCGGCGAGCTGTTCCTTCACCTGGGCCAGCGACGGGTTGGTGAGCGCCGCGCCGTTCGGGAAGTGGACCGTGGGCACCGTGCGGTTGCCGCCGTTCACCTCCATCACGAAGTCCGCCGCGCCCGGCGTCTCCTCGATGTTGATCTCGACGTACTCGATGCCTTCGCGGTCGAGCGAGCTCTTCAGGATCCGGCAGTAGCCGCACCACGAGGTCGAGTAGACGGTCAGCTGGTCGGGAGCCATCAGGCGCACTCCTCATAGGGTTCGGACGAGGTCGTCAGTATCAACGCTGGACGAGGGGTGCTTCTTCCCGGGCCGGGGAGAAGCACCCCTCACTCGTCCGGAGCAGCCGATGGCGATCGTCAGACAATCGTCAGGTCAATTCAGCACACCGTGGGTGAGCATAGTTCGCGCACGGCCGAAGATTTCGTCCGTGCAATTGGTCGTGCATTCGTTAATTCGCTCCCGGCGAATGTAGTCACCCAATCGGCGGCCCGTCACCACACAGGGTTTCCGATATCGTCTGAAATCCGCCGCCGCTACCGAAGTCATGTTTAGAAAGGCTGGCCATGCTGAAAACGGTGGCGGCTGCTGCCCTCGCGCTGTCCGCGGTCCTGACCGCGCCGGCCGCCCACGCAGCATCCGATGTTCCTGATTTCGTGACGATCGACGTCGTCACCGTGAACGGTTCCGGCTGTCCCGCCGGCACCGCGGCCGTCGCGGCCGGAGACGACCGCACGGCGTTCACGGTGACATACAGCCAGTACCTCGCGCAGGCCGGACAGGGCTCCGGCCCCACCGACTTCCGCAAGAACTGCCAGCTCAACATCAGAGTGAGCTACCCGCAGGGCTTCACGTTCGGCATCGCCCAGGCGGACTACCGCGGCTTCGCCAACCTGCAGCAGGGCGCCACGGGCACGGAGAAGGGCAACTACTACTTCCAGGGCATGTCGCAGGGTGCGAGCCGCACCCACACGTTCGCCGGCCCGAAGAGCGACAACTGGCAGGCCACCGACCGCGCGACGGTCTCGGAAATCGTCTACGCGCCGTGTGGAGAAGTCCGGCACCTGAACATCAACACCGAACTGCGCGTGAACGCGGGAACCGCGTCGAAGGCGAACAGCTTCATGACGATGGATTCCACGGACAGCAGTGTGAGCACGAAGTACCAGTTCTCCTGGAAGCGCTGCTGACCCAGGCACCGATTGCCGCCGCCCGTTCGTTTTGTTGAAGTCCAGACGGAAAGGTGCCCCATGCTCAACACACTGGCCGCGGCCGCGCTCGCGATGTCGACGATCATCATTCCGCCCGGCGGCGCCCCCGGCGACACCCCGCCCCCGGAGAACATCACCATCGACGTCGTGACCATCAACGGCTCTGGCTGCCGGGCGGGAACGGCCGCGGTCGCCGTCAGCCCGGACAACAAGGCGTTCACCGTCACCTACAGCGAGTTCATGGCGCAGGTCGGCCCCCAGGCCCTGCCGACCGACTTCCGCAAGAACTGCCAGCTGAACCTGCGCGTCAACGTGCCGTCCGGCTTCACCTACGGCATCGCGTCCACCGACTACCGCGGCTTCGCGCACCTGGAACGCGGCGCCACGGCCCTGGAGAAGGCCAACTACTACTTCCAGGGCATGTCGCAGACCGAGTACAAGCAGCACAACTACAAGGGCCCGTTCAGCGACGACTGGCAGGCGACGGACACGACCGACGTGGCCGCCATCGTCTACCACCCCTGCGGCGAGAAGCGGAACTTCAACATCAACACGGAGCTGCGCGTCATGGCGGGCACGTCCGACAAGAAGCTCACCAGCTTCATCGCGATGGACTCGACCGACGGATCCATCGAGACGACCTACCACTTCGCGTGGAAGGTCTGTCCTCCCAGGCCGTAGTACCCGCCCAAGTCGTAGTACCCGCTAGGTGCCGGGCATTCCGCGAACGGGGTGCCCGGCACGCCCCTGTTCTGGGAAGATCAGTCCCTCACGACGTCTGGGGGGACGACGATGAAGCTGCACGCACTGTCCGGAGTGGACCTGGGACCGGAGTTCCACGCGGCGGTAGACGCGATCGCCGCGGTGCTCCCGAAGCCGCGCTACCCGCACGTCCCGGTGTTCCTCGACGCCCTGCCGGACTCGTCGGCGCGGCTGGACCTGATGCGACTGGCGGTGCTCGTCGCGCTGGAGCGAGTGGGCAGGAGCGTGCACCCCGTCCCGGTCACCAACCATTCCGGGTACCTGCCGGAGCACGGGTGGCTGCTGTCCCGGGAAGAGCCTTGTCCCGGCTTCACCTTCCTCAAGGGCGAGAAGCAGCCCCGCGAGCGCATCGCAACCGTGGCCGAGGACTCGGACGGAGCCGCTGGCCGCGACCTACGTGTCCGAGTCAGACCTGAACGCACTGATCGCCTTGATCGAGGCCGACGGCGAACTGCTGGTGCACCTCGTCGGCGACGGGCACACGGACCTGGTCGAGTTGCGCACTCCGATCGACTTCAGCGTCGCCGGCGAGGCGGAGCACGACCTGTCGCCGCTCTACCTCCACTCGGTGGAGTTCTGGGACGTCCGCGTCTACTTCCGCCGCGCCGGCCAGTGGTGGGAGCTGCGTTGGTCGCCCGGCCACGTGCTGCTCGAACCGTCGAACTCCAAGCTCCACCAGCCTGACCGCTTTACCTTCCACACCAAGCTCGACGGTGCGGGCCTCGGCCTGCGCGGGCCGGGCCATTCCTGTGCGTGGGACCGCGGCGGCGCGTGGGAGGCGACGGGAACGGACTGGGCCGACACGCTCATCCCCGTCCCGCCGGGCGAGAACGTGCTGCAGCTCATGAAGATCGCTGGTGGACCGGCGCTGCTGACCCGCGAAGGCGACGTCGTCCGGGCACGGACCACGGAGGCCGCGCGCACAGTCGTCGAGTTCGCCGGGCCGCTGGTTCCGCACCACGAGCTGCCGTGGGTGGCGGTGCAGCGGTCACCGCACCTGGTCGAGATCATCGACGTCGCGACCGGCGCGGTGCTGCACCGCGTGAGCACCGCCTAGATCAGGAAGCGGTACGCCGTGGACCCCGGCTCCACGTGCTGGATCTTGAGCGGGGACTCCTTCATCCGCCCCCACAGCAGGTCGTAGTCCTCACGCCGCCCCAGCTCGACGCACACCAGCGCGGCCCCGGTCTCCCGGTTGTCCCGCTTCATGTACTCGAACTGCACGATGTCGTCGTCCTTGCCGAGCACGTCGTCGAGGAACCGGCGCAGCGCACCGGGCTCCTGCGGGAACTCGACGAGGAACCAGTGCTTCAGGCCGCGGTGGATCATCGAACGCTCGACGATCTCGGCGTAGCGCGACACGTCGTTGTTGCCGCCGGACAGCAGGCAGACGACCGTCGAGTCGGGCGCGACGGAGATCTCCTCCAGCAGCGCGGCCGAGGCCAGGGCGCCCGCGGGCTCGGCGATGATGCCGTCGATCTGGTACAGCTCCAGCATCTCCGTGCAGACCGCGCCCTCGGACACCGTGAGCAGTTCCGCGCCGCTGTCGCGGACCATCGGGAACGTCACGTCGCCGGCTCGGCGGACCGCGGCGCCGTCGACGAACGAGTCGACCTCGGGCAGCGTCACCGGGCCGCCCGCCTGGATGGCGGCGATCATGCTCGCGGCACCGGCCGGCTCGACGCCGATGATGCGGGTGCGCGGGAAGCGTTCCTTGAACCACGTGCCGACGCCGGAGAGCAGGCCGCCGCCGCCGATGGGCACCACGACCACGTCGGGGGCGCCGCCGAGCTGCTGGACGATCTCCAGGCCGACGGTGCCCTGGCCCGCGACCGTGCGGGGGTCGTCGAAGGCCGGGACCAGGGTCGCGCCCGTGCTCTGCGCGTACTCCTTGGCCAGCGCGGCCGCGTCGTCGTAGGTGTCGCCGTCCACGACCAGCTGCACCATGCCCTGGCCCAGGGCGTGGATGCGGTCGCGCTTCTGGCGCGGGGTGGTCCGCGGGACGTGCACGCGGCCCTCGATGCCCAGGCGGCGGCAGGCGTACGCCATGCCCTGACCGTGGTTGCCGGCCGACGCGCAGACCGCGCCGCCGAACGCGAACTCGGTCTGGCACAGCAGGTTGAACGCGCCTCGCAGCTTGTACGAGCGGCCTACCTGGAGGTCCTCGCGTTTGAACCACACGCGCGCGCCGGTCCTCTCGGACAACCGCTGGTTGACCTCCAGCGGCGTCGTGCGTGCGACACCACCGAGCCGGGCTGCGGCCGCGGACACCTCATCAGCGAAGGACATGTCAATACATCTTCCGTGAACGACTTGGGTCTGGCACGCGTACCCCTAGAAGGACAGGGGAGGTACCGGTGTTTCGCCTTTTGGGCGTGCTATCGCTGCTCATGATGCTCTCTGTGGTTCCCGCGCACGCCCATGGCGCGCCGACCGACCCCGCGAGCAGGGCTTTCCTGTGTTCGCCAGGTCAGCCAACAGCATCATCCCCGCCCTGCCGCAGCGCCATCGCGGCGGGGTTGCCGTCCAAGGAGTGGGACAACATCCGGCTCCCGGACGTGCGCGGCCAGGACGCGCAGAAGGTTCCGGACGGCGCTCTGTGCAGCGCGGGCCTCGCGAGGTACGGCGGGCTGGACCTGCCGTCCGCCGACTGGCCGGCGACGAAGCTGAAGAGCACGGACTTCACGTACAAGGCGACGATCCCGCACCAGGGCTCGTTCCGGTTCTACGTGACGCGCGACGGTTACACGCCGAGCCGGCCGTTGCGGTGGGCGGACCTGGACCAGTTCCTGAACGTGCCCTCTCCCCCGCTCGTCAACGGCTCCTACGAGTTCAAGGTGCAGCTGCCGAAGAACCGCACCGGGCGCCATCTGATCTACACGGTCTGGCAGAACACGGACACGCCCGACACCTACTACTCGTGCACGGACGTGGAGATCGCGGCACTCGCGAAGCCCGCACCACCGGCGGCCCAGCCCGCACCCGCCGTCGCCGCGCCACCTGCGAAAGCGCCGGTCCGGACCAGTTCCGCGGCACCGTCGGCCAAGCCGTCCGCCGCGAGCTCGAGCATCCCGCGACCCGTTCCCGTTGCGTCGAGTGCCGAACAACCTCCTTCGAGCGCAACCAGGTTCGGGATATCGGCGGTGGTGGCCGCTCTGGGCGGCCTCGCCGTGCTCGGCGGGTTCCTGTTGTGGCGCAGAAGAATTCTGTGAACGTCCCGGTCCCCAACAGGTCTAGACCTTCCCTACGATGATCTTCGGGCGCGCAACCCCTGCTATACGGAGGTGTGTACCCGAATGGCTCGAAAACTGTTGGCATTGCTGGCAATGCTCGCCGCCACGCTCGTCCCGGTCTCTGTCACGGCGACGAGCACGGCACAGGCGGCACCGTTCAAAGTCCTCGCCTTCTACAACGGGACCTGGGACGCGGCGCACATCGCGTTCGTCAACGAGGCGAACCCCTGGCTCACCCGCGCGGGCCAGGAGAACGGCTTCACCTACGAGTCGACCCGTGACTGGAACCGGCTCACCACCCTCACCCCGGCCCAGGCGCAGGTCGTGGTCTTCCTCGACGACGCGCCCACCGGGGCCGCGGCACGCACCGGCTTCCAGCGCTACGTCGAGGCCGGTGGCGGGTTCTTCGGCTTCCACGTCAGCGCGTTCACCCAGAACGCGAACGAGTGGCCGTGGTACCACAACACGTTCCTGGCCAAGGGGAACTTCGTCAGCAACACGTGGGGCCCGACCACCGCGGTGCTGAAGGTCGAGACCCGCACCCACCCCTCGACGCTGCGCCTGCCGGAGAAGTTCACGTCGGCGGTCAGCGAGTGGTACAGCTGGGACCGCGACCTGCGGCAGAACCCGGACATCCAGATCCTGGCGAGCGTCGACCCGTCGAGCTTCCCGCTCGGCACCGACCCGAACCAGACGTGGCGCAGCGGTTACTACCCGATCATGTGGACCAACGACAACTACAAGATGATCTACGCGAACTTCGGCCACAACGCCATGGACTACGCGGCGAACCGGCCGCTGTCGTCCACGTTCGCGAGCGCCACCCAGAACAACTTCCTCGTCGACAGCCTGCTGTGGCTGGGCGGTGGCGGCACCCCGCCGCCGCAGGGCGAGTGGAAGACGGTCGTCAACCGCGGCAACGGCAAGTGCGTCGACGCCGCGGCCGCGGGCCTGAACAACGGCACCGTCATCCAGCAGTACGCGTGCAACGGCACCACGGCGCAGAACTTCCGCGCGGTGGCGACGACCGACGGCTACTTCCGCGTCGAGTACCGCAACGACTCGGCCAAGGTGCTGGACGTGAGCAACGTGTCCACCGCCGACAACGCCGGGATCCACCTCTGGGCCTACGGCGGCGGCACCAACCAGCAGTGGCGGGTGACCACGGGCGCGGACGGCTACTCGACGATCACGGCCCGGCACTCGGACAAGTGCCTGTCGGCGCCGGCCGGTTCCGCCGACGGCGTCCAGCTGGTGCAGGCGACCTGCAACGGGTCGGCGGCGCAGAGCTTCAAGATCGGCTGATCGTGCCGATCGGCTAGGAGGACCGTGGGCGGTTCTGGTCGTCGAGGCGGCCGGAACCGCTCACGACCACCCGTTCCCCCGGCATCGGGTCGGTCGGGTGCGTCGCGCCGAGGAACCCGTACATGTCGTTGAGCTGGTGCAGGGCCTGCACCGCGTCCCGCCACACCGGGCAGGGCCACGCGCGGTGCCGCCCGTACCAGGCGCGGCACGACTTGCACCGGTTCCGCTCGTTCGGCTCGTGCATCCGCAGCAGCCCCCGCCACCACGGCAGGGCGTCGCGAAGCTGCTCGCGCAGTTCGAAGACCTGGTGAGGCGAGTCGGTCCGGGCGAGCTGGTCCATGGTCTTGTAGACGACGTCGATCACCGAGCGGTGGAACGACCCCTGTCGTTCAGCAAGCGCCATCTCCCAGATCCTCCGAAGTTGAGGCAGGCACGGTCGTGAGTCTATGTTGGCCATTGGAGGGCTTTCAACTGGTGAAAATCCACTCACCCAGATAGCCCTTTCCATGAGTGGAGACGCTCACTGCGTGCGACGGGGAGGCGGCAATGGCGGGGGAACGGTCCCTGGCTGACAAGCTCAACCACCTCTTCGCCCGGCACACCGCCAGGTCAGGCCAGGAGTACAGCAACGAACAGGTCGCGGCGGCCATCGCGGAGACCGGCGTGACCATCTCCCAGAGCTACATCTGGCAGCTGCGCAAGGCCAAGAAGGACAACCCGACGTTCAAGCACCTGCAGGCACTGGCAGGCTTCTTCGGTGTGCCCGTGAGCTACTTCTTCGACGACGAGGTCACCGACCGGGTCGACGAGCAGCTGAAGTCGTTGCAGGACGAGCAGTCGCGCCTCAACGAGATCGCCTCGGGCAGCGACGCGCAGCTCATGGCGATGCGCGCGGGGGAACTGTCACCGGACCGCCGCCGCCTGGTCATGGAACTGCTCGACGTGGTCTACCGACAGGAACAGGCCGAGCGCGGCGAAGGATGACTCGTGGCCGAACGAGATTTGCGCAAGCGGTGCCGCCGCCTGCTGAACGAGCTGGACATCCAGCCGCCGCTCGACGTCGAGGAGCTCTGCCGCCGCGTCGGTGACCAGCGCGGGAAGCCGATCCGGCTGATCGCGCACCCGATCCCGGTACCCGGCCCGTACGGCGTGTGGATCGCCACCTCCAAGGCCGACTACATCCTGTACCAGCAGGAGACGTCGAAGGCGCACCAGAACCACATCATCCTGCACGAGCTCGGTCACCTGCTGGCCGGTCACACGAGCGACCAGCAGGACGACGACCTGCTCGCGGGCCTCTACCCCGACCTCGAACCGGACGCGGTGCGGCGGGCGTTGCGGCGCACCTCCTACGACTCCGACCACGAGCGCGAGGCCGAGACGGTCGCGACGATCATTCTGGAATGGGCGTCGGTGCTGGACAAGGTCGCGCCGCGGGCCTCAGAGGGCCCCGCACGCCGCATGTCGAAGTCGCTCGCGGACCGTCTGGGGTGGTTGTAGGTGGAGTACCTCAAGGAAACACAGGGCATCGTCGCGTTCTCCGCGCTGGCGGTCGTGCTCTACCTGCTGGCGCGCAGACCTTCCGACCCGCGTCTGCGCAGCGTCACCGTCCTGGTGGCGGGCTGGGCGATCGGCTACCCGTTCGGGCGCTCGGCAGCCGCCGGCCGGTGGTTCCTCGGGCTCGACCCGATGGTCTGCCAGCTGATCCAGCACTCGATGCTGCAGGTCGGCGTGTACGGCCTGATCTGCTTCTTCATCTTCTCCGCGCTCGACGACACCGGCGCGCGGCGGCAGGCGCTGCTCCAGCTCGCACCGCTCGCGCTGTGCATCAGCGCCATGACGTGGGCGGTGCTCGCGATCCCGGACGACCTGAGGGTGGCGGCGGCGCGCGTGCCGAACTCGCTGGGCGGCGGCCCGACCGGCGTCCTCGCGATCACGGTGTTCTACGCGCTGGGCAACGGTTATCTGCTCTACGGCTTCGCGACGATGTTCGTGTGGGCGCGGCGGTACGCCCGCGGCGCCGAGCCCCGGTTGCGCCGCGGCCTGCTGATCACCTCGACCGGGCTCGCGCTGCTGGTGCCCGCCGACGCGATCTTCGTGTCCTCCAACGTCTCGCGCTACTTCGGCGAACCGCTCCCCCGCTGGCTGCTGACCACCGCCGTGTGGTTCCTGCTGCCAGGCGTTCTCCTGTGCGTCGTCGGCGTGATCTACCCGATCGCCGCGATGCGGTTCGCGGCGACGAGGCTGTGGCTGCGGCACCTGCGCGCGTACCACCGCCTCGCTCCACTGTGGACGTTGCTGCACCAGTCGTTCCCCGAGGACGCCCTGCACCGCGTGCCGTCCCGCCGTGACGCGGTGTCGTTGAGAGGCGTGCACCGGCGCTACTACCGGCGCGTGATCGAGTGCCGGGACGGACTGGTGCGGATCAGCCCGTACGTCGCGGAGACGCCCGGCGAGCTGCCACTGTCCGAACGGCTGCGGGCAGGGCTCGAGACGCGCAGGTCGGGGGCCGTGACGATGCGGCGGCCGATCGCGCTCGCGATCCCCGAGGACGACGGCATGGACGCCGACGTGCGGGAACTCGAAAAGCTCGCGGCGGCACTCCGCTGAGCTTATGGTCCCCATGTGAACCTGCCCGTGATGCCGCCGGTGAAACCGATGCTCGCGAAGTCCGTGCCTTCGCTGCCGCGCGGGGACGGACTCGCGTACGAGCCCAAGTGGGACGGTTTCCGCTGCATCGTGTTCCGCGACGGCGACGAGGTGGAGCTGGGGTCGCGCAACGACAAGCCGCTGACCCGGTACTTCCCCGAGGTCGTCGAGCTGCTGAAGCAGGCGCTGCCGCCGCGGTGCGTGGTGGACGGCGAGATCATCCTGGTCACGCCCGCCGGGCTGAGCTTCGACACGCTCCAGTTGCGACTGCACCCGGCGGCGTCGCGCGTCCGCAAGCTCTCCGTCGAGACGCCGGCGAGCTTCGTCGCGTTCGACCTGCTGGCCTGCGGTGATGACGACGTCACCGGGCTCTCGCTGGCAGAACGCCGCAAGATGCTGGAGGAGGTCGTCACCGAGGTCCCCGGCGTCTACCTGACACCGTCCACAGCGGACCCCGAGGTGGCGCAGGACTGGTTCACCCGGTTCGAGGGCGCGGGGTTCGACGGTGTGATGGTCAAGGCCCTGGACGGCGTCTACGAGCCGGACAAGCGCGTGATGTTCAAGGTCAAGCACGAGCGCACGGCCGACTGCGTGGTCGCGGGCTACCGGTGGCACAAGGACGGCGAGACGGTCGGGTCGCTGGTGCTCGGGCTCTACCAGGACGGCGAGCTGCACAACGTGGGCGTGGCCAGCAGCTTCACCGCGGCGCGGCGGAGGGAACTGGTCGAGGAGCTGAAGCCGCTGCTGAACCCGGCCGAGCACCCGTGGAGCGCGTGGGCGACGTACGAGGGTCCTGGTATGAACAGCCGGTGGAACCCCGAGAAGCAGCTTCAGGTCGTGCTGCTCCAACCGACGCGCGTGGCCGAGGTGCGGTACGAGCACGTGCAGGGCGGACGGTTCCGGCACACGGCACGCCTGGTGCGGTTCCGTGCGGACAAGACGCCTCTGGAGTGCACGTACGAGCAGCTGGAAGAGGTGCCACCCGCCGAACTGGACGCCCTGTTCGGTGAAGCAGAGCAGCGCAGGCGCACAATCGAGTCGTGAAGGTGATCAAGCGGGACGGCACGCACGAGATCGAGATCCAGCGGTCGCGGTTCCTGTGCCACGTCGCCCGCGTCACCTCCGACCAGGACGCGTCGGAGTTCTTCGCCCGGATCCGCAAGGAGCACTGGCAGGCCACGCACAACTGCACGGCGTTCCGCACTCGCGACACCCAGCGCTCGTCCGATGACGGCGAACCCGCCGGGACCGCCGGTGTGCCGATGCTGGAGGTGCTGACGCGCCGGGATCTGGTCGACACCGCCGTCGTCGTCACCCGCTACTACGGCGGGATCAAGCTCGGCGCCGGTGGCCTGGTCCGGGCGTACGGACGGGCCGTGTCGGAGGCCATCGACGCGCTCGGCACGCTCACCCGTGAACGCCACGAGAGCGTGCTTCTGGCCGTTGACCACGATCAGGCGGGGAAGCTGGAGAACGCGTTGCGCGCGGCCGGGTACCACGTCGCGGACACCGAGTACGGCCATGACGTCACCTTCACCGTGCTGACGAAGAACCCGGACGACTTCGAGGTCTGGCTCGCCGCGCAGACCGGCGGTTCCGTGACCGCGATCAGGGGCGAGCCGGTGGACCTCGACAGCTAGAACTTCTCGGCCCAGTTCAGGGCGTGGTCGGCGACCTCTTCCCAGCCCGCCGTGCCCATGACGAAGTGCGGCCGGTTCGGGAACTCCTTGATCTCGGTGATCGCGGGGCCGGAGTAGCGGCGGGCGTTCTCGCGGTTCATCGACGCGGGCACGACGTTGTCGCCCTCGCTCGCGATGAACAGCAGCGGCGCGCGGTCCGGGTTCTTCAGGTCGACCCTGGTCGCGTTGTGCGTGCTGAAGTTCGCGGTCGCGGCCTGCCACAGCGGGCGTCCGGGCGCGGTGATCGCGAACTGCTGCCGCAGCGCCTCGGCTTCGGCGGCCGGCAGGGTGTTCGTGAAGGCGTAGTGCCATTCCGCGGGCGACAGCTCGACGTTGCGCTTGGCGTTGGCCGGGTTCTTCAGCACCGGGAACGCGGCCTTGATGGACGAGAACGGCAGGCCCAGCGTGCCCTTGGCGGGCGCGGAGTGGATCGCGACGCCGGATTTGCCGAGGCCCCTGTCCAGCAGTTTCTGCGTGATCAGGCCACCGAACGAGTGGCCCATGATGATCGCGTCCTCCGCGTTGTGGTCGCGGATGAACTTCTCGACGTGGTCGGTGATCTCGACGACGCCGAGGCCGTTCGCGATCTCCGGGTGGGCCCGCATCTCGGCGACCTCGCCGTAGCCGGGCCAGGTCGGGGTGAGGACCTCGTGGCCGGCCGCCTCGAACCGCTCGGCGACGTTCTTCCAGCTGGCGGAGGTGAGCCACAGTCCGTGGACCAGCACGATCTTCGACATTTCCGTCTCCCTCAGTTCTGGAGAACGCTCGTTCTCCGGCATGGGTGCTAAGGTAGAGAACGAGCGTTCTCCGTGGCAAGGGGTGATGGTGGTGACGACGGACACAGAAGCTCGGGAGCGGGTCCTGGAGGCCGCTGACCGGCTGTTCTACGCGAAGAGCGCGCACGCGGTCGGCATGGACGAACTGCGCGCGGAGGCGGGCGTCTCGTTGAAGAAGCTCTACCAGCTCTTCGACGGCAAGGACGCGCTCGTCGAGGAGGTGCTGCGCCGGCGGGAGGAGGCCATCACCGCCGCGACCATGAAGTACGTGCTGCGCGCGGTGACGCCGCAGGAGCAGGTCCTCGCGGTTTTCGACTGGATGGCGGACTCGTCCGGCACGACCGACTTCCGCGGCTGCGCGTTCATCAACTCCTACGCGGAGCTGGGTCCGTCCTCAGACCGCGTCACGGCGGTGGTGCGCCACCAGAAGTCCGGTGTGCGGGGCGCGATCGCGGCGATGGTCACGGGCATGGGGAAACCGGAGTGGGTGGCGGACTCGATCTTCCTGCTCTTCGAGGGGGCGATGACGAACACCGCGATCACGGTGTCGTCGGAACCCGCGCGGCAGGCCCAGAAGGCGGCGCGCTTCCTGCTGGAGTCCACATAGGAACGCGCCCCCGCCTGGGTGTCGGCGGGGGCGCGCAGGTCTATCGCTTCACCTGCATGCGCTTACGTGCAGGGCAGGGCGTCCGGATCGGCGCCCGCCTTGGGCACCCACCGGATGTTCGCGAACGAGGCCTGGAACGCGCCGTCGGTGTAGACGAGGAACGGCGTGTTGATGTTCTCCAGGTCCAGTCCCTTGTCGGAGAAGCAGGAGACCGGGATCTTGACGGTCGACTTCTGCCCGACGGGGAGGTTGCGGAACGCCTGCGTGGCGTCGATCTCGGCCATGCACGGGTACACGCAGTGCGAGCTGATGACCGTGCGGTTGGCCGGGGCCTGGTGCACGATCACGTCGAACTGGAGTGCCGCGTTGGCGTTGCCGTAGCCGCGCAGGTCGCTGCCCGCCGCGCTCTGCAGGTACACCTGGCCGGGGCCGGTGCCGGTCCACGTCGTCTTGAGCGCGTCCTGCTGGACGTTGACGTCGGACTGCACGACGTTGAGCTCGGCGTGCGAGGCCTGGCCGTCGGGCCCGACCACGGTGCCGCCCCAGTTCTCCGCCGAACCGATCATCGACTGGTAGGGCGCGACGTCGGTGCGGTTGAAGATCTCCAGGTCCTCGGTCGCGGTGCCGCCGCCACCACCGGAGCACAGGGCGCCGGGGCTGGTCTCGTCGAGCTTGCCGACGCGGCCGGTCTCCCAGTCGCGCAGGCCGTAGCCGAGCTTGAACAGCGGCTTCTTGGCGGGCTCGCCGGGCAGCGCCGGGCAGGCCTCGCCGGGCCACGAGTAGGACAGCTTGCCGCTGAACCCGTTGTGACGGCCCTTGATCAGCAGGTCGGCGATGCCGCCGCCCTCGGAGCCCGGCAGCCAGGCGGCCACGAACGCGTCGGAGCGGTTGATCTCCTTGTTCATGTACAGCGCGCGGCCACCGACGTAGACGGTGATGACCGGCTTGCCCTTGCCGGACACCTTGTCCAGCACGGCGATGTCCTGCGGGTGCAGGCGAGCGGCCTCGAACGAGCGCTTGCCGAGGTCGCCCACGCCCTCCGCGTACGGCGTCTCACCGATGACGGCGATGACGGCGTCGAACTGCGCCGGGTCGACACCGTCAGCGGTCTCGGCGAACGTGACGTTCGTGGTGCCCAGGGTGTCCTGGATGCCCTTGAGGATGCTGGTGGCGTTCGGGAAGTCGGCGTTGGTGTTGCCGGTGCCCTGCCAGGACAGCGTCCAGCCACCGGTCTGGTTGCCGATGTTGTCGGCGCTCTTGCCGACCACGAGGACCTTGCTGCGCTTGGACAACGGCAGCACGCGCTTGTCGTTCTTCAGCAGCACGGCGGACTCGCGCACGGCCTCGCGGGCGAGTTCCTTGTGCTGCAACGCCTTGGCCTCGCCCGCGTGCTCACGCAGCGAGGGCTTCTTGGCCTCGAAGACACCGGCGCGCAGCTTGACGCGCAGGATGCGGGTCACCGCGTCGTCGATGCGGGCCATCGGGATCTCACCGGACTCGACCTGGGCGATCGTGTTGGTGATGAGCGCCTTCCAGTCGTTCGGGACCATGAGGATGTCCAGGCCGGCGTTGATCGCCGCCGCACAGCTGGAGTTCGTGCAGCCCGGGACCTGGCCGTGGCCGTTCCAGTCGCCGACGAGCAGGCCGTCGAAGCCCATCTTGCCCTTGAGGATGCCGGTCTGCACGTACTTGGAGCCGTGCACCTTGCCCTCGGCGATGACGTCGTTCGTCCAGCTGTTGAACGAGATCATCACCGACTGGGCACCCGCGGCGAGAGCACCGTAGTAGCCCTGGCCGTGAATGTTGATCATGTCCTTCTCGGACGAGGCGTTGACGCCCTGGTCCTTGCCGCCGGTCGTGCCGCCGTCACCGATGAAGTGCTTGGCGGTGGCGATGACGCCGTCCTCGCCGATGCGCTTCTTCGCGTTGTCCTGCAGGCCCCTGACGGCCTCGTAGCCGTAGGCGCGCGTGATCCGCGGGTCCTCGGAGAAGCCCTCGTACGTGCGGCCCCACCGGTCGTCCTGCACGACCGCGAGCGTGGGCGCGAACGCCCAGTCCTGGCCGGTCGCGCGAATCTGCTCGGCCGTGGCCTCGTTGATGTCGCGGATGAGGCACGGGTCCTGCGTCGCACCGAGACCGATGTTGTGCGGGAAGACCGTCGCGCCGTAGACGTTGTTGTTGCCGTGCACCGCGTCGATGCCCCAGATGACGGGGATCTTGGTGCGCGACTGCTTCGAGGCCTCGAAGTAGGTGTCCGCGAGCGCGAGCCACTCCTGCGGCGTCGCGTTCTTCTTGGCGCCGGGCCAGCTACCGCCACCGTTGAGGACGGAGCCGAACCCGTAGGTCGTGACGTCCGCGGGCGTGATCGCGGCGATCTCGGGCTGCGTCATCTGACCGACCTTCTCGGCCAGCGTCATGTCCTCGAGGATCGCCTTGATACGCGCCTCGTCCTTGCGGTCGCCCTTGAGCTGGCTCTCGACCTTCGGCCAGTCCTTGAGCTCGGGCAAGGACTTCTCGATGCGGGCACAGCCGTGCTCGGTCCTGGGCTGGCCGATGACCGGCTGCTTCGACGGCCAGTGCTGTGCGTCCTGCGCGACCGCCGCCGATGTGGTGCCGGCGGCGAGTGTCAGCCCCAGCACTGCGGCGAGAGTGCTTCTCCAATGCATGCCGCGATCCTCAACGGCGTGTTACGTCCACGTCAATGGGAACGCTCTCACGACTTTTTTCCGGAACTCCCAGGACGAAGCTCCCATACCGGCCCGATGGGTTCGTTCACGCGTGCGGCAGTGGGCCGGTCGGGTGACGATCGTGCGCGACACTGTGGGTTCTTGGGGTTGTCTGTTCGAACTGGACAGCGAAAGGCCCCCGGCTCCAACAGGAACCGAGGGGCCACCGAGTGCGGCGGATCGCCGCCACGCCTCCAGCTGGATGGCGAACGGCCCCCGACTCCCGCAGGAGCCAGGGGCCGTCGAATGCGTGCGTCAGCCGGCGAGCGCGCGCACCCGGCGCAGCACCTCGTCGGTGCCCAGCGTCCGGGCGACGGCGTGCAGGTCCGGGCTCGCCTTCGACCCCGTCAGCGCCACGCGGATCAGCTGCGCGGCCTCACGGATCGAGCCGGGGTACGCGTCCGGGTTCTTCTTGAGTTCCTTGGGGTTCGGCGCGAAGCCGTGCTTCGCGGCGAGCTCGCGGATCTGGCCGAACCACTCCTGGCCGTCCTCCAGGTCCGCGTAGCCGTCGGCGAAGTCCGCGGCGAACGCGGAGATCAGCTCGGGCGACAGGCCGCCGAGGCGCTCGTCGGTGCGGTCGGACACGAGCGGGAACAGCGACGGGAAGAAGAAGCCGTAGGCGGTGCGGAAGTCCGCCCACTTGCGGAGGTCCTTGCGCGGGTTCGCGACCTCCGGGCCACGCTCCACCTGCAAAGCCGCCAGAGCCGCGTCACGCTCCGAGGCCAGCACCGTGACCAGCTCGGGGTCGTAGGTCTCCGCCCACTCCGACACGAGCGAGATGATCTCCTCGCCGGACAGGGTGGCCACGTAGTCGGCGCAGATGTCGTCGAGCTTCACCAGGTCGACCAGCGGACCCGCGACGCCGCACTCGGCGAGCGAGATCGGCGCTTCCAGGGCCTCGGCGAGCGGCAGCTCGGCCAGGCGGGCGTTGACCAGGCCGCGCATGTAGTACTGGACGGCCGGGGCCGGGAAGCCCGCCTCGATGAAGAACTCGACGGACGCCTCGGGGTCCTTGCGCTTCGAGAGCTTGCGCCGGGAGCCGCCCTGCTGCTTCATCAGCGGCGCGATGTGGGCGTACTCGACGCGGTCGAAGCCCAGGGCGTCGAACAGCTGCAGGTGTGTCGGCACGGACGAGATCCACTCCTCGCCGCGGATCACCAGGTTCACGCGCATCAGGTGGTCGTCGACGGCGTGCGCGAAGTGGTACGTGGGCAGGCGCGGCGACTGGTCGGACGCCTTGAGGATCACCACGTCGTTGCGGTTGGCGTCGTGCTCGAGCTCGCCGCGGATGGCGTCGACGAACTTCGTCCGCTCCCCCGCCTTGCCCGGCGAACGGAAGCGCACGACGTACGGGCGGCCCTCGTCCAGAGCGGCCTGGACGTCCTCGGCCGTCTTGTCGCGCCAGATCGCCCAGCGGCCGTAGTAGCCGGTCGGCAGCTTCGTGGCCTGCTGACGCGCGGTGATGTCCGCGAGCTCTTCCTTCGTCGCGAAGCACAGGTACGCGTGGCCGGAGCGCAGCAGCTCACGCACGTACGTCAGGTAGACCTGCTCGCGCTGCGACTGGTGGTACGGCCCGTACGAGCCCACGGCGTCGGCCTCGTCGGGCTCGATGCCGAAGTACTTGAACGCCTTGTTGAACTGCTCGACGGCGCCGGGGACCTCGCGCGCCTGGTCGGTGTCCTCGACGCGCACGATGTACGAACCACCGGAGTGGGACGCCAGGTCGCGGTCGATCATGCCGACGTACAGGCCGCCGATGTGCAGGAACCCGGTCGGCGACGGCCCCAGGCGGGTGACCTTCGCGCCTTCGCCCAGCCCGCGGGGCGGGTACTGCTCCTCCCAGTGGGACGGCTCCGGCAGGTCCGAGGGGAACAGGGCGTCGACGACGGCACGGTCGAGCATCGCTAGGGGTCTCCAAACCAGGGAAAGAAGTACCCCCAGGTTATCAACGTGCGCGAGCCGAAATGCTGGCCCCTCGGTGATCGGCCTAAGCTCACACGTCATGGCCAAGTACCTCGACGTCCACCCGGTCAACCCGCAGAAGCGCGCCATCGACCAGGCTGTGCGGATCCTGCAGGAGGACGGCCTGATCGCGTACCCGACCGACTCCTGCTACGCGCTCGGCTGCCGTCTGGGCAACAAGGACGGCATCGACCGCATCCGGGAGATCCGCAAGCTCGACGACAAGCACCACTTCACGCTGATGTGCGAGAACTTCGCCCAGCTCGGGCAGTTCGTCGTCGTCGACAACGCGGTGTTCCGCGCGGTCAAGGCCTCCACGCCGGGCGGCTACACGTTCATCCTGCCCGCGACG
The DNA here is from genome assembly GCF_024648825.1 of Lentzea californiensis. GTDB lineage: Bacteria > Actinomycetota > Actinomycetes > Mycobacteriales > Pseudonocardiaceae > Lentzea > Lentzea californiensis. The sequence goes on from NZ_JANBBE010000007.1 coordinate 460,453, forward strand.
AAGGAGGTGCCGCGCCGCATGATGCACCCGAAGAAGAAGACGGTGGGCGCGCGCATCCCGGACCACGTCGTGACGCAGGCGCTGCTCGAGGCGATGGGCGAGCCGCTGCTCACCAGCACCCTGCTGCTGCCCGACGAGGCCGAGCCGCTCGTGCAGGGCTGGGAGATCAAGGAACGCCTCGACCACGTGCTGGACGCGGTGATCGACTCCGGGGAGTGCGGCACCACGCCCACCACGGTGGTGGACTTCTCGAGCGGCGAGGCCGAGATCATCCGTTACGGCGCGGGCGACCCCGAACGCTTCGAGTGAGCGCTATGCGCGGCGCTTCCACTGCTGGTAGACGACCCCGCTGTCGCAGGGCTGCAGCCGGACGTTCGTCATGCCCAACCTCGTGAGGCACTTGCCGGAACTGAGGTGGCGGACGCTGAGGCGCGTAGCCGAGCCGCTCACCACCCAGACCTGCGACGGCGACCCGTTGCAGCCCGCGAGGCTCACGGAGTCGCCTGCCTGCGCCGCGCACCTGTTGCTCTGGTTGCTGACCAGCTGGGTCTGGCGGCCGAACGAGCCCACCCACCTGAAGTTCTGGAACGCGCCGTCGTTGCACCCGGTGTGGTAGACGTCGCCGTAGGGGTGTCCCACGTACCCGTCCAGGCAGGTCGGCGTGTTGACACTCTGGAACTTCCAGGTCACGGCGGCCGCGGCCGGCTGGGCGGCGGCGACGGACAGCCCGGCCGCGGCGACGACGGCGAGCGCCGCGGGCACCAGCCTGACGAAGAGCTTCTTCATGTCGTTTCCCCTCTGCCGCGTCCACGACTGGACGCGTCCCAGCGGGGAGCGTGCGGGACCACCCTTGCAGGTCCCTTGCGGGAATCCTTGAACCCGCAGGTCATGGGCGGTGGCGGCGCGACGCCACCACCGCCGGTGAGGACCTACGAGACGACCAGCGCGTAGTCGGCGTCGGTCGCGGCGGTCTCGACGTGCCCGTCCACGTTGACCGAGGTCGCGATCACTTCGACCGTCCAGTTGCCCGCGGCGGGCGCCTGGACGAGGACGTTCTCCACGGTGTCGACGGTGTTCGCGACGCCGCCCGCCGTGGACCAGTTGCCGGCCAGCAGGCCGTTGTTGCCCCAGTAGACGGTGCCGTTGGGGGCGGTGACCTTCAGCGTCAGGTCGTTGACGGTCGCCTTGGCCGCGGTCGGCGAACCGGCCGGGTCGGTGTAGGCCAGCGTCGCGCGCAGCGGCGTCTGGCCGTTGGACGCCACGGTGTACTTGCGGGACTGGCCGGTGACCAGGAGGTCCGTCTCGTTCACCAGGACCGGCAGCTTCCAGCCGCCCGCCTTCGCGCGGTCGTAGAGGTTGCGGACCGACGCCGTGCCCCAGCCCTGGTGCGTGCGGGTCTGGTCGTGCGTGGTGCCGGAGAACGCGTGCTGGTCGGCGGTGTTGATGAGCAGCGCCTTCGCGGTCGCCGCGTGCGGGCGGGACGTGAACACGTCGCGCTTCTTGCCGGGGGCGCCGTCGAACACGCCGTCGGACCACATCTGGAACAGCAGACCGGCGTTGCCGCAGGTGATCGGCGTGGCGCCGGACGTGCCGCCGAACGACGTCGTGTAGGCGGTGTCGCTGGTGGACGTCGTGGTGTCGATGCGGTCGTAGAAGTTCGAGATCTCCGGCTTGATGCGGCCGTCGGCGGCGGGGCCGATCGACGCTCCGCCGTTCCACTTGTCGTCGGTGCGCGAGGCGGTGTTGTAGTGGTAGTGGCCGCCGACCGACAGCACGTTCTTCGCCCACGCCTGCGGGCGCGAGCTCCTGGTGCCCGCGTTGCTCTGCGACTGGCAGATCAGCAGGTCGTGGTCGAACACGATCCGGTCCATCTGCTGCGAGATCGAGTTGTACGACGTGGTGAGCGCGTCACCCCAGCTGTTGGACTGGAAAACCGCCCGGTACTGGCCGGCCGGGTCCACGAGCTGCTTGGTGTGGGCGTAGCGGTCGCCGGAGCCGTAGATCGCGAAGATGCCCTGCGCCTCGGGCAGCAGGCCGCGGTGCGCGGACGAGACGCCGGACGCGAAGATCTGCCCGTACGTCGCCGTGCCGTGCGAGGTGCTCGACGAGTTCCCGGTGTGCATCACCGGCGGACGGGTGCGGAACTCCTGGTGCGTGGTGCGCAGGCCGCCGTCCATCACCTCGCCTCGCACGCCCTGGCCCTTGTAGCCACCGACGCTCTCGACGTAGTTGGCTCCGGACGACTCGCGCGAGATCGCCATGTCGGTCTCCGGCGCGGACACCGGGTCGATCGCGATCACGGCGGGCAGCTTCGCGAGCTGTGCGGCTTGCCCGGCGTCCAAGGTGGCCATGATGTGCTCACGGCTCTCGGAGATGACGTTCACCTTGCCGCCCAAGGACTTCACTCTGGCGGCAACGGCCTTCTGGTCGGCCGCGTCCTGCTCGACGAGCGTGATCAGGTAGTCGGACGAGCCGCTCAGGGCCATGATCCGCGGCTGGGTCTGGAACGGCTTCACCTCCCGCACGTAGCTCAGCCGCGCGACGCGCTCGGTGTTCGTCATGCGGGCGAGGTAGGTGCCGTCCTGGACGAACGCGCCGAGGCGCACGCCGAGCCCCTCGAGCTGGTGGCGCTGACCGTCGGACAGGGTGGTGCGGAACTGCAGCAGGTAGGCGCCCTCGGCCGGGGCAGCGACGGCAGGAACGCCGCTGATCAGCGAGAACACCGTGGCGATGCTCAACATTGTGCGCAGCACGAATACAACCTCCATCGGCAGGGTTGGCGGCAACCGGAGGAAGTAACCGCCCGTGACCAGGACGTTACCGGGGAAGGCCAGGTCAGGACATCAGTCGTTCGGCGGTGATCATCTCGCGGAACGGTGTAGAACAATCCCTTCCTCTGCCGATGTCCACGTTCACCCGGATGGTGCATCCGGAGTAACGTCCGATCAGGTAAGCCCGACATGCCCGGCAAAGCATTTCCGCGCGGAGGACGGATGTCTGTCGCACCTGAGCAGCTGATGGAAGAACTGCGCACCTTGTGCCGAGGGCGCGGTGTGCAGACTCCCGGTATCGACTTGCACGTCGGACCGGCGCTGCGCCAGGTCTGCGGCGTCGTCGAGACCGATGGCGCGGAAGCGGTGCGGACGAAACTGCGCGACTGGGTCGCGAACGCGGCGCGTGCTTTCCCGGCGGAGGTCCGCAACGCCGTTCTGGCGCCGCTCGGACTGCACGACGACGCGCAGTTCCGGTTCCTCAACGAACGCATCGAGTGGCTGGCGCGGCAACAGGACCGCGGTGCGCGAACGGTGCGCAGGAGGATGGACGCCGGACTGCAGCGCCTGGTGGAAGTGGCGCTGCAGCCGGCCCCTTCGACGACGCACGTGGCGCCGTCGGAACTGTGGCACGTCAAGGAGTTCGACGCGCTGCTGAAGCTGGACGGTCCGACGCCCGCGTGCACGGAACGCCGGACCGTTGTGGCCGACACCGACGGTGTCAACGAGATCGCGTGGTCGATCACGATCCCCTCCCCCACGCCCGACGGCGCTCCAGGCGACCTGGACGTGGAGGTGTTGCACGGGGTCGAGCTCATCGGCCACGAACGTCCGTCCCCGCGGCGCTTCCTGATGAAGCTGCGGTTGCCCCGACCCCTCAACGCAGGGCAAACGCACCAGTTCGCGCTCGAAGTGCGCGTGCCGCGCGGACAATCGATGCGTCCGACCTACGTGTTCTGGCCGGAGCGGATGTGCGAGTCGTTCCGGTTGCGGGTGCGGTTCGACCGGGACGACCTGCCGGAGTCGGTGTGGCGCGTCGAGGAAGCCCTGGCGCGCGACACCGATGACCTGACGCCTTGGCCGCAGTCGTTGCCGCTGGACGAGATCGGTGAGATCGACGTGCAGTTCCCACACCCTCGTCAGGGCCGCGGCTACGGCGTGCAGTGGACGCCACGCTGATTGCCGGAGCCGTTCAGATCATTTCGATGCAGAAGTGCGGTTCCACGGCTGACACCTCCCTTTGATGGCCAGGGAGAACCGCAGTCCGAAGCGGAGTCAGATCACCGTCGCGATGAAGACGCTGCCGGCCATGAATCCCACGAAAAGGCAGACGGCGGCAACCTTCACAACGGTGGCGAGTGAGCAGATCATTCTCATCGAAGAATTCACCTTCTCATTCTGACTGGCTTTCGGGCTGTTGTTCTCGCCGATGCACCAAGAATGGCTTTTCGCCAGCAGAATGAGAACGGGTTTCCTGTTTCACACTGAATGAGGAAACCCTCGGAGTGTTATTTCTGGGTCGTGCGGCGCAACGCCATGACGAGCAGCGCGTGGGAACTGCCGGCGTGCGGGAGCATGCCCTGGCGGACGAGGTCGAGCGCGTGGCAGAACGGCATGGTCCGCACGCGCAGGTCCGCCTCACCGGGTTCGAGCGACGGCTCGCCCTGGGTGAGGTCGGTGGCCAGGAAGATGTGGTCGACGTGGTTGCTCAGGCTGTCGGCGCCGTGGATCTGGCCGAGCCGCTCCCATCTCGCCGCCCGCAGCCCGGTCTCCTCCGCCAGCTCACGACGTGCCGCGGCAAGGGGATCGGAGTCCGTCTCGTCGACGGCGCCACCGGGCAGCCGCCACTCCGTGCCGCCGTGGGTGTAGATCCACTGGCGGGTCAGCACGACCTCGTCGTCGTCCTGGATCGCGAGGACCGTCACCGATCCCGGCGCCACGACGTGGGTGTAGGTGCCATGACCGCCATCGGGTCTGACGACCTTGTCGGAGCGGACCTCGAACCACGGCGACCGGTGGACCACGTTGGTCGCCAAGCGCTGCCAGACCATCACCACACCAGCCGCCTCGTCGAGCCGCGTCATCACCATGACTCACATGGAACCATCGCCGACCGCTCCAGATAGACCCAGTTGATCGTCAATCACAGGCCAATTAATGGACATTCCGCATTCGGGTGTTTGACGACGTACACACTTCCGGGGGAGGGAGGGGGTGAAGCCGTTGCCGCCCACGTTCGCCCAGGAGGTTCGCCGCCTGCGCAACGAGCGCGGGCTCTCGCTCAACCAGATGACCGGCCTCGTACCGTACAGCAAGGGACACCTCAGCAAGATCGAGAACGGCCAGGTTCACCCGAACCCCGAAATGGCCAGACTCTTCGACAACGCGCTGCAGGCCGACGGCCATCTGATCGAACTGGCCGACGCCCCGGAACGCCCGATCCCGAGCGACCACACGACGTTGCTCACCTTCGACTCGATGTTCGACCACCACCGCGCCCTCGGCCACCGGCTGAGCCCGGAGGTGGTGCTGTCGAGTCTGCGTCCCCAGGTCGACGCACTGAGTTCCATGGCCCGCTCCGCCGACGACCCCGGCCTCGGGCGCGGCCTGTGGCTGCTGGCCGCCCGGTACGCCGAGTACGCGGGCTGGATGGAACAGGAACGCGGCGACGACGCCTCGGCGGCCGATTTCACCCGGCGCGCCGTGAAGTACGCGGCGAAGGGCGGTGACTCGGAGCTGGCGTCCTGGGCACACGTCCGGATCTCCGAATTCGCTCTGTACCGCGGTGATGCCCGCGCCACCGTCAAGTACGCGCGCGAAGCCGGCAAGTCCCGCTCGACCGCGGTGCAGGCGGCGGCCGCCCTGCGCGAAGCCCAGGGCTACGCCCTCGCCGGGGCCGCCGACCGCTGCCACGCCGCCCTGGACCGCGCCGCCGAACTGCAACGGGTATTGAGCGAATCCCCGTACGGCACAACGAGTCTCATCGATCAGGTGGCCATCGCGCGCGCCTGGACGTTCCACGACCTGGGCCGCCACGCCGAGGCCGCCGCGATCCTCGACACCCAGATGCCGCTGATCTCCCCCACGGCCCTGCGCGCCCGCACCCGCTTCGGCCTGCGCAGGGCCCTCGCGCACGCCGAGGCCGGCGACGTCGACCACGCCTGCGATCTGGTCGCCGACCTGCTCGACGACATCCGCCAGGTGCAGTCCGCGACCGTCCACATCGACCTGACCGCGTTCAGCAAGTTGTTGTCCCGCTTGAGGCCTGCGGCGGGGCGCGAGGTGGCGGGCGAGATCGGCGAGATCCTCTTCGCCTAGACGTCCGCGCGGTCGTGGCTGTAGGGAGCCTCGCCGAAGTGGCTCAGCGCATGGTGCAGCCGGGTTCCGCCCTCATCGCCGAACCGCCCGATCCGCCGCGTCCGGCCGGTCCGAGGTGTGACCACGAGAACGTTGTGCCGGGTCAGCCGCAGTTCCTGGACCTCCGCCCAGCCGAGTCGGCGGCCGCGGAACGACAACCCGTCCGGCGAGACGGTCACCCACGGGCCGAACACGAAGCGGCGCAGGAAGTTCCCGGCGAGCAGCACGATGACGCCCCAGCCCACCAGCGACAAGATCTGGTGGCCGCCGAAGCCCTCGAACGCCCACGGCGTGCTGCGGACCGCCGCGATCGTCGCGAACATCAGCAGCACGAGTTGGACTTTCCAGTTCAGCCACGACTTGCGCGTGTCGACCACGGTGACGTCACGGGTCGGTTCGTCGAGCTTGATCGCTTCGAGGTCCTTGCCGAGGTCCCGCGCGAGCGGCCGCGCGACGCGGAACACGAGGTACAGCCACGCCGGCGCGAACGGCAGCGTCAGCCACGCCCAGCCTTCGAACGGCTGGCCGGCGGCACGGACGTGGTGCGAACGGCGTCCGGTGCCTTCGCGCTCGAGCGCGACCTTCCGGCCGATGTCGGCGGGGCCGAGGAAGCCCACGATCTCCTCGCCCGCCGGCTCGGCCGCGCCGTCGTAATGGAGGTCGGCGGCGCATTGGTGCCAGAAGCCGAATCCATGCGTGCTGACCGGGCCGTGGCGGTGGCAGATCCGTGCCACCGCGTAGGTCTGGCCCGGCGCGATGGCGGGGTCGGGGCCGTGCACGCCGTTGGACTGGCTGATGATCGTGGCACCGATCAGCCAGCCCAGCACGGTCAGGAACAGAACGACGAAGGCCAGTTTCCCGGCCTTCCTCCGCAACTGTGGGTTCACCCGCACCTACCTCGCCGCCGGCTCGTGCCGCTCGGGCGTCCTCTGGTACCTGTCCGGCGCAGCCACGTCACGCGATCAGAGGCTAGCGGAACGGGTTGGACCGTACGGGCTAATCGCCTTGGCCCGGGGGACCGAGGCGATACGACCGCGTGCGGAACCGGCCTAGACCGCGGTCCGCTGACCTTCCCGCTCCAACGCCTCGGCCATCTCCACCCAGGCCTCCGCGCAGCCGCGTGCCATGTCCGCCACCAGTTCCCGGCAGTGCGACGGCACCCCGGACACGACGGTGGCCCACTCGCCGGACGACACCGCGTGCGCCTCCAGCCAGCGCAGCACCAACCGGCCGTGCTCGTTGAACCGCAACGAGGGATCGCGCCGCAGGATCGGCAGCGTGACGTCGGGATCGCGCACCTCGGTCCGCCCGGCGGGCAGCACGGCGTCGGCCCGTTCGGCGGCCCGCATGCGTTCCGGCACGGGGTCCATGCCGGCGCTCAGGCGGCGGCGGACGTCCCGGACGGTGCCCGGTGACACCCCGGCGGCGCGGGCGATGTCGCGCAGTGAGGCGTCGGGTCGTTCCTGGACCATCCGGCCGGCCAGGCGGCGGCCGGCGGCGGAGTTGACCGGCCGGAGCTTTCCGTCCCTGCCGATCCGCACCGGGGCCTGCCCGCCCACGGCGCGCCGCAGCACGCCGACGGACTTGGCGGCGAGGCCCGTGGACGCGGCGATCGCCCGGTCCGACCACTGCGGGTGCGAGCGCAGCAACCTCCTGGCCGCCGACTCGCGGTCGGCGGTCGACAGCGTCGCGAGGTTCAGCGACACCGCCAGGCCGAAGAGGTCCTCCGCTGGCCCGTCGACGTACTCGACCTCGACGGAGCGGCAGCCGCGCAGCACGGCGGCCTTCAGGCGGTGCGTGCCGTCGACGACCTTCATCGTCGAGCGGTGCACCACGATCGGTGGCAGATGAGCGCCGGACGACGCGAGTGAACGAACGAAGTCATCGCTGAGGCCACGAAGCCGTGGCGAGTCCGCGGACCGCAGCGCGGTGATGTCTACGAGCATGCTGAATCGAGCCCCCCAGGCTGAATCTCCCCAGAACCCCCAGGTGTCCGGAGACGACCAGAGCAGGTTAGCTACTCGTTCAACGGGAGCGCCACTCAATCGCGGGACAGACGTCCATCACCATGCGCAGACCGGCCTCTCGCGTGCGCGCGTACGCCGCGTCGTCGACCACGCCGAGCTGGAACCAGACCGCCTTCGCCCCGATCGCGACGGCCTCGTCCGCGAACTGGCCGGCGTCCTCCGAGCGGCGGAACACGTCCACGACGTCGACCGGGAACGGGATGTCCGCCAGCGTCGGATAGCCCTGCTCGCCGTGCACGGTCTCGGCGGACGGGTGCACCGGCACGATCTTCTTCCCGCGTTGCTGCAGGAAGCGGGCCACTCCGTGGGCCGCGCGGGACGGGTTGTCCGAGAGGCCGACGATGGCCCAGACCTGGCAGTTCTCGAGGATCCAGTCGACGTCTTCGCGCATGCCGTCCACCCTAACCTTGTGACCCCGGTCACATTTGCCGGAAGCCGGTCGAAACACCGGGGTCCCCGATCGACGCCTCGGTACAAACGCACCTGACACCAGCCAGAGGAGATCGAGATGCGGTTCATGGTCATCGTCAAGGCGAACGAGGACACCGAGAACTTCGTCATGCCCACCACAGAGGAACTGGCCGCGATGGGCGACTACAACGAGGAGCTCGTCAAGGCCGGGGTCATGCTCGCGGGCGACGGTCTCTACCCGAGCGCGAAGGGCGCGCGGGTCGCGTTCGACGGCAAGGGCGGCACGACGGTCGTCGACGGCCCGTTCGCCGAGACCAAGGAACTGATCGCCGGCTTCTGGATCTGGGAGCTGCCGTCGCTGCAGGACGCCGTGGAGTGGCTGAAGAAGGCGCCGTTCCAGACCGGTGAGGTGGAGATCCGGCAGATCCACGGCCCCGAGGCGTTCGAGAGCGTCGTCACGCCCGAGATCCAGGCGCAGGAGGACCGCATGCGCGAGCAGATCGCCGCGCAGGGCCAGTGAGCGCGGGGCGGGGCCGGGCGGCGACCGCCCGGCCCTGCCGCGACAGCCGAAGTCGTTGCGGGAACAGGAAGTTCAGCGGACCGCGGTCCTGATCGTGACCGCGTTCCGGGTCAGCGTCCGCGACGGGGTTTCGCGCGCTTCGCGGGCTGCTTCTTCTGCTGCGACGCCGGACCCCGCCGTTGCTGGGATGCCTGCTTGGGAGCCTGCTTCTGCGCCTGTTTCTGCGTTTGCTTCTGCGCGGGCTCGGCCGCGGGGCCGCGGGTGCTGTTGGCCGTGCGGCCGCGCACGATGCCGATCATGTGCTCGATCAGCTCGGGGTTCTCGTCGCGGATGGGGAACGACAGCGCGACGCGCGACTGCGGCGCGTCGGACAGCGGCACGTGCTTCAGGTCCTTGCGGTGGTGAAGGCGGGCCAGCGACTGCGGCACGACCAGCACGCCGGCGCCCGCCGCCACGACCGCGATGGCGTCCGCGGTGGTCTCCGGGCGTTCGACGGGCGGCTGACCGGGCACCTCGTCCCAGACCAGCGTGTCGTCGAGCGGCTGCCACAGGACTTGCTCCGCCAGGTCCTCGAGGGACAGTTCCTCGGCCGCGGCGAACTCGTGGTCCTTCGGGAACACGACGACCGTGGTCTCGGTGTAGAGCGGGATCGCGTGCAGGTCCTCCCGGTCGCCCGGCAACCTGAGCAGCGCGGCGTCGGCCTCGCCGGCGCGCACCTTGGCGGCCGCTTCGGCGACGGGTACCTGCACGAGGGTCAGCTCGGTCTCCGGCAGGCGTTCCTGCCAGACCCGTGCCCACTTGCCCGGCGTCACGCCTGGGACGTACGCGAGCGTGAACGATCCGGTCACGCGCTGAGGCTACCGGACGCAACGGTTACTCTTTGCGCATGAAGTCGCAGCAGACCATGAAGCCCGCCACCGCCGCCAAGAAGCTCGGCGTGTACCTCGAGGCGACGCCCGAGGAGTTCCAGGCGGGCGTGGTGTCGCGCGACGAGCTGAACGAGCTGCAGGCCAACCCGCCGCAGTGGCTGGCAGACCTGCGCAGCAACGGCCCGCACCCCAAGCAGCTCATCGCGCAGAAGCTCGGTATCTCGACCAGCGCCCTGGTGCGCGCCGGCATCACCGAGGCGCTGACCACCGAGCAGATCAACGCGATCAAGGACGAGAACCCGGACTGGCTGGTGCACGAGCGCGCCACCTACAAGGAGTTCAAGGCCGAGGAAGCGCGTCTGGCGGAGAAGGCGCGCCTCGAAGAGGCAGAGGCGGAGTAACGGTCGGCCCGCACGAACGGGATCTCCCGCTCACCCATTTCGGCGCGCTCCGCACCTGGCGGGGCGCGCCGTCCCGTTTCCCCGCGCCTTCCGGCGCGAGCGAAAACAGGCTCACCGCCGCAAACTACGAGGATCGAGGCAGGCGAACGGTTAGGTTGGTGGGCATGGGCAAGTCCCCGGCTGTGGAGCTCGAGGTGGAGGACCGCGTCGTGCGGATCTCCAACCCCGACCGCGTCTACTTCCCCGCGCGCGGCGAGACGAAGCTGGATCTCGCGAACTACTACCTGTCCGTCGGCGCCGGGATCGTCCGCGCCCTGCGGGAACGGCCGTGCATGCTGCACCGCTTCCCCGAGGGCGTCACGGGCGAGAAGGTGCACCAGAAAAGGCTTCCGAACGGTGCGCCGCCGTGGATCCGGACGGTCCGGGTGCACTTCCCGCGCTACAACCGCCACGCGGACGAACTGTGCGTCACGCACGTCGCGGACGTGATCTGGGCGGTGCAGATGTCCACTGTGGAGTTCCACCCGTGGAACTCGCGCGCCGCCGACACCGAGAAGCCCGACGAGTGGCGCATCGACCTCGACCCCGGCCCCACGTGCACCTTCGACCGCGTGCGGCGGGTGGCACTGGTGGCGCAGGAGGTGCTGGCCGAACTGGGCGCGACGGGCTTCCCGAAGACCTCGGGCTCGAAGGGCCTGCACATCTACGTGCGGATCAAGCCCGACCACGGGTTCCAGGACGTGCGCAAGGCGGCCCTGGCGTTCGCGCACGAGGTCGAACGACGCGCGCCGGACGACGTCGAGACCACGTGGTGGCGCAAGGACCGCGACCCGTCGCTGGTCTTCGTGGACTACAACCAGAACACGCGCGACCGGACGATCGCCAGCGCCTACTCGGTGCGCGGCTACCCGGAGGCGACGGTGTCGACGCCGATCCGCTGGGACGAGGTCCCGGACGCCGACCCGCGCGACTTCACCATCGCCACCGTGCCGAAGCGCTACGCCGAACTGGGCGACCTGCACGCCGGGATCGACGACGCTGCCTGGTCGATCGAACCGCTGCTGGAGTGGGCCGCCCGCGACGAACTCGAGGTTCCCGATGAGCAGTAGCCCGCTGAAGTTCTCGTCGCTCGACCAGCCGTTGTTCGGCGGGTTGCTCAAGGGCGACCTGGTGGAGTACCTGGACTTCGTGGCCGGCCGGTTCGTGCCGGTGCTCGCGGGGCGGCAGCTGTCGGTGTGGCGGATCCTGCGCGGCCAGGACCCGTTCATGCAGAAGAACGTTCCCAAGTACACACCGGACTACGTCAGGACCGTCGAGGTCTGGGCGGAGGCGTCGCACCGCAAGATCAAGTACGCGATCTGCGACGACAAGCAGACGCTGATGTGGTTCGCGAACCAGCGCGCGGTCGAGTACCACGTGCCGCTGTACCTCGGTGAACACTTCGGCGAGGACCACTACCAGACCCACATGGTGCTCGACATCGACCCGCCGGAGGGCGCCGGGTTCGACGTCGTGGTCGGGTCGGCGCTGCTGATCCGCGAGGCGCTGGCGCAGGCCGGTCTCGAAGGCGCGGTCAAGACCAGCGGCGCCAAGGGCGTGCACATCTTCGTGCCGCTGGAGGAGCACTCCCCCGACGACGTGGCCGCGGCGACGCGCGCGGTGGCCGTGCGGGCGGAGAAGCTCGACCCGTCGCTGGCGACCACCGCCTACATCCGGGCCGAACGGGGCGGGAAGGTGTTCCTGGACTCGACGCGCGCCTGGGGTGCCACGGTCGTCGCCGCCTACAGCCCCCGGTTGCGCGAGGGCCTGCCGATCTCGTTCCCCGTGCCGTGGGAGTCCCTGAAGGACGTCACGCCGGCCGACTTCACGATCAGGACCCGGTTCGACGGCGACCCGTGGGCCGAGCTGATGCCGAAGCCGCAACGCCTGCCCGCCGACCTGGTCGCCGAGGGCCACACCATCCCGGTCGCCCGCGTGGTCGCGATGCACGAGGGCAAGCGGCGCAAGGCTCAGCGGGAACGCGAGAAGTAGGCGACCACCGCCGCCGCGAGTGGCAGCGCCACGTGGGCGACGCCGGTGAACGCCGGTTCGTCGGTGGACACGAAGTCGCTGGCGCGCACCAGGAGTCCGGCCGCGACGGCCACGACCGCCGCGAACCTGGCGGTGCCGGTGGCCGAGACGACGATCAGCGGGACGACGACCAGCCCGGCCAGGCTCGCGTGGGTGATGTACGTCGGGGCCTCGACGGTCAGCGTGACGACCGCGTCCAGCACCAGCAGCGCGGGCGCGATCGTGCTGAGCCACCGCCCGTCCCGCCAGGTCCGGTACACCGCCAGGCAGGTGAGCGCGGCCGCGGTGGCGATCACCGTGACGTCCTCGCCGTCGCCGTTGATCGACATCAGGTCGTGAGCCGCGTAGGCGACGACGTAGACGCCCAGCGCTCCCAGACCGCCGCCCGCGACGGCCGGCCACCACGGGGTCGTCGTGCAGGCGACGGCGAGGGCGGTCGCCGCCAGCGCGTACGGCATCCAGGTGGAGTCGTGGCCGCTGACCAGGCCTGTCGTACCCGCCAGCAGGCCCAGCGCGGCGCCCGGCGCCCAGGGGTGGTCCCGGCAGGTGAGCACGAACAGCGCCGCGACCAGCGCCCACGGCCAGACCGCGGCGAACACGAAGGTGTGGGGGCTGGAGTCGCCGAGGCGGCCGAGGATGCCGCCGGGGATCGCCATCAGGCTCAGGACCAGGAGAGTCAGGGCCAGGCCCGCAGCGAGGCGGGGCAGCGCGGCCGTGAGGGCGGCAGGCGTGAGGGCGGCAGGCGTGAGGGTTGCGGCAGGCGTGGCCGGTGCCTCGCGGCTCACGGGCGGGTCCGACTCGGCCAGTGTGTGGCGGCTCGAGGGAATGCCCGGCTCGGACGATGTCTGGCGGCTCGAGGACATTCCCGGCTCGGACGAGGCGTGGCGCGTGGGCGAGTCCGACTCGGACGTTGCCTGGCGGCTCGTGGGCGAGCCTGAGTCCAGCTGCGTCCCGCGGACCGCGGACATGCCCGGCTCGGCCGATGCCTGGCGGCTCGCGGCCGACTCCACCTGTGCCCCGCGCCTCGCAGGCGAGCCTGAGTCCAGCTGCGTCCCGCGGACCGCGGACATGTCCGGTTCGGCCGATGTCCCACGGCCCGCGGGCGTGCCCGGCTCGGCCGGTGTCCGGCGCCGTCCCGGCGTGCCCGGCTCGGCCGCGCCTGAGCCGGACGCGGTGGGCGAGGTCTGCCCCGGCCTCTTCGGAATCGATCCCGCCTGGCCCCCTCCGGGGGAGGCAGAAGCCCCCACTCCCATCGTCTCAGGCGGCACCGACAGTTTCCGGGCCGTCGTGTCGTGCCCCGGCGGCTTCGAGGCCGACGCCGGTGCGGCCTTCTCCCCCAGCGCCTCTCGGGCCGCCGACGCCACCATGCGGCTGTCGTCGTCCGTCAGCCTCCGCAACGCCATCCGCGCCGCCAGCACCCGCCCCTCGTGCGCGACGGACAGCAGCCGGCGCAGTTCGGGGACCGCCCCTGCCCGCACGCCCGGCAGCGAGTGGTCGATCGCCTCCTGCAGTTCCGGTGGCAGCGGGGCCGGCACCGTGACCGGGCGGACGCGGCGGGCTATGCGCAGGTCGCCTCGCACGTCGAGCATCCACTTGCCGGGCGTCTGGTGCGGGGTCACGCGGCGGACGCGGTCGTAGACGTAGTCGTAGAGCTCGTCCAGGCCCACGTGGCCGTCCTGGTCGCGGTCGGCGTCGCCCGATTCCAGGCCGTGCACCAGGGCTGAGGTGAAGACCGACGGTTCGCCCTCGGACGAGTCGGCCACGGCGGCGCCCTCGAAGGCGTACTCCATGGCCGACGAGGCGGTGATGACGGCGCGGCCGCTGCCGCCGAACTGTTCCTCCAGGCCGACGGAGCCGCCCGCGCGGGCGACCATGCCCCGGCCGAACGCGCCGGAGTAGCAGCAGTCCAGCAGCAGCACGATGCGGCGGGAGCGGGAGCGGTTCATGCGGCGGGCCACGAAGTCCGCGGACACGGCGGTGCCGGCCAGGCGGGAGAGCTTGGTGCCGGACGTGGCGAAGTGCAGTTCGCCGGCCTCGTCCTTCACGCCGTGGCCGGAGAAGTGCAGGACCAGGAGGTCGTCCGGTTCGCGGTCGGCGAAGAAGTCCTCGACCGCCTCGTTCACCTCGGCGGCCGAGGAGTTGATCATGGTCCGCACGTGGAAGGCGCCGATGCGCGGGTCCGCGAGCACCTCGCCCAGGCGGGCGGCGTCGTGGGCCGGGGCGCGCAGGGAGGACAGGCCGGGGTCGGCGAACTCGTGGCTCGCGATGATCAGCGCGTAGCGGTGGAGGTGGCGGCCGAGCCACGCGGAACGCTGCGCCAGCTCGGCTTCCGACGGGTCGCCGGTCAGTTCCAGGGTGTCGCCGCCCGCCTCGACGGTCACCGATCGCTCGCGGCGCTGGCCGAGCCACGACGACACCGCGTTGATCAGCGCGGCCAGCACGGTCGACTGGGAGACGGTGGTCAGCAGGGTGCCGAGCTCGTTCAGGTCGACGGCCTTGGCGCCCTCGGGTGCCTCGCCGGGAACGCCGGAGACGGCGACGACCTCTCCCAGCTCCGTCCGCAGGAACGCGGTGAGCTGCTCGATTCGCTCGTCGTCGGCGCCGTCCTCGTACACGCGCAGTGTGACGTCGGTCATAGCGGCCTCCCACCCGAGAGGTCGCTCACCGGGCACGAAGCATTACGACGGGTCGGAACCCCGCAAGGCCGCCCACCACAGGCCCAGCACCGCGGCGATCACGGTGGCCGTGATCCAGCCGGTGAACCCGCTGCCGTCCAGGTAGGCCCAGAACAGGCCGACGACCGGCGCGGGCACCATGAACACCGCGTCGACCCGCAGTTGCGCGACCAGGCCACGCGGCGCGCGCGTGTCCGGATCGGGCTGCACGGGGTTGTCGAGCCGGCGGCCGCGCGGGTGCTTGGTCACCGGGCGGCCGGACGGGTAGACGGTCACTCCGCCGACGACGGCGACCCGGCCGCCGCGCAGTTCGACGTCCGACGGCGACGGCAGCGTCACGAGCACCGGGTCGTAGTAGACGGGCAGCCAGCGCTCGACCGGCCCCTCGACCTCCAGCCACGACCGCACCATCAACCCGGACTGCAGCCGGATCCGCCGCACGGACACCGTGGCCCCCTGCGCACGCGCCGATCGCACTGCCAGAAGCACCCGCACGGCACCGGCGAGGACCACCAGCAGCGCCACCGCGACGGAGAACGTCACGCCGCCCAGCGCCCGGTCGGTCTCCAGGAACAGGTCCGAGCCCGGGATCACGGCACGCGACGGGTCCGCGGGGGCGAACGCCACCTGCGTCTGCCGCCCGACGACCCGGGCACCGTTCTCGTAGGCGACGCGGGCGGTGCCGGACGGCCAGCGCACCTCGACCGCACCGTCCGCAAAGGACACGACCTCTCCCGTGTCGCGGGCCGTCAGCGACGCCAGCACCGCGCGGTCGTCCGAATAGGACAGCCAGGAGAACAACGCGACCACGAAGCACACGACGAGCACGACCGCCGTGGTGAACAGCCCGTAGCGCAGAGCACGAACCCGGGAACGCGACAAAGCAAGCTCCAAACAGAAAGAAACGGCCCGGCGGGAAGACCCGCCGGGCCGTTGCACAGCGAACTACATCACTCGGTGAAGCCCATGTTGATGTAGTCGTACGGACGGTTCGCGTACGCGACGGCACCGAAGTTGGCGACGTTGCTCTTCACCGCGACCGCGCCGGGCAGCTGGTACAGCGGCAGCTGGGCGCCCAGCTGCCAGATCTTCTTGTCGGCCTCGTTGGCGAGCTCGAGACGCTTGGTCTCGTCGAGCTCACCGTTGGCCTGCTCGAGCAGCTTGTTGACCTCTTCGGAGCCGATCCGGCCGTAGTTCTGGTTGGTGCTGGCCGGGTCGAGCGTGTAGATGCCCTTGCTGTCCGAGATCGGCGTGGCCGAGGCCAGCCAGCGGAAGCCGGTCATGTCGAAGTTGCCGACGTTCACGAACTGCTTGAAGAAGTCGGTCGACGGCACGGCCTGGATGTCGACCTTGGCGCCGATCTCCTTCAGCTGCGACTGCACGAGCTTCGCGATCTGGTCGGAGGTGGGGTTCGGGGTCGGGATGACGTAGCGGACGACGAGCTCCTTGCCGTCCTTCTTGCGCGTCTCGCCCTCGAGCTTCCAGCCCAGCTCGTCGAGCTGCTTCTTCGCGGCTTCCTTGTCGAACGACGCCACGGACGAGTTGTCCTTGTAGCCGGCCGAGCCCAGCAGGAAGAAGTGGTTACCGGTGACCTGCGCGTCGCCCTTGATCATCTGGCCGAGCAGCGCCTTGGTGATGGTCTTGGTGTCGATGCCGCGCTGCAGCGCGACGCGGAGCTTCGCGTCCTTGAGGATCGACGTGTCCGCACCGTTGAACGTGATGTGCGAGTAGTCCGGCGTGATCGCCTGGCGGATCGTCACACCCTGCATCGACTTGGCACGCGTGAAGTTGTCGATGCTGGAGCCGATGTCGAAGAAGTCGATCTGGCCATTGGCGAGCGCGTCCGCGAGCGCGGGGCGGTCGACCTGGCGGAACGTGATCTTCTCGAGCTTCGCCTTCGGGCCCCACCACGCCGGGTCCTGCACGACGGTCACGAGCTTGGCGGTGCGGTCGATCGTGCCGATCTTGAACGCACCGGCGGTGATCTTCGGCGCGTCGGCCCAGCCCTTGTTGAACTCCTCCGGCGAGGAGGACATGGCCTTCGGGTAGAGCGGCGAGAACAGGCCACCCTGCCACTCGGCGAACTTCTTCTTGAACGTCACCTTGACGTCCTGGTCGGTCGCGCCCTTCTCGACCTTCTCGATGTCCTCGTAGCCGGTGGTGCCGGCGACCTCGAAGGCCTTGTCGGTCCCGTTCAGGGACTTCCACATGGACTCGAAGTCCTGCCAGGACAGCGCGGTGCCGTCCGACCACTTCGCCTTGGAGTTGATCTTGTACTCGACGACCTGCGGGTCGGACGAAGCCAGCTTCGCGTCGTCGAGGACGTCCTTGTTGACGACGATCTTCGAGTCGGGCTGCTGCTTGAACAGGTTCGGCATCACCGTGTCGATCATGCGGCGGCCGTCGGCGTTGGTGCCGTCGAGCTGGTTGTAGTTCCAGTTGTCCGGCAACTGGTCGACCGGCCAGCGGAACTCGCCGCCGTCCTTGACCTTGGCCGCGTCCTGCGGGTTGATGTCCGCTTGGCCGATCGCGTTGTCCGCGCCCTTGAGCCCGGAGTTGGCGTTGTTGCTGGGCCCCCCACACGCGGTAAGCGTGAGGGCGACGACGGCAAGCGCGGTCACACCCACCTTGGTACGTCGACTCACTGTCGTGAACCTCCCTCGTGCCCGGACACCAGTTGCCGGGGACACTGTTCCTTCGTGCTCGCAGGTCTGCTGAGGCGACGGATGCATCAGAGGACCTGACGGATCTGGGCGAAGTGGCAGGCCGCCTCGTGGTCCGGGGCCTGCGTTTCGCGCGGTGGTTCCACTTCGATGCACTGGCGCTGCTTCTCGGGAGGCAGCGACGCGTGCAGGAAGCAACGGGTCCGGAAGCGGCAGCCGGACGGCGGGTTCGCCGGGCTCGGCAGGTCGCCGGTGAGGAGGATCCTCTCCCGCTGACGCTCCTTGACGGGGTCGGGGATCGGGATCGCCGACAGCAGTGCCTGCGTGTACGGGTGGCGCGGCGCCTCGAACACCGAGTCCACCTCGCCGATCTCGATGATCTTCCCGAGGTACATGACGGCCACCCGGTCCGCGATGTGGCGCACCACCGACAGGTCGTGTGCCACGAACAGGTAGGCCAGGCCCAGCTTGGACTTGAGCTCCTCGAGCAGGTTGATGACACCCGCCTGGATGGAGACGTCCAGCGCCGACACCGGCTCGTCGAGCACGACGAGCTTCGGTTCGAGCGCGAGGGCCCGCGCGATGCCGATGCGCTGGCGCTGGCCGCCGGAGAACTCGCCGGGGTAGCGCGACAACTGCTCGGGACGCAGGCCGACGAGCCTCATCAGCTCCGGCACGCGCCGGTTGATCTCGTCCTTGGTGTAGCCGTGGACCTGCATCGGCTCGGCGATGCAGTCGTTGATCGTGAGGCGCGGGTCGAGCGACGCCATCGGGTCCTGGAAGACCACCGACATGTCACGGCGGATCGCGAAGCGGCGCTTGGCGTCCACTTCGGACGACTTCGTGCCGAGCACGGAGATCTCGCCGCCCATGGGCTTCTGGAGGTTGAGGATCTCCATCAGCGTCGTGGTCTTGCCGCAGCCCGACTCGCCGACGAGGCCCAGGGTCTCGCCCTCGCGGATGTCGAACGTGATGCCCGCGACCGCGTGCACGGTGCCGACGCGGCGCTTGAACACCACGCCCTTGTTGATCGGGTACTCCTTGACGAGGTTGTCGAGGCCCAGCACGATGTCGCGCTGCTCGCGCGGGATCTTCGCGACCTCGGGCTCGGCGGCCACCTCGGCACCGAAGATCTCGACGGCGGCCTCGGCGCCCTCGGCGTCGGTCGCGGCGATCTCGTTGGTGCGGATGCACGCGGCGGCGTGTTCGGCGGAGCCGTCGACGTCCATCAGCGGCGGTTCGGCGGTGTGGCAGGCGTCGACGACCATCGGGCAGCGCGGCGCGAACGGGCAGCCGTCGGGCAGGTCCGTGAGCGACGGCGGCTGGCCCTTGATCGGCACGAGCGCCTGCTTCTCGCTGACGTCGAGGCGCGGGATCGAGCCGAGCAGGCCGAGCGTGTACGGCATCCGCGGCTGCTGATAGATCTCGTCGACCTTGCCCTTTTCGACGGCGCGGCCCGCGTACATGACCATCAGCCGGTCCGCGAACCCGGCGACGACGCCGAGGTCGTGGGTGATGATCACGATGCCCGCGCCGGTGACCTCCTGCGCGGTCTCGAGCAGCTGCAGCACCTGCGCCTGCACCGTCACGTCGAGCGCGGTGGTCGGCTCGTCGGCGATGATCAGGTCGGGGTCGTTGGCGATCGCCATCGCGATCACCGCGCGCTGCCGCATGCCGCCGGAGAACTCGTGCGGGAACGCCTTGGCGCGCTCGACGGCGTTCGGGATGCCGACGAGGTCGAGCAGCTCGACCGCGCGCTTGGCGGCCGCCTGCTTGGACACCTTGCGGTGCACCAGGATCGCCTCGGCGATCTGGTCGCCGACGGTGAAGACCGGCGTCAGCGCGGACAGCGGGTCCTGGAACACCATCGAGACGCGGCGGCCGCGGATCTTCGACAGCTCCGCGTCGTTCTGGCCGATGAGCTCACGGCCCTGGAACTTGATGGAACCGGTGATGCGCGCCGAGGACGGCAGCAGGCCCATGACGGCGAGCGAGGACACGGACTTGCCGGAACCGGACTCGCCGACGATGCCGAGGACCTCGCCGGGCGAGACGTGGTAGCTGAGGCCACGCACGGCCCGGACGCGGCCGGACTCGCTCGGGAAGGACACGTGCAGGTCCTCGACCTGCAGGACCGGACCGTCGACGACCGGGTCCGCCGGTGCGTCGAACTGGAGCTCCGAGGTGGTCATCAGGCGGCCTTCTCCTTGGTGTCCTTCTTCTCCTTGCGGCGCACGCGCGTGGAGGTGGGGTCGAGCGCGTCACGGAGCCCGTCGCCGACCCAGTTCACCGCCAGCACGAACACGACGAGGAACCCCGCCGGGAACAGGAACAGCCAGGGGAAGGTCGTCGCGGACTCGGCGTTGCCGCCGATCAGCGTGCCGAGCGAGACGTCGGGCGACTGGACGCCGAACCCGAAGTAGCTCAGGCCGGTCTCGGCGAGCACGGCGGAACCGACGTTGATGGTCGCGTCGATGATGAGCAGCGACGCCATGTTCGGCACGATGTGCTTGGCGATGATCTTGCGCGCGGGCTGGCCCATGAACTTGGCCGCCTTGACGAACTCGCGTTCCTTCAGCGTCAGCGTCATGCCGCGCACGATGCGGGCGGTGATCATCCATTGGAACGCCGCGAGCATCAGCACCAGCAGGAACCACGACTTGCCGCGGAACCACGGGCTCAGGATCGCGATGATCAGGAACGACGGCAGCACCAGCAGCAGGTCGACGACCCACATGAGCGTCTTGTCGGCGACACCGAGGAAGTAGCCGGCGGCCGCACCGACGATCGCGGCCACGGTGGTCGAGATCAGCGCCACGAGCAGGCCGATGATCAACGACTTCTGCAGCCCGCGCATCGTCAGCGCGAACATGTCGGTACCGATCTTGTCGGTGCCGAAGATGTGCTCGGAGTAGGGCGGCTCCAGGAACGCGCTGTAGTCCTGGGTGTCGTAGCTCCACTTCGACAGGAGCGGGCCCACGAACGCCATCAGGTACATCCCGAGGATGACCACCAGGCCGACCAGCGCCAGCTTGTTGCGCATGAAGCGGATGAACACCAGCCGGCCGCGCGTCATCGCCTTGCCCGGTTCGGGCGCCGCGTCGACTGGGCCACCGGAGGCGGCGCCGGTGGTTCCGGCGGCGTCCCCCTCGTTGAGGATCACGGTCACGTCGTCGTCACCTTGCCTAGTTCACGCGGATTCGGGGGTCGAGCGCGGCGTACAGCACGTCGGCGAGCCAGCCGGAGAACAGCACGCACACCGCGACGAAGAGCGTCACCGTGGCGGTGATGTTCGTGTCCTGCGCCGAGATGCCGGTGACGAGCCAGTCACCCATGCCGAACCAGCCGAAGATCCGCTCGGTGAACGTGCCACCGACGACGAGCAGGCCGAAACCGAACGCGAACAGGGTCGCCATCGGGATGAGCGCGGTGCGCAGGCCGTGCTTGAACAGCGCCTTGCGGCGGGTCAGCCCCTTGGCCTGGGCGGTGCGCAGGAAGTCGCTGCCGAGCACGTCGAGCATCGACGAGCGCTGGTAGCGGCTGTAGTAGGCGATCTGGCCGAGCGCGATCGCGAGCGTCGGCACGATCAGGTGCTGCAGCCGGTCGCCCAGGTGCTCGAACCAGTTGCCCTGGAACCCGGGTGTCGTCTCACCGACGAAGATCAGCACGTTCGTGCCGATGGAGTCGTTGATCCCCTGCGCGCCCATCTTCAGCAGCGTGCCCAGCACGAACACCGGCGTGGACAGCAGTATGAAGCTGAACAGGGTCGCGAAGTAGTCGCTGAACTTGTACTGCCGGATCGCGCTCACGACACCGAGCAGCACGCCGAACAGGATGCCGATCGTGATACCGAGCAGGAAGAGCCTCAAACTCACGCCGATGCGCCTGCCGAGTTCGTCCGTGATCGGGCGATCGGTGATCGTGCGACCGAAGTCGCCCTGGACCACACCGCCCATCCACGTGACGAACCGCTGCGGGATCGGCTGGTCGAGGTGGAGGTCTCTCTTCTTCGCCTCGATCGACGCCGCCGGAGGCGGTGGGTTGCGTTGTTGCAGCACCCCGATCGGGTCAAAGGTGGCGGAGGCCAACGTGAACGCGAGGAACGTCGCCACTAGACGAGTAAGTCCTAAGTCCGGGCGGTGTCTGAAGACAGACGAAGGGTGTTCAAGATCAGTTTGTGAGGACCGACCTGAACACCCTTCTGACCGCACTCTACGTCAAGATCGATGATCACTTGGGCAGGCCCGCCCGGACTGGACGACCACCACGGCTGACCGACGCTGAACTGCTCACTCTCGCCGTGGCGCAGGCCTTGCTCGGCATCCGTTCCGAGGCCCGCTGGCTGAGGTTCCTGCCCCGCCATCTGCCCGGTGCTTTCTCTTACCTGCCACAGCAATCCGGCTACAACAAGCGACTGCGCACCGCGGTCCCGCTACTCAAGAAGGTCATCCGG
>NZ_JANBBE010000008.1 GCF_024648825.1 Lentzea californiensis
AACTTTCCACACCAAACCATGCAGTTCGGTGTCATATCCGGTATTAGACCTCGTTTCCAAGGCTTATCCCAGAGTACAGGGCAGGTTACCCACGTGTTACTCACCCGTTCGCCGCTCGTGTACCCCGAAGGGCCTTACCGCTCGACTTGCATGTGTTAAGCACGCCGCCAGCGTTCGTCCTGAGCCAGGATCAAACTCTCCAATAAGGATTATGTTTGATCGCTCCAGACGGAATATGTCTGGCATCAATCTAGTCTTGCCTCAAAGGAACTACCTCGACGAGGAGGTAATTCATATATTACTGGCTGTGTTTCGGCACGCTGTTGAGTTCTCAAAGAACACGCGCACACCGCAGCTAATCTCCGAAGAGAGTCACTTCCGGGGCTGTGTCAGGCTTAGAAGTCTTTCGCCGCACTCCGTTCCGGCTGTGTTTCCCGGCCCGTTCCGTGCTGGCATGGAGAAATTTACACGGGGCCCCCAGGAGATCCAAATCGGGGGTCACTAACGGCGTAACCGCAGGTCAGACACCACGCGGGCGGCTCAAACCCGCCGAGATCGACGCAGAGTGTGACCGGGACCACGCCGACAATCTTGCATCCGGCCTCAGCGAGGTGCGGCCGGCAGGTGCACGGTGACCGACAAACCGCCGGTCGGCACGGCCACTGCCTGCGCAAACCCGCCATGAGCGGCGACCGCGGCGCGCACGATCGAGAGCCCCAGACCCGTGCCGGACTGGCTGGTCCGGTCCTTGACCCCACGCCGGAACGGCTCGAACAGCTCCTCCACGCGGTCCGGCGGGATCAACGGACCCGACGACGACACCCGCAGAACGGACCACTGCGGTCCCGTCTCCACCACGGTCTCGATCCATCCGCCGACGTGGTTGTGGCGGACGGCGTTCTCCAGCAGGTTGCCGGCGATCCGCTCCAGCAGCGCGGGATCGCCGACCGCGAGCGCCGGCACGCACCGGAACACCGTGCGCAGGTTGCGTGCCTCGGCCTCGGCCCGTGCGGCCCTCCACGCGGACTCGACCACCGCGGACAGGTCGACCGGTTCCCGAACGGCGAGCCCGATCCCGTCCGTGCGCGCGAGCAGCAGCAGAGCGGACACCAACTGCTCGGCGCGCTCCCCCGCGGAACGCACGACGCCGGCCATGCGTCGCAGCTCTTCGGCGTCGGCATCCGGATCGGACAGAGTCACGTCCAGCTCGGTGCGCACCACCGAGAGAGGAGTGCGCAGTTCGTGCGATGCGTTCGCCACGAACCGGCGCTGCGAGTCGAAGGCGGCTTCCAGGCGGTCGAGCATCGCGTCGAACGTGTCCGCGAGCTCCGCGACCTCGTCGCGCGGGCCTTCCAGCCGCAACCGCGACCCCAGCGACTCGGCGGACAACCGGCGGGCAGCCCCTGTCACGTCGTGCAGCGGCTTCAGGACCCGACCGGTGAGCGTCCAGGTCAGCACGGCGGCGGCCACGACCATGCACGCGAATGCGATCAGTCCGGCACGCAGCAGGTCCTGACGGGCGGCGGCCGTCAACGCGTCGGTCAGCACCTTCACGGTGACGGTGACGCCGTCCACCGTGACCTGGGTGTCGGAGGGGAACGACGGCGACGAGTCGAAGACCCGCCCGACCAGCGTCCACCCGAGGAACAGCAGGACAGCGCTCACCACCGCGACGAGCGCGGTGGTGAGGAGCGTGATCCGAAGGCGAAGCCCTGGTCCGCGCCTTCGCATAGGTCAGTCCTCAGCAGATCCGTTCGAAGCACTCGGCACCCGGTAGCCGGAGCCCACGACGGTGTCGATGATGCCCGGTTCCCCGAGCTTCTTGCGCAACGTCATCACAGTTACGCGCACGGTCGTGGTGAACGGGTCGGCGTTCTCGTCCCACACGCGCTCAAGCAGCTCCTCGCTGCTGACGACCGAGCCCTTGGCCGCGAGCAGCACCTCGAGGACGCCGAACTCCTTGCGGGTCAGCTCGATCGGCTGCCCGCCGCGTGACACGGTGCGCCGCGCCGGGTCCAGTTCCACGTCCTGAGCGGCGAGCAGCGGAGGCGTCGCGGGAGTCGCGCGCCGGGCGAGCGCCCGCACGCGCGCGACCAGTTCGGGGAACGCGAACGGCTTCGCGAGGTAGTCGTCCGCTCCGAGCGACAGCCCGGACACGCGATCCTCGATGGACCCGCTCGCCGTCAGCATCATGACCCTGGTGAGCGCGCCGGAGCTGAGGATCTCCTTGCACAGCTCGTCGCCGGACATCCCCGGCAGGTCGCGGTCGAGCACAACCACGTCGTACCGCGTGACGGTCGACTTCTCGTGCCCGGTCTCGCCGTCGTAGGCGATGTCCACGGCCATACCTTCGCGCCTCAGGCCGCGAGCGATCGCGTCGGCCAGAGGCGCCTCGTCCTCGACTACCAAAATCCGCACGCCTCAAAGGTGCCACACGCACCTGAGAAGGCGCTTAACGACACCTTCACTTCCTGCGTGCAGGCCGATCGACGACGACGGTCGAGGCGGTCTGCAGTGCCCGGAGCTCCAGCAACGCCGGGTGCTCCTCCGCCAGCTTGGCCGCGTTCAGCAACGACCGCAGCGCAGCCGTCTCCCCGCGCGCCCGCTCCAGCGCCGCACGTCCCTCTGCGGCCGCCACCAGTTCGACCAGCGCGGCCCGGCGCAGCTCACCAGGCATCACGACGTCGCGAACTGCCACGTCGGAGACCGATACGCCCAGCTCAGCGGCCCGCGACGCCACGGCGGCCAGCACCTCGGCGGAAATCGCGTCACGCTCAGGGTCTACGGCGGAGTGCGCTCGCGTGACCACTGCACTGCGCAATGCGAGCTGCACGGCCGTGTAGAGCTCAGCCTCAGGCCCTGCGGACGCGACCACGAACGTCGTCGCCGAGGACACGGCCCACCGCACGACAACGGTGACGCGGACCAGCACGCCGTCAGCGGTCGGAACGTCCTGAGCCGCCGGGGTCATCGTGCGCGGCCGGAGGTCGACGCGGTGCAGCACGACGTGCCGCGGGAACTTGTGCTGACCGGGCTCGACCTCGCCCACCAGCACCCCACGATCGAACTGGACCGCCCGCTCCCACGGGTACAACGTGTGCTTCATCGTCTCTCCACCTCCACCCGGGTAGACCACGACCCCGGCCGGCGGGACTTCGAGCGGGAGTCCACAAGGGACTCGCAAAGCTCGTCGCCCCCGGTGTGCGACCGGGGTCGTGGCGTTCAGGAATTGAACCTGGTGCCGTTACAGGGCTCCACGGCGTCCGCAGAACGCGGGACCCGAGCGAGGAAGACCTGCCGGGCCGCAAGAACGAACGCTGTGGGTGGAGGTTAGCCGACCTACTTCTCGACGTGCTCGTCAATTTCGACGGGCAGGCACTCCAGGCGAGCGGCCCACTCCGTCACGCGGCGTGCGACGTCCTGCGCGGTGATGCCGCACAGCGCGAGCACCTCGCCACGCTCACCGTGGTCGTGGAACTGCTGCGGCAGAGCGATGTCGCGCAACGGCACCTCGACGTCGGCGTCGCGCAGGGCGGCCGCGAGAGAGGAACCGAAGCCGCCGTGGCGGCCACCGTCCTCCACGGTCACCACGAGCTTGTGCGACGCCGCCATCTCCACGAGGTCCACCGACATCGGGTAGATCCACCGCGGGTCGACGACCGTCACGCCGATGCCCTGGTCCTCCAGCCGTTGTGCGGCCTCGAGCCCGAGCTCGCCCAACGCGCCGACCGTCACCAGCAGCACGTCGGAACCCGACCGCCGAAGCACGTCCACGGAACCCACGCGCTCCAGGGCGGGCAGGTCCGGGCCGACGGAGGCCTTCGGGTAGCGGATCACCGACGGCGCGTCCGAGATCGCCACGGCCTCCCGCAGCTCCTCGACCAGCGTGCCGGCGTCACGCGGCGCCGCCACGTGGACGCCGGGGATCACGCCGAGGATCGACATGTCCCACATGCCGTGGTGCGACGCGCCGTCCGGGCCGGTGACGCCGGCCCGGTCCAGCACGACCGTGACGCCCTGCTTGTGCAGCGCGACGTCCATCAGCAGCTGGTCGAACGCCCGGTTGAGGAACGTCGCGTAGACGGCCACGACCGGGTGCAGCCCGCCGATCGCCAGGCCGGCGGCCGAGGTCAGGGCGTGCTGCTCGGCGATGCCGACGTCGAAGAACCGCTCCGGGAACGCCTTCGCGAACGCGTCCAGGCCGGTGGGCCCCTGCATCGCGGCGGTGATCGCCACGACGTCGGGGCGCTCACGGCCGACCTCGACCAGCGAGTCCGAGAACACGTGCGTCCAGGTCCGGCTGGCCGGCTTGACGTTCTCGCCGGTGATCGGGTCGATGACGCCGGTGGCGTGCATCTGGTCGGCCTCGTGGTTCTCGGCCGGCGCGAACCCCATGCCCTTGCGGGTGACCGCGTGCACGATCACCGGGCCGCCGAACGACTTCGCGCGCTGCAGTGCGGACTCCAGCGTCGCCATGTCGTGCCCGTCGACCGGGCCGATGTACTTAAGACCGAGGTCCTCGAACATCGCCTGCGGCGCCAGCGCGTCCTTGATGCCGCGCTTGGCGGCGTGCAGGGCGGCGTAGAGCGGCTTGCCGAAGAACGGCGTCTGCTGCAGCGCGCTCTTGCCCTTCTCCAGCACGCGCTCGTAGCCGGGCCGCAGCCTCAGCGACGACAGGTGGTCGGCGAGACCACCGATCGTCGGCGAGTACGAGCGGCCGTTGTCGTTGACCACGATCACGACCGGACGCGTCCTGTCCGCCGCGATGTTGTTCAACGCCTCCCAGCACATGCCGCCGGTCAGCGCGCCGTCGCCGACGACCGCGACCACGTGGCCGTGTGCGCCGTTGAGCTGCTTCGCCTTCGCCAGGCCGTCCGCGTACGACAGCGCCGTCGAGGCGTGTGAGCTCTCCTGCACGTCGTGCTCGGACTCCGACCGCGACGGGTAGCCCGACATCCCGCCGCGCTGGCGGAGCCGGTCGAACCCGTCACGGCGGCCCGTGACGATCTTGTGCACGTACGACTGGTGACCGGTGTCGAAGACGATCGGGTCCTGCGGCGAGTCGAAGACCCGGTGCAGTGCCACGGTCAGCTCGACGACACCCAGGTTGGGGCCCAGGTGCCCGCCCGTCTTGGACACCTTGTCGACCAGAAAACGACGGATCTCCTCGCACAGCTGCGACAGCTGCGCCTCGTCCATCCGTTTCAGATCAGCTGGTCCGTGCACGGACTCCAGCAGGGTCACCACGCCCACCTCACTCCTGAAGACTTCGGCTCAGTCTACGGAGACGCGACTGAGACGCAGCTTCAGCTCGTCTCAGGTACGAGCAGGGCGATGCACTCCATGTGGTGCGTCATGGGGAACGCGTCGAATGCGCGCAGTTCCGCGAGCCGGTACCCCTGAACTGTGAATTCGGCCAGGTCGCGTGCCAGTGCGGCGGGGTCGCAGGCGACGTAGACGACCCGTTCGGGACGGCGTCGTGCGACTTCAGCCACAACGACCTTGCCCGCACCCTTGCGAGGGGGGTCGAGGACCACGACATGAGGGTTCTCGACGGGCAGTTTGCGCGTGACGGCGAGTTCCACCTTGTCGGCCACCCACTCGACCTGGGACATGCGCCGGAGGTTGCGCCGGCCGTCCTCCACGGCACCGGGGAAAGACTCCACGACCAGCACGGATCCGCTTTCACCGACCTGCCGTCCGAGCACGGAGGCGAAGAGCCCGGCGCCGCCGTAGAGGTCCCACGCGCGTTGCCCCGGCTCGGCCGCGGCCCACTCCCCCACGACGGACGCGAACGTGTCCGCGGCGGCCGGGTGGACCTGCCAGAAACCATCCGCGGAAACTCGCCACTTTCGTTGGGCGGCGGTCTCGACGGCCGTACCGGTTCCGGCGCGTCGCGCGGTGTGTCGGCCGCGCACCTCACCCACATGACGGTTGCCGTCACCGTCCTGGACGATCGTCAGCTCCTGCGCCCGCCACTTTCGGTCGGCCACGGCCTCGACCATGCCCGGCCGGGAGATCACACAGTGGTCGACCGGGATCACATCGTGGGAACGCAGTCCCCGGAAACCCGGCTTCCCGTCACGGCCGACGGCCATCCGGATCCGGGTCCGCCACTCCAGCGGACCGCCCGGCAGCGCCTCGACGACCACGTCCCGTTCGATCTTGGCGAGCCTGGAGAGCTGCTCCTGGACGACCTGGGCCTTCAGTTCGCGTTGCGCGTCCCACGCGACGTGCTGGAAGTCGCAGCCTCCGCACATCCCGGGCCCGCTGAACGGGCAGGGCGCCTCGACGCGGTCCGGTGACGCCTGGAGGATCTCCACGGCGTCCGCACGGCAGAACGAGCCGCCGTTGTCCTCGTACACGGACACCACGACGCGTTCGCCGGGCAGCGCGTGACGCACGAACAGAACGCGCCCCTCGTGCCGTGCGATGAAATGCCCGCCGTGTGCGACGGGCCCCACCTCTACCTCGAACTTGCGTCCGGTCCAGTCTTCCTTGGTCGTGCTCATCGGTCGTCAAGTCCCCTTCGGACAGCGCCGGGCGCGATGACGTCCTTGTCCTTGACCTTCACCGAGGACTCGAGCTGCCACGGGACGCTGGTCACCATCACACCCGGCTGGAAAAGCAGCCTTCCCTTGAGTCGCAACGCGCTCTGGTTGTGGAGGAGCTGCTCCCACCAGTGGCCGACGACGTACTCGGGGATGAACACCGTAACAACGTCGCGCGGGTTGTCCGTCCGGACGCGCTTGACGTAGTCGAGAACGGGCTTGGTGATCTCCCGGTAGGGGGACTCGATCACCTTCAGCGGGATCCTGAAGTTCTCCTTCTCCCACTCCGCGACGAGCTTGCGGGTGTCGCCGTCGTCGACGTTGACCGTGACGGCCTCCAGCACGTCCGGGCGCACGGCCTTGGCGTAGGACAGCGCCCGGATGGTCGGCATGTGCAGTTTGGACACCAGCACCATCGCGTGGTTGCGTGCGGGCATCGTGCGCACGCGCTCCTGCTTGCGCAGTTCCTCGGCGACGGTGTCGTAGTGCTTGCGGATCGCCGTCATCAACGCGTAGATGGCGGCCATCGCGGCGATGGCGATCCACGCGCCCTTGGTGAACTTCGTGATCAGCACGATGATCAGCACCGTCGCGGTCAGCGCGAGACCGAACGTGTTGATCGCCTGCGAGCGCCGCATCCGCCTGCGCGCCTGCTCGTCGGTCTCGGTCTTGAGTAGCCGCTGCCAGTGCTTGATCATGCCGAGCTGGCTGAGCGTGAACGACACGAACACACCGACGATGTAGAGCTGGATCAGCCGGGTGACCTCGGCGTCGAACGCGATCACCAGCACGACCGCGAAGCCGGCCAGGAAGATGATGCCGTTGGAGAACGCCAGCCGGTCGCCGCGGGTGTGCAGCTGACGCGGCAGGTAGCGGTCCTGGGCGAGGATCGAGCCGAGCACCGGGAACCCGTTGAACGCGGTGTTCGCGGCGAGCACCAGGATCAGGGCGGTGACGCCGGCGATGAAGTAGAAGCCGGGCGGGAAGTTGTCGAACACGGCGTGCGCGATCTGCGCGACCATCGTCTTCTGCTCGTAACCCTCGGGCGCGTTGGTGATCTGCTGGGCGGGGAACTCGGCCATCCGCACGTCGGTCAGCTGGGCGAGGACGATCAGGCCCATCAGCATGACCACCGAGATGCTGCCCATCAGCAGCAGCGTCGTCGCGGCGTTGCGGGACTTGGGCTTGCGGAACGCGGGCACGCCGTTGCTGATCGCCTCGACACCGGTGAGAGCGGCGCAGCCGGACGAGAACGCCCGCAGCACCAGGAACACGAACGCGAGCCCCATCAGGTGGTCCTGCTCGGCGTGGATCTCCAGGCCGGAGCTCTCGGCCCGCATGTCGTCGCCCATCACGAGCCCGCGGAACAGGCCGTAGCCGATCAGGCCGAAGACACCGATCATGAACGCGTAGACCGGCACGGCGAACGCGCTGCCGGACTCCCGGATGCCGCGCAGGTTCACCGCCGTGAGCAGCACGATGGCCGCGACCGCGAACTCCGCCTTGTGGGTCGCGACGAACGGGATCGCCGAACCGATGTTCGCCGCGGCCGCCGAGATCGACACCGCGACCGTGAGGATGTAGTCGACGAGCAGGGCGCTCGCCACCGTGAGCCCCGCTCTGCGGCCGAGGTTGACCGTCGCGACCTCGTAGTCGCCGCCACCGGACGGGTAGGCGTGCACGTTCTGCCGGTAGCTGGCCACCACGGTGAGCATCACCACGATGACCGCGACCCCGACCCATGGCGCCATGGCGTAGGCGCTCAGGCCCGCCACCGACAGCATCAGGAAGATCTCCTCCGGCGCGTAGGCGACCGACGACATGGCGTCGGAGGCGAACACGGGGAGGGCGATGCGTTTGGGCAGGAGGGTGTGCGCGAGGCGATCACTGCGGAACGGCCGTCCGACCAGGAGGCGCTTGGCAGCGGTGGCGAGCTTGGACACGGCCAGAGCGTAAGGGGTCCGCTCACCGGGACGGGCTGATGCTCGGTAGGTTCTGCGGAGAGTTCGCCTGAGGAGGCATGTCGTGCACGTGGTGATCATGGGATGTGGCCGGGTGGGGGCGTCCCTGGCCAGGGCCCTGGAGCGACTCGACCACCAGGTCGCCGTGATCGACAAGGATTCGCAGTCGTTCCGCAGGCTGGGCAGCGACTTCCACGGACAGCAGGTCATCGGCAACGGTTTCGACCGTAATGTCCTGATCGAGGCCGGTGTCGAGCGCGCGGGCGCGTTCGCGGCGGTCTCCAGCGGCGACAACTCGAACATCATTTCGGCGCGGGTCGCGCGTGAGACGTTCGGCGTCGAGCACGTCGTCGCGCGCATCTACGACCACAAGCGTGCTGCGGTGTACGAGCGCCTGGGCATCCCGACCGTGGCGACGGTGCCGTGGAGCACCGACAGGTTCCTGCGGATGTTGCTGCCCGAAGGGGCGTCGACCGCGTGGCGCGACCCGTCCGGCACCGTGGCGGTGCTGCCGATCGAGGTCGACGAGGCCTGGGTGGGGCGGCCGGTGCGCGAGCTCGAAGAGGCGATCGGCGCGCGGGTGGCGTTCGTGATGCGCTTCGGCACGGGGGTGCTGCCGGACGCGAAGACCGTCGTGCAGGCCGACGACTCCATCTACGTGGCGGCGCTGTCCGGCACGATCACCGACGTCGCGGCGGCGGCGCTGCAGGCACCGGAGGAGAGCTGATGCGGGTAGCGATCGCTGGTGCGGGAGCGGTGGGACGGTCCATCGCGCAGGAGCTCGTCTCGGACGGGCACCAGGTCATGCTGATCGAGCGGGACCGGGCGCACTTCGACCCGAACTCCGTCGAGCAGGCCGAGTGGGTCCAGGCCGACGCGTGCGAGTTGTCCTCTTTGGAGGACGCGGGCATGCAACTGTGCGACGTGGTGATCGCCGCGACCGGTGACGACAAGGTCAACCTCGTGGTGTCGCTGCTCGCCAAGACGGAGTTCGCCGTCCGGCGCGTCATCGCACGCGTGAACGACCCGACGAACGAATGGCTCTTCACCGAGTCGTGGGGTGTCGACGTGGCCGTGTCCACGCCACGACTGCTGGCCGCCATGGTCGAGGAGTCCGTGACGATCGGCGACGTCGTACGCCTGATGACGTTGCGGCAGGGGCAGGCGAACCTCGTGGAGATCACGCTCGACGAGGCGACGCCGTTCGCCGGCCGGGCGGTCTCGGAGCTGTCGATGCCGCGGGACGCCGCCCTGGTGACGATCCTGCGCGGCGGGCGGGTCATCGTGCCGCAGCCGGACGACACGCTCGAGGGCGGCGACGAGCTGTTGTTCGTCACGACCGCCGCCGTCGAGCAGGACATCAAGACCGCTCTGGGTTACTAGGCGCGCGCTCCGCTGCGTATCTGCGCAGCGGAGCCGGGCACCTACCTCGTGTGAGCGATCAGCTGCCCCTGGTCGGGCGCGAGGAAGAGTTGCGGACCGTGCTGCGGGCGTTGGCCGTGGACGGCGCGGTGCTGCTTACCGGTCCTTCTGGCGTGGGAAAGACACGGCTGGCCGGTGAGGCACTCGCTGCGGTGCCGCGTCCCGTCGTGCGCTGTTACGCCACGGTCGCCACGTCCCGGATTCCCCTCGGCGCGATCGCGTCACTCGTGCCCACCGATCTGCCCGCCTCGCAGAGTTCGATCCTGCCGTCGTCGTCCGTGCGCGCAGCCGCCGAGCACCTCTCTCGTGGCGGGCGGCGGGTGTTGTCGGTCGATGACGCGCATCTGCTCGACGACGCGTCGTTGTTGGTGTTGCAGCACCTCGTGCGTCACCGGCTGATGCGAGTCATGTGCACGGCACGGCCTGGTTGGGGCATGGAGCGGTTGACCGTCATCGCGGTCGACGCGCTGGATCGGAAGCGCGCGGACGCGTTGCTGGCAGCGGCTCTCGGCGGGCCGGCCGATGCCTCGACCCGGCACCTGGTGTGGGCGAACAGCCGTGGAAACCCGTTGTACCTCAAAGAACTCGTCGCGGCTGGTCGGCACCGCGGCGCGTTGACCGAGACCGAGGGCGGGTGGCACTGGAGCGGGCCGCTGGAGCTGTCCGGGCGGCTCGCCGAGCTCGTCGACCTCGCGCTGGGACGGCTCGCGGATCCGCAGCGGCGGGCGCTGGAGCTGCTCGCGTACGGCGAACCGCTCGAAGCCGGGCTGATGTCCGTGCCGCAGGACCTCGTGGACATGGGGTTCGTGCGCGTCGGTGACGACCGGCGGGCGTGCGTCGCTCATCCGCTCTACAGCGCACGCCTGCGGGCCACCTGTCCGACATTGCGCGCACGGGCACACAGGCGTGCGTTGGCCGATCGGCTGGCGAGTGCCGGCCGTCCCGGTGACGCGCTGCGCGTCGCGACGTGGCGGCTCGACAGCGGGACGGCCGAGTCGTCCGGTGTGCTGGCGCGAGCCGCCGAGCAGGCACTGTCCGCTCAGGACTGGGAACTCGCCGAGCGGCTCGCGCGTGCCGCTGTGGCCCGCGGGGCGACATCGCGCGTGGGACTCGTGCTGGGCCTTGTGCTGATGTACCAGCGTCAGTGCGCACAGGCCGAGGAAGTGCTCGCCGAGACCATGGCGGCGGGCGGCGACACACTGACGTTGATCCAGGTCGGCTGTACGCGCGCGTTCAACCTGTTCTTCGGCCTCGGTGACGAGGACGCCGCCGTGGCCGTGCTGGATCTCGTGACAGCACGGAAACTGTCCGCCGAGATGGAGCACGCGGTGTTGTTCTTCTCGCTGACGTTGGCGCTGGAGGCTGCACCGTTGTGCGTCGCACGGCTGGGCGGTGAGCTGTTGCTCGCGGAGGGCGGCTGGGCGGCGACTGCGGGACGGCAGGTGCTGGCGTTCACGGACCAGTTCGCGGGCCGCTACACCGAGGCCATCGCACGGATCGAGGGCAACCATCAGGCCGTGCTGGCGACAGCGGGGCGGTTCCCGTCGCTGATGAGCGCGGCTCAGGGCGTGCGCACCGAGAGCATGCTGCGGTCCGGTGACCTGGTGGGTGCGGAGAGGCGGGCCTCGCAAGCGCTCGCGGAGGTGATCGAGGAGGACCGCTGGGCGGTCACCCAGGTGCCGTCGCGGGTGTTGCTGAGCCAGAGCGCGCGGTTGCGCGGGAAGGCCGCGTCGGCCGTGCGGATCTCCGCCGAGGGCGTGCCGGACCCGGCCGCGCCGCCGATGATGTGGGACGTGCTGCTGCTGGCCGAGTTCGCGGCCGGCGCGGCGTTGCAGGGGCAGTCGGATCGTGCTTTCCGGGCCTTGGCACGTGCGGAGGCCGGCTTGCGGCCCGCGTGGCGTGTGGCGCGGTTCGCCGTAGGGGCCGCACGGTCGTGGGTGCTCGCTGGGGCTGGGCATGTCCAGGAGGCGATGCAGGCCGCCCTGGACAACGCCGTCTTGGCTCGGACGCACGGCGCGAACTCTGAGGAGATCGTGTCGCTGCACGACGCCGCACGGTTCGGTGCGGACACCTCACCTCGTCTGTTGGAACTCGCGAAGTCACGTAAGGAGCCGCTCACGACCGCGTACGCCTCGCACGCCCAGGCGCGCGCGTTGCGTGACCCGGCGGGGCTGGAGGAGGTGGCGGTGGCGTTCACGGCGTGCGGTGCCACGTTGTACGCGGCTGAGGCGCTCGCGGAAGCCAGCAGACTGTCGCGTCTGCACGACCGGCCTCGTGAGGCGGACCGGCTGGAACGGCAGGCGGCGGCGCTCGCGGAGACGTTCGACGGCGCGACCACCCCTGGTCTCGTGATGACTCGCACGCTCGCCGCGCTGACGCCACGTCAGCTGGAGATCGCGCGTCTCGCCGTGGCCGGACTGACGAACGTCGAGATCGCCGAACGCCTGGCGATCGCCAAACGGACCGTGGACAACCATCTGCACACGACGTACGCGGCAGTGGGCGTGACGGGACGGGGTGGCTTGCGCGAGTTGTTCGGCCACGGCGCGTAAATCGATGTGCGCGGCGGGCCGGCCCTTCGGCACACTGCGAGTCGTGTGGCCGTTCGTGGGCAGGGTGCGGGAAATCGAGGACGTGATGTCCGCGCTCACGTCAGGCAACGGCGCCGCGCTCGTCGGACCGGCCGGTGTGGGCAAGACGCGACTCACGGACGAGGTCGTGGCACGGCTGGAGCGCTCCGGACTCGCCGTGCGGCGTTGCTATGCGACGGTGGCGACGTCGGCCATCCCGTTCGGGGCGATGGCCGCGATGCTGCCCGCTGACCTGCGCACGGCGAACCCGCTCGGTCGCGCCGTGGAGCACCTCCTGTCCGAACCGCAGCCGTTGGTGATCGTGGTGGACGACGCGCATCTGCTGGACGACGCCTCCATCGCGTTGCTGCACCACGTGATCCGGCATGGACACGCACGGGTGCTCGTGACTTCACGGCCGGGTGAGCGCACTGAGTTGTGGCAGGAAGGGCTGCTGCGCCATTGCCCGCTCGGTGACCTGTCGCGCGCCGAGTCCGACCTGCTGCTCGAACGCGCGCTGGGCGACCCGGCCGACACGCGGTCGGCGTCACTGCTGTGGTTCGCCAGCGCGGGAAACCCGTTGTACCTCAGGGAACTCGTCGTGTCGGGGCGCGCGGTGGGCACGTTGCGCGCAGACGACGGCATCTGGTCGTGGCACGGCGCGATCGAGCTCGGCGGGCGGCTCGCGGAGCTCGTGCGGTCCAACCTCGGCCGGTTGGAACCGTCGCACCGGCAAGCGCTGGAACTGCTCGCGTATTCCGAGCCGGTGGAACTGGACCTGCTGGCATCGCTCGTGCGCGACGAGGCGCTGGACGACCTGGAGACGCGCGGGTTGATCCGTGTCGTGCCCTCAGGACGTCGCACGGTCGTGCGGCTCGGACACCCGTTGTACGGCAGCCTGCTTCGCGCGACGTGCCCGACGTTGCGCGCGCGGGCACACCGACGAGCGCTGGCCACCGCCCTGGAGGCGACGGGCGCGCGCCGCCGTGAAGACCTCATGCGCATCACCACGTGGCGGCTCGACGGCGGCTCCCCCACCTCGGCGACCCTGCTCGCCGAGGCCGCCGAACAGGCCTGGGCCGCGCAGGACGTGACGCTCGCCCAACGCCTCTGCCGCGCCGCTGTCGAGGCAGGCGGCCTGAACCGGGTCGGGCACGTGTTCGGCCAGGTGCTGATGCACGGCCACGAGCCGTCGCAGGCCGAAGCGACCCTCGCCGACGTGATGGCCGGCCCGCTGCCGGCGGAGGACCTGAGCCACCTCGCCGCGACCCGCGCGATGAACCTGCACTTCGGCCTTGGTGACGCGGACAGCGCCGCCGCGACGCTCGACGCCGCCGACGTACCCGGCCTCCCGGCGGACGTGCACGACTGGTTGCAGGTCGTCCGGGTCATCCTGGACGCACAACACCATCACGTGACGACGGTGCTCGAACGCACCTACCGCCCCGTGGCACCTCATCTCACCGTCCACATGCGACGCACCAGAGCGTTGTGCCTCCTGCAAGCGGGCCGCTATCGCGAGGTCGCGCAGGAAATCACCGCCTACGAGGCACTGGAAGACCTTGCCGAACCAGACGACGGCGCACTGCGCATGCAGTGCTTCGCACTGGCGTTCGCCGGCCGTCTCGCCGAGGCGGAGGCTCTCGCGCTGACGATGTACGACCGGCCGTTCGACGATCTGGCGTTCACGGGCGCGACATCGCTCTACAGCGTGCTGTCGTTCTGCGCGCGCATGCGAGGCAACGGCTCCCAAGCCTTGCGCATGGCCCGCGAAGGCAGCCCGAAATCCCGCACGGGTCCCCTGCTCTTCGACGCCATCGCGCTGGCGAACCTGGCCGTCGCCGCGGCGATCTCCGGTGACGCCACCCTGGCCCAGCAGACACTGGCCCGCGCCGAGAAGGCCCGCCGCCCAGCCTGGCGCCTGAGCGGCACCACGGTCTCGGTGACCCGCTCCTGGGTGCTCGCGAGCACCGGTGACATCCGCGCCGCAGCTGATGCAGCCATGGCCGCCGCCAACGAGTGCGCCGAACTGGGCGTGCACGGCGGCGAGGCCATGGCACTGCACGATGCCGCCCGCTACGGCGTGGACGCGTCCCTGCGCCTAACGGCCCTCACGGCCACCATGGACGACCCGATGACGAAGGCCTACGCCTCACACGCGACCGCCCTCGCGCACGCCGCACCGACCGCCCTGGAGACCACGGCAACGGACTTCCAGCGCCTCGGCGCCACCCTGTACGCCGCTGAGGCCCTGGCCGCCGCCACCCGTCTGCACCGAACCCGGGGCAACGCCCGTGCCGCCTCCCAGGCCTCCGCCCGGCAGGCCCTCCTGATGCGCGGCTTCGACGGCGTCCACACCCCGGTCCTGCGCGCCGGCGACCTCACCCACCTGACCCGCCGCCAGGCCGAGGTGGCCCACCTCGCCACGTCCGGACTCACCAACCAGCAGATCGCCGGGCGGCTCCACACGTCCAAGCGCACCGTCGACAACCACCTGCACGCGATCTACGGGGTGCTGGGCGTTACCGGTCGTGAGGAACTTCGCATCGCCCTCGGGAAGGCCTGAACGAGGTTAAGATCCCCCGCGGAAGACTCGTGGACCTGGGGGAACACATGGTGAAATCACCGTCGTACAGACGCGCGTCCATAGGCGTGCTCGCATCCGCCGCTCTCGTCCTCGCCGGCACCGCCGCGAGCGCTGTCGGTGGCGGCACCACCGTCGGCAACGACGCCCACCGCTACGTCGCGAAGATCCAGGGCCCGGCCGGTGCGTGCACCGGCAGCCTGGTCGCGCCCCTGTGGGTGATCACCGCGAAGAACTGCGTCCCGCACGACGCGAACGGCGTGCCGGCCGGCGCGACCACGCTGACCGTCGGCCGCGGCGACCTCACCAGCACCGCGGGCCGCGTGCAGCAGGCGACGAAGGTCGTCCCGCGCGCCGACCGCGACCTCGCGCTGGTGAAGCTGTCGATCCCGGTGCTCGACCTGCCGTTCCTGGCACTCGCCACCACCGCGCCGGCGACCGATGCGCCGGTGCAGGTCATCGGCTACGGCCGCACGACCGACACGTGGGTGCCGGACAAGGCGTCCATCGCGCCGTTCACCGTCGGGGCGCTCGGCTCGGCCACGTTCGCGGTGACCAGCCCGTCCGGCAAGGACACCTGCAAGGGCGACGCGGGCGGCCCGACGCTGCTCGGCGACAAGCTCGCCGGCATCACCTCGACGTCGTGGCAGCACGGCTGCCTCACGGTGACCGAGACCCGCCAGGGCGGCACGCAGGCCCGCGTCGACGACATCGCGGCGTGGATCCGCCAGACCATCGACGTGGTGCCCGCCGGCACGATCACCGGCCCGGCGGGCAAGTGCATCGAGAACATCAACGCGCGGCTCGTCAACGGCAACCCCGTGCAGTACCACTCCTGCAACACCACCGGTACGCAGAACTGGGTGGTGGCGGCGAGCGGCATGATCGAGCTGCAGAACAAGTGCATCGAGGTCGTCGGCGGGAACACCGCCAACGGCACCAGGATCCAGGTGGCCCCCTGCACCGGTGAGCCGAAGCAGAACTGGACGGCGCACCCCGACGGCTCGTACCGCGCGCTGGGCAAGTGCCTCGACGTGGCCAACGGCATCAACGCCAACGGCACGCCCATGCAGCTGCACGACTGCAACGGCTCTCCCGCGCAGCGGTGGACGATCTCGGTCGGCTCGCTGCAGGCGTTCGGCCGCTGCCTCGACCTGCCCGGCGGCTACGCCACCGAGGCCAACCTGCTGCAGTTGCACGACTGCAACGGCACGGCCGCGCAGCAGTGGCGGCCAGGCGACGGCAGGATCACCACTGCGGCCCGGTGCATGGGCGCGGCCGGTGACCAGGTGGCGAACGGGACGCTGATCGAGATCTTCGACTGCGGCGGCACCCCCGGCCAGAGGTGGCTGCCGCGCGACGACGGCACCATCCTCAACCCGCCGTCGGGCAGGTGCCTCGACCTCCGGTTCGCCGACACCTCCGAGTTCGCGGTGATCCAGTTGCACGACTGCAACGCCTCGGTCGCGCAGAAGTGGACGATCGCGGTCTGACGGACCGATGAACAGGGCCGGTGTCTCCGAGGAGGCACCGGCCCTGTCGTCGTTCGTGTGGCTGTCAGTCCCTGGACTTGTCGCGGGACTCGGCGTCGACGACGCGCTTGAGCTCGTCCATGTCCGGGGTGAGCAGGTCGTCGGCCGTGCGGGCGAGCACTGCCTCCGTCGCTGCTTCGGCATCCGCCTCGGCCTTGGCCTCGGCGGCTTCCTCGGCCGCCTTCAGGCGCTTGTCCGCGCGGCGGACCGCCCAGACCGTGGCCAGGAGGGCGATGGCCATCAGCGGGTAGCCCATGCCGAGGCGGGCGACGGCGAGCCAGCCGACCTGGTCCTCGTCGTAGAGCCAGCGCTGGACCACGAAGCGGGCGAAGAACACCAGGGCCCACACGAAGGTCGCGATGTCGTAGTCGCGGACCGAGGCCTTGTCGTCGCGCCAGGAGCGGTCTCTGCCGTTGAGGAACGTCCAGATCACGCCGGCGAGCGGCCGGCGCACGATGATCGACAGCAGGAACGCGCTGCCGTACACGACGCTCTGCCAGATGCCGAAGAGGAAGAAACCCTTGGCTTCGCCTGTCTTGTACGCGATGAACGCCGCGATGCCCACGCCGAAGACGGCGGAGATCGCGGGCTGGATGGTGCCCTTGCGCACGGCCAGGACCACGCCGATGACGACGGCGGCGGCGAGCGAGCTGATGATCGCGGCCATCAGGTTCTTGGTCGTGAAGTTGATGATCACGAAGACGAGCACGGGCAGCGACGAGTAGAGCATTCCGCTCACGCCGCCCATCTGCTCGAGGACGGTGGGCTGCTTTTCTTCGGTCTTGACTGAAGTCATGAAGCGTTCTGCAACTCGTAATAGGGGTTGTAGAGCACCTTGCGCCCGTCGCGCACGGCGATGCGGCCTCGGGCCTTGATCGTCCGACCAGGCTCGATTCCCGCGATGCGACGGCGGCCGAGCCAGACGAGGGTGACGCCCTCGGTGCCGTCGTAGAGCTCGGCTTCCAGGGTGGCGGCCGCGTCCCGCGGGCAGAGCTCCACACTGCGGAGCCTTCCGAGGACGGTGACCTCCTCACCGGACTTGCAGTCGCAGGCCTTCACCGCGCCGACGGCCTCCGCTTTTCGCGAGAGGTCGTCCGCGTCGAGCTCGGTCACGTCGCTGGTCAAGCGACGTACCAAGCGGCGCCAATAGCCGCTCATCCCCGACTCCTGCATTGCTCAGGTGGCCCCGTGGTGTGGACCGTCTGACAGTGAGGGTACGCACGGGCGGCGACAATCCCGGGCGTGCCTGCCGAGACTGTGCTTCTCCTGCCCGGAACCGCCTCTGACGAGGTGTTCGTCCGTTCCGTGTTCACCGAGCCGTTGTCGCAGGTCGGTGCCGTTCTCAGCGCACCACGTGTCCGCACGCTCCGTGAACGGTTGACGGCCCTCGAAAGTGCCCCGGCAAGCCACCCGATCGTGGTAGGTGGTGTCTCGCTGGGTGCGCACGTCGCCGCGCGGTGGGCGGTGGCCAACCCGGACCGGTGCGCGGGCCTGGTCCTGGCGCTCCCGGCGTGGACCGGCGCCCCGCACGAGGCACCGGCGGCGCTCGCGGCCAGGGCGAGCGCGCAGATGGTCAGGACCCAGGGCGTCACGACGGCGCTCGCCGGCACGACCGGCTGGCTGCGCGACGAACTGACGAGGGCCTGGCACGGCTACGGCGACCAGCTCGTGCCGCACCTCGAAGAAGCCGCCGAGTCGCTCGCTCCGACGCTCGACGAGCTGAAGTCGCTGGACGTGCCGACGGGCATCGTCGGGTGCACCGATGACCCGGTGCACCCGATCGCAGTCGCGCGGGCATGGGCCGAAGCCATCCCACGCGCCGTGCTCGTCACAACGACGCTGGACGCCTACCCGCACGCGTTGGGGCGTGCGGTGCAGGCGTGGCAGCAGGCGCTTTAGCCCTGCTGCTGCTCGATGTGCCGGGCGATCGCCTCCGGCAGCTCGACCGGCAGCGGGGTGCGAGGCGGCATCGGCTGCTCTCCGCGCACGACCACCGTGCCGCGCAACATCTCGCGCAGCGCCTGCGAGTTCTGCTCGAAGTGCTCTTCGGGACCGGCCGCGACACCGCGCAGCATCCAGCGCGGACCGTCGACGCCGACGAAGAGGATCTGCACGCCCTGGTTGCGCGCGGTGATCTCCTCGCCCCACTCGCCGTTCTCGCGGTTGATGCGGGCGCCGTCCTCCTTGAGGCCGTCGATCAGCTCGGCGCCGACCTCCCGCCACAGGCCTCCCGACTTCGGCGCGGCGAACGCGCTGACCGTCAGCTGGCCGACGGACGTGAGGACGTGCACGGCGCGCACGGAGCCGTTCTGCTGGTCCATCTCGACCTGCAGCTGGGCCTCGTCCGGCATCGGGATCAGCACCGATCCCAGGTCGAGCCGCTCGACGTCGTCCTGGGGAGCGACCGTCGAGTCCCACGGGCCCTCGACGTCGTCGAAGACCTCGTCGTGCTCGGGACCGGTCTCGACCGCCCCCGAGGAGTGACGACCGCGCTTGCGGCGCCTTCCGAACATGCCCCTACCCCTCCGCCTTCATCCGGGCGAGCACCACGTGCCCACCGGTCGAGCCATAGCCTCCCGCACCGCGTTCCGTCTCCGGCAACTCGGTCACCTCCCGGAACACCGCGTGCTCGACGCGTTGCACGACGAGCTGGGCGATCCGGTCCCCACGTGACAGCGCGATCGGCTCACGGAGATCATGGTTCACGAGGCAAACGCGGATCTCACCGCGGTAGCCGGAGTCGATCGTGCCGGGTGTGTTCACCACGCTCAGCCCGACCCGTGCGGCCAGGCCTGACCGTGGGTGGACGAAGCCCGCGAACCCGTCGGGAAGCGCGATGGCGACACCGGTGCCGACCACGGCGCGCTCTCCTGGTGGAATGACCACGTCCGACGTGGTGACCAGATCCGCCCCCGCGTCGCCGTAGCGGGCGTAGGCGGGCACGGGAACCCCCGGATCGAGCCGGGTCAGCAACACCTCGACGCTGGACACGGCGGCCGAGATTACCCTGACGACGTGAGTGAGACTGCCGTGACCGCCACTACGACCTTCCGCGAACGCCTGTACGTGACGTGGTGGATCTGGCCGCTGCCGCTGCTCGCGGCCGCGTTGCTGGCCGCCGAGGTGCACATGGGCTTCCCCGGCGTCAGGTCCTGGCTGCCGTACGTGATCCTGCTCCCGCTGACGGCCGTCCTCATCGCGAAGATGGGGTCCACGAAGGTGGAGGTCGCCGGCGGCGAGCTGCGCGCGGGTGACGCGCACATCCCGCTGGAGCTGCTCGGCGACGTCGAGATCATCGCCCCCGAGGACCGCCGCCGGGCCATGGGCCGCGAGCTCGACCCCGCGGCGTTCGTCGTGCACCGGGGCTGGGTCAAGCCGCTCGTGCGGGTGCGAGTGACCGACCCGCAGGACCCGACGCCCTACTGGGTGATCAGCACGCGCCGGCCGGACGAGCTCGCCGCCGCGATCAAGTCCTGAGAGAACACAACTGGGCGCCACCCGTGAGGGTGAGCGCCCAGTTCTTTCTTCGGCGGACTGAACTCAGGCGCAGTCCCGGCAGATGTACGTGCCGCCGTTGTCCTCGGCGAGCCTGCTGCGGTGGTGCACCAGGAAGCACTTCGAGCACGTGAACTCGTCGGCCTGCTTCGGCAGGACCTTGAACGTGAGCTCCTCACCGGACAGGTCGGCGCCCGGCAGCTCGAAGTTCTCCGCGCTCGCGTCCTCGTCGACGTCGACGACGCCGGACTGCGTCTCGTTCCGCCGGGCCTTCAACTCCTCGAGGGAGTCCTCAGCGAGTTCGTCCGCCTCGCTGCGACGCGGCGCGTCGTAGTCGGTCGCCATCTTCTTCACCCCTGCGGTCTACGGAGACTGTTCGTGTCGCTGGTTAACGCTCCAGCGACCTCTTTTGTGCCCCACGTCAAGGTGACGTAGGTCTCGCACACCCGGCGGGCAAGCCAACCCCCTTGACGTGACCGTCGGCTTGATCGAAATGTGTGCGGAGCGCGCAGAGGGTAGCTCATTGCCCGAGTGCCTCGACATCGGGTTACCCCTTACCGACCGGACGGGTGACACAACCTTTCTACGCTGGACCGATACCCTGTGCGGGAGCACGTGTGCTCCGGCGTGCAACCTGACGCCGGGCCGGTACCGTCCTGACTGTGAGCAATCGGGACGGTGCGGTGGGTCACGCCCGTCAGGGCGCACATCAGCCGGGCTGGGCCTAGGCTGATCTCAGGGACGGATCACGGGGAGGGCTCGATCGTGGGATCCGCATCGGGAAGCTTGACGCCTTACAAGAGGCGTCGGCCCGTGCCCGCGCTCGTCCTGTTCGCGGTGCTGTTGGTCAGTTCCGTGTTCGTGTGGGTGAAGGTGCTCGGCAACGCGAGCGACGTGGACGCGGCCATCAAGTGCAACGCGCCCGGCAACGTCGCGACCTCGGTGAGCGCCGCGGCGGATCCGGCCGCAGCCGCGGCACCGACACCGCAGGCACCGCCGCTGGGCACCGTCCTGGAACACGACGCGCTGGACCGCACGAACCCGGTGCCGGTCGGCGAGGTCAACTTCAAGGTCGTCAACGCCTCGACGCAGCGCAACCACGCGAAGGCCGTCGCGACGATGTTCACCGAACTGGGCCTGAAGCAGGCGGCCGAACCCGGCAACGACGCGATCTACCCGGCGGGCGACATGACCTGCCGCGGCCAGATCCGCTTCGGCGCGCCCGGCGCGTCGGCGGCCAGGACGCTGTCGCTGCTCGAGCCGTGCCTGGAACTCGTGCGCGACGACCGCCAGGACGCCACCGTCGACATCGCGGTCGGCAAGAAGTTCGACGAGGTCAAGCCGAACAGCAACGCGCGCAAGATCCTCGACCAGCTCAGCGAGTGGGCGGCGCAGCAGCCGGAGCAGCAGGGCGGCCAGGTCGCCGCAGCCGCCCCGCCGACGCTCAACGCCGACAACCTGGCCGGCGCACGCGACGTGACCTGCTGACTTCCCGCTAGAGCGCGCGCTACCTTGCGCGCATGGGGGCAGATCTTCTTCCGGACGA
This sequence comes from Lentzea californiensis, assembly GCF_024648825.1. Classification (GTDB taxonomy): domain Bacteria; phylum Actinomycetota; class Actinomycetes; order Mycobacteriales; family Pseudonocardiaceae; genus Lentzea; species Lentzea californiensis. The sequence continues at coordinate 21,662 of NZ_JANBBE010000008.1, forward strand.
GCACGTCCTGTGGCAGGGCAAGCCGGCACATCACTCGGTCTTCCTGAGGCTCGACCTGAAGTGGATCAGGTTCACCCTCGAGTTCGACGCCGTCAAGATCGCACTCCTGGCGGGGGTGGCTTTCCTGACGCGCGAGTGGACAGACCTCGTCGGCAACTGGTCCACCGCCCTCTTGGCGTTCGGCGCGTTCGTCATGCTCGACCTCCTTTATCTGGCCGAGCCGTTCCTCTGGCGATATCGGACCCTGCGGCGCACGACCTACTACGTGACCGACCAACGCGTCGTAGCTGTTGCCGGGAAGCGGTCGCGGCCGGTGAAGCTCGCCGACATCGACAACCTGTCCTTCGCCGAGGGGCCGGACGGCTCCGGACACGTCCGGCTCGACCAGCGGGTCATGCCCGACGGCTACGGCACCCGGACGGTCGCCGAGCTGATCCACGTCCCGGACGTGCGCCAGGTCGTCGCTCTGCTGTCAACGTTGACGGGACTGTCTGAATCAACGTTGATTCAACGTTGATCGGAGCCCTTCCACGGGTCCTTATGCAAAAGACGTTTGCGGACGACCGCAAACGTCTTTTGCACAACCAATATATTAGCGCTCTGACCTGCGGTTTCAGACCTTGCCGTAACCGGACTCGACGAGAGCGCTGTGCATGGCGTCGGCGATACCGGGTGCGGCGGCGAACGTCGCGTCCTCCCCCAGTTCGGGCGACGAACCCGGCAGCCGCACGACCGCGCCGGCCTCGGCGGCGATCAGCCCGCCGGCCGCCCAGTCCCACCGGCCGAGGCCGTGCTCGGTGTAGGCGTCGAGCCGCCCGGCCGCCACCGAGCAGAGGTCGAGCGACGCCGCACCGGCCCGGCGCAGGTCGCGCACCCGAGCCGCCATCCGGGCCCAGGCGTCGGCCTGGCGCTGACGCCGCTCCGGCCGGTAGGCGAACCCGTATCCCAGCAACGACAGGGACAGGTCGGTCGTCGTGGAGACGCGCAACGGCGAGCCGTCCAGGAACGAGCCGTGCCCGCGTGCGGCGGTCCACATGCGGCCGGTAGCGGGCTCGAACACCGCGCCCGCCACGGACTCGCCGTCGAGTTGCGCTGCGATCGACACCGAGTACCAGGGGATTCCGTAGAGGTAGTTGACGGTGCCGTCGATGGGGTCGACGACCCAGGTCAGTCCTTCGACGACGGAACCTCCCTCCTCCTCGCCGAGCACGGGTTCGCCGGGGCGCAACTCGGACAGACGCGTCCGGACGAGTTGTTCTGAGGCGCGGTCCGCTGCGGTCACCACGTCCGTCGAGGTGCTCTTGGTGTCGAACGAGACGACGGCGGAAGCACGCATGCGCTGAACAAGCGCACCCGCTTCACGTCCGATGGCCGACGCGATGTCGACGAGTGGCCGGGGATCGAACACGACCGGTTCCCTCCTGCGTCACTAGCACGGGACTATCGGACAACGTCAGGCTAATGTCTGCGCACCACAGGTGTACTGAATCGAAGCAAGCAGGATCTAGTAGGAAGGACCACGGGGATGGGCATCACCCGCGGGTTCGGTGTGGACATCGGCGGCTCCGGCGTCAAGGGCGGCCTGGTCGACCTCGAGGCAGGAGCACTGGACGGCGAACGCTTGCGGATCCCCACGCCCCAGCCTTCGACGCCGGAGGCGGTGGCGGAGGTGGTCGCGGAGATCGTCGAGAAGTTCCAGTGGGACGGCCCGGTCGGCATCACGCTGCCGTGCGTGGTCAAGCACGGGGTCGCCCTCAGCGCCGCGAACGTGGACAAGGGCTGGATCAACTGCGACGCCCAGCAGCTCTTCGCCGCGCGCCTCAAGCGCAAGCCCGAGGACATCGTGGTGATGAACGACGCGGACGCGGCCGGCATCGCGGAGATGTCGTTCGGCGCGGGCGTGGGCAAGAACGGCACCGTGGTCCTGCTGACGTTCGGCACGGGTATCGGCAGTGCGGTGTTCCTCGACGGCAAGCTCGTCCCGAACACCGAGTTCGGCCACCTCCAGGTCGACGGGCACGACGCGGAAACGCGCGCTGCCGCCTCCGTGAAGGAGGAGAAGGACCTGTCCTGGGAGGAGTGGACGCCCAGGGTCACGCGGTACATCAACGTGCTCGAGGACCTCATCTGGCCCGACCTGGTCATCGCGGGTGGCGGTGTGAGCAAGAAGGCGCACAAGTGGTTGCCGTTGCTCAAGGTCCGCACCGAAGTGGTCGCCGCCGCGCTGAAGAACGACGCCGGCATCGTGGGCGCGGCGTGGGCCGCCGCGCACGGCGTCAGGCCTTGACAAGCGTTCGACACCGAAACGTGTCCGACTCGATCTAGCTGCGGGAACGCAGGTGAGAGCGCCTCGAAGCACCTCGGGGCGCAACACCACGTCACGGACGTCGTTACAATGGAACGCACACCCGCCAAGCAAGATCGGCGGGGAGATCCCCCGAACTCTGGCGACCGAGGTTTCGCGCCCTCCGGTTTGCCTTGAACGACCGTCGCGAAAGGGCGTACGTGGCAGCCGCAGAAACCGCAACCCGACGCTCCAGCTCCGCCGCGAGCGCCGCCAAGACCACCAAGGCGACCGCGGCCGGCGAGGCCGAGGAGAAGCCGAAGCGCAAGACGACCGCTGCGGCAGCGAAGAAGCCCGCAGCCGGCGCCAAGGCCCCGCGCAAGACGGCCGGCAAGGCCGATCCTGCCGCGAAGGGCACCGCCAAGAAGGACGGCGACGACCCCGAGGACATCGAAGGCGCTCCTGGCGCCGAGGACCTGGTCGAGGACGTCGAGATCGTCGACGAGCCCGTCGTGGACGAGCCCGAGGAGGCGGAGGACCCCAACAAGGGTGACTTCGTCTGGGACGAGGAGGAGTCCGAGGCCCTGCGCCAGGCGCGCAAGGACGCGGAACTCACCGCCTCGGCCGACTCGGTCCGCGCCTACCTCAAGCAGATCGGCAAGGTCGCCCTCCTCAACGCCGAGGAGGAGGTCGAGCTCGCCAAGCGCATCGAGGCGGGTCTCTACGCCGCCGAGCGCGTGCGCCGTTCCGAGGAGGAAGCGGAGAAGCTCACGCCGCAGCTGCGCCGTGACCTGCGCTGGATCGTCCGTGACGGCGAGCGCGCCAAGAACCACCTGCTCGAGGCGAACCTCCGCCTCGTCGTGTCGCTGGCCAAGCGCTACACCGGCCGTGGCATGGCGTTCCTGGACCTGATCCAGGAGGGCAACCTGGGTCTGATCCGCGCGGTCGAGAAGTTCGACTACACCAAGGGCTACAAGTTCTCCACGTACGCCACCTGGTGGATCCGTCAGGCGATCACCCGCGCGATGGCCGACCAGGCCCGCACCATCCGCATCCCGGTGCACATGGTCGAGGTCATCAACAAGCTCGGTCGCATCCAGCGCGAACTGCTCCAGGACCTGGGCCGCGAGCCCACCCCGGAGGAGCTCGCGAAGGAAATGGACATCACGCCCGAGAAGGTGCTGGAGATCCAGCAGTACGCGCGTGAGCCCATCTCTCTGGACCAGACGATCGGCGACGAGGGCGACAGCCAGCTCGGCGACTTCATCGAGGACTCCGAGGCAGTCGTCGCGGTGGACGCCGTCTCGTTCACGCTGCTGCAGGACCAGCTGCAGTCCGTGCTCGCGACGCTGTCCGAGCGCGAGGCGGGCGTCGTCCGGTTGCGCTTCGGCCTCACCGACGGCCAGCCGCGCACCCTGGACGAGATCGGCCAGGTCTACGGCGTCACGCGTGAGCGCATCCGCCAGATCGAGTCCAAGACGATGTCGAAGCTGCGTCACCCGTCGCGTTCGCAGGTCCTGCGCGACTACCTCGACTAGGTCTTACCCAGTCATACGCAGACAGTCCCGCACCGGTTCGGTGCGGGACTGTTCTGTTTTCGGAAATGAGCACCCCTGTACTCATGCGCTCTCTGTTCGTCCCCGCCAGCATCGGTTCCGGACAACGGAACGAGGGGGCGGGAGAACTTGGGCAGATCGGTACTCGAAGGGGCTTTCTCACTGCTGGAAGAACTGATGGACGAGGGTGAGCTGGGGCTCACGCAGCTCGCTGTGCGCTGCGAGATGCCGAAGACGACGGTGCACCGCCTGTTGGAGCAGATGGAGCTCCTCGGCGCGGTGGAGAACGTGTGCGGCCGCTACCGCATAGGTGCGCAGATGTTCCGGTTCGGGCAGGCCTGGGAACCAGCTCCGGGCGTCCTGCGGGTGGCGCGGCAGCCGTTGCGGGCGCTGTCCGCGACGATCAGGACGTCGGCGATCCTCACGGTGCCGCGCCTCGACCGGGTGCTGGTCGCGGCGGCGAGCATCGTGCGGGCTGAGGACATGACCCGGTTGCGGCCGGGGGCGACGGTGCCGGCGGGCATGGAATTCGTCAGCGCACCCGTGCGCACGCCGTCCAGCAACATCATCGGGACCGTCTCCGCGGTACTCGACAACGGCCGCAGCGCCACGGCTCTGAGCGGGGCCGTGGGGCACGCCGCACGAGCGATCAGCGCAGCCCTCGCGAGCTGATCGGACGGTCCGGAACAAGCATTCGGCCGGGATTTTGATCACGGTTCCGCGTCCGAATCGTGGGACGTTCGTGACCTGTTCGCGGAGGGCGGACAAGGGCAACCGATATCACACTCCCGGTCGTACGCAACCGACCGAATGGCCCGAACACGCTGCTCCACCAGCGGGTTTCCGGTCGCTCAGCGTGCATGTCAAGACGGTGAACCGGTGGCGAACACAGGTGTGATCGTGCTGCAGGCGGGTAAATCGCATAGTGACGCGAGTCGCCACGTACACGGGAACACTGACTATCGCCGAAACGTCTGTCAGAGTGGAGCCAGCGAGCACCGCGCACCGGCCAGGGGCGCTGTGGTCGCAGCTTGGTAAGAGGGCACCGAAACACACCGTTTCCGGTGCTGGGACGGAGGGAGATCCATCATGACTGCAGCACTCACCCGCCCCGAGTTGACCGCTGCCGACCGCTGCGACCGCTGCGGGGCTGCTGCCCAGGTTCGCGCCGTTCTCCCGTCCGGGGGCGAGCTGCTGTTCTGCGGGCACCACTCCCGCGCACACAGCGAAAAGCTGCGCGAGCTCGCTGCTGAAATTCAGCAGGGCTGACTTCCACCCCACCTAGCCGCTCGGGGCGGAGATCCTTCTGGGTCTCCGCCCCCTTCGCTTCCTAGATGGCGTCCAGGACGGGCTCGAACGCGAGCTCAGCGGCTCCGACGAGCTTCGCGTCACGGCCCAGGGGTGATGTCACGACCTGGGTCCCGCCGACCGCGCGGGAGACGAGACTGCGCACCTGCACGGCGGAACTCACCGAGTCGACGACGGACGCCGGCAGTGCGGTGTAGAGGTCGCCGAGCACGACCATCTCCGGGCCGAGGACGTTGACGATGTTCGCGAGCCCCAGTGCGAGCCAGCCGGCGAACTCGTCGAGCACCGACGGGTCGTCCAACGCCCGCAGCGCCGCGACGACCGCGCCGCGCGGAGCGTCGTCGGGAAGGCCCAGCGCCCGGCACAGCGCCGGTTCGCCCACCTCGGTCTCCCAGCAGCCGTCGCAGCCGCAGTAGCACCGGCGGCCGCGCGGGTTGACCACCATGTGCCCGAGTTCGCCGACGTAACCGCCGGAGCCGCGCAACGGCTGCCCGGACACGATCACTCCCCCGCCGACGCCGACGTCCGCGGAGATGTAGACCATGTCCGAGGACGAGCGGGCCGCGCCGCGCACGTGCTCGGCGAGAGCACCGAGTTCCGCGTCGTTGCCGACCTGGACCGGCAGCTTCAGCACCGCCTCCAGGCGCTTGCCGAGCGCGACACCGGTCCAGTGCAGGTTGGGGGCCTCGTGGACGTGCCCGTCGGCGCGTCGCACGACGCCGGGCACCGAGACCCCCACCCCGACGGCGGTGGCGTCGAGGTCGTCGGCCATGAGGCGCGCCGACTCGACGATGTGCGTGATGACCTCCCCCGGATCACGTGTCCGGTGCAGGTTCCAGCTGTCCCGTCCGAGGATCTCCCCGCCGAGGCCGACGAACCCCATCGCGACGTGCTCGACGCGCACGTCGATCGCGATGACGACGGCGGCGTTCGGCTGGGGCAGCACGAGCAGGGACGGGCGGCCCGCTCCGCTGCGCAGAGCGGGCACGCGTTCGGCGACGACACCGGCTTCGGCGAGGCCGTCCACCAGGGCCTTGATCGTGCTGCGGTTGAGGCCGAGCTCAGCCGCGAGCGACGCCCTGGTGGACGGTCCGTCGATGTGCAGGCGGCGCAGCAGCGCCGTCCTGTTGTGCCTGCGGATCTCGTCGGGACGAGTGCCGGACGTGGGACCGGTCACCGCGTCATCGAGCCGCGGTGGCCGCCCGGCGGCGGGACAACGCGTCGACGCTCGCGGCGAGCAGCAGGACCAGTCCGGTCACGATGAACACGACGGCGGCGGGCTGCTTGAGCAGGCCCATGCCGTTCTGGATGATCGCGAGCACCGCACCACCGATGACCGCGTCGCGCAGCCGGCCCTTGCCGCCGAACAGCGACGTGCCACCGATGACGGCCGCACCGACCGACAGCAGCAGCGTGTTGCCGGCACCGGCGTTCGGGTCGACGGAGCCGACCTTGGACGAGTACACGATCGCACCGATCGCGGCGGCCGAGGAGGCGATGACGAACACGCTCATCCTGATCCGCTCGACGTTGATACCGGCGCGGCGCGCGGCCTCCTTGTTGCCACCGACGGCGTAGACGTGACGGCCGTAGCTGGTGCGGTCGAGCACGAAGGTGCCGATCACGAGCAGCACGAGGACCAGCGGAACCACGTACGGCACGCCCTCGATGATCACGAGGTCGCTCGGCGCCCGGTTCAGCGAGAGCGCGTAGGTGATGACGGCGGCCAGCACCGCGAGGGCGCCGATCTTGGCCATCACCAGCGAGGTGGGCTGGGCCACGAGTCCCTTGCGCAGGCGCGAGAAGTGGCGGATGAGCACGATCGCCGCGTAGCCGCCGACGGAGATGACGAACAACGCCCAGGAACCCACGAAGTTCAGGTTGCCGTTGGCGACGTTGAAGATCGTGTCGTCGCGCAGGCCGAGCGTGCCACCGTCACCGATGAACTGCAGCACGACACCGCCCCAGACGAGGAACAGTGCCAGGGTCACGACGAACGACGGGATGCCGACCTTCGCGACCAGGAAGCCCGTGATGGAGCCGATGGCCGCGCCGACGCAGATCGCGAGCAGCATCTCGAGCCAGGCGTTCGCGGGGATGCCGACCGCGGCGATCACGAGCGCGATCGCGGACAGCACCGCGCCGGCCCAGATCTTCATCACCGAGGCGAGCACGATGGCGAGCACCAGCAGGCCGCAGAACACGTAGAACACCGTGTCGCCCATGCCGCCGAGCAGGTTGCCGTTGTTGATGAGGTGCAGTGCCATCACCGCCGCCGTCACACCGGACGCGGTACCGGCCGACAGGTCGATCTCGCCGAGCAGCAGCACGAACACCAGGCCCATCGCGATGATGGTGATGCTGGCGCCCTGCTGGAGCAGGTTGGCGAGGTTGCCGAGGGTGAAGAACGTGGGGGACAACGCGCTGAACACGACGAGCAGCACGACGAGCCCGAGCAGCGCGGGCAGCGAGCCGAGCTCGCCGCCGCGGACCCTGGCCCAGTAGTCGCGCACGGCCTCGCCCGTGGACTGGGACGTCGTGTCGATGCCGAAGTCGGAGATCGCACCCTGCTGGGGCGTCTCGTGGTCGTGCTCGTGCTTTTCGGTGGTGTCGGTCATGCCGCCCTCTTCGGAACTCATCAGATCGTCGCCGCCTCAGGGCGGGCGATGCCCAGGTCACCGGAACGACCGGCGGTGATCAGCTCGACGACCTGGCCGTGCGTGACGTCCTTGGACCCCACGACGGCGGCCATGCGGCCGAGGTAGAGGCACGCGATCTTGTCGGCGACCTCGAAGACGTCGTTCATGTTGTGGCTGATCAGCACAACGCCCAGGCCCTGCTCCGCGAGCCTGCGGACCAGGTCGAGCACCTGCCGCGTCTGCGCGACGCCGAGCGCAGCGGTGGGTTCGTCGAGCAGGACGACCTTGCTGTTCCACAGCACGGCCTTGGCGATCGCCACGGTCTGGCGCTGACCGCCGGACAGCGACGAGACCTGGGTGCGCACCGACTTGACCGTGCGGACGGACAGCGACGCCAGCGTCTTGCGCGCCGCCTGTTCCATGTCGGTCTCGTCGAGCAGGCCGCCCTTGGTGCGCTCACGGCCGAGGAACATGTTCTGGACGATGTCCAGGTTGTCGGCCAGCGCGAGGTCCTGGTAGACGACCTCGATCCCGAGATCCGCGGCGTCGCGCGGGCCCTTGATGTGCACCGGCTCGCCGGCGAAGAGGACCTCGCCGGAGTCGGTCGGGTGAATGCCCGCGATGCACTTGACCAGCGTCGACTTGCCTGCGCCGTTGTCGCCGACGAGGGCGGTGACCTCGCCTGGGTGGACGTCGAGGTCGATGTCGTGCAGGACGTGCACGGGGCCGAAGCTCTTGTTGATGCCGCGCAGCTCGAGAATCGGCTCGCTCACTGGGTTTCCTCCGTGGTTACCACGCGCCGAGGCGGGGTGCGGAGGTTCCGCACCCCGCCCGACGCACGCGGTCTTACTTGATGCCGAGCTCGGTGCAGGCGGCCTGGGTGTCGGCGACGCAGATCTCCGACGCCTTGACGAAGCCGGCGTCCACGACGCTCTTGACCTTGTCCTTGGTGATCAGCTGCGCGGACAGCAGGACGGACTTGACCTTGCGGTTGCCCTTGCTGTCGTCCGTCGAGGCGGACGCGAGCGCGTCGGCGGCGGCGGTGTCGCCCTTGGCGAGAGCGCCGGCCAGCTTGGCGGCGGCCTCGGCCTCGTCCTTGATGGGCTTGAAGACGGTCATGTACTGGTCACCGCGGAGCACGGCCTGCAGGCCGTCCGGGGTGGCGTCCTGACCGGTGACCGGGACCTTGCCGTTCAGGCCGACCTTCTTCAGAACCGTGATCACAGCGCCGGCGAGGCCGTCGTTGGCGGCGACGACGCCGTCCACCTTGCCGCCGTTGCTGGTCAGGATCTGCTCGAAGACCTGGCCACCCTTCTGGTTGTCCCAGTTGTCGATCGGCTGGGACTGGACCAGCTTGAGCTTGCCCGAGTCGTAGAGCGGCTTGAGGACCTTCTGCTGGCCCTGGTGGAACAGGGTCGCGTTGTTGTCCGTCGGCGCGCCCTCGATCTCGATGACGTTCGCACCCTGCGGGGTGGCCTTCATCGCTTCCGAGAGACCCTGGCCCTGCAGTTCGCCGACCTTCACGTTGTCGAACGACACGTAGTAGGACGAGCTGCCACCGGTGTTCAGGCGGTCGTAGTCGATGACCTGGATGCCCTGGGCCTGCGCCTTCTTGGCGACAGAGGCACCGACCTCGCTGTTGGGCGTGGCGATGATCAGGACCTTGACGCCGGCGTTGATCATGCCGTCGGCCAGGGTGCTGAACTTCTGGACGTCGCCCTGCGCGTTCTGGATGTCGGGGTCGAGCCCCTCCTTCTTCAGAGCGGCCTCGAGGAGCGGCTTGTCGAAGCCCTCCCAGCGCGCGGAGGAGGCGGTCTCGGGCAGGATCACGCCGACCTTCGCGCCCGTGCCGCTGCCAGTGTTCGATTCAGTGCTTCCTCCGGTGCCGGAGGACGTGTTGGCGCCGCACGCCGAAACCGCCAGGGCGAGGCCTGCGGTAACAGCGATGGAAGCGAGAGTCTTGCTGCGCATCCGCCATCCCTTTCACTGCGCTGTGTCACAGAGAATGTTGTGGCGCACAACGTATGCCTGACATATGCGTGACCGGAACCACACTGGATCGATTAAGTCGCAACGATGCGGTAACCCTGGCGAAATCTGGTCACCGAGAGTTGTGAGAGCGTTACCACCGCGCTACAGATTTCAGCGGCGATATATCGGACATCGCTCGCGGCGGACGCTCACCGGTCACCTCCCGGACATCCCTAGGTTGGGTGCATGACCATCGACAAGGAAGCCGCCGAAAGGCTGGCGAACTCGTTCGGTGCCGAGGCGGCCCGCTACGACCGCACCCGGCCCGCCTATCCCGGCGAGCTGATCGCGAAGCTCGTCGCCGCGAGTCCCGGGCCGCGGGTCGCCGAGGTCGGCTGCGGCACCGGCGTCCTGTCGCGGCAACTCCGGGCAGCCGGACTGGACGTGCTCGGGGTGGAGCACGACGAACGGATGGCCGGGTTCGCCCGCGGCACGGGCGTCACCGTCGAGGTGGCGAAGTTCGAGACCTGGGATCCGGCCGGTCGCGAGTTCGACGCCGTCGTCGCCGGGCAGTCGTGGCACTGGGTCGACGCCGAGGCGGGGCTGGCGCAGGCCGCGCGGGTCCTGCGGCCCGGCGGGGTGTTCGTGGCGCTCTGGCACGTGTTCGGGACGCCGGAACCGATCTCCGAGGCCTTCGCCGCCGCCTACGACAAGGTGGCGCCGCAGATGCCGCACCGCGTCGGTCACTCCTACGACGAGGCGTTCAAGGCCTACCAGGAGCGCTGTGTGCGCACGGCCGACGAGTTCGCCGGCACGGGCGAGTTCTCCGGCGCCGAGCAGTGGTCAGCCGACTGGGAGCGGAGCTTCACGACAGCCGAGTTCCTCGACCTCACGCGCACCATGAGCCCGATGTCCCTGCTCAGCGCGGAGCAGATCACCGGGCTCATGTCCGGCATCGGCGGTGCGATCGACGCGATCGGCGGCCGGTTGACCATTCGCTACAGCACGCTCGCCGTCGCCATCACGCGCAACTGACACCGCTCTACCAGGAGCGCAGCGTGGCGATCCGTTCTTCGAGCTGCTCGATGGTGGCCATCGCGGTCGGCGGCCCGCCGCAGTACTCGCGCAGCTGGTTGTGGATCTTGCCGTGCGGCTTCTTCGTGCGGTGGTGGTGCATCGCGACGAGGGTGTTGAGCTCCTTGCGCAGCGACGTGAGGCGTTCCTGCACACCCACGGGCCGTGCCTCGCGCACCGCGACCTCGGGCTTGGGGCGCTTGGCGGCGATCGCCATCTGCTCCTCCTGCCGCTGCAGCAGCAGGGTGCGCACCTGGTCCGGTTCGAGCAGCCCCGGCAGGCCCAGGTACTCCTGCTCCTCGTCGGAGCCCGCGAGGGTCGGGGCGCCGAACGACGAGCCGTCGTAGATCACCTGGTCGAGCTCGGCGGTGGTGCCCAGCGCGGTGAAGGCGCGCTCGTCCTCGCCGGGTTCGTCCTTGACCGCGTTCGCCGCGGCCATCAGCTCGTCGTCCCAGCCGTCCTTCTCGCGGTGCGGCTTGCCCAGGACGTGGTCGCGCTCGGCTTCCAGCTCGGACGCGAGCGCCAGCAGCACCGGCACCGACGGCAGGAACACCGAGGCGGTCTCGCCGGGCTTCCGGTTGCGCACGAAGCGGCCGATGGCCTGGGCGAAGAACAACGGGGTCGACGACGACGTCGCGTACACGCCGACCGCGAGCCGCGGCACGTCGACGCCCTCGGACACCATGCGGACGGCGATCATCCAGCGTTCGTTCGTCGCGGCGAACTCGGCGATCTTGCCGGACGCCTTCGGGTCGTCCGAGAGGACGAGCGTCGGGATGTGGCCCGTGACGCGCTGGAGCACCTGCGCGTAGGCCTTCGCGACGGTCTGGTCGGTCGCGATCACCAGGCCGCCCGCGTCGGGCAGGCCGTTCTCGCGCTTCTGCGTGAGTCTTTGGTCGGCGGCGCGCAGGACGGACGCCACCCAGTCGCCGGCCGGGTCCAGGGCGGTGCGCCACGCCCGCGCGGTCTGCTCCTGGGTCAGCGGCTCGCCCAGGCGCGCGGTGAACTCCTCGCCCGCACTGGTCCGCCACGACGCCTCACCCGAGTACGCCAGGAAGAGCACGGGCCGCACCACGCCGTCGCGCAGCGCGTCGGAGTACCCGTACGTGTGATCGGCCTTGGATGTCTTGAAACCGCCCGAACCCTCTTCGTAGGTGACGAACGGGATCGGCGAGTCGTCCGAGCGGAACGGCGTGCCGGTGAGACACAAACGGCGCACCGCGGGCGTGAACGCCTCACGGATCGCATCACCCCACGACTTGGCATCACCGCCGTGGTGCACCTCGTCGAGCAGCACGAGCGTCTTGCGGTTCTCGGTGCGCACCCGGTGCAACGTCGGATGGGCGGCGACCTGTGCGTACGTGACGGCCACGCCGTGGTAGTCGCGGGAGGTCATCGCGTTGGTGTTGCGGAAGTTCGAGTCGATGTGGATGCCCTGCTCGGCAGCCGCCTTCGCCCACTGGTGCTTGAGGTGCTCGGTGGGCGTGACGATCGTGACGGCCTCGATCGTCCTGTCGGCCAGCAACTCGGCGGCAACGCGGAGCCCGAAGGTCGTCTTGCCCGCACCCGGCGTCGCGACGGCGAGGAAGTCCTTGGGTTTGACGGCGAGGTACTTGGTCAGCGCGCGCCGCTGCCATGCCCGCAGCGGTCGCATTGCTGCTGTCGCTGTCACAGACGTGTTTCTCCTCATTTATGCAGGTCAAACATGGCAATACCCTCAGGCAGACCGTGGCCGAGGGCACTGCGACTCTACCTGTTCCGGGCGGCGATGCCGCGAAACGTGGCGGTATGCACCATGCTTGTCATTGCGATGGGTTCGCCTACCGACAACGACGCACGCAGGTCCGGCCGCAAGGGGCCGCTGCGTCTATTCGCGCGCACGTTGTCGAAGGCGTGGCAGCACAACATCTTCTCAGAAGCCGCCGAAGCCGCGTTCTGGCAGACCCTGTCGTTCCCCCCGCTGCTGCTCGGCGTGCTGGGCTCGATGGGCTGGATCGGCACCTGGTTCGGCCCCGAGATCGTCCTCTCCGTGCAGGAGAAGATCATCGGGTTCACCCGGACGATCTTCAGCGCGGACGTCGTCAACGGCGTGATCCAGCCGACCGTCGCGGAGATCCTGTCGACCGGCAAGGGCGAGATCGTCTCGATCGGCTTCCTGATCTCGCTGTGGGCGGGGTCGTCGGCCATGTCGTCGTTCGTCGACGCGATCACGGTCGCCCACGGCCAGTACGGCGTGCGCAACGAGGTGTGGCAACGGTTCTTCGCGTTGCTGCTCTACTTGGTGTCACTGGTGGCGCTGGTGATCGGCCTGCCGGTGCTGGCGCTGGGCCCGGACCTCCTGCCGGAGCTCTTCCCGGCGTCCTGGCAGCCGTACATCACGACGTGGGTCGGCCGGTTCTACTACCCCGGCGTGGCACTGCTGCTGGTGCTCTCGCTGTCGATGCTCTACAAGGTCGCGCTGCCGCGAAGGCTGCCGTACCACCGCGTGCTGCCCGGCGCGATCCTCGCGATGGCGTTCTTCATCCTGTCGTCGATCGGCCTGCGCCTGTACATCCAGTGGATCACCACCACCGGCTACACCTACGGCGCGCTGGCGACGCCGATCGCGTTCCTGCTGTTCGTGTTCTTCATCGGCCTGGCGATCACGATCGGCGCGTACTTCAACAGCGCCGTCCAGGACATGTGGCCGGCCCGGATGACCCGCCGCCAGCGCCGCCGCTGGCGCAGGCTCGAGATGGAGCGCGCGGCGTCCCGCATCCGCGAGGAGAGCGCACCCAAGCAGGAGAACGACAACACGGGCTACTCGGCGCCCTCCCCCGCGGACACGCAGCTGACGACGCCGCTGAAGATCCAGGAGCAGCGGTCGCACAGCGAGGAAGAGAAGCAGCGGGGTTAGCGCCGCCGCGAACAAGTCATGAGAACAGCAGCGCCCGGCGCCTCGAGCGAGTTCGAGGCGCCGGGCGCTGCCGGATGAAGTTCTCGGCCGTGTGGCTCAGTCGCCGTCGCCGCCGGGCGGGAGGTTCTCGTAGATCTTCTTGCAGTCCGGGCACACCGGTGAACCGGGCTTCGGCGACCGCGTGACCGGGAAGACCTCGCCACACAGCGCGACCACGTGCGTGCCCATCACGGCGCTCTCGGCGATCTTCGCCTTGCGCACGTAGTGGAACATCTTCGGCGTGTCGTCCGAGGACTGGTCGGTCTCGTCCGGCCGTACGTCGACCTCAGGGAGAGTCTGAGTGCTCACGCGCCCAGGGTACCTGGGATGATGCCCACTCGTGACCACGCTGCACATCGCTGAAGAAGTTGCCACCGCACTGGCCGAGAACCGGCCCGTCGTCGCTCTCGAGAGCACCATCCTGTCCCACGGCCTGCCCGCGCCGCGCAACCTGACGGTCGCCGCACGCCTGGAGAAGGTGGTGCGGGAGGCCGGTGCGGTCCCCGCGACGATCGCCGTACTCGACGGTGTGCCGCGCATCGGTCTCTCCTCGTCCGAGCTCGACCGGGTCTGCAACGCGGGCGACCTCGTGAAGCTCTCGCTGCGCGACCTCGGCCCCGCCTACGCCCTGGGCCGCAGTGGTGCGACGACCGTGGCCTCCACGACGGCCCTGGCCCACCAGGCGGGCATCCGCGTGTTCGGTACCGGCGGCCTCGGCGGTGTGCACCGCGGCGCGCGCGAGACGTGGGACGTGTCCGCCGACCTCGACGTGGTCGCGACGACACCGGTGCTGATCGTCTGCTCGGGAGTGAAGTCGATCCTGGACATGGGCGCGACCCTGGAGGTCTTCGAGACCCGTTCGGTGCCGGTCGTCGGCTACCGGACCTCGCGCTTCCCGGCCTTCTACCGCCGCGAGTCGGAGTTCGACCTGTCGTGGCGGGTCGACACCGCCGCCGAGGCCGCGGCCGTGTTCGCCGCCGGTGGCCGCGGCATGATCCTGGCCAACCCCATCCCCGCCGCCTTCGAGATGGACTCCGCCCTGCACGACCGCCTGCTCGCCGAGGGCCTGCAGAAGCTCGTCGACCAGGACGTGCGAGGCAAGGACGTCACCCCCGTCCTGCTGGAGCACTTCCACACCGCGAGCGCCGGCGTCAGCCTCGACGCCAACGAGGAACTCGTCGTGAGCAACGTCTCCGTGGCCGCAGCCGTCGCCGTCGAGCTGTTCCAGTGAGGCCGGTGGTCGTGGTCGGTGACGCGGGCCTCGACGTGGTGGCCCGCCACGCCGGCCCCATCGCCCACGGCGGGGACGTCCGCGCCAAGGTCACCATCGAGCCGGGCGGCGCCGGCGCCAACACGGCGGTCTGGCTCGCGGCCTGCGGTGCCTCGCCGGTCCTGGTGGCCCGCGTGGGCGCCGACTCGGCGGGCCGCCAGGTCCACGCCGAACTGACCACGGCGGGCGTCCAGTGCGCCTTCGCGGTCGACCGAGACCTGGCGACCTGCTGCGTGGTCGTCCTCGTCGACGAGGACGGCCAGCGCTCGATGCTCCCCGACCGCGGCGCAAACGCTCGCTTCTCCCCCGCCGACCTCGCCCCGGGCCTGCTCACCGAGCCCCACGGCCACCTGCACCTGTCCGGCTACGTGCTGCTCGACGCCACCTCACGCCCCGCCGGCCTGGCCGTGCTCGAGGCCGCCCGTGCCGCGGGCTGGACGACGTCCGTGGACCCCCAGGCAGCCGTCCTGATCCACTCGCCCGAGGCGTTCCTGGCGGACGTGCGCGGCGTCGACTTCCTGCTGCCCAACGCCGACGAACTCCTTGCCCTCACCGGTTCCTCGGAACCGTCGTCGGCGAAGTCGCTGCTTTCCCACGTCGGCGCTGTGGTGGTGACCTCAGGCCCCGACGGTGCGACCTGGGTCGACGCCGACGAGCTGATCTCAGTTCCCGCTGAAGTTACCGAGTGCATCGACTCGACGGGTGCCGGCGACGCCTTCGACGCGGGCTTCCTCGCGGCTTGGCTGTCCGGTGCGTCGAAGCACGATGCTCTCCTCGGCGGCGTACGCGCGGGCTCTCGTGCGGTCAGCGTCGTCGGCGCTCAACCCCCTCGCTAGCCCACCGGCTCAACCGATATATCAGTTCCAACTGATATATCGGTTGCCCGCACGCGCTCCTCATGGGGGCGTTCCACGCCTGACCGGATGCAAAAAACGTTTGCGGACGACGACAAAAGACTCATTGCAAAGGCGCGGGCGGCGTCGGGCCGGGGTGCGATCTCAAGCGGGTTCGGCGGGTCAGCCGTCGATGACGGTGGTGCTCTTCGGGGCGATGGCGCGGCGCTCGACCTCGTAGCGGTTGGCCTTCTCGGTCTTGCGGGGCGGCCGGTCGTTCGCGATCAGCACGGCCATCCACGGCAGTGGCACGGACAGCGCGATGAAGAACAGGGCCAGCCACCAGGTGTGGGCGAACAGCGCCGCGAGGATGAGGCACGGGAAGCGCAGGCTCATCATGATCGCGTACTTCCGGCGCCGGGCGGCGTGCTGCTGTTCGTAGGAAGGAGCCGCCTCGGTGATCAACACCGGGGTGTCGGTCCGGTCGGGACTGCTCACGACACCACCTCGTCCAACTTCCATCGGCTACGCCTCCATAGTCCCACGTCCGAGTGACGCCGGGGACGCCCGGTTGGCGGTTAACATCCGCGGGTGGTCGCCCTTGATCGCCTCGTGGACGTGCTCGGCAGCCTTGGCACGCACCTGGCCTGCGCGCCGAGGGGGCGCGACGCCGAACTTCGCGGGGTCGCCCTGCACGATCCGGCCGAGAACACGCCGGCGGCCGCGGGTGACGTGCTTCTCGGGCTGGGTACGCCGTCGGTAGCGGCGGCGGTGCGGCTCGTGGCTTCCACGGTGGCGTCCGCGGTGGTCCTGCACGGCAGGCCGCCGCTCGACGAGCGGGTGGTGGCCGCGGCCAAGAAGTCCGGTGCGGCCGTGTTGCTCGTGGATCCGTCCGTGCCGTGGAGTCAGCTCGCGAACGTCACGCAGACGCTGGTCAACGGCGGTACGCGGACCGGGGACCTGTTCGGGCTGGCCGACGTGATCGCGGGCGTGGTGGGCGGGCCGGTGACGATCGAGGACCAGCAGTCCCGCGTGCTCGCGTACTCCTATCGGCAGGAGGACGTCGACCCCGTGCGCGTTCAAACCATCCTCGGGCGGCGGGTGCCGGAGGAGGCCCGGCGGGCGCTGGACGAGTTCGGCGTGTTCACACACCTCGCGTCTTCGGACGAGCCGATCTTCGTGCCCAAGCTGACCCCGCAGCTGGGCAACCGGCTCGTCGCCGCGGTGCGGGCGGGCCGTGAGCTGCTGGGGTCCGTGTGGGTCGAGGTGACGGGGCCGGTGGACGCCGCTCGAAGTGCCGCGTTGGTCGACGGCGCGCGCACGGCGGCGTTGCACCTGTTGCGGTCGCGGGCGTCGACGGACCTCGAACGCCAGGCCGAGGCCGATCTGGTGATCAGGCTGCTCGACCAGCCCGAGTCCGCGGACGTCGCGCGCCTCGGGCTGCCGTCCGCCGATCTGCGGGTGATCGCGGTGCAGGCCCACGCGGGCGAGGGCGAGCACGGCGCGGCGGTGCTCGCGTTCCAGCGCGCCACCGCCGGCTTCGGCTGGTCGCGGCCTGGGCGCAGCGCGTTGTTCGGCAACGTCCTCTACACCGTCATCCCGGCCGCCGACGACGCCGTCGCGTGGGTGCGGTCGCTGGTCCGCGAACTGCCCGCCGAGGCGACGGTGCTGGCGGGCATCGGAGGGCCGGCCGAGGCGGCGCAACTGCCGACCTCACGGCAGGAGGCGGATGAATGCCTCGCGCTTTCGACCGGTGTACCGGTTGTGTACGACGACGCGTGGGCGCAGGTCCTGTTGCACCGGCTCGCCGCCGTCGCGGAGGCTGGACGGCTGCCGACCCGCGGGCCGATATCCAACATACTGCGGCACGACGCCGAGTACGGGACGCAGTACGCCACGACCTTGAGGGCGTGGCTGACCGCTCAGGGGGATGTGCGGGCTGCGGCCAAGGAGCTCAACGTGCACCCGAACACGCTGCGGTACCGCATGCAGAAGATGTCCGAGGTGACGCCACTCCCCCTCGACGACCCCGACCAGCGCCTCGCGATGGCCATCGCCCTCCAGATCACGCGGTGAAACGCGGGGCGTGAAAGCATCTCCACCCGTGCACCCCGATCTTTCCGTTGAACTGTGCGCCCGTTTGCGCGAGGCCTTCCTGAACACCGGCTACACCGCGGACGGCGTCGTCGGCGCGCTCGGTCTCCAGGCCCACGCCGCGCTCGGCCGCGGCGAGCCGGAGCCCGCCCGCCGCGCGAGCAAGGACGCCGGGCCGCTCGGCACGCTGATCCGCATGTTCCTGCTCGGCGACCACGAGCCCGAGCAGGACGTCCGCAAGGCGCTGGCCGGTGTCGACATCGACGACGCCGTCGAGAACGAGGTCCTGTCGTCCGTTCCCGGTGCGAACAGCCTGAGGGCCGGGCTGGACGTCAGGCCGTACGAGGACAACTGGTGGGTCGTCGCCGACCTCGACTCCGACCTGCGCGGCAGCGCCGTCCCCGAGGACCACGTGCTCGGCGTCGGCCACGCGTCCATCAGCCTCGCCCGCGCGACCAAGCGCACGCCCGTCGGCACTGTGCTCGACCTCGGCACCGGCTGCGGCGTCCAGGCGCTGCACGCCAGCACGCACGCTCAGAAGATCACCGCGACCGACCTGTCCGAGCGCGCGCTGAGGCTCGCGCAGGGCACGTTCCGCCTGAACGAGCTCGACGTGGAGACGCTGCAGGGCGAGTGGTTCGGGCCGGTCCGCAACCGGCGGTTCGACCACGTCGTGTGCAACCCGCCGTTCGTCGTCGGCCCGCCGCGGGTGGACTTCGTCTACCGCGACTCCGGCCTCGGTGGCGACGACGCGTCGGCGCTGGTCGTGCGGCAGCTGCCCTCCTTCCTCAACGAGGGCGGCGTCGGCCAGCTGCTCGCGTCGTGGGTGCACCGCAAGGGCGAGGACTGGGAGGAGCGCGTCTCCGGCTGGCTCCCCCGCGGCGGCATCGACGCGTGGTTCGTGCAGCGCGACATCGCCGAGCCCGCCCTGTACGTCGGCACGTGGCTCAAGGACGCGGGCGTCGACCCGCGCAGCCCCGAGGGCCGGCAGAAGGCCGCGGCGTGGCTGGACTGGTTCGAGGAGAACGACGTCCAGGGCGTCGGTTTCGGGTACGTGACGCTGCGCCGCACCGACGAGATGCACTCCCAGGTCATCTGCGAGGACCTGCGCCACGCCTACGACGACCCGCTGGGCCCGGAGGCGGCGCGCTGGCTCGACAACGTCGCGTGGCTGCGGGCGAACCCCGACTTGCTGAGCCGGCGTTTCCGGGTCGCCGACACCGTGCTGCTCGAGGAGGTGTCCGAGCCGGGCGACGAGGGCTGGCGCAAAGTCGTCGTCCGGCTGCACCGCACGGACGGGCCCGGCTGGCAGCACGAGGTCGACGAGGCGACTGCCAAGCTCGTCGCCGGTTGCAACGGCGCATTGCCGCTGGAAGACCTGCTCGCACTGCTCGAGTTCGCTTACGGAGAAATCGATGCAGAAGCGGCCTTGCCGATCGTTCGTGATCTCATCCGGCACGGAATGTTGATTCCCGCGTGAAAGCAGTTGTGGCGCGCGTCACAGAAGCGAGTGTCGAAGTCGAAGGGGCGATCGTCGGCGCGATCGACGAGCCCGGATTGCTGGTGCTGCTCGGCGTCCACCACGACGACACCGCCGAGCAAGCCCGCAAAATGGCGCAGAAGCTGCACGGTCTGCGCATCCTCGACGACGAGCAGTCGTGCGAGTCGACCGGCGCTCCGCTGCTGGTCGTCAGCCAGTTCACCCTTTATGGGGACACCCGCAAGGGCCGCCGTCCGTCCTGGACGGCGGCCGCCCGTCCCGAGCACGCGGAACCGTTGGTGAACGCCGTCGTGCAGGAACTACGCCAAAAGGGCGCGCGCGTCGAAACAGGACGATTCAGAGCCGAGATGAAGGTACGGAGCGTGAACGACGGTCCGTTCACGGTGATCGTCGACCTCTGACTAAACGGTTCTCAGGGAATCCTCAGATTAGTCGCGCAACCGCTGTGACTGTGGTGACGTCTTCAGGTCATGGAAGTCGGGAACGAATTCGGAATCGTCTTCGTTACCCAGGTATCAGCCAGCTAGCGATGGGATCCCGAGCGGGCCCGCCGCAACCGGCAACCAGGGCGCAGCGCCGCGCCGCCTTGACCGCCACGCGCGACTGTCCTGACCGACAGCAGCGTCGCCCGCACCAGGGGGAGGGAGATCCATGACCGTCACGAGGATCTCCGACCGTGAAGTCGGAGAGAACACGCCCGCCGTCGTCGAGCACGAACTCGACGCGCAGGGTCCAGCAGCCGACCTCGTTCGAGTCTACCTGAACGGAATCGGCAAGACCGCGCTCCTCACCGCCGAGGAGGAGGTGGAGCTCGCGAAGCGCATCGAGGCAGGTGTGTTCGCGCAGCACGTCCTCGAGACGGCCAAGCGCCTCACCCCCACCCGCCGCGACGAGATGGGGGCGCTCGTCCGCGACGGCCGCCGCGCCAAGGACCACCTGCTCAAGGCCAACCTGCGCCTCGTCGTGTCGCTGGCCAAGCGCTACACGGGCCGTGGCATGCCGCTGCTGGACCTGATCCAGGAAGGCAACCTGGGCCTCATCCGCGCGGTCGAGAAGTTCGACTACACCAAGGGCTTCAAGTTCTCGACGTACGCGACGTGGTGGATCCGCCAGGCGATCACCCGCGGCATGGCCGACCAGGGCCGCACCATCCGCCTCCCCGTCCACCTCGTCGAGCAGGTGAACAAGCTCGCGCGGATCAAGCGCGACCTGCACCAGACGCTCGGCCGCGAGGCGACGAACGAGGAGCTCGCGAAGGAAGCGGGTCTCAACCCCGACAAGGTCGCAGACCTGCTCGACCACGCGCGTGACCCGGTATCGCTCGACATGCCGGTCGGCACGGAGGAGGACGCTCCCCTCGGTGACTTCATCGAGGACTCGGACGCGACCGACGCCGAGAGCGCCGTCATCTCCGGGCTGCTGCAGGACGACCTGCGCCGCGTCCTCGCGACGCTGGAGCCGCGCGAGCAGGCCGTGATCCGGCTGCGCTACGGCCTCGAGGACGGCCAGCCGCGCACCCTCGACCAGATCGGCAAGCGCTTCGGGTTGTCGCGCGAGCGGGTCCGCCAGATCGAGCGCGAGGTCATGTCGAAGCTCCGCCAGGGCGAACGCGCCGCGAAGCTGCGGGCCTACGCCTCGTAGTCCCAAAGTCGTCACGGTCGGGTCTCACCCGCTGAGCAGTATTGACTTGTGACTCAACTCACGGCACGGTCGGGCGTTACCAGAGCCACGCGACGCCCGTCGTGAGTCGGGTTCGCACGCGAAGGAAGGTCGGGACGGCCGGGGGCCGCCCCGGCCTTCCGCGTTCGCGGCCCCTGACGGCAACACGGTTGCGAAGAACACGGTGGACGGGGACCAGTACGTCCCTTTGATGGCGGTACGGTTTTCTGATCCGAACTGCACACCGTTGGAGTTGTGTACCCCGTGCCCACCACATTCGAGTACACCGACGTCCTCCCGCTCGCGAAGGACACCGAGACCGAGTACCGCCTCGTCACCTCCGACGGGGTCAAGCTCATCGAGGCCGGTGACCGCAAGTTCCTGGAGATCGCCCCCGAGACGCTGACGCTGCTCGCGAAGGAGGCGATCCGGGACATCCAGCACCTGCTGCGCCCGTCGCACCTCGCCCAGCTCCGCAAGATCATCGACGACCCCGAGGCCTCCGGCAACGACCGCTTCGTCGCCATGGACCTGCTGCGCAACGCCGCCATCTCGTCCGGCGGTGTGCTGCCGATGTGCCAGGACACCGGCACGGCGATCATCATGGGCAAGCGTTCGGAGACCGTCCTGACCGGCGGCGACGACGAGCAGGCCCTGGCCCGCGGCGTCTACGAGGCCTACCAGGAGCTCAACCTGCGCTACTCGCAGATGGCCCCGGTGACGTTCTGGGACGAGAAGAACACCGGCACCAACCTGCCCGCGCAGATCGAGGTGTTCCACAAGCCCGGCCAGGAGCCCGTGTACGAGTTCCTGTTCATGGCCAAGGGCGGCGGCAGCGCGAACAAGACGTTCCTCTACCAGGAGACGAAGGCGGTGCTGAACCCGAAGCGCCTCGCGTCGTTCCTGGACGAGAAGCTGCGTTCGCTCGGCACCGCGGCGTGCCCGCCGTACCACCTCGCGGTCGTCGTCGGCGGCCTGTCCGCCGAGCAGAACCTCAAGGTCGCGAAGCTCGCCTCGGCCCGCTACCTCGACACCCTGCCGACCGAGGGCTCCGCGGCGGGCCACGCGTTCCGCGACACGGACCTCGAGCAGCAGGTCCTCGAACTCACCGGCAACTTCGGCATCGGCGCCCAGTTCGGCGGCAAGTACTTCTGCCACGACGTGCGCGTCATCCGCCTCCCCCGCCACGGCGCGTCCCTCCCGGTCGGCATCGCGGTCTCGTGCTCTGCCGACCGCCAGACCAAGGCCCGCATCACGGCCGAGGGCGTGTTCCTGGAGCAGATGGAGCGCGACCCGGCCCGGTTCCTCCCGGAGATCGAGGGCGAGGACCTGTCCGACGAGGTCGTCCAGATCGACCTCACCCGCCCCATGACGGAGATCCGCGACATCCTCACCAAGCTCCCGGTGAAGACCCGCGTCTCGCTGACAGGCCCGCTGGTCGTGGCACGCGACATCGCGCACGCCAAGATCAAGGAACGCCTCGACGCCGGCGAGGAGATGCCGCAGTACCTCAAGGACCACCCGGTCTACTACGCCGGCCCGGCCAAGACGCCCGAGGGCTACGCCTCCGGTTCGTTCGGCCCGACCACCGCCGGCCGCATGGACTCCTACGTGGAGCAGTTCCAGGCCGCGGGCGGCTCGCTGGTGATGCTCGCCAAGGGCAACCGCTCCAAGCAGGTCACCGACGCCTGCTCCTCGCACGGCGGCTTCTACCTGGGCTCCATCGGTGGCCCGGCGGCGCGGCTGGCGCAGGACTGCATCCGCAAGGTCGAGGTGCTCGAGTACCCCGAACTGGGCATGGAGGCGGTCTGGAAGATCGAGGTCGAGGACTTCCCGGCCTTCGTCGTGGTCGACGACAAGGGCAACGACTTCTTCGCGGAGACCTCGACGCCGACCCTGCAGATCAGTTTCCGCCGCTAGACCCCTTCACCGAGCCGCCCAGGTCTCGCCGAATCGTCGGCGGGGCCTGGGCGGCTTCGTGGTTTCCAGGTGAACCGCGACGAGGCGACATCGTGGCGCAGCCCCTCAAGCAACAGTACGGTTGTACTGTTCGACGGAGAGGCGGCGCGATGATTCATCACGTACAGGTGACCTGCCCGGTGGGTGCCGAGGACGAGCAGCGGACGTTCTACGCAGAAGTCCTGGCTGGACCGAACTGGCCAAACCGCCGCTGCTCGCCGTGCGGGGCGGGTGCTGGTTCGAGGTGCCGGGCGGCGGGGAGGTGCACGTGAGCATCGAGGACGACTTCCGGCCCGCACGCAAGGCGCATCCGGCGTTCGTCGTCGATGCCGATCGGGTCGCCGCGGCGGTGGCGGCGGCGGGCCACCAGGTCGTCTGGGCCGACCCGGCGGAGATTCCCGGCCGGCGCCGCTTCCACACGTTCGACGGCGCCGGCAACCGCGTCGAGTTCCTCGCCGATGCCTGACGCTCCGGTATCCGTTCGAGAGCGGCCGGGGGTCCGAGGTGTGGCCGTCGTCTGAAAGCAGCCACGCCTTCGCGCGGGGATCTGGAAGACGAGTCAGCGGCCGTGCGGTGGCCGGGCAACAGGGCGGCGCACGCGAGGGCGTGTGGTGCGCCGCCGGAGTGTCCGGCCACCGCGAACTTCACGACGCCGGGCGAATCGGCGACATGCGATCAGTCAGCCGGTCTCCTCGCGGGATTCCAGCACCAGGCGGCGGTTGCCGAGGGGCGCGTCCAGGCGGACCGTCAGTGGCACCTGACGGACCTCCTGGCTGCACATGGTGCCCGCGGGCTGTTTGGTGATCGTGACCAGCGTGATCTGGACGACGTCGGCGGACTGGCCGGCGATCTCGGCGCGGGCCTCCTTGCAGCCGCCGCCCACGCCGAAGACTTCGACGTCGCGGCCGTCGCCGAAGACGTAGGCCTCGTCGCGGTAGGTGTCTGACAACGATGTCGTGTCGACCTTGTCCTTCGCCACGGGCGTGACGTTGGGCGGGATGACGGGCTTCTCCTCCGAGATGGAGACCGGAGGCTGGGCGGGCGCGGTGGGGTTCGCGCCGGACGAACCGGGGGTGCCGCTCGAGCCGGGCGCGGTCGTGCCCGTGGGCGTGGCGCCCGACGAACCGGAGCCGGGCGCGCTTGACTGCGTGCCGGACGAACAACCGGCGAGCACGACGGCGAGAGCAACGGCAGCGACGGCGTTTCTCATGCGCACCATCCTCGCAAACCGGGACGGGAAGTCCCTGTCAAATGTCTTACGACCTGTCCGGTCGAATGTTCCCGGACCAGCCCCCGAAAAGCCGTCAGAAATGGTGTGGAAGTAGAGATGCCCGACCGGCGGGGCAGTTGCCGACCGGGCACCGTGGGGGGAGGAAGGTCTACTTCTGTTCCTGCCGCGACGTCAGCACGACCGTCCGCTCACCGAGGGGCTCGGACAGCTGCACCGTCAGCGGGGGGAAGCGGATGTCCATGGTGCACATCTGCTTGGTCAGCGGCAGCGTCTCGAGCAGCTCGATCTTCACCGTGGAAGCGTTCTGCTCCAGCACGGACGCGCTCGCCTTGCCGCACCCGCCCTCCTGGGCCACGACTCCGACGGTCTTCCCGTCGCCCTGGGTCCACGCGGTGCGCGGCTGGTCCGGCGGCAGCGCGCCGGCCTCGAGCTTCGTCACGGGTTTGCCGTCCGGCGGCACTTCTCCGGGGGCGACGTTCGGCGGCACCTCGGAGGACGAGGTGGCGGTCGGCAACTCCTGACCGCCACCTGCCCCGGTGCCCGCGTTCTGCGCACTGCCACAGGCCGAGATGACCAGCAGCAGGACGCCAGTGCCAACTACGGTTCCTATGCGCCTCATGTGAAGAGGACGGAACCGCGCTCACAACGGGTTGCAGCGAATTCCCTCAGGGACTTCTCTTCACAGTTAGCGGCTAACGGCCGTTACAGCCTCTCGCAAAGCTTCCAACCGTGCTGCGGACGCGAGACCACCGTGGTAGAGGTGGAACTCCTCCACGCCTGCGTCCAGGTACGCGAGCCATTCCTTCGACAACGCCGCACCGTCGGCCGGCTTCGGCGGCAGCCCCAGCACGTACGCGGCGATCCGCGTGTCCGGGGCGGCGGCGCGAAGCGCCTCGATGCCGGGAACGGCGACCTCCGGGCCGGGCCAGCACATGGTCGTCAGGACATCGATGTCGGCGTCGACACCACCGGCCACGGTCGCGAACGGACCGGTGCCCCAGGGATCCGCCGTCACGTGCATGCCGATCCGGATCGAAGGCGCGGCAGCGCGGATCTCCGGCACCAGCCGCTGCCGCAATGACCGCACCACACCGGTGCGCACCGCTCGAACGTCTTCCGCGAGCGCGCCCAGCGCCTCCTCGACGCTGGACGCTCCGCGATCGACCCCGGCCCGGACCGCTTCACGCAGGGCATCCGGGTCGGCGTACAGGGCGGTGCAGGCAGAGCAGAAGCACAGCGACAACAGCTTCTGCTGCACCGCGTTCCAGTCCGTGCCGTCGGTCTTCTCGTGGTGCCCGCCGTGGAAGAACCCCAGCGGCCCGCAGGCCTCCAGGACGATCCCGTCCGGCGCGCCGAGCTCCAGCACCTCGGACACCAGCACCGACGTGTACTCCACGACGTCGGGCTGCGCGGTGCACAACGCGTACGGGTAGCGGTCCCCGAACGCGTTCACCACGGTCACGTCGGGGTGCAGGTCGCCGAGGCGCGAGTTGTGCGTCAGCACGGTCCACGCGTACACCGGCAGGCCGGCGGCACGGACCAGAGCCGCCGCGGCACCGAACGAGTCCGAACCGTCCACCCAGGACGGTTCCGCGGGCACGAGCCGGCCGTACTTCTCCGAACGCACCGGCAGGTAGAACGCCGCGTGCCGAGCGTCGACCATCCGATGCGACGGGTGAAGCGGCGTCGCGGCCCGCACGGTGTGATAGGACGCCGCGAGGGCGATCGCGTCGACCCCGAGGTCCTGGTACCGCGCGACAGCCTCAGGATCTCCGATCAGGTCCCACGGATAGGCGTGGACAACCGACTTCACCACCGGGGGCGCTTCCTCTCGTAACTCGGGTCGAACTTCTGCATGTAGCCCGTGTCGTCGCGAGCCGTGATGCCGCAACGAACGTAGTTCTCGGCCAGGCGAGCCAGCGCGTCACGATTCAGCGACACACCGAGTCCCGGCGTCACGGGAACCGGAACCGCACCGTCCACGAAGGACAGCACGCCTGGTTCCACGACCTCGTCCTGGGCGTTCCAGGGGTAGTGCGTGTCGCAGGCGTAGTTCAGGTTCGGCGTCGCCGCGGCCAGGTGCGTCATCGCGGCCAGCGAGATGCCGAGGTGCGAGTTCGAGTGCATCGACAGGCCGATGCCGAACGTCTGGCAGATCATCCCCAGCTGACGCGACCGCTGCAGTCCGCCCCAGTAGTGGTGGTCGGACAGCAGGACCTGCACGGCGTCCTGTTCCACGGACGGCTTGAGGTGCTCGAACGCGATCACGCACATGTTGGTGGCCAACGGCATCGGTGCCTTCGCGGCCACCTCCGCCATCCCGGAGATCTCCGGCGTCGGGTCCTCCAGGTACTCCAGCACGCCGTCGAGCTCCGCCGCGACCTTCAGCGACGTCGCCGCCGACCAGGCCGCGTTCGGGTCCAGCCGCAGCGGGTGGTCCGGGAACGCCTCGCGCAGGGCGCGGATGGCCTCGATCTCCTGCTCGGGAGGGAAGACACCGCCCTTGAGCTTGATCGACCCGAAGCCGTACCGCTCGATCATCCTGGTGGCCTGGGCCACGATGCCGGCGGGGTCGATCGCCTCACCCCACTCGTCCGGCTCGGCGCCGGGGTGCCCGTCCCACTTGTAGAACAGGTAGGCCGAGTAGGGCACGGACGAGCGGACCGCGCCTCCCAGCAGGTCGTGCACCGGGCGTCCCAGCGCCTTGCCCTGGATGTCCAGGCAGGCGACCTCGAACGGTGAGTACACGCGGTCGACGGTGCTCTCCGCCGTGATCTGCCCGGTCAGGCCGTGGTTGTCCAGCCCGGTCTTGCCACCGAGAGCGGTGGCGACCCGCGCGTGCATCTCGTTGAGGGCGAACACGTCGAGGCCGATCAAGGAGTCCACAACGGACCGCGAGCGCCCCAGGTGCCCGAGGTCGCCGTAGGTCTCCCCCAGCCCCGAAATGCCT
This sequence comes from Lentzea californiensis, assembly GCF_024648825.1. Taxonomy (GTDB): domain Bacteria; phylum Actinomycetota; class Actinomycetes; order Mycobacteriales; family Pseudonocardiaceae; genus Lentzea; species Lentzea californiensis. Next base: position 48,926 of record NZ_JANBBE010000008.1, read on the forward strand.
TCGTCGGTGTGCACCTCGACGATCGTGCGCAGCGCCCACGGCTCGTGCACGCCGGCCGAGTTGAGCAGCGGCGGGTCCCGGAACGCGATCGGTGTCAGGACGATCTCGGTGATCTTCATGCGGAACGCCCTCTCAGCTCAGCAGGGCCTTGCCCGCGGCGATGATCTTGTCGAGTGCGGCCAGGTGCTCGTCGAGCGGGTCGATCAACGGCGGCCGCACGCCGCCGACCTCGAGACCGTTCGCGCGCACCGCGGCCTTCACCAGGGCGACCGCGTAGCCGGGGACCTTGTCGCGCAGCTCGACCAGCGGCTTGTAGAACTCGTAGAGGAACCGGTTCACGAGCTCGATGTCGCCGGACTGCACGGCGTTGTAGAAACCGAGTGAGATCTCGGGCGCGAAGCAGAACACCGCCGACGAGTAGAGCTCGACGCCGATGGCCCGGTACGCGAGCTGCGTCATCTCCGCGGTGGGCAGGCCGTTGAAGAACTGGAACGGCTTGTCAACGTTGGCACGGACGGAAAGCACGATCCGCTGCATCTGGTCGAGGTCGCCGAGGCCGTCCTTCAGGCCCACGACGTTCGGGATGCGCGCGACCTCGACCGCGGTCTCCGGCGTGAACCGCGCGTTGTTGCGCTGGTACACGATGATCGGGAGCTCGGTGGCACCGGCGACCTCGGCCACGTACCGCACGAGACCGGCGGCCGGGTTGGTCACCAGGTACGGCGGCAGCAGCAGGATGCCGTTGGCACCGGCGCGTTCCGCCGCTTGCACGAACTGCTTGGTCGCCGCGACCGATCCACCCGCTCCGGCGAACACCGGCACCTTGCCCGCGGTCGCCTCGACCGCGACCGCCACCGCGCGCTCGAACTCGCCCAGCTCCAGCGCGTGGAACTCGCCGGTTCCGCAGGCGGCGAACACCGCGCCCGGTCCGGCGGAGACACCGTGCTTGACGTGCTCGGCAAGCACGTCGTACGCGATGTTCCCCTCGCTGTCGAACGGAGTCACCGGAAAGAACAGCACACCATCGAGTTGCATAACCAGACTCATCCCTTGATCGCTCCGGTGGTGATCCCACGCAGGAAGGACTTCTGCAGCGACAGGTACACGACCAAGCTCGGTACCAGCGCCAGCAACGCACCGGCCAGCACGATGCCCGTTCCGACCATGTCGTCGGATCGAAGCGCGAGGAGCGCGACCGTGAGCGTGTAATCGGAGGGGTCAGCGGCGACGATCAGGGGGAGCAGGTACTGCTCCCAAATCATGTTGAAGCCGAACACGGCGATGACGCCGAGGGCGGGCTTGCACAGCGGGAGGATGATCTGCGCGAAGAGGCGCAGCTCCCCGGCACCGTCCACTTTGGCCGCCTCCTCCAGTTCGCCGGGGATCTCCTTCATGAACTCCGTCATGACGAAGATGGAGAAACCCCAAGCCCCCAGCGGGAGGATGACGCCGAGCAGGGTGCCCTTGAGACTCACGTGCACCAGAGGCAGGTCTCCGATCACCAGCGACAGCGGGATCGCGATGACCTCCTCAGGCAACATCATCGTGGCGAGAATGACCAGCAGGGCGATGGCCTGACCGCGGAACTTCTTGCGCGCCAACGCGTATGCGGCGAAGACGCTCACCGACAGCTGCAGCAGCAGCGCACCACCCGCGATGATCAACGAGTTCATCAGGTAGTGCCAGATCTTGTTCTCCGCCGCGACCTGGAAGTTGATCAGCGACGGGTTGGCCGGGATCACCGACAGCTTCGTCGGGTCCGGGTTGTGGTCGAACGCGCCGGAGAAGATGACCAGCAGCGGGCCGCAGAAAAGGATTACAGCGAGGGCGCTGAAAAGGAACCGGACGCCCCTGCTGACCCACGCGTCCGGGCGGGCGGACCAGCCGATGGCGCTGTCGAAGCGGCTTGAGTTAACGGTGCTCATCGCGCTTCCCTCCTGCGGCGGTACCACTGCACGCTGACCGTCAAAATCAAGGTAACCAGGAACAAGAGCACGGAGCCAGCGGATGCGAGTCCGGCTTCGGACTGCTCGAACGCCGTGGTGTAGACGCGGGTCATCCAGACGTCGGTCGACCCGGCGGGGCCTCCGCCGGTGAGCACGTACACCTCGGTGAAGACGCGCAGGCCGCGGATGGCCGCCAGCGTCAGCAGGATCGTGATGACGGGCCGCAGTGCGGGGAGCGTGACGTTCCAGATCCGCTGCGGCGTCGTGGCGCCGTCGATCGCGGCGGCCTCGTACTGCTGGCGGTCGATGCCGGCGAGCCCGGCGAGGATCAGCACCATGTCGTACGGCGCGTGCTTCCAGATGCCGACGAACATGACCGACACCAGCGAGGTGTCCGTGCTGTGGATGTACTCCCAGGGCCCGAGGCCGACCCACGAGATGAGCTCGTTGAGAAAGCCTTCGGGCGCCGGGTAGAAGAACAACCGCCAGATCTCACCGATGACCGCGGTGGCCGCCACGACGGGCAGGAACACCGCGGACCGCACGAACCACAGCGACTTGGTGTGACCTTCCAGCAGCAACGCCAGGAAGAAGCCGATCACCATCGCGCCGATCGTCTGACCGCCGGCCAGCACGAGGGTGTGCCAGCTGGCGGTCAGGAACTTCTCGTCCTGCAGGATCGTCGCGTAGTTCTTGAAGCCGACGAAGATGTCGCCGAGGAACGGCCGGACCTCGAACAGCGAGAGCCGGATGCCCTCGGCCATCGGGATGAACTTGAAGACCAGGAAGATCAGCGCGGCGGGGAAGAGGAACAGCCACGGGACCCAGACATTTCCTCTTGGGGTGGCTCCCGTGAGGCGGCGCCGGCGGCGCCGCCTCACGGGGTGGGTTTCGACGGCACCGCCGCCACTAGCCGTCGAGCCCACGTCTCGGGTGTCGCCGAGTGGTTGAACAGCCGTCACTTCGACGCCTTCTGGTTCTCGAGTTCCTTCTTGAGCGCTTCCGCGAGCGTCTTCAGCTCGGCCGAGGAGTCAGCGGGGCACTTCGCGAAGATGGAGTTCAGGGTCTCCGAGGTCTTCTGCCGGAACGGCGCGAAGTTCGGAACGCTGGGGAACGGCCGCGCCTCGCTGGAGTACACGCTCGCCACGGTCGCCCAGCGCGGGTCCTTGTACGTCGCGTTGACGTCGACGGTCTTGTTGACGGGCAGGCGGACGACCGGCTGCGGGTCGCCCTTCATGCCGGCCTGCTGCGCCTCGGGGGTGATCAGGTACTCGGCGAGCTTCTTCTGGTCGGCGGTCTTGGCGGAGCCGGCCATCTGGTAGATGTTCTCGCCCTCACCGAGCACCGTGGCGCCGGCCGGTCCCTTCGGGGACGCGACGACCTCGTACTTGTCCTTGCCGATCGACTTGTCGAAGCGGCCGATCATGTACGGACCGGTGAGGTAGATGCCGCTCTTGCCGGACTCGAACAGCGGGTGCGCGTCGTTCGTGCCCAGGGTCAGCGAGCCGGGCTGCATGACCTTGTCCTCGCAGAAGAGCTTGCGCAGCCGTTCGACGGCCTTGGTCGACTCCGGCGAGTCGATGCCGACGCGGAACTTGCCGTCGCCCTCGTCCTCGAGGATGTCGCCGCCGCCCTGCCAGATGTAGCTGGCCGCCCACCAGCCGAGGTAGCCGCGGTCGGTCGTGCCCGGTACGAGCATGCCGTAGGTGTCGTTCTGCCCGTTGCCGTCGGGGTCGTCGCGGGTGAAGGCCTTCGCGAGGTCGTCGAGCTCCTCCCACGTGGTGGGGACGGGCTTGCCGAGCTTCTCGCGCCAGTCCTTGCGGATCAGCGTGACCATCGCCTGGGTGGAGTAGGGGATGGCGTAGAACTTGCCGTCCGCGCCCTTCCCGTTGTTCCAGGCGCGGTCGACGACGTCGCCGCCGCCCGCGATGTCGCTCTGGCTGACCTCGGTCGTCCAGCCCTGCTTGACGAAGTTGCCGAGCGAGCCGGTGTCGGTGATGACGACGTCCGGGAGGTCCTTCGACGCGGCGCGCTGCTGCACCTGCTTGTCGAAGTCGTTGAAGATCGGCTTGTAGTCGACCTGCACACCGGTCTTCTCGGTGAACGACTTGAAGATCTTCTCGTAGACCTTCGCCGTTGCCTCCGTCGAGCGGGTCCACACCTCGAGGGGCTTGTTCGGGTCCTTGCTCGACGCCGCCGTGGTGCCACCGCTGCCGCACCCCGCGAGCAGCGCGGCCACGCCCAGCGTGGCAAGTGTCGTGGCAGTTCTACGGCGCATCGTCGAAGCCCCTCGTGTTCAGATACGTGAACCTGGGTCGTACTTGTGAACCTGGTGCAGGACTGTAAGAATCGGCACAGCAACGTGTCAAGGGCAAGTTGCTTTCCTGTTACGAGGAGGCCAGGTGGCGTCGCCGATCGACAAGGGCACAGCTCGTCCGGGCGCGGTCAAGTCCGCCGACCGCACGGTGGAGCTGCTCGAAGTGCTGTCCGCGTCAGACCGCAGGCTGACGCTCACCGAGCTGCACCGCGAGCTCAGCTATCCGAAATCCAGCCTCTACATGCTGTTGCAGACGCTCGTGGCGCGTGGCTGGGTGGAGGTCGACTCGGACAGGGGCACGTACGGCATCGGCGTGCGCGCGCTGCTCGTCGGTACGTCCTATTTGGACCATGACCCGGTGGTGCGCGCGGCGATCCGCGTGATGGAGCAGGTCCGCCAGGAGATCAACGAGACCGTCCACCTTGCCCGTTTGGACGGCGCGGACGTCGTCTACCTGGCGAGCCGCGAGTCCGAGCACCACCTGCGCGTCGTCTCGCGCGTCGGTCGCCGGCTGCCCGCGCACTCGACGTCGCTCGGCAAGGCCGTGCTCTCGACGCGCACGCCGGAGGAGGTCGACCTGATCCTCCCCGGCGAGCTGGCGCCGCTGACGCCCAACACCCTGGTCGACCGGGCGGCGTTGCACGAGCAGCTCGCCGGGTTCCGCAACGTCGGGTACGCCCACGAACGCGAGGAGAACACGCCCGGCCTGGGCTGTTTCGCGGTGGCGCTGCCGTACCGCAATCCCGTGCTGGACGCCATGAGCTGCTCGGTCCCGCTGGGCAGGCTGACTCCGGAGCACGAACGGCAGGTCATCTCCGCCCTGCTCGACGCCGCCCGGACGATCACCGAGCTCCTCCGCCAGTTCGGTCGCTGAGATTTGCCGGAACACCTGAACAAGACGGAGGGGTCCAACCCGTGACCGCACGCATCCTGATCACCGGCGCCGGCGGTGGGGTGGGCACGCTCATGCGCACCCGCCTCGCCGCGGAGGGCCGCGTCCTGAGGCTGCTGGACATCGCGGAACTGCCCGCGGCCGCCGAGGGCGAGAACGTCGAGCTCCTCGAGGCGTCGGTGACCGACATGGCCGCGATGGAAGCCGCGATGAAGGACGTAGACGCGGTGATTCACCTCGGTGGCCACAGCCTCGAGGAGTCGTGGGACAAGATCCTGCGCGTCAACATCGACGGCACGCACACGGTGCTGGAGGCCGCGCGGCGTTCCGGCGTCCGCCGGGTCGTCCTGGCCAGCTCGAACCACGCCGTCGGTTACCTCGAACGCGCCGACGGCGAGGCGGGCGACTACGCGTTCCCGCGCCCGGACACGTACTACGGCGTGTCCAAGGTGGCGATGGAGGCGTTGGGGTCGCTGTACGCCGACCGCTACGGCATGGACGTGATCGCGATCCGCATCGGCTCGTGCTTCGAAAAGCCGCGCGACGTGCGAATGTTGTCGACGTGGATGTCACCGGACGACGGCGCGCGCCTGTTCGAGGCGTGTCTTTCCGCTCCGTCGCCGGGATTCCGGGTCGTGTGGGGCGTTTCGAACAACAAGCGCGGCTGGTTCTCGCTGGACGAGGCCCGCGCTCTCGGTTACGAACCGCAGGACGACTCCGAGGAGTACGCGGCCGCCGTGCTGGAGCAGCACGGTGAACTGGACCCCTCATCCCCCGCGGCGAAGTACGTGGGCGGGGCCTGGTGCGGCCCCGATTTCGACACGGCAGTCAAGGAGGCAGGGCGTTGAGCCACGTCGTGCAGGGATACAACCCGCGCACCGGTCAGCCTTTCGGCGAACCGGTTGCGAAGACCCCCGACAGCGAGGTCGACCGCATCGCTTCAGCCGCGGCCGTCGCGTTCTCGGCGTGGTCGGTCGTTCCGGCGGCGGATCGTGCCGTGGTGCTGGAGAAGGTCGCGGACGCGCTGGACGCCGAGTCGGCGTTGCTCGTGGAGACGGCGGACGGCGAGACGGCGCTGGGCGTGCCGCGGCTGACGACCGAGCTCAAGCGCACGACGAACCAGCTGCGGCTGTTCGCCGAGGTGCTGCGCGAGGGCAGCTACGTCGAGGCCACCCTGGACACGGCGAACCCGGACATCATCCCGCCCCGGCCGGTGCTGCGGCGCGTGCTCCGTCCTTTGGGGACGGTCGCGGTGTTCTCCGCGTCGAACTTCCCGTTCGCGTTCTCGGTCGCCGGCGGTGACACGGCGTCCGCGCTCGCGTCCGGTTGTTCCGTTGTGGTGAAGGCACATTCGGCGCACCCGTCGACGTCGCGCGAGACCGCGCGCGTCGTGATCGACGCGCTGCGTGAGGCCGGTGCGCCCGAGGGCGTGTTCGGAATCGTGTACGGCACCGAGTCCGGTGTCGCGCTGGTCAAGCACTCCGCGGTGCGCGCCGTCGGTTTCACCGGCTCGACTGGTGGTGGCCGGGCGCTGTTCGACCTGGCGCAGGGCCGGCCGGACCCGATCCCGTTCTACGGCGAGCTCGGCAGCGTGAACCCGACGGTGATCCTGCCCGGTGCGGCCACCCCGGAGATCGCCGCCGGTTTCGCGCAGTCGCTGGTGATGGGTGTCGGGCAGTTCTGCACGAACCCCGGCCTGGTGTTCGCGCCGGAGTCGATCGTGGAGTCGCTGGGCGAGGCGGTCGCCGCCTCGTCGGGTGGCGCGATGCTGAACGAGCGGATGTGCGACTCCTACAAGGCGGGCACGGACGCGCTGGCCGCGTCGGACCTGGTCTCCGTGGTGTCGACGGGCGTCCGCCCGGACGAGGCCTGGGCCGTGGCACCGCTGCTGTTCAGCACGTCGGTGCAGGTGTTCGAGGAGAACCTCGAGAAGCTGACCGAGGAGCACTTCGGCCCGGCCGCGCTCGTCGTGACGTACTCGTCGCCGGCGGAGCTGCACTCGGTGCTGGCGAAGCTGCCCGGCACGCTGACCGGCACCGTGCACGCCGCCGAGTCGGACCACGCGGAGGCCGGTGAGGTCGCCGAGATCCTGCGTCGCGTGGCGGGCCGGATCATCTTCAACGCCTGGCCGACCGGTGTCGCGGTGGCGTGGGGCCAGCACCACGGTGGCCCGTGGCCGTCGACGACGAACCCGCTGCACACGTCGGTGGGCGCCACGTCGATCCGCCGCTGGATCGCGCCGGTGACGTACCAGTCGTGGCCGGACGCGTTGCTGCCGGCGGAGTTGCAGGACGCGAACCCGCTCGGCATTCCGCGCCGGGTGGACGGTGTGCTCGGCGTGCACTGAGATGACAGCCGGATGAGCGGGGCCGCTGACACTTGTCGGCGGCCCCGTTTTCGTTGGGAGGACGTGGGATGGTCGGTCGTCGGGCTTACGACTTCATGTACCGGACCTGGGCGCCGTGGGAGGGCGAAGCCCGTCCCGAACTCGTGGACCTGGTGACGTCGGGCCGGATCGTCCCAGGCCGCGCGATCGACCTGGGCTGCGGCAGCGGGGCGAACTCGATCTTCCTCGCGGAGCACGGCTTCGCCGTGACGGGCGTCGACTACTCCCCCGTGGGCCTCGCGAAGGCCCGGCGCGCGACGCCGCCGTCGTTGTCCGTCGACTGGCTGCCCGGCGACCTGACCGCGACCTCGATCCCCGGCGTCTCCGGGACGTTCGACCTGCTGGTCGACTACAGCGTGCTCGACGACATGCGCGGCCCCGCCCAGGACCCGATGGCGGCGACCGTCCACCGCCTGTCGCACCCCGGCTCGTTGTTCCTGATGTGGTGCTTCTACGACGAGATCCCGTGGTGGAAGCGCCGCGGCGGCCGGTTCCCCGGTCTCGCCGAGGGTGGCGAGCAGCGGCTGTTCGGGACGTCGTTCGAGATCGAGCGGCTGACCGAGCCTCCGCGCGGAAGCGGTTTCGCGTGCTTCCTGATGAGGCGTTCCTGATCGCTCTGTCTTAAGCGCTCTCGACCCTCGCGGCGATCACCCTGGCGCACTCGACCGCCTCGGACTTCGCGCTGTCGACCTCGACGTCGTAGGTCATCCCGCGATGCACCAACTCGGCCTGCGCCTCGGCCATCCCGGCGACCCGGTCACCACGGGCAAGCTCCCGCCCGGCGGCGACGGCGGCGTCACACCGCACCCCGACCCACACCACGTCCAGCCCGTCGAGCGCCTTCTCCCACCGCCGCCGGGACTCGGCGCCCCCCAGGAACACGTCGTCCACGATCACCCGCGCCCCCGCACGCACCATCGAGGCGACGCCCGCCATCCACGCGTCCTCCAGCACCCGGAACTCGGCGCCGACGCTGACCTCGCCGTCACCCGCGAACCCGATGCCCTCCGAACCGAGCCGCAACCGCGCGGGCATCACGTCGATCAACGTGTCGACCCCGACCGCCAGCCACGCCTGCGGCAACACCGCCTGCAGACACCGCGCGATCCCCGACTTGCCCGAGCTGGACCCACCGTTGAGAACGATCACCTGAGCACTGGACGACACGTCCCGACCGTACCCAGACGCCCTCGCTCCCACTCCTCACTTTCCGGACGTCCCGGCCCTAGCAATGGGTCTTTTGACGACGTCGTCAAAAGACCCATTGCTAAGCCGCAGCTCACAGTGTCACGCCTGGCTGATATATCGCATATCGCTCCCGCCGGATGCAAAAAACGTTTGCGGACGACGGCAAAAGACTCGTTGCAAAGATCCAATTCGCCGGGGCGGCGCAGCCGCTACGGCGAGCGGCACCGGGACAGTCAACGGCGGGCGGCGCCGGCTCGCCGTTCCCGCTGCAACTCCCGCTGATACCCGAGGAAGTCGACCTCCAGCGTGTGCCGCTTCGACTTCACGTACCGGCGCCGCAGCCTCTCCCGGTAAGCGGTGATCTCGGCCTTCATCTCCGGCACCGGCGGCAGCACCCCACGCCCGGAGATCAGGTCGGCGACCCACTCCGCCTGGGCCTCGGCCAGCGGCATGATCGCCCCCAGCGGCTGGATCAGCCCGAGGAAGTACAGCCCGGGATGCGCCGGGTCCACGACCCGCCGATACAGCGACACGTCGTTGTCGGCGGACGCCACCGCGGGAAACTCGGCGGCGGAGAGGAACGGGAACTCCACCTTGTAACCGGTGCAGTAGACGATCACATCCACTTCCTCGCGCGACCCGTCGGCGAACACGACCCCGGAGCCGTCCAGCCTCGTCAGGTTCGGCTTCACGGTGATGTCACCGTGCCCGAGCCGGGTGAGCAGGTCGTCGGACACCGTCGGATGCGCGGCGAGGATGCCGTGCGACGGTTCGGGCAGGCCGTAGTCGGAGAGCTTGCCTCGCGCCAGCTGCAGCATCACCCGCACGGACAGCGCCTGTAGCCACGCGGGTGCGAAGCGGGCGAGCGGCGAGGTGGTCAGGTGATCGGTCGGCATGCCGAAGAGGTACTTCGGCATGATGTGCGCTCCACGGCGCATGGCCAGGAACGTCCGCGAGGAGACGCGCGATGTCTCGACCGCGATGTCGCAGGCCGAGTTGCCGATGCCGAGGACCAGCACCCTTTTGTCCGCGAACCGTTCGGGCGTCTTGTAGAAGTGCGCGTGCGTCTGTTCGCCGTCGAACGAGCCGGGGAAAGCGGGCTCGGGCATCCGCGGCGACCAGTGGTGCCCGTTCGCGACGATCACCGAACCGTAGACACCGGCCATCTCCTCGCCCGTGTCGCGATCGCGCGTCGTGACGGAGTAACCACCCGGCGCGACGGAGACCGACGTGACCTCGGTCCGGAAGCGGATGCGGTCGCGGAACCCGTGGTGCTTCACGAAGTCGTCGAAGTACTCGGCGATCTGGAAGTGGGAGGGGTACGCGGGCAGCCGCGCGGGCATCGGGAAGGACTTGAACTCCATCATCTGCCGCGAGGTGTTGATGTGGAGGGACCGGTAGGCCGACGACATGCCGTTGTCGTTGAGGTAGCGCCAGTTGCCGCCGATCTCCGATCCGGCCTCGAAGCAGTCGAACTCGATGCCGCGGGCGCCGAGCACCTGACAAGCGGCGATGCCAGACGACCCCGCACCGATGACGCACACGCGTTCCATGCGACCGAAGTATTTTCACGTTCGAAGCGGCTGTCAATCACCGGACGCGATCGTGGCCGAACGCCTGCTCGAAGCCGCTGGGAGGCGAGGCGCGCGGTAGCCCGCGGAATGGAACGGGGTGCACCAGACCGGCCCAGGCCAATACGTTGTGGCCCATGCGAAATCTTCTCGTGGCAGTCACGTCGGTACTGGCGTTCGCGGTCTCCACCGGCACGGCGTCGGGTGCGCCGCTGCCGTCTCCGGAGATCTTCGCGTCGAACAACACCGCGGTCATCACCGATCCCGCCGACCCGCGGTTGCGGGACAGACTGGTGCGGTTCGACCGCGAGGTGCGCGGCATTGTGCGCGCCAACGGCGGTCTCACCACCCGTTCGACGCTGCTCGACGGCGTGTTCTGGTCGAGCGACCTGCAGCAGACGACGTTCGAACGGTCCCGCAAGTTCGACGTCACCCTCGACGAGGAAGGCCTGCGCCACACCGCGTCCACGATCAGCAAGCAGTTCCGGCAGGAGTCGGTGCTCACGTTCCGCTTCCTGCCCGCGAACTCGCCGCAGGTCGACGCCGTCCAGGTCGAGGTCGACGGCATCACCGCGACGCAGGTCCGTGAAGGCCTGCTCGCAGACGCGGTCGTGCGCGAGAAGCTAGGCGGCGGCAGCGTCACGTTGCAGGACAAGGCGATCCTCATCGCGGACGTCAACGACCTCCCGACGGTGCGCGCGTTCGTCACGAAGCTCGACGGGGACATGCGCAAGGCCAAGGTTCGCAAGGGCACGTGGGAGTTCGTCAGCGCGGAAACTCCTTTGTGGAACCGGCAAAACGCGGCCTAACCTCGTTGTCATGGCAGCAACTGTGGTCCGCGGCCAGAACGTGGACATCCGAATGTGGACTCGGCCGGACGAGGTCGAGGAGTTCGCCATGCGACAGCTCCAGAACATCTCCGCGCTCCCGTGGGCCGTGAAGCACATCGCGGTCATGCCCGACGTGCATTACGGGAAGGGCGCCACGGTGGGCTCGGTGATCGCGCTGCGCGACGCCGTCTCCCCCGCGGCGGTCGGCGTGGACATCGGCTGTGGCATGGCCGCCGTGCGCACCTCGCTCACGGCCAGCGACCTGCCGGAGACACTGCGTGGGCTGCGGTCTCGCATGGAGGCCGTGGTTCCCGTCGGTTTCGGTCAGCACAAGGCGACCGCGTTCACCGAGAGGGACGCGTCCGACTGGGGCACGTTCTGGAGGAAGTTCGACGACCTGACGCCGGCCGTGAAGGCGCGCGCCGACAAGGCGATGCACCAGATGGGCACGCTCGGCGGCGGCAACCACTTCCTCGAGGTCTGCCTGGACACCGACCAGCGGGTGTGGGTCATGCTGCACTCCGGATCCCGAGGCATCGGCAACGAGCTTGCGCAGCACCACATCGCGGTGGCGCGCACGCTCGCGCACAACTCCGAACTGCCGGACCCGGATCTCGCCGTGTTCCTCGCGGGCACGCCCGAGATGGCGGCGTACCGTCACGACCTGTACTGGGCTCAGGACTACGCGCGACGCAACCGCGCGGTGATGCTGCGCCTGGTGTGCGACGTGCTGCGCGCCGAGTTCCCGCAGATCGCGTTCGAGGAGCCGATCAGCTGTCACCACAACTACGTCTCCGAGGAGAACCACTTCGGCGAGGACGTGCTGGTGACGCGCAAGGGTGCGATCCGCGCCGGCCGTGGCGAGCTGGGAATCATCCCAGGTTCCATGGGCACCGGTTCGTACATCGTGCGCGGGCTCGGGAACCCCGACTCGTTCGAGTCGGCGTCGCACGGCGCCGGACGGAGGATGTCGCGCAATAAGGCCCGCAAGACGTTCACGACGCAGGATCTCGCCGACCAGACAAGTGGTGTCGAGTGCCGCAAGGACTCCGGTGTGGTGGACGAGATTCCCGGTGCGTACAAGGACATCGACACCGTGATGGCGAACCAGTCCGACCTGGTCGAGGTCGTCGCCAAGCTCAAGCAGGTGGTTTGTATCAAGGGTTGATGTTTCCCTTTTGGGTGAACGGGAAGCCTCCGGGACAGCAGAGTCTTACAGCCTGTCTTGGAGGTTTTCCATGTCAACGGGCGCCATCATCGGCCTGGTGGTCGCGGTTCTCGTGGTGCTGGTGGTCCTCGCGTTCGTGTTGAGGCCCGCCATGCAGCGCAAGAAGCTGCGCGACCGCTTCGGCCCTGAATACGACCGCGCGGTCACCGAGAGCGACAGCAGAACCGCTGCGGAGAAGGAACTCGCCGAGCGGGAGCACCGCCACAGCGAGTTCGACCTGAAGCCGCTTTCCCAGACGGCGCAGGAGAGTTACCGCCGCCACTGGGCGAACGTGCAGGCGAAGTTCGTCGACTCGCCGGAGAGCGCCATCGCTGACGCGGACCGGCTCGTGACCGACCTGATGGCCGAGCGCGGCTACCCCACCGAGGGGTACGAGGCGCAGCTGAGCGTCCTGTCCGTCGAACACGCGAAGACGCTGGAGCACTACCGCAAGGCGCACGACATTTCGGAGCGCCAGGAGATCGGCGAGGCAAGCACCGAGGATCTTCGCACCGCGATGGTGCACTACCGCGAACTGTTCACGGATCTGCTCGAACACGGCGCCGAGCCGCGTAAGAACAGGGAAACCGTGCGGAAGGAGAAGACTGATGTCTGAGGCTCCCACTCACGCCGCTGGGGTTCCCACACCGGCTCGGCCGCAGCAGGCCGAGCGCACCCCGCAGCAGACGCAGCGCACCGACGCCGAGCGGACTGACGCCCAGCGCGTTGAGGCCCAGCGCGTTGAGGCCCAGCGTGTCGATGGTCAGCGCACCGATGCGAACCGCACCGAAGCGCAGCGGACCGAAGCACAGCGGACCGAAGCACAGCGCACGGACGCGAACCGTACCGACGCCCAGCGCACTGACGCTCAGCGCACGGATGCCCAGCGGACCGAGCACCAGCGCACTGAAGCGCAGCGCACCGAACGCGAGCGCGGCGAGCAGCACCGCACGGATCAGCAGCCGACCGGGTCGCAGCGCGCCGACCAGCCGCGCACCGACCACAAGCTGTCCAGCAAGCTCGAGGACGAGTGGCAGGCAGTGCAGTACGAGTTCGTCGACGACCCGAAGTCGGCCGTGCGCAAGGCGGACGACCTCGTGACCCGCGCGCTCGAGGAACTGAACACCCGGCACCGTTCCCTCACCAAGCAGCTCGAGGGAAACAGTGATCCACAGACCGAGGACCTGCGACTGGCTCTCCACCGCTATCGGGAACTCTTCAAGTCGCTGGTCGCCGTCAAATAAGTGCTGGAAGCCCCGGCGCCGTGGCCGTAACAGGTGGCGGCGCCGGCAGGCGTTTCCGGATCAGCTGGGCAGCTCGCGGATCTCCATCTCGAGGACGTCGATCTCGTCGCTGATGGCCTCGTCCAGCATGTCGTCCAGCAACTTGCGGCACTCTGCCGATCCGCATCGCGGCAGTCCCGCGCCGAACCTCGGCACCTGCTCCCACCACACCGCCGGGTTGTTCCAGAACGACCCGGACCCCTGGTCGACGCCTTCGAGGCACCGCAGCCTCTGGTCGGCCGCCGGAAGAGCTCGCACGAACTCGATGAACAACGCGAGTGCGTCGGGATTGCTCACCGGGACCGCACCGTAACCGCGCAGGCAGTCCTCGAGTTCTGCGAGGAACTCCGCCTTGAAGGACACGGCACACCCCCGCTCCTCCGCACCGTCGCGGACGTCCTGAAGTTCGTGACAACAACAGTACCTCCGCGGCTCGGGCGGGAAACGAGTGCGAACGGGCGGTATCTTCCTGTGCTCGCACGGGGTCCCGGTGACCCGCAGTCACGTCACCCGGTGGTCACGTTCCTTCGTGGGAGACGTAGTGCGACGCGAGGAAACCGTTGTCCAGCTTGACGATCTGGCCCACGACCAGCTTGCCGGCCGGGTCGGCGCCGGACGTGCCGCTCGCGCCGGTCCGGTCGAACGTCAGCCGCCCGGACGCGCCCGGGAAGTCACGCAAAGTGCGCAGCCTGTCGTAGAGCTCTTCTCGTGACGCCCCAACGGAGGTGTGCCGCGCGACGACGCTGACGGCGTAGTAGGCGAGCAGAACGTGTCCGTTGGGACCCGAAAGGAATGCCCTGCGCGCGTGCTTCTTCTGTGCGGCCTCGTACGTGGTGAAGAACTGTTGCGTCGGCTGGGGAATCGGCTCGCGGCCCGGCGTCCACGCGAACGTCGTGAAGTAGAGTCAGCCATCAGCGAATCGTTTGACTCCTTCCAAATCCCTGAATTTCGTCCCGAGCTGTGTCAGGTCGTCACCGTCGAGCACCACCGGGTCGGTGCAGTTGCTGTGGCTCAGCTCCGCCAGCAGCCCGCCGACCTCCGCGGTGCGGCCGGCGTAGAGGATGAGCGGGTTCGGTGACTTCCCGCAGATGTCCGTGACCACCTGGCCCAGCTGCGTGGTGACGGTGCCGGCGGTCTCGGCGTCTCGCTGGCGAGTTCCAGGACGTGCTCAAGCCCGAACGGCACGACCGGGCTGTACTCGGCCCAGCACGGCGAGCGCGGGCTGTGTGGTCTCGCGGCTCTGCCCGAGCCGATTACGGCGATCACGGACGGAGTGCGTTCGGCGTAGGCGCGGACCTGCTCGGCGACCTTCACCGCATACTTGGACTCACCGCCGAAGTTCGCGAGCACGAGGCGCACCAAGGGGTTGCGGCTCAGTCCGTCGAGCTGGTCCAGTCGCGATGAGCTTCACGCACTGCAGTCCGTCCATTTTGGATATCCACGCGCGATCGCCGGAGAGGTCCGCGGCGAGCTCGGCGGGTTCGAGAATGCCGTAGCGCAGGCCGTGGGTGCTGTCCTAGAGGTAAAGCCGCGCCGTACAACACAAGCAGCACCACGACGAGGTAGGCGGCCACGCGGCGAACCGAGTTGCGGCCGGGCCAGCACCGCGGATAGGGGAACGTGCCGACGGCCGACTGGCGCGGCAGCGACGCCACCGGCGACGCGGAAATGTTGTGTTCGAACGCGCGTTTCCTCGTGCGGTAGGCGCTCAGGCGTTCCTCGGCGCCGTCGAGTTCCTGATGGGGCACGCAGCACCCGGTCGTAAATCTCGACGTTCGGGCGTTCGGTGCGGCTGCGGGAGCGCAGTTCCCAGGTCGCGATCACCGCGTCCTCCAGCAGTCCCGTCTCCGGGCGCACCACGCTGTCGTAACGGCGGTGCAGGTTCCGCGTGGTGCCGCTCCTCATGTACGAGCTGGATGGCGAGCCGCACCGCGAGCGGGTGGCCGTGCGTAACCTCCTACAGCTCCTCCACGAGCGCCTCGGGACTCGACCGTGCTGTTGCGCGTGCGGTTCCACTCGGCAAGGAGCGGCGGTCTGCGCCATGTGAACCGCTCCAGCCGCACGGACTTTGAAACAGGCGAGTTCGGTGCCGACGGGGTCGATTGCTTGATGGCGATGACGAGCAGCGACACGTGCGGTTCCTCGGCACGTCGCTCAGCGAGCAGACTGAGAAGTCGGTCGGCCGTGATGTCGGCGAGGAACGCGGCCACGGGCAGGCGGTCAATCTCCAGGTCCTCGCCAGCGCGGTTGAGGTTCCACGTGTGCACGAGCGCGGCGTCGAACTTCGGGCGTCCGGCGTAGTTCTCGAACCAGCGCAACGCACTCGCGACGCGCGGGTCGCCCAGCAGCCAGCGCAACGGCCGCGGTGCGACGACCGCGAGGCCGATGAGCCACAGCAGCAGGACCTTGCCGAGGCCCTGGGCGGCAGCACCTCGACGGCGTCCGCGACCGCGACGAGCCGGGTCATCTGCTTGGCCGCGAGTTCGCGGCCGCGGTGGTGGGGATCGTCGGCCGGTTCGGCGTACAGCGCGAACCGGGCGAGGTCGTAGCGCGGCAACCGCATGCGGCCGAACTCGGCGTGCCGGTAGGAGCGCAGTTGCTCGGCGGCGGCGGACGTGTTCGAGCAACGACGTCTTGCCGCCACCTCCGAGGCCGAACGCAACGATCACCGGCAGGGGTGTTTCGCGCGGCGTTCCACCAAGGACTCCACCAGTGTGGTGATGTCGTCCCTGCCGACGAGCCCGATCTCCGGTTCCAGCGCCATGATCCTCAGACGCCGCGGGAACCGCTGGTGTTCCGTGCCTGCAGGATCGGACTAGCGGTCGGCGTGCAGCCTCGCGACGAAGCTGAACCGGTCACCGCGGTAGAGCGATCGGGCGCGTTCGATCGGGTGGCCGTCCACGTCGTAGGAGACACGGTGCAGCAGCAGCATGGGCAGCGCCGGGTTCGTGCCGATCAGCAGCGCCTCGCGGGGCGTGGCGAGCACCGTCTCGACGCGTTCCTCGGCTTCAGCGAACCGCACGCCAAGCCGTTCGGTGAGGCACGCGTAGAGCGATCCGGCGGGGTCGAGCTTCTCCAGCAGGTCCGGGAAGCGGCCGCGGCTGAGGTACGTGGATTCGAGGCCGATGCGTTCGTCGTCGGCGAGCAGGACGCGCTCGAGGTGCACGATCGGGTCGCCCGGTTCGATCATCAGGTCGCGGGCCAGGCCGTCGTCGGCGCCGAACTCCTCGACCGTGATCACCGTGCGGTTCGGTTCCACGCCCTGACGGCGCATGCCTTCTGTATAGCTGACCAGCGACAACGGCTGCACGAGCTTCGGCGGCGCGACGAACGTGCCGCTGCCTTGGCGGCGGATCAGCTTACCTTCGAGCACGAGTTCGCTGACGGCCTGGCGCAGCGTGACGCGCGAGACGGAGAACCGTTCGGCGAGCTCGCGTTCGGACGGCAGGACGGTGCCTTCACCGAGGTTCTCGACGAGGTCGAACAGCTCGGCCTTCACCGCGTAGTAGCGCGGGACTCGGCCGTGTTCTGGGATGCCCGCGCGAACGGGTCGATCAGCGCGGTGCGGCGGGACGCGGTTCACGTGGCGTGAGCCTACGTGACGCCCCGTGTGATCACGGGGCCAGCTTCGGCGGATCGGGGATCTTGTAGCCGGAAGATCCAATGTTGACCTCGAGCGACTTGCGCCAGGCACCCGTGTCGATCATCTTCTGCATCGCGGCCCGGACCTTGGCCTTGCTGTCCGGGTCGTCGCGGTGCAGGCCGACGCCGTACTCCTCCTTGCTGAACGGGTCACCGACGACCCGCAGGAGCTCCGGGTTCTGGGCGGCGTAGCCCGCGAGCAGCACGTCGTCGGTGGTGACGGCGTCGACGTTCTCCGCGAGCAGCGCCGTGACGCAGTCGCTGAACTTGGCGTACTCGACCATCTTCACGTCCTTCGCGAACTGGTCGCGGACGTACTCGGCGGACGTGGAGCCGGCGGTGGAACACAGGCGGAGACTGGCGTTGAGCGACTTCGGGCCCTCGATGCGGCTCTCGTTCATGCGCACCAGCAGGTCCTGACCGGCGACGAAGTACGGGCCGACGAAGTCGACGATCTGCTTGCGCTTGTCCGTGATCGAGTAGGTGGAGACGACCATGTCGGCCTCACCGCTGGTCAGGAGCGTCTCCCGGTTGCCCGGCTGCGCTTCCCTCCAGGTGATGTTCTCCTCCGGGACGCCCAGTTCGTTCGCGATGTACTTGGCGACGTCGACGTCGAACCCGCGGTAGCTGCCGTCGAGCCTGCGCACCGCCAGTCCCGGCTGGTCGTACGACACGGCGACGACCATGCGGTCGCTCGAGCTGACCTTGCTGGCCATGCCGGACCCGCCGCCGCCGGCGCACGACGCGAGCAGGA
Source organism: Lentzea californiensis (assembly GCF_024648825.1). Lineage (GTDB taxonomy): Bacteria > Actinomycetota > Actinomycetes > Mycobacteriales > Pseudonocardiaceae > Lentzea > Lentzea californiensis. Next base: position 66,942 of record NZ_JANBBE010000008.1, read on the forward strand.
GCACGGCAGCACATGTCGTCGCCACCAGGCGGAGAAGTGCTCTCGGCGTCATTCGTCCCTCTTACAGCGGTTATCAGCTACATCGCGTATTCCACGGGCATGCGCCTGCCCACCTCGTTCGGCGCTGCCCGGTGATGCGGGAAACCTAAGCGCCCAAAGGACGCATGTCCATACCTGCGCGCGAATGAAACATCGGAATCGTTGCGGTAACTCATCAGTACCGCGGTCACCTCAGACGGCGTGGACCGGCGTCGTGCAGGGACGGAGGCGGGCCGATGACTATGCGCGCGCTGCTCACGAAAGCGCCTGCGGCAGAAGCAAGAACGGGCTCGAGCTTGAGCGAACGCACCTCCGGAAGGTCCTCGGCCAGTGCCGCCAAACGGAGTACCAGATCCTGAAGTGCTTTCAGGTCCGCGGGTTCGTCGCCACGGTAACCGGTGAGCAGAGGCGCTGCTTTCGGTGCGGCAACGAGTTCCGCCGCGTCGGTGTCGGTGAGGGGTACCGCCCGGTAGGCCCGGTCACCGAGGAGGTCGCTGACCAGACCCGACAGTCCGAACCAGACCAGCGTGCCGAAGCTCGGGTCGTCCTGCAGGCCCAGGACGCAGCTGACTCCCTTGGGAGCCATGCGTTGCACGTACACGTCCGGTTTCCCGGAGAGCGCGGCGAGGTCGTGGTAGGCGGCCTTGACCGATTCCCGCTGGGCGATGTCGAGCCGGACGCCGACCAGGTCGGTGCGGTGGCGCAGGCGTTCGCTGGTGGCCTTCATCGCGACGGGGTAGCCGAGCTCGTCAGCCGCCTCGACGGCCTCGGCCTCGCTGTGGGCGATGCGGAACGGGACGACGTCGATGCCGTAGCACTCCAGCAGTTCGACGGCCTTGCGGTCGTCGAGGCGGAGCTCGCTGCCCGGGTTGTCCACAATGGATCTCGCCCGGTCGAGGTCGATGCCGCCGGGCCGGACGAAGGTGCCCTGCGGTGCGGCGCGCCAGCGGGCATAGCGGATGGTGCGGGCCAGGGCGAGCACGGCGCGCTCGGGACTGGCGTAGCTGGGGATCGAGCCCTTGCCGGGCATCTTCAGCTCGTCGGGGATGCCCTCGACCGCGAGGAACGTGGAGACGATCGGTTTCGTGCGGGGCGCGGCTTCCTTGAGCGCGCGGGCGTAGGCGGCGCCGGGGACCGCGATCGGGGGCACGAACACGACGACGAGGGCGTCGGTGTCGGAGCGGTCCAGAGCCTCCTGGACGGCCTTCGCGAACTCTTCGGGGGTGGCCTGGGCGCCGACGTCGACGGGATCGCCCGCGAGGTCGAGGTCCTGGGCGAGCAGCGTGTCGGCGGCGAGCAGGCCGATCGCGGTGGAGTTGCCGACGACGGCGACGCGCTTGCCCTTGGGCAGCGGCTGGTGGGCCAGCAGGAGCGCGGTGTCGAACAGCTGCGCCAGCGAGTCGACCCGGATCACTCCGGCCTGCTCGAACAGGGCCTGGACGCTCGCCTCGTCGACCTTCGCGCCGGTGGCGGCGAGGCCGGGGACGACGGCGTGCCGGCCGGACTTCACCGCGACGATGGGCTTGGTGCGGCCGAGCCTGCGGGCGAGCCGCGCGAACTTGCGGGGGTTGCCGAACGACTCCAGGTAGAGCAGGACGACGTCGGTGGAGGGATCGGTCTCCCAGTACTGCAGCAGGTCGTTGCCGGAGACGTCCGCGCGGTTGCCCGCCGAGACGAACGTGGACAGGCCGAGGCCCCAGCCCGCGGCGTTGGCGAGGATGGCCGTGCCGAGGGCGCCGGACTGGCAGAAGAAGCCCGCGCGGCCGCGTGCGGGCAGCATCGGGGCGAGGCTCGCGTTGAGGCGGACCTTGGGGTCGAGGTTGATCACGCCCAGTGCGTTCGGACCGACGACGCGCATGCCGTGCGCTCTTGCCTCCGCCGCGAGCCTGCGTTCGGCCGACAGCCCGTCGGGGCCCGTCTCGCCGTAGCCCGAACTGACGACGACGAGCGCCTTCACGCCCTTGGCGAGACACCCGTCCATGACCTCGTCGACGCTGGCCGCGGGCACGGCGACGACGGCGAGATCGACGTCGTCAGGGATGTCGAGGACGGTCGGATAGGCGCGGACGCCCCGGACCGCCCGATGCTCGGCGTTGACGGGGTAGACGGGTCCATTGAAGTCGGCTTCGAGGAGGTTCTTGAGGACCGCGTGCCCGATCTTGGTCGGGTCGGTGGACGCGCCGATGACGGCGATGCTGCGCGGGTGCAGCAGGTTGTGCACGCTGCGGGCCTCGGCGGCCTGCTCGCGGGCCCTGGCGACGGCGACGGACTCGTCGGTGGGGTCGATCGCGAACTCCAGGTGCAGCACGCCCTCTTCGAACGCCCTGCTGACCTGGTAGCCGGCGTCGCGGAACACCCGCACCATTTGCCCGTTCTCGGCGAGCACCTCGGCCTCGAACCGGGCCAGCCCGACCTCCCTGGCCGCGGCGGCGAGGTGTTCGAGCAGGATGCTGCCCAGCCCGCGCCCCTGGTGCCCGTCCTCGACGACGAACGCGACCTCGGCGCTGTCGCCCCGATGGGCGTCTCCCCGGTTGTCGCCGTGTTTGTCGCCCTGCAGCCGGTCGAACCGGCCGACGGCGACGATGTCGTCGCCCAGGAGCGCGATGAGCGCCACCCGGTCGTGGTGGTCGACGGTGCTGAACCGCTCCAGGTCGCGCTGGGGGATCCGCGGGTACGGCCCGAAGTACCGGAAGTACCGGGTGCGCTCGGACAGCCGTCCGTGGAACTCCCGCAGCTTCTCGGCGTCGTCCGGCGTGATCGGCCGCAGGTGGACGGTGCCGCCGTCGCTGAGGACGACGTCCGCCTCCCAGCTCCTGGGGAAGTCGAACGGATCTCTGCCCGGCACTTCTTCAGGCACGTTGTCCGGCACTTTGTGTCAGTCCCTGGGGTCGTCGGGATCGAGGCCGTGCAAGGGGAACACCGCACGCCGGGTCTCGCGGATAGCCTTGTCCACCGGCTCTTCCGCGTCTCCGCCCCACGGCTGGTACCCAGCGTCGCATCCATCGGTCATGGACGCAGGCAAAGGCCACTCGGGTGCGATCCGCGTCGCATGAGCCACCCAGTCCGCCGGCAACGGCCGGTTCGGGTCGACGTCGCGATCCAGCACCGTGGCCAGCAGGTGCGTCCACGACCGCGGCACCACCCTGAGCAGCTCGTACCCACCGCCGCCCAGTGCGAGCCACTTGTACCCGTGCTCGGTTACCAGGTCACGGAACGCCTGGTAGATCGCCCGGTGCCCGTCCACGCTCAACGACAGGTCCGCGAGCGGATCCTCCTTGTGCGTGTCGACACCGCACTGCGTGACCAGCACCTGCGGCCGGAACGCCCGCAACAACGACGGCACCGTCGCGTGGAACGCCCGCATCCACGCGCCGTCCCGCGTCCCGGCGGGCAACGGCACGTTGACCGCGCTGCCCTCGGCCCCCGCGCCCCCGACCTCACCGGCCCACCCGGTGCCGGGCCACAGGCTCATCGGGTGCTGGTGCAACGAGATCGTCAGCACCCGCGGGTCGTCCCAGAACGCCGTCTGCACCCCGTCTCCGTGATGCACGTCGACGTCGACGTAAGCGATGCGTTCCACCCCGCTACGCAGCAACCACTCGATCGCCACCGCGCAGTCGTTGTAGACGCAGAACCCGGCCGCGCTGTCCGGCATCGCGTGGTGCAACCCACCGGCGATGTTGACGGCCCGGTCCGCCTCACCCGACGCGATGGCCCGAGCCGCCGCCAGCGACCCGCCGACCACCAGCGCCGAAGCCTCGTGCATCCGCTCGAACACGGGGTTGTCCGGCGTCCCCAGCCCGTGCCCGACGTCCCACCCAGCCGTGGGAGCCGCCTGCACGGCGCTCAGGTAGCCCGGCTTGTGCACCAGCTCGATCTCGTCGTCGACGGCCGGCTCGGGCACCCGCATCTCGATGCCGTCGAGCACCCCGAGCGCCGTGGCGAGCCTGATGGTCAGATCGAGCCGCACCGGATTCAGCGGATGGTCGCCACCGAGGTCGTACCCCAGGAAGGACCTGTCCCAGACAACAGCGGCTGGCTTACCCATGCCCAGCAACCTACAGTCGCGAGCCCGGAACCGATCTCACCGAACAGGGGTCAGAGGCGACATGCACCTGCGACCAGCGGCCGTCCTCCTCGCACTGGGCCTGACCCTCGCCGCCGTCTCGGGCTGCGCCGAACAGGTCAAGGGCCAGGCCAGGGCCGACGCCAACGCGACCCAAGAACCCGCGGACCCCACCACGCCTTCGAAAAAGCCACCCACCAGCACCGCGCCCTCGAAGCCGGCGGACCCTGCCCCGCAGAAGCAGGGCGATGTGAAGATCACCACCAAGAAGAAGGCCACCGGCCTCGAGACCTGCGGCGTCCTCAAGACGGCGGACATCGAGGCGGCCACGGGCGGCAAGTCCTCGGCGGACGGCGGCTGCATCCACACCACCACCGGCCCGTCGACCGTCATCACCCAGATGGTCACCGTCCCCGACGCGGTGGACCAGGAAGGCGAGAAGAAGCAGATCGAGATCGGCGGCAACACCGCGTGGCAGGTCAGCGCCTCCAAGGAGGACTGCCAGGTCACCGTCATGCTGACCGACGACCCGACCGTCATCACCTCGGCCTTCTCGGTGAACGTCCTCGCGATCGAGGAGATGGACACCTGCGCGACGGCCCTGAAGCTCGCCACCGAGGGCTTCAACCGAATCCCCGGCGCCTGACACGAGCGTCCTGCCCCGCCGGGCCTGTCAGCCGCCGGTCGCGACCTCTCGGTCCAGCGCACACCAGTTGGACCACGACCCGGCGTACAACGCCGCCGGCTTCTCGGCCGACGTGACCCCCGCGACCTCCAGCGCGAGCACCACGGACGAAGCGGTCACCCCGGACCCGCAGTAGGCACCAACAGCCACATCACCCGACACCCCGAGCCCGGCGAACCGCGCGGCCAGCTCCTCCGGCCCGAGCCACCGCCCGTCCGCTCCGACGTGCCCGGTGGTCGGCGCGTTGAGCGCACCCGGGATGTGCCCGGCCTTGGGGTCGACCGGCTCGGTCTCGCCGCGGTACCGGGCCGCCGCCCGGGCGTCGAGCAGCACGCCGTCCTGAGCGAGCGCCACTGCCTCGTCCGCATCGAGCACGGGCATCTGCCCGGGCCGCACCACCACGTCACCGGCGGCATCCCCCGTCAGCGGCGCCGGCACCTCGGCGGTCACCGGCAGCCCGGCGGCCTCCCACGCGGCGAACCCGCCGTCCAGCACCGCGACCTCGCCGAACCCTGACCACCGCAGCAGCCACCAGACCCGTGCGGCGACCGACCCGTCCCCCGCGTCGTACGCCACGACCTGAACACCCTCACGCACCCCTGCCGCGCGCAGCACCTGCTGCAACCGCTCCGGTTCCGGCAACGGATGACGACCCCCGGTACCGGGGGCGGCGGACAGTTCGGTGTCCAGATCCAAGTACACCGCGCCGGGAACGTGGCTGACCTCGTAGTCTTGGCGTCCGGGTGGTCCGCCGAGACGCCACCGGACGTCCAGCACGACGGTGGCCGAACGCGCACTCAGCGCATCGGCGAGGGCCTCAGGAGTGATCAAGGGATGCACGGCTCACATCCTGCACCCGCGCGGACACCTGTGTCCCCCGGCACGACTACCATCGACACCATACGAAGGGGAGCGGGTGTGAACGACCTCATCGACACCACGGAGATGTATCTCCGCACGATCTACGAGCTCGAAGAAGAGGGCGTGGTGCCTCTGCGCGCCCGCATCGCCGAGCGTCTCGGCCAAAGTGGACCGACGGTGAGCCAGACCGTCGGCCGTATGGAACGCGACGGCCTAGTGATCGTGGCGGAGGACCGCCACCTCGAGCTCACCGAGCAGGGCCGCAACCTCGCGATCGCCGTCATGCGCAAGCACCGGCTCGCCGAGCGCCTCCTCGTGGACATCATCGGGCTCGAGTGGGAGCACGTGCACAGCGAGGCATGCCGCTGGGAGCACGTGATGAGCGAGGCGGTCGAGCGCAAGCTCATCAAGCTGCTCGGCAACCCCACCACCTCGCCCTACGGCAACCCGATCCCCGGCCTCGACAAGCTGGGCGACGGCGAGCCCGCCCCGCCCGCCGAGGCGGACCTGGTACGCGTGGACGAGGTGGCCCGCCGCGGTGGCGGCCGCGTCGAGGTGCGCCGCATCGCCGAGCACGTCCAGCTCGACCCCGACCTGATGGCCGAGCTCAAGGCCGCCGGCGTCGTACCGGGCGGCACCGTGGAGGTCGAGGCGCTCGGTGGCGCCAAGGTCATCCACGTGCGCGGCGGCAACGGCACCGCGGCAGAGCTCGACCCCGCGGTCGCCCACGCCGTCATGGTGCTCGCCCGGTGACCCAGGCGACGACACCGGCGGCGAAGGCGGCCGAGGCGTTCCAGCGCCTGCACGGACGCGCGCCCGGTGGGGTCTGGTCGGCCCCGGGCCGCGTCAACCTCATCGGCGAGCACACCGATTACAACGACGGCTACGTGCTGCCGTTCGCGTTGCCCCACCGCATCGCGGTGGCGGCGTCGCCCCGTGCCGACGGTGTCATGACCGTCAGCACGATGGGCGACGACGGCGGGCTGCAGGAAGCGGACCCGGTCGTGGTCGCGGACCTAGTCCCCGGCACCGTCAAGGGGTGGGCCGCGTACCCCGGTGGCGTCGCCTGGGCCCTTAGAGAGCAGGGGATCGCCGTCACCGGCGGGGCGGACCTCGTCATCGCGGGCGACGTGCCCGCCGGCGCCGGCCTGTCGTCCTCGCACGCCCTCGAGTGCGCTGTCGCGCTCGCGCTGCTCGGTCTCGCCGGCGTCGACGCCGAGCGGGCGGACATCGCGCGCTGGGTGCAGCGCTCCGAGAACGACTTCGTGGGCGCACCGACCGGCATCCTGGACCAGACGGCGTCGCTGTGCTGCATCGAAGCGCACGCCCTGTTTTACGACGTGCGCTCCGGCAAGCCGGAGCAGGTCGCGTTCGACGCGGCCGCCAGCGGGCTCGAGGTCCTCGTCATCGACACCCGCGCCAGCCACGCCCTCGTCGACGGCGGCTACGGCGCCCGCCGGGCGGGGTGCGAGCGCGCCGCCGGCATCCTCGGCATCCCCGCCCTGCGTGACGTCGACATCGCCGAGCTCGACCAGACGCTCGTCAGGCTGCCCGAAGAGCTGCGTCCGCTGGTGCGGCACGTCGTGACCGAGAACGACAGGGTCCTGCGCACCGTCGAGCTGCTCCGTGCGGGCCGGCTCGCCGAGGTCGGGCCTCTCCTCTCGGGCTCCCACGCGAGCCTCCGGGACGACTACCGGGTCTCGTGCCTCGAGCTCGACGTCGCCGTCGACTCCGCGATGGCGGCCGGTGCTCTGGGCGCCCGGATGGTCGGCGGTGGTTTCGGTGGCTCGGCCATCGCCCTCGTGCCCGTCGAACGGCACGACGAGGTCGAGCGGTCCGTGCTCGCCGGCTTCGCTTCGCGCTCGCTCACGCGGCCGAGGCTCTTCACGGCGGTTCCGTCCGCGGGCGCGGGCAGGGACCGGTAGCCAAGAACGATCTTGATCAGGAATGCGAGGACTGTGGTGAAGCTGCTCGTCACGGGCGGGGCCGGATACGTCGGCAGTGTGTGCGCTGCCAGGTTGCTCGAAGCCGGGCACGAGGTGGTCGTCCTCGACGACCTCTCCACCGGCCACGAGGACGCCGTCCCCGCGGGAGCGCGCTTCATCCGGGGTGACATCGCCGAGGTGATCGGCGATGTCCTCGCTGAAGGGTTCGACGGCGTTCTGCACTTCGCGGCGAAGTCCCTCGTGGGCGAATCCATGCAGGACCCAGGCAAGTATTGGACCGGCAACGTCCTTACCGCGATCCGTCTCCTCGACGCGATGAAGGAGCACGGCACGCCGAAGCTCGTCTTCTCCTCGACTGCCGCGACGTACGGCGAGCCGCGGGAGGTGCCGATCCCCGAGACCGCCCCGACCGCGCCCACCAACACCTACGGCGCCACCAAGCTGGCCATCGACCACGCGATCACGTCGTACGCCGCCGCGCACGGCCTGGCGGCGACGAGCCTGCGGTACTTCAACGTCGCCGGCGCCTACGGCGGCATCGGCGAGCGGCACGCGACCGAAACCCATCTCATCCCGCTCGTGCTGCAGGTCGCGCTCGGGCAGCGCGAGCACATCTCGATCTACGGCGAGGACTGGCCCACCGAGGACGGCACCTGCGTCCGCGACTACATCCACGTCCTGGACCTCGCCGACGCCCACCTCCTCGCGCTCGAGAACGCCACCGCCGGCGAGCACCGGATCTACAACCTGGGCAACGGCACCGGCTTCTCGGTCAAGCAGGTCATCGACACCTGCCGCGAGGTCACCGGCCACCCGATCCCCGCCGTCGTCGCCCCCCGGCGCGCCGGCGACCCGGCCGTGCTGGTCGCCTCCGCCGAGCGGGCTCGCGCCGACCTCGGGTGGAAGCCCGAACGCGCCGACATCACCGGCATCGTCCGCGACGCGTGGGAGTTCACCCGCGCCCGGCACGAGGCCTGAGCCGGGATGACCGACTTCGCCTCCTTCGAGAGCTACAACGCCACCGCGCGGCTCGCGTCGCTCGCGCTGTCCCCGGACGGCACCCGGCTCGTCACGGTCGTGTCCACGCTCGCGCCGGACGGCAAGACGTGGCAGGGCGCTCTCTGGGAGGTCGACCCCACCGGGGAGCGGGAGGCCGTCCGGCTCACCCGCTCCGCCAAGGGCGACTCCTCCCCCGTGTTCGCGGCGGACGGGTCGCTGCTGTTCCTCTCGGCCCGCCCGGACCCGCTCGCGAAGCCGGGCGAGTCCAAGGAGAAGAAGGCGCTGTGGCGCCTTCCGGTCCGCGGTGAGGCCGCCGAGGTGCTGCGACCGGGTGCCGGAGTCGGTCAGGTGCGTGCCGCCGGCGAGACGGTGCTGTTCACGTCGTCGGCGTACCGCTTCACGGAGTTCGGCGACGACGACAACGCCAAGCGCAAGGCCCGCGAGGACGCCGGCGTGACAGCGATCCTGCACGAGTCGTACCCGATCCGGTACTGGGACGCGGACCTCGGTCCGGCCTACCCACGGCTGCTGGCGGCCCCTCTCGCGGACGTCACCGCCGAGACGATCACCGACCTGAGCCAGGACTCCGAGACCAGGCTCAGCGACGAGGACGTCGCTCTCAGCCCAGACGGGAAATGGGCCGTCTACGGCCACGCCGTGGACGTCAGCGCCTCCTACGGCCGCAGGACCGAACTGCGGATCGTGGCCACGAACGGTGGTGCGTCGAGGGCGATCGCCTCCGAGGAGGGTTTCTCCTTCCACGGAGCCACGTTCACGCACGACTCCTCCGCCGTGATCGCCATCCGGTTCCGCGAGTCCACCTCGGACTTCCCACACCGGCGCGAGCTGGTGCGCGTCGAAGTGAGCGGCGACTCGATCACGCCACTGGCGCCCGGTTTCCAGGAGGAACCGGACCACCCGGTGGTGAGCCCGGACGGTTCGGCGGTCTTCTTCACCGCGAGTCACCTCGGCCACCAGCCGCTGTGGCGGCTGGACCTGGAAACCGGCGAGATCACGAAGCTGACGGTCTCCGGTTACTACAGCGATCTGGTCGTGAGCCCGGACAGCAAGACGCTGTACGCGCTGCGCAACTCGGTCGACCACCCGCCGCAGCCAGTGCGGTTCGCCGCCACCGGAGCCGATCAGGACCCGGAACGGCTGCGCGCGCCCGGTGCCATCCCCTCGGTGCCCGGCACCCTCACCGAGATCTCCACGGTCGTCGCCGACGGCAGGACCGTCCGTTCCTGGCTGGTGCTGCCGGAAGGCGCCTCCGCCGACTCCCCCGTCCCGCTGGTCCTGTGGGTCCACGGCGGCCCGGTCATGAGCTGGAACGGCTGGACCTGGCGCTGGAACCCGTGGCTGATGGCCGCGCGCGGCTACGCCGTCCTGCTGCCCGACCCCGCTCTGTCGACCGGCTACGGGCCCGACTTCATCAAGGCCGGCTGGGGCCGTTGGGGCGCCGAGCCCTACACCGACCTCATGGCCATCACAGACGTCGCGGTCGAGCGTGCCGACATCAACGCGTCCCGGACCGCCGCGATGGGCGGGTCGTTCGGTGGCTACATGGCCAACTGGATCGCCACCCAGACCGACCGGTTCCGCGCGATCGTCACCCACGCGTCCCTGTGGCACCTCGACGCCTTCTCCGGCGCCACCGACAGCTCCTACTTCTGGATGCGGGAGATGGGCGATCCCCTCACCCAGCCGGAGCGGATCCTGGCGAACTCCCCGCACCTGCGGGTAGCCGACATCAAGACCCCGATGCTGGTCATCCACGGAGACAAGGACTACCGGGTTCCCATCGGTGAGGGGCATCGCCTGTACTTCGACCTCGTCCGACACGGGGTCAATGCGAAATACCTCTACTACCCGACCGAAAATCACTGGATCCTCACCCCCGGGAACTCTCGGATCTGGTACGAGACGGTGTGGGCGTTCCTGGCCGAGCACGTCCTGGATCAGGACTGGGAGCGGCCCGAACTGCTCTGAGTACCGGCGAGGAGCTCACGGGCGCTGTCCATGTACTTGACCGACAGCTCCCGGATCTCCGACGGCGGGAACGCGGCGCTGACGACGGCTCGGACGAGCTTGCCGAGCGTGTGGCCGGGGCAGGCTTCCTCGGCCACATCGAGCGCGATGGACGCGATCCCGCCGTCGCCGCGCTGGTAGGCGTAGAACGCGAGCAGGCACGCGGGCTCGGCTCGTTCCGGTGCGGGGCATGCCCTGGTGAGCTCGAGCCACAGGCGTTCCGCCAGCCTGGACCTGGGCTGTGCCGCGAACCCCATGCTCGCGTCGCGCACCTCGGGCACCGCCAGTGCCTTCGCGAGAGCGACGATCTCCTTGTCCGGCAACGATCCCTTGCGATGCTCCACGGCGTCAATCGCGTCGCTCACCCGGCGCAGTTCGGTGCACGGGTCAGCGTCAGGCGAGCTCGTCATGAGTTCGTCGAGCAACGTGGATCTGCGTTCCAGAGCATCAGGTGGATCCAGTGTGAGGATCGCGGCCATGGCGGCGCGCGACTCGAACGTCACATTGCCTTCGTGTGCCGACGCGGCGGCGACAGCGGACAGCTGGGGATCCGGCAATGTGCCGTGACAGTCGATGTCGAGATAACACAGCCACTGCGCGTCTTTCTGGCACGACGGCAGCCACACGGCTTCGACGACTTCGATGCCCGCGCCACCCAACCGGTGTCTGAGGGCGGTGACCAGTGGCTCGTGCGGCAGTTCCTCGGGCATGTGCTCAGACGGCGGGCATACAACGACGAGGATCACTTCCGACGCGCCGTGTTCTTGCAGCGGACCTTCCAACTGGGCCGCAAGCAGGCCCCTATGTCGTGGGCGTGGAAGGTCGACGCGCATGGTCATGCTGACCAGATGGTCTTTCAGCACCAGCACGACCAGCGAGTCGGCCGGGTGGAACCCCATCAGGTGCGGGATCGCGGCGTACAGATCGCCGGCGTCACGGACTCGGATCGGCTTCGAGAGCGTTGAGGGCATGGGCCCACTGTGGAGGGCGGTCCGGGGTGGTGAGCCGAGTCGGCGCGAGATTGTGGACAACTCAGCGGCTGTGGACAGGTTGAGATCTTGGAGTGTTCCGGCGTGGGGTTCTGTCGGGGGTGGGTGCTAGGTTGCCGCGCTTCGGCCCCGAGAGACCGAAGCGCGGCGGCACGTCAGAACGACTGGAAAACGGAGCGCCAGCCGCCGACTACCGGCAACTCCACTGACGTCCGGGTGAGGTCCAGCGACAGGCCGGCACCCGGCTGCGGGCGCAGCGTGTAGTCGTAGTCACTGGAGATCACGACGAACTCGAGACGGTGACCGGCCTGCAGGACGTAGTCGTCCGGCACGATCGGCACCGCGACGTCGTAGAACTTGCCTGGCTTGATCGGCGACGTCTTGTCCGGCCGCTCCCGGTTCTGCGGGTCGGTCGAACCGCGCGTGATGACGTGCGACCTGCCATCCGGCGCACGGTCGACGAGCAGCGTCGTCACGTTCGCCGCGGGCCGGTCGAACGCGACCCGCAGGTTCGCCGTCGACTTGCCCGACAGCCGCACCGGCTTCTTCGCCGGCTCCGAGGTGTAGGAGAGACGGTTCGGCGAGGTCGCCAGGTCGATCAACGACTCAGCCGTCTTCGTCGCGTCGTCGGTCAGCTTCTCGACACCGCGGCCGGGCAGGACTCCGAGGCCGCCCTTGGCGGCCCCGCCCGCGGACAGCCTCAGCCGCACGTCGGACGTGCCGGGAGCCGGCCAGTCCTTCTCGTCGACCCACGTCTTGTCCTCGCGCTGCAGCGTCGCCTTCGGTTCCTTGTCGACGCCGTTGCGGTGACCCCAGAGGTACTGGGTGAACCAGCGGTTGAGCGTGCGCCGCCACTCGACCGAACGCAGCGTGTCGGCGTCCGTGTGCCCGGACTGGTGCAGCCAGATCTTGTGCGGCGCACCGGTCTTCTTCAACGCCGAGTACCACTGCTCGACGTGCGTCATCTTGACGTTCCAGTCGTTGAGCCCGTGCACCGCCAGCACGGCCGCACGGACCTTGCGGACGTCGTTCATGTAGTTGCGCTTGTCCCAGAACCGGCTGTAGTCACCGGTGACGCGGTCCTGGTCCTTCGCGATCTCGGCGATGATCGGCTTGCAGATTTCCCTGTCCGCGCGCGTGTAGACGTACTCGGCGAGCACGTCGGCGTCCTCGCCCTGGAACGTGCCGGGTGCGACGACGGCACCGTCCGCGCGGTAGTAGTCGTACCAGCTGGAGATCGCGGCGATCGGCACGATGGCTTCGAGGCCGCGCACACCGGTCGAGGCGACGGCGTTGGGCAGCGTTCCGTTGTAGGAGACGCCCATCATTCCGGTCTTGCCGGTCGACCACGTCGCCTTGATGGCCTCACCCGTGGCGGTGCGTGCGGTCGCACGGCCGTTGAGCCAGTCGACGACGACACGCGCCCCAACCGTTTCGTTGACGTCGCCCGTCGTCGGGCAGCCCGTCGACTTGCCGGTGCCGAGCGATTCGGCGTAGACGACGGCGTAGCCACGTGCGATGAAGTAGGCCTCGTAGCGACCCGACGTGATCGGGTTCGGGCCGAGGGCGGCGGTGATGCGTTCGTCGGAGGAGGCCTTGAGCAAGCGGCCATTGCGCTTGTCCGGTACGTACAGCTCGACGTCGACGTTGTGGTTGGCAACGTCGTTACCGCCGGAGAAGTACGGGCTGACCATGTAGACGACGGGGACCTTGAGACCTCGTTCGGTGGCGCGTGGCCGGACGACCTCGGTGTAGACCTCGTCGTCCTTGCCGTCGCGGTCACTGTCGACCGGTGCCCGGACCCAGAGGCTCTCCTTGACCACGTCCTTCGGATCGAAGACGGGTTGCGCCTCGCCGTCCTTGAACACCGGCCCTTCGGCGGCTTGGGCTGTCGTGGGCAGGAATGGCAGAACCAGCACCGCTGTCAGCAGTGCAACTCTTCGTGCGCCCCTCACGAGGCACCCCCAATGCGGAAGCCAGAGACAGGGATCGCCCTGCACCCTCTCCTTTGACTGCAAGACATGTCACCCGTCGAACGGCCCTTGACCTGAGAGCATGGACCGTGCACATTTCCGACTTCGTCCACGCGTTGCCGAAGGCCGAACTGCACGTCCACCTCGTGGGCGCGGCTTCCGTCGACACCGTTCTCGCCCTCGCGCGCAACCACCCCGGTGGGCGAGTGCCTGCCGACGAGGCCGCTTTGCGGAAGTTCTACGAGTTCAGGGACTTCCGCCACTTCATTACCGTGTACGGCATCATCAACGACCTCGTCACCACTGGCGAGGACGTCCGCACGCTCGTCGTCGGATACGCGCGTGACGCCGCACGGACCAATGTCCGATACGCAGAGCTGACGATCAGCGCGACCAGCCACCTGCGAGCGGGCATCGAGCCCGACGAACTCGTCGAGGCGTTGAAGGCAGGCCGCGACGAGGCGCTCGCCGTGCACGGCGTGACGTTGCAGTGGATCTTCGACGTTCCCGGCACCTGGGACCGCGACTGGGGCATGACTAGTGCGCGGTTCGCGACCGAGTACCGGCCCGAGGGGTTGGTCGGGTTCGGGCTGGGCGGATTCGAGTCGGACTCGCCGAGGGCGAAGTTCCGCGAGGCGTTCGCGATGGCGCGCGACGCCGGGCTGCACATGGTGCCGCACGCCGGTGAGACGACGCCGCCCAGCGAGATCTGGGCCGCGCTTCGCGATCTGCGTGCCGAACGGATCGGGCACGGCGTCAGCGCTGTGCAGGATCCGGACCTGGTGCGGCACCTCGTCGACGAGAGCATCGTGGTGGAGGTGTGCCCGACGTCGAACATCCGCACGGGTGCGGTGATGTCGCTGGACGAGCATCCGTTGCCGCGGCTCGTGGAGGCCGGCGTGCCGGTGACGATCAGCACCGACGACCCCGGCATGTTCCACACCGATCTCGACCGCGAGTACCTGCTGTGCCACGAGCGCTTCGGGTTCGGCCGCGACGAACTCGCCGGCCTCGCACGGGCGGCCGTGCGGTCGTCGTACGCACCCGCCGAACTGAAGGACCAACTGCTGAAGGAGATCGACGCCCTGTGAGTGGTACGAGTGTGGTGACGACGACGGTCGGCTCTGCCGAGGCTGCCGAGGCCCTGGCGAAAGGCGTCGTCGAGGCGAGACTTGGCGCGTGCGTACAGATCGTGCCGATCCGCAGCGTCTACCGGTGGGACGGCGAGGTGCGCGTCGACGACGAATGGCAGTGCGTCGTGAAGACGTCTGCCACCCGCGCCGACCAGCTCGTCGCGCACATCAAGGCGAATCACGACTACGACGTGCCAGAGGTCGTCGTCACCCCCGTCATCGGGGGCAACGACGACTACCTCACGTGGGTCTCAGAGGAGACCTCGTAGGTGACGTGGCAACGGCTCGGTGTGCAGGACGCCGAGCCGTTGCGTCGCCCTTGTCAGCGCCACGTACAGCTCGCTGGGCGACATGCGTTGCGGTTCGACGACGAGGACGACGTCGAACTCCAAGCCCTTCGCCGCTCTCGGCGGCATCCAGCCTTCGCCGATGACGGCGATCGTGCGTTCGTTGCACGCATCAGCGTGCGCGTCGAGTTCGTCGCGTACGGCCGCCGATACATCAGTTACGCGGCGGGCCCACGGACGTACTCCGGCCTTGCGCACCGACACCGGCGCCGACGCGTCCGGGTCGACGAGCTTCAGGACCGGGGTGGCGACGGCCATGATCTCGCCGGGGGTGCGGTAGTTGACCTCCAGCCTGCGGTAGGTGAACCGGTCGAACACCGATCCCCAGCTCCGGACGCCGCCGGCCGCCTGGCGCTGGGCCAGGTCGCCGACGACGGTCATGGACCTGTTCGGGCAGCGGCGCAGGAGCACACGCCAGTCCATCGCGGACAGTTCCTGTGCCTCGTCCACGACGAGGTGGCCATAGGTCCACGTGCGGTCGCCGGCGGCTCGCTCGGCGAGGGTGCGCTGGTCCCGGGCCTCGTGCCGGGCGGCCAGCACCTCGGCGTTGACGAAGTCCGTGACGATGTACTCGTCGGAGTCCGCGCGCCTGTCGATCGACAGGACGTCCATGACGCCGCGCGCGTATTCGAGCTGTTCCTCCTCTTCTCGTCTCGCCGCGCGCTCCGCGGCTCCGTCGGACCCGAGCAGGTCGGCGAGCTCGTCCAGCAACGGCACGTCGGACACCGTCCACGCTTCGGCGTCGGGCCGGTGCAGTTCCGGTGCGCCGATCCGGAAACAGCGGCCGTCGTACAGGTCGGCGAGCAACTGCTCCGGTGTGAGCAGCGGCCACAACCTGTCGACGGCGTCGCGCAACGCGGGGCTGTGCCGGAGTTCGTGGCGGACGTCCTCCTCGATCTCCGGCCAGTCGACGCCGATCAGCCGCATCGCCGGCGCGACGAGTTCCTCGGCGAGCGCGAGGAAGAAGTACTTGCGCGCGGCGTTGTGCGGCAGTCCGTAGTAGCGCGTCTTCTCCCGCGCGACGGCGGCGACGTGCGCGTCGAGCGGGACGACGACGTCCTCCAGCTCGATCTCGATGGGCTCGTCGGGAAGTTCCTGCCGGTCGGCGACGGCGACGGCCAGCAGGTCCAGAACTGATGTGTCGCCCTTCAGCCGTTGCAACGCCGGGGTGTCCTCGACGTCGGTGACGACGCCGGGATACAGCTCTCCGGGTGTCGCGAACACGACGTCGGTCTCCCCCAGAGACGGCAGGACGTCGCCGACGTAGCGGAGGAAGCCGGTGTTCGGGCCGACGATCAGCACTCCGTGGCGCGACAGGCGTTCACGGCGCGTATACAGCAGGTATGCCACGCGGTGCAGAGCCACGGCGGTCTTGCCCGTCCCCGGCCCCCCTTCGATCACCAGCACGCTGGGCCCCGAGTAGCGGATGATCTCGTCCTGCTCGGCCTGGATGGTCGAGACGATGTCGCGCATCGTCGCGGTCCGCGGTGCGTTGAGGGCGTCGAGCAGTGCGGCCGTGTCGGTCAGCAGTTCGTCGTCGTGGAAGTCGCACAGCTCCCGGTGACGAACCCGGAAGTGCCGCCGCAGTACGACACCCTCCGGGTTCGCGGCGGTCGCCGTGTAGAACGGACGCGCCGCGGGCGCGCGCCAGTCCAGCAACAGTGGTTCGAAGTCGTCGTCGAACAGTCCGATCCGTCCGATGTAGGTGCAGTCGCCGTTCTCCGAGTCGATGCGGCCGAAGCACAGTCCCACCTCGGCCGCGCGGTACTTCCCCAGTTCCCTCGTGAGCACCTCGACGGAGGCCTCCCGGTCCAGTCGCGGGGTGACGGTGTCCCGCAGTGCGGCCGCAAGACCGGCAGCCGCTTTGTTCCGTTCTTTGTCGAGCCTTTCATACAGAGAGGTGATCCGTGCCTGTTCGCTCGCCAACACCTTGCCCCCTGTGATACAATCCTCTTATCTTCCCGGAAGATTCATTCCGAAAATCCAAAGCCATTCTTTGTATCACACTTCAGTCGCGCGCGGCACCCTTTGCGAGAGCCCGCGATGAAGGTGATCGCCCTGGTCAGCGGCCCCGAAGAGCGTTCGCAGGCTCCGCACCCTTTCAACAGCGGATTGACTGCCAAACCTCCGGCAATTCGTCGTCGACCGCACCTGGAAATGTAGGATTCAGCGAAGCGGCCGCCACTGCGGAAGAGGCCTGAATGGATGTGGTGAAGGCATGAAGCTGGTCATCCTCGGCGGGGGCGGCTTCCGCGTGCCGCTCGTCTATCGCGCGTTGCTCGCCGATCACTCGCCCGGTCGCGTGACGGAGGTCGTGCTGCACGATCTCGACGCTGCCCGGCTGTCCGCGATCGGAGGCGTTCTCGCCGAACTCGCGACCGGCACAGCGCATGCGCCGGCCGTGACGACGTCGACCGACCTCGACGAGACGTTGCGCGGGGCGGACTTCGTGTTCTCCGCGATCCGCGTCGGCGGGCTAGACGGACGCGCGGCCGACGAGAGCGTCGCGGCAGGCTGCGGCGTGCTCGGGCAGGAGACCGTTGGCGCTGGCGGCGTTGCATACGGTCTGCGTACCGTGCCCGTTGCGCTCGACATCGCGCGCCGCATATCAGTGCACGCGCCGGACGCATGGGTCATCAACTTCACGAATCCCGCCGGCATGGTCACCGAGGCGATGGCGGCACACCTCGGCAGTCGCGTCATCGGCATCTGCGACTCTCCGGTCGGCCTCGGGAAGCGGGTCGCGCGGGCGGTCGGCGCCGATCTCGCAGACGCGTGGCTCGACTACGCCGGTCTCAACCACCTCGGCTGGCTGCGGGGTGTCCACGTGCACGGGCGGGACGTGCTGCCGGACCTGCTCGCGGACACCGAGCGGCTCGAGTCGTTCGAGGAGGGCAAGCTCTTCGGCTCGGAGTGGCTGCGGACGCTGGGTGCCATTCCGAACGAGTACCTGCACTACTACTACTTCACGCGTGAGGCAGTGGAGTCCGGCGCCTCGCGCGGGGCGTTCCTCCAGGAACAGCAGAAGCGGTTCTACGCGGCTCCTTCTTGGGAGAACTGGGAACGGACCCGCCTCGAACGCGAGCAGACGTACATGGCCGAGACCCGCGAGGACGAACGCGACAGCGACGACCTCGACGGCGGAGGCTACGAGCGGGTCGCCCTGGACCTGATGCACGCCATCGCGTCCGACAACCGAGCCACCTTGATCCTCAACGTGCCCAACAAGACGACGCTGGCCTGTCTGGACGCGGACGCCATCATCGAGGTGCCGAGCCTTGTGGATGCGAACGGCGCGCGGCCCGTCTCGGTCAGCCAGGTGCCGGATGAGGGCGTCGGACTCGTCACCGCACTCAAGGTCGTCGAACGCGCCACCATCAAAGCCGCCATCAGCGGTGAACGCGCACATGCGGTGAAAGCGTTGGCGCTGCATCCGCTCGTTGACTCCGTGAACATCGCCCGCAAGATCGTCGACGCGCATCCGCTCCTGTCCGGAGTCTTCCGCGCCACGTTCTGAGATCGTGGACGCCCACCTCTTGCGGCAACTCAGTGGATGTCTCGTTCCTGTCTGTGGAGCGCATCGTGGCGGAAGACATCGCGAGCGATCGGGGACGCTGGACGAGCAGTTTCGCGCGGCGATCGACGTTGACGACCTCGCAGCGTTCAAGGAGTGACGAGGGTCTGATGCCGAGTGGCGGTGTTCTTAACTACGCTCGTCCGCAAATGGACACCACCACCTCTCGCCGCGTGCCACTCGTCATGGGCATCGCCGTGCTCGTGCTGCTGCTGGACCAGGCCACGAAGTTCTGGGCCGAGAACGCGCTGACCGGCCGCGCGCCCATCCCCGTGCTCGGGGAGTTCCTGCAGCTCAGGCTCCTCTACAACCCCGGCGCAGCGTTCTCGATCGGTGCGGGGTCGACGTGGATCTTCACCATCGTCGCGGCCGTCGCCGTCGTGATGCTCGCGCGGTACGGCATGCAGCCGCAGACGAGGCTGCGGGCGGCCGCGCTCGCGTTGATGCTGGGCGGCGCGACGACGCACCTGCTCGACCGGCTGTTCCGGCCGCCGGGCTTCGCGCGCGGGCACGTCGTCGACTTCCTCGACTACAACGGCTGGTTCGTCGGCAACGTCGCGGACATCGCGCTGGTCTGCGGTGCGATCCTGCTCGTGCTGCTGAGCTTCACCCCGACGAAGCAACCTGCCGAGTGAGCGTGTCGGCGCGGCGGGTCGTCTCGGGCAGCCGGTAGCGCGGGGCCAGCCGCAACACCTCCGCACATGCCCGGTCCAAGTCGATCTTGTGGCCGATCGACACGAAGACGGGCTTCACGCCATCCTGCGTGCGCAGGGCTCTGCCGACGACCTCGTCGCCGTCGTCACCGTCCATGACGAGGTCGCTCATCGAACCGCGGGCATGGCCGGGCTGCTCGAACGCGCCCATCGGGTTCTTCGCGACACCGACGCTCGGGATGCCCGTGTGCACGCCGAGGTGGCACGCCAGGCCGAACCTGCGCGGGTGCGCGAGGCCCTGACCGTCCGCGACCAACAGGTCGGGTGCGACGGTCACCTGATCGAGGGCCCGCAGCAGGACCGGCATCTCGCGGAACGCGAACAGCCCCGCGATATAGGGGAAGTCCGTCGTGTCCTCGACGATGACCTCGTCGAGGATGGCCAGCGTTTTTGCATCGAACACCACACAAACGCCCGCAACCGAGTCATTGCTACGGTAGCCGACGTCCAGGCCTGCGACGGTGTCTATCTGCAGGTCAGGGGCGCTTTCGGTGATCACCTGGGTGCGCAGGCGTTCTTGCATCGCGACGGCGTCGTCAACCGTTCTGGGCCACTCCACGGACGACAGTGTGCCGTGACGCGTCGTAGTGGGCGGCGAGGAGGTCATCGCCGAAGTCACCTGAATGGCGACGCCAGACAGTGTGGACGTGGTTGGCCTCGTTGGCCGTGTTGTCGTACTCGATGAGCAGGTCCGGGCCTTGAACGCGGTAGTAGTGGCCTTCGCCTCGGCGCAGGGAGCCTTCCCACGAGAAGTGCAGGCGCTCCGGGTCGATCTGGGCGAACTCCTCGTCGGCCAGTTCGTAGGAGAGCCGGTCGAGGTAGAAGCGGACGATGTCGACGAGCAGCTCCGCCGCGGGTTTGCCGAGCTGAGCCGGCGTCACGCCGATCGGTTCAAACGGGCTGGTTCGCGGCGAGTTGCCGCTGCGGATGTCGTGCGGAGCGGTGTCCGAGACGACGGCCAGGCGGCGCGCGGTCGGGCCCATGCGGTCCAGGAGTTCGCGGGCGAGTTCCTCCTCCAGTCGCAGTGGCTGGCCCACGACGCGCCCGCGGTAGGTGACACGGGCCGGGTTCGCGCCGAGGAAGAACGGTGTCGCCGAAACGCGGCCGTCGGCGATGACGACGTTCACCGACAGGTGGTGTCCCTCGACTCGCCAACCCCACGGGTCGTCACCACCGGGCGTGCCGAAGAGCACGGTCCAGAAGTCGCCGTTATGTCGATCGCGGTGCCCGCCTTCGCGGTGGTCGAGCACGTCTTCCAATGCCATCACCGCTGCGGCCTGGGCATAAGCATGCGGGCTGAGCACTGTCGCGAGCATGCCGTGCACCGCCTTGCGCTGCTCTCGCCGAAGCTCGCCTAGCGCGAGTCCTGGGCGTGTACCGGGTGTGTACGCCCAGCGGTGCCTCAGGTCGTCGTCGGTGATCGCGCGAATCGCGTGTTCGCGCTGGTCAGCGGCGAGCAAGCCAATATATCGGTGCGTGGCGTCGGCGACGTCGTGCAGCATGCTTCGAACTTATAGGCCTTGAGGTCGCGGAGCAGCAGCTAGCGGGTTCCCGCGTGCGGCCGAAGTGTGTCGTTGAGAGTCACCTGCCGATGTTGCCGTTCCGAGCTCGAAACCTCGGTTCACAGGTGTTAAAAGCTTACGTAATGAAGCTGCCACATGATGATGACGCCATCTGGCGCGCCCTCGCGAATCCCTGAGGCGCGCGATTCTCGACGTTCTGCGCACGGGACCGCGCACCACGGGCGAACTGGTCGAGGCGTTGGAGACCAGCCGGCACGTCGTCATGCAGCACCTCGGTGTGCTCCGCGAGGCCGATCTGGTGCTCGTGGAGCCGCGGGGCCGGAAGCGGGTCAACCACCTGAATCCCGTGCCCATCCAGCAGATCCACCAGCGGTGGGTCGCGCACTACGAGGAGAACTGGGCAGCGGCGCTGGTCGGCTTGAAGCTCACGGTCGAGAGCGCCGGACAGGAGGATGAGCACGTTGGCTGAACCTGGTACCGAGCTGTTGCACAGCATCGTGATCGCCGTACCCATCGAGAAGGTGTGGGCGGAGATCACCAAACTCGACGGCAAGCAGCGCGCGATGATGGACGCGTTTCTCGACTCCGCGCTCGAACCAGGCGCGCCGCTGTACTACCGGTCCACCGATGGCAAGCGGGTCTTCGTCATCGGCCGCGTCGTCGAGGTCAACCCGCCCAGACTGCTCTCCCACACCCAGCGGCTCACCATGCGCGACGATCCGTGGACCGTCGTCTCGTGGGAACTTGAAGAGGTCGACGGCGGCACGCGGGTGACGCTGCGTAACTCCGGTTGGCCCGAGGGCGTCAAGCGGCTCGACAAGGTCGACGCGACCTGGAAGGGCATCCTCGCCGCACTCAAGCAGGTCGTGGAGTCCGGTGATGTCGGCGCCGCGCTGAGGTTCCAGTACGCGATCATGCGCGCCTTCATGTGGGCCGTCTAAAACGTGAAACCTGGTTTAGCAATGACTCTTCGGACGTCGACGTCCAAAGAGCCATTGCTAAGCAGCAGCTCAGAGCCCTGAAGGAAGCAATATATTGGGTGGGCGTCAGGCGTGGCAGGCGATGGGGCCGCCGTGGAGCTCCATCATGTCCATCCAGACGCGAGGCAGTTCGAGGCGCTCGGAGAGCGGTTTGCCGTCCAGTTCGTGGTAGGCGCGGTGGAGGTTGCCGACCAGGCGTTCGGACTCCTGCCACGACGAGAAGCGCGACTCCCCCGCCTCCCGGACGACTTCCATCGGGGTCTTGCCGGCGGCATGGCCGGACTTGGCCAGGTCTGAGAGGTAGGTCGTGTAGGCGACCAGGTCATCGAGAACGCGGGCGATTTCGGGGCCTCGCAGTAGCGGACCGTGACCGGGGACGATCACGTCGGCGTTGAACGCGCGCAGGAACTCGAGTGCTGACAGGTAGCCATGGATGCTGCCCTCCGCGAGGAACGGCTGGCCGCCCGCGAAGACCAGGTCGCCGGTGAACAGGACGCGCTCGGCCGGGAGCCACGCGACGGTGTCGCCGCGGGTGTGCGCTGGGCCGGGGTGGTGCAGTTCGACCACGCGCGTGCCCAGGTGCAGCGTCAAAGAAGTGCTGTATGTGAGGGACGGCGGGCGAACCTCGATGTGGCCGTAGTCCGGGCCGGTCAGGACCTGCGCGGCGATCAGACCGGCGGCGAGCACCTCTTCGCGGCACGCCTCATGGCCGACGATCACCGTCGAGGGCGGCACGAGCCAGTTACCGAAGGTGTGGTCACCGTGGTGGTGGGTGTTGATCACGTAGCTGGGAGCGGCGGCGGACACCGATGCCACCGAGGCGAGCAACGCGCGGTTGCGGGCCTCGGTGGACGTGGTGTCCACGAGCAGCAGCGTGTCGTCCGAGCCGACGACGACACCGGTGTTGTTGATCATCCAGGACCCGTCGGGCTGGATGTAGGCGTGGACCCCTGGTGCGACCTCCACCAGTTCTGGGACGAGTTCGGGCCGGTCAGGAGAAGGTTTCACCCGAGCCAGCGTACTGAGGCGTTTCCGGTCCGCCGCCGGTCAGCCTTGGGAGATGTAGGCCTGCAACTGGTCCTGCGATTGTTCGAGCTGACCGATCCGGCTCTTCACCACGTCGCCGATGCTGACGATCCCGACCAGTTGCCCGTCGGACAGCACGGGCACGTGGCGGAAGCGCCGCTCGGTCATCACGACCGTGAGGCTGTCCACCGTGTCCGACGGCGAACAGGTGAAGACGTCGGCGGTCATGATCGCCGACACGGGAGAAGACAGCAGTTCGACGCCGACCTCGTGCAGCCGGCGCACCACGTCGCGCTCCGACACGATCCCCGCCACGCCGGACGAACCGACGACGACGATCGCGCCGATGTTGTGTTCGGCGAGCGCTCTGAGCAGTTCGGACACCGGGACGTCCGGGTCGATTGTCGCGACCGCCGATCCCTTGGTCCGCAAAACGTCAGCGATCCTCACCTGGCGCCTCCGATCCTGTCGGTCCGGTAGCAACTCAGGCTAGATCGGATCCGGACAGAACGGGAGATCAAGCCCACGAAGGGAGCAGGGGACGTAGCCGTTCGGCCACGTCCCCTGCCGGTGTCGCGCCTGGTTCGGCGTCGGCTACGCGGATCCTCCGCGGCGACGGGTCGCGAACTGGCGCGGATGGACCAACGGCACACGCTGCTGCGGCAACTGGAAGTGCGTGTTCTGGTCCTGCTTGCCCCGCTTCTGCGCACGTCGCGCGGCACGGTTGCCCGGCTCGGGCTGGGGTTGGGTGGTGTCAGGCATGCGAAAGCCTCCTCGCGAAGAGGGCGTGCAAAGGGCACGGCGAAAGACGGCCGTGAGAGATGGACCCGCGCATGGGTCACCGGAGACGCGCGCGACGACGAGGTCGCGAAGGGCAGCGTCGAGAGCGCTGCGGGGCTTCATCAGATGAAGAGCATGTCCGCAACGCTAGCGAGGCCGCAGCCTCGTGCCAACCGAATTAAGCCGCGTCCTAACCCCGGGCCCGAGCGGCGGCCGCGCCGGCGCCGAGCATCACGAGGATGACGGTGACCATCGCCCACTTGCGGGACTTGGTCATCGGCGTCGTCTCCGGGTCGAGTGCGAGTTCCTTGCGAGGCTCGGGTTTCTGACGCGCGGCACGCACCGGCATCGGTTGCTGCGGTGCGACGGGCGGCGGTGTGGCCGCGATGGGCGAGGGCGGCGGCACGACCGGTGCGGGCGCCGGAGCCGGGGCGGGAACCGGCGCGGGAGGAGCAGGCGGTGGCAGTGGCGCCGGTACCTCGGGGCGGGGTGCGGGAGGTTCGACGCGCGGCGGCATCGGGTTCGGCAGACAGCCCGCCGCGTCGATCATGCCCATCTGCGGGCCGGTCGAGAGTTCCGCTGCCGTGGTGCCCGTGATGCGGTAGACGCGGCTGCGACCCTTGTAACCGTTGTTGATGGCGTAGACGGTGCCGGCCGAGTCGATCAGCACGGCGCCGTACGTGGACCTGCCGGGCAGTTCGGCGATCTCCGCCTTGGCCAACACCCGCCCGGTCATCGGGTCGAACGACACGACCTCGCCCGGCCCCCAGCCCGCGGCCGACACCCCGGTCAGCTTCCCGCTCGCCGGGTCGGCGGTGAAGTCGTCGAGCGTCAGGGCGGGCCAGTCCAGCACCACGGTGCGCACGATCTTCAGATACGACGGGCTGTCCGGGTCGATGTCGATGGCGTGCAGCCGGGCGTGGTCACGCACGTAGAACTTGGTGCCGACGACCGCGCCCGCCGACACGTCGTCGGTGCGGAACCAGTGCGCGTCAACAGGTCCGAGGTCGTTGACCACTCCCCTGGTGTCGATCAGCACGACGTGCGACGGGTTCTTCCACCAGCGGTGGCCCTTGGACGTGAGTCCGACCAGACGGCCCAGCGCCGGCGAGTACCCCAGTGCATTCACCGCGTAGTCCAGGCGGGCCACTTCCGTCACCCCACCGGATGACGCGTCCACTTTCGTGAACATCGAAAAGTGTCCACGATGGGATGAACGTACTTGATAAGCGTCACAGTTCGGCGGCGCAGCTTGAGCAACGGCGCTGGTGAACGGCGTGGAAAGCACCAATAGCGAGGAGACCGCGCCCAACGCGAGCGAATCCCGCCGCCACCGGTATGGAGTAACCCAATACGACAACCGGGTATTTGTGCTGTTGCCGCGCATTCCCACCTGACCATTACTCGTCAACCAGACCGTGCTGTACCGGTCACAGTAGACCGTGGTCTAATCCCACACCAGAAAGGAGCCGAATTGAGCATTTACCTCAGCGGCACGCTCTGGGTTCTCGGTGCCGCAGCCATCTCCGCCGTTCTCGTCGTCATCACCCGCCGGTTCGGCTCGGAGGAAGTGGGCGAGAAGAACCTCGGCGCGGGCGGATCGGTGTTCAGCATCGTCGCCGGTCTGCACGCGGTGCTCGCCGCGTTCATCCTCATCTCCCTGTTCGACTCGGCGAACGGCGCCGAGGAACAGGTGCAGAAGGAGGCCAACGCGCTGGTCGCCGTCGACTGGTCGTCGGACTCGCTGCCGGACCCCGTGAAGTCGCAGGTCGACCAGTTGATCCGCGACTACGTGTCGACCGTCGTCGACGACGAGTGGCCTCGCATGCGCGACGGCGAAGAGATCGGCAACCAGGGCTGGGCCACGTTGAACCAGCTCAGGGACGCGATCTCGACGGCGGCGCCGAACGGTGCCTGGCAGGAGGACCGCAAGGCCGAGGCGGCGAACCAGCTGTGGGAGGTCTACCAGGCCAGGCAGGAACGGCTGGACGCGGCGGACAACGGGGTCAACCCGGTCGTGTGGCTCGCGCTGCTGATCGGCACCGGGCTCTCGCTGCTGTTCCCGTACCTGTTCGGCGGGCCCACCCTGACCTCGCAACTGCTGATCACGATCACGCTGAGCTCGACCCTGGTCCTGCTGCTGTTCGCGATCTACCAGTTGCAGAACCCTTTCAGCGGCGGCGTGCTCATCCCGCCGGACGCGTTCAGTTCCGCGCTGGACCGGCTGAGCTAACGCTGATCGGTCGTTCCGTCCGCTTCCTCGATCTCGACGGACAGCACCTCGCCGTCGATGAACTTCGGCAACACGTCCGTGTGAGTGAAGTAGCGATTCGCGAACGCGCCGACCGCCCTGGTGGACGCGGCGTCGACGCCACCGCCGATGACGCCGCCCAGCAGCGGAACGCCCTTCGCCACGACAGTACCGAGTTTTTTCGTACCGTATTTTGTGATGAGTGCCGACGCGGCCTTCTTGGTGAACTGCTTGATGCCGACTTTCTTGAACAGCTCGGTTCCGGCATTGCCGAGAAGGCACAGCAGGATCGCCATCTGCACCTCGTCGCTGTCCACGTCGTGACCGCGCACCGCCGCGATGGACGCGATGAGGTGCGTCTGGATGACGTAGGTGGCCGCGACGTTGGACGGCAGCGAGATCGGCAGCGTGATCAGGCCGCCGAGGTTCGTGATGAAGCCCTGCGCGCCCGCCAGCGCCACGTGCGTGCGGACGAGGTGCTTGATCGCGTCGGTCTCGTCGCCCTTCTTGACGAGCGCGTCGGACGCCGCCTCGCGGGCGCTCTTGAACGGCCCGAAGCCGTCGACGCCGGCGCGCAGCAGGTAGTCGGCGATGCCCTGCTGGGCCTTGTTCAGCTCACCCTTGGACTCAGCCACGAACCCGACATTACGCGTCCGGCCGCCCTTCTGAGACCTCGACGGGCGACTCCGGTGTGATCACCGCGCCCGTGCTGCCGTCCACGGTGATCCGGTCGCCGGTTCTGATCCGCGTGACGGCCTCGCGCACCCCCACGACCGCCGGAATGCCGTACTCCCGTGCCACGACCGCGCCGTGCGAGTTCGCGCCGCCCATCTCCATCACCAGGCCGCCCGCCGTGAGGAACAGAGGCGTCCAGCCTGGGTCCGTCGACGGCGCCACGAGGATCTCGCCCGGTTCGAGGTGCGCGCCGACCGGGTCCATGACGACGCGTGCGATGCCGGTGATCGTGCCCGCCGACGCCGGTGTGCCGACGAGGTCACCCTCCGCGGGGGCGCCGTGGTGCACGGCTTCGGGTTCCGTGCCGTCCGACAGCAGCACGCGCGGGATGTGCCTGCGCCGCATCTCCCGGTCGTAGACCTCACGGCGCCCGGCCACCGTCGGGCGCAGATCTCCTTGCGCGGACCGCATTTCCTCGAAGTTCAGGAAGAACACGTCGTCCGCGACGTCCAGCCGCCCAGCCGCGACGAGTTCGGCGCCGATGGCGGCGACGCGCTTCCGTAGCACACCGAACAACGTGATGATCAGGTACTTCGGGTACTCCCGCAGGCCGGCGAGCACCCTGGTGCGACGCAGCGCGAAGCGCACGAACCAGCCCCAGCCTCGGGCACGGCGGGCGAGCGTGTCGATCATCGCCTCGGCTTCGGCGGCACCGCGTGCGAAGACCGCGTCGGGGTGGCCCTGGTCGCCTTCCAGGCGCAGGAAGTTCTTGATCACGCCGATGACGTGCGCCGGGTCGTCGGACCACCGCGGCAGGCCCAGGTCGATCTCGGCGACGGCGCGGTGGCCCCACCGCGCGAGGAAGCGGTCGAGCGCGGCCGGGCGTTCGCCGTCCTGGAGCTGCCGCAGCGCGACGGGATCGCGCCTGATCTCCTGCGCGAGGTCCCACATCGCCATGTCCATCTGGGTGGTGACGTTGTTCGGCAGGCCGCGCAGCACGGTCTGCAACTCCCCCGGCCCGGTCCTCACGACCTTGCCGACCAGGCCGAGCATCGCGAACCCGACCAGCGCGGTGGGCGCGAGGCGGGGCAGCACGGGCACGACGCACTGCTGTAGCGCCTGTTCGATCGAGAGGGTCGCGGACTTCTCCAGTATCTGGCGTTCCAACCGCAACGCCTCGCGCACGGCCTTCTCGGGGTTCGCCAGCGCCTTCATCGCCGTCACGGGTACGCGGAAGCGGCGGGCGAGCCGGAGAACGCGCTTCAACGCGGGCGTCGGCGACGAGTTCCTGATCGCGAACCTCGGGTCGTCGAACAGGCCCCGCAGCACCTCGGAGGAGCGCGCCTCCATCACGCCGAGCAGGCGCGTGACGAACTCGCGGCCCACCTTGCTCTGCAGGACCTTGGTGACATCGAAGAAGATGCGTTCGCCGTTCTCCACATAGGACTTGCTCCGCGGATCGCCGATCACGATCTCGAGGGCGGACTTGGAGATCTCCCGGAACGTCGCGCGCCCCATCGGCGTGATCGGTCGTTCGAGCCCCTGTGCGAGGCTGAAGCAGAAGTAAGCGTGCGCGGTGCCGTCCGGGTTGTCCGGCAACGGGAACAGCGTCGTGATCGGCCTCGCCTGGGTGAGGTGCAACTCGCCGTCGTCGTCGATCGCCCACTCGATGTCCTGTGGCGAGCCGTAGCGCCGCTGCACCTTGCGACCGAGGACGGCGAGCCCGTGGATCTGCCCGTCGGTGAGGCATTGGCCGGCGCTCTCGCCGACCTCGACGTGTTCGGTGCCGCCACCGGGCAGCGAGCGGATGACGAGCTTCTTGTCCCCCAGCCGTTTCTCGGCGATCTCGCTGCCGGAGACGACGAAGTGGTCGGGGTTGACGGCGCCGGACACCACGGCCTCACCGAGACCGGGGCTCGCGTCGATGACGATCTGGTCGCGCGTGCCGGTGACCGGGTTCGCGGTGAACATCACCCCGGACACCGCGGACTGCACCATCCGTTGCACGACGACGGCCAGGTAGGTCGTGGTGTGGTCGATGCCGTTGGTGTCGCGGTAGCTGACCGCACGGTCGGTCCACAGCGACGCCCAGCACCGGCGCACGGCGTCGACCACCTCGTCCTCGCCGACGACGTTGAGGAACGTGTCCTGCTGGCCGGCGAAGCTCGCGAACGGCAGGTCCTCGGCCGTGGCGCTGGACCGCACGGCGACCGGGACCCTGTCGCCGAGATTGCGGTACTCGGCGACGACCGCATCACGGATCTCCTGCGGCACAGCGGTTTCCAGCAACGTCCTGCGGGCGTTCTCCGGAGTGGTGCTCGCCAGCTCGTCAGCCTGCGCGACGGCGCGGTAGGCCTCGGTGGTGACGCAGAAACCCTGCGGCACCGGGAAGCCGGCCCTGGTGAGCTCACCGAGGTTCGCGGCCTTGCCGCCCACCGTGGCGAGCATCGTGCCGTCGATGGACTTGAAGCCGATGGTGAGCGTCATGGTCACCCCTCCAGGTGTCGCCTGAAAAGGAGGCTACGAGCATTCGGCGAATAACTCAACACGTGATGAATAAATCACGCCCTCAGGACGAAACCTCCTGATCAGAGCGCTCGACCCAATTCGGGAGAGGCTCGCGCTCCCGCCGCCACTCCTCCGGCGGGTTCGCGACGATGCCGCCGACGATCGCGGCCGTCGTGTCGACGTCGCCGCCGGCCCTGACGCACGCCGTGATGGCGGCGCGGTAGTCGTCGAGGTGGTGCGCGGCGACCCAGAGGGTGAACGGCACGGTGTCCTGCGCCGTCACCCGCGACCCGTTGCCGAGGACGTACGCGGCCTCTTCGGCGTCACCGATCTTGCGCGCCTTGTCGATCCCCTTGCGCACGAACGAGTCTTCGAGGTGGTCGAGCACCGTTCCGAGCAGATCTCGCGGCGGCGTGCCCGTCAGCCGTGCTCTGGCCGCGACGGCCGCCGCGTGTGCCACCGCGAGGCCTCCCATGACACCCTCGGGGTGCTGGTGCGTCACCTCGCTGGCCCGGATCGCTTGCGTCGTCACGGTTCGCGGGTCGTCGGCGAAGTACGCGCCCAGCGGTGCGATCCGCATCGCCGCCCCGTTGCCGCACGAACCTTGCCCGTCGAACGCGCTGGAGGCCGCGTCTTTCCACGGCGTGCCTTGGCGGATCTTGCGCAGGATGGTGAAAGCCCCAGCGCCGTAACCGCGGTAGGGCTCGCACCGATCGGCGAACGTCGCCGCGAGCCGGGTTGGGTCGACGTCACCGTGGTCACGGAGCTCGGCGACGAGGTTGCAGGCCATTTCGGTGTCGTCGGTCCACTCCCACGGACCCCGTGGCGGCTTGCCGGCCACGAGGTCGGGCAACGAGCGGCCGACCATGAAGAACTGAGCGCCCAGAGCGTCGCCGACGGAGAGCCCGTCGAGCGAGGCGTATGCGAGGTCCAGGCGCGCACGAGTGTGCAGAACTATGCGCATCACCTGCGATTTTACCGGTTCGGCCTACCCTGGGCACACGAATTCGGAGTGATCCGGGAGTTCACCTCGACAGCCCGGCAGGCGTGAAGACGAAGCTGTCGCGGAAGCCACCGTCACCACGCCGCGTCGCCATCAGCCGCATCTCCGGCATGAAGTGGAAGAACACCAGCGCCCCCGACCGGTCCGGGTAGCCGAGCGTCTTCGAGTACTTGGGGTTCGTACCGCCCAGCCACAACGGCGGCTCGCCGTACTCGGCGATCACGTCGTCGAGCAGGCAGTCCCGCTCCCCCAGCACGCCGGGGATCCGGCTGTCGGCGTCGAGCGACAGCCAGCCCTGCCGGTGCGCGAGGTCCGCGTACACCGAGGCCATGACGTCCTCGCTGCGGTGGCCGAGCGCCTCGTGCACCGCGCCGCTGACCATCGCCGCGTTCGCCGCGCCGCGCTTGACCAGCGACTCGAGCTCAATCTGCCACCGGTCCGTGCGGTCGTCGGCGAACGCCAGCGCGTCGAGCAGGGTGAGGATCACCGCCTCACCGCCGTACATGCCGGGACGCCGGACAGCCGCGTTGAGCTGACCGAGCAGGTACCGGCGTAAGTCGTCGAACGAAGGCATCTCTCCCCCTTGATGCGAGATGTTCTATCAGTTGCGGGTGGGCGAAACGGAATCGCCTTCATGACCGACAGGGGAGGCAACAACTGGGGAAGGACCACATGAGCATCAGCAACCAGCAGATCGTCGC
The DNA here is from genome assembly GCF_024648825.1 of Lentzea californiensis. Lineage (GTDB taxonomy): Bacteria > Actinomycetota > Actinomycetes > Mycobacteriales > Pseudonocardiaceae > Lentzea > Lentzea californiensis. Next base: position 97,742 of record NZ_JANBBE010000008.1, read on the forward strand.
GTACCGGGTCGAGCACGAGGTCGAGCTCGTCATCGACTGGAGCACGGCCCACGAACGATGCTGGCGCTGCGGTTACAGGTCCTCACTCGAGCAACACCTCGTCGTGCCTGCGTCAATGGGTGGCAGTCGCACCACGGACAACCTCGTGTTGCTGTGCGGGCGGTGCGTCAGCGAGTCGCCGAGCCACCAGGATCCGCAGTACCTGTGGCGGTGGCTGCGCGCGACTTCGGCCTCGTCCTACGACACGTACTGGACGTTGCGCGGGTGGGAGGAGTTCGAGGTCATCTTCGGCCGCAGGCCGCTGGAGTGCTTCGAGGAGGCGGCGGTCAACCACCGGTCGCTGAACGCGGAGTGCCGGGCGCTGGCCGCGGACGAGTTCGCGAAGACCGTCATGCGCTTCGGGGAGGGCCGGCTCAACCCGTCGACGATCGCGTGCGTGATCGCGGAGGTCGAGAAGAAGCTGGCGGACCGCCACGGCATCACACTGCCGTGACGGTCCGCCACTGGTTCAACTGAAGGATCAGCTGCAGCCGGACGTGCTGCCGCAGCCCTCGCACAGGTAGCACGAGCCGGCCGGACGCATCTTCGTGCCGCAGGTCATGCACAGCGGCGCGTCAGCGGCCTTGCCCAGGTGCAGCTCCAGCAGCTCGGTCGAGCTACCGACGTGCTTCGGCGTCTCCGCGGCGGCCTCGACCTGCTTCGGAGCGGCCTCCACCGAGCCGCGCAGACCCTCGAGGTCCACATCGGACGACGCCGGTGCGCCGTACTCGCCGGCCACCTGCGCCGAACGCTCGTCGGCGGTGAAGATGCCGAGCTGCGCGCGCTTGTCGTAGGACAGGTAGTCCAGCGCCAGGCGGCGGAACAGGTAGTCGAGCACCGACGTCGCGATGCGCACGTCCGGGTCGTCGGTCATGCCCGCCGGCTCGAAGCGCAGGTTCTGGAACTTCGAGACGTAGAACTCCAGCGGGATGCCGTACTGCAAGCCCACCGAGATGGACATGGAGAACGCGTCCATCACACCGGCGAGCGTGGAGCCCTGCTTGCCCAGCTTGACGAAGATCTCGCCCAGACCGTTGTCCGGGTAGGAACCGGCGTGCAGGTAGCCCTCGGCGCCACCGACCGTGAACGACACCGTCTGCGACGGGCGCTTCTTCGGCAGGCGCTTGCGGACCGGGCGGTACTCGACGACCGTCTCGGTCTTGGCCTCGGCGCCCTTGTTCGCGCCCTTGCCGGCGGACAGCGGCTGGCCGACCTTGCAGTTGTCGCGGTAGATCGCGAGCGCCTTCAGGCCGAGCTTCCAGCCCTGGTAGTAGATCTCCTCGACGTCCTCGACCGTGGCGTTCTCCGGCATGTTGACCGTCTTGGAGATCGCACCGGACAGGAACGGCTGCGCGGCAGCCATCATCCGCACGTGGCCCATGGGCGCGATGGAACGCTCGCCCATCGCGCAGTCGAAGACCTCGTAGTGCTCGCGGCGCAGGCCCGGCGCATCGACGACGTGGCCGTGCTCGGCGATGAACTCGACGATCGCCTCGATCTGCTCGTCCTGGTAGCCCAGCGACTTCAGGGCGCGCGGCACCGTCTGGTTGACGATCTGCATCGAGCCGCCGCCGACGAGCTTCTTGAACTTGACCAGGGCCAGGTCCGGCTCGATACCGGTGGTGTCGCAGTCCATCATCAGGCCGATGGTGCCGGTGGGGGCCAGCACGGACGCCTGGGCGTTGCGCCAGCCGTTCTTCGCGCCGATCTCCAGCGACTGCTGCCACGCCTCGGTCGCGACCTTGTGCGTGGCGGCGTCGTTTCCGCCGTAGGTGCGGATCAGGTCGTTGGCGGCGGCGTGCTTGCGCATGACGCGCTGGTGAGCCGTGGCGTTGCGCTTGTAGCCGTCGTACGCGCCGACCATGCCCGCGAGTTCCGCGGAACGGCGGTACGAGACACCGGTCATCAGCGAGGTGATGGTCGCGGCGAGCGCGCGGCCGCCCTCGGAGTCGTACGCGTGGCCGGTCGCCATCAGCAGCGCGCCGAGGTTGGCGTAGCCGATGCCGAGCTGGCGGAACTTGCGGGTGGTGTCCGCGATCGGCTCGGTCGGGAAGTCCGCGAAGCAGATCGAGATGTCCATCGCGGTGATGATCAGCTCGACGGCCTTGGCGAACGTGACGGCGTCGAAGCGGCCGTCGTCACCGAGGAACTTCATCAGGTTCAGCGACGCGAGGTTGCAGCTCGAGTTGTCGAGGTGCATGTACTCGGAACACGGGTTGGACGCGGTGATGCGGCCCGACTCGGGGCAGGTGTGCCAGTCGTTGATCGTGTCGTCGTACTGGATGCCGGGGTCGGCACAGGCCCACGCCGCCTGGGCGAGCTTGCCGAACAGCGACTTGGCGTCGACGCGCTCGATGACCTCACCGGTCTGGCGCGCGCGCAGACCGAAGTCGTTGCCGCTCTCGTAGGCGTGCATGAACTCGTCCGACACGCGGATCGAGTTGTTCGCGTTCTGGTACTGCACCGACACGATGTCCGCGCCGCCGAGGTCCATGTCGAACCCGGCGTCGCGCAGCGCGCGGATCTTGTTCTCTTCCTTCGCCTTGGTCTCGATGAACTCCTCGACGTCCGGGTGGTCGACGTCGAGGACGACCATCTTGGCCGCGCGGCGGGTGGCGCCACCGGACTTGATGGTGCCCGCGGACGCGTCGGCGCCACGCATGAAGGACACCGGGCCCGAGGCGGTGCCGCCCGAGGACAGCAGCTCCTTCGAGGAACGGATGCGCGAGAGGTTCAGGCCGGCACCGGAGCCGCCCTTGAAGATCAGGCCCTCCTCGCGGTACCAGTTGAGGATCGACTCCATCGTGTCGTCGACCGCGAGGATGAAGCAGGCGCTGACCTGCTGCGGCGAGCTCGTGCCGACGTTGAACCACACCGGCGAGTTGAAGCTGAACACCTGGTGCAGGAGCATGTACGTGAGCTCGTGCTCGAAGATCTCGGCGTCCTGCTCGCCCAGGAAGTAGCCGTGCTCCTTGCCGGCGCCCACGTAGGTCTTCACGACGCGGTCGATCAGCTGGCGCAGCGACTGCTCGCGCTTCTCACTGCCGACAGCACCGCGGAAGTACTTGCTGGTGACGATGTTCGTGGCGTTCACCGACCAGAACTCGGGGAACTCGACACCGCGCTGCTCGAAGTTCACCGAGCCGTCACGCCAGTTCGTCATGACGACGTCGCGGCGCTCCCACGTGACCTCGTCATAGGGGTGGCGGCCTTCGGTGGTGTAGACGCGCTGGATCTTCAGCGCGGCAGGCTTCGCAGCCGCCCGTGCGGCTGTCTTCTTGGCTGAGCCGCCGACGGTCTCGGTCACGGTGGATCTCCCTCGTACTGGTGCTTAGAAAAGATGATGGTCACGCGCGCTTGGGCGCACGCGGATCACTGCTCGGCCGGTGAGTCCTCGGCACGGGCAGTGCGAAGATCAAGGATTTCCTTCTCGAAGTCCTCTACCGAGGAGAAGGAGCGATACACGCTCGCGAAGCGCAGATAAGCGACCTCGTCGAGCTCACGCAGGGGGCCGAGAATGGCGAGGCCCACCTCGTGACTGGCGATTTCCGCGCATCCCGTCGACCGGATCGACTCTTCCACCCGCTGGGCGAGTTGCTGGAACGCGTCCTCGTCGACAGGGCGGCCCTGACACGCCCTGCGCACGCCTACGACGACCTTGTCGCGGCTGAACGGCTCCGTCACCCCGGAGCGCTTGACCACGGCGAGAACCGCTTCTTCGACCGTGGTGAACCTGCGGCTGCAGCTGTTGCAGGAGCGGCGGCGACGGATCACCTGTCCCTCGTCGACTTCACGGGAGTCGACCACCCGTGAGTCCGAATGACGGCAGAACGGACACCGCACGCCACTTCCCCCTTCTCAGCGCAGCACCCATCGCAGCAGCCACACTGGTCGGGTTACCCACAACCTGTGGACTACTTACGACGGTGTAACCACTAGATGTAGGGGTAGAACCTAGATCGCTGCGGACGGCAACGCAACTCGACACACCACTCGAACGGGGGAACGTTGCGCCGATCAGCGGCGATTACGCAAAAAAGCCCGCCGGTGACGGAGCGTTCACGTCACGGCGGGCACCGAAACACAAGATGTAGGGGCAGACCTACGGGGTGACCCCCGCCTGCTGTAGGTAGAGCACGCCGAGCGCGACCACCGTGAGTGCGCTCAGGACGCCGACCGCAATGAGTTCGAACAACGACTCGCGCTTCGGCCGGACCTCGCACGAACTCGACTCGCGCGACGAGGGCACCACGAGCGGACGCGGCTTGGTCGCCGGCCTGCGGGGCATGACACGAGGACCCGAACGGAGTGGACGTCCCGCTGCGACGTCCGCGTCTTCGACAACCCGCATCCGCTTCTCGACGAGCACCGCCATCACGACCTCCATCGCAGGTCAACCACTATGATCGAACAGGGGTTCGATCGAACGTCCGTGCGAATTTCTACCAGACCCGCCGTCCTGACGCCACAACACGCGCCCAAATACCTCGAACAGGTGTTTGATCTGTGCAGCAAACACGACTACCGTCGACCACGAAGATCGACGGAGGCCGGAATCCCATTCGTACTGGGGGCGGCGAGGAGGACAGCGACCGTGGCAGGCAAGACGATCGAGCCGGACCCAGCTCTTGTGGGCGCAGCGGTGAGTGAGATCGCGGGAAACGCCGGCCTGACTTTGCGCCAGCGCAAAGTGCTCGACGTGATTCGCGATTGGGTCGACCGATTCGGTTACCCGCCGAGCGTGCGTGAAATCGGTGAGGCCGTGGGCCTGACGTCGACCTCGTCGGTCGCGTACCAGCTCCGCGCGCTGGAGCGGAAGGGCTTCCTGCGCCGCGACCCGAACCGCCCGCGCGCGGTGGGAATGCTGCCCAACGAGATCGACGCGGGCCTCGACCCGATGTCCAAGCCGACGCCCGCGTACGTGCCGATGCTCGGCCGGATCGCGGCCGGTGGCCCGATCCTGGCGGAGGAGTCGATCGAGGACGTGTTCCCACTGCCGCGCGAGATCGTCGGCGAGGGCGAGCTGTTCCTGCTGCGCGTCGTCGGTGACTCGATGATCGACGCCGCGATCACCGACGGCGACTGGGTCGTGATCCGCAAGCAGCCCACCGCCGACCAGGGCGAGATCGTCGCCGCCATGATCGACGGCGAGGCGACCGTGAAGACGTTCAAGCGCAAGGACGGCCACGTGTGGCTGATGCCGCACAACTCGGCCTACCAGCCGATCAACGGCGACGAGGCCACCATCCTCGGCAAGGTCGTGACGGTGCTCAGGCGTCTCCCGTAACTTCCCCGCGGGCTCGCTTCTTCTTCTCGAAGAAGTCGAGCCACTTGTCCCTGGTGGCCTCCATGTCCACCACGACGAACGCGAAGAACTGGCCCATGTCCTTGAGGCGGGCTCCGACCGGGGTGCCGAGACCGAAGATCTCGGCACCGTCCAGTCCTGTCTGCGCCCAGACCGAGTTGCGATGGGCGCTCGACAGCCATGCCCGGTACCAGAGGTCGTCGCCCAGGAAGTAGCGCATGCGCTTGCCGTCGCGTTCCGCGTGCAGCAGGTCGATCTCCTGCAGGTAGGTGGTCGACCGCGACACCGTTCCCGGGCTCACCGACAGCCGCAGCACGAGTTCCGTCGCGGACAGGCTGCCCCGGTCGGTCATGAAGATCTCCGCGAGGATCCGCGCCGCTGTGCGCGTCAGCCCGGTCTGCCGGAAGACCGCGACCAGCCGCAGGTGGAACTCCTGCACCTGCGCCGGACTCCGGTCGAACGAGTACGCCTCCTCGTCGACGTCGAGGTCGTCGACCGCGGGCATCCGGCGCATGGCCCGTTCGCTCGCCGCACGGTGCGCGGCGCCCGGCCGGTAGTTGTTGTGGCCGCCGTTGCGCACCACTTCGCGCTGGATCGTCGAGGCTGGCCTTTGCAACCGCCTCCCGATTTCGGAGTACCCCAGCCCGTCCCAGAGGAACTGGGCGATGAGCTGCCGTTCTTCTTCTTCTAGCCGCTTACCAGGCACGACACCATGGTGCCTTGCGCTTCAAGCCATTGCAATGAGTCTTTTGACTTCGTCCGCAAACGTTTTTAGCTTGCAGGGAGAGGAAACAACCTCGTTGCAAGGGGGAGCAATGCCATTGAGTCCGATGACGTATCCGGACGGGCACGTCGGCTGGCGGGCGCACGATCACTCGACCGTGCGCGCCGTGCTCGCGGACGGCCGGTTCAGCATCCGGCCGGATCTGATGCACAACCCGTTCGGGCCGGGCAGCCCTGGGGACGCGCCGCCGTCGCCGCCCGGTGCGTTCACCGATCACGACCCGCCGGACCACACCCGGTACCGGAGCAGGCTGACCGGGCAGTTCACGGTGCGGCGGATGCGGCTGCTCGCCGAGCGGCTCGAGGTGATCACGGCTGAGCACCTCGACGCGCTGGCCGCTCACGGCTCGCCCGCTGATCTGGTCGAGCACTTCGCGGTGCCCGTGCCGGGGCTGATGATCTGCGAGTTGCTCGGGGTTCCGTACGAGCGGCGGACGGAGTTCCAGCGGGACGCGATGCTGCTGACCGGGGCGAGCGGTGCGGAGGCCGGTGAGGCCGAGGCGATGTTCGCCGCCTTCGGGAGGCTGCAGCGGTTCATGCTGGAGATGGTCGCGGCCAAGCAGGCCGAGCCGACGGACGACGTGCTGAGCGACCTCGTCAACTCGGAGCCGGACAGGTCACCGCTCAGCGACGACGAGATGGCGGCGATGGGCATGGCGTTGCTCGGAGGCGGCCTCGACACGACCACGAACATGTTGTCGCTCGGCGCGTTGGAGCTGCTCCGTGAGCCGGCTCGGGTGGAGGCGATGCTCGCCGATCCCGGCGCGGCCGTCGAGGAGCTGCTGCGATACATCAGTCTGACGCCCGCTACGGCGCGTACCGCGTTGGAGGACGTCGAGATCGACGGCGTCGTCGTGCGCGCGGGCGACACGGTGTTCGTCGAGCTGGGGTCGGCGAACCGGGATCCGGCGCGCTACGCCGATCCGGACGCTCTCGACCTGGCTCGGGGCGCGGCCGGGCATCTCGCGTTCGGGCACGGCGTCCACCAGTGCATCGGGCAGCACCTCGCGCGGATCGAGCTGAAGATCGCCTTTCCGGGGCTCTTCACCCGGTTCCCGAAGCTGCGGCTGGCCGTTCCCGAGAGCGAGTTGCCGCATCGGGCGAGTGTGGTGATCGGCGGTCTGGAACGGATGCCCGTCGCCTGGGACTGACCGTCAGGCGCGGCGGCGCAAGCGCAGGCCGATGACCAGGGCGGCGATCAGCACGAGGCCGCCCAGGGTCAGCGCCAGTGGCCAGTTCTGCCAGGACGACGACGCCGGCGGGGCCGCTTCGGACTGGTCGGCGGCGGGCGGCGGTGTCGTGGTCGCCGGAGGGGGTGGCTGGGCCAGGGCCGCGGCGCCCGCGACGGCGCGGATCGGGGTGCCGGTTCCCTCGGAGGCGGAGAGCAGGGTGCCGTCCGGGTCGAAGGCGATGGCCTCGCCCTGCGGTTCGTTCGGCAGCGGGACGCGGACCGGGTCGCCGGACAGGGCCTTCACGACGTCGCCGTCGGGGACCGGGAACAGGTAGGCGTCGGTGTAGGTGCGCAGGGCGATGACGGAACCGTCGGCGGCCGCGGCGGCTCCGGTCACCAGGCGCGAGTCGAGGGTGCCTTCCAGCGGGCCGCCCGGAGTGTCCGTCGACGACAGGGACACGCGCGTGACCTGCTCCAACGGCACCGACGTATCGGTTCGGAGCGGGGCCGTCGGGCGATACACCAGTGCGGAACCGAGGGGTTCCTTGGTGATGATGTACGGCGTCCCGGACTTGTCGATGAACAACGCCTCGGCGTCGTGCTTGCCGTCCGGGTAGGTGACGCGGAACCGCTCCACGGCGCCCGAAGGCGACACCTTGTGCAGGGCGACCGTGGAGCGGGACTTGCCGTTGTCGCCGGTGTCGGACGCCCAGAGGGTGCCGTCCGGCGTCATAGCCAGGTCTTCGACGTCGTAGGGGTCGACGGGCGCCGTGATCGTGCGCGTCACCACGCAGTCACGGCCCATGACCTGGATGCGCAGCGTGCCGTTGTCGCTGTCGCTGACGGCGAAGAACTGCTTTCCGTCGGACGTGAGCCCGGAGAGCTCTTGCATGGCTACCGGGCACACGTCCACCGGTGGAGGCGGGAGGATCAAGCAGGCGTCCCGTTCGTCGCGAACTCCTCGAGCACGTCGGCCAGGTCCGGGCGCACACGGGCGTTGAGCAGCGTGCCCGACTCCGTGTGCTTCTCGGACAGCACCTCGCCGTCGCGGTGCACGCGGGCGACGACCTCGCCACGCGCGTACGGCACGAGAGCCTCGATCACGACCTCGGGGTGTGGCATCAGCTCGGCGATGCGGACCTTCAGCTCCTCGATGCCGAGGCCCGAGTGCGCCGACACGAACGACGCGTCCGGGAACAGGTGCCGCAACCGGGCCATGCCCAGGTCGCCCACCGCGTCGATCTTGTTCACGACGAGCAGCTCGCGCGGCATCGGCGTGTCGGTCTTGTCGTTGATCTCGGAGAGAACCTCGCGCACGGCCTTGACCTGCTTCTCCGGCATGGCGTCGGAGCCGTCGACCACGTGCACGAGCAGGTCGGACTGGCCGACCTCCTCCAGCGTCGAGCGGAACGCCTCGACCAGCTGGTGCGGCAGGTGCCGCACGAAGCCGACCGTGTCCGTCAGCGTGTACGGCAGACCATCGGGCGTCAGCGCGCGGCGCGTCGTCGGGTCGAGGGTGGCGAACAGCGCGTCCTCCACCAGGACACCGGCGCCCGTCAGCGCGTTGAGCAGCGACGACTTGCCCGCGTTCGTGTAGCCCGCGATCGCGATGCTCGGGATCTCGTTCGCCGTGCGGCGGCCGCGCTTGGTCTCGCGGATGACGCCGATCGCGGAGATCTCGCGGCGCAGCTTGGAGATGCGCGCGCGGATCCGGCGACGGTCGGTCTCGATCTTGGTCTCACCCGGACCGCGCAGACCCACACCGCCGTTGCCGCCGCCGGCACGACCACCGGCCTGCCGTGACAACGTCTCACCCCAGCCGCGCAGGCGCGGCATCAGATACTGCAGCTGGGCCAGCTCGACCTGCGCCTTGCCCTCCTTGGACCGCGCGTGCTGCGCGAAGATGTCCAGGATGAGCGCGGTGCGGTCGATGACCTTGACCTTCAGCTTCTCCTCCAGCTGACGCAGCTGGCCGGGAGAGAGCTCGCCGTCGCAGATCACCGTGTCCGCGCCGGTCGCCTGCACCACGTCACGCAGCTCGGCGACCTTGCCGGAGCCGATGTACGTCGCCGCGTCGGGCTTGTCGCGCCTCTGCACGACGCCTTCGAGGACCTCGGAACCCGCGGTCTCGGCGAGGCGGGCCAGTTCGGCCATCGACGCGTCGGAGTCCGCGGCGGTGCCCTCGGTCCACACCCCGACGAGCACGACCCGCTCCAGGCGGAGCTGCCGGTACTCGACCTCGGTGATGTCCTCGAGCTCGGTGGACAGGCCCGCGACACGGCGCAGCGCAGCGCGCTCGACGCGTTCGTAGTCACCTGTGGAGAAGTCCTCCTCTTCCCAGGTGGCGTCGAACTCCGGGTCGAACTCTGTGCTCTGGATGTTTTCCGTCATTTGCCCTTCATCGTCCCACGGACAGTTAGTCCCCCGGATACACCGCGAGGTAGATCGCCACACGGGGAACATCCGGGTTGACCGGTTTCGCGGCCAGCTCATCCATCAACGACGCGAGCCGCTGCTTTAGTTCCTCGGGGTCGACGGTGACGACCAGACGGCTCTGATCCACGTCACTGAGCCCGATGTCGGCAACCTCGCCGAGGAAAGCGTGCAGCATCGCCTCGCCGACGGCGACCGCATTTTCGCTGTTGTCGAGCTGCCAGGAAAGCCCTGTCGACCGATAGGGGATCTCCTTGGCCCCCCGGTTGCCCGCGCGGGACGGCATGGCCTCCAGGAATCCCGCAGCGACGAGCTTGCGCACGTGGTGCAGCGTCGTGGCGGGGTCCTTGCCCAGCCGCTGCGCCAGCTCCTTGTTGGTGAGCGGGCGGTCGAACGTCATGCGGATCATCCGCAGCCGCAGGTCAGAGCTCAGGGCGGCGGCTTCCTCGCTCGTCGCTGGACGTCGCTTCCGGGAGAGTGGCACGCGTCCAGCCTAAGTGATTGACAGTTTCCAATCACTCAGCGCAGACTCCCCGGCATGGCGCTTTGGGGGCATCACGACTTCCGCCGGCTGTGGATCGGCGACACGATCAGCCAGTTCGGCGCGAGTGTCGGCATCACGGTCATACCGCTGCTCGCGGCCGGCGTGCTGAACGCGACACCGTTCGAGATGGGCATGCTCGCCGCGGCGAGCACAGTCGCGTTCCTGCTGATCGGACTGCCTGCGGGCGTCTGGGTCGACCGGATGCGCCGCAAGCCGCTGATGATCGCGATGGACGTCGTCCGCGCCGTGCTGATGCTGAGCGTGCCGCTCGCGTGGTGGATGGGTGTCCTCGACCTGCCGCAGCTGATCGTCGTGAGCCTGGCGATCGGCGTGTGCACGGTCTTCTTCGACGTCGCCTACCAGTCGTACCTGCCGTCACTGGTGGGACGCGACCAGCTCGTCGAAGGCAACTCGAAGCTGCAGGCCAGCATGTCCGTGGCCGAGGTGTCGGGACCGGCGATCGGCGGCTACGTGGCGCAGTTCCTCGGCGCGGCCAACGGCGTGCTCGCGACCGGCCTCGGGTACCTGAGCTCGGCGTTCTTCCTGTTCCGGATCAGGAACGTGGAGCCGGTACCGGAACGGCACCCCGACCCGCACCTGCGCCGCGAGGTCATGGAGGGGCTGCGGTTCGTCTTCGGCAACGCCACCCTGCGCAAGATCGTGGCCTGCACCGGCACGTCGAACTTCTTCCACGGCATCCAGAACGCCGTCAGCGTGCTGTTCCTGCTGCGGGTCGCCGGGCTGAACGAGGGCACGGCGGGCCTGGTCTTCAGCGCGAGCGGGGTCGGCGGCGTGCTCGGCGCGATGGTCGCGCACCGGCTCGGCCTGCTGATCGGCCAGGCCAGGCTGATCTGGCTCGTACCGTTGCTGACCTGGCCGTTCGTGTTGCTCATGCCGTTCACCAAGCCGGGCTGGGGCATCGTGTTCGCCATGGCGGGGCTCGCGATCAGCGCGTTCGGCGTCGTCGTCTACAACGTCGGCCAGGTGAGCTACCGGCAGGCGATCTGCCCCGACCACCTGCTGGGCCGGATGAACGCCTCGATCCGCTGGGTGGTCTGGGGCGCGACGCCGCTGGGCGCACTGCTGGGCGGCGGGCTCGGTTCGTGGATCGGGATCGTGCCGACGCTGTGGGTCTCACTCGTCGGCTCGGTGGCCGGGATGGCGTGGGTGCTGTTCTCGCCGTTGCGGTCTATGCGGGACCTGCCGGCCACGTCTAGCGTCGAGGCCCATGGATGAGGCACAAAAAGCAGGCACCACGGTGCTGCGGGACGGTCTCCACTTCGGCGAGGGACCGCGACGCGGCCCCGACGGCCGCCTCTTCTACTCCGACTTCTATGCGGGCGAAGTGCACGCGCTCGACCTGACGACGGGCGAGGACGAGGTCGTCGTCGCCTTCGACGGCCAGCCCTCGGGCCTCGGCTGGCTGCCCGACGGACGCCTGCTCGTCGTGTCGATGCTCGACCGGACGGTCCGCCGCCTCGAAGGCGGCGACCTCGTCCTGCACGCCGACATATCGGACATCGCGACCTTTCACGCCAACGACATGCTCGTCGACGGTGAGGGTCGCGCGTACGTGGGCAACTTCGGCTTCGACCTGCACGGCCTGATCGACGACGTCGGCATCCCGCGGCTGCTCGAACCGGACTTCGACCCGCCGGGCGCCGCGCTCGCACTCGTCCAGCCCGACGGCTCCGTCAGCGTCGTCGCCGAGGACCTCAAGTTCCCGAACGGCATGGCGCTGCTGCCCGACCCGACGGGCGAGTCCGAAAGCGGCAACATCCTCGTCGTCGCCGAGACCGTTGCATTCAAACTCACTTCGTTTTCGGTCGACCGCAACGGATCGTTGCAAAAGCGCAGGTTGTGGGCCGACGTGAAGGAGTTCGGGATCGCGCCGGACGGGATCGCGGGCGACGGGGACGGCGTGTGGGTGGCGCCGGCGTTGCAGCCGGCGGCGTTCCGCGTGACCGAAGGCGGCAAGATCACGCACCGGGTCGAGACGACGCAGACGGTGTTCGCCGTCGCGGTCGTCGACGACCACCTCGTGTGCCTGACGGCACCGGACTCGAACCCGAGCGTGGTCAAGCCGGACAGGCTCGGGAAGATCGAGATCTACAGGCTGAACTGATATATCGGATATCAGTTCACGCGAGAGCGTCCCACCACGACTTGTCGAGCTCGCCGCGGGCGACGAGCACGGCAGGTCCGGTGAGCGTCGACGTCGTCGGTTCGATGGTCACGAAGACCTGGCCGCCGAGGACGTCGACGGTCGCCGAGCCGGTGGTCCTGCCCTGGCCCGCGAGCCAGGAGGCGACGGCCGCGACGGTGCCGGTGCCGCACGAGCGGGTCTCACCGACGCCGCGCTCGTAGACGCGCATGCGCAGCGCGCCGCCGCGACCAGACTCGGGATCGATGACGTTGATGAGCTCGACGTTCACGCCGTGCGGGAACATCGTGGGGTCGAAGCCGGGCGGCACGGTCAGGTCGAAGCTCCCGACCGGGACGTCGGTGACGCACGCCAGGTGGGGGTTGCCGACGTCGACCGCGAAGCCGCCGATGCCGGCGCCGTCGACCGCGGCGATGGACGTGCCGGTGACCCGTGCGGGGCCCATGTCGTTCGTGACGGAGCCGTCCGGGTGCGTGGTGACCGTCTTGTTGCCCGCGCGGGTGGCGACGACGAACGAGCCCTGCGGCTGGTGGCCCGCGTCGACCAGGTAGCGGGCGAAGACGCGCAGGCCGTTGCCGCACATCTCGGCGATGGAGCCGTCGGCGTTGCGGTAGTCCATGAACCAGTCGGCCCCGGACTCGACGCCGGCACGCACGACGCGCAGCACGCCGTCCGCGCCCAGGCCGCGCTGCCGGTCGCACAGCGCCTGCACGCGCGCGACGGTCAGGTCCAGCTGGTCATCGAGGTCGGGCAGGACGACGAAGTCGTTCTCCGTGCCGTGCCCCTTCACGAACTCCACGGGACAAGGTTAGCGGCGGCGTCCACCAGATCAGGGCGGGCACCGTCGAGCCAGGTGATGCGCTGGTCACGCCGGAACCACGACCGCTGCCGCCGCACGAACCGGCGGGTGGCGCGTTTGGTCTCCTCCGCGGCGAAGTCGATCGTGCAGGCTCCGTCCATTGCGGACAGCACCTGCTGGTAGCCCAGGGCGCGCGACGCGGTCTTGCCGTCGCGCAGGCCGATCCGGACCAGGGCGCGCACCTCGGCCTCCAGGCCGCCGGCGAGCATCTGGTCCACCCGCAGGTCGACCCGCGCGTCCAGTTCGGACACCTCGCGGTCGACGCCGATCTGGACGGTGCCGTAGCGCGCGGGGCCGGGCTTGGGGAGGTTCGCCGAGAACGGTTGCCCCGTCAGCTCGATGACCTCCAGCGCGCGCACGATGCGGCGGCCGTTGGACGGCAGGATCGCGATCGCGGCGGCGGGGTCGAGCTCCTGCAAGCGCCGGTGCAACGCCTCGGGGCCCGCAGAGGCCAGCTCGGCCTCGAACCGCAGGCGCACGGCGTCGTCGGTGCCGGGGAACTTGAGGTCGTCGAGCACCGCCTGCACGTAAAGCCCCGAACCACCGACGAGGACCGGCGGGCGCCCGGACGCGAGCAGGTCCTCGACGACGGCCCGCGTCTCCCGCTGGTAGGCGGCCACGGACGCCGTCTCGGTGACGGACAGGACGTCGAACAGGTGGTGCGGCACGCCCCGGCGCTCGGAGACGGGCATCTTCGCCGTGCCGATGTCCATGCCGCGGTAGAGCTGCATGGCGTCGGCGTTGACGACCTCTCCCCCGAACCGCTCCGCGAGCGCGACGGCCAGGTCGGACTTGCCGGTCGCGGTGGGTCCGACGACGGCGATGGGCGTGATCAAGGGCGCTCCCAGACAGCGACGTGGTAGCCCACGCCGAACGGTGCGAAGAACTCGGCTCCGGAGCAGCGCCACGGGCCGGGCACGCCGGCGAGGACCTGCCACGCCGCACGGCCCTGCGCGCCCAGCTCGCGGGCGAGTTCCAGGTCGAGGCCGAGCAGGCCGTCCACGTCGGCGGTGGACAGCAAAGTGTGGACCAAAGAGTCGAAAGGTCCCGAACGCTCGTCTTCGGAACCGGGCGAGCGGGGGCCGTGGCGGGTGGAGCCGTCGCCGAGGACCAGCAACCCGCACTCCTCCTCCGCCAGTTGCCGTCCAAACGAGACACAGCCGGAAGCGGGCAGGTCACGGGGAACGAGTTCAACGCGTGACACCTCGACTGCACAGCGTTCGCGCAGCCACGCGGTGATCAGCACCGGCAACGGAATGCGGGCATCCGGCGGCAGGTCACCGCCGAGTGACACGGGCAGATCGACCCCATAACCGAGAAATGTTCCCGACAACGGCGGCACGTACGTAGCACGACCGTCGTCGCCCACCGCCACCGCGACCCACGGACCGGGCAGTTCTCCTGCCGCGGCAAGGGTTGCGGCGCGCACGGGCTCGGTTTCGGCGGCGGCTCCCACGACCAGTTCCGGCACCAGGAGGGGTGGGTGCGGCACCACCACAGCGCGCGTGATCACAACGAACGAGGCTACCTATCGTGGACTCCCAGTACCGAGTCGAGCTCTGACCTGTTTGAATGCGCGCGGGGAACTGGGGACGAGAGACCCTCCAGCGCCCGTATTGCATCGGCCCCGCCAACGGCGGGGCGCCCGTGGCAGGCACGGGCGTCAGATGGGAGGAACCGGCGATGTCGGAGCAGGACAGCACACCGGAGGCCGTGGCCGTGGCCACCCCCGTGGAGGTTGCAGCCGAGGGTGTGGTCGAGGAAACGCCGAAGGAGACCGCGCAGGCGACGCCTCCGGCCGTCCCCGTGGCGTCGGACCACCCTGACCGCTGGGGGCGCGTGGACGCCGACGGCACCGTGTACGTGAAGACCGAGGACGGCGAACGTGCTGTCGGGTCGTGGCAGGCCGGTGAGCCGGTCGAAGGCCTCGCGCACTTCGCGCGGCGCTTCGACGACCTGCGCACCGAGGTCGAGCTGCTCGTGTCGCGGCTCAAGACCGGCGCCGGTGACCCCAAGCACGCCATGACCAGCGCGAAGCACGTCAAGGAGCAGCTCGCCGAGGCCGCCGTCGTCGGTGACCTCAAGGCGCTGGCCGCCCGCGTCGAGTACGTGCTTCTCCAGGCCGAGGCCGGCATGGAGAAGGCGAAGGAGGCCAAGGAGGCCGCCCGAGCCCAGTCCGTGGCGCGCAAGCAGGCGCTGGTCGACGAGGCCGAGTCGATCGCGACCGAGTCGACGCAGTGGAAGGTCGCGGGCGACCGGCTGCGCCAGATCCTCGACGAGTGGAAGACCATCCGCGGCGTCGACCGCAAGACCGACGAGCAGCTGTGGCGCCGGTTCTCGAAGGCCCGTGACGCGTTCAACCGCCGTCGCGGCTCGCACTTCGCGGACCTCGACCGCCAGCGCACCGTGGCCAAGTCCTCCAAGCAGTCGCTGGTCGAGGAGGCCGAGAAGCTCGTCGACTCCGACGACTGGGGCACCACGGCCGGTCGCTACAAGGAGCTCATGGTCGAGTGGAAGGCCGCCGGGCGTGCGCCCAAGGAGGCCGACGACGCGCTGTGGCAGCGTTTCCGGGCCGCGCAGGACGCGTTCTTCCAGAAGCGTTCCGAGGCGTTCAGCGAGCGGGACGCCGAGTTCACGGCCAACGCGAAGCTGAAGGAGGAGCTGCTCGCCGAGGCCGAGGCCATCGACCCGACGGGCGACCTCGAGTCGGCGCGCAACGCCCTCTACAAGATCCAGGAGCGCTGGGACGCGATCGGCAAGGTGCCGCGCGAGCGCATCCGCGAGCTCGAGGGCAAGCTCCGCACCATCGAGGAGCGGGTCCGCGGCGCGGTCGACGCCCAGTGGCGCCGGTCCGACCCCGAGGCCGAGGCGCGGGTGGCGCAGTTCCGCGAGCGCGTGGAGCAGTTCGAGGCGCAGGCCGCGAAGGCCCGTGCCGCGGGCGACAAGCGCCGCACCGAGCAGGCCGAGGCGCAGGCCGCCCAGTGGCGCGAGTGGCTCGCTGCCGCTGAGCAGGCGCTGGCGACCCGCTAGTTCGTGACGCGCTGAAAGGGCCCCTCTCCCGTGCGGAGAGGGGCCCTCAGGCGTTTCTGGCGGGCAATGCGGCGCTTCTGGCCAGCAGTGCGCCCGTCACGCCCGGCGAACCGGGGGCGCGGCGGGGTTCGTCACAACTGCGGCGGCCGCGAAGCCGCGATCTTCACCCACTTCACCAGCAGGACGATGACCGCGATCGCCGCGATGATCAACCCGATCCCGGGGCCGGGACCGATCGTCTTGTTGCTCGTCGTCGTCTGCTGCGTCCAGATGGACAGCACGCCGATGATCGACCCCGCGAACAGGCCCAGCGAGCACACCCACGCGAGACCCCAGCGCCGCACGGCGAGCGTGATGCCGGAACCGAGCACGCCGACGCCCAGCGCGAGGTACGAGAACAGCCGTGGGAGGAACAGCTCCGACTCGCCGAGCAGGACCGCCAGCCCCGTGTGCTCCCCGACCCACGGCAGGATCAGCGACACCAGCAACGCCAGCACGGCGATCGAGATCGTCAGCGCTCCGGTACCGGGGTCGATCCGCTTGGCCGCCTGGTGCTCGACCGCGTCGATCTCCTTGCGCAAGAAGTCCTCATCACTCACTGGGCTGCGCACCCCGACACGGCGGGCAGCGGCTCGGGCGCTCCGAACGACGGCAGACCGAGGCCGATGCCCGCGGTCTTGGGCTTGATGCCGGCCTCGGAACGGTCACCGGCCTTGGTGCGGCGCCACGACAGCGGTTCGCCGTCCGCGACGAGGTAGTGCGGGGCCCCGTACGTCACGACCGTCTCGACGACGTCGCCAGGACGCGGAACCGTCGTCCCCGGCGCGAAGTGCACGAGACGGCCGTCGCGCGCACGGCCGCTCATGCGGTGCGTCTCAGCGTCGCGCTTGCCCTCGCCGGTGGCGACGAGGACCTCGACCGTGCGGCCGACCTGCTCGACGTTCAGCGAGTGCGTCATCTCGTTCTGCAGCGCCACGAGCCGCTCGAAGCGCTCCTGCACGACGACCTTGGGCAGCTGGTCCGGCAGATCGGCGGCCGGGGTGCCGGGGCGCTTCGAGTACTGGAACGTGAACGCCGACGAGAAACGGGCCTGGCGCACCACGTCGAGCGTGCCCTGGAAGTCCTCTTCGGTCTCGCCGGGGAAGCCGACGATGATGTCCGTGGTGATCGCGGCGTCCGGCATGGCGGCGCGGACCTTGCCGATGATCCCCAGGTACTTCTCGGTGCGGTACGAGCGGCGCATCGCCTTGAGCAGGCGGTCGGAACCGGACTGCAGCGGCATGTGCAGGCTGTGGCACACCGCCGGCGTCTCAGCCATGGCGGCGATGACGTCGTCGGTGAAGTCCTTGGGGTGCGGCGAGGTGAAGCGCACGCGCTCCAGCCCGTCGATCTCACCGCAGGCGCGCAGCAGCTTGCCGAACGCGAGCCGGTCGCCGAACTCGACGCCGTAGGAGTTGACGTTCTGCCCCAGCAACGTCACCTCCAGCACGCCCTCGTCCACGAGCGTCTGCACCTCGGCCAGCACGTCGCCGGGACGGCGGTCCTTCTCCTTGCCGCGCAACGACGGCACGATGCAGAACGTGCAGGTGTTGTTGCAGCCCACCGAGATCGACACCCAGCCCGAGTAGGCGGAGTCGCGCGCGGCCGGCAGCGACGACGGGAACGTCTCCAGCGCGTCGAGGATCTCGACCTGCGCCTCTTCGTTGTGGCGGGCGCGGTCGAGCAGCACCGGCAGCGACCCGATGTTGTGCGTGCCGAACACGACGTCCACCCACGGGGCGCGCCGCACGATCTCGCTGCGGTCCTTCTGCGCGAGGCAGCCGCCGACCGCGATCTGCATGCCGGGGTTCGCTGTCTTCTGCGGGGCGAGGTGGCCGAGCGTGCCGTACAGCTTGTTGTCGGCGTTCTCGCGGACCGCGCAGGTGTTGAAGACGACGACGTCGGCCTGCTCGGCCTCGGTGGCCCGCGCATAGCCCGCGTCCTCCAGCAGACCGGCGAGCCGCTCGGAGTCGTGCACGTTCATCTGACATCCGAACGTGCGTATCTGGAAGGTCTTCTGAACCTGCACGGTGCTCACGCCCATCACGATAACCCCTGGTCAGTGGCCCAACTTTCGCGGACCGCACAAAGCCCGCCCCATCCGCGCGCTGACCAGGCAGGACCTTCGTCGGGTGCAACGGCCCGCCTGCCCCGTGGCACGATGCGCTGGTGCTGGGACGACTGCATGCCGCCTTGAGCCTGCTGACCGCCGCGACGGTCCTGACGGGCTGTAGCAGCACGGTGTCGGACATCAAGATCACGATGGCCACCGGCAGCGAGAGCGGCGTCTACTACTCGCTGGGCAACGGCCTGGCGGACATCTGGAGCGGGCGGCTCGGCATCGCGCGGCCCCAGGTCGTCCGCACGGACGGGTCCAAGGACAACGTCACCCGGCTCGTCAACGGCCAGGCGCAGGTCGGCTTCTCGCAGGCGGACGCGGTCGAGGGTGTCGAGGGCGCCTCCCGGTTGCGTGCGCTGGCGCGCATGCACGACGACTACCTGCAGGTCATCGTCCGCGCCGACCTGCCGGTGACGAAGCTGCGCGAGCTGTCGGGACGACGCGTGTCGATCGGCGCGACCGGGTCGGGCGTCGAGATCATCGCGAGCCGGCTGCTGCAGGCCGAGAACGTCGCGCCCCAGGCGGTGAACCTGAGCCTCAACGAGTCGGCCCAGGCGATGCAGGAGGGCAGGATCGACGCGTTCTTCTGGTCGGGCGGCCTGCCCACGAGCAGGATCACCGACCTCACCAAGGGGCTCAACGTGCGGATGCTCGACCTGAAGGACGAACTGCCGAAGTTCCGCCAGCAGTTCCCGGTGTACGGGTCGGCGACGCTGCCCGCCTCGATCTACAACCTGCAGTCCGGCCCGGTCATCACCCTCGTCGTGCGCAACTTCCTGCTCGTCGACGAGGCGATGCCCGACGACGTGGCCGAGGCTCTCGTGCGGCAGCTGTTCGACGGCCAGCCCGAGCTCGTGAAGGCCCACTCGGCGGCGCGCACGATCGAACAGCGGTCGGCGATCGAGACGTCGCCGGTGCCGCTGCACAACGGCGCCATGCGCTACTACCGCGACACGAAGGTCTAGACGGGTCTACACGGCCGGGAGCGTGATCACGACCTTCAGGCCGCCGTCCTCGGGCGACTCCAGCGACACGGTGCCGTCGACGCGTTCGACCAGCAGCCGCACGATCGAGAGCCCCAGCCCGGAGCCCGGCACGTTCTGGTGGGCGGGGCTGCGCCAGAACCGGTCGGTGGCCCGCTCGAGCTCGTCGGGCTGCAGGCCGGGCCCGTGGTCGGCGACGGAGAGCCGGATGACACCGTCGACCTTGCGGGCGTCCACCACGATCAGCGTGCCTTCGGCGGTGAACTTCAGGGCGTTGTCGAGCAGCGCGTCCAGGATCGTCTCGACACCGCGCGGCGGGACGAGGCCCATGCCGACCCGTTCGCCGTCGAGCACGAGGTGCACCTCCTTCGCCGCCGCGGCCGACGACCACGCCGACAGCCGCGCCGCCACGGACTTGTCGACGTCGACTGGCACCGGGTCCACGGAACTGGACTCGGCGCGCGCCATGGCGAGCAGCTCGTCGAGGATGCGGTTGAGCCGGTCGGTCTCGCTCGCCGCCTCGACCTGGTGCACCTCCGCCTCGGAGTCGACGTGACCCTCCAGGTTGGACAGCCGGAGTTTCAGCGCCGTCAACGGGTTGCGAAGCTGATGTGACGCGTCGGCGACGAAGGCCCGTTGCGCGGCAAGCACATCGCTCACGTTCGCGGCCATCTGGTCGAACGACCGCGACAACTGCCGCAGTTCCGGAGGCCCGGACTCCGCGCCCACCGGTGGCACCGGCCGGCCCGACACGACCGCGGCGAGGAGCTTCCCCGTCGCCTCGTCCAGCGCCTGCACCGGCCGCAACGTCCAGCGCACCACGGGCAGCGCCAGCAGCACCGCGAGGGCCAGCACCAGCAGGCTTCCCGCGAGCAGCAGGGCCCACCACGCGAGCACCTCGAAGCGGGTCTTGGCCGTCGGCGAGAACGTGATCACCGCGCCGCGCACCTCGCCGTCGACCAGCACCGGTTCAGCGAGCACGACCTTGGAGTCGCTCCACGGTGCGAACAGCTCCGGTGCGACCGGCAGGCGCCCGGCCAGCGCCTTGCTGACCAGGTCCTGCACGGCCGGGTCACCGAGCGCGAGGTCGTTGCGCGAGGCCACCAGCGGCACCGTCGGGGCGTCGCGGGCCACCACGGCCACGCCGATGTCGTACAGCTCGTCGTAGCGCTCCAGCTCGGCGCGCATCAGGTGCGGGCTGTCGTCGATCAACGGCCGTTGCGCCAGCGACGCGAACCGGCTGGTGTCGGTGAGCCGGTCGAGGAACATCTCCTGCTGTTCCGCGGCCGCCACGTTGCGGCCCAGCGGCACTCCCAGGCCCACGAGCACCAGCACGATCAGGGCGAGTACCACGCCCAGCAGTCGGGACCTCACAGCCCGTCACCCCACCCGCTCGCGACACGCAGACGAAAGATCACCCAATCGAGATCACACCTGCCCCAGCCGGTATCCGACGCCGCGCACGGTCTCCAGCAACGACGGCCGGCCCAGCTTCGTCCTCAGGGTGGCGACGTGCACGTCGAGCGTCCGGTTCGCGCCGGACCACGTGCGGCCCCACACCTCGGCGAGGATCCGCTCGCGCGTGCACACCGCGCCACCCGCCGCCATCACCAGCGCGAGCACCTGGAACTCCTTGCGCGACAACGCGACCGACTCCCCCGCGACCGTGACCTCGTGGCGTCCCAGGTCGACGCGCACGTCACCGGTCTCGAACACCTCCGTGGACACCGAGCCCACCCCGACCGGATCGGCACCGCGGCGACGCCGGACGGCGTGCACGCGCGCGACCAGTTCTCCCACGTCGTACGGCTTGACCAGGTAGTCGTCGGCCCCGGCGTGCAGGCCGAGGATCCGGTCGTCGATCTCCCCTCTCGCGGACACCACGATGATCGCGACGTCCGAAGCGGCCCTGATGGCACGGCACAGCGTCACGCCGTCCATGTCGGGCAGGCCGAGGTCGAGCAGCACCACGTCGACGCCGGCGAGGCGGTCGAGCGTGCCGCGGCCCGTGGCTTGGCGGTCCACTTGGAAGCCCCGTCTGGTCAGGGCTGGGACCAAGGCCTCGGCGACCCTGTCGTCGTCCTCGACGAGCAGCACGCGCACTTTCGCTACCTCCCGGGCAACCGATGTCTGCCTGTGACAGAGTTGAGACCCTAAGTCTTGCTCAATGTCCTGGACTGGTGTGGTGGCGGACACCTAGGTTTCCGCCAACGCCGACGACCCCATATGGAGGACTGGATGACTGCCGCCTCTGCACCGCCGATGATTCATGTGGCGGGTGTGGACAAGTTCTTCGGCCCGTTGCACGTGCTCAAGAACGTGCAGCTGGAAGTGCCGAAGGGGCAGGTCGTGGTCGTGCTGGGGCCGTCGGGTTCCGGTAAGTCGACCCTGTGCCGGACCATCAACCGCCTCGAGCCGATCGATTCCGGCGTCATCGAGGTCGACGGGCAGCCGCTTCCCGCTGAAGGAAAAGAACTGGCTCGCCTTCGTGCCGACGTCGGCATGGTGTTCCAGTCCTTCAACCTCTTCGCGCACAAGACCATCGTCGAGAACGTCATGCTCGCCCCGGTGAAGGTGCGCAAGACGCCCGCCGCCGACGCGCGCAAGACCGCGATGCAGCTGCTGGAGCGCGTCGGGATCGCGAACCAGGCCGACAAGTTCCCCGCACAGCTCTCCGGTGGGCAGCAGCAGCGCGCGGCGATCGCCCGCGCGCTCGCGATGAAGCCCAAGGTGATGCTGTTCGACGAGCCGACCTCGGCGCTCGACCCGGAAATGGTCCAGGAGGTCCTGGACGTCATGACGGGCCTGGCCAAGGACGGGATGACCATGCTGGTCGTCACGCACGAGATGGGCTTCGCCCGCAAGGCCGCGGACCGGGTGATCTTCATGTCCGACGGCGAGGTGGTCGAGGACTCGACACCCGAAGAGTTCTTCTCGGCCCCGAAGTCCAACCGCGCGAAGGACTTCCTTGGCAAGATCCTGACTCACTAGTAGTCAGCCCACTTTCGAACGAATGGCAGGAGAAGGACGATGAGGGTTCGCACCCTTGCGGCGGTGCTGCTGACGGGCGCACTGGCCCTGACCGCGTGTGGCAAGGAGGGCAGCCCGACCGACCAGCCGGCGCCCGCCGGCCTCTTCGAGGTCGCCAAGGACGTCAAGGTCGACGGCTCGCCCACGTTCGAGAAGATCAAGGCGCGCGGCGAGCTCATCGTCGGTGTCAAGGAAGACCAGCCGGGTCTGGGCTACAAGGACCCGACGACGAACAAGTACAGCGGCTTCGACATCGACATCGCGCGCCTGATCGCCGCGAAGCTCGGTTTCGACCCCGAGACGAAGATCCAGTTCAAGACGATCCAGTCCGCTGCCCGCGAGCAGGCGCTGATCAACGGTGACGTCGACTACTACGTCGGCACCTACACGATCAACGCCGGGCGCAAGGAGAAGGTCTCGTTCGCCGGACCGTACTTCGTCGCCGGCCAGGACCTCCTGATCAAGGCCGACAACACCTCGATCACCGGCAAGGAAACCCTCAAGGGCAAGAAGGTGTGCTCGGTGACCGGCTCCACGCCGGCCAAGCGCATCAAGGAGGAAAAGCTGACCGAGGACGGCAACGTCCTCGAGTTCCAGGGCTACTCGCAGTGCGTCACCAAGCTCCTCAACGGTGAGGTCGACGCGGTCACCACGGACGACGCGATCCTCAAGGGCTACGCCGCCGCCGAGGAGGGCAAGCTGAAGGTCGTCGGCAAGACGTTCTCCAGCGAGCCGTACGGCATCGGCCTGCCGAAGGACGACAAGGCCCTGCGCGACAAGGTGAACGACGTGCTGCAGGCCTCGCTGGACGACGGCTCGTGGCAGAAGATCTACGACGGCACGCTGGGCAAGTCCGGCTCGTCCGCCGAGAAGCCGAAGATCGACAGGTACTGACGGTTCCTCACGTGGCCGGTGGATCCCGCGTGGGTCCGCCGGCCGTTCCTTTGAAGGCGGACGGACGGCAAGGAAACCGATGAGCGTCCTCACCAACAACCTAGATCTCTTCCTGCGCGCTTTCGGCCAGACGCTCCAGCTCTTCGCGGTCTCCGCGGTGCTGTCGCTGGTGCTGGGCACGCTCCTCGCGGCGCTGAGGGTCAGCCCGGTGCCGGTGTTCCGCGGTGTCGGCACGACGTACGTGACGGTCGTGCGCAACACCCCGTTGACGCTGGTCTTCGTGTTCTTCGTGTTCGCGTACCCGCTGCTGGACATCCTGAAGATCGAGCCGTACACCGCCGCGGTGGTCTCGCTGTCGCTCTACACGGCGGCGTTCGTCTGCGAGGTCGTGCGATCGGGCATCAACACCGTGCCGGTCGGGCAGGCCGAGGCCTCCCGCGCACTGGGTCTCACGTTCACGCAGATGCTCGGCTCCGTGGTGCTGCCGCAGGCGTTGCGCTCGGTCGTGCCGCCGATGACGAGCACGATGATCGCGCTGCTGAAGAACACGACGGTCGCGTCCGGCTTCGCCGTCGTCCAGGCGGGCAACATCCGCGAGCAGTTGGCGGATCAGGGTGACAACGTCCTCATCGGACTCCTGTGGGTCGCACTCGGGTTCGTCATCCTGGTGATGCCGCTGACGTACGTCCAGCAGGTCTTCGAGAAGCGGTGGAGCGTGGCCCGATGAGCATGGTGCTGTTCGACGTCCCGGGTCCGAAGGCCCGCGTCCGTCACAAGATCATGGCCGTCGTCGGCATCGCGGCGGTGGCCGCGGCGCTGGTGTACGTGGTGATGCGGTTCATCGTCACCGACCAGTTCACCGCCCGCAGGCTCGACTGGATCAACTACAAGCAGATCCAGCTCTCGCTGGTCGAGGCGATCGGCAACACGCTCAGCGCGTTCGTCGTCGGCGCGGTGCTGGCGCTGGTGTTCGGCGCGATCTTCGCGGCGGCGCGGCTGTCCGACCACGGGTGGGTGCGCGCTCCCGCGGCGGTGATCGTCGAGATCTTCCGCGCGATCCCGCTCGTGATCATGATGTTCTTCTTCTACTACGGCCTTCCCGTGGCCGGGGTGAAGCTGAGCGCGTTCACGGCCGTCGTGATCAGCCTGATGCTGTACAACGGCTCGGTGCTCGCGGAGATCTTCCGCGCGGGCATCAACTCGCTGCCGAAGGGCCAGAGCGAGGCCGCGTACGCGCTGGGCATGCGCAAGACGCAGGTGATGACGTTCGTGCTGCTGCCGCAGGCGTTGCGGGCGATGCTGCCGACCATCATCAGCCAGCTCGTCGTGCTGCTGAAGGACACCGCGCTCGGCTTCCTCATCACCTTCGAGGAGCTGCTGCGGTGGGGTACGCGCATCGGTGGTGACGCGGTGAACTTCGGCCGCCCGATGATCCCGGTGATGATCGTGGTCGCCCTGATCTACATCGGACTCTGCCTGTTGCTGTCGTGGCTCGCCACGTACCTCGAGAAGCGCAACCGCCGCAACAAGAAGGTCATCAAGCGCGACGACAACAAGGCCGAGATGCTGGTGCTCACCGGCGACGCTCAAGGCTGAACCCGTCTCGCACGAACGGGGCGCGTCCACATCGGACGCGCCCCGTTCGCTGTTCCCAGGCACTGCTTCGCGGTTGTTCGTCACGTAGCCGCCGCCTGGTCGCCGCGTTGGCTCGACGTCCGTCCAGGGGAAGTCAGACGTTCCAGTCGACGACACCACACCAGTCCTGCCTCGCTTCCCCCACGACGTCGAGGCAGAACGTGGTGCCGGCACGGAAGTTCGTGCCGAGCAACCGGCGCGAGCGGTCACCCGCGGGGAACAGCACGGGGCTGCCCGCCACCCGGCGGTCGCCGTCGCGGGACCACCGGATCTCCAGGTCGACCGGACTGGCCGTGACCCGGAGGTAGACGTCCGAGCCGTCGACGGTGATCGTGCGGACGGCGTGCAGGTCGGCGGATGCGGTGCGCATGGCGCGGAACGTATCGGCGTGAACGGAACCGGGTCGTCTCACGAAGAGTGGATCTCCCGTCAACTTTCGCGGTACGCTCGTGGTGGGGGATCTACCGCGGTGACGTCACATGAGTGAGGGGCATCGTGGCGCGCGTGCTTGTAGTGGACGACCAGCCGTTGTTCAGGGCCGGCCTGGTCGCGTTGCTGAACGCTTCACCTGATCTGACCGTCGTCGGCGAGGCCGGGGACGGTGCCACCGCGGCCGCGCTGGCCGAGTCGTCGAGACCGGACGTGATCCTGCTCGACATCCGCCTGCCGGATCTGGCCGCGCTCAAAAGCGTCGCGGCCTCCACGCGGGTGCTGGTGCTGACGACCTTCGACCTGGACGAGTACGTCCACGAGGCGTTGCGGCTGGGCGCGGCGGGGTTCGTGCTGAAGGAGTCCGAACCGGCCCGCCTGATCGCCGCCATCACCGCCGTCGCCTCGGGCGAGATGCAGTTCAGTCCCACGGTCATGCGCAGGCTCGTGGCGGCGTACCTGAGGGGCGATTCAGCTGTGTCGCCGTGGAGTTCGGCCGGTCTGGACGAGCTGACGGACCGCGAGCGCGAGGTGCTGCGGCTGGTCGGCACCGGGCTGACGAACACGGCGATCGCGACCAGGCTGACGGTCACGGAGGGCACGGTGAAGACGCACCTCAACCGCGTGATGACGAAGCTGCGGCTGACCAGCCGGGCGCAGGCCGTGGTGATGGCCTACGAGTCCGGGCTGGTCATACCGCAGGCCGTCGCTAGGACCGCTTGAACAGCTTGTTGCCGAGCCAGACGATCGGGTCGTACTTGCGGTCGGCGACGCGCTCCTTCATCGGGATGAGCGCGTTGTCGGTGATGTGGATGTGCTCGGGGCACACCTCGCTGCAGCACTTGGTGATGTTGCAGAGTCCGAGCCCGTGCTCGTCCTGCGCCTGGTCGACGCGGTCCGCGGTGTCGAGCGGGTGCATCTCCAGTTCGGCGACCCGCATGAGGAACCGCGGCCCGGAGAACGCCTCCTTGTTCTCCTCGTGGTCACGCACCACGTGGCAGGTGTTCTGGCACAGGAAGCACTCGATGCACTTGCGGAACTCCTGCGAGCGCTCGACGTCGACCTGCTGCATCCGGTACTCGCCCGGTGCCAGGTCCTTCGGCGGCGCGAACGACGGGACCTCGCGTGCCTTGGTGTAGTTGAAGGACACGTCGGTCACGAGGTCGCGGATGATCGGGAACGTCCGCATCGGCGTGACCGTGATCGTCTCCGACTCCTCGAAGATCGACATCCGGGTCATGCAGAGCAGCCGCGGCCGTCCGTTGATCTCCGCCGAGCACGAACCGCACTTGCCCGCCTTGCAGTTCCACCGCACCGCGAGGTCCGGCGTCTGCGTGGCCTGCAGCCGGTGGATGATGTCGAGGACGACCTCGCCCTCGTTGACCTCGACGGTGAAGTCCTCCAGCCCACCGCCGGAGTCGTCGCCGCGCCACACCCGGAACTTCCCCTGGTAGCTCATGCCAACTCCTCGGCGGTGAGGTACTTCTCCAGCTCGCTGCGGTCGAACAGGTCCAGCAGGTCGTGCCGGATCGGGATCTGCGCCTTCTCCGTCACCTCGGCCCCGTCGCCGTCGGCTTTGCACACCAACAGCTTCCGGCGCCAGTCGGCGTCCATCGACGGGTGGTCGTCGCGGGTGTGACCGCCGCGCGACTCGGTTCGCAGCAGCGCCGCCTTCGCCACGCACTCCGACACCAGCAGCATGTTGCGCAGGTCGAGGGCGAGGTGCCAGCCGGGGTTGAACTGCTGGTGCCCCTCGACGGTCAGCGCCTGCGCGCGTTCCTTGAGCTTCTCCAGCCGCTGCAACGCCTCCTGCATCTCACCGGCTTTCCGGATGATGCCGACGAGGTCGTTCATGGACTGCTGCAGCTCCATGTGCAGGGTGTACGGGTTCTCGCCGCCTTCCTGCTGGAAGGGTTTGAGCGCCGTGGCCCGCGCCTCGGTGACGATGTCCTCCGCCACGACAGGGCGTCCGGCCATCGCCCGCACGTACTCCGCGGCACCCGCGCCGGCCCTGCGCCCGAAGACGAGCAGGTCCGACAACGAGTTGCCGCCCAGCCGGTTCGAGCCGTGCATGCCGCCGGAGACCTCACCGGCCGCGAAGAGCCCTGGTACCGAGGAGGATCCGGTGTCGGGGTCCACCTCGACGCCGCCCATCACGTAGTGGCAGGTCGGGCCGACCTCCATCGGCTGCGCGGTGATGTCCACATCGGCCAGTTCCTTGAACTGGTGGTGCATGGACGGCAGCCGGCGGCGGATCTCCTCGGCGGGCAGACGCGTCGACACGTCGAGGAAGACGCCACCGTGCGGTGACCCGCGCCCTGCCTTGACCTCGGAGTTGATCGCACGGGCGACCTCGTCACGCGGCAGCAGTTCCGGCGGGCGCCGGTTGTTCGCCTGGTCGGTGTACCAGCGGTCGGCTTCTTCCTCGTTGTCGGCGTACTTGTCCTTGAACACCTCGGGGATGTAGTCGAACATGAACCGCTTGCCGTCGGAGTTGCGCAGCACACCACCGTCACCGCGGACGGACTCGGTGACGAGGATGCCCTTGACGGACGGCGGCCAGACCATCCCCGTGGGGTGGAACTGGATGAACTCCATGTTGATCAGCGAGGCCCCGGCGCGCATCGCGAGCGCGTGGCCGTCGCCGGTGTACTCCCAGGAGTTCGAGGTGACCTTGAACGACTTGCCGATGCCGCCCGTCGCGAGGATCACCGCGGGCGCCTCGAACAGCACGAACCGGCCGGACTCGCGCCAGTAGCCGAACGCGCCGGCGATCTTGTCGCCGTCCTTGACGAGGTCGGTGACGGTGAACTCCTGGAACACCCGCAGACGTGCGTCGTAGTCGTCGAACTCCTTGAAGTCCTCCTGCTGCAACGACAC
Organism: Lentzea californiensis; assembly: GCF_024648825.1. Lineage (GTDB taxonomy): Bacteria > Actinomycetota > Actinomycetes > Mycobacteriales > Pseudonocardiaceae > Lentzea > Lentzea californiensis. The sequence continues at coordinate 126,079 of NZ_JANBBE010000008.1, forward strand.
GATCTTCTGCTGCAGCGTGCGGATCAGTTCGAGGCCGGTGCGGTCGCCGACGTGCGCGAGCCGCGGGTACTCGTGGCCGCCGAAGTTGCGCTGCGAGATCCGGCCGTCCTTGGTGCGGTCGAACAGCGCGCCGTAGGTCTCCAGCTCCCAGACCCGTTGCGGCGCTTCCTGTGCGTGCAGCTCGGCCATGCGCCAGTTGTTGAGGAACTTGCCACCGCGCATGGTGTCGCGGAAGTGGACCTGCCAGTTGTCGCTCTCGTTCGCGTTGCCCATGGCGGCGGCGATACCGCCCTCGGCCATGACGGTGTGGGCCTTGCCGAACAACGACTTGCAGAGGACGGCGGTGCGCAGGCCGTGCTCACGGGCCTCGATCGCGGCTCGCAGACCGGCACCACCCGCGCCGATCACGAGAACGTCGAACGAGTGCCTTTCCAGCTCGGGCAAAACCACTCCTTAGTTGATGAAGCGGAGGTCGGAGATCGTTCCCGAGGCGACCAGCGCGACGTACAGGTCCGTGAGGCAGACGAAGATCAGCGAGGCCCAGGCGAGTTGCATGTGCCGGTTGTTCAGCTTCGAGATCTGCGTCCACGCCCAGTACCGGACCGGGTGCTTGGAGAAGTGCTTGAGCCGCCCGCCCGCGATGTGCCGGCACGAGTGGCACGACAGCGTGTACGCGGCGAGCAGGCTCACGTTGACCAGCAGGATGATGTTGCCCAGGCCGACGCCGGTGCCGAACGCGAGGACCGCGTCGTAGATGTTGATCAGCAGCAGGAGTGACGCCGCGTAGAAGAAGTAGCGGTGCAGGTTCTGGGCGATCAGCGGGAACCGCGTCTCACCGGTGTACTTGCTGTGCGGCTCGGCCACCGCGCACGCGGGCGGGGACGCCCAGGCAGCGCGGTAGTAGGCCTTGCGGTAGTAGTAGCAGGTGATCCGGAATCCCAGCAGGAACGGGATGATCAGCAGCGGCGGTGTCAGGAAGCCCGGCAGCGCCGGGAACCACTGACCGAAGTGCGAGGCCGCCGGGATGCACTCCTCCGTGAGGCACGGCGAGTACATCGGTGTGAGGTAGTGGTACTGGTCGACCCAGTAGTAGTCCCCCTGGAACGTGCGGAACGCCGCGTAGATCGAGATGAGCAGCAGGCCGACGAATGTCGTCAGCGGCGGCAACCACCATCGGTCCGTGCGCAGAGTCCTGGCGGCGATCTCTGCCCTCGCCATTGCTCACCTTTCTGGGGGTCCACGTCGTTGTGGAGGAAACGCGTAACGGCCCCCGCGGTCTGCGAGGGCCGTGAGTAAGGGCTGGGTCAGGTCCGGTTCCGGTACCCACCAAGTCCTTCGTCGTCCGCGTCCTTCCAGAGCGACTCGTCGTAAGGCGTGTCTGGCACGACCACGACCTCGCGTTCCACTTGAGGCGCTTCACGCTGCCTCGGGGTGCTCAGGTCGACGAGTTCGGTGGCGTCGATGTCCATGCGTTCCACGTCGTTGGCCAGGCGTTGCACGGCTGCCACGTCGCCGTACCTGGTGCGCAGGTTGCTGACGGCATGCCGCATCTGGCCGATGACCCGGCGCAGCTCGACGATCTCCGTGGAGTTCATGGGACACCTCCGTTCCAAGGTCGTGCCCCGCACTCTGCCCAATCTCAAGCCATGTGACAAGCACCACACGCCAAGATTCAAAACTGGTCGCCTCCCATCTACTGAATCGTTTTTGTGTCCGCGACCAGCCATGACTTACTGTGTGTGGCGTCACGCCCGTCTGTGGGACGCCACCGTTGTCGTCTCGTAAGGGCCCCACCACGGCCCGTGATGACCCGGAGACCCCCATGACCGAACTGCATCCTGTTCTGACAGAGGTGACACGCCGGATCGCCGCCCGAAGCGCCGATTCACGCCGTGCGTACCTCGAACGCGTGGCCGCCGCCGCGCAGGACGGAACGTCCCGGTCCGGCTTCGCCTGCAGCAACCTCGCGCACGGCTTCGCCGGAATCACCGGCGGCGACAAGGCCGCGCTGCGCGCGCTGCGCAAGTCCAACGTCGCGATCGTGTCGTCCTACAACGACATGCTGTCGGCCCACCAGCCGTTCCAGGAGTACCCCGCCTGGATCAAGGACGCGGTCCGCGCTGTCGGCGGCGTGTCCCAGTTCGCGGGCGGTGTGCCCGCGATGTGCGACGGCATCACCCAGGGCCGCGAGGGCATGGAGCTGTCGCTGTTCAGCCGCGACGTCATCGCGATGTCGACCGGTGTGGCGCTGTCGCACGAGATGTTCGACGCCGCGGTGCTGCTCGGCGTGTGCGACAAGATCGTGCCGGGCCTGCTGATCGGCGCGCTGTCGTTCGGGCACCTGCCGTCGATCCTGGTGCCCGCGGGCCCGATGTCGTCCGGCCTGTCGAACAAGGAGAAGGCCCGCGTCCGGCAGCTGTACGCGGAGGGCAAGGCGTCCCGCGAGGACCTGCTGGAGGCCGAGGCCGCCTCGTACCACTCCCCCGGCACCTGCACGTTCTACGGCACCGCGAACTCGAACCAGATGGTCGTCGAGGTCATGGGCCTGCACCTGCCGGGCGCCTCGTTCGTGCCGCCCGGCACCACGCTCCGCCGCGCCCTGACCGAGCACGCGGGCCGCCGCGCCGTCGAGATGGCCAAGGGCGAGGGCTACACCCCGATCGCGCACGTCGTCGACGAGAAGGCCGTGGTCAACGGCGTGGTCGCGCTGCTGGCGACCGGCGGTTCGACGAACCACACGATGCACCTCGTGGCCATCGCCGCCGCCGCGGGCATCGAGCTGAGCTGGGACGACTTCTCCGACCTGTCCGCGGTGGTGCCGCTGATCGCGCGGGTCTACCCGAACGGCGGCGCCGACATCAACCACTTCCAGGCGGCGGGCGGCGTCCAGTTCGTCGTGGGCACCCTGCTGGACTCCGGCCTGCTGCACGCCGACGTCAACACCGTCGCTGGCCACGGCCTGGACCGCTACCGCCAGGAACCGATGCTCGCCGACGGCGAACTGGTCTGGGTCGACGGCCCCGGCCGCTCCCTGGACCTCGAGGTCCTGCGCCCGACCTCCGACCCGTTCGCCTCCGACGGCGGCCTGCGCATGCTCACCGGCAACCTGGGCCGCGCCGTCATCAAGGTCTCGGCCGTGGCGACGGAGAACCACGTCGTCGAGGCCCCCGCCCGCGTCTTCACCACCCAGGAGGCGTTCCAGGAGGCCTTCAAGGCGGGCGAACTGGACCGCGACGTCGTCGTGGTGGTCCGCCAGCAGGGCCCGCAGGCCAACGGCATGCCCGAACTCCACAAGCTCACCCCGCCGCTCGGCGTCCTGATGGACCGCGGCTACAAGGTGGCGCTGGTGACCGACGGCCGCATGTCCGGCGCCTCGGGCAAGATCCCGGCCGCCATCCAGCTCACCCCGGAGGCCGCAGTCGGCGGCCCGCTCGGCCGGGTCCGCGACGGCGACGTCGTGCGGCTGGACGCCACCGCCGGAACCCTGGAGGTCCAGGTTTCGGTGGAGGAGCTGGCGACGCGTCCATTGGTGGACTTCCCGCCGACGAGCCGCGAGTGGATGGGCACGGGTCGCGAACTCTTCGCCGCCCTGCGCCGTAGCGTCGGACCGGCCGACCGCGGCGCGACGGTGTTCGGCCCGATCACCGCCGACCACTTCGCCCCGGTGACCCACCACTAGCCGTTCCGCCTTGGCCTCACCAATATATTGGCCTCGATACCACAGCTGACCTGTGCCTTAGCAATGACTCTTTGGACTTCGTCGTCAAAAGACCCATTGCAAAGGCGCGGCGAAGCCCGACAACACAGTCCGCCAACGCCGCCCGCCGACCGCGCCGGCATCACCGCCCAGCCCGTCCCGCGACCGCCCGTGCCACCTGCCCGGATGCCATTGCAATGAGTCTTTGACTTCGTCCGCAAACGTTTTTTGCATCCGACTGAGGGCAGCAGGCGCGAGACCGACAGACGTAAGGACGGCTGGTGCGGCGGCAGGCAGACTGATATGCGATATATCGGTTTCGGTTCCACACCCGGCCCAAGACTCGGCCCAGTTCGGCAAGGAGAGCAGCAGTGACCAACGGTGACAATCTTCGGGTGACGACCGGCGCGGACCTCCTCGGCCTGTCGCCAGTCATCCCCGTCGTCGTGGTCGACGACGCCGACCACGCGGTGCCGCTCGCCCAGGCACTGCTGCGCGGTGGCGTTCGCGTCATCGAACTCACGCTGCGCACCCCTGCCGCGCTGGCCGCGATCGAGAACGTCGCGCGCGAGGTCCCGGAGATCGTGATCGGCGCGGGCACCATCACGGCACCGGAGCACGCGGAGCAGGCGGCGAAGGCCGGGGCGGCGTTCCTCGTCACTCCCGGCACCACCGACCGGGTGCTCGACGCGGCCGACGCGACCGGGCTGCCGTACCTGCCGGGCGCGGCGACGGTGTCCGAGGTGCTGCGGCTGGCCGAGCGCGGGCTGACCGCGCTGAAGTTCTTCCCGGCCGAGGCGGCGGGCGGGGTCGACTACCTGAAGTCGATCGGCGGCCCGGTCCCGCACGTGCGGTTCTGCCCGACCGGTGGCATCACCCCGCAGACCGCGCCGAACTACCTCGCGCTGTCGAACGTCGGTTGCGTTGGCGGCTCATGGCTGGCTCCCAAGGACGCGCTCGTGCAGGGCGACTGGGACCGCATCGAGACCCTTGCCCGCGAGGCGTCACAGCTCGGGTGACCCAGTTCGTCGCCGTCAGGACCACAAGGCGGCGACGAGCTCAGCTCGTCCCGTGATGCCGAGCTTGCGGTAGGCGCTCGACAGGTGCAGTTCCACCGTGCGACGGGTGAGGTGCAGGGCTTCGGCGATCTGCCGGTTCGTCAGGCCCTGCGCCGCCATCCGCGCCACCCGGTTCTCCTGCTTGGTCAGGCCCTGCACCTGGTCGTCCTCGTGGCGGACCTCGTTGCCCGCGAGTTTGGCCAGCGGGTGCGCGCTCAGCTGGCGGGCCAGTTCGAACGACCGCCGCAGGTGGGCTGCGGCCTCGTCGGTCCGGCACTTGCGGCGCAGGTGGTGACCGAGCCAGTACAACGACTGGGCGTGCAGCAGGCGGTGCGGTGACGAGGCGAGGAGTTGTTCGGCCTCGGTGAGGACGTCGATGTCGTCGGTGCTCATGCCGACGCTCATCAACGCCGTGCCGATCACCCTCGGCGACCCCCACCGCTTGGCCAGGTCGAGTTCCTCGTGCGCGAGCCGTGCAGCGTCGTCACGGTTGCCCAGCGCCAGGTACGCGCGCACGGCGTGGTGCCGCCACGCGATGAGCGCGGGGTTGGGCATCTCGCGTGCGGTGAGCCTGCGGCCGGCTTCCAGCAGGTCCTCCAGCGCGCCCTCCGCGTGGCACGACGCGAGCTTGAGCCGGCCGCGGGCGTAGACGATGTTGATGTGCTGCAACAGGTCGCCGTCCTCGGCGACGAGCGGGGCCGCCTCGTCGAACTGGCCCATCTCGATGCAGACCTCGGCGAGCTTCGCGGTCGCGAGCACGACGGCCGGGCACTCCACGTTGCCCGTCGAGACCGGCGGCGTCAGGAACGTGTACGCGCGCGCCAGGTCGCCGCTGTTGTGGAAGGCGCAGGCGCGGGCGATCATGCTGAGCATCCCGCGGCGCAGGTGCGGGTCGTGCGAGACCGGCGCGGTGCTGTGCGAGCGCCAGAACTTGTTGATGTGCCCGGGGTTGTCGCCAAGTACCGGCACGAGGAACGTGAAGATGTAGGACGCGCCGAAGGCGTCGATCCACTCACCGTCCAGTGCCTCCAGCGCGTACTCGACGGCTTCGGAGTACGAGTCGCCGCTGCGGGCGTTGCCGACCGCGAGCAACGCGGACCGGGCACGCTTGAGGTTCGGGTCCTGCGGGACGTCGCTGACGAGATCTTCGAAGTACTTGCCCGCGCAGTTGGCCATGTGCGCGTCGCGGTTGGCCGCCAGCAGATAGGTGGTGCAGACGAGGTTCCAGACCAGGTCGCGGTCTTCCGGCAGCAGGCGGGCGACGACCATGATCGCGAGTGAGACGGCGAAGTGCGCGTCCGAACCCGTGCACATGCGCTGGATCAACGCCAGCGCGACGTTCGCGGCGAGGTGCGGGTCCTCGCACCTCACCAGTGCGTCGCGGACCCGGTCGCGGCCCAGTGCGTTGTCCCGCAGGTGTTCCGTGTGCCCGAGTTCGACGACGATCGCCAGGCGGTCCTCTTCGGACAGATGTTCTTCGAGCGCCCGTTCCAGGTGCTCGACGCCGCCGACCTCGCGCAGCAGGTCGACGGACCAAGGTAAGCGCACGGACCTGGCTTTCAGCACGTGCTCGGCGACGCGCTCGTCCGGGGCGTCCGACTCGAACAGCAACCAGGCGGCGCGGGCGTGCGCGGCGGAACGGACCGCGATCGGCATGTCGGCGAGAATGCTGTTGCGCACGAACGGATACCGGAACGTCAGCGGGTCGGTGTCGGCGAGCACGCCGAGGCGGACGAGCATGTCGACGGCGGGCAGCGCGTCGAGACCGGTGAGAGCGGAGAGCAGTTCCAGACCGGCGTCGCCGTCGAGGACCGCCGCGGACCGGGCGACCTCGGCGGCGCCGGTGTACTCGCGCAGCCGCATGCCGATCATCTCGCCGACCGCGGCCGAACCCTCGCCTTCCTCGCGCAGCAAGGCTTGCAGCAGATAGGGGTTGCCGCCGGTGAGCTCGTGGCAGCGCTTCGCGTCCCGGCCAGGGAGGTTCTCGGTGAGGCTTTCGACGGCGGTGACGTCGAGGCCGGCGAGGTCGAGGCGGTTCGGGTGGGCGCCGGCGATCTCGGGCAGCGTGACCTCGTCCGTGGAGAGGTAGCCCTGGGACGCGCCGAGCGCGATGACGACCGGCATCTCCTGCAGCCGTGGGCGCAGGTACGCGAGCGCGCGCTTGGAGAAGGTGTCGGCGACGTGCACGTCGTCGATGACCATCAGGATCGGTCCCTTGCGCGCGGAGTTCGCGGCGCGAGCGTACAGCTCTTCCAGGTCGTGCTCGTTCGCGAGGCACGGTGCGAGCTGCCGCACCACCGCGCCGGGGAGGTGGCTCTCCAGGCGGGCGCTCTTGGCGAGACGGACGGTGAACCCGCGTGCGCGGGCGTCGGCGGCGAGCGCGTCGAGCACCGCCGTCTTGCCGATGCCGAACCCGCCGGTGACGACGACGCACGAGCCGGTTCCCTGGACGGCGTCGTCCAGCAAACGTCCGAGAGTCGCGAGTTCCGAGTCCCGGCCGAGTAGTGGAGATGTCACCTCTGTCTACCCCTGCCTTCGGTACCGAGAGGACCGCAGGTCGAAGGTTTCGGTGTTCCTTCGGTGCCGACCGTAGAGACCTGCGCTTCGTCGTCGGGCAAACTTACCCACAGGTAACGACCAACGGAACTGTGAGCTGTTCGCAGTGGTGAGCGGGTGCAACGCGATGATCTTCGCGAGGCTGGTGCGCGGATGGTTCCGCCTCGCCTGCCTGCTCATCGGCTCCCGCCAGGGTTCACACGGGTCCCACCAGCGGAAACCTCTCGGCGTGGACAGATTCCGCGCGAGTGAGAGCGCCGGTGTCGACGGGGTTGTCCGAGTGCGAGGCCAGCGAGTCGACGACCGACAGCACCGCTGCGATGGCGACGACGACGCCCGCCGCCACCAGCAGGATGCTGCGGACGATCGCACACGGCTCGCGCATGCCGAGTGGGCTTCCGGTCAACGCCGGCCGCAACACCGGAGCGAACAGGCCGAAGTCGGCCGCGTCGCTCCGGCAGTCTTCGCACCCGGCTAGGTGCCGGGAGAAGCTCACGTGCTGTGCTGGGTCGAGCACCCCCAGCACATACGCCGCCACATCACCGCACGGCCCTTCCGGGCTCGTGCGGTTCTCGTCGTCGTCCTGATCTCGGTCTGGTCCTGCTCCCGCGTGCTCGTGATGTGGTTGACGGGTCACCATCACTAGCTCCTGTCCTGCAGTGCCCGGCGGATCGTGTGCATCGCCTTGTACAACCGGGACTTGACGGTTCCTTCCGGGATGCCGAGAACGATCGCGGCCTCCTTCACCGTTCGACCCATGACATACGTTTCGTAGATCGCTGAACGGTGTTCGTCACTCAATTGGCGTACCACATCAGTAATGACCATTACTGAAAGTGTCTGTTCCGTGTCGTCCGGAGATTCGGCGATGTCCGGACGCAACAATTCGACTTCCTGCGGGCGCGCCTGCCGGCTCCGCCATCCGTCGATCACAATGCGACGAGCCACAGTACAAAGCCAGCCGCGCAACATACCCGGTTCACGAACGAGGTGCGCGGAGTTCTGCCAAGCCCTGATCAACGTCTCCTGGACGACGTCTTCCGTCCACTGGCGGTCGTAGTTGGTCAGGCACAGGACCTGCGAGAACAACATCCGCTGGAACTGCCCGTAGAGCAACGTGAGCAATTCTTCGTCCTGGTGGGCTTGTGCGACCTTGCCCTGATCGACCATGAAGCTGACAACCTCCCCAGATATCGGCGACAGGTTCGCTTCGGGTGGCGGTCCTAGCGACTCGGCGGCCGAGCATGGAATCGCCCAGATACTACATCGTGAACACGAAAACCCCTCGGGTACGTAAATCAGGACCGAAAGGTTCGCAATTCATTATGTGATGCACGTCACATACATGTCTGAGCATGCCCCGTGAACCCCGACCTCACCTGCGCGTATCACCTTCGAAGGCAGCTCGATCGCGGGAGGGAACGGGCACTATGCGTTACCGATTGGACACGCTGGGACAGCACGTAGCGCTGTTCACCATCCTGTCTGTCGTATTTCTGGGGGCTTTCATCGGAGCCGTCCCAGCTAATGCGCAATCGACAGAAGTACAACAGTCAGACCGCTCGTTCATGGTTTCTTTGAGGCAAGCGAACTCTTGGTTGGTGCCGGTGAGCAAAGAAGCCCCGGCGCGTTCCACGGACACTGGCACAAGTAATGCCGGGCGGGACGTTTTCGAAGGGCATTCACGACTCGACATCGATCTCCTGAAATCCGCCGAAGGACTGGGGGTGGTTCTGCCGAACGACGTCAGCAGTGAACACCAGTCACTCATCGATGAGATGGCAGGACGCACCGGGGACAACCACGACCGCGCCTACGCGACGATCGTCCGGCAAGCGCAGGGCGGCCTTCTCGTAATGGCGGTGCAAACGCGAGCGACAACGCAGAACACCACAATTCGTACACTCGCTCACCAAGCCTCGCAGATGCTGATTCGTACAATGACGGTCCTGGAGAACACGGGCAAGGCCGACCCGTCCGCATTCGAATTGGTGACCGCCAAGGCACAGGTGAACGCGGTCCGCGTCATCGGTCAGAACATCGAACCGTCCGACCGTGAATTGCTCGTGCTGCTGACCCGGCATTCGCTGTGGCAGAAACCGGCCAGTCGTGAGAGCTCCAACCGGGCCCACGACGCGAAGGTCCGCAAGGTCGCGGGCCAGCTCGCCGCCGAGCACACGCAGCTGGCCCAGTCGGTCACGGAGGCCGCCCGCCAGATCGGCGTGGACCTTCCCTCCGAACCGACGACGGAGCAGAAGTCGTGGGCGAACGCCATCTCGTCCAGCTCGGGCGAGGAACTGGACAGCATGTACGCGAACCTGTCCCGCGCCGCCGACGGCTCGCTCATCAACCAGGTCGCCCACGCCCGCGCGACGACCAGGAACGTCCCCGCGCGCATCGCGGCCCAGACCGCCCTGACCGTCCTGCTCAAGCACATGCTCCTGCTGGAGAGCACCGGCCTGGTGAAGGCGAACTCGCTGCAGATGACCGACATCCCGGCTCTCACCCAGCCGAAGGCCAGCAGCAGCCCGCCACCGACCGACGACTCGTCCACGAGCGTCGGCTTCCTCACCGGCATCGCCGTCCTGGTGGTCGCCGCCGCGGGCACCCTCTGGCTGGTACGAGCAGTCGGCCACCACGGAGAACATCGCCGCTGACGCTCACTGACATATCGGCTGCCGCCCTCGCCAACCGATGTGTCAGTGCCCGGCGGGCCCTCCGCCTGCCCGCCGGACGCATCCGTCGCCCCTTAGCAATGGGTCTTTTGACGACGTCGTCAAAAGACCCATTGCTAAGCCACAGGTCAGAGTGATGTCAGGTTGACATAATCATGGTGAACGCTCACGCAGCCAGCGACTCGTCGGTTGTAGCGCCGTCCAAGCCAGGCCTCCGAAGGAGGCTCCGCCGGGGCTCAAGAACGGGTCGAGGGCAGTGCCGTGTCCACCCGTTCGACGACGTGCGCCTCGGTGGGGTCGACCGCCTCCCACTTGCCGACGAGCCGGTCGATCACGGTGGCCGGCACCGGCTCCGGGCGGGCGCGGTTGCGAGCGTGGATCACGTTCCTCGGTGCTTCGAGCCCCACCAGGGTGATGCGGGCGCGGTAGTCGGCGGCGAGGCCGATGCAGCGCTCTCGGAGTTGCTGGGAGATGTTGGTCGCGTTCCAGACGAACCGCTCCCCCGCCCGCAACAACACTCGGGCCTCCTCGAACGCGGCGGCGGACACAGCGCGCTGGTCACCGTCGGGTGCGATGCCCAGTCGCGAGCGCACCGCGTCGAGGCTCACCACCGGCCAGCCCGGCCGGTGGGTGGCGATCCAGTGGTCCTTGCCGACGCCCGGCAGGCCGGACAGCACCGTCACCTCGACGCGCGTGTCGTCGTAGGCGGCGTAGCCGGGGTCCCGGCCGGGCGTGCGGAAGTACTGGAACCGGGCGTGGCCGGACGGGAAGGCACGCGGCCGGTCCAGGCAGTCGCGTTCGCGGCAGTACTCCTCGAACAGCGCGATGTTCTCCAGCACCGAGTCGGCGTCGCCGCAGACCCGGCCGAGGATGTCGGCGCGGGCGAGCGTCGCCAGGTCGTCGTTGCGCGCGAGCAGGCTCACCCGGAACGCGATGCGGTCGAGGTCGGGGCGTTCCAGCGCCCAGAACGGCACCTGGTGGTGCCGCACCAGCGCGGCGACGTGCTCGCGCCAGGCGATCGGGCGTCCCATCTCCCACAACAGCTTGCGCGCCAGCAGGTCTCCCGCGCGGGAGTGTCCGTGCGCGGTGACGCGGCCGTCAGCGATCTGCGTGCGGAACGGCTTCGCGGCGTCGTGCAGCAGCACCGTCGCGAACAGGCGCACTCGGTCCGCCTCGGGACGCGACCACCATTCGGGCAGCGACACCAAGGCCTCGCACGCCATCCGGGTGTGCGTGGCGACGTCACCCTCGGCGTGGTGCACGGGGTCCTGCGGCACGCCTTCGAGTGCGCGCACCCACGGGAACGCCGAGCGCACGGCGTCCCAGTCGAGAGTCCACTGTGGTCCAGTGGGGCAGAGTTGTTCAAACACGGGCCACCACCTGGTTCGGCAGGATCGGGCGGTCCTGCCAGTGGCTGCCCGAGTCCAGCACGGCGGTGTGGAACGTCGGCCGCACCCACTTGTAGCGCTCGACCGTGCGCCCGCCCTCCTCCACCTTGATGTAGAGGCCTTCCATGTCGTCGTCCGAATCCGTTTCCGCGACGACGACTTCCGGGTTCTGCCCCGCCGCCCGCGCCGCGTCGACCAGCGCGTCACGCCACCGAAGGGTGCGGCACGTGGACGGCCCGAGCAACGCGATCAGGTCCCTCAAGCGGCGCAACGGCCCCTCGTGCAGCACCGGCACGGACACCACCGGCGTACCCGAGAGCACGCGACGGCGTTCCGGTGTGGACAGGAACTCACCGGTCGTCCGGTCGAGCAGGTCGAACTCGCAGAAGTGGTGCGGCAGCGCGTCGTAGAACACGGTGTGCTTGGCGTACAACCATTCCCCGTAGAGCACGTACCGCGTGCCGAGCCGCTCCCACAGCACGCCCTGGTGCGTCGCGGCCCACGCCTTCAGCGGCGCGAACTGCCGTTCTCTCGGCCCGCCTGCCAGGAAATGGCCGCGTGACTGGAGTTTCAGCACACCGGCGGAGTCGAAGCTGATGCCCGCGTTGGCACCGTCGAGCTTCTCCTCGACGACGAGGTGCCGCCCCGCGATCGCGCGGAACGGCACCTGGTCGAGGTCCTCGTCGCCTGGTTGCAGGCGCGAGCCCTCGAGGTGGGGCGTTCGCGGGTACTTGCGCAACATGCCCCGATTTGTATCCCGTCCGTGCGCCCGCGAGCGAACGGTTTACGCCTGGCCGACGAACGCAGCCTTGTCGGAGTTGAAGGTCGGCTCGAACACGAGCTGCATCTCACCGGGCTGCGCACCGACCGAGTACGCGACGTGGAAGGTGTAGGCCTTGCCCGGCAGGACGGTCGCCGAGTCGAACGTGCTGTCGCAGCCGCCGCTGGAGTCGAACACCATCTGGGCCTTCTGCCCGTTGAACTGCGCGTCGGTGCCGATCGACATCAACGCGGTCTCGAACGCGGCGCTCGTCCCGTTGGTGATGGTGATCTCGAACTTCACCGCACGGGCGATGTTCTGCGGTGCCGAGAACTGGCCGGGCGTGCACGCGACCGGCGCGGCGACGTCGACCGACAGGCCGTTCGCCCACGAGTACCGCTTGCCCCAGGTCGGGTTCTGGGCGAGCGCCTCCTGCTTCGGGGTCTGCCCGGCATCGACGACCTGTCCCTGGTTGGTGGTGCCGTCGAGGATCTCGACCGCGGCCTGCGTCGCCATCACGGTGAAGGTGATGGCCGCGACGCACAGGACGACGCCGATGATCGCCAGGATCCTGCGGGTGCCGAACAACGCGATGACGCCGAGCACGATCCCGACGGACGCCGCGATGGCGGTGAGGATGTTCAGGAAGATGACCCACGAGCAGACGACGCCGACGATCCCGAGGATCACCGCTGTCCAAGCGAGCGCACCGAACTTCGTGGGCTTCTGAGGTGCGATCGGATGCTCGGCGTAGACGGGCGGCGTCGGATAGGTCATGAAGGCTCCCGGCGGTTGCGATGTGTGACCACGACGTCGATCGGTCCGCTTCACCCGTTAGCCCCACCCGATTGCATCACCCGATCGAGTTACGAACGGCCAGTCGGCTGACTCCTGAAGGTAGCCGAGTGGCTACGATCCGTACATGGCACGACGACTCGCCACAACCCTGCTGACCGTGATCGCCGCACTGGGAGTGGCAACGCCGCCCGCGCAGGCCGCCGTCGACTTCACCGGCACGGTGAAACTCAGCAACTGCTCCGGATCGCTTGTCCGTCTGCCGGGTTCGCGCCCCGCGGACAAGGCGCTCGTGCTCACCAACGGGCACTGCGTCGAGCTCATGAAGGCGGGACAGGTGCACGTCGACCAGCCCGCGGACCGGACGTTCAAGCTGCTCGACGGTTCCGGCGCGGAGATCTCGACGCTGCAGAGCACCCGACTCGTCTACGCGACGATGACCGGCACCGACGCCGCGTTCTACCGCCTCGACAAGACGTATCAGCAGATCCAGCGGCAGCACGGTGTCCGCGCGCTCGAACTGTCGGCCACGCGTCCCGTCGCCAAGGCGGAGATCCGGATCGCCTCCGGCTACTGGAAGAAGATCTACTCCTGCCGGATCGACGGATTCGTCCACCAGGTCAAGGAAGCGAGCTGGACCTGGCACGACTCGCTGCGCTACACGCCGTCGTGCGACACCATCGGCGGCACGTCGGGCTCGCCGATCATCGACGACGCGAGCGGCAAGGTCGTGGGCGTCAACAACACCGGCAACGAGAGCGGCGGGCGCTGCACGATGAACAACCCGTGCGAGGTCGACGCCGGCGGCAAGATCACCGTACGCAAGGGCACCAACTACGGCCAGCAGACCTTTGGTTTCGTAGCCTGCTTCGGCCCCGGCACCGAGCTGAGCCTGTCGCTTCCCGGCTGCGAGGTCGCGAAGCCCTGAACGCGAAGAAGCCGGGACGCCCCTGCCCGCGTCCCGGCTTCTTCGTCTTTCCCACTACCGCGCGGCGCGCACGATCAGGTCGGCCACGGTGTCCGGGTGCGACACGGCCACCGAGTGCGAGGCTTCCTTGACCTCGACGACCGCACGGCCGTGGGCGCGCTCGGCCATCCACTTCTGCGCGGCGATCGGGATGTTCTTGTCCTTGCCCGCCACCACGAAGTACGACGGAACGGCGTGCCACGCGGGCTCGCCGGCCTTCTCGGTCAGCGCGGTGTCGTTGATCGGTCGCTGTGTCGCCGCCGCCAGCGTCGCGTCCTTGCGGGACACGTCAGCCGCGAACTGCTGCCAGTACTTGTCCTGCTGGATCGTCAGGTCCTTGCTGCCGTCACCGATGTCGATGGTGGACAGCGTGTCTCCGAGGGTGCTGCCGGGGAACTTGTTCGACAGTTCGAGGGCGCTCTCGCCCTTCTCCGGTGCGAACGCCGCGACGTAGATGAGCGACTTCACGTTCGGGTTGCCGAGCGCCGCGGCCGACTGGACCATGCCGCCGTAGGAGTGTCCGGCGAGGACGATCGGCCCCTCGATGGAGGCGAGCACCTGGCGCAGGTAGTTCGCGTCACCGGTGACGGACCTGAGCGGGTTCGCCACCGCCACGACCGGGAATCCCTTGCGCTGCAGGCGTTCCACGACACCGTTCCAGCTGGACGCGTCCGCGAACGCGCCGTGCACCAGCACGATGGTCGGCTTCTTGGTGCCCTGCTTCTGCGTGTCCTCCGCCGCACCGGCACCGGACGGAACAACGGCGGCCATCGCCAGGAGCGTCCCCAGAACCGCGAACACCTTGCGAACTCGCATTGGTCTCTCACTCTCGTCGGCCACCGTGGCGGTGGTTCATCGCGCTCGATTAGGTCGTGCACGATGTAAGTTACCCGACGAGTTACCTCGCACGCGATGTGTTTCAGCTCACTGACGCTCTGCGCCGTGCTTCACCCGGTTCAGCGCCCTGCGGAGAATGGTGATCTCCTCGAGGGTCATGCCGAGCGCCTTGCCGAGCTGGTTGAACATCTCGGCGCCGATCCACCGCAGGTCACGGCCCTTGTCCGTGAGCTGGACGAGCACGGAACGCTCGTCGTCGGGGTGCGTGACGCGCACCAGCAGACCGCTCTTCTCGAGCCGCTTGATCAACGGCGAGAGCGTGCTGTACTCCAGGTCGAGCTCGTGCACGAGCTCCCGGATCGGCCTCGAGTCCTTCTCCCACAACAGCAGCATCACCAGGAACTGCGGATAGGTGATGCCCGCCTTGTCGAGGATCGGGCGGTAGAAGCCGGTGACCGCTCGCGACGTCGTGTAGAGGTCGAAGCAGAGCAGGTCGGAGACCGTGGGGGTCACGACTGACGGCGCGTCGGGAGTAGTGCTCACGCTTTTCAGGCTACTCGGAGCCAACCACCCAAGCGGCGTGATCGGTTACGGCACCTCGAACGGGACCGGCCCTGGCCTACGACCAGGGCTCGTCCATCGCCGAGGCCTCGGCCCCCGCGGCGCGCAGTTCGTCGCGCACCACGCGATAGGCGAGGCCTTCCGCATAACCCTTGCGCGCCAACGCACCTACGAGACGGCGGATCTTCGTCGTCTCGTCTACGCCGGACAGGGTGCGCAGACGTTTGCGGACGAGCTCGCGGGCACGTTCTTCCTCGGCCTCGCTGTCGACCGCGGCGACGGCCTCGGCCACCACCTCGTCCGCCACGCCCTTGCGGCGCAGTTCCATGACCAGGGCGCGACGGCCCAGGCCGTTGTACGTGTGACGGGAACGCACCCACATCTCGGCGAACTGCGCGTCGTCGATCAGGCCGGCGCGGTCGAACTTGCCGAGAACGACCTCGGCCACACCGGGACTGATCTCCTTGCGCAGCAGGGCGTCGTACAGCTCCTGCCGGGAGCGGGCCCGAGCGGTGAGCAGCGCGTAGCAGATGTCCCGCGCTTTGCGCTGCTCCTCAGCCTCGTCCAACCCTCACGACCTCAGAACTCGACCGGCGCGACGGGAACCGTCTCGTCGGCGTCGAGGGTGGCGCCGATGCCGAGCTTGTCCTTGATGCGCTTCTCGACCTCGTTCGCGATGTCCGGGTTGTCCAGCAGGAACTTGCGGGCGTTCTCCTTGCCCTGGCCCAGCTGGTCGCCCTCGTAGGTGTACCAGGCGCCGGACTTGCGCAGGATGCCCTGGTCGACGCCCATGTCGATGAGCGAACCCTCGCGGCTGATGCCCTTGCCGTAGAGGATGTCGAACTCGGCCTGCTTGAACGGCGGCGCGACCTTGTTCTTCACGACCTTGACCCTGGTGCGGTTGCCGACGGGCTCGCCGCCGTCCTTCAGGGTCTCGATGCGGCGCACGTCCAGACGCACGGAGGCGTAGAACTTCAGCGCCTTACCACCGGTCGTGGTCTCCGGGGAGCCGAACATCACGCCGATCTTCTCGCGCAGCTGGTTGATGAAGATCGCGGTCGTGTTGGAGTTGCTGAGCGCACCCGTGATCTTGCGCAGCGCCTGGCTCATCAGGCGGGCCTGCAGACCGACGTGGTTGTCGCCCATCTCGCCCTCGATCTCGGCGCGCGGCACGAGGGCGGCGACCGAGTCGATGACCAGGATGTCGAGCGCGCCGGAGCGGACCAGCATGTCCGCGATCTCGAGCGCCTGCTCACCGGTGTCGGGCTGGGAGACCAGCAGCGCGTCGGTGTCGACGCCCAGCTTCTTCGCGTACTCGGGGTCGAGGGCGTGCTCCGCGTCGATGAACGCCGCGATGCCGCCGGCCTTCTGCGCGTTCGCCACGGCGTGCAGCGCCACCGTCGTCTTACCCGACGACTCCGGACCGTAGATCTCGACGACCCGGCCGCGCGGCAGGCCACCGATGCCGAGCGCCACGTCCAGGGCGATCGCGCCGGTCGGGATCACGGCGATCGGGGCACGGCCCTCTTCGCCGAGGCGCATCACGGAGCCCTTGCCGAACTGCTTGTCGATCTGCGCCAGGGCCAGCTCGAGCGCCTTGTCCCGGTCGGGTGCTGCGGGTGCCATCTTGGGTCCACCTTTTGTCGTCTGCCGTTGCTTCGTCATGTTGGACCTGACGCTACTGGCGGGGTCTGACAATTCTGCGAAGCCGGGGGTCGGAGCCACTGTAGCCGAACACGTGTTCGAGCACACGCGACACTCCCGGCGCCTGGTTCAGCGGCGATCTTCCGGAACATCGAACGCTTCGCAGATCGCGATCCAGACTTCCTTGGCCCCGGTTCCGGCCTCCAGCGCCTCGTCGGCGGTACGGCCGCCGAGCGCCGACAGCACGTGGTCACGGGCGATCATCTCGGCCCTGACCTGGCCGAACTCCCCCGACATGAGTTTGCGGAACATGGTGATGCGCACCGGGAGACCCTAACGAACGGGCCTGCGCAGCGATGCGAAGAGGCACACGACCAGCAGCGGCAGCGCGGTGAACCCGACGATCAGCCCGAGCGCCGCGTACGACCACGCCGTCACGACGACCCCGGCCACCGCTCCCCCGATGGCGCCGCCGACGTTCATCATCAGATCGGACAGCCCCTGCGCGGCGGGCCGGTCGTCGACCCGCACGGACTCCGTCAGCAACGCGGACCCCGCCACGAGTCCGGCCGACCAGCCGAACCCGAGCAGCGCCAGTCCCGCGGCGAGTTGCGGGGCGTCGTGCGAGGGCGCCATTCCCGCGACCCCGGACGCCGCCACCACCAGCGACGCGCCGATCGCGAGCACCGGCACGCGGCCCATCCGGTCCGCCATCCACCCGAACAACGGGCTCGCGGCGTACATCGCGGCGACGTGCAGGCTGATCACGACGCCGACCACGCGCAACGACGACCCGGCGTGGTTCATGTGCACCGGCGTCATCGACATCAGCCCGACCATCGCCGTGTGGCACAACATCACACCAACGAGTGCAAGTCGTGCCATCGGCCCGAGCGTCGCCCAGATCTTCAGGCCTCGGGGACTCTCGCCGCTGGAGCCTCCGGCGCAGCAGTCCGCGGATTCAACCGGTCGTGTGCTCTTCACGACGACCAGCGGGTCCGGCCGCAGCCCGAACTGGATCACCAGCACCGCGGCCGCGAGCACGACGGCCGCCAGCAGGAACGGCCCGGCACCCGCCGGGAGACCCAGTGCGCCGGCCGCCTGCCCGGCGGGATCGGCCAGGTTCGGGCCGATGATCGCGCCGATCATGGCCGCCCACACCACGAGGGAGAGTTCGCGCGCACGGCGATGCGGATGCGCCAGATCCGTTGCGGCATAACGAGCCGCGTAGTTCGCGCTGGAAGCCCCTCCGAACAGGAGGAGGCCCACGAGCAACATCTGCCACAGCCCGAGGCCCACGGCGACGGCGGCGATCAACGCACCGAGTCCGCCCATGCCGTAGCCGAGGACGAGCGCGGGACGACGCCCGCTGCGTTGCGCGAGCCGGGCTCCCGGCAGGGCGAGCAGCGCGGCACCCGCGACGGCCGCGGTCTGCGCGAGCCCGCCGACGGCCTCGGACCCGGACAGCGTTGCGGCGATCAGCGTGCTGAACGCGAGGCCGATCGTCACCGCCGCCGACCCCAGGATCTGGGTGCCGGTCAGGACCCGGACGACTTTGCGCTGCACGCGTTCGACCTGCGGCGCGACGGTCACCATGATCACGATCGTGGCACGGCCGAACGTCTCGCCGACAGGTCCATCAGGGGCGGTTACTCCCCCGGTTGCACGGACTTCTCGAAGAAATCGGCCATTTCGTCCGCCTTGAGCTCGTCCGCGTTCTCCTCGGCGGTCTTGGTGAGGATGCCGAACATGGGACGGCCCTTGGCGGTGAACACCAGCACACCGGTGCCGCTCGACGTGGCCGCGCGGTAGTCGCCTTCCAGGCCGTTGCCGGTCCAGTCGGCCTCGACGCTGTCGGTCTGGAACGACTTCGAGATGGAGGCCGCGTTGTTCTCCGCGCCGGTGACGCTGTCGGTGAGGATGTACTGGACCGCGTAGCCGTCGCGGATCGTGCAGCTCACGACCGTGCCCTTGATCTCCTCCATGCCGGTGATCTGCGCGGAGTCGGCCTTCTCGCAGCCGCCGCCGTCCGGCACGGTGCCCGCGAGCTGGCGCAGGCACTTCGTGAAGCCCTGGCCGTCCTGCGCGGTGTCGTCCTTGCACTCGTCGGCGCTGGGCAGGCTCGGGCCGGAGAACGCGAAGATCGCGCCGATCACGCCCGCCACCACGAGGACCGCGGCGCCGGCACCGATGAGGACCTTCTTGTTGTCCTTCTTCGGCGCCTGCTGCTGCGGGAAGTTCATCGGGTAGCTGCCGCTGGTGTTCGGGTTCACCGGGTAGCTGCCGCTCGCCGAGTACGCGCCGCTCGGGTACGACCCACTCGGGTAGGAACCGCTCGGGTACGACCCGCTGGGGTACGAGCCGCTGACCACGGGGTTCGGGCCGCTGACGTTCGGGTTCACCGGGTGCGGGCCGGTCACGGCGGGGCTGACCGGCGCGGTGACGACCGTGGGCGGCTCGACGAACTTGGGCTTGTCGTCCTCGGCCTTGAGCGTGATCATCGCCCGGTCCACGACCTGCGCGCCGGACGCGACGATCGTCTCCGGGTGGTCGGGGTTGGTCGGGACGATGCCGACCTTCTCCGCGATGATCTGCGCGACCAGCGGCATCCGGCAGGAGCCGCCGACGAGGTAGACGTGCTCGGGCGTGACGCCGGCGCGGCGGACCGTGGAGATGAGCACCTCGGTGCTGCGGATCAGGCTCGGCCTGATCAGCGCCTCCAGCTCGCCGCGCGTGATGAGGACCTTCTCGAACGGCTCCGGCATGAGCACTTCGACCTGGGGCAGCTCGGAGAGGTCCTCCTTCGCGAGGCGCAGTTCCTCGCGCAGGCCCAGGCGGGCGCGGTGGTCGTCCACCGTGACCGGGCGCATCAGCCGCTGCCAGCCCGCCGGGTCCTTGTGGGAGACCGTGCGGCCGATGTGCTCCAGCAGCGCCTGGTCGATGTCGAGACCGCCGACGTCGCTGAGGCTGCCGTCGGCGAGGATGCGGTGCTGGGAGTCGAGCACGGAGACGTCGAACGTGTCGGCGCCGAAGTCGTAGACGGCGAGCGGGCGGCCGCTGCCGAGCGAGGCCACCGCGATGGCCTCGGGAACGGGCACGAGTTCGCCGGTCATGCCCGCGAGCCGCGCCGAGGACAGCAGCTTGTTGCGCCTGCTCGGGCCCCACTCCGCCGGGTGCGTCAGGCGGATCTCGTCGAGGTGCTCGCCCTTCAGCAGCGCCGTCACGGCCTCCAGCACGCGGGCGTAGATGGCCGCGAGCGCGTCGTTGACCGGCAGGTTCTGCTCGCCGAGCTTGATCGTCGCCTTGTCGATGTGGCGCTTGGGGTTCGCCTCGTAGCGCGAAGGGTCCTGGCGCGAACGCCGGTCCGCTTCCCGCCCGACGCGCAGGGAACCGTCCTCGTCGAGGTAGACGGACGAGGGCATCGTGGGCCCACCGTCCACATCCACCACACCGTGGTCGGACAGCACCGCAACCGTGTTGGCGGTGCCCAGGTCGACGGACAGGACGCGCACCGTGCTCCCCTCGCAGGACGTACCCGGTGATCGTGCCACAGAGGGCCGTGACGGGTGCTCGGACCTGCGTAATCAGAAATTGTCGGACCTCGGCGTCATGATGGTCGCCATGGACGTGATGGAGGCATTCTCCCCGGCGACCAGGCAGTGGTTCGCCGGGGCCTTCGCCGCGCCCACCCAGGCGCAGACGGGTGCGTGGGCGGCCGCGGCGGCGGGCGAGCACGCGCTGGTCATCGCCCCGACGGGTTCGGGCAAGACGCTGGCCGCGTTCCTGTGGGCGCTGGACAGGCTGGCTTCCTCCACCGCGCCGTCGGAGCCGAAGCGGCGGTGCCGGGTGCTCTACGTCTCGCCGTTGAAAGCGCTGGCGGTGGACGTCGAACGAAACCTGCGCGCCCCTCTGGCCGGCATCAGGCAGGCGGCGCACCGGCTCGACCTGACCGAGCCGTCGATCACCGTGGGCATGCGCACGGGTGACACCTCGCCGGAGGAACGCAGGGCGTTCGGGCGCACTCCCCCGGACGTGCTGGTGACGACACCGGAGTCGTTGTTCCTGCTGCTGACGTCGTCGGCGCGCGAGTCGTTGCGCGGTGTGGAGACGGTGATCGTCGACGAGGTGCACGCGGTGGCGGGCACCAAGCGCGGCGCGCACCTCGCGTTGTCACTCGAAAGGCTGGACGCGCTGCTCGACCGGCCGGCGCAGCGGATCGGGTTGTCGGCGACGGTGCGGCCGGTCGACGAGATCAGCACGTTCCTGTCCGGCGGGCGGCCGGTGTCGGTGGTGCAGCCGAAGACGCCCAAGGTCATCCAGGTCGAGGTCGAGGTGCCGGTCGAGGACATGGCGCAGCTCGGCCAGCCGACGGGTGAGGTGTCGGGTTCCGCCGCCGGAGCCGAGCAACGCACCTCCATCTGGCCGTCGGTCGAGGCACGGATCCTGGAGCTGGTGCGGGCGCACCGGTCGACGATCGTCTTCGCGAACTCGCGGCGGCTCGCGGAACGGCTGACCGCGCGGTTGAACGAGCTCGCCGAAGAAGCCACCGAACTGGAGTCGTTCCCGGCCGAGGCCATCGGCCAGTCGGGCATGACGGTGCAGAAAACCGCGTCCGTCGCCCGCGCGCACCACGGCTCGATGTCGCGAGAACAGCGCACGGCCGTGGAAGAAGATCTGAAATCGGGCCGGCTGCCGTGCGTGGTGGCGACGTCGTCACTGGAACTCGGCATCGACATGGGTGCGGTCGACCTGGTGGTGCAGGTGGAGGCGCCGCCGTCGGTCGCGTCCGGGCTGCAGCGCGTCGGCCGGGCCGGGCACCAGGTGGGCGCGGTGTCGCGGGGCGTGATGTTCCCGAAGTTCCGCGGCGACCTGGTGTCGTGCGCGGTGGTGGCGGAACGGATGCGCGACGGCGCGATCGAGGCCGTGCGGTTCCCGCGCAACCCGCTCGACGTGCTGGCGCAGCACATCGTCGCGATGGTGGCGATGGAGACGTGGACGGTCGAGGAGCTGACGGCGCTGGTGCGGCGGGCGGCACCGTTCGCCGGGCTGCCGGAGTCGGCGCTGAACGCGGTGCTCGACATGCTGTCGGGCCGGTACCCGTCCGAGGAGTTCGGCGAGCTGCGGCCCCGGATCACCTGGGACCGGGTGAACTCCGAGCTGCGCGGCCGTCCCGGTTCGCAACGGCTGGCGGTCACCTCCGGCGGCACGATCCCCGACCGCGGGATGTTCGCGGTGATGACACCGCCGTCGGAGAAGGGGCCCGGCTCCCGCGTCGGCGAGCTCGACGAGGAGATGGTCTACGAGTCGCGGGTCGGCGACACGTTCCTGCTGGGCACGTCGTCGTGGCGGGTAGAGGACATCACGCACGACCGGGTGATCGTGGTGCCCGCGCCGGGTCAGCCCGCGCGGATGCCGTTCTGGAAGGGCGACGCTCCGGGACGTCCGCTCGAACTCGGCCGTGCGATGGGGAAGTTCCTGCGCGAAGTGTCCACGATGGAGGATTCGGCGGCGCGCGAACGCGCCACGTCCGCCGGTCTGGACGAGTGGGCGACGGACAACCTGCTGGCGTACCTGGGCGAGCAGCGGGAGTCGACGCGGCACGTGCCGAACGACAGGATCGTTCTGGTGGAACGGTTCCGCGACGAGCTGGGCGACTGGCGGCTCGTCGTGCACTCCCCGTTCGGCGCTCAGGTCAACGCGCCGTGGGCGCTCGCGATCGCGGCTCGCCTGCGGGAGAAGCGCGGTGTCGAGGTGCAGGCGGCGCACTCCGACGACGGCATCGTGCTGCGGCTGCCCGACGCACTGGACCACGAGGGCGTGGAGGTGACGGCGGGCGCGGAGGACGTGCTGCTCGACCCCGACGAGGTCGAGCAGATCGTGGTCGCGGAGGTGGGCGGCTCGGCGTTGTTCGCGGCCCGGTTCCGCGAGTGCGCGTCCCGTTCGCTGTTGCTCCCCCGCCGCGATCCCAAGCGCCGCACCCCGTTGTGGCAGCAGCGGCAGCGGTCGGCGCAGCTGCTGTCGGTCGCCTCGAAGTACGAGAGCTTCCCGGTGGTCCTGGAGGCGATGCGCGAGTGCCTGCAGGACGTGTACGACGTGCCGGGCCTGAAGGAGCTGATGTCGGACGTCCGCGCGCGCAAGGTGCGCGTGGTCGAGGTCGAGACCCCGTCGCCGTCGCCGTTCGCCCGCAGCCTGCTCTTCGGGTACGTGGGCATGTTCCTCTACGAGCTGGACGCTCCGCTGGCGGAACGGCGGGCGGCGGCGTTGTCGCTCGACTCGACGCTGCTCGCGGAGCTGCTCGGCTCGGAGGCGATTCGCGAGCTGCTCGACCCGGAGATCGTGGCCGAGGTCGAACGCAGCCTGCAGCGCCTCTCCGAGGACCGCCGCCCGCGGCACGCCGAGGACGCCGCGGACCTGCTGCGGTTCCTCGGAGATCTCTCGGACGCGGAGGCGCTCGAACGCGGCGTGCCCCGCGAGTGGCTGGACGAACTGGTGGCCGAACGCCGGGTGATCCGCGTCCGGATCGCCGGCGAGGAACGCAGCATCTCGATCGAGGACGCGGGCAAGGTCCGTGACGCGCTCGGCGTCGCTCTTCCGGTCGGCGTGCCGGAGGCGTTCACCGAACCGGTGGCGGATCCGCTGGGCGACCTGCTGAACCGCTACGCCCGCACCCACGGGCCGTTCCCCGCCTCCGAACCCGCCGCCCGCTTCGGTCTGGGCGTGGCCGTGGTGACGGGTGTGCTGGAACGGATGGCGGCCACGGGCCGGTTGGTGCGCGGTGAGCTCCGTCCCGGCGGCACGCACACCGAGTACTGCGACGCGGACGTGCTGCGCCGCCTGCGCCGGGCCTCGCTGGCCCGGCTGCGGTCCGAGGTGGAGCCGGTCGAACCGGCCGCGCTGGGCCGGTTCCTGCCGCAGTGGCACGGCCTGGGCCGGCGGTTGCGTTCAGCACCGACGGTCGACGACGTGTTCTCGGTGGTGGAACAGCTCGCAGGTGCACCGCTGCCCGCGAGCGCCTTCGAGTCGCTGCTGCTCCCGTCCCGGTTGCCCGGTTACTACCCGGCGCTGCTGGACGAGCTGACGGCGTCCGGCGAGGTGACGTGGACGGGCTGCGGTTCACTGGCCGGTGGCGACGGCTGGATCGCGCTCGCCCCCGCCGACGTGGCCGACCTGCTGCTGCCCGACCTGGTGCCGGAGTCGATCCCGGAGTCGCCGCTGCACACCGCGGTCCTGGAGGCGTTGTCCGGCGGGGCGTTGTTCTTCCGCCAGGTGGTCGACCGGGCCTCGCTGTCCGTGACGTGCACGGACGCCGAAGTCGTCGGCACGCTGTGGGACCTGGTGTGGGCGGGGCTGATCACGAACGACACGTTGTCACCGTTGCGTGCGTTGGTGTCCGGTGGCGGCGCGGCGCACAAACCCCGCCGCAGCGCTCCGCGTGGCCGTTATGCCCGGCTGCGTTCTCGGCCCGACATGCCCTCTCGCACGGGTCCGCCGACGGCCTCCGGTCGCTGGTCTCTGGCGGTGGCCCCGGCCGGCAACCCGACCCGCCGGGCGCATGCGCGTGCCGAGGCTTTCCTGGAACGCCACGGCGTGCTGACGAGGGGCGCTCTCGACACCGAACGCGTGACGGGCGGGTTCAGCGGCGTCTACAAGGTGCTGCGGGCCATGGAGGAGTCGAACCAGGTCATCCGCGGTTACGTCGTCGAGGGCCTGGGCGCCGCCCAGTTCGCGGCACGGGGCGCGGTGGACCGCCTGCGGGCGTTGTCGCGGCCGCCCGGCCAGCCCTCGCAGACCGACCAGGCCGCGGTGGTGCTCGCCGCGGCCGACCCAGCCCAGCCCTACGGAGCCGCTCTGGCGTGGCCGGTTCCGTTGGGCGAGGGCAAACACAGGCCGGCCCGCAAGGCCGGCGCGCTGGCGGTGCTCGTCGACGGCACCCCGGCGCTCTACGTGGAGAGAGGAGGGAAGTCGCTGCTGTCGTTCACCGACGACGATCCGACCCTGCGCACCGCCGCGAACGCCCTGAGCCGGGCTGTCCGCGACGGCTGGCTGGGCCAGCTGGCGGTCCAGCGAGCCGATGGGGAGGTGGCACTTACCTCACACCTGGCGACGGTCCTGCAGGAGGCCGGTTTCCGCGCCACCCCGAAGGGACTGCGCCTGCGGGCGTGACCTAGGCGGGAAACAGCGAGCTGTAGGCGTTGAGCGCCGGCTGCCCGCCGAGGTGGGCGTAGAGGACCGTGGAGTCGCGGTCGATCTCACCCGACGACACGAGGTGGATGAGCCCTGCGAGGGACTTCCCCTCGTAGACCGGGTCGGTGATCATCGCTTCCAGCCCGGCACCGAGCCTCATGGCCTCCAGCGTGGACTCGTCGGCGATGCCGTAGGTGCCGGCGTGGAAGCGGTCGTCGAGGAGGATGTCCTCTTCGGACACCGTGACCTCGCGGAGCTTCGCGGTGTTGTGCGCGATGCGGGTGATCTGCTCCAGGGTCTCCGCGGGTTTGGCGGACGCGTCGATGCCCAGCACGCGGCGGTCGGTGTCGTTCGCGAAACCGGCCACCATGCCCGCCTGGGTGCTGCCGGTGACCGAGCAGACGATGATCGTGTCGAAGAAGACGCCGAGCTGGGCTTCCTGCTGGCGGACCTCGTCGGCCCAGTTCGCGAATCCCATGCCGCCCAGCGGGTGGTCGGAGGCACCGGCGGGAATCGGGTAGGGCTTGCCGCCGTTCGCGCGGACCTCGTCGATCGCCTGTTCCCAGGCGGGTTTGACGCCGATGCCGAACTCGGCGTCCACCAGCCGGACGTCGGCTCCCATCATGCGGCTGAGCAGGATGTTGCCCACGCGGTCGCTGCCGACGTCGGACCACTCGACCCAGCTCTCCTGCACCAGCACGGCCTTCAGGCCGGCGCGGGCCGCGGCCGCCGCGACCTGGCGGGTGTGGTTGGACTGGATGCCGCCGATCGACACGAGCGTGTCGCAGCCGGTGGCCAGGGCGTCCGCGACGAGGTACTCGAGCTTGCGGGTCTTGTTGCCGCCGTAGGCGAGTCCGGAGTTGCAGTCCTCACGCTTCGCCCAGACGGCGGCACCGCCGAGGTGAGCCGTGAGGCGGTCCAGGCGGTGAACCGGAGACGGACCGAAGAGAAGCGGGAATCTGTTCACAGTTCCTCCTTCAGCGTGTTCCAGTTCTGGTCGACCAGGGTCGTGGCCAGCAGTTTGTCGCCCTGCTCGCACGCCTCGATGATCTGTTGGTGCTGCGTCACGGAATGCCGTGCGTTCGGCGAGGAGAACCGGCTGTGCTCGATCCTGCGCACCAGCGGCGTGAAGCGGTCGATGGTCGCGGTGATCGCGAAATTGCCGCAGCAGCGGACGGCCACGGCGTGGAACTCGTCGTCGGCGGCCAGCGCGGCACCGGCGTCGTCGGCGTCGAGCGCCTTCTTGAAAGCCTTGTTCGCGAGGCGCATCGCGGCGATGTCCTCAGCCGTCATCTTCGGCACCGCCAGCCCGATGGCGAGGGAGTGCATCGTCTGCACGACGACGAGCGCATCGTGCACGGGCTCCGCTTCAAGCGCGGTGACACGGGTGTAAGCGTGCGGCTTGGTCTCGACGAGACCCTCGTCGGTCAGCGTGGCGAGCGCCTCGCGCACCGGGGTGCGGGACAGACCCAGCCGTTCCGCCAGCTCGACGTCCTTGATGGGCGTGCCCGGCTCCAGATCACCGCGCACGATCGCCGACCGGATCTCGGCCGCCGCTCGCTCCTTCAGCGACCCATATCCAATATATTGCATATTGGTGAGACTAGGGCTGGGGCCACGTGATCGCAACCAAGGCAGCTCGACCTGGCGGTATACACGCTCTCTCGCCTCACCGCACCCCACCCGCGCCAACTCGGCAGCCATTGCAATGAGTCTTTTGCGGACGTCCGCAAACGTTTTTTGCATGGAGACGGTGCTCGACGTGGTCGAGCCAGCAGGGCGGGAACCGTGCGCGTTCGGCTACGACATGTCCGAGGAGAACGGCTGCCGGCCTGGATAAATGATCATGGGACGGGAAGTGGTCCCGGCCGTCTCACTCCTGAACCGCAGCGCGGAGCCACGCGGGCTGCGCGGGAGCCGGACTGACCTTTGAGGCTGCCGGTCAGACCGGCAGCTTGCGGCCGAGGACCGCGAACGGGCGCGGGTCGCCGGTGAACTGGTAGTGCCGCAGCACGTCCTCGAAGCCGACGCGGCGGTAGAGCTTCCACGCCTTGCTCGGGCCTTCGGGCGTGGAGAGCAGCACGCAGGAGGACCGCACGCCTTCCAGCAGGCGGCGCAGCAGGTCCTCGCCGAGGCCACGGCCCTGCGCGCGCGGCAGCACATGCAGTTCGGTGAGCTCGAAGTAGTCGGTGAGCCAGCTGTCGACGACGGCGGGCGGCGAGACCTGCATCAGTCCGCGCCGCACCTGCTCGTGCCACCACTGGCCGTTCGCGCCTCGGTAGCCGTAGCCGATGCCGACGAGTTCGTCCTGCTCCCCCAGCGCGACGACGCAGCGCCAGTCCTCGCGCATCATGTGGGCGAGCCACATCGGGGCGCGCTGCTCGACGGTGGCGGGCGGGTAGTTCATCGCCGTCACGTACAGCGCGAGGGCTTCGCCCAGCCGCTCGTTCAGTTCCGAGGCGGTGATCTCGACGATGCGCTCCAGGCGCGGCGAGGCCGTCATGCCTTCACCGCCGCGACGCGTCCGTCCGTCAGCGCCACCAGATCGGCGAAGGTGGTGGGGTAGACGGCGTGCGGATGGCCCGCGGCCGCCCAGATCTCCTCGTAGCCGGACAGCGACTCGTCCACCACGGTCTCGATCGGCGCCGGGTGCCCGACCGGCGACACGCCGCCGATCACCTGGCCCGTGTGCTCGCGGACGAACTCGGGGTCGGCGCGCTTGACGGCGTCCGCGCCCACGAGTGCGGCGACAAGTGACGTGTCCGCGCGGTGTGCGCCCGACGTCAGCACCAGCAGCGGGGCCGCCTCGCCGTCGCGCACCGCGGCGAACACCAGGCTGTTCGCGATCGCGCCTACCTGCACACCTACCGCCTCAGCCGCGGCTGCCGCGGTCCGCACGGCGTCCGGCAGCACGACGATGCGTGCGGCGGTGGCGGGCGGCAGGGCTTCCGCGACCTTGCGGATTCCGGGGTGTTCGAGCGCACTCACGTCTCCATGAGACCACGACTCGCGCCTACGCGGTGGGGCGGGTTGAGGAATCCATCGGCTGGCAGCTACTCTGGGGAGGACTCGAACAGGTGTTCGAGTTTCACCATGCCTCGGAGGTGGGGTGGGGGAAGCACCCCACCTCCGAGAGCCGCCGGCTTCCCCTCGGCGGTGACGTCGTTCACCGACGCCACGAGGAGGCCGAGATGACAGCCGATCTTTCGAATCCGGCAGCCTTCCCCATTCCGTTGCCCCCCGCGTCCGCGCTCGTCCTGCTGCGGCAGGCCCACGACTCGCTCGCCGAGTCGGAGCGCACGCCCGAGCCCCCGGAGCGGTTCGCGACCGCTTACCTCGCCGCGTTGCGCGCTGCCGCCGCGGTGCTCGCTTTACGTGGACGGCCCCACCGCGGGCGGTCGAGGCCGACCAGCGCGTGGGTGCTGCTCGCCGCGATGGCGCCGGAAATGACTGAGTGGGCCGCTTTCTTCGCGTCGTGGTCGTCCACACGGGCCGCCGTGCTCGCGGGGATCACCAGGCACGTCAACGCGCGCACGGCAGACGACCTGGTGCGCCAGACCCATCTGTTCGTGGCGCTCGTCGACCGTGTGATGAGCGAGGCGCAGCGGTGAACCACCTGGAAGTACTGCGCCGTGAGGCGGAGTTGCTCGTCATGTCCGCGATCGGCCAGCCACCGCACAAGGGCGTGCCCGCCTGCCCTGGCCTGAACCTCGGGGAGACCGTGCGGCACATCGGCGGCGGCTATCGCGGCGCGCTGGCGTGGATCAGACTCGGCCGCGAGCCCGAGATCGGGGAGTGGCAGGACTTTCCGGAGCCCGGTGAGGACGCGCTGGAGTTCATGCGGTCGGGCGCGGAGGCCGTGATCGCGGAACTCGAGGCGCACGACGAGGACGAGCCGTGCGCGACGTGGTGGCCTGATCAGCAGAACTACGGGTTCTGGCGGCGGCGGCTCGCGCACGAGACGACGGTGCACCGCATGGACGTCCAGGGCGCCGCTGGCATGGAGGTCGGTGCCGTCGCCGACGAGGTCGCGGCCGACGGCGTCGACGAGGTGCTCACGTTGTGGCTGGGGCACAAGCTGGACGTGCTCGGCGTGCGGGGGTCGCGGGACAGCCTCGTCACCATCCAGGTCGAGGACCACCTGTGGCTCACTCGCTGCGGCCCGCACGGCGCGTCGGCGTGGCGCGTGATCGACCCGGAGGACACCCACGTCGCCGACGCACAGGTATCCGCGAGCCCGATGACGATGTACCGCTGGCTGTGGGGACGGTTGCCCGACCGGATGGTCGAGGTGGTCGGCGACCACGACGCGATCGCGCAGCTGTGGGCGCTACTGCGGCTCGCGACCAAGTAGGACGCTCGCGGTCTCCTCGCCCGCTGCCGAGATCAGCCGGTAGCGGGCGCGGAGGCCGTCGAAGTCCAGTAGTGCCACGGAGTTCCCGAAGTGCGGGCCGCTGGTCTTGCGCCAGTGCACCAGGTCCTCCGGCACACCGACCAGCGTCGCGAGCCGGCGGAACACCCACGAGGCCGGGCGGGACCACGACAGCCGGAACCCCGGCCGCAGGAACTTCGGCGCCTCGTTGTGGATGGGCGAGCACACGAGCTGCGCGACCACGGCCTTGGTGGGCCTGGGGAACTCGGCCTCCGCGACATAGCTGTGGTGGACGTCGCCGGAGAGCACGCACACCGTGGCGGACCCGTTGTTCGCGGCTTTCTCGATCATGCGGGAGAGCCGGTCGAACGACTCGCGGAACGCCGGCCAGTGCTCCAGGTCGACCGCCTGCCTGATGCCCTCCGCCGCCTTGCCCTGCCAGCCCGGCTTGCGCGCGCCGATCTCGTTGATGGACTGCAGGTGGCTGAGCGAGTGCGGCATCAGCCACGGCAGTGACGAGCCGATCAGCAGGTGGTCGAAGTCACCCTCGGTGTTCCGCTCGATCCACTCGAACTCCTCGTCGCTGACCATCTGCCGCTTGCCCTCGTCGAGGATGCGGCCGGAACGCGTGTCGACCATGAGCAGCCGCGCGCGGCCGAACTCGCGGCGGAAGCTCCACCACGTCGACTTGCGGCCCTCCACCTCCTTGTCCGCTTCCTCGGCGAACTCCTCCAGCAACGGCAGCACGTCCGTGTCCTGGGCCTTCACCTTGGCGTACAAGGGGTTTCGCGCGAGCTCTTCCGGGCCCAGGTTGCCGAGGTGCTGGTAGACCCAGTAGGAGGAAATGGCACCGCGGATCCTGTCGCGCCACCACGGCTTGTCCGCCATCTCCTTGCGCCACACCGCGGACGTGTTCCAGTCGTCGCGCACGTCGTGGTCGTCGAAGATCATCGACGTCGGCACGACCGACAGCAGCCAGCGGATCTCCGGGTCGCCCCAGGTCTCGTGGTAGAGACGGGCGTACTCGCCGAAGTGCACGACCTCGCCGTCGGGTTCCTTCGTGCCGTCCCTCTTGTCCCGCAGCCACTGCTTGGTGGCCTCGGTGGGTTCGTCGGCGTAGACCTGGTCTCCCAGCAGGATCAGCGCCTGCGGCCACGCCTCCTCCGGCAACTTCATCAGCCGCTGCGCGAACGCGTCGAGCGCGTCGGGGCCGACCGGCTGGTGCGGGGCGGCACGGCACGACCCGAAGGCGATCTGGCGGACCTCACCGGTGCGGATGACCGGCTTCGGGAAGTCGCTGCCGGGTTCCGGCCAGACGTTCTCGCCGTCCAGTCTCACGTCGTACTCGGTGCGGGGCCCCAGGTCCTCGAGCCGGACGAGCGCGAAGTGCTGCCTGCCCGCCTGGAACGTGCGCGTGGTGTGCCCGGCGATCGTGACCTCGCACGAGGCGTCGGTCTCGACCCACACCGTCGCGGACGATGCGTCGACGTATCTGAGGAGGGGTCCGAGCACCAGCTTCGCCACTCGCGAGACAGTACCCTCGTACGAGTGGAAATCACGTTCGAGGCGGCGGATCCCTCCGCGCTGGCCGCGTTCTGGTCCGAGTTCGCCGGTGACGAGATCGAGTTGACGTTCGTGTGGAGCGACGCTCCGAAGATAGAGAAGAACCGGGTGCACCTCGACCTGGCGTCGACGTCGCCCGAACACCAGGCGGACATCGTGGCGCGGGCGTTGAAGCTCGGCGCCGAACACGCCGACGTCGGTCAGGCCGACGTGCCGTGGGTGGTGCTGCGCGATCCGCAGGGCAACGAGTTCTGCGTCCTCGAACCCCGGCCCGAGTACCCCGGCGTGATCGCGGCCGTCGTCGTCGACTCGCGTGATCCGCTGGCGTCGGCCGAGGCGACCGGGCACCCGGTGGCGCGCAGCGGCGACGGCTTCGCCTCGGTGCGGCCCGAGCCGGGTCCGTGGCTCGAGTTCGTGCGGACCGACGACCCGGAGCCGATCACGAACCGCGTGCGCGTCCGGTGGGCGGATCCGGCGTAAGGGCCGGCGTAGCCACGGCAATCCGAGATATCAGTTTGCTGATACGTCGGCTTGATACGCCTCCAGCAGATCGACCAGCGTGTCAGTGAGCGAGATCCCCGACTCGACGGGCACCTGACCTATGCCGGCACCCTCGTCGAAGATGTCCGGAACCGCCGTTGACGCGATCAGGTAAGACCAGTGAACGGGCGATCCGGCGTTACCGGTTCGTGTGGCCACGTACTCCTGGAACCCCGAGAGCGGCACTGCTCCGAGCGCCGAGTTGTAGCCCTCCACGAAGGCGACCGCGGTGCCGTACCTGTCATCCGGCAGATACATCCGGCGCCGATGTCTCAGGTGGAAGCACAGCTCCCGCAAGTCCATCGTTCGGCCCCCAATTTCCCCGCTTGTGCAAAAGACGTTTGCGGACGTCCGCAAACGTCTTTTGCGTAAGGGTGGGTAAGCGCAGGTCAGAGCGTTGCGCTGGGCGGTGGCGTCAGAGGGCGGCCAACCGTTCACGAAGGGTGTCGAGGCCCATCGCGCCCATCTCCAGGGCTTCCTTGTGGAAGCGCTTGAGGTCGAAGTCGGCGCCCTTGCGGGTCCGCGCGTCCTCGCGGGCGGCGAGCCACAGGCGCTCGCCGATCTTGTACGCCGGGGCCTGGCCCGGCCAGCCGAGGTAGCGGTCGATCTCGTCGCGGACGTGCGCGGGCTCCGAGAGGGTGCGGGTCATCATGAACTCGAGGCCGAGTTCGGGGGTCCAGCGCTCGCCGGGGTGGAAGCCGGTGCCGGCCGGGATCTCCAGTTCGAGGTGCATGCCGATGTCGATGATCACGCGGGCCGCGCGGAACAGGTGCGCGTCGAGCATGCCGAGCAGGTCGCCGTCGTCGTCGAGGTAGCCGAGTTCGCGCATGAGGCGTTCCGCGTAGAGCGCCCAGCCCTCGCCGTGGCCCGACACCCAGCAGATCAGGCGCTGGAAGTCGTTCAGCTTCTCGGACTGGTACACCGCCGTCGCGCACTGGAGGTGATGGCCCGGCACGCCCTCGTGGTAGACCGTCGAGGTCTCGCGCCACGTCGGGAACACCGACTTGCCCTCGGCGATCGACCACCACATGCGGCCCGGGCGGGAGAAGTCCGCGGTCGGCTGCGTGTAGTAGGCGCCGACGGCACCGCCGGGCGGGGCGATCCTGCACTCGAGGTTCATCAGCGCGTCCGGCAGGTCGAAGTGCACGTCGCGCAGGTCGAGCAGGGCCTTGTCGGACAGTTCCTGCATCCACGCCTGCAGGCCGTCCTGGCCGTGCACCTGGTAGCGCGGGTGCTCGTCGAGGAACGCCGCGGTCTCCGCCAGGGTGGCGCCCGGCTTGAGCCGCGCGGCCACCTCCTTCATCTCGGCCTCGATGCCGAGGAACTCCTCCCAGCCCCACGCGTAGGCCTCGGCGAGGTCGAGCCGCGAGCCGGTGAAGTAGCGCGAGCCGAGGCGGTAGCGCTCCTCGCCGACCGCGTCCTTCACCGGCGCCTGAGGAGCCAGCGTCGTGCGGAGGAACGAGGCGAAGTCCGCGTAGGCGGCGGCAGCGGCGGTGGCACCGGCGTCGAGAGAGGTGCGCACGGAACCGTCGACGTCGGCGGAGGCGGCGAACGGGCCGAAGAACGTCGTGGCGAAGGTGTCGCACTGCTTGGCGACCTGGGTGACCTGACGCAGTGCGGAAACGTGGCCGCGGGAGGCGGCGTGCGAGAGAGAGGCGCGCAGGCCGTCCAGTGCGGCGGGCACGGCGGAGAGGCGGCGGCCGATGGTGGCCCACTGCTCCGGCGTGTCGGTCGGCATCTGGTCGAAGATGTCGCGCACGGACTGGATGGGGCTCGCGATGACGTTCAGCGAGGACTCGGTCTCACCGGCCTCGTAGAGCTCGTGCTCCAGGCCCGTGCGTTCCAGGAAGACGGCGCGCGCCGCCTCCTCCGAGGCATCCGCCGGCTGCGCGGCGGTGATCGCGGCGAGAGCGCGGACGGCGAGTTCGTCGCGCGCCGCGTGCCCTTCCGGGGAGAGGTCCGTCAGCTGGTCGTCGGAACCCGCGAAGCCGAGACTCGTGGCCGCGATGGGGTCGAGCGCCACGTAGTCGCTGACGAATTTGTTGCTGATCTCGTGCACGGATGCCATGCGCCGAGACGCTACCTCGCGCCTCACGACACCAAAAGGTAGTTAGTCAAGCTCACGACCTTCGGAGGGAACCTGCGTCGTTCGGGTCGTACTGGCAGGATGTCCGCCGTGCGTCGTTCCCGGGCACTGCTGCTGCCGGTCTTCTTGCTACTCACCCTGTTCTCGCTGAGTGGTTGCGTTCGCGTGTACGCCGCCATGGCCGTGTCCGACGACGACCGCATCTCCGGCGAGATCGTCGCGGCCACGCCACCGACGCAGGACAACGACCCCGGTCCGCAGCTCAAGGTGCCGCCAGAGCTCGCGAGCCGCGTCACCACCAAGCCGTACCGGGTGGAGTCGTACGCGGGCACGCAGCTGTTCTTCAACGGCCTGTCGTTCGACGAGATGCGGACCCTGTCGACGTCCACCAGCTCGTCGAACAGCCGCTACAGCCTCAACTTCCGCCGGTCGGGTGATCTTGTCACCCTCTCGGGGTCGGTCGACCTGACCCAGGTGCCCGTCGAACGCGCGGACATCCAGATCAAGGTCAGCTTCCCCGGCAAGATCGTGAACACCAACGGCCGCGAGGAGGAGAACAACACGATCGCGTGGTCTCCGAAACCCGGTCAGGCGTCGATGCTGCAGGCCACCGTGCAGTACGCGGGTGAGAACTCCAGCTCGTTCTTCGGCTGGGCACTGCTGGTCGCCGGGCTCACCGGCGGTGCCGCGCTGATCGTCGTCGTGCTCGCGCTCATCGCGCACAAACGCAACGTCACCCTCTAGGCGCGCGTGACCAGACCCAGGCGCCCGAGCACTTCCTTCGTCGCCTTGGATCTGTTCATCGTGTAGAAGTGCAGCGCGGGAACGCCCTCGTCGAGCAGCCGCTGACACATCTCGGTCGCGATGTCGATGCCGGCCGCCCGGAACCCGGCGGCGTCGTCCAGGTACGGCTCCAGCCGGCGCGAGACGTCGAGCGGCAGGTCCGCACCGGACAGCTCCACGATCTTGGCCAGGCCGCGCGGCGAGAGCATCGGCATGATCCCGGGCAGGATCGCCGCGGAACAGCCCGCGGCCGCCACCCTGTCGCGCATCCGCAGGAACGGCTCCGGCGCGTGGAACAGCTGGGCCACCGCGTAGTCCGCGCCCGCGTCGAGCTTGCGCAGCAGGAACTTGAGGTCGGTGTCGAGGTCGCCCGAGCGCGGGTGCCCGTAAGGGAACGCCGCCACGCCGACGCAGAAGTCGCCGAGCTCGCGGACCAGCCGCACCAGCTCGTCGGCGTAGTTGAGGCCTTCCGGGTGCGCGACCCACTCGCCCATCGGGTCGCCGGGAGGGTCGCCGCGCAGCGCCAGGATGTTCCGCACGCCGATCGCCGCGTACCAGCCGATGACGTTGCGTAGTTCCGCCACCGAGTGCTCGACGGCGGTGAGGTGCGCGACGGGGAGCAGCGTCGTCTCCTGCGCGATGCGGCCGGTGGCGCGGATCGTGCGGTCCCGGCGCGACCCGCCGGCACCGTAGGTGATCGACACGAACGCCGGGTCGAGGCCTTCCAGTTCGCGGACGGCCTTCCAGAGGACCTTCTCGTCCTCCGCGTCACGGGGAGGCAGGAACTCCACCGAGAACTTGGGTGACTCACCCCGGAGCCGCTCCACCACCGACGTCATGGGACCAACCCTAGTGGGTCTTCCGCCAGGTGGGACTGCCGCTCACCATGTGGTACGCGGCCCCGACATGCGGGTGGCCCCGGACACAGCGGAACATGGACGTGTGTCCCACCACCCGATCGACGTTGCGTTGCCCCAGCACGTCGAAGCAGCGTTGACCACGTATCTGGCCTCCCGCCGCGCGTCCGGCGAGGCGATGGACCCGAGCTTCGCGAGCGCCGTCGACGCGCTCTCCGATTTCGTGCTGGGTGGTGGCAAGCGCATCCGCCCGACCTACGCGTGGTGGGGCTGGCGCGCGGCCGGTGGCGATCCCGGCGGCGAGCTCGCGGACGAGGTGCTCACGGCGGTCAGCTCGCTGGAGCTGATCCAGGCGTGCGCGCTCATCCACGACGACCTGATGGACGCCTCGTCGGTGCGCCGGGGCAGGCCGACGGTGCACATCGCGTTCGGCGAGCGGCACCGCGAGCAGTGCTGGCTCGGCTCGGCGGAGCGGTTCGGCATGTCGGCGGCCGTGCTGATCGGCGACGTCGCGCTGGCGTGGGCGGACGACATGCTCTTCGCCGCCGGGCTGCCGTCCGAGGTGCTGCGCCGGATGAGCGAGCCGTGGCGGGACATGCGCACGGAGATGCTCGCGGGCCAGTACCTCGACGTGCTGACGCAGGCACGGGGCGACTCGTCCCCCGACGCCGCGTTGCGCATCGACCGGCTCAAGACCGCCGCGTACACCGTCGAACGGCCACTGCACATGGGCGCGGCGATGGCGGGCGGCTCACCCGAGCTGATCGACGGGCTGCGCGCGTTCGGTGCCGACATCGGCGTCGCGTTCCAGCTGCGCGACGACCTGCTCGGCGTGTTCGGCGACCCCGAGGTGACCGGCAAGCCCGCGGGTGACGACCTGGCCGAGGGCAAGCGCACGCTGCTCGTCGCGCTCGGCACGCAGTTCGGCGCCGATGTGCTCGACACCGCTCTGGGCAAGCCCGACCTCGACCTCGACACCGTCGAGCAGGTCCGGCGCGCGCTCGTCGAGGTCGGCGCCGTCGACGCCGTGGAGGAGCGCATCGAGGAGCTGACGAAGAGCGCGCTGGCCGCCCTCGACGACGCTCCCGTGGCCGAACCGGCCGCCACCAAGCTCGCCGACCTCGCGATCAGCTCGACGAAGCGGACCTTCTGAAGTCGATCATGCACCTCCTCCGATGAGGGTTGATTAAGTCCTCGTGACCGTGTGGGCCGTTGCTTGCTGACGCTTACGCGCGTTGTGCAACGATGTTCGGGCGATGGCAGCAACTCCGTCCCCACCCCGCACGAGCTCCGAGGCGTCGATACAGGAGCTTCAACCAGTCGTGCGCACGAACACCTACGCCATCCCCATCCGCACGACCATGCTCGGCCTGCTGGGCGTGGCTCTGATCGCGCTCGGGGGCATGGGTGCCGGCGCGATCCTGGAGCGCGACCCGCTGCTCGCCCAGATCGGGCTGAGCTGGCTGCGCTACGGCCACGGCCGCGACCTCGCGAGCATGGTCCTGTACCTGGGGCTGGGCCTCGTCATCTGGGCGTGGATCCGGCTCGGCCGCCTCGTGCGGTGGGGCGAGATCGGCGACTTCGCGGTGCTGGTCGCGGTCACGGTCTGGACGTTGCCGCTGCTGTTCGCACCGCCGCTGTTCAGCAAGGACATCTACAGCTACCTGGCCCAGGGCCAGCTCGCGCTGAGCGGCTACGACCCGTACACGGTCGGGCCCGCGGTCCTGCAGAGCACGCTCAGCGAGAACGTCAGCTGGGTGTGGCAGCACACGCCCGCGCCGTACGGGCCGTTGTTCATCCTGATCGCCAAGGCGATCGTCTGGATCACGGACGCCAGCGTCATCCTCGGCGTCGTCGCCATGCGCTTCTCCCTCGCGGGCGGCCTGGTGCTGCTGTGCTGGGCGCTGCCGGGCCTGAGCAGGCACCTGGGCGGCAAGTCGGCGATCGCGCTGTGGCTGGTCGCGGCGAACCCGCTGGTGCTGATCCACCTCATCGGCGGCGCGCACAACGACCTGCTGATGATCGGGCTGATGGCGGCCGGCGTGCTGCTGGTGCTCGACCGCAGGCACGTGCTCGGCTTCGTGCTGCTCGCCCTCGCGTTCTCGGTGAAGGCGACGGCGGTCGTGATCGTGCCGTTCCTCGTCTGGATCTGGGCGGCGCGCCTGGACGGCGACAAGCGCGCCCAGTTCCGCAAGGCGCTGCTGCCGGGCCTCGCCGCGTTCCTCGGCACGTTCGCGGTGTGCACGGTCGTCGCCGGGGTGAACCTCGGCTGGATCCCGGCGCTGCGCAGCTCGTCGATGATCATCAACTGGTTGTCGCTGCCGAGCGCGGTCGGCGACTTCGTGCGCATGGTCGTGAACTGGTTCGTCTACGTCGACGGCGGCATCTTCATCGGCGTGGCGCGGGCGCTGGGCTCCGCGGTGCTGATCTGGATCGCGTACACGCAGTGGTGGGCGGCCCGCGACGGTGAGGTGCGCGACGCCATCCGGCGGGGCGCGCTGACGATGCTGGCCGTGGCGCTGCTGTCGCCCGCGACGCTGCCCTGGTACTTCACCTGGCCGCTGGCGCTGGCCGCCGGGTTCGCGTGGAGCACGGGCGCGCTGGTCACGGTGACGGTCGCGTCGCTGTTCCTGCTGCTGGTGACGTTCCCGAACGGCGACA
Organism: Lentzea californiensis; assembly: GCF_024648825.1. Taxonomy (GTDB): domain Bacteria; phylum Actinomycetota; class Actinomycetes; order Mycobacteriales; family Pseudonocardiaceae; genus Lentzea; species Lentzea californiensis. The sequence goes on from NZ_JANBBE010000008.1 coordinate 164,063, forward strand.
CGGCGCTCTACTCGTGGGGCTACCTGTTCTTCGCGCTGGCGGTGTCGGGCCTCGCGGCGCGGTCGCTGGTGAAGCCGGACCCGTTCGGCCTGTCCACGCGCTACGAATGAGCCCCGGGACCCTGGGCTCCGCCTACGCCGCCTGCCGCCGGGTCAACGCCCGGTACGGCAGGACGTTCTTCCTGGCGACGACGCTGCTGCGGCGTGAACAGCGGCCCGCGGTGCACGCCTTGTACGCGTTCGCGCGCTGGGCCGACGAGATCGTCGACGCCGCCGGCGTGAACGACCGCGCGGGCGAACTCGACGAGGTGGAGCGGCTCCTCGACGAGGAGCCGTCGAACCCGGTCCTGCTCGCCCTGGCCGACACGATGCGCCGCTACGACATCGACAGGTCGCTGTTCACCGATTTCCTCGCGTCGATGCGGATGGACCTCGACGTCACCGAGTACGCGAACCTCGACGCGCTCGGTCTCTACATGCACGGCTCCGCCGAGGTCATCGGGCTGCAGATGCTGCCGGTGCTCGGCACCGTCGTGCCCCGTGAGCAGGCCGCTCCGTACGCGGCACGGCTCGGGACGGCGTTCCAGCTCACGAACTTCCTGCGCGACGTCGGCGAGGACCTCGACCGCGGCCGGGTGTACCTGCCGCAGGACGTGCTCACCGCGCACGGCGTCGACCGAGATCTGTTGCAATGGGTTCGCCGTCATCGGCGCGCAAACGACCGGGTGCAAAGGGCGCTCGACGACCTCGTCGCGCACTCATATGCGATATATCAGTCCGCGGAACCGGGCATCGACATGCTGTCGGTGACGTCCCGCCCCTGTATACGCACTGCATACACGCTGTATCGCGACATCCTGGGGCTCATCGGCTGCGAGGTGCTGTGGCGGCGCGTGGCCGTGCCGAACTCACGACGGCTGGCGGTGGCGGTGCCCGGCGCCGGCCGGGCACTGCTCGCTCGGGCCCCGTTCGCACGCACGGCGACGCGATGAACCCCGCTTTAGATCACGACGACGCCGACGATGTTCGACGTCGCGGAGGCGTAGACGCTCGTGCCGGGGAAGAAGAGGCGCAGGTCGGCGGACGCGTCGATGCTGAGCTTCGCGGTGAAGGTCGAGTTCGGCTGGCAACTGCGGGTGTAGATGTTCGTCCACACCGACGCGCTCACCCTGACCTGGGCGAACACGTCCAGTCCCAGCGTGAGCTGACGCTCGCCCTTGACGCCGAGCTTGCCCTTGATCTGGAGCTGGTCGCCCTTCTTGAGCTTGACCTTGGCGCCACCCGCGTCGAGTTCGAGCGTGGTGGGCTTGGCCTGCACCACCGGCGCGGCGGTCGCGGCGACCGGCGCGAGGAGCAGTCCGAGGGCGGTGAGACCTGCGATGAAAGTCTTGGTGATCATGTGCACCAGCTCAGAGGTTCCGGGCGTCTCGCGCTCGCTGAGACGCCCGGAACCGCTGCAACGGGTGAACTAGAAGCCCATGGCCTGCGCGCGGCGCTTTACCTCACGCCCACGGTCTCCGCGCAATGCTTCGATCGGAGTGCCAGGGAGGCTTTCGTCCTCCGTGAAGAGCCAGCGCAGGATCTCGTCCGTGGAGAAGTTCTGGTCGCGCAGCACCGTGATGGTGCCGGTCAGACCCTTCACCACCCCTCCGGCAGCGATGAACGCCTCGGGGACGACGAGAACGCCGGCCCGCCGCTCGGCGAGCAGTTGCCCGTCGCGCAACATTTGGTGGACCCGGGTGACCGGAAGTCCCATTCGGTCGGCCACCTCGGGGAGAGGAAGAACCTCCAGGTCGGCAGCCAATACATCCGCAGCGGCAGGAATCGCACTCACGGGGGTCACGATGCCATAACCGAACTGGGAACGCCCTTCCGCCAACCGGGTCATCCTGAGCTTTACCATCTCGCACTGTGGAGAGGTCGGTTTCGAACGTGATGGGTGGACTGCTGGAGCAGCGCTACCGGGTGGACTCCGTGCTGGCGCGCGGTGGCATGTCCACCGTCTATCGAGGTCGCGACACCCGCCTCGATCGCGATGTGGCCATCAAGGTGATGGATCCGCACCTGACGGCGGACCCGGCGTTCGTCGCGCGCTTCGAGCGCGAGGCGCGCGCGGCGGCCCAGTTGCACCACCCGGCAGTGGTGTCCGTGCACGACCAGGGCGTCGACGGTGACCAGGTGTACCTGGTGATGGAACTGATCGACGGCGGCAATCTCCGTGACCTGCTCAACCAGCGCGGCAAGCTCGTTCCCGCCGTGGCGTTGAGCATCCTCGGGCCGGTGCTGTCGGCGTTGGGCGCCGCACACCGCGCCGGTCTCGTGCACCGGGACGTGAAGCCGGAGAACGTGCTGATCGGACCGGGTGGCCAGGTGAAGGTGGCCGACTTCGGACTGGCCCGTGCGATCGCCGAGAACGGTGTCACGAGCGACAGCGAGATCCTGGGCACAGTCGCCTATCTTTCACCTGAACAGGTGGAATCCGGCTCGGCGAACGCGCGCAGTGACGTCTACGCGGCCGGGATCGTGCTCTACGAGATGCTGGCGGGTCAGGTGCCCTACCGCGGCGAGACGCCCATCTCGGTGGCCTACCAGCACGTGAACTCGGACGTCCCGTCGGTTCCGGAGATCCCGCTGGCGCTCGACACGCTGGTGCGCAAGGCGACGCGGCGCGACCCGGTGCTGCGACCCCCGAACGCCGACGCGTTCCTGGCCGAGTTGGAGCGCGTGGGCTCGGAGCTGGGCCTCACGCCGCAGCCGGTGCCCGTGCCCGGTTCGGCGCCCGAGAACGACAGGACCGTCGTCATGCGGCCGGTCCCCGTCGCGGTCGGCGCCACGCCTCCCTCGGCCGCCGAGCTGACCAGGCCGGTGGTGCCGAAGCCGCCCCTGAACTCGGCGGCGATGACGACGGTCAGCACCGGGCCTCCTCCGACGCCGCCTCCCGGCATTCCCCTCGGCAACTCGGCGACGCGCACGATGCAGCGGCCGGAGCCGCCGCGCCGCCGTCCCCCGCAGAAGCGCAAGCCGAAGGTCGACCCGGTCGAGGCGGAGCGCAAGCGGCGCAAGAAGCTCTTCACGATCTGGGGTTCCGTGGCCGCCGTCGTGGTGGTCCTCGTCGGACTGTTCTCCTGGTACGTCAGCGCGAACCGCTACACGGAGATGCCGTCGGTGGCCGGGCAGTCCGAGCAGAACGCGATGCTGCTGCTCTCGAAGGCCGACCTCACCGGGCTGGTCGAGAAGGTGCCGTCCAACGACGTCCCCAACGGCACGGTCATCAGCTCCGACCCCGGACCTGGCGCCGAGCTGCGCAAGAACGAGCAGGTGAAGCTCGTCGTGTCGCGCGGCAGGCCCGTGGTGCCGTTCATCACCGCCGGTGCCGAGGTGGAGGCCGCGACCAAGGAGATCCAGGCCGCGGGGTTGAAGACGGCCAAGGACCCGGCGAAGGACGCGTTCCACGACACCGTGCCGATCGGCAAGGTCGTCGGTGTCGACCCGCGTCCGGGTACGGCGCTCGACCTCGACGCGCCGGTGACCCTCATCCTGAGCAAGGGCCCGCCGCCACGCCTGCCAGTGCCGAACGTGACGGGCAAGACGAAGGACGAGGCGACCGCTGAGCTGCAGCGCGCCGGTCTGGAGGCGGTCGACGCGGGTGGCGACGACGCGCCGGAGAACAACGGGTCACGCGTGGTGCGGACGGATCCGCCCGCGGGCACGGTGCTGGACCCGACGCAGAACAAGCGCGTCACGCTCTTCTACCAGAACAAGAACAACGAGGAGATCGAGGTCCCCGACGTCACCCGGCAGAAGGTGCGGGAGGCCAAGGAGGAGCTCGAACGGGCCGGCCTGAAGGTGAAGGTCGAGTTCAACAAGAGCAACAACGCGACCGTGGTGAACCAGTCGATCCCGCCGCGCACGCGGGTGAAGCGAGGAACCGAGATCACGATCGTCGGCCTCTGACATGGGCGAAGCGAAGGGCCCCGCGTTCTCGACGCGGGGCCCTTCGTTCTTCAGCTCGTCTTCAGGAAGCCGTCAGGACCGCAGCATCTCGGCGACGAGGAACGCGAGTTCGAGCGACTGCTGCGTGTTCAGGCGCGGGTCGCACGCCGTCTCGTAGCGGCCGGCGAGGTCGGCGTCGGAGATCTCCTGGGCGCCGCCGAGGCACTCGGTGACGTCCTCACCCGTGAGCTCGATGTGGATGCCACCGGGGTGCGTGCCGAGGCGGCGGTGCACCTCGAAGAAGCCCTGGACCTCGTCGACGATGCGGTCGAAGTGCCGGGTCTTGTAGCCGGTCGACGACTCGTGCGTGTTGCCGTGCATCGGGTCGCACTGCCAGATGACCTTGTGGCCGCTGGCCTCGACCTTCTCGATGATGGCGGGGAGCACGTCGCGCACCTTCTGGTTGCCCATGCGCGAGATGAGCGTCAGGCGGCCCGGCTTGTTGTGCGGGTCGAGGCGCTCGACGTACTCGACGGCCATCTCCGGCGTCGTCGTCGGGCCGATCTTGAGACCGATCGGGTTCGCCAGCATCTCGGCGAACGCGATGTGCGCGCCGTCGAGCTGGCGGGTGCGCTCACCGATCCACACGAAGTGCGACGACAGGTCGTACAGCTTGGGCTCGTCGCCCGTCGTGTCGAGGCGGAGCAGCGCGCGCTCGTAGTCGAGGAGCAGCGCCTCGTGCGAGGCGAAGATCTCCGTGCCGTGCAGCGACTGGTCGTTCACACCGCACGCCGACATGAACTTCAGGCCGCGGTCGATCTCGCCGGCCAGGGCCTCGTAGCGCTCACCCGCGGGTGAGGTGCGCACGAAGTCGCGGTTCCAGTCGTGCACGCGGTGCAGGTCGGCGAGACCCGCGCCGGTGAGCGCCCGCAGCAGGTTCATGGCCGCGCCGGCGTTCGCGTACGCGCGGATCATGCGGCCGGGGTCGGCGACCCGGGCCTCGGGCGTCGCGACCAGGGAGTTGATGATGTCGCCGCGGTAGGACGGCAGGCCGAGCGCGTCGATGCCCGACGAACGCGGCTTGGCGTACTGGCCGGCGATGCGGCCGACCTTCACCACCGGAAGGCTCGCGCCGTAGGTCAGCACGACAGCCATCTGCAGCAGGGTCCGGATGTTCGCGCGGATGTGCGGCTCGGTGTTGTCAGCGAACGTCTCCGCGCAGTCACCGCCCTGCAGGAGAAATGCCTCACCGTTCGCGACCTGCGCCAGTTGCGTGTGCAGCCGGTCGATCTCGGCGGGCACGGTGATCGGCGGCACGCTCTCGAGCACGGTCCGCACGCGACGCACCTGTTCGGCGTCGGGCCATTCGGGCTGCTGGGCGGCCGGGCGCGACAGTGCGTCGTCCAGGCGCTTGCGCATCTCGGGAGGCAGCGGCGGAAGCTCGGGAAGCGTGTCGATGGGCACGTCCACGGTCCAGTTCACGCTGCTCATCCTAGTTGTCCCACACTGAGAGACCGGGTCGGGCCCGTCAGCGCTCGCAGGGGTCCCGGCCTGGGCTTCATCCGGCGCAGCGGCCGTTACCTCCGGCGGGGTGAAGTCTGTTACTCGTCAACTATCCGCCTCTGCCCTGTTGAGACGTCGCGTTGCATGATGTGGCCATGAACGCCACCCGTTTGGATGACAGCACCGCGACCCGGCTGCTGGGCATCGCGGTCGACAACGTCCAGCGCGACCATCCGGTGCACTGGACGCACGTCATCGACGGCGACGACCGGCTCGTCCCGCAGCGGGTGCTGCACCCCGTGTTCGCCGGGTCGTTCGACTGGCACTCGTGCGTGCACCAGACGTGGCTGGCCGTGCGCCTGCTGCGGTTGCGTCCCTCTCTCGCGGGAGCGGACACGGCCCGCAACGCCCTCGACAAGCTGATCACTCCGGACAACTGCGCCACCGAGGCCGCGTTCTTCGCCTCTCCGGCCGGACGGCACTGGGAGCGGCCGTACGGCTGGGCGTGGCTGCTGCTGCTCGACGCCGAACTGCGCACCTCCGGACTTCCGTGGTCGGTGGCGCCGATCGCGGAGGTGCTGCGCGACCGATGGCTGGAGTGGATCTCGGTGGCGCGCCTGCCGATCCGCACCGGCACCCACAGCAACACCGCGTTCGCGACCGGTCTCGTGTTCGACGCCGCCCAGGCGACCGGCGACACCGAACTGGCCTCCGCGTGTGCCGCCGCGGCCCTGCGGTGGCACCGCGACGAGGCCGGGTACGGCGGCTTCGAACCGGACGCCGCCGACTTCCTCTCCCCCGCGCTGACGACGGCCGACCTGATGCGGCGCGCCCTGGACACCGCGGAGTTCGCCGGCTGGCTCGACGCCTACCTGCCGGAGCTCGAGTCGGAACGGTGGCGCGTGCTGCGCGAGCCCTTCCCGGTCGACGACCCCAGCGACCCCTACGGCTCGCACCTCGCCGGGCTCGCGTTGTCGCGCGCGTGGAACTGGGAGGCGATCGCGGAGGCACTGCCGGCCGGGCACCGGTACCTGTCGCTGGCCCGCGCGGCGTCGTCGGCGCATCGCGAAGCCGGGTGGACGTACGTGTTCGGCGGGCACGGCTACATGGCCGACCACTGGCTCGGGACGTTCGGTGCCTACCTCGACGTCAAAGCCTTCTGACCTGCGCTTACACCCCTTATGCAAAAGACGTTTGCGGACGTCCGCAAACGTCTTTTGCATAAGGCCGGACAAAACGGTCAGCGATATATTGGATATCAGCTGCCGGACGACAGCGTGGCGCGCCGGATCAGCGTCAGCGCGATGCCCGTCGCCGCCGCGTGCACCGAGGCCGCGTGCGCACGGGGATCGAACCGGGTGGTCGGCCCGGCGACGCTGACCGCGGCCAGCACGGCACCGTCGTGGCCGAGCACCGGCGACGCCACGCAGGCGAGGCCGACCTTGGACTCCTCGAACTCGTAGGCCACCGCCGTCTGCCGGATCGTGGCCAGCTGGCGGCGGAGCATGCCGGGCGTGACGACCGTGCGCGGGGTCAGGCGGGCCAGCGGAGCGGACAGGACCTCGGTGCGCAGGGACGGCGAGGCGTGCGCGAGCAGGGCCTTGCCGATCGCGGTGGCGTGCAGGGGCATGCGCCCGCCCAGGCGTGACGGTGAGGACGCCTGGCGGTGGCCGCCGATCTTGGTGGCGTAGACGACTTCGTGGCCCTCCAGGAGTCCCAGGTGGACGGTCTCGTGGGTGCGCTCGTAGAGGTCTTCCAGGTACGGCGTGGACACCTCGACCAGGCGGCGTTCGACCGACGCGCGGATGCCCAGCTGAAACAGGTGTCCGCCCAGGCGGTAGCCGCGCGCGCCGCGGTCGAGCAGGCGCACCTCGGCCAGGTCGCCCAGGACGCGGTGCAGCGTCGCCTTCGACAGGCCGGTGCGCCGGCCCAGTTCCGCGAAGCCGAGCTCGTCGTCGTCGGCTCCGAAGGCGTTCAGCACCGACATCACCTTGCCCAGCAGGGTGTTCGGCACCTCGGTCATCACTCGATCGTGCCACCGAGTTCCGGTCAGCGGAACTCCGCAGTGACCGGAACGCCGCAGGCACCACCACGATGTGCGGCATGAACGAAGTTCGAACCGCAGCGGAGCGCCTTGCGAGAGCGGCGCGCGAGAAGGTCACCTGTGCGCCCGTCCGGGATCTCGTCGGCGACGCCAAGGCGTACGCGGTCCAGCAGCACAACATCGCCGCGCGCATCGCGGCCGGCGCCGGACGGACCGGCCGCAAGATCGGGCTGACCTCGTCCGCGGTGCGCCGGCAGTTCGGCGTGGACCAGCCGGACTTCGGGGTGCTGCTCGACGACATGGCTTTCAAGGACGGCGACGTGCTGCCGACGCACCGGCTGTTGCAGCCGCGGGTCGAGGCCGAGGTGGCGTTCGTGCTGAAGGCGGACCTGACGGCCGGGCCGTTCGACGAGCGGGCGGTCGCGGCGGCGGTGGGGCACGTCCGGGCGTCGCTGGAGGTCGTGGACAGCCGGATCGAGGGCTGGGACATCACGTTCGCCGACACCGTCGCGGACAACGCCTCCGCCGGTCTCTACGTACTCGGCACCGAGGAGAGGGAGCTCGGCGAGGTCACGCCCGCGGAGGTGTCGATGGTGCTCTCCGTCAACGGCGAGGAGCGCTCGACGGGCACCGGCGCAGACTGCATGGGCGACCCGCTGACCGCCCTCGCCTGGCTCGCCACGACCGCCGCGGCCCTCGGCGACCCGCTCAGGGCCGGTGACGTCGTGCTCAGCGGCTCGCTCGGTCCCGTCGTGCCCGTCCAGGCCGGCGACGAGGTCGAGGCGACGATCACCGGTCTCGGCACTGTGCGGGCGACGTTCGGGGAGGAGTCGTGAAGGTCGCGGTCATCGGCTCGGGCAACATCGGCACCGATCTCGTCGTCAAGGTGCTCAAGCGGTCCACGACGCTGGAGGTGGCGGCGCTGGCGGGCATCGACCCCGCGTCGGACGGTCTCGCGAAGGCACGGGAGCTGGGCGTTTCCACCACGGCGGACGGCATCGACGGGCTCGTCGCGATGCCGGGGTTCGAGGACGTCGGGATCGTGTTCGACGCCACCTCCGCGGGCGCGCACGCGAAGCACGCCGAAGTCCTGGCCGCGCACGGGAAACGGGTCATCGATCTCACCCCAGCGGCGATCGGGCCGATGGTCGTGCCGACGGTCAACCTCGAGGAACACCTGGGCGCGCCGAACGTCAACATGGTCACCTGCGGCGGACAGGCCACGATCCCGATCGTCGCCGCGATCAACGCGGTCACGCCCGTGCCGTACGCGGAGATCGTCGCCTCGATCTCCTCGCGGAGCGCGGGTCCGGGCACGCGGGCGAACATCGACGAGTTCACCGAGACGACCGCGCGGGCGATCGCGGACGTGGGCGGCGCGCGGAGGGGCAAGGCCGTCATCGTGCTCAACCCGGCCGATCCGCCGATCACCATGCGGGACACCGTGCTCGCACTCGTCAACGCGCCGGATCCCCAGACGCACCAACGGATCCGTGCGTCCGTCGAGCACGCGGTCTCCGAGGTCGCGGCCTACGTTCCCGGCTACCGCCTCAAGCAGGCCGTGCAGATCGATCCGGTCGACCTGCCGGGCACTCTCACCAAGGAACCCGTGACGCATCAGGTCACCGTGCTGCTGGAGGTCGAGGGCGCGGCCGACTACCTGCCTGCCTACGCGGGCAACCTGGACATCATGACCAGCGCGGCGCTGCGAGTCGCGGAGACGATGGCGAAGGCGGTCGTGCGCGCATGAAGATCTACCTCCAGGACGTGACGCTCCGGGACGGCATGCACGCCCTGCGGCACCACATCGACCCCCGCAAGGTCACCGAGATCGCCAGGGCGCTGGACCAGGCCGGAGTCGACGCCGTCGAGGTCTCGCACGGCGACGGCCTCAGCGGCGGATCACTCGTCTACGGGCCCGGCAGCCACACCGACTGGGAGTGGATCGAGGCGGCCGCGGAAGCGTTGACCCAGGCCAAACTCACGACACTGCTGCTGCCGGGCATCGGCACGCTCCACGACCTCAAGCGCGCCCACGGCCTTGGCGTGCAATCGGTTCGCATCGCTACGCACTGCACCGAGGCCGACATCTCCGCCCAGCACATCGCCGGCGCGCGCGACCTCGGCATGGACGTGTCCGGGTTCCTGATGATGAGCCACCTCGCCGAACCGCAGGAGCTCGCGCGCCAGGCGAAGCTGATGGAGTCCTACGGCGCGAACTGCGTCTACGTAACGGATTCCGGCGGCCGCCTGCTCCCCCAGGACGTCCGCGAACGGATCCGCGCGTACAAGGACGTCCTCGACGACGACACCGAGATCGGCATCCACGCGCACGAGAACCTGTCGCTCGCCGTGGCGAACTCGATCACCGCCGTCGAGGAGGGCGCCACCCGCGTCGACGCCTCCCTGGCCGGACTCGGCGCCGGAGCGGGCAACTGCCCCATCGAACCGTTCGTCGCCGTCGCGAACCTCCAGCAATGGCAGCACAACGCCGACCTGTTCGCGTTGCAAGACGCAGCCGATGACCTGGTCCGGCCGCTGATGGACCGCCCTGTCCGCGTCGACCGCGAAAGCCTCACCCTCGGCTACGCGGGCGTCTACGGCTCGTTCCTGCGTCACGCCGGCACCGCTGCCCAACGCACCGGCGCCGATGTCCGCGCTCTCCTGCTGGAGGCGGGACGCCGACGCCTGGTGGGCGGTCAGGAGGACATGCTGACCGACATCGCACTCGATCTCACGCGGTAGCGTCACAGAACGGGGAAGGTGGTTCCGATGCCCATGCCCGTGATCCACTCGGGCACGGGCTCGTAACTGCTCCACACCAACGGAAGCCCCACGGCGACCTGCCCGATCAGCCAGCAGCGGATCTCGTGCCCGCCGCTGCCGGCGTGGTCCTCCAGCGCCTCGTGCCCGAGGGAGGCGACCTCACCGGCTGACCCCGCCGACAGCCGGTCGAGGAACCACTCGTCCCACACCGCGTTCACACGCGCGTCCGGGTTGCCGCCCATCGCGCGCACCCGAGGCTCCCGCGCGGCGGCGAACTCCTTCGCGTAGGACCGGCCCCGGATCAGCGACTCGCGCCGCTCCCCCACCACGGACGGATCACGCGGGTCGTTGGACGGCAGCCAGTGCGACAGCCCGCCGGAGGCGACCACGAGCACGCGGCCGGGGAACTCCGACGAGCGCAGCGCGGCCCCCAGAGCACGACCCAGCTCGACGCACCGGTCCAGCGACGGCAACGGCGGCGCGGCCGTGTTGACCACCAGCGGCACCAGCGGAAGCGTCGTCCCGCCGGTGATCATCTCGTAGCTCTGCACGATGCCGTGGTCGACGGTCAGCGAGTACGACAGCGACACGTCGAACCCCGCGCCGGCCAGGCCGCCGTACGCCGACCAGGCCAGGGTCTGGGCCACCGGCAACGGCCCGGAGCTGCTGCCGAAGTCACCGAACCCCACCGCTTCCTCGACCCCGAGCACGAACGGCGGCATCACGTCGTAGAAGTTGGCGTGGAAGTGGTCCGGCCCGATCACGACGATCGCGTCAGGCTCCAGTCTCTCCACGGCCTGCCGCACGCGGTCCGCGTCACGCAGGAACACCGAGCCCGGACCGGTGCCGTCCGGCGGCAGCAGGGTCGCGAACGGGCTGTGCGACATCCCCGCGAATCCGATGATCTCGGCCATCAGGACGGGTCCTTTCCGTGCAGCAACCAGGTGCGGTGCGTGTCGAGGAACTCGGAGACCTTCTCCCACTGCGGCCAGTGCCCGGCGTCGTCGATGACGTGCAGCCGCGCGTCCGGCAGCCACCCGAGCAGCATGTCCGCCTCGTCCAGACCGCCCGTGGGGTCGTGGCTGGTCCACAGCAACAACGTCGGCGCCGCGACCTTCCCCACCCACTCCGGGTCCCACGCGAAGTCCTTGCGCACCACGGGGTCCTGCAGCACGAGCGTGTTGGTGATCGCCTGTACGAACCCTGGCCGTGAATACACCTGGCGACGCAGGTTCACCAGCTCGTCGGTGACCATCTCCTTGTGGTGGAACAGGAACTCGACCCGCCGCCGCACGGTCTCCTCGCTCGGGTCGAGCACGGCGGCCATGGTGCTGTCCCGCATGCGTTGCATGACCTCGGGCTTGTTCGCGATGTTGCCCGGCGTGTTCAGCACCAACCGATCGACCCTCGAAGGGAAGTGCGCGGCGACCCATGCGACGACCCAGCCGCCCAGCGACTCACCGGACAGGTGCGCCTTCTCGACGCCCAGCGCGTCCAGCAGCCCGACGAGGTGCTCGGACAGCACGTCGATCGTGTACGGCAGGTCGGGCAGGTCGGACCAGCCGTGGCCGACCATGTCGTAGGCGGTGACGTGGAAGTCCTCGGCCAGTCCCGCGATGTCGCGCGAGTAGGCCTCCAGGTGGCCGCCGGTGCCGTGCAGCAGCACGAGTTCCGGCCCGGAACCGGCCTGCAGGACCCTGGTCCGGACGGTGTGGCCGCGCACCGGAACGTCGACGTGCCGCACGGTGTGGTCCACATGCGACAGTTCGCCCCAGATGCTGACGTGCTCGGGAATCACTGGTCCTCCCCTGTTGTGTCGAAACGGGCGCGGGCCTCGCCGAAGGTCGCGAGGCCGGCGCTCTGCCTGCGGGCGAGCCCGAACAGCGCGAGCAGCCGGGAGTTCTCGATGGTGAGGAACTCGACCGGGTCCGAGGTGGAGTCGTTGTAGTGGCGGTGCCAGGTCCACGGCGGGGTGTAGACGAACGAGCCGGAGGTCCAGGTCACCGTCTCGAACTCCTCCGGTTCGGCGTTCTGGATCTCGCTGTGGCCGTCGCCGGAGATCACGAAGTGCACGGTCTCGTGGTAGTGCCGTTGCATGTCCGAGCTCTCGCCCGCCGGGATGACCTGGCGGAACAGCTCGAACGTCGACGTCGGCAGCTTGCCCGCGATCCGCAGCGTCGTCGGGTTCGGCACGGCGCCGGGCGGGATCGTCTCCAGCTCGTCGTCGTGCACGACCAGCGGACGCCCGCCGTCCGGCCGGACAGCGTGCGTGAGCGCCCCGAGGAAGTCGGTCATGGCGAAGTCGGGTCCTGAGGTGGCCAACGCGATCGTCCCTTTCACACTGGAAACTCGGTGCGGCCGCCGTCGACGGTCAGCACGGTGCCGTTGACGTACGAAGCCTGAGGTGAAGCCAGAAAAGCCACGGCCGCGGCGATCTCGCCCGGATCCGCGGCGCGCAGGGCCGGGATGTCGGCGAGGTCCTGCGCGGCGGCGGTGTCGAGGTCCATGCCCGCCGCCTCGGCCCTGCGCCGCAGCACTTCCCGCCGCCGAGGCGTCAGCGTCGCGCCGGGAGCCACGCAGTTGACCGTGACGCCGTCCGCCGCGAACTGCCGCGACACGAGCTTCATGGCCGACGTGACGGCCGCGCGCAGCACCGTGGATGACGCCAGGCCGGGCTGCGGCTGCCGCACGGCGGTCGACGTGACCACCACGGCCCGACCGAACCCGCGCGCCGCCATCGGCGGCAACGCTTCCCGCAGCAACGCCAGCGGGCCGAGCAGCAGCAGATCGAGGTCGCGGTGCCATTGGTCGTCCGAGACCTCGAAGATCCCACCCGGCGACGGACCGCCCGCGTTCACGACCAGCACGTCGAGCGCCCCGTGGCGGTCGACGACCTCGTCCACCACCGCGGCGGCCTCACCCGGATCGGAGAGGTCGCGGACCACGTGGTCCGCGCCGAGTGCCGAGGCCGCCTCTTTCAGCGTCGCTTCGGTGCGTCCGGCCAGCACGACGCGGTGCCCGCTCTCGACGAGCGCCGCGGCCGTCGCCGCACCGATTCCGCCGGCGCCGCCCCCGACTAGCGCGACCCGCGTGGTGTTTGCGTCCATGAGCTCCTACAGTCGCCGTGTGCGAATGGTGGGCCAAGGATGAGTCCCAGTGACCGGGACTCGCAGTCAGGCGAGCCGAGCGGTTCACTCGAACGCGCGGCGGCGATCCTGGACGCCTTCGACGTCACCCACCGCGAGCTGGGCCTCGCCGAACTGGTGCGCAGGTCCGGGCTTCCGCGCTCGACGGTGCACCGCACGGCGGGCCGCATGATCGAGCTCGGCTGGCTCGACAAGCCGGACGACCGCTACCGGATCAGCACCGGCCTGTTCAAGCTCTCCAGCCTGGTGCCCGTGCGGCACGAGCTGCGCGAGGCCGTGCTGCCGTTCCTGCAGGACCTGTACGCCGCCGCCCGCGTGACGGTCCAGCTCGGCGTGCTCGACGGAACCAGGGTGCTGGTCGTCGAGAAGATCACCGGGCACCGGCCGATGCCGATGCTCGACCAGGTCGGCGGGATGATCCCGGCGCACTGCTCGGGTCTGGGCCGCGCGATGCTCGCGTTCTCCGACGCGTCCACTGTGGACGCGGTGATCGCCGCCGGTCTGGAACGCCGAACTCCCCGCACGATCACGAGCCCGACGGCGTTGCGCCGTGAGCTCGCCGCTATCCCGGACCAGGGTTGGGCCTACGACCGCGAGGAGGGCAACGTCGGCATCAGCTGCATCGCGGCCCCGATCTTCAGCGCTGGTGGCGGCGTTGCCGCGGCGTTGTCGGTGACCGGCCCGAGTGCGGCAGTGCGCCCGGAACGGATCGGTCCCGCCGTGCGGATGGCGGCCGCGGCGGCGACCCGTGCCTATTCGACGCGGCGCTGGGAGTCCCACTAGCCGGGACTCCCTGTTGGTCGCCGTCACGGGAGCGCTCCACAGTGTGGTCCGTCACATCCTCACTCAGGAGGACCAGGATGCGAGTCGCGATCATCGGTGCCGGAGTCGCCGGCCTCACCACCGCCAAGGTGCTGCTGCAGGCAGGGCACGAGGTCGAGGTGTTCGACCGGACACCGGACGTCGGCGGCGTGTGGAGCCGCACGAGGCGCTACCCCGGTCTCACCACGCAGAGCCCGAAGGCCCAGTACTCGTTCTCGGACTTCCCGATGCCGAAGGACTTGCCGGAGTGGCCGACCGGCAAGCAGGTGCAGTCGTACCTGGAGGCGTACACGTGGCACTTCGGTGTCGACGCGTGCCTGCGCCTGGAAACGACGGTGACGTCCGTGGTGCCCGTCGACGGCGGGTGGGAGCTGACCACGCACACCGGCACGACGTATCGCTACGACCGCGTCGTCGTGGCCAACGGTGTGTTCTGCGAACCCTCCGTGCCGGCGTTCCCCGGCCGTGACGAGTTCGAGGCGGCGGGCGGACGGGTGCTCGCGGGCACCGAGTTCCTCGACGTCGAGGAGGCGCGGGACAAGCACGCGCTCGTCGTCGGATACGGCAAGTCGGCGTGCGACGTGACGGTGCCGATCAGCGGTGTCGCCGCGAGCACGGACATCATCGCGCGGCAGTTGCTGTGGAAGGTTCCGCGCAAGATCGCCGGTGTCGTGAACTTCAAGATGCTGCTGCTGACCCGCATGGGCGAGGCGCTGTTCCGCTACCGCTTCCTGCGCGGGTTCGAGAAGTTCCTGCACGGCCCGGCGAACGGCATGCGGCGTTCGATGCTCAACTCGCTCGGGTCGGTGTCGGTCAGGCAGTTCGGGCTGGCGCGGCACGGCCTGGTGCCGTCCGGGCAGATGGAGGACATCGTCAAGGGCGCCATCGGCCTGGTCACCGAAGGGTTCTTCGAGGGCGTCGAGTCGGGTGCGATCCGCGTGCACCGCGACATGACCATCGCCCGGCTCAAGGCCGGTGGCGCGGTGCTCTCGGACGGTTCGGTGCTGCCCGCCGACCTGATCGTCTGCGCCACGGGTTTCACGCAGGGCGTGCCGTTCCTGCCCGCAGAGGTGCAGGCGCGGTTGTTCGACGAGCGCGGCAACTTCGCGCTCTACCGGCAGATCCAGCCGATCGGTGTGCCCGGTCTGTACTTCAACGGCTACAACTCGTCGTTCTTCAGCCCGCTCAACGCCGAGATGGCGGCGCTGTGGATCGCGGCCGACCTGGTGGGAGCGCTTTCGCTGCCGGACGCCGCCGCGCGCCGAGCGGATGTGACGGCGCAGCTCGCGTTCATGGACACCGCGACGAACAAGCACCACTGCCGTGGCACGAAGATCATCCCGTTCTCGTTGAAGAACGCCGACGAGGTGCTGGCGGACCTCGGCCTGCAGATCGGCCGGGCGACCCGCGCGTCGCACTGGCTCAACCCCGTCGCGCCCTCGGCGTACCGCAAGGTCACGCCCCAACTGCTCGCCCGTCTCAGTCGAATCGAGGTTGGAGACCATGGAAACCCCCGTGAAGCACCACGTCTACCGCAGCGGTGAGGGCACGAACGTCGGCGCGATCGGCCTGGGCATCTACACACGACTGACCGGCGCGGACACCAAGGGCGCCTACTCGCTGTTCGAGTACGTCGTGCCGCCGAACCTCGGCGGGCCGCCCACGCACGTCCACTCCCGCGAGGACGAGCTGTTCACGTGCGTGCAGGGACGGGTCGTGGTCGAGCTGGACGGCGAGGAACACGTGCTGGGGCCGGGCGATTCACTGCTGATGCCGCGCGGGGTGCCGCACATGTTCCACAACCCGTTCGACGTGGAGACGCGCGTCGTGGCCGTCGTGTCGCCGCCGGGGCTGGAGAACTACTACCAGGCGTTGTCCGAACTGCCGCCGGGACCGCGTGACATGAAGCTGGTCGCGGAGATCATGGTGCAGCACGGGCTTTCGCTGCAGAAGAAGCCATGAGCCGAGCCGAGATGGTGCGGCGGATGTGCGCCGCCGTGGATTCCGGTGACGCGGAGGCGTTCGGTGCGTGGTTCGCTGCCGATGCCACCTACGTCTTCGGCAACAACGAGCCGCTGATCGGCAGGGACGCCGTGATCGCGGCGACCGCGGGTGCCGCCGGAGCGTTGCCGTGGGTGCGGCACGTGGTCGACCAGGTCGCGGAGGTCGGGGACCAGCTGTTCTGCCGGTTCACCATCGAGACCGAGGCGCCGGACGGGAAACAGCTCGCACTGCCCTGTGTGACGGTGATCTGGATGTCCGGGGACGAGATCACCGACTACCGCGTGCACATGGACATGACGCCGGCGATGGCATGAGAAGAGGGGCCCGGTTCGCCGGGCCCCTCTTCTGTCATGCGGCTTGGACCTGGTGTGCGGCAGGGCTTCGGAGCCTCGTGAGGAACCGCCGGCAGGCCTCGAAGTCGAGTTCGTCGCAGCGCCAGGCGATGTGACCGTCCGGACGGACCACGTACAGGGCCTGCGAATCCGGTTCGGTGAGGCCGTAGTGCTCGAACACCTGCGCCGAGTCGGCCCGGTGCACGCGGGCATCTCCTCTGGCCTCGACGCGGGCGACGAGGTGGTGCACGACGTCGAGCCCGGCCAGCGCCGCCGTGTGCGAGGTGATCTCGTCGCCGGTGAGGTGCCTGCGGGACAACGCGATCACGTGCAGCCGGTAGCCCTGCAGCAGGTCGAACACCTGCACGCGGTCGTTGATCCTGGCGTCCGGGACCCGTTGGCCCGCCTGCGGTCCGTGCAGCGAGTAGAGCAACTCGTTGACGTTGATGTCGCTCGGCCGGTAGCCGAGGCTGATCTGCGAGAGGCGCTGGAACGACTTGCGGTGCGGGATCGGGGCCGCCGACATCCGTCCGAGCAGGAACGGCCCGGCGGTGTCGCGCAGCCACGCCTGCCAGCCGCGCAGGCCCGCCGCGACCCGGTAGAGGCGGTCGGTGAACTTCAGCAGCCTGACGCCCGCCGGATGCCGTTCGGCGGAGTAGGTGTCGAGCAGGTCCACGCCGTCGTTGATCGCCACCGCGAGCTTCCACGCGAGGTTGGCGGCGTCGTGCAGGCCGGTGTTCATGCCCTGGCCGCCCGCCGGGGAGTGGATGTGGGCGGCGTCGCCGACGAGGAATCCCCTGCCGCGCCGGTAGTCGTCGACGCCGCGCAGGTGGACCTGGTAGCGACTGGTCCAGATCGGCGCGCTGAGGGTGACGGGCAGGCTCATCGCCCTGCGCAGCTCCGCCTGGAGGTTCTCCAGGTCGAAGTCCGCCGCCGGATCACCGAAGTCGGTGACCATCACCCTGGACGTCTCGGCGCCTTTCAGGGGCAGGAACAGGCCGATGCGGTCGCGGTTCACGAACACCCGGAAGTGCGCGTGGTCGAGCGGCCACTCGACCTTGCAGTCGGCCAGGAGATAGCGCTGGCCGTACTTGTCGCCGTCGAATGTGATCCCGAGCTGCTGCCGGACGGTGCTGTGTGCCCCGTCCGCTCCCACGACGTACTGGGCAGTGACCGTGCGCTCTCCGACCAGCGCGGTGACCGCGTCCTCGGTCTGGTGGAGCTGGGTGAGCCTCGTGCCGCGGCGCACCGTGACGCCGTGCCGCGCGAGGTCCCTGAGCAGCACCTCCTCCACTTCGGACTGCGGCGCCATCAGGATGAACTGGTACGGCGTGGTCGCCGCCTTCGCGCGGTCGAAGTCGAGGCCGCCGACGTGCCTGCCCCTGATGTGGAACCGGATCCCGGTGGTGACGACGCCGCGTTCCAGCAGCTCGTTCGCGAGCCCGATGCTGCGGAACAACTCGATGGTGCGCGCCTGGACGGCGAACGCCCTCGATTCCGTGGCGGGGCCGGCGCCGGCGTCGACCACGCACACCTTCACGCCCTGGCGCACCAGCAGCGCCGCCGTCATCAAGCCGCTCGGACCTGCGCCGACGACGAGCACGTCGCAGTCGTACCGGGCCAGCCGCGGCCCGGTGGGCTTCGGCGGGGCGACCATCGGTTTCGCACGCGTCCTCGACTTGCCGAGGCCCGCCAGAAAGTTGCCGCCGGGACGAGCGGTGACCTGGGGCAGCGGGTTGCCGGTGAGCCGGCCCCACGTCCTGCGGGCGAGCAGGAAGAGCAGCGCGACGACGGCGAAGATCAGCAGGCCCACGGTTCACCTCACCGCCGGCAGGTCGCTGGACATGCGCAGGAACTGCTGGACCAGCGGTCCCCGCACGAGCGGCCCGATCGCGCGGACGAACTCCTGGACGTACGGCTCGGCGAGGTGCTTCTCCAGGTCCTGCTTCGACCGGAACATCTCGTAGATCACGAACTGCGACCGGTCCGCGCGGTCGCGGTGGACGTGGAACTCGATCGAGCCCTCTTCGGCGCGCAACGGCTCCACGAGGCCGAGGATCAACGCCTCGACCTCGTCCTCACAACCGGCTTTGGCCGTCGCGAACCCGAGGTGGGTGTAAGGCCCTGTCTCGTCCGCGTCCGGCTCGGGCAGGACGACTCGCGCGTCGCTCATCGGGTCTCCCTCAACTGCTCAACGGATGGTGAATTCACCATCGCAGTCAGCGAGAGCCGGGTCACAGCGCGAGTCCCAGCGAGCGGGACTTCGCCCCTTATGCAAAAGACGTTTGCGGTCGTCCGCAAACGTCTTTTGCATAAGCGATATATCGGATATTGGATATTGCCAGATAAGGCCAGGTCAGGGGCCAGATCAGGCGCCGAAGAAGACCTCGGCCTCTTCGTAGCGCTCGGTCGGAACCGTCTTGAGCTCGGCCGTCGCCTCCGACAGCTTCACGCGGACGATGTCCGTGCCGCGCAGCGCGACCATGGTGCCGAAGTCGCCGGCGGCGACGGCGTCGACGGCGTGCAGGCCGAAGCGGGTCGCGAGGACGCGGTCGTAGGCGGTCGGGGTGCCACCGCGCTGGATGTGGCCGAGGACGGCCGCGCGGGACTCCTTGCCGGTGCGGTCCGCGATCTCCTCCGCGAGCCACTGGCCGACGCCACCGAGGCGGACGTGACCGAAGGCGTCGCGCTCACCGGAGTGCAGCACCTCGGCGCCGCCCTCGGGGATCGCACCCTCGGCGACGACGATGATCGGGGCGAACTCGCTCTCGAAGCGGCGCTCGACGTGCTCGACGACCTTGTCGACGCTGAACGGGCGCTCCGGGACGAGGATGACGTTCGCGCCACCGGCGAGACCGGAGTGCAGCGCGATCCAGCCCGCGTGACGGCCCATGACCTCGACGACGAGCGCACGGTGGTGCGACTCGGCCGTGGTGCGCAGGCGGTCGATGGCCTCGGTCGCGATGTGGACGGCCGTGTCGAAGCCGAACGTGTAGTCCGTGGCGCCGAGGTCGTTGTCGATCGTCTTCGGCACACCGACGACGCCGATGCCGTCATCGGTGAGGCGCTTGGCGACACCGAGGGTGTCCTCGCCGCCGATCGCGATGATGGCGTCGACCTGGTTCTCCGCGATGGTCTCGCGGATCCGGTCGACACCGCCCTCGACCTTGTAGGGGTTCGTGCGCGACGAGCCCAGGATCGTGCCACCGCGGGTGAGGATCTCCTCGACGTCCGCGAGGTCGATCGACTTGGTGAGGTTCTCGATCGGGCCCTGCCACCCGTTGCGGAACCCGACGATCTCCCAGCCGTGTGCCTTGATGCCCTTGCGGACCACGGCCCGGATCACGGCGTTCAGACCGGGGCAGTCACCACCGCCAGTGAGCACACCGATGCGCATCTGCTTCCCCATCTCTCGTGTTCTGTGTCACGCAGACTGTCACGAGCTGTATCGGTGCAGCAACGCGGGTCTCACTTACCGGACGGGAAAACCGATTTTGAGCCGCTGTTCCTCGATCACCTTCCAGCGCGCGAGGTTGTGCCGCGCGTCGGCGAGAGCGTCGTGCGCGTCCACCGGAGGGGCCGGCAGCTTGGGGCGGCCGACGTCGTCCCAGCGTTGGCGCAGGTCACGGGTGAACCGGGGCAGCGAGCGCGGCAACGCCGGCATCGCACCCCACAGCTGCGCCAGCGCCACGTGGTCGTAGGCGGCGAACCAGGCCCACAGCTCGATTTCGTCGCGCGCCGCGTTGCGGGCGCCGAGGAAGTCGAGCAGGTCCTCGCGGATGCGCTCGCGGCTGCGCCACGCCTTGTCCGCGGGCGAGGGCAGCTGGTTGAGGACGTTCTGCCGCACCCACGGCCCCGCGCGATCGGGGTCGAACTCGGTGGACACGGCGTAGAACTCGCGGCCTTCCTCGTCGACCACACCGATCGACACGAGGTCGATCGTCAGCCCGTCCTCGATGAACTCACAGTCGTAGAAAAACCGCACCGCGACACCCTAGGGGTGCGGTCAGCTCGCCTTCTTCTCGGGCACCCGGTCGCCCTTCCCGCCCTGTTCCGGCGCGGCGGGCAGCTCCTTGGCCTTCGACGCGTAGACGTCGACGTACTCCTGGCCGGAGAGCTCCATCAACGCGTACATGATCTCGTCGGTGATCGACCGCAGCACGAACCTGTCGCCGGACAGGCCCTCGTAGCGGGAGAAGTCGAGCGGCTTGCCGATCTTGATGCGGATCGGGTGCGGCTTCCACATCCTGGAGCCGATGGGGTTCGCCTTGTCCGTGCCGAACATCGCCACGGGGATGACCGGCGCGCCGGACTCCAGCGCGATCCACGCGACGCCGACCTTGCCCTTGTAGAGACGGGCGTCGGGCGAACGCGTGCCCTCGGGGTAGATGCCCAGCAGCTTGCCCTCGCGCACGATCCGGACACCGGTGTCGAGCGCTCCCTGCGCGGCGGACGCGCTGGACCGGTCGATCGGCACCTGGCCGACGCCGGTGAAGAACCACTTCTGCAGCCTGCCCTTGAGGCCCGTGCCGGTGAAGTACTCGATCTTCGCCGGGAACGTGACGCGCCGCGACAGCATCAGCGGCAGGAAGAACGAGTCGGAGACGGCGAGGTGGTTGCTCGCCAGGATGGCTCCGCCGTCCTTCGGGATGTTCTCGGCGCCCTCGATGATCTTCGGCTGGAAGAACAGCCGCAGAATCGGTCCCAGGAGGACGTGCTTCATCAACCAGTACAGCACCTTGGGAAGCGCCTCCCTTAAGACCCCGCGGACCTTGATCCCGACAATCAGCCTACGGAGCCGACCGCACCTCACACAACGAGTCCCGGGTTAGTGCGTCACGGCCGTGCCGGATACGCGCGACCGGGACGTAGCGGGAACGTTCCTGAGAACGTGACTGAGCCGACTGCCGTAACCCGCAACACATCGCGACCGTGCAACGATGAGGGGTCAGAGGGTTGCGGCTTTGTGGAGAGGCTCTGGATGAACGCCCGGCGCGACTCGACCGACGGACCGGAGAACGTCGACGAGCTCTTTGCCGAGATCGTCGCGGGT
Organism: Lentzea californiensis; assembly: GCF_024648825.1. Classification (GTDB taxonomy): domain Bacteria; phylum Actinomycetota; class Actinomycetes; order Mycobacteriales; family Pseudonocardiaceae; genus Lentzea; species Lentzea californiensis. The sequence continues at coordinate 185,665 of NZ_JANBBE010000008.1, forward strand.
CTCGAACGGGACGGGGTCGGCAAGGACTGGCTCGACCTCGACGAGGTGGGCCCGGAGACGAACACGGCGACCGGGCACGACGAGCCCGGGCCACGCACCGTCGTGGCGGAAGATCCGGCACCGGACCCTGCCGACGAGCCCGAACGCCGTGATCCGGCCGACGAGGACCACTACGTCCCGCCGGAGCCGCCGCCGTTCCCGGTGCTGCGCGCCTCGACCCTCGCGGCCCTCGGGCTGTTCGTGCTGGGCATCCTGCTGCTGGTCGCGCCCGGCATCTTCGGGCTGCAGTCGCGGATCGGCACGCCGCTGTCGCTGGTGGCACTGTGCGCGGGCGTCGGCTGGCTGATCCTGCGCATGCGCAACTCCCCTCCGCCGGACTCGGGATGGGACGACGGCGCGCAGGTGTGACACGTCACGACTTCGTTGATAACGACGTGATAACGGCCACTCAAACCTTCAGATAACGATTGGGTCATGCCTACCGTGTGGGACATGGACCAGATGCAGCACCTGATGATGGCCCGTGCCATGGCGACCCTGAGCAAGAAGGACGCGGCCAAGCGCCGTCGTCCGCGTATCCTGCGCCTGCTCGGCCGCTAGCTCCCTCAGACCGAGTGTTCGCGGCGAGCGAACAACCCCGACGAGCTCGCCGCGAACACTCATTTCTTCTTCTTCAGCGCTTCCGGCTTGTGGACCGCGTCCCTGCCGCTCTTCGCGCTCTCCACGCGGTACTGGGGCTCCTCCTTCGAGGCCTTCACCTTGCGCCCCGCCGCCTCCTTCTCCGTGGTGATCTCTTCCTTCACCTCGCCGTGGGTCTTCGAGCCGTGGCTCGACCACTCGACCTCGTCGCCTGGCTTGTAAGGATGCTTCGTCATGCCCGCGGGGTACCCCCGACCGGACGAGTCGATCCGTCCAGGAGGAGGACACCAGTGAGCGACGACCACGAGCAGATCCGGAAGGACTTCGGCGAGGCGGTCAACATGACCGCGTCGGAGCTGGAGAAGTGGCTCGGCACCGACGAGTCCAAGGAGGTCGGCGACAAGTCGTCCGGGGAGTCGACCGGGCACGCGTCAGGCCGCCGCATCGTCACGTTGCTGAAGACGAAGCGCGACGACCTGACCGACAGCGACTACCAGCACATGCGCAAGGTCGTCGGTTACGTGCATCGCCACCTCGCACAGCGGCCCTCCGGCGACGTCGAGGACAGCCGCTGGCGCCACTCGCTGATGAACTGGGGCAACGACCCGCTCAAGAGCTAGGCGCGGCGCGAGTGGTTCTTGGCTCGTGAGGCCAACTGGCCCGCCATCTCGCGAGCCAGGGTCGCCGCGCCCACGATGCCCGCGTCGTCACCGAGCTGGGCGGTGCGGATGCGGGCCAGGGGCCGGTGGCCGGCTCCCGTCACCACGGCGGAGTAGTGCTCGCGGGCGTCGTCGAGGAACAGCGGTGCCGAGGTCGACACGCCTCCCCCGATGACGATCACCTCGGGGTCGTAGACGTCGGCGACCAGCGCCAGGCCCTCGCCGAGCCAGCGGGCCAGGTCGGCCATCGCGCGCTTGGCCAGCGGGTCGCCGTCGCGGGCGGCCCCGGCCACCCGGCGGCCGGTCACCGCTCGGGAGTCGCCTGCCGCCTCGCGGGCCAGGACGGTCGAGACGCCGGGGTGCTTGGCGAGCAGTTCGACGGCGGTCGCGCTCAGGGCCGTGCCGCTGCAGTAGCGCTCCCAGCAGCCGTTCTTGCCGCACGGGCAAGGGCGGCCGTTGGGGACGACGCGCAGGTGGCCCAGTTCGGGGGCCACGCCGTAGGCGCCGCGGAAGACCTCGCCGTTGAGCAGCAGCGCGGCGCCGATGCCCGTGCCGATGGCGACGAGGACGGCGGTCTTGGCCCCCTGGGCCGCGCCGAAGCGGTGTTCGGCCAGGGCGGCGGCGTTCGCGTCGTGTTCCAGGACGACCGGCATGCCCAGGCGGTCGCTCATGCGGTCGGCCACGTCCGCCTGCCGCCACGCCAGGTGGGGCGCGAAACGGACCGTGCGGCGGTCTGAGGCGATGAAGCCCGCCACGGCGAGACCGACGGCGCTCACGGTGTGGCGGTCCGCCACCTCCTCCACGGCGGCGACGATCGCGTCTTCGAGGGCGCGTTCGCCCGCGGGCGTGGGGGCGCGTGAGGTGTCCAGGACCGAGCCGCGCGGGTCCACGACACCGGCGCGCACGCTGGTGCCACCGATGTCCACTCCGACGGTGAGCACTATTCGGACTTCCTGACGACCTTGATGTGCTGCACGCGCTGCCCGGCGTCGGGAGCCGGTTCGTCCCCGGCGGGCGGTGACGGCTGCGGGGTGCCGGGCTCGCGCAGGGCCGCCCGCAGCACCGCGACGAGGCCCGCCGCGTGTTCGGCGGCCTTCGCGGCCAGTTCGGAGCGGTCGCCGCGCAGCAGGGCCACGCCGTTGCACAACGGGCACCATCCGCACGTCTCGGGCGTGTGCGTGCCGTCGCCGGCCTCGGAGACGCGCTGCAGCCACGGCTGCATGCGCTCGGCGGCCGTGTCGATGAGCAGCCGCAGCTCCTCGGCGAGCTTGCCGGTGTTGTCCTGGGTCATCTACTAGCTCCTGATCAGCGCCACAGGGACGGGTCCGGCCGGAATCCCACCGTCACGCCACCCGAGTCCATCTCCGCACCGGTGACGATGCAGCGCCGCAACAACGACGGCAGCGCCACGAGCCGGCGCCGGCCGTCGACGGTCAGCGCCAGGTCGTCGCTCACGCGCGCGAGGTCCAGCTCCGTGTCGTCGGACAGCGGCAACGCGATCCGCAGCGAGTACCGGGCGTCGAGTCCGCGCCCGCTGCCCGACACCTCCAGCAACGACTCCGACACCGCCGCACCCGGCAGCGGGTCCGAATCGCCGTAGAGCTGCTCGGCGACCTCCAGCAGCGCCGGCACGCCCACGGGCTCCGACGCGCGGTGGTCGACCGTGCGGATCTCGCCGATCCCGGTCAGTTCGGCCAGCACGGCGTCCTGCTCCTGCCGGCGGGTGCGCAGCCAGGAGGCGGCGGCACCGCGCGCGGCACCCGGCGAGGGCACCAGCCGGTTCGCGATCACACTGTCGACCCGGATTCCCTGCAGCGCCAACGCCGTCAGCGTGCGGCGGGTCTCGGCGGCGACGACGCGTTCAGGCGTCAGCACGAGCCGCACCGAGCACGACGACGAGTCCGCGAGCATCGAGCGCAACGCGTCCAGCCGCTCGGCGAGGCGGCTCAGCGCGTCGGCCGTCGCGTCCCACTTCTCGACGGACCCGGTGCCCGCGACACCCGCGAGGAGCCCGCGCACCACGCGCCGGTGGGTGGGGAAGAGCCGTTCGAGGTAGCCCGCGAACGCCTCGGGCAGCGACAGCAGCCGCAACGTCTCCGCGGTCGGCCCGCAGTCGACGACCACGACCTCCCACGGCCCGGACGCGGCGAGCCGCCGCACCTCCGCCAGCGCGAGGAGCTCCTCGACGCCCGGCAGCACGGTCAGTTCCTCGGCGTCGAGCTCGTCGACGCCGGCGCCCGCCAGCACGGTCCGCAGGTGCCCGCGCAGGTCGCCCCACGCCTCGTCGACGAGGCCGCGCGGGTCGATCTGGCAGGCGAACAAGCCGGCCGCGCCGTCCACTTCGGACGGTTCGGCGCCGAGACGCACGTCGAGCGCGTCGCCCAGCGAGTGCGCGGGATCGGTGGAGACCACGAGCGCCTTGCGGCCGTGCGCGGCCAGCGAGGCGGCCGTCGCGGCCGACAGCGTCGTCTTGCCGACCCCGCCCTTGCCGGTGAAGAGCAGGACCCGGCTCAAGCCGCCTTCTCCGCGCGCTTCTTGAGTTCCTTGAGAGCGGTGTCGAGGATCATCTTCTCGGCCTTGCGGCGGAACAGCCCGATCATCGGGATCACCAGCTGCACCGACAGCGTGTAGGTGACCTTGGTGCCGGTGCCGGACGGCGTGAGGACGTAGCTGCCCTGCTGCGCCTTCTGCATGGTGCCTTTGACTAGTTCCCACTTCACCGACAGACCGTCGGCGGCCCAGTCGTACTTCAGGGTGTACTCGTCCTTGACGGGACCCTGGTCGATCGCGAACCGCACCTGCTCGGCACGGCCGTCGTCGCGGGTGCCGAGGACCTCGACTTCCTTCATCCCGTTCGCCCAGTCCGGGTACGACGGGAAGTCCGCGATGATCGCCATGATCTTCTCAGGCGGAGCGTCGATGACGATGGACTGAGTGGACTCGTCGGCCATAGACGTGGAGGTTACTCGCGTGGCTACCAATTCAGGACGTGAGGCTTGCCGCTGCGCTGGAAGTGCCCGACGTTGACGCACTCGGTGTAGCCCACGCGCACGCGCCGGGCCAGGGGCTGGTGCACGTGGCCGAACACCGACCAGCGCGGCCGTTCGCGCTGGATCTTCTCCAGCGCGGCCCGTGAACCCCACTCGGGACGGCGCGCGACGACGTCGTAGGTCAGTTCCGGGACGAGGGGCGGGATGTGCGTGCACAGCACGTCGACCTGCCCCATCCGGTCGAGCGCCGACGCCATGTCCTGCTCCGTGCGCAGGTACGGGAACCACGGCGCGTCGGGGTTGCGGACCAGTCCGGGCACCATCAGCCCGCCGCCGGCGAAGCCGAACCTGAGCCCGCCGATCTCCGCGGCCTCACCGTCGAGGACGTGCACGCCCGCTCCGGCGAACTGCGGCCACAGGTGCGGACTGTCCACATTGCCCGGTGTCGCGTACGTCGGCGCGGACATGGCGCTGAACAACGCGTGGTACTGCTCCAGCACCGCTTCCTCGACCACGGAACGGGCGTCGGCGAGACCGTCCCACAGCGACCGGATGTAGCTCGCCGTGTCCGCGCGTCTGGTGCCGCGTCGCAGCTCGGCGAAGATCCCGACCTTCTCGGCGCCGAAGACGCGGCCGAGGATCCCCTTGGAATGGTCGTGGTAGTCGACGAAGTCGATCAGGTCGCCGAGCACGACGAGGGCGTCCGCACCGTCACCGGCGCGCGCGAGCGCCTCCGCGTTGCCGTGCACATCGGAAACCACGTGAACCCGCACGGTTCCAACTTAGTTGACGCCGCATGGAGGTGTGCTGCGAGACGCGCGTCAAGCAAGATCACCCGTGCGGCGGGCAGCCGGCCGGACGACCGTCCTCCAGGGTCAGCTTGAGCCCGAGCGAGACCGACTTCGCGTCGAGCTGACGCCGCTGCACCTCACGGCGGGCGTTGCGCGGTGTGAGGGACCCCGAGGGCGGATCAGCGCGGAGGAAGTAGTGCAGCACGGTGCCGTCGAGCATGGGCTCGAGCCAGATCTCCATGGTGCCGACGAGCGCGCCTCCGACCGTCCAGCGCAGGCCCTCGTCACCCCTGTCGGCGTAGACGGCGAGCTCCAGATCAGGCCAGAACTCCCGCCACGAGGAGGGCGAGCTGAAGGCGGCGGCGACCACTCCGGGTGGTACCGCGAGGAAAGTCTCGTCGACGACGTCCACGCTGGCCATGAGGACAAAAGGTAACGGAAGGGCGTACCAGCCTTTGTATCGCCGGAATCACACGCTAGGTTTCCCCACCAGTAACATTTCACCGTACGGAGGTTGACGTGCGCGAGTTCAGCGTCCCCGCCACGGCCGCAGTGGCTCCGGAGGAAAACCTCACCGACATGGTGTGGGCCAACGCGGAGCGCTTCGGCAACGCCGTCAGCTTCCGCAGGCAGATCGACGGCACCTGGGTCGACATCACCGCGCGTGACTTCGCCGCGCAGGTCATGGCAGTGGCAAAAGGCATGGTCGCAGCCGGGCTGGAGCTCGGCGACCGGGTCGGCTTGGTCTCCAAGACCCGCTACGAGTGGTCGTTGCTCGACTTCGCCATCTGGGCGGCGGGCGGCGTCGTGGTGCCCATCTACGAGACGTCGTCGGCGGACCAGATCGAGTGGATCCTGTCCGACTCGGGCGCGACGGCGGTGTTCGTCGAAGCGTCCTCGCACCGAGCGATGGTCGACGACGTCGTCGGCAAGCTCCCCGAACTGCGCCACGTGTGGCAGATCGACGGAGCGGCCGCCGCGGTCGACGAACTGACCGCGCTCGGTGCCGAGATCACCGACGAGCAGGTGCACGAGCGCCGCGGGCAGGTGAAGGCGGAGCACACGGCGACGCTGGTCTACACGTCCGGCACCACCGGCCGTCCCAAGGGCTGCACCCTGACGCACCGCAACCTGCTGGCCGAGGTGCGGTCGGCGCTGTCGCGGTTCCCGGAGATCCTCACGGCCGGCAACTCGCTGCTGCTGTTCCTGCCGCTGGCGCACATCCTGGCGCGTGCACTGGCCGTGGCCTGCGTGTACTCGCGGGTCACCATCGGTCACACGGCCGACGTGAAGGACCTCGTCTCCGACCTGGGCCAGTTCCGCCCGACGTTCGTCGTCGCGGTGCCGCGCGTGTTCGAGAAGGTCTACAACGGCGCGAAGCAGAAGGCGCACGCCGGCGGCAAGGGCAAGATCTTCGACGCCGCCGAGGCCACCTCGGTCGCGTACAGCACCGCGCTCGACAACGGCGGTCCTGGCCTCGGCCTGCGGATCAAGCACGCCGTGTTCGACAAGCTGGTGTTCACGAAGCTGCGCGCCGCCCTGGGCGGTCGCGCGATCGCGGCGGTCTCCGGTGGTGCTCCGCTGGGTGCCCGGCTGTCGCACTTCTTCCGCGGTGCGGGCATCCCGGTCTACGAGGGCTACGGCCTGACCGAGACGTCGGCGGCGGCGTGCGTGACGTTCCGCGGCCAGGAGAAGGTCGGCACGGTCGGCCTGCCGGTGCCCGGCACGTCGGTGAAGATCGCCGAGGACGGCGAGATCCTCATCAAGGGCGACATCGTGTTCACCGGCTACTGGAACAACGAGGCCGCCACCAAGGAGGCCTTGGAGGACGGCTGGTTCCACACCGGTGACATCGGCGAGCTCGACGGCGACGGGTTCCTGAAGATCACGGGCCGCAAGAAGGAGATCATCGTCACCGCCGGTGGCAAGAACGTCTCCCCCGCGCAGCTCGAGGACCGGATCCGGGCGCACCCGCTGATCTCGCAGTGCATGGTCGTCGGTGACAAGCAGCCGTTCATCGGCGCGCTGATCACGATCGACCCGGAGTTCTTCCCGGCGTGGAAGGAGTCGCACGGCAAGCCGGCGTCGGCCGAGGTCCCCGACCTGATCGAGGACGCGGACCTGCTGGCCGAGATCCAGGCCGTGGTGGACGACGCGAACAAGTCGGTGTCCAAGGCCGAGGCGATCCGCAAGTTCCGTGTGCTGCCGGTCGACTTCACGGAGGCGGGCGGCGAGATGACGCCGTCGCTGAAGCTGAAGCGCTCCGTCGTGGCGACGACCTTCTCGTCCGACATCGACGCGATCTACGCGAAGTAACAGCAGGTCGAATGCGCGAAAGGCCCAGGAGCTAGAGAGTGCTCCTGGGCCTTTCGACCCCCAGCGATCGTGATCCGCGAACTTTCCGCGGAACCCGAGAAGTGTGTTGCCCCGGCCCCCCGACCGGGACATGAAGAAGATTGCCGTACGGCGCTGACGTATCGCTGACGCGCCGATGTCACCCGGCGACAGCGCGCTAATAGGGTGTGAGTCAGACGGGGTAGATCTGGTTCGCGCGAGGGGTTGGCAATGGCTTCGGGTCCGCAGTTCCGGCTGCTCGGCCCGCTGGAAGTACGCCTGGGCGGCTCCGCCGTCGTGTTGCGGGCGGGCAAGCACCGGGCGTTGCTGGCGGCGTTGCTGCTGCGGCCGAACCGCGTCGTTCCCGTGACGGAACTCGTCGAGCACGTGTGGGGGGACACACCGCCTGCGCGCATGCGTGGGACGTTGCAGACGTACGTGATGCGGCTGCGGGCGGCTCTGGGTGATCCGTCGCTGATCCAGACGGCCGCGGACGGCTACCGGATGCGGGTGGACCCGCTGGCCGTGGACGCCCATCGCTTCGCTGACGCGGCGGCTCGCGGACGTGCGGCCTCGTCGTCGTCCGACCTGGTCACGGCGCGGAAAGCGTTCGCGGAAGCCCTGGACCTGTGGCGCGGGCCGGTGCTGTCGGACGTGCCGTCGGAGACGTTGTACTCGGAGCACGCGCCGCGGTTGACCGAGCTGCTGATGAGGGTGCACGAGCAGCGGATCGACGTGGAGCTCGCGCTGGGCAACCACGCGGACCTGGTGCCGGAGCTGTTCGGGCTGACGCGGGACCACCCGTTGCGGGAGCGGTTCTGGGCGCAGCTGATGCTCGCGCTGTACCGCTGCAGCAGGCAGGCGGAGGCGCTGGAGGCGTTCCGGCAGCTCGACCGGACGCTCGACGAGCAGCTGGGCATCGACCCGTCGGAAGAGCTGCGGTCGTTGCACCAGGCGATCCTGATGGGCGCACCGGAGCTGGCGGCGCCGGTGGTGGCGCGGGAGCCGGAACGCGCGCCGCCGTCGCCGATGCAGCTGCCCGACGACATCGCGGACTTCACCGGGCGGTCCTGGCACGTGGAGCGGGTCTCCGGGCTGATCTCCGGCGGGTCGGTGCCGATCGTGACGCTCGCGGGACAGCCAGGGGTGGGCAAGACGACGCTGGCGGTGCACGTGGCGCACCTGCTGCGGGACCGGTTCCCGGACGGGCGACTCTACGTCGACCTGCGCGGGTACGCGCTGGGGGCGCCCGCGGACGGGGTGGACGTGCTGTCGCGGTTCCTGCGGGCGCTGGGCGTGCCGCCGGACGAGATCCCGCCGGACGCGGACGAGCAGAGCACCATGCTGCGGTCGCTGCTGTCGGGACGGCGGATGCTGCTGGTGCTCGACAACGCCTCCGCGCCGGACCAGGTGCGGCCGTTGCTGCCGGGCACGGCGTCGTGCCGGGTGATCGTGACGTCGCGGGACGACCTGCGCGGGCTGATCGCGATGAACGGCGCCCGGACCGTGCAGGTGGACGTGTTCCCGGCGGCGGAGTCCGAGTCGTTGCTGGAGAAGCTGCTCGGGCCGGGTGATCACGCGGAGCTGGCGGCGCGGTGCGGGCACCTGCCGCTGGCGTTGCGCGTGGCGGCTGCCTACCTGGCCGGGCGCGACGGCGTGACGATCTCCGGCTCGCCGATCGAGCTCGCCTACGCCGCCCTGCCGCCCGCGCCGCAGCGGTTGTTCCGACTGTTGTCGCTGGTACCGGGGCCGGACTTCACGCCGGAGGCCGCGTCCGCGCTGGCCGACGTGGACGCCGACGGCCTGCTGACGGTGCTGGCGATCGCGCGGCTGGTGGTGTCCCCGGTTCCCGGCCGCTACCGGTTCCACGACGAGCTGGTCCGCTACGCCGCCACCTTGCGCGAAGAGGCGGACAGCCCGTCAGAGCAGCAGGCGTCGTGGACGGCACTGCTCGACCACTACCTGCGCGGCGTCGAGCGCTGCGCCGAGCTGCTCTACCCCGGAATAGTGCGGCTGCCGTCGTCACCGACGGGTCCGGCGCCGCGGATCTCGACGTCGGCCGAGGCCCTCGCGTGGCTCGACGCGGAACGCCCGAACCTGATCGCCGCCATCCGGCACGCGGCCGAGCACGGCCCGGTGGTGATGGCCTGGCAACTGGCGGACGCGCTGCGCGGCTACCTCTGGATCGGCCAGCACGTCGGTGAGTGGCTGGCGACGGCGCACCACGGCCTGCAGGCAGCCCAGAAGTCCGCACACCGCCCGGCCGAGGCCGCGATGCACGCGAACCTCGGCACCCTCTACCTGCGGCTGGGCGAGTACGCGCGGTCCGTCGAGCACCACGACCACGCCATCGAGCTGTACCGGGCCCTGGGCGACAAGGACGCCGAGGCGGGCGCGCTGAACAACCTCAGCCTCGTGCACCGCCGCTCGGGAGACCTGGTCGCCGCGAAGGACACCCTGGTCCGGTGCCTGGAGATGCTGCGCTCGGCCCCGGCGGACAGCGTCAGCACCGGCCTGTACAACCTCGGCCAGCTCGCCGTGGAACTCGGCGAGATCGACGGCGCGGTCGAGCACTTCTCGCAGGCGCTGACCCTCGCGCCCAACGCCGACAGCCACACCTACCTGGGCATGGCCCTGCGCCTGCAGGGTCGTCTCGACGAGGCCCGCGCCCACCTCGAACGCGCCCTGGAGATCGGCAACGTCCCCGCCGGCGAGTCCGAGACCCTGGAGAACCTCGCCGCCCTGGAACTCGCTTCCGGCAACACCGACGCCGCTCTGTCCCTGGCGTCGCGAGCGCTGTCCCTCGTGGCTGACGGGGGTGACCAGCAGGTGGCGACGTCGGTGCGGATCACGCTCGGCGAGACCCGCCGCGCCCTGTCCGACTTCGGCACGGCCGCCGACCTGTTCGAGCAGGCCCTGACGACGGCCCGGCGGATCGGCTTCGCCTCGGGCGAGGTCCGCGCGCTGATCGACCTGGCCGTGGTGCTGCGCGACCTCGACCGGCCCGCCGACTCCCGCTCCGCCGCCGACCAGGCCGCGCGGCGCAGTGCCGAACTGGGATTGCGCGCTCTGGAGAACCGGGCCCGCGAACTCGCCTGACGCCGTCAGAGCCAGTCCGCCTCGATCCCGCGGGCACGCAGCGTCTCCAGCGCCTCGTCGTTGCCCGTGTACAACAGGGTCATCGACTTCAGGTTGGGGAAGTGCCGCAGGTCGGCGAACTCGTCGACGTCGAACAGCGCGTCCTCGCCGTCCCAGTTCGGCGCGATCTGGAGGTAGATCTCGTTGCCGCCGTCCATCTCGATCTCGGTGATCTTCTCCGCGAGCTCGGCGGGGACCTCGAGCGCCTCGAAGTAGGCCAGCGCCTCAGGCACCGCCTCGAAGCTCCCGGCGTCGTAGGTGTAGCCCTGCTCGGCGGCGTGCGCGCGGAGGTCGAACCTCGGCAGGAGGCCCTGGTTGTACATCAGCTCCTGGACGACGGCGAGCTTGAAGTTGGTGTCGGTGAACGGAATCGGCTGGCTCATGCCCGAACCGTATAGGCTGCCGATCCTCTCCCAGCCGGTCAGCCGATGAGGTTCTCGAGGCGGTGTGCGAGCTGGTCCCAGCGCCAGTGGTCGCTGACCCACTCCCGGCCGGCGCGCCCCATCTTGGCCGCCGTCCCGGGATCGGCGAGCAGCGAGGCGATCCGCGCGGCGACGTTCTCGACGTCGAGCCCGTCGACGACGTTGCCGGTGATGCCGTCGCGCACGGTCTCCGGTGCGCCGCCGGACCGGCCGGCCACCACGGGCAGCCCGGTCGCGGAGGCTTCGAGGTAGACGATGCCGAGGCCTTCGACGTCGAGGCCACGGCCGCGCGTGCGGCAAGGCATCGCGAAGACGTCGCCGGCGTTGTAGTGCGCGGGCAGTTCCTCCCACGGCACTGAGCCGGTCAGCACGATGTCGCGGGAACCGGCGGCCATCTTGTCGAGCGTCCTGCGGTACGGTCCGCCGCCGACGATCAGCAGGGCGGCGTCCGGCACCGTGCGCTGGATGAGCGGCAGCGCGCGGATCAGGACGTCCTGGCCCTTGCGCGGCACCAGGCGCGACACGCACACGATCACCGGCCGGTCGCCCAGCCCGTACCGGCGGCGCATCTCGGCACGCGCGGCGGGATCGGGGCGGTACTGCTCGGTGTCCACACCGGACGGGAGGTGCTCCAGCGCCGCCATCGGCCCGAACGCCGCCGAGAACCGCGAGCGGGTGTAGCGGCTGACGTACGTCACGACGTCCACTCCGGACCCGATCGCCCGCAGCGCCTGCCGCGCCACCGGCAACATCGACCAGCCGACCTCGTGCCCGTGCGTGCACGCCACTGAGCGGCTCAGGCCGAGTGACGGCGCCAGCAACGCCAGCGGTGCCGCCGCCCCGAACCACGCGGCCTCGCACGACTCGGCGCGGGCGATGTCACGCGCGCGGGCGAGGACGTCCGGCGTCGGCAGCATCAGCGACGTGGGGTGCCGCACCACCGGGAACGGCTGTTCGGCGTCGAACTCCTCCGCGCCCTTCCACTTCGGCGCGTAGACGACGAGCGAGTCCGCGGGCAGGCGTGTCGCCAAAGCGTGCAGGTAGGACTGGATGCCACCGGGGCGGGGCGGGAAGTCGTTGGTCACCAGCAGGGTTCGGCGCACAAACTCAACGCTATCCGATGGTCGTTCTCAGGAACTCACGCCAGCCCGCCACGTCGACGGCACGGGCGTCCACTGCGGACATCGACGCGTACCGCAGGAAGAAGTCCACGACACCGCGCTCCCCGAGCCGCGACTCCAGATAGACCATGATCGAGTACGCCTGCTGGTACGCGAGATCACGCCCCGAGCCGCCGAAGTCGGTCGGCAACGCCGAGACGTCCGATCTCAGCAGCGGCGCGGCCTGACGGAGCGACAGCCCCGTGCCGTGGAACGCCACCCAGTCCGCGAACCCCTCGACCAGCCACAGCGGGGCCGAGTCCGACGTCAGGTCACGCGTCGCTACGTGCGTGATCTCGTGCCGCAGCAGCACGCCCAGTTCCAGGTCCGACAACGCCGCGGCACGCACCCGGTTGAGGACGACGCGCTGCCCGGAACCGTCCCTGATTGCGACCCCGGCCATGTCCGCGAACGCGGGCCCGACGAGCGCCACGAGCTCGCTGTCCGTCGCCGGAACAACGACGGCGACCCGCTGAGCCCAACTGATATCCAATATATCGGCGACCTCGCGCACCGAGGAGTCCAGCAACCCCGCCACCCGCGACGCCAGCGCACCATCACAAGAACTGCTGCTCACAGTGCCCGCGGCAGCCGTCAGCACCGCCTCTTTGCAATGGGGTGTTGCGGTCGGCTGCAACTCAACGGGCCGTAGTGCAACGCTGACGCCCAGCAGGAACGTCATGGCGACGGTGACCGCCAGCAACGTCCGGAGGTGCCTCACCGGCGCAACGCTATCCCTCGATGCGCCGAATCACCGCGATGGGCCCGATGGCGTCGATCGGTGCGATCTTCACCGGCTGGCCCTCGGTGGAGGCGTGCACGGCCCGCGCGTTGTCGACGGCCATGGCCACGTGCGACCGGCTCGAGTAGTAGACGATCAGGTCGCCAGCACGGACCTCACCGCGTGACACGGCACGGCCGACCCCGGCCTGGCCGCCGGACGTGCGCGGAATCGTGACTCCGGCAGCCGCGTACGCCTTCATCGTCAGCCCGGCGCAGTCCCACTGGTCGAAGCCCGTGGCGCCGTACTTGTACTCGTCGCCACGCTGCGCCAGCGCGAAGGTCAGTGCTGCCCCCGCGGTCCCGGAAGGCACGCTGACCTGCGAGCGGTCGCCGGGGTCGCGCAACTGGTTCACGACGGGGGCGGGCAGCCGCGTCAGCGCCGTCCGCACCTGGTTGATCTGCGCCTGCAACGCCTGGTTGCGCGCGTCGAGGTCGCTCTTCAGCTTCTCGGCCGCCGCGGTGGTCTCCGCGGCGCGTGCCCGCGCGCTCTCCGCCACCTGGTGCGCCTGACGAGCCTTCTCCACGGCGGCGGACAGCCGCGCGAGCGACTCCGCCTTGTCGGAGGCGAGCACCCTCATCATCTCGAGGCGGGTCAGGAAGTCCTGCTGCGAGTCCGCGACGAGCAGCGCCGACAGCTGGTTGAACCGCGCCCCCTCGAACGACGCCTGGGTGATCAGGTCGACCTGCCCCTGGTAATCCTCCTCGTCGCGCTTGGCCTGCCGCTCGATCTGCTGCGCCGCCGCCACCGTCGCGGTCGCGCTGCCGAGCTCCGCCTTGCGCTGCACGAGGTCCTCCTGCGCGCGCAGGACCTCCTCGTTGAGCTTCGTCGCCTGCGCCGTCAGATCCGCGTACGCACGCGCGGGATCGGCCGGCTGCGCGGCTGAGGACACCGCCGGAGCGACCGGGAGTAGCAGCAGGAGAACCAGGAAACCACGGGTGAAGTTGCGCGACATGAGGTCGCCGATCCCCCTCGCCAGAACAAGACCGCCAAGATCGACGGCGTCAGGCTACCGGGTGATCAAACACGCCCGAGACGGGCCAGCAGCACGGCGGACGGCACCGGGTGCGCGCCACGGCGGCGCACCGAGTCCGCGACCGCCCGGTCCGACGTCACCACCACCACGGGCCGCCCCTCGGGCTCCGCCGTGACCAGTGCGCGAATGACGTCATCGGCCAGAACACCGGGGTCGCTGAAGAGCACGCGGACGCCACGAGGAGCAGCCGCGGGCACGGCCACCACCCCGGCGCCGTCGAACACCAGCGTCACCTCGGCGCCCGTGCGCGCGGCCAGCACGGCCAGCTGGTGCACGAGCCGATCGCGTTGATCCGACAACGACAGTTCCGGATAGCCGGTCTTCGTGACGTTGTAGCCGTCCACCACCAGGTGCACCGCGGGCAACGCCAGCAGCCGGTCCAGAGCGGCGGGGTCCTCGACCCGGCCAACGACGCCCTGCGACGCGCTGGCACCTCGCACGAGATCGGCGGGACGCGGCCCGGTGCCCTCGCCCAGGGCCAGCTCACGGCGCAGGCCCGTCACGGCACCGTCGAGGGTGTCCACGAGCAGTGCGAGCCGCACCTCGTCGGCCTGCCGGGCCTCGCGTGCGGACTGCCGCGCCACCTCGGCGTCGGCGATCGCCCGCTGGGCCTTGCCGCGTTCGGTCTCGGCGCGATCGCGCTCCCGGTCGCGCTCGGCGGACAGGCGCTTGACCTCGTCCGCGGTGCGTTCCTCGATCTTGCGCACCTCGGCGGCGGCGGCCGCGGCGGCGTCCTTGGCCTCGCGCAGCTTCACGCCCTGTTCGCGCAACCGCTTGCGCAGGCGTTCCAGCTCGACCTCGGCATCCGCGCGGACGCGTTCGGTGGCACCGTCGAGCTGGGAGCGCTCGGACCGCAGCCGTTCCAGCTCGCTCTCCAGCCGTTCCGCGCGGGCGACGGCCGCGTCCCGTTCGGCTCGCAGCGTCGCGTCGCCCACCCTGCGCGTCACCAGCTCCACGTAGTGCAGCGCGACCTCGTCGCCGGTCAGCACGGCCGCGGCGGCCGCCGTCACCGGGTCCGGTGAGGTCACCTCGAGCGTCGACGGCCTGTTCTTGCGCAGCCACTCGACCACGGCGGTGCGGAAGTTCGCGGAGTCCCGCAGGCCGGCCACGACCTGAGAACCGCCCAGACGAGCGCGCTTGGTCGGGGCGAACTTCGCCACCGGACGCAGGTGCTGGGGCACGTCGACCTTCGCCATCTCGCTCAGCGCGTCCGCCCCCAGCTCGGCGAGCCGCATCCGCAACGGCTCCGGCAGGGCCGACCAGTCCACAGAGGATTCGACAGTGGAATCATCCGCGGACTCACCTGCCTCATCGGCAGGCTGGTCGAACTCGGGCTCGGGCATCGGGTCGGGCACCCCACCAGGCTAGAGCCCCGGCACTCGAGCAACGCACGGACGTGTCCGCCCTTCGCAACAACGATCTGGAAAAGATCACCTGATCACCACTCCAATGGAGCAACCGCAGGTCAGAGCTCCACTGAAGATCAGCTCCAAAAATTGTCAGACCCCGTCGCTAACGTCAGCCACGTGACCGGACAACTGTCCTTCGACGAGCTCGGGACGCCCCTGCGCGACACGACGTTCGTCGTCTTCGACCTGGAGACCACGGGCGGCAGTGCCGAGGAGGACGCCGTCACCGAGATCGGCGCGGTGAAGGTGCGCGGCGGCCAGGTCATCGGTGAGTTCGCCACGCTCGTCGACCCGCAGCGCGGCATTCCGCCGATGGTGGCGCAGCTGACCGGGATCACGCAGTTGATGGTGACGGGCGCGCCGACCATGAAGACGGTGTTGCCCGCGTTCCTGGAGTTCGCGGCCGGTTCCGTCCTGGTGGCGCACAACTCGGGTTTCGACGTCAGCTTCATGAAGGCCGCCTGCGAACGGCACGGCTATCGCTGGCCGAAGCCCTCGGTCGTGTGCACCGTGAAGCTCGCACGGAGGGTACTGAGTCGCGACGAGGCTCCGTCGTGCCGTCTGTCGGCGCTCTCGGACCTGTTCCACACGGAGACCAAGCCGACGCACCGAGCGCTGGCCGACGCCCGCACCACCGTCGAGGTGCTGCACGCGCTGTTGGAACGCGTCGGGAACGTGGGCGTGCACTCGCTCGAAGAACTGCTGGCGTACCTGCCCGAGGTCACACCGGAACAACGCCGCAAACGCTCGCTGGCCGCCCACCTGCCGTCCACGCCGGGCGTGTACCTCTTCCGCGGGCCGAAGGAGGAGGTCCTCTACGTCGGCACGGCGTCAGACCTGCGGCGCCGGGTCCGCCAGTACTTCACGGCGAGCGAGGGCAGGCGCAGGCTGCGCGAGATGGTCGCCCTCGCCGTGCGGGTCGACGCCGTGGAGTGCTCTCACCCGCTGGAAGCCGAGGTGCGCGAACTGCGACTGCTGCGCGCACACCGCCCCGCGTACAACCGGCGCTCGAAGAACCCCCACCACGCCTGGTGGCTGACCCTGACCGACGAACCGTTCCCCCGGATCTCGCTGGTCAAGGTCCCCCGGGACGGCGCGCTGGGCCCGTTCCGCACCCGGAAGGCGGCCGAGTCGGTCGCGGACGCGCTGCTGGACGCCGTGCCGCTGCGCTCGTGCACCATCAAGATCCCGGCCACGAACCAACGCGCCTCCCCGTGCGCCCTGGCCGAGCTCGACCGCTGCAAAGCGCCCTGCGCGGGCCGGCAGACGGTCGACGAGTACTCCCCCGCCGTGGTCGCCGTGCGCGATCTGGTCGTCGGCAGGAGCGCGGACCCGTTACGCACGCTCATCACCCAGCTCGGCGGCCTGGCCTCGGCTGAACGCTTCGAGGAGGCCGCCCGCCGGCGCGACCGCCTGGCGGGCCTGGTCCGGTCCCTGGACCGGGCCCAGCGCCTGGCGGCCCTCGCCGCGCTTCCCCAGCTCGTGGCCGCCAGACCCGACGGCGAAGGCGGCTGGGAGTTCTCGGTCGTGCGCTACGGCCGCCTCGCCTCCGCCGGAGTAGCCCGCCGCGGCACCCGCCCGATGCCGGTGGTCGACGCTCTCGTCGCCTCAGCCGAGACGGTCATCCCTACCCCCGGCCCGCTGCGCGGTGCTCCCCCGGAAGAAGCCGCCGTCGTGCTGCGCTGGCTCGACCAGCCGGGCACCCGCCTGGTGTACGCGGACGAGCCGTGGTCGTCCCCCGCCGGCGCCGCCGCGGCGTGGGTGCCGTGGGCCGAACAAGCCGCGGGCGCCCGCCCCATCCACGACCGCTGGGCCTGACCGGAACACCTCGTTGCACGGCCCTTATGCAAAAAACGTTTGCGGACGTCCGCAAACGTTTTTTGCATAAGGAGGGTAAGCGCAGGTCAAATGGGGTGACTACGACCGATATATCAGTCGAGAAGTCGACAAAGAGACACGCGCAGGTCGTGCGCAGCTCGGCACTCGCGAGCGGCGACGTCCTCACGCAGGTGATCAGGCGGTAGGGCAGACTACGGGTGCTTGAGACACCGGAGCCCAGACCCGAGGAGGACGCCGTGGTCACCGCCATCGTGCTGATCCAGGCCGCCGCCGAACGCATTCCCGAGGCCGCGCAGGAGATCGCCGACATCGACGGAGTCACCGAGGTGTACTCCTGTGCCGGTGACGTGGACCTGATCGCGCTGGTGCGGGTCAGCAAGCACGAGGACCTCGCCGCACTGGTGCCCGGCAAGATCAGCAAGGTCGCGGGCGTGCTGAACACCGACACGCACATCGCGTTCCGCAGCTACTCGAAGCGCGACGACGAGGCCGCGTTCTCCATCGGTCTCGACGACGCCCAGTAGTCAGCCCCACAGCCCAGGGCCGCAGACACGACGAAGGCCCCCGTGAAAGATCACGGGGGCCTTCGTCGTGTTCGTGCGGTGGATCAGGCCTTCGGGTCGGACGGCTTGCCCGCGAGCTCGCTGGCCTCGTCCTGGGAGCTGAGGCCCTCCGAGGCGTGGGCGTGCTTGCGCGCGTTCTCCAGGGCCACGGTCTCCTCGACCGGGTCCGGCGACCACGTGCTGCCGACGACCGGGTGACCGGCCGAGCCGAGCTTGTTCATCTTCTTCGGCACCGACGCGCCCTGGTAGGCGAGCGCGATCGGGTGGCCGTGGTCGTCCACCGGGCCGAGCGGCTGGTGGACCTCGATGAACTCGCCGTGCGGCAGGCGCTTGATGATGCCGGTCTCGACACCGTGCTCGAGCACCTCGCGGTCGCCGCGCTGCAGGCCGATGCAGATCCGGTACGCGATGAAGTACGCGAGCGGAGGCAGCACCAGCATGCCGATGCGGCCCATCCACGTCGTCAGGTTCAACGAGATGTCGAACTGGTAGGCGAAGATGTCGTTGCCGCCCATGAGCAGCAGGACCATGAAGTACGTGATCGCCATCCAGCCGAGCGCGGTGCGGACGGGCACGTCACGCGGGCGCTGCAGCAGGTTGTGGTGCGCGTAGTCCTTGGTCATCTTGCGCTCGATCCACGGGTACATCGCCGCGATGCCGGTCAGCAGCGGCAGACCCAGGATGAACGGCAGGAACGGCGCCGGGATCGTGTAGTTGCCCAGGTAGAACTCCCACGCGGGCCAGATGCGGACCAGGCCGTCGGTCCAGCCCATGTACCAGTCGGGCTGCGAGCCGGCGGAGATCTGCGCGGGGTTGTACGGACCGAAGTTCCAGATCGGGTTGATCTGGAAGACGCCGCCCATGATCGCGATGACACCGACGACGATGGCGAAGAAGCCACCGCCCTTGGCCGCGAACACCGGCATGATGCGCACGCCGACGACGTTGGTCTCCTTGCGGCCCGCGCCCGGGAACTGCGTGTGCTTCTGGTACCAGACCAGCGCGAGGTGCGCCGCGATCAGACCCAGGATGATCGCCGGGATGATCAGGATGTGCGCGGTGTAGAGCATCGGGATGATGTCCGTGCCGGGGAACTCCCCGCCGAACATCAGCCAGTTCAGCCACGTGCCGATGACCGGGAACGAGATCAGCAGGGCCGCCATGACGCGGAGGCCGGTGCCCGAGAGCAGGTCGTCGGGCAGCGAGTAGCCGAGGAAGCCCTCGATCGCGCCGAGCATGAACAGCACGATGCCGATGACCCAGTTGATCTCACGCGGCTTGCGGAACGCGCCGGTGAAGAAGATCCGGAACATGTGCACGACGATCGCGGCCATGAACAGCAGCGCCGCCCAGTGGTGCACCTGGCGGACGAACAGGCCACCGCGCGTCTCGAACGAGATGTCGAGCGTGGACGCGAACGCCCGCGACATCTCGATGCCGCGCAGGTTCTCGAATGCGCCGTTGTAGGTGACCTCGGTCATCGACGGGTCGAAGAACAACGCCAGGTACGTACCCGACAGCAGCAGCACGATGAAGCTGTACAGCGCGATCTCACCGAGCAGGAAGGACCAGTGCGTCGGGAAGACCTTGTTGATCTGCTTGCGCAGACCGGAGGCCGGGTGGAACCGCTCGTCGGCAGCGTTGGCCGCCGCCCCTGCGACGCGCGCGGCGGCGTTGGCCGGCTTCGTCGGCGTGGTGATGGCACTCATGACTTCCGCTCCCAGAACGCCGGACCCACAGCCTCGATGAAGTCGCTGCGGGCTACCAAGTATCCGTCCTCGTCCACAGTGATCGGAAGCTGCGGCAGAGGACGGGTTGCCGGACCGAACCGCGGCTTGGCGTATTCGAAGACGTCGAACTGCGACTGGTGGCACGGGCAGAGCAGCAGACCGGTCTGCTGCTCGAAGAGCGACGTCGGGCAACCGAGGTGCGTGCAGATCTTCGAGTACGCGTACAGGTCACCGTAATTGAAGTCTTCCTGGCCTGCACGCTTGGTGACCGCCTGGTTCGGGCGCAGGCGGATGAGCATCACCGGCGCGTCGGCCCGCTTCAGGGCCGCGACCAGGGCGTGCTCGTCCTCGCGCTCGGACTCCCGGAACGGGAACACCGTCTCGAAGCCGCCCGGCTCGACGTCCTCGGGACGCACCAGGGAGACGTCGTGGAAGTTGCCGGTGTGGCGGCGCAGGTAGACCTTCTCGCCCTTTTCGGCCTTCCAGCCGGTGTGCCACAGCGAGTTCTTGGTCTCGCTGTCCGAGTGCGGGTTCTTGATGAGCGCACCCAGCGGAACAGCGGTGACGCCGAGACCCAGCACGCCGGCGCCGAGGCCCGCGGTGCGCTTGATCAGGCTGCGGCGGCCGAGGCCGCTGCGCTCACCCGCGTCGGCGAGCTCGGCGACCAGCGTGGCGCGGTCGACCTGGGCCGACGGGCCGTCGTGGCGCTGCTGCACCGCGAGCTCGTCCGGGATGAACTTCTTGGTGTAGAGCAGTGCTCCAACACCCAGGCCCGTCACCGACAGACCCAGGAACAGGCCGATCAGCGGGTTGTACAGCATGTGCAGCAGGTGGCCCTCGGGGTTCGAGGGGGACTCGTACTGCCACGGCCAGAACAGGAACACGCCGAGGAAGGCGAGGCCCGCCACCGCGGAGATCACGAACCACAGCGCGACCGCGCGCTGGGCGCGGCGCTCGGCACGGGTGCCGGGGACCGGGAACTTCTCCTCGTAGTGGACGAGCTCGACGCCGTCCATCTTCGTGCCGAGCTTGACGAGGTCGTCCCGGCTCATCTCCGCGAGCTCTGCCTCGCTGGGCAGCTCGATCGGCTTGTCGCCGCTCATGCCTTGGCTCCGATCCAGAGGGTCACGCCGATGAGCGCGGCGATGCCCACGATGAACGCGATCAAGCCCTCGGAAACGGGTCCGAACCCGCCCAGGGGGTTACCTCCGGAGTTGTTGTTCCCGTCGGTGACCGACTTGACGTACGCGATGATGTCTTTCTTCTCTTCCGGCGTGAGCTGGCGCTCGCCGAACTTCGGCATGTTCTGCGGGCCGCTCTGCATCGCCGTGTAGATCTGCTCCTCGGACACGCCGTCGAGTGCCGGCGCGAACTTGCCGGACGACAGCGCGCCACCACGACCCGTGAAGTTGTGGCAGCTGGAGCAGTTCAGGCGGAACAGCTCGCCGCCGCGGGCGGGGTTGTCGCCGCGCAGGCCCTCACCGGTTTCGGAGGGCTTCTTCGGGCCCTCGCCACCGCTGGCGTCGATGTAGGCCATCAGCGCGTTGATCTCCTCGGGGGAGAGCTTCGCGGGCTTGCGGATGGCCTGGGCCTCCTGCCGCGCCATGGGCATGCGGCCGGAGGAAGTCTGGAAGTAGACCGCGGCGTCGCCGACACCGATCAGGCTGGGCCCGCGGTCCTTCACGCCCTCGAGGGACTTGCCGTGGCAGCTCTGGCAGGTGTTGAGGTAGATCTGCTCGCCCTGGCGCACCAGGGCGTCCTGCTGCTGCGCCTGGGCGGTCTGCGCCTGGGGCGCGAAGGCGGCGAACAGCATGCCGGCGCTCAGCAGGCCGAAGCCCAGTGCGAGCAGTCCAGCGACCCGGCGGCGCAGCTTGGTGCGGGCGCCGCGGGGGCGTTTCGTCGTGGTGGTCATGGTGTGCGGCAACCCTTGCTGTCAGTTCGGGAGCTCGTGGCTGGGGAGCAGGTCAGGGCACGATGTAGATGATGGCGAACAGCCCGATCCACACGACGTCGACGAAGTGCCAGTAGTACGACACGACGATCGCGGAGGTGGCCTGTGCCGGCGTGAACTTGCTGAGCTTCGTCCGGATCAACAGGTAGACGAACGCGATCAGACCGCCGATGACGTGCAAGCCGTGGAAGCCGGTCGTCAGGTAGAAGACCGTGCCGTAAGCCGAGGACGGGATCGTGGTGCCGTGCTCGACCAGCTCGATGTACTCGCCTGCCTGCCCGCCGACGAAGATCGCGCCCATGATCAGGGTCACGATGTACCAGCGACGCAAACCGAAGACGTCACCTCGCTCCGCCGCGAACACGCCCCACTGACAGGTGAAGGACGACGCGACCAGGATGATCGTGAAGACCGACGCGTAGGGGATGTTCAGGTGCGTGGGAGGAGGAGGCCATGGCCCCTCGTTCTGGGCCTTCACCGTGAAGAACATGGCGAAGAGGCCAGCGAAGAACATGAGCTCGCTGGACAGCCAGACGATCGTGCCGACGCTGACCATGTTCGGGCGGTTCAGCGAGTGCACGCGCTGGCCGATTGAAGGCGCTGCCGTGGTCACGAGCAGCATTATTGCCTGCGCTATTTCCGTCCGCCCATCGGGTCCTGGGCAGATCATGGGTCGGCTGGGTCACACGCGGGGTCATCGCGAGGAGATCAACGAATGGGCTTGCTGAGCCGATTGCGCGACATGCTGCACCGACAGGCCGAGCCGGCGTTGTCGGTGGACGACCCGGCGCTCGTCGTCGTGGTCGAGGCGTTCGACATCGCGGAGGCCGATTCGGCCGCCCTGGCGCGTTCCCCGCAGTGGCGCGCGGACGAGCTCGCGGTGCTGCGGCACCACGTGCGCATCCCCGCTGAACAGGTAGAACGTGCGCGCGAACTGCTCACGCCGGACGGCTGGGTGCTGGTGGCCGGTGACATATCGCATATCAGTCGCGTGCAGAAGCTGGACGCGTTGCACTGCGCCCAGGAGCGGTCGCGGATGGCCTCGCTGGCGCAACGGCTCGGCGGCGAGGCGCTGGGGTGGGACGCCCTGCAGAAGTCACCCGAACCGGCCCGATAGCATCACGGCGACCTTGGTCACTTTCTTCAGGGACCGCAGTCGGCAGTCGCAGCGGAGGATCCAGAGATGAGCACGCAGACCACGAAGATCCTGGTGTTCAGCCACCGGCCCGAGGTGCGTGAGACGATCATCACTGCGGTCGGCCGCCGTCCGGCGCCGGACCTCGCGCGCGTCGACTACGTCGAGGCCGCGACGATCGCGGACGTCCTCTACGAGGCGGACGCCGGCACCGTCGACCTGCTGATCCTCGACGGCGAGGCGCAGCCGACCGGGGGCATGGGCCTGTCCCGCCAGCTCAAGGACGAGATCACCAACTGCCCGCCGATCGTCGTCGCGGTGCGCCGCAAGGACGACAGGTGGCTCGCGACCTGGTCGCAGGCGGACGCGGTGCTGGTGCACCCGCTCGACCCGCTGGCCGCCGCCGAGACCGTGGCCGAGGTGCTGCGGGGCTCGGCAGTGCCCGTCGTCAAGGGCTGATCGGCCATGAGCCAGCGCACCTGGCCCTCGCTGCTCAACCGCCTGCTCGACGGCGTCGACCTGACCGCCGACGACACCGCCTGGGGCATGGACCAGGTGATGTCGGGCGAGGCGACCTCGGCGCAGATCGCGGCGTTCATCGTCGCGTTGCGCGCCAAGGGTGAGACGCCGGAGGAGGTCGACGGTCTCGCGACGATGATGCTCGAGCACGCGAACCGGTTCACGGTGGACGTGCGGGCGACCGACATCGTGGGCACCGGCGGCGATCATTCCGGTTCGGTGAACATTTCGACGATGGCCGCGATCATCACGGCCGCCGCGGGTGTGCCCGTGGTCAAGCACGGCAACCGCGCGGCGTCGTCGCAGTGCGGCACGGCGGACGTGCTGGAGGCGCTCGGCGTCGCGATCGACCTGCCCGCGGACGGCGTGCGGGAGACCGTGCGCGAGCTGGGCATCGGTTTCTGCTTCGCGCCGGTGTTCCACCCCGGCTTCCGGCACGCGGGCCCGGTGCGGCGCGAGATCGGCATCCCGACGTCGTTCAACCTGCTCGGCCCGCTGACGAACCCCGCCCAGCCCACCGTCGGCCTGATCGGCTGCGCACGGGCGTCGGCGGCACCGCTGATCGCCGGCGTGTTCGCGCGCCGCCGCAACACCGCGCTGGTGGTGCGGGGTGACGACGGCCTCGACGAGATCACCACGACCACGACCACGTCCGCGTGGCTCGCGCAGGACGGTGTGGTGCGCACGGAGACCATCGACCCGGCCGTGCTCGGCGTGAAGCCCGCCCGCGAGGAGGACCTGAAGGGCGGCGACTCGTCCGTCAACGCCCAGGTGGTCCGCGACCTCGTGGCCGGCAAAACGGGGTCTGTGCGGGACGCTGTGCTCGTGAACGCCGCGGGCGCCATCGCGGCGCACGGCGGGTTCTCCGAGGACCTGCACGCCGACCTGACGGCCTCACTGGGCCGCGCGGCCGACGCCATCGACTCGGGCAGGGCGGCGACGCTGCTGAACCGGTGGGTGGAGCTCTCCCAGGCCCTCAAGGGCTAGCGAAGCGGTGTTCCGGTCACGCGTCGTCGCCGGCGCGTGACCCTGCTCGCACGACCGCCGCATCGGCGTAGTCCGAGCGAGTGATGGGCCCGAGATGCGCGCCACGTGGTAACGCCGTGGCAATCGCCACCTGGAATGCTGGAGACATGGCCCTCCTCTACCCGGTGATGAAGCACGTCGTCGCGCGCACTGCCCGTCTCGTCTACCGCCCTGTGGTGGACGGGCTGGAGAACATCCCCACCGACGGCCCCGTCATCCTGGCGGCCAACCACCTCAGCTTCATCGACAGCGTCGTCATGCCGATGGTCGTGCCGCGCCGCGTGTCGTTCCTCGCGAAGGCGGAGTACTTCACGGGCACCGGCCTGAAGGGCTCGCTGTCGCGCCGGTTCTTCTCCTCGCTCGGCCACGTGCCGGTGCACCGCGGCAGCGGCCGTGACGCCCGCGCCGCGCTCGACACGGCCGCCGAGATCCTGGCCCGCGGGGACGCCTTCGCCATCTACCCCGAGGGCACCCGCTCGCTCGACGGCAGGCTGCACCGCGGCCGCACGGGCGTGGCCCGCATGGCGCTCGAGTCCGGCGCCCCGGTCGTCCCGGTCGGCATCATCGGCACCGACAAGGTCCAGCCGGTCGGCAGCAGGTTCCCGAAGATCGTCCCCGTGACGGTCCGCTTCGGTGAGCCGCTCGACTTCAGCCGCTACGACGGCATGCAGGACTCGCTGCCGGTGCTGCGCAGCGTCACCGACGAGATCATCTACCGCATCCTCGACCTGAGCGGCCAGGAGTACGTCGACGCGTACCAGAAGACCCCGGTCGCCGCGGCGGCGTAACCCTGCGCAAGACCTGCGAAGGCCCCTTCCCGCGACGACGGGAAGGGGCCTTCGTCATGTGACGTGTCAGTTCCCACGAACGACGAAGGCCCCCTCCGCATCGGAGAGGGCCTCGGTCGTTGCTGGGTCAGTCGTGGTTCGGACCGGTGTGGTACTCGAACACCAGGCCGCCGACCGCGATCAGCACCAGGACGATGGCGATCACGAGCAGCCATACGTGCCAGAACGCCACCGCGACACCCGTGGTCGCCGCCGCGGCGGCCAGACCGACCGGCCAGTACGAGCCGGGGCTGAAGAAGCCCAGCTCACCGGCGCCGTCGGACACCTCGGCGTCGGGGTTGTCCTCCGGCCGCACCTCGATGCGGCGGGCGACGAACCGGAAGTAGGTGCCGGTGATGAGGGCCAGGCCGCCGGTCAGCGCGAGCGCCACCGTGCCGGTGGGCTCGACGTGGCCGGTCGCCAGGTGCGTCCAGTAGCCGTAGACGACGGCCATCAGGAACGAGAAGGCCATCACCAGGTCGAATACGCGAGCTTCGATCTTCATCGCGGGGCGTGTCCCTACTTCTGGCCCGCGCCGGAGGCCTCGCGGGCCGTCCGGTCGGTGTTGAACGGGGTCGTCGTCGTGGCCAGCGGTGAGCACCACTCGTCACAGTTCACCTGGGAGAGGGCTTCGGCCGTGGTGTACGGCTTGCCCGTCTTCTCGTTGACCTGCTTGCGCAGCTCGATGTACTTCTCGAAGTCGGCTTCCTTCAGAGCGCGGACCTCGAAGTTCATCACCGCGTGGTACGAACCGCAGAGCTCGGCGCAACGACCGACGAACGCACCGGGACGGTCGATCTGGTCGATCTGGAAGACGTTGTCCTGGTTGTTCTTCTTCGGCTCCGGGAAGACGTCCCGCTTGAAGTGGAACTCCGGCACGAAGAACGAGTGGATGACGTCCGTCGAGCGCAGCGTGAACTGGATGCGCTTGCCGGCCGGCAGCACCATGACCGGGACCTCGCCCGAGGTGCCGACCGTGCTGACGACGTTGCCCTCTTCGGTCTTGTGGTCCGGGTACTGGAACTCCCAGTTCCACTGGAACGCGATCACGTCGACGTTCACGTCGGGCTTGCCCGACTTGTCCGTGACGTAGTTCTGCGTCACGGCGGTGAAGTAGAACAACACCGCCACGATCACCGTCGGCACGACGATGAGCACGATCTCCAGCGGGAGGTTGTACGCCGTCTGACGCGGCAGTTCCTCCGACTTCTTGCGGTGGAACACCACCGACCACAGGATCAGACCCCACACGATGACGCCGACGACGAGCGCGGCGATCACGGACCAGGTCCAGAGCTCGCGCATCTTCTCGGCCTGCGGCGTGACGGCCTGCGGCCATCCGAAGCGCAGCACCTCGTCCGTGGAGCAACCGGTGGCCCCGATGCCGACCAGGCTCACAAGCCCAGCGGTCTTCACCAGCCGGGATGCCCTGGTGCCCTCCTTCAGGCCCACTGCTCGCCCGCCTCCTCGTTCCATGCCAACGGATCAAGCGGGAGCGTAGCCCAGCGCAACCACGCTCACCCCTCGGGGGCACCGCCGCTGCGGTGCAGTTTCGGTCACACAGAGCCCCTTCGGCATACTGGGGACTTCCCCGTGGTCTTCCCCTTCATGTCTTTTGAGAGGTGCGAGAGCCTTGTGCGGCCTGGCAGGACTTGTATGCCCTAGCGAGAACGAGGCCGAGAACGCGCGCCCGGCCGTGGAGGCGGCGCTGCGCTGCATGCGGCACCGCGGACCGGACGAGAGCGGCACCAGGCGGGTCGACGAGGTCGTGTTCGGCTTCAACCGGCTCGCGATCATCGACATCGAGCACTCCCACCAGCCGTTGACCTGGGGTCCGGCGGAGTCACCGAGCCGGTACACGATCAACTTCAACGGCGAGGTCTACAACTACCTGGAACTGCGGGCCGAGCTCACCGAGAAGCACGGCGCGGTCTTCCACACCGACGGTGACACCGAGACCATCGTCGCCGCCTACCACTACTACGGGCCCGCGGCGATCACGAAGCTGCGCGGCATGTTCGCGTTCATGATCTGGGACTCCGAGCGCGAGATCGTGTTCGGCGGCCGCGACCCGTTCGGCATCAAGCCGCTGTACTGGGCGCAGGGTCAGAGCGGTGTCGCGTTCTCCAGCGAGAAGAAGATCCTGCTGGAGCTGGCCCCGTCCATCGGCATCGCGCCGAAGATGAACGTCAAGGGCCTGCAGCACTACCTCACGCTGCAGTACGTGCCGGAGCCCGCCTCGCTGCACGACCACATCCACCGCGTCGAGTCCGGCCACTCGTTCACGCTGGTCCCGGGTGAGTCGCCGAAGTTCGAGCGCTACTTCCCGGCGGAGTTCAAGGTCCGCACGGTCCGCAGCGAGGCCGAGGCGAACGCGCTGTACGACGAGATCACCGCGGCGCTGCGCGACTCGGTCGCCAAGCACATGCGGGCGGACGTGACGGTCGGCTCGTTCCTGTCCGGCGGCATCGACTCCACTGTGGTCGCGGCGCTGGCCAAGGAGCACAACCCGGACCTGATCACGTTCACCACCGGGTTCGAGCGCCAGGGCTTCTCCGAGGTCGACGTGGCCGCGGAGTCGGCGGCGCTGATCGGCGTGAAGCACGTGGTCCGCACGGTGAGCGCGCAGGAGATGATGGACTCCCTGCCGCTGATCACCTGGTACCTCGACGACCCGGTGGCCGACCCGGCGCTGGTGCCGTTGTGGTTCATCGCCCGTGAGGCGCGTCAGCACGTGAAGGTAGTGCTGTCCGGTGAGGGCGCGGACGAGCTGTTCGGCGGGTACACGATCTACCGCGAGCCGTTGTCGCTGGCGGGGTTCGAGAAGGTGCCGGGCGCGCTGCGCAAGGCGATGGGCAAGGTCTCGACGAAGATCCCGCACGGCGTGCGCGGCAAGGACCTGCTGCGTCGCGGCGCTTTGACGCTGGAGGAGCGCTACTACGGCAACGCGCGCATCTTCCTCGACGACCACCTGCGTCAGGTGTTGCGCACGTACGACCCGGCGGTGTCGCACATGGACGCGACGGCCGGGCCGTACCGCGAGTCGCGCAACTGGGACCCGGTGACGCGCATGCAGCACGTCGACCTGTTCACGTGGCTGCGCGGCGACATCCTGGTCAAGGCCGACAAGATGACCATGGCGAACTCGCTGGAGCTGCGGGTCCCGTTCCTCGACCCCGAGGTCTTCAAGATCGCGTCGCAGATCCCGAGTGAGTTGAAGATCACGAAGGACACCACGAAGTTCGCGCTGCGCAAGGCGATCCGCGACATCGTGCCGGCGCACGTGCTCAACCGCCGCAAGCTCGGCTTCCCGGTGCCGATCCGGCACTGGCTCAAGGACGAGATGCACGACTGGGCGGTCGACATCGTGCGCAGGTCGCAGACCGACCAGTACATCGACAAGAACGCGGTGCTGCGGCTGATCGAGGAGCACCGTTCCGGCGTGCTCGACCACAGCCGCCGGATCTGGGCGCTGCTGGTGTTCATGATCTGGCACGGCATCTTCGTCGAGGGCCGCATCCAGCCGGTGGTGCCGGAACCGCACTACCCGGTCAAGCTCTAGGTCCGGTGCGTCAGGGCCCCTCCGCGGAGGGGCCCTTTCGTTTCAGCGACGGCCTTGTGCGCTGCAGATCGCGTACGAGCTGACGACTGTCTCCGGGGACTCCATCAGCTCCAGGTAGCGGTCGAACTCGGTGTCGGTGAGCGGGAGCTTCGCGCGCACCAGGCGTGCGGTCGTGGCGAGCACGCGGCACCCCGCGGAGCCGCCCTCCCACTCCTGCACGTCACGGGACCCGCTGACGTCGTTCAGGCCGGCGTCGCGCAGGGCCCTCTCGACGCGTGCGCCCCACGCCAGTTCGGCGCCGGCGTGGTCGAGCATCGTCAGCAGGGCGTTCTTGACCCGCATGATCAGCTTCGCGTCGTCGGGAGCGGCGGAGAGGACTTCGAGCGGCAGGCAGTCGAACTCTTCGAGGACGAGCCAGCCACCGGGCCGCAACGCGTCGCGCAGCTTGCGCAGGACGAGGTCGCGGGCGGGGAGGTAGAAGAGCACCAGGCGGGCGTGGACCAGGTCGAACGCGTTGCCGGGCAAGATGCCGGACACCACGTCGTGTTCCAGGACGGTGACGTTGTCGCGTTCCTCGAGCCTGGTGACGTCGATGTCGGTGACCGTCACGTGCCCGGCCGGGGCGACGACGTCGGCCAGCCAGTTCGCCACCGATCCCCCGCCACCTCCCACTTCGAGGCAGCGCCAGCCGTCCGAGACACCCAGCTGCTCGACGCGGGCGAAGGTGCCCGCGTCGAGCAGTGAGCTCAGCGCGTCGAACTTCGGATCGAGCGACTCACCGGTGTCGCCGAACAGGTACGTCCCCATTGTCCGATCATGGCAGGACGGGAGCGATCTCCTCAGCGGCTTGCGCACCAAACGCGCCACGAATGCGGGCGAGCGCCGCCTCGCGCTCGATCACCCACTCCTGCGTGCCGACGGTCTCGAGCACCTCGACCGCGATGAACGAGCCGAGCTGAGCTGCTCGTTCGATGCTCAGCCCCGCGGTGATGCCGGCGAGGAAGCCCGCGCGGAACCCGTCGCCGACGCCGGTCGGGTCGGTCTTCGCGACCTCGGGGACGGCGGGGACGTGCAGCGCGAAGCCGTCGCGGTCGACGATCTCGACACCCTTGGCGCCGAGCGTGGTGACGCGCTTACCGACGCGGGCGAGGACGTCGGCCTCGGTCCAGCCGGTCTTCTGCAGCAGCAGTTCCCACTCGTAGTCGTTGCTGAAGAGGTACTCGGCGCCCTCGATGAACGCGCGAGCCTGCTCGCCGTCCATGCGGGCGAGCTGCTGCGACGGGTCGACGGCGAACCTGTAGCCGCGCTGA
Source organism: Lentzea californiensis (assembly GCF_024648825.1). GTDB lineage: Bacteria > Actinomycetota > Actinomycetes > Mycobacteriales > Pseudonocardiaceae > Lentzea > Lentzea californiensis. The sequence continues at coordinate 215,486 of NZ_JANBBE010000008.1, forward strand.
CGGCACTCGTCGGCGTGCCGGAGCATGGCCGCGGGGTCGTCCGGGCTGATGATGACGAGCTCGAGGTTCTCGACGCGGTCCGCGATCGGCGCGAGCTCGATGTTGCGGGACTCGGCCATCGCACCGGCGTAGAAGGAGGCGATCTGGCACATGTCGTCGTCCGTCGTGCAGACGAACCGCGCGGTGTGCGCGACCTCGGACACGTACACGCCGGACGTGTCGACGCCGTGCCGCTCCAGCCACGAGCGGTAGTCGTCGAAGTCCTTGCCGACGGCACCGACGAGCACCGGACGCACCCCGAGCACACCGAGGCCGAACGCGATGTTCGCACCGATGCCACCGCGACGGACCACGAGGTCGTCGACCAGGAAGCTCAGTGACACGCGGTCGAGACGCTCCGCGACCAGCTGGTCCGCGAAACGACCCGGGAAGTGCATGAGATGGTCGGTCGCGATGCTGCCGCACACGGCTAGGGGCACGTCGGCTCCTCTTTTCTTGTTGCGCTACGTGACAACTCACCCGGACGAGTACCGCTGTGAAGACTACTGTTTGGTAGGGCTACCGCAGGTCAGACCGCCGTCATACGGTCGGGAGGTGACGATCCCAGAGGCGAGCACGATGAGTGAACTGATCGAGGACTGCGCGCAGCTCCCCTTCGCTCTGACCCACCCCGAGCACCCCCTTCCCGTCCCGCGCGACGCCGCGCCCTGGCAGGTCGACGAGCGGTGCGCCCACCAGGTCGAGGGCCTCGCCGAATACGGCGTCTAGCCCCAGGTCCGGCTCACGGGCCCATCCGGGCAATACCTGAAAGATTTTCAGGTTCACACGCGGAGAGGCCGCGTTCCCGTCGATGCGGGAACGCGGCCTCTCCGCGTGTTCGCCTTAGTGGAACGAGTCGCCGCAGGCGCAGGACCCGCCGGCGTTCGGGTTGTCGATCGTGAAGCCCTGCTTCTCGATCGTGTCCACGAAGTCGATGACAGCACCCTCGACGTACGGGGCGCTCATGCGGTCGACGGCGACCTTCATGCCGTTGAAGTCGACCATCGCGTCACCGTCGAGCGCGCGCTCGTCGAAGAACAGCTGGTAACGAAGACCGGCGCAACCACCGGGCTGGACGGCGATGCGCAGGTGCATGTCATCGCGGCCCTCCTGGTCGAGCAGCGCCTTGGCCTTGACGGCGGCCGCATCGGTCAGCGTCACGCCGTGGCTGGGCGCCTCAGTGGTCGAAGCGGCATCCTGAGCGGTCGTCATGGCTCTCCTAAGAGGTCCTTTGCGGGCGGTTCACCCATCAACAACACGGGCGTTCCCCGCCTTGTTCCGCTTCCCATGGTCCCACAACGACGCCGCATGTCGCCCTAGGTGTCGACTGTCACGTAGACCACGCTCAAGCCAGCCGATATATCAGCTACACCCTCTAACCGGGTTCTCGCACTTCAGCGCGACCACTGCCGTGCCACGTGCTGCGCCGTTGCAATGAGACTTTTGCGGGCGTCCGCAATCGACTTGTGCACAGAGCCGACGTGGTCGGAGACCGAGTAGGCGGCCTGGACGCCGGCGGCGCCCATCTCGCGGCGGCCGACGCTGACCTGGCCCGCGATGGCGATGCACGGGATGCCGCGTTCGGCGGCGCCCGCGGCGACGGCGGTGACGAGCTTGCCTCGCAGGGACTGCCAGTCGAAGCTGCCCTCGCCGGTGATGACGACGTCGGCGTCGTCGAGGGCGGTGTCGAGGCCGGTGAGGTCGCGGACCAGGCCCGCGCCCGACGTCATCGTCGCGCCCAGCGAGAGCAGCGCGGCACCCAGGCCGCCCGCCGCTCCGGCACCCGATACGCCGGATACGGGTGTCAGGACGTCCATGGCGGCCAGCTTCGTTTCGAGGCGTTCGACGGCTTCCGGGGACGCGCCCTTCTGCGGGCCGAACGTGCGCGCGGCGCCGTGCGGGCCGAGGAGCGGGTTCTCCACGTCGGAGGCGGCGACCAGCGCTGTGCCGGTCAGGTCGGTGCCCGCCTCCGACAACGCGGCGAGCATGCCGGCGCCTCCGTCGGTCGTGCCGGAGCCGCCCAGGCCCACCGTTATGACATCGTTGTCAGCCGCCGCTGCCGCGATGAGCTCGCCGACGCCGCGCGTGGCCGCCGTCTCGCAGGTCTGCGGGCGGAGTTCCGCGGGGATCAGGTGGAGGCCGCACGCTTCCGCGGACTCGATGTAGGCAACACGCCGACCGGCGGTGTGCACGCTGAGCCAGCGCGCTTGCACCGGTTCGCCCAGAGGGCCGGTGACGCGGACATGCCGGATGTCGCCGCCCGTGGCGGCGTGCAGCACGTCGACGAAGCCGGGGCCTCCGTCGGCCAGTGGGCGTTCGGCGACGACGTCGCCGGGCTTGGCCTCGCGCCAGCCGGTGGCGATGGCGTCGGCGGCCTCGCGGGCGGTCAGGGTGCCGCCGAAGCAGTCCGGAGCGATGAGTACGCGCACCTCGCGAAAGGTACAGAAGAACCACTGTCCTACCCTGTCGTCGTGAGGTTCCTGCGCCGCAACGCCGCCGACACCGATGCCACGGCCACCGAGTCGACCGACGAGGTCGCCGACTCCACCCGTTCCGCGGGCAAGGGCAGGCCCACGCCCAAGCGGCGTGAGGCGCAGGGCAGGCGCTCCGGGCCCGTGCCCCCGCCTCCCCGCACGCAGCGCGAGGCGTTCAAGCGCATGCGCGGCAACAAGGTGAGCAAGGAAGAGCGCCGTGCCGCGGCCACCGAGCGCCGTCAGCGCATGATGGCGGGCGAGGACAAGTACCTGCTGCCGCGCGACCGCGGTCCGGTGAAGGCGTACATCCGCGACCTCGTCGACTCGCGGCGCAACCTCATGGGCCTGTTCATGCCGCTCGCGATCCTGGTGTTCGTGGCGCTGCTGACGCCGTCGCTGGCCGTGCAGCGGTACGCGACGCTCGCGACGACGTTCATGCTGATCGCGATGGTCATCGAGGGCATCGTGCTCGGCCGCCTGGTCACGCGGAAGGTGCGGGCGAAGTTCCCGACCGAGCCGATCAAGGGCCTGTCGATCGGCTGGTACTCGTTCATCCGCGCGAGCCAGATCCGCAAGCTGCGCGTGCCCAAGCCGCGTGTGAAGCCGGGCGACGCGATCAAGTAGCCCGTGATCGACTAGCGGTGCGCGAGAAGCAGCGCAAGCTCCAGCTGCCGGAGAAGCTGCGGTGGAACCACAACGAGTGGTACCGCCGCCGGCTGCTCCGGCAGTTGCCGTTTCGGGCCGCGTCGGCGCTGGACGTCGGCTGCGGTCTGGGTGACCTGGCGCGGCGGATCAGGGCGGACGAGGTCACCGCGATCGACGCCAGCGCGCGCATGATCGAACGGGCGAGCGCCACCACGGACGAGGTCCGATGGGTTCACGGCGACGTGCTCACCCACGACCTCGGGCGGTACGACGTCGTCACCGCCGAGGCGAGCCTGCACCACCTGCCGTTGCGTGAAGGTCTCGCCAGACTCGCCGCGCTCACCAGGCCGGGCGGGACGCTGATCGTCATCGGGCTGTACATGACGGCGAGCCGGGCCGATCGGGCCATGGAGCTGGTGACGTTGCCCGCCAACGCCGTCGTCGGGCTCGCCAAGGCCCTCAACGGCACCGGCGGCACGCCGCACGATGCCGAGATGCCGGTGGTGATGAGCGCGCCGACGTTGGCCGAGATCCGGGCGGCGGCAGCGGAGATCGTGCCGGGAGCGCGGATCCGCCGGCGCTTGTTCTGGCGGTATTCCATGGTGTGGCACGCGCCCGAAGTTCATTAGCAGCACGAACGATTTCGGTTTAAGCTCCGATGTATGAAGTTCCGTCGACTCGGCCGCAGCGGCCTGTCCATCAGTGAGATCTCGTACGGCAACTGGCTCACGCACGGTTCCCAGGTCGAGGAGGAGCAGGCCCACGCCTGTGTGAAGGCGGCGCTGGAGTCGGGGATCACGACCTTCGACACCGCCGACGTCTACGCCAACACGGCCGCGGAGTCGGTGCTCGGCCGGGCGCTGCAGGGCCAGCGGCGCGAGTCGCTCGAAATCCTCACCAAGGTCTACTGGCCGACCGGTCCCGGCGGCCCCAACGACCGCGGGCTCGGCCGCAAGCACATCATGGAGTCGGCCAACGCGTCGCTGAAGCGCCTGCAGACCGATTACGTCGACCTGTACCAGGCGCACCGGTACGACTACAGCGTCCCGCTCGAAGAGACGATGCTCGCGTTCGCCGACCTCGTCCGGCAGGGCAAGGTCCTCTACGTCGGTGTCTCCGAGTGGACCGCCGAGCAGATCACCCGCGGTGCCGCGCTGGCCCGCGAGCTGAACGTCCCCTTCGTGTCGCACCAGCCGCAGTACTCGATGCTGTGGCGGGTCATCGAGCCGCAGGTCGTCCCGGCGTGCGAGCGCGAGGGCCTGAGCCAGATCGTCTTCTCCCCCGTCGCGCAGGGCATCCTGACCGGCAAGTACCTGCCGGGCGCCGAGGTGCCGGAGGGGTCACGCCTGGCCGACGCGCGCGGGTCGCAGATGATCGCGCGCTGGATGCGGGACGACGTGCTCAACGCCGTTCAGGCGCTCAAGCCGATCGCCGAGGAGGCGGGCATCACGCTGGCGCAGCTCGCCGTCGCGTGGGTGCTGAAGAACCCGAACGTCGCGTCCGCGATCATCGGCGCGTCGCGTCCCGAGCAGGTCTTCGAGAACGTCAAGGCCATCGACGTCGAGCTCGGCGACGACGTGCTCACGCAGATCGACAAGGTCCTGGAAGGCGTCATCACCGACGACCCGAGGCTCACCGCCCAGGGCTGAGCCCTCTCATCGGGCGGGGTGCAGGCTCATCGGGCCGTACACCTCGGTTTCCGACCGCAGCAGCGTGACCTGTTCGACCCCGGCGTCGAGCAGGTCACGCCACCCGGCGCTGAACCACTCCTCGGCCTCGTTCTGGTCCGCGAACATCACATCCGGGCCCGCGACGTCGCGTCCCTGTGCATCCTGGTAGCGCCAGCGGTATTCCACGGACGAAGGCTAACTCTCTTGTCACCTCGCACGCTCGTGCTCGGCGGAGCACGTTCGGGCAAGTCAGCGCACGCGGAAGGTCTGCTCACCGAGGCGACCGTGACCTACGTCGCCACCGCGCGCCGGTACCCGGACGACCCTGACTGGGACGCGCGCATCGCGCTGCACGTCGCGCGGCGCCCGTCCACCTGGCACACGGTCGAGGCGTCCGCGCCCGCCGACCTGCCCGCGTTGCTCACGGCGACGCAGTACGAGGACCCGCCGATCCTGGTGGACGACCTGTCCACGTGGCTGGTGGGCGTGCTCGACGAGGCTCAGGCGTGGGAGGGCGACGGCTCCGAAGCCATCGCGCGCGACGTCGACCACCTCGTCCGTTCGATCGCCACGTGCCGTGCGCGGCTGGTGCTCGTGACGGCGGAGGTCGGGCTCGGCGTCATTCCGTCCACGCGCTCTGGCAGGCTCTTCCGCGATCACCTCGGTGCGCTCAACGCGCGCGTCGCCGAGGTGTGCGACGAGGTCACGCTCCTCGTCGCCGGCATTCCCCTGAAACTGCGATAGGAGCGACCAGGTGAGCACCGAGTTCCCGCCGGTTGAACCGCCGGACGAGACCGTTCTGCGCCAGGCCGAGGCCCGGCACGCGGTGCTGACCAAGCCGGTCGGCTCCCTCGGACGGCTCGAAGAGCTGGGCAACTGGATCGCCGCCTGCCAGGGCTCCGTGCCTCCGAAGCCGTTCGTGCGGCCGCGTGTGGTCGTGTTCGCGGGCGACCACGGCATCACCGCGCAGGGCGTGTCGGCGTTCCCGAGCGAGGTGACCGGCCAGATGGTCGCGAACTTCATGACCGGCGGCGCCGCGGTGAACGTGCTCGCGCAGGTCGCGGGCGCCACCGTGCGCGTGGTCGACATGGCCGTCGACGCGGACACCCCGGCCGGCGTCAGCCAGCACAAGGTGCGGCGCTCGTCCGGGTCGATCGACCGCGAGGACGCGCTCACCCGTGAGCAGTGCGAACTCGCGATCGCGGCCGGCCGCGCACTCGCCGACGAGGAGGTCGACGCGGGCGCCGACGTGCTCGTCGCGGGCGACATGGGCATCGGCAACACGACGCCCGCCGCCGTGCTGATCGCGTCGCTGACCGGGTCCGAGCCCGTCGCGGTCGTCGGGCGCGGCACCGGCATCGACGACCAGGCGTGGATGCGCAAGACGGCGGCGATCCGGGACGCGCTGCGCCGGGCCCGCCTGGTGATCAGCGACCCGGTCGCGTTGCTCGCCACGGCCAGTGGCGCCGACATCGCCGCGATGGCCGGGTTCCTCGCGCAGGCCGCCGTGCGCAAGACCCCTGTCGTGCTCGACGGCGTCGTCGTCGGTGCGGCCGCCGTCGTCGCCGAGGAGCTGGCGCCGGGGGCGCGCGAGTGGTGGGTGGCCGGGCACCAGTCCGCCGAGCCCGCGCACGCGATCGCGCTCGGGCACCTGAACCTGAAGCCGCTGCTGGAGTTCGAGATGCGGCTCGGCGAGGGATCCGGTGCCGTGCTGGCGCTGCCGTTGCTGATCTCGGCGGTGAAGGTGCTCGCGGAGATGGCGACGTTCGAGAGCGCCGGCGTGACGAACCGCGAAGACCTGACCCGGGAAGAACCAGCCGAAGAAGAACCAGCCCCGGAAGACCCGGCTGAGTGAAGCTCGCGTTCTCCTGGCTGACCGTCCTGCCGCTGCGGGTCGACGACGTCGACCGCAAGGCGGCAGGACGGGCCATCGCAGCCACGCCCGTCGTCGGCGTCGTGCTCGGCGCGTTCGTCGTCGGTGTGCTCGAACTGCTCGCGATGTCCGATGTGCCGGCGCTCGTGGCCGGGTTCCTGGTCGTCGGCGTCGTCGCCCTGGCAACGCGGGGCATGCACCTCGACGGGCTCGCCGACGTCGCTGACGGGCTCGGTTGCTACGGGCCGCCGGAGCGGGCGCTCAGGGTCATGAAGGACGGCGGCGCGGGACCGTTCGGCGTCGTCTCGCTGATCGTGGTGCTGGGTGCGCAGGCCGCCGCGCTCCCCCACGCTCACTGGGGTGTCGTGCTGCTGGCGTTCGCGACGAGCCGGGCGGCGTTCGGCATCTGTTGCATGCGCGGCGTGCCCGCGGCACGGCCCGAGGGGCTCGGTGCGCTCGTGGCCGGGACACAGCATCCGTTGCTGGTCATCGGCACGTGGGTGGTGCTCGCCGCAGCGGCGATTCCGCTCGGGTGGCGCGCGGTCGTCGCCGTCGCCGTCGCGTTCGCGCTCGTGTGGCTGCTGGTGAAGCACACCGGAAAGCGTTTCGGCGGCATCACCGGTGATGTGCTCGGTGCTGCCGCCGAAATCGCGCTTCTGGCCGTGCTGGTGATCGCTTAGGCCTTGAGGGTCGTCATCCAGCCGTGGGTGTCGGCGACGTGGCCGTGCTGCAGGCCGGTCAGGCGCTCGCGCAGCTTCGTCGTCACGGAGCCGGTGCCGCCGTCTGCGATGTCGAACTCGCCACCGGCGTGCTTGACGTGGCCGACCGGTGTGATGACCGCCGCGGTGCCGCAGGCGAAGACCTCGGTGAGCTCACCGGAGGCGTTGGCCTTCTCCCACTCGTCGGTCGAGATGCGGCGCTCCTCCACGGACAGGCCCAGCTCGGAGGCCAGCGTCAGCAACGAGTTCCGGGTGATGCCGGGCAGCAGCGTGCCGGTCAGCTCTGGCGTGATCACCTTGTCCCCGAAGACGAAGAACAGGTTCATGCCGCCCATCTCCTCGACCCAGCGGCGTTCCACCGCGTCGAGCCAGACGACCTGGTCGCAGCCCTTCTCGGCGGCCTGCGCCTGCGCCACGAGGGACGCGGCGTAGTTGCCGGCGAACTTGGCAGCGCCGGTGCCACCGGCGGCCGCGCGGACGTACTCGGTCGAGAGCCACACGCTCACCGGGCGGACGCCGCCCGCGAAGTAGGAGCCGGCGGGAGAGGCGATCAGCACGTAGAGGTACTCGGTCGCGGGTCGCACGCCGAGGCCCTTCTCCGTGGAGATCATGAACGGCCGCAGGTAGAGGGACTCCTCCTCGGCCGAGGGCACCCAGCGGCCGTCGACCGCGAGGATCTGCCGCACGGACTCCAGGAAGAGCTCGTCGGGGAGTTCGGGCATCGCCATGCGGCGGGCCGAGGCGCGGAAGCGCTCGGCGTTGGCCTCAGGGCGGAAGGACGCGATCGAACCGTCGGGCTGCCGGTAGGCCTTGAGCCCTTCGAAGATCGCCTGGCCGTAGTGCAGCACCATTGCCGCGGGGTCCAGTGCGAGGGTGGAGTACGGGCCGACTTCAGCGTCGTGCCAGCCCTTCTCGCGGTTCCAGCGGATCGTCACCATGTGGTCGGTGAAGTGCTGCCCGAAGCCCGGCTTGGCAAGTACCTCCGCTACGCGCTCCGGGGTCGCCGGGTGCGGGTGGGGAGTCCGGGTGAAAGGCAACTCGCTCGTCATGGGAGCACGGTAACCCGCAGGTGGGGATACGGAAAATCCTCTTCCCAAAACTCGGACGTCCTACTAGTTGAACCTCGATAGAGTCCCCGGCCATGACCGAGCCGGAAAGATCTTCGAAGGGTGCTGACGTCCGCACCGTTTTGCAGGCCGCACTGCTCGTACTGGGCACCGGCATGACGTTTCTCGACGGTTACGTGCTCTGGGGTGGCGGCGGCATCGTCACCGCGGTGTTCGTGGCCGGGATCTTCCTGTTCTGCTACTGGTCGATCACCAAGGAGAAGCCGTCCACCAACGGCCGCATCATCGGGCTTGCGGTGTGTGTTGCCGTGACGCTGCTCGTTTTCCTCTCAGTGACGCTGTAAGCCCGATCAGACCCGTGCCCACGCCCAAGCCCGCGATCGAGATGAGCATCGCGGGCACCGGCAGGCTCATGGCGAGCAGCACCGAGAGGCCGAGCCCGAGGCAGGCCGTGCGCATGGGCCACGTGCGGTCGTTCTGCAGCAGCACCCGGGCCGACGCGTTCGTGAAGGCGTAGTAGAACAACGTCCCGGAGGCCGCCACGCCCAGCGCCAGCCCCAGTGGCATCAGCACGACGGCGAGCGCCGAAGCGACGACCACGACGAGCGACAGCGCGCCGGGCTTGAGGCGGGTCGGCAGGTCGCCGTCCTCGGCCAGCCCGGTGAGCGTGCGGTGCGCGGACGCGAGGACGAAGTGCAGCGCGGCCACACCGGCCACCGCCGCGGCGACCTGCACCAGCGGCACCAGCGCGGCCGAGTCGGCCGCGACGAGCGCGTCCCGCAGCGGAGCCGGCGACAGCGCCAGGCGCGCACTGCCGAGCTGGCGGAGCACGCCCGCGCCCACGGCCAGGTAGACGGCGAACGACAGTCCGATCAGGACCGGGATCGCGATCCTCAGCACGGCCGGCGAGTGCGGCTGCTCGCCGCGGTGCGGTGCGGTGACGCGTTCGAAGCCGGCGAACGCCATGAACATCAGGCCGGCGACGCCGACGAGCTCGTTGACGGTGCCCGCCTCCCCCGCCGACGGCACGGGCGCGATCGAGAAGCTCGCCGCGACGACCAGCGCCAGCACGCCGAGCAGGACCACCGACACCAGCACGCTGACACCGGTGGTGAAGCGGAAACCGGCCGCGCCGAGCAGCGCCGTCGCGACGACGAGGGCGAGCGCGCCGATCATCGGCTGGTCCGGCACCACGTAGGCGCCGAACATCAGGGCGACGGCCGCGGCCATGGCGCACCGGCCCAGCAGGTGTGCACTCGCCGTCATCCTTGCGGGCCACACGCCGAGCTGCGCACGTACGTATCCGTAACCGCCGCCGATGTCCGGATAGGCCCGGGACTGGTCGGCGGTGGAGAAGGCGGAGCACAGGGCGGCGAGCGCGGAGATGGCCAGCGCCGGGAGCACCCACCAGCCCGCAAGGCTTGCGGCAGGGGCGAATCCGGCGAAGACCCCCGCACCGAGCACCGCGGGAAGACCGAGCGCGACCGTCGTGACGATCTCGCGAGGCGTGTGGGTCACGGGTACACGTTCTCAGATGCGGCATCCGGCCGTAACCACCCGGTCGACTGACGCGTGAAACGGGCGAATCGCCACTGTGCGCAACTGTCAACGTCACGGATTGCGGCGATCGTGGCGGGGCTGGGCATTGGTGGGACAGTCCGACCTTTAGCATGAGTCACGATTCCGAGCCTCGCCCGCAACAACCCTGGAGCAGCACGTGACAGCCCCGAAGCTGGCCCTCACCGAGGGTGACCTGAGCACCACCGCCGCGGACGCAGTCGTCGTGGGCACCCTGCAGGGTGCGGACGGTCTGGAGCTCGCACCCGGTGCCGAAGCTGTCGCCGCCGCGTTCGACGGCGCGCTGCTCGACGTGCTCGGCACCCTGCGCGCGTCCGGCAAGGCCGACGAACTGGTGAAGGTGCCGACCTTCGGCAAGATCGCCGCCCCGCTCGTGCTGGCCGTCGGCCTCGGCAAGACCGCCGGCGAGGAGCAGGTGCGCCGCGCGTCCGGTGTCGCCGCCCGCGCGCTGGGCGGCAAGAAGCGCGCGATCAACACGCTCGCCGCCCTGCACGTCGGTGCCGCCGCCGAGGGCACGCTGCTCGGCGCCTACTCGTTCACCGAGTACAAGTCCGACAAGGGCGAGGGCCCGGTCGTGAAGGTCGACCTGCACGCCGCCGGTTCCAAGGAGAACAAGGCCGCGCTGAAGGCCGCCGTCGCGATCGCCGAGTCCGTCGCCATCGCGCGTGACTTCATCAACACGCCGCCGAACGACCTCTACCCCGCCTCGTTCGCCGCCCGCGCGGAGAAGCTCGCCACCGCGGCCGGCCTCGACGTCGAGGTCCTCGACGAGAAGGCGCTGAAGAAGCAGGGCTTCGGCGGCATCCTGGGCGTCGGCGTCGGTTCGACCCGCCAGCCGCGCCTCGTGCGCATCTCGTACAAGGGCACGAAGGCCGTCAAGAAGGTCGCTCTGGTCGGCAAGGGCATCACGTTCGACACCGGCGGCATCTCGATCAAGCCGGCCGCGGGCATGGACGAGATGACCTCGGACATGTCGGGTGCCGCCGCGATCGTCGCCACGATGGTGCTCGCCGCGAAGCTCAAGTACCCGCTGGAGATCATCGCGTCGATCCCGATGGCGGAGAACATGCCGTCCGGTGACGCGTACCGCCCCGGCGACGTGCTGACCATGTACGGCGGCAAGACCGTCGAGGTGCTCAACACCGACGCCGAGGGCCGCCTGATCCTGTCCGACGCCATCGTGCGCGCGTGCGAGGACGACCCGGACTACCTGATCGAGACCGCGACGCTGACCGGCGCGCAGGTCGTGGCCCTGGGCAAGCGCACCTCGGGTGTCATGGGCTCGGACGAGTTCCGCGACCGCGTGGCCGCCATCGGCACCGCCGTCGGCGAGTCGGCGTGGGCCATGCCACTGCCCGAGGAGCTGCGCGCGGACCTCGACTCCCGCCTGGCGGACCTCGCGAACGTCACCGGTCACCGGTGGGGCGGCATGCTCGCGGCCGGCCTGTTCCTGCGCGAGTTCGTGGCCGAGGGCGTGCAGTGGGCGCACATCGACATCGCCGGCCCGGCGTTCCACACGGGTGGGCCTTACGGCTACACCTCGAAGGGCGGCACCGGTGTTCCGGTGCGGACCATCGCGGCCGTGCTGGCGGACATCGCGGCCAACGGCTGAGTCCTGCTTCTCACGGAACGGGCGGAGATCCTTTGGATCTCCGCCCGTTCGGCGTTCTCAGGGCCACGGGAGCACGGTCAGCGTGGGCCATTGGGCTCGCCACCTGCTCGTTTTGGTCTCGTAGACGTGGCGCGGAGCCACCACGGGATTGGGTCGCACGACGAGGTTGAACACGTCCGCGAGACCGTGCGGCGCGTAGACCCGCCACCGCCCGTCGGGTTCCGACCGGATGCCGACGCAACACGTGGTGGCGGCGAACGAGTCGATGGCCGCCTCCGTCGAGTCGTGGGGCGGGCAGGGCACCCCGAACTTCTCCTCGTACCAGAGGTGGACGCGCGCCTCGTTGCGGATCTCGACGGTCGCGGGCACGCCGGCGAACCGCTCCCGGCCCGCTCGGATGACCACGTCCTCGGCTTCCCAGGACAGGTCGGACGCGTCGAAGTAGAACAGGTCGTAGTCGAGGACGCCCTCGGCGGCGGGCCGGCCGGTCATGACGTTCCACACCGTCTGGAACACGCATCCCGCCGTCAGGTACCAGCCCGGCAGGCACAGCTCGGCCGCTCCGGCGAGGACGTCGGTCAGCACCTCGTTGCGCCCGAGGACGTCCCGCAACGCCTCGGCCTGTTCGTCGACGGGCAACCGGCCGGGTCTCATCCGAGTCCCAAGTAGACGATCATGGTGCACAAAGGAGCGCTCACCCGAATTCCTTGTTCCACGGAGGGAATGAGTGCCGGATTCCAGTCCGATGTGGACTGTTGCCGACAGCCCGGCGAGAGAGGAGGATTTCCACATGGGGACGCATCACTACGAGGCCGACGTCGTTTGGACCGGGAACACCGGGAGCGGCACTTCCGGGTACAACTCCTACGAGCGCGCGCACGAGGTCCGGATCGAGGGCAAGGAGACGATCCTCGGGTCGTCCGACCCGTCGTTCCGGGGTGACCGCGGCCGCTACAACCCCGAGGAACTGCTGGTCGCGTCGCTCTCGCAGTGCCACATGCTCTGGTACCTGCACCTCGCGTCGACCAACGGCGTCGTCGTGACCGGCTACCGCGACCACGCGACCGGCACGATGGCCGAGCACCCGGACGGGTCCGGGCGGTTCACCGAGGTGCTGCTCAACCCCGTCGTGACCGTCGCGGACCCCGCCACCAAGGAAACGGCGCAGGCGTTGCACGAGAAAGCGCACTCGCTGTGCTTCATCGCGGCGAGCGTCAATTTTCCCGTGCGGCACGAACCGACCGTGGAGTTCTAAAGATCGCCCGAGGCTTTTTTGCGCGCGGTGTAGTCGCGCATGCGCTTCGGGTAACCCACGATGCCCGCGTCGTAGATCGGCATGCCGAGTTTGCGCGCGAACGACCTCGCGGCGTCCGGTGACGCGACTCGGCGGCGGGTCCACTCCCCGTCGTGAGCGACCAGGACCACAGTGGTTTCGGTCACCGTGGTCTTCGGCTCCACATAGGCCTCGACGCCGTGACGGCTCTTCGTCCACTGTTCGAGATGGCTCGTGTCCTGGCCTGAGGCGGTGCGTAACACACCTGGGCGTGGCTTCCTGCGGAAACGATCGAACAGCCCCATCGAGCACCTCCTGTGCTTCCCTGCACCATGGTGCCAGGTAAGGGTGTTATGAGTAGGTGAATGATCAGCATCGGGCATGGTGTCGGATGCCGGATCACCACGGTCCGGCAACTAGTGACAAGATGGCCGCGTACCTCGCGCGCACCCGCGCGTAGTAAGTAATCCCGAGGAGATCCGAAGTGACTTCGCCGGAACTGGAGTCGGCCACCAACGCCGATCTCGTCATCCTCGGCGGTGGTTCAGGTGGCTACGCCTGCGCGTTCCGCGCGGCAGAGCTCGGCCTGTCCGTCGTCCTGGTCGAGAAGGACAAGCTGGGCGGCACCTGCCTGCACCGCGGCTGCATCCCGACCAAGGCGCTGCTGCACGCGGCCGAGGTCGCGGACAACGCTCGCGAGGGCGACCAGTTCGGCGTGAAGAGCTCGCTCGAAGGCATCGACATCGCCGGCGTCAACTCGTACAAGGACGGCGTCGTCTCGCGGCTCTACAAGGGTCTGCAGGGTCTCGCGAAGGCCAACAAGGTCACCTTCGTCGAGGGCGCGGGCACGTTCGTCGGCCCGAACACCGTCGAGGTGAACGGCCAGCGCTACGTCGGCAAGAACGTGGTCCTCGCGACCGGTTCGTACGCCCGCAGCCTCCCCGGCCTGGAGATCGGCGGCCGGGTCATCACCAGCGACCAGGCGCTCAACCTGGACTTCATCCCGGAGAAGGTCGTCGTCCTCGGCGGCGGCGTCATCGGCGTGGAGTTCGCGAGCGTGTGGCGTTCGTTCGGCGCCGAGGTGACCATCGTCGAGGCCCTGCCCCGCCTGGTCCCGGCCGAGGACGAGTACGCCTCCAAGCAGCTCGAGCGCGCGTTCCGCAAGCGCGGCATCAAGTTCAAGACCGGCGTGAAGTTCACCGGCGCCACCCAGTCCGACGCGGGTGTGTCGGTCACGCTGGAGAACGGCGACGTCCTCGAAGCCGACCTGCTGCTCGTCGCGGTCGGCCGCGGCCCGAACAGCGCGGGTCACGGTTACGAGGAGGCCGGCGTCAAGATCGACCGCGGCTTCGTCGTCACCGACGAGCGCCTGCGCACGAACCTCCCGAACGTCTACGCCGTCGGCGACATCGTGCCCGGCCTGCAACTCGCGCACCGCGGGTTCCAGCAGGGCATCTTCGTGGCCGAGGAGATCGCCGGCCAGAACCCGAAGGTGATCGACGAGGCGGGCATCCCGCGCGTCACCTACTGCAAGCCCGAGGTCGCCTCCGTCGGTCTCTCCGAGGCCGCCGCCAAGGAGAAGTACGGCTCCGCCGAGGTTTTCGTCTACGACCTCGCGGGTAACGGCAAGAGCCAGATCCTCAAGACCGCCGGTGGCGTGAAGCTCGTCAAGGCTCCCGACGGCCCGGTCGTCGGCATCACCATGGTCGGCGAGCGCGTCGGCGAACTCATCGGTGAAGCACAGCTGATCTACAGCTGGGAGGCTTACCCGGAAGACGTGGCTCCGCTGATCCACGCCCACCCGACCCAGACTGAAGCCCTCGGCGAGGCGTTCCTCGCCCTGGCCGGCAAGCCGCTGCACGTGCACGGCTGACCGTTCCCCACACAAAGTCAGCCACACGAGAGCACGAGGAGTCAGCGAACAATGGCCTTCTCCGTCCAGATGCCCGCACTCGGTGAGAGCGTCACCGAGGGCACGGTCACCCGGTGGTTGAAGCAAGAAGGCGACCGGGTCGAGGTGGACGAGCCGTTGCTCGAGGTGTCCACCGACAAGGTCGACACCGAGATCCCGTCCCCGGCGGCCGGCGTCCTGCAGAAGATCGTCGCGCAGGAGGACGACACCGTCGAGGTCGGCGGTGAGCTCGCGGTCATCGGTGACGGCGACGCCGCACCGTCCGAGCCCGCGCCCGCCCCGGCCCAGGAGTCCGCTCCCGAGCCGCAGCAGACGCAGCCTTCCGCGCAGCCGTCCGAGGAGGCTCAGGAAGCTCCGGCTCCCGAGGCCCCCGCCCAGTCCGGCGGCTCGGCCGAGGGCACCGACGTCACGATGCCCGCACTCGGCGAGTCCGTCACCGAGGGCACCGTCACCCGCTGGCTCAAGCAGGTCGGCGACAGCGTCGAGGTCGACGAGCCGCTGCTCGAGGTGTCCACCGACAAGGTCGACACGGAGATCCCGTCGCCGGTCGCGGGCACGCTGCTCGAGATCAGCGCCGGTGAGGACGAGACCGTCGAGGTCGGCGGCAAGCTCGCCGTCATCGGTTCGGGCAGCGCGGCTCCGGCCGCCGCTCCCGCGCAGGAGTCCAAGCCCGAGCCGAAGCAGGAGTCCGCCCCGGCCCCGGCTCCGAAGCAGGAGTCCGCACCTGCTCCGCAGCAGGCCGCCCCCGCGCAGCAGGCGGCTCCGGCCGCTCCGGCTCCGCAGGCCGCGCAGTCCACTTCGGACGACGCGAACGGCGCGCCGTACGTCACCCCGCTCGTGCGCAAGCTCGCGTCGGAGAACGGCATCGACCTGGGCTCGCTCAAGGGCACCGGCGTCGGTGGCCGCATCCGCAAGCAGGACGTGCTGGCCGCCGTCGAGGCCAAGAAGGCCCCGGCTCCCGCGCCCGCCGCCGCTGCTCCGGCCGCCGCTCCCGCCTCGCGCACCTCGGCTCCGGCCGCGGTCGACAACTCGGGCAAGCGCGGCACCGTGCAGAAGCTCCCGCGCCTGCGTCAGATCGTCGCGCAGCGCACGCGTGAGTCGCTGCAGGGCTCGGCCCAGCTCACCCAGGTGTTCGAGGTCGACGTGACCAAGATCGCCCGGCTGCGCAACCAGGCCAAGAAGGCGTTCGAGGCTCGCGAGGGCGCGAAGCTCACGTTCCTGCCGTTCTTCGCCAAGGCCGCCATCGAGGCCCTCAAGGCCCACCCGGTGCTCAACGCGTCGATCGACGAGGAGCGCAAGGAGGTCACCTACCACGGTGCCGAGCACCTCGGTCTGGCGATCGACACGGAGCGCGGCCTGCTCAACGCCGTGATCCACAACGCCGGTGACCTGAACCTGTCGGGCATCGCCCACAAGATCGGTGACCTGGCGGCGCGCGCCCGCTCGAACAAGCTCACGCCCGACGAGCTCGCCGGCGGCACGTTCTCGCTGACCAACCTCGGCAGCAACGGCGCGCTCTTCGACACCCCGATCATCCAGCAGCCGCAGGTCGGCATCCTGGGCGTCGGCGTCGTCAAGAAGCGCGCGGTCGTCCTGACCGACGAGGACGGCAACGACACCATCGCGATCCGCTCGATGATGTACCTCGCGCTCACCTACGACCACCGCCTGGTCGACGGTGCCGACGCGGGCCGCTTCCTCACGACGGTCAAGAACCGTCTCGAGGAGGGCGCGTTCGAGGCCGACCTCGGTCTCTGAACGCCTGAGCGGTGCTGATCTCCGGCACATCGGAGATCAGCGGAACGTATGACCTGAAGGCCACCCCGGTTTGCCGGGGTGGCCTTCGGCACATCCTGGGTCGGATGTACCGGGAGTGGCTGTGCACGCGGTGCGTGAGTGGGGAACGATCTATCTATGCGAGTCGTCATCGCGGGATCGTCGGGCTTGATCGGAACGAGCCTGGTGGCGTCCATGCGCGCCGCCGGCCACGAGGTGCTGCGGCTGGTGCGCCGCAAATCCGCCGCGCCCGACGAACGCGGCTGGGACCCGTACGCCGGACGCATCGACGACGGAACGTTCGAGGGCGCCGACGCCGTCATCAACCTGTGCGGTGCGGGCATCGCCGACAAGCGGTGGGACGACGCGCGCAAGCAGGTGCTGCACGACAGCCGGGTCGTGCCGGCCGAGGTGCTGTCGGCGGCCTGCGTCGAGCACGGGGTGCCGGCGCTGGTCAGCTCGTCGGGCGCTCATTTCTACGGCGACACCGCGTCGCGCCTCGTGGACGAGGAGGCGCCGGGCGGCCACACCTTCATGTCACGGCTGACCCAGGACTGGGAGGCGGCGACGTCCGCGGCGCAGGCGGGCGGCGTGCGGGTCGTGCTCATGCGCACCGCTGTCGTCATCTCTCCGTCGGGCGGTGTGTTCGGCCGGTTGAAGCCGGTGTTCCAGTTCTTCCTCGGCGGCAAGCTCGGCAGCGGTGAGCAGTACTTCCCGTGGGTGTCGCTGGACGACGTCGTGTCCGCCTACCGGTTCGTCGTCGAGCACGAGGAGGTCAGCGGGCCGGTGAACGTCGCGGGCCCGGCTCCGGTGACGAACGCCGAGTTCACCAAGGCCGTCGCGACGGCCCTGAGCCGGCCGGCGCCGTGGACGGTGCCGGCGTTCGCGCTCAAGACGTTGCTCGGCGGTGAGATGGCGCAGGAACTGCTGCTCAGCGGTCCGGGCCTGACGCCGAAGGTGCTGGAGCGGCACGGGTTCCACTTCCTGCACCCCACGCTGCCGGCGGCCCTGAACGCGGCGGTCGCATGACGCGTGCGGTGGCGGCGGCGCTGGTCATCTCGTGGGTCCTGCTGGGGCTCCCCGAGACGACGAGCCTCGACGTGTGGGTGCACGACGGGCTGCCGCGACCCGAGTGGCTGCGCGCGACGGCGTTCGTGGTGAGCCTGGTGCTCGGGCCGACGATCGGGTGGGCGTTCGCGGCGGTGCTGTTCGTGCTGGCCTGGCGGCGGCGCGACCCGCGGTTGTGGAAGGCGCTGGCATTGCACGCGCTGTGCTGCGCGACCTTGCTGACGCGGTTCCTGTTCGACCGCGTCCGGCCCGTCGAGTACCACCTGCCGAGCTATCCGAGCGGGCACACGGTGGCGGTCGCGTCGGTCGGTTTCACGATGGTCGTGCTGCTGAAGCGCGGTGTGCTGTGGGCGGTGCTCGCGGTGCTGGTGGCGGGGTTCGCGAGGATCGTCCTGCAGATGCACTGGGTCACCGACGTCATCGGTGCCGTGCTGGGTGTGACGGGCGTCGGACTCTTGGCGGCCATGCTCCTGGGGTTGGTAACGTCGGGTCGTGAACTCGTGCCGGACCTCGTCAGACCCCGTCGTCATCCGTGAGCTGGGGCTCATCGACTACATGGCGGCGTGGGACCTCCAGAAGGAGATCGCGGAGGCGCGCGCGGGCGGCACCAGCCCGGACACCCTGCTGCTGCTCGAACACCCGCCCGTCTACACCTGCGGCCGGCGCACCCTCGACGAGGAGCGCCCGCGCGGTGGCGGCACCCCGGTCATCGACGTCGACCGCGGTGGCAAGATCACCTGGCACGGCCCGGGCCAGCTGGTCGGCTACCCGATCGTCAAGCTCGCCGATCCGATCGACGTCGTGGAGTACGTGCGGCGCGTCGAGCAGGGCCTGATCGACGTGTGCGACCGGCTCGGCGTGCACACCGGCCGGATCGAGGGCCGCAGCGGCGTGTGGCTGCCCGCCGACGACCGGGGCCCGGAGCGCAAGGTCGCCGCCATCGGCATCCGAGTGCAGCGCGGCGTGACCATGCACGGCTTCGAGATCAACTGCAACGCGAGCCTCGACGCGTTCGGCGACATCATCCCCTGCGGGATCAAGGACGCGGGCGTCGCTTCCCTCTCGCACGAACTGGGCCGCGACGTCACCGTCGCCGAGGTCCTGCCGCTCGCCCGTGACGCTGTGCTCGCGGCCCTCGACGGAACGCTCCCCCTGACGGACCGCACTTTGGCCCGCACTGGCCCCGTCGCTCCGGGTATCACCTTCGCTAGCATTCCGTAGCCCCGCGGCGGGACCAGCGGCGTCTCCCGGGGGAATTCGGAGGAGGGTGCGTCGTGAGGTTGTCCCGACGCCAGTTGTTCACGGCTGCCGGTGTAGCGGCGCTGGCAGGCGGAACGAGTTCGACCGGGCCGGTGGCGGCGGCCGCTCCCGTGCGGACGTGGAGCGGTGAGATCCAGGTCGGCGACTGGGAGCAGTACTACCTCGGCCTGGACGGCGGAGCGCACCAGAAGGCACTGAGCGCGCTGGGCATCGCCCATCGCGACGGCGTCCGTGCCGACGAGCAGTACCTGGCGGTGCCGGTCGAGTCCGTCCGGCGGGCCGCGCTGGAGTTCGGCGACCACGCGGCCGCCGACGTGCTGCGGGCCCGCTTCGACCTCGACTCCCCGTCGATGCTCGGACGCGGGTTGAAGCTGGTCCTCGGGCAGGACGGGCTGGAGGAGCGCTACTTCGACGAGCCCGGCCTCCAGCTGCGCTACATCGGATACCGGCGGCGGTTCGCGAACCACGTCCTGCCGATGCCGTCAGCAGTGCGCAAAGCGCTCGCCTGATATCCGAGTACGCGACAGATCAGAGCTGGGGTGCCACGTCCGACGCGATCTCGGTGATGTGGTCGAGGTCGGCCAGGTCCAGGGTCTGCAGGTAGACGCGCTGGACGCCGGTCGCCTCACGCCACGCGCCGATGCGGTCGGCGACCTCCGCCGGGGAGCCGGCCAGGCCGTTCTCCCTGAGTTCGGCGACCTCGCGGCCGATGGCGGCGGCACGGCGGGCGACGTCGGCGTCGGTGCGGCCGACGCACGCGACGAGCGCGACCGAGCGGGTGATCTCCTCCGGGTCGCGGCCGATCTCCTCGCACGCGGCGTCGACGCGGGCGAACTGCTCGACGGCGGCGTCGATGCCGACGAACGGCAGGTTGAACTCGGTGGCGTAGGACGCGGCCAGGGCAGGCGTGCGCTTGGCACCCATGCCGCCGATCAGCACCGGGACGCGCTCCTGCGCCGGCTTCGGCAGCGCGGGCGAGTCGGTGAGCGTGTAGTGCTTGCCCTCGAACGAGAAGGTGCCGCCGACCGGGGTCTCCCACAGGCCGGTGATGATCGCGACCTGTTCCTCGTAGCGGTCGAAGCGCTCCCCCAGCGACGGGAACGGGATGCCGTACGCGTTGTGCTCGGCCTCGTACCACCCGGCGCCGATGCCGAACTCCACGCGGCCGCCCGACATCTGGTCGACCTGGGCGACGCTGATGGCCAGCGGTCCGGGGTGGCGGAACGTCGCGGCGGTCATCAGCGTGCCCAGGCGGATCGTCGACGTGTCGCGGGCGAGCCCGGCGAACGTGATCCACGGGTCGGTCGGGCCGGGCAGTCCGTCGCCCGAGCCCATCTGGAGGTAGTGGTCGGAGCGGAAGAAGGCGCCGTAGCCGGCGTCCTCGGCCGTCCTGGCCACCCGGAGCAGGTCGTCGTAGCTCGCCCCCTGCTGGGGCTCGGTGAAGATGCGCAGTTCCACGAACCTGAATCTAGTCCGAGGAAAAGCGTGGTGCAGGAACGGCTGCCCCTTCGGTGGTGAACACGCCGCGGGCGACCAGGTGCGGATGTGAGGCCGCCTCCTCCAAACTCAGCACCGGGGTCACACAGGCGTCGGACGAGGCGAACACCTCCGACCACTCGTCGCGCGTGCGGGTCAGGAACGCCTCGGCGAACGTCTTGCGCAGCAACGGCCAGGAGTCGCGGTCCATCTGCTCGGGCAGGTCCGCGGCGGTCAGCCCCAGTCCGGCCAGCAGCAGGGCGTAGAACTGCGGCTCCAGCGACCCGACGGCGACGGACCCGCCGTCCGCGCACTCGTAGATCGAGTAGAACGGGCACCCGCCGTCGAGCAGGTTCGAGTCCGGCGCGTCCTCCCACACCGACTGCGCCTTCATCGACCAGATCATCTGCGCGAGCGACGCCACGCCGTCGACGATCGCCGCGTCGACGACCTGGCCGAGGCCGGTGCGCTGCCGCTCCCACAGCGCCGCCAGCACGCCCAGCACCAGGTAGAGCGAGCCGCCGCCGAAGTCGCCGACCAGGTTCAGCGGCGGCTTGCCGATCGCGTGCAGCACGCCGGTGACCGACAGGTAGTTGATGTCGTGCCCGGCGCGCTGGGCCAGTGGGCCGTCCTGGCCCCACCCGGTCATCCGCGCGTAGATCAGGCCGGGGTTGACGGCCAGGCAGTCGGACGGCCCGAGGCCGAGCCGTTCCAGCACACCGGGGCGGAAGCCCTCGATCACCACGTCGGCCGACGAGATCAGCGCCAGCACCGCGGCCCTGCCGTCCGCGGACTTCAGGTCGGCGGACACCGAACGCCTGCCGCGCAACAGGAAGTCGCGGGAGGCGTCCGGCACCACGGACAGCCCGCCGGACGGGCGTTCGACGCGCACGACCTCCGCGCCGAGGTCCGCCAGCAGCATCGCGCCGTGCGGCCCGGGACCGATGCCGCCGAACTCGACGACCTTCAGCCCGTCCAGAGGCCCCATCAGGCTTCTGCGGAGGCTTCGAACGACAGGCGCGGGGTGAAGATCGCGCCCGTGGACTCGGCCAGGCCGCGCATGGCCTTGGCGTGGTTGCCGAAGTCCGGGTGGGCCAGGGCCGCGCGCAGGGCGTCGGCGCTCTCCCACAGCGCGATGTTGATGTACGACGCCGGGTCGTCCAACTGCCGCGAGAGCGTGTACTGGATCAGGCCCGGCTGCTCGCGCAGGAAGGCGGCCGTCTCGTCGAAGGCCTTCTCGAACTCCTCGGGGTCACCGGTGAGCGTGAAGCGGTTCAGGAAGGTGATCATGAGAAAGCTCCTCAAAACGGTGTCAGACTGGGGAAAACTCTGCCCACCGCCTCTTGAGACGTGCTCAAGGAACGCCCGCCAAGCTTTTCCGCATGCGCATCATCGATCTGTCTTCCCACATTGACGCATCCGCGTACGAAGCGGACCCGGTGACGCACGAGGTGCTCACGGCCGCCCAGGGTGCCGAACACATGGCCGAGCAGCTCAAGGCGCGGCTCGGCATCGAGTTCGACGTCTCCGTGCTGCGGGACTCCGAGTTCCTCACGCTGGACCGCATCAGCCTCACCTCCCACACCGGAACGCACGTCGACGCGCCGTCCCACTACGGCTCGAAGACCACGTACGGCAACGGAATCCCCCGCCACATCGACGAGATGCCGCTGGAGTGGTTCCACAACCCCGGCGTGAAGCTCGACGTCCGAGGCCACGGCACCGGCGTCATCGGCGTGGAGGTGCTGGAGAAGGAGTTCGCCCGCATCGGCTACACGCCGAAGCCGATGGACATCGTCATCCTCGACACCGGTGCCGCCGAGCACGCGGGCACCCAGACCTACTTCACCGACTACACCGGACTCGACGGTCCCGCCACGAACTTCCTGCTGGACCTCGGGGTCAAGGTGATCGCCACGGACGCGTTCAGCCTCGACGCGCCGTTCCCGGACATCGTCAAGCGCTACCTGGCGACCAAGGACGAGAGCGTGCTGTGGCCCGCGCACTTCGCCGGCCGCGACCGCGAGTACTGCCAGATCGAGCGCCTGGCGAACCTGGACGCGTTGCCGGACTTCGGGTTCACCGTCGTCGCGTTCCCGGTCAAGATCAAGGGCGCCGGCGCGGGCTGGACGAGGGCCGTCGCCCTGCTCGACGACTAGTGCTCAAGTGAGAGCTGAATCACCGTACTTACCTTCGTAGGTATGGAAAACAGCGATTGGCCACCGGAGAACGAAGACCACATCGTCCGCGGAATCGACTGAGCACCGCCAAAGGGCCGCCCTTCCCCCAGGAGAGTTCAACTGGGAGAGGGCGGCCCTTTTATGTCGCGGTCAGACCAGACGAGCGCGAGCGGCGTCGATGGTGTCCGAGGAGTCCAGCAACGGCAACACCTGCGACGCACCGGACCGCACGGCCTTGGTGCGGCGCGCGAACGACGTCAGGGTCTGGCCGGGTCCGGCCTCCACCAGCAGCACGTCGTACATCGCCACGAGCTCGTTCAGCGCCGGTCCGAAGTAGACGGCGTCGGTCAGCTGCCGGGTCCAGAAACGCGCGGACAACGCGTCCTCAGGAGTCATCAGCTTGCCCGTGTAGCCCGAGTACAGCGGCATCTGCGGCGCCCGAGGAGAAGCACTCCACGACGCCAGTGCCTCGTCCACGGCGGGCTGCATCGCCGGGCTGTGGAACGGCGTCGACGCCGGCACCGTCACGACGATGTACTCGTCGGCCTCCAGCCGTGCCCGCACCCGTGACAGCGGCTCGTCGGACCCGGCCAGCATCGTCTGCCGGGCCGAGTTCACGGCGGCGATCGCGACGTCGCCTTCCAGGTACGGCAACAGATCGGCCTCGGAAGCCGCGGCGGCCAGCATGCCGCCGGACGGGATCGGCACGGCCGAGAGCACCCGGTCCCGCACCAGGGACACGGCTTCCTCCAGCGTGAACACGCCCGCCAGCGTCGCCGCGACGACCTCACCCGCGGAGTGCCCGATCAACGCGACGGGCTTGACGCCCCAGGACAGCACGGTGCGTCCCAGCGCGTAGTCGACCGCGAACAGCAACGGCTGCGCGCGGGACACGTGGTCAATGTCGGCACCGGAGAGCCAGTCCTCGCACGCGACCGACCCGACCTCGCCGAACAGTTCGAACACCTCGTCGATCACCGAGGTGAACACGGCATCCGTGCCGTACAGGGACGCCGCCATCCGCGGGTACTGCGATCCCTGACCCGGAAACATCAGTGCTACGTCCACAACACGCCTCCAGAAACGGCTCAAGGCCGTGAAGGGAACACCTTCACGGCCTTGAGGCACATGACATCTACCTGTACTCGCGGACCACCATGGCGGAGTTGTAGCCGCCCTTGCCGCGCCCGAGCACCAGCGCGGCCTTGATCTTGCCGTGCCGCGCCTCGTTCAGCACGAGGTCGAGCTCGTACTCCGGCACGACGTTCTCGACGTTGACGGTCGGCGGGATCGCGCTCCAGTAGATGGAGAGGATCGCCGACGCCACGTCCAGGGAGCCACCACCGGCGAACAGACGCCCGGTCATGGTCTTCGGCGCCGTCACCGGCACGCCGTACGGCCCGAAGATGCCCTTGATCGCCTCGGCCTCGGCCTTGTCGAGCTCGGGGATGCCCGCCGCGTCGGCGAACACCACGTCGATCTCGGAGGCGTCCATGCCGGCGTCGCGCAGCGCCAGCTCGGCCGCCCGCTTCAGACCCGGTTCCCGGGACGGCATCTTCGAGTCGAACGTCGCGGCGTACCCGACGATCTCACCGTAGATGCGCGTACCCGGACGCCCTGCCGCCGACTCGGGAGTCTCGACGACCATGATCGCGCCACCCTCTCCCGCGACGTACCCGGAGGCGTCGCGGTCGAACGGCAGGTAGGCGCGCTTCGGGTTGTTGTTGCGGGACAGGCAACCCGACGCCTGGTGCGCCACCCACGCCCACGGGCAGAGCGACGAGTCCATGCCGCCGGTGAGGGCGAGCTGGACACCCTTGCGCAGCTGGCGCCGGGCGTGACCGATGGAGTCGATGCCACCGGCCTGCTCGGACACCACCACCGCGCCGGGACCACGCGTGCCGTGCCGGATGGAGATCTGGCCGGTGTTGACCGCGTAGAACCACGCGAACGACTGGTACGCCGAGACGTACTCCGGACCCTGGTGCCACAGCTTCTGCAGTTCGCGCTGCCCGAACTCGTACCCGCCGGCGGTCGCCGCGGTGATCACCGCGATGTCCGTGTCGGGGATGTCGTTCGGCTGCACACCCGCACCACGCAACGCCCAGTCCGTGCCGACCAGTGTCAGCCGCGTCATGTGGTCCGTCTGCGGCAGCAGGCGACCCTGCAGGTGCCGCCCTGCCTCGAAGCCAGGCACCTCACCGGCGATCTTCGCCCAGTAGTTCGCGCTGTCGAACCGGGTGATCGGCTTGATCGCCGCCTCCCCGTGCAGGGTCGCCCGCCAGTACGCGGTCGGCCCCAAACCGTTCGGCGACGCAATGCCGATTCCCGTCACCACCGCCCGAGTCACCGGCCTGCCCCTTCCACCTTTTTGAGCACCATCGCGCTCTGGAATCCACCGAAGCCACTGCCCACGGTCAGGAGGGTGTCGACCTTCTTCTCACGCGCCACCAGTGGCGTGTAGTCGAGGTCGCACTCGGGGTCCTGCTCGTGGAGGTTCGCCGTCGGCGGGATCAGGTCCTGCTCGAACGCCAGCAGCGAGCCGACGATCTCCAGCGAACCGATCGCGCCCAGCGAGTGCCCGATCATCGACTTGAAGCCGGAGACCGGGGTCTTGTAGGCGTGCGCACCCAACGAACGCTTGAAAGCCGCCGTCTCGTGCAGGTCGTTCTGCTTGGTGCCCGACCCGTGCGCGTTGATGTAACCGACGTCCGTGGCATCCGCACGCGCCTGCTTCAGCGCGATGTTGATGGCGTCGGACATCTCGATGCCCTCGGGGTGCAGGCCTGTCATGTGGTAGGCGTTGCACCGCGAGGCGAAGCCGGCGACCTCACCGTAGATGTGGGCACCGCGAGCGCGGGCGTGCTCCAGCTCCTCGAGCACGATGATCGCGCAACCCTCGCCCAGCACCAGGCCGTCGCGGGTCTTGTCGAACGGCCGGCACGCCGTTGTGGGGTCGTCGTTGCGGGTGCTGGACGCACGGATCACGTCGAAGCACACCACGGTGATCGGGGAGAGCGGGGCCTCGGTGCCGCCGGTGACGACGACGTCCGCGGAGCCCTCCATGATCAGCTCGGCGGCGTAACCCACCGAGTCGAGACCCGAGGTGCAGCCCGTGGAGACCACGGAGACCGGTCCCTCGGCGCCCACAGTCCACGCCAGCTCCGTCGCCATCGAGGACGGCGTGAAGTAGTCGTAGAGGTGCGGGACGGCGTAGGACTGGTCGACCTCCCAGTACTTGCCCCGGTCGGAGCCGACGATGAACTCACGCTCCAGCGAGGTCGTGCAGCCGACCGCGGTGCCGAGCGAGACACCGATGCGGCCTGGGTCGAGCTGGTCGAACTCGATGCCGGAGTCGGACATCGCCTCACGACCCGCGACGACCGCGAACTGCGCGGCCCGGTCGAGACGGCGGATCTCCTGCGGCGTCAAGCCTTCGCGCACTGGATCGAAATCTGCTTCCCCCGCCATGCGGGAGCGGTACGGAGACG
The DNA here is from genome assembly GCF_024648825.1 of Lentzea californiensis. Taxonomy (GTDB): domain Bacteria; phylum Actinomycetota; class Actinomycetes; order Mycobacteriales; family Pseudonocardiaceae; genus Lentzea; species Lentzea californiensis. The sequence goes on from NZ_JANBBE010000008.1 coordinate 241,599, forward strand.
CGTCGAAGTGCGTGATGTTGCGAGTCGCCGTACGCCCTTCGGACAGCAGTTTCCAATACGCCTTCGTTCCGATGCCACCAGGTGCGACCACGCCCACCCCGGTGATGACGGCGCGACGACTCATCGGACACCTCCAATCGCCTTCTGTGCGGACACGGTCTGCTCCAATCTCGGACAGGGCACGGGAGCGATACCTGTCTCTGCCGAATGAACCGATGGTGAATCGGCCCGATCGAGGCCACCTCGAACGACGGCGTAGGACCCCTGTACGAGTCCCGCCCCCGCATCGGCAGCGAACAGCTGTTTCGCGGCCGTTCCTCCGTCGTCGTGACATCCAAATCCAAGGGGTACACCGGTTTCCGCGACCGACGCGACGATCTCGCCGATCTGGTCCGGCCACAGCTTTCCCGCTGTGTCGTGCAGCAACACGGTTTCCGCCCCAGCCTCCGCGGCTGTCAGCACGACCTCCAAAGCGTGTTCGGGGTCGATCAGCCAGCCGTCGAAGAAGTCCCGCGCCTCGACGACCACTCGTCGTTCGGCGCGCACGAGTTGACGCACGGCTTCCCGGACCACCGAGATGCCGTGCCCTTGGACGACCACCGCCACCGCGGGGGTTTCCGCGGCCAGCAGTGCGGTCAGGTCCTCCGCACCGCCCGAGGCGATGAGGGTGGCGATCCGCAACCGGAGTTCGATCGCCGCCCGGTGGTAGAACGACCGGGCGGGTCTGCCTCCGTCGACGAACGCGACTCCGAGCGCGTCGAGGCGCCGCGCCGCGACCAGTCTGTCCGAAATGGACAGGCTGGTGCGACGCAGCGAGATGTCGTAGAGCTTCATCTAGAACCCCGACAGCAGTACTCGGGAAGCCTCGATCTCGTAAGCGCAGTGCCCCACTTCCGAAGGGCAACCCTTGCGCTGGTGCTCGACCGCGGCTTTCTCCAGGTACATGGAGACCACGTAAAGTCCGTTGCGGCTTGCAGCGCGTGCTGCGGCGGTCAACAAGTCCGCGCCACCCAACCCCATCGCGTCACCTCATCCGTTCTCGGCGAATTCCTTCGCGTGCCGGAGCGTCGTGAGGCTGTTCGTGCCCAGCGCGTGACGGATGAGCTCGCGAGCGCGCTCGATCGTCCCGTCCGCCCCCAGCACGTCGGGGATGACCTCGGGCCGGATGACGACGGTGTGGTGCGACGTCGCCTCGATGCCGGCCTCGATGCCGTCTCCGATGTCCCTGAACGTCCACCGGCCGACGTGCGCCGCCATGATCGGAGGCGTGTGCGTCTGCTTGTAGACGATGCCGTCGTACGGGGTGCAGACCCGCACCGAGTGCGTGGTGTGGATCGACCCGTCCGGGCTGCGCGTGTCCATCTCCATGGACTGCACGCCGGTGACGGCTTCCGTGAGGTCCAGCCGCGCGACGTGCGGCAGGCGTTCCGGCCACAGGTCGGAGCGGTACAGGAACTCGTAGACGTCCTTGCGGCTCGCGTGGATCGTGATGCTGTCCGAGAACGACAGCACCAGCTTGTCGTAGTCGTCGCCGTACTCGGCCGCCCGCTTGAGGGCGGCGAGCTCGGCGTCGCTGTTGTTGTTGACGGCGTTCAGGATGAGGTCGACCGCCTCGGGCTGCGCCGCGGTGAAGTGGTGGAGCAGATCGACCCGCGTCGCCGAATCGGCGATCGGGACGATCCGCCACTCCCCACCCATCGTCTTCACCGGGGCGGCCGAGCGCTCCTGCTCGAACTTGATGTGCAGGTTCGCCGGGTCGAGCTCTCGCCGGGACGTCCACGTGCGCACGTCACCGTTGGCGAACGCGTGCAACCGCAACCGCTCCGTCGAGCCGTCCCGTTCGAACACCTCGGCCTGAACCGTGGGTCCGAAGATGTACGGCCAGGTCGTCACGTCCGCGACCAGGTCGTACACCACCTTGGCGGGAGCCCCGATCATGACCGTGTGCGTGGTGGTGTGCGTCATGTCCGTCTCCGTATCCGAGTCGCCGGCGTCAGGCCGCGATCTGTCCGTTGACCTTGTCCAGCAGCTGACGCGGCGTCTCGATGTACGCCAGCTCGTCGTCGGAGATGGCGGCACCGTGCTTGCGCTTGATCAGCGCGACCGTCTCCAGCAGGGCGAGGGAATCGAAGCCCAGCTCGAGGAACGGGAGGTCGAGAATGTCCTGGCCCGGCTTGAACGAGTCGTCGTCGCCCGCGGCCTCGTTGAGGATCTCTTTGAGGCCCTCGATGGTCAGTGCGCTCACGGCTAGCTTCCTTTCCTCCAGCGGGCGGTTTCCGCGCGCCCACGACTGAGGTTGTCACCGCGCACCTGTAAGTCACTGGAGAGATTCTCGAAGAAAGCGTTGCCCTGCAAGCAAAAACGGCCCGCGCCACAGTGTGGCGCGGGCCGTTGGAGCTTCGATCTAAGCCAGAAGGCGTTGCAACTGACGAGTTTCGGCGCTGTCGAGGCGCGGATCAGACGTCAGGATCGCGTGCTGCAGTGACTGCAGGCGCGACGACGGCTCGACGCCGAGCTCCTCGATCAGGGTGTTGCGCAGGGCTTTGAACGAGTCGAGCGCCTGCCACTGCCGGCCCGCGCGGAACAGCGAGATCATGTACTGCGCGCACAGGTTCTCGTTCATCGGGTTCTGCACGGTGAGCACGGACAGCTCGCTGAGCAACGCCTTGTGCTTGCCCATCCGCAGCTCGGCGTCGATGCGTGCTTCGAGCACGCCCAGCCGTGCCTCTTCCAGGCGCACGATCTCGATGCCGAGCGGCATGCCGGGCCGCACGTCCACGACCGCGGCACCGCGCCACATCTCCAGCGCCTGGCGCAGCAGCCGGGAGGCCGAGGCGTAGTCCTCGACGTCGTAGGCCTGCTGGCCCGCGCGGGAGAGGCGTTCGAACTCGTGCACGTCGACGGCCTCCGCCGGCACGTCGAGCAGGTAGCCGCCGTACCGGGTGACGAGCACTTCCTTGGCCTCGCCCTCACCGGACGTCGCCAGCGCGTCGCCGATGAGCTTGCGCAGCTGCAGGATGTAGGTCTGCAGGGTGGTGCGGGCGCTGCGCGGCGGGCGGTCGCCCCACAGCTCTTCGATCAGCGTGGGAACGGACACCACCTGCCCGGAGTGCAGCGCGAGCAGCGCCAGGATCTGCCGTGGCTTGGCCGCGGTGGGCGTCACCGAGCGACCGTTCACCTTGGCCTCGACGGGCCCCAGGACCTTGATCTGCATCGCGACCCCTCCTTCGGTTCCGAGCACGGGATTAGTCTGCTCGGCCCAACGGCGCGGCGTTAGTGCACAGGCCATCGATGTCAGGTGAGTTCTGCCCGTGCCGGGTATGAAAACTTCATACGAAGGCGCATTAGCCGGTAACTACCGATCCATTAGCGCTGGTCCGCATCATTACCCACAACAAATCACACGCAAACATCGGAGCTGAACATGTACCCCACCGTCACCGTGGAGCACTTGTCTTCCGTCACCACCACCACAGACGACTCCGACGACATGAAGATCTACCAGTTCGACCGTGAGGCCTCGATGGACTGGCTGTTCCCGTGGGGCTGGTCGACCATCACCGGCTCGGGCAAGGCGTGCGCCGCCTACGACGAGGTCCTCGCGGCATGAGACCCGAACTGGCCGAACCCGGCGAACAAAGAATTGGGTTCAAACGCCATCTCCGCCCGCAGATCGTGCACGGCGAGGCCGTTTATCTGATCGGCGAGTCAGGGGTCACCGCGATCCAGGGCTCCCACGTCGAGGCATTGGCACCACTGCTCGACGGCACCAGGGACCTCACGGCGCTGCTGCGGGACGTGCCCGCCGGCCTGACCGCGGACAGGGTCGAGCGGATGCTCACCCGGCTCGCCGCGGCGGGACTGATCGGCAGGCGCGGCACGGAGGACGGTTCGGCCACGACCGAGGCCTCGCTCGCGTACTGGGACGCGGCGGGTCTCGACCCCGCGGACGCGGTGGCAGCGACAACGACGTCGCTGGTCTCCGTCGTCGCGATCGGCGACATCGATCGCGACGCGCTCGCGGAAACCCTGCACCGCAACGGACTCACGGTCACCTCGGGGAGTGGTGACCTGACGGTCGTGGCGTGTGCGGACTACCTGGAGCCAGAGCTCCGTGCCATCGACGAGGCGCACCGCGCGTCCGGCACGCCGTGGTTGCTGGTCAAGCCGGTCGGGGCGCAGGTCACCGTCGGCCCGTTCTTCACCCCCGGCGACGGCCCGTGCTGGCGTTGCCTCGCCACCCGCTTGTCCGCGAACCGGACGGCGGAGGCGCACGTGCGGGCGCGGTGCGGGCAGAAGGGCCCGGCTCCCCGCCCACTCATCGGCCTGCCGTCGCTGCACGCGATGGCGGTGGAGATCGCGTCGGTCGAGGTGGCCAAGTGGCTCGCCGGCCTCCGGCACGAGACCCAGCGCTCCATCTGGAGCTACGACAGCCTGAGCATGAAGGTCACCCAGCACGAGGTGCGGCACCGTCCGCAGTGCGGCGGTTGCGGTGACCAGGAAGTTGTCGCGCGCAGAGCGTTCGAGCCGGTCGAACTCGCGAGTCGCGTGAAGCGCTCCTGCGACGGCGGCGGGCACCGCGCGTCGCCGCCGCAGGAGGTGCTCGACGAGTACCGCCACCTCATCGGCCCCGTCACCGGGGTCGTGCGGGAGATCCGCCGGGCGGAGGGTCCCGCGTTCTTCAACTCCTACCGCTCCGGCGCGAACATCGCGGCGGGCGGCGAGGGCATCGAGGGTCTGCGTTCGGCGTTGCGCGCGGACACCGGCGGCAAGGGCGTGACCGCGCTCGACGCCGAGGTCGGCGCGCTGTGCGAGGCCGTGGAACGCCGCAGTGGCGCGTTCTTCGGCGAGGAGGCCCGCGTCAGCGGCAGCTTCACCTCGCTGGGCGACCGCGCGATCCACCCCGACTCCGTGCAGCAGTACCACCCGCGCCAGTTCGAGACCCGCGACGAGTGGAACGCCCAGCACGCCGACTTCCAGTACGTCACCACGCCGTTCGACGAGCACGAGGTGATGGACTGGACCCCTCTGTGGTCGCTCACCGAGCAACGCCACAAGTTCCTGCCCACCGGCATGGTCTACTTCGGCGCCCCCTGTCCGCCGAGCATCGTGTCGAACTCCAACGGCTGCGCGGCCGGCAGCAGCGTCGAGGACGCCGTCCTGCAGGGGCTGCTGGAGCTCGTCGAACGCGACGCCGTCGCGATCTGGTGGTACAACCGCACACCCGTGCCCGGCATGGACCTCGACTCGTTCCGCGACCCGTGGATCAGCGAGCTGCGTCAGGTGCACGCGGGCCTCGGCCGCGAGGTGTGGCTGCTGGACGTCACGTCGGACCTCGGCGTGCCGACCATGGTCGCGATCTCGAGACGGACCGCCGGTGAGCGGGAGGACATCATGCTCGGCTGCGGCTCGCACCTGGACCCGCGGCTCGCGGCACGCCGGGCGCTCACCGAGCTCAACCAGTGCATGCCGATGGTGTGCGGGCCGATGGACCTCGGCACGTTCGACGTCGACATGCGGCGCTGGTTCGAGACGACGAAGCTGGTCGAGCAGCCGTGGCTCGCGCCCGACCCGTCCGTGCCACCGCGGGAGGCGTCCCACCACGGCTACCTGTTCCGCCACGACCTGACCGACGACGTCCGCGCGCTCCAGCACGCACTGGAGCAGCGCGGGATGGAGGTTCTCGTGCTCGACCAGACCAGGCCCGACATCGGACTTCCGGTCGTGCGGGTGGTGGTGCCGGGGCTGCGACACTTCTGGTCGAGGTTCGCTCAAGGGCGCCTCTACGACGTGCCCGTACAAATGGGGCGACTGACCCGCCCCAGACGATACGAAGAGCTCAACCCGATCCCGCTGTTCATGTGATGCTCACCTGCCAGAGCGGAGGCGCCGTGGTGCCCACGCAGTCGCACATCCCGGCCGGGCGGCCGCTGTGGTCGTTGCTGGAGGACGCCTTCGTCGACGAAGGCGTCGAGCACCTGACCGTGCACGGCAGATGGGGTGCGATCGAGATCGCGGACACGAGCCCGCTCGTGCGCGAGGCGTTGCACCGCATGAGCCTCGGACCGGTGGCGCTGGAGAACATCTCCGCCCTGCACGACAACTTCGTGCGGTGGAAGACCGGCTCCGGCCCGTGCCTGATCTGGCGCAAGCTCAAGAACACGCTCGACCAACTGGGTGGTTGTGTCGTGCCGTCGCTCGGCCTGAACGACGGCGCCGGTCCGATCCTCTCGGTCGTCGCCGTCACGCGTGACGCCGTGTTCGCGTTGCCGCCAATCGAGGAGGACGCGGTCGTCACCATCCGGCCGCGCACCGAGATCGAGCGCCTCAACGGCGACCAGGCACTCGCCTGTCCCGGCCTTTCCTACCAGGTGATCCTGCACAGCGCGCCCGCGACGGAGATCGCGAAGTCGTTGCTGCACACCGAGAGCACGATCGCTCAGGTGGCGGAGTCGTTGCAGGTGGAGAAGACGCTGGTCGGAGATGTCATCGCCTATCTCGCGGGGGCGGGACTCGTCGTCGTCCGGGAGTGTTGAGCCGTCGCCATGTTGCTCCGATCGCGGATCGCAAAACGCGAGAAATCCCAGGATGCGCCCGTATCATGGCCGCGTCCCGACCCTCGCGTGGGAGCTGCTGCTGTGACGCAACGACTGGAACGTTCCTCGGTCTCCCGTCGTTTGGCGTACGTAGTCATCAGCGTGGTGTTCGCCAACTACCTCGGCAACGCCTTCTTCTACGTCCTGCAGGTGTCGGCGACGTTCCCGCGGATCGCGGCCTCGCTCGCCTGCCTGCTCACCATCGGGTACCTGCAGCTGCGGGTGTTCTCACGGCCCGGCGCCGACCTGCGCTCGAGCCGGGCGTACCTGGCGCTGGGCGCGATGGTGCTGCTGGTCTACGTGCCGATGCCGTTCTTCCCCGCCGCCTGGCCGGGCATGCCGGGGTTCCTCGCGGGCAGCGCGTTGCTCGTGCTGCCCAACCGGGTGCGCTGGCTCGCGTTCGGCGCGGTCGTGCTGAGCAACGGCCTGATCCAGTCGTTCTACGTGCCGACGCTGCCCCTGATCGGGCAGGCCTACTACGTGGTGGGGGCGACGGTCTCCGGCCTCGTCGTCTACGGCCTGTCCCGGCTGCCGACGCTGGTGCGCCAACTGGAGACCGCGCGGTCCGAACTGGCCGAGCTGGCCGTGTCGCAGGAACGGCTGCGGTTCGCCCGCGACCTGCACGACCTGCTCGGGTTCAGCCTCTCGGCGATCACGCTGAAGGTGGAGCTGGCCCGCAAGCTGATCGGTGAGCACACCGACAGGGCGTTGCGCGAGCTCGCGGAGATCCTCGGCATCGCCCGCGAGGCGCTGACGGACGTTCGTGCGGTCGCGTCGAGCTACCGCGAGCTGTCGCTGTCCGAGGAGATCGAGTCCGCTCGGTCCGTGCTGACGGCGGCCGGCGTCGCCGCGACGATCGAGACCTGCCACCCCGACCTGTCGCCCCGGTCGAGGACCGTGCTCGCCACCGTGCTGCGCGAGGGCGTGACGAACCTGCTGCGGCACAGCAACGCCACCCGGTGCGCGATCACCATCCGCGGCACCGACGAGCTGGTGTCGATCGACATCGTCAACGACGGCGCGCCGGCGGAGGTCTCGGCCGACCGCGGCAGCGGCCTCACCAACCTCGCCACCCGCACCACCGCGATCGGTGGCTCCCTGCTCGCGCAGACCGCTCCCGGCGGCACGTACCGGCTGCACGCCGAGATACCCGCCGACTCGGAGCCGGAGAAGAAGCCCGCGCCGGGGGTGCGCACGGCACGTCCGGCGATCGCCACGACGTTCGCGCAGGTGCTGCTCACCTCGGTGGTGATCGGGTACCTCCTGACGACGACGATGCTGGTGCTCAACGAGTACGCCCGCATCGGCGCGACCGGGATAGTGCTGACCGCGGCCGGCGTCGTCGGCACGGTCGGACTCGTGCTGGGAGTGGTGAGCAGGCCGCGGATCCGGCTGAGCCTCGCCCAGCGCTGCTGGGTGCTCGGAGCCATCGCCGCGTTCGTGTACGTGCCCCAGCTGGTCTACGGCGACCCCTACCTCGGCCTGACGGGCTTCCTCGCCGGGTCCGCGGCCCTGGTGCTGCCGTCCCGCGTGGGCTGGCCGGTGTTCTTCGCGGTCGTCGCCTCGCAGGGCGTCATCTTCGGGGTGAACGGGTTCGACGCGGTCGAGATCGCCTACGGCGTCATGGCCGCGATGAACCACGGCCTCGTGCTGTACGCGTTGTCCCGGCTGCGGTCGATGGTGACCGAGCTGCACGAGGCGCGGGAGGAACTGGCGACCGCGGCGGTGACGCAGGAGCGGTTCCGGTTCGCCCGCGACCTGCACGACCTGCTCGGCTACAGCCTCTCCGCCATCACGTTGAAGAGCGAGCTCACCCACCGGCTCGCCTCGATCGACCCCGGCCGGGCCCGCCAGGAGCTCACCGAGGTGCTGGAGATCTCCCGGCAGGCGCTGGCGGACGTGCGGTCGGTGGCGCTGAGCTACCGCGAGCTGTCCTTCGACGAGGAGACCCAGTCGGCGCAGGCGCTGCTGTCCGCGGCCGACATCGAGGTGACGGTCCGCATCGACGCGTGCGACCAGCTGCCCACGGACGTGAAGGTGACGCTCGCGACCGTGCTGCGCGAAGGCGTCACGAACCTCCTGCGGCACAGCAAGGCCGAGCACTGCGAGATCGTGCTCTCCAGCTCGAGGCACCTGGTCACGATGGACATCGTCAACGACGGGATCCCCTCGATCGAGCGGAGGTCCCGCGACGGCAGCGGCATCGGCAACCTGACCACCCGCGTCCGCGCCCTCGGCGGCGACCTGCACGCCGGGCTCACGCCCGAGCACACCTACCGGTTGCGCGCCGAGATCCCGCTGCCGTTCAACTGAGGCCCCCGCGGAACGGGTGAATTCGCAGGTCGCGGGCCTATCATGCCGCCGTGACGCGAAGACCGGAGCACTCGGCGGTGTCCTCCCGGCTGGCGTACGCCGTCGTGAGCGTGGTGTTCGCGAACTACCTCGGCAACGCGTTCCTCTACGTCCTGGAAGCCGGTGCGACGCCGGTGCGGATCGCGAGCTCGCTCGCGGTCCTGCTGGCGATCGCCTGCCTGCAGCTCGGCGTGTTCTCCCGGCCGGGCACGAACCTGCACTCCCCCAGGGCGTACGTGGCACTGGGCGCGCAGGCGCTGCTGGTGTTCGCGCCGGTGCCGTTCTTCCCCACGGCGTGGAGCGGCATGGTGGTGTTCCTCGCGGGCAGCGTGCTGCTGGTCCTGCGCGGTGGCACCCGGTGGTTCGTGTTCGTCGCCGTGGCGGTGGCCAATCCCCTGAGCAAGATCTCGTACGACATCCCGCCGAGCGTGATGGGCTACTACACGGCGTCCTCGCTGACCGCTGGTCTCGCCGTCTACGGCCTGTCCCGGTTGCCGTCGCTCGTGGCACAGCTGGAGACGGCCCGCTCGGAGCTCGCCGACCTTGCCGTGGCACAGGAACGGCTCGGGTTCGCCCACGACGTGCAGAACCTCCTCGGCCTCAGCCTCGCCACGATCGCGCTGGAGGCAGGGCAGGCCCGCCGGTTGATCGGCGAGCACACCGGCCGGGCGCTGGAGAAGACCGCCCGGATCATCGCCGTCTCCCGCGAGGCGCTCGCGGACGTGCGCGACGTGGCGTCGAGCTACCGCGGGTTGTCGCTGGCCGACGAGATCGAGTCCGCCCGGTCCGTGCTGACGGCGGCCGGCGTCGTCACGACCATCGAGTCGGACGTCCCCGAGCCGTCCCCGAGGTCGCGCACCGCGGTCGCGACGGTGCTGCGCGAGGGCGTCGCGAACCTCCTGCGGCACGGCGGGGCGACCCGCTGCGAGATCACGATCAGCGGCGACGACCGGACGGTGACGATCGACGTCGTCGCTGACGGCACGGTCCGGCTGCACGCCGAGGTGCCGGCCACGAAGGAACCGGCGCACCGGCCGTTGTTCGCCGGTCCGCCCATCGCGACTCGGTTCGCGCGGGTGCTGCTCGCCGCGGTGGTGGCCGGGTACGGCGTCATGGCGACGCTGCTGGCGTTGTACTACCTGCCCGCGATCGGCTTCGGCGGGATCGTGGTCTGCGCGGTGAGCGGCGCGGTGACCGGGGCCCTGGTGCTGGGCTTCGTGAGCCGCCCGCACGTCCGTCCGGCGCTCGGCCACGCGGCGCTCGCCGGGATCGCGGTCTGCGTGTACGTGCCCCAGTTCGCCTACGGGCACCCGTACCTGGGCGGTGTGCCGGGCTTCCTCGCGGGCGCCGCGGTGCTGCTCCTGCCGCGGTGGGCGGGCTGGGCCGCGTTCGCCGTGGTCGTCGCCGGTCAGGGCGTGCTGCAGGCCGTGTGGGGCTATCCGCAGAGCGACGTGGTGTGGGCGCTGATGGCGACGACGAACCACGGACTCGTGCTGTACGCGCTGACCCGGCTGCGGTCGATGGTGACCGAGCTGCAGGCGGCACGGGAGGAACTGGCGACGGCGGCGGTGACGCGGGAACGGCTGAGGTTCGCGCGCGACCTGCACGACCTGCTCGGCTACAGCCTCTCGGCCATCACGTTGAAGAGCGAGCTCACCCACCGGCTGGCCTCGGCCGGCAGCGGCCGGGCCCGGCAGGAGCTCGCCGAGGTCGCGGAGATCTCCCGGCAGGCGCTCGCGGACGTCCGATCGGTGGCGCTGAGCTACCGCGAGCTGTCGTTCGACGAGGAAACCGTTTCGGCACAGGCGTTGCTGTCCGCGGCCGACATCGAGGTGGCGGTGCGGATCGACGCACATGACCTACCCGGCGACGTGCAGGTGACGCTCGCGACCGTGCTGCGCGAAGGCGTCACGAACCTCCTGCGGCACAGCAAGGCCGAACACTGCGAGATCACGCTGACGTCGTCGCCGGACCTGGTCGCGCTGGACATCACCAACGACGGAATTCGCTCCGTCGCTAGGAATTCCTCCGACGGCAACGGGATCGGCAACCTCACCACCCGCGTCCGCGCGCTCGGCGGCGAACTGCGGGCCGGTCCGACCTCCGAGCACACCTACCGGCTGCGCGCCGAGATCCCGTTGCCCGTCACAGCATCTCGATGACCGCGCAGCCCCAGCTGTAGCCGGCGCCCACGCCGAACATCACGATCCGCTGACCGGACTTCGCCTTGCCGGTCTGCACCAGGTGGTCGAAGCTCGCGAACTGGTCGCCGGCGCCGAGGTGCCCGACCGTGCGGCTCCAGCTCCACGTCGTGCGCTCCGGCTCGATGTCGTACGGGCGCAGGTAGTTCACGTCCAGCCGGCGGCGGCCGAAGTGCGGCAGGATGATCCAGTCCGCGTCACCGATCTTCATGTCGGCGTCGGACAGCGCCTGCTCCACGGCGAGCGCCTGGCCCGCGTTGGCCTTGTTGATGCCGTAGGACAGCCCGAACTCGCGGCTGAACGTGTGCTTGGCCTCCTCGAAGTCCACCGGGATGCGGTGCGAGAACGGCGCGAGACCGAACGGCACGTCGCCGCGGTGCAGCGGTTCGAGGTCGGAATCAGCGTTGATGGCCAATGAAAGCAGTTTCGCGTAGCCGCCGCGGGTGGACAGCACGAGAGCCGACGCGCCGTCGCCGTAGGGCGTTCCGGGGTCGGTCCTCCAGCGGTCGATCCCCGGCAGGCAGAAGCGGTCCGAGGACGTGAGGAGGGCGTCCCTGCCGGGACGGGCGATCAGGTAGGACACCGCGAGGTCCATCGCGGCCAGGCCGCCGTTGGACATCTGCCGGATCTCCAGCGCCAGGCACGAGTTCCGCACCGTCTCGCGCTGGATGTAGGACCCGACCGGCCAGAGGTCCTGGCCCTGGTGGTAGGTGGTGGCGTGCAGGATCAGGTCGACGTCGTCGGGAGCGGATCCCGCCCGTGCCAACGCGACCCGTGCCGCCTCGACCGCCATCTCGGCCGCGGACTCGTGCGGGGACACGGACACGGACTCGACGTCCGTGCGCGCGACGAGCTTCGGCTCGCAGTCCCCCGACGCGATCGCGTCCGCGACGTTCAGCGTCGAGGGCAGGCGCACACCGCTGCCGTTGACGAAAACATCCTTCACTCGCACCGCGGTCAGACCTCCTTCAGCGCGCGTGCCACGCGCACGACGCGTTCCGCCTGGATCTGGGCCGCCTGCAACGCGATCTCGTCGACCGGCACGTTGCCCGCGCCCAGGACGTGAGAGGTGCCGTAGGGGTTCAGGTCTCCCCCCGGCGGCACGATGATCCCGCCGAAGTGGCAGACCATGTTGTAGATCGACACGAGCGTGGTCTCCATGCCCCCGTGCAGGCTGCCGCCGGAGGTGAAGGCGCTGTACACCTTGTCGGCGAGCAGGCCGCTGAACCAGGCGGGCCCCAGCGTGTCGATGAACTGCTTGAGCTGCGCGGACACGTTGCCGAAGCGGGTCGGCGTGCCGAAGACGACGGCGTCGGCCCACAGCACGTCGTCGACCGAGGCGATGGGGACGTCCGCGGTCTCCTCCAGGTGCGCCGCCCAGGCGGGCCGCGACCGCCACGCCGCCTCGGGCGCCAGCTCCGCAGCCCGTACCAGCCGCACCTCGGCGCCGTGCTTCTCGGCCGTCTGGGAGATCTCCGTGGCGATCCGGTGAATCGTTCCCGTCGAGGAGTAGTACACGACTGTCACGTTGACGCTGCGTTCCATGACGCATCCCTTCGCGAGGCAGCTCGGTTCACCCTTGCGGTGCCGCCTTGATGTGGCGTGGAGCGCGACATGAACGTTGGGAGATATGGTGTCGCGCGGAGGGGCGCGATGATCAGGGTTCTGCTCGCGGAGGACATGCACATGGTGCGCGGTGCTCTCATCGCGCTGCTCAACCTCGAACCGGACATCGAGGTCGTGGCCGAGGTGAGCTCGGGCGACAAGATCGTGCCGGCCGCTCGCCAGCACGGTCCCGACGTCTGTGTGATCGACATCGACCTGCCGATCCTCGACGGGCTGACTGCCGCGTCGACGATCCGCGAGACGATGCCGCAGGTCAGGACGTTGATGCTGACGTCGCTCGGCCGTCCGGGGACGTTGCGCAGGGCGCTGGCGGCCCGCGTGGACGGGTTCCTGCTCAAGGACGCGCCGCCGACGGAGCTCGCCGACGCGATCCGCCGGGTCGCCGCCGGGGAACGCGTCGTGGACAGCCAGCTCGCCCTGGCCGCGTGGGACCGCGGCGAGTGCCCGCTGACCGACCGCGAACTGGAGGTCCTGCGGCTGGCGGCGAACGGCGCCGACGCACCTGACATCGCTGTCGCGCTGTCGCTTTCGGTCGGTACCGTCCGCAACTACATGACGACGATCATGACCAAGCTCAACGGGCGCAACCGGGTGGACGCCATCCGCATCGCCGAGGAAGCCGGCTGGCTCTGACGGCTGTGCGGACGGCATCGGTCAGGCCGCCTTCTGCTGGCTGGCGCGCAGGTCGAAGCCCGGCTGGGCGACGATCTCCGGGGTGAGCGAGTTGCCGCCCTCCAGGATCCGGCGCCCCATCAGGAAGTCGATCGGCCGGTTGTAGGCCTCGATTCCAATCAACCTGTCATTTTTGAAGCAGAACACCGAGAACCGGCCCTCGGCCGGGTCGCCGACGGTGACCGTGCGGTCGTGGCCGTTGGTGAGGCCCGCGGTCTGCAGCTTCACGTCGTACTGGTCGCTCCAGAACCACGGCAGGGCGGTGTAGGGCTCCGCGCTGCCCATGATGGCCGCCGCGACCGTGGTGCCCTGGTCCGTGGCGTTCTGCACCGATTCCAGGCGGATCAGGCCGCCGGCGTGCGTGCTGGCGAACCGCGCGCAGTCGCCGACCGCGTAGACGCGCGGGTCGACCGTGCCGAGGTGCGCGTCGACGACGATGCCGTTGTCGACGGAGAGCCCGGCGCGCTGGGCGACCTCGGTGTTCGGGATGACGCCGATGCCCGCGACCACGAGGTCCGCGACGAGCACCGTGCCGTCCGCCAGTTCCACCAGGCCTTCCCTGACGGCGGCGACGCCCGTTCCGGTGAGGATCTGGACGCCTTCGCTGCGGTGGCGGCTGACGAGGTGCTGGGCCGTCTCCGCGGACACCGCCCGTTGCATCACCTGCGGCTGCGCCTCGACGACGGTCACCTCGTGGCGCAGCTTCCGCACCACGGCGGCGAATTCGAGGCCGATGAACCCGCCGCCGATGACGACGACGTCGAGCCCGATCTGGCCGTCGAGCCGCTGCCTGATCGCGTCCGCGTCGGCGACCGTGCGCAGGTTCAGCACGTGCTCGGCGCCGGGGATGGGCAACGGCCGCGGCCGCGCTCCCGTCGCGAACACCAGGTGGTCGTAGCTGACCGTCCGGGCACAACCCAGCACCGCGACCCGCGCCTGGCGGTCGACCCCGATCACCCGCTCGCCGCGCACGAGCTTGATGCCGTGGTCCTCGTAGTACGAGTCCTGCCTGAGCACCAGCCCGGCGAGGTCGGTCTCCCCCGCCAGGTAGGCCTTGGTGAGCGGCGGCCGCTGGTACGGCGCCGCCTGCTCGTCACCGATGAGCGTGATGGGTCCGCGGTGTCCCTGCTCGCGCAGGGACACCGCGACCTGGCAGCCCGCCTGCCCGGCCCCGACGACGACTACCGACTCGCCGCGCATGTCAGTAGTTGCCCAGTCCGCCGCAGACGTTGAGCGCCTGTGCGGTGATCGAGGACGCGGTGTCCGTGGTCAGGTACGTCACGAGACCGGCGACCTCTTCCGGCGTGCTGTACCGACCCAGCGGGATCTTGGCGTTGAACTTCTCGAGGACCTCTTCCTCGGTGACGCCCCAGTGGTTCGCGTACCCCTGGCGCACCCGGCCGGCCATCGGCGTCTCGACGTAGCCGGGACACACCGCGTTGACGGTGATGCCGGACTTCGCGAGCTCGATGCCGACGGCCTTCGTGAAGCCGACGACGCCGTGCTTGGACGCCGAGTAGGGCGCGGCGAACACGACGCCCTGCTTGCCGCCGGTGGAGGCGATGTTGATGATCCGGCCCCAGGTCTGCTCGACCATCTTGCCGGTGGACAGCACCTCTTTGGTGAAGCGGAAGACACCGTTGAGGTTGGTGTCGATGACGTCCAGCCAGAGGTCCTCGTCCAGCTCGGCGGTGATGCCACCGCCACCGCGTCCGGCGTTGTTGACGAGGATCTCGATGGGCCCGAACACGTCCACGGCCTTCTGCACCGCGGCGCGGATCTCCTCTGTGGACGTCACGTCGGACGACGCGCCGTCCGCCTCGATGCCCTCTTCACGGAGCTGCTTCACCGTGGTCTGGACGTTCTCGGCGTTGCGGGCCACGACGAAGACCGCGTGCCCCTCCTTGCCGAGACTGCGCGCGACCTCGAGACCGATTCCACTGGTGGCGCCCGTGACCAGGGCGACCCGTCGCTGGCTCATGCTTCTTCTCTCCCTCAGAGTTGCTTCTCAGGCATGTGCACGACGAGCCCGTCCTGCTCCTCGGTCACGGGGATCTGGCAGCTCAGCCGGCTGTTCTCCTTGCGCTCACAGGCCGTGAAGTAGAGGAGCTCGTCCTCGACCTGGTGCATCTGCGACAGCGGCTTGGTGTTCTCGGGGTCCACGTACACGTGGCACGTGCCGCACGAGGCTCCACCGCCGCACTGGGCGACGATTCCCTTGATGCCGTTGAGAACCGCGCCGCGCATCACGGTGTCGTTCTGGGCAACGTCGACAACGGTCTCAACCCCGTCGTGCGCTACGTAAGTGATCTTTGGCATGGCAGTTCTCCCACGGATCTGCGGCTCGCCGGACGAGGTTCACCTTGAACGGCGGCGCTTTGCACGTGGTGGAGACCACCTTGAGCGTTGTGCCCGTGCTGCTCCGCTGGCATTCGAGCCCTTCTTGCGACTCTGCGGTGTCGGCGTACACCCACACGCGGAGGTTCCACCGTGCCCCTCAAGGAGTTCTACGACCAGCAGGTGAACTGGTCACCGCCGTTCGAGGACGGCCTTGAACGCGCGACGGTCGTCGTGCCACGCGACTATTCCGACCCGGACGGTCCGAAGCTCACCATCGCCGTCGCCCGCCTCAAGGCGACGGACCCGTCGAAGCGGCGCGGTGTCCTGCTCGCCGTCAACGGCGGGCCCGGCGGCGACGGCGGCGACGGCCTCGGGCTGATCAAGCGCCTCGGCAAGCGGGTGCGGACCGCCTACGACCTCATCGGGTTCGACCCGCGCGGCTACGGCGAGTCCACCAAGCTGTACAGCGAGGTGACGATTCCCAAGGCGCCCTTCGACTCCCGGCCGCCGGACTCGTTGTTCGAGCAGCTGGCCGAGGACATGCGGCTGCGCGAGCTCGGCTGTGAGAAGGGCGGCGGTGAGCTGCGCCCCCACATCACGACGCGCAACACCGCGCGTGACATGGACCTGATCCGGGTCGTGCTGGGCGAGGAGAAGATCTCGTTCGTCGGGTACGCGTACGGCACGTACGTCGGCGCCGTCTACGGCACGATGTTCCCGGAGAACCTCGACCGCACGGTCCTCGACTCGTGCATCAATCCACAGTGGACGTGGCGCGAGCAGTTCGTCACGCAGGCGGAGGCGGTCTACCGCAACGTCGCGCTGTGGGCGGAGTGGACCGCGCAGCGCGACGGGCACTTCCACCTCGGCACCAGCTCCGAGCAGGTCATCGCCGAGATCGAGGCCGTCGTCGAGAAGCTCGAGGAGGGCGACCAGATCCAGCTCCGCACGCTGTTCGACGGCGCGGTCGGCACGCGGTCGACGGACCGGGCGCAGTGGGACTCGCTGGGCTACCTCATCGGCGACCTCCGCACCACGTTGCAGGACGCCAACTACGACAAGGCGCGTTCGCTGATCGTCGGGCAGGCCACGTGGCGGCCGCAGGACTCCGAGGGCGACCTGCGGGTCGGCGTGCTGGAGGCCATCACGCTGGAGACCTACTGGCCGCAGGACCTGGAGGTCTACTACGCCGACGTCCGCAAGCACCGCGCCCAGCACCCGTACGGCTACGGCGTGCTGCGGGCCCAGCCGTGGGTCGGCGCGTTCCGGACGTTCGAGAGCCTCGAGCCGCCGACGAAGCTCGCGCAGCCCGGCTACCCCAAGGGTCTCGTGGTGCAGGCCGACGGCGACCCGATGGACCGCGTCGAGGGCGGCATCGAGCTGGCCGCGCTGCTGGACCACCCGCTCGTCCTCGTCGAGGACTCCGGCGACCACGAGGTGTACGGGCTGGCGGGCAACGAGGTCCTCGACTCGCTGGTCGACGACTACCTCGTCGACGGCGCGCTGCCGGCGAGCAAGCACACCAGGGTTCCCGGGCACGTGCAGCGCCCGAACATCCCGAAGGACTGACGGCACAACGCAAAGGGGCCCCGCACCGAAGTGCGGGGCCCCTTTCGCGTACCAGAACTCAGTCCTCCGCGGGGAGGTCCCAGGTGACCGGCAGCTCCCAGAGGCCGTAGATCACGGCGCCCTCCTTGCGAGGGATCTCCAGGAACGGCTTGGCCAGCCGCAGCGACGGGATGCGCTGGAACAGCGTCGACCACACGAGCTGCATCTCCAGGCGCGCCAGGTCGGCACCGATGCAGTGGTGCAGGCCGTGGCCGAACCCGAGGTGCTTGCGGGTTCCGCGCTCCAGGATCAGCTTCTCCGGCTCCGGGAAGATCTCCGGGTCACGGTTGCCGTTGAGGCCGAGGCACAGGATGCCGTCGCCGGCCTTGATGGTCTTGCCGCCGATCTCGATGTCCTCCAGCGCGACGCGCGGGATGGCGGTGTCACCGATGGTCGCGAGGCGCACGAGCTCCTCGACGGCGGGCTCGATCATGCCCTCGGGGTCGTCCAGCAGCAGCTTGAGCTGGTCGGGGTTCTCCAGCAGCGCGGCGGTGCCGAGCGACAGCATCGAGGCCGTGGTCTCGTGGCCGCCGTTCATCAGCAGGCGGATCATGTTGAACAGGTCGCGGCGCGTGTACTCCTCACCGGACGCGGCGTACTCGGCCATCGCGCGGCTGAGCAGGTCCTCGCCGGGCTCCTGCTCCTTCTGCGTGATCAGCTTGTCGACGTAGGCGTTCACCTCGACGATCGCGGCCTGGCGCTGTTCGGGCGTCGAGTGGCCGCCGAGCAGACAGGTGCCGTGCTCGATGAAGAAGTCGTGCTCGTCCTGCGGGATGCCGAGCAGCTCGCAGATGACGGTCATCGGCACGGCGAGCGAGAACTCGCGGTGGAAGTCGATCGGCGGCGTCATCGTGAGGATCTTGTCGATGTACTCGTCGACGATCTCCTGGATGCGCGGGCGCAGCCGCTTCACCTGGCGGTTGGTGAACGTCACGGCCGCCTTGCGCCGGGTCTTGGTGTGCTCCGGGTTGTCGTAGCCGATGAACGACGTCTCGGTGCGGAACTCCGGCGGCGCGATGAAGTAGAACGGGAAGTTGTCGTGCTTGCGCGAGGCGCTGATCCGCGGGTCCGTGAGGAGCTGCTTGATCGTGTGGTAGCCGCTGATCGTCCAGATCCGGAGCCCGGACCCGGTCAGCGTCACCTCGACGACGTCTTCCTCGGCCATCTCGGTGTACTGCGCGGGCGGCGTGAACGGGCATGTGCGCTTGTACGGGAACGTGTCCACACCTGGCTCGGTGGCGCTGCTGGTCATCTGGGTCTTCCTCCTAGTCGAGAAGTTGGCTCACGCCAGGTCAGCGCCGCCATCGAGCGTGATGACTTGACCGGTGACCCACGAGCTCGCGGGCTCGGCGAAGCGGGTGATCCACGGAACGACGTCGTCGACCTCGCCGGTGCGCCCCAGCGGCGTCTGCGAGGCCTGGAAGCCGAAGTAGCCCTCGACCTCCTCGGGGCTCAAACCGTTGGCGGAGTAGACCTCCGTGCGCACCGCGGCAGGGGCGACCGCGTTGACGCGGATGCCCTGCGGGGCCAGTTCGAGGGCCCAGCTGCGCACGAGGCTGTCCACGGCCGCCTTGCTGGCGCCGTACACGCCACCGCCCGGCACCGCGATGTGCCCGGCGTTGCTCGAGACGAACACGATGCTGCCGCCCGGCGAAGTCAGCTGCGGCAACAGCTTGGCGGTCAGCACCAGCGGGCCGACCAGGTTGGTCTCCAGCACGTCGCGCGCGGTGGCGAGGTCGAACCCGGCGACCGGCGTGAAACGGAAGATGCCGGCGTTGTGCACCAGCACGTCCACCTTGCCGCCGCCCAGTTTCACGGCGTCGGCGACCTTCTGCGCGCCTTCGTCCGTCGTCACGTCCGCGACGACGGCGGTGATCGCGGGGTGCAGTGCGACGACCTCGGTGAGCCGGTTCTCCCGGCGGCCTGTGATGATCACGTTCCCGGCGCCGAGGTCGGCGAACGCCAGCGCCGCCGCGCGGCCGATGCCGGTTCCCCCACCCGTCACGACGACCTGCTGTCCGGCAAATGGTGCGTCCGACATGACGCCTCCAGCTTCTTTCCACTCGGTAGGGCAGTCGACGTCAACCCTGCTGGTTGAGCCTTGAGTCCAGGTCTAGCTGGGACGGAAACCCTGGGATGCATGGGAACTCTTGCGGTGGGCAGGTGGCGTGCCCGAGTCGGCAGACCCGGTGGCCACACGGAGAGCGAGTTCGAGTTCGCGCGCGACGGCACAGCGATGCTCGTCGTGGGCGGAAGGGGATCCGGGACGTGGACCCAGACGGGCCCCGACACGTTCAGCTACCGGATCGACGAGGAACTGACCGAGACACCAGGCACGATCGAGATCGCGCAGGACGCAGTGCTGCGCGGCGACGAGTTCGTCAGCAACGGCAACGCTGTGGTGCGCCTCGCGAACGGCACGACAGCACGCGAGGCCGCGATCCGCATCACGGCGCAAAGGCTCGGATGACCTCGAAGGGGGCGCCAGAACAGGCGCCCCCTTCTACAACACGCGCGTCAGGAGAACTTGACCGTCACGTTGCCGGTGTACTTGCCCGCCAACAGCGACAGCAGCGCCTGCGGCGCGGTCTTGACCCCGCCCTCGTCGACGATCGTGTGCGGGAAGACGAACTTGCCCTCCTGCAGCCACTGTCCGAAGTGGACGACCCAGTCCTGGATCTGCTCCGGCAGGTGGTAGCAGGCGAACGGGCGGATCTCCAGGTGCTTCGTGATCGCCGTCATCAGGTCGATCCGCGGGTGCTCGGCCGTGCCGTCGTTCTGGTTGGCGAGAGCGCCGCACAACGCGAAGCGGGCGTGCGGGCGGGCCGCCTGGATCGCGGCCTCGAACTGCTCGCCGCCCACGTTGTCGAAGAACACGCTGATGCCGTCGGGAGCGAGCTCGCGCAGCCGGTCGGCCACGGGGCCGTCCTTGTAGTTGAACGCGGCGTCGAAGCCGAGCTCGTTCACCAGCCAGTCGACCTTCTCCTGGCTGCCGGCCGAGCCGATCACCTTGGCACCACGGGCCTTCGCGATCTGCCCCGCGAGCGACCCGACGCCGCCGGCGGCACCGGTGACGAACACGACGTCACCCTCGCCCGCCTGCGCGATGGTCGCCATGCCGTAGTAGGCCGTCGGCCCCTGCGACAGGAAGTAGACCGGCGAGGGCACGTAGTGCGGGTTCTGCTTGATGAACTGCTGCGCCGGCCCGGACCAGTACTCCTGCCACGGCCCGAACGACTGCACCAGGTCCCCGACCTCCAGGTCGGGGCTGTTCGACCTGACCACGGTGCCCACACCGCCGGCACCGGCCGGTTCGCCGACCTTCCACGGCGGCACACCGGGGATCTGGCAGTCGGACCTCATGAACTCCTTGAAGGCGGCGGCCACCGACACGTAGTCGACGCGCACCAACACCTCACCGTCACCGGGCTCGGGGACGGCCACCTCGACGACGTCGAAGTGCTCGAGGGTCAGGTCGTCCTCGACGTGCTTGGCGAGCCTGACCTCCCACTGCTTCTCGGGGATGCTCATGGCTCTCCTTTATCTATCCCCAGGTGACGGGGAGGCTGACGAGTGAGTGGTTGATTTCGCCCTGGTGCCACGCCAGGTCCTCGTACGGCACGGCGAGCCGGAGGTCCGGGAAACGGCGGGTCAGGCCTTCGATGGCGATCGCCATCTCCATGCGCCCCAGCTGCTTGCCGAGGCAGTAGTGCACGCCATGCCCGAACGCGATGTGCGGGTTCGAGGCGCGGTCGATGTCGAGCTGCTGGGGGTTCTCGAAGACGTCCTCGTCGCGGTTCGCCGAGGACAGCACGAAGAACACCGCGTCACCCTTGGCGATCTTCTGCCCGCCGAGCTCCAGGTCCTCCGCCGCGATGCGGTGGAAACCCGTGGTGTCGGTGGCGAAGAGGTTGACGTGCCGCAGGAGTTCCTCGACGGCCGCGGGGATCAGCGACGGGTCGGCGACGAGCCGCTGCCACGTGTCCGGGTGGTCGTGCAGCAACGCCAGCACGGAGTTGGAGATCTGGTTCGCGGCGGTGTCGAAGCCGGCGCCGATGAGGGTGAACGCGAACGTCACCAGCTCCTGCTCGCTCAGCTTGTCGTCGTTGTCCCGCGCGGAGATCAGGTCGGACAGCATGTCCTGGCCGGGCTTCTCGCGCTTCTGCGCGATCAGGCCCATGACGTACCCGGCGAGCCGCCCGAACGCGCGCATCGGCGCCTCGGGGTCGTTCTCGTCGAACGTCGCGAACGCCCGCGCGTCCGTCTCGAAGATCTTCAGGTCGTCGGTCGGCACGCCGAGCAGGTCGCCGATGATCGTGAGCGGCAACGGAACGCACAGCGCCTCGACGAGGTTGACCGGCGCGCCCTTGAGCTCGATGGCGTCGAGCAGCTCGTCGGCCACCTTCTGCACACCCGCCCGCATGGCCTCGACCTTGCGGACGGTGAACGCGCCCATGACCAGCTTGCGCAGCCGGGAGTGCTCGGAGCCGTCCAGCGAGATGATCATCTCGGGCGTGGTGGTCATGGCGCCGCCGACCTGGGGAGCACCCTCGACGCACGTCAACGCGCGGCTCAGCCTGGAGTCGGCGAGCCCGGCGCGGACGTCCTCGTACTTGGTGATCACCCAGGTCGGCGTGCCGGAGTTGGTGGGTACCTTGGCAACGGGGCACTCGGCGCGCAGCTCGTCGTACTTGGGGTCCGGGCCGCGGTAGGAGGAACCGCTGAACGGGAACTCCTCGTCCAGTTCAAGGGGCAGCACGGGAACACCTCCGGGGTGGTTACTTCGGCCTGGCCTCGCGCCGAACAGTGCTACGCGCACCTCGAAGGCGGCTCGAAACCTGGATGTCGACCGGGATTTGAGCCCCCGTACCTACCTTCGCGCCATGGACACTGCACTCGTGCCGTTCCGGGTCGAGGTTCCCGACTCCGAACTGGCGGACCTCACCCGGCGGCTGGCAGCGACCAGGTGGCCGGACGCGGAGACCGTGGACGACTGGTCGCAGGGCATGCCGCTGGCCTACGCCAAGGAACTGGCCGAGTACTGGGCAGGCGTCTACGACTGGCGTGCCACGGAAGCGAAGCTGAACGCCATCCCCCAGTTCAAGACGGAGATCGACGGCGTCGGGATCCACTTCCTGCACGCGCGCTCCCCGCACCCGCAGGCGCGGCCGTTGCTGCTCACGCACGGCTGGCCCGGTTCGGTCGCGGAGTTCCTCGACGTGATCGAACCGCTCACCAACCCGCCGGACCCGGCCGACGCGTTCCACGTCGTCGCGCCCTCGTTGCCCGGCTACGGTTTCAGCGACAAGCCGACCGGAACCGGCTGGACGCTGGAACGCATCGCCGCGTCGTTCGTCACGCTGATGGGCCGCGCCGGCTACGACAAGTTCTACGCGCACGGCAACGACTGGGGCTCGTTCATCACGGGCATCCTCGGCCACATCGCGCCGGACCACGTCGAGGCCATCCACCTCGTGATGCCGTTCGCTCCGGCACCCGAGGCGGAAGTCCAGCTGACACAAGAGGACTACAAAGGACTCGGTGCGCTCAAGGAGTTCGCCGCCAAGGAGTCCGCGTACGCGGCGGTGATGAACACCAAGCCGCAGTCGCTGGCGTACGGGCTGACCGACTCCCCCATCGGTCAACTTGGCTGGGCCGGTGAGAAGTACTGGTCCTGGAGCGACCACGACGGCGACGCGGAGAAGATCATCTCCCGTGACCGGATCCTCGACATGGTCTCGGTGTGCTGGTTCACCGCCACGGCCGCGTCGTCGGGCCGGTTGTACTGGGAGAGCTACAACAAGTCCCCGCTCACCCAGGTCGGCGTGCCGACCGGCTTCTCGGTGTTCCCGGCCGACGCGCGGATGCCCAAGGCGTGGGCGGAGCACCGGTTCACCGATCTGCGCTACTGGAAGGAGATGCCGTCCGGCGGCCACTTCCCCGCGCTGGAGAACCCCGTCGTCCTCGTCGAGGAGCTGCGGACGTTCTTCCGCCTGGTGCGCTCATGACGGCCACTCTCGACAAGCCGGGCACCAAGCTCGGCCTGGTGCTGGCCGTCTGCTGCCTGGCGCAGTTCATGAACGTGCTGGACGCGTCGGTCATGAACGTCGCCCTGCCCTCGATCTTCGAGGAGCTGAAGTTCGAACGGCACGACCTGCAGTGGGTCAACAGCGCATACACGATCGCGGTGTGCGGCTTCCTGCTGCTGGGCGGCCGGCTCGCCGACCTGTTCGGGCAGCGCCGGGTGTTCCTCTTCGGTGCCGCGCTGTTCACGGTCGCGAGCGCGGTCGGTGGCATGGCGACCTCGCCCGGCGCCCTGATCGCGGCCCGCGGGTTCCAGGGCCTGGGCGCGGCCGTGATGGCACCGGCGTCGCTGACGGTGCTCGGCACCACGTTCCGCGATCCCACCGCCCGGGCGAAGGCCTTCGGCTGGTGGAGCGCGGTGTCCGGCACGGGCGGGGCGGCCGGCGTGCTGCTCGGCGGCATCGTCACCGAGTCGCTCGGCTGGCGCTGGGTGCTGCTGATCAACGTGCCACTCGGCATCGCGCTGGTGGCCATGATCCGCAGCGCCGTGCCGGAGACTCCGAGCAACGGCGGGCGCAAGGCCCTCGACGTCCCCGGCGCGTTCACCGTGACGCTCGGCCTGATGGCGCTGGTCTACGGCATCGCGCAGTCGCACGAACTGGGCTGGGGTTCATGGCAGGTCGCCGGTTCGCTGACGCTGGCAGTGGTCCTGTTCGCGTTCTTCCTGCGCCAGCAGACGGTGTCCGACCACCCGCTGATGCCGCTCGGCATCTTCCGCAACCGCGCGGTGACCGCGACGAACATCGTGGCGTTCTTCGCGATCGCGGCGCTGTTCAGCACCTTCTACTTCCTGACCCTGGTGCTGCAGCAGGTGATGGACTTCAGCGCACTCCAGACCGGTCTCGGCTACCTGCCGCTGTCGATCGGCATCGCGCTGGGCGGGTTCGGCGTGGCGAGGATCGTGCCGAAGATCGGCCCGCGGCCGGTGCTGATCGCCGGTCTGCTGACGGCGACCGTCGGCCTGCTGTGGGTGTCCACAGCGGACGAGACCTCGACGTTCCTGGGCTCGATCCTGGTGCCGACCACCCTGCTGGGCCTGGGAATGGGCGCGGTGCTCAACGCGACCACCAACGCCGCCACCTCCGGTGTGCCGCGCGAGCAGGCGGGCCTCGCGTCCGGTCTGCTCAACACGATCCGCCAGATGGGCAGCGCGATCGGCCTGGTCGTGCTCGCGACGATGTCGTCGGCCCGCGCGGACTCGTTGCTGGCTCAGGGCGAACCGCTGCGGCACTCGCTCGGTTCCGGCTACGGGCTCGCGTTGCTCGGCGCCGCCGCCTTCACGTTCTGCGGCGCGCTGGCAGCACTCGCCGTTCCCCGCAAGAAGTAGTCCCCACAGCGAAAGGCCCCCGGCCGTCCCGGGGGCCTTCTTGCGTTTCAGAAACCCTTGCCGTGCAGGTCGACCGGCAGCGCGACGAGCCGGTGGTTCATGTCGGCCCGCTGCCACTCCAGGTCCTCCTCGGCGACGGCGAGCCGCGCGGCCGGGAAGCGCCGGGTCAGCTCCTCGAACGCCGTGGTCAGCTCGATGCGGGCGAGCGGGGCACCGAGGCACCGGTGGATGCCGTAGCCGAACGCGAGGTGCGCGTTGTCGGTCCGGGTGAAGTCGAGCGTGTCCGGATCGGTGAACAGCGTCTCGTCCCGGTTCGCCGAGTTGGTCGACACGAACACCGCGTCGCCCTTGGGGATCGTGACCCCGAACAACGTCACGTCCTCCGTCGCGATCCGCGGCAGACCCGTCGTGTCGTTGGTGGACAACGTGATCCACCGCAGCAGCTCCTCGACCGCCGCCGGCACCTCCTCCGGCCGCTCCCCCAGCCGCACCCAGGTGTCGCGGTGGTGCCCCAGCAACGTCAGGACCGAGCTGGCCAGGTGGCAGGCCGTGGAGTCGCCGCCGGCCCCCAGCAACGTGTATCCGAGGCCGATGAGTTCGCCGACCTCCAGCTTGTCGTCGCCGATCCGCGCCTCGGTCAGCGCCGACAGCACGTCGTCGCCGGGTGCCGCCATCTTCCCGAACACCAGCCCGGCCATGAACTCGCCGAGCTGCTCGCCCGCCGCGGCCGCCAGTTCCGGCGCGTCGACGGCGGCGAACTCGCGGATCAGCCGTGCGAACGTGTCGCGGTCGCCGGCGGGCACACCCAGCAGGTCGCTGATCGCGATGATCGCCAGGGGGAACGTGAACTTGCCGAGCAGGTCGACCGGTCCCTCGAGGGCTTCTTCGTCGGCCTGGTCCAGCAACTCTGTCACCAGCTGCCGGATTCTCGGTCGCATGGACTCGATCCGGTCGGCCGAGAACGCCTGCGAGACGAGGTCGCGCAGTCTCGTGTGGGCGGGCGGATCGAGCGAGATGATCATTCCGGGCGGCGCCTGGAACAGTCCGGGAAAGGTCGGCGCCGCCGGTTCGTAGGACGCCGCACGGGAGAACCGCACGTCGTCGAGCACCACGCGGACCGAGTCCTGCGTGGTGACGATCCAGCAGTGACCGCCGCCGTTCGCGGGCAGGCGCACGACAGGGCTCGACGCGCGGAACCCGGCGAACTCCGGCGCCGGACCGCGGTAGCTGGATCCGGGAACGGGAAAGGAAACCACCGTGCGCTCCTCGCGACTCTGGGGATTGTTTCCGCAGGTTAGGAGCCTCGGCCTGAAGCACGGTCTAGTGCCGTTCGAGTGACCGGGTGAACGCTGAGCGTGATCGCCCATTCCAGGCGACCCACCCAGTCCGGGAGATTCACATGACCATCCTCGTCACCGGGGCGCGCGGCAACGTAGGCCGTCGCGTGCTCCAGCGGCTTTACGCGGCGGGTCACAGCCTCCGCGCGTCCGGCCGGAACCCCGCGGAACTCGACGTCCCAGAAGGTGTGGAGACCGTCGCGCTCGACCTCAACGACCCGGAGACTTTCGTCGCGGCCCTCGCCGGTGTCTCCAAGGTGCTGCTCTACGCGGAGCCGGACGGCATCGTGAAGTTCCTCGACGAGGCCGAGAAGGCCGGCGTCGAGCAGATCGTGCTGCTGTCGTCGAACACCGTCGGCCTGCCGGGTGCCGACCAGGACCCGCTGGCGCACCACCACGTGCTCGTCGAAGAGGCCGTGGTCGGCTCGGGTCTGAACTACACGATCCTGCGGCCCGGCGCTTTCATGAGCAACGCGTTCGGCTGGAGCTACTCGCTGCAGCAGGGCGACACGATCGACCAGGTCTTCCCCGAGGCGCAGGTGGCCCCGGTGCACGAGGACGACATCGCCGACGTGGCCGTGGTCGCGTTGACGGAGAAGAAGCTGCAGGACGAGATCGTCGACCTCACCGGTCCCGAGTCGCTGACGTTCCGCCAGGAGCTGGAGATCGTCGGCGAGGTGCTCGGGCGCAAGCTCGTGATCAACGGGCTGACGCGCGAGGAGGGTGAGGCGCAGATGAGCAACTTCGTGCCGCCGCCCGTCCTGACCTCGCTGCTCAACCAGTGGGAGGCCGCGGTCGGTGTCGTCGCGGACACCAGCGCCACGGCCGAGCGGGTCACCGGCAAGCCCGCCCGCACGTTCCGCCAGTGGGTGGAAGAGCACGCCTCGTTCCTGGTGTGACCCGCGCGGACCCGGAGCCGGGACGAGGGCGGCGGACCCGTCCCGGCTCCGTCCGCGCGCGTTCTAGACGCGAGCCATCGTGAACGTGATCGCGGACGTGCCCAGGTTCGTGCCGTCCGCGAGGAAGAACGTGGACGGGCCGGAGCTGGTGAAGTTGTTCGGTCCACTTTGGACTGCATCCTGGTCGAAGTCGACGTACGCGAAGTAGGCGCCGTTCTCGTCGTAGACCTTCTCCCCGCGGAACTTGTAGTGGAACGTGTTGACACCGGTCGACCACCAGGTGCCCTGCGTGGTCGTGTTCTGCTCGTTGGTGACGAACACCTTGCCGTTGGCCTTGAACTGCAGCTTGGTCGGGTGGTCCCCGTCCGTCCGGGTCACGTACCCCGTCCAGTTGCCCACCGGCGTGCAGGTCGCGTGCGCCGCGGTCACCGTGCCCGACAGGGCAAGCAGGACCACGGCTGTGATGGCTCCTGTGCGCGCGAAGAAGGCCGAACGTTTCGAAGTGAACGTCTGCATCTGTGTGGCTCCTGATCCGGGTTGCGTGCGACGGACGCGCGCTACCGTGGGCGCCCTCCCTCGACGCAAACTTCAGAACGGCTCGAACGCGCGGCTTTCCGTTGCGGCCCAAGCTCATCTCGACCCGGGTAACGCAAAGTTTTCGTTACTCATGAGCTGACAGGGAGGACGCCGTGGCCGAACGCGAGACAGAGCTCTGCGATCTGTTCGGGGAGGTGCTCGGGGTACCGGGGATCGAGCCTGACGACCACTTCTTCGACCTGGGAGGCCATTCGCTGCTTGCGTCGAAGCTGGTCAAGCAGGTCCACGAGCGGTACGGCGTCCGCGTCCCGTTGCGCAGCTTCTACGAGGACCCGACGGCGCGCGCCGTCGCCAAGCAGCTGGACCAGGCAGCCTAGGAGTTCGAGATGCGATGGAATGACCTGTACATCGCCGGTGTGGGCACATATCTGCCCGAGCAGGTCGAGACGGTGGACGACGCCATCGCGGCCGGCCGGTACACAGAAGAGAAGAAGGCCATGAACGGCTACCGGGAGCTGCGGGTCGCCGCTCCCGGTGAGACCGGGCCCGTCATGGCCGCGAGGGCCGGCCTGGAAGCGGTGGAGCGCTCCGGCCTGAGCCCGCTCGACTTCGGCCTGACCGTGCACGCCTCCCTGTCCCACCAGGGCCTCGACCTGTGGACGCCCGCGAGCTACGTGCAGGCCAACACCGTCGGCGGCACCGGACCGGCCTTCGAGGTCAAGCAGGGCTGCAACGGCTTCATGGCCGCCGTGGACCTGGCCGCCTCGTACCTCTCTTCACACCGGGACCTGCCGGCGGCGCTGGTGACCGCGGGCGACGCGTTCCACCTGCCCTACTTCGACCGGTGGGCCTCGGAGAAGCAGAACGTCAACGGCGACGGCGCGGGGGCGTTCGTCCTGTCGAACCGTTCCGGCTTCGCCCGGATCCGCTCGATCCACTCGCACGCCGACTCGACGCTCGAGCAGATGTCGCGCGGCTACCAGGAGTGGACCACGGGGCCGTTCGCGGACGGCCAGACCCTGCAGCTCAACAGCGGCGTCGAGGACTTCCTGCAGAACGCCGACGTCGACCTCGACGACATGATCTCGCGCATCGGCGGCGGAGTGCGGCACTCGCTCAAGATGGCGCTGTACGAGGCGGAGATCGAACTCGCCGACGCTCGCTTCTTCCTGCACCAGCAGCTCGCGGAGACCATCGTCACGCACGGCATCTGCGGACTGCTCGGCGTCGACCGCGCCTCCACCACGTACGACTGGGCCAAGCAGTACAGCATGGTCGGCACCGCGGACATCGCACTGGGACTCGACCACGTGCTGGCCGAGCGCGACCCGCGGCCGGGTGACCTGGTCGTCCTGCAGTCCTCCGGCGCGGGGTACGTCTGGACCGCGGCCGTGATCGAGATCCTCGAAGTTCCGTCCTGGGTCTAGGAACGCGAAAGGGGCGGGCTCCTCGTGAGCCCGCCCCTTCGGCGTGGGTTCAGACGTAAAGAGACTTCGAGCTCCAGTCCGGTTCCGGCAGCGCCTTGCGGTCGGTCTTGCCGTTGTTCGTGATCGGCAGTTCGTCCACGACGACGAACCCGGCCGGCACCATGTGTTCGGGCATCGTCGCGCGCATGTGGGCCTTCAGTGCCCGCTTGTCCAGCTCCTCACCGGACTTCACGACCCACGCGATCAGTCTGCGGTCACCGCTGGGGTGCGCGCGGAGGCTGACCGCGGCGGTGCGGACCTGCGGGTGCTCGGTCAGCGCGTTCTCGACCTCGCCCGGTTCGATCCGGAACCCGCGCAGCTTGAACTGGTCGTCGATCCGGCCCAGGAACTCGGCCACGCCGTCCGCGCGCACCCGTCCCTGGTCGCCGGTGCGGTAGTAGCGCACGCCGTTCCAGCTGCCGCGCACGAACTTCTCGTCCGTGAGGTCCGGCCGCTTCCAGTAGCCGCGCGCCACCTGCGCGCCACCGATCCACAACTCCCCCGGTGTGCCCGCCACCGCGGGCTTCCCGTCCGCGTCGACGACCACGACCTCGACGTTCTGCAGTGGCGTGCCGATCGGCACGGCGCCGCTCAGGTCCTCGTCCGCGCCGATGCGGTGGCAGGTCGCGAACGTCGTGGTCTCGGTGGGCCCGTAGCCGTTGACGATCTGCAGCTCCGGCACTGCCTCCCGCAACTGCCGCACGTGCGGGACGGACACGACGTCCCCGCCGGTCATCACGGTGTGCAGGCCCTTGAACGCGGCCACGTCGACGTCGATCTGCCGGTGGAACAGCGCCGCGGTCAGCCACAGGACGCTGATCTCGTTGGACCGCAACAGGTCGCCGAGCTCCTCCGCCTGCACCACACCGGGCGGGGCGAGCACGACGCGGGCGCCGTTGAGCAGCGCGCCCCAGATCTCGAACGTGGCGGCGTCGAACGCGACCGGTGCGAGCTGCAGGATCCGGTCCCCAGGCGTGATGTCGACGTAGTTCGGCCCGGTGACGAGGTTGGTGATGTTGCGGTGCTCGACCATCACCGACTTCGGCCTGCCCGTCGACCCCGAGGTGTACATGAGGTAGGCGAGGTCCTCCGGAGCGACCGCCGGGAGCTCCACAGTGGACCGGCCGGCGGGCGGTGGCACCCTGATCGCCGTGAAGCCGGCGAAGAACTGGCCGATCACCAGCGACACGTCGGCGTCCGCCAGCATCATGGAGACCCGTGACTCGGGGTCCTCCGGGTCGATCGGCACGTACGCCGCGCCGGCCTTGAGCACTCCCAGCAGCGCCACGACGAGCTGCGGCGACCGTTCCAGGCACACCGCCACCCGGTCCCCGTGCCGCACCCCGGACTCGACGAGCTCACCGGCCAGGGCGTCCGACCACCTGTCCAGCTCGGCATAGGTCAGGGACCCCTGGTCCGCGGACAGCGCCACCGCGTCAGGCGTTCTGGCCGCCCGGCAGCGGAACGCGTCGGTCACCGTTGCAGACATGCGCCAGCTCCTCTCATTTCGCCCATCCTCCGCAACCCGCCTCGAAACCAGCTCGGGTCACAACTGGCGCTACAGGGGTGTTTGAGCTGCCCGAACAACACTCAGCGCGTCCGCTGCCCACCTCACCGGAGGCGCATCCCCATGAACGTCCGCAAGAAGGCAATCGCCGCCGTGGCCGCCTGCGTGCTGGCCACCCCCGTCGTCGCCGCCGCTGGTGCCACCGCGAAGCCCAATTACGACACGGCACTCGTCGGCCGCTGGGACCTCACCGTCACCATCCACATCGAGGAACCCCCGCTGCTCACACCACTGTTCTGCGACTTCACCGCCGACTACCAGCTGCACTGCGAGACCAAGCCGGGTTACCCCGACCACCTCGAGGGCCGGGGGATCTGGACGATGGCCAAGGACGGCCAGTTCAGCTTCTGGATCACGCACCACGCCCACCGCGACGCGAACGGCAACCCGGTCGGCTCGATCAACGCGAGCCATCTCGGCAAGATCAGCACCAACAAGAAGAAGTTCAACACCAAGGCGCACACCTACATCGACATGAACGACGGCACCCCGTGGCAGGGCCCCGTCGACATCGAGGGCGCCGCGTTCCGCATCTGAGCCTCCACCCCAGAAGGCCCCTCGCAATCCGCGAGGGGCCTTCTGACGTACTGGGAACGAGCACCGAGGCCCCAGGCGGATCGCCTGGGGCCTCGGGGTTTCCAGCTGGGAAGAACTACGCCTTCGCGGTCTCCTCGGAACCCTCCTCAGAGGCTTCCTCGGCCGGCGCGCCCCACTCCTCCTGCTTCAGCCAGCGAGGCAGGAAGGAGGCGAGCAGCAGCGCCAGGGCGGCGAAGCCGAAGCCGACGTACAGCGTGGTGCGGAACGCGTCCGTGAAGGACTGGCCCGCCGCCTCGTGCGTGTACTTGTCGGCGATCGCCTTGGCCTGCGGGTCGTTCTGGACCGCCGCGCACGCCGCCGCGTCCGGCTTGCCACCCAACGTGGTGGCGGCACAGGACTGGAAGGCACCCGCGAGCTCGGTGGCCTTGGCGTCGGCGACACCGGCGGCCACCAGTTCCTGGCGGACCTGCGGTGCCAGCGACTCCGCGTTGCTCGCGCCGTTGGAGGCCAGCGGAGCGAAGAACGCCAGAGTCACGATCGAGATGCCGACCGCGAAACCGAGCTGCTGCTTCGTGTTGATCAGGCCGGATGCCGCACCCGCGTCCTCGTGCGGCACCTCCTGCAGTGCGAACAGCGCGATCGGGGTGGCGGTCATGCCGAAGCCGAGACCGATCAGCAGCAGCCCGGGCACCAGGCCCCAGCTGGTGATGTCGGGGCTGATCGTCAGCAGCATCACCGCGACACCCACGGCGATCACGACGGCACCGACCTGCAGGACGGCGCGGCCGAACTTCGGCACCAGCGCGATGACCGAGGCCGACGCGGTGATGAAGGCACCGACGCAGAACGCCAGCAGCGTGACACCGGTCCGCAGCGGCGAGAAGCCGAGACCCTCCTGCAGGAACAGGTAGAGCGCCAGCATGAACATGCCGGTGAAGCTGAACATGCCCAGCATCAGCGCGAGGGCCGCGGAGAAGCTGCGGGACTTGAACAGGCTCAGCGGCACGAGCGGCATGCCGTCCTTGCGCTGCTTGGCGCGCTCGTAGGCGACGAAGCCGATGAAGCCGACCACGGAGGCGGCCATCAGCACGAAGCCCCACGCCGGCCAGTCCATCTCACGGCCGAAGGTCAGCGGGAACAGCAGGGCAGTGAGGCTCAGCGTCGCGATGACGACACCGATCAGGTCGAGCCTGATGCGGCTCGGCGCCTTCGACTCGTTGATGTACTTCCAGCCGAGGACGTAGCCGATGATGCCGATCGGGACGTTGACCAGGAAGATCGTCCGCCATCCCCAGTCGAAGATGTTCGCGGCGACGAGCACGCCACCGACGAGCGGTGCGATCGTTGCGGCGAGACCACCGATGGTGCCCTGGATGGCGAAGACCGCGCCCTTCTCCTTGTCGGGGAAGGTGACGTGGATGATCGACATGACCTGCGGGACCATCAGACCGGCCGCGAGACCCTGCGCGAGGCGGGAGGCCACGAGCATCTCGGGGTTGGTGGCGATACCGCACAGGAACGACGTGACGACGAAGCCGAGCACGCCGAGCTGGAACATCTTGCGACGTCCGTAGATGTCGCCGAGACGGCCACCGGTGATCAGTGTGAGCGCGAACGCGAACACGTAACCGGCGGTGATCCACTGCAGCTGCACGAAGCTCGCGCCCATGCCGTGCTGGATCGCGGGAAGCGCGACGTTGACGATGCTGCCGTCCAGCATGTCCATGAACGTCGCGACGGTCATGATGATGAACGCGATCCAGCGACGCGGATCGGCCGCCGGCGCGTCAACGACCGGAGCCGCCTGCGCGCCGGCAGTCGCCGACGGCGACTCCAGGTCGTGGTTGGTGTTGGTGGAGGTCACGATTTCTCCTCAGAGGACTTGATTTCGCTGCGCACGACAGGCGATGGCTCAGGACTACTCGGTGTGGCGGAATGCCGGTCGAGTTGAACGAGGTCCCACCTCCTGCCTGAAAAAACGACTGCCGGTCGATGCCCCCCAGGGTGATCCCCTCCGCTTGAGTCCCGGTCAGGTCGCGGCGGAGCGTTTCGGGCGCATGCCGAAGGCCCTGGTGCCGGGGAGGTGGGCACCAGGGCCTGTCGATTCCGGGTCAGCCGTACAGCGACGCCGGATAGGTGCGCACGGACGCGGTCTCGTACCGCAGCGCGACGTGGCTGGAGCAGCTCACCACGTCACGCCAGAACCGTTGCAGCGCACCGCCTTCCGCGAGTCCACTGGTACCAGCGGCCCGCACCAGGCCGCCGGCCGCGTCGACCAGCACCTCGGCCGCGTAGGCGACGTTGCGCTCGTTGCGCGCCATCGCGGCCGGGGTGAACTCGCGGTCGTCGAGCACCTTGGCGTTCTGCTCCACGAGCAGCTTCGCCGACTCGATCTGGCCCGACGCGCGGACCAGGTCGACCGCGGACGTCACGGACTGCTTCTTCCCCGACAGCACCGCGACGCACGCGTCAAGTGCCCCCATCGCCGCACCGACGGCCGGAGCGGCGAACGTGAGGCCGCCGACCGCCTGGAACGGGACGTTGTGGCTCGGCACCGGGGACCAGCTGGTGCCGGTGATGAGATCCGCCCGGTCGAACGAGAGGTGCGACGGCACGAAGACGTCGTCCACCACGACGGAGTGGCTGCTGGTGGCCTTCATGCCGACGCTGTCCCACGTTTCGAGGACGGTGAAGTCCTTGCGCGGCAGCGCGAAGAAGCGGCCTTCGGCACCGATCATCCCGCACAGCAACGCCCAGTCGGCGAAGTCCACACCGCTGACGTAGGCCCACCGGCCGCTGAGCCGGTGCCCTCCGTCCACGACGGCGCCCTTGCCCATGGGCGGCTGGCCGGTCACGACGAACGTGTCCGGGCCGTCCGCCCAGATCTCGTCGTGGCCCTGCTGCGGCAACAACCCCGCGAACCGCGACGACAACGCCGACAGCGACGCGCACCACGCCGTGGCCGAACAGCCCTGGCCCACGGTGAGGACGGCCTCGGTCAGTTCCGCGAAGGACCCTTGCGAGCCACCACGTGCGGCGGCGACGAAGTGCCGCGCGAACCCGGCTTCGCGCAGTGCCTCCACGACCTCGGGAGCCAGCCTGCGGGTGGCGTCGGCCTCGGCCGCGTGTTCCGCGGCGATCAGCTTCACCTTCTCCGCGGCTGCGGCCAGCCCGGTGTTTTGAGCAGTCACCTCGTCACCTCCTGATGAGCTTCACGCAGCCTGAACAGGCAGGTCGCGGTGAATCGTGCGGGACTTGGTGTAGAGCTTCCCGTCGATGCGCACGAGCACGTCCTCGATGGAGAAGGTCGGCTCGAAGCTGACCACGCCCTCGGCGGTCGTGCGGGTGACGAGCGACGCGTAGCTGACGTTCAGGGTGTTCTCATCGACCTCTTCGATCAGGTAGTGGTCGTTCCAGTGCCGCACGGCGACGCCCTTGTAACGGGGCAGCGCGGCGCTGGCGCCGGCGATCAGGGCCGCCCGGCCCTCGACCTTCTCGCTCCGGTGGGCGTGGTCGGTGACCCCGTCCTCGGTGAACGTCTGGGCGTAGCCCTCCACGTCCAGCGCGTCGAGCAGCCGCATCTGCTGGGCGTAGAACGTCTGGACCTCGATGTGGACCGCAACATTGACTGGGGGCACGACAACTCCTCGGTCTGCCGGTTTCGCTACCCGCGAATATGGGTGCGCCCGCTGGACATCCGGTCGAGCCGTCCTGGTTCGACCGCGGTTCCAGGTGAGGTTGAGACGAACCAGGCACGGTCTTGCGAGACATCTCCCTTTCTATTTCGCGAGGAGGGCCACATGGCCTCAACTCCCGATGTCGCCAAGTCGGTGACGGTCGAGGCGACGATCGAGCAGGCGTTCGCGATCTTCGCGTCGAAGCCGATCGAGTGGTGGCCGGAGTCGCACGTGTTCGTGAAGGACCGGCAGGCCATCACGATCGAACCGTTCGTCGGCGGGCGCTACTTCGAGCGCGGCGCGGACGGCGAGGAGATCGCCTGGGGCACCATCACCGAGTGGGACCCGCCGAAGCGCCTCGTCATGACGTGGCGGGTCGGCCCCTACTGGCAGCCGATCTTCGACGACGAGAAGGCCTCGTTCATCAAGGTGGACTTCGAGGTCGTCGGCCCGACGACGACGAAGGTCACGCTGACCCACGCCGACCTGCACCGCCACGGCGACATCGCCGAGGGCATCCACAAGGCGCTGGACGGTCCTTCGCCCGGCGAGACGCTGGAGACGTACGCCCGCGTCATCGAGAAGCACATCCCGAAGGCCGCCTGAGAGCCCGGAATCTCTCAGGCGCACAAAAAGGAACGGCCGCCCCAAGCCTCCGGGGCGGCCGTTCCTTCGTGCGTTGCTAGGCGCCGAGCTCGATCGCCTCGTCGTGCGTGCGGTCGACGACGTTCTTGACGTCCACGACCCGGCCGAGCTGCTTGATCAGCTGGACGACGGTGCGTCCCGGCTGCAGGTCGACGATGACGTCCAGGCGGGAGAGGTCACCCCGTTCGGCCGGCGCGAGGCTCAGCGACTCGACGTCGACGCCGCGGCTGGAGAACAGCACGACGATCCGTGCCAGCGCGCCCGGTTCGTTGCGCAGGAGAAGGGAAAGCGAATGTCTGGTCATCACTCTTCCTCGTCGAACAGGGGCCGGATGCCCCGTGCGGCCATGATCTCGTCGTTGCCCGTGCCCGCGGCGACCATCGGCCAGACCAGGGCGTCCTGACCCACCACGAAGTCGACGACGACGGGCCGGTCGCGGACCGCCATCGCCTCCAGGATGGTCCCGTCCACTTCGGACTGGTCCTCGCACCGCAGCCCGACGCAGCCGAGCGCGTCGGCGAGCTTCACGAAGTCGGGGTGGCGCTGGTGGGTGCCGAGCCGGGTGTTGGAGTACCGGCCCTCGTAGAACAGGGTCTGCCACTGGCGGACCATGCCGAGGTTGCCGTTGTTGATGATCGCGACCTTGATCGGGATGCCTTCGGCGGCACACGTCGCGAGTTCCTGGTTGGTCATCTGGAAGCAGCCGTCGCCGTCGATGGCCCACACCGTGCGGTCCGGTGCGCCGGTCTGCGCGCCCATCGCCGCCGGCACCGCGAAGCCCATCGTGCCCGCGCCGCCGGAGTTGATGAACGAGCCGGGGCGTTCGTACCTCACGTACTGCGCCGCCCACATCTGGTGCTGGCCGACACCCGCGGTGTAGATGGCCTCAGGACCCGCGAGCTTGCTGATGCGTTCGATCACGTACTGCGGCGCGAGCATGCCGTCCGCCGGCCAGTCGTAGCCGAGCGGGTAGGTCGTGACCAGGCCGCCGAGGTAGTTCCACCACTCCGTGAGGTCGGTTTTTCGCGTTATCACCGCTGAGAGCGCTGCCATGACGTCGCGGCAGTCGCCGACGATGCCGACGTCCGCCTTGCGGTTCTTGGAGATCTCGGCGGGGTCGATGTCGGCGTGGATCACCGCGGCGTGCGGGGCGAACTCCGGCAGCAACCCGGTGACCCGGTCGTCGAACCGGGTTCCGAGCGCGATCAGCAGGTCGGCCCGCTGCAGTGCGGCGACCGCGGGCACCGTGCCGTGCATGCCGGGCATGCCCAGGTGCAGCGGGTGCGAGTCGGGGAACGCGCCACGGGCCATGAGCGTGGTGACGACCGGGATCCCGGTCCTCTCCGCGAGTTTCCGGAGCTCCTGCGCCGCGCCGCTGCGGATCACGCCGCCGCCGACGTAGAACACCGGCCGCTTGGACGAACCGATGAGCTGGGCGGCGTTGCGGATCTGGACCGGCGAGAGCACCGGGCGCGGCGGCAGGGCGAGCTTCGGCGGTGTGTAGGTCGTGGCGGTGGCCAGCACGTCCTTGGGCAGGTCCACCAGCACCGGGCCCGGCCGCCCCGATGACGCGAGCATGAACGCCTCGGCGATCACCCGCGGAATGTCGGCCGGGTCGTGCACCTGAAAGCTGTGCTTGGTGATCGGCAGCGTGATGCTGCGGATGTCCGCCTCCTGGAAGGCGTCCGTCCCGATCACCGACCTCGCCACCTGGCCGGTGATCGCCACGATCGGCACCGAGTCCATGTAGGCGTCCGCGAGCGGCGTCACGAGGTTCGTCGCTCCCGGCCCCGACGTCGCCATGCAGACGCCCACTCGTCCGGTCGCCTGCGCGTACCCCTGGGCGGCGTGCCCGGCGCCCTGTTCGTGCCGCACCAGCACGTGCCGGATCTTCGAGTCGTACAGCGGGTCGTACGCGGGCAGGATCGCCCCGCCCGGCATCCCGAAGATCACCTCGCAGCCGACGTCCTCGAGCGCCTTGATCAACGCACCTGCACCGGTGGTATCCACGGTTGCTCCCGAACGGATCTCAGCCCGCGAGCTGGCGCTCCAGCTGGCGGGGCGACAACGGCTTGTCGAGCGACGGCTCGGAGCTCAGGATCGCCCGCTGCAACTGACGCAGCCTTTCGGACGGCTCAAGCCCCAGCTCCTCGATCAGCGTGTCGCGCAGCGACTGGTAGGCCTCCAGCGACTTCCACTGCCGTCCCGCCCGGTAGAGCGCGAGCATGTACTGCGCACACAGGTTCTCGTGCATCGGGTGCTGCGCGGTGAGCACCGACAGCTCCGACAGCAGCGACTGGTGCTTGCCCAGCTGCAGGTCGGCCTCGATGCGGGTCTCCAGCACGCCGAGACGGCTCTCCTGCAACCGGGTGACCTCCATGCCGAGCCGGACGCCGATCTGCACGTCCACGAGCACCGGTCCGCGCCACACCTCGGCGGCGCTGCGCAGCAACCTGCTGGCCGACTCCAGGTCGCCGATCTCGAACGCCCGCTGACCCGCACTCGCGAGCCGCTCGTAGCTGCGGACGTCGACGCTCTCCGGCGGAACGTCCAGCATGTAGCCGCCGTAGCGGGTCACCAGGACGTTCTTCGCGACACCGGGACCCTCCCCCGGCATGGCCGCCTCGATGCGCCGGCGGACCTGCAGCACGTACGTCTGCAGAGTCGTGAGTGCGCTGCGTGGCGGTGTCATTCCCCAAAGCTCTTCGATCAACGTCGGGACCGTCACGACGTGTCCTGCCTGCAGTCCGAGCAGCGAGAGCACCTGCCTGGGCTTCACCGCGCTCGGCGCGATCGAGACGCCGTTCTCCCGTGCCTCCAGCGGTCCAAGAACCTTGATCTCCATTGGAGCTCCCCTGCTCAGCGGCGGACGACTTGGTCGTGCCACCAAGTTCACCTGAGCGGGGCTATCGAACGCCACGTATGCGGGCATGACTCTCAGATGGCGATCTACTGCGCCCGGCGTGAGATATTCATATACTCGGACGAACCCAAACCGTCCCGTCCGGTAATCGCACGAACACATGCCGTGACCGTTAGCCACAAATACTCGTCCATTGGCGTGACATTGAGTGGCGAGTCAATGCGAGTTCACATTCTGAACCGATTCAGTTGCCGTCCCGAACTGCCTTCGCATGTCTAGTATTCGGCCTGGGCGCGCGTCGTGCGAGGTCTTTGACCGGCGTTGACTCCCAGATTTTGCTCTGGAGCGGTTGCTCTTGGGGGGCACGTGAATGCTTCGCCTGCGATACCGAGATACCGCGCGGTCATCGTCGCGGTCTTCGCTGCGGTCTGCCTGACCGACCTGACCCGCGCACTACTTCTCGCAGGCGAAGTCACCGAATTGGCGGTGTCGGTCATTGATTTAGCGGTACTTGTCCTGCTGCAAGTGTCGTATTTCCGGCCTCTGAGCGCACTGCGCCGGCACCTCGCACTGGCAGCCCAGGCGGCACTGCTGGTCCTGC
Source organism: Lentzea californiensis (assembly GCF_024648825.1). Classification (GTDB taxonomy): domain Bacteria; phylum Actinomycetota; class Actinomycetes; order Mycobacteriales; family Pseudonocardiaceae; genus Lentzea; species Lentzea californiensis. The sequence goes on from NZ_JANBBE010000008.1 coordinate 280,534, forward strand.
CCTACGTCCTCTTCGGCCATTCCTGGGCGGGCGTCGCGGGCCTGGTGGCCGGCAACGCCCTGCTGGTCCTGCGCCCGGTTTTCGGCTGGTCGGTCTTCGTCCTGACCGTGCTCGCCACCGGCTTGGCCCAAGCCGTCCACGGCGAGGCGATGATGGCCACCGCGGCCACCGCCCTGCTCCTCGCGGGCCTGGCCACGGGCTTCGCGACCCACCGCGACTGGCCCGCCGCCCCCGGCCTGCCGCCGTCCCCCACCCCAGCAAGCCCGGAGATCGCCGTCCCGGACATCACGGTCACCACGACCGCCGCCGTGACCGCCGAACGCGTCCGCGTGGCCCGCGACCTGCACGACCTGCTCGGCTACAGCCTCAGCGCCATCAAGCTCAAGAGCGAACTGGCCCACCGGATCGTCGCCGACCGCCCGGACCACGGCTGGGAGTTCATGCAGGAGCACATCACCGACATCTTGGACATCACCCACCACGCCTTGGCCGACGTGCGCTCCCTGGCCCGCGCCTACCGCCCGCTGTCCCTGGCGGACACCTCGGACTCGGCCAAGGCGATGCTGGCGGCGTCGAACATCGACGTCCGCGTCGAACTGGCGCACGACCCGCTCCCGGAGCCGATCGAGACCGTTCTGGCCGCCGTCCTGTGCGAGGCCGTCACGAACGTCCTGCGCCACAGCGACGCCAGCACCTGCACCATCGGCGTGCACCAGCTGGGCACCACGATCCTGCTCGACGTCATCAACGACGGAGCCGCCGCCCGCCCGGTCTCAGCCGACTGCAACGGCGTCCGCAACCAGGCCGAACGCGTCAAGGCCGCCGGCGGCACCTTCACGGCCCGCCACATCGGCGACGGCTCGTTCCACGTCCACGCCGCCATCCCGGCCGCCGCCCCGAAGCCGTAGCTCCCAGGGCTCTGCCGCCGTTCACCCCGCAGACGATCTTTGCGCAGCCTCCTGACCTGGACCTTAGCAACGACTCTTTGGACTTCGTCGGCAAAAGAGTCGTTGCAAGGGTCAGGCGAAGATCAGGACGGGCAGCACGAGCGAGGTCAGAACCAGCCGGACTTGCGGGCGATGCGGACCGCGTCGACCCGGTTGCGGGCGTCGAGCTTGGCCGTCGCCGCCGTCAGGTAGTTGCGGACCGTGCCCACCGACAGGAACAGCGTCGTGGCGATCTCCATGGCGTCCGCGCCGTCCGATGCGAGTCTCAGCACTTCGAGTTCGCGAGGTGTCAGCGGGCACTCGTCGGTGTCCCACGCGGAAAGCGCGAGTTGCGAGTCGATCACGCGCCGCCCAATCGAGACGCCGCGAATGGCGTCGGCGAGTTCTCCGACCGGAGCATCCTTGAGGATGAACCCGTTGACTCGTGCGTTGAGCGCGCGGCGCAGAGTGCCCGGTCTGCCGAGGCTCGTGAGAATGAGAGTGCGCGTCTCCGGAGCGGTGTCGTGGATGACGGTGGCGGCGGAAAGGCCGTCCATACCGGGCAGGTCGATGTCGAGCACCGCCACGTCCGGTTTGTTCTTCTCCACTGCGGAGATGATTTCGTCACCCGTCGCGACGGACGCGACGACCTCAATATCCGGTTCGAGATTCAACAAGGCGACCAAAGCACCGCGGACCATTTGCACGTCCTCGGCTAGTAGCACTCTGATCATCCGACCCCCTTGCTTGCCCCCAGGTCACCATTTTGAGTCTTACACTCGGTGACCATGCAGGACAAGCATTGAGTCCGGCTGCGCCCAGCGTTACTCCGAATGCGCTAGGAGCAATTAATAAGCGCAATCGGTGGATGACTTGGGGTCACCGCGCGCTCACAGATCGCTCAGGGACCGAATCGAGAACCGGGACGACTCGAGCAGGACCCGAGCACAAAGCGGTACAAGCGATTCGGTCCCTGAAGCGGGACCTGGAGTCTGCGCGGTGACGCGACTCAGCGCGTCTCGCCCCACCGCTCCAGCAGTTCCAGACCGCCGTCGACGGTGATCACCTGACCCTGGATCCACGCGGCTTCGTCGGTGCAGAGCAACGAGACGGCGTTCGCGATGTCCTGGGGCAGGGTGACGCGACCCGACGGGCTCTTGATCGCGAGCCGGTCCACCAGGTCCGGGTCGATGTTCATGGGGCCGTTGTCGACGACGGTGGTGACGACGGCGTTCACCGCGACTTTGTACCAGGCCATTTCCAGCGCCAGCGTCCGGATGACGCCGTGGACCGGCGTCACCGTGTAGCCGGCGATGACCACGCGGCCGCCGTCGACAAGAGCCTTGGCGAGCGGTTCCACGATGTTGAGCAACGGCGTGAGGTCCGGCGATACGGCGTGGTGGACGAACACGTCCAACTGGCCGCGCTCTTCCTTGACCCGGTCGAGCAGGAGCCGGACCGAGTGCTCGTCGTGGATGTTGAGCTTGGTGACCGTCACCGAGCCGGGCTTGCCCGCGAGCACGGTCTTCGCGCGCTCCAGGTCGACGTTGTCGTCGTCGGAGGTCGTGAGGATGACGTGGGCGCCGTTGTCGCAGAGCTTGCTCGCGATGGCGAGACCGAGCCCGTGCGTTCCCGACGTGACAACTGCGATCTTGCCGTCGAGTCCCAGGCGCGTGTTGACAGGTTCGATCATGATGCCGACCACCTCTGTTGTCCGCGTGGTGATCGACGTTGCGCCGGGCCGCTAGGGCCGAACTCGACTACTTCTTGCGCAAACCCTCCAGCACACGCAGGATCGCTCGTTCGACCTCGCGCCCGGTGCGCTTCGGGTCGGACGAGCTCGCGATGGTGCTGGCGCCCGCGGACAGTGCTCCGAACAGCAGCCGGGCCATGATCTCGACCGGCGCCTCCTCGATCTCGCCGGCGTCGACGAGCAACTGCACGGCCGTGCGGAGCAGACCGAAGCTGAACTGCTCTTCCGCCTCACGCCAGCGTTCCCAGCCCATCACCACCGGCGCCTCGTGGACGATGATCCGCTGGTACTCCGGTTCCAGGCACTTGCGGACGTACGCGCGCAGGCCTCCCACCGCGGTCTCCCACGGGTCGCCGTCCGCCGTGATCAGCGCGGTCAGCGAGGAGATCGACTGGGTCTCGACCTGGGTGAAGGCCGCCTCGAACAAGGCCTGCTTGCCGCTGAAGTGGTGGTAGAGCGCACCTTTCGTCACGCGGGCGCGTTTGACGACCTCGTCGAGCGAGGTGCCGGCGTAGCCGCGCTTGGTGAACAGGTGCACTGCGCTGTCGACGAGCGCCTGCCTGGTCGACTCCGAGTACTCGGCGCGTCGTGTTCGCACACACGAAACGTATCTCACATACCGCCGGTACGTACCGGTGGTATGGTCGTGTCATACCGACAGTATGCGAGAGACCGGGGGTACGAGACATGGGCTGGGCAGACCACTACCGCCGCCGTGACGCGCTCGACGCCGTCCTGAACGACGCTCGCCGCGACCCGTTCGCGCCGCTGATCGTGGATCCGGACGTCTTCGGCTCGCTGCACGAACTGCTGCTGGCGCTCGACCACCGCTGGCAGAACAAGCTGACCGCCCGCATGGAGAGCGCCCGGCTGGACGGCGACGTCGACGAGGACCGCGTCACCGCCGAACTCGCCGCCGAGGAGCCGGTGTTGCGAGCAGTGCTCGACGCACACCTATCGCTCGGCAGTTACCGGACGGTAGGAATGACTCCATGAGTCGTTGGACCGAAGCCGACATCCCCGACCAGACCGGCCGCACAGTCCTGGTGACCGGTGCGAACTCCGGTCTGGGCCTGCGCACCGCCCAGGTGCTCGCGGCCAAGGGGGCCCACGTGATCATGGGCTGTCGCTCGGTCCAGCGCGGTGAAACGGCACGGCAAACGGTCCGCGGGTCCGCCGAGGTCCTCGAACTCGACCTCGCCGACCTCAGCTCCGTGCGCGCGGCGGCGGAGAAAGTCGAAGCGCTCGACGTCCTCGTCAACAACGCGGGCATCATGGCCGTTCCCAACGGCCGCACCATCGACGGCTTCGAGCGCCAGTTCGGCACGAACCACCTGGGCCACGCCGCTCTGACGTGGCTGCTGCTGCCCGCGCTGAGGCAACGTCCGGGCGCACGCGTCGTCACCGTCGCATCGCTTGCCCACCAGTACGGCCACATCGACTTCGAGGACCCGAACTTCGACCGCCGCCCGTACACCCTGCGCGGTTCGTACGGGCAGTCGAAGCTCGCCAACATCCTGTTCGCGCGGGAGTTGGACCGTCGTTCGCCGGACGTGACCTCGATCGCGGCTCACCCCGGCCTGACGGTCACCGAGCTGACCAACAACATGGCGGACTCGCACAAGTCGCTGGTCCTGCGGGTCGGCGGCAAGATCAGCCACCTGTTCTCGCAGTCCGTCGAGATGGGCGCGCTGCCGCAGCTCTACGCGGCGACGTCATCAGAGGCACGGGGCGGCCAGTACTACGGTCCGGACGGCTTCAACGGTTTCCGCGGCCACCCCGCCGTCGCGCGGATGACCGCCGCCGCTCGCGACGACCTCGCCGCGAACCGCCTCTGGGAACTCACGATCAAGCTGACCGGAATCGCTCCAGATCTTCCGTAGGGTGTCGGCGCCCTCTCCCGGGAAGGCGCGATCGGCACCTCCGGACCGGGAACATCTTCGCTCCGACGGGGTTGTTCATGTTCGACGTGACCTGCGTCGACAACAGATCGTGAACAACGAGCGCTCCACCGGGAGCCCGGTTCCGGCACTTACTCTGACCTGGGAGTGCGTGACCCCGGACACTTGAGCGCGGAGCGTAGGGTGGGGACGTGACTGTGGTGCCAGAGGGTCGGAAGCTGCTGCGGCTCGAGGTCCGCAACAGCGAGACGCCGATCGAGAAGAAGCCCCCGTGGATCAAGACGCGGGCGAAGATGGGCCCCGAATACCGGGAGCTCAAAGGTCTGGTCAAACGCGAAGGCCTGCACACGGTCTGCGAAGAGGCCGGCTGTCCCAACATCTACGAGTGCTGGGAAGACCGCGAGGCCACGTTCCTGATCGGCGGCGAGCAGTGCACCAGGCGCTGCGACTTCTGCCAGATCGACACGGGCAAGCCCGCCGACCTCGACCGGGACGAACCCCGCCGCGTAGCCGAGTCGGTCCAGGCGATGGGCCTGCGCTACTCCACGGTCACCGGCGTCGCCCGTGACGACCTGGAGGACGGCGGCGCGTGGCTGTACGCCGAGACCGTGCGCCAGATCCACGAGATGAACCCCGGCACGGGCGTCGAGCTGCTGATCCCGGACTTCAACGCGGTCCCGGAGCAGCTGGCCGAGGTCTTCGAGTCGCGTCCCGAGGTGCTCGCGCACAACCTGGAGACCGTCCCGCGGATCTTCAAGCGCATCCGCCCGGCGTTCCGCTACGAGCGTTCCCTCGAGGTCATCACCAAGGCCCGCGAGTTCGGCCTGGTCACCAAGTCGAACCTGATCCTCGGCATGGGCGAGACCCCCGAGGAGGTCACGGAGGCGCTCAGCGATCTCCACGACGCGGGCTGCGACCTCATCACCATCACCCAGTACCTGCGCCCGTCGCCGCGGCACCACCCGGTCGAACGCTGGGTGAAGCCGGAGGAGTTCGTCCAGCACAAGGAGACGGCCGAGGAGATCGGCTTCCTCGGTGTGATGGCGGGCCCGCTCGTCCGCTCCTCCTACCGCGCCGGCCGCCTCTTCGCGCAGGCGAAGCAGAAGCGCGGCGAGGACCTCCCGGAGAGCCTCCAGCACCTGCTGACCGTGTCGGCGTCCCAGGAGATCACGAGCTTGCTCGCCCCGCGCTAGGCGGCGTGAACGGCGGAGCAACCGATATATCAGCTGGTCACCCACCCAGGGTGACCAGCTGTTTTGCAACCGGATGCAAAAAACGTTTGCGGACGTCCGCAAACGTTTTTTGCACAACCGATATATCAGTGCGTTCGAGCGACGGCCTTGGAGGCCGACATCCGGAACTCCACGGTGGCGTGGAGATCGGGTGTGCCGAGCGCCTCGCGGAGGCGAGGAAGGCCCTCGTCGTCGATGCGGCGGCGGATCCCCCGCAGATCGGCGTCGCCGTGGGCGCGGACGACGAGGGCCAGGCGTGGGGCGGTGTGCGGACCGGTCAGCGCGGCCTCGACCTTGCGCACACCGGGGTAGGTGGTGACCTCTTCGGCGAACGGCGCGGCGGCCGTCGCGGTGGTGATGCGGGTGGTGCCGGCCTCGTCGGCCCAGCGCCAGGTCGCCACCTTGCGGCGTGGAATCTGGCCGGCGAGCCAGCGCAGGCACACGAGCGCGATGACGACCGCGGCGGCGGCGACCACCCACAGCACCCATGCGGGCGGCAACGCGGTGCCGGGCAACACCGGGGCGTTCCGGTCCACCTGGGGCACACGACCCAGGTGGACGGCGACCGCGGCACCACCCGCGATCAGCAGGACGAAGCCCAGCAGGCCTAGCGAGAACCGGTTCATGACGCGCTCCTGAGGGCCTTGACCCGCACCACGACCTGCGGCGGCCGGGCGAGGGCGAACTCGCTGACGCGGCTTTCCAGCGCGGTGCGGACGGCGCCGTCGAGACCATCGGCCACAGAGCGCCGGGTGCGCACGACCGCGCGGACCCGGCGACGGCGCACCTTCACCGCCGCGGACTCGACGCCGTCCACCTGGGCGGCGGCCCGCAGGGCGTTGCGCAGGCCGCGCACCGACACGGCGGTGTGTTCGTCCAGCACCGCGGTCCGCGACTTCCCGGGCACCACCGCGACGAGGAGCAGCAACAGTCCGATGGCCGCGACGACCCCGCCCGCCACGGCCACCTCCCGCGCCGACCACGTCGTGTCGTGCAACGAGCCGACGAGGGAGTCGTAGGGCAGCAACGGTCGTTCGCCGAGCGCGAGCTGGATCGCGCACACGGCGACCAGCACGGCCACGGCCAGCAGGACGAACGCCGTGAGCGTGGCGGGCAGGGCCCGGCGGGAGCGGCGGGTCACAGGACCCTCCTCACCGGGACCACGTCCGCCCGCAGCACGCCGACCGACACGTCCACCACGGAGACCTGCAGTCCGGTGAGCGCGGCCACTCGTGCGACCAGGTGCGCACGCACGCGGGCGGCGGTCGACGCGACCGGTGCCGGGTAGCGCAGGTCGAGGCGTGCGTCGAGCGTCGCCACTCCCCCGGTCACCCTCGCGGCGACGGCGCAGCCGAGCACGTCCGGCACCTCCATGGCGGCCCGTCCGGCGATGCGGCCCACCGCGCGGTCCGCGACGGTGGTCAATCCTGGCTGTGCGGTGAGCGTCGTCATCGTCAGTCCCGATCCCTGCCCAGCAGCTGCGCGAGGTCGAGCTTGCCCTCGGCGACCCGGCCCGCGACCAGGCCGAGCGCGCCGAAGACGAGCACGAGCAGGAACGCGCTGAAGCCCCCGAACGCGGCGGCCAGGCCGAGCGCGAGCCCGGTCAGCAGGCCCAGTGCGGTGGTGCTCATGGCGTCTCCCCTCACTGCACGCGGGCGGTTTCGGGCTCTTCGCCCTCGGAGTCGCTCGGGATGTGCACGTCGTTGACGTTGATGTTGACCTCGACGACCTCGAGGCCGGTGATCTGCTCGATCGCGGTGATCACGTTGGTGCGCACCGACTTCGCGAGGTCCGCGATCGGCACGCCGTACTCGACCACGAGCTCCAGGTCGACGGCCGCCTGCTTCTCGCCGACCTCGACCGACACGCCCTGGCCCGCGCTCGCGGTGGCACCGGGGATGCGGTCGCGCAACGCGCTCAGCGCACGGGTCGCGCCGCCGCCCAGCGCGTGCACGCCGCGGATCTCCCGCGCCGCGAGGCCCGCGACCTTCTGCACCACGACGTCCGCGATGGTGGTGGATCCCTTGTCGGTCACCAGCTTCCCGCCCGCGACACCATTCTTCTCCGCAGTCTGCGTGCTCATCGCAATTCCTTCCTTCGAAGCGTCCACAACAGAGAGACATCGGCCGAGGACGAACGTCACGACCCGTTCAGGTGATCGAGGGCACGTTTGTCCACATCGGTCACAACGATGCGCACCACGGCGCTTTCCCATTGCGTGCCAAGGAGAACGGACCGCAGTGCCGCGCCCGCATCCTCGATCGCCAGCGGGAGGCGGGTGGCGACGACCCGGACGCACACCAGGCCGTCCTCGACGTCGACGGCCAGCGCGTCGACGTCCCAGGAGATCCAGGAACGCGCGGGCTCGGGCACCGAGGGCCGCAGTCCGTCGACCTTCTCCAGCGCCTTCAACAACTCCGTCACGATCACCATGCGACGTCCACCACCGTGACCACCACGGACTCCACCGCGACACCGGTCAGTTCCGGCACGAGCGCCCGCACCGACCGTTGCACGGCACGAGCCACGGCCGCGGCCTGGTCCTGGCCCGAGATCACCACGTCCACCTCCAGCGCCACGGCGGCATCGGACCACCGCACCCGCACGCCTTCCACCGGCGCCGGCTGCAACCCCTTGATCTGCTGCCGCGCCGCGCGCACCACCGAACTCACCAGGCCCGCCACGCCGGGCTGCACCCGCACGCCCGCGACCCGCTCGGCCGCGTGCACCGCGACCGCCGCCACCGCCGGAGCGGACACGACTGTTTCGATCACTCGCTCATCCTTCGAGAACGTCGGCCACGACGAGGTCCAGGCGGGCGAGCCGCACACCGATCCGCGCGGAGGCCGCCGCCAGCACCCGGCGCCGCACCTCGTCGTACGCCTGGTGCGTGACCAGATCCGCGGTGATCGCGATGGTCAGCTCGACCTCGATGACCGGGTCCGACACGGTCGACTCCAGCGCTTCCGTGACACGGCACGCGCGCGCTCGCACGCCGTCCACGCCGTCCGCCGCGTACCGCAGCACCGCCGCGACGGCGCGCGTGCTGATCCGGGCCAGGCCGTCACCGGGCAACGGCACGACATCGGACCTCCGCGCATCGGCGCGCACTGCGGCCATCACGCGGCTGACCAGGTCGAACGGAGGCTCGACCTCTTCGCGGACCAGTTCGTCGGTGGCCGCGCGCAACACCAGAAGGCTTTCCCTCACAGCCGCGCAGTGCGGGCACGAGCGCGTGTGCTCGTCCGAGAGGTCGATCGCCTCCCAGACTTCTTCGACGTCCCGCCCGCACGGCAGGACGTAATCGGACGTCACCGCCACGGCGCCATCACCTCCGCGAGTTGTGCCCGTGCCCGCGCGAGCCTGCCGCGCACCGACTGCTGGGTCGTGCCGATCGCCTCGGCGATCTCGTCGTACGACCGGCCGTGGACCTCGCGCAGCACCCAGCACGCCCGCTGTTCCGGCGTGAGGCCGCGCAGTGCGGCTTGCAACGCGTCGAGCTGCGCGTTCACCTCCACCGCGCGTTCGGGCCGGGTGCGCGGTGCCGCCGACTCCTGCTCGTCGAGCTCGGTGTCGGCGTGCGGCTTGCGCTTGCGCAGCACGTTCAGGCACTGGTTGGTGGTGGTGCGGTAGAGCCAGCCGAGGAACGCCCCGTCGTCGTTGAGCTGTCCGAGCCGCCTCCACGCGGTCAGGAACACGTCCTGCACCGCGTCCTCGGCGTCACCTCTGCTGCCCACGATGCGCAACGCCAGCCGGTACATCGGCCCCTGATAACGACGAACAAGCTGCTCATAGGCACGCATGTCACCGTCACGAGACCTCGCCACCAGCGTGGCATCGTCGAGTGCGGCTGCCTCAGCCACGCCCATGCGCACACCCCCGCCCAATTTTGCTTCGTCGCCCGATGGACACGTTCGATAGCGGAACGTCACGCGGTTCCCTGTTTTCCCGCCGGTGACCACACTCACCCGGTTTTCACCCGTCAGTGGCGTGACGAAGGCAGGGCGGCGGGCATCGAACTGGCGTCGGACGAACTCGGAGCTCAGGAGGACGCGATGTCGCTGTCGGACAAGATCGGCAACAAGGCGGAGGACCTCGGCGGCAAGGCCAAGGAGACCGCGGGTGAGGTCACCGGCGATGAGCAGCTCGCGAACGAGGGCCGCGCCGATCAGGCGAAGGCGGCCGTGAAGGACGGCGTGGAGAAGGTGAAGGACGCTGTCGGCGGGGTCGTCGACAGCGTCGCCAAGCACCTCAAGAAGTAGAGCGGACCTCACTCGTGACGACGCCGTCGAGCTCGCGCACGAAGCCGGCGCCGAACGCGCTGGACGGCGTGTGCGAGCCGGGCGTCACGCCGCCGATCTTCGCGACGGCGCGGACCACGGCGTCCGCGGTGAGGCTGTAGGCGTTCGGCGTGGTGATCGCGCATTCGACCTTCGTCTGCGCGTCCCACGCCTCGCCGAACACCTCGGCCCTGGTGTTCGCGCGCTTGCGCTCGTCAGGGCCCTTGACCTTGCCGGCGACGGTCATCGCGACGTTCTGCACGAACGACGTCCGCAGCACGGGCGCGAACAGCTGCTGCAGCTGACCGAGCATGCCCGGCACGGTGGTGAACGTGGTGATGTTCGGGATGCCGGTCGAGCGGTAGGCGGTGCTCACATCGCCCCACGGGATGCTGCCGACCTCGCGCGGCCCCGACCGGAAGTGCGCGGTGCGCCTGCGGTGGCCGATGCGGACGCTCCTCAGTTCGCCGTTCACCCGGATCCGCCCACCCACCGCGGCGCCCTCGACGGACGTCTTGGTCGTGCCCGCGCTCGCCCCTCCCCCGACGACGAACGCGAGGTCGAGGTGCGTGGCGGACGGCAGGGCGTTCTTCAGGATCGCCGCGAGGCAGTCCGTGGGCACGACGTCGAACCCCGCACCGGGCAACAGCACGATGCCCGCCTCGCGCGCGTCGGCGTCCCTCAGTGCGACGGACTCGAAGACGTCGATCTCACCGGTGATGTCGAGGTAATGGGTGCGAGTCTGCAGGCAGGCGTCGACCATCGCGCCGGACGTGCGCGAGAACGGTCCCGCGCAGTGCACGACAGCCTCGACGTCCTCGAGGTTCGCCCGCGCCTGGTCCAGGTCGAACGCACGGTGCTCGAGCCCCAGAGCGGCGGCGATCGGCTCGACCTTCTCGAGCGAGCGGCCGGCGAGGATCGGCCGCTCCCCGCGCAGGACCGCGAGCTCGGCGATGAGACGTCCGGTGTAGCCGTTGGCGCCGTAGACCATCCACGTCATACCTCGACCTTACCGGCGAGTAGCCCGTCGGGAACCGACCAAAGAGCCGATCAGCAGCAACGCGCCGAGCCCGGCCACCGGCGCCCCCCACAGCAGCCGCCGCTGCCGCAGGTCGGCGCAGATGTCCACATAGGCCGGACCGGCCGCGGACACCGCCGGCTCCTCGAACCCGATGCCCAGGCTGTTGCCGCACGGGATCAGCGCCCCGCTCGGAGCCTCGACGGCCAGCATCACGAGCAGGATCGCACCCCCGCCGAGCAAGAACGCGAGACCGACCACCACGGCGAACGTGCGCACTGACATGAGCAAAAGTTACGTCTCAAATGGACTTCGGGATAGCCCTGGTCAGACGTATTGGGGTTGATCCCCTAATCCCCCGCTGAACGCTTTCACGCCCCTGGTTCCCACGATGCGGGCGAAAACGCGTAGCGCTGCTCCACCCGGCCGTCACGCGGATGCGGCACAGGGTCGCCGACCTTGATCCACTCCAGGCGTTCGTAGAGCCGCACTCCCCGGACGTTGTCGACGTAGACCGTCAACTCCGCCCTCTCGTACCCATTCTTGATCAACACTTCGGGCAACGCCCGCAGCAACGCCTCACCGGTACCCTTGCCCCACGCGTCGGGATGCACGCCGACGTAGTTCACGAAGGCGGTGTTCGTCTCTTGTGGACCGCCGGCGAGAAAACCCACCGCCCGGCCGCCTTCCCGGGCGAGCAGCAACAGCGAGGGCTCCTTCGCGAGAGCGCTCTCCAGCCCCGGCCGCGCCAGTTCGAGCGACGGAACCTCGTCGTAGCCGTCCCTCGCGGCAACGGCGTGCGCCCAGAGCAGCGCGGCCGTGTCGACGTCTCCGGGTCCCCCTTGAACGATCTCCATGCGAGCCAGCCTGTCAGCGCCTGAGCACGACCGGTAGCGATTTCAGACTGGCCATGATGTCGTTGTGCGTCACCTCGGGCTGCTCGCCGCCCGCGTAGACGGTGCGCGGGAATCGGCCGATCAGATGCCGCAGCACGGTCTCGGTCTCGAGGCGCGCGAGCGCCGACCCGAGGCAGAAGTGCGGGCCGTGCCCGAACGTCGCGTGGCCGGTCGTCTCCCGGTCCAGCCGGTACTCGTCAGCCTTCTCGTGCGCCCGCGGGCAGCGTCCGGCGGCACCGAGGTTGATCAGCAACAGCGTGTTCTCGGGGATCGTCACCCCACTGATCTCGACCGGTTCGGTGGCGATGCGGTGCGTGGCGCTGCGGACGGGCGAGTTGTGACGCAACGTCTCTTCCACGAGCCGCGGCACCAGTGCGGGATCTTCAGCGGCCTTCTGCCACAGCCCGTTGTCCAACGCGTCGTGGGCAACGTTCGCAATGAGGCCCGCCGTCGTCTCATGACCACCGACCACGAGCAGGAACGCCATCGCCATCAGCTCGTCGTGGCTGAGGTGGTCACCATCGTCATCAGCAGCCGTGGCCAGCACACCGAACAATGACTGCGAATCCAGCCCGCTGCTCGTGAGCAGCCCGTGGAAGTAACCGCCCAGCTCGTCACTCGCCGGCTGCGACACCGCGGGTTCCATCGACATCATCGTCTCGATCAACGTGCGGACGCGCGCGCGATCCTCCGCAGGCAGCCCCAGCACCTCACCGATGACATGCATGGTCATCGGCACCGCCAACTCTTTGACGAGATCGATCTGCTCGTCCTCGGCAAGCCCGGTGACCAGTTCCGCACTGATCTCCTCGATGCGAGGCGCGAGCTGCTGCACCGCCTTGCCGTTGAACGCCTTCACCGCAAGCGCCCTCAACCGGGCGTGCTGCGGGTTGTCGCTGTTGAGCATGCTCGGCCCGAACAGCCCAGCAAGGTTCTCCTGCGCACTGCCACGCTCGGCGAGCTGCCGCTTGATCTCGCGCTGCAGCTTCGCGCTGTCCTTGGAGAGCCGCTGGTCGGTGAGCAGCTGACGGGTCAGCTCAAGCCCAACCGTGACCACCTGCATCCGCACACCGTTGGGCAACATCACGAGGTGCAGCGGACCTTCTGCGCGTGCGTCGTCCTCGATCCGATGGTGATCACGTGCGCGTAAATCGCCGCCGGTCAACAAGTTCGACATGGCCGGTCTCCGCCTTCGTTTGGATTCGACTAAGACCGTTCTACCGGGCTACTGCAGCGCGTCCAACGCCCTGATCGTCTCAACGGAGGGCAACCGAGGCGGCTCGGCGGCAATGGCCTTCCGGCCGAGCACCCACTCGGGCAGGTGGTGCCGGAGCGCGGCCCGCCCCTGCGCGGTGATGTCGACGGGCGAGGCCATCCCGTGGTCCACGCGCTGTTCCCAGGTGATCCAGTCGCGGAGCCGCATGATCTCCAGGTCGACCGCGTCCCACTGCTTGGCGGGCCGGTGCTCCAGGTACCAGCTCGTGGCGCCGCGGTGCACGCCTCCCTGTTCCACTAGCGCGAGCAGCTTGACCTGCTCCTGCGTGACGGTGGTGGTGTCGGGCTTCGCGGCCTTGGCCTTGCGTCTCACAGGTGGTGGTCCTTCGGAGCTGGCGGGTCCAAACGTCCCCGACGAACTCGAACAAGGTACGGCACGACCATGTCGGATGCCACGCAACTGCTGACGTGTCCGGCGTCCAGGCCGAACGAACGCGGTGGTGCGCGTCTTGAGGCTGGGGTTGCACCCCCGGCGAATGGGCCCGGCTGAGGCCCCTGCACACCGGCCACGCTGGGTCGGGACCAACCGCACCGTGGGGGTTTGGGGGGCTCGGCCCCCCAACATCATCCACGGCCGACCGGCGAAAGTGGCGAAGCCACTGAGCAGGGTCGGCCTTCGGCCGTGGGCGCGACAGGGTTCGAACCTGCGACCGCTCGGGTGTAAACCGAGTGCTCTTCCGCTGAGCTACACGCCCCGACCCCAGCACCGCGAAGCGCAGGGGGTACAGCTACATCATGCCCTGAGAGAGGCTACGGCCTTCTTCCAGGCGTCCTGATCGCGGGCCTGACCGGGCGCGTTCACCTCGGCGAAGCGCACGACGCCGGAGACGTCGACCAGGAACGTGCCCCGCAGCGCCATGCCCACGGCCTCGTTGAACACGCCGTAGGACTGCGCGACGGCTCCGTGCGGCCAGAAGTCGGACAGCAGCGGGAACTGGTAGCCCTCCTGGTTCGCCCACGCCTTCAGCGCGAACGGCGAGTCCACGGAGACGCCCAGCACCTGGACGTTCTCGTCCTCGTAGGTGGCCAGTTCGTCACGCAGCTGGCAGAGCTCGCCCTGGCAGGTGCCGCTGAAGGCGAACGGGTAGAACACCAGCAGCACGGCTTTGGAGCCACGGAACGACGACAACGTCACGGGTTGCTTGTTGTAGTCGTTGAGCGTGAAGTCCGGGGCTTCCGAACCGATCTCGACCGCCATGAACACACCCCTCCAGCCGGACACAGGACCACGGGCGGTGTGAACGCCCGTGGTTCAACCCTATGTCAACGAGAGGTCAGCGCTTGGCCTTGGCCGACTTCGGCCACACGAGGCGGATGCCGGCCCAGTCCTCGCCCACGCTGATGTTGGAGGTCTGCGACAGGCCGGCGGTCGGGACCGCTTCGGCGACGTCGCTCGGCTCCACGTGGCCGGGGCGGCCGGTCTTCGGGGTGAGAACCCAGATCACGCCGTCCTCGGCGAGCACGCCGGTGGCTTCGAGGAGGGCGTCGACCAGGTCACCGTCGTCCTCCCGCCACCAGAGCAGGACGACGCTCACCGTCTCGTCGGCATCCTCGTCGAGGAGGTCGCCCCCGATTCGCTCCTCGACAGCGGCACGCAAGGCGTCGTCGACGTCCTCGTCCCAGCCGAGTTCCTGGACGACCATGCCTGATTCGATCCCGAGCTTGTCGGCGACGCCGAGCTTGCCGGCGTCTTCCGCGGCGACCACGGTTTTCACTCCTCCAACTACGCAAGAGCGACAGCCCTGAGACTGCCGCTGAAGTCTGTTACTCCGGCTAGCGAACACTGTCAGCTACCTCCGGCGCAACTGTTGACCACGTGACACGCCGTAACAGGTACCCCTGTGAAGATCTCCGCACCGGCATGAGGCACGCTCTACATACCTCTTATCGCGCGCGCGTGAGCGACACGATCCAGAACTACCGACCGGTAGCCATGACGAAGTCGTCGCGCAAGGACAACGATAGGGGTGCGTGGCACGGTTTCCGGGCCAGCGCGAGTACCGCCAACGAAGCCGAGGAGACACCTTGAGCCCGCAGAACACCGGCCCCGAGCGGGTGCGTGTCATTCGCGATGGTCTGGCAGCGCACCTGCCGGACATCGACCCCGAAGAGACCTCGGAATGGCTCGAGTCGTTCGACGAGGTGCTCAAGGGCGGCGGTCAGCAGCGGGCTCGCTATCTGATGCTGCGCCTGCTCGAACGCGCAGGTGAGAACCACGTCGGCATGCCGTCGCTGATCAGCACCGACTACGTCAACACCATCCCCACCGAGCGGGAGCCGTGGTTCCCCGGTGACGAGGAGGTGGAGCGTCGTTACCGTGCGTGGATCCGCTGGAACGCCGCGATGACGGTGCACCGCGCGCAGCGGCCCGGTGTGGGTGTCGGTGGACACATTTCGACGTACGCGTCCAGCGCGTCGCTCTACGAGGTCGGCTTCAACCACTTCTTCCGCGGCAAGAACCACCCCGGCGGCGGCGACCAGATCTTCATCCAGGGTCACGCCTCCCCCGGTGTGTACGCCCGCGCGTTCCTCGAGGGTCGCCTGAGCGAGCACCAGCTCGACGGCTTCCGCCAGGAGTACTCGCACGCCGGTCCCGGTGGCGGCCTGCCGTCGTACCCGCACCCGCGCCTCATGCCGGACTTCTGGGAGTTCCCCACGGTCTCCATGGGCATCGGCCCGATGAACGCGATCTACCAGGCGCGGTTCAACCGCTACCTGCGCGACCGCGGCATCAAGGACACGTCCGACCAGCACGTGTGGGCGTTCCTCGGCGACGGCGAGATGGACGAGCCCGAGTCGCGCGGCCTGCTGCAGCTCGCCGCGAACGAGCAGCTCGACAACCTGACGTTCGTGGTCAACTGCAACCTGCAGCGCCTCGACGGCCCGGTGCGCGGCAACGGTAAGATCATCCAGGAGCTGGAGTCGTTCTTCCGCGGCGCGGGCTGGAACGTCATCAAGGTCGTCTGGGGCCGCGAGTGGGACGCGCTGCTGCACGCCGACCGTGACGGCGCTCTCGTCAACCTGATGAACAGCACGCCGGACGGCGACTACCAGACGTACAAGGCGAACGACGGCGCGTACATCAAGGAGCACTTCTTCGGCCGCGACCCGCGGACGAAGGCGCTCGTCGACCCGATGACCGACGACGAGGTGTGGAACCTCAAGCGCGGCGGCCACGACTACCGCAAGGTCTACGCGGCCTACAAGGCGGCGACCGAGACCGTCGGCCAGCCGACCGTCATCCTCGCCAAGACCATCAAGGGCTACTCGCTCGGCAAGCACTTCGCGGCGCGCAACGCGACGCACCAGATGAAGAAGATGACCCTGGACGACCTCAAGGGTTTCCGGGACAGCCTGCGCATCCCGATCTCCGACGAGGTGCTCGAGAAGGACCCGTACCTGCCGCCGTACTACCACCCCGGGCAGGACAACCAGGAGATCCAGTACATGCTGGAACGCCGCCGTCAGCTGGGTGGCTTCCTGCCGGAGCGCCGCACGAAGTCCAAGGCGCTCGTGCTGCCGGGCGACAAGGTCTACGACGGCATCAAGCGCGGGTCCGGCAAGCAGGAGGTCGCCACGACGCAGGCGTTCGTCCGGCTCGTCCGCGACCTCGCGAAGGACCCGGAGATCGGCCCGCGCATCGTGCCGATCATCCCGGACGAGGCACGGACGTTCGGCATGGACTCCATGTTCCCGACGCAGAAGATCTACAACCCGAACGGCCAGGCGTACACCTCGGTGGACGCCAACCTGATGCTCGCCTACAAGGAGTCCGAGCAGGGCCAGATCCTGCACGAGGGCATCAACGAGGCGGGTTCCACGGCGTCGTTCACGGCGGTCGGCACGTCCTACGCCACGCAGGGCGAGCCGATGATCCCGATCTACATCTTCTACTCGATGTTCGGCTTCCAGCGCACGGGCGACGGCCTGTGGGCGGCGGCGGACCAGATGGCGCGCGGCTTCGTGCTCGGTGCCACCGCGGGCCGCACCACGCTGACGGGTGAGGGCCTGCAGCACGCTGACGGTCACTCGTTGCTGCTGGCGCACACGAACCCGGCCGTCGTCTCGTACGACCCGGCGTGGTCCTACGAAGTGGCGCACATCGTCAAGGACGGTCTGCGCAGGATGTACGGCGAGAACGCCGAGAACATCTTCTACTACATGACGGTCTACAACGAGCCGTACGCGCAGCCGGCCGAGCCGGAGGGCCTGGACGTGGAAGGCCTCCTGCGGGGCCTCTACAAGTTCCAGGACGGCCCGCAGACCGGTGGCCCCCGCGCGCAGATCCTCGGCTCGGGTGTGGGCCTCCCGTGGGCGCTCAAGGCCCAGCAGATGCTCGCCGACGAGTGGGGCGTCTCTGCGGACGTGTGGTCCGCGACGTCGTACTCGGAGCTGCGCCGCGATGCCGTCGACACCGACCGCCACAACCTGCTGCACGTGGACGCCGAGCCGCGCGTGCCGTACGTGACGCAGGTGCTCAAGGACGTGCAGGGCCCGGTGATCGCGGTGTCCGACTGGGCGTCGGCGATCCCGGACCTGATCCGCCCGTACGTCCCGACCGACATGACGACCCTGGGCACGGACGGCTTCGGCTTCTCCGACACCCGCCCGGCCGCCCGCCGCCACTTCCTGGTGGACGCGGAGTCCGTCGTCGTCGCCACGCTGGCCGCACTGGCCCGCCGCGGCGAGGTCGAGCAGGCCAAGGTCGTCGAGGCGGCCCGCAAGTACCGCATCAACGACGTGCAGGCCGCTGGGCCTTCCACGAGCGACGCGGGCCTCGCGTAGTCACTCGCTGAACCGAAGGGCCGCTCCGCACCCGCGGGGCGGCCCTTCTTCACGCCCTGAGGGCGTACTCGGTGAACTGACCGGCGATCCTGAACCCCAGACGCCGGTAGACGGTCTCGCCGTCCTCAGAGGCCTGCAGGACGGCAATGCGGTACCCCTCGGCGCGTGCGGTGCGCAACGCGGCCACGGTGATGGCACCGCCGTAGCCTCTCCGGCGATCTCCGGCGAGGGTCGCGATGTTGTAGATCCCGGCGACGCCCGCGTGCAGGAACACCTCCGCCGTGCACACTGCCCGGCCGTCCACGTACCCGACGAGGTAGCGCGCCTGGCTGGTCAACGCGTGCGGTGCGGCCTCGGCGTAGAAGCGGCGGACCGTTTCGGCGGGCGGATCCCAGTTGGCGGCGAGGATCACGGCGTAGTCGGCGAGTTCCGCCTCCTTGGTCACCCGGCGGATCTTCAACCCCTCGACGCGTGGCTCGGGCAGAGCGGCGTCGGCGAGGTCCATCCACATCGCGGCCTCGGTCTCCGCCGCCGCGATGCCGGACTGCACCAGCACCGGGCCGAGGTCGGCCGGTGTGGAGGCAGGGCCCACCCACCACGAGGAAGGCCTCCTGATCGACCGCAGGGTCTCGGCGACGCGGACCTCGACGTTCGACGTGGTGAACCGGGCCGCCGCGACGATGTTGAACGTGTCGTCGTCCAGGCCGCTGTCCGCGACCAGCAGGTCGTCCGTCTCGACGACGGTCGCGCGCGGCAGGTGGCGGTGGAGGTGGCACGCGTGCTCGGCGAGGTTCTGCTCCATGCCCGTCAGCAACGCGGCGTTGATCCGCCGCGACGGGTCGTCGGCGGGCTCGGTCAGGTCGTACTCGTCGACCTCCACCGTCGCTCCGACCGCGGCGAGGAACTCGACGGCCTCGGCCGGGAGCGACCAGCCGGCACCTTCCCGGCCGGCGCTGTCGCGGAAGTGGCGCACCACGACCAGGCTCGCCGTCACGCCGGGATCGGCGGTGAGCGCGACGAGCTCGTCGCGGACGGGTTTCAGCCGGTCGACGAGGTGCTGGACCTGTTCGTCGACGCGGCCGAAGCCCCGCTCCACGACCCTCCACGGCTTCTCGTCGGGCTCGATCGCGAGCCGGACCGGCCTGTCGGTCGTCAGGGCGAAGTAGCTGTACTGCTCAACACGCACACGGCCATCTGACCACGCCGGTCAGCACTGGGCGACGGGCTGGGCCTTCAGCAACGGCTCGTCGGCGCGGGCGTCCAGCAACAACGGCACCAGAGCGCGGGCCTCCTGCTTCAGCGGCACGATGCGGTCGCCGCCCCGCAGGTACTGGGACTTGACGCCGTGCAGAGCCAGTTCGTCCTGCACGTCGCGGTACTGCGCCCCGGTCAGCACATACCCGCACGGAGGCGTCGCCACGACGTCCGAGGGGTCAGGCGCCTGGTTGTCCGCCCCGCCGAAGTAGATCGGACCGGACCGCACCGCGCGCGACTGAGCGGTGGCGGCCTCGATGGCGGAACGGTTCGAGCCGACGAACGACTGCGTGCCGTCCAGCGCCTTCAGGTGCGAGTCGACGCGGAAGAGCGGCGTGTTGTCGACGTTGGTCTCGACCAGCAGGCCCATGCCGTGCTTCAACCCGCCAGTGTTGCGCAGGATGCGTTCCTGGCCGTCGCCCGCGACCTGGCGGACGGGCTCGCCGGTCACCGGGTCGACGTAGATGCCGTACACGCCGGACGTCCGGCCTGCCGCCTCCACAGAAGGCCTGACGTAGGAGCGGGAGAGCGTCTCGGACAGGTCGTGCACGCCGTCAGCGACGTTGAGGTTGCGCGGCCACAGCCAGAGGACGTCCTTCACGTAGTAGGGCGCGGAAGGGCCGAACTCGTGCAGGTCGTGGATGACGTCGGGCTGCCAGTCGCGGATCACGGAGGCCATCGCGCGTGCTTCGGCGGTGCGGAGCAGCAGGTGGTCGCGGTTGATGTCGATGCCGGCCGAGTTGCCGCGGGTGTCGGCCGCGCGGCCGTCCGGGTTGGCGTTCGGCACGAACAGGTAGGTCGTGCCGGACGAGCGCGGCAGGGAACGCATGCGGATCAGGCACGCCTCGCGGCCGGCGGGTTCGTCGCCGTGCTGGGAGCAGATGAGAAGAACCACCGTGCGCGCGGAGCGGGAGCCCACGCGCACGAGCTGGATGGGACGGCCTTGGGCGGTCGTCCCGATCTGGGAAACAGGCAGGCCCGTGGCGCGCAGGTAGGCCTGTTCCTCGGACTCGGTGGTCCACTTGCCGGTGAGCTCGAATCCGGTTCGCGGCGCGGGCGCGGCGACGGCCGGAACGGCTGCCAGCGACGAGACGGCGGTCAGCAGAGCGATCAACAGTCCCCTCATAGAGGAGACTTTGCCGCCTGTGTCAAACGGCGGGCGGTGCGGTTCCAGTCGACGAAACCGTGGACCACCAGGCCCGCGAAGATCACGTAGACGAACGCGCTGAAGTACAGGCCCGACTGGATCTGCAGCGGCACGCCGACGGCGTCGACCGCGAGCCACACCAGCCAGAACTCCACCAGCCCGAGGCCCTGCAGGGCGAAGGCCAGGATCGTGCCGATGAAGATCGCGGCGTCCGGCCACGGCGCCCACGAGGCGTCCAGCGCGTCCAGGACCAGCGCGAACGCGACGGTGCCCACGACGAAGGCGCCGACGATTGCGAGCCGTTCGCGCGGGGAACCCTTGCGCACCACCACGCCGAAGACCGGGTCGCGGCGGCGCACCCACGCGTACCAGCCGTAGACGGCGATCGCACCGACGGCGACCTGCCTGGTGGCCAGGCCGCCCAGGTGCGCCGACAGGTAGACGGTGAAGAGGAGCGCGACCGAGACCAGCTGAACGGGCCAGGTCAAGAGTGAACGGCGCTGTGCCAGGAACACGACCGCGAGCGCCAGCACCTGCCCGACCAGCTCCGTGTACGCGATCTTCTGGCCGAAGATCGTCAGTCCCATCTCGTACCACACGGCTTGTTCCCCCGCGGTTCAGTCGCAGTACACCGGTGTTCCCTACGGTCCCACCATGTCATCTTCCTTAGCACTGGCGCTCGTGCCTTTGTTCCTCACCGCCCCCGCGACGCCCGTCATCACACCGACGGTCATCACGCAGACGTTCGAGGAGCCCGCCGACGCGGACGACCCCGCCATCTGGGTGAACCCACGCAACACCGAACGCAGTGTGGTCCTGGGCACGCTGAAGGAAGGCGGCCTGGCTGCGTTCGACCTCAACGGCCGCACGATCGGCGTCCACCCGGCACCGCTGCCGCCGGCGCCGGACGCGAAGCCGGGCCGCTTCAACAACGTCGACGTGCTCGGCGACCTGGCCTTCGTCAGCGACCGCGGCCGTGACCGCATCCGGGTGTTCCAAGTGGACGAACGCGGCGTGCGGGACGTCACGAACCCGGCCACCAAGCCGGTGTTCTCCAAGACCGAGGCCGAGGTCGACGACCAGCACACGGTCTACGGCCTGGCCGCCGGACGCGTCGGCAGCAAGGATGTCGTCGTCACCAGCCGCCGCAACGAGACCAGCATCGCGCTCCTGCAGGTCGTGAAGGGTGACCGGTACGACACCAGGAAGGTGTCCACTCTGGACCTGCCGAGCACCTTCACCCTTCCGGACGGCGAGCAGTGGACCGTGTGCGGCGAGCCCGGTGAGGGCCCGCAGGTCGAGGGCATGGTGATCGACGAACGCACGAACACCCTGTACGCCGCCCAGGAGGACGTCGGCATCTGGCGCATCCCGTTGCGGAGCAACGGCTTCGGCAAACCTCAGCTCGTCGACAAGGTCCGCACGTGGGGCGCGCCGCAGAAGTACAACCCCGAGACCGAGGAGTGCGAGGCGGACGGCCCGAACCCCGGCTTCGGCGGCAAGTGGCTCGAAGCGGACGCCGAGGGCCTCACGATCGCGGACGACGTGCTGCTCGCGTCCAGCCAGGGTGACTCGCGGTTCGTCGCCTACCGCAAGGCGGACATGAAGCCGCTGCAGGACTTCAAGGTCGACGGCGTCGAGCACTCCGACGGCGCCGACATCGTGCTGGGCAAGCTCAACCTGCTCGTCGTCCACGACGGAGAACGCCCGAACGGCACCGGATTCGCGTTCATCAGGTTCTAGTGGCGCCATTAGTCTGTCCGGATGGGGACAACGCTCAGCCAGGACCAGCTCAACAGAGCACTGATCGAACGCCAGATGCTGCGCGAGCGCGCCGACCTGAGCGCGCTCGCCACCATCGAGCACCTCTTCGGCATCCAGGCGCAGGAGCCGAAGTCGCCCTACGTCGGTCTATGGACCCGTCTCCAGAACTTCCAGCCGAAAGAGCTCGAAGACCTCCTGACCAACCGCGAAGCCGTCCGCATGCTGCTGATGCGCGGCACGATCCACCTGGTCAGCGCACGGGACGCGCTCGGTCTGCGCCCCCACACCCAGCTCAAGCTCGACCGCGAACTGCAGAGCGGCCCGTTCGCCGCCCGTCTGAAGGGCCTGGACTTCGACGAGATCGCCGAGGCCGGCCGCAAGATCCTCGACGAGACCCCGCAGGGCACCGCGGAAGCCGGCAAGCAGCTCAAGGAACGCTGGCCCGACCGCGAGCACACCGTCCTCGGCAACGCCCTGCGCAACAAGCTGGCCCTCGTCCAGCTCCCGCCGCGCGGCCTGTGGCACAGCAGCGGCAGGGCCGTCTGCACCACCGTCGAGAACTGGCTGGGCCGGCCTCAGCAGGCGATGGACAGGCAAGAGCTGGTTCTGCGCTACCTGAAGGCTTTCGGCCCGGCGACGGTGATGGACGCGCAGCAGTGGTCGGGTCTCACCAGGCTCGGCGAGGTCTTCCAGCAGCTCGAGCCCGGCCTCGTGACGTTCCGCAACGAGGCGGGCAAGGAGCTCTTCGACCTCCCCGACGCCCCGCGCCCCGACCCGGAAACCCCTGTCCCGGTGCGGCTCCTGCCCGAGTTCGACAACATCCTGCTCGCCCACGCCGACCGCAGGAGGGTCATCGCGGACGACCGGCTCGGCGTCGTCATCGGCGGCAAGCCCACGGTCCTCGTCGACGGCTACGTCGTCGCCACCTGGGCCGTCTCCAAGGAGCGCGCGATTTCCGTCGACTACATCGACGAGCAGCCGAGGAGCAGGCAGAAGGCGGTCGCCGAGGAGTGCGACCGCCTTCAGGACTGGATGAGGAGGAACTAGGCGGCGAGGTCGACGTGCGCGCCGTCACCGACGACCAGCCGGTGCTGGCGCGCGGAGCCGACGCGGGCCCGGCGCCCGATCAACGAGGTCTCGATGCCGGAGACGTTGTGCACGGTGGCCTCGTTCAGCACGATCGAGTCGGCCAGCCCGGAGTCGACGATCCGGCAGTCCGCGCCGATGGACGTGTACGGCCCGATGATCGACTCCTCGACCAGCGTCCCGGCACCGATGATCGCGGGCCCGACGATGCACGACCGCACCACGCGCGCACCCTCCTCGACCACGACGTCACCGATCAGCCGCGACTCGTCGTCGACGATGCCCTGGATGTCCGTCCGCAGCCCCATCAGCAGCTCGCGGTTGCACTCCAGCACGTCCTCGACCTTGCCGGTGTCCTTCCAGAACCCCGAGTACATCCGCGCCCGCACGTCGCGTTCGTGCGTCACCAGCCACTGCAGCGCGTCGGTGATCTCGAACTCGCCGCGCCACGACGGTTCGATCGCGTCGACGGCGGCGTGGATCGCGGGCGTGAAGAAGTACACGCCGATCATCGCGAGATCGCTGCGCGGCTCCTGCGGGTGCTCGATCAACCGCGTCACGCGCGAGTTCTCGTCCACCTCCGCGACGCCGTACAGCCGCGGGTCCTCCACCTTGTCCACGAGCACCTGCGCGGACGGCCTCAGCCGCGCGAACTCGTCGGCGATCTGGCCGATGCCCTCGACCAGCACGTTGTCACCCATGTACATCACGAAGTCGTCGTCACCGAGGAACGGCCGGGCGATCCGCACGCAGTGCGCCAGGCCCAGAGCGACGTCCTGCTGGATGTAGGTGATCGAGACCCCCAGGTACGAGCCGTCGCCGAACAGCTCGGAGATCTCCTGGGCACCGTCGCCGACGACGATGCCGATGTCGGTGATGCCGACGTCCCGCAGGTTCTCCACGACGTACTCGAGCACCGGCTTGTTCGCGATGGGGACGATCTGTCGAGGCAGCGAGTATCCGGCCGGGCGTACGCCCGCGGACAGCACAAGGGCTTTCATAGGTCCTCCACCGCGACGGAACAGTTCGGGTGGACATGAGGCTGGGCGCGGGCACTGGACCGGAACTGGAGAACTGTCAGAACACCAGAAAGGGGCCCTGCGCAAGATGTTTGCGCAGGGCCCCTTCCACGAGGTGAGAATTACCTCTCGGACATCGGGGTGCCCGACGGAGGGGTGGCCATGTCACCCAGCCGGCCGCCCACGGTCTGCGGCATCTCCTGCGACGCGCGCGGCATCGGCGACTGGATCTGCGCCTCCTCCTGCGCGCGGGTCAGCCAGCCCTCCCAGCGCGACTGCATCGGGCGGACCAGGCCGCCGCCCACACCGATGACGATCACGCCGGCGATGGTGGCGAGCACCGCGATCAGGACCGGCATGGTCACCGAGATGGCGATGCCCAGCTGGTTGAGCGCCGCGATGATGCCGAGCGCCATCACGAAACCGTAGGTGATGTTGCCCATGAGCTTCGTGTACGAGCGCTGGCCCAGCGCACCGGTGACGAGACCCTTGAGCGCGGTGCCGATGGCCGACGCGACGATCACGAGCACCAGCGCGACGACGATGCGCGGCAGGTAAGCGATGACCTCGTTGAGCAGCGTGCTGACCGGGTTCGAGGCGCCGAAGACGCCGAACGCCAGCTGCAGCGCGATGAGCAGCACGAAGTAGTACACGATCTTGGCGATCAGACCGGACGCGTCCATCGACGACTGCCGCATCGCGCCGTTGAGGCCCGACTTGTCGACGAGCTTCTCGAAACCGACGCGCTTGAGGAGGAACTGAACACCCTTGGCGAGTGCCTTGGCGATGAACCAGCCGATGACCAGAACGAGCAGGAAGCCGAGCAGCTTCGGCACGAACGTGGCGACCATCGCCCACGCCTGGCCCAGGCCCTCGGTGATTTGCGAGCCCACGGGCCCTCCTAGAACAAAGTTGCGGTGAGTGAGATCAGACGCGGTGATCGTTTCGTGGATCACACCGCTCCACAACTTCGACACTGCTACACGAAAGGGTGGCTGACGTGGATTTTTGTCGCAATACAGTCCAGAGTGGAACTACCGGTGGGGACCGGGGAGAGGGAAGCGCCCGCCACGCTCCGTGGCGGGCGCTTCCACATTTCCAAGCCCTGACCTAAGGCCTCGCGGAGAAGCCGCGGCCGTCCAGATAGGTCTGCATCCCCTCCGGTGACAACGTCGGCGCGGCGCCTCCCTGACCGTCCTTCGGCACCTCGGGCCTGGGGTCGCCGGTGCACTCGGAACTGCTGCCCGGCAGCGCCCCGTCGACCAGGTACCGGTTGACCTTGTCGTCGACGCACTTGTTGCCGCCGTTGTAGAGGCCGTGCTTGCCCTCGTCGGTGACGGTGATCAGGTTGTGCCCGAGGCGCCGCGCCATCGCCGGTCCGCTCGCGTACTGGGTCTGCGTGTCGCCCTCGGACTGCACGACGACGCCGATCGGGTAGCCGTTGCGCCCGATCTTGACCGGCGGCTCCGGCGGCGTGAACGAGCGGAAGGTGCACGTCATGGGCGCGGCCCGCACGATGCCGAAGCCGTACGGGTAGCGGTCGCGGAACATCCGCATGTCCTCGTAGTAGTTGTGCAGGTCGGTCGGCCAGTCCGACTCGCAGGTGACGGTGTCGAAGACGCCCGACCGCAGTTCGTCCAGGCCGGTCCTCGCGAGCACCTGGCCCGCCTTGGCGCCCTCGGCGTTCGCCGGCTGCTCCCCCGACCGCAGCTTGGTCACGATCGACGCCAGGTCCGACCACAGTGGACGGTAGCGGGCACCGACGCCCATCGCGCCGTCGAAGGAGGACCGGTTGTGCTCGCCGACCGGCGTCGCGTGCAGCTTCGCGGCGACCTTCTCGACCTCGGCCAGCACCTCGTCACGCGACTTGCCCAGCCCGAACTTCTCGTTGCGCTCCCCCACCCACGACGCCCACGTCTCGACGTCCTTGCGGTAGGCGATGGCCTGCTGGCGGAACTGCTCGTGCCAGATCCACTCCGGGTGCACGGCCGAGTCGAGCACGCTGCGGTCGAGCCGGTTCGGGAACAGCGTCCCGTACACCGCGCCCAGGTACGTGCCGTAGGAGTAGCCCAGGTAGTTGATCTTCTGCTCGCCCAGCACGGCGCGCACCACGTCCATGTCCCTCGCGGTGTTCGCGGTGCTGATGAACTGCCGGATCCCGCCGGCGGACTTCTGACAGGCCTCCTCGGCCTCGCGCGCCTCGGCGGCCCACTTGCCGAACTCGCCGTCCGCCGGCCGTGACTCCGGCGCGGCGATCGCGGGCGCGGCCCGGCAGTTCAGCGCCGTCGAACCGCCGACGCCGCGCGGGTCGATGCCGATCAGGTCGTAGACCTGGACGAGCTCGGACTTCCCGAGGAACAGCGGCAGGCCGAGCCCTGATCCACCGGGTCCACCCGGATTGGTGAACAGCACACCACGCCGGCGATCGGCCGCCACGGCCTTCTTGCGGCTGATCGTCAGGTTGATCTTGTCGCCTGCCGGTTTGGTGTAGTCGAGCGGCGCGATGAGCCTCGCGCACTCCAGCTCGGCGAGCTTTCCCTGGCACGGCGCCCACTTGACCGGCTGGGAGTGGAACTCGACGAGTGGATCGGGTGGATCGGCGGAGGCGGCCGTGCTCGTGGTCAGGAGAGCGACGACCCCTAGGGCGAGTGCCGGGAACCTACGCAAGACGAAACCTCCGCACCGGACGAACATGACCTCTGCTGCCCGAAGGTAGGACTGTTCATTCAGGTACATGGGTTCTGTCACCCATCCCGGTGATGTCCGCTCGAACGCCTAAGCTGCGGGTATGACCAGCAGCAAGGTGAAGGAGGAGCACCCGCCGACGCTCTCCGCCCGCACCATGCGCAAGATCGAACGCGCGTCGGGCTCACTCGCGACCGCCAGCGTGGCCGAGATGGAGCGGCGCCTGCCGTGGTTCGCGCGGATGCCCCCCGACCAGCGCGCGAGCGTCCTGCTGCTGATCCAGAACGGCGTGGCCGGGTTCGTCGAGTGGCTGCACGACCGGCAGCAGGCGATCCGGCTGACCGCGGACGCGTTCCGCAGCGCCCCCAAGGACATCTCCCGCTGGGTCAGCCTGCGCCAGACCGTCGAGCTGGTCCGGATAGCGCTGGAGCTGTTCGAGGAGCAGATGCCGCTGATGGCGGCGAACGAGGCGGAGCGCGCGCTGCTGATGGAGGGCGTACTGCGGTACGGGCGGGAGATCGCCTTCTCGGCCGCCACCTCCTACGCGGCCGCCGCCGAGGCACGCGGTGCCTGGGACGCGAGGCTGGAAGCGCTGGTCGTGGACGGTGTCGTGCGTGGCGATCCGGAGGAGTCGCTGCTGTCCCGTGCCGCCGCGCTCGGCTGGGACCCGGCGCTGGAGGCGACGGTGCTCGTCGGCAACCCCGGCGGCGAGGACCCGCCCGCGATCATCTACTCGGTGCGCAGCAAGGCCGCCCGCGCGGGCCGTCCGGTGCTGCTGTCCGTGCAGGGCTCACGGCTCGTCGTCGTGCTCGGCGGCCCGACGGAGACCGGCGAGGACGTGCTGGGCCGCATCTCGGAGGGCTTCGGCGAGGGCCCGGTCGTGGCAGGGCCGACCGTGGCCAGCCTCGCCGAGGCCCATCGCAGTGCGAGCGACGCGCTGAGCGGGTTGCGCGCCGTGGTGGGCTGGCCCGCCGCCCCTCGCCCCGTCCGCTCGCTCGACCTGCTGCCGGAACGGGCGCTGGCCGGCGACCCGGAGGCCGAGTGGCAGCTCGTCGACAGGGTCGCCCGGCCGCTGGAGGACGCGGGTGGCGCGCTGCTGGAGACCGTCGACGCCTTCCTGGAGGTCGGCGGCGTGCTGGAGACGTGCGCGAAAAGACTCTTCGTCCACCCGAACACGGTCAGATATCGTCTTCGGCGCGTTCAGGAAATGACGGGAAGAAATGCACATGACGCTCGAGACGCGCTTGTGCTTCGCGTCGCATTGTCTGTAGGACGCCTAGCGCGCTCCCGTGGCCTGTGGTAGCGAGCGAGCTGTGACGGAGTTCGCACACATCCGTTGGGGTGAGGACCAAACGACCCTCCGCAGCGCTGAGCTGCGCTTACGTCGCGGAGCGTTCACCTGACAGACACTTTTGTAGGGTCTCTACAAATACGATCGCAGTACTTCGTTCTTCACAGCATGGGGTGCGGGTGGGTTCACCAGCTTTAGTAATCGACGTGATCGCACTCCTCGCGCCCGGACAAGGGTCCCAGACGCCCGGCATGCTCGCCCCCTGGCTCGAACTGGAGGGGGCCGAGAAGCAGGTGCGGACGTGGTCGGAGATCACGGGCCTGGACCTGGTGCGCCTCGGCACCACCGCGGAGGCCGACGAGATCGTCGACACCGCGATCACCCAGCCGCTGGTCGTGGCTCTCGCCGTGCTCGCGTTCGGTGAGCTGCGCCGCCGCGTCGAACTGCCCTCCGCCGTGATCGTCGGCGGCCACTCGGTCGGCGAACTCGCCGCCGCCGCGGTCGCGGGCGTCATCAGCGCCGACGACGCCGTCGCCCTGGCCGCCGTGCGCGGTGCCGCGATGGCGCAGGCGTGCGCCCTGGAGCCGACCGGCATGGCCGCGGTGCTCGGCGGCGACGAGCCGGAGGTGCTCGCCCGCCTGGAGGAGCTCGGCCTCGTGCCCGCCAACCGCAACGGCGCGGGCCAGATCGTCGCGGCCGGTCCGCACGCCGCGCTCGACGAGCTCGCGGCGAACCCGCCGGGCCCGGCGAAGATCCGCAAGCTTGCCGTCGCCGGCGCGTTCCACACCAAGTACATGGCGCCCGCGGAGGACGCGGTGCGCGCGCGTGCCGCCGAAGTCACCACGCACGACCCGTCGCTGCCGCTGGTGTCCAACAAGGACGGTCAGGTCGTCACCGAGGGCGCCGAGGTGCTGCGGCGCCTGGTCTCCCAGGTCACGAGCCCCGTTCGCTGGGACCTCTGCCAGGCCACCTTCGTCGAGAAGGGCATCGCCGGCTCGGTCGAGCTGCCGCCCGCCGGTGTGCTGACGGGTCTCGCCAAGCGTGCGATGAAGGGCACCGCGACCCTCGCTCTGAAGACGCCCGACCAGCTGGAGAAGGTCGCGGAGCTCTTCGACACCGCTGGAGCCGATAAGTGACGGCCTTCCAGGCCCCGCAGGCAGTCGCGGGTAGCCGCATCCTCGGTCTCGGCAGCTACCAGCCCGAGACCGTGGTGAGCAACCACGACCTCGCCCAGCGCATGGACACCTCGGACGAGTGGATCCGCGAGCGGGTCGGCATCGTCAACCGGCGGGTGGCGGCGAAGGACGAGGGCGTCGTCGACATGTCCGTCATCGCGGGCACCAAGGCGATCGAGGACGCGGGCCTCACGCCCGCCGACATCGGCGGCATCATCGTGGCGACGTGCACCATGCCGTCGACCATCCCGAACGCCGCCGCCCAGATCGCCACCAAGATCGGCATCCAGGCCGCGGCCGCGTTCGACCTGAACGCCGCGTGCGCGGGCTTCTGCTACGCCGTCGCGACGGCGGCGGACATCGTCCGCGGCGGCTCGGTGCGCAACATCCTCGTCATCGGCGCGGAGAAGCTCACCGACTGGACCCACCAGGACGACCGCTCGACCGCGATCATCTTCGCGGACGGCGCGGGTGCCGTCGTGGTCGGCGCCAGCGACACGAACGAGATCGGCCCCGTCGCCTGGGGCTCGGACGGCTCGATGTCCGAGGTCATCAGGATCGACGACCGCGACTCGTTCATCCACCAGGAGGGCCAGACGGTCTTCCGGTGGGCGACCACGCAGATCGCACCGGTGGCGATCCGCGCAGCCGAACTCGCCGGGGTCGAACTGTCCGACGTGGACGTCTTCGCCCCGCACCAGGCGAACCTCAGGATCATCGAGGCGATCGCCAAGCGCCTGCGCAAGAATGGTGCGCGAGAGGACCTGAAGGTCGCTCGAGACATCGTCGAATCCGGCAACACCTCCTCGGCCTCGATCCCCATGGCGCTGGACCACATGCGGTCGGCGGGCGAGATCTCCTCCGGAGACGTGGTGCTGATGGTCGGTTTCGGCGCGGGCCTGTCCTACGCGGGGCAGGTGGTCCGGTGCCCGTGAGTACCACCCAGAGTTTTTCCATCGTTTCAATCGAAAGGGAACTTCAGTGAGCGAGAACGTCCTGTCCGGCCTTGCCGAGATCGTCGAAGAGGTCGCCGGCGTTGCCGCCGACGACGTCACCGCTGACAAGTCCTTCGTGGACGACCTCGACATCGACTCGCTGTCGATGGTCGAGATCGCCGTCCAGGCTGAGGACAAGTTCGGCGTGAAGATCCCGGACGACGAGCTGGCCAACCTCAAGACCGTTGGTGACGCGGTGAACTACATCACCAGCAACAAGTGACTTCGGGCATCGAGGTCGTCATCACCGGGCTGGGTGCCACCACCCCGCTCGGTGGTGATGTCACGTCCACCTGGGACGCGTTGCTGGCGGGCAAGAGCGGGGTCGGACCCATGACCCACGACTGGGTCGAGAAGTACGACCTGCCCGTCAAGATCGCGTCGCAGCTCGTGGTGGACCCGACCGAGGTGCTCCCCCGAGTAGAGGCACGCCGCCTGGACCGCTCCGAGCAGGTCGCCATCGTCGCGTCCCGCCAGGCGTGGTCCGACGCGGGCCACGACGACGACACCGTCGACCGCCAGCGCCTCGCCGTCATCATCGGCACGGGCATCGGCGGCGCGATCACCCTGCTGACCCAGGACGACATCCTGGAACAGCACGGCCTGCGCAAGGTGTCGCCGCTGACCGTCCCGATGCTGATGCCGAACGGCCCGGCCGCGCACGTGGGCCTGGAACTGAAGGCACAGGCGGGCGTGCACGCCCCGGTCTCCGCCTGCGCGTCAGGCGCGGAAGCCATCGCGTGGGCGTACCGCATGATCATGGCCGGCGAAGCCGACGTGATCGTCGCAGGCGGCGCGGAAGCGTGCATCACGGCCATCCCGGTGGCGGGCTTCTCGCAGGCCCGCACCATGAGCACCCGCAACGACGAGCCGGAGAAGGCCTCACGCCCGTTCGACACGGGCCGCGACGGCTTCGTCCTCGGCGAGGGCGCGGGCGTCATGGTCCTGGAACGCCGCGAGTTCGCGGAAGCCCGCGGCGCGAAGATCTACGGCCGCCTCGCGGGCATCGGCACCTCGGCCGACGGCTACCACATCACGGCCCCGGACCCCGAGGGCGTGGGCCAGTCACGAGCGATCGCCGCAGCCCTGCGCTCCGGCGGCATCGACCCGTCGGACGTGGGCCACGTGAACTGCCACGCAACGTCCACCCCGGTGGGCGACGTCGCGGAGACCGTGGCAATCCGCAAGGCGATCGGCGACCACCCGGTCCTGACCGCCCCGAAGGGCGCACTGGGCCACCTGCTGGGCGCAGCGGGAGCGGTCGAGGCGATCGTGACCGTCCTGTCCATCCGCGACGGCATCGTTCCCCAGACCCTCAACCTGGAGAACCTCGATCCGGCCGTCACGCTGGACGTGGTGGCAGGCGAACCACGCAAGATCAAGCTGGAAGCGGCGGTGAACGACTCGTTCGGGTTCGGCGGCCACAACGTGGCCCTGGCCTTCACCCCGGCCTAGAGCACCACACAGCACCACCACAAGGCCCCGGCCCGCATCGCGGACCGGGGTCTTGTGCATGCCCACCAACGATTTCCGGCACGCTCGCGCAGGGGTCCCGTCGGGTTGAGGCTCCCCCGCGACCCGACCCGGCCGGTCTTTGATCAGATTGTGGGGGCCTGGGGAGCGGAGTCCCCAGGAAGCAGCGCAACCACACGCCCGCAACGCAACCACCGACGCGAACCGCCAACGCCGAAGGCGAATCAGCACTTCTCCATCTGAGGGTTCCGGTTCTCCGGCGCCTCATCCACCTTCAACACCCCACCCTCCCAAACCAACACATAAACAACCCGCCACCGGATACACCCCTCAGGCAAGGCAGGCGGAGCCTTGGCAACGTCCTGAGTGGACACAAAAGAGATCAAAACCCGCAACCGCCGCCCCACGACATCGGACTCGACCCGCTGCACCACCACCCCGCCATCCCGGGTGGTCTCGTAAGCAGCAACCCACCCGGCCTCAGGCGTGGACGAAGCCCGCCGAGCCGAAACGACCTCACGCCACCCGTCGAAGTCCAGCGAGTTGATCGAGTCGAAGTACCCCTGCAGAACACGCTGCACGGCAGTCCGATCGGGATGGGTGAACGAGTCAGGGCTCAACCGAACCTCAGAGGACCCGGGCAACGGCCCCACGACAGACGAGGACGCAACGGCAGGCGCCCCACGGGCCTCGGCCGGCCGGGAGTACACGGTCCGCCCCACCATCCCGGCCGCCACCGCTGCACCGGTGATCACGACCACGGCCGGCACCAGCCAGCGGCTTGCCACGCTCCCCACGCGCGCAAGCCTAGCCGCACGGCACGCGAGCAGTGGAGGGCCGCTCACAGAACGTGTCCCGTTACATCGAAACACAAAACTTCACTCGAACGATTACATCACATCAGAATTTGGCGACTTGGATGTAGCAAGACAATGTTTGCTACACAAAAGGCGAGACCCAATCTAATCCTATGAATGAGTACTAATGGCGGAGCCCATACCGCCATTCGGCGGTACCAAACACGCAATAGCAGCCAATTAAGGCTTCACTCGTAAAGAGCAACCAACACAGCGCGTACACGACGTTTGTACCCCACTAACTATACGTCGGTCTCCGCCTGGAATACCGCAGCTCAGAGGCGCCCGAGATCGGGAACGCAGCAGTGCCGTTTAGCGGAACCGCAGCACATCCCCGTCCAGGCACATCCGAGCAAACATCTCAACCGGGTGAGATGGACCCAAACCTCATCACCGCTAGTCACATACGCACCGGTAACCAATGGTCTTTCGGACACGAACGGGCGACCCATATGACTCGAACGGCGGATTCCCCATAGCTGCGGGATTGTGCGGGAATATGCGGCATCAAAGAAAACGAAAACGAGTCAGGGAGGGGAATTCGGTGGACCTCAGATACGAGGCGTACTGCTTCGCCGATCGGCAGTTCTACGATCTGCAGAGCAGCACCGAAAGCACTCCCAACGATGACTTTTCGACCGAACTCCCCGCGTTGCCGCCCGACTGGACGACAGTGGAGCGCAACGTTTGGCGGCACCACCACCCGGCTGGGGCACAGCTCCCCAACCAGGGATGGAAGATCCACGTCTCCGCCGGCCTCGACAACGCCGGCGCGGTTCTCAAAGCCACTTTCGACTACTGCGTCGAACGGCGAATTCCCTTCAAGTACCTGCAGACGATCTCGATCGTCCTGGCCAGGAACTCGAAGTACGCGCCCCGTGACGGCAGCGGCAAGCTGATCACGATCTACCCGAAGGACGCCGAGCAGCTCGAGACCATCTGCACCGAGCTGGCGCAGGTGCTCGACGGCGAGCACGGGGCCTACATCCTGAGCGACCTGCGCTTCGGCAAGGGGCCGCTGTACGTGCGGTACGGCGGGTTCGCCGAGCAGTGGCTCGAGATCGACGGGCAGCAGGTGCTCGCGATCGCGGGGCCGGACGGCGAGCTCGTCGCGGACAAGCGCAAGCCGGTGTTCAGCCTGCCCGAGTGGATCGAGCTGCCGGCCTTCCTGAAGCCGCACCTGGACGAGCGCAACGCCGGCGACGCGGACAAGTTCCCGTACCAGATCAAGAGTTCACTGCACTTCTCCAACGGTGGCGGTGTCTACCTCGCGACGCGCAAGAGCGACGGCAAGGAGGTCGTGCTCAAGGAGGCGCGGCCGCACGCCGGGCTCGACCGCGAGGGTCGTGACGCCGTGGCGCGGCTGGAGCTCGAGCACCAGATCCTCACGAAGCTGCACGGTGTCGACGGCGTTCCCGCGGTGTACGACCGCTTCACGGAGTGGGAGCACCTGTTCGTGGCCATGGAGTTCATGCCGGGGCGTTCGCTCGGGCAGTGGCTCGGCCACAACTACCCGTTGACGCACAGGGACACCACCGGCGAGCTCCTCGAGAACTACCGCGTCAGGGCCGAAGCGCTCATCGCCAAGGTCGAGGACCTGGTGGCGCGGGTGCACGAACGCGGTGTCGTGTTCGGCGACCTGCACACGATGAACATCCTGGTCGGCGAGGACGACGAGGTCTCGCTCATCGACTTCGAGCTGTCGTCGACGATCGAGGACGTGCACCGCCCGACGCTCGGCGCGCCGGGGTTCCAGGCGCCGAAGGACCGCGAGGGCTTCGACATCGACGCCTACCCGCTGGCCGCGCTCAAGCTGTGGATCTTCCTGCCGCTCAACGCGGTGCTGGAGCTCGCGCCGGCCAAGCTGCGCCAGCACGTGCACGTCGTCGCGGAACGGTTCGGGCTGAGCGAGGACTACCAGCGGCAGATCCTCGACGTGCTCACGCCGCGCGTCGACCCGCCGGCCGATCCCGCGTTCACCGCGTTCGACGACGAGAACCCGGACTGGACGGTCGTGCGCAAGGAGATCGCCACGGCGATCTCGCACAGCGCGACCCCGCACCGGAAGGACCGCCTGTTCCCCGGCGACATCGAGCAGTTCGAGACCGGGGGCGCGGGCTTCGGCCACGGCGCCGCGGGCGTGCTGCACGCACTCGCGGAGAGCGGCGAGGGCCGTTATCCCGAACACGAGGACTGGCTGATCAGGTCGGTTCGCACCGACCCGCCGAAGCAACCCGGCTTCTACGTCGGCGCGCACGGCATCGCGCACGTGCTCGAGAACTTCGGTCACCACGACGTCGCCACCGAGCTCGTCGAGAGCTACGTCCCGCTCGTCCGCACCACGCAGGACCACGGGCTCAGCGCCGGCCTGTCCGGCATCGGCCTCAACCTGCTGCACTTCGCGGACTCGCGTGACGACCAGAACTTCGTCGCACAGGCCGAGGAACTGGCAGAACGGCTCGCGAAGCAGCTGGAGCAGGCGCCGCCGCCCGGCGACAAGGCGAAGGCCGGGCTGCTGCACGGCTGGTCGGGTCCCGCGTTGTTCTTCCTGCGCATGTTCGAGCACACCGCGCAGCCGCGCTGGCTCGACCTGTCCGAACAGGCGCTCGAGCGCGACCTGGCCGAGACGATGGTCGCGCTGGACGGATCGCTGCAGGTCCGCGACGGCACGTTCCGAAGCCTGCCGTACGTCGGCATCGGCGGCGCGGGAATCGCGTTGGTGCTCACGGAATTCGCGAAGGTCGCGCCGGAACGTCCCTGCGTGGCGAAGCTTCCCGAGCTGCTCGGCGGCTGCACCGGCGAGTTCGTCATCCAGCCCGCGTTCACGCTGGGCAGGGCGGGACTGATGGCGACGCTGGCGCACGCGGCCAGGCACCGGCCGGACGAGCGTCTCGAACGCTCCGTGCGGCAGCACCTCAAGGCACTCGGCTGGCACGCGGTGCGCTACGGCGGAGGGCTCGCCTTCCCCGGTGTGCAGCTGCGCCGGCTCTCCATGGACCTCAACACCGGCGGCGCGGGCGTGCTGCTCGCCATCGCCTCCACTGTGGACGAACGTCCACCACTCCCCTTCCTCGGAAGGGCCCAGGCCCCGGTCCTCTCGGACCGGTAGCAAGATCCCTCGAAACTAGGAGACAGTCATGGGCTTCATCCTCGACATGCAGGACCTCGAGACCCCCGAGGCGCCCAGCAACGCGATGGCGTCGGGCCACGGCGGCGGCGGTGGCGGCGGCTCCACGACCGCGTCCAACGCTTCGCTGCTGCTGCCGTGCTCGCACAGCACCGTCAGCCTGCTCGCCTGCTGATTGCGCCTCAACTGAAACACCGCGGTGAGTGAGCGGCATAGGCGAAGTATGCCGCTCACCCTCCGACTGCAGGGCCCGGCAGCCGGCCAGCTGTCGGGCCCTGCCTCATGATGCGCCCTCGTGACCCCCGGAGGAACAGGCGATGGCCAAACCCGGTGACGCCCTGCTGTTCTCCGTCGTCCGCCGCGACCACCGCCCGTGGTTGCTGATGCTCAACGCCGCGGTCGCCACGACCGGCGGCCTGCTCCTCCCCGCCGCGCTCGCCGACGCCGTCGACATGGCGCTGAGCGGCAAGTTCGTGCTGTTCACCGTGGTGTGGCTGCTCCTGCTGGCGGCGACCGAGATCGTCGGGGACGCGATCGGCATCGTGCTCGCCGCGAGTACCACGAGCCGTGCCACGGCCTGGTTGCGGCGCAAGCTCTCCGGGAAACTCCTCGACCTCGGTCACCCCTCCCCGTTCGCCGCCGGTGACGCGGTGAGCAGGGTGACGGGTGACTGCGGCAACGCGGGCGGGATAGCGGTCACGCTGATCACGCTGGTCGTCACCGCCGTGTCCTCGGCGGGCGCCGTCGTCGCGCTGGCGTTGCTGGACTGGCGGCTCGCGGCGGTGTTCGTGCTGAGCGTCCCGCTGGCGGGTCTGCTGATCCGCACCCACATGCGCATGACCGCCGACGACGTGCTGACCTACCAGGAAGTGTCCGGTGAGGTGTCCGCGCGGCTGCTCGACTCGGTGTCCGGTCTGCGCACGATCGCGTCCGCGGGCATCGCCGACCGCGAGACGGACCGCGTGCTGGAGCCGCTGCCCCGGCTCGCCGCGGCCGGCGCCGGCATGTGGCGCACCCAGGCGAAGATGATGTGGCGGGCCGGCCTGTTGCTGCCCGCCGTCGAGATCGCGGTGCTCACCGCGGCGGGTTTCGGTGTCATGGAAGGCAGGCTGAGCACCGGCGACGTGCTCGCCGCCCTCGGCTACTCGGCGCTCGGCATGGGCATCGTCGGCCAGATGACCCAGCTGACCGTCCTCGAACGGACCCGCGCGTCCGCTTCCCGGATCGTCGAGGTCCTCGACACCGAAGCACCGGAACGCCCTGCTCCCCAGCGGTCCAACGGCGTCATCGAACTGCGGGGCGTCAGCGTCGGCGAAGCGCTGCGGGACGTGGACCTGATGATTCCGGCCGGCACGTTCGCCGCGATCGTCGGCAGCTCCGGCGCGGGCAAGTCGACGCTGGCGGCGGTGCTCGGCGGACTGTCCGCTGTGGACGCGGGCGAGGTGACCGGCCACGACTCGGTCGGGTACGCCTTCGAACGCCCGGCGTTGCTGGGCACCACGATCGGCCGTTCGATCGGCTACGGAACGGACGCGGACGAGGTCCAGGTCAGGGACGCGGCCGTCGCCGCCCAGGTCCACGACGTGCTGATCCGACTTCCGCAGGGCTACGAGACGCCGGTCGCCGACGCTCCTCTGTCCGGTGGTGAGGCGCAACGGATCGGCCTCGCCCGCGCGATCATCCGGGATCCCGACGTGCTCGTGCTCGACGACGCCATGGCGAGTCTGGACACGGTGACCGAGGCCAAAGTGGACAAGGCGCTCACCACCGCGCTGCTCGGCCGGACCCGCGTCGTCGTGACGCATCGCGCGGCGACGGCCGCGAGAGCGGACCTCGTGGTGTGGCTGGAAAACGGCCGCGTCCGGGGCACCGCCACCCACCAGGAGCTGTGGACCAACGCGGACTACCGAGCCGTGTTCACCGGAGGCGAGTGATGCGTTTCTACCTCTCGACGCTGGCGGGACATCGCAGAGGCGTCCTGGTCCTGCTCGGCTGGTCCCTGCTCGAGGGCATTCCCGCGTTCTTCGGCGGCAGGTTCGTCGGCACGGCCGTCGACAAGGGCTTCGCGGCGGGAGACCCGCTGGCCGGCGTGCTGTGGCTGCTCGCGTTCGCCGCTCTCGCGGTGGTGGGGGCACTGGGCCAGCGGCAGGTGTTCGCCCGGCTCGGCTCCGTCGTCGAACCGATGCGAGACGCCCTGGTCGCGCGGGTCGTGAACGGCGTGCTGAACGACCCGTCGCACCGCCGCACACCGGACGCCAGCGCGGTCGCCATGATCACCCGGCACGTCGAGGTGGTCCGCGACGCCACCGCGGGCGTGCTGGTGCAGGCCCGTGCCCTTCTGGTCACGACGCTCGCCGCGCTCATCGGTGTCGCCACCACGGCCTCCGCGCTGATCTGGCTGGTCGTGCTCCCGATCGTGGCCGCCCTGGTGCTCTTCGGACTGATGCTCCCGTCGCTCGCCAAACGGCAACGCGACGCCGTGATGGCGGACGAACACACCGCGGAAGCGTCCGGTTCGGTGCTGACCGGCCTGCGTGACGTCGCCGCCTGCGACGCGGCCGCCGAGGCGTACGGGGACGTCGCGAAGCAGATCGACCTGCAGGCCGAGGCCACGATCACCGTCGCGTGGGCGAACTCGTTGCGCGCCACGGTGATCGCTTTGGGCGGCTTCGCACCGATCGCCCTGCTGGTCGCGTTCGCTCCCCCGCTCGTCGCGTCCGGCCAGCTCACGACGGGTGCGGTCCTGGCGGCCGTCGTTTACCTGACCAACAGCGTCAACCCCGCGCTGCACGGCCTGGCCCGCACCACCAGCACCGTCGTGATGCGGCTGATGGTCGCGCTCAAACGACTTCAGGAAGCGGCGCCGCGCACCGACAGGGACATGGGCACCGAGACCCCGTCCAACGGCGAGTTCGTGCTGCGGGACGTCACGTTCGGCTGGAGCCCGGACGCGGAACCCGTGGTGCGC
The DNA here is from genome assembly GCF_024648825.1 of Lentzea californiensis. Lineage (GTDB taxonomy): Bacteria > Actinomycetota > Actinomycetes > Mycobacteriales > Pseudonocardiaceae > Lentzea > Lentzea californiensis. The sequence continues at coordinate 319,441 of NZ_JANBBE010000008.1, forward strand.
GGCCTGTCGCTCGACCTGCGCCCCGGTGACCACCTGGCCGTGGTCGGCCCGTCCGGCATCGGCAAGTCCACAATGGCCAGTCTGCTGACCGGCCTGATGGCACCGGACAACGGCTCCGTCCTCTTCGGCGGGGCGCCCGTCGACCGGGTGACGCCGACGGTCCGGCACCACGCGATCGCACTGATCCCGCAAGAGACTTACCTGTTCACCGGCACCGTGCGGGAGAATCTCACGCTTCTCGCGCCGTGGGCGACCGACGAGGACCTCGTCGAAGCCGTGAAAAAGGTTGGCGCCAAACCACTTCTGGACCGCATCGGTGGGCTGGACGCGGCGCTCGGCCACGGCGGCGAAGGTCTTTCCGCTGGTGAGGCGCAGCTCCTGGCAGTCGCGCGGGTCTACGTCACGTCCGCGGGCGTCGTCATCCTCGACGAGGCGACCTCACATCTGGATCCCGCCGCCGAGGCCCGGGTCGAACGGGCTTTCGCGGAGCGGAACGGAATTCTCGTGGTCATCGCGCACCGGCTGAGCTCGGCTCTGCGAGCGAACCGGGTGCTGGTCATGGACGGCGGCAGGCCGTTGCTCGGCACCCACGAGCACCTGCTCAAGACGTCCCCGCTCTACGGGCAGCTCATGCTGGCCTGGGATCCCACGCACCGAGAAGAAACCCCGCTGCCCAAACGGTAAGCGGGGTCCACTCAGGACTCATCCGACGCGGTGCAGCCACGTCACCGGGGCGCCGTCGCCCGCGCGACGGAACGGTTCCAGCGCGTCGTCCCACGCGGCACCGAGCAGTTCGTCGACGCCGTGCGCGAAGGACTCACCGCCACGAGCACGCACCGCGAGTGAACGCAGCTGGTCCTCGTTGACGACGATGTCGCCGTTGGCCGAGGTTCTGGCGTGCCAGAGCCCCAGAACGGGCGCGAAGCAGAAACGCTCGCCGTCCTGACCTGAGGACGGTTCTTCGGTCACCTCGAACCGGAGCATGGGCCACGCGCGCAGCGCAGCCACGAGTTTGGCGCCGGTGCCGGCGTCTCCGGTCCATGCGCATTCGGCGCGCAACTGGCCTGGTGCCGCTGGTTGCGCTGCCCACCTGAGGTCTACCCGGACACCGAGGGTGCCCGAGATCGCCCACTCGACGTGCGGACAGACCGCAGACGGCGACGAGTGGACGTAAACCACGCCACTGGTGCTGCCACGGGTGCTCACTGCTGACCTCCGCTACTCGACGAGGGACGTCTTCCCCTACGCCTTTGCCGAGTGTGAGGTGATCACCGCGAAAACCCGTTCGCTGCATTCTGCCTCGACTTGAGGCATGTCCGCCATAAGAACCAGCTCGATCATCACCCGACCGGGGCAGATACAGGTCTTAAGTCCCGATCTCCCCGGCCGAGCGATGCCTGATCGTGATCTACAGAGCGTTTACCGCGGCCACCACGTCCACTAGACCGGTGCCCTTGTCGAACGACGAGGTGTAGGGGCCCGCGGGCCCGTAACCGGTGCCGTACTTGTAGGCCGTGGACTTCAGCGCCCGCTCGATGTCGGCGGGGGTCGCGGAAGGCTTGGCCTGGAACAGCTGTGCGACGATCCCGGCGACGTGCGGCGCCGCCATCGACGTGCCGCTGATCGTGTTGAACGTGCCGAGGTCGAGCAGTCCCGGCCCGTTCTGCGGCTTCAGGCCGGTCGCGCAGATCGGCAGGTAGAGCCGGCAGGACGAGGCGATGTTCTCCCCCGGCGCCGAGATGTCCGGCCAGGTCGCGGAGTTCGCGGCGAGACCACGGGATGAGAAGTCCGACACAGCGCCGTCGCGGGTGCCGGTCTCCTGGTCGTTGTAGGACGCGACCGAGATCACGCCGGGAGTCGGGTCGACGCCGGGTGGGTTGGACAGGTTCGCTGAACCGTCGCCGCCGTCGTTGCCGTTCGCCCACACCACGACGACGCCTTCGGCCACGAGCTGTCGTTGCAGCTTGACAGTGACCGACTCGGGGTCGAACGCCCCGCCACCGGACGGACCATAGGAGTTGTTGACCACCTTGATCGGCGGGCACGTCGAGGCGGGCACACCGGCGCCGCAGGGGGCCCGGTGGTTCTCCAGCACCCAGTTCAGCGCCGCGTCGGCGCCGAGGATGAGGATCGCCGCGCCGGTCGAGATCACGACGCCCTTCGCGCCCGGCGCCGCGCCGCGGATCACCGGTCCGCCGGTGGTCTGCACGTCACCGCCGATCGCGATGCCGGTGACGTGCGTGCCGTGGCCGCCCAGCGACGTGGTGTCGGTGTCGAGGAAGTTCGGCACCGGCACGATGCAGTTCGTCTGCGTCGAGCCGTCCAGGCACAGGCTCTTCAGGTTGCGGACGATCCGGCCGCCGAACGACGGGTGCGTCGGGTCGACGCCCGAGTCGATCACCGCGACCGACACACCCGCGCCGGTGAGCCCGAGGCTGTTGCGGGCGTCCAGGCCGCGGGTGGCGGTGTGCGAGGTCGAACCGAGGAACCTGATCGGTTTCTGGACCTCGACGCGCGTCACACCCGCCTTGGTCCTCGCGGAGGAGATCTGCGCGGAGTCGCCCCGCGCGGCTACGACGCCGATCCTGCGGAAGCTCGTGAGCTTCTGCAGACCGGCTGCCTCGACCGCCTGTTCCGCGGCGGCGATGTCGGCTCCGTGGACGTAGACCGTGGAGGCCGGAGCGGCCGTCGCGACAGGGGATGCGACGGCCACCAGCAGTACGGCGAGCGATGCAGCGCGTTTGTACATGGACCCTCCGTGAGCATTGGCAGGCAATCCATCTAACGACTGATCCACTTATGGGTGACGGCCATCACCGAAAGTCTCGACCGAGTGCGTTTGGCCGACCCCGGACGGCTACGGTGTCCCCCCGTGCGGAAAGGTAGGGACTCGTGCGGCTGATCCGTCTGGGCGCTGAACCCTCGGCCATTGGGGCGGACGTCCGTGCCGCCCTCACGGCGTGGGGCGTCGGCACCGAGGTTCTGGGTGGTATCGCGCTGATCGGCGTCCAACCGCCTGACTGCCCCATACCGCTGGACGCGATCGTCGTGCTGCCCAAGGGTGTTCTCGTGATCGTCGGTGTCGACCTGCCCGACCCGGGGATGAAGCTCGAGGCACCGCTCGGTGGCCAGTGGAAGATCGACGGCTGGCCGCTCGTCGCCAAGGACGGCACGGCGAACCCGGCGACGGAGGCCGTGGCGGCGGCGACCGCGGTGGCGCAGCGGATCCAGGCGATGCGCGCGGAACCGCTTCCGGTCAGCACGGTCGTGGCGGTCGGCCCGTTCGTGAGCCAGGTCGTGCAGCCGACGGTCGACCTCAACCGCGGCGTGCGGGTGCTGCACCCCAAACCGTCCACTGTGCTCAGTGCGGCTCGTGAGCTCGCGACGTCCACGGTGCCCTGCACGGCGGACCACGCGGCGAAGCTCTTCGCGATCCTGCAGAACACCGGCTCGCCGCCGGACGCCAAGGCGTTCATCGCGGAGGGTTTCAGCGACGCCGTCTCCCCCGACCTCGCGGCCGCCAGCACGATGCTGATCCCCAAGGCCCAGCTGCTGCAGGTGATCGGCCGCAAGCGCTTGCCCGGCAAGCTGACCTGGCCCTACCTCGCCGGAGCCGCATTGCTCGCGCTGATCCTCGTGGTGTGGCTCGTGGTGGCGTTGCCCAGCGACGACAAGCCGGCCGACGCGACGCCCGCGCCGACCTCTGCCCAGCCGACGTCGGTGGTCGTGGACGGCACGACGTTCGTGCCGAAGGAGATGAAGAAGGACCAGGAGTGCCAGGCGCAGGCGTTCGGTGACGTGAAGGCGTGGCTGGTCGCGAACGACTGCGGGGTGCTGCTGCGCGCCACCTACGAGACGACGCTGAAGGACAAGCCGGTGACGGTGCTGGTGGCGGACATGGACCTGTACGACGCCCCGAGTGCGAAGGCGTTGCACGCGGTCGTCGCGCTGCCTGGGTCCGGCGGTGTGCACGGGCTGGACGGCAAGCCGCTGAAGAGCGCGGCGTTCGCGAACGGCACCAAGGGCAGCCACGTGACGCTGGCGTTCGCGGTGTGGTCCGGCGGTGCGGGCGACCCGTCGCTCGACCCGATCGCCAAGCAGGCGTTGCGGTTGCCCACCACCCGGTAGCAAGGTGGAGGGCATGGTCGGACAACTTCGTTCTGTCGTACTTGACTGCCCGGACCCCTCCGAGCTCGCGTCGTTCTACGAGAAGCTGCTCGGCGCCGAACGCCTGGCCGGCGGTGACGACACCTGGGTCGTGATCGTCGCGAACGGCACGCGGGTCGCGTTCCAGCTCGCCCCCGAGTACCAGCCGCCCGTGTTCCCCGATCCGCACGGCTCGCAGCAGTTCCACCTCGACGTGCTGGTCGAGGACATCGAGGAGGCCGAACCCAAGGCCTTGGAGCTCGGCGCGAAGCTGGTTCAGAAGGACAACGACGACACGTTCCGGGTCTACTCGGACCCTGTCGGGCACACCTTCTGCCTCGTGTGGCTTTCTTGATCGAGGCCTACTCTTGCGGCCATGGACTTCGACGTCATCGTCATCGGTGGTGGCCCCGTAGGTGAGAACGTGGCCTGGCGGACGGCCGCGGGTGGCCTGTCCACCGCCATGATCGAGAAGGAGCTGGTCGGCGGCGAGTGCTCGTACTGGGCGTGCATGCCTTCCAAGGCGTTGCTGCGACCCGGTCACGCGCTCGCGGCCGCCCGGCGCGTGCAGGGCGTGAACGCGGGTTCGCTGGACGCGAAGGAGGTGCTCGCGCGGCGCACCGGCTTCACGTCCAACTGGGACGACGCGGGCCAGGTCAAGTGGGCCGAGTCGGAGAACATCCACGTCATCCGCGGCGACGGTGAGGTCACCGGCGAGCGCGAGGTCACCGTGGGCGGCGAGGTCCACCGCGCCCGTCAGGCCGTCGTGGTGTGCACCGGCAGCGTGCCGAAGATGCCGCCGCTGGAAGGCCTCGCCGACACTCCCGTGTGGACCTCGCGCGAAGCCACGTCGGCGCGGGAGGTGCCGGAGTCGCTCGTCGTGCTCGGCGGTGGCGTCGTCGGTGTCGAGATGGCGCAGGCGTGGGCCCGGCTGGGGTCGCAGGTGAAGCTGGTGGTGTCGGGTGACCGGCCGCTGCCGAAGTTCGAGGAGTTCGTCGGCCCGCTGGTCGTGGAGGGCCTGCAGGAGGACGGCGTCGAGGTGCTGCTGGGCGGGCGCGCCTCGTCGATCAAGCCGGGTGAGCTGACGTTGCAGGACGGCCGGGTCGTGCGGGGCTCGGAGATCCTCGTCGCCACGGGGCGGGTGCCCGCCACCAAGGACGGCAAGCCGCTGACCATCGACGACTCCTGCCTGGTGTCCGGTGTGGACGGACGCTGGCTGTACGCCGCCGGTGACGTCACCGGCCGGGCGCTGCTGACGCACCAGGGCAAGTACCAGGCCAGGGCGGCTGGCACGGCGATCCTGGAGCGGTCCCGCGGGTTCGAGCCGAAGCAGTGGTCGGCCGGGCAGGCGTGGGCGGACCACGTGGCGGTGCCGCAGGTCGTGTTCACCGACCCCGAGGTGGCGTTCGTCGGGCACACCGCGGCCGAGGCACGGGCGGCGGGGCGTGACGTCAGGGTCGTCGACCTGGACATCGCGGTCGCCGGGTCGTCGCTGCACGCGGACGGGTACAAGGGCAAGACGCGGATGGTCGTGGACGAGCGCACGCGGACGCTGGTCGGCGTCACGTTCGTCGGTCAGGACGTCGCCGAGCTGCTGCACTCGGCCACCGTCGCGATCGTCGGAGAGGTCACCGTGGACCGGTTGTGGCACGCGGTGCCCTCGTACCCGACGATCAGCGAGGTCTGGCTGCGGCTGCTCGAGTCCTACGGCCTCTGAACCGGGTCCTGAGGCCGTTCCAGCACGGCCCCGAGCATGCCGGTGAGCAGCTCGTTCGCCGTGCCGACCACGTACGCGCGGTCGTCCTCGCCGACTCGTTCGGCGAGCTTGAACAGCGCGTCCGCGGTCTGCACGGCGATCCGGAACGTCAGCATCACCGGGGCGTCGCCGTGGGCGCCGAACCGGTCGACGAACATCTCCGCCAGCCGTTCGGCCATCAGTTCGTACTGGTCGACGCTGGAGTCGAGGCGGTGGCTGTCCAGCATGTCGCTGAACCGCACCCGCCCGAAACCAGGCACCTCGTGCAGCATCCGCATGTACACCGCGACGACCTGCGTCATGGCCTCGCGCCACGTGTCCGCGATCAGGCCCGCGGTGAACAACTCCTCCACCTCGCGGAGATAGGTCTCCATACCGCGAAGCGCCAGGGTGTGCACAACGGATCTTTTGTCGGGGAAGTACTGATAGAAGGAACCAATGGGCACTCCGGCCACATCGACGATGCGAGCCGTGGTGATGTCGTCGTAGTCGTATTCGTTCAGCAGGCCCGCGCAAGCGTCCAGGATCGCGGAAACGGTTGCCGCGCCGCGCTGTTGCACAGGCTGCCGACGCATCACCCTGGCTAACCTGCCTTTTGCCGGATCTTCATGCACGCCGACATCTTTATCCATAACAGCGCTCGAGCCCAAGCACAGGTTCTCGACAGGTTTCAGCCCAGGTCTCCGCGACGTTTGCGATGAACCACCCAGCCGAAGTCGACGAGGCACACGACGGCGAGTAGCAAAAGCACCACGCCGAGCCAAACGAAGTCGGCTCGCATCGCCAGCCACCCGGCCACCGAGTTGAAGACCAGGCCGAATCCGGCCAGCCACAACCGCAGGGTCAACGCACTGCGCGGAGGCGCGGGGGGTGGCAGGTAGTCGCTCACCTCATCCGGTTTCCCGCAGCAACCGGGTCTCAACCGGCCTGAGCCGCCGCGGCGGTTTCGTCACGTAGGGGCGAACCAGGCGCGTCAGGGCCAGGCCAGGGGCGATCAGCGGGACCACGGCGGTCAGCACGGCGGCGGTGATGCCCGCCCGCACGACGTCCTTGGGCATGACGGCGACGCGGTCGACGACGAACGCGCGCCTCCCGGTGATCGACACGGCCGCGAGGACGACCAGGAACAGGCCCAGGCTGAGGATCGCCCGTTGCACCGCGGCCTCGTAGCCTGCCGCTTCTCCCGCGACCAGCACCGCGAACCACCCGGCGAGAGCGGGCAGCTGACCCCGTTCGGTGGTGGCCGCCCAGCTCAGGCCGCCCAGCGTGGCGAGCCAGACGAGGACGCCGGCGCGTTCCTGAGCCCATAGGGATGCCGAATCGAGGGGGATGCCGGTCCAGGCCAGCAGACCGAGCGGACTGGGGGGATCGGCGGCGAGCTGACCGAGCACCCAGGCCAGGGTCCACGCGGACAGCAGCGCGGCCAGGACGAGTTGCCACCGGGGCCGGCGCACCACGCACTGGGCGAGCCGGACGATCTCCGCACGCGTCATACCCCCACCTTGCCGCTCCCAGGTGGTTTGCGGAGAAACGTCACCCCATCGCTCACCCTGTCGGCCCTCGTCCGAGCGCGTTCATCACGCAGCGCAATCCACGATCGGGGGACAGATCTTTTCTAGACTGAGGGACATGAGCATTGATCAGCTTCTGCGTCTTCCCAGCTACCTGATGCTCGGGCTGGTGCGCGAAGCTCGCCGGATCGGGCGCGCCGGTCTGCGCGGGCCCCACCTGACGGTGCTCGCCTACCTGTCCGAGCAGGAGGCCGTGGCGCAGAAGCGGATCAGCGACCGCGTGCGGATGGACCCGAGCGACCTCGTCTCGGTGCTCGACGAGCTGGAAGAGCTCGGGTTCGCGCAGCGCAGACGCGATGAGAGGGACCGGCGCCGGTTCACCGTGTCGATCACCGACGGGGGCAGACGGGCGCTGCGCGAGCGACTGGAGACGGCTCGGGCCCATGAGGAAGAGCTGCTGGCGCCGTTGACCCCGCACGAGCGCGATACGTTGGCCACACTGCTGCGTAAGGCGTACCTGCACCACGCCGATATGCGTGTAGATTAGACAGTCTGCGCTCAGCGACCCAGCGCGGGCAGGACAGTGCGAATCGGAATAAAAGCCGACGCCGCATGATATCGAGAAATGAGGCAAGTTGTCAAGCCCCTCCGATGACCTCCGGCTCGCCGAAATGGAGCCGGAGCAGGAATACGTGGCCATGTTGTACGGCCGGCTCGACGACCTCCGTGAACAGACGTCGAAACGACTCGCACAATCGTTGCGACAAACCGGCGGCACGCACCAGATGCGGTCCGAGCGCGACACGTCCGTCGCGATGTACACAGATCAATTGGCCCAGTACAGCGCGGTCGAGAACGGCCTCGCGTTCGGCCGGCTCGATTTCCACAACGAAGACCGCTTCTACATCGGCCGAATCGGTCTGTTCGACGAGGACAAGGAATACGAGCCGCTGCTGATGGACTGGCGGGCGCCCGCCGCCAGGCCGTTCTACCTCGCCACCGCCGCCAACCCCGACGGCGTGCGGCGGCGCAGGCACCTGCGGACCCGCTCGCGCAAGGTGATCGGCCTCGACGACGAGGTGCTCGACATCAACTCGGTCGGCCGCGCGTCCAAGGACAGCCTGACCGGCGAGGCGACGCTGCTCGCCGCGCTGAACGAGTCGCGCACCGGCCAGATGAGCGACATCGTCGCGACGATCCAGGCCGAGCAGGACAAGATCATCCGGTCCGAGCTCAACGGCGTCGTCGTCGTGCAGGGCGGACCGGGCACCGGCAAGACCGCGGTGGCCCTGCACCGGGCCGCGTACCTGCTGTACACGCACCGCCGTCAGCTGGCGAAGCGCGGCGTGCTCGTGGTCGGCCCGAACACGACGTTCCTGCGGTACATCAGCCAGGTCCTCCCCTCGCTGGGCGAGACGGGCGTGCTGCTGTCCACGGTCGGCGAGCTGTACCCGAACCTGACCGCGACCGGCCGTGAGTCGGCTGCCGCGGCAGCGATCAAGGGCCGTCTCCAGATGGCGGACGCGATCGCCGCGGCGGTGCGCGACCGCCAGGAAGCGCCGCCGTCCGTCGAGATCCGCTTCGACAACGACGTGCTGCGCCTGGACCGGCGCGTGATCGCGGAGGCGCGGGGCAGGGCACGCCGCACCCGCCGCGCGCACAACGAGGCGCGCCGCACGTTCGCCCGCGAGATCATCTCCTCGCTGTCGGGCATGGTGGCCAACCGCCTCGGCGGGCACCTGCTCGACAAGGCGGACATGGACGACATCCGCCGCGAGCTGCGCGAGTCCGACGAGGTCCAGGCGGCGATCTCGTCGCTGTGGCCGGTGCTGACACCGTTCTCGCTGCTCTCGGAGCTCTACCGGAACCCGAAGCGCCGCGCCCGCGCGATGGCGAAGTTCACCCGCGAAGAGCGCGACCTGCTGCAGCGTTCGAACGACGACTGGACTCCGGCGGACGTGCCGTTGCTGGACGAGGCCGCCGAACTGCTCGGCGAGGACGACACGGAGGCCAAGGCCCGCGCCGAACGCCAGCGCCGCCAGGCCGCCGAGTACGCCCAGGGAGTCCTCGACATCCTCGACCTGGAGGACGACGCGGACCCCGACATCCTGATGGCCTCGGACCTGATGGACGCGTACCGCCTGGCCGAGCGCCACGGCGTCGACCGCTACGAGACCGCGGCGGAACGCGCCGCGGCCGACCGCACCTGGACGTTCGGCCACATCATCGTGGACGAGGCCCAAGAACTGTCGGCGATGGCGTGGCGCACGCTGATGCGCCGCTGCCCCAGCAAGTCCATGACGGTCGTGGGCGACATCGCCCAGACCGGCGACATCGGCGGTGCGACCTCATGGGGTTCCGTGCTGTCGCCGTACGTGCAGAACCGTTGGCGCCTCACGGAACTATCGGTCAACTACCGCACGCCGGCCGAGATCATGGAGGTGGCCGCGGACGTGCTCGCCTCCGTGGACGTCTCCCTGGTGCCGCCGACGTCGGTGCGGGAAACCGGCGTGGCACCTTGGGTCTCCACGGTGTCGTCGTTCTCGTCCGAGGTGCCCGAGCTGATCGCCCGCGAGGTCGCCGCAGTGGGCGACGGCAAGATCGCGGTGATCGTGCCGGCCGCGCTGCTGCCGTCGGTGGGCTCCTCGATCGCCGCCGCGGTGCCGGGGTCGTCCGTGGGCAACGAACTGGAGGAGGCGCAGGTCGTGGTGCTCGGCGTGACCGACGCCAAGGGCCTGGAGTTCGACGCGGTGGTCGTGGTCGACCCGGACGGCATCCTCGCGGAGTCGCCGCGTGGCGCGTCGGACCTGTACGTCGCGCTGACCCGCGCCACGCAACGGCTCGGCGTCGTGCACACCGGAACGCTGCCGGACGTGCTGTCCCGGTTGAAGGACATTTCGTAGCGATCGAGCGGAAGCCTGGGTGGCGACGAGGACGCCCCCAGGCTCACCGCGGCGAAGTCAGTGCGCCAGAGCAAGACCGACGGACGCCGCGCCGACCCCGAGCACGACACTGACGACGACGTTCAGCAAGGCGGATCGGTACTTCTCGGTTTCCAGCAGCTTCACCGTCTCGTAGCTGAACGTCGAGTACGTCGTGAGCCCACCGCAGAACCCGACACCCAGCAACGGCATCCAGGACGTCCCGACGACGAACCCGATGAGCAGGCACCCGACGACGTTGACAGTCAAAGTGCCCCACGGGAAGTCCGAGGAGTGCCGCGACTGCACGAACCGGTCGAGCAGATAACGGGTCGGCGCGCCGAGAGCGGCTCCGAGGAACACCACCAGCGCGGTCACCGAGTCACCCGCAACCCGAGAAACGCCGCCCCCACAGCACAAACAGGCGTGGCCAACAGCGCCCAGGACCAAGACACCGCGTACGACGAGAACGTCGTGAACCCGCCCAGCACCCCGACCCCGAAGAACGCACGCACCAACGGCCGAGGCACCAGCCCCATCAGCACCCCGATGAGGAACGACCCCAGCACGTTGATGACGAAGAGCCCCCAAGCGCCCGGCACGAACACGGACAGGCCGTAGCGCGCCACACCCCCGAGCCCGCCGCCCAGTGACACCAGCGAGACGAAGGCGAGAGGCCGGGACTCAGGTCGTGGGCTCGGCAAGGTGCTCCACCAGGTGGTCCAGGGCCTTCAGCGCGCGCACCACGTCCTCGCGTTCGGACGACTCCAGCTTGCCCAGTGCGGCGCCGATCCGCTTCTCGTGTTCGCGCTGCCAGACGAGCAGCTGTTCGTGTCCACGAGGTGAGACGGATAGCCGCGCTACCCGTCTGTCCTTGGGGTCTCCGCCGCGCACCACGAGGCCCGAGTCGATCAGTTGGGACACCAGCCCGGACACGGTGTTGGGAGCGAGGCGCAACGCCGCGGCGAGGTCGCCGACCTTCATCGGCGGGCGCTCCGCCAGGGTCTGCAGCAGCTCTACCTGCGCCATCGGCAGGGATTCCCACGGCCAGTCGGCCCGGATGCTCGTCCGCAACGCCCGGCGCAGGCGAGTGACGACGTCGGTGAGCGTGCGGGCTTCGTCTGACATGCGGAAATCTTACTGAACTCGAGGTAATAGCTCTGTGTCAGATATAATCTGACCACGATGAACTGGTTCGTCACGGAGTCGCCCAGACCGGCGTGGGTCGCACGCCGGTCGTACGCGCTTTGGCTGGTCATCGCGACGGTCTGCTTCGGTGCGTTCATGGGGCAGCTCGACGCCTCGATCGTCACGCTGGCGTTCCCCGCGATGAGCGCTCACTTCCAGGCCGATCCGGAGTGGATCTCGCTCAGCTACCTGATCACGCTCGTGGCGCTGCTCGTCCCAATGGGCAGGATCGCGGACCGGGTCGGGCGCAAGATCGTCTACATCTACGGCTTCGCGTTGTTCACCGGGGCATCTGTCGCGTGCGTGTACGCGCCGGGGTTCGACGCGCTCATCGCGGCGCGGGTCGCTCAGGCCGTGGGGGCGGCCATGTTGCAGGCGAACAGCGTCGCGCTGGTCATCACGGCGGTGGCGCCGGAGCAGCGGCGCCGGGCGCTCGGGGTTCAGGCCGCGGCGCAGGCGGCCGGGCTGGCGGCGGGGCCGTTGCTCGGCGGGTACCTCACCGAGAACTTCGGGTGGCAGGCCGTGTTCGCGATCAACGTGCCGATCGGCGTCGTGGCCATGATCGCCGGCCACTACCTGCTCCCCCGCACGAAGACCGCGCGGGACAAGGGAAAGCCGACGTGGAAGGTGGTGCCCGGGCTGCTCGGCGTGCTGGTCACCTACGCCGCGTTGTTCGCGCCGATGACGGTGCTGCCGTTCACCATGGAACAACCGTTGGCACAGATAGGACTCACGGTCGCCGCGTTGCCGCTCGGGTTCGCGATCGCGGCGACGTTGCTGAGCACGCCCGGCGTCAGGACCGGGGCGCTGATCGCCGGCATCGGGCTGATGATGCCCGTGCCGCAGGTGGTTCAGCTCGTCGTCATGGGCATCGGGCTGGGCATCATCGCGCCGGCCTGCACGAAACGGGTCATGGGTGCGCTGCCGGAAGGTTCGGCCGGGGTCGGGAGCGGGCTCGTGAACGTCGCACGGGGGCTCGGCACAGCGCTGGGCGTCGCCGTGGCGACGCTGGGCGTTCACACTTTTCAGTGACAGCAGCGGTTCTGCTGTACCAATCGTCCTCGGACCCCTGCCGCACGCGTGCGGCGGCTCAGTAGCCTGGTCGCATGTCTGAACGGGTGAGCTGGGTTCCGGAAGGCGTCGACACGGGCAAACCGAGCGCCGCGCGTCTTTACGACTACCTGCTCGGGGGAGGGCACAACTTCGCGGCCGACCGGGCTCTCGCGGAGAAGTTCCTGCAGGCCCAGCCGAACGCCCGCACGATCGCGCGGCTGAACCGCTCGTTCCTGCGCCGGGCCGTGCTGTTCATGGTCGACCGCGGCATCCGCCAGTTCCTCGACCTCGGTTCCGGCATCCCGACGGTCGGCAACGTGCACGAGATCGCGCAGAAGGCCGACCCGGAGTCCCGCGTCGTCTACGTGGACTTCGAGGAGGTCGCGGTCGCGCACAGCCGGCTCATCCTGGAGCACGACCCGAACGCGACGGTCATCCAGGAGGACATGACGAAGCCCGGCGCGGTGCTGCAGGCGACGCGGCACAGCGGTCTTCTCGACTTCTCCCAGCCCATCGGCGTGCTCACGGCCGGCGTTTTCCACTTCGTGCCGCCGCAGGCCGACCCGAACGCGATCGTGGCGACGTACCGCGACGCCGTGCCCGCCGGTAGCTACCTCGCGGTCTCGCAGTTCACCCAGGACCTGCAGCCCGAGGAGATGGCGGGCGTGGTCGAGGTCATGAAGAAGAGCCAGAACCCGATGTACCCGCGCACGAAGAGCGAGATCGAGGGGCTCTTCGACGGCTTCGAACTGGTTGAGCCCGGCATCGTGCCGACCCCGTTGTGGCGACCCGAGGGCGCGAACACCGACGATCCGGACAAGGCGGGCATCTACGCCGCCGTCGGCCGCAAGGTGTGACGGGCCTGTCGTTGTTGGCCGCACGGCGGCGAATCCGTACGCTCTGTGCACAGGATGGAACTTCCTGAACTCGCCGCCCGCTGGATGCACGCGCTGACGTCGACCGCGTACATCCCGCTGTCCCACGCCGAAATCAAGCAGGCGCTGCTCGATTCGCTGCGTGAGCTGCCGGGGTCACCTGAATCGGTCGCCAATCGATTGGTGTCACTGCACGCAACCGGGCCGGACTCGCTGCGGGCCACGATCGAGGTCCTCTCGCCCGCGTTCGAACTACCCGTGCTGGCCCGGTTGAGCTCCGCGTACGCGCAGGCCATGCGGCTGGACGCGTTCGACCAGCAGGAGCAGATCAAGGTCGCGATCGTGCGGGCCAAACAGCGGGTCGAGCGCACGCTGCAGGTCAGCCAGGCGCGGTTCCAGGAGGTGTTCGACTCCGCCGCGCTGGGCATCGTGATCACCGACCTCACCGGCAGGTGCGTCGAGGCGAACGACACGCTCGCCGAGATCGTGGGCCTCGGCTCGGGTGCCGACCTCACCGACCGGGACCTGCGCGACTTCTACCACCCCGACGACCTGGCCGCCCTGGGCGCCTCGTACCGGAAGGTGAGCGAGGGCCACGTCGACAGGTTCCGCGACCAGCGCAAACTGATCCGCGCGGACGGTGAGCCGGTGTGGGTGCACCTCGTGGTCTCGGTGCTGCGCGACGCGGACGGCCGGCCGACGCACCACGTGACGATGGTCGACGACATGAGCGAGCTGCACCTGTTGCAGCGCAGCCTCGACCACCAGCTGCTGCACGACTCGCTCACCGGCCTGTCGAACCGCCAGCACTTCATCTCCCAGGTCGAACGGCAGCTCGACGGCAAGCCGATCACCCTGTACCACCTGGGTCTGGACGCGTTCTCGGTCGTCAACAACGGCCTGGGCCACGAGACCGGCGACAAGCTGCTCAAGATCGTCGCGAACCGCCTGGGCGAGCTCGCCGCGGAGAAGAAGGCCGTGCTGGCGCGCATCGGCGGCGACGAGTTCGCGTTGATGACGGTGTCGGACAACGTCACCTCGACCATCGAGGAGATCCAGGCCGCGCTCGGCGAACCGACCTTCGTGGACGATCACGGCATCGCGCTGTCGGTGAGCATCGGCGTGGTGGACCGTCCGCCGGCGTTCGCGACCGCGGGCGAACTCATGCGGTGCGCCAACGCCGCGCTGCGCCAGGCGAAGGCACGCGGCAAGCGGCAGTGGGCGTTGCACGACCCGCACGACGACGCCCGCCGCCGCGGCAAGTACGCGCTGGCCGCGTCCATGCCGGGGGCGTGGGAGCACGGCGAGATCGAGATCGTCTACGCGCCGGTGCACGACCTGGAGTCCCAGGAGGTGCTCGGCGCCGTCGCCCGCCTGCACTGGGACGACCTGAGCCACAACGACACGATGGCGCTGGCCGACTCCACGGGGCTGTCGCTGCCGATCGGCCGCTGGCTGCTGCAGGAAGCGTGCGCTCAAGCCGCGAGATGGGCCGCGGAGTTCGGCGACGGGGCGCCCACGCTGCACATCGCGCTGGGCGCCTTGCAGTCCCGCGACGAGGACCTGGTGGCCGACGTCAAGCGAGCGCTCGACGAGACCGGGTTCCCGCCGGAACGGCTGCGGATCGCGCTGGACATCTCGTCGGTGCTGGCCGGCGACGACAACGCCCTGGTACTGCACGACAGCGGCATCGTCACAGCGCTGGACGGGTTCCGCGGCGGCCACGACGAACTGGCCGTGCTGACCGAGGTGCCGGTCCGCTCGGTGATCACCCGCGCACCCGCGCCCAGCCCGGACTCCCCGCTGTACCAGGCGATGCGGGCCCTCATTGAAACCGTGCACAGTCTCGGCGTGCGGTTCGGCGTCGACGAGGTGCACACCCTCGAAGACGCCGAGCACTGGCGGCGGGCCGGCGCGGACGGCGTGATCGGGCTGATGCCCGCCCTGGGCGCCGCCGAGGTCACCGAACTGCTCAAAGCTGCTTCACGGCCGCCAGGAGCTTCGTGAGCGAGTCCTTCGCGTCGCCGAACAACAACGTCGTCTTCGGGTTGTACAGCAGCTCGTTGTCCACGCCCGCGAACCCCGGCCGCATCGACCGCTTCATGAACACCACGGACTTCGCGCGGTCCACGTCGAAGATCGGCATGCCGTAGATCGGGCTGGACGGCTCGTCCCGCGCACCCGGATTCACCACGTCGTTGGCCCCGACGACCACGGCCACGTCGACCGACGTGATGCCGGGGTTGACGTCGTCGAGCTCCTTGAGCTGCTCGTACGGCACGTCCGCCTCGGCCAGCAACACATTCATGTGCCCCGGCATACGCCCCGCCACGGGATGGATCCCGTACGCCACGGACACCCCACGCCGTTCGAGCTGCGCCACGAGCTCACGCACCGCGTGCTGCGCCTGCGCGACGGCGAGCCCGTAACCCGGCACGACGACCACGTTGTTCGCGTACCCCAGCAGGATCGCGACGTCCTCGACCGTGCCCGACTTGACCGTGCGCTGCTCTTCTCCCTGCGCGACAACGGTCTTCGCCTTGAACGCGCCGAACAGGATGTTCGCGAGCGACCGCCCCATCGCCTGCGCCATCAGCCGGGTCAGGATGGTGCCGGACGCGCCGACGAGCGTGCCGGCGACGATCAGCAGCGTGTTCGCCAGCACGTAACCGGACGCGGCGACCGCGAGACCGGTGAACGCGTTGAGCAACGAGATCGCGATCGGCACGTCCGCACCACCGACCGGCAGCACGAACAGCACACCGAGCGCCAGACCGACGACCGCCAGCAGCCACAGCAGGAACCCGTTCGGCACCGCAATCGTCAACGCGCACAGGGCGATCGACGACGCGGCGGCCGCGATCGCGAGCTGCTGGCCGGCGGGCAACAGCACCGGGCGGGTCGTCATCAGTTCCTGCAGCTTCAGGAACGTGACCACCGAACCGGAGAAGCTCACCGAGCCGATCAGCACCGTCAGCACGGTCGCGAGCCGGAACAGGACAGTCGAGTCCGGCACCGCGAAGAACTCGGCCAGCGCCACCAGGGCCGCCGCCGCGCCGCCGACCCCGTTGAACAGCGCCACCATCTGCGGGATGGCCGTCATCTTCACCGACCGCGCGGCCGGGATGCCGACCACGACACCGAGCGCGACGGCGATCAGGATCCACAGTCCGTTGTGGACCACGCCGTGGACGTACGCGGTGACGACGGCGACCAGCATGCCGAACGCGCCGATGAAGTTGCCGTAGCGCGCGTACTTGGGCGAGCTCAGGCCTTTCAGCGCCAGGACGAAGCACACCGACGCGACGAGGTACATCAGCTGGACCGTCATCGCTTGAACATCTCCAGCATCCGGTCGGTCACCACGAACCCGCCGACGACGTTGACCGTGGCCAGGAAGACCGCGACCAGCCCCAGAACCAGCTCCAGGGTGCTCTCGGCGGACCCGGTGATCAGGATCGCGCCGACGAGGATCACCCCGTGGATGGCGTTCGCACCGGACATCAGAGGTGTGTGCAGGATCGTGGACACCTTCGAGACCACCTCGAAGCCCACGAAGACGGCCAGCACGAAGATCGTCAGCAGGTCGATCACGGCAACTCCTTGCGGATCTGACCGGCGTGGGTGAGGCAGCAGCCGTCGAGCACCTCGTCCGAGAGGTCCGGCGACACCGACCCGTCCGCGATCATCAGCTTGAGCAGGTTCAGCACGTTGCGCGAGTAGAGCTTGCTGGCGTGCACCGGCATGGACGACGGCAGGTTCAGCGCGCCGTGCACGAGCACGTCGCCGACCCAGGTCTCCTGGCCCGCGACGGAACCGGCGTAGTTGCCGCCGGACTCCGCGGCCAGGTCGACCACGACGGAGCCCGGCGCCATGGCCTTGAGCATGTCCGTCGTGACGAGCACCGGGGCCTTGCGGCCGGGGATGGCCGCCGTGGTGATCACGACGTCGGACGCCGCCACGTGCTCACCGATGAGTTCCCGCTGGCGTTCCAGGAACTCCTCGGACTGCACGGACGCGTAGACACCGGACTGCGTCTCGAGCTCGAGTTCGAGGAACTTCGCACCGAGGCTGCGGACCTCCTCACCCGCGGCCTTGCGCACGTCGTACGCCTCGACGACGGCGCCCAGCCTGCGAGCGGTCGCGATGGCCTGCAGGCCGGCCACACCCGCGCCCAGCACGAGCACCTTCGCCGGCGGCACGGTGCCGGCGGCGGTGGTGAACATGGGCAGGAAGCGCGGCAGTCGTTCGGCGGCGACGAGCACCGCCCGGTAGCCCGCCACCAACGCCTGCGACGACAGGGCGTCCGCGCTCTGGGCACGTGTGACCCGGGGCAGCAGGTCGAAGCTGAACGACGTGACGTTCCGCCGCGCATAGACCTCTAGAAGTTCCCGTTCGCCTTGGGGCTGCAGGAAGCTGATGGTGACGGCACCCGGTTTCAACGCGGAGGCCTGGGCGGTGGTCAGCGGCTGCACGGACACGACGACGTCGGATTCCGGCGTCGGGTCCTCGGGCGTCACCGTCGCCCCGGCCGCGCGGTACGCGGCGTCGAGGGCGTGGGCGTGACGCCCGGCGCCTTCCTGTACTTGCACGGTCAGTCCAGCGTCGACCAGCGACGACACCGTTTCCGGTACGCAGGCGACTCGGCGCTCGGCGGGCCGCGACTCTGCGGGGGTTCCCACTCTCACCGTACGCACGTTACGCGATCAAAGGTGACCTGGGCCACATCACAGTTGCCAGTGCGCCGCACCGGTCCCCGGCAGGCACCCTGCCAGCCCAGTCGCGGGCATCACGTGCTCACCGAGCGTCCATGCCGGCGTTGGCGATCGCGTGGTGGAGCAGCGCGGACCCGGCCGCCGCCGCGGCCGGGGCGAGCACCACGCACAGTTCCCGTCAGTGTGCGACAGGACATCCGGAAGGCTTGGCGGCGGGGAAGAAGTTCGGCAGCAGTTCACCCGAGTCGTAGTAGCGGTGGTACACCGGCGTCAGCCCGCCCGACACGGGTGGCACGATCCACGACCAGTCCGCGGGGCAGGTGCGTCCGGCGGCCTCCTCCTTCTCCAGGTGTGTCAGGAACCTCTGCGACTCCGTGTGGTGGTCCGTGATCGTGACCCCGGCCTCCGCGAACGAGTGCAGGACGGCGCGGTTGAGCTCCACCAGAGCTCGGTCGCGCCACAACGTCGCCTCCGACGACATGTCCAGGCCCATTCGCTTGGCGAGGTACGGCAGCAGGTCGTAGCGGTCGTGGTCGGCCAGGTTGCGGGCGCCGATCTCGGTGCCCATGTACCAGCCGTTGAACGGCGCGGACGGGTAGTCGATCCCGCCGACGCGCAGGCGCATGTTGCTGATGGCGGGAACGGCGTGCCACTTCACGCCGAGTGCCTCCAGCCACGGGAAGTCCGGGTGGGACAACGGGACTTCCAGCACGTCGTCGGCGGGGATCTCGACGAGCGCGGGGTCTTGGCCCTTGCAGGACACCATGAGCGGCAGCACGTCGAACGGGCCTCGTGTGGACGGCGGCTGCCAGCCTCGCTTCAGCGCGAGCTCGGTGAGGGCGAGGTTGCGGCCGTCGCCGAGCACTCCGCCGTCGGCGCCGCGGTAGGCGGCGTAGCGGATGATCTGCTCGTTGACGATCTGCGGCGCGTCCATGCCGGGTTCAGCGGGGGCGAAGACCGTGATGACGGGCCGGATCTTGCCCTTGTTGGTGGCCACGCGGAGGTGCTCGACGCACTCCTTCGCCACGTCGGCGGGAGCGGACACGTCCCGCTGGTCGCGCACTTTCAAGCTCCGCCAGTAAAGGCGGCCGATGCAGCGGGAGCTGTTGCGCCAGGCCACCCTGGCGCCGAAGGTCAGTTCGGCGGTGGTGTGGCGGTAGGTGCCGGTCGCGGCGATCTCCGCGTGCACCTCGGCCAGCCTGGCCTCGACGGGACCGAGGTCCGGGTTCTCGGTGTGGTGCTGCCGGACGAAGTCCTCAGCCTCGGCGATGTCGATCTCGCCGGTGTTCTCGACCTGCGCCGGGGGAAGCGCCGTGAGGGAACGGGGCATCACGTCAGTCGGGACGGGGGTCATGGCGAGGCACCGTAGTTGCGCTTTCGTGAAGGAGAAACCGCCTGTCGCGCTAAGCCATCTGGATCACTGGACCGCGTCCGACACGCTCAGCAAGTACTTGATCCTACAACCGGGTGACAAAGGGCGCGACAAAGGGTGGTTCTAAGCCGTTATCGCGCCGACATCAAACATTGACCAGTGATTCAGCTCACCGCCGGACTCGACCCGTTCGAGTGAACTTCGGTGGGCACTTCCCACGCCGAGAAGCGCGTCATCCCCCGCATTGCCAGAGAAGAAGGCAACGCGCGGAAGGCGAGGTTCCGCAATGCCGACGCCATGGGCGATCGAACTCCGATCCCGAACTTCCCCGCCATCCGCGAGCCTTTCCACACGGACTGGGTGCGCGGCCGCCGCAATGCGTCATAGCGCGCGAGATCACCGCCGACCGACGCCAGCGTCACCGCGTCCTCCAGCGCCATGCACGCCCCCTGTCCCAGGTACGGCGTCATCGCGTGTGCGGCGTCGCCCAGCAGCGCCACCCGGCCGCGCACGAACGTGGGCAGCAAGGGCAGTTCGTAGATGTCGTGCCGGATCACGTCCGGGGTCGACGCCAGCAGTTCCGGCAGCG
This sequence comes from Lentzea californiensis, assembly GCF_024648825.1. Taxonomy (GTDB): domain Bacteria; phylum Actinomycetota; class Actinomycetes; order Mycobacteriales; family Pseudonocardiaceae; genus Lentzea; species Lentzea californiensis. The sequence goes on from NZ_JANBBE010000008.1 coordinate 339,567, forward strand.
GGTCGTGCCACCCGGCGAACAGCTCCGCCGGGTCCAGGTCGGCCGACGGCGGCGCGACGGCGGCGACGTACCAGCACACCCGGCCGTCGCCCAGCGGCAGGACGCCCGCCTCGGCACCGGGACCGAGTGTCTGCGAGATGGGCAGCTCGTAAGGCCCCGGCGCCACCCCTCGCCACGCCGTGGCCCCCGCGTACACCGGTCCCGGCGCGCCGGGCAGCAGTTCCGCGCGGAGGCGGCTGTTGATGCCGTCCGCCGCCACCACGAGGTCCGCGTCCAGCTCGTCAACGCCGGTCACCTCGACGTTGTTGAAGAGGATCTCGGGCGGCAACGCGCGCAGCAGCACGCCGTGCAGGTCGGCGCGGTGCATCGCGATGACTTTTTCCTGGCCGATGTCGGGCAGGTGCAGGAGCCAGCGCCCGTCCGCTGCCCTGACACCGCCGGACACCCGCGGCGTGCCCAGGCGACGGGCCTCGTCGGCGAGACCCATCCACTCCAGTGCCCGCAGCGCGTTCGGCATCACGCCCACGCCCGCGCCGATCTCACCGAACGCGGCCGCGCGTTCGTGGACGACGACCTCCCAGCCGACACGACGCAACGACACCGCCGCCGCCAGCCCGCCGATGCCGCCACCCACCACGATCGCCTTCATCGCTTCCTCCTCTACAGATGTAGAGGACTCTACATCTGTAGACTACATCTGTAGAGGGAGATTGGGACCACAGTGCGCAGAGACCTCATCACCGACGCCGCGATCCAGCTCGTCGCCGAGCAGGGCATGCGCGGGCTCACCCACCGCGCGGTCGACCGCCGCGCCGGCCTGCCCGAGGGCTCCACCAGCGCGTACTTCCGCACGCGCAAGGCGTTGATCGAGGGGTTCGTCGAGCGGCTCGCGGACCAGGAACAGCGGGACATCACGCCTGATCCGGACGACGTCGCGGGCAGCATCGCGAGGACCATCGACAGCTGGCTCGTCGAGCGGAACAGGACGCTCGCGAGGTACGCGGCGATGCTGGAGGCCACGCACCACCCCGAGCTGAAGTCGATCATGGTCCACTCCCCGCGCGAGCAGGCCACCGCGATCGCGAAGATGCTGGGCCACGAGGATCCCGAACGGGCGGGCGCGCACTTCACGGCGTTCCTGGAGGGCCTGCTCTTCTACCGGCTGGTCGGCGCCGGCAGCACGGTCGGCCCGGCACCGGGCACCGAGGAGAGCGTGCGGGACCTGAAGGCGGCCGTGGAAAAAGCGTTGCGACCGTAAGTACCGTGGGTTTCATGGGATTCGGGTACGGGGTCTTCTACCTCTGATCACGGACGTGTGCCACCGCGCAACACGTCCTGATTTCGCGTACCCAGAAGAGGATCCCCGTGCGTTCGCATGTTCATTTGACGACCCAAGATCTCACCAAGGGCTATGAGGCCGGGCCCGTCATCGACGGCATCTCGCTGACGGTCTCCGCCGGCCAGCGCCTCGGCATCATCGGCGAGAACGGCCGAGGCAAGACCACTCTGCTCCGCCTGCTCGCCGAAGACCTGCTGCCGGACCAGGGAACCGTCTCCCGCCACGGTTCGTTGAGCCTCGTGCAACAGGAGATGCCTTTTCACGAGGGCGAAACGGTGGGGGACCTGCTGTCCGAGGCGCTGCGCGAAAGCCGCGACGCACTGTCCGAACTGGACTGTGCGGCGGAGCCGTTCGACGAGCAGCGTTACACCGAGGCTCTGGCCCACGCCGAGAACATCGAGGCCTGGGACGCGGAGCGCCGCGCAGACATCGCACTGAAGGCACTCGACGCCGACCACGACCGGGCGACACCGCTCGCACACCTCAGCGTGGGACAACGCTATCGGGTCAGGCTCGCGTGCCTGCTCGCCGAACGCGCCGACGTCCTGCTGCTGGACGAGCCGACCAACCACCTCGACTCGGGCGCGCTGGCCTTCCTGACCGAACGCCTGCAACAACACCACGGCGTCGTGGTGCTCGTGAGCCACGACCGCACGTCGCTGGACGAGGTCTGCACCCAGTTGCTCGACCTCGACCCGGCCCCGGACGGCGAGGTGCACCTGCACGGCGGCGGCTACCGGGCGTTCAAGGAGGCCAAACGCGCCGAGCGGCAACGGTGGGAGCAGCGGTTCGCCCAGGAGGAGGCCGAGCACGACGAGCTGACCGGGAAGGTCGAACGCGCCCAGTCCCGCCTGAAGGACGGCTGGCGCCCTCCGAAGGGCACGGGCAAGCACCAGCGCACGACGCGTGCCGCGAACAAGATGCGCAACGTCGCCCGCAGGCTCGAAGAGCTCGGCGACCAGCGCGTCGGCGCTCCTCCGCCCCCGTTGCGCTTCATACCGCCGGAGTTGGAGGCGAGCGGCGACCTGCTGCACGCCACCCCGCTCGAAGTACCGGGAAGGCTGCACCTCACCGAGCCGATCTCGCTCAGCGCGGGCGAGAAGCTGCTGGTCACCGGACCGAACGGGGCGGGCAAGTCGACGTTGCTGGGCGTGCTCGCCGGCCGCGTCACGCCTGCCCGCGGCACGGTGCACCACGTCGGCCGGGTCGCCCTGCTGGCCCAGGAGTCGGCGTTCGAGAACGAGGACTCCACCGCGGTCCAGCTCTGTTCGCGCGTGGAGGACATCGGTCTGCTCAGAGGGAAAGACCTGGTGCGCCCGGTCGGCCGCCTGTCCACTGGTCAACGCAGGCGCCTGGAGCTGGCGATCCTGCTGAGCGGCTCGCCCCACGTCCTGCTGCTCGACGAACCGACCAACCACCTGTCGATCGCACTGGTCGACGAACTGACCGAGGCGCTCGACCAGACCATGGCGGCCGTGGCCGTCGCGACCCACGACCGGCAGATGCGGACAGATTTCGGGTCGTGGCGGTCCGTCACCCTCAATTCACCTTCACGAAGTCATGAAACTTCTGTAGCTTCGAAATAGGTCTTCTGCCGAGCACTGGGAGGTGTGCGAGATGACCGAAATGATCTCCGAAGAACTGATCTCCGACCAACTGCCCACCACGCGCCAGAACCCGTTCGACCCGCCCGCCGAGGTGACCGCCATCCGCGAGCAGGCCCGCATCAGCAGGCTGAAGTTCGCCGACGGTCACCTCGGCTGGCTCGTCACCGGCCACCACGAGGTCCGCGAGATCCTGGGGAGTCCGAAGTTCACGACCAACCCGGCCAAGCACCACCTGCTGGACCTCAGGTTCCAGGGCGAGGTGCCCGAGGAGCGCCGCAAGGTCGAACCGGGCATGTTCCTGAGCCAGGACCCGCCGGACCACACCCGGCTGCGCAAGATGCTGCAGGGCCAGTTCACGGTCCGGCGGATGAACCAGCTGTCCGAGTGGATCGGCACGATCGTCGACGACCAGCTCGCGCACCTGCGGTCGCTGGGCGGCAAGGCCGACCTGGTGAAGGAGTTCGCGCTTCCGGTGCCGTCACTGGTGATCTGCGCGCTCCTGGGCGTCGACTACGACGAGAGGCACAGGTTCCAGGACGACACGACGAAGCTGCTGAGCCTGGACTCGACGTTCGAAGAGGCCATGGCGGCCATGGGACGCATCCAGGAGTTCATGCGCGAGCTGATCGTCCGCAAGAAGGCCGATCCGGGCGACGACATGATCAGCGACCTGCTCGCCACCGGGGAACCGACCGACGAGGAAGCGTCGAACATGGCGCTGCTGCTCCTGCTGGCGGGCCACGAGACCACGGCGAACATGCTGGGCCTCGGCACGTTCACGCTGCTACAGCACCCGGACCAGCTCAAGATCCTGCGTGACGAGCCGGAGGTCGTCGACAACGCCGTCGAGGAGCTGATGCGGTACCTGTCGATCATCCACTTCGGACCGGTGCGCACCGCCACCGAGGACGTGGAGGTCGAGGGCCACCTCATCAAGGCCGGCGACACCGTGCTGATGCACGTGCCGACGGCGAACCGCGACCCGGAGAAGTTCCCCGGCAACCCCGACGAACTGGACCTGCGGCGTCCGGCCGGCGGCCACGTGGCGTTCGGGCACGGCATCCACCAGTGCCTGGGCCAGCAGCTGGCCCGCATCGAGATGCGGATCGGTTTCTCCAAGCTGTTCCAGGAGTTCCCGGACCTCCGCCTCGACGTCGGCCCCGAGGAGGTGCCGCTGCGCACCGACATGGGGATCTACGGGGTCCACTCGCTGCCAGTAGCGTGGTCGGCATGAAGATTTCCGTCGACCAGACGAAGTGCTGCGGTTCGGGGATGTGCGCTCTGACCGATCCGGACCTGTTCGACCAGAGCGACGAGGACGGCACGGTCGTGCTCCTCGAGGAGCACCCGGACGCCGCGCACGAGGCCACCGCGAAGGAAGCGGCGAACCTCTGCCCGGCGGGCGCGATCACGATCAGCTGATCCGCGGCGCGCCGGCGCCAGGCGACACCCGTCGCCTGGCGCCGGCGCACGCACCAAGTCGTGCGGTTTTCAGCCAGAACCAGGGCTGGTGGCGTGGCGCAGCTCGTCGACCTCCGCCTGGAACCCGGCCGCGGTCAGCGTCTCCTCGGCCAGCTGCCAGTGCTCCCGGGCCTCCTCGCCCCGGCCGGACCGCTCCAGGGCGTTGCCCAGCACCCTCAACGACCGCCCGAACTCCGGCGGTGACCCCATCTTCCTGGCCTGTTCCATGGCCAGCGAGGCCAGGCTCAGTGCCTCCTCGGCGGACGAGGCCATCCCGGACCTCAGGCGCCACACCCAGATGCGGCCCTGCCGGTCGTCGTGCTCCTCGAAGAACTCCCAGGCCTGCCGCAGCTGTTCCTCGGCCAGAAAGTCCTGCCCCGACCGCACCAGCGTGTCCGCCAGGAACAACCGGACGTTGGCCGCCAGGTCCGGATCGCCGAGCTTCTGCGCGGCGGCCAGCGAGGCCCGCAGGAACGCGGCGGACTCGGCCAGCTCGCCGGTGAACTGGTGCAGCCGCCCCAGCTCGAGGGTCGCCATCAGCTCGCTCTGCTCGTCCCCCAGCTGCCCGGCGACGCGCCTGGCGCGTTCCAGGTACTCCTGGGCGGCGGCCAGCCCGCCGGCCCTGCGCTCGATGGCGCCCAGCGAACACAGCACCTCGATCTCGCCGTGCGGGTTGCTGGAGGCCACGAACCGGGTCATGGCCTCGCGATGCGCCGCACGGGCCTCCGCGGACCGCCCGCTCCACTCGTGCATCCACCCCATGCCGTACCAGGCGTAGGCCTCGCCCCACACGTCACCGGCGGCGGCGAACCCTTCCTGCGCGGCCTGGAAGTCCGCGGACGCGGCGCCGTAGTCGTGCAGCCGGGCCCGCAGGATCCCGCGCTGCTGGAACAACATCGGCCGGCGTGCGGCGGGCGCGCAGGAGAGCCCCAGCGCGTTGATCTGCTCCCAGTCGTCGAACCGGGCCCGCAGGTCGCAGAACGCGGCCGACCGGATCGCCAGCTCGGCGGCCAGCGACCCGAGGCCCAGCGCCGCGGCCTGGGTGATCACGGCGTGGACGTTCAGCCATTCCGCGTCGAACCAGTCGGCCGGGTCCCCGAGGTCGAACCGTTCCAGCGCAAGGGGTTCCAGCCGGACGCCCTGGTGCGGCAGCTCCACGTCGGCCCGCATCGCCAGGTCGAGCCACTGCTCGAACAACGCCTTCAGGGCAACGGCCGGGTCCTCGGAGGCGGCCTCACGGCCGAAGGCGCGCAACAGGTCGTGCAGCCGATAACGCACCTGCCCCACCGCGTCGCGGCCCGCGTAGTCGACCAGCCGGGCGTCGACCAGCGCCTCGACGTGGTCCTCCGCGTCGTCGAGGTCCAGCCCCAGCAACGGAGACGCCACCCATGCCGGGAAGTCCGGTGTGTCGACCAGCGACAGCAGGCGGAACGCGGTCCGGTGCGACTCGCCCAGACCGTCGTAGGACAGCGCGAGCGACGCCCGCACGTCGAGGTCGCCCAGCGACAGCTCGTCGAACCGGCGGCGTTCGTCGGACAGCCGGCCGGCGAGCTTCGCGAGCTGCCAGTGCGGGCGCGCGACCAGCCGGGCCGCCGCCACCCGCAACGCCAGCGGCAGCTTGCCGCAGTAGTTGACGATCTCCTGCGCCGCAACGGGTTCGGCGGCGCAGCGAGCCTCACCGACAGCGGCCCGCAGCAACGCCAGCGCATCGGTGGAGGGCAGCACGTCCAACGGCACGACGTGCGCGGCCTCCAGGCCGGCCAGCGCCGCCCGGGAGGTGACCAGCGCGGCACCGGAGGTGGTTCCCGGCAGCAACGGCCGCACCTGGGCCTCGTTGACGGCGTTGTCCAGCACGACCAGGATCCGCCGGTCCGACAACAGGTCCCGGTACAGGTCGACCCGGTCCTCCACGGAGGACGGGATCGCACTACCCGAAACACCGAGTCCGCGCAGCAACCGGTCCAGCGCCGCGGCGGGTTCGACGGGTCTCTGCTCACCGCCGCGCAGGTTCAGGTACAGCTGCCCGTCCGGGAACGTGTCCCGGACGGCGTGGGCGCAGTGCACGGCCAGCGAGGTCTTGCCGACGCCACCGGGTCCGGTGATCGTCCACGTGCCACCGGCGCGCAGTCCGGCCGTCAGGCGGGCCACCTCGTCGGAGCGCCCGGAGAAGTCGCCGACCGCGGGCGGCAGCCACGACGGTCCGGCCTGGACGGCGACCGGCGCCGAGGAACCCGCCAGCACCTCCATGTGCAGCGCGCGCAGTTCGGCGTTCGGGTCGATGCCGAGCTCGTCGGCGAGCACGTCGCTGGCCCGCCGGTAGACGTCCAGCGCCTGCGCCTGCTGGCCGGTGCGGTGCAGGGCGAGCATCAGCTGGTACCAGAAGCGTTCGCGCAGCGGGTGTTCCGCGACGAGCGAGCGCAGTTCGTCGACGACCTGGTCGTGCCGGCCCAGTTGCAGCTCGGCGTCGTTGCGGCGTTCCAGCACCTCCCAGCGCTGCTCGTTGAGCCGCTGCACGTCGGTCTGTTCCATCCGCAGCGACGACACCTGGTCCAGGGCGGGGCCGCGCCACAACGCCGCGGCCTCACCGAGCAGGCGCGCCTCGGTCTCCAGGTCGGGCGCGCGGCGGGCCTCGGCGCGCAGCCGCTGGAACGTCAGCAGGTCGAGCTGGTCGTCCTCGACGTGGATCGAGTAGCCGGTGGGCCAGGTGCGGACGAGTTTGCGGTCCGCCAGGTCGTCCAGCGACTGCCGCAACCGCATGACGTACGTCTGCAGGGTCGCGCGCGCCGCACCGGACGGTTCTTCGCCCCAGAGGTGTTCCATCAGCTCGTAGGACGAGACCGGCGCGTTCGCCTTCATCAGCAACGCGGCGAGCAGGACGCGCTGCTTGGCCGAACGCAGCTCCACGACCCGGCCCGAGTCGATGACCTGCAACGATCCAAGAACCCCGAACCCCCACCGCCGTTGCATGAGCCGATCCTAACCAGCCGGTAACCCGAGGTGTCAGCGAAATGTCAGCGGGCCGCGTGATGCTTCTCGCCCATGAGCAGGACAACCCTCGCCGCCGCCGCGGCGTTGTGCACCACCACGCTCAACGACCGCACCTCGGCCTGCGTGGAGTGGAACTCCGGCGCGACGACCTACCTGGTCCGCACCGGCACTCGCTGCTGAGGCACCAGGCTGGAGCGGCGTCTTGGCCCCCCAGCGGGGCGTCGCTCCTCTACAGACGGTGTCACCGGGGCCCGAAGCCCAAACCTCTCCTCGGGTTCCGGTGACATCTTCCAGTTCAGGCCGCGCCTCGCGACGCCGTCATGAACTTCCCCAGGCTCGACGCCAGGTCGTCCGCGGCCTCGTTGCCCCGCAACCGTTCCGCCTCCTGCTTCAACGGCCGCATGCGGTCCCGCGTGCGGGCCGAGCGGATCGAGCCGGACAGTGCGATCGCCTGCTCCCCGATCTCCCGCGCCTGTTCGGCCTCGTTCTGCACCAGGTAGTTCATCGCGAGCGCGGCCAGCCGGAACGACTGGCTGCGCGACGCCTCCGCTCCCCCGGAGGAGATCGCCCTGGTGAGCAACGGGATCGCCGACCGCGCGTACTTCACGTCGCAGGTGCGTGCGAGCTCGGTGTGCACCATGCCGCCGATCGACACCAGGTCGGCCAGGTCGAAGAACCGCGCCCACGGCGGTGCGTCCTCGGCCTCGGACCGGTGGAACTCGTCCTCGGCGCGCGCGAACTGGCGCAGCGCCTGCCTTTCCGCACCCATCTTCGCGAACGCCCACGCCTCGTTGGCGTGCAGGATCGACACGGCCAGCGTGGACCCGCTGGCCTGCGCGATGGGCAGACCCCGCTGGAACGACGACAACGCGTCCTCGGCCAGCTCGTAGTGCAGGTGCACCCGCCCCATCCGGTAGTGGATGTTCGCTTCCAACGCGCTGTTGCCCGACGCACGCGCGAGGCCCATCGCGCGGCCGAAGTGCAGGTGCGCCGATTCGAGCAGGCCCATGTCGAACGACGCCCAGCCGGCCAGGTTGTGCAGGTCCGCGATGGCCACCTGGAGCCGGTGCAGGACCTGTCCGGACGAGCTGGTGTCGATCAGCGGGTTCGCCCAGTTCAGCAACGCGACGCAGGCGTCACGGCAGGAACCGCCGCCGTATTCGTGGTCGAGCGCCCGCAACGCACTCGTCAAGGTTTCGACATGCCGCACGTCGGTCTTGTCCACACGATCTGGAAACGCCTCGTCGTTCACCATAGGTCGGCCCTCCTGACGTGCGCAGCGCACCCCTTTCGGGGATACCCGTTGCACACCGCCGGTACTCACCCGCGCCGACGACACCATCCCGCTGTCAGGCCTGGTCGGGAAGGGTCTTTCGACTCTCCCGGGCACGCCGGCACGACCGCCACAACGCCGTGGTGGTCGCGCCTACGATCTCGGACGGCCGTGGTGAACGGAAAGGGGCCAACGAGGTGTCAGCGCACGGGAACTGAATCCATCTCCCGTGACGACTGCTCACCGGAACGGCCGATCAGGTCACTCTTCCAGGGTCACCACCTGGGCCGGGCACCTGTCCACCGCGTCACGAACGCCCGGCAGGAGTTCGGCGGAAGGCTCGGCGACCAGCACGATGCCGTGCCCGTCGTCGTCCGACTGGTCGAAGACGTCCGGTGCGGCGAGCACGCACTGGCCCGATCCGATGCACCCCGTCTGGTTTATCCGGACCGTCACGTCACCACACCACCGGGATCTCGGCGGCGCCGTAGGTGATCATGTCGTTGCGGTAGCTCATCTCCGTGACGGGCACGGCGGGACGCAGGTTCGGGAACCGCTCGAACAGCGTCCGCAGGCCGATCTGCAGCTCCGCACGGGCCAGGTTCGCGCCGAGGCACTGGTGCGGCCCGAACCCGAAGCCCAGGTGTGACACCGCGTCGCGTTCCAGGTCCAGCTGCTCGGCCCCAGGGCAGAGCGCCTCGTCCAGGTTCGCCATGAGCGACAGGCTCACCCAGTCGCCCGCCTTGATCAGCACACCGTCGACCTCGACGTCCTCGGTCGCCCTGCGGGTGAGTCCCGGTCCGCCGAGCGAGCCGACCGTGTACCGCATCAGCTCCTCGACCACGACGTCCGCACGGCTCGGGTCGCGCCGCAGGACCTCCAGCTGGTCGGGCTTCTCGAACAGGTGCAACGTGAAGAGGCCGAGAAAGTTCGACGTGGTCTCGTGCCCGGCGGCGAGCAGCCCGATGCAGAGGAAGATCAGCTCTTCCATGCTGAAGTCGGTGTCGTTGGCCATCAGGCCGATCATGTCGTCGTTCGTGCCCGCGGCCCGCTTCTCCTCGACGATCGGCGTGAGCACCTCCGCGAGCTTGGTCGCGTGCGCGAGGTACTCGTCCTTCGAACCGTTCTTGCCGAAGAGGTCGCCGGCCGTGACCTGGAACAGCTCCTGGTGCTCCGGCGGCACGCCCAGCAGCTCGGCGATCACCAGCGACGGCAGCGGCAGGCACAGCGAGGCGACCAGGTCGGCGGGAGCGCCCTCGGCCTCCATCACGTCGAGGTGCTCGTCGACGATCTGCTGGATGCGCGGCCGCAGTTCGTTCATGCGCTTGACCATGAAGCCGCGCGAGAGAGGACGCCGCAACCGCATGTGCTCGGCGCCGTCGATGCCGTTGATGTTGCCGGGCTGGTCGGGGTCGAGCACCTCGTCGCCGTCGTCGGTGCGCATCTCCGGCTGTCCGCCCTTGCGGGTGCTGAACCGCGAGTCGGAGAGCACCTGCCGGACCCCGGCGTAACTGGACACCATCCAGGCCTCGACACCGTTGGGCCAGATCATCTTGACCGGCCCGCCGGCGACGGCCTCGGCGAAGCCGGCCGGTGGGTGGAGCGGGTGGTCGCGTTCGTGGTGGACCGGGCAGACAGCAGCTTCAGTCACGGGAGTTCCCCTCAACAGAACAAAACTGTTCTTTTGACTTCCATGACCGAACGTAGCGAAGAAACTACGCTTTGACGAGTTATTTGGCCCTAAAGGTCCCGATCAGCGGTCTCAACAGGCCGTCGACGATGCCCTCGATCACGCCCTGCTCCTCGGACCTGAGCACGAAGGTCGAGATCAGCGCGGTGATGAGGACGTCGGCGTCGAGCCGCTCCGGCAGTTCGCCGCGCGCCTTCGCCCGGTCCACGGCGACCCGCAGGTGCTCCGTGTAGGCGCGGTCGACGTGCTCCTCCCGCAGGCACGCGAGGTCGGCGTCCTGACGACTGCCCTCGAGCAACCCGAGGAAGATCCCGGCGGTGTCGAACGGCATCGGCTCGCCCCACGCCAGCAGGATCTGGCGGACGTCCTCGGCGAACGTGCCCTCGTCCGGCTGGGCCAGTTCGGGCAGGTTCGCCTTCAGGGCGTCCGTGATCAGCCGCGCCTTGGACGGCCAGCGCTGGTAGAGGCTCGCCTTGCTGGCACGCGCCCGGCCGGCGACGAGGTCCATGTTGAACCGCGCGTAGCCGACCTCGGCCAGCACACCGAGCACGGCGGCGAAGACCTCCTGCTGACGCTCCGGCGCGTCCAAAGGCGTGCGGCCCAACCGATCTCCATTTTTGGCCGCTGCTCCGCAGACGGCGGCGAGTTCGCCTTCGAGTCGGCCATCCGGCCTCCGCTTCGGCCCGAATCGCCTGCGGCGGTTGACCCGAAGAGGAAACCGTACGACCGACGCGAACTCGCGTTCGGCATTGCTCAGGTGACGTGCACACTACCGCCGGGCGCGTCCATGAGCCGACCGGTGCGCCGCACCGACATCCAGCGCAGCTGCGTGCCGTGCAGCGCCGTGATCAACGACTGGATGACCACGACGTACATCAGCTGCCGATAGACCAGCTGCTGCAACGGATAGGCCCACAACGGCCTGAGCGACTCGCCGTCGAGCCGCAGCGCGTAGCCGGCGCTCGCCGTCTGGATCAGCAGGAACACCGTCCACACGATCAACCCGAGCGGCGCGTCCGCGACGAGGAACCCGTACAGCACGAAGAGGTCCATCACCGGTGCGAGCAGTGGCAGCAGCAGGTGGAACGCCAACAGGTAGAGGAGCCCGAACCGGCCCATCGGCCCGTTCTCCACCAACGCGCCACGGTGCTTCCACATCGCCTGAAAAGTGCCGTACGACCAGCGATAGCGCTGCCGGAACAGGCCGTGGACGCTTGCCGGTGCCTCCGTCCACGCCTTGGCCTCCGGACGGTAGGCGACCCGCCAGCCCGCGCGCGTGACGGCCATCGTGAGGTCGGTGTCCTCGGCCATCGTGTCGTCGCTGACGCCGCCGACGTCGGTGAGCGCGGCCCTGCGGAACGCCCCGACCGCCCCCGGCACCGTCGGGATGCAGCGCAGCGCGTGCAGGATCTGGCGGTCCAGGTTGGAGCCCGCGCAGTACTCCAGGTGCTGCCAGCGCCCGAGCAGGCCCTGCCGGTTGCCGACCTTGGCGTTGCCGGAGACCGCGCCGACCCCGGTGTCCGCGAACGGCTGCACGAGCTGGCCGATCGTGTCCGGCTCGAAGATCGTGTCGCCGTCCACCAGCACCAGCACGTCGTGCGCCGCCTCGCGGACACCCGCGTTCAACGCCGCCGGCTTGCCCTGGTTGGCCTGCCGGATCACGGTGACGCCGGGCAGGTCCAGCTCCTCAGCGACGTCCGCGGTGCCGTCGGTCGAGCCGTCGTCCACGACGATCACCTCGACGTCGGCGACGTGGTTGTTCGCGGCGATGGACCTGACCGTGGCGGCGATGTTGAGCGCCTCGTTGTACGCGGGGACGACCACCGAGACCGGCGGCGCGAACCACGGCGGCGGCTCGTTCTCGCGCCGCAGCCGGCGGTCGGTGTGCGCGAGGCCCAGCTGCATCAGGGTGCGCAGCAGGCCGAGCAGCGCGGCGATCGCGATGGCCGTGCCGAACAGCACGAGCACGACGCCGCCGTTGCGCTGGGACCACGTGGTGACCGCGCCGGTGAACCGTTCGCGCGTGGAGGCCTTTTCCGGTGGTTCGTCGCTGACGAGCACGAACCGGTAGCCGGGCTGCTTCGCGAGCTCCCTGGCGATGTCACCGCCGATGCTGCCGTCGTCGTGCAGCCGGACGACGCCTCCACGCTGCGCCAGCGACATCCGCACCAGCGTGCCGATGTCCTGGTACTCGCGGTCACCGCTGTCGACCTCGGCCGGAGCGCCCACCAGTCGCGTGTGGACACCCAGCGCGTCGGCGAGCGCGGCCTGCGCGAAGGCGAGGTCCAGCGGGTCGACGTGGTCGCCCTCGGCGCGGAAACCGTCGATGCCGATCCGGTGCCCCTCGGCGACGATCCGGCGCGCGACGTCCGGATGCCGGGTGACCTGGGCGCCGGTGACGAAGAAGGTCGCCTTGATGCCCGCGGCGCCGAGCCTCTCCAGGGTCCGCGGCGTCCACTTCGGGTCCGGGCCGCCGTGGAACGCCAGCGCGAGCGTGCCGTCCGGCAGTTCCCGGTGCCCGCCCGCGACCGGGACGGGCTCGGGCCTGATCGCGGCGTAGGCGTGGAACGACACCACGCACATCAGGACCAGCAGCCCGAGCAGGATGGAGATCCAGTGCAACCGCGGTGTGCGCCTCACCACGCTCCCAGCAGCGTGCCGCCCACCACGGCGGCGAACACGATCAGTCCACTCGCGACGGTCCAGCTGACCAGTCTCGCCGCTACCCGTCTACCGCCGGTTCTGTCGACGAAGACCTGCATTTCCTCTTCCCCCCAGTGATGATGCGGACGACCGCGACCAGCACGGCCACGCCGACCGCCGCCGCCATCCACGGAAACCCGTTCACGAGCAACGGGACCGCGTCAGCGGCGAACTCCTTGCTGCTTGCCCACTGCGCGTACCTCTTCGACTGCCGTTCCCAGGCCGCGTTGCCCACCGCGACGACGACGAACACGAGAGGTGGCGCCGGTGCCACCGTCCACAACCCCACCCGGCGAACCAGTGCCGAGGCCACGAGGGTGCCACCCACCAGCCACACGCCGAACGCCCAGCCGAAGTCGCCCCCGTCCACCCAGACCCCCGTCTGCGTGAACACCGCCAGCATCGCGAGCGCGGCGAGAGTGGGCAGTTGAACCCCCATGAACACCTAGAATAGTTCAGGGGGTGTCCTGTTCATGCAATCACGTGTCGGCTATCACCGCACGGTCTTCCTCGTCCTCACGCGCATCGCGTGGGCGGCCCTGAGCGCGGTCGTCCTCGCCGCCTCCGCGTTCGCCTGGACCACCGTGTCCACCATCTCGGCGGGGGTCGAGCGGTCCTACGCGATCCCGGACGACGCGCCGCGCTCGGAGTCCGGCCGCAACATCCTGATCATGGGCCTGACGACCAGGCTGGACCTGCACGGCGAACCGCTGCCGGACGACGTGCTGCGGCGCATGCAGGCGGGCGAGAGCGACCGGGGCGGCTACAACGCGAACACGCTGATCCTGTTGCACATCCCCGTTTCCGGACCGGCCGTGGCGATGTCCGTGCCCAGGGACAACCTCGTCCCGCTGTCGTCGGGCGGCGAGGGCAAGATCAAGGAGGCCTACGGGCGCGCCAAGATCGTCGAGGAGGACCGGCTGCGCGCGGCCGGTACGCACGACAAGCGGGAACTGGAACGCGCCGGGCGGGAGGCCGGGCGCAGGGCCCAGGTGCGGACGGTGTCGTCGTTCCTCAACCAGCCGATCGACCACCTCGTGGAAATTTCGCTGATCGGGTTCTTCCACATCGCCGAGGGGCTCGGCGGCGTGGACGTGTGCCTGCGCAACGCGACGAAGGACCCGTTGTCCGGCGCGGACTTCCCGGCCGGTCCGCAGCACCTCGACGCGGGCCAGGCGCTGTCGTTCGTGCGGCAGCGGCACGGGCTGCCCGACGGCGACATCGGCCGGACCAGGCGGCAGCAGGCGTTCCTGTCCGCCGTGACCAAGCGGCTCAAGGGCGCGGACGTGGGCGCGGTGCAGGCCATGATCGACATGGCCAAGCAGGACGTCGTGCTGGACGCGCGGTTCGACCTGGTCGAGTTCGCCCGCGACATCCCTGCCGAGGTGCGGTTCGACACGCTGCCGATCGAGGGCGGCGCGCACCTGGGCGGGCTCGACGTGAACAGGGTGGACCAGGCCAAGGTGCGGGCGAAGGTGACCGAACTGGCCAAGGCGCCGCCCCCGCCGCCACCCGGCGACGGCGTTCCCTGCATCGACTAAGCACCTCACACCCGGTTGATGAGGGGAGCTTTCATAAACCTGAGGTTTATGAAAGCTCCCCTCATCAACCGCAGGTTCCCGCCGTTTCGAACAAGAGTTGTGGCCAGGCGCTTAGACGCGGCGTTCGGTGACCCAGGTGGCGATCTGCGCGCGTGAGCTGAAGCCGAGCTTCTGCAGGATCCGCTCCACGTGCCCCTCCGCGGTCCGCCGCGCGATCACCAGCCTGGCCGCGATCTCCTTGTTCGACATGCCACCGGCGATGAGGTCGGCGACCTGCTGCTCACGCCGGGTCAGCGGGGTGAGGGTCAGGACCGGCACCGGGTCCTGCGCCTGTTCCTCGCCGATCGCGAACGCGATGGCGTCGTCCAGCTCGAGGTCCATGCCCTTGCGGAACACCGCCCGGAACTCCTGCTCGCCGAGCGTGGAGACCGTCGCGGACTCGCAGTCGCCGTGCGGCGTGCCGAAGTAGCGCGACCCGAACATGGGGTAGCCCACCGACTGCCAGATCTCGTTGGTGGCGCCCAGCAGCGTGGCCGCGCGCTCCGCGTCGCCCTGCGAGGCGGAGATCCAGGCCAGCAGCTCGATCGCGAGCACGATGCCCAGCAGGTCGTGGAACGAGCGCTTGATCCGCAGGCACTCGCGGCCGAGCAGGTCGGCGCGGGCCAGGTCGCCGCTGACCCACGCGCACAACGCCAGCACCCAGATCGCGTAGGCCTGCGCCCACAGCTCGCCGTGCTCCTCGCCGACGGCCTTGGCCTCGACGCAGAGCCGTTCGGCGGAGGCGAAGTCGCGCCGGAACGTCGCCGAGATCGCGAGCTCGATGCCGGCGAGCATGGTGTGGCTGTTGACCGTGCCCTGGCTCCGGTACAGGCGCATGGCCTCCTGGAACCCGCTGTCCGCGAGGTCCAGGTCGTCGGCCACCAGGTGCGTGCAGGCGATGCGGTGGGTCGCGTAGGCGAGCGCGGAGCCGTCGCCGGACTCGACGGCGTATTCGCGGCACTCGTCCAGCATCCGCACCGACGCCGACAGGTCGCCCTGCAACGTCGAGACGTAGCCGTTGACCCACAGCGCCTTGGCGCGCAGCGGGCCCGGTTTCGCGCTCGCGACGGCGCGGTCGAGCCAGTGGCGGCCCTCGCCGAGCATGCCGCAGCCCGCCCAGTAGAACCACAGCGTGCTGGCCAGGTGCACGCAGTGCTCGCCGCCGTGGTCGAAGCAGAAGTCCAGGGCGGACCGCAGATTCCCCTGTTCCAGGCGGGTGCGCGTGAAGATCTGCGGCTGGGCCGGCCCGAACCACTCCTCTTCGCGGCGCTCGGCCCACTCGATGAAGTGGTCGCGGTGCCGTTCGCGCATCACCTGTTCGCGACCGGCGTCGCGCAGCTTCCCCAGACCGTACTGGCGCAACGGCTCCAGCAGCCGGAAGCGGGTGCCGGACGGGTGCTGCTCGGCCACCACGACGGACTTGTCGACCAGGCCCATCAGCGCGTGCATGACCTCCTCGCGAGGGACGCTGTCGCCGGAGCAGACGCGTTCCGCGGCCTCCAGGTCGAACGTGCCGGAGAACACCGACGCCCGCGCCCACAGGATCTGCTCGGACCGCGTGCACAGGTGGAAGCTCCAGTCCACCGCGGCGTGCAACGTCTGGTGGCGCGGGTCGCCGCCGCGCTTGCCGTCCGAGAGCACCCGGAAGGTGTTGTCCAATCTGGACGACAAGTGGTCGAGGCCCAACACGCGCAGGCGCACCGCGGCCAGTTCGATGGCCAGCGGGATTCCACCGAGCAGCGCGCAGATCTGGCTGACCTGCCCGTGGTTGCGCGCGTCGAGGACGAATCCGGGGTCGACGGCGGCGGCCCGTTCGGCGAACAACGCCAGCGCCGGGTCCTGCGCCAGGGGCGTGACCTGCCAGAGGTGTTCGCCGTCGACGCCCAGGCGTTCGCGGCTGGTGACGAGCACGCGCAGGCCGGGAACCCCGCGCAGCAGCGCGTCCACGAGGTCCGCGGTCGCCCCGATGACGTGCTCGCAGTTGTCCAGGACCATCAGCATCTGCCGGTCGCGCAGGTGTTCCACCAGGACGGTGCGGTGCATGCGGACCGTGTCGTCGTGGATGCCGAGCTGTTCCAGAACCGTGTGCACGACCAGTTCCGGGTCGGTGACGACGCCCAGGTCGACGAACCACACCCCGTCGCGGAACGCCCTGCTCGTCTCGGCGGCAGCACGCAACGCCAGCCTCGTCTTGCCGACGCCACCGACACCCGTCAGAGTGACGAGGCGCGACTCGGACAGCAGCCTCCTCACCTCGGCGACATCGTGCTTGCGGCCGACGAAAGTAGTTGTGTCAGCAGGCAAATTGCCTTTGCGACCTGGGTACAGCGAACCGCCCACAGCCGCACCCTAGGTCTGCTCGATCTCCCGCTGCAATGCGGTCCCCCGGAGGTACCAACGCTGAAACACGGGTAGTTACCCCCTAGGGCGCATCCGGTCACCGCGCCAGTCTTGGAGGCTTGGGGACGTGGCCGCGGGAGGGGACGGGATCATGGCCGGTAGCAGCCTCGAGGTCGACCTCCGCGAGCAGAACGGCGTGCTCGTCGTCCGGTTCAGCGGACGGCTCGACTGGGCGACGTACATGCGCGCGCAGGACGTGTTGCTCGACCACGCCACCAAGGAGCTCGTCGGAGTCGTGGTGGAGCTGGACGAGCTCGTCGCCGAGTCCCCCGCACTGCTCGTGCTGTTCGACGTCGTGTGGCTGTCCGCGGTGCGCTGGCCTGGCATCTCGCTGAGCATCGTCGTCAGCGACCACCGGCTGCGCTCCACGCTGGAGTCGCGCGGACTCCCCCGGCACATCCCGATGTACTCGACGACCTCGGCCGCGGTGGGCGCGGTCGTGCGCCTCAAGCACGAGGACCGGGTGGACGCGCCGCTGCCGACGTGCCGCTGCCTGCCCCACGTGGCCGAGCGGATCACCGAACGCGCCTGCGAGCGGTGGGGCGTCCAGGCGATGCTCGACGTCGCACCTCAGGTGGCCGTCGAGCTCGTGTCGCACGTCGAGGACGACGGCCCTCTCGCGCTGCTGCTGCGCATGCGTGGGGACAAGTTGTCCGTCGCCGTGCGCACGACCGCACGTCTCGACCTCAAGCAGTGGCACATCATGCGGCACAACGTCGCGTCCATCGCCGTCTGCAACTTCACGATGGGCGAGACACCGGCCGGGGGCGGACGACAGGTCATCTGGGCCCTGCTCGACGTGCCGGAGGACAGCCGCCGGCCGCCGATCCACCTTCCGGAGACCGCCGTCTTCACCCGTCAGGCTTAACGCTTCCGGGTCGTTCTGCGGGGCCGTTCTACTGCCGGTTCTACCGGGCGTGCGTCGCCGCGACGCTCGTGCGGTAGGCCCTGAGGAACTGGCGGTCCGCTGACGCTTCGGACGAGTCGACACACTGGTGCAACCAGCAACGATGCAGAGCGCATGTCACCCGTGAACAGGGGTCGAGGCCCAGCTGCTCGGCCAGGTCCTCGGCATTGAGCACCGCTATCAGCGTCGTGTCCTCCGCCTCGGAGGAGGTCACCAGCCGCAGGTGCGCGCGTCGCCTCATGACCCAAGCCTGCTCCTTTGGGCTTCGTCCTGCCTACCCGCATTAATACCTGCTCAATCCCCATTTTCGGACAATTCCACGCGACAACGGGCCCCTTCTCAGCCGGACCTGGGCGCCCTACGCTCGGGTTTCACAAGGCGGCGCAGGAGGTGTGCTCCATGGCGGATCCTGCGTACTTCCCTCCCCCGCACTCCAGTCGCATCGGCGCGAGCGATGTGGAGCAGCTGGAGTCGCAGACCCGTTCGCTGCGGTCGGTGGACTACCAGTACGGCGGAGGGGCGTGCCGCGACGCCGTGGTGGTGCGGATCTACTGGGCGCAGCAGCTGCTGGCCGCCGAAGCCTCCGACGAGGTGCGGGCACGGCTGTTGTCCGCGGTCGCGGATCTGCACAACCTGGCCGGGTGGACGTCGTTCGACAGCGGTCAGGTCGGGGCGGCGTACCACCATTTCGACCGTGCACTGGACTTCGCGCGTCACGACGAAGACCTGATCACCAACATCGTTTACCGGCGTGGGCGCGTGCATCTGCACCACGGCGCACCGGGCGATGCGCTGGCTTACTTCCAAAGAGGTGCTTTCGCGCCGTTGGCGGCGAGCATCATGTACGCGAACGAGGCGTGGGCGTACGCGTACCAGACCCGTTCCGAAGAGGCGTTGCGCGCGTTGGGGAAGGCTCAGGACTCGTTCGCGTCCGCGGACCTGTCGCGCGTGCCCGACTGGGCGCGGTTCCACGACGAGACCGACCTGACGGCGATGGCCGGCACGATCCACACCGAGCTCGGCGACACCCGTGCCGCGGTTCCCGCTCTGCTGGCGGCGATCGAGAACTTCGGGCCGGCGATGGCGCGCAGCCGGACGTTCTGCCTGATCTCCCTGGCCACGTGCCACTTCCTCGACGGCGACTTCGACGAGGGACGGACCGTGGGGACGCGGGCGATGAGCGCGGCGGAGGAGCTGAAGTCGGAGCGGGTGTGGGACCGGATGCGCCCGATGACGCAGGCGGCGGCCGTGCGCGGGATAGCCCTGCGTTGATCTTTGCAGAACCCGAACATTGGGCGGACCTCGTCCTGACGATGGCCGGTCATCGTT
This sequence comes from Lentzea californiensis, assembly GCF_024648825.1. Classification (GTDB taxonomy): domain Bacteria; phylum Actinomycetota; class Actinomycetes; order Mycobacteriales; family Pseudonocardiaceae; genus Lentzea; species Lentzea californiensis. The sequence goes on from NZ_JANBBE010000008.1 coordinate 358,844, forward strand.
CTGTGCCATGAACATTTCGCGAATCGGTGGGCTCGTGGCGGGAATGCTGCTGCTGGGCGCGGGGACCGCGTCGGCGCAGGAACCGATCACGATCAGCCCGGAGAAGGTGCAGCAGATCTGCTCGAACCGCGTCCCGCGCGTCGAGGCCAAGGTCAAGGCGCTGACCGACAGGATCAACGGCGGCGCGGAGACGCTCGGCTCGAAGAAGTGGATCGAGCAGAAGGCCGCGGACGCCCGCAAGGCCGGCAACACGGCGCGTGCGGACGTGCTCGACGCGCGGCTGAAGCTACGGGACGCGCAGCTCGTGAAGCTGGCGAAGTCCGGTGAGCGCGTCGCCAAGTTCAAGTCCGAGCACTGCGGGTCGAAGTGAGGTGGGCGGCCGCGGTCGTTCTGCTGTTCGCCCTGACGGCGTGCCGGGGCGAGGAGCCGGCGCCGGACCTCGATGATGTGGAATCAACGCTGAACAGCATCGAGTCGGACATCAACCAGCCGGGGTGAACGCGTGGAACGTGGCCTGGTGCTCGTCGTGGAGGACGAACCGGCGATCGCCGAGTTGATGGCGCTGTACCTGCGGCGCGACGGCTTCGGCGTGCACCTGGAATCCTCGGGGGACGCGGCACTGGCCGCGGTCCGCTCGCTCTCGCCCGTGGCGGTGGTGCTGGACGTCGGCCTGCCCGTGCTGAACGGCATCGAGGTCTGCCGGGCCCTGCGCGCGGCCGGTGACTGGACGCCGGTGCTGTTCGTGACGGCCCGCGACGACGAGGTGGACCGCTTGCTCGGGCTGGAACTGGGCGCCGACGACTACATCACCAAGCCCTTCAGCCCGCGCGAACTGGCCCTGCGCGTGCGAACGGTGCTGCGTCGTTCGTCTGGCACCGTATCGGACGTTCTGCAGGTGGGTTCCGTACGGCTCGACGTCGGCGAACGGCGCGCGTTCGCCGGTGCCACAGAGGTCTCGCTGACCTCGACGGAGTTCGGACTGCTTTCGCACCTGATGAGAAATCCACGCCAGGTGTTCTCGCGAGAGCAACTTCTCTCTGCCGTGTGGGGGTATTCGTCTGTGGCCGGCACACGAACCGTCGACGTCCACGTGGCCCAGCTACGCGCCAAGTTCGGTCCGCTCAGTCCAATTCGGACAGTGCGTGGCGTCGGCTACTCAGCGGACGCGTCGTGAACCTCGCGGGCAGAATCGCGTTGCTGTGCCTGGGAGTTGCATTCGTGGCCGTGACCGTGGCGGGCTTCGTGTCGATCCGTCTGGTGCTCTCGACGTCGCAGCAGGTGAGCCGTGAGTTCCTGCGCTCCCAGGCCGACGTGGTGGCGGGCCAGATCTCGAACGACCGCGTCGAGCAGATCCTGGAGGGCCAGGACATCGCGATCGTCCGGATCACCGCGTCCGGTGACGTCACCGGCACCGACCGCGCCGCCGTCCGCGCGGTCCGTGCCGTCGACTACCGCGGTGTGCTGTCGGGTTCTGCCGTGTCCGGGGTGAGCGGCCGTCTGAACGTGGAAGCCCGTCCGTCGGGGGCGGGCGGCTTCGCCCTGGTGCAGAAGACCGAGACCAGCGGCACCTACCGCAAACTGGTGCGGAACATCCTCGGCGCCCTGGGCATAGGCCTGGCCGTCGCCTGCCTGGCAGGCCTGGCCCTGGGCACCTTCCTCGCCCGCCCGCTGCGCCGGGTCGCCTCGGTCGCCCACTCGATGAGCGCGGGCCGCCGCGACCTGAGAGTCCCCACCTCCGGCACCCACGAGCTGGCCGAGGTGAGCCAGGCGGTGAACTCCCTGGCGGACGCGTTGCAGCGCAGCGAGTCCCGGCAACGCGACTTCCTGCTCTCCGTGTCCCACGAACTGCGCACACCCCTGACCGCCGTCACGGGCTTCGCCGAATCCCTGGCGGACGGCGTGGTCTCCGGTGCACAGGTGGCCCCGGTGGGCACCGTGATCCTGGAGGAGTCCCGCCGCCTGGACCGCCTGGTCACCGACCTCCTGGACCTGGCCCGCCTCGGCGCGGACGACTTCCGCCTGGACATGGCCGCGATCTCCCTGGAACCGGTGGTCCGCTCGGCCGCCGAGGTGTGGCACGCCCGCTGCCACGCCCGCGGAGTGCGGTTCGCGCTGGAGGTCTCGTCCTCACCGGTGGTGTGGGCGGACGCGCGCCGCCTGCGCCAGGTCATCGACGGCCTGCTGGAGAACGCCCTGCGCGTCACCCCGGCCGGCCGCCCGGTCGTGCTCGCCCTGTCCTCCGTGCTGGAGGTGCGGGACGGCGGCCCCGGCCTGGCCTCCGAGGACTACCCCGTGGCGTTCGACCGCGGCGTGCTGCACGCGCGGTACCAGGACTCGCGGCCGGTCGGGACCGGTGTGGGGCTCGCGCTGGTGCACGGGCTGGTGACGCGGATGGGCGGAACGATCGTGGCAGGACCGGCGGCGGAGGGCGGCGCGGCGTTCACCGTGACGCTGCGGCCGGGCGACCTGTGACGGTCACTTCGCCTGCGGGAGCTTGACCTTCTTCTTCGCACCCGGCGACGAAGGCGGCGGCACCACGGGCCCGATGTCCCCGTCAGGCGCCTCGTCCAGGTCCACGATCACCGGCGCGTGATCACTGGGCCCGGTCCCCTTGCGCGCCTGCCGGTCGATCCACGCGGCCTTGGCCCGCGGTGCGACGGAGCTGGACGCGAGGATCAGGTCGATCCGCATGCCGAGGTCGCGGTGGAACATGCCGGCCCGGTAGTCCCAGTAACTGAAGATGCGCTCGGTGGGCCACCGGTCGCGCACGACGTCGTGGAACCCCAACGCCTCGATGGCCTGCAACGCGGCGCGTTCGGGTTCGGTGACGTGGGTGTGGCCGATGTAGGCCTCGGGGTCGAACAGGTCGGCGTCGGTCGGCGCGATGTTGATGTCGCCGCACACCAGCGCGTCCGAAGGGCCCGCCTCCAGCACGTCGCGCAGAGCTGCCAGCCACTCCAGCTTGTACTTGTAGTGGTCCGACTCCGGCTCACGGCCGTTCGGCACGTACAGCGAGTGGACGCGCACGCCGCCGCACGTCGCGGCCACGGCACGGGCCTCCACGTGCGGGAAGCCCGGTGCGCCGGCCACGCCCACCGCGACGTCGTCCAGACCCACGCGGGAAAGAATGGCCACGCCGTTCCACTGCGTTTCGCCGAACAGGGCGAACTCGTAGCCGCGTTCCTTCAGGGAGTCGCCCAGCAGCGTGGTGAAGGCGTCGTCGGCCAGCTTGGTCTCCTGCAGGCACACGACGTCCGGCTGCCGTTGGTCCAGCCACGGCAGCAGGCGGGGCACGCGTTGCTTGACGGAGTTCACGTTCCAGGTCGCCACTCGCACGCGCTCCACGGTAGTCAAACGAGCTAGAGCCCGCATGGAGCTAGACGCGCACGGGTGAGCGCAAACCGCGTGCAGCCACCCACGCCACGATGGGCAGCACTACTAGAGACAGCAGGCTCCACTGGAGGTTCCACACGCCGGCAATGGCACCGACAACCGGAGAACCCAGGCCGCCGATGCTGACCGCGAGGCCGAGCGTGACGCCGCCGGCGGTGCCGAGGCGGTTGGGCAGGTAGTCCTGGCCGAGAGTGACATGCAGCGAGAACGGCACGTACAGCGCCACGGCCGTGAGCGCCACCATCAGGTACACGGCCGGACCGGGCACCAACGCGACTCCGGCGACCGCGGGTACCGCGGCCGCATAAGACACCCGAAGAACACGCACGCGCCCGAACCGTCCGGCCAGCACGCCGCCGAGCAACGTGCTTGCGGCGCCGACCCCGAACAGCACGACCAGCGCCGCCGCTCCAGCCGCTGGACCACCGCCGACGCGGCCGGTCACCCAGATCGCGAGGAACGTGCCGAGCCCGAACGTCACCATCGACCGCGCGACGATCACCACTGTCAGCCTGCTGAACTGGCCCCAGTCGTCACGGCCGGCCGGCACCTCCGCGGCGGCAGCGCCGTGCACCCCGCGCAGCGCCACCGTCGTCAACACACCTCCCACCAGCGCGGGCACCGCGAGCAACGGACTCCACGCGAGCCCGCCGAACGCCAGCACCGGTGTGACGAGCACGGGGCCCAAAGCGAACCCGACGTTGCCGCCCACCGCGAACCAGCTCATGCCGACGTGGCTGTCCTGCGCGACACGGCGGGCGAGACGGGCGGCTTCGGGGTGGTACGCGGCGACACCGAGACCTGACAGCGCGATCGCGAGCCACGTCATCAGGTACGAGTCGCTCAGCCCGGACAGCCCGATGCCCGCACCGGCGAGCGTCATGCCGAGAGGCACCAGCCACGGCATGGGACGCCGGTCGGTCAGCACCCCGAACAGCGGCTGGACGACCGAGGACAGCAGCGTCGCGGCGACCGTGACGCCGGCCGCCGCGACGTAGCTGTAGTCGCGTTCGAGCACCAGGAACGGCACGACGGCCGGCACGGCGCCCTGGTAGAGGTCGTTCACCGCGTGCCCGGCGACCAGGACCGACATGCGCCGGCGGGAGTTGTCCACGCACTGATCGTCGTGCCCGCCAGCGGGTTCGCGATTCCGATATTCTGCCGATGTATGTCGATTTCTCGCCATCTGCCGGCGGCACCGACCACGAGCCGAGACCTGGCGGCCGCCAGTGGTGTCACCGCGCATTGGCACGACGAACACCAGATCGTCTATGCCAGCCGTGGTGTCGTGGCCGTGCACACGGAGACGTCACGCTGGATCGCGCCCGCGCACCGTGCGTTGTGGATCCCGTCCGGCGCCGTGCACTCGCATCGCGCATACGGCGTCACACGGCTGCATTTCCTCGGCCTCACGCAGAACCCGCTGAAGCTCCACGAGCCGACGGCACTCGCCGTGTCCCCTCTGCTGCGTGAACTGCTCATCACCTACACAGAGCTCGCCGACCGAGAAACCCCTGCGAGCAAACGGATGCGCTCGGTGCTGCTCGACCAGCTGGCCACCGCATCCGAACGACCGGTGCGCGTCCCCGCCGCCCACGACCCCAGGCTCGCGGCGGTCTGCGCGACGCTCGAGACCGACCCCTCGGACACCCGCGGTCTCGAAGCGCTCGGCCGCGAGGCAGGCGCGAGCGGCAGGACGCTGACCAGGCTGTTCCGCGACGAGATGGGCATGACCTTCCCCCAGTGGCGCACGCAGATGCGGCTCTACCATGCCCTGCGCCTGCTCGCCGAGGGCCAGCCCGTCACCGCCGTCGCCGTGCAGTGCGGGTTCACCACCGCGAGCGCGTTCATCGACGTCTTCCGCCGCTCGCTCGGCCACACCCCCGGTTCGTACCTCTAGAGCGTCGAGAACACCTCCTCCGCGCGGTCCCGCTTCACGAACATCCGCCACGCGGTCTCCGCGACGTCGTCCGGGTCCAGGGTGTGCCCGGCCAGGGAGCCGAACCGTTCCGGCATCGACTTCACCGTCTGGTGGATGTCGCCGCGCTCGACCACACCACCGATGGTGAGCGTGCCCGCGTACACGCCCTTCTCGGCCAACGCCGCGTTCAGCGTCACCGCGTAGTTGCGCAGCGCGGCACTCGACAGCGCGAGCGCACCGAGCACCGGCATCGGCCGCACCGCGCTCAGTCCACCGGCGAACAGCAGGCCACCCCCGCGCTCGACCACGCCCGGAAGCACGTGCTGGACCACGTCGACGGCCGGGTAGAGCCAGTTCATGGCGGCACGCGCGTCTTCGGACGTGGTCGTCGTGATCTCACCGGGCACGTCGTTCAGATCGGTGGCGCCGGGCCCGTAGTACACGACGTCCACCGGGCCGATCTCGTCCAAAGTGGACAGGAGCCGCTCACGGTCACGGACGTCGACGGCGAACGCCCGCGCCTGCACGCCGGCGGCGGCAAGGGCCTTCACGTAGTCGGCATGCCGACCACCGCGCCGCGATAGCAGCACGACGTCGTAGCCCTCACGCCCGAACCGGTGCGCGATGGACATGCCGAGCCCGGGGCCGACCCCGAGCACAAGAGCGGTGGGAGACATGGGTTCCGTCCTTCCGAACGTTAATTCGAGGCAACCCTCGACTTACGCCCGCCGACGCTACCACAGAATTCGAGGGCACCCTCGACTTAACGCCCGAGTAGGATCCGCCCCATGGTCACCGCGTCGAGGCCCCTGCGTGCGGACGCGGCACGCAACCGGGACAAGCTGCTGGCAGCGGCCACGGAACTGTTCGCGGAACGCGGCCTCGACGTGCCCCTGGAACACATCGCCCGCAGGGCCGAGGTCAGCATCGGCACGCTGTACAAGCACTTCCCGACCCGCGAGGACTTCGTGGCGCAGATCTTCCCGCAGCGCCTGGCCGCCCTGGACGTCATCGGCGAGAAGGCCCTGGCGGAACAGGACCCGTGGCAGGCCTTCGCCGGCTACCTCGAGGACCTCTACGCGTTGCAGGCGGAGGACCGGGGCCTCAACGACGTCCTGGCCCGCGACCTGCCGAACGCCCCCGAGGTCGTCTCGGCCTGCCACCGCGGAGCCGGCCACGCGGGAATCCTGATCGACCGCGCCTTGGCGGCGGGTGTGCTGCGCGCCGACTACTCGATCACCGACCTCGCCACGCTGACCAGGGCGATCGCCCAGGTGATCCGCGACTCGCCCGGCGAGTGGCGGCGCTTCCTGTCGATCTACGCAGAAGGCCTGCGCGCGTAGGGGAACTCCCCCGGAAACGCGGGTGGGGCCCCGGACATGTCCAGTCCAGGGCCCCGTTTTGCCGCCCATTTGCGCACACCAGCGACGTTTAAGAGTCGGATCAGTCCTTAGGTCGCCGCGCTCTTCCGTTGAGCTACGGCCGCACGGGTGGAGCGGCCAGCAGGATTCGAACCTGCACCTCGGCGAGTCTTGTCCGGTCTCGGGTGATCTGGCGTTCGGCGGAAATGCTGAGCCTGGAGCGAGAGTCTGAGTGTGATCCCGGCTTGCCTCTACCGATTGGGCTACCCCGGCGCGGTGGTGCCGGGAGGAGGATTCGAACCTCCACTGGTGACCGAGTGGTTCAGGCTGACGTTTCAGTTTCAGCTTTCACGCTCCCTGAAGGGAGCGCACCCCCGCGCTCCAGCGGGGGAGTCTGTGGACGCTAGCGGAACAGGTAGTCGAAGACCACCTCACCGACGCGCTGGTCGGTGATCTCCAGGCCGTTGGCCTCCTCGCGCGCGAACTTCACCGCGTGCTGGAGCTTCTCGACCCGGTCGACGAGCTCGTTCACCCGCCGGGCCGGCAACGCACCGGAGAACTTCACCGTGGTCCAGTACCCCACCGGGATGTCCTCGTAGTACACCTCGACCTGCGCCGGGTGCTTCTCCGTCGCCTCGGCCTTGACGTGGTTGCGCGGCACCTTCTTGGTGCGGATGGTCCGGACCTGTTCGGTGCGCCAGTAGTCGGCGGACTCGTCGAAGTTCCAGTCCTCGGCCGCGTCCAGCAGCGGCAGCTTCTTCACGAACGTGTGCAGGTCGGTCAGCTGCTTCTCGAGGAACAGCAGGTACGACACCGGCACGTCGCGCAGCAACGTCTGCCCGTCGACCACCACGTCGGCCTTCGCGACGCAGTTCGCCCAGTCCTTGGTAGCCGTGACGTCGAAGAGCCGGGTCATCACGGCCGCGGTCTTCCGCAGCACGTCCTCGGCCTTGATCTGCACGCGCGTGGACTCCGGCGGCAGCACCTCGCCGTCCTCGTCCTTCGGCTGGTACGTCCGGGAGATGCCGGCCAGCAGGGCGGGCTTCTGCAACCCGTGGTGCGCGTCGGTGAGGTCCCGAAGCGTGCCCCCCTTGACACTCTTCTCCACCGCGATGATCTGGTTCAGCTTCGTCATGCCGCACCCCCTTTGTCCCGCGCACTTTAACCACCGAAAAGCCACGCCCGCACGCGATTTGCCAGGTGGAGGTGCCTAGTACTCCAGCTCGAAATCGCGGTGGTCGTCGGGGTTGACCACAGCGACGAGCTTGTTCCCCGGCTTCAGGCTGGAGTCGTACCTGGTGTAGTGCTCGATCACGAACTCGGGCACGTCCGGGCCCTTGATCAGGAGGCGGACCCGGACCGTGGCGTCCTCGCTGATCAGCTCCATGGACAGGACCACGGCGGTCGCGGGCAGACCCACCTCGTCCAGGCGCAGCAGCCGCCGCTTGGCGAGCGCGATACCGCGCCATATGGCGATGCCCAGCGGCAGCAGCACCACGGTGAGCACGATGCCGACGGTGTTGCCGTCGTTGGACACGTAGATGATCGGTCCGGTGGCCATCACCGTCAGGGCGAAGAGGTGCAGGAACACGTTGTGGCCCCGGTTGACCCCGCTTATGAACCCCTCATCCACCATTCCGACACCGTAAGCGGGTCGCGGGGTGGCGTGGGCCGAGTTGGCGCGAGTGCGGCCGGACTCGCTGGTGAGAGTGGTGGGGCAGGTGGGGCTCGAACCCACGACCTGACGGATTATGAGTCCGCTGCTCTGACCAACTGAGCTACTGCCCCCTCGCAGCCGCGGCGCCCCCTACCGCTAACACCGCGTGATGGAGGATACCGATCAGCCCGATCGGGCCTTGCACACCCCCGTGGCGAGCGACACATAGGGTGGACGCGTGCGTTTGACCCTCCGCGACTTCACCCCGGCGGACGAGCCGGAGGTGCTGGCGTTGTTCGCCGACTGCGACGACTGGTTCCAGGCCGCCACGGGGCACCCGTCCGGGCCCGGTGACGTGCAGAGCCTCTTCTACGCGTTGCCCGAGGGGGCCTCGTTCGAGCAGAAGCACCTGCTGGTCGCGCAGGCGCAGGGCATGATCGGGTTCGTGGACCTGGTGGTCGGCCATCCCGCGCGGGGTGAGGCGAGCATCGGGTTCTTCCTGGTGCCGCGGGACCTGCGGCGGTGGGGCATCGGCACGGAGATGGCGAAGGCACTGGCCGAGCGCTTCCCGGACGTCACGCGCGTGCACGTCAGGCTCGACGACTTCAAGCCCGGCAACGAGTTCCTGAAGGCGATGGGCTTTCTCTTCGACGGTCAGCGGGCCGTGCTGGAGGTCGCGCCCAGGTCCGACGGCCGGTAGCCGCGCGGGTAGCCCGGGTAGGTGCGGTTGGGGGCGCTGGTGAGCTTCAGCGCCTTGCGCACCGGCATCCGGCGCACCACGAAAGCCCTGAGGCGCAACGCACGCCGCCCCACGGCGCCGACCCACGAGGGCGGCGCGGCGAACCCGAACGCTCGCACCATCGCCGGGTCCAGCATCGCGACCACGGCCCGTGCGACCACCGGGCGTGCCACGGACGGGTACCACGAGCAGAACAGGTCCAGCGTGTACTGGCCGATGCGGCGGTTCGACGGCGCGAACACGAAGTGCTCCCGCTCGTAGGCCGTCTTGAAGACCAAGAACTCGTCGTAGCCGGCCGGGATGTCCCGGATGCCCATGCGGGCGCCGACCGCGCCGTAGAAGTGGAACCCGGCCAGTTCTTCGTTGCGGGTCAGCGGACGCCAGCCGTAGCGGCGCACCCAGTCGATCGGGTCGTAGATGAACGTCGACAGCACGTAGAGCATGTCGTCGTTCGAGATGTCGTAACGGCCGTGCTGGCGGTTCACGACGCGGAGCGCCTCACGGCCGCGCGGGGAGTCGTAGCCGTGCTCGACCAGTTCGGCCATCAGAACGGCCGTGTCGTCGTAGCGCTTCTGCGGGCGTCGTTCGAACTCCCCGGTGCGTTCCAGCAGGCCTGAGATCGTCGGGACGCAGTACGTGCGGAAGAGCGCCATTTCAAGGGACTTCTGGTAGTCCCACGGGAACTCCAGGCCGGCGGAGATCCGCATGATCTCCTCGTGGTCGGCCACGGGGTCGAGCGCGGAGATGCGGCGGAGGTTCGCGAAGCGGGCGGCCATCCGTCCAAGCTGGCTCAAGGCCGGACAAAGCACTAGGCCCCAGTCGGATGACTGGGGCCTAGTGGCTAAGCTCCCCCAACTGGACTCGAACCAGTAACCCTGCGATTAACAGTCGCATGCTCTGCCAATTGAGCTATGGGGGAATGTTCGGTTGTTCTCGCCTGTCAGGCTTGGTTCCTCCTGACAGTGGGTAACTCTACATGAGCCGCGGAAGGGGTTTTTCAAGGACCCCCCACTTGGCGGCAGCACAGGCTCTGACCAGGCACGATGCGAGAGGAGACGCCACATGAAGGGCATCTTGGTGGGTGCGGCGATCGGCTACGTGCTCGGCGCGAAGGCCGGCCGGGAGCGTTACGACCAGATCGTGCGCCTCTGGCACCGCTTCACCGCCAACCCGACGGTGCGCAAGACGGCGGCCCAGGCCAAGGACAAGGCGTTCGAAGCCGCAGTTCAGGCCAAGGACAAGGCCACGGACGTTGCGGAGAAGGCGGCGGAGAAGGCTCCCTGGCGCCACCAGGAGGAGACCAACGGCAAGATCTCCACTCCCCCGATGACGCCCCGGAGGTGACGCGCTTCACACCTGGGCGACCGCGAAGATCCGCCTGAAAGGGAACCAAGTGGTGCCGTCGGCTCGCTGCGGGTACGCCTCGCGCAGCCGCGGCGCCAGTTCCGCCACATAGGCGTCCCAGTCCGTTGAGGACAGTGCTGCCCGCACGGGCCGCAAAGCCGTGCCGCTCACCCATTCGAGTACCGGATCCGGGCCGGACAACCGTTGCACGTACGTGGTCTCCCACACGTCCGCGACGGCGCAGTCGCCGAGCAGGTCCGCGTACTCGACAGGGGCCAGAACCGGTTTCTCCGCACGGAAGACGTGCGCCAACCCCTCTCCCGCCACCTCGCGGATCAGGCGGTGCGAAGCGTCCGCGTAGTTGCCGGGGACCTGGAACGCGAGCCACGCTCCGGACGGCAGCGCGCCGACCCACTTCGACACGATCGAGGGATGTGACGCGACCCACTGGAGGACCGCGTTCGACACCACGACATCGGTGTCCGGCAACGGTTCCCACGTCGTCACGTCGTCCACCCGAGCGTCGATCCCGGCCGCACGCGCCGCCTCGACCATCTCCGGGGACGAGTCGAACGCCTCGACCACCGCGGAAGGCCACCGCTCGGACAGCGACGAGGTCAGGTTGCCGGGCCCGCAGCCCACGTCGACGACACGACGAGGCTCCGAAGCCCGTACGCGCCCAACGAGTTCATAGAACGGCCTCGCCCGGTGATCGGCGAAGGCCAGGTACTGCGCCGGATCCCACATACGGCTAACAGTACACGCGTACTGCTAGCGCGCAAGCTTCGAAGCGAGCCCCGAGACGGCCTCGCGCACGGCTTCCAAACCCACGCCGGCATCCCCGCGCGCCTGCCACACCACGCCGTCACGGCCCGGGATCTTGCGCTGCAGGACCCACACGCCGGGCGACTCGATGCGCTCCCGCACCCGGATCGACCCCTCGACGCGCTGGCTGATCGCCCGCAACACGCGCCGCGGGTCGTCCAGCGCGAACCGTTGCGCGGGAAGGTCTTCCAGCAGCACGACGGGCCCTTCGACGGAGGCCTCGGCCGCCTCCACGACCCGCAGCACGCCCTCCCACTTCACCTTGCTGATCAGGTGCCAGCCGATCCGCCGCGGCTCGTCACCCGGCACCCACAGCCCCAGCGACGTCACCACGACGTGCCCGCCCGTCTGCACGGGCGCGTGCGCGATCACGGTCTCGTCGTTCTCCAGCGACCCGGTGAAGCCGTCCGGCGCACCGTTGCCGAACAACCGTCGGAACAACCCCACTACAGCACTCCAGCGCTCTGCTGCAGGAGCGCCTTGCGGTACTCCTCCAGCGCCACCAGGTCGCCCCACAGCGCCCGGTACTCGTCGGCGTCCTTGATCGGGGACAGCCGCCGCAACCGCGACTTCACGTCCTCGACCTGCTTGCCGACCTGGACCTCCTGCAACCGCGCGATGACCATCGACACGTAGCGGAACTCGTCGTTCTGCTTGACCGCCAGCGGTTCCACCGCGAGCTCGGTCATCACCGACCGCACCGACGCGTGCGAACACGCCTGCGAGATCGCCTCCAGGTACGCCGAGCCCTCGAGCCCGCAGGACGCGCCACCGGCCGCGCGGATCGCCCGGTGCAGCGCCACGTACGCCGGGTCCGTGAAGGACTCGTCCGGCAGCGAGTCGTACATCGGACCGGCGTACTCGGGCAGCCGGAGCGCGATCTTGAGCACCTCGCGTTCGGGCACCAGCCGGGGATCGCGCGGGTTCGGCCGGGGCGGGCCGTCGACCTCGACGCCCAGCGCCATCTGGTTCGGGTCGGCGCGCTGGGTGGCGACCGGCGCCTTGCCGCCGGAGACCTGGCGGACCCGGCGGACGACCATCGCCTCGTCGTCCCAGCCCACCCACCACGCCAGCCGCGTCGCGTAGCCGTCGCGCTTGGCCCTGTCCTTGATCTGCGCGACGAACGGCACCATCTTCTTCAGCGCCTCGACGCGGCCGTCCACGGAGTCGAGGTCGTAGGACTTGAGCTGGGCCTTGATCGCGAACTCGATCAACGGGATGCGCCGCGCGACCAGGTCGCGCACCGCCACGTCGCCCTTGGCCTGCCGCAGCTCGCACGGGTCCATGCCGTCCGGCGCGACCGCGATGTAGGTCTGCGCGGAGAAGTGCTGCTCCCCGTCGAACGCCTTCAGCGCGGCCTTCTGGCCCGCCTCGTCGCCGTCGAAGGTGAAGATGACCTCGCCGTTCACGTCGTCGTCGATCAGGAGCCTGCGCAGCACGTTCATGTGGTCCGTGCCGAACGCCGTGCCGCACGAGGCGACCGCTGTCGGCACGCCGGCCAGGTGCATGGCCATCACGTCGGTGTAGCCCTCGACGATGACCGCCTGCTTGCGCTTGGCGATCTCGCGCTTGGCCTGGTCGAGCCCGAACAGCACCTGCGACTTCTTGTAGATCATCGACTCGCTGGTGTTGAGGTACTTCGCCTGGATCGGGTCGTCGTCGAAGATCCGCCGCGCGCCGAAGCCGACGACGTCGCCGCTGATCTCCTTGATGGGCCACAGCAACCGCCGGTGGAACCGGTCGATCGGCCCCTGGCGGCCCTCCTTGGTGAGCTGCGACTTGATCAGCTCCTGCAGCTCGAACCCGCGGCCGAGCAGGTGCTTCGTCAGCTTGTCCCAGCCGCCGGGCGCGAACCCGCAGCCGAACTGGCGTGCGGCGGCCTCGTCGAAGCCGCGCTCGGCCAGGAACTCCCGCGCCGCCTGCGCGTCGGGCGTCGCGAGCTGCTCGGCGTAGTACTCGGCGGCCGCCTTGTGCGCCTCGATGAGCCTGCCGCGCGTGCCGCGGTCGCGCTGGATCGTGGCGCCGCCGCCCTCGTAGGTCAGCTGGATGCCCACCCGGTCCGCGAGCCGCTCGACGGCCTCCACGAACGACAGGTGCTCGACCTTCATCACGAAGGCGATCACGTCGCCGCCCTCGCCGCAGCCGAAGCAGTGGAACGTGCCGTGCGACGGGCGCACGTTGAACGACGGCGACTTCTCGTCGTGGAACGGGCACAACCCCTTGAGTGCGCCGCCGCCGGCCCGCTTCAGCGAGACCTGGTCACCGACGACCTCGTCGATACGGCTGCGCTCACGCACCAATGCGATGTCGCTCTCCCTGATGCGTCCTGCCACGCCTTGGAGTCTAATGCCCTGGCAAACTGCCAACCGTGACCACCGCCGACGTCTTCGGACTCCACCGGACGCACCTGATCGGCGTCGCCTACCGGCTGACCGGCAGTTTCGCCGACGCTGAGGACGCCGTGCAGGAGGCGTGGCCGCGGTTCGCGAAGGCCGAGGGCGTGCAGGACCCGCGCGGCTGGCTCACGACCGTCGTCAGCCGCATCTGCCTCGACCGGCTGCGCTCCGCCGCCGTGCGCCGCGAGACGTACGTGGGCTCGTGGCTGCCCGAGCCGCTGCTCACGACCGGCGAGGACGACCCGCTGGCGAGCGTGGTGCAGTCCGACGGAGTGCGGATGGCCGCGCTGGTGGTGCTCGACAGGCTCACGCCGCACCAGCGCGTCGCGTTCGTGCTGCACGACGCGTTCTCCTTGCCGTTCAACGAGATCGCCGACGTGCTGCAGGTCTCGGAGGCCGCCGCGCGCAAGCACGCCTCCCGCGCCCGCAAGGCCGTCGCGGACGCCGATCCGCCGCCCCGCGCCGCGCTGGCCGAGCAGCAGGAGGTGCTGGAGAAGTTCCTGCGCGCCATGGCGAACGGGGACATCGACGGCGTGCTCGAGCTGCTGCACCCCGACGCGGTGATGATCGGCGACGGTGGTGGCAAGGTGCGCACGGCGGTCAACACGGTCTCCGGAGCGGACAAGGTCGCTCGCTTCTTCCTCGGCCTGATGCGCAAGTACGGCTACCCGGAGGAGCACCGGCCGATGTTCGTCAACGGCGAACTGGGTGTGCTCATGCCCGCGTACGGCGAGGTGACCGCGCGTGTGACGGCGTTCACCGTGCACGAGGGCAAGGTCAAGGCCGTCTACGACATCGCGAACCCGGACAAGCTGACCCACGTGGCGTTCTGACCGGGGTTTTGGTCTGGACCGCAACTGGAACCGGGATCGTTCCGTGGCTAACGTTCGGGCCGCTGGTCCAGCCCAAGCCCCCTGCCGCGGGTTGCAACCACCGGAGTCCGAAACATGCCCGAACACGACATCCCCTCACGCCGGGCCTTCCTGGCGACCGGTGCGGCCGCTGTGGTCGCACTGACCGCCGCCGGCGCCACCACGGCGCGCAGCGCGCCCCTTCCCCTGACCCCGACCTGCGTCGATGACGACGACACCCCGTCGGTCATCGAAGGTCCCTACTTCAAGCGGAACTCCCCGCAGCGCACGAACCTGCGCACGCCCGGCGTCACCGGGATCGTGCTCAGCATCACCGGGTTCGTCTACAACATGAAGTGCCAGCCGATCGCCAACGCACTGCTGGACTTCTGGCAGGCGGACGACCGGGGCGTGTACGACAACACCACGTACAAGATGCGCGGCCACCAGTTCAGCAACGCCTCCGGCGCGTACGTGCTGGAAACGATCGTGCCCAAGGACTATCCGGGCCGCACACCCCACATCCATGTCAAGGCCCAGCCTCGCGGCGGCCGGATCCTCACCTCGCAGCTGTTCTTCCCGGACAACCTCAGGGCGTACGGGATGAACGTTCCCTACCTCAACCGGCGCGACGCCTACCTCAACCGCGAGTGCGAGGTCGAGCTCGGCCCGCTCGTCGGCAACCGCTACACCGCCAAGTTCGACTTCGTCCTGAACGTCTGACCTACCAACGCAGGCGCAGCAACTTCCCGACGTCACGTAGCTTCGGGATCGCGCTGACGACCTTCATCTGGATCCTGCCGGACCTGGGCAACGCGTCCAGGTGCGGCAGGTCCACGCTGCGCCAGGAGTCCACAGTGGTCAGTCCGGGGCGCAGCGCCTCGATCTCGCGCGGATCGTCGACGCCCCAGTGCAGGGTCGCGCCGGCGTTGCGCACGGCCGGCACGAGCTTCTGCAGCTTGATCCCCCACGGGCCGTAGACGTCGAACAGCAGCTCACCGCTGGAGAACCGGCTGGTGATCCTGCTGATCAACGCATGCCCCTCCGCCTGCGTGAGGTACATCGACAGCCCCTCGAACACGGCGACGACCGGCCTGTCCGCGGGTACTTCGGCGAGCCACCAGTCCTCGGTGACCGAGGACGCCACGAGCCGGTAGTCACCTCGCGGCACGGGCAGGAGCTTGTGCCGCAACGCGACGACGTCCGGCATGTCGACGTCGACCCACCGCACGGTGTCCGGGCGTTCGATCCGGTGCGCGCGGGTGTCCAGCCCGCAGGCCAGGTGAAGCACCGTGCAGGACGGGGTGCGCCGCAGGAACTCGCGCGTCCAGTCGTCGAGCACCCTGCCCCGGATGGCGACGCCGACCGCGCTGGTCGTGTTCATCCCGGTCTTGGCGAAGTCGTAGTCGATGCGGTCCACGGCGCGCTTGGCCTCGTCGTCGTGCAGCACGGACGCGGGGCGCTCGCTGTCGAGCGCCCGGCCGTACAGCGTGGCGAGCATGGTCTCCTGCGCACCTGTCAGGGTGATCTTCTCCACGTCACACCGTCTCGCCCCGGCGGATCACGTAGGTGAAGCTCTCCCAGTCGTCACCGGCCATGTCGTCGGGAACGATGCTGACGACCTGCGAGCCGCAGTGCGCGAAGAGCAGCCGCACGAGGTTCGTGTCGACGCCGAACATCTCGATACCGCCGTCCTTGCGCTGGTGGGGCGCCTGGTGGGCCTCGATGACGACCTCCTTCCCAGCCCCGGACGGGGACGCGACGGCGTCCTGCACCACGGTCACCCGCGTCCGGGCCGGCGTGCTGCCGACCGCGGCCCACCAGGTGACGGCCTCCTGCACGACGTCCAGTTCAAGGTGGTACTCCCCGGTCTCCTGCGGTGCGACGACCTCCAGCTCCACCTCGGCGGTGGCACCGGGTGCGAGGTCGTGCGGCAGGTCGGCGCGGCCGTCGTCCCAGGTGACCGGCTCGTGGCCCTTGAGCCAGTGGTTGCCGAGCCTGATCAGCTGGCCGGACGGCCAGGTGTGCGCGCTGACGTTGGTGAGCCGGGCCCGCACGGTCACGGTCTGACCGACACCGATGGGAGTGGGCACGTCGATCAGCTCGATGCTCGCGCGCATGCCCTTCACGGACAGCTCCTCGCGCCTGGTGGGTCGGCAGGGGAGCTGGAACACGAGCACCCCGCCCGGCCGGACGACCCGCTGCAGTTCGAGCAGGGCCTGCACCTGCAGGGCTGGCGGCGAGTGCTGGAGGGAGATGAGGCTGAGCGCGGAGTCGAACGACTCGTCGTCGAAGGGCAGCCGGTACCCGTCGTAGGCGACGAAGCTGATCCGGTCGGGGAACTGGTTGATCCGGTTCGCCTCGTCGACCATCGACTGCGCGACGTCGACGCCCACGACCTCGTGCACGTGCGCGGCGAGCGCGTTGGACAGGCGTCCGGCGCCGCACCCGAGGTCGATCACCCGTTCCCCGAACGACAGCCCGGCCTCGTCGACGAGCTTGCGCACCGACGCGATGGGCCCCGTCGCGGTGGCGAGGAACTCGCCGAGCTCCCACCCGCCGTTGCGCCGGTCCGGATCGGTGAGCACCGCCCACAGCGGGTCGACCCGCCCGAGGTCCTCCCACGTGGTCTTGAATCGATCGACCGGCATGCCGCTACTCCCCAGGTGCTTGGCGTGGTCCGCGGACGGACTCTATCTGCCCCGGCTCGCTCCGCGTGCGCGATCGGAGCGTCTAGGCCAGTGGCACGCGGCAGGCGTCACCACTGGTGAAACCCTGGTCCCTGATGTCGAACGCGCTGTTGAACCGGGCCCGCTGGTTCTCCAGCGCGACCTGGTAGGTCAGCGCGACGAGTTCCTTGCGCCCCAGCAGCTCCTCCAGCTCGGCGACCTGCTCGTCGGTGACGGCGACGGGCGTCTCGGTCATCGCGTCGGCGTAGGCGAGCGCCTTGCGTTCGAGGTCGGTGAACAGCGGCGACGTGGCGTACGAGTCGATGTGCTTGAGGCGCTCGACGTCGAGGCCGCCGTGCTTCATCAGCATCGCGCCGAAGTCGACGCACCACGAACAGCCCAGCTTCACCGCCGTGCGGTAGACGCACAGCTCGAACAACGGCCCGTGGATCGCCTTCTTGACCGCCAGCTCGTGCCGGCCGCTCGCCATCAGCAGCTTCGGGTGGTGTGCCATCACCGTGACGGGCTCCGGCACCGCTCCGAACTCACGCCGCGCGAACCAGTACACGGCCTTGAGCAGCAGGCCCGTGTTCTTCTTGGTGACTCCCTTGATCCTCGTCATGCTCCATGGACGAGGCGGCCCGCCAGAACGTGACACCTTTGGGTGACTGGGGCGCGAGCCGGTCTACTCATAGGGTCCCTGCATGAGCAACGACTTCGTGCTGGACATCGATCACGAGTCGGCCGGCCTGCTGGCGGGAACGCTGCTGGCAGGCGACTCGTGTGCGGTTCCGGTGCGGCACCAGAACGTCAAGCTGCTGCTGTGCGCGCTGCCCGGTGAGGACGGCATGAGGCTGTTCCTGCGCCGCAACACGCCTTAGCGGTCATAAACGGCCACGTATTCCATGAGCACATCGCGCGACTTCTCGTTGTCGAGCGCGACGGCGTGCATGCGCTGAAAGACGGCAACGGCCCGTTCGACGGTCGCCTCGTCGCTGGCGAGCGTCCAGTTCGCGAGGTAGACCAGCGGCGGCTCGTGCTCGTACTGGACGAGCGCGTAGTCGAGCCCGACCGCCGCCGCCCCGCCCGCGCTGGCCGGCACGATCCGGATCGACGGCGCGTGGAACAGCAGGTGCAGGACCTGGTCCTCCATCAGCCGGTTGCCGCCGACGACGGTGCGCAGCGCGTACTCGTGGATGAAGAACACGCACTGCGGTAACACGCCGTCGCGTTGCAGCTCCGGCGTCGGCGCGAACCCCAGTGCTCTGGCCAGCGCCTTCGCGTAGCACTCGGTTCTGAGCAGGACGGGAATGGTGACGCCGCTGAAGCACGTGATCTGGGTGGCGCCCGCTGCGGCGAGCACGACGAGTTGCTCACCTGCACCGTGCTGGGTCATGCGTGGAACGGTAAGGCCAAGATCATGATCTCGCCGTGCGAAACGCGCGCTCCACAGGGCGAATGCTGCCGGAAATGATTACGGAGTGGCTACCTGTGCCAGGAAGTAGATCGCACCCGACCGCGCATGCCGGACCGCGACCAGGAACGGCCGGTCGATGTTCACGACGATCGGGTCCGGTCCTGGCCCCGACCTTCCCCTGGACATGACCACCGCGGTCGCGGCAGCGCCCTCCAGGCCCTTCTCGTCGAGGCGGAGCACGGCCTCGTGGATCATCTCGCTGACCGTCAGCGGGTCCGGCGAGAGCCTGCCGAGGTCGGCCTCGGGAGTGAACATCGTGCCCGCACCGAGCCGCTTCAGCGTGTCCCGCAGCTCGAACTTCTCCCGAACGTCCACTTTGGGCAGTGACAGCTCGACCGAGGTGGTGTCGCTCACGTCGAACGCGGACGGGGGCAGCGGTTGCTCCAGCGACTCGTCCGGCAGCAGCACCAGCGCCTCCACCACCGGCCCGGCGGGCAACGCAATCGTCTGCCAGCCGTCGGTCCTGGCGTAGCCGAGCTCGGCGGTCGTCTTCATGGTCGGCACCTCGACGTCGCCGCCGGGAGCGTGGAACACCCTCGGCTTGGTCTTGTGGGCCTTGAACGCGGTCGTCCAGCTCGCCTTGAGGTAGAGGGCGTTGACGATGACCGCCCCGTCGAATTCCAGGCCTGCGGGCAGCAGTTCGGGGATCAGGCCGCGGGTCGTCTCGGCGACGTCGGCGTTGACGAGCTTGCGCACGGTCTTGGCATCGGAGAAGTCCGCACGCCGCACCGAGGACGTCAACGAGAAGTCCGGGTTCAGCGGCAGGCCGTCGTCGGCCCACAGCGTGTTCGCGACGGCCAGGTTTCGGACGTGCGGCGCGGCCCGCGGGTCGAACCCGTCGAGCAGCAGGTCGAGCTCCTCACGGGTCGCGCCCCGGGCAGCCTCCCGGACCAGCGCGAGCGCACTGGCGACGGAGAACGGCGACCAGCACGCGTTCGCGTCGGGATCAGGAACGGCGACGCGGTGGAGGTCCAGCGCGAAGGTGGTCAGATCGCTCACGGGTGGGCGACCTGCGCCAGGAAGTAGATCGCACCGGACCGCGCGTGCCGGACGGCTACGAGGAACGGCCGGTCGACGGTCACGACGATCGGGGCCACCGGGATCTCCATCGACACCGTGCGGAACGTGACGGCGGTGGCCGCCGCGCCTTCGAGGCCTTCCTCGTCCAGGCGCAGCACGGCCTCGTGCACGACGTCGTCCACGAACATCCGCTCGTCCGGCGAGAGGCCGGAGAAGTCGGCGTCGCGCGCGAACATCCTCTCGACTCCCTGCTGCCGCAACGTGTCCTTGAGGGTGAACTTCGCCCGTACGTCCACTTTGGGCATGGAGAGCTCGAGCCGGGTGAAGTCCTGCGCGGTCAGCACGGACCGGCTCAGCGGCTGCTCCAGCGACTCGTCCGGCAGCAGGACCACGGCCTCGACACCGGAGTCGGCGGGCAGCACGATCGTCTGCCAGCCGTCGTGGCGGGCGTAGCGGAACTTCTCGGTGACCTTCATCGTCGGTACGTCCACGTCGCCGCCGGGCGCGTGGAACGGTTTCGCGGCGGTCTCCCAGGCGGAGAACGCGTTGAGCCAGCCGACCTTGAGGTACAGGGCGTTCACGATGATCGCGGCGGCGTCCGGCGGCGGCGGATCCGTCAGCAGTTCGGTGATGAGGCCGCGGGTGGTCTCGGCGACGTCGGTGTTGACCAGCTTGCGGACGGTCGCGGGGTCGGAGAACGCGGTGCGCCGCACGGAGCCGGCGAGGGAGAAGCCGGGGTCGATAGTCAGGTCGTCGTCGGCCCACAACGTGTTCGCGACGGACAGTTCGGGGACGTCGAGCGCGTCGGAGGCGTCGAAGTCCCCGAGCAGGTCGTCGAGTTCCGTGCGGGTCTCGCCGCGCGCGGCCTCGCGGGCCAAAGCCAGCGCACTGGCCACGGAGAAGGGCGACCAGCACGCGTTCGCGGACGGATCAGGGACGGCGACGCGGTGCAGGTTCAGGGCGAAGTCGGCCTGGTCGGTCACGGAAGCACTCCCCTAACGGCGTGGACCTGGCGGTGACCGGCGGTCCCGTTCATCCGCCGCGACCTCGAACCTACGCCGATGCGCGGTGCCAGGCCACGGCCTGCGCGTCGGTGAGCAGCGCGACCTGGTCGATGACGACACGAAGCCTTGCGGCGTAAGAGGAAGCAGCCGCGAACACCGGGCGGAACGCGGGGTCGAGCAACGTCGGGCGCTCCATCAGGCGGCCGGCGAGGCCGGTGATCAGGTCGCGTTGCTCCGCCTGCATGGCCAGGCGCGCCGGGTCGCTCATCACGTACCGGACGGCCATCGCCTTGAGCAGCGCCACCTCCGCCGCGACCTGCGTCGGGACCTCCAGCGAGGCGTTGTACCTCGTCAGCGCCCCGTCGCCATGCACGGCACGGGTCGCGGTGACGGCGGCGGAGGCGAAGCGGCCGACCAGTTCGCTGGTGAGGTTCTTCAACGCCACCTGCGCGCCCAGCGAGCCGTCGTACTCGCGGTCGGTCCAGTACGCGATCACCGGTAGCTTCAGCAGTTCCTCGGCGGTGGCCTCGAGCGTCGCGACGGACTCGTCGGAGAACGTCTTCGCGGCGAGCGACGCGATGGCACCGCGTTCGTCGGGACGGGCCAGCGCGCCGAGGCTGATGCGGTGGGCCAGCACGCCGTCCTCGACGTCGTGGACGGAGTACGCCACGTCGTCGGACCAGTCCATGACCTGTGCCTCGATGCACCGCTCACGGTCCGGTGCGCCCGCACGCATCCACTCGAACACTTCGAGGTCGTCGTCGTACACGCCGAACTTCACGGTGCCGGGCGTGCGCTTCCACGGGTACTTCGTGGACGCGTCGAGCACGGCGCGCGTGAGGTTCAGGCCGTGCGCGGTCTTCGGTTCGAGGCGCGCGAGGATGCGGAACGTCTGCGCGTTGCCCTCGAAGCCACCGCACGGGCCCGCGAGCTCGTTCAGCGCCCTCTCGCCGTTGTGGCCGAACGGCGGATGCCCGATGTCGTGCGCGAGACCGGCCGTGTCGACGATGTCGGGATCGCAGCCCAGTTCCTCACCGATGCCGCGGCCGATCTGCGCGACCTCCAGCGAGTGCGTGAGGCGCGTGCGCGGCACACCGGTGACCTCGGAGCCCTCACCGGGGCCGACGACCTGGGTCTTGCCGGCGAGCCTGCGCAACGCGGCGGAGTGCAGCACACGGGCCCGGTCACGGGAGAACGGCGTGCGCGTGTCGGTGCGGGCACCCGGCAGCGCTGCGCTCTTGGGCTCTTCGGGGAGCATGCGCTCCGTGTCGTGGCCGGTGTATCCCATCAGCCGATTTTAGGGAGCTTGAGCTCGTCGAACACGCCGGCGTGCGCCTTCATCAGGCGGTAGTAGAGCAAGGCTCCGGTCTCGCGCTTGATGTAGAACCACTGCGTCCCGCGCGTCTGCACGTTCGGGCCGCTTCGGGTCGGGGACGTCCACGCCTGCAGACCGGCGTCCTCCGCCATCGTGCGGGCGCGCAGCGAGTGCCACGGATCGCTGACGATCACGGCCGTCTTCAGGTCGCGTTCCCTCGCGACCGACGCGACGGCCCGCAGCGACCCGAGCGTGTCCGCGCCCTCGCCGACCTGCAGCACCCTGTCCTCCGGCACACCGCGCTTGACCAGCCACAACTTGCCGACCTGGCCCTCGGTGAAGTTGTCACCGGGCTGACGGCCGCCGGTCGTGGCGATGTAGCTGACCACGCCCTCCTCGTAGAGCCCGAGCGCGTGCTCCAGGCGTGCCGCGAGCACGTCGGACGGGACGCC
The DNA here is from genome assembly GCF_024648825.1 of Lentzea californiensis. Taxonomy (GTDB): domain Bacteria; phylum Actinomycetota; class Actinomycetes; order Mycobacteriales; family Pseudonocardiaceae; genus Lentzea; species Lentzea californiensis. The sequence goes on from NZ_JANBBE010000008.1 coordinate 381,268, forward strand.
GTTGTACTGCGCGGCGCCGAGGACGATCGCCATGTCGGCCTTCGTCCAGTCGTCCACGCGCGCGACCTGCCAGACGCGGAACGCCGTGCCACCGCCCACGAGCATGCCGATGACCAGCGCCCCGAAAACGAGGCGCAACACGATTCGGCGAATCCTGGCGAGTGGTTTCAGCGGCGTGGTTCGCACACCACGCATGCTCCCAGACCGCACGGGTGTCGCGTTGACGCCCCTGCGAGGATCATCGTCATGCCTGCTGAGCAGCCCACCATCCTCGCGACGTCCGGAGGTCTGCGCTCCGGCAGCAGGACCTTCCTCGAGTTCAACAAGTTGATTCACTTCGCCCTGGACCTGTCCGGCGTGGACGGCCGCACACCGCGCCTGTGCCACGTCGGCACCGCCGGGGGCGACCAGCGGGCCATGAACGCGAACATGGCGGAGGCGGGCCGGGTCGCGGGCGTCGACGTGTCGGTGCTGAACCTCTTCACGATGCCGCCGACCGACGACCTCGAGGACTACGTGCTGTCCCACGACGTCATCTGGGTGGGCGGTGGCTCGGTGGCGAACCTGCTCGCGGTGTGGGAGGTGCACGGGCTGGGCGCTGTCTTCCGCACGGCGTGGGAGGCCGGCGTGGTGCTCAGCGGCGTCTCGGCGGGCTCGATCTGCTGGCACGCGGGCGGCGCCACGGACTCGTTCGGCCCGGACCTCCGGATCGTGACGAACGGCCTGGGCTTCCTGCCCTACGGCAACGGCGTGCACTACGACTCGGAGGAGCAGCGCCGCCCGAAGATCCACGCGGCGGTGGCCGCCGGAGTGCTGCCGAAGACGTACTGCACCGACGACGGCGCCGGTCTGCTCTACCGCGGCACCGAACTCGTCGAGGCGGTGACGGAACGGCCGGGTTCCGGCGCATACGTGGTGGTCAGGGACGATTCTTCAGGAACCGCACAGGAGGAAAAGCTCGACACCCGGCTCCTGTGAGGCGGAACTTGGAAGTGTGCGCTGGGCCCTGATCCTCTTCCTCGTGGCGGCCGTGTTCGCCATCCCGGAGGCGTCGCCGTGCCTGGCGCACGGGAAGCCTTCCGCTGACATCTCGCGCGGTCCTGACGTGCTGGACACCGGCGACGGATCACTGGATCCCGGAGACGCCGGCATGTCGGACACCGGCCAGTCCTCGGCGATGTCCGACATATCAGCCACTGACATGTCGGATGTCGCCGCTGCGGGCGGTGTGTCCGGCGTCGGCGTCGCGGTGCTGGACCTCCAGACGGACCAGGCGGTCTCGGAGCAGGGCGACAAGCCGTTCTACTCGGCGTCGCTGTCGAAGCTGATCCTCGCCGTGGACGCGTTGCAGCAGCAGCTCTCCGACGAGGACCAGGACCTGATCCGCCGCGCGTTGAGCGCGAGCGACGACAACGCCATGGACGTGCTGTGGACGAGGTTCGACGGCGTGGACGCCATCGGCCGCGTCGCCGCCGCAGCGGGCCTCACCGGCACGCACGCGCCGGACGACCCGTCGCAGTGGGGAGAGGTCGTCATCACCGCGAACGACATGGTGCGGCTCTACCAATACATCCTCGGCTCGCCGGCGCGTGACGCGGTCGTCGCGGCCCTGTCGTCCGCCCCCACCACCGCCGCCGACGGCTTCGACCAGGCGTTCGGCCTGCTCGGTGTCACCGGCGTCTACGCCAAGCAGGGCTGGATGTACTACCTGCCGAGCGACGTCTACCTGCACAGCGCGGGTGTGCTCGACGGCCGCTACGCCGTCGCCGTGCTCACCACGAACCCGACCGGTTCCTGGACCACGGCCAGGGAGTCGATCAACGCCGTCACGTCGGCAGTCCTCGCGAAGCTGGGCGTCAACGGCTGACCCTTCTGGCCGGACGCTCCCGCCACGGCCGGTCCCACTCGCCGGTGAACTCGCGCATCACGAGGATCGCGATCACGAGCAGCACCACCGCACCGAAGACCAGCGCACCGAACAACGCCCCCGCGACGCCGGCGCCGGAGGAGAACTCGGAGACGGCGAACCCGGAAGCGGCGAGGACGATGACGTAGTTGCCGACGTTGCGGCGCCGTGCGGAGTAGACGTCCGTCACCCGCGCCAGACTCACCCCGAGCACGACGGGCGTGAGCGTCACCAGCAGACCGACGACCAGCAGCGCCGGCCGGTACAGCGGCATCACGAGCGCCACCGTCATCGCGGACACCGCCAAGGCGAGCCCCACCGTGACGAGCACGGTCCCGAGCACCCTGATCCGCTGCAACGGAACCCCGGCACCGGATTCCGGCACGAGCGGCCCGAAGGCCTCGACGACGGCCTTGTGCACGGCGTAGCTCCGCCACACGACCAATGCGAGCGCACCGAGCGCCGGCACCGAGAGCACTAGCAGGACCACGACCGCGAAGTCCCCAGGCCTCCCCACCGGCTCGGCGCTGAACGCGAACCCGTAGAACAGGTAGAAGACCGCCATCGCGGTGCCCTCCAGCACCACGAACACGTGCCGCAACCGAGCCGCCGACTCCCCGTCGGTGACCCGCATCGCCACCACGCCGCCCGCCACCGCGCACAGGCACACCAGCCCGCCGCTCACGGCCGTGGCCAGGAGCACCTGCGGGTTCCCCACCTCGGTCAGCGCCGAGAACCCCACCACCCAGGCGAGCAGCACCGCCCCCGCCACAGCCTGCCCGCGTTCTCCCGTCATGTCATGGACACGCGGGAACGTCCCATGATGTTGCTCGCGGAGCGAAACCCGCGATCACGGGATGAACGTCTCCGGGGCCAGCCGCGTCAGGTCCGGCACCTGGACCACGCCCACACACACGGCCGCACAACGGAGTGTCACGAGGAGACCCAGGCCGGACACGCCTCCGACCACCGCGGCCGCACCGCCCCACCGAGCAGCGAAACCCCTATCCGCGTCAACCTCTGCGCACCCAAGCCATCAGCACGCACAACCGCGCCGTTCTGTTGCCTCGGAACAGCAACGGGCCCGGCGGAGAACCACCGGGCCCGAAAACCGTGAGAACTAGCAGCCGACGAGACGCGCCGCGAGGTACGACTCCAGCTGGTCCATCGCCACGCGCTCCTGCGACATCGTGTCGCGCTCCCGCACCGTCACGGCGAGGTCGGTGAGCGTGTCGAAGTCGACCGTCACGCAGAACGGCGTGCCGATCTCGTCCTGGCGGCGGTAGCGGCGGCCGATGGCGCCGGCGTCGTCGAAGTCGACGTTCCAGTTGCGGCGCAGGGCCGTCGCGAGGTCGCGGGCCTTGGGCGACAGGTCGGCGTTGCGCGACAGCGGCAGCACCGCGACCTTGACCGGCGCGAGGCGGCGGTCGAGCTTCAGCACGACGCGCTTGTCGACGCCGCCCTTGGCGTTCGGCGCCTCGTCCTCGGAGTAGGCCTCCAGCAGGAACGCCATCATCGGGCGGCCGACGCCGGCCGCCGGTTCGATGACGAACGGCTTGAAGCGCGAGTTCGTGGCCTGGTCGAAGTACGACAGGTCGACACCCGAGTGGTTCGAGTGCGTCGTGAGGTCGAAGTCGGTGCGGTTCGCGATGCCCTCGAGCTCACCCCACTCCTGGCCGCCGAACTGGAAGCGGTACTCGACGTCGACCGTCCGCTTCGAGTAGTGCGACAGCTTTTCCTGCGGGTGCTCGTAGTGGCGCAGGTTCTCCTTGGAGATGCCCAGATCCGTGTACCAGCGGGTGCGCTCGTCGATCCAGTACTGGTGCCATTCCTCGTCCGTGCCGGGCTCGACGAAGAACTCCATCTCCATCTGCTCGAACTCGCGGGTGCGGAAGATGAAGTTGCCCGGCGTGATCTCGTTGCGGAACGACTTGCCGATCTGGCCGATGCCGAACGGCGGCTTCTTGCGCGACGTCGTCTGCACGTTCAGGAAGTTCGTGAAGATGCCCTGCGCGGTCTCCGGGCGCAGGTAGTGCAGGCCCTCTTCGGTCTCGATCGGACCGAGGTGCGTCTTGAGCAGGCCGTTGAACATCTTCGGCTCGGTGTAGGTGCCACGCACGCCGCAGTTGGGGCACGGCACGTCGGAGACGTCGCCCTCGGCGACCTCCTTGCCGGTGCGCTCCGCGTACTCCTCCGACAGGGCGTCCGCGCGGAACCGCTTGTGGCACGACTCGCACTCGACGAGCGGGTCGACGAACGCCTCGACGTGACCGGAGGCGACCCACACGTCACGCGGCAGGATCACCGACGAGTCCAGGCCGACGACGTCTTCACGGCCGCGGACCATGAAGTTCCACCACTGCCGCTTGATGTTGTCCTTGAGCTCCACGCCGAGAGGCCCGTAGTCCCATGCCGAGCGGGTACCGCCGTAGATCTCCCCGCACGGGTAGACGAACCCCCTGCGCTTGCAGAGGCTGACAACGGTCTCGATGCGATCGGCGGGCAAGGGGAACTCCATCGGGGGAATGAGATTCGGGGGCTCAAGCCTAGCCCGTCACGTCACGCCCCGAACGGGCGACCGGAGCCTTACCCTGCAGGAATGGAAGACCGGCTGCGAGAGCTGTGGGACTTCGCCGACCTGGACGGCACCGAGGCGAGGTTCCGCGCGTTCCTGGGCGACGTGGAGACCGACGACGAGCGGGCGGAGGTGCTGACCCAGCTCGCCCGCGTCGAGGGCCTGAGGGAGAACTTCGACGCAGGTCACGCTCTGGTCGACGAGGCGGAGGTGCTGGTCGCCCCCGACTCGACGGGCCGGGTGCGCGCCCTGCTCGAACGCGGCAGGCTGCACCGCTCCGCCGGCGACCCGGAGGCGGCGCAACCGCTGTTCGTGGCGGCGTTCATCCTCGCCAAGACGCGTGGTGACCTGTCGCTCGCGGTCGACGCCGCGCACATGGCGTCGCTGGTCGACGACCCGGAGAAGTGGACCAAGCAGGGCATCGAGCTGGTCGTGGCCAACCCCGGGCTGGTGCGCTGGCTCGGCCCGCTGCACAACAACCTCGGCTGGTTCTACTTCGAGAACGGCCGCTACGACGAGGCGCTCGAGGCGTTCGAGAAGACGCCGGAGGCGTACGCGGAGAGCGGCAAGGCCAAGACGCTGCACGCGCTGGGCCGGCCCGCGGAGGCGGCCGAGGCCGCGCGCAGGGCGTTGGACCTGCTCCCCCACGACTCGCAGGAGGAGTGGGTCGAGGAGATGGAAGCTATCGCCGAGGGTTCGTAGGGCCCGCAGCCTCGCCGAGACGCACCGTGAACGCGTCCTCGGCGAGCACGCTCGTGTGCGTCTCGACCTCGCCATCGGTGCTGGTCAGCGCCGGCTCGTACATGGCGGGTTCGTCTGTGAGCGCCTCGGACAACAGCGGGATGACGTGTTCGCGCACCGGGAACGGCGACATCGCGCGCCGGTAAGCCACCACGGACTCGAACTCGACGGTCAGCACCCAGCGGTCGTCCTCGTCGGTCGACCGCGCCAGCGTGCCCTTGTGACATCCCGGCTGAGCGGTCAGCAGCTTCAACGCCTCTTCGACGCGCACGGTGAACGTCTCGGGGTCGGACACGCGGAATCGGCACACCAGCAGCACGGTGCAAGGATGGCACGGTGACCTCCAAGCGCCCTCTCCTGCCCGGCGACGGCCCACTCGCGCGTGTGCGCCCCGTCGTTGCGTTCGTGCTCGTGCTCGGTCTGTTCGTCACCGGCGTTCTGGTGGGCGGCACCCTCGGCGCGGTGCTGCTCGGTGTGCTGATCGTGGGCGCCGCGGTGCTCCTGGCCGCCACCTGGAAGGTTCTTTCCCCAGCTCACCGCACATTGCGCGTGGTGGTCCTGCTGGTACTGCTCGTCATCACCGTAGAATTGGTTGTGAAAATCCCTACCAGGTGAGGTGCGCCGCCATGACCGTTCAACTGCACGGCGAGCACTCCCCCGAACGCGAGGCCCCGGCGCCCGCGGCACCCCGCCCCGCGCACACCCTCGCCGAGGCCGGCGACCTGCTGCGCGCACTGGCTGCCCCGGTCCGCATCGCCATCGTTCTGCAGCTGCGGGAACACGACCGCTGCGTGCACGAACTGGTCGAGGCGCTGGGAGTCGCGCAGCCGCTGATCAGCCAGCACCTGCGCGTGCTGAAGTCGGCGGGCGTGGTGCACGGAGAAAGGCACGGCCGCGAGGTCGTGTACCGATTGGTGGACGAACATCTGGCGCACATCGTGGTGGACGCTGTGACGCACGTCGAGGAGAAGTTGTGACCGGACTGAGGTCCACCAAGCAGCGCACCGCGGTGTCGAACCTGCTCGACCAGCTCGACGACTTCCGCAGCGCCCAGGAACTGCACGAGGAACTGCGCCGCCGCGGCGAGGGCATCGGCCTGACCACGGTCTACCGCACCCTGCAGTCCCTCGCGGACGCGGGCCAGGTCGACGTCCTGCGCACCGACTCGGGCGAGGCGATCTACCGCCGTTGCTCGGCGCACCACCACCATCACCTCGTGTGCCGCCACTGCGGCCGCACGGTCGAGGTGGAGGGTCCCGCCGTGGAGAAGTGGGCGGACCGGGTGGCGGCCGAGAACGGCTTCTCCGAGGTCAGCCACACCGTCGAGATCTTCGGGACGTGCGCGGACTGCACGGCGAAGGGCCTCAAGTAGTCCGACAGCCACCTCGCTGCTTACCGCACGCGGGGCCCTTTCGTACCGACATGCGGTACGAAAGGGCCCCGCGTGCCGGATTTGAGCCGAGCTAGGACTCGTAGGGCTCGACGGGCTCGGCCACGGGCGTGAACGACTCGACGGTGAAGCTCGGCACCCACGAGTTCTTCTCGGAGGCCGACTTCGGCACGACCTGCCCGGTCACCTCGACCCACTGCTCGTCGGGCAGCGCGGGCACGTCCCCGGTCACCCGCACCTTCAACGGCCGGGCGTCGGCGGCACAGCACGAGATCGCGAGCCGCGCGACGAACGTGTCGCCCTCCGCGCGCAGCAGGAACCCGGTCAGCTTCACCCGGCGCCCGTCCAGCGTCCCGGACTCGTCCCACGCCGTGCGCGTGACGAACTCCGTCATGGACAGCGGGATCACGTCGCCGGACGGCAGTTCGCCCAGCAGGTTGCGGGAGCGCTGCGTCTGGTTCGTGTCGGCGGCCGAGTTCACGACATCGCCGCCGAGGGCCGGGGGCGAGATCAGGAACACCGCCAGCACCGGCAGCAGCATCAGCCACGTCGAGCGCGACGAGTGCGAGTGCTCGTGGTCGTCCTCGGAGACGGCCTTGCCGCGGCGGATGTCCTGGACGATCGCGAAGAGCGCCAGGCCGATCATGATCACGCCGGCCGCGATCAGCAGTGGCAGCAGGCTCTTCTGCACGTACCGGAGGTACAGGCCCGAGAAGCTGATCTTCAGCAGCGCGCCGCCGAGCAGGACCAGCAGGATGTTCTGGGTTTCCCGTCTCACAGCAGCACCACTCCACTCACTACGGCGCACAAGATCGCCACCACGAAGGTAGCGGGTGCGAAGCGGAAGGCGAAGGACTTGCCGAACGCACCGGCCTGCAGCGCGATCAGCTTCACGTCGACGGCCGGGCCGACGACGAGGAACACCAGCCGCGGCAACAGGGGCAGCGCGGAGAACGCGACGGCCACGAAGGCGTCCGCCTCGGAGCACAGCGCCAGGATGACGGCCAGGAAGGCCATCACGATCACGCCCAGCACGATCTGGCCGCCCAGCGTCTGCATCCACGCGGTCGGCACGAACGTCTTGAACGCCGCCGCGAACAGCCCGCCCAGCACCAGGAACCCGCCGGCGTCCACGAGGTCGTGCCGCGAGCTTTCGGCGAACACGGCCCACTTGGACCTGCCGGAGTTGTCACCGAGCTTGGCCAGCGCACGTTCGGCGATCCACTCCATCTTGCCGAAGCGCACCCACAGCCAGCCCATGACCATCGCGGTCAGCAGCGAGCCCACGAACCGCGCCACGACCATCATCGGGGCGTCGTTGAACGCCACGGCGGTCGAGACCAGCACGATCGGGTTCACGGCAGGGGCGGCCAGCAGGAACGTCAGCGCCACGGCCGGTGCGACGCCCTGCTGCATGAGCCGCTTGGCCACCGGCACCGAGGCGCACTCGCAGCCCGGCAGCGCGATGCCCGCGACACCGGCCACGGGCACGGCCAGCGCGGTCTTCGAGGGCAGCAGCTTGCGCAGCGCCGAGGCCGGCACGAACGCCGCGATGGCACCCGAGATCAGCACGCCCAGCACCAGGAACGGCATGGCCTGCACGCAGATCGCCACGAACACCGTCGACGCCGTGCGCAGCTTCGGCGCGTCGAGCAGGTCGACGAGTCTTGACTGGAAGAGCAGTGCGAGCACGAGGATCCCGCACAGCACCTCCAACGACGTGATCTTCAGCCGAGGCGGGCCCGAGCGCCGCTTCGACGAGCGGATCTCGCCGGTGATCGTCATTCCGCGTCCGCGTCCAGGTCCAGCAGGCGGCGGTACTGGCGCGCCATGCCCTCACGGATCTCCTCGGGCGAGGGCGGCTCGTCGAACTCCGCGTCCTCCTCTTCGAGGTCGTCGTCGAAGTCGACGGGGGTGCCGTTGACGGTCTCCTCGTCGTCGGCTTCCTCTTCGAGGGCGGCCTCGCGGAGCTCCTCGATCGTCGCGGAGACGTCCTCGGCGGACAGCGCGGGCAGCATCGGCTTCACGATGGCCAGCACGCCGCCCTCGGCGTCGTCCAGCGCCACGGCCTCGGCCAGCGCGACGGCGTGGTCACGCTCGTACGGGCCGCAGATGAACGAGTCCCAGTCGTCGCCGCCCGAGGGCTCGAACGTGACGGTCCACGGGAACTCGTTGACGTCCGAGTCCTCTTCCGGCTCGTAAATGATCACGCCACCCATGGAAGGGTCCTTTCTCAAGAAAACCGGGAGAGGAGCTCGCCGCGCACCTGCGACGCGGTCGACACGACGAGCATGAGCAGCGTGCTCAGCGGCTCGGGCTTGAGGCCGTCCGCCGGGAAGGCGTACCGGAGCATCACGTCCGTGCCTCGTTCGGACGCGATGACACCCAACGTCCCGAACAGGCCCTGACCAGCGCGTTCGGCCACCCACACCGCCACGTCGCCAGGCAGGTCCCACGCGACGACGACCGTCAGCGAGAGAACCGTCAGCCCCTCGGCCAGTTCCATGCCCTGCACCGCGCACGGCACGTCGCCGTGGCGGAAGCTCAACGCGCCGTCGTCGTCCACGGAGACGTCGTGGAACAGCTCCAACGCCTTGCGCGCGGCCTCCAGGGCCTCACCACTCGCGTTCACGACGACACCGCCTCCTCACCTGGTTTGTCGACGGCACCGCCGAAGCGGCGGTCGCGGCCCGCGAACTTCTCGGCGGCACGCCACAGGTCGCGGCGGTCGAAGTCGGGCCACAGGATGTCCTGGTAGACCATCTCGGCGTACGCGGACTGCCAGAGCAGGAAGTTCGAGATGCGCTGCTCACCGGACGGCCTGATGAACAGGTCGACGTCGGGCATCTCCGGCTTGTACAGGTACTTCGCGAGGGTGCGCTCGTCGACCTTGTCCGGGTTGATCTTCCCGGCGGCGACCAGCCGCGCGACCTCGCGGGCGGCGTCACCGATCTCCGCGCGGCCACCGTAGTTCACGCACATCACGAGGTTCAGCACGTCGTTCTCGGCCGTGCGGACCTCGGCCTCCTGCAGCTGCTTGATCACGCTGCCCCACAGCTTCGGCGAGCGGCCGGCCCAGTGGATGCGGACACCCATCTCGTCCAGCTCGTCGGTGCGGCGCGCGATCACGTCCCGGTTGAAGTTCATCAGGAAGCGGACCTCTTCGGGGCTGCGCTTCCAGTTCTCCGTGGAGAAGGCGTACAGCGAGAGCCACTTCACGCCCAGCTCGATGGAGCCCTTCGCGACGTCGAGCACGACCTGCTCACCGCGCTTGTGCCCCTCCACCCGCGACAGCCCGCGCTGGTTCGCCCAACGGCCGTTGCCGTCCATCACGATCGCGATGTGCTTGGGCACCAGGTCGGCGGGGATGTCCGGGGGCGTCGCACCGGACTCGTGCGGCTCCGGCGGGCGCGGTACGCGCTTCTCACGCTCAGAGCGGCGGCGACGCAGCATGACTCCAGGCATCCTCTCGGGGCGAAAACCGTTGTCGGGTAGCCGCCACATTAGCCGTCCGCCGGCTGTGCCTTTCGCTCGACCAAAGGCAACGACCTGAGCTGCCGTTCGAGGTGCCACTGCAGATGCGCCGCGACCAGGCCACTCGCGTCACGGCGGGCGATGTGCGGGATCTCGTCGACCACCGTCCACTGCCCGTGCAGCAACGCCGAGAGCAACGTCAGCGTGTCCTGGGACGGCGACGACGAGCCGGCCGGACGGCAGGTCGGGCAGCACGAGCCGCCCGCCTGGACGCTGAACGCCCGGTGCGGACCGGGATTGCCGCACTTCGCGCACTCGTTCACCGCGGGCGCCCATCCCGCGAACGCCATCGCACGCATGAGGAACGCGTCCAGCAGCAGCGACGGGTCACGCTCACCGTTCGACAACGCCCGCAGCGCCCCGGCCACGAGCATGTAGAGCCGCAAGGCCGGTTCGCCCTCTTCGGCCGTGAGCCGGTCAGCGGTCTCCAAGATGGCGCACGCGGCCGTGTAGCGCTGGTAGTCGGTGACGATGCCGACGCCGAACGCGTCCAGCGTCTGCACCTGCGTGATGATGTCGAGCGACCGGCCGGGGTGGAACTGCACGTCGACGTGGCAGAACGGCTCCAGCCGCGCGCCGAACTTCGACGACGTGCGACGCACGCCCTTGGCCACGGCGCGGAGCTTGCCGTGCTTCTGGGTCAGGAAGGTGATGATCCGGTCGGCTTCACCGAGCTTCTGCACGCGAAGCACGATGCCGGTGTCGCCGTACAGGTGTGCCATGGTGCCGTGACCTCCGGTCTTTGCCTCGTGTTCCGACGTTCAGACGGTCGCATCGCGGTGCCGGCCCCGCGCCCTCATATCGGGCATATGGGGGCGCGGAGCCGGTGCCGTGAGGTGGCCTGCTGGGCGCCGGAAGACGCGGTGAAGACTGGAGGTCACGGCACTAAAAACCCAGGCGGCGCAACTGCTTCGGGTCCCGCTGCCAGTCCTTGGCGATCTTGATGTGCAGGTTCAGGTACACCCGGCTGCCCAGCAGGCGCTCGATCTGCTTGCGCGCCTCCATGCCGACCTGCTTGAGCCGCTCGCCCCGATGGCCCAGGATGATCGCCTTCTGCGACGACCGCTCCACGAACACGAACGCGTGGATGTCGATCAAGTCGTTGCGGCCCTCACGCGGCTGCATCTCCTCGACCACGACGGCGATGGAGTGCGGCAGCTCGTCGCGCACGCCCTCCAGCGCGGCCTCGCGGATCAGCTCGGCGACCAGGGTCTGCTCCGGCTCGTCGGTCAGGTCGCCGTCCGGGAACAGCTGCGGGCCCTCCGGCAGCTTCTTCAGCAGCAGGTCGCTCAGCGTGTCGACCTGGAAGCCGTCCACCGCGGACACCGGGATGATCTCGGCGAACTCCATGATCTTCTGCAGCGCGAGCAACTGCTCCATCACCTGCTGCTGCGACACCAGGTCGGTCTTGGTGACGATGCCGAGCACGGGCGTGCGCTTGGCGACCTTCTCCAGCTCGGCGGCGATGAACTTGTCACCGGGGCCGACCTTCTGGTCCGCGGGGACGCAGAAGCCGACGACGTCGACCTCCGACCACGTCTCGCGCACCAGGTCGTTGAGGCGCTGGCCGAGCAGCGTGCGCGGCCGGTGCAGACCGGGGGTGTCGACCAGCACGAGCTGGCCGTCCTCGCGGTGCACGATGCCGCGGATCGTGTGGCGCGTGGTCTGCGGCTTGCTGGACGTGATGGCGACCTTCGTGCCCACCAGCGCGTTCGTCAGCGTCGACTTCCCTGCGTTCGGGCGGCCGACGAAGCACGCGAACCCGGAGCGGTAACCATCCATCCGCCCATTGTCCCTCTAGCCGGTTCTGGCCGTTCGCGGGGCCTTCCGACAACCCAGTGGTGCGGCCCGGAACGTTGGTGAGGTAATCCACGCTCAGCAGGCCGCCTCGTGGCACCGCGAATCCCCCCGGCGACCTTCCGAGCCACACCAGTGGAACTGCTCGTTAGAACTGCTTGCGAAGCTCGCCTGAGAGGTTCGCAAGCAGCACCGGACCGGTGGGCGTGAGGTCGCGCACGGCCGCCAGCGACTCACCGTCCACCCGGTTCGACTCGGTGACGACCGCCGCCGCCTCCAGCCCCTCCGCACCGCTCGACACGGCGGCCGCGACGGCCGCCTGCAGCGCGGTGAGCTTCAGCGACGGCAGCGAGACCGTGGAGGCGTTGTAGGTGCGGCCGTCGAGGTCGCGCACCGCCGCACCCTCCTCCGCGCCGTTGCGGGCGCGAACGGACCGCGCGAGTGTGATGAGCTTGGCGTTCTCGGGGTCGACGTCAGGCATCGTCATCGTTCTCCTTCTGCACGGGACGTACGAGCACGGTGGTGACGCGGATGCGACCGCGTTCGTCCTTGCCGCCCTCGGCCCGCATGCGCAGGCCGGCGATCTCCGCCTCGGTGCCGGGCAGCGGCACGCGCCCGAGCCGTTGCGCGAGCAGGCCGCCGACGGTCTCGACCTCGTGGTCGTCGAGCTCGGTGCCGAACAACGCGTCCAGGTCGTCCACCGGCAGGCGCGCGCTGACCCGCACCGCGCCGTCCTCCAGGTGCTCGACCGGCGGCCTGTCGTCGGTGTCGGACTCGTCGGTGATCTCGCCGACGATCTCCTCGAGGATGTCCTCGATGGTCAGCAGGCCCGCGGTGCCGCCGTACTCGTCCACGACGATCGCCATGTGCCGGCGCGACACCTGCATCTCGCGCAGCAGGTCCGCGATGGGCTTCGAGTCCGGGATGAAGCTCATCGGGCGCATCAGCTCGGAGACGCACTTCGGGTCCTCGCCCTCGGCGAGCGTGGCCCGCATGAGGTCCTTGAGGTTCACCACGCCGAGCACGTCGTCGACGCTTTCGCCGATCACGGGGACGCGGGTGTAGCCGGTGCGCAACGACAGCGCGAGCGCCTGCCGCAGCGACTTCGACTGCTCGATCCACACGATCTCGGTGCGCGGCACCATGATCTCGCGCGTGATGGTGTCGCCCAGCTCGAACACCGAGTGGATCATCTCGCGCTCGCCCTCGTCCACGACGCCGCGTTCCTGCGCCATGTCGACCAGCTCCCGCAGCTCGACCTCGGAGCTGAACGGGCCCTCGCGGAAGCCCTTGCCGGGCGTGATGGCGTTACCGAAGAGGATCAGCAGCTTGGACAGCGGCCCGAGCACGCGCCCGAGCTGCCGGACGGTGCCCGCGGCGAGCAGGCTCACGCCGTACGGGTGCTGACGGCCGATGGTGCGCGGTCCGACGCCGACGAGGACGTACGACACGATGAGCATGCTCAGGCACGAGTACAGGACGGCCAGCCAGTCGTTCTGCACGTACTGCAGGTACACGCCCGTGATGAGCGCCGTCGCCGACAGCTCGAAGAACAGGCGCAGGAGCAGCAGCAGGTTGACGTGCCGCGGCCGGTCGTTGAGGACGTGCAGCAACTGCCCGGTGCCCCAGCGACCCTGCCGTTGCAGGGCCTCCACCCGTGCGCGTGACACGGTGCCGAGAGCGGCATCCACACACGCGAACAGGCCTGCGGCAAGCACGAGTAGAACGGCCAGCACGATCACACTGGCAGGGTTCTCGCTCATCGGCGTCAGGCTTCTTCGTTCTTCTCGTCCAGGCCGACCGCGCCGAGCACCTTGTCGTCGGTGCTGCGCTGGTGCGCGACCCGTTCGGCCTCGTCCCGGGCGGTGCGGAAGTCGCCGAGGATGCGGTTCTGCAACGTGAACATCTCACGTTCCTCGGCGGGCTCGGCGTGGTCGTAGCCGAGCAGGTGCAGCACACCGTGCACGGTCAGCAGGTGCAGTTCGTCCAGCAGGCCGTGGCCCGCCTTCTTGGCCTGGTCCTTGGCGAACGCGGGGCACAGCACGATGTCCCCGAGCAGCGCGGGACCGAGGCCCGCGGCGTCGGGACGGCGCGCGGAGTCCAGCTCGTCCATGGGGAAGGCCATGACGTCCGTCGGACCCGGCAGGTCCATCCAGCGCTCGTGCAGGTCGGCCATCACGTCCAGCTCCACGAGCAGGACGGACAACTCGGCCAGCGGGCTCACGCCCATGCGGTCCAGCGCGAAGCGGGCGGCGGAGACGATGGAACCCTCGTCGACTCCGACACCCGACTCGTTGGCGATCTCGATGCTCACGGCGCCTATCGTCCTCGCCGCTGGTTCCCCCGGCGTGCACCGGGTCCGTGGTGCTGCCCGTTCTGGTCGACGAGGTCCTGCTGGACCTGCCACTTGTCGTACGCGTCGACGATGTCGCCGACCAGGCGGTGGCGCACCACGTCCTGGCTGGTCAGCATCGAGAAGTGCACGTCGTCGACGCCTTCGAGGATGTCCCTCACGACCCGCAGGCCGCTGCGCTGGCCGCCGGGGAGGTCGACCTGGGTGACGTCACCCGTGACGACCACCTTGGAGCCGAAGCCGAGGCGGGTGAGGAACATCTTCATCTGCTCGGGCGTGGTGTTCTGCGCCTCGTCGAGGATGATGAACGCGTCGTTAAGCGTCCTTCCCCGCATGTATGCGAGGGGTGCGACCTCGATCGTGCCCGCCTGCGTGAGGCGCGGGATCGACTCCGGGTCGACCATGTCGTGCAGCGCGTCGTAGAGCGGGCGCAGGTACGGGTCGATCTTCTCGTAGAGCGTGCCCGGCAGGTAGCCCAGGCGCTCGCCGGCCTCGACGGCCGGGCGGGTGAGGATGATCCGGTTGACCTGCTTGGCCTGCAGCGCCTGCACGGCCTTGGCCATGGCGAGATACGTCTTGCCGGTGCCGGCGGGGCCGATGCCGAACACGATCGTGTTCTTGTCGATCGCGTCGACGTAGTGCTTCTGGTTCAGCGTCTTCGGCCTGATGGTGCGGCCGCGGCGGCTGACGATGTCGAGGCTCAGGACCTCGGCGGGCGACTCGACGTCGTTCGCGCTGAGCATCGCGATGATGCGGCGGACGGCGTTCTGGTCGATGGCCTGGCCACGGCCCGCGAGGGTGATGAGCTCGGAGAAGACGCGTTCGGCGAAGGCCACGTCGGCGGGGTCGCCGGACAAGGTGATCTCGTTCCCCCGCACGTGCACGTCGGCGTCGAGCAGTTCCTCCGCCAGCCGGAGGTTCTCGTCGCGCGACCCGAGCAGCGTGAGCACCGCACCTTCCGGCACGGCGAACCGGGACTGACCTTCCTTGTTGCTCTGCTGGTTTTCTTCGGCCACGTGGCCCCGGCCTGCTTCCTGTCGCTCGGATCTGGTGCCGTCGATGCTAGTCCGGCCGAAAATGGGTGGCTACCGCTTTGCTCACCGTGTGTGCTCGGGAGCTGTGGAGATTCGCAGGCTTGGTGTCGAGGACGTACCCGAGTGCATGAAGCTCGTGACGGACCGGGGTTGGAGTTGGACGCCCGCGCAGTGGGAGATGCTGCTGGCCCTCGGTCCGGGCTTCGGCGCCTTCGACGAGACCGGGTTGCTCGGCACGACTCTGGTCACGCCGTATCCCGAGGTGCAGGCGGTCAGCGGCGTGCTGGTCGGTTCGTGGGCCGGGCGCAGGGGCATTGCGGGCGCGTTGATATCCCATGTATTGGATACGGGCCCGTCGGTGCTGTACGCGACCGCGATGGGTGAGCCGCTGTACGAGCGGCTCGGCTTTCACTCGGTCGGGCGTGCGCTGGCGTACCACGGCGAGATCGCCGGTGCGGCGGCCGGCGTGACGCGGCCGGCGACGTCAGGTGACCTGCCCGCGGTGGTGGAGCTGGACCGGGCGGCGAGCGGGTTCACGCGAGAGGCGTTCTGGGCGCACGTGTTCGGTCCGTCATCGCTGTACACGACTTACATCGCGGACGACGGTTTCGTCTGCACGCGGCGCACGGATGAGACGTTGGTCATCGGTCCGTTGGTAGCCCCGAACGTGACGGCGGCATGCGGGATCATCGCTGACGTGGCTGCCGACGCCGGGCCGTCCCGTGTGGACGTGAGCGACCCGGAGGTGGCGTCGTTCCTGTCGAGCAAGGGCTACGAGGTGCGCGGCGGCTGCGCGTTGATGGTGCACGGCGTCGATGACGTCGGCGGCGACCGTACGCGGTACTTCGCGCCCGCGTCGCTCGCGCTGGGATGACTGGGGAACTGTGGAACTGCGACGACTGACGTTGGACGACATCCCCGCGTGCTCTGACCTGGCCGAGAGCCGGTCGTGGCCGCGCGAGGAGAGCAAGTGGGAGTTCCTGCTCACGCACGGCGAGGGCTGGGGACTGTTCGACGAGCACGGTCTGGTCGGCACGACGATCGTGACGCGCTATCCGGAGCTGGCATCGGTCAGCATGGTGCTGGTCGCCGAACGCGCCGCGCGTCAGGGCCACGCACGCCGGATGGTGTCCCATGTGCTGGACACGGGTGTCTCGACGTTGTTCGCGACGCCGATGGGCCGCCCGCTCTACGAGCAGCTGGGCTTCCACGCCGTCGGCTTCACCGACATCCACGCAGGCACCTTCACCGGACCGGCAGCCGGCGTGTCGCATCTCGCGACGCCCGCCGACCTCGACGACCTCGTCGCGCTCGACACCAAGGTCACCGGCCTCACCCGGCCGTACCTGTGGGAGTCGCTGCTCAGGATGGGCACGGTCCGGATCTCCGAGCACGGCGTCGCGGGCACGTGGCAGGTGCGCGAGGCCCGCAAGCTGATCGGCCCGGTCATCGCGGACTCCCCCGCCGACGCGTGCGCCCTCATCGCCGACTGCGCCGCCGGGGATCCCAGCGTGCGCGTCGACGTGCACGACCCCGAGGTCATCGCGTTCGTGCGTGAGAACGGCCTGGAGTCGTGGGGTGAGGCCACCTGGATGGTTCGCGGCGCCGGGCACCTGCCGGGCGACCGCACCCGCTACCGCGCGCCCCTGCTGCAGGCCGTCGGCTAGAGCCGCCTGCCGCCCAGCAGGTGCAGGTGGGCGTGGAAGACCTCCTGTCCGCTGTCCGGGCCGGTGTTGAAGAGCAGCCGGTAGCCCGACTCGGCCACGCCCTCGGCGTCGGCGACCTCCTTCGCGGCGGCGAAGAGGTCGCCGAGCTGGTCGCCGTTCAGGTCGACGGCGTTCGGCACGTGCTCGCGCGGGATGAGCAGCACGTGCACGGGCGCCTTGGGCTGGATGTCGCGGAACGCGAGCGTCGTCTTGGTCTCGTGCACGATCGTCGCGGGAACCTCACCGGCGACGATCCGGCAGAACAAACAGGACATGCCCCAAGCTAAGCGAAGAGCCGGCCCAGCTGCTCGTCGACGGCCTCGACCATGTCGGCGACCGTGAGCTCGTCGGGGCCGAGCCCGTGGTGGATGTTGAGGCCGTCGATCAGCACGATGAACCGCCGCGCGGCCTTCATCGGCACGACGCCGTCGCTCAGCTCACCTGCTTCTTGCGCCGCAACGAGAACACGCGCGATCTCGCCGTACAGCTCGCGCGTGCCGACGCGTTCCAGCTCGTGCAGCGACGGCTCGACCATGGCCCGCGGCAGGAACGACAGCAGCACCGCGGCCTCGACCCGGCGGTCGTCGTCCACGGCCAGCATCGCGTGTGCGAAGGACCGCAGCACCTCCCGGTTGCCGGCCGAGGTGTCGATCTTCTCCAGCCGGGCGATGAACCGCCGGTACGCGAGCTCCATCGCGAACCCCAGCAACGCGTCCTGCGTCGGGAAGTAGTGGCGCACCGACCCGCTCGACCAGCCGGACTCGGCGGCGACGGCGCGCACGGAGGCGTGGTCTATCCCGTCCCGCTGGACGATGCGCCACACTGCCTCGGCGAGCTCGCGGCGGCGTTCCTCGTGGTCGACAACCTTCGGCACCGGCCCTTTCTAGCAGTCGCGCGTGAGCCGAACGACAGCCGCGCGGCACCTCTCCCACGACTCGGTGCCCGGCGTGATCACGTCCATGTGGCCGGCTCCCCGCACCACGACGAGTTCCGCCTGCGGCTCGGCGGCGCAGAACTCGATCGACTGCTCGACCGGAACGTCCTCGTCCTGGTCACCGTGCACGCACACCACCGGCTTACCGATGGGGATCAGCGCCGCCGGGGAGGCCTCCGCGAACTGCTCCTCGGTGCACAGTTCCAGCGCCCGCGGCGTGATGTGCTTCGTGAAGTCCAGCACCGCCGCCTGGGCGACCGCTCCGGCCACGCGCGCGCTGTGCTTGGCCGCCCACACGGCGAGGTGACCTCCGGCGCTGTGCCCGAGCGTCACGACGGGCCCGATGTCGACCGCGTCGATGGCGGCGAGCACGTCCTCACCGGTCTGCGGCCACCCACCGCCGCCGCTCACCCGGCGGTATTCGACGTTCCAAACGACAAATCCTTCCGCGACGAGCACGTCCGCGAGAGGGCGGCCGAGTTCGAGCCCGTAGCGCTGGTGCCAGAAACCACCGTGAATGACGACAACGGCACCCTGAGTCGCGGTCTCGGGAACGTGAAGCTCGCCGAACTGACTGGGGTGGTCACCGTAAGCAATTCGCTGCACACGCAGAACTTACGTGAACGCCAAGAATTCGCCGAGAAGCG
Organism: Lentzea californiensis; assembly: GCF_024648825.1. Lineage (GTDB taxonomy): Bacteria > Actinomycetota > Actinomycetes > Mycobacteriales > Pseudonocardiaceae > Lentzea > Lentzea californiensis. The sequence goes on from NZ_JANBBE010000008.1 coordinate 399,885, forward strand.
CGCCGGTTCGATAGTGGGTGACGAACCCGCAGGCCAGGGGCGGGATTCAAAGGCACCTGAAAACCAAAAGGGGCGCCTCGCGGTCCGAAGCCTGGGGGTCGCTTCGCCGCGAGGCGCCGACGCCGGACCGAGGGGGGAGGTGTCCGGCGAGTCTTTTGGTCAGAAGGGCTAATCGTCTACTCCGTTTCCGGATAGACCAATCGGCCCCACTGCGAACAAGGGTAACCCCAACCGCCTGCGGTTCGCTACAACTTGCGTCAAGCCAATCCATCCGATGTTCATCTCGAAGTGATCGGGGTCACCACCTAGTAGTACGTACCCCAATGGCACCAAGAGCAACCGCGGCGGCGGTAGATGCACGAAGAACGGTTGGACCCAATCGGACGATCCGCGCACCCGAAGATCGCAACGCGTCCAGCTCCTCGGGCGTGATCCCACCCTCGGGACCCACGACGAGCAGCACGTCACCGGACTCGGGCAGCTCGACGTCCGCGAGCCGTTCGGTCGCGCTCTCGTGCAACACGAGAGTGAGCGCCGACGACGACACGCGATGAGAAAGCTGGTTCGTGCTCACGGGTTCGTCGACGAACGGCACTCGCGCGCGACGGGCCTGCTTGGCGGCTTCACGGACCGTGGATCGCCAGCGTCCCAACGCCTTCGCGCCGCGCGGGCCGTCTTCCCACTTCGCCACGCACCGGGCCGCGCGCCACGGCACCACACCGTCCACGCCGGCCTCGGTGGCGAGCTCGACCGCGAGCTCGCCACGATCGCCCTTCACCAGGGCCTGGGCCAGGACGACGCGCGGTGCCGGTTCGGGCTCCACCCAGCGTTCGACCACGCGCAACGCCAGAGCGTCCTTCTCCACCGCCACCACGGAGCAGCGCACCTGGGCACCGGAACCGTCCGACAGCACGAGTTCCTCACCCGCGCGCAACCGCTTCACGGTGGCGGCGTGCCGGCCTTCCGGCCCGTCGAGCACGAACTCCTCGCCGGAGGGCAACGCCTCGACGAGGAAGACCGGCAGGGTCACCGGTGTCCGCGTGAGGAGCGCAGGCGGGAGAACAGCCCGCCGCCGCCCTTGCCGTTGTGGGACAGCGACGGCTCGCTCTCGCCGCGCATCTCGGCCAGGTCGCGCAGCAACGACGACTGCGCGGCGTCGAGCTTGGTCGGCACGACCACCTCGAGGTGCACGTGCAGGTCGCCGCGACCATCGACACGGCCGGTGGACCGCAGCTTCGGCATGCCGCGGCCCGTCATGACGAGCTGCGTACCGGGCTGCGTGCCGGGGTCGATCTGCAGTTCTTCCTCGCCGTCCAGGGTCTTCAACGGCAACGTGGCGCCCAGGGCGGCCGTCGTCATCGGGATCTGGACGATGCAGTGCAGGTCGGCGCCGTCGCGTTCGAAGATCTCGTGCGGGTGCTCCTCGACCTCGACGTAGAGGTCGCCGGCCGGGCCACCGCCGGGGCCGACCTCGCCCTGGCCCGCGAGGCGCACGCGCATGCCCTCGGCGACACCGGCGGGGATGTTCACCGAGATCGTGCGGCGCGACCGCGTGCGGCCGTCACCGGCGCACTGCTGGCACGGGTCGGGGATGACCTCGCCGTAGCCGCGGCACACCGGGCACGGGCGTGACGTGACGACCTGGCCGAGGAACGAGCGCTGCACCGACTGGACCTCGCCGCGGCCGTGGCAGGTGTCGCACTGGACGGGCTTGGAATTGTTCTGCGTGCCCGCTCCGTGGCAGCGGTCGCACAGGATCGCCGTGTCGACGGTCAGCTCACGCGTGGCGCCCGCCGCGCACTCCTCCAGCGTCATGTCGAGCCGGATGAGCGCGTCGGAGCCGGGCTGCACGCGGCTGCGAGGCCCCCGGCCACCGCCGGGCGTGGCGCCGAAGAAGGCGTCCATGATGTCGCCGAGGCCGAAGCCCTGGAACGGGTCACCGCCCGCGCGGCCACCGCCGCCCGAGTCGAGCGGGTCGCCTCCCAGGTCGACGACGCGGCGCTTCTCCGGGTTCGACAACACCTCGTAGGCGGCCGTCACCTCCTTGAAGCGGGCCTCCTCGTTGGGATTGACGTCCGGGTGCAGCTGCCTCGCGAGCTTGCGATAGGCGCGCTTGATCTCATCCTGTGTCGCGTTCTGCGAGACACCGAGGATGCCGTAGTAATCCCTGGCCACCTTGTTCGCTTTCGTGTTCATCTCAAGTGCAAGACGTTTCTGGTCAACGACCGGTCAGGATCTCACCGACATAGTTGGCGACCGCACGGACGGCGGCCATGGTCCCGGGGTAGTCCATGCGCGTCGGTCCGACGACACCGAGACCCCCGAGCGGGTTGTCACGGCTGCCGTAGCCGATGGACACCACGGAAGTGCTGCGCATCTCAGCGGCCTCGTTCTCCTCGCCGATGCGCACCAGCACGCGACCGGGGTCGCGGGAGGCGGCGAGCAGCTTGAGCACGACGACCTGCTCCTCCAACGCCTCCAGCACCTGCCGCAGCGAGCCCGGGAAGTCGGTGATGCTGCGCGTGAGGTTCGCGGTACCGCCGAGCACCAGCCGTTCCTCGGGGTGCTCCACCAGCGTCTCGATGAGCACAGTAGCGACTCGCAGCATCGGATCGCGCAGGTTCGGCGGAACCTCGTCGGGCAGCTCGGCGACCTTGGCACTCGCCTCGGCCAGCCGCTGCCCCGCCATCGCCTGGTTCAGCACACCGCGCAACTGGGCCGTGTGCTCCTCGCTGATCACGTCCCCGAGCTCGACGATGCGCTGGTCGACGCGGCCGGTGTCGGTGATGAGCACCAGCATCAGCCGCGACGGCGTGATCGGCAGCACCTCCAGGTGACGCACGGCCGCGCGCGACAGCGTCGGCACCTGGATCACCGCCACCTGGCGGGTCAGCTGCGCGAGCAACCGCACGCTGCGGCGCATCACGTCGTCGAGGTCGATCGCGCCGTCGAGGAAGCTGCGGATGGCCCGCTTCTCGGCCTGCGAGAGCGGCTTGATCTCACTCAGCTTGTCGACGAAGAGCCGGTAGCCCTTGTCCGTCGGCACGCGTCCCGCGCTGGTGTGCGGCTGGGCGATGTAACCCTCGTCCTCCAGCGCGGCCATGTCGTTGCGCACGGTCGCGCTCGACACACCCAGGTTGTGCCTGTCGACCAGGGCCTTCGAGCCGACGGGCTCCTGGTTGGACACGTAGTCGGCGACGATGGCGCGTAGCACCTCGAACCGACGCTCATCGGCGTTCACCGCTGTTCACCTCCGTGTCCACTGCTCCCGAGTTTACCCAGCCGGATTCGTGCCCGGTGGCGGCTCTGAAGTCGTGCTCGATCCGGGCTCCGGTTTCTGTCGGTGCCGCTCGCTAGGGTCCAAACGTGGACAACGTGGTGTGGCTGCGGCCACCCGGCAAACCATGCCTGGTGCTCAGCGCCGACGAGTGGTGGAAGGGCTCGGTCGTCTGGGAGGAGACCCGCAGGGAGGACGGGCTCTGGTGGGGCACCGTGACGTACGACAAAGAAGGCCAGAAGGTCACCGAGGTGCGCAGTCAGCACGACCTGCGCGCCCGCTGATCAGGGAAGCAGCCGCCTGACCACGGCGTCGGCGAGCAGCCGGCCGCGGTCGGTCAGCACGCAGCGGTCGTCGTACGGCTCCAGCAACCCGTCGGCGATCGCCTGCTCGGCCTCCTCACGGCCGGCCTCGTCCAGCACGTCGACGGGCAGCCCTTCGGCGAGGCGCAGTTCCAGCAGCACCCGTTCGACGCGCTGGTCCTCGGCCGACAACGTCTCGCGGCCTGCGGCGGGCGACTTGCCCTCGGCCAGCAGAGACGAGTAGCGCGCCGGGTGCTTCACGTTCCAGAAGCGCACGCCGCCGACGTGGCTGTGGGCACCGGGGCCGAAGCCCCACCAGTCGGCGCCCTTCCAGTACAGGACGTTGTGCCGGCACTGCGCTTCCACGGACGTCGCCCAGTTCGACACCTCGTACCAGGAGAAGCCGGCGCCGCTCAGCACCGAGTCGACCATCTCGTACGACGACGCCAGCACGTCGTCGTCGGGCATGGGCAGGTCGCCGCGGCGGATGCGGCGGGCCAGGCCCGTGCCGTCCTCCACGATCAACGCGTAGGCGGACACGTGGTCGACGCCCGCGGCCAGCACGGCGTCGAGAGACGCGGCCAGATCCGAGGGCCGCTCCCCCGGTGTGCCATAAATCAGGTCCAGGTTCACATGTTCGAACCCGGCCGCGCGGGCCTCCAGCGCGGCCTCACCCGGACGGCCTGGCGTGTGCTTGCGGTCCAGCACGGCGAGAACGTGCCGGGCCGCGGACTGCATGCCCAGCGACACGCGCGTGTAGCCGGCCGAGCGAATGCCGGAGAAGAACTCGACGGACGTCGACTCGGGGTTCGACTCCGTCGTCACCTCGGCGCCGGGGGCCAGGCCGAACGACTGGCGCACAACGTCCAGCACCTCGCCGAGACCCGACGCACCCAGCAAGGAAGGCGTACCGCCGCCGACGAACACGGTTTCGGCCGGCGGAGCGTCCCCGAGAACAGAAGCGGCCAGGTCCAGTTCGCGGCGCAGGCCCTCCAGCCACGACTCCGGTGACGCCGAGGAGCCCAGCTCACCGGGCGTGTAGGTGTTGAAGTCGCAGTAGCCGCAACGGGTCGCGCAGAACGGCACGTGCACGTAGATGCCGAAGGGGCGCGTGCCGACACCGGCGAGAGCGGAAGGGGGAAGCGAACCGTCGGCGGGCGCGGGCTCGCCATCGGGCAAAGCGGAGGGCATGACTCCCAGTGTCCCCTACACGGCCCGAATGGCGGTGTTCGACCAGGGAAAGTATCTGTCGGTGACAGAAGTATTACGGAGTGAAACCAGCCTAGGATGTCAACTCACCCTCGTCAATCCCAGCATTCGGTTGGCGGTGGACCACGCACTGGACGGCATGCACACTGAGGTCATGCATTCGACTGGAGTCCGCCTCGTGGCCCGCCGCCACGTCGACTTCCGTCGTGTCTCCAGCGCGATGTGCCGTCGTTCGGCATGACCGCGCGCTGATTTGTTCCCGTCAGCGCTCGGCGCGCTGACGACGCCCCCACCACAAGCACCTCCGGGCTCGCACGCGCACTGAGCGCCTCGAAACCCCGGAGGATGGCGATGGCCACGCCGCAGACGTCACCGCGTGCCAAGCAGCGTCGCGGCGAGGGGCAGTGGGCACTCGGATACCGAGAGCCGCTGAACCCCAACGAGCGGAGCAAGAAGGACGACAACCCGCTCAACGTCCGCGCCCGCATCGAGAACATCTACGCCCACGGCGGTTTCGACTCGATCGACCCTGCCGACCTGCGGGGACGGTTCCGCTGGTACGGCCTGTACACGCAGCGCAAGCCCGGCATCGACGGCGGCCGCACGGCCACGCTGGAGCCGGAGGAGCTGGACGACGAGTTCTTCATGATGCGCGTCCGCAGTGACGGCGGTGCGCTCACCACGCAGCAGCTGAGGGTCCTCGGCGAGATCTCGCAGACCTATGCGCGCGACACCGCGGACATCACCGATCGGCAGAACATCCAGTACCACTGGATCCGGGTCGAGGACGTTCCCACGATCTGGCAGAAGCTCGAAGCGGTGAACCTGACGACGATGGAGGCGTGTGGCGACAGCCCGCGCGTCATCCTCGGCTCGCCGGTCGCGGGCATCTCCGTGGACGAGGTCATCGACGGGCAGCCGGCGATCGACACGATCCTCGAGCGCTACATCGGCGACCCGCGCTTCTCCAACCTGCCGCGCAAGTTCAAGACGGCCATCTCCGGTCTGCAGGACGTCGCGCACGAGATCCACGACATCGCGTTCGTCGGCGTGAACCACCCCGAGCACGGGCCGGGCTTCGACCTCTGGGTCGGTGGCGGCCTGTCCACGAACCCCATGCTGGGCAAGCGCCTGGGCGCCTGGGTGCCGCTCGACGAGGTGCCGGACGTGTGGGAAGCCGTCATCAGCGTCTTCCGCGACTACGGCTACCGCCGCCTGCGCCACCGCGCGCGCATCAAGTTCCTCGTCGCCGACTGGGGTCCGGAGAAGTTCCGCCAGGTCGTCGAGGACGAGTACCTCAAGCGCAAGATGATCGACGGCCCGGCGCCGGAGACCCTGGACCAGCAGCTCGACCACATCGGCGTGCACAAGCAGAAGGACGGCCTGTTCTACGTCGGTGCCGCGCCCGTCGCGGGCCGCGTGTCGGGCTCGATCCTCGTCGAGGTCGCGAAGTTCGCCGAACGGGCGGGCTCCGGCCGCGTCCGCTTCACGCCGCAGCAGAAGATCATCGTGCTGGACGTGCCCGAAGCCGAGATCCCGACGCTCAAGAGCGACCTCGCCAAGCTGGGCCTGCAGGTCGACCCGTCGCCGTGGCGCCGGGGCATCATGGCCTGCACCGGCATCGAGTTCTGCAAGCTCGCGATCGTCGAGACCAAGGCGCGTGCGGTCGACCTCGTCACGCAGCTCGAAGCCAACCTCAAGGACATCGTCGACGGCGTCACGGCGCCGATCACCGTGCACATCAACGGCTGCCCCAACTCCTGCGCCCGCATCCAGACCGCGGACATCGGCCTCAAGGGCCAGATCGTCACGGACGAGTCGGGCAACCAGGTCGAGGGCTTCCAGGTGCACCTCGGCGGCGGTCTCGGCCTCGACGCCGGGTTCGGCCGGAAGTTGCGCGGCCACAAGGTGACCGCGGCCGAACTGCCCGAGTACGTCGAGCGGGTCGTGCGGAACTTCGTCGCCCAGCGCGAGACCGACGAGCGGTTCGCGCAGTGGGTCGGCCGGGCGGAAGAGGGTTCGCTGCGATGACCGAGAGGGCGACGCCGTTCTACTGCCCCTACTGCGGTGACGAGGACCTCCGGCCGCAGGAGGAACCCAGCTACGCGTGGCTGTGCACCGGGTGCCGCCGCGTCTTCAAGGTCTCGTTCGTCGGGCTCAACCTGCCGCAGGAGGTGAAGAAGTGAGCGATCTCAAGGAAGACCTCAAGATCGTCGCCGACGCGGCCGAGCAGGAGCTGAGGGACGCGAGCCCCGAGGAGGCGCTCGAGTGGGTCGCGCGGACGTTCGGTGACAACTACATCGTCGCCTCGAACATGCAGGACGCCGTGCTGATCGACCTCGCCGCCAAGGTGAAGCCGAACTTCGACGTGCTGTTCCTGGAGACGGGCTACCACTTCCCGGAGACCATCGGCGTGCGTGACGCCGTCGGGGTCGTCTACCCGGAGGTGCGCGTCGTCAACGCCGCCGCCGAGCAGTCCGTCGCGGACCAGGAGGCGGAGTTCGGCCTGCTGTACCAGTCGGAACCGGCCCAGTGCTGCAACCTGCGGAAGGTGATCCCGCTGCGCCGCGAGCTTGCGAAGTACGACGCGTGGGTCACCGGCGTCCGGCGGGTGGACGCCCCGACCAGGGCGAACACACCGATCGTGCAGTGGGACGACCGCAACGGCCTGGTGAAGATCAACCCGATCGCGCCGTGGAGCGACGACGAGTTCAACGCCTACATCCGCGAGAAGGGCGTCCTCGAGAACCTGTTGGTGCAGGAGGGTTATCCCTCCATCGGCTGCCTGCCGTGCACCGCCAAGCCGTTGCCGGGACAGGACGCGCGCAGCGGCCGGTGGGCCGGCCAGTCGAAGACGGAATGTGGGTTGCACGGATGAACTCCAAGAATGGGGCCAGCACAGTTCTGGACACCCTGGGACGCCTCGAATCCGAGGCGATCCACATCTTCCGCGAGGTCGCGGGCGAGTTCGACCGGCCGGTGATCCTCTTCTCCGGCGGCAAGGACTCGACGCTGCTGCTGCACCTCGCGATCAAGGCGTTCTACCCGGCGCCGGTGCCGTTCCCGTTGCTGCACGTCGACACCGGGCACAACTTCGACGAGGTCATCGAGTTCCGCGACCGCGTCGTCGCGCAGCACGGCCTGCGCCTGGAGGTCGCGAAGGTCCAGGACTGGATCGACGACGGCCGCCTGGAGGAGCGCCCGGACGGCACGCGCAACCCGCTGCAGACCGTGCCGCTGCTGGACTCCATCACGCAGCACAAGTTCGACGCGGTCTTCGGCGGCGGGCGCCGGGACGAGGAACGGGCCCGCGCCAAGGAGCGGATCTTCAGCCTGCGCACGGCGTTCGGCCAGTGGGACCCGAAGCGCCAGCGCCCGGAGCTGTGGAACCTCTACAACGGCCGGCACCGCGCCGGTGAGCACGTCCGCGTGTTCCCGCTGTCGAACTGGACCGAGCTCGACGTCTGGAACTACATCGAGCGCGAGGGCATCGAGCTGCCCGACATCTACTACTCGCACCAGCGCGACGTGTTCCTGCGCGACGGCATGTGGCTCGCCGAAGGCCCGTGGGGCACGGCGCGCGACGGTGAGACGTTGCTGCGCAAGACGGTTCGTTACCGCACGGTCGGCGACGGCTCCTGCACGGGCGCCGTCGAGTCCGACGCCGCCGACATCCACGCGGTGATCGCCGAGGTCGCCGCGTCACGACTGACCGAGCGCGGCGCCACGCGGGCCGACGACCGGCTGTCCGAGGCCGCCATGGAAGACCGCAAGCGGGAGGGTTACTTCTAAATGAGCGACCTGTTGAGGCTGGCCACGGCGGGCAGCGTGGACGACGGCAAGTCCACGCTGGTCGGCAGGCTGTTGTACGACACCAAGTCCGTGCTCGCCGACACGCTCGACGCGGTGCACCGCGCCAGCGCCGACCGCGGTCTCGCGACGCCGGACCTGTCACTGCTCGTCGACGGCCTGCGGTCGGAACGCGAGCAGGGCATCACGATCGACGTGGCGTACCGCTACTTCGCGACGCCCAAGCGGTCGTTCGTGCTCGCGGACACCCCCGGGCACGTCCAGTACACCCGCAACACCGTCACCGGCGCCTCCACCGCGCAGCTCGCGGTCCTGCTCGTCGACGCGCGCAAGGGCGTCATCGAGCAGACCCGGCGCCACGCGGCGGTTCTCGCGCTGCTGGGCGTGCCGCGGCTCGTCCTGGCGGTCAACAAGATCGACCTCGTGGACTACGACGAGGTGACGTTCTTCCGCATCGCCAAGGAGTTCACGGCGCACGCCACGGCCCTGGGCTACACCGAGGACGCGGTCGTCCAGATCCCGGTGTCCGCGCTGGCGGGCGACAACGTCGTGGACAAGTCCGCGAACACGCCCTGGTACTCCGGCCCGACCCTGCTGGAGCACCTGGAGACCGTGCCGGTCGAGCCCGACCCGCACGACGCCGCTTTCCGCTTCCCGGTGCAGTACGTGATCCGCCCGCGCACGGCCGAGCACCTCGACTACCGGGGTTACGCCGGTCTGATCGCGGCCGGCACGATCAAGCCGGGCGACGAGATCGTCGTGCTGCCGTCGGGCCGCCGCTCGACGGTCACGAAGATCGACACGGCGGACGGCGAACTGACCGAGGCGGCGGCCGGCCAGTCCGTCACGCTGCTGCTGGCCGACGACATCGACATCTCGCGCGGCGACCTGATCTCGGTGGCGGGCAACGAGCCCACGGTCACCGACGAGCTGGACGCCACGCTCTGCTGGCTCGCGGAGAAGCCGCTGCGGCCCGGCGCCCGAGTCCTCGTCAAGCACGGCACGCGCACCGTGCAGGCGATGGTCACCGAGCTGCGCGACCGCTTCGACGAGCAGAACCTGTCCAGTGTGGACAGCCCTGCGTCGCTGGAGCTCAACGAGATCGGCCGAGTGGCTCTGCGACTCGCGGAGCCCGTTCCGCTGGACGACTACAGCTTCAGCCGGCGCACCGGGTCCTTCCTGGTGATCGACGCGAGCGACGGTTCCACGCTCGCCGCCGGACTGGTCGGGGCTCCGCTGCCGCTGCTTGAGGACGGCGTGGAGAGCTGTACCGGGGGTAGCGCCGCTACCCCCGACACCCACGCCCTCGTCTCCCCCGGTCCCTGAAAGGCCATTTCCCCGTGAACCTCAAGCCCGCCATCGCCGTCGCACTGATCGCACTGACAGCCCTGTCCGGTTGCAGCCGCGCCGGTTCCACCGACACCCCTGCCGCCGAGTCCAAGGGTGCCGCCGCCGAGGTCCGCCTCGGGTACTTCCCGAACGTCACCCACGCCGCCGCGCTGATCGGCGTCGAGCAGGGTCTGTTCGCGAAGGAGCTCGGCGGCACCAAGCTGACGACGCAGACGTTCAACGCGGGCCCCGACGAGGTCAACGCCCTGCTGGGCGAGTCGCTCGACATCGCGTACATCGGCTCCGGCCCGGCGATCAACGCCTACGCGAAGTCCAAGGGCGAGGCCGTGAAGCTCATCGCCGGTGCCACCTCGGGTGGCGCGCAGCTCGTGGTCAAGCCCGAGATCAACTCGATCGAGGACCTCAAGGGCAAGACCATCGCGACTCCGCAGCTCGGCAACACGCAGGACGTGGCGCTGAAGAAGTACCTGGCGGAGAAGAACCTCACCGGCCAGGTGACCGTGCAGAACGTGGAGAACGCGGCTTCGCTCGACCTGTTCAAGAAGGGCGACATCCAGGCGACCTGGTCGCCGCAGCCGTGGTCGGCGCGCATCGTCGCCGAGGCGGGCGCGAAGGTGCTGCTGGACGAGAAGACGCTGTGGGACGGCGGGGCGTTCCCGACCACCGTGGTCATCGTGCGGACGAAGTTCCTGCAGGAGCACCCGGAGACGGTCGAGGCCGTGCTGAAGGCTCACGTCGCCGCGATCGACTGGGCGAAGGCGAACAAGGACGAGGCCAAGAAGTCCGTGAACGCCGCGCTGGAGAAGCTCACGTCCAAGAAGCTCGGCGACAAGGTCCTCGACGCCGCGTGGGACAACATCGAGCTCACGACCGACGCGCAGGCCAAGCACTTCCCGCAGCTCGCGAAGGACGCCGTGACGGCGGGCGTGGCCAAGGAGGCCCCGAACGTCGCCGGGTACGCCGACTTCACGTTGCTGAACAAGGTTCTCCAGGCACAGGGCAAGCCGCAGGTGCAAGCAGCCGGACTGGACCAGAAGTAAGTCTTCGACGCCGAGGGAAGGCACACGACCATGACCGCCACGCTCGAGACCACTGTTCCGTCCACTGTGGATACTGCCGTTGAACTGTCCGGGGTCCGGAAGGTGTTCGGCCACGGCAACTCGGCCGTGGTAGCGCTCGACGGGGTCGACCTGCGGGTCAAGCCCGGCGAGTTCGTGTGTCTCCTCGGCGCGTCCGGCTGCGGCAAGAGCACGCTGCTCAACATCGTCGCGGGCCTCGACGCCGCGACGTCCGGTGAGCTGCAGCTCAACACCTCACGCCCCGCCGTGATGTTCCAGGAGCCCGCGCTGATGCCGTGGCTCACCGCCGCGCGCAACGTCGAACTGGCACTGCGCTTCGCCGGTGTCGGCCGGCTGGCGCGCAAGCGCCGCGCGCTGGACCTGCTGGAACTGGTGCGGCTGGGCGACGTCGCGGACAAGCGCCCGCACGAGCTCTCCGGCGGTATGCGTCAGCGCGTGGCCCTGGCCCGCGCACTGGCGTCCACCACCGTCTCACCGGACGGCGCTCCCGCCCTGCTGCTGATGGACGAGCCGTTCGCGGCCCTCGACGCCATCACGCGGGACGTGCTGCAGAGCGAACTGCTGCGCGTCTGGGAGACCACGAACACCGCGATCATCTTCGTGACGCACGACGTGCGCGAGGCCGTCCGCCTCGGCCAGCGCGTCGTGCTCCTGTCCTCACGTCCCGGCCGCGTCGTGCGCGAGTGGGACGTCACGGACTCCTCGACCGAGGTCCTCGACGAGATCAACACCCATCTGCGAGAGGTCATCAGTGGCCACGCCTCCTGACACGCTCGACAAGGTCGGCGCCGGCCTCGACGCGCTCGATGTGCCGGTAGAGGCACACCGGCCGCCGGTCTGGCGCCGCTTCCTGAAGACGGGCGTGCCACCCATCATCGCCTTCGCCCTGCTCCTGGGCGTGTGGCAGGCGTTGTGGGCTTCGGCTGTGCTGCCCGAGTTCCAGCTCCCCGCTCCCATCAACGTGTGGGACGAGCTGGTCCGCTCGATCTCCACCGGCGAGGCGTTCGGCATCCTGTGGACCTCGCTGCACCGCGCGGTGCTCGGGTTCCTGGCGGCCGTCGTGATCGCGACACCGCTGGGTCTGCTGATCGCCAAGGTGCGGGTGGTGCGCGCGGCGATCGGGTCGTTGCTGACCGGCCTGCAGTCACTTCCCTCGGTGGCCTGGGTCCCGGCGGCGATCCTGTGGTTCGGCGTGACGCCGTCCACGATCTACTTCGTGGTGCTGATGGGATCGGTCCCGTCGATCGCGAACGGCCTGGTGGCGGGCATCGACCAGATCCCGCCGCTCCTCCCGCGCGTGGGACGCGCCCTGGGCGCCGGCCGGCTCGCTTCGGCCCGCCACATCCTGCTTCCCGCCGCCCTGCCCGGTTACCTGGCGGGTCTCAAGCAGGGCTGGGCGTTCTCGTGGCGCTCGCTAATGGCCGCGGAGATCATCGCGACATCGCCCCAGCTCGGCGTCGGCCTCGGGCAGTACCTGCACAACGGCTCGTCGCTGAACGACATCAACATGGTGATCGCCGCGATCTTCCTGATCCTGCTGGTGGGCATCGGGATCGAACTGCTGCTGTTCCGGCCTCTGGAACGCGCTGTGCTGCGGGCCCGCGGACTGACGGGGGCGCTGTGATTCCTCTTGTCGCCGTCGCCCACGGCAGCCGCGATCCCCGTTCCGCCGCGTCGATTCACGCTTTGCTCGATGTGGTGCGCTCGCTGCGGCCCGAGTTGGACGTCCGCGGCTGCTTCCTGGACCTGTGCGCGCCGCGGTTGAACGACGTGCTGCGCGGACCCGCCGTGGTCGTACCTTTGTTGCTGGGCAAGGCTTATCACGCCCGCGTCGACGTTCCCGCCGCCGTGGCCGAGTCCCGCGTGCCCGCTGTGGTGACGGACGTGCTGGGGCCGGATCCGCGGCTGGAGTCGGCTGCGTTGCGGCGGCTGTCCGAAGCCGGGGTCTCCTTCGGGGACCGGTCTTTGGGTGTGGTGCTGGCCGGCGCCGGGTCCTCGCACGGTCCGGCCAACGAGGCCGTGGCGCGCGTGGCTCGGCGGTGGGCTCGGGAGTCTGGGTGGGCCGGAGTGGAGGCTGCGTTCGCGTCGATCGCGTCGCCTAGCGTGCCTGAGGCGATCGAGCGGTTGAAGGCTCGTGGTGCGTCGCGGATCGCCGTGGCGTCGTGGTTCCTGGCGCCGGGGTTGTTGCCGGACAAGGTCGCTTCGCTGGCTGGGGATGCTGTGGTGGCGCGGCCGTTGGGTGACGACGTCGAGGTCGCGCAGTTGGTGCTGGACCGGTACGACTTCGCCCTGGCTCGTCAGACGGTCGCTGCTTAGCTTGCGCTGCAAGCAACTCCTTGATTTACGCGCAAGCACCCGAGCGGGGATTGTCGGTGTCACCTGCGATCCTGTTTGGATGCATATGTTCGTCGACGAGACCGAACGCGGTGGTCACCTGCTCGCCGCGACGCTCGTCGCCCCCGCCGCGCTGCACTCGACCCGGTCGCTGATGCGGAGCCTGCTGCTGCCCGGCGAGCGGCGAGTGCACTTCAAGTCCGAGAAGGACAGCCGCCGCAAGTTCATCGTGTCCCGCATCGTTGAACGGACCTTCGACGTCGTCGTGGTGTCCAGCCGCGAGAAGGGCGACTCGGCGCGCGCCGTTCTGCTGGAACGGCTGGTGACAGAAGCGGTCGACCGAGGAGTGAGCCGGCTCGTTCTCGACTCTCGCGACCACGCGGGCAACGCACGCGATCGTGTCGTCCTTGCGCGCACGAAGGCGCGCGACGCCGGCATCGTTTACGAACACATTTAGTCGTCCGCCGAACCGGCGTTGTGGGTGAGCGACGCCGTGGCCTGGTGCCTGGGAGCGGGTGGCGACTGGGTGCGGCGGATCGGTCCCGTCGTGACCCACGTCGAACCCTGAAAAGCGCGAAGCCCAGGCAGCAACCGTCCGGAAGCGCACCTGGGCTCACTTCCTCCGCCTAGTGGCAGAGGCTATGCGCACAGCCTAGCACATTTGAGCCCAACCGCTCACCGACCTGCCGGTGAATCCTTCTCCAAAAAGCGCGAAGCCCAGGCAGCGACCGTCCGGACGCGCACCTGGGCTCACTTCCTCCGCCTAGCGGCGAAGGCTCTGCACCTAGCCTAGCGCGTTGAGCCCAACCGCTGCCGCACACCACTTCCGGCCGCCGCCACAAGATCGAACACACAGCGCCGTTCGGGCGATGTGAACCGTGAACTGTTGACGTGAAACCTACTCATGAGTAGTCAGGTGATTACGCCGCGTGCTGGAAGTGTCCCTCGTCCACTCATCGGGGAGAGGCCATGAAGCTAGCCGGAATCGCAGCAGCCGCACTGGTACCGATGCTGATGTTCGCCGCGAACGCGTCAGCAGCAGCTCCGCAGACCATCACCTACAAGCTCCGGGCGAGTGCCGCCGGGCAGTCGTCGGACTTCACGCTCGACCAGGGCGTCGACGCGGCGGCGCCCGCGACCGTCGCACCCGGCGGCACCCTCGCGGTCACGATCGACCCCGCGCCCAACAAGATCCCGACCGAGGCCGGCGGCCGGCAGGTGCGGGAGATCAAGGGGCTCGCGCTGAAGTTGCCGGTGCCCGCCAACTCGACGTTCCGGTCCGCGTCGCTGTCCGGCGGGGCTGGGCTGGGTGGTACGCCGACGGTTGCCTTGCAGGGCAACGACGTCGTGTTGAGCGTGCCCGGTCCGATCAAGGGCGGCGCGGACTTCGAGCTGCCGACCGTCACGATCAACCTCCAGGCCGGAGGTACCGGGACGATCACCACGAAGCTGGGTGGCACCAGCTACGACGCCCCGGGCCTCACCTTCACCGCCGTCGTCACGGTCATCGGGTTTCCGGTCAACGCCGCCGCGAAGGGCTACCCGGACCCGAGTCCCGTGCTGACCACGACCACGATCGGCTAGCGATCCCGATGCCCAACCCCCTGCCGGGCATCAGGAAGTAGCCGCGACCAGTGCGGTCATCGTGGCGAGCGTCGTGCGCAGGTCTTCCAGCGAGACCTGCGCACTGACGCGGTTGGCCCACTCGTACTGCGCGTCCCGCAACCGTTCGATCGCGGCGAAGCCCTCCGGGGTCGGCTGTACCAGCTTCGCGCGGGCGTGTGCCGGGTTCGGCAGGTACTCCGCCAAACCCTTGTCCACCAACAGGTCCGCGATCCGCTGCACGGACTGCCGCGCCAGCCCCATCTCCCGCGCGATGCCCGAGACGGACAACGGCTCGCGCAGCACCGCACCGAGCACCTGCCACCACGCCGCGGTCAGGCCGACGGGCTTCGTCATCACCTCGGCCGCGTCGAGGAACGCCCCGTACAAACGGAAAGTCCTCATCACGACGTCGGTCAGCACGTCGCCCGACTCGGTCCTGGACGCCGGCTCAGCCCTGGACACTGGCCACCAGCTTCCCGAACGCCTCGGCGGAGTCGTCGCGGTTGAACTCGTACCAGGCCTCCCGGGTCCCCGGCGAGAACGTCTCCAGCTCCGCCAGCACCTCCCGGGCGAACTCCAGCGAGGAAGCGCCGCCCGCCGTGATCACGCCGTCAGCGCGCACCACACGTTCGTCGCGGTAAAACGCCGCGCCACCGTAAGAACCAAGCTCCTCAGGGAAGTTCGACGTGTGCGGCACGTCGTCGAGCAGCCCTTCGGCCGCCAGCCCGATCGCCGCCCCGCAGATCGCCGCGATCGGCTTGCCCGCCTCGCGGAACCGCCGCGCGAGCTTCCCGAACGCCGCCAGCGAACCGGACTCCCACCCGTCGCCACCCGGCAGGACGAGCATCGCCGCGTCCTCCACGGAAACGTCCTCGATGGCGATGTCCGGCAGCATCCGCACGCCGCCGACCGTGCGGATCGGGTCCGTGGTCAGCCCGACCGTCCGCAGCTCGTACCGCCCCGGCTGCTGCTGGAACTGCTGCAGGCTCACCTGGGCGGCCACGTGGCCGTACTCCCAGTCGGCGAGCTGGTCGGCCAGAACGAGGTACACCGTCTTTGTCATGACAGTAGACTGTCATAGTTGACAGCATGCTGTCAACAGAGCCGGAAGCTAAGGTCAGCGCCATGGCAGACGAGCTGGTCCACTACGAGGTGCAGCGTGGCATCGCGACGATCACGCTGGACTCCCCCCACAACCGCAACGCGCTGTCCTCGCAGCTGCGCCGGGAGCTCAAGGAGCACCTCACCAGCGCGGCGGGCGACGACCAGGTGCGCGTGGTCGTGCTGACCCACACGGGCTCCGTGTTCTGTTCGGGCATGGACCTCAAGGAGGCCGCCGGTGCGAGCGCGGGCGACCAGGGCGTCAACGAGTTCCCCGCGATCCTCGAACAGCTCTGGACCAGCCCGAAGCCGGTCGTCGCGGCACTGAACGGCCCGGCCCGCGCGGGTGGCGTCGGCATCGTCGCGGCGTGCGACATCTCCATCGCCGCCACCGGCGCCACGTTCGCGTTCAGCGAGGTCAGGATCGGCGTCGTGCCGGCCGTCATCTCGGTGACCGTGCTGCCGCGCCTGCTCCCCCGCCAGGCGCACGAGCTGTTCCTGACCGGCGAGACGTTCGACGCGAAGCGCGCGGTCGAGATCGGCCTGCTGAACTCCGCGACCGACGACGTCGACGCGGAGGTCCGCCGCTACACGGACATGCTCGCGCTCGGTGCCCCCAACGCGCTCGCGGCCACCAAGGAGATGCTGCAGCAGGAGAGGTCCACGAACCTCGGCGAGGTCTTCGCGGACATGCTCGAGCTGTCGGCACAGCACTTCGGCGGACCGGAGGGCCAGGAGGGCATCACGGCCTTCAAGGAGAAGCGCAGGCCGTCCTGGGTGCCCGCGGAAGGCTAGAACCAGCCGGTGCACTCGATCATGCCCTGCGAGGAACCGCAGGCCCGCATGACCTTGCCGTCGTCCTTGAACGCCTCGGTGTACTTCGCGGAACCCGAGTCGATCCTGGTGTAGCCGAGGAAGCCCTCGTGGCCGTTGCCCGAGGGCTCCTTGCGGTCCGCCCAGATCTCCTCGCCGGGCGTGCCGTGGGAGATGCGGGCCCAGGCGCACTGGGACTTGTTCGAAGCGCGCAGCTCGACCACACGGCCGTTGCGCATGGTCACGGGGTTGTCGCCGTCGATCGTCTCGAACGGCGAGAAAGCCCCCTCCTGCGTGCAGTCGGGGTCACCGGCGAACGACACCGCCGGGCAAAGCACTCCTACTACCGCCACGACGCCGAGCGCACAGCTCAAGCGGCGGAATTGCGTTCCCATGGCAGTGCACTGTCCACTCCGGACGCCACCACCGCAGCCCCAGTCACCGTTCTGTGCGAATCACGCGCACTTTCCGGTCACCTGATCCAGCGGTCTGCTTCGCGGCGTCACGCAGCACCTCGAGCACCGAGGAGTCCAGCCCCGCAGGCACGACCAGCACGTATTCACCCTCGGGCAGCCACGAGAGGTCGGTCAGGCTGTCGTACAGGGCGTCGAGGTTCTGCCCGAACCACTCGGGAAAGTCCAGCGCGGCGGCAATGGCCGAGATCGCGGCGGACTTCTCCGAAACGAGAATGTGCCGTTTCATTTCTTCACGTCCACGACGACGAACGACGAATAGTGGTCGCCGGTGTAGAAGACTTCCTTCTCCGAACCGGTGACGAGGCGACGCGCGCCGCGATCGGTGCTTCCCGGCGTCGGCACGGTGTACTCCTTGTAGTACCCGGAGTTCTTGGCAGGCAGCCGCTTCTCCCGGTTCTGGAACGTCACGCCGTCGTTGCGCGGGTGCGGGAACGGCCCGTTCGCCTCGATCAGCTTCCAGGTCTTGCCGGCCTCGGCGGGCAGCTTCGACAGCGGCTCGATCTCCAGCCCGGAGTTCGAGCCGGGCACGGTCTCACCGTCCGCCGCGCTCGTGACCACCGGCTTCGAGGTCCCAGGAGGCGGCTCCGCCGAGTTGTCCTTGACGAACCACCCGATGACGACCAGCGCGAGGAGCCCGACCAGTGCGACGGTCAGGCGACGACCAGGGCTCACGCGGCAACCTTCTCGGGTTCGGGCTCGGCGTCAGGGACCGACGCCGGGTTCTTCGCTCCCCAGTCAGCGACCCGGTCGATCAGCCGCGCCACGCCCAGGCAGAGCGGGAGCACCACGACCATCACGACGGGGAACTGCACGGCGACGGGCAGCTGCACGACCCACAGCTCGACCCCGTCCCACCACTGCACCAGCCAGTCCACGCACCTCAGCCTAGTCTCGTGACCGGTGTCACGGCATTTGGCCACGATCCAGGTGGGTATGTTGCGAACCATGTTCGCCGTTTACGCAGCAGAACCCAGTCCTGAGAACCCGCTGGCGTCGCTCCGCGTCGGCGAGCGCCCCGACCCCGAGGTTCCCGCCGGGTGGGTGCGCGTCGCGGTCAAGGCGGCCAGCCTCAACATGCACGACCTGTGGACGTTGCGCGGCGTCGGCATCAAGCCAGAGCAGTTCCCGATGATCCTGGGCTGCGACGGCGCCGGTGTCCTCGACGACGGCACCGAGGTGGTGCTGCACTCCGTCATCGGAGACCCGGACTGGACCGGCGACGAGACGCTCGACCCGAAGCGCTCGCTGCTCACCGAGAAGCACCAGGGCACGTTCGCCGACCACGTGGTCGTGCCGGCCCGCAACGCGCTGCCCAAGCCCGCGGACCTCACGTTCGCCGAGGCCGCCTGCATGGGCACGGCGTGGCTGACCGCGTACCGGATGCTGTTCGTGAAGTCCGGCCTGCGCCCCGGCCAGACGATGCTCGTGCAGGGCGCGTCGGGCGGTGTGTCGACCGCGCTGATCCAGCTCGGCCGCGCCGCCGGTTTCCGCGTGTGGGTCACGGGCCGAAGCGAGGAGAAGCGCGCACTGGCCACCACCCTCGGCGCCCACGACGTCTTCGAGTCCGGCGCGCGGTTGCCCGAACGGGTCGACGCCGTGTTCGAGACCGTCGGCAAGGCCACCTGGTCGCACTCGATGAAGGCGCTCAAGCCCGGCGGCATCGTGGTGATCTCCGGTGCGACGTCCGGTGACGCCTCCGCGGCCGAGCTCCAGCGGTTGTTCTTCCTGCAGCTGCGCGTGGTCGGCTCGACCATGGGCACGCGCGAGGAACTGGGCGACCTCATCCGGTTCTGCGCGATCAACGGCCTCAAGCCGCAGATCGGCGCGGAGCTGAAGTTCGAGGACGCCGAACAGGGCTTCCGCTCGATGCTGGACGGCGAGACGGCGGGCAAGATCGTGTTCAGCCGCCCGTAAACAGCACGAAAAGCCAAAAAGCGGCCCTCTGATTGGTGGGTCCGGACAAACCGCGTGACAGTGAACACGCATAGGTTCGCCCGGACCCACTCATCAAGGGAGCTAGGCATGACCACACAGGGCGTCTTCAGGCGCAAGCCCATCGAACAGATCGCCGAGGACAAAGGCGACGGGCTCACCAGAACACTGGGCCTGTGGCAGCTCACGGCGATCGGCATCGGCGGCATCATCGGCGCGGGCATCTTCTCGCTCGCGGGCGCCGTCGCGAACAAGACGGCGGGCCCGGCCGTGCTGATCTCGTTCCTCATCGCCGGTGTCGCGAGCGCGGCGGCGGCGTTCTCGTACGCGGAGTTCGCGGGCCTGATCCCCAAGGCCGGCAGTGCCTACACCTACGGTTACGCGGTGCTGGGCGAGATCGTCGGCTGGTTCATCGGCTGGGACCTGCTGCTCGAGTACACCGCGATCGTGGCGGTGGTCGCGATCGGCATCTCCGGCTACTTCACCGAACTCCTCAGCCTGCTCAACCTCCAGCTGCCGCAATGGATGCTGGGTGCGCCGGGCACCGAAACAGGTGACGTCACCGCGGGCACGTACAAGGTGAACCTGTTCGCCGTCCTGCTGTGCCTGCTCATCGCGTACGTGCTGAACATGGGCATGAAGAACGCCGCACGGTTCGAGACCACGTTGGTGTACCTGAAGGTCGCGGTGGTGGCGCTGGTCATCGTCGTCGGTGCGTTCCACATCGACACCGACAACTACAACCCGTTCTTCCCGTTCGGCCTCTCGGGTGCGCTCACGGGTGCGGCGACGGTGTTCTTCGCGGTGTTCGGCTACGACGCGATGTCGACGGCGGCGGAGGAGTCCAAGGACTCGCAGCGGCACATGCCGAAGGCGATCATCTACTCGCTCGCGGTGTCGATGGTCCTGTACGTGCTGGCCTGCCTGGTGCTGACGGGAATGGTGAACTACAAGGACGTCGACGCGGAGTCCGCGTTCGCCACGGCGTTCGCCGACGTCGGCCTGCCCGCGCTGGGCATCATCATCAGCGTCGGCGCCATCCTCGGCATCACGACGGTGCTCTTCACGTTCTTGATGGGCGCCGCCCGCGTCGGTTACTCGATGAGCCGCGACGGCCTGCTGCCCCAGTGGTTCGCGAAGTCGCACCCGGTGAAGCGCGTGCCGTCGCGCATCACCTGGGTGCTGGGCATCGCCTCCGCGGTCATCGCCGGTTTCCTGCCGATCGCGGAGGCCGCCGAACTCACCAACATCGGCATCCTGCTGGCGTTCGTCGTCGTGTGCATCGCCGTGATCGTGTTGCGCTACAAGCAGCCCGACCTCCCGCGCACGTTCAGGACGCCGGGCATGCCCGTGGTGCCGATCATCGGCGTGATCTTCTCGCTCTGGCTGATCACGTTCCTCAACCCGGAGACGTGGCTGCGGTTCGGGGTCTGGTTCCTGATCGGCCTGATCATCTACTTCGCCTACTCGAAGCGGCACTCGCTCATGGAGCGTCAGTCCAGGAAGTGACGATCTGGTCGAGGGTGGAGAGCGGCACCGCGCCGCTCCCCACCACCAGGTCGTGGAACGCCCTGATGTCGAACCTGTCGCCCAGCTTCGTCTCGGCCTCGGCCCGGACGCGCTGGATCTCCAGGCGCCCCACCATGTACGCGAGCGCCTGGCCCGGCGTCTCGATGTACCGGTCGATCTCGGAGTCGATCTCGGGCTCGGTCATGACGGTGTTCTCGCGCAGGTAGTCGACGGCCTGCTGCCGCGACCAGCCGAACGCGTGGATGCCGGTGTCCACCACGAGCCTCCCGGCGCGCATCGCGTCGAGTCCCAGCATCCCGAGGCGCTGCTCGTCGGACGAGTACAGGCCCATCTCGTCGGCGAGGCGCTCGGTGTAGAGGCCCCAGCCCTCCAGGTACGCCTCGATGAACGCGTACTTGCGCATGTTGGGCAGTTCCGTCTCGGCGGCGATCGAGAACTGGTAGTGGTGGCCCGGCACGGCCTCGTGGAACGCCGTCACCTCGGACAGCGTGCGGCTGCGTTCGGTGGCGCCCAACGGGTTGAGCCAGTAGGTGCCGGGACGGCTGCGGTCGGCGGGCGCGGGCTGGTAGAACGCGATGGCCGACGTGCTCTGCTCCCCCTCCGGCACCGCGCGCACCTGGCAGCCGATGCCCGGCATGCGGCCGAACCACTTCGGCGCCTCGGCCTCCGCGCGGGCGATCGCCGCGACGGCGTTCTCGATCATCTGCTCTTCGCTGTCCCACAGCATCTCCGTGCGCAACCGCCGGAAGATCTCCGGAACGTCGCTGACGCCCCACACCCGCGAACCGATCTCCGCGTACTCCTCGCGCAGCGACGCGATGATGTCGAGCCCGAGCCGGTGCAGCTCGTCGGGCGTGCGGGAGGTCGTGGTGTAGCTGCGGACCAGGTTCGCGTAGTTCGCCTCGCCCTCGGGCAGCCAGCAGAGCCCGGCCTTGTCGTCGCCGCGGCCGTCCTCGATCGACGCCAGCACGTCGCGGAACCCGGCGACGGCGGTGCGGATCTCCGCCGAGTGCCCGCCTTCCCACTCCTGCGCCGGCAGGGCCAGGAAGGCGTCCATGCGGTGCACACCGGTCCGGAGGTGCCGGCTCAGCGGTCGCCGGTCGGAGTTTCGAACCCTCTCGGCGGCCTGCTCGATGAACCGCGGGTACTTGTCGAGGCGCTGGGACACGTTCAGCTTCGAGGAGATCATGAGCAGGCTGTTCACCGGCGAGCTCATGGTCGCGACGCTGTGCTCGACCAGCCTGGCGTCGATGCGGTCGACGATCGCCGTGCCCTGCTGCTTGATCACCGCGAGCGTGACGGCGTCTTCGGTGTCGTCCGTCTCGGCCCTGTCCAGGAGAGCGGTGATCCGGTCGCGGTCGGTCTTCTGGCCGTCGGCGCTCAGGTCACCGAGCTCGTTCTCCCAGCCCGGCACCCCCAGCATCGTGGCGTGCAGCGGCGAGTAGTCCATCATCGCCTGGAACATGTCATCTGCGAGCGACATCAGGTCCTCCTGGACCAGTCGGAAACGAGTTTGCCGAGCGTGGGCAACGGCACGATGCCGTTCTGCAGCACGAGGTCGTGGAACTCCTTGATGTCGAACCGGTCGCCCATCGACGTCCTGGCCTCCTCGCGCACGCGCTGGATCTCCAGGCGTCCCACCATGTACGCGAGCGCCTGGCCGGGCGCCTCGATGTACCGGTCGACCTCGGACGTGATCTCCGCGTCGTCCATCGCGGTGTTCTCGCCCAGGTAGTCGATGGCCTGCTGCCGGGGCCATCCGAGCGCGTGCAGGCCCGTGTCGACCACCAGCCGGCCGGCGCGCATGGCGTCGAGGCCCAGCATGCCCAGGCGTGCCTCGTCCGACGAGTACAGGCCCATCTCGTCGGCCAGGCGCTCGGTGTAGAGGCCCCAGCCTTCGAGGTAGGAGTCGATGAACGCGAACTTGCGCACGTTCGACAGTTCGGTCTCGGCGGCGATCGAGAGCTGGAAGTGGTGGCCGGGAATGGCTTCGTGGAACGCCGTCACCTCGGACACCGTGCGGCTGCGTGCGGTGGCGTTCAACGGGTTCACGAAGTACGTGCCGGGACGGGACCCGTCGAGGGCCGCGTCCTCGTAGTACGCGAACGCGGCGTTGTGGCGGTCGACCTCCGGCACGAACTTGATCTCGCAGCGCGCCAGGGGCAGCCGCCCGAACCAGTTCGGCGCCTCGGCCTCGGCCCGCGCGACGGCGTCGACCGCACTGACGAGCATCTCGTCCGCGTTGTCCCACAACAGGTCCGTGCGCAGCCGCCGGAAGATCTCCCGGACGTCGCTGACACCCCACACCCGCGAACCGATCTCCGCGTACTCCTCGTGCAGCCCGGCGATCAGGTCGAGCCCCAGCCGGTGCAGTTCGGCGGGGCTGTAGGAGGCGGTCGTGTAGTCGCGGACGAGCTTGCGGTAGTTCTCCTCGCCGTCCGGCAGCCAGCACAGGCCGGCCTGCTCGTCGTCACGGCCGGGCAGGCCCAGCAGGACCTCGCGGTACCGGGCGAACGCGGGACGCAGGTCCGCGTCGCCCTCCCACTCCTGGCGCGGCGAGGCGAGGAACCGTTCGACGTACGCCGCGCCGTTCTCGACGTGCCGGCGCAACGGTCTGCGGTCGGTGTCGAGCAACCGTCGCCGAGCCTGTTCCAGGAACCGCGGAACGAGGTGCGTCCGCTGGGAGAAGTCCACCTGGGATGCGGTCCTGAGCAGACCCGCGACCGGTGCGTTGGCCCCTCTCGACACCGTGTGCTCGACCAGCCGCGCGTCGATCCGGGTGATGATCGACTCGGCCTGGTGCCGGATCACGTCGCGCGAGACCTGGTCCTCGTCGCTGTCGTCGAGGCGCTCGAGGATGCCGGTCAGCCGCACCCGCAGTGCCTGGTGGCCGTCGACGCTGAGATCTTCGAGCCTGTCGTCCCAGCCCGGCACACCGATGAGCGTGGCGAACAGCGGGTTCGAGTCCATCAGAGCGTGAAACATCTCATCGGAGAGCGAGGTCACGCCCTCCTTCTTAGCCGCGCGGGAACCGCTCTGCCAAGGAATTGATCGTTTCCGACAGCTCGGCGCCGATCCGCCGCACCAGCTCCCCCGCGGGTTCGGCCGTCGCGAGCGGGTACGTGGTGCCCGCCCAAAGGGACATGACCTCCACCTCACCGGTCGCGCGCACGGGCCTGGTCAGGTGATGCACGTTCGGGTACGCGGCGGGCGCGTGCGGGCCCTGCTCGACCAGGAACCGGTTCACCAGTCCCCGCGCGGGCCGTCCGCTGAACGCCCTGGTGAGCGCGGTGCGCCGGACCCCTGCGGCGAGCGCTTCCCGTTGTGCCGCATTGGTTCCCGCCTCCGGGCAACCGAGGAACGCGGTGCCGAGCTGAGCCGCGACCGCACCCGCCGCCAGCACGGCGGCGACGTCGGCGCCGGTGACGAGGCCGCCGGTCGCGATCACCGGCAGGCCGACGGCGGCGCGCACCAGCCTGATCGCCGCGAGGGTGCCGTACAGGTCACCGCCGCCGGGCGAGACGCCGTCGTCGACGAACGTGCCGCGGTGACCGCCCGCGTCGGACCCCTGCACGCACACGACGTCGGCGCCGATCTGCTGCGCCTGCCGTGCCTCGCTGGGGGTCGTGACGGTCACGACGACCGTGGAGCCCGCTGCCTTGAGCCGGCGCACGTCGTCGACGTCGGGCAGACCGAAGGTGAACGACACCACGGGCACCCGCAGCGCCAGGACGAGTTCGAGCTTCGCCGCGTAGTTGTCGTCGTCCCAGCGGGGATCGCCGGGGGCCGCGCCGACCTTCTCCGCGTAGGACGTGACGCGTTGCACGTAAGAGGAAATGTCCGCTGTCGGCCGTGTGCCAGGCACGAAAAGGTTGACCCCGAACGGTTTGCTCGTGAGCTCGCTCGTGCGCGTGATCTTCTCCGCGAGCTGCTCGACGGTGATGTACCCCGCCGCCAGGAACCCGAACCCGCCTGCTTCGCTCACCGCGGCGACAAGTTCGGGGGTGGAGGGGCCACCTGCCATCGGCGCGGCGATCACAGGCACGGCCAGCGTGTGGAACATGAAGGACAACCTAGTGCGATCGGGCGCCGAATGCCTGGTGAAGCACTGTGTCCTTGGTGACGTGAGGACCGCTCCGGACGGACGTCCGGCGCCACGTCCACTGTGGACGTGGCGCCGACCGGTTCCATCATCTAGGGCAGGGAGTCCAGATGAGGAGCGACCGTGTTGGCGAACTGCCAGTTGTTGGAAGCGTCCCAGTTGATCGACCACGTCATGGCGCCGCGGATGGACGGCCAGGTCGTGCTCGGCTTGAACGTCCCGCAGTTGGTGCCACGGGCGAGGCAGCTGAGCGCGTTGTTGACGTTGGACGGCGACTGGTAACCGCCGCCGGCACCGGACGGCGACGCCGGCAGGCCGAGGCCCACCTGGTCGGCGCGCAGACCGGACTGCAGCTGGATGCACGCGAGCGCGGTCAGGAAGTTGACCGTGCCCTGGCTGTGGACCTGCTGGTCGCAGCCGAGCATCGAACCGGAGTTGTAGTACTGCATGTTGACGATCGTCAGGATGTCCTTGGTGGCCAGCGCCAGCTTGAAGTACTCGGCGTTGACGTTCTGCATGTCGATCGTCTGCGGCGCCATGGTGATGACGGTGCCGCCACCGGCGTGGATGGCACGCAGCGCCTGGCCCATGTACTGGGCGTTGACGCCGTTCTCCAGGTCGATGTCGACGCCGTCGAAGCCGTAGCTCGAGATCAGGCTCTTGACGCTGTTGGAGAAGTTCGTCGCCGCCGTCGAGTTGCCGACGCTGATCGTGCCCTTCTCACCGCCGACGGAGATGATCACCTTCTGACCGCGGCTCTGCACGGTCTTGATGTCCGCGCGGAACTGCGCGTCGGTGTAGCCGCCGAGCTGGCTGCTCAGGCCGGGGTCGAGGTTGAACGCGACCTGGCCCTGCACCGCCGTGGCGTCGGCGAACGAGACCGCGATGATGTCGTAGGTGGTGGGGACGTCCGCCAGCTTCAGAGCGCGCGCACCGTTGTAGAAGTTCTGCCAGTAGCCCGTCAGGACGTGCTTGGGCAGACCGGTGTTCGGCGGGTTGCTGGTCGTGGTGGTGGTCGTCGTGGTCGTCGTAGTGGTGGTGGTGGTCGACGTCGTGGTGCTCGTGGACGTCGGCGGGGTGCCGGGACCGTCGAGGTTGACGTCGTCGGCGAAGTACGCGGGCTGGCCGTACCAGCCGTGCAGGTAGATCGTGACGCTGGTGGCGCTGCCGGTCGTGAAGTCGACGGTCAGCTGCGAGAAGCCGCTGGAGCCGGGCGTCCAGGTGTTCTTCTCCACGCCACCGGTGACGCCGAGGTAGACGTAGCTGCCCTGCACCCAGGCGGACAGCTTGTAGGCCGTGTTCGGCTGCACCGTCACGGTTTGCTGGCACCGCGCGTTGCTCTGCCCGGCGGGAGCGCCCTGCAGTGCGTACGTGCCGGTGCGCTTCGTGCTGTTGGTGACGCTCGTGCCCTCGGTGCAGGTCCAACCGCTGAGGTTGCCGGCCTCGAAGCCGCTGTTGGCCGCGAGGTTCGCGGCGGCAGCACTGCCGTTGATCACCAGCACCAGACCGGCGCACGCGAACAGCGCGGCGAGCAGCGCCACGGCTGCTCGTCTGGTCTTGGACATGGTCCACCTCCACACATCATGCGGCGGCCATGTTGTGAGTGGACTAAAAATGGACTAGACCACTGCCCCAGGTCAAGACCTGGTTTAGCTTGATGTCGTGTTCACCCTCGAAGACGCCATCGCGATCGCCACCTCGGCCCACGACGGGCAGGTCGACAAGTCGGGCCGGCCGTACATCGGACACCCGTTGCGGGTCATGACCGCCGTGACGGGAGAGCACGAGCAGATGGCCGCCGTCCTGCACGACGTCATCGAGGACACCCCGGTGACCGCGGACGACCTGCTCGCGCACGGCTGCCCCGCCTCCGTGGTCGACGCCGTCGTGGCGTTGTCGCACCTGCCGGAGGAGCCGCAGGAGGACTACCTGCGGCGCGTGGCCGCGAACCCGCTGGCACTCTCCGTGAAGCGCGCGGACATCAGCGACAACCTCGCGCCCGCCCGTATCGCCCGGCTGGACGAGGCGACGCAAGATCGCCTGAAGGCCAAGTACGCGCGAGCGCTCGGGTTGCTCGACGAGTACGTGAGCTAACTCGCTTCTTCATCGGTACAGGTCTACTGAACAGGGTGTATTATCGAAACGTAACCAAGATTGGAAGGACACGATGACCCGCCAAGACCTGTCCGTGAAGTCCCTGCGCTCGAGCCTGGCTTCCCGCCGTGCCGCTCGCACGAAGCGCCAGAGCCTGGAACGGCAGCTTGCCAGCTACACCACCGAGAGTGACCGGCTCGAACTGGACGCCATCCTGTCGCGCCACAGCGCGGAGGAGACCGGCGAGCTCCGTTCGATCATCAACCGCCAGGCGATGGACCGCTTGATCCGTTCCGCCTGACGAGTAACCCCTTGGGCCACCCCGGCAACGTTGCCGAGGGTGGCCTTCGCGTTTTCTAGAACAGCCGCTTGAGGGTCAGGACGTTGTCCTTGCGCATCTCCTGCTGACCGTCCGGCCCGGTGAGGGGCCGTTCCACCACCTCGTCGGTGACGATGATCCAGTTGTCCTTGAGCGCGAGGTGGTCGAGCACGTCCTTGGTCGTCGGGAAGTAGTAGTCCTGGTGCTCGGACCACGACGGCGCCCCCGCGTGCCCGCCGACGATCAGGTACCCACCCGGCGCCACGGCGTTCGAGGCCCGCTTGAGGATGCTGTTGCGCTCCCCGTCCTCCTCGACCGGCGAGTGCAGGAACTGTGCGCTCACCAGGTCGTACAGGCCCTCGGGGAACGTGGCCTTGAGGTCGTGCTGCTCCACCGAGATCTCGACACCGGCGTCGTACGCGTGCTTCAGCGCCCGGTCCAGCGCGACCTGCGACACGTCGACGCCCAGCACCCGCCAGCCGCGCTTCGCCAGCCAGACGGCGTCGCCACCCTCCGCGCACCCGATGTCGAGGGCGCTGCCGGGCTCCAGCCGTTCGGCCTCGCGCACCAGCAACGGATTCGGCTTCCCGGACCAGACCTGGTCCCGCTCCGAGTAGAAGGTCTCCCAGAACTCCTGCGCTGTCGTCATGCTTCCAAGGTGCCGCAGACCGTGCCGAATTGGCAATCAACGTTGCTGATCCGGCAACGACAGGTCACTCAGAACAGGGTCGCGGGCTCGACCGGCTCGGGCTCGGGCAGTGCTTCGAGGCTGGGCACCAGCGCTCGCACCTCGTCGTGGAACCGGCGGGCGAGCGCGGGCGCGTCGTGGTTGTCGGGGGTGTGCAGGAAGACCGTCGGCGACCTGCCCTCCCGCAGCCAGCCGGCGATCACCTCGGTCCACGACCGCCACCCCTCGACCGTCTCCTCGACCGAGTCACGGCCCAGGTAGCGGACGATCGGCTGGTCGGTCAGCCCCTGCGTGCGCCGCGGCAACCGCGGTTTCCTGTCCCAGGCCTCCCGCTCGGCCTCGCTGGTCGGCGGGCTCTGGAAGAAGACCGTGGTGTCGAACGGCACCCACTCGGCGTCCGCGCCGGCGAGCGCCCCCTCCAGCAGCGACGTCGCTGCGCCGTCGGTGAAGAACAGCGGGTGACGCACCTCCACGGCACGCCGGAGGCCGGCGGGCAGCCTGCGCAGGAAACGGCCCAGGGCGTCGACCTCCGCCGGGCCGAACGAGCCGGGCAGCTGGGTCCACAGGACCGCACGCTCACCGAGAGGTTCGATCGCGTCCAGGAACGCCCGCATCTCGGCCTCGACGCCGGCCAGGCGTCGCTCGTGCGTGACGACCTTGGGCAGCTTGACCACGAACCGGAAGCCGGGGCCGGTCTGCTGCGCCCAGGTCGTGACGGTCTTCCTGGCGGGCGTCGCGTAGAACGTGGTGTTGCCCTCGACGGCGTTGCACCAGCCCGCGTAGGCGCGCAGCCGCTCCCCGGCAGGGAGCGACTGCGGCAGGAACCGTCCGAGCCACGCCTTGTGGTTCCACATCGCGCAGCCGACGTGAAGACGTGCCACTGCGCCTACTTCTTGCCCTTCGGCTCATCCGTGGACAGCGCGGCGACGAAGGCCTCCTGAGGCACCTCGACACGCCCCACCATCTTCATGCGCTTCTTGCCTTCCTTCTGCTTCTCGAGCAGCTTGCGCTTACGGGTGATGTCACCGCCGTAGCACTTGGCCAGCACGTCCTTGCGGATGGCGCGGATCGTCTCGCGGGCGATCACGCGGGCACCGATCGCGGCCTGGATCGGCACCTCGAACTGCTGCCTGGGGATGAGCTCACGCAGACGGGTCGCCATGCGCGTGCCGTACGCGTAGGCGTAGTCCTTGTGCACGATCGCGCTGAACGCGTCGACCGTCTCACCCTGCAGCAGGATGTCGACCTTGACGAGCTCCGCGTCCTGCTCGCCGGACTCTTCGTAGTCCAGCGACGCGTAGCCGCGGGTGCGCGACTTCAGCGAGTCGAAGAAGTCGAAGATGATCTCGCCGAGCGGCATCGTGTAGCGCAGCTCGACCCGGTCCTCGGAGAGGTAGTCCATGCCGCCGAGCTGGCCGCGCTTGGACTGGCAGAGCTCCATGATCGGGCCGATGTAGTCGGACGGCGCGATGATGGTGCACTTGGTGATGGGCTCGTAGACCTCGGCGCGCTTGCCCTCCGGCCAGTCGGACGGGTTCGTCACGACGATCTCGGCGCCGTCCTCCATCACCACGCGGTACACGACGTTCGGCGCGGTGGAGATGAGGTCGAGACCGTACTCGCGCTCCAGGCGGTCGCGGGTGATCTCCAGGTGCAGCAGGCCGAGGAAGCCGCAGCGGAAGCCGAAGCCCAGCGCGGCCGACGTCTCCGGCTCGTAGGTCAGAGCGGCGTCGTTGAGCTGGAGCTTGTCGAGCGCCTCGCGCAGCTCCGGGTAGTCCGAGCCGTCGACCGGGTACAGGCCCGAGTAGACCATCGGACGGGGCTCGCGGTAGCCGGCCAGCGGCTCCGTGGCGCCCTTGCGCTCCGACGTGACGGTGTCGCCGACCTTGGACTGGCGCACGTCCTTCACGCCGGTGATCAGGTAGCCCACCTCGCCGACGCCGAGGCCCTGGGACGGCTTGGGCTCCGGCGAGACGATGCCGACCTCGAGGATCTCGTGGGTCGCACCGGTCGACATCATCTTGATGCGCTCGCGCGGCGTGATCTTGCCGTCGACGACGCGGATGTAGGTGATGACACCGCGATAGGTGTCGTAGACCGAGTCGAAGATCATCGCGCGGGCCGGGGCGTCGTCGCTGCCCACGGGGGCCGGCACCTTCTTGACGACTTCGTCGAGCAGCGCGCCGACGCCGAGACCGGTCTTCGCGGAGACGCGCAGCACCTCGTCCGGCTCGCAGCCGGTGATGTGCGCGATCTCCTTCGCGTACTTGTCCGGGTCCGCGGCGGGCAGGTCGATCTTGTTCAGCACCGGGATGATGGCGAGGTCGTTCTCCATCGCCAGGTACAGGTTCGCCAGCGTCTGCGCCTCGATGCCCTGCGCGGCGTCGACCAGCAGCACGGCGCCCTCACAGGCCTCCAGTGCGCGGGACACCTCGTAGGTGAAGTCGACGTGGCCAGGCGTGTCGATCATGTGCAGGACGTGGTCCTGCCCGTCGAGCTGCCACGGCAGGCGCACGTTCTGCGCCTTGATGGTGATGCCGCGCTCACGCTCGATGTCCATGCGGTCGAGGTACTGCGCCCGCATCGCCCGCGCGTCGAC
This sequence comes from Lentzea californiensis, assembly GCF_024648825.1. Taxonomy (GTDB): domain Bacteria; phylum Actinomycetota; class Actinomycetes; order Mycobacteriales; family Pseudonocardiaceae; genus Lentzea; species Lentzea californiensis. Next base: position 430,505 of record NZ_JANBBE010000008.1, read on the forward strand.
CACGCCGGTGAGCTGCAACATCCGGTCGGCCAGCGTCGACTTGCCGTGGTCGATGTGCGCGATGATGCAGAAGTTCCGGATGAGCTCCGGCGGCGTGAAGGTCGTGTCGGCGAACGAGGTCAAGGCAGTCCTCAACAGGAAATCGGACGGGTGTCCCCTTATGGTCCCATAGAGGTCGGTGTGCCCTGCACCACTAGGGTGCGTCCGTGCAGACGAACGGTGAAGACCCCCGCCCGGCGAAGGGCGCGGTGCGCGAGATTTCCGGCGCGGCGCAAGCCACGAAGCTCGACTACGCCCCCACCATGGACGGCGACGCCGATCCCGGCGAGGTCGTGTGGGCGTGGGTGCCCTTCGAGGAGGACGCCACCCGCGGCAAGGACCGTCCGCTGCTGGTCGTGGGGCATGCGAACGGCGACCTCGTGGCGCTGATGCTCTCCTCGAAGGAGCCGCGCGACGACTTCGTGGAGCTGGGCGCGGGCGCCTGGGACCGCGACGGCCGCCCGTCGTACCTGCGCCTCGACCGCGTCTTCGCCCTCGACTCCGACGACGAGATCCGGCGTGAGGGTGCCGTGCTGGCACCCGCCGCCTTCGGCCTGGTCGTGGACGCCCTACGCGAACGTCACGGCTGGCGCTGAACGAACGCACGCCACGCGGGTGCGCTGAAGCTCAGCGTGCCCGCGTCGGCGTTCTTGGAGTCACGAACGAGCACGTCATGAGCGAAAGACAGCTCTACACAGTTGCTGTCCTCGGTAGCACCGCTGTAGCTGCTCTTACGCCAAGCGCGGTCCCTGCGCATAGAAGTCCCCTCGCGGTCGGCCGACGTACTCCGCCAGCTTGCTCCGCGATTGTTCCGTATCCATGGCGACCTGCTCCAGGTGGTTGAAGAGCAGCCGGGTGCGTGCAATGGCCCCTGGGTCCTGCACGAACACCTTGGCGACGTCCGTGTCGCTGAACGCCACCGGCAACGACTTCTCGTACTCCCAGAGCACGAGGCCAGTCGACGGCACCACGATGTGCGCAGGCACGACCCTGATGAGATGCGCATCGAACAACAACCGGGCGTACTGCTCCTCCATGATCCGATCGCTGCCTACCCGCTGCCGCAACGCGAGTTCGTGGACGTAGAACAGACATTCCGGCCGGTTGTGCCGCCGCAGAATCGACTGACGATCGATGCGGAACTGCACGACCGTGGGAATCCGCTCCTCCGCGACGAACCCGCCGAGCCGGTAGAGGGCATCGGCGTACTCGGGTTCCTGAACCAGGCCAGGCACCGCGAGCGGGTCGTAACTCATGATCTTCTTCGCCGTCGACTCCGCGAACGCGAGCGTCCTCAGGTTGCCGGACACCTGGATGATGTACTCGTCGAAAGCCGTCGCGTAGCGGCGCCGGAACACCTCGAAGTAGTCGGCGTCCTTGCCGCACGCGGTCAGGAACTGCACGAGGTCGATCTCGCTCGCGCGCGCCTTGCCGTGCTCGATGGTGGACATCTTGCTCGGATCCCAGCCGAGCCGTATGGCCATCGCGCGGCCACCCAGGTCGGTGCAGGTCTCCCTCAGTCGGCGCAGCTCGTCACCGAGTTCCCTGCTGTACGCAGTGGATGTGATCACGGTCATAAGCCGACGCTAGGGTTTGTAGCGGGTCCAAAGAAGGTGCTCATTCGGGTGAAAACAACCTACGCGAGGCGCGTGATGTCGACCGTCACCTCCAGCGCGGTGGCCGCTCCACCGGAGTAGATCCCCTTCAACGGAGCCACATCCGCGTAGTCGCGCCCGAGCGCCACCCAGATGTGCCGTGGCCCGACCGACATCGCGTTGGTCGGGTCGTACCCCCACCACCCGCCGGTCCACGCCTCGATCCACGCGTGCGACTCGCCCCGCACCGTCTCCCGCAGCGCGCCGTCCTTCTTGGTGTGCAGGTACCCGGAGACGTACCGCGACGGAATCCCCATTCCTCGCAACAACACCAGCGTCAGATGCGCGAAGTCCTGACACACGCCCTTGCGCTCGTGCCACGCGTCGACGGCCGAGCTGTGCACACCCGTCGACCCCGGCTGGTACTTCAGCTGCTCCCACACCCACTGCGAGGCGGCCAGCACGGCCTCGGACGGCGTCTTGCCCTTCTTGAGCTCACGCGCCTTCGCCAGCAACTCACGGTTGCGCGGCGTGTAGCGCGTGGGCTCCAGGAACTCCGTGTACCGGTCGAGGACGTTCTCCTCGCGCATGTCCGCCCACGTCCCCGTGGTCACCGGCTCGATCACGTCGCTCGTCTCGACCACCGACGACGCGACGACCTGCAGTTCCTTGTGCGGCGCGTGCAGGTCGAACGACGTGACCTCCGTGCCCCAGTAGTCCGTGTACCGGTACGCACGGGTCGCCGGCGTGGTCTCGACGCGTGAGACGACCACGTTCTGACGGCGGTCACCGCGCGGTGTCAGCCGTGCCTCGTTGTAGGACTGCATGACCGGGGCCTCGTACTGGTAGCCCGTTGTGTGCACGACACGCACTCGCCAGCTCATGGTCAGCCCACCTCGGTGTTCGTCCAGGCGACCCACGGCGCCACGTGGAAGTACTGCGTCGAAACAGCCTCACCGACGTCACGCACGGTCTTCTGCAACGCCGAGAGACGTTTCGGCAGGTCAGGCAGCAGGTCATGCGGCCTCAGGAACTCCAGCTCACTCCGTGCCTTGCCGAGCAACCGCAACGCCTCCGCGCGCGCACCGACACGCACGGACGGTTGGTTCTCCAGCTGTTCCAGACACGACTCGGCCTGCCTCAGCGCGTGGAACACCGACCGCGGGAACAGCCTGTCCAACAACAGGAACTGCACCACTCTCGACGCGTCCAACGCACCGCGGTACGTCCTCAGATACGTGTCGTGCGCACCGGCCGACCGCAGCACCGTGACCCATCCAGGTGAAGACGCCTTGTCGCCCACACGAGCCAACAGCAGGCGCACGATCATGTCGACGCGCTCGACCGAACGTCCCAGCACGAGGAACCGCCACCCGTCGTCCCGTGACATCGTGGAGTCCGCGAGCCCGGCGAACATCGCCGCCCGCTCCTCCACGAAGCTGAAGAACGCGTGCGGCCCCATCGTGCGCGCGTAGGTCTGCCGTTCGGCGACGGCGTTCCACATCGCGTTGAGGCACTCCCACATTTCGGTCGACACGACCTCACGGGCACCACGCGTGTTCTCGCGCGCGCTGTTGACCGACGACACGATCGAACTGGGGTTGTCCTTGTTGTACGCCACCAGTTCCGTCAACGACCACACGTCGAACTGGTCGGCACCCTCCGGCGGTGTGATGCCGAGAACCGTCAGCAACTGCCGTGACGTGGCGTCGGGGTCGACGGTCGCGTCCTCCAACAGCTGATGGACCGAAACGTCCAGGATGCGCGCCGTGTCGTCCGCCCGTTCGACGTAGCGGCCGATCCAGTACAGCGACTCAGCGTTGCGTGCCAGCATTTCGCGCGCCTCCCTGCTGCTGCTGTTGTTGCTGTTGCTGCGGGGTGGTCAGTTCCGGCCCTTGCTCGGCCGCCGCAGCCTCCATTTCGGACGGACCGGCGAGCCCGGGCTGCGCCAGTTCCCGTTCCTGCGTGGACGACTTGGCTGCCAGCACCCACGTGTCCTTGGACCCGCCGCCCTGCGACGAGTTCACGATCAAACTGCCCTCCGGCAACGCCACCCGCGTCAGCCCACCGGGCAACACGAAGATGAAGTTGCCGTCGTTCACCGCAAAAGGCCGCAGGTCCACGTGCCGCGGCGCCAGCCGGTTGCCGATCTTGGTGGGCACGGTGCTCAGCTGCACGACAGGCTGCGCGATCCACCCGCGCGGGTTGGTCTTGATCCGCTTCCGCAACGAGTTCAACTCGCGCACCGTCGCGTCGGGCCCGAACACGATCCCGTACCCGCCAGAGCCCTCGACGGGCTTCACCACCAGCTCGTCGATGCGGTCGAACACGTGTGACCGCTCGTCCGACAACCAGCACCGGAACGTGTCCACGTTGGGCAGCAAGCACTTCTCGCCGAGGTAGTACTGCACGATCTCCGGCATGTACGTGTAGACGAGCTTGTCGTCCGCCACCCCGTTGCCCACCGCGTTGGCGACGACGACGTTGCCGGCCCGCGCCGCGTTCAACAGCCCGGCGATCCCCAGCACCGAGTCCGGCCGGAAGTGCACAGGATCCAGGAAGTCGTCGTCGATGCGCCGGTAGATGACATCGACCTGCCGCTCACCCTCGGTCGTCCGGAGGTACACGAAGTTGTCGCGGCAGAACAGATCCCGCCCCTCGACCAACTCCACACCCATCTGCCGCGCGAGCAAGGAGTGCTCGAAGTAAGCACTGTTCGCAAGGCCAGGCGTGAGCACGACAACGTTCGGATCCGCGGCGTTGGGCGCGGCAGCGTTGCGGAGTGCCCTGAGCAGATGAACCGCATAGTCACCCACAGCGCGCACACGGTGCCGTGCGAACAGGTCAGGAAAGACCCGAGCCATCGTCCGCCGGTTCTCCATGACGTACGAGACACCGGACGGACACCGAAGGTTGTCTTCGAGCACCCGGAACGTCCCCTGCTCGTCCCGCACCAGGTCCACACCCGAGACGTGGATGCGCACCCCGTTGGGAGGACTGATGCCGGCCGCCTCCCGGTGGAAGTGCTCGCAGCTGGTGATGAGCCGCCGCGGCAACACTCCATCCCGGACGATCTGCGCGTCACCGTAGATGTCCGCGAGGAACATCTCCATCGCCCGCACCCGTTGAACGATGCCCTTCTCGAGCTTCGACCACTCAGTGGCCGTGATGATCCGCGGGATCAGGTCAAGCGGAAACGGCCGCTCCTGACCACTGAGCGAGAACGTGATCCCTTGGTCCACAAAGGCCCTGCCAAGGGCCTCACTCCGCGCGTTCAGCTCGTTGACCTGCGACGGAGCCACCGACTCGTACAGCGCGCGGTAAGCACTCCGCACCCCGTTGTCCGTCGAGAACATCTCGTCGTAGGCACCGGCGTGCGGCCGTTCGGGATTCAGATAGCCGTTGAACAGCTCACCGAGCCTCGGCGTGGTGACCGTGCGGCTGCGGCGCAGTCCTGAGGTGCGGGCTCGGGGCTCCATGGTCCACATCTTGAACCTAGTTACGCCGACCGCGCACTAGTCCAACCGGACAGAAACATCCTGGAAACGAAACCCAGTGCTTTGCCGACCTTGCAGGCGTGACCTCAGCCGAAGTGCCAGGCATGGAACTAGAACACATCACCGAACTCAGCACGCCCATCACCGAGTTGGCCATCGATGATGGGGACCCCGAAAAGCCCGTGCTGTGGGCGTTCTTCGACGGAGGGCCACCGCAGACAGTTCTGGCGAACACCGGTGAACACTTCGCAGGCGAATCCACCGCGAGTTTTCAGAACGCAGCTCGCAGCCAGCGATCGCTGCAGGTCGCAGGCCTGGAAGTCGAAGCAGACGGCGCGGACATCATCGTGATCTCAAGCTCAGGCGGCGTTCGCCGGCTGACCGGGCACGGCACACCTGTCACCACGTTGGGCCTGTTCCCCGCTGCAGGCGAACCGCTGCTGATGTCCGGGAGTGGAGGCGGTTCCATCCGAATTTGGAACCCGCGCACCGGCGAGGTGCTGCGCCGGAGTCAACGGTGCCAGGTCTCGGTACTGCTCACCTTCGCCGGTCCGGACGGTGGTGTCCGGATCGCCTCAGGAGGTCGGACTGGCGAGTTGTGCGTTTGGAACCCCTTGATACCGGGTTCGTCCAAGGCCGGGCCTGTCTCGACGCACGGGTTCAGCGATCGGGTGGCACGGACGGACCTGCTGGACCGTGGCAGCCTGGTGTCGACGCTCACCGAGATGCTCCGGCCACGTCACGGCGACGCGCCGACCGTGATCACCGTCGAGGGAGCGTGGGGTTCGGGTAAGAGCACCTTGCTCGAGCTCGTGAAGAGGCGACTGTCCACAAAGCCCACCAAGTTGCTACCCGGCCCCAGACTCACCCTGTTCCGCGCGGACCTCATGCTTTGGCGATCTGAGCTGAAAGCGCTGAAGCCTCCCAAACGGCCCCAGTGAAAAAAGTACCGAAGTACTTCCTGGAGGACTTTCAACGGACACAGAAGATGCTGGACAAACCAGTGCCCGAGCCGGTGGTCGTGTCGTTCAACCCGTGGCGACATCAGTCGAGCGAGCAGGTGTGGGCAGGCTTGGCGAAAGCCCTCGCCGACGCCGCCCGACCCGCGATCATGCCGCACCAGAACATCCATGAGCGGTACTGGTTTCATCGCAACGCCAAGCGCGTGGATCGGCGTCACCTGCAACGCCAACTCTGGCGGAGAACGTTCTCACCGTTGCTGTCGTTCGCCGGTCTGGGTTTCGGGCTGTCCATGCTCGGCGCGCTGACCAAGTCGAACATCGGCTGGGCATGGTGGGCGACTGCCGGGCTCGCCGCGGCAGGAGCACTGCACACTGGGCTCCGGTACGTGTTCGGCCGAGCGTCGGCGTTTCTGCCTGGGGAGCTGTTCGCAGGGCCTGTTGTCAGTAATACCTTCTCGAGCACCGCAACGGATCCGATGATCCGTGACCCGTACTACCACGCTCGCTCAGGCTATCTATACCTCGTGCAGCACGACGTCCAGCAGTTGCTGAAGGACCTCGAAGCACAGAACTACCAGTTGATCCTGCTGATCGATGACCTCGACAGGTGCACTCCTCGTACGACGGCAGAAGTGTTCGAGGCGATCAACGTCTTCCTCTCGGACGACTTTCCTTCCAGCAGATTCATGCTGGGGCTCGACACCTCGGTGGTCGCGTCGCACGTGGACCGCGCCTACAAGGAACTCGCCGACGCGAACATCGTGACGCACCTGGACGACCCAAGTCCTGGATGCACGTTTCTGCGGAAGATCGTCCAGCTTCAGGTCCGACTGCCTCGCACGACCGCTGACAGCATCGACCAGCTGTTGCTCGCGCAACTGGGTCCGATACACCTCGAACCGCAGACGGAGACATCTGAAGCCGCTCAGAAGTCCGGGAACACGCCGCGCCAGAAAAGGAGCTCTGCTTGGAGAACCGATCAGAAGATCATCGCGATCGAGCAGCACCCGAAGGTCCGCGAGCACCTGCGTCACCGGCTAAGGGCCCAGCCTGAGCAGTCCGTGCGCGAGGAGAAGCGGCTGCTGAATGTATGGCAGTTCTACCTGCGCATGCTGAGATCCGTCGACGTCGTGCAGGCATGCCATCTGGTCGCCGTCGCCGAGATCGCAGTCAGGTGGCCGGCGTACCTGCACCGGCTGCGCTGTGGATGGCAAGACTTGGCCGATGCGGTCGACAACGACGTCCAGTGGGGCGCGACGATCGCCAAGCTCGGGTACGCCTATTCCGATCGCAGGGCCGCGGCGAACTTGCGGGAGTTGCTTCGGGATTGCGATGCGCCAGCGGTTGCGAAGCTGGCGAACAGGTTGTTTTGAACGTGAAAAAGCCCTGCGGGGAGCGCTTGTGGCGCTCAACCCGCAGGGCAAATTAAGTTCGGCGGCGACCTACTCTCCCACACCGTAACCAGTGCAGTACCATCGGCGCAGAAGGGCTTAACTACCGGGTTCGGAATGGGACCGGGTGTTTCCCCAACGCTATGACCACCGAAACACTATGAAATTACAACCTGAACCCCGACACCAGCAGCAAACAGCCTGCCGGCGGGTTCGATCGGTCCTGGTTGTTCTTCCAGAACCGCACAGTGGATGCGTAGCGTCTTTGTAACAAGTCCTCGGCCTATTAGTACCAGTCAGCTCCAACCGTTACCGGTCTTCCACCTCTGGCCTATCAACCCAGTGGTCTAGCTGGGGGCCTTAACTCACGAAGAGTGG
>NZ_JANBBE010000009.1 GCF_024648825.1 Lentzea californiensis
AGCCGCTTGTTGTAACCCGACTGCTGAGGCAGGTACCGAAACAGGTGCCCCAGATGAGCGTGGGCGTAGCGCAGCCAGCGGGCTTCGGAGGTGTGGCCCAGCAGTGCCTGCATCACCGCGAGGGTGACCAGTTCGGCATCGGTCAGGCTGGGCACGATGCCGACCTTCGGCCGCCACGGCGCTAATCGAGGTTGCGCCCTGAGCAAGTCGTCGGTTCTGACGTAAAGTGCGGTCGCGAGGGTGTCAATGTCGGTCGTCACAACCCGTACATCGACACCCTCGCTTCGCGTCTCTAGACGCCTACCCCTTGGACTTACTCATCTAGTCACAGACGTGAACCCCGATGGGCTAACAGGCCGATCGACCTGCATGTATTCGACTGTTATCAAGGTCCGCATGACACGCACAGCAGTGGTGACCGGCGGCGGTACCGGCATCGGCAAGGCGGTGGCGGCCCGGCTCGCCGAGCAGGGCTTGGACGTGGTGATCACGGGCAGGCGGGAGGACGTGCTCAAGGCGGCGGCCGAGGAGATCGGCGCACGGGCGGTGGTGTTCGACGCGGCCGACCCGGAGTCGGTGGAGGCGGCGCTGAGCGACCTGCCGTCCTCTGTGGACGTTCTGGTCAACAACGCGGGCGGCAACATGACCCGCCGCCTGCCCGCGCCGGAGAACCTGACCGACGTGCGGAACCTGTGGCTCGCGAACTACGAGTCCAACGTGATCAGCGCCGTCCTGGTGACGACCGCGCTCGAACCGCGACTGGCGGACAACGCTCGGGTGGTGACGCTCGGCTCGATCGCGGGCCGGCGGGGTTCGGGTGCCTACGGCGCGGCCAAGTCCGCGGTCGAGGCGTGGACGGCGGACCTTGCGTTCGCCCTGGGGGCGAGGGGGATCACGGTCAACGTCGTGTCGCCGGGTGTCGTCGAGGACACCGAGTTCTTCGGCGGCACCCTGAGCGAGGAACGGCGCAAGAAGCTCGTCGGCAACCCGGCGAACGGCCGTGCGGGCACCCCGGCCGACGTCGCCGCGGCGATCACGTTCCTGACCTCGCCGGAGGCCGGGCACATCACCGCCCAGGTCATCGGGGTGAACGGCGGAGCCGGGCTCGGACGCTGAACCCGATGACCGCGAGCAGCACGACGACGAGCGCGATCCACGAGAACTCCGCGAGGTAGTGCTCGGCGGCCTCTCCCACGAGATAGACGGCCGCTGTCGTGCCGCCGGCCCACGCGATGCCGCCAGCCGCGTTGGCCAGCAGGAACTTCCCGTAGTGCATGCCCATCGTGGCGGCGAGCGGCCCGGACAGGATCCGCAGCAACGCCACGAACCGGCCGAAGAAGACCGCCCAGGCGCCGAACCGTTCGAACAGCGCCTGGGCGCGTCCGACCTTCTCATTACTGAAGTGGCGGGGGAACTTCTCACCTGCCCAGCCGAAGATCCGCGGCCCGAACCGCTTACCGAGCGCGTACCCCGCGCTGTCTCCGATGATCGCCCCGGCGGACGCGGCGACACCGACCCACAGCGGCGAGACGCCGTCGTGGTGCGAGGCCATGAGCGCCGCCGCGACGAGCACGACCTCGCCCGGCAGCGGGATCCCCATGCTCTCGACCCCGACGACCAGGCCCACGACGACGTAGACCAGCAACGGTGGAACGGCGTCGAGCCACTCGGTCAGCACAGCGCGATCTTCCTCCAACCGGATGGGATCGGCCACGAGACGCGGCCGTCTCGGTAGTCTGCTGATCATCTGGACGAGGGGGCGGTTGTGGCGAGCCAGTTCGGCTTACTGCTGCGTCAATGGCGGCAGCGGGCGGGATTGAGCCAGGAAGCGCTCGCCGGTCGCGCTGCCGTGGGCATTCGCACGGTGCGTGGGCTGGAGACCGGTGAACGGACCGATCCCCGCATGGGCACCGTGCGCGCGTTGGCGGACGCCCTGGAGCTCACCGGCGCCGAACGGGTCGAGCTGTTCTCCGCCGCCGGGCGGGACGAACCGCTGGTCGTCGAGCCGGTCCGGTTCGACCCGCTGCACGAGGCCGCCGAGACGTTGAAGGTCGCGATCGAGGCCCGGTGGCGGCGCGAGGAGGAGCAGCGGCAGGTCCACGACCCGGTGCCGCTGCCGGTGCGCTGGGACGAGGCGCCCGCGACGTGGATGGACAGCCGGCTCAACATCGGCGCCGAGGGCGCGCTCAGCGGACGGCTCGACCAGGTCGTCGAGGTCTACCGCGGGGTGGGGTCGCGGCGGCTGGTCGTGCTGGGGCGGGCCGGGGCCGGCAAGACGGTGCTGACCACGCGGTTCGTGCTGGACCTGCTCGGCGCGCGCAACCCGGCCGACCCGGTGCCGGTGATCTTCCACCTCGGGGCGTGGCATCCCGGACGCCTGGGACTGCGCGACTGGCTCGCCGGTCAGCTGACGCGCGACCACCCGTTCCTCGCGGCGCCGGGACCCGGTGGCGGCACGCTGGCGGCGGCGCTGGTCGACGCGCAACGGGTGCTGCCCGTGCTGGACGGCTTCGACGAGATCGCGACCGGGCTGCACCGGCCGGCGCTCAACGCGTTGAACACCACCACTCTGCCGTTGCTGCTGACCAGCCGGGTGGACGAGTACCGCGACGCCGTGGAGGGCACGGACGTGCTGACGTCGGCCGCCACGGTCGTGCTGGCCGACCTGACGTGCGACGACCTCGCGGACTACCTGCCGCGCACCACCCGCAAGACCGGGCCGGGCGGCAACGCCTGGAAGCCCGTGCTGGACGAGGTGCGCAACGGCGGTCCCCTGGCGGAGGTGCTGACGACGCCGTTGATGGTGGCGCTGGCGAGGCGGATCTACAGCGACACCCCGGACCACGATCCGATCGCGCTGCTGGACTTCCCCGAGCCGGACCAGATCGAACGTCACCTGCTCAGCAGCTTCATACCGGCTGTGTACGGCGTGCATGCCGAACGTGTGCAGCCGTGGCTCGGTTACCTCGCCGACCACCTGACCCGGCTCGGCACGCACGACGTGGCCTGGTGGCGGTTCGGCACGTCGTCGGTGGTGACCGGCGTGACCGTCGGCGTGGCGGTCGGGCTCGCGGACCTGGCGCTGGAGGCCGTGCTGCTGGGCGGGCTGGCCGCCAGGGGCGTGGCGTTCGCGGTGATGATCGGGCTGGTCACCGGCGTGCTGTTCGGGGTGGCGCACCGGTTCGTGGTGAGCAGGACGCCGATCGAACCCATGCGGACCCGGCTGCGGCTGCGTGGCCGCGCCGGCAGGCGGGTGTGGTCGCGCGGACTGCTCGGGCTGGCGTTCGGCGGCGCGGTCGGTGCCGCCTACGGGCTGGTGCGCGCGATGGCGTACTGGCTGGTCACACCTGGTTTCGAGATGACGACCGGGGTGCTGGTCGACGTCGGCGTGTTCGGCCTGGTGTTCGGGTTCGGCGCCGGGATGGTGTTCGCCGTGGTCGCCGCGACGGAGGCGCCGCTCGACGTGCGGTCGGCGGGCAGTCCGGACGGCCTGCTGGCGGCGAACCGGCGTGCGGTGCTCTGGCTCGTCGCGATGATGGTGCCGGTGTTCGCGGTGTTCGTCGCGGGGGCCACCGGGGTCGTCGCGAGCGGGCTGACGGCGTTGCGGTTCGAGGTGGTGTGGAGCCCGGCGACGGCCCTGTCGCTCGGGCTCGTCGGCGGGATCGGCGGCGGGCTGGCGTACGTGCTGAGCCTGACCGCGTGGGGGCAGTGGGTGGTGTTCGCGCGCGTGTGGCTGCCGCTGACCGGGAAGCTGCCGTGGGGGTTGCCGGCGTTCCTCGACGACGCCTACCGGCGTGGCGTGCTGCGCCGGGCGGGTGCGGTCTACCAGTTCCGCCACGCCCGCCTGCAGGACCATTTCGCGCGTTTGCGCTGATCAGGCAGACCGGCCACAAGTGGCCGGTCGTCTGGCCTGTCCGTCGTTCGGCCCCGCTGTGATCGTTTCGGCGGGACGGACGAAGGGGGTCGAGGGGTGTCGCCTGGTGAGATCAACTGGGAGGCGTACAGCCACGAAGAGTTGCACCGGATGCTGTGGCAGGACGCCGACGTCGCGGACGTGAGCACGGTCGCCGACGAGTGGACGCGTCACCGCGCCGCGCTGGACGCGCACGCCGAGGTGCTGCGGGAGCAGCGGGCGGCGTTGCTCGACGGGTGGACCGGGGCCGCGGCGGAGGAGGCCTCCACGCGGCTCGGTGCGCTGGCCGAGCGGATCGGGAAGATCAGCGAACTGGCCGCGGCGGGGCAGAGGGCCGCGCAGGACTCAGCCGACGCGCTGGCCGCGGCTCGGGCCGCGATGCCGCCACCGCCAGGGCCGGGAACGACGATGCCCGCGTTCGCCGGTCTGCCCAGTGCGCCTTTCGCGTTGCCCGGCGCACCGGCGCCGTTGGCGTTGCCCGGCACGCCGTTCGGACTGCCCGCCGCGCCCGCGCCGTTCGCGTTGCCGGGCGCTCCCGCGCCGATGGCTCTGCCGAGCGCTCCCACGATGCCGGCGGGGACATCGGGCTTCTACTTCTACTTCGGCGCCGCCTCCGCCGACCAGCAGAAGGCCCAGGCGGTCCGGGCGATGCAGACCTACGAGTCCAGCCTGAACGGCAGCGGCCGCCTGATCGAGGACGCCAGGAGCAACGTCCCGCAGGCCGCCGCCACACCTCGTGCCGCGGCCGTGGCCCAGGTGAGGACGCCCAGCTCGGGCGGCGTGCCGTGGCAGCGGCTGGTGGGCGGTTCGGGGGCGACGGCCACGCGGGGTCCGGTGATCGGTGGCACCGCCCCGGTCAGCCAGCAGCTCACACCGGGCATGCGGGCCGGCGTCATGTTCGGTCAGCACGGCGGAATCGCCGCGACCGGCACCCTCACCGCCGACCCGCGCACAGCCGGTCAGAACAACGCGATGGGCGCACCTCCGGCGGGAGCGGCGCGCAAGGACGAGGACCAGGAGCACGAGAACCAGATGCCGACACTCGACCACGACCTGTTCGCGGTGACCGAGCGGGTGTCCCCGGCCGTGATCGGGGAGGAACGGTGACCGGCTTCGAGGTCGCGCCCGACCAGCTGCAGGACCGGGTGAGGACCCTGGGCAGGCTGGCCGAGCTGACCGCCGGCCTCGTGGCGACGTCGAGCAGGCTGGCCGAGCGGCAGCCGTTGCTCGGGACAGCGCCGCCGGCCCAGGACCTGTCGCGCCGGCTCAAGGACGCGGGGTCGGGCCTCGCGGGCGAGGTGGGCGCCGCCGAACGCGAGGTGCGCGAGTTCCGGCAGATGCTCGCCGACATCAGGTCCACCTACACCGAGACCGACGCCGACCAGGCGCGGAAGGCAGCCCGGTGATCGCCTTCGGCCTGGTGGAGATGGATTTGCTCGCCACGCACGCGGGTGTGCGCTGGCCGTTCCCGCTGCGGGTGCCGTCGTTCGGCAAGCTCGCGGACGAACGCGCGCGGCTCCTCGCCGAGGCGGGCCACGGGTTGCAGGCACGCGGACTCGCCGAAGCGCACGGACCTGTCGGCATGGCCGCGTCTCTGGTCACCGCACTGCACGAGCACACCGCTGTGGTCGATCTCGTCGTGCCCGGCACGGGTGCGGTGGCGATGGTCCACGGCGACGAAGCCGTGGTGTGCACGCAGTCCGAGAGCACGGTCCGGGTGGTGCACGTCGAGGCGGAGACGCTCGGCGACGAGCTCGTGGCGCTGGTTCCATACGCCCGGCCCGCGCAGCTCATGCCGATCACCCTGCCGCCCGGCGCCGGACTCGACCTCGAGGTCACCGGGCAGGGCCAGGCGGGTGTGGTCAGGGGCGGGCAGCGGCAAGAAGTGTCCTGGTTGGACAGTGCGAGCGGACGGGTCAGGGTCGACGCCGGTGACGACGGCTGGGTGAGCGTCAACCCGTTGCGACATCACGACCTGGTTCGCCTGATCGGTGAGCTCGCCGCGATCGCGCGAGCCTGACGGAGGGGGAGAAGTGGATCCAGCACAGTGGCTGGCGGACTACCAGGAACGCCTGGAACGAGTCGCGTACAGCGCACGGTCGGCGAGCGCGAGCCTGGCCGAGGTGGGGGCGAAGGCGACCTCGCCACGCGGCGAGGTCACCGTGACGGTGAACGCGGGCGGGGTGCTCGGCGACGTCGCGCTGACGCCGGCGGCGCGCAGGCTCGACGTGGACACGCTCGCGATGCTGATCGTCAGCACCGCGCGGGAGGCGCAACGGCTGGCGAGCACGCGGATGACCGAGGTCATGGCGGACTACCTCGGCGAAAGCGACGCGCTGCACCAGATCACCAGGCACCTGCCGGAGGCCGTGCGATGAGCTTCACCGCCGACCACGAGCAGTTGCGCCGCCACGCCAGGACCCTGACCGGGTACGCCGACCAGCTGTCCGGCACCGGAAGCCGGTTGCCCGGCCAGGTCGGTCAGACCTCGCTCGGCTCGTTCGCCCAGTTCCTCAGCACCGGCCTGAGCGGCTCGATGGCGGAGACGACGGGTGCGTTCGCGCACCTCGCGTCCACGATGGACAAGGTGGGCGAGGGCGTGCGGCGGACCGCCGAGAACTACCAGCGCACCGACGAGCGCAACGCCGCGGCCATCACGGGAGCGGGCCGATGACCGCCACCACGACGGACGCGGGCACGATCGCCGCGCTGCTGAACGAGCTCCGCACCACCACGAACGCCATCTCCGGCGACGAGTGGCTGTCGTCCGGTCTGGCTCAGACCCCGAAGGCCCCGATGAGTGAGCTGGGGTCGAACGGGAAACCGTTGCAGGCCCTGGACAGTGCGGGCGCCGGCTTCCTCACGCCGATGATCTCGTTCCTGGAGGAGCCGCTGAACGAGCTGCGCGGCGACCCCGACGGCGTCCAGCAGGGCGCGGGCGAGTTCCAGAACGCGAGCAAGGCCGCGACCGGCCTCGCCGGCGAGTACGGCGCCAAGGCGGGCAGCGAGACCGACGGCTGGACCGGCGACAGCGCGGCCGAGTACGCCAAGACGGGCAAGGAGCTCGTCGACGGCGTGCTGTCCGTGGCCGAGACGGCGCTGACCAACGCGACCGCGCTGATCAAGGCGGGCGAGGTGGTCGCGCAGGTGGTCGCCGAGGTGACGCGGCTGATCGCCGAGGCGGTCGGCAGGATCGTGCCGATCATGACCCAGGCGATCGCCTCGGCGGCCGTCACGTTCGGGCAGAGCATCGCCGTGGCGATCCCGCAGTGCGTGCAGATCGCCGTCGAGTGCGGTGGGCAGATCGCGGTCAAGCTCGGCGAGCTGCTGACCAGCGGGGAGAACCTGATCAAGCTGGTCGAGGGCGCGCAGGCGGTGCTGAAGGTCGTGAAGCAGGCGATGTCGGTGATCGGCGACAAGGCCTCTGGCTCGGCCGAGCTGCCGACCGTCAAGGAGGTGACCGCGTGAAGCGCCTCGCCGTGCTCGTCTGCGCGCTCCTGCTCTTCGGCGTCACACCGGCGAAGGCCGACGACGCCGTGCAGCCGGTGCTCGACCAGTACCTGATGCAGGCGGGACCGGGCGCCGCCGTGCACACCGGGTCCGGTACGCGGTCGACCGGCACCGGGAAGCTCCACGAGCGGCGCCCGATCACCGCGGCCGACCACTTCCGGATCGGCAGTCAGACCAAGACGTTCACCGCTGTGGTGGTGCTGCAACTCGTCGACGAGGGCCGCGCCGAACTGGACGCCCCGATCTCGCGGTACCTACCCGGCGTCGTCACCGGCAACTACAACGGCGACGTGATCACCGTGCGCCAGTTGCTGCAGCACACCAGTGGGCTCGTCCGCGACGTCCGCGACGCGAAGGCGGGCGCGGGCGGTACCTACGCGCTGGCCGAGCTCGTCCGCTCGGCGATGGACGAGCCCGCGCAGAACGCCCCCGGTGCCGCTCAGAACTACTCGAACGTCGGCTTCCTGGTGCTGGGCCTGCTGATCGAACGCCTCACCGGCAGGCTGGCCGGCGACGCGATCACCGAGCGGATCATCCACCCCCTTGGCCTGACCGAGACGCGCTTCCCGGCACCCGGTGACCGTGCGTTGAAGACGCCTTTCCTGAACGGTTATCTGGGCGGCCGCCTCGGCCAGCTGTTCTTCTGGACCGAGGCGGCCACCGCCGTCGAGCTGTCGTTCTGGAGCACCGCCGGTGCCATGGAGTCCACTTTGGACGACCTCCAGCGGTTCTACCGCGCGGTGGTCGGCGGCAGACTCGTCTCACCCGCGGCGCTGGCCGAGATGAAACGCACCTTCGGCCCGGCCGACGTCTACGGCCTGGCCCTGGTGAAGATGCCGCTGTCGTGCGGCGTGGTCGCGTGGGGTCACAACGGTGCCCTGACCACCGGGCACTACTCGTTCACCCTGACCACCGACGATGGCCGGTTCGCGTCGGTCGTGACCAACACGAACTGGCAGGGCTCCGGCAAGCCCTCGGCCGTCGACGTGGCCGACAGGGCGATCTGCACTAGCTAGTCAGGATCGCCCGTGCGAGGGCGGCGGTCTCGGACGGCGTCCTGCCGACCTTGATCCCGGCCGCCTCCATGGCCAGCTTCTTCGCCTCCGCCGTGCCCGAGGAGCCCGAGACGATGGCGCCCGCGTGGCCCATCGTCCTGCCCTCGGGCGCGGTGAAGCCGGCGACGTAGCCGACCACGGGCTTGGACACGTTGTCCCGCACGAACTCCGCCGCCCGTTCCTCCGCGTCGCCGCCGATCTCGCCGATCATCACGATCAGCTCGGTCTCCGGGTCCGCCTCGAACGCCTCGATCGCGTCGATG
The DNA here is from genome assembly GCF_024648825.1 of Lentzea californiensis. Classification (GTDB taxonomy): domain Bacteria; phylum Actinomycetota; class Actinomycetes; order Mycobacteriales; family Pseudonocardiaceae; genus Lentzea; species Lentzea californiensis. The sequence continues at coordinate 8,742 of NZ_JANBBE010000009.1, forward strand.
TGCGTGGTGCCGACGATCGGGTCGCCGCCGATGCCGACGCACGTGGTGAAGCCGAAGTCCTTCAGCTCGTGCATCAGCTGGTACGTCAGCGTTCCCGACTTCGACACCAGGCCGATCGACCCCGGTTTGGTGATGTCCGCGGGGATGATGCCCGCGTTGGACCTGCCGGGACTGATGATGCCGGGGCAGTTGGGGCCGATGATCCGCGTCGAACGGCCCTGCGCGTGTGCCCAGAACCGTGCCGTGTCGTGGACCGGGACGCCCTCGGTGATCACCACGGCCAGGCCGATGCCGGCGTCTATCGCCTCGATCACCGCGTCACCGGTGAAGGCGGGCGGGACGAAGAGCACCGATACGGTCGCGCCCGTCTCCGCCATCGCCTGGGCGACCGTGCCGTACACCGGCAGAGTCACGTCGTCGAAGCCCACGGACGTGCCGGCCTTGCGGGCATTGACGCCGCCGACGACCTTCGTACCGGCCGCGAGCATCCGGCGGGTGTGCTTGGCACCCTCCGAACCCGTCATGCCCTGCACGACCACGCGGCTGTTCTCGTCGAGGAAGATCGCCATCAGGACTCCTTGCCGGCGAGGGCGGCGGCACGGCCCGCCGCGTCGTCCATCGTGTGCGCCACGGTGATCAGCGGGTGCCGCGCCTCGTCGAGGATGCGGTGGCCCGCTTCGGCGTTGTTGCCGTCGAGGCGGACCACCAGGGGTTTGTCGGCGCGGTCGCCGAGCATGCCGAGGGCCTGCACGATTCCGCCGGCCACCGCGTCGCACGCGGTGATGCCGCCGAACACGTTCACGAACACGCTGCGGACCGACGGGTCCGAGAGGACGACGTCGAGGCCGTCGGCCATCACCTGGGCCGAGGCGCCGCCGCCGATGTCGAGGAAGTTCGCCGGTGCGGCGCCGGCCAGCGCCACGACGTCCAATGTGGACATCACGAGTCCCGCGCCGTTGCCGATGACACCGACGGTGCCGTCGAGCTTGACGTAGTTCAGGCCCTTCTCGGCGGCCCGCACCTCCAGCGGGTCACCGGACGCGGCATCCGTTGGTCGAGAGTGCCGGAACGCCGCGTTGTCGTCCAGTGTCACTTTGCCGTCCAGCGCGATGATCCGGCCGTCCTTGGTGCGCGCCAACGGGTTCACCTCGACCAGGGTGGCGTCCTCAGCGACGAAGACCTTCCACAGGGCGGAAGCGACGGCGTTCACCTCTGCGGCGATCTCCGTTGAGAACACCGCCGATGCGTCGAAGGCCGAAGCTGGCATCCGGGTGATGGAGTCCGCCATCTCCTCGATCTCCATGCCGCCGGTGGCCGACGCCATCCCGATGAACGTCCTGTTGGCACGGTCGAGCAGGAACGACAGGTAGTATTCCTCGGCGATCTCGCTCGCCTCCGTGATCAGGACCTCGTGCACGGTGTGGCCCTTGATGTCCATCCCCAGGATGGCCGCTGCTGCGACGAAAGCTTCGTCGGGCGTCGAAGCGAGTTTGATGCCGCCGGCCTTGCCGCGCCCGCCGGTCTTCACCTGGGCCTTCACGACGACAGTGCCGCCGAGTTCCGCGGCTGCCTCGCGCGCGGATTCAGGAGTGTCCGCCACGAAACCACGCGGAACGGGCACCCCGTACCGCTCGAAGAGGTCCCGCGCCTCGTGTTCGAAAAGATCCACCGTCTACGTCCTCTCGCCGAAAACTTGCGGCCATCTATGGACATCCGGTTGGTAGCGGAGTAACGATATGCCTACCTCATACGGTATGCAATCTACAGTCGAAGCGCCAAGGGGAGCTGATCGCCGATGACGAGTTCCGCGGAGCCGGAGTCGATTCCTGAGTCCATCTCTGGTGGCCACCTGGTGGCGAAGGCCCTCAAAGCCGAGGGCGTCGACACCATCTTCACGCTGTGCGGCGGGCACATCATCGACATCTACGACGGCTGCGTGGACGAGGGCATCGCCGTCATCGACGTCCGGCACGAGCAGGTCGCGGCGCACGCGGCCGACGGGTACGCGCGGATCACCGGCAAACCCGGTTGCGCCGTCGTGACCGCGGGGCCGGGCACCACCGACGCCGTCACGGGCGTCGCGAACGCGTTCCGCGCGGAGAGCCCGATGCTGCTGATCGGCGGCCAGGGTGCGTTGAGCCAGCACAAGATGGGCTCGCTGCAGGACCTCCCGCACGTCGACATGATGACGCCGATCACGAAGTTCGCGGCGAACGTCCCGCACACCGCCCGCATCGCGGACATGGTGTCGATGGCGTTCCGCGAGGCCAACGCCGGCGCGCCGGGCCCGTCGTTCCTGGAGATCCCGCGTGACGTCCTGGACGCCAAGGTGCCGCTGAGCACCGCCCGAGTACCGGAGGCGGGCCACTACCGCGCGTCCACGCGCAGCGTCGGTGACCCGGCGGACATCGAGAAGCTCGCGGACCTGCTGGTGCACGCCAAGAAGCCCGCGATCCTGCTGGGTTCCCAGGTGTGGACGACGCGGGCCACCGACTCCGCGATCGACCTCGTCCGCACGCTCAACATCCCCGCCTACATGAACGGCGCGGGCCGCGGCACGCTGCCGCCCGGCGACCCGCACCACTTCCAGCTGTCGCGCCGTTACGCCTTCGACAACGCCGACGTCATCGTGATCGTCGGAACCCCGTTCGACTTCCGGATGGGCTACGGCCGAAGGCTTTCCGCGAACGCGACCGTCGTCCAGATCGACCTCGACTACCGCACCGTCGGCAAGAACCGCGACATCGACCTCGGCATCGTCGGTGACGCCGACCTCGTCCTGTCGAGCGTCGCGCAGGCCGCCTCGGGTCGCGAGGACAACGGCGCGATGGGCCGCAAGGTGTGGCTGGAGGAACTGCAGGCGGTCGAGGAGAAGGCCCGGCAGAAGCGCGCCGAGCACCTGCTGTCCGAGGACATGCCGATCCACCCGTACCGCCTGGTGAGCGAGATCAACGACTTCCTCACCGAGGACTCCATCTACATCGGCGACGGTGGCGACGTCGTCACGTTCTCCGGCCAGGTCGTGCAACCGAAGTCCCCCGGCCACTGGATGGACCCCGGTCCCCTCGGGACGCTCGGAGTCGGCATCCCGTTCGTGCTGGCCGCGAAACTGGCCAGGCCGGACAAGGAGGTCGTGGCCCTCTTCGGCGACGGCGCGTTCAGCCTCACCGGCTGGGACTTCGAGACTCTGGTCCGCTACGACCTGCCGTTCGTCGGCATCGTCGGCAACAACTCGTCGATGAACCAGATCCGCTACGGCCAGGCGGCCAAGTACGGGCTGGAACGCGAGCGCGTCGGCAACACGCTCGGCGACGTGAAGTACGACCAGTTCGCCAAGATGCTCGGCGGTTACGGCGAGGAAGTGCGCGACCCCAAGGACATCGCGCCGGCGTTGCGTCGCGCGCGGGAGTCCGGCAAGCCCTCGCTGATCAACGTGTGGATCGACCCCGACGTGTACGCGCCCGGAACCATGAACCAGACGATGTACAAGTAGGTGAGCTGACCAAAATGGGTAAAACTCAGGCCAAGGCCTTGGAGGGCGTCAAAGTCCTCGACATGACGCACGTGCAGTCCGGACCCTCGTCGACCCAGCTGCTCGCCTGGCTCGGTGCCGACGTCATCAAGCTGGAAACGCCGGGACGGGGCGACATCACCCGCGGCCAGCTGCGCGATCTGCCCGAAGTGGACAGCCTCTACTTCACGATGCTCAACTGCAACAAGCGGAGCATCACCCTCAACATGAAGTCCGCCGAGGGCAGGGAGGTCTTCGAGAAGCTCGTCGGCGACGCCGACGTCCTCGTCGAGAACTTCGGCCCCGGCGTGGTCGAGCGGTTCGGCTACCCGTGGGAGAAGCTGCACGCGCTCAACGAGAAGCTCGTCTACGCGTCGATCAAGGGCTTCGGGCCCGGCCGCTACGCCGACTTCAAGGCGTACGAGGTGATCGCGCAGGCGATGGGCGGCTCGATGAGCACCACCGGGTTCGAGGAGGGACCGCCGCTCGCCACGGGCGCGCAGATCGGCGACTCGGGCACCGGCATCCACCTCGTGGCCGCGATCCTGGCCGCGCTGTACCAACGGACCAACACCGGACGCGGGCAGCGCGTCCAGGTCGCGATGCAGGACGCCGTGCTCAACCTGTGCCGGGTGAAGCTGCGCGACCAGCAGCGGCTCACCCACGGGCCGCTGGGGGAGTACCCGAACGAGCAGTTCGGGGACGAGGTGCCCCGCTCCGGCAACGCATCCGGTGGTGGCCAGCCCGGCTGGGCGGTGCGCTGTGCCCCCGGCGGCCCGAACGACTACATCTACGTGATCATCCAGCCCGTCGGCTGGGCCCCGCTGACCGAGCTGATCGGCAGGCCCGAACTCGCCGAGGACCCGGCGTGGGCCACACCCGAGGTCAGGCTCTCCAAGCTGGACAAGGCGTTCGCGCTGATCGAGGAGTGGACGGAGAAGCACACCAAGTGGGAGGTGATGGACAAGCTCAACGCCCACAACATCCCGTGCGGACCCATCCTGTCCACCAAGGAGATCATCGAGGACGAGACGCTGGCCGAACTGGGCACCGTGGTCGAGGTCGAACACCCCGAGCGCGGCTCGTTCAAGACGGTCGGCAACCCGCTCAAGCTCTCCGACTCGGTCGTCGAGATCCAGCGCCCGCCGCTGCTCGGTGAGCACAACGACGAGGTTCTCGGAGCCCTGGGCTACAGCGCGGACCGGCTGGCCGGGCTGCGCGCCGCCGGCGTCATCTAACCTCGAGGAGACGGAGTCTCATGCCGGACAACGGCTACGACCGCGCCGCGGTCGAGAACGTGCTCGCGAAGGTGCGGGCGGAGGGACGGTCGTCGCTCACCGCGCCGGAGGGCAAGCGGGTCTGCGACGCCTACGGGATCGCGACCCCTGCCGAGGCGCTGGCGAAGTCGTCGGAGGGCGCCGTCGCGTTCGCCGAGGAGATCGGCTACCCGGTCGTGCTCAAGATCGTCTCATCGGACATCCTGCACAAGACCGAGGCGGGCGGCGTGCTGGTCGGCCTGCGCAACGCCGGTGAGGTCGCCGAGGGCTACCGCACGATCATCCACAACGCCAGGAACTACAAGGCGGACGCGGACGTCACCGGCGTCCAGGTCCAGCAGCAGCTGCCGACCGGGAAAGAGGTCCACGAGGTCATCGTGGGCGCCACCACCGACGAGACGTTCGGCAAGGTCGTCGCGTTCGGCCTCGGCGGCATCCTGGTCGAGGTGCTCAAGGACGTCACGTTCCGGCTGGCGCCGACCAGTCCGGCCGAGGCCCTGTCGATGGTCAACGGCATCGCGGCCGCGGAGATCCTGCGCGGTGTCCGCGGCGCGGAGGGCGTCGACGCGGACGAGCTCGCCGACCTGATCCACCGCGTTTCGGACCTGGTCACGGACTTCCCGCAGCTCGCGGAGGTCGACCTCAACCCCGTGCTGGCGACGCCTTCCGGGGCCACCGCGGTCGACGTCCGCATCCTGGTGGACGAGAACGCCGCCAAGAAGCCGTACAGGTTCACCCAGGACGAGATCCTCGCCTCGATGAACCGGATCATGAAGCCGAACGCCGTCGCCGTGATCGGTGCCTCGAACGAAGAGGGCAAGATCGGCAACTCGGTGATGAAGAACCTCGTCAACGGCGGCTACCGGGGTGAGATCCACCCGATCAACCCCAAGGCGGACGAGATCCTCGACCGCAAGGCGTTCGCGAGCATCGCCGACGTGCCGGGAGACATCGACGTCGCGGTGTTCGCCATCCCGGCGAAGTTCGTGCCGGCCGCGCTCGAAGAGGTCGGCAAGAAGGGCGTCGGCGGCGCGATCATGATCCCGTCCGGCTTCGGCGAGACGGGCAACATCGAGCTGCAGAACGAGATCGTCGCGATCGCGCGCAAGTACGGCGTGCGCATCCTCGGTCCGAACATCTACGGCTACTACTACACCCCGGAGAACCTCTCGGCGACGTTCTGCACGCCGTACGACGTCAAGGGCGGCGTCGCCCTCACGTCGCAAAGTGGCGGAATCGGCATGGCGATCCTCGGTTTCAGCCGTTCCGCGGGCATGGGCGTCTCGTCGATCGTGGGTGTGGGCAACAAGGCCGACATCGACGAGGACGACCTGCTGACGTTCTTCGAGTCCGACCCGAACACCCAGCTCATCGCGATGCACCTGGAAGACCTCAAGGACGGCCGGTACTTCGCCGAGACCGCGAAACGCGTCTCGCAGAAGAAACCGGTCGTCGTGCTCAAGGCGGGACGGACCGACCAGGGCGCCAAGGCCGCGAGCTCGCACACCGGCGCACTCGCCGGCAACGACCGGGTCTACGACGACATCCTCAGGCAGAGCGGCGTGATCCGCGCACCCGGCCTGAACGACCTGCTGGAGTACGCGCGCGGAATCCCGCTGCTGGCCACGCCGAAGGGCGAGAACGTCGTCATCATCACCGGTGCGGGCGGCTCGGGCGTGCTGCTCTCGGACGCCTGTGTGGACAACGGTCTCAGCCTCATGAGCATCCCGGACGACCTGGACGCGGCGTTCCGGAAGTTCATCCCGCCGTTCGGCGCGGCGGGCAACCCCGTCGACATCACCGGCGGGGAACCGCCCTCCACGTACCGGAACACGATCGCGCTCGGCCTCGCCGACGACCGCATCCACTCGTTGATCCTCGGCTACTGGCACACCATCGTCACGCCCCCGATGGTGTTCGCGAAGCTCGTGGTCGACGTCGTGGAGGAGTACCGGGCGAACGGGATCCACAAACCCGTCGTCGCTTCCCTCGCAGGTGACGTCGAGGTCGAGGAAGCCAGCGAGTACCTGTACCGGCACGGAGTGGTTGCGCATCCCTACACAACGGAGAAGCCTGTCGCGGTACTGGGCGCCAAGTACCGGTGGGCCCGTGCCGCCGGCTTGCTGTAGTTAGGTCGTTGGCGGTTTCCGTTGCTGTAGTGGCGGAAACCGCTTGCGGCATGCACGGAGAGATGGCCCGTCCGCGACCGTGAACACGCCCACGGTCGCGAACCCGCCAGGGAGGTCAACGAAGACAGCCGGTCCTCTGGAGGTTGTTAACCGTGGATGATCCAAATCTGGCCGCTCGCACGGAAACCAGTACTCCGCCCGAGAAGGAGCGAGTCTGGGCCGCGGGCAAGCTGGAAGCGATGCCCATCAGGAAACTTCCCGACGCACCACCGTCGATCCACCTGCTCGGTCCCACGGTGTTCCTGGTGGCCCTAGGCGTGGGCATGGGCGAGTCCTACATGTGGCCACGCCTGGTGCTGGTCTTCGGACCGGACATCAGGTGGCTCTTCCTCATCGGCGTGACGCTGCAGGCCGTCGTCATGCTCGAGATGGCGCGGTACGCGATGGCGACGGGGGAGAGCATCTTCTTCGGCGCCGCACGCGTGTTCAAACCGATCATGTGGTTCTTCTTCGTGGTCGCGATGCTCGTCTACGTCTGGCCAGGTCACCTGTCGGCCGGAGCGGCGGCTCTGGAGAAGATCACCGGCATACCCTGGACGGTGTCGGCCTGCGTGGGCCTGATCCTGGTCGGGGTGCTGTTCAGCCTCGCCAAGGTCATCTACAACCTGCTCGAGAACCTGCTGTCCATCCTCATCGGACTGCTCGTCGTCAGCACCGCGGTGGTGGCGGCGATGGTCGGCACCTGGGGAGACCTGACCAGCACGGTGTCCGGCATGTTCCAGTTCGGGTACTTCCCGGCACAGGCCATGTCACCGGAGTGGTTCCCGATCATCGTCGGCTCGATCGCGTTCGCCGGCCCGTCCGGCATGCAGCAGATGTGGTACACGCTGCACCTGCGCGACAGCGGTGCCGGCATGGGCGCGCACATCCCGAAGGTCCGGGGACTGCGGCACGCGGGCGAGGAGGAGAAGATGCCCGCCCGCGGCTTCATGTTCGACACCGACGACAAGGCGGAGCTCGCGAAGTGGAAGGGCTGGCGGCGCTGGGTCACGTTCGACGCGCTGTTGCTCTTCTGGGGCATCACGATGCTCGTCACGGTTTCTTTCACGGTCCTCGCGCAGTCGGCTTCACGAACCTCGCCGGACGTCAAGAACCTCATCGAGAACGGTGAGCGTGAAGCCGCTTTGAACGCCATGTCCGACGCCTTCGCGTCCGCGGGCGGGCCGGTGCTCGGCTCGGTGTTCCTCGGGTTCATCGCGTTGATCGGCCTGAACGCCACGCTGGGTCTGTTCGACTCGTTCTCGCGCGGCCAGGCGGACATGACGTACCACTTCGTCAAGGGCGCGAAGAAGTTCCGGATGTCGCACCTCTACGCGGGATTCCTCTGGGGTGTCATCACGTTCGGCATCCTGGTCCTGCTGTTCGGACCGGCCGACGGACCGGGCGCGATCCTCGACGTGCTCGCTTTTCTGTCGACGTTCGCCATGGGCGCCTACTGCGTGGTGCTGCTGCTGGTGAACAACCGGATGCTGCCGAAACCCATCCGCCCCAAGCTGGTCACCAACATCATCATCGGCTTCGGCGCGGTGTTCTACCTGGGCATGCTGTTCTTCAGTCTCGTCAAGTTCGGAGTGGTGGTCGGCTGAGATGGCTATCCGCGAAGGCTTTCTCGGAGAAGCGGTGCCCGGCGCGTTCGTCGGTCTCGCCGCGGGGCTCATCGCGGGAGGGCTGGCCGCGCTCGTCGGCCAGCCGCTCGGGTGGGCGCTCGTCACCACGGTCGCGCTCGGCCTGCCGCTGGGCGCGTTCGGCGGCGGCTTCAGCCTGCTGGTGGCGGCGGGCCGGCTCCCGGCCGGCCGGTTCGCTCCCGTCGCCCTCTACTGGCTCGTGGCGTTCCCGCTGGCCAGGCTCGTCCACGAGACCACCGTGGGCCTCGTGCTCGCCGGTCAGGTCCGGCTGCCCCCGGATCTGGCCGGTTTCCTCGCCTACCAAGGCATCGTGAGCCTCGGCTGGGCCATCGGTTTCCTGTGGCTGCACGAGCGCATCGCCATGCGCCTGCGAGCCACCGCCTCCCGCTGACCTTCCGCCGAAGGAGCCAAGGATGTTGGATCTTCCCGTCTGGGTCTGGATCGCGACGATGGGCGGCATCGCCGCCGTCATCGCGTTCGACTTCTACCTGGTGGCACGCAAACCGCACGAACCGTCGTTCCGCGAGTCGTTGTACTGGGTGCTCTTCTACGTCGGCCTGGCCGTCCTGTTCGGACTCGGCGTCACGGTGTTCGCCGGGCCCGGTCACGGCGGTGAGTTCTTCGCCGGCTGGATCACCGAGTACTCGCTGAGCGTCGACAACCTGTTCGTGTTCGTGATCATCATGGCCCGGTTCGCGGTGCCGCGGGAGTACCGGCAGAAGGTGCTCATCGTCGGCATCGTCCTGGCCCTGTTGCTGCGCACTGTGTTCATCGCCCTGGGAGCACAGGCGATCTCGCGGTTCGACTGGCTGTTCTACTTCTTCGGCGCCTTCCTGATCTTCACCGCGTGGAAGCTGCTGAAGCAGGACGAGGCCGACGAGGCCGACGTCCCGGAGAACGCCGCCCTGCGCGCGGTGAAGAAGTTCCTGCCGGCGACCACGGTGTACCACGGCGCCGCGCTGACGACGCGCATCGACGGCAAGCGCGTGGTGACGCCGATGCTGGTCGTCATGGTCGCCGTGGGCACCACGGACCTGCTGTTCGCGGTGGACTCGATCCCGGCGATCTTCGGGCTCACCAAGGAGCCGTACCTGGTGCTGACCGCCAACGCGTTCGCGTTGATGGGCCTGCGCCAGCTCTTCTTCCTGGTGGGAGGTCTCCTGGACCGCCTGGTGCATCTGAGCAAGGGCCTCGCGGTGGTGCTCGCGTTCATCGGGTTCAAGCTCATCTTCGAAGCGATGCACCACCACGGTGTCTCGTGGGCTCCGGAGATCCCGATCGTGGTGTCTCTCGGGGTCATCGTGGCGACGCTCGCCGTCACGACGGTCTGGAGCCTGCACACCTCACGACGGGCTGCCCGCTCCGCCGTGGAGGATGCCGAGAGTGCGCGAAGGAGCGAAGAAGACGCTCCGGTCAGGGACTCTCAGCCGTGAATCGTGTGACCTTCGCTGTCCTTGCCCTCGAAACCGGGGCGGAGCGTCTTGGCCACGGCCGCCTGGGCCTCGGCGTCCTTGCGCTGTTCCGCCAGCGCGGTGGACAGTCCGAGGCCCAGCGCGCGGCCGTCAGCGGAGGCACCGTTGCGCGGCTCGGTGAGGGAACGAGCGAAGTTCTTCAAGCGGGACATGGTCTTCCTCCTGTCGATGGTGGCTCCCGGGGCGCGCAGAGACCTGACAGGTGCTGCGGCGCGGGAGGAACAGGGCTGCGGCCGGGGTCTGTTCCGCCGGATGTCCGTCGTGCGGGTACCCGGTGGGAAACCTCTCGCGGGTCGCCGTTGGCCCCGTCCCTGTCGCCATTCAGGATACTGCGTTTTGTATGCAATCGTCCGGCATCGTGTCGTGGATCACCCGTACGGTACCAAATGACCGTTTTGGGTGATCCGCGAGTGACGAGTCAGTCGCTGTCGGTGGAGCCTTCGGGCGCCTTGCGGTCGTGGTAGGTCTGGCGGGTCTGCTCCGCATGGCGGTGCATGACCTCGCCGGCCCGTTCCGCGTCACCGTCGGCGATGGCCGTGACCAGCTCGGCGTGCTCGTTCCAGGAGTCGCGGCTGCGCGGGCGCGCGATCGGCGTGTAGTACCAGCGCACCCGGCGGTCGACCAGGCCGATCATCTCGGACAGGACCTTGTTGCGGCTGATCGCCGCGACGGCCGCGTGCAGGTCGGCGTTCGCCTTGACCAGGCGCTCGACGTTCTCGGTGCCCAGGGCCTCCTCGCCGGCCTTCTGCAGCTTCCTGAGAAGCTTCACGTCGGCGGCGGTGGCGTGCTCGGCGGCGAGCTTGGCCGAGTAGGTCTCCAGCACGCTGCGCACGGCGAGCAACTGGTCGGCCTCCTCCTCGGTCGGCGTGTGCACGAAGGCGCCCTGGGCGGGACGCAGGTCGACCCAGCCGTCGGTCTGGAGCCGCTGCAGGGCCTCGCGCACCGGTTGCCTGCTCACGCCGAGGTACTCGGCGAGTTCGGCCTCGACCAGGTGCTGGCCGGGCTCGAGGGTGCGGTTGACGATCAGCTCGAGCAAGGCGTCGTAGACGGCCTGTCGCAGCGGTGCGGGACGTTCGACCCGGCGGGTCGCCGCGGCACTGAGTGAACCGCGGGGCGCCCGGCGGCCACTGGGCAAAGAGGTCATGCCGGGCAGAGTACAGCTTTTCGCATACAAAAAGCAGTTCTGGTGATGTGGGCGTGTTGTCCGTATACTGTATGCAATATTAGCGAGCGGGGCGTGCTATGAAGATCGCTGTTCTCGGAGCCGGAGCGATCGGTGCCTACGTCGGTGCGGCTTTGCATCGTGCGGGCGTGGAAGTCCACCTGATCGCGCGTGGAGCCCATCTCGCCGCAATGCGTGAGCACGGCGTGCGGGTGCTGAGCCCGCGCGGTGATTTCACCGCGCGTCCACACGCGACCTCGGATTCCGCGGAGGTGGGCGAGGTCGACTACGTCTTCCTCGGTCTGAAGGCGTACTCGTACGCGTCGTCAGCCGATCTGCTGGCACCGCTGATGGGCCCGGACACGGCCGTGATCGCGGCGCAGAACGGGATCCCGTGGTGGTACTTCCACGGCATGACCGGACATCCCCTCGAGGGACAACGGATCGAGTCCGTGGACCCCGGAGGGTCGGTCACCGCCGTGCTGCCCATGGAACGGGCGATCGGCTGCGTCGTCTACTGCTCGACCGAGATCGAGTCGCCCGGTGTGATCCGGCACTTGGAGGGCACGCGGTTCTCCATCGGCGAGCCGGACCGCAGCATCTCCCCGCGGTGCGTCGCGCTGAGCGAGGCGATGATCGCGGGCGGGTTGAAGTGCCCGGTGGAGAAGGACGTCCGCGAGGACATCTGGATCAAACTCATGGGCAACGTGGCGTTCAACCCGCTGAGTGCGCTGACCCGCGCGACGATGGTGGAGATCTGCGACCACTCGGACAGCCGCGACCTGGTGGCGCAGATGATGGCGGAGACCCTGACCATCGCGCGGGCCGCGGGCTGCGACCCGCAGATCTCCATCGACAAGCGCATCGACGGCGCCCGCCGCGTCGGGCACCACAAGACGTCGATGCTGCAGGACCTGGAAGCCGGGAAGCGGCTGGAGATCGACGCGATCATCGCCGCCGTGGTGGAGATCGCCGAGCTCACCCGCGTGCCGGCGCCGACGCTGCGGCACGTCTACGCGGCGATCGACCTGCTGTCGCGCACGTCGCTGGTGTCCTGAGTTGCTGCTGCGACAGCTGGAGTACCTGGTCGCCCTGGCCCGCGAACGCCACTTCGCGCGCGCCGCGCAGGCCTGCCACGTGTCCCAGCCGTCGCTGTCGGCGGCGATCAGCAAGCTCGAACGCGAACTCGGGGTGCCGATCGTGTCCCGCGGCCGCCGTTTCGAGGCGCTGACGCCGGAGGGCGAACGGGTCCTGCTGTGGGCGCACCGCATGCTCGCCGACCGCGACGCGCTGCGGCAGGACCTGTCCCGCATGAGGGCGTCGCTGTCGGGGGTGCTCCGGATCGGAGCCATCCCGACAGCGCTCCCGGTCGCGCCCCTGCTGACCGCGCCGTTCTGCGAGCGCCACCCGCACGTGCGCGTGACGCTGGAGTCGTTGTCCTCGCAGGAGATCACGCGCGGGCTCGACGAGTTCGAGCTCGACATCGCGATGACGTACGTCGACGACTCGGTGCGCGCGATGCCGTTGTACGAGGAGCGCTACGTCCTGCTGACGCCCGCGGACGAGGAGATCGCCTCCCGTCCGGTGGCGCGGTGGGCCGACGTGGCCGCGCTGCCGTTGTGCCTGCTGACGTCGAAGATGCGCAACCGCCGGATCCTCGACTCGGTCTTCGCCGACGCCGGCGTGCAGCCCGTGCCGGTGATCGAGGCCGACGCCGTGGCGACGTTGTGGGCCCATGTGGCCACCCGCAAGTGGTCGAGCGTCATCGCCCACGCGTGGTTGCAGATGTTCGGCACGCCGGAAGGGATGCGGGTGGTGCGCATCGAGGATCCCAGCGGGTGCCGCGGATCGGGCTGGTCGTGGGGGAGCAGGCGTCGATGCCGGCGCGGGCGGTGCTCGGGCTGACCCGCGGGCTGGACGTGCGCGGGGAACTGGACCGGCTGCTGCACGAGCACCTCGACCGCCGGGACCTGTGACGGGACGAAAAAACGGGGGCCGGTGCGTCACCTCACCGGCCCCCGCCCCCCTTTCCCCCAAGATCAGCTGCCGGTGGCCTTGCCGTCTCCCCACAGCTGGGCCGGTCCCCACGGCTTCTGGATCTCGAAGTGGTGCGGATGCGCGACGGTGAGGCCGGTCCAGCAGTACTTGTAGTACGTGCCGTCGAGCTTGAAGTCGACCGTGGGCCCCTTCTTGCCGTCGATGCCGTCCTCGTCCCACATGATCACCTTGACGATCTTGCCCTTCCACTTCGGATCGTCGCTCTTGGTGCCGCGCAGGGTCACGCAGGCCTTGCCCCTGTTCTGGCGGCCGGGCGGCGTGAACTGGCGCGAGTCCAGCGAGCAGCACATCTCGAAGTCGAAGTTGAACGGCAGCGCCGCGGCGGCCGCGCTGAACGCGTCGTCGGTGGTTCCCGGCACCTGCGCGCCCGTGACAGGCAGGGCTTCGGCCACCTCCGGAGTGTCGGCCGCCCCCGCGGACCCGCTGAAGAGCGTGGCCACGAGCAGTGCTGCCGTCCCCAGGGCAGCAAGCGTTCTGGTCAGCATGGAATCCCCCTCCATTTGCCTCAGTTGATGAGGCGCCGCAAGCAGTAAACTGAGATGGCCGAGAGCTGTCAACTGGCGTGTAGACGAAAGCTCTATTCCGTGCCACGTGAGTTCATGGGCCAATCGGTAGGATGTCGCCATGTCTGAGGACGAAGGGGTGCTGGCCGCGCGGGTCGACCACCTGTTCCGCACGGTGCGGTCGGACGACGGTGGCGAGTACACCTTCGAGGAGGTCGCCGAGGCGATCAGGGCCAAGGGCGGCCCGACGATCTCCGCCACCTACCTGTGGCAGCTGCGCAAGGGCGTGCGGGACAACCCGACCAAGCGCCACGTCGAGGCGCTGGCCGGCTTCTTCGGCGTGCCGCCCGCGTACTTCTTCGACGCCGCCGAGGCTGCCCGCATCGACGCCGAGCTGACGCTGCTCAACGCGTTGCGTGACGCGCCCGTGCGGCAGCTCGCCCTGCGCGCCAGAGGACTGTCGGACAAGAGCCTCGCCACCATCGCCGACATGGTCGAGCGGGTGCGCGAGCTCGAAGGCCTGCCTCAGGAGGACGGCTCGAAGTGAGCGCCCGGAGGCTGCGAAAGCTCCTGCGCGGCCTGGACGTCCCGATCCCGTTCGACGTGAGGTCGTTCGCGGACCGCATCGCCGCACGCCGAGGCAAGCCGATCCACCTGATGCCCGTCGCGGGGCTCACCGGCGTGTGCGGTCTCTGGATCGCCACCGACGACGCGGACGTCATCTTCTTCGAGGAGGAAACCGCACCGTTCCACCAGGAACACATCGTGCTGCACGAGTTGAGCCACGTGCTGTGCGACCACTACCCGGCGTCGGCGAGCCTCACCGAGATGGCGGAGCTCCTGCTGCCCAGCCTGGATCCCGCGCTGGTGCGGCGCGTGCTCGGCCGCACCGGCTACTCCTCCGAGGAGGAACGCGAGGCGGAGCTGCTCGCCACGATGATCCGCCAGCGCGTGCACACCGCCACCACGCTGGCCGACCGGCTTCGCGCCGCGTTCGACGGTTTCCATGGGTGAGGTCCTGCTGCGGTACGGGCCGCCCGCCGTCGCGTGGCTGATGGTGTTCAGCTGGCGCGACGGCCAGGACGCGATCCGCCGGTTGTTCCTCGGGCTCGCCGTGTCGCTGACCGCGCTCACCCCGGCGGTTCAGCTCGCGGTAGGACACTTGACCGGAACGGCCACGCTCGCACGGCTGGCCGGGCACGCGGGAATGGTGCTCGTCGCGTGGTCGGCGCATGATCTCCTGGCGCACCTCAACGGCTTGCGGCGCAGCCGGTGGAGCACCTGGTGGACCGCGGGCATGTTCGGGGTGATGTGCCTGTGCTTCGCGCTGCAGCCGAGCCTCCTTCCCCAGGCGCCGTGGGTCCTCGAGTACTGGGTGGCGTACCTGCTCGCGCTGACACCCGCGTTCGGCAACGTGATCCGGCTCGGCCTGCGGTACGCCCGCACCACGACCGGCCGCGCGTTGCGGTCCGGGTTGCACCTGGTCGTGGCCGGTGCGGCGATGGCGTTGGTGTACCTGGTGAACAGGGTCGTGCGCGTCGCGTCGAGCCGCTTCGAGTTCGCCTACCCGCTGGGGTGGAGCTTCTGGATGAGCGCGGTGCTGCCCAACGCCGCCCACCTGGTCGTGCTGGTGGGCGCCGCCGTACCGGCCGTGGCGGCCTGGCGCCGGCGTCACCGCCGGTACACCCGGCTCGAACCGCTCTGGCGGGCGCTGGCCGACGCGGACCCGCGGATCGCGCTCAACCCGCGCGTCGGCTGGTGGAACATGCGGATGCGCCTGTACCGCCGCGTGATCGAGATCCGTGACGGCCTGCTCGACCTCCAGCCGTACCGCGACGCGGATGTCGCCACCGCCGCACGGGCCGCGGCGGCGAGCCCGGCACAGGTCGAGGCCGCGGTGGTCGCCGCCGCAATCAGGGCGCGGGGAGTGTCGCCTGCCAGGGTCGAACCCGGTGCGGGGGCACCGGATCTGGACGGCGACACGGTGTTCCTGTGCGAGGTGTCGGACGCGTTCTCACGCTTGGACGATGGACGCGTTCTGCGGGCGTAGCGCGTCCTGTCCCGGTGGTGTGGCGAACATCCGCCGGTACCCGCGGCTGAACTGCGTGTGCGTCTAGCGCTGCCACACCTGCACGGCGAGGACCGCCGAGGCGTCGGAGTCGAAGGACGACAGCGTGGAGTTCTTGACGCGGATCCAGCCGACCTGGCCGGTGGAGGTCTCGAAGCAGTACTGCGTGCCCGGAACCGCGGGAAAGATCGAGGGGTCGGTGTTCTCCCCGCCGGCGACGGCCTCGGTGCACCGCTCCTGGGCCTTCTGCTCGTGACCGCGGTCGGTGAAGAAGCCACTTCCGTTGGCGTACAGGAGGTTGGTCCTGTCCAAGTAGAGGTCGGCCTCACCGTTGGCGCCGTCGCCGCCGGTGGCCTTCGGATCGTCCCCGTCGACGTCCACGCCGGTTCCGCGGGTCAGGCGAACCTCTTTCGCCCGCGAACCGCTCACCGGCGTGGTCGCCCGGCTCGACGTGGTCGTCACGGTGCCGTCCGGCGCGGTCACCGGCGACCCGTCCGTCTGGACCAGCTTCCACACGGCGAACCCGGCGAGCAGGGTCATCACCACGCCGGCGATCACACCGAAAGCCCCCAGGCTGACCGTCGTGGACCGCGATCTGTCGATGACGTTGCCCAGCCGCGCGTCCCCGTGGATCTCGCCCGCCTGGAAGACGGTCCCAGAACCCTGCGCGTGCGCCTCGTTGCGGATCTCCGGTCCGGTCATGTCCCGTCCTCGTTCGTTGCTGAATGGATCACTCGCCGGGGATGGTCCACGTGAGTCGAAGACGGCGCTGAGATCTCCAGACCAGGCCAGTCGTCAGAGAAGCGAATCGGAGCGCGCTCCCGCAACGTTTCACCGCCCGGAGGCGCAGAACACCCGCGAAGCCTGTGGGCTGCGGAGATCGTCGGGAATTCCAGCCGGTGACGACTTCGCGATCTCCACGGTCCGCGTGGAGCCAGGGGCCGTCCCAGGGCACGAAACCGCAACTGGGACTAGCGCATACCGAAGATTGCATACAGTATGGACGCAGGAGGTGCAGACGATGAGCAGGCGGAAGAAGACCGAGCCCTACGTGCGGCTGACCCAGCCACTGGTGCGCGACGCGGGAGTCCTGCGGCCGGCCACCTGGGACGAGGCGCTGGACAAGGCAGCAGAGGGCTTCCGCAGGAACGTGGCCAGCGGCGGCCCGGACGCGTTCGGCATGTTCTCCTGTGCGAGGGCCACCAACGAGATGAACTACATGGCCCAGAAGTTCACCAGGGCCGTGATCGGGACCAACAACGTCGACAGCTGCAACCGCACCTGTCACGCCCCGAGCGTGGCCGGGCTGGCCAAGGTGTTCGGCAGCGGTGGCGGAACCTCCTCCTACCAGGAGATCGAGGACGCCGACCTGATCGTGCTCTGGGGGTCGAACGCACGGGACGCGCACCCGATCTTCTTCCAGCACGTGCTGAAGGCGGTCAACAAGGGCGCGAGGCTGTACGTGGTCGACCCGCGGCTGACCAGCACCGGCAAGTGGGCGCACGGGTGGTTGCGGCTCAAGGTCGGCACGGACATCCCGCTGGCGCACGCCATCGCGCGGGAGATCATCGCGTCGAACCTCACCAACATGTCGTTCGTCGAGCGGGCCACCGAGGGCTTCCAGGAGTTCGTGAAGGCCGTCGAGCCGTGGACGTTGCCGGTCGCCGAACTCGAGACCGGGGTGCCGGCCGCGCTCATCCGCGAACTCGCGCACGCCTACGCCAAGGCGGATCGCGGTCAGCTCAGCTGGACGCTCGGCATCACCGAGCACCACAACGGCACGAACAACGTGCTGAGCCTCATCAACCTGGCGCTGCTGACCGGGCAGGTCGGGCGGTACGGCGCCGGGCTGAACCCGTTGCGCGGGCAGAACAACGTGCAGGGCGGCGGCGACATGGGCGCCATCCCCGACCGGCTGCCCGGCTTCCAGGACATCACCGATCCCGGCGTCGCCAAGAAGTTCAACGACGCGTGGGGCTCGAACTTCAAGGCCTCCAAGGGCTGGAACCTCACCCAGATGCTGGAGGCGATGGAACGCGGTGACATGACCACCGTGTACATCGTCGGCGAGAACCCCGTGCAGTCCGAGGCCGACTGCGAGCACACGATCAAGCGACTGTCCAACCTGGACCACGTCGTGGTGCAGGACATCTTCCTCACCAAGACCGCGCAGCTCGCGCACGTCGTGCTGCCCGCCGCCGCGGCCTGGTGCGAGACCGACGGCACGTTCACGAACAGCGAGCGCCGGGTTCAGCGAGTCAGGAAAGCACTCACTCCGCCCGAGGGTGCGCGCGACGACATCGAGATCATGGGCGAGATCGCGACGCGGCTCGGCGCGGACTGGCAGCACAAGACCGGCCAGGACGTGTGGGACGAGCTGCGCAGCCTGTCACCGATCCACACCGGCATGACCTACGACCGGCTCGAGGAGCTCGGCGGCATCCAGTGGCCGTGCCCGGACGAGGACTCCCTCGAACCCAGCTTCCTGCACGGCCGGTTGTGGGAGGAGGACCCGGTGAAGCGCGGCATGCCCGCGACGTTCTCGCCGGTGCCGCACAGCCCGCCCGTCGACGAGCTGACCGACGAGTTCCCGTTCCGGCTCACCACCGGGCGGCGGCTCGACTCCTACAACACCGGTGTGCAGTCGGCCGGGTTCGAGTCGCCGCTGCGCATGGGCGAGACGCTCGACCTGTGCCCGCAGGACGCCGAGACGCTCGGGGTCGCCGCGGGCGAGGAAGTGCAGATCACCAGCCGGCGCGGGCAGATCCAGGCGCCGGTGCGGATCGACGACGGACTGACGCCGGGCCTGGTGTTCATGACGTTCCACTTCCCGGACGAGATCGACGTCAACGTGCTCACGATCGAGGCGACCTGCCCGATCGCGGGAACGGCCGAGTACAAGGCCGCGGCAATCCGCATCGACAAGCTTCCGGTGAAGGTGGGCTGAGTGGATCTCAAACTGCTCGACGTCGAGCCGTCCGAGGCCGAACGCGTCGTCGTGGACCTGTTCACCGGCATGGGCCGGGACCAGCTGTTGCCCGCTTTGCACGCGGTCAACGACAGGGTCGGCTGGATCAGCCAGGGCGCGCTGAACCACATCTGCCGCGTCCTGCACGTTCCTCCGGCCGAGGCGTACGGGGTGGCGAGTTTCTACTCGCTGTTCTCGCTGTCCGAACGGCCGGCGAAGGTCGTGCACGTCTGCGTCGACCTGGCCTGCCAGGTCAACGGCGCGAAGTCGTTGTGCGACAGGCTGACCGGCGAGCTCGGTCCGGCGGGGGCGAAGAGCGGCTGGTTGCGCAGCCCGTGTCTCGGGGTGTGCGAGAAGGCTCCGGTCGCGCTCGCGTTCGAGGCGGGGGAGGTGGCGGCGGAGCAGCTCCTGGCGCCCACCACCGCCGAGGAGGTGCTCGCGGTGGCGGCCGCCGGTCCCTCCCACGTGGACGGTGGGCGTGCGGAGGTACCGCAGGCCGGTTCCCCCGGCCTGCGGCTGCTCGAGCGGGTCGGCGTCGTCGACCCGGAGTCGCTCGACGACTACCGGGCGACGGGCGGCTATGCGGCGTTGCGGACGGCACTCCTCTTGGGGCCGTCCGGGGTGATCCGCGAGGTCACCGACGCCAAGCTGATGGGCCGCGGCGGTGCGGCGTTCCCGACGGGACGCAAGTGGGACGCGACCGCCCGCCAGCCCGTGCGCCCGCATTACCTGGTGTGCAACGCGGACGAGAGCGAGCCCGGCACGTTCAAGGACCGCCTGCTGATGGAGGGTGACCCGTACGCGGTGATCGAGTCGATGACGATCGCCGGGTTCGCGGCCGGCTGCTCGCGCGGCTACCTCTACCTGCGCGGCGAGTACCCGCAGGCGCTGCACCTGCTGCGCAACGCCATCGCCAGGGCTCGCGAGCGCAACTACCTCGGCGAGAACATCATGGGCCACGAGGGTTTCTCGTTCGACATCGAGATCCGCCGCGGCGCGGGCGCGTACATCTGCGGCGAGGAAACGGCGATCTTCAACTCCATCGAGGGCTTCCGCGGTGAACCGAGGTCGAAGCCCCCGTTCCCGGTGGAGTCGGGGCTCTTCGGCAAACCGACGGTGGTCAACAACGTGGAGACGCTGGTCAACGTGCCGGTGATCCTCACGGAGGGGTGCGAGGCCTACACCCGCATCGGCACCTCCGGCTCGGCGGGCCCGAAGCTGTTCTGCCTGTCGGGCAACGTCAGTCGTCCGGGCGTGTACGAGGTGCCGTTCGGCACCACGCTCGGGGAACTCCTCGACCTGGCGGGTGGCGTGCCGCCAGGCCGGGAGCTGCGAGCGGTACTGCTCGGCGGGGCGGCAGGCGGGTTCGTCCGCCCGGACGAGCTCGACCTGCCGCTCACCATGGAGGACGCGCGGGCGGCGAACACCACGCTCGGCTCCGGAGTCGTGCTGGTGCTCGACGACACGGCCGACCTGGGCAGCTTCCTGTTGCGCATCGCCGCGTTCTTCCGCGACGAGTCGTGCGGTCAGTGCGTGCCGTGCCGGATCGGCACCGTGCGCCAGGAGGAGGCGATGCACCGGCTGGTGGGCAAACGCCCGCTCAGCACGAGCGCGGAGGATCTCCAGTTGTTGCGGGAGGTCGGGCAGGTCATGCGCGACTCGTCCATCTGCGGTCTGGGCCAGACAGCCTGGAACGCCATCGAGTCAGCCCTCGACCGGTTGGGCTGTATTGAATCATTCGGGCAAGAGGAGGCCAGGTCATGACCATCGTCGAGATCGGCCTGCCGAAGCGCCTGGTCGAGCTGACCCTGGACGGCGAGTCCGTGCGCGTGCCGGAAGGCGCCACGATCCTGGACGCCTGCACCGCCAAGGGGAAGTCGATCCCGACGCTCTGCTACGGCGACACCCTGAAGCCGGCAAACGCTTGCCGCGTCTGCATGGTCGAGGTCGAGGGCGCCCGCACGCTCGTGCCGTCGTGCTCGCGCAAGGTCGAGCCGGGCATGGTCGTGCACACGGAGTCCGAGCGCACGAAGCACAGCCGCAAGCTGGTGCTGGAACTTCTCGGGTCCGCGTCGGACCTCTCCACCACGCCGCACGTGGACGAGTGGATGTCCGCGTGCGGTGCCGACCCCTCCCGCTTCGGCCCGCCGGCACCGCCGTCGGACGACCGGGACGACCGCCGGGCGGGTGAGCACGACGAACCCGACGGCCAGACCGCCGCCACCGTGCGGCAACCGATCAAAGTGGACAATCCGCTGTACGTCCGCGACCTGGGCAAGTGCATCCTGTGTTACAAGTGCGTCGACGCGTGCGGCGACCAGTGGCAGAACACCTTCGCGATCTCGGTGGCCGGCCGCGGCTTCGACTCGCGGATCTCCACGGAGTTCTCCACCCCGCTACCCGAAAGCGCTTGCGTCTACTGCGGGAACTGCATCGAGGTCTGCCCGACGGGTGCGCTGAGCTTCAAGCGCGAGCACGACAAGCGCGAGGACGGCACCTGGGACGAAGAGGCCCAGACGCAGACCACGACCATCTGCACGTTCTGCGGGGTCGGGTGCAACCTCACCCTGCACGTGCAGGACAACGAGATCGTGAAGGTCACGTCGCCGCACGAAAGCACGGTCACGCACGGAAACCTGTGCATCAAGGGCCGTTTCGGCTGGCAGCACGTGCAAAACCGCTGATCAAGCATCCGGGAGGGCGCTCCGATGTCGTTGATCCTCAAGCCAGGAACCTCGTGGAACGACGTGTACGCGCGATGCGTGTCCGTTGCACCCGAGGCCTTCCAGGACGATCGGCTGCTCAACCACTTCGGCGGCGAGTGGAGTCGTTCCGGCGAACCGGTGCCCGCCACCAGTCCGGTCGACGGTTCCACCATCGCGGGCCCGCCGTTCCTCGACTTCGACGTCGCGGGACGGGCGGTCGTCGCGGCCGTCGACCAGCACATCGAGTGGCGCAACGTGTCCCTGGCGGACCGCAAGGCGCGGGTGTCGGAGGCGTTGGACGCACTCACCGAGCACCGCGACCTGCTGTCGTTGTTGCTGGTGTGGGAGATAGGCAAGCCGTGGCGGCTCGCCACGGCCGACGTCGACCGCTGCATCGAGGGCGTGCGCTGGTACGTCGAGGAGATCGACTCGATGCTGGCCGGCCGTTCGCCGCTGAACGGCCCGGTCAGCAACATCGCCTCGTGGAACTACCCGATGAGCGTGCTGATGCACGCGATGCTGGTGCAGGTGCTGGCGGGCAACGCCGTCATCGCCAAGGCACCGACGGACGGCGGTGTCAGCTGCCTGACGCTGGCGACCGCGCTGGCCGTCCGGTCGGGGCTGCCGCTGACGCTCGTGTCCGGCAGCGGGAGCGAGCTCGCGCCGGTGCTGGCCGGGTCGTCATTCCTGGGCTGCGTGTCCTTTGTGGGCGGTCGCGACGTCGGCAGCTCCATCGCGACGCGCCTGGTCGACTCCAACCGGCGGCACGTGCTGGAGCAGGAGGGCCTGAACTGCTGGGGTGTGTGGGAGACCGACTCCTGGGAGATGCTCGGCACGCAGATCCGCAAGGCGTTCGACTACGGCAAGCAGCGCTGCACCGCCTACCCGCGGTACGTCGTGCAGCGGTCGCTGTTCGACGAGTTCCTCAACGTCTACCTGCCCGCGGTGCGGGACGTGAGGTTCGGGCACCCGCTCGCCGTCGCCGCACCCGATGACGAGCCGCCGGAGCTCGACTTCGGACCGTTGATCAACGACGCGAAGGCCAAGGAGCTCGGCGACGTCGTGGACGAGGCGATCCGGGCCGGCGGGGTGCCGCTGTACCGGGGAACGGCGGACTCCGGCCGGTTCCTGCCGGGCCAGCAGACCGCCGCGTACCTGGCGCCGGTCGCGATCCTCGACCCGCCGCGCTCGTCGGTGCTGCACCACGCCGAGCCGTTCGGGCCGGTCGACACGATCGTCCTGGTCGACACCGAGGCCGAGCTGCTGGCCGCGATGAACGCCTCGAACGGCGCGCTGGTCGCGTCTCTGGCCTGCGACGACGAGGCCACCGCGCGGCGGCTGAGCGAGGACGTGCAGGCGTTCAAGGTCGGCATCAACAAGCCCCGGTCGAGGGGTGACCGGGACGAGGTGTTCGGCGGTCGCGGCGCCTCCTGGCGCGGCGCGTTCGTCGGCGGCTCGCTGCTGGTCCACGCCGTCACCGAGGGCCCGCCCGACGAACGGCCGTACGGCAACTTCCCCTCCTACTCGCTCTACCCGCCGACGTGACGTACCGGGCGGACCTGCTCCGCATCGTGCAGACCGTGGTGGCACCGAACGCCGCGGACGTCGACCAGCACTCCAGGTTCCCGCGCGCCGCCGTGAACGCCCTGGGCGCGCGGGGCCTGCTGGGCATGACGATCTCCCGCACGGCCGGCGGGGGAGGCCAGGACGCCCGGTCGGCCGGCAGGGTGGTCGAGGAGGTCGCCAAGGTCTGCGGCGCAACGGCTTCCGTGCTGCGCTCGCACTACTCCGCGGCCGCCGTGCTCGACCGCTCGGGCCCGCACTGGTTGCGGACCGAGATCGCGGCGGGCCGGCACCTGTCGACGCTGGCGGCTTTCGGTCCGTCCGGCGAGATGTCGACGCACGGCGATGTCGTGCAGGTGCGGGCGTGCAAGAGCTGGGTGATCGCGGCCGGCGAGGCGGACAGCTACGTCTGGTCGTGCGGCACGGCGTTGTGGCTCGTCCCCGCGGAGGCACCGGGGCTGCTGGTCCCGGCCGATCACGCCGGGATGGGCCTGCGAGGCACCGTCGCCACCTGTGTGGAGGCGGATCCCGTGCGAGTGCCCGCGTCGAACCGGCTGTGGTCGGAGGAGCTGGCGTTCCCGTGGTTCATGGTGCTGGGGGCCGCGGTGTCGCTGGGGCTGATGGAGGGCTCGCTGGCGGCGGCCGTCGGGCACCTCGGCGGCGGTGATCCGCGCACCCGGTCCGACCTGGCCCGGATGCGGCTGCGCACCGACGCGCTCCGGGTGCTGTACAACGACACGCTGTCCGCGGTGACGTGGCATCCGGAACGGTCCGCCGACCGCGTCCGGCTGCTGGCGGTCACCGCGACCGAGGCCGCCGTCGCGGTGACGGACCTGGCGATGAAGGTGTGCGGGGACGCGGCCTTCCGCCGCGATCTCGGCATCGAGCGCCGGTTCCGGGACGCGCGGGCGGCGGCGGCGATCGAGCCGGCGGTGGACGTCCTGCTGGACTCAGTCGAGATTTGAGGCCAGCGGCAGGAAGTAGACGAGAGCGTCGTTCACGCCGTCGAGACCGATGACGTCGTGGGCGATGTCGTCGTAGAACCCGCCGACCAGCCCCGTGCGGATGCCCAGGTTCGCCGCCGTGACGGTGAGGTTCTGGGCGAGGTGCCCGGCCTCGGTGAACGCGAACCTGAGCGCTCGCAGGCCGTACGTCTGTCGCAGTGCGCCGAGTCTGATGTAGAGGGCCAGCACGGCTGGGGTTCCAGCCAGTTCGGTGGTGCCGGGGCCGAACCACATCGAGGTCGCTTCCAGGTCGTCGATCGACGGCGCCTCGCCGAACCACGTCAGGGCGCGCTCGACCTCGTTGACCTCGTACCGGCCGCGGGCCAGGCCGTCGACGTCCAGCGCGATGAGCCTGATCCTGGCGCAGTACTGGGCTCCGGCGCTCGGGTACGGCCACCTGCCGTCCTTCGGCGACATGGCGTTCCACAGCAGGGTGCCGAGCTGTTCGGCGTTCAGGTCGCCGGTGAGGTCGCGGCTGGTCCTGCGGGCTCTGAGCGTGTCGGTGTCCACTGTGGAGGGCAGTGAGGTGGTGGACGGCCACGACTGGCGGGGAGCCGCGTTCTTGCGGGGGAGCTGGTCGTGGAAGCCCGGGAGGAACTTGCTCGCCTCCAGGTAGCGGCGGTCCGGTGCGGTCTCGCCGTCGTCGTGGAAGTCCGTCAGGCCGTCGGGGGACATGGCGGCGGCCGCGGTGGTCCAGCAGATCATGCGCTCTTCGTTGGGGGTGATGCCCATGCGGTTGAGCAGCATGTGCAGCTGTGACGCCCAGACGTACGGCAGCCAGACGTCGAGCTGTTGCTTGGCCTCGTTGATCGTGGTCCGCCAGTGGGCCACCGCGCCTCGCGGCTCGCGGTGCCAGCGCGCGGCCAGGTCACGGCCTCGCTTGGCCAGGAGCTGGTTCGCGGCGTGCTGGGAGCCGATGGTGGGCACGGGCGCCTGTTCCCGGACGTTGCGCCAGCCGGAACCGAGGCTGCGCAACCAGCTCGCGGCCTGGGGCAGGTTCAGCTCGAGCGCTTTCGCCGTGGCGATCGTGAGGTCGATGGCGGCGGTGAGGCGGGCGCTGTCCGTGCGGGTCGCCTTGAGCACGGCGACCGCCACGCCTGTGCTGTGGCAGAAGACTTCTTCGGCGATCGGCAGTGCTCGCGCGCCCCCGTACCGTTCGGTCTCCGGGACGTACTCGGCCTCACGGACGTCACCGTGCGGGAGCCAGTCCGGTTCTCCCTGCTGCTGCTCGAAGTCCTGCGCCGCGATGAGTTCCCGCAGTTGTACCTCGAGTTTGTCGGCGTTCTGCGCGTTCTTGATCCTGACGCGGAGGTGTGGGCCGGTCTCCCAGTAGCGCAGGAAGTACCACTCCTGGCCGGCCATCACGGGGGCCAGGGCGTCGGCGATGAAGGCGTCGAGGTCCGCTCGGTTCCAGTTCACCCTGCAGTGCAGGCCGGTCCAGGTCACAGCTGCTCCAACGGTGGTTCAGGGGAACGGGTGGGGATGGCCGGCAGTGCTGCCGAGGCGGGGCAGGCCTGTCGTCCGGCGGTGCAGGTGGCCGAACGTCATGGGCAGCGTGCCCGGCACGACGACCTTGGCGCAGTGCAGCCCGAGGGTGTTCGTGGTGTGCGGGTCCGACTGGTCGACCGCGATCAGCTCCAGGCCTTGGCCGCGGAGGTCCTCCGTGTAGCGGTCGAGCAGATCACGCAGGTCGGTGTGGTTTCGCTGATCGTGGAGGGTTTCGGGCGGGTCGTCGCTGACCAGGTTCGCGTACCGCTCCCTCGCCTCCGGCAGGGTGTTGACGGCGACGTGGTCGTCCATGCTCCGGACCAGTGTCGGATCGTGGAGAAGGCGCAGCAGGCGTTCTCTGCGGTAGTTCTCCGGATTCGCCCTCGCGCGATCGGCGAACGCCTCGACGTCCACGGCCACCTCGACGGCGGCCGACCGCAGGGCCTTCACCGGGTCCGGGCCGGCGCCGGCGGCGAAGAACGCCTGGGGCAGGCCCTCCCCGGTGGTCCTGGCCAGGGTCAGCACGGCCGGGATGCCCAGGTCGTTGGTGGCGTTGAGGAACAGCAGCTCGTAGCCGAGTTCCTCGAGCCGGTCGGCGAGGTGGTGCAGCAACGGGTCCGGTGGGAGTGTGATCCTGGTCAGCGACGTCTGGGCGTACCAGGCCATCAGGAACGCGTCGCGTTCGGCCACCTCGAACAGGCCGTGCAGCACCGCTTCGGTCAGGCTGTTGCCGAGCCCGCAGCCGTTGGACGTCTCGTGGACGAACCGCTGCTCCGCCGGTGTGTGCGCGGCCCAGTACGCGACCTGTTCCGGTACCCGGACCGGCCCGCGCCGGGTGTACGACCAGCCTTCCGCCCAGCGCATCTTCAGGTCCGGGTGGTAGGTGTTGCCGAAGTCGTTGAGGCCCAGGCGTTGCGGGTCGAGCGCCTGGTCCGGTCCCAGTTCGGCGAACGAGGCTTCCCTCGGGTCCGGGTGGCGTGGCCGCATGCCGTTGCGGCGTTCGACCGCTTCGAAGAGGGCCACGCGTTCGGCCTCTTCGAACGACGTGGTGCGGCCGTAGCCGGCGGTGTGGGAGTCGAGTTCGGCGGTGACCGTGGCGAGCGGCAGGTCTCCCGTGCGGAACAGTGCGGTGACCGGGCCGTGCCGGAAGTCGACCACGGCGTCCTTCAGCCCGGCGCTCCTGTCCGGGGTGCGGAGTTCGCCGTTGGGGGTCTTGGTCTCCTCGTTGGCCGCGGGTGCCGGGGAACAGCAGTTCCCAGGCGTGATCCGGTGGGTGGACACCAGTCCCAGGTCGGTGCGGATGGCGATCACGGTGTCGTGGCGCTGGTTTTCGAGTGCGGTCACCAAGGGCTGGAACGCCGGTGCGACCAGACCTTTGAGCCGCACGTCGCGGGGCGCTTTGGCCGTTGCGAGCCGCGCGGTCTCCGCGCAGTCGACGCAGACACCGGCGGTCGGGCCGATGAGGGTGAGGCCGCCGTCCATGCGGGTCATCGGTACGCCCTGAGGCCGGCGGCACGGAGTTCCGGGTCCAGCCGGAGCGGCCGGATCCTGACGCCGGGCAGCATCGCGATCGCTTGCTGGAGCCGTTCTTCGCGGTCCCGCACGTCGGCGGGCCAGTGCCATTGCCGGGTGACCCAGTCGGGGTGGTCGGCGGGCGTGAGCGGGGCGGCGCCGTTGAGGTGGGCGGTGCCGGTGCGGCCCGCCTGGGCGTACCCGGTGGCGGCGAGGGCTGCGAAGGCCACCGCGTCCGCGGCCGTCGCTTCGACCGCCCACGCGAGAACGCGCTGACCGTTGCTGATCTCCGCCTTGTGGACGCCGGGTGCGAGGCGTTCGGTCCTGACCACGGCGGGAATGCCGAACCTCGCGGTCAACGCCTTCCACCACCTGTGTGCGGTCGGGTCGCTGGTCCACTCGTGGGCGTCGGCCGGTTCGCCCCGGTGGTGGCGTGCGGCCAGGCGGAGGGCGGCGCCTCGAGCGTGGGTCTCGTCGATGCCGATCACGCCGTCGGACTTGAGGGCGTTGAGGGCGGCGTTGAGGCGGGCGCTGTCGGCCGTGGTGCCGATGCCCAGTGCGTCTCCCGAGGTGGCGAGGTTCGCCGGGACCTGGGGGAGGGGGCCGAACACCGGGGTGTCGACCGGCCCGAGTTCGTGGTCGGTGAGGGCTTCGAAGGCTCGCCACGGGTCTGACGGGGGAGCGCCTTGCAGGAGTGGGTGGTAGGTGGCGCTGAGGGGATCGGCGTGGGCTACCAGTGCCATCGGGTAGGTGCCCGTGGCGAGTTCCGAGGCCGGGTCCGGCAGCCCGGCGAGAGCGCAGACGAGGCGGTGCACGGCGGCGGATCCGATGAGTGCGGCCAGGACCTCGGGCGGTTCGCCCGTCACACCGAGCCGTGCGGCGGTACGCATAGTGACTTCAGTGTTGACCGAAAAAAAACCCTCTGCGGTCGGTGGCAGCACGTAGCCGACATCGGTCCCACAACCCGCCACGACAACGAGATCTCCCGCGGACACGACGAGTTCGCGGTCACCGGCCTTCGACCGCTGAACCGCCAGCCCCACCGCCTCCGCCGCCCGGACGGCCACGTCCTCCAGCACCCCGTGGCCCGCCACGACCACCACGGCCTCGCGAAGCCGGCGCCAGGCCTCCACCGGTTCCGCGGCCGCCGACTCGAGCCAGGCCGCCACCTCCGCAGCAGGCGCGTCCGGACCCCACGAAGGCATCTCGACCAGCATGTCGTGCTCCCACAACTGTTCCAGGATCAGCGTGACCGCGGCCCGCACGGCCGGAGCAGTGCCTTCCGGTACCTCCAGGGAGGCACGCGGAAGTCCCGTCTCCAACTGCGGGGCCAGGCGCTGCCACACCTTCCACAGGCCGGAGCCGCCGGAGAGCGTGCAGCTCGAGGCCCAGCCGCGCAGGTGCAGGCCGTCGGCGGTCTGCGTGGCCTGGACGACCGGGCGCAGTCGCACGAGCACGCGCTTCACCCGGCCTTCGGCAGTGCGGCGAACTGCTCGGCCCAGGTGGTGCCCAGGACCTGCTGTGCGGCGTTGGCGAGGAGGTGGGCCGCGGCGTAGCGCTCCATCGGGGTGACGTCGCAGATCGCCAGCAGCTGGTAGAGGACGTTGGTGCCGACGCGGTAGACGGCCATCGCGCGCGCGATCGCCGGGTCGGAGAGGTCCACGGTCCACATCGCCGTGTGGTAGTCGCTGAACTTCGTCCGCTCGCCGTAGTTGTAACGCCGGATCGCGTCCTCGTCGCCGATCTCGTAGGCGCGTTCGCCGTGGCGGGGGTTGGGATCCGCGGTGAGCAGGCCCGCGTCGTAGCGTTCCTGGGCGGTCAGGCGCAGGGCGATGGTCCAGGTCTGCCAGGCCGCTTCCAGGTGGGTGGTCGGGTGGCCCAGCGCCACCTGTTCGACCAAAGCGCACGCGGCGGAGGCGTTCGCGGTCCAGATCGAGTCCAGTTTGGACCGGATGGTGCCATCGGGGTCGTTCGCCAGCAGGAAGTCCTCGACGTGTGAGACGAACGAGTGGTAGCCGTACCGCAGGCCGCCTGGGTAACGGCTGGCGTGGACGGCCATCGCGGTCAGCGCCAGGGTCGCGCGAGGCACGGAGAGGGAGTGGCGCAAGGCCGGAACGCCCAGCCGGAGGCCTTCGGCGCGCACGGCGATGTGCGCCTCTGACAGGAGTGAACGCAGACGCGTGTCGTCGGTCGGCTCGATGCGCACGGAGTTGTTGGGGTGGAACGGGGTGAACGGCGGCAGGAGCAGTTCGGCGACGGCCGCGGACTCGGCGTGGGCGAGCAGGGAGGCCTCGGACAGTTCCACAGTGGACGGATGAGCGGCCAGGTAGGAGCGCAGCAGGGTCGCCAGCAGCGAAGCCGCCGTCGGCGAGGACGGGCCGAACAGCACGACCCGCACGTGCGGGCCGTGCAGCCAGTGGCGTTCCACGTGGCCCGTGACGTCGGAGAAGGCGGCTTCGGTGGCGGCGAGAGCGGGCAGGACGCCGTCGCGCAGCAGCGGTGCCTTGATCGGGTCGTGGTAGTAGCAGACGACGTCGGTCATCCAGCCCTCCGGTAGGTCTCCGCGACGACCTCCAGCACCTGCCCGGACGGCACCGGGAGTGCCTCGGTCAGCCGGACGTGGTCGCCGTAGCGGGGGGTCAGGCGCGGCAGGCAGCGCAGGTGCAGTGCGTTGGTGAGGTCGGCGTACTGCGGTTTCGGGCCGTTCACCCGCGCCTCGAAGTCCTCGCGGGAGGTGATGACGCCGCCCATGCCCGCGAACAGCTGCGCGGGCATGCCGTACCGGGCGCGCAGCGCGGTCGCACCGGCGACGGACGAGAACGCCTCTTCCAAGGCGGCGGAGGGGAAGTCCCAGTAACGCCGGCCGAGCACGACATCGCGGTAGCGCAGCCGATCAGCGACCCGCACGTCACCGCGAACCTCGACGGGCTGCAACGGCGAGAGGTCGGCCGCACCGCACGACAGGTCGGCGTGCAGGGCGGCGACGCGGTCGGGCAGCGAGATCGGCATGAGGTAACCGAGGTACAGCACGTCCAGCACCGCGCCGTTGTCCCGGCGCCGCAGCCGCAGCTCGTCGTTCTCCTGGTCGTGGAAGATGTCCAGCGCGTCCGGTGTGTGGTCGGCCCAGTGCGGGTCCTCGCCGATCTCGGCGCGCCCGAGCAGCGGGTGCAGGTTCGGGTTGAAGCCCTGCACCGGCCGGTACTCGGCGAACCCGCGCGGGAACACACCGTCCAAAGTGGCCCGGACGGTCGCGTAGGCCTCGGGCGGCAGCAGGTCGAGGAACCGGCCCGGGAAACGGCCGAACCCGTCGTAGACGTGGTTGACCACCAGGCCGTCCGGCGACGGCTGGGCGAAGAACGAGTACGAGACCGGCCTGGTCTTCATCCACGAGGGCAGCAGGTCCGCGGCGGCGGTGACGACCTCGTCGGTGATCACGCCGTCCCGCACCAGATCGGCGACCTGCGCGCGGCTCGCTCCGAGACCACCGGTCGGCGCACCGGACATGGCCTCGTGCATCAGCGGTGCGCACTCGGCGAGGCGGGCAGATCCGCCGCGGCCGAAGTTCGTGACGAACAGGTCGCGCGAGTGCCGCCGGATCGCGAGGTGCCGGTCGAACAGCATCAGCAGCGGAGTCAGGCCGGCCAGCGACCGCACGCCGTCGTAGCCGTGCGCACGGCCGAGCCGATTCGACTGGGGAAGCACGACGTCCTCGCTCAACGGCGTCACGCCGCTCAGGTCGACCCCGGCGACCGAACCCAGTTCCTCCCAGGCCGCGAACAGTGCGGCGAGCGCGGCAGGCCGTTGCGCGGCGCCGATCTCGGCGAACGCCAGGGTGTCGCGGTAGATCGACACGATTCGGTCGGCGAGTTCGGGACGCCTGGTGTCGCGCAGCCACGAGGCCAGCGCGGGACAGGCGGCGGGATCCTGCGGGTCCATCGGCAGCACCGGCACGAGGAGCTTGATGTCGAGCAGCAACGCCACGTAGTGCTGCGCGCGGTCGGACTCGCCGTCGGGCAGCCGGGTGGCGAGCGCGCTGGCGAGTTCGGAGGGGCTGATGCCCTTGGGGTTTGCGCCGGTGAGGCCGATGAGGAACTGCAGCGGCGCGCTCGACGCCAGTTCCACGTCCTCCTGGATGCCGACGTACGCCCGCAACGGGCCCCGAGCGGGAACGTCACGGCGGAACTTCAGCCGGCCGCCGTCGAGGTGCACGTCGGGGGCGAGGCGGTGCGGGTGGTCGAGGAGGTGCGCGCGGTCGGCGAGCAGGGCCGCGGTCAACCGCGACAGCAGCACCTGGTTGACCCGTGTGACGGCGACCGGTGTGCCCCAGTCGGGCGTGGGCGTGTCGGGGGACCAGGTGGCCCAGCCGACCGACGCGTACCAGGACAGGGGACTGGTCTTCGACGTCGCGCGCAGGGCGTAGCGCAGCACCGCCGGTTCGGCCTTGCGGGAACGCTTGTCACCGGTGCCCGCCCGCGCGAGCCCCTGCCACAGGTCTCGGCCGCTGAAGACGGCCGCCTTCCGCAGGGACTCGTTGCCGCACAACGTCGCGAGCACCTCGCGTTCGGCGGCGAGCGCGTCCGGCAGCAGCCGCTCGACCTCCTCGGTCAGCGCGGTCCGCTGGTCCGTCGCGGCCAGCCACTCGCCGAGCTGCGGGAAGCGCGGCACCAGCGAGTCGGCCTCGGCGCGCAGCGAAGGGCGGGGCGACCGTCCGTTGTGGACGTCGCGGCGCAACGGCAGCACGACGGTGCGGTGGTAGGAGCCGGGGTGCGTGCCGGCGCTGTCGTGCAACAGGTCCGACACCGGGCCGGCCAGCGACACCAGCGAGGCTTCCACCGCCGCCAGGGCCTCCACCGCCCGCCGGAACGGCGCTGCCGCCGCAGCGCCGTCCGGGTGCGGCAGGGCCGCCAGGCGCACGAGTGCGTATGGCGCTGTTTCTCCCTGCACGCGATCGCTCATGCGTTCTGGACGGGAGGCTGGGTACAGCTGCTGCACGACGAGCTGCCGCACGAGCACGACGACGCGCCACCGGACGCACCGGACTCCGGCAACGCGACCGAGTCGCGCAGGGAGGTGACCGCGAGGTCGCCGAGCTCCAGGTCGTCAGGGTCGAATGAGAGATCCTTCATGCCGTGTCCTCACGTCTGCAGTTGTGGCGAACTCGCCCGAGGGCTGTTCGGAACAGGCTGGAGAAACGCGATACGGCACGGATCGCACTTTGCTTGATCGGCCGGTCACAGACGTGAACGGACCTCGTCGGCCTTGGGCTCGCCCAGTTCCTCGAACAGGGTCACGGACTCCAGCCAGCACTTCTCCGCGCCACGGCGATCACCGAGGCCGTCCAGCGCCAGCCCGAGGTTGTCCAGCGACTCGGCCTGCCCGTAGAGGTCACCGATCGCCCGGAACGTCTCCAGCGCCCGTTCGACGTACGACACGGCTTCGGTGAAGTCGAGCAGCCCCCGGTACACCTCGCCGATGTTGTTGAGCAGGATGGCCTCGCTGTACGGGTCCTTGATGTCCGCGCGGATCTCCAGCGCCCGCAGGTACCGCGCCAGCGCGACGTCGAACCGGCCCGCGTCGGCGTGCAGCAGCGCGATGTTGTTCAGCGTCACGGCTTCCGTGTGCAGGTCGCCCAGCTCCCGGGCGATCTCGGCGCACTGCTCGTAGCACGCCAGCGCGTCCTCGGTGCGGCCCTGCACCATGTGCACGATGCCGATGTTGTTGAGCGTCGGCACCTGCCGAGACCTGTCGCCGGTCGCGCGGAAGATCGCGAGCGCCTGCTGGTTGCAGTCGATGGACTCGTCGTGCCGCCGGACCTCGCGCAGCGCGATGCCCAGCGTGATCAGCATCCGGCCCTCGGCGTCGCGGTCGCCGACCGACCGTGCGGCGGCCAGCGCCACGCCGTGCGTGTCGATCCAGTCCGCCCAGTGCTTGCGCAGGTTGAAGAAGTCCCACAGGCATTGAGCGAGGCTCCAGCACTGCTCGGGCAGTTCGTGCTGGGCGGCGTCGCGGATCGCGGCGACGAGGTTCGCGCGTTCGGTGTCGCACCACAGCAGGGCCTCGTCGCGGTCCGCGAACGTGCGCGGGTGCACAGCCGGGTCAGGCGGGCCGATCTCCAGCTTGCGCTGCGGGTTGAGCTGCTGCGCGCTGTGCCAGGACGTGTGCACGTACCAGTCGAGCACCCGGCGCCGCGCCAGCGCACGGGCGGGCGGCGGGTCGGCGGCCATGACCTGTTCGACGGCGTATGCGCGCAACAGGTCGTGCAGGCTGTAGCGGCCGGGAGTGTGCTGTTGCAGCAGGTGTTCGTCGAGCAGCGTCTCCAGCAGGTCGCCCGCCTCGTACGCGGTCAGCCCGGCGAGTGCGGCGGCCGAGTCGGCGGTGACGTCTTCTCCCGGGTGGAGTCCGAGGAGGCGAAACAGGCGCCTCTGGTTCTCCGGCAACGCCTGGTACGAGAGGTCGAACACGCCCCTGGTGCCGAGGCCTCCTCCCCGTTCGAGCCGGTCCACCAGGTCCTGTATCGTCCACTGTGGACGGCGGGCCAGGCGTTTCGCGGCGAGCGCGACGGCGATCGGCAGGTGCCCGCACAGCTCCGCGATCCGTTCCGCGGCCTCGTGATCGGCCCTCACCCGGTCCTCGCCGGCGATCCGGGAGAGCAGCGCGAGTGCCTCGCCGGACGTGAAGACGTCGAGGAGGACCGACTGCGCGCCGTCCAGCCGCAGCAGCGTGCGACGGCTGGTGATCAGGACCATGCAGCTGGAACCGCCGGGCAGCAACGGCCGCACCTGGTCCTCACCGGCGGCGTTGTCGAGCAGCACCAGCGTGCGCTTGCCCGTCAGCCGGTCGCGGTAGAGCGCCGCCCGTTCCTCCAGCGACTCCGGGATCTGCCCGCCGGGCACGCCCAGCAGCCGCAGGAAGCTCTCCAGCACGGCGGACGGGTCGGCGGGCAGCTCGTCGGCGTCGAAGCCGTGCAAGTCGGCCCACAGTTGCACGTCCGGGTAATGCTGAACGAGCCGGTGGGCCGCGCGCACAGCCAGTTTCGTCTTGCCGACACCGGCCATGCCCTCGATCGCGGAGATCACGACGGTGGTCTGCGGTCCCGGCTCGCACAGCCGCCGCAGCTCGGACTCGCGCCCGGTGAACTCCGCGATGTCCATCGGCAGCTGGCGGTGCGCGCTCAAGGCCGCGGGAGAGGGCACCCGGCTTTCGAGGACCACCTGCTGCAACTGGCGCAACCGCGCTCCGGGCTCGACGCCGACCTGCTCGATCATGTGCCTGCGGGCCGTCGCGTAGGCCTCGAGTGCCTCGTTGCGGCGGCCGGAGCGGTCCAGGGCCAGCATCAGCAGCGCCCAGAGCTCCTCGCGCAGCGGGTGCAGTGCCGTCTCCCGCCGCAACCGGTCGATCACGTCGTCGAACCGGCCCAGTTCCAGCGACGCCTTGGCGAACCGCTCGACGGCCGTGAGCCGGCGTTCCTGGATCCGGGTGAACTCCGCGCGAAGCAACGGGCCCGCGTTCAGCTCGGCGGTCGGGATGCCGTGCCACCTGGCCAGCGCCTGGCCGAACAGGCCAGCCGCGGCCTCCGTGTCGCCGTCCGCGAGCGCGTCCTCCCCTTCGTGCACCAGCCGGTCGAACGAGTCGAGGTCCAGTTCGCCGGGCTCGACCACGAGCTGGTAGCCGTGGCCGGCCTTGGTCTTCAGCCGGTCACCGAGGACCTTGCGCAACCCGGCGACGTAGGTGCGGAGGTTCGACTCGGGCGACACCGGCGGGGAATCCCAGACCGCGTCCGTCAGCTGTGCGACGCTGACGGCCTCGTTGGCGTGCAGCAGCAGCATGGTGAGCACCGCGCGCTGCCGGGGGCCGCCCAGCTCCAGCACCGTGCCCGCCCGCCGTACCGCCAGCGAGCCGAGCAGCAGGAACTCCACAGGTCGATCGCTCCTCGATGATCCAGGTCTTGGGGTGCACAGCCATCCTCGCGCACTTCCTGACGGTCTGTGCACGGCCTGGGCGAAATCTGTGCACGCCCCCTGTCATCTTTGTGTCCAGATCCGGTACCTGCGCCGCCGGGCCCGAACTCCCGGGAGTGGGGGTCGGCGCAGTTGCCGGGTCCGGTTCCCCCAGAACCCGGCCGGCGTGTGAAAAGTCACCGCGCACGTCGGCCAACTACCGCAAGACCGGTGGCCCGGTACGGGTCCCCCAGACTGAAACCGGGCCACCACCTTGCGGTCGACCTTCAGCCCGCCCAGCGGGCTCGCAGGGTTCGGGTGAACTCCTCGAACTCCGCCGTCATCGACACCTCGTCCGGTTGGAGCAGCCACTGCTGCTGCAACCCGTCGATCACGGCGATCGTCGTGCGCACCACCGAGTCGACCGGAGCCGCTGCCGCGATCTCCCCTCGTTCCTGACCGGTGCGCACGGCATCGGTCAGCCATCGCCGCAGTCCGCTGTAATGCCGTCGCACCCACGTGTGCGCGGGATGGCCGGGTTCGGTCGCCTCGGCGGCCAGCCGCACGAACAGGCCGACCAAGTGCGGACGCGCCGAGTTGCGCGCCACCAGGGCGGTCAGCGCGTCGAACGCCGCCCAGCCCAGCGGCGGACCCCCGCCGCCGGTCAGGAAATCGCCGTCCTGCCGGTCGCGTTCCTCCAGCACGGCCGTCAGCAGCGCCGCCTTGCTCGGGAAGTGGTGCAGCAGGCCGGACTGCGACAGCCCGGACCTCGCCGCCACGGCCGCGACCGACGTCCCCTTGAAGCCCGTCAGCGCGAACAGTTCGGTCGCGACGGCCACGGCCTTGGCCCTGGACTCCTCGCCGGAGACGTCCACCCGCGACTTGGCCCGGTACCGGGGCGGGACCGACACGGCGTCACCTCACTCCTGATCAGCGGGCAGGGTAACGCGGACGTCGCCGAGCCCGCGGGCGATCAGCGCCTCACCGCCGGTCAGCGGGTGCCAGCCGTCCGCCCAGACCCGTTGGGCCCGCGCGTCGCACGGCACCTCCACCCGCACGGTCTGCCCTGCCTCGACGTCCGCCACCGCGAAACCGACGAGACGGACCGTCTCGTCTCGCGGGCGGAGGTAGACCTGCACGACCTCACGGCCGGCGCGTTCGCCGGTGTTGGTGAGCCCGACCGAGACCGAGGCGAGCACGCCGTCCACAGTGGACGTACGCGCGTCCCCGTACTCCCAGGTCGTGTAGCCGAGACCGTGGCCGAACCAGAACAACGGCTCGGATGCGCCCCGGTAACCGATCGCGGTGCCTTCGGAGTACACCAGCTCGCCGTCGGACGGGATCAACGGCAGGGCGTCGGCGTCGGAGCGGGGGAACGTCGTGACCAAGCGCCCCGCCGGTTCGATGTCGCCGAGCAACGCGGCTGCCACGGCGTCACCGGCCTCCTGGCCCGGCAGTCCGGCCCACAGCACGGCGTCGACCTGTGCGAGCCACGGCATGAGCACCGGCGTGGCGGCGTTCACCACGACGACCGTTTGTTTCGCGGCCGCCGCTACTGCTGCGACCAGCGCGTCCTGCTCGCCGGGCAACGCGAGCGTGGTCTTGTCGAAGCCCTCGGTCTCCTGCTCCTCGGTGAGCCCGACGACCACGACCGCGACGTCCGCCTCCCGTGCGGCCCGTACCGCGGCACCGATCGCGTCGGCGGGAGCGCGGGGGACCGGCTGGGTGATCAGGCCGACCAGCGCACTGGCCTCGCGGACGCGCGCCGTGATCCGGTCACCCGGCGACAGCAGCACCTCGGCCGTCCAGTGCGGCGGCTTGAGCAGTGCTTCCTCGACGATGCCGTTCGCCCAGGCCAGAAGTGTGGCGTGCTGCCGTCCGCCAATGTCGATCGTCCAGTCGCCGAAGCCGCGCACGCCGACCAGCAGCCGCGCCGGCTCGTCCAGCACGACCTCGCCGGACACCTCGATCGACGCGGCGCCCTGCGCCCAGCCGCCATAGGCCGCGAGTTCGGCGATCTCCATCTCGCGGGTGGCCAGCACCTGGCCGTCGGCGTCGTACGTCGTGGCGCGGATGTCCTTCAGCACCCCGGCGCTGGGAGCGGCGTACCGGACCCGGACATCCACACCGTCCACAACGGACACCGAGGAGCCGAGCCGCGAGGTCAGGCCGTCCGCGATGCTGATGACGTGCGGTGGCCGGACACCGGCGGAACCACCGCCCTGCGCGACGGTGTCGGTCGCGTGGCGCCCGATCAGTGCGACACTGGACTCCGGCAACGGCAGCACGCCGGAGTTCTTCAGCACGGTCATGCCACCTGCCGCGAACCTGCGCAGCTGCTCCCGGCGCACCGCGCTGTCCGGTGCGGGCAGGTCCTGGGGCCACGAGCGCTGCTCGCCGAACGCCCCGGTCCGCGACGCCAGGAGCAGCAGCCGGGTCAGGTGGTCGTCGACGACCGGCTCCGCGACCTCGCCCGCCCGCACGGCCGCGACCAGTTCGTCCTCCCACGGACCGCCAGGGCCGGGCATGACCAGGTCGAGACCGCCGTTGGCGCTCGCCGCGGTGGACTTCGTGGCGAACCAGTCCGACATGACCAGTCCGTCGAACCCCCACTCGCCCTTCAGCACTCCCTCGACGAGCTCGGTGTGCTCGGTCGCGGGGATGCCGTTGACGTTGTTGTAGGCCGCCATGACCGCCCACGGCGCGGAGTCCTCGACCACGATCTCGAACGGCAGGAGGTAGACCTCGCGCAACGCCTTCTCGTCCAGCACCATGCTCGCCGTGCGCCGCTCGGTCTCGGACTCGTTGGCCACGTAGTGCTTCGGCGTCGCCGCGATGCCCTTGCCTTGCAGGCCGCGC
The DNA here is from genome assembly GCF_024648825.1 of Lentzea californiensis. GTDB lineage: Bacteria > Actinomycetota > Actinomycetes > Mycobacteriales > Pseudonocardiaceae > Lentzea > Lentzea californiensis. The sequence goes on from NZ_JANBBE010000009.1 coordinate 46,643, forward strand.
ACGTAGGCGGCCGCGATGACGCCGGTGAGCAGCGGGTCCTCGCTGTAGGCCTCGAAGAGCCGGCCGCCGAGCGCCGTGCGGTGCAGGTTGATCGTCGGGCCGAGCACGACGTGGACCTGTTGTGCCGCCGCCTCGTCCGCGAGCACCTCACCGACCTCGCGCGCCAGTGCCACGTCCCAGTGCTGGGCGAGCAAAGTCGCGTTCGGCAGCACGCACGCGATCGTGCCGCCCCTGAGCTCGGCGCCGCGGACCCCCGTCGGGCCGTCGGACAGCTTCAGCGACGCCAGGCCGATCTCCGGCTCCGCGTGCAGCGCGAACAGCGCGGAACCGGTGAGCAGCCGGACCTTCCGCGGCAGGTCCAGCCGGGCGATCGCCTTCTCGATGTCCATGCCGTCGAGCAGACCAGAAGGACCGACCGAGTACTCGGTCGGTATGTCTTGCCGTTACCGTTCGGTTATCTCGCCGTGATGCGGCGGGGGGTTGGGTTCGAAGCACGGACGCCGGACCGATGCAGTCGATGGGGCAGGTGTTAGGAGTCGTCTCCGCGCGCGTGCTTGCTAACGTTGTGTTCATGCTGGGGGGCATGGTTCACCGTGTGCGGACGTTCGTGTCCTCCGCGCACCACCTGTTGCGACGAGCGGTGCTCGACTGATGGGTCGTCGCGCGTTCGCGTTGCTGTGGGGCGGCCAGGTGGTGTCCCTCACCGGGTCCGGCGCCGCCACCTTCGCGCTGAGCATGGCGGTGTACGCGGCGACCGGACAGGCCGCCGCGCTCGCCCTCGTGCTCGCCGCGAAGTTCGTCACGAGCATCTACCTCGCGCCGCTGGCGGGGGCGGTCGCGGACCACTTCCCGCGGCGCGCGGTGATCATCACCTGCGACGTGGCGCTCGCCTGCTGCGCACTGGTGCTCGCGGCGCTCGCCACGTCGCTCACGCCCGGCGTGATCGGTGCCATCATCGCGGTGGTGGCGCTGTCCGGCCTCGTCGACGCTGCCCTCTCGGTGAGCCTGGCCGCCTCGGTGCGGCAACTGCGCGGCGAGGCGGACCTCACCAAGGTGAACGGGATGGTGTCGTTCGTCGAGAACCTGCCGACGTTCGCCGGTCCGGTGCTCGGCGCCGCCGTGTACAGCTTCGCGAGCCCGTCGCTCGTGTTCCTGTTCGACGCCGTGAGCTTCACGGTCGCCGCGTGCCTGGCACTGGCGGCCCGCTGGGACTCCACCCCGGCCGGACCGAAACGGCCGCTGCGCCCGTTCGCCGGGGCGGCCGAGGGGGTGCGGTACATCCTGCGCGACCGCAGGTTCAGGCGGCTGCAGCTCTCCTTCGCCTGGAACAACTTCTTCAACGGCATGGGCGCGGCCGTGCTGACGGCGTTCGTGCTCACCTCCGCGGACGACCCGGAGTGGAACCTCGCGCTCTACAACATCGCGAGCTCCGCGGGACTCCTGCTCGGTGCGTCCGCGGTCGTCCTGCTCGCAGGCCGGGTGCCCCGGCGGTTCCTCATCGGCGGCGGGGTGCTCGCCGGTGGTCTGGTGGGCAGGGTCGCGCTGGTGGCGACCGCGCTGCCGTGGGCGTGGGCGGTGTCCGGCTGCGCGCGCAACATCGCCGTGCAGGTGACCAACGCGCCGCTCACCGCGATCTGGCAGGAGCGCGTCCCGCCGGAGAGGCAGGCGACCGTGTTCGGCGCGCGACGGCTGCTCGGCCAGGGTCCCTACCCGGTCGCCGTGCTGCTCGGCGGCGTGCTGACCGACCACCTGGTGTCCGCGGCCACGTTGCTGCTCCTGCTCGGAGCGGCCGAGGTCGTCGTCGGGCTCACCCTGCTCGCCGGCAGGGCCGTCGCCGAACTGAGCGAGGCACCCGCCGCGACCCCGGCTCCCGCCGGTGGGGGTGTGAAGACGCCGGCCATCCCGCCTGACGCGGATCGCTGAGCTATCCGCGGTCCTCGAGGTAGCGGGTGTGGTCGGCCTGCCGTTGCGCGTCGGCCGCGTGGAACCGTTCCGCGGTCCTCCTCGAGTCGGCGTGCAGCAAGTCCAGCTGCCGCACCAGTTCCGTGCCCGAACCACGTGCGGCTGCGTACCACCACGGCAGGTTCAGGTAGGTCTGCACGGACAGCGGCAGGTCGGTGCCGACGAGCCGGGTGACGGCGTGCAGGGCGTCCGGGTCGGCGCGCAGTGCGCGGGGGCGGTCGAGCATGCCGCGCAGGACCTCGGCGATCTCCGCGATCTTCGGCGCTACCTCGTCCGGCACTCGCAGGCCCCGGACCCGTTGCGCCAGCGCGTCCAACTCGGATCGCAGCGCGCCCGCTTCCTCCTCCGGATCGGTCACCAGGGTGATCCGCTCGGGCGGCGCGGCCAGGGCACCCACGCCGTAGAGGCCGATCACGACGACGACCCAGTACGACCCGGCGAGTCCGGCGAAGTGCAGGGCGAGGCCGATCAGCCCGCCCACACAGCCTGCCAGGTTCTTCCAGGAGGCCAGGTACCTACTGATAGCCACGGATCTCCTTGAAGGCGGCCGAGAGCGAGCGGCTGCGGGCGTCGAACACCTTGCCGCCGCTCATCTTCGCCACCTGCTCCATCTCGGCCGCGGCGCTCTCGCCGAACAGCACGGGGAAGATCGGGATGCTCTTGAGGTCCGGCGGCAGGCTCAGGTGGAACAGCTGGAAGTCGGTGATGCCCTCGCTGCCGGTGTTCTCGCCGTCGGTCATCAGCACGATCGACGTGAAGCGGTTCGGGTCGGCGTCGATCTGCTGGCGCAGCACGTCGTAACCGCCGCGCAGGCTGCTGTAGATCGCCGTGCCGCCGGACGCGTCGAGGTTCGTGGCGGTGGCACGGATCTGGTCGAGGACCGGGCGCGGGTCGTTCTGCGGCACCTCGTACTTCAAGGCGGGTTGCGCGCTGCTGCTGAACGGCAGCAACGTCACCTGCTCGCGGCCGTGGAACCGGCTGAACCTGCCGGCGAGCGACTCGTCGGCACCGGTCAGCCCGGTGAGGGCCTGGCGCAGGCCGTCGATCCGGTCGCCCTGCATCGAGCCGGACGTGTCGAGCACGTAGAGCGTGCGGGACGGGCGGCGCAGCTGGTCGAAGTACGTGGTGATGAGACCGTCCACAGCGGACTGGCTGCCGGGGAACGGCAGTTCCACGAGGTCCTTCGTGGCGAACTTGCCGTCCAGCTGCACCTGCGGCACGGCGGGCCGGCGGTGCGTGGTCTCCATGATCTTGCGCTGGACGTCCGCGCTCCTGAGGTGGTCGGACAGCTTCCGGTGCGCCTCACGGGCTTCCGACGACGCCGACGTGAGCAGCGTGAGCGGGTAGTCGGCCGTCACCACGCCGTCGCTCGGGTAGACCAGCGTCAGCGGCTGGGGCATCGACAGCAGCACCGACTCGTAGTTGATCAGACCGTCCACCCTGGCGCCGGGATCCTGCGCGCGCCGCTGGTAGGCCTCCGACAGCCAGCCGGACGAGCCCGCCGACAGCTTCTGAGCCGAGAAGAACTGCTTGAGCTGCGGCGCGACCGCGTCGATCCGTGCCGCGTCGAGTGCCGAACCCGACCCGGACAACGCGGCCGCGACACCGACCAGCGCGGAGAACCCGGAGTTGGAGGCGGACGGGTCGGTCATGCCGTAGGTGAACTTCTGCGCGCCCGCGGCCTCGGCGATCTCCGCCCAGCCGACGCGTTTCGTGTCCCAGCCCAGTTCCCGCACCTTCGCGGCGGGCAGGCCGAGCACGACGGGTGACGACATCACCTTGGCCGGCGTGCTGAGCCGCTTCTGGGCCTCGGGCACGAGTTCGAGGTAGCGGTTGGAGGAGAACCAGACCGCGTCGAAGCCCTGCTCGGCCGCACCGCTCGCGACCTTCTCGGCACCCTCGACAGTGCCGGTGAAGCTGAACTTCACGCTGATGCCGGTGGCCTTGGCGGCCTCGTCGAGGATCGGCTGGAGGTCGGCCAGTTCGCTGCCCGCGAGGACGCGGAGGGTGCCGGGGGCGGCGTCGCCGACCGGTCTGGCCGGATCTGTCGAGTCGGAACATCCCGCCAGCAGCGCCACGACGGCGGCCGCGGGGATGAGACGGCGGATCATGCTGGCTCCTGGGAGTCGCGCTGATGGCTCGGGAGTGGGGCTGGCGGACGGAGTCGTGCCTGTACTGGTGCGGCGGCGAGCTGACCGGTCACGGCTGGTCCCCGGTCTCCCGCACGCGGGTCAGGCGGTCGTGGGCGCGCCGGATCTCGGTGTCCAGCGCGGAGACCGTGCTGGACATGGAGTCGGCGGCGCGGGCCCTGAACGTGTCGATCGCGTCGATCGCCGCGTAGATCTGGTCGAACGAGGTCCGCACCGCCTCGACGCCGACGGCGGGGGTCGAGGCGATGCGCTGGATCTCCTCGCCCTGCAAGGACATCAGCGTCGCGTTCGAGCGCAGGATCGAGTCGGTCAGGCCGCGCACCGCGTCGACCTGGTCGATCACCTCGCGCTGCCCGGCCAGCGCCGCCGCGACCGCCACGCCGATCCGCAACGCGGTGACGGTCGTGCTCACGGCCCGTTCGATGCCCTTGACCAGCTCGTCGTTGTTGCGGCGCACCACGTCCAGTGCCATGTACCCCTGCGCGCACACGGCGAGCTGGGTCAGCAGGTCCTGATGCCGTTGCCGCAGGCCGAAGAGCACGTCGGCGCGCAACGCCTGGGCGCGTGCGGGTTCGGCGAAGTCGAGGACGGCCACCTGGCGCTGCACCGCCTCGTCCATCTCGGCGGCCAGGGCGGCGTCCTGCGACAGCTGGGTCATCAGGTCCCACAACCGTTGCCGCTCGCCTTTGATCGCGGCGTTGTCGCGCTTCAGCGCGTCCTGACCGGACCGCAGCCTCAGCACGATGCGGTTGAGCGGCTCGTCGGCCGCGCGCAGCCGTGCCAGCAGGCCGCGGGCCGAGTTGCCGCCGGGGAGGAAGCCGAGGATCTTGCGGCCGGTCAGCTTGCTCAGGTCCTGCGGATCGAGCTCGCGGACGGAGCGCCGCAGCTCGGTCAGGCTGGTCGAGACCTGGGCGCCGTGCGGCGACGAGACGGACGCGAGCGTGCGGTCGAGCAGCCGGCCCGCGATCTGCGCCGCCAGCCGCATCTCCGCCTCGCCGAGCACCAGTGCCTCGTCGGCGATCCGGCTGAAGTCCGGTGACTGCGGGTCGACGGCGCCCAGGGCCGACACGAAGGCCTCGGCCCGTGACGACAGCTCGGTCCTGTCGGCGACGGGGATGAGCCCGGCCGCGCGGCCGACCGGTACGGGTTCGACGGGATCCGGTGGCGTCAGAACGAAATCGGTCATGTCAGTACTGCTTCGCGATCGCCTCGAGCATCCGCTCCAGGGTCTCGTGCGCGGGCGGTTCGACCACGTCCACGATCGTCTGCGGCACGGTCAGGTCCTTCTCCTCGACGACGTCGTTGAAGTGCCTGGGATCCGCTGTGCGGAAGCCGAACGTCGCGGCGAGCCTGCCCAGTTCGGCATCGCTCTGCAGCAGCTGCCCGACCCGGTCGCCGGCCTCGCGCAACGGCACGAGCGTGTGCTTGGACAGCACCGTCGGCGCCGGGTAGAGCAGCTTCATGTCCGGCCGGACCGACGAGTCGCCCCGCACCACCCGGTCCACGAACTGCGCCTCGTACGCCAGCACCAGCGGCGTCTTGCCCATGCCCGCGGACAGGTAGTCCTCGAACGGGCCCTCGGTGCTGCTCTGCGTGTATCCCTGGTCCAGGAACAGCTTCGACACCGCGGGCAGCACCTTGGCCTCGGCGTCCTGCGACGACACCACCCCGCTGTTGGCGACGAACGACGTGATCGCCAGGTACATCGCCGCCGAGTTCGAGTCACGCGGATCGGTCGTCGTGACGAGCAGGTTCTTGCGCGCGGGATAGGCCGTGTTGCCCGGCAGCTGGTCCCAGCGCGTGCCCTTGGCCGCGAGCTCGAGGTACGCCTGCACGTCGAACGTCTGGTAGCCCGGCCCGGACTTCACCACACCGGCCTTCGTCAGCAGGCCGACGACCGGGTCGAACGTGGCGATGACCATCGGCGACGAGAACGGCGCGTACGTCCGCGCGGCCTTGCGGTCGCGCTGGATCTTCTCGGCGGCGGGCGCCGAGGACGGGAACGCGAAGTCGTACGAGTTCAGGTCCGTGGCCGTCGCGATCTGCCGCGACCCGGCCGGATCCACCTCGACCACCAGGCCGTGCTTCGCGAACACGTCCTTGACGCGCTGGTCGGCGAAGAAGGCGAGCTTCTCCGAGCCGATCACACCGCGGACGGTCTGGAGCCGGGCCTGTTCGCCGGAGCCCTGCCCCAGGACGACGGCCGTCACGACACCCACGAGCAGGACGACCGCAAGACCGATGCCGAGCGTTCTCTTCACTGTCCACCTCTACGAAAAGCCCTGCCGGAGAACAGATCTTTCGTCACTTCGACGCCGTGCCGGGGTGAGTGGTCGCAACCGTGAGGTGAACAGTCGATGAACGCACCGATGAGTTCCGGGCGGCTCGGGAGTCGGTACCGGTGAAGGGTACGAATGGAGGAGGTTCCGCGATGAAGTTCGTGACGATCGGCTACGGAGAGCGTGCCGACTACGACCGAACGGCAGCGGCCGTGCGGGACGAGGCACACGCGCACGATGCACGCCTGCGCGCGCAGGGAGCGGAGGTGGGCGTCGCAGGGGAGCCCGTGCAGGTCCGCAACCCCGGCAACACCGGCACGACCACGAAGGCAGGGGCGTTCCTCAGGTCCGGCCTGCCGATCGCGGGGTTCGCGATCATCGAGGCCGACTCGGTGGAGGAGGCTGTGCGCATGGTGGCGGGGACTCCGTGCGCGGTCGCGCACGGAGTCGTCGAGGTGTGGCCGCTCCAGTCAGCCCAGGGGTGACCTGTCGTCCACGGACCACTTGTGGCCGAACGGATCCGTGAAGCCGCCCTGCCGGTGCGTGCCCCACGGCATCTCGTGACTCATGACCGGGGAACCAGAAGCTCCCGCGGCCACTGCTCTGGCGACGACGCCGTCGGTGAACAGCTCGACCCCGACGGCGTCCGGCTCAGTGATCGCCGGACGATCTGGTGGCGAGACCTAACCGAGCAACCAGGCGACGTCACGCACCAGCGCATGCCGCCACCCCACGCGGTCGTGGCCAGCGGGGGAGCGGTTCACCCGCACCGCCGCACCCGCTTGCGCCGCGAGCTCCTCCACGACCGAGCAGTGCCGGTGCATCCTCGGCTCGTGCTCGCCGACGTCGAACGCGACGCGCAGACCGGAGAGATCAGGCCGGGACCGCAGCCTTTCCGCCGTGTCACCGCCCGCCGGGCCGTCCAGTGACAGACCGGACCGGGGCAGGTCGCGGGCGTACCAGAACGACCCCGACTGGCATGCCACCTTCGACACCAGCGCGGGGAGGTCCAGTGCCGCCTGGAACGCGCTGAGCCCGCCGAGGCTCTGCCCGGCCACCACGAACCGCGACAGGTCCACGGTCACGCCGTTCGAGGCGAGCAACGGCAGCAGCTCGTCCCGGATCGCCTGCCACAGCTCGGGAGAGCTGTACTCGGCGTCGCGATCACGAGGCGTGGGGAGGAAGACCAGCGTGGCGGGCGGCATCTCGCCGTTCTTCACCGCCGACTCGAACGCCGCGACAGCGGGGTGCGCGTACATCCAGTCGTCGCCGTCGAGCAGCAGCACGACCGGCTTGCCGCCTTGGTGCACGCGCACTGTCTTGCGTCCCAGCGAACCGTTCCACCGGATGCGGAGCGCCGGTACGTCCAGCACCTCGTCCGGGCCGGCGACCGGCCAGTGCGGCTGCGGCTCCAGGTCCGGCGTGGTGAAGATCGACCGGTTCAGGCCCGCACCGGCCGGATTCGACGGGTCGGCGTGCTCCTCGCCGTCCGAGAAGAAGTGGTAGGTCACCCGCAGCCGGGCCGGCATCTCGACCTCGGCGGACCACAGGTCGTCCTTCTCGTGCGTCAGCTCGACCGGGTCCAGCACGCTCTCGAACCGCAGCGAGGCCGGGCCTCCGCGCCACTCGAACCTGGTCATCGGGCCACCGCCAGCTGGTAGGAGGAGTCGCGACCGAGCAGTTCGCGGTGCGTGCCCTCGGACGCGACCGTGCCGCCGTCCAGCACGATCACCCGGTCGGCCACGTCGAGCAACGCCGGGCTGCTGGTGATCACGATCGTCGTCCGGCCGCGGCGCAACTCGGTCAGGTTGCGGGCGATGAGTTGTTCGGTGACCGCGTCGACGGCCGTGGTCGGGTCGTGCAGCACCAGGATCTCCGGGTTCGCGGCCAACGCCCGCGCGAGCGACAGCCGCTGCCGCTGCCCGCCGGACAGGTTCGCGCCCCGGTCGCGCACGGCGTAGTCGAGGCCGTCGGAGTGCAGGGCCACGACGTCGGTCAGCATCGCGGCGGACACCGCCTCCTGGACCAGCGTGCTGGTGCCGGACGGATCGACGTTCTCCCGCAACGTTCCCGCGAACACCTCGTGGTGCGACGGGTTGACCAGCAGGTGGGTGCGCACGCTCTCGATCGTCAGAGCCGCGACCTCCTGCTTGCCCACCCGGACCACACCCGAGTACGAAGCCGGGGGCACCTCGACGGACAGCAGGGCGGCCAGTTCGGCCGCGGCCTGCGGCTGGTACGCGGCGATCGCCACGAACTCACCTGGCTGCACCGAGAACGTCAGCTCCCGCAACGTTCCGTGCGTGACGCCGGAGACCTCGAGCCCAGCCTCCGAGATGACCTCCTCGACACCGGGGGTCATCCGCGCGGGGGCGGCCAGGACCAGCGCCATCCGTTCGGCGGAGGCCCGCGCGATCATCACGTACTTCGGCATCTCCGAGAACAGCTTCAGCGGCTCGATCAGGAACTGCGCCAGCCCGACCACCATCACCAGCTGGCCGATGGAGATCTCGCCCCGGAACGTCAGCAGGCCCGCCCACAGCGTCACCGCCGCCGCCAGCAGCGAGTTCAGCGCGAGCGCCAGCCCGGCGTAGACGCCGTTGACCCGCGCCACGACGATCGACTGATGCTTCGCCTCGGTGCTCACCCGGCGGTAGGCCTGGAAGGCGGCGTAGCTGCCGCCGAACCCGTGCAGCGGCCGCAAACCGGCGATCAGGTCGGACACCTTCGCCCCGGCCCGTGCCACCTTCGCCTGCTGCACCTGGGTGTTGCTGCCGATCCGCCGCGACATCACGCTGAGCACGCTCAGGATCGCCGCCGTGCCGGCGAACACCAGCACCCCCAGGGGCACGCTGATCACCACCAGCACGACACCCGTGATGACCACCGACACCAGCGAGCTGATCAGCAGCGGCACCACCTCGATGATGTCCGCGGTCTGGTCGGCGTCCTCGGTGGCGATGGTGAGCACCTCGCCGGACTTCAGGTCGACCTCGCGCGCCACCGGCTGCAGGCCGCGGTCCGCGACCTCGACCCGCCACCGGTGCGCCTCGGTCGTGTTCGCCTTCTGCAGGATCCGCATGCCGAACCGCCACGAGTACGACACCGTGGCCATGACGAGACCGAGCGCGAGCAGCGCCAGCCCGAGCGAGCTGACCTGCCCTCCGCGCAGCGCGTACTCGACGATCACGCCGAGCAGGATCGGCACGGCGGTCTCGGCGGCCTGGTAGGACCCCATCAGCAGGGTCCCGGACGTCATGGCGCCGCGGTTGCGGCGCAAGGCGATCCTCAGGATCTCCTTGCCGGTGTGGACTTCAGTGTTCGTCAACGTGCCGCGCAATCGCTTCGGGAGTGGAAAGGGACAGCAGGTCGCGGATCGTGACGACGGGACCGAACTCGCGGCGGAGCAGTCCGATGAGCCGCACCGCGAGCATCGAGTGCCCGCCCAGGTCGGTGAAGCCGCTCGCCATGCCCACCTCGTCCTCGTCGAGGTCGAGCGCCTCCGCGAACATCTCGCGGACGAGCGTCTCGGTCTCGGTCAGTTCCCGGTCCTCGGTCTTGGTCATCAGGGTGCCGAGCGGACGGGCCTCGGGCAAGGCCGCCGTGTCCGCCTTGCCGTTGACGGTGAGCGGGATCGCGTCCACCGCCGCGTAGTGCGACGGCCGCAGGTAGTCCGGCAGGCCGGCTCCGACCTCCGCCGCGATCGACGGGATGTCGCTGCCGTCGGCCAGCACCAGGTACGCCGCGAGCCGGTACGCGCCGTCGACCTGCGGGTCGGCCTGCGCGACGGCCGCGACGAAGCGGACGCCCGGATGTGCCGCGAACCGCGCCTCGACCTCGCCCAGCTCGACGCGGTGACCGCGGATCTTGACCTGCTTGTCAGTGCGGCCCAGGTAGAGCAGGTTGCCGTCCGGGCGCCGGATCACCAGGTCACCGGTCCGGTACATCCGCTCGCCGGGCACCCACGGGCACGCCACGAACCGTTCGGCGGACTGCCCCGGCTGCCCGAGGTAGCCACGCGCGATGCCCACGCCCGACACGTAGAGCTCACCTGCGACGCCGTCCGGCACGTGCCGCAGCCACGGGTCGAGGACGTAGACGTCGGTGTTGTCGATCGCCACGCCGACCACCGGGTCGACGCAGTCGAACGTGCCGACGCCCAGCGTGTTGATCGTGTACTCCGTGGGCCCGTAGAGGTTGTAGCCGATCGTGCCCGGGGTGTCCGCGAGCCGCTGCCACAGCGTCGGCGTGACGGCCTCGCCGCCCAGCAGCACCAGTGCCGGCTTGTGCTCGGCGCCCAGCAGCCCTTCGGCCAGCAGTTGCTGCGCGTAGGTCGGCGTCACGTTGATGACGTCGATCTCGTGCGCGAGGCAGTACTCGACCAGCCCCGTCGCGTCGCGGCGCAGCTCCTCGTCGCAGATGTGCACCTCGTGGCCGTCGGCGAGCCAGAGCAGCTCCTCCCACGACATGTCGAAGGCGAACGACACGGTGTGCGCGATCCGGAACGTCCGGTGCCCGTGCTCGGCCAGCACCGGCTCGAAGATCCGGCGCTGGTGGTTGACGAGCATGTTGGTCAGGCCTGCGTACTCGGTGACGACGCCCTTGGGCTTGCCGGTCGAACCCGAGGTGTAGATCGTGTAGGCCGCGTGCTTGAGCCTGTTCGGGTCGCCGGGCGCGAACGTGGTCACCGGTTCGGCGTCGGGCCACGGCTCGTCCAGCCTGAACGTGGTGCCCTGGATCCGCGGTGCCACCGCGCTAGTCGTGATGGTCAACGCCGGCCGTGCGTCGTCGATGATCGCGGCGATCCGCTCGTCCGGGTGGTCCAGCTCCAGCGGCACGTACGCCGCGCCGCAGCGCAGGACGCCGAACAGCGCCACGACCCAGTCCAGCGACCGGGGCACCGCGATGGCGACCGAGGTCTCGACGCCGATGCCCTTGCCGGACAACACTCCCGCCAGGTGACGGCTGCGGTCGCGCAGTTCGGCGAACGTCATCGTCCTGCCGTGTGCGACGAGAGCGACGCGGTCCGGGTCGCGGTCGGCCGCCTGGTCGAACAGGTCGACCACGGTGAGGTCGCCGAAGTCGTTGGCGGGGTTGAGCTCCGGCTCCGGTCCCGTGCCGCGGATGGTGCCCAGCGGGCCTTCCGCGGTGGCGAGATCGCCGAGGATGCGCAGGTAGTCGTCGAACAGCCGCTCGGCCAGAGCGGGGGCGGTGACCTCCGGCCGGTACTCCAGCTTGACCGTGAGCCGCCTGCCCGGCGTCACGACCCAGGTGAACGGGTAGTGCGTCGAGTCCTCCGACTCGTGGTCGACGATCCCGTTGCGCGCGTTGAGCTCGTCGAACGTGCTGTCGTCCAGGAAGTTCTGCAGCACGAACAGGTTGTCGAACAGCTGGTCGTGCCCGCTCGCCCGCTGGATCTCGCCGAGCCCGACGTGCTCGTGCTCCATGGCGTCGACCCGTGAGGCCTGCACGTTCGCGAGGAACTCGGCCGCGGTGTCCTGCGGTCGAGCCGACACGCGCATCGGCACGGTGTTGAGCAGCACGCCGACGACGTCCTCGGTGCCCTCCTCCTCGCGCCCGGAGACCGTGACGCCGAAGACCGCGTCACCCCGGCCGGTCTCGCTGCCGAGCACCAGCCCGAGCGCGCCGGTGACGACCGAGTTGAGCGTGACGCCGTGCCTGCCGGCCGCCTCCCGGATCCGGCTGGAGTCCTCTTCGGACAGCGTGCGCACGATCTTCGTCGGCAGGGTGTCCGAAGTGGACCCGTCACCGAGCAGGGTCGGGCCGGGCAGCTCCGCCAGGTACCGGGCCCAGAACCGTTCCGCCGCCTGCTGGTCCTCGGCCGCCAGCGCCCGGCAGTAGCTCTCGAAGCTCGGCGCGGCGGGAGTGGAGTCGACCGGCTCGCCCGCCAGAAGTGCTCGGTAGGCACCGAACAGGTCGCGCAGCACGATCTCGCGCGACCAGCCGTCCCACAGCAGCAGGTGGTAGCTGAACAGCAACGCGTCCCGGCCGTCCGGCAGCCGCAGCACGGTGAGCCGCACCAGCGGGGGCCGGTCGAGGTCGAAACCCGTGCCGCGGTCCTCGACGCGCAGCGCGTCCACCGCGTCCTGGTTCAGCACGTCGACCGTGCGGACCTCGACCTGACCGCCGGCCGTGAGGACCTGGACCGGCGTGCCGTCCTCGTCCGCGAAGCCCGCGCCGACGACGGGGTGCCTGGCGATGACGTGCGCCATCGCCTTGGCCAGTGCGCCGGTGTCGAGGCGGCGGTCGAAGGTGAAGTAGCTCTGCGCCACGTAATGCCCGGCCGCGCTCAATGCGGCCTGGAAGTACAGGCCGCGCTGCAACGGCGACACCGGCGCGGTGCGACGCGTGGTCACCGAGGTGTCCGCGATCCGTTCCAGCGCCAGCAGCCAGCGTGCCGCGATCTCGTCCGACACGTCGTCGGTGAGCGCGAAAGTCGCCCGCAGGCTGCCGGTGCCCGTGTCGACCCAGCAGTTGACCTCGACCGCGTACGGGCTCGGCTGCGAGCCCATGTCGAGGTGCAGCGCCTGCGACTCGCTGCCCCGGCCGAGGTAGTTGAACAGCACCTGCGGCTTGGGCAGCGCGGCGAGCACGGGCGCGGTCTGCGGGTTGAGGTAGCGCAGCTGGCCGTACCGGACGTGCTGTTCCTCGTCCGGCTGACGCTCCACGAGCTCACGGGCGGCGTCGACGGGGTTGGTGTGCGGGCTGAGCTTCACCGGCGCGATGGAGGTGAACCAGCCGACCGTGCGGGTGTAGTCGTGGTGCTCCAGCACGGGAACGCGGCCATGGCGTTCCAGCTCGACCACCAGGTCCGTCGGCGTGCCCTGGATCTCGGTCAACGCCGTGCGCAGCGCACCTGCCAGCAGTTCCGTCAGGCCGATGCCGAGCGCGGTCGGTGCCGTGTGCACGACGAGGTCGGTGATGTCGGCCGACAGGGTGACCGTGACCTCGCGCTGGTCGCCGACCTGCGGGGTGAGGGACGGGGTGTCGAGCACCTCGACCCAGTGGCGCAGGCCGGTGCCGGACTGCGCGCCCAGGGTCAGCGCGCTGGTGTAGGCCGCGAAGGAGGTGGTCGCGGGCGCCAGGCCCTCGCCGCGCAGGGCCGCGTTGATGTCGTCGAGCAGGATCAGCCAGGAGACGGCGTCGACGGCGAGGTGATGCACCACCACGACGAGCGTGCGCGTGGCTTCGAGCCACGTGAAGGCGGCCATGACGCCGGCTTCGGGGTCGAGGCGGCGAGCGGCGTCGTTGGCGGCGGCCTGAGGGTCGTCGCCGGTCGCGACGAGGACTTCAAGATCACCAGAACTGTCGGGCCCGCTTGGGATGATTGGAGTGGGGACCCGATCCCCCCTGGGGGTCTGCGAGTCGGAATCGATCCCGAACGACCACACCCCGTCCGCGATCGTGAGCCGCATTCGCAGGGCCGCATGAGCCTTCACCACGGCGGCAGCCGCACGTCGCGCGTCAGCCAGACTGGCGCACTCGACCTGCCGTGCCTGGGCGAACAGGTTCAGTTCCCCGCCCAGCTCGCGCTGCCGCAGCACGATCGGCGTCGGCACCACCGGCCCGTCCCGCTCCGCGACCACGACCGGCGCGGCGACCGGCGCCACCGCGAACTTCGAAGCCAGCGCCCGCGGCGTCTTGTGCAGGAACAGGTCCCGGGGCGCGATCCGCACCCCCAGGGCCCGGGCCCGGTTCACCACCCCGATCGCGATGATGCTGTCGCCACCGGCCACGAAGAAGTCCGTGTCCGCGTCCACCGCGGATCCGGGCAGCACGTCCGCGAAGATGCCGACCAGCGACTCCAACGCCGGCGAGCCGGTGACGACAGGCGTGTCCTCGGCAGAGCGAGCGCGCTGTTCCAGCGCCTTGCGGTCCAGCTTGCCGTTGACCGTCAAGGGCAAAGCGTCCAGTGCGAGAACCCGCTGCGGCACCATGTGCACCGGCAGCTTCGACCCGAGCACGGCGAGAACGTCCGCAGCCGGCGTGCCCACCACGTGCGCGACGAGGTGGTCGGCGGTGTCCGCCACCGTCACGGCCACGTCGACGACACCCGGTACCGAGCGGATCGCCGACTCGACCTCGCCCAGCTCGATCCGGAATCCCTTGAGCTGCACCTGGTCGTCGGCGCGACCGAGGAACTCCAGCTCACCGTCGAGGTTGCGGCGCGCGAGGTCACCGCTGTTGTACATGCGCGAACCGTCGCCCGCGAACGGGTCCGCCACGAACCGGCTGCACGTCAGGTCCGGCCGGTCGTGGTAGCCCAGGGAGAGCTGGGTGCCCGCCACGTAGATCGCGCCGGCCTGGCCGGGAGCGACCGGCCGCAGCGACGAGTCCAGCAGGTACGTGCGCAGGCCCGGGATCGGGCCACCGATCGGGCTGACCTCACGCCCGGACGCGAAGTCCGCGGAGTCCAGCACCCGGTGCGTCACGTGGACCGTGGTCTCGGTGATGCCGTACATGTTGACCAGCTCTGGCCGTGAGGTGCCGTAGCGCTCGACCCAGCCGCGCATCCGCGACAGCTCCAGGGCCTCGCCGCCGAAGATCACGCGGCGCAACGCGGGCAGCGGCTCGCTCAGCCGGTCCGCCTCGATGAACTGGTAGAACGCCGACGGCGTCTGGTTGAGCACGGTGACGCCACGCTCGCGGACGAGCCTGTGGAAGTCGACCGGTGAGCGCGTGAGGCCGTGGTCGGGGACGAGGAGCTCGCCGCCGTGCACCAGTGCGCCCCACATCTCCCAGACCGCGAAGTCGAACGAGTACGAGTGGAACTGCGTCCACACGTCGTCCGGCCCGAAGTCCATGTCCGGCTGGGTGTTCGCCAGCAGCGACACCACGGCGGCGTGCGGCACGACGACGCCCTTGGGCTTGCCGGTCGACCCGGACGTGTAGATCACGTAGGCCGGGTTGCGCCAGTCGAACGACGGAACCCGTGCCTCGCCGGGCACTTCCTCGCCGTACACCAGCACCCGCGCGGGCACGCCGGCCGCGGAGAGCAGCCGCTCGAAGCGTTCGCGGTGCTCGGCCTCGACCAGCACGACCTGCGGTGCCGAGTCGGCGAGCACGTGCTGAAGCCGCTCGTCCGGGTAGGCGAGGTCCAACGGCACGTACGCGCCACCGGCTGACACGATGCCGACCAGCGCCACGACCTGCTCCAACGACCGCCCGATCGCGACCGCGACACGGTGGCGCGGCCCGACACCCGCGTTGACGAGGGTTCGAGCGAGCCGGTTCTTGGCGTCGGCCAGCATCCCGTACGACAGCCCCTCCGCACTGCCGTCGAGGTGGCACATCGTCACGGCCCGTGCCGACGGGTCGCGCTCCGCGGCGGCGTCGAACAGCTGCGCCAGCGTGGTCGGCTCGACCTCGGCTGCGGCACGCGCCGACGAGAGCTCGACGGCCGGGATGTTGTCTCCGTGCAGCAACGAGTTCAGCGTGTCGGAGAAGGCCTGCAAGATCCTGCGGGCGCCGTCCGGGCGCACGACCGTCGTGTCGTAGATCAGGTTGAACCGCAGTGCGCCGTCGAGCGCCCGTTCGACCACCAGCGTCAACGGGTAGTGCGGCGCACCCTCGTTCACGACCTCGGCGATCGTGAACGGGCCTTCCAGCGCAGTCACGTCGGTGGCGACGTCGAAGACCACGAGCGTGTCGAACGCCGAACCGTGCGGAGCCTGCCGCCCGATGCGGGTCAGCGACACGTGCTGGTGCGGCAACACCGCCGTCTGGTGCGAGCGCACCGACTCCAGCAACGAACGCGCGGAAGAGGAATCGGACCAGCCGACGCGCACGGGGATCGTGTTGATGAACAGGCCGACCATCTCGTCGATGCCCGGCACGCCGGCGTCACGACCCGACACCGTCGACCCGAACACGACGTCCCGGCTGCCCAGGATCCCGCCCAGCGTCACGCCCCACGCGCTGTGCACGGCGGCGCTCAGCGGCACACCGGCCGCACGCGTCGCGGCGTCCAGGCCGGGGGCCGCGTCGATCACCACGTCGTCGAACAGCTCGGACGGCGTGTGCCCTTCCGCCACGAACGAAGGCGCCGCGAGCCCGGCGAGCTCCTCGGACCAGACCCGGTCGCTCTCCTCGGCGTCGGCGTCGGCCAGCCAGCGCACGTAGTCGGCGTAACCGCCGCGTGGGTGCACCGAACCCGGCGTGGCGTACTCGGCCAGCAGCGCGCGCAGCATCGGCGGCACCGACCAGCCGTCCGCGATGATGTGGTGCACGGTCTGCACCAGCACGTACCGCTGCGGCGCCACCCGGATCAGCGTGAAGCGCATCAACGGGCCGCGCGCGAGGTCGAACCCGGCGACGCGGTCCCGTTCGGCGTACTCCTGGACCTCCTCGCCGGTCATGCCCTGACCGTCCACGGTGGAAAACTCGGGCCGGACGCCGGACTCCAGCACCGAGACGACCCGGCCGTCGTCGAGACCGACGAACCGGGCGGCGAGGTTCGGGAACAGCTCCAGCACACGGGCCGTGGCCGCCTCGAGCCTGCGGGCGTCCACGGGGCCGGTCAGCGTCAGCAGCTGCTGCTCGACGTACCGGTGCGCCGACTCGTCGTCGAAGACGGAGTGGAAGTACAGGCCTTCCTGCAGCGGCGTCAGCGGGAGGATGTCGCGCAACGCCGGGGAGTCCAGCGAGTCCACGTCGGACTGGGACAGCGGCAGCAGGTCGAAGTCGCTGGGGGAGTGGCCGCCCTCGGTCAGGGCAGCGAGCCCCTCCAGCGCGTCGGCGAAGTACCCGCCGATCTTCGCGGTGTCCTCGTCGCTGAACACGCCGGACGGCCAGGAGAGGACGGTGACCAGTTCCAGCTCGCCGTCCGCGCCGGGCTCGGCGGAGGCGTTGAACTCCAGGGCGCGCGGCAGCCGCATCGCCGGATCGCGCTTCTCGCCGAGCTGGCCCGCGTTCTCCGCGAGCTGCCAGTCCCCGGTCGTGCCGCCGGAGAACCGGCCGAGGTAGTTGAACAGCACCTGCGGGCGCGATGTGTTCAACCGCTCGTCGCGCAGGTACTTCAGAGCGCCGTAGGAGACGCCGTTGCTCGGCACCCGAGCCAGGTCCTCCTTGACGCGCTTCAAAGCCGCACCGAGATCGTCGACGTCGACCGGGTCCACCGTCACCGGGAACAGCGTCGTGAACCAGCCGACCGTGCGCGACAGGTCCGGGTCGAGCGGCACGAACCTGCCCTCACGGCCGTGGCCCTCCAGCTCGATGTGCGCGAACGTCTGGTCCTGACCGTTGTCACGCCGCCACCGGGCCAGTGCGACCGCGAGACCGGTCAGCAGCACGTCGTTGACCTTGGCGTGGAACAACGCCGGCACGTCGCCCAGCAATGCCGCGGTCACGGCCGAACCAACGGTGACCGTCCGAAACTGTTCGCCCGCAACGACATCGGCGTCGGTCAGCTCACGCCGGCCGAGCAGCTGGTCGACACCCGGCAGCGGGCGCTCGTAGTACGAGCGGTCGCCCTCGAACCCGGCCTTCTCCAGCAGCTGGGTCCAGCGCCGGAACGAGGTGCCGACCGGCCGGAGCTCCACCGCCGCACCGGAGGAGACCTGCTGCCAGGCCTGGGCGAGGTCGTCGAACAGGATGCGCCACGAGACACCGTCGATCACCACGTGGTGGATCACGATCACGAGCTGACGAGCCTCTGACCGCCACACCGCGCGCAGCATGATGCCCGCGTCCGGGTTCAGCCCCTCGGTCGCCGCCGCGACGCACTCCTCCAGCGGCGCGTCGCTCTCCTCCCACAACGCGTGGCCGTCAGCGGGGATGTCGAACGACCACCGCTCACCCCGGACGAGCTTGGCGCGCAACATGTCGTGCCGCGCGACCAGCGCGTCGAGGATCTGGGTCAGCGCGTCGGCGGTCAGCTCCGCCGGGGTGTTGAGCACGACCGACTGCACGAACCCGTCGATCGCGTCCGTCGTCTCACCGAGCCACTGCACGATCGGCAGACCCGCCACCGGGCCCGTGGGCACGTCGTCGTGGTCGACCGCCGAGGCACCGTCACGGGTCGCGACGGCGGCGAGCGCGCGCGGGGTGCGGTTGACGAAGATCTGGGTGGCGGTGACGAACAGGCCTTCCGCGCGTAACGCGCTGAGCAACGAAATGGCGAGGATGCTGTCGCCGCCCAGCTCGAAGAAGTCCTGGTCCGCGCCGACCTGCTCGACCCGCAGCACCGAGGCGACGGCCGCGCAGATCACGGCCTCGTCGTCGTTGGCGGCGGCGGTCACCGGACCGGTCTCCACCACGGGCTCGGGCAGTGCGCGGCGGTCGAGCTTTCCGTTGGGGGTCAACGGGAACTCGCTCATCACGACGATGTGCGCGGGAACCATGTACTCGACCAGGTGCTCGGTCGCCCACTGCTTCACGGCGTCCGAGGTCAGGCTCTCGTCGGACGGCACGACGTACCCGACGAGGTAGTTGCCCCCCGCCGAGTTCTTCCTGACCACGACACAGGTGTGGCGCACGCCGGGGTGCTCGGCCAGCGCGACCTCGGCGTCCTCCAGCTCCAGCCGCATGCCGCGGATCTTGACCTGGTTGTCGACGCGGCCGAGGAAGTCGAGCGACCCGTCCGGCGCGAACCGCGCCAGGTCTCCGGTGCGGTACAGACGTGAGCCGTCGGTGGCGAACGGGTTCGCCACGAACCGCGACGCCGTGAGGCCCGGAGCGTTCACATAACCGCGTCCCAGCAGGAAACCGCCGATGTACAGCTCGCCGCCGACGCCGACCGGGCACGGCCGCAGCTCGTCGTCGAGGACGTAGAGATCGGTGTTCGGGTTGGCCTTGCCGATCGACGTCGACAGCCGCTCGGCCTCGCCGCGGTAGATCACGTGCGAGACGCCGATCGTGGCCTCGGCCGGGCCGTACCCGTGGTACATCGGGATGTCGAGCTTCGCGCGGAACCGTTCGTAGAGCTCGGACGTGAGCACCTCGCCGCCGCACCACACGTGCCGCAGGCTGGCCAGTTCGCCGTCGCCCGCGATGTTCAGCAGCACGTCCAGCATCGACGACACCAGGTACACGAACGTCACGCGGTGGCGGTCGATCGTGTGCAGCAGGTGGTGCGGGTCGCGCTCGCCGCCGGACCGCACGACGACGGTCCGCCCGCCGCACACCAGCGGCAGGAAGATCTCGTTGATGGAGATGTCGAACGACAGCGGCGCCTTGAACAGCGACGCGTCGGAGTGTCCGAAGTGGAGGATCTGGTGCACCTGCCACAGCAGGCGTTCGCTGATCGCCTCGTGGCGGATCATCGCGCCCTTGGGGCGGCCGGTCGAGCCGGACGTGAACATCACGTACGCGAGCTGCGCGCCGCGGATCGCGACGTCGGTGGGATCGGCGGGGTAGCCGGAGAAACCCCACTCGGAGAGGTCGACCGCGACGGCCTCGGGCTCGCCTTCCCGGCCGCTGCCCAGGAGCAGGACGACCTGCGCGTCGGTGATCACGGACTCGCGGCGGGAGGCCGGCCACTGCGGGTCCAGCGGCACGAACGCGGCCCCCGCCTGCAGCACGGCGAGCAGACCGACGACCATCTCGGCGGAGCGGTCCAGGGAGATGCCGACGACCTGTTCGGCGGCGATGCCGCGCTCGAGCAGGTGGTGCGCCAGCTGGTTGGAGCGGGACAGCACCTCGCCGTAGGTGAACGCGCGCTCGCCGTCGTTGATCGCGACGGCGTCCGGGCGCTGCCGGGCCTGCTCGCGGAACAGCTCGACGACGCTCGGCCGGTCGCGATGGAACTCGTTGTCGTTCCAGCGGGTCAGCTCCGCGAGCCGCTCGCCGGCCGTCTGGGACGTCAGCGTGCCGATGGCGCGGTGGGGGAACTCGGCCAGGTCGTCCAGGGCTCGTTGTGCCGCAGCCGGGTCGACGCCGTCCGGCACGGGGATCGCCCAGCCGTCAGGTCGCTCTGCGACAGCGGAGTTCTGGCCCTTGTCGGCCCACACGAGCACGTCGCTGAACAACGTCGCGGGGGTGAGCTCGAGCCCGTCGACCGTGAAACCGGGGATGGCCCAGTGGTTCAGGGCGACGGCACTCGCGATGGCGATGGTCCGCTGGGGGTACTCACCGGCACGGCGCCGAACGGAGGTGATCCGGGCGGTCGAAAGAAGTACGTCGTGCTCGGCCATCTGTTCCATCGACGACTCAGCCATCCCTTCACGATCGGTGAAGGAAGCCTAACCTAAGTATTTGTCGTTCCGAATCGCCAAGCGGCCCAAAGGGCGGCGTAACGCCCGTCACGCGCGACAAGTTCTTCGTGTGTCCCCTGTTCCAGCACGCGACCTGCGTCGAGAACGGCGATGCGGTCCGCGGCGATCGCCTGGGTCAAGCGGTGCGCGACCAGGAGCGTGGTGCGGCCCCGGCACGCCGCGAGCGCCGCTCGTTCCAGCGCGGCGGCACCCTGGCTGCCCGCCTCGGCCGTCGACTCGTCCAGCACGACGACGGGGGAGCGGCCGAGCACCAGGCGGGCGAGCGCGATCTGGGCGACCTTGGTCACGTCGAGGCGTTCGCCGCCCTCGCCGACATCGGTCCGCAGGCCCTGCGGCAACGCCTCCACCCACGAATCCGCGCCCACGGTCCGCAACGCGTCCATCAGCTCGTCGTCGGTCGCATCCGGTGCGGCGAGCCGGAGGTCCTCGGCCAGCGGGCCGGCGAACACGTGCGCTTCCTGGGTCAGGATGCTGACGAGCGCGCGGGCCCCCGCCTCGTCCAGACCGGCGAGGTCGGAGGAGCCGATGTGCACGGAGCCGGTCAGCGGCGTGCCGGTCCCGGCGACCAGGGCCGCCAGGGTCGTCTTGCCCGCACCGGTCGCGCCGACGAGCGCGAGTGACGTTCCCGCCGGGATCTCCAGGTCGACGTCCCGCAGCACGTCGTGCTCGGATTCGGGATACCGGAAGGAAAGGCCGCGCACCGAAACCGGAAGCGGCTGAGCGTTCGCGTCGACGGCCACCGCGCTGCGCACGAGTTCGTCGCCGCCGGATTCGGTGGTCACGCCGACCAGTCGCGTCAGGCCGGCGCCGGATTTCTGCGCCTCGTCGAAGAAGGCCATGATCAGGCCGAGCGGGACGAACAACTTGTGGAACAGCAGAGCCGCGACGGAGACCTGGCCCAGCGACGACTGCCCGTTGATCACCAGGAGGTAGCCGACGACGATGATCAGGCCTAGCCCGATGAACTCGGCGCGGTTCTCCCGGCCGATGAACCGGCCGAAGAACCGGAAGACCTCGATGCCGATGTTGCGCACCCGCCACGACTCGGCGGTCACCTTGTCCCGGAACGCGTTCTCCAGGCGGTAGGCGCGCACGGTCGCGATGCCGTCGAGGCCGCTGATCAACGCCTGCGCGCGATCGGCCTGCGCCTCGGACCGGGCGCGGTAGAGCGGCTGCGACCGGGGCAGGTACCAGCGCAACGCCAGCCAGTACGCGGGAAGCGCGCACGCGCCGGCGAGACCGAGCCGCCAGTCGAGGCCGAACATGCCGGCGGTCGCGATCACGACCAGCACGACCGCCGAGAAGATCGTCGGGATGGCCGTGCGGAAACCCTTGGAGATGACGGCGACGTCGTCACCGACGCGCGAGAGCACGTCACCGCGGCCGACCTCCTCGATCCGGGCGCTCGGCATCCCGAGCACCGCGCGCACCGCGCCTTCCCGCAGGCGCGCCAGCATCTCCGCGCCCACCCGGCCGACGAGGTAGGTCGACACCGCGGTCATGGCCGCGCCGGCCAGCGCCGAGATGACCGTCGCGATGCCGATCGACCAGAGGATCGACGCGTCGCGGCCCTGCACGACGCCGTCCACGACGGTGCCCAGCAGGAACACCGGGACGATCTGCAGCACCGCCCCGGCCACCGTCGCCACGACGGTGGCGATCGGCAGGCCGGGGGCGGAACGGCAGTGGTCGTACACCCAGCGAGAGGCCTCCCGCCCGGACGCCGTGCGCAGGATCTTCGTCCGCGCGCCGGAGACGCTCGTGGTCACGAGGGGAGGCCTTTCGCTGGAACTGTTGTGTAGTCAGAACATCAGCCGACGGACTTGGCGGCCTTCACGAGCTCGTCCACCGCGTACGGCATGGACGCCAGGGTCGCCTGCGAGATCGCGGCACCGACGGCCGGGCCCTCGCTGTCGAGGATGTAGTGGACCTTGCCGGCCTTGACCGCGGGCAGGTTGTTGAAGAGCTCGAAACCCTTGAGCGCCTTCAGGTCCGCTTCGTCGTTGATGATGAAGATGCGGTCGACGTTCATCACGTCGATGCGCTCGGGCGACAGCGACACGAAGAACTTGCCCGCCGCGAGCTCGTCGACCTTCGTGTTGCCCTTGAAGCCGATGCCGGTGATGACCTGTCCGCGCACGTCGGTCGTGGCGAACGGCCCGATGGCGTCCTTGTACCAGGACGCGACGACCGCGGTCTCGCTGGCCCAGGGCGCGTTCGCGGCCTTGGCGGCGGCGACCTTGTCGTCGATCGCCTTGATGGCCTTGGCGCCCTCGTCACCCTTGCCGACCGCCTTCGCGATCTGCAGCGCGTTGTCCTGCCACTTGGCGGAGAACGGCTCCTTCTCGTCCTTGGTGCGGCCGACCGTCGGGGCGATCTTGGTGAGCTTGTCGTACCACTCCTGCGTCGCCTCGGAGTAGACGGCGACGATCAGGTCCGGGCGCAGCTCGGCGATCTTCTCGAAGTTCGGCTCGGTGTCACCGTTCTTCATGATGACCTCGGGCGTGGTCGAACCCCACTTGTCCTTCACCCACGGCCACTGCGTGTTGATGTCGGGCTTCTTGCCGTCGGGGTTCGGGTACTGGTCGACCATGCCGACCGGGACGACGCCCAGTGCGAGCAGGGTCTGCTCGTCGGTGTAGCCGAGGGAGACGACGCGCTTGGGCGCTTCCTTGATCTCCGTCGTGCCGAAGAAGTGCTCGACCTTGGTCGGGAACGAGCCACCGGAGGCGTTGCCCGCGTCCGGGGTCGTGGCAGGCGTGGAAGAACCGCACCCGGCGAGGACGCTGGCACCGACCACCGCGGCTGCTGCCACAGCGGTCAGTCGCTTCCAGGTCATGGTCGTTCTCTGGCCCATTCGGCACCTCGTTCTTCGCTGCCCACGCGGCGGGGGAAATTAGGACAGCCGAACCTTATCACCCGGTTAGGGCAGGCTAACTTGGTTCTTGGTCACTCTTCGATACCACGTGCGTCCGGCCGATGGGGACGATCAACGGACGCTCGCTGACGGGGTCGTCGATCACCTTCGCCTGCAGGCCGAACGTGTCCAGCAACAACTCGCTCGTGATCACCTGGCTCGGATGCCCCTGCGCGACGATCGACCCCGACTTCATCACGATCAGGTTGTCGCTGTAGCGAACGGCCAGGTTCAGGTCGTGCAGGACCATGACGATCGTGCAGCCGCCCTCGTGCAGGTCGTCGACGAGGTCGATCACGTCGATCGCGTGCGCGAGGTCGAGATAGGTCGTCGGCTCGTCCAGCAGCAGCAGATCGGTGCCCTGCGCGAGCGTCATGGAGATCCACACCCGCTGCCGCTGGCCGCCCGAGAGCGAGTCGACGGGGCGGTGGGCGAGATCGGCCACGCCGGTCATGTGCAACGCCTTGGCGACGACGTCCGCGTCGTCGCTCGACCACTGGCGCACCCAGCTCTGGTGCGGGTGCCGGCCGCGGGCGACCAGGTCGGCGACCGTGAGGCCCTCCGGCGCGATCGGGGTCTGCGGGAGCAGGCCCATCCTCTTCGCGACGTCCTTGGTCTTGAGCCGCGCGATGTCGCCGCCGTCGAGCAGCACCGTGCCCTGGCGTGGCTTGAGCAGCCGCGACAGCGTCCGCAGCAGCGTCGACTTGCCGCAGCCGTTGGGCCCGATGACCGTGGTGATCACCCCGGTCGGGATGGCGACGTCCAGGTTGTCGAGCACGACCCGGTCGGCGTACCCGACCGTGACGCCCTCGGCCCCCAGTCGGGCGGCATCGTTGCGCAGCGCGGTCATAGGTCAACCTTACTTAATGCAGGCTTACCTCAGGCCGCGCGTCTGAGGTTCGAGCGCACCAGCAGGTAGAGGAGGAACGGACCGCCGATGATCGCCGTGACGACGCCGACCGGCAGGTCGTTGGGCAGGACCGTCCGCGCGATCAGGTCCGACCCGATCAGCAGCACCGCGCCGAACAACCCCGACGCGATCACCGGCGGCACGGGGGAGCGCACCAGCCGCATGGCGATCTGCGGCGCGACCAGTGCCACGAACGGCACCGGACCTGCGGCGGAGACCGCGACACCGGCCAGCAGCACCGCGCAGAGCAGCAGCACCGCGCGCACGGCCGAGTAGCGCACACCGAGCCCCGCGGCGACGTCGTCACCGAAGTGCATGGGCTGCATCTGGAACGCGACGACCAGCACGACGACGACCAGCACCGCCATGATCCAGACCGACGCCCACACCTCGGTCCACGACCGCGAGTCGAGCGACCCGACGAGCCACCGCTGCGCACGGGCGACGTCGCGGATGTCGGCGAGCACCAGCAGCCACGTCGTGAGCGCCTGCATGACCGCGCTGACCGAGACGCCGATGAGGATCAGCCGGAACCCGTCGATGCCCTTCTTCCACGCCATGAAGTAGACGAGCAGACCGGTCAGCAGCCCGCCGGTGAGCGCGGCCGTGGAGAGCCCGAAGGCGCTGCCGATCGCCGAGCCGCCGCCGGCCGTCACGACGAAGACCGCCGTGGCGCTGGCGCCGCCGGTGATGCCGAGGACGTCCGGGCTGGCCAGCGCGTTGCGGGCGATCGACTGGGTCAGCGCTCCCGAGATGCCGAGCGCGACGCCGGCGATCACCCCGATCAGCGCCCGCGGCATCCGCAGGTCCATGACCACGAACTCGTCGACCCGCTCGCCCTGGCCGATCAGCGTCCTGAACACCGCGGGCAGTTCGATGGTGAAGTCGCCGACCGCGATCGACACGCAGAAGATCAGGAACGTCAGCGCCGCCAGCACGACCGTGACGAGCACGGTCCACGGCCGCCAGACCCAGGACCAGCCGCCGACGCGGACGCCGCGGTGCAGTTCGGGCGCTTCCGGTGCGGTGGTCATGCCTGCCTGAACTTTCCGAGCCAGACCAGCACCGCGAAGAACGGGGCGCCGAGGAGTGCGATGACGATGCCGGCCTGCAGTTCGGCCGGACGCACGACGAGCCGGCCCGCGATGTCGCCGAGCAGCAGCACGCCCGCCCCGAGCAACCCCGCGTACGGCACCAGCCAGCGGTAGTCCGGCCCGGTGAGCCACCGCGCGACGTGCGCGACCATCAGACCGAGGAAGGCGATCGGCCCGCACGCCGCCGTGGCCGCGCCCGCGAGCAGCGTGACGGCCAGGACGCCGACCGTGCGGCCGGCCGCGATGTTCACGCCGAGGCCGCGCGCGACGTCGTCACCGAGGTTGAGCAGGTTGATCACGGGCAGGTTGATCAGCGCCAGCACGAGGCCGACGCCCATGAAGATCGACGCGACCGTGATCACGTCGAACCCGACGCCCTGCACCGAGCCCGCGTTCCAGAACCGCAGCACGTCGAGCGTCTGCTTGTCGCCCAGCGCGACCGCGGTCGTCATCGCGGCCAGGAACACCGTGACGCCCTGCCCGGCCAGCGCGAGCGTGAGGGGGTTGCCCGCGCCGCGCCCGAGGCTCGAGAGCCCGAACACCACCGCGCCCGCCACCGCGGCACCGAGGAACGCGAACCACATGTAGTGGACCGGGTTCTGCAGGCCGAGCAGGTAGATGGAGAGCACCACGGCGAACGACGCCCCGGAGTTGACGCCGAGCAGGCCGGTGTCCGCGATGGGGTTGCGGGTGTGCCCCTGGATCAACGCGCCCGCGACGCCGAGCCCGATGCCCGCCACGATCGCGAGCACGGTCCGCGGCACGCGCAGCGTCTGCACGATCAGCGTGATCTCGACGAGCCGCTGGTCGTCGCCGGGATCACCGAACAACCCCTGCCACACCTCGGCCGGGGTGAGCGACCGCGCGCCGATCACCAGCGACAGCACCGCCGCCCCGGCGAGCAGCACCAGCAGGCCCGCCAGCCCGAGCCGGCGCCGCCGGTGCGGACTCTCCCCAGGTGCGGCCTCGGGCCCGCGTTGCTCCACGACCATGCTCACGACGGGCTACGTTAGCTCCCGTCCGGCCCGTTCGGTCAGGGCACCCTTACCTCGATCGCCCGCACGGTCTTCTCCAGAGCCCCGCCGAGCACCTTCCGGCCGAGCAGCCCGAGCGAGAGACCGAGCAGTTTCCCCTTGAGGTTCTTGCCTTCCCGCACCACCTCGGCGTGCACGAGCGTCGTGCCGCCGGCCTGCTTCGTGAACGTGTAGGTGTGGCCGGACCGCCCGCCCCACACGTTGGAGTCCACGGTGGTCAGCACGATCCGGTCCGGGTCGGACCAGTCGTAGTGCAGGCGCTCCCAGATGCCGCCGGACCCCTCGGTCACGTCCGCGAAGGTGTCGCCCCGCTCGTGCACCCGCAGGTCGGCGTCGGCGCTGTTGGGGAAGAGGTCCGCGCGGCCGGGGCCGAAGTCGGTGAGCCCGGCGACGAACTCCGCGGGCGTCGCGGTGGTCTGCTGGGTCAGGGTGATGGTGGGCATGTCGTCCGCTCCTCGTGTTGCTGTTGCAGGAGTCAGACTTCCCGGGCCAGGGTGTCGTTCGCGCCCGTGGGTGTCCCTGGTCGCAAGTGCTCGCGCAGGCGGTCCGCCTCCTCGTCGCGGCCCTGCTGCTCCAGCATGCCGAGCGCCCGCAGCCAGACCTCCGCGGCCCGTTCCGGCCGCCCGAGCGCCAGGTGGGTGTGGCCGAGGCTCGTCAACGTGCCGGCGGTGCCGTAGTCGTCGGCGGCGGCCCGGTACAGCTCGACGGCGTGTTCGTAGTGGGTGATCGCCGCCGCGTTGGTCGCCGCTCCGGTGCTCGGCGCGGGCCAGGGCGTCGCGGGCGGTCGCCTCGCCGTGCCGGTCGCCGAGTTCGTGCAGCAGTTCGAGTGCCCTGGTGGCGTGCAGGCGGCCCTGTGCGGTGTCGCCGACCTCCGCGGCGCAGTGCCCGATGTTGTTGTGCGCCATGGCGACCAGCATCTTGTTGCCGGACACCTCGTAGTGCGGGAGCGCGGCCTTGGCGTGCTCGAACGCTCGTCCGTGCTCCGACCGGCTGGCCCACAGCCACGCGAGCGTGGCGTGCACGTCGGCCAGCGGCAGCGCCTCACCGGCCTGTTCGGCGAGGACCAGTGCCTCGTCCAGGTGGTGCTGCGCCTCGGCGTGGCGCTGGACCTGGCCGAGGCTGCCGCCCATGACCCGGTGCGCGACGACGCGGTCCGCCGGGTTCCGCGCCGCGCCGAGGGCGGCCCGCCACACCGCGAGCTCGTCGTCGAGGTGGCCCCGCCGCTGGTGGTAGGCGTGCGACACCCTGGCCAGCAACACGACCTCGTCGTTCCACCCGTGTGCGGCCGCGGCCTGCTGCACGGCCAGGCGGGTGCCGCGTTCGGCGTCGAACCACGCCAGCGCACCGGCCTGGTCGCCGGCGGCGGTGACGCTGGTGCGTGGTTCGCCGAGGGTGATCAACGGGCGGTGCGGGTCGATCAGGCGGTCGTTGGCGTGGGCGGTGTGCACGTGGTGGTCGACCAGGCGCCGCAACGCTTCCACGACCTCGTTGACGTCGATCGCCAGCGCCGCCAGCACGCACCGCTGCCGCGCGTGCCCGAGCTCGACCGGACGCCGCCGGCGCGGGCGCCCACCTCGCCGAACAGGGCGATCTCGACCGTCACGGCCGCCTCCGCTCAGCTGTCCTTCGCGGCGGAGAGGAGCGACACGACGGCCAGGCCGGTGTTGACGGCGGAGATGATCGTGGTCAGTTTCGCCGCCTTGGGCGGCAGTTCGCCGCGCCTTCCTGCGTAGACGGCGGCGGCGGTGTCCGTGGCGTGGATCAGCACGGCCTGGCGCAGGACCCGGCGGGCGTTCGCGTCGGTGCTCTTGAGCGTCAGCAGGTCGACGCCCAGGACGAGCGTGCGGATGCCGAACATGCGGGCGGGGTAGACGAACCTCCTGTCGTCGCCCAGTTCGTCACCCAGGCTCTTCGCCATCCGGTCCGCGGCGACCAGGCCGAGGGCACCGTTGAAGATCCGGACGCAGGCCAGAGTGGTTCGCGTGACATCGCCCAGCTTCATGCCGCCACCTCGTGTCGATCTTCAGTTTCCGCGGCAGTCTAGGAGAAACGGGCGGCGAGCCACTGCTCGATGTCGTCTCGTGCCGCTTGCGCCATCTTGGTGCTGCGGTTGGTGAAGCCGTGCAGCGACTCCGGGTAGACCCTCAGGTCGACCTCGCCCACCGCCGCCGCCCGTGCCGCCATGGCCAGGTTGTCCTCCAGCACGACGTCGAGTGCCCCGACGACCATCAGCAGCGGCGGCAGACCGCGCAGGTCGCCGTAGACCGGTGAGATGTCCGGGACGGTGCGGTCGGGTGCCTGTCCCGCGTAGGCCTCGATGAAGTACTCGTCCGCGATCAGCCGGCCGGCGGGGGTGAGGCCGCTCAGGTCGTACGTGCCGAACTGCAGCACCGCCCCGGTGAACGGGTGGTCGCGCAGCCGGAGCAGCGTCGTCACGGCGAGGGTGGCGCCCGCCGAGAAGCCGCCGATGACCATCCGGCGGGTGCCGAAGCGTTCCTCGGCGTGCTCGACCAGCCAGCGCGCCGCGGTCTCGGCGTCGTCGGGCGCGGCCGGCCACGGGTGCTCCGGGGCGAGCCGGTACTCGACGCCGACGACCACGACGCCGAGCGCGTCCGCGAGCCGCCGGTCGCGTTCGTCGTCCTGAGCCGTGTGACCCAGGTAGAAGCCGCCGCCGTGGAAGTGGAGGTAGACGCCGTTCGGGCGGCCCGGCGGCTCGTGGATCCTGACGGGCACCCGCCGGCCGTTCGCCTCGACCGTCGTCGAACCGCCGAGCGCCGCGGGCCTCACCTCCCGCAGCTCCTCGGCGTTCGCCGGCCCTCTTCTGATTCCCCTGCGGGTGTTCTCGGCCCGGACCTCCTCGACGTGCCGCGCCAGCTCCGGGTCCATGAAGTCGTTCAACCTCAGTCGCACTTGGGCATCCCCCTGCCGTGTTCGTGCGTCGAGTCAACCAGCCGACGTGACCCAGCAGACACGAACCCGATCGGCCGGCGATGCGAACGTCCAGGAGAACGGAGGTGTTGCTGTGAACTCGCAGAGGCGAGAAGACCCCGTGCTGATCACCTCGGCCGCCCCGTCGTACCAGGAGCAACTCGCCGCACGGCGCCGCAGGTACGCCCTCATGATGAGCCTGCGCATCCCGTGCATCGTGCTGGCCGTCGTGTTCGCGAAGATCTGGTGGCTCGCTCTCATCCTGATCCTGCTGTCCGTTCCGCTACCGTGGATGGCCGTCCTCATCGCGAACGACCGGCCGCCGCGCAAAGCCGAGACGCCACAGCGCCTGGAGCGGTCGCGCCGGGCGATCGAGGAGCCGAAGTGATCGGGCTCACGGTCGTGGTCGGGTACGGGGACGCGGCGCTGGACGTCCTGCGGCACCTCCCGTTGCACGTCGAGGAACCCGAGGTCGTGGTGGTCGACCCCGACCCGATCGCGCTGACCGCCGCGCTGGCCAACGGCGCCAGGGTCGTGCGGGGCGACGGGCGGGACATCTGCGCGCTGCGGCAGGCCCAAACTCAGTTCGCGGCACGGGTGGTCGTCGCCGTCCCCGACGACAGGGACGGCCTGCTGATCACCATGGCCGCGCGCGGTCTCAACCAGTCGGCGATCATCGTCGCGGCGGTGCGCGACTCGGCCAACCAGGAGCTGTTCGCCAGGCTGGGCGCGGACGACGTCTTCGTGCGCGTCCGATCCGCTTAGTTCACCGGCACGCGGCCCAGCACGTGCCGCAGTGCCGGTTCCAGGTCCGGGTACCGGAACCTGTGCCCGGCCTTGGCCAGTGCGGCGGGCCGGACCAGCTGGCTCGCCTCGGCCAGTTCCCGCGCGCCCTGCTCACCCAGCAGGAGCTTCGGCCCGAACGACGGCACCGGCAGCAGTGCGGGCCGGCGCAGGACCTTGGCGAGCGTGGCGGCGTAGGTGCTGTTGCGCACGGCGTCGGGGGCGACGGCGTTGACCGGCCCGCTGAGCTCGCTGTCGTAGAGCGCGCGGTGGTAGACGTCGACGAGGTCGTCCATGCCGATCCACGACTGCCACATGCGCCCGTCACCGAGCCGCCCGCCCAGCCCTGCGGCGAACAGCGGGTGGAAGAGCCACAGCGTGCCGCCGTCGGGGGACTGGACCAGCCCGGTGCGAACGTTCACCACGCGCACGCCGGCCGACGCGGCGGGCGCGGTGGCTGCCTCCCAGTCGGCGACCAGGTCCGCGAGGAAACCCTCGCCTCGTTCGCTGTCCTCGGTGAGCTCCTCGTCGCCCCGGTCGGGGCCGTAGAAGCCGATCGCGGACGCGCTGACGAACACCGGCACACCGGTGGTGGCGGCCAGTTCGGCGAGTGCCCTGGTCGGTCCGATCCTGGACGAACGGATCGCCCGCCGGTGCGCTTCGGTGAACCTGCCCGCGATCGACGCGCCCGCCAGGTGGATCACAGCGTCCACATCGGACAGCAGGTCGGGTGCCGGGCGGCCGGTGTCCCAGCGCCGTTCGTCCGGGGCGGCGGGGGAGTGGCGGACCAGCTTCACCACGCGGTGGCCCGCCGTGCTCAGGAACGCCCACAGCGCCGTGCCCACGAACCCGCTGCCGCCGGTGATCGCCACCGTGAGCGGCCGGTCGCCCGCCTTGCGCGCCGAGGCCTGGGCCGCCAGGTCGGCGGCGAGCTGGCGGTGCCGGTAGGCGAACATCGACCGCAGCAGCGCACCGGGAACAGGCGTCTCCACGCGGTCGGTCATCCGCGTCCGCTCGCCCTCCACCGCGAACTCGTGGGTGTGCCGCCACTTCAGCGCCCAGCTCAGCGGCGCGGAGTCCAGTTCGTCGACGAACCGATGCGGCGGCTCGAAACCGGTGTGCCGTGCACCCCAGCGCAGTCCGAGCGGCAACCCCAGCACGGCGCGGCCACCGTCGAGGGTGCTCGCCTCGCTCACGACCCCCACCGGCTGCCACGGCGGCGAGAGCCGGTGGATGGCGCCCGGACGGGCGTGCCAGGCGAACACCTCGTCGAGGGGAGCGTCGACCACGCTGGAGAAGATCAGGGACATGCTCCAACGCTAAGTGCGCCCACGGGCGTCCGCTTGATGGATCGGACGGGCAAGTGATCACTCCGCGTGCCCTTGTGATCTCTTAGCGTCATCTGTAGGGTTAATGTTCTGGGAGCGCTCCCAATCCGCCGCTGCTGTCTGAACGTCGATCATCGGAGATCGGAGGCTCATTCATGCGCACGCGCAACAGCACCCTCGGGTCGCGCACCAGACGGCGGGGCTTCATCGCACTCGTCATCAGCGCGTTGGTCTGCACGTTCCTCTGGACGCCCACGGCGTCG
The DNA here is from genome assembly GCF_024648825.1 of Lentzea californiensis. GTDB lineage: Bacteria > Actinomycetota > Actinomycetes > Mycobacteriales > Pseudonocardiaceae > Lentzea > Lentzea californiensis. The sequence goes on from NZ_JANBBE010000009.1 coordinate 78,525, forward strand.
GCCCACGGCACGATCGTCGGACCGGCCACCCGCGCCTACCAGTGCTGGCAGACGTGGGGCAGCCAGCACACGAACCCGGCCATGCAGCAACAGGACCCCATGTGCTACCAGGCCTTCCAGGCCAACTCCGACACCATGTGGAACTGGATGAGCGCGTTGCGGGACGGCCTGGGCAGGAACTACCAGGCGGCCACCCCGGACGGGCAGCTCTGCAGCAACGCCCTGACGCGCAACAACTCCCTGAACACGCCCGGCCGGTGGAAGACCACCAACCTGGGCAGCAGCTTCTCGATGCACCTGCACGACCAGGCCAGTCACGGAGCTGACTTCCTGCGCGTCTACATCAGCAAGAACGGGTTCGACCCGACCACCCAGCGACTGGGTTGGGGCAACCTGGACTTCATCACGCAGACCGGCAGGTTCGCTCCGGCCAAGGACATCAGGTTCGACGTCCAGACCTCCGGCGCGTACCGCGGCCACCACGTGGTGTTCACGATCTGGCAGGCCTCGCACCTGGACCAGGCGTACATGTGGTGCAGTGACGTGAACTTCGGCTAGTGCCGGAGTGGTGCGTGTCCCCGGGAACCACCGGGGACACGCACCACGCGTTCAGTTCGCGACCAGGCGCCAGCGGTTGTCCGCGGAGCCGTTGTCGGAGTCCTGCACGACCTGCGCCCCCGCGGTGGTGGAGCCGTTGAGGACGCCGAGCAGCTTGCCGCTGTGGGCGTTGCGGATCTTGTAGGTGCCGTCGCCGTTGGAGACGAGCGTCCACCTGTGGTCGGCGGTGCCGTTGTCGGACCACTGCAGGACGCGGGCGTTGTCGGCGGTGGACATGTTCTCCACGCCGAGGACCTTGCCGCTGTGAACGTTGCGCAGCCGCACGTCGGCCCCGTCGGTGACGATCTGCCAGTTGTGGTCGGCGGTTCCGCTGTCGTGCCACTGCACGGCGAGGCCACCGTCCGCCGTGGACATGTTCTGGACGCCCAGCACCATGCCGGTGCCCGCGTTGACCAGCCGGTGGCTCGCGGTGGCGGCGCCGGTGTTCCAGTAGACGTTGTAGTTGAAGCCGTGGGCGTCGTGGAACGGCCCGAGGTTCACCCGCGTCCCGTTCGCCGTCGCGGTGAACGCCAGCGACGTCGTGCTGGTGCGCGTGACGGAACCGACGTCCAGCGAAGGCAGCCCGGACGGCTTGGTGTCGCCGTAGTTGCCGGCGAGCACCGCCGGGCCGTAGGTCAGCGCGACGACACCGGCGTTGTCGTTGGCGGGCTGGGCGATCACGCGCATCGGCATTCGCAGCGCCACCACGTCGCCGGACGTCCACGAGCGCGTCAGGGACGCGTAGGTGCCGGGTGTCGTGGTCACGTTCTGCGCGACGCCGTTGACGCTGACGGTCGCGCCCGTGGTCCAGGCGGGGATGCGCAACCGCATCGTCCACGAGCCGGCCGCGTTGCCGGCGACGGTGAGCGTCGTGGTGTCGCTCGCCGGGTAGCTCGTGGTCTGGGTGACGGTGATGCCCCGCGACGACCACGTCAGCACCGACGGCGTGTACAGGTTCACCGTTAGGGTGCTGCCGCTGGAGAAGTAGATCGAGTCGGCGAGCTTGGTGTTGGTCTCCAGACCGGTGCCCTGGCAGCACCAGAACGTGCCGTAGTCCGTGCTCCAGTGGCCACCGCCCCACGCCGGGCCGGTCTCGCCACGCCGGTGACCGGGGTTGAGCCCGGTGAAGTAGCAGGTGTGGCCGTGGGGGTCCGCCGGGTTCTGCTGGCCGATCAGGTGGTTGAGCAGGGCGCGCTCGTAGTAGTCGAAGTACGCCGCCCTGCCGGGGTCGGTCAGCCACAGCTCCCGGGTCAGCCTGAGCATGTTGTAGGTGTTGCACGCCTCGCACGTGTCGGTGTTGAGGTAGGCGGCGATGGCGTTGGGGGCGCGGAAGTGCTCGGCCTGGCTGTTGCCGCCGATGACGTAGGTGTGCGCGCCGATGGTGATGTTCCAGGCGTTGAGGGCGATGTCGCGGTAACGGGTGGTCCCCGTCGCCTTGTACTCGCGTGCCGCGCCGATCCACTTCGGCACCTGGGTGTTGGCGTGCAGGCCGTTCAGGCGGTCCTGGTTCGACGCCAGCGGGTCGAACACGGCGGCGTGGTCGAACCGCTGGGCCGTCGTCAGCCAGCGGGAGTCGCCCGTCTGCTGGTACAGGTCGGCGAGCACGGCGTTCATGCCACCGAACTCGGTGCCCAGAACGGACTGCATCCGGCTGTAGGAAAGCCGGGCCGTGCGCCAGTCCACCCATCCGGCGAGGCGCAGCAGCACGTCGCGCGCCTGGGTGTTGCCGATGTGGCGCCACACGTCCAGCAACCCGGCGAGGGTCTTGTGCAGCGAGTAGTACGAGACGGCCTTGGGGGAGCCGTTCTCCAGCGCGTCGAAGTCCGACTCGGGGAAGCCCGCCAGGTAGCCGGTGTTGAACCCGGCCGCCGCGTTGTTCGCCTGGCACTTGGCCAGTTCCGCGACCATCTGGTTCGCCTTGTCCCGGCACGTCGTGTCGCCCAGGACCGCCCACGCCTGCGCCCAGGCCGTCAGGAAGTGCCCCTGGCTGTGCGTGCGGAACGGGAAGTTCGGCGCCTCCCACCCGCCCAGAGCGGCGGCGCCGTTCGTGGACAGCCGGTGGTTGGCGCGGAAGTTGTAGAGCAGGCGGTCGACGTCGACGAAACGCAGGTAGGACAGCGTCCGGTTCTGGTTGTCCAGCCACCGGCCCGACGTCAGCCGGACCTCGGACAGGTCGAACGGGTAGGCCGACACGCCGGTGTCGGCACGCACCGGCGGTACCGAGGCCGCCTGCGCGGAACCCGCCACCAGTGACGGCGCCGTGGTCGCGATGGCGGCCACACCCGCGGCTTGGAAGAGCCTGCGTCGACTCAACGATGAGGACATGAGGATGCTCCAGTGGCTCGGCGAAACTGCAGTCGCGGCGCGCAACGGAATGTAGCCACGTCGTTGCCGACAGGTCAACGCTCAATGTGAGCGTTAACTTTGAGCAAAGTCGGGACCGCGAGCATCTCCCATGTCTCGATCAGGCTTGATCTGTTAGCGCTCACAGACGCGGCGGCCGACGCTTCTCGCAGGGCGCCGCTCGCCTCGCAGGCCTTGCGGACGCGCTCGCCGTGAGCCGGGTCGGCTTTGCTGAAGTGGGTGATGGAGCGCCGGCGCATCGACGGCGACATCGAGGACCAGGTCGCCCGCCTGAAGGGCTGAGCGGCCTCAGCCGCGCTTGCGCCGGGCCGGCGTGATCGCCGGTTCGTGCTCCGGGCAGTCCGTGCGCAGGTCCGCCAGCGGCAGCGGGATGCGCAGCAGGTGGCAGTGGTGGGGCGCGTCCGGCTCGGGGTACTCGTCGCGCCCGAAGAAGCGGCACGTCGTGCACGTGTGCGTCACGCTCACCACGCCCGCGCGCTGGAGGTCCGCGATCGCGCGCAGGAGCGTGTGCAGTGTGATCGCCCTGTCCTGCTCGGAGATCCCGGCGAGCGCGGCCGTCAGCGGATCGTCCCAGGAGGACAGTCCTCGTGCGACCTCCTGGCCGGTGCCGGTCAGCGCCAGCGACCGGCGGCGGCCGTCCGTGCCGGGCGAGCGCGTCACGAGTTCCTTGCGCTCCAACGCACTCACCGCGTCGGACATCGTCGGGGTCGTGACGTCGAACTCCGCGGCGAGCGCGGCCACCTCGCCGCGGGCCTGGGAGTGCCGCGCCAGTGCCAGCACGGCCTGCTGCTGCAACGGCGACAGCCCGTGCTCCCTGGCGGTGCGCTGGGCCAGTGAACGCATGCCGTGCCCGAGCCGCTCGAGCGCGTCGGCCAGCCGCCGGTCGAGCCCGGCCGTGCCGTCGGTGTCAGTCATGCGATCCGCCTCGCCGGTGGGACTTTCCACGGCGATGGTACGTGCCGTCCGCACTGAGACCTGGATCACCTACCCCGGGAAGTGGGTAGGACTCCTACCTAGTTTGTGGCAGTCTGTGGTCACTCCACCGCGGAACTCCACCTCGTGAAGGAAGCGACATGACGTCTCCCGATCCCGTCCCGGGCTACACCCACGACGATTCCGGTCTCGCGCCGTCACCGGTCTCGGCGGCCGACCTCGAGCTGCTGACGGCGAGCGTCCTCTTCGGATCGGCGGACCAGCAGGCGTTGCGCACGGCCGCTGAGGTCCTCAGTGGACAGATCGACTTCTCCACGCCGGACGGCATGCCGATCGACGACTGCCTGGCGCGTGTGCGGGCACGGTCCGGGCACTGGATCATCGACACCTGCACCCGCCCGTACGACGAGCGCTGGCTGGCCTGCCAGCACGGGATCGCCCTGCGGCACACCGGCGTGGTTCAAGGCGGTCACGCTGCAGGTCACGCTGCAGGTCGCGCTCTGGTCGCAGCCCTACGCGGGCCGGACCTGGTGACGCCGTGAGCCTCCTGCTGTCCCCGTCGAGCGGTCTCCTGACGCCCGCCATGCCCTGGGAGACGACCGAATGGTTCAACGGCGAGCCGTTGAACCTGGCCCAGCTGCACGGCCGCGTGGTGGTGCTCGAAGCGTTCCAGATGCTGTGCCCCAGCTGCGTGAGCCATGCCCTTCCCCAGGCGGTGCGGCTGTCCAGGACCTTCGGTGACGAACTGGCCGTCATCGGCCTGCACACCGTGTTCGAACACCACCAGGCCATGACACCGGCGAGCCTCGAGGCGTTCCTGCACGAGTACCGCATCCCGTTCCCGGTCGGTGTCGACGCGCCGCGCAGTGCGCACCCGGCACCGGTCACCTTCAGCCGCTACCGCATGCAGGGCACGCCCACCACGGTCCTCATCGACCGCGACGGCATGCTGCGCGGCCAGACACTCGGCCCGGTTGACGACATGTCGCTGGCCTCGGCCGTCACCAGGTTGCTCGACGGCGCCGTACCGCCCGCGATCTGCGCCATCGACGGCACCTGCACCTGACCCACCCCCGTTCCACGTCCAGAGGAGAACCACCATGTCCCGCGTCGAACTCACCAACCCCGACCAGATCACCGACGAGCGCGCCGAGACCCTCGCGCAGATCAAGGGCGCCTTCGGCGTCGTGCCCAACATGTTCAAGGCCGTCGCCCACTCGCCCGCCGCGCTGCAGAGCATGTGGGCGCAGTTCGGGGCGCTGGGCAAGGGCGCGCTCGGCGCCAAGCTCGGCGAGATGGTCGCGGTCGCCGTGGCCGACCAGAACCGTTGCGACTACTGCCTCTCCGCGCACACCATGCTCGGCAGGAAGGCGGGTGCCACCGCCGAGGAGATGAGCAGCGCCCAGAACGGCAGGTCCGGCGACCCGCGCACCGCCGCCGTGCTGACGTTCGCCACCACCCTGGTCGAGAAGCGCGGCCAGATCGCCGACGCCGACGTCCAGGCCGCGCGCGACGCCGGGCTGAGCCAGGAGGAGATCGTCGAGACGGTGGCGCACGTGGCCCTCAACGTGTTCACCAACTACGTCAACGTCGCCCTGGACGTCCCGGTCGACTTCACCCGCGTGGCGCTGACCCGCTGACGGCGGCGGACGAGGAGCCCGGCATGCTGGCGGTCCCGGCACACCGCCGCAACCGGGCTCTAGTCCGAAAGTACGAGATGCCGATCCGGTGTGGGGCAACCGCTTTCCCCGCGCCCTAGCGTCGCGATCATGACTACTGCAACCGGCAGGACCACGCCGCCGGGCACCATCATCGCGGCCTTCGTCGGGTTCCTCGCGTCGTGCGTCTTCGCCGTGACGTCCGTGGGTGTGCTCGTCGGCACGCGCGACGACCTGGTGGAGGCGCTGAGGGCGTCCGGAACGGCGATGACCGAGGAGCAGCTGCAGAGCGCGGCCACGTTCACCCAGCTGCTGTTCGCGGGCATCGCGCTGGTGATCGCACTGGTGCAGCTGTGGCTCGCGTTCAAGCTCAGGTCCGGCCGCAACTGGGCGAGGATCCTGCTGACCGTGTTCACGGTGTTCCAGGTGGCATCGCTGTTCATCGGCGAGGGGACCGTGACCCTTCCCGCGTACGGCGGCGCGGCGGTCGCGGCGATGGCGGTGGTGGCGAGCTACCTGCCCGCCTCCAACGTCTACGTCGACACGGTCAAACGGGCGGGGTAGCGGCGTCCCGCGCCGGGAACGGGGCCAGAATGCCGGTATGACCGCAGGGGGAACGCCGGCGCGGCGGAGCGTGTTCGTGGCCGAGGTCGCCGCGCTGGTCATGGCGGTGGTGGCGGACTCAGTCCTCGCGGTGCGCGGGGACGGTGCCCGGGGTGTGCTCGGGCCGCTGATCGCCACGGTCGTGCCGTACGCGGGTGAGGCCGCCGCGGTCCTCGCGGTCCTGCGGCGCCGGTTCCCCCGGCGGATCGAACTGCTGGCGGGCGCTGTCCTGGGACTGTCTCTGCTGGGCACGGCCGTCGCGGAGTTCGTGGAACGGGCTCCCGTGCGGCCGCCGGTGACGGAGGTGCTGGCGGTGCTGTTGCTGGCCGCCGCCGGTTGCCGCCGGCTCCCTCCGGCGCGGGCGGCGGTGCTCGCCATCGCCGCCTGCGTCACCGTCGTGCTCGCCCCGGTCGTGCGCTACGGCCTCGACTCGGTGATCCCCGTGGCCGCCGCGGTGGCCTGGGGCGCCGCACTGGTGCTGGGCCTGATCCTGCGCGACGCGGACGCCCGGCATCGCCGCGAGCTGGAACGCGTCCGCAACGAGGACCGGTTGCAGCTCGCGCGGGACCTGCACGACCTGGTGGCGCACCACGTCACCGGCATCGTGGTGCGGACCCGCGCGGCCCAGGCGCTGGCCGCCAACCCGGCGGCGCCGGTCCAGGACCCCGCCGAGCTCTACGACCAGATCGAGCACGCGGCGGCAGAGGCGCTGACCGCGACGCGCGGCCTGGTCGGCGTGCTGCGCAGCGACGAGCCGCTGCCGTCCCCGAGCCTCGCGCTGGGTGACGTGGTGCGCGCGGCGGCAGGGGAGGCGCCGGTGCACGTGGCTGCCGACGTCGAGGCACTTCCGTTGCCACCACAGGTTTCCGTCGCGCTGCACCGGGTGTTGCTGGAGGCGCTGACCAACGTCCGGCGCCACTCGCGTCCTACCTTCGTGAAGGTCGCGGCGCGGTCCGAGGAGGGTTTTCTGGTGCTGGAGGTCGACAACGACGGTGTGCCGCCCGGTGTCGCGGCCGAGCACGGGCACGGCGTCATCGGCATGACCGAGCGCATGGCCGCGGTGGGCGGAGAGCTCGCCGCGGGCCCGCACGGGGACGGCGGCTGGCGGGTGGCCGCACGGGTGCCGGACGACTTCGACGGCCTGCCGAGGGGGCTCTGATGACGATCCGCGTGCTGATCGCCGACGACCAGACCCTCGTGCGCACCGGCTTCCGGCTGGTCCTCGACGCCGAGCCCGGCATCAAGGTGATCAGCGAGGCCGCCGACGGCGAGGCGGCGGTGCGCATGGCGCGGCAGCTGCGTCCCGACGTGACGCTGATGGACATCCGCATGCCGAAGCTGGACGGCCTGCGGGCGACCGAGCTGCTGGCGGGACCAGGCGTCGAGAACCCGTTGCGGGTGCTGGTCGTCACCACCTACGACGTTGACGCGAACGTCTACGCCGCGTTGCTCGCCGGGGCCTGCGGGTTCCTGGTCAAGGACGCCCGGCCGCGGTTGCTGGTGGAGGCGGTGCACGCCGCGGTGCGGGGTGAGGCGCTGGTGTCGCCCGCCGTCACGGTGCGGCTGCTCGCGCACTTCACCGCGGGCAACGGGCGCGAACACGCGGGCACGCCGCTGACCGGCCGTGAGCTCGACGCCGTGCTGGCGGTGGCACGCGGTCTGACCAACGCCGAGATCGCCGGCCACCTGAACGTCTCGCTGTCGACGGTGAAGTCGCACCTGGCCAACGCGGGCGGCAAGATCGGCGCGCGCAACCGCACCGAGATCGCGATCTGGGCGTGGCGCAACGGCCTGCTCAGGTGACGGTGCGGCGCACCACGACCGTGCCGGCGACCATGTCGCCGAGCCGCTGGTTGCGGGGCGTCACGGCGATCAGCACGGCGCCGACCAGCCCCAGCAGCAACCCGTCCACCGCCATCAGCAGCCACCGCACGAGGTAGGCCCGCAACGAGGGCTCGCCGCCGTGCAGCGTGGTGATCCGCAGGCCCAGCCACCGCATCGCCGGCGTCGAACCGCCGTGCCGGTGCGGGTACCACACCTCGATCCACAGCACCCCGAGCAACGACACCACGGCCACCGTCGCGAACGGCATCACCTCGAACACCTCCGGCGTCATGCCGAGCTTGATCAGCGGCAACGACAGCAGGACGCCGAGGACCAGGCTCAGGACGGCGGCGACCACCAGGAGGGCGAACTCGATGACGTGCTGCCAGTAACGGCGCAGGACGATCGACCGGGCATCGGCATCGGTGGCCACCCGGCCATCATGCCAAGGCCCGCAACCCGCCGGGTGGCGCCCCTCGCCCCGTCCTAAGTGGACGCGGGTGCCGTCGTGCCGCGCTGGAGGTAGCGCGCGGTCGGCGACCAGCGCGGCGTGACCTGGCCGCCGTCGATCCGCTCCAGCACCGACTCCGCCACCGACACGCCGAACTGGTGGACGTCGACGCTCATCGTCGTGAGGGCGGGGGAGGCGAGCCGGCACAGCGTCGAGTCGTCCCACGCCACCAGGCTGAGGCGCTCCGGCACCGCGACACCGAGCTCGGCGGCCGCGGCGAGTCCCGCCACGGCCATCACGTCGTTGTCGTAGAGGATCGCGGTCGGCGGCTCCGGCCCGGTCAGGAGCGCGGTGGTGAGCTTGGCGCCCGCCTCCTCGGAGTAGTCGCCCTCGATGATCACCGGATCGACGCCCGCCCGTGCGCACCCGGCCAGCAGCGCGTCGGTGCGGGCCTGCGTGTGCAGCAACGCCGAGGGGCCGGTGACCCTGGCGATCCGCCGGTGCCCCAGGCCGAGCAGGTGCCCGAGCGCCTCGGTGACCGGCCCGGCGTGGTCGGTGCGGACCGAGGGCAGCCGGGGATCGTCGCCGACGACCACCGCGGGCAGCGCGATCTCCGCGAGCACCGCCGGGCGCGGGTCGTCCGCCACCGGGTTCACCACCACGACGGCGTCCACCAGGCCGCGGCTCGCCCAGCGGCGGTACGCGGCGATCTCGGCCTCGTGGTCCGCCACGACGTGCAGCAGGACGGACAGGTCGCGCTCGGCGAGCCGTTCCTCTATGCCCGCGATGAACTCCATGAAGAACGGCTCGACTCCGAGCAGGCGTGCGGGCCTCGCGAGGACCAGGCCTGCCGCGCCCGTCGGTTCAGCGGACATCGGGCACCGCGCGGAGGTCGTTGGCACAGCGCAGGACCAGCGGATCGGTGAAGGCCGCCGGGTCGACGACGGCGTCCGTGCGGATGTGGAACACGCGCACCTCCCCGGCCAGCATCGGCACGAGCGAGTCGTCCACGACCGCGTCCGGCGCCACCCGGTCGGCCAGCACGGCGACGTCCCGCGCGAACGAGCCGGCCCGCACCTCGACCTCGTACCCGCCGCGCACGGCCTGTGCCTGCGAGGCAAGGGGACGCGGGTCGTAGGAGAGCTCGACGTCCTCCCGGAACGGCAGGATCGCGCGGGCCTCGGCGGTGGTCGCCACCATCACCTCCGCGTCGTCGTTCGTGGGCTGCAGCAGCGCGTCCTCCAGGTCCAGGGCCAGGACCGAGCGGGGTGGCACCGTCCGGCGCAGTCTAGTCAGGTGCAGCGTGACACCCCGGAACGTCTGCCGGTCAAGGGTGAGGTGCGCGTCCCACGGCTCGTCGTGGTCGTTGACGGCGACGAGCACGAGCCTGCCGTCACGCGGCTGGAAGGTGAGCAGCCGCGGCGAGTAGGCGTGCCGCAGCCCGTACCACAGCGGTTTGAGCCGTTCCTCGCTGTCGATCGCCGCCCAGGACGTGACCGGCCAGCAGTCGTTGAGCTGCCACACGACCGCACCGGCCGTGCGCGGCCACCACGAGCGGAAGTGCTCGATGCCGAAGCCCACCGCCCGCGCCTGGTTGAGCTGCGTCGCCCAGTGCCAGTCCTCGAACCGCTCCGGCAGGGGCAGGTGCCCCGCCAGTCCGCGCGCGAGCTTCCCGTTGCCGTCCTCGGCTTTCTGGTGCGCCAGGAAGCTCGGCGAGTCCGGCGACAACGGCCGGTCGTGGATCCAGCGGGTGAGCGTGGCCCACGCAGGCGGGCCCTGGAACCCGAACTCCGAGCAGAACCGCGGCACGTGGTCGCGGTAGTGCTGGTAGCCGGCCTCGTTCCAGACGTGCCAGTCGTGGCGCGTGCCGTGGTGCTCGTCGTTGGGGTGCACGCCGTCCACCGGGCTGTACGGGCTGCTGGGGCAGTAGAACCGGGTCGGGTCCAGCTCGGCCACGATGCCGGGCAGCAGCTCGTCGTAGTGGCCGAGGCCCCACGTCCGGCCGTCCAGCTGCTCTGGCCAGCCCCAGTCGGCGAACCCCCAGAGGTTCTCGTTGCCGCCGTTCCACAGCGCCAGCGAGGCGTGCGACATCAGCCGCGCGACGTTCTCGCGTGCCTCGGCCTCCAGCTCACCGCGGATCGGCTCCTCCTCCGGGTACGCGGCGCACGCGAGCGGGAAGTCCTGCCACACCAGCACACCGCGTTCGTCGCAGACGTCGTAGAACTCGTCGGACTCGTAGATCCCGCCGCCCCACACCCGCAGCAGGTTGACGTGCGCGGCCACGGCCTGGTCCACCCGCCGCACCAGGCGCTCACGGGTGATCCGGGTGAGGAAGTGGTCGTCGGGGATCCAGTTGGCGCCCTTGACGAAGAGCGGCCTGTCGTTCACGACGACGGTGAACGGGGTGCCGTGCTCGTCCGGGACCGTGTCGACGGTGATCGTGCGGAACCCGATGCGCTTCGACGTGCTGTCCAGAACACCGGATTTCCCGCGCAGCACCACTTCCAGGTCGTACAGCGGCTGTCCGCCGTGCCCGACCGGCCACCAGAGCGCGACCTCGGGCACGTCGACGCGCGCGACCAGCCCCTCCTGTCCGGCCGGGACGGTGACCGTGCGCTCGGAGCCGCCCACGGCGATGTGCAGCGTCAGGTCCTCCGGGACGGCCCACTCGAAGTCCACGTGCAGCTCGACCTGCCCGGTCGTGCCGGTGACGGTGACGACCGGGCGGACCCGCGCGAGCCGGGCGGTGTGCCAGCGCTCCAGCCGCACCGGCCGCCAGATGCCCGCGGTCTGCAGGTCGGGGCCCCAGTCCCAGCCGAAGCTGCACGCCATCTTGCGGACCATGTTGAACGGGTGCGCGTTGACGTGCGCCCGGCTGCCGAGAGCGGCCTCGACCTTCTCGGCGTGCGCGAGCGCGGACGAGAACGACACCGTCAGGTCGTTGCCACCGTCCACGAGGAACTCGCGGACGTCGAACCGGTAGCCGCGGTGCATGTTCTCCGTCTGCCCGGCCACGTGCCCGTTCAGCTCGACGGTGGCGATGGTGTCGAGGCCGTCGAACACGAGGTCGGCCCGCTGGCCGGGCCTGGCCGTGGCAGCGAGGAAGGTGGTGCTGTAGCGCCAGTCCGCGCGGTGCATCCAGGCGAGCTCCTCCTCCGCCCGGTCCAGGAACGGGTCGGTGATCAGCCCGGACGCGAGCAGGTCGAGGTGGGTGCTGCCGGGCACCGCGGCGGGCACCGTGCGGCCCCGGATGTTGTCCGGCACCTCGTTCGTGGCCGCGGTCAGCTGCCAGCCGTCGTGCAGGTACTGGCGGATCAAGGCTGTCCTCCTGGTCGGAAACGGGCTTCCGGGTCTGGTGCGGCGGCGGCGAGCCGGCGGGTGTACGGGTCCTGCGGGCGCAGGAGCACGTCGTCGCCGGGCCCTCGTTCGACGATGCGCCCCTGGTGCATGACCAGGACCTCGTCGGAGAAGTGCCGGGCGGTGGCCAGGTCGTGCGTGATGTAGAGGACCGCGAGGTCCTCCTCGCGTTGCAGCCGGTCGAGCAGCTTGAGCACGCCGAGCCGGATCGAGACGTCCAGCATGGACACGGGCTCGTCGGCGATGATCACCTTCGCGCCCGGTGCGAGCGCGCGGGCGATCGCCACCCGTTGCCGCTGCCCACCGGACAGCTCGTGCGGCCGGCGGCGGGCGAGGTCCGGCGTGAGGCTCACGCGCTCCAGCAGGTGGGGCACCTCCGCACGCGAGCGCCCGTGCAGGAGCAGCGGCCGCGCGAGGTGGTGCTCGACGGTGTGGAACGGGTTGAGCGAGGCGAACGGGTCCTGGAAGATCATCTGCACCTGGTCGCGGTACGCCCGCCGCGGCACCGGTTCGCCGGACTGACCGGTCAGCGTGATCTCGCCGGAGGTGGGACGCACCAGCCGGGCGATCATCCTCGCGATCGTCGACTTGCCCGACCCGGACTCGCCGACCAGCGCGACGGTCCGGCCGGGGGTGAGCGTGAAGGAGACACCGTCGACCGCGCGGTGCCGGTGGAACGTCTTGGTGAGGTCGCGGACCTCGAGCGTGGTCATCGGATCAGGGCTCCTCGCTCGCCGGTCAGGCTGGGGAACGACGCGAGCAGCTGCCGCGTGTAGGGGTGTTGTGGCCGCAGGTACATCTCCTCGGCCGTCGCGTACTCGACGACCTCGCCCTCGCGCATCACCGCGATCCGGTCGCTCAGCTCCAGCAGCAGCGGCAGGTCGTGCGTGATGAACACGACCGCGAACCGCAGCTCGTCGCGCAGGCGCTTGATCTCGTTGAGGATCTCCCGCTGCACCAGCACGTCGAGAGCGGTGGTGGGCTCGTCCATGATCATGACCTGCGGTTCGAGCAGCAGTGCCATGGCGATCATCACGCGTTGCCGCATACCGCCGGACAGCTCGTGCGGGTAGGAGCCGAGCCTGGCCGGGTCGACACCGACGAGCCGGAGCACCTCCGCGCACCGAGCCTCGCGGTCCGAAGTGGACAGCGACGGGCGGTGTGTGCGCAGGACGTCCTGCAGTTGCGCGCGGATCGGGGTGACCGGGTTGAGGGAGTTCATGGCGCCCTGGAAGACCATGGACAGCCTGACCCACCGGAACTCCCGGAGTTCCTCCGGGCCCAGCGCCAGCACGTCGACGCCGTCGAACACGACGGACCCCGAGGTGACCTCGGCCGGCGGCCGGTGCAGGCGGTTGATCGCGTAGGCGAGCGTGGTCTTGCCGCACCCGGACTCACCGGCGAGTCCGAGGATCTCGCCGCGCCGCAAGGTGAGCGACACGTTCTTGACGGCGTGCACGGGTGTGACGCCCTGGTAGACGACGTTGAGGTCGCTGACCGTCAGCACCGCGTCCTCGTCCACGGCTTCCACCACGGGCGTGGTGGCCACGACGTCGCTCCGGCGCCGGATCCGTTCGCGCAGCGCGGGGTTGATGATCTCGTCGATGCTGAAGTTGACGAGGGAGAGCGCGCCGCCGAACAGGGCGATGACCAACCCCGGCGGGACGAACCACCACCACGCCTCGCGTTGCAGCGCGAAGCCGTTCTGGGCGTAGTAGAGCATCGTGCCGAGCGTCGAGGAGTCGGCCGCTCCGAGCCCGAGGAACGACAGGCCCGCCTCGCTCAGGATCGCGAGGACGACGGCGAACACGAACTGGGAGGCCAGGATCGGCAACAGGTTCGGCAGGATCTCCACGCAGATCACCCGCCACGTCTTCTCTCCGGACACCCGCGCCGCGGCCACGTAGTCCCGGTTGCGCAACGACAACGTTTGCGCGCGCAGCACTCGGGCGGCCGCCGCCCACCCGGTGATCGCGAGCACCAGCGAGATCGTCCACGTGCCGCGCTGGTCGGCGGGCACGAACCCGGCGATGACGATGACCAGCGGCAGGCCGGGGATCACCAGCATCACGTTGGAGAACAACGAGAACGCCTCGTCCACGACGCCACCCGCGTACGCGCCGACGATGCCGAAGATCGCGGACAGGACGGTCGCCATGACTCCGACGAGCACGCCGATCCACAACGAGCCGCGAGTGGCGTGCGTGAGCTGTGCGAGGACGTCCTGGCCGATGATCGTGGTGCCCAGGAGGTGCCCGTGGCCGGGCGGGGTGAGCCCGATGTCCCTGATCGTGGCGGGATCGCCGGTGAGCAGCGGACCCACGAGTCCGAAGAGGACGATCAGGCCGGCCAGGCCGAGGCCGGCGCGGAGTTTTCCGGACCAGGTCATGAGGCCGTGCTCCGATCCCTCGTGCGGGCGTCGATCAGCCCGTACAGCAGGTCGACGACCAGGTTCGCGCCGAGCACCGCGATCGTGATCACCAGGAAGATCCCCTGCATGAGCGCGTAGTCGTTGTTCTGCACGGCCTGCAGCAGCTTCGAGCCGATGCCGGGGTAGGAGAAGACCTGCTCGGTGACGATCGACCCGGACACCACGAACCCGAGCGAGATCGCGAACCCGGCCACGGAGGGCAGCACGGCGTTGCGCGCCGCGTACCGGACCATGACCCGGCTGCCGGTCAGGCCCTTGGCCCGCGCCGTGAGCACGTAGTCCTCCGACATGGCCGACACCATCATGTTGCGCATGCCGAGCAGCCAGCCGCCGATCGAGGAGAGCACGATCGTCAGCGCGGGCAGCGTGCCGTGGTAGAGCGCGGAACCGAGGAACTCCGGACTCCAGCCGGGATCCAGGACCACGTCGTACCCGCCGTTGAGCGGGAACCAGCCGAGCCCCGACGACAGCAGCGCGACCAGGATCAGCGCCAGCCAGAAGTACGGCACCGCGGACAGCATCGTGGTCGCGGGCACCAGCGAGTCGAGCCAGGTGCCGCGCTTCCAGCCGACGAGCGCGCCGAGCCCGACCCCGAGCACGAACGAGATCAGGGTCGCGAGCCCGACCAGCACGATCGTCCACGGCAGCGAGCCGCCGATCACGTCGGAGACCTTCGCCGGGAACGCGCTGACCGACACCCCGAGGTCCCCGCGCAGCAGGTTCCCCAGGTACGCCAGGTACTCCTGTGCGAACGAGTCGCGCCCGCCGGTGCCGAGCAACGTCTCGTAGGCCTGGCGCGCGGCGGGGTCGACGGACCCGCCGCGCTGCTGGAGCTTGGCCATCAGGATGTCCACCGGGTTGCCCGGCAGCAGCCGCGGGATGACGAAGTTCAGCGTCACCGCCGCCCACAGCGCCGCCAGGTAGAAGGCGACCTTGCGCAGGTGGTAGCCCATGGTCAGGACCCGGCGGGCTTGAGCTTCGCGTACACCTGCGAGGCGTCCGGCCGCTTCCACACGGCGGGGAACGCGTAGAGGTCGTCCTTCGTCGGCCAGCCGGTGAACGCCTTGTCGTTGTACTCGTTCGGCACACCGCCGGTCAGCACCGGGATGTACGGCATGGACTTCTCGAGCTCGACCTGGATGGCGTCGTAGTGCTGCTGCCGTGCCGGGTCTTTCCTGTCGGTCTTCTTGAGCTCGGCCAGCGCGGCGTCCACGACCGGGTTGCTGAACCGGGAGAAGTTCGGGTTGGCCGCCTGCCCGACCGGCGCGGTCGTCGCCGTCGAGAAGAAGTAGCTGTACGTGTAGTAGGGGTCCGGCGCCGGACCCTGCTCCACCGAGTCGATCAGCAGCTCGAACTGGCCGCGGCCGCGCGAGTCGGCCCACTCGTTCCACGACAGCTGCTGCGGCGTGATCTTGATGCCGATCTTGAGCAGCTGCTGGCTCAGGGTCTCGAGCGCGGTGATGTAGTCGGTCCAGCCGGCGACCACCTTGACGGTCAGCGCCAGCGGTTTGCCGTCCTTGGCGTAGATGCCGTCGGGGCCCTTGGCGTACCCGGCGCCGGTGAGGATCTGGTCGGACTTGGCGGTGTCGGCGTTCATCGGCGCCATGCGGTCGGTGAGCTTGCTGGAGATCAGCGACTCGTCGCGCGGCTGGAGGGTGTAACCGGGGGACATCGCGGCGGCGGTGTCCTGGAACGCGAGTGAGTTGATCTGCGTGCGGTTCATCCCGTGGTAGATCGCCCTGCGCACCGCGGGATCGGTCTGCGCGCCCTGGCAGCCGAGCTGCGCGTTGGAGCAGGTGAACAACGCGACCTGGTTGAGCGGCAGCGTGACGACCTTGTAGCCGGGGTAGTTCTTCTCGACGTCCTTGATGTCCGGAACCGGGCCGGTCTGCCAGTCGATCGACCCGGCCTTCAGGGCGTCCACGCCCGCCTGGTTGCCCGACAGCGACAGGTAGCGGACCTGCTTGAGCGCGGGCTCGCCGCCCCAGTACTTCGGGTTCGCCTTGAGGGTGAACGACTGCGCCTTGAAGTCGCCGAGCTGGAACGGGCCGGTGCCGACCGGGTTCGGGTTCACCTCGGTCGCGGGCGTGGTGTAGTTCTTCCAGATGTGCTCCGGAAGGATCCACAGCTGGCCGAGCACCTGGGGTCCGTCCATGTAGGACGGTTCGGGGAACTTCACGACCACGTGCGTGTCGTCGACCGCGGTCGTCGTGCCCTTGAAGCCCGTCTTGTTGACGGCGGGGGTCTTGGCGACCATGTCGAGCGTGAACTTCACGTCCTCGGCGGTGAACTTCTCGCCGTCGGACCAGGTCACGTCGTTTCTCAGGGTGACCGACAGCTCGGTTCCGTCCGGGTTCCACCCGAACTCGGTGCCGAGCATGGGTTTGGGCGGTCCGTCCTTCGCGATGTTGAAGAAGAACAGCGGCTCGTAGATCGTGCCGGGTCCCTCGATCAGGGTGGGGGCGTACGGGTTGAAGTTCAGCTGGTAGTCGCCGGCCTGCCCGGTGTAGACGACGAGCGTGTCGCGGGGCCGGGCCGCGCCGCCGGAACTGGAGCAGGCGGTGGTGGCCGCGACGACGACCGCGAGACCGAGTGCGCAGAGCCGCTTGTGCAGGAACATCGTTGATCCTCCCGAGGCTGGGTGGTTCGCGGCGAGGATTCTTCAGTTACTAAACAAAGAAAGTCAACGCCTCGGGATGCTTTACTGGTCGTGAGGTTGTCGATGGACAAGTTCGCCGTTCGACGGAGGAGTGCTGTGAGCGGACCGGCGCGGGTGACCCACGCCAGCACCAGGGCGGCCGTGC
This sequence comes from Lentzea californiensis, assembly GCF_024648825.1. Taxonomy (GTDB): domain Bacteria; phylum Actinomycetota; class Actinomycetes; order Mycobacteriales; family Pseudonocardiaceae; genus Lentzea; species Lentzea californiensis. The sequence goes on from NZ_JANBBE010000009.1 coordinate 95,547, forward strand.
TGGACCTGATCAGGGCGGCGGGCATGATCAGCCGCGTCGGCCTGGTCAACGCCACCGGCCTGACCGGCGGGACGATCTCCACCGTCGTGCGCGGCCTGATCGACGAGGGGCTGGTGGCCGAGACCGGGCACGCCGAGTCGACCGGCGGCAAGCGCCGGGTCATGTTGCAGCTCAACCACTTCGCGCGTTACGCCGTCGGCGTGCACCTCGACGACGCGCGGATCACCTACGTGCTGACCAACCTCGGCGGAGCGGTCGTCGCAAGAATTTCGCGCGCGGGCGCGGCCGCCGACGAGCCGGCGGCCGTGGTCGCCAGGGTGGCTCGCGAGGTCGACGCGCTGATCGACAGCGTCGGTGTCGAACGCGGTCGAATCCTCGGGCTGGGACTCGTGGCGGCACGCCCGTCGGAGCACCGCGAGTTCGGCCGTGCGCTCGAACGGGCGACGGGCCTGCCGGTGGTGCTCGACAACGACGCGACCGCCGCGGCGATCGGCGAGCACTGGTCCGGCGGCGTCGGCGCGACGTCGACGTTCGCCGCGCTGTTCATGGGAACGGGCGTCGGCGCGGGTGTCGTGCTCGGCGGCGCCACCTACCGGGGCCCGAGCGGTCACACCGGCGAGATCGGCCACACCTGCCTCGACATCGACGGCCCGTGGTGCCGGTGCGGCGCGCGCGGGTGCCTGGAGGTGCTGGCCGGTCCCGCCGCGGTCGTGGAACAGGCGCGGGCCGACCGGGCGCTGAGCCGTGCGGCGGGTCTCGTCGGAGGCCGCACCCGCGCGGCCACACCGGTCGCGGCGGACTTCGCGGCGATCAGCAGGGCGGCCCGGCAGGGCAACACCCGTGCGGTCGCGTTGCTCGAACGGTCCGCCCGGTACTTCGCGGCCGCCGCGCGCACGCTGGCGAACGTGCTGGACCTGGAGGTGCTGGTGCTCACCGGCCCGAGCTTCGCGATCGCGGGCTCGGTCTACCTGCCCGTGCTGCGCGCCGAGCTCGACAGCGCGTTCATCGCGCGCGACGCCCACCCGATCTCCGTGCGGCTGTCGCCCTCGGCGGCGTCGGCGCCCGCGATCGGTGCCGCGGCGATCGTGCTGCAGTCGGAGCTGGTGCCGCGGCGGCAGGGCCTGCGGCTGCCGGACGACCTGGCGGCCGAGGAGCCTCCGGTGTTCGGGCAACTGGTCCGCTGAGGCGGATCTATCGTGTGCCCATGAACCAGGGCAGGGCGGCAGTGGTGCTGCGCAGGAAGTTCGACAGCACCTTCAGCTGGGTCGTGACGCTGGGCGCGCTCGGCACGAGCACGTACGTGCTGCTCAACCCGTTCCCCGGCAACGGGTTCGGGCACCAGCTGGAGTTCATCGCGATCATGGCGCCGCTCACGTGGTTCATGTGGATGGTCGGCGCGCACTCGGTGGTGGAGGTCCACGGCTCGGGTGTGCTGGTCGTGAACTGGTTCCGCAGGTTCTGGGTGCCGTGGGCCGAGCTCGCGTCGGTCGAGGCGACGCGGGAGGTCGTTCTCGTGACGACCTCGGGGGAGCGGATCAACGTCGCCGTCGGCGCCTTCTCCGCGGCCAGTTCGTTGCGGGGCAGCCGGGTGCAGTCCCGCATCCGGGAGGCGATCGAGCAGCACCGGCCGCACCCGGTGCCGTCCGGCGGCGGTGGTGTGCGCAAGAGCCTCGACCTGGCGCCGTGGCACTTCGCCGGCATGGTGGCGTTCCTGCTCGTCGTCGCCTGGATCGGCCTGTGGCTCAACGGGAACTGACCTTGTAACGAAGAGGTGCGCGTCTCAGACAAAGCCGGGCATGACGACTGGTGGCGCAGGCCACAAACCCAGGCGGTGGATCGCGGGCGCGGCCGCCGTGGTCATCGTGCTGGTCATTGGGACCTGCCTGCTCGTCAGCGGGGTGCTGAGCGCAGACGAGCCCGCGGCCACCGTTCTCACCACATCGCCGGCCGCGCCTCCGCCGCCCGCCGAGGACTGGTACGACCTCACCACCTACCAGGCGGTCGAGTCCGGCGACGGGCACGAGACCGTGCCGTCGATCGGCATCGGGGTGGGCAAGGAGCCGTTCTCCCGCGGCATCCGCGGTTCGGCCGTCTCGCCGGCGGCCCAGCCGGCCAACTTCCGCACCTGGTCCACCGCGGGCAGGTGCACCCGCCTGTCGGTGTGGATCGGCAAGGACGCGGCCTCGTCCCCGGCGGACGGGGTCGGTCAGTTCGTGATCAGGGCCGACGAGAAGGACGCCACCACCCGCCAGGCGAGCATCGCCGACGCACCCCAGCACGTCGAGATCGACATCTCGGACGTCGACCGGCTGACGTTGCTGGACGTGCGCACCGGCCGTGACGCCGCCAACGCCTGGGGGACCCCGCGGGTGTTCTGCTCCGCGCCGCCCGGCAGGACCGTCTGACCTGGACGTAACGCGGTGATCAGCTCAACCGACATTCCAGCGGCTGGGTGAGTGCTGTCGTCCACAGGAGACAGCCTGTCGGGGAGATGGTCGGGAGTGACGGTGGCGCGCAAGCACCTGCTGGTGATGTTGTTGCTGTTCACGGGCGCGTGCTCGGCGGAACCCGCGGCACCGTCGCCGTCGCCGCAGTCCCCGCTGAAACCCCCGACGCTGGTCAACGAGGTGGTGCCGCCGCAGGACGTGCTCACCGTCGTGCGGGACGTGATCGACGCGCGGACCGTCGAGTTCGCTGACGGCACGAGGGTCCGCGTCGCGTCGCTGGCGGAGCCGAAGGAGTGCTTCGCGGAGGCCTCGCTCTCCTTCGCCAGGTCGACCCTGCTGGCGAGCTCCGTCCGGTTCACCGGGCTGGAGATCGGCGTGGTGGACCTGGAACTGGAGAACGGCACCGACTACGCGGTGCTCGCCGTGCAGCAGGGTGCCCTGAAGCCCGAGGGCGTCGACAGCGGGCCGCTGATCGACGCCCGGGACGAGGCGTCCGCGGCCAGGCGAGGGTTGTGGGGCCCGCCCTGCGAGGGTTCCGACACCTCCAAACCCGCCCCCACCACGACGACCACGACTCCCGCCCCGTCACCGCCGCCTCCGACGACCACGACCCCGCCGCCTCCGGCGAAGGCCTGTGCCGTCTCCTACCGGATCACGGGTCAGTGGCAGGGCGGGTTCCAGGCCGGCGTGACCGTGCGCAACACCGGTACCGCGGCGGTGAACGGCTGGTCGCTGTTGTGGGCCTTCTCGAACGGGGAGAGCGTCCGCGACATGTGGGACGCCTCCGCGAGGCAGTACGGGTCGGTCGTCAGCGCCACGAACACGAGCTACAACCGGGAGGTCGTGGCGGGCAAGTCGGTGCAGTTCGGCTTCAACGGCAACTCTCGCGGCCGTTCGACCCCACCGGCCGCGTTCTCGGTCAACGGCGTGAAGTGCACGGTGGAGTAGGGGCTGAGGAGGCTTTGCTCTGGGACGCAAAAGCTTCAGCGACCACGGTGGAGCGTTGTTAACTGCCGCCATGGTTTCGAGAACCTTCACCAAGATCGCCGGCCGGGTCGCAGCCGCTGCCGTGGCCGCGCTCTCCGCCGTCGTCGTCAACGCGCCTTCCGCCAGTGCCGCCGACCAGGAGCTCATCTACTCGGGACAGGACTACGGCTACGCGGGGGCCACGTTCGACTGGGCCGGGCGCAGCTCGGTCCGCAACATCGACCTGCTCGTCTCCGACTGGGGCTGTGACGCCAAGCCCGTCTACGCCTACTTCCTGTTCTACAACGGCTCGCTGCACCCCGACACGACGCCGACGCGCCGGTACGACCACTCCGGCTGCGACAAGGAGGACCACTCGTCGTACAACGACCTGACGTGGTCGATCAGCGGCGACTCGATCACCTACATGGGCGTCGTCGTCTGCCGTGACGCGGCGAACGGCCCGTGCAAGGTCGGCGGGCTGTCCGGACGCAACCCCTACGCCTAGAGCGAGCCCGGGAGAGGGCGGCGCCCCGCCCTCTCCCGGCCAAGCCTCTACAAAGGACTCCACTGTTCGACGCCGTTCGACAGGTCAGTTCGACGGCATTCGACAGCGTGCTTGACGCTCATCAGGCACCGATGCAGACTCCGGAAAGCGTTTTCCGGACGGCGAGGTCGGGGGTCGATGAGCGCTCTAGACGAACTGCGTCAACTGCGCCGAGGTGGCGTCCAGGTCAGGAAAAGCGACAACAGAGCCGCGTTCTGGTTCCTCGCGCCCTGGTTCGCCGGACTGCTCCTCGTCACGATCGGCCCGGTGGTCGCGTCCTTCGCGCTGGGCTTCACGAAGTACAACCTGATCCAGCCGCCGAAGTTCATCGGGTTCGACAACTTCGCGCGCGTCCTCAGCGACTCCCGGCTGCACAACGCCCTGCGGGTCACGTTCACCTACGTGCTCGTCTCGGTGCCCCTGCAGCTGGCGTGCGCACTGGGCGTCGCGCTGCTGCTCAACCGGGGGCTGCGCGGGCTCGCGTTCTACCGCTCGGCGTTCTACCTGCCGTCGCTGCTCGGGTCGAGCGTGGCGATCGCGGTGCTGTGGACGCAGGTCTTCGGCACCGACGGTCTGGTGAACCGGTTGCTGGGCTTCTTCGGCGTCGAGGGCAGGGGCTGGATCTCCGACCCGGACACCGCGCTGTCGACGCTGATCGTGCTGAACGTGTGGACGTTCGGCTCGCCGATGATCATCTTCCTGGCCGGGCTGAGGCAGGTCCCGGAGGTCTACTACGAGGCCGCCGCGATCGACGGGGCGAGCAGGTGGGCGCAGTTCCGGCGGATCACCCTGCCGCTGCTCTCGCCGATCCTGTTCTTCAACCTGGTGCTGCAGATCATCCACGCGTTCCAGTCGTTCACGCAGGCGTTCGTCGTCTCCGGCGGCACCGGCGGACCGTCCGACTCGACCATGTTCTACACGCTCTACCTGTACCAGCAGGGTTTCAGCCGGTTCGACATGGGTTACGCGTCGGCGCTGGCGTGGTTCCTGCTGCTGATCATCGCCGCGTTCACCGCGATCAACTTCTGGGCTGCGAAGTACTGGGTGTTCTATGACGACTAGAAGGCTCACCACCCCCGTCAAGCACCTCGGCCTGGTCCTGATCGGGTTCGTGATGCTGTACCCGGTGCTGTGGATGATCGCGAGCTCGTTGCGGCCGGGCGACGAGATCTTCCGCAGTCCCGGCCTGATCCTCGACGGCCTGCAGACCGAGAACTACACCGAGGGCTGGAACGCCCTGACGCCGTCGTTCGGCACCTACCTGCTGAACTCGGCGGTCCTGGTGCTCGGCTGCATCGTCGGCAACCTGGTGTCGTGCTCGATGGCCGCCTACGCCTTCGCCCGGCTGCAGTTCACCGGCAAGCGGTGGTGGTTCGGCATCATGCTCGGCACGATCATGCTGCCGATCCACGTGATCATCGTGCCGCAGTACGTGCTGTTCTCGAACATCGGCTGGGTCAACACGTTCCTGCCGCTGATCGTGCCGAAGATCCTCGCGACCGACGCGTTCTTCGTCTTCCTGATGGTGCAGTTCATCCGCGGCCTGCCGCGCGAACTGGACGAGGCGGCGCGCATCGACGGCTGCGGCCACCCGCGGATCTTCCTCCAGATCATCCTGCCGTTGATGACGCCCGCGCTCGCCACCACCACGATCTTCACGTTCATCTGGACGTGGAACGACTTCTTCAGCCAGTTGATCTACCTGACGGACCCGGACATGTACACGGTTCCCGTCGCCCTGCGCTCGTTCGTCGACTCGACGGTCGCCACCTCGTGGGGCTCGCAGTTCGCGATGAGCGTGGTGTCACTCCTCCCGATCTTCCTCGCCTTCCTCGTCGGCCAGCGGTACCTCGTCAAGGGGATCGCCACGACCGGCGGCAAGTAGCCGAAAGGACAGCTCATGCTCAGAGGTGTTCGCCGGGGGACCGCCTGGGCGGTCCTGCTGTCGCTGACCGCGTCCCTGCTGGCGGCGTGCGGTTCCGGAACGGAGGCGGGCGCCGACCTCACGACGGAGAAGGTCACGCTGCGCTTCACCTGGTGGGGCGCGGACGACCGGCACAAGCGCACCCAGCAGGTCATCGAGATGTTCCAGCGCAAGCACCCGAACATCACCGTCAAAGGTGAGTTCAAGGAGTGGAACGGCTACTGGGACAGCCTCGCCACCACCATGGCGGCCAACGACGCGCCCGACATCATGCAGATGGACGAGCTCTACATCGCCTCCTACGCCGAGCGCGGCGCGTTGCTGGACCTGAACGAGGCCAAGAAGCACCTCGACACCGCGAACTTCGACCAGAAGGCGCTCGCGACCGGTGCGATCGCCGGCAAGCAGTACGGGCTGCCGGTAGGCCTGGGCATGTACTCGATCATGGTCAACCTCGACCTGCTCGCGAAGTACAACATCCCGGTGCCCGACGACACCAAGTGGTCTTGGGACGACCTGAGGAAGATCGGCGAGCAGGTGTCGAAGGCCGGTGGCGGCCAGGTGTTCGGCGTGCAGACGCCGGGCATCAACGACGCCGCCGGGCTGAGCATCCGGGCACGGCAGCAGGGCAAGGCGATGTTCGACGCCGACGCCAAGGTGGTGCTGCCGCAGGAGATCGCCCGTGACTACTGGCAGTACATCCTCGACCTGGCCAAGTCCGGTGTCGCGCCGCCGCCGTCGGTGAGCGTCGAGAAGGCGTCCGCCGGGCTGAACCAGTCCGCCACCGCGACCGGCACCGCGGCGTTCGGCCTGTGGTGGAACACCCAGCTGACCGCGCTCACCGCCGCCAGCGGTGCCAAGCTGAAGCTGCTGCGGCTGCCCGGTGAGACCCAGGGCACGTCACCCGGCGCCTACTACAAGCCGTCGATGTTCTGGTCGGTGTCCTCCCGGTCGAAGTACCCGGCCGAGTCCGCGGCGTTCGTGAGCTTCCTCGCCAACGACGACGAGGCGGCCAAGGTCCTGCTGACCGAACGCGGCGTGCCCGCGAACCAGAAGATCCGCGAGTCGATCGCCGGGCAGCTCAAGGACACCGACAAGGCCGCCAAGGAGTACCTCGACACCGTCCCGGTCAGCGATCCGCCGAGGATCACGCCGAACGGCGCCAGCACGCTCGACACCATCCTCAAGAGGCACACGGAGGACGTCCTGTTCGGCCGCACCACGCCCGATGCCGCCGCGGCGGCGTTCATCAGGGAAGTCCAGTCCGAAGTGGACGCCGCGAGGTGAGGCGGGCGGCCATCGTCGGCACGGGGGCGATCGCGGCCGCCCACGCCGAGGCGTTGCGGGCGGCGGGGGAGCGCGTCGAGCTCGTGGCCGTGGTGGACGTGGACACCGATCGCGCATCGGCGTTCGCCGAGGAGTGGGGTGTGCCGCGCGTGCACCCCACTTCCGCCGCGTTGCTGCAGGCGGAGGAACTGGACGTGGTGCACGTGTGCACGCCGCCACGCCATCACGTGCCGGTGGCGCAGGAGTGCCTCGCCGCGAACGTGAACGTGCTGGTGGAGAAGCCGCCGGCGTTGTCGCTGAGCGGCATCGACACGCTGATCGCGGCCGAACGCGCTTCGACCGGCCGCGTCGCGACGGTGTTCCAGCACCGCTTCGGACCGGCCGCGATCCGGCTGCGCCGGCTGGTCTCCGAAGGCGTGTTCGGCAGGTCGTTCGTCGCCCAGTGCGACACGCTCTGGTACCGCGGTGACGCCTACTTCGACGTGCCGTGGCGCGGGACGTGGGACAGCGAGGGCGGCGGCCCGACGATGGGTCACGGCATCCACCAGTTCGACCTGCTGCTGTCGGTTCTCGGTCCGTGGCAGGAGATCCGGGCGGTGGCGGTCCGGCAGGCACGGGACGTGCAGACCGAGGACGTCTCGATGGCGCTGGTGACGTTCGCCGACGGCACGGTCGCCTCGGTGACCAACTCCCTGCTGTCGCCCAGGGAGACGTCGCAGCTGAGGTTCGACTTCGAACGCGCCACCGTCGAGGTCGAGCACCTCTACGGCTACACCGACGCGGACTGGACCGTGACCCCGGCGCCCGGCCACGACGAGATCGTCACGCGCTGGCGTGGCGAGCCGTCGGGGATCGTCAGCGGTCACCGGTGCCAGCTGACGGCGTTCCTGGACGCGCTGGACAGCGGGGAGGCGCCTCCGGTGACCCTCGCGGACACCAGGAACACGATGGAGTTCATCGCGGCGCTCTACGCCTCCGCGTTCACCGGCACGGTCGTGAAGGCGGGCCAGATCGGTCCGGACAGCCCGTTCCACGCGACGATGGAAGGAATCGGTGCCCCGTGGACGAACAACCGGTGATCATGCGGCAGGACGACGAGGCGCTCACCGCGTCGGTGGGCGACGTCGAGCTCTTCCGGTACGTCCACCGGCCGTCGACGCCCGCGTTCGAGGGGCCGAAGCCCTACCTGCACCCGGTGCGCACGCTCGCCGGCGACGTGGTGACGGCGTTCCGGCCGCACGACCACCGCTGGCACAAGGGTGTGCAGATGACCGCGACGGACGTGTCGGGGGAGAACTTCTGGGGCGGCGTCACGTACGTGCGAGACCGGGGCTACGCGGCGCTGTCGAACGTAGGGACCATGCGGCACGAGGAGTTCGAGGTCGACGGTGCGCGGTTCGACGAGCGGCTGTCCTGGTTCACCGAAGAGGGAGAACGCTGGGTCGGTGAGTCGCGTTCGTTCACGGTGCGCGACGTCGAGGACGACTCGTGGACGCTGGACTTCGCCACCACCATGACGAACCTGCGTGCCGAGCCGCTGGTCTTCGGCAGCCCGACGACCAACGGGCGGGAGCTCGCCGGCTACACCGGGTTCTTCTGGCGCGGACCGCGTTCGTTCACCGACGGCACCGTGATCGCCGCCGACGGGGGAGCCGGGCAGGAGATGATGGGCAAGGCCGCGCGCTGGCTCGCGTTCGTCGGCCGGCACGACGAGGTGGACCGCTGGTCGACGCTGCTGTTCCTGGACCACCCGGACAACAAGAACACGCACTGGTTCGTGCGCAGCACGCCGTTCGCGGCGGTCAACCCGTCCTTCGCCTTCCACGACACCGTGGAACTGGCTCCGGGCGCGGCACTGGCCTTGCGCTACCGGCTCGTCGTGGCCGACGGCGAGTGGGACAGGGCGCAACTGGAATCCTATGTGGAGGAACACCCGTGGTGACGCCGTTCCCCGGTGGTGTGGGCATCTCCGGCCTGAGGGTGTACGACTGGCCGGCGGTGGACGGGGTGTGCGGCGGTTCGCCGCACGTACACCTCGCCTGCTCGGAGTGCTACTACGTGATCGGCGGGCAGGGCAGCGTCCAGACCCTGACCCGCCGCGGGTTCGCCGAGACGCCATTGCGCGAGGGCACCGTCGCCTGGTTCACGCCCGGCACGATCCACCGCCTGGTCAACGACGGCGACCTGCGGATCATCGTCGTGATGCAGAACAGCGGCCTGCCCGAGGCGGGCGACGCGGTGTTCACGTTCCCCGCCGAGGTGCTGGCCGACGCGGAGAACTACTTCGCGCGAGCCCAGGCCGGTGACGAGGAGTCTGCCCGGCGGCGCAGAGACCTCGCCCTCGAAGGGTTCCTGGAGCTGAAGCGACGCGTCGAGGCGGGCGAGGACACGGCACTGGACGACTTCTACCGCTCCGCCGCGCGGCTGAAGCAGGACGTCCTGGGCGACTGGGAGAAGCGGTGGCGGGCGGGCGCGCTGGCGTCGGCCGAACGCACCGGCGAGCACCTCGACCGGTTGCGCGACGGCGACATCGGCCACCTCGCCGAGGCGGACGTCCACGTGACGAGCGAGGAAGGCCCGAGGCGGTTCGGCATGTGCGGCCGGCTCGACGTCCACGACCCGGCCGAGGGGAACTCGCCGCACGACTGACCCTGTCGAGTCGAACCGCCCGTCGAATCGACGGAACTGTTGTGCGGCAACGAGTTCGTCCAGGACAGTGAGGCGATGAGAATCGCAGCAGGCGCACTCGTCATCGTCCTCACCGCCGCCTCCACGACCCCCGCGAACGCGGCGGCGTGGGAAGACGTGATCGGGACGGGGTCCTTCAGCGGCTACGGCGCGCTGGAGTCGGAATGGAACTACCGCTACCCGTGGGGCTCCGACCACAACGGCACGGCCAGGATGTACGCGAGCTCCAGCGACCACAACCACGTGTCGCTGTCCGGCGGCGTGCTGACGGTGAAGGCGACGCGCATCTCGTGGAACGAGGGCAACAGCAGCGCCGACCCGCACCTGCCCATCCGCTACCACTCCGGTGCGATCCACGCGAAGGAACACGTCGTGGTGAACGACCAGTTCCCGAACTGGGAGGTGAAGGGCGACTTCCAGGCGCCCTCCACCCGCGGCACCTGGCCCGCGTTCTGGCTGACCGGCGTCAACAGCTGGCCGCCCGAGAGCGACATCCTGGAGTTCAAGGGGGACAACCGGAACTGGTTCAACACCTTCCGGACGTCCAGCGACGTGTCGAGTTCCATCGTCGGCGTGTCCTCGCCGGGCTCGTGGCACACCTACCGGGCGTGGATGACCAAGGTGAACGGCACCGACGTCGACATCCACTACTACCTCGACGGAAAGTGGATCGCGAAGCACACCGCGCGGAACTTCGTCGGCAAGCCGCTCTGGGTGGTCATCAACCTGCAGATGGAGGGCTCGTCCGGCAGCCCGGGCCCGACCGCGGAGACCAACTACCGGGCCCGCAACGTCTACATCGGACGCACGCGGGCATGAAGGTGAGGTGGCCCCGGCGGACACCGGGGCCACCTCCTTGGACCGGTGGTCAGTGGGTGGGGCTGGTCCAGTCGGCGGAGATGCGGGCGACGCGGACGCGTTGCGGGTGGTCGCCGACGGGTACGGAGACGACTTTCTGGCCGGTGCCGAAGTCGATCGCGGTGACCTGGTCGGCGCCGCTCTCGGAGATGACGCACTGGCGGCCGTCGCCGCTGACGGTGGCCCAGTAGGGCTTGGAGGCGGTGACGAGCGGGCCTTGCTGCAGGGTGGCGCGGTCGACGACGGTGGCGTAGTCGTCCATGGTTCCGGCGACGCAGAGCTTGCTGCCGTCCGGGTTCATGGACAGGCCGTGGTGGCGTGAGTCGTTGACGAAGGTGGTGCGGTCGTCGCTGGTGTCCGGGTTCTTCGGCAGGGTCTTCACCTGGGTGATCCTGTCGGTGGCGACGTCGTACTCGATGAAGCCGTTGAAGTACGACACCTGGAAGTACAGCTTCGAGAAGTCGGGGCTGAACGTCGCGGGCCGCACGGCGTCGGACAGGTCCTTGCGGCCGAAGGCGTCCAGCTTGCCGCGCATGTCGATGGTGCGGACGACCTGGTAGGTGGCGGCGTCGACGACGGTGATGTGCCGGTCGCCCTTGAGGAAGTCCTGCCACGGGGCGTCGAAGTCGTTGTTGACCTCGCCGATCGACATGTTCCAGAGGTACCTGCCTCCGTTGGTGAAGGCGTTCTCGTGCGGCTTGTCACCGGTCTTGAACGAGCCGAGCTGCCGGCCGGTGTTGATGTCCAGCACGTGCACCGTGTTGGACGTCGACGCCGAGACCGCGATCTTGGTGCCGTCTGGGGAGACGGACATGTGGTCGGCGCGGAAACCCGACACGGGGAACCGCCACTTGATGTTCCCGGTGGCCAGGTCGAGGGAGACGACGTCAGCGAAGCTGGGTCGTGAGACGACCATGGCCGTGCCGTCGGGGGTGGAGTACATGTCGTCGACGAACTGGTCGTGCCCCTCGCCGGGGCCCGAGCGAATACCGAGGAAGAAGGCCAGCTTGATCGGGTTGAGGTAGATCTCGGTGAGTCGCTGGTCCTTGTCGGGGATGACGTTGATCCGGCCGATCTTGGCGAAGTCGCCGGTGGACCTGATGACGTCGGCGGTGCCGTCCCAGTTGTTGCCGACGAACATCACCTCACGCAGCGGCGCCGCGGAGGCGGCCGGAGTGGTGACGCAGGCGGCGAGCACTGCCACCGCGGTGACAGCGTGGGTGAGGCGACGGCGTGTGAGAGCGCTTCCGGAAGGTTTTCGCGCAGGGTTGGACGAAGCGTGCATCGTTGCATCTCCGAGTGAAGTGGGCGCCGGCAAGGGAGGGCGCAAGCCGCAGGGAGATCTGAACTTGGCCAAGTTCAGATCTTACCTACTGGATAGTAGGCTGGCGTGATCCCGGCCACAAGAGCCAGTGGAGGCAACCACCCGCACACATCCTTTGGAGGCACCGTGGCAGGCAGGATCACCCCGGCGGAGGGTCGATACGGTGGCAAGGACGCGGCCGAGCGCCGGGACGAGCGGCGCGGGCGGTTCCGGGAAGCGGGCCTGGAGACCTTCGGCACCGGACCGGGTTTCCGGGGAACTCGCCTGGGTGATCTGTGCAAGGCCGCCGGTCTGTCGAGCCGCCAGTTCTACGAGGAGTACCGCGCCCTGGAAGACCTGCTGGCCGATCTGCACCTCCACGTCAACGACGTGGCGGGGAAGGCCGTCGCCGAGGCGCTGCCCGGCACCGGGGACCTGAGACTGCCGGAGCTGCTGCCCCGCTTGGTGCACGCCTACGTGAAGGGCGCCTGCGCCGACCCGCGGCACGCCCGCATCGCCTACGTCGAGGTCGTCGGAGTCAGCCCCCGCATGGACCGTCAGCGCCTCGAACGCCGCGCCATCTGGGTCGAGATGATCAACCGGCTGGCCGCGGACGCCGCCGCACCGGGCGAGATCCCTCCTGGCGACTACCGCATCACCGCCGCGGCCATCATCGGCGCCGTCAACGGACTCATGCACGACTGGGTCGTCGGGTGGGTCGATGCGACGCTGGACGAGGTCGCGGACGAGCTGGCCCAGATGGTGCTCGGCAGGTACCAGATCGCCGAGTGAGCAGAACGTCTACATCGGACGCACGCGGGCATGAAGGTGAGGTGGCCCCGGCGAACACCGGGGCCACCTCCACCGGTCAGGCCCCCGCCGGAAGGCCCGACCAGGCTTCCTGCGACGTCAGCGGTCGCATCGTGATCGTGTACTCGTAGGTGCTGTCGGGACGGACCTGGCTGCGCTGCCGCACCGGGTTCGGCGTGTCACCGACACCGGTCACGGCGTGGTCGGCGTGCAGCGTGAAGTACCCCTTGTTGCGCTGCAACATGAACGGGTACGCGGCACGTTCGATGTCGTCGTACTGCGTCACGCTGACCTCGCGAGCACCCGACACCAGCAGACCGGATGTGCGTCCGTCGGTGAGCAGCGCCCACCGGGTGTCGGTGTGGTTGCCGTGGTCCTGCGGGCGGTGGTACTCGACGTACTGGTCGGCCACCGAGGTGGAGTGCACCCCGATCGGCGTGCCGTCCCTGCGGTCGACGTAGCTCTCCGCCTTCCTGCCGTACCAGGAGAACTCGGAGAAGCGGTCGGGCACGGACAGCTGGACACCGATGCGCGGCAGGTACGGCAGCGTCCGCATGGAGCCCTGCGGCGTCACCCGGTGCCCGAGTCGCAGCACGCCGGCCGAGTCCACCGCGTAGACCATCGTCTGGTCGAACCACGCCCCGCTCACACCGGGTGCGGCGGCCTTGCTGTCCACGATGATCCTGGTGGTCTTGTGCCCGTCCTTCTCCACCCGCACACCGGACACCGTGGTCTCGAGGCGGTCGAGCCCGGCCTTGCGCCAGTCCTCGCCCTCGGCGCGGCCCCACGTGTAGGTCTCGTTGCTGATCGGCGCACGCCACGCGTCGAGCTTCGGACCGCTGGTGAGAAGTTCACGGCCCCACGACTTCATGGACGTCAGCGCACCGGACTTCTTGTCGACCGTGTAGGCGGCACCTGCCGCCGTGGCGGTGACCTTCTGGGCGTCCTCGCGGGTGAACACGACGGCCCAGTCGAGAGGTGCCCTGTCCAGGCCGGGAACGCGGCTGCCGCCCAGTGAGAACTGGTCGTGTGCGAGCACGTGCCCGGCCGGCAGCAGTGGCGCCTTGGACGACGTGACCGTCTCCACGGTGAGGAACCGTTCCCGGTCGGCGTCGTTGACCGGCACCGGCAGTGAGATCGGCGCGGTCGACCCGGCGGCGACGCGCAGCGGCTGTTCACCGCTCTTGACCACCCGTGAGCCTTCGGCGACCCGCCAGCGCAGGGTGAGGTCGTCGGTGCCGGTGAACTGCCGCTCGTTGGTCACCGACAGCACGCCGCCGGAGTAGCCGAACCGGATCGGCTGGTGTGCCCAGGCCATCTGCGTGGTCTCCGGCTGCGGCTTGCGGTCTGTGCCGATCAGGCCGTCCACACCGGACAGCGACGACCCGTACGCGAGGTGCGTGCCGCGTTCCTGCACGCTGTCGAAGTCGAGTGCCAGCACGGCACCGCCGGCCGGGGCGGAGGACGTACCGAGCTCGGCGGCCGGCAACGCCCGGTCGTAGACGCGGACGTCGTCGACCTCACCGCGGGCCATCCAGCCGACGGTGGACGGGTCGTTCCACGACATCTCGAAGTCGCGGCCGATGTTCACGTCGGCTGCCGAGTAGTCGATCGCGCCGGTGAACGGCAGGACGCCGACCTCGGCGCCGTCGATGTACAGCCGCAACGCGGTGCCGTCGTACGTACCGCTGACCCGGTGCCACTTGCCGTAGAAGTCAGCGGGCACCTTCGCCTGCACGGCACGCCACGTGCCGCTGTGGATGAAGAACTCGAGCGTGGTCTCGTTCTTCATCTTGAGCGTCCACTGGTGGTCGCCCTTGGCGATGATCGGGAACTGGCCGGTCCACTTCCCGGGCTTGACCCACGCGTCGAGCGTCAGGGTCGTGCCGGTGATGTCGAGCTTGCGGTCGCGGTAGACCTCGACGAAGTCGTCGAGCCCCGACAGCGAGAGCGCCTTGCCGCGGTGGCCGTCGACGAGCTCCGGCGCGCCGGAGAGCAGTGCGGTGATGTCGTTGCCCGAGCTGTCCGGCGCGATGCGGGTCTTCTGCTTGATGTTCTGCTCGGCCCAGTCCCAGATGAAGCCGCCCTGGGTCTGCGGGTTGGCGCGGATGATGTCCCAGAACTCCCGGAAGTTGCCGAGGCTGTTGCCCATCGCGTGCGCGTACTCACCGAAGATCAACGGCTTGGTCGTGCTCTTCGCCTGCTCGGCGAACCTCTCCGGCGACGGGTAGCGCGGTCCCCACACGTCGGCGAACGGCGCGTCGCCGTCGGGGTTGTTGGACTGGTGGTAGATCGGCCGCGACGGGTCGTTGGCCTTGAGCCACTTCGCCATCTCGTAGTGGTGCGCGCCGAGCCCGGCCTCGTTGCCGGTGTCCCACAGGAAGACGCTCGGGTGGTTCTTGTCGCGCTCGACCATGCCGATCAGCCGGTCCAGGAACGTGTCGCGCCACTCCGGCTGGTTCGCCTGGCACCACCGGGCGCAGTTCTCGTGGTTGTGGGTCTCGATGTCGACCTCGTCGTCGACCCAGATGCCGTGCTGGTCGGCCAGGTCGTAGAAGTACGGGTCGCTCGGGTAGTGCGACGTGCGCACGGCATTGACGTTGAGCTGCTCCATCAGCGCCACGTCGCGTTCCTGCGCCGCACGCGGGACGTGCCGGCCGTGGTCCGGGTCGGTCTCCGCGCGGTTGACGCCCTTGAACAGCACCCGCTTGCCGTTGACCAGCAGGGTCTTGTCGCGGATCTCGATCTCGCGGAAACCTGTGGTGTCACTGGTGATGTGCGTGACCTTGCCGTCGGGCGCGGTCAGCGTCAGCACGACGGTGTAGAGGTTCGGCGTCTCGTCGGTCCACTTCGCCGGGTTGCGCACCGGCAACGCGAGACGGGCGGTGCTGCCGCCTGTTTCCTGGCTCACCGAACCGACTTCGGCCCCGCGAGAGTCACGCAGACTGGCCGTGACGCGGTGCGTGCCGGTGGTGCCGCCGGGTTTGTGGCCGAGCTCGACGTCCGCGGTGAGGGTCGCGTCGGTGTAGGTGGCGTCGAGGTCGGTCTTGAGGGTCACGTCCTGGATGAACGTGGCGGGCGTCGAGTACAGCGACACCGAGCGGAAGATGCCCGAGTACCGCCACTGGTCGTAGTCCTCGAGGTAGGAGCCGGCGCTCCAGCGGTGCACCTGGACGGCGATCTTGTTGCGGCCCGGCCGCAGCGCGGAGGAGATGTCGAACTCGGCCGGGGTGTAACCGCCCTGGTCGTAGCCGACGTACTTGCCGTTGACCCACACGAAGTAAGCGGACGCCACGCCCTCGAAGCGCACGAACGTCGCACGCTTCGCCCAGTCGGCCGGCACGTCGAAGTCGCGCACGTAAGCACCGGTCGGGTTCACGTCGCGGGGCACACGGGGCGGGTCGTCGGGCTGCACCTCGGTGGCGATGTTGCGGAAGATCGGGTGGTCCAGGCCGTCGGTCTGCCAGGTGTGCGGCACGGTCACGGTGCGCCAGCCGGACGTGTCGTGGTCGTCGGCGTAGAACCGCGCCGGGACTTCGGCGGGCCTGTCCGCCATGGAGATCTGCCACCTGCCGTCCAGCGACCGCGTGAACGGCGTGCGCTCGTCGCGGCGCACGGCCGAGGCGACATCGGCCTGCGGGAGCAGCAGCGCGTGGTGCGGCTCCTGTCCCTCGGCGATCTTGGCCGGATCTTCGAGGTAGGTGTGCACGTCCGGAGGGGGATCGACTGCGGAGGCGATCGGTGTCGTCGAACCAACCGCAACTAACAGCACTGTGGCAAGAACAATCGCGCGCCGCACGCTGAACCTCCATGTTCAGACAGAACTGAACACAAGTGAACAGTCGACGTGGAGGGCCGACAAGAGGCCACGAGGTCCGTGCCGTTCACATGGCTACCACTGTTATCGAACAACTCGACGCTTGCGTTCGATTTTGTTCGACCTCACGCTCCGGGGATCAGGCCGAACCACGACCAGCCGGGGGAACCGTGAAAAGGACAGTGCTGTGCTTGGTGACCGCGATGCTGCTGGCCTCGCCAGGGCCCGCTGTGGGTGCGCCCGCGGCGGCACCGGCGGTGAGCCTCGTGGGCGACACGCTGCTCGATCCTTCGGCGCTGTACTTCGTGTCCTACGACGGGGTGGTGAACAACAACTCGTTCCAGCAGGACGCGATCCTGACCTACCAGGGACGTCAGTACGCCACCTGGTACACCGCGAGCCGCAACGCCGTGGTGGCGCGGCGGACCGTGGGCAGCACGCGGTGGGAAGGAGTGGTCCTGCCGCACAAGCTCAGCGCGGACGACTCGCACAACGTGATCTCGCTGGGGATCTCCCCGCAGGACAACACGATCCACGTCGCGTTGGACACGCACAACACGCGCTTGTTCTACTTCCGGTCCCAGCCCGGCCTCGCGACCGGCGCCCAGCAGTGGAACGCCGCCGCGTTCGGTTCGGTGCAGCGCACGCTCGGCGGCGTCGAGCTCGGTTCCATGACCTACCCGCAGTTCGTGGTGACACCCGAGGGCAGGCTGCAGTTCAGCTACCGCACCGGTGGTTCCGGCAACGGCGTCAACGAGCTGGCCGAGTACTCCGGCGGCACGTGGCGCAAGCTCGGCGGCTGGTCGTCCGCCACCGGTTCGTACACCGGCCCGAACGGCGTGGTGTCCACGACCCGCAACATGTACCTGCACGGCCTGACCTATGACCGGAGTGGACGGTTGCACGCTGCTTTCACCTGGCGTGAGGGCAATGCCGGCGTGCTGTGCAACCCGGGCGGCCTGACCAACCACGACACCGGCTACGTCTACAGCGACGACCGCGGCCGGACGTGGCGCAACGGTGCCGGAACAGTGGTGGGCACGACCGGTGGCGCGGCGGTGAGCGTCAACTCGCCGGGTCTGGTGGCCGATCCGCTCGACCCGAACCACGGCCTGATGAACCAGGAGAGCCAGGCCGTGGACGCCCAGGGCAGGCCGCACGTGGTGATCAGCTACGTCCCAGGCCGGTTCACCCAGTGCGTGTCGAACTACGCGCAGCAGCGCACTCAGTACGGCCGCACGTTCCACGTCTTCCGCGGAGCCGACGGCAGGTGGACCAAGATGGAGGTCCCGGTCCCGCCGAACCACACCCAGCGCACGAAGATCGTGTTCGACCGGGACGACAACGCGTATCTCGTGCTGCCGCGCGGGAAGGTCGTGGCGGCGAGCAAGGCGAGTGGCTGGACGGACTGGACGACGTTGTTCGACCGCCCGTCGCTGCAGGCGTTCGGCGAGGTGAACGTGGACGCCTCGCGCGTCGCGTCCCAGGGAATCCTGTCGGTGCAGTACCAGCAGACTTCCAGCGGCACCACGCCGTCTCCGATCCGCGTCGCCGACTTCCGCCTGGGAGCCTGACATGGCGCGACTTCTGCTGGCCCTCACCCTCGTCGCCGCCGGTCTCGTCACGCCGGCAGCCGCAGACCCACTGCCGCAGAACGGGGTCGCCGTTCGCATTGACCCGTCGTACCAGCAACCGGAGTTCGAGGGCTGGGGCACCAGCCTGGTGTGGTTCGCGAACATCACCGGTGGCTATCCGGAACCGATCCGCCGCAGGCTCGTCGACCTGCTGTTCGGTGAGGACGGACTGCGCCTGAACATCGCGCGGTACAACATCGGCGGCGGCAACGCGCCCGACGTCCGCAAGGACTACATGAAGAAGGGCGCGACGATGGAGGGCTTCTGGAAGGCCCCTCCCGGCACCACGCGCGAGGACGTGGACTGGTGGCAGCCGGACAACCCGGACCACTGGGACCTCACCGCGGACGCCAACCAGCGCTGGTGGGTCGACCAGGTCAAGCGCGAGGTCACGAAGTGGGAGGCGTTCAGCAACTCGCCGCCGTGGTTCCAGACGGTCAGCGGCTACGTCTCCGGTGGGTTCGACGCGAACACCGACCAGATCCGCCGCGACCGCGTCGAGGACTTCGCCACCTATCTGGCACGCGTGACCCAGGAGATCGAACGCGCGCACGGCATCAAGTTCGACACCCTAGCTCCGTTGAACGAGCCCAACACGAACTACTGGGGCACGCAGATCGGTCCCGACGGCCAGCCGACCGGGGGACGCCAGGAGGGTGCGCACGCGGGACCCGAGTTGCAGCAGGAGGTCCTGCTCGCCACGCGGCGCGCGCTCGACCAGCTGCGGTCGCGGGTGAAGGTGTCCGCGATGGACGAGACGAACCCTGGCACGTTCGTGCGCAACTGGAACGGCTACGGCCCGGCGCGGGACGTGGTCGACCAGCTCAACGTGCACACCTACGGCACGGGCCAGCGCACCAGCGTCCGCGACATCGCCAAGGGCGCGGGCGAGAAGCTCTGGATGAGCGAGGTCGAGGGCACCTGGGGCAACGGCACCACCGACTACACGAGCATGGAACCCGGTCTGGGCATGGCGACCAGGATGCTCGAGGACATCCGCGAGCTCGAGCCGTCCGCGTGGGTGTTCTGGCAGCCGGTCGAGGACACCGCCCCACAGACGGCCGCGGGCAAGAACTGGGGCAGCATCCACATCCCGTTCGACTGCGAGGCGGACGACACGCTGGAGTCCTGTCCGATCAGGACCAACACCAAGTTCCACACCATTCGCAACTTCACCCACTTCGTCCGGCCGGGAGATCGGTTCGTCAAGACCGATGACCCGTCGAGCGTGGCCGCGGTGAAGCGGTCCGGTCTGGACGCGACGGTCGTGCACGTCAACAGCGGCAACACCGGTCGCGCGGTTACGCTGGACCTGTCGCGGTTCGGGCTCGTCTCGCCGCTGGCCGAGGTGACGCCGGTGGTCACCGACGCGTCAGGTGCCCTCGTGCACGGCAATCCGGTGCGGGTGAAGGGGAAGTCGGCGACGCTCTCGGTGCCGGCGAAGTCGGTCACCACGTTCCTCGTCGACGGTGTGGCGGGAGTGTCCGGTGACGCCGCGCTCGTCCAGCCCGACCACGTGTACCGGATCGCCGCGGGCGGGAAGTCCTTGCAGCCGTCCGGCGACTGGGCGACAGCGGTACTCGGGACCACCGACACCGCGAGTGCGCGACAGCTGTGGTCGTTGCGGAAACTGGGCTTCGGCAACGGGAACCGCGAGCGCTTCGAGATCGTCAGCGCCGTGACCGGAACCCGGCTGGCCGCCTCAGGTGACGCCGTCGTGCTGCAGTCGGCGAGGGACACCGCGGCTCAGTGGATCATGTCGACGACCGGCGACGGCAGCTGGACGTTCGTCAACGCCGCCACCGGCACGCTGATCGACGCGGCCGGTGAGACCGTGTCCGCCAAAACCCCGACCTCCGGTGCGAGCCAGCGCTGGACCCCGGTCGACGAGACCGTGCAACGGGTTCAAGACACCGCTGTGTTCACGGTTCCCAAGCTGCGGCCCGTGCTGCCGCAGACCGTGACGCCGGTGTACCCGGACGGAGCACGAGGTGCGCTTCCCGTGGCGTGGAACCTCCCGCCGGACTGGCACTGGCGGCAGCCCGGCACCGTGCGCGTCCACAGCACGGCGACGGACGTCCTCGGGCGGAAACTGCCCGCGCTGGCCGTGGTCACCGTCGACACGATCGCCTCGACACTGCCCGCCCGCGCGAAGACCTACGTCGGCGGGCGGCCCGAACTGCCGGCCACCGTCACGGGTGTGGGCGAACGGGGCGGTAAGGCCGAACTCCCCGTCGCGTGGGACTCGGCGGTGTTCGACCACGTCGGAACGGTGACGGTGACCGGACGCGCCCAGGTCGTCGACGGCAGCACGGTGGCCGCGACGGTGGTGGTCCAGGTGACCGAGCCCGTCGAGGTGAACGCGGCGCTGGACGCGGCCGTCGCGGCGACGTACACCGAGTCCGGCTACTCCGCGGAACGACTTCGCAACGGCGTCACGGAGGAGAAGGCGTGGTCGAACTGGAGGTCCGGCACGAAGAACCCCGCCGACACGATCACCTTCACCCTGCCCGGAACCCGTGATCTCACGCGGGTGGCCGTGCACTCCCACCGCGACGGTGAGGGCGGCATCGCCCAGAGCCTCAAGGTCCAGGTGCGCACGGTCGACGGCACGTGGGTCGACGCGAGTGGTGACGTCGAAGTCACCGCGCTGCGGACGGAGGTCGTGCTGAATCCCTCGCCGCCCGCGACCGCCGTGCGAGTCGTCCTGACCGCGCGTCCGTCCGGATACCTCACCCTCGGCGAGATCGAGGTGCTGGCGAAGGCACCTGGTTCGTGAGCGGCAGCGGAGCCCGGACTGTCGGTGCTCGGACCTACTATGCGGAGCATGACTCGACATGTGGACGAGGACCTGCACGGTGCGGAGTTCCGCGAGTGCGATCTGACCGGGGCGCGCCTGATCGGCGTCGTCATGCAGGACGCGGTGATCGACGGGCTGGTCACCAACCTCGTGGTGAACGGTGTCGAGGTCACCGGGTACGTCGAGGCGGAGCTGGACCGGCGTCATCCGGTGCGGGTGCTGATCCGTTCCGAGGACCCCGCCGATCTGCGCGAGGCGGCGCGCCGGCTCCACGCCGGCTGGACCGCCACGATCGAGCGGATCCGCCGTGCGCCCGGCATCGAGCGCCGCAGCGTGAACGACGAGTGGTCGGCGGTGCAGACGTTGCGCCACCTGGTCTTCGTGCACGACTCGTGGTTCCGCCGCTGCTGCCTGGGCTCGACGGAGCTGTTCACGCCGATGGGCATCGGACCGACCGTCGAGCCCTACCGTGAGGCGCACGGGCTCGACCTGTCGCTCGACCCGGACCTCGACGAGATCGTGAGCGTGCGTGCCGCACAGGCCGCCGAACTCGAGGCCTGGCTCGCCGAGGCCACCGCCGCGCAGCTCGCAGCGGTGGCGCCCGTGCCGGGCGACGACGTCTGGCCGCCGTACGCGCGGGGCCGCTCGGTGCGGCAGTGCCTGCGCACGGTGCTCAACGAGACCTTCGAGCACCACGGCTTCTGCGTCCGCGACCTCGACCTCGTCGAGGCGCAGAACGCTGGTTAGATCCTGGCCGCCACGATCGGTGCCAGCCTGTCGGCGATCTTGCGGTGGCCCTGGTCGTTGGGGTGCACGTTGTCCGTCGTGTCGGTGGCCTCGTTGATCCAGCCCAGCGTGTCGACGAAGTGCACGTTGCGGTCGCCGCCGTCAGTGAGCGCCTTCACCGCCGCCTGGGTCTCCGGGACGTACCGCTTGCGGAACGTCGCGAGAGCGAAGATCGCCGCAGTCGGGTACTTCTCCCGCGCACGCCGCAGAAGCGTGACGTAGGAGGAGCGGAACTCCTCCTTGGTGACGCTGTGGCCGACGTCGTTCGTGCCGAGGTTGATCACGACGGCGTTCGCCTTGTACCGGCCGAAGTTCCACGCGGGTGCGTTCAGTGCCAGGCCGGTGCGCAGGAAGCCCTCCCGCATGCTCAGGCACCCGTCCGCCGCGGGGTGCAGGCACGCGCCGCCCACCGCGATCTGCGTGTGGCCGGTCTTGAGCTTCTCGCCGGTCAGCCAGCCGTACGCGGTGAGTGCCTGCTTCGACGACTGCTGGCCGACCGTGATCGAGTCGCCGACGAACTCGACGGTCTTCGACGGCACGGTGGGCGCGAAGGTGCGTGCGCCGGTGTCGATCTCGATGCCCTGGTACACCGCGTCGCCCTTGTAGGAGCCCGCGATCGGACGGTAGGAGACGCGGAGGGTGTGGTTGCCCGCGGCCAGTGGCACCGGGGTGAGGTCCACCGTGCCGGTCCGGTTCACGTAGGACACGTCAGGCCCGCCGTCGATGCTCACGAAGAAGTCGATCGCGCGGCGCTGCTTGAGCTTCACCGTCCGGCCGGTGAAGCCGACGACGAGGTACGCGCCCGCCCACTCGGAGACGTAGGCGCTCGACGAGCTCGTGTTCCAGCGGCCGAAGTACCGGACGCTCGGGTCGGTGGGCGAGCTCGTGGTGGCGGCGGACGCCGTCGGTACCGCGGTGCTCAGCAGCACCACCACCGAGACGAGAAGTCCTTTGATCATGATCCGGCCAATCGGTGCGAGGGCAGGGGAACGCGCGACCAGTCGACGTCCGAGGCGAGGTAGAAGCCCGGGTACGACGGCTGGTTGTAGGTGGTCTGCTGGCGGGCGACGTCGACGCGGTACTGGCGGTCGTGCATGAGCGTGTACATCTTGTGGTTCGTCGGTTCGGTGCTGAGGTAGAAGCGCAGGGCCGTGCTGTCTTGCGTGCGCACGACCAGTTCTTCGCGCCAGTCGCCGAACACGTCGGCCACGAGCGACGGGTTTCCTTTGGTGCCGTTGTTGGTGCGCGTTCCGGTGGCGGTGAGCAGCGTGCCGCGCCGCCAGTCCTCGACGGCCGGCGTCACGTCCTGGGCGCCCGTCACGATCTGGGTGGTCAGGTCACCGGCCCAGCGGATGCTCATGTTCGTTCCGGGGGAACGGGTGTCGAGCCGCCGGCCGTCCGCGCTCCAGGTGCCCGCGGAGTCCGAGCCGTTCGGCATGGACGCCCACGTCTCGATACCGGGCACGTCCGGGCGCACGTCGCCGATCATGCCGCGGCCGGTGTCCATCCCGGAGTAGGCGCCGTAGATCGTCGCGCCGGTGCGGGCGTCACGCAGCGCGTAGCCGTACGGGGCGGAGCGGGCGCCCTCGTGGACCATGTAGATCTCGAGGCCTGGGCGGTTCGGGTCGATGTCGGTGACGTGCAGGGCGTCACCGTGCCCGACCCGTGCCTCGGCTCCCGGTTCCACGCTGCCCGGTGGCAGCACGCCGACCGAGCTGTACAACATCGAGCCGTTGTCGTCGAGGGTCGCGCCGCCGTAGACGATCTCCTGCCTGCCGTCACCGTCCACGTCGGCGACGCTCAACGAGTGCGAGCCCTGCGTCGTGAGCTTGGCATGACTCGGGTTCGTGCCGTCGCGGCCGTGCGGGGAGTCGCGGAACGGGTTGGTCATCGGCACCCAGCCGCTGTCGGCGAGCCAGCGCTTCTCGAGCCGCCGTCCGTCCCAGTCGTAGGTCGCGACCGTGGAACGGGTGTAGTAGCCGCGCGCGAAGATGGCGGACGGGCGCTTGCCGTCCAGGTAGGCGACTCCCGACAGGAACCGGTCGACGCGGTTGCCCGGTTCGATGCGGGACATCGCGTAGTCGCCCCACATCAGCCCGTCGTCGGTGCGGCCGGGTTCGTAACGCACGGTCTGCAGCTCGCGTCCCGTGGCGCCGTCGAACACGGTCAGGTACTCCGGGCCGTCGACGATGAAGCCGGCGAACTGGCGCAGCTTGTTGTTGGCGCTGCGGGACGGCGCGTAGACGTCGATGAAGTGGTCGACCAGTGCGGTGGCGTCCTCTGTGGACAAGGGGTAGGCGTACCGCTGCTCGATGCCGAACGCCAGCTCCAGCGTCGCGGGCCACCGGCCGGCGACCACCTCGGGATGGCTGTGCCAGCCGCGGAACACGCTGACGAGGTGGTCGTGGTAACCCTCCGGGCTGAGCCGGTAGTCGTCGGTGTTCCGGTACCCGGCGCGAACGTCCTCACGCGGCATCGTGATGAACCGCTGGCGGCCGTCACGAGTGCCCGGCGCGGTCTTCGTCATCAGCTCCGCGCGGCCGTCGCCGTCGAAGTCGTAGACCAGGAACTGCGTGTAGTGCGCGCCCGCCCGGATGTTCACGCCGAGGTCGATCCGGTGCAGCAGCGTGCCGTCCAAGCGGTACGTGTCGAGGTACACCGGTCCGGTGTAGCCGACCTGCGAGACGTCCTTGGAGTTGCTGGGATCCCACTTGACGACGTACTCGTACCGGCCGTCGCCGTCCACGTCACCGACGCTGACGTCGTTGGCGGAGTAGGTGTAGTGCTCACCGGCCGGTGTCACGCCGTCCGCGGGCTTCTGCAACGGCAGGTCGTGGTGGGACGCCGCCCACGGCGTCACGGGTTTGCTGCGCCCCAGCGGAACACCGCGTCGCACGGGAGCGACCTGGTACCGCGCACCAGGAGTTGCGCCGGTGTCGACGTAGGTGGTGCTGTCGGTGACGGTCGCGATGCGCTTCCCGTCCCGGTACACCGCGAAGCCGGGTCCCGAGAGTCCGGTGGCGGTGGCGCCGGTGGCCTCCCGGCCGAGCAGGCGCCAGCTCAGGTGCACGCCGCCCTCGACGGACGCCGCGACGAGCCCGCGGTCGAGGCGCTCACCGGGGGTGGGGTGTGCGGACGCGGGCAGCTGCCCGGCCAGGACGGCGGTGAACACCAACGGCAGCAGAACCCCTCGTCGCAGATCCACGACGGCTACGATGAACCCTGTCCGGCTCCTGACGCAAGGGTCTGAATGTGTTGCTGCATAATGCGGAAAGCGTTTTCCCGCTCGATCGTCGAATTCAGGGCGCCGTTCGACGGAAGTGGTGTCGAACGAGTCGAATCGACGTCATCGGCCCCGCGAACCACCGAGGTCGGCATTGCGCCGGCGCAGTGGTGGTGCCGCGATGACCCGGCTGTGGTTCGAGGCCCCCGCCGCGGCGTGGGAGGAAGCGTTGCCGCTGGGCACCGGCAGGCTCGGCGCGATGTGCTTCGGCGGCGTCGGCACCGAACTGGTGCAGCTCAACGACGACCGGCTGTGGACGGGGTCGCCGCTGCCGGCGCCGTCCGGTGATCCGGGTCTGGTGGAGCAGGCCCGTGCGCACGTGCTGGCGGGTTCACCTCGTGCGGCGGAAGAGGTGTTGCGCCGCGTTCAGGGGCCGGACACCGCGAAGTACCAGCCGCTGGCCGACGTGTCGCTCGTCGGTGACCCCGGCCGGGCCGAGGCCTACCGGCGTGAGCTCGACCTGCGCACCGGCGTGTACTCGGTCTCCTACCGGACCAGGGACGCGGTGGTGCGGCGGGAGGCCGTGTGCCACGCGGGCCTGCACGTCCTGGCGCTGCGGGTGACCGGTACCGGCGTGAGCCCGGTGCTGCGCGGGTCGCTGCCCGGCGAGCACTTCACCTCGTCCGGCGGGATCGTGGGGGTGCGGGGAGTGGTGCCGTCCGGGATGGCGTGGGCGGCGGTCGTGGCGGTGGACGGCGACACGGTCTACATCACCACGGAGACCGGCTACCGCGGGCCTGGCACCGCGCCGGTGGACGATCCCGCCGAGTGCTCCCGCGTGGCGGTCGAGCGGGCCGAACAGGCCCGCGAACTGGGCTGGGCGACGTTCCGCGACCAGGCCGTGCAGGCCCACCGGACGTTGTTCGACCGGGTGAGCCTCCAGCTGGGCCCGGTGCCGGACCTGCCGACCGGCGAACGGATCGCGCGGCCCGACCGGGCGCTGCCGGCGTTGCTGTTCCAGTACGGCCGCTACCTGCTGATCACCAGCTCCCGGCCGGGCACGCTGCCCGCGAACCTGCAGGGCGTCTGGAACCCGCACACCGATCCGCCGTGGCGCGGCAACTACACGCTCAACATCAACCTGCAGATGAACTACTGGCCGGCCGAGGTCACCGCGCTGCCCGAGTGCCACGAGCCGCTGCTGGAGTTCGTCGCACAGCTGTCCGGACCCGGTGCGGCGACGGCGAAGGCGCTCTACGGCGCGCCGGGCTGGGTGGCGCACCACAACAGCGACCCGTGGTGCCTCACCACCCCGGTCGGCGACGGCGGCGGCGACCCGGCGTGGGCGAACTGGCCGATGGCCGCGGCGTGGCTGTGCCGGCACCTGCGGGACCACTACGCGTTCACCGGTGACGTCGACTGGCTGCGCGAGCACGCCTGGCCGGTGCTGCGAGGCGCGGCCGAGTTCTGCCTGCACTGGCTGGTCTCGCGCGACGGAGTGCTCACGACGGCGCCGTCGACGTCCCCCGAGAACCACTACCTGGCCGGGGGAGAGCCGGTCGCGGCCGGCATCGGGTCGACGATGGACCTGGCGTTGACGGCGGACCTCTTCGCCGGTCTGGTCGAGGTCGCCGAGGTGCTGGGACTGCGCGACGACGTGGTGGACGAGGTGCGCAGGACCCAGCTGCCGCCACCGCCGGTCGGATCGCACGGCGGGCTGCTGGAGTGGGCCGACGAGGTGCCCGACGCGGAACCGGACCATCGGCACGTGTCACACCTGTACGGCCTCTACCCCGGTGACCAGATCGATCCCGTGCGCACTCCGGCACTGGCCGAGGCCGCCCGGCGTGCGCTGGTCGCCAGGGGAGACGCGGGCACGGGCTGGTCGCTGGCGTGGAAGGCCGCGCTGTGGGCCCGGCTCGGTGACGGCGACCGGGCGCACGCGCTGCTGTCGATGTTGCTGACCGAGGCGACGGACGGCAGCCCGCACGGGGGAGGGGTGTACCGGAACCTGCTGTGCGCGCACCCCCCGTTCCAGATCGACGGCAACTTCGGCGCCACCGCCGCGATCGCGGAGATGCTGCTGCAGAGCCACACCGGCGAACTGCGCCTGCTGCCCGCACTGCCCTCGGCGTGGCCGACAGGGGTGGTGCGCGGACTGCGGGCGCGCGGCGGCGTGGTGGTGGACCTGTGGTGGGACGGCGGGGAGCTGAAGGCTGTCGCGTTGCGAGGTATCCGCGGTGAGAAGACAGTGGTGGTGACGTGCCAGGGGCATGCGGCGGAAGTGACGGTCCGGCAGGACGTTCAGCTGATGCTCGGCGAGAAGCTCGCCCCGCGGTGACGAACGTCCGCGCCCCGCACGGGGCGCGGACGTCGCCGGCTTCTCCGGTCAGCTGGTGCGCTTGGTCTTTCAGGCGGGAACGAAGATCGCGCCGAGCCGGTCGACCTCGGTGCCCGACCGGCCGGTGAACCCGGCGATGCGCCAGCCCGCAGGTGCGGTGGCGGTGAGCGTCTCCCCGGTCGGCTGCCCCGCCGAGAGCGTGCGCCCCCGGTTGGTGGTGAAGGCCGCCGAGAACACCCGCGTGCGGCCGTTGTACTTGCTCTGGCTCAGCGTCGCGGACACGAAGTGCTCACCCGGCTCGAGCGTGAGTGACGTGGCCGTGCCGCCAGAGCCGCCGTGGGTGAGCGTCGTGCTGTTCGTGAGCGTGGCCGAGATCTGGTCCAGTCTGCTGCCACCGCGCAATGTGAGCGTGCGCACGGCACCCAGGCCGACCGCCGCGACGTCGGTGAACGGGCTTCCGTGCGGACCGCCGGCCTCGGCGCTGAGCTGGATGTTCTCGTCCGCCGTCCAGTCGAACCGGGTGGCGATCGGGTAGTGGTCGGACAGCGGCCTGCCCTGGGAGTCGAGGAACGCCGCGTTGTCGTTGCGGTAGTCCCGTGCGGTCAGCGTGATCTGCCGGTTGCCCCGGTAGAGGACCTTGTCGACGACCTCGCAGGAGTCGGTGACCGCGGCCGGGTCGCACACGAGTGCCGGGGCGCCCGCTGCGGGCGCCTGGCCGCCGCGCTCGAGTTGGACCCACGCGTCGGTCAGGCCGTTGGTGGTGACGAGCTCGCGGATGTTGTCGGCCTCGCGGGTGTAGCGGGTGTTGGTGTCCCCCATGACGATGACGGCGTTGCCCGCCGAGTTCGCGGCGATGTGGCGGGACAGCTGGGTGATGTTCGACCTGCGCGCCGCGAGGTCGGCGGTCTCGGTGCCCGCGTTCGGGTGCAGGTTGTACAGGTCGACGCTCACCCCGGCCGCCAGCGTGATCCGCTTGTAGGTGAACCCCTTGGGCGTGAGGCAGTCGGTGCCGTTGCAGGACGACCACTTCGTGCGTTCGAGGTCGCCGTAGGGCCGGTGCGACAGCGTGTTCAGGCCGCTGCCGAACGGAACCCCACCGCTCGTGGGCGTGCGGTGGGCGTGGTTGTCACCCGCGTACAGGGCCGCGTGGTAGTTGAAGTCCTCCTGGACGTTGACGACGTCGTAGGGCGCGAGACGCGGGCTGAGCAACGGCGTGTTCACGGCGGGGTCGCCGGACGACAGCGGCTCCGGCAGGCCCGCCACGTTGTAGGTCAGCACCTCGAAGCTGCCACCGGTGGTGGCGTGTGCCGGCGTGACGAGCGCTGCCAGCACCGCGGGGATCAGGAGCAGGGGTCTGATCATCAGTTGCGCGTCCACTTCTGGTTGGCGGCGCCGTTGCACGTCCACAGCACGAGCTTCGTGCCGTTGGTCGTCGCCGCGTTGTAGGCGTCGAGGCAGAGACCGGACTGCACGCCGGTGATGGTGCCGTCGGCGTTGACGTTCCACTGCTGGTTGGTGCCACCGGTGCAGTCGTAGATGGCCACCTTCGTGCCGTTGGTGGTGCCGTGGTCCCACGCGTCGAGGCACTTGTTGCCGTACACCACGAGTTCCTTGCGAGCGGTGTGCGTGAACGTCTGCTGCTCGCCGCCGTTGCAGTCCCACAGTTGGGCCTGCGTGCCGTTGGTGGCGGTGTTGCCGTTGATGTCGGCGCACCGGCCGGACGGCGAGCCGATGACCTCGGTGCCCGCCGTGCCGGGCAGTTCGCGCACCTCGACGGCCGTCACCCCGGTTCCGGACACCTTCAGGGAGTTGGTCCCCCTCGCCAGCGACACGATCGCGGACACAGTGCCCTTGGCGGTCGGCGGAAGTGCGAGGGTGGTGGGGATTTGGCTCCCGTTGACCTGCAGGGTGCTCTGGCGGGAGACGCGGTCGCCGTTGGTGTACTCGAACGTGGCTACCGCCAGCCCGCCGGTCCTGGCGGTGATGCCGGTGGCGCGGGAGTTCACGACGGGGTAGGTGGCGGCGCTCGCCTCCGCACCGGCGACGGACAACATCACCGCGTCGCCCGCGGGGACCGTGACGCTGTGGCTGCCGTTGGTGACCGGTGTGGCGACGCCGCTCCACAGGTCGCGCACGGCCGCCGTCCGGCCCGTGAGGCCGAGATCGGCCAGCCTGACCGTCATGGTGGCCGCCGAGGCCGTCCGGTTGAGCAGGGCCACCGCCCTGCGGCCGTCGCCGGACAGCACCTTCGCGTAGACCTGCCGGTCGCGGACGTCCTCCGCGACCTCGACGGCGGGCAGGCCGCGCGGGTCCTGGCCCACGGCGAGCACGTCGCGGTTGGTCAGCACCGAGATCGTGCTGTCGTTCACCTTGGTGAGGTCGTTGCCGAGCAGCATCGGCGAACCGCCGACCGCCCACAGGCTCATGTGCACCCGGCTCGCCGCGGCGGACAGGCCGGGCATGCCGATCATCATCATGTCCGGGTCGTTGTAGTAGCCGGTGTGCTGGGCGGTCGGGCGCTGGTTCTTGTCGAAGTTCTCGTAGACCATGTCGATCGACGGTGTCTCGTGCGCGAAGACGATGTCCGTTCCGGTGCGCCACAACGGGGCCATGCCCGGCGCCCAGTTCCACGGGTCGTTCTTGCCCCACTCGCAGATCGACAGCACCAGCTCACGTCCGGTGGCGGCGCTCGCCTTGGCGGTCGCGTCGCTGAGCGCCTGGTAGGTGCTGGGCGCGTCGAGCTTCTCGACGTCGGCGCCGCACCAGTCGACCTTGACGTAGTCGAAGCCCCACTGGGAGAACCGCAGCATGTCCTGCTCGTAGTGCCCCTCGCTGCCGGTGCCGGCGTGCGGGGGGCCGGGCGTGGGGAAGTAGTAGCCGCAGCCGTTCTTGCCCGCGTCGGTGTAGATCCCCGCCTTGAGCCCCTTGGCGTGGATGTAGTCGGCGATCGCCTTCATGCCACCGGGCCACTGGCTCTCGTCGACGGTGATGTCACCCGCGCTGTCGCGGGTCCCCTTCCACCAGCCGGAGTCGATGTTGACGTACCGGTAGCCGGCGGCCGCGAGCCCGGACGACACCAGTGCGTCGGCCTGCGCCTTGATCACGTTGTGGTCGATGTTCTCGAAGAAGGTGTTCCACGAGGCCCAGCCCATCGGTGCGGCAGGCACCCGGACCTGGTTCTGCGTGAGGGCGGGACCGGCCGAGGCCGAGGTGCCGCCGAATGCGGTAACGGTGCTCAGCATGACCGCTAGGACGAGCAACCGTGTGAACGTTAACATCGTTGTCGCAGGCTCACTTTCCGCTTTGCAGGGTGTTTTCGAGGGACTGGCGTTCTGATAATGATGTGAGCGCTGACATCCTGGGGTGGCGGCGTGTGGCCGTCAACCACCTGGCGGATGTTCGCGAAAGATTCGACGGACGCCTTCGACGGTGTGACAGAGGTTGCCGGCAGGACAAACCCGACGTCAGCCGCCTGTCCGCACCGGACAGGCTCCGGTGGTGGGCCACTCGGCGGTGTCCTCGGGTGATCGGCTGGCTAGTGTCCGAATTCCGGGAGCGCTCCCAGAAACCTTGAGATCAGCCGACATTTTCCCCAGGAGGTCGTCGTGACCTTGCGTTTTCTCCGAGCGGTGGTGACAGGTCTGCTACTGGCGGCCTGTGTCGTCATCGCTCCCACCGCGGCGAACGCCGCCGCTCCCGCACGTGTGATGGCGCTCGGTGACTCCATCACCGGCTCCCCGGGGTGCTGGCGGGCGCTGCTCTGGAAACACTTGCAGGACACCGGGTACACCGACGTCGACTTCGTCGGCTCACTGCCGTCGCAGGGCTGCGGCTTCGCCCACGACGGCGAGAACGAGGGCCACGGCGGGTACCTCGCGACGGGCATCGCGCGGGACAACCAGCTCCCCGGCTGGCTCTCCTCGGCGCGGCCGGACGTCGTGCTCATGCACCTGGGCACCAACGACGTCTGGAACAACATCCCGGCGAGCACGATCCTGAGCGCCTACAGCACGTTGCTCGGTCAGATGCGGGCGAGCAACCCGGCGATCAAGCTGATCGTTGCCCAGATCATCCCGATGAACCCGTCGAACTGCTCCGCGTGCGGGCAGCGGGTGTCCGACCTGAACGCCGCGATCCCCGGCTGGGCGCGGGCGAACAGCACGGCGGCCTCGCCGATCACGGTGGTGGACCAGTGGACCGGGTTCAGCACCGCGGCCGACACCACCGACGGCGTGCACCCCAACTCCTCCACCGGCATCCAGAAGATCGAGAGCCGCTGGTACCCGGCGCTCGTGTCCGCGCTGGGAGCCGAACCCCCTGCCGCCGTGGGCCTGCACGTCGAGGGCGCACGGGTCGTCGAGGGCAACGGCACCCCGTTCGTCATGCGCGGCGTGAACCACGCCCACGTCTGGTACCAGTCGCAGACGAGGGCGTTCGCGGACATCAAGTCCTTCGGTGCCAACACGGTGCGCGTCGTGCTCGGCAGCGGTCAGCGGTGGGGCCCGACCCCGGCGGCGGAGGTCGGGAGCGTCATCGGGCTGTGCAAGCAGTCCAAGCTGATCTGCGTGCTGGAAGTCCACGACACCACCGGGTACGGCGAGCAGAGCGGCGCCGCGACCCTCGACCAGGCGGCCAGCTACTGGATCAGCGTGGCCAGCGCGCTCAAGGGGCAGGAGAACTACGTCGTCATCAACCTGGGCAACGAGCCGTTCGGCAACAACGCCCAGGTCAGTGCCACGTGGGCGAGTGCGACGAGCAGTGCGATCAGCCGGCTGCGCGGAGCCGGGCTGCAGCATCTGCTGATGGCGGACGCGCCGATGTGGGGCCAGGACTGGGGCAACATCATGCGCGACAACGCGGCGTCGGTGCTCAACGCCGATCCGCAGCGCAACACCGTGTTCTCCATCCACATGTACGGCGTCTACAACACCGCGGACAAGGTCAACGCCTACTTCGACTCGTTCAAGTCGGCGGGGCTGCCCCTGGTGGTGGGGGAGTTCGGGCACAACCACAGCGACGGTGACCCGGACGAGGACACGATCCTGGCCCAGGCACAGGCCCGCGGCCTCGGTTACCTCGGCTGGTCGTGGAGCGGCAACAGCAGCGACGTCGCGTACCTCGACATGGTCAACTCCTTCGACCCGGCGAGCCTGACCCCGTGGGGTCAGCGAATCCTCAACGGCGCCAACGGAATCCGGCAGACCTCGAAGGAGGCCACGATCTACGGCGGCGGCGATCCGGGTGACACCCAGGCGCCGTCGACGCCGGGCACCCCGACGTCGTCGGGCGTGACGTCCACCGGCCTGACGCTGAACTGGACGGCCTCGACGGACAACGTCGGCGTCACCGGTTACGACGTGCTTCGTGCCGTGGGCAGCGGGTCCTTCGCGCAGGTCGGTTCGTCGGCGACGACCTCGTTCACCGACAGCGGCCTGACCCCGTCGACCACCTACCGGTACCAGGTGCGGGCGAAGGACGCGGCCGGCAACGTCTCGGCGAGCTCCGGCATCGTGTCGGCGACCACCTCCGCAGGCGGCGGCACCGGTGCCTGCAAGGTCGGTTACTCGGGCCAGAACTGGGGCGGTGGCAACGGTTTCACCGCCAGCATCGCCATCACCAACACCGGCACGAGCGCGATCAACGGCTGGACGCTGGCCTTCAGCTACGCGAACGGCCAGCGCGTGACCCTGCCGGGGTGGGGTGCGACGTTCGCCCAGTCCGGCGCCGCCGTCACCGCGACGAACCTGACCTGGAACGGCGCTCTCGCACCGAACGCGTCCACGACCATCGGGTTCAACGGCACGTTCAGCGGGACCAACCCGGCACCTTCGTCGTTCACGCTGAACGGGAGCACCTGCACGATCGCCTGATCCCGCTTTTAAACGATTCAACAGGCTGTCCGATTGCGGACAGCCTGTTGTCGTCTGTCTTGACACACCTCCGCACACCCAACACGCTGGGCCCGCTGCCGCGATTGAAACGTTTCATCCAGCGACGAAGGTGGAGGCGACGTGCGCAGACGGGTGTTCCTCAGGACGTCGGCGGTCGGGCTGACCGCCACCGCACTGCCGGTCGGGGTGGCGAACGCCGCACCGCCGGAGCGGGCCGGCGGAGTGCGCGTCGTGCGCACCACCGTGGAGTACGCGGAAACGTTGCTGGGCACGGACGTCACCGCTCCCCGGCTGGGCTGGGTGCTCGCGGCCGACGGCACCGGTGCCCGGCAGACCGCCTACCAGGTCGAGGTCGGCACCGCCCTCGGACGTGCGGACGTGTGGCAGTCCGGCAAGGTCGGCTCCGACCGCACCACAGGCGTCGCCTACGCGGGCAAGGAGCTGAAGCCGCGCACCCGCTACCACTGGCGCGTACGGGTGTGGGACGGCGCGAACCGGCCGTCGGCCTGGAGCACCGCGAACTGGTGGGAGACGGCGCTGCTCGGCACGCCGTGGCAGGCGCGGTGGATCGGCGCCGAGGACACGTCGATCGGTTTCGCCGGCGCGAGGTGGATCTGGTCGGCCACGACGCCGGCCGAGAGCCGGTGGTTCCGCACGTCGGTAGACCTTCCCGCGGACGCGGTCAGGGCCAGGCTCGTCGCGACGGCGGACGACGACTTCACCCTGTACGTCAACGGGTCCGAGGTCGTGCACGTGCCCGAGCAGGTCGACGTCTGGAAGATCGGGCAACGCGCTGACGTGACCCGCCTGGCCGGTCGGCGGATCGTGCTGGCCGCCCGCGCCACCAACAGGTCGGCGGGACCGGCCGGATTCCTGCTGCGCCTGCTGGTCGATCTCCCAGACGGTCAGCGCGAGGTCGTCACCGGCCCCGGCTGGAGGGTCGCCGAGACCGAGCAGACCGGCTGGCAGGCACCGGACTTCGACGACTCGGCGTGGACCCCGGCGACCGTGCTCGACCCGTACGGCCAGGGGCCGTGGGGTGCGAACGTCACGGTGAAGGAGCAGCCGGCACCGTTGCTGCGCAGGGAGTTCGCGCTGACCAAGCCGGTCAGGCGGGCCCGGCTGTACGTCAGCGGCCTCGCCTACCACGAGACCGAGATCAACGGCCGCCGCGTCGGCGACCGGGTGCTCGACCCCGGCTTCACCGACTACGACAACACGGTCCTGTACGCGACGCATGACGTCACGAGCCTGGTTCGCAACGGCCGCAACGCCATCGGCGTGACGCTGGGCCGCGGCTTCTACGGCATGAAGACGCCGAACGTGTGGCGGTGGGAGCGACCGCCGTGGCACGACGAACCGAAACTGCTGGCACAGCTGGAGATCGACCACCCGGACGGCACGCGCACCACCATCACGTCGGACGAGCAGTGGCGCCTGACCGACGGCCCCACGGTGTCGAACTCGCTCTACACCGGCGAGACCTACGACGCTCGCCTCGCCCCGCGCGACTGGACGAAACCCGGCTTCGACGACGGCGCGTGGCAGCACACTTCCGTCAGGCCGGCACCGAAGGGCACGCTGCAAGCCCAGGAGCACGAACCGATCCGCGTGATCGAATCGGTCACGCCGACCGTGAGCGTGCTCAGGCCAGGGGTCTTCGTGGCCGACATGGGGCGCACGATGTCCGGCTGGACCCAGCTCACCGTCACCGCTCCCGCGGGCACGACCGTGCGGCTCAAGCACGGTGAGACGCTGAACTCCGATGGCAGCGTTCGCATGGAGAACGGTCACGTCAGCGGTGGCCGGATCCAGCTCGACGAGTACGTCTGTGCCGGCGGGACGGAGACGTGGGAGCCGAAGTTCTCCTACAAGGGGTTCCGCTACGTCGAGGTGACCGGCCTGACGGCGGCGCCGAAGCTGGTCGGCCGCCTGGTGCACTCGGACGTGCCGCAGGTAAGCACGTTCCGCTGCTCCGAGCCGTTGTTCGAGCAGTACGACGCCGCGATGCGCCGCACGGTCGCGAACAACCTGCACGGCATCCCCACCGACACCCCGACCTACGAGAAGAACGGCTGGACGGGCGACGCCCAGGTCGGCGCGCCGTCGATGCTGGCCGAGTTCGGCATGGCGAAGTTCTTCACGAAGTGGCTCGGCGACCTCGCGGACAGCCAGGACGCGGCCGGCCAGCTACCGGTGATCGTGCCGAGCGGCGGCTGGGGTTACCGCGAGCTCGCGCCCGCACCCGAGTGGACGACCGTGTACCCGTTCGTGCTGCGGGAGATGTACCGGATCTACGGCGACGACCGGTTGCCCGCGCAGCACTGGCCGGTGCTCACCCGCTACCTGGACTGGGAGATCGGCAGGCTGCGGGACGGCCTCGCCGTCACCGCGCTCGGCGACTTCCTGCCGCCCGGCTCCGGTGGCATCCCGCCCGAGGACACCCGGCTCACCGCGACCGCGTACCTCTACCGGGCGCTGCTGCACACCGCCGAACTCGGTGACGTGATCGGCAAGCCCGTGCCGCGCTACCGCGAAGTGGCGGCCGGCTTGTTGTCGGCGTTCAACAACGCGTTCCTGGACGGCTATTACCGCACCGCCAAGGACACGGACTACCGGCAGACCTCCAACGCGATCCCACTCGCGTTCGGCATGGTGCCCGCGGGCTCCGTCCAGACCGTCGCGGACAAGCTCGCGAGCGAGGTCCGGGCGAACGGCAACCACGTCAACGTCGGCTGTCTCGGCGCCAGCGTGCTGCTCCAGGCGCTGGGCGACAACGGTCACGCCGACGTCGCGCACGCCATGGCCACCGAGCGGTCGTATCCGAGCTGGGGCCATTGGTTCTCGAACGGCGCCGACACCATGTGGGAGATGTGGGACACCGGCACCCGTTCACGCAACCACTACTTCAAGGGCACGATCGTGCAGTGGCTGTACGAGCACGTGGCCGGTCTGCGGCCGGGCGACGCGGGCTACCGGACGTTCACGGTCCGGCCTTCCGCCACCGCCCTGTCGTGGGCGCGGTTCGAGTTCGAGAGCGTGCGCGGACGCATCAGCGTGGCGTGGGCGAAGGTCGACGACGTGCTGCGGCTGACCGTCGAGGTGCCGGTGGGGTCGACCGCGGAGGTGCACGTGCCGCACATCAGCGGTGTCGCCGTGGTGAAGGTGCCGCACGGCCGGTGGGCGTTCACCGGGGGAGGTACCGCAGCCGCGGCTGCGACTGCCGTACCGGCTTCCTGAGCTCGAGTCCCTCGGTGGACGATCGGCTACCGGAACAGGCGGACCGGCACCGCCTCCGCGAGCATCCGGTAGCCGGTCGGGTTCAGGTGCAGGTGGTCACCGACGTCCGCGGCGGCCAGGAGTCGCCGCGGATCGGCCGGATCGCGCACGGCGGCGTCGAAGTCGATGACCGCGTCGAAGCGGCGGCTCGTGCGGATCCAGCGGTTGACGGCCTGCCTGGCCGACTCGCGCAGGCCGCCGGGATCGTCGTAACCGCTGCCTCCGAACGGGAGCAGTGTGGCGCCGTAGACCTTGATGTCGTGTGCGTGGGCGCGGTCGACGATCTGCTGGTACGCGGCGATCAGGTCGTCGGACACCTGCTTCTGGGCGGTCTCGTCCGGTGCGGCCGTCCCGATGTCGTTGACGCCCTCGAAGAGGATCAGCCATCGGACGGCGCTCTGCGCGAGGAGATCGCGGTCCAGCCGGGCCAGCACGCTGGGACCGAGGCCGTCGTTCAGCACGCGGTTGCCGCCCGCGGCCTGGTTGAGGACCGCGATGTCCTTGCCCCGCAACCGGTCGAAGAGCTGGTTGGGCCAGCGGTCGTTGCCGTTGGTGGTCGAGCCGCGGCCGTCGGTCAGCGAGTCGCCGATCACCACCACGCCGGAGGCGTCCGCGCGCACCTCGACGCCGCTGACGAAGTACCAGTGGTCGGTGGGAGTCGCGCCCGGCAGGTCCGGGGAGTCGACGTGGTTGCCCGCCACCAGGTGCGACGTGGTGCGCGACCCGGGATGCGAGGTGATCGCCGTGGACGCCTGGCCGCTCGCGAGGTAGGCCGTCACGGTGAGGTTCGTGCCCGGAGCGAGGGTGAAGCCGAGCGGGTCGGACAGGACCAGCGCGCCGACCGGGACGTTCGCGGAAGCCCTGCCCCCGAACGTCACCCGCCGGACCGTGCCCGGCTGAATCGCGCTGACGCCCGCGCGGCCGTCCACCGGCAGCGCGACGGTGACCGCGGTGATCGGCAGCACCGCCCCGCCGAACGCGTTGGAGAACCGCAACCGCATCCGCCGCCCGCCCACCGAGACCTGGACCGTCTGGCGCAGCGTGGCGTCCGCCAGCACGAGGTTGTCCTGGGTGAACGGCGGCGGCGGCATGTTGTGCGGTTCCGTCAGCTGCGGCATCGACGTCCACGTGCTGACCCAGCGTTCGCCCCCGGCATCAGCCTGGGCGGCGGTGGGGACGAGTGCACCGGTGGCGGCCAGACCGAGGAACGAACGCCTGCGCATCTCTCACGTTCCTTTCGAGAAGGAGTGAAAAGACGACCCTGCAACGAACCTAGGGGTGCGCGCGAACGAGAGTCAATCCGCCGAGCTATACCAATGGTTTTCGAAACTTCTCTCGAAGGATCAGCGGGGGAGGTAGCGCCGCAGCGGTTGTGAACGCCGAACCAGCTTCCTCAGGTCGGCGAGCGTGCTGTGGGCCGCGCCCATCGCACGCGCCTGCACCAGGACGTTGCCCAGCGCGGTAGCCTCGGCCGGGCCCGCCACGACGGGCAGCCCGCAGGCGTCAGCGGTGAGCTGGCAGAGCAGTTCGTTGTGCGACCCGCCACCGACGACGTGCACGACCTCGACCTCCTTGCCGGACAACCGCTGCGCGTCGACGATCGCGTCGCGGTGGGCGAGCGCGAGACTGTCCAGAACGGACCGGACGATCTCGGCCCGGGACATGCTCTTGCCGCACCACCGCTCGATCCGGGCGGGCATGTCACCGGGCGGGAGGAACACCGGGTCGTTGGGGTCGAACACCGAACCGGTGGCGTGCGCGGCTTCCCGCAGCAACGGTGCCAGCTCGGTGTCCCAGGTTCGCAGGCACTCCTGCAACAACCACAGGCCCATCACGTTGCGGAGGTAGCGGATCGTGCCGTCCACGCCACCCTCGTTGGTGAAGTTGGCGGCGCGGCTTTCGGCGGTGAGCACGGGTTCGGTGAGTTCGACGCCGACCAGGGACCAGGTGCCGCAGGAGATGTAGGCGAACCGGTCCGTCTCGGCGGGCACGGCGACGACGGCGGACGCGGTGTCGTGCGAGCCGACCGCGGTGACCGGGACGCCGTTGAACGTACCGGCGGGGTCGCCGGGGTTGCGCAGTGCCGGGAGGAGGCCGGGTGGGAGGTCACGGGTCAGCTCGGGGGACCACTGTCCTGTTCGGACGTCGATCAGTCCGGTCGTGGTCGCGTTGGTGTACTCGGCGCCCCGTTCGCCGGTGAGCCAGTAGGAGAGCAGGTCCGGGATCAGCAGGAGCTGGGAGGCCCGGGGGAGCAGAGGTTCGGCCATGAGCTGGAACATCGTGTTGAACGGCTGGAACTGCAGCCCGTTGACCTCGTACAGGCCGTCGGCCGGCTTGATCCCGTCGGTGCGGGAGTCGCGGTAGTGCACCGGGTCGTCCAGCAGTTCGCCGGACGCGTCGAGCAGGCCGTAGTCGACCGCCCAGCTGTCGATGCCGATGCTGTCGACCTCGCCGGCGAGCCGGAGCCCGGCCAGCACCTCGCGGTACAGGCCGGGCAGGTCCCAGTGCAGCGAGCCGCGCCGGTGCACCGGGCCGTTGGCGAACCGGTGCACCTCCTCGACGTGAACGCGGCCATCGGTGACGACACCGCGCACCACCCGGCCGCTGGACGCGCCGAGGTCGACCGCCGCGACCGCCGTCATCGCAGGAATGCCGCGGCGACACCGGCGTCGACCGGCACGTGCAGGCCGGTCGTGAGCGACAGGTCGCCCGCCGTGAGCGCGAACACCGCCGCGGCCACGTGCTCGGGCAGCACCTCGCGCTTCAGCAGGGTGCGCTGGGCGTAGAACTCGCCGAGCTTCTCCTCGGGCACGCCGTAGACCGCGGCGCGCTGGGCGCCCCAGCCGCCGGCGAAGATCCCGGAGCCGCGGACCACGCCGTCCGGGTTGATGCCGTTGACGCGGATGCCGTCCTCGCCCAGTTCGGCCGCGAGCAACCGGACCTGGTGCGCCTGGTCGGCCTTGGCCGCTCCGTAGGCGACGTTGTTCGGGCCGGCGAAGACCGCGTTCTTGCTGGAGATGTAGACGATGTCGCCGCCCATGCCCTGAGCGCGCATGACCCTGGCGGCCTGCTGCGAGACCAGGAACGAACCCTTGGCCATCACGTCGTGCTGCAGGTCCCAGTCGGCCTCGGTGGTCTCGTCGAGCGGCTTGGAGATCGACAGACCGGCGTTGTTGACCACCAGGTCCACGCCGCCGAACGCGAGTGCCGCCGCGCGGAACGCCTCGGCGATGCCCGCCGCGTCGGTGACGTCGACGGTGACCGGCACCGCCACGTCGGAGGAACCGATGCCCGAAGCGACTTCCCGTGCGGCGTCGGCGTCGCGGTCGGCCACCACGACGCACGCGCCCTCGGCCGCCAGCCGTTCGGCGACCGCGCGGCCGATGCCCGAACCGCCACCCGTGACGAGCGCGACGCGGGTGGCCACGGGCTTGGGCTTCGGCATCCGCTGGAGCTTGGCCTCCTCCAGGGACCAGTACTCGATGCGGAACTTCTCGCGCTCGTCGATCGGCGCGTACCGGGAGACCGATTCGGCGCCCCGCATGACGTTGACGGCGTTCACGTAGAACTCGCCCGCCACCCGCGCGGTCTGCTTGTTCCGGCCGAAGCTGAACATGCCGACGCCCGGCACGAGCACGACGGCCGGGTCCGCGCCGCGCATCGGCGGGCTGTCCGGCTCGGCGTGCCGCTCGTAGTAGGCCCGGTAGTCCTCGCGGTAGGAGGCGTGCAGTTCTTTCAGGCGCTCCACGACGTCTTGCACCGGCGCGGTCGGTGGCAGGTCGAGCACCAGCGGCCGGACCTTGGTGCGCAGGAAGTGATCAGGGCACGACGTGCCGAGCGCGGCCAGTTCCGGATGCCGTTCCCGCGACAGGAAGTCCAGCACCACGTCCGAGTCCGTGAAGTGACCGACCTGGGGGCTGTCCGCGGAGGCCAGGCCGCGGATCACCGGCGCGAGCGCGGCGGCTCGAACCCGGCGCTCCTCCGCGGGCAACGGCTCGTGGACCACCGGACCGAACGGTTCCGCGCGGCCGTGTTCGTCGAGGTAGCGCTGCGCGGTCTGGATGATCTCCAGCGAGTGCGCTTCGCACTCCTCGCTCGTCGTACCCCACGCGGTGATGCCGTGCCCGCCCAGGACGACACCGATGGCCTGCGGGTGCTCCCGCTTGATCGCCGCGATGTCCAGTCCCAGCTGGAAACCCGGCCGCCGCCACGGCACCCACGCCACGCGGTCGCCGAAGCACGCCTTGACCAGTGCCTCGCCGTCCGCCGCCGTCGCGAAGGCGATACCGGCGTCCGGATGCAGGTGGTCGACGTGCGCCGCGTCTACGAGACCGTGCATGGCCGTGTCGATCGACGGCGCCGCGCCTCCCTTGCCGTGCAGGCAGAAGTCGAACGCGGCCACCATCTCGTCCTCGCGCTCCACGCCCGGATAGACCTCGGTCAGCGCGCGGAGCCGATCGAGCCTCAGCACGGCGAGCCCGGACTCCCGCAACGTCCCCAGGTCACCGCCGGAACCCTTGACCCACATCAGTTCCACGGGCTGCCCGGTGACCGGGTCGGTCTCCGCACCCTTGGCCGAGGTGTTGCCGCCCGCGTAGTTGGTGTTGCGCGGATCGGCGCCGAGCCGGTTGCTCCGCCCCAGCAACGCCTGGACCTGTTCCATCACGCACCCCACCCGGCGGCCTCGCCACCGACTCGTTCCCGGACGATCTGCTCGGCGTACCCGGACCGCCGGTACGCGGCCATCGGATCGGGATCCAGCCCCATGTCCTCGCGCAGTTCCCGCAAAAGCGGCCGCACGTCGGTGTTGTAGGCGTCCATCAACGCGGCGTTCGCCTCCAGCACGTCACCGGCCCGCTGGGCGGCGTCCAACGCGCTGTGGTCGACGAGGAGCGCCTTCGCCGTCGCCTCCTGCACGTTGAGCACGGACCGGATGATCGCCGGGATCTTCGGTTCCAGGTTGTGGCACTGGTCGAGCATGAACGCGATACCGGCGGCCGGCTTCAGCGCGTCGGCCAGCACGATCTCGTGCATGATCCGGAACAGCTGGAACGGGTCGGCCGCCCCGGCCATCAGGTCGTCGTCGGCGTAGAAGCGCGAGTTGAAGTCGAACGCGCCGAGCTTGTCCGCCCGCAGCAGGAACGACACGATGAACTCGATGTTCGTGCCGGGGGCGTGGTGCCCGGTGTCGATCACGACCTGCGCCCGGTCGCCCAGTTGCAGGCAGTGCGCGAACGCCGTGCCCCAGTCCGGCACGTCGGTTGAGTAGAAGGCGGGCTCGAAGAGCTTGTACTCCAGCAACATCCGCTGGTTCGTGCCGAGCCGGTCGTAGGTCTCGCGCAACGCCTCGGCGAGCCGGTCCTGGCGAGCGCGGAGGTTGTCCTGGCCGGGGTAGTTCAGACCGTCGGCGAACCACAGCTTCAGATCGCGCGACCCCGTCCGGTCCATGATGTCGACGCACTCCAGCAGGTGCCCGACCGCCTTGCGCCGCACCGTCGCGTCCGGGTGGCAGACGCTGCCGAGCTTGTAGTCGTCGTCCTGGAACACGTTGGAGTTGATGGCCCCGAGCGCGACACCCCGGTCCCGCGCGTACTCGGACAACTTCCCGTAGTCGTCGACCCTGTCCCACGGGATGTGCAACGCGACCGTCGGCGCGATGCCGGTGAGCCGGTGCACCACCGCGGCGTCGTCGATCTTCTCGTACGGCGTGCGCGGAACTCCCTGCTGCGCGAACACCTTGAACCGGGTACCGGAGTTGCCGTACGCCCACGACGGCGTCTCGATCCGCTGCTCGCGCAGCGCGTCCTTCACGCTCATTGTTCTCCCAAAGCTTTTCAGTCGAGGTGGAAGACCTCGTCGAGCGGGCGCATCCGTTCGTCGGCGTTGCCGTCGCCGACGAAGAACTCCGCCATCTCGGTCTGCCAGCGCGCGTTCACCTCGGTGCGGGCCATCTCCGCGAGCGCCGCGTCGAAGTCGTCGCACTCGAGGTAGCCGATGAGCAGGCCGTCCTGGGCGAGGTAGAGGGAGTAGTTGCGCCATCCCGCTTCGCTGAGGGCGGCCCGCATCTCCGGCCACACCTCGCGGTGCCGCGCCCGATAGTCGTCGAGACGATCGGGGCGGACCCGCAAGGTGAAGCAGACGCGCATGTCAGAAATCGAACTTGTCGATGTTGTCCTTGGTGAACACGGTCGGCGGGCCGAGCACGACCTCGCCCTCGGCGCCGATCGTGTAGTCGCCGAGCTCACCGGCCTTGTACTTCTCACCCTCAGCGCCGGTGATCTGCCCGGACGCGAGCGCGGCGGCGGTGCAGGTGGCGAGGTAGCCGAGCTTGCTCGGGTCCCACAGCGCGAACGACTTCACCGTGCCGTCCTGGACGAACTTGCGCATCTGGTTCGGCGTGCCGAGACCGGTCAGCTGCACCTTGCCCTTGTACTCCGACGAGCTGAGGTAACGAGCGGCGGCCGCGACACCGACGGTGGTCGGCGAGATGATGCCCTTGAGGTTCGGGTGCGCCTGCAGCAGACCCTGGGTCTTCTGGAACGACGTCTGGTCGTCGTCGTTGCCGTACGCGGTCTCCACGAGCTTCAGGCCGGCGTACTCGGGCTTCGCGAGCTCGGTCTTCATGACCTCGATCCACGCGTTCTGGTTGGTGGCGTTGGGAGTCGCGGACAGGATCGCGATCTCACCGCTGCCGCCGGTCGCCTCGGCCACCAGCCTCACCTGACCGGCGGCGATCTCGGTCGACGTGGCCTGGTTGATGAACACGTCACGGGCGTCCGGGGCGGCGTCGGAGTCGAAC
This sequence comes from Lentzea californiensis, assembly GCF_024648825.1. Lineage (GTDB taxonomy): Bacteria > Actinomycetota > Actinomycetes > Mycobacteriales > Pseudonocardiaceae > Lentzea > Lentzea californiensis. The sequence goes on from NZ_JANBBE010000009.1 coordinate 138,947, forward strand.
GTGACGACCTTGAGCCCTTGTGAACGTGCGCTCTTCAGCGCGGGCGCCACGGCGTTGGCGTCGTTCGCGGAGATCACCAGCGCGTCCTGCTTCTGCTGCGCGGCGGTGTTGATGTAGGTGACCTGCGAGGAGGCGGCCGCGTCGGACGGTCCGGTGGCCTTGACCTCGGCCTTGATCGCCGTGCCCGCCTGCTCGGCACCCTTCTGCGCCACCGTGAAGTACGGGTTGTTGACCTGCTTGGGCAGGAACGTGATCTTCAGACCCTCTTTGAGCGGCGCGTTGGGATCACCCTTGGCGGCGTTGGTGGCGCCACCGGTCTGATCACCGGCGCTGTCCTTCGTGGTGCCACCGCAGGCGGTGAGCGCGACGGCCCCGGACATCACCAGGGCGAGCACTAGACGTGTGTTCATTGCGCGGCCTTCCTCAGACTTCCGACGCGACGGGTGACGGACGGGGCGAGAACGCTCACCAGGAGCAGGAGCCCGGTGACGATGGTGAGGACCTCGGTGGAGGTGTCCTGCAGGATCAGGAGGTTGCGCAGGCCGCCCAGCAGCAGCACGCCCGCGAGCACGCCGAAGAGCGATCCCCTGCCGCCGAAGATGGACACACCGCCGAGCAGCACGGCGGCGACGACGGCCAGTTCGAGCCCGACGCCGTTGTCCGCGCGGGCGCTGGAGAAGCGGAACGTGTAGACGATGCCCGCGATCGCGGCCACGGCTCCGGCGAGCACGAACAGGCTGAGCTTGACGCGCTTGACCCGGATGCCGGAGAAGCGCGCACCTTCCTCGTTGGCACCGATCGCGAAGACGGACCGGCCGAACGAACTGGCGTGCAGGGCGATGCCGAACAGCACGGCGAGGACCGCCGCCAGCACGATCGGGTACGGGATGTCGGTGCCCGGCACCGGGGTCGTGCCGAACGACGTGTAGCTCGCCGGGAAGTCGGCGACCGCCGTGTCGCCCAGGACCACCAGGGCGAGGCCGCGGTAGAGCGCGAGCGTGCCGATGGTGACCGCGAGCGACGGCAGGCCGAGCCTCGTGACCAGAAGGCCGTTGACCGCCCCGCACACCGCGCCCGCGACGATCACCGTCGGCAGGATCGTCTCCAGCGACCAGCCCGCGTTCCACAGCCAGCCGATCAGCGCGCTGGACAGGCCCAGCACCGACGCCACGGACAGGTCGATCTCACCCGCGACGATCACCAGGGTGAGCGGGAGTGCGATGAGCGCAATCTCGCCGATGTCGAGGCCGAGGTAGAAGAGGTTGCCGCCGGACAGGAACGAGCCGTCCGTGCTGACCTGACCGGTGAGCGCCACCACGATCAGCAGGAATACCAGCGCGGTCTCCCACCGCAGGAGGTTACGCATGGCTGGTCCCTTCGGAGGTGCGCAGGGCTTTGGCCAGTCGCAGTGCCAGGAGCCGGTCGACGGTGATCGCGCTGAGCAGGAGCGCGCCCGCGATCGCCTGCTGCCAGAACGCGGGGATCTGCAGCACCACCAGGCAACTCGTGATCGTGCCCAGCAGGAGCGCGCCGAGCGCGGCCCCGGTCACCGTGCCGGACCCGCCGAAGATCGCGACGCCGCCGACGACGACCGCCGCGACGACCTGGAGTTCGAGGCCGGTGCCCGCCGCCGCGTCGACGGTGCCGTAGCGGGCGACCCACAGCGCACCCGCGAGGCCCGCGATCAGCCCGGAGACGGCGAACGTGGTGAGCGTGCGCTTCGCGACCGGGATGCCGGCGAGAGTGGCGGCCTCCGGGTTCGAGCCGATCGCGTACAGCTCGCGGCCGGACCGGTAGGACCGCAGGTAGACGGCGGCCACCACGATGACCACGACGGCGACCAGCACGAGGATCGGGACGCCGAGCACGCGGCTGCTGCCGAGGTCCAGCAGGGCGTCGGGGAGGTTGGCGGCGTTGACCTGCTTGCCTTGGGCGAGCGCGTAGTCGATGCCCCGGAACACGTACAGCGTGCCGAGGGTGACGACGAGGCTGGGGACGTTGCCCAGTGCCACCAGCAGTCCGTTGAGGAGCCCGCAGGCGAGGCCGACCGCGATGCCGAACCCGATGCCCAGCAAAAGCGGGGTGCCGGGGTTGTCGGCGAAGTGCTGGGCGGTGAGGAAGGCGGAGAGTCCGAGGACCGAGCCGACGGACAGGTCGACGTTGCGGGTGATGACGACGAGGGTCTGGCCCACGGCGAGGAGGGCGACGATCGAGGCGTTGAGGAGGAGGTCGCGGAGGCTTTGGGGCTGGATGAAACGCGGGTTGACGATCGCGGTGGGGATGACGACGAGGGCCAGCGCCACGACGATGCCGAGCTCGCGGACCCGGCCGACGCGGGTGGTGAGACGGCGGGCCGCGGTGCGCCGGGCGGGCGGGGTCACGGCGGGTGTGAGCTGGGTGGTCATGGGGCCACCGCCTGTCCCGCAGCCGCCATCGCCACCCGTTCCTCGGTCGCCTCGGCGCGCGACAGCTCCTCGACCAGCCGGCCCTCGTGCATCACCAGCACGCGGTCGGCCATGCCGAGCACCTCCGGCAGTTCCGACGAGATCATCAGCACCGCCACGCCCTGCCCGGCCAGTTCGGACAGCAGCCGGTGCACCTCGGCCTTGGTGCCGACGTCGATGCCGCGCGTCGGTTCGTCGACGATCAGCACGGAAGGGTTGCGCGCCAGCCACTTCGCCAGCACGACCTTCTGCTGGTTGCCTCCGGACAGCACACCGACGGGGTCGCTCAGCTTCGAGAACTTCAGCCGCAGCTTCACCGCCCAGTCCTGGGCGAGAGCGCGTTCGCTGCGACGGCGCAGCAGCCCGAACGTCGACAGGCGGCCCAGCGAGGCGAGAGCGGTGTTGCGTTCGATGGACGCGTCCATGACAAGTCCCTGCTGGCGGCGGTCTTCCGGCACGAACCCGACGCCCGCGGCCATCGCAGCGGTGGGGGAGCCGTACTTCAGCCGCCGTCCTGACACGTGCACTGAACCGGCGTCGGGACGGTCGATGCCGAAGATCGCCCGCGCCACCTCGCTGCGTCCGGCGCCGACCAGTCCCGACAGGGCGACGATCTCGCCCGCGCGGACGTCGAACGACACGTCGGTGAACACGCCCTCACGGGTCAGCCGCTGCACCGAGAGCAGCACGTCACCAGCTGTCGTGTCCTGCTTGGGGAAGAGCTGGGACAGTTCGCGGCCGACCATCCGCCGCACCAAGGAGTCCGGTGTCTCGCCGGTGAGCTCGCCGGACCACACGAACTCGCCGTCGCGCAGCACCGTGGCGCGCTGGCACAGCTCGAACACCTCGCCGAGCCGGTGCGACACGAACAGCACGGCGGCGTCCTGCGAACGCAACGCCTGCACCACACCGAAAAGCCGCTGCACCTCGTGCGCGGACAGTGCCGCGGTCGGTTCGTCCATGACGATCACACGGGCGTCGAACGACAACGCCTTGGCGATCTCGACGAGCTGCTGGTCCGCAATGGACAGTCCGCGTGCCGGCCGCGCCGGGTCGAGCTTGACCCCCAGGCGCGAGAACAGCTCGGACGTGCGGGCGTGCATCTCGGCGACGTCGATGCGGCGGCCGAGCCCGAGCGGCTGACGGCCCATGAACACGTTCTCGGCCACCGACAGGTCACCGAACAGCGTCGGCTCCTGGTAGATGATCGCGATGCCCGCCGCCAGCGCGTCGGCGGGACCGGAGAACCGCCGCGGAGAGCCGTCGACCAGCACCTGGCCCGCGTCCGGGCGGTGGACCCCGGCCAGTGTCTTGATCAGCGTCGACTTGCCGGCGCCGTTCTCCCCGAGCAACGCGTGGGCCTCGCCGGGCAGCAGTCGCAGCGACACCCCGGACAGCGCGCGGACGGCGCCGAAGGACTTGCTCACCTCGTCCAGTGCCACCACGGGAGGTCGGTCCACGTCCGTCTCCTCGATGTTGAAACGTTTTAACGCCTGAGTTACGAGCACTCTGGGTGTGTTACGTCACTGTGTCAAGGGTTGCGGGGTACGATTCGTTGTCACGTTTCAACAAAGGAGCCGCCGGTGAAGCCGTCAGTGGGCATCCGCGACGTCGCGCAGCACGCCGGCGTGTCCAACGCGACCGTCTCGAACGTGCTGAACCGGCCCGACGTCGTCGCGCCGGCCACCCGCCAGCGGGTGCTGGCCGCGATCGAGGAACTCGGCTTCGTGCGCAACGAGTCCGCGCGCCAGCTGCGCGCGGGCAGCAGCAGGGTGATCGCCTACGTCGTGCTGGATGCGGCGAACCCGTTCTTCACGGACGTGGCGCGCGGCGTCGAGGACGCGGCGCGGGACGCGGGTCTCGCCCTGTTCCTGTGCAACAGCGCCTCGGACGGCGGCCGTGAGCGCGAGTACCTGGAGCTGCTGCACGAACAACGCGTCGAGGGCATCCTGATCACCCCGGTCGACGCGGAGAGCGCGCAGATCGCCGAGCGCGGCACGCCCGTCGTGCTGGTCGACCGCGAGGCGACGGACGGCACGCGCTGCTCGGTGGCCGTGGACGACGTGCTCGGCGGCGAACTGGCGGTCACCCACCTCGTCGAGACCGGCCACACCCGCATCGCGATGGTCGGCGGCCCGCTGTCCATTCAGCAGGTGCGCGACCGGCGCGAAGGCGCGTTGAGAGCGCTGACGAACGCCGGCCTGCCCGCGGACGCGCTCACGTTCCTGGAGACCAAGAGCCTGCAGGTGGCGGAAGGCAGGGGTGCGGGGGAGCGGCTGGTGGGCCTGCCCGCCTCCCGCCGTCCTACGGCGGCGTTCTGCGCCAACGACCTGCTCGCGCTCGGCCTGCTGCAGTCGATGACGCAGCAGGGCCTGCGCGTGCCGGACGACCTCGCCGTCGTGGGCTACGACGACATCGAGTTCGCCGGGGCCGCCGCCGTCCCGCTGACGTCGGTGCGCCAGCCGCGCGAGCAGCTGGGCCGCACCGCCGCCCAGCTGCTGCTGTCGGAGAACGAGCCGGACCACGAGCACCGGCACGTGAAGTTCCAGCCGGAGCTCGTGGTCCGCGCTTCCACCGCTCTCAAACGGCGGTCCTGAACTAGTGTTCTGCGCCGGAAATTCGTCATCAAAGCCTGAAGGTTGATGAGGGGAGCTTTCATCAACCTCAGGTTTGGGAAAGCTCCCCTCATCAACGTCGCGGGCCTCAGCCACGCCGTGATCAACCGCACGCGGGGCGCTTTCGTGCGCGTGGAGCGCACGAAAGCGCCCCGCGTGCGGCACGAACGGCAGGGACTTCAGCGGCGACTTCCGGCGCGGGACACTATCGGACGAGCATCATTTCCCTGTCGCTTTCGACGGTGCGCGAACCTTCCGGCGGAAGGTAGACGTTCAGCGAAGCGGAAGTGAATGCAATGCCCGGCCGGAACGCTTTCGTGCGGGCCACCACGGTCACGTCGACCTTGTGGTGGTCGCCGGTGCACGGAACGTTCGCCGTGTATTTGTCGCCGATCGCGAGATCGCCGCGCACGTTCTGCGTGACCTGCACCCACAACGACCCGGTGGCGCCGTTCTGGCACATCACCCGCACCGGCACGACGACCGCGACGCCTCGCGCCTCCAGCCTGGCCTGCGACTGCAGGGCCACCACGGCCTCCACTGTCGCCGCCGAAGCCGGCAACGCGGTGGCCAGCAATGCGGCCGCGGTCAGCACGAACGCCGAAATTGCACGCACGATTTCTCCTCGTTCTGGTGAAAGGGCGGATGCGGCCGCAAGCCAACATTAGCCACGAGGTGTTCAGCGGTGCGAGGGGCCATTGATCGTCGCGCGAATCCAGTCCGCGTGTGCCGGCACGTTCGTGTAGAGGCCAGGGCCGTTCGCACAAAGGCTGTCCGTGTCACCGGGGCCCGACGTCGTACCGATCAGCTCCCACCGGCCGTGCTTGCCGCGCTGGATCTGCGGCCCGCCGGAATCGCCGACGCACGCCATGGCGCCCGGCTTGCGGCTGATCGTGCACAACCGCGTCGGGTCGGCGTAACCCGGCGCGCACTCGTGCACCGCGCCACGGCGGGTGTCCAGCTGCTGGAGTCGTTGGGGGAACACGGCCTTGGTGATGTCGACCGTGTCCACGGTGGTGCCGAAGCCGAGCAGCCGGGTGGGCGTTCCCGTCCGGCCGGGCCGGACGGCGATGCGGATCGGCTGCTCGCGCACCGGGCGGTCGAGCCGGACCAGCGCGATGTCGTGCTGGTTGGGCTGTCCGAGCTCATATCCCGGATGCCGCACCACGTGGTCGATGGCGCGCAGGGTGCCGCCGGACGTCCTGCGGTCGCTGCCGACGCGGACCGTCCCGTCGGGCACCGCGCCCGTTCCCTCCGGGTCGACGCAGTGCGCGGCCGTCACGACCCACCGGGGATGGATCAGCGACGCCCCGCACACCCCTTTCGCGCCACCCGCGGCGGGCACGGTCTCCGGGATCGACGCCATGAACTCGTAGCGCTCGGTGGAGTCGGCGCCGTTCACGACGGCGCCTGCGGTTCCCGTCATCGCCATGGCGCACAAGGCACCTGTCAGCAGGACGAGTGCCGGTTTGGAACTGGGCATGATCTTCTCTCGTTCGCCGGACATCTGTCCTGGTCAGGATGGTCGTGCGGCGCGGAGTGGTCGATGACGCCAGCCGGTGTTCTCAGGTGGAGCCTGCTCCACGGTTGGATCACCGATCGGGTGGGCACCCCTGTGCGGTCCCGCTCGAATGGAAAGGCGCACCCATGTCGAAAACGAGTCTCCTCGCCGACCGGTACCGGCTGGGCGAGGTGCTCGGCACCGGCGGGGTCGCACAGGTGCGCCGTGCCAGGGACGTGCTGCTGGCGCGGGACGTCGCGGTCAAGCTGTTCCGGCCGGGCGACGACCTCTCCGACGCACGCCGGATCGACAACGAGATCTGCGCGCTCGCGGGACTGTCCCACCCCGGCCTGGTCAAGGTCTACGACGCGGATCCCGGCGGCGAGACGCCGTACGTGGTGCTGGAGCTGATCGAGGGCCGGACGCTGCGCGACCGCGTCGTGGACGGGCCGATGGCCGTCGAGGACGTGCGCCGGGTGGGTGCGGCCCTGGCCGACGCACTGGCCCACGTGCACGCCCGCGGTTTCGTCCACCGCGACGTCAAGCCCTCCAACGTGTTGCTCGACGACGACGAGATCCCCCGCCTGTCCGACTTCGGCCTGGTGAGCATGGTGGGCGGGGCCGGTCTCACCAAGACCGACCACGTCGTCGGCACGGCCGCCTACCTCGCGCCGGAACAGGTGCGGGGTCAGGAGGTCACGGCCGCGGCCGACGTCTACGCGTTGGGACTGGTGCTGCTGGAGTGCCTGACCGGGCACCGCGAGTACGAGGGCTCGGAGGTCGAGGCCGCCGTCGCCCGCCTGCACCGTCCGCCGGTGATGCCGGACGGCCTGCCGTTCGACCTCGTGCGGCTGCTGTCCAGGATGACCGCCCTCAGCGTTGCCCGCCGTCCGACCGCCCGCGAGTGCGCCGAGGCCCTGCGTCCTCCCGTGGTGGCGGATCCGCCGACGCTCGTCGCGGCCCGGCCGCCCCGCTCACGGGGACTGCTCGCGGCCGCGGCGGCCGTGGTGGTGATCTCGGCCATCGGTACGGGGATCAGCACGTGGAACAGCGTCACCTCGACGAGCTCCGAGCCGCCGGCCACGAACGCGCCGGCGTCCGACCCCGCGCGCACAGCCAATTTCGTCCCCACGCCCGTCGTGGTGCAGCCGACCGCCCCGGTCGTCGCGCCGCCTGTCCAGGTCGTGGACCGGGGCACTCCGGCCGGACCGGGCGGCAAGGGCAAGCACGACAAGGGCAAGGACAAGAAGGGCGGAGCCTGACGGCCGGTCAGCGCACGGGCAGCACGATCGCGGACGGCCGCTCTGATCCACAATGGACCGACTGACTTGCCGCGACCATCTTCGTGGCGGTCGCACGTGATTCGCCTGTGCCGGGATTGCGGGCGTAGCGGGGGAACGCGCCACTGGAGACCTGCGCGCGGATGCGGTGCCCGCGGCGGAAGCGGTACGCCGTCGGCCACAACCGGACAGCGGCGCACTGCGGTTCCTCCGCCGACGTGAGACTCACCAGCCCGTCGCAGACGTTCCACGAACGTCCCTCCGGATCGACGTCGCACAGCCGGACGAACACGTCGGCGTGCGCGAGGCTGGACGAGAACCAGATCTCGGCACTGACCTCACCGACGACCTCGACGTCCTCGTCGAGAACGGGCGTGGTGTAGGTGAGCACGTCCGGACGGGCTTCCAGCACGGTGTTGTCGACGCGGCCGCCGTCCCGCGCCAGGCGCACACCGCCGGACGCCGGGGTGGGGTCGGCCGGGTCGTAGCGGAAGGTGTCCACTGAGGACTCGCCGGCTTCCGGCCCGAGCGCACCGCCCGAACCGAGGTGGAAGCGCGTGGGCGAGTAGCCGGACGGCGGCCAGGAGTCGAACGGGCGCCAGGCTTCCTCGCCCATCACGTACAGCTGGACGGGAGCGCGGTGCGGAGGCTCCTCGCCGCGTGCGTGCGCCAGACCGAACTCCACGGCTTCGCGGACCGGCGCGGCCATGACCTCGGTGTGGGTCCACGGCCCGACGGTCAGCCGCGCGGAACGGCCGTTGTCCTGCAACGCCTGGAAGTCGCGCATCTGACCGGGCAGGAAGATGTCGTACCAGCCGCCGATGGAACTGACCGGGACGGTCACGCCGCCGACCCGGTGGCTGTGGTCGAACCCTTCCCACCGCGAGGAGCCGGCGTCGTGGGCCAGGACGTCCTGGACGTAGTCGGAACGCGAGCCGAACGCAACGACGTCCGCGTCCCGCAACGGCAGCGTGTGCAGTGCTCGTGCGGTCTTCTTGTCCTGCAGCGGTTTGCGCAGCATGGCCAGCGGGCGCTGTTGGGTGCCGACGAGCACGCCCCACTCGAACGGCGTCTCCAGCGACATGCCGTCCGAACGCAGGAACTCCAGCGTCAGCGCCGATTCGGTGACCACCGGGATCATCGCCTTGACCTGGGGCGGCAGCTGATCGGCGACCGCCCACTGCACGTGGCCGAGGTAGCTCAGCCCGTAGAGCACGATCGCGTCGCTCCACGGCTGCTCCACCAGCCACTCGAGGGTCGCGAGGCCGTCCGCGCGTTCCTGGCGCATCGGGTCGAACATGCCGCCGGAGCCGAAACCGCCCCGCACGCTCTGGATCACCACCTGGTAGCCGCGTTCGGCCAGCGGCCTGGCCATGACCGAGCCGAACATGCGCCGCCCGTACGGGGAACGGATCAACGCCGTCGGCAGGCCGTCACCGCCCGAGCGCGGCACCCACCGGTCGGCGAGCAGCTCGACGCCGTCCGGCATGGGAACGCGCAGGTCCCGCTGTACCACGACGTCGCGGGTCAGCGGCGGCGAGAGCTTGAGGCCGCGCTGGAGGAGACGGCTGATCATCGAGACTCCAGGAGTAGGGAGAGAACACCCATCAGGCGGTCGGTGAACGTCTCCGGATCGGGCGCCCCCGCCACCACCCAGGACGTGACGAACGATCCGGCGCCGCCCGTGATGAACGCGGCGAGGTCTTCGGCGGTCTGGTCGGAGAGTCCGCGCAGGTGCTCGACGGCCTGCCGGTTGACCGGCAGGAGCAGGCTGATCAGCCCCCGGTCCAGCGCGAACGCGCACGAGCCGGTGAACAGGGCGCGGTAGAACACCCAGTGGTCGGCGAAGTGTCGGGCCACGGCGAGCGTCTCGGCCCGTGCGTCCACGGGAGGAGTGAGATCGGAGAGGCGGGGCAGCAGTTCGCGCCGGGCGAGGTCGAGCCCCGCCTCCAGCAGCAGCGAGTCCAGGTCGCCGAAGTGCTGGTAGACGACCCGCCGGCTGACGTCGGCCGCCTCGGCGACCTCGGAGACCGTGATCGCCGTCGTGCCCCGTTCGGTCACCAGGCCGACCACGGCCGCCAGGACGGCCGCACGGGTGCGGCGCACCCGGCGGTCGCGTGGCGGCTCGACCTCGCGCAGTTCCATGCGCCAGATCGTGTAACAGCTGTTACTAAGTAGTCAAGTGTTACTTATCTTCGTCGCGGTGCCCGCGCAGCGAACCGGGGTGGGCCTTGGCCGACGGGTCGTTGCGCGTCTTGACGAGGCTCGCGACGGTGACGACCACCAGGATCGCGATGATCACGCCGAGGCTGAGCGGCGTCGGCACCTCGGGCACGCTCGCGGAGATGTCCACGTGCGCCCAGTGCAGGATCAGCTTGACGCCGATGAACGCGAGGATGATCGCCAGGCCGGCCGACAGGTACACCAGCCGATCCAGCAGGCCCTTGACGAGGAAGAACAACGCGCGCAGGCCGAGCAGCGCGAAGGCGTTGGCGGTGAAGACGATGTAGGGCTCCTCGGTCACGCCGAACACCGCGGGGATCGAGTCGAGCGCGAAGAGCAGGTCGACGCCGCCGATCGCGACCAGCACGACGAACAGGGGAGTGGCGAACCGCTTGCCGCCGACACGGGTGAAGATCCTGCCGCCGACGTAGTCGTCCGTGACGGGCAGGAGCTTGCGCGCGGTCTTCACCACCACGTTGTTCTCGACGTCGGGGTCCTCGTCGCGGTGCCGGAACAGCTGCACCGCCGTGAAGATCAGCAGGAGGCCGAACAGCAGGAACATGAACGAGAACAACGACAGCAGCGTCGCGCCGACCGCGATGAAGATGCCTCGCATGATCAGCGCGAGCACGATGCCGAACGTCAGCACCTTGTGCTGGTGCTCCTCGGGCACGAGGAACGTGGTCATGATGATCACGAACACGAAGAGGTTGTCGACCGACAGGCTCTTCTCGACGATGTAGCCGGCGAAGTACTCCGCACCGAACCCGCCGCCGTGCGCGCTCGCGAACCACACGCCGAAACCGATGGCCACGGCGATGTAGAACACCGACCACACAGTCGCCTCGCGGAAACCGATCCGGTGTGGCCGCCACGCCGCGAGCACGAGGTCGAACGCCAGCAGCGCGACGATCACCCCGATCGTCATCGCCCACGTCAGTCCGCTGATCTCCAGCACCGCAAGTCCCTCCACCGCCCGGTCCGTCCGCAATGGACGTTACCGGGCGGGGGAGGCGCGGGTCCGGAACTCAGGGTGTGTCGAACTCCGGTGTCAGGACGCGGTCGAACCCGACCTGCCGGGCGGGCCCGGTCAGCGCGAGCTTCAACGAGGTGTGGATGTTCGCGCTCGACGTGCCGACGTGCAGTTCGACGTCACCGGGGTCGACCTGGCGGTGGCCCGCCCGGCCGGTGTAGGAGGTCAGGTCCGCGTGCAGCCGGGCGGTGACCGTGCGGGTCTGGCCGGGAGCGAGGTCCACCTTCACCGCGCCGATCAGCTGCCGGACGGGCCGGGCGACCTCCGCCACCGGGTCGTGCAGGTAGATCTGGACGACCTCGGCGGTCACGACGTCCGTGTCGTTGCGCAGGACGACGTGCACCGCGCAGGTGCCGTCGGTCGACCACTCGCGTTCCTCGCAGCCCGCCGTCACCCACGTGGCGGGCGCGTAGGACAGGCCGTGGCCGAACGGGAACAGCGGCGTCGGGTCCACGTTGCTGACCTCGCTGCGGTTGCCGAGCGGCGCGTTGAGGTACGTGGACGGCTGGGTGGAGCCGGAGCCGGGGAAGCTGACCGGGAGCCTGCCGGACGGGTTGACGCGTCCGCTGAGGACGTTCGCGAGCGCCGGCGCGCCCTCCTGGCCGGGGTAGAAGCCGCACACGACGGCCGCGAGCCGGTCTGCCTGCCGGGACAGGTCGTAGGGCCGGCCCGACAGCAGCACGAGCACCACCGGCATGCCGGTGCCGAGCACCGCCTCCAGCAGTTCCTCCTGGCGGCCGGGCAACTTCAGGTCCGCGACGTCACAACCCTCACCGGACGTGCCCTTGCCGAACAGACCGGCCTGGTCACCGAGCACCACGACGCAGACCTCCGCCTGCCGCGCGGCCTCGACCGCCTCGGCGATCTCGTCGTCGGTCCCGCCGAGCACCGGACAGCCGCGCGCGAACACCACGTCGTGGTCCGCGCGCAACGCCTCCAGCACGGTGGTGACCTCGATGCCCATCTCGGCGTCCGGGTGGTGCACGCCGACGTGCAGCGGGAACGAGTAGCAGCCCATCATCGCACCGGGCTCGTCCGCGCGCGGGCCGACGACGGCCAGTCGCTTGCCGGCCAGCGGCAGCACGCCGTCGTTCTGCAGCAGCACGATCGAGCGCTCCGCCACCTCGCGGGCGAGGGCGCGGGACTCGGGGTCGTCCAGGTCGAGGTCCGCGTCGGGCGCGGGGGAGTAGCCGGGGTCGAGCAGGCCCAGTTCGAACTTCTGAGCCAGCACCCGGGACAGCGCCCGGTCGACGACCGCCACGTCCACCCGGTGGGAGTAGAGGCCTTCGAGCAGCGGTTCGCCGTAACAGTCCACAGTGGGCAGCTCGACGTCGATGCCGGCCGTCAGCGCCTGCGAGGCCGCGTCCTCGCGTCCGGCGGCGACGCCGTGCAGCTTGTGCAGGAACGCCACCGAGAAGTAGTCGGCGACCACGGTGCCGGTGAAGCCGTACACATCGCGCAACAGCGTGGTGAGCATCGCCGGATCGGCGGCGACGGGGATGCCATCGTTGTCGGCGTAGGAGTTCATCACCGACCGGGCGCCGGCGCGCAGTGCCATCTCGAACGGCGGCAGGATCACGTCCGCGAGTTCACGCGGCCCGATCGACACCGGCGCGAGGTTGCGCCCTGCGCGTGAGGCCGAGTACCCGGCGAAGTGCTTCAGCGTCGACACGATCCCGGCCGACTCCAGGCCCGCGACGTAGGCGGCACCGATGGTGCCCACGAGGTGCGGGTCCTCGCCGATGGTCTCCTCGACCCGGCCCCAGCGCAGGTCGCGTGCGACGTCGAGGACGGGGGCCAGGCCCTGGTGCACCCCGAGGCGGCGCATCGAGTCGCCGATCCGCGCGGCCATGCGCCGCACCAGGTCCGGTTCGAAGGTCGCGCCCCAGCACAGCGGCGACGGGTGCACGGTCGCCTGCCAGGCGGCCAGCCCGGTCAGGCACTCCTCGTGCGCCACAGCGGGAATCCCGAAGCGGCTCGCCTCGATGATCTGCCGCTGGGTGCGCGCGAGCGTGCGCGCACCGACCTCCGGCGCGATCGGCCGGGTGCCGAAGACGCGGGTGAGCTGGCCGAGGCCGTAGCGGGTCAGCTCGTCGAAGTCCTGCGGTGCCACGGCGAACTCGTGCTGGTGCGGGGCCATCTCGCCGGCGGCGTCGATGCCGGCCCAGATCCCCTGCAACTGCGCGATCTTCTCCTGCGGGGTCATCCGCGCGACGAGATCGCGCACGCGATCGTCCACGGGGGCGTGCGGGTTCCGCCAGAGTTCGTCCGGCGTGGTGGCTTCTGTCGTCACAACAAACCTCAGGGGGTCAGTGGGCGGGTCGACTGCCGGACGACCAGTTCGGTGCCCAGGGTGATGTGGGTTTCGTCGGGCTCGGCGCCGTTGATGAGCCGGACCAGCAACTCGACGGCGCGGTGGCCCATCTCGCGTATCGGCTGCTGCACCGTCGAGAGCGGCGGTGTGCACAGCGCGGACTCGGGGATGTTGTCGAAGCCGACCACCGACAGGTCCTCCGGCACCCGCAGGCCGAGCTGGCGGGCGGCGTCGATGGCCGCGATGGCGGTGGTGTCGTTGGCGGCGAAGATCGCGGTCGGCCGGTCGGGACGGCTCAGCAGGTAGCGGGCGGACGCGGCGGCTATGTCCGCGTCGTAGTCACCGCGCCGGACCAGGGTCTCGTCCACCGCGACGCCCGCGCTGGCGAGGGCTCCCCGGTAGCCGGTTTCGCGCTGCTGCGCGGATTTCAGGTCCTCACGGCCGGTGAGCAGCCCGATCCGGCGGTGGCCGAGTTGGAGCAGGTGCTCGGTCGCGAGCCGTCCGCCGTGCAGGTTGTCGGAGTCGACGGTGGGCAGCGCCGCTCGCCCGGTGTGCGGGTCGACGGCGACGACGGGTGTGCCGGGCAGGCCTTCGAGGTCGACGGCCGGCGTGACCAGCACGGCACCGTCGACGAGGGTGCCGCTCAGCCGCGTGAGGTAGCGCTGCTCCCAGCCGTGGGGGTCGCCGGTGCGACCGCCCGCCGAGTACACGACCAGCTCGAAACCGGTGCCGCGGATGGCATCCGCCGCGCCCTTGAGCAGTTCGGTGCTGAACGGCTCGATGTCGGCGACCAGGATGCCGATGACGTTCGTGCGGTGGTTGCGCAGGCTCTGCGCGACGAGGCTCGCCTCGTACCCCATGTCCTTGATCACGGCGGTGACCCGCGCAAACGTCTCCGCGGAGACGCCGTACCGCTGGTTGAGGACCTTGGACACGGTGGCTACCGAGACGCCGGCCTGAGCGGCGACGTCCTTGATCGTGACGCGAGAGCGTGGAGGCACCGGCACAGGCTAGCCGTGTAAAACGTTATCGACAACGATTGACACGAGGCCGATTTCACGCAATTCTCTGGCCCCAACACAGGCAGTCCAACCGGCCGACGTCGTCAGGAGTGGACCCGAAATGCGTTCCAGAAAGCCCCTTGCCCTCTTCGCCGCCGCGGCTTTCGTGCTGGCCGGGTGCGGTGGTGGTGGCGGCGACGCCTCCACGGAAGGTCCCGTCACCCTCACCTGGTGGCACAACCGGACCACCGAGCCCATGAAGTCGAAGTGGCAGCAGATCGCCGACGACTTCCACAAGACCCACCCGAACACCTCGTTCACGATCGAACCGCTGCAGAACGAGCAGTTCCAGACCAAGGTGCCGCTCGCCCTGCAGGGCAACACCCCGCCGGACCTCTTCCAGCAGTGGGGCGGCGGTGCGCTCGCCGACCAGCTGAAGTCCGGCAAGCTCGCCGACATCACGCAGGCCTCGTCGGGCTGGATCGGCCCGCTGGCCAAGAACGCCGACGGCTGGAAGACCGGCGGCAAGCAGTACGGTGCGCCGTACCTGATGCACGCGGTCGGGTTCTGGTACCGCAAGGACATCTTCGCCACCGCCGGAATCACCTCGACGCCGACCACTGTGGACGAGCTGAACGCGGCGGTCACGAAGCTGAAGACCGCGGGCGTGGTGCCCATCGCGCTCGGCGGCAAGGACCGCTGGCCCGACGCGTTCTACTGGGCCTACTTCGCGGTGCGCCAGTGCTCGGTCGACACGCTGAAGAAGGCGGTCGAGAAGACCGAGCTCACCGACCCGTGCTTCCTCAAGGCGGGCGAGAACCTCAAGAGCTTCCTGGACACGAAACCGTTCCAGGACGGGTTCGTCGGGACGCCCGCTCAGCAGGGGGCGGGCAGCTCGGCGGGCCTGGTGGCCAACGGCAAGGCGGCCATGGAACTGCAGGGCGACTGGAACCCGGACGTCATGCAGGCGCTCACCGAGGACAAGGAGATCGGCTCGAAGATCGGCTGGTTCCCGTTCCCGAGCGTGCCGGGCGGGCAGGGCGATCCGAGCGTGCTGCTCGGCGGCGGTGACGGGTTCTCCTGCACCACCCGCGCGGCCAAGGCGTGCGCGGAGTTCCTCGGGCACCTCGTCGGCGACGACGTGCAGAAGATCCTCGCCGAGACCAACTCCGGTCTGCCGGTGACCCCTGCCGGGGTGTCCGCGCTGAAGAGCGAGCCGCACAAGCAGATCGCCGAGGCCATGACCAAGGCTTCGTACCTCCAGTTCTACTTCGACACCGCGTTCCCGACCAAGGTCGGTCAGGCCCTCAACGACACCATCGCGAACTTCTTCGCGGGTCAGGGCGGACCGGACACCATCGTGAAATCGGTGAGCGAAGCAGCAGCCGGGAACAAATGATGAGTGCCGCGATCACCACGCGGCCGCCGACCGCCCCCGTGCCGCACGCGCCAGCGGCCGGGGGCACCCGGCGGCGGTCCCGACTCCGCCAACGCCTCGAACTCGCATTCCTGCTGACCCCCGCGCTCGTGCTGTTCATCGGGTTCGTCCTGATCCCGATCGGCGTCGCCGGGTACTACAGCCTCTACTCGTGGAACGGCTTCGGCCCGCTCACGGACTTCGTGGGGCTCGACAACTACGTCGCCGCCTTCTCCGGTGACGTCTTCCAGGGCGCCATCGGGCACAACCTGATCATCGCCACGCTCTCGATCGTCGTCCAGCTGCCGCTGAGCATCGGCCTCGCGTTGCTGCTCAACCGGAAGCTGCGCGGCCGGACGTTCCTGCGGATGGTGGTTTTCGCTCCGTACGTGCTGTCCGAGGCGGTGACCGCAGTCATCTGGCTGCTCATGTTGCAGCCGGGTGGGTTCATCGACGAGATCCTGCGCGGTGTGGGCCTGGGCGGCTTCGTTCAGCTGTGGCTCGCCGACCAGTCGCTCGTGCTCTACACGCTCTTCGTGGTGATCACTTGGAAGTACATCGGCTTCGGCGTGATCCTGCTGCTGGCCGGCCTGCAGGGCGTTCCGCCCGAGCTGAGGGAGGCCGCCGCACTGGACGGCGCGAGCGCCTGGCAGACCACCCGGCACGTCGTGCTCCCGTTGCTGGGACCGACGATCAGGATCTGGGTGTTCCTGTCCGTGATCGGGTCGCTGCAGCTCTTCGACCTGGTCTGGATCATGACGCTCGGCGGTCCCGCCAACGCGTCGACGACCATGGCCACCTACCTGGTCGACCACGGCTTCAAGCGCTACGAGTTCGGTTTCGGCAGCGCGGTCGCGGTGATCCTGTTCATCATCTGCTTCTTGTTCGCGTTGGTGTACCAGCGATTCGCTCTGCGTCGCGACACCCAAGGTGCGTTGACGGGAGTTCGCTGAGATGTCACGTCGTAACACCGTCGGCTACCTCGCCGCGTTCGCCGTCATCGGCATGACGGTGGTCCCACTGCTCTTCGTGGTGCTGGGAGGGTTCCGCACCACGGCACAGATCAACTCGTCGCCGGCCGGTCTGCCCGGTCCGTTCGTCTGGGACAACTACATCAGCGTCGCCACCTCGCCCCAGTTCTGGCGCCTGCTCGGCAACAGCATGCTGATCGCGGTGATCGCGACCACGCTGGCGGTCGTGCTCGGGTCGATGGCGGCGTTCGCGTTGTCCCGCTACGCCTTCAAGGGCCGCGAGGCGTTCTACACGTTGTTCACGCTGGGTCTGCTGTTCCCCCTCGGCGTGGCGACGTTGCCGCTGTACCTGTGGCTGCGCGAGCTGAACCTGCTGGAGAACCCGCTCGGTGTCGCGATCCCGGAGGCGGCGTTCTCGCTGCCCGTCACGATCGTGATCCTGCGGCCGTTCATGAACGCGATCCCCGGTGAGCTCGAGGACGCCGCCCTGCTCGACGGCGCGGCCAAGCTCGGCTTCTTCTGGCGGATCCTGCTCCCGCTCTCGCGGCCGGCGCTGATCACGGTGTCGGTGCTCGCGTTCGTCACCAGCTGGAACTTCTACCTGTTGCCGTTGCTGGTGTTCAACGACTCCACGAACTTCACGCTTCCGCTCGGCGTGGCCATGTTCCAGTCGGAGCACACCCAGGACACGGCGAAGGTGCTCGCCTTCACCGCGTTGTCCATGATCCCCGCGCTCACGTTCTTCGTGCTCGCCGAACGCCGCATGGTCGGGGGCCTCACCGGTTCCGTGAAGGGCTGACTCACAAGGGAGTGAATCGTGCGAACCCGATTAGCTGCCGGCATCGCCGTCCTGGTGGTGCTGTCCCAGACAGTTCCCGCTTCGGCGGCGGGACCGTTGAAGAGCGTCACGAACAGGTACGTGGGCAGCGCGGTGGCCGCCCAGCACCTGACCGCCGAGGCCGACTACAAGAAGGTGCTGACGCGGGAGTTCGACAGCGTCACGCCCGAGAACGAGATGAAGTGGGGCGTCGTCGAAGCCGTCCGCGGCCAGTACGACTGGTCCGGTGCGGACGAGATCGTCAAGTACGCCAAGAAGACCGGCAAGTCCGTGCGCGGGCACACGCTGGTCTGGCACAGCCAGCTGCCCGACTGGGTCGACGACCTCGAGGCGGCGGAGCTCCGGGACGTGGTCAAGAACCACATCAGGACCGAGGCGGGCCGCTACCGCGGGAAGATCCGCGCGTGGGACGTCGTCAACGAGGCGTTCAACGAGGACGGCACGCGCAGGCCGACGGTGTTCCAGGAGAAGCTCGGTGACCGCTACATCGCCGACGCGTTCCGCTGGGCCCACGCGGCCGACCCCAGGGCGAAGCTCTACATCAACGACTACAACGTCGAGGGGCTCAACCCGAAGAGCGACGCGGTCTACGAACTGGTGAAGTCGTTGAAGCGCCAGGGCGTGCCGATCCACGGCGTCGGCATCCAGGCGCACCTGTCGCTGATGTACGGCTTCCCGGCCGGCGTCAAGGAGAACATCGCGAGGTTCGCCGCGCTCGGGCTGGACGTCGCGATCACCGAGGCCGACGTGCGGATCCCGTTGCCCGTCACGCCCGAGAAGCTCGAAGCGCAGGCGGACTACTTCGAACAGGTCTGGGACGCCTGCCACTCGGTGCGGCGGTGCGTCGAGTTCACCACGTGGGGCTTCACCGACCGCCACTCGTGGGTGCCGGACGTGTTCCCCGGTGAGGGTGCGGCCTGCCTGTTCGACGAGAACCTGAGGCCGAAGCCGGCCTACGCCCGCCTCCACTCCTGACGGGAGTCCCCACTTGGCACAGTTCGAGAACCCGGTCCTGCCCGGCTCGCACCCCGATCCGTCGGTGTGCCGGGCGGGATCGGACTACTACCTCGTCACGTCGACCTTCGAGTACTTCCCCGGCCTGCCGATCCACCACAGCAGGGACCTGGTGCACTGGCGCCTGCTCGGCCACGTGCTGGACAGGCCGTCCCAGCTGCCGCTGCACGGTGTGCGCGCGTCCGGTGGCCTGTACGCGCCGACGATCCGCCACCACGAAGGTGTGTTCTACGTGGTGTGCACCCTGGTCGGCGGCACGGGCAAGAGCGGCAACTTCGTCGTCACCGCAACGGATCCGGCCGGTGAGTGGTCGGAGCCGCGGTGGCTGCCGGAGGCGGACGGGTTCGACCCGTCGTTGTTCTTCGACGACACCGGCCGCGCGTGGTGGACGGGGACCCGCGAGGTGCCCGGCGGAACGGCAGGGCAGACCGAGGTCTGGCTGCGCGAGTTCGACGCCGAGCGGCTGGAGCTGATCGGTGACGAGCACGTGCTGTGGACCGGCGCGCTGCGCGACTCCGTGTGGCTCGAAGCACCGCACCTGTACAAAGTGGACGGCAGGTACCTGTTGCTGTGCGCGGAGGGCGGCACGGACTTCGAGCACTCGGTGGTCGTGGCGACGGCGGACGACGTCACCGGGCCGTACCGCGGTTCGCCGCTCAACCCGTTGCTCACCCACCGGCACCTCGGCCGGGACCACCCGATCGCGGCGGTCGGGCACGCGGACCTGGTGTGCACGCAGGAAGACCAGTGGTTCGCCGTGTTGCTCGCGACCCGGCCGTACGGCGGCTACTACTACAACCTCGGCCGGGAGACGTTCCTCGTGCCGGTGTCCTGGGAGGCGGGCGGCCCGGTGTTCAGTCCGGGCACCGGCCGTGTCGAGGCCCGGTACGAGGTTCCCGCGCTGCCCGCGCACCCGTGGCCGGAGGCCGGGCCGACCGACGACTTCGACGGGCCGGTCCTCGATCCCGCCTGGCTGTTCCTGCGCACACCGGACGAGGTGTTCTGGTCGCTGACTGACCGGCCAGGCCACCTCCGGCTGCAGGTGCGCCCGGAGTCGATCACGGACCTGGTCACGCCGAGCCTGGTGGTCCGGCCCCAGCGGCACCAGGACTTCCACGCGTCCTGCGAGGTCGAGTTCGAGGCGGCGGGACCGACCGAGTGGGCCGGTCTCGTGTTGTTGCAGAACAACGACCACCACGTCCGGCTCCTGCTCGGCGCCGGCCGCGAGGTCGTCCTCGTGCGCCGCACCGTTGGCCACGACGAGCTCCTCGCGACGACGCGGCTGCCGGAAGGCGTGGTGCGGCTGTGCTTCGAGGCCACCGGTCAGGAGACCAGAGCGCTGGTGGCCGGCGCCGCCGAGGAGTGGCGGCTGCTCGGCGAGCCGTTCGACGGGCGGGTGCTCAGCACCCAGGCCGCGGGCGGGTTCACCGGTGTCCACATCGGACTGTACGTGACCGGTGACGTCGTGCCGGGCAGTTCCTGGGCGGACTTCGGCAGCTTCACCCACCGGAGCCTGGACGACTGACGGTCACCGCCGGGCCGCGACCGCCTGCTGCAGCAGGGACAGGGCCTGTTTGGACACGACGTTGAACATGCCCATCGTGGTGTCGCGCTCGCCGAGCACCACCAGCAGCGTGTCGGCGTCGATCCCGAACACGCCGACCTGGCCGGACTCGCCCTCGAAGAACACCGCTCGCGGACTGCCCACCCCGGCCTGCGAGGTGAACTGGGTCGCGAGTCCGGCAGCCGCCGAGGCCATCGCGGCGACGCCGTCGTCCTCGATGCCGCGCGTGACCCCGCACAGCACCAGGCCGTCGCGCGTGGCGACCAGCACGCCGTTGATCGCCACGGAGTCGATGCTGCCGTGGACCTCTTCCAGCGCCTCGGTCATCAACTTCGCGGCGGCACTGGCCGGCACGTGCCGCTCCGGTGCGGGCGGTGCCTCCGACAGCGGTCCGCGCCGGCGCAGGGGCAGTGCACCAGGGGCTTGGGTGGACATCTCGTTCACACCGTGAGGTCGGCTTCGATGGACTTGAGGCTGTGCCTGGCCAGCGCGAGGTTGGCGCGCTCCCGGTCGAGCACGAGGTAGAGGAAGAGCTTCGAGTCGCTCCGCTTGCCGGTCGAGAGCAGGCGGATCAGGTGGTACTGGCGGTGCAGCGTGATGAGGATGTCCTCGATCTCGTCGTTCAGCTTGAGCGCCGAGATCACTCGCTGCTTGGACCGCACGACCTCGGTGTTGCCGGCCGCGGCCACCTCCAGGTTCAGCCAGTCGCCACCACCGATCGAGCCCAGCGACATGCCGCTGTCGTAGTCCACGAGCGCGGCTCCCACGGCGCCGGTGATCGTCATTGCTTCTTTGAGCGCTGTCTCGATGTCCATGCGACTGCTTCTCCTAGTACATGACCGGTCACGCTCGGCGACGATCTGCCGGTAGTTCGCTGAAATCCGCTGGCAGACACCGTGATCGATTCACCCTACGTCGCCCCGGCGGGGCGGGGGACAGGGCCGTTCGGAGCAACGTGCGAAAAGAACTGTCCGTTCAGGACGGAACGGGAACAGCGCGCCGGAGGGGAAGGCGGTGGCCTGCCGGCCACCGCCTCCGAAGTCCTAGAGCCGCTGGAGCCCGAACCGCTGGTTGAGCCCGCTTCCCGTGGTCCACTGCGAGATGCGCGCGCCGTCGGCGGCCGAGGCCTCCCACACGTCCATCGAGAGCCCGCTCTGCCTGTTGACCAGGCTGATCACGCCGAGACCGTGGTCCACCACCCGCCACTGCTGTGCGGCTGAGTTCGAGTCGGGCTGCTGCGTGACGTCCGCGCCGGTGCCGGTGCCCGCGACCTGGAGCACGAGGCCGCTGTGGCGTGCCCGGACGCGGTAGTGGCCGCTGCCGGAGTCGAGGAAGTCGAACACCTGGTTCAGCCCGCCCGTGGCCGTCCACTGGATGGCGTTGGCACCGGCCGACGCGGAGCCGCCGTTGATGTCGACCAGCTTGGAGCTGTGCTGGGCGACGAGCCGGTAGTCCACCCCGGTCTGCACCGGGCCGGTGCCACCGCCCGCCGTGCCGACCGGCTTGCGGGACAGGGTCTGCGCCTCGGCGAGGTTCGGGAGCGGCCGCAACCGGTACGTGTAGGTGTAGTCCCGGTTGGGGAAGAGCTTGTAGGTGTCGAGGGGGTGCGCGCCCCAGCTGTCGTTGCCGCCGATGCCGGTCTGGCGCAGGTTCAGCCGCAGCACCACGTCCTGCCGCCGGGTCAGCTGGTAGTCGTGCCGGACACCCTTCGAGAGGTCCTCCGGCGTGAAGTACGACGCGTTCACCTCCAGCAGCGGTTCGCCGTAGGCGAGCAGGCCGCGGCCGCTGCCGTTGACGAGGGCGATCCACCGGACGTCGGTCTTGTTGCCGTTCTCCTGCGGCCGGATGTAACCGGTCCACTGCTCGGCGACGGTCGAGGAGTGCACGCCGACGTCGGAACCCGTCTTGCGGTCCCAGTGGTTCTCGTGCGGACCCCTGCCGTGGAAGCGGATCCGGGAGAGTTCGCCGGGCAGGAACAGCATCGTGCCCACCTCGGGGATGTACGGCAGGCTCGGCGAACCGGGGTGCAGCGTGTTGTCGACCTTGATCTCGCCGTTGCCGTAGACCGTGTACGTCGTCGAGTAGGTGGACACCGTGCTGGTGGGCAGGGTGCCGCTGACGGTGATCCGCGCCGCGCGGTCGGACGGCCGGTCGAGCGTCACGCGGGACACCGTCCGGTTGGCACCCGCGTTGCGCCACGTGCCGTTGCGGTTCGGATGGCCGTTGCCCACGTCGTTGTCGGTCGGTGCCCGCCAGAAGTTGGGCTGGGGACCGGAGTTCAGCAGCCGCATGCCCATCGCGTCGTAAGCGGTGATGAGCCCCGACGCCTTCGCGATGACCACGCTGAAGTCCTGGCCCGTGACGGTGATGCGGTCGCCGGTCTCGGTCGCCGTCAGCACCGGCACCGACGTGACGGGCGTCGGCACGACCGGAGGGCTGCCGAGGTCGATCGGCAGCTGCTGCTTGGCCACCTCGAAACCCGCCTCCGCCCACCGCGTCGCGGTCCGCAGCCGGAAGGACAGCTGCAGGAAGTGCTCCTCACCCGGTGCGGGGTCGGCAGGGCGCTGGACGGGCAGCTGCACCGTCCTGCTCGACAACGGCGGCACGTCGAGCTGCGCCGCGGTGAGCTGTCCACTTTGGATGACGACGCCGTCGGCTAGCAGGGACCAGCTGCCGGTGAACTCGCCGACGTTGGTGAACAGGTTCTCGTTGGTGATCCGGACCGTGCCGGCCGCACCCGCGTTCGCGACGTTGATCGCCTGGTAGACCTGCTTGACCTCGACGGCCTTGCCGCTGATCCGCCGGTCGGCCGTGACGATGCCGTCGGCGCAGAACGCCCCGTCGTTCGGGTTGTCGCCCCAGTCGCCGCCGTACGCGAGGTACGTGGTGCCGGACTGCGTCCGCCACGTCAGGCCCTGGTCGGCGAAGTCCCAGATCCAGCCGCCCTGCAGGACCGGGTTGGCCCGGATGATGTCCCAGTACTCCTTGAAGTTGCCGGTGGAGTTGCCCATGCTGTGGGAGTACTCGATCATCACGTACGGCCGGGTGTCGTTCGTGTCCCTCGCCCGGTTCTGCACTCCCGCCGGGCTTTCGTACATGGCGGACCGGATGTCGCTGACCTGCGGGCGGTTGTCGCCCTCGTACTGGATGATCCGGGTGGGGTCGGCCGCGCGGATCCAGTCGCGCATGGCCACGAAGTTGCTGCCGCCGCCCGCCTCGTTGCCGAGCGACCACATGATCACCGAGGGGTGGTTCTTGTCGCGGTGCACCATCTGGGCCGCGCGGTCGAGCACGGCCGAGGTCCAGTCGGCCTTCGAGGCCGGGTAGTTGTCGCGGATCCCGTGGGTCTCGAGGTTGGCCTCGTCCACGACGTAGAGGCCGTACTCGTCCGCGAGGTCGTACCAGGCGGTGTTGTTGGGGTAGTGCGACGTCCGCACGGAGTTGATGTTGAGCTGCTTCATCACCGTGATGTCGCGGACGAGGTCCTCACGGGTCAGGGCGGTTCCCCGGTCCGGGTGCATCTCGTGCCGGTTGGTGCCGCGCAACGACACCGGCTGGCCGTTGATCCGCATCAGGCCGTTGCGGAGGGCGAACTCGCGGAACCCGACGCGTGCCGACACCGTCTGGACGACCGCGCCCGCCGGGTCGCGCACGGTGAGCACGGCGGTGTAGAGGTTCGGGTGCTCGGCCGACCAGAGCCTCGGCCCTGTCACCGCCTTCGAGCCCCGCGCGGTCGCCTCCTGGCCGGGGGAGGGTGAGTTCACGCTCGTGCGCAACGGTTCCGGCCACACGGGCTGCCGGTTGTGGTCGTACAGCTGCGTTTCCACGGTGAACGTGCCCGCCTGCTGGCCGCCGCTGTTGCGCAGGCTCACCGCTACCGCGAGGTCCGCGTTGGTGTAGTTGTCCCGCAACGGCGTGGTGATCGTGAAGTCGCGCAGGTGCACCGCGGGCAGCGAGTAGAGGAACACCGGCCGGAAGATCCCGGACAGCCGGATCATGTCCTGGTCCTCCAGCCACTCCCCGTCCGGGTACTTGAAGACCTCGACGGCGAGCAGGTTCGAGCCCGCGCGGACGTGGTCGGTGACGTCGAACTCCGACGGCGTGTACGACCCTTCGCGGTACCCCACCTTCGTGCCGTTGACCCACAGGTAGAAGCCGGACTTCACGCCCTCGAAGTGCAGCAGGACCCGCCGCCCCTGCCACGAGGACGGGAGCGTGAACGTGGTGCGGTACTGGCCGACCGGGTTGACCCGCGACGGCGCGAACGGCGGCTGCGTGTTCTCGTTCTGGCCGTTGGCGCCCCACCACGGGTAGGTGATGTTGAGGTAGATCGGGAAGTCGTAGCCGTGCAGTTGCCAGTTCGACGGCACCGGGATGGTCGCCCAGCCGCTGTCGTCGACGTCGGTGCGCCAGAAGTTCAGGTCGCGGTCGGCGGGCCGGTTGGCGTACTTGAACCGCCACCTGCCACTGACGTCCAGCCGGAACGGCGAGTTCGTGCGGTCCAGCGCGAGCGCCTGCTGCAGGTCGGCGTAGGGCATCAGGGTGGCGTGCGCCGGTTGGGCGTTGACCGCGAAGATCCCCATGTTGTTGTTCCACTCGGGGAAGCCGTTGGGCGGGTCGGGCCACGCCGCCGCGGCCGGGAGCGGAGCAGCGGCCGCCGGTGTGGCCAGGCTCGGCACGGCGAACGCCGCGAGTCCTCCGCCGAGTAGCGTCCGTCGGCGGATCCTGCGCCGGTGCGGCGTCAGGTTCTCGTCAGGGGTGGTGGACAAGGTGCTCTCCTAGCCGGTCAGGGCGGTGGCGAGCGATCCGACGCGCCGCCGCGGGGCTGGACTGCCGAACATCGCGACCCCGGTCCCGGTGAGGGCGGGAGTTGCTCGAGCTCACGGCACGACTCGCGTCTGCCGATGCCCGGTGCCGGCGGCGGTGCGGCGATCCGGGACGGTCCTCAGTGGACGGTCTGCTGCCGTGCGGGCACGGCTCGGTGACCGGTGTTCCGGCGAATGGCTGGAGGTGCGGCAGTGCCGGGATGGATCAGTTTTCAGTGCGACACATCACACCGAACATCGTGAAGGTTGTAGCACACATCCGGAAGACCGGTCCAGGTCAGCCGAATACCCGGCGCTGGATCTCCCGGCGGTAGTCCTCGAGGGTCCGGTCCACGTGCGCGGCGGCCGCGACGGCGGCGGCCTCCGGATCGCCCCGCCGGATGGCCTGGTAGAGCGCGGCGTGCTCGTCGACCGCCTCCGCGGTGTGGCTGCCCACCTCGCCGTGCATCCCGATGATGTTGGACTGGCGCTGCAGCCGGCGCGCCTCGCGCACCGCCGCGACGAGGAACTGGTTGTGCGAGGCGGCCGCGACGGCCGTGTGGAAGTCGTCGTCGCCCTGGTCGAACAGCGCGGCCTGACCGGTGAGGTGACCTTCCCGGCACAGCTCGGCGGCGGTCTCGATGGTGTGCAGTTCGGCGGGGGTGGCGCGGGTCGCGGCGTACCTCGCGGCCGCGGTCTCCTGGACCCGGCGGAACTCGAAGAGCATGTAGACGTGGTCGAGGTCGGTGGGCAGGAAGAAGCCGCCCCACCGGGACGCGCCGAGCATCCCCTCGTCGTTGGCGACGTAGAGCCCGCGGCCCTTGTGCGCGCGCACCCTGCCGAGCGCCGAAAGGATCTTCACGGCCTCCCGCACGACGGTCCGGCTGGTCCCCATGCGGGCGGCCAGCTCGTTCTCGGTCGGCATGCGGTCGCCGGGGCGCAGCTCCAGTTCGGCGATGAGCTCCAGGATCTTCTCCGCCACGACCTCGTAGCCGGGCCGGTAGGCGGGCGGTGCGTACGCGGCATCGGCATCCACCGGACGGCTCCTTCATGAGTAGGACTTTTTCCCGTCGAACGAGGATACACGCGGGGGTCGAACGAGCAGGCAAACCCGTCGAACGCAAGGTCAACGCCGTCCAAGGTCAAGATCTCCCGCCAAGCCAGGGCGAAGAATAAGCATGCTCATTTCCTTGACGGTGCCTCTGCCAGGCTGCCATGGTCCCACCGGGCACGGGTGACACGACGTAGTGGAGCAGCCGATGAGTCGTTGGAAAGCGCTTACCGCCTTGCGGTTGCTGATGTCGCTCCTGATCGCCACGGCACTGGCGACCGCCGTCCCGTCCGCTGCGCAGGCGTCCACGAGTCAGTTCCGGGGCGTGAACTGGGCCGACCAAAGGGACAACTTCGTCAACGGCGTGCTGTACCCGTCCGGGCTCAGCGCGTCGGACACCTACTCCTCGGCGGCCGTCGTCGCGGACCGCGTGGTGGGACAGCTGTACTCGCTCACCGGCGCCAACACGGTGCGGATCCCGATCAACGAGCCGACCGTGACCAACTACTGGGGCACCTACACCGGGGCGATCGACACCGCGCTGGGCAAGGGCAACGTGCTCTTCGCGTACTGGGCGCACACCGGTGGCAGGCCGCAGAACCAGGCCGCCTTCGAGAGGATGTGGGACACCGTCGTCGCGAAGTACGGCACCCACCCCAACGCGTACTTCGAGGTCATCAACGAGCCGCACGGCTACAGCACGACCGACCTCAACAACATGTACAACTCCTGGCTGACCAGGTACTCGGCGGTTCCGCGCGGCAGGGTGGTCCTCGACGGCGCGGGTCTCGCCCAGAACGTCCCCGCGGTCGGCGGCGACAGCAGGCTCAACGGCACGCTGCTCGCGGTGCACGACTACTCGTTCTTCGCCGGGTACGAGAGTGAAACCCAGTGGGCGGACCACATCGCGAGCTACATCGGTGCCTACGCGAGCCGCACCATCGCCACCGAGTGGGGTGGCGCGATGGGGCCGGGCACCAAGAACGGCGTGTACTTCGACCCGGTCGACTACAGCGTCCCGAGCGGGTCGTACATGGCCGACTACGTCCGGGGCGTCAGCGCGAAGCTGCACAGTCTCGGCATGGGCAGCGTGTACTGGCCGGGACTGCGCGACGGCGACTGGTACAGCCTGACCACCAGGAGCGGCAGTGGTCCCGGCACGTCGCTGTCGCTGACGAACAACTCGGGGTTGCAACGGCTGCGCTACGCCTGGGGACTCGGCGGCACCAGCGCCGAGGTCACCGCGATCCGCAACGTCGGGACCGGCTGGTACGTCGACGGCCTCGGCAGGACCACCGAGTCCCCGGCAGGACAGGGAACCGGCGGCGCGGGCGCGGGCCAGCGGTGGGTCGTCGAGAACTCCGGTGCGCACGTCCGGTTCAGGAACGCGACCACCGGCCTGTACCTCGACGGCTCGGGCCGCACGGCCAACGGCTCCGACGCGGTCCAGCGCGCCGGGAGCACCGCCACCAGCCAGCAGTGGACGGTGCTGACCGGCACCAGCAGGGGCAACGACGTGCGCATCAGGAACCGCGCCACCGGCCTGTACCTGGACGGCATGGGTCGCACCTCGACCGCCGCGAGCCTCGGCCAGTGGAGTGACAGCAACAGCGTCAACCAGCAGTGGCGGATCGTCGCGGCGGGCTGACCGCGCCTGCCTCAGGCGAGCGAACAGGCGTGTCCGTTGAGGGTGAAGGCGCGGGGCGTGGTGCTGCTGCCGGACGCGGTGAAGCCCATCAGCACCGACTCTCCCGCCGGAATCGCGACGTTGTACGGCACGGCGGTCGCGGCGACGTCCCTGCCCGTCTGGCGCTGGGTCGCGTTCCACATCTCGGAGACCGTCTGCCCGCCGGCGAACGTCCACCGCAACGTCCAGCCGTTGACCTCCGCGGCACCGGTGTTGCGGAGGGTGACGTCGGTGCGGAAGCCGCCCTGCCAGGTGTGGGTGACGACGTAGGCGACCGAGCACCCGGTCACCGGCTTCGGTGCGGGCGGGGCGGCGGGCGCGGCCGGGGTGGTGGGAACCGGCGTCGCGGTGGTGCTCGGAGCGACGCAGGGCGGACCCCACCGCCCGAGCCGCTTGGTGGACGCGGACGTCTCCGCCTCCACCATCGCGCGGTCGTCCGGGTTCTCGCCGCGCGTCATGCCCATCTCGACGGCGAGCAGCGCGTAGTCGGTGCCGTCCGCCAGGCGCAGTGACACCACCGGTTCGCCGTCCGGTGTCCGCTCGACCGGCTTCTCGAGCAGCATCGTCTTCGCGAACGTCGTCGACGCGTCGGCCCAGCACGCGTCCGCGGCGCCGAGACCCTTGATCCGCACCTCCTCACCGTCGGAGAGCCGCACCGTCCGGACGTCCACGACGTTCTGGACGGTCGAGGAGTACGCGGTCTTGAGCGGCGGCTCGATGATCGAGGGGAACGCGGGCGGCGTCGTGGTGGCGACCGGTGGTGCCGGCTCCCCGCCGCAACCGGCGACACCGATCAGCAGAACCGCGGCGATCGCCGGCCACCTGGTCGCCGGAGCGGGCCGTGCGTCGCCTCGTGATCGTGTCATTGGTCCTCTGCGGGGATGCGGCGAACACCAGCAGGCGTACGCCCGAACGGTCGATGTGATCCCGGGAGGCTACGACCTTTCGGAGGAACACGGAAGATCTTCCGCGTCGACGAAAAGTGTTCTTCGACGCTTTTCAGTCGAATTTCCGTCGAACGCGAGGCGCGCGGGAAAATGGTGAACAACGTTTCCGGCGGCGACGCGAGGTTCAGCGGACGGCGGTGCTGCCGCGATCGGTGAGCTGCGGCTGGAGGAGCCGCACCTCGGGCGCGAGCTCACGGCCCAGGCGGGCGATCACCATCTCGACGGCGATCGCGCCGAGTTCCTGCGCGGGAACGGCGATCGAGGTGAGCGGGACGGGCAGGGCCGCCGCGACGTCGTCCGGGCACAGCGTGATCACCGACAGGTCGCCGGGGACGTCCAGCGACCGGCGCCGCAGCTCGAGAAGCAACGGGCCGAGGACCGCCTCGTTGTGCACCACCAGTCCGGTGGTGCCCCTGTCCGGGTGCAGCACGTCGTCCAGGCATTCGGACACCGCGTCGTACCCGGCCGCGCACGAGTGGACCGAGGCGAGCAGACCGCGTTTGGCGGTCTCGCCCTGGAACCCGGACAGCAGCCGCGCGGCGAAGCTCGTGCCGCGCTGGTAGACCGGGGGAGGTGAGCCGATCAGCGCGATCGAGCGGTGGCCGCGATCCGCCAGGTGGCCCGCCATCTGCCTGCCGGCGGAGGCGAAGTCGAGGTCGAGGCAGCTCAGGCCCTCGTGGTCGTCCGGCATGCCGAGCAGGACCACCGGCGCGTCGACGTCGCGCAGTTCCGGCACGCGCGGATCCGCGCTCTCGACGTCCATCACGATGATCGCGTCCGCCATGGACCGCGCGATGACGCGGTGGGCCTCGCCGGGACCCGCCTCCTTGGTCAGCAGCAGCACGTCGTAGTCGTGGTCGCGGGCGCGTGCCACGATCGACGACACGAACCGCATGATGATCGGCATGTTCTGGTCGGAGTGCAGCGGCACGACCAGGCCGACCACGCGCGACCGGTTCGAGGCGAGCGCCCGCGCCCCGGCGTTGGGGTGGTAGCCGAGGGCCGCGATGCTCTGCTCGACGCGGCGCTTGGTCGCCTCGGAGATGCTGCGCTTGCCGCTCAGCACGTACGAGACCGTGCTCATCGAGACGCCGGCGTGGTGGGCGACCTCCTTGATCGTGATCATGCCCGCCCTTCGCACCGGTTCGTCGCGAGCATCGTAGTGCGTGAGAGGGGTGTGGTCGAACAGCTGTCGAACACCGCCGCGACAATGGTCGAACTCGTCGAACAGGTGCAGCGTGCTTGACGTGCGGGTTTCGCCTGTGTCACATTCTGAAACCACGTTCGAAGCGCTTCGATTCAATTCTGCTCAGGCGCTGCGGGACCGGAGGTGTCGGCGTGGTCACCATTGTGGACGTGGCGAAGCACGCGGGTGTCGCGCCCAGCACGGTCTCCTACGTGCTGACCGGCAAACGCCCCGTTTCGGCCGAGACCAGAATGCGGGTGGGCGAAAGCATTCGGCAGCTCGGCTACCAGCCGCACTCCGGAGCGCGGGCGCTGGCCGGCAGCCGGACGAACGTGCTGGCCCTCGTCCTGCCTCTGCGGGAGGGCGTGCACCTGCCGGTGGTCATGCGGTTCGCCTCCTCGGTCGTCACCACCGCCCGCGAGCACGACATGGACGTGCTGCTGGTGACCGCGGACGAGGGCGCCGCCGGGCTCCGGAGAGTGGCCGGCACCGCCAGGGCGGACGGGTTCCTCGTGATGGACGTCGGGCTGGACGACGAGCGGGTGCCGGTGCTGCGCGACCTCGGCCGCCCGGCCGTCCTGCTCGGGCATCCCACCGTGGCGAACGGTCTGACCTGCGTCGACCTGGACTTCGAGGCGGCGGGCGCGCGGTGCGTCGACCACCTCGTCGAGCTCGGGCACCGCGCCATCGGCTTCCTCGGGGCGCCGGGGGCGGTCTACGCGCGCAACACGGGGTTCGCGCAGCGCACCCTCGCGGGGTTCAGCGCCGCGGCCATGCGGCGCGGGGTCGCCTCGACCGCCCTGCCCGCCGAGCGGCACCGCGACGCCGTGCGCGCCGTGGTCGGGACGCTGCTCAGAGAGCTGACGCGGATGACCGCGCTGGTCGTGCACAACGAGGCGGCGCTCGGCTGGGTCGTGGAGTGCCTGCGTGCCGAGGGACGCCGGGTGCCGGAGGACGTCGCGGTGGTCGCGATCTGCCCGGACGAGCTCGCCGAACAGTTGCGGCTGACCTCGGTGCAACTGCCCGCCGACGTGCTGGGACGGCGCGCGGTCGAGCTGCTGGTGGCCAAGCTGAACGGCCAACGGCCTCCCGCGCTCACCCTGCTGCCGCCGAAGCTGTTCAGCCGGACGGGTCACGCCGCTCCCAGACTCGTGGTGGCCCGCCCGCCCCAGCAGGCCGGCTGAGCCGCGAATCGGATTCGAAGCGGCATTCTTCATCGAATTTTTTCGCTCGGGTGTGTTCGATGATTTCGATGTTAGGTTGAATTCAACGAACCGCTTCGGCTCTCGGGCGGTGCGAATTCCGTTCAATGGTGTGCGGAAGGAAAAACAAGGATGAAAATCGTGCGTGCGCTTGTTGTCGTGCTGGCCGCTGTCCTGACGGTTCCCCTGGGAGCCGGCACCGCGACCGCCGCGGCCTGGAGTTCCTCGGACAGGTGGGGAACGTGGTCGAACGGCGGCTACACGGTGCGCAACAACATCTGGGGCAGCGGGTACGGGCCGCAGACGGTCTGGGCCAACTCCTACAGCAACTGGGGCGTCTGGGCGAACCACCCCAACACGGGCGGGATCAAGTCGTACCCGCACTCGGAACGGCAGGTGAACCGGCGGCTCAGCTCACTCGGGAGCCTGTCGAGCAGCTTCAACGTCTCCTACCCGAGCTCCGGCGCCTACACGACCGCCTACGACATCTGGGCGGACGACCACGCCTACGAGATCATGTTGTGGATGAACAAGGTCGGCCCCGTCGGTCCGATCGGGGCGCGGGAGACGACGGTGTCGGTCGGCGGTCACACCTGGGACGTCCACCGCGGCTCGAACGGCTCGAACCAGGTGTTCTCGTTCGTCCGCACGTCCAACACCGGGTCCGGCACGGTGAACGTCAAGGCGGTGATGGACTGGATCCGCAACCGCGGCTGGTTCGGTGACGTCACGGTCGGCTCCGTCCAGTTCGGCTACGAGATCACGTCGTCCAGCGGCGGTCTCAACTTCACCACCAACAGCTACTCCGTCTCCTTCGGCTGACCGGTCACGGTGCCAGGGCCCGGTCGCGCAGCCACTGCAGCTGCGTGGCCGGGTTGGACCCGTATCCGCCGCCGTGGTCGGCGAACGGCCACACGGTCATCGTCCGGTCCTCACCCGCGTAGTGGTTGAAGGCCGCGTACACAGTGGACGGTGGACAGATCGGGTCCATCAGCCCGACGCTGAACAACGCCGGTGCCGTCGCCCGTTGCGCGAAGTGGACACCGTCGAAGTAGGACAGCGTGGTGAAGGCCGGCTCCACGCCGTGCCTGCTGTGCCACCGCAGGTACTCCGCGATCTCCACGTACGGGCCCTCGCCGCACAGCTCGGCCCCGCGCCGGAAGTGGCACAGGAACGGCACGTCCGGCAGTGCGGCCGCGACGCGGTCCCGCGCCAGCCCGGCGACGGCGATCGTCAGGCCTCCGCCCTGGCTGCCGCCCGCGACGACCACCCGTTCCGGGTCCACGCCCGGCAGGTGCGCGACCGCGTCCACGGCGCGGACGCAGTCGGTCATGAGGCGGCGGTAGTAGTAGTCGTCCGGCGAGTCGATGCCCCGGGTCATGAAGCCCTTGACCCACTGGGTGCCGCCGCCCGCCACGAGGTCCGGGGTGTCGTGGCCCTGGCCGCGGCTGTCGACCACGAGCTGGGCGTACCCGGCGGCGGACCACAGCAGGTGGTCGGTGGGCAGGCCGCGACCGCAGCTGTAGCCCATGTACGTGACCACGACGGGCAACGGGCCGTCGCTGCCGCGCGGGCGCAGCAGCCAGGCCGCCACCGGCTCGCCGCCGAAACCGGGGAACCGGACGTCGGCGACCTCGACGGTGCGCAGCAGGTGCCGGTCGGTGACGTCGGTGACCTCCACCGCGCCACCGGCCGAGCGTGCCTCGGCGATGGTCCGCTCCCAGAACTCGTCGAAGTCCGGCGGTGCCTGCATGTCCGGGCGGTAGACGACGAGTTCGTCGAGCGGGGCGTCCGTCAGCGGCATCGAGGCTCCTTCAGGCGGGTCGGCGTGCGGATCTCATTCTGCGGCGGAGAAGCGGAAGGACGTGAGCCGGAAGGAGCCGTGCAGGACCACCTGCAGGTCGTGGACCCCGGTCACGGGTGAGGGCAGTGCCGCCGAGATGGTCGTCCACTCGTAACGGCCGCCGGTGGCCGGCACCGCGAGCTCCGCCAGCACTCTCTCGTCCGTCCTGAACTCCAGTCGTGCCAAGGGGTCCTCCGACGAGACCTCCGCCTCGACGCGGACCGCGCCGGACAGGTCGGTCCGCGCGAACCGCAGGGTGGCCGGCCGGTCGGCGTCGGCGGAGGTGACCGCGTCACCGGTCACGCGCGTCGCGTCGACGAGGGTCACGTTGTCGTAGTCGTCGAAGTCGGCGGCGATCACGTGGCGGCCGGCGCGGGGAGAGGGAGCCGGTCCCACCACCGTGAGCGGGGCGGTGAGCACGACGTCCCCGGCGGAACGGGCGACGAGGACCTCGTAGGCGCCGGGATCCACCGCGAACGCGCCGGTCGCGACGTCCCAGTGGGCGAGCCGGTCCAGGGGCAGCCGGAAGGACAGCACCCTGCTCTCACTCGGAGCCAGCGCGACTTTGCGGAAGTCGGCGAGCCGTAACAGCGGTGCCTCGTACCGCGCCCCCAGTGCCCGGACGTAGAGCTGGACGACGTCGCTGCCGGGCCTGGTGCCGGTGTTGGCCAGCGTCACCGAGAGGTCGATGGCGCTGCCCGGGGTGGCGGTGTCCGACGACAGGATCAGGTCGCGGTGGGCGAAGCCGGTGTAGGAGAGGCCGTGGCCGAACGGGTACAGCGGCGCGGCCCGGTGGTACTGGTAGGTCCAGCCCGCCTTGATGATGTCGTAGTCGAGCGGGTTCGGCAGCGCGTCCCGGCCGCGGTACCAGGTCTGCGGCAGGCGCCCGCCGGGATCGGCCTCGCCGAGCAGGACGGCGGCCAGCGCCCTTCCCGTCTCCTGCCCGCCATGGGACGTCCACATCACGGCGGGCAGGTGCTCGTCCGCCCAGTCCAGGGCGTAGGGGTAGCTGCTCATCACGACCAGCGCCGTCTCCGGCCGGACCTCCGCGACCGCGCGCAGCAGTGCGTCCTGGGCTGCCGGGAGCCCGATTCCCGTGCGGTCCTCGGTCTCCCGTCCGTGGATCAGCGGGTGGTTGCCGAGGACCACCACGGCGACGTCCGCCGACAGCGCGGCGGCCAGCGCCTCGGCGGTGCCGTCCCGCAGGACCTCGCGCTCCCAGCGTTCGGCGGCGTCGGCGGACTGCGCGGTGACGGTCACCCGGCCGTCGACCGGGTCGACGACGGCGTACCGGCCCGTGAGCACGTTCTGCAGCAGCACCGAGTCCTCGACGGGCACGAGGCGGAACGTCTCGCGGACCTCCCAGCTCTTGATCCGCTCCTGGTCGGCGGCCAGCGAGGTGTCCTGCAGGCTCAGGTAACGCCCGGACTCCACCGATCGCAGCGTCAGCACGCCGTCGCCCCAGTCGACGACGTCGAACGGTGTCTTGCCCAGCAGTTCGCCGCTCGTTCGCGAGCGCAGCGCCACCCGGTCGGAGCCGTCCGCGACGACCACCTCGCCGCTCTCGCCCAGGACGGACCGGAGTCCACTCGCGACGGTCACCTCGTACGGAAGCGTGCCGCTGTACCAGTCCTCGCACACCATGTCGGCGAGCGGGCCGATCACGGCGATCCGCGGCGTGCTGCCCGCGTCGAGCGGGAGCAGTCCCTCGTTGCGCAGCAGCACGACCGACTCCGTCGCGGACCGAAGCGCGAGCGCGCGGTGTTCGGCGGAGCCGATGACCTCGGGACCGATGGTGGCGTACGGGTCGAGATCGGGGTCGAACTCGCCGAGGCGGAAGCGGATCTCCAGCTGCCGGCGCACCGCGCGGTTCACGTCCTCCTCGTCGATCAGGCCGCGTTCCAGCGCTTCGCGGAGCCTGCCGATCGGGACGGCGCTGTCCTGCCCGTGGTCGGTGAAGCTGTCGATGCCCGCCTTGAGCGCGGCGGCGTGGGACTCGGCGTGGTCGTCGAAGTAGTGCTCCGGGTCCACCAGGTTGGACGGCGCCTCCGCGTCGCTGACCACGAACAGCTCGTGCCCGGTCGGCTCGGCCCAGCGGCGCAGTTCCGTCCCGATGAGCGGCGTGACGTGGCACGGGCGGCCGTTGACGAGGTTGTAACCGGCCATGGCGCCGGTGGCGGCGCCCGAGGCGACCACGGGGCGGAACGCCGCGAGGTCGTACTCCTGCAGCACGCGCGGGCGCAGCCCGGAGGAGGTGACGCAGCGGTCGTCCTCGTTGTTGTAGGCCAGGAAGTGCTTGAGCACCGGGGCCGTGCGCAGGAACCGGTGGTGGTCGCCGGTGAGGCCGCGGCAGAACGCCGTGCCGATCCGCGCGGTGTGCACCGGGTCCTCGGAGTAGCCCTCCTCGTTGCGGCCCCAGCGCGGGTCGCGCAGCAGGTTCAGCACCGGAGCCCACGCCTGCAGGCTGTTCCTGCCCGTGCCGACCGCGGCCGGGCGGTGGTAGTGGAACGCCCTCAGCTCGACCGAGGTGGCCTCGGCGACGCGGCGCACCAGCTCCTCGTCCCAGGTCGCGCCCAGGCCGACCGCCTGGGGGAAGACGGTGGCGGGGCCCAGCCACGCGACGCCGTGCAGCGCCTCCGACCCGGTGCGGAACAGGTCCACGCCGAGGCGGGGCACCGCCGGTGAGTACTGGTGCAGCATCGCGATCCGCTCGTCGAGCGTGAGGCGCGCGAGGAGATCGTCGATGCGCTTGCGCGTCGGCAGCGCGGGGTCGCGAAAAGGCAGCCGGTCAACGGCGGGCACGGACTCGGAAACCACGTGGTGACCCCTCAGCTCAGAGCTAGCGTTGAAGCGTTTCGACGGTGTCACGCAGTGGTTTCTGCTGTCAACGGTCTTGTTTCATGCGACCTGCGTCACTAACCTCCCCGGCATCTGTTTAAGCGCTTCGACACTTCAACGATGAAGGATCGGTTCCGCCATGGGCAACGAGTTGAACCGCAGAAGCTTCCTGAACGCCGCCGTCTCGGCGGCAGGGCTCGTCGCGATGGGGCCACTGCTGTCCGCCTGCGGAAGTGGCCCGGCGCAGCGGGCCGGAGTCGGTTCGGAAGCAGCTCTCAAGGCCGTGTTACCGGCTTACGTGCCGAACACGTCGATCAAACCGGACATCCCGTCCATCGCGGGCGGCCCCGACGTGATGACGAACCCGGGCTTCCTCAGCTACCCGGCGAACCGGGTCGCGACGGTGTCCGGCATCCCGGGCAAGGGCGGCACGTACTCGGCGGTCACGCCGCTGTGGGGGACCATCCCGCCGGCCGACAACGCGTTCTACGCGGCCATGAACAAGGCGCTGGGCGTCCAGCTGGAGATGAAGCCGGCGGACGGCAACAACTACAACACCATCATCCCGACGATGACCGCCTCGAAGCGGCTGCCGGACTGGATCCAGCTGCCGACCTGGTGGAACTCCCAGATGAACGTCGGCGGGCTGGTGGGGAACCAGCTCGCGGACCTGACGCCCCACCTGTCCGGCGACAACATCAAGAAGTACCCCAACCTCGCGGCCATCCCGACCGCCGCGTGGCGCACCGGCGCGTGGGGCGAGAAGCTGTACGGGATCCCCTCCTTCGCCACCGGTTTCCAGATCGCGGGCACGCTCTACTTCCGCCGCGACGTCTTCGACGCCAAGGGCATCACCGCCGACCAGGTCAAGTCCGCCGACGACCTGATGAAGCTCGGCAAGGAGCTGACCGACGCCAAGAACGGCGTGTGGGCCTTCGACGACGTCTACCGCTACCTCTACACCTCCTTCGGCGCGCCGCTGAAGTGGCGGGTGGACAACGGGAAGCTGGTCCACCTGTTCGAGACCGAGGAGTTCTACGCGGCGCTCGACTGGAACAACCGGCTCGCCGCCGCCGGCTACGTGCACCCCGACGCGCTGGCGGGGGACAACGCCAACGGCAACACCCGGTTCTTCGGCGGGAAGACGCTGATCTCCAGTGGCGGCACGGGGACGTGGAACCTCGCCGACCTCCAGGCGGGCAGGGCCGCCGACCCGGACTACCGGCGCGGGGCGTTCAACATCATCGCCGCCGACGGCAAGAGCACGCCGCGGGTCGACATGGGCGCGGGCGCCAGCATCATGAGCTACCTCAACATCAACATGAAGCCGGAGCAGATCGAGGAGTGCCTGGCCGTCGCGAACTACCTCGCGGCGCCGTACGGCTCCGCCGAGTTCACGATGGTCAACTTCGGCGTCGAGGGCACCCACTTCACCATGGTCGACGGGGTTCCGACGGCCACCGAGGCCGGCAAGAAGGAAGTCCAGGCGCAGACCTACCCGTTCCTGGCCGCCCCCGCCGCCGTGGTCAACAGCCCCGGCGTCGAACTCGTCACCAGGGACTACACCTCCTGGCAGGCCGCCAACGTGAAGGCGCTGGCCAAGCCGGTCTTCTGGAACATGAACATCAGCATGCCCCAGGCGCAGGCCACGGCGGACGCCGGCCAGCAGGTCGAGGACGCGATGAGGGACTGCATCCACGGCAAGAAGTCGGTGGCCGAGGTGAAGGAGGCCGTGGCGAGCTGGAAGACCAGTGGCGGCGGCGACAAGCTGATCCAGTGGACCAATGACAACGTCCTGCAGAAGCACGGCACCGGGCAGTGACCACGGCGACCCCGACGCGGCCGGACCGCGGGACACGACCGGCGCGGCAGAGCTGGCGGGTGAGGTTGCGCCGCGACCGGTCGCTGGTCCTGATGACGCTGCCCGCCGTCGTCCTGCTGCTGGTCTTCAACTACGTCCCGCTCTTCGGGCTCGTCACCGCGTTCCAGGAGTACGACCCGCTGGCCGGGATCTGGTACAGCACGTGGGCGGGACTCGACCAGTTCCAGCGGCTGTTCGGTGATGCGAACTTCTGGAACGCGGTGCAGAACACGCTGTACCTGAGCTTCGTCCAGCTGGTCCTGTTCTTCCCGGTGCCGATCGCGCTGGCGCTGCTGCTGAACTCGGTGCTGTCGCTGAGGATCCGCAACTTCATCCAGTCGGTCGTCTACCTGCCGCACTTCTTCTCGTGGGTGCTGGCCATCACGATCTTCCAGCAGATGCTCGGCGGCGCGGGCGCGCTCAACCACTTCCTGCGCAACAACGACGTCGGTACCTGGGACGTCATGACGAACCCGGACACCTTCGCGCTGCTGGTCTCCGCCCAGGTGATCTGGAAGGAGGCGGGCTGGGGGATCATCGTCTTCCTGGCCGCGCTCGCCGCCATCAACACCGACCTCTACGAGGCCGCGGCGGCGGACGGCGCCGGGCGGTGGCGGCGGTTGTGGCACATCACCCTGCCCGGCCTGCGCGGCGTCATCGTGCTGATGCTGGTGCTGCGCCTGGGCAACGCGCTGACCGTCGGCTTCGAACAGTTCCTGATCCAGCGCAACGCCGTCGGCTACGACACGGCCGACGTGCTGGACACCTTCTCGTTCTACTACGGCATCGCGACCGGCGACTACAGCTACGGCGCGGCGGCGGGCCTGTTCAAGAGCGTGATCTCACTACTGCTCATCTGGGGTGCGAACAAGCTGGCGCACGCCTTCGGCGAGGACGGGTTGTACCGGAGGTGACCGACATGCTCACGATCGAACGCACGCTCGAGGCCGCGGACACTCTTGCACCGCAGGCGGTGCGCAGGAAGAAGCGGAACCCGCGACCGGCGTGGGAGGAACCGCCGACGGTCGGCGGCGAGGCCGTCAAGGGCCTCACGCTAGGCGTTGTGCTGCTGGTGATGGTGGTGCCGTTGTGGATCATCGTGGTGACCAGCCTGTCCACCCAGGGGGCGGTCAACCGCGCCGGTGGTCTCGTGCTCTGGCCCGATGGCGTGACGTTCGAGGCCTACCGGGTGATGCTGGAGGACACCACGGTGCGCACCGCACTGCTGGTGAGTCTCGGCATCACCGCGATCGGCACCCTCGTGTCGATGGCGGTCTCGGTCATGTGCGCCTACGGCCTGTCCCGCTCACGCTCGTTCGCGCACCGCTTCCTGCTGACTCTGTTGATCGTCACGATGTTCGTCAACGGCGGCCTGATCCCCACCTTCCTGGTCGTCACCGGCCTGGGCGGCTACGGCCAGTGGTGGTCGCTGATCCTGCCGAGCGCGATCTCCGTCTTCAACATCCTGATCCTGCGGTCGTTCTACTCGAGCACCTCGGCCGACCTGATCGAGGCCGCGCGGATCGACGGCGCGGGGGACTGGCGGATCCTGTGGTCCATCGTGCTGCCGACCTCGCGCGCGGTGACCGCGGTGATGGCGCTCTTCTACGGCGTCGGCTACTGGAACTCCTTCTTCAACGTCATGCTGTACATGCCGACGGACAGCGAGAAGTGGCCGCTGCAGTACGTGCTCTACACGTACGTCAACCGGGGCAACGGCATGCCGGGCTCGGTGAACTCGGGCTTCGGCACCGCGTTCTCCCAGACGGCACCGCTGTCGCTGCAGATGGCCGTGGTGGTGCTGACGCTCGTGCCGTTGCTCATCGTTTACCCGTTCGTGCAGAAGCACTTCCGCACGGGCGTCCTGACCGGCGCGATCAAGGGCTGAACATCCATGGTGACCATTGCCGACGTGGCCAGGCATGCGGGCGTGTCGTCCAGCACGGTGAGCTACGTGCTCAGCGGCAAGCGCGCGATCTCCGAGGAGACCCGCCGCCGGGTGCGGAGCTCCGTGCAGGTGCTCGGGTACCACCCCAACGCCGGTGCGCGGGCGCTCGCCGCGCGGCGGTCGCACATCATCGCGCTGATGGTGCCGTTGCGCACCGACGTCTACGTCCCGGTCATGATGGAGATCGCGATCGCGGTGACGACGGCGGCCCGTCAGCACGGGTACGACGTCCTGCTGATCACCAACGACGAGGGGCCGGACGGGGTCCGCAGGATCGCCGCCAGCGGTCTGGCGGACGGCCTGATCCTGATGGACGTCGAGCTGGACGACGAGCGCATCCCGGTGCTGCGCGCGCAGGGCACCCAGGCCACGCTCATCGGCCTGGCCGACGACGCGCGCGGACTGTCCTGTGTGGACCACGACTTCGTCGCGGCCGGCGCGTTGTGCGCGGACCACCTCGCCGATCTCGGTCACCGCGAGATCGCGTTCATCGGTTACGGCTCCGGGGTCTACCACCGGCACGCCGGGTACGCCGAGCGCACGCTCGCCGGGTTCCGGGACAGGGCGGGGCAGCGCGGTCTGCGCTTCCTGCACCGCACCTGCGAAGGCACCTACGAGAGCACCGCGGGCACCCTCGCCCGTGTCCTGGCGGACCGTCCCGGCACCACCGGGTTCGTGGTGCAGAACGAGGGCGCGATCGGACCGTTGCTCACCCTGCTGCGCACCAGCGGGCGGACAGTCCCCGAGGACGTCTCGGTGATCGCGTTGTGCCAGGACCAGCTCGCCGAGCAGTTCGCGCCGAGGCTCACGGCGGTGACCGGGTCCGCGCAGGAGCTGGGCCGG
Organism: Lentzea californiensis; assembly: GCF_024648825.1. Classification (GTDB taxonomy): domain Bacteria; phylum Actinomycetota; class Actinomycetes; order Mycobacteriales; family Pseudonocardiaceae; genus Lentzea; species Lentzea californiensis. The sequence continues at coordinate 179,373 of NZ_JANBBE010000009.1, forward strand.
GTCGCCGTGGAGCAGATCGTCGGCAGGCTCGCCACGTCGAACGACGGCGGCCGTCCGGACGACGACCGGGCGCTGCTCACTCCGACGCTGACCGTGCGCGAGAGCACGGGACCCGCGCCACTGCTGCCCTGACCTTCTCCGCACTCATCCAGAACGTGAGGAGCTTCCGCATGCCCCAGTACTTCCGAGACCTCGGCACCGCGCTCGAATGGCGGGCCAGGGGCGAGACGCTCCGAGTCGAGGCGTGGGGTTCCGACGGGGTCCGCGTGCGCGCCACTCCGGCCGGTCCGCTGCTCGACGACCTGCCCGGCGCGTTGCTCGGCACGCCACCGGACGGCGGCGCGGTGGAGGTCAAGATCTCCGAGCACCACGCCACCCTCGTGCACGGCGCGCTCACCGTGCGGATCGACGCCGGCACCGAAGGCGGCCTGACCCCGGAACTGGGGGCGACCGCGGGCACGCTGACGTTCAGCAGGACCGAGGACGGCACCGAGCTCCTCGCGGAGGAGCCGGCCCACTTCTGGTGGCCGGGGCCTCGTCTCGCCACCGCGACGGGCAACGGCCACCACCGGCTGGAGCAGCGTTTCCGCGCCTACCCAGGGGAACGGCTCTACGGTCTCGGCCAGCACACCCACGGCATGCTCGACCAGAAGGGCGCGGTCATCGACCTCGTCCAGCGCAACGCCGAGGTCACCATCCCGTTGCTGGTCTCGGACCGCGGTTACGGCCTGCTGTGGAACTCGCCCGCGATCGGACGGGTGGAGCTCGCGGAGACCGGCACGCGCTGGGTGTCCGACAGCGCCCGCCAGATCGACTACTGGGTCACCGCGGGCAAACCGGCGGACGTGCTGCGGCACTACGCCGACGTGACGGGGCACTCGCCGGAGCTTCCCGAGTGGGCGTCCGGTTTCTGGCAGTGCAAGCTGCGCTACCGCACCCAGGACGAACTGCTCGAGGTCGCTCGCGAGTACCGGCGGCGCGGGCTGCCGTTGTCCGTGATCGTCTGCGACTTCTTCCACTGGACCCACCTCGGCGAGTGGAAGTTCGACCCGGCCGAGTGGCCCGACCCGGCGGCGATGGTCCGCGAGCTGGACGAGATGGGCGTCAAGCTGATGGTCTCGGTCTGGCCCTCGGTCAGCCCGGCCAGCGAGAACTACCACCCCATGCTGAACCAGGGCCTGTTCGTGGGCACCGAGTTCGGTCCGACGGCCCACGCCGACTGGCCGGACAAGGGGCTCGGCGCCTACTCCGCCCAGGTGGCCTTCTACGACGCCACGAACCCCGAGGCGCGCGAGTACGTCTGGGAACGGATCCGGCGCGGCTACCACGACCTCGGCATCTCCGTGTACTGGCTGGACGCCGGCGAGCCCGAGCTCAAACCGGGCCACCAGTACAACCTGCGCTACCACGCGGGTCCCGGCCTGGAGGTCGGCAACCTCTACCCGCGCGAGAACGCCCGCACCGTCCACGACGGACTGCGCGCGGCGGGGGAGACCGAGATCATCTCGCTCAACCGCTCCTCGTGGGCGGGCGCGCAACGGTATGGCGCCGCGCTGTGGTCCGGCGACATCGGCACGGACTTCGCCACGTTGCGCACGCAGATCAAGGCCGGGCTGAACGTGATGATGTCCGGCATCCCCTGGTGGACGACGGACATCGGCGGTTTTCACGGCGGCGACCCGGACGATCCCGCCTACCGCGAGGTCCTCGTGCGCTGGTTCCAGTACGGCACCTTCTGCCCGCTGTTCCGCCTGCACGGCTTCCGCGGCGACGAACAGGTGCTGGAGCCCGCGATGACCGGACTGGCCAACGAGGTCTGGTCCTACGGCGAGGAGGCCTACGAGATCCTCGCCGGGCACCTGCGGCTGCGCGAACGCTTGCGCCCCTATGTGATGGAGCAGATGCGCACGGCCTCCGAGACCGGTGTGCCGCCGATGCGGCCGGTGTTCCTGGAGTTCCCGGACGACCCGGCGGCGTGGCAGGTCGAAGACGCCTTCCTGCTCGGCCCCGACCTGCTCGTGGCGCCGATCACCGAGGCAGGTGCCCGTGAGCGCGACGTCCACCTGCCCGCCGGCGCGCGGTGGACCGACGCGTGGACCGGCGAGGAGCACGAGGGCGGGCAGACGGTCACCGTCGCGGCACCGCTCGACCGCATCCCGTTGTTCCTGCGCGACGGCGCCCGGTTGCCCGTGCGGGAGGAAGCGTGATCGCGGATCGGCTGGGCGGCCTGGCTTTCGGCGGCGACTACAACCCCGAGCAGTGGGACGAGCGGGTGTGGAAGGAGGACGACGAGCTGATGCGCGAGGCCGGGGTCAACCTGGCCACGGTCGGCGTCTTCTCCTGGGCCCTGCTGGAGCCGGAGGAGGGCCGCTACGACTTCGCGTGGCTCGACGCGCACCTGGACCGCCTGCACGCCAACGGGGTCGCGGTCGACCTGGCCACGCCGACGGCCTCCCCGCCGCCGTGGTTCACGCTGGCCCACCCGGACGCCATGCCGGTCACCCCCGACGGCACCAGGCTCGTGCACGGCAGCCGCGACACCTACTGCCTCAGCGCCCCGGCCTACCGCGCGGCGGCCCGGCGCATCGCCTCCGCGCTCGCGGAACGCTACGGCGACCACCCGGCGGTCGCGTTGTGGCACGTGCACAACGAGTACGTGACGTTGTGCTGGTGCGAGCACACCGCCGCCGCGTTCCGGGTCTGGCTGCGCGCCCGGCACGGCTCGCTGGACGCGCTCAACGAGGCGTGGGGAACGGCGTTCTGGAGCCAGCGGTACGGCAGCTGGGAACAGGTCCTGCCGCCGCGCGCCACCCAGTGGCACCGCAACCCCGGCCTCACGCTGGACTTCAGCCGGTTTTTCTCCGACGAAGTGGTCGCCGCCTACTCCGAGCAGCGGGACGCGATCCGCGCGCACAGCGACCGGCCCGTGACGACCAACATGATGCAGCCCGGCTACCAGAACGTCGACCTGTGGGCGCTGAGCCGCGAGGTCGACCTGGTCGCGATCGACCACTACCCGGACCGGCCGGGCCTCGACGCCGCGGCGGACGTGGCGTTCGCCGCGGACCGCGCCCGCTCGTTCGGCGGCGGCAGGCCGTGGCTGCTGATGGAACAGGGCACCAGCACCGTCTACGAGCAGGGCCGGACGCTGGCCAAGGAACCCGGCGAGATCCTGCGGCACTCCCTCGGCCACATCGCGCGCGGCTCGGACGGGGCGCTGTTCTTCCAGTGGCGCCAGTCGAAGGCGGGCGCCGAGCAGTGGCACTCGGCGATGGTCCCGCACGCCGGCCCGGACAGCCGGGTCTTCGCCGAGGTGAAGGCGACGGGCGAGGCCGTGTCCCGGCTCGGCGGTCTCGCGGGCTCGACCGTGACCGCCGACGTGGCCGTGCTGCACGACTCCGACGCCTGGTGGGCGATGAACTCGGACGGCCTGCCGTCGTCCGAACTGAGCTACCACTCCGCGCTTCGAAAAGCGCATCGGGCGCTGTGGGACAACGGGGTCGTCACCGACTTCGCGCACCCGGAAGCGGACCTGAGCCGGTACCGGCTGGTCGTCGCCCCGGCGCTGTACCTGCTCTCCGACGCGGGCGCGGAGAACCTGCGCCGGTACGTCGTCGACGGTGGATCGCTGCTGGTCCAGTACTTCAGCGGGGTCGTCGACAGCCGCGCGCACGCCCGGCTCGGCGGCTACCCGGCCGCTCCGCTGCGCGAGGCACTGGGCATCCGGGTCGAGGAGTACCGGCCGCTGCGGCACCAGGAACGGATCGTCCTCTCCGACTCCTCGCACGGCACGGTCTGGAGCGAGTCGGTGCGGACCCAGGGCGCGGAGACCATCGCCGCCTATACCCACGGCGCACTCGCCGGTTCTCCCGCACTGACCCGGAACCACTGCGGCGCGGGCGATGCCTGGTACCTGTCCACCCGGCTCGACGACGCGGACTACACAGCCTTGATGTCCCGGCTGCTGGAAGCCGCCGGTGCCGGACCGGTTCTGCCCGGCCTGCCACCCGGCATCGAGGTCGTCGTTCGGCGGGGAGAGGACGGCCGTCGCTGGCAGTTCGTGCTCAACCACGGCGCCGAACCCGTGCCGCTGCCCGATGCCGTTCACGACGTGCTGAGCGGCGGACCGGTGCGGGAGCTGCCGGCCGGCGGATGCGTTGTGCTGGGAGGAAGTCCGCTGTGATCCCCGTGATCCCGGGAATGCACCCCGATCCGAGCGTGTGCCGGGTGGGGGAGGACTACTACCTGATGTGCTCCAGTTTCGAGTACTTCCCCGGCATCCCGGTCTTCCACAGCCGGGACCTCGTGCGGTGGAACCAGATCGGCAACGCCCTGGAGCGCCCGAGCCAACTGCACCTCACCGCGGAGACACCGTCGTCGGCTGGGATCTACGCACCGACGCTGCGCCACCACGACGGCCGGTTCTGGCTGATCGTCACGAGCGTGAGCCACGGTGGCGGCAACATGGTGTTCACCGCCACCGACCCGGCCGGTCCGTGGTCCGACCCGGTCGTGCTGCCCGGAGTCGCCGGCATCGATCCCGACCTGGCCTGGGATGAGGACGGCAACTGCTGGTGCACGGTGGCCGGGGTGCGGCAGTACCGCATCGACCCGGTGACCGGTGAGACGTTCGGCGAACCGCGACGGCTGTGGTCCGGCACCCCCGGCGCCAAGGCACCGGAAGCGCCGCACCTGTACCGGATCGGTGACCGCTGGTACCTGCTGATCGCCGAGGGCGGCACCGAACGCGGTCACGGCGTCTCGATCGCCCGTGCCTCGAGGCCGGACGGCCCGTTCGAACCGTGCCCCGCCAACCCGGTACTGAGTCACCGCAGCACCGACGAGCGCGTCCAGAACACCGGTCACGCGGATCTGGTGCAGGCGCCGGACGGCGCGTGGTGGATGGTGCTGCTCGGTGTGCGGCCCGGTGGCGGCACCCCCGGCTGGCACGTGCTCGGCCGGGAGACCTTCCTGGCACCGGTGACCTGGACCGACGGCTGGCCGGTGGTCGGCGAGCTGGTGCCCGGTGAGCCCGGTTTCCCTGCGCCGGAACGGGATGACTTCGACCTCACCGAACTGCCGCCGTCGTGGATCTCCGTGCGCGACCGCTCCGAGCAGTACTGCACGACGAAGGAACGCGCCGGCTGGCTCACGCTGCACGCCCGCGGGTCCGGAATGGACGATCCTGCCGTCGTGTTCGCCGGGCGGCGCCAGCAGCACCTGTCCTGCCTCGCCCGCACGCTGCTCGACCCGGCGGAGGGCCGCGGCGGCCTGGCGGTCCGGCTCGACGAGGAACACCACTACGAGATCGAGGTCGCGTACGGGGAGGTGCGGGTTCTCGCCCGTGTCGGACCGGTGAGCGCCGTGGTCGCGTCCCGGCCGATACCGGAAGGGCCGCTGGTGCTGGTGGTGCGGGTCGACGAGGCACGGACGCTGCGAGACGCGCGCTCTGGGCCCGACACGCTGACGTTCGGCGTGGAGGAGCCCGGCGGCACCTTCAGCGCGCTCGCCACGCTCGACGGCAAGTACCTCTCGACCGAGGTGGCCGGTGGGTTCACCGGCCGCGTCATCGGCCTGTACGCCGCGGCCGGGACCGTCCACTTCGACTGGTTCGAGTACCAGCGGCTCAACTGAGAGCGAGGGTTCATGAACGGATCACGCAGGAGAGTGCACGCGGTCCTCGGCGCGGTGGTGGCCCTGGTGACCACCGTCGTGCCGGCGACGGCGTCCGCGGCCGCCGGGACCGGCTGCGAGATCACGTACTCCACGACGAGCCAGTGGCAGGGCGGTTTCGTCGCCGACGTCGCCGTGACCAACCGCGGCGCACCCCTCGACGGCTGGGAGCTGAGCTGGGAGTGGCCGTCCGGTCAGCAGGCGGGCCACGGCTGGAACGCGAAGATCACCGAGTCCGGTCATCAGGTCACGGCCGCGAACGCCGGGTACAACGCCAGGATCGCGACCGGCGCGACCGTGAAGTTCGGTTTCCACGGCACCTGGGCGGAGGCCAACACGGCGCCGTTGTCGTTCTCCCTCAACGGGGTCACCTGCGTCCACGGCGGCCCGCGCCTGACCGCGATGCAGCACACCGCGGCGATGCAGCCGGGGTGGAACCTGGGCAACACCCTCGACTCGACGGGCAGCGACGAGACGTCGTGGGGCAACCCGCGCATCACGGAGGCCCTGCTGGACAACGTGAAGGCGCAGGGCTTCAAGAGCGTGCGCCTGCCCGTGACGTGGAGCGCGCACCTGGGGCCTGACCACGTGATCGAGGCGGCGTACCTGGCCCGCGTCAAGGAGGTCGTGCGCTGGGCGTTGGCGCGCGACCTGTACGTGATGCTCAACATCCACCACGACTCGTGGCAGTGGATGCTGAACATGCCGGCGGAGCACGACGGCGTGCTCGCCCGGTTCAACGCGATCTGGACGCAGCTGACGGGCGCCTTCGCGGAGTTCGGGCCCAAGCTGACGTTCGAGAGCTGGAACGAGCCGCAGTTCACCGGGAGCACCGGCAAGCCGCAGGAGATCGAGCTCAACAGCGAGCTGAACGCGTCGTTCCACGACATCGTGCGCCGGTCCGGCGGCAACAACGCCACCCGCCTGCTGGTCCTGCCGACCCTGCACACCTCGTCCGAGCAGGCGTACGTCGACCCGCTGGTGGAGCAGATCCGCGGGTTCACCGACCCCAACCTGATCGCGACCGTGCACTACTACGGCTACTGGCCGTTCAGCGTGAACGTCGCCGGTGGCACGCGCTTCGACGCGACCGCGCAGAAGGACGTCACCGACTCGTTCGACCGCGTGCACGACAGTTTCGTCGCGCGCGGCATCCCGGTGGTCATCGGTGAGTACGGCCTGCTCGGGTTCGACCGCCACACCGGCACCATCGAGCAGGGCGAGAAGCTGAAGTTCTTCGAGTACCTCGGCCACTACGCCCGCACGAAGAAGCTCACCACCATGTTGTGGGACAACGGCCAGCATCTGAACCGCACCTCGGGGCAGTGGAACGACCCCGAGCTCTACGCGCAGATCAGGTCCAGCTGGACGACCCGCTCCGGCACCGCGTACACGGACCAGGTGTTCAGCGCGAAGTCGAGCCCCATCACCGCCAAGACCGTGGCGCTCAACCTGAACGGCACGAGGTTCACCGACCTCTACCACGGCTCCACGAAGCTGACGCGTGGCCGTGACTACACGATCTCGGGCGACCAGCTCACCCTGACCGCGCCGGCGCTGACGAGGCTGAGCGGCTCCCGGGGCTACGGCACGAACGCGGTGCTGACGGCCCGCTTCTCCCAGGGCGTGCCGTGGCGGTTCTACGTCATCACCTACGACACCCCGGTGCTGTCGAACGTCTCCGGGACGACAGAGGAATTCGAGATCCCCACGGCCTTCCGCGGTGACCAGCTCGCCACCATGGAGGCCAAGTACGACGACGGGACCAACGCGGGGCCGCACGACTGGACGTCCTTCAAGGAGTACGACCGGGCGTTCCGCCCGAACTACGCCGACGGGCACACCACCTTGACACCGGACTTCTTCGCCGCCGTCCGGGAGAACGCGCGGGTGACGCTGACGTTCCACTACTGGAGCGGCGCCAAGGTCACCTACGTCGTCGTCAGGTCCGGGAGCTCGGTGACCGGCACGACGGTCTGATCCGTCGGGGCGTCGAACGGGATCGCCCTCCCGTTCGACGTCATTCGACACTACCGTTGGTCTCCAACGACGTTCCGTGTTCGCGCAGCCATCCACAGTGGACTCAAGGAGCACAGGTGTACCGGTTCAAACCGGCGGCGGCCGCCGTCCTCACCGCCGCACTGACCGCGGCGGTCACGATCAGCAGCGTCCCGCAGGCCGGAGCCGCCGCGGGCTGCCGGGTCTCCTACCAGGTCACCCACGAGTGGCAGGGCGGCTTCAGCGCGGACGTGAACGTCACGAACCTCGGCGACCCGGTCACCGCGTGGAAGCTGACGTGGTCGTTCGGCGCCGCCCAGACGGTCACCCAGCTCTGGAACGGCACGGTGCGCCAGTCCGGCGCGCAGGTCTCGGTCGACAACGCGGGCCACAACGGCTCGCTCGGCACCGGCACCAGTGCCGGGTTCGGCTTCGTCGGCGCCACCAACGGCTCCGCGAACCCCGTTCCCGCCGGCTTCTCGCTCAACGGCACGGAGTGCACGGGAACGCCGCCCGCACCGGACCCGCTCAGCCAGGCGCACACGGCGGGCCGGGTCACCGCGTCCGGCCAGTACACCTGGCCGGGCGTCTACTTCGAGGGCAGGTTCCGGGGCACCGGCGTCGGGATCGTCCTCAACGACTCGGTGAACGACTACGACGTGCACATCGACGGCGCGACCGTCGCGACGCTGGTGACGCCGGGCAGGACGACGCACTGGGTCCGCGACCTGAGCAACACCGAGCACCGCGTGCGGCTGGTCAAGCGGACCGAGAGCACCTGGGCGGCGGGGGAGTTCGGCGGCTTCGTGGCGGCGAACGGCGGATCGATCCTGGCCAAGCCCGCCGCACGGACCCGGCAGGTCGAGTTCATCGGCGACTCGCTGACCGCGGGCTACGGCAACCTCTCGACCACCCGCGACTGCTCCGCGAACGGCGGCGTCGCCCGCAACACCAACACCGACATCAGCTTCGGAGCGCTGGCGGCGAAGGCGCTGAACGCCGACTACCAGGTCAACGCGTTCTCCGGCCGCGGCATGGTGCGCAACTACAACGGCGGCGAGCCTGGAACCAGCTACCGCACCTACTACGACCGGGCGCTGCTGCACGTCGACGGCGACGTGTGGCAGAACCCCGGCACGTGGCGCCCGCAGCTGGTCGTGGTCGGCCTGGGCACCAACGACTTCTCCACCGCCCTCAACCCCGGTGAGCAGTGGCCCGACCAGAACAGCCTGGTCACCGCGTACAAGTCCGCCTACCAGGGCTTCCTCGACAAGCTGCGCACCCGGTACGGCCCGGCCACGACGATCGTCGTGAGCGTCCCCGAGGCGTCCGGCGCGTTCGCGGACGCCGTCCGCCAGGTCGTGCAGGACCGCAACAGCCAGGGCGACAGCCGGGTCCGCCACTGGAACTACAGCGACCCGGCGCTGGACCGCCTCGGGTGCGACTGGCACTTCTCCGCCCGCGACCACCGGCTGATCGCGGGGAAGCTGCGCGACTACCTGGCGGGGCTGTCCCTGGGCTGGTGAGCGGGACAGCCCCAGGCGGTCACTTCGGGTCGAGCACGAACACCGGGATCTGCCGGTCGGTCTTCTCCTGGTACTCGGCGTAGCTGGGGTAGGCCGCGACGGCGCGCTCCCACCACTCGGCCCGCTCGGCGCCGTCGACCTCGCGGGCGACGTACTCCTTCACCACGGTGCCGTCCTGCAGGACGATCTCCGGGTGGGCCTGGATGTTGTAATACCAGGTCGGATGCTCGGGCGCGCCGCCCTTGGACGCGACGACCGCGTAGCTGCCGTCGTGCTCCACGCGCATGACCGGGGTGTAGCGCAGGGCGCCGGTCTTCGCGCCGCGCACGGTCAGCAGCACGATCGGCTTGCCGAGGACCAGGATGCCCTCGGTCGTCCCGGTCTCGAGGATCTTCTTCGTCTGCTCCTGGACCCACTCGGTCGGGCTGAGCTTCACATCTGCCATGTCACGATCAACGACGGCCGCGCCGGTCTCATTCCCCGGCGCGGGCGAACTGCACGTTCGTGGCCTGGACCGCGTCCGGCCTGACCGGCAGGGCGTCGACCACCAGGCGTTCGCCGTGGACGTCGGTGACCGCGATCGCCCCGCCGCACCCGGCGCCGTTCTCGGAGAGGAAGTAGTTGTACTCGGCGCGTTTCAGCTGCCGCCACTGCCCGCCCGCCTGGACCTCCAGCCGGGCCACGGGGTTGCGGTGGTCGAGCACCTGGATGCCGCACCAGTACTGGCTGGAACCGGTCTTGTAGCGGATCGCGATCGTCTTGGCCGTCTCCGGGCTGACGAGGGTCCAGGTGACCGGGATCTCGCCCTTCACGGGTGGTGCCAGCAGGGCGAACGCCTCGGCGCTGAGGTCCAGCTGCCCCGGACGGCACGGCGCGGGGCAGAGGTTCGTGATCCGCACCGTGATGCTCTTGCCGCCGGCCTGGACCAGGACGTGCGCGCCGCACGCGGCCGAGCCCTCGTAGTCCGCCTCGTTCATCGCGGCGGTCAGCGGGTCGGGGCCCGGGTCGTACGAACAGGCGCCGCCGCCGTCGGAGTCGTAGAACGTCGCGACACCCTGGCGAGGCTCACCCGGCTTGATCTTCCCGGCCAGGGGAGCAGCCGCCCGAGTCGTCGTGGTTGTGGTCGTCGTCGTGGAACTCGGGACCGACGTGGTCGTAGTGGTCGCCGGGGGCGGGGTGGTGGTCGCGGGCGCGGCGCTCGAGCCGGCCACGGGCGTGCCCGCGACACTTTGCGGATCCCGCAGCACCACCACGCCGACGGCCGCCACCAGCAACGCGAGCAGGACGAACAGCAGTGGGCGGGTGCGTCTCACCGCCGAACCATAGTCCGCTGCACGGCGATGAACACCAGCAGCAGAACACCGATCACGATCTTCGTCCACCACGAGCTGAGCGTGCCCTGGAACGAGATCAGCGTCTGGATCGTGCCGAGCACGAGCACGCCGACCAGCCCGCCGAGCACGTACCCGACACCGCCCGCCAGCAGCGTCCCGCCGATCACGACCGCCGCGATGGCGTCCAGTTCCATGCCGACGGCGTGCAGGCCGTAACCGGACAGCATGTAGAGGCTGAACAGCAGGCCGGCCAGCGACGAGCACAGCCCGCTGATGACGTAGACGCCCACCTTGACGCGGGTGGTCGGCAGACCCATCAGCAGCGCGGACGACTCGCTGCCGCCGACGGCGTAGACCGTGCGGCCGAAGCGGGTGCGGTGCAGCACGTACATCGCCGCGGCGACGACCAGCAGCGCGATCACCACGTTGTAGGTGATGGTCACGCCGCCGGGAAGTTCGATCGCGGCGGTGGCGACGTTGCGGAACGTCTTGTCCTTGATGGACACGGATTCCACGCTGATCAGGAAGCACAGGCCGCGGGCGAGGAACATGCCGGCGAGCGTGACGATGAACGGCTGGATGTCGAAGTGGTGGATCACCAGGCCCATCAGCAGGCCGAGCGTGGAGCCGGTGAGCAGCACCGCGAGGACCACCAGCGGCACGGGCCACCCCGCCTGCAGGCCCGAGGCCGTGACCATCGTGGACAGCGCGACGACCGAACCGACGGACAGGTCGATGCCGCCGCTCAGGATCACGAACGTCATGCCGGCCGCGAGCACGATCAGGAAGGCGTTGTCGATGAAGAGGTTCGCGATCACCTGACCGGACGCGAACCCGTCGTAGCGCGCCGAGCCGAAGCCGAACGCGAGGACGAACAGCACGACGGTCGCGAGCACCGGCAGGAACCGCGAGGGCACCCGTTGGGTGAGAGTGGTCATGATGAGACGGCCACCTTCCGGAAGCTCAGTGCGGCGCGGGCCTTCGGTGCCTGGAGCAGGCACACGGCGATGACGACGACCGCCTTGAAGACCAGCGTCACCTCAGGGGCGACGCCGATCGTGTAGACGGTGGTGGTGAGGGTCTGGATGATCAGCGCGCCGAGGAGCGTGCCGGTGAGCGAGTAGCGCCCGCCGGCCAGCGACGTGCCGCCGATGACGACGGCGAGGATCGCGTCCATCTCGATCCACAACCCGGCGTTGTTGGCGTCGGCCGCGCTGACGTTGGAACTGATCATCAGCCCGGCGATGCCCGCGCACACCGCGGCGAACACGTAGACGGTCCAGATGATCGTGCGCGACCGCACCCCGGCCAGCCGCGACGCCTCGGGGTTGACCCCGACGGCCTCGATCAGCATGCCGAGCGCGGTCTTCCGGGTCACGAACGCCACCAGCCCCAGCACCAGCAGGGCGATCAGGATCGAGACCGGCAGCACCACGAACCCGGCGCCGACCTGGCGGTAGGCGGTGTTGTTGACCGTGACGATCTGCCCCTCGGTCACGAGCATCGCGACGCCGCGGCCCGCGGTCATCAGCACCAGGGTCGCGATGATCGGCTGGATGCCGAGCCCCGCCACCAGGAACCCGTTCCACAGTCCCAGCGCCGCGCAGAGGACCAGTGCGATCGCCATTCCGGCGAACGCGGTGGCGGCACTTCCTGACGTTCCGATGTGGACACACGTCACGGCGCCCGCGATCGCCGCCACGGCGCCGACGGAGAGGTCGATGCCGCGGGTGGCGATCACCAGGGTCATGCCGAGGGCGATCAGCAGAGTCGGCGCGCCGTTCTTCAGCACGTCGACGAGGCCGCCGTAGAGGTGGCCGTCCTGCATGCGCAACGCGAAGAAGGACGGCGTCACGGCGAGGTTGAGCAGCAACAGCGCGACCAGCGCCAGCAGCGGCCACAGCAACCGGTTCTTCATGGGGTCACCTCTTCCGGTGCGGTCCGGCCGTGAGCGGCGGTGAGTTCGTCCTGGCGGTTCACGACACCACCTTCTCGGGCGCGGCCCCGCCCGCGATCAGCTCGACGACCTCGTCCACGCCGGTCACCGAGCCGTCCAGCTCGGCGATCTTGCGGCGGTCGCGCAGCACGACGATCCGGTCGGCGATGCGCACGACCTCCTCCAGTTCCGCGGAGATGAACAGGATCGCGGTGCCCTCCGCGGCGAGCGTGGTGACGAGCTGCTGGATCTGGGCCTTCGCGCCGACGTCGATGCCCCTGGTCGGCTCGTCCAGGATCAGCAGCCGCGGCTCGGTGACGAGCCAGCGCGCCAGCAGCACCTTCTGCTGGTTGCCACCGGACAGGGTGCGCACCAGCGCGTCCGGGTTGGCGGGCCGGATGTCCAGTGCCTTCAGGTACTTCTCGACCAGCTGGTCCTTGGTCCTGCGCGGCAGCGGACGGGTCCAGCCGCGGGCCGCCTGCATCGCGAGCACCAGGTTGTCGCGGATCGACAGGTCCGCGACGAGGCCCTCGCCCTTGCGGTCCTCCGAGCTGAACGCGATGCCCGCCGCGATCGCCGAACGCGGTCCGCGCAGCTTCAGCGGCGCGCCGTCCACGAGCAGCCTGCCCGAGTCCGCGCGGTCGGCGCCGAACAGCAGGCGGGCGAGCTCCGTGCGGCCCGACCCGAGCAGCCCGGCGAGGCCGACGACCTCACCCGCCCGGATGTCGAGGTCGAACGGTTCGATCGCGCCGCGCTTGCCGAGTCCTTCGGCCCGCACCAGAGCGGGACCGCTGGGCTTGCGCTTCTCCGCGGCGTCCTCGATGGCCTCCAGCGTGCCGAGGTCGCGGCCGATCATCTGCGCGATGAGCGTGCGGCGGTCCACGTCCGCGGTGAGGTGCTCACCGACGAGCGTTCCGTTGCGCAGCACCGTCATCCGGTCGGAGATCTCGTAGACCTGGTCGAGGAAGTGCGACACGAACAGGATCGCCACGCCCTCGTCGCGCAGCACCCGCATGATCCGGAACAGCTCCGCGACCTCGCCGGCGTCCAGACTGGACGTCGGCTCGTCGAGCACGAGGACGCTGCAGTCGATCGCGATGGCACGGGCGATGGCGACCAGCTGCTGCACGGCGATCGGGTGTTCGCTGAGGCTCGACGCCGGGTCGATGTGCACGCCGATGCGCGCCAGCACTTCCGCGGCACGGCGCCGCATCGCCGGGAAGTCGATGCCGCCGAGGCGGCGGGGTTCCCGGCCCAGCAGGATGTTCTCCGCGACCGTGAGGTTCGCGCAGAGGTTGACCTCCTGGTACACCGTGCTGATCCCGGCGTGCTGGGCCTCGCCGGGGGAGGAGAACGCCACGTCCTCGCCCGCCAGCGAGACCTGGCCGGCGTCGGGCCGGTGCACGCCGGTCAAGGTCTTGATGAGGGTGGACTTCCCGGCGCCGTTCTCGCCCATGAGGGCGTGCACCTCACCGGGGAACAGCCGGAAGTCGACGTCCTGCAACGCCTTCACGCCGGGAAACGCGAGGCTGATGCCCCGCATCTCGACGACAGGTGGCGGTGACTCGGTCATGGGCTCTGGCCTTCGTCGATGGGGCCGCGGGACCCGTCACGCGGATGCGCGCGAATGACGGGCCCCGCGGGGTCTGGGGTCTGGCCCTGCCCCGCAAGCCGCCGAACGGACTCGCGGGACAGGGCCGAACTGCCGGGAACTCAGTACTGGCGCTGCGGAAGCGCGGCCTTCGCCTGCTCCTGCGTGAACGTGCCCTCTTCGGTCACGACCCGCTCCGGCACCTGCTCGCCGGCGACGACCTTCTTCGTGAGGTCCATCAACTGCTTGCCCAGCAACGGGTTGCACTCGACGATGAAGTTGATCTCGCCGTTGGCCAGCGCCTGCATGCCGTCCTTCACCGCGTCCACGGTGATGATCTTGATGTCCTTGCCGGGCACCTTGCCCGCGGCCTTGATGGCCTCGATCGCGCCCAGGCCCATGTCGTCGTTGTGCGCGTACACCACGTCGATCTTCGGCTGGGACTTGAGGAAGGCCTCCATGACCTGCTTGCCGCCGGACCGCGTGAAGTCACCGGTCTGCGACGCCACGACCTTGATGTCCGGCTTGGAGGCGATCTTCTCCTCGAAGCCCTTCTTGCGGTCGATCGCCGGTGCCGCGCCCGTGGTGCCCTGCAGCTCCACGACGTTCGTCGGGCCGGAGGCGTTGGCCACCAGCCAGTCGCCGGCCTTGCGACCCTCCTCGACGAAGTCCGAACCGAGGAACGTCTTGTACAGCGACGTGTCGTCGGAGTCGATCGAGCGGTCGGTGAGGATCACCGGGATGTTGGCGCGCTTGGCTTCCAGCAGCACGGTGTCCCAGCCGGTCTCCACGACCGGGCTGAACGCGATCACCGACACCTTCTGCTGGATGTAGGAGCGGATCGCCTTGATCTGGTTCTCCTGCTTCTGCTGCGCGTCGGAGAACTTCAGGTCGATCCCGGCCGCCTTGGCCTCGTCCTGGATCGACTTGGTGTTGGCGGTGCGCCAGCCGCTTTCCGCACCGACCTGGGCGAAGCCCATCGTGATGGTGCCGCCGGCCGGGGTCGAACCGGTGTCCGCACCGCCTCCTGAACCGCACGCGGTGAGCGCGCTCAGCAGGACCACGCTGGCGACTGTCGTGATCTTCTTCAGCACTGGGGTTCCTCCGGGGTGACGACGGTGTCGCGGAGCTCGACCGCGTGTCCGCGGTTGTCAGGTGGACAAGAGTGAACGCTCACAACTGTTGCGTCAAGGCCTTGCTCGTAACGAGTTCGCAGCCCTATGTTAACGCTCACTTCCGAGCCTGGGGAGGAATCCCGTGCCCCGCAAGCACGTCCTGTTGAGCGCCGCTCTCGCGGCCAGCCTGCTGGTCGCCGTTCCCGGATCCGGGGCGGCTGCCGAAACCGACTACACGCTCAAGATCGACGCCACGAAGAAGGGCGCGTCGATCGACGACTCGATGTACGGCGTGTTCTTCGAGGACATCAACCGCGCCGCCGACGGCGGCCTGTACGCCGAGCTCGTCCAGAACCGCTCGTTCGAGTACGACCCGGCGGACAACGCGAGCTACCACGGCCTGACCTCCTGGGCACCGCACAGCGGCACCGTAGACCTCGCCGACGACAGCGGCCGGATGAACGAGCGCAACCGCCGCTACCTGAAGCTGGGGCTGCCCGCCGGGGTCATCAACTCCGGCTACAACAGCGGCATCGCGGTCCAGAGCGGCCAGCGCTACGACTTCTCCGTCTGGGCGCGAGCCGACCAGTCGGCGCAGCTCACCGCCACGATCACCGACCCGGCTGGCGCAACCCTCGGTGACCCGGTGAAGGTCCAGGTGAACGGCGACGGCTGGGCCCGCTACACCGGCACGGTCCGTGCGAAGAAGTCCACCACGACCGGCAGGCTGCTGGTCACCGGCGGCGGCACCGGGACCCTGCGCCTCGACATGGTCTCGCTGATGCCGCAGGACACCTTCAAGGGCCACGGCCTGCGCCGCGACCTGGCCGAGAAGATTGCCGCGCTCAAGCCCGGCTTCGTCCGGTTCCCCGGCGGTTGCCTGGTCAACACCGGCAGCCACTACGGCTACGACGCGCCGGGCTTCGAGCGCCGCCGCTCGTACCAGTGGAAGGACACCATCGGCCCGGTCGAGCAGCGCGCCACCAACTGGAACTTCTGGGGCTACAACCAGTCCTACGGCCTCGGCTACTACGAGTACTTCCAGTTCTCCGAGGACGTCGGCGCCATGCCGTTGCCCGTCGTCCCCGCGCTGGTCACCGGCTGCGGCCAGAACCGAGCCACGGACGACCCCGCGTTGCTGGCCAGGCACGTCCAGGACACGCTGGACCTGATCGAGTTCGCCAACGGTCCCGCCGACTCCACCTGGGGCCGCAAGCGCGCCGAGATGGGCCATCCGAAGCCGTTCAAGCTGACCCACGTCGCCGTCGGCAACGAGGAGAACCTGCCCGACGAGTTCATGGCCCGCTTCACGCAGTTCCGCGACGCCATCAACGCGAAGTACCCGGACATCACCGTCGTCAGCAACTCCGGGCCCGACGACACGGGTGGCAACTTCGACCGCCTGTGGCAGCTCAACAAGCAGGCCGGCGTGAAGATGATCGACGAGCACTACTACAACAGCCCGAGCTGGTTCCTGGAGAACAACAACCGCTACGACTCCTACGACCGCAACGGTCCCAAGGTGTTCCTCGGCGAGTACGCCTCGCTGGACAACACGTACTTCAACGCGCTGAGCGAAGCGGCGTTCATGACCGGTCTCGAACGCAACGCCGACGTCGTGAAGCTCGCCTCGTACGCACCTCTGCTGGCCAACGAGGACTACGTCCAGTGGCGCCCGGACATGATCTGGTTCAACAACCACGCGTCGTGGGGCTCGGCGAGCTACGAGACGCAGAAGCTCTTCATGACCAACGTGGGCGACCACGTCGTGCCGAGCACCGCGTCCGCCACGCCGTCGACCCAGGCGCCCATCACCGGCGCGATCGGGCTCTCGACGTGGGCGACCGCCGCCACCTACGACGACGTGAGCGTCACCGGTGCGTCCGGTCAGGCGTTGTTCCGCGACGACTTCTCCGGCACCGACGCGCAGTGGACGAAGTCCGGCCGCGGCGCGTGGAACGTCGTGAACGGCGCGTACGTCCAGTCCGATGCCGCCGCCGAGGACACGCTCGTCACGGCGGGGGACAGGACCTGGCGTGACTACACGCTGAACCTCAAGGCCACCAAGCAGTCCGGGCGCGAGGGCTTCCTCGTCGCGTTCGGCGTGCAGGACACCGGCAACTACTACTGGTGGAACCTCGGCGGCTGGAACAACACCCAGTCGGCGGTGGAGAAGGCCGTCGGCGGGGCCAAGAGCACGCTGATGACCAACGGCACCCGCATCGACGCCGGCCGCACGTACGACGTGCGCGTCGAGGTCCGCGGACGGCACGTCGCACTGTTCCTCGACGGCCAGAAGTGGGGCGAGTTCACCGACGACAAGCTCGCCGAGCCGTTCCGCCAGGTCGTCACCCGCGACCTCGCCACCGGTGAGCTGATCGTCAAGGTGGTCAACGCCCAGGACAACGCCGCCCGCACGCGCGTCGACCTCGGCGTGCCGGTGGCCTCGACGGCGCGGGCGACCGTGCTGCAGGGCCGTCCCGACGACGTGAACACCGAGTTCAGCCAGCCGATCCGCGCTCGTGCCGAGCAGGTCAGGGTGGCGAGCAGCTTCACCCACACCTTCCCGCCCCACTCCGTCACGTTCCTCCGGATCAGGAGCCGCTCGTGATCACCCGACGATCTCTGCTGGCCACGGGCGGCGTGCTCGCCGCGACCGGGGCGCTCAGCTCCGCCGCACCCGCCGCCACCGCCGCCGAACCCGCCGCGGAGGTGCCGACCCGCACCCCGCTGGTCGAACAGCGCGCCGACCCGTTCATCACGCCGCCGACCGACGGCATGTACTACCTGACCGGGTCCGTGCCCGAGTACGACCGGGTCGTCATCCGTGGTGCGTCCACTCTGGACGGTCTGTCCGCCGCCCGTGAGCGCACCATCTGGCGGCGGCCCGCGTCGGGCAGGATGGGCGGCTACATCTGGGCGCCGGAGCTGCACCGCATCGACGGCAAGTGGTACGTCTACTTCGCCGCGGGTGACAAGGACGAACCGTTCCGGATCCGCACCTACGTGCTGGAGTCGCCGAACGCCGACCCGCGCGAGGGCGGCTGGGTGCTGCGCGGGCAGATGATGACGGCGTGGGACACGTTCACCCTGGACGCGACCACCTTCGCGCACCGGGGCAAGCGCTACTTCCTGTGGGCGCAGAGCGAACCCGGCATCGCCACCAACACGAACCTCTACATCGCCGAGATGGCCTCGCCGCTCGCGTTGAAGACGGCGCCGGTGCGCATCGCGACGCCGACGCTGCCGTGGGAGGTGCAGGGCTTCAAGGTGAACGAGGGGCCCGCGGTGCTGGTCCGCAACGGCCGGGTGTTCGTGACGTTCTCCGCGAGCGCCACCGACGCCCGTTACTGCATGGGCCTGCTGACCGCCGACGAGAACGCGAACCTCCTCGACGCGCGGTCGTGGACGAAGTCGCCGAACCCGGTGTTCGCGACTCACGTGCCGACGTCGCAGTACGGGCCGGGGCACAACTCGTTCACCACGGTGGGTTCCACCGACGTGCTCGTCTACCACGCCCGCGACTACCGCGACATCACCGGTGATCCGCTGTTCGACCCGAACCGGCACACCCGCGTGCAGAAGCTCCACTGGAACGCGGACGGCACACCGTCGTTCGGCGTTCCGGTCGGTCGCGGCGGTCCGATCGCGCGGCTGTCGCCTGTGGACGCGCCCTCGCTGGTGCTGCGGCACTACGAGTACCGGCTGCGGGTCGACGGCAACGTCCGGGACGTCGCCGACAGCCAGTTCCGCTTCGTGCCGGGATTCCTCGGTGCCGGCACGGTCGCGCTGCA
The DNA here is from genome assembly GCF_024648825.1 of Lentzea californiensis. Taxonomy (GTDB): domain Bacteria; phylum Actinomycetota; class Actinomycetes; order Mycobacteriales; family Pseudonocardiaceae; genus Lentzea; species Lentzea californiensis. The sequence goes on from NZ_JANBBE010000009.1 coordinate 198,340, forward strand.
GTCGGTGAACTTCCCGGACCGGTACGTGCGGGTCGACGGGGACGTGTTCCGCATCGACCCGTTCGAGGACACCGACGCTTACGGTCGCGCGGCGAGTTTCGTTCGTGTACCGGGACTTGCGGACCGCGCCGCGGTGTCACTGCGTGCCGGCGCGGACACGTATCTGGCCCACGACAACGGCCGCGTCGTGTTGTCCAGACCAGGAAGCGACCGCGACGCGCGCCGACGTGCCACATTCCGACTCGAATAAGTGGACAATGAGCACTGCATCGAAGCCGACCTGGTGTTATCGCTAACATCACCGGCTCAGATCGAAGATCGGAGACCGCTCGTGGAGAAGACGTCGCGTGACCCCGCGATGACCGATGTGGCACGACTTGCCGGGGTGTCGCACCAGACGGTCTCGCGTGTGCTCAACAACCACCCGAACGTCCGCGAGCAGACCCGGCTCCGGGTGAAGGCGGCCATCAAGGAACTCGACTACCGGCCCAACCGCGCGGCCCGCGCGCTGGTCACCGGCAAGACGCAGCTCATCGGCGTGGTCGCGCAGAACTCGACGCTGTACGGCCCGGCCTCGCTGCTGTCCGCCTTCGAGGAGGCGGCGGGCGCGGCCGGGTTCGCGGTCAGCGTCGGCAGGGTCAAGGTCCTCGACCGCGACTCCATCGCCGCGGCCGTGGAACGCCACCGCGACCAGCGGGTGGCCGGCATCGTCGTGATCGCGCCGAACTCGTCCGCGGCGGACGCACTGGCCGACGTGCCGGCGGGCGTGCCCCTGGTGACCGTGGACGGCGACCCGGACCGCCCTACCCCGCTCGTGACCGTCGACCAGGCGAAGGGCGCGTTCGAGGCCACGAAGCACCTGATCGACGCGGGCCACGAGACCGTCTGGCACGTGTCCGGCCCAGCGGACTGGTTCGACGCGGCGGGCCGCGTGCAGGGCTGGCGCGCGGCGCTCGACGCCACCTCGGCCGAGGTGCCCCCGGTCGTGGCGGCCGACTGGAGCGCGGCGTCGGGCTACCGGGCAGGCCAGATGCTGGCCAGGATGCCCGAGGTGACGGCCGTGTTCTGCTCGAACGACCACCTCGCCCTCGGTGTGCTGCGCGCGATGAGCGAGCGCGGCAGGAGGGTGCCCCACGACGTGAGCGTCGTGGGCTTCGACGACGTGCCCGAGGCGGCGTACTTCATCCCGCCGCTCACCACCGTGCGCCCGGACTTCGCCGCGGTGGCGCACGAGACGCTCGGGCTGCTGCTCGAGCAGGTCAGCGACGGGGAGACGACCCGTCCTCAGCGGACGGTCGCACCGATGCTGGTGAAGCGGGACAGCGTGGCCCCGCCGCCCCGGTAGGTGGGCTGGGCGAGCCGGGTGGGACAAGTCGGACTGGAGAGGCTGGGCAGGGGGAGCGGCCTCTCCTGTTGAAAGCTGTTCACGTGGTGACTGCGGCATCGCATCGGGTGAAGCCCCGCTGCGCAACCAGGCCGTTCCCCTGCGCGGGCCCCGCTCCCGTGCCGCTCCCGCACTGGTCCCGGCACGGACGGGATTGTCGTGCGCTCACGCCGCAACCATTTCCCCCACTCGCAGGGAAATCACGATGTATCGGGCACATCTTGACTCCCTGATTGTTAGCGATAACACTCAGGTCGTGACTGACATGACGATCGACCGCGACGCGTGCGTGGTGGGTGTCGACTTCGGCACGCTGTCCGGCCGCGCCGTGGTCGTGCGCGTCCGCGACGGCGCCGAGCTCGGCACCGCTGTGCACGAGTACCGCCACGGAGTGGTGGACCAGGTGCTGCCCGCGACCGGCCGGCCGCTACCGCCGGAGTGGGCGCTGCAGGTCCCCACCGACTACCTCGACGTCCTGCGCACCGCCGTCCCGCAGGCCGTCGAGGCGGCCGGGATCTCCGCGGAACAGGTGGTCGGCATCGGGACCGACTTCACCGCCTGCACGATGGTGCCGGTCACCGCGGACGGCACGCCGTTGTGCGACCTGCCGGAGTTCGCGGAGAACCCGCACGCCTACATCAAGCTCTGGCGCCACCACGCGGCCCAGCCGCAGGCGGACCGCATCAACGAGCTCGCCCGTCAGCGCAAGGAGCCGTGGCTCGCGCGCTACGGCGGGCTGATCTCCTCGGAGTGGGAGTTCGCCAAGGGGCTGCAGGTGCTGGAGGAGGCACCCGAGGTCTACGCGGCGATGGAGCACTGGGTCGAGGCCGCCGACTGGATCGTCTGGCAGCTCACCGGTACGTACACGCGCAACGCCTGCACCGCCGGCTACAAGGGCATCCACCAGGACGGCCGGTACCCGAGCGACGACTTCCTCGCCGAGCTCAACCCCGAGTTCGCGACGTTCGTCGCGGACAAGCTCGACCACCCGCTGTCCGCGCTCGGCGACCGGGCCGGCGGACTGACCGCGCAGGCCGCGGAGTGGACCGGGCTGCCCCAGGGCATCGCGGTGTCGGTCGGCAACGTCGACGCGCACGTCACGGCGCCCGCCGCGCAGGCGGTCGGGCCCGGCCAGATGGTCGCGATCATGGGCACCTCCACGTGCCACGTGATGAGCGGCGACGTGCTGCGCGAGGTGCCGGGCATGTGCGGTGTCGTCGACGGCGGCATCGTGCCGGGGCTGTGGGGCTACGAGGCCGGGCAGAGCGGCGTCGGCGACATCTTCGCGTGGTTCCTGCGCAACCAGGTGCCGCCCGCCTACCACGAGCAGGCGAGCGAGCGCGGCATCACGGTGCACGACCTGCTCTCCGAACTGGCGGCCGGCCAGCAGGTCGGCGAGCACGGGCTCGTCGCGCTCGACTGGCACAGCGGCAACAGGTCCGTGCTGGTCGACCACGAACTGTCCGGTGTGGTCGTCGGCCAGACGCTCGCCACGAAGGCCGAGGACGTCTACCGCGCACTGCTGGAGGCCACGGCGTTCGGCACGCGGATGATCATCGACACCTTCGTCGACGCGGGCGTGCCGGTGACCGAGTTCGTCATCGCCGGCGGGCTCGTCAAGAACACGCTGATGATGCAGATCTACGCCGACGTCGTGAACCTGCCGCTGTCGGTGATCGGTTCGGCACAGGGACCCGCACTCGGCTCCGCGATGCACGCCGCGGTGGCGGCGGGCGCGTACCAGGACATCCGGGAGGCGTCGGACTCGATGGGATCGGTGCGGCGCAGCGTCTTCACGCCCGTGCCGGAGAACGTCGAGGCGTACGAACGGCTCTTCCACGACTACCTCGAGCTGCACGACTACTTCGGCCGGGGCGCCAACGATGTCATGCACCGGCTGCGCGAGTACCGCCGCGCCGCCCTGGAGGGGAAGAGCTGATGTCCGCAACGGCAGAACTCCGCCGCACGGTCGCCGAACTCCACCGCGAGCTGACGCGCTACGAACTGGTGAGCTGGACGGCGGGCAACGTGTCCGCGCGGGTGCCAGACCAGGAGCTGATGGTGATCAAGCCGTCGGGGGTGTCCTACGACGAGCTGGGACCGCACGCGATGGTCGTGACGGACCTGCACGGGAAGCTCGTCGAGGGTGAGCTCGCACCGTCCTCCGACACCGCCGCTCACGCGTACGTGTACCGGCACATGCCGCACGTCGGCGGCGTCGTGCACACGCATTCTCCTTACGCGACAGCGTGGGCGGCGCGCGGTGAGCCCATCCCGTGCGTGCTCACCATGATCGCGGACGAGTTCGGCGGTGACATCCCCGTCGGGCCGTTCGCTTTGATCGGCGACGACTCGATCGGCAAGGGGATCGTGGAGACCCTCAGTGCCAGCAGGTCTCCCGCCGTGCTGATGCGCAACCACGGCCCGTTCACCGTCGGTGCGACCGCCCGCGCCGCCGTCAAAGCCGCGGTGCTGGTGGAAGACGTCGCCCGTACCGTCCACTTCGCACTCCAGCTCGGCAAGCCGGACGTGATCGAACAGCAGCACGTCGACCGGCTCTACGAGCGCTACCAGAACGTTTACGGCCAGTGAGCCCAGAAGGAGAGCACATGCCGGACAAGCCCCAGATCTGGTTCCTCACCGGCAGCCAGCACCTCTACGGCCCCGAGACGCTCGACCAGGTCGCTGCCCAGTCGCAGCAGATCCAGCGGATGCTCAGCGAGTCCGGCCGGATCAGCGCGGAGATCGTGTGGAAGCCGGTGCTGACCGACTCCGGCGCCATCCGCGCGATCATGCAGGAGGCGAACAACGACCCGTCGTGCGTCGGCGTGATCGCGTGGATGCACACGTTCTCGCCCGCGAAGATGTGGATCACCGGGCTGGACCTGCTGCGCAAACCGTTGCTGCACCTGCACACGCAGCTCAACGAGGCACTGCCGTGGTCCACCATCGACATGGACTTCATGAACCTCAACCAGGCCGCGCACGGTGACCGCGAGTTCGCCTACGTGCAGACCCGGATCGGGGTGGCGCGCAAGACGGTCGCCGGGCACGCGAGTGATCCCGTGGTGGCCGAGCGGATCGACGGCTGGGCCCGTGCCGCCGCCGGTCGCGCGCACCTGCGCGGCCTGAAGCTGGCCCGGTTCGGCGACAACATGCGCGACGTCGCCGTGACCGAGGGCGACAAGGTCGAGGCGGAGCTGCGGTTCGGCGTCTCGGTCAACACCTACGGCGTCAACGACCTCGTCGCCGTGGTCGACGCCGTGCCGGACGCGAGCATCGACCTGCTCGTCGCCGACTACGCCGAGACCTACCGGCTCTCGGCGGAGCTGGCACGCGGGGGAGAGCGGCACGACTCGCTGCGCTACGCGGCCCGCATCGAGATCGGTCTCCGGTCCTTTTTGGACGACGGCGGGTTCGGGGCGTTCACCACGAACTTCCAGGACCTCGGCGGACTGCGGCAGCTACCGGGTCTCGCCGTGCAACGGCTGATGGCGGACGGCTACGGCTTCGGCGGTGAGGGCGACTGGAAGACCTCGGCGCTGCTCGCGGCCGTGAAGGCCATGGGCACCGGCACCGGCCGCGGCACGTCGTTCATGGAGGACTACACCTACCACTTCGGGCCGGGCACGCCGAAGATCCTCGGCGCGCACATGCTGGAGGTCTGCCCGACGATCGCCGCGGCCCAGCCGTCCTGCGAGATCCACCCGCTGGGCATCGGCGACCGCGAGGACCCGGTGCGGCTGGTGTTCGACGCGGCGCCCGGACCCGCCGTGGTGGTCGGCCTGGCCGACATGGGCGACCGGTTCCGCCTGGTGGCCAACGAGGTCACGGTGGTCGAGCCGGACGAGCCGCTGCCGAAGCTGCCGGTCGCACGGGCCGTGTGGCAGCCGGCGCCGTCGCTCTCGACGTCGGCGGAGTGCTGGCTCACCGCGGGCGGCCCGCACCACACCGTGATGACGCAGGCCGTCGGGGCCGAGGTGCTGCGCGACTTCGCGCAGATGGCCGCCACGGAGCTCGTGCTGATCGACTCCGAGACGACCCCCGCCTCGTTCATCGACCGGCTGCGCTGGAACTCCGCCTACCACCGCCTGGCGCTGGGAATCAGCTGACGAGCGTGGAACTCGGCGATCTGCCGCCACATCGCGACGGGGTTGGAGTACATGGGGAGGTGCCCGCTGTGCGGGATCTCCGCCAGCTCCACCCCGTTCGCGTCGAGCAGCGGCAGGTACGAGAGGTTGGCGCACTGCTCGCCGTAGAGGTACATCCGCGGACAGGGCAGTGACACGAACTTCTGGAGCAGGTTCCCGTGGTCGGCCAGTTCGACCATCGAACGGAAGACGGTGGAGACGGCACCGCGGCGGACCTTGTTGGGAAGGTTCGCCGCGTACAGGCCGCCGCCGTAGCAGGGCGTCTCCCGGCTCCGTTCGGCCAGCCTGAAGAGGAAGTCGCCGGGATCGCGGTGGTTCAGCGCCTCCCTGCTCAGCACGCAGTCCTCGGGGGCGAGCACGCCCTTGATGTTGACGAAGCTCATCACCCGGCCAGGTTCCTTGTGCGCCAGCAGGAGCGCCGTGAGCGCGCCCGTCGAGTGCCCGACCACGTGGAACCGGCCGATGCCCGCGCGGTCGAGCACCGCCCGCGCGGTCTCCGCCAGGAACGGCAGGTCGACCTCTCCCAGGGCGGCGCACTCCGTGGCGCCCGCACCGGGTGCGTCGTAGGCGAGGAACGGGCGTCCGGCGAAGTCGTGCCGCTGGAGGACGTCGAGGTAGTCCTCCTTGCTCGTGCCGAATCCGTGCAGGAAGACGACAGGGGCGTCGACGCCCCCGCGGCGCACCGAAGCGACCTTGAGGTTCACCCCGTGGATGCGCAACGGGATCTGCTCGTGGACGACTCTGTCTGCCGATGACATGGCTGTTCCCCGGTTCTTCGCAGGTGCGGTACTGCGGAATGAGTCGAGAGCATGCCATCAGCTGTGAACGCTCACAAGTGGTTGAACTTTTTGCTTTCCCGGTCCGTACTCCACTTGTGCCGGCACAAAACGTCCCCAAGTCGTGAGGTTCGAATATGTCGAGAGCGCATGCACGACCGCAACGGAGCAAGCGGGTGCTCGTGGCCGGAGTCGCCGTCGCCGCGACGTTGACCGCGGTGACCGCGGCCGTCGCCTTCGCCGGCGGGGAGACCGTCACCGGTTCGATCGCGTGTCCGCAGCCGGTCGTTCCGGCAGTACCGGCCGCGGCGCAGGCCGAGGTCCAGCGAGAGCTGGCCAACCTCGACAAGCAGATAGCGGAGGCGAACAACCGGCTGCGCACGTCGGCCGGGGAAGGCGGGCCGAACTTCGTGCAGAACGCGATCCTCGGCCCGCTGGCGAGCAAGCGGGTCGCGGCGCTGAACCGCATCGAGACCGCCATCGGCAGGGTCGCGGAGAAGCCAGAGGGGCTGGAGAGGTTCGCGACCTGCGGGCTTGGCCAGGCGCCTGCCGTGTCCGCACCGGCGGCGACGACGCAACCGGCGTCGACGAGCGCTGACGCCGGCACCGGTTCGGCGGCCGGGCAGGTGATCGAATGCCCGCTTCCGGTGGTGCAGAACGTTCCCGCGGCCGCGCGCGCCGAGGTCGACCGCGAGCTCGCCAACCTCGGCAAGCAGCTGGCCGAGGCCAACGAACGGCTGCGCACGTCGGCCGGCCAGGGCGGGCCGAACTTCGTGCAGAACGCGATCCTCGGCCCGCTGGCCAGCAAGCGGAACGCGGCGCTGGACCGGATCGCGATCTCCATCGGCCGCGTGGGGGCGCGGCCTCAGGGACTGGAACGCTTCGCCACCTGCTCGCTCAAGTAACTCTCCTCGGGGTTCGAGCGCGCGGGACCCGTCTCCTCGGGGGCGAGCGTTCCACGGGGCCTGCCGGGCGGACGCGCCTCTGCCCGGCAGGACCTTGACGCACGAGTAGGTTCTCGATAGATGTTAGCGTGAACATCGCGCGTTCAACGGAGAACCGATGACCAGACTTCTTGCCCTGCTCGCCGTTTCGGCGCTCACGCTCTCCACCGCGGCCCCTGCGACGGCCGCCGTCGAGGCCGTCACGGTGAGACCGGATCCGACCTACCAGCAGGAGCCGTTCCAGGGCTGGGGCACGAGCCTGGTGTGGTTCGCCAACGCCACCGGTGGCTACCCGGACGAGATCCGCAACCAGCTGGCGGAACTGCTGTTCGGCGAGGACGGTCTCAACCTCAACATCGCGCGGTACAACATCGGGGGCGGCAACGCCCCGGACGTGCCGGAGTACCTGCGCGCGGGCGCCGCGGTGCCCGGCTGGTGGAAGGCGCCCGCCGGCACCACCCGCACGGACACGGACTGGTGGAAGCCGGGCGATCCGCGCTTCTTCGACGCCGACGCGGATCCGCGCCAGCGGTGGTGGGTCGACCGGATCAAGCAGGACGTGACCCGGTGGGAGTCGTTCAGCAACTCGCCGCCGTGGTTCCAGACCGTCAGCGGGTACGTCTCCGGCGGCTTCGACCCGAACTCGGACCAGTTGCGCGAGGACCGGATCGGCGACTTCGCCGCCTACCTCGCCCAGGCCACCGCCGAACTGGAACGGGCCCACGGCATCAAGTTCGCGACGGTCGACCCGTTCAACGAGCCCAACACCTCCTACTGGCGCACGACTCTCGGCCCGGACGGCAACCCGACGGGCGGGCGCCAGGAGGGGGCCCACCTCGGGCCCGCCCTGCAGGCCAAGGTGGTGCCCGCGATGGCGCAGGCCTTGCGCGCGAACAGGCTGAAGGCCACGGTGTCCGCACCGGACGAGACCAACCCCGGCATCTTCGCCGAGGACTGGGCGGGCTATCCCGCCTCGGTGCGCGCGCAGGTCAGCCAGCTGAACGTGCACACCTACGGCACGGCACGCCGCACGTCTGCCCGTGACATCGCCAAGGGCGCGGACAAGCCGTTGTGGATGAGCGAGGTCGACGGGCACTGGGGATCCGGGCAGAGCTTCACCAGCATGGAACCGGGCCTCGGCATCGCCGAGCGGGTGATCGACGACCTGCGGGAGCTGGAACCGCGCGCCTGGCTGCTGTGGCAGGCGGTCGAGGACTACAACAACATGAAGCCCGGTGCCGAGTCCCCGGACGGCATGAACTGGGGCGTGATCCAGATCCCGTTCGACTGCGGGGCCCAGGACACGCTCGCGACCTGCCCTGCGCGCGTCAACACGAAGTTCCACGCGCTGCGCAACTTCACCCACTTCGTCAAGCCCGGCGACCGGCTGGTGAAGGTCAACACCACGACCGACGTGGCGGCGGTGCGCAACACCGAGCTGAAGACCGTGGTGCACCTGAACAAGTCTGAGCAGGCGCAGTCCGTGACCCTGGACCTGTCGGCGTTCGGGTCGGTGCGGCAGAACGCTTCCGTCCGTCCGGTCGTGACGGACCAGCACGGCGCGTTGATGAAGGGCGCCGCCGTGCGCGTGAAGGACCGCAAGGTGACGCTGTCCGTGCCGGCGAAGTCGGTCACCACGTTCGAGGTGAGCGGTGTCAGCGGGGTGAACCGCGCGGCGGCGCTGGGCGGGGAGTACCGGCTGACCGGCGTGCAGAGCAGCAAGTCGCTCGCGCCGTCGGGCACCTCGCTCATCCAGCGCACCACTGATCCGGCCGCGGCGAACCAGGTGTGGCGCGTGGACCGCCGGTCCGGCGGTTACGACAACCGCGCCCAGTTCTCCATCGTCAACGCCGCCACCGGCCAGCGGATCGCGGCGGGCGGCGGGAACGTCGTGCTGAGCTCCTCCGACGGCCCGGCCGCGAGGTGGGTGCTCTCGTCGACCGGGGACGGCACGTGGACCTTCGTCAACCAGGAGAACGGAAGTCTGCTCGACGTGGCCGGAGAGTCGCGTGAGGACGGTGCCAGAATTGGTTTGTACCAGGCGACTTCCGGTGCCAACCAGCGTTGGTCGATGGCGGCCGTTCCGCGCAGGTAGTCCACTCCGAACGGTCGATTGCGCCGGGTCCGCGACCCTCTAAGGTTGTTGAGGGTTCAACGACAATTTGGGGTAGTGGTGGCGCGCAAGCACTGGCTCGTGGTTCTGGTCCTGCTCACCGGAGCCTGCACGGCAGAGCCGCCGTCACCGGCACCGTCCACCCGCACGCCCTGGAAACCGCCGTCCCTCGTCAACGAGGAGGCGCGGTACCAGGGCGTGCTGCACTTCGTGCGCGACGTGATCGACGGCCGGACCGTCGAACTGGCGGACGGCACGAAGACCCGCATCGCGCAGCTGGCGGAACCTCCGGCCTGCTGGTCCGAGGGCGCGCTGTCGTTCGCCAGGACGACGTTGCTCGCCACCGCCGTCCGCATCAGCCCCGTCGTCTCCGGCGACGTGAACCTGACGCTGGAGGACGGCACCGACTACGCGTTGCTCGCGGTGCGGCAAGGCGTGCTGCGGGCGCAAGGCGTCGACGGCGGAGCGCTGCTCACGGCGGAGTCCGAGGCAGCGGGGGCGAACAAGGGCCTGTGGGGTCCGCCCTGCGACGGTCTTGACGCGCCGCTGCCGCCTGCCACCACGGGTCTCCCGGCGCCGGGCACCACTTCGGTGCCGCCGCGGCCCGTTCCCACGACCACGGTGCCACCCCGTCCGGCACCCACGACGACGAAGCCGCCCGCACGGACGTGCGCGGTCGCTTACCGCATCTCCGGCCAGTGGCCGGGCGGCTTCCAGGCGAATGTGAGCGTGCGCAACACCGGTTCCACGTCCGTGAACGGCTGGACGCTGCGGTGGAGTTTCGCAAATGGTCAAACCGTCACGGAAATGTGGAACGCGAAAGCGCGGCAGTCCGGCGCGACCGTCAACGCGGCGAATGCCGACTACAACCCGCAGATCCAGCCGGGTGGTTCGGTGTCGATCGGGTTCAACGGCTCGGTGCGGGGAGGCAACTCAGTTCCCGGCGCCTTCAGCCTCAACGGCCAGTCCTGTTCGGTCGAGTGATCACGCGCTGTCCCGCACGACGAGCGCGGAGGGGTAGAACGTCGCCCCGGAGGTGTCACGGCGGTCGAGGACGGCCTGCGCCGCCGCGGCGGCGATGTCCTCCACCGGGTGTGTGGTCGTCGTGAGCGCGGGGCGGCTGAGCCCGGCGAACGCGATGTCGTCGAACCCGGCGACGGCCACGTCTCCCGGCACCCGGACGCCCAGCGCGTGAAGTCCGTCGAGGACACCCAGCGCGGTGAGGTCGCTGAGCGCGAACACCGCGTCGGTGTCGGGCCACCGCGCCATGATCTCGGTGGCGGCCTCGGCGCCGCGGGCGGCGGTGAAGTCACCGTGGACGATCCGGGGTTCGGCGCCGCTGTCGCGCAGCACCCGCCGGTAGGCGTCGACGGCGCGGTCGCAGCAGGGCAGCCAGGCCGGCCCGGTGACCATCGCGATCCGGTGCCTGCCGGTGCGCACGAGGTGCCGCACGACCCCGTCCGTGCCGGCGCGGTTGTCGACGTCGAACGACGGCACGTGCCGTGCGCCGACCCCGACCGCGGCGACCCGGCCGCGCAGGGTCCGCGGCACGCTCTCCAGCGCCGGTCGTGTCGGGTTCACCACCACCAGGCCGCCGAGCCCGCGCCCGTCGGCGAGCCGGGCGAGCGAGCCGGGGTCGTCCAGGGGCAGCCAGTGCAGGGAGACACCGACCTCGCGCTCGGCGGCGACGTGCGCCGCGGAGATCAGCACACGGCCGACGTAGGGGTCGTCGAGCACGGCGGCGGTGTGGCCGATGACGGCGATGGCGAGGCGAGTGCCGGTGCGGGTGACCAGCGCACGGGCGGAGGCGTCCGGCACGTACCCGAGCGCCGCCACGGCCGCGGTCACCCTGTCCCGTGCCCGCGGCGACGCGGGACCCTGGCCGGTGACCACGCGCGAGGCGGTGGCCCGGGACACGCCTGCGGCCCGTGCCACGTCGTCGAGTGTCGCGGTGCGTTCTCCCGTCATCTCTGCAGTATTGCGGTGGAAGCGCTTCCATGTATGGGGTGGGTACTTCGTGTATCGAGAAAGGAGGACCGGGATGTCGGTCACGGTGCCACGCAGTCAGGTCCGAGCCGCCGCCGCGGGGGTCGCGGTCACCTTCGGGCTGAACGGCGCGGCCGTGGCGACGTGGTTCGCCCGCGTGCCCGCCGCCCGTGACGCGCTGGGCCTCACACCGGGCGCGCTGGGGTTGCTGCTGCTGTCGATGTCCGTGGGCGCGTGCCTGGCGATGCTCACCGCGGGCGAGGTCACGCACCGGCTCAGGCCGAAGCGGACGGTCAGCCTGTCGGCGGTCACGGTCGCGCTGGGACTCGCGATCGCGGGCGTCGGCATCGGCGCCTACCCGTCGCCGGTCGTGACCGCGATCGGGATCTTCGTGCTCGGCTACGGCTCGGGCCTGTGCGACGTCGCGATGAACGTAGAAGCAGCGGAGGTGGAACGTGCCCTCGGCAAGACGGTGATGCCGCGCTTCCACGCCATGTGGAGCCTCGGCACGGTCGCCGCCGCGGGCCTGGCGTCGTTCGCGGCATGGGCGCTCCTGCCCGTCACCGCACACCTGGCCGTGGTGGCCGTCGTGGTCGCCGGCGGCACGCTGCTCGCCGCGCGCACGTACAGCCTGGCCGCTGAGGCGGAGCACGGCACCGGCAGCGGGGTCATGGCCGCGTGGCGCGAACCCCGCACGTTGCTGATCGGCCTGCTCGTGCTGGTGCTGGCGTTCACCGAGGGCACCGCGAACGACTGGGTCGCGGTGGCGTTCATCGACGGCTACGACGTCGACCCGGCCCTGGGCGCCCTCGTGTTCGGCGTGTTCGTCACGACGATGACGTTCGGCAGGATCTTCGGCACCATCGCACTGGACCGCTGGGGCCGAGTGTCCGCGGTCGTCCTGTCGATGCTGCTCGCCGCCGCGGGCGTGACGCTGGCGGTGTTCGCCGGATCGTTCGGGCTGGCGGTCGCCGGCGTGGCCGTCTGGGGACTCGGGACCGCGCTGGGCTTCCCGGTGGGCATGAGCGCCGCCGCCGACGACCCCGACCGTGCCGCGGCCCGGGTCAGCGTCGTCGCGGTGATCGGGTACACCGCGTTCCTGGCGGGGCCGCCGCTCGTGGGGCTGCTCGGCAACCAGTCGGGGGTGTTGCGGGCCTTGCTGGTCGTGCCGTTCCTGCTGCTGCCCGCGCTGGTGCTGACGCCTTCGCTGCGGCAGCCCAAGGGCTGAGGTTCTCCCGACCGTCGAAGAAACGAACGCCGCGATCGACTTCCGATCGCGGCGTTCGTCTGTTTGCACCACACCGAGGGCGCAAGAACTGATCAACCGCTGATCCACCGGCACGACGTTCGACGGTATTCGATTCGAAGAATGGTCGAACGCCGTGCCGAATCGTCGAATGAATTCACTTCGTTGACGCATGCCGGAAGCATTCGTAATACTCGGTTCACGATCGTGGACCTTGTTCAAGAATGTGAATCCTCCTTTCCGAAGGGTATTCCGTCATGCGGCTTTTCGTTGGCGCGCTGGTTCTGGCCTGCGCATCCGCCGGGGTGGTGAGCCTTCCCGCGCACGCCGGTCACGACCCGGCGCGGCAGGTGCTGCCCGCGGGGGACGGCTGGGCGTCGGCCGGGCCGGGTACGACCGGGGGAGCGGCGGCCCCCACCGCGAACGTGCACGAGGTGCGCACGCGGGCCGAGCTCGTCGCGGCGCTGGCCTCGCCGGCCCCGCGGATCATCAAGGTCAGGGGAGTGGTCGACGCGAACACCGGCGCCGACGGGAAACCGTTGCGGTGTGAGGACTACGCGGCCGACGGCTACACGCTGGCCGGGTACCTCGCGGCGTACGACCCGGCGGTCTGGGGGTGGGAGCGGGAGCCCGAAGGGGCGCTCGAGAACGCTCGGGTGGCGTCTGCCAAGAAGCAGGAAGCGGTCATCGGGCTCAACGTCCTCGCGGACACCACGATCATCGGGGTCGGCCGCGGGGCCGGGATCACGGGCGGCAGCCTCAGGATCCACAACGCGCGCAACGTGATCGTGCGCAACCTGACCTTTCGCGACACCCGTGACTGCTTCCCGCAGTGGGATCCCACGGACAACAGCCCTGGCTCGCCGCCCGGCAACTGGAACTCGCTCTACGACTCGGTGTCGGTGCAGCGGTCCGAGAACGTGTGGGTCGACCACAGCACGTTCACCGACGAGCCGAACGTCGACAGCACCCAGCCGCTCCACTTCGGACGGCCGTACCAGGTGCACGACGGGCAGCTCGACATCACCAACGGCTCCGACCTCGTCACCGTGTCCCGCAACGTCTTCGCCGAGCACGGCAAGACCATGCTGATCGGCTCGTCGAACTCCTCGACGACCGATCCGGGCAAGCTGCGCGTCTCGGTGCACCACAACGTCTTCCGCAACGTGCTGGAACGCGCGCCCCGCGTGCGGTTCGGCCAGGTGCACGTCTACAACAACCTGTACGAAGGCGCGCAGACCTACAGCTGGGGCGTCGGCGTCAGGTCCCAGATCCACGCGCAGAACAACTACATCAAGGGCATCGCGCCGGAGAAGATCGTCTACAACTGGGGCGGCACGGCGATCACCGACACCGGCAACCTGGTCGACGGCAAGCCGGTGAGCCTGGTGAACGCGCACAACGCGGCGTTCCCGGACAAGGCCCTCGGCACCGACGCCGGGTGGACGCCGACGCTGAACCGCGGTCTCGAACCCGCGCACCGGATCAGGCACCTCCACGCGGGCGCGTCCCCGGCGGGACACCACCTCGTGGTGGGCAAGGGTTTCGCCACCGTCCAGTCCGCGATCGACGCGGCACCGGCCGGAGGCGTGATCACCCTGCCGAAGGGCGTGTACCGGGAGGTCGTCAAGATCCCGGCGACCAAGAAGGACCTCACCCTGCGCGGCGCCACCGGGCGCGCCCAGGACGTGGTGATCGACTTCGACAACGCCAGCGGCACGAAGAAGCCCGACGGCACCACCTACGGAACGACGGGAAGCGCCACGGCCACCATCGCCGCGGACGGGTTCACCGCCCGTGACATCACCTTCCGCAACTCGTTCGACCGCGCGAAGCACCCGGAGATCACCGCGACGCAGGCCGTCGCCGTCAAGGCCACCGGCGATCGAATGCTGTTCGACCGCGTGCGCTTCGAAGGCCACCAGGACACCCTGTACGCCGACACGCCGGCCGTGAACACGCGGTCGCGGCAGTACTACCGGGACTGCGCGATCACCGGCGACGTCGACTTCCTGTTCGGCAGGGCGACGGCCGTCTTCGAACGGGCGATTATCACCGCGCTCAACCGCGGCGGGGACCCCAACGGGTACGTGACCGCCGCCAGCACCCGCAGGGACAACCCGCACGGCTTCCTGATCGTCAACTCCAAGATCCGCAGCGACGCCCCGGCCGGCACGTACTTCCTCGGCAGGCCCTGGCACCCCGGCGGTGACCCGGACGCTATCGCGCAGGTCGTCATCCGTGACACCGAGCTGCCCGCGGCGGTCAAACGCCAGCCGTGGACCGACATGTCCGGGTTCCCGTGGCGGGAGGCCAGGTTCGCGGAGTACCGCAACACCGGACCCGGCGCGGGCACCGGAACCGACCGTCCCCAGCTCACCGACGAGCAGGCGCGGCAGCACACGAAGGCCACCTACCTGAGCGGGTGGAACCCGGCGTGAAGACCCGCACGTGGGCGCCGTACGCCCTGATCGCCCCGACGCTCGTGCTGATGGCGGTGTTCCTGGTCTACCCGATCGCCAGTGTCGGGTGGTTCAGCCTTCGCCATCACACCGTCACGCAGCCGTGGAAGAACGGCTTCATCGGGTTCGAGAACTTCCGGCGGATGCTGTTCGAGGACCAGCTGTTCTGGCAGAGCCTCGTGTTCAGCGCCAAGTGGGTGGTCGTCGAAGTCGGTCTGCAGCTGGTGCTGGGACTCGTCCTCGCGCTGATCGTCAACGAGACGTTCGTCGGCCGCGGGCTGGCCAGATCACTGGTGTTCTCGCCGTGGGCGGTGTCCGGCGTGCTCACCACCGGCATCTGGATCCTGCTCTACAACCCGTCGACGGGCATCTTCCAGCAGCTCGCTCAGTGGGGCATCGGTGATGCCGGCACCTCGGTGCTCGGCAATCCGGAGACGGTGTTCCCCGCGACCGTCGTCACCGAGCTGTGGCGAGGGGTGCCGTTCTTCGCGATCCTGCTGCTCGCCGACCTGCAGTCCATCCCGAAGGACCTGTACGAGGCCGCGTCGGTCGACGGCGCCGGGCGGTGGCGCACGTTCGTGAGCATCACCCTGCCGCACCTGCGTGACGCGATCGTGCTGTCCACGCTGCTGCGGGCGGTGTGGGAGTTCAACAACGTCGACCTCATCTACACGCTCACCGGTGGTGGTCCGGCCAACCAGACCACCACGCTGCCGCTCTACGTGGCGCGCAAGGCCGTCGACTCGCACGACTTCGGCTACGGATCGGCGCTGACGATGGCCGGCTTCGTGATCCTCCTGTTCTTCTCGATCCTCTACCTGAGGCTGTCCAAGTTCGGGAGCCGAGCATGACCCAGACCCTCACCCGCCCGGCCACGGTTCTGGACCCACCGCCGGCGCCGCCGCGACGCAAGAAGCACCGCGACCCGAGCCGGTACTTCCGGTTGCACCTCCCGCTGGTGCTCTACCTGCTGTTCACCCTGATCCCGTTCTACTGGATGGTCGTCTTCGCCTTCCGGCCGGCGGGGAGCACCTCGCTCGTGCCGTGGCCGATCACGTTCGAGCACTTCGACACGGTGTGGAACGGTGTCGGGTTCGGGGTGTTCTTCCAGAACAGCCTGATCATCGGGGTCGGCACGCTGGTCGTCGTCACCGTGTTCGCGCTGATGGGCGGCTACGCGCTGGCGCGCTTCAAGTTCCGCGGTCAGCGGGTCTTCCTGCTGGCGTTGCTGTGCACGCAGTTCATCCCCGGCGCGATGATGCTGATCCCACTGTTCGTGATCTTCAAGTCCGCCGGGCTGCTGAACAGCCTGACCGGCCTGGTGATCGCAGACACCGCGTTCCAGCTGCCGCTCGCGCTGATCCTGATGAGCGGGTTCGTGCGCAACGTCCCGGTCGAGCTCGAAGAGGCGGCAATGGTCGACGGGTGTTCGCGGCTGCGCGCGTTCTTCGCGGTGACGTTGCCCCAGCTGAAGCCGGCGATCGTGGCCGTCGGGTCGTTCGCGTTCATCGGTGCCTGGAACAACTTCCTGTTCGCGCTGATGTTCGCGAGCAAGCAGGACAAGTTCACGCTGCCGGTCGGGCTGAGCTACGCGCTGGGGGAGTTCAACACCGACTTCGGGGCGCTCGCGGCGGGCGGCGTCATCGCCGCGGTGCCGGTCGTACTGGTTTTCGCCGTGGTGCAACGGTTCCTGGTGCAGGGACTCAGCGCCGGCGCGGTCAAGGGATGAGGAAGAGCACATGAAGAGAC
The DNA here is from genome assembly GCF_024648825.1 of Lentzea californiensis. Classification (GTDB taxonomy): domain Bacteria; phylum Actinomycetota; class Actinomycetes; order Mycobacteriales; family Pseudonocardiaceae; genus Lentzea; species Lentzea californiensis. The sequence goes on from NZ_JANBBE010000009.1 coordinate 215,151, forward strand.
TGCTGGTCGCGCTGGCGCTCGTGCTGAGCGCGTGTTCCGCGGGAGGACAGGACGGACCCACGACGGTCACGTTCTGGGACAACAACGGTGGCCCCGGCCGCACGCCCATCTACCAGGAGCTGATCAAGCGGTTCGAGGCGGCGAACCCGGACATCAAGATCGAGTACGTCGGCATCCCGAGTTCGTCGGTGCAGCAGAAGTACGACACGGCGATCGCCGGTGGGTCCACTCCGGACGTCGGCGGCGTCACGACGTCCTACCTGGCGCACCTCGTCGGGCAGGACGCGCTCGAACCGGCCGACGACCGGATCGAGAACGGCGCGCTCAAGGACAAGTTGTTGCCGGGACTGCTCGAGACCGTGCGGCAGACCGCGCCCGACGGCAAGCTCTACGCCGTTCCCGCGTCGGGCAACATGGACATCATCTGGTACCGGTCCGACCGGTTCGAGGAGAACAAGATCCCGGAACCGGTCACCTGGGACGACCTGGCCAAGGCCGCCACGCAGCTGACGAGGCCGGCGGACAACCAGTACGGCTTCACGATCCGCGGTGGTGCGGGGTCGGTCTTCCAGCTGCTGTCCGAGGCCTACTCCTACTCCGGCATCGAGAAGTTCTACGACGGCGGCAAGAGCACGGTCGCCGACCCGCGCAACGCCGAGCTCGTCCGCAAGGTGGCCGAGCTGTACAAGAAGGCCACGCCCGAAGCCGACGTGAGCAACAGCTACACGCAGATGGTCGCGCAGTTCACCGGTGGCACGGTGGCGATGATGCACCACAACCTCGGCTCGACCGCGGACGTGATGAAGGCGCTCGGCCCGGAACGCGTCGCCGCCATGCCGTTGCCCAAGGGACCGTCCGGCAAGCGCACGGTGGTGCCGAACCCGACCGACGGTTTCGCGGTGTTCAAGGGCAGCAAGAACCGTGACGCGTCCTGGAAGTTCGTCGAGTTCCTGACCTCGGCCGAGAGCAACGGCTACTGGAACGAGAAGGTCGGCCAGATCCCGGCGAACACGGACGTGCGCGGCGCCGAGTGGATCCAGAAGAACCCGGCCGTGAAGATGGCGCTCGGGGTGCTGGAGGACTCGGCCACCGTGCTCGTGCCCGCGCCGGTCTACCTGCCCGAGTACTCGTCGATCACCAAGACCGACACCGAACCGCTGTACCAGAAGGTGTTGCTGGGCCAGATGTCCGCGCAGGAGTTCCTCGACCAGCTCGCGGCCAAGCTCACCACCGCCCAGCAGGACTGGGAGAAGCGCAAGTGATCGAACGGGTGGAGGTGCGGACGTTCAAGACCACGGCGGCCACGTCCGTCGACCCGGAGGGGCACCGGCACCCGGCGCCGGAGCACGAGGTGGTCGAGGCGCTGCTGGAGATCACCGACACCGACGGCGTCACGGGGTACTGTCAGGTCCAGCCCGACCAGCTGCGGCCTGCAGTGCTGGACAAGCACGTGCGGCCGGTGCTGCTGGGCCAGGACCCGTGGGACCGCGAACGGCTGTGGCGGTTGCTCGGGCGGCGGCAGCGCGGCGCGCACGGCGGGTTCACCGACCGCGCGCTCGGGTTCGTCGACCAGGCGCTGTGGGACCTGGTGGCCCGCCGCGCCGGGCTGCCCGCGTGGAAGCTCGCCGGCGGCGCTCGTGACCGGATCCCCGCCTACGCCAGCACGATGTGCGGGGACACGGACGGCCTGGCGACACCGGGCGACTACGCGGACTTCGCGAAGCACCTCGTGTCGGTGGGCTACCGGGCGATCAAGCTGCACACGTGGATGCCGCCGGTGCCCGGCGCGCCGAGCGTCTCCCGGGACGTCGAGGCGTGTCAGGCGGTGCGGGACGCGGTGGGGCCGGACGTCGCGCTGATGCTCGACGCGAGCCACTGGTACTCGCGGACCGAGGCGCTGCGGCTCGGCAGGGCGTTGCAGGAGCTGGACTTCTACTGGTTCGAGGAGCCGATGGAGGAGGCGTCGATCAGCTCCTACCGGTGGCTCTCCGAGCAGCTGGACATCCCGGTGATCGGCCCGGAGGTGGCGTGGGGCAAACACCTCACCCGCGCCGAGTGGATCACCGCCGGGGCCTGCGACATCTTGCGGGCCGGCCCCGCGGGCAGCGGCGGCATCACGCCGGTGCTCAAGACCGTGCACCTCGCGGAGTCGTTCAACATGGACTGCGAGGTCCACGGCAACGGGGCGGCCAGCCTCACCGTGCTCGGCGCCACCGACGCCGGCCGGTGGTACGAACGAGGCCTGCTGCACCCGCACGTCGACTTCGACCGGGTCCCGCCACACCGGAACTCCATCGCCGATCCGCTGGACGAGAACGGCGAAGTGGTGCTTCCGCTGATACCCGGAATCGGGGACGACTGGAATTTCGAACACATCGGAGTTCACACTCTTGAAGTGAGGTGAGAAATGCCCCGGCCGGCGGCCGGGGCATTTCCTCTACCGGTAGGTTATGTCCGAGGACTTGAACAGGCAGTTCGTGCTGTCCGCACCGCTGCCGATTTTCTTCGGTTCACCGCTGGTGACGCCCTGGTACTTGTCGCAGATCGCGATCTTCTTGCTGCTGTCCCCGACGACGGTGATCCTCGAGAACCGCGCGGTGTCGCCGTAGTTGGTGTTGATGCCGACCAGCGACTTGCCGGGGGAGAACGCGGTGATGTTCTCCAGCACGACGTGCCGCTTGTGCTGCGTCTTGCAGTTGCCGCAGGACCGGTAGAGCTTGCCGAAGTCGTCCACCTGGAAGTTGCGGATGACCATCGTGCCCGGTCCGTTGTGCTGGAACACCTTGTCCGACGCCTTGCGCGCGCCACCACCGCTGATGGTCATGGTCTGCGACGACGACGTGCCCTTGAACGTGGCCGCGTCCTCGCCGACGTCTTCCCACCACACGTTGGTGAGCGTGCAGGTGCCGAGGCAGTGGACCCCGTCCGCGGCCGGCGCGCCGAGCACGACGTTCTTCAGCGTCGCGCCGTCCGCCAGTTGGAAGATGGGGCCCTGGTCTTCGCCCTGACCGCCCGAACCGAGGTCGCCGGTGCCGTAGAACCGTTGCATGCCACCGTCGTAGCCGCTCGACCCGACCTTGATGGTCGTGCCGACCGGTTTCGATCCGGACGGGGTGGGGAAGGTGCTGCCCGCAGCCTGTGCCTGAGGTGCGAGAAACGCGGCCAGAGCCGCGGCCAACACCAATGGTGCATATTTCTTCATGTGCGCTCCGCTTGCAGGGGGATGCGCGGCGGTAATTCAATCGTAGAGCGGAGATCTTTTCTGTCAACCTTCATTCGAACGTTCGAATCGAATATCGTCGAACAGGTTGACCGTTCTGTCCGGTGCTGGTTGTGTGAGTTCTACCGCCGCTCACTCTCATTGGGAGCGAGTAAATGATTCCTAAGCGCACAGCATTGATTTCCGCCGTCGCGCTGGTCCTGGGTGCGATATCAGTTCCCCAGGCGGCCGCCGCTCCGTTCGGGCTGGTCGGCTGGGCCACTCAGGGTGGTGGCACGACGGGTGGCGGCAGCGCCTCTCCGGTCACCGTCACCACGGCGTCCGCGTTCGTCGCGGCCGCCAAGGCGTCAGGCGCGGCGGTGATCCGGGTCTCCGGCACGATCTCGTTGCCGAGCATGACGAAGGTCGCCTCGAACAAGACCATCGAGGGCGTCGGCTCGACCGCGACGATCACCGGGCAGGGCCTGAACATCGCCAACGCCTCGAACGTGATCGTGCGCAACCTCAACTTCCGGAGCTGGGGTGACGACGCGGTCAACGTGCAGTACTCCACCCGCGTGTGGATCGACCACAACTCCTTCTCCAGTGGTTACGACGGAGCGGTCGACGTCAAGCGGGCCTCGGACTACGTCACGGTGTCCTGGAACAAGTTCAGCAGCCACAACAAGGCGATGCTGCTGGGTCACAGCGACGACAACGGCTCGGAGGATCGCGGCAAGCTCCGGGTCACCTACCACCACAACTGGTTCGCCGGCACTCAGCAGCGCCACCCGCGCGTGCGGTTCGGCAACCCGGTGCACGTCTACAACAACTATTACGGCGGTGTGACCGACTACGGCGTCGCGTCGACCGTCGAGGCCGGGGTCCTGGTCGAAGGCAACTACTTCGAGAACACCGAGGACCCCTTCCACCGCGGTGAGGGCAGCTCGCCCGGCGGTTCGCTGGTGGCGCGCAACAACCACTTCGTCAACTCGGGAACGGGCGACCAGGGCGGCTCCGTGAAGAGCCTTCCCTACTCGTACCCGCTGGACAGCGCGAGCAGCGTGAAGAGCGTGGTCACGGCCGGTGCTGGAGCCGGGCGCGGCTGATGAGACCAGGGGGCGCCCGAAGTGGCGTGGGCGCCCCCACCCCCTTCTGGGACCGCTCCCAGGATTCCACTCGAAGAGAGCAGCAAGAGGAACCGGTAGAGCAACCAGCGTTGCTCTGAAAGTCTTAATTTGCAGGACTTCACGGCCTAGAATCGGTTACACCTCTGAACCATTGACCGCTGTGGGCCACGTTACAGTGCCGTGAACTCTGGGAGCGCTCCCAGTTGTCGAGAGGGCGGCGGCATGACTCGACGAAGAGTGGCGTTGGCGGTTGCGGCGGTGGTGTTGGTCGGCGGAGCTCCCGCCGTCGCGGCACCAGCTGCGGTGGCCTGCACCGTCACCTACCAAGTCACCAACGAGTGGAACACCGGATTCGGCGCGGCCGTGTCGATCCGCAACGACGGGGAGGCACTCAATGGCTGGAACCTGACCTGGACGTTCCCGGACGGGCAACGCGTCACGCAGGGCTGGAGTGGCAACTTCACGCAGACCGGTGCGGTCGTGAGCGTGACGAACCCCGCCTGGGCCCCGACGCTGGTAGCCGGTGGCACGGCGCAGGTCGGCTTCAACGGCAGCAAGGGCTCGACGAACCGGCCACCCACGGACTTCGCCGTGAACGGCGTGTCCTGCACCGGCCCCAACCAGGCGCCCTCGGTGGCGCTGACGGCGCCTGCGAGTGGCAGCAGCTACACCCTGCCCGCACAGATTCCGCTGGCGGCGACCGCGCAGGACACCGACGGAACGGTGGCCAAGGTCGACTTCTACGCGGGTGACACCCTGATCGCCACCGACACCAGCGCGCCGTTCAGCGGCACGTGGACGTCGGCGCCGGCGGGTGACCACAGCATCACCGCGAGGGCGACGGACAACCTCGGTGCCACCAAGACCTCGGCACCGGCAGCGGTCAAGGTCCTGTCCGGACCGGCGGTGCTGGCCTCGCCCAGCACGCTCTCGGTCAAGCAGGGCCAGACGGCCACGTTCGACGTCTCCCTGGCCACGGCACCGAGCCAGCCCGTCACCGTCACGCTCGCCCGCAGCGGCAGCGCGGACCTGACGGCGACTCCGGCCACGCTCACGTTCTCCGGCACCGCGAAGCAGACGGTGACGGTGACGTCGGCGAACAACGGTGGCGCGCTCGGCACCGCCACGTTCACGGCCTCGGCCACCGGGTACAGCCCGGCGAGCGTCACGGTCAACGAGATCGACCCGTCCACTTCGGACTTCAACAAGGCGTTCCTCGACCAGTACAACAAGATCAAGGACCCGGCGAGCGGCTACTTCCGCAAGTTCGGCGACCTGCTCGTGCCCTACCACTCGGTCGAGACGCTGATGGTGGAGGCACCGGACCACGGTCACCAGACCACGTCCGAGGCGTTCAGCTACTACCTGTGGCTGGAAGCGAGCTACGGCCGGGTCACCGGTGACTGGGCGCCGTTCAAGTCCGCGTTCGCCTCGATGGAGAAGTTCATCATCCCGGCGAAGGCCGACCAGCCGACCAACGACAAGTACGACCCGTCGAAGCCGGCCACCTACGCGCCCGAGCACCCGAGGATGGACGCCTACCCGTCCACGCTCGACGGCACCGTGCCCGTGGGCCGGGACCCGATCGCGGCGGAACTGAAGACCGCGTACGGCAACTCGGACGTCTACGGCATGCACTGGCTCATCGACGTCGACAACACCTACGGCTTCGGCCGGTGCGGCGACGGCACGACGGTCCCCGCGTACATCAACACCTACCAGCGCGGCTCGTCGGAATCGGTGTGGGAGACCATCCCGCAGCCCTCGTGCGACACGTTCAAGCACGGTGGCCCCAACGGCTTCCTGGACCTGTTCACCAAGGACGCCTCCTACGCCAAGCAGTGGAAGTACACCAACGCACCGGACGCGGACGCCCGCGTGGTGCAGGTGGCGCTGCTCGCCCAGCAGTGGGCCACGGCCCAGGGCAAGGCCGGGGACATCTCCAGCGAAATCGGCAAGTCCGCGAAGATGGGCGACTACCTGCGGTACGCCATGTTCGACAAGTACTTCAAGCGCGTCGGCAACTGCAACAGCCCCTCGTCGTGCCCCGGCGCGACGGGCAAGGACAGCGCGCACTACCTGATGTCCTGGTACTACGCGTGGGGTGGCGCGACCGACACGTCCGCCGGCTGGGCGTGGCGCATCGGCGACGGTGCCTCGCACCAGGGCTACCAGAACCCGTTGGCAGCGCACGCTCTCGCGAACGTGCCGGCGCTCAAGCCGTTGTCCGCCACCGGGCAGCAGGACTGGGCGACGAGCCTGAACAGGCAGCTCGAGATGCTGCAGTGGCTGCAGTCGGCCGACGGCGGTCTCGCCGGTGGCGTCACGAACAGCTGGGAAGGTCAGTACGCCTCGCCTCCCGCGGGCACGCCGACGTTCTACGGCATGCACTACGACGCCCACCCGGTGTGGCGCGACCCGCCGAGCAACCGGTGGTTCGGCTTCCAGGTGTGGGGGATCGAGCGCACGGCGGCGCTGTACCGGCTGACCGGTGACGCGCGCGCCAAGAAGATCCTCGACAAGTGGGTGCCGTGGGCGATCGCGAACACCACCACGGGCACGAACTTCCAGATCCCCGCGGACCTGGAGTGGTCGGGCGCACCGGACACGTGGAACGCGACCAACCCCGGCGCGAACGCGAACCTGAGGGTCCGCGTGGTCAACCACAACCAGGACGTCGGCATCGCCGCGTCGTACGCCAAGGTGCTGCTCAACTACGCGGCCAGGTCGGGCAACGCCTCGGCCAAGACCACGGGTGAGTCGCTGCTGACGTCGCTGCTCTCGCACCAGGACAACCTGGGCATCGCGACGCCGGAGACCCGCACGGACTACAACCGGTTCGACGACGTCTACAACACCTCCACCGCGGAAGGCCCGTACGTGCCACCGGGCTGGACCGGGAAGATGCCCAACGGTGACCAGATCGGGCAGGGCTCTTCGTTCCTGTCGATGCGCTCGATGTTCCGCAACGACCCGCAGTGGCCGAAGGTGCAGTCCTATTTGGACGGTGGACCCGCACCGACGTTCACCTACCACCGGTTCTGGGCGCAAGCCGAGATCGCGACGGCGTTCTCCCTGCACGCCGAGATCTACGGGTGAGGAGTCCCGAGATGAGGAAACGCATAGCTCTGCTGGCAGTCGCAGCCGCTGTGGGCGCCGTGCTGGTGCACACCGGTGGCACGGCCGTCGCGCACGGGTCGATGGTCTGGCCCGGCAGCCGCACCTACCTCTGCTACGAGGACGGCCGCGCCGGCGGCGGCGGTGGTGATCTCAACCCGACCAACCCCGCATGTGCCGCGGCGGTCGCCCAGGGCGGGAAGCAGCCGCTGTGGGACTGGTTCGGCAACCTGATCAGCAACGCCGCCGGACGCCACCGGGAGATCGTTCCCGACGGCAGCCTGTGCGGTCCCACCACGAAGTTCTCCGCCTACAACCTCGCCCGCGCCGACTGGCCGGTGACGCAGGTGCAGGCGAACTCCACGGTGACGTTCCGGTACAACGCGTGGGCGCCGCACCCCGGCACCTGGGAGCAGTACGTCACCAAGGACGGCTTCGACGTCACGAAGCCGCTCAAGTGGTCCGACCTCGAGCCGGTTCCGTTCGACAAGGTGACGAACCCGCCGCTGGCGAACGGCGAGTACGCGTGGCAGGCCCGGCTTCCCAACAAGTCCGGCAGGCACATCATCTACTCGCTCTGGCAGCGCTCGGACAGCCCTGAGGCGTTCTACAGCTGTTCGGACGTCGCGTTCGGCGGTGGCACCGGTACGCCGGACACCACCGCGCCGTCGGCGCCGGGGACCCCTGTCGCTTCAGGCGTCACCGGCAGTACGGTGAAGCTGGACTGGAGCGCGTCGACGGACAACGTGGGCGTGTCCTCCTACCGCGTCTACAGCGGTGGCCAGGTGGTCGCCACCTCTGCCACGAACTCGGTGACGGTCAGCGGTCTGAGTGCGGACACCTCGTACTCGTTCACCGTGGTGGCGACGGACTCCGCCGGCAACGCCTCGTCGGCGTCGCCGGGCGTCACGGTCAGAACCTCGACCGGTGGCGGTGGTCCCACGGGTTCCTGCACGGTGGCGTACACGCGGCCGAGCTCGTGGAGCGGCGGTTTCACCGCGAACGTGACGGTGTCGAACAGCGGCACCAGCGCGATCAGCGCGTGGCAGCTCGTGTGGGCGTTCCCTTCGGGACAGCAACTCTCGCAGGCCTGGTCGTCGACGGTGACCGTCGCGAGCGGGCAGGCGACCGCGAAGGGCGTGTCGTACAACGCGGACATCCCGGCCGGAGGCTCGGTGACGTTCGGGTTCAACGCCACGACGTCGTCCACACCTGCTGATCCGACGTCCTTCACGCTCAACGGGTCGGCGTGCGCCATCCGGTGACGAGGGCCCTGGCCGCCCTCCTGGTGGTGGGTTCGGTCGCGTTCGTCCTCCTCGTCGGACGCGCCGAACCCACCCCGGACCTCAGCCGAGGCGTCGACGGCATCGCCGCCTGGCTGCACGGTCTGACCGACGAGTGCACGGACGTCCAGCGGGGCAACGACTTCACCGACTTCGCAGGGCCGGTGCGGTCGAAGGTCTACGCGCCGTTCATCGCGGAGTGGGGGACCTGCGCCAAGCCGCCCTACGAGCGGCTCGGGCTGCTGGTCCTGAAGCCGGGCCTGGAACAGGCCTGGCGGACGGCGCTCGCGAACGGCGAGGTCCGGGGCGACCCGGACCTCGCCTTCGGGGACGGGTTCGCGCTCACCGGCTCGATCGGCATGGAGTACCTCGGGCTGAAAAGACTTGAGTGCACGCCCACCGCGTGTTCGCTCATGGAGATAGAACATCATTGAGAGACAGGAGATCCGGAGCAATGAAGCTCAACGGACAGAGGCGGTGGGCCGCGACCGGAGTCGTGGTCGCCACCACCGCGGCGACGATCGCGGTGGCGCTCAGCGCGCCACCCGCGGGCGCCGCACCCGGCTGCCGTGTGGACTACACGGCGAACAACTGGGGCGGCGGAGGGTTCGGCGCTTCGGTGAAGATCACCAACCTCGGTGACGCGGTGACGGGCGGCTGGACGCTGAAGTTCGCGTTGCCCGGCAGCCAGCGAGTGGCACAGGGCTGGAGTGCGACCTGGTCGCAGTCGGGTGCGAACGTGACCGCGGCGAGCATGCCGTGGAACGGGAGCCTGGGCACCAACGCGTCCATCGACATCGGCTTCAACGGTTCCAACGCGGCCAGCGGTGACGTGAACCCGACGACGTTCACCTTGAACGGCACGGAGTGCACCGGAGCGCCGACGACCACCACGACCACTACGACGACCACCACGACGACGACGTCGAACAACCCCGACCCCGGCACCCGCGTCGACAACCCGTACGTGGGCGCGAAGCAGTACGTGAACCCGGACTGGTCCGCCAAGGCGGCCGCCGAAGCGGGCGGCAGCCGGATCGCGAACCAGCCGACCGGCGTGTGGATGGACCGCATCGCGGCGATCGCGGGCACCACGGGCGCCCGCGGCCTGGTCGGACACCTGGACGAGGCGGTGCGCCAGGCGGCGGGCTCACCACTCGTCATCCAGCTGGTGATCTACAACCTGCCCGGTCGTGACTGCTCGGCGCTCGCCTCCAACGGTGAGCTCAAGGCGACGGAGATCGACCGCTACAAGTCGGAGTACATCGACCCGATCGCGGCGATCCTCGCCAGGCCCGCGTACGCCGGCCTGCGGATCGTCACGACGGTGGAGATCGACTCGCTGCCCAACCTGATCACCAACGTGTCGCCGCGGCCCACCGCCGTGCCGGCGTGTGACGTGATGAAGGCGAACGGCAACTACGTCACCGGTGTCGGCTACGCGCTCGCGAAGCTGGGTGCCGTGCCGAACGTCTACAACTACCTGGACATCGGCCACCACGGCTGGATCGGCTGGGACGACAACTTCGGTGCCACCGCCGAACTGCTGTTCCAGGCGGCGAACGCCTCCGGCAGCACGAAGGCGAACGTCCAGGGCTTCATCGCCAACACCGCGAACTACGGCGCGTTGAAGGAGCCCTACTTCAAGATCGAGGACTCGGTGAACGGCACGTCCGTGCGCCAGTCGAAGTGGGTGGACTGGAACCGCTACGTCGACGAGCTGTCCTACGCGCAGGCGTTCCGCAACCGGGCCGTGCAGGCGGGCTTCGACGCGAACGTCGGCATGCTGATCGACACCAGCCGCAACGGCTGGGGCGGCAGCGCCCGTCCGACGGGCCCCGGCCCGACGACGACCGTGGACGCCTACGTCAACGGCGGCAAGCTGGACCGCCGCATCCACCTCGGCAACTGGTGCAACCAGTCGGGTGCCGGCTTGGGTGAGCGGCCGAAGGCGGCGCCGGAGTCGGGCATCGACGCGTACGTGTGGATGAAGCCCCCGGGCGAGTCCGACGGCGCGAGCGAGGAGATCCCGAACAACGAGGGCAAGGGCGCGGACAAGATGTGCGACCCGACCTACACCGGCAACGTGCGCAACGGCAACAACATGTCGGGCGCACTTGCGGACGCCCCGTTGTCCGGTCACTGGTTCTCCGCCCAGTTCCAGGAGCTCATGCGCAACGCCTACCCGGCGCTCTGAGCCTGAGCATGTGAGCGTGCCCACGCGGCCGGCCTCGCGTCCCAAGATCTGGACGCGTGGGCACGCTCTTCTTAATTGATACGGAGTTCTGTTCGAGAAGTTTCCAGACGGTGCAGAATTCGTCTGGACCACCGTTGACGCGCAATGTTAACGCGCACATCTCTCTTGATGTCATCAGAAGGTGCTCCCTATGGTGTCGACACGCTCAGTGAGTGAAAGTGTGAAAGGAGGCTGTGTGGTCACCATCGCGGATGTCGCGCGGCACGCGGGGGTCGCCCCGAGCACAGTCTCCTACGTGCTCACAGGCAAGAGATCGATCTCGGCGGACACGAAGACGAGAGTTCGCGAGAGCATCAGGGAACTGGGCTACCAGCCCCACGCCTCCGACCGGGTGCTGTCCACCGGCAGGACCAACGTGATCGGGCTGGTGCTCCCGTTGCGAGCGGGCACCCACCTGCCCGCGGTGATGCGCTTCGTCACGGCGGCGGTGACGACAGCGCGCAGGTACGACATGGACCTCCTCCTGATGACCGCGGACGACGGTGCGGCGGGTCTCCGCCGTGCCGCGAACAGCGCCCAGGTCGACGGCTTCCTGGTGATGGACGTGGAGATGGACGACGACCGCGTGCCGTTGCTCCGGCAGCTGTCCAAACCGTCCGTCCTCATCGGACACCCGGCGGCCGCCCGCGGGCTCACCTGCGTGGACCTGGACTTCGAGGCGGCGGGCGCGAAGTGCGTCGACCACCTCGCCGACCTCGGGCACCGCTCGATCGGTTTCCTCGGCGCGCCGAGCGCGGTCTACCGCCGCAGCACAGGTTTCGCCCACCGCACCATGAACGGGTTCAGCGCGGCCGCCATGCGCAGGGGAGTCGCCGCGACGGCACTGGCCGTCGAGGGCGACCACGACTCGGTGCTCAGGGCGACCAAGGCCCTGATCCGCGCACACCCGTCGATGACGGCGCTGGTCGTGCACAACGAGGCGGCACTGGGCTGGATCACCGCGTGCCTGCGCGCGGCCGGCCGCCAGGTCCCCGGCGACGTGGCCGTGGTCGCGATCTGCCCGGACGAACTGGCCGAGCAGACGTCACCGCTGCTCACCTCGGTGCGCCTGCCCGCGGAGGAGCTCGGCAGGCACGCCGTCGACCTGCTCGTCGCCAAGCTGGAGGGGAAGCAGCCGCCACCACTGATGCTGTTGCCCCCCAGACTCTCCCGGCGGGCGAGCACACCGGATCACGCCGCACACCGCGGCGCGACGGGCTGACCGGTCCGCCGTCGGCGGACCGGGGCATGACGGGCGGTCACTGGGACGGCTTCCGCGCGTGCGGAAATGCGGCGCGCACACGCGGAGGCCCCCGAAGATCGTCCTGGAGGGGTGCGCGACACCACGGCGGAGCGGCCGTCGCGCACCCCTCCCCTTGCATCTGAGGGCCGTAGACTCGCCGGGGTGGAACTGGCAGAGGCTTTGGCGCGCAGGGCGGTCGTGCTCGACGGCGGGATGTCGACGGCCCTGGAACTCGCCGGGCACGACCTGTCCGACGAACTCTGGTCGGCCCGACTGCTGCTCACCGACCCGGACGCCGTGCGCGCCGCGCACCTCGCCTACTACCGGGCGGGCGCCGAGGTCGCCATCACCGCGAGCTACCAGGCGAGCTTCTCCGGCTTCGCCCGCCGCGGCATCGGCGAGTCCGAGACGGCACGGCTGCTGCGCTCCAGCGTGGAGCTCGCCCGTACCGCCGCGTCCGAAGTGGACGGACCGCGCTGGGTCGCGGCGTCGGTCGGACCGTACGGGGCGGTGCTCGCCGACGGCTCGGAGTACCGCGGCCGCTACGGCCTGAGCCGGCAGGAACTGGTCCGCTTCCACGCCCCTCGCATCGAAACGCTCTGCGGGGCCGGGCCGGACGTGCTCGCGGTCGAGACCGTCCCCGACGTGGACGAGGCCGAGGCCGTGCTGGAGGTGGTGCGCGGAAGCGGGGTGCCGGTCTGGCTCTCCTACACCGTGCGCGGCGACCGGACCTGCGCCGGGCAACCGCTCGAGGAGGCCTTCGCCGTCGCGGCCGGCGTGGACGAGGTCATCGCCGTCGGCGTGAACTGCTGCGCGCCGGAGGACGTGGCGGGCGCGGTCGCCGTGGCCCGCCGGGTGGCCGGGCTGCCGGTCGTGGTGTACCCGAACAGCGGCGAGCAGTGGGACGCGGCGGCGCGGTCGTGGTCGGGGGACGGGAGCGGGTTCGCCGCGCGGGCCTTGGACTGGGTCGGTGGTGGTGCCCGGCTGGTGGGTGGGTGCTGCCGGACCGGGCCGGACGGGATCGCGGTGCTGGCGGAAGGGCTGGCGGCGGCGAGGTGAGAGGGCTCCCACCGACCTGAGGTCGGTGAAAGCCCTCCGTTCAGCCGAACAACGTCCCGCGGTCCAGTCCTCGACAGGTCACGGGCGAAAGCCCCGGCGGCACCGCCGACACGACCGGACACGCCCGTATGAGGCCGTCCCGGCGGCTTCTCCAAACCTCCCGCCCGTGAGTCCCATCGAACCCGCGGGAACCCGGCCTACACCTGCGACCAGCGCTGGTTCGTGCCTCCGTGGCAGGTCCACACGATGGCGGCCGTCCCGTTGGCGGTGCCGGCGCCGTTGACGTCCAGGCACAGCCCGGTCTGGGCGTTGCCGATGGTGCCGTTGGAGTTGACGTTCCACTGCTGGTTCGCACCGACCTGGCAGTCCCAGAGCCGCACCGCGGTGCCCGCCGCGGCGTTGGCGGGAGCGTCCAGGCACTTGCCCAGGACCTGCAGGGTCTGGCCGGTGCGGGTGAACTGCTGGTTGGCGTTGCTGTGGCAGTCCCACACGACCATCGGGGAGCCGTTGGCCGTGCCGGCGCCGCTCACGTCCAGGCAACGGCCGGAGGCCTCGCCGCGCAGCCGGAACGTGGTCGGGGCAGGCGTGGTGCCGCCGGTGAAGAACTTCCAGACCTCGGTCTTCACCCAGCTGCGGGCTCCGCTCTCGCAGCCCGCGCAGCCGTCCACCGGTCCCTGCTGGTGGCCTCCGTCGAACGGCGCCCACACCACCGGGTACCCGGACCGGCAGCCCGAGTAGGTGGTGGTGATGTGGGTGCGGCTGCCCGCTGCCGGTTCCGGTGCGTTCTGGGACTGGCAGCCGTTGTTGCGCACCCACCTGTCGCGCTGGCCGCGGCCCGAGCCGATGTTGTCGCCGATGCCGTGGATACCCATGAACGCGACCGGTGCCGTGCCGCCCGCGCACCCGCTGATCTCGCCAGGGCTCGCGATGGCGGCGATCGCGCGGAAGACGTTCGGCCGGGAGCACGCGAGCGAGATGCTCATCGCCCCGCCGTAGCTGAAGCCGAGGGAGAAGCGCTGCGTGGTGTCGACGCAGAGGTCGTTCTCGATCCGGCGGAGCATGTCGTCGACGAACGTGACGTCCTCACCGCCGGAGTTGGCCCAGCCGTTGCCGATGCCCTGCGGCGCGACGAAGATCGCGGAGTTGTTCGCCAGCCGCCGCAGGCCGTAATGGGCGTAGACGTCGCCGTCGCTCCCGCCGGTGGCGACGTCGTTCATCGTGCCGCCCCACCAGTGGAAGCCGAAGACCAGCCGGTACTGCCGGGTGTTGTCGTAGTTGTCCGGGACGCTCAGGACGAACGACCGGCTCTTGCCCCCGCTCTGGATCGTCTGCGTGCCGCTGCGCAGGGTCGGGGCCTTGCCGCAACCTGGTGTCGCGGCGAGAGGCGCCTGGGAGCCGGGGGCGAGAGGTGTCTGCGGTTCGGCGGCAGCGGTGCCGGTGCTGACGCCGGAGAGGACGAGTGCGGCGATGGCCACCGTGGTGAGCCACCACTTCTTGTGCTGGTGCATGGGTTTGTTCGCGCTCCCTGTAGTGGCGGTCAGGCGACCGAGCACGTGTTGCCGTTGAGGCTGTACGAGGCCGGCGCCGAGTTGTCGCCGGTGTGCGTGGCCTGGAAACCGACGGTGATCGACGCGTTCGGCGCGATGTCGCCGTTGTACTGGACGTTCCTCGCGGTGACCTGCCCGGAAGCGGGGGAGTAGGTGGCGCTCCAGCCGGACGTGATCGTCTGCCCGCCGGGCAGGGTGAAGACCAGCGACCAGCCGCTGATCGTCGAGGAACCGGTGTTCGTGATGGTGATGTTCGACGTCAGCCCGTTGTTCCAGGCGCTGATCACGTTGCTGACGCGGCAGGTCGCGTCACCGGGAGGCGAGGTGGTCGTGGTCGTCGTGGTGGTGCTCGTCGGGCCGCCGCCGCCCGCGAACTGGGTGAGGAACTTCCATGCCTCACCGGACGTCCAGGTCCGCCAGCCGTCACCGCCCGAGTCGATCGGACCCGGCGTGTGGCCGCCGTCGAACGCCGCCCACACCACGGGATAACCGGCCCGGCAGCCGCTGTAGTTCGTGACGATGTGCGTCCGGCTGCCCGCCCGCGGTTCGGGAGCGTTCTGCGGCGTGCAGCCGTTGTTGCGCACGAACGTGTCGCGCAGTCCGCGGCCCAGTCCGATGCCGAGCACGTTGTCGCTGATGCCGTGGATGCCCATGTAGCCGATCGGCTGGGTGCCGCCGTCGCACCCGCTGAGCTGCGCGCCCGAGTAGGCGACCACCGCGCGGAACACGTTGGCGCGGGCACAGGCCACCGCGTACGACATGCCGCCGCCGTAGCTGAAGCCGCCGGCGAAGCGCTGCGTCGTGTCGATGCACAGCCCCGAGTCGAGGCGGTTGACCAGGTCGTCGACGAACCTCAGGTCCTGGCCGCCGGGGTTGGCCCAGCCGTTGCCGTTGCCCTGCGGCGCCACGAAGATCGTGCCGTTGTTCGCGGCGTCGGAGAGCCGCCGCAGCCCGTAGTAGGACCAGTTGTAGCCGTCGGTGCCGCCGGAGTCGACGTCGTTCGCGGTGCCGCCCCGCCAGTGGAAGCCGACGAACAGCCGGTACTGGCGGTTGTTGTCGTAGTTGGGCGGCAGCCGCAGGATGAACGAGCGGTTCTGGCCACCGCTGTTGATCGTGTGCTGGCCGCTCGTCAGCGCCGGTGGCTTGCCGCACCCCGCCGTCGCCGCCGCGGTGCCGGTCTCCCCGGCGGTCTGGCCGCCCAGTGCGATCCCCGCCGCGCCCAGGAAGACCACGACGCTCGCGGCGGCCGCCGCGAGGACGGACCTATGCCGCGACATGGCAGAACCCCTTGTGCAGGTGGAACATCATCGTCCCTTCGCTCGTCACGCTTGCTGGAGTTGGAACCGCTGGTTGTTGGTGCCGGTCGGACTCCACTGGGACAGCCGGGCGCCGTCGGCGGCCGACGCCTCCCAGACGTCCACGGCGAGCCCGCTCTGGCGGTTGACGAGGCTGATCACGCCGCCGCCGTGGTCCGCCACCCGCCACTGCTGGCTCGTCGCGCCGGTGTCGGGCTGCTGGGTGATGTCCGCGCCGCTGCTGGAGCTCGCGACCTGGAGCACCAGGCCGCTGTGCCGGGCCCGGACGCGGTAGTGGCCGCCGCCGGAGTCGAGGAAGTCGAACTGCTGGTTCAGTCCGCTGGTCGGGGCCCACTGCTGCAGCAGCGCCCCTGCCGCGGCCGACCCGCCGCTGACGTCGAAGCACTTCCCGCTGTGCCGTGCGATGAGCCGGTAGTGGACCCCTGGCCGCACGCCAGGGCCGGAGGCCTGACCCGTCACTCGGTAGGTGTGTCCACCTTGGACGGAGAACGTGATGACGTCGGCTTCCGGCTTGGCGTGCTCGACCACCGCGCCGCTCGTCGTGTCGCGCAGCTCGAACGTGCCGCCGAAGACCCGGTTGCGGATCCGGACCGCGCCGTCGCGGTCCGGCGTCACGGACAGGGTGGTGGAACCGTCGGCCCCCCAGATCGCGCCGACGGTGTACCCACCTCGCCCGCGCAACCCCGTGAAGCTGCCCGCGGACCAGGCCGGTGGCAGCGCGGGCAGCACGTGCAGCTCCCCGTTGTGGCTGTGCAGCAGCATCTCCGCGACGCCGGAGGTCGCGCCGAAGTTGCCGTCGATCTGGAACGGCGGGTGCAGGTCGAACATGTTGGGCGCGAGGCGGTCGGTCGTCACCAGCGACCGGAGCAGGTCGTGCGCCCTGGCGCCCTCCTCCAGCCGGGCCCAGAAATTGATCTTCCAGGCGAGCGACCACCCGGTGCCCGCGTCACCTCGCAGCTCGAGGGTGCGCAGGGCCGCGGCGTGCAGCTGGGGAGTGCCGCGCTTGGTGATCTGGTTGCTCGGGTGCAGGCCGTAGAGGTGCGAGACGTGCCGGTGGTTGCGCTCGGTCTCGGTCCAGTCGTAGAGCCACTCCATCACGTTGCCCCGCGACCCGATCCGCATCGGGGCCAGCCGCTGCCGAGCGGTGCGCACCTGCGTGCGCAAGTCGGCGTCGACACCGAGCGCCTCGGAGGCGCCCGCGCAGCCGTCGAACAGGTCGCGCAGGATCTGCATGTCCATCGTCGGCCCGGCGCAGACGCTGGCGTTGGTGTGGTGGTTGAGCTCCGGCGAGTTCGACGGGTTGGTGACGAGGTTGCCGAGGCTCGGCTCGGTGACGAGCGTGTCCAGGAAGAACTGCGCACAGCCCTTGAGGACCGGGTAGTACCTGCGCAGGAAACCGACGTCGCCGGTGAACAGATAGTGGTCCCAGATTAGCGTCGAGAGCCACGCCCCGCCGGTCTGCCACATGCCCGCCGCGGCGAAGTCGACGACCGAGGAACCGCGCCAGGCGTCCGTGTTGTGGTGGGTGACCCAGCCGCGCGCGTTGTACTGCAGTTGCGCGGTGCGGGCGCCGGTGACGGTCAGGTCTTCGACCATCCGGAACACCGGCTGGAGACACTCGCCGAGGTTGGTGGTGTCCGCCGGCCAGTAGTTCATCGGCAGGTTCGCGTTGATGGTGTACTTCGAGTCCCACGACGGTGCCATCTGGTCGTTCCAGATGCCCTGCAGGTTCGCCGGTTGCGTGCCGGGGCGCGACGACGAGATCAGCAGGTAGCGGCCGTACTGGAAGAGCAGCACCGCGAACTGCGGGTCGCTCGTGCCCGCGTGCCGGGAGATTCGGACGTCGGTCGGCTGGTCGGCCGCCGCCGTGCGCCCGAGGTCGAGCGACACGCGTCCGAACAAGGCCTGGTAGTCGGCGACGTGCCGGGCCCGCAGGGTGTCGAAGGCGATGCCCTGCGCCGCGTTCAGGCGGTTGCGCGCGTTGCCCTGGTAGTCGCCGTTCACCGTGCGGAAGTCGACGTAGCTGCTGCCGATGGAGATCAGCACCGTCACCGCGTTCGCTCCGGTCACGCGCAACGTGCCACCGGAGCTGCTGACGGTGCCGCCCTCCGTGACCGCCCTGGCGAGCGCGAGGAACCGGACGGTGCCCGCGATGCCGCGCTGGGTGCCGGAGACACCGTCCAGCCCTATCGTCGTGCCGTCCACTGTGGACGTCGTCGTGCGCTGCAGTGAGCTGAACGACGCGGTGAACGAGATCGAGCCCGGTGTCTGGGCCGTCAGGCGCATCACGATCACCTGGTCCGGTGCGCTGGCGAACACCTCCCGCTGATATCGGACGTTGTTCGCCGTGTAGGTCACGGCCGTCGTCGCCGTGGTGAGGTCGAGCGACCGCTGGTAGGACGAGGCGGTCGCGGAGGGGAACGTCAGGCGCAGGTCGCCGACCGGCTGGTAGGCCAGCTGCCCGGCGGGACTGCCGAGCATGGTCTGGTCGATCAGCGACTGCGCCTGCGTCCACTGTCCGGCGAACACGAGCCGCCGGATCTCGGCGAGAGATCCGGCGCCACGCGGGTTGGTGTAGTCGTGCGGCCCGCCCGCCCAAACCGTGTCCTCGTTGAGCTGCAGGCGTTCGATGTCGGTGTTGCCGAACACCATCGCGCCCAGCCGCCCGTTGCCGATCGGCAGGGCGCGCAGCCAGTCGTTCCCGGCAGGCCCGCCGTACCACAGCGAGAGGTCACCGGGTGCCCGCACGTCCGCGGAGGCGGGGCTCGCGGTCCACCCCGCCTGCGTCAGCGCTACACCCGCGCCGAGCTTGATGAGCTGCCGGCGGTTCAGGTCGGACATGCCGGTCCTCCAGTGGTGTGCGCGGTCAGGTCACGGCACAACGCACGCCGTTGAGCGTGAACCCGTCCGCTGGTGCGCTGTTGCCCGTGTGCGTGGCCTGGAAGCCGATGGACACCTGGGCGAGGGGCTGGATCTGCGCGTTGTAACCGACGTTGCGGGCGGTCACCTGGCCGGTGACGGGGGAGTAGGTGGCACTCCAGCCGCCCGTGACGGTCTGCCCGCCGGGAAGCGTGAACTGCAGCTCCCAGCCGTTCACCGGTGCCGAGGACGTGTTGGTGATGGTGATCGTCTCGGTGAGGCCGGTGTTCCAGGCGTTGACCACTGCCTTGACCGAGCAGCCCTGGGACGGCGGCGGTGTCGTGGTGGTCGTCGTGGTCGTGGTGGTGGTGGTCGTCGTGGGCGGGCGGTCCAAGCCGAGGAAGGTGATGGCGTGCGCGACCATCCCCGCCGTCGGCACGTCGTGCCCGGTGCCCTGCGCGCTGATGCCCTCGACGACGGCCGGCGTGCCGGTGCCGTAGCGGGTGCGGGTCCAGTTCGCCTGCGGCTGGTCGGTGGTCGTCGGCGTCCTGCTCACCCCGTGCACGTTCGTCCACTGGTCGAGCGCCTCACCGAAGTTCGGGTACGCCAGCGTCGTGTCGGCGGTGCCGTGCCACAGCTGCATCCGCGGGTAGCGCCCGGTGTAGCCGGGGTACATCGCCCTCGCCTGGTCTCCCCACTGCTGCGGGGTCTTCAGCAGGGTTCCGCCCGAGCACTGGCTGTTCCACATCGACCCGTCCGTCGTCGCGAAGCAGCCCGCCGGGACGCCCGCGAAGGCCGCGCCGGCGCTGAACACGTCCGGGTACTGGGCGGCCAGCACGTTGGTCATCATCGCGCCGGACGAGATGCCCGACACGACGATGCGCTCCGGGTCCACGTTGTAGCGCTGGCGCGCGTACGACACCATCGACATGATTCCCGTGGAGTCGCTGCCTCCGTTGCGGCGCAACGCGTTCTGGGTCGACACGTCGAAGCAGTGCCCGTCCCTGGTGGCCTCCGGGTAGATGATCACGTACCCGTTGCGGTCCGCGGCCGTGACGTAGTCGCGTCCGCCACCGTTGTGCACCGCGCTCGCGGAACCGGTGCAGTAGTGCACCATCACCAGCAGGGCCGGGCGTTCCGCGAGCCGGTCAGGTGCGTAGACGTACATGTTCAGGCCGGTCGGGTTGGTGCCGAAGCTGGTGACCCGCACCAGAGATGCGGCCTGCGCCGGCTGTGGCACGAGTGAGATCGCGACCGCCGCGACCAGCACCAGCACGGCCGCGATGATGCCGGCGAGGCTGAGTCCGTCGAGGCTCGCCCGGTTCGTGTTGCTCATGACGAGCTCCCTCCGCTGAACTGCCACCAGTTCATGTTGAGCAGATAACCGCTGCCACCGCTGAACCTCAGGTAGAGGTCACGCGTGCCGGTCAGCCCGCTCACCGGGCAGGTGACCGTGGTCCACGCCTGCCAGCCGCCGGTGCTGGGCACCGTGCAGCGGCCGGCGAGAGTGCCGGTCGGGCTGCCGCTGCGCACCTCGACGGAGCTTCCCGCGACGGTGGACGCGACTCGCGCGGTGAACGTCGAGGCGCCGTTGCCGAAGGCGGCGTTCTTGACCTTGATGTTGTCGCCGTTGTTGATGTAGCCGACGTTCATGCCGCCTTCGCTCGAGGCCTCGGTCTCGATGCCGTTGCCCCAGGCGATGGTCTCGGCTTCCTGACGTGCGTAGGGGTTGAGGGTGTCCGCCGCCGGTGGTCCGGTCGTCGTCATGGTGAGGGACGGGATGGTGCCGTCGGCGTTGTAGGTGAACTTCTCGACGGCGACGGAGCGGGTGAAGCCGCCACCGCCGGGCAGGGCGCCGTTGTGGTAGAAGAAGTACGAGCTGCCCTTGAAGTCGATGATGCCGGGGTGGTTGGTGAAGCTGCTGCCCTGCGTGGCCATCACGGTGCCGCGGTAGGTCCACGGTCCAGTCGGTCCGGGGGAGGTGGAGTAGGCGATGAACTCCGAGCAGCACTTGGCGGCGAAGACGTTGTAGTAGAGGCCGTTGCGCTTGTAGACCCAGGGGCCTTCCTCGTAGAGGGTGGGCCGGTTAGGGTCGCCGGTGCGGGTGCCGAACCCCGCGGTGGTGAGCGGGATCCTGTTGATGCCGCCCGAGTAGGACGTCATGTCGGCGTTGAGGCGGACGTAGGAGAGGTTGGGGTTGCCCCAGTACAGGTAGGCCTGGCCGTCGTCGTCGATCATGACGGACGGGTCGATCTCGCCGTTCTCCACCAGGGGGCGGCCGAGGGCGTCGCGGAACGGGCCGGTGGGGCTGTCGGCGACGGCGACACCGATGGCCGGGCGGCCGGTGGCCTTGGTGACGACGGGGACATACCAGTAGAACTTGCCGTTGCGTTCCACGGCCTGGCCCGCCCACGCGTCCTGTTTCGCCCAGCTGAACGAGGCGATGTTCAGGGGAGAGCCGTGGTCGGTCCAGTTCACCATGTCGGCCGAGGACCAGACCCGCCACTCCTTCATGGTGAACCAGGTCGAGCCGTCCTCGTCGTGACCGGTGTAGAGGTAGACCCGTCCGTTGTGGACCAACGGCGCCGGGTCGGCCGTGTAGATGTGCTGCACGATCGGGTTGTCCGCCTTCACCGGCGAGACCACCGTCAGGACCGTGCCCACCACCAGGGCGATGCTCGCCCAAAGCCTTCGTGTCTTGACCATCATCTTCTTCCCAGGGCAGGGCGCTCCGGCGGACGGTCACCCGTCCGCCGGAGCTTGCCGGTCGTGTGGTGCGGAGTCAGCTCGCGGTGCAGGACGGGTTCAGCCCTGCTCCGCTGCCGTTGCCCTGGAAACCGAACTCGGTGGACTGGCCGGCGGGCACGTTGGCGTTGTAGTCCACGTTGGACCAGTTGACGGTTCCGCTGGTGCCGCTTCCGTTGGCACTCCACGAACTGGTGACCGTGCCGTTCGACAGCGTGGTGGTGACCCTCCAGCCGCGCAGGGCGCTGGAGCCGGCCGTGACCTTGATCGTCGCGACGAAACCACCGTTCCACTGGTTCAGCGACACCGCCGCCGTGCAGCCGCCGGTACCCGGGTCGTTGCTCGTGGTGGTGGTAGTGGTCGTCGTCGTGGTGGACGTCGGACCGGGGCCGCCCGCGTTGAGCGCGTCGAGCACCGAGTTGTACGCGGCCTTCTTGTTGCCGTTGCCGTCGAACAGCAGCGGGGTGCCGGAGGCGCGCCACGAGTCGGTGTCGCGGATGCCCCACACGGTGATGCCGGTGCACCGCGTCACGGCGAGGCAGGCCCGCGTCACGCGGTCGTAGTTCGACGCCTGGGAACTACCGGAGCCCTCGATGTCCAGTTCGGTGATCTGCACGTCGACGCCGAGGTTGGCGAAGTTCTGCAGGGTGGTCTGGTAGTTGGAGGGTACCGGGCTCTGCGAGTTGAAGTGGGACTGCAGGCCGACGCAGTCGATCGGCACACCGCGGGACTTGAAGTCCTGCACCATCCGGTACACGCCCTGGGTCTTGGCGTGCGACCAGTCGTCGGTGTTGTAGTCGTTGTAGCAGAGCTTCGCGCCGGGATCGGCGGCCCGTGCCGCGCGGAAGGCGGCCTCGATCCAGTCGTTGCCGGTGCGCTGCAGGTTGGAGTCACGGCGTCCGCCGCCGCTGCCGTCGGCGAAGGCCTCGTTCACCACGTCCCAGGCGTAGATCTTGCCCCGGTAGTAGGTCGCGACCTGCGTGACGTGGTTCAGCATCGCGTTGCGCAGAGCGGTGCCGGACATGTTCTCCATCCAGCGGGGTTGCTGCGAGTGCCATGCCAGTGCGTGTCCGCGGATTCGCTTGCCCTGGTTGCGCGCCAGGTTCACGATCCGGTCGGCGTTGCCGTAGCTGAACTGGTTCTGGTTCGGCTCGGTCGCGTCCATCTTCATCTCGTTCTCGGCCGTGACCATGTCGAACTCGCGGTTCAAGATCCCGGTGTAGGTCGAGTCACCGAGCCTGCCCGCGGCGACCGCGGTACCGAAGTAACGACCGCTCTGCTGGGCGGCCGCGCCGAGGGTGGTCGCCGCGTTCGCGGCGGGAGGTGCGATCAGGGTGGCGCCGATTACCACAGTCGCGACCGTGGCAATGATCGGGATCAGAGCCACTGACTTCGATGTCAGTCTCATCATTCACGCTTTCGCCGGAACACCCGTTGCGGGGTGTGATGGGCAGGGTCAGCTCACGAGGTCCGGTGCGCCAGTGCCGGATCCCGTTGAGCGACAAGAAGTGTCTCAGCTCACTGTTCACGCTCACAAGAACGCACTGTCGAATTCGACAGCAGGTTGACTCGATCGGCGTACGAATGTAGGGGAGCGCTCCCAGTGCAAACGTCAAACCGTTTGAATGCGATCGTCGAACGGCATTGAAACCGCATTTGGCTAAAGTTAGCGCTAACATTTTTAGCGTTGACGGAGTGGTGTTCCGAGGCTACGTTGACCCGAACTCGTATTCGCTTTTCCGCGATGCCGGTCCGAGGCGGACCGAGTGCTCGGCTGTGCGCCGCACGTTTCGCGCGCTGCCCGTGAGAGCGCTCTCACGCATCGCCCCCTTTCCCCATGGCAACGACGCTGCGAGGACTTGAATGACAGCAACTGTTCCGTCCCGAGAAGTCACGACGGCACCGAGGAGGCGGGCGGCGGGCGCGTGCCTGTTCGCGTCCGCGCTCGTCGCCGGGATCACCACCCTGGTGGTCGGCGGCGGCACGGCCGTCAACGCGGCCGAGTCGGCGTTCTACGTCGACCCGTCGAGCTCCGGCGCCAGGTGGGTCGCCTCCAACCCGGGAGACTCGCGCGCGGCGGTCATCCGCGACCGCATCGCGTCGGTGCCCCAGGCGCGCTGGTACACCACGACCAACACCTCCACGGTGCGGTCGGAGATCAGCTCGTTCGTCGGCGCGGCGGCCTCCGCCGGCAAGATCCCGATCCTGGTGGTTTACAACATCCCCAACCGAGACTGCGGAGGAGCCAGCGGCGGCGGTGCCTCCTCCCACGAGGCCTACCGGGCCTGGGTGGACGAGGTGGCCGCGGGCCTGGCCGGCCGTCCGGCGACGATCGTGCTCGAACCGGACGTGCTGCCGCTGATGACCAGCTGTCAGAACGCGGACCAGCAGAACCAGACCAGGGCGTCCATGGCCTACGCCGGCAAGAAGCTCAAGTCCGGCTCCGCGCAGGCGAAGGTGTACTTCGACATCGGGCACTCCGCGTGGCTGAGCCCGTCCGAGGCCGCGAACCGGTTGCGCGCCGCGGACGTCTCCAACAGCGCCGACGGCATCTCGACGAACGTGTCGAACTACCGTTCCACGTCCGACTCGGTCAACTTCGCCAAGAACGTGCTCAACGCCGTCGGCGACAGCCGTCTCAAGGCCGTGGTCGACACGAGCCGCAACGGCAACGGCCCGAACGGCAGCGAGTGGTGCGACCCGGCGGGACGCGCGATCGGCACGCCCAGCACGACGAACACGGGCGACTCGAAGATCGAGGCGTTCCTGTGGGTCAAGCTGCCGGGTGAGTCCGACGGCTGCATCGCGCCGGCCGGTCAGTTCGTGCCGCAGCGCGCCTACGAGCTCGCGATGGCGGCGGGCCCGATCACCACGACGACGACCACCACCACGACCACGACGACCACTACCACCACGGGTGGCGGCAACCCCGGCGGCTGCAAGGCGACCCACCGCGTCGTCAGCCAGTGGCAGGGCGGCTACACCGGCGAGATCGTGATCGAGAACCGCGGCCAGGCGGTCAACGGCTGGACGTTCTCTTTCTCCGCTCCCGGCGTGTCCGTCACGCAGGGCTGGAACGGCACGTGGAGCGACACGGGCGACGAGGTCCGCGTGACGAACACGGCCTGGAACGGCTCGCTGGGCGCCGGTGCGCAGCTGAGCATCGGGTTCAACGCGAGCTACAACGGTGGCACGCCTCCGTTCTCCTCAGCGGTGTTGAACGGCGTCGCCTGCTCCTGAGGCGACCAACGGGTCCCCGCACCGGGTGGTGCGGGGACCTCGCCTTGTCAGCCGCGCAGGCTCCACTGCTGGTTCGTCCCGCCGTGGCAGGCCCAGAGGTGGATCAGCGTGCCGTTCGCGGTGCCGTTGCCGCTGGCGTCGAGGCACAGCCCCGACTGCGCGCCGGTGATGGTGCCGTCGCCGTTGGCGTTCCACTGCTGGTTCACGCCGCCGTGGCAGTCCCACAGGATCGCCGCGGTGCCGTTGGCGGTTCCTCCACCGGAGGCGTCGAGGCACTTGCCCTGCACGGTGAGCTGCCTGCCGGCCGTGTGGTTCCAGCGCTGGTCCGTGCCGCCGTTGCAGTCCCAGAGCCTCGCCTGGGTGTTGTTGCTCGTCGCGGCCACGTCGAGACAACGGCCCGACTGGCTTCCGACGACCGTGACGTTCTCCCGGCCACCGCCGGTACCGCCCGGTCCCGCGTTGGCGATCACGGCCTGGGCGCCGGACGGCCAGTTGCCGCCGGAGACGACGACGTTGCCGTTGACCACGTTGCCGCGGTCGCCATTGGTCACGTTGGTGCTGTTGTTGGTCGACCAGTTGCCGGTGAGCGTCCAGTTGCCCATGTTCTCGCCGCCCCAGTAGTTGGCGGTGGCCCACGTGCCGGTGGAGGAGAAGACGTTGCCGGTCGCGCGGTAGTACTTGGAGCCCTCGTCGAAGTAGAGCCCGAACCACCCGTTGGTGCGCAGGCAGTGGTTGCCGCTGATCTCCGCGTTCGGGTTCCAGGCGAGCGTGTAGATGCAGCCGCCGTCGGTCATCTGCTGCATGATGTCGTGGACGTAGTTGTTGATGAGCTTGTTGTTGGACGCTGTGGTGGGCGTGGAGTACCGCGGCTGGTAGTTGTACAGACCGCGGTTCGCGTAGTGGTTGCTGCCGCCCGCGTCGTTGGCGCCCCAGCCGTAGCCGAGGGACAGTCCGGAGTACGGCAGGTTGTAGATCTCGTTGTGGGACACGGTCGCCGTGCTGACGTAGGTGTTGAGCACCGACACGTTGCCGCGGTACTCGACGGCGATGTCGTGGATGCGGTTGTGGCTGACCGTGATGTTCCGGTTGACCATCCGCTGGTCGCCCGGGTGGTGCGCGTCGGCTCGCACGCCCCCGACCACGACGCCGCCCGCCGAGTTGCGCGCGATCTCCGACCTGGTGACCGTGATGCCGGACGCGCCCAGGCCGACACCGCTGGCGTGCGCGTTGGCGTCGTTGCCGATGCCGATCGCGGTCTGGCCGAGGTTGACGAACTGCGAGTCGGTGAAGGTGATGCCGCTGGCCGCTGAAACCTGGACGGCCGCGGGCATCTGGGACCAGTGCGGCCGCGCCGCCTCGAACTGCGCACAGCCCTGCTGGCACGAGTTGATCCGGTCGGCGGGCCAGTTCTGGTTGCCCGCCATGTAGGCGCCGGTCTGCTGGTCGGCGAACCCCTGGTTGCTGCTGGGCCCGAGCCACGACGTGCCGGTGAAGGTGATGCCGCCGAACGTGATGTCGCGCGCCGGAGCGTCGTACGTGCCGCCGACGTTGACCAGTGACTGCAGCACCGGCAGTTCCACGCTGACGTTGCTCATGGTCTGCCCGGCGAGCGGGATGTAGTAGAGCGCGCCCGCGCCGGGGTTGATGTACCACTCGCCCTGCGCGTCGAGGAACTCGTACGCGTTCGCCAGGTACAGCGGTCCGGCCCGGTGCGGTTTGCTGAGCGTGTCGTAGCCGAAGGTGTTGTTGTTCCACGCGGGTTGTTGCATCGTGAGGAAGTTGCCCGCGATGCTTTGCACCGGTGAGTAGCGGTCGGTGAACGAGTTGACGCTCTCCACCTCGACGCGGTTCTGGTTCGCCAGGTTGTTGAGGTAGTTCAGCGAACTGTTCGAGAAGCGCATGCCGGTGTCGGTGAACGTGAAGTCGGCGCGGTTCACCTGAGTGCGTGCACGTGTGGCGATGGCACCGTTGACGTACAGCTGGCGGCTTTCGACGCCGGTGCCGACGCCTGCCCGCCAGATGTTCTTGCCGGCGTCGGCCAGCGACCACCCGGTGACCGCCCTGGCACCGCTGATGACGGGACGCGCCGACGTGGCGGCCTGCCACAGCACGCGGTACCCGTTGCTGCCGGAATCCGCCGCGGTGAGCCGGAACGGCGCGGTGAGCCGGTAGGTCCCACCGGCCAGCTCCACGACGATGTCACCGGACATGGACGTGTTGCGGGACCTCACCGCGGCCTGCGCTCCGAGCAACGAGCACGGCGCCGCGGCGGTGCAGGCGGTGCCGGTGCCCGTCGGAGAGGCGTGAAGGGTTGTGGTGGCAGCGGTTGCCGGGGGAGCGGTGGCGAGGGCGGCGATCACCGCCGCGGTGGCGGCGAGTGCGATCCGCCCGCGTGCGGCGGGTGACGAGGACGTGGACAAGTGACCTCCTGGTGGGTGTGGCCTGATCACCTCTCCCGCTGCGGCGGACGGGACAGCTCGCGTCCTGTGTGGACGTTCGGGTTTCGTCGTGCCGGGGAACGCGGCGGCCGGAGGACTTCGCGGCGACGGCACCGTGGAACGGGGCGTGCGGACGGGTCTCCGTGGACGGGAGGACCGGGCGTCCGGGCCGGTTCAGGAACAACGTGAACGTAACTCGTATGACGTGTGACGTCAATGGTGTTACGTATACTGTCGGGCCCTGGCAACAGGTTGCGGCGCAACGGAGGCGAGATGTCGGTGACACGTCCGGAACAGGGTGCGGCCGAGATCCCCGGATGGACGCGGAGACCAGCGAGCCTGGCCGTCGCGGTCACCGCCGAGCTCGTGCAACGCGTCGTGCGCGGCACCTATGCCCCTGGCGCCACGCTCCCGCCCGAGCCGGTGCTGTGCGAGACCTTCTCGGTGAGCAGGACGGTGATCCGCGAGGCGGTGAAGGTCCTGCAGGAGAAGGGGTTGGTGCGGGTGCGCCAGGGTGCCGGCACCACGGTCACCCCGATGGCGCAGTGGAACATGCTCGACGAGCTGGTGCTCGCCGCCGCCGTCGCCGGGGACGAGAGCCTCTCGATCCTCGACGACCTGGTGGTGACACGCCGGTTGCTCGAGTCGGACATGGCACAGGTGGCCGCGCGCACCGCCGGCGAGGACGTCCTGGACCGGTTGCGCGCCCTGGTGGACCGGATGGACGAGCTCGTCGGCGACACCGCCACCTACGAGGAGCACGACCGCCTGTTCCACGACACGATCATGCAGGCCTCGGGTAACCGCATCGCCCGTGGCGTCGTGCGCTCGCTGGAGAGCCAGGTCCTCGGCTCCGCCGGCTACCACGGCCGCAGCGGCCGGGACATGTGCACGGCGTCCAACAAGGGGCATCGCCGCATCTTCGAACGCATCGCCGCCCACGACGGCGCCGGTGCGGCGCAGGCCATGTTCACCCACATCACCGAGGCGTGGCTCGTGCGCCGCGGTGAGGCGGGCGACCCCGGCCGCCTGAAGAGGTAGAGCGCTCGTCGCCGGACGGTCCCCTCCGCCAGGGCCGTTCGGCGGAAGGCGTGTGACCACAACCATTTCGTGGAACATCCGGCCGGAACACGGCCGGGCCCGCACGGCACGGGAGGCGGATCTGCTGTGGGACGAACTCGCGTGACCCTGGCCGACGTCGCGGCGGCGAGCGGGGTGTCGGTGACGACGGCATCGCTCGTGCTGACCGGACGCGCGCGTGAACTACGCATCTCCGAGGACGCCGAGCGGAGGGTCCGTTCCACGGCCCAGGAGCTGGGCTACCGGCGCGGTGTGCTGGTGAGCGGGCCCCGGCCGGGGCCTTCGCGGACGATCGGGTTCGTGCTCGACACCGTCACCTCGTCCGGACTGGCCGGCGAGGTGGTGAAAGGCGCGGTGGAGGCCGCCTACCGGCACGGCTTCATGCTGTTCGCCGGGGAGACCGGCGGGGACCCGGGACTCGAGCGGTCGCTGGTCGAGGCGATGCGCGACCGGCGCGCGGACGGCATCGTGCTCGCCACAACGCACACGAGGGCGATCGCGGTGCCGGAACGCCTGCACCACGGGCCAGCCGTCCTGCTCAACGCGACCGCCGGCGCCCGTTCGGCCATCCCGTCGGTGGTGTCCGACGAGGTGCAGGGCGGACGTTCGGCGGCGCGCCTCCTGGTCGATGCCGGGCACCGCCACGGTGTGCACCTGATCGGCGCGGGGCCGGGTTCCTACGACGTCCCGCCCCACAGCATCGCGGCCGTGCAACGCCTAATGGGACTGCGCGAGGTGTTCGCGGTCGCGGGCGTCGAGGTGGTCAGCGCGCACCGCTGTCCCAGGTGGACACCCGAGGCCGGCTACGACGCGACCAGGGAACTGCTGCGCCGCCACCTGCCCAAGGCGCTGGTGTGCTTCGACGACCGCCTGGCGTTCGGGGCCTACCAGGCGCTCGGGGAGGCCGGGCTCTCGGTGCCGGGCGACGTCTCCGTGCTCGGGTTCGACGACCACCCCGTCGCGTCGTGGATGCGTCCGCGGCTGACCACCATCGCCATGCCGCACCACGAGCTCGGCGTGCAGGCGGTCGAGGTGCTGGTGGAGATGCTGGGACGGCGGGGACGCGGCGCCCGCCCCCCGCTGATCCGCCGGGTGCCGATGCCGGTGCGCGAGGGTGGTTCGGTCGCGCGGCCGCAGCCGTGAACGGCTATATGTTCGCGTTAACAGAACGAAGGCGTCTGGTCGGGTGATGGACGCGCCTGAACGCCGTTCTGCTAAAGGTTAGCGCTCACATTTAGCTTTGACCCGGCGTGACGGGGTCTTCTACATTGCTAGTGGCGTGGCTCAGAACGTTGCCGGTGTATTCGTGGTCAGACGGGTGTGTCGTGGTGCCTCCCCCACGTCCTCGTACTGGTTGTACGGGGGCGTGGGGGAGGTGCCGCGACGGATCCTGCTGAACGCGGATACGCCGCCGACGTTCTGTGTCACGCCACTGGAAGCCGCCCCGCCGCTGACCGCTCGTCGAAAGGCTCATCATGCCGAGCCCGCTCAAAGCGTTGTGCGGTGCGCTGATCGCCGTCCTGCTGGCGGCGTCACCCGCCTTCGCCGAACAGTCCACTGTGGATGATCCGGCCGCCTTCGTCGACCCGGTGCGGGTGATGCCGCTGGGTGACTCCATCACCCAGGGCGGTTCCATCGGCGGCTACCGCCTCGACCTCGGCACGAAGCTGCGTGCCGCCGGACGCACCGTCGACTTCGTGGGTTCGCTCGCGGACGGGCCGGGCTCCATGCCCGACCGCAACCACGAGGGGCATCCCGGCTGGACCATCGCGCAGGTCGACGCGAACGTCGTGAACTGGCTGAGGACCTACACCCCGCGCACGATCCTGCTGCACATCGGCACCAACGACATGTACGGCAGCGACCCGGCCGGTGCGCCGCGGCGGCTCTCCGCGCTGGTGGACAAGATCACCGCGCAGGCACCGGGCGCGACCGTGTTCGTCTCGACCATCATCCCGATCCGCTTCGCCGACTCCACCGTGCGCGGCTACAACGCCGCCATCGTCCCGCTGCTGCGGGCGAAGGCGGCGGCCGGCAAGAAGGTGCACGTCGTGGACATGTACCCGGCGGTGCCGATCTCCGACCTGCCCGACGGCATCCACCCGAACGCGGCCGGCTACGCCAAGATGGCGACGGTCTGGTTCAACGCGCTGTCGTCGGTTCCCGGCAGCATCGGCGATCCTCCCGCGCCCGGCGGCACCTGCACCGCCACGTCCAGCGTCACGGGCACCTGGAACGGTGGTTTCCAGGCCGAGGTCACGGTCGCCAACCCGGCCGCGTCCCCCATCACCGGCTGGACGGTCAAGTTCACGCTTCCCAACGGGCACACCGTGTCGCAGATCTGGGGCGGCGCCGCCAGTGGTTCGGTCACGGTCACCAACGCCCCCTACAACGGCTCGATCAGCCCCGGCGCCTCGGCGACGTTCGGCTTCCTCGCGTCCGGTCCCGGTGCGGCGGCGGTCGGAACCGCCACCTGCGCCGGCGCGTGATCCCTGCTCCCTCCGACGACGAAGGGTGATCATGTTCTTCGCACGATCGTTCACATCACGACGAGCCCTGCTCACGGCCGTCGCCGCCGTGCCGCTCATCGCGGTGTCCACGCTCGCCGCGGTGGCGGTGCCCCCCGCCGCTGCCGCACCGGGCTGTTCGGTGACCTACTCCGCACCGTCGCAGTGGGACGGTGGCTTCACGGCGAACGTCAGCGTCACCAACCTGGGCGACGCCGTCAACGGCTGGTCCCTCACCTGGAGCTTCTCCGCTGGCCAGCAGGTGAAGCAGGCCTGGAACGCCGAGGCGACCCAGTCCGGGAGCGAGGTGACCGTCCGCAACGTCTCGTACAACGCGGCGATCCCCACCGGCGGCCGGGTCGAGTTCGGGTTCAACGGTTCCTCCACGGGCACGACCAACCCGAACCCCACGGCGTTCACGCTCAACGGAACCCTGTGCACCGGCGACGTCGGCCCCACCACCAGCACTACCACCACGACGACCACGACCACGACCACGACGGGCAACCCGCCCGTGGGCAACCTGCCGTCGAGCTTCCGCTGGAACTCCAGCGGTGTGCTGATCGGTCCGAAGCCGGACGCCACGCACGCGAACGTCGCGGTGAAGGACCCGAGCGTCGTCTACCACAACGGCAAGTACCACGTGTTCGCGTCGACCTACACCAACGGCTACAACCTGATGTACACCAGTTTCAGCGACTGGTCGCAGGCATCGGCCGCACCGCACTACTACCTCGACCGCTCCGGCATCGGAGGCGGGTACCGGGCGGCGCCGCAGGTGTTCTACTTCGCGCCGCAACGCCTCTGGTACCTCGTCTACCAGACCGGGGACAACGCGTCGTACTCCACGACCACGGACATCGCCAACCCGGCGTCGTGGTCCACGCCGAAGAACTTCTACGCCGGCGGGATGCCGCAGATCATCCGCGACAACATCGGCAACGGCTACTGGGTCGACTTCTGGACGGTGTGCGACACCGCCAAGTGCTACCTGTTCTCCTCCGACGACAACGGCCACCTCTACAGGTCGGAGACCGGCCTCGCGCAGTTCCCGAACGGCTTCACCAACACGGTGATCGCCATGCAGGACAGCAACCGCAACCGGTTGTTCGAGGCGTCCAACGTCTACAAGATCGCCGGGAAGAACCAGTGGTTCCTGGTGCACGAGGCGATCGGCACGGACGGCCGCCGCTGGTTCCGCTCCTGGACCGCGCCCTCGATCACCGGTCCGTGGACGGGGCTGGCCGAGAGCGAGTCGAACCCGTTCGCCCGCTCGAACAACGTCACGTTCCCGGGTGGACAGTGGACCCGCGACATCAGTCACGGCGAGATGGTGCGCACGAACGTCGACCAGACCATGGAGATCAGCCCCTGCAAGCTCAGTTACCTCTACCAGGGCATGGATCCCAACGCCGGCGGTGACTACAACCGGCTGCCCTGGCGGCTCGGCCTGCTGACCCAGACCAACTCGACCTGCTGAGTGCAGGACCGACGCCGCCGGGCACGCGCACCGGCGGCGTCCCCCTGCGAGAAAGGGGCAACGATGCCCTCCTGGTCCAGGAAACTCACGCACCTCGCCGCCGTCCTGCTGGCGGCGATGGCGACCGTCACCGCGAACCCCGCCACCACCACCGCCGCTCCCGGCAGCCCGGCGCTCACGCCACCGCTCGGCTGGAACAGCTGGAACAGCTTCGGCTGCGGCATCACCGAGGGCCAGGTCCGCCAGGCCGCCGACGCGATGGTGTCGTCGGGCATGCGCGACGCCGGCTACCAGTACGTCGTCGTGGACGACTGCTGGTTCGACCCGCAGCGCGACTCCGCCGGCAACCTGCGGGCGCACCCGTCGAAGTTCCCGAGCGGGATGAAGGCGCTGGGCGACTACATCCACGGCCGCGGCCTGAAGTTCGGCATCTACCAGGCGCCGAACGAGAAGACGTGCGCGCAGGGCACCGGCGCGCACCCCGGTTCGACCGGCAGCAAGGGCCACGAGGTCCAGGACGCGCGGATCTTCGCGTCGTGGGGCGTCGACTACCTGAAGTACGACTGGTGCTCGGGCGCCGGCACCCGGGACGAGCAGATCGCCCGGTTCACGATCATGCGCGACGCCCTGCGCGCCACCGGCCGCCCGATCGTCTACAGCATCAACTCCAACAGCTTCCACGCCCCCACCGGCGACAGGTACGACTGGAGCGAGGTCGCCGACCTGTGGCGCACCACCGAGGACCTGCTGGACATCTGGCAGAACGGCAACACCAACAGCTACCCGATGGGCGTGGGCAACGTCGTCGACATCACCGCCCCGCTCGCCGTGCAGTCCGGTCCCGGCCACTGGAACGACCCGGACATGCTCGTCGTCGGACGCCCCGGCCTCACGCTCACCGAGTCGCGGTCGCACTTCACGCTGTGGTCGCTGATGGCGGCGCCGCTCATGGCGGGCAACGACATCCGCACCATGTCCGCCGACGTCAGCGCGGTCCTGCGCAACCAGCGCCTGATCACCGTGAACCAGGACAGTCTCGGCGCGGGCGGCCGCCGGGTGCGTGACGACGGCGCCACCGAGGTGTTCGCCAAACCGCTCGCGGACGGCTCGGTCGCCGTCGGCCTGTTCAACCGGGGCGGCGGCACGGCGACCATCGCCACCACGGCCGCCCAGATCGGCCTGTCCGGCAGCAGCTTCACGCTGACGGACCTCTGGACCGGCGGCACGTCCAGCACGTCGGGAGCGATCTCCGCGTCCGTGCCCGCGCACGGCGTCACCGCGTTCCGGGTGACCGGCGGCAATCCGCTGCAGAACACCACCTCCCGGTTGCGCGGAGCCGGGTCGAACCGCTGCCTCGACGTCGAGAACGGGTCCACGGCGGCAGGGGCCGCGGTCGTGATCCAGGACTGCCTCACCCCGGCCTCCCAGCGGTGGACGTCCTGGACGAACGGTGAGGTCCGCGTGTTCGGCGACAAGTGCCTCGACGCGTACGACCAGGGCACCGCCACCGGCACGAGGGTCATCGTCTGGCAGTGCAACGGTCAGGCGAACCAGCGCTGGACGCTGGGCTCCGACGGGACGCTGCGCAACACGAACGCCGGGCTGTGCCTCGACGTCGAACGGGCCGCGACCGGCAACGGCTCGAAGCTGGTGCTGTGGACCTGCAACGGCCAGACCAACCAGAGGTGGTCACGATCATGAGATGGGCTCCCGTCGCGGCGGCGGTGTCCGCCCTCACGCTGGTGGCCGCCGGACTCGCCGCCAGCACGACCGCGCAGGCCGCTCCCGGCTGTTCGGTCACCTACACCAAGACCTCCGAGTGGCAGGGCGGCTTCGGCGCCTCCGTGTCCATCACCAACACCGGTGACGCGATCACCGCCTGGACGCTCGAGTGGGCGTACGCCTCCGGCCAGCAGGTCGGGCAGCACTGGAACGCCGTGATCACGCAGAGCGGCGGCCAGGTCAGCGCGCGCAACGCCTCCTACAACGGCTCCGTGCCCGCCGGCGGCAAGGTGGACTTCGGGTTCAACGCCACGTCCGGCTCCGCCAACGCCGACCCGGTGTCGTTCCGCCTCAACGGAACCACCTGCAACGGCGGCACGGATCCGACGACCACCACCACGACGACGACCACGACGACGTCGACGCCCCTGCCCGCCTCGTTCGGCAACCCGGTGCTGTGGCAGGACTTCGCGGACATCGACATCATCCGCGTGGGTGACGCGTACTACTACTCGGCGTCGACCATGCACTACTCGCCGGGGGCGCCGATCCTGCGTTCCTACGACCTCGTCAACTGGGAGTTCGCCGGACACTCCGTGCCACGCCTGGACTTCGGCTCCAAGTACGACCTCAACGGCGGCCGGGGTTACGTGCGGGGGATCTGGGCTTCGTTCCTCAACCACCGCAAGAGCAACAACACCTTCTACTGGGGCGGGTGCATCGACTTCGCCCAGACCCACATCTACACCGCCGCGGCCGTGGACGGGCAGTGGTCGAAGCACTCCACCATCAACAAGTGCTACTACGACGCGGGAATGCTGGTCGACGACAACGACACGATGTACGTCGCGTACGGCAACACCACGATCAGCGTCGCGCAGCTGTCGGCGGACGGGAAGTCGGAAGTGCGGTCGCAGCAGGTGTTCCAGACGCCGTCCAACATCGGCACGCTGGAGGGCGCGCGGTTCTACAAGCGCAACGGCAGCTACTACATCTGGCTGACCAGGCCGGCGAACGGCCAGTACGTGCTCAAGTCGTCGAGCCCGTGGGGCCCCTACACCGTCCAGCAGGTGCTGCTGAACATGCCCACGCCCATCCAGGGCGGGGGAGTCCCGCACCAGGGCGGCATGGTGCAGACGCAGAACGGCGACTGGTACTACATGGCGTTCGTGGACGCCTACCCCGGCGGCCGAGTGCCGGTGCTCGCGCCGATCACCTGGACCTCCGACGGCTGGCCGCGCATCACCACCGTCAACGGCGGCTGGGGCGCGAACTACCCGATGCCGAACCTGCCCCCGCCACCGCGCCAGGTCAAACCCATGACCGGGGTGGACACCTTCGACGGCACGAGACTCGGGCCGCAGTGGGAGTGGAACCACAACCCGGACACCACGAAGTACAGCGTCAACAACGGTCTGCGGCTGTCCACCGCGACCGTCACCAACGACCTGTACAACGCCCGCAACACCCTCACCCACCGAATACAGGGCCCGACCTCGACGGCCACCGTCACGCTCGACCTCGCATCGATGCGCGACGGCGACCGCACCGGCCTGGCGATGCTGCGCGACTCCTCGGCGTGGATCGGGGTCAAGCGCGACAGCGGCCGCAACCGCGTGGTCGTGGTCAACGGCCTGACCATGGACAGCAGCTGGAACACCACCGGCACCGGCACCGAGGTCGCGAGCGCGAACCTCACCGGCACGCGGATCTGGTTGCGCGCCAACGCCGACATCAGACCGGGCAGCGGACGGCAGGCCCGGTTCTCCTACAGCACGGACGGCGTGAACTTCACGTCGCTGGGCAGCGGCTTCACGCTGAAGAGCGACTGGCAGTTCTTCATGGGCTACCGGTTCGGCGTCTTCAACCACGCCACGCAGGCGCTCGGCGGCTCGGTGGGCGTGCAGCGCTTCGAGCTGTCCACGCCGTGACAGCTCAGAGGTAGCAGCAGAACAGCGCACTGAGCACCGCGCCGGTCACGGCGGCGACGAGGACCGCCGCCGCCGTGACCAGGAGGTGACGCCGCCGCGCTGCCCGGACGAGCCGGGGCAGGACGGCGGCGGGCACTTCCGGTTCGGTGCCCAGCGACTGCAACGCCCACGCCTCCGGCACGCGTGACAACAGGGCCGTCACCCCCGCGAGCCCGCAGACCTCGCGCTCGCACGACGCGCACTGCGCGAGGTGCTGCTCGTAGGCCAGCCGTTCCGCGGTCGACAGCGCCCCCAGGACGTAGGCGCCGTCCCACTCCCGGAACGGATCCGGTGTGTTCACCGCCCTGTGACCCCGTTCTCCTGCAAGGCCAGTCTCAGCGCCCGCAGGCCGTAGTGCAGCCGCGACTTCACGGTGCCCTGCGGCACCTCCAGCGCGTCGGCGAGCTCCGCGATGGACTCGCCGCGGTAGTAGGCCCGCACGATCACCTGCCGGTGCTCCGGTTTGAGCGTGGACAGGGCGTCGGCGACGAGCCAGGCGTCGAGCGTGGAGTCGGTGTGGTCGGCCCGCGAACGTTCGGGCAGGCTCTCCGAGTCGACCTCCCACCGGGCACGGGCGCTGCGCCGTTCGTCGATGGCGTAGTTGCGCGCCACGGCGTAGAGCCACGCCTTGGACGCCGACGAACCCTGCTCCAGGACCTCGGGATGGCGCCAGGCGCGCAGCAGGGCCTCCTGGACGATGTCCTCGGCGAGCTGCTGGTCCCCGGTCAGCCGCAGGGCGTAGCGCCACAGTGCGGCGGCGTGGCCGTCGTGCAGCGCGCGCAACAGGGCGATGTGGTCGTTCTTGATGACGCACCCCTCCTAAACAGCCAGCCAGGAGTCTTGTTCGAAACGCCTAGGGCGTTCCGAACCCAAGGTTGATGAGGGGAGCTTTCATAAACCTGAGGTTTATGAAAGCTCCCCTCATCAACCTCAGGGGCTTGTGGCGGCGATGCCGCTCTGAGACAGAACGTCTGGCCGGGCGCCTAGGTGCGGAACACCGGGGAGCGCTTGCCGAGGAACGCCGCTGTGCCCTCACGCATGTCGTCGGTGGTGAAGGCGTGCCGGAACGCCTCGAGCTCGGCGTGCAGTCCCAGGCCGACGGGCAGGCCGTCCGCGGCGTTGATCACCGACTTGCACGCGGCGACGGCGGCGGGTGAGTTGGCGGCGATGTCGGCGAGCACCAGCCGTGCGGCGGCGAGCATCTCCTCGCGGGTGTCGAAGACCTGGTTCACCAGGCCGGTGCGGTGCGCCTCCGCCGCGTCCACCCGGCGGCCGGAGTAGATCATCTCGCGGGCCCGCGCCACGCCGACCCGCCGGAACAACCTGACGCAGCCACCGAAACCGGGGATCAGCCCGAGGAGCACCTCCGGCTGCCCGAACACGGCCTTGCGGGTGGCGTAGACGAAGTCGCACGCCAGCGCCATCTCGCAGCCGCCGCCGAGCGCGTAGCCGTCGACGCAGGCGACCACGGGGACGGGGAGCCGTTCGAGCAGGCACGTCACCTCCTGGCCCAGCGCGCCGAACGCCTCGCCCTCCTCCGGGGTCATGGCCGCCATCTCGCGGATGTCGGCGCCCGCGATGAACGCCGGTCCCTCGGAGCCCGTGAGCAGGACCGCACGCGGACCGGAGAGGGTCGACAGCAGGTGGCGCAGTTCGGTGAGGGTCCGCTGGGACAGGGCGTTGCGGGCGTGCGGGCGGTTCACGGTCACCGTCAGCACGCCGCCCTGCTCGTCGAGCACGAGGTTCTGATAGTCCACTGTGGTCTCCTCACGAGTCCCAGATCGCGCCGTAGGCGGGGATTCCCCTGGCCTCCAGCTCTTCGACGACGTGCCAGGTGGTCTGTTTGTTCGAGATGCAGATGACCGCTTCCGCGTCGAAGCGGCGGCAGGCGTCGTGCGCGAGCGCGACCAGGTCCGGCTTGCCCTGACCGGCGGTGTCCCAGACGACGGCGCCGGGCTGCGCGTCGAGGATCTCGTCGACCAGCGCGTCCCCGTAGGTGCGGCGCGGGTCGCGGGTCGACCACACCAGCGTCGCCGGCGCGGTGCGGGCGAGCAGGTGGGGCAGGCAGGGGCCGATGCCGCTGCCGGTCGCCACCCAGACCACGCGGTGGAACAGCTTGTCGATGTTGCCGACGCCCGCGGTCGGGATCCCCTTCACCCACAGGTGGCTCGGCTGGTCGGCGATGAGCTTCGCCGTCCAGTCGCCGGCTCGGGAGATGGTGAGCCGGAAGCCGGAGCGTCCCGGCGCGGGGACGTTCGCGAACGAGTGCCATTCCAGCAACGGGTTGCGGCTCACCGCCGTCGAGGAGCCCGCGAACGGCGTGACGCCGTGGTCGAACGACACCAGTGCGACGTGCGGGGACGGACTGACGATCCGCACCGGCACGCGCCGCAGCCGGAGCCACGGCAGCGCGACGCTGGCCACCACGAGGGCGAGCGGCCAGAGGAACACCGGGTTCGAGACGGCGGCCAGCGCGGCGAACAGCACGAGCACCGTCCAGCCGCCGAACCGGTGCGACCGCTCGAAGAGGTCGTGGTGGCGCGCGCGGAGCCGGGGGAGCGCGAGCACCGTCATCGCGACGAGCAGGGCGAGGATCGTCCAGCTCAGCGCGACCGGCAGTGCGCCGCGCGTGGTGACGGCGAGCGGGAGGAACCAGGCCACGGCGCAGACGGCGGCTCCGACGTGCAGGCCACCGAAGTGGTAGACCTTGCCCAGCGTCCACCGCACCCGCAACGGCCAGTGCTTCGGCGCGCTGGTGGCCAGCCGGAACAGCAGGTTGATCACCAGCTGCTGGCGGACCAGTGCGGCGAGGGCCACGTTGACGACCACGAGCGTGGTCAGCACGTCCGGCTCGCCCCGCCAGTCGCCGGTCACGGCGAAGACCAGGTTCGCGAGCACGACCGTCGCGGCGAGCCGGTTGTGGTGGGTGAACGGGCGCCGGCGCAGCACCGCGCGGAGGGAGCGATCCGCCGGCGGCAGGACGACCTCGTGCAGCGTCATGCCACGGGCTCCCGCCGCAGTCCGTCCACATGCGACAGCAGAGCGCGCCGGTCGACCTTGCCGCGGTCGGTCGTCGGCAGCGTGTCGACCGGGACGATCAACGTCGGCACGCAGTAGTACGGCAGCCGTTGCGAGACCGCCCGCCGCGCCTGCTCCGGCGTCGCGGTGCCGGGGCTGATGAACCCGACGAGCTTCCCGTCGTGCACCACGGTCGTGGCGCGGTCGCAGTCCTCCGCGCGTTCCAGCGCGGCGGTGACCGCGTCCAGCTCGACGCGGAACCCGCGCACCTTGACCTGGTCGTCGGTGCGGCCGCGGTGTTCCAGCCGGCCCTCGCGCGTCCACCTGGCGAGGTCGCGCGTGCGGAACATCAGGTGGTCGCCGCCGAGGAACGGATCGGGGCGGTAGCGCTCCGACGTGAGGTCGAGGTCGCCCAGATACCCCGCCGTCACGCACGCCCCGCCGGCCCACATCTCCCCGACCGCGCCGATGGGGCACGGCAGCAGGTCGTCGTCGAGCACGTAGACGGTCGTGTTCGGCACCGGCCTGCCGATGGTGAGCTGCCCGGTGCCCGGTTCGTAGCGGTGCACCGTGTTGACGATGGTGACCTCGGTGGGACCGCAGGCGTTGTGGAAGGCCACGCGGCGGGCCCACTCGTCCGCGAGGGCCTGCGGGCAGCGCTCACCGGCGACCGCGACCGTGCGCACCCGTTGACACGCGGCGGGATCCAGCGTCGCCAGCACGCTGGGCGTGGCGATCACGACGTCCACCGTGCTCGCCGTCCGCGCGAGGTCGTCGCCGCGGATCACCAGCGTGCCGCCGTTGGCGAGCGTGCCGAGGATCTCCCACATCGCCATGTCGAAGGCGATGTTGAGCAGCTGGGACACCCTGACCCCCGGGGCGACGCCCAGAGAACCGGGCGCCGTCAGCAGGACGTTGCACAGGTTGGCGTGGGAGACCCGCACCCCGTTGGGACGGCCGGTGGTGCCGGAGGTGAAGATGACGGCGGCGATGTCCGACTCCGCCGTGATGGTGCGGCAGAACGCGCTGACGTCGGGCAGGGTGTCGATCGTGACGATCGTGGCCAGGTGAGGGGGCAGCGAGGCCGCGTCCGCGGTCGTCGTGAGCACCACGTCGACGTGCGCGGCCCGGACGATGTGCCGCAGGTGGGCCTCCGGGGTGATGCGCACGTCCTGCGGCACGTAGGCCGCTCCCGCCTTGAGCACCGCAAGGATGCCCACCACCATGGAGATCGATCGCGTCAGGAACAGTCCCACGTGGTCGCCGGGGCGCACACCGCGCCGGACCAGCAGCTCGGCCAGCAGCGTGGCTCTCGAGTCCAGCTCCCCGTAGGTCAGGGAATCGCCGAGGTGCTCCACGGCTGTCAGGTGCGGGCGCCGCGCCGCGTGCGTTTCGAAGGCGTGGTGGACGTGGTCGGACGGAGGGGTCCGGACGGGACCGGCGCCGAACACCTGGAACAGTTCGCGGTCGGCGGGGGACAGGTCGAACAGGGCGGATTCCTGGAACACGGCTGTCACGGCGGGTGCCCTTTCGTGAGCGGTACGTGGGCAACCGCTTGAACGAGACAGCCCGCCGGGAAGTTCACGTCGTGTCGAATCACCCGTCGAATCGAAAAGTGCTTGTGGTGTAAAGCTTCTGGCAGCAAAGGAGCTGTGGTGTCCCGTCACCCGGACGGATGATCCCGTGCTCCTGCGTTTGTCATAGACGTCTGCGCATATGAGCATCTGTCCTATGACGACTGTCGAGCACGCTCCCGCGGAACTGCACCGCCACACGCACGGTCCCGGCTGCGGCCACGACGCCCTCGTGCACCGGGACCACGTCGACTACCTGCACGACGGGCACCTGCACCGCGAACACGTGACGGATCGCGGTGTGCACTACGACGAGTGCGACAAGTGCAGGTGTGCGCACTGCGCGGACTCGTGCGCGCAGTGCGACTGCTCGGAATGCGACTGCCCGACCTGCAACCACGCACAATGCGCGTGTGACGGGTGCACTGACTCGTGCGCGAACTGCACGTGTGCCGAATGCAGCTGCCCCACGTGCAGTCACGCGGCGTAGATCAGTCCGCAGTGGACAGTTGGAACACCGTCTCCTGGTGGTAGACGTCACCCGGCCTCAGCACCGTGCTGGGGAAGTCATGGCGGTTCGGCGAGTCCGGGAAGTGCTGCGCCTCCAGGGCGAAGCCGGCGCCACGGCCGTACGGGCGCCCGCTGGTACCGACCAGGTCCTCGGTCAGGAAGTTGCCCGAGTAGAACTGCAGGCCCGGCTCGCTGGTCCACAGGGTCAGCAGGCGCCCGGAGACCGGGTCGCAGGCCTGCGCGGCGAAGGAGGCTCCGGAGGAGTCCAGCACCCAGTTGTGGTCGTAGCCCCCCGCTGTGCGCAGCTGGGGGTGGTCCGCGCCGATGCGGGAGCCGATCGCGGTCGGCAGCCGGAAGTCGAACGGGCTCGCCTCGACCGGCACGGGCGCCCCCACCGGGATCAGGTTCTCGTCGACGGCGCAGAACCGGCTCGCGTTGAGCATCAGCGACTGGCGGTGCACGTCGCCGCTGCCCTCACCGGCCAGGTTCCAGTAGGTGTGGTTGGTCATGTTGAGGACGGTGGGCGCGTCCGTCGTCGCGCGGTAGGTGATGCTCAGGCGGTTGTGCCGGTCGAGCCGGTACGTCACCTGAGCCTCCACGGTGCCCGGGAACCCGCCGTCCCCGTGCGGGCTCACCAGTTCGAGCTGCACGCCCACGCTGTCCGTCTCGTGCAGTTCGGTCGCGGACCACACCCGCGTGTCGAAGCCCGCGGGCCCGCCGTGCAGGCTGTTCGGGCCGTTGTTGAGCGGGAGCTGGTGCTGGACGTCGTCGAGGGTGAATGCGCCGCGGGCGATCCGGTTGGCGTACCGGCCGATCACGGCGCCGAAGAACACCCTGGCCGCGTCGGGCCGGTTGTTCGCGACGTAGTCGTCGAGCGAGGGGAACCCGAGGACCACGTTGGCGGGAACGCCGTGGCGGTCCGGTGCCTCCAGCGACTGGATCACACCGCCGTAGTCCAGCACCCGCACGGTCAGCCCGCCCGGCCACGCCAGGACGTACCGGTGGACGTCGGTGTCACCGGCCCGTCCGAACAGTTCCCGGCGTAGCTCGGGTTCCCGCTGCGACATCGAACTCCTCGTATCAGTTGATCAGGGCCCGGCAGTGCTGAGGCCGGATCCGTTGTGGTGCGACGCTCTCCAGCGTCGGTGCGACCGGGACGATGGAGCCGTCGCGGCCGAACCTCATCCTGTCTATCGTGGTCTCGCGGTGCGTGCCGTCCCCACCGGGGATGGCGAAGCGGTGGTAGACGAGGTACCAGTCGTCCGTGCCCGGCACCTGCAGCATCGAACTGTGGCCGGTGCCCTTGACGTCGAGCTTCAGGTCCTTGCTCAGGATCAGGCCGCGGTTCGTGAACGGGCCGGTCGGGCTGGGCGCGGTGGCGTAGGCGACGC
Organism: Lentzea californiensis; assembly: GCF_024648825.1. Lineage (GTDB taxonomy): Bacteria > Actinomycetota > Actinomycetes > Mycobacteriales > Pseudonocardiaceae > Lentzea > Lentzea californiensis. The sequence continues at coordinate 257,815 of NZ_JANBBE010000009.1, forward strand.
GGTAGTCCTCGCTGCGGGTGTCGTCGATCGACCAGCTCAGGTAGTAGGTGCCCTTGCGCTCCACCATGAACAGGCCCTCCCGGAAGTCCGTCAGCCCGGTGAGGCGGGTGATCTTGGCCGGGTCGTAGGAGATCATGTCACTGTTGAGCGGAACGACGTAGGCCTCGCCGTTGCCCCAGTACAGGTACGCCTGTCCGGAGCGGTCCACGAAGACGGCGGGGTCGATGGCCTGGCCCCCACCGGTGGGGTTGCGCGAGATCAGGGGCTGACCGGAGTCGACGAACGGGCCGGTCGGGGAGTCGCTCACGGCGACGCCGATCTTGGCCTCGGCGCAGAAGTAGAAGTAGTACTTCCCGTCGCGTTCGACGATGGCCGGCGCCCACGCGTTGCGGTCCGCCCAGCTCACGCCGGGACCGAGGTCGAGGATGACGCCCTCGTCCTTCCAGTCGACCAGGTTCTTCGACGACCAGGCGGAGAACTTCGTGCCGCTCCAGCCGTCGAAGCCGTCCGTGGTCGCGTAGATGTAGTAGGTGTCGCCGAACGCGACGACGTTCGGGTCGGCGTTGAGACCCGGCAGCACGGGGCTGCGCATCTCGTGGGCCTCGACCGTCCACACCCGACTCTCGCGGCCCGACCGCACGGTGAACTGCCGCGGCTTGCGCAGGTCGACAGGGCCGCTGGGCGTGATGGACGCTCCGGGAGCCAGACCGAAGTCGAGCGCGACCCGCCGCAGGTCGGTGCCCGGCCGCACGGGGAGCACGACGCTGCCCGGTTCGATGACGGCGGGTGCTTTGAGCGAGTTGTGCGCGACTGACCGGATCAGGGTCGCGTTGAACGGCAGCGCGGCCACCTCGGTGCTCGCGAGCGCCCGGTTGTAGAGCCGGACGTCCTTCATCCTGCCCTGGAAGGTCCTGTCCGCCGCGTAGACCGATCTGCCCAGGTAGTTGGCCGCCGTGATCCCGCCGCCGATGTCGGACGGCTTGATGGAGACGGCGGTGTTGCGTGCTACCTCGACGCCGTCGAGGTACAGCACCTCCACGCCGTTGCCGACCGTCAGCGTCACGTTCTTCCAGACGCCGCGTGGCAACGCCTTGCCGGAGTTCACGCCCTGCTCGGTCGTCCAGTTGCCGGTGGCGATCGCACCTCGGTAGGTGTCACCGGTGCTGAACAGGTAACCGTTGCCGGTGCCGTTCGGCGCGGTGTTGCCGAAGCCGTAGAGGAAGTACGGCGTCTGCTGGGCCGGGTCCACCAGCACGTCGGCGGAGATCGTGGCCGCCTGGGCACCGGTCAGCATGTTGTTCGGCAGCTGGACGTGCCCGCCGCGCAGCGACAGGGACCCCTCGGAGAACGCGGCGTCGCCGGCGAGCACGCCGTCGTAGCCGTGGCCGGCGGCGTCGGCGGTGGAACCGGTGAGCGGCCAGTGCGCGACGAGGCCCTTCGTATCGGCCTTCACCGGCGGCGGTGCAGCGGTGAGCCGGCTCAGTTCGGCCTGGGTCACCGGCAGCACCGTGCCGTGGCGCGGGGACGCGGGCAGGCGGGCGCCCGTGGACATCGTCCACTTCCCGGAGGCGAGGTCGGTCGTCTCGAACGGCACGTAGCCGCGGCCGCCGTACTCGTCGATGAACAGGTACCACTTGTTCTCGGTGTTGGACTTGAACCCGGTCGGGCCCTCACCGGCGCTCAGGCCGGGGCTGGTCGGGGTGGCCTTGCCGATGCACTCGGCGACGAAGTCGTACTCCGGGTTCAGCAGGTCCGCCGACTTCTCCGCGGTGATGTACTTGCTGCACGGCGAGGACGACGAGTTGTTCCGCTCGTCCTTGGTGTAGCGGTAGTAGGTGCCGCCGTGCTCGATGACCGTCGAGTCGATGACCGAGTAGCCGGGGTCGATCCACACCTTCGCCGGGCTGAACGTCACGAAGTCGCGCGTGGTCGCGTACATCATCCGGTTGTAGCTGTCGCCCGTGTGGCCGGGATCGCTCTCCGCGTACAGCTTCGAGGCCCAGTAGACGACGTAGTTGCCACGCTTGGCGTCCCAGAACGCCTCCGGTGCCCACGTGTTGCCCGCGGTCGGCGGCGAGACCTGGACGCTGCGCTGGCGCGACCAGTTCCGCAGGTCCGTCGACTCCCACACCATCAGCGACCGGCTGCCGCTGCGCTGCGCCGCGTCCCAGCCGCGTCCGCCGTTGATCTTCAGGTCGGTGGCCAGCAGGAAGAACTTGTCGCCCTCGGGGGAGCGCAGGATGAACGGGTCGCGCACGCCCAGCTCGCCGAGGCTGGACTTCAGCACCGGCTGGCCGCCGTTGACCTCGGAGAAGTCCAGCGGGTTGTTGCCGTTGCTGGCGGCGGCGTAGATCTGCTCGCCGATCGGGCTGCCTTCACCGGTGAAGTAGAAGAAGCTGTAGCCCGCCAGCGGTTCCTTGGCGGGCGACGGGGCGACGGTGGCGGTGAGCGCGCGAGTGGTGCTCTGCTGCCCGCGGCTCACCTTCGCCGTCAGCACGACCTTGGTGGGCTTGCCGCCCGCAGGAGGACGGCTCACCTCACCGGTCGGCGTGATCACCTTGGCGTTGGACGACTTCCACGTGACGCTCGTGTCGTGCGCACCGGTGGTGGGCAGGGTGAGGTGGCCGCGGACGTCGTCGATGTTCGGGACTTCCAACGCGTTCGCCGCTGTCCGCACGAGCGGTTCGGCGGCGGCCGGGGTGATGGGGACCAGGGCGGCCGTCACGGCCACCACCAGACCGAAACGGCGCAGGGATGACAACATCGTTGTTGTTCGCCTTCCGGGGTGGGCAGGGGGACTTCAGGCGCGCCGCTTGGTCCAGACGTCGTAGGCGACCGCCGCGAGCAGGACGAGACCCTTCACGAGCATCACGCGTTCACTGGGTGCGCCGATCAGCGACATGCCGTTGTTGATGACACCCATGATCAGGCCGCCGGTGATGGCGCCGACGACCTTGCCGACACCGCCCTGGACCGCGGCGCCACCGATGAACGCGGCCGCGATGGCGTCCAGCTCGAACGACATGCCCGCCGTCGGGCCCGCCTGGTTGAGCCGGCCGGCGAAGATCACGCCGGCCAGCGCGGCCAGCGCGCCCATGTTGACGAACACCCAGAACGTGACGGCCTTGACCTTCACGCCGGACAGCGTGGCGGCCTGCAGGTTGCCGCCGATCGAGTAGATGTGCCGTCCGAACACGGAGTTGCCGGCCATCAGCGAGTAGCCGAGCGCGAGCGCCGCGAGCAGCACCAGCACCCACGGCAGGTTGCGGAAGCGGGCGAGCTGCACCACGACGGCCATCACGACGACACCGACGCCGACGATCTTGAGGACGAACACCGGCATCGGCTCGACGACCTGGCCGTAGCCGAGCCGGGCCGCGCGCTTGCGCCACTGCGACAACGCGAACCCGACCACGAACGCGAGTCCGGCGAGCAGGCTCACCAGGTCGGCGCCGCCGAGCGGGCCGAGACCGATGTTGCCGAGGTAGCCGCCCGTGAAGCCGTTCGCGAGCGAGCGGATCTCGTCGGGGAACGGCCCGATGCCCTGGTTGCCCAGCGTCGTCAGGGTGAGCGCGCGGAACACCAGCATGCCCGCCAGCGTGACGATGAACGCCGGGATGCCGAAGTACGCGATCCAGTAACCCTGCGCCGCGCCGATCAACGCACCCGAGAGCAGCGTCAGCAGCACCGCCACCGGCCACGGCAGTCCCCATTGGACGGTCAGCACCGCGCAGATCGCCCCGGTCAGCGCCACCGTCGAGCCGACCGAGAGGTCGATGTGCCCGCCGATGATCACCAGGATCATGCCGATCGCGAGGATCAGCACGTAGGAGTTCTGCACGATGATGTTCGAGATGTTCTGCGGCTGCAGCAGGGCGCCGTCGGTCAGCACCGCGAACAGGACGACGATCAGCGCGAACGCGACGTAGATGCCCGACTGCCGCAGGTTGATCGAGAACCGCCGGGACCGGGCGGGCGGGGCTGCGGCGGGAGCGGGCGCGGTCTTCGTGGTCATGAGCTCTGTCCTCGCGTCATAAACTGCATCAAGCGTTCCTGCGTGGCCTCTTCGCGGCTGACCTCGCCGGTGATGCGGCCCTCCGACAGCGCGTACACGCGGTCGCACAGGCCGAGGAGCTCCGGTAGCTCCGAGGAGATCACCAGCACCGCGCGCCCCTGGGCGGCGAGGTCGTTGATGATCGAGTAGATCTCGTACTTCGCGCCGACGTCGATGCCGCGCGTCGGTTCGTCGAGGATCAGCACGTCCGGGTCGGTGAACATCCACTTCGCCAGCACGACCTTCTGCTGGTTGCCGCCGGACAGCGTGCCGGTCGGGGTCGACACGGCGGCGGTCCTGATGCCCATCGACTTCCGGAACCGTTCCGCGACCGTGTACTCCTCGTTCTCGTTCACCCACCCGCGGTTCGCGAGCTTGTCCAGCGCCGCGGCGGAGACGTTGCGCTGCACGCCCTCGATCAGGTTGAGCCCGTACTTCTTGCGGTCCTCGCTCACATACGCGAGGCCGTGCCGGATCGCGCCGCGCACGGTGCGCGTGTCGATCTCCTGGCCGTTCTTGACCACGCGCCCGGAGATGCCGACGCCGTACGAGCGGCCGAAGACGCTCATCGCGAGCTCCGTACGGCCCGCGCCCATCAGACCGGCGAGACCGACGATCTCCCCGCGCCGCAGGGTCAGCGTGGCGTTGTCCACGACGACCCGGTCCGGCTGGGCGGGGCTGTGCACGGTCCAGTCCTCGATGCGCAGCACCTCCTCGCCGATGTCGGGCGTGCGCGGCGGGAACCGGTGCTCGAGGTCGCGGCCGACCATGCCGGAGATGATGCGTTCCTCGCTGAGACCCTTGGCGGGCAACGTCTCGATGGTCTTCCCATCGCGCAGCACCGTGACGGTGTCGGCGATCCGGGTGACCTCGCCCAGCTTGTGGGAGATGATCACCGAGGTGATGCCCTCGTCCCGCAGGCCGTCGAGCAGGTCCAGCAGGTGCTGCGAGTCGTCGTCGTTGAGCGCCGCCGTCGGCTCGTCCAGGATCAGGAGGCTGACCTCCTTGGACAACGCCTTGGCGATCTCGACGAGCTGCTGCTTGCCGACGCCGAGGTCGTTCACCGGGGTCGTCGGGTTCTCCCGCAGGCCCACGCGGTCGAGCAGCGCCTGGGCCTCGTGGTTGGTGCGGTTCCAGTCGATGAACCCGCGCCGGGACCTCTCGTTGCCCAGGAACAGGTTCTCCGCCACGGAGAGCTGGCCGCACAGCGCCAGCTCCTGGTGGATGATCACGATGCCGCGGCGCTCGCTGTCGCGAATGCCGTCGAACGCGCACGGCTCACCCTCGAAGAGGATGTCGCCGTCGTACGTGCCGTGCGGGTGTACCCCGGACAGCACCTTCATCAGCGTGGACTTGCCCGCGCCGTTCTCACCGCAGATCGCGTGGATCTCACCGCGCCGCACGGTCAACGAGACCTCGTGCAGCGCGGTGACACCCGCGAACCTCTTGGTGATACCGCGCATCACCAGGATGTCGTCGGACACAGGACCTACTTGAGCTGGTCGGCGGTGTAGTAACCGGAGTCGATCAGTTCCTTCTGGTAGTTCGCCTTGTCCACGGGGACGGGCTGGAGCAGGAAGGACGGCACGACCTTGTTGCCGTTGTCGTAGTCCTTCGTGTTGTTGACCTCGGGCTTGCCGCCCTTGAGCACCGCGTCGGCCATCTTCACCGTGACGTCGGCGAGCAGGCGGGTGTCCTTGTGGATCGTGGAGTACTGCTCACCGGCGATGATCGACTTCACCGAGGCGACCTCGGCGTCCTGACCGGTGACGATCGGGTAGGCCTGGCCGGCCGTGCCGTAGCCACCGCTCTTGAGCGCGGAGAGGATGCCGATCGAGATGCCGTCGTAGGGGGACAGCACGCCGTCGACCTTGGCACCGCCGTAGGTCGAGGTGAGCAGGTCCTCCATGCGCTTCTGCGCGGTCGCGGGGTCCCAGCGCAGGATCGCGACGGTCTTGAAGTCCTTCTGACCCGACTTCACGACGAGCTTGCCCTGGTCGACGAGCGGCTGGAGCACGGACATGGCGCCGTTGAAGAAGAACGTGGCGTTGTTGTCGTCCGGCGACCCGGCGAACAGCTCGACGTTGAACGGGCCCTCGCCCTTCGCCTTCAGCCCGGCCAGCAGCGAGTTCGCCTGCTCCACGCCGACCTTGAAGTTGTCGAACGTCGCGTAGTAGTCGACGTTCGGGCTCTTGCGGATCAGCCGGTCGTAGGCGATCACCGGGATCTTGGCGTCGGCGGCCTGCTGCAGCTGCGAGGTGATCGCGGTGCCGTCGATCGAGGCGACGATCAGGAGCTTGGCGCCCTTGGTGATCTGGTTCTCGATCTGGTTGGCCTGGGTCGGGATGTCGTTCTCCGCGTACTGGAGGTCGACCTTGTACCCCTTGCCCTCCAGGGCCTTCTTGATGTTGTCGCCGTCGTGGATCCAGCGTTCGGACGACCGCGTCGGCATGGTGACGCCCACCAGCGCACCTTCGCTGCTCGTGGTCTGCTGGTCGACCGTCTTCTGCGCCGAACCACAGGCGGCGAGGGTGACGGCGAGTGCGGTGGTGGCCGCGATCCTGGCAAGCCTCATTGCTTCTCCTCGATGTCACCGACAGGCAACAATGCTGTAGGCGGCGAGTGTTATCGCTAACAACTGGCCCGTCAAGTTTCATCTGGATAACAGCAGGTACTGCCTGTTAGCGCTCACAGAGGCCGCAAACGCAGAGCGCCCGCCGCCACCGAAGTGACAGCGGGCGCATCCCTGGTGCGGTCAGGCGATCTTGCAGGCCTTCCCGTTGATCGTGAAGGCGGTCGGGTCGGTTCCGGTGCCGGAACCGTTGAATCCGATGTGGACCGACTTGCCCGGTCCGACCTGGCCGTTCCACGGCATGCTGGCGGCCGTCACGTCACGCCCGGTCTGGCTCCACGTCGCCGACCACCCGGCGGTGACCTTCTGGGTGCCGGGAAACGCGAACCCGAGCTTCCACGACGTCCACGCGGTCGTGCCGGTGTTGGTGATCTTCACCTGGGCCGACAGTCCGTCGTTCCACCTGCCGGCGGTGAAGCCGACCTCGCAGTCGGACTTCGGCGTGGAGGTGCCGGACTTCTCCGCGGCCCAGCCCGAGACCCAGGCGAGAGCGGAGTTCCAGTTCACCGCCACCTCGTTGACCGAGTAGGCGCCGATGTCGTCCACCCAGCACTTCTGCTGCGGGCAGCCGGCGAGCAGCCGCTGCGCCACCGGGTCCTGCAGGGCGCTGTTCGGGCCGCCGGACAGCGAACCGGGCGGCGCGATCGGCAGGGTCGGGTCGTTCTGGTTCGCCCAGAACCGGTGGTGCGCGTTGCGCATCGCCTGGTCGCCGTAACCCGCCACGTACGAGGTGCTCAGCGGGTTGCGGCCGAGGACGTAGTGCAGTGCCTCGAACACGCCGTCGCGGTACTTGGCGGCACCGGTGAAGTCGTGGGCGAGCGCGAGCACCTGGGCGTTGTTGAGGACCGCGGAGTTCGAGCCCCAGACGTACCCGTCCACGCTGTTGTCGTACGGAGCGGCGTAGCCCATTCCCGCCATGGCGGTCAGGTGCTGGTCCGCGACGGTGGCGAACGCGGACTTGATCGCCGTGACGTCCGCCGCCGGCAGGCCGTTGGGGGCCAGGGCGAGCGTGATGTCACCGAGCGGCGCGGTGCCGCCCCAGTAGAAGCCCGCCCTGGTCAGACCGGCTGCCTTGTAGTGCGGTGAGGCCGTCACGTCGGTGCGGTAGGCGGTGTCGCCGGTGGTCGCGTACAGCTCCGACGCCGCCCAGTAGAACTCGTCGCTGACGGTGCTGTCGCTGTAGGCGCCACCGCCGGTGCCGTCGTTCGGGTCGGCGATCTTGGCCGGGTTCGCCTTCGCCGCCGCGTAGGCCTTGCGGGCCGCCGTGAGCAGCGTGGCGGAGTATGTCGCGTCGACGCCCTTCCACAGCCGGGACGCCTGCGCGGCGACGGCGGCCAGGTTCAGCGTCGCGGCCGTGCTGGTCGCGGACAGGCGGCGCGGCTGGTCGTCCAGTTCGGGACGGGTCGGCAGGGCCGTCCAGTTCGCGTCGTGGATCTTGTGGTGCGCCATGCCGTCGGGTGCCTGCATCTTCAGCAGGAAGTCGACCTCCCAGCGCGCCTCGTCGAGCAGGTCCGGCACGCCGTTGGACTTCTCCGGGATGGCGAGCGTGCCATCGCGGAACGCCGTCGCGTCACCGACGCGGGTGGCCCGCTCGTAGGAGTTGAGCAGCTGCCAGGCCGCGATGCCGCCGTTGACCACGTACTTGCCGTGGTCGCCCGCGTCGTACCAGCCGCCGCGCACGTCGAGCGTGTAACCGCAGGCGAGGTCGGCGCGGCACGGCACGTTGTTGTCGCCCTGGTTCGGCGCGACGTTGACGTGCCCCGCGGGCCGGGAGTACTCGTCCCCGACGTACTGCGCCTCGATCGGCGTTCCACTGCGCTGGTGGTAGAAGAACGCGAGCGAGTCGTAGCGCAGCCGCTTGACCGGGTCCGCGGAGATGTCGAACGGGAAGCTGCTGTCCTCGCCGACGGACAGCGTGTAGCCGGTTCCGGCCGTGTCGAACGACGAGAAGTCGATCTGGTGCACCGGGTCGCCGGACGTGGCGTCCGCGCCCTTGGGCGTGCTCTGGCCGGTGGCGACGGCCGTGCCCGCGGAGTTCTTGAGCGTCCACGTCTGCGGCGTCGTCGCCGTGGAGACGAGGGTCGCGCGCTTGGGCAGACCCGGCACGTACCCGACCAGGTCGACCTGGACCTTCTTGGTGGGGTTGGGGTTGACGCCACCGGGCGGCTTCACGCCGCCGACCACGGAGACGTTGTCCACGCAGATCGTGTTGTCGGCGGCCTGTCCGCCCAGCTGGAACGCGACCTGACCGTTGCCCGCGTCCGGGAAGTCCAATGTGGACGTGAAGGTGAACGTGAACCGCTGCTTGGCCGGCGAGAGCGTGAACTGCTGGCTCGCGATCCCGCGGTACGGGCTCACGCTCTCGCCCGCGGCGGCCGTGATCGGCTGCGCGGTCGTGGCGTGGGCGTCGAACGAGAAGGTGTAGGACTGGCCGGTCTCGAACGGGACGCCGTTCTGGCCGATCAGGGCGTCCCACGGGTTCGTGGTGCCGCCGGTGACCGCCGCGCACAACTCGCCGCCGGTGACCCGGTTGGTCACCCCGGCGCCGCTCCACCAGGGATCGGCGGCGCCGGTGTCGAACGTGCCGTTGAGCACGCGTTCGTAGTCCGCCGCCGCAGCGGCGCCCTGGAGTGAGCTCGCTGCCAGCACCGCGAGCAGGGTCGCGGCGAGGAGACGTGGGGGTTGCGATCTCATGCTTTGAGGTTCTCCGTCCTCGTCGACGGTCGGTCTGGGAGCGCTCCCAGACCGTAGGCCGAGTTCGCTGACGGCTACAAGCCCCGTTCGTTCACCGGCCCGCTTTCGACGATCGATTCGACTCGAACCGCCTGGTGTGACCGAGAAAATCCACTGTGGACAGTCGAATGACCCGCTACACCCCGGCGTTGAGAACAGGGCTCTCCTCGCCCGCCTCCACCGCGTACAGGCGCCGTCCCGCGTGCTCGGGCCGGATGTGCGTCCCGCCGGCCGTGGGGTGGGGGAGCAGGTGGCTCGACGCGGCGATGGTCTTCTCGTCGAGCCGCACGCCCAGCCCGGGGCTGTCGCCGAGGACGTAGGCGCCGTCCTCGACGTGCAGGTCGAGTGAGACGCCCACCGCGGGCCGCAGGTCCTGCAGTTCGCTGACCAGGTGGTTGGGCACCGACGTGGCGCCGTGCAGCAGGCCGATCGGGCTGGTGCCGATGGGACTCACGGGCAGGTCGTGGGCGTGCGCGAGGGCGGCGACCCGGAGGAAGTGGGTGATGCCCCAGACTCCGGCGGTCTGCACGACGTCGACGGCGCCGGCCGCCATGAGCGGGCGGTGCTGCTCGAGCCCGGTCAGGTTCTCGCCGGTGGCGACGGAGGCGCGGATCCCGCGCCCGACCGCGGCGTGGCCCTCCACGTCCCAGCGCCGGACGGGCTCCTCGACCCACGTGAGGTCGAAGGTCCTTTCGAGCTCGGCGACGTAGCGGACCGCCTGCTTGCGCGTCCAGGTCTCGTTGACGTCCAGCATCAGGCCCGGCCGGGCGCCGCCGCCCGCCTCCGTCAGGACGTCCCGCACGAGGCCGAGGCGGTGCCGGTCGCGGTCGACGTCGAGGCCGCCCTTGATCTTCGCCGCGCGCAGCCCGTGATCGGCGTAGATCTGGTACGCCGCAACGAGTTCGTCGTCGGTCAGCGCGATGTCCAAGGCTGAGGCGTAGGCGGGCACGCGGCGGTCCCGGCCGCCGAGCAACCGCCACAGCGGTTCCCCTGCCGCCTGGGCCTTGATGTCCCACAACGCGCTGTCGAACGCGCCGATGGTGCCGAACACCGCACCGGCGTGCCCGGCCTTGAACATCCGGCGCAGCATCCGGTCGTACAGGGCGGTGACGCAGCGCGGGTCCTCGCCCTCGATGGCGGCGAAGACGGCCTCGATCTCCACGTGCGGGCCGAGTCCCACACCGGTGAGGCCCTCGTCGGTCTCCACGACGACGATCGGGACCCGGACGAGGCCGTCGGGGATCACGCCGTTGGCGTCGCCGACCGGACGGCCCCAGTCCTGGACCGTCGTGAGCGTCCGGTAGCCAGTGATGCGCATGTCAGCCCTTCGTGGACCCGGCGGTGACACCGTCGGCGATCTGGCGTTGCAGGAACAGGTAGACGACCAGGACGGGGACCGCGGCGATCAGCACGCCCGCCGCGAACGTGGGGATGTCGTCGGAGTACTGCCCGCGCAACGACGTGACGCCGATCATGAGCGTGCGGTGCTCCGCGGACGGCATCATCAGCAACGAGATGAGTACGTCGTTCCAGCAGAACAACGCGTTGAGCACACCGACCGACAACAGCGCGGGCGCACCTATCGGCAGCATGATCCGCCAGTAGACCCCGTAGACGGAGTTCCCGTCGATGCGCGCGGCGTCGACGATCTCCGCCGGCACGGTGGCGTAGTAGCTCGTCAGCAGGAAGATCGTGAACGGCAGGAACTGCGCCACGTACGCGAGCACCAGGCCGGGGTAGGTGTCGATGAGACCGGTGTCCGCCATGGTCCGCGCCAGCGGCACCATGATCACCTGAAACGGCACGAACAACGCCGCGAGGATCCCCAGGAAGAGCGCGGACGAGCCGCGGAACCTCAGCCGCCCCAGCGCGAAGCCCGCCATCGATCCGAACAACAGCAGCAGTGCGACCGAGCACGCCACGACGACCACGGAGTTCAGGAAGTAGCGGGACATCCCGACGCTCGTCCACGCCCTGACGACGTTGTCGAGGCTGAACGAGTCCGCCGGGGAGAACCGGTCGAGGACGTACTCACGGCGGGTCTTCATGGCGACGTTGGTGGTGAACACCAGCGGGTAGACCGTGGCCACGGCGAGGGCGGCCATCGGGACGGCGGCCACCCACCTGGCCGGCCGGGTGCCGGGCATCAGTCCTCCTTGCCGGCGGCGCGGCGCAGGATCGCGATCTGCGCCAGCCCCACCACGAGCATGATCAGGAACAGCGCGGTCGAGGCCGCGGAGGCGAGCGCGGGCTGGTTCAACCGGCCCTGCTGGATCCAGATGTAGTACTCGGGCAGGTACGTCGACCCCTCCGGCCCGCCGCTCGTCATCACGTAGAGCAGGCCGAACATCGAGGTCAGCATGCCGATCATGGTGGTGACGAAGACGAACTGGATCGTGCGCGTGAGGCTCGGGACGATCACGTGCCGGACCGTCTGCGGGAACGACGCGCCGTCCGTCTTCGCCGCGTCGAGCAGCGACTGGTCGAGGGTGGCGAACCCGGCCAGGAAGACGACGAGCGCCATGCCGAACGTCGCCCAGACGTGCACCGCGACAACAACGAAGAACGCCACGTCGGGATCGCCGAGCCAGTCGACTGGACCGAGTCCCAGGCCGCCGAGGAACCCGTTGAGCGGGCCGTCGAACGCCAGCAGCAGCGTGAAGATCGCGCCGACGATCACCGGCGAGAGCACCGCGGGGAAGAAGTAGACGCCGCGGTAGAGCCGGTGTCCTGGCACGCGCAGGTAGATCAGCGTGGCGAGGAGCCCCGGGATCGCCACCGCCACCGGGAGCAACAGGACGAGCAGCCCGACGTTGCGCAGGGCCGTGCGGAACAGCGGATCGGCGAACAGGGTCGCGTAGTTGTCGAGGCCGACCATCACGCCGTCGCGGTCACCGTCGCCGGTGAACGAGAAGTTGACGCCCAGCACCAACGGCCACAGGCGCAGCCCGGCGATGATCAGGACGGCCGGTGCCACGAGCGCCAGGGGAGCGAGGCGCTCGGCCCGCGAGCCGGACCGGCGCGGCCTCGCGGGCCCGGCCGGAGCCGGGCGCGCGGGGGAGAGCGTGGGTGCCGCCACGGCGTCAGCCGGTCTTGTCGGAGGCGGCCAGCTGCGCTACCGCGTCGTCCACTGTGGCCGATCCGCTCAGGAGTTGCTGGGAGAGACGTCCCATCAGGTCGAGGGTCTTGGACGACAGGGCGACGTGCAATGCGGGCTTGCCCGCCTCGACCTCCGCGACGATCGTCTTGACGGCGGGCCCGCCGGAGGAGACGTCGATCGTCGCGTCGGACGCGATGGCGCCGCCGTCGGCGTAGAACGCTTTCAGCGCGTCGGCGGAAGTCAGTGAGCGCACCAGGTCCGCCGCCAGCTTCGGGTCCTTGGTCCACTTCGCGACCGCGTATCCGATGCCGCCGTCGAACGGCAGGCTCGGCTTCGCCGCGGTGGTGACGACGGGCGCCCGCATCACGCCGAGCTTCTCCGGCGTGAGGAACTCGGCGAAGTCCTTCCAGTGCCCGACGTCCGACATCAGGCCGATGACGTGGGCGGCCTTGCCGGAGTTGAAGAGCGCGAACGCGTCGTTGAACATCGCCGTGGAGTTGGCGCCGTCGGTGTTCAGGCCGGAGTCGCCGGTCTGCTTCCACAGCTCGAAGATCCGCTTGACGTCCGCCGAGGCCCAGTCGCGCTTCCCGGCGATCCAGTCGTCGTACTCCTGCGGTGTCAGGACCGACGATCCCATGGCGGACAGGAAGAACTGGATGCCGAAGCCCTCCTTGTTGCCCTGTGCCAGGCACTTCGCGCCGGTCTTCGCCGCGATCACACCGCAGTTCCGGACGAAGTCGTCCCAGGTCTTCGGCGGGGCGTCCGGGTCGAGGCCGGCCTTCCCGTAGAGGTCCTTGTTGTAGTAGACGGGATGGCCCTGCAGGGTCACGGGTGCGGCGTAGGTCTTGCCGTCCTTGGTGAACGCGTCCCAGCCGGCCAGCCGCTGCCGGTCGTCGCCGACGTAGGTGTCGATCGGGGTGAGCGCGGCGGCGCGGTCGCGGATCTGCCCGCCACCGTTGAACAGCACGACGTCGGGACCCTTGCCGGCCTGGATGGCCGCGCCGAGCAGGGTGTAGTACTGGTCGAACGGCTGGGCTACGAACTCGACGGTCACACCGGGGTGCTTCTTCGCGAAGTCGGCCTTCGCCTTCTCCACGTAGGCGGCGGCCTCGGCGTCACCGGACTTCCAGTCCCAGACCACGAGCTTGTCGCTCGAGCCGGTCGAGGAGCCCGGCCCGGACGCGCTGCCGCATCCCGCCGTCAGCGTCAGCCCCACGACCAGGGCGGCGGACCAGAGCGTGCGCTGCTTCATCGCTGGCTCACTTCTCTTCCCGAGAGGGCGCCGGGCTGCGTCGTTCCCGACGGGGTGCGGTGAACGTAAGTCGTATGACGTATTACGTCAATCGCCCGTTCTGCAGTACCCTCGCCGCACCTGCCCGCACGACGCGACCGGAGGACCGATGACCGCGTCAGGCCCGAGACCGGCCGCCGCCACCCCGAGCTGGGTGCGCAGGCCGGCGAGTCTGGCCAGCGCGGTGACCGCCGAGCTGGTGAGCCGGATCGTGCGCGGCGACCACCCCTCCGGGACGTCGCTGCCTCCCGAGCCGGCGCTGTGCGAGGCCTTCTCGGTGAGCAGGACCGTCATCCGCGAAGCGGTGAAAGTGCTGCAGGAGAAGGGTTTGGTGCAGGTGCGCCAGGGTGCGGGCACCCAGGTCACCCCGCCGTCGGCGTGGAACGTGCTCGACGAGCTCGTCCTGGGAGCCGTCGTCGCCGAGGACGAGACGCTCGCCGTGCTCGACGACCTGGTGGTGACCCGGCGCCTGCTCGAGTCGGACATGGCCCAGGCCGCTGCCCGCACCGCCGACGAGGCCACCGTCACGGCGCTGCGTGACCTCGTGGAGCTGATGGACCGCCTGACCGGTGACCCGGACGCGTACCGGGAGCAGGACCGGCTCTTCCACGACCGGATCATGCGGGCCTCCGGCAACCGCATCGCCAGGGGAGTGGTGCGCGCGCTGGAGAGCCAAGTGATCAACACCGCCCGCTACACGGGCCGCAGCGACCGAGCCCTGTGCGCCGCCTCGAACGCGGGCCACCGCCGCGTCTGCGAACGGATCGCCGCCCACGACCCCGCCGGTGCCGCCGAGGCCATGTTCACGCACATCACCGAGGCCTGGCTGGTCCGCCGCAGCGACGTGGGGGATCCCAGCCGCCTGGAGCGGTAGAGGTCAGGCCAGGAGCCGGTCGAGGAGGTCGTGCCACCCGGCCTCCACCCGCGCCAGCGCCATGCCGTGGCCGCGGACGAGGTGGTCGGTCAGCACGACGTCCACCGACGCCAGCAGGGTGTGGGCGAGCAGGTCGGCGTCGGCGCCGGGCAGGAGCGCGCGCACCAGCACGGCCACGTGCCGGTGGCGCAACTGCCGGGCCGGGACCGAGAACCGGCGGCTCGGCGACGGTTCGGCCGCCAGGTAGAGCTCGAGGTCGGCGTGCTCGTGGCGCAGCAGGGCCGGGCCGAACGCCCTGAGCCGCGTGGCCGCGTCCGCCTCCGGTCCGAGCGGTGGTGCTCCGCTGAGGAACGACTCCTGGAACTGGCTCTCCGAACGGTCCAGCAGGGCCCGGATCAGGCCGTTGCGGTCACCGAAGCGCCGCGACACCGTGCCCTTGCCGACCCCGGCCTCCGCGGCGACCGACTCCATCGTGATCGCCGCCGCACCCCGTCGTGCCGCCAGCCGGGCGGCTGCCTCCAGCAGCAACGCCCGGTTGCGCACGGCGTCCGCGCGCAGCTGTGGCTCGGCGCCGGCGAGGGACAGGGATGTGCCGTCGATCACCTGGGCAGCGTATCCGGAAGATAACCGGGCCGCGTCCCGTTTAGCGTGTAGTCGTTCAAGCACACAACGCACCTGGGAGTCTCTCCATGGCCGTTCGCATCCTCACGCTCGTCGGCAGCCTTCGTTCGGGATCGCACAACCGCAGGCTTGCCGAGGCGGCGGTCCAGATCGCGCCCGAGCACGTCGAGGTCGGCCTGTTCGAGGGTCTGGACACCGTGCCGTTCTACAACGAGGACATCGACGCCGAAGGCAGCGTGCCCGCCTCCGCCGCCCGGCTGCGGGAGGCCGCCGCCGAGGCGGACGCCCTGCTCCTGGTGTCGCCCGAGTACAACGGCACGATCCCCGCCGTGCTGAAGAACGCCATCGACTGGCTGTCGCGGCCCTACGGCGCGGGCGCCCTGTCCGGCAAGCCGGTCGCCGTCGTGGGCACCGCGTTCGGCCAGTACGGCGGCGTGTGGGCGCAGGACGAGGCCCGCAAGGCCGTCAAGATCGCCGGTGGCGTGGTCGCCGAGGACCTGACGCTCTCGATCCCCGAGTCGGTGGTGCGTTTCGCCGAGCTCCACCCGGTCGACGACCCCGAGGTCACCGAGAAGCTGTCCGGAGTGGTCGAAGGCCTCGCCGCTCGCGCCGCCGCCACCGTCTGACCACACGACGCTGATGTCCCTCGGCCGCGACGCGGCCGAGGGCTTCAGCGCATCGTGACGGCGCGCCAGTGCGCCGAGTCGTCCTGGGTGCCGGGGCGGTTCTCCTGGTACCAGTCCATGATGCGCCGCCGCCCGGCGTCCGTGATGTGGTAGCCGAGGTGGTCGCCGACCGGCGCCCAGATCAGCTCGCTCTTCAGGGCGTGCTCGATGGCGTCACGCCGGCACATGCTCTGCAGCAACCACGGCCACACCATCCCCTGCGCGGTCATCCACAACACGCGCAGCACCGCTGTGTCCGGCAGTTCCGGACCGTCGTCCGGTGAATCGTCGAAGAATCGGCCCGCCTGCATCCGCAACCCCCGCTCTCTCCCACTCGCATGTCGTAATACGGCCTGGTCCTGGCTCTGGTTCAGGCCCGGGAGGAATTACTTCCGCCGCGAATGGGTTCGAGTCGATTCGACGCGGGACGATCGAACCGTTGGCGTACAAGCACGATCACGCGCTCGAGCGGCGCACCAGCGACGTGGGCAGCAGCATGGACTGCGGCAGCTTCTCCTCGCCGGCCAGCTCGGCGAGCAGCCGCCAGGTCAGGGCCCGGCCGAACCCCTCCACGTCCTGCCGCACGGTGGTGAGCGGCGGTACGGCCGTCGACGCGAGCACGGAGTCGTCGAAGCCCACCACCGCCACGTCGTCGGGGATCTTGTAGCCGCGCTCCTGGAGCACCCGCAACGCACCCAGCGCCATGATGTCCGCCGCCACGAAGACCGCGTCGAGATCGGGTGCCCTGCGCAGCAGCTCCTCCATCGCGAGCGCGCCGCTGTCGGGCGTGAAGTCGCTGTGCACCACCAGGTCCACTGGCATGCCGTGTTCCGCGAGCCCGCACCGCCAGCCGCTCAGGCGGTCCATGCCGACCGCCATGTCGACCGGGCCGGCGATCGTGGCGATCTTCTCGCGGCCCAGGGAGATGAGGAACCGGACGGCGCCGAGCGCGCCGTTGAAGTTGTCCGCGTCGACGAACGGGACGGAGCCGCCCGCGAGCGGACGGCCGCCCACCACGATGGGCAGCCCCGTCTCGTGCAACGTCCTGGGCAACGGGTCCTCGCCGTGCAGGCTCACGACGAGGGCGCCGTCGACGTGCCCGCCGGTGAGGTACGCGATCTGGTCCTCACCGTCGAGCGGCTGGTTCATCATCAGCAGGAGCTGGACGTGCCGTCCCGCGAGCTCCGCGTGCACCCCGCGCAGCACCCCGGCGAAGAACGGGTCGGCGAGCACCCGGCTGCCCTGCTCGGAGATGACCAGGGCGATCGCGTTCGCCTTGCTGCCCGCGAGGGTGCGCGCGGCGTGGTTGGGGCTGTACCCGAGCATGGCGATCGCGCGGTGCACCGCCTGGCGGGACCGCTCGCTCACGTACTTCTCGCCGTTGATCACCCGGGAGACGGTCGACTTCGACACCCCGGCCACGCGCGCGACCTCCTCGATGCGCGGGCCGGGGCGCCGACTCCTGCCTTCTGTCATGAGACGGCTACCAGCGCGTTGTCACGCGCCACCCTGCTGTACCACCTCGCACTCATCTTCGGCGTGCGGATCTGCGTGTCGTAGTCGACGTGGACGATGCCGAACCGCTTCGCGTACCCCTCTGCCCACTCGAAGTTGTCCAGCAGCGACCAGCAGAAGTAACCCCGCAGGTCCACGCCCGCCTCGATCGCCGCGTGGGCGGCGCGCAGGTGGGACGCGATGAAACCGGTGCGGTCCACGTCGTCGATCGCACCGTTGCCGGAGAAGTCGTCGCGGAACGCGGCGCCGTTCTCCGTGATGTACAGCGGAAGCCGCGGGTAGTCCTGGTGCACCCGCATCAGCACGGTGGTGAGCCCGTCCGGCCTGACCTCCCAGCCCATGTCCGTCATGGGAGCGTCCCTGGCCGGGAACGAGGCGTGCTGCACGCCGACCCACGGTGACGGGCCGGCCTCGCCGTTGGGCGTCGAGCTGACGTAGTGCTCGGTGTAGTAGTTGACGCCGAGCATGTCCATCGGCCCCGAGATGACACCGAGGTCGCCGTCCTTGATGTGCTCGCCGAACCCGTACGGCTCGAGGTCCGCGAGGATGTCGGCCGGGTACTCCCCGCGCAGCAACGGGTCCAGGAAGATCCGCTGCTGCAGACCGTCGAGCCTTCGCGCGACGTCGAGGTCCGCCGGGTTGCCCGGGTCCACGGGGATGATCGGGTACATGTTGAGCGTGATGCCCACCTTGGCGTCCGGCTGGGCGGCGCGGATGGTGTCGGCCGCGAGCCCGTGCGCGAGCAGCAGGTGGTGCACGGCGGCGACGGCGGCGGCCGGCTCCGTGCGGCCGGGGGCGTGGTTCCCGCCCGCGTAGCCGAGGAACGCCGAGCACCACGGCTCGTTCATCGTCGTCCAGGTGCCGACCCGGTCGCCGAGCGCCTCGACGGTGGAGGCCGCGTAGTCGGCGAACCGGAACGCGGTGTCGCGGTTCGCCCAGCCGCCGGCCTCCTCCAGCTTCTGCGGCAGGTCCCAGTGGTACAGCGTCGGCCACGGCACGATGTCG
This sequence comes from Lentzea californiensis, assembly GCF_024648825.1. GTDB lineage: Bacteria > Actinomycetota > Actinomycetes > Mycobacteriales > Pseudonocardiaceae > Lentzea > Lentzea californiensis. Next base: position 276,305 of record NZ_JANBBE010000009.1, read on the forward strand.
TGCGCCAGCAACGAGTCGATCAACCGCTGGTAGAAGTCGAGCCCAGCCTGGTTGACCTTCCCGCCGTCCGGTCGCACGCGCGGCCAGGCGATCGAGAACCGGTAGGCCTTGAGTCCCAGGTCCGCCATCATGGCGACGTCCTGCTCGAAGCGCCGGTAGTGGTCGGCGGCGGGTTCACCGCAGTCACCGCCCACCACCTTGCCGGGCTGACGGCAGAACTCGTCCCAGATGGAGTCTGTGCGGCCGTCCACGTCGGTCGCACCTTCCACCTGGAACGCGGCGGTCGCGGCTCCCCACAGAAAACCCTGCGGGAAAACAATGTTCTCCATTTTCACCCCTTGACGGCGCCCTGCATCACACCGGCGACGATCTGCCGCCCGAGCACGAGGAACACGATGAGCACCGGAACCGTCGCGAGCGTGGTTCCGGCGAGAACGAGCGAGTAGTCGACGTAGTAACCGCTTTGCAGCTTCTCCAGCGCGACCTGCAGCGTCGGATTGTCGGCGTTGAGCACGACCAACGGCCACAGGAAGTCGTTCCAGGACTGCATGAACGTGAACACGCCCAGCATCGCGGCGGCCGGCCTGGCGGCGGGCAGTGCGACGTGCCAGAACGCGCGCCACAGGCTGCAGCCGTCCATCCGCGCCGCCTCGACGAGTTCGTCGGGGATGGCGTCGAGCAGGTACTGGCGCATCCAGAACACGCCGAACGCCGTGACGAGGTTCGGCACGATCACGGCTTCCAGCCTGCCGGCCCAGCCGAACTCGGCCATCGCCATGTACAGCGGGATGATCCCGAGCTGGGTCGGCACCGCCAGCGTCGCCACCACGAACAGGAACAGCACGCCCCGGCCGCGGAAGCGCAGCTTGGCGAACGCGAACCCGGCCAGCGTCGAGAGCAGCACCACCGAGAACGTCACGGTGCCGGACACGATGAAGCTGTTGCCCAGCGCCTTCCAGAACGGCACGGTGTCGAACACCCGTGCCGCGTTGGAGAAGAAGTTCCCGCCGGGGATCAGCGTGAAGTCGCCGGTCAGCACCGAGTTGTCCCGGCTGGCGACCAGGAACGACCAGTAGAACGGGAAGGCGGAGCCGAGCACGAACGCGCCGAGGATCCCGTAGATCACGAAGGAAGGTCGTTTCATCATCGGACGGCCCTCCTGGTGATGAAGAAGTTGAGGGCGGCGACGGCGATCACGATCATGAACAGCACCCACGCGATCGCGGAGGCGTAGCCGAGGTCGAGGCCCTGGAACGCCGACTGGTACAGGTAGAGCACGACGGTCTGGTACTGGTGCTCCGTACCGCCGCCGCTGCCGCCGGACGGCTCGAACAGCTTCGGCTCGGTGAAGATCTGCAGGCCGCCGATGGTCGTGGTGATGATCACGAAGATCAGCGTCGGCTTCAGCATCGGGAGCGTGATGCTGAAGAACTGCCGCAGCGCGCTCGCGCCGTCCACCAGCGCGGCTTCGTAGACGTCACGCGGAATCGCCTGCATGGCGGCGAGGATGATCAACGCGTTGTAGCCCGTCCACCGCCAGTTCACCATCGACGCGATGGCGACGTGGCTGCCGAAGGTGCTGGCCTGCCAGTCGATCGGGTCGATGCCGATGATGCCGAGCACGTCGTTCACCAGGCCGTACTGCGGGCCGAACAGGTTGCCGAAGATGATCGTCAACGCCACGAGGCTCGCCACGTAGGGGAGCAGCACGCCCATCCGCCACCCGGTGCGGGCCCGCAGGTTCGCGTTCAGCAGTGCCGCGATCAGCACCGCGACGACGATCTGCGGCGCGCTCGAGAGCAGGAAGATGCTGAAGGTGTTGAAGAGCGCGTTCCAGAACTGGTCGTCCTCGAACAGCGTCCGGTAGTTCTCCAGACCGATGAACAGCGGCTCGTCGGCGCCGACCTCCCAGTCGAACAGGGAGACGTAGGCCGTGTAGAGCAACGGGAACAGCCCGATGGCCCCGAAGAGCACGAAGAACGGTGCGACGAAGAGGTACGGCGACACCTTGGTGTCCAGATTGGACAGCCGGTACCGCCGCGGAGGCCGCGGGCGAGCCTCCTGCGCTCGCCCGCGGTCAACCTTGGAGAGAGTGGCCGTCACTACTTGGCCGCCTTCTTCGCGCCCTCGACGGCGGTCGTCCAGGCTTCGTCGGCGTTCTTGCCCTGCTCGACCGACTGCAGTGCCGGGCTGAACACCGTCTCCTGGATCTGGCCGTCGGCCGGACCCTTGTACTGCGCTGCCTTGATCTTCTTGGCCTGCGTGGCGAACAGCTCGCCGGCCTTGACGCCGCCGAAGTAGGCGTTGGTCTGCTCCAGCAGCTCAGGCGCCTCGAGGGCCTTGGTCTGGCTGGGGAACGTGCCCTTGGCCTTGAACGCCTTGATCTGCTGCTCCGGCGCGGTCAACCAGGCGGCGAGCTCAGCGGCCTTCTTCGCGTTCTTGCTCTGCTTCGGCACGCTCAGGTAGGAGCCACCCCAGTTGCCGCCACCGTTCGGGAACGCGTCGGTGACCGCCCACTTGTCCTTGTTCTCGGGACCGGCCTGCGTCTCGACCACGCCGAGCATCCACGACGGGCAGGTCTTGGTGGCGAACTTGCCGAGCTTGAAGCCGGTGTTCCACTCGTTGCTGAACGCACCGAGCCGAGCCGACTGTCCCTTGGCGACAGCCCCGGTCACCGCGGTCCAGTTGGACTTGATGTCGGAGTTGGTGTCGACGACCAGCTTGTCGGACTTGTCGTAGTAGCCCGTCTCGAGCTGGTTGTGCATGGCGTTGTAGACCTGCGCGGCGCTGTCGAACCACGCGACGCCCGGAACCTTGGCGACGAACTGGTCACCGGCGGCGAAGTAGCTGTCCCACGTGGCGAAGAGCGCCTTGACGCCCTCGGGGTCGGACGGCAGACCGGCCTGCGCGAACAGGTCCTTGCGGTAGCACATGGCCAGCGGACCGATGTCGGTGCCGTAGCCGATGAGCTTGCCGTCCTTGGTGGTCATCGCCTGGGTCTTCCAGTCCAGCCAGCGCCCGTCCTCGATCTTCGGGCCGATCTCCTTGAGATCGTTGAACTGGGAGGCCTTCGACATCACCTGGCTGAGGTAGCCCTCTTCGACGCCCTCGATGTCCGCGAGGCCGGATCCCGCACCCAGCTTGGTGAACAGGTTCTGGTGGTGCGGCTGACCCTGGCCGGTCTTGCGCTGCGTGATCTTGACGTCCGGGTGAGCTGCCTCGTACTCCTTGAACAGCTCTTCATAACCGAACTCGTTGAACGTGGCGATCGTCAGCTCGGTGTTTCCATCTGCCGTCTGACTAGCCCCACCTGTCCCGCACGCTGTGGTGGCGGCGGCGGACACGGCGGCACAGATCAGCACGCTGATCCAACGGTGTCGCACGGGAGAACTCCTCTGGTCTCGGCGGCGGTTCTGGGAGCGCTCCCAGACGTCGAGGAGTGTCGTCCCGGCTTCGAACGTGTGTCAAGACACACTTCGGTCAGTGTCAAGCGCTTTCGGCGCCGGTCAACGGCATGACCTCGTCGTTCATGGTTCAGGTCACAGTTTTGAAACCTGGGAGCGTTCCCGGAAAAGTGACCGATGGGTTAACACTGCGTGCTTCTTCCGGCACTGAACGCGTCGAGCGGGTGGTGGGAGCGGGTGCGGACATGTCCGCCTGGGAAACGCGTCCGGTGGCGGATGGCGTCTTCGGGGACAGCGCCGTTCGGAGGACGGCGTTGGGCCGGAAAGGTTGATGCGGGGCGATGTTCGGTGAGGCTGCGTCAGGCGTGATGGCGTCGTGCGCACCGCGTCCGCCGGGCCTCGAACGGCTCGGCGCACGCCGTCTCCGGCGCCCGCTGTCCTGCTGCCCACCGCCTCTGGCGGAGCCTGCGTTCCGGGTCGCCGCGCCCAGCGGTCATCACGCCCGGTCTGCGCCGGCTCAGGCGCTCGCGCGGCGCACCAGAGACGTCGGCAGCAGCAGCGAGGGCGGCAGGCCGGCGTCACCGGCGAGCTCGCCCAGCAGCCGCCACGTCATCGTGCGGCCGAGCTGTTCGACGTCCTGGCGGACGGTCGTGAGCGGGGGAGTCGCGGTCGACGCGAGCAGCGAGTCGTCGAACCCGACGACCGCCACGTCCTCGGGAACGCGCCTGCCCCGTGCGTGCAGCACCTGCAGCACGCCCAGGGCGATGATGTCGGCGGCGACGAAGACGGCGTCGATGCCGGGGGCCCGGTCGAGCAGTTCCGTCATGGCGAGGGCACCGCTCTCCGGGGTGAAGTCGGCCTCCGCCACCAGGTCGGCGGACAGCCTCGCCTCGCCGAGGCCCCGCCGCCAGCCGCTGAGCCGGTCGAGGCCCGCCGCCATGTCGCGCGGGCCCGCCACGGTCGCGATCCTCGTGCGTCCCAGCGAGACCAGGTGCCGCACGGCGTCGAGGCCGCCGGTGAAGTTGTCCGAGTCCACGAACGGGACGGAGCCCGCCGCGAGAGGGCGGCCGCCGACCACCACCGGCAGGCCGTACTCCTGGAGCAGGAGCGGCAGCGGGTCGTCGCCGTGCAGGCTCACCAGCAGCGCGCCGTCCACGTGGCCGCCCGCCAGGTAGGCGAGGAGGTCGTCGTGGTCCTCCGGCCGGCTCAGCATCAGCAGCAGCTGGATGCGCCGCCCGGTCAGCTCCGCGTGCACGCCGCGCAGCACGCCCGCGAAGAACGGGTCGCCGAGGACCCTGCTGCCCTGCTCGGAGACGATCAACGCGATGGCGTTCGCCTTGTTGCCCGCGAGGGAGCGGGCCGCCTGGTTCGGGCTGTACTTGAGATGGGTGATCGCCGTGTGCACGGCGTCGCGTGCCTTGGCGCTCACGTACTGCTCGCCGTTGATCACCCGGGAGACCGTCGACTTGGACACTCCGGCCAGCCGGGCGACCTCTTCGATCCGCGGGCCGGGCCGTCGTTGCCGGTCGATCTCCGTCATGACGCTCATCGTAGGAGTCCGCGACCGTCAGATCGAACGTGACGAAACGCCCGCGTGTCCGATTCGTGAGAGCGCGACCGCGAAGTGGGAACGGGGCGGGACGCCTGTGCCGTGCAGAACGTCCCGCCCCGAAGTTCGTCAGGGCTCGGTGCCCCACGTGAGGGAGCCGCCGGTGTGGGCGGTGACCCGGTCGAAGTCGCTGAGCGCGTTGCTCACGCGATAGCTGTGGTCGTCGGTTTGGTTGAAAGAGGACCAATCGGACTTCGCTGTCCGCACCTGGATCTCACCCGTGCTCGCTCCCGCCGCGAGGCTGCCGGAACTGAAGGAGACCTCGACGTACGCGTCGGCGCCCGTGCGCGCGGCGGGGAGCTTGACCACGCGTACCTGGACGGTGGCGCACCCGATCTGCGCCCAGTCGCACCACACCTGGTAACTCGCCGACGGTGCGTCGCCGGTGAACCAGTACCTGATCGTCGTGGTGGTGAGGCTGACCGGCGCCGTGCCGCGGTTCGTCAGCTGGAGCGTGGCGCCGATCTGGTTCGACGTGGCCGAGCCGGATCCCTTGTGCTGCACCGCGAGAGTGGCGGCGACGCCGGGGAGCGTGCGCGTGCTGACCGGGGTGCTGGCACCGGACACGTTGCCCGCGGCGTCCCGGGCGCGCACCGAGAACGAGTACGGCGTGTCCGGTGAGAGGCCGGTGACCCGCAGGCTGGTCGTGGTCGCCGTTCCTGTGACGGTAGTGCCGCTGAGCACGTCGTACCCGGCCACTCCGACGTTGTCCGCGGAGGCGGTCCAGTTCAGCGTGACGTTCGTCGGACCGGCGTCGGAGGCGGTCAGTCCACCGGGGACGGACGGCGGTTCGCTGTCCTCCACGGCGCCGCCGGGCTCGGTGCCCCACACCGTCCTCCCGTCCTGGCGCAGCGTGATCCGGTCGGTCTGGGCGACGGTGTTGCCGCTGCCGAGGCCGGTGTGCGACCAGTCGTTGGCCGGGTCCCACGTGCCCGCGCTGGTGATGCGGAACTGGACCTCCTTGCGGAACGCGGACTGCCCGGCCGGAGCCACTCCGGTGCACGGGATCTCCACGTAGTAGATCGCGCCGCTGTGCTGCACCGGCGCTCCCGGCGTGCCGCACTGGTTGTAGTTCGTGGTGACCGTGATCTGGCCGGGCGTGGTGGCGCCGTCGAGCGTGAAGTAGTAGCGCAGGGTGCCGTTGAACGTCCGCGCCGGCCACGCGCTCTTGTTGAGCACGAAGGCCTTGATCTCGGTGAACTGGGCGGCGCTCTGGTTCACCGACGCCTGCACGGTCAGCTCGGGACCGTCGGGGGTCTCCGCGGCCGGGAAGGAGGCGAGCGGGGTGCCGCCGAACTCCCCGTACAGGCGGGCGAGCGCACCGGTGAAGCCTGCGTTGTAGTCGAGCGCGACCTCGTTCATCACGTAGTCGCTGCGGCTGTCGGTGTAGGCGTCGTTGTTCGTGCTGGGACCGCCGACCAGTGCGCCGTGGAGGACGTGCCGGCTGACGGCGGGCTCCTGGATGCTGTCGGCCCACGAACCGTGCGCGCCCCGGTGGTGGGGGTTGCGCGGCGGGTTGGTGCCGAACCCGACGACGTAACTCGCGTTGCGCGGGTTGTCGCCCAGGGCGTAGTTGATCTGCCGCACGCCGAAGTCGTGGTAGGTCCTGGCACGAGCACTGTCGCGAGTGGACAGCCAGTCCGAGTAGGTCAGCGCGGCGAACGCGGTGTTGGCGGCGTACCGCAGCGAACCCCAGCTGTCGAGCACCGCCTGACCGCCGGGGGAGTAGCGCACCCGGTTGCCGTTGTAGCCGGTGGTCCAGAAGTCCAGCCAGCGGTTGGCGTCGTTGACGTAGCCCTGCTCGCCGGTCAGCTTCGCCATCAGGACGTAGGCGCCGTAGGACTTGTCGTCCCAGGCGATGGTCCACTTGTAGGAGCGTTCGGTGCTCTGCGGCTCGGTGCCGAGCTTCTGGTACTCCGCCTTCGCCTTCGTCAGGTAGCTCGCGTCACCGGTGGCGCGGTGCAGCCAGATCGCGCCCCACACGAGCTCGTCCTGGTAGCCGCTCCAGGAGTTGTAGAAGCTCGCGGCGTCCGTGATGCACGAGCTGTACTTGCCCCGGTAGGTGTCCGCGAACGTGTAGAGCTGTTTGGCGTGTGTGAGGAGGGTGGCCGCGTAGGTGGGGTCGGTGTCCTTGAAGACCATCGAGGCCGAGGCCATCGCCGCCGCGTACTCGCCGGCGAGGTCGGATCCGGGGCACGAACTGTCCACTTTGTACGACGGACGGGCCATCGGCATGACCTCCGCCGAGCCCCACCACGCGTGGTCGGGGTTGCCCGCGCCGACCTGCCCGTAGACGACGTTCGGGGACGGGTGAGCCTTGATGATCCAGTCCGTGCCGTGCCGCAGGTTCGCCATGAGGTGCGGGAGCTGGCCGGAGCCCGCGTAGGCGGCCCGGTTCTCGACGGCGCCCCACGCGAGCATCGACACGCTGAACGCGAAGGGCAGCCCGAACTTCACGTGGTCACCGGCGTCGTAGAAGCCGCCGGACAGGTCGAGGCCGACGTCGGCGCCGTCGCGCATCGCCGAGTCCCCGCGCCAGCTCACCCGGTTGCCGGCGGGCAGCTTCCCCGAGCGCTGGGCGTCGTAGAACCAGACCGACTTCTGCAGCGCCTCGCCGTAGTTGAACGCCGGTGCGGCCGCCGAGGGGGACACCAGCGGACCGGCCGCCAGTGCGAGCAGCGCGACGACGACGGCTGTCACAGCTCTGATCACGCGACGGTGCACGTCAGCCTCCGATGACAGGGGAGCTGGGACTGGGAGCGCTCCCAGATTGAGGACTGTAACGGTCACGAAAGCGATTCGGCAGAGCGATTTCGCGTTCGATTTCGAATCGACGGAACGCTTCCTGGCGTTCTGGGAGATGGCTACAGTGCGGCCATCTGGGAACGCTCCCAGACCGGGAGGTGTGTCGTGTTCGGAAGACGTTTTGCCGCGCTGGCAGCGGGTTTCGTCTCGGTGGCCGCGAGCGTCGGCCTGGCGGTCGTGGCTCCCGCCGCGGCGGCGCCGGGCTGCAAGGTCGACTACGCGGTACCGAGCCAGTGGAACGGCGGGTTCACCGCGAACGTGTCCGTCAAGAACCTCGGTGAGCGCGTCGACGGCTGGCGCCTGACCTGGACGTGGCCGTCCGGTCAGCGGGTGACCCAGGCGTGGAACGCCACCGTCACGTCGTCCGGTGCCGACGCCACCGCCGTCAACGCCGGCTACAACGCGGTGATCGAGTCGAACGGCTCGGTGTCCTTCGGCTTCAACGCCAGCTGGTCCGGCACCAACGCGGCACCGCCGTCGTTCGCCCTCAACGGCGTCACGTGCACCGGCGAACCGGGCACGCCCCCGACCACGACGACCACGACGACCACCACCGGGAACCCGGTGCCGGGCGACGCGATGGCACAGGTCGCGGCGATGCAGCCGGGGTGGAACCTCGGCAACACGCTGGACGCCACCGGCAGCGACGAGACGTCGTGGGGCAATCCGCGTGTCACGGAAGCACTGCTGGACAACGTGAAGGCGCAGGGCTTCAAGAGCATCCGCATCCCCGTCACGTGGGGCCAGCACCAGGGCCAGGACCACGTGATCGAGGCGGCGTACCTGAACCGCGTCAAGGAGGTCGTCGGCTGGGCGCTGGCGGACGGCTTCCACGTGATGATCAACATCCACCACGACTCGTGGCAGTGGATCGCGGCCATGCCGTCGAACCGGACCGGCGTGCTCACCCGCTACAACGCGATCTGGACGCAGCTGGCCACCGCGTTCCGCGACTCACCGGGCAAGCTCGTGTTCGAGAGCGTGAACGAGCCGCAGTTCACCGGCAGCTCGGGTGACGCCCAGAACGCACAGCTGCTGCACGAGCTGAACGCGTCCTTCCGCGACATCGTGCGGCGCTCGGGCGGCAACAACGCGACCCGCCTCCTGGTGCTGCCCACCCTGCACACGTCGTCCGACCAGGCACGCCTCGACGAGCTGGCGACGTCGATCAACGGATTCGGCGACGCGAACCTGGCCGCGACCGTGCACTACTACGGCTACTGGCCGTTCAGCGTGAATGTGGCGGGCGGCACGCGGTACGACGCGACCGCGCAGAAGGACCTGACCGACTCGTTCGACCGCGTGCACAACACCTTCGTCGCGCGCGGCGTCCCGGTGATCCTCGGCGAGTACGGACTGCTCGGGTTCGACCGCCACACCGGCACGATCGAACAGGGCGAGAAGCTGAAGTTCTTCGAGCACTTCGGCCACTACGCGCGCACCAAGAAGATCACCACCATGCTGTGGGACAACGGCCAGCACCTCGGCCGCACATCCTTCCAGTGGAGCGACCCGGAACTCGCCGCGCAGATCAAGTCGAGCTGGACCACCCGCTCCGGCACGGCCTCGTCCGACCAGGTGTTCAGCGCCCGGTCGAGTGCCGTCACCGCCAAGACGATCACGTTGAGCCCCAACGGGACCACGTTCACCGGCCTGCGTCAGGGCACGACGGAACTGGTGCGGGGCACCGACTACACGATCTCCGGCGACCAGCTCACCCTGCCCGCCGCGGCGATGACCAGGCTGAGCGGATCACGCGCTTACGGCACGAACGCCGTGCTCACGGCCCACTTCTCCGCAGGCGTGCCGTGGCGGGTCAACCTGATCACGCACGACACACCGGTGCTGTCCGCTGCGACCGGCACCACGGGCTCGTTCGCGATTCCGACCACCTTCCGCGGCGACCTGCTCGCCACGATGGAAGCGAAGTACGCCGACGGGTCGAACGCCGGACCGCACAACTGGACCTCCTTCAAGGAGTTCGACCGGGCGTTCGCACCGAACTACACCACCGGCGCGACGACGCTGACCCCGGAGTTCTTCGCCGAGGTCAACGACAACGCGCGGGTGACGCTGACGTTCCACTACTGGAGCGGCGCCACCGTCACTTACTACGTCACCAAGTCCGGCAGCACGGTCACCGGGAGTCTGTGACCTTCAGGCCGCGGCGCAACGCGTCCACCTCGTCGGCGAACATCCGGCGTGAGATCTCCGCGCTCTCGACGAGCGAGGAACCGTGGAACGTGCCGGGGTACAGGCGCAGCTCGGTCGGTACACCCGCGTGCGCGAGCCGTCGCGCGTACTCGACGCCTTCGTCGCGCAGCGGGTCGTACTGGCAGGTGGTGACGAACGCGGGCGGGAGCCCGGACAGGTCGGTGGCACGCGACGGGGCGGCGTACGGCGAGACGTCGTCGCCGCCCGGTTCGGTGCCCAGGTAGGCGGTCCAGCTGTAGATCGCGTTGGGACGGTTCCACAGCGGGGTGTCGACGTAGTCCCGCATCGACTCGGTGTCGAGCCGGTCGTCGAGCTCGGGGATGCCGAGGAGCTGGAAGGCGAGCTCGGGGCCACCGCGGTCGCGGGCGAGCAGCACGGTTCCGGCGGTGAGCCCGCCACCCGCGCTCTCGCCGCCGACGCCGAGCCGCGCGGGATCGATGCCGAGCTCGGCGGCCTTGGCCGCCGTCCACCGCAGCGCCGCGTAGCAGTCCTCGACCGGCGCCGGGAACGGGTGCTCGGGGGCGAGCCGGTAGTCGACGGACACGACCACGATGTCCAGCTGGTCCACGAGCTTGAGCACGTGCGCCTCGAACATCTCGACGCTGCCGATGATGAACCCGCCGCCGTGGATGTACACGAGACCGGGCACGGGGTTCTCGCGGCCGGCCCGGCCGTACACGCGCACCCGCACGTCCGGGGCGCCGGACGGACCGGGAGCCGCCTCGTCGCGGACCTCGATCGGGTGGGCCGGCTCGTACACCGGCACGAGGTTCGCCAGCTCCGACTGCTGGGTGCGGCCGGCGACCAGGGCGTCGTAGTCGGTGAGGGTCACCTGCGGCAGCATGTCGAGCCAGGGCAGCAGTTCGGGATCCAGGTCGTAGCTCATGGGACCAATCCTCGGCTCGGAACGGCGGTGCGGGCAGCCGACACGTGGCGGGCGATTCGGCCACTCGGCCAGCCACCTGTCGGGGCTATGGTGACGGGATGAAGGGCCTGCTGCTGAGGTTGTCCGGGCTGGACGCCGACGCCGAGAGCGCGGTGAGGGTGATCGGGTTCTTCGATCGCCTGATCACCGAGCGCGCGGGCCTGGACGCGTTGGTGCGCAGCACCTCCGAACTCGCCGGCTGCCCGGTCGGCCTGCACGCGCCCGGCCAGGGCCTCCTGCTGCGCGCCGACGCCGGAGGCGCCGTCACCGCGGGCCCGGTGCCCGCGAAGGCCTCGGTCCGCGCGCTCGAGGCCGGCGTGGAGGTCTGGGTCGCCCGCCAGGGCGCACCCGCGCCGCTGGACGACATGCTGCTGGAACGGTTCGCGATCGCCGCCGCCGTGCTGCTCGAGCACTCCAGCGTGCCCCTGCCGGAACTGGGCGACCCCGCGCTGGTCGAGCTCGTCCTGTCCGACGGCGTCGGCACGGCGGAACGCTCCCGCGCGCTGCACCTGCTCGGCATCGCCGCCACGGCGCCGTTGCGCGTGCTGGCGGCCACCGCAGAGGTTCCCGGACGGTCGGTGCTGCTGGGCTCGGTGCGTGCGGTGCTGACCACCGAGGTCCCCGAGACGGCCGCCCGGCTCGGCGTCGGCCCGTCGCTGCCCGCGATCGACGCGGCCAGGTCCTGGCAGGCCGCGCGCACGGCGCTGCGGTACACATCGGACAGTGAGCCGGTGGTGTGGTGGGAAAGGCTTGGCGGCCTCGCGCTTCTGGCCGAACAGGTCGGCCTGGCGGACATCACGGCATTGCCCGACGTGTGCGCGCTCGACCGGCTGGCCGCGGAACCGGGCATGATCACGATGCTGGACGTGGTGTGCGCCACGGGTTCGGTGCGCAAGGCCGCGGCGGCGTTGCACCGGCACCACAGCACGATGCCCGCACGGCTCGCCCGCGCCGAGTCGGTGCTCGGGTTCGAGCTCGACTCGGCGGCCGGCCGGTTCCGGCTGCACCTGGCGTTGATGCTGAGGCGGCTGCGGGAGAACACCGCCGACTAGGCTCCCGAGCATGATCGATTCGACCGAAGCGCTGGAGTCCGTGGAACAGCTCACCGCGGGGTGGCGCGCCATGGTGCTGGATCAGAACCCGGACGCCGACGTGCGTGATCTCCCCGGTGTCGCGGTGCGGTGGGCGGACTGCAAGTTCCCCTTCTGGAACTGCGTGACGTTCACCGAGCCGGGCATCGGCGCCGACCTGCTCGCGCAGCGCTTCGCCGAGGCCGCGGACGTCATGCGGACGAAGCAGGAGTTCGGTTTCCTGTGGGTGTTCGAGGACCTGGTGGAGGATGCGGACCTCGACGCGCTGGCCGACCGCGCCGGATTGGCGTACGCGTTCCCCGGCACCGGGATGGCGGGTGACCTGCTGCCGATCCCCGGGCCCTCGCACCCGGAGCTGACGTTCGAGCGGGTGACGACCGACGAGCAGCTGCAGGTGTACGCGGACATCAACTCCCGGGCGTACGGGTTCGGCCTGGAGGCCGGCCGTGACGGCATCGGCGGGTCGGCGTTGTGGAAGAGCGGGGTGCACGCGTACCTGGGCCTTCGGGACGGCGTGCCGGTGACGTGCGCGGGAGCGGTCGAGACGGCCGGGCGGCTGTTCGTGGTGCTGGTCGCGACCGAGCGCGGATCGGAGCGCCGGGGCTATGGCGAGGCGGTGACGCGCAAGGCGCTGTACGAAGCGTGGCGGGCGACCGGGATCACCCGCGCCACGCTGCACGCCACGGTCGCCGGAGCACCGGTCTACCCGCGGATCGGGTTCGAGCCGAACTCGCCGATCAGGTTCTACGCGCTGAAGGGCTAGTCGCGTGATCTGCCCAGCCCCGCGAGAGGGGGAGACGCCCGGATCGGAGCGCGTCGCGCTGCTGGACCACCCAGTGCTCGACCTGGTCCGCGGACTCCGGGACGGCCCGGTCCGTGGTGTCGAGCAGGTGGGTGCGCCACCTCTGGTCGCCGGCAGTCCACCCGGTCCACCGGTGCCAGACCATGTCAGGCCAGCCGCCGGGGACGAGGGCGCCGGGCAGGTGCCGGGGATCCCTGGCGTGCTCGCGGTGCCAGGCGGCCCAGCCGAGGAAAGCGTCCACCGCCGGCGCGTCCCACCGGCCCGCGTCGCGCGCGGTGAGCCTGCTGCGCCGGACCTCGTCGGACACGTCGACCAGGCACACCGCGATGCCGTCCAGCAACGGGGCGCTGGGAGCGGCCAGGACCTCTCCCAGCGGGGATTGCCCGGTGAGCAGGAGGTCGACTCCGCGGTCCTGGTACTCCAGCGCACGGCACACCCACATCTCGGTCGTGCGCTGGCGCCACTGGCGATCGGCGCCCTCGGGCACGCCGGCCTCGTCGAAGTCGTGCACGGCGAGCCGCCCCAGCCGGTCGCCCACGGAGAGGGCGAGCGTGGTCTTGCCCGAACAGCTGGACCCGGTCAGCTTGAGCAGCACCGCACCAGGGTGGCAGGTCAGGACGGTGTCCTCGAAAGGGGTTAGTCGCTGACGGGAGCGTGCCACAGCCCGGCGAGCGCGTCGACCAGTCCGGTCGCGGCCTCGGGCCAGCTCGCTCGCGGGGTCGGAGTGCCGTCAGCGAGAGCGCGCTCACGTTCGGCGATCATGTGGACGAGCAGCTGGCGCGCCATGTCGTGGCGTTCGGCCCGCACGTCGTCCGGGAGGTCGGCGAGGCAGGCGTTCAGGCCCGCCAGGATGCGCACCTGGGACGGCGACGAGCGCGTCTCCTCCACGATGATCGGCCGCAGCGTCGGGTCGGTCATGACCTGCGCGCCGAACCGGGCGAACCAGGTGGGGCTGCCGACCGCCTCGAGGTGCTCGGTGACCGGTCGTACGAGGCAGTCGAGCCAGTCGCGCAGGCCGGGGGAGTCGCCCAGGTCGGAGACCATCCGCTGCCTGATCTCCTCGACGTGCGCGAGGTGCTTGCGCGCGATGGCCCTCACGAGGTCGGCCTTGGTGCCGAAGTGGTAGCCGACGGCGGTGTTGTTGCCCTGGCCGGCCGCTTCGCTGACCTGGCGGTTCGAGACGGCCACGACGCCGTGCTCGGCGAACAGCCGCTCGGCCGCCGTGAGGATCAGCTCGCGGGTGGCGTGCGCGCGCTCCGTTTTGGACTGGCCGTCCACCTTGTTCACCGTCACCTCCGCTTCGGACATCCGGGACATCCTTGCACCACCCGATGTTAAGTCAAGTGACTGACTTAGACTCGGGGACGTGCTCCTCGAAGAAACGCCGCCGGTGACCCGTCCGAACGTCGTCGTGGCCGTCCTGGCGCTGGGCGGCATCACGGTGTCGCTGATGCAGACGCTGGTCATCCCACTCCTGCCGAGGTTCCCCGCACTGCTGGACTCCTCGCCCGGCGACACCGCCTGGGTGATCACGTCGACCCTGCTGGCCAGCGCGGTCGCGACCCCCGTCATCGGCCGGCTCGGCGACATGTACGGCAAGCGCCGCATGCTGCTGGTCAGCCTGCTCATGCTGGTCGCGGGCTCGGTGATCGCCGCGCTGAGCTACTCGCTGGTGCCGTTGATCATCGGCCGGGTGGTGCAGGGACTGGCGGTCGGCGTCATCCCGCTCGGCATCAGCATCATGCGCGACGAACTGCCGCTGGAACGGCTGGCCGGGGCGACGGCGCTGATGAGCGCCTCGCTGGGCGTCGGCGGCGCGCTCGGCCTGCCCGCGGCGGCGTTCCTCGTGGAGCAGAGCGACTGGCACATGCTGTTCTGGACGTCGGCCGCCGCCGGTGTGCTGGTGCTGGTCGCGGTCCTGGTCGTCGTGCCGGAGTCGCCGGTTCGCGGTGGCGGGCGGTTCGACTTCCTCGGCGCGCTGGGACTGTCGGTCGCGTTGATCTGCCTGCTGCTCGGCGTGTCGAAGGCGTCCACCTGGAGCGGCGCCACCACCACGGGCCTGTTCGTCGTCGCGGCCGTCGTGCTCGGGCTGTGGGGCTGGTGGGAGCTGCGGTCGCCGCAGCCGCTGGTCGACCTGCGCACCACCGCCCGGCGTCAGGTGCTGCTCACCAACATCGCCTCGGCGGTGTTCGCGTTCGCCATGTTCGCGCAGTCGCTGGTGCTGCCCCAGGTCCTGCAGCTCCCGGCCTCGACCGGCCACGGACTCGGGCAGTCGTTGCTCGTCACCGGCCTGGTGCTGGTGCCCTCCGGGCTGGTGATGATGGCGACGGCACCGCTGTCCGCGAAGATCTCGAACGCACGCGGCCCTCGCGTCACGCTGATCCTCGGCGCTCTCGTGGTCGCAATCGGTTACAGCGCAGGGGTTTTCATGCTGACCGCGGTGTGGCAGCTCGTCGTGGTCTCGGCCGTCATCGGCGCGGGCATCGGCCTGGGCTACGGCGCGATGCCCGCCCTGATCATGGGTGCCGTGCCGGCGTCGGAGACGGCCGCGGCCAACAGCCTCAACACCCTGATGCGCGCGATCGGCACGTCGGTGTCGAGCGCGGTGGCGGGCGTCGTGCTCACGCAGGTGGGCGTGCCGTTCAGCTTCCAGCTCATCATGGGCCTGGGCGCCGCGACCGCGCTGCTGGCAGTCGTGGTCGCGGCGTTCATCCCCTCGGCACGTCCGGTCAGCTGAAGAACCGCGTGATCTCGCGGGCGACGGTGTCCGGCTGCTCCTCGGCGAGCCAGTGGCCGGACCCGTCGACGCCCACGACCTCGAACTGGTTCGCGACGTTCGGCAGCGCGCCCAGGAACTGGTCGTAGGACGAGACCGAGGCCAGGCCGAGCACCGGCGGGGTCAGCTTGGCGTACGTCTTGCCGTCCGCGATGTCCTGGTGGAACGCCTGGTACCAGCCGTTGCTCGCGCGGATGGCCTCCGGCGAGTTGTAGTTCTGCGCGTAGATCCGCCTCGAGCGCTCGTCGATGGCGGACGGCGTGAACGCGGTGTTCGCGAACAGCCAGTCGATCAGGTAGCGGAACCGGCCGGCCAGCAGTTGCTCGGGCAGGCCCATGACCTGGTTGAACGCGAACCACCAGAGGCTGAATCCGCCCGGCGGGGGCAGCAGCGGGATCTGGTAGAAGCTCTCGTCGGGGTGCAGCACGTCCATGAACGCGACCTTCTTCGTCGCGGCGGGGAAGTTGGCCGCGAAGGCGAACGCGACCATGCTGCCCAGGTCGTGCCCGACGACGTTGACCTGGTCGTACCCGAGCTTCTTGACGAGCTCGTGGATGTCGGTCGCCATCGTCTTCTTGTCGAACCCGCCCGCCGGCTTGTCCGACCCGCCCTGACCGCGCATGTCGACCGCGATGACGCGGAACTTCGTCGCGAGCGCGGGCATGATCTTGTTGTACAGCCACCAGGTCTGCGGCCACCCCGGCAGCAGGAGCAGCGGCTCGCCCCGCCCGCCGGTGACGTAGTGCAGCCGCACCCCGTTGACCTGCGCGTAGTTGTGCTTGAAGCCGGGGAGGTTCGGCTCGGGTGCCGTCCCCCCGGCGTCGGCACCGGCGGTCCCGGTGCCCGCGGCGAGCGCGGCACCCGCACCCAGCGCGAACACCCTGCGCCTGTTCAGCTCCATGTCCCTTGCCCCCATCCGTTGCTCGGCGCGGACATCCGAACAAGCGGCGCTCGAACACGGGTGGAGGTGGGGGGAGGAGGTGCGTCAGCCGAGTTCGGCGGAGTCGGTGAGCCGCAGCTTGCGCCGTGCCCGCTGGTAGAACGTCGTCATCCCGAGCCGCACCACCCGCGCGGCACCGGCACGGCCGCGCAGCGACACCCGCTGGCCCGGCTCGACGTATCCGGCGACCATGCCGTCCACCTCCACGGCCAGGCGGCCGCTGGACGGCAGCAGGTCGAGGTCGACCTCGTCGTTCACCGACAGCACGACGCCGCGGCTGTAGGCGGAGTGCGGGGCGGCCGGGGTGACGAGCAGGGCCTCGACGGACGGGCTGGTGATCGGGCCGCCCGCGGAGAAGCTGTAGGCGGTGGAACCGGTCGGGGTGGCGACGATGACGGCGTCGGCGGCGTAGCTGACGAACGGCTGGCCGGCCACCCGCACGGCGACGCGGGCACTGCCCTCGCCGGGGATGCGGACCACGGCGACGTCGTTGAACGCGGTGACCTCCTGGTCGTTGAAGCGCGCGTCGACGGCGAGGCGGGGTTCGACGGTGAAGTCGTGGGCGTCGATGGCGCTCAGGGCCGCAGGCAGGTCCGGGACGTCGACCTCGGCCAGGAAGCCGAGTTTGCCCAGGTTGACGCCGAGGACCGGGGCTCGTTCGCCGTCGGCCATGCGCATGGCGCGCAGCATCGTGCCGTCGCCGCCGAGGCTCACCAGCAGGTCGGCGCGGCGGCCCAGTTCCTCCGCGGTGACCGGGGTGGCCTCGCAGCGCAGGCGCTGGATCTCGTCGGAGATGCCGAGGATCTCGACACCGCGTTTGGCCGCCCAGCCGAGGACCGCCTCGACGGCGGCGGCGGAGTCCCGCCGCGGGTGCAGCACCAGGCCGGCGGCGTGCACGTCAGATCGTCCTCAGTCGGGTCACGACACCAGTCTGCCGAAATCGCGCGCGCCGTGCGTCCCTCGTCCGAACGGCTGATGTCCACGCCTCCGATTCGGTCGTTCGGCGGGAGGGCGTGGCCTGGAGGAGGAGTCCTACGTGGACGTACGTTCCTAGGTTGGCTGCATGACCATCTTGCTGGCCGATCCGGTCGTGCGCGCCGTCCGCGTCCTTGACAACGGGGATCCTCTGGTGCCGTTGGACTACGCGCCTGGCGTGCTGGTGCGCGAAGGGCTCGCGCGGCGGCTCGACGTGGCCCGCGCGCTGCTTCCGTCCGGTGTGGACCTGCGGGTGGTCGAGGGGCACCGCACCATCGACGGTCAGAGCGCGATCATCGAGCGTTATAAGGCCGAACTGCGCGAGCTGCACCCCACCGCCGACGGGGTCGAGCTCGACCGGTTGTCCAGCCGGTTCGTGGCACCGCTGGCCGTCGCGCCGCACGTCGCGGGCGCGGCCGTGGACCTGACGCTGGTCACGAGGCCGGGTGCGGAGCTGTGGATGGGCACGGAGGTCGCCGCCACTCCAGAGGAGAGCGACGGCGCGTGCTTCTTCGGTGCGCCGGTCGACGACGAGGCCCGCCACAACCGGACGGTGCTGGCCGGTGCGCTGGCCGCCGCCGGCCTGATCAACTACCCGACCGAGTGGTGGCACTGGTCCTACGGCGACCGCTACTGGGCGTTGCTGACCGGCGCGGACCACGCCGTCTACGGACCGGTGGAGGTGCCTGCGTGGGCGCGCGCGTGACGAGCCTGCGCCACGCGGCCTCCGAGCCGGTGCTGCAGGTCGACCTCACCGCGGTGGCCGACAACACGAGACGGTTCGTCTCGTGGGCCCGTGGCGCCGTGATGGCGGTGGTGAAGGCCGACGGGTTCGGGCACGGGCTCGGCGACGTCGCGCGAACGGCGGTGGCCGCCGGTGCCACGTGGATCGGGGTCACCTCGCTGGCGGAGGGCGTGCGGTTGCGGGAGTCCGGTGTGGACGTTCCGGGTCATGCGGCGCGGATCGCGGTTGTTCACCGTTGTTCCTTCAGCTCGCGGCCTCGACCGTGAAGAACCCCCTCCCGCTACAACAGGTGGCGAGGGAAGGGGGAAACATCATGAATGACGAGGTGAAGCTGCCGCGGTCGTCGATCTGACGACGGTCGACGCGGGCAGGGCGGGGTGAGGTCGTCCCTGCGCCACAGCCGGACGTCGTGGCCGGCGCCCGCACTGGCCAGGGTCGCGCCGTCGGGGGAGAACGCGACGGCGTGCACGATGTCGGTGTGGCCGGTGAGCTCGGCGCTGAGAGCACCGGTCGCGGCATCCCACACGTGGACGGCGAAGCCGGTGTCGCCGGTGGCGAGCAGCGTGCCGTCGGGAGGGAAAGAACCTAGTGGCAGAAGGCGGTGATCGTGCCGGTCAGGACCTCGGTGAGCCGGTCCAGGGACGCCAGCTCGACGTACTCGGTGGCCGCGTGCGCGCCCGCACCGTCGACGCCGAACAGCAGGCAGGGGATGCCGGCGCGGTCCAGCAGGGCGCAGTCGGTCCAGAACGGCTCCGCGCGGATGACCGGTGGCCCGCCGAGGTTCGCGACGAGGGTGCGGACGATCTCGGCTTCGGGGTCGGCCTCGAACGGGTCCCTGGCGAGGCCTCGGGTGAGCGTCGCGGTGAAGTCCGGGACGGTCGCGGTCAGGTGGTCGAGGATCGTGCGCAGCTCGTCCTCCGTCTGCTGCGGGGACTCTCCCGGGACCGTGCGGCGTTCGAGGGTGATCCTGCAGGACGACGGGTAGGTCGAGGCCTCCTCGCCGCCGCTGATCAACGACGCGTGGACCGTGCCGGTGCCGAGCAGGTGATGTTTCGGGCCTGTGCTGAGGTCTTGGCCCAGCCGTTCCAGCGCCACGAGGAAGTGGCCGGCCTTGGCGATGGCGTCGATGCCCAGTTCGGGACGTGAGCCGTGGGCGGCCCTGCCTTCGACCTCGACGTCGAACCAGACGAAACCCTTGTGCGCCAGGGTGACTTCGAGGTGGCTCGGCTCGGTGACGATGGCGGCGTCGGCGGTGAAGCGTTCGAGCACTTCTTCCGTGCCGAAGCTGCCGTGTTCCTCGTCGGCCACGCACGCGACGATGACGTCACCGCGCAGCGGGCGTTCGGTGGCTTTCGCGGCGGCGACCATCATGGCCGCGATGCCGCCCTTCATGTCGAACGTGCCGCGGCCGAACATCCTGCCGTTCTCGATGCGCGGGTGCAGCGGGTCGCCGTCGTAGCCCGCGAGGCCGACCGTGTCGACGTGGCCGTTGAGCATCAGGGACTTCCCGCCGCCGGTGCCCTTCCTGACGGCGACCAGCGACGGTCTGCCCGGACGTCGTTCCAGGCGGTGGACCTCGAAGCCGTGGGCGTGGAACCAGGTGGCGATGAAGCCGGCGATCTCGTGTTCGCCGTTGCCGCCGGGGACGAGGTCGGGGTTGACCGAGTCGATGGAGACGAGTTGGGCCAGCAGGTCGCGTGGGTTCACGAGCATCCTTCGGTGCTGATGAGAACGACGGTGTCGAGGTGGCCGAATTCGCCACGCATGGCACGCAGTCCGGCGAGTGGAGCGGCGCCGCACGGTCCTGAGTGGACGTTCTGCGCGTGGAGGTCCTGCATCGCTTTAATGCATTCGGATTCGGAGATGGCCACGGCGGTGTCCAGGCCATTCTGCAGATACGGCCAGGAGGTGGCGGACGGCGTGCCGCAGTTGAGCCCGGCCATGATCGTGTCGCCGGTGGGCACGGTCCTGAGTTCACCGGCTTTCAGGCTTTCGAGGACGCAGGCGGCGCTGTCCGGTTCGACGGAGAGGAGCCTCGTGCGGGAGCCGTGGCCGCGGTAGTGGGTGATCACAGCCTGCGCGAACGAGCCGACGCCGACCGGGACGACGACCAGGTCCGGTTCGCGGTCGAGCTGCTCGTCGATCTCGTGGCAGAGCGTGCCGTACCCCTCGACGATCCAGGCCGGGACCTCCTCGTAGCCTGGCCGGCCCATGTCCTGAACCAGGACCCCGTCCGCCTCGGCGGCTCTGGCGACCGCGTCGTCGTACGTGCCCTCGACCACCGTGACCTGGGCGTTCTCGGCCCGGATGGCCTCGATCGCCGGTTCGGGCACCGTGTGCGGCACGAAGACGTGGGCGCGCTGGCCGCGCAACCGGGCCATGCGCGCGACCGCCCGGCCGTGGTTGCCGTCGGTCGCGGTGGTGAGCGTGACCCGGCCCGTTCGCCGCTCGAGAACGCGGTGAACGGCCCAGGAAGCGCCGAGAGCCTTGAAAGCGGGCAGGCCGAGCCGGGAGGATTCGTCCTTGACGAACAGGCGGCCGATCCCGAGTTCCGCGGCGAGGACCGGCAGTCCGGTCAGCGGAGTGGGTGCGTAGCCGGGCAGCCCGGCGTGGAAGTCCCGTGCCCCGGTGGGCGCGGGAGGACATCGCCAGCTGCGGGCCTCTGGCCGCGAGAACTTCATGCGGGACAGCGTGCGGGTGGTCCGGATCATCGGTCCAGCACATGTTCTCGACGTGTACCGGTGGAAGAATCCGACGAGTTGCGGTGAGGAGGTACTCCGGTGAGCGACGAGGAGCTGATCGTCGAGTTCGCGCTGGTGCGTCTCGACAACCCCGGCCTCGACCTGGAGGAGGTCGCCGCGCTCGTGGTGCGGCGGGTGGGGCCGGAGCGGATGGTCGAGTTCGCCGGGCAGACCCTGGTGCACCGCGGCGAACTGCGGGGAGCGGTGTTCCCGGCGGCCGTCGAGCACGTGCTGCGGGTGGTGCTGGAGTTGCGCGGGCCGCGCGACTGAGCCTCGCCGTGCCGGATTCGATCACCACACCTGAACCCGTCACGACGAGGCCTTCACCGGTAGGCGCCCCGCGCGTGTCTACGTCGAGCTGACTGCTGCCCGGCACCTCGAGCCGGTCACGGTGCGCCTCCGGGAATGGTGAACTCGCCTTGGTTCAGCGTGCGCGGGTGGAAGTAGCCCGCCTGGACCTCCGCCGGGGTGTTGTTGCCGCGCAGTTGTTCCGACCACACCATGAAGTAGCTCCAGCGGGTCTGGCTGTTCAGGAACGCGGCGTTCGGCACCTTGCCGGTCTCGGCGAGCGCGATGGGCTTGCCGCCGGCGATGTTCTGGATCTGCTGGTAGTCGCCGGAGCTGGGGAGTCCCTTGTACCAGACGTCCAGCGAGACCACGTCGACGTACTGAGCGCCGGGGTAGTACGAGGCCCAGTCGGCCGTGGGGTTGTCCTGGACGTTCCACACCCAGATCAGGTTGTCGAGCCCCTTGGACACCAGGTGGTCGTGAGTGATGCGGTAGAGCTTCGCGCCACCCTCCGGCCCCGGCCGGTTGCCCCACCAGTTCCAGGCTTCGTTCATCTCGTGCAACGGGCGGAACAGCACCGGCACACCCGCGTCCTTGAGTTGCCGCAGGTACGGCACCGCCTCGTCCAGGCGGCGCTTCCACGCGTTGCTGAGCGCCGTGCCGTCGGTGACCACCTGGGTGAACTGGGCCTGGCTGATCTGCGTCTTCACGCCGCCCTCGAACTGGCAGGTGCTGCCGCCGGTCGGCGTGCAGACGTGCCAGGTCAGCGCGACGAGGGAGCCGTTGGCCCACTCGGTCTTGGCCTGGTCGACCACGCGCTGCCGGTTCGCCACGTCCTCGGGCCTGAACATCAGGTCACCGCCCCACAGGCCGGGGTACTGGCCGGTGATGTCCTTGACCTGCTGGGTGTACTGGCCGGGATTGTTCGCCGGCTCTTTGTTGTGCTGGCCGGACACGACGTTCCTGCCGGTGATCGAGCTGAGGTAGTTGATCACGTTCTGCCGCGACGACCTGGGGAACGCCTGCGCCTGCGGTGAGACTGCGACGACGACGCCCAGGAAGGTCAGCGCAGCGGCCAGTACAGCGCCGAACCGCTGTGCCCCGCGCCGTTGAAGCGCGGTGGTGGTGTGTCGCACTGGCTCCTCCTCGTCAAACCCGCTCTGCGTTGAGTGGGACTACGTGGCGGCTGCGGCGGCGAGCCGGGTGATGAACTAAAACGCTTAAGCTGCCTTCATGCCTCAAGATAGAGGCGCTACGCCGCAGATGTCTATAGAGCGTTTTAGCAGAGGAACCCGGAACCGGTTCAGCGGTGTGGTCGACGACTGCGGGGCGGGCCGAGGGGAACGCGAGCACGGATGTCCGCCGTGAGCGCTCCCGGAGTCGTGGCCACGCGGCAATTCAATCAAACGCTTTAGTTGTTGTGGGGGAACAGCATGTCCCCGGCCGCTTGATCATGTGCGCTGCTATGTTGGACCCTTCGAGCCGAGGAGGGTTCGCGTGAAGCGGCCGACGATCTCCGATGTCGCGCAACGCGCGGGAGTCTCGATCAGCGCCGCGTCGTTCGCCCTCAACGGCCGGCCCGGGGTCTCCGACCGGACCCGGCAACGCATCCTCGACGCCGCCGATGAGATCGGATGGCACCGCAACAGCGCGGCGCGCGTGCTGTCCGGCGGCACCACCAACGTGATCGGCATGGCGATCCCGCGGCCCGCCACGACCCTCGGCGTGGAACCGTTCTTCATGGAACTGGTCAGCGGCATAGAGTCGGTGCTGGCGGTGTCGGGTTACGCGCTGATGATGCAGGTGGTCGCGGGCGTGGACGCCGAGCTCGAGGTCTACCGGTCCTGGTGGGGCGAACGCCGGGTCGACGGGATCATCGTGGTCGACCTGCGCGGCGACGACCCCCGGATCGCCCTGCTGGAGGGGCTCGCGCTGCCCGCCGTCGTGGTCGGCGGCCCCGCCGACGTGGGATCACTCCCGCACGTCTGGGCGGACGACGCCGCCGCGACCGCCGAGACCGTCGGCTACCTGGCCGCGCTGGGCCACCGCCGGATCGGACGGATCGCCGGCCTGCCCGACCTGCTGCACACGCGGCGCCGCGACGAGGCCTTCACGGAGGCGAGCGCCACCTACGAGCTCGACTCGATCGACATCGTGCACACGGACTACACCGGACTCGAAGGCGCACAGGCCACGCGCAGGCTGCTCAGCTCGCCCGGACGCCCGACGGCGATCCTCTACGACAACAGCATCATGGCCGTCGCGGGGATGTCGGTCGCCGACGAGATGCGGCTCTCGGTACCCGAGGACCTGTCGATCATCGCCTGGGACGACTCGCAGCTGTGCCAGGTGATCCGGCCGGCGATCACCGCGCTCGCGCGCGACGTCACCGCCTACGGTGCCCGCGTCGCACGACTGCTGCTCGACGTGGTGGGGAAGAACGGCGACGCCGAGCAGCGCGGAGTGCAGGTGCCGGCTCCCCGGCTCGTCCCGCGTTCGAGCACGGCACCTCCGCACCGCTGATCACAGGTTGTCGGCGGTCTGCCCGGTCAGCTCGATGACGCGGGTGGCCACGCGGGCACACGGCTCCCCGACCTCGTCGCTGTCCGATGTGGAGCGGCGTTCGACCGGACTCCACCGCGACTCGAGCGGGGCTCCAGGCACGACCGTCCATTTTTGTCGGTGGTGCCCGGTAACGTCCCCTCCATGAGTGCTGCTGGGGATCGGATTCAGGAGCTCGCCGGCCGGATCGTCGAGCTGCGTGACGCGTACTACCAGGGTGAACCGCTGGTGGCGGACGCGGAGTACGACGCGATCGAGGACGAGTTCCGCGCCCTGGTCGCGAAGCACCCGAAGCTCGCGCCGAAGGACAACCCGCTCGACCACGTGGGGGCGCCGTCGGTGCTGCACGCGCCGGTGCGGCACTCACGGCCGATGCTGTCGCTGGAGAAGGCGAACAAGCCCGAACAGGTCGAGTCGTTCTTCTCGCGGTTCCCCGGTCAGCCCGTGGTGGTCATGCCGAAGCTCGACGGCCTGTCGCTGGCGCTGGTGTACGAGAACGGGCGCCTTGCGCGCGCGGTCACCCGTGGGGATGGCACGACGGGCGACGACGTCACGTTCCTCACGCGCGCGTTGTGCGACGGCGTGCCGGACAGGGTCGAGGCGCCGGGGCGGGTCGAGGTACGTGGTGAGTGCGTGATGCTGCGCTCGACGTTCGACACGTACAACGCGGCACACCCGGACAAGCCGTTGATCAACCCGCGCAACGCGGCCGCGGGCACGTTGCGCGCCAAGGACCCGAAGGCGGTCGAGGGCCGGCGCATGCAGTTCTTCGCGTTCGACCTGACGACCGAGCCGGAGAGCGCCGACTCCGACCTCGACGCGGGTCTGCGCAAGCTCGGCTTCAGCGTCGCGGAGATGAAGCACTGCTCCACCGCGGCCGAGGCCCAGGAGCTGATCGGTGGCATCGAGCAGGCCCGCAACACGCTCGACTACGACCTCGACGGCGCCGTGCTGCGCCTGGCGAACCGCGACGCGTTCGCCGCCGCCGGCACCCGTTCGTCGTCCCCGCGCGGCGCCATCGCGTACAAGTTCGCCGCCGAGGAGAAGACGACGGTGCTCAAGGACGTCGTGTGGGACGTGGGCAAGACCGGCAAGATCGCCCCGGTCGCGTGGCTCGAGCCCGTGTTCGTCGGCGGCACCACCGTCACCCGCGCGACGCTGGCCAACCAGGAGGTCATCCGCTCGCGCGGCATCAAGATCGGTGACACGGTCCTGGTCCGCCGCGCGGGCGACGTGATCCCGTTCGTCGCGGGTGTGCTCGACGAGTCGAAGCGCACCGGCTCCGAGCAGGAGATCGTCCCGCCGTCGGAGTGCCCGTCGTGCGCGCAACCGCTGACCGAGCAGGGAAACAGCCGCGAGCTGTTCTGCACGAACGCGGTCTGCCCCGCCCAGACCGTGCGCCGCCTGATCCACTGGTCGTCCCGCGCCGCGGCGGACATCGACGCCATCGGCCAGGTGTGGATCGAGCGCCTCGCCGAGACCGGCGACCTGGTGAACCCGTCCGACTTCTACACGCTCACCAAGGAACGCCTGCTGGAGTTCGACCGGGTGGGCGAGGTCTCCGCGACCCGCATGATCGAGTCCATCGACCGCAGCCGCTCCGTGGGCCTGCGCCGAGCGTTGATCGGCCTCTCGATCCCGATGGCCTCCGAAGGCACCGCGGCCCGCCTGTGCCGCGCGGGCTTCGGCTCCCTGGAAGCGGTGGCCGACGCGGGCGTCGAGAAGCTCGTGGCCGTGGAGGACATCGGCCAGAAGGTCGCCGAGTCGATCAACTTCCACCTGGCCCGCCTTCGCCCGGAGATCGAACGCCTGCGGGAACGCGGCGTCTCCCTGGAGGTGCGAGAAGAGGACCTGCCCCCGGTCGTGGTCGCCGGCGCACCCCTGGAAGGCAAGTCCGTCGTGATCACGGGCTCGATCAGCGACCCGCGCTCCGGCGAGAAGGTCACCCGCCCGACGTTCCAGAAGATGTGCGAACGAGCCGGCGCCACCGCCGCCTCCTCGGTCTCGGCCACCACCGACCTGCTCATCACGGGCGAGGGCGTCGGCGCCAGCAAGCTCACGAAGGCCGAGAAGCTCGGCGTCGAGGTGGTCGACCAGGGCGAGATCTGGACGAAGCTGATCGCCGCCGGAGTCGCCTGACCCTACGAATGCGGGAAGCCCCCACGCTGCCTGGGGGAGGACGGCAGCCTGGGGGCGAGTTGAGGTGGCCGGTGCGGCGGTCGCCTCTCGGCGGTGTGCACGACGCGGTTCCGGGTGAGCGGTGTGCCGCGAGGGCTTCTGTGGTGGGGCCCGGGGACTCGGTCCGCACCGACCGTCTCGTACAACGGCGCGGGGTTCCGTTGTGTTTCCTGGTGATCTGTGTGCTCGCTCACCGGGTGTTGTTGCTGTGCAATGGAATTGCGAGGGAGGGAAGGGCCCTCGGGCCGTCTGGGGGTGTACGGCTCGAGGGCCTTGGTCTGTTGCGCCTTGCGGCCCGTTCCACGCCGACCGCCTGGTTCAGCGGTGCGGCGTAAAGGAAATGCAGTGGTGGGAAGGCCCTCAAGTCGCCGAGGGGGTGTGCGGCTTGAGGGCGTGGTCTGTTGGTCGGTGCGGCGGTCGCCTCTCGGCGGTGTGCACGACGCGGTTCCTGCCGAACGGTATTCCGCGAAGGCTTTGTGTTGGGGCCCGGGGACTCGTTCCGCACCGACCACCCTGTACAACGGCGAGGGGATCCGTTGTGTTCCAGGAGGATCTGTGTGGCCGGTCACCGTCCGCCACCTCGATCTTCCTGCTGGGCAAGAAGATCGAGAAGAACGGGTGGTCGGCGCGGCAGGAGAGGTCCGCGCCGACCGGACGCCCTCGAGCCGTCCGTCGGGGGAGAGTGACGGCTCGAGGGCGAGTTCGGGAAGGCCGATGCGATCGGTCGCCTCTCGGCGAGTTGCTCGACGCGGTACCGGTTGTGCGGTCTTCCGCGAAGGCGATGAGGTGAGGCCCGGGGGACACGGACCGCACCGACCAACACGTATAACGGCCGTGGTGCCCGGAGTGTTTCCGGAATGGGCTGTGGGGTCGCTCACCGCTGTGCCGGGATTCCACTGAACCCTGGTTCGCTGGTACTCCGGGGGAAAGACCAAGTGCGCGTGCAGGCTGTAGACGACGCTACGACCCCTGCGAATGTCTGGTTTCGACCCCTTTGAGGTGACCCAGGCCACTGTAGGGTCTGCTTCGTGAAGGTCGTTGTGCAGGTGAAGCTGCTGCTGGACGCGGTGCCACCGCCGTCTCGACGGCGCCGCACTGGCCACTTTGGACGGTCACTCCGACCGGGTGGAGTCGGTGTCGTTCAGCCCGGACGGCACCCGGCTGCCGCGCTGACCCGCGACCACACCATCTCGATCTGGGACGTCGCTCGGCCGGTTCCGGTGGAGCCTGCTGGAGCTGGAGCAGGGTGCGTTCTCCGGCGGGCCGCACATCGCGAGCGCCGTGGAGTTCACCCCGGACGGCCGCCTGCTCATCTCCACCGACCCGCGGGCGGGCGCGATGCTGTGGGACCTGGCAGGCGACAGAGTGGAACGGCGGGTCAGCACGGGCCAGGGCGACGTGCGTGACGTCGCGATCAGCCTGGACGGCACCAGGTTCGCGACGGCGGGCGCCAACCGGACGGTGAAGGTGTGGGACGTGGCCACGGGTGCCGAGCCGATGACGCTGACCGGCCATTTCGCGCCGGTGGTGGCGCTGGCGTTCAGCCCGTCCGGCGCCGCGCTGGCGTCCGGGGGGAGAGGACGACGCGGTCGTGGTGCGGGGGCCTCGGTACCCGCTCGGGCACCACTCTGACCGGGCACACCGGGCCGGTGCGGGCCGTGGCGTTCACGCGGGAGGACGAGCTGGTGACCGGCGCCAACGACGCGCGGATCATCCGCTGGTCGTTGTCCGTCGCAGACGCCGAGAACCGCATCTGCGCCGAGGGCTACCCGCGTTCGGAGGTCTGCGGGACCACCAGGCCCGACTCGTAGGCGATCACCACGAGCTGAGCGCGATCCCGGGCGTGCAGTTTCGTCATCGCGCGGTTGACGTGCGTCTTCGCCGTGAGCGGGCTGATCACCATGCTAGCGGCGATCTCGTCGTTCGACAGGCCGCGGGCGACGAGCGTGACGGCTTCGCGTTCCCTGGTGGTGAGGTGGGTGAGGCTCGGGTCCTGCCGCAGCGGCTGGCTCACGTACCGGTCGATCAGCCTGCGGGTGATCGACGGTGCCAGGAGGGCGTCGCCACGGGCCGCGACCCGGACGGCGTGCAGGAAGTCCTCCGGCTGGACGTCCTTGACGAGGAACCCGGCCGCGCCCGCCTTCAGGGCGTGGAAGACGTACTCGTCCAGGCCGTAGTTGGTGAGGATCACGACGTGCGTGCTCGCCAGGGACGGGTCGGCGGCGATGTGCCTGGTGGCCTCGATGCCGTCCATCTCGGGCATCTGGACGTCGATCAGGGCGATGTCCGGGAGGTGTTTCCGGGCCTGCTCGAGGCCTTCCCGGCCGGTTCCGGCCTCGGCGACGACCTCGATGTCGTCCTCGGCGTTCAGCAGGGCGCGGAAACCGCTGCGGATCAACGGCTGGTCGTCGACCAGCAGGACGCGGATCACGGCTGTGCCACGGGAAGCTCGGCCTGCACGCGGAAACCGCCTTCGACTCGGTGCGCCGCCTGGAGGTTGCCGCCCAGCGCGGTGACGCGTTCGCGCATGCCGAGCAGCCCGACTCCCGGTTCCGCCTTGCCGGGTACCGCCGTGCCGTCGTCGTCCACCTCGATGACCACCGTGTCCTGGCGGTAGTCGATGTGGACCCGCGCGGTCGCGGCGGCGGCGTGGCGAGCGATGTTCGTGAGCGACTCCTGCACGATTCGGTACGCCGTGCGCTCCACCGCCGCCGGGACGTCGTCGTGGCGGCCTTCGATCGTGAGCCGGGCGTCGAGGCCGGTGGCTCTGGCGCGTTCGACCAGTTCGGGGACGTCCTTGATGCCGTGCGGCGGGTTCTTGTCGTCGTCCCGCAGGGCTTCGAGCGTCGCGCGGAGTTCCCTGGCGGCCTCCCGGCCGGCGTCGCGGATCACCAGGAGGGGTTCGGGCACGTCCTCACCGCGTTTCCGGGCGAGGTGGACGGCGACCTCGGCCTGCAGCTTGATCACCGAGATCTGGTGGGTCAGCGAGTCGTGCAGTTCACGGGCGATGTGCAGGCGTTCCTCGTTGGCCCGCCTGCGCGCCGTCTCCTCTTTGGTGCGCTCGGCTTCGTCTGCTCGGCGCTCGGCCTGCCTGAGTGCCTCACCGGCGGCCGCGGCGGCGATCAGCCACGCGATCTGCAGGACGTCGCGGGTCTGGGCGAACGCCTCGTACGTGGTGAGGTCGCGCGGCGAGACGAGCGCGGCGAGGGGGAGCGTGGCGAGCATCAGGACGGAGCCGGCGAGCGTGAACACGCGGTGGCCCGCCCGCATCGTCGAGTAGACGGCGAACAGGAAGGCGATCACCGGCACGTCCGCGCCGGTGGCCTGGTAGCCGAGTGCGAGGAGTCCGGTCGCCGCGAGCACTGTTCTCGGCGCCCGCCTGCGTGCGGCGAGCGCCAGTCCGCCGGCGGCGAGCAGCGCGTAGCCCGGGCCGGTGGCCGGGTGGCCGGCCACGACGAGGCTCGCCGCCACTCCCGCGGCGATCGCCCAGTCCAGCCAGCGAGTGCTCATCCGTGCACCTTAAACCTCTGTTCGCGCTGGTAGATCGTTCGCCGGGAGGATTGTCGGACTACTGCGCCCGCAGTACTTGGGTGTCTGCGCCCGCACGACGACCTGAGGGCCGTCCGGGGGTTGGCTGGTGCCCATGTTGCTATCCGCTGCTTATGAGATGTCCGCCGGTCGCACGTTGTCGCTGATCGGTGTCGTCCTCGGTGCGATCGGACTGCTGGCGCTCACCCGGCGCGGCCTGTGGGCCGTCGTGCTGGGCGCGGCCGGGGCGGTGGTCGGTGTCGCGGTCGTGGTGATGGCGAAGGGCGGGCCCGGCACCGGCTACGGCATCGTCGGCGGCTACGTGTCGCTCGCGGTCGGCGTGGCCGGTGTGGTGCTGGGCGGTCTGGCTATGCGAAGAGCCGCTCGGGCTGCTGCACAGCGCGCCTCGTGATCAGTCCGGCCGCGCCCCGTACCACCGCGAACTCGCCGAGGGGCGAGGCGAGTAGCCGGCTGTGCCGTTCGCCTCCCGCGAGCACCCTGCCGTCCATTTCGGACTGAACGGCCTCGCGGAGGTGGTCGTACAGCACGGCGTAGCTGCCGCCGAGTACGACGGTCGGGACGTCGAAGAGGTTCATCAGCGTCGCGATGCCGACCCCGAGCGCCTCTCCGGCCTTCCGCACGGCGTCCACAGCCTTCGGGTCGCCCGCTTCGAGTGCCTTGCGCAACGAGTCGAGCCGCCGCCGTCCCGCCTCGCGCAGGATGACGTCGAGCCCCGCGTACCGCTCGACACAACCGCGGCTGCCGCACGTGCAGAGGATGCCGTTGCGCTCGATCACGACGTGCCCGAGCTCGCCCGCGAACCCGCTGACCCCGCGGTAGACCTCGCCGTTCAGCACGACGCCCGCGCCGATGCCGACGTCCGCCGTCACGTGCACGAAGTCCTCGCCCGCCAGGTGCCGCGGCCACAGGTGGGCGAGCGCGGCGAGGTTCGCCTCGTTGTCGACCTGGACGTCGAGACCGGTTCGTTCGCCCAGCCCCTCGGCCAGCCGCGTGCCGACGAGCTCGGGCAGGTTGGGCGCCCGGACGATGGTGCCGTCGTGCACGACACCGGGTATCGCGAGCCCTGCCCCGAGCAGCCTGCGCCCGGAGCCGGCGGTGACCTCGCGGATCAGTCCGGCGATCCGGTCGAGCACCTCGTCCGCTGTCGCCTTGCGCATGTCGGCGGGCACGAGACGGCGTTCGAGCGTCTCGCCGTCGAGGCCGAGGGTCTCGACGGCGAGGTGGCTGACGTTGATCTCCGCCCCGACCGCCACCGGCCCGGCGGGGTGGAAGCGCAACGGCTTGGACGGCCTGCCCATGCCCACGAGCGTGGCGGGTTCCTCCACCAGGATCCCGCCCGCCAGCAACGGTTCGGTGAGGTTGGAGAGGGTGGCTTTGGTCAGCCCGGTGCGCGCCGCGAGGTCGGCGCGCGAACCGGGCCGGTCGACGAGGGCGAGCAGCACCGTGCGCAGGTTGCCGAGGCGAACCTGCCGCAGGTGGTCGACGGTGGTCATCGACTCAAGTATCGCTGTGCCGCGTCCCCGTACCGCGCCCGGATCTCCGGCACCGCCTCTGCCTCGTACCGCGTGCTTTCCGCCAACGTCCACTCCGGCGGCGTCGTCCCGCCCGTGAGCGTCCACGCGGCCTGCCGTGCCGCACCGTTCGCCACGTACTCGTCCGGCGCGGGCACAGTCACGGGTACACCGAACACCATCGGCGCGATCTCCCGCACCGCAGGAGAAACCGCCGCTCCACCAACGAGCCGCACGCCCGTGACGTCCGCACCTTGCTCAGCGAGCGCGTCGAGGCCCACGGCAAGACCGCACAGCATGCCTTCGACGGCCGCACGCGCGATGTTGGCCGGGGTCGCGTTGGTGAGCGTCAGTCCGTGCAACGCACCCGTCGCGTCCGGCAGGTTCGGCGTCCGCTCGCCTTCGAGGTACGGAACCAGCACGACGCCCTCGGCGCCCGGCTTGGCGGACAGCGCGAGGTCGCTGAGCCTGGCGAGGTCGACGCCCAGCATGCGGGCGGTCGCGTCCAGGACTCGGGCGGCGTTCAGGGTGCAGGCCAGCGGGAGGTAGCGGCCCGTCGCGTCGGCGAACCCCGCGACGATGCCGGAAGCGTCCGCCGCACGCACCTCGCTGGTCGCGGTGACGACGCCGGAGGTGCCGAGCGACACCACGACGTCGGTGCCGCCGCCCACCCCGAGCATGGCCGCCGCGTTGTCGCCGGCACCCGCGCCGAGACGAACCGTCTCGTCTCGCCGGCCTCCCGTACCCGAGACGAGACGAGACGGTCCGTCTCGCCACTCGGCAGGGCCCAGGACCTGCGGCAGCACCACGTCGGAGCGACCGAGCGCGAGTGAGAGCAGGTCAGGCACGTACTCGTTCGACACCGAGTCGAAGTAGCCGGTGCCGGACGCGTCCGAACGGTCGGTGACCAGGTCGGAGAGCGAACCGGTGCCGCGCAGCCGCCACGTCAGCCAGTCGTGCGGGAGGCAGACGGCGGCAGTGCGCTTGGCGTTGGCCGGTTCGTGCTGGGCGAGCCAGCGCAGCTTCGTGATCGTGAACGACGCGACCGGCACGAGGCCGATCCGTGCCGCCCACTCCGAAGCGCCCAGCTCGTCGGTCAGCGAGGCCGCGGCTGCCGCGGAACGGGTGTCGTTCCACAGCAGCGCCTCGCGCACGACCTCGCCGTCCTCGTCGAGGCAGACCATGCCGTGCTGCTGTCCGCCGACGCTCAGCGCCGCGACGTCGGACAGACCGCCGGCGTCGGCGAGCGCGGACTGCAGAGCCGACCACCAGTGCGAGGGGTGCACCTCGGTGCCGTCCGGGTGAGCCGCGCGGCCCTCCCGGACGAGCCTGCCGGTCTCCGCGTCGCGAACCACGACCTTGCACGACTGCGTCGAGGAGTCGACGCCGGCGACGAGCGTCATGTCAGCGCGCTCCCGTGAGGTGCTCGAGGGCGAGCTGGTTGAGACGGACGAAGCCGAAGCCGCGTTCGCCCGCCTGGTCGGGGTCGAAGCCCGTGTCCTTGATCAGGTCGTCGTAGGACTCGCCGGCGTTGAGCGTGGGCTGCGAGAGCTCCGCGACGCCCGCCGTCCGCAGCGCCTCCTGCACCTCCGGGTCCGCGCGGAATGCCTGAGCACGGTCGCGGAGCAGCAGGTACGTGGCCATGTTCGCCTTGGCCGAGTCCCAGACGCCCGTGATGTCCTCGGTCCGCGACGGCTTGTAGTCGAAGTGCCGCGGGCCTTCGTAACCGGCGGTCTCCAGCAGGTCGACCAGCGCGAACGCGTTCATCAGGTCACCGTGCCCGAACACCAGGTCCTGGTCGTACTTGATGCTGCGCTGCCCGTTGAGGTCGATGTGGAACAGCTTGTCGTGCCACAGCGCCTGCGCGATGCCGTGCACGAAGTTGAGCCCGGCCATCTGCTCGTGCCCGACCTCGGGGTTGAGGCCGACCAGCTCCGGCTTGTCGAGCGACGTGATGAACGCCAGCGCGTGGCCGACCGTCGGCAGCAGGATGTCGCCGCGCGGCTCGTTCGGCTTCGGCTCGAGCGCGAACCGGATGTCGTAGCCGCGGTCGGTGACGAACTGCGTCAGCAGGTTCATCGCCTCGCGGTAGCGGTCGAGCGCCGCCCGCACGTCCTTGGCCACGTCGTACTCGGAGCCCTCACGGCCGCCCCACAGCACGAAGGTCTTGGCGCCGAGCTCCGCCGCCAGCTCGACGTTGCGCAGCACCTTCTGCAGCGCGAACCGCCGCACGCCGCGGTCGTTGCTGGTGAAGCCGCCGTCCTTGAAGACCGGGTGGCTGAACAGGTTCGTCGTCACCATCGGGATGACGAGCCCGGTGTCGGCGAGCGCGCCCTGCAACCGGCTGATCTGCTGGTCGCGGTGCGTCGCCTCGAAGCCGAACAGGTCGTCGTCGTGGAACGTCAGGCCGTAGGCCCCGAGCTCGGCGAGCCGGTGCACCGCCTCGACCACGTCGAGCTCGGGCCGCGTGGCCTCGCCGAACGGGTCACGGCCCTGCCAGCCCACGGTCCAGAGACCGAAGGAGAACTTGTCCGCCGGAGTGGGCGTGCTCATCATCCACCTCATTCGTTCAATGCTTGAACTTAGTGCGGACAGTACGACGCCACGGCGTTGATCGCAACGTCAGAGACGCATGGTCGTAATCGCTCAGACACGTCGGCGGTCCGCGGCGGCCTCGACCGCGGGTGCCAGAGCCTCGGCGATCGCGCGGTAGCCGGCGGCGGACGGGTGGAAGCGGTCGGCGGCGAAGAACGAGGGGTTCGCGGCGAACTGCGGCGTGACGGCGCGTTCGACGTGGGCGACGACTCCGCCGGCCCGGATGACGGCCTGCTGCTGAACCTGGGCGTAGTCGCGGCTCACGGCCGACACGACGTCGCGCAACGCGGGCGGCACGTGCGAGACGATGCTCAGGTCCGGTGCCGTGGCGACGACGACCTCGACGCCTGCCGCGCGCAGGTCCGCGACGGCGTCGTGCAACTGCTGGGCGCCGACCTGCGCGGGGACGAACCTGGTCAGGTCGTTCGCGCCGATGACCACCACCGCGACGTCGGCTCCACTCGCCACCGCGGTGCGCACCTGGGCGCGCAGATCGGCCGAGCGGGCACCGGCGAACGCGTGCACTCCGAGGTCGATCCGATGTCCCGCCTTTCGCAGGCGTTCGGCGAGCAACGGGCCGAGCGTGTCCTCCCGGCGCGTGCTGCCCACTCCGGCGGCGATCGAGTCGCCGAGCAAACACAGGCGCATGTCCGTTGAACGAAGGGCGTCGTGGAGGTGTTCCGCGTCAAATGCGTTGTGAGGCACCACTCATGTGTCTACACTCCACGATCATCATCACCGAGGCGAGAGGAGACCGGCCGTGCGTACCGCCGCCGTCGTCCTCCCGTCCCGTTTCGACGTGATCCTCGTGTCCTCGCACCCCGGTCGCCTGCTGCGCGCCGGGCGCCGGACTGTCTGACGAACTCCTCCGCGGAGTTCGCCGGGTCATCGCGCTGACCCCGTAAGTCCTTGAAGACAAAGGCAGAAGACCATGCGCACGACCACGTTGAACGCTGTCCGCAACCTCGGCATCCTCGCTCACGTCGACGCGGGCAAGACCACGCTCACCGAACGCGTCCTGTTCGCCACCGGCAGCACCCACAAGCGCGGCGAGGTCCACGACGGCACCACCGTCACCGACTTCGACCCGCAGGAACGCGATCGCGGCATCACGATCTTCGCCGCGGCCGTGACCTGCACGTGGGACGGGCATCGCGTCAACCTCATCGACACGCCTGGGCACGTCGACTTCGCCGACGAGGTCGAACGGTCCCTGCGCGTGCTGGACGGGGCGGTCGCGGTGTTCGACGGCGTGGCCGGAGTGGAGCCGCAGAGCGAATCGGTGTGGAGGCAGGCGGATCGGTACGGCGTGCCCAGGATCGCGTTCGTCAACAAGCTCGACCGGGCGGGCGCGGACCTCGACACCGTCGTCGAGTCGATCCGCACGCGGCTGCACACCGTGCCGCTCGTCGTGCAGCTGCCGATCGGCGTGGAGGACGGGTTCCGCGGCGTCGTGGACCTGGTGCGCATGCGCGCGCTGACCTGGGGCGACGGCATGACCGAGGGACCTGTGCCGGAAACGCTGCTGGCAGAGGCACAACGACGTCGCCGCCTCCTGGAGGAGGCGGTGGCGGAACTGCATCCCGACGCATTGGAGGAGTTCTTCGCACAGGGCCTGTCCGAGCAGACGTTGCGAAACGCTCTGCGCGAACTGACCCAGCGCGGTCAGGCGACCGTTGTGCTGTGCGGCTCGGCGTACCGCAACCGCGGCATCGAACCGTTGCTGGACGCGGTGATCGCGTACCTGCCGTCCCCTGTGGACGTTCCGCCGGTGCGGGGCGTCGACGGCCAGGAACGGCAGCCGGATCCGGACGCACCGTTCGCGGCGCTGGTGTTCAAGGTGAACGCCACCGCCACCGGACGGCTCGCGTACGTCCGCGTCTACTCGGGCACCCTCCACAAGGGAGAGACGGTCCAGGTGGGCGGCCGCGCCGAGCGCATCGGCCGGATCCTGCGCGTCCAGGCCGACCGGCACACGCCGGTCGACCAGGCCGTCGCCGGTGACATCGTCGCGGTGGTGGGGCTGAAGTCGGCACGCACGGGGACGACCCTGTGCGCGCCAACGGCTCCGTTGCTGCTCGAACCCGCGGTGTCGGCCGACCCCGTGGTGTCCGTGGCCGTGGAAACGCGGACCAGCGCGGACAACGCGCGGCTGACCGAGGCGCTGGCGCACCTGGTCGACGAGGACCCGTCCCTGCGGTTCGGGACGGACCCGGAGACCGGCCAGACGGTGCTGTCCGGCCAGGGCGAGCTGCACCTGGAGGTCTCGGTGGAGAAGGCGCGCACGCTGCACCGCATCGAGCTCACTATGGGACGGCCGCGCGTCTCGTACCGCGAGACCGTGGGCACGGGCGTCACGGGATTCGTCTACCGGCACGTCAAGCAGGACGGAGGGCAGGGACAGTTCGCCCACGTCGTGCTCGGCACCGAGCCGCTGGAGTCCGGCTTCGAGTTCCGCTCGGCCGTCACCGGCGGGCGCGTGCCGCAGGAGTTCGTCCGCGCGGTCGAACAGGGCTGCCGGGACGCGCTGGCCGAGGGACCTCTCGGCCACCCGGTGACCGGTGTGCGGGTGACGCTCACCGACGGGTCCACGCACGTCAAGGACTCGTCGGAGATGGCGTTCCGCACGGCGGGCCGGCTCGGGCTGCGCGAGGCGCTGAAGGCCGGCGCCATGACGTTGCTCGAACCGATCGCCGAGGTCACGGTCACCGTGCCGGAGGAGTACCTCGGTGGCGTGCTGGGTGATCTGGCGACGCGCCGGGGCAGGATCGTCGGTTCGGAGGCTAGGCCCGGTGCGACGGTCGTGACGGCGAGCGTGCCTTTGGCGGAGATGTTCGGCTATGTGACGAGGTTGCGCAGCCGAACGCAAGGCCGTGGCAGCTTCACCGCCACCCCGGCCGGTTATGCGCCGGCGTGAATGTTGGGCGAGTCGACATGCTTTTCGTCGACTCGCCCAACATTCGCTTCCATCTTGTGTGATTCAACGCAGGTGAGCACAGGCCCGCCCTGACACAGGGCGGGCCTGTGCCATGATCGGCCGAGTGGACCCACTGAGCGTCATGTCCTTCAACCTCCGGTACGCCTCCACCGCCGAGCCGAACTCGTGGGCGGTCAGACGCCCGGTCATGGCCCAGTTCCTGCTCAAGGAACGGCCTGCGTTGCTCGGCACGCAAGAAGGCCTGTACGGACAGCTGAACGACATCGCGCACGACCTGCCGGACCACTACGACTGGATCGGCCTCGGCCGCGCCGGCGGCAGCCACGACGAGTTCATGGCGATCTTCTTCGACACGCTCCGGCTGGAACCGCTGGAGTTCGACCACCACTGGCTCTCCGCCACCCCGGACGTCGTGGGTTCCCGGTCGTGGGGCAACAACGTGGTCCGCATGGTCACGTGGGTCCGGTTCGCGGACCGCCAGACCGGCAAGCAGTTCGTGGCCGTCAACACGCACTTCGACCACGAGTCCGCGAACGCCCGGCTGTGCAGCGCCGAGTTCGTCCGCGACCGGCTCCAGGCGCAGACGCTGCCGGTCGTGCTCACCGGCGACTTCAACGACGTCCCCGGCTCGCCGGCCTACGCCACCCTGACGGCCGGGCTGGCCGACACGTGGCTCACGGGCCCGCGGACCACCCCGGCGCACGGGACGTTCCACGGGTACGGCCCGCTGGTCCCGGACGGCCCGCGCATCGACTGGATCCTCACCCGCGGCGTGACCGTCGAGGCCGCCGCGATCAACACCTTCCAGCTGAACGGCCAGTACCCCTCCGACCACCTCGCCGTCCAAGCGCTCATCAGGATCTAGGGGCCCACTCGGGCGGCAGGTCGTGGGAACAGGTCGGCGCACCGGCCGCCCGCGCCCGCCGCAGGTCGAGGTACGGCC
The DNA here is from genome assembly GCF_024648825.1 of Lentzea californiensis. Classification (GTDB taxonomy): domain Bacteria; phylum Actinomycetota; class Actinomycetes; order Mycobacteriales; family Pseudonocardiaceae; genus Lentzea; species Lentzea californiensis. Next base: position 313,896 of record NZ_JANBBE010000009.1, read on the forward strand.
CAGCGATCTGATCCCGCGGCACCGGGGCCAGCGCCGTGATCGCGTCACCCGCGGCCAGCACTTGGCGTCGCATGCGGTCGTGGTCGACGGCCAGAGCGCCGAACGACGGTGCCCAGAGCGTCCACGGCCCGGAGATCATCGCCATGGTCGGGACCAGGTGCGAGTGGAAGTGCGTGCCGATGCCGCCGAACGAGCACTGCGGCGGCACCCGGCCCGGCACCGGCGGGTCACTGCCCGGCAGGACGAAGGTGCGGTCGACCGCACGCCCGGCCAGCGCCGTCGCCGCCGTCCGCGCCAGCACCGGGCTGCCCGCGAACCAGCCGGACGGCTCGGCCAGTCCCGTCGGCCGGAGAGAACCGTCGCGAGGCAGGAACTCCCGCGTTCCGAGGTGTTCCAGCACGAACGCGAAGGCGACGGAACTGGAGTCGTACTCGGCGTCGAGCGCGCGGGCGCGGAACTCGCTGCCCTCCGCCGGGCGGTGCAGGTGGCCGGTCGCGAAGACGAACTCGAGGGTGCGCGGCCGGCAGCGCAGCGGCAGGCGCGCGAAGTGCTCGGCCAGCGCCAGCAGCGCCACGGTGCCGTTCTCCTGCACCCATCCCACGCCGTCGGTGTTGGTGTCGAGGACGATCCGCTCGCTGCTCAGGCCGGGCAGCGTCGCGACCAGCGAGCGCGTGACGGCCGGGACGCGCGCGGCGAGCACGCCGATGGTCGTCCTGGTGCCCGGTACGAGCCTCGCGGCCGCGTCGGAGCCGACGAACACGCCCGGCACGCGGTAGTGGGTGCCGAGGTGCGGGTCCCAGTAGCCCTTCACCTGCTCGTGCGGGAACGGGAAGGCGACGACGACCCCGGCGGCACCGGCCTTGCCCGCGTCGACCATGTCCGCGTCCAGCAGCGGTTCGGCGAGGTAGCCGCGGTCGAGGGCGGGGAAGTCGCGCAGGACGACCTTCCCGCCGGCGTTCGCGGCGGTGATCGGGGTGCCGGCGGGCAGGCGGACCAGGTCGCCGGAACGCAGGCCGGGAGCGGAGTAGGGGATCGCCCCGGCGACCGGCACGGCGCCGCCGGAGAGCAGGAGACCGGGACCGGGTTGCCAGCGCTGGACGGCGAAGGGCTCGGACCGCACGGACACGCCCGGCAGGCTGTCCACGCGGCGTTCCAGCCAGGAGATCAGGCGGTTGTGCGCGGGGCTGCCGGTGGCGCGGACGCCGAACCCGGCGACGGTGGCGTTGAGATCGAGGAGCTGGGGAGCCGTGGCGAACGACCGCTCGTCGACGACGGGGGAGCAGCCGGCCGACGCACCGGCCGGGGCAGTGAGCTGGAGGGCGAAAACCGTTACGACACCTATGGATGCGATGCATCTGGCGGGCTGCACGAGGCTCACTGTGACCCTGGCGGGAGGCCCTCACAATCCGCTGTCCAGGGTAGGCCGAGTGAGACCCTGTCAACGGTGAACGGAAATGGTTTAAACCAATTTCCGCTACGGTCCGCCAGATGCGCTTGAAATCGACGTTCGGCCGCGTCGCGGTGATCGCGTGCGCGGTGCTGTTCACGCTCAGCTCGACGGCGGTCGCGAACGCCTCGCGCGGCCGCGAGTGCGCCACCCCGTCCATCGACCGGTTGCAGCAGTGGATCGCCAGTGGTGAAGGTGCCACGGAGCCCGCGACCGGCAGCATCCTCGTGCCCAAGGGACGGCACGGGCACACGGCGAAGATCAAGTTCCTGGCCGACGACTGGGCTGTGATGGTCGTGTGGCTGGGCAACGAGTTCGAGGCCGAGGCGGACCTGTCCGGCTCGCACGGCTTCTGGATGACCTACCGCGCCACCAACGACCTCCACGTCCAGCTGCGACCCGCGGAGTTCTGGAGTGGCGGCGACAAGTGGGTCACGAAGATCCCGTCCACGGGCGGCAGGCTCGTGAAGCGGTTCTTCAGCTTCAAGACGAAGAACTGGACATACCTGCCCGCGCTCGGCAAGCCGTCCTACCCGCTCGCCGAGGCCCTCGACGACGCCCGTGGCCTGGTGTTCGTCGGCAACACGAAGAACGACCTGGAATTCCAGAGCCTGAAAGTCGACGGCTACCGGCCACCCTGCGTTTACTGAATTCCGGTTACTGTCCCGAGATGTGAGAGCGCTCCCGGTCTTCCTGGTCACTGTCCTCACCGCCGCGCTGGCGACTCCCGCGAGCGCGGCGGTGAGAGACGACACCCGCTACGTCGACCCGCTGATCGGCTCCGCGGGCGGCGGCAACACCTATCCGGGCGCGGTGCGGCCGTTCGGGATGATCTCGTGGAGTCCGACGTCGACGCGCGGCGACCAGACGAACACGGGCGCCGCCAACGGCTACGCCTACGACGCGACGAGGGTGCGCGGGTTCAGCCTCACGCACGTCAACGGTGCCGGCTGCCATCCCGGTGCCGCCGGGGACATCCCGATCATGCCGCACGTCGGTGACATCACGTCGTCGCCGACGGCGGACACCAAGGACCAGATCTTCGCGAGCGACTTCTCCCACGCCGACGAGAAGGCCGAGGCCGGCCGCTACCGGGTGGGCCTGAAGTCCGGTGCCACGGCGGACCTCTCCGTGACGACCCGCGCGGGCGTCGGCGAGTTCACCTTCCCCGTCAACGGTTCGCTGCTGTTCCGCACCTCGAACTCGCTCAACGGCAGCGAGGACGCCGACATCACGATCGACCCGACGACGAACTCCGTCTCGGGTTCGGTGCTCACCGGGGCGTTCTGCGGCCGGCGCGCGAACGGCGGCACGAACAACCAGAAGACCTACTACCGCCTGCACTTCACGGCGTCGTTCGACCGGCCGATCTCGGCTCACGGCACCTGGGTGAACAGCGAGCTCAGGCCCGGCAGCACCACCGCGAGCGGCGGCGAGGGCTACCTGACCGGAAGTGCGCGCGCAGGCAAGGGTTCCGGCGGGTATGTGTCCTTTGCGGGCAAACAGGTGCGGATGCGCGTCGGCATCTCCTACACCAGCCTCGACGCCGCCAAGCGCAACCTCGCGACGGAGATCCCCAAGCGCGCGACCGTCGCCGACGTGGCGAAGGAAGCGAAGAAGGCCTGGGCGAAGCAGCTGCGCGCGGTCGAGGTCGACGGCGGCACCGCCGACGAGCGCACGATCTTCTACACCGCGCTCTACCACACCTTCCTGCAGCCCAACGTGATCAGCGACGTCGGCCAGAGCACCCGCTACGGCAACTTCTCCGGCTGGGACCAGTACCGCGCCCAGACCCAGCTGCTCGCCCTGCTGGCACCGGACGTCGCGAGCGGGTACGCCCAGTCGTTGCTACAGACCTCGCGCGAGAACGGCGGCGTGTGGGACCGCTGGGTCCACATCACCGGACCGACGCACGTCATGACAGGCGACCCGTCCGCACCGGCCATCGCGGGCATGTACGCCATGGGAGCCAAGAACTTCGACGTGCGCGCGGCCTACGAGTCACTGCTGCGGCAGGCGACCGTCCCGCATCCGGACGGCCTGTCCGACAAGGGCTGCCCCGGCCAGTGCGAGGGCCAGCGCCCGAACCTCGCCGAGTACATGCGCCTCGGCTACGCCCCGCACGACACCTGCCACTGCTGGGGAGGCGCCGCCGAGACCCTCGAGGACTCGGTCGCCGACCAGGCGCTCGCCGACCTGGGCCGCAGGCTCGGCCGTCCCAGCGAGGAGATGGAGGAGCGCGCGGGCTGGTGGCGCAACACGTTCAACCCCGTCACCGGTCACCAGCAGGCCCGCAAGGCCGACGGCACCTGGGTGACCCCGTTCAACCCGGCCTCCGACCAGGGCTTCGCGCAGGGCAGCAGCGCCACCTACACGTGGATGGTGCCGCACGACGTCCAGGGCCTGGCCGAGGCCATGGGCGGCAAGGACGTCGCGGCCTCCAGGCTGGACGGGTTCTTCAAGCGCCCGGACGGCTCGTGGGCGACGGGCGGCGACGCGCTGCGGTACGACCCGACGAACGAGCCGGGCATCCACACGCCGTGGATCTACAACGAGCTCGGGCAGCCGCGCAAGACCCAGGAGACGGTGCGGGCGATGGCGGGGCTGGTCTACCGCACCGGTCCGTCCGGGCTGCCCGGCAACGACGACCTCGGCACCATGTCGGCCTGGTACGTCTTCGCCGCGCTCGGCCTGTACCCGCGCACGCCGAGCAGCGCCGAACTGCACGTCTCCAGCCCGATGTTCCCGAAGGCCCGGATCACCGCGAAGAACATCACGGTCCTCGCGACCGGCACACCGGGCGTCCACGTGCAGGAGACGCGGTGGAACGGCCGCAAGATCGACCAGCCTTGGTTGCCCGAGGCGTTCGTCCAGCACGGAGGAGTGCTCGTCTCACGTCTTGAAGGGTGACCCGGCCCCCTCGGCACGGGTGTGGCCGCGTCGCGCGGTCGCGGACAGCGGCAGAGCGATGTCCTCCACGGACTTGTTCTCCGCGTCCACCGCGAGGAACCGCGCGACCAGCCCACCGGCGATCATGACCACCGCGCCGGCCAGGTGACCGATGAACAGCCGACCTCGATGGCCGCATCGCCGTCAACGGCACCTGCTGGGCGGGCGCGGTCCTCGGCACGCTCGGCCCCTGCATCCCGCTCAACCAAGCAAGCCGGTGTCGTTGCCGAGGGGGAACGCGGTGAGGCCGGAGCCGATCAGGTACGCGGTGGCGAGCAGGCCGACCGCGGTGGACGACAGCCCCAGCGTCTCCGGTTTGGTCAGCGTGTCAGCCCTTCGCCACGATCAGCGCCTGCGGAGCGCTCTGCTTGATCCGCGTCTTCAACCACGCCAGCTGCCGTGCCGTGTCCTGCTCGCAGGCACTCACGACGTCCATGAGCTCCTTGTCGCGCAGGCCCTGCGCCGCCTGGCCGACGACGGTCCAGGTGATGTCGGTGAACGACGACAACGCGTACAGGTCCTGCAGGTCGCGCAGCAGGCCGACGCCGCCGGTGCGGGTCTGCTCGAACTCCGCGGTGTGCAGGCGTTCCGGCTCGGTCTCGCGGTGCTCGCCGTACCGGTCGACGATCGGCGACAGCTTCTCGGCCTGGGCGTCGATCCGCGAGGCGAGCACCTCGCAGGTGCGCTCGACGTCCGGCTCGTCGCCGTGACCTTTCGCGACCTCGCGGAACGCGTCGGCGAGCGTGCCCAGCGAGGTGTGCAGCAACCCCAGGTAGGTGGCGAGGTGCATCAGACCCTCCTGATCCGCACGGTGCTGATCTTGAACAGGGGCTGCTTGGAGACCGGGTCCCACTCGGTCGGCGTCAGCTCGTTGGCCGCCTGGAAGCCGTAGTGGAACGGCAGGAACACCACGCCGTCGCGGCACCGTCCGATGCGGACCGGCACCTCGACGAAGCCCCGTGCGGACTCGACCCGGACGACATCCCCGTCGCTCAGGCCGAGTCCGGTCGCGTCGCCCGCGGAGAGTTCGACCCACGGATCCGGTGCCGCCTTCTGCAGTTCCGGGGCACGACTGGTCTTGGTGCGGGTGTGGAAGTGGTAGACCGAGCGGCCGGTGGTGCAGAGGAACGGGTACTCGTCGTCCGGTTGCTCCTGTGCGGGCGTGTACTCGGCGGCCTTCAGGAACGCCCGCCCGTCCGGCCGCCGGGCCCGGTAGTCGGCCGGCGTGGTCGACGCGCCGGTGAGCAGGTCGTGGCCGTAGTCCTCGCAATAGTCGGCATCGGTCGGGAAAACGCCGTCTGCGTAGAGCCTTTCGCCACCCCAGGGGATTCCACTGCCGCCGCGCAACCGTTCGTACGACAGTTCGCTGTAGTCGCACGGCCTGCCGCGACTGCACTCGCGCCACGCGTCGAACGCGCCCTCCGCGTCCTTCCACTTGATCAGCGGATCGCCGTCGCGGTCGCGGAAACCCATGCGGTGCGCGTAGTCCAGGAAGATGTCGAGGTCGCTGCGGGCGCCCGCGGGCGGTGCGACGGCCTGCTCGGACAGGTGCACCACCCGCGACAGGTTCGTGAACGTGCCCTGCTTCTCGCCCCACAGCGCGGCCGGCAGCACGACGTCCGCCAGTTCGGTCGTCTCGGTGCGGAACGCGTCCTGCGCGACGACGAACAGGTCCTCCCTGCGCAGGATCTCCCTGATGCGACCGAGTTCGGGCAGCGAGACGGCGGGGTTGGTCGCGGAGATCCAGAGGAACCTGATCGACCCCTGCTCGGCGTACCGCCAGATCTGCATCGCGTGCGTCGGAGGCGCCCAGTGCGGAATGGTCAGCGGATCGACGTTCCACAGCCGCGCGAGTTCCTCGACGTGCTCGGGGTTGTCCCAGTTGCGGAACCCGGGCAGGTCGCCGTCGGCGCCGCACTCGCGGGTGTTCTGCGCGGTCGGCTGGCCGTTCATCTGCAGCACACCGCTGCCGGGCCCGCCGATCTGGCCGCGCAGCAGGTGCAGGTTGTTGACCTGGCACGACGCCGCGGTCGCCTGGTGGGACTGGTAGAAGCCCTGCAGCACGGTCGACAGCACCCGTTCGGAGGTCCCGAAGATCTCCGCCGCCCGCATCAGGTCGGCGGGGGAGATGCGGCAGATCCCGGCCACGTGCTCCGGTGTGTACGGCTCGACGGTGGCTTTGAGCTCCTCGAAGCCGAGGGTGTGCCGGTCGACGTACTCGCGGTCCAGCCAGCCGTGCTCGATCACCGCGCGCACCAGGCCGTTCAGCAACGCCAGGTTCGTGCCGGGCAACGGTGCCAGGTGCACGTCGGCGGCCTCGGCGGTCGGCGTGCGCCGGGGGTCGACGACGACCAGCCGAGGCCTGCCGGGTCCCTTCACCCGGTCGAGCACCCGCGCCCACATCACGGTCTGGGTGGCGGCCATGTTGTGCCCGAACAGGAACAGGGCGTCGCAGAGGTCGATGTCCGCGTGACAGGCGGGCTGGCCGTCCGAACCGAACGTCTCCTTCAGCGCCGCCGCGGCCGTCGCGGTGCAGAGCCGGGTGTTGCCGTCCATGTGCGGGGTGCCGAGGCCGGCTTTGCCGATCACGCCGAGCGTGTAGTACTCCTCCAGGAACAGCTGCCCGCTGGTGTAGAAGCCGTGCGACAGCGGTCCGCTCTCGGCGAGGAGGTCCTGGGAACGCCGGACGATCGTGGTCATCGCGGTGTCCCAGTCGGTTTCGCGCAGCTCGCCGTTCCGACGGATCAACGGCGTGGTGAGCCGGTCCTTGCCATGTGCCTGCCACGAACCGTGAAGGCCTTTCGGGCCGAGCCTGCCGCGGTTGACGATGTCGTCCGCGCGTCCGCGCACACCGACGATCCGGCCGTCCTTGACCGCGATGTCGCAGCCGCACCCGTTGCTGCACAGCACGCACGCCGACTGGACCCAGCGGTCCACATCAGACTCCGCGACGCCGTCCGCGAGCCGCTGGTCGACCCGGACCGGCCAGTGCGTCCCACGTCCGTGCGGAGTGCGTGATCCCCATACGTCGGCGATGCGATCCACTCAGGGCCAATACCCGGCGTCGTTCTGATGAAACAAGCGCTCGTGCCGCTTTGTCCGGTGTGACGAACGTTGTCCGAAAACTCACCCGAATCGGTCCGAAGACGGTTCTCCACGTCACCTGAACGGGTATCCGGCAGTACAGGCCGAGACGCGGAGGAACCATGCCAGGACGCAGGATCGTCGTCACCGGAGCGAGTGGCAACGTGGGAACGGCGCTCTTGCGCAGGCTGGCCGAGGAGCCGGACGTCGAGGTGCACGGCATCTCGCGGCGCCCGCCCGCGGACGCGCCGCCCTACCGCGGCGTGCCCTGGACGCCGGTCGAGATCGGCCGAGCCGGCGCGGAGGAAGTGCTGCGCACCGTGTTCGAGAAGGCCGACGCCGTCGTGCACCTGGCCTGGCTCATCCAGCCCTCGCGGGACGAGCGCCAGCTGTACCGGACGAACGTGGCGGGGTCCGCCCAGGTCTTCAGCGCGGCGGTGAAGGCCGGTGTGCCGCACCTGGTCCACATGTCGTCGGTCGGGGCGTACTCACCCGGCAGCAAGGACCGCCGCGTCGACGAGTCGTGGCCGGTCGACGGTGTGACCTCGTCCTTCTACAGCAGGCACAAGGCCGCCGTGGAGCACATGCTGAACAAGTTCGAGGCCGACCTGCTCATCTCCCGGCCGCGGCCCGGCCTGATCCTGCAGTCCGACGCCGGGTCCGAGATCCACGACTACTTCCTCGGCGGCCTGGTGCCGAAAGCCCTGTTCCGGCACCGGATTCCCGTCCTGCCGATCCCGCGCGACCTGGTGCTGCAGTTCGTGCACGCCGACGACGTCGCCGACGGGCTGGTCCGAATCCTGGACCAGCGGCCGCACGGCGGGATCAACCTGGTCGCCGACCCCGTCATCACTCCCCGCGCACTGGCCGAGGTGCTCGGTGGCCGGCACGTCACCATTCCGCCGAAGCTGATGCGGTCGCTGGCGAGTGTGACGTGGGGGCTGCGCCTGCAACCCACCCCGCCAGGATGGGTCGACCTGGCGCTGAAGTCACCGCTGCTGGACGCGTCGCGCGCCAGGACGGAACTCGGCTGGCAGCCGCGGTTCGACGCGCAGGAGGCGCTCGAGTCGATCGTGCGGGGGCTGGGACAGGGGCGGGAGGTTCCGGCCAGCCCGGTTCTGGGTAGATGAGCCGCATGACGGCTGAGGACGAATTAGAAGAGTTGGACGAGGACTCGCTGCGCAACAGCGAGGCGCTGCCCACCAGGCGTCCTCACCCGATCATCATCGCCGCCAGCCTGACCGCACGCGGTGGCGTCCTGTGGTTGCCCGTCGCCGGGCTGCTCGCGTTGTCCGGCATGAGAAAAGCTGCGAAGCGTGCACTGACCGCGGCGATGATCGCCATGCCGCTGGGGCACCTCGTGAGCCTGGCCGTGCCCCGACGCCGGCCCCAGGTCGCGACCATGCCGGCCCGGCAGGCGTTGCCGGAACACCCGGACTCGTCGTCGTTCCCGTCGAAGCACGCGGTGACGGCGGCCGCGTTCGGCACCGCCACCGCGCTGGCTGACCGGAAGGCCGGCCTCGCCGTGACTCCACTGGTGTTGCTGGTCGCCTACAGCCGGCTCAGGACCCGTGTGCACTGGCCCTCGGACGTCCTGGGCGGCTTGGCGATCGGCGCGCTCGTGGCGCTGGCTCAGGCCGGGATCGGGCGTTCCGCCAGGGCCAGGGCGACGGCGTGCAGGTTGGCGGCCATGGTGCGGCCGGTGTTCTCCGACCACTCGTGACCCTCGTCGGTCTCGGAGTAGCTCGGGCCGGGGCCGGGGCCGCGGTTCCAGTACGTCCAGGCCTGGCCGGGGATCGTGTAGCCGATGTCGCCGAGACCGCCGCAGATCTCGCTGATCACGTGGTGCGCGCCGTCCTCGTTGCCGGTCACCACCACGCCCGCGACCCGGTTGTAGGCGACCGGGCGGTCCTGGTCGTCGGTCTCGGAGATCATGGCGTCCATCCGTTCCAGCGCGCGCTGCGCGAGCGACGACGGACGGCCGACCCACGTCGGGGTCGCGAACACCAGGATCTCGGCGTCGAGCAGCAACCGGTGGATGTTCGGCCACTCGTCGCCGCCGCCGAGATCGGTCACGACGCCGGGCGGGATCTCGTGGTCGGCCAGCCGGAACGAGGTGACCTCGACGTCCTTCTCGGTCAGCTCGTCGATCACCACCTGGGCGAGCAGGTCGGTGTTGGACTGGTCCGGTGACTTCTTCAAGGTGCAGTTGAGCACCACGGCACGCATCAGGTCTGCCTCCACTTCTCGTCGGTCATCAGCTGGCTCGCCTGCGGCCCCATGAGGGACATCCCGCCGTCCACGACGAGCGACGCGCCGGTCACGTAACTGGCGGCCGGAGTGGCCAGGAACGCCACCACGGCGGCGACCTCGTGGGCGCTGCCCGGCCTGCCGAGCGGGACGCCCGGACGGGACTGGGTGTGCGGGTCGACGTCCTCCTGGCCGGTCATCGGCGTCGAGATCTCGCCCGGTGCCACCGAGTTGACCGTGATGCCGTGTTCGGACAGTTCGAGTGCGAGCACCTCGGTGAGCGCGCCGAGCCCGGCCTTCGCGGCGCAGTACGGTGCGGCGCCCACGCGGGGCAGGTGCTCGTGGACCGACGTGATGTTGATGATCCGGCCGCCGCGCCCGGCCTCGATCATGTGCCTGGCCGCGCGCTGGCAGCACAGGAACGCGCCGTCCAGGTCGACCGAGAGCACCGACCGCCAGGTGTCGAACGGCATGTCCAGCGCCTTCTGGCTGCTCCCGGTGCCGGCGCAGTTCACCAGGACGTCGACGCCGCCCAGTTCTCCGGCGAGCTCGTCCACGACGCCGGCCGCGTCCGGCAGGTCGGTGAGGTCCAGTTGCCGCACCGCGCACCGGACACCGGCCGCGCGAACCTCCCGCGCCGTCTCCTCGGCTCCGGCGGCGTCCTCGTGGTACGTGATGCCCACGTCGACGCCACCGCCTGCCAGCGCGACGGCCACGGCCTTGCCGATGCCCGAGTCCGATCCGGTCACCACGGCGCAACGGGGAGTGTTCATGACACGCGAGTACCCGTCTGCTCCGCCGGCATGCGGATGCCGAAGTGGTTCAGCGTGCCCGGCAGCGGAGCGCTCAACGTCGGGAACGTGAGGTGTTCGGACAGCGTGTCCAGCATCGTCGCGGCGGTGGTCAGCACCAGGTCACGGCCGGGGCACTCACCGGGCCCCGCGCTGAACGGCACGATCGCCGGGTCGCGCGGGCCGTCCCAGAGCTCCGGGGCGTACCGGTCGGCGAACGGCAGCCTGTCCGGGTCGCGGTGGAAGAACGGTGTGAACACGACGAACTCGGTGTTCTCCGGCAGCCACGTGCCGTGCCAGCGGGTGGCGATCGTGCTCTCCCGCAGGATGACCGGCGTCGTCGGCCACAAGCGCGCGGACTCCAGGATGCCGTTCACGCCGCGCGCCCCGATGGCCAGCGCCCGCAGCGTGACGATCCCGGCCGCGTCGAACGCGAACAGCCAGTGCGGCACCTGGCCCGACAGGTCACCGGGCTGGGCGGCCAGACTGCCTTCCTCGCGCCGCGCCAGGTGCCTGTCGAGCCGGCGCTGGAAGCGTGCACGCAGGTCCCGCTGCTTCGGGTGCAGGAAGGCCCAGTTGGCGTTCTCGCGCAGCGCCTTCAGGTCGTCGGTGAGCCGGTCGTCGCCGCGGGCGCCGTTGCCGAGGACGATCCTGCGCGCGATGCGCCACCACGTCTGGTTGAACGACTCCCACGTCAGCTCGCCGGTGCTCATCACGTGGCGGGTGAGCAGGTCGGCCTCGTCGCGCACGATCGCCTCCGCGGGCACGTTCTCCGGCCGCAGCGCGCGTTCGTTGAGCCGGCGCAGCCGATCCCGTTCCGGCCCCTCCGAGATGAGCACCCCGTGCGGCTGGAAGTGCTTCAACGCGGCCTTCTTCTCCCTCGTGGCCAGCGCGAACGGCTCCGGCGACCCGGCGAGCAGCCTGCCCACGTCGGTGGGGTCGACCAGCATCGCGACGCTGCGGCCGGTGATGCGCAGGCGCACCGGTTCCGGCCCGTAGCGGTCGCGCAGCTTCCGCATCGTGTCTATCGCCCTCGTGTCGGACTGGACCTTCTCGGCGGCCGCCATCACGCCGGGCCGGCGCACGATCACACCCTTGGCGAGGGTGGGCAGCAGCACCGTCGCGAGCACCCGCGCGGTGTCCAGTCGGGATGAGATCGCCATGACCCCGGCTACCCGATCGATCGGGTGTGAATCGTCCTGACCGGGGGTATTCGCGGACCAGCATCGAGTCAGGAGGTCGTGATGCCCGCGGGATCGAATGCGAAACGCGAACGCCAGTACGAGCACATCAAGGACTCCGCCGAGGACCGGGGCGCCTCGCCGAAGCGCGCGAAGGAGATCGCCGCGCGCACGGTGAACAAGAACCGCGCACAGGCCGGTGAGTCCAGGACGGCGAGCAAGTCGTCCAAGAAGGACATGTCACCGCAGAAGCGCGGCGGGCAGCGATCGGGCACGAACCGCCCCAAGGGCCTCACGAAGGAACAGCTCTACAACGAGGCCAAGAAGAAGAACGTGAAGGGCCGTTCCACCATGACGAAGAAGGAACTCGCCGACGCGCTCGGACGCTGACGTGCAGGAAGTGGACAAGGCGTCGGCCCTGACGATCCTCACGATGGAGCACAACACGCTGCAGATGATCCGCACGGCGACGATCACCGACGCGACGGGACGAGCGGGCCACCTGCTGACGACGATCTCCGCGTCCATGATCGCCCTCGGGTTCGTCGCCCAGGTGGTGCCGCTGACGGTGCTGCTCACGCTGCTGCTGGTCGTCTTCACCGCCCTGTTCCTGATCGGGCTGGCAACCCTGTTCCGCACGGTGGAGCTGACCATCGAGGACGTCCAGGCGGGCTTGGGGATCAACCGCATCAGGGCCGTCTACGCCGAGCTCGAACCGTCCACCAGGGACGTGTTCGTGCGCCAGCTCCACGACGACACCCTCGGCGTCGAGGTCGACGCCGGCCAGACCGGCTGGCGCAAGGCCAGGCGGCCACGGCTGATCGGCACCGCGCTGGGGGTCGCGGGCCTCGTGAACCTCGTCAACGGACTCGTCGCCGGCGTGATCGCCGGCGCGGCTGCCGGCCTGCTCGGCCTCGCACTCGCGTGGTCGATCGTCGTCAGCGTCGCCGTCGCGATCGCCGTGTTCAGTGCTTTCGGCGTCGCGCTCGGCCGAATCGGACGGCGCGGTGTCGCGCCCATCTCCACGCGCTATCCGAGGAACCACCCGAACTGAAGGAGAACCACCATGCAGTACGACGTCGTCGACCTGATCATGCAGGACCACCGCGAGGTGGAGCGCCTGTTCGACGAGCTGAAGAACCACCCGGAGAAGCGGCCGCTGCTCACCCCGGTGCTCTGCGGCCTGCTCGTCGCCCACAGCCGCGCGGAGGAGGGCGAGGTCTACCCGGCCGCCAAGGACGCGGGCGGGGACGACGAGGTCGAGCACAGCCAGGAGGAGCACGCGGAGGCCGAGCAGCTGCTCGCCAAGCTCCTCGACACCGACTACGACTCGCCGCAGTACGAGAAGGCGCTGCAGGACGTCGTCGACTCCATCAACCACCACGTGGAGGAAGAGGAGAAGACGGTGCTGCCGGGCATGCGCAAGCGGCTCAGCGCGGAACGCCGGTACGAGCTCGGCGAGGCGTTCGCCCGCAGCCGCGCCGACCACCTCGGCGAGATGCCGGGCCAGGCCACGCGCGAGGAACTGCTCATGCAGGCCAAGAACCTCGGACTCGACGGTGTGTCGAGCATGTCGAAGGAGCAGCTGCGCAAGGAGCTGCAGAAGGCGGCTTCCTCCTGAGCGCCTGCCGGTACGAATGAACTCGTCGTGCGGCCTACTCGCGATCGCGGGTAGGCCGCACGTCTGCGCTCAGGCTCCGCAGGCGGTGAGCAACGCCAGGACCTGCGGGCGGGGCACCGTCATCGGCGCGGCCCGAAGTCGCGGGACGACGGTACGAGCGCGGCCAGTGCCGGTGCCACGAAGCAGATCACCGCGCAGGCGGCCAGCACGACCGGGGCGCCGAACGACGAGATCGCCGGTGCGATGAGCGCCAGGCCGACGGGTGCGAGGCCGTAGGACATCAGGAAGTCCAAAGAGGACACGCGGGCGAGCTTCGAGGGCTCGACCTCGCGTTGCGTCGCGGTGAACCACGGCACGTTGAACAGCTCGATGCCCAGTCCCGCGACGACGTAGGCGGCGATCACGACGAACGGGTGCACCGGCAGCAGCAGGCTCAGCGGTGCGAACCCGTACAGCGCCAGGCCGAACAGCGCGGTCCAGCCCGCGTGGCGTGGTCGCCAGCGCGCGATGAGGAGAGCGCCCGCCAGTGCGCCGAGCGTGTACGCCGTGAGTGCCCCGGCGAGCACGGCCTCGGTGTCGTAGCGGTCGCGGCTGACCAGCGGGAGGACCACGCCGGTCGCCGAGTAGCCGGTGGCGATCACGGCGGTCAGCGCGCCGAGCCCGGCCAGGAACCACGGGTGGCGGCGGGCTTCGCGCACGCCCTCCCAGAAGTCCGCCACGAAGCCGGAACCGCTGCCCGGTGCCGTGACTCCGGTGCCCGCGGGCGGGACCAGGGCGGCGACGAGCCACAGCGCGCCGATGCCGAGCAGGAGCACCTGCGTGTTCAGCACCAGGGCCAGCAACGCGGTCAGTCCCGGCGCCACCAGCGTGGTGACCCGCACCGACAACGTCATCGCGGCGTTGGCCTGCTGGCGCTGGTCACCCTCGACCACCTCGGCGGTCAGCGCCTGGAACGCCGGCCTGCACGCGCCCTGGCCCGCTCCCATCGCCGCCGCCGCGACCGCCGCGACCACCACTGAGTCGCCCACGAAGGCAGCGAGCACGGGTGCCGCGAGAGCCGACACGAGGCCGGACCACAGGACCACCTGGCGGCGGGCGTAGCGGTCGGCGAGGACTCCGCTCACCGGGACGGCGGCGAGGAAGCCCGCCGTGCGCGCGGCGAGCAGGACACCCAGTTCCACGGCCGTGATCGATCGCGACAGGACTGCCAGACCCAGCACGAACGGCAGCGCCCAGGTCGCGATGCCGGATGCGGTCGTCGCGGTCCAGAGGCGGAGAAATGTGGTGCTGCGCAGCACCGACGGGCTGCGCGCTGTGTCGTGGACCACGCTGTCGACCTTCCGGCAGGGTTGCAATGAAAATGATTGTCGTTACAGTAACGCACACCGTTCGAGTGAACTTCTGGAGGATCCGATGTCTCACCCCGGCCGATTCGGCCTGGCTCTGGTCGCGGTGCTCGCCGCGGGCTGCGCCACACCGGGAGGCGCCCAGGCGCCTGCGGCTCAGTCGGTGGTGGTGGACAGCTGCGGCAAGCAGCTCACGTTCGCCGGCCAGCCACAGCGGGTGGTGACGCTGGACCAGAACTCGACGGAGACGTTGCTGGCGCTGGGACTGCAGGACCGCATGGCCGGCACCGCCAACGTCAAGACCAAGGTGTCGCCCAGGTTCGCGGACGCCTACGCGAAGATCCCGGTGCTCTCGCCCAAGGTCCTCACCTCGGAGCCGTTGAGAGCGGCGAACCCGGACGTGGTGGTGGCGTCGTTCAAGGAGCTCTTCACCGCTGACCGCGCCGGCACGCGCGACGAGCTGGAAACCCTTGGTGTTCCTACGTTCGTGAGCGCGGTGAACTGCCCGGACGGCACGACCGCGCCGTTCGACCGGCTGTTCCGTGACTACGAGAACTTCGGCAGGATCTTCGGCATCCAGGACAGGGCGAACCAGCTGGCGGCCGACCAGCGCGCGGCCGTCGCCGAAGTCCAGGCCGTCAAACGGGATCCTGTCAAGGTCGTCTGGGTCTACTCGGTGTTCAAGGGTGTCCCGTACGTGGCGGGCCGGGACAGCATGCCCAGCCAGATGAGCAAGATCGCCGGTGCGGTCAACGTGTTCGACGACCTGGCCCAGGAGTGGCCTGAGGTGTCCTGGGAGGAGGTCGCCCGTCGCGACCCCGACGTGGTCGTCATCGGTGACCTGTCCGAACGCGGCAACCCCGGCGACAAGGCCGCCGAGAAGCTCGCGATGATGCGCGAACACCCGGCCGTCTCGCAGCTCGAGGCGTTGCGCGAGAACAAGGTCATCGAGCTGCCGGGCATCGAGATGGACCCGTCCGTGCGCACGGTCGACGCGCTCAAGGCCTTCGGAGCGAAGCTCGACGAGATCGCCGGCCGTGGCTGAGGCGGCTGTTCTCGATCCTGTCGTCCTCAAGACCCCGAAACCTCTGCGGCGCAGGAAGAACACGCTCGTCGTCGTGCTGAGCCTGGTCGTCCTCGTGGTGTCGATGGTGCTCGCCGTGCGGATCGGGGTGGGTGCGAGCTGGGCCGAGATCGGCCGGGCCGCGGGTGGACGCCTCGGGCTGCCGGTGCTCCCGTTGCCGCGCCTGCTCGACTCGTTGATCTGGGACCTGAGGCTGCCGAGGGTCCTGCTCGCGGCGCTCGTCGGGGCGGCGCTGGCGGTGTGCGGCGCGGTGCTGCAGAGCGTCACGCGGAACTCGCTGGCCGATCCGTACCTGCTCGGGGTGTCGTCGGGCGCCTCGACCGGCGCCGTGGTCGTGGTGGTGCTGGGGTTCGCGGGATCGCAGCTCGGCGTGACCGGCGGCGCGTTGATCGGCGCACTGGTGGCGTTCGGGTTGCTGATGCTGTTGCTCAGGCGCACCGGCCTGGACTCGTCGCGGATCGTGCTGACCGGTGTGGTCGTGGGCCAGCTGTTCGCGGCGCTCACGTCGTTGATCCTGCTGTCGTCCGGTGACGCCGACAGCATCCGCGCCGTCACCAACTGGCTGCTGGGGTCGCTCGCGTCGGCCCGGTGGACGTCCGTCGCGGTGTGCGCGGCCGT
Organism: Lentzea californiensis; assembly: GCF_024648825.1. Classification (GTDB taxonomy): domain Bacteria; phylum Actinomycetota; class Actinomycetes; order Mycobacteriales; family Pseudonocardiaceae; genus Lentzea; species Lentzea californiensis. The sequence continues at coordinate 330,267 of NZ_JANBBE010000009.1, forward strand.
CCTCGCCGCGGGCCTGCTCGTGGTGTGGCTGTGCTCGGCCGCGCTGGACGGGTTCGCGTTCGGCACGGACACCGCGTCCTCGCTCGGCGTCGACGTCCGCACGACGCGTGCCGTGCTGCTGGTGACCACGTCCGTGCTGACCGCGGTCGCGGTGGCCGCCGTGGGCGCGGTCGGGTTCGTCGGGCTGATCGTGCCGCACGGTGTCCGGTTCCTCGTGGGGCCGTTGCACCGCAAGCTCCTGCCGTTGTCCGCGGTCGTGGGCGCGGTGTTCCTGGTCTGGACGGACGCGCTCACCCGCGTGGTGTTCTCGCCGCTGGAGGTGCCGGTGGGCGTGTTCACCGCGCTGGTCGGCGTGCCGCTCTTCCTGCTGGTGCTGCGCAAGCGGGGTGAGCTGTGAGGATCGAGGTGGAGAACCTGAGCTGGGGTGTGCCGGGCAAGACCATCGTCAGGGACGTCACGCTGGCGGTCGAGCCGGGGGAGACGGTCGGGCTGATCGGGCCGAACGGGTCCGGGAAGTCGTCGTTGCTGCGGTGCGTGGCCGGTCTGCGCACGCCGACGGCAGGGGTGGTGCGGTACGACGGCGTGGAGATCGCGTCGTGGCCCGCCCGTGAACGGGCGCGCAGGATGGCGTTCGTCGAGCAGACGGCCGACACCGACAGCGATCTGCGGGTGTCCGAGGTGGCCATGCTCGGCCGGACCGCGCACCGGTCGCGCTGGCGTGGTCCCGATGCCGCCGACCACGAGATCGTCGCCGCCGCGTTGGAGCGGCTGGACCTGACGGCGCTGGCCGACCGGCCGTGGAAGCAGTTGTCCGGTGGTGAACGGCAGCGCACCCACCTGGCGCGGGCGCTGGCGCAACGCACGGCCGGGCTGCTGCTGGACGAGCCGACGAACCACCTGGACGTGCGCCACCAGCTCGAACTGATGGAGCTGGTGGGCGGCACGCCGCAGACCGTTGTCGTGGCATTGCACGACCTCGCGCTGGCCGCTCGCTACTGCGACCGGCTGGTCCTGATGCACGGCGGCACGGTCGTCGCGGACGGCGCCGCCGCCGACGTGCTGACCGCGCCGTTGCTGCGCGAGGTGTTCGACGTGGAAGCCGAGATCGGGCGCGACAGCCTGGGCCACCTGGCCGTCGGGTATCGCGAACCGGTCCGCTGAAAGGGGGAAGAAATGTCCACTGTGGATGATCTGATAGCAGGGGTGCTGGAGGGCCGGCACGGTCCCGATCCCGCGGAGGTGGCGGCCACCAGCGTGTTCTGGGTGCACCACGGCACCAGACTGGCCGGTGGCGGCACCACCTACCGCAACCAGTACGTGCTGGCCCGCGTCGGAACGGCGTTCGGCGCGTGCGCGTTCGCGGAAGGCGACGCCGACCCGGCGGTGTGCGCGAACTACTCCGGCGCTCCCGTCGCGACGCTGCTGACCGAGGCCCCGGCCCCGGTGCGGGTCGCGGCACTCGACGCCTACCTCGGCAGCGTCCGTCCACATCGGACCTCGGACGCCGAGCGGGTGCTGCTGCCCTCCGGCACACCGGAGGAACGGGCGCGTGCCCGCGACGCCGCCGTGGCCGGCCTGCTCGACGTGCCGCCGGGCGCCAAGGTCGCGCTGATCGGCGTGGTGAACCCGCTGGTGGCCGCGATCCGCGAACGCGGCGCCGACTGCCTGCCGTGCGACCTCTCGCTGCGCACGACGCAGTGGGGCGACCCGGTGACGCCGGACATGCGGGACGTCCTCGGGGTCGCGGACGCCGTCGTGGCGACGGGCATGACGATCGGCAACGGCACGTTCGACGAGATCCTGCGCTCCTGCCGTTCGCGGGAGATCCCGCTGATCGTCTACGCCCAGACCGCGAGCGCGGTCGCCCGCCACTTCCTCGGTGAGGGCGTGACGGCGCTGTCCGCGGAGCCGTTCCCGTTCTCGCAGTTCAGCGCCGACGAGACCGCGCTGTACCGCTACCGAGCCCGAACATGAGAGAAGACGTGGACCACCACATCGCCGACGCGCTCAGCCGTCCCGCCCTGGTACGCCTCGACTCCCGCACCCTCTGCCTGCGCTTCGAGACCATGAAGGTCGCCTCGGCCCTCGAAGCCGTCCGCCACCTCCTCGAACGCGGCACCATCGCCCGCGGGGACACGCTGGTCGACAGCTCCAGCGGCATCTACGCGCACGCCCTGGCGCTGGCCTGCCACCGCCACGGCCTGCACTGCCACATCGTCGCGTCCACGACGGTGGACCTGACGTTGCGCACGCAGCTGGAGATCCTCGGCGCCACCGTGGAACCTATGCCGCCGTCGCCGAGCCTCAAGCTCGACCAGAGCCGCCGGGTGGCACGGGTGCGGGAGATCCTGCGCGACCACCCGCGGCACCACTGGATGCGCCAGTACCACGACGACGTCCACTACCGCGGCTACCGGCCGATCGCCGACCTCATCCGCTCCCACGCCGACTGCTCCAGGCTGTCGGTCGTGGGCGGCGTGGGCACGGGTGCGTCGACGGGCGCCCTGACGTCGTTCCTGCGCGAGACCGCGCCCGAGGTGGAGCTCGTCGGCGTGCAACCGTTCGACAGCGTCACGTTCGGCAGCGAGCACGTGCACGACCCGGAGATCATCATCGCCGGGATCGGCAGCTCGATCCCGTTCGGCAACGTCGACCACACGCTTTACGACACGGTGCACTGGTTCGGCTTCGACGCCGCGCTGTCCGGCAGCGTCGCCCTGCTGCGCGAACACGCGATCTTCGCCGGCCTGTCGGCGGGGGCGGCGTACCTGGCGGCCCGGTGGGAGCAGCGGCTGGACCCGGACCGGCACGTCGTCGTGCTGGCACCGGACACCGGCCACCGCTACGTCGACGCGGCCTACTCCCGGCACGCCGAGGCACCGGCGCCGGAGGACCTGCGGCCACGGCAGATCAGCTCGCTGAGCGACATGGACCTGCCGTGGTCCCGGATGCGCTGGAACCGGGCGGAGGCACCACCGAACGCGGCCGTCAGCCGGCCGATCCCGGTCGCCTCCTGAAAGCCAGCGCGGCCAGCACGGCGACCGCGCGCTGACGCAGGTTCCTCTGCGAGCAGGGACCTTCGCTCAGCGCGCGGGCCAGGTCCGGGTCGGAGACCCGGAAGCGGCCCTCGATGTCGATGAGCTGCTGATGTTCCTCTCGACTGAGCATGGCGTGCTCCAGAGTCGGTCCGGCGGTGGCACACCGCCCGTACCCGGCTCTTCGCTGTTCAAACCTCTAAATCGGCTTCGGTTCCGGCGGCAGCGGATCCGGGTCCGGCCCAGGCGGGCGCAGGGGGTCCGGGTCCGGGCCGGGCGGCTGGGGCTGGTCGGGTCCGGTGGGACGCGGCTGGTCCGGGCCCGGCGTGGTCGGCACGGGCTCCGCGGGCGGAACTGGTTGGCTCATGACCGAGGGGTACCCGCCGGTCAAACCCTTCGCACCGATCGCCGGCAGGTCAGCGTTCCGGGCCCAGGACCGGCTTGACGTCGATGATCGGCGTGCCGTCGATGGCCTCCAGGTGCGCCACCCGCACCCCGAGGCCGTCCACCGCCGTGATCCGGACGTGGTGCAGGCCGATGGGGTTCGGCCGGTCCGGCGACCGCGTGGCGAACACGCCGGTCTCCGGCCGGTCCAGATCGTCGCGGGGGTGCACCGCCAGCACCGACCTGTCGGCGCGGTCGAGCCAGGTGAGGACGAGGACCTCCTGGCCCGCTTCCAGTTCCCGCATCGCCCGTGCGTACTCGGGCGCGAACACGAGCAAGGCCTCCGGCGCTCCCTCGTCCGCCTGCTTGGGCGCGGAAGAGCGGTCGGTGAGGGGCGATTCGACGTGGCCGATCGGCTGCAGCTTCATCAAGTCCCGCAGTAGGTCCGGTAGGTGGCACTGAAGTCCTGCGGCGCAGGGGCCGCGAAGTATTCCAGGCCGGGCCGTTCGCCGAACGGGGAGGTAACCGCTTTCAGCAAACGGTCGAACGGACCCATGTCCCCGGCCGCCCCGGCCGCCAGCGCCTCCTCCACGAGGTGGTTGCGCGGCACGTAGACGGGGTTGACCCGGTCCATCGCCCCGCCGTCCGGCTTGAGCTCCCGCCAGCGCGCGAGCCACGCGTCGATGGCCGCGAGGTCCAGGAACAGCGAACGGGCCGGCTCCGCGTCACCCCTGGCCGCCTTGCCGAGCAGGTGGAAGAACGACGTGAAGTCCACGTGGTTCTCGTGCATCAGTGCGAGCAGGTCCTCGAGCAGGGGCTTGACGTCACCGGACACGCCGAGCTTCGCCCGCATGCCGCCGGTCCAGGCCTCCTCGAAGTGCGCGTCGAACGTCCGCAGCGTCGCGAGGGCGAGCGAGACGGCCTCGTCCTCGTCGTCGGCGAACAGCGGCAGGAGGGCTTCGGCGAGGCGGGCGAGGTTCCACTCGGCGATGATCGGCTGGTTGCCGTACGCGTAACGGCCGCGGTGGTCGATGGAGCTGTACTTCGTCGTCGGGTCGTAGGCCTCCATGAACGCGCACGGGCCGTAGTCGATGGTCTCGCCGGAGATCGTCATGTTGTCGGTGTTCATCACGCCGTGGATGAAGCCGACGAGCATCCACCGGGCGATCAGGGACGCCTGGGCGGCGACGACGTGCGCGAAGAGCTCCAGGTAGGTGCTGCCGGGGTGGTGGCGGGCGATCGCGTGGTCGGCGAGGCGGCGCAGCAGGTCCAGGTCGCCGGTGTTGCGGGCGTACTGGAAGCTGCCGACGCGCAGGTGCGAGGCGGCGATCCTGGCCAGGACGGCGCCCGCCAGCGGTTCCTCGCGCTGCACGACGTGGCCGGTGGACACGACGGCCAGCGCTCGGGTCGTGGGGACGCCCAGGGCGTGCATGGCCTCGCTGACGACGTACTCCCGCAGCATCGGGCCGACCGCGGCCAGCCCGTCGCCGCCGCGGGCGAACGGGGTGCGGCCGGAGCCCTTCAGGTGCAGGTCGCGGAGACGGCCCTCGGTGTCGGTCAGTTCACCCAGCAGGAGCGCGCGGCCGTCGCCGAGCCTGGGGGAGTAGCCGCCGAACTGGTGACCGGCATAGGCCTGTGCGACACCCTTGCCGCTCACGAGGAAGGGCAGGCCGTCAGCACGCAGCCAGGCGGGATCGAGGCCGAGCTCCGCCGCGAGCGGCTCGTTGAGTGCCAGGAGTTCCGGTTCGCCGACCGGGACGGCCTCCCAGGAGACCGCCATCTCCGGTACCGCGTTCGCGAAGTCGCTGCTCAGGCTGATGTTCACGCCTCCAACGGTACCGGGTGAGCTCCGCGGTGACTGTGATCGCGCTCTCACCTCGAACCCGGTTGAACCTTCCGGGCAGGCCGTACGTGAATGCGGATGAACAGGTTGGCGAAAGTCCACTCAGGAATGAGAAAAACAATGCGTCGCAAGCAAGTTGGGCTCGTTGCTGCCCTTTTCGCGGTCGGTGTCGTCGCTCTGACGGCCTGTGGTCAGGGTGCCGCGCAGTCCGGATCTGCCGTTCCCGCAACGGAACCGGCCCAGGAGGCGCAGCGGGCGTCCACCGATGAGTCCGGTGTGGACTTCCTGCGCGGATCGGCGAACTCCAACAAGGCCGACCAGAACAGCGGTGACCGCGCTCCGGCCGCTGCTTCCCCTGAGGTGAAGCAGAAGTGGGTCGAGCTGCGCGTCGCGAACGCCGGCGGTCTGGAGCCCGCCGTCGTCAACGGGAAGGGACTCACGGTCTACTGGTTCAGCGACGACCCCGTGAAGGGCGGAGTGTCCAACTGCAACGGTGACTGCGCGAAGACGTGGCCGCCGATCACGGTCACCAAGGGCACCAAGCTCTTCTTCCCCGGCATCAAGCGGGAGAACATCGGCTTCGTCAAGCGTCAGGACGGCGCGGTCCAGGTGGCGATCGGAGGCCGCCCGGTCTACCTGTTCAACAAGGACGAGAAGCCCGGCGACATCAAGGGCCAGAACGTCGGCAACAAGTGGTTCGTGATCAACCCCGAGGGCAAGCGCGCCGTCGCTCCCGCCGAGGCTCCCGCCACCCAGCCCGCCCCGCCGGCCCCCGGCGCCAAGCCCGCGAACTCGGTGACCTTCTTCACCGGCAAGAACTTCGACGACTTCAGCGGCGACAACTTCGCGACCGGCGTCAAGGTCGAGGCCCAGTGCGCCGACCTCCGCGGTGGCTTCAAGTCGCTCTCCCCGGACGGCGCCGTGAAGATCTGGTCCGAGCCGGGCTGCAAGGGCAAGTCCGCCGTCGTGAGCGACGACGTCGCCGACACGACCGCGCTCGGCTTCCCGAACGGTGTGAGGTCCTACATCCGCGCGTGAACCTGATCGGGTGAACGCAGGGCCGCCAGAGCCTCCCCGGCTCTGGCGGCCTCGCCGTCTCGCTACTCTGCTCGGCATGCGCTACTCCGCCATTGCGCTGGCTTTCCTCCTGATCGGGTGCGGCACCGGGACGTCGTCCCTGCCCAGGATCACCCCGGCCGTGACCTCGGCCACCGGCTCGCCGCTGCCGGACCTGCAGCCCCGGCTCGACGCGATCGGCGTCCTGCTCACGGACTGCGCCGCCCGGCTGCGCGGCGAACCCGTCGCGCCCGCCGACAACTGCAACCACGTCATGCCGGACGTGACGGGGGTGATCGACGAGGCCGAGAAGCAGTCCGCCAAGCTGCCGCCCGCCGGCCAGGCCGCGATCAGCGAGGTGCGTCGCCAGCTGACCGAGATCGTGCCGTGCGAGCCGTGGTTCGCGGCCGGCGGTGTGAGCGAGGACGGGCAGCTCAACGCCCGCTGCAAGAAGGCGTGGGACGCGCTCTACAAGGGGTACAACGCCGTTCGCAACTCGGCTTAGGACAGGACCTGGGCCGTCGTTAGAGTCTCCGCATGCTCGAGATCAAAGTGGAGACGGAGAACGGGGAGCGGCACGTGCGCGTGTCCGTCGAGGCGCTGGCCGCTCTGGTGCGGCGCATCGGTGGTGCGGACGACCGGTTCCTGGTCGTCCAGCGGGTGCCCGACCTGCCCGGTGTCTTCGCCCAGGTCTGGCACGAGACCGGCGGCGACTACTCGGTCGAGCACCGCGACGGCGGCGCCGACCGGCACTTCACGGCGACGGCCGGGCTCGACGGCACGATCGCGGCGCTCACGGGCTGGGCGCGCCAGGACGCCGGGTGGGACAGCGGTCTCACGTGGTCGTCGCTGGGCCTGCCGCCCGCGCCCGCGGTGCCGCCGCTCGACCTCGGCGACGACGCCCGCGCGCAGCTGGAGGAACGGGTCCGCGAGGCGCTGACCGGCGGTTATTCCACCCGTGCTCAGCTCACCGAGCTCGCGGAGGAGTACCTGGTCACCGAGGACAGCCGGCCCGTGTCACGCGAGCAGGCGGCGGCGCTGGTTGACCGGTTGTGGCTCGAGCGAGTCGCGCAGCAGGTCACGTGGCAGGGCGAGACCGATCCCGAACGCCTCACCCGCGCGTTCGCCGCGCTGGAGCAGGCCGGCATCACGGCCCGCGAGAACTTCACGTGCTGCCGCAACTGCGGCCAGGACGAGATCGGCGGCGAGAGTGCGCCGGATGCGCGCGGCTTCGTCTACTTCCACAGCCAGTGCACGGATTCCGCCGCGGCCGGGCACGGGCTGACGCTGCTGTACGGCGGGTTCGACGGAACGGCCGAGACCACCACGGCCATCGGCGACGAGGTGGTGGCGGCGCTGGAGGCGGCAGGCCTTCAGACGACGTGGGACCGCGACCCCGGCCGGTCCATCAAGATCACTCCTCTGGACTGGCGCCGGCGTCTGGTGGGATGACGAAGCGAGCGGTCAGCTCGTTCGAGATCTCGTAGTGGCGCACCAGGAACGTGCGCTCGTCGAGCTTCTTGCGCCGCAGCCAGCCCGTCACCTCGGCGTTGCACTTGCTGGCGTTGCACGACCCGCACGCGGGCACGACGTTGCCGAGCGTGTAGCGGCCGCCGCGCGAGATGGCCTGCACGCAGTCCTTCTGCAGCGAACCGGCCGGAGCCGCGCAGTACGCGCAACCGCCCCACGACGTCTTGAGGGCGTCCCACTGCGCGTCGGTGAGGTCGTGAACGACGCGAGCCATGCGCTTCTTGCGCTTGCGCGCGGCGCGAACCTGTTTGCTACCGCCGGTCGGCACGGTGGGTGAGAGTACGCGTCGCGATGGTCAGCAGGTCGGAGGCGGGGCCCCGGGGTGTCCGGCCGGACGGCCAGACCGCCCTCAGGTCGCGGTGCAGGTCCACCTCGCCGACCTCGACGCGGACGAGCGCGCGTGCGGCGATGTCCGTGGCCACGGTGTGGAGGCTGAGCACGGCAGGGCCGATGCCGCCGATCGCGGCCGCCTTGATCGCCGTGGTCGACGACATCTCCAGCAACGGCGCCGCGAACTCGCCGATGCCCGCGACGCCCAGGGCGTGCTCCCAGGCCTGCCGCGTGCCCGAACCGGACTCCCGGCTGACCATCGGCGTCGCGGCCGCCTTCGCGGCGGCGACCCGGCGGCGCCTGGCCCAGGGGTGCGCGGGTGCGACGACGAGGACGAGCTCGTCCGTGGCGACGACGCGGCTCGCCAGGCCCGCCGGCACGTCGGTGCTCTCCACGAACCCCAGGTCGGCCTTCCCGGCCAGGACCTGCTCGGCGACGTGCACCGAGTTGCCCGCCGACAGCACGGTCGCCGTGTCCGGGCTGACGGACCGCAGCGCGATCAGCCACGCGGGCAGCAGGTACTCGGCCACGGTGAGGCTCGCGGCGATCCGGAGGTGGCTCTGCCGGTCCGCGCGCAGGCTGGTGATGCCGGCGTCGAGGTCCGCCGCCCGGACGATCACCTGCGCCGCCCAGCCGGCCACCAGCTGACCCGCCGTGGTGAGCCGCGCGCCGCGTGAGGTGCGTTCCAGCAACGTCACGCCGACGCGGGCCTCGAGGGTCCTGAGCCGCTCGCTGGCACTGGGCTGCGACATGCCGTGCGCCTTGGCCGCCCGGCCGATGCTGCCCAGCTCGGCGACGCTCAGCAGGAGGTCGAAGCTGGTCAGGTCGGCGACCCTGGGCGGAAGAGGCATAGGGGTAGCCTATGTCCACATCGGCGATCGGTGTCTACCGAGGCAGGCCCGGCGCGAGGATTGTCATGTCGTGACCGCTCTCGCACCTCGACCACACCGTGCCCCAGAGGTGCGACGAGCGGCGCCTTTCGGCCCGAACCTCTTCGCGTCCGTGATGGGGACGGGGATCGTCGCCACGGCCGGTGCCTCGATGCCCGGCCTGCACACCGCCGCCACGTACGTGTGGGCGCTGGACGCCGCGCTCCTGGCGTTCCTGGTGGCCGCGGCTCTGCGGCGCTGGACGTGGAGGACGGTGCGCGCACAGCTCGCCGACCCCGTGATGGCCCAGTTCTGGGGCGCGCCGCCGATGGCGCTGATGACCGTCGGCACCGGAGCGCTGCTGCTCGGGAAGGACTGGATCGGGCTGCCCGCGGCACTGGCCGTCGACTGGACGCTGTGGACGATCGGCACGGTGCTCGGGCTGGCGACGTCGGTGCTGGTGCCGTTGCGGATGATCGGCAGCGGCGAACGCGCGTTCGCCGGGTGGCTGATGCCCGTGGTGCCGCCGATGGTGTCCGCCGCCTCCGGCGCCCTGCTGGCGCAGCACCTGCCGGAAGGGTCCTCGCGGCAGGCCGTGGTGCTCGGCTGCTACGCGTTGTTCGGCGTCAGCCTGTTCGCGACGATGGTGATCGTGCCGCAGATCTGGCAGCGGCTGGTGCAGCACGGCCTGGGCGCGGCCTCGACCGTGCCGACGCTGTGGATCGTGCTCGGGCCGCTGGGCCAGTCGATCACCGCGGCGAACCTGCTCTCGGGCGTGCCCGTGCTGCCGGGTCAGGTCGCGTTCGGCGTGTTGTACGGCACGATCACGTGGGGCTTCGCCCTGCTGTGGGTCGCGCTCGCGGCGGCCGTCACCGTGCGGACCGCGCGGCGCGGGCTGCCGTTCGCGTTGACGTGGTGGAGTTTCGTGTTCCCGCTCGGCACGCTGGTGACCGGCACGAGCGCGCTCGCGGTCCGGGTGCCGTCGGCGATGTTCTCCGGAGTCGCCGTGGTGTTGTACTGCGCGTTGGTGTTCGCGTGGGCCACCGTGGCCGTGCGCACGATGTTCCAGCGGTAGAGTGTCCCGGACATGGGGGACTACAGCGCCAGCGAAGAAGGTCCGGACGTGCGGTACGTCGTCGTTCACGTTGCCGGGCAACGGCTTCCGTTCGCCGTCGTGCGGCTGACCGGTGAGGTCGAGGAGTCCTTCACGCACGACCTGCGCTGGGAGCCCTCGGACCTGCTGAGCCGCGTTCCGTCCGAACCGGACTGGCAGGCCCGCGACGTGAACGTCGGCCACGCCAACGAGTTCCTGGCCGAGATGGTCAAGACGGTCCGCGCGCGGTCGTACGAGTCGGAGCTGATCGACTACACGTACTACGGATCGTTCAAGCAGGCCTCGGACGTGCTCGACCTGACCACTGTGGACCGGTTGATCCGCCGGCCGGAGGGCCAGGTCGAGGAGGAGTACGCCGGGCACGAGACGTGGGAGCCCAGCGACAAGCTCCACCGCATCGACTCCGGCCTCGACGTGCACGAGGAGTACATCGCGCTGAGCCTCACCGAGGCGGCGTACGTCAAGCGGCTCGTCGACGCGCAGTGGGACCGGGGCTGCTCCCACCACGTCGTCCTCGTGGACGGCCTGCCGGTCGCCGCCGTCACGAAGGTGGTGGACGACCCGGACGGCGAGCACGGTGAGCTCGCGTTCACCGGTGAGCCGGAGCCACAGCCGTCGAGACTGCTCGCCCAGGCCACCCGCGAGCCGCGCATGACCGCCGTGCGGACGTCCATGGCGAGCGTCGTCGAGACGATGGCGCGCCTCACCATCCGCCGGCGGACCGCGCGGGCGCAGGAGACGGCCGGGTACGCGGTCTTCCACCGGCTGACCGACGTCCTCGACCTCGACTCGGCGTACGACGTCGTGCCGAAGCTCAAGCCCCGGCACGAGTTCTCCCTGCCGCTCACCGGTGCCGAGCGCACCGCCCTGGCCGCGCGCCTGCGCGTCCGCAACGCCCGCCGGGCCGCCCGGCCGATCGGCGGCCACTTCTACTTCGCCGTCTTCCGGCGCCTGCGCGAGGTCACGAACCCGGACAAGGCGTACTCGCTCCTCCGCGGCCCCGCTGACGGCTCCGAGCAGTGGGAGATGTTCCTGCGCGACGGCCAGTGGCTGCGCACGAGCAAGCCGCGCACGCTGATCACCCTGCCGCTCACCAGGTCCGGCCTCACCCGCGTCACGCGCAGGATCGCCTCGGCGGAGCCCCGCTTCGTCGAGATCCGCGCCGAGAAGGGCCGGGTCGCGTTGCTGCGTCTCACCGGCGGCGTCGAGGAGACCTCGCAGGGCACCGGCTGGGTGCCGTCCGAGCTGCTGGGGCGGTGGCAGGACGAACCGGGCTGGGTGATCTCCGAAGCGGATCCCGCCGGCGCCGAGCCACCTCTGCCGCTCAGTCCGGCGGAGCTGGAGCGGTCGGCTCGCTGATCGTCCGGTAGCGCACGTGCAGCTCAGCGACCTGCGCAACGACCACCGAACGCGACCTCGCCCGCGTTCCAGTGCTGTTCCAGCAGGGGTGCACCGCGAGACGAACGCGTTCCGCGGCCGACGAAAGCCGGCTGGTGGCGCGACTGAACCGATACCTCACCGTACGAACGTCCTGAGAAGCGTTTGCCGACACCCCGCACGGGTATCCGACCTGCGCAGAACTGGGTGTACGGCTGACGGAGGCACGGCTCGCATGGACCGCGACATGACGATCGACTTCGGCTTCGACTTTCCCTTCGACATCGACTTCGACGACTCGGTGGCGCGCGACGTCCAGCGCTACGTCCGCGAGGTCGTCTCCAAGCTGGGTCTGCGCGGTGACAGCTCGTGCGTCGAGATGACGCCGCGTGTCAGTGCGTACGTGGCTCTGGACGGGCGCCTGCCAGGCTTCCCCGACCACTACGTGGCGCTCGTGTGGAACGAGCAGAGCGGCTGGTCGGTGGCGGTCGAGGACCGGCTGGGCGAGCTGGTGGAGGTGGCACGGCTCGGTGGTGAGCCGCGCCCGGCGCCCGCCGTGGTGGCCGGCTGGGTGGACCGCGTGCTGCACGAACACGTGCGGGAGCAGGGCAACCGCGACTTCGCCGCCTTCGTGCCGGTGCAGCGCGCCGGCCTCCTGTCGTAACCGAAGCCGAAAAGTCTCGTTTGACCGTTGGGCAGCGCGGGTAGTCAGGTGCGCGTCAAGCAGTCGGCGCGCCCCTGACCCCCGACTGTCCGCAAGGCGGAGCACATGAACACCAAGGCATTCGACCGGGCGATCTGCGACGCCCTCGTCCTCCTCCGCACGACGGCCGGAGGGGATCTCGCCGACCAGGCCGAGCAGGCGCGGAAGTGCCTGGCCAAAGCCGTGAACGACTCGCCAGGAGTGCCCGCGCGGGCGTTGGAGCACGTGGCGGCCGCCGATGAGCACCTGGAGTACGGCGAGCTCATGGAGGCGCGGACGTTGCTGACCGCGGCGCGGGGCTTCCTGCCTGGACGGCGGGCCGTCGTCCCAGCTCGCGCCTAAAGGCTTCGCTGGTCCATGCCGCCCTCGTCGTGAGGCTCTGACTCGTCACGTCCCCGGTACGGGCCGCCGGGGTTCTCGTCGGCGTAGGTCGGCCTGGTGTGCTCGCCGCCGATGTCGGCGTCCTCGAGTTCGCTCTCCGCCGTCACGCGGTCGGGTTCCGGCGTGCTCATCGCCACTCCTCCTGCCAGTCGTGGTCGGTGTCGTAGGCGGCTGCCAGCAGCCGCAGCACCGCCTGGTCGTCGCTGTGCTCGACCTCGGTGCGGAGCTGGGTGAGCTTCTCGGGGAACGGCACGGGGTTCCGTTCCTCCGCCGCCTGGATCGGCCCGGGCAGCAGGAGCAGGCCGGAGCCGTCGTCGGAGCGCGTGATGCGCAACCTGCCCCGGTCCTCGGCCTCGTCGAGCAGCGGCAACTCGCCCCGTGCCAGGCGCTGCTCGTCCTCGGTCAGCTGATCGAGGACGAAGCGCCGGAGTTCCTCGTTGTCCATGGTGCGGGGGTATCCACTGGACGGCGGGGCATGCCTGGAGAACTCAGTCCGGTGGCTCGCTCGCGTCCTCGGTCGTCTCCTGCGGGATCTCGGGCTCCTGGACGTCGAGGTCGTCGAGACTCGGGGTGCCCGGCGAGTGGGGTGCTTCCGGGTTGACGGGATCGGTCATGTCTCGCGGTTACCCGTGCCGCCCGGCCTCAAGCACCGGAACGGAAAGGCCGGTGTGCTGGACACCGGCCTTCCCCTCACCTACGCGGGCACGGTCCACCGTTGGTTGGCCCCGCCCGTGCAGGACCAGATCTGCAGCTTCGCGCCGTCGGCCGTGTTGTTGCCGATGACGTCCAGGCACTTGTTGCTGCCCGCGTTCACCAGCGTGCCGCCGGAGGCCGTCCACCTCTGGTTGGGGCCGCCGAAGCAGTCCCACAGCTGGACCGCCGCGCCGTCCGCCGTCCCGTTGCCGGTGACGTCGAGGCACTTGCCGAGGCCGCGCACCGTGCCGTCCGCCTGCAGGGTCCACGTCTGGTTCGGGCCGCCGAAGCACGTCCACAGCTGCGGGAGGTTGCCGTTCGCGGTCGAACCGTCGGTGACGTCGAGGCACTTGCCGCCCAGGCCCGTGATGGCGCCGGTGCGCCCGCCGGGCTGGCCGGGGTCGAGCGTGCCGGGCCAGGTGAACGTCGCCATCGCGCCGGCCGGCAGGGTGTAGCCGAACGTCTGGCCGCCGTAGGAGACGCGGAAGTTCTGCTGGCCGCCCGAGTTCAGCGCGACGAGCACGATCTGACCGTTCGGGTTGCGGAAGGCGACGTTCTGGATGCCGCCCTCGCCGTAGCCGGTCGAGTCGATGCGGACGGCACCGGGCTGCACGAACTTCGACAGGTGGCCGAGGACGTAGTACTCGGCGTTGTAGGTGACGTTGCCGCCGCTGGTCGTGACGACGCCCGTGCAGTTGGTGCAGCTGCCGATCACCGGGCCGTTGTTCTGGTCCAGCGCCATGTTCCAGATGGCGACGGTCCGCGCGTGGTTGCGCGTCGCGCCGATCGCCAGGTTGATGCCCTGCCAGCGCAAGGTGTCGCGGAACGTCGCCGCGTCGCTGGCCGACTTGGTGCCGGAGCACTCGGTGAAGAAGACGTCCTTGCCGGGCTGGTTGTTCTTCACGATCGACTGCCGGCTGGGGTCGCCGCCGTAGCAGTGCCACGCGGAACCGATCACGTTGCCGCCCGCGCCGTTGTTGACGGTCTGCGCGTAATCGACGTTGTCCCAGTTGTGGTCGTAGCCCAGCAGGCGGGCCTGCTCACCGGCGGCGCGCAGCTTCGGCACCAGGGTGTTGATGACGTTGACCTGCTGTTGCGGCGACATGTACATGCCCGGGTAGCCCGGCGGTTCGAAGAGAGGCTCGTTCTGCACGCTCAGGTAGTCGATCGGGATGCCCGCCGCCTTGTAGGCCTGGGCGAACTTGACCAGGTAGTCGGTGTAGACCCCGATGCGGCTGTCGTTGAGCGAACCCCGGATGAGGTTGTTGTTGTTCTTCATCCAGGCCGGTGCGCTCCACGGCGTCGCCATCACGGCGAGCTGCGGGTTGAGCTGCTTGGCCTGTTGCAGCAGCGGCAGGATGTACGGCCGGTCGTGGTCGATCGAGAACCGCGAGAGCGACGGGTCCGCCGCGCCGTCGTCGTAGGTGTAGAAGCTCCGGGAGAAGTCGGTCGAGCCGATCGGCTGGCGGATGAAGCTCATGCCGATGCCGTTGGTCTTGTCGAACAGGTTGGACATGATCTCGTTGCGGCGCGGCGAGTTGAAGATGTTCCACGCCGCCGCGTCCGTGAACGACGCGCCGAAGCCCACCATCGACTGGTAGGTGGAGTTCGGGTTCACGGTGATCGTCGACCCGGTGCCACCCGAGCCGAACGTCACGTCCGCCTGTTTGGTCAGTGCGTTCGACTTGTCGGCGGTGGTCAGCCACACGCTCGCGTTCGTCGCCGCGGTGGCGGCGGGGGAGACCAGGGTGCTTCCCGCCGTCACCACGGCTGCCGCGATCGCGATGCCGCGCCAGCGTTTTGTCGTCATTGACATGAAGCGCTCCTTGCAGGGGTTTGGGCGCCCGACAGCACTTTCTTCAGTTGTACAAACGGAAGTCGGCGATGCTCCACCAGTTGCTCACGGCACCGGTGGACGTGATGCGGAGGTAGCGCGCGCTCGTGCGGCGGACGTCGATGTTCGTCAGCTGGCCCACGCCCGCGCCGGACGCGATCGAACGCCAGGACGTGCCGTCGTCGCTGGCCGAGAGCTCCCAGTTGCGGGCGTAGTCACCGAGACTGCCGCCGGAGTCCACGGCCACGCGGCGGAAGTCCCTGCGGCGCCCCAGGTCGACCTGCAGGAACTGGCCGGGGGCCTGTGCCGCGCCGTTCGACCACCGGGTCGACGCGTCGTCGTCGATCGCGAGCGCACCGTCGGGAAAGGCGGTGGCGCCGGTCAGCGGTACGGCGTCGAGCTTGCCGCGGAGCTGGCTCGTCCAGGTGAACGTCGCCAGTGCGCCGCCCGGCAGCGTGTACTCGAAGGTGCGGTCGCCGACGTTGACCGCGAACGACCGCGGTTCGTCGTGCTGGTTGTGCACCACCAATGCCGTGGAACCGTCCGGGTTGCGGAACGCGGCGTCCATGATCTGGCCGTTCCAGCCGGTGGTGCCGAACGACGTGCTGGCGATGCGGCGCGCGCCGGGCTTCACGAACTTCGAGAGGTGGCCGATGGTGTAGTACTCGGCGTCGGTGACGACCGACCCGTCCGGCTGCACGGTGACGAGGCCGGTGCAGGTGCCGCAGCCGCCGTTGTGCGGGCCGCCGGTGCTGTCGAGCGCGATGTTCCAGTTCACCGCGCTCCGCGCCCAGTTGCGGGTGGTGCCGAGGACGACGTTGCGGGCGTGCCAGCGCAGGGTGTCGCTGAAGACCTTGGCGGGCGGGTCGGTGGCGCCCTTGGAACCCGAGCACTCGGTGAACCAGATCCCCTTGTCCGGGAAGGCGTTGCGCAGTGCCGTCTGCGCGCTCGGGTCGCCGTAGTAGCAGTGGTACGCGGTGCCGGCGAGCCACTTCGCGGCCTTGCTGTTCAGGATCTGGTACGGGTAGTCGGTTTCCGCCGAACCGTCGTTCGGGTGCGTGGCCCAGTTGTGGTCGTAACCCAGGATCTTGGTGCGCGGACTGGCGAGCCTGAGCTTCGGGCCGAGCGCCTCGATCACCTTGACCTGCGCCGCGACGGGCATGTCCGTGCCGGGGTAGGCGTCGGGCGTGCGGTTCTGCGGCTCGTTCTGCACGGACAGGAAGTCGACCGGCACACCGGCCCTCGCGTACGCCTGCACGAACTTCACGAGGTAGCGCGCGTAGGCGTCGTAGACCTTCGGGTCGTCCTTGAGATTACCGCCGACTAGCGAGTCGTCGTCCTTCATCCACGCCGGCGGGCTCCACGGCGTGGCCATCACCTTCAGGCGCGGATTGAGGCGCTTCGCCTCGCGCAGCAACGGGAGGATCTTCGCCTCGTCGTGGCGGACGCTGAAGTGGCGGAGCGGGAAGTCGGTCTGCCCGGCCGGCACGTCGTCGTAGGTGTAGTGCTCCGCGGCGGCGGTGAAGTCGGACGAACCGACGGGCTGGCGCAGGAAGCTGACACCGATGCCGTGCACGGGGTCGAAGAGCTTGCGCATGGTCTCGGCGCGCACGGCCGGGGCGAGGCCCGCGAGCAGCTCGGCGGACGAGTCGGTGATGGACGCGCCGAAGCCGTCGACCTCCTGGTAGCGGCGGCCGGGGTCGACCACGATCGTCGGATGCGCCGACTCGCCGGTGCCGAAGGTGACGCGCGGCCGTTCGTGCATCAGCTCCGCGCGGTCGGGCGTGGTCACCCACACCCGCACCTGAGGCGCGCTGGACGCCTCCGCCGTCGGTACGGCGGTGAGGCCGAGCACCAGGGCCACGATCGCGGTTCGTCTCATGTAACACCCAATCATCACTGTGAAACGTCAGCTTCCAGGATGAAACACCCGGCCGTGTCGAGGGTCAATGGTCTGGAGGATTTCCGGTACATTGACCTGGTGGAACGCAAGATCGAACACGTGAAACAGCGCGCGAGTCTCCGCGACATCGCGGCGGAGACCGGCGTGTCGATCGCGACCGTGTCCCGGGTGCTGAACGATCACGTCAGCGTCGCCCCGCGGACCCGTGACCTGGTGCTCCAGGCCGTAGAACGGCGCAGGCAGGAGACGCCGGCGAGGCTCAGGACCGTCTACGTCCGGTGTCCGTACGTGCTCACCGACTACTTCGGCCTGATCGTCTCCTCGATCGCCGAGACGCTGAAGCTGCACGGCCTGCGCCTGCTGCTCGACGCGGGGGAGTCGGGCCAGCAGAGCGACGCGCTCAAGGCGTTGCCGCGCGAGGCCGGCGTCGACGCCGCGATCCTCATCCTGCCGCCGGAGGAGGGGGACGAGCTGGTCGCCCTGTCCGAGTCGGGCTTCCCGTTCGTCGTGGTCGACCCCCGCACCCCGCCACCGCCGGACATCGCCGCGGTCTCGGCCGCGCACTCGTCCGGGGCGCGGGCCGTCGCCGACCACCTGATCGGCCTCGGCCACCGCGACATCGCCGTCATCGCCGGGCCGGAGGAGTGGCTGGCGGGCGACGCGCGCCTGGCGGGCCACCGCGCGGCACTGGCCAAGGCGGGCGTTCTGCTGACGCCGGACCGGCTACGGCACGTGGAGGCCACCACGGCGCACGGCAAGCGCGCCGCGGCGGAGTTGCTCGACCTGGAACCCCGCCCCACCGCCATCGTCTGCTTCAACGACAAGGTCGCCGTCGGCACGTTGCAGGCCGCACGGGAACGAGGGCTGCGCGTGCCGGAAGACCTGTCGGTGGCCGGGTTCGACGACATCGACCTGGCCGAGGCGACCGACCCGGGGCTCACGACGGTGCGGCAACCGTTGCAGGAGATGGGCCGGATCGCCGTCACACAGCTCATGCGCGTGCTGGACGGGCATCAGCCGGAGGCGTTGCACATAGAGCTGGCGACGACGCTGGTGGTGAGAGGATCCACAGCCGCCGTCTAAGCCTGTTGCCAGAAGTTGTGTCTGTAACTCGCGAGAGTTGACCTTGCCGGGAACGTGAAGAGCCTCGTCGTGTTGGATTCGGTTACCACACCTGAACCCACCACAACGAGGCCTTCACCAGTATGCGCCCAGCGCATGTCTACGCCGATCTGACCCCTGCCCAGCACATCGAACTGGTCACCGCGCTACACGGACCATGCCGAGTCGCCGCCCGAATCGTCATCGTCCTGCTGTCCGCATCCGGAATGAGCGCGCCCGAGATCGCCGAGCTGCTGCACTACGAGCCGGTCACCGTGCGCCGCTGGATCGCACGGCACACCCGCGACGGCATCACAGGGCTGCCCGA
>NZ_JANBBE010000010.1 GCF_024648825.1 Lentzea californiensis
TTGTAACCCGACTGCTGAGGCAGGTACCGAAACAGGTGCCCCAGATGAGCGTGGGCGTAGCGCAGCCAGCGGGCTTCGGAGGTGTGGCCCAGCAGTGCCTGCATCACCGCGAGGGTGACCAGTTCGGCATCGGTCAGGCTGGGCACGATGCCGACCTTCGGCCGCCACGGCGCTAATCGAGGTTGCGCCCTGAGCAAGTCGTCGGTTCTGACGTAAAGTGCGGTCGCGAGGGTGTCAATGTCGGTCGTCACAACCCGTACATCGACACCCTCGCTTCGCGTCTCTAGACGCCTACCCCTTGGACTTACTCATCTAGGAGTTCCAGCACTCGTTGTTGGAACTCACCCAGCGGTGTGACCTGACGACGTACTGAGGACCGGGCACGAACTGCTGGCCCTGAGGTACGTAGTACAGCGCGTGGCTGTAGTTCGCGTTGGCGTACAGGCAGACACCGCTGAAGCTGGAGCTGGTGCCCCTGTTGTAGATGGCCTTCACCGTCTGACTGGACGACCAGCTGCACACGACGGGCGTGTTCCACCAGTCGTTGTCCCTGTTCAGCCAACTGCAGCGGTTGCGGCTGCCATCGGTGACGGGCCAGACGCAGAGGTTGCCCGAGGAACAGGTCAGAGCCTGCGGCGTGACACCCGGATCGGGCGTCTGCACCCATCCCGTCGTGGCGGGCCGAGCCGCGGCGGTGTCAGCGGTGTCGGCGGTGGCGGTGCCCACCAGGCTGGCCAAGGCTCCGAGAACAACTAACAGCACACACAATGTCTTTCTCATCTTGCCCCCTGAGAGATTGACGTGCGGGACGCGGAGTATGCCGAGACCGCCGCGCGCGGGGAGGGTCCTTCGAACGTGGTCGAAGCCCTTCCACCCCACAGGGACTTACTGCACCGACAGGGAGACTTCTCGCAACTCGAGGGCGTCATGGTCCTGCGGAACTCACGCACTCAGGCGTCGCGATGCTCCAGGCCGTCCAGGCCGTCCAGGCCGTCCAGGCCGTCCTGCCAACGCTGTCGCCGTTGGCTCGCAGTCTGTTCCCACCACGGGGTGCCGCGCTCGCCGAGGGCGATCTTCGCGAGGTGGACTCGTGCCCGGGCGTCACGCTCCGCCTCGGCGTCTTCGGCGCGGCGGGCGGCGCTGATGTCCCGGCGAGCAGCCATCAACAGGCTGCGCAGCCGTGCCGCCGGCTCGGGCGGGATCTCGGGATCAGTGGCCCGCCACCGCCGTCCGTCGATGATCACGAAGTGCCCGTCTGGCGTGTGCTCCGGCTCGGCCATCACATCAGGATTGCACCGGTTGGGCCGTTGGGCGTGGTCAGAGGAGGCGGGGTTCGTCATGACCCGCGAGCGGCAGACAAGCCGCTAGTACCGCGAGGCGGTCCCTGGAAGCGCTTTCCTGGGACCACCGCTCATGTCAGGGCAGTTCGAGCCCGATCTTGACCAGCGGTGGCGCGCGCGGCAATGTGCAGTACGCAGTGCCGATCGAGCTGTTCCGAGACCGGACGTGCGGTGAGCGGTTCCCAGGGGGTGGGCGTGGCGCAGCCGAAGGCCTTGGTGGTCCGCGGTGGGTGGGAAGGCCACCAGCCGGTGCAGGCCACCGAGTTGTTCATCCCGTTCCTGGAGCAGAGCGGTTACGCCGTGCGGGTCGAGGAGTCGACCGAGGTGTACGCCGACGACGCCGAGATGGCGCGCACCGACCTGGTCGTGCAGTGCGTGTCGATGTCGCAGATCACCACCGGGGAGCTGGCGGGGCTGCGCGCGGCGGTCGAGGCCGGCACCGGTTTCACCGGCTGGCACGGTGGTATCGCGGACTCGTTCCGCGCGTCTTCGGACTACCTGCACCTGGTGGGCGGCCAGTTCGTCACGCATCCCGGCAAGGAGCCGTGCGAGCGCCAGGGCGGGCAGGAGGACAACTACTTGCCGCACACGGTGAACATCACCGCGCTCGGCCGGGAGCATCCGATCACCGCGGGCATCGAGGACTTCGAACTGGTCACCGAGCAGTACTGGGTGCTGCACGACGACCTGGTCGACGTGCTGGCCACCACGACCCACCCGGTCCGGCCGTGGAACCCGTGGCACCGGCCGGTCACCTGCCCGGCGATCTGGACCCGCCGGTGGGGCGCCGGGAGGATCGTGGTGACGACGCCGGGGCACAGCCTGGACGTGCTGGAGCACCCCAGCGTCCGCGCCATCATCACGAGGGGGATGTCTTGGGCGACCCGCACCGCGTCGGCATCGTAGGTCTCGGGTTCATCTCCCGCGCATACCTGGACACGCTCGGCAGCCACCCCGCGGTGCGCGTCACCGCGGTCGCCGACCTCGACCCCGCCCGCTCGGCCGCGGTCGCCGCCGAACTCCCGGGCGCCGAGGCGGTCAGCGTCGAGCGCCTGCTCGGTGGGGTGGACGTCGACACGGTGCTCAACCTGACCGTTCCCGCGGCCCATGCCGAGATCGCGTTCCGCGCGATCGACGCGGGCAAGAACGTCTACGGCGAGAAACCGCTCGCCGTCACGTTCCCGGACGGCCGGGCGATCATCGACCGGGCCGCCGCGGCCGGTGTCCTGGTCGGGTGCGCACCGGACACCGTTCTCGGCACGGGGACGCAGACCGCGCGGGCGGCGGTCGACAGCGGGCTCATCGGACTCCCGCTCTCCGCATCGGCCGTGATGGTCACGCCGGGGCACGAACGCTGGCACCCCAACCCCGACTTCTACTACACCGCGGGCGGCGGCCCACTGCTGGACATGGGGCCGTACTACATCACCGCTCTGATCCACCTGCTCGGCCCGGTGCGCACGGTGCTCGGCGCGGCCAGTCGCCTGCGCGCCGAGCGCGTCATCGGCTCCGGCGCGCGGATGGGCCACCGAATCCCGGTCGAGGTAGACAGCCACGTCTCCGGCGTGTTCGAACACGCCAACGGCGCGCTTTCCACCATCACGACCAGTTTCGACGGGGTGGCCACCACCGCCGCGCCGATCGAGGTGCACGGCGAGCTCGGCACGCTCGCGGTGCCGGACCCGAACCACTTCGACGGCGAGACCCGTCTCTTCCCGCTCGGCGGCACCGGATGGCGAACCCTTCCCCCCAGTGCGGGGTACACGGGCGCAGGGCGGGGAATCGGCCTCATCGACCTTGTCACCGCCGGCGGGCAGCGGGCCCCGCGCGCCGGCGGTGAGCTCGCGCTGCACGTGCTCGAGACGATGACCGCCCTGCTCCGGGCGGCGGACGAGGGGCGGCGGATCGAGCTGACGACCACGGTGGAGCGGCCACTGCCGGTGCCGCTCACAGCCGTGGACGAGTGGTCCCTCAGCCGTTGACGGAGCTGTCACGTCACCTCAGTCGAGGGCGTGGTCGCGGCCGGCTTGCAGGATCTCGTCGGACAGCGATGGCTGGACGTGGCGCACCGCGCGGGCGAGCACCATCGTCCCGACCAGTTCGCCGAGCAGGCGCATGGCCCTGCGGCGCGCATGGTCCGGGTCGGGCGTCTGCCCCTTCGCCTCGGCTTCGCGCAGGAACTCGGCGGTGAAGCCGGCGAGGTAGCCCTCGACGCCCTCGGCGTACGCGCGTTGCACCGCTTCGCTCTGCCGACCGGCATCGGTGACCAAGGCGCTGGAGGGACAGCCGCCGTCCTCGGCATCCCGGTGGGCGGCGGAGAGATAGCGGGCGACGACCCGCTCCAACGGGGAGCCGGTCTCGTTGTGACCGTCTTCGATCGCCCGTGCCAACACCCCGAGTGACGCGGCGAACGACGTACCGCACACCTCCACGGCCAGGTCGTTCTTGGACGCGAAGTGGTTGTAGAAGCCGCCGTGGGTCAGGCCCGCTTCCTTCATGAGCTCCGCGATGCCGACCGCGTCGATGCCCTGGGAGCGGAACATCCGGCCTGCGGCGTCGACGATGTTCTGCCGGTTGCGGACTTTGTCTTCCTTGGTGATCCGCGGCATGGCCGGCTCCCCAGCTCTTGACTATTTCAATGATGGCTCTCATCATAACAGGGGCTTACGATGATGACCGTCATCATTGCTGGGGAGGGCTCATGCGCACCATCACCTACGAACAGCAGGGACACGCCGCACAAGTGCTGCACCTGCAGGAGCGGCCGGCACCGGCGGCACCCGCCGCCGGGCAGGTGCTGGTGCGGGTACTGGCCCGGCCGATCCACCCAGGGGACCTGGCCGGCGTGGAGGGCTTTCCGGGTCTGCCGCAGCAGTGGTTCGCCACGCCTCAGGTACCTGGTCTGGAGGGAACGGGAGTCGTCGAGGCGGTCGGTGAGGACGTGCCCGGACTGGCGTCCGGCCAGCGCGTCGCGTTCTTCCCGGTACCCGGCGCCTGGAGCGAGTTCGTCACGGTGCCCGCCGAACTGGTCGTGCCCGTGCCCGAGGGGCTCAGTGCGGAGACAGCGGCGGTGCTGCTGGTCAACCCGATCACGCTGCTCACCTTGCTGCGGGCGGTCGAGGACGCTCGGAAAGGCCGGCCGGGACCGGTCCTCCAGACGGCCGCCGGTTCGTCGATCGGCAAGCTCGTCGGCGCCGCCGCGCTGCGACACGGCTTCCCGCTGGTCAACCTGGTCCGCAGCGCCGCAGGGGCACGGGAGTTGCGGCAACGCTTCCCCGGACTGCCGGCGATCTCGACCAGCGACGCGGACTGGCGCACCCAGGTGCGGGACGCGGTCGGCGGCAGCGGGGCGCAGGTCGTCCTCGACGCGGTGGGTGGATCACTCACCGGCGAACTGACCGCGCTGCTGGCCGACGGCGGCACGCTGATCTCCTACGGCGCCCTCGGTTCCGGGAGCACCCCGCTGGAGTCGCTGGCGCTGGTCCCGCGAGAACTGACGGTGCGAGGCGTGTCGGTGGGCCGGTGGCTGACCCGCACGCCCGCGGAGCGGGCCGAGGACGTCGCCTTCGCCATCAGCCTGACCGAGACCTCCCCGGAACTGTTCGAGGTCGCCGGCCGCTACGACCTGGCCGACTTCGCCGAGGCCGTCGACCACGTCCGCCGCCCCGGCAAGAGCGGAACCGTCCTGCTGACCAGCCCCGCCTCCTGAACCCGAGGAAGGACATCACCGTGAAGATCGGTTCCATCGGCGCCGGGAAGGTCGCCCAGGCCATCGCCCGGCACGCGGCGGGCCAGGGCCACCAGGTCGTGCTGAGCAACAGCCGCGGCCCCGCCTCGCTGACCGCCCTCGCAGAACGACTCGGGCCGCACGTCACCGCCGGTACACGCGAGGAAGCGGCCTCGGCGGAGCTCGTCGTGCTCGCGGTGGGCTGGCCGCAGGTGCCGGACGCGGTGGCCGGACTGCCGCCGTTCGGCGGACGCGTCGTCATCGACACCACCAACCAGTTCCTCTCCCCGTTCCCACGCGCCGAGATCGCCGACCTCGGCCCGCTGACCGGCAGCGAGCACGTCGCCTCACTGCTGCCGGAAGCCCGCGTGGTGAAGGCGTTCAACAGCCTCTACGGCCAGTACATCGCCGCCGATCCGCGTCATGACGCCGGACGCCAGGTGCTGTTCCTGGCCGGTGACGACGCCGATGCCAAGACCACCGTCATCGAGCTGACCACGAGTTTCGGGTTCGCTCCCGTCGACCTCGGCTCGCTGCGCGAGGGCGGACGCCTCATGCAGCTCGGCGGCCCGCTCTCGGGCCTCCACGTCCTCAAGCAGGACTGAACAGGGCCCACGCCCACCCTCGTTCCCGACAAGGAAGATCCTGATGACCAGCCAGCCGCGCACCTCCACCGCCCAGCCCCTGCTGAGGCCGATCCGCCTCGGCGCGCTCGAACTGCCCAACCGCGTGATCATGGCCCCGATGACCAGGGCCCGCGCCCGCAACGCCGACCTGGCCCCCACCGACCTGCACGCCAACTACTACGCGCAGCGCGCGGGCGCCGGCGTGATCATCACCGAGGGCACCTGGGTCAACGCCGACGCGATCGGCTTCATCGACGTTCCCGGCATCTACACCGAGGAACAGACCGCCGGCTGGAGGAAGGTGACCGACGCCGTTCACCGAGCGGGCGGGCGGATCATCTCCCAGCTCGGCCACCTCGGCGCGATGTCCCATCCCGACCACCTCGGCGGCCGCATGCCCGCGGGCCCGTCCGCGATCAACCCCGGTGAGCAGTCCTTCACCCCGGACGGACCGAAGGACACCGTGACCCCGCGAGCGTTCACCGCCGCCGAGATCGCAGGCACCATCAGCGCCTACCGCCAGGCCGCCGGGAACGCCCGTCGCGCCGGGTTCGACGGCCTGGAGATCCACGCCCAGGGCCAGCACCTCATCCCCCAGTTCCTCAACCCCCGCCTCAACCAGCGCACCGACGCCTACGGCGGCAGCAGCGAGAAGCGAGCGCGGTTCCTGCTGGACGTCCTGGACGCCGTGAGCGACGTGTGGGGCAGCGACCGCGTCGGCGTGAAGCTCTCTCCGCACTGGGCCAGCGGAACCGCGTTCACCGGGGACGAGGACACGCTCGCCGACTACGACCGGCTGCTCACCAGGCTCAACGACAACGACCTCGCCTACCTCCACCTCGTGGGCTCACCCGGCACGACAGAGGAACGCATCAGCCAGTTCGCCCGCTTCCGCACCCACTACCGGGGCAACGTCATCGCCAACCTCGGCTTCACCCAGGCCCTGGCCAACGACGTCCTGGACGAGGGGATCGCCGACGCCGTTTCCTTCGGTGCCCCCTTCATCGCCAACCCCGACCTGGTCGAACGATTCGCCAACGGGCACCCGCTGGCCGAGAGCGACCCCGCCACCTACTACGGCGGTCACGCCGAGGGCTACACGGACTACCCCGCCCTCACTCCCGCCGGCCGCTCCTGAGGCATCGGCGTGACCGTGCGGGCCGGACCGCGAGGTGGCTGCTCTACGCACGCAGCTCGTAGAGCTGGAAGTGGTCGTCCACGCCCAGATCGAGGCGCAGCGGTTCGTCGCGGATGATGATCTCGGACCTGATCCGGTGGTAGCCGTGCTCGGCGAGCAACGGCGTCGCGTCCCGCCAGACGCCGCCGCCCTCCCTGCTGTTGAGCGTGTCCTGGGTGTTGGTGATGAGGAAGAGGTGCCCGACGTCGTGGCGGGACAGCCATCCGAGCCACGCGTCGACGGCTGTGCGCGGCATCTCCGCGAAGCTGTGGATGTTGACGGCGAGGTCGATGCGCGTGTCGTCGAGCTCGTCGAGCCGGTCCAGCGGGATGGTGGGCGCCTTCTTCCCGACGCCGCGGTGCTCAAGGTAGTAGGAGCAGACGAACGTCGAGGTGGGCACCGCGTCGACGCAGTAGTAGCGGTCGAGGTCGTCCACCGCCACGGCCATGCGGTGCGCGAGCCGTCCGTAGCCGGCGCCGACGTCGATCACCGTGCAGCCGGGACGGTCGAAGAGCTGCCATTCGCGGTCGAGGAAGCAGATCTCGTTGACCGAGTCGAGCAGGTCGCGGCTGATCGGTGTGCCGGAGGGGCCCGCGGCCGTCCAGCAGCCGAACCGGCCGTCCTCCGTCAGCCGCTCCATCAGTTTCCGGTGGTCGAATTCCGCCAGATAGCGGGCATAGCGCACCATGCTCGATTCCAGATCGGCGGAATAGTTGGACAGCTGGCGCACGTAGCAGTTGTCGCCGCGGAAGTAACGCAGATCGAGGTCGGAACGGTACACATCAGCCCAGTGCGAGTGCGTGTTGAGCGGTGAGACGACCTCGTCGTACCGGCGAACCAGATCGAGTAGCTTCGGGTTTTCCCAGATCAGCTGTTCTGCGGCGCCTGGGGGCAGTGGAGTGGTCGGGTCGTGTTCACCACGACCGCACGAGTGTTCCAGCACATTCTCCCCTGAATGATCGGCCTCTTCCAGACCATACCGCCGACGATCAGTCCAGGCGGCTGAGAATTCCGCAATGGGCAACCGTTCTCGTTGAACAGGTTGACATATCGGAGGTCAATCGTTCACTGGCGAGAGAGCGGAAATGAGGGCTAGCATCGAGCGAGTGCGTGGTCGGAGTTTGAGGAACTCCAGTCGGGTCGAACGGGCGGTGATCGCCGCGCACTGACGTTCGGGGGAACGGTTTGTCTCAGCCTGGGGGTAGAGCGGAAACCGAGGAAACAGCCGTTGCGGAATCACCTGTGGTGCGAGTGCCGGTGGAGTCGGTCAGCACCGGGGTGTCGCCTCGGCTCGGTGGAGAGGACCTGGAGCACGTGCGGGCGCTGGCGGCCCTCGAGGAGGGGCTGCCGCCGATCACGGTGCTGCGGTCGAGCATGGAGGTGATCGACGGGGCGCACCGGCTGATGGCCGCGCGCTTGAAAGGCGACCGGCACATCGCGGCGCGGTTCTTCGACGGCACGGCGGAGGAAGCTTTCGTGCTGGCGGTGCGGCTGAACATCACGCACGGACTGCCGCTGTCGCAACGGGATCGGCTCATCGCGGCACGGCGCATCGTGGCGTCGCACCCCGGCTGGTCCGACCGGAAGGTGGCCGCGGCGAGCGGGTTGTCGGCGAAGACCGTGGCGTCGCTGCGTGTCAGAGCGGGCAAGGCCGTGGACACGAGGCTCGGGCTGGACGGCCGGGCACGGCCCACGGATCCGGTGCGGCGCAGGGAACGGGCAGCGGAGCTGATCGAGGAACGGCCGGCCGCGTCGTTGCGGCAGATCGCGGCTGAGGCGGGGATAGGGCTCGGCACCGCCAAGGACGTGCGGGATCGGCTGAAGCGCGGGCAGGACGTGGTGCCGCCCAAGCTGCGCGGCGTCCGCGAGGCCACATCGGCCCGGCGTGAGGAGCGGACCGAGGTGGCGGGGCAGGGGTTCCACGAGGTGTTCGAGGTGCTGCGCAAGGATCCGGCACTGCGGTTGAACGAGGTGGGGCGGACGGTGCTGCGCATGCTGGCCGCGCACCGGGTCGAACAGGACCAGCTGGCCAGGCTCGCTGCCGGGATCCCCGTGCACGCCACGGGAAAGCTCGTCCGCGCCGCGCGGTTGTGCGCACAGATGTGGACGAGGCTCGGTGACGAGCTGGAGAACCGCGACAGCCGGGACGAGGCGTCCTGATGGTCAGCGTCCGTTCAACTACTGACGTTCCACAGTTGAACCTGTGTCAACGCCACGTTCCACGCGCACAGGCGACCGCGAATCCCGGGCCGAACGCGACGATCAGGCCTTCCGCCCCCGTGGCCGGCGGCGCCTCGTGGGTGCGGCGGAGCACGTCGAGCACCGCGTTGCCGCCGAGGTTTCCGTTCTCCCGCAACGAGTCGAACGAGTGCCGGGCGTCCTCCTGACGCAGTCCGAGCGCGGCGGCGGCCTGGGCGATGATATGCGGGCCACCGGGGTGGATCACGCCGAACGACGGGCGCCGATCGCCAAGCCACCCCAGCACGCCGGGCAGTGCGTCACCGGCCGCCGCGACGGCCTTCTTGGTGGATTTGAAGTGCAGCCCGGCGGCGTCGAACTCGCCCCAGTAGCGGTCGGACGAGTCCGGCAGCAGGAACTCCAGCGTCTCCTCGATCGTGAACCCGTTCTCCCGCTGCTCACCGGTGACGACGCAGGCGCCCGCCGAGTCGCCGAAGAGAGCCTTGTAGATCATGCTCTCGATCGTGTCCTCATCGCGGTGGTACACAGTCGACAGTGCCTCGGACACGACCACGAGAATCCTGCCGCCGGGCCGGGAGCGCACCAGGTCGGTGGCGCGGACCAGTGCCTGCCCGCCACCCGCGCAGCCGAGCACGGTGATCGGAACGCGCGCGACGTCCGGCCGCAGCCCCAGCTCCTCGACCAGCCGGACGTCGAGGTTCGGGGCGGCGAACGACGTGGTGTGGCTCGTGACCAGGCCGTCGACCTGGTCCGCCCGCAGCCCGGTGGTCTCCAGCGCGCGCCGGGCGGCGTCGACCGCCATCTCGACCGCGTCGGCGAACGCGAACCGGTTGCGCTTCTCGATCCCGGTGGTGCCGACGACGTCGGCGAACGGCCTGCTGAAGTAGCGCTCGGACACCCCGCACCCGGTGATCACGCGCGTGATCGCGTTCAGTCGCGGGTGGTTCGAATGCCTTTCCCGGACATCGGCCAGGATTTCCTCGGTCGTCACTTTGTTAGCGGGCAGCACGACGACGGGTTTGCTGATGTGCGCGGTCAATTTCTTCTCCCCCTGAAGGATTGACGAAGATTTCAGCCTAGCCGTTCGAGATGCGTTCGATAAGCGCTGTTGCGAACGCGAAAGTGTTCCGACAGGCTGCCGGAAGTCATCTCACACGGGGGAGTCGAGTTGATCTTGCGCAGGAGAGTCGTGGCCGCGGTCACGCTGCTGATCGCACTGGCAGGAAGCACATTCGCGCCTGTTGCGGTGGCTCAGAGCGAACCTGATCAGCTGCTGCACTTCGTCACCAGACCGGATCTGAGAACGCCGCGGATAAATGTCCGCACAAGCGCGGACGGTATCGCGCCGGGATATGTTTTCCTGGGTCCGAAGTCGGACACCTTCGTGCTGCCGCCGGCCTCGGTCCTCGGCGGCCCGGAAATCGTCGACAACACCGGTCAGCCGGTGTGGTTCCTGCCTCGCGGTGACGGAAACCTGATTCGCACCGCCGCCTTCGAGGCACAGCGGTACCGAGGCCGGCCCGTGCTGACGTGGTGGGAGGGCCTGCCCGTGCCGATCCACGAGATCGGTGCGCCGGTGTTCGGCAACTGGGTGGTCATGGACGAGTCGTACCGCCTGATCGACAGGATCAAGCCGGGCAACGGCATGGAATTCGCCGACATGCACGACATGCGGATCACGCCGTGGGGAACCGCCCTGGTCCTGGTCTACCGGATGGTGCCGCACAAGGACGGCGACACCATCCGGGTGGTGCACGACAACGTCATCCAGGAAGTGCGCATCGGCACCCGCGAGGTGCTGTTCGAGTGGTCGGCGCTTGACCACATCGGGCTCGACGAGTCCAATCTGCCGAGGCCGGGCAACCCGCTCACGCCCTACGGTGCGGTGCACCTCAACTCGCTCTCGCTCGACACCGACGGCAACATCATCACGAGCGGCAGGCACACGGGCGCGGTCTACAAGATCGACCGGAGCAGCGGCGAGATCATCTGGCGGCTGGGCGGCAAGCGCAGCGACTTCACCTTCGGGCCCGGTGCCGCGTTCGCCTGGCAGCACGACGCGGCACGGGAACGGGACGGCACGCTGTCGGTGTTCGACAACGCCTCCACCGGCAACGGCCCCCAGATCTCCCGCGGGCTCGTGCTGAACCTCGACGAGACGCGCCGGACGGCGACGCTCGCGCGGTCGTACCCGAGCCCGGACGCGCTGATGTCCGGCACCCAGGGCGGCGTGCAGGAGCTCGGCAACGGAAACGTCTTCGTCGGCTGGGGATCACACGGCACCTTCACCGAGTTCTCGCGCGGCGGCGAGGTCGTGTTCAACGCCTCCTTCGCCAAGCCGCACCTGAACTCCTACCGGGCCTTCCGGTTGCCGTGGGTGGGCAGGCCCGCCGATCTCCCGATCGCGGCCGGGCGCGGCGGCACCGCGTACGCGAGCTGGAACGGCGCCACGGAGGTCGCCTCCTGGCGGGTGCTCGCCGGCGGCAGCGAGCAGTCGCTGTCGCCGGTCGCCACGGCGCCGAGACAGGGCTTCGAGACATCGGTCCCGCTGCCGGAGCCCGCGGCCTACGTGGCCGTGCAGGCGTTGGACCGCAACGGTTCGGTGCTGGGCACGTCCCGGCCCGCGAAGGTGGGGTGAGGACAGTGCTGGTCATCGGTGCCGGTTTCGGCAGGACGGGCACGCTGTCGGTCAAGGCCGCGCTGGAACGGCTCGGGTCCGGGCCCTGCTACCACATGCTCACGGCGTTCGAGAAGCCCGAGCACCTGCGCTTCTGGAACGCGGCCCAGCGCGGTGAACCGGTGGAGTGGTCCTCGGTCTTCGACGGCTACCAGTCCACTGTGGACTGGCCTGGCTGCGCGCACTGGCAGGATCTGCTCTCGCGGTACCCGGACGCCAAGGTGGTGCTGACGGTGCGGGACCCGGAGCCCTGGTACGAGAGCTTCCGCGAGACCCTCGCGCCGCTGTGGTCGGCGGACGGTGGTTCCGAGGACCCCGGCTACCGCGCGTACCTGGAGCTCGTGCACCGCATCTCGTCGCACACGTTCGGCGGGCGGCTCGACGACAAGGCCCACGTCATCTCGGTGTTCCAGCGGCACAACGACTCGGTGGCCGCGGCCGTGCCCGCGGACAGGTTGCTGGTCCACGAGGTGAAGCAGGGCTGGGCGCCGTTGTGCGAGTTCCTCGGCGTGCCCGTGCCGGAGGAGGAGTTCCCGCATCTCAACGACAGGGTGAGTTTCCGTGAGATGGTCCGTCGCCGCCTCGCCACCTGAGTCACCGGAGCGCGCGGTCTTCGCACGCCGGCCGGTGCTCGGGCTCGCCGCGGCGTTCGGCCTGCTGCTGCTGGTGACCAGCGGCGGGTACGGGTTCGCCGGTGACGAGCTGTACTTCATCGTCGCCGGTGCCCACCCGGCCTGGGGCTATGCCGATCAGCCGCCGCTGGTGCCGGTGCTCGCGCGGGCGTTGAGCCTCGTGAGCGACTCGCCGGTGGTGCTGCGATTGCCGGTCACGGTGTTGATGCCGGTGGCGCTGGTGGTCACGGGACTGATCGCGTGGGAGCTCGGTGGTGGCCGGCGGGCGCAGTTGCTGGCCGCGTGGACGTTCGTACTGGCGCCGCACGTGCTGGGCGACAGCCACAACCTCACAAAGGCACCGATCGGGCTGGGGTTGTGCACCGTGGTGGTGTGGCTGCTGATCCGGTGGCTGCGGGTGCGGGACGACCGGCACTGGCCGGCCATCGGTGCGGTGACCGCGCTGGCGTTGCAGACCAACCACGTGTTCGCTGTCTTCTGGGTGGTCGCGGGTCTGGTCGCGTTGGGGTCGCGCGGTGCTGCGCTGCTGAGGTCCCGGTGGTTCTGGGCGGGTGCCGCGATTCCGGTCGTGGCCACGATTCCCGGTCTGCTCTGGCAGGCGCGCAACGGCTGGCCCCAGGCGGCGATGGTCGGCGAGATCAGTGCCGCGACCTCCTCGGTCAGCGGCGGTCCGCGGTTCGTGCCGATGGTGCTCCTGACAGCGGGGCTGCTCGGCGGGGCGTTGCTCTGCTCGGGCCTCTGGTGGCTGCTGAGGTTCCCGCAGCACCGGGTTCTCGGCGTGACGTTGCTGGTCGTCGCGGTGCTCGTGTGGGTCGCGGGTGGAAGGCGGGACTACTTCGCCGACGTCGCGTTCCCGTTGTGCTGGGCGGCCGGCGCGGTCGCGGTGGAACAGGGGCTGACCGCCCGGTGGTGGCGCTGGGTGCCGACCTGGCCGGTGATGGCGGTGTCGGCGGTCGTGCTGATGCGCGGTTTCGTGCCGCTGCCTGTCGAGTGGCTGGGTGGCTACGATCGTGCGTTCGTCGTCGTGCACGACGAGGACTGGCGCGGCCTGGCCGAGACGGTTTCCGTGGCACACCAACGGGTACCGCCCGGCACGGTCATCATCGCGGGTGACTACTGGCACGCTGCCGCCCTCGACCGGTACGGGCTGCCGTCGGTGTACGGCGACATGCGCGGCTACTGGTGGTTCGGCACACCACCCGACAGCCGGAACGTGCTGTACGTCGGTGCGCTGCCCCGCGTGCTCGAAGCCCACTGCGGCACGACCGAAGAGCTCGCGTCCCATCTCGACACACCTGTCCACCTGTGTTCGAACCTCGACAAGTCGTTACCCGATCTGTGGCCACAGCTCAAGCACGTGGACCGCAGGCAGGAGTGGAAGGAGCGAGAGTGAGAGGAACGACGGTCTGGATCACCGGGCTTCCCGCGTCCGGGAAGTCCACGGTCGCAGGCGCTCTGGCCGAAGACCTGGCCGCGCACGACCGGCACGCCGTCCTGCTGGACGGGGACGAGCTGCGCCGGGGACTGAACGCCGACCTCGGGTTCGGGAAGGCCGACCGGGCGGAGAACGTGCGCAGGGTCGGTGAGGTCGCGAAGCTCTTCGCTCTGGCCGGAGTGGTCGCGATCGTCGCGGCCATCAGCCCCTACCGCGCCGGACGGGAAGGTGCGCGGTCGGCGCACGCGGCGGCGGGCGCAGGATTCCTGGAGGTCTTCATGGACACGCCCGCCCGGCTCTGCGAGACGCGAGACCCGAAGGGGCTGTACGCACGGGCTCGCGCGGGCGAACTGCCCGGCTTCACCGGCGTCGACGATCCCTATGAACGTCCGGAGAACCCGGATCTCGTGCTGACACCGGCGATGGGCGGCAGCGCGGAGCTGGCGCGCCTGATCTCGGCATTGCTCGACCGCGCGGAGGCGGCCTGTGCCTGACATCGAGGTCGCCGTCAACATCAACCCGCGCTCGATCGACGAGGCGATCCGCTGGGGCCGCCTGTTCGAGGGCCACGGCGTGGCCAGGCTCGGCGTGTGGGACTCGCCGGTCGGGGTGCCCGAGTGCTGGACGACCCTCGGCGCGCTGTCCCAGTGCGTGACCCGCGTGCCGCTCGGGGTGAGCGTCACCAATCCGAGGACCAGGCATCCAGCCGTGACCGCGAGCGCGCTGGCCGGACTGTCCGGGGAGACGGCCGCCGGGGTGTTCCTCGGGATCGGCACCGGCGACAGCGGTGTCTACAACCTCGGCGGGCGAGCCGCGACACTGCGCGACCTGCGTGCGTACGTCCAAGCCGTGCGGGAGTTCCTGGCCCGGCGCGCGACGGCCGCCAAAGTCCTCGTGGCGGCGCACGGGATGCGGTCGCTGGAGGTCGCGGCCGAGATCGGCGACGGCGTGATCGTCGGGCTGGGGCACAGCGAGGAGGTGGTCGCGGCGGTCACCGCGGTGACCGGCCACGACGTCGAGGTGTGGTGGAACACCGGCACGATCACCATCGACCTCGACGGTGACAGGGCCGAGGCGACCGGCGGCTGGGTGCTCGCGTCGCTCGCGCACCACTTCACCCGGTTCGGCCTCGAGTCGAAGCTCGTGCCCGCCGGGCTGCGGTCCGGCGTCGAGCAGCTGGGCGCGCTGTACGACCTGTCCCGGCACGGCGTCCAGACCGAGGAGGACAAGCGGCGTTACGTCGAGGCCGCGAAGATGCTCGGCGTGTGGGACCACCTCGCGGACCGGTTCCTGATCGCGGGCACCGAGAGCGAGGTGGTCAAGCGGCTCGACGAGCTGAGCGCGCGGGGCGTGCGGCGGCTGGAGATGGGCACTGCGAACGGCCAGGACGCGGCAGCGGCGGCGCTGAGCCTGATCTCGAGGAGGGCGCGTGAGCGCTGACGACCACGCCTTCGCGGCCCGGCTCGCCGGGGAGTGCGGCCGGCTGCTCCGAGTTCTGCGCCGGGACACGGGCTTCGCCGATCCCGAGCGGTTGCGGCGGCTCGGTGACCGGCGCTCGCACGAGGCGTTGATGGAAGGGTTCCGCACGCATCGGCCCGAGGATGCCGTGCTCTCGGAGGAAGGTGCCGACGACCCGAAGCGCCTTGTCAGCCAACGGGTCTGGATCGTCGACCCGCTCGACGGCACCCGCGAGTTCGCCGAGGAGGGCCGTACCGACTGGGCCGTCCACGTGGCGTTGTGGGAACGCGGCGAGCTCACCGCGGGCGCGGTGGCCATCCCGGCACGGGACGTCGTGGTCACCACCGCACAGCCGCCGGCGCCTCCCTCGGGTGCGGAACGGCTGCGCATCGCGGTCAGTCGCACGAGACCGCCGGCGCTCGTGCACACGTTGACGCGGCTGCTGGACGCCGAGCTGGTGCCGCTGGGGTCGGCCGGTGTCAAGACGTCAGCCGTGGTGCTGGGCGAGGTCGACGCCTACGTGCACGCGGGCGGCCAGTACGAATGGGACTCCGCGGCGCCGGTGGCGGTCGCGTTGGCGGCAGGGTGCCACGCGTCCAGGCTGGACGGCTCACCGCTGCGCTACAACCGCGAGGATCCGTGGCTCCCAGACCTGGTCGTCTGCGGTGCCCGCCACCGCGACCGGCTGCTGTCCGCGATCAGATCGGTCATCGGCGAGAGCTGAAGGCCGAACGGCGGTTGTTCCTGATTTCCTGGAACCGAGTCGTGGTACGCCGGTTGTCAATGATTCCGGCGCGTGCGGTCAATGACCGGGTGAATCGGGGGTGGCAGACTCAGCGGGAGTTGCACCACTCAGGGGGGAACTTGTCGATGAAGCAGGATACTTGTGTGCTCCTGCCGATGTTCTGCGGCTCTCAGCTGGACGTGGCGCTGGCCGTGGTCGATTTCGTGCACGATTCGGTCAGAAAGACCGTGTGGGACGCCGACAGGATCAGGGAATCATACCTGCGGCGATCGGTCAGCGAGATTCTCGCCGACGGTGACACGATGGTGTTCGGCCCGTGCCCTGACCGGACGTTCGTCGCGTCCTGCCTGCTGGGCACCCACGGCGTCGATCACGTGCTGGTCTACCACGAGCGCAGGGTGCCGGGCTACGGGCCGTCGACCGCGCATCTCGCGCTGGAGATGACTCTGAACGGCACCGGGTTCATGATGGATTTCGGCACCAGGGAATCGCGGTTGATACCTGGTGGATACCACTTCACCGAAGAGCTCGAGGAGACCATCGCGCTCAAGCGAATTCCACTCCGGTCGTTCGACCCGGACGGGGTGGCCCCCTATCAGCTGTTGCAGCACGTGGTGTCCGACAAGATCGATCCGGAGCTCAAACTCGATTGGTACGTGAAACAGTCGCGTAATTTTCGTCCGGACGCACTTCGGGACAGAGTTGCGCTGGATCAGCGCTACAGTGTCTACCACGAGCTATAGCGCGGAGGATACGTGCGGTGACGGTCGCGTACAGAGTCGAGAACCTGGTGAAGCGATATCCGCGACAGGACGTTCTCGCGGTCGACGGAATGAGCTTCGAGATCGCAGAAGGGGAGATATTCGGGCTGCTGGGGGACAACGGCGCGGGAAAGACGACGCTGGTGCGTCAGCTGGTCGGGTTGCTGCGGCCGACTTCGGGCCGCATCGAGCTGTTCGGCAGGGACGTGGTCGAGAACACGAGTTTTGTCTCCACGATGATCGGCTACATGCCGCAGAGCACGTCGGCGCTCAACCGGCTGACCGTCGGCGAGGCCGTGTACTTCTCGGCGCACCTGCGGGGCATGTCCCGCGCGGACGCCCGCCGTGAACGGGACGAGCTGCTCGAACTCTGGCGCATCGCGGAGATCAGGGACAAGGTCTCCACGAACCTGTCCGGCGGCCAGCGCAGGCTGTTGCAGCTGGCGGTGGCGACGGCGGGCAGGGCGCCGGTGCTGATCCTGGACGAGCCGACCAACGACCTCGATCCCATCAACAAGAAGCACGTCTGGGAGGTCCTGCGGGGCTTCAACCAGCGGCGCGGGACGACGATCGTGCTCGTGACGCACGACGCGGTGGAGGCGGAGAAAGCCATCCAGCGAGTGGGCATCGTGCAGCGCGGAAGATTCACCGCGCTCGGCACGCCGGCCCAGCTGAAGGCGGAGATCGCGCAGAAGCTCAAGGTGCGTCTGGTGTTCCCGCCCGACGAGCCACCGGCGCTGCCGTTCGGCGTTGTGCCGCAGGAGGAGTCAGACGGCTCCTGGCTGCTGATGCTCGACGGGGACGAGGCCGCCGAGCTCCTCGGCAAGCTCGACCTGCGCAAGATCACCGACATCCGGATGACGTCGACGACTCTCGAGGACCTGTACCTCCACTATGCCTCCTAGCCTTCAGCGGCCGAGACCGCACATCCAGTTCACCGACCTGTTCCTGATCCAGCTCTCCAACTTCCGCTGGTCGTGGCGCGG
The DNA here is from genome assembly GCF_024648825.1 of Lentzea californiensis. GTDB lineage: Bacteria > Actinomycetota > Actinomycetes > Mycobacteriales > Pseudonocardiaceae > Lentzea > Lentzea californiensis. The sequence continues at coordinate 17,764 of NZ_JANBBE010000010.1, forward strand.
CCAGGTGGTGACCGGCATGCTGGCGCCGGTGCTCGCCACCGCAGCGCTGGGCGCGTTCGCCGGCCGGGACCAGCAGAGCCTGACGTACGTGCTGTGCGGCAGCATCGTGCTGTCGCTGATGTTCCAGAACCAGAACAACGTCGCGGCCAACTTCGCCTACATGAAGGCCATGGGAACGCTGGACTTCTTCGCGACGCTGCCCGTGTACAGGTCGCTGGTCATCCTGGCCACGGTGCTTGCGTTCTTCGTGCTCTCGATCCCGTCGCTGGTCGCCACGGCCTTGCTGGGAACCGTGATCCTCGGCGTGCCTCTGAGCATCAGCCCGCTCGTGCTGCTGGTCGTGCCGCTGTGCGTGCTGCCGATGGCCGGGATCGGCGCGTTGATCGGCATCACGGTCCGCTCGCCGGCCGAGGCCGGTTCGATCAGCATGCTGATCACACTGCTGTTGCTGTTCATGGGCCCGGTGGTCCTGCCGCCCGACCGGTTGCCGGACTGGATGATCGGCGTGAGCCACTTCAGCCCGACGAGCTACGCGGCGTCCGCGATCCGGCAGGTCGTGATCGGCCCGGTGACCGGGCAGGTGTGGCTGGACATGGCCGTCCTCGCGCTGGTCAGCGCCGTGACGCTGTGGGGAGTCGGGCACAAGCTGCCGTGGCACCAGAAGTAGGAACGTTGCCGAACCGTCGATTCGGGGGAACGACGCATGATCATCGAAAAGGGGAGCACGCGGACACGCCTGGCTCTGGGGGTGCTGTTCGGGCCTGAACTCGCCGAGAGCGCCGATCCCGCGCTGCTCGAGTGGATCGAGCAGCGGCCGCACCAGTGGCGGCAGGCGGTGCGGGTGCTCTGGCACGCGTCAGGCCGTCCCGGTCCGGAAGCCGGCCTTCCCGCCGCCCCGCCGCATCCGCAACGGCCGCCGGAACGGGAACCGGCGCTGCTCGGCCGGGTCCTCGTCGCGGCGCGACCTCCTGAGACCACTGTGGACTGGCGCGGCCGGACGGTGCTGGTGCTGGGCGACGGAGCCGACCTGGCGGTCGCTGTCGGCAACGCGCTGCGGGCCGCGGGCGCGCGCACGGAATGCGTGACGTTGCGTGAGACCGCGCGGCTGCGCGTGAACGAGCGGGCGGGGCAGGTGATGACCGCGGCTGAGCTCGCCAAGCGTCTGCGCGACGAACCGCAGCCTGACTGGTTGTTCCTGCTCACCAGCCCTGTCACGCCGAGGTCGACGAACATCGGTCCGGTCGATGCCGTCCACGTGCGGGCGGCCATGGGTGCGCTGCGCGACGTCCTCGCCGCCAGGCGGGACGGCCGCACCGCCGCCGTGACCGCGCTGGACGGCAGGTTCGGCGAGACGGGTGCGGTGCCGCTGGACCCCGTCGCCGGCGCGATGACCGGTCTGCTGCGCGGGCACGCGCAGAGCCGGGTGCTCGACGTCGCGCCCTCGGTCGGAGTCGACGAGGTGGCCCGTCAGCTGCTCACGTTCGCCGAAGGGACGCCGGACCACCGTGAACTCGGCTTCGACGGCACGGCCTGGGTGACGCCGGCGTTCACACCCGCCCGGCTCGGCGGGGAGACGGGTCTTCCGCTCGAACCGGGATCGACGGTGATCGCCGCCGGTGGTGCGCGAGGCAGGGCCGCCGAGGTGCTCGTCGCCATGGCGGCAGAGGTGCCGTGCCGGTACGTGCTGCTCGGCCGGACGCCGCTGGTCAACATCTACGCCACGCTCGGCGTCGGCGACCGCGACTACGTGCTGTCGATGGGGGCGCAGGAGTTCGAAGAACATCGCATCCGTCAGCGCGAGTCGCTCAAGGCGCACTCCCCGGACTTCTCGGAGGAGGAGTTCGACGCGTACTGGGCGCGGTTGTCCCGCAGTCTCGACGTGATGCGCACGATCGGCCGGATGCGCGACGCGGGCGCACAGGTCGAGTACTTGCAGCAGGACGTCACCGACTCGCACGCCGTCCGGCGGCTCGGGCAGGAGCTCAGATCGCGCGGACTGCAGATCCACGGGCTGGTGCACGCCGCCGCGCACGGCGACGAGTCGGACGCCGAGGCGTGGGACCGCACGATCGCCACGCGGATCAACGGCTTCTACCACCTGGTCCCGCTGCTGGACGACCAGGTGCGGCTCGTCGCGCTGCTCGGTTCTTCCGGAGGTAGCGCGGAGTCCGCGGGCAGCGGGTTCCTCGTACCGCTGGCGGACCGGCTCGCCGCCGAGTTCCCACAGGCGCGGGTCCGTTCCGTGCACTCCGCCGCGGCGTCCGTGATCTTGGCGGCGCTGCGGTCACCTCAGGCCCCGCGAACGCTGGTGGAGCGGGCAGGCCGTTGAAAGACCGGAGACACGCGGTGCGGCGCGAGGCCGCACCGCGGACCGGCCGTGTCCACATCAGACAGGGGGACAGCTGACATGACTGGGGGGAACGGTCCCGAGTGGCGATCGCCGAACGTCTTGGTGATCGGCGTGGGACCACACGCGAGACGCAACCACCTGCCGGTGCTGCTCGACGAGCAACGCGCGGGGCGGCTCGGCACGATCATCGGTGTCGACCTCGTGGAGACGCAGGAGATCAACGACGAGTACGTGCGATCGACCGGCTCGTCCGCGTTCTCGATGGTGTACCTGAAGAAGTCCGACACCGGCAGGGTGACGCTGCCGCCGCCCACTGAGCGCCTGCTCGACGGGTTCGTCGCGCGACACGGCATCCGTGGCGTGGTCGTCGCGACCGAGCCGAGCTTCCACCTGGCCTACGCGAAGTGGGCGCTGGGTCGCGGGCTGAGCGTCCTGATGGACAAGCCGGTCTCCGCGCGGGTCAACGCGTCGCTGGACGAGGGCCAGGCCGGGCTGCTCCTCGACGACTACGACGAGCTGATGCGGTGCTACGCGGACGCGAAACTCCGCAACCCCGGCGTGGTCGTGAGCATGATGTCGCAGCGCCGGTACCACCCGGCGTTTCGCACGATGCGTTCCCTGGTCAACGAGGTGGCCGAGGCGACCAACTGCCCGATCACGTCCATCCAGTCGTTCCACAGCGACGGGCAGTGGCGGATGCCGGCCGAGCTGGTGGACATCGGGTACCACTCGTACGACCAGGGCTACGGCAAGGCCTCGCACTCCGGCTACCACTTCCTCGACATCGTGCCGTGGCTGCTGGAGGCGGCCGAGGCGCCGGGCAAGGAGCTCGACGAGGTCGAGGTGTTCTCCAACGTCGTACGGCCCAGGGACCTTCTGCGGCAGCTGGACTTCGACGACTACCGCAAGATCTTCGCCGACTTCGACGAACACAACCGCTACAGCGCTTCGGACCTGTGGCGCCGAGTGCGCCACCACGGCGAGGTCGACGTGTTCGTCTCACTCGCCTTCCGCAGCGCGGGGCGCACGATGACGCTGGGCTCGGTCAACCTGGTGCACAACGGGTTCTCGCAGCGCGGCAGCGTGCTGCCCAACCAGCTCGACCTGTACAAGGGCAACGGCCGGGTGCGCCACGAGAGTCACGTCATCGAGCAGGGCCCGTTCCAGGCGATCTACTTCCAGAGCTACCAGGCCCGTGACGGCGCGGCCGGTGCCGACCCGGCGGGCGTGGGCGGGGATCGGCACGTGGACGTGCACGTCTTCCGCAACCGGGCACTGTTCCCGGCGTGGGAGAGCCACCAGCACCTGCGGCTCGACGACATGGACGGCGGACTGTCACCCGCGCGTGGTCACCAGGAGAACGCGCGCAGGCACTCGATGCAGGAGTTCCTTTCGCACCTGCGTGGCGACGGCCTTCCCGTGACGTCCGATCTGGCAGAGCATCGCCGTGGCTGCGTGCTCATGACGGGTGCGTACCTGTCGGCCGCGCGCCGGCGCCGCGGTGCGGATCCGGTGGTGCGCCTGGACTTTCGTCGCGGGAGCGAGATCCGGCTGGTGCGCAACGGCGCGGTCCGCCCCCTGCCAGAACGCGTGGAGGGCTGAGATGACCGGGGTGACGCCCGCGCTGCTCGACCTGTGCGCGCCGCACGTCGGCGGTGTGCGGGACGTCGAGGAGCTGGTGGGCGGCAACGTGAGCCACGTGTACCGGGTGCGGGGACCGCGCGGGGTGGTGATCCTCAAGGTGCGCGGCTCGTGGTTCGCCCGGATCCCGGACGTGCCGACCGATCCCGCACTGATTGGGGTGGAACGCGCCGCGCTGGCCGTGTTCGGTGCGGCCGCGCCGGACGTGTTCCCCGAGGTGCTGGAGTTCGACGAGGAGCTGCACGCGTTGGTGCTGAGCGAGATCTTCCCCGCGGGAGGGTCGTTCGAGGACGCGTTGAGCCTCGGCCCCGCCACGCCGGCGCAGACGCGGCGGCTGGGCGAGGTGCTGGGCGACGTGCACGCGGCCACCAGGTCGATCACGACGCAGATCCGCCCGGACGGCGATCTCGCGTTCCGCGACCACCAACTGCGGTACTGCCTGGAGAGCACCGGTCATCCGGCACTGCTGGAATGCAGCGCGCACCTGAAGTCCCTGCCGGACGACGTCCTGGTGCTCGGCGACGTGGCGCCGAAGAACATGAGCGTCAGTGCGGACCGGGTGGTGATCTGCGACCTGGACACCGTCCACCGCGGCAGCCATTGGTACGACGTCACGTTCGTGCTGGCGCACCTGTTGCTGCACCACCTCATGGCACCGGAGGCGATCCGCCCCCTGTCCGCGGAGTTCCTCGCCGGCTACCGGTCGCGCAACTCGCTGCCAGCACTCGCCCCGTCGATCCAGACCAGGCTGGTCATCGGGTTCTGCCTGTACCGACTGGTGAACGAGCTGGTGCCGTACCGGCTCGAGCTGAGCGCCGCACAACGGGCCGCCTGGTCCAAGCGGTTCCTCGTGGCGTTGGACCGGTCGAACCCGGAGGTGAGCTGAGGTGCACGTCCCGATTGACGAGGTCAGGCAACTTATGACGGCGGTGTGCACCGGCGCCGGACTGTCCGAAGTGGAATCAAGCCGGGTGGTGGACCACTTCCTGGACGGCGAGCTGCGGGGCAAGACCTCCCACGGCGTGGCCAAGTTCTGCTTCGAGAGCCAGTTCTTCGCGACGAGGGCCGGCGAGCCGTTCGTGGCGGAGGACTTCGGCGCGGTCGCGGTGGTCGACGGCAACCGCGAGGTGGGGCCGTTGAGCGTCGGGTTCGCGGTCGACGTCGTGATCGAGAAGGCGCGGCGGTACGGGATCGGCCTGGTGGGGATGAACAACACCCAGCGCCACGGGGCGTTGGGGTACTGGACGCGCCGCATCGCAGAGCAGGGACAGCTGGGCGTCGTGATGAACACCTCGACCGCGGACAGCACGGTCGTCGGCGCGACGCGGTCGTTCCTCGGGGTCAACCCGCTGAGTTTCGCGTTCCCCGCCGAGGGCGGCACCATCGTCGCGGACCTGTCGACCACGGTGGCGCCGATGGGGCGGCTGTGGGAGGCCAGGCGCGGCAACGGCGGACTGGAGGACGGGCAGTTCGTCGACGCGAGCGGCAGCTTCACCACGGACCCGGACGAGGCCGCCGCCGCGGTGATTTTCGGCGGGCACAAGGGGTTCGCACTGTCGTTGCTGGTCCAGCTGCTGACCGGGTCGGTGTTCGGGTTCCCGATGGGCGAGCGTATCGAGTCCCTGCTCGACACCGGGTACGCGTTCATCGCGGTGGACCCGTCGTTCGGTGGTGAGCGGAAGACGTTCGCCGACGAGAACTCCGCGCTCGTGCGGGCGCTGGCCTCCGTGCCGATGCGGGATGGAGGCACCCTGCGGTTGTTCGGCAGGGAGAGCGACGCGGTGAAGGCCGCGGCGCTCGCGGAGGGCCGGGTCTGCCTGGGGACCGGCGTCTTCGAACGGTTGCGCTCCTGTGCGGGCCGGTCATGAGGCGAGCCGACGGGGTGGGCGACGCGACGGCGCGGAAGATCCTGATGCGCCACGGCTTCGCCGTGCCGGACGTCCAGGAGCTGGCGGTGGACCAGAGTCCGTTCGCACGCCGGATTCCCGCTCGGCGCGCGGCGTTGCGCCGGGGCGTGACCCTGGAAGCCCGCACGATCGAGCTGGGTGGCGGGCACTTCACCAACTCGTACACCCTGCGCGCGGAGCAGGACGCCGGGTACGTCCTGGACGCCGTGAGCGACAGCGGGGGTTTCCACCTGCGCGACGCCCTGGTGGATCCAGCGGTCGTGGGGGCGGTCAACGGCTCGTTCACCTTCATCTCGGACGACCCCGACTACCAGCCCGCTGAGCCGCACTTCGACCTGTGCGTGCGTCACGGTGTGGTCGCCGGGCTGCCTTCGGCGACGAAACCGGCGTTGCTGGTCCGCGGCTCCTCGTCGGTCGCGCGGACGGTCAGGGCCGAGGGCGTGATCCGGGTGGGTTCCGGCGTGCTGCCGTGGGCGGGCGCGAAGGAGCCGGGCGGGCGGGTGCTCGTGTTCAACGCCGCGAACTGCCGGGTCAAGTACCTGGATTCCGACGTCACCGCGTTCCAGCGGATCGTCGAGCCCGCCACGAACACGACGCCGGGTGCCGCATCCGCGGTGGACGCGGTGGTGGAGGTGCGGCCGGACGGTCGCGCGGTGGTCATCGCGCTGGTGCCGGGCGGAGGCGCTGACCTGTTCACCGGCGGCTACGTCCTCCGGGCGCACGAGCAGGACGCGCGGGACTGGCGGGTCGGCGACCGTGTCGTGCCGCTGACCGTCGACGGCACGGATCTCCGTGCGCTCACCTCGGCGACCTCGCTCGGGCCGTCCGTCGCGGACGCCGTCGTGCCGCAGCGAATCGCGAACGCCTACGACGACTCGCTCGGCGTGTCGCCGTTCCGCGGCGTCCGGTACCCGAGGTCGCTCGTCTACGGCACCGGCGACGGTGCGGTGCACCTCCGGATCTTCGACGGCGCACCGCTGACGTCGCACTTCCAGGGCCTGACACCTGGTGAGGTCGTCGACGTGCTCGCGGAGGAGGGCCACGACCTGCGCTGGGCGTTCCACCTCGACGGCGGGCAGTCCTCGAAGCTCGCGTACCGGCACGACGGCAGGGCCGAGGTGGCGGGGAGCCTGCACTACCTGGTGTGGCCGCAGAAGGACGAGACGCGATTCCGGTGGAACGGGCTCGACGGCCGGGTACTGGCGTCCTGCCTGGTGCTGAGGGAGGCGGGCTGATGCTCGAAGAGGCGAAGGCGGTGGTGGACCGGCTGCGGGGCGAACCCGTCCGGGTGGCTGTCCACCAGCCCGCGTACCACCCGAACATCTACTACTTCCGCAAGATGCTCGCGAGCGACGTGTTCGTGTCGCTCGACACCGTGCAGTTCGCGGACCGCGACTGGCAACACCGCCAGGAGTTCTTCTACGAGGGGCGGCGCCGGTGGCTGACCGTGCCGGTCAACAACGGCAGGGAGCCCATCAACCGCAAGCGGATCGTGGATCCCGGCCGGTTGGAGGCGCATTGGCGGGTGATCGCGCAGGCGTACGCGAATGCGCCGTACTTCGAGGTGTACCGCGAGGAGCTGGCCCGCGTGTACCGGCAGCCGTGGACGTCGTTGCGGGATCTGTGTGAGGAGATCGTGGCGTTCGCGCGGCGGGCATTGGGGGTGGAGACGCCGGTCGTGCGGGCGAGCGACTGCTTCGACGGCTCGGCGAGCAAGGGAGAGCTGCTGGCCGAGCTCGTGTCGGCGGTGGCCGGGCTCGGTGAGCCGTCGCGGGCCGTCTACCTGGTCTGTGCGCACCCGATCCGGCCGGACCACTACATCAACCAGCGGCACCGCGGGAACGCGTTGTCGGAGCGGGAGAAGCTGGAGGCGCGTGGTGTCGAGGTCGGTGCCTTCCACTACCGGCATCCGGTTTATCCGCAGGCGACCCCGCCCGCGGAGGCGGGGTTCCAGCGCGAGCTGTCGATCGTCGACCTGATCTTCAACGTCGGTCCGGAGGCGCGGGCCGTGCTGGACCGGTCTGGGATGCACGATGACTGACCTGACGGTGCTCGCCGTCGCGGCACGGGCCGGTGACGCCGAGCTGGGCATGGGCATGCGGCTGCGGTGGTACGCCGACCGGGGCGCCGCAGTGCACGTGCATTGCCTGGCCGGTGAGCCGGACGCCGACTGGCGGGCCGCGATCGTCCACCTCGGGCTGGAGGACTACACGTTCTCCGGAGTCACGCGGGGATTCGCCGGGCACCGAGGCCTGATCAACGCGGAGTTGTTCCGGGTGGTTCCGCAGTTGCGGCCCGACGTGGTGTACGGCGTGTTCCCCGGAGACCACGACCCGGACCGCCGGATCGCGGGCGACGAGACGGAAGTGGTGGCGTTGCGGGAGGCCAGGGACATCAGGTCCTTTCGCTGCGGGCCTTCGGACGGATTCCGGCCCACCCTGTTCTTCCTCGGTGACGACGAGCTGATGGAGGCGAGGCGGACCGCGCTCACCGCGTTGGGGCGCGGTGCCGACGAGGAGCTGGCCCGGCTCGCGTACCGCGAGCACGTCCACCACCGGGTGATCGAACGCATGGCCGCGCAGAACGCTTTCGCCGAGATGTTCACGGTCTCGCGCGCAATCGAGGGGAGAAGACGATGACGCTCAGGTTCCACTGGTTCCTGCCGACCGCCAGTGACGGGAGGTCTCTGCTCTCCGGCACGCACCGGACGCACGGGCGGGACGCCGACAGCATGGACGTGGCCGGCGCGGACCGCTACCGCGAACCGGACATCGAGTACCTCGCGCAGATCGCACGGTCCGCCGAGCAGATGGGGTTCGAGGCGATCCTCACGCCCACCGGGACGTGGTGCGAGGACGCGTGGCTGGTCACCGCCGCGCTCACCAGGGAGACCGAGCGCCTCAAGTTCCTGGTGGCGTTCCGGCCCGGGTTCGTCTCGCCGACGCTCGCGGCCCAGATGGCGGCCACCTACCAGCGCCTGTCCCGTGGCCGGCTGGTGCTCAACGTGGTGACCGGCGGCGAGTCCGACGAGCAGGCCAGGTTCGGCGACCACCTGTCGAAGGACGAGCGCTACGCGAGGGCGGGGGAGTTCCTGGCGATCATGCGCGGTGCTTGGACAGGCGAGCCGTTCGACTACACGGGCAGCTATTACGACGTGCGGGGGGCTACGGTGTCGCGGCCGCCGTCTCCGGTGCCGGAGCTGTACTTCGGCGGGTCGTCCAGCGCGGCGGGCGTGGTGGCGGCCGAGCACGTGGACACCTACCTCACCTGGGGAGAGCCGCCCGGCCAGGTGGCGGCGAAGCTCGATTGGATCCGTGAGCTCGCCGAGGAGCGCGGCCGCAAACTGCGGTTCGGGATCCGGTTCCACGTCGTCACGCGCGACACGTCCGAGGCGGCCTGGGCCGAGGCGGAACGGCTGATCGCGGGGCTCGAGACGGAGAAGGTCGCGAGCGTGCAGCAGATCCTCATGGCCAGCGAGTCGACCGGCCAGGCACGGATGCGGTCGCTGCACGAAGGGTTCCGCGGCAGCGGCGACCAGCGCGACCTGGAGATCTATCCGAACGTGTGGGCCGGAGTGGGGCTGTTGCGCGGGGGAGCGGGCACGGCGCTGGTCGGTAGTCACCGCGAGGTGGCCGACCGGATCGCCGAGTACGCGGAGCTGGGCATCGACGAGTTCATCCTGTCCGGCTTCCCGCACCTGGAGGAGACGTACTGGGTCGGCGAGGGCGTGCTGCCGGAGCTGCGCCGGCGCGGTCTGGCCGCCGAGGTGGGCCACTGACTGAGGGTTCTACGGGGGAGAGATGTCTGCAACAAGTTGGGGGACTTGTGTTCCACTGGCACGGGCCGGTCGTGGCGAACCACTCGCCCGCACGACCGAGCTGGGCAGCATCACCGTGCACCAGGTGGTGTTCGCGTCCCAGCCGCACGTGGTGTCCGCACGACCTGGGCATCACGCGTTGGTGCTGAGCGCTTCCGGCGTCGTCGTCGTGGAACGCGGGGGTCACGAGATCCTGGTGAGCGACGAGGGGCTCGCGCTGTCCGACGTGCGGCGCTCGTTGACCATCCGCCCGTGCACGCCCGGAGCCGAGACGTTGGTGATGGTGTTCCCGAACTCGGCCGCGCCGCTGCTGCCGCCACCTGCTCCTGTCGCGCGGCACGAGATCTGTGATCTGACCGGTCCGGGAGCGTTGCTGTGCGACCTGCTGGCGGGGGCGACGGTCGCGGCCTCGGAGCTGCACGCGTCGGAGGCCGCGCGGATCGGGGATGCCGCGCTGCACCTCGCGACCGGTGTGCTGGAGCGGCACTTCTCCGGACCCGGAGACGGTGTCGTCACGCACCAGCACGAACTGCTGACGCGGATCCGCGGCTACGTCGACCGGCATCTCGGCGACCACACGCTGACACCGAGCAGAGTGGCTGCCGCACATCACATCTCCGTGCGGTATCTGCAGCGGCTGTTCAAAATCGACGGTTGCACGCCGTCGGGGTGGATCCGTGCGCGTCGGCTGGAGATCTGCCGGCGAGAGCTGTCCGACCAGGCTTTGCGAGGTCTGTCGATCCGGGAAATCGGGCTGCGCAACGGTTTCCCGCAGGCATCGGACTTCAGCAGGGCGTTCCGCGCCGAGTACGGCAGGCCGCCCGGCCAGTTCCGCGACGAGCTGCTCTCGACCGGGACGTGAGTCGGCAACCAAGCGGTCGCCTCAGGCCAATGACAGTGCCTGGTGCCTTGGGAAGAATCGTCTGAGTCGGTCAGTTCCCCCGGCCCGCGGGAGTCATCACTCCACTGTGGACTCGCCGGGCCGGGACGAGGGGGAGGAAGGTCAATGCCGGAAAGCACTTCAACGCTCGATCCCGCGAGCGAGTTGGCGGCGCGGATTCTGTTCGGTGACGAGCTCCTGGCCGCGCTCGGGCCGGGTTTCGTGCGTTCGTTGACGGAGCAGCCCGCAGCCTGGGCCTCGGCGCTGACGTCGATCTGGACGATTTCGCGGGGTGCCGGGCATGACGGGAACGGTGCGGCGCCCGCGCCGGCACCTGTCGCGGTGGCACCTGTCGCTGCCGCGCCGGCCCCACCTCCCGCGATCGCCACCGCACCACGGCTCGCTGATCCTCCTGCCGAGCTCGACTTCTTCGACCCGTCGGCCGGCGGCGAAGCCGAACCCGCTGTCGAGAAACGCAGCACGCCGTGGGAGTACGAGGAGGTTCGTGCCGAGTTCGTGAAGTTGCTGGAGGAGGCCACCGGGTACCCGGCGGAGGTCCTCGACGACGACGCCGACCTCGAGGCCGACCTCGCGATCGACTCGGTCAAGCAGGTCGAGGCGCTGGGCAAGCTGCGTGAGCACTACCAGCTCCTCTTCGAGGAGGACTTCTCGATCGTCGACCACCGCACGATCCGCAGTCTCGCCGGCCACCTTACCGATCGCCTGAACCGCGAACGGCTCGCCGCGGTGTCCGCGTGATGAGCCGGTTCGCGGGAAAGGTCGCGCTCGTCACCGGCAGCAGCCGCGGGTACGGGCGCCAGGTGGCGGTGGGGCTGGCCGGTGGTGGCGCGAAGGTGGTGCTGAACTCGCGCGGCAGCGCGGCCGACGGCCGGATCCTCGCCAGAGACATCGCGGCAGCCGGTGGCGAGGCCATCTACGTCGAGGCCGACATCGGCGACGAGTCCAAGGTCCGCGACCTGGCGGCCGTCGTGGCACGCAAGTACGGCGCGATCGACATCATCGTGCACAACGCCGCACGCGGCTACGAGCGTTCGGTCGACGAGACGACGTGGTCGCAGTTCGAGGAAGCGCTGCGGGTCAACACGTACGCGATCATCTCGCTGGCGAGGCACTTCCGGCCGTTGTTCCGTCCTGGGGGGAAGTTCCTCTACGTGTCGAGCATCGGCGCGGAGCGCGGCATGCCCGGCTACAGCGCCATCGGGGCGAGCAAGGCCGCCGGTGAGGCTCTGATCAGGTCGATCGCGCTGGAGTGGGCGCCGGACGTGCGGGCGAACACCGTCCGTCCCAACGTGATCCCGACGTTCTCGTTGCGGTCGTTCACGTGGGCCGACGACCTGTGGAAGGTCTTCGAGGACGAGGCACCGCTGGGCGTGACCAGCGTGGAAGAGCTCGCGCGGACCGCGTTGTGGTTGTGCAGCAGCGAGTCCGACTACATCAACGGTCAGGTGATCAGCGTGGACGGCGGGTTCACCACGTCGATGCGCCGGCCGGGCCTCACGATGCAGCGTCGCAACGGAAGTGTCGCCAAGAAGTCCGAGGGGGTGTGAGCCGTGGCGCGGTTGTTCGAGCCGGTCGCGATCGTCGCGAGCGAATGCCTGCTGCCCGGTGCGGTGGACCGGCCCGCGTTCTGGCGCGCGCTGGACGAGGGCCGGACGGCGATCGCGCCGGCGCCCAAGACGTGGCTGGACCGGTCGATCTACCACTCGGCCGATCCCCGCGCGGTCAACCGCGGCCGCAGCGACACCGTGGCGTTGCTGCCGGAGTGGAAGTTCTCCAAGCCGCCGAAGCTGCCGCCCAAGCAACTGTCCGGAATGGACCCGACGCACCGGCTGGCGCTGGAGCTCGGCCACCGCGTCGTGGGCCCGCTCGACGAGGCCGGCCGGCTGCCGAAGGACAGCACGGGCGTGTGGGTCGCCAACGTCGGCGGCACCCTGGGAACCCAGCTCAGCATGGTCGCCTATCACGCCAGTGAGGAATGGTCGCGCAAGGCGAGTGAGCTGCGGCCGGACCTGGCGGATGAGGTCGGCTTCTTCCACCGCGGCTTTCAGGAACGGTTCCCGCACCTGCGCGAGGACGCGGCGGTCAACGGCAACATCCTGGCCGGGCGCATCGCGAACTACTTCGACCTGCGCGGACCGCAGATGGCCGTCGACGCCAACTGCGCGAGTTCACTGGCCGCGCTGCGCGCCGCGTGCCTCTCCCTGCGCGACGGCACCTGTGACCTGGCGCTGGTGGCGGCGATCGGCGTGCAGGCGGCCGAGATGACCGTCGTGTCGTCCAAGGCGCAGGCCTCGGCGCCAGGCCCCTCGTTCCCGTTCGACGCCGGCGCCTGCGGGTACGTGCCCGGCGAGGGCGCGGTGATGGTCGCGCTCGTGCGTGCGGAGGACGCGGTGGCACAGGGCATGCCGGTGCTCGGTGTGATCCGTTCGATCGGCCGCAGCTCCAACGGTCGAGGCACCGCGCCATGGTCGCCCTCACAACGCGCCGAGGAACTGGCCATCACCCGTGCCTGGGAGGAAGGCGAGTTCACGCCGGGGGAGCAGATCGACTACATCGAGGCCCACGGCACAGCCACGCAGGTCGGTGACCGCACCGAACACGCGGCGATGCTCGCGACCTACGGCACCGCCGGCTATCGCGACGCGATCCCGTTCGGCTCGGCCAAGTCCATGGTGGGACACACCATCGAGGTGGCGGGCATGGTGGGTCTGTTGCGGGCTCTCTACGTCTTCGACCGCGGCCGCATCCCACCGTCCGTCGGGGTCGGAACTCCGGCGGCGTTCGTCACCGAACACGCGGACAAGCTGCGACTGGCTCAGCAGACGGAGGAGCTGGCGCCGGGCCCGCGTCGTGTCGCGGTGAGCAGCTTCGGCGTCGGCGGCGTGAACTACCACATGATCGTCGAGTCCGCGGTCAGTTCGCGGCCCGTCTCCGCCGCGCCGCGCCGCGAGCCCATCGCGATCACCGGCATGGCCGCGATCATGCCGGACGCGAACGACGTCTCCGGCGTGTGGGAACACCTCAGCCAGGCCACGGCGGTGCGAAAGCAGCTGGCCGGGTACGTCCGCGAGTTCGAGGAGTTCCACTCCGGCGACAGCTCGCACCGCGACCGCACGATCTGCCCGGTCTCGTCGATCGTGGACAAGCCCGTGCTGGCGGAACCCGCGCGCTGGCGAATCCTGCCGAAGGTCGCGGGCGAGATGTTCGACGACCACCTGCTTCTGCTGAACGCGGTGTCGCAGTTGGCCGCGCAGAACGTGCTGCCGGAGGATCCCGCCGTTCGCGCCCGTTCGGGCGTGTTCGTCACCGACATCCTCGACAGCGACGGCCGCAACAGCCTCATCCGCAACCTGATGTTCCAGCGCTGGCAGGAGGAACTGACCAGGCACGTCCAGGATCCGTCGCTCGCGGCGGAGGTCTTCGCCGACCAGGAGCTGGGTCTGGGCGCGGTGACGGAGAACGCCTCGGTCGCCGGCCAGGGTGTGCTCGGCGCCAGCAGGGTCGCGGGCGGTCTCGACCTGCTCGGCGCGGCGGTGTCGGTGAACTCGGCCTGCGCGTCGGGCCTGGCCGCGTTGTCCGTGGCGATCCAGGAACTGCGTGCGGGTGGGTTGGACTTCGCGGTCGTGGGTGGTGCGAGCATCGGCGTCGACGTGACGAACCAGGTGGCGCTCTCGGCCATCGGCTCGCTGTCCGCGACCGGAGAAGGACGCCCCTACGACCGCACCGCCGACGGCTTCGTCATCGGCTCGGGCGCCGCTGTGTTCACGTTGAAGCGGCTGTCCGACGCCGAACGCGACGGCGACGAGGTCCTCGCGGTGATCCGCGAATGCGTCGGCAACAGCGACGGCAAAGGCCGCAGCATGCTGGCTCCGCAGGTGCGGGGCCGTCGCGAGGTCGTGCGCCGTGCCTACGCCCTGGCGGGCATCGATCCGTCCACCGCCCAGTACGTCGAGGGTCACGGCGCCGGCAACGTGCTCGGCGACTCGTCCGAGCTGCAGGTGATCGCCGAGGAGATGGCGACCGAGGGTCGCGAGGTCGCACTGGGCAGCGTGAAGGGCAACTACGGCCACCTGAAGTCCGTGGCGGGCTTCGCCGGTCTGCTGAAGGTCGTGCTGTGCCTGCGCAACCGCACCATGGTCGCGACGCCGGGGTTCAGGTCGCCCGGTGACCTGGCGGCGAGCCTCGCAGGCAAGGTCCGGATCGTGGACCGGGCGGCGGAGTGGCCTGAGAACGGTGACCAGCCGCGCCGTGCCGGACTGAACTCGTTCGGCCTGGGCGGGACGAACTTCCACGCGATCGTCGACGAGTACGTTCCGACGACGTCCGCGCGCACGGATGAGCAGGCTGCCGGCTCTCCCAGGTTCGCCGCCGAAAGCGCCGTGGACCTGGCCGACCGCCTTGACTCCGGCACGACCGGCAGCACGGGCCAGTGGCGCGCGTCGGTCTTCGCCCCCACGTCGAAGGCCGCTCGAGCGCAACGCGCCGTTCTCGCTTCCCGGTTGCGCGCGGCCGGTTCCCGCGTCGCCGAGGTGACGGAGTCCGCGGTCTGGGCGGGCCCGGCGGTGCGCTCCGGACCTGCCGTGGCGTTGTTTCCCGGTCAGGCGGGCACGAAGGACTTCACCGCGGTGTCCTGGCTCGCGCGCAACGGCGGCGCGGACGCGGTGGCCGCACTGCCCGAGGTGCTCGGCGAGCCTGGACGGATCATCGCCGGGGCGCTGGAGTCCGGAGACATCACCGATCTCGGCGACCTGGCCGCGCGGTCCGGTACCTCCCAGGTGCTCGGTCTGCTGTCCGCCCACCTGGTGTGGCGGTGGTTCCGGCAGGAAGACGCCGTGCTGCTCGGCCACAGCGCCGGGGAGTTCGGCGCGCTGGTGGCGGCCGGCGTGCTGCGGTTCCACGACGCCCTGCGGGCGTGCTGGGCGCGCGGTGAGTTCGCGGAGGAAGTCGTCGACGGCCGCGCGGGCCTGATGGCCGCGGTCTTCGCTTCGCCGGACACCGTTGCCCGGCTGGTGGACGCGGTGCCGGGTGCCTATCTCGGCACGGTCAACGGACCGGCGTTCTGCGTGATCTCCGGCTGGGCGGAGGCGATCGAGCAGGTGATCACCACGGCGGCTGCCGAGCAGATCAGTTGCACCAGGCTGGACGTGCACCTGCCGTTCCACACGCCGCTGCTCGCCGGCGCGGTGTCCCGGCTGCGTGCCGTGCTCGACGAGATCGAGGTGTCCCCGCCCGTCATCCCCGTCTACTCGGCCGCGCTGAACGGGCTCTACCCCGCCGATCCCGAGGCGATCAGGACCTCGCTGGCCGCGCTCTACACCGAGCCGGTCCGACTCGACCTGCTCATCCGCCAGGCCGCTGGAGGTTCGCGAAGGTTCGTCGAGTGCGGCGCCGGCCGCTCGTTGAGCCGTTCGGTCGACGCCGTGCTCGGTGACGAGCCGCATTTCGCGCTGCCAGGGGTCACCTCGGCGCACAGCGGCCTGCGCCGGCTGGCTGAAGGCCTGTGGGTGGCCGGACTGGAGCCGGTGCAAGCCGAACCTGCGGAATTCGCCTTGTTCACACCGGTTCCGGTGGCCGCGAAGCCCTACACCGGCACGTCCTGGCGTGGCGTCTCCGTGCGACTGGCCGGGCCGGATCGTGCGTTGGCCGCGGAAGTCGCGGACGCTCTCACGGCTGCGGGCGCCGAGGTGTGCTCCGAGGCGGACTGGCTCGTCTGGGTCGCCGCCGAGCAGGCAGGGGAAGGCGTGCCCGGTGCCGAGGCCACGATGGCAGAGCTCGCCGAGCTGAGAGCGGTCACCGCGGAACTGGCGACCGGCTGGGAGCTGCGCTCACCTGGCGGCCTGCTCGTCGTGACCACCGTGGACGGACGGCTGGGTTCCTCGCGGTCGCTGCTCAACCCGGCGGGCGGCGCGCTCACCGGCTTCACCCGTGCGCTGGGCCAGGAGTACCCGGAGGCCGCCACCGCCGTCCTCGACGTAGGTCCGGACGCCCGCTCCTCCGCGGCACGACGGATCGCGGGACTGGGCCGCCCACCTGCCGGCTACCACGAGTTCGGCATGGACGCCCGCGACTGGTGGCGCACCGAGCTCGCGCCGGTGCCGCCGAACCAGGCGCCTGGACCGGGACTGCTCGACGCGCTGCACGACCCGGAAGCCGTGGTGGTGGTTTCCGGTGGTACCACGGGAATCGTCGCCGAGATGGTCTGTGCCGCCGCGCGGCGGTTGAACGACCCGAGAGGTTTGCTGGTCCTGCTGAGTCGCACGCCGGCGGCCGAGCGCACGGAAGAGGAGTGCCTGCGCGAGCTCGCTGACGACCGCAAGACCGATCAGCTCCTCGAGTGGCGCCGGAGCAACCCGCAACGGTCGCTGCACGAGTTCGAACGCGAGTGGCGGCGGCACCGGCGGGCGGTGGAGGCCAGGGTGACGCTGGCCAGGCTCGCCAGGGCGGGTGTGCGCGTGGCGCACGAGCTGGTCGACGTCTGCGACGTGGCCGGCATGCGGGCGTTGCGGGGGCGGTTGCGCGGCAGGGTGGTTCGCACTGTCGTCCACGGTGCCGGCGTCGAGCGGTCCAGCCGCATCACCGCCAAGCCCGCACGCGAATGGGAAGACACGGTCGCGGTGAAGGTCCTGGGTTGCCACACGCTGATCGACCTCGCCGGAGAAGGACTGCGGCTGTTCGTCGCGCACGGGTCGGTGTCCGGCGCGGTCGGGCTGCCCGGCCAGACGGACTACTCCTGTGCCAACGAGTACCTGGCGAAGGCGACCGCGAGGCTGCGGGCGCAACGGCCGGAGGTCGTGGCGCAGTACGTCGGCTGGCCCGCGTGGAACCAGGTCGGGATGGCGGCGGACCCGGAGACCAAACGTCGTCTGGAGGGCAGGGGTTTCCGCTACCTCGACCCGGACGCCGGTGTCCGCTGGTCCGAGGACGTCGTGGCAGCAGCGCCGACATTGGCATCGCACGTCGTGCTGCTGCCGGTGCCGTTGCCCGCGCTCGCCCGGCGGTGGACGAGCACGCCCACTCCGCCGGGCGAGCGGTGGTGGCTGGTCGACGCGACGACCGGTTCCGGCGCCACCACGACGGTTCACCGGCTGTACGACGCGACTGACCCCCGTGATGCCGACCTGGCGGGCCACCAGGTCCGCGGTGGAGTGCGGATCGCGGCGGTGCAGCTGGTGGAACAGCTGGCCGAGGCGGTCCTGGCAGGGACCGCCACGGTTCCGGAACGCCTGGAGCTGCGCGATGTGGTGTTCCACCAGGGCTTGGTGCTCGGTCGCTCCGGCCGTCGGCCTACGCGGGTGGTCGTCACCGGTGACCAGCTCCGCCTGGAGACGTCCCCGGTGCTGCGCGGAGATCTGCCGGGGCCGGGGTCGGTGCTGGTGGCGACGGCTTCCTGGAAGGCCACCACGGGGCGGGACGAGGTGGATCTCGCGAAGGTTCAGCGCGTCGGCGACGGCCCGGACGTGGTGCGGGAGGCGGCCCGGTTCGGCATCGACTACACCGGCCGGTTCGCCACCCGGCTGCACGCGGAGGCGCACCCGGACTTCGCGGCCGCAGGGCGGTTCACCTGCGAGGAGCCGGCGTATCGAGCCGGCGGACGCGTCGTCGACCCGCCGGAGCTCGACACGGCTCTGCGGGCGGTGTTCGCGGTGCAGTCGGCGAACACGGATCAGGGCCTGCCCGCGGCGTTCGGCAAGGTCGTGCTCTACCCGTGTCGAACTCCCGGCGAGAAGCACGTGTTCGTCTCGGTGGCGCACACCGGCGGCTACGACCTGAAGATGACCGATGCTCACGGACGGGTCCTGGTGTCCGTCGAGGGCCTGCGGCTGAAGGTGCCGGCCGAGTGGGGTCCGCGATGACCGCTGTGCTCGTGGTCGCCGCGCACCCTGATGACGCCGAGCTCGCGATGGCCATGCGGATCCACGCTCACGTGCGGTCCGGCGACGCCGTGCGGGTGCACTGCCTGACGATCGGAACGCCGGATCCGGGCGGTTCCGAGCCGAGGCGGGAGGAAGCGCTGCGGGCAGGCGCCGTGCTGGGTGTCGGCGAGTACACCTTCTCGCCGGCACCCGACACCAGGTTCGTCGAGCACCGGGCGCTGATCCGCGACGAGGTCACCGCCGTGATCGAGGACGCGCGGCCTGACCTGGTGTACACCCACTTCCCGCACGACCAGCACCTGGACCACCGCGTCGCGGGGGAGGAGACGACGGCGGTCGCGCTCGGTCACGTCCGTGCGCTGGCCCACTTCCGATCGCCGTACAGCACGGGCTTCGACCCGACGTCGTTCTTCCTGGCCACCAAGGAGCTCATGGCGGTCAAGGTCGAGGCGCTGGCGTGCTTCGGTTCGCAGGCGCAGCTCGACATGCGGCTCTTCCACGACCTGGCCGCGGTGTCGCACCACCAGCACGTGCACCGCCGTGTGCTCGACGCGGTGGACCCGAAGCTGAGGTACGCGGAGTCGTTCCGGATCGTGCGGGAGCTGAATCTGTCCGAAGTGGACTGACAACGGTGGAAGCCGCTGAACGGGGGAGAAGTGGCTGCGATCGAGTACCTGGCGGAAGCCGAGCTGTCGGTGGTCGTCCCGATGTACGACGAGGAAGAGGTGCTGCCGAGCTTCCTCGGCAGACTGCGCCCGGTGCTCGACGGGCTGCGCGTGCGGTACGAGGTGATCGCGGTCGACGACGCGTCGGCAGACCAGACACCTGTGCTGCTGCAACGGGTCCTGCGGACGTGGCCGCAGCTGCGAGTGGTGCGGTTGCGGGCGAACGCGGGGCACCAGGCCGCGTTGTCGGCCGGTCTGTCGCGGGCTCGCGGACGGTGGGTGGTCACGATCGACGCGGACCTCCAGGACCCACCAGAGCTGATCGCGGACCTGCTCGCCGAGGCTCGGGCGGGCGAGGTCGACGTGGTCTACGGAGTGCGGGCGAACAGGTCGAGCGACACCGCGTTCAAACGACGCACCGCGAGCCTGTACTACCGGCTGCTGCGCCGGCTGTCCGGAGTGGACGCGCCACGCGACGCCGGCGACTTCCGGTTGATGTCGCGCGCCACCGTCGACGCCGTGCTCGCGGTGGCCGAACGCGGGCGCGTGCTGCGGGTCGTGGTGCCCGCCCTCGGCTTCCCGTCCGCGATCGTGCGCTACCGCAGGGAACGACGTGCGGCGGGACGGTCGAAGTACCCGCTGGCGAAGATGGTCGGGCTGGCGATGGAGTCGGTGATCAACTGGTCGCTCGCCCCGTTGCGGCTCGCGACCTGGTTCGGGTTGCTGGGGTTCCTCGCGGCGCTGCTGTCGACCGGTTACGGCGTGGTGGGCGGTCTGCTCGGGCACGCGGTGCCGGGCTGGACGTCCACGGTCACGATCGTGTCGGCGTTCGCCGCGATCGAGCTGTTGTGCATCGGGGTGCTGGGCGAGTACGTCGGCCGGATCCTCAAGGCGCAGAGGGAACTTCCCGTGTTCTTCGTCGCGTACGACTCCGCCGAGACGGCGTCCGCGCGGAAGGTGTCCTGATGCACCACGAGGAGATCCGCAAGCTGGCGCGCCTCGAGGACTCGCACTGGTGGTACCGGGAGCGGCGGCACCTGCTCGCCCGGATGATCAGACGGCTGACACCGGGCATCGCACTCGACGTCGGTGCCGCCGGTGGTGGCAACACCCGTGTGCTGGTCGCTCACGGCTGGCGCTCGACGGCGGTGGAGCACGGCGAGGAAGGCGCGGCGATCGCGGCCGCGCGCGGACTGCCCGTCGTGCGGGCCGACGCGTGCCATCTTCCTTTCGCGGACCGGACCGCCGACCTCGTCATCGCGTTCGACGTGCTGGAACACATCTCCCGTGACGACGCCGCGGCAGCCGAGATCCACCGCGTACTCAAACCTGGAGGCACGTTCCTCGCGACGGTTCCCGCCGATCCCCGGCTGTGGTCGGCGCACGACGTCGCCGTCGGGCACGTGCGCCGCTACACCCGTTCGTCACTGCAGGCTCTCCTGTGGCGCAACGGGTTCGAGATTCGATCCTGCCGCTCCTGGAACGTGTTGCTGCGGCCCGTCGCGGCGTGGCGGCGCAAACGGGTGTCAGGCAGCGATCTGCAGGAGCCGCATCCGCTGGTGAACCGCACGCTCGCCGCCGTGGTCGGCGCCGAGCGGTACCTCAGCGTCGGCAGGTGGCCAGGGGTCAGCCTGCTCGTCCATGCCCGCCGTCCACAGACATGAGGTGACATGTCGACCACGGTCGAGATCACGGAAGAACGACATTCGATGCTGCCACCGCTGTCCCGTGCGGTGCCGGCGCTCGTCGTCGCGTTCGGCGTGCTCGTCTGCGTGACGCAGAACGGGTACGAACTCGCCGGCGACGAGTACTTCTTCCTCGTGGCGGGAGATCATCTCGCCTGGGGGTACGCCGACCAGCCTCCGCTGGTGGCCGCGTTGGCCCGGCTCTCCGACACGCTCATGCCCGGCTCGCGGATGCTTCTGCGGTTGCCGATGGTGCTCGCGGTGTGTGCGGGAATCCTCGTGACCGCGCTGATCGCGCGCGAGTTCGGAGGACGGCGCAAAGTCCAGTTGCTGGCCGCCGCGGCGTTCATGCTCAGCACCTACACGCTGGTGCACACCCGCGCCGTGACGACGGACGCGATCGACATGGCCTGCTGGGCGACGGTGACCTGGCTGCTCGTGCGGTGGACGCGCACCCGGCGGGACGGACTGTGGTGGGGGATCGGGCTGGCCACCGCGTTCGCGTTGCAGGGCAAGTACATCATCGGGGTGTTCTGGATCGTCGTGGCCCTGGCCCTCGGGCTGGCAGGCCCGCGTGACGTCTTCCGCAAACCGGTCGTGTGGCTGGCCGGGCTGCTCGCGGCGCTGTCGACGATCCCGAGTTTGGCCTGGCAGGCGCGCAACGGCTGGCCGCAGGCGGACGAGGGGCCCGCCATCTGGGCGGACGCCGAGGCGCTCGGCGGGCATCTGGTGTTCTTCCCGTCGTTGTTCTCGTGGCTGGGGATCGCCGGCGCGGCGCTGTTCTGCTGGGGCACGTGGTGGCTGCTCAGACATGGTCGTGACAACCGGTTCCTGGGTGTCGTGCTCCTTGTCGTCGTCGCGCTGGTGTGGCTGGTCGAGCTGCGCCGCAACTACCTCGGTGGGCTCTTCCCGCTCGGCATCGCGGTCGGTGCGGTCCAGTTCGGACAGCTGGCCGAGCGCAAGCGGTGGCTCTGGAACGGAACCGCCCTGCCGGCCCTGGGGCTCACCGTCGCGGTGCTGCTGCCCGCGCTGATCCCGGTCGGACCCGGCTGGCTGAGCGGTGTGAACCGGTACCTGCTGCCAGATCACCGGTTCGACTGGGACGGGCTGGCCGTCGCCGTGTCGGAGGTCGTGCGGCAGGTTCCCGAATCGGAACGCGACACCACCGTGGTGATCGCGGGCGACTACTGGCGTTCCAGCGTGCTGGAACGGTTGCGGGACGAGCACTCGTTGCCGTTGGTGTACGGCGACATGCAGGGCTCGTACTTCTTCGGCCCGCCGCCGCCGGACACCAGGACCGTGATCTACGTCGACGAGCTGCCGGAGCCGTTGAAGCGCAGCTGCGGCAGCCACGAGCTCAGCCGGACGTTCATCGACCCGCACACCTCGCCGGTGCACCAGGAGCAGACGCACACGCCCATCCACCTCTGCCGGGACCTGCGCGTGCCGATCGACCGCCTCTGGCCGGAGCTGCGGCACACCACACTGCCTTGGGACGGTCGCGAATGAGACGCGGGTGGACGTTCGTGCTCGCGGTGGTGAGTGCGGTGGTGCTGGCCGTCGCCGTGCTCACCACCGGTGGTCCGGGCGCAGGCCACCACGTGTTGCCCGCCGCGGCGATGACGCCGAACGCGCCGACGTTACCTCGCACCGGCTGGACCGCGTCCGCCAGCGATGAGGAGGTCATCGCCGGCCAGTTCTGGGCGGCCAAGGTGCTGGACGGCGACAACAGCACGTTCTGGCACAGCAGGTACCGCGTCGCGCCCGCTGGGTTGCCGCACTCGATCACCATCGACATGCACCGGATCCAGGTGGTGTCCGCACTGGTCTACCTGCCGCGGCCGGGCGGGGGCGAGGGCACGATCGGCGGCTACGAGATCAGGCTCAGCCACAACGGCGAGACGTGGAGCACCCCGGTCGCGATCGGCACGCTCGCGGACACCGCGTCGGTGAAGACGTTGAGCTTCCCCGCGCGGGCCACGAGGTTCGTGCGGCTCGTCGCGACCTCCGAGGCGGGTGACCGCGGCCCGTGGTCCTCCGCTGCCGAGCTGAACCTGCTCGGCGACCCCGGATCCCTGCCGGGCCTGGTCGAGCTGCCTCGCGCGGGTTGGACCGTCGCGGGCACGGACAGCGGTGACGGGCGCGGCGTTCTGGACGGCGACCCCGCCACGTTCTGGCAGGGAGGTCACTGGATCACCCTCGACATGGGTGCACAGGTCACCGTCTCGGCACTGCGTTACCAGCCACGCCGGGACGGCCTCGGCCGCATCGGGTCGTACGCGGTGCACGTGAGCGCCGACGGGGTGGCGTTCAGCCCCGTCGCCACCGGCCGGTGGCCTGAGGACGAACTGCAGAAGAGCACGACGTTCCCACCGGTCACCGCGCGGTACGTCCGGCTGAGCGCGTCGAGTGACGCCGGTGCGTCCGAGATCGCCCTGAGCGCGCCCGCGAATCCGGCCGTCTCGGGCTCGTGGGGCGAGATGATCGGCTTCCCGATCGTGCCCGTGGCGACGGCCACCCTGCCCGGCAACAAGGTGCTGGTCTGGTCCTCCGTCCTCGCCGACGACCACGGTGGTTCGTGGGGCTCGACCGAGACCGCGCTTCTCGACCTGGGGACCGGCGCGGTGAGCAGGCGTCGGGTGTTTACCACCGGTCATGACATGTTCTGTCCCGGCACCGCCCAACTGGCAGACGGCCGCCTCATGGTCACGGGCGGCAGCAACAGCGACAAGACCAGCATCTACACCCCGGCGACCGACAGCTGGCAGGCCGGTCCGCGCCTGCGCATCCCCCGCGGTTACCAAGGCATGACCGCGCTACCGGATGGCGGCGCGTTCGTGTTCGGCGGCTCGTGGAGCGGCGGCAACGGCGGCAAGCACGGTGAGGTCTGGTCGTCGTCCGGCTGGCGTAAGCTCCCCGGTGTGCGGGTGGACCGGACGTTGACCGACGATCCACAGGGCGTCTACCGCTCCGACAACCACGGCTGGTACCTCGCGGCCTCCGGCGGCCGGATCTTCCACGCGGGCCCGTCGCGCTCCATGCACTGGATCAGCACCGCGGGCGACGGCTCGTTGACGGACGCGGGCCCACGCGGTGACGCCCAGGACGCCATGAACGGCAATGCGGTCCTCTACGACGTGGGCAAGATCCTGACCGTGGGCGGTGCGACCGCCTACCAGGACGCTCCCGCCACGCGCCGCGCGTACACAGTGGACATCAACGGCGCACAGCCAGTGGTCCAGCGCGTCGCCGATCTCGGACACGCCAGAACCTTCGCCAACAGCGCCGTCCTGCCTGACGGCAAGGTCTTCGTGGTCGGCGGCCAGGCCCACGCGGCGCCGTTCAGCGACGAGGCCTCGGCCATGACCTCGGAACTGTGGGATCCGGCGACCGGCGAGTTCACTCCGATGGCGACCATGGCCGTGCCGCGCAACTACCACAGCGTGGCCAACCTCCTGCCGGACGGCCGAATCTTCTCCGGAGGCGGCGGCCTGTGCGGCAAGTGCGCCACGAACCACTTCGACGGGCAGATCTTCACCCCGCCGTACCTGCTCAACGCGGACGGCACCCCACGCGACCGCCCGATCCTCGTCACGGTGCCGCGATTCGCC
Source organism: Lentzea californiensis (assembly GCF_024648825.1). Taxonomy (GTDB): domain Bacteria; phylum Actinomycetota; class Actinomycetes; order Mycobacteriales; family Pseudonocardiaceae; genus Lentzea; species Lentzea californiensis. Next base: position 42,215 of record NZ_JANBBE010000010.1, read on the forward strand.
GCTCCGGGAGCTGTTGTGCCCGTGCGGACCGACCGTGCGGTGCAGTCGTTCTCGCTGGTCCGAATGGGAGCTGCCACCCACTCCGTCAACAACGACCAGCGCCGCGTCCCGCTGCCGGTGGTCTCGTCCGCTGGCACGAACTACTCGCTTTCCGTACCCGCTGATCGGGGCGTCGCCCTGCCGGGTGAGTACATGCTCTTCGCCCTGGACGCGGCCGGAACGCCGAGCGTGGCGACGACCATCCACATCGGCTAGTCCCGGCGCGGGTGGAACACCCAGAACCGCATGACCGCGAACCTCGCCAGCGTCGTCGTGACGCTGGCGACCAGCAGCACCACCAGCTCCACCACTCGCGGCGCGCCGGCACCCAGCAGTGCCAGCGCGCCGTTGGTGAGCGCGAAACCGAGCCCGAACACCACCAGTCCCTCGAAGTGTTGCCGAGCAAGCTTCTCCCTGCCCTGCTTGCCGAACGTCAGCCTGCGATTCGCCGCCGTGTTGGCGACGGCGGTCACCAGCAACGCCACGCTGTTCGCCGCGAACGGGCCTATCGCGCCGCGCAATCCGCTGTACAGCACCAGGTACGCGAGTGTGCTCGCGACGCCGACTGCCGCGAAGCGCAGCAGCTGTCCCCCAAGAGCCGCGATGACGCCCTCCGCACCGGTGACGGTCGACGGGATTTCCCTTTGCTGTCAATGAAATACGCCTGAGCGGGGTTAGTCAACCCGGAACGGGTCCGGCAGGGGCGTTCCACGACCGTCAGCGCCGGCAAGGCCGCCAAGCTGTGGCGGCAGGAGGTCAACGGCGGCGCAACCTGGCCATACCTCCACAACGGCACCACGACGACGTTCGAGCTGCGCGGCGGCCCGAACTTCGGCACCGTGCTGGGCACCACGAGCAGCACGGGACGAGCGCCCGGCCTGCTGAGCGCAGACCGCACGCACCTCGCGCTCGCGACCGGCACGATCGACCTGTCGTGGGCCACGGCGCTGAGCGAGGACCAGGTGTGGGTGTCGCACAACGGAAGCCCGCAGAAGCTGTACGCGAAGGGCCCGTCCGGGACGGACCGGATCACCTGGATCGGCCGTCGCACCACCGTCAACGACGACGGCACGGAGACGGTGCTCAGCGGCGGATCGGCCGCGATCAGCACTCGCGGCGCGGACCACCCGTACATGGTCAAGGGATCGATCTGGCCGAGCAAGCCCGGCCTGCCGCCGGCGGAGCTGGCGCCAGCACTGTGGATGGTGAGGGGGAGCGCTTCCACCGATCTGCGATCATGCTGCGCCATGGATCGTCATGAGCAGTTCCGCAGCGCCGCAATCGATCGAGGTATCCCGCAGGACGAGACCGACAAGTTCGCCGACCAGCTCCGGTTCGCGATCTGGGCGGGTCCAAGCGGTGCCGGGGACGAGGTCGTCGGGCAGTTCGGTGGGCTTCCTGAGTTACCGGCGGGCATGGAGTGGCCGGGCGACGAGTACCCGTTGCCGTTCATCGGCTCCGTCGACTGCGCGGCCCTCCCTCGAACCGAAGGGCTTGACCTGCCGGCGGACGGTGCGCTGCTGTTCTTCCTGCACCACGAGGAAGACATCGAAGAACATCCCACCACCGAGTTCTCGCAAGTCCTCCACGTCCCAGCCGGCACGGAAACGGAGGTGGCATCACCGCCGCCCGGCCACGACACCAGGACGTTCTTCATGGAGCCCATCCCGTTCCTCATTCCCGAGTGCAGGCTCACCGCATGGGTGCAACCGGTGCTGCCCGACTGGATCGAACGGCGCGATGTCACGTCCGAAACGGACGCCGTGAAGCAGCTGTGCGAGCTCGTCGACGATCTCTGGCCGGATCAGGACCGCTTCTGCACGCTTCGCATCGGCGGGTACTGCCGGGAGATCGGCGGCCAGGACAACCCGTACGCGCAGATGGCGTTCGACAGCGTCACGAGCCTGCGGGCAGCTGATGCCGACATGCCGATGGAGGAGCGGTTCCGCCTGCAGGGCGAAGAGGAGCGCCGGTTGATCCAGGAATGGGTGCCGCTCGCCCAGTTCCCCACGAACGGCGAGTTCTACTACGGATGCTTCCTGATCAGGTTCGATGATCTCGCCGCGAAGCGCTTCGACCAGATGCGTTCGTTCACCATGTTCACCGAATAGGGGTCGTCACTCGGTCGCCGCGCATCGCACGCCTCACTGCCGCCTCGCTGTCGAACTCACGCGTTGTTGCCGTGACCTCGCCACGCGGATCTGCGACAAGCGATCAGGAACTTGCGGCAGGCGGCGCGACCTTCTCCCTTAGTGATCAGTTCAGAATGAGCTGGCGTGTCGGCTTTGCCTGCGGGACAGGGCGTTCCAAGATCGCGGTGTCCCCGAGCCGTTTCCGCTATCCGGGTCGCAGGCGTGCCGACGACCGCGCCGAGTTGGAGGGCATCCTCTACGCGATGCGCACCGGCGTCGGCTGGAACCGGCTACCCACCGCCTTGTCCGGTGCTTCGGGCTCGACCTGTTGGCGGCGGTTGACTGAGTGGCATGAAGCCGGTGTCTGGCAACAGCTGCACGAGCGGTTGCTCGCCGAACTGCGCGCCGACGGCTGCTGGACCTGTCGGAGCCGATGTTCGAGCGGTATCAGCCCTGCAGGCCGCCAGGCTGGAACGCGGCGTGTGAGTCGACGTTGAGCGTGTGCATGGCACGGGGCCACGTGGTGTTCGACGGTGCGAGGGGACAGGACAACTCGTCGGCGATCTGGCGGTTGGTGCGTCCGCGTGGGCGGGCCGGGCGGAAGCGGCGTGACGCCCGGCGGCACCGGTTGGCGTCGCGGGTGCAGTCCAGATCGGTGTAGCGGCTGCGGCGTTCAGCCGTCGAGCGCTTCGGTGGAATCCTTTGCCCAATGCTTTGACGAGTGTCACGGCTGCTGCGCCCCGCGCGTGGGAACGCGCGCACGGCGTGTGGCACGAGGTCGGCTGCCCACACCCAGTTCTCCTTGGCGCGCACGCGGTTCAGGGTGCGGTCGGTCCCGACCGCGGCGACGGCGTCGTCGCGCACTACGACCGGCTCGGCGCCACCCGCGATGCCAACCGCGCCGCACCGTGGAGCACCGCGGGCCGCCGCGCTTGCGGCGGCCCGCGGTGCGGCATCCGGGTCAACGCCGTGAACCCGGGTCACCCGGCGTGCGAGACGCCCTCCGCCGCGGAGCGGCTGCTGCCCGGACCGTCCTCTGCCTGCCGCGCCGGCCCTGTGCGTTCCCCGGTGGGACGCAGGGCGAACACCAGCACGGCTGTCGCGACGAGGGCGATGACCATGATCCAGACCGCGCCGACGTGCAGGGCGTGGATGAACGCGCGGTCTGCCGCCTCCGCGAGACCGGGCCGGTCGAGAGTGCCGGCCACGTGCCTGGCCTGCTCCGCGGACACGCGGACGCTGTCCTGCAGTGCGGGCGGGACGTCGCTGAGGGAGGGTTCGATCGCGTTCCGGTAGGCGATCGACATGATCGTGCCGCCCACCGCGATCCCCATCACGCTGCCGACCTGGCGCGCCGTGTTGGTCACGGCCGAACCTGCGCCGGAGCGTTCCAGCGGCAGGCTGCTGATCAGCGCTCCGGTCACCGGCGCCAGCACCATGCCGACGGCGAGGCCCTGGGTCAGCAGCACGACCGAGATCCAGGTGAGCGAGGTGTCCAGGTCGAAGAAGCCGACCGCGCCCAAGGTGAACGCCGCCACCGCGAGCGACGGTATGGCGACCGCACGCAGGGACCACAGGCGGACCATGCGTGCGCCCAGCGGTGCACCCACGACGGCGCCGATCGCGGCCGGCACGTTGGCCAGGCCTGCCTTCAGCGGCGAGAAGCCGAGTGCGCCCTGCATGTAGAACGCGTTGTAGAAGGTGACGGCAGCCACCGAGAAGAGCAGCAACGACATGGACAGGTTGCCGCCGCCGAACATCCGCTGCGCCAGCAGCCGGGGGTCGAAACTCGGTTCCCTGGTCCGCAGTTCGACGAGCACGAAGACGGCGAGCAGGGCGAGCCCGGCCGCGATCGGTGCCCAGACGTCCCACCGGCTCCAGGTGTCCACCTGTCCCGCGCGGATCAGGCCGTAGGTCAGCGTCGAGAGCCCGCTGATCGACAGCAGAATTCCCGCCGGGTCCAGCGGTCGCACGGTGGGGCTGCGGAAATTGGGTACCAGCAGGATGATTCCGGCCAGCGCCACCACGACAACGGGAACGTTGATCAGGAAGACCGAACCCCACCAGAAATGGCTGAGCAGGACCCCTGCGAGGACTGGGCCCGCGGCCATTCCGACGCCGGTCGCCGTCGAGGAAATGGCGATCGCCGTCGCTCTCCCCGGACCGGTGAAAGTCCACAGGAGGATGGCGAAGTTGGCGGGCATGATGAAAGCGGCGCCGATGCCCATCGCGGCGCGTGCCGCGATCAGCTGTCCCGCGTCGCCGGCGTACGCCGCCCAGATCGAGGTCGCGGCGAAGATCACCAGTCCGGCCGCGAGCACGTTGCGGTGGCCGAAACTGTCGCCGAGCGCACCGGCGGTGAACATCAAGGTCGCGAAGACCAGCGTGTACGCGCCGGTGGCCCATTGCAGCTCCGCCGGGCTGGCGCCCAGCCCGCGGACGGGGTCGGCGAGGGTCTCCAGGGTGATGCTGAGGACGGTGTTGTCCAGCCAAATCAGCAGTGAACACACCATGAGAACGGCAAGAATCAACTGCTGTCGCGATTTCGGCAGCGTTGTAGGCGCGGTCATGCACACCTTCGAATGTCGATTGACGGAAACCTGACCGACCATAAGCAAGCGCGCTGGACATTGTCAAGCTCAGGAATTGTTGCCGACGCTGTTGCGGTGGAACTGGTGATATGCCCGGGGATTTATTTGCGGTCGGAGCAATTGTGTGCCTAGTGGAATGGTTTGCTTTCAGGGTTGTTTTGTGGCCCCGGCGGGATTGTGCCCAGGGGGTCCCGTGCGCCGGGGGACCGGACCGCACCGCGTCCCGGCGACCTACGTCGCGGTGATCGGCCGCAGTTCGACCGGCACCCCGTTGAACACCGCGGTGCCGGAGAGCGGATCCACCTCCTGTTCGTCGGTGAGCGCGTTGATGCTGACGCCCGGCTCCTCTGCGGCCGTGCGCAGGCGGGTGCCCGGCCGGTCGTGGCCCCAGCCGTAGGGCAGGCTCACCACGCCGGGCGCGATGGCGTCGGTGAGCTCCGCGACCGCGACCACCTCCCGGTGCCGGCCGCGCACGGCTATCGGCTGCCCGTCGGACACGCCCAGCGTGGCGGCGTCCGCGGGATGGAGGCGCAATCGGCACACCGTCGATCCGCCGGCCAGCGACCCGACGTTGTGCGACCAGCTGTTGAGCGAGCGCAGCTGCCGTCGCGAGATCAGCTGGAAACCCGGTCGGGGAGCGTCCAGGTGCCGCTCCAGCCGGTCGACGTCGGCCACGAGCTCCTCGGGAGCGAGCCGGACCTTCCGGTTCGGCGTCAGCAACACCCCGGGAAGCGCCGGTTCCAGCGGACCGAGGTCGATGCCGTGCGGGTTCTCCTTCAGCAGGGCCAGGTTCAGCCCCGGCCGCAGACCGAGCAGATCACCCGCCGGGCCCAGTCTCAGCATCAGGTCGATCCGGCGCTCGACCGAGTCGGCTCCCGTCAGCCGCGCCGCCAGCTCACCGGTCTCCCGCCCGGCCAGTGGCGAACCCGGCACGGCGGCAGCGGCCCGCAGCGCCCGATCGATGACCGCCTCGTCCACCGCCTCCGGGGGCGGCGTCGACCCCCGTCCGGCCGCGATGTGCACCAGCCGGGCCATCATCGCGGCTTCGCCCGGCCGGCCGGGTTCGAGCGGCCACGCCGGCGGCGAGTACCGGGCGACCTGCCGGACCGCCCGCCGGGCCAGCACCACCTCGTACTGCGGTGACTGCAGCGGTCGCGGGGGCGGCAGGACGACGTCCGCGTGCCGCGTCGTCTCGTTGAGGTAGGGGTCCACGCTGACCATGAAGTCCAGGTCGTCGAGGACGCCGTCCAGGCGTTCGCCGTTCGGGGCCGCGAGCACCAGGTTGCCGGCCACGCCGATCAGCGCGCGGACCTGCCCGGGACCCGGTGTCGCGATCTCGTCGACCAGGGTCGCGGTGGGCAGTTCCCCCGACACTTCCGCGAGGCCGCGGACCCGGCTGCGCCATCGGCCGGTGGTGAACGGTGCGTCCGGCCGGGGGACCGAGTGCGGGGCCCGGCCGAACATGGTGCCGCCCGGCCGGTCGAGGTTGCCGGTCAGGACGTTCAGGACCTCGATCAGCCAGCTCGTCACCGTGCCGAACCGGGTCGTGCTGGTGCCCAGCCGCCCGTAGACCGCCGCCGTCCTGGCCGCGCCCAGCTCGCGCGCGAGCTCCCAGATGCCGTCCGGGTCCACACCGCACACCGGCGCCACCCGTTCGGGCGGGAAACGGGCGGCCATCGCCCTCACCACGTCCGATCCGTCGAACCGGTCCGGACTCGGCGGTGTGACCAGGTCCTCGGCGAACAGCACGTGGATGATCGCGGCCAGCAGGTACGGATCACCGCCGGGGGTGATCTGGACGTGCCGATCGGCGGCCGCGGCGGTGCGCGTGCGGGCCGGGTCGACCACCACCAGCCGTCCGCCCCGCTCGCGCAGCTTCCGGATCCGGCCGGGAAGGTCCGGAGCGGTCCAGAGACTGCCGTTGGACTCGAGCGGATTCGCGCCCAGGACCAGCAGGTGATCGGTGCGGTCGACGTCGGGCACCGGAATGGCCATCGGGTCCCCGTACATCAGCCCGCACGCGACGCTCTTGGGCATGGTGTCCAAGGTCGCCGAGGTGTAGACGTTCCGGGTCCCCAGCGCCTCGCGCAGCGGGGCGAAGTACAGCGAGATGCCGAGCGTGTGCACCATCGGGTTGCCCACGTACAGGGCGACCGCGTCGCGGCCGTGGGCAGCCTGGACCATCCCCAGCCCGCGAGCGACCTCGGCGAACGCCTCGTCCCACCCGACCTCGGTGAACTCGCCGTCCCGGCGGACCAGCGGCGCGTCGAGGCGGTCGGGATCGTCGTTGAACCCGCCCAGCGACGCCCCCTTGGGGCACAGGTAGCCGTGGCTGAACACGTCCGCCTCGTCACCCCGGACGGCGATGACCCGCCCTGCCTCGTGGCGGATGGTGAGCCCGCAGGCCGCCTCGCACAGCGGGCAGATGCGCAGCGAGTCCGTCACGTCCTCACCGCGCAGCGGTCTCGAGGTGGCTCGCCAGCTCCCGGATCGCCACCGCGGCGGCGATGGCGTTGCCGCGGCCGTTGACGTGGAGACGGTCCTCGCTCCAGATGGACGGGTCCTCGGCGGCGTCCAGCCAGGTCAGGGACACGTGCACGGCACCGAGTTCGGCTGCGACCCCGGCGGTGCGCTCGCTGAAGGTCCGCACCTTCCGGCCCAGCAACGCCGACAGCCGGGCCGGCAGAAATCCGGCACGGGAGATGTCGAACACCCCGACGGTGATCACCGTGACGCCGCGCCGGGTGAACTCGGACACCAGATCGGTGAACGCACGCGTGAACTCGTCGGGGTCGAAGTCCCTGCGCAGCACGTCGTTGCCGCCGCAGGCGACCGCGGCCAGGTCGGGCTCGAACGCCAGCGCACGCGCGAGCTGCTGCTCACGCACTTCGGCGAGACGCAGGCCTCGCCTGCCCAGGTTCAGGTAGCCGAGAGTGCCGTTCGCCGACTCCAGGGCTCCGGCGATGCGGTCGGCCCAGCCCCCGCTGCCGTAACCGTCGACGTCCTCGCCCACGCCCGCGGCGACGCTGTCGCCGATCACGGCGAACCGGCGCCACGGCGCGCCTGCCAGCAGTCGGTCCGACGCACCGGGGTCCAGGGTGCGCGGATCTTCCTTCTCGTTGCGGTAGAGCGGTGGTGCCGAGAGCGTCCCGGTCATGGGCATCTCCTAGTTCTCCGAAGGCGGGCCGGATCGGGCGAGCCCCCGCACCGCGCTGCGGAACCCCTCGCACAGGAACTCGAACTCGGAGCCGGACAGGATCGCGGGCGGGGAGATCCGGACCACGACGTCGCTGCCGAGCGTCGCGGTGGCGATCACGCCGGCGTCCAGCAGTCCACCGAGCACCGCGCTCGCGGTGCCGACCCGGACGCAGTCGATGCCGAGCAGCAGCCCGCGGCCCCGCACCTCCCGGATCGAGTGCGGTGCGGTGGCGGCGATCTTCGTGAACTCCGCCAGCAGCCGGGCGCCGAGCAGTTCGGATCGCGTCACCAGGCCGTCCCGTTCGATGACGTCGAGGGTCGTGGTGACGGCGACCGCGGCCAGGGGCGAGCCCCCGAACGTGGACGAGTGGATCCGCGCGTTCCGGTTGAGCGGGGCGAACGCGCGTTCGTTCGCCACGACCGCGCTGACCGGCATGCAGCCGCCGCCGAGGCTCTTGCCCGCCAGCAGGACGTCCGGCACGACGTCCTCGATCGAGCAACCCCACCAGGCGCCGAGCCGGCCGATGCCGGTTTGCACCTCGTCGAGCACCAGCAGGGCGTCATGGCGATCGCAGGCGTCCCGGACGGCGCGCAGGTACCCCGGCGGCGGAATGCGCACGCCCCCTTCGCCCTGCACCGGTTCCAGCACGACGCAGGCTCGCCGGGGATCGGCGGCCAGGTCGGCTGCCAGGGCGTCGGCGTCGCCGAACGGCACGGTCGACACGTCGGGCAGCAACGGCTGGAACGGCCGCTGGTAGATCAGCCGGTCGGTGATGCTCAACGCTCCCAGCGTCTTGCCGTGGAACCCGCCCCTGGCTGAGACCACCCGCCGGTGACCGGTGGCCCGGCCGAGCTTGAGCGCTGTCTCGACCGCCTCGGCGCCGGTGCTGCCGAAGTAGACGTGGTCCAGGCCGGGAGGCGCGACGCTCGCCAGCCGTTCGGCGGCCAGCGCCAGCTCCGCGCTGAGCATGCTGCGCGTCGCCAGCGCCCGCGTCGCCAGTTGCCGCTGCAACGCGCCGACGACATCGGGATGGCTGTGTCCCAGCAGGAACACGCCGTATCCGCCGCAATCGAGGTAACGCCTGCCGGCGGAGTCGGTGACCCAGGCACCGAGGGCGCTGGACTCGACGGGCTGGCGGGTCTTCTCCGCGATGTCCGCGGCAGCCTGCCCGACGTGCCGCCGGTACCGGGCGACGACTTCGGCAACGGTGTTCGGATCAGGCATCCGGTGCCTCCTCCAAGATCAGCCGCGCCGCGTTCTCGGCGATCGCGACCGTCGCGGCGTTGGGATGCGCGGCGGGCAGAACCGGCATGACCGATGCGTCGGCCACCCTCAGGCCACTGACGCCGCGGACCCTCAGCCGGTGATCGACCACGGAGGCCGGGTCCTGGCCCAGCCGGCACGTTCCCGCCGGGTGGTACAGGGTTTCGGCGTGCTGGGCGAGGTGGTCGCGGATCTCGCCGGTGCTCGCGTCCGCGGCGAGCGAAAAGGTCTCCGCGCCGGACGGAACTCCGGACAGCACGCGCAGGGCGAACCGGATTCCGGAGACCAGGGTCTTCACGTCCGCCGGATCCTCCAGGTACCGGGGATCGATGACCGGCGCGGTGGTGACGTCGGCCGCCGCAAGACCGAGTCGCCCCCGGCTCCTCGGGCGCAGCAGCACCACGCACACGGTGCTGCCGGTACCGGTACCGGACCGACCGTGGTCGCGGAACTGCACGGGCATCCAGAGCAGCTCGACGTCCGGACCGGGAGCGGCGGGATCGAGGCGGACGAACGCGGCGGCCTCCGCCAGGTTCGAGCTCAACGGCCCCCGGCGGGACCGGACGTAGCGGCGCGGGTCCCAGTCCGGCTCGCCCGCTCCAGGTGGCACACCGATGACGGGCACCTGCAGGTGGTCGGCCAGGTGCGCACCGACCTCGGGCGCCGCGGCCAGCACCGGGACACCGAATCGCGCCAGCTCGTCGGAGGGCCCGATCCCCGAGGCCATCAGCAGGTGCGGGCTGCCGATCGCCCCGGCCGACAGGACCACCTCCCGCCGGCAGCGCTCCTCACGCCCGTCCTCGTACTCGATCCCGGCCGCACGAGTCCCGTCGAAGAGAACGCGTCGCACGCGGGTGCCGGTCCGGACGGTCAGGTTGTCGCGATCGAGTGCCGGACGCAGGTACCCGTCCGCGACGCTGAACCGCTGCCCCTCGCGCTGGCTCACCGCGGTGAGACCACCGCCCTCGGCCTCGGACAACCCGATTCCGTCCAGTGTGGACAGACCGGCTTCGTCGCAGGCGCGCAGGAATTGAAGGGCTCGTGGGTCCGGGTCGCGCAACGGGCCCACCCACAGCGGACCGGATCCGTCACCCGCGCGTTCGGCGCGGACTAGCTGCCCGCGAACCAGTTCCCGGCTCCACTCCGGACCGCCGGCCCGCTCCCACTCGGCGAAGTCCGCCGGGTGCCCGCGGGTCCAGACCTGGGCGTTGATCGCCGCGCTGCCCCCGAGCGTCCGGCCTCTCGGCCAGCGCAGCTCGCGCCCGTTCAGCCGGGGCTGCGGCACCGTCCGGAAGTCCCAGTCGTACTCGGTGCCGAACAGCCGGGGGAACGCCGCGGGAATGCGGATCTCGGGCTTGACGTCCGGCGGACCCGCTTCGACCAGCAGCACCGAGCGGTCACCTCGCTCGGTCAGCCGGTTCGCGAGGACACACCCTGCCGAGCCGGCACCGACGACGATGTAGTCGATCACCGGCTCGCGGCCTGGATCCGGGCCACCAGTTGGGCGGGCGTCTCGCCGAAGTGGGTCGTCAGCGCGCTGATCCAGCGCTCGACGCCGAAGGCGAGGCACCCGGTGAAGGCGTGGTCGCCGCCGGCTTGGCGGATGTCGAGCCGTTCGCCGAAGAAGTTGCGGTGGAAGTTGATCGAGCCGATGGCGAGGTCGTCGCCGAAGACGAACTCCTCCTTCACCGGGAACAGCCGCTGCATCACGCTCCGCGCGCCGTCGCGGTCGAAGAACGGGTCCGTCGCCGGTCGCACCTCGATCGGGAGGCCGAGCTCGGAGAGGAAGCCGGTCACGGCCTGCCTGCTCCGCGCCAGGTGGTCCAGCACATCCGCCTGCGCACCGACGCAGACGATCTCGCGCATCGTGAAGCCGAGCAGCCGGCGCAGTCCGTCGTAGTGGGTCTCGTGCCGGAAACACGTGGCGACCGTGGTGACGCGACGGGACTCGGCGAGCCGGGTGCCGCGCAAGTCCAGGTAGACGCTGTAACAGGCGGCGGAAGGCAGGGCGAAGCCGGCGGGTTCCAGATCCGCCGCGTCCACCTCCGGGCCGGGAAGCCCCGCTCGGGCGTACTTCGCCGCGGCGTCGCCGCGGATCCGGCTCCCCAGCACGGCCAGCTGCGGGAAGTTCTCGAAGTAGTCGAGGGAGTCGAGGTCCGCTGTGCTCAGCAACGGTGGGTACCGCACCGGCATCGCGTCGAACTCCGCCGCCCAGCGGAGGAACCGGGCTTCCAGTTCGGTCCACAGCCGCAGGGTCTCGGGACCGATGGTGGGCAGCCCGGACCGCGCGCTGAAGTCGGCCGGCGAGGTCGACCGGGTCATCGGAGAAACCTCGCTTCGATGGCGTCGATGGTCCGGAAGTCCTCGGGCGCCACGTCCACCATCGGGATCTCCCGTCCGGTCAACTCCTCCAGGAGGTACAGGAAGTTGACGAACCCGAGCGAGTCCAGAACCCGGTTCTCGATCAGGTCCAGATCACGGGGGATCTCCTCGAAGTCCGGCCTCTTCGCCAGCAGGAAGTCGATGACGACCGTGACGGGATCCTTGACGTCACCGCCGCTCATGCCGGTCCCGGCAGGACGTCGTCGGTCAGGATTCCCTCGTTGAGCAGGAACCTCATCGACCGCTTGAGAATCTTGGCCTGGTACTCCCCGTGCGCGGGGTCGGCCAGGATCCGCCGCCTGAGCGCGTAAGGATCGGGAATCCCGGCGTCCCTGAAGACGGCCGGGCTGACCAGGCTCTCGACGGACCGCCTGAGGTAGCGCTTGAGGTAGGTCTCCAGGTCGGCGAGCTCCGCCACGGACAACCGCGCGCGCAGGTCCGCGTGCAGGACCGAGACGATCTGGCGGCCGAACGCCACGTGCCGCGACTCGTCCTGGTGGTGGATGTGGTTGACCTGCTTGATCGTCTCGTGCAAGCGGTCGTCGGTACCCATGCGGCTGTTGAAGTGGTCGACGATCTCCTCGAACAGCAGCAGCCGGGCGAACACCAGGAAGTGCGCCGCCGGCCCCGCCGACTCGATGTCGAGCTGGAACGCGGTGTTCGGGTAGATCTTGTCGCCGTACTTCAGGCAGAAGGTGGCGAAGAACCACATGTGCTCGTTCTCTTCGCCGATCATGTGGTGGAAGTACTCGGAGGAAGCCCGGAACTCGTCGGTGTGGATCCGCTGGATGATCTCGACGATCAGTTCCCTGATGCCGTGCACGTTCAGGCTGTAGAAGTTGATGCTCTCCCACTTGCTGATCGCCCAGAGCTGTGCCTCCGACAGCTCGCCGGCAGCCTCGGTCCCGTACGTGGACATCAGCTCCGGAGACATCCAGTACTGGTGCTCCGGCAGCGACTCCGGCCAGTCGAACACCTCGTACGGGTTGTAGTAGTCGGACTTCGACATGCCGACCAGCCGGTCGAGGATCGTCACCAGCCGGTCGGACGAAGACAGCAGGTCTGTCACGGAGAGTCCTTCGTCATCTCGTTGAGCTCCTTGGCGGCACGGATGGTCAGCGTGGTCTTGGGCACCGTCGTCACGCCGCCGCGACGGTGTTCGTAAAGCCCTTCATCGGCTTCGTGCGCGGTCGGGAGCAGGCGGTTGAGCGCCGACCCGAAACACGCCGTGCGGAAGTCCGGATGCGCTCCTCCGGCGTGGTCGGCGAGGCCGGCGAAGATCGGGTCGACGACTTTGACCTGCCCGTCGTCGTCGGTGACCTCCAGCCAGGAGTGCGCCAGGTCGAGGACGCCGAGGATCCAGCCTCGCCGGGTGCGCGCGGGGTAGCCCGCCGCCCGCGCCTTCGCGGCCAGGTCCAGGCTGACCGAGATGCACGGCGCCACTCCGTGGGGCAGCACCAGTTCCGGGTGCCGCTGCAGTTCCTCGGGCATCCGCGCCCACCGGTGGTCCCCGTGCGAGTACTCGCTGACGATCTCGCGCAGCCGGCGCGATCGCAGCGTTCGCGGCTCCCCGGCGGTCCGCAGCACCGCGTCCACCTGAGCGGTGCCGCCCTCCGTCACCACGACGACGTCGGGGCCGGTCGGAGGAGGCGTTTCCGCGACCTGGCCCGCCGCCCTCGCACCGATCCGCTCGACGCGTCCGCCGAACAGCTCCGGCATCGGCCTGGCCACCGCGAAGGCGGCCGGTCCGCTGCCGTCCGGAGGCGCTGTCATCGTCAGCGAATAGGTCCATCGCATGGGCTGGAACCAGGTGCGCGGATCGTGCGTCATCCAGCGCAGCGCGAACCGGATCCCCAGCTCCGCGGCCGACGTCCCGGACTTCGAGTACAGCGCGAGGTTGAACAGGTCGTGCCGGTCGAACAGCTCGCCCTCGCCGGCGTGCGGCAGGCCCGCGTTCACCAGCTCGGTGAGCACTTCGTCCGAGCAGCGCAGGACGTCGAGCGCCCCGGTGCGGTCGACGTCCTCCTGCCGGTAGCCCGCCGGAATCGTGAACAGCCCGTCCAGCGCCGCGAGCCAGCCGTCCACCGGGAGAGTCGACCGCGCCCGCAGGGCACCACCCGTCCTCATCGGCTCCGGTCCGAGACGGCTCGGCCGATCAGCTCCTCGACGTCGCCGACGGTGACCAGCGCGGGCGCGCTGTCGTCGATCTGACCCAGCTCGAACTCCGACTCGAGCACCAGCGACAGCTCGACCAGCGTCATCGAGTCGAGACCGAGGTCCTCCATCAGGCGATCGGCGCTGGTGACGGTGTGACCGTCGAGCGGCGACATCTCACTGACGATCTTCCGCACCTGAGCGGAAACGTTGCTGTCCACCAGAAGTTCTCCTTGTTTCACGTCAGCTGCTGCACGGACCGAACCGGATGCGGCCGGCCCCACCGGCCGGCGTACTCGTCGAGCGCCCGGCCGACGGCCCGGTCGAACGCGTTCGTGGTGGCCGGCGCGGCATCGGGCAGCCCGACGCTGCGCAGCTGCCGCTCCACCCGGTCACGGGCGACCGCCCACATCGCCCGCAGGAGGGCCGCGCGCTGCTCCAACCCGGCGCGGATGACCGGTGCCGGCTGCTCGGTCTGCGGTCCGACCAGCACCGTCGCGGCGAGTTCGACCGCCTCGGTGTAGGTCGCCGCCAGCGCGTCGCCACGTCCCTCGGACACCGCCCTGCGCGCGGCCAGGAATCCGAACGAGATGTGCCTGGACTCGTCGCGGGTCACGTTGGTCAGCCCGATGTCGAGCACCGGCAGGCCGAGCGAGCGAGCCAGCTGCCGGGTGGTGCGCAGTGCGGTCGCGGCCAGAACGCCCTCGGTGACCAGGTGGTAGTAGGTGGAGGCCGCCTGCCACGCGACCGGGTTGCCGGACTCCGCGTGGACGCGCCTGGTCACGCGCCGCAGTTCCGGGTCGAAGTAGTGCGCGTAGTCGGTCCTGGCCCGCAGCTCCGGGGTTTCGGCGGCCACGTCCATCCCGATGACCCGCTCGAGGTACGTCTGGAAGAACTTGACGTGCCGCGCCTCGTCGGCGATCTGGGTCGCGAGGTACAGCTGATCGCTTTCGAACCGCGCGTGCTCGATCAACGAGCTGAGCGTCGCGGTGACCGACGCCTCGCCGACTTCGAGCTCGGCGAGTGAGTGCATCAGCTCCCGGCGGCGGAACGGCCGCAGCCCGGCCCACACCGCGCGGTCCTGTTCGTAGTCGAGCTCGCCGACCGCCCAGTGCTGGTTCTCCCAACGCTGGTACAACGCGTGGGCGTCGACTCCGCGGTCCGTCCCGTTCGCGGGCTGGTCGGCCAGCAGGGACTCCAGCTCGTCGTGCGTGGTGGTCATCGCGCCCCTCCGTGCTCGGATCGCGCTTCCGGAGCCCAGGGGGCCGGCCTGGTGGACACGTCGTCCCAGGTGCTGTGGACCACTTCGCCGGGCAGTTCGCCTTCGAGCATCGAACGCCACAGCACCCGCCGGCGTGGTTTGCCGCTCGACGTCCGCTCGATCGCGTTCGGCCCGCCTCGCACGATCGCGTGCGCGACCGACTCGGACGTCCGTGCCCGCAACAGCGTGACGATCGGGCGCGGGTCGGCGTCCCGGTCGCCGCCGGCGAGGATCACCACGGCCAGGTCCACGAGGTCGGCGGTGCCGAGCAGGACCACGACCCGGTTCGGGGAGACCCCGAGCTCGGCGGCGATCTCCAGCTCCAGGTCCTCGGCGTGCACCGCCGTACCCCGGACCTTCAGGCTGTCGCCGATCCGGCCGACGACGAAGAGGTCGCCACCGAGGAGGACACCGGCGTCGCCGGTCTCGAACCCGTCGGCGGTGAACCGGCCGGGGGCGACGTCACCCTGGTAGCCCTGCGCGACCGAGCTGCCGCGGATGCGGATCTGGCCGAGGTATCCCTCGCCCAGTTCGGCACCCTGGTCGTCGATGATGTCGACCGACATCCCGGGTACCGCGGTGCCGCACCCGGTCAGCCAGGTGCCCGTCACCGGCAGGTCGACACCCAGCACACCCGCGTCGCCGAACTTGACCGGAGTGCCCTCGGTGATGACGGGGGAGTCCACCGCCCTGATCGACGTGCCGGTCCCGGGGGTCACGCCGGTCACCGCCAAGGTCGCCTCGGCCATCCCGTACGCGGCCACGAGAGCGGACGGGTCGAACCCGAACGGGGCCAGCAGCCGGCCGAACCGGCCCATGCCGGCCGGGTCGATCCGCTCGGCGCCCAGGATGGCCACCCGCCACCGGGAGAAGTCGAGCCCGTCGAGGTGTTCCGCGCGCACGCGCCGTGCGGCGTAGGCGAAGCCGAAGCTGGGCGCCGAGGTGGCGGTGGCGAGTCCCTGCCCGAGCAGCCGCAGCCAGCACATCGGGTCGCGCAGGAAGTCCTGCGGCGTCATCAGGTACATGGTGTTCTGGGTGACCATGTTGTGCACCGTGGTGATCAGACCCATGTCGTGGTACAGCGGTACCCACTGCGCGAAGACGTCGTCCGGGGTGAGCCCCAGCCAGTCCCGTTGCGCGGCGATGGTCGACACCAGGTTGCCGACGCTCACCCGCACGCCCTTGGGCGCGCCGCTGGAGCCGGACGTGTACTGCAGCAGGGCCAGTTCCGGGAGCGGCAACGGGACAGCGGTTCCAGCGCCGGCCCCGGAGTCCCGGCTCGGCACGAGAAGCGGCGCTGGCCCGACGTGCTCCGCAGCGTCGCGGGCGTGCTGGGCCAGGAGGTCGTCGAAGACGACGGCCGTGCAGCCGGACACGCGGATGATGGTGGCGGCGTGCTCCAGAGACCTCTCGCCACCGCCGAACGTGGCGGGCGTCGCCAGCGGTGACGGCGTGCACCCGGCTGCCAGCACACCGAAGAAGGCGGTCACGAACTGGAGCGGGTCCGCGACCGCCAGGACGACCACCGACCCCGGCCGCACCCCGGCGGCCAGGACGCGCTGTGCGGTGTGCAGGGCTTCCGCCGCGATGTCCGAGTACGGGTGGTAGGAGAACTCACCGGAACCGGCTGAGATGTGCAGGCCGTGCCCCGCGCGAGGTGAGGTCAACCAGTCGTTGAGTGATATCTGATCGGGCATTTCCTGTTCGCTCGCTCATCTCGTGGTGGGACGGTTCGACGTCAGGCGTGTTGCGACCGCAGTAGCACTTTGTCGGGCTTGCCGTTGGCGTTGAGCGGCAGAGCGCTCAGGACGTCGATCTGCTCGGGCACGTGGATCACCGACAGGGACCGGGCGATGCGGGCGCGGATGTGGCCGACGTCGATCGGCGCGTCCGGATCGCACTCGATGGCGGCATGAACGTGCTCGGTGCCGTCGGCGTCCTGCACCCCGTAGACCGCGGCGTGCCGGACGCCCGGATGCGAGAGGATCTCGCCCTCGACGACGATCGGGTGGACCTTGACGCCGTCGACCTTGATCACCTCTGCCACCCGGCTCGTCAGGTGCAGGTAGCCGTCGTCGTCGAAGAAGCCGATGTCCCCGGTGAAGTACCAGCCGTCGCGCAGCACGCGGGTCGTCAGATCCGGGTCGCCGGTGTAGCCGTCCATCATCTGCGGCGAGCGCACCCGGAGTTCACCGATCTGCCCCGCCTCCAGCGGCGCGCCCGAATCCGGGTCGCAGACGACGGCCTCCACCTGGGGGTGGGGCCGGCCGACGGTGGTCGCGAGCGCCGGATCGCCGTGCTCGTCGGGCATGAGGTACGTGATCCGGCCGGTCTCCATCGAGCCGTACCCCTGGGCCAGGACCGGGCCGAAGAGGGCGAAGGCCTGCGCGATCCTGGCCGGCGCCGCCGGGCTCCCGCTGTAGAAGATCCGCTTCAGCGAGGAGAGGCCCGAAGCCGCGACGTCGCTGATCCCCTGTTCGTGGAGGTGGTCGATGAGCTGGAACACGTGCGTGGTCGCCATGTAGGTCCACGTGACGTCCCCTTCGGACACGATCTTCACGAGTTCCTCGGCGCTGTAGTTCTCCTGGAGGTGGACCGCGCCGCCCAGCGCGAGAGTGGCGTCCGCGATCGGGGCGACCGAGTGGCTCAACGGCGTGGACACCAGCATCGTGGCGCAGTCGACGTTGCGGCCGACGGTGACGAAGGCCTGCACCGCGCACTCCCAAGCCCGGTTCGCCATCCGGATGCCCTTGGGCCGTCCGGTGCTCCCGCTCGTGAAGGTGACGGCGGCGAGCGCATCCGGATCCCACGGCGCGACGTCGGCCCGCCCGGCGCCATCGCGGTCCGCGGGACGAGGCCGCACCACCTCGAGTCCGCCCACGCTGTCGGCGAGTTCCCCGGCGCGCCGGGAGTTCCCGGCATCGGCGTAGACGGCCGTGGCGCCGGTCTCGTGCAGGACCCGGACCTGGTCGTCCAGGGGGAGGACCGTCGACCTGGTCCCGGGGTTGCTGGTCCGCAGGTAGCAGACGGCACCACCGAGCAGATGCGTCGCGTACCGCACCGTGAGCATTTCAGGACTGTTGGCCGCGACGAGGATCGCGACCACGTGCCCCTTGCCGACGCCGCATTCGCGCAGCGCGTGGAACGCATCGGTCACGGACCGGAGCAGATCCCCGCCGGTGAACACTTCGCCCCGCCAATGCGCGGCAGGGGAGTCCGGTGCGCCGGCGAGCACCGAAAGGATCTCCGACACGTGACTGCGACTCGCGGTCCACCAATGCTCGGGTGGCATGAAGCGACCTTCCTGATCAGGTGATGGCTGCACCACTGCCCGACGAAGTCGGCGGCTGCACGTGAGAGGCCGGTCGTTCGCCGTTGAACGGCGTGGCGCATACGACCGGGCGGATGAATTCTCGCCTGGCGGGTGAAGACGCGGTAGAACGTTCGACCGGCTACAACGGCGCGTCGAACAGCCTCTGATCGGGGTAGCCGATCAGGGCGGCCGGCCTTCCCGGCCGACGCGTCCCGTGCCGGCACCGGGTCGCGGTGCGGCGCGGCGCGACGCGGATTCGCAGGCTGTGGCCCCGTGCTGTTCGAGGGCATGAAATCTGCTCGGTCGCAACCCTCCGGAAGACACGAGATAATTTGAATGGTGAATCTCTCCGAGGGCATAGAATTACGCAGGAGGCAAATCTGCCCGAGGGCATGGGATTCGGTCGCACGCAACGGTATTGACGAGGAACTTTCGGCTTGACAGTGTTGCGCGCATTTGATTGTGTACGAGTCGTTCAGGCCCTCGCCGATCGATATCCGAAGGTGGTCATGACCACGCCTCCAACGCTGCCGAAGTTCAGGCAGCAGTTGATTCTTGCCGTTCTTATGCTGTGTTCGGTGCTGATCTGGCTGGACAACACGGTCCTGAGCGCTGCGCTGGAGACCCTTGCGGACCCGGTTCGCGGGCTGAGCGCCGATCCCGGTGAGCTGCAGTGGGCCACCGGTTCGTACACGCTGACCTTTGCCACGTTGATGTTCACCGCGGGTGCGTTGGGCGACCGGTTCGGGCACCGGACGGTTTTCTGCGGCGGATTGGTGGTCTTCGCGGGGTCGTCGTTGTGGGCGGCCTATGCGGGTGACGCGGGGCAGCTGATCGCGGCTCGGGCGGTCATGGGGGTCGGCAGCGCGCTGATCACGCCCGCCATGATGGCCATTCTCATGTGGACGTTCACCGGCGCCGCGCGGGCTGCCGCGATCGGTGTTTTCTCCACGTCGGCCGGTGTCGGCATGGCTGCCGGTCCCGTGCTGGCCGGGTTCCTGCTGGACCACTTCTGGTGGGGTTCGGTCTTCCTGATCAACGTTCCGGTCACGGTGGTGGCGCTGGCCGGGCTCGCGCTGCTGGTGCCCAACTTCCGCAGCCCCGTCGTGCGGCCGCTGGACCCCGCCGGAATGGTGTTGTCGATCAGCGGGCTCGTGGCGCTGGCCTACGGGCTGATCCGGGCCGGACAGGTGGCCGCGTGGGGTCGCGCCGACGTCTGGGCGCCGATCGTCCTGGGACTGGTGCTGCTGGGCCTCTTCGTGCTCGTCGAGCTCCGGGCCGAGGTGCCCAGCTTCGATCCGCGACTGCTCGCACAACGCGTGTTCGGTGGCGGCAACGTGGCGCTCGGCCTGCTGCTGTTCGCGGTGGCGGCCATCACCTTCTACAACGCCTTCTACCTGCAGGGCGCGCTCGGGTACTCGCCGACGAAGGCGGGTCTGGCCAACATCCCGACCGCGGTCGGCGCGCTCGTGGGGGCGCCGCTCGCCACGCGCCTGGTCCGGCGTCTGTCGCTGCGCCTCGTCGCCGTGCCGGCGTTGACCGTGGCCGCGCTGACGATGGGCGGGTACGCGTTCCTCGGACTGGAGACCCCGCTCTTCTGGATCGAGGTCCTGTTGCTGGTGCAGGGACTCGCGATCGGCATGGTGATCGGGCCCGTCACGGCCGCGTTGATCGGCAACCTGCCGCTGGACCAGGCCGGTGCCGGATCGGCCGTCACCAACACCATCCGGCAGACCGGCAGCGTGATCGGCATCGCGGTCGGCGGCACGATCCTGTCGATCGTCTACCGGCGCGAGATCGAGCCCTCGCTGGCGGGTGTGCCCGGTCCGGAGCAGGACCAGGCGCGGCTGTCCGCCGAACAGGCGCGCCACGTCGCCGACGTCATCGAGCGGCCGGCTCTCGCCAGGGCCGCCGACAACGCGTTCGTCGAGGCCATGCACGTCGGGGCGGGCTGGATCACGGTCATCGCGCTCCTCGGAGCGGTCGTGCTGCTCTTCACCCTGCCCGCCACCGCGAAGAAGAAGGAGCCGGTCGAGGTCAAGACCCAGGGCGCCGAGGTCAGGGTCGCCGAGGCGCCACGAGTGTGATGAAGACTGAAACGGTGGCCCCGGTGAGGGTCGACAGCCAGGCCACGTACCTCCTCGACCGGCACATGTTCGCCCTGTGGACCTGGGCCGGCAGTGCGGCGGGAGCTGCTCCGCCCGTGGGGGACGTGCAGCCGATCGCCCTGGCCGTTCCGACGCAGGACCTCGCCAGGTTCGAGGTGTCCGAGGTCGACTGCGCACTGGTCGAGCCGGACCGGCTCGCCGGCACCTCGCTCGACTCGCCCGGCCGGTCCGTGGACGCCTGGCGGGCACGGATCACGGGCGGCGACTCGGCCATGCCGATCGCCGGGCACGCCGTTCCCGACGCCACCGGTGCCGCCGTGACGTCAGCGGAACACGCCGTGGCGGTCTTCCTGCACACCACCGCCGTCGCGGCCGAACTGCGCACCACGCTGACCGCCGAGCTGCGGCCCTACCAGGTCCGGGGGGTGAGCTGGCTGCGCGAGACCGTCGACGTGCACGGCGGTGCGGTGCTCGCCGACGAGATGGGGCTCGGCAAGACGCTGCAGACGATCGGCTATCTCGTCGGACGCGCCGGCGAGGGGCCGCAGGTGGTGGTGTGCCCCACGTCGCTGGTCGGCAACTGGGCGCACGAGATCGCGCGGTTCGCACCGGACCTGCGGACGAAGATCTGGCGTGGCGGGCCGCTGGAGGCGATGGGCGACAGGACCGTGGTGCTCACCGGCTATCCGACGCTGCGCATGCACGGCCCCGTCCTCCTGGAGCACCAGTGGGTCACCGCCGTCTTCGACGAGGCGCAGGTGCTGAAGAACCCCTACACGCAGGTGTCGAAGGCCGCGCGAACCATCGAGGCCGACGCGAAGATCGCGCTGACCGGAACGCCCGTCGAGAATCGTCTCGAGGAACTCTGGGCGTTGCTGAACCTGGTCGCACCACAGCTCTTCGGGCACAAGGCGCAGTTCCGCCGTCGTTACATCCGGCCGATCGCGGAAGGTTCCGTCGCCGCCGCCACCCGGCTGCGCGGGGTGATCGAACCGGTCGTGCTGATGCGCAAGAAGTCCCAGGTCGCGGTGTCACTTCCACCGAAGATCCACGCCGACCTGATCTGCGACCTCACCGAAGAGCAGCAGCGGCTGTACGACCGGCTGCTGGAACGGGCGATCGACGACGGCTTCGGCAGCGGCGCGCAACGCCAGGCGAGAGTGCTGGCGGCGCTGACCGCGCTCAAGCAGGTCTGCAACCACCCGGCACTGGTCGCCGGCGATTCCGACGACTCCGGCGACTTGGCGGGGCGGTCCGGAAAGCTCGACCTGTGCACCGACATCGTGGCCAACAACCTCGAAACCGACTCGCCGACGCTGATCTTCACGCAGTACCGGAAGACCGGTGAGCTGCTCCTGCGGCACTTCGCCGAGCAGTTCCGCCTGAACGTCCCGTTCTTCCACGGCGGTTTGAACGCCGACCAGCGGGCCGGCATCGTCCGCGGCTTCCAGTCCGACGACGGCCCGAAAGTACTGGTGCTCAGCCTGAAAGCCGGCGGCACCGGGCTCACCCTCACCCGCGCGGCCGACGTCATCCACTTCGACCGGTGGTGGAATCCGGCCGTGGAGGCGCAGGCCTCCGATCGGGTTCACCGAATCGGTCAGACCCGCACCGTGACCGTCACGACCCTGACCACCAACACCACCGTCGAGGAGCACATCGCGGCCATGCATTCGCGCAAATCCGCGCTGTCCGACATCGCTGACATGTCGGGTGTCGCCGAACTGGCCCGGCTGGACGACGATCGCCTCATCGCGACCCTGCGCCGGAAGCGGGCCGGGTGACGTGCCGGACGACGATTTCGGCTACACGCCGTGGGGCCGGGACTGGGTCCGGCTCGCCCAACCCCTGCGCCAGACCCTGCCCAACCCGGCTCTGCCGCGCGCCCGCAAGCTGGCGCGCCTGGGAGGAGTGCAGGTCACGATCGACGGCCGCGTCGTGCGCGGTGTCGTCGAGCGCGGCCGTGGCACGTCGGTGGCCTGCATCGCGGTGGCGCCGATGTCGCAGGAGACGATCGCCGATATCGCCGGCAGGTTGTGCGGCGCCCGGGCTCTCCTCACCGAGGACGTGCACCGCGCGGTCACGGAGATGGGCCATTCACCCGCACCGGTGCTGGAAAGCGTCGACTGCTCCTGCTCGGACGACACCGGGCGATGTGTCCACGTGTTGGCCGTCTTTTACGAAATGGCCCGGCGGGTCGACGACGACCCGCGAATCTCACTCGACGTCCAGGAATTCTGCCAGGTCTCACCGGATGTCACCCGAGCGCCCACCGCGGCATTGCCGCAGCGGTGGATCGCGCTCAACGTCCTGAACCCGGCCGACTACTTCGCCGTTCCGAGGTAGCCCTACGCGAAGGGGGACTTCACGGTGGAGTCACATTGGACAAAACGGAAAGTTTCGGTGCGCGACACCGGGGATTTCAGTGAGCGCCGTCACTGTTGCCGGCTGATGTGGGCGAATTGGTCATGTGACCAGCTCGAACGCGGTGGTCCATTGAGGTTGGTCTTGTGGACAGTGTCCGCAAAGCGTGCCATGCTGATCCATATGGGGCGAATCTTCGCGATATAACACAACAAAATGGGGGATTGTTGCCATGAGTGGCGTGAACGGTGGTGTGGCGCGACACCCGAGCTTGAGCAGTGGAAGTCGTGCGCGTTGCAGCCAGCAGGAATATTACCTGTTACCTGAGATACGGGACAGGCGAACCGTCAATCTGCAGATCATGCTGATCATTCAGAACGACATTCATCGATATAGCATCGAGGGAATGTTCCGGTCGCTCGACATCCGCTTGACGGCGCAGTTCGGCGCGGATTTCGACGATCTCTCGGCGTTCTCCAACGGGCAGCTGATCATTTCGTCCGCCAGTGCTCTGTGTCCTGTGCCCGGCGAGATCGCGGAAAGGTTGCGCGGCCACAACGTGCGCGTGCTGATCCTGGTGGATTCGGCCGACGTCGTCCACGGGTCCTGGATCGATCAAGCCAACGGCTTCCTGGATTGGGCGGACCTCCGGCCCGAGACCCTGCGCCAAGCGGTCGTCGACGTGGAGGCCGGACGGTTCCACGTTTCGCCGACCCTGGCGCGCCGATCCGTGACGGCAGCCGACAGAGCCGGTGACGACATCGGCTCGAAGCGCGCGTCGGCGATCGCGCTGACGGCACGCGAGCAGCAGGTGCTGCGCCTGATCGCCGAGGGACTCAGCAACCGGCAGATCGCCCGGTCACTGAGCGTCTCCGAGCACGGGGTCAAGCGCATGGTCGGCATCATCCTGGCCAAGCTCAACTGTCCGAACCGGACTCTCGCGGTGGTCCGCGCCATCGAGGCAGGGCTTCTCGCCGTGTGACGTGTCGCCCCAGCCGACCCCAGCTCCGACGAGTTCGCCGGCGGTCCCGGCGAACTCGTCGGAGTCGGCGTTTCCGCCCATCAGACCGAATCGAGCCAGCGCCGCAGGTGCGCCGCCGTCTCCGCCGCCTGCTCCTCGATGATCGAGAAGTGATCCGCCTGCACCTGTTCGGCCGGACCGCGGTGCAGCCAGGCGGGGACGGGGTCGGCGTCTCCGAAACCGCTCAACGCCGCGGTGGCCCGGAGGTTCAGCGTCGGCGCGGTGATCGGCCTGGTGTCGCGCTCGGAAGTGATCCGCACGTAGCCGCCCATGGCGACCAGGCCGTGATCGTCCACGGGAGTCAGCGCGTTGTCCCGCGACAGGAGTTGTCCCAGCGCGTCGGTGAGGACGCGGCCCTGGAGCTCGAGGTCCTCCGTCGAGTAGGTGTCGATCATCGCGACGCCCGCGAGCTCACCGCCGCCGTCCTCGATCCGCCGGGCGACCGCGTGGGCGATCGCACCCCCGATCGAATAGCCGACGAGCGCCACCGGGCCCCGTTCGAGCTCCGCCGCGACGGTCGCGGCGAGGCTCTCGATCGCCGCCGCCCACGTCGCCGGCAGGTCGTCGCCCGCGCGCGTGCCGGGTAGCCGCAACGCACTGACCTGGCGTTGACCACCCAGTTCACGGGCCAGCCGGGCGAACTGGTGCGGGCCTGATCCCGGCAGGAACGACGGGACGCAGATCAGCGCCGGTGCCGCGCTGCCGCGGGCCAGGAGTTGCGCGGCCGGGCGCTGCGCGGCGGCCTCGTCCACGGTGTACGTGGTCACGAGGGACGAACCGGCGATCAGCAGGGGCATCGCCTCCGCCAGCCGGCCGCGGACGTGCGCAGCCGACACCAGCTCGGTGATCGTGCCGCGCACGCCGGCCGGTGCCTGCTCGGCCACTCCGGTGTCGGACTCCTCGATCCGCGATCGCACCAGTTTCGCCACGTCGGCGGCGGTCGGGTGGTCGAAGATCAGCGTCGACGGCAACGCCAGCCCGGTCAGCTGGGCGAGCCGGTTCCGGAACTCGACGGCGCCGAGGGAGTCGAAACCGAGCTCGGTGAACGGCGCGTCCGGGTCGATCGCGTCGCCGGACAGGTGACCGAGGACCACCGCGGCGATCTTGCACACCTCTCGCAGGACCACACCGTCGCGGTCGGCGCCGGGCACCGCGGCGAGCTGCCGCGCCAGGCCGCCACCGGCACTCGCGGCGGCCGGGGGAACCCGGATCATGCCGCGCAGCACCGCGGGAAGCGCACCGCCGCGCGCCAGGGCGGTGAGCGCCGCCGTGTCCAGCAACGCCGTCATCGGTGTCGCCCGATCGGTCGCGACCGCGTTGTCGAACAACACCATCCCGGACTCCGGGTCGATCGGGACCAGGCCCAGCCTGTCCCGGATCTGACGGGCGTGCTTGTCGCCGCCGTCCCCGCCGAGCGTCTCCGCCATGCCGACCGTCCACAGTCCCCACGCCAGTGAGTGCGCGGGCAGGCCGGCGCCGCGCCGCACGCGGGCCAGCGCGTCCAGCATGCTGTTCGCCGCGGCGTAGTTGCCCTGCCCCTGCCCGCCGAGCAACGGTGCCGCGGACGAGAACAGCACGAACGCCGACAGGTCCAGGTCTCGGGTCAGCTCGTGCAGGTGCAGTGCGGCATCGACCTTCGGTGCCAGCACCCGTGTCGTCTGCTCGGGGGTGAGGGTGTCGAGCGTGCCGTCGTCCAGGACGCCCGCCGCGTGGACGACGGCGGTCAGCGGGGCGTCGGCGTCGATGCCGGCCAGCAACGCCCCGACCGCGGCGCGTTCGGTGACGTCGCACGCCACGACCCGGACGCGGGCGCCGAGGCCGGTCAGTTCGGCGGCCAGTTCGGTGGCGCCTTCCGCGGCCTCACCACGCCGCGAGACCAGCAACAGCCGTCGTGCGCCGTGAGCTGTCACCACGTGCCGGGCGACGATCGCGCCGATGCCGCCCGTGCCGCCGGTGATGAGCACGGTGCCCCGGTCGAACGACGGCGGCACGCCCGGTTCGGTGGCGGGCAACGGGTGCAGCCGTGGCACCAGGAGCCGGCCCTCGCGGACGGCCACGTGCGGTTCGCCCTGGGCGACGGCCTCGGCGAGCGAGGAGTCCGGCAGGGTCTCGCCGTCGTGGTCGACGAGCAGGAACCGGCCGGGGTGCTCGGACTGCGCGCTGCGCACCAGGCCCGCCACGGCGGCCCCGGTCAGGTCGGGTTCCTCACCGGGCAGTCCGGCGGCCGTGCGCGTCACGACCACGAGCCTGCCGGGCTGGTCAGAGCTCAGCCAGCCCTGCAACTGCTCGAGCGCCGCCAGCACGCCGGCGTGCACGTCCACGGCGCCGTTCCCCCCAGGCGCCGACCACACGACCGTGCCGGACGCGTCCTGCGGCACAGAAGCGGGCACGTCGACCCACCGGAGGTCGAACAACGGCGCCGCGCCGCGCAGCCGGGCCAGCGCCTGCCGCTCGACCGGGCGGGTCCGCACCGACTCCACGCTCAGCACGAGGACACCGGTCGCGTCGACCGCCTCCACGCGGAACGCGTCCGGTGCGATGCGCGCCACGCGGGCACGCAGGGCGCCCACGCCGGTCTGAGCCAGCTGGACACCGTCGAAGGCGAAAGGCAGCCGCGCCCCGCCGTCGGTGAGATGGCCGGCAGCCGCGTGGAACACCGCGTCCAGCAGCGCCGGATGCAGTCCGAAGGTGGTGGCGCGCACCGCGGCGTCGGTGTCGAGCGCCAGGTCGGCGAACACTTCCTCACCACGCGACCACACGGCGCGAACGCCCTGGAACGCCGGGCCGTACCCGAAGCCGAGGTCGCCGAGCGCGCGGTACACCTGCTCTCCGTCGACCGGCTGACCCGCGACCGGAGGCCACACGCGGGACCAGTCGGGCACCACGGCCGGTGCGGCGGGCGTGAGCACGCCACGGGCGTGCAGCACCCAGGAATCGCCCACGCGGGCGTGCACGGCCACAGCCCGGTGCCCGTTGGCGTCGGGTTCGTCCACGGAGAGCTGGACGTCCACGGCACCATCGGCCGTGAGCACGAGCGGCGCCGCGAGCACGAGCTCCGCCAGGCGCGGCACACCGAGCCGGGCACCGGCGGCCAGCGCCAGTTCGACGAATCCGCTGCCGGGCATCAGGACCGTGTCGAAGACGGCGTGGTCGGCGAGCCACGGCTGCGTGCGCAGCGAGAGCCTGCCGGTGAACAGCCACTCGTCCTTGCCGGCGAGCTGCACCTGCGCGTGCAGCAACGGGTGGTCGGCGGAGTCGGCACCGGCGAGCGGCGCGGTGCTCTCCGCGGGCTGCAGCCAGAACCTCTCGTGCTGGAAGGGATAGGTGGGCAACGTGGTCCGCGTCTGCGGCCGCTCGCCGAGGCAGGCCGCCCACCGCACCGACCGGCCCGCACAGTGCGCGGTGGCCAGCGCGGCGACCAGCTGCTCGGGTTCGGCGACCGTGCGACGGGATGCCGCGACCACCGTCGCATCGGCTTCCGCCAGGGTGGCGCGGGCCATGGTCGTCAGCACCGCGTCCGGGCCCAGCTCGACGAACAGGCCCGCACCCGAGTCGAGCAGTGTCCGCACCGCCGGGGCGAAGCGCACCGCCTCGCGCACCTGCCGCACCCAGTACTCGGGCGTGCCGACCGGGTCGAACGCTCCGGACACCGTGGAACACAAGGGGATCCGCGGCTCGTGATAGGTCAGGCCCGCGGCGATCTCCGCGAACTCGGCCAGCATCGGGTCCATCAGGGCGGAGTGGAACGCGTGGCTCACCCGCAGCCTGCTGGTCTTGACGCCTTCGGCCACCAGCCTCGACTCCAGCTCCGACACCGCCTCGGTGGCCCCGGAGAAGACGACCGCGTCGGGTGCGTTCACGGCCGCCAGTGAGACCGTTCCGCCCGCGACCAGTTCCCGCGCCCGTTCCTCCGGTACCGCGGCGGCGAGCATCGCTCCACCGGCCGGCAGCGCGCCCATCAACCGGCCACGGGCCGCGACGAGCCGGCACGCGTCCGTCAACGACCACACTCCGGCCACGTGCGCCGCGGCCAGTTCGCCGATCGAGTGCCCGGCCACGACGTCCGGCGTCACGCCGAACGACTCGACGAGGCGGTACATCGCCACCTCGAACGCGAACAAGGCGGGCTGGGTGAACTCGGTGCGGTCCAGCGGAGTGTCGTCGGCCGCGCCGAACATCACGTCCCGCAGCGAACGCCCCAGGTGCGCGTCGAACTCCGCGCACACCTCGCCGAGCGCGGCCGCGAAGACCGGGAACTCCTGGTACAGCCCGGCGCCCATCCCGATCCGCTGCGCGCCCTGGCCGGTGAACAGGAACGCGGTCGTGCCCGTCTGGCCGGCGCCGTCGACGATGCCCGGTCCCGGCTCACCCACTGCCAGGCGCGCGAGGGCCGGCAGCAGCGTCTCCCGGTCCGAGCCCACGACGGCGGCGCTCCGCTCGAACCGCGCGCGGTGCCGTGCCAGCGTCACCGCGACGTCGGTCAGGTCGAGCTCCGGACGTTCGAGCAGCGCGTCGTGCAGACGGCGCGCCTGGGTCCGCAGCGCGGTGGTCGTCCGCGCGGACAGCAGCAACGGCACGGCTGCCGGACGGCGCGGATCGACCGGCCGCGGCGAGACCGCGGGTGCCTCTTCGAGGATCAGGTGCGCGTTGGTCCCGCTGATCCCGAACGACGACACCCCCGCCCGGCGCGGGCGCTCCCCGACCGGCCACGGCTCGGCCTCGGTCAGGATCCGCACCGCCCCGGCCGACCAGTCCACGTGCGGTGAGGGCGCGTCGACGTGCAGGGTCGGCGGCAACGTCTCGTGCCGCAGCGCCTGCACCATCTTGATCACACCGCCGACACCGGCGGCCGCCTGCGCGTGCCCGATGTTCGACTTCAACGACCCGATCCGCAGCGGCTCGGCGCGGTCCTGGCCGTAGGCGTTGAGCAGTGCGCGCGCCTCGATCGGATCGCCCAGCGTGGTGCCGGTGCCGTGCGCCTCCACCGCGTCCACCTCGGCCGCGCTCACCCCCGCGTTGGCCAGTGCCTGCGCGATCACCCGCTCCTGCGACGGACCGTTCGGCGCGGTCAAGCCGTTGCTCGCACCGTCCTGGTTGATCGCGCTGCCGCGGATCACGGCCAGCACCGGGCGCCCGTTGCGCTGGGCGTCGGACAACCGCTCGAGGGCGAGCACGCCGACGCCCTCCGCCCACGAGACACCGTCCGCGGACGACGAGAACGCCTTGCAGCGCCCGTCCGGCGACAGCGCCCGCTGCCGGGAGAACTCGAGGAACAGCAACGGGGTCGACATGACCGTCACCCCGCCGACCAGGACCAGCGACGTGTCCCCGGCACGCAGCGCCTGTGCCGCCACGTGCAAGGCCACCAGCGACGACGAGCACGCCGTGTCCACCGTGACCGCCGGTCCTTCCAGTCCGAGTGCGTAGGACACCCGGCCGGAGACGACGCTGCCGGCCGACCCGGTCGCCAAATAGCCTTCCGCGGCCCCGTCGGCGGCGTCGCGCGCCGTGTGGCCGTAGTCCTGGTACATGACGCCCGCGTACACGCCGGTGTCGCTGCCCCGCAGCGAGGCCGGGTCGATGCCGGCGTCCTCGAGCGCTTCCCAGGAGGCTTCGAGCATCAACCGCTGCTGCGGGTCCATCGCCGCCGCCTCGCGGGGCCCGATGCCGAAGAACCCGGCGTCGAAGTCACCCGCGGCGTGCAGGAACCCGCCTTCCCTGGTGTAGATCCTGCCGGGTTTGCCGGGTTCGGTGTCGTAGAGGCGGTCGAGGTCCCAGCCGCGGTCGCCGGGGATCGTGGTGATCGCGTCGACGCGCCCGGTGACCAGGTCCCAGAGCTGGTCGGGGTTCTCGACACCGCCGGGGTACCGGCAGCTCATGCCGACGATCGCAATCGGCTCGTCCGCCTTCGTCCTGGCCCTGGCGGCACGGCGCGGTCCCGCCGGCTCCGAACCGTCGACGCGGGTGCGCAGGAAACTCGCCACGGCGGCGGCGGTGGGGTGGTCGAACACCAGGGTGGCCGGAAGCGGGACACCGGTGGCCGCGGTCACCCGGTTGCGGAACTCGACTCCGCCGAGCGAGTCGAAGCCCAGGTCCTTGAACGGTGTGCCGGGGTCGACGGCGTCGGCCGACTCGTGGCCGAGGACCGCCGCGGCGATCGAGCGGACCTCGTCGCGGATCAACGCCTCCCACTGGCCGGCGGGGGCGTCGAGCAGCCGCCGGCGCAACGGGCTGTCGGCGACCCGGCCGCGTGACGGCACGCGGATCAGGTCGCGCAGCAATGCGGGCAGCGTGCCGAGCCGGGCCGACGCGGTGAGGGAGGCGGTGTCGAGCACCGCGGTCATCAGCACCGGTTCGCCGGTGCCGATCGCGTCGTCGAACATCCGCATGCCGATGTCCGGCTCGATCGGGGCGAGCCCGAGGCGCGTGCGGATCTGCCGTACCAGGTGGTCGCCGCCGGGGTCGTTCAGCGCCTCGGCCATGCCGAGCTTCCACAGTCCCCAGGCCAGTGAGTGCGCGGGCAGACCGGCGGCGCGGCGGGACTGGGCGAGTGCGTCCAGCGCGGCGTTCGCGGCCGCGTAGTTGCCCTGGCCCTGCCCGCCGAGCAAGGGCCCGGCGGAGGAGAACAGCACGAACGCCGAGAGGTCCTTCCCGCGGGTGAGGTCGTGCAGGTGCCAGGCGGCGTCGACCTTCGGTGCGAGGACCCGATCCACCTGCTCGGCGGTCAGGGTGTCGATGGTGCCGTCGTCGACCACACCCGCGGTGTGCACGACAGCGGTCACCGGCTCGGAGTCCAGCAGTGCCGCGACCGCGGCGCGGTCGCTGACATCGCACGCGGCGACGCGGACCTCGGCGCCCAGCGCGGTCAGTTCGCCGACCAGTTCCGCGGCACCCCGCGCGGCCGGTCCGCGGCGCGAGACGAGCAGCAGCCTGCGCACTCCGTGCCCGGTGACGAGGTGGCGTGCCGTGACGGCGCCCAGGCCACCGGTGCCGCCGGTGATCAGGACCGTGCCGTCACCGAAGTGGTCGCCGGTCGGGTCGGCGGTGGCGGCGCGACTCAGCCGCGGTGCGAACGCGGCACCGTCGCGGATCGCGAGTTGTGGTTCGTCCGCGGCGATCCACCGGTGCAGGTCCGCGGGCTCGTCGTCGAGGTCGATCTGCACGATGCGCCCCGGACGTTCCGACTGCGCGCTGCGCACCAGGCCGCGGACGGCCGCCGCCGCGAGGTCCGGCGCCTCACCGGGCAGCCCCGCCGCACCGCGGGTCAGCACGATCAGCGTCGAGTCGGCGCAGGCGGGTTCGGCGAACCAGTCGCGCAGCACCGCGAGGGCGTCGTGCACAGCGGTGCGGACGGTCGCCGGGACGTTGTCGCCGTACTCCGTTTCCGGCGCCCAGACGACAGCCACGCCCGGCCGGTTCCCGCTCGCCGCGAACGCGGTGACGTCCGCGAACGTCTCGTCGCACCCGGCGACGGGCCGTCCCAGCGCGACCAGGTGCCGGTCGGCTGCCGGGCGTGCCGGCACCGGCGTCCAGCCGAGGGTGTGAAGGCGGGTGCGATCGCCGGCGAGAGCACGTGCGTCCGCGGGGCGGGCGAGCACGGCGTCGACCGACAGCACCGCGGCACCGGTGGAGTCGCAGGCGTCGATGCGCACCTTCCCGGGACCCGAGCGGCTGATGCGCGCGCGGACCGCGGTGGCGCCGCGCCGGAACACCCGGACGCCGCTGAAGGAGAACGGCAGCGGCAGCCTCCCGTCGGGCAGGTCGCCGGCGAGTGCGCCGAGGACGGCGTGGAAGGACGCGTCCAGCAGCGCCGGATGCACCTCGAAGCCGGCCGCCCGGTCCAGAGCGACCTCGGCGAACACGTCGTCATCAC
This sequence comes from Lentzea californiensis, assembly GCF_024648825.1. Lineage (GTDB taxonomy): Bacteria > Actinomycetota > Actinomycetes > Mycobacteriales > Pseudonocardiaceae > Lentzea > Lentzea californiensis. The sequence goes on from NZ_JANBBE010000010.1 coordinate 73,915, forward strand.
TGCTCCAGGCGGCGCGCACGGCCTGGAAGTGGGGGCCGTAGCCGAATCCGAGGCCGGCGAGCCGGTCGTACAGCAGCGTCTCGTCGATCGGCGTGCCGTCGATCGGCCAGTCGGGGTCGGTCCAGGCAGGTGCCACGCCGTCGGCGGGGGAGAGGACGCCGGTGGCGTGCACCGTCCAGTCCGCCTCGCCGGAGGCCAGGGCGCGCGAGTGGATCGTCAGGCGCCGGCGGCCGGTGTGGTCGGCGTCGGTCACCGAGACCTGCACGTCCACGGCACCGGTGCCGTCGAACAGCAGCGGCGCCGACAGGACGAGCTCGTCCACGACGGGCAGGTCCAGGTGGCCACCGGCGGCCAGCGCGAGCTCCACGAACGCGGTGCCGGGCAGCAGCACCGTTCCGAAGGCCGTGTGGTCGGCGATCCACGGCTGGTCGGTGGTGGAGAGCCTGCCGCTGAACAGCCATTCGTCGCGTCCGGCGAGCGGAGCGGCGACGCGCAGCATCGGATGGTCGAGTGCGGCGAGACCGGCGCTGCCCACGTCACCGAGCGCCGTGTCGTCGGGCTCCAGCCAGTGGCGGCGACGCTGGAAGGCGTAGACGGGCAGGTCGAGGTGGGGTCGTTCCGGTGTCAGTGGCGTCCAGTCGACGGCGACGCCGGAGCAATGGGCGGCGGCGAGGGACCGCAGGAACTGGCCGGCCTCGTCGACGGTGCGCCGTGACGCCGCCACGACCAGCGAGCGGGCCGCCACCTCGTCGCCCAGGGTCTGGCGGGTCAGCGCCGTCAGCACCGCGTCCGGACCCACCTCGACGAACCGGCGCACGCCGGCGTCGGCCAGTGATCGCACCGCCGGGGCGAACCGCACGGCCTCGCGCACCTGCCGCACCCAGTACCGCGGCGTCAGCAGTTCAGGACCGGCCGGCTCGCCCGACACCGTGGAGTGCACGGCGATACGCGGTGCCTGGTACGCGATGGACCGGGCGACCTCCTCGTACTCGGCGAGCATCGGCTCCATCAACGCCGAGTGGAAGGCGTGGCTGACCGTCAGGCGGGTCGTCTTCACCTTCTCGGCCACCAGCCGTTGCTCCAGCGCGCCGATCGCGGCCGTCTCGCCGGAGAACACCGTCGCCGCCGGTGCGTTCACGGCCGCCAGTGAGACCGTTCCGCCCGCGACCAGTTCCCGCGCCCGTTCCTCCGGTACCGCGGCGGCGAGCATCGCTCCACCGGCGGGCAGCGCGCCCATCAACCGGCCACGGGCGGCGACCAGCCGGCACGCGTCGGCCAGCGACCACACCCCGGCCACGTGCACCGCGGCCAGCTCGCCGATCGAATGCCCGGCCACGACGTCCGGGGTCACGCCGAACGACTCCAGGAGGCGGCACAGGGCCACCTCGAACGCGAACAGGCCGGGCTGCGTGAACTCCGTCCGGTCGAGCAGGGCCGTGCGCTCGATGTCGATGTCGCCGAACACGACGTCGCGCAGCGACACGCCCAGCAGGGCGTCGAACTCCGCGCACACCTCGTCGAGGGCGGCGGCGAACACCGGGAACGCGGCAGCCAGCCCCGCCCCCATGCCCACGCGTTGCGCGCCCTGCCCGGTGAACAGGAACGCCGTTTCGCCGGTGGTGGCGGCGCCCGACACGACCTGTGCGGACGCCGAACCCGCCGCCAGGGCCGCGAGACCGGAGAGCAGTCCGGCCCGCTCGGCGCCGAGCACCGCGCCGCGCTGTTCCAGGCGAGCGCGCGTGGAGGTCAGGGCGGCGGCGACATCGGCGTCGTCTGCCTCGGGGTGGTCGGCGAGCCAGGTCAGCAGCCGGCTCGCCTGTGCCCGCAGCGCGCTTTCCGACTTGGCCGAGAGCAACCACGGCATGGGTGGTCCCGATCGAGGCTGCTGTGCGACGGGTTCCGTGCGCGGCGCCTCCTCGAGGATCACGTGCGCGTTGGTCCCGCTGATTCCGAAGGACGACACACCGGTCCTGCGTGGACGGTCGGTTTCGGGCCACTGCCGGGCCTGGGTGAGGAGTCGGACCGTGCCGGCCGACCAGTCGACCTCGGGGGTGGGTTCGTCGACGTGCAGGGTCGTGGGCATGATCCCGTTGCGCAGGGCCATGACCATCTTGATCACGCCGGCCACGCCCGCCGCGGCTTGTGCGTGGCCGATGTTCGACTTCACCGAACCCAGCCACAGCGGGTCGTCCTCGCCGTGGGCCCGGCCGTAGGTGGCCAGCAGCGCCTGCGCCTCGATCGGGTCGCCCAGCCGCGTGCCCGTGCCGTGCGCCTCGACGACGTCCACTTCGGACGCTGACAGCTGTGCGTTGGCCAGCGCGGCCCGGATGACGCGCTCCTGCGACGGCCCGTTCGGCGCCGTCAGCTGACTGCTCGCACCGTCCTGGTTCACCGCCGTGCCGCGGATCACCGCGAGCACGCGATGACCGTTGCGCTGGGCGTCCGAAAGGCGCTCCAGCACCAGCACACCGGCACCTTCGGCCCAGCCGGTGCCGTCCGCCGAGGACGAGAACGCCTTGCACCGCCCGTCCGGTGACAACCCGCGCTGCCGGGAGAACTCGACGAACGTGTTCGGCGTCGCCATCACCGTGACGCCACCGGCGAGCGCCATCGAGCACTCGCCTTGGCGCAGCGACTGAGCGGCGAGGTGCACCGCCACCAACGACGAGGAACAGGCGGTGTCGATCGTGACCGCCGGCCCCTCCAGCCCGAAGGTGTACGACAGGCGCCCCGACGCGATGCTGCTCGCGCTTCCGGTCAGCAGGTAGCCCTCGAAACCCTCGGGCGCGGTGGGAATCCGCGAGCCGTAGTCGTCGTACATGACGCCCACGTACACCCCGGTGCGGGTGCTCCTCAGCGTGGTCGGGTCGATGCCCGCGTGCTCGAAGGCCTCCCAGCCGGTCTCCAGCAGCAACCGCTGCTGGGGGTCCATCGCCGCCGCCTCGCGAGGGCTGATGCCGAAGAACTCGGCGTCGAACTGGTCCGCGTCGTACAGGAAACCGCCTTCACGGGTGTACGAGGTCCCCAGGTGATCGGGATCGGGGTGGTAGAGCGCTTCCAGGTCCCAGCCGCGGGTGTCGGGGAAGGACCCCACCACGTCACGCCCGGTGCCGACGAGCTCCCAGAAGTCCTCCGGAGAGGCGATCCCGCCCGGCAACCGGCACGCCATGCCCACGACCGCGATCGGCTCGTGGGCGCGTTCCTCCAGGTCCTGGACGCGCTGGCGGCTCTCCCGCAGGTCGACCGTCGCCCGCTTGAGGTAGTCCCGCAGCTTTTCCTCGTTGTTCATGTCTACCTGCCGAATTCTTTGTCGAGCGCTGCGAAGAGGTCGTCGTCGGTGTCGAGGTCGAGGGCCGGGACGGCGGACCCTCCGTCCACCAGCCGGAGCAGAGCGCGCAGTCGTGCGGCGATCGTGTCCGCGGCGGCCGGGTCCGGGGTGGCGATGACGGTCTCCAGGACGTCCAGCGCCTGCTGGACGGGGTCCGGCGTCCCACCGGCGAGCCGGTCCCGCAGATGTGCGGCGATGGCCGCCGTCGTCGGGTGGTCGAAGACGAGCGTGCTCGGCAACCTCAGCTCGGTGGCGGCGCCCAGCCTGTTGCGGAGCTCGACCGCGGTGAGCGAGTCGAAGCCCAGGTCCAGCAGACCGCGCTGGACGTCGATGGTCCGCGGTTCCGGGTGGGCGAGGACGACGCCGACCTGTTCCTTGACGAACGAGAGCAGCAGCGCTTCCTGTTCTGCCTCGCCCAGTCCGGCCAGCCGTCGCGCCAGCGGAACCTCGACCGGCGTGGTTCGCCGGTCGGCTCGGCGCTCGGTCCGCACCAGGTCGCGGAACAGGTCGGGCAGCGCGTCTCCGAGGGAGCGCAACGCGGCCAGGTCGAGTGCCACCGGCGCGAGAACGGGCGGGGCGGTCGAGCCCAGGACCACGTCGAGCGCCGCGAGTGCCTGGTCGTCCGGCATCGGCAGCACGCCGTTGCGCATCAGCCTGACCCGGTCGGCCTCGTCGAGCTCGTTCGCCATTCCGCCCTGCCACATGCCCCACGCCAGGGACACCGCGGGCAGTCCGGCGCCGCGCCGGTGCTCGGCCAGCGCGTCGAGGAACGTGTTGCCCGCGGCGTAGTTGGCCTGTCCGGCGTTGCCCACCAGCCCGGCGACCGAGGAGAAGAGGACGAAGTCCGTCAGCTCCAGGCCGGCGGTCAGCTCGTGCAGGTTCCACGCGCCCTGCACCTTCGGCCGCAGGGCCCTGGCGAGGCTCTCCGGGCTCATCGCCTCGACGGTGGAGTCCTCGACGACTCCGGCCGCGTGCACCACCGCGGTGAGCCGGTGTTCGTCCGGGATCGAGGCGAGCAGCCCGGCCAGCGCGTCGCGATCGGCCACGTCGCACGCCGCGACCCGCACCTCGGCGCCCAGCGCGGTCAGTTCGGGCACCAGATCCTCCGCACCGCCACGGCGGCTGGTGAGCAGCAGCCGGCGAGCGCCGCGACTGGTCACCAGGTGCCGGGCGACGACCGCACCCAGCGCGCCCGTGCCGCCCGTGATCAGGACCGTGCGCTCCGGGTCGAACAGGTCGACGGCGTCCGGGAGTCGCGGCACCTTCACCAGCCTGGTCACCAGCGTTCGTCCGTTGTGGAGCTCCAGCCGCGGCCGGGGATCCGCCAGGGCCGCGGCCAGCAGCTCGTCACTGGCAGGCAGGCCGTCGGTGATCACGTGCTGGAAACGCCCGGGGTGTTCCGACTCGGCCGCCCGCAGCAGTCCGGACAGCGCGCTGTGGCCCAGTTCCCCCGTGCTGACCACGGCGAGTCGTGCTCCGGCCGGTGCGTCGGTGGCGAGCCACCGCTGCACCTCCGCCAGCACTTCCTCCGTGACCTGGGCCGTCTCCTGCGGAGTGGCCGGGCGTACCCGGAAGACGACGCCGTCGGGAACGACACCCGCGGCAGGAGGCTCCACCGCCGTTCGTTCGACCGCGTACACGTGGGGGTTACCGGTCGGCAGTGCCCTCGACGTGAGCGACTCGACGGTGGCGGCAAGCGCTCCCGTCTCGTCGGCGATGCGCACCGCGCCGGCCGAGAGCTTCACCCGCAGCGTGCCGGGCCGTGCCCCCGGCAGCTGGACACCGGAGAAGGAGAAGGGCAGCCGGACCTCCGCCGCGTCGTCCAGGAGCAGCGCGTGCAGCGAGGCGTCGAACAGCGCGGGGTGCAGGGCGAACCCGTCGGTGTCGACGGAGGCCTGAACCTCGGCGTAGAGGTCGTCACCCGACCGCCACGCCGCCCGAAGTCCTCGGAAGGCAGGGCCATAGGCGTAGCCGCGGTCGGCGAGGCGCTCGTACAGGTCGTCGACCGGCAGCGGTTCGGCGGCGGGAGGCCAGGACGCCAGATCGGGGTCCGGACCGACGGGAACGGCGGCCACCACGGTTCCGGTGGCGTGCCGGGTCCAGACGTCCTGGTCCGCACGGGAGTGGACGGCCACCGGACGGCGGCCGTGCGCGTCGGGGCTGCCCACGGTGATCTGCAGCTGGAGCGCACCCCTGTCGGGGAGGACCAAGGGCTCGGAAAGGGTCAGCTCCTCCAGCCGCGTGCAGCCGACCTCGGCTCCCGCGTGCAGGGCGAGCTCCACCAGGGCCGTCCCCGGGACCAGCGGGGTACCGCCGATGGCGTGGTCCGCGAACCACGGGTGGCTGCGGGCCGAGATCCGGCCGGTGAACAGGACGCCGTCGGAGTCCGCGAGTGGGACTCCGGCTCCGAGCAACGGGTGCCGGGTGTAGTCCAGTCCGGCCGAGGTGACGTCGTCGCCGCCCGGCCCCTCCGTGAGCCAGTAGTGCCGGCGCTGGAACGGGTAGGTCGGCAGATCCGCGGTCTCGCTCTCACCGAACAGGGCACGCCACTGCACCGGAACGCCTCGTACATGAGCGTGGGCGACGGCGGTGACGACGGTGTGCGGCTCGGAGCGCCCACCGCGCAGCACCGGGACCAGCAGTGACGTCGCGTCGAGGAAGTCCTGTCCCATGGCGCTGAGCACGCCGTCCGGGCCGAGCTCCAGGAAGGTCCGCACGCCTTCTGCCTCCAGCGCGCGTACCGCGTCCAGGAAGCGCACCGGCCGGCGGACGTGGCGGACCCAGTACTCCGGGGTGACCAGTTCCTCCGCGGTGGCGGGCTTCCCGGTCAGGGCCGACACGATCGAGATGGCGGGTGGGGTGAAGGTGCACTCCCGCACGACCGCGCGGAAGTCTTCGAGCATCGCGTCCATTTGCGGGGAGTGGAAGGCGTGGCTTACCCGCAGCCGCTTGGTCTTCCGTCCTCGAGCGGCCAGTTCCGCCCCGATCGCCTCGACGGCGGCCGTGTCGCCCGAGAGGACCACGGACGTGGGGCCGTTGACGGCGGCGATGCCGAGCAGGTCCTCCTGTCCGTCGAGCAGGCCGAGCACCTCCGTCTCGTCCGCCTCGACGGCGAGCATCGTGCCGTCACGGGGCAGTGCCTGCATCAACCGGCCGCGGGCCGCGACCAGCTTCGCCGCGTCGGCCAGTGGGAGTACGCCGGCGACGTGTGCGGCCGCCAGTTCGCCGATGGAGTGGCCCGCGAGGAAGTCCGGCCGCATCCCCCAGCTCTCGAGGAGCCGGAAGAGAGCCACCTCGGTGGCGAACAGAGCGGGCTGGGTGAAGTCGGTCCGGTCCAGCAGTTCGGGGTCCTCGCCCCACACGACGTCGAGCAGGGGCTTCTCCAGCCACCGGTCGAGCTCGGCGCAGGCGGCGTCCAGTGCCTCGGCGTAGACGGGGTAGGCGGAGTGGAGCTCCCTGCCCATGCCGAGTCGCTGGCTGCCCTGACCGGTGAACAGGAACGCGGTACGCCCGGCCACGGGCGTGCCGCGGACGCTCAACGCCGCGAGCCCACCGGCCGCGTCCTCGGCGGTGGAGGCCACCACCACGGCGCGGTGGGGGAGTCCGGCGCGTCCGGTGGCCAGGGTGGCGCCCGCGGATGCCAGGTCCACGGTGTGCGCGAGAGCCGCGCCGACCTGGTCGGCCTGCGCCCGCAGAGCCGCGTCGTTGTGCGCGGACAACACGAGCGGCACGACCGGCATCGGGACCGGTGAGGTGGTCTCCACCGCCGGTGGCTGCTCGACGATGACGTGGGCGTTGGTGCCGCTGATGCCGAATGAGGACACGCCCGCCCTGCGCGGACGTCCGGACTCCGGCCACGGCTGTGCCGCGCTGAGCAGTTCCACCCGGCCCGCCGACCAGTCCACGTGCGGGGTGGGCTCGTCGATGTGCAGGCTCCTCGGGACCACGCCGTGCCGCATCGCCATGATCATCTTGATGATGCCGGCCACACCCGACGCGGCCTGCGAGTGCCCGATGTTCGACTTCAGCGTGCCCATCAGGACAGGCGTTTCGCGCTGCTGCCCGTACGTGGCGAGCACCGCCTGGGCCTCGATCGGGTCACCCAGCGTGGTGCCGGTGCCGTGGGCCTCGAGCACGTCGACGTCGGCCGGGACCAGCCCCGCGCTGGTGAGCGCCTGGCGGATCACCCGTTCCTGGGAGGGACCGTTGGGGGCGGTGAGACCGTTGCTCGCACCGTCGTTGTTGACGGCGGTCCCCCTGATGACGCCGAGGATCCGGCGGCCGTTGCGCTGGGCGTCGGAGAGTCGCTCCAGCAGGAGGACTCCGGCGCCCTCCGCCCAGGCCGTGCCGTCCGCCTCCGCGGAGAAGGACTTGCACCGGCCGTCCGGCGCCAGCCCGCGCTGCCGGCTGAACTCGACGAAGAGCGTGGGCGCGGCCAGCACCGTCACGCCACCGGCGAGCGCCAGCCCGCAGTCACCGTTGCGGAGGGCCTGCGCGGCGAGGTGGATGGAGACCAGCGACGAGGAACAGGCCGTGTCGACGGTGATCGCGGGTCCCTGCAGGCCGAACGTGTAGGCGACCCGGCCCGAGGCGACGCTGACCGTGCTGCCCACCGACAGGTAGCCCTCCAACGCGCCGGGGACGTCCTTCAGCCGTGCCGCGTAGTCGTTCGCCATGACACCGGCGAACACACCGGTCTGGCTGCCCTTGAGCGAGGTCGGGTCGATGCCCGCGCGTTCGAACGCCTCCCAGCAGATCTCCAGCAGCAGGCGCTGCTGCGGGTCGATCGCCGTGGCCTCCCGCGGGCTCACCCCGAAGAGCTCGGGGTCGAACTCCGCTGCCTCGTGGACGAATCCGCCGTGCTGGGTGTACGAGGTGCCCACGTGGTCCGGGTCCGAGTCGTACAGGTTGTCCAGATCCCAGCCGCGGTTCTGCGGGAACGGCCCCATCGCGTCGCGTTCGTCGGCCAGCAGCGCCCACAGCTCCTCCGGGGAGCTGACCTCTCCCGGGTAGCGGCAGGCCATCGCCACGATCGCGATCGGCTCGTCCGCCGCGCCGGCGATCGGGTGTGCCAGCACCGGTTCGGCGCCCGGAGCGACTAGCTCGCCGCGGAGGAAGCCCGCCAGCTCGACGGTGTCGGGGTAGTCGAACACCACGGTCGTGGGCAGCTTCAGCCCTGACGCCACGTTCAACCGGTTGCGCAGTTCCACCGCCTTGAGCGAGTCGAAGCCCAGCTCGTTGAAGGCCCGGTCGGGGGAGACCTGACCGGCGTCGGCGTACCCCAGCACGGAAGCCACCGTGCCGCGGACCAGTTCCAGCACCAGGCGGTCCTGGTCCTGAGGAGGCAGGCCCGCCAGTCGTTCCCGCAGTGAGCTCGTGCCTGCCCGCTCGCCGGCCGCGGCTCGCCGTGCCGGGCGCACCAGTCCGTGGAAGAGGTCGGGCAGCGTGCCGTCCTCGCGCTGCCCGCGCAGTCCGGTGTGGTTCAGCAGTGCCGGGACGAGCACCGCGCGACGGGTCGCCAGGGCGGCGTCGAACAACGCCAGCCCCTGGTCGCTGCTGATCGGCGCGATACCGCTGCGGGACATGCGGGCCAGGTCGGCGTCGGTCAGGTGGGCGGTCATCCCGCTGTCGTCCGCCCACAGACCCCAGGCGAGCGACGTGCCCGGCAGTCCCAGCGCCTGGCGGTGCAGCGCGAGAGCGTCCAGGTAGGTGTTGGCCGCCGCGTAGTTGGCCTGTCCCGGGGTGCCGACCGTGCCGGCCAGCGAGGAGAACAGGACGAACGCGTCCAGCTCGAGGTCCGCCGTGAGCTCGTGCAGGTGCCGGGCGGCGTCGATCTTGGGACGCAGCACGGTGTCCAGCTGCTCGGGCGTCAGGGTCTGGAGGGTGCCGTCGTCGAGCACACCGGCGGTGTGGATCACGGCGGTGAGCGGGTGCTCGGCGGGAACGCCCCGCAGGACCCCGGCGAGTGCCGCACGGTCAGCCGTGTCGCAGGCGGCCACGGAGATCTCGGCTCCGTGGGCGATGAGCTCGGCCTCCAGCTTCAGCATTCCCGGGGCGTCCCGGCCGCGGCGGCTCACCAGCAGCAGGTGCCGCACGCCGTGTTCGGAGACGAGGTGGCGGGCGAACAGCCGTCCCAGCGTGCCGGTCGCACCTGTGATGAGCACGGTGCCCTCGGGGTTCATCGCGGGCGCGGCCTGGTTCGTCGCGGGCGACTTGACCAGCCGCGGTACCAGCAGCGCTCCGTCCCGGAGGCTCGCCTGTGCTCCAGGTACCGCCAGCGCACGGCCCAGCTCGTCCTCGGAGAGGTCCCACGTCGTCACGTCCACGAGCCCGAACCGGCCGGGCTGCTCGGACATCGCGGTGCGCACCAGCCCCCAGACCGGAGCCGAGCTGAGGCCGGCCTCCGTGCGGGCGGTGGTCGCGTCACGGGTCGCGAAGACCAGGCGGGCGTCGCCGAACCGTTCGTGTGCGAGCCATTCCTGAGCCAGCCGCAGGGCGCGGTGTGCCGTGGCACGCGGCCCGTCCTCGCCGGGCAAGGGCACCACGACCACCCGCGGAACGTCCACGACGCCGGAGAGGTCTGGGTAGGTGCCCGCAGGGGCGGGCAGACCGTCGCCGAGCACGGCCCAGCGCGTGATCGCGGGGCCGTCCGGGGCGACCGCCCACTCCACCTCGAGCAGCGGCCGGTCCGGTGTGGACGGACCGGCCAGCTGCGCGGGATCGACGGGCCTCAGGCTGAGGGACTCCACCGTCATGATCGGTGCGTTGCTCGTGTCGGTGAGGGACAACGTGGCACCCGAGCCGTTCGGGGTGATCCGCACGCGCAGCACGCTGGCGTTCACCGCGAGGAGCCGGACGCCCGTCCAGGCGAACGGCAGCACCAGCCGGCCGTCCTCGGCCAGCGCCAGCGGGTGCAGCGCGGCGTCGAGCAGAGCCGGGTGGATCCCGAACTCGCCGGCGGCGACGTCCTCCGGCAACGCGACCTCGGCGAACACCTCCTCGCCCGCGCGCCACAAAGCCCGCAGCCCCTGGAAGACGGGGCCGTACTGGAAGCCCCGCTCGGCGAGCGTGTCGTACACCGCCGACAGGTCCACCGGTTCGGCGCCGGCGGGAGGCCAGGCAGACGCGTCCACCAAGCCTGTGCCCGCTTCCGCGCGGCCCAGTGCTCCGGTGGCGTGCAGGACCCAAGGCGTGGGCGGCACGTCGGCCTCGGGCTCCGGGCGGGAGTGGAACGACAGCGCGCGCCGGCCCTCCTCGTCCGGAGCGTCGACCACGACCTGGAGCTGCACCCCGCCGCCGCCCGCGAGCACCAGCGGTGCCTGCAACGTCAGCTCGTCGAGCTGGTCGAGACCCGTGTGGTCACCCGCCAGGACGGCGAGGTCCACGAACGCGCTGGCGGGGAGCAGCACAGTGCCCGCCACGGCGTGGTCCGCCAGCCACGGCTGCCCGTGTCGTGAGATCCGTCCACTCAGGACGAGCTTGTCCTCGTCGGCCATCCAGAGCACCGCACCGATGAGCGGGTGGCGCTCGGCGGCCAGACCGAGCCCGCCCGCGTCCCCGGCGAGCTGCGGAGCGTCGAGCCAGTGGCGTTGCCGCTGGAACGGGTAGGTGGGCAGGTCGACCGGGACGCTGGGACCCGCCACCGCCGGCCAGTCCACCACCACGCCGTTGACGTGCGCCTCCGCGACCGAGGCGAGGAAACGATCCCGTCCACCGTCGTCGCGCCGCAGCGATCCGACGACCACCGCGTCGTCCACGCCGGCCTCGTCGGCCGTGTCGCTGAGGGCCGAGGTGAGCACCGGGTGGGCACTGACCTCGATGAAGACGCGATGCCCGTCGCCGAGCAGGGCACGGGTGGCCTCGTCCAGCCGTACGGTCCGGCGGAGGTTGCGGAACCAGTACCCGCCGTCGAGCTCCTCACCGTTGAGCGGCTGCCCGGTGACGGTGGAGAACATCGTGATGTCGCTGGTGCGCGGCGTGATTCCGGCCAGCAGCTCCCGCAGTTCGTCCTCCAGCAGGTCGACGTGCGCGGAGTGCGAGGCGTAGTCGACCGGAATGGTGCGGGAGCGGTGTCCCTCGGCCCTGCATCGAGCGACGAGGCCGGCCAGCGCCTCCGGGTCACCGGAGACGACAGTGCTCGCGGGACCGTTGTGCGCGGCGATGTCGATCGCGCCGCCCCGCCGGGCGATGAGCTCGCGAACCTCGCCGGCCGGCAGAGCGACCGACACCATGCCGCCCGTGCCGACCAGCCGCACGATCGACCGGCTGCGCAACGCGACGACCTTCGCCGCGTCGTCGAGCGACAACGCACCGGCGACCACCGCCGCCGCGATCTCACCCTGCGAGTGACCGGCCACCGCGTCCGGCTCGATGCCCACCGATCGCCACAACGCCGCCAGCGACACCATCACCGCCCACAACGCGGGCTGCACCACGTCCACCCGGTCGAAACCAGGTGCACCCTCCGCGCCGCGCAGCACGTCCAGCAGCGACCAGTCCGTGAACGCCGCCAGAGCGCGCTCGCACTCCGCCAGCCGCGCCGCGAACACGGGGGAGGAGTCGAAGAGGTCGACCGCCATGCCCTGCCACTGCGATCCCTGACCGGGGAAGACGAACACCGTCTTGCCGGCACCGGAGGCCACCCCCTGCACCAGGTTCGCGGCGGTTCCCCCCGAAGCGAGTGCGTCGAGACCCGCCAGCAACCCGTCACCGTCCACACCGGACACGGCCGCGCGGAACGGAAGATGGGGAACCCTTGTCGCCAGAGCCGAAGCGACCAAAGCCGGTGCCACGGTCCGCGAGGCCAGCAGTGCGCGGATCTGCCCTGCCCGCGCGGCCAGCGCCGCCTCGTTCCTGGCGGACACCACCAGCGGAAGTCCCGCTACGACGGGCTCATCGGCGACGACCGGTTCCGGTCCCTGTTCCAGGACCACGTGCGCGTTCGTGCCGCTGATGCCGAACGACGACACCGACGCACGACGCGGGCGACCTGGTTCCGGCCACTGCCGCGCCTGTGTGAGCAGCTGCACCGTGCCCGCCGACCAGTCGACCTCGGGGCTCGGTTCGTCCACGTGCAACGTCGCCGGGAGCTCGCCGTTGCGCATCGCCATCAGCATCTTGATGATGCCCGCGACACCTGCGGCGGCCTGCGTGTGACCGATGTTCGACTTGATGGAACCGAGCCACAGGGGCTGGTCGCCGGACCGTTCCCGGCCGTAGGTGGCGAGGAGCGCCTGCGCCTCGATCGGATCGCCCAGCCGGGTTCCCGTGCCGTGTGCCTCCACGGCGTCGACGTCCGAGGGCTCCAGCCCCGCGTTGGCGAGGGCCTGCCGGATCACCCGCTGCTGCGACGGTCCGTTCGGGGCGGTGAGGCCGTTGCTCGCACCGTCCTGGTTGACCGCCGACCCCTTGATCACGCCCAGGACGTGGTGTCCGTTGCGTTCCGCGTCCGACAGCCGTTCCAGCACCAGCACACCGGCACCTTCGCCCCAGCCGGTGCCGTCCGCCGAGGACGAGAACGCCTTGCACCGCCCGTCCGCCGAGAGGCCGCGTTGGCGGGAGAACTCGACGAACGTGTTGGGCGTCGACATCACGGTGACGCCACCGGCGAGCGCCATCGAGCACTCACCCCGGCGCAGCGCCTGAGCCGCCAGGTGCACCGCCACCAGCGACGAAGAGCACGCCGTGTCGACCGTGACCGCAGGCCCCTCCAGACCGAACGTGTAGGCCACCCGGCCCGACAGCACACTCGAGATCGTGCCCGTCAGCAGATGCCCCTCGAACCCTTCCGGGGCACTCCTCAACCGCGACCCGTAGTCGTTGTACATCACGCCCGCGTACACACCGGTCGAGGAACCGCGGAGCGTCGCGGGGTCGATGCCTCCTCGCTCCAACGCCTCCCACACGACGTCCAGCAGCACGCGTTGCTGAGGATCCGTCGCCATCGCCTCACGCGGGCTCAGACCGAAGAACTCCGCGTCGAAATCCGCGGCCTCGTAGAGGAATCCGCCCCTGCGCGTGTACGACTTGCCGATCTTGTCGGGGTCCGGATCGTAGAGGCCCTCCACGTCCCAGCCGCGGTCCACCGGGAACTCGTCGATCGCGTCCCGGCCCTCGGCCACCAGCCGCCACAGGTCCTCGGGCGATTCGACCCCACCCGGATAACGGCACCCCATGCCGACCACGGCGATCGGTTCGTCCGGCCCCAGGTCGTGGGCCGCCACCGGCGGGGCGACGGCCGTTCCGGACGCGTCGAGCCGTTCCAGCAGGAAGTCCGCGACCGCCCTGGGCGAAGGACTGTCGAAGACCAGCGTGGCCGGCAGCCGCAGACCCGTCAGTTCACCCAGGCGGTTGCGGAACTCGACACCGGTCAGCGAGTCGAAGCCCGCGTCCTTGAACGTCTTGCCCGGATCGACGTCGGTCCCGGCCCCGTACCCGAGCACCAGGGCGGCCGACTTCCGCACCGCTTCGAGCACTTCCCGCGTCCGGTCCTCCACTGGCAGCCGGCTCGTCCGGTCGGCCCAGGACGAGCCGATGGCGGTGGCACCCGCCGCCTGCCTGCGGCGTACCGGGACCAGGCCGGTGTACAGGCCGGGCAGCTCGGCCAGGGCGCGCAACGCACCCAGGTCCAGTTCGGCCGGAACCAGCAGCGGCTCCGCCGAACCCAGCGCGGCGTCGAACAGGGCCATGCCCAGTTCCGGCTCCAGCGGGACGATTCCGCTTCGCTTCCAGCGCGCGACGTCCGCGTCCCCGAGCCCTCCGGCCATGCCTCCGTCGCTGTCCCACAGACCCCAGGCGAGAGAGGTGGCGGGCAGGTTCCGCTCCCGGCGGTACCGCGCGAGAGCGTCCAGGAAGGTGTTCGCGGCCGCGTAGTTCGCCTGACCGGCGTTGCCGATGAGACCCGCGATGGACGAGAAGACCACGAACGCGGACAGGTCGTGGTCCTGGGTGAGGCGGTGCAGGTTCCAGGCCGCGTCCACCTTCGGACGCATCACCCGTTCCAGATGGCCCGCCGTCAGCGATCCGACCGTCGCGTCGTCCAGCACGCCCGCCGTGTGCACCACGGCGGTCAGGTCGACCTCGTCCAGCGCACCCGCCACCGCGTCGAAGTCCGACACGTCACACGCGACCACCGAGGCACGCGCGCCCAGCTCCGCCAACTCCGCCACGAACTCCGCGGCACCCGGAGCCTCACCACCACGACGACTCACCAGCAGCAGGTGCCGCACACCGTGATGGGTCACCAGCCGCCGTGCCACCAGGCGACCCAGCGCGCCCAGACCGCCGGTCACCAGGACCGTGCCGTCCGGATCCAGGCCTTCCACACCCGCGACCGCGCCCGCCGCACGCGCCAGCCTCGGCACGAACAGCTCACCACCGCGCACCGCGACCTCGGGCTCACCCGACGCCATCACCACCGGCAGCAGCTCCGCTCCGCCCTCGTCCAGGTGAGCCAGGACCAGCCTGCCCGGCTGCTCGGACTGGGCGGTGCGGACCAGGCCCACGAGCGCGGCCGCGGGCAGCGCGTCGTCCGGCAGGGCGACGACCAGGCGGCTCTCGGCGAACTGCGGAGCCGTGAGCCACTCCTGCACGAGCTCCAGGCCGCGCGCCGTCGTCATGCGGGTCTGCGCGAGGACATCACCGGAGTCGTCGAGTTCCGGGGTGCCGACCACCACGAACTCCGGCGCCGGCAGGCCCGCGTCGACAGCGGCACGAAGCGCGCCGAGGTCGGCGTGCGGTGCCTCACCCACTCGCACCCACCGCTGTCCGGCGGCGGGCTCCATCGCGGGCAGTGGCTCCCAGGCCACCCGGTACAGGGACTCCACGGCCGGACCCGCCGGTGCGAGCTGGTCGCGGGTGATCGGCCGCAGGGAGACCGCCTCGATCGCCGCCACCGGCGCGCCGGTCCCGTCCGCGACGACGAGGCTCGCGGTGTCCTGGCCGGTACGGGTCCAGCGGACTCGCAGCACCGTGGCACCTACGGCGTGCACGGCGAAGCGCGAGAACGAGAACGGCAGGTGGATCGTGCTGCCGTCGTCCTCCTCGGCCTTGAGCACGAGCACCAGTGGGTGCAGGGCCGCGTCGAGGAGTGCGGGGTGCACACCGAAACGACCGGCTTCGTCGTGCAGCTGTTCGGGCAGCACGACTTCGGCGAAGAGGTCGTCCCCGTCGCTCCAGGCCGCGCGCAGACCGGAGAAGGCCGGCCCGTACCCGTAACCCAGGTCGCCGAGGTGGTCGTAGACGCCCTCCAGCGGGATGGCCATGCCATCGGCCGGGGGCCACTGGTCCAGGGACACCTCCGGCGCGGGGGAGGAGGTCGTGAGCAGACCGGCCGCATGGGCGGTCCACTGCTCTTCACCGGTCCTCGAGTACACGGTGAACTGGCGGTCGCCGCGCGCATCGCCCCGGTCGACGGTCAGCCGGATCGGGACGGCGGCGGTTCCGCTGAGCGCGAGGGGCGCCTGGAGGGTGAGCTCCTCGACGGTGGCGTGTCCGAGCTGCTCGGCGGCGTGACCCGCCAGTTCCAGGAACGCCGTCGCCGGAACCAGGACCGTCCCGCCGATCGCGTGATCGGCCAGCCACGGATGCGTCGCCAACGACACCGATCCGGAGAACTGCACACCGTCGCCGTCCGGCTCCGCGATCACCGCTGCCAGCAGCGGGTGGTCCACAGCGGTCAGACCGAGACTGCCCGCACCACCGGAACGCGGGGCGTTCAGCCAGAAGTGCTGGCGCTGGAAGGCGTACGTGGGCAGGTCCACCACACCCTTGCCGGGCAGGAACCGCTCCCACTCCACGTTCACGCCGTGCACGTGCATCGCAGCCAGAGTCGTTGTCAGAGCACGCTCTTCCGGATGCCCTCGGCGCAGCACCGGGACCACCACGGCGTCCGGCACGCACTCACTCGCGAGGCCGGCCAGCGTGGCGTCCGGGCCCAGCTCGACGAAGGCCGTCACGCCCAGGCGGGCCAGTGTCGCGATGCCGTCGGCGAACCGCACCGCGGATCGGGCTTGAACCGCCCAGTACTCCGGCGTGAACTCGTCGACCAGCTCGCCGGTCACGTTCGACACGACCGGGATGCGCGGTGCCGAGAAGGTCAGCTCACGCGCGACCTCGGTGAGCTCTTCGAGCATTCCGTCGAGGTGTGCGGAGTGGAAGGCGTGGCTCACCTTCAGGCGGGTTGCCTTCACGCCTTCCGCGCGCGCCAGTTCCAGGACCTCCAGCACCGCGGCTTCGTCACCGGAGACCACTGTGCTGCCAGGGCTGTTGAACCCGGCCACGTCCACGCCCGGCCGGCCCTCGAGCCACTGCGAGACCTGCTCCTCACCGGCGTTGAGAGCGACCATCGCGCCGCCTGCGGTCACCTCGTCCATCAAGCGTGCTCGCGCGCACACCAGACGTGCCGCGTCCTCGAGGGACAGCGCGCCTGACACGTGGGCGGCGGCCAGTTCGCCGACCGAGTGGCCGACCAGGTAGTCCGGTGTCACGCCGTGGTGGGCCATCAGGCGGAACAGCGCCACCTCGACCGCGAACAGTGCCGGTTGCGTGAACAGCGTCCGTTCCAGCAGCTCCGGCTCGTTCCCGATCACCGCGGCCAGCGAACGATCCAAGTGCACGTCAAGCGCTGCAACGACCTCGTCGAAGGCGGAGGCGAAAACCGGCTCACTCGCACGCAACTCGCGGCCCATGCCCACGCGCTGGCTGCCCTGTCCCGAGAACAGGAACGCCACCGCGCCACCGGGCACCACGCGTTCCGGCACCGCGGCGCCCTCGGCCAGCGCGCGGACGCCCGCGAGGAGCTCATCGCGGGTCGTTCCCGTGACGACCGCACGATGGTCGAAGCGCGCACGTGACGCCAGCGAACGGCCCACTGCCGTGACATCCAGCTCAGGGCGTTCCTCCAGGAACGACGACAGCCGTCGCGCCTGAGCCGCCACAGCTCCGGCCGACCTGCCGGACACCAGCCACGGCACCACACTCGGCGGGTCGCCCGCCGGAGCGTCGACTTCGGCGGCCTGCTCGACGATGAGGTGTGCGTTGGTCCCGCTGATCCCGAAGGACGAGACGCCCGCCCGGCGCGGGCGGTCGAGCGACGGCCACTGCTGGGCCTGCGTGAGGAGTCGCATAGTGCCGGCCGACCAGTCGACCTCGGGCGTGGGTTCGTCGACGTGCAGGGTCGTGGGCATGATTCCGTTGCGCAGGGCCATGACCATCTTGATCACGCCCGCGACGCCCGCCGCGGCCTGCGTGTGACCGATGTTCGACTTCAGCGAACCGAGCCGGAGCGGCTCCTGGCGAGCCTGGCCGTAGGTGGCCAGCAGCGCCTGGGCCTCGATCGGGTCGCCCAGCCGCGTGCCCGTGCCGTGCGCCTCCACCACGTCCACTTCGGACGCGGACAGTCGTGCGTTGGCCAGTGCGGCCCGGATGACGCGCTCCTGCGACGGCCCGTTCGGTGCCGTCAGACCGTTGCTCGCACCGTCCTGGTTCACCGCGGAACCGCGGATCACCGCGAGCACCCGATGACCGTGGCGCTGGGCGTCCGACAACCGTTCCAGCACCAGCACGCCCGCGCCCTCGGCCCAGCCCGTGCCGTCCGCCGACGACGAGAACGCCTTGCACCGCCCGTCCGGTGACAACCCGCGCTGCCGGGAGAACTCCACGAACATGCCCGGCGTCGCCATCACCGTCACACCACCGGCGAGCGCCATCGAGCACTCGCCCTGACGCAGCGACTGAGCGGCGAGGTGAAGCGCCACCAACGACGACGAACACGCCGTGTCGACCGTGACCGCCGGCCCCTCCAAGCCGAAGGTGTAGGCCAGCCGTCCCGACGCGACGCTGGCGGTGTTGCCCGTCAGCAGATAGCCCTCGTGCCCGCCGGACAGCTCGTGCAGCCGTGGCCCGTACTCCTGTGCCGTCGCGCCGACGAACACGCCGGTGCGGGTGCCTCGCACCACGGCCGGGTCGATCCCCGCGTGTTCGAAGGCCTCCCAGCCCGTCTCCAGCAGCAACCGCTGCTGGGGGTCCATCGCCGCCGCCTCGCGGGGACTGATGCCGAAGAACTCGGCGTCGAACTGGTCGGCGTCGTGCAGGAAGCCACCCGTGGTGGCGTAGGTCTTGCCGGGACTGTCCGGATCTGTCGTGAAGAGCGAGTCGAGGTCCCAGCCGCGGTTGGCCGGGAACCCGTCGACGGCGTCGACCTCGCTGCTGACCAGACGCCACAGGTCCTCGGGAGAGGCGACTCCGCCCGGCAGCCGGCACGCCATGCCCACGATCGCGATCGGCTCGTCGAGGGCCACCGCCTGGTAGGCCTCGTCATCGTGCCGCCGGCCACCGAGGTGCTCGGCGAGCGCGGCCGGGGTCGGGTGGTTGAAGAGGAGGCCGGAGGGCAGCGAGAGCCCGGTGGCGGTGTTCAGCGAGTTCCGGAGCTCGACGGCCGAGAGGGAGTCGAAGCCCAGGTCCTTGAAGGTCGTGTCGACGTCCACGTCTCGCGCGGATCCGTGGCCGAGCACTGCTGCCACGTGCGCACGCACCAGTTCCAGCTCATCGCCTCGTGGCGCGGACGGCTTCGGGGTGCTCTGCCTCGTCACCGAGCCGTCCAGCCAGAAGTGCTGGCGCTGGAAGGCGTACGTGGGCAGATCGACCACACCCCCGCCGGGCAGGAACCGCTCCCACTCCACGCTCACGCCGTGCACGTGCACCACGGACAAAGCTGTTGCCAGGCAACGGTTCTCGGGACGGTCCCGGCGCAGCACCGGGACCACCACGGCGTCTGGCAGGCACTCACCCGCCAGGCCGGCCAGCGTGGCGTCCGGGCCCAGTTCCACGAAGGCCGTCACGCCCAGGCGGGCCAGTGTCGCGATGCCGTCGGCGAACCGCACTCGCCACTTCAGTACTCCGGCGTGAACTCGTCGACCAGCTCGCCGGTCACGTTCGACACGACCGGGATGCGCGGTGCCGAGTAGGTCAGCTCACGCGCGACCTCGGTGAGGTCGTTCAGCATTGCGTCGAGGTGTGCGGAGTGGAAGGCGTGGCTCACCTTGAGGCGAGTCGCTTTGACGCCCTCTGCGCGTGCCAGTTCCAAGACCTCCAGCACCGCGGCTTCGTCGCCCGAAACCACTGTGCTGCCAGGGCTGTTGAACCCGGCCACGTCCACGCCCGGCCGGCCCTCGAGCCACTGCGAGACCCGTTCCTCGCCGGCGTTGAGGGCGACCATCGCGCCGCCCGCGGTCACCTCGTCCATCAAGCGCGCTCGCGCGCAGACGAGGCGTGCTGCGTCGTCAAGGGACAGCACGCCTGACACGTGGGCGGCGGCCAGTTCGCCGACCGAGTGGCCCACCAGGTAGTCCGGCTCGACCCCGTAGTGCGCCAGCAGGCGGAACAGCGCCACTTCGACCGCGAACAACGCCGGTTGCGTGAACAGCGTCCGTTCCAGCAGTTCCGGCTCGTTCCCGATCACCGCAGTGAGCGAACGATCCAGATGAACATCAAGGGCTGCAACGATCTTCTCGAAGGCGGCGGCGAACACCGGTTCGCTCGCACACAGCTCACGGCCCATGCCCACGCGTTGGCTGCCCTGTCCCGAGAACAGGAACGCGACCCTGCCGGCGGGAATCGCGCGACCCGACACCACGCGGGCCGCGGGCTTGCCTTCGGCCAGCGCCTGGACACCTGCCAGGAGCTCTTCGCGAGTCTCTCCCGCGACGACCGCGCGATGATCGAAACGGGCACGTGACACCGCGAGCGAACGGCCGACCGCCGCCACGTCCAGTTCCGGACGCTGTTCCAGGAACGACCGCAGCCGCCCCGCCTGAGCAGCCACGGCCTCGGCCGACCTGCCCGACACCACCCACGGCACGACCCCCGGCGCCGGAAGCCCTTCCACCGCAGGCTCGGTGCGCCAGTCCGAAAGCACGACGTGGCAGTTCGTGCCGCCCATGCCGAACGAGCTGACACCTGCGTAGAGCGGCTCGTCCGGCCGCGGCCACGGCTCGACCCCTCGCTGTACGGCGATCTTCAACTCGTCGAACGGGATGTCCGGGTTGGGGGTCTCGAAGTTGAGGCTCGGCACGAGCTCGCGGTGGCGGATGCACAGTGCCGCCTTGAGCAAGCCGACGATGCCGGCGGCACCTTCCAGATGTCCGACGTTGGTCTTCACCGAACCGACGCGCAGCTCGGCTCCGGTCACGCGGCCGTCACCGAGCACCGCACCCAGAGCGGACGCCTCGATCGGGTCGCCCACCTTGGTCCCCGTGCCGTGCAGTTCGACGTACTGCACCTGCTCCGCGGCGACCTGGGCGCGCTCGTAAGCCTGGCGCAGCACGTCTTGCTGGCCCGCCGGGCTCGGCACGGTGAGGCCCTCGGTCGTGCCGTCGTTGTTCATCGCGCTGCCGTGCAGCACGCAGTAAATCGGGTCGCCGTCCGCCACGGCGGCGTGCAGTGGCTTGAGCACGACGAACGCGCCGCCCTCACCGCGCACGTATCCGTTCGCCCGCGCGTCGAAGGTGAAGCTGAGACCGTCCGGTGAGAGTGCGCCGAACCGTTCCGCGCCGATGGTGCTGTCCGGCACCAGGTTCAGGTTGACGCCGCCCGCGATGGCGGTGGTGGACTCGCCGCGGCGCAGGCTCTCGACCGCCAGGTGCACCGCGACCAGCGAGGAGGACTGGCCGGTGTCCACGGCCGCACTGGGCCCGTGCAGGCCCAGGGTGTAGGAGATCCGGTTGGCGACGATGCCGCGGTTGAGACCTGTCAGCGTGTGACGGGTGATGCCGTCGGCCCCGCGCTGGTGCGTGAGGGCGGCGTAGTCGTCGGCGATGACACCGACGAAGACACCGGTCCGGGTGTCGGCGAGGCTGGACGGGACGATCCTGGCGTCCTCCAGCGCCTCCCACGCGAGTTCGAGCATCAGCCGCTGCTGCGGATCCATCGACTCCGCCTCGCGCGGGCCGATGCCGAAGAAGCCCGCGTCGAAGCCGCTGACGTCGTCCAGATGTCCGCCCGGCCGGTCGGGCAGCCCTGGGCGGCTCGCGGGAGGTGCGCCGATCGCGCTGCGGCCGTCGCGCAGCAGCCGCCACAGCTGGGCGGGGTTCTCCGCGTGCGGCAGCCGGCAGGATGCGCCGACGATGGCGATCGCCTCGGTCGATACCGACGTGTCCTCTGGGATTTCAACCATTGTCGAGCTGCCCCACCTGTGTGCGAAGTGATGCTTGCGCGGAGGCGTGGCACCCGCGGCGCTGCGGGTGCCACGCGACGAACCGGTGCTGTGGCGGCCTACTCGTATTTCGAGACGAGCAGCCGCTTGAGAACTTTTCCGCTGGGCCCCGTCGGGAGCGCGTCGGTGAACTCGACGCGACGCGGGTACTTGTACGCGGCGACGCGCTTTCTGGCCCATTCGACGATCTCGTCACCGGATCCGGAGGTGACGTCCTCCGGCCGGGCCGGCACGACCACCGCCCAGACCTCCTCGCCCAGCGCGAGGTGCGGGACACCGATGACCGCCACCTGTGCCACGGCCGGGTGCTGGACGAGAACCTCCTCGATCTCGCGTGGATGGACGTTGTAGCCGCCACGCACGATCAGGTCCTTCTTCCGGCCCACCACCGAGAGGTAGCCGTCGTCGTCCAGCCTCCCGAGATCGCCGGTGCGGAACCAGCCGCCGACCAGGACCTCGGCGGTGAGATCCGGGCGACCGAGATATCCGGCCATGACGGTCGGGCCGCTCACCACGATCTCGCCCACCTCGCCGACGGGCAGGAGCTCGATCCCGCCGGCGTTCGGCAGTGTGATGCCGACGGTGACGTCGTTGACCGGAACACCGACCGTTCCGGGACGGAAGGGCAGTCCGGGGTAGTGGTAGGCGACGCTGCAGGAGGTCTCGGTCATCCCGTAGCCCTCGTACACGGGACATCCGAACGTGCTCCGGACGTCGTCGAGGGTCTTGACCGGAAGCGCGGATCCTCCGCTGAACACGCGGTCGAGGTCGGGAACCGGACCTCCGCGGTGCACCGCGTCGAGCAAGCCGAAGTACATCGTCGGCACGCCCATGAACACCGTGCACCGGTGTTCCGCCATCAGCGCGAGAGCGTCCCGTCCGGAGAACTTCGACATCAGGACGATGGAGATACCGGCGCGGAACCCGGTGAGCATGCCGCAGATCTGGCCGAAGCCGTGGGAGAGCGGCAGGCACCCGAGCAGGACGTCGTCACTCCGGAACGCGTACGGGGTGGTGATCATCCCCTCGACGTTGTGCATGATGTTGCGGTGGGTGAGCATCACCCCCTTCGGCTTGCCCGTCGTGCCGGACGTGTAGAACACGACCGCGACGTCGTCTGGTGCCCGGCTCTCGAATCCGTCGATCGGGTCGGTGTTCTCCGCGTTGTCCGGGTCGACGGCGAGGAGGACCGTGCCGAGTCGCTCCGCCGCCTCTTCCGCCTGTGGGAGCGAGGAGTTGTCGGTCGCGAGAAACCGGAGGCCGGCATCGGTCAGCACGTGACGGATCTCCGCCGCGGTGGACAGGACGCTCAGCGGGACCGCGACGGCACCGGCCGCCAGCACGCCGAAGTAGGCGATCGGAAACCGCGGTGTGTCGGCCAGGAGCACGGCCACCTGGTCTCCCGGCCGCACCCCGTCGGCGCGCAGCAAGGAGGCGTAGCGCCGCGCCTGGTCCCACAGCCACCCGTAGGTGAAGTGCTCCGAGTCGTGGATCACCGCGGGGTGATCGGGTCGCCGCGCCGCCGCGTCGGCCAGCACGGCGGCGACAGACGTGGTCATCGCGCGTCTCGGGCGCTCGCGGTCGGGATGTTCAGCTCTTTCCAGATGCCGTGCAGGGCGTGGGCGAAGTTCTCGACGTCGGTCTGGTCGTGCACGGCGGACGGCGCGATCCGCAGGATCTCCTCGCCCGTGGGAACGCTGGGGGCGTTGATCGACTGGACGTAGATGCCGTGCCGCTCGAACAGCAACTGGGACGCCCTCTTGCAGGTGTCGTCGTCACCGACGAAGGCCGAGACGATGTGGGAGTCCGTCGAGAGGAACGGGATGTCGGCCGAGATCAGCAGGCTGTGCAGGTACCGAGCGTTCTCCGCGAGCGCCTTCCGTTCTGCATCGGAGGACCGCAGGTACTGGACCGACGCCAGTGCGGCGGCCGCGACCGACGGCGGCAGCGAGGTGGTGAAGACGAACGAGCGCGCATAGGTGCGCACCGCGTCCACGAGCGCCGCGGGACCCGCGATGTAGCCGCCGATCGTTCCGAAACCCTTGGCCAAGGTGCCCATGATGACCGTGAACCGGTCGGCGATGCCTTCCTGCGCGGCGATGCCGGCGCCCTGCGGGCCGTACATGCCGACCGCGTGGACCTCGTCGATGAAGGTCGTGGCACCGTACTCGTCCGCGAGGCCGGCGATCTGCGCGAGCGGCGCGACGGTGCCCGACATGGAGTAGACCGATTCCGCGACGATGAACTTCGGGGCGTCGGCGGGAGCGGCCGCGAGCAGCTCCTCCAGGTGGGCGACGTCGTTGTGCCGGAAGATGAACTTCTTCGCGCCGCTGTGCCGCAGGCCGTCGATGATCGAGGCGTGGTTCTTCGCGTCGGAGAACACGAGGGTGTCCTTCGGCATGCCTGCCAGCACCGTGAGAGAGCCTTCGTTGGCCGTGTACCCCGAGGTGAAGAGCAGCGCGGCTTCCTTGCCGTGCAGATCCGCGAGCTCTTTTTCCAGCAGGACGTGGTGGTGGTTGTTCCCGCCGATGTTCCGGGAACCGCCCGAGCCCACGCCGTGGGTGTCGACCGCGGCCTGCATGGCGGCGATCACCTGGGGGTTCTGGCCCATTCCCAGGTAGTCGTTGCTGCACCACACGCTTACTTCCGAGTCCACGCCGTCGCGCCGCGCGGAGGCCATGGGGTAGTTGCCGGACTTGCGGCCGATCTCCAGGAATTCCCGTTTGCTGCCAGCAAGATCATCAGCGGTTTGCCCGCTCAGGTACGACGCCAGGTGGTGGTTCATTCACTTGCCTTCTCGACGTAGCGGCTGGGTTTACGTGCGAATCAGAAAGACTGCGCTAGACGGATTTCGACCGCAGGAGAACTTTGTCGGGCTTGCCGTTGCTGTTCATCGGTAGCGTGGCCAAGACGTGCACGGTCTCCGGCACGTGGATCGAGGACAGCGCTTCGGCGATTCCGGTGCGGATCTTCTCCACGTCGATCTCGCCGGGATCGCATTCGATCGCGGCGTGGATGTGGTCGCTGCCGTCCTCGTCGCGCACGCCGTAGACGGCGGCGTGCCGGACGCCGGGATGGGCCAGGATCTCCGCCTCGACGACGATGGGGTGCACCTTGACGCCGTGAACCTTGATGACGTCGGCCACCCGGCTCACGAGGGTCAGGCACCCCCGCTCGTCGAAGAAGCCGATGTCCCCGGTGAAGTACCAGCCGTCACGAAGAACTCGTGCGGTCGCTTCCGGTTCGCCGTGGTAGCCGTCCATCAGCTGGGGCGAGCGGACGCGCACCTCGCCGATCTCCCCGACCGCCAGCTGCTCACCCGAGTCCGAGTTGCAGACGACGACCTCCACCTCGGGGAAGGGTTTCCCGACCGTGGCGGCGATCTCCGGGTCACCGTGGTCGAGAGGGGTGAGGGTCGTGATCCGGCCGCTCTCGGTCGTCGCGTACCCCTGCGCCAGCACGGGACCGAAGAGCCGGAACGCCTGCGCGACCCTGGCGGGTGCGGCGGGGCTGCCGCCGTAGATGATCCGCCTCAGCGAGGACAGGCCCGCGGCCTCGACCGCGTCACGGTCACGAATTCCGCGCTCGTACAGGTGGTCGATGAGCTGGAACACGTGGTTCGTCGCCATGAACGTCCACGACACCGCCTTCTCCGTGGCCGCGGTGTGCACGAACTTCTCGACGTCGAAGCTCTCGTGCAGGTGGAGCGCTCCGCCCATGACGAGGACCGCGTCCGTCATCGCGGCGACACCGTGACTCAACGGCGTCGACACCAGCATCGACTCGCAGCCGGCCGCACGGCCGAGGTCCATCCACGCGCGCAACGTGGCGTCCCACGCCCGTCCCGACAACCGGATGCCCTTGGGGCGCCCCGTGCTGCCACTCGTGTAGCTGATGACGGCCAACGCGTCCGGGTCCCACGACACGGCGACCGGCACACCGTCACCGCGTTCGCCCAGCCGCGTCACCGCGATCCCGGTGCTGCCGGCGAGCTCGGCCGCGCGTTCCGACGTCTCACCGTCGGCGTAAATGGTCACGGCACCGGTGTCGCGCAGGATCTGGATCTGGTGGTCGAGCGGGAGGACCGTGGCCTTGGTGCCGGGATTCGTGGTCCGCAAATAGCACACGGCGGCACCGAGCAGATGCGTCGCATACCGCGCGGTGAGCATCTCAGGGCTGTTGGGCGCGAGCAGAATCGCCACCACATCTTTCTTGCCCACTCCGCGCTCGCGCAGCGCGAGAACCGCCTCCGTGACGGAATGGATCAGGTCGCCACCGGAGAAGGCTCGGCCGCGCCAATGGACGACATCGCGCTCCGGCTCGGCCGCGAACAGCGAAAGAATCTCCGAGACATAACCTTGACTAGCGCTCCACCAATGCCCGGGCAGGCTCATGCGAAATTCCTTAGATTCGCCGACTGGCAGCGATGTCGTCCGATTGGATGACTCGATTTTCGCCGTAGAATCGAAGGGATCGGTAGATCGTTCGACTGGCTACAACGGCGTATCGGAAGTCATCCCGTTCCGGCGTAGCCGTTCGGGGCGCACCGATCGGCTACCCCGGAACGCGCGAAAGCCGGCGGGTGCGGGCGCGGCCGGTGGTGGTGTACCACTGGACGGCGATGATCGCGGCGAGGGCGAGTTCGACCAGGTCGCCGCCGTAGTACATCAGCTGTGCGCCGGTGTGCAGGTCAGTGGTGGTGAAGGCGGTGCCCGGCGGAGGTGTCGCGTAGAGGGCTTTGGCCAGGACGGCGTGGGCGGTGCCGGCGGCCAGCAGGGCCGTGGCGCGCCAGGTGAGGTTCCAGCGGTGCCTGACCGGGTCCAGCTGGCACACGGCGAAGGTGAACAGCAGCCCCGAGACCACGACGTGGGTGTGAACCGCGGCGTGCAGCAGCGGCTGGTGGTGAAGGCTGGCGAACAAGGACGTTCGGTAGAGCAGCCACAGACCGCCGAGATCCAGCACTGCCGCCAGTGGGGGGAAGACCAGCACGGTCGCTGGAGCGGAGTGCGCCACGGCCAGCAGCGTGCGCCGTGGCCGCACCGGCAGCACCCGCAGCAGCAGAGTCAGCGGGCGGGCCAGCACCACCAGCACTGGGGCGATCATGGCCATCACGAGGTGCTGGGCCATGTGGGCGGTGAACGGGCCACCTGGCAGCGGTCCCAGCAGCGCGTACGCCAGGACGGCGCACCCGGCGGTGAAGCAGGCGTCTCGCCACCTCGGCCAGGCGTCACCGCGCAGGCGCAGACGGGTACCGCCTGCCAGGTAAGCAGCCGCGGCCAGCAATGCCGTCGCCGCGATGACCATCCCGATCAGTCCTGGAGGCGCCGCGGTGGGCACGTGGTGCAGGTGAGGACCGCTCACGAACTGGCCCGTCGACGCGCGCGCACGGCGAGGACGATGCCCACCGCCAACAGAGCCAGCGCCGCGCCGTTCCACACCAGGTCGTACACCAGCAAGTCCACGCCATAGCGGACCTGGTGCAGGCGCAGCACCTTGTGGTCGACAATCCCGTCGAACAATTGGAAGCCGCCCAACCCGAGGAACAGTCCGGCCCAGGCATGAGCGGGGGCGAGGGCGTCACGACGGCGCAGGTCGGCGTACAGGACGAACCCGGCCACCAGGCCCAGCAGTTCGGCGGTGTGCAGCAGCCCGTCCGACACCAGCCCCACCGCCGGGGTGGACCGGTCGAAGAAGTGGTGCCAGGCCAGGATCTGGTGGAACACGATCTCGTCAACGGCGGCCATCAGCGCCGCGCCGATCACCGCGCACACGACCAACGATCGTCCGGGCAGGGTCGCGGGTTCCGGTGCAGAGGGCGGTAGGGCGTGCCCGGCGGATTCGCTCATCAGGCGAGGAGTCCTCCAGTCGGTGGTGCGGTGGGCCGTTCGCGCTACCGGGTGTGGGCACGCGTGCGGGGCAGTGGGCCGACGCCGGAGTGGCGGCCGGGCAGTACCGCGGCGTGGCGTTGCCCGGGCCCGGGACCGGAGCGGGCGGCCAAGGCGTCAGCGACGACACCGGTGGTCACGGCGTAGACGGCTTTGTGCAGCAGGTCCACCGCCAGTTCGCGGCGGGGCCAGGTCGGGGGCGGGGCGCCGACGCCGGTGGCGTTCTCCAGGATCTGGTCGTTGGTCAGCCGGACCACGGCGAACTTCGCTGAGGACCACGGGCCTCGTAGCCCGGCGTGCGCCATGACCGAGCGCAGCACGCCGAGCAGCACGCCTTGGCCGAGGTGCATCGCCAGGTTGACCGGCACCGGCTGCCGGCCACCAGGGCGTTCCCGCATGCCGGTGAGCCGTTGCAGCACTCGTGCCGGAACGTGGGAGTCGGGACGGCCGGTCAGGCGCTGTTCCACCTTCTCTCCCAGCGTCATCACCAACACCCCGGCGGTACCGGCGAGCAGTCCTTCCCACAACGCGCGTTTCATCATGTCGCTTCGAGTACCCGACTACGGGCGACCTATCCGGGATCTCGGTCCGGTGCAACGGTTTCACCGTTGATCGCGCATTTCACGGACGCCCGGCGCGCGGTCGCCTCCGGCTGGAGCAGCGATGCGGCGACGGTACGGGTCGTTCCGGTCACGGCGAGATCGCACCTCGGCGGCGCCGACGCCGGCACGTGGCGTGCAGGCATGCGCCGATCATCAGCACCAGCACACCCACGAAGACGAACATGAACAGTCCGATGAGTGCACCGATGATCACGCACGCCGCTCCGAGGAAGTCGACGGCGAGCCGTGTCGATCGGCGGTTCGCCGTCCGCGGTTCGGTGCCGTGTGCGGACAACGCCGCAGCCAGCTCGGGGTCGTTGACCGTGAGCCAGCGTTCGATCCGGCGCAGTTCTCGGAGTTCGCGGGCGGCGTCCACGGCTCAGTGCTCCGTTTCGCGGTCGGTCGGGGCGAGCACCTTCTCCGTGGTCTGGTCGATGCCCGCCGGTCCTGGCTTGGTGATGGAGACGTGGGATTCGGCGCGCATGCGTTCGACCATGTGCGGGTAGTGCAGCTCGAACGCGGGGCGTTCGGACCGGATCCTGGGCAGTTCGTGGAAGTTGTGCCGGGGCGGGGGTGAGGTGGTGGCCCACTCGAGCGAGTTGCCGAAGCCCCACGGGTCGTCGTGCCGGGCCGGTTCGCCGAAGCGGTAGCTGCGGAAGACGTTGTAGACGAACGGCAGGACGGACGCGCCGAGCACGAAGGAGCCGATGGTGGAGATGGTGTTGAGGTTGGTGAACTGGTCGCTGGGCAGGTAGTCGGCGTAGCGGCGGGGCATGCCCTGGTTGCCGAGCCAGTGGTGGACCAGGAAGGTGCCGTGGAAGCCGAGGAAGGTGGTCCAGAAGTGCAGTTTGCCGATGGGTTCGCTCATCATCCGGCCGGTGATCTTGGGGAACCAGAAGTAGATGCCGGCGTAGGTGGCGAACACGATGGTGCCGAACAGCACGTAGTGGAAGTGGGCGACGACGAAGTAGGTGTCGGTGACGTGGAAGTCCAGTGGCGGTGAGGCGAGCAGGATGCCGGACAGGCCGCCGAACAGGAACGTGACGATGAACCCGAGGCTGAACAGCATCGGCGTCTCGAAGGTGAGCTGGCCCTTCCACATCGTGCCGATCCAGTTGAAGAACTTGATGCCGGTCGGGATGGCGATGATGAACGTCGTGAGGGAGAAGAACAGCAGCAGTACGGCGCCGGTGGCGTACATGTGGTGGGCCCACACGACGACGGAGTACAGCGCGATGGCGATGGTGGCGTAGACGAGGCCCTTGTAGCCGAACAGCGGTTTGCGGCTGAACACGGGGAAGATCTCGCTGACGATGCCGAAGAACGGCAGGGCGACGATGTAGACCTCGGGGTGGCCGAAGAACCAGAACAGGTGCTGCCACAGGATGACGCCGCCGTTGGCGGGGTCGAACACGTGGGCGCCGAAGTGCCGGTCGGCCAGCAGCCCGAGCAGCGCGGCGGTGAGGATCGGGAACGCGAGCAGCACGAGGATGCTGGTGATCAGGATGTTCCAGGTGAAGATCGGCATCCGGAACGGGGTCATGCCAGGAGCTCGCAGGCACACGATGGTGGTGATCATGTTGACCGCGCCGAGGATGGTGCCGAGACCGCCGACCACGAGCCCGGAGATCCAGAGGTCCCCGCCGATGCCGGGCGAGTGCACCGCGCTCGACAACGGCGTGTAGGCGGTCCAGCCGAAGTCGGCGGCGCCCGCCGGGGTGAGGAACGACCCGACGACGATCAGGCCACCGAACAGGAACAGCCAGTAGGAGAAGGCGTTCAGGCGGGGAAAGGCGACGTCCGGCGAGCCGATCTGCAACGGCACCACGAAGTTGGCGAACCCGAACACGATCGGGGTGGCGTAGAGCAGCAGCATCACCGTGCCGTGCATGGTGAACAGCTGGTTGTACTGCTCGTTCGACAGGAACTGCAGGCCCGGCCGCGCCAGCTCGCCGCGCATCAGCAGCGCCATCACACCGCCGACCATGAAGAACCCGAACGACGTGATCATGTACATGATCCCGATCAGCTTGTGATCGGTGGTGTTCAACAGCTTCAGGAACGTGGAGCCCTTGCGGCCCCGTGCCGCCGCACCGGGGAGCGGCACGACCGGTGCCGGCTTCAACGTGGTCATGATTCCCCTCGACGCCGCGTGGTGGTTCCGCCGTGCAGGGCGTTGACTACCCTGCAAAATCGGGGCGACACATGCCAGAGCGAGTTCATCTGGGTGACTCGTCGATCGGGCAACAGATCGGCGTACCCCGGCCGACGGCACGACTCCGCGGGGTCGCGCTCTCCACCTGCGCGCGGGTGATCTCTTGCTGCAGGCCGGTGCCGAAGCCGTTCGCCACGTCGATCACCTCGCTCGCCACGGGGAGGGGGAAACCGGTGGCGGCATCGACGATCAGGAACTCTTCCTCGACACCCGGGGTGGGCGGATCGAGATTGCGGGGAAGCGGGGAACGGGTGTGGATCATGACGTCCGACCGGCACGTCGAACAGCCGGCGCTACCTGGACCGTCTCGACCGTGGCGCCTGGACCGACGTGCGCCTCGAACTCACTGGAGTCGCCATGGCGACCAAGCCTTGTCCCGGCCGCCGTGCGGTCGTCACCTACCTCAACCCCGATGTGATGCACCCGTCCGTCTTCGTGCACGGGGTGGTCATCGGAGCGCACGTGGTGGACCCGCAGACGTCACACACGTGGGTGCCGATCATGCAGCCCGACTGCACCGTGTCGGTGCTGGACACGAGTCACATCATCAGCGTGCGGCACTCGGAGCTGCGCTGAGAAGAGCCTGCCGTCGGCCTCCTGCCTGTCTCGAACCGCGACCGCAGGCGGCTCAGCTCGCGGTCCGGGCGTACCGATCGAGGGACAAAGCCTGCTCCACGTTCGCATGCAGTTCCAGGACCTGGTCGAGTCCTGTCATCTCGATCGCGCGCAGCACCGCACGATGCGCCGCGACGATTCGCAGAGGGATCTTCTCGGCGGCGGCGCGCCGGTGGTGCACCAGTAGCTGGTTGAGCCCGGCCGACCCGAAGAACCGGACTCCGGTCAGATCCACCACAACCGGGAACGACGGTGTCGCCATCGCGAGGGCGGTCTGCAGTTCGGTGCGCAACACGGCAATGGTTTGCTGGTCCACTTCTCCAGCGGCACGCACGACGATTGCGAGCCCGTGTACTTCTCGCTGCACGTGCAGCGGCTGAACGAAGATCTTCGACATGGCAGCCAGCGCCTCCTCACCTCGTGAACGCACGAGGGCGTTGCGTCCGGCTGCCGTGGGAAGCCCGGCAAGGATGTCGGGCCGTGAGCCGGACGAAGGAAGCAGCTGCGGGCTGAACCGCTTGCATGCGAGTTTAACCGCACTGCAGGCAAGCGCAATCCGGAATCGTTCCAGAGCGGCCCGGCGGCGCACCACCGCGTCGGCGAAGCCGCCGACGCGGGACTGCCCTCCGCGCCGGCGGTACCCACCGGAGTGGTCCTGAGGTGGTCAGTGCCTGCGGGGTGACCGGCGCAGCGCGAGGCCGAGGCCGATCATGCCGACGCCGAGCAGCAGGTGCAGCCAGTTGTCGGCGTTGTTGAGCGGTACGAAGTTGGCGGAGCTGTCGTGGTCGATCACCAGGCCGTACAGCCACAACAGGAGGTAGACCGCGCCGCCGCCGACGAGGTACCAGTACGCGCCGTTCACCGTCCGGGCCATCAGGAACCCGGCGACGCCGAAGGCGAGGTGCACGAGGTTGTGCAGGATGGACACCGCGAACACGCCGAGCAGCATCGCCTGCGACTCGTGGCCGGCGAACGTCATGGTGTCGTAGTTCGTGGTGAGGCCGGGGATGAACCCGGCGATGCCGACCAGCGCGAACACGGCGGCGACGGCGAGAGCCGCTTTCTGCACCGGCGTGCGCGTGGTCATCTCGGTTCTGGACATGCCGACTCCCGATGAGGGTGGGGAACCGCTTCGGTCGTGGCCCGGCTACCCCTGCGATGACCAGGCAAACTGCCGTCGACGTGTGGGCGTGCCCTGGTGGCCGTGACAGGAAGACGCCACCGGACCACGTGCGCCGCCACGCTGTCGCCGCTGCCCGAGCCCGACGTGGCCGGTCAGTCCCAACAGGACGGTCACTGACCACGATCGGGACGTTTCGCGGCCGTTCACCTGGGAATTCGACTCATGCCCGCTCGTGACGACGATCGGCAGCCTCCGCCGGTGAAGCAGGCGCCGGAACCACCTCGGTGGTGTTCGCGCTACGAGCAAGGCGGTGAGATCGTGGAACACGCGCGCCCGAATGACGTGTGGAGTCCAACTGTCGGTGTGGAGGAGGAGTTCCTCCTGGTCGACCCGGTGACCGGGGTGGCGGTGAACCGGTCGGACGAGGTGGTCTCCGTCGCGCGGGAGCTGTACGGGCTCGAGCTGGACTACGAGCTGACCAGGGCCCAGGTTGAGACCAACACCACGGTCTGCCGCGACGCCGGGCAGGTTCGGCGTGAACTGCTCGACACACGCGCCGCGGTCGCGATGGCCGCGCGCACGGCCGGGTGCCGTGCCATCGCGGTCGGGGCGCCGCCGCTGGGCGACGCGACCGGTGTCATCACGGACAGCCTGCGGTACCGGCGGCTGGCACGTGAGTTCGGAGCGCTGGCCGCGCAACAGCTGATCTGCGGATGTCATGTGCACGTCGCCGTGCCGGACAGGGAGACCGCGGTCCAGGTCTGCAACCACGTACGACCGTGGCTGCCCGTGTTGGGCGCGATCACGGCGAACTCTCCGTTCTCACGGGGTGTGGACACCGGCTTCGCGAGCTGGCGGTCGATGGTGTGGTCGCGATGGCCGGTGTCCGGCCCGCCGCCCTACTTCACCTCGTGGGAGCACTACGAGTCCGTGTGCGACACGGTGATCGAGGCAGGCACCGCACTGGACCGGGCGATGATCT
Source organism: Lentzea californiensis (assembly GCF_024648825.1). Lineage (GTDB taxonomy): Bacteria > Actinomycetota > Actinomycetes > Mycobacteriales > Pseudonocardiaceae > Lentzea > Lentzea californiensis. The sequence continues at coordinate 106,876 of NZ_JANBBE010000010.1, forward strand.
ACTGGGACGTCCGGCCGTCCGACCACCTGCCGACCGTGGAGGTGCGTGTCGCGGACGTCGCCCCGAGTGCCGGCGACGCGGCACTGCTGGCGGCGCTGGTGCGTGCCTTGGTCGCGACGGCGGTGATGGACGTCGAACGCGGTGTGCAGGCCGTTCCCGTGCCCGCCGAGGTGCTGCGGCAGGCCTGCTGGCGTGCCGCGAGGGACGGTGTGACGGGACGCGTCTGGGACGTGCTGTCCGGCCGGGCGCTGCCGGTGCGGCAGTTGCTGGACGAGCTGGTGCGCCGGCTGATGCCGGTGCTCGACGCCAACGGCGACCTGCCTCTGGTGGAGCATGGTCTGGAGCTCCTGGACAGCGACGGAAGCGGCGCGGATCGTCAGCGCCGCACCTACTGCGGCGGGCAGGTGGAGCCGCTGCTCGGTCTGCTCGACGCCCACGCGCCGCACCGTCCACCGCAGGATCAGCCCGGTGGCCGGCGGGACCGTCGAGCACATGCCGCGCGCCACCGCCATGGGCACGCTCCTGCCGCTCCGCATGCGCTCCGAGGTCCCCTCGCCGGAAGCCGGTTGACCACCGGCGGCGAGTAGCGGTGGTCAGCCGATGCCGCGCTGCTGCAGCCACATCTCCAGCACGCCCAGGTGCCACAGCGCGTTCCCGCCGGTCTTGGTCGCCTGGCCGTTCGGGTCGGCGAGCAGGGCGTCGACGTAACCGGGGCGCAGCAGGCCGCGACGGCGGGCGGCGGGGGAGCCGAGCACCGACCGGAGCAGGTCGAGGACCTCGCCGTCGAGCCGGGTCAGCGCGGGCACCGGGAAGTAGCCCTTCGGCCGGTCGACCACGTCGACGGGCAGCACGTCGCGTCCGATGTCCTTGAGGATCCCCTTGCCGCCCTGGCCGGACTTCAGCTCGGGAGGACACGCCGCGACCAGCTCCACCAGGTCCTGGTCGAGGAACGGCACGCGCGCTTCGACGCCCCACGCCATCGCCGTGTTGTCGACCCGCTTGACCGGGTCGTCGGGCATCAGCAGGTGGGTGTCGGTGCGCAGCACCGCGTCCAGCGCAGTCTCCGCGCCGGGAGCGGCCAGGTGACGGGCGATCAGCTCGCCGCTGACGTCGTGGTCCGGCAGCCGATCGGCTTCCACGAGCTGTGAGAGCTCGTCGTGGGTCAGGTCGTGGAACGCCTCGCGGAACACCTCGGCCACCCGTTGCCGTGCCGCGCCCGCCGCGGGCTGGTGGTAGCGGTAGCCGGCGAACACCTCGTCAGCGCCCTGTCCGCACTGGACGACCTTGACGTGCTGGGACACCTCGCGGCAGACGAGGTGGAACGCGGTGACGTCGTGGCTGCCCATCGGCTCGCTCATCGACCCGACTGCGTGCTCGACCGCCGAGGCGATCTGCTCGTCACCGATGTGCAGCTGGTGGTGGTCGGTGCCGAACTTCTGCGCCACGGCGTCGGAGTAGACGAACTCGTCGCCGTCCACGCCGTCGCGGCCGGTGAAGCCGATGCTGAACGTGCTGGGCCGCTGCCCCTCCTCGGCCAGCAGGGCGACCAGCAGGCTTGAGTCCAGCCCGCCGGAGAGCAGCACGCCCACCTCGACGTCGGACACGGTGCGCCGCCGGACCGCGACGCGCAAGGCCTCCTGCACGGCGTCCTGCCAGTCCTGCGCGGTCCACCCCGAGTGCTCGGGCCGCCGTGTGTACGACGGCCGCCAGTAGACGTGGTCGCGCGGTGCCCGGCCCGGTTCGAGAACGCGGATGGTGGCAGGCGGCAGCTTGCGCACGCCACGCAGGACCGTGCGCGGCGCGGGAACGATCGAATGCCAGGTCAGGTAGTGGTGCAGGCCGACCGGGTCGAGCTCGGTGTCGACGCCGCCACCGGCCAGCAACGCGGGCAGCGTGGAGGCGAACCGCGTCCGGCCGCGCACCTCGGCCAGGTAGAGGGGCTTGATGCCCAGCCGGTCCCTGACCAGCAGCACGCGGTCGCGCCTCCGGTCGACCAGGGCGATCGCGAACATGCCGACGAGGTGCTCGACGAACCGCTCACCCCAGCGGTGGTAGGCCTTCAGGATCACCTCGGTGTCGCTGGTGGACGTGAAGCGGTACCGGTCCGACAGCTCGGCGCGCAGCTCCTTGTAGTTGTAGATGCACCCGTTGAACGCCACCGCGAGCCCGAGCTCGTCGTCGACCATGGGCTGCGTGCCGGTGTCGGACAGGTCGATGATCGACAGTCTTCGGTGCCCGAGCGCGACCCGTCCCTCCGACCAGTGACCCGCGCCGTCCGGTCCCCGCGACCACATGGACCGCGTCATGCGCTCCACCGCGCCGACGTCCGGAACGTCCGCCTGATCCGCCACCACCTCACCGGCGATCCCACACATGGCGAGTCCTCCTTGGACGGTTCACCTGACAGGTGGCAGTCGAATACCCCGATCGCGGACGATCACGCTCGACGAGCCGGACCCGTGTGTGAGCAAGAGCACGTTTGCCGTGGCCACCTGTGCCTTGACGTGGGGGGCCTGTGGGCCCGGCAATGTCTACATGCAGCTCCTGTCCGCCGGCGAACCGGCGATCAACGCCGGTCCGGACCTGGACCTGGATCTGGATCTGGCCACGATCCCCGTGCTCGCCCGTCGGATGGCGGACGGCACGCTGACCTCGGCGGAGCTGACCCGCGCCTACCTGTGCCGCATCGCCCTCGTGGACGGACTGGTGCGGTCGGTGCTCGCCGTCGACCCGACAGCGTTGCGTCAGGCCGAGGAGAGCGACCTGCGGCGGGCGTGCGGGCAGTCCCGTGGACTGATGGACGGCATTCCCGTGTTGCTCAAGGACAACATCGACACCGCCGGCCTGGCGACCACGGCCGGATCCCGGGCGCTGCACGTGCCGCCGCGCGAGGACGCCGGGCTCGTCGCACACCTCCGCGCCGCCGGTGCCGTCGTGCTGGGCAAGGCGGCCATGACGGAGTGGGGGAACTTCCGCTCGCCGTGGGCGGTCTCCGGCTGGTCCGCGGTCGGCGGGCAGACCGTCAACCCGCACGTGCTGGACCGCAACCCGAGCGGCTCGTCGTCGGGCTCGGCCGTGGCGGTGGCGGCGTCACTGGCGCAGGTCGCCGTCGGCACCGAGACCAACGGCTCCATCGTGTCCCCGGCGGGTCACGCAGGTGTCGTCGGGTTCAAACCCACTCTCGGCAGAATCAGCGGGACCGGGATCGTGCCGATCTCGACCAGGCAGGACACGGCGGGTCCGCTGGCGCGGCACGTCGTGGACGCCGCGATCCTGACGTCGGTCCTGCAAGGTCGCGAGGTGCACCACCTGCTCACGCCCGCCACGCTGCGGGGTGCGCGCGTCGGCGTGTGGCGCCAGGTGGGGTTCGGCGCCGAGACGGACCAGGTCGTGGAGTCCGTGGTGGCGCTCCTGCGGCGTTGTGGCGCCGTGGTGGTCGACGTCGAGCTGTCCTACCTGGACCGCATCGACGCTGCCGGACGACCCGCGTTGCTCGCCGAGTTCAAGCACGACCTGGAGCAGTACCTCCGCACCCGGCCCGGCGTGCCGCAGACGTTGCGCGAACTGATCGAGTTCAACGAGACCGACCCGATCGAGCTGAGCGAGTTCGGGCAGGAACTGTTCCACGACGCCGAGAAGGCGCCGCCGATCACCGACTCGGCCTACCTCGAGCAGCGGCGGACGGCGACCGGCCTGGCGCGCCGGTCGATCGACGAGGTGCTCGCCGCGCACAGCCTGGACGTGATCATGGCACCGACCAATGGTCCCGCCTGCGCCGCCGACGCCGGTGACGCGCCCGGACCGAGCACCGCCATGCCGGCCGCGGTCGCGGGCTACCCGGACGTCACCGTCCCGGCCGGGTTCGCCGGGCCGCTGCCCATCGGCGTGTCGTTCATCGGCGGACACGGGGAGGACGAGGCGGTCCTGCGGTTCGCGGCGGCCTTCGAACGCGCGGCCTCGGCACGGCGGGCACCCGGCTACCTGCCGACGACGCCGGTGCTGCGCACCTAGACGCGGCCGACGGGTCGAGGCCGAGCCACCGCTGGAGCCGTTGTGCGGCCAGTGCCCGGCGAACACGAGCACGATCACGTTTCCTCACCGGTTCAGGCGGTAGTCCTCTGGTGGACCACGTCTCCGAGGAGAGGACGCCCATGCCGAACGACCTGCGACGACCTTGCCGGGAGCGGTGGGACGACGTGGCGGGGCGGCAGGTGCGGAGCCTGGAGGCGGGCTGGGAGCACACCTCGGGTCCGCTCGTAGTGGTCGTACCCGGCCTGGGAGCGCTGGGCTACCTGATGGGCGCGGTCGATGCCTGTGCCGGCTGGGCGCGAACAATTCTGCTCGACTTACCCGGCTTCGGCCGTCGAGGTCCGCAGGGTTGCCCTCCGGAGATCCCCGCCATCGCGGAGACGGTGTCGGCGTGGCTCACGCGGGTCGCTGACGGTCCCGTCGTGCTGGCAGGGCATTCCACGGGCGCGCAGGCCGCACTGCACGTGGCTGCGGCACATCCGGATCGCGTCGGTGCGCTGGCCTTGCTGGGACCCACCTTTCCGCCGGAGCAGCGTGTCCTCAGTGGACTGGCGCGCGGCTTCGCCCGCAACTCCCGCCACGAGCCGCCTGGTCTGTGGCGGGTGACGTTGCCCTACTACCTGCGGGGAGGTCCGAGGGCCCTGACGCGCTTCGTCCGGTCCGCGCAGCGCGACGAACCCGAGCGGGTCATCACCGGCGTCAGGTGCCCCGTCCTCCTCGCCCGCGGCGAACACGACGCCTTCGCGCCGCAGTCGTGGCTCGACCGGCTCACCGCGGCAGCACCCGACGGGCGGTCCACGACGGTGCCGGGCGCACACACTTTCCCCTTCCACCAGGGACCGCTGACCGCGGATCTCATCGCACGCACGGCCGATCTGCGCTGATCTGCTCGTGCGCGCGATCCTCGGACTTCGCGGGAGTGCCGTGACCCGCGCTTGCTCACCAGCTTCTGTCCACAGTGGATTGGCTGGTCGGTGCGTCTCGGCCAAGTGTCGCCCGTCCAGCTGCATAGGAACGATCTTCCCGTCGCCGGACGTCTTCTTCTCACCACGTTGCCGCGCCGGCAAAAGACGTCGGTGCGGGCTCGTAGCCGAGGCGCGTCCGGGCGGCTGTGATGTCAAGGGTGCGCTCGCTTGCCAGGTGGCTGATGGCGTACCTGGTCAGGCGGGGAGGCCTGGCTCGGCCCGCCAGTCGCCAGACAGGCTCGGCCATCGCTGCCAGGGACCAGGCGAGTCCCAGGGGGAGGTAGCGGATCCGGACGTCCAGGCCACGTTCCCGCAGTAGGTCCCGCAACGCACTTTCCAGTACGACCGGCGAAGAGTCCGCCACGTTGTAGACGCCGGGTCGGCCGGTGCAGGCCAGCAGGCTGGCTCGTGCGAGGTTGTCGATCGACGTGAGCGACTGCAGCGCCTGCCCGTTGCCCACGAGGAACAAGGTCCGGCCGCGGATGGCGCTCAGCACCCGTGGAAGCAGTGTCGGGTCGCCCGGGCCGTAGACGGCATGGGGGCGGAGGACGACGCTGTTCGGGCGTGCCAGCACCACTCCCTCGGCCTCGGCCTTCGTCGCACCATAAGCGGTGAGGTAGCGACTCACCGGGGCGGTGGACTCGATCGCCGAGATGGTCGGCCTGAACGGGTCGTACACGCTCGCCGACGACATGTGCACGAACCGTGCGCCAGGGAAGGTCTCCAGGACGCTTCGAGTACCGGAGACGTTCACCCGCCGGATCTCCGCAGGAGAACCCCAGTCGGTCACGGCAGCGGCGCAGTGCACCACTGCGTCGACGACTGGCGGGTCGATCAGCGGCCCCGCCGTGATGTCCCACGAACGTGACCCGTAGGCGTGCACCTGCCAACCCCGTGCTTCGGCGGCACGGCGCACCGCCCCGCCCACGAAGCCGGTCGCCCCCGTCACCGCGATCCGCATCAGCGAGCCAGTCTCGCACGGAGGGCGGATCGGTCGATCTTCCTGTTGCGGCCCGACAGCGGCAGCTCCGGCAGGACCACGACCTCGTCGGGCAGCGCGTAGACGTCGATCAGTTCTGGCAGCGAGGCTTGGACCCGCGCGGCCAGTCCGCGGCCGGCGTCAGGGGCGGGCACGAGTGCCAGCACGATCCGCTCGTCGCCGATCTCGTCCGGCACGCCGATCATGACGGCGGCCGCGACTCCCGGCAGGCGGGCGATGGCCGGTTCGTACAAGCCGGGATACACGTTGGTCCCCTTGCGGAGGATCATGTCCTTCTTCCGGCCGGTGAGCACGATCAAGTCGCCCTCCAGACGAGCCAGGTCGCCGGTGGCGTGCTCTGTCAACGGTGGCGATCCCAGATAACCGCGGCACAGGTTGGGCCCGGACACCATCAGTTCCCCGTCCTCGGCGACGCGTGCGCGCACGCCCGGCAGCGGCCGGCCGAGGAGGTCGCCGTCGTGCGCGAGCTTCTCCTCGGCGGTCGCGATCGCCACCGGAAGGATCTCGGTCATGCCGTACACGGCGAGCAGTTCGACCCCTGGCAGCGCGGCTCGTGCACGTCGCAGCAGAGGTGGCAGGACCGGTGCGGAACCCAGCAACACCTGGCGCAGCGACCGTGGCAGCGCGACCCCGCTGTCGAGGATCGCGGCCAGGTCGGAAGGCACCAGGAAGGTGTGGGTGGCGCCCTCCAGGCCGGCCGCGAGCGCGGCGGGCTCGGCGGCGGGCGCGAACCCGTAGGGCGGCATGGACCAGTGCCCACCCGCGATGAGCGCGGGCAGTCCCAGCATCATCTGGTCGGTGTGCACTCGGGCGTCCGGACCCAGTTCGCACCGCGTCGCCAGCACGTTCAGCGCGGCCGCGAGCGAACCCCTGGTGTGCACAACGGCTTTCGGCTCTGCCGTGGTGCCCGAGGTGAACACGACCACGGCGTCCTGGTCTGGTCGGGGGTCGGGCAGTGGCGCGCCGGCAACTGGTTTCGCGAGCCGCCGGGTGGACACCGCGCGCAGTGGTACACCGGGCAGCCATGGCCCGGATCTGATGTACCGCACCGGTAATGAGGTGTAGTCCGGTAGGAGCACACCCCTGCGACGAGCCAAGGCGCGCACCGGGCCGGGTGCGCTCGCCGCGTACAGCAGGGACTCCGCCGCCACCCACGCCGGCCCTGCCAGGTCGGTGCGCCTCGTGAAGAGCTCCTGCCCGCCGCCGGGGTCGACGAACACCACCGTGCCGCCGGCCGCGACGGTTCCCAGAGCCAGGACGATCGCGTCGGGCCCTGGTCGCACGGAGAACAGCATCCGGCTTCCGGGCGAGAAGCCCCTTGAGCGCAACCGGTGCGCTGTGCCGAGTACGCGGTCGGCCAGCTCGGCGTAGGTCGTCGTCCTTCCGCGTCCGTCGGTCAGCGCAGGCCTCCGGCTGTGGCGCCTGGCCGCCTGCAACACCCCGATCAGAAGGTCGTCAGCCACGGCGCACCACCAGTCTCGAGTAGGAGGGGATCAGCACCCGCCGGGCGGCGCTTCGGTCCACAACGGACAAAGGGGCTGCGTCGAGCACGGCGCCGAGCACCGCGCGGATCTCCGCTTGAGCCAGCGGCATGCCCAGGCAGAAGTGCGGTCCCGCGCCGAACCACAGCTGCCTGATCTGCGGCGGGTGCCGACGCTCTGGATCGAAGGCCCCCAACGCGTTGGCCGCCGAGATCGTCGCGATCACCACCCGGTCGCCCGCCCGCACCCGCACCCGGCCGATCCGGGAGTCCGCGGCCACGCTGCGCAGCATCACCGGCGAAGGCACGGTCACCCGCAGCGCCTCGGCGACCGCGTCGTCGACCCGGCTCCTGTCAGCGGCCAGCCGGTCCAGCCAGCCGAAGTCGTGCAGCAACGCCACCAGCCGCGGGACGTACGACACCAACGTCTCGGTCCCCGTGAGCACGAACGCCGCTACCGCGCCGAGCGCCTCCTCCTCGGTCAGTCCGAGTTGCCGCATCCGGCCCGGCACAGTCGTCGGGTCACCGGCGGCCCACGCCCGCGCGGCCGGCCGGGTGAGCACACCCAGCGACTGCCGGTACCGCAGCACCTGCGCGGGCGTCAGCGACCGGCGGCCCAGCCGGATCGCCGACGTGATCGCGGTCCCTGCCACGTGTGCTGCCACCGCCTCGGACACGTCCAGTCCGACCAGTTCGCAGATCACCGCACCCACCAGCCGCCGCACGACGGCCACCAGGTCGACCGGACGGCCGGCTCTCAGGGCACTCCGCAACTCCTCCACCGGTGCGTCGAGGACCGCCCCGCACAGATCGGACACGCTGCGCGGTGTGAACAGCCCGGACAGCTTGCGCCGAAGGTCGCCGTGCGCCGCGCCTTCCATGTTCAGCAACACGGTCGGGCCCACCACAGGCGTCCACAGGTCCGCAGGTGACCCAGGTCCGGTCTTGGTGAAGTGCTCCGGGTCGTTGAGCACTTCCTTCGCGAGTGCGGCGTCGCTGACCACGACCCCGACCCGCGGTACGCGCACCACCGGTGCGATGCGGCCGACGGCGCGGACCAAGGGGTAGGCGACCGGGTGCGCGGCCAGGTGGAGCCTCGACTCCCAGTTCATCGGATGTCCACGACGTCCGGCCGGTAGCGGTGGTCGGCGTACCAAGCGAGCGTCCTGCGCAACCCCCATGCCCGCGCCCGCCGCGACGAGCCGTGGACGACGACGTCCCGCCGCCGCCCGTAGGCTGTGGTGTGCAGGCGAACGGCGTTGACGAGGGCGCGGTCCTCGTGCAGGTCTTCGATCTTCGACCGCGGGAACCCACCGGCGAGCACGTACAACTCGGCCGTGATCGCCATGTTGCAGCCGGGCGTCATCACGTACGGCCCCAGGTAGCGGGGATCTCGGTTGCCCGACCTCACCTTGCCGAACACCGAAGCGACCTCGACGGCGACGATGAGCACCCACCGCGTGACAGCCCGAACCCCTTCGTCCTCGCGCGGCAGGAGCTGCCCTGACACCAGTCGAAGTCCGCTGCCCAGCGCGGCCTTGATCCGAACCGTCCAGTCCGGTGCCGGCAGGCAGTCGGCGTCCGTGCGTGCCAGCCATCGCGCCCCTTGGGCGACGGCGTGGCGCATCCCGGTGTCCGCCGCCGCGCCGGTGCCCTTCTGGGGCTCGTGCACGACTTCGAGCCGCAGCCCCGGATTCTCCTGATGGAACCGCTGCACCAGGTCCACCGTGGAATCGGTCGAGCCGTTGTCCACCACGACCAGCGTGAAGTCCTGGTCCTCCTGTGCCGCAAGAGATCTCAGCGTCGCGACGATGGAGCGTTCCTCGTTGTAGGCCGGCACGACCACCCACAGGCTCACAGCCGCACCACCACGAGACCGAGGCTCACTCCACCGGCCAGGCCCACCAACGCGACGAGGTCGCCGGGACCGCAACGGCCCATGCGCTGCGCGGTGACCAGCTGCAGGGGCAGGCTCGCGGATGCCACGTTGCCGTGCTCGGGCAGCGTCACCACCAGCTTGTCGCGCGGCACGCCCGCGCCCTCGGCGAAGATCTCCAGGTAGGGCAACGACACCTGGTGCACGCATGCCACCGCGAAGTCGTCCCAAGTCAGATCGAGCCCGCGGAGGGTGTCGTCGAGGACGTCGCGGCCCAGGTGCAGGAACGCGTCCTTGAGCCGCGGACCGTCCATGTCGAAGTAGGTGAACTCCGGATCGCGCGGATGCCGAGACCCGCCGCCGGGCAGAGTGCCGACGTCCCACCACGTCGAATCCGCGGTGAACGCACTGCCCAGCACGCCGGCATCACCCGCGGTGAGCAGCACGGCCGCGCCTGCGTCGGACAGCGTGTAACCGGGAAAAGCACGTCGGAACTGCGCTGCATTCGCCACGTCCCACCGCACAGCCCGCGACGGTGACTCACCGCTGGCGACCAGAACGGTGCGGTAACGCCCCGCCGAGATCAGGGCGTCGGCGACCTCGATCGCGTTGAGAACGCTGTTGCACGCGTTCTTGACGTCCATCACGGGGCAGCGCAGCTCGAGCTTCGCCGCGACGATGTGGGCGGTCGCCGGCTCCACCATGTCCTGACTGGCGGAAGCGAACAGCAGCAGGTCGATGTCCGCCGGCTCGGATCCGGTGTCCGCCAGCAGCTTGCGCGCTGCCGCAACGGCCAGGTCAGATGCCTGCTCGTCATCGCGCATCACGTGCCGTGACCGAATACCGGTCAACCGGCCTATGAGCCCAGGCGGCGGAGTGAACGGTCCCAACCGCCGCTCCACCTCGTCTGTGCTCAGCCGCGTCTCGGGCAGATGCACCGCCACACCGGCCATCCGTGTACTCACTCCCGCACCTCCTGTGTGCACGTTATATGCGGTAGCCCGGAGCGACGTCGGTAGATCTACTCGGATGACGAGGCAGGTGGGATGGCGGCGGTTCCCAGGCGCCGCAGGCCGAAGTCTGCGCTAGCGTTGAGCTCGTCAACCGGCGGTGCCGGGCACGATGCATCTCTCCTGATGCGAAATCGTGCTGCATCCCAAGCTGCTGGCGCTGACTTCGTGGGGCAGCGGTTCATCTGGGGCAGGGCTTCTGTGGTCGTCCATGTGGAGACGACCCGCAGACCTCCCGAGCTTGGCAGCGGGCGGTGTCCGACGAGTTGATCGACGACGGACGGAGGCGCGGTGGAGACCTCCGGCGCCTCGGTCAGGGGCAGGGCCACGTGGTCATCACCGAGACGGTCAAGGCGCAACGGGTCGAGGATCTGCGGCCTGGGGTGGAGCTCTTTCGCCCAGCGAGCGAACCACGTGATCAGCGCCGTGTTCTGGTCCTCGAACGACGTCCCTAGTTCTGGAGCGGCGTGGCCTTCGTCCTGATCGCGGGACCGAGGTCATCTGCCTTCTGCCTGGAGCCGATCGAGTTCCCTGATGATGGCGGGGTAGACGGCGGGGTCTTCTTCGACGAGCCGGTCGACGGTGTCCATCCAACTGCTGATGGTGAGCGCTTCGGCGAGTTGCGTGCGGAACGAGAGCGGCGATGAACCCAGGAAGAATGGTGATGCGACGGAGCGAACCGCCGATCCTTCCTCTTCCCTCATGATGTGAATGGGAGAGGCTTTCAGTCGATCTGCGAGCTCGGTCAACGTCCGCAGGCCTTCCGGCAGATGCACCGCCCAGGCGTGATCGCCGTTGCGCTTCGCTTCGGCGGTCAGTTGGTCCTGGACCAGGTGCAGCCTTCGGAGCAGTAGTTCAGCGGTGGCCCGGTCGCCCATGTCGACGGCGGTGCGGAGTGCGGCGCGCAGGATCGTCGCCTGTTCGTCGAGTTCGATCGCGTCGGTCGCCAGGGAGATCACTTCGTCGAGCATCGCCCGATTGCGGGTGGCTCCGGCGATGAAGTCGAGAGCCGCCGCGCGGTGACGGGTCACGTCGGCGGTTCGAGCGAGTCTGGTGGCCTCGTTCTCCTCGCCGGCGCCGAGCAGCATCCGGATCATCTCCATGCGCGGCCGCTGTTGCAGTGAGGGTTGTGTGATGTGGTCGAACGCGGCTTGGAAGCGGCGGAGGTCGCCAGAGGCCGCTGCGGTCTCGGCGAGCCGTTGCCAGGCCGCCGAGCGGATTTCAGGGTCCTGCAGGAAGCTCGCCGCTGTCTCCGCGCGGTCGACGTCTCCGAAGTCCGTCATGACGTCGATCCACCTCAGGAATGCGCGTTCATCCGAGCTCGGTGATGTCGAGCGGGCGGCGTGCTCGGTGGCCTCGATGATGCGTTCGGCTCGGTTGGATTCGCCACGACGCAGGAAAGCGAATGCCACCGACAACGCCCCGCTGAAGTCCTTCTCTGGGAGCAACAGCGTGAAGGTGGACTTCTCGGCCCGGTCGCACTGTCCCGCATCGGCAGCGGCCACCGCCGTCGCCATGACGGCGAACCGTTTGAACTCGTCAGGCGCAAGATCGTTGAGGGCCGGCTCGACCTCGGTTCGGAGCCGGTTCGCCCGGACGGGGTCCGCACCCCTGCCCGCCGCGAACTCGACGGCGGCGAGTGCGGCGCAGCGGTGCTGTGCCTCCGCGCCGGTTCGGGCCAAGGCCTCGGCTTCGTCGAGGTCGCCGTTGTTCGCCAACGTCCGCACGATGCCCAGCAACGCGTCCTCGGGGTCCTCGACAGCGGTGTGTGTCTTGGTGAAGGACAACGCCAAGTCGACGAAGCCGCCGCTGGCCAATGTCTCCGCCACCTCCACGACTTGTCCGTGCGAGCGCAGCTCGTACGTTGATTCGGGATCGGTGGCCGTGGCTGCGAGTTCCGCCGCTCGTTGCTGCCGGCCCAGGGCGGCTGCGGCGGCTGCCATGGTCGCGAACATGAGGGCGTTCGCCTGGAACTTGACGGCGGTGCCGAACAGTCCCTCACGCGCCGGCTCTGACGTGAGCGCCTGCTCGGCGTCCTGGTACCACCGCTCGGCGTGCTCACGGTTCGCGGTCGACAACGCCGCGAGAGCCGCGGAAGCACAGACGTGGGCCTTGGAGTCGGCGGAACTCAGGTGGTCGATCAGGCGCTGGGTCCTGTCGTGGTCGCCGACTTTCACAGCAGCCTCGGCCAGTTCCCGGTGCAGCCAGTCGCCCCAGAACTGATTGAACGCCAACGTCAGGGCCTCGGCCGTGTCGAGCATGCGGGCCGCGAGGTCCAGTCGACCGGTGCGGTACAGCATTTCCGCCGTGCCCATGAGCGCACGAGTGCGTGCGATCGGTTCGCTGATCGACGCGATCAGCATCTGTGCGTGGTCGACCCGCCCAGCCCTGGCCCAGATACTCGGAAGTGGCGCCGGGATCCAGTCCCCACCGTCCTGAAGGCTGGTCCGGTGCACGGCGAGCCGGGCCAGTGCGGTGAGGTCCGGCTCGTCATCGCCGAGGAAGACCGCCTGTGCGGTCTCGATCTCGGTGAGGGAGGCGTGGTGGTTGCCGAACATCCTGTGGGCGGCGTTCTGCCGGCGGGCGTCGATCACGTGGTCCAGCAGACGCTGCCGGTCGCCTGTCGCCGCGAGCAGCGCGGCGTGGCCTTGCAACAGGTGCCGCGGAGTGTCGGCTGGCCATCTACGCGCACGATAGGAGCTCGCCCACTCGGCAAGCCGTTGCTGGAACGAGCGCAAGCGCGGACCGAGCATTTCCACGGCCAGGACGTGCAACTGGTCGTGGGCCAGGAGGTAGACCGGCGGTTCCCCTGGGCGGCGGGCGAAACTGCGCCCCGCTGTGGTGCTCAGGTCGTCCTCGACCTGCCATTGCGATGCGCCGGTCAGCTCGGCCAGGTCTCGCGCGGACAACCCGCCGCCCGCCGCAGTGACGAAGCCGAGCAGGTCCTGTTGCACCTGGCTGCCGCGCATCAGCCGTTTGAGGTCCCTGGTCATCACGTCGTGCACGGCGCTTGCCTCCGGCGATGGGGTCAGTCGTTCGACACGCGCTGAGGTGCGCAGCGGGTGGTCCTTGTGCACGTCGCTGGGAAGTGCCGGGTCCGGGCGCCCCGCGACGACCACCCGGACGCCGCGGTGGGGGAGCAGCGCCGCGATGCTGTGTGCGTCGGCGGATCCGTCGAGTCCGCGGTCCTCGTCCAGGCCGTCGACCACCAGCACGAAGTGCTCGCCCTGCGCGCGGATCTGGTTCGCCACCTCCACGAGCAGTCTTCGAAGGAACGGCTCACGGGTGGCGTCGGTGAGATCCGGGCGAGGAGGACGCTTGGCGAGGTCGTGGAGCTGCTCCAGTACGCAGTCCACGAAGCCGCGCCGGTCGTTCTGGCCCGGTAGCTGCGAGGTGACGAAGAACGACACCACATGCACGTTCGGCGGCGGGTGCAGGACGAACCACGACAACAACGCGGACTTGCCCGACCACGCCTCCGCCCGCCACCAAAGGTAGCTCTCGACGGCCGACTCCGAGGTGCAGAACGCCGTCAAGAGTGCCAGTTCGTGGGATCTTCCTTCGAGGCTCTCCGGCCTGAGTGCTTCCACCTGGGCCAGATAGGCGGAGCGAGCAGGCCGCGCCGTGTCCACGTGCACGTCGCCCACCAGCACGCCGACCTGCAGCACAGGACCGTCGACCCGGCCGGACACCTCGTTGGTCCACGACATGCACCTGATCATGCCGCCGTCCACCGACCCGTGACAGGGACGTACGGGTGAGCGCCACCTGGCGGCCGACACCTCGGGGTCGAGCAGGGCGAGTGCCCCGATGGTGGCGCCTTCGACAGGACGGGAACGCTGGTGATAGCCGCGGCCATTCAGGCCGCCGACGAGACCCACTACGAGGTCGAGAAGGCGGATCTGGCATGGAGGCCTTGTCGGCGTGGTGGCGGCCGAAACCGGTGTGCCGGAGCACCGGATCGAACCCGAACGACCGTTTTCGGACATCGGCCTGGACTCGGTCATGGGCATCGCCATTCGGGATCTCAGCGCGATGGCGGCGCGTTGAGTTCCTGGCCACGAGGTCGTTCCTGGGCAGGAGCTCCCACGGAATCCCGGTGTGCCCGTTGGCGACGCTCTGATCAACGCCGACGGCGGGCGATTCGTCTCGCTGACGTCGGCTCGTGTGGTGACACCCGGCAATTCAGTCCATGGGCTGTCGCCGTGAATTCGTCAGGTGGCGAGCCTCCGGTGTGAAGTCCGTGGCGGTGGCACCGGTCCGTCTCGGTAGGTAGCTGGCTCCGTGTCGCCCCAGATCGGGTGTGGAGTTTCCACTATTGCTTCAGTGCAGACCGAAGGCAAAGTTTCCGCGCAGTGGGCGGCGAGTGGGTCACACGTCCATATAGTGTGCCGAAAGGCCTGCTGAGCAGCAGTTTCCACGTCGTCGACAGCATCCTCGGGGCGCGGTCGAAGCGCGGGGACGGCTCCTCGCCGCAGGACCGAAGCTTCGTGTGGCTGACGGTGGAACGTCTTTTCGATGGCAGGTGGGCGTACCCCGGACATCGAATCGAATTGAGACGGTGGGCGCCGATGATTTGGCTTTATTACTCGAGATCGGTGGACTCGTGGCGCTTCGTTGACATCGTTCTGGCGGCTCGGCCATCATGGGAAAACCACGCAAGATCAATGTGGAGGGTAGTTCCAGGTCACGCCCGGCCCAGGTGCTCGCCAATTGAGATAATTGCGCCTCGTCTCGATTTCTTCGTCGGGTGGTGGAGAGTTTCAAGACAACGATGACATGGGTCGTTGCCGGTCCGGACAACACGCATAGGAGAGTTCGGCGTGTCTCAAAGGAATCTGGAAGACAACCTCGATCGCTCACGCTTGCCCGGCATCAGGGTGGTCGCACCACCGCACGGTCGGGAGGCCGAGCTGCGCGTGGTCGAGGACGTGATCTCCACGATCGAGGCAGGCGCGCAGGCCAACGTCGTCGTGCTGCAGTCCGATCAGGGTTCCGGGAAGACGTGGTTGCTGGAGAGGGCCGCGGCGCTGGCGGCGCGGCGTGGGTTCGCCGTTGTGGACGGCATGTCGCCGTCCGTCGCCACCGGCCGGCCCGTCTCGCTGGTCGGCGGTCGCACCGCGCGGGGCGAGGATGACCGCATCGCCGTGCTCGCGGCCGGGTGTGAGGCGCAGGTCTGCGGTCGTCTGCGGAACGAGCCCGTGCTGGTGGTCCTGGACGACGTGCACTGGGTGGAACCGGCGTTGTTGCACGCGATCGGCCTGGTGATGGCCAAGCTCGGTGCGGCACCCGTGCTGTGGATGTTCGCGCTGGACACGGCGCACGCGGAGTCGGCGAACGGCCAGCTGCTGCACTCGCTGGTCCGCCGGCAGCGCGTGCAGCGGCTCGGCCCGCTGGAGCCGTTGTCCGGCGCCGCCGTGGTCAGCCTGGTCCAGGGCCTGACCGGGGCCACGCCCGATCCGGACGTCATCGCGTTGTGCGAGAGCGTGGGCGGCGAACCCCAGTCCGTCGTGGACCTCGTGCTCGCCCTGCGGCAGGAGCAGTCCCTCGTCATCAGCGGCGGTGTGGTCGAGCTCGCGGACGGGGCGTTGACGACGGACGTGCCGTCGAGGGTCGAGGCCGAACCCGGTGCACGGCTGCCGGCGGCCTTCGTGCGCATGGTCCGTTCCCGGCTGGGGCGGCTGTCGCTGCGGTGCCGGGAGGTGTTGCAGGTCGCGGCGGTGCTCGGCGACAGGTTCCCCCCGCAGGACCTCGCCGAGATGCTGGAGGAACGGACTTCGCACCTGCTGGGGCCCTTGCAGGAGGCCATTCGCGCCGGCGTGATCGACAGTGACGGGGACGAGTTCACCTTCCACCGCGAACCCGTGTGGCTGGTCGTCCTCGGCACCGTGCCCGCGTTGTTGCGCTCGTTGCTGCACCGGCAGGCGGCCACGATGCTGGTCGAGCAGGGACGTGCCGACGCCGCCGCCGTGCACGTGGTCCACTTCGTGAAGCCGGGCGACGAGGACGCACTCCGGATCATCCGCGACGCCGCGGTCGGACTGCTTCCCACGGCACCGCGGACCGCCGCCGCGCTCGCGATCCGCGGCCTGGAGATCGCGCCGCCCGGCAGCGACGACCGGCTGGTGCTGGCGACCTCTGCCGTCGCCGCGCTGGTGCGGATGGGCGACCTCGGTGCCGCGGTGGACCTCGCGACGGAACAGCTCGGCACGTGCGGCGAGAGCGCGTCCTCCTCGCTGCGGACCTGGCTCGCGACGGCGTTGATGCTGCGCGGTGACGAGTCGGCGGCGCAGGGCGTGCTCGCCGGCGGGGGAGACACCCGCGATCCGTTGCCGGACCTCTTGCTGCTCAACACCTTCTCCGGTGAGGAACGGCGTGAGGTCGTCGCGATGGCGGAGCGGGTGCTGGCCGAACCCGGCTCCCACAGCGACGCGGTGCGTGCGGCCGCGCTCACCGTTCGCGCGCGGGTGAGGTGGCGCGAGGGCGAGTTGAGCGAGGCGCTGGCGACCGCGGAGGAGGCCATCGCGGTGCAACCGGGCCTGCCCGAGGTCTGCCAGGTGGATCCGCTGTGGATGCGGGCGTGGATGCTCACGAGGGTGCGCAGGCTCGACGACGCCTTCGAGACGGCGGAGCAGGCGCGTCGAGTGATCGACGAGCACAACCTGGGTGTGCTCGTGTCCCTCCCGCTGGCCCTGCGGGCGGAGGTGCGTCTGGTCCAGGGTGATCTGGCCGCCGCGGAGGCCGACGCGACAGCGGGTCTGCGGGCGGCGGAACGAGCCGGCACGTCCGTGTACGAACCGCAGTTGCGGGCGGTGCTGGTGATGGTGTCGCTGCGGCGAGGTGATCTGGCGGTCGCGGCGCGGCACCTGCGCTGCCTGGAGGACCGTGTACCCGGTGGGCCGCCGGTTCTGTTGCGGTGCCTGCTGTCCGCGCTGCTCACCGCCGCCGGGCGCGGAGTGCGCGAGGCGATGGAGGAGCTGCGAGAGGTGGTCGGGGACGCGGGCTCACGTCGGCGGCTCGTCCTGGAGGACCCGTCGTCGACGTCGTGGGTGGTGCGCACGGCGCTGGGCGCGGGGGAGGTCGACCACGCCGAGCTGGTGGTCGTGACGGCCGAGGAGATCGCCGCGGGCAACCCCGGGCACTCCGCGTTCGCCGCGGCGGCACGGCACGGCCGGGCGCTGCTCGAGGACGACGTCACGGGCCTCGCCGGCCTGGAGGACCTCTACGGCGACGACGTCTGGGCAGCGGCGTCGCTGGTCGAGGACAGGGGGTCGATGCTGCGCGCCGACGACCGCGATCGAGCCATGTCGGAACTCGACCAGGCGATGGAGCGCTACGACGACCTGGGCGCGGCGTGGGACGCGGCAAGGGTGCGGCGCAAGCTCCGCCGGCTGGGGGTGCGGCGGCGGCACTGGAACCACGAGACCCGTCCCGACTCCGGCTGGGAGAGCCTCACCACCGCTGAGGGGAAGGTCGCGGCACTCGTCGCGCAGGGCATGACCAACCAGCAGGTGGCCACGGGGTTGTTCGTCTCCCCGCACACCGTCGGGTTCCACCTCCGGCAGATCTACCGCAAACTGGGCATCAGGTCACGCGTCGACCTGGCCCGCATCGCTCCGTGAGCCGTCATCCCGACCTGGTCACGACGACACTGTGCGGACCGTGGAAGACGATGTCGTGCGGGAACTTCACGCTGTCCACCACGTAGTCGCCCAGCACCGGGAGGAGCGCGCCGAGCCCGATCTCCAGCTCGGCGCGAGCCAGCGCGGCGCCGAGGCAGTAGTGGATGCCGAGGCCGAAGCCCGTGTTGCGGCCACCGGCACGACGCAGGTCGAGCGAATCCGGTGCGGCGAACCGGGCGGGGTCGCGGTTCGCCGCACCGAGCATCACCATCACCTTGCTGCCGGCGGGAATCGTCACGCCCGCGACGTCGGCGTCGCGGTGCGCCCAGCGTCCGACGGCCTGCACGGGCGGGTCGAAGCGCACCAGTTCCTCGACGGCCGCGGCGGTGACGCCGCGGCGCAGCTCCGCCCGCGCCTCGGGCCGCGACGCCAGTGCCAGCACCGACTTGCTCAGCACGTTGGTCGTCGTCTCGTGCCCGGCGGTCATCAGGTGCACGCAGGTACCGACGATCTCGTCCGGCGACACCGGTTCGCCGCGGGTCTGGGCCGACACCATCAGCGACACCAGGTCGTCACCGGGCTCGGACCGCAGCGTCCGCATCAGCGCGAGGAAGTAGTCCCGCAGCTCCTGCGCGGCACGGTCGGCGACGGCGTGCGCGTCCGGGTTCGCCGCCGCCCTGACGCTGCTCGCCTCCTGCAGGTCGACCGCTCTGTCCCGCAGCCACCCCGCGTCCTCGCGCGGTACGCCGAGCAGTTCGGAGATGACCAGGATCGGCAGGGGCGCGGAGAACCTCTCCACCAGGTCGAACGTCACCGGCAGGTCGGTGAGCAGGGTTCGGGCGATCTCGGCGATCCGCGGACGGAGGTTCGTTACCACGGCGGGTGAGAACTCCTTGTTCAGCACCGATCGCAGCTCGGTGTGCCGTGGTGGGTCGAGGAAGACCAGCCAGTTCTCCACGAGCGTGCGCAATGCCGATGGCACCGACACGGGGCTCCCGCCGCCCGCCGGCGAGCGGCGGCCGAAGGCGGAACCGGTCAGCACCTCGACCGCGGCGTCGTGGCCGAACACGTACCAGGTGCCGTCGGCGCGGTGCAGGGGACCGTTCGCCAGGTAGCGGGCGAACACCGGGAAGGGGTTGTGCAGGTCCTCGTCCGTCCAGTTCTTCAGGGAGAACGGCTTCACCGCGCACCTCCGCGCACGGTGTCCGCGATCGTCCCGGCGTCCGCGGGCAGCTCGGTTCCCCGCCAGGCCACGTGCCCGTCCGGCCGCACCAGGACGAACGGCCGTTCATAGGCGTGCGCGATCTCCGGCGAGTCCAGGCACTCCGCGCGGAACGGAATCCCCCGCGACTCGAACGCCTTGGCGAACGACGCCAGGCGTGCGGAGTTCTCGAAGTGCACCAGCACGAACCCGTCTCCGAAGAGGTCCAATGTGGACACGCCGTCCTTCACCCACGCGTGCGGTGCGCGGGACCCCGGCCGGGTGTTCGGCCTGCGGTCCTGCAGGTTCTCCGCCGTCGGGTCGTCGACGACCAGCGCCGATCCGGCATAGGTGAAACCGAGGTGGATCTCCGGCGCGTCGAACTCGCGGGCCACCCCGCCGCGCTGGAGCCCTTCGCTGATCTTCGACCGCATCGCCGCGCCCTGCTCGGTGTCGTCGTTCAGGAACGGCGGCACCTCGCGGCGCATCGCCCGTTCCAGGTTGCGGTTGGCCTCCTCCAGGCCCTCGAACGCGACCGGCTGACGCTCCCGCGTGTAGCTGTCGAGCAGGTCCGGGCCCGCCCACCCGCGCAGCTCGGCCGCGAGCTTCCAGCCGAGGTCCGCGGCGCCGCAGATGCCGGTGTTCATGCCGAACCCACCCGACGGCGACAGCGTGTGCGCGGCGTCTCCGACGAGGAAGACCCGGCCGGAGCGGAAGTCCTCGGCGACCCGGTGCACCAGGTGCCACTCGTTGTCGGACACCACCTCCACCGGCGTGTCGAACGCGATCGCCTTGCGCACCAAGGTCTCGGCCTCCTGCAACGACTCGGGTGAGCCCTGCAGCCCGACCGTCATCCGGTACAGCTCCCGGCCGTCCAGCGCGCGGACCGGGAAGCGCAGTGCGGAGGAGATCATGAGGTAGTAGAAGTTGGCGACCTGGTCGCCGAGCCGCTCGCGCAGTTCGGGCGCGCGGAACAGGACGTTGCGGAAGACCAGCGCGTCGTGGACGGCGGGAGCCGCGATGCCGAGGTGCTTGCGGATCGGCGAGCTCGCGCCGTCGCAGGCGATCAGGTACTGCGCGTGCACCTCGGTGCCGTCGCTCAGCACCGCGTGAACGCCGGTGTCGTCCTGCGTGAACGACTCCAGGCGCGTGCTCATCCGCACCGGTCCGTCCGGGTGGACGCCCAGAGCCCCGCGCAGCAGCGGACCGAGCCAGTGCTGCGGGCAGATCGCGTCCGGTTCCGGGGTGTGCCGGAAGTCCGGCCTGGTGCCCATCGTGTGGCGGGGGAGGCGGAAGAGCTCGTGTCCGCCGATCCTGGTGGTCCACACGCAGTCGAGCGGGTGGTCCTCGGGCCAGCCGGAGTGGCGGACGGCGTCCGCGACACCCCAGCGGCGGAAGAACTCCATGGACCGGGGGCCGATGCTGGACACCTTGGGATGACCGACCGTGCCGTCGCCGGCCTCGACCAGGACGAAGCCGACGCCACGCGAACGCAGTTCCAGCGCGGTGGCCATGCCGGTCGGCCCGCCGCCGACGATGATCACTTCGGTCTCGAGCACGTCGTTCTCCACTGGGTTCATGCCGCGCCACCCCTCATGCGCCGGTACCCGGTCGCCACGAGCGGGCGTTCGGCCGGAGCGGCGGCGTGGACGTCCTGGGCCGCCGCGAGGCCGGACTCGATCGCGCCCTCGATCCACGCCGGGTAGGTCGAGCAGTGCTCGCCGGCGAAGAACAACGTGCCCTGCGGCTTGGCCGCCAGCGCACGTTCCTCCTCGGCCGTCGCGGCGTCCTTGCTCCACCGCACCGACGCGGCCCCCATGCTGGAGAAGTCCTCGCCCCAGGCCTGGGTCACCACGTCGAGCACCATTCCCGGCCTCTTCAGCTCGGGGTGGATCCTGCTGAGCTCGTCGAGCACGACGCGTTCCCGCTCCTGCGGCGAGAACCGCGTCAGCGCGTCCGAGTCCGGCCCGATCGTGTAGCTCGCGAGGAGGGCCGCGCCGAGCCGTGGGTCGCTCTCGACCGGCGGGTAGTAGGTCTGGCGCACCAGGCCGCCGGTGAACGAGCCGCCGCCGCTGATGCCGTCGCCCTCCCAGAACGCGTCCTGGCAGTGCACCGCGATCTTGGTGGCGGGCCAGTACTGCATGTCGTGCACGGTCGCGACCTTGTCGTCGTCCAGTCCGCTGAGGTTCATCCGCCGCACGACCGAGAACGGCACGGTGCACAGCACGTAGTCGCAGTGGCTCGCGACGACGTCCAGGCCGCGCCGCGTCTCGACCACCACGCCGTCGGGCCGTACGTGCAGCCCGATGACCTGGCGGCCGCGGTGGACCGGGCCGCGCAGGCTTCCGGCCAGCCTGACGGTGATCTGGTCCATCCCGCCTTCGAGCCGGAACAGCGCCGACGACGTCTCGACGGTGATGTCGTCGAAGAAGTGCGCGAGACGGCTGCGCCCGGCGAACTTCGGGTTGCCCGCGAAGAACCGGTTGACGTCGAGCCTTTCGACGCCGCCGGTGCTCACGAAGAACGGCCGCACGTCGATGCCGTCGAGCAGGTCGAGCAGTTCCAGGTTCAGGTCGCTGTGCAGGTTCGTGCGGAACGCGCCGGGCGCCACGGCGTTCACGCTCGCGGTCAGCCAGGTCGCCGCGAGCACGGACTCCTCGCGGTACTCGCCGGGAGGCAGGCCGCGGCGGAACTCCTCGACGAGCACCGAGGTCGCGTCGCGCACCCGCAGGTGCCCGGTGCAGGTCTCCAGGTAGCTGGAGTCGTCGGAGAACAGCGTGCGGAACTGCCGCACCCTGTCGCTCAGCCCCAGCAGGTCGATCCACTGCATGGTTCGGTGGTGCGAGGCGGGGATGCGCATGGCGCCGAGCTCGGCGAGCGGGCCCCTGCCGACGAACGAGTGCGTGCGCACCCGGCCACCGACCTCCAGCCGCGCCTCCAGCACCTCGACGCTGTGGCCGAGGCGTTCCAGCTCGTGCGCCGCCACCAGGCCCGCGACGCCCGCGCCGAGGACGGTCACCCGCTTCGGGCGTTGCGGCCAGTGTTGTCCGCCCGAGAGGACGTTCGTGTGCACCGGACTCATGAACGGAATCGTGCCGCCGCGGCCCTGCGCCCACATCCCCCGCAACACCTGTGGCACAGGTGGTTCCGCGTGCCCAACCCACTCGCCGGAGCAGTTCACACCGCGCGACAGAACGGTTTCCGGCGGCCAGGGGGCTCCCGTGCCATCCACGCAGGACACTGGCGCCACACTCTTCCGAGGAGGCCCGTCATGCCAGTGCCCACCGTCGACGTCGTCCCGCGAACGACAACGGTGCGGGGACACGACGGCCTGAAGCTGGCCGCGACCACTGTGGCGCCCGTCGGTGAACCGCGTTGCACGGCCCTGCTGCTGCACGGCGAAGGTGCCGACCGCGACCAGGGCGGGTTCTACACCCGCCTGGCCTCGGAGCTGGCCGGGCACGGCGTGGCCTCCCTGCGCGTCGACCTTCCCGGACACGGTGACAGCGAAGGCGCGCAGGAGGAGCTGAGCCTGTCCGGGCTGCTGAACGTCATCAGCGCGGGGCTGACCCACCTGCGCGAGAACGTGGCACCAGGTCCGGCGGCGCTCGTCGCCACCGGGCTGACCGGCGGTGTCGCCGCCGGCTACGCCGCCCGGCGGGGCGACGAGGTGGCGAACGTCGTGCTGTACAACCCCCTGATCGACTACCAGGAGCACTTCGCCGACTCGAACCCCGCGTGGTCGGGAGGATTCCTCGGCGCGGAGGCCGGCCGCGCGCTGCTCGCCGACGGGTACCTGCGCGTCTCGGACACCTTCGTGGTCGGTCGCGCGATGCTCAACGAGGTCTTCTGGCTGCAGCCGCGCGGGGTGCTGCCGGTGATCACCGCGCCGACCCTCGTCGTGCACCGCGCCGGCCCGTCGGGTGCACCGCTGTCGTCCTCGCGCAGCGCGGTGGAGGCGCTCACGTGCCCGAGCCGCCTGGTGGAGATCGGGCCACCGGTGGAGGCGCACTGGCAGGCCCCGGCGATCCGGGTGACGACGGAGTGGCTCCTCGGCTCACGCTGACACGCAACGAGAACTGGCCCTCTCACCGGTTGTGGTGAGAGGGCCAGTTCTCGTTGCGTGTCAAGCGCTCCGCGGCCAGGACGCGTACCGGCGCAGCCCGTAGAGCAGCGGCTGGGCGGCCGAGCGGTGCACGACCGTGTGGACCTTGCCGAACACCACCACGTGCGTGCCGGTGCGGTGCATGTGGTCCACCACGCAGTCCGCCGCCGCGTGCGCGTCGTCCACCAGGTGCGGCCCGCCGAGGGACGTGGGATGTTCCCACGCCACCTGCCGGAAGCGGTCCGGGTCACCCGACGAGAACAGCTCCGCGGCCGGACGCGCCTCGTGGTGCAACAGGTTCACCGTGAAGGAACCGGTGCGCACCAACGCGTCCAGCGTCGGGCTGCTGTACCGCAGGCACACCAGCAACGTCGGCGGGTCCACCGACACGCTCGACAACGACGACAGCGTCATCCCCCACGGCTCACCGTCCTGACCGAAGGTCGTCACCACGGCGACACCGGTCGGGAAAGCGGCCATGAGCCCGCGGAACTGTTCTGTCACACCAGGACCTCCTGCCGTGCCGCCCCGGCACGCCGGGTGATCACGTCCAGCAGCGGACCCGTGAGCGCGGTTGTCACCAGCGCCATCACCAGCAGCGCGACGAACAGCCCCGGCGTGAGCAGACCGGCGGTGAACGCGATCTGGAGCACCACGATCTCGGTGAGCCCGCGCGTGTTCACGAGCACGCCGATCCGCAGCGACGTGACCGCGTCCTCGCCGCCCCAGCGCGCCCCGGCGTACCCGCCGCCGATCTTGCCGAGGACGCCGAGCGCGAGCGCCAGGGCGACGCCGATCCACGGGAACGCCGACACCCCGCTGGTGGACAGCGTCGTCCCCGCCACCACGAAGAACACCGGCACGAACGCCCTGCCCACCCGGCTGACCAGCGCGACGACCCGCGACCACGCCTCGTCGCGCGGCACCACCACGCCGGCCAGGAACGCGCCGAAGATCGCCGTGAGCCCGAGGGAGTGCACCGCCGTGCCTGCGGCCAGTGCCACCACCGCGAGGACGAGAGCGGTCGTGCGCGGCCTTTCCGCCGCGACGCTCCCGACGCGCTCCGACCCGAGCGCCCGGCGACCGAGCCACGCGATCACCACGCCCACGCCGATGGTCGCGAACGCGAGCCACACGCCACCGAGGCCACCCGCGGCCAGACCCAGCGCCACGGTCAGCAACAGCCAGGCCGGCGTGTCGATCAGCACCGACGCCATCATCGACAGCCCGGAGGCGCGACCCAGGTCGGACCGCTCCTCCAGGATGCGCGCGAGCACGGGCACCGCCGTGACGGACATGGCCACCGCGAGCACCAGCACCAGCGCGGCCGTCGGAGCGGTGCCGCGCACCTCGGCGGGCGCGAGCCAGACGGCCCAGGCGGCGAAGGCGAGACCGGTCAGCAACGGCAGCGCGAAGGCGCCGATCGTGATCCGGCCGAGCGCCTTGCCGCGCCACCCGCCCGTGACGCCGCGGTCGAGGTGGTGCACCACACCGACGAGGAAGAGCACCAGCCCGGCCTCGCCGATCTGTTTGAGCACAGCGGTGACGTCGGCCGGCAGGACCGCGGTGAAGAGGCTCTTGCCGAACGCGGCCAGCAGCACCGGCCCGAGCAGGATGCTCAACGCGATCTCACCGATCACGGTGGGCGTCCGCAGCGCCCGTGCCATCACCCGGCCGAGCGCCGCGACCGCGAAGAACGCGGCCAGGAGCGCGACGAGGTGCATCCCGTTCAGCACCACCGCGCTCACCTCGCGCGGTGCAGCTGGGCGAAGTACTCGTACTGCGTGGGCAGCGTGCGGGCGAGCTCGGCGGCCTGCTCACCCACGAGTTTGAACTCGTGCCGGGCCGGCGCGGCGTCCATCAGTCCGAGCGCGGGCGACGACTTCAGGTCGAGGCCGCCCAGGCCGAGCAGCATGCAGACGTAGGAGTAGGACTCGAACCCGTGGTAGTGCGGGAAAACCGACTCGTTGTCGGGCAGCCGGGTCTGCCAGCGCTCCAGCCGCTCGGCCAGGCCGTCGGGGAGAGGACGGGTCTTGGCGTCCTTCCAGTACTGGTTGTCCTGGCGCTTGGCGGCGTAGTAGTGGACGACGAGGAACTCCCGCACGCCGTCCATCACGTTGTTGACGAGCTTGTTGTAGGCCGTGCGCAGTCCGTCGTCCCAGCGCTCGTCCGGGAAGTGCTTCACCAGCTGCTCGATGGCGTGCTGGATGAAGAAGATGCCGGTCGACTCCAGCGGCTCGACGAAGCCGCTCGACAACCCGACCGCCACGCAGTTGTTCACCCAGTGCCGATTGCTGCGGCCGATGCGCATCTTGATGTGGTTCGCGTCAGCGTGCTCGGCGGCCGGGCCCACGAACGCCCGCAACGTGCGTTCGGCCTCCTCCGGGGAGATGTAGTCGCCGGCGTAGACGTAGCCGGTGCCGATGCGGTCGAACAGCGGGATCGTCCAGATCCAGCCGGCCTCCTGCGCGGTGGCCGTCGTGCACGGCCGCAGTCCCCGGTTCTCCATGTCCTGCGGCACGCGCAACGCCACCGCGCTGTCGTTGGGCAGGGAGTCCTGGTAGGACTGGAACGGCTCGGCGAGCGCCTTGCCCAGCAACAGGCTGCGGAAACCGGTGCAGTCGATGAACAGGTCGCCGGTGAGGTTCCCGCTCTCCCCGGTGACCACGTGGCTGATCCAGCCGCGGTCGTCCAGCGCCACGTCCTGCACGTCGTCGAGGACGTGCTTCACACCCCGCGCGACCGCGTAGTCGCGCAGGTAGTTCGCGACCAGCGTCGCGTCGAAGTGGTAGGCGTAGGGGAACTGGGTGGTCTGCTCGGCCAGCGTCGTGCGGTAGGCGCTGCGCCCGCCCAGGCCGCCCTCGAACAGCTCACCGTTCAGCTGCCGCGGTGACTTCAGGTCGTCGCACAGCGTGCCGACCAGGAAGCAGTCCTTGTCGAACCGGTCGGACCTGGGTTCGCGCAACCACCAGTCCGTCAGGGGGAAGCCGTCGACGACCCGTTGACGCTCGAACGGGTGGTAGAAGTGGTGTCCCGGCTCGCGCCAGTTCTCGAACCGGATGGCGAGCTTGTAGGTGGCGTTGCAGGCGGGCATCCACTCCTTCTCCTCGAGACCGAGGTACTCGAAGAAGTGCCGGACAGTGCTGAACGTCGCCTCGCCGACGCCGATCGAGCCGACGCGCTTCGACTCGACGAGCGTGACGCCGATCCGGTCGCCGAACGCGGCTGTCAGGTAGGACGCGGTCATCCAGCCGGCCGTTCCGCCGCCGACCACCACTACGTTCTTCAACATCTTCGGCCATACCTCCGGTTCGTGGTTACGCGGCTACGGCGTGGATCAGGCTCTGCGGGGACGAGGTCGGCGTGACCTCGGCGCGCCGCAGGCCGGAAGCCCGGAACAGGGCGTCGTACTGGTCGAGGTCGC
The DNA here is from genome assembly GCF_024648825.1 of Lentzea californiensis. Classification (GTDB taxonomy): domain Bacteria; phylum Actinomycetota; class Actinomycetes; order Mycobacteriales; family Pseudonocardiaceae; genus Lentzea; species Lentzea californiensis. The sequence continues at coordinate 133,588 of NZ_JANBBE010000010.1, forward strand.
GCTCGCGGCCCGCGTTGACGGCGAGCATCCCGAGGTCGAGCAGCGGGGCGAACCCCGGTTCTCCCAGCGGTCCCAGCGGCATCTCGACGACGACCACCCGTCCGCCGGGGCGGAGCGCCTTGCGGCAGTTGGTGAGGATCTGCACGCACGACTCGTCTGCCCAGTTGTGCAGCACGGCCTTGAGCAGGAACAGGTCGCCCTCGGGCACCGAGTCGAAGAACGAGCCACCGGTGAACGTGCAGCGGCCTGCCAGACCTGCCTTCTCCGCCTCGGCCACCGCGGTCGCCTCGACGGTCGGGAGGTCGAACACCACGCCCCGCAGATCGGGGTTCGCCTTCAGCAACGGGTGCAGCAGCGCGCCGTTCGCGCCGCCGACGTCCACCGCCGTGGTGAGACCCGTGGTGTCGAGCAGCGCGCCGATCTCGCGCGACAGGCCGTCGGTCAGTTCGGTCATGGAGTTGGAGAACCGCTCCCACTCCTGCGGCTGGGACTGGAAGTACGTCCAGATGTCGCTGCCCAGCGCGGCCTTCGTCTGCGGCTCACCCGTGCGCACCGCGTCCGGGAACCGGCCCCAGGACAGCCAGTGTCCCGGTGAGCCGTGCACGATCGCGATGTCGCGGAACGACCCCGGCGCGCCCTCGCGCAGCGTCTCCAGCAACGGCGTGCTGGCGAACCGGCCTTCGTCGTGGGCCACGAGTCCCTGCGAGGCGCAGGCACGCAGCAGCCGCAGCGTCGTGTCGGCGCCGGCACCCGTCCGTGCCGCGAGTTCCTCCAGGGTCAGCGCGTTCCCGGCGAGGTGGTCGGCGATCCTGAGCTCGGCGACGGCGTGCACGACCTGGGTGATCCAGTACCCCGTGATCATCTGCATCATCCGTGCCTGCGGCGGCATTCCCGGTGCGGTCATCGAACGGTTCCCTCCGGCGCTTTCTCCTGTGTGCGAACGTGTTCCGGCCGGAACCCGAGTCCGATGACGCGGCTCATCAGCCACTGGGCGACGCCCAGCTTCTCGAAGACCTTCGGCGCCGGCGGCTGACCGGACCCGTCGAGCGCCTCGTCGATGCCGAACTTCTGGGTCGCGCGCTGCAAGCCCTGCGACAACGCGACCGCGCGCTTGCGGCGTCGGCGGACCCGCGCCAGCAGTTCGTCGTCGAAGATCCGGCCCTCCTGGGCCCGCAGCAGCTCGGCGGTGAGGATGTTCGAGGTGGCCACGGCGTCCTGCACCGCGAGGTTCACACCGAACCCCGCGACCGGGGACATCGCGTGCGCCGCGTCGCCGATGAACAGCAGGCCCGGCTCGTGCCACCGCTCCAGCCGGTCGATCCGCGCCTCCAACGAACTCAGCTGGTCCAAGGAGGACACCTCGTGCGCCCGGTCGGCGAGGAACGGCACCAGCTCGGAGAGGTCTGCCCGGAACTTGTCGAGCCCCTCGCCCCGCACCTTCTCCATGCCGCCGGTGGACGTCTCGTACGACATCTGCCAGTAGGTGCGGCGGTCGGTCGCGCCGAAGATCTTGCCGTTGCCGATCCGCACGCAGATGCCCTCGTCGGGATCGGTGTCCCTGCGGGAGATCTTGAAGAAGATGACGTCGAGAGACCGGCCGATCAGCGTCGGCACGAACCCCGCGTCCCGCCGGATCACCGAGTGCCGCCCGTCGGCGGCGACCACGAGCGTCGACCGGATCTGCCGCTCGCCCTGCGGCCCGCGCACGCGCAGTCCGGCGACCCGTCCGCCCTCGTCCCGCACGACGCCCAGCGCCTCGGTGTTCATCAGCAGGCGGAAGCCGGGATACCTCTTCGCCTCCGCGGTGATGAGGTCGAGGAAGTCCCACTGCGGCACGAACGCCATGTACGGGTAGCGGACTTTCAACCGGCGGAAGTCGGCGATGTCGATCCGCCTGCCTTCCTGCACGACGCCGATCGTGCTGACCTTCTGGTGGGGGAGCGCGTGGAACTTCTCGATGAGCCCGAGCTCGTCGAGGATCTGCAGGGTCGCCGGGTGCACGGTGTCGCCGCGGAAGTCGCGGCGGAAGTCGGCGTGCTTCTCCAGCACCACGACGTCCACCCCGGAACGCGCCAGCAGCAGCCCGAGCACGGCACCGGCCGGGCCGCCGCCCGCGATGCACACTGTCGTCTTCTCAGTCATCAGAGGTCTTTCAGGTCCATGGTGCGCAACGAGTCACCGATGAAGGCCAGCAGGTCGCCCACGGTCGGGGTGAGGCCCAAGCCGACGCACTTGCGGGCCAGATCAGCCACCTCGTCGAACTCGCGGGCCATCCACTCGACCGCGACGTCGGGCCGGGAGATGTACTCCGGGCCGGAGTCGAGCTCGAACGACGGGCCCGCGGTGCGGCCGGGCCGTCCGGACGGCAGCGTGACGATCAGCTCGCCGAGCGGCCGCAGCACTCCGGTCATGACGTCCAGCGACCAGTTCATCAACCGGCTGCGGCGCAACGACTTGTCGGGGCTGTAGCCGAAGTGCTGCACCATCAGCTGCATCGCCATGAAGTACGAGCGGTTGAACGCCTTCATGGCGATCCGGGCCGGTTCGTGCGTCACGTGGTCCATCGCGGCGTTGCCCGGCTTGAGCGTCGGGTTGCGCATGACCGGGTAGGCGGGGTTCCACGGGATCCTGCGGTCGTTCGGGCCCTTCGCCCGTTCGGCGATGAGCATCTCGGAGATGCGCAGGAACGTGTCGAAGTGCGACTCCTCCTCCGGCAGCGTCGAGGGGATCTGGCCGCCCTCGCCGTGCTCGGTGACGAAGTCGATGGCGAACACCGCGCTCGCCACGTCGTCGACCTCGAGCTGGTAGTCGGGGTGCACGGCGTTGACGGACTCGCGCATGAACAGGTGGTGGGCGCCACCGCCGCGGCCCTTCTTCACCAGGAACACGCCCGGCACGGCCTGAACGCCCTCGCGGATCGCCGCGTACAGCTCGCTCAGCGACCCGTACTGGTACGGCTCTCCGTCCGCGCGCAGGACCGTGGAGTCGTTGCCCTCGATCTCCTCGATCAGGTCGTGCGGTTGTTCCAGCGCCACGAACCGTTGCACGCTCGCCAGGTTCAGCGCCTCGAGCGAGAACTCCAGTGGGACGCAGGTGGTGCTGTTGAACGTGCCGAAGTCGAGCTTGGGCAGGTGGAACGGCCGGCCCATCGCCATCAGGATGTTGTTGATCGCGAGGAAGTGCATCATCTCCTCGCGGGCGACGGACATCAGGCTGCCGCGGATGCCGTTGCTCCAGGTCTCGGTGCCCTCACCGCACGCCGTGAGCAGCTGCTCCTCGGTCCACTCGCCGCGCTGGACGAGCTTCCTGCCGGCGCCGTGGGTCGGCACGCTGTAGGCCGCGTACAGGTACTGCACCATGGTGGCCAGCTCGATCGCCGCTGCCTGGTAGAGCGCGTGCAGCAGCTGGTCCTTCGTCGTGATCGTGCCGAGTTTTCGTTGCTGTGGAACGAAAGTCGGCGGAGTCTGCCGCTGGGCGTCGTCGGCGAGCAGGTAGCGCAGCAACATCCGGATCTGCGGTGCGCTCATGTCGCGCGTCGGGGGCATGTAGAACGTCCTGCCCTTGTGCTCGGGCGCGGACACGTGCCAGATGAGGCGGGCGTAAGGCTCGACCTTGAACTCGTCGGCGAGGCTCAGCACCTCGGACCGCATGAACGAGTACTGGAGTTCGTAGTAGGCGAGCGCTTCGCGGTACACCGTGCTGAACGTGATGTCCTCGTCCGGCAGGTCGTCGAGGTGCCAGTGGTTCGGCAGCACCCGCACCGCGATGGAGCCGACCGCCGACCAGTAGCCCTGCTCGTCGTCGTTGTCGTAGCGCTCGGCCGCCGTGGTGCCCCGCGGTTCCGGCGTGGGCTCCGGCCGGAGCAGGACCCTCGTCGCGCCGCCCCGCACACCCTTGAGCGTGATGGCGCCGCGGCCGTGCTCGTCGGTCGAGAGCACCTGTTCTGCCTGGTAGCCGGCTTGTCCGGTGGGCAGGAACGCGACGAGCTGAGCGCTGTCGCGGTCGCCTGCGAGTGGCAGAGCGGCGGGGTTCACGTACTGCCGGACGTGGACCTGGTCGACCCGCGCGGGGACACCGCGCAGGTAGGAGCGGACGGGGATCTCGACGGCGTGGTCCTCGCCGGTCCTGGTGTTCTCGTGCTCCAGGAACAACGCGGCCTCGTCGGACTCGACGACGATCTCCTCCTCGCGCGACAGCACGGTTCCTTCGCCGTCGGTGATCACCAGCGCCTCGGCCGGGTTGCCGGTCGCACCGTCCACCCGTGCCGCCACGACGACGCCCGACGTGCGCGAGTCCGTTGTGGACGGAATGGTCGCGAGCAGCGTGCCGCAGGCCGTGCGCACCTCCAGGTCGGTGTCCGGATGCGCGGTGACGAGGTTCGCGGTGATGTGGTCGTCGCTGACGTGCACGGAGAGGTTGTGCAACGCGGAACGCGTGGTGCGCGGTGTGAGCAGCCGCCCGGCCGGGTAGCTGCGCAGCTCGTCGCGGTACCAGGCCGCGACGGTCCCGCGCAGCTGCCAGACGTCGGGCTGGCCCTCGCCCGTGTGCTTCTGATCGCTGAGCGCGAACTGGACCACCAGGCCGTCCGCGTCGTTCTCGACCACCTCGCGCAGCCGTGTGAGCACGGGGGAGTCCGCGACACCGCTGAGCCAGTGCAGCCCCTCGGCCTTGTCGACGGCGAACTGGTGCAGCACGGTGTGGAACTGGTTCCAGCGAGGCGGGCACATGCCGTTGACGTCACCGGTGACGAGGTAGGGCACGTCGTGCGAGCGGCCCGACCTGCCGAGCGCGAGCTGGCCGACCATCAGCGTCGTGGTCCAGTTGGAGGCCGGGTCGACGTCGAACACGCGCGACCGGTTGGCGGTGCCCGCGGTGTAGTCGCAGAAGTGGCCCCAGAGATCGAGCTGCCGTCCCGTCACCAGGTCGTCGGAGCGCACCTCGCCCGGAGCGAGTTCGGTGGCCACGACCTTCGCGTCGACCCAGAAGTGGCCGTTGCCCTCGAAGTTGTGGCCCTTGGCGTCCGCGAGGAAGTCGTAGTACTCCTGGACGGGGCGGTCGGTGTCGAACACGCCCTGGTCGTCGGTGGCCTGGTTGGTCTCGAGGTCGAGCCAGCCCGCGCGCGGCCCGGTGGGCAGGCGGGTGATGGCCGTGCCCGCGAAGTGCAGGCGGGGGAGGTGGAAGACGCTCATGCGTTGTCCCAGACGGCCGCGCTCATCGTGGGGATGAGGTCCCTGGTGATCCGCACGCCGGGCAGCGCCCGCTCGTACTGGGACCGGAACTCCGAGTCGGTGAGGGGCATCGCGGCGGCGCTCATCTCGAGCCAGCGCGGGTGCAGCATCATCCGGATCGAGTCGCACGCGGCCTCGACGTCGCGGGAGACGTCGTAGATGATCTTGCCGGTCTGGAACGCGTAAGCGCTCTGCTCGGCGGGGGCCGCCGCGTCGTCGGGCTGCGTCACGTCGACGACCACCAGCCTGCCGCCGGGAGCGACGAGGGCGCGCAGCACGGGCAGCACCTCGTCCGCGGGTCCCATGTGGAACACGGCGTTGACCGACATCACGAGGTCGAAGCGGCCGTCCCGCTCGGGCGTCAGGTCGACGGCGTCGCGGCACTCGTACCGCACCGGCACCCGCGTCCGCTTCGTGGCCGCGATGTCGAGCATCTTCCGCGACACGTCGACGCCGACCACGTCGTCGTACCGCTCGGCGAGCATGCCGCAGTTGTTGCCACTGCCGCAGCCGGCGTCCAGTGCGCGGGAACCGGCGGGCAACTGCTCGACGAGCCACGACCGCACCGGACTCGTGGCGGCGTCGCGGATGAGCGTGAAGCGCTCGTACAGTTCGGCCAGGTCGTCGAAAAACGCTTCCGGTGCGGTACTCATCGAGGTCCCTCGGCTTCCGGCAGTCCGACCATGTGATCGCTTCCACCATCGGGTGTCCGGCCGCCGCGGAGATAGGACGGCGCCGAGAACCTGCGCGGTCGCGCGGGGTGATCGTCCGATCACGCTCCACGTCGGGCGATGTGGTGGCTCGCCGCACGTCGCGATACTGCGTTCGCACACTCGCCGACGTGAATGAGGGAGCCGATGCGCGACGAACGCGACTGCGACGTCCTGGTGGTGGGTGCGGGGCCGACCGGCCTGTGCACCGCGCTGATGCTCACGCAACACGGAGTGCGCGTGCGGATCGTCGACTCCAAGTCCGGTCCCGTCGAACAGGCACGCGCCGCCATCGTGCACGCCCGCACGCTGGAGCTCTTCGACCGGCTCGGCGTCGCGGAGGCCGCGGTCGCACGAGGCCTGCCGATCACCGACGTCGCCATCCACGAGGCCGGCCGGCACGTGGGGGACATGCCACTCGCGGGAGAGGGCACCGGCGACCGGACGCGTTTCCCCTACGCCCTCGCGCTCGAACAGTTCGAGACCGAGCGGGTGCTGGTGGAGGCTTTGAAAGAACACCACGTCGAGGTCGAGTGGAACACCGCGGTCGTGGAGCTGGCCGACACCGGCGCGCTCGTCGGCGTCACCACCGCGGAGGGCCGGTCGATCACCGCGCGCTGGCTGGTCGGCGCCGACGGGGCGAGCAGCGCGGTGCGCGGGTTCGTCGGCCAGTCGTTCGACGGTGAGACCTACGACCAGGCGGGCATGCTGGCGGACGTCACCCTGGACGTCGACCTCGGCGTGCGCGGTATGCGTCTCAACCTGACCCGCGGCGGGTTCGTCGGAATCCTGCCGCTGGCGTCCGGCCGCTGCCGGCTCTTCGGCGTGGTGCCGAGGGAACTGGAGCAGGCACCGTCCCAGAAGAACCCGTCGCACGAGGCCTACGCACCCTTGGCGCCCGCTGACCTGCAGAAGTGGTTCGACGGCTACTTCAAGGTGGATGCCCGGTTGGAGGAGGTCGTCTGGGCGTCGATGTTCCGCTTCCACAGCCGGATCGCCTCGCGGTTCCGCGTGGGCAACGTCTTCCTCGCGGGCGACGCCGCACACATCCACAACCCGGCCGGCGGCCAGGGTCTCAACCTCGGCGTCGGTGACGCGGTCAACCTCGCCTGGAAACTGGCGCAGGTGGTGAACGGCGAAGCGCCCGAGCGGCTGCTCGACACCTACGAGTCAGAACGCCGCCCGATCGCCCGCACCGTGCTCAAGCGCACCGACCTGGGCTTCAAGCTGGAGACCGGGAACAGCGCCGTGGCGGTCTGGATGCGCGCTCACGTCGCGACCCGCGTCGTCGGTGCGGTGTCCCGGCTCGCCCCGATCCGCCGGATGTTCTTCCACATGTTCTCCCAGCTGTGGATCAGGTACCGCAACTCGCCCGCGGTCGGCCCCGGCACCGGTCCGCTCAGGCCGGGTGACCGGGCGCCGTACGCCGAGATCAGGCCGACCCGCGACGGCGCGAGCAGCGTGCTGGACCTGACCCACGGCTCCGGCTACCACGTCCTGCTGTTCAAAGCCCAGTCGCTCGACACCGACCGGCTCGCCGCGAGCCTCGACGACCGCTACACCGTGGCGATCACCACCCACGTGATCCCACCGGAAGAGGAAGCCGCCCACCGCGCGTACCAGGTGAGCGGTCCGCTGCTGGTGCTGGTCCGCCCGGACGGCCACGTCGCCGCGGTGGCGGAACCCGGGTCGCCGGGCGTCACCGACTTCCTGGACACCGTCCTGACCCGCGTGAAGGCACCCGCCTGAGTTCCACCCAGCGTCACCACCACGGGGACGCCGATCCCATACCGCACGACCCAGTGGGTTCGTTTCCCGGCTGTGTTCCCCGATCTCGCGGATCTCCACACTGGACCCATGACGCAGACAGGTCAGACCGACGAGTCCCGCGGGTTCGAGGACCCGGAGTACTGGAACTTCATGTACGACGAGGGAACCGCTCCGTGGCTCATCGGCGGGCCACAACCCGCGATCGTCGAACTGGAGGCCGCCGGTCTCGTCCGCGGCCGGGTCCTCGAACCCGGCTGCGGCTCCGGTGAGCACACCATCCTGTTCACCAGGCTGGGCTACGAGTCCCTCGGAGTCGACCTGTCGCCGAGCGCCATCGACTACGCCCGCCGCACCGCCACCGAACGAGGCGTGCCCGCGGCCCGCTTCGAGGTGGCCAACATGCTCCACCCGGAACACCACCCGTTCCTCGCGGGCGGCTTCGACACCGTCGTCGACGTGGCCCTCTTCCACGGCTTCGGCGCCTACGGGGATCCCGGCGCGGCCAAGGCCTACGCCGACGTCCTGCACGCGCTGACCAACCCCGGAGCGCTGGTGCACATCCTCGCCCACTCCGACGCGGCACCGGGCCTGAGCTCCAGCATCAGCGACGACGTCATCCGCGAGACCTTCACCGGCGGCTGGGAGGTCGAGAGCATCGAAGCAGCCCACTACCAGGGTTTCATCACCGAGCAGATCTCCGAGGTGGCCGTCCAGCGAGGACTGCCCGCCCACGGCGAGGTACAGCTCGCGGCGTGGCTGGGCCGGGTTCGCCGGCTCTGAGGCCTCGCTGCGTTTCGGCGCCGCGGGAGAACGCGGCCGAGGCGCTGCCGTGGCGTGGCAGTTGCTGCGTCCGCAGGGCGGGTACCAAGCCGGAACACGCCTTTCTGATGCGTCGGACGCGACGACATCCTCCCGCAGCCCCGAGCTGCGGCGTGTCCTGAGGCCTGATCGCGAGTGGTCAGCGGCATTCGCTGACCACTCGCGGTACTCCTCCAGATCTGGACAGCCGCACACAGAGAGTGATTGGATCAATGCGCATGGTTTTACAACGTTGTAACCCTGCGGATTGGACGAGACGTGACGTCAAAGATCGTCTTAGCGGCCTTGGCCCTCTCACTGCTCGGCAGCGTGCCCGCTGTGGCCTCGTCCGCGGCGGCCGTGCCGGACTTCTCGACAGCGGAGGCCGGCAACCCGTTCGTGGACGGGTGGTACGCCGACCCGGATGTCGCGGTCTACGACAACAAGTACTGGGTCTTTCCCACGTCGTCGCGACCGTACGACCAGCAGACGTACCTCGACGCCTTCTCCTCGACCGACCTCGTCAACTGGACCAAGCACCCCAACGTCCTCACCATCGCGAACGTCTCCTGGGCACGCCGAGCCGTCTGGGCACCCGCTCCCGTGCAGCGAAACGGCAAGTACCACCTGTACTTCGGCGCGAACGACATCCAGAGCAACTCCGAACTGGGCGGCATCGGCGTCGCGGTCGCCGACCGGCCGGAGGGCCCGTACCGGGACGCGATCGGCAAGCCGTTGATCAGCCAGTTCGTCAACGGAGCACAGCCCATCGACCAGGACGTGTTCATCGACACCGATGGCCAGGCGTACATGTACTACGGCGGCTGGGGACACGCCAACGTGGTCAAGCTCAACGCGGACATGACCAGCCTCGCCAAGTTCGCCGACGGCAGCACGTACAAGGAGATCACCCCGGCGAACTTCACCGAGGGTTCGCAGATGTTCAAGCGGAACGGCAAGTACTACTTCATGTGGTCCGAGGACGGCTGGACCGGACCGAACTACGCCGTGTCGTACGCGATCTCCGACTCCCCGACCGGACCGTTCACCAAGATCAGCCGCGTGCTGAGCCAGGACGCCGCCGTGGCAAGGGGTTCCGGCCACAACTCGGTGATCAACGTGCCCGGCACGGACATCTGGTACATCGTCTACCACCGGCGCCCGCTGAGCCTCTCGGGCGCCAACGACCGGCAGGTCGCCTACGACCGGATGACCTTCAACGCCGACGGCACCATCCAGCCGGTGACCATGCGCGTCAAGGACAACTTCGACGACAACAACGCCATCGGCTGGACCACGCACGGCGGCACCTGGACAGCGACCAGGGGCCGGTACGAGACCGGGACCTCGTTCGGCGGGAAGTCGTTGCTGGACACGAACTTCTCGAACTTCGTGCAGGACGCCGACATCATCCCGAAGTCCGCCACCGGCGACAGCGGGGTCGTGTTCCGCGTGACGCAGGCGACCACCGGGACGGACGCCTACCGCGGCTACTACGCCGGGATCACCGGCAGCGGACGGGTCCTGCTCGGCAAGGCCGACAACAACTGGACGCAACTCGCGTCAGCCGCCGTGACCGTCCGGCCGAACACCCGGCACCACCTGAGGGTGGAGGCGATCGGCTCCACCATCAAGGTGTACGTCGGCGACATGGCCACGCCGAAGATCTCCGTCACCGACACCAGCTTCTCCAGTGGTGCCAACGGTGTGCGCGTCTTCAACACAGCTGCGGGCTTCGACAACTTCGCGGTCGCGCACCGGTGATGCCCACCTGGGGTCGGTGCGGGGCAACTTCGCCGCCAGAACCTTGAAGTACGGCGGGGACGACCAAGCCTGGTGATCGCCGATGACGTACAGGCGGCGCTTGGGCCCGGCTGACCGCGACGTTGAGCAGGTTGGGTCTGCTCGCCGTCCACCGGCGGGCGCCCGGCCGGTCGGGTGCGCTGCCCAGCACGAGGACGACGACGTCGGCGTGCTCGCCCGTGTCGAAGTCCAGGTCCGCGAGCTTCTCCAGGATGCGATCGAGTCGAAGGCCCTCGGCCGGAATCCAGTGGCCCTGGGCGGCGGTGCCGGGCACGTCGATCCACCTCGACTCCGGCAGCTTCCACAGGCGCGAGTGGAAGGACCTGGCGGTGGTGGACCACTGGCGCCGGTTCATGGCTGCGCCCGAGGCCTACCTGCGGTAGGTCACTGAGCACCAAGAGAGCATCAATCGGTCGCCGGAGTCACTGAATCGCTGAACAACCTCTCATCCGAACAGGACAGTTGGCGTCGTTGCAGTTGCACTGAGCCTTTCCAACCTCGTGGGGCTGACACGGTTGGTCCTGGCTGAGCCGGGCGGACCTGCCGGCGGGCAGGATGGTCTCGTGTCCACCCTGGTTGTTGAGATCCACGTGCCGTTGTTGCCGACGCCCGACCTGCCGGACGGCGCTGACCCTTTTCCCTGGATCGAGGAGGTCGAGGACTTCCTGTTCGATCTCGAAGACCAGGGTGACGTGGAAGTCTTCGATGAGGCAGAGCAGGACGGGGACGTCTACGTCTTCTTCCTCACCGGAGCCGGTGAGGGGAATCTTCTAGCGGTGGCGTCCCGTGTGGCCACGCTGCCTGGAGTCCCTGCGGGAACCGTTGCAGTCGTCAGCAACGACGATGCCGAGGAGTTCGGCTTGGGACGACGGGTAGCGCTTCCACTGCCTGCGCTCTGAAGACCGGCGCGGAGCCTCCAGCCCCTGCCCGGGGCAGTTCAGGTTGCACGGCGGCACGCGGTGCTCGGCAGGCCAGCGGGCCAACGCTGTGCACGCGAAGTTCGGCGAGCACCGCCGACGCTGCCCGCGGCTGGTCGTTGTCCGTCGGTGAGGTACGCATCCCCGTCGGTCCGCTGTTCGCCGCGCCCTGCTCGTCGACCTCGCGGCCCACCGCACCGACCTCGGCCGCATGCGCGAGCTCGCACAGCAGTCCGAACGCCATCTGCGGCTTCTGCAGCAGGGCCAGGAGGTAGTTCGTAATGGCCCGCCGCACCTGCCGCACGGCCGCACCACCAGGTGTCGGCGTCGGGCTCGTCAGCGGAGCTGGCGCGACGGATCGTGTTGGATGTACTGATGAGCAAGCACCAGAAGTTGTTGCCGCTGCCCACAAACGGGCTGCCGGGCGGCAGCCCGGGTCTGCGGCACTCCTGAAGTGCCGCCGCTGGTACGTCGCTGCCACACGTGCGTCCCCGCCGTGCCCCACCTGCACCGGATGAGCACATCCGGCACGACGCCGTGGGCTGACGGGTTCCGGGCGGAACTCGTCGCCAACGGCACCGTTCGGGCCAGCACTTGAGACAGATGCGATGAGAGCGCGCAGGTCATCGGCTTCTGAACCGGCTCGTCGCATGCCCACCTCGTCGGGGCCGGACCCGGATCCTGCCCGCCCGGCCTTGATCAGCCGATGATCGGAGGCTTGAGCTCCGTGGTGGATCGAGGTTGTCATGCTCGGCCGTGGTGGATGCGGAACACGTCTTGTGGGTCGACGGCGCGTTTGACGGCGGCGAGCCGGTCGAGGTCGCCGGGGAGATAGCCGGTGGCGAGCTCGGTGGCGCTGATGTCGGGGCCGGACAGGAAGTTCACGCAGACGCCGCCGGTGGACCAGGGTTTCATCGCGGTGAACAGCCGGGTGAACGCCGTGCGCAGTGCCGGTAGTTGCGCGGGTTCCGCGGCGGCTCCGGCGTAGAGGACGTACTGGCCGTCGCGGCGGGCGAGTGCGCTGGGGACCGCGCCGGGCCGGTTCAGGGCGCCGCCGGTGTGGCGCAGTTCGACGAGATAGGGAGCGTCGGCGTTGGGACCGGCGTGATGCAGCAGTTCCATGACGGCGGCGGTGTCCAGTGATGCCAGCATGGTGTTGCGGGCGTGGAACGGCACCGGGGTGGTGGGTTCGGCGTGGATGGTGCCGACGGCGGTGTAGGGCATCTCGGTGACGGTGTCGGTGATCGGTCCCAGCTCGCGGAACGGGCGGACGAGCTGCTCTCCGGCCTCCGCGGAGCCGGTGTAGGCGAAGCGCACCTGCAGTAGGTAGCGGCCACGGAGAGCGTCGGGCAGGGCAGGGAGGTCGGGCATCCGGATGAGCAGCACCGAAGAGCTCATCGCCTCGGGGGTGCTGCGGGTCCACTGCGCCCAGGTGGCGAGGGCGCGTTCGGCGGTGTCGGCGGCGAAGTGCATGCCGCCGCCGTAGAGCCGGGTGATCGGGTGCAGGTCGATCTCGAGGGCGGTGACGACGCCGTAGGTGCCTTTGCCGCCGCCGCGCAATGCCCAGAACAGGTCCGGGTGCCGGGTTGCGGTGACGCGGCGCAGCTCGACGTGACCGGACGCGTCGGCGGTGACGATCTCGATGGCGCGCACGTGGTCGACGGCCCAGCCGAGGCTGCGGCCGAGGATCCCGAGCCCGCCGCCGAGGTGGTACGAGACCGCACCGACCTCGGGCGAGGAGCCGTTGAGCGGCGCGAGCCCGTGTTCGGCGGCGGCGCGCACCAGCGCTCCGCCTCGCACGCCGGCCTCGATCCGGGCAGTACGGGCGTGCGGGTCGATGCTGATCCCGTCGAGCCGCGAGGTGGTGATCAGGACCTGGCCGTCGGCGCTGAGGGACGGACCGTGCCCGGTGGCCTGGACGGCGACGCCCAGGCCGTGGGCGGCGGCGTGGCCGACAGCGTCGATCACGTCGTCGACGGAGGCTGCCGGGACGACGACCGCGGGCCGGTGCTCGACGGAGAGGTTGTAGCCGCGACGCTCGGTGTCGTAGCCGGGATCGGTCATGGTGAGGTAATCGGTCATGACTCGATCCTGTCGGTGCTGAGCTGCGGAAACAATGTCATATCAGGCATAGACTGATAACCTCAGAGTTATGGAACGGCGCGAGATCGAGATCTTCCTGACGCTCGCGGAGGAGCTGCACTTCGGTCGGACGGCGCAGCGGCTGCTGGTGTCGCAGGCGCGGGTGAGCCAGACGATCGCCCGGCTGGAACGCCGGTTCGGTGTGGCCCTGTTCGAGCGCACCAGCCGGCGGGTCGCGCTCAGTCCGGTCGGCGCCGCCCTCTACGCCGATGTCCGTGCGGGGCACGACCGCATCGAACGCGGGGTCGCCGCCGCCGTCGCGGCCGGACGAGGGATCACCGGCGTGCTCACCGTCGGCTTGGAAGCTCCCGCGGTCGCCGAGCTCGCCGCCCCGGTGTTCACCCGGTTCCGCGAGAAGAACCCCGGCGTCGAGATCGTCTTTCGCGAGACCGGCTTCACCGACCCGCTCGACCTGCTGCGCTCCGGCGAGGTCGACGTCGCCGTCACCAACGCACCCGTCGGCCAGGACGAAGCCGGCTTCGAGCAAGGCCCGCTCGTGTACACCGAACCGGTCGTGCTGGCCGTGGCACGCCGGCACCGGCTGGCAACCCGCACAGCGGTGACACTCGACGATCTTGATGGCGAGGTCGTGTTCCGGGCCGGTCGCCGGGCCGCGCCCTACCGCCGTCACCCCGAACCGCCGACCCCTGCGGCGACCCTGTTGGACCTGATGACGCGGGTCGCCGCGGGGGAGGGGGTCTGCCCGCTGGCCGCGCACGCCGCCGACTACTTCGCCCGCCCCACCCTCACGATGGTGCCCTTCGCGCCGGGCTCGCCACCCGTGCGCTGGGTTCTGTGCTGGCGTACCGGTGCCCGCACCGCCCGCGTCGCCGCACTCGCCGCCGCGACAGCCCACCCGTGAACCACTCGGCTACGTGACCGTCCCCAGATCTCGCCTCGGCGGCGCCGGAGATGCCGGAGGCGCCGGGCAACTGTGGCCTACGGGTGTTGGTCTGGGTCACTGCGGGTGACCGACTATCGAAGCCATTGTCACAGCAGAAGCCTTGCGGTGAACCGGATCTGATGGCGGTCATCGCGCCGCTGGTGCGTAGAACTCTCCAGAACAGGGACGGGGAGCCCGACCGATGTCGGGCTCCCCGTTGTTCGTGTGCGGGGCGTCAGGGGCCGGCGACGGCCTGTGCCTTGGCGTTGCGTTCGAAGACCGACCAGAACGCGGAGGTGCAGTAGGTGCAGTTGGTGCCGAAGTACAGGCCGCGAGCCTGTTCGTCCTGCATGAGGTGCAGGCGGAACCAGGAGGTGATGGTGCCGTGCAGGGCGGGGATGCCGTAGTGGTCGGCACCGCGCTGTTCGGCGAAGATCGCCGGGACCTGGGTGGCCTGGTTGTACGGGGTGCGGACGACGATGGGCGAGACGATCGTGTCGTTCTGCCCGGCGATGAACAGCGCCGGACCGCGGACCCGGCTGCCGCTGGTGGTCGCGAGCGGGTAGATCGGGGCGATGGTGTCCACGCGGGGGTCGGCTCCGGCGTCGATCGCCGCGCCGCCGCCGAAGGAGTGGCCGGTGGCGCCGACGTTGGTCAGGTCGACCTTGCCCTGCAGAGGGCTGCCGGCGCGGTTGTTCTCGGTGGTCAGGTGGTCCAGGCCCTGCAGCATGGGGCCGGCGTTGCCGGCGTTGCCCTCCGCCGCGGCGACGATGAAGCCGTGGGAGGCCAGGTGGTTGAGCAGGGGCACGTACCGGTCGAGTCCGGAGCGGGCCCCGTTGTTCCACAGCACCACGGGGTGGGTGGTGCAGCCCAGGGTGCCCAGGGCAGTGGGACGGAAGACGGTGGTGCCGCGGCCGTTGGAGGCGGAGGTCACCGCGAAGGGACCGGCGGTGGCCCACTGGCCGTTGACCGACTTGCAGGGCGAGTTCGGCGGCGCGGTGGTGGTCGTGGTCGAGCCGCTCGTGGTGGTCGAGGTGGTCGTCGGTGTGGTGGTGGGCTTGTTCTCCTGGTCGATGATGATGTTCTTGATCTGGTTGAACACGCCGGTGTCGCTGGGAAAGCTGCTGTGGGTGATGCAGGTCGGTGTCTGGAGGTTGGTGGCACCGGCGAGTTCGGCTGAGGTGCTGGGGCTGACGTTGGTGTCGCAGGTGGAGCGCTGGGTGGTGTAGCGGACGGCGGGGGAGCCGGGGACCTCGGTGCCGGAGTTCAGTGCGGCCAGCCACGGCGAGCCGATGGCGAACTGCTTGCACGACGGGTACAGGTTCTGGCACCACGGCGCGGCAGCGGTGGTGCCGTGGTGCGGCCCGGCCATCGAGAAGTACAGCGAGACCTTGTCCTGCGCGCGGGGGACGTGTTTGAGGTAGGAACGGGCGGCGAGGGTGGAGGCCGACCAGGTCACCAGGACGACCTTGCGGGCTCCGGTGCGGGACAGCACGCTGTCGACCTTCTGACCGATCTCCTGGCCGGCCTTGGTGAGGTCGCCGGTCATGCTGGTGCTGTCGGTCCAGGTGTCGACGCGGTCCGCGCGCCAGCCGGCGGAGACGAACTTGGTCTTCATCGGCTCCATGTACTGGGTCGTGCCGGTCATGCCCGGGATGATGATCACCGGGTCGTGCTCGACCGCTGCCGTGGTGGCGGCCAGGTCCGCGCGCACCTGCGGCGAGAACGCGACCAGCGACACGGCGGCGGATGCCGCGGCGAACGCCGCGAGCACTGCCGTACCGCGGCCGCGGAATGCGGCACGGAGTGGAGTTGTGGACATCGGACAGCCTCCTGGACAGGAAAATGGTGCAGGGTGAACAGGTGATCGGGGTCACGCTGTTTCGCCGATGTTACGAATGTAAAAAGGGCTAGGCCATGTGCCCGTCCACACTCTTGGGCGCCATTCGCATGTCGCTGGCAACACTTCCTATTTCTGCGATGTGGCTCGGCATTCCTTCGCTTTTTCGTGCGGAACTCCGCAGTCGAGCACATGGGAACGGGCGTACGAGCCGCCCTCGTCAGGCTCGTACGCCCGTGGCTCAACGCGGGCTCAGCGGACGGCGGCCTCCGTGGCGGCGAGGTTGCGGCGGATGCCGTCGACCAGGCGGCCGGCCACGTCGATGTCGCGATGGTCGGTCCAGGTGAGCAGACCCTGACGGGTGGCCCGGCCGCGGTGCCCGTCGGTGAGGAGCTTGTCCAGCGCGGGGAACGACTCGGTGGCCGTGGACAGGTGCGGCGCCAGGTTGGCGAGGATGGAACGGGTGAGGTCTAGCCCGATGTAGTCGGCGTTCTCCATCGGGCCGACAGCCGCGAGCCGCAGGCCGAAACTCGCGCGCACCACGGTGTCGAGGGTTTGTGCGTCGCAGACGCCCTCGTCGAGCAGGTGCAGTGCTTCGCGCACCAGGGCGAACTGCAGCCGGTTGCCGATGAAGCCGGGGACGTCGCGGTGCAGCCGGACCGCGGTCTTGCCCAGCGAGAGGATCAGCTCTTCCGCCTCGTGCACCAGCCGTGTGTTCGTCGCGTCACCCGGCGCGATCTCCACGAGCGGGATGAGGTGGGGCGGGTTCCACCAGTGCACGCCCACCAGGCGCTCGGGGTGCCGCATGCCGGCACCGATGCCGGTGATCGACAGGACCGAGGTGTTCGACCAGATCGGGACGTGCGCGGGGACCACGGCTTCCACCGACGCCATCACCTCGTGCTTGACGGCCATCCGTTCCGGCACCGCCTCCACGACGACGTCGGCCTGGCGCAACGCGCTGTCGAGGTCGGATGTGGCGCTGATCAGGTCCAGCACGGCCGCTCTCGCCGGCTCGGGTGTGCCGGTCAGCTCCAGTGCCTTCCCGACGCGGTCGTGCAGGTCGCCCAGCACCACGGGGTCCGGGTCGTGGAGCCGGGTGTGGTGACCCGCTCTCGCCAATGCGACGGCGATTCCGTGGCCCATGAGCCCCGCGCCGACTATGCCGAATAGCGCCATGGATGTCCTTTGCTCGAATGTGGAAAAGGAGGTGCGTGGCCGGTGTGGTCAGTCCGCCTGCAACGCGTGCAGGCGTAGCGCCAGTTGGATCTCCAGCATCCGGTGAGGGGACTGCCAGTCGGCTCCGAGCAGCCTGCTGATGCGGTCCAGGCGCTGGGCGACGGTGTTGACGTGGACGTGCAGCAGGTCCTTGGCCCGTGGTGGGTTTCCGCCGGTGGCGAAGTAGGCGTCCAGGGTGCGCAGGAGCTCGGTGCCGCGTTCGCGGTCGTAGTCGAAGACCGGTCCGAGGGTGCGACGGATGAACGCGGTGTGATCGGCGTGGTCGGCGAGCAGAAGTCCGATGAAGCCCAGCTCCGCCATCGAGGCGCCCGCGCCCTCGCGGCCCAGGCGCAGTAGTGCGCGGAGGCAGCGGCTCGCTTCGGCGTGGGCGCGGGCGAGCTCCGCGGGTCCACCGGCCGGGCCGGCGGCTGCGACGGTGACCGGGCAGCCGGTCGCGGCGCCCAGCGCCGTCGAGACGCGGCCGGCCAGGGTGCCGGGACAGTCGGTGCGGACGAGCAGCACCACCTGTTCGGCGTGGATCCCGATCAGCGTGGCGAACTGGGCGGCCGCGGTGGCCAGCCGGCGGCGTGGGACGGCGGTGGCGTGGGCGATGAGCACGGCGTGGGGTGCGGCGAGGTCCACGCCCAGGCGACGGGCGCGGTCGAGCAGGGCGGAGGGGTTGCGGTCGGGTGCGGTGAGCAGGTCGGTGAGCAGCTCGCCGCGCACCTCGTCCTCGGCCTTGGCCACCGAGCGGCGCAACAACAGCAGCAGGGCGGTGACGACGGCGGCGCGTTCGAACAGGCGCCGGTCGGCGTCGACGAGGTCGACTTCACCGGCGCCGGCGCTGCGCACGATGCTGCCCAGCAGTTCGGGTCCGGCCTGCACCGCGCACACCCAGCCGTCCGATGTGGACACCGCGCGGCCGGAGTGGTGGGAGGCGGCGACATCACGAGGCTCCGGGGCTCGGGTAGGCGGTCCGATGCGGGTCAGTTCGGCTCCGTCGGCGGTGAACATACCGATGCCGCCGCCCAGCACGTCGGCCACGGCGGCGGCGACGGCGGGCAGGTCGCCGCCGCGCAGCACCAGGTCCATCAGCTTGTCGTGGGCTTCCTCGGCGCGTTCCACGGCCTGGCTGTGGGCGCTGATCTCGGCCAGCAACCTGGCGTTGTCCAGTGCGACGGCGGCGTGGTCGGCCAGCGACGACAGCAGCGCGATCTCGTCGGGAGTGAAGTCGCGGGGGCTGCGTTCGGCGGCGTAAAGGACGCCGATGACGTTGTCTCCCACCGTGAGCGGCACGGCGAGCAGTGCGGTCAGTCCTTCGTCGCGCACCGCCGCGTCCACGGGTTCGCTGTGGTGGAAGCGTCCGTCGGTGAGGTAGTCCGGGGTGGCGTAGGGCCGGGCGGTCTGCGCGACCAGACCGCCCAGGCCCACACCCATGTCCATCCGGACTCGCGGGAACAGCTCGGAGACCGAGCCGTCGGTGACGCGCATGGACGTCGTTTCGGTGACCGGGTCGTTGAAGGTCAGGTACGACAGCTCGACGCCCAGCAACCGCCGAGCCCGGTGCACGATGGACCGCAGCACCGCGTTCGGGTCGCGCAGGCGGGCCAGGTCGCCCGCGGTGTCGAACAGAGCGCTGAGCTCGGCCTCCCGCCGCCGGTGGCCGCGCATCGTGGTGTTGATGCGCAGCGCCAGCTCGACCGCCTGACCCGCGCCGGGGTCGTCCACGGCGATGAGCGCCAGCTCGTCACCGCGCGCGCCTGCGGCGAGCAACTCCAGCAGGCGGAAGGCGACTTCGTCCATGCGCCTCCTCCTCTTCTCAACCCGCGGCGGGCCGCACGGTTCGCCGCTCGATCCGCTTCTCCACGTCGGTGCCCACGTGCACGACCCGCTGGACGAACACCCCGGGCAGGTGCACCTCGTCGGGATCCAGCTCGCCCGGCGCCAGCAGTTCCTCGACCTCGGCGACGGTGATCCGGCCGGCCATCGCGCACAGCGGGTTGAAGTTGCGTGCCGACCGGTGGAACACCAGGTTGCCGTGCCGGTCGCCGCGAGCGGCGTGCACGAGGGCGTAGTCGCAGGTGATCGCGCGCTCCAGGACGAACGGGTGCGGTGCGCCGGCGACGTCGAAGTGCCGGACCTCCTTGGCCGTCGCGGTCTTCTCGACCTGGCCGTCAGGGGAGTAGCGCAGCGGGACGCCACCCTCGGCGATCTGGGTGCCCACCCCGGTGGCCGTGTAGAACGCGGGGATGCCGGCGCCGCCGGCGCGCAGCCGCTCGGCCAGGCTTCCTTGCGGCACCAGTTCCACCTCCAGCTCACCGGCGAGGAACTGGCGCGCGAACTCCTTGTTCTCGCCGACGTAGGAACTGGTCATCCGCGCGATGCGGTGGTCGGCGAGCAAGATGCCCAGCCCGAAGTCGTCCACCCCGCAGTTGTTGGACACGACGTCCAGACCGGTGGTGCCCCGTGCGTGCAGCGCCCGGATCAGTTCCACGGGGATGCCGCACAGACCGAACCCGCCGACCGCCAGGCTCGCCCCGTCGGGGATGTCGGACACCGCCGCCGTGACCGTCGAAACCAGCTTGTCCATTCCGTCCCTTCCGCCGATGTCGTGCGGATCAACACTGGGCGAACTCCGGTGCGGCCGACAATGTGGCCGCACACATGAGCGAGGCGTGTTTTACGTGTCCGGCCACATTGGTCGGCCTGAGCTCCCGGCTTAGCGTTTGCCGCCGTGCACACCGCCTGCCGGTGACTTTCCCGGGCGGTGCATTCGGCACGGCATGACAAAAGGAGTCCTGATGAGCACAGCCGCCGCGCCACAGACCCGGATGGGCCGTGTGGTGGCCGCGAGCCTGGTCGGCACCGCCGTGGAGTGGTACGACTTCTTCCTCTACGGCTCGGCCGCCGCCCTGGTGTTCAACAAGCTGTTCTTCCCGCAGAGCGACCCGCTGGTGGGCACCATGCTGGCCTTCCTCACCTACGCGCTCGGGTTCGTCGCCCGCCCGCTGGGCGGCCTGGTGTTCGGGCACTTCGGCGACCGGCTCGGCCGCAAGAAGCTGCTCATGGTCAGCCTGGTGATGATGGGCGTGGCCACCGCGGCGATCGGCCTGTTGCCGACCTACGCCTCCATCGGTGTGTGGGCGGCGGTGCTGCTGACGGTGTTGAGGCTGGTGCAGGGCTTCGCCATCGGCGGCGAGTGGAGCGGCGCTGTGCTGCTGGTCAGCGAGCACGGATCCCCGCGGTGGCGCGGTTTCTGGGCGAGCTGGCCCCAGGCCGGCGTCCCGGTCGGCAACCTGCTGGCGACCGCGGTGCTCGCGCTGCTGGCCGCGACCATGCCCGATGAGATGTTCCTGGACTGGGGCTGGCGGGTGCCGTTCCTGTTGTCCGCGGTGCTGATCGGGCTGGGCTACTGGATCCGTTCGTCCATTGAGGACGCCCCGGTGTTCACCGAGGCCCGTGCCCGCGCGGAGGCTCGTGCGCACACCGATGCCGCCGACGGAACGGCTCGACGCGCTCCGGCGCTGGAGGCGCTGCGCCGTCACCCCAAGCAGATCGCGGTGTGCATCTCGGCGCGGATGGTGGAGAACATCTCCTACTACATCATCACCGCGTTCGTCCTCACCTACGTCACCGCTCACCTGAAGCTGGACAAGTCGGTGGTGCTCAACGCCCTGCTGCTGGCCAACGTCGTCCACCTGGTCGCCATCCCGGCCTTCGGCGCGCTGTCCGACCGGATCGGCAGGCGGCCGGTCTACCTGGCCGGCACCATCGGCATGGGGTTGTGGGCGCTGGTGTTCTTCCCGCTGCTCGACAGCCGCGACAGCTGGTCGATCATCCTGGCCGTGGTCGGCGGCCTCCTCGCGCACGCGGCGATGTACGGGCCTCAAGCCGCGTTCTTCGCCGAGCAGTTCGACACCGACGTCCGCTACTCCGGCACCTCCATCGGCTACCAGGTCACCTCGATCATCGCGGGCTCGCTGGCGCCTTTGATCGCCACCGCGCTGCTGTCCCACTACGGGAGCCCCACACCGATCACGATCTACGTCGTCGTCGCCGCCGTCATCTCCACCGCCGGGGTGCTGGCCGCCACCGAAACCCGCCACCGCGACCTTGCCGAGGTGTCCGCCCGATGAGCCTGACCCGCGCCCAGATGGCCGCCCGAGCCGCCCGCGAACTGCCCGACGGCGGCTACGTCAACCTCGGCATCGGCCTGCCCACCCTGATCGCCGACCACGTTCCCGCTGACAAGCACGTCGTGCTGCACTCGGAGAACGGCATCCTCGGAGTCGGTCCCTACCCGGCCGACGGCCTGGAGCACCCCGACCTCATCAACGCCGGCAAGGAGACCGTCACCGTCGCACCCGGCGCTTCGTTCTTCGACTCGGCGTTGTCCTTCGCCATGATCCGCGGCGGCCACATCGACGTCGCCGTGCTCGGCGCCATGCAGGTCTCCGCCGAAGGCGACCTGGCCAACTGGATGATCCCCGGCGCCGTGGTCAAGGGCATGGGCGGCGCGATGGACCTCGTCCACGGCGCCCGCAGGGTGATCGTTTTGATGGAGCACACCACCAGGGACGGCTCACCCAAGATCGTCCGCACCTGCACGCTGCCCACCACCGGCCGCCGCGTCGTGCACCGGGTGATCACCGACCTCGCCGTTCTCGACGTCACCCCGGACGGCCTGGTCCTGCGCGAGCTGGCGCCCGGCGTCACCGTCGCCGACGTGAGGGCGGCGACCGAGCCCGATCTGCTCGTGCCCACCGATCCGAGGGCCATGCTCCCGGCCGTCACCCGTGCCTGAATCCGATCCGAAAAGGACCTGGCAGGTGACAGGTGTGAGCTTCTCGTGGGAGCGGGAGCGGTGGGTCGCCACCGGCTACGCGGTGCGCCGTCTCGCACACCGGCCGGCACCTGTCGAACCGGGCGACTTCGGTGTGGTGTGGGCGAACATGACCCGTGGGGTCCACCTCGGTGAGCTGCGCGAGCTGCCCACGATCGACAGCGCCTTCGCCGACTGGTTGTGGGAGGCCACCGCCCCGTCTGCGCCGCCCACCGGTCGGCCAGTCTGTCGTTCTCCGGTGTACCGCCGGCAGCCGCGCGTGACGGTGGTCGAACCCGGTGCCGGGCCACACGGCGAAGGCCGCCGGTATGTGCCCGCGCACATCGTGAAGGGCCACCGGCCGTGCCTAGCCTGTGGTTCCCGCGACGATGCGGAGCCCAGGGAGGCACCATGAGAAGACGTCAGGGAGTTGCCCCGGTTGTGGCGCTGGTGTGCGGTGCGGCGCTCATCGCACCTCCGGCAGCGGCGCATACCGGATCGACGGGCTGCACCGCGTTGCGCGGCACGATGATCCCGGCTGCGGTGATCGGACTGCCGACCACCGGTGGTGAGGTCACCGCGGCGCAGCTGGTCGCTCCCGCGGGCGACGGGGCCACCGCGGTCGGAGAGCACTGCCGGGTGGACGCGGCGCTGCACCCTGTCGACCCGGCCGCACCGGACATCCTGCTGCGGATCGCCCTGCCGGCGCGGTGGAACCGCAAGGCGCTCATGTTCGGCGGCGGAGGTTACGACGGCACCATCCCCGACGTCGCGGGCAACGTCCCCTATTCACCCGCCGACCGGCCCACCCCGCTGGGGCGCGGGTACGCGACGTTCGCGAGCGACTCCGGGCACCAGGCCGCGCCGGACTTCACCCCGGCCCGGTCGCTGGACGGCTCCTTCGCGGTCAACGACGAGGCACTGCGCAACTTCGCCGGTGACGCGTTGAAGAAGACCCGCGACGCCGCCGTGTTCGTCATCGGCAAGCGCTACGGGGCCGCTCCGCGGCACAGCTTCTTCGCCGGCGGCTCCAGCGGCGGCCGGGAGGCGCTGGCGGTGGCCCAGCGCTGGCCAGCCGACTTCGGCGGCGTGCTCTCCGCCTACCCGGCCTGGAACGCCGCCAGCCTGGACCTGTTCTTCGGCCACCAAGCGCAGTTGTTGTCCCAGCCGGGGGCGTTCCCCGGTCCCGCGAAACAGGACCTGCTGTACCGCAACGTCATCAGTGCCTGCGACGGTGCGGACGGCGTCCGCGACGGCGTCGTCTCCAACGAGTCGGGATGTCGGTTCGACCCCGTCGTGCTGCGCTGCCCCGGCGGCGGTGACACCGGGGACTCGTGCCTGTCCGACCCGCAGATCGACGTGGTGCGAAAGATGTCCGCACCTCTGCGCTGGGACTACGACATCGCCAGCGGTGAACGTGGTTACCCCGGCTTCCCGTTCCTGTCGGGGGCGGACATGACCACACCGTTGCTGGGCCTCGGTACCGCTGCCCCTGCCGGCCCCATGCCCAAGACCGCGGGCTACGGCGTGCAGTTCTGGGACCAGTGGGTCAAGCACTTCGTCACCCGTGATCCCGCGCACGACCCGCTGGCGATCGATCCGCTCGATCCGGGGCCGTGGCGGCAGCGCATCAGCGCGCTGTCCGCCCTCCAGGACGTCAACGATCCCGATCTGCGGCCCTTCGCCGCCGTCGGCGGCAAGCTCCTGCTCGTGCACGGCGCCGCCGACGAACTGGTCAGCCACCGCTCCACCGCCGAGTACTTCGGCCGGGTCCAGCAGCGGCTGGGGAGCGCGGCCACTCACAGGTTCGCCCGCTTCTACGTCGTGCCCGGCGCCAACCACGTCAACGTCGACGCCGCGTTCGCCGCCGGCTGGGACTCGGTGACCGCGCTCCAGAACTGGGTCGAGCGCCAATTGCCGCCTTTGCGGCCCGTGGTCACCGACAAGAACCCGGCTGCGGGCCAACGCACCCGGCCCCTGTGCCAGTACCCGGCCTGGCCTCGCTACGCCGGGATGGGCGATCCCGATTCCGCGCGCAGTTACGTCTGCATCAGGTAGCCCGCTGCGGCTGAACCGGCGTGCGTCCTCCCGTCCAACAGCGGAACCGCACGCCGCGCCCGTTCACCGCACCAGTTCTGGCCGGCTGATCCTGAGCAGCTGCAACGCGATCTGCACCTCCAACAGCCGGCCGGGCTCACGCCACGTCCCGCCCAGCAGCCGGCCGATCCGGGACAGGCGCTGCGCGATGGTGTTGGCGTGCAGGTGCAGCTCCTGCGCCGTGGTGGAGACGCTCTGCCCGCTCGCGCAGTAGGCGCTGAGCGTGCGCACCAGGTCCGCGCCACGCGTCTTGTCGTAGTCGATCAGGCAGCCGAGCACGGAGTCGACGAACGAACCGAGATCGCGCCTGCTGCCGAACAGCACGCCCACCGCACCCAGTTCCGAGGTGTCGGCACCTTCTCCCACGCGGTCCAGCGCGAGCATGGCCTGTGCGCAGTCCGCCGCCTCCCGGTACGCCTCGGCGACCCGTTCGATGCTCTCCACCGCCGCCGCGCCCGCGGTCACCGGCCGTGTCGCGGTGGACAGCTCACGACTCGCCACCCGTGCCTGCCGTCCAGGCTCGGCGCCCGGCAGCAACAGCACCACCTCGTCCTTGCGGCAGGTCGCCAGACCACCACCGCGACGAGCCAGCGTCGCCGCCGCGGAGTGGTAGCGCTCGCGCCCGCCCCCGCAGACCCGGGCCACCACGACGACGTGCCGGGCGTCCAGGTCCACACCCAGCAGTGAGGCACGATGGCGCAGCAGGTCGTCCCGGCCCGGCGACGGGGACAGCAGGTCCTCCAACAGTTCGCCGCGCACCTGCGCCTCGGTCTCGGCCAGGCGCTGGCGCGTCACCAGCACCAGCGAGGCCACCAACGCCGTCGCCTCCAGCGTGCGCCGGTCGATGTCACCGATCGCGGTCTCTCCCACGAGGACCATCGTGCCGAGGTAGTCGGACTCGGTGATCATCGGCACCGCGCACGTCGTGTCGCCCACGACCGTGTACCCGGCCTCGCGCGCGGCACGGGCGAGTGCGACCAGGTCAGCCGCCTCCACCGCAGCGGCGTCACCTTCGCGGGTCACCACGGTGCCGTCCCGGTTCACCAGTGCCACGCCCCCCACGCCGACCGAGTGCGCCGCGGCCTGGACCACCTCGTTCACGCCCTTGCCGTCCAAGACCAGGCGGGTGAGGCGTTCGTGCAACGCCGCGCTGCGCTCCAGGGCCTCGGCGTGGGACCGGATGGTCGTGTTAGCGACCCGCAACTCGTTCGCCGCCGCCCGCGCCTCACCCAGCAGCCGGCTGTTGTCGATGGCCACGGCGGCGTGCGCGGCCAGCATGGACAACGCGCCCACGTCCCGGCCGCTGAACGTGCGCTGCTCCCGGTGCGCCGCCAGCAGCACGCCGATCACGTGCTGCCCCAGCACGACCGGCACCCCGAGCAGCGACACCATCTTCTCCGCGCGCACGGTCCGGTCGATCTCCGCCGTGTGGATGATCGACTTGTCGTCGTGGTAGGACAGCACGCTGTAAGGCGCGCCGGTGCGGGCGACCATGCCGCCCACACCGGCACCACTGGGCAACCGCAACTCGCGCAGCAGCCCGGAGATGTTGCCTGACGCGGCCTTGATGTAGCTGTCTCCGCGGTCGCGATCGCTGAGGCTGATGTAGGCCACGTCGCATTCCAGCAGACGGCGCGCCCGATCGGAGATCGCCTGCAGGATCGCGTCCAGGTCGTGCAGTGCGGCCAGGTCATGGGCCGTGTCGTTGAGCAACTGCAACTCTGCCTGGTGCCGGCGGTGCCCGATCAGGATCTCGCGGACCCGCAGCGCCAGCGCCCGCTCCCGTTCCAGACAGGCCAGCCGGTCCGGCGGCGCACCGTCCGCGCGGGCCCGAACCAGGGGCTCGTCGAAATCCCCGACGTCGGGGTCCGACGCCAACAGCAGTTCGAGGTACGAACCGATCGCCACTGTCACGGGTCCTTCCACCGACGACGTCGTCGAGCATTGCACTGTCCTCCGAGATCGGCCGCAACTCCTGACGCGCCAACGGACGGTTCGACGATCGGCCGAACTCGCCGGGTCTGCGTGCCTTCACGGTCGTGATTCGCGTGTGGGCGGCTGGAAGCGATGCTCGACACTGCGAGAAGGCCGAGTGGAAGAACGCCATGCCGCCGATCCGGCAGTTGCCGCAGCAGCCCGAGGCGAGGCCGACGGCTTCGCCGTTCGCCGCGAAGAGTGGGCCGCCGCTGTCACCGCCTTTGCGCGCACACGGCCGTGTGGTTGAGTCCCAACGACGCGGCCGGTGCTCGAGCAACGCGATCAGAGCCCTGTGGACGCGCACGTATGACCGTTGGACGTTCGCCTATTTCCGATCCCGTCGTTCGCGGCTTCAATGCGAGTACGACCACAAGATCACCAGCAGACCGAGGTGAAGTATGACCATCGCTCATCCGCCGAAGCCGGGGAACGCTCTGTGGGTGTACGCGCACCCGCGCCGTGACTCGCTGAACGACCGTCTCCTGCAAGCCGGGGCCAAAGCCTTGTCGCAGCGGTATGAGGTGACGGTGTCGGATCTCTACGCCCAGGGCTTCGACCCCGTGCTGTCCAAGCGCGACCTGGGAGATCTGGCGGAACGCCCGGGCAACATCTCCGAGCTGGCGGGGGAGGCCTACGCCAGCGGCCAACTGCCTGCCGACGTGCGCGAGGAGCAGGCCAAGCTCGCCGCGGCCGAACTGCTCGTCCTGCAGTTCCCGCTGTGGTGGTACGGGCCGCCGGCGATCCTGAAGGGATGGTTCGACCGGGTGCTCACCAGTGGGTTCGCCTACGGCGATCTCGACTCCGAACTCGGCGTGCCGCGCCGGTACGGCGATGGCGGGCTGGTCGGGCGCAAGGCGTTGATCGTGGTCACCGCGGGCGAGGACGAGCGCTCCATCGGCCCGCGCGGGATCAGCGGCGACCTCGACTCCCTGCTCTTCTCGATCACCCACGGCGTGCTCTGGTACGTCGGGATCGAGGCACTGGACCTGCACGTGGTCCACGACGCCGATTCGCTCGGTCCTGAAGAGGTCGAACACCAGGTTGAGCGTTTGGTGACCAGGATCGGCGGCGTCGATGACGAACGCGCGCGACGGTTCCGGCGGCTGCGCGACGGTGACTACGCGAACACGCGCGCACTGCGGGAGGACCTCGCGTCCGGCCGCACCGATCTGGGAATCCATCTGGCTGATCGCGACTGAGCCCGGCAACGTGTTCCGGGGCGCCAACGAGCAGGTAAGAGTACGCCATCAGGCCAGTGTCCGACTCAACATGTCCGATGCCGTCGCGCGTTCCAGCGCCTCTCTGTCGATCGCAGTGGATGAGTCATACCAATATGGTCGGTATGCAAGTGGCGACCGCCCTGAACAGGCATATGAGTGGACTAGTCCGACTCATCACTTTCAACATGTACTACCTATTGACCGTCACGGCCGCCGAGCCCTACCTTGGGGACTGCGCGCTCCCTGTCCTCGACTCGACGAACACCTGTGACAGCTTCGTCCACTGTGGACTCTGCGATGGCCCGCCGCCAGTGATGAGAACTCTTCGCCAGGACAAGGAGTTCAGGCATGGCACGAGTGTTGGTGCGGGCCGTGGTCGCGGTAGTGCTGGCCGGGACCGGGGTGACAACGCCGGTCCCGGCGGCTGGTTCCGCCGCCCCGGTGCCGGACGTGAACGGGGTCGCCGCGGGCAACGCCGCGATCGGGTCCGTCGACCTGGCTGGCAGGTGGAGCTTCACGCCGGCGGGCAGGGCGGCCACGACGATCACCGTGCCCGGTGGTGGCTGGTACAAGCAGGGCTTCACCGACGTGTCCGAGGCGACGTACTCGCGCACCATCACCGTGCCCGACTCGGGGCAGCCGCAGTCGGCGTGGATCGAGTTCGGCGCGGTGAACCACCAGGCGACCCTGTCGGTCGACGGGCGGGTCGTCGCCACCCAGACGACCGCGTTCACCCCGTCGAACTTCGACATCACCGCTGTCGCGGCGCCGGGCACCACGCACACGATCAGCGTGAACGTGAAGGGCCGCAACGCGTTGAAGACGCCGACGGGCAAGTACCTGGTTCCCGACGCCGCCAGCTGGTCCGAGGCGGTGCCGCAGGGCATCTTCCGTTCGGCGTTCCTGCGCGTGTACCCGGCCGTGTACGTGAGCGACGCCTTCGTTCGCACCTCGGTCGCCGACCAGAGCCTCACCTATGACGTGTCGGTCACCAACACCTCCGGCAGAGCCCGCACCGTGACCCTCGGTGGCACGCTCGCCTCGGACAACGGCGCGAACTTCAGCTATCCGGGGCTGCCCAGTCGCACGGTCACAGTCGCCGCCCACTCGACCGCCAAGGTGACGGTCGGCCCGGTGGCGTGGAACCTCGGCTCCACGTCGTACTGGTGGCCGAACGTGCCGTACCGCCAGGGATATCGCGCTCAGCTGCACCGGCTGTCGGTGCACGCTTCCACCGACGACGGCCGCACCAGCGACGCCACGTACCGGTTCGGGTTCCGGGAAAGCACCCAGAACGGCGAGCACTACCGCCTCAACGGTGTGCGGCTGAACGTGCGCGGCGACAACCTGCAGGGCGCCGACTACGACCGGATCGACAACGGCGGCAAGGGCGACGCCTACCACACACTGCCCGGCTTCCTCCCGCCGTCGACCGGCAACGGCGGCTGGCCGCAGGCGGTCGACAACTACCAGCGGCTCAACTACAACGTCGTCCGGATCCACCAGGAGCCGGCCAGTCCGTACATGCTCGACACGGCGGACGAGCTCGGCTTGATGATCATCGACGAGACCGCGATCCGCGGCTCCGGCGGACCACAGGACTTCAACGCCGGTCGCGCCAACATGGTGGCCCACGCCCGCGCGCTGGTCCTGCGCGACCGCAACCACCCCGCGATCATCCGCTGGAGCCAGGTGAACGAGCCGAACGGCGGCGAGTTCGACTCCGAGCAGTTCCAGCGGGAGCTGTACGCGGCCATGAACGGCGCCGACGGCACCAGGCCGATCATCGCCGAGCTGGGCACCGGCGGGTCGCCCAACCAGTATCCCAGCATGACGCAGGCCAACTTCAACCTCGTCCCGCACTACCTCGACGGCTTCGGCCGCTACGGCGAGCAGACCTGGTCCGTGGCCGGTCGGCCGGACGGCGAGGGCGAGTTCATCTGGCCGGCGTGCAACACGAAGCAGGGCTTCGAGTGGTTCGCCACCGCGACCGCCGCCAAGCGCGGCAAGGACGCCAGCGACATACGGCCGTACACGCTGCTGTCCGCCTGGGCGGGCGTCATCCCCGGCGTGCGGACCACGGACTTCATCCCGGAGGAGGGCGGCCGCCCCGTCTACGGCGTGGACAACCTGCCCGACCCGTGGAGCAACGCCCAGATCCAGCGGGTCCAGGCCGGGTTCAACCCGGTCGCCGCGATCGACCTGCCCTACTGGTCGGCCTCCGGTGCGTCCGACGCGAACGGCAGCTTCCCGCTACCGTCGGCCGTTCCCGGTTACGCCGCCAGCACCAGGGTCGACCGCACCGTCACCGTCTTCAACGACACCCTCACCGGCACCGCCGTGGACTTCGCCTGGAGTGCCCGGCTGGACAGCCCCACCGGCGCGGTGATCGCCTCCGGCAGCACGACCCTCACCATCCCGCTGGGTTCGCGCGTGAGCCAGCCCGTGTCGTTCACGACCCCTGCCAGCGGCTCACGGGTGTACCTCGTCCTGTCCACCGCCAAGTCCGGCACCACCACGTTCACCGACACGGCCGAGTACTTCACCCTGGGCGCCGGCCAGAGCCCGACGCCAGGTAAGTACCGCATCGTCAACCGCAACAGCGGCAAACCGCTGACCATCACCGGCAACTCCACCGCCGACGGCGCCAAGGCCGTGCAGCAGACCGGAAACGCGACCTGGACCGTCAGCACCGGTCAGAACGGAGCCTTCAGCCTGCGCTACGACGCGACCGGCAAGGTGCTCGACGTCAACGGTTCCTCTTCCACCACCGGGTTGCAGCTGCAGCAGTGGACCGCGAACGGCGGCACCAACCAGCAATGGTTCCTGCGGCCGGCGGCCGGCGGTTTCTTCACCATCGTCAACGTCGGCAACGGTCTCGCGGCAGACGTCTACGGAGCGTCCACGAGCGACGGTGCGCAGGTCGTGCAATGGACTGCCAACGGCGGCGCCAACCAGCAATGGCAACTCGTGCCGCAGTCCTGACTCAGGGGGACAGGGGCGGCGACCACGTCGTCAGGTTCACCTCGGCCAGTTGCCCGGGGCGGTGGGCAGCGGTTCGTGGTGCAGCACGCCGAGCCGTTGGGTGGCACGGGTGAGCGCCACGTACAGCTCGGCCGCCCCGCGCGGCCCGCCGGCCACGATCCGCTCCGGCTCGACGACCAGCACCGAGCCGTACTCGAGGCCCTTGGTCTCCGAGACGGGCACGCCGGGCGGCCCGATCAGCACACGGCCCAGGCAGCGGCGCACCAGCACGCCGGTCTATTTCGGACAGTACCTGTGCCTCGTCGACCACCACGTGCCAGTAGGTTCAGCCTCGGTCGGCGGAGGCGCGTTCGACGAGGTCCAGTTGCGAGGCGGTCAGCTTGCACTGCCCACCGGCCGGGCCACGCGAGACCAGCGCCTGCGAGTGGGGTGCCAGAGCTCCGCACTCATTGCGCTGAGCTGCGATGATCAAGGTTCTGTCGTCCTGACCAGATCGGCGAGAAACGCAATGAGGACGTCCGCACGCTCGGGCAACGGCTGGTGACGGCGCGCGAACTCGGTGACTTCGGCGATGTACTCACGGCGGAGCTGCCGCGCGCCGGGATCAGGACGTACATACGACACCTGGGACACTGGACCCCCGACAACCCGCTAGACCAGGAGTGCACCGTGCAGCAGGGAACCGTCCGCTGGTACGACCTCGAGCGAGGCTTCGGCTTCCTCGCCCCCGACGACGGCAGCGACGACATCTTCGTGCACGTCTCGCAGGTGCAGGGCGAGGGCGCGGCCCGGGCGCTGCGCGAGGGCCAGACGGTGGAGTTCGAGACCGGTGAGGGCCCCCGCGGTCCGCAGGCGCTGCACGTCGCCGTCACCGGGGACGTCGCGCCCGACGCGGCCCTGGGTGTGCTCGCCACCGTCTCCTGGTACGAGCCGGCCAAGGGCTACGGGTTCGCCGCGCCGGACGGCGGGGGTGCGGAGGTGTTCGTGCACTCCTCCGCCATCGTCACCGGGGGCGTCCTCGCGGCCGGGCAGCGGGTGGCCTTCGTCGTCATCGCCGGGGAGAAGGGGCCGCAGGCCCAGCACCTGGTGCCGCTGAGCTTCGACGCCGGGGTCCGCCGAGCCCCTCTGGTAGCGCCCGGCGACGGTGCCGACGGCTCCGTCCTGTGGTTCGACGAGGAGAAGTCGTTCGGCTTCGTGGCCGCCGACGACGGGGCGGGCGACGTCTTCCTGCACGTGCGCGCCCTGGTCGACGAGGTGTACCTGCCGGCCGCGGGCGACCGGGTCTCGTTCACCACGGTCACCGTGGACCAGGGTCGTCAGGCGCGCGAGGTGCGGTTCGTGGCCACCGGCGAGCCGGTGGAGGCCACCGCGGCCCCCAGCCAGGCCCGTCCGGTCACCCGGCCCGCAGCCCGCGCCGGCGACGGCACGGTGGCCCGTTACGACGCCGATCGCGGTTTCGGCTTCATCACCCCCGACGCGGGTGGGCCCGACCTGTTCGTGCACGTCTCGGTGGTCTCCGGCGAGCCCCTGGTGGCCGGCGAGCGGGTGCGCTTCCGCATCCGGCAGAGCGACCGGGGCCCGCAGGCCGATGCCGTCGAGCACGCCTGACCGTCCGGGACGGTCCTACGACGCCTCGAAGCGGGCGACGTAGCGGCGCTGCCACGGCGCCTCGACCGCCCGGTGGTCGTAGCGCGCCCGCACGTACGCGACCGCCTCGGCGGCCGGCACCCCGTCCAGACAGCCAGGCACGCCAGCGAGGTGCCGGTGCGACTGTGAGGGGTGCGACGCGGTCGAGGTTGGTCCGGCTCTGATTGATGCAGCGGACGAGGAGGTTGGCGTGTGGTTCGCGTATCGCAGTAGTGCGTCGGTCCCTGCAGGTCAGTGACATCGGTGGGCATCACTCGTTTCTCGCGCCGCCGCGTTGCTGGCCGCCCAGACGGAGTCGCGCCAGCGCGCGTCCGGAGCTCATCGGCTCGTCTCCGCAGCTCGTCGTTGAACACGCGTGCTCTGGCGGTCTCGACGGTTCAGTGTGGCGGCTCGACGCGGTCAGTCCGTTCGAGGTCGGAGATCCACAGGGCAAGCGCCGCCTGCGCGTCGCGCAGGGTGCGTGCCGGCTCGCCGAGTCCGCGCAACGCCAGCCGCCGCTGTTCGAGCCTGGGGCTGCGGAACTTCGGGAAGGCGAGCTTGAGGCACGTGTCGATCATCTCGGCGTGGTAGTGCAGCAGTTGAGCCACCCGGAACTCCAGCGACGCGCGGTCGGCGTCGCCGATGAGGTCCATCGCCCACCCGTGCAGCCGGCAGTAGTCGGACGCGACCCGGCCGCCCTGGCGGGCCACCTGCGCCGGGGTGTCGCCAGGCTGCGTGCAGGCGCCGATGATCTGCTCGGCGGCGGGCTGGAGTGCGACCGCACGGGTGGCTACTTCCAGCAGCGACCGCAGCGCGACCAGACGAGCGGCGGCGGAGTCCTTCGCAGCTGCCACGTCCGCGCTTCGCCGCGGGCGACGCCCCGGAATCCGCATGTGATCCACCAGCCTCGATGAGCCAGCCCAGGAGCATCCAGTATGAACCGCCACGAGGCGCACCGCGAGGTTCGGGAGTGTGGTTGGGCTTCCGCCGTTCGGGGTCGCGCCAGACGGCGCCGACGGTGACCAATTGGCAGGAGCAACTCGTTGCGACAGCATCAGGGTCTTGCGCGGCGGATCCGTTCGGTTCAGTGCCCCGCACACTGCCCTTGGAACGACCTGACGTGAGCGGGTACGAGATCGAACATTGCCTGCCTCCACGACTCGTCAAGTGGATCAACTTGGTCATTCGGGAAGACGGGTAAACGGATCGCCGCCGAGGCGAGTCTTCCAAGGTGATGGCTGACTACGACGACTTCGCCCGAGCGCAACTGCCGCGGTTGCTGCGGTACGCGACGATGCTCACCGGCGAGCGGGAGCAGGCGGCTGATCTGGTGCAGGACGTGCTGGTGAAGGTGTACCGGCACTGGGCCCGGATCAGCGGCGCGGATCATCCCGACAGGTACGTGCTGCGGATGGTGACCAACGGCTACCTGTCCTGGCGACATAGCCGGTCCGCGCGTGTGATCGCCTCGGGCGACCTCCCCGAGGAGGCACGTGCGGACGATTTCGCGTCGGACCACGCCGCGCGCGAGGACATGTGGCAGCGCCTGTCGCGGCTGCCCAAGCGCCAACGTGCCGTGGTGGTGCTGCGGTACTACGAGCAGCTGCCCGATTCCGAGATCGCCGGGCTGCTCGGCTGCGCCCAGGCCACCGTCCGCGCACACGCCCACAAAGCATTGGCCTCGCTGCGAAACGGCTTGGCCGTCGAGCAGATGGCGGAGGCCAGGGAGACAAGATGAACATCGAGAACTTGATCAAGGACACCTTCACGGCGCGCGAACATGACGCGCCCGACAGCGACGCGGTTCTGGCCGCGGCCCGCCAACGCATCGACAGCAGGCGCTCCGGGCTGAGCCGGCCGCTGGCGGTCGCCGCCGGGGCGACCGTGCTGACCCTCGGCGCGGTCACCGCCGTGGCGCTGAACCGGCCGGACCCAGTGGACCAGTCCCAGACGGTCGCCACCGCCAACGGTTCCCAGGACAGCCAGACCCCGGCCCCCACCGCCCCGGCCCCGGCGGGGCTGCAGATGCCCTACTCCCTGGGCTGGCTCCCGCCGGGCGCGGTCGCCTACCGCGCACAACGGATCAACATCGGGTCCAGCGCGGCCAACCCGGAAGCACCTCTGTACGGCGGCGAGTACATGCTGACCGTCACGGCCGGCGGCCAGGTCCTGGAGGTCGGCGTCCAGCAGTTCCGGATGGTGCCGGTGGACCAGGCGATGTTCAAGTCGGGCCCGGGCTCCCCCGTAACGATCAAGGGACAGCGCGCCGTCGAGAGCTCGGTGTCCACCGGGCCAGGTGGGTACGAGCTGTACGTGGAGCACCCCGACGGCGGTTCGATGTACGTGCACGTGGCCGCCGCGTACGGCAGCACCGCGCCCGCGCAGCAACTCGTCGACAACGGCCGCCGGATCGCGGAGAACATCCAGTTCCCGGGCACCACGACCGTCACCCCGGCGTTCGGCCTGCGCGACCTGCCCGCCGGAATGCGGATCTGCGCCTTCGGCGTCCAGCAGCCCGCGGACCGGCCCGGGCCACAGGCCACCACGAGCTACTCGCTCGGCACGTGCACCGTCCAGCCGACGGTGCACGTCAACAGCGCGGTCGTCGGCCAACCGGAGGGCACGCCGGGACAGCCGGTGCAGGGCCGCGAGACGCGGTACGCCGACGAGAACGGCTACCACCGGCTGTGGGTCCTCGGCGCGCTGGAGGGAGCCCCGGTCGTCATCGCGGGCCGGGTACCGCCGGCCGACCTGTACGACATCGCCAACCGTCTCGTCCTGCCGAACTGACCGCGGTCCGGACCTGTCAGGGACGCAGAAGGATCTTGCCCCGCCGGCCCGGGGCCGCGTTGCCGCGCGCGGCCCCGGCGATCTGCTCCAGCGAGTAGACGTGCTCGACTGGCAGGGTGAGCGCGCCCGAGGCGATGCCCGTGACCAGTTCGCCCAGCAGCGCGGCCCGCTTGCCGGCCGCCATCGCGGGGAAGACCTTGCTGCCCCAGAAACCGGTGACGGTGACCTGCTTGAAGATCACGTCACCCGAGCTGATCTCGAGGGTGGGGGAGGCCATCGCACCGAACACCACGAGCCGCCCGCCCTCGGCGAGCAGCGAGACGACGTCGC
This sequence comes from Lentzea californiensis, assembly GCF_024648825.1. Lineage (GTDB taxonomy): Bacteria > Actinomycetota > Actinomycetes > Mycobacteriales > Pseudonocardiaceae > Lentzea > Lentzea californiensis. The sequence continues at coordinate 168,744 of NZ_JANBBE010000010.1, forward strand.
CCGCGGCCGCACCGCCGACCGAGTCGACCCCAGCCCTGATCGGCGCGTCGCCGACGATCTCCCGAACCCGGTCGCGCCAGCCGTCGTCGTCGGTGGCGACGACACTGCCGATGCCCTGCGCACGTAGTTCGGCCACGCCGTCGGCACGGCGGACGAGGCCGAGGACGTGGACGCCGCGGGCCGCCGCCAGCTGCGCGACGAGCCTGCCGACGGCTCCGTTGGCGGCGTTCTGGACGAACCAGTCACCCGCAGCGAGCTCCAGCGAGTCGAGCAGCGCGATGGCGCTGAAGGGCATCGACACCAGCTGGCTCGCCGACTCGTCATCGATGGCGTCGGGAACGGGGATGAGCGTCTGGGCGGTCGCGACCACGAACTCGGCCCAGGCGCCGAAGGTGCCACCCGACGCCACGCGCTGGCCCACCGCGAGGCCGTCCACGCCCTCACCGAGCGTCTCGACGACCCCGACGAACTCGGTGCCGGAGCGTGCGGGCATCTCGGGCTTGAAACCGTAGGTTCCGCGCGCGGTCCACAGGTCGTGGTTGTGGACGGGGGAGAGCAGCACCCGCACCAGGACCTCTCCGGGACCGGGCTGCGGAGCGGGCACCTCCTGCACCTCGAGGACCTCGGCGGGGTCACCGAACTTCTGCTGGACCAGTGCGCGCATGACATGCCTTTCCGTAGGTGCTGGGGACGTGTCCCTCCCTCCGACCTCACACCATGCGCAGAAAGGTCGCACGCCAGAACAGCAGAACGACGGAGTAGGCCACGAACAACCACCCCGCCGTGGTGCGGGAGCACCGGGCCTTGCGCCGCAGCAACCGTGCGATCCCCACCCACGCCAGAGCCAGCAACCCCGCCGGCAGGGGCAGCGACACGTCGAAAGCGGTGCTGCTCGGCACGCCGACCATCAGCGCCACGACACCCCAGACGGCCGACGCGATCGTCCAGCGCGACCTCGCGCGGGCCGAGAACGTGCCCCAGTTCACCAGCGTCACCCCGTTCGCAGCGATGGTGCCCCAGGTCTGAGCGCCCTGCGTCTGGCGCTCCCACCACGAGCGCTCCGCGTGGCCGCGGGAAGCTCGGGAGGCGAGGTCCAGCATCGCGACCTCCCGCGCCCTTCTGGGCTGGCCCGCGCCGCTGCGCCTTCGACCGCCCTGCTCGTCCCCGTGCCACGACGGCAGCCTGGTTCGAACGCGGTCACGGAGACCCGCCCCGCTCTGGCGCCGTGTATCGGCGATGTATCAGCCGTGTATGCGACCTCCGGATGCTGTGGGGGCCGTACAGACATGCGAAAAGGGGATCTCATGCGGTTCACCAAAGTCACGGTCGCTGCCATCGGCCTGCTCGGCGCGGCCCTGATCGGCACCGCCGCTCCGGCCGGCGCGGCCGGCGGGCAAGCGTTCGGCCCGAACGTCAAGATCGCGCAGCCGTGGTTCGACGACACGGCCACCGCGTCCGCCGTCGAAGGCGACGTCAGCATCCAGCAGACGGCGGACGGTGCCATCAAGTGGATGGCCGACCGTCGCGGCAGCACGGCGTACGAGGGCTACTGCGAGCGCGCCGTCCGCCTGGCGTGGAACCGCTCGACGCACCACGCGTCGGCGATCGACCACTGGCGGTCCTCGGACGGCGCCCGCCACACCACCGGCACGCCACCCAGGGGAGCGTTCGTCTTCTGGAACATCAGCCAGTACGGCCATGTGGGCATCGCGGACGGCAACGGCGGCTTCTGGTCGACCAGCGTCGGCGGCAAGATCGGTCACCCTGGTTCGACCGGTTACTTCAGCAACTACCTCGGCTGGAAGTACGGCAACAGCAACTGATCCGCGGAGGCCGCCGCGCGTGCGAGTGCTCGCCGCGCGGCGGGTTCGCCTTCCCGGTTCCCGGTGCGGCGGTAGGTTTCCAGAGCCTGTCGCAGGAGGGTGTGCGCCTCGTGCGGGTGGCCGTTCGAGATCAACGCCTCGGCCAGCTCGACCTGGGCGAACGCCGTGCACCGCTCGTCGGTGAGGTCCGTCAGGATCGTCACGGCCCGGCGTGCGCTGACCAGCTCCTGCTCGTGCTCGCCCGTGCTGCGGCAGAGCGCGGAAAGTCGCACCAGCACCAGGGCTTCGCGGTGTGCGTCACCGAGGTCCGCGGCGAGCCGCCGGGCGTTCGTGAGCCACTTCCGCGCCTCCTCGGGCCTGCCGAGCGAGCTGTGGACCCCGCCGATCGACGCCCGCACGTGTGCCACGGAATGCAGATCGCCCGCGAGCTCCAGCAGCCGCAGGCCTTCGCCGTAGAACTCCATCGAGCGCTCGTACTCCGCTTGCAGCCGGTACACCACGCCGATGCCCGCGAGGGAGGTGCCCTGGCCGCGGTCGTCGCGGAGCGAGCGGTAGAGCTCTTGTGCCGCAAGCAGTCCTTGCTCCGCCTCCGTGAACTCGCTGCGGTAGATGTGCACCTGGGAGATGCCGCGCAGCAACGCCGCCTCGCCAGCCTCGTTGCCGGCCGCGCGGACACTCCGCAACGCCCGCGCGTGGGTGCGCGCCCAGTCCTCGTAGTGGCTGTGCAGGTCGAAGAACGGCACGCAGGCCGCCGCGAGCTGCCACGCCACCTCGTCGAGGCCCGCGTCCGCCGCGATGTCGACCGCGCCGCACAACGTGCGCCGTTCCGCCTCGAACCACGCGACGGGCTCGGAGAGCAGGTGCTCCGGCGCCGCGACCGGGGCGACGTCGGCGATGGTGGTGCCGAACGTGACGGGTAACCGCCGTGCGGCCGTGACCGCGAGCCAGAGCCACGCGCGCAGCGTCCGTTCGAGCGCGGCCCGGCCGTCCGGCAGTGAGTGGTTCAGGGCGTGGCACCGCAACAGGTCGTGCAGCCGGTAGCGCGGCTGGCCGATGCCGTCCGCGCCGAACGTCTCGAGCAGATGAGCGTCGACCAGCCCGTCCACGAGGTGCTCGGTGCCCGGTTCACCGAGCAACGTCTCGACCACCCAGCTTGGGAAGTCGTGCGGACCGAGCAACGCCAGCCGCACGAACGCCTGGAACTCGCGCGGGGACAGCTGCCGGATGCTCAGGTCGAAGCTCGCCCGCACGGCCAGCTCACCGGAGGTGAGCTCGCGCAACCGCGTCGACTCGTCGACGAGCCGCTCGCGCAGCACCTGCATCGACCACCGCCCGCGCCCGGCCAGCCGCGCGCCCGCCACCCGGATCGCCAGCGGCAGGTGCCCGCACGCCGCCGCGATCGCCGCCGCTTCGTCGGGCTGGGCGCGCACCCGGTCCTCGCCCGCGATGGCGGTGAGCAGTTCCGCCGCCTCCTCCGGGGAGAACGGGGACAGCTCCACCTGCAGCGCGCCGGGCAGCTCCGGCAGCCTGCGCCGGCTGGTCACGAGGACCGCGCAGCCCGCGTCGGCCGGGAGCAGGGGCACGAGCTGGCTCACCGAGGCGGCGTCGTCGAGCACCACCAGCACCCGCCGACCGGCGAGCTTGGAGCGGAACAGCGCGGCACGCGCGGTGACCTGCGCGGGCAGGCCGGCACCCGTGATCCCCAAGGCGTGCAACAGTTCCGTGAGCACCTCACCCGGTTCGCGCGGGTGGTCGGAGGTGCCGCCGAGGTCGACGTAGAGCTGTCCGTCCGGGAAGTGGTCACCGACCTGGTGCGCCACCCGGATCGCGAGTGTCGACTTGCCGACACCGGGAGGCCCGGTCACCACGGCCGGTGCGGAGTCCTGCCGCAGTGCCGTCGTCAGCACCGCGATCTCTCCCGCGCGGCCGCAGAAGTCGAACACCGTCGGCGGTAGCTGACGCAGGGGAGCGGGCGCCGGTTCGTCGCGCAGCACCGCGAGCTGGGCCTCTCGCAGCGCGGATCCGGGCTCCAACCCGAGCTCGCCGGTGAGCCGCACGCGCATGTCCGCGTAGACCTGCAACGCCTCAGCACGCCGGTTGTCCTGATGCAGGGCGAGCACGAGCTGCCCGCACACGCTCTCGCGGTAAGGGTGCTCCGCCAGCAACGCCCGGAGCTCAGGGATCGCCTCGGCGCACTCACCCGAGGCCACCTGCAACCCGAGCCGCTGCTCGGTAGCCGCGAGCCGGGCCTCGTCGAGCCGGGCGAGGGCAGGCGCCCACGCGTCGTGACCCGGCAGGTCCTCCAACGGACGGCCGCGCCAGAGGCACTCCGCCCGCCGCAACAACCCCAGCGCCGCGTCGGGTCGCCGCCGGGCTTGCGCGACGAGCTCGTCGAACATCAGCGCGTCGAGTTCGTCAGCCTCGAGTTCGAGCACGTAGCCGGTGCCATGGGTGCGCAGCTGCTCGTTGAGCAGCTGCCGGAGCCGCCAGACGTAGGTCCGGACGTTCTGCACCACCGACCGCGGCCGAGTCGCGGGCCACAGGGCCTCGATCAGCTGGTCGAGCGAGACGTCGGTGTTCGCGTGCAGCGCGAGGTGCGCGAGCAAGGCCCGCTGTTTGACGCCACCGAGACTCTCCCTGCGGCCGTTCCGCCAGACCTCCAGAGGGCCCAGCACCCGCACGCTCGACCTGCTAATGGCTCCTCCGCTCCCCAGGACCTGCTCAGGTGTTCGTCCATCGGACGACGTCGGCGCCCGTCGCGTTCCCGCCGCACACCGCGATTCCGAACACCGGTCCCGCGCACCGCCGCCACACCCTCGCTGCAACACCCATTCGGTGAAACGGTTTGAGTCGATTTTTCGGGATAACGCTGCTTTGCTGACACGCGTAACGCCGACCTCGATCTCATGTGATCGTGTCCCGGCTGTACAAGGTGACTGGGAAGTTGCTGTCTGCCGCGTCCTTCTCCGACAGCTGGTCCTTCCGTTCCGCTACGAGCCGGCAGACCGATTCTGGTTCGCCGCGCTGTCCAGGCTGATACGTCGTCCGCGGTGGGGACATCGAGGCCGAGGAACTACGCGTGATCAAGAGCGCGCCGCAGGCCCTCCGGATGAACGCCACTGCGAACGCATCATCGGCGCCATCCGGCGCGAGGTCCTCGACCACATCCTCATCACCGGAGAAGCCCACACGCGTCATGTCCTTGCCACCTACGAGATCCACTACAACACTCACCGATCCCACCAGGACCGCGATCAGCTACCACCCGAAGCTCAAGAGCAACCCGCCGTCAGGCATGACCTCAAGCCCCGCAAGCTGCTCCGCACCCGGATCCTCGGCGGACTCGTCAACGAGTACAGATACGCCGCATGACGTGCAGCGATGACTTTTCGAGCGGCACAGGGTGACTAGAACATGGGGTGGACGTCATGCCCACCCCATGCCGTCTACCGTCTGCGTGTACCGACACTCAGCACTGTGCCGGCGATGATGGCCGCCACGATCACTGAGGACAACGCCGTGCCGTTGATGGTGAACTCGCCTGCTCGCGTGCTGGGTATCAGGAACCCCAGCACGACGAGTGCCAGCAATGCCAGGCCGACAAGCCACGCCATCTTGCGGTCCATCGTTCTCCCAAAGGTTTCACAGTGCGCCGAGCACTGCTCCGCCGGCGCATGCTCCGACGGACTAGTCCAAGCCGGTGCTTTGGCCGTTGATGGTGTTGGTCACGACATTGGAGACGGTCTCCTTGATGCGTCCGCCCGCTGCGAGACCGCCGATCACTCTGCCCGCAGGGGTGACGCACGGCGAAATCGCGGTGCTGAAGGACACGCCGACGCCAGCCTTCGCTTACCTCGCCGTTTCCCACACTTCGCCGCGTTGCGGCTACTGCGCACGACCGACTGTGAGCAAGGCGCTCCCCGTCGCTGGTGCCAACGCGCACTCCTGCTACTACTCCGAGGACGTCCAGGCGGTAACCCCGGCACGTCGAACTCGTGATCGTCCCGTGCGCTGACCACGTCGACCTGTACGACCGCAATGACCTCATCCCTTCGACAGGCTCGACGAGTTCTTCACCACGAATCCTCGCGTGACCTCGGCGAACGCCTGCTCGCCGCCCGCCATGACAGCAAAGACAGCAAAGACAGCGTCACCCACCCGCACCTCGGCGCACTGGCTCCTAGGCAGACGTCGACTCGTGGCCGTGCACGAAGCTGGCCCGCCGGGTAGTACCCCTGCCAGTGACGCCGAGAGGGCTTGTCTCCCACTCGTGCAACGAGGGACTGCGACACGTGTAGGTGCCGTGTAGCACGCCTCACTACGCTCTTTCACAGCGCGAAAATCCGCGTTTCAGATAAAGAAGGCGTCGGCCAGAACCGTCGACCCGAACGAAGGATCACGACAATGCGCAAGACAATCGCCGCGACGTTGAGCGCGGCCGCCGTGCTGGTGGGCCTCATGCCGATCAGCGCAATCGCGACGGCAGCTGCGGCTCCCGGGCTTGGCGTTGCCAGCACGAGCGACTACCCGAACGGGACGACCAGCGCTACCGCCGCCTACCCATCCGACCCGATCCCCCAGACGTGCAACGGCCGAAGCGGCTGCATCTCCGGCATCGTGAACTGGTCGAACCGTTCGGCCAATCTTAGTATCAAATTGTTCGATGATAACAACGCCGGATCGACTACTGCTTTTTTCTACTACTACACGGCAAACGGTTGGTATGGAACCGAAAGCCGGACCGCCAACAATAAGACTATCTCGGGCTACCCTGGCAAGCAGGGCCCGGCGGGCGGAATCACCGAGGTCATAATTACACTCAAGGCAAATGTTGATCCTGATTCTCCCGAATTCCCTGTCGGTGCTTTCTATCGCGACTTCTGATCAATAGTTCCGCACGGAAGTTGTTCCTGAGGCGCAGCCGTACGGGCCCGAGGGCGGTCACCCAGGCCGTCCGCAGCCTGCTCATGGACCTCAAGGACACCGGACACCTCACGCGGATCAGATTCCTCATCCGCGACCGCGACGCCAAATACCCCGCGTTGATCACGAAATCCTTGGCGCCGCGGGGATCGATACGGTGCCGACCGGTGTCCGGATACCCCGCATGAACGCGATCATGGAACGCTGGTCAAGACACTTCGCGTTGAACTGCTGGACCGCACGCTGATCTGGAACCAGGCCCACCTACGGCACGTGCTGCGCGAGTACGAGCGCCACTACAACGATCGACGGGATCGTCTTGGCGGAGTCGTCCACGAGTATCGGCGTGCGGCTTGAACTGCACGGACGCGGTTTTCGGCACACAACTTCTGGCAACAGGCTTAGATCGCAGCGGCGGAGCGCGAGTGTGCCGCCGCGACGCGGTTTGGCGACGCGTCGTGCTGGGTTGTCGCTTTTGGGCATGAGACGGTCCGCGATCGCGTGCTGGTAGAGGCAGCGGGCCGCGGCAATGAGGTGCTCGGCGGCGGAGCGGCCGCCGGGGGAGTTCTTGCGGACGACAGCGTCTGCCTCGATTCGCTCGGCGAGCTGTTTGATGTCCAGCGGTGTCGGCTTGTCGCCCCACTCGTCGACGATGCGGTTCCAGTACGTCTCGTAGACGCGCAGCGCGTCGGCGGGTACGGCCTTGGCCACGCGCTCGACGTACTCGCGGACGTGTTGCAGGTGTGGTTCGGATCGCCGGGGAGTAGAGCTTCGAGGCCCAGAACACGACGAACTGACCGAGGGGTACCGCCTGTTCCTGGAGTTCCGCCACGGAGAGAAGCTGCACACCGCGGCGCTCACCGTGGCCGTGCGTTGATGCGAGGCCGTCGAACGGGAGACAGCGCACCAGCAGGATGATCTGTCCAAAAAGGAGCCTCTGTCCGACGACCGCGGGCAGAGACACTTCGTTCGACCAGTGCACAGTCCGCTGCCGACCGGCAGTTCAGCGTGATACGAGAATCGAATGCACACGTTCGTACCCTTCAACGCGCCTCGTGATCGATGAGATCATTTGCGGGTTGCTGGCCGTGTGATGGGGGAACAGGGGTGACGACCGGGTGCAGTGGTCCGACAGATCGCGGCGAGTGGTCATCGTCGGGGCGGGGCTCGGCGGCACCGCCACCGCTGTCCGCCTCCTCCAGTTCGCCAGGGAACCAATGCAGGTCGTGCTGATCGAGCGCCGTCCTGAGCACCGCAGCGCGGGCGTGGCCTACCACCCGGCGGGCAACCCCTGGCACCACGTCTTCAACATCCAGGCCGGGCGCATGGCGATGTTCCGTGAGGACGTCGACGACTTCGTGAACTGGGCCAACACCAGCGCCGACCGGACCGGCTGGCCGCCGGAGTGGCGCGGGTTCGAGTTCACCGAGTCCGGGCCCGCGCCTCGCCGGATCTACGCCGACTACCTCGCTGACCGCCTCGCTGAAGCCGCACGTGAGGCGTCAGAGGGAGTGACGCTGGCCGAGGTCGACGGCGAGGTGGTGGACGTGGTGGTCGACGCCGGTGACGTACGTGTCGTCGTGGAGAACTTCGCCCTGCCGCACAGGCCGTCGCCGGGTGGCGAAGCCGAGTCCCCACCGGTGACCGTCCGAGCCGACCACCTCGTCATCGCGACGGGCCTGGAGCAGCGGGCGCTCGCGTTCGCCACCGAGGTGCTGGACCACCCGTCGTTCGTCAGGAACCCCTACTCCGCGGCCGGTGTCGAACGCGTGCTCGGGGTCCGGCCCGACGCCGTCGTCGCGATTATCGGCACGTTGCTCACCGGGTACGACTCGGCGGCGCTCCTGTTGCGCCGCGGTCACACCGGGAAGATCCACATGGTCTCGCGTTCCGGCCTGACCGTCCGCACTTATCCGCCTGACCACCGTCACGAGGTCCTCGACCTGCCCGCTCCGCGGTTGCGGGGCGACTACGAGGGGCCCGGCCATCTCGTCCAGCGCGTCAAAAGCGAGTGGGAACGGGCGTGCGCCGTCGTCGCCGAGGTCTATCCCGGCGTGGCGCCGGTGGTCGTGACCGAACGGGTCGCCAAGTCGTGGGAGCCACACCTTCCCGAGCTGCTGCAACGCGTCCCGACGGCCGATCTGCGCGCGCTCCTCGACGAGCACGGCAGCGCGCTCGCCACCCTGAGGGTCAGCGCCGTCGCTTACACGACCCAGATGGTCGACGTGGCGATGTCCGGGGACGGGCAGATCGCCGTCACGACCGGGAAAGTCAGCCAGATCGATGGTTCCGGGAACGGCACGCTGGTGCTGACGGTGTCCACACCGGACTCGACCCGGGCGATCGAGGCGGACCTCGTGATCTCGAACTTCGGCCGGGAACCCGACTACCAGCGCGCTGGTGAACCGTTCTGGGCGAACCTGCTCAGGAAGGGCCTGGCCGTGCCGCACCAGCGCACCGGTCGCGGCGTGGAGGTGGACGGGACCGGTGTCCTGCTCGGACCGGGCGGTGTCCCGTCCGGCCCGATCTCCGTGGTCGGTGGTCCGCGGGAGGGCGACGAGATCGTCCGGCACGGCCGCATCGGCGCGTTCTCGTTCAACCTCGCCGCGATCAAGAACCATTCGGTCGGTGTCGCCGCGAACGTGCTGCGAGGCCTCGAATCCTGCTACGACGCGAAAGCCGGTGACGTGACGGCGAACTTCGGCGCTCCGGCGCGCGAAGCGTTCGCGCGGTCGGTTTCGCTCGACGTGCGCCGGATGGCGGCACGACGACGGCGTGACCGTGAAGAATCGGCTCTCCGTCTCGACGAGAGTGTTGTGACCGTGTGCGATGCCATGGCTCGCGACGGCCAGGTCCCGACGACCGCCGACGCACTCCGGTTCGCCGTGAACACCGCCGCCACGGTGAGGCTCAACGACCTTTCGGTGACACCGAGAGATCTCCGCTCCCTGCTGGGACTCGACGAGCCGACCGGACCGATCGGCTGAAGCGGCGGCGTCGAGCACCACGCATTCCGGAAGATGCAGGGCCGGTTCGGCGGCTGCCATCCTCAGATCAACACGGAGTGTCAGGTCGGCACGCTCTCGGCCGCGGTGCTCCGATCGGGATCGGGGAAAGGACCCCTGTGAACTTTCGCGAAACACCTGCACATGTGTTGGTCGGCGGACACCTGAGGACCTTTCACGGCACGTGCAATCGAACCGCCGAACCCGTTGAAGGCACGGTTCTCGTGACGGAACAGCTCGGCCCTGAGCTGTACGACGCCATCCTGGCCTCCAGCGCCGTGATCTGCGCACGAGGTGGCCAGACCGGCCACATGCAGTCCCTGTGCCGCTCCCGCGGCATCCCCGTCCTGCGCGTCGACCCGCTCGCGCTGGACACCCTCGTCGGCGACATCACCGTTCGACTCGACCGCGGGTCGATCATCCACGGCACCGTCGTGGACGTGCCGCGGCAGAGGCAACCCGTGCTGCCCGGCCTCGACGACGTCGAGTCGATCTGCGTGGTGATCGCCGACGCGACGGACATCCGCTCCACCAACGACCTCACGGCGCGCGTGGACAGCTACTTCATCCGCGAGGAGTTCCTTTGCCTCGGCGCGGGACTGAGTCCGATCGACTCGCTCCGCGCCGGGCCGCGCGAGGCCGAGCGCTACGGCGTGGCGATCGCCGGGGTGCTGCACTCGATGGTGAGGGAACTCCTTCCCGGCCAGCGACTCGTCATGAGGCTGCTCGACCTCCGGTCCGACGACGCCGCGCGGATGACCACCGGGATCGAAGTGGACGACGAGCCCAACCCCGAACTGGGCCTGCACGGCGCCCGGTGGCTGCTGGCGGAACACCACTACCCGGCGGCTTTCCTGGCGTTGCGCGCCCACGTGGCCGATCACTTCGGCGCGGACGCGGACCGGGTGAGCTTCGCCGTGCCGTTCATCAACGACAGCACCGAGTTCCTCCGGTTGCGCGAGCACCTCCGCCTGACCGGCGACACCCCGCTCGGCGTCTTCGTCGAGACACCGGCCGCCGTGCACTCCGCGACCGAGTTCTGCGCCGCCGGGGCCAGTGAGCTGTTCGTCGGCACCAAGGACCTGATCCAGTTCTACCTCGCCGCCGACCGCGGCAACCACAGGGTCGCGGCCACCTACCAGACCAGGCACCCGGCCGTGCTCGCGGCGTTGAGCCAGACCGTCGAGTCGGGCCGTGCCTCGGGCGTTCCGGTGCACGTGTTCGCACTGGGCACCGACGTGGACCACTACCTGCGGCACCTCCCGGGGCGGCGCCTCATGATGTGCAACGCCGAGCTCCAGCGGGTCGCCGGAGCCGTGGAACTCCCCGCCTGACCGGGAAGGCGGCCGACGCCTCTGCTCTGCCTGGTCCTACCGGACCGGGTGGAGCAGAGGCTGCCACGTGGTGCGGGTGGCCACCGGCACGGTGACGGGCAACCGGACGACGGAGATCGGGCCGGCGGCGAGATCGGTGGCGTCGAAGACGGCCAGGTCGCTCGATGCGCCATGACGCATCGGGACCACGAGCCACCCGTCGGCGAGTGCGGGCTGGCCGAGGCGATGACCAGCGCCGAACGAGTAGGTGGCCTCGCCGTGCCGGAAGACCGTGGTGTCAGCGGTTCCGTAGATCTCGTGCCCTCGTTGGCCGTGCCCGTCAGCGCGCGCGATGGCGAAATCCGCGTACGTCAAGAACTCCTCGTTGACCTCACCCGTGACGAGGTCCAGGGTCCAGCGGATCAGCTCGCGCGGTCCGGCGGGCGAGGTCTGTCGCAGCGCGTCGACCACCACCTCCTGGCCGTCCTCGAAGGCGTGGACCGCGTCCGGCACGAAGCACGGTGAGACCGGGAACCACAGAGGATTACCGCGAGATCGTCTCGGCAGGAGGCCGATCCGGGCCTGTTTGGACGATCGCCAGGCGAAGGGTGTGCGCAGGCCGACGAGTTCCGCGGCGCGGTCGTGCACCATGGAGAGGTCGAAGACGACCACGTGGTCAGGGGTCAGGGCGACGGTGTCGATGCGCGCGGGACCGCTGAGCACGAAACAACGGCCGCGGCGCACCGCACCCGAGGCGCTCATCGTCACGTGCTCGGCGAGGGGGGAGCCCGGTCTGGTCGCGATCGTGTGCCACTCGCCGGTGCGCGGGTCCTGCATCGGACGGGCCACGCGCAGGCCGTCGCGCACCGCCGGAGCGAGGCTGGGCACGGTGCCCAGCAGCGAGTGGTCGGCGCGGGCGCGGTGCCAGGCCGCGGTGCCGCCGGACAGGCGGACACCGGTGATGGAGACGGGGTCGGCGCCGTGCGCCGGATGGGGGACGGACTGCAGGAACCGTCCGCGCAGGTTCGCGGGCAACGAGCCTTCGACGAGCAGTGCTTCCACGGTCGCACCTCCGACCAATGCATAACAGTGTTGTGCTAAACATATCGCCGTTATGCAACAATGTCAAAGGTGAGCCCACGCCGAACGGACCCGCGCACGCACACCGCCCTGATCGAGATCGCTGCCGCGTTGCTTGCCACCGAAGGACCTCAGGCTCTCTCGACACGGCGCATCACGGCGGAGGCCGGCACCTCGACGATGGCCGTCTACACCTACTTCGGCGGTATGAGCGGCCTGGTCCGGGAGATGGTGCACGAGGGTTTCCAGCGGCTGCAGCGGCATCTCACCGCGGTGCGCTCGACGTCCGACCCGGTCTCGGACATGGCGTTGCTCGGCCGTGCGTACCGGCTGAACGCGCTGGCGAACCCGCATCTGTACAGCGTGATGTTCGGCGGCGCGTCGCTCAGCGGGTTCTCGCTGACGGACGAGGACCGCCAGCACGGCCGATACACCCTGACGGGCGTCGTCGAGTGCGTGGCGCACTGCGTCTCGGTGGGCCGCTTCGCGGACGCCGACGTCGCGCACGTCGCCCACCAGATGTGGATCGCCACCCACGGACTGGTGACCCTGGAACTGGGTGGGTACCTGGTGGCGCCGCTCGACGGTGACGCGTTGTTCGACCCCCAGCTCGTCGCGTTGATGGTGGGGGCGGGGGACCGGCCGGAGATGGCGGCGCGGTCCGTGCGGGCGTCACGGCGCCGGATCGAGCGAGAGCTCAGTCAGCAGGCGGGGTGAACGGTCCCCAGGTGAAGGCGGGCAGCCACGATCCTGGCGGGCCGTCCCAGCCGAGGGCGGCGATCTCGGCGTGGGAGCGTCTGCCCGCGAGACTCCGGTGCAGGTCGTGGGTTCCGGCTCGCAGCGTGCGGGCCACCGGTCCGTCACCCGTCGTCCAGGACGTCGCGGGGCTCTCGATCCGCAACGCCGGCAGGTCGTGCGCCCGCACGGAGGCTGAGAAGCCGCCTGCGAGCAGGCCCAGCGTGCTGGGGTAGGCGGGGTGATCCGGGTCGGCCGGTACGTCCAGGGCGGCATGGAGGTCCAGCAGGTGGGTGAACGCGTCCATCACCATGCGGCCGGCCGAGCGCGGGCCCTCCAGCTCGACGAGCGGTTCGAGGACGTGGGAGACGCGGTCCCACTCCTTCAGGCCGCGGTCGACGTCGGGGTGCGGGGGCTGCGCCGTGCCGATCGGCGATCCCAGCCGTGCCGCCACGTTCCCCGCCACCTCCAGCAGGTGCGTCACCAGGTCCGTGACCGTCCACTCCGGACACGCGGGCACCGGTAGGTCCGCCACCCGCCGCGTCGCCAGCAGGCCGATGTCGTGCCGGATCCGCCGGTACAGCAGGTGGTCCGGCGCGGTCACAGCGGCACGTTCCCGTGCTTGCGCGCCGGTGTGGAGGCACGTTTCGTGCTCAGCATCTCGAGGCCGCGGGCGATCGCCGCTCGCGTCTGAGCCGGGTCGATCACGTCGTCCACCAGGCCGCGTTCGGCGGCGTAGTACGGGTGCATGAGTTGCTCCGTGTACTCGGCGATCAGTTCGGCGCGCAGGGTCAGCGGATCGGCCGCGGCGGTGAGTTCCTTGCGGAACAACACGTTCACCGCGCCTTCGGCCCCCATGACCGCGATCTCGTTGGTGGGCCAGGCCAGAGAGAGGTCCGAGCCGATCGAACGGGAGTCCATCACGATGTACGCACCGCCGTACGCCTTGCGGATGATGACCTGGATGCGGGGCACGGTGGCCTCGCAGTAGGCGTAGAGCAGCTTCGCGCCGTGCCGGATCGCGCCGCCCTGCTCCTGTGCGGTGCCGGGCAGGAAGCCGGGCACGTCGACCAGGGTGACCAGCGGAATGTTGAAGGCGTCGCAGAACCGCACGAACCGCGCCGCCTTCTGCGCCGCCGCCGAGTCGAGGACGCCGGCGAGCACCAGCGGCTGGTTGCCCACCAGGCCCGCCGTCCGGCCGTCGACGCGGCCGAGCGCGCAGATCACGTTGCCCGCCCAGTGCTCGTGCACCTCGATGAACTCGCCGTCGTCGACGACCTCGGCGATGACCGACCGCATGTCGTACGGCTTGTTCGGTTCGACCGGCACGAGCTGGGCGAGGCGCGGCCGTTCGTCGGTCGTCGCACCGGCCGGTTCCTCGCAGGGAGGACCGTCGAGATTGTTGGAGGGCAACAGGGAGACCAGGTATCGCACGTCCGCGAGACAGGTCTCCTCGTCGTCGTGCACGAACGTCGCGACGCCTGACTGGCTGCTGTGCACGTCCGCGCCGCCGAGTTCCTCGTGCGTCACCACTTCGCCGTTCACGGCCGCGACGACGTCGGGTCCGGTCAGGTACATCTTCGCCGTGCCGCGCACCATGAACGTGAAGTCGGTCAGGGCGGGGGAGTAGGCGGCGCCGCCCGCGCAGGGGCCGATCACCACGCTGATCTGCGGGATGATCCCGGAGGCCGCCACGTGCCGGCGGAAGATTCCGCCGTAGGCGTTGAGGGCCATGACGCCCTCCTGGATGCGGGCGCCGCCGCTGTCGTTCAGGCCGATCAACGGGCACCCGGCGGCGATCGCCAGGTCCATCACCTTGTGGATCTTCGACGCGTGGGCCTCGCCGAGCGACCCGCCGAACACCGAGAAGTCCTGCGCGTACACGAAGACCCGGCGGCCGTCGATGGTGCCGGACCCCGCGACCACTCCGTCCGTGTGCGGCCGGTTCTCGGAGATCTTCATGCCCCGCGCCTGGTGCCGCCGGTACAGGTCGATCTCCGTGAACGAGCCGGGGTCGAGCAGCAGGTCGAGCCGTTCGCGGGCGGTGTGCTTGCCGAGCGCGTGCTGGCGGGCGACGGCGTTCTCGTCACCGGCGACGACGCGGGCCCGCAGCCGGTCGGACTCGTCCAGCACGGACTTCATCGAGCGCGGTTCCGGTGCCGGTGCGGGGCGGGGCACCGCGACCGGCACGAAGTCGATCGGCCGGAGCGCGCGTTCCGACAGGTCGGTCATGTCGTCCTCTCCGCCAGCCAGCGAACGGTGTCGGCCATCGTCTCCGCCAACGGTCTGGTGGCACCGGCCGAAGCGACGCGCTGAGCGTTCCGGCACGTGCGGATAGCGCCGCCCTGCACCGGAATCGGCCACGGCCACACCCGCTGCAGCGCGTCGGCGACCAGGCCCACCGGCGCCAGGGCCGCGGCGGGCAGGAACACGGCGGGCAACCGGCGCCCGGTCACCTCGCGCAACGTCCGCAGGTACTCGCGCGTCGAGACGAACCGCCCCGGCCCGAAACACCGAGGCGGGCCGCCGGTGAGCAGGTGAGCGTGCATCGCCGCCGTGTCACGGACATCACCCAGCGGGAAACCGCCGGTCGGCCAGATCGGCAGGAGACCGCGCAACGTCGCCCGCAGCCGTGCGGTCTGGTCACCCAGCCGCGGGTCGTGCGGACCGAGCAACGCGGGCGGATAGCTGATCACGGCGTCGTAGTTCCGCGCGACGGTCTCCGCCGCGGCCTTGGACGCCGCGTACGCCTCGGAAGAGGTCGCCACGGGAGAGTTCTCGTCGAGCACCGAGCCGCCGAGTGCCACGAAGCTCGACACGTGGACGATCCGTCCGACCCCCGCGCGCCGAGCCGCCCTCAGCACGGTCTCGGTGGCGATCACGTTGGTGCGCCGCATCTCCTGGCGCCTGCGCCGGTCGAACGAGTAGACGGCCGCGGCGTGCAGCACCGCGTCCGCACCGCGCACCAGTTCCGCGACCCTGCCGGCGTTCGTCGCGTCACCGGCCACCACCTCGACGGCGGCGGGATCGACCCCCAGCGGGCGCAGCACCTCCGGCACGTCTCCCGGGTCTCTCGCGAGCAGCCGGACCCGATGCCCTGCCGCGACGAACGCCGCGACCGAGTGTGATCCGACGAAACCCGTTCCTCCGGTCACGCTCACCAGCATCAGCACCCCGTTCACCGCGACGACGATCGCCAGCCTGCCTTCGCCGCGGTCCCGGTGCTTATCCCAGAGTGCGATGTCCGCCCCGGCGCAACCCCGCACTCTGGGATAAGCGATCGGCGCCACCTCGACCCCATTCTGTGATAGGCGCAGCAGCGCTTGTCCTTTGTGGACTAATTTAGGCGGCGGAGGAGCACACCCATGTCTACGGACCAACCCGCGCTGACCAAGGCGCGGCCGATCGCCACATCCGCGTTCGTCAACGGCCACTTCCCGCGCAGGCGCGGGCTGATCGTGCTGCTGAGCGCACTCGCCGGCTTCGGGCTGACGGTCGTGTGGTCGGCTCACTTCGTGGACTCGACGATCGGGGACAACGTCGCGAACACGTTGCTGGGCCATGACGCCAAGGCCACGCCGATCGCCGGTGTCGCCGCCGGCATCGCTTTCGCGTTCGTCACGGGCCTCGCGGGCACGTTCACCGCGTGCAACATCGCCGCGTTCGGTGCGATGGCACCGCTGCTGGGAGGTTCCAGCAGCCGGGCCGAACGGGTTCGCGGCGCGCTCAAGCCGTTGTTGTGGCTGTCCGCCGGCATGCTCTCGGTGTCCGCGATCTACGGTGTGATCGTCGGGCTCGTGGGCACCTCGATGCCGCAGTTCTCGACCGCGCAGACCGCCGTGGGCACGTTGAACGGCCGCAGCGTGCAGTCGCTGGTCGTGTTCGGCGTGATCGGCCTGGTGATGACCTACCTCGGCCTGGCCGCGCTGGGCGTGGTGCGCGACCCGTTCGCCGGCATGGCGAAGCGCTTTCCCAACGCACCCATGGTGTTCATGGGCGTGCTCATCGGCGGGTTCCTGATCGGCCGCCCGTTCGGCCTGTTCCGCCAGCTGTTCCGCGACGCGGCCGAGAGCGGCAACCCGCTCTACGGCGCCGCAGCGTTCTGCCTGCAGTCGCTGGGCAACATCCTCGTGCTCGCGCTGGCGCTCGTGGCGACGGCGGCGTTCCTCGGAGACCGGCCGAGACGCTGGCTGACGGAGAAGCCGGTGCGGCTGGCGGTGATCACCGGCGTCGCGCTGATCACGGTGGGCGTCTTCACCTTCCTGTACTGGGACGTTCGGCTGCTCGCCCGGCGCGAGCTGATCCCGTGGTACCCGACGGCGCCATGGGCATGAGCGGCGAAGGCTTGCGGATCGCCGGGCTGAGCAGGCTCGCGCAGGTCAGCATCCCGACGATCAAGTTCTACCTGCGGTCCGGTCTGCTGCACGCGGGGCAGCGGACCGGACCGAACCAGATGCGCTACGACGAGAGCCACGTGCGCAGGCTCCGCGTCGTCCGCGCGCTGATCGACCGTGGCGGCCTGTCGGTCGCCGCGGTCGCGGAGCTGGTGGGCCGCAACGGTGACCGAAGCGTGCCGGACGTGCTGACGACCATCTCCCGTGGCACTCCGCCCGACGCCACGGAGGAGGCGCGGGCGAAGTGGCGTGACCGCATCGACGAGGTGCTGGCTCGCGACGGCCGGAGCGTCGCGGGCGACAACGCCGCCGCGACGGAGCTGGCCGGCGTGCTCGCGGGCCTGGAGTTGGCGGGGCACGCACCCGACGACGCGCTGCTGGAGGCCTACCTGCGGGCCGGTGCGACGGTCGCGGCCGCCGAGGCGGACCAGGCGGGTGGTGCGGGCGGCACGGACGAGTGCGCGGAACGGCTGCTCGTGTCGATCGTGCTGGGAACGGTGGCGCTCACGGCCGCCCGCAGACTCGGCCACGACCTCATGACAGAGAACGGCTGACGTCACCGCAATTGGAAAGATGCAAATTGCCACAGGTTTGGTCGATGATGGAGGGAACCGACAAAAGGAGCGCTGATGTCGACGGTGCTCGGTTCCATCAGAAGACTCGTTTTCGCTCCAAAACTCTCGGACGTCACGTTCTCCGCACGCGGGTTCTCCGTTCCGGAATCGAAAACGACCAGAGAGCTGGAACAGATACCGCAGACCGTGATCGCGGGATTCGAATGGGGAATCGACTGCCGGAGCCTGTGGGAGCTGGAGCGCAGGTTGTCGCTCGTCGCGCCCGGTCTGCGCGGGTTCGCCTACGAGGGTGCGACCATGGCGTGCACCGTCCTCGACGCGATGGACGGTCGCAAGCGCACCCGTGACCTGCTGCGCGGTCCCGGTCTGCCGCACCTCTTCCTCGCCTACATCGGCATCGGGTTCGCCATGGCCCGGCTTCCCCGGCCGCTGTGGCGCAAGGTGGTGCCCGATCTGGAGGGCGTCCGCTACCACCCGGCGATCACCTGGCTCGCCGTCGACGGCTACGGCTTCGACCGCGCCTACTTCCACCCGAAGCGCTGGGTCACCGAGCAGGAACCGCCGAAGCCCTACCCGTGGCAGGACACGCCCTCGTACTTCCCGCGGGCCTTCGACCAGGGGCTGGGGCGTGCGCTGTGGTTCATCCACGGCGCCGACGTGAAGGCCGTCGTGGGTGCCGTGCGGGCGTTCGCGGGCCACCGGCAGCCCGACCTGTGGAGCGGCGTCGGGCTCGCCGCCACGTTCGCGGGCGGCGCCGAACCGGACGACCTGGCGTGGCTGCGCGCCGAGGCCGGCGACCAGTGGCCGGAGCTGGCGCTGGGCGCGGCCCTCGCGATCATGGCCAAGGCGGCGGCCGGCTGCGTCGACGACCGCGCCGGACAGGCCGTCCACGTGTTGGGCGACCTGAGCCCGGCTGCCGCGGTCACCCTCGTCGAGACCGCTTCCGTGCCCACCGGTGAGGCGGGCGGAGAGCCGGAATACGAACTCTGGCGCAGTCGCATTCGCGCGCATTTCACTGCGTGAGAAAAGCGGAAGTATTCGAGCATGCTGGAAGATGTCATCCCGTCGCGGTGACGCAAAGAATGATGTCGGGAATTTGTCCGGTTGGGGAGAGTGCATCGTGACCAAAGCGGGATTGCGCGCTTTGCGGCGTCGGTTGCTGACGCCGAAGAGTTCGGAGGCCACGCTCGCAGTACGTGGATTTCACCACAAGAACGAAGCCTCGAAGGAACTGCTGGAAAGCGTCGGCCGGAACTTCCTCTTCGGGTTCGCGACCGCTGTCGAGGCGCGCGCACCCGCGGAGGCGGAGCGGCTCCTCGACACCGTGCCCCCGCAGTTCCGCGGCTTCGCCTACGAGGGCGCGGGCATGGGGTTCGCCACGCTCGACGCGCTGCCGTTCGGCGGCGGCGGCCGGGTGGCGGAGTTCCTCGCGGGAGCCGGCGGGAAGCACGTCTACATGGTCTACGTCGGGGTCGGCTGGGCGATGGCCCGCGTGCCGAGGTTCCGCTGGCCGAAGCTCGCGGTGAGCGACGAGCTGCTGCAGTGGCTCCTGATGGACGGCTACGGCTTCCACCAGGCGTACTTCCACACGGAGAAGTACGTGCACCGGCACTACCGCGAACCTGACTTCCCGTGGCCGTTCAGCGGCCCGGCCTGGTACGCGAACCGCGCGATCGACCAGGGCATCGGGCGGGCGCTGTGGTTCGTCGGAGGAGCGGACGCCGCCCAGGTCGCCGAGCTGATCGACGGCTTTCCCGACACGCGCCGGGCCGACCTGTACGCGGGTGCCGGCCTCGCCGCGACCTACGCGGGCGGTGCTGGGCCTGAGGAACTGCGCTGGTTCGCCGAGCACTCGGGGCGCCACCGCGCGGTGGTCGCCCAGGGCAGCGCGTTCGCCGCGGAAGCACGCGCCCTCGCCGGCCTGACCATCGACCACACGCACGTCGCCACCGAGATCTTGTGCGGCACCGGCGCGGACGAGGCCGTGGACCGGGTTCGCGCACTCAAACCGGCCGGGCCTTCCCACAACGACGTGCCCGCCTACGAGCTGTGGCGGCGCGGCTTCGCCGAGCAGTACGTCCACTCAGGAGGTGTGGAGCAGTGAGCTGGACCCGCAAACAGCTGCCGGGAATCCTGGCGCTCGTTCTCGTGTTGGTGACCTTCCTGATGGCCCGGCTGCCCGCCGCGTCGCATGCGGAGAAGCGCGACGTGGCGAGCGGTTACGGCTTCACCCCGATGTCGATCTCGCTTCCGGGCGGGTTCGACCAGCAGACGATCCGCAAGGTCAACAAGGACTACCAGCACATCGACGGCTGGATCTCCTCGGTCGGTGCGGCGATCGCGATGAACGACCTCGACGGCGACGGCCTCGACAACGACCTGTGCGTCGTCGACCCCCGGATCGACCAGGTCGTCGTGACGCCGGCACCGGGCGCGAAGGAGGAGCGCTACGAGGCGTTCGCGCTCTCACCCGGCACCCTGCCGATGAACGACGTGATGGCGCCGATGGGCTGTGTGCCCGGCGACTTCAACGAGGACGGCCGCACGGACCTGCTGGTCTACATGTGGGGCCGCACCCCGATCGCGCACATCGCGAAGGACGGCCAGGACAAGCTCACCAGTGGCTCCTACACCGCCACCGAACTGGTGCCCGGCGCGAACGCCACGTCCGGTCGCTACACCGGTCCGCAGTGGAACACCAACGCCGCCGCGGTCGCCGACTTCGACGGTGACGGCCACGACGACATCTTCATCGGCAACTACTTCCCGCACGGCCCGGTGCTCGACTCGTCGATCAGCGGTGGCGTCGAGATGAACGACTCGATGTCGGCCGCCTACAACGGCGGCGTGAACTACTTCCTGCGCTGGAACTCCACGTCGGCGGGCGTGCCCCGCTACGACGTCCAGGACGGCGTGCAGGACGCCGACGCCTCCAAGGGCTGGGAGCTCGGGGCCGCGGCCGCCGACCTCGACGGCGACCTGCTGCCGGAGCTGTACCTGGCCAACGACTTCGGCCCGGACCGCATGTACCACAACAGGTCCACTCCGGGACGCATCGAACTCGCGCTGGTCGAGGGCGTGCGCACCGCACTCACCCCGAAGTCGAAGGTCGTCGGCCACGACTCGTTCAAGGGCATGGGCGTCGACTTCGGCGACCTCAACCAGGACGGCGTCTACGACATGTTCGTCAGCAACATCACCACGTCGTACGGCATCCAGGAGAGCAACTTCCAGTTCATGTCCCAGTCCGGGGACAAGAACGTGCTGCGCGCCAAGCTCTCGAACGACGAGGCGCCGTGGGAGGACGTCAGCGCCCCCGCCGGCACCGCGTGGTCGGGCTGGGGCTGGGACGTCAAGATCGCCGACTTCGCCAACTCCGGCGAACCCGCGATCGCCCAGGCGACCGGCTTCGTCCGCGGTCAGGTCAACAGGTGGCCCCAGCTGCAGGAACTGGCCACCTCCAACGACCTCGCGCTGCGCCACCCCGTCTCCTGGCCGCGCGTCACGGTCGGCGACGACGTCGGCGGCAACCACCGGCTCGCGTTCTACGTCAAGGACGGCGACCGGTACGTCGACATCGCCGAACAGCTCGGCCTCGCCATCCCGGTGCCCACCCGCGGCATCGCGACCGGGGACGCGGACGGCGACGGCAAGCTCGACTTCGCCGTGGCACGGCAGTGGGCGGAACCGGTGTTCTACCGCAACTCCGGCCCGTCGCAGGGCAGCGCTCTCACGTTGCGGCTGTGCCACGAGGGCGGATCGCCCGCGGTCGGCGCCCAGGTCACCGCGACCACCAGGGAGGGCCGCACGTTCATCGGCCACGTCGACGGCGGTGGCGGGCACTCCGGCAAGCGCGGTCACGAGGTCCACATCGGACTCGGCAAGACGGACGGACCCGTCGAGGTGCGGCTCAACTGGCGCGACCGCTCGGGGCAGACCCGCGAGCACACGCTGACGCTCGAACCCGGCAGGCATCTGATCGAACTCGGCTCCCAGGCTAAGGAGAGGTGACGGACGTGACGGACGTGGCGGCGACCGTGCCCCGGCACGACCCGAAGGTCGTCAAGGCACTGCGCAACTTCGCGATGTCGATGACGGTGTTCAACATCATCGGCTACTCCGTGCTCGGATTCGAGCAACCGTGGCTGTGGCCGTTCATCGCGCTGCTGACCGGCTACACCGTCGAGATCGGGCTCGAGCTCGTCGGGTCCAGGATGGACGGACGGCCACCGAGGTTCCTCGGTGGCGGTGTGCGAGGCGTGGTGGAGTTCCTCTACCCGGCGCACATCACCAGTCTCGCGATGAACATGCTCATCTACGTCAACGACCAGGTCTGGGTGATGATCTTCGGAGTCACCGTGGCCGTCGGTGCCAAGTGGGTGCTGCGGGCACCGGTGCGAGGCCGGATGCGGCACTACATGAACCCGTCCAACTTCGGCATCGCGATCATCCTGCTGATCTTCCCGTGGGCGAGCATCGTTCCCCCGTACCACTTCACCGAGAACACCACCGGCTTCGTCGACTGGCTGATCCCGGCGATCATCCTCACCGCGGGCACCATGCTGAACATGAAGCTCACCGGCCGGATGTGGTTGATCCTGTCGTGGCTGTTCTTCTTCGTGGTCCAGTCGGTGGTCAGGGGAATCCTGTTCGGCACGTCGATCCCCGGCGCACTGCTCACCATGACCGGTGTCGCGTTCGTGCTGTTCACGAACTACATGATCACCGACCCCGGCACGAGTCCGTCGAAGCCGATCTCGCAGATCGCGTTCGGCGGTGGCGTGGCCCTCGCGTACGGCTTCTTCACCGGAGTGCACATCGCGTACGGCCTGTTCTTCGCGACGGCGCTGGTGTGCCTGATCCGCGGCCTGTTCCTGTGGGGCATCCACTTCGTGAACAAGGCACGGGAGCAGCACGAGGCGGCCCAGGCGCTGGCGGCGAAGGAAGCCGAGAGCACCACGGAGAACGGCAAGGTCGTCTCGCCTCCGTCGACACTGGGCAAGGAGGTCGTACCGGCATGACCAGGATCGCGATCGTCGGTGTGGCCTGCCGCTACCCGGACGCGGTGTCGGCTGAGGAGCTCTGGGAGAACGCGCTGGCGGGCCGCAGGGCCTTCCGGCGGCTCCCGGACGAGCGGATGCGGCTGGAGGACTACTGGGACCCGGACCCCTCGACGCCCGACCGCTTCTACGCCCGCACCGCCGCCGTCATCGAGGGCTACGAGTTCGACCGCGTGGCACACCGGATCGCGGGCAGCACCTACCGCTCCACCGACCTCACCCACTGGCTCGCGCTCGACACGGCGGGCAGGGCGCTCGCCGACGCGGGGTTCGCCGGCGGTGAGGGGCTTCCCCGCGAACGCACCGGTGTCGTGGTCGGCAACACGCTCACAGGGGAGTTCGCGAGGGCCAACCTGATGCGGCTGCGGTGGCCGTACGTGCGCCGCACGGTCGCCGCGTCGCTGAAGGCCCGCGGCTGGGCGGACAGCGAGCTGGAAGGCTTCCTCGCCGACCTGGAGACCACGTACAAGAACCCGTTCCCCGCCATCGACGAGGACAGCCTCGCCGGCGGCCTCGCCAACACGATCGCAGGCCGGGTCTGCAACTACTTCGGCCTCAACGGCGGTGGCTACACCGTCGACGGCGCCTGCTCGTCGTCGCTGCTGTCCGTGGCGACGGCGGCGGGCCGGCTCGCGGACGGCGACCTCGACGTCGCCGTCGCCGGTGGAGTCGACCTGTCGATCGACCCGTTCGAGATCGTCGGGTTCGCCAAGACCGGAGCGCTCGCGCGGTCGGAGATGCGGGTGTACGACCGCGGCTCCAACGGCTTCTGGCCGGGCGAGGGCTGCGGCATGGTCGTGCTGATGCGCGAGCAGGACGTCCAGCCGCACCAACGGGTCTACGCGACCGTTGCCGGCTGGGGCATCTCTTCCGACGGCTGGGGCGGCATGACCCGGCCGGAGGTGAGCGGTTACCGGCTCGCCCTGGCCCGCGCCTACGAACGGGCCGGGTTCGGCGTCGACACCGTGCCGCTGTTCGAGGGTCACGGCACCGGCACCGCGGTCGGTGACGCGACCGAACTGCGGGCGTTGTCGCAGGCCCGTGCGGATGCCGACCCGGCGGCGCCCCCTGCCGCGATCAGCACCATCAAGGGCATGATCGGCCACACCAAGGCGGCGGCGGGCGTGGCCGGTCTGATCAAGGCCGCGCTGGCGTTGCATCACCAGACGCTGCCGCCGACGATCGGCTGCGTCGACCCGCACCCCGTGCTGACCGAGGACGCGGCGACCCTGCGGGTCCTGCGCAACGCCGAACCCTGGCCTGCCGGTGCTCCGCTGCGGGCCGGCATCACGGCCATGGGTTTCGGAGGCATCAACACCCACGTCGTCCTGGAGTCGTCGGCGCCCTTGCGGGCACCCGACGCCCGTGCGCTGGAGATCTCCGCCGCCGCGCAGGACGCCGAGGTGCTGCTGCTCGACGCCGAGTCCGCGGAGTCGTTGCGGGCCAGGCTGACCGAGCTGGCCGAGTTCGCGGCACGGGTGTCCTACGCGGAACTGGGTGACCTCGCGGCGACGCTGCACGCAGAGTTGGCGGACCGGCCGTACCGCGCCGCCGTGGTGGCGCGGTCGCCCGAGGACGCAGTGCACGGGCTCAACCGCGTGCTGGAGGCGGCCGACTCCGGCGCCGTCACGTGGTTCGGGCCGGATGGCCGCGGTTTCCTCGGCCACGTCACGGAACCGGCGACGGTCGGGTTCCTCTTCCCCGGCCAGGGATCCGGCCGGGGCACCAGCGGCGGCGCGATGCGGCGGCGGTTCGCGGCCGCGCGGGAGGTCTACGAACGGGCCGCGCTGCCGGCGTCCGGTGACATGGTCGCCACGTCCGTCGCCCAGCCGCGGATCGTCACGGGGTCGCTCGCAGGGCTGCGCGTGCTGGCCGGTCTCGGTGTCACCGCGGACGTCGCGGTGGGGCACAGCCTCGGCGAGATCACCGCACTGCACTGGGCAGGGGCGATCGACGAACGGACGTTGCTGCGCGTGGCCTCCGTGCGTGGCGCGACCATGGCCGAGCACAGCGCCTCCGGCACGATGGCGAGCCTCGGCGCCTCAGCGGACGTGGTGAGCGAACTCGTTCGCGAGCTGCCGGTGGTGATCGCCGCGTTCAACGGTCCCAAGCAGACGGTCGTCGCGGGGACGGACGCGGCGGTGGCCGCCGCGGTGGAGGCGGCGGCGCGGGAAGGTGTGCAGGGGACCGCGTTGCGGGTCTCGCACGCGTTCCACTCGCCGCTCGTGGCCCCGGCGGCCGACGCGTTGCACACGAAGCTCGGTGCCGAGACGTTCACGGAGATCAGCGGGCACGTCGTGTCCACCGTGACCGGCGAGACGCTGGCGGCCGACACCGACATCCGCGAGCTGCTGCGTGCCCAGATCACCGATCCGGTGCTGTTCTCGCAGGCGATCGGTGTCGCGGCCAAGGACGCGGACCTGCTGGTCGAGGTCGGTCCTGGCCGGGTGCTGACGACGCTGGCCGCCGACGTCGGGCAGGTTCCGGTCGTCGCGCTGGACACCGACGACGAGTCGCTGGTGTCGCTGCTCGGCGTCGTCGGTGCCGCGCACGTCACCGGAGCCGCGCTGAACCCGGCCGCCCTGTTCGCGGACCGGCTGGTGCGGCCGCTGCGAGTCGGCCAGGAGTTCTCGTTCTTCGCGAGTCCGTGCGAACAGGCGCCGGGACTGTCGGTCGGCGCCGGCAACCTCGTCGTCACGGCCGTCGCGGGCATGACCGTCGTCGGCACCGCGACATCCACGGTGGACGTGCTGCGGGAGATGGCCGCCGCACGGGCCGAACTGCCGAGCGAGGCGGTCGCCCCGGAGAGCAGGCTGCTCGACGACCTGCACCTCAGCTCGATCACCGTGGGCCAGCTCGTCAACGAGGCGGCCCAGCGGCTCGGGGTGCCGCCCGCCAGCGCGCCGACGAACTTCGCCACCGCGACCGTGCGGGAACTGGCCGACGCGCTGGACGACCTGGGCGCGACCGGGAGGGAGACCGACGCCGCGGCGACCGTCGTCACGGGCGCCGGACCGTGGGCGCGGGCGTTCGTCGTGGACGACGACCCGGTGCCGTTGCGGCCCGTCGCCGCTCAGGAGGACGACGGCCAATGGCAGCTCTACGCCGAGGACGCCCACCCGTTCGCTGAACGGTTGCGGCGAGACCTCGAACGCGGCTCGGCGGGCGACGGTGTGCTCGTCTGCCTGCCCGAGGTGTGCGAGGAACGGCACCTGGAGCTGGCTTTGCGGGGCGCGAAGTCCGCGGCCGCACGCGGTGACGGCAGGTTCGTGCTGGTGCAGCACGACGCGGGTGCGGCGGCCATGGCGAAGACGCTGCGGCTGGAAGCTCCGGGCGTGCGGGTGACCGTCGTGCACCTGTCCGCAGGCGCGAGCTCTGACGTCGTTCTGCCGGAGGTGCTGGCCACCACGGCGTTCAGCGAAGTCCGCTACGACAGCCAGATGACCCGCACGGTGCCGACGATGCGGGCACTGCCGGTGTCGCCGTCCGCCGAGATCCGGCCGCTGACCGACACCGACGTGCTGCTGATCACCGGCGGCGGCAAGGGAATCACCGCCGAGTGCGCGATCTCGCTCGCGCAGGAGTGGGGGGTGCGGCTGGCCGTCGTCGGCAGGTCCGAGCCCTCCGCTGACGCCGAGCTGGCCGCGAACCTCGACCGCATGAGGGCCAGGGGCATCGAGGTCGCCTACGCGGTGGCCGACGTGACGGACGCAGAACGGATGCGTGCCGCTGTGAGCGAGCTGGAAGCCGTGCTCGGCCCGGTCACCGCCGTGCTGCACGGCGCCGGGCGCAACGAACCGGCCGCCTTGTCCACAGTGGATGCGGGCCGGCTGCGGTCGACGATGGCACCGAAGATCGACGGGCTGCGCGCGGTGCTCGGCGCCGTCGACGCGGGCGCGTTGCGGCTGCTGGTGACGTTCGGCAGCATCATCGGCCGCTCGGGCCTGCGCGGCGAGGCGCACTACGGCACCGCCAACGACTGGCTGGCGGCGCTCACCCGCGAGTTCGCGGACGGCCACCCGTCCTGCCGGGCCCTGTGCCTGGAATGGTCGGTGTGGTCCGGTGTCGGCATGGGGGAGCGGCTGGCCGTGGTCGAGTCGCTCTCCCGGGACGGCGTCGCGCCCATCCCACCGGACGAGGGTGTCCGGATCCTGCGGCGGCTGCTCGTCGATCCCGAGACGCCGGACGTCGTCGTGGTCAGCGGGCGCACCGAAGGCGTCGACACCGTGCGCCACCACCTGCCGCCGTTGCCACTGCTGCGGTTCGTGGACAAGCCGCTGGTCCGCTACCACGCCGTCGAGCTCGTCACCGAGGTCGAGCTGAACGCGGGCACCGACCTCTACCTCGCCGACCACCTGCTCGACGGCAACCTGTTGTTCCCCGCCGTCTACGGGATGGAGGCGATGACCCAGGTCGCCGCGGCGGTCACCGGACACGAGTCGACGCCCGAGCTCTCCGGGATCCGGTTCCTGCGACCGATCGTGGTGCCGCCACGCGGGACCACGACGATCCGGATCGCCGCCGTGGTCACCGCCGACGACGTGGTGGACGTCGCGATCCGCAGCTCGGAGACGGCGTTCGAGGCGGACCACTTCGTGGCCAGGCTGTCGTACGGGAAGACTTCGCCCTCAGGGGAAACCGTCCCGGACGCGGGGTTGCCGCCTGTCGCGCTCGACCCGGCGACCCAGCTGTACGGCGACACCATGTTCCAGGGCCCGAGGTTCCAGCGGCTGCGGCGCTTTCACGAGGCCCGCGCCCGCGACGTCGACGCCGACGTGGCGGTGAGCGCGCACCCGGACGGGTTCGCGGGGTACCTGCCCGCCGACCTGCTGCTCGCCGATCCGGGCATGCGGGACGCGTTGATGCACGGCAACCAGGTCTGCGTCCCGGACGGCACGCTGCTGCCGGAACGGATCGACCGCGTGCACCCGGCGGGCGCCGGCATCGGCGCGAGCGAGGTGCGGATGCGTGCCACCGAACGGCACCGCGACGGCGACACCTACGTCTACGACATCGCGGTGTTCGACGGCGACGAGGTCGTGGAGCGGTGGGAGGGCCTGCACCTGCGTGCTGTGCGGCGCAAGGGATCCGCCGGCCCGTGGGTGGCCCCGCTGCTGGGCTCCCACCTGGAGCGGGAGGTCGAGGACCTGCTGGGCCACCGGGTCGCGGTGGTCGTGGAGCCCGATCGCGAACCCGGGACCGACCGGGCCACCAGGCGCAGGAGCACCGCGCTCGCGGTGAGCCGGCTGCTGGGACGGGAGACCGAGGTCCGTTACCGGGCCGACGGACGGCCGGAGGTGGACGGCGGGCTGACCGTGTCGGCGTCCCACGCAACCGGGGTCACCCTCTGCGTCGCGGCGGATCGCGTCACGGCCTGCGACCTGCAGGAGGTGGTCGGGCAGGAGGACCAGGTGTGGCAGGGACTTCTCGGCCGCCGGCACCGCACGGCGGCGTTGCTCGCCGAGGACGGTGAGCCGTTCGCGGTGGCGGCCACGCGCGTGTGGTCGATCGTCGAGTGCCTGCAGAAGGCTGGTCTCTCGCTCGACACACCGCTCACGCCGGAACCGGGTGGGCCGCGGGGCTGGCGGGTCTTCACGGCGCCGGGACTGCGGATCGCGACGCTGGTGACGTCACTGCGCGGGGTCGCGAACCCCGTCGTGGCGGCGGTGCTGCTGGTGGAGGGGAGCTGACGTGGAGTCGTACTTCGAGATCAGGCACACGGTCGGATTCGAGGAGACCAACCTCGTCGGCAACGTGTACTACGTGAACTACCTGAGGTGGCAGGGCCGGTGCCGGGAGATGTTCCTCGTGCGGCATGCGCCCGAGGTGCTGGCCGACCTCCAGGACGACCTGAAGCTCTTCACGCTGAAGGTGGACTGCGAGTTCTACGCCGAGCTCACCGCGTTCGACGAGCTCGCGGTCAGGATGACGCTGGTCGAGCTGGCACAGACGCAGGTCGAGTTCGGCTTCGACTACGTCCTGGTCGGCGCGGGCGGAGCGGAGAAGCTCGTGGCGCGGGGAACCCAGCGGGTGGCGTGCATGCGCGGCCCGAACAACGCGACCAGGCCGGCGCGGGTGCCGGACTCGCTGCGTCTCGCGCTCGAGCGTTACGCGCCGGTGGCGGCCTGATCATGACGGGGGAGAACTGCATGGACGAGTTCGAAGACCCGAAGACGCTGCGGCGTGTGTTCGGCACGTTCGCGACCGGCGTCACCGTGGTCACCGTCGGAGGCGCGTCACCGCACGGCATGACCGCGAACTCCTTCACGTCCGTGTCCCTCGACCCGCCGCTGGTGCTCGTGTGCGTCGGCCGGGACGCGTCGATGCACGGGCACCTCACCGCCGCAGGGGCGTTCGGGGTGTCCGTGCTCGCCGCGGGCCAGGAGGACGTCGCGCGGCATTTCGCCAGCCGGTGGCGGCCGGCAGGCCGTGCCCAGTTCGACGCGGTGGACTGGGTGCCGGGCAACCGGATCGACGCGCCGCTGATCGGCGGCGCGCTCGCCCGGTTCGAGTGCACGCTGTGGCGGACCTACGACGGCGGCGACCACACGATCTTCCTCGGCCGCCTCCTCGCGACCGACGGCCCGGCCGGCAGCAACGCGTTGCTGTTCCTCAACGGCACCTTCCACGCACTGGAGCGTTCCGGTCTGTCGGCCTGAAGTACCTGGGCACCAACGAGAAGAAGGCGGGCCGTCACTGGCGGCCCGCCTTCTTCTCGTCTCGTTCAGCTCGCCCGTGGAGCCTCCAGCGCGGTGGTGCGGACATCGAGCAACGCCATGAGCACCGGCGGGTCGATGGCCGACATGGGGCGCAGGACGACGTCCACGACGTGCGCCATCGTGCTGCTCGACACGACCAACGGCCCATGTGAGCCCACGGACGGCATGCGGTCTGCCGTGTGCTCACTGCCCGGTGGGACGGTGTGGATGAGCAGGTACCAAGCACCCTCCGGCACGTTCTCCAGCACGAAGTGACCCGGCCCCGGCAGCACCGCGCAGCTGACCGGCGCGCCTTGCGGGATCGGGTCGCGAAACAAGCCGACGAACGTGGGGCCGGGCTCGCACTCGGCCGGGCAGTAGATCCGCCCGCTGACCGAGCTCGTACGGCGCAGCATGATGTTCTTGCGGTTGTCGACGGAGATGCGCGTCGTGCGGCCACGCAGCTGCCGGTACTCGCTGGGGGAGAGTCCGACGCTGATTTTGAACCGCGAACTGAACGTGCCGGGACTGTTGTAACCGACCCGGTGGCTGATCTCCGTGACTCTCAGATCGGTCGCCACGAGAAACCGTTTGGCCTCTTGCAGCCGCAACGCCGAGAGAAAACGCGCCGGCGAAACTCCGGTGACCCGCTGGAACACTCGCGTGAAGTGGAACTTGCTGAACATCGCGACCTTGGCCATGTCGTCGATGGTTATCCGCTCGCCGAGGTTCGTCTGCATGGCATCCACTACCCTGGCCACTGCTTGTTCACCGAGCTTGTCCATTGAGTCCCCCGATTCCGCCATTGCGGTGACTGTGGTGGATTCTCCAGTTGTTGGGAAAGTGCGTTGGAATCACTCCAACCGAAGCTAGCAGCGGGCAAAACGCCAGGCAAGGTGCGATTCCGGCATAGCGCACCGCTCTTTTCCTCACTCTGGGTAGGCGATTGAAGTCCCTTATGTTGCCTCTGCGTTTTGGTTATGAACGGAACGCACGGGCGTGCGGTGCCGGGGAACAACGCAGGTTGCTCTGTGCGGTCCAGCGATGTGGACCGCTTGGAGTTGTGGGCCCGCTCCCAGAGGTGTCGTGTTCTTTGTCGCTCTCCGTGCGCAAAAGGGGATCGTCTCATCTGGTGAGTTGATCTCCAATTCATCGAGACCGCAATCGGGGAGATGCGCCGTTCGGACGACGCTCGCGAGAATGGAGTCCGCGGAAAGCCTTGGTCGTGCATTGACTGCCTTCCGTGTCTTCCGCCGAACGGGTTGTTCGGCCGGTGAAAGTCATTGCTCGCACCATCGCCGGGCGCTCGCCCGACCGAAGAGGACAGGAGGACGCGCACGTGACCGCCACCGAAACGGAGACTTCCCAGATCGACGTCACGACGATGACGTTCGAGGCGTTCGCGGACACGATCGTGCCCGGCGAGAAGAGGTGGCCGGACGACGTCGCGGTCGCGGGGGCGAGCGCCGGTCCCGGTGCCGTCGCGGCCGGCGCCATCGAACTGCTGCGCATGCCCGAAGGCGGAATGGCCGCGTTGCTGGACCCGCTCGCGGGTCTGCTGAACACGCACGCGGCCACGTACGCGGCCGAGCACGGCGCTGAACTCGATCCGGCCCTGCCGGCGTTCGTCGCACTGCCGTTCGCGGACCGCACCGCCCTGGTGCAGCTGCTGACGACACCCGGCCACCCGGAGAAGGAGGTCTGGGTCGGTATCGCGCTGTTCAGCAACATGGCCTTCGACACCGGTGCCCACATGCACACCACCGACGCGATCGCGGCAGGTCATCCCGGGCTGCTGACGATCGGGTTCGCCCCGCCGAACCCCGACGGGGTATGGCGCTTTCCCGACTACACCTACGGCAAGCCGCTCGCGCGCCGCCACCCGGACACGACTTCTTCAGGGAGCCCGGCATGAGTTCGTCCACAGTGGAACAGACGGACGTCGTGGTGATCGGCAGCGGGTTCGGCGGGGCGATCACCGCCTACCACCTCGCGGCCGGAGGCGCGCGGGTCGTCCTGCTCGAACGCGGGCCCTGGCTCCAGGCTGACGAGTTCGACCACGACTTCCGGCTCGGCTCGTCCTCCACCCGCGTGTTCGAGTTCGTCGTCGGTGACGGCATGAGCGTCCTGAGCGGCAACTGCGTGGGCGGCGGCAGCGTCGTCTACTTCGCCGCCATGCCGCGGGCGCCGCGCTTCGTGTTCGACCGCCAGGGCTCGATCGGCAGGCGGATGTGGCCCGCCGCGATCACCAGGGACAGCCTCGAGCCGTGGTACGACCGGGTCGCCGAGGCGTTGCCGATCAGCACCACCGACTGGGACACGATGACCTACGGCGGTGGGCTCTTCGGCGCGGCCTGCGCCCACTCCGGCCGCACCGCGAATCCGGTGCCTGCCGCCATCGACACCGCGCTGTGCACCAACTGCAACTGGATGATGTCCGGCTGCAAGTTCGACGCGAAGCGCTCACTGCTGCTGAACTACCTGCCCGCGGCCCTCGCCCACGGCGCGGAGATCCGGCCGTTGCACGAGGTCCAGCAACTGTCCATCACAGACGGTGGCGGCTATCGCGTGCACTACAACGTGATCGACGGCGAGGACTACCGCGTGTCCACCGGCAGCGGCACGATCGACGCCAAGATCGTGATCCTGGCGGCCGGCGCCGGCGCCACACCCGTGATCCTGCAACGGTCCGAGCCCACGCTCGGCGCGATGCCCCACGCCGCCGGCCGGTACTTCTCCGGCAACGGCGAGCGCCTCAACACCGCGATCCTCAACGAGGACAGGGTGCGCGAGGTGCTGGGCATCAGCGTCGACGAGGCGGTCACCTACCAGGCCAACCAGATCGGCCGCGGCCCGTGCGTCGCGAGCTGGGACCGGCTCGACGGCTCGCTGCCCGAGTACTCGCGGTTCTCGCTGGAACAGCTGTACTTCCCGCCCGGCCTCGGCACCATCCTCGCCCAGGCGCCCGACGCCACCGGCCCGAGCTGGTTCGGCGTGGAGAAGAAGGAGATCCTGCGCCGCTGGAAGTCGTGGCTCACCATCTTCACGATGTCCGAGGACGACAACGAGGGCGTCTTCGGCCCACCGCCACCGACCGGCAACGCGCACCGCATCTCCCAGCAGATGCTCGGCCGCGGCACGATCAGCTACCGTCCGACCGAGAACACCCTGCGCGGCTGGGCCGAGTCCGACGAGGCCGTGCGCGACATCCTGGAACGCGACGGCATGTCGCGCGTGATGCCGTGGACGAACGACGTCGTGGGCGCGTACACCGTGCACCCGCTGTCGTCGTGCCGCATCGGCGACGACCCCGCGACCTCGGCGCTGGACGAGAACCACGAGCTGCGCGGGCATCCCGGCATCTTCGTGACCGACGGGTCCGCGGTGCCCGGCGCGCTGACGGTAAACCCGGCCATGACGATCGCGGCTCTGGCCGAACGTGCCGTGCCGGCGATCGTGCGGGCGGCCCGGCAACGCGGCGTCGACGTGTCCTACGGAGCGCCGTCGCCGGACGGTGAGACGTCAGCGCGCAATGGTGTCCTGCCACTGGTCTCACATCTGGTGACCGAATGACGGCGGCACTCGCTCCTGGTCCGCCGCGGCGGGCGACCCTCGCGGTGCTCGCGAAGATGGCCAGGAACCGGCTGAGCGTCATGTCGTCCATGTCCGCGCACTACGGCGACGTCGTGCGGCTGCCCTTGGGCCCCAAGACGCTGAACTACTTCAACCACCCCGACCACGCGAAGCACGTGCTCGCCGACCACGCGGCGAACTACGTCAAGGGCATCGGCCTGACGCACGCCAGGCGCGCGCTCGGCGATGGCCTGCTCACCAGCGACGGTGAGCTGTGGCGCAAGCAGCGCAAGGTGATCCAGCCGGTCTTCCAGGCCAAGAGGATGGCGCGGTACGCCGGAGTGATCGCCCAGGAGGCGGAGGACGTGGCCGCACGGCTGGGTTCGGCGCGCGGGCAGACCGTCGACATCCGCGCGGAGATGACCGATCTGACGTTGCGGGTGCTCGGCCGGGTGTTGCTCGACGCGGACCTGGGTGAGTTCCACACGCTCGGGGCGTCGTTCGAGGCGGTCCAGGACCAGGCGATGTTCGAGATGATGTCGCTGAGCGCGGTGCCGACCTGGGTGCCGCTGGGACGTCAGCTCAGATTCCGGCGGGCGCGAGCCGACCTGCAGCGCGTGGTGGACAGGCTCGTCGCCGACGGGGAACGGGCGGGCAGCGACGACGTGGTGTCACGGCTCGTCGAGTCGACGCGCGCGGAGACCGACCCGGCCGTCGGGCGGCGCCGGATGCGCGACGAGCTCGTGACGTTGCTGCTGGCCGGTCACGAGACCACGGCGAGCACGCTGAGCTGGGCGTTCCACCTGCTCGACCGGCATCCGCACGTGGCCGCCGCTGTGCACGACGAGGTCGTCGGCGCACTGGAGGA
The DNA here is from genome assembly GCF_024648825.1 of Lentzea californiensis. Taxonomy (GTDB): domain Bacteria; phylum Actinomycetota; class Actinomycetes; order Mycobacteriales; family Pseudonocardiaceae; genus Lentzea; species Lentzea californiensis. The sequence continues at coordinate 202,791 of NZ_JANBBE010000010.1, forward strand.
CCGCATGCCGGAGTTCGAGGACCTGCACGCCCTGCCCTACACGTCGGCCGTGCTGCAGGAGGTCATGCGGCTGTACCCGCCGGTGTGGATCCTGCCGCGCCAGGCCAGGGAGTCCGACGTGATCGGCGGCTACCGCGTGGAGGCCGGCGCGGACGTGCTGATCTGCCCGTACACGCTGCACCGGCACCCGGCCTTCTGGCCGGACCCCGAGAGGTTCGACCCCGGTCGTTTCATGGGGGACGCGGCGGGACGGCCCACCTACGCCTACATCCCGTTCGGTGCCGGGCCGCGGTACTGCGTCGGCAACCACCTCGGGATGATGGAGGCGACGTTCGTTCTGGCCACCGTTACCAGGGCGTTGAAGCTCACGGGGGTGCCGGGACGTGCGGCGGTGCCGGAGCCGATGCTGACGTTGCGCATGCGGGACGGCCTGCCGATGACCGTGTCCAGCTGGTGAACACAACAGAAGTGCCGATGGCTCCCGGCCATCGGCACTTCTGTTGTGTCCTCAGTGGACTGTTGCGGCCTTCCGCTCGCCGAGGTGGCGGGCGGCGGTCAGTGCCGCCAGTGACAGCAGGCCGAGCAGGTCGCGGTCCTCTGGTTGCCGTTCCCGGAACTGGGCGACGTCGCGGTCGCCGACCTGGTGCGGCGCCAGCGCGGTGAGCAGGGCGAGCCGGGCGGAGGGAACGGACTTCCGGCCGAGAGGCCGCAGGTGTTCGTCCACCCAGGCCGCGCTGACGCCCTGGGGCTCGCCGAGCAGGCTCGTGACCACGGTGTCGAGCGTGTGGTGGGTCTCGTCGGGGACGTGAGCGGCCGCCGCGGCCGTTTCGGTTGCCAGGGCGGCGAAAGCGGAAGCGACCGCAGGCGAACCCGCCGCCCATCCGAAGCCCTCCGGCGGCGCGGTGCCGGAGGGCAGACCGGTGGCGCGACCGGCCTCGTTCCGCGCGTTGACCTTGCCCGCCATCATCCTGCCAGCGACGCGCCGGGCGATGGCCTTGGCCCTCGGGGGACCGGGCAGGAACGTGCCGTCGAGCAGGACGTTGATGACCCGGTTGAGGAAGTGGAAGTACACCAGGACACCGACGTACTCGGGTGTGTGAGCGGCGGGGAACGGTGGTCGTGCCGATATCTCGGCCCAGGTGGCGAACGGCCGCAGGTTCGCGTCGAGTTCGTCGCCGCTGCCGCCGGACAACAGCTGCGTCGCGAAGGATCCGGCGCCGCCGCCGTAGAGCATGATCGCGTGGGCGTCGACGCAGTAGGTGCACTGGTTGAGCCGGGACACGGTCGCGGCGACCGCCTCCTTGCTGACGCGGGACGCCGTCCCCGCCAGCAGAGGTTCGCGGAACGCCGCCCACGACGCGGCGAGCAGTTCCGGTGCGGCGGAGAACATCGTCACCGCCTCGACGAGCCGGCCGACCTCCTTCGTGGACTGCGTGTAGACCTCGCGAACCAGGCCGGTGGCCTGCTTCGCCGGGACGACGTCGACGTGTTTGACGATTCCGGACATGGCGGCCTCACCGGAAGTAGTTCTGGACGCGCTGGCGGAAGACTTCGTACGCGGGCACGGCGCCGTCCTCGGGAAGGTTCTCGATTTCCTTCGCGGCGATGTCCGAACAATCCTCCGCGCTGCGCCCGCAGAACACCTGGGCAGCCATTTCGCTGTGCGGCGTGACGATGTCCGCGACCACCCGGGCACGCATCGCGAAAACCGCACCCTGGGCGACCTCCGGCAGGAAGGCACCGGCTCCCTCGACCAGTTTCCCGAGTTCCTGCTCGGTGACTCCGCCCGCATAGGAGGCGGCCAGGCCGGCGCCGCTGAGCAGGTCCGCGCGTCTGTCCTGGGGGAATCGTCTGATGCTGTCGAGGAGCCGATCGACGTCGCCGCCGTGGATGAACCACATCGCGCGCCCGATGCCGTGGTCGATCACCCGGTTCGTGTACGCGGCAGGCCCCGGCCACGGGAGGCGCCCGGGGACCCGGTGGTTCTCGACCCACGTCACGTGGTCGAAGTAGGCGAGGTGGAAACCGTAGCCATCCATGATCAACCAGCTGAGCGACGGGTGGTCGGCGAGCTTGCGCGCGTCGGGAAGGGCCCTTGACCAGAGCATTCGCGGCAGCCTGGCCAGAGCGAAGCCAACACCGATGTAGGCCATGAAGATGTGCTTCGACGCCGGCGCCGAGGTGAAGTCGGGCCCGGCGAGGAACCGCTCGACGTTGCTGCGGCCGGGCAGCGGGGTGAGGGCGTCGCGGATAGCCAGCGCCATCGTGGCACCCTCGTAGGCGAACCCGCGGTATTCCCGGGACAACGCGTCGAGGCGCACGATTATCGAGTCGTGGTCTTTGTGTTCGATGCCGAACTCAAATCCGAAAACGAGCTGGAGAGCGCTTAATTCGAGCTGAGTGCGTGCGGGTGTGTCCACGGCGAACCCGCGCCGGTCGAAGAGGACGTCCGAAGCGTCCGGGGTGATAAAACGTTTGCGAATCAGTCCCGAAGTCGTCATTTCCGGTGGGACCTCCTCTTGAAAAGGCGATTATCCACCGTTCAATGCTGGCACACCACCCGCTGGGGCGCTTCTCTCACGTTGCTCCCGATTATCGCAAATCATCGGACAACGGCGATGCGCGGTATCCGGACAATTCTACGAACCGGCCGGCGACTTCGCGAGTGCCGTCGCGCGGACGGCCGCGGCCATGCTCGCCCAGGCGGTGAGCCCGATCAGCGCGGTGTCGTCCGCGCGGACGTTCCCGATCACCTCGTCGTCCACCTGGTACGGCGCGAACGCGGTCAGCAACGCCAGTCTGGCCGCCGCCCGGTCGCCCGGTCCGACGCGGTCGGCCGCGTCCCACGCCCAGGCCCGGCTCAGGCCCTTCGGCTTCCCGTCCCACGTGGACAGTTCGCCGGCGAGCAGAACCCTGACGGCTGAGGGGATCTCCACCGCGTCGAACACGGCTTTCGCGCGAGCGAGGGCGTTCGCGACGTGCGGGCTGCTCGCTGCCCACGCCAGTTCGCCGGGCAGAGGTGCTTCCGGCAACGGGTTGCGGCCCGGTGGTGCGGCGCCGGCGGCCGCGATGAGGCCGGTGAGCATTCCCGTGACCGGCCCGAGCAGCCACTTCGGCGCGTACGGCGGCATCGGCCGTTCGGTGAGGAAGACGCTCACCATCCGGTTGAAGTACTGGAGCGTCGTCGCGACGCCGAGCGCCTCCGGCAGTTCGTCGGCGCCGAAGCGCCCGGCGTCCGCGAGATCCACCGTCGTACCGCCGAACTTGGCCATCGTCGAGGTGTGGACGGTGACGCAGTAGGGGCACCTGTTGGCCTCGGACACCGCCGCCGCGACGGCCTCCTTGGTGCCGCGGTCGAGGAGGCTCGGTGCGAGCACGATCTCCCGCAACATCACCCAGGACGCCCGCAGCACCTCGGGCGCCGCCGCGTGCAGCACGACAGGGGGCGCCAGCACGCCGAACTCCCGCTCCACCTCGCGATAGACCTCCAGGACCTCGGGCCCGGCCTGGCGGAAGGAGACCGGCGTGACGTGACGGACCTGGGCGAGGGAGAGGCCACGCAGAGCCGTGCGGAGCAGAGAGCGCGCCATCCGAGCCCCCAAAGGTTGCATGATGCTACTCACTGGGAACGCTACGGTACGTCGGTTCGATCACGCAACCGACGGTTTACCATGGGGAATGCTCGGACGAACGTACGACGACCAGGTCTGCTCGGCCGCCCGCGCCCTGGAGGTGGTGGGCGAGCGGTGGACGTTGCTGATCGTGCGGGACGTGCTGCTGGGCACCGTGCGCTTCGACGGCCTGCTGACGAGCCTGGGCATCGCGCGCAACGTGCTCAGCGACCGCCTCACCCGGCTGGTGGAGCACGGTGTGCTGGAACGTGTTGCCTACCAACAACATCCGCTCCGCTATGAATACCACCCGACCCCGGCCGGCCGCGAGCTCGCGGTCGTCGTGGTCGCGTTGATGCAGTGGGGCGACCGGAACGTGCCGTCGCCGGAGGGGCCGCCGCGCACCGCGCTGCACGCCACCTGCGGGAGTGAGCTGGTCGCGTGCCTGGTGTGCCCGGACTGCGGCAGTCCGGCCCGTGCCGGTGAGGTGACGATGAGGTCGAACCGGTCCTGACCGGCCCCTATCGAGGCACTACCGCCGAGCCGTCCCTCGATTCGAAGCCGCGTGAGTACTCGGCAGCGAACTCGTCGCCCAGCCGCTGCCGCACCCCGGCCTCCACCCTGTCCCGATCCGCCCGCTCCGCCGGCGGCAGCGTGGCCCCGACCGAGCGCCGGGCCGCCGCCGCCGCGCCGAGCAGCCGAGCCGCCTCGGCCGGCAGCGAGTCGGCCAGGCACGCCCCGGCCAGGCCCTCCATCGCCACGGCCACCGCGCGCTGGTCACCCAGTGCGCGGGCGACGGTGAGTCCTTCCAGATGCCTGGCCCTGGCCGCCTCGGCGTCGCCGCGTTGTTCGGCGACGAAACCGAGTTCGGTGAGGATGAGCCACAACCCGATGCCCGGCTCCCAGTCCCACTCCAGCACTGTGCGCAGGTGGTTCTCGGCGGTGTCGAGGTCCCCCGCGCGCCGGGCGATGACGCCCAGGTTGATCTCGGCGAAGATCTGGCCCGGCTTGTAGCTCTGCTCGCGGGAAAGCCGCAGGGCGCGTTCGTTCAGTTCGCGGGCGTGGGCGTGGTCGCCGCGCAGCATCGAGGCGCGGCCCAGCCAGCTCAGGCGGTCCGCGGCCTGCGGCCACAGCCGCAGTTCCTCCGCCATGCGCAGGCCGTCGCGGTGCAGGCGGGTCGCCTCCTCGTAGTCGCCCTCGATCTCGGCCAGTCCACCCAGCGCCTCGGTCGCGCGCAGCTGGCCCCACTGGTCGCCGAGCTCCCGGAACAGCGCGAGGCTCTGCGAACCGTTGCGCCGCAGGGACTCCAGATCGCCTCTCGTGTGCGCGCGGATCGCCTGCAGGCTCAGCGTCGCGGCGACGCCCCAGCGGTCGCCGAGCGCGCCGAACGTCTCCTGCGCGCGGTTCACCAGGTCCTCGCTGGTGGACTGGGCACCGAAGTCCGACTCGACCAGGCCGAGGAAGAACTGGGCGAACGCCTTGCCGTGCGGGTCGTCCAGCGAGTCGAACGCGGCGAGGGCGGCGGCTCGTGCGGCCGCTCGGTCCGCCACGTCGCTGCCGAGGAACGTGATGCCCGCGTGCCACGCCGTGGCCCGGGCTCGCGCGGCCGTGCGCGTGGTGTCCAGGGTCAGGGCTGAGGACAGGGCCCTGCGTGCCTCGGACAGCCGGCCCCGCAGGTACCAGTACCAGGCCAGCGCGTTGACCAGCCGCAGCGCATCGGGGCCGGAAGCGGTGTCGAGTGCGGTGCGCAGGTTCGCGGACTCGGCGTCGAGGCGTTCGAGCCACAGTCGTTGTGCGGGCCCGCGCAAGTGTGGTTCGGCGGTCTCGGCCAGCTTCGTGTAGTAGCGCCTGTGAGCGTCTTGCACGGCTTCGGTCTCGCCCGCCTCGGCCAGCCGTTCGCGGCAGTAGGCGGCGACCGACTCGAGCAGCCGGTAGCGGGTGCCGTCCGGCGTGTCGACGACGGTGACCAGCGATCGGTCCACCAGTCCCGCGACCGTGTCCAGCACGTCGGCCGCCACCGCCGTCCCGCCCGCGCACACCGCCTCGGCCGCGGCCAGCGTGCAGCCGTCCGAGTGCGCGGCGAGCCGGCGCAACACCGCCCGTTCGACCTCGGTCAGCGGCTCCCAGCTCCAGTCGATCATCGCCCGCAACGTCTGCTGGCGCGGCGGCGCGTCGCGGTATCCGGCTGCGAGCAGGCGGAACCTGTCGTCCAGCCTGGCCAGCAGTTCGCGCAGCCCCAGCGACCGCGCCCTGGTCGCCGCCAGCTCCAGCGCCAGCGGCACCCCGTCGAGCCGCGTGCACAACTCGGCGACGGCGCCGGCGTTGCTCGCGTCCAACACGAACGAGGGTGCTGACCGGGCGACGAACAGCCGCACCGCGCTCGACCGCTCCACGACGTCCGGTGACGTGCCGGGCGGCGGCAGGTCGAGCGGCGCGACCGTCCACACCGACTCGCCCGCGATGCGCAGGGGTTTCTGGCTGGTCGTGAGCACCCGCAGGCCCGGCGCGGCGGCGAGCAGCCGTTCGGTGAGCGCCGCGACCTCGGTCAGGACGTGCTCGCAGTTGTCCAGCACCAGCAACATCCGCCGTGCTCGCAGAGCCTCCGAGAGCACGTCGGTGTTCGGCACGTCCCTGATGCCGAGTCCCGCCATCACCGCGCTCGCGAGCAGACTGCCGTCGGAGATCGTCGCGAGCTCGACGAGCCGAGCGCCGTCCGGATACCGCTCGGCCGTGCGGGTGGCCACCTCCACCGCGAGGCGGGTCTTGCCGACACCACCCGATCCGGTGAGCGTGACGAGTCGCGACGACCCGAGCACCGCGCAGACGCCCACCAAGGCCTCCTCCCGGCCGATCAGCTCGGTGAGCGGCACCGGCAGGGAGGTGCGGCGCCGGAGGGGAGGTTCGAGCGACGGGTCGTGGCGCAGGATCGACCTGTGCAGCTCGGCCAGCTGCTCGCCGGGGTCGAGCCCCTGCTCGTCGCGCAGCAGTGCCCTCACCTCGCGGAACGACGCCAGCGCCTCACTCTGCCGCCCGGCCCGGTACAGGGCCAGCATGTGCAGCGCCCGCAGCCGTTCGCGCAGGGGATGGGCCGCGACGAGATCGCCGATCCGGCCGAGCAGCGCGGCGTGGTCGCCCAAGTCCAGTTGGGCCTGCCCGAGTTCCTCGGCGGCCACCAGCCGGTCCTCCTCCAGCCGGGTGATCTCGGCGCGGGCGAACGTCTCCCCGGCGAAGTCCGCGAACGCCGCCCCGCGCCACAGCCCCAGCGCGCCGGTCAGCAGCCGTGCCCGTTCATCCGGGTCGGCGCTGGTGCGCGCGGCGGCGGTGAGGGCGGCGAACCTGTCGGCGTCCACGGCGTCCGCGCCGGTCCGAAGCACGTATCCGGGGCGTTGCGAGGCGACGAGGTCCCGCGCGCCCGGTTCACCGGCCTCCAGCGCCTGGCGCAGCTTGGAGATCTTCGTCTGCAACGCGCCCGTCGGGTTCACCGGCAGTTCGTCGCCCCACAGGTCCTCGATCAGCGTCGTGGCGGACACCGGACGGTTGCGGTGGGCCAGCAGGTTCGCGAGGAGCGCCCGCACCTTCGACTCGGGGATCTCGACCGGGCGGCCGTCGGCGGTTCGGACGGCGAGCGGCCCGAGCACCGCGAACAACATGCGCACACGATAGCGGCCGAAAGGATTCCGACAGTGCGGACGCGCAGGGTGAACCGGATCGATGAGTTCGGGTGCCGCTCGAGGCACCACACGGAAGGACAAGTTCCATGGAATCGACCGATCCGGCCGGGAACACCACGCGGGCGGGACGGCGGGAGTGGATCGGCCTCGCGGTGCTGGCCCTGCCGACGCTGCTGCTGTCGCTCGACCTGAGCGTGCTGTTCCTCGCACAACCCCAGCTGAGCGCCGACCTAAACCCGTCGGCCACCGAGCAGCTCTGGATCATGGACATCTACGCGTTCATGATCGCGGGCTTCCTCGTCACGATGGGCACCCTCGGCGACCGCATCGGCCGCCGCAAGCTGATGCTGTTCGGCTCCGCCGCGTTCGCCGTGGCGTCCGTGCTCGCCGCGTACTCGACGACCCCGGAAATGCTGATCGCCGCACGCGCACTGCTCGGCATCGCGGGCGCGACCCTGATGCCGTCGACCCTCGCGCTGATCATGACGATGTTCACCGACGCCAAGCAACGCGGCTTCGCGATCGGCGTGTGGCTGAGCTCGTTCATGGGCGGCATGGCCATCGGCCCGGTGATCGGCGGCGTGCTGCTCGGCTGGTTCTGGTGGGGTTCGGTGTTCCTGATGGCCGTGCCGGTGATGGTGCTGCTGATGATCACCGCGCCCGTCCTGCTGCCGGAGATGCGCGACCCGGACGCCGGCCGCATCGACCTGCTCAGCGTGGTGCTGTCGTTGTTCGCGATCCTGCCGGTCGTCTACGGCCTGAAGGAGATCGCCCAGCACGGCTTCAGCGCGTTCGCGGGCGGCTCGGTCCTCGTCGGCATCGTGTTCGGCGTGCTGTTCGTGCTGCGTCAGCGGACGCTCGACAGCCCGTTGCTCGACCTGAAGCTGTTCCGCAGCAAGACGTTGAGCGGTGCGCTGGTCATCATGCTGCTCACCTCGGCGACGATCTCGTCCAGCATCATGCTGTTCAGCCTCTACCTGCAGACCGTGCGCGGGTACTCGGCCGTCGAGTCCGGCCTGTGGCTGATCCCGGCCGCCACCGCCCTGATCGTCACGTCGCTGGTGGCACCGAAGTTCGCGCAGAAGATCCGCCCGGCCTACGTGGCTGCCGCCGGCCTCCTCGTCGCGGCCGTGGGCCTCGCGATCGTGTCCCAGGCCGGCCCCGCCACGAGTCTCGTGGTGGTGTTGCTCGGCTTCGTCCTGGTGCAGGCGGGCGTGGGCCCGATGGGATCGCTCGGCACGGAGATGGTCGTCGGTTCGGCACCCGAGGAGCGCGCGGGTTCCGCGGCCTCGGTCTCGGAGACGAGCACCGAACTCGGCGTGGCCATCGGCGTCGCGACCTACGGCACGATCGCCGCGGCGGTCTACCAGAACGTCGTCGCCGTGCCGCCGGGCGTTCCGGCCGAGGCCGCCGCGGCTGCTCGCGAAACGATCAGCGGTGCCGTCGCGGTGGCTGAGGGGCTGGCCACCGACACGGGCGCGGCCCTGCTGGATTCCGCGCGCACCGCGTTCACGGACGGCGTCAACACCGCTGCCGGCGTCGCCGCGGTGATCCTGGTGGTGCTGTCCGGGCTCACCGTGGTGCTGCTGCGGCACGTCGGCAAGACCGGCGAGGAGCCACCGGCCCCGGCCGACACGGGTGTTCCCGTGGCGGCGGAACGGGAAGTCCGGTGAACCGGTCGCGCCGGATCCGGTGGTGACCGATCCCCGATCGTCCGGTTCCGGCGCGACCACCCCCTACGAGTGAGCCCGGCATCGTGTCCCCCGCGATGCCGGGCTCACTCGCGCTCGTGGTGGTGACACGTCACCCGCGCACGAAAAGGGGCCGGGGGAGTCCCCGGCCCTTCCCGTCACCGCGGAGTCAGGCGGGCAGCCCCGCGAACTGCCCCGCCTCCCGCCCCGCCCCCGCCGGCCCGCGATAGGCCTGCGCGATCTCCAGCCATCCGTGAGCCTCGTCCCCGCTGGCCACCACAGCGAGATCCGCGTGGTGCCGCCGCCGAGCCACGAGCAGGCAGAAGTCGAGCGCGGGCCCGGAGATCCGCTGCGTGGCGTCCTCCGGTCCGAACGTCCACAACTGCCCGGCCGGCCCGGTCAGCTCGAACCGGAACGGCTTCTCCGGCGGGGTGAGGCCACGCACGAGGTAGCCGAACGTCATGGTGTGGAAGCCGAACCCGCACAGGTGCTTCAGGCGGTCCGTCGGCTCGCGGCGGATGCCCAGCGCGTCGGCGATGTCCTGGCCGTGCGCGAACAGTTCCATCATGCCGCCGGCCGCGAGCACCGGCGCGGGCAGCGGGTTCACGAGCCACGGCACGAGTTGCCCGTCGGGCACGGACGACAGCGCGCTGCCCGCGGCCTGACGTTCGGCCCGCCAGGTCTCGAGCAGCTTGCGGGGGCCGAGCGAGAGGTAGGGGGCCAGCGCGCCCGCGACGGCCGCGTCGAAGTCGGCTCCGATGCCCGCCACGAGGGTGGCGAAGGCGGCCGGGTCGGAGGCGGCGAGGCCCGCCATGCGGGTGGTCGAGGTGAGGTGGGCGATCTGGTGCGCGATCGTCCAGCCGGCGGCGGGGGTCGGCAGCGCCCACCCGGTCTCGGAGAGCGAGGCGACCATGCGGTCCACCTCTTCGCCCTCGGCTTTCAGTGCGAGGAACACGTTGTCTTCGGTCACGCTTCTGTCCTCCTGGGCCGGGCTAAACGATGTGGACGTCGGGTACGTAACGGATCCATCGGCCGCCTGACTCGCGGAACCCGATCTCCTTGGCCAGGATCTCGTCGGCGTGGTTCCACGCGAACAGCACCGCGTAGTCCGGGTACGGGTCGGCGAAAGCGTCCGGCGGGCGCACCGGGATGTGCGAGCCGGGGGTGAGGCGGCCCTGCTTGGTGGCGCTGGTGTCACTGATGAACGGCACGAGGTCCGGCCCGATGCCGCAGAAGTTCAGCACTGTCGCGCTCTTCGCGGTCGCGCCGTAACCGGCGACGGTCTTGCCCTCCGCGCGCAACGATCGCAGCAGCTCCACCAGATCGGTCCGGATCCGCGCGACGTTCGAGGCGAACCGCGCGAGCGTCTCCGCCGAGGTGAGGCCGGACAGCTCCTCCTCGGCGGCGAGCTCGGCGACAGCGGGCGACACGGGGCGGGTTCCCTTGCGCGCCAGCGTGTAGCGCAGCTCGCCACCGTGCACGGTCAGCCGTTCGGCGTCGACCAGCTCCAAGCCGTGCAGCAACGCCATGAACTGCACCGACCGCACGGTGAAGAAGAAGAAGTGCTCGTCGTAGATTTGGTCGAACGAGTTGCGCTCGACGATGTCCGCGAAGTAGGGGTCCTCGAAGACGAAGATGCCGCCGGGGGAGAGCAGGGTGGCGACCCCGCGCAGGATCGAGCCGATGTAGGGGATGTGGCACAACGTGTTCGCGGCGAACACGACGTCGGCCGGACCGTGCTCCGCGAGGATCTCGGCGGCGGTCGGCTCGTCGAAGAACGCGTTGCGCACCTGCACGCCCTTGGCGGCGGCGAGCTGGGCCACCCCGCCGGACGGTTCGACGCCGAGGTGGTGGACGCCCTCCGCGGCGAAGGACTCGAGCATCACGCCGTCGTTGCAGCCGATCTCGACGACGAACGGCGCCGGCCCGGTGAGGTCCTGCCGCAACCGGGCGGCCAGCGTCGCGAAGTGCTCGCGCATGAACTGCGAGCCCGACGACAGGTAGGGGTAGTCGTGGTGGAACATCTTGTCACGGGGAACCTCGGACATCAGCTGCACCATCGTGCACGACCCGCACACCCCGACGGCGAGCCGGAAGCGGAAGTCTCCGGCCGGATCGCCCGGCGGCAGGAAGGCGTCGGACAGCGGCTGTGAACCGAAGTCGGCGAACTCCCGCACGACACCGGTGCACACGTGGCAGACGGAGTTCTTTCGACCGGTGTCCATCACGCCCCCGCCCGCTGCTGCTCGACGAGCCGCGTCAACACCGGCACGAGCTCACCAGGACTGGGTGCGGCCGCCGCGTCGAGCCGCAGCCGTTGCGCTCCTTCAGCGAACGACGGCTCCGTGATCACCCGCATGACCCGCTTGCGCATGGCGTCGATCGAGTGCCTGGCGAAGTCGAGCGTGAGCCCGGCGCCCTGCTCGACGACCCACGCCGCGGTGTCCGACGACTCGATGTCCTTGGCCGCCAGCGCCCACTCGGTGCCGGTCTCGCTCTCGGTGAGCAGTCCCTCGTCACCTCCGGAGTCCAGGATCAGCTGCGGCACCCGCAGACCGGCCGCCGCCGAGAACGTGCCGACGCCGCCGTGGTGGATCAACGCCGCGCACGTCGGCAGAAGCTGGTTGAGCGGTACGTAGTCGACGATCCGCACGTTGTCCGGCACCGCGCTCACCCCGGCGAGCTGCGTCTCGTTCAACGTCGCCACGACGTCCACGTCCACTTCGGACACCATCTCCAGCAGTCCGGGAACGTGGTCCCAGCCGCCCTTCATGACCAGCCGCCGCGACTGGCCGAGCGACAGCCCGACGCGTGGCCGGTCCTGGGGCGCGTACAGCCAGTCCGGTACGGCGGTCTGGCCGGAATACGGGATCCAGCGCATCGGCACGGTTCTGGTGGCCACGGGCAGCCGCATGCCGGCGGGCAGCGGGTCGATGGTCCACTGGCCGAGCAGCAGATCGCGGTCGACCTCGACGCCGTGCCGGTCGGCGGCCGGGCGCACGGTCTCCGCCAGCGGGTTCCAGTTCGTGCCGATCCGGTCGAGCGTCCACGCGAAGTAGTCGAGGCCCCAGTGCAACCGGGCGTGCGCCGCGCCGCTCACCCGCGCGCCGATCGCCCCGGCGGGGAAACACGCGTCCCACACCACGAGGTCCGGCTTCCAGGCCTGGCAGAAGCCGACGAACTCGTCGACGACGGGGTGCGCGTCCGACGAGGCGGCGCCGACCGGGTGGAAGTCCCAGATGGGCGGCAGCATGAACTGGCAGAACACGTCCCACAGGTTCTGCTCCGCCGGGGTGTTCGGGCCGAGCGCGAGCCCCGTCTCGTCGAGCTGTGCCCGCGTGGACGGCGGCGTCGGACGTCCCGGCCCCATCAAGGCCGGTGCGCTGTCGGCGGATCCGAGCGACACGGCGGTGAGCCCGACCGCGGCGACGGCGTCGGCGAGTGCCGGATGCGCGGCGACGCAGACCTCGTGCCCCGCGCTCTGCAGAGCCCAGGCGAGCGGAACCATCGGATTCAGATGCGACGGTGTTGGCCAGGGGGTGAACACGACTCGCATCGGCTGCTCCTCAGCGTGGGGAAAGCGAATGACGCAGACACGGTGACGGCCATCCTGATTCGCGCGGAGCAGCGTGCGCATCTCCGAAGTTGCGGAGCGTGAAACCCCTGGCACCCCTGGGTTTCCGAGCCCGGAACACAAGGCGTCCGCAGAGCAATCTGTGAGAAGGAAGTGCCGCTGTCCAAAGCTACGGTCAGCGGGCGCGCGCATCGGGTGGAATTTGCTGGCTGAGGAGGAAGTTCATGACTGATCAGCTCGCTCCGGTGGCCGATCGCGCGCCTGCCGCGAAGCCTCGGGTGACGTCGAGGCCCGTGTGGCGAAATCCTTGGTGGATGGCGTTGGTGGCGCTCGTGGTGGCATTCTTGGTCTACGCCTTACCTCCCTACTTCGACCTCGACCCGGCGAAGTCGCTGTCGCCGATCGTCGAGGGCTCGTCCATCCACTACCCCTTGCTCATCCTGCACATCGTCGCCGGCACGCTGGCTCTGCTCACCGCATGCCTGCAGATGTCGTCGTGGGTGCGGAGCAGACATCCGCGTCTGCACCGGACAAGCGGGATCATCTACATATTCGGCGGGGCGCTCCCCGTCGCGGTGACGACGCCCGTCCTGCTCATGTTCTCCGGCGAGATCGCCGCGGGACCGGGCAGGGTCGGCAGGTTCGTGCTCGGCCTGCTGTTGCTGCTGAGCACGATCGTCGCGTACCGGCTGGCGCGCCGGCACCGCTACGCCGACCACCGCCGGTACATGATCTACAGCTTCGCACTGATCATGGACGGTGTCGGCACGCGGCTCGTGCTGTTCCTGCTCGGTGTCGTGCCGGTGTTCGGGGTGCAGTTGCCGTGGACCGCGCAGATCGACCAGGGGCTGCTGTTCGAGATGGTCGGGTGGTGTGTGTGGGTGTTCAACCTGCTCGTGGCCCAGTGGTGGATCGAGCGGACCAAGCACCGGAAAGTCCTGCCCGCCAACGTGAAAGGCTGACCATGCGCCCCTTCCGGATCGACGTGCCCGACAGCCGGCTCGACGAGCTGCGCCGCCGGATCGCCGCGACTCGCTGGCCCGCCGCGATTCCCGGCACCGGCTGGGAACGCGGGGTGCCGCCGGAGTACCTGCGTGAGCTCGCCAAGCACTGGTCCACCGACTTCGACTGGCGCGTGGTGGAGCAGCGGCTGAACTCCTGCGACCAGTTCCTCACCGAGATCGACGGCGCGACCGTGCACTTCCTGCACGTCCGCTCCCCGGAACCGGACGCGCGCCCGTTGCTGCTCACGCACGGCTGGCCGGGATCGGTGATCGAGTTCCTGGACGTGATCGGCCCGCTGACCGACCCGCGCGCCCACGGCTGGGATCCGTCACAGGCGTTCCACCTCGTCATGCCCTCCCTGCCCGGCCACGGTTTCTCCGGCCCCGTCGACCAGCCGGGCTGGGACGTCCCGCGGATCGCGAAGGCGTGGGCTGAACTGATGGCCAGGCTGGAGTACGACGCGTACTTCGCGCAGGGCGGCGACTGGGGCTCGTTCATCTCGCTGGAACTGGCCAGGCGCGATCCGGAGCACGTGCGTGCCGTGCACGTGAACATGCTGGTGACGGTCCCGTCCGGTGATCCGGCGGAACTGGCCGGCCTGTCCGAACAGGACTTCGGCCGCCTCGGCGGGTTGCAACGGTTCGACCAGGAGCTCTCCGGCTACCTGAAGCTGATGTCGACCAGGCCGTTGACCGTCTCCTTCGGACTGAACGACTCCCCGGCCGGCCTGCTGGCGTGGATCGTGGAGAAGTTCAAGGACTGGACGGACCCGGCGACGGAGTTGCCTGAGGACGCGGTGAACCGGGACGCGCTGCTCGCCAACGTGACGCTGTACTGGCTGACCGAGACCGCCGCGTCGTCCGCGCAGCTGTACTTCGAGGCGGGCCCGCAGCTCGGGGCGATCTTCACGCCGGGCGTGCGACCGGAACCCGTGCCCGTGCCGCTGGGCGTGAGCGTGTTCGGCGGAGACGTCGTCGCACCGGTCCGATCACTCGCCGAGGCCGACTACCCCGCGATCACCTCGTGGTCGGAGGTGCCGCGGGGCGGGCACTTCGCCGCCATGGAGGAGCCCGAGGCGTTCGTCGGCGAGGTAAGGAAGTTCTTCGGTGCGGTCTGACCTGCACGGCCGCACGGCCCTGGTCACCGGGGCGACGGGTTTCCTCGGCGCGCACCTCGCCGGGGAGCTCGTCGCCCGCGGTGCGACGGTGCTCTGCCCGTGCCGGTCGGGAGTGCTCGCCCTGCCTCCGCACGACCGTCTGCGGCCTGTCCGGCTCGACCTGCTCGACCGGACCGGCCTGGCACGGCTCGTGACGTCCTGCGAGGTCGACCTGATCGTTCACAGCGCGGCCGTGGACGGCACTCCGGAGGACAAACGGCTGCGCGCGGGCACGATGATCGACGAGAACATGCGGATGGTGTCGAACGTCCTCGACAGCGCGCGGCGGGGCGGGGTCGCGGACACGGTGCTGGTGAGCTCCAGCGACATCTACGCGGGCTCCGTGCCGTGGCCGATCAGGGAGACGGAGGACCACCACACGGACATGCGGTTCGCGCAGGACGGGTTCTACCTCTCCAAGGTGTACGCCGAGGTGCTGGCCGAGCAGTACGCCCAGGAGCACGGGATGCGCGTGCACCTGCCGCGGCCCGCGAGCATCTACGGTCCAGGAGACGACTTCGGGCCGCGGTCGCTGCGGCTGATCCCACGGCTGATCTCCCAGGTGCACGCCGGGAAGGAGGTCGAGATCTGGGGAAGCGGCGAGCAGACCCGCACGTTCGTCTACGTCACCGACGTCGTCCGCACGATGCTGGCGATGATCGAGCACCCGGCGCACCGCGTCGCGAACATCGGTACGGCGGAACAGGTTTCGATACTGGCGCTCGCGCAGCTCGTCGGGGAGGCACTGGGCATGCCGGTGCGGGTCAGGACGGATCCGGGCAAGCCGACCGGCCGGTCGAGCCGCGATCTGGACCTGACCCGCATGCGGGAGATCGGCGGCCGGTCACCGCTGCCGCTGCTGGAAGGCCTGCGCCGCACCGTGGCGTGGTACCGGTGGTCAGCCGCGCAGCTCGCGGGCGATCTCCATGACGTATCGGCCGTATCGTGAGTTGCCGTACCGCCGGCCCGCCGCGAGGCACGCGTCGGTGTCGATGAAGCCCATGCGCAGCGCCACTTCCTCCAAGCACGCGATGCCGACGTCCTGGCGTTGCTCCAAGGTGCGGACGTACTGGCTCGCCTCCAGCAACGCCTCGGGCGTGCCGGTGTCGAGCCAGGCGAAACCGCGGCCGAGGTCGACCATCTTCGCGAGGCCGCGTTCCAGGTAGGCGCGGTTGACGTCGGTGATCTCCAGTTCGCCGCGCGCCGAGGGCCGCACCCGTCGCGCGATGTCGACGACGTCGTTGTCGTAGAAGTAGAGGCCGGTGACGGCGAGGTCCGACCTCGGCCGCGCCGGCTTCTCCTCGAGCGACAGCAGGCGGCCCGTGTCGTCCAGTTCGCCGACGCCGTACCGTTCCGGATCGCTCACCCGGTAGCCGAACAACACGCACCCCTTGACCGCGGTGCTGTGCTTTTCCAGCACGCGCTGGAATCCAGGGCCGTGAAAGATGTTGTCGCCGAGCACCAATGCGACCGAATCGTCGCCGATGTGCTCCTCGCCGATGAGAAACGCCTCGGCGAGGCCGTTCGGATGCGGTTGTTCGGCGTAGTCGAGGTGGATGCCGAACTGGCTGCCGTCGCCCAGCAACTGCCGGAACAGCGGCACGTCCCGGGGCAGCGAGATGATCAGCACCTCGCGGATCCCGCTCAGCATGAGCACGGACAACGGGTAGAAGATCATCGGCTTGTCGCCGACCGGGAGCAGCTGTTTCGAGATCGCGGCGGTCATCGGGCCCAGCCGGGAACCGGTGCCGCCGGCGAGAATGATTCCCTTCACGGAACCCAGTTAACGGCAGTCGTCGCGGAAACCGGCGGTATTTGTTCGATAGTGCGCTGCGCGGCGCTGTAGGGGTTGGTAGGGGTTGGACGCAGGGGTGTCTGTGAATCTAATTGAGGTGATTCACGGAGAACACACTCGGAGGTAGCGCCGTGGGAACGTCGGTGTGGGATTACCTGGCTGAGTACGAAGAGGAGCGCGACGACATCCTCGACGCGGTGGACAGCGTGTTCCGCTCCGGCAGGCTGATCCTCGGCGGCAGCGTCGCCGGGTTCGAGTCCGATTTCGCCGGCCACCACGGTGTGCGGCACTGCGTCGGCGTCGACAACGGCACGAACGCGCTCGTGCTCGCGCTCAGGGCGTTGCAGGTGGGGCCGGGTGACGAGGTGATCACCGTGTCGAACACGGCGGCACCGACCGTGATCGCGATCGACTCGGTGGGCGCCACCCCGGTGTTCGTCGACGTGCGCTCGTCGGACTACCTGATGGACGTGAGCCAGGTGGCCGCCGCGATCACCCCGCGAACGAAATGCCTGCTGCCAGTGCATCTCTACGGCCAGTGCGTGGACATGGCGCCGTTGGAGGCGTTGGCGGAGGCGCACGGCATCCCGATCCTGGAGGACGTCGCCCAGGCGCACGGCGCCACACACCACGGCCGGATCGCCGGCAGCATGGGCGGTGCGGCGGCGTTCTCCTTCTACCCCACCAAAGTCCTCGGCGCGTACGGGGACGGAGGTGCGGTCATCACCTCGGACGACAAGGTCGAGGAACGGCTGCGGCGGCTGCGCTACTACGGCATGGCCGAGCGCTACTACGTCGTGGAGACCCCTGGCCACAACAGCCGGCTCGACGAGGTGCACGCGGAGATCCTGCGCCGCAAGCTGCGCCGCCTCGACTCGTACCTGGCCGGCCGCCGCGCCGTCGCCCGGCGGTACGCGGAAGGCTTGGGGGACACCGAACTCGTGCTCCCGCACGTCGCGGACGGCAACGAGCACGTGTACTACCTCTACGTCGTCCGCCACCCCGACCGGGACCGGATCATCGAGGAGCTCAAGGCCCGCGACATCTTCCTCAACGTCAGCTACCCGTGGCCCGTGCACACGATGACCGGCTTCGACCACCTCGGGTACGCGACGGGGTCGCTGCCGGTCACGGAGGCGTTGGCCAAGCACATCTTCTCGCTGCCGATGTACCCCTCGCTCGACCCGTCCGTCCAGGAGAAGGTCATCGACGCGCTGCGCGAGGTGCTCCGATGACGAACATCGTCACGCAGATCGCGTTGTCCGCACACGACGTCGAAGGCGGGCACCTGGACCTGCCCGACTTCCACCGCTGGTTCGCCGGCCTCGCCGAACGCTGCTACACGCGTGCGCGGCGGATCCCGCTGGACGCGCTCGACGGCTGGCACACCGTGGCGGGCAGAGGCGACATCGTGCACTCCAGCGGGAAGTTCTTCACCGTCTGCGGCATCGACGTCGAACTGCCGGGCAACGCGGTGCCGCGCTGGACCCAGCCGATCATCAACCAGCCCGAGGTGGGCATCCTCGGCATCCTGGTCAAGGAGTTCGAGGGCCGCCTGCACCTGCTGATGCAGGCGAAGCCGGAACCGGGCAACCCCAACGGCCTGCAGCTCTCACCGACCGTGCAGGCCACCCGCAGCAACTACACGAGGGTCCACGGCGGCCAGGACGTGCCCTACCTCGACTACTTCCGCGACACGTCGAGGCACACCGTGGTCGCCGACGTGCGGCAGTCCGAGCAGGGCGCGTGGTTCTACCAGAAGCGCAACCGCAACATGATCGTGTCGGTGAGCGAGGACGTCGAGCTGCTGGACGGCTTCTGCTGGCTCACGCTCGGTCAGGTGCACCGGTTGCTGCTCGTCGACGACCTGATCAACATGGACGCGCGGACCGTGCTGTCGTGCCTGCCTTTCACCGGCGCCGGCAACCTCTCCGGTGCGGGGGAGGAGTTCCGGGACGTGGTCGCCCGGTCATGCGGTCCCGCGGTGCCCGGCGTGCACAGCGAGGACGAGATCCTGCGGTGGATCACCGACGTGCGCACCCGCACCGAGGTGCGGACCCGGCTGGTCCCGCTGCACGAGGTGCGGCAGTGGCATCGCACCGAGTACTCGATCACGCACGAGACCGGCAGGTTCTTCGACGTGATGGCGGTCGAGGTGCAGGCGAGCGGACGTGAGGTGCGCACGTGGACCCAGCCCATGATCGAGCCGTACGGGACGGGCCTCGCGGCCTTGCTGGTCCGCCGGATCAACGGCGTGCTGCACGCGTTCGTGCGCGCGACCGCCGAGCCCGGTTTCCTCGACGTCGCCGAGCTCGCGCCGACGGTGCAGTGCACACCGGAGAACTTCGACGTCCTTCCCGAAGCCGCTCGTCCGCTGTTCCTGGACCTGGCGGTCACCGCCCCCGCGTCGTCGATCCGGTTCGACGCGGTGCTCTCCGAGGAGGGCGGGCGGTTCTTCCACCCGCGCACCCGGTACGTGATCATCGAGGTGGACGAGGAGCTGGAGCACCCCGACTTCCGCTGGGTGGTGCCGCACCAGCTGGTGGGTCTGTTGCGGCACAGCCACTACGTCAACGTGCAGGCGCGGACGCTGGTGGCGTGCCTGCACAGCCTCACCTCGTGAGCAGCTCGCGCGGCAGGTCGTCGCGTCCCGCGACCTCCAGCTTGCGGTAGACGCGGGTCAGGTGCTGTTCGACGGTGCTGACGGTCACGCACAACCTCAGGCCGATCTCCCGGTTGCTGTGTCCCGCCGCCGCGAGTGCGGCGACCCTGCGTTCGGCGGCGCTGAGAACACCCTGCGCCGCACCGGGTTCGCCGGGCAGTCCCGACTCCCGGCGGGCCCGGCGGCCGAGCAGGCGGGCCTCCGCCAGCACGCCCCTGTCGCGCTGGTCGCGGCCGAGGTCGGCGAGAGCGCGGGACAGTTCGAGGCGGTCGCCCGCGTGTTCCAGTTTCCGCACGGCCTCGCGCAGCAGCCGGGGTCGATCCGCCCTGGCCGCGGTCCTGGCGAGCAGCCTCAACGCGATGCCGGTCGTGCGCGGGTCCGCGGTGGCTGCGATCTCCTGCTCCAGCAGGGCTTTCGCCGGCCAGGGCTGTCCGAGCGCGAGCCTCGCCTCTGCCGCGCCCAGCCGGTCGCCGCACGCGGTGAAGTCGTCGAGGGCCGCGTGTGGCCGGTTCAGCGCCAGGTGGTGGTGGCCGCGGGCGTGCCGGTAGCGCGGCCCGAAGACCGTGCGGAACACCGCATCCGGCACGTGGTGCGGCTCCGTTTCCCGGCCGAGCGCGGCATCGGCGAGCAAGGCGAACCGCAGCGGGAACCCGATCACCACGCCCCAGGCGTCCGCGCTGAGCCCGGCCAACGCGGCCTTGGCGGACGCGGCCGTGGCGGCGACGTCCCCGCGGCGCCACGCGTCCTCGGCCCGGACGCAGTCGAGCAAGGCCCGCATGGTCGGCTCGCCGGCCTGTCTCGTCAGTGCCGTCAGCCAGTGCTCGAACCTGGCCGGCCCGATCTGACGCAGGGCCTGCACCACTGCCTCGGGAGCGGAATCGGCGTGCTGCCGTTGCAGGACGCCTTCCGGGTCGACCGGCGAGAGTGCTCGCCCGGTGATGAACTCGTGGCACAACGACAGCTCGGCCGGCCGGAGATCCGGGAGACCGAGCGAGAAGTCGCCCTGCCACCACCGCGCTCGCAGCACGACCGGGTCGAGTCCGGAGCAGGGGAGCAGGGTGCGGGCCGCTGCCGCTGGATCCGTGCGCCACTGCACCTGGCCGAGTTCCAGGCGCACGGCCCGTGCGTCAGCCGGGTCGCACGTCCGCAGCGCGAGGCGCAGGCTCTCGGCGGCCAGTTCGGAAGTGGCGGAGCGAGCCGCTCGGCGCAGCAGATCGGTTCCACCCACGACTGTCTGCGCGGCGACGCAGTGAGCGGCGATGTCGGTGTCCGGCGCACCCGCGTCGTGCAGCAACATCGCCGCACGCTCGTGCAACGCGACGGCGTGGACCCGTGGCAGCGCACCGAGCAGGATCTCCGCTGCTCCCGGCAGCCGGAACTGCCTGCCGTCGAACAGGCCGCTGTCGGCGAGCGTGGAGGTCAGCGCCGTGGCCGCTGCCTGGTGGCGTCCGGTCAACGCGCTGAGCAAGGATGTGTGCGGTCCGAGCGCCGCGAGTCCACAAGCGGCCTCGAACAACGCGGAGCCCCCGCCACGCAACAGATCCAGGAACGCGCGTCGCGTCGCCGGGCCGATCTCCCCACCGTCGTCCCGCAGAGCGGCCAGCAGGGCCGGGTTGCCGCCGCTGAGCGCGTGCAGCTCCGGGGTGGCGTCGGGAGACAGCGGGCGCAACCAGACCTGCTCCCACGTCGACAGCTCGGCGCGATGAGGGGAGTCCGTCGCCGAGTGGGTCACGACGACGCGCACGTCCGGAAATCGACGCAGCCACACCAAGAAGGCGACCGACTCGGGATCCGAGTGCTGGACGTCGTCCACCGCGACGAGGGTCGGCTGGGTGGGCGAGAGCCGGGGAGCCAGCTGGTTCGCGATGCCGAACGGGACAGTGCGTTCGGACGGGACCGCGGTCGCGGACACCACTCGTGCGCTGGACCGCGCGAGGGCCGCGCGCAGCAGGGCGGAGCGCCCGCACCCCAGGCCGCCGCTGACGACGACCTGGGGTGGACCGAACAGCACCGTCCGCAACGCGGCCTCGCGCTCGAGCAGGGAATGGGGATCCGTGCTCCGCCGGGAACCGTTGTTCGACCGGCGGGGCACGGATCGGGTCAGGCGTTGATCGGCGTGTTCTGGTAAGCGGCGATCAGCCATCGGCCGTCCTGCCTGGCCAGCACCCAGGTCGCCCTGATCGCGCGTTCGGGTGCGACCGCCGTGTCGCCGGGCGCGAGCACCCCGCCCTGCGTGACGATCACGCCCGCGTCCTCGCCGAGGTAGCGCGCGTCGAGCGGCTCGCCGAAGACGCGCGTGCCCTGGTACGGACCGGCGAACGCCTGCGTCATGAACCCGCGGATGCCATCACGGCCCTGCAGGAAGATGTCCTTCGGCAGGATCAGCGTGGCGTCCTCGGTGAACAGGTCGCTGAACGCCGCGCCGTCGTTGGTGGCCCAGGTCTCGATCATCTTGGTGGGCAGTTCGTGCATCTGCTCCGCACCGAGTTCGGTGACCGACATTTGTGTCCCTTTCAGCTGGATCAGAGGTAGTCCGTGTTCGGTTCGAGGCCGCAGAGCACTCGCCCGTACAACTCGTAGTTGGTGTTGGGGTGCATGAGCGCGTGCATGTTGAGGGCCTGGACGTCGCGCAGGATCCGTTGGATGGGCGCGGTGTTGTAGAGCGATGAACCGCCACTCGCGGTGGCGAGCACTTCCACGGCCTGCTTCGAGAGGTCGAACACGCGGCCGAGGGCGACCCTCGCGCGGGCGCGCTCGTGCACGGACCACGGTTCGTCGGCCTGCCGTGTGTCGATGTGCTCGGCGAGGCGAGTGGCCTGGAACGTCGCCTCGTCGATCTTCATGGCGGCCTCGGCGACCTGCAGGTGCGTGATCGGTGCTTCGCGCTGGCTCTCGTACTTCGTGTACGTGATCTTGCGGTTGGGCAGGCGGTCGAAGAAGTTCTCCTTCGCGGCGTTGGCGAGGCCGATCGCCGCGCCGGTGAACGTCGCCGAGCCCGTGACCATCAGCGGAGCGCGGAACATCGGCGCGCCCGCGTTGGCCTGCGAGGCGTACTGTCCCTGCAGCACCATGATCAGCGGCAGCACGCGTTCGGCCGGAACGAACACGTCGTCCGCCGTGGTCGTGACGCTGCCCGTGCCGCGCAGGCCGTACGGGTGCCAGTCGTCCACGATCCCGAGATCGCTCATCGGCACGACGGCCATCAACGGCCACAGGCTGCTGCCGTCCGGAGTCGGCCCCATCGCCAGCACGACCTGCCACTTGCTGTGCAGGGCGTTGCTGACGAACTGCCAGCCGCCCTTGATGGTGACGCCACCGTCGACCGGGGTTGCCATCGCCGTCGGGCTGAGCACCGAGCACACCCGCGAGTCGGGGTCGTCGAAGACCTCGTCCTGCACAGCGTCCGGGAAGAGACCGACGAACCAGCTGCTGATCGCGTTGACCGCCACGTTCCAGGCGGCCGATCCGTCGCCCTGAGCGAGCTGGCTGATCGTCTCGAACGTCGTGGTGGCGTCGGTCTCCAGGCCGCCGTACCGGGCAGGCACGCGCATCCGATAGGCGCCGGCCTCGGTCAGTGCGGCGACGACGTCGTCGTGCAGGCGGCGGTTCTCCTCGTGCCACAGCGCGTGCGACTGCAACAGCGGAACGAGTTTCGAGGCGTTCTGCACGAATTCCGTGCGCGACTGGGAGTTCAACCTTGCCTCCGGAAAGTGTCAGTGGATGTCCCGCTCGATGATTCTGGCGGCGACACACCACCAAGCGCTTCTCCTGAATTGCAGAGCTGGTCGTGGGAGCAGAGCAATCTGGAAGAAGGAAGACCGTTTGAGGTCAAGTAACGTCCGGCTCGCTCGTCGCCGTCCCGGATGGAGCTCACTCATGACAACTCGTACCGGGGCGTGGTCGGCGCCCGGCTCACTCAACGACCGATGGCACCGGACCGCGCTCAACATCTTCGCGTTCGTGGTGATCGCGCATTGGGCCGAGCACATCGTGCAGGCGATCCAGGTGTTCGTGCTGGGCTGGCCACGGCCCCAGGCGGGTGGTGTGCTCGGCCTGTGGATACCGTGGCTCGTGACATCCGAATGGATGCACTACGGCTACGCGATCATCATGCTGGTCGGATTCTTCATGCTTCTTCCGGGATTCACCGGGCGAGCGAAGAAATGGTGGAAGATCGCGCTGTGGATTCAGTTCTGGCATCACATCGAGCATTTTCTGTTGCTGATCCAGGCGTTGACCGGACGGAATCTTCTCGGCGGCCCCGTGCCGGTCAGCATTCTGCAGCTGGTGCTTCCGCGCGTCGAACTGCACCTGTTCTACAACTTCGTCGTGTTCGTTCCGATGGTGGTCGCGATGTACTTCCACATGCGACCGTCACGGGAGGACCGCGCCGACATGCGCTGCTCCTGTGCGGTAGGCGCGGCAGCCTGACGTGCACGACCACGGCTCGACGGTGCCGATGCTGTTCGGGCCGGTGCTGCTCTACCTGATCGGCTACTTCGCGGTCCCGGTGGTGGCGGGCTTCGCGTTCTTGCGGATCTTCACGCCACCGCCCTGCCGGGCCGACGCGCTGCTCGTGACGGGCGCGTCGACCACGGCGTACCTGGTGGCGATGTTGCTCGTCCCTTCGCTCGTGCTACCACCACAGGCGATCGTGCTCCTGCTCGCCGCAGGCATCGTCCCGTTCGTGATCTGGTGGCGCGCCCCGCACCTGATCGTGCGGGTGGTCGCAGTGGCGCCGTGGCTGGTGGCTGCCGCGACCACGACGGCGTTGCTGCGGGCGACGGCCGACCAGCCCGGTGGCTATCTCGCGGCGCTGACCGCCGTGTCCTGGCTGACGTTCTGCGTGCCGAGGTCGCGCGCGGGCCGGGTCGTGTTGCGACTGACGGCCGGAACTCTCGCCCTGTCGGTGGTGGCCTTCACCGGAACGGTGGCGGCGTCAGGTCGCTGGCCGTAGAGAGCAACCGGCAGTTTGATCCACCACACGGGTGGAGAGCATCGCGCGCCGATATTTTTCCATGATCGCGCTGTTAGCTTTCGGTCGGAATCTCCGGTTTGTCTGCACACTGCTCCAGGGGGAGTCTTGCTCATTCCAACCGAGCCGATCGGCAGCGTTCCTCGCTCTCCCGAACTGGTTCAGGGACTGTCCGCGTTCGCCTCCGGCCAGCTCGGCCAGGCCGAACTGGACACGTTGACCCAGCAGGCGGTCGCCGACACCATCAGCCGTTTCGAGGCCACCGGATCACCCGTGGTCACCGACGGCGAACAGGCGAAGTCGAGCTTCGCCACCTACCCCCTGGACGGTGCCACGTCACTGGCCGCGGACGGCGCGGTCATCCCGTTCGCCGACGGCCACACCCGCCAGCTCCCGCGCCTGACCGAAGGCCCCTTCCGCTACGCGTCCTTCGCGGAGGAGTACTTCCGCGGCGCCTCCCAGCACACCGGCCTGCCGGTCAAACAGGCGGTGATCGCCCCCTCCGCCCTGAGCCTGCTCTACCCGGCGGACGGGATCGCCGCCTACCCGCGCGAGGAGTTCATCGCCGACCTGGTCGACCAGAGCGAGGCCGACATCCGCCGCTGCCTCGACGCCGGCGCCGCCTCCGTCCAGCTGGACTTCACCGAGGGCAGGCTGTCGCTCAAACTCGACCCGAGCCGCGGCCTGCTGCGCAACTTCGTCGAGCTCAACAACCAGGTGCTGGACCGCTTCTCCGCCGAGGAACGCAAGCGGATCGGCGTCCACACCTGCCCCGGCGGCGACCAGGACTCGACGCACAGCCTCGACGTCGACTACGCGGAACTCCTGCCGGATCTCTTCGCGCTGCACGCGGGCCGCTTCTACCTCCAACTGGCCAGCGAACCCGACAGGGAACGGGTCCTGCGGATCATCAGCGAACACGCCCCGGCCGACGCCCAGGTGTTCGTCGGCGTGATCGACCCCATCGACCCGCGGGTCGAGACCCCTGAAGAGGTGCGCGACCGCGTCCTGGAGGCGGCGCGCTTCATCCCCGCCGACCGCCTGGGTACCTGCGACGACTGCGGCTTCTCGCCGTTCGCCGACGACACCTCGACCTCCCGCGACACGGCGTTCGCCAAGATCACCGCCCGCGTCGAGGGCACGGCGCTGGCGAGGGCGGCACTCGGCATCTGAGATGACTTGCCCATTGCGCTCGGCACTGGAGTTGTTCGAGCATTCGACTGATCATGACTCCGGTTACGTGCGAGTACCGCTCATCCGTGGAACCGCGCTTGTGTCCCAGCAACTCCAGCCTCAGCACGCGCGGCACCTCGTCCTAGATGAGCCGACCTGGCCGAGGTCCCCGACTACGCCGCGCGCCTCCTCCCGAACGTCGCTCCGAGGCGCGACGCCCCGATCTCCTTCCGGCGCCGTGCGAAGGCCCTGCACGGGCGCAGAACCGCTCCAGGCGAGTGCACGCTGTCGATCGTCGAGATCTGCCGCGCTGTGCTGGCCGGCGAGGGGTCGATCTGCGTCATCGCCGCCGACGCCGACGTCCCGGAGTACGACACCGTCCTGGTGGTCGATCCGGCCCGCGTCGTCGACGCGGAAGCCCCTGGCCTGCAACGTCTCCACGTCGCGCTGACCCGAGTGGCGAGCACGCTGCACGTCGTCCACGCCAAAGACCTGCCAGGACCTCTGGCTGAACGCTGACCGGACGCCGCTGACCTCGACCCCGCGCAAATTCACGTCGGCGAAGGTGGCACCCCGCGGGTCTTCGGGGTGGCTGAGGTTCGGCGTGGGTCGACTTGTCCTCCGAGTTCGGCACGACGTCCGCGGTTGATCGAGTTGAGGACGAGCAACGTCAGCATCAGCAGCCCGAAACCGATGCTGATGCCGCTCAGGGCCACGATGATCGGCGGCCAGTCGCGGTCCGGCGGCGCGGTGATGGTCGTGACCAGGTCCCTGGGCGGCGGACTGGAGAAACCCGTGGACTCGGAGGGCAGCACTGCGGTCAGGGCGGCCACCGGGTTCACCATGCCGAAGCCGATCCGGTGGTCCCTGCCGGACGTGTTGCCGGGGTGCAGCGCGGTGGCCTTGAGCCGGTCCATCACGTGGCGCGCCTTGAGGTCTGGGAACCGCTCGCGCACCAGCGCGGTGATACCCGCGATGTACGGGGCGGCGAAACTCGTCCCCTGGATCTTTCCCACACCGTCGGCCTTCACGTTCGCGTTGGTCAGGCCGGTGCCCTTGGGGTCGACGGAGATGATCTCTTCACCGGGTGCGGCGATGCTGACCCAGGGGCCCCAGACGCTGAAGCCCGACACCTCACCGGAGCGCGCCATCGACGCCACCGACAGCACGTCGTCGGCGAACCACGCGGGCGACGAGACCGAGTTGACGGTCGCCGGGTCCAGGTTGTTGTTCTGCAGCGGACAGCCGGCTTTGCTGTCGAGGTTGCCGGCCGCCGTCACGATCACGGTGTTCTTGACGTCGACCGCGTACCGGATCGCGGCCTGCAGCGCCCGGTCGTCCGCGCTGAAGTCCTTGGGGGCGCCGCAGTTCGTCAGGGAGATGTTGACGACCCCGGCGCCCTGGTCCGCGGCGCGCACGACGGCCTGTGCCAGCGTCGAGACCTTGCCGGCGGACGTCCGCTTGTCCCTGGTGGCGTCACCCTTGAACTCGAAGCGGTCGCTGGTCTGGCGGATCGCGAGGATCGTCGCTCCTGGTGCCGCGCCGATGAAGTCGCCCTCGGTCCTGGCCGCCGCGGCGACGCCGGCCACCTCGGTGCCGTGGCCGTCGCAGTCGTCCGCGCCGTTCCTGTTCCCGCTGACGTACTCACCGCTGGGTACGACCCGGCCGCCGAAGCGAGGGTTGCGCGGGTCGACACCAGTGTCGATGATCGCGATCTTGACGCCCTTGCCGGTCGCGAACCGGTGTGCCTGCTGGAGGTTCAGCTGGACCTGGCCCCACGGCATGTACTCGATCAGTTCGTTCTTGGTGTCGGACTCGACGCAGCCCTTGCCGGTGGGTGTGTACGGCACGTCCGGCCCGCCCGTGTCCCGCGGCGGCTGGGTACCGGGCGGTAGCGCCGGCGGCACCGAGTTCGGCTGGACTGCGGATGACGGCGGTGGCGCGGAAGCCGCTGGAACTGCTCCCGTCAGCAGCAACGATGCGGTGATCGCCGTCGCCGTGGCATGGCGAAACCCCGTGGTAACGATCTTCACCTGTGACCCCCGGTCCTCACACACCGACCCCCCGATCGGTGATGACCGAAGTCCACCACGGAAAGCGTGGAGCCGCAAAAATCGGGGCACCCCAACCTGAAACCGGCTTCAGGTAGGCGGTTCCGCGGAGCGAGACGGCTACGCGCCGCACCGTCGTGTCGGGCATACGACCTCGCGTCGCACCTCGTCAGAGAAAGCGTGCCGAGGATCGCACATCAGTCGGATGTGGGACGCAGGAAGGGATGCGCCGCGCGTTCATGCGCGAACTCGGTGTCTCACCTACGGAGTACCGCCGCGGTCAGCTCTGATCTCTGCCGGATGGCAGCGTTGTTGACCAGCGTGTCCGCAGCGCTACTGCGACCGCCCCACGGCGATGACCGAAAAAGGCACCGGCAGATCGACGTCTTCCGCCAGCCACCCTGTGAAGCCTCATCCCCGTAGTCGCGACCAGCGGCGATGAGCGTTTGGCTGGCACGGGTCAGGTGGTCAGTGCTGGACTTTTGAAGACTTCGCGGGTGTGCCAGGTGATGTGCGCTGCTGCGGGCGGGGCGGTGCCAGGTCTGGGGTCGAGTGTGCGGTCGTGCAGCTGGTAAACGGTTCGTCCGGTGGTGGTGCGGCTGGTGAACTTGGCGGACACGGTGATGCGCAGGTCGTGGTTCAGGCCGAGGACACCGTGGTCGAACAGTTTGTGGTGCGCTGAGCACAGCGCCAGACCGTTGTCAGGGGTGTCTGGGCCGTCGAAGGCGAACCAGCGGATGTGCGCGGCTTCGACACCGACGGTGGCGGCGCCGAGTTGTCCGTCGAAGCCGCAGAAAGCGCATTGCCGGTCCCACGACTGCAGGACGGTGGCGGGCCACGAACTCTGTCGGTGTCGTCGGGGCACTGGGGTACCGGTGACGCCGAGGACCGCGTCGGGATCCAAGCCGACCGCCGTGAGGACGTCTGGTACGACAGTGGGCGGGAACTCGGGCTCGACCAGGCGCCGGGCTGCCGCGGCGGCGAGATCCGGATCGCGCAGGGCTTGTTCGAGTCTCGGGTCCAGCCGGCCGAGGATCTCCTCGGTGGTGAGTGGTTGCACGCGATCCATGGGCACGTCTCGGTCGAGGGTCCAGATGCCGTCTGAGCGCAGGCGGGTGAACGGATACGCGGCGGCCTGTGCGGGTTGGGTGGTTGAGGGCGGTCCGAAGTCCCGGATCAAGTCCGCCAGCTTCGCGGAGTCCGCTGTCCAGGACAGCGTGCTCGTGCCGGTAGTCGTCAATCGGCCCAACGCGAGCAGCACCAGCAGGGGCTTGTGCGGTGACCGTTTCCCTCCCCGAGTGTGCTGCCGCAAGGAGGACAGGCGGGCCAGCACTTCGTCGGAGGACATCGACTCATCGGTCACGACGTGAATCATGACCGATTCGCTCGGCGGCCAAGTTCAGGAATCAAAGGCGTTGCGGAAGTAGGAGGAGCGGTCGACGAGGTCGGCGCCGAAGCTCTGCAGCTGGGGGGAGTAGGCGTACGGCCACCACTCACCACTGCCGCCGGTGCCCATCTCCAGCGGGTGCTCGAACCCGCCTGTGGCCTTGAGCTTGGCCAGTGCAGCGCTGAACTCCGCACGGGTCCACGGCTGCTCAGGGGTCGGGATGCGGATGCTGTTCTTCTCGAGCACCGACTTGCGGGCGAACGTCGTCAGCGCCACGTCGTAGAAGCCGAAGGAGTAGACCTTGTCCTGGTACCTGCCCACGGTGCTGGGCAGCTGGTCGTCCAAGGGGACCTCGCCGCCGGAGAGCTCCAGCGGGGCCAGGTAGCCGCCCCAGGCCCAGTTGGCCACGTTGGGGCCGTCCACGTCGAGGATGCAGGGCAGCTTCTTCGAGGTCGAGGAGGCGACGACCGCGTCGTTGTAGGAGCCCTGCGGGAAAGCCTCGATCTCGACCTTGTAAGTGGGCTGGCTTCCGTTGAAGCCGTTGACCAGCTTCTCCACGGCCGCGTACTCGGCAGCGTTGCCCGCGTTGTGGGTCCACAACTTCAGGACTCCGTTCCCGGAGGCCGATCCGCCACCGGTACCGCAGCCCGTGACCGCGGTCGCCGCGGTGACGGCAGCTAAACTCGCTGCGGCGAGGTGTCTGGTCCACACGTTCATGGTTCCTCCATCGTGCTGGGTCGGTTCTCGTCGGGCCGCCGGTGCAAGCGGCAGCCCACTCGTTGTCGCTTCGCCGTCCCGGTGGTCAAGACCGGGACGGCGAAGCGATCGAATCTCTTGTCACCAGCGGGCAACGCAGTACCTCCTGGACTGCGGGCCCGGTGATCTCGGACGTGGTGATGACGGCTTGCAGGAGTGCTATCGCCCGTGCACCCATCTCGTAGTGCGGCAAGGCGACGGTGCTCAGTGCGGGGTGAAGGTTCTCGCTGATCAGCTCCTGGTTGTCGAAGCCGATCACGGACAGCTCTGCCGGAATCGGGAGACCGAGCTCTCCGGCCGCGCGATAGGCGCCCATCGCCATGCGGTCGTTGAAGCAGAACAGGGCGGTAGGCCTGGCCGCGGAAGTGAGCAAGGTGCGCGCGGCGCGGTAGCCGCCGGGAGCGTCGGAGCGGTCGGCGGCGACGAGAGCGGGATCGAACTCGATGCCCTCGTCAGCCAGCGCGGCCCGATATCCGGCGAGCCTGCCCCGCGAGGCGGGGATGTCGTCGACGTTGGTGACGAACCCGATGCGGCGGTGTCCGTGCGCCAACAGCGTCTGGGCGGCGGTCTTCCCACCTTGCTCCTCGTCGGGCACGACCGAGGGAACCGCCGAATCGCCGGAGCTGGCGTCAACCAGGACGGTGGGCACTGATCGCAGCTGTGCGGGTACCTCAACGATCCTGTGGTACATCGACGCATAGAGGATTCCGTCGACGCCGTGCTGGATCAGCAAGGTGATCGCCTTGCGCTCCAGCTCGGGGTCGCCCCCGGTGTTGAGCATCAGCAGCAGCAGATCGTGCTCGCTGCCCGCGTCCTGCGCGCCCTGGATGATCTGTCCCGCGTGAGGCGTGGTGGCGATCCCATCGCTGATGAAGCCCACCGTGTAGGTGCGACTGGTGCGCAGACCCCGTGCCAGCTTGTTGGGGCGGTAGCCCAGCTCGTCGGCCACGCGGAGCACGGTCGCCCGCGTCTCGGCGTTGATCCGCTTGCCCTCGACCGCGTTGAGGATGTGGGAGACCGTTGTTGCGGAGACACCGGCCGCCGCCGCCACGTCCTTGATCCCGATCCGCTTCACTCTCGCCTGCCAAATCGATTGGGCAACTGGTGCGGTGAAGAATTCATCAGGACGAGGCGAGTGTCAACGACCCGTTACGGACCTGTGTCCGGCAGGGGGAGTGCTGCTGGATAGTCCGGCCTCCTGGTGCCGGTGGCGAAGCCCGCGAACGCGTACCGGAGCTTTTCAGGAGCCGGGAGCGGGGTCGGCTGCCGGTGCTGACTGCGGAGCCGATGTGCTCGGTGCCGTGCTGCCGCTCAAGTCGGTGTCTCGGGATGTTTCCTGCCCTCCGCACGGCCGATTCGACACCGAAAGTGGCGGACCGAGCGGAGGGCAGAGGGCGGATCAGTTGTAGATCAGGCGGTTGACTCGCACGAGGAAGTCCTCACCCAGATCACCTAGGGGGTCGGTGGTCAACTCCGCGATGACGGTCATCGCGAGGTCGCGGCGCTGGGGTGAGCGCGCGGCTTTGGCTTTCGCGAGGGCGGCGAGCAGTTCGTCGCGGGTGAGGTCGGTGCAGTAGCCGGGTGCGCCGGGTTGCTGGCGCCATGAGTCGGCCAGGGTGCCGGCGTCGACCGCGTCGAAGCCCGTCTCCTCGACGAGCGCCATGCCCAGTGCCCGGTCGGTGTCGCTGTCGGCGGCGACGGGGATGGCGATGCGTCCGGGGGTGCCGGGGGTGCTGTCCTTGGTGTCGAAGGAAGGGGAGGTGATGGCGTTCCAGGCCTTGACGACGGGGCGGCCGTACTGTTCGGCTACCCACAGGCTTTCGGGCTGTCCGTCGTCGAGGGCTTTGATCTGGTCGTCGCGCATCGGGTAGTAGTTCGAGGTGTCGATGATGACCGCATCGTCGGGCAGGTCAGCGAGTAGTGGCTTGAGGTCCGGGACGCGGTTCAGGGGTACCGAGACGATCAGGACGTCGACGTCGGCGGCGACCTCCGAGGCGTGCACGGCTCGCGCGCCCGAGGCGAGCAGATCGGCCGGGATGGTCTCCGGGCCGCGGGAGTTGGCCACTTTCACCTGGTGACCGGCGGTGCTGAGTCGTCGGGTCAAGGTGGCGCCGATGCTTCCGGCGCCGAGGATGCCGATCTTCAACTTCTGCTCCTTTTTCACGGTTGGACGGTCTTGCCGTCGGGAAGGTGTGACGCGGATGCCCGGGTCGGTGCCTTGCCGACGAAGAGGGTGCCGAGGACGGCGGCCACGGCGATGATTCCGGCAGTGGTGAACGCAGCCTGCGACGCGGAGACGGCTTGGCCGAGGCTGAGTGCACCGGTGTCCGGTGCGTTCGACCCGATCGTGTAGGCCGAGACGAGTACCGCTCCGCCGGCGGCGCCAGCGAGTTGCTGGACGGTGCCGAAGGCGGCGCTGCCGTGCGGGTGGAGATCGGTAGGACGATGAGTGTGCCGAAGCCGTTGAGCGCGATGATGAGCATCACCAGCAGCGGTGCCGAGAACGACGTCGCACGGAGGATCCGCATGTCGAGGAACGCGCCGGCACCGCGCTGGAGCACGACCTGGCGCCTGACGAACGCCGCGACGCCGGCCAGTCCGAGAGCGATCGGGAGGTAGGGCGGGATCGGTGCGTGACCGGCTGCCGCCTCGCCGATCGAGGCCAGGCCGTAGACGAGGGCGCCGAACCCGACAGCGGACAGCAGCAGCGACGGTACGTCGAGGGTCACCGGCTCCGGTGTGGTGATGTTGCGCAGTTTGGCCGCTCCCAGTACGAGCGCGGCCGCGGCGATCGGCAGCATCATGATGAACAGCCAGCGCCAGCTCAGCCCGGACAGCACCACCCCCGACAGGGCGGGGCCGACCGCCGGTGCGATGGCGGGCACGGCGGTGGCCATCGCCATCAGCCGGCCGCGGCGGGCGGCGGGGGCCAGGCGCATGGTGGTGGTCATCAGCAGGGGACGAAGACGGCGGTGCCGGCGGCCTGGATGATGCGGCCGGTGAGCAGGATCTCGATGCCGGGTGCGAGGGCGGCGATCGCGGTGCCGACGGTGAACAGCGCCAGCGCGCCCAGGAAGATGGTGCGCAGGTGGTAGCGGCGCATGATGAACCCGGTGGCCGGGATCAGCACCGCCAGGGTCAGCAGGTAGCCGGTGGTGACCCACTGGCCGGTGCTCGGGGTGATGCCGAAGTCGGCGATCAGGGTGGGTAGCGCCACTCCCAGCATCATCTCGTTGAGCAGCACGACGAACGCCGAGACCATCAGCAGTCCGATGATCAGGCCGTCTCCCGGGGCGAGGCGGTCGTTGCGCTGGGTCCCGGGCGCTGGGGTCGCGACGTCCGGTGCCGCGGTGTCTGGTGTTGCCATGTGCGCTTCCTGTTCACGGATCGAGTCGATGCGGGCCGTCAGCTGACCGCGGGCGCCGTTTCGGTCAGGCGGGGGTCGAGTCCGTACTGGGCGGGTGCGCCGAGGTGCTCGCGCAGGGTGGTGCCGGCGTAGTCGAGGTGGAACACGCCGCGTTCCTGCAGCAGGGGGATGACCTGGTCGACGAAGGTGTCGATGCCGTCGTGGTAGACGTCGATGGCCAGGGAGAAGCCGTCGCAGGCGCCGGCCTCGAACCAGTGCTGCATGTGGTCGGCGACCTCGGCGGCGGTGCCGGGTACGACCGGGTGGTAGTCGATGACCCCGTGGGCCAGCACGTCGCGCAGCGACCAGCCTTCCCCGGCCACCTGCAGTGCGTACGCCGAGCGCGGGTCCGCTGGGCTGGGACGGGCGTCGGCGAGCTGCCGTGCGGTGAGCGGTTCGTCGAGCTGGCCGGGGTTCAGCCGCAGGCCGAGCATGGCCCCGAGGTAGCTCACCCGCTGGTGCAGGTCGATCGACTCGTCCAGCCGGCGTCGCCGGTCCAGGGCGGCTCGCTTGGTGGGGGCGACGGTGGGCATGAAGCCGGCGAACAGCTTGATCTCGTCGGGATCGCGCCCGACGCGTTCGGCGGCTTCCCGCAGCGCCGTCCGGTGCGCGCGGCCTTCCTCGATGGTGAAGGGGTTGGCGTAGACGCCGCTGGCGTAGCGGGCCGCCAGCTCGAGACCGTTCGCCCCGCCGCCGGCCTGGAACACGACCGGCTGGCCCTGCTCCGACGGCGGGATCGGCAGCGGCCCACGCGAGGCTACGTGGCGTCCGCCGAGGTTGATCGGCTGGATCTTGCTCATGTCGGCGAACCGCTTGCCGGCGACGTCACGGACCCACGCATCGCGTTCCCAGCTGCCCCACAGCGACTGCACCACCTGCACGACCTCGTGCGCGCGCTCGTACTTCTCCGCACGCGGGGGCACCACGCTGCCGAAGTTCGCCGCGGCGGCCGGGCTCGAGGTGGTGACCGCGTTCCAGCCAGCCCGGCCGTGGCTGACCACGTCCAAGGCCTTGAACTGCCGCGCGATCGTGTACGGCTCGTTGAACGTCGTCGAGCCAGTGGCGACCAGACCGATCCGCTCGGTGCCGCGTGCCATCGACGTCAGCACGACCAACGGGTCGATGGCGTGCTGCGGGGTCTCGCGGTCGAGGTCGGCGGTGAGGGCAGGGGTGTCGGCCAGGAAGACGAGCTGGATCTTTCCTCGTTCGGCTGCTTGCGCGTACCGGACGATGGTGTCCATGTCGGTGTAGCTGGACGGGTCGACACCGGGCATGCGCCAGGCCCCGGGCTGAGCGCCGTAGCCGTTGGCGATCTGAATGGCCAGGAGCATCTGCGGTGCGGTCACGACATGTCCTTCAGCTGAGGTGCAGATCCGGTACCCGCCTGGGCGGACGGGCGGGCGGACTCGCCATCCCGGAAATGAGGAGGTAGCCTCCGTTTTGTCTTCACCAACATACGGAGGCTGCCTCCGCTTTTTCAAGAGAAGGACGTGAAGCCGTGACCAGCAGCACAGAGGCAAGCGGGCGCCGACCGCGCACGGACAAGCAGCGCAACCGGATGCACCTGCTGCAGGTCGCCGAACAGCACTTCACGGAGCACGGCGTCACCAGTTCGCTGGAGGCCATCGCCAAGCGCGCCGGCGTCGGGGCAGGAACCTTCTACCGCCACTTCCCCAGCCGGGAGGCGCTGCTGGCCGCCCTGCTGCAAGCGCGCGCCGAGCAGTTGGTGGCACGTCGTGAAGCCATCCGGCAGCAGGAAAGTGACACCACCACCGCACTAACGCTCTGGCTCGACGCTCTGAGCGAGTGGGCCACCGCCTTCGACGGCCTACCCGAACCACTGCGAGCAGCGGTCACCGAGGACACCTCCCCGCTGGCCCTCACCTGCCAGGGCTACATCACCACCACAGACGAATTCCTCCACGCCGCCCGACGCGACGGCGGCGCCCGCCCCGAGGTGCGCGGCCGCGACCTGTTCCTGGGCGTGCTCGCCATGAGCTGGGTACGCGGCGCCGCCATGGCCGACGAGGCCTCACCCCAGGCGCTGAGCGCCTTGATGCGCACCGGTTGGGCCGCCCCCGCAGCGTCCGCCGAGACAGCGTCGAATCCTTGAGGATGAGTCCGGCTTCCACCAGTCCGAACCCAGCGACAGTCGGCCATCACCTGGCCGATCCAACTTCGGCCGGGTTTTCGTCGGCCTGCGGCAGAATGGCCGGGCCGCCGGGTCGCTGGCCTGGGTAATGGTCGTCGGCAAGTTCCGCTTCGCCCGCTACGACGTCACCGGCGCGGTCATCTGCTTGATCGGCGTTGCCGTGTCCAGGTCATGCAGAGTCTGTCGGCCTGCTCGTACGCCTCGACCACATCGGCAACCCGATAGGGGCAACTCGTCCTGCCGACACTCACCCACTGCGCCGAGCCGCGTGAGCCACGATCACCGCAGCCAGTCACGTCGTGACCATGCGATCAGACCCGAGAGAAAATCGCTCGCGTCGCCCACGACGCAGCTGCAACGCTTTGCACGTGAATGACCAAAGGCCAGAGAAATGCGTCTTCTGCGCCATCGTCGCCGGAGAGGCCGAGGCGAGCTTGGCATATGCAGATGATCGAGTCGTTGCGTTCATGGATCTCGGCGCGGTGACGCCGGGGCACGTCCTCGTAGTGCCACGGTTGCATGCCATCGGGCTGGAAGACTTGGACGAGGAGACGAGCACACACGTCTGGAGGATCGGCCACCGCGTCGGCCGCGCCCTTCGACGCTCTGGCCTGCGCTGCGAGGGTATCAACGTGTTCCTCGCCGACGGAGAAGCCGCCTTCCAGGAGATCTTCCACTTCCATCTGCACGTCTTTCCACGCTTCCGCGGCGACAGCTTCCGCATCGACGCAGACTGGGCCACCCGTGCTCGCCATTTGCTCGACGAAGAAGCTAGTGCTGTTCGCCAGGGGCTGGACGTCATCGACGCCGACGCGCCACCAGCAGCGCCCGCTAACACAGAGAACTAGCGCACTGCGCTTGACTCGATCACCCACATAAGTGGAATTGTACATCGGAGCAGGGCAAATGCTCCACGCGCCCACATTCGGTCAGGTGGTTCAGATTGGCCCGTACCGCTGGAAGGACGGTCGGCGATGAAGGTGTAGACGTACCACTTGTCCGTACCGCGCTTGCGGCGCCACTGGATGTGAAACCCCAAGAACTCGAACCCGTCGCCCAGCGACGCAACCTGGGTCTTGGCTGGTGACAGCCGCAGGCCCATCGGTTCCAGCACGTGGGCGACGTCCTCGCGCAACGCCTCGGTGTCGGTCTGGTTTCCGTTGACCAGAACGACGAAGTCATCGCAGTAGCGGATCAGCCGCCACGTTGGTAACCCCTTGGCGCGGCGGCCCGCGCGTCGGCTCTCGGTGGACATCGTCCCGCCCGGTTTCCATGGCCCCATCAGGTGTTCATCGAGCACCGACAGAGCGATGTTGGCCAGCAACGGTGACAAGGTCCCACCTTGTGGCGTGCCGGTGTGCGTACCCTTGATCTCGCCGAACTCGGTCAAGATTCCGGCTTTGAGGAACGCTTTCACCAGCGCCAGCACACGCTTGTCCTTGACCCGCAACCGAACCCGGTCCATCAGGCCCGAGTGCGAGATCGAGTCGAAGCACGCCTCGATGTCCGCGTCCAGCACCCACCGATACCCGTGGGAGCCGTAGTGGTGGATCTCAGCGTTCGCGTCCTGGGCACGCCGTTGAGGCCGGAACCCATAGGAGACCGGCACGAAGTCAGCCTCGAAGATCGGTTCCAGCACCAGCTCCAACGCGGCCTGCACGACCCGGTCGGCCACGGTAGGAATACCGAGACTTCTGACCTTGCCCGACTCGCCCGGCTTCGGGATCTTGCGTTCCCGCACCGGCAACGGCCGGAACGTACCCTCCTTGAGCTGGGCACGATTGCAGCATCCTTCCCTTCTTGATCCCGCTGCCGCCCTTCCCCATGGGCGCAGGCTTTCCCTGGCTCGGAGTACTACGGCGACTCCGCCCCGTCCCAGGCCGATCGGTGGTCGGCGCACCCAACCCTTCTATCCACATTGGACACATGGCTACGGGTGAGACCCAGGACGGTTCCCGCGTTCACTGTGATTCGCTCGGCGAAGTAGGAGCCCGACTGTGTCCCAGCAGCATCGCCACGAGTACGCCGCAGACCTTCCTCGTAGCCTCCCGGACAGCATCGGCAAACCATCCCAGGAGTTCCCCAACCCCTTCACATGATCGGGTGTGCACCGCCTCCGGCCCAGATCCGCCAGGTTCGAGCCGGTGTAAATTTGAGGGACGTAAAACGCCGGCACCTCTCGTACTCCTCTCCGTCACGCTCACCGGACCCGCACCATCTGGCAGTGCTGACACGTCCCGGCTTTGTCAGGGCTGCTCCCGCCCGCCCCGGCACCACCCGGACCAGGCTGCCCTCAGCTCCACCGTCCTGCTGCGACAGGATCAGCGGCGAAGGTCTCCCACCTCCACTCGAATCAACAGCGCCTCACGGCACAAACCGCTCGTTTTACAGTCCCTGTTTTGGCACCCCGCAGGGTTCGAACAGCTCCCGGCACGGTGAGCATGCGGGCCACCCGCATCAGGGGATAGCCAGATCCGCGGTGGGTGCGCAGGTCGTCGCGGGTCAAGGGCCAGATGGTGCCGATGAGGTCTGCCAGTGGCCGCGCGAGCTGTTCGCCGTGTGTGGCGACCAGGTCCCGGTGGATCGCGCGCGCGGCGATCTCGCCACCACCAGGACGATCCCGGCCGAGCGGCTCCGTGTCCGCGTGCACGGCTGTGGGCGTACGCCACCGCGAGCGCCCGTGTCTGCAGGTCGTCGACGCGCTGGAGGACGTCGGGGGCGTTCAGTCGTGGGATCATGTCACCGACTGCGCCGCGTTCCTCTACGCGCAAGCTCTTGCTGGGATCGTCGCGCGTGACGGCAGAGCCCAGCTGCTCGACATCATGAGCGAGTCGGTGTTCGGGCTCGCGGTGAACGGCGAGAACACGCCTGTCGTGGTGACGTCGCCGGACGACGTGCCGTGCGTGATCGGGGCGACGGCGCCCGCGCACGGCGCCCGCGCACGGCCCGACGCATCGCCAAGCTCGAGGGTTTGCAGGACATCGCGGGCCTGGGCCGAGGTGAACCTCACGCAGCTGGTAGGTGTGCTCCCGGAGGAAGGCGTGGACCTGCTGCTCAACCCCGGTGCCACCTCGTTCATACGGTTGATCGCCTCGGTGCTGCGTAAGGCCGCCGCGGAGCCCGGCCTGACAGCTGATGGTCGTACTTGGTGTGGCCGGCGGTGTCGCCGTACATGGTCCAGCGGGCCCGGTCGACGACGGTCTTAGGGAAGCGCTGGTTGCTCCAGAAGCTGGAGTGGCTGGCCGCCGACCGAGCAGCTGATCGGATTGCTGCGCTACACCGACTGACCTGGGCATTGCAGAAAGCTTGCAAGGCTTTCACACGATCGATCACACATCGTTGCGCCATCCACCACCACCGGTACCGGAGGCCATCGCCGCCGGGCACCAGTCAGAAAGGCGGCGAAGTAATGCGCTGGTCGAAGGGTTTGAGTGCTGCTCTCGGAGTGGTCGCGGCGGCAACGGCGCTGGCCGGTACGGTCGCGCCGGCCGGGGCGGCGTCGAAGAACATCGGCACCATCGCCGGAGTCGAGTCACGCTGTGCCAACTCGCCGTACTGGGCGTGTCTGTACTTCAACAGCGGCAGGGCCACGGCTTACTGGGGTACGAGCGTCACGGTGCGCGATCTGGAAGGGCGAAGGTTCTTCGACGGCACCGGCGTCGGCGCGCGTGAGCCCGTCAAGAACAACGCGGCTGCGATCTCCTGCGACATGACCACCACGTCGATCTGCTACGTGTACGACCGGTCGGAGCTCGGCGGCGACGTCGACTACCTCTACGGGCAGCGCAGCGGCGTGCTCTCGTACACCTACAACGACAACGCTTCCATCAGGCTCAGCCCTGGGGCGTAGCCGTCGGCGGCACCGAGGGGCGGGGGCGCCCCTCGGTGCCGCCGACCGGACGGCCATCACGGAAAGGTGTGAGCGAAGTGTCTCGACGGCTCTGGCACGCTACGGCTGCGTTGGCGTCCGTGCTGCTGGTGGGATGTTCAACGAACGGGGCCGCCCCGCCCCGCCCCATTCCACCGGAGGCCACGGCGCCCGACGCGGTGAACCTTCCCCTCGACCAGTATCGGCTCAGCACCTGGGACACCGGCCGAATAATTCTGGCTCGCGAAATCCTCATCCACCGGTGCATCGAGGATCGTGGAGGGTCGAAGCCGTCGCCTGACGCGGCGGCGATCGAGCAGGACGCCCGAGTGCGTATCAAGGACATCGGCCCGCGTGGCAACAAGCGGCGCTACGGAATAACGGACCCGCGTGATGCGGCCGTCTACGGTTATCACCTGCCGTCGACGGTCGATCGCACCGAGCGTCCAGTCCCGGCGAAGGAACGGAGTACATCGAGCCAGTGCGTTCAGCAGGCCGACAAAACGCTCGGTGAGGCGAACCTGACCACGCCTGCCGAGGTCAAGGAGATCTCCACGGACAGCTACGAGAGATCGCTTTCCGACCCACGTGTGGCCCAGGCCCGTACTCAGTGGTCCGCCTGCATGAAAGCCGCTGGTCACGACTACGACAGTTCCGCGGCTGCGGCAGGGGCGTTCGACCTCTCCGCGGCGACCGTGACCGCGGCGGAAATCGCCACCGCCTCCGCCGACGTCGAATGCAAGTCGCGGTCGGGGCTGGTCGGCACTTGGCAGGAGGTGGAGTCGGCAATCCAGCAGTCCGTCCTCGACAGTCGCCGGCAGGCCTTCCAGGACATCGCCGAACAGCGCGAGCGGTTCAACGGCCGGGCTGACAGGACGATAAACGGTCACTGACGCGTTACCAGTGCTTTCTCCGGATTTCCACGGTGGTGCGGCAATAGAGCACCCGTGTCTCAACTGGTGGGCCGATCGTGTGAATCGCTCGCAAACCTTCCGCGAAGCGAGGATCGGAATGTTAAGCCGGTGGTGCTGGTTTGCCGAGCACGGGGGACACCGGGTGTTGCGCCTGCTGGGAGAAGTGCGCGCGGAGGCCGATGGGCAGCCGCTGGACCTGGGCACGCCCAGGCAGCGCTGCGTGCTGGTGGCGCTCGCTGTCGACACCGGGAGGACCGTTCCGGCGGACTGCCTGGTCGAACGGGTCTGGGGCCTGGACGCGGCACCACGGGCTCGGGCGACGTTGCACAGCTACGTCTCCCGGCTGCGGCGGGCGTTGGACGGGCTGGAAGGAGTCTCGATCGTGCGACGGTCGGGCAGTTACGTGTTGCTCGTCGACGCGCCGGAGCCGCTGCTCGACCTGCAGCGGTTTCGCGATCTGCGTGCTCAGGCACGGGGTGACGATTCGGCGGCCGTGCGCTCGTTGACCGACGCACTGGCGTTGTGGCGTGGGGAGGCCCTCACCGGTGTCGACGGTGAGTGGGTGCGAGCCGAACGGGAGCGGTTGGAGCAGGAGCGCCTCACCGTCGAACACGAGCTGGTCGACGCTCGGTTGCGCGCCGGGGAGGGCCAGGAACTGGTGGGCGAGCTGTCGGCGCGGGCCGCAAGGCACCCGCTGAACGAGCGTGTCGCAGGCCAGTACCTGCTGGCCCTGTACCGGGCCGGTCGCACCACCGACGCCCTGGACCACTACCGCCACGTCAGGGGGCAGCTCGTCGAGGAACTGGGTGTCGAGCCAGGTGCCGCGCTGCAGGAGCTGCACCGGCAGGTCTTAGCCGCTGATCCCCGGCTCGTCGCGGCAGTTGCGGAGTCCGCCGCACGGGCCGCCGCTCACCCGGTGCACGCGCTGCCGCACGACGTGGAGGACTTCACCGGGCGCGACGACGAGCTCCTGCGGTTGTTCGACGCCACCGCTTCCGTGAGCAGCTCGACGGTGATCGTGGCGATCGACGGCATGGCGGGTGTGGGCAAGACCGCTCTCGCCGTGCACACGGCCCACCACCTGGCAGACCGCTACCCGGACGTGCAGCTGTTCATCGACCTGCACGCCCACACCGCCGACCTGCGACCGACGGATTCCGCCGCGGCGCTGGCCGTGCTGTTGCGCTCCATCGGGGTGGCGGGCGAACGTGTCCCAGACGGGCTGGAGGAACGCGCCGTGTTGTGGCGTGCCGAGCTTGCGGGCCGCAAAGCCTTGCTGGTGCTGGACAACGCGGCCAGCGCGGCGCAGGTGCGCCCCCTGCTACCCGGCACCGCTGACTGCCTCGCACTCGTCACCAGCAGACGCAGGCTCACCGATCTCGACTCGGCCAGAACCGTGTCGCTGGACGTGCTGCCGCAGCGCCAGGCCGTCGAGCTGTTCACGAGGGTCCTCGGGTACGAACCAGCCGAACGCGAGCCGGTGGCGGACGTCGCCGCTCTGTGCGGCCATCTCCCGCTGGCTCTCCGGATCGCGGCGGCCCGGCTGCGCTCACGTTCCGTGTGGACGGTCGAGCACCTGGCGGAACGCCTGCGTGACAGCGGGCAACGGCTGAACGAACTGGTGACGGGCGACCGCAGCGTGGCCGCCGCGTTGCACCTGTCCTATCTGCACCTCGACGCTACCCGGCAGCGCCTGTTCCGGTTGCTGGGCCTGCATCCCGGCGCCGACCTCGACGCGCACGCAGCCGCCGCTCTCGCCGACGCGGATCCGGTGGAGACCGAACGGCTGCTGGAGGAACTGGTCGACCTGCACCTGCTGCACCAGTCCGAAGCCGGCAGGTACCGGATGCATGACCTGCTGCGCGCGTTCGCCTCGGAACTGGCCGCCACCACCGAGAGTCCGTCGTGCCGGCGCGAGTCCCTGACCCGGCTCCAGGACTGCTACCTTGCCACGGCCGCGCGGGCGATGGATGTCGTCGCGCCCGGAGCCGAACGCACGAACGTCCGGGCCGAGGCGCGGTCCCCGGTCCTGTCCACCTACGCGCAGGCCATGGTCTGGCTGCAAGGCGAACGCGCGAACCTGGTGGTGACGGCGACCTCGACCGAGGGTGCCCACTCAAGTGAACTGTCCACGATCCTGTTGCGGTACCTCGATCTGCGCGGCTACCACGATGACGCGCTCGTGTTGCACAGTCACGCCCACGCCGTCGCGCGAGGTCGCGGAGACGTCGTCGCGGAATGTCAGGCGCTGGGCAACCTCGCCACCGCCCACGAACGCCTGGGTCGCTACGTCGAGGCCGAAGCGCACCACCGGAAGGCACTGGAGCTCGCGAGGTCCGTCGGCGAGATCGCGCTGGAAGGACGAACACACAACAACCTCGGCAACGTGTACCTGGCTGTCGCCGACCACCGGAACGCACTCGTGCACTACCAGCAGGCGCTTGACATCGCCGCGCGCACTGGAAACCGCCTTGGCCACTGCCGCTCAGCCAACAACCTCGGCATCGTATGCGAACGGCTGGGCCACTACGACGAGGCGTTCGCTCACCACAACAGCGCCTTGGCCCTCGCGCAGGAGATAGATGATGTGGCCGGGCGGGGTTATGCCCTGCATAGCCTGGGTTTCGTCCTCCGGCGGCTCGGCAGGCACCGCGAAGCGCTTGCCCGTCTCCAGCAGGCGCTCACCAT
Organism: Lentzea californiensis; assembly: GCF_024648825.1. Taxonomy (GTDB): domain Bacteria; phylum Actinomycetota; class Actinomycetes; order Mycobacteriales; family Pseudonocardiaceae; genus Lentzea; species Lentzea californiensis. The sequence goes on from NZ_JANBBE010000010.1 coordinate 245,326, forward strand.
CGCCGTGGACACGGGAAACCGGAGCCTGGAGGGCTACACGGCGCTGGGACTAGGGCTGGTGCAGGCGGATCAGGGCCGGTTCGCGGAGTCCGCGACCAACCTCCGTACTGCGCTCACCGTCGGGCTCGACAGCGGAAACCGAGGTCTGCAGGCCGAAGCTCTCAACGGGCTCGGCGAGTCGGTCCGGCTCAGTGGCGATCCGGTGCGCGCACTCGCCCACCACCGGGAGGCACTGAGGCTGGCCGAGGAGACGGGTGATCGCTACCAGCAGGCCTGCGGGCACGACGGTCTCGCGCACGGATACCGCATGGTCAACCAGGCGGTGCGTGCTCGCCAGCACTGGAGCAGCGCCCTGGCGCTGTACGTCGAGACCGCGGTACCGGAGGCGGGCGCCGTCCGCCTTCAGCTGTCCACTTTGGATGAACGATCCGCTCACCTTTAGGAGTTCTTCGATGAGGTTCGTATCAGTTCTGGTTGCGGCCGTGGTGCTGCTTCTCGCTCCTGCTCCGGCAGCGCATGCGTGTTGCGGGCCAGGGCCGGGAAGTCAGATCTACTCGTGCGGCAACCTGTTCGACCGCTTCTGCGGGTTTTAAGCAACGCTCACAAGAACCCTCCTACTCACAGGAGCCGAACTTGATGAAACTGCTCTCCGCCGTTGTCGCGGTCACAGCTCTGCTGGGACTCTCGTGTGCCTGGGTCTGCTGCACGGGTAGGTGACTGACCTGCCCTATCGGAAGGGTTCCAGTCGTTGTGGCTAACTGGCAGCGGTGATGGTGTCGTGGTCAGAGCGTAGTTCGTACTCGATTGAGGTGAGGTAGCCGAGGGCGGAGTGCCGTCGGCGGCGGTTGTGGAAGATTTCGATGTAGTCGAAGATCGCGTTGGCCGGCTCCACGCGGGTCTTCCATTTCTGGCGGTTCAGTAGCTCGATCTGCATCGATGACAAGAAGGATTCCATCATCGCGTTGTCGAGGCCGTCGCCGACTGTTCCGAAGGATGGCAGGAGGCCGGCTGAGCGGATCTTGTCGCCGAAGACCCATGAGGTGAACTGCTTGAGTTCAACCGGTCGGTGTGGACCACGCAGCCGGCGACGTCGTCACGTCTCGCGATGGCGTTGGTGAGCGCGGTGACGGCGAGGCGGGACTTCATCCGGGAGTCGATGGAGTAGCCCACGATCCGGTTGGAGCAGACGTCCTTGACCGCGCACAGATACAGCTTTCCTTCTGTGGTGCGGTGTTCGGTGATATCGGCCAGCCACAACAGGTTCGGCGCCGCGGCGGTGAAGTCGCGGCGCACCAGGTCATCGTGCACCGGCGGGCCGGCCTTCTTGCCGTTGCGGCCGCGTTTCTTGCCGAACGCGCTCCACCAGCTCATGGACGAGCAGATCCGCCACGCTGTCCGGTCCGCCAGGGGCAGGCCGGCGTCGCGGGCTTCGTCGGCGAGGAACCGGTAGCCGAACTCCGGATCGTCGCGGTGCGCGTCGAACAACGCGTCCGCCCGGTATGCCTCCGCGAGTTCCGCCTGGACGACCGGGCGGGCACGCCACCGGTAGTACGGCTGTCGAGCGATGTTCAAGACCCGGCACGCCACCGCGACGGGAATCCCGTCCGCGGCCAGCTCGTTCAGGAGCGGGTAGAGCCTTCTCCCGGCAGATTCGCCTGCGACAGATACGCCGTCGCCCGGCGCAGGACCTCGTTCTCCTGTTCCAGCAGCTTGATCCGCTTACGCGCCTCGCGCAGCTCGGCCGAGTCGTTCCTGCTCACGCCTGGTTTGGCGCCCTCGTCGACCTCGGCCTGGCGCAGCCACTTGAACAACGTCATCGGGTGCACTCCGAAGTCTTTCGCGATCTGCTCGACCGTCACACCGGGCTCGCGGTCACGAGCGACCCGCACGACATCGTCGCGGAACTCCTGGGGGTAGGGCTTGGGCACAGCGACATCCTCCCAGGCCAGCCTCACGGCTAGCCAACTCAGATGTCACCTAACGGTGCAGCAGAGCCTTGCGCCGACTCCGGCTCGTGGTGAACCCGGATACGGTGCTGGGGTGGCATCGCGACTTGATCAAGCGCCGCCATGCTCGTATGAGCGTGAACCGAGGGCCTGGACGTCCGCGCACTGTTGCTTCAATCCGCCGTCTCATCCTGCGTCTGGCAACCGAGAACCCCTCGTGGGGATATCGACGCATCCACGGCGAACTCGCACTCCTGTGCATCGCGATCGCCGCCTCCACGGTATGGGAGATCCTCAAGACTGTCGGCGTCGATCCGGCCCCGCGCCGGACAACCATTACCTGGGCCGACTTCCTGCGCTCGCAGGCAGAGGCGATCCTGGCGATGGACTTCATCGAGACGGTCACGCTGACTGGGCAGCGCCAGTACATTCTCGCGGCCATCCACCACGCCAGCCGGCGTGTGTGGATAGTCGGTACCACCGCACACTCAACCCACGCATGGGTCATCCAGGCCATCCGCAACCTGCTCATGGTCCTGGAAGAAACCGGACCCCTCGTTCGGATCAAGTTCCTCATTCGTGACCAGGATGCCACGTACCCCGCGTTGATCGACAAATTCCTGAGCGCAACGGGAATCGTTACGGTGCTGACTGGTGTACCGGTGCCCCGCATAAATTCCGCCATCGAACGCTGGGTGAAGACACTTCGCGTTGAACTGCTGGACCGCACGCTGATCTGGAATCAAACCCACCTACGACACGCGCTGCGCGAGTACGAGCGACACTACAACGAGCACCGCACTCACCGATCACTCGCCGCCGCGGCACCCTTGGGTGTCCGGCCCCAGCCTCTCGAACCCGATCAGATCGAACGCTTCGGGGTAGATCGGCAGGACCGTCTCGGCGGAGTCAACCACGAGTATCGCCACGCGGCTTAGAACTCCCAACTCAATGAGAGGTTGCGGAGTCGGCGCCAGCAGATGATGGCGCAGGCCAGGCTGAGGAAGGCTTCGTGGATGTCGTCGCGGATCTCCCAGCGGATCCGCAGGCGGCGGAACCAGTGCAGCAGCGCGAAGGTCTGCTCGACCACCCAGCGGTGCACGCCCAGACCGGAGCCGTGTTCGCTGCCTCGGCGAACGATCAGCGGCGTGATGCCCTTGGCGCGCACCAGCACGCGGTACTTGTCGTGGTCGTAGCCGCGGTCGGCGTACAGCTTCTCAGGCCGGAACCGCGGGCGGCCGCGCTTGCCTCGCACCGACGGGATCTGGTCGATCAGCGGCATCAACTGGGTGACATCGTTGCGGTTCCCGCCGGTGAGCGAGACGGCCAGCGGGATGCCGTGTCCTTCGGTGATCAGGTGGTGTTTCGAGCCCGTTCTGGCGTGGTCGACCGGGCTCGCACCCGTTTTGGGCCGCCTTTGAGGGCGCGGACGTGCGAGCCGTCGATCACCGCCCGCGACCAGTCCAGCTCGTCCGCGGCGTTGAGTTCGGCGAGCAGGTTCTCGTGCAGCCGCTGCCAGACGCCGGCCTGGTGCCAGTCCCGCAGCCGACGCCACGCGGTCATGCCGGAGCCGAAGCCGAGTTCCTGGGGCAGGAACTCCCACGGGATGCCGGTGTAGAGCACGAAGAAGATGCCGCACAACACCTTGCGGTCATCCAGCCGATTGCGACCCGGATGATCCGCACGACGCGGCACCACCGGGAGCAGCGGCTCGATCCGCGACCACAACTCGTCGGACACGATCCAGGGAAGCTGATCACCCTTCCTCACGCCATGGTCAACACGCCGATGATCAACCGTATTCCAAGATCATTCTGTTAGGACTTCTAGGGTGAATCTGGAACGGCAGCACAGCGATCATACGTCCTATTCTACGTGCACACTGACACGTCGGCGATGAACGCACCGGAGCCGTTGCCGGGGTGGTCGTCGTTCGTTCGAAGAATGACGAATCCTGGGTTGGGCTGGTTGTTGACGAACGATGTGTCGTAGCCCGCATAGCGATAGATCGTCGGCGAGTAGTTGTTGCTGATTCTGGTGATGAGGCTGAATACCGGTCGGTCGGGCAGCGGGAAGCTCCACGGTGCAAGGTCGACCCATCCGGGCGGCCCGTTCGTTCCGGTGAACGCGACACCAGCCCAGATGCGGCTCTGCTGGTTCGGCTTGATCGTCACAATGCTGCCGGTCGGAGCCCACAGAGACGGCACACCAGACGACTTCTCCGGGACGAAGACGCCATGCTCGGTCTGGCAGTACGCCGCCGACGCCGGGACGACGGTAAGGAGCGATGCCGCGAACGAGGCGGTGATAGTAAGTACGACTGTCCGAATCATAGTTGTCCTCCTTTGGATCAACGCAATCGTCGCGATGGAGGAGCTGCCGAGTAAATACGGACATTTGCGTACCGGGTGTGTCGTACGCTGGTTCTATGGAGGACAGGCTGGGGTACTGGCTGGACGTCGTCCGAGACCTGCTTGCGGAACCGTTGACGGAGCTGCCGCTCCCGATGATTTTGAACGAGCTGGTGGCGACTTTCGGCGCTCAAGGTGGATCTTGGGTAGATCGGCACGCGAGCGGACACATCAACTACCAGCTGCTTGCGGGGATGAGGGTCGATCAAGAGACTGTCGCTTGGATGCGATCACGTCTTGATCAACATCCGCTGTTGTGTTGGTTTTCGGTGACCGGTGATCCTTCCGCGCAGACGATCGCACGGGTGCCGGGTCCCTTGATCGATCCCCGCTACGCGGAATGGGCCGGCGTCATAGGCGGCCTCGACGTCGAGCACCAGATGGCCATTCCGTTGACACTGCAGGGTGTGCGTCACCGGGCGTTCGTCATCGTCACCGGCGGAGAGGACTTCACCGAGCGGGATGTGCTGCTGGCTCGACGCCTGCAGGCACTTTTGATCGGTTTGGATCGGCAGGCCGGTGCGCTTGCCAGGTGGATGCCGCGCAAGCCGTGTGGTGAGGCAGGTCTGACCGCCCGTGAACTGGCTGTACTGAGCCTCATGGCCAACGGTCTGACTGCCCAGGCTGCAGCACGCAGGTTGCTGATCTCGCCTCGCACGGTGCAGAAGCATGTGGAGCACATCTACGCGAAACTGAGGGTGTCGGATCGGGTATCAGCGGTGTGCAGGGCTCAGTCGCTTGGCCTGGTGGGCCGTTAGGGCATACTGAGATTTGATGTGAGTTGATCAGCAGTTCAACTCCAGGTCACGCATGTGATGACGGTAGTCCTCAGATGGCGTCCTGCTCGGAATGCTGAAGTGGTACCAGTCGGACCGGCCTCCGGTGAAGCCGTCCACGAACACCGCGTAGCCGCCCACGTCGATGCCGAACTTGTGCTCGAAGCGGTCGTCACCCAGTGGTCCGGCGACACCGCACCACTGTGCCATCGCAACCACGTGTTCGTCACCGAACTCTGTGGGGTGCCAGAACTCCGTACACATGCGTTGAGCTGCGGTGGTCGGGTCCTGTTGTTCGGTCGGCATGATCGTAAGCGTGGCGCTGCGACTGCTGTACCTCATCTTTGTCAAGCTAAGTGGCTGGCTGGTCCTGCTCTGCCGGTCTTCGGCGGCGAAGGACGTCGAGTTGTTGGTGTTGCGGCATGAGGTCGCGGTGTTGCGCCGTACTCATGGTCGTCCGCAGTTGGATTGGGCTGACCGCGCTGTGCTGGCCGCGTTGGTGCGGCGACTTCCTCGCTGCCTACGGGAGCATCGGTTGGTGTCTCCGGGCACGGTGTTGCGGTGGCATCGGCGCCTGGTCGCCAAGAAGTGGACCTACCCGAATCAGAGTGGCCGCCCGCGGGTCGACGAGGCGGTGGTGGCTTTGATCGAGCGTATGGCGCGGGAGAACACGGGCTGGGGTTACCGCCGGATCCACGGTGAACTGCTCAAGCTCGGCCACCGGACCGCCGTCACGACTGTTCGTCGTGTGCTGAAGCGACTTCGGATTCCGCCCTCGCCGACTCGGGACACCGACATGTCGTGGCGGCGGTTTCTGCGTGCTCAGGCGGCGAGCATGCTGGCGTGCGACTTCTTCCACGTCGACTGCGTCGTCACGCTGAAACGGGTGTACGTGTTCTTCGTGATGGAGGTCGGCACCCGCTACGTCCACATACTCGGGACCACCACCAACCCTGATGGTCTGTGGACCACGCAGCAAGCTCGCAACTTCCTCATGGAGCTGGACGACCGGGCCAACGAGTTTCGATTTCTGGTCCGTGACCGGGCCGGCCAGTTCACGGTGTCGTTCGACTCGGTTCTTGCTGACGCCGGTATCGACGTCGTGAAGATCCCACCGCGGTGTCCACGAGCCAACTGTTACGCGGAACGGTTTGTCGGCACTGTCAGACGCGAGCTCACCGACCGGCTGCTCATCATCAACGAGCGTCACCTCAACTCAGTGCTGAACCGCTACGTCTCTCACTACAACCACCGGCGACCACACCGAGCGCGACACCACACTCCACCACGACCCGATCACCCGATCGGAGACCCAGGCTGTAGATCTGTACGTCGTCGGCGAGTGCTCGGCGGCTTGATCAACGAGTACGAACCTGCAGCGGCTTGATCCGCAGGTCAAGCCGCTGAGCCATGTTTCGGCACCCCACAGGGCGTCCAGCCGTGCGCGCAGGTCACGTTCGGCGGTGCGTTGCCGGCGCATGGCCAGGTACAGCGCGATGAGGGCGCCGCCACCGGCGACGATGCTCAACGCGATCTTAACGGCGTCGAGCATCGCCGTCACGTAATCCTTGCCCTGGATGGCGGCGCTCTGGTCGGCCTTGACCGACGCGACTCGCGCGAGCCAGCCGAACGTGAACCACAGCGCGCCGCCGGCGACCATCATCAGCGCTGCCAGTTCCACCAGGAGCCCGAGCCAGGGGAACCGGTCGCCGGATACGGGCTGGCGCCGAGCCCCCAGGGCTCGGCGCCAGCGTGAACCAGGCCTGGATCCAGTGATGGTCATGTTCCTAGTTCGTCAGAAGATCGCTTCGTGCAACACCGTCCGATGGTGTGACGGCACCATCGGACGGTCGGCAGGTCAGCCGGGCATCTCGTCCAGGTACGCCTGCGCCTGCGACGTGAACAGGTCGGCGTAACCGGCCTTGGCCACCATCGGCGACTTTCCCGTCGGACGCACCGGCACCACCGATGCATTCCTGGGCAACCCGCGCGTGCCCGTCGGAGAGAAGAAGCGACTGGAAGTCGAGCACGTCCGCGGACTCGAAGTGGCGTAGAAACGCAAAACAGGTGCTCAAGTGGACTTGAGCACCTGCCACGTGAATGTGGCAAATCTGCCACATTTTGGTGTCCGAGGCCGGAGCGGACCACTACGCGCACGCGCTCTATCAGCGGTTTTTGCTGAAGCTCGTCGGCTGACAGCTCTGCGCGCACGCATCAGATCCACTGTGGTGCGCGAGCCGTAGCTGTGCGGTTCAAAGGGGGACTTGACCCCCCACATGTAGCAAGCGTGCGCAGCTCGTGTGTTCATGAGCTATTGGATAGCTCGAAACTAGTATAGAGGGCCAGTCGGCACGATTCAATCTCTCGTCACTAGGTTCTGTTGACTGGATCCAAGAACTTTCGCGGCGAGCTGTTCGACGGCACGCTGATGTGGAATCAGGCACCTCTCCGGCAGGCGCTGAGTGACCGCGAGCGGCACTACAACGAGCACCGCACCACCGATCACGCTTTGGCGTGACACTCCTGTTGGTCCGGCCTCAGCCTGTCGAACCCGCTCAGGTCGAACGCCTCGCCGTAGATCGGCAAGACCGACTCGGCGGAGTCATCCACGAGTATGGCCAAGCTGCTTAACCTGCATGGACGTAGTTTCCGGCACGCGCAGGGTTGATCAACGAGTATGAACCCGCAGAGGCGTGATCCGCAGGTCATACTGCTGGGCCGTGTTCCTCAAAAGACCGCGACCTCGGCCGAGTCCCGCTGGCCATGAGGACCAGCGACTAAAGCTCAACAGCCACCAGGGGTCCGCGTTCATCCGTCGCCTGGGGTCAAAATTCGCGGCAAGGTTACGAGTGAGGTCGCTGTCGCCTGTGGTGCTGTGCCAGTCGGCTGCCTGCAAATCTGGGCAGGACAAGGCTCTCGGCAAGAACTCCATCCCAAGTATGGCACCAGCAGGGATCAACCTGCTCGGGCCGGTTGTTCGGCATCAATCCTTGTCCGACAGGCGGGCCAGTTCGTCGAGCGTGTCCTCGCGCACCTCGACGGTGCGCAGCAGAGTCCACGGGCGTAGCAGCCGACAGTCCAAGAGCCAATGAGTGGGCACCTGTTGGTCGGCAAGGCTGGGGCAGGCTTGCCGGAGACTGAGGTTGCGCTCCTCTGTCGCACGGATCTGTGCGCGTTCGATCTCTCCGACCAAGTTCTCGATTGCCTGCTTCGCATCCGGCTCGCGAGCGATGCGCTGCGTGCCGAGCCGGGCGATCACCGTGTCGAAGGCTGATGGGCTTCTCAGTCGGGCGACAAGAGCCAGGGTGTCTTCTCCGGTTCGTGCATTGGTCGTTGCTGTGCGCAACGGATAGCTGCTCATCAGAAACCGGATGAGGAGGAAGGACGCCGAGCTCAGTGCCATCAAGATCAGTGCTGCCAGAGGAACGTACTTTGCCAGCAGCAGCAACGAAATAGACGCGGTGGCAACGATCAGCAGCGCTGCCAGGACGTAGCCGATCTTGCGCCAGGAGGGGCGAAGCATCAGTCCGATTGTCGTCAACAGCTGCAGACAGGCTGCCCTGCCTCCCCATTTGATCAACTCGGAGTACCGTTGACGCAGCCAGTTCGGCAGTCGTGATCCACCGAGGACCAGCATCACGGCCGGCAGCAGTGGCCACCACGCAATCCTGCTGCCAGCGCCGTTCTTCACCGACCAGATGACTGCCGCAGGCCAGAGCCCTCCATACGCCGTGATTGCTGCGACGGTTGCCAGCGATCCCGCTGCGGTTTTGAACAACAAGTAGCCGACCGATATGAAGCAGAAGGCAGTGTGCACCGCCAAGGCCACGGCTATCGCGCAGCCTCTCAGGACTCTGTACTCGATCAACGTACTGCGGGACATCGAGTCGTTGAGGCGACCGCCTCCACGCCGAAGGGCGGCTTGCGAGAACATCGTGGAAATGATCAGGACCGCGACCATCACGAAAATGATGCTTGCGATGTAGCCGCCCACAGCTTGAGTGGACGTAGGCCCGAGATCGAAGATCACTGAGGCTGACAGCGCAAGAAATCCGCCGATGGAGAAGACGATGGCGATGGGCTGGGCGATGCTCAGGAGGGTGAGCAGGGCAAGGAAATCCGATGACTGGGCGAGGCGTTTGATCTGAGCCACTGTGGAGGCTCGTTTACGGTACAGGTCGGTCGATGCCGCGAGGCCGAGCAGAGCCGTCCGGATCTGGGCACGCAGCTGGGGACTGAGGCTGGGAAGGAAGCCCGCGCTGCGGAAGGCTCCCTCGCGAAGCAGCTCGTTGCGCGACCGGAAGGCCTCGGTGAGGAGCTTCTCGGCAACAGTCGGGCTGGCGAGCAAAACGAAGTTCAGCGCCCGCCGCTTGTCGAGTCTGCTCCCGGCTTCCCATGCGCGGATGATGATGCGGTCGACGTACTCCCGCAAGAGTTCAGAGACGGTGTCTACACGGCTCTCGAGCCCGGTCGAGAGGATGCTCAGGAGATGCAAACATCCATCGGGCCAGTGGAATTCTTCCGCCTCAACCTGGCGAGTGTAGGCCGACAACCGCGAAAGCGCCTCGTTGATCAGCGGAGCGGTGTCGTGCTGTTCCTGGATCTGGAGCAGACTGACCGCGGTTTCGCGCCACTGATCGTTATCCAACAGCGATGTGACTGGCACTCGGCGTCTTTCTCGGATCACCACGCAGGTTGCGAAGTACTCCTGGAAGCGCCGGTGCACGAACGAAAACGTGGCTTTGCCTGCCGTGTTCATGTCGACGCGGCCGAGCTTCGTGTACTCCAACGCGTCAAGGACGGTGTCGAGCCAACGTGGTGTCAGCGTATCGAGCCCACAGGCGGAGTCCAACAGCATGGCCCGTGTGGGCGTGAGACCCATGCGTGGTACTGAGCCCATGAGGAAGGCGATCTCCTCGGCTCCAGCGCGAATGAAGACGATCTCGATGGCAAATCGGGCCTTGATGCGCTGCGCGTCTCGCTGGAGCCGGTGATCGAGGTAGTCCTCGAACACCGCGTGAGAGTTGGCGGGGAGTGCGTACTGCTCCGCATGTGCTCGCACAGCAGACCGAGGAACATCGGATTGCCTGCGAACGTCGCGATGTCGTGCGACGCCGTCGCCAGGCCGGATCGCAGCGCGCGGTCGACGGGCCGGTCGAGATCTGCCCGCCGGATCAGCTTGTGCTGTTGTCGCTGGGAGAGTCGGAGAATCCTGAACCGGGTGAACTGAGCAAGGTCTGGGCTGGTGAAATCCCGCGAGGCGACGATCCCGCGGCAACGGGTGAAGGGCCCGAGGAAGTCCGCGATGGCTTGGGCGTATAGCGGCGCGACTCGTCGTGTGTCCTCAGCGGACAGGAGGTCGGGGATCTCGTCGAAGGAGTCGAACAGGAACAGCCAGGTGCCTTCGTCGAGCCCGCGATCGAACTCGTTGTCCAGCAGCTCTTGAACGTCGCGGCTGTTGGCCTCGTTGAGACTAGCCAGCACAAAAGACTTGATCTTGTCCTCGCGCACCTCGTCAGGCCGGACGTCGAGCTGTTTGAGGTTAATGTAGAGCGGAATGACCGCCCGTACGTTTCTGCTCTTCGCGGCCTGCTTGGCCAGCACTCGAGCGAGGTGCCGCAGCGCGATGCTCTTGCCGGCTCCGGGCTCGCCTTCCAGCAGAACCAGCGGCATGCTGCTGCGGCCAAGCGCTTGGGAGAGCGACCGGACGCGACGAAGCGACGAGCGGCGGAACGGCAACACCTTGCGCATCCAGCGCCGACTCCACGTCTGCTCTATCTCCACCTCGGCTTCGAGCTCCGCGTACTTCTCATCTCGCCAATCCTCCTGAAGCTCCAGGTGGCGTAGTTGATTGTCGACGTGGAGGGCGAACATCTGACGCTTGCGGCGGCGGCGCCGTTCGGCGCTGAGCCGTCGTCCGGCGACCCACTTGACGAGATTCCAGAACTCGTAGAAGGCGGGCGTCACCGCTCGAATCGCGGTCACGACAATCCCGCCGAGGAGAAGCACGACGAAGATCTTCAGCAGTAGGCTGGTATCCGGGTTGGTGAGGTAGCCGACGTACTTCCGCACGTCTTCGATCGGATCGCTCTTTCCGCCTAGATCTTGGGCGTAGCCGACGGATCTCGCCATCTGCGGCCTCGCTGCGTTTGTCGTGGTACGAGCTGACAGGCGCTAGATCGCATGATCTCGCCGACCGCGTTACAGTCCTGATCACCTGGAATTGAACACCTTGGTCAGTCCTATCCGTAGTTGACACGTTCAAACGAACGATCGGACTTTCTGGACAGGTCCGAAATCCACGACACCTGGGTTGCTGGAGACCAGAAGCGGGGCAGGTGCCTGCCGCTTCGGCGGCGTTAGGCCCTGTTACAGGTAATCGAGGACGGCTGAGCTGCAGTGATCGGGTTCTGTCGTACTGACGGCATGATCGTGGGCGTGGCGCTGCGACTGCTCTGTTTCGTCTTTGTCCAGTTGGTGGCTGATTGGTTCGGCTCGGCCGGTCATCGGTGGCGAAGGATCGACCGCCGAAGACGCGAGCGACGTGAACGTCCTTGATTTGGCGCGAAATGGCCGGCCAGATCATGAGACCATCCGTCGATGGCGCACGAGGACCTCACCGCCAACTCCATGGGCGATGTCCATGGCATCGGCTTTCAGGCCGACACGATTCACGGTGACGTCCACGTCACCTACACCCCACTTGCAGCTTCATCCACAACCCAACCGCGGTGCACGCCACCGGCTGACTGGGGGGCGACCACAGACCTGCCGGCGGTGGTCCAGGACCTGCTATGGGCGCAGGAACAATGTGCCGACCTACTGCCGTACCAACTTCCCGGCGCCCGGAAACCGTCGCTCGGCACCGTCTACGTGCGACAGGATGTAGGCAGCGGCGTTGAGGACGCCCAGCCAGAACATCGACCCGCCCCGACGCTCGACGAACACGGCCAGCTCGTCGACATACCACCAACGCCTGTCGCGCGCGTTGCCGTCCGGCCGCCGTCCAAGCCGATGCGCGCCGCCCTCGACACTGACGACCACCTGGTGATCACTGGCGGTCCCGGCCAGGGCAAGTCGACCCTCACGCTCCGCCTCACCGCCGATATCGTCCGCCAATGGACCACCAAGTCGCCCGAGGACGCACCCCTGGCCGAACCCGTCCTCCCGCTCCGCATCCCCGCTCGCGTGCTCGCCGAACATCTCGGCCCTTCGTTCTCCCATTCTCTCGCCAACAGCGCCGCGGCCGAGTACGGCCACCTTCTCGCCGACCCCCTCGATCCCACTTTGTTCGCCAGCCACGTGGTCGGCTGCCGCTGGCTGCTCCTCATCGACGCTCTCGACGAGGTCGCGGACACTCACACCCGCGCCAAGATCGTCCATACGCTCTCCGCGTGGGCCAAGAAGTCCACCTACCGCGTTCTGCTCACCACCCGCCCGACCGAGAGTGGTGCCCTCGCCGCATTCCAGCGCGTCGCATGCCGCTACGAGCTCCAGCCTTTCGACGAGATCGCGCTGCACCTCTTCGCCACCCACTGGTTCGATGAGGAGGGCGAGGACTGCGCGAACCGCTTCCTTCAACAGATCCGTGAGGCCCACCTCTTCGAACTCGTCGAGGTCCCGCTCCTCGCGACGATCGCCGCGATCGTCTTCGAACAGCATGCGCGGGACCCGTTGCCCGGCAACCAGTACGAGCTCTACGAGGTCTACCTCGACCACATCAGGAAGCCTGACACAACACCCGTCGTATTCGAACGTCACCGCGTCCCCTTGATCGAATACCTCGGCCGCACCCGCCTCGAAACTGACACGTCTCTCACCGCAGCGGTCCACGCCTGGACACAAGAACACCCCGAGGTCGGCTCCGCCGACGACCTGATCGCCCATCTCAAGGCTTGCGGCCTCTTCGTCCAACGCGGCCGGGAGCTCACCTTCCTGCACCACAGCTTTGCCGAACATGTCGCGGCCACTGCGAAAGCCCGCGAACTGCCGCCGGAGTTCGATCCCCAGGAATCCGCCTTCGCCGACCTCCTTCACCAGGCACAACCCCTGGAAACCGGTCGTTTTGCACGGGCAGTCCTGCTGCACCACACCCGCCTGCATCCCGCCGAGGCCAACCGGTTGTTGCGGTGGTTGCACGACGGCAAGGCTGAACAGCACCTCCTCGCTGCTCGTCTGCTCGCCCAGCACATGCTGACAAGCGCATCCGTGCTCGACGAGTTCCTCACTGTGGTCAGGGGTTGGGCGGCTACCACCCAGTACCCGGCCCGGGCGATCCTGGGCCAAGCCAGCCGAGCATCCCAACATCCCGGTCTGGGGAGTTGGCTCGTCGAGCTGACACAGGATGAGCTGGCGCCGTTCGAGTCCCGCGCTGAAGCAGCGACAGCGCTGGCCGTGCGACTGCGTGACACTTACGCGAGCGAAGCGATCGCTTTGCTCAGGTCGGCGGTCGACAACGAGTCAGCTCCCGTGCAGCACCGGTTGATCGCGGCGGAAGCCCTGGCACACAGTGGCTCGAACGAGAGGGAGGCAGGGGAGCGCGGCTTGCGTTCCGTGTTGCGCGATTCGTTCGCCAGCGGCCACAGCTGTCGTACCGCGGGTGTCGTGCTAGCTGCATTCGGTGGCGCTGCTCGTGACTTCGCGTTGGCCGAGTTGAACCGGTTGCTGTCTGATGGGGACACGCCTGACCCTGACTTGGTGAACGTTGCAACCGCGCTGGTCGAAATCGGTGCGGAGTTTCACGAGCGCTGTGCTGACAGCTTCTTGGCTGTGGTGCGCGATCCGGTCCACAACACAGCTGGCAAGCGAGACGCCGCGCTTGGCTTGGTAGCTCTCGGCGAGCAGGAGGCGGCGGCTGAGGCGATCATGGAAGTTGGGTGTGACCGTCTGCGTACCGCCGGGCATCAGTCCTACGCACTAGGCACGCTGGCGCTGCTCGGCCCGCGAATGCGCGCAGCCGCAGGAGATATGCTGGTCGCAAGGCTCGATGCCTTTGACACGGCGTTTTTTGGCCAGAAGATGTACGTGTCGGCGCTTGTGCGGCTGGGTCATCGTGATCTCGCGATCGAACTCATGCGTCGGCTGCTCGCAGACCCCAGCACGTCCTGGCTGGACGTGGTGATGATGACCACCGCGCTAGGAGAGCTCGGCCCGGCGTTCCACGACGAAGCCGCTATCCATCTGCAACGTGCACACCGATATAGCCGAAACACCTACTACGAGTTCACCGCTCCGTTGCGTGAACTGGCCAATTTGGCGGAGCCACACCGAAGGAGGGCGACAGCACTCCTTCGGGGGGCGTTGACCGACCGCAGCCTGGACCCGCAGATCCGCTGTGAGGTCGCGAACGAGCTGATCAGGTGCGCGCCTCAATTCCACGCCGTGGCCGTCGAGCACCTGGTGTTGATCGCGTCCAGCGAGCATGCCCCAGACGTCCGGGCCATGGCTTGGGCAAAGTTACACCGGCTCGGACCTGCACTGGCCGAGCGGGCGCAGACAGAGCTTCTTGCGCTCGCACGCGACCATGAGGCGTTGTCGGAGCTTGGCATCGTGTTCGCGGCGGCCGGCGCGGCGGACCGGCGCAGCGCGGCTGAAGTGCTCACCACCCTTCTGAAGGACCCGCAGCGCAGTCTACGAACTCGGCTGAACGCGACACAGGGCCTGATCATGTTGGGCAAAGCGTTTCATCGAGTGGCGTTGGCGGGTGCGGTCGATCTTCTGCACGCCGGGCTCGTCAACGATCCCATGCGGTTAGCGCAGTACTTCACCTCCACTGGGCGCGGAGTCCGGGCTGACCTTGCCACGGTGCTCGGTGACCTGCTCCCGCGCCAAGGACTCAACCCGCAGAACCGCATGCGCGTGGTGAAGGCGATCGATGTTCTCGGGCACAAGGCGCCACTAGCAGTGGTGCGTGATCTGGCTTGCGACGAGTCGGTCGACCTTGACGTACGGGCGGAGGCTGCGGTGAAGGTGGCGAGCTACGATCCGGGGCAGCTCGACGTTGCCTCGGACGTGGTTTTTGCTGCCGCCCCAATGATGGCTTTTCAGCGGTGGAAGCAGCTGGCCGGATACCTCGCTCAGCTCGGAGTTGACGTGCATGCCCGATTGCGTCGGATCGCGGCGTCACCTGACGCAGGGCGCTACACGACCGTAGAAGCTGCGTTTTTCGTCGAAGTTGAGGCGCTCCGCGCCTGTTCGGAAGACCAGTACTCCGATTTCAAGTTCCGGCTATACGCCTACCGGCTGCGGGCGATCAGAGGCGACTATGCCTCGGAGAGCTATCTCACCGCGATCCTCAACGATCCTGACCAACCGATCGCCGACCGTTGCTCTGCCGTAGTCGAACTGGCTGAGCGAGACCTAACGATGCAGGACCAGGCGTCGGCGACGGTGTGGCGGTTCGTGGAGAGCTGGCATTTGCGCATCGCGGAGCGCGTTGATGCGATCAAGGCGCTCATCGGTCTAGTTCCGCAAGGGCCAAGGCTCGCTGGCCTGATCGTAGCTCTGGTACACCACCCGGAGCGAAGCGATAAAGCCGCCGCGTCGCTGGTTGTACACCTGCCCAGGGCGGAGCGGACGCTGGTCGAGCGGCTGTTGCTGGCCGATCAGTCGATCGCGGTCGAGCACCGCATGCCGAAGGTCGATCACTGGGGTGATGCCCCGCTGTGCACCGAGGCAGAAGCCACAGCGCGAGAAGTGCTCCGGTCTCCGGAGTACAGCGCGGTTGATCGTCGCGAGGCGTTGGTCGCTTTGGCAGGATACTCGCTTCCGCAGGCTACTGAAGCTCTCTCTCTGCTCGTGGCCCAGGGTTCCGCTGAGGACTTGAAGGAGGCGGCGAAGCTCGGAGCGTGGGAAGAAGTCCACGATCGTCTGCATACGATCGTGTCGGACGAAGATCGGCCGATCCGAGAGCGGCGTGCCGCCGCGCTGGTGATCGGCGAGATCGAGCATGAGCCCTCGGTGCGGGAATTCCTGCGCAACGATGTCCGAGCCTCGTGGCGAGATCGTGTGGACGAACTTAAGTTCGTCAAGGCTTTCGACGAGCTGCGCGCGATCCGCGACGACTCGACGTTGCCACCTCACTACCGCCGGCGAGCGGCGGTGTTCCTGCTCTACCGGTCGATCGACGATCGCGTGGCGAGCGCGAAGGTGTTCGCCTCGATCGCCACGGACACGTCCGCGCACCCCGCGCTGCGTTGGTGGGCGGCGGACGACCTCTCTGACCTTGGCGCCCGCGGTCGAGCCGAGGCGCTGCCACTTCTCAATGCGATGGTGAGGGACAAAAGCCTTCCTGTGATCGTGCGGTCGGACGTGGCGGATGCCATCGGCAAGAAGTGGCCCACCAAGCGCGAAGAGGTGCTCGAACTGCTGCGAGGACTGCTGCCGTTGGCGAAACCGTTGCAGCGCATCCAGGTGTTGCGTGACATCGGTGCCATTCGGGTACAGGAAGGCGTGGATGGCCTTAACGCGATGGCCGCAGACACAAACATGGGGCCGGTGGTGCGGTTATGGGCGGCAATACGGATGTTCGAGTTGTCGCGGGACATGAAGGAACGGGCCGCGGTGGTAGCGCGGGAGATCGCGTTCGATGACGCGATGCCAGCACACGTAAGGAGGCGGGCTGCGCAAAGGTTGGCGCGGTGGAGCGAGGTGTGCCGGGAGGATGCGCGGCAGTTGTTGTACACCTTGAGGTTGCCTTGCTGAGCCTATTGCGGGATCGCCCGAGCGAATTAGGTTCTCAAGGCGGCGACGCGAGGAAGTCGGGATGTTGGGAGCGTTGGTCCTGGTGGCGGTGCGTTGGCGCCTCCGCATGGCTCTGTCAGGTAGTCAGAGCGGGACTTTGAAGGCTTGGCGGGTGTGTCAGGTGATGTGGGCTGGTGCGGGTGGGGTGATGCCGGGTCCGGGGTCGAGTGGGCGTTCGTGTAGCTGGTAGACGGTTCGTCCGGTGGTGATGCGGCTGGTGAACCTGGCGGATACAGTGATGCGCAGGTCATGGTTCAGGCCGAGGAATCCGTGGTCGAACAGTTGTGATGCGGGGAGCGCAGGGCCAGGCCGGATGCGGAATGGCAGGCCGGTCGCAATCCGACCGATTCACGCTCGCGTCGGCGGTTCCGAGAACCTGTTCGTGCGCGAAGGTACGTTCATCAAGTTCAAGTGACTATCGGAAGGTGACGCTGCGGAAGCCTTGAGTCGTTCGTCGCCTTGACCATGAAAGCGGACACCGAGGATTATCGCCTGGTGTCCGAGGCGATCAAGTTTCCGGTCGTCCGCCAGACTGCCAAGACCTCGCGTGTCGAGTTGCAGACTCACGGTTTCGAGGTCGATCTGGTCGGTGCACGCCGGGACAGGCTGGTTCTCGCCACTGTGAAGTCTTTCTTCGGTTCACGCGGCGTCGTAGCCGAGCACGTGATGGGCAGCTCCCAGACTAAGCGCTTCAACTCGCTGTACACGCTGATCAACGATCCGGTGGTGCGGGACGCGGTCATGGACGGGGCAAGTCAGCGCTACGGATACCCGGTCGACCAGATCGAACTTCGGCTCTGCGTAGGCAAGTTCGCTGGCGGCAAGACGGCCGAGCACGAACGCCTCATACGAGAGTGGGCCGCAACGCAGATCGTCGGCGCAGGGCCGATCCGGGTCTTCGGTCTGCAGGACATCGCAGCCACCGCGCGTCGGGTTGCCTCGAATAAGACCTATCGCGACAACCCGGCGTTGGTGGCCATGAAGGTGATGGACGCGGCCGGGATGCTGATCCCGAACGAGCCTGTGGGGTGCCAGAACTCCGCACACACGCGTTGAGCTGCGGTGGTCGGGCACTGTGGTGCGGTCGGCATGATCGTGGGCGTGGCGCTGCGACTGCTGTACCTCGTCTTTGTCCAGCTGGGTAGCTGGCTGGTCCTGCTCGGCCGGTCCTCAGCGGCCAAGGACGTCGAGTTGCTGGTGTTGCGGCATGAGGTCGCGGTGTTGCGTCGAGGTCAGCGCCGTCCTCGGTTGGATTGGGCTGATCGTGCGGTGCTGGCCGCGTTGGCGCGGCGGTTACCGGTGTGGTTGCGGGAGCACCGGTTGGTATCTCCGGGCACCGTGCTGCGGTGGCATCGGCGCTTGGCCGCCAAGAAGTGGACCTACCCGAACCGGTCTGGTCGACCGCGGGTCGATGAGACCGTGGTGGCGTTGATCGGGCGGATGGCGCGGGAGAACACGGGCTGGGGTTACCGGCGTATCCAAGGTGAGCTGCTCAAGCTCGGCCACCGGACGGCCGCGTCGACTGTTCGTCGCGTGCTCAAGCGGCTTCGGATTCCGCCTTCGCCTACTCGAGACTCCGACACGTCGTGGCGTCGGTTCCTGCGTGCTCAGGCGGAGACCATGCTGGCGTGCGACTTCTTCCACGTCGACTGCGTCTTCACGTTGAAGCGGGTGTACGTGTTCTTTGTGATGGAAGTCGGCACCCGCTACGTCCACATCCTCGGCACCACCACCAACCCAGACGGCCCGTGGACCACACAGCAGGCTCGCAACTTCCTCATGGAGCTGGACGATTGGGCCAGCGAGTTTCGTTTCCTGATTCGTGACAGGGCCGGCCAGTTCACGGCGTCGTTCGATTCCGTTCTCGCTGACGCCGGCATCGACGTTGTGAAGATCCCACCGCAATGTCCGCGGGCCAACTGCTACGCGGAACGGTTTGTCGGCACCGTTAGACGCGAGCTCACGGATCGGCTGCTGATCATCAACGAGCGGCACCTGAAGTCAGTGCTGAACCGCTACGTCTTCCACTACAACCACCGGCGACCACACCGAGCGCTACACCACTCTGCCCCACGACCCGATCACCAGACCGGAGACCCAGACTGTAGATCCGTACGTCGACGGCGAGTGGTCGGTGGCTTGATCAACGAGTACGAACCTGCAGCAGCTTGATCCGCAGGTCAGACACGTTGAGCCATGTTTTGGCACCCCACACGAGCCGCAGGACTGTCCACTCCGAACGAGATGACAGTGCGGTACTCACCTGCAGCACTAGCAGGTAGTGATGTGAACGTGAGCATGCTAACGACCGCAGCAACAAGTGCTGCGTATGAACGCTTGCGCATTTCCCCCTCTTAAAAAGAGGGCTGCACACCTCCCCAGGGTGCAGCGGCGCGGTCGTGCTGCCAGTAGCCAGCGAGCAGCGGCAATAGGCGGGATGGATGGCTGGATGTGATGCAGGCCAAGCGTGGAGTCACTCGCAGTAGAGTCCTCGTTGGTACACCTGTGTCGGCAAACGGGAGTTCGTGCACATCAGTTGGGTCACCGCGCTGCCAATAGCCTCGGCCGTCATCGCACTTGGTTCGATGCTGTTCTCTTTTCGATCGAGTCAGATCGCGAGAAACTCGCTCAAGTTGACACAGAGATCTGCTCAAGCGGCTTACGAGATGTCGAGAGCAGATCCGAGACCTGCTGCGAGCATGTATATAGATGAGGTCGAGTACCGCCAAAGTGATGCTGTCGAATTCGAGCCTGAATCCGAGCTGAATGAAAGTCCGATCGACAAACTTTTAAAAGGGGCCAGGCGGTACGGGCTTCGGCAGCTGGAGGGCCTCACGGAGGACGGTGACTTCGAGGTGGTTGTTCGTGGACGAATCGTTAACAACGTCTCCCACGAGTTATTGCTTACCTCGTACTACAACGCGCCATGGTTTGGAGATCATGGCACGACAACGTTAGACATGCAGGGAATTGACCACGTGTTGAGCCCTGGGTTAACTGTGCACTTCGAGTATGTCCTCCGTCGACCAAAGCGTGTCTGGGTGAGGATTAATAAGTGGTTGACGCGGCGGCAATACATGGAGTGTGAGACGGCGGGATTGGTTGTTAGTCGCAGTTATAAAGTGCAGGCGGCTATTGACCTAGCGATCGACTACGTTCTCCGGCTTGGGCATAACCGCATGATCGAACGCTGTGGCTTCACGTTTGTCTGCGAGCCGCGCTTCGCTGAACGTGTGGCGACAGTGTGGAGACTGCAGGTTCGCTTGAGTCCCGTCGAGCTGGTCGAAGGCGCTCAAGGTGAGGAGCCGAGGTACATCGGGCGGGTCGGGCTGCTGGGTGGGCCATTTGATGACGAGGTCATCTACTATCGTGGTGAGCTTGACGGTACGCTGGCGAGGTTGGAGCCGCCTAAGTATCCCCACGGCGTAGCGGATCGCCCGGGTCGAGAGCAGTGACGAAAGCTCGATATCTCGTATGGGGTTCTCTGTAGAAGTGGACTTAGATTCATTGCGCAGACGTTGGGCTGCAGTCGTGGGACATGTAAACTCGGGAATTAAGACGAGGTCTCCCTCGCGCCCGCATCTTGACTCCTGCCTCAGCCAGCCGGCTACGTACTGTCGCATCGCTTACGCCGAAGTGCTTAGCGATCCGCTGTGACGACCATCCCGGCTCGTAGAGCTCCAACGAGTACGTACCCGCGGCGGCCTAATGCGCAGGTCAGACCGCCAGGCCCAGTTTTGGCACCCCACAGGGTTGGAGCGTTCGTCGATGAGTTCGTCGTTGACGGCGTGCCGGTAGAGGCAGCGCAGTGCGGCGATGAGCTGTTCGGCTGCGGAGTTGCCGTTGCGGGTGTTGCGTCGGACGGTCAGGTTGGCCTTGATGCGCTGGACGAGCCGCTGGATGTCGGTGGGGGTGCGGTCGCTGAGCGAGATGTCGGCCCACTGGTCGAGCACGCGGTTCCAGTACGGGGTGTAGGCGCGGCGGGTGCCGTCACTGACCGCAGCGGCCACGACTGGGATGTATTCGCCGAACGTTGGTGCCAGCGGTTTGACGGAGTTGAGCAGGTCCTCGGCTGTGACACCCATGCGGTCGAGGACCAGGCGTGCGGCGTCGAGTTCGGCTTGCGTCGGTGCGCCGGTCATGCGTCCTCACCACCTGGCAGGACGCGCAGCAGGAGGCCGTCCAGTGCGACGGGTGGAAACACCGTCACGGTATGGCGGTCGAGGTGTGTCAGAAGGAGCACCCCGTCGCCGCAGCTCACGGCCGCGGCGCGGCGGGCGTCTGCTGGTAGGCGGAGGTAGCCCTGCTTGGTGGGCTGGAAGACGCCGTGCGGGTCGGCGGTGATGACCAGCAGGCCGTCGTGCTCGCGGATGTTCAGCCTCGTGCCCGCGTTCCAGTCCAGCGCGGCCGCGCTGGTCCACGGTGGCCATCCGGTACAGGACGTTCGTCAGCCTGGGCGGCCGGGACGCGGGGACAGCGATCAGGGGGAGAGGCTGAGCAATGGCGCGGGTCAAGGCGTCGGACGCCTTTTCCGGCGTCGTGTCCGGGACGATCGGGCGGATGTAGGAAATCGTCATCGAACGCCACCTGCGGGTGGCACGGAAACGCAAAACAGGTGCTCAAGTGGACTTGAGCACCTGCCACGTAGACGTCGCAAATTTGCGACATTTTGGTGTCCGAGGGGGGACTTGAACCCCCACCCCCTTTCGGGGACTAGCACCTCAAGCTAGCGCGTCTGCCATTCCGCCACCCGGACGTATTCAGTTGAGCCCCGGCTCGCGCCGTGGTGTGTGCATAGGTTACATGATCGTCAGCGCGCGCCAAAATCGGGGGGACTGGGGTGTGTCTGTGCTGGTTGGCGGGTTGCGGGCTAGGGTCCTTGTGTGGTTGAGGTTACTGGGTGGTTGCTTGACTTCGACCCTGCGTTGCGGTGGCAGGTCGAGCGGGATCTGGTGGGGGCGCCTGAGGCTGTTTGGCGTGCTACTCGGGCTCGGGTTGGGCGTGAGGGCTTTGGGGCTCGGTTGGTCGGGCTTCAGGGTGTTGATGGGATGTGGGGTGGTGGAGCCTTCTTTCCAGCTGGGTTCGACAGGAAGGAGGAGGGGCAGCCTTGGACGGCTACTACCTGGTCGTTGACCTCGTTGCGGGAGTGGGGGCTTGAGCCGGCGGTGCTTGAGGGGACCGTTGAGTTGCTTGCGGCTGGGTGTCGGTGGGAGTACGAAGGGCTGCCCTACTGGGGTGGTGAGGTGGACTGCTGCATCAACTCCTGGACCTTGGCCAACGGGGTGTGGCTTGGGGCGCCGGTTGAGGGGATTGCCGAGTGGTTCGTCGAGCACCAGCTCGAGGACGGTGGGTGGAACTGCGAGTGGGTTGAGGGGTCGGTTCGGTCTTCGTGCCACTCGACGCTCAACTCGTTGAAAGGGTTGCTGGCTCACGAGGTTGCCACTGGCGGGACTGTCGGGTCTCGGGCTGCTCGGGTGCGTGGGGGCGAGTACCTGTTGGAGCGGGCGCTTTGCAGGCGGTTGTCGACCGGGGAGGTTGTGGGGGAGTGGGCCTTTGAGTTCCGGTCGCCGTTTCGGTGGGGGTACAGCGTGCTCAACGCGTTGGACTACTTCCGGGCCGCCGGGGTGAAGGAACCTCGGATGGCTGAGGCCGTTGAGGTGGTTCGGTCTGCTCGGCAGGACGACGGGACCTGGTTGCAGGGTGGGCGGCATCCTGGGCGCGTTTGGTTTGAGATCGACGTTGAGAAGGGGTTGCCGTCTAAGTGGCTCACCTTCTACGCGATGAGGGTTCTTCGGTGGTGGGAGGGTTAGATCCAGCCCTTTGCCCTGGCGAAGCGGGCTGCTTCGTGACGGTTCGAGGCGCCGGTTTTGCCCACGGCTGAGGAGAGGTAGTTGCGGACCGTGCCTGGGGAGAGGGAGGCGCGGCGGGCTATTTCCTCGATGGGGGCGCCTTCCAGTGCTAGTTCCAGAACGTCTGCTTCTCGTGGGGTTAGCGGGCTGTCGCCTGCGCTGATGGCCTCGGCGGCCAGGGCCGGGTCCACGTAGCGGCCTCCTGTGTGGACGGTCCTGACCACCGTGGCCAGGACGTCCGAGGAGACGGTCTTGGGCAGGAAGCCTCGTACTCCTGCTGCTAGCGCGCGTTTCAGGTGGCCTGGGCGACCGTGGCTGGTGACGATCATGGTGGAGCACGTCGGCAGTTCGAGGGCCAGGGACTGGGCTACCGCTACGCCGTCGAGGTCTGGCATCTGCAGGTCGATCACGGCCACGTCCGGGCGGACCACTCGGGCGGTGGCTATGGCTTCGGCGCCGGTTGCGGCTTGGGCTACTACCTCGAGGTCGTCCTCCAGCGACAACAAGGCTGCCATGGCGCCTCGGATCAGGTGCTCGTCGTCGGCCAGGAGGATGCGGATCACGGGAGCTCCACGGTGAGGACGAAGCGGTTGGGGGCTTCCGGGGTCGCGGTCACTGAGCCGCCGAGGGCCGCTACGCGTTCGTGCAGGCCCGTCAGGCCGCTGCCGAAGCGGAACGGGTCTGGCGGGACGCCGTCGTTCGTCATCGTGAGGACCTTGCCGCGCAACGTGATCGTGCACGTCTTGGCCTCGCTGTGGCGCAGGACGTTGGTCACGCCCTCGCGGACCGCCCAGCCCAGGGCGCCGGCCGGTTCGCCGTCGAACGTCACGTCGCCTATCACCCGGCAGTCGATGCCGGCGGAGGCCAGGAGTGAGCGGGCGCCCGCGAGTTCCACGGAGAGGTCGGCGGTGCGGTAGCCGCTGACCACGGCGCGGAGCTCGTCCAGGGAGTCCTGGGCGATCTGGCGGACCTCGAGCATCTCGTCCACCGCCGACGAGGAACGGCCGCGGCGGGCCAGTTGGGCTGCCAGGTCGGCCTTCAGCGCTACGGCCGAGAGGTTTCGGCCCACCACGTCGTGCAGATCGCGGGCGAAGCGGAGGCGTTCCTCGGCCACGGCCAGGTTCGCGCGGACCTCGCGGGAGCGGTCGAGCTCCCAGACGATCGCGAGCATCCAGAGGGTCGAGCGGAACGCGGCCACCAGGAACTGCAGCATGAGGCTGATGAACAGGGCGTGGCCCGGTGGGGCGGTGAGCAGCATCCAGACGCCGCCCGCCGCGGCCGCCAGCACGACGTAGCGCGGGCGGAGCACGGCGGACAGGGTCGTGATCGCCAGGACCAGGAAGATCACCGAGATGCCGTCGCCCGGGCTGTCGGACTTGCCGGGCAACGGATCCGGGTAGGTCAGCGCTCCGGCGGCCAGGACCGCGCAGGTGGCGACCAGGAAGGTCGTCAGCAGGGTGCGCGGGAACGGGCCGCGGCCGAGGTGGTGCTCGATGCCGAGGTGGACCAGGCGGCAGCTCAGGGCCACGTACGTCACCACCACCGCGGTGAGCACGACCATTGCGGCGGTGCTGATCTCCGGGGCCAGGCTGGTGAGCAGCAACGGTGGCAGGAACACGTAACTGAGGTAGAACGTGTAGCGGACGAACAGGTCGAACCGCGCCGCGCTGCCACGCGACCGCCACCAGCCGAGCAAGCTCACCTCCGCGGATCCCACCTGAACCACCGCTGCACAGCGTAGGTCCCCAGGACGATCCACACCGCCAGGACGATCAACGGCTTCAGCACGGGTCCGTCGACCCACCCGGCGCGCAGCAGTTCGAGCACCGGCGTCAGCGGCAGGTACTCCAGCACCGAGGCGAGTACTTCGGGCAGCACCGAGAGCGGGAAGATCAGGCCGGAGCCCAACATGCACGCCATCAGCACCGGCAACGACGTCACCTGCGCCATCTCCACGGTCCGGGTGAACGCCGAGGACGCCGCCGCGAGGAGCACGAACACCGCGACGCCGCCGAGCACACCGAGCAGCAGGAACCACGGCCGCGTCGGCAGCGCCACGCCGGTGATCACCCCGACGACCACGGTGTAGAGCACCATCTGCCCCAGGGCGACCACGACGGACGGCAGGGCGGCGCCGGCCAGGATCTCCGGATCGGTCAGCTCGCCGACGCGCAGCCGCTTGAGCACCAGCTCCTCACGCCGCGCGACGAACGTGGTCACCAGGTTGTAGTACACCGCCATCAGCAGCGCGAACCCGATCAACCCGACGACCAGCGGCACGCCGTCAGCGTCCACCGAGTACAGCACCGGCGCCAGCAACAACGGCAGCAGCAACGAGTTGAACAGCGCGGTCCGGTTGCGCCAGAACAACTTCAGCTCGGCCTGTCCCACAGCCACGGCCTTCATGCCGCCTCCTCCGCGATCGCCAGGAACGCCTCTTCGAGCGACGCCGACCGGGCGTCCAAACCGGACAGTTCGACGTTGTTGTGCTGAGCCCACACGAGGAGCCCGTGCAGGGTGGACTGCAGTTCGTTGGTCCGCACGGTCACGCGCCCCGACGACTCCACTTCGGCGACGACGGGCAGCGCGATCCCCTCCGGCGGCACGAACGAGATGCGCGACGGGTACGCGTCCACGACCTCGGACACCGTGCCCTGCGCCACGATCCGGCCGCGGTGCATGATCGCCAGCCGGTCGGCCAGCGCCTGCGCCTCCTCCAGGTAGTGCGTGGTCAGCAGCACGGTCACGCCCTCGCGCAACAGGGCGCGGATGAGCTCCCACGTGTTGCGCCGGCTCTCCGGGTCGAGTCCGGTGGTCGGCTCGTCGAGGAACAGCACCTCCGGCTTGCCCAGCAACGCCAGGGCCAGGTCCAGCCGCCGCCGCTCACCGCCGGACAGCTGCTTCACCCGCACCGCCGCCCGGTGGGCCAGGTCGACGAGGGACAACGCCTCGTCGACGGGCCGCGGCGACGTCAGCGTCCCCGCCCACATCCGCGCCGCCTCGCTCACGGTCAGGTCGGGCGGGAAGCCGCCCTCCTGCAGCATCACGCCCATCCGCGGCCGGACGAGCTTGCGTTCCGCGAACGGGTCGTGGCCCAGCACGCGCACGGACCCCTCGGCCGGGCGTGAGAGCCCTTCCACCACCTCTACCGTCGAGGTCTTCCCGGCACCGTTCGTGCCGAGGAGAGCGAACATCTCGCCTCGCTCCACATCAAACGACACGCCCCGCACAGCTTCGAAACCTCCGCTGTACCGGCGAGTCAGCCCCCGCACCTCGATCGCTGTCATGCCTCAACGATCTCGGGAGGAACGGTGCACCGGCAGTGCTGCCACACACCAGTTCCCCATGACAGATGTCATGGCTTGTGCGCCGCTGACTTGCCGTGATCAGATCAAGGTCGTAATCTTACGACTGTGCCAAAACGCGCGGATCCCGTCGAACGGCGTCAGCAGGTGGTGGCCGCCCTCTACCGGGTGGTCGACGCCGAAGGGCTGGACGCGGCGAGCCTCCCCAGGATCGCCAGGGAGCTGGGCGCCACCACGGGCCTGCTGCAGAAGTACTTCCGCAGCAAGGACGAGCTGCTGCTGTTCGCGCAGGACCAGCTCACCGAGGAGCTCACGACGAGCGTGACGACGGTCCTCGAGCAGGAGGGGAGCCACGAGGAACGGCTGCACGAGGCGTTGTGTGCCATCGCGCTCGTGGGCGATCCGGCCCGCGCACGTGTGTGGCTTGCGTTCACTGCTCGTGCGGCCGCGAATCCTGTGCTGCTCCAACGGCACGTCGAGGGCGCACGTGTGATCAGAGACCTGTGCCGGCACGTGCTGGAGGCGGCGGGCCTGGACGGCGGGGAGGCCGTCGGGCTCGCGGCACTGGTCGACGGGGTGACGGTGCAACGGGCGCTGGAGCCCGAAGTGATGACAGGGGAGGTGGCGGCACGCGTGATCGGCCGTCAGCTCGAACGACTGTGGGGGAGAACATGACGCTGGGACTGGTGGCGGCGCTGGCGGGGCTGGCGCTGCTCGACTCGACGAGCATCGGGACGCTGTTCATCCCGATCTGGCTGATGCTCACGCCGGGGCGGCTGAGGGTGAGCAGGTTCGCCGTCTACCTCGGCACGATCACGGTCTTCTACTTCGTGGTCGGTGTTCTGATCGTGCTGGGGGCGTCGCAGGTGGTCGGCCACCTCGACGGACCGGTCGCGCTGTGGATCCAGCTGGTGATCGGCGTCTTCCTGTTCGTGATCAGCTTCCGGTTCGACGGCAAGAAGAAGCCGGACACCGGCAAGTGGCAGAACCGGATCAACGCCAACGGGTCGGCGGCCGCGCTGGCGGGAGTGGCGGTGCTGGCGGGCGTCGTCGAACTCGCGACGATGCTGCCGTACCTCGGCGCGATCGGGATGATGAGCACCGCGGACCTCGACGCGGGGCAGATCGGGCTGCTGCTCGCCGCGTACTGCCTGGTCATGATCCTGCCGGCCCTCCTGCTGCTCGGCGCCAGGCTGGCCGTGCGGGAGAGGATCGAGCCGTTCCTCACGAGGATCAGCACGTGGTTCGCGGAGAAGGGGGCGAGCACGACGGGCTGGATCCTCGGCATCGCCGGGTTCCTGGTCGCCCGTGATGCTGTCGCTCGGCTGTTCTTCGTGTGAACCGGTTGGCCCGGTTGGCTGAACGACCCGGTTCCGTTTTCCTCCTACACTCGCCAGGATGACTGGGCTGGACGATCCGCGCAGATCGGTCCCGCGGGAGCTGGCGCCGTTGCTCCGAATGGAAGTCGCGCCCGTCTCGGTGAGTATTTTCGAGGCGATCGAGAAATCGATTCCGGAATACAGCACGTTCCGCGACAACGTGGTCGACGGAATTCGGCAGGCGTTGGTGAAGTTCGTCGACCGCATCGCCGCGCCGGATTCCGAACCCGATCCGCACGACGACATCCACCGCAAGCTCGGCGCGTGGGAGTTCAAGTCCGGGCGCAGCCTCGACAGCCTGCAGGCCGCCTACCGGATCGGCGCGCGGGTGGCGTGGCGGCACGTCTGCGGGTTCGCCGAACGGCGCGAGCTGTCGCTGCGGCTCATGTCGGTGCTGGGCGAGGCGATGTTCGCCCACGTCGACGAGCTGGTGAGCCTGTCGGTCGAGGGGTACGCGGCCGCGCAGGCGAGTGCGGCCGGCACGCTGGAACGCAAGCGGCGCAAGCTGATGGAGCTGCTCGTCGCCGACTCCGCCGGCAACTGGCAGGCGGTGCTGGACGCGGCGCGGGCGGCGGCCTGGCCGATGCCGGACCGGCTGGTGGCGGTGGCGCTCGAGCCGTCCGCCGCGCCCGCCGACGACCTGCCGGCCGACGTGCTGGTCAACTTCGAGGACACCACGCCGTACCTGCTGGTGCCGAACCCCGCCGCGGTGACGCGCTGGCTGCGCAGGGCACTGCCGGGATGGCGGGCGGCGGTCGGTCTGCCCGTGGCTCCTCAGGACGTGCGCAGGTCGCTGGCCTGCGCACGCCGGGTCCTCGCCCTGTCCAGGGAGGAGGTGCTGCCAGACCGGCCGGTTCTCGACTGCGCCGACCACATCGTCGAACTGACCGTGCTCGCGGACGAGTTCCTGGCCCGGCAGCTCGCCGAACGGGCGCTGGCGCCGCTAGCCCCGCTCACCGACCTGCAACGCACCAAGCTCGCCGAGACGCTGCTGGTGTGGCTGTCGGCGCGGGGCGGGGCGCCCGAGGTCGCCGCCCGGCTGAAGGTGCACCCGCAGACCGTGCGCTACCGCGTCAACCAGTTGGACGAACTGTTCGGCGACCGGATGCACGACGCCGAAGAGCGGTTCAACCTCGAACTTGCACTGCGCGCGCACTATTTGTTGCTGCGCGACTGACAAACAACGGGAAGCCATTTCGTACGCAGGTGACAAAAGTCGGTTTTCGCTTGCCTTGCCGAATCAAAGCTGGCTACTTTACTGGCGAGTAAAGCAACACCGCCTTCTTGCAGTTCAATGACGTACTTCAGGAGGTCCCTGCAGATGAAGACCGGACTTTTCACGCGCGCAGCCGCAGTTCTGATGGTTGCCGGAGCGCTGAGCGTGGCGACGGCCGGCACGAGTTCCGCCGCGACCGCCGAGCTGAGCCTCACCTACTCGTGCCAGTTCTCGGTCGCGGGCACGCACGACGTGCCGACCGTGGTCAGCTCACCGAACCTGCCGGACTCGGCCGCCGTCGGGGTGCCGACCGAGCCGGCGTCGGCGACGGTGACGTCCACCGTGTCCGACGACGTCCGCAACACGCTGTGGTGGATCGGCGGCCGTTCCGTCGACGGCACGCTCACCACGAACATCGCCGTGGACAACGCCGGCAGCGTCCAGAACCTGTCGTCGACGCTGACCATCCCGAACACGCCGGTTCCCTCGTCCGGCACGTTCCAGGTCGTCGCCAGCGGCACCCTGCCCGCGCTGACGCTGGCCAACGCCGGCACGACGTCGATCAACCTCGGCAACGCGGACCTGGCGCTGACGCCGCGCTACGACAACGGCGAGCCGACCTGGATCGGCGTCGTCCACGTCCCCTGCACCGTCGTCGCGGGCCAGCCCACCAAGTTCTACGAGTTCACGGTGGCGTAGAGCTCGTCCCGTGATGGGATGAGCGCATGGAGCTGCAGCAGCTGGTGGACCAGATCGCCTCAGAGGTCACGCCAGGTGGTGCCGTAGCCGACTACATCCCGGCACTGGCCAGGATCGACCCGCACGCCTTCGGCCTCGCCGTCGCCACCCTGGACGGCGAGGTCTTCGGCGCGGGGCAGTACGACAGGCCGTTCTCGATCCAGAGCATCTCCAAGGCGTTCATGCTGGCTCTGGCCCTCGCCGAGAACGACGACGTGTGGACCCGCGTCGGCCGCGAGCCGTCCGGGTCGCCGTTCAACTCGCTGGTCCAGCTGGAGACCGAGCAGGGCATCCCGCGCAACCCGTTCATCAACGCGGGCGCGGTCGTCGTCACCGACCACCTGGGCCTCGGCGCCGCGGACCGGCTGCTCGAGTTCCTGCGGCAGGAAAGCGGCAACCCGGCGCTGGACGTCGATCCCGAGGTCGCCAAGTCCGAGCTGGACCACAGCGATCGCAATCGCGCGCTCGCGCACTTCATGGCCTCCTACGGCAACATGCGCAACCCTGTCGACGTGGTGCTGCACGAGTACGTGCGGCAGTGTTCGATTGCGATGAGCTGCGCTGATCTTGCCCGCGCCACCCTCTTCCTCGCCCGCCACGGCGTCCGCAACGACGGCACGCGGCTGCTCGGCGTCAGCGGCGCCAAGCGCGTCAACGCCGTGATGCTCACGTGCGGCACCTACGACGCCGCCGGCCAGTTCGCCTATCGCGTCGGCCTGCCCGGCAAGAGCGGCGTCGGCGGCGGGATCATCGCCGTCGTCCCCGGGAAGTGCGCGATCTGCGTCTGGAGTCCAGCATTGGACGCACGCGGCAACTCCGTCGCGGGTCTCGACGCGCTGGACCGTTTCACCACTCTCACGGGCTGGTCCGTGTTCTGACTGGTGGTAGGAAGACGGGGTGAGCACAACGGGGAACGCACTGGCACTGGCGGAGGACGAGGTCGTCACCCTCGTCAGTGAGCTGATCAGGATCGACACGACGAACACGGGTGATCCCGCGACGGTCGTGGGCGAGCGCAAGGCCGCCGAGTGGGTGGCCGAGAAGCTGTCCGAGGTCGGCTACGAGACGACCTACGTGGAGTCGGGGGCCAAGGGCCGCGGCAACGTCGTCGCGCGCCTCCAGGGCGCCGACCCCAGCCGTGGCGCGCTTCTCGTGCACGGCCACCTCGACGTGGTGCCCGCCGACGCCTCCGAGTGGTCGGTGCACCCGTTCTCCGGCGCCGTGCAGGACGGGTACGTGTGGGGCCGCGGCGCGGTCGACATGAAGGACATGGTCGGCATGACGCTGGCCCTGGCCCGGCACTTCAAGCGCGAGAACGTCGTGCCGCCGCGCGACATCGTGTTCGCGTTCCTGGCCGACGAGGAGGCGGGCGGCCTCTACGGCGCGAAGTGGCTGGTGGAGAACCGGCCCGAGCTGTTCGAGGGCGTCACCGAGGCGATCAGCGAGGTCGGCGGCTTCTCGATCACCCTCAAGGACGACGTCCGCGCGTACCTCGTCGAGACCGCGGAGAAGGGCATCCGCTGGCTCAAGCTGCGCGTCAAGGGCACCGCCGGGCACGGCAGCATGATCCACCGCGACAACGCCGTGGCGAAGCTCGCCGCCGCCGTCACCAAGCTCGACCAGCACCAGTGGCCGCTGATCATCCGCCCGTCCGTGCGGGAGTTCCTCGACGGCGTCACCGAGATCACCGGCCTCGAGTTCCCCGACGATGACGTCGAGGGCTCGATCGGCAAGCTCGGCGCGCTGTCGCGGATGATCGGCGCGACGCTGCGCGACACGGCGAACCCGACGATGCTCTCCGCCGGGTACAAGGCGAACGTCATCCCGTCGACCGCCGAGGCCACTGTGGACTGCCGCATCCTGCCGGGCCGAGAGGAGGCGTTCGACCGCGAGCTCGCCGAGCTCCTCGGCCCGGACGTCGAACGCGAGTGGGTCGGCCTGCCGCCGGTCGAGACGACGTTCGACGGCGCACTGGTCGACGCGATGACGGCGTCGATCATCGCTGAGGACCCCGGCGCCCGCGTGCTGCCGTACATGCTCTCCGGCGGCACGGACGCCAAGTCGTTCCAGACGCTCGGCATCCGCAACTTCGGCTTCGCGCCGCTGAAGCTGCCCGCCGACCTCGACTTCTCCGGGCTCTTCCACGGCGTGGACGAGCGCGTGCCGGTGGACGCCCTGAAGTTCGGCGTCCGGGTCCTCGACCGATTCCTGCGCAACAGCTGAGGAGACCGCCGTGTCCACTGTGGACTTGACTGGACGGGTCGCGCTGGTCACGGGCGGCGCGGGAGGGATCGGCTCCGCCGTGGCGCGGCGGCTCGCGAAGCTCGGGGCCCAGGTCGCGGTGCTCGACCTCGACGCCGTCGGCGCACACCGGGTCGCGTCCTCGGTGGGCGGGATCGCCATCGCCGGTGACGTCAGCGATCCCGCGACCATGCCCGCCGCCGTGGCGCAGGTGGAGAGGGAGCTCGGACGCCTCGACGTCGTGCACCTCAACGCCGGCATCGGCGGCGGCCAGGCCGGTGTGGACGACGCGCTGGACGTCGCCCGCTACCGCAAGCTGGTCGGCGTCAACGTCGACCACGTCGTGTACGGGCTCTGCGCGGCCGTGCCGGCGTTGCGGCGGCAGGGCGGCGGGAAGGTCGTGATCACGGCATCGCTGGCGGGGATCACCGCGATGCCGTCCGATCCGCTGTACACGCTGACCAAGCACGCGGTCGTCGGGTACGCGCGGGCCGCGGGCAAGGCGTTGGCAGGCGACAACATCACGGTCTCCGCGCTGTGCCCCGGGTTCGTCGACACGTTGCTGCTGGGCGGGGCGAAGGAGGAGTTCGCCGCGGCCGGGTTCCCGTTGCTGACGCCCTCGGACGTCGCGGAGGCCGTGCAGTCGGTGCTGGCCGACGGCGGGCCGGGGGAGGCGTGGATCATCCAGCCCGGCGGCAGGGCGACGGCCTACGACTTCCGCGGTGTGCCGGGTGTCGGTGGCGGGCAGTTGCCGCCTCCTGTGGTGCTCGGCCGCGTTTAGGGCGTGTCCTTTCGCCGTGTCGTCTCGTTAGGACGAACAGACGACACGGCGAAAGGAACTCCGCATGGTGCGGCTGGAAGACGGAACCGAGCTCAACGTGCTGCGCGCGGGCGACCCCGATTCACCGGTGACGGTCGTGCTCGCGCACGGCTACGCCCTCGACCACCGCACCTGGCACAAGGTCGTGGAGCAACTGAGCCCCGAGTTCCAGGTCATCGCCTACGACCACCGCGGCCACGGCGGGTCGGGCGGCGCGTCCAAGGAGACGGCCACGATCGACCAGCTCGGCGAGGACCTGGGCGAGCTGATCGAACGCGCGGTGCCGCAGGGCCAGGTCGTGATCGCCGGGCACTCGATGGGCGGCATGGCGGCACTCGCGATGGCCGAACGCAGGCCGCGGCTGTTCCGGCAACGGGTGCTGGGCAACGTGTTCGTGTCCACGGCGGCGAGCGGCATGTCCGAGACGTCGCTGGCGTGGCCCAAGGCCGTCGGGAAGCTCGTGCGGGAACTGGAACGGGCGTTCGGGCCGATCGTGCGCGCGGTGCGGGAGAAGATCGAGCCGGCCAAGACTGCGGGGCTGCGCTGGTGGCTGTTCGGCGACGAGCCGTCGGACGAGGACGTCGACCTGACCGCGGACGTGGTGTGGGGGCACTGGCCGGAGACGATCGCGCTGTTCCGGCCCGCCGTGGACCGCTACGACCGCGAGGCCGGGCTGATGGTGGCCAAGGAGAAGGCCGTCGTCGCCGTCGTGGGGGACGAGGACCGTCTGGTGCCGGAGTCGGACGCGGTGAAGTTCGGCGGAACGTCGGTGATCTTGTCGGACGCGGGTCATATGCTTCCCCTTGAGCGGCCGGCCGAACTCGCGAACCTGATCCGGGAGGTCGCCGCCAAGGCATAGCTGGGGGGCTGGTGCTGCACCACCTGGAACCGCGGACCGACGTGCCCGCGAAGGACGACTGGTCCACCCGCCTCGCGCTCGTCGACGTCCGCGTCTCCACGCGGCACCGCGTGGAGACGCTCAGCGCCGCCATGACGTTCGCCGCCACCTTCTTCCTGCCGGACTCGCCGGGCAACACGGCCGCGCGAGTCGTGATGGGAGTGGTGGCGGCGATGTCGCTGGCCGGCTGGCTGCCGAACCGAGGTGTCCGGCGCGCGCTGCGGCGTGGGCTGTTCGACGAACCGTGGCGGCGCGCCTCGGCGGTGGTCGCCGAGAAGCAGGAGATCGACCCGGTCGACCGGCTGCTGTTCGACGGGCTGGTGCTCAGGGGCGCGTTCGACGACCTGCCTGAAGTGGTGCTGGAACGGCAGGAGGTCTTCGTCCTCGGGCCGGACGCGGAGGGCCGGGCGCTGGTGAGGGCCGCGGGCTCGACGTCGATGTACCTGGCGTCGACCGAGGAAGGGGAGTACCAGCCTGCCGAACGCGTGGAGCGTGTGCTCGGCCGTCCCGCGGGCGAGAAGCGGATCTATGGCGGGATCGGCCTGATGCGCGGGCTCAGGCACATGCTGTGGGTGTTCCCGCTGCTGACGCTCGTGACCGTGACGGCGCTGACCGCGCTGAGCCTGTCCCCGCTCGCGCCGGCCGGACTGGTCGCGTCCGCGCTGCTGGTCCCCGGGCTGTTCTTCTTCCCGTCTCGATCGAGTGGTTCCGCCAGGACCGGGACAACGCCAGGGCCGTGGCCGGTGCCCAGGAGTGGACCCCGGTGCCGGTCAGGCTGTTCCCCTGGCAGCGCGGGCACCACGTCGCCGGGATCGCGGAGCTGCCCGGCGGCGGTGCGGTTCCCGAGGCCGAACGCAGACCTGGTCGCGAACGTCGCCGGCGCCGGTGTCATGTGGGTCGCGGGCACACACGAGGGCCGGCTCACCGTGGGTCTTCCCGGCCACGGCGGGCTGATGACCGCGGTCGTGCGGCCGATGGGGACGAGCGACCCGATGTCGTGGTGGCGGAGGGCCTGGCAGTACGACTTCAGCGCGTTGCCGCGCTGACCGGGGAGGGCGGTGCCGGGCGATCACCGGTCGTGCCCGCGGTCGCTGGATCGGGGCACCCCGGAGGAGGACCCGATCCAGCGGTTCGACCAGCCTGGCTTCAGCGGCCTGCCGCGCTGGAGCGGCGGCGTCCGGGCGGGCGGCCGAAGAGCCGCACGTGCTCGTCGACCAGCCAGTCCTTCAGCGGCGACCACTCCGGGTGGTGGTTGAGGACCAGCAGCCGGTGCATCCACCAGTTCGGGTCGTCGTGACGGGGGAACGCGGCGAGCCACGCGGCCCGTTCGTCCACCGTGAGGCCCCAGAGGTGGTGCAACTGGCCCTCTGCGTCCGTGTCGAGCTGGGCGGTGATGCGGCCGCCCTCCGTCTGCCATTCCGCGCGCAGTTCGCGCAGCACGGCGATCGCGCGTTCGTCACCCTCCTCGGCGGTGACGACGACTGTGTGCAGGCCCTGGGCCGCGGCTTGCGCGAGCAGGGCACGGGCGGACGTTTCGTCGTGCGGCAGTGCGCTGTGAGCGACCCCGACTTCGTGCGGCACGAGCTCCATGACCCAGAATCTGATCACATCTACAACCAGTTCGGCGAATTTTATTGCTTCAGTGTTGACTAAAGGGTCACCTTCAGCCGGTTCGCCGCTCCCCGTTGCACGAACGTTGTTGTACGACGCCCGGACATCGACACCACACAACGTTTTCGCACTACAAAGACGGCGAGAGGAAAGGTGAGGGTGTTGTTCAGCAGAGAGCCCTCGGCTCCACGCCGGGGAAGTATTGCTCCCAATGACGAGTGGACAGGTGCGCCGTCGTAGTGGCGCACACGCGGGCTGCGGTCGCCTCGACGTCGATGTCCCAGACTCGGATGGTGCGATCCGTACCGGTGGTCGTGAGGGTGCGGTTGTCCGGGGAGAAGGCCACGCCCCAGACCCGTTCCGTGTGACCGTGCAGCACTGCCCGCACCTGGGGGTTGCGGGGATCGCTCACGTCCCACACGCGAATCACGTCGTCGGTCGTGCCGGCGGCCACAAGGGTGCCGTCGGGGGAGAAGGCGAGGCGTTGCAGCGGCCCGCCGTCGTTGGGCAGTGAACTGAGCCTGCGCGGCTGTGCGGGATCGCTGATGTCGTACAGCGCGCCGCTGCTGCCCATGTTCGCGAACGCCATGACGTCGCCGTGGATGACGACGCTCATGACCTCCTCGCGCCCGGCCTGCCCGCCGCGGCGGATGGGGTCGGGGTTGTCGTCGGTGCGCAGCACGGGGTGGGCGCGGGGCTTGGCGGGGTCGCCGACGTCCCACAGCTGGAGTTCGCGGCTGCCGTTGGCGATGACGAGCGTGCGGTCGTCCTGGGAGAACTCGATCTCCCACACGGTGTCGGCCTTGTGCGCGGCGAAACTGCCCATCTTCACCGGCGTGGCCGGGTCGGTGATGTTCCAGAGCCCGATCGTGCCGCCCTCCTCGGAGACGGCGAGGGTCTTGCCGTCGTGGCTGAAGGCGGCGGCGACCAGTGGCCCGCCCGCGGTGACCGCCCTGCTGAGTTCACGAGGCCTGGACGGATCACTCACGTCCCACAGCGCGCTGGCGGCGTAGGACGAGCCGAACACGATCTTGCCGCCGGGGTGGACGACCGCGGTGGCCCCCTGGTCGCCGGCGGAGAGCTTCGGCAGGGCCGAGAGCTGTTCGACGTGCCGGTCCTCCTGCCGCCACAGCTTGATCTCCCCGTCCGAGGAGGACGTGGTGAAGAACGTGCCGTCCTCGGCGTACGAGAGCTTCCACGCCGTCCAGTCGTGCCGGGGATGGCTGAGGTTGGCCACGTCGAGCACGCGGACCTCGGAGTCGGTGGTGGCGGTGACCATCTGCTTCGAGTCGGAGCTGAACGCGACGGACCAGACGGTGTCGGTGTGGCCGGCCAGCGTCGCGGCGGGGCGGACGTCACGGGGGTCGGAGACGTCGAAGATCCGGGTGGACTTGTCCCCGCCGCCGGTGGCGAGGAACTTCCCGTCGGGGGAGAAGGCCAGCGTGTGGATGGAGAACTGGTGCCCGGTGGCGGCGTCGAGCAGCACGGGGTTGCGGGGGTCCTTGGCGTCCCACACCCGC
The DNA here is from genome assembly GCF_024648825.1 of Lentzea californiensis. Classification (GTDB taxonomy): domain Bacteria; phylum Actinomycetota; class Actinomycetes; order Mycobacteriales; family Pseudonocardiaceae; genus Lentzea; species Lentzea californiensis. Next base: position 281,778 of record NZ_JANBBE010000010.1, read on the forward strand.
ACGTCGCCACTGTCGGCGCCGGTGGCGAGCAGGTCGCCGGGGGAGAAGGCGATGGCGTCGGAGGAGAAGTTGGTGGGGGAGGTGGCGATGGTGGCGAGGGGCGCGCCGGTCGCGAGGTCCCAGAGCTTCGCGGTGCCGTCCCAGGACGAGGACGCGATCGTCGTGCCGGACTTGTTGATGGAGATGCCGTGCACGTTGTCGTTGTGGGCCTGGATGGTGCGCACGAGCGTGGCGGGGCCGGAGATGTCCCAGACCCGGATGGTCTTGTCCTTGCCGCCGCTGACGAGCGTGGTGCCGTCCGGCGTGAACTGGACCGCCTGCACCTGGCCGTCGTGGCCGGTGATGCGCGCCCTCTCGACGGGCTTGCGCGGGTCGGTGAGGTCGACCAGGCGGATGAGGCCGTCCCATCCCGCGGTGGCGAGGGTCCGGCCGTCGGGGCTGAACGCCATGCCGTGAATCGCGTCGTCACCGGCATGCGTGCGGCTGAGTTCGGTGGGGTGGTGGTGGTCGGCCATGTCCCAGACGATCAGCTGCTTGTCGTCGCCCGCCGTGGCCATGAGCTTGTCGTCCGGGCTGAACAGCGCGAACGACGTCGCGTCGGTGTGCCCCCTGGCGATGGCGACCTGGGGCCCGGCGAACGTGCTGAGCAGGCTGTCGCGGGCGGCGGGCAGGCCCGTCAGGCGGTAGGCGGCGAGGCGGAGCTGGCTCGCGAGGCCGGGGTCGCGGTCCTGCAGGCCGTTGGCCTCGGCGATGGCCTTCTGGGCGAGCGCGATGGTGCGTTGCTCGGTGGTCTGGCGTTGTGCCCGTACGGCGAACACGGTCGCGGTAGTGGCCACGAGCAGCAGTACGGCGAGCAACGCGACCACGCGGCGAAGGTTGGTGGTGCGGCGCTTCTCCGTGGCCAGTTCGTGTTCGGCCGCGGCCTTGCTGGCGTCGAGGAACGACTTCTCCGCGGCGTTGAGCGCGTCGGGTTCGCGCTGGACCCAGTCGGTGGCCTGGGTGAGCGACGCCCCTCGGTACAGCGAACCGTCGTCGCGGCCGTGCGACTCCCAGTCCGCGGCGGCGGCGGTGAGCCGGCGGTGCACGCGCAGGTCCTCGCGCGCCTCGGCGAGCCAGTCCTTGAGGCGCGGCCAGCTGCGGATGACGGCTTCGTGGCTGATCTCCACGCTGTCGTCGTCGACGGTGAGGATGCGTGCGTCGGCGAGGTGCTCGACGACGTCGTCGGCCGCGAGCTCGGACCGTTTGACGTGGCGTTTGGTGTCCTCGGTGCCCTGACCGGGGGTGATCAGGCGCAGGAAGACCTGACGGGCCTGGACCCGCTGCCGCTCGTCGAGGCCGGTGTAGGCGTTCTCGGCGGTGTTGGCGATGGCACGGGCGATGCCGCCGCTCTCGTGGTAGCTGGAGAGCGTGAGGGTGTTGCCGCGCTTGCGCCGCCAGGTCTCGAGCAGCGCGTGGCTGACGTGGGGGAGCACGCCCGGTTCGCCGGTGGCGTCGGCGATGAGGCGGGCGACGAGTCCGGTCTCGAGCGCGCAGCCGACCTCGACGGCGGGCTGGGTGATGGCCTTGCGCAGTTCGTCGGTGCTCATCGGGCCGACCAGGACCTGGGCGTTCTCGACGGCGCCGACGAGGTCGGGGTAGCGGGCGCAGTGGCCGTAGAAGTCGGCGCGCATGCCGATGACGGTCTGGCCGGCGCGGCGGGTGAGGGCGGCGATGAACCCGTCGCGGTGGGGGAGCGCGAAGATCTCCTCGAACTGGTCGACCACCAGCAGGCCCTCGACGTCCGGCAGCGTCTCGTGGGTGCTCGGGGTGATCAGCTCGCCCTGCGCGCGGGCCAGCAGACCGGCCCTGAGCAGCGAGGACTTGCCCGAGCCTGAGGCGCCGACGACGAGCACCGCGTCGTGGTGCTCGAGCTTGCCCAGCAGCTTGCCGACGAGCCGTTCCCGCCCGAAGAAGCGGTCGGCGTCGTGCTCGGTGAACGCCTTGAGGCCGACGTAGGGGGAGTCGCCCTCAGTGTGCCGCGGGTCGGCCTCGCCGATCTCGCGCCAGCGTTGTTCCCACATCTCCTCGTCGCCGCCGCAGGCGCGGACGAACGCGAGCGACACGGCGAGGCTGGGCAGCCTCTGGCCGCGGGCGGCGTCGGCGAGGGTGCTGGCGGAGTAGTGGCTGAGCCTGCCGAGCTCGCGGTAGCCGGGGGAGCCGGCCTTCTCGCGGAGCTTGCGCAGGTCGAACGCGAACTGTTCAACAGGCCCGGCGAACGGGTCGAGCGGTTTTTCCGGGCGGGGCATGACGGCAATTCTTCCATCCGTCCACGTTCCGACTATCTCTATCGCTTCAGTGTTGACTAAAATAAATCGTCAACCGGTGCTCGCCTTCGCCGGCCAGATAAAGCGTCTCGAACGCCAGGAGGTGAGAGCCCCAGCGCTCGGTACCGATGGCCGGAGGCAGGGACGACGCGGCGTCGTAGCGGTCCGCAAAGGCGGCGCCGACGGTGACCGAGAGTTCCAACGCGAGCGCGGCTGCGGCGTGATCGCCCAGGTCAGCGGCCGCGCGCAGGGTGGCGGCGCGGTCGCTCACGACCCGGTCCCAGTCGGGGTAGTGGGCCTTGGCCTGCGGGCTGAAGGCGAAGCGGACGAGGTTGCGTTCGTCGTCCAGACCGGAGATCTCGCGGAACCGCGCGGTGCTCGCGAGGACGTCACCGGAGGGGGAGAGCACGGCGGCCGCGGCGGGTTCGAGGGTGTCCAACATCGCCCTGATCGTGGGGCGCAGCGGCGGAGGCGGGGGAGGGGAGCAGGCGGTGCCGGCCTTGATCAGGCGGTACAGGTGGACGCGCTCGTCCGCGGTCATGGTCAGGGCGTCCGCGAGGGCGGACAGGACCTGGCCGGAGGGGGAGCGGTCGGTGCCGCGCTCCAGGCGCGTGAGGTACTCGACGCTGATGCCGGCGCGGTCGGCGAGCTCGCCGCGGCGCAGGCCGGGGGTGCGGCGGCGCCCGGTGGCCGGGGGAGTGGTGGCTTCACGGCGGGCGCGCAGGAAGCGGCCCAGTGCGTTGTCGGCCATGATCGGCGAGTTTAGTGGTGTGGCCCGGAACGTCGGCTGGGCAATTCACGCTCAGCAGGACACCTCACGACACCGCCCCCACACCCCCGTACGTCCAGTACGAGGACGTGGGGGCGGTGTCGCGATGCGCCCGTCTGACCGCGAATTCGCCCGGCAACGTTCCGGGCCACACCACCAGAGGGGCCCTGAGCCGGTCTCCCTCGGTTCGCCGCCGGCGGTGATGCTGTGGATCATGAGATATCGACTGTTCGGCCGGACCGGCCTGCGCGTCTCGGAGTTGTTGCTGGGCACGATGACGCTGCGTTCGAAGGACCTCGCGCGGCGGGTGGTCGGCACGTACGCCGACGCCGGTGGGAACTTCCTCGACACGGCTTCGGCCTACGGCGAGAGCGAGGAGGTCCTGGGCGCGGTGCTGACGAGGCGGGACCGGTTCGTGCTGGCGACGAAGTACGCGCTGTCGCGGGACGCGGCGGATCCGAACGCGGGCGGGAACCACCGCAAGAACCTGGTGCTGTCGCTGGAGCAGTCGTTGCGGCGGTTGCGGACGGACTACGTGGACGTGCTGTGGGTGCACCTGTGGGACCGGCACACGCCGGTCGAGGAGACGATGCGGGCGCTCGACGACGTGGTGCGGGCGGGGAAGGTGCTCTACGTCGGGGTGTCGGACGCGCCGGCGTGGTTCGTGGCGCGGGCGAACGCGCTGGCGGAGTGGCGGGACTGGACGGCGTTCGCGGGGCTGCAGGTGCCGTACAACCTGCTGAAGCGCGATGTGGAGCGGGAACTGCTGCCGATGGCGTCGGCGCTGGGGCTGACGGTGGCGGCGTGGGCGCCGCTGGCCGCGGGGAGGCTCTCCGGCGGCACGCAGCGGTCCGGCCCTCTGTCCGAGCGGGAGGAGGGTGTGGCGCGCGCCGTGCGGGTGGTCGCGGAGGAGCTCGGCGCGACGCGGGCTCAGGTGGCGCTGGCGTGGGTGCGCGCGTCCGGGGCGCTGCCGCTGGTAGGCGCGCGGACTCCTGAGCAGGTGCTGGATTGTGCGGGCGAGGTCGTGCTGCCGCCGGAAGCGGTCGCGCGCCTGGAGGCGGCGGCCCCGTTCGAGCGGGGCTTTCCGGCGGACTTCATCGCCGAGTGCGAGCCTGCCGCGTTCGGCGACGGGCTGGTGCTCAGATGATGAGGCCTGGCACCAGGGCGGGCTGGCGCTTGCGGCGGAGCCAGATCTTGCGGGAGCCGTCGCCGTAGAGCAGCGTTCTGGAGAGTTCCCAGCCCGCGAACTCGGCCTGGATGGCCAGCTGCGTGGTCGCGGTGCGGCGGGAGATGCCGGGCGGCAGACGCAGCGGCTGGTATTCCCAGTCCCCGTCGATCACCCCTTCGGTCATGGTGAGATCACCTGTACCCCTCCGTTGTCGCCGGACGTGACGGTGACGCGTCCGGATTCCTGGTCGACGCTGACGGTGTTGGGCTGACGCACGGTGGGGAACCGGTGCTTCTCGGCGGGTTCTCCAGCGGCGACGTCGAGTCCCACGACCTCGTTGCGCTCGGTGAGCGTGATCCACGCGATGTCGCGCTTGGCGTCGTAGGCGATGCCGTAGGGCGTGCCGGGCATCGGGTAGCGCTGACGCATGATCAGCGGGTTGATCGAGAACGCGATGAACTCGCCGCCGCGGGTGTCGACGACGAGCAGGCGTCCGAAGCGGTCGGGGACGCCGTTGGTGGCGCCGTCGCCCGCGCGCAGCCCGGCCCCCCTGGTCTCGGCGCCCTTGTCGTCGGTGGTCATCTCGAAGACCGCGCTGCGCAGCCGGTCGAGCTCGACGTTGCGGCCGTTGACCTGGAACTTCAGCGTGGTGCCGCCCTCTTGGAACGTGCCGCCGGGGGAGATGGCACCGGGCGGCGTGCCGGTCTGGGCGGGGGAGCGGGCCGGCTTGGCCGCCTCGAGGACTTCGGCGACCTGCAGCGGATCCTGCGACCCCTCGCTCTGGCCGCACGCTGTCAGAGCGGCGGTGGTCAAGATCAGAGCAGCGAGCCGGCGCAAGATCGGTTCCTCCGTAGAAACGTCGTGGTCTTCCAGCATCCACGACGTTCGGGCGAAGGTCACGCAAGGGGTGGGGTGAAACCTCGTTCGGAGGCTTGTCACATTTATCTCTATGGTTTCAGTGTAGACCAAAATCAATACTCGATCGCTGACCAAGCCAGTCGAAAACGCCAGTCACAAACCCGCAACAACAGGAGGCGATCAAGGCATGGGGCGCTCGGGGTAGCCCAGTTCGATGGCGCTGACGTCGTCCAGCGCGGCCCTGATCGCCGGTGGCAACGTCAGCTCCTCGGCTTCCAGGGAGGCGAGGAGCTGGTTCGTGTCGCGGGCGCCGACGACGGGTGCGACGACTCCGGGGCGGTCGCGGACCCAGGCCAGGGCGACGCAGAGCGCGGAGGTGCCGAGGCCTTCCGCGGCGGTGGAGACGGCCTGGACGATGCGGGCGGCGCGGTCGTTGCGGTGTTGTTCGACGTAGCCGGCGAAGTGGGTGGACGCGCCGCGGGAGTCGGGTGGGGTGCCGTTGCGGTACTTGCCGGTGAGGACGCCGCGGCCGAGGGGTGCCCAGGGCAGGAGGCCCAGGCCGTGGTGGCGGGCGGCGGGGGCGACTTCGCGTTCGATGCCGCGTTCGAGCAGGGAGTACTCGACCTGGGTGGAGATCAGCGGGTAGGTGGTGGGGGTCAGTGCTGCCGTGGCGAGCTGCCAGCCGCTGTAGTTGGAGATGCCCGCGTATCTGACCTTGCCGGAGGAGATGGCGTGGTCGAGGGCGGAGAGGGATTCCTCGATGGGGACGCCGGCGTCCCAGGCGTGGAGTTGCCAGAGGTCGAGGTGGTCGACGCCGATGCGGCGCAGGGAGCCGTCGAGGGCGGACAGGAGTGCGCCGCGGGAGGCGCCTCCGCCGAAGGGGCCTTCGGTGCGGCGGGCGACGGCTTTGGTGGCGAGGACGAGTTCGTCGCGGGGGACGACTTCGCCGAGGAGGGTGCCGAGGATGCGTTCGGCTTCGCCGTCGGAGTAGACGTCGGCGGTGTCGACGAGGGTGCCGCCGGCGTCGGCGTAGGCCATGAGCTGGGTGGCTGCCTCGTCCGCGTCGGTGTCGCGGCCCCACGTCATCGTGCCCAGTGCCGTTCTGGACACGCGGAGGCCGCTGCGGCCGAGGTATCGCTGTTCCACGTGCGCGATGCTAAGGGGTGATCATCGGCTGAGCCTGGCAATCGGTGTTACTGACCGGTAGGGTCTCGCCGTGTGAAGCTCGGACTGAACCTCGGATACTGGGGCGCCGGCAACGACGCCGCGAACCTTGAGCTGGCCAAAGAGGCCGACCGACTCGGTTTTTCGGTGGTGTGGGCCGCGGAGGCCTACGGCTCCGACGCGCCGACGGTGCTCGCGTGGGTGGCCGCGCAGACCGAACGCATCGACGTCGGTAGCGCGATCTTCCAGATTCCGGCGCGGACGCCGGCGATGGCCGCGATGACCGGGGCCACTTTGGACACTCTTTCGGGTGGCCGGTTCCGGATGGGTCTCGGTGTGTCGGGTCCGCAGGTGTCGGAGGGCTGGCACGGTGTGCGGTTCGACAAGCCGTTGGCGCGCACGCGTGAGTACGTGGAGATCGTGAAGAAGGCGCTGTCGCGGGAGAAGCTGCGCTACGAGGGTGAGCACTACACGCTCCCGCTTCCCGATGGCCCGGGCAAGGCGTTGCAGCTGACCGTGCACCCCGTGCGTGACCAGATTCCGATCTACCTGGCGGCTGTGGGTCCGAAGAACCTGGAGCTGACGGGCGAGATCGCGGACGGGTGGCTGGCGATCTTCTTCTCGCCGGAGTACTCGGCGGAGTCGCTGGCGTCGGTGAGGGCCGGTCGGGAGAAGGCCGGGAAGACGATGGACGGCTTCGACGTGGTGCCGACGGCGCCGTTGGTCGTGGGTGAGGACTGGAAGGCGTGTGCGGATCCGGTTCGGGCGTACACGGCGCTCTATGTGGGCGGCATGGGTTCGCGCAAGCAGAACTTCTACAACAACCTGATGGTGCGCATGGGTTTCCCGGATCAGGCCGAGGAGATCCAGGAGAAGTACCTGGCTCGTGACTACGCCGGTGCGATGGCGGCGATTCCGCTGGAGTTCCTGGACGCGACGTCGTTGCTGGGCCCGAAGGAGCGCATAGCAGACCGGATGAAGGCCCTTGCCGCGGCGGGGGTCACCACGCTGTCCGTTTCGCCGATGCTGCAAGATCTGGAGCAGGGGATCGCGGGTCTTCGGACCGCGGCCGAGGCTTTGGATCTGGCAGGAGTGGGTAGTTGAGCTGGTTGCAGGCTCTGGTCCTCGGACTGGTCCAAGGACTGACGGAATTCCTGCCGATTTCCAGCAGTGCGCACCTGCGCATCACGTCGACGCTGTTCTTCGGCAACGACGCGGGCGCTTCGTTCACCGCGGTCATCCAGTTGGGTACCGAGGTGGCGGTGTTGATCTACTTCGCCAAGGACATCGGGCGCTTCATCAGCGCCTGGTTCCGCGGTCTCTTCAGCGCGGAGGCGCGCAAGGAGAGGGATTACAAGCTCGCCTGGTACGTGATCATCGGTTCCGTGCCGATCTCGGTTCTCGGTTATCTGCTGAAGGACGAGATCCGGACGTCGGCGCGGAACCTGTGGATCACGGCGACGATGTTGATCGTGTTCGGTCTGCTGCTGGGTCTGGCGGACCACCTGGCGAAGCAGCAGCGTGACGAGTTGCGGATGAAGGACGCGATCGGGATGGGTCTGGCGCAGGCGCTGGCGCTCATCCCGGGTGTGTCCCGTTCGGGTGGCACGTTGACGGCGGGTCTGTTCCTGGGGCTGAACCGCGAGGCGGCGGCGCGGTATTCGTTCCTGCTGGCGATTCCGGCGGTGTTCGGGGCGGGGTTGTTCTCCATTCCGGATGTGCTGGAGCGGTCGGGTACGGGTGTGCAGGCGTCGATTCCGCAGATGGTCGTGGCGACGTTGATCTCGTTCGTGGTGGGGTACGCGACGATCGCGTGGTTGTTGAAGTACGTGTCGAAGCATTCGTACTCGGTGTTCGTGTGGTACCGGTTGATGCTGGGTCTGGTGCTGATGGGGCTGCTGTCGATGGGGTTGCTGCAGCCGATCTAAGGTGGGGTCGTGGCTACGGTGATCCTGCTTCGGCATGCGCGTTCGACCGCCAACGGTTCCGGTGTGCTCGCCGGGCGTTCGCTGGGTGTGGGTTTGGACGAGCGGGGGCGGGCGCAGGCGGCTGCTCTGGTGTCGCGGTTGAAGGACGTCCCGGTCAGTGCGGTGGTGTCGTCTCCTTTGCAGCGGTGTGAGGAGACGTTGGCGCCGTTGCTGGCCGATCGGTCTTTGGAGGCCGTGGCGGAGCCGGATCTGTCCGAAGTGGATTACGGGGCGTGGACCGGTAAGGCGTTGAAGGACCTGTACGACGAGCCGTTGTGGGCGGTCGTGCAGCAGCATCCTTCCGCCGCGGTGTTCCCGGACGGTGAGGGTTTGGCGCACGTTCAGGCTCGTGCGGTGGCGGCGGTGCGGGCGCATGACGCGCGTATTTCCGAGGAGCACGGTCCTGGTGCGGTGTGGGTGTTGTGCTCGCACGGTGATGTGATCAAGGCTGTGCTGGCGGATGCGTTGGGTGTGCATCTGGACGGGTTCCAGCGGATCGTGGTGGATCCGTGTTCGATCTCGGTGGTGCAGTACACGCAGACGCGGCCTTTTGTGTTGCGCTCCAACGACAACGGTGGGGATCTGTCGGGTGTGGTGCCGGTGGCGCCGCCGCAGGAGGCTCCGTCGTCGGACGCTACCGTGGGTGGCGCGACCGGGATCTGAGGTAGCGCTGTTCGGGTGCGCTGAGGGTGAGTTTCGCGGCTTTCTCGTATTCGCGGCGTGCTTGGTCGTGGTCTCCTCGCAGGTCGAGGAGGTGTGCGCGGACGGCGTGCACGCGGTAGTGGTCGAGGTCCAGTGTGGACAGTTCGTCGAGTGCTCGGTGCGGGCCGTGGACCATGGCGACGGCGACGATGCGGTTGAGTGAGATCATCGGGCCGGGTGCGGTGACGGTGAGCAGGTCGTAGAGGCCGAGGATTTCGTGCCAGTCGGTGTCTTGGGCGGTCTTGGCTTCCGCGTGGACGGCGGCGATGGCTGCTTGCAGCTGGTAGGGGCCGATCTGGGCGGTCTTGAGTGCCGCGCTGATCAGGTGGGTGCCTTCGTCGATCGCTCGGGTGTCCCAGCGGGTGCGGTCCTGTTCGGCGAGCGGGATGAGCGTGCCGTGGGTGTCGGTGCGGGCGGGGCGGCGTGCGTCGGTGAGCAGCATCAGCGCGAGCAGGCCGGTGAGTTCGCCGTCGGCCGGTCTGCGTTTGTGCAGCTGCCGGGTGAGGCGGAGGGCTTCGGCGGTGAGGTCGACGCGTACCAGGTCGTCGCCGGAGCTGGCGGTGGAGCCTTCGGTGAAGATCAGGTAGAGCACGTGCAGGACGGCTGTGAGGTCCTGCGGTGGCCGGAACTTCGCGCCGGACTGCTTGATCTTGTGCTTGGCGCGGCTGATGCGTTGCGCCACTGTTGCTTCGGGTACCAGGAACGCTCGTGCGATCTCGGCGGTGGTGAGGCCGCCGACGGCTCTGAGGGTCAGGGCGATCTGCGAGGCGGTGGTGAGTGACTCGTGGCAGCACAGGGCGAGCAGTGTGAGGGTGTCGTCCTGTGCCGGTACGGGGTCGGGTGGTGGCGGGGTGAGGGCGACGACCTTGTCCTCGCGCTGGCGGCGGGCGGCGTCGGAGCGGTACTGCTCGATCCACCTCCTGGACGCCGCCGTGATGAGCCAGCCCTTGGGGTTGTCCGGGACGCCGTCGGCCGGCCATTGCCGGGCGGCGCCGAGCAGGGCTTCCTGCACGGCGTCCTCGCAGATGTCGAACTGGCCGTGGCGGCGCACGAGCACGCCGAGGACCTGCGGCGCGAGTGTGCGCAGCAGGCCCTCCACCTCAGGGTTCACAGGCCGTCCAGCATGGAGGTGTCCCAGACCGGGCGGACCTCGATGCCGTCGTTGTGGGCGTCGGGCAGCGTCGCGGCGTGGGCGATGACCTGGTCGATCGAGTCGGCTTCGACGAGGTAGAACCCGGCGAGGTACTCCTTGGCCTCGGCGAAGGGCCCGTCGGTGACGACGACCTCGCCGTTGCGGATGCTGACACCCTTGCCGGTCTCGGGTCCGGGGAGGCCTTCGCTGACGACGAGCTCACCGGAGGCGCGGAGCCGGTCGGACAGGTCGTAGTGGTCCTTGCCGAACTGCGCCTGCTGCTCTTCGGTGAGCTTGTCCCACGCGGCCCGTGACTTCGGGTTGCTGTAGATGAGGATCAGGTACTTCACGTGCGGCCTCCCGGCTCGTGGCTGGCTGGCGGAAAGATCTTCTCACCGTCATGTCGAGACCGCGGGCCGTGTCTCGACACCGGTGTGTCAGCCGATTTCGACGGAGGGTTCCGAGATGACTCGCACGCTGGTGCAGGACGAGGTCGCCATCCGCTCGGTGTTCACCGAGCACGAGGAGGGCATGCGGTTGCGTGATCCCGCGCGGATCGTCGCGCGCTATGCCGAGGACGTGGTGGCGTGCACGCTGGCGCCTCCGCTGCGCAACGCCGGGCCGGACGCGCGGGACGTGGAGTCGCTGGCGGGGTGGATGGCCGGGTTCACCGGGCCGATCACGCTGGAGCACCGGGATCTGACGATCGTGGTGTCCGGTGACGTGGCGTTCGCGCACGGGCTGGCGCGGCTGGCGGCGGTGCCGGTCGGTTACCCGGAGGGGTTCTCGATGTGGATGCGCACGACGGTGGGGTTGCAGCGGCGTGACGGGCGGTGGCTGGTGACGCACTCGCACGACTCGGTGCCGTTCCACATGGACGGGTCGTTTCTGGCGGCTACCGATCTGGAGCCCTGATCAGCGCACCCGGCAGGGGTGTTCGCGACTTGATCACGGCGTGTCGAGGACGAGGAACGTGCTTCCGCGGCGGTCGGTCTGCGGGTAGACGACGGTGCCGTCGTGCCAGGTGGCGTGCGTGACGTGCGTGACGTGCGTGACGTGCAAGCGAACCAGGTGCGGTGGGGTGGGGTGGCCGCGACACGAACATGCCGAGGCCCGGACCGTGCAGGGGGTCGGTCCGGGCCTCGGCGCTTTTTCGGCGGCGGGGTCTACTTGACGTTCACCGCGGCCCAGGCACGGTTGACCGCCGCGTACTCCGGCGACGAGGCGCCGTAGAGGTCCGCGGTGGCCGCGAGGGTGCCGGTGCGGGCGGCGGCGTACTTGGTGCTGGAGGTGAACTTCGTGGTCAGGGCGCGGTACCAGATCTTCTCGGCCTTGTCGCGGCCGATGCCGGTGACGGGCTGGCCGTCGGCGGTGGGGGAGTCGTAGGCGACGCCGTTGATGGTCTTCTGGCCGCTGCCCTCGGAGAGCAGGTAGAAGAAGTGGTTGGCGATGCCGGAGGAGTAGTGGACGTCGACGTTGCCGGCGCTGGAGGACCAGTAGTCGAGTGACTTGCCGTCCTTGGAGGGCTTGTCCATGTAGCGCAGCGGCTTGCCGTCGCCGCGGATGTTGATCTTCTCGCCGATGAGGTAGTCGCCGGCGTCGGCGGTGTTGGCGGCGTGGAACTCCGTGGTGGAGCCGAAGATGTCGCTGGTGGCCTCGTTGAGGCCGCCGGACTCACCGGAGTAGACCAGGCCCGCGGTGGCGGAGGTGACGCCGTGCGACATCTCGTGTGCGGCGACGTCGATGCTGGTCAGCGGGTTGCGGTTCTGGGCGCCGTCGCCGTAGGTCATGCAGAAGCACGAGTCGGACCAGAAGGCGTTGCTGTAGTTGTTGCCGTAGTGGACCTTGCTCAGCGCGCCCTGGCCGTTGTTCTTGATGCCGCTGCGGCCGTGGACGGTCTTGTAGTAGTCCCAGGTCTTGGCGGCGCCGAACGCGGCGTCGACGCCCGCGGTGGCCTTGTCGGTGTAGGTGCCGTTGCCCCACTTGTTGTCGGCGTCGGTGAACAGGGTGCCGGTACCCGTGCCGTTGTTGAGGTTGTTGACGGCCTGGTTGCCGCGGGCCGGGTCCTTGAGCTGGAACGTGGCGCCGGACTGGGTGGTGTTGAGGGTGACGGTGCCGGTGTAGGTGGACTGGCCGGTGCCTTCGGCGTGGTGGACACCGTCGTAGGTCAGCAGCGTGTGGCCGGTGCGGGCGTCGGTGAAGGTGTGCAGTTCGCTCGGGGTCTGGTCGTCCTTGACGCTGTGGGTGACGGTCTCCCAGGCGAGCACGGGCGCGTGGTCGAGGGCGAAGACGACGAGCGTGCCGTTCGACGCGGTGGCGGGCGTGGTGGTGTCGAGGCCGGCGAGGGAGGCCTCGGACGCCTTGGTCACGCCCGTGACCCGGCCGGACTTCTGGGCGACGACGAGGTCGCCGCCGATGACCTTCAGGCCGTTGAGGGTGCGGTCGAAGCGAAGGTGGTGGGTGCCGTCGGCGTCGCGCACGACGTCGCGGGGGACGAGTCGTTCGCCGCCGGTCAGGCCGAGGGCGGAGGAGATCGTCCCCGCCTGCTCGGCCGCGGCGTGCAGAGCTTCCTGTTGCGTGGGGTTGCCCGGCTGCGGTGCGGCGTTGGCTCCCAGCGTGCCCGTGGCGGCCAGAGCCGCCCCGGCCACCAGGGCGGTGGTGATGCCCAGGGTTTTGCGCTTCATGAACGCTCCTTGTTCCGGTGCAGGGGGCGTTCGCTCCGGCGTTACAGGGGTGCCGGGGCGAACACCGTGGAACAGCCCGGCCATCGTCGATGACCGGGCGTGGCGATCGTATTGCTCTCAGTGCATGCGACCAGCCGCTCCCAGAATGCGAGATCGGTTCACAAATTTGGCTGAGTCGCTGGTCAGGACACCGGTTTTTGTCCGGATGGTGGAACAAAAGAGCAGCTCAAACGGCGTGGAAACACGGCGGAAACTTCCCGGTGCACGCCTGCTTCCGGCGTAGTGCGCTGCTGCGAGTGGTGCAGCCCTACCGGAGGGGATCTTGTTTACAGTTAACTACGCAGAGTGAGAGCTGGGTCACAGATTCAGAGGCCCAGGCGGGTCACGGCGTTGTCCTCGAGGGGGTTCGCGGTGCGGATGTAGCGGTGCACCGTGCGCGGGTTGGTCCACCGGCCCTGCCGCATGATCTCCCGGTCACTCGCCCCGCCCAGCGCCGCCTGCGTCGCGAACCCCGCCCGCAGCGAATGCCCGCCGAACAACGCCGGATCCAGCCCCGCCCGCACCGCGTACCGCTTCACCAGCTCCGCCACCGCACGCCCCGACATCGCCTTCGTGCCGATGCCGCCGTGCCGGTTCACCACCGGGAACACCGGCCCCTGCCGGACACCCGGCTCGAAGCCGTGGCAGCGGTGCAGGCCGGTCTCGGAGAGCTCCTTGCCGTCGAGCACGTCGGCCCAGTCCGCGAACGCGCACACCGGACACGTCGGCCGCCTGCTGCCGCGCGGCAGCACCACCGACTGCTGGTGCTTGCCCGTCTGGTCGGTCTTCGTCGTCCCCAGCCGGATCAGCAGCAACGGCTCGTGCGTGCGCGGATCCACGTCCACCGTGACGTCGGAGAACTCGATCTGCGCCAGCTCACTGCGCCGCAACGCCCCCGCGAACCCCGCCAGCAGCAGCAACGCGTCCCTCGCGCGCGCGGGACCGGCCTGCGGCCGTTCGTTCAGCAGCGCTTCGAGGGTGTCGAGCAGCACCGGCCGTTTGCGCCGGGGCTGCGACTTGCGCGTGCGCCGCACACCGCGCAACGTCAGCCGCACGACGTCGCTGCGCGTCGGGCTCGGCAGACCGTTCGCCGCGTGCACCGCCGAGATCGCCGCCGACTTGCGTTCCAGCGTCGAGGCCCCGAACGCCGGCGACCCGTCCGGCTTCACCGTGTCCGCCGCCACCGCCAGGTACACCGCCACGTCCAGCGGATCGGCCGGCAACGCCTGACGGCCCTCCGCCTGGCACCACCCGGCCCACGCGATCCAGTCCGACCGGTAGGCCCGCACCGTGTTCGGCGACTGCGCGTTGCGCAGATACCCCGCCAGCGACGCCGCCTGCTCGTCGTCGAACCTCTCGCGCACCCCCGCGAGCGCGTCGACGTCGATCAGCACCGAGTGCGAGACCCTGACCAGCGCGTGCTGGACGGGTTCGGGCAGGCTCACACCCGCGATGGTAGTCCTCTGATCAACTCCACCACCTCGCCCGGCGTGAACTCCAGCCCGCTGAGCCCCACGCTCACCTCGAAGCTGCACCGCCGCGGATCCGGATTCGACCGCGCGTACAGGAACAACCTGATCCCCGTCTCCTCCAGCAGGTGCTGCGCGGCCCGCTGCGCGTCGTGGCGCGAGAGGGGCAGGTGGACGTGGAACAGGGGAGTGGCCGGCACGTCCGGTGTCGTGTGCGCGAACCCGTCGGCGTTGATCGCCCGCGCGATCGCCTCGGCGTGGTCGCGGAACTCGGCCATCCGCGGCAGGTTCACGTCCATGCCCATCAACGCGATCGCGGCCAGCGGCCACGCGTCGGCGATCGCCCCGCCCATCCGGCGCCGCCACACCGCCGCCTGCCCGATCGTCTCGGCGTCCCCGGCGAGCACCGCGCCCCGCACACCTTCGAGTCCTTTGTAGAGCGACACGTACACCGTGTCGAACAACGCGGAGATCTCGGTGAACGTGGCGTCGTAGCCGGTCTGCGCCTCCCACAGCCGCGCGCCGTCGCAGTGCGCGGCCGCACCCGACCGCCTCGCCCACGCCGCCTGCGCCGCCAGGTCCCCGAACGCCGGCAGCACACCGCCGATGTCGCGTTGCGGCAGTTCGAACACCACCGCCGCGAGCGGTTCGCCCACCGCCTGCAGATCCTCGAGGCCGAACAGCTCGTTGCGGTCGCCCACCGGGTGGAACCGCAGGCCGTGCAGCGCGTTGTAGCCCTGGTTCTCCCACACGTGCAGGTGCGACTGCGGATGCCCGGCGAACGAGCGGCGGCCCGTCCTGTCGGCGTGCACCCGCAACGCCACCTGCTGCGCCATCGTCCCCGACGGGAAGAACAAGGCCTCGGGCTTGCCCAGCAGCGCCGCGACCCGCCCCTCCAGCTCCCGCACCGGGTCCTCCGGCCGCGTCTGCGGCGTGACCCAGGCGGCGAGACGGCGGAGGACCTCGTGCGGCGACCTGCGCGGGCCGCTGTGCTGCGAGAGCGAACGACGGATGTCCATGCCCGCGACACTACCTATTGCAAGCGATGTGCAATAGGGCTGTTCGGCGTGGTCAGGCCGCCGCGCTCAGCCGTGCGTCCAGCTCCGCCTCGTCCGCGACGAACCACAGCTGCCGGCCCCGGTTCGACTCGTACACGAAGTCCCGCAACGCCGTGCTCGCCGCGACCTGCTCGGTGATGTCCCCGACCACCGCGACCGCGAAGCCGTACTGCTGGAACTTCTGCACCACCGCACCCGCCACCCGCGTGCGCAACACCAGGAAGTCCTCGGGCAACCGCGCCAGCGGCAACACCAGCCACCGCACGTCCTGACCCCACAACGTGCCGATCAGGTCCACAGCGGACTGCTCGTCGGTGATCAGGGGACCGTCCTCGGCGCACATCAGCACCGTCGCGCCGTGGCGCGTCTGCACAACATCAGGCATGACACCGGAACCTAGTAGCGGCGCACACCCCATGTCGCCCCGAATACCGGCGCGCCCGATGATCACCGGGTGCTGGTGGTGCGGCTCGGAAGGGTGCCGGGCGAATTCGCGGTCAGACGCCCCGAGGCGCCCTGCTGAGCGTGAATTCGCCCGCCAGCGGGCCGGGTCACACCACTGAAGCTCTCCGTACGCGATCGGCCAGAGGAGGTGAGCCCCATCAACGCGGTCAACCCAGATGGGCGCTCCCTCCTCCTCCCGGCCTGACGCCTTCACCGCGTCGCCACGGGAGCGCTCCGGCAGCCACCCGGAAGGCGACCAGCCATGCGCTTCACCTCCCACACCACGTCCGCTGACGGCATCACCGAACGCGGCTTCGTCCACGTCGGGGTCCCCGGCGTGCTCTGGACCCCCAGCCATGATCCCGCCGGGCTCGCGCTGAGCGCCCACAGCGGCCAGCGCGAACGAGCCCTCGACGTCCTCGCGCGCGATCCCGGAATGGAGGTCCGTGCTCGACGCCCTGTCCTCCCTCGGTGACCGCGTCGGGTTCTGGGGCGTGTCCATGAGCAGCGCCCTCGGCATCCCGCTCCCTGCTGCAGTGCGACGACCGGCTCGTCGCGCGTGACGCCGGCCTCGCGCTGTTCGCCGCCTTCGCCACACCGAGCAAGTCGTTGCACGCCAACCCCGGAGGGCCCGCGACGTCCCCGAGCACGAACTGACCGGCGCGGTGACGTTCCTGGCCGGATGACGCCCGCGAAAATGCCGGGCGTCCACTGACGGGCCTTGAGTAGCGTCGCTCCCCATGCGTGACCTCGCGGCGCTGCCCAAAGCCCACCTGCACGTGCACCTCGAAAGCACCGTGCGCACGGACACCCTCGCGGAACTCGCCGAGCACCACGGCGTCGACGTCCCCGCCGTGCAGGCAGGGGCGTTCGACGGCTTCGCGCAGTTCGCCGCCCGCAACGGGGCGGTGCGGGACTGCCTGCGGCGAGCCGAGGACTTCCACCGGATCGCGTACGAGTTCTGCGCCGAGGAAGCAGCGCAGGGGACCCGGTACGCCGAAGTCACGTTCACCGCGGCAGCGCACGGAGAACGACTCGGTGATCCGGACATGCCGCTCGAAGCGGTGTTGTCCGGGCTCGCCGCAGGACAGGCCGCCCACGGCATCGAATGCCGTGTGATCGTGGACCACCCCAGGAAGCGATCGGTAACGCGACTGCGCGACTCACTGCGGCTCGCTCTGGCACACCCGCGGGTCGTGGCCATCGGAACGGCCGGAGCGGAGGACTACCCGCTCACCCCGTTCGCCGCCGTGTTCCGAGACGCCCGCGAAGCCGGGGTCGGACTCGTGCACCACGCCGGGGAGTGCTGCGGAGCACCCAGTGTCGCCGAAGCCGTGACCGTCGGGCTCGCCGACCGGATCGGGCACGGGTTCCGGGCGCTCGACGACCCGGAAGTCGTCGCGCTGCTGCGGGACCGCGCCATACCGCTCGAAGCCTGCCCGTCGTCGAACGTCGCGCTGGGACTGGTCGAATCCCTCTCCTCTCATCCGCTGCCACTGCTCGTCGACGCCGGGCTGACCGTCACGCTCAGCACCGACATCCCCGCCTCCACCGGCACCACGCTCACCGGCGAATACCGCCTGCTGCGCGAGCACCTCGGCTTCGACGACGACGCCCTGGCCAGCATCGCCACCAACGCCGTCGACGTGTCCTTCGCGCCGCAGGACACGAAGACCTCGCTGCGTCAGGACATCGCGGCCTGGCGCGCGGGCTCGAAACACACCAGCCCGTGCCGCGACGCCAGCAACGCCACCAGATCCAGCACCTGACGCTGCCCCGGCCACACCACGTGCACGATCACCGCGTCCACGCCCACCGTCAGCGCTTGATCCCACGACACCGGCGACCCGGGATCGGGCGACGTGCGCCTCAACTCCCGCACGAACGCCGCCACCGCGGGCTCGAACGCGCCCAGCGGCGAGGACCGCAGCTCCGCATAGCGGGCCGCCGCCTCCGGAAAGGTCGCCGGGCCGGGAGCCCGCCACACCACCACGTCGACCGGAACATCCACGGGCACGGCCATCACGCCACCTTCCTGAACAACGCACTCGTCCCCGGAACCCGCGCGCGCACCGCGGCCGGGGCGGCGGTGCGCCGCTCCAGCCGGCCGTCCTGACCGGAGGCCTCCACACCGGAGAACTCCGCCAGGCCCCAGAACACGTTCAGGTCCATGCCCAGAACGCTAGCGAGAGGGTCTGACAATTTTTGAAGCCTTGACATCACCGCAGGTCAGAAACCACCCGATGCCGTGATTTCGTCCTGCCGGCCATCAACCCGGCCGGGCGAGCGAGGCCGGGCGACCTGAAGCGAACACGCGTTCTGGGGCTCGGCTGCGCCGCGAGCCACGTCTCGCCGCGGAGTAGGCGATCTCACCCGCGGGCGGCAGCACGAGCCGGCCGACCAGCCACTCCGGGCGTTGCCGCAGGTCAGACGCGGACGACACCGCGTGACCGACCGGCCCCGAGAAGCCCGCCACGTCCGTGCCGCCACGCCGGTGACGGGGTCTGGCGGTTATTGACGCGAGCGAACCCGCACGCCCTGTCTATCCTTGAACCCAAATGGACACCCCGCACGCTGAACTGCACAAACGCCTGCCCGAGCTCATGCCGCGTGATCAACGCCGGCTCGCCAGGCGCCTCGACGGCGCACGCAAGGTCAAAGACCCCCTGGCGCGCAAGAAGATCACCGAGGAGATCGCCGCCCAGATCGACGAGGCCGCGCTCAAGGTCGCGCTGCGCAGGGAGTCCGTTCCCAAGATCAGCTATCCGGCCGAGCTGCCGGTCAGCCAGCGCAAGGACGACATCAAAGAGCTGATCGCGAACCACCAGGTCGTGATCGTCGCCGGCGAGACCGGGTCGGGCAAGACCACGCAGCTGCCCAAGATCTGCCTGGAACTGGGCCGCGGCATCACCGGTCAGATCGGCCACACCCAGCCGCGCCGCATCGCCGCGCGCACCGTCGCCGAACGCGTCGCGGAGGAGCTGGGCACCAAGCTCGGTGACACGATCGGCTACAAGGTCCGGTTCACCGACCAGTCCGGTGACGAGACGCTGGTCAAGCTCATGACCGACGGCATCCTGCTCGCCGAGATCCAGACCGACGCCACCCTGTCGCGCTACGACACGATCATCATCGACGAGGCCCACGAACGCAGCCTCAACGTCGACTTCCTGCTCGGCTACCTCAAGCAGCTCCTGCCGCGCCGCCCCGACCTCAAGGTCGTCATCACCTCCGCCACGATCGACCCGCAGCGCTTCAGCCAGCACTTCGGCGACGCCCCGGTCATCGAGGTCTCCGGCCGCACCTACCCCGTCGAGACCCGCTACCGGCCGCTGGAGGAGGACGACGACCAGACCCAGGGCATCATCAACGCCGTCCGCGAGCTGCAGGCCGAAGGCCCCGGCGACGTCCTGGTGTTCCTCTCCGGCGAACGCGAGATCCGCGACACCGCCGACGCCCTCAAGCAGGAGGACCTGCGCAACACCGAGATCCTCCCGCTCTACGCGCGGCTGAGCGTGGGCGAGCAGCACCGGGTGTTCCAGCGGCACACCGGCCGGCGCGTCGTGCTCTCCACCAACGTCGCCGAGACCAGCCTCACCGTGCCGGGCATCAAGTACGTCGTGGACCCCGGCAACGCCCGCATCTCCCGCTACAGCCACCGCCTCAAGGTCCAGCGCCTGCCGATCGAACCCATCAGCCAGGCGTCGGCCAACCAGCGCAAGGGCCGCTGCGGCCGCGTCAGCGAAGGCATCTGCATCCGCCTGTACTCCGAGGAGGACTTCGAGGCCCGCCCCGAGTTCACCGACGCGGAGATCCTGCGCACCAACCTCGCCAGCGTCATCCTGCAGATGACCAACATCGGCCTGGGCGACATCGCGGCGTTCCCGTTCATCGACCCGCCCGACTCGCGCAACATCAACGACGGCATCGGCCTGCTCCAAGAGCTCGGCGCGATCAACGCCGCCGAGAAGAAGCTCACCCCGACCGGCCGCAAGCTCGCCGCACTGCCGGTCGACCCGCGCCTGGGCCGCATGGTCCTCGAGGCCGACACCACCGGCTGCCTCAAAGAGGTCATGATCATCGCCGCGGCACTGTCCATCCAGGACCCCCGCGAACGCCCCGCCGACCAGCAGGAAGCCGCGACCCAGCAGCACGCGAGGTTCGTCGACAAGGAATCCGACTTCACCACGTTCCTCAACCTGTGGCAGTACCTCAAGGAACAGCAGAAGGAACTGAGCGGCAACCAGTTCCGCAAGCGCTGCAAGGCCGAGTTCCTCAACTACCTGCGCGTGCGCGAGTGGCAGGACATCTACCTGCAGCTGCGCCAGGTCGCCAAGCAGATCGGCATGCACGTCAACGACCAGCCCGGCGACCCGCGCAACATCCACATCGCGCTGCTGTCCGGGCTGCTCAGCCACATCGGCGTCCAGGACGTCGTCAAGAAGCAGGCCCCCGGCGAGAAACGGCGGCCTCTCACCGAGTTCCTCGGCGCCCGCAACGCCAAGTTCGCGATCTTCCCCGGCTCGGCGCTGGCGAAGAAGCCACCGCAGTGGGTGATGGCCGCCGAACTCGTCGAGACCAGCCGCCTGTGGGGCCGCATCGCCGCCAAGATCGAACCCGAATGGGCCGAACGCCTCGGCGAGCACGTCGTCAAACGCCAGTACAGCGAACCGCACTGGGAGAGCAAACGCGGCAGCGTCGTCGCCCTGGAGAAGGTCACGCTCTACGGGGTGCCGATCGTCGCCGGCCGCAAGGTCAACTACGGCCGCATCGACCCCGGACTCTCCCGTGAGCTGTTCATCCGCCACGCGCTGGTGCAGGGGGAGTGGACCACGCACCACCGGTTCTTCCACACCAACCGCGCGCTGCTCGACGAGGTCGGCGAGCTGGAGAACCGGGCACGGCGCCGCGACATCGTCGTCGACGAGGAGACGCTGTACGACTTCTACGACAAACGCGTCGCACCCGAGGTCGTGTCCGCGCGGCATTTCGACTCGTGGTGGAAGAAGCAGAAGGACAAGAACCAGCTCACCTTCACCAAGGACATGCTGGTCAACGACCGCGCCGACGTCACCCCCGACGCCTACCCCGACCAGTGGCGCCAGGGCGAGCTCACACTGCCGCTGAGCTACCACTTCGAGCCCGGCACGAAGAACGACGGCGTCACCGTCCAGCTCCCGCTGCCCGCGCTCACCGCGCTCGACGACGACGCGTTCTCCTGGCAGATCCCCGGCCTGCGCCACGACCTCGTCGTCGCGCTCATCCGCTCGCTGCCCAAGCAGATCCGCCGCAACTTCGTGCCCGTCCCCGACGTCGCCACCGCCGTCCTCTCGCGCATCAACCCCAAGGACACCAGCCTGCTCAGCGGTGTCGAACGGGAACTGCGGGCGTTGACCGGCGTGACCGTGCAGCGCGAGGACTGGCAGTTCGACGCCGTTCCCGACCACCTCAAGCTCACCTTCCAGGTCGTCGACGACCAGAACCGCACCCTCGCCGAAGGCAAGGACATCGCGGCGCTGAAGGAGAAGCTGCGCGACGAGGTCCGCGCGTCGCTGAGCCAGGCCGCCGGGCACCTCGAGCGCACCGGCCTGACGACGTGGGACTTCGACGCCCTGCCCAAGACCATCGAGCAACGGCAGTCCGGCATCACCGTCACCGCCTACCCGTCGCTGCTCGACCGGGGCGAGAGCGTCGCGATCAAGGTCCTCGACACCCAGGGCCGCCAGGCCTACGCGCACCGCCGCGGCGTGCGCAGACTCCTGCTGCTCGGCGTCAACTCACCGGTCAAGCACCTGCAGCGCCACCTCGACAACGCCGCCAAGCTCGCCCTCACCCGCAACCCCCACGGCGGCGTCGCCGCGCTGCTGTCGGACTGCATCATGGCCGCCGTCGACCGGCTCATGGGCGAGCCCGCCTGGGACGCCAAGTCCTACGCCGCCCAGCTCAAGAAGGTCCAGGCCGCGCTGAACGACACCACCTGGGTCGTCGTGCAGGAGGTCCGCAAGGTCCTCGAAGCCGCGCACGAGGCCGAACTGGCACTGAGCGGCCTCAAAGGTGCACCGGACTCGGCCAACGACATCCGCGCACACCTCAACTCGCTGGTGTACAAGGGTTTCGTCACCAACACCGGTTACGACCGGCTGCCCGACCTGGTGCGCTACCTCAAGGGCATCGCGCGGCGCATCGAGAAGCTGCCCGAGAACCCGCGCCGCGACCTCGACTGGACGGCACAGGTTCACCAGGTCCACGCCGAGTACCGGGAACTGCGGGCGCAGACGCCGGCCGACGAGCCCTCGCCCGAACTCGACGAGATCCGGTGGATGATCGAGGAACTGCGCCTGTCCTATTTCGCTCAGACGATCAAGACGCGGTACACGATCAGCGACAAGCGGATCTACAAGGCGCTGGACGCCGTGCCGTTGTAGACCTCGCTACCGTGGAACATGCACTTTCCTGGGGATTCCACGTGGCAGGTGTCCAGCGGCAACGGTGACACCTTCACGCTCTACGTCCGCGACGCGCTCGGCATCAGCACACCCACCGCCGACTCCATTCCGCCGCTGACCCCACCCGTCCCGCGCCTGCACGGCGTCGCGGTGCCGGAGACGTTCGGCTCGGCGTGGGACCGGTGGTGGGCGCAGTCGGTGTCCGGCGGTGCCGAGGCCGTTCCCGGCCGCTGGCCCGTCGGCCTGCCGCAGCAGCTGCGCCCCGCCTACGACGAGTGGGTGACCCACAAGGACCACGACCGCAGGGCGAACTTCTCCGAGGTGCTCCACGAGATCGTCGCGCAGCTCACCGGCGAGCTCGGTCACGCACCGGTCTTCGCCCTCGACATCGTCGAAGTGCCCGTGCGAGGCCAGTTCTGGCGGCGGCTCACCACGAACTCGGTGATGGTCTCCGAGGAGCTCATGGCCTCGCGCAACCTCATCGCACCACTGGAGTCAGTGCTGCGCGAACTCGCTCACTGACGCCTCACCCGCAACGGCACCGCCACCGGCGTCGCACGCAGAGGCGCGGACGGCCGGTGGCGGTACCTGATCGACAACCCCTTCGAGGTCAGCTGGGCGGTTCCATGGCGCCGGTCATGATCGCCACCGCGTCCGACATCGACACCGACTTCGGGTCCACCACCGCCTTGCGGCGGCCCAGGCGCTGGATGTGGATGCGGTCGGCCACCTCGAACACGTGCGGCATGTTGTGGCTGATCAGGATCACCGGCAGGCCGCGGTCGCGGACCTGCAGGATCAGGTCCAGCACCGCGCGGGACTCCCGCACGCCCAGCGCCGCCGTCGGCTCGTCCATGATCACGACGCGGCTGCCGAACGCCGCCGCGCGTGCCACCGCGACGGCCTGGCGCTGGCCGCCCGACAGGGTCTCCACCGCCTGGCCGGGGTTCTGGATCGTCATGATCCCCAGCGCGTCGAGCTGGCGGCGCGCCTCCTCCCGCATGCCGGCGCGGTCGAGCATCCGGAACACCGAGCCGAGCACGCCCTTGCGGCGCAGTTCGCGGCCCAGGAACAGGTTCGCGGCGATGTCGAGCGACGGGGAGACCGCCAGCGACTGGTGCACCGTCTCGATGCCCGCGTTGCGCGCGTCCAAGGGCGTGGAGAACGACACGGGGGAGCCGTCGAGCAGGACCTCGCCCTCGTCCGGCACCACCGCCCCCGACAAGGCCTTGATCAGCGACGACTTGCCCGCGCCGTTGTCGCCGATCACCGCGAGGATCTCGCCCGGCAGCAGCTCCAGGTCCGAGCCCGCCAGCGCCGTCACCTTCCCGTACCGCTTGACCAGGCCCGTCGCCTGCAGGATCGGGGTGGTCATGCCTTCACCTTCCTGATCCACTGGTCCAGCGACACCGCCACGATGATCAGCACACCGACCGCCATCGTCTGCCACAGCACGTCCACCCCGGCCAGCGCCAGGCCGTTGCGGAACACGCCGACGATCAGCGCGCCGATCAGCGACCCCACCACCGCGCCGCGGCCGCCGAACAGCGACGTCCCGCCGATCACCACCGCGGTGATCGAGTCCAGGTTGTCGGTCTGGCCCGCCTGCGGGCTCGCCGAGGCGATCCGGCCGATCAGCGTCCACGCCGCCACCGCGTAGATCAGGCCTGCCGTCGCGTACACGCTCAAGAGCACCCGAGCCGTGCGGATGCCCGACAGGCGCGACGCTTCCAGGTCGTCACCGGTGGAGTAGACGTGCCGGCCCCACGCGGTGTTCTTCAGCACGAACGCCATCGCCGCCACCAGCACCACCAGCAGGATCGAGCCGTAGGTGATGCGCGTGCCGCCGACGGTGAACGTCTGCCCGGTCCACAGCAGCAGCGACGGCATGTCCGAGCCGCGGATCGTGGCGCTGCCCGAATACCAGAGGTTCAACGCGAAGAACACGTTCAGCGTGCCCAGCGTGACGATGAACGGCGGCAGCTTCAGCCGCGTCACCAGCATCCCGTTGAGCAGGCCGCACACCGTGCCCACCAGGAACCCCAGCAGCAACGCGGGCAACCCCGGCAGACCGGTCTCCGAGGCGACCTTCGCCATCACGATCGAGGTCAGCACCATGATCGCCCCGCACGACAGGTCGATGCCCGCCGTCAGGATCACGATCGTCTGCCCCACCGCGAGCGTGCCCACCACCGCGACCTGCTGCAGGATCAGCGAGATGTTGCCCGGCGTCAGGAACCGCTCCGACAACAGTGCGAACACGATCACCGACGTCAGCAGCACCACCGCCGGGCCGATCGTCGCCTGGGCGTGCAGCACGTGCTGCACGCGTGTCAGCAGCGAACGGTCCCGCTGCTCCACCACGGCCGTCATGGCTCAGCCCCAGCAGTTCTGCAGGCCGAACGCCGAGTCCTTCGACTCCACGCCCTCGGCCGGCTGGTCGGTGATCAGCGTGACGCCGGTGTCGGTGTTCTGCGGCTTGGAGCCGTCCTTGGCGAACTTCGAGACCGCCTCCACGCCCAGCTGCGCCATCTTGAGCGGGTACTGCTGCGAGGTCGCGCCGATCACGCCCGCCTTCACGTTGTCCACGCCCGGACAGCCGCCGTCGACCGAGACGATGACGACGTCCTTCTCCTTGCCCGCCGCCTTCAGCGCTTCATAGGCGCCCGCCGCCGCAGGCTCGTTGATGGTGTAGACCAGGTTGATCCCGGGGTCCTTCTGCAGCAGGTTCTCCATCGCCGTTCGGCCACCCTCCGGGGCACCGTCGGTCACGTCGTGGCCCACGATCCGCGGGTCGGACTCGTCGCCGATGCGGTTCTTGTCCTTCACGTCGACGCCGAAGCCCTCCAGGAACCCCTGGTCGCGCTGCACGTCCACCGACACCTGGTTCGGGTTGAGGTCCAGCAGCGCGATCTTGGCCTGCTTGCCGTCCTTGGCGAACTTCGCCTTCGCCCACTGCCCGATCAGCAGACCTGCCTTGTAGTTGTCGGTCGCGAACGTCGCGTCGGCGGCGTCCGCCGGCTCCAGCTGCGTGTCCAGCGCGATCACCAGCAGGCCCGCCTCCCGCGCCTTGTCCACCGACGGCACGATCGCCTTCGAGTCGCTCGGCGTGATCAGGATGCCCTTCGCGCCCGAGGCGATCAGGTTCTCTATCGCGTCGACCTGCGACTGGTTGTCGCCGTCCTGCTTGCCCGCGAACGACTGCACCGTCGCCCCCGACGACGTCGCCGCCTGCTGCGCGCCCTCCTTCATCTTCACGAAGAACGGGTTCGTGTCCGTCTTCGTCACCAGGCCCACCAGCGTCGCCGCACCGCCGGAGGACCCACCGCCCCCGCACGCGGTGGCGAACACGAGCAACGCCGCTGCGCCGACAACCCCGGCCGTTCTGCGCATGACAACTCCTACGTCAACGTTGACGTAACCGGCCCTACGCGGACTCACCGCGAGTTGCGGTGGAGCGGCTACGTTTTGATGGAGTCGGGTATACCGTTGCGTCATCGTTGACGCAAGAGTCGTAGGACGTGAGCGGGGCGGGACATGGGTCAGGCCGGCGAGAGACGTGAACCCACGATGCGCGACGTCGCGGCGCTGGCGAAGGTCAGCATCAAGACGGTCTCGCGCGTGATCAACGACCTGCCCGGAGCGGGCGCCGAGGTCACCGACCGCGTCCGCGCCGCCGCCCGCAGCCTGGGCTACCGGCCCAACCTCACCGCCAGCAGCCTGCGCCGCTCCGACCGCCGCAGCGCCACCATCGGCGTGCTGTTCGAAGACCTCTCCAACCCCTTCGACGCCGCCCTGCTGCGCGCCGTCGAGGACCACGCCCGGCGCAGCGGTGTGCTCGTGCTCGCCGGCAGCACCGAGGACGACCACACCCTGCAACGCGAACTGCTGCTGTCGCTGTCCGCGCGCCGCGTCGACGGTGTCGTCGTCATGGCCGCCGGCGGCCACCAGGACGCGCTGCAGCACGAACGCGAACGCGGCACCCCGATGGTGCTCGTCGACCGGCCGCCCACCTTCGGCGGCACCGACTGCGTCACCACCACCAACCGCGACAGCTCCCGCGCCGCCGTGCTCGAGCTCGCCGCCCTGGGTCACCGCGACATCGCGTTCCTCGGCGACCGCAGCACCCTGTGGACCAGCCAGGAGCGCTACACCGGCTACCTCGAAGGCCTCGCCCAGGCCGGTCTCACCCTGCGCGAGGAGCTCGTGCGCACCGGCCTGCACGGCGTCGACGTCGCCGAGACCGCCACCGCCGCGCTGCTCGACCTCGACCGGCCGCCCACGGCGTTGTTCACCGCCCAGAACCTCGTCACCGTCGGCGCCATGCGCATCCTGCGCACCCGTGACCTGCACCGGCGCGTCGCCGTCATCGGCTTCGACGACTTCCCGCTCGCCGACCTGCTCGACCCCGCCGTCACCGTCGTGCGCCAGGACGTCCCCGGCATCGGCCGCAAGGCCGCCGAGCTCATCCTCGCCCGCATCGACGGCGACACCTCACCGCCCGTGCACGCCGTCGTCCCCGCCGCGCTCGTGCCCCGCGGCTCCGGTGAGATCGCGCCGCTCAGCTGACCGACAGCACCGCGTCGATGACCTGCGGGCCCGACAGCAGCACCTCGTCGTTGTGGTCCGCGCCGTCGATCTCGACGAGCCTGGCGCGCGCCGCCGTCGCCACCTCACGGCTCTGCGCGGGCGGCACGATCGAGTCCTTCGTCCCCAGCAGCACCACGGTCGGCACGTCCAGGGTGGACACCCGCTCCACCACCGGGTACTTGTCCTGCAACAGCATCTTCACCGGCAGCCACGGGTAGTGGTGCGACCCCGCCGCCGCCAGCGACGTGAACGGTGAGCGCAGCACCATGCCCTTGGGGGCGCGGTACGTCGCGAGCTCCGCGGCCACCGCCGCGCCCAGCGACTCGCCGAAGTAGACGACCGGCCCGTC
The DNA here is from genome assembly GCF_024648825.1 of Lentzea californiensis. Classification (GTDB taxonomy): domain Bacteria; phylum Actinomycetota; class Actinomycetes; order Mycobacteriales; family Pseudonocardiaceae; genus Lentzea; species Lentzea californiensis. The sequence continues at coordinate 308,920 of NZ_JANBBE010000010.1, forward strand.
GATCAGGTCCAGCGCCGCCCGCGCGTCGAAGGTCAGCCCCTCCTCCGAGGGCAGGCCGGGATTGCCGCCGTAGCCGCGGTAGTCGAACAGCAGCACCGACAACCCGCGCGAGGTGAGCGCCCGCGCCAGTGACACCCGGCCCTCGCGGTTGCCGCCGTTGCCCGGGAACACCAGCACCGTCACCGGCGCGTCGGGCAGCTCGAAGTGCCAGCCGTCGAGCATCAGGCCGTCCGCCGTCACCAGCCGGACGTCACGCCCGCCGGGCAGCACCTCGTCCGCGCTCGGCAGCGGACCGGGGGAGGGGAAGTACACGAGCTTGCGCTGGAAGGTGAAGACCACGGCGACGATGGTGACAACCACCGCCAACGCGATCAACACCGCCCTCCTCATCGGACCATGATGACCGGTCAGCCGGCGGTGGATCACTGCAAGGAGTGAACTTCTACGGCTCCGGCGCGAACGGCACCAGCACCACGGTGATGTTGTCGTGCCCGCCCGCGTCCAGCGCGACCTTCACGAACTCCTCCGGCCCGCACGGCAGCAGCGGCTGCAGGTCCTCGGGCTCGGGCCGGTAGTTGTGCAGCCCGTCCGAACACAGCAGGAACACCCCCGGCGAGGTCGGCTGCACCGTCACGACCTGCGGCTCGACCCGGCCGGCGTCCGCGCCGATCCACCGCGACAGCACGTGCGCGCGGCGGTCCGTGCGCGCCTGTTCCTCGGTCAGCACACCCTCCGACACCAGCTGCGCCGCCCACGTGTCGTCCGTCGTGAGCTGCTTGGAGCCCTCGTCCGACAGCCAGTACGCGCGCGAGTCGCCGACCCAGCCGATCGTCACCGACGACCCCGTGACCAGCGCGGACACGAACGTGCACGACGGTGCGACACCGCGGGCACCCGGCTCCATGGGCTCGTTCTCCACCAGCTGCTCCACCGCGAAGCACGACGCGGCGACCGCGTCGACCATCGCCTGCTCGGCGTCGGCGGTGTCGATCAGGGCGTTGAGCAGCACGTCCACCGCGGCGTCGGCGGCGGCCTGCGAGGCCTGCTCCGCGCGTTCGGACGAGGCCACACCGTCGCAGACGACGGCGGCGACACCCTTGCCCGCGACGTGGCCGAACGCCATCGAGTCCTCGTTGCGCGCCCGCCGCTTGCCGCGGTCCGACACACCCGAGACCGCGCCCAGCGTGTACTCGACCCGGTCACGCGCCGAGGGCTGGTGCCGGCCGCACTGGGTGCAGTAGTCCTCGTCGTCGATGTCGGGCGACCCGCACAGGATGCACGAGGCCTGCGCGGGACCGGTCGGTCCGCCCAGCGGCGTGCGGCGGACCAGCAGGTTGCGTCCGCACGCCTCGCAGAACCGGTCCTCCGCCGCGACGGGCGCGAAGCACTCCGGGCACTTCAGGGTGTCCATCAAACCAACGTCCTAGGCCTTACCGCGTTCGCGCGGTCCACCAATGCGATCCGTTCCTCCGGCGTGGCCGCGAACCGGGCCAGCGTGCGATAGCGCGCCTCTAGACCCAGCCGAAGCTCGTGTTCGGAGAGTGCACAGTCCAGCACCCTGCCCTCGGCGGCCTGATTGCGGGTCACGTAGTCGTACGCCGCCTCCAGCACCTCCGCCGACAGCTGGGTGTGCGAATGGACGTCGATGTCCAAGGCGCGCAACCGTTCCCCGGCCGCGACGAGGTCCTCCGCACCGCAGTCGCCCAGCTGCGCGCGGACCGCCGCGATCTGCGCCGCCAGGTGCTGCGACGACGTGTCCGGGACCGACAGCAGCACCTCGACGGCCCTGGCGCGGTCACCGCACGCCAGCAGCACCCGCGCCAGCCCGAACGCCGCCGACACGTACGAGTGATCCGTATGCCACACCAGCTCGTACCAGCCCGCCGCGCCCTTGAGGTCCCCGACGGCCTCCGCGCACACGCCCAGCGCCAGCTTCGGGGCCGCCTCACCCGGCACCGCCGAGAACACCGCGTCGAACAGCCCCAGCGCGTCCCCCGGCCGTCCGTCGACCAGCGCCGCCAGGCCCCGGTACCAGTCCGGGCGCCAGTCCTCCGCCGGGTCGAGCTCCGGCTCGTCGAACATCGACGGCGCCGTCAGCGACTCCAGCTCGCGCATCGCCGCCTCGGTGTCACCGGACTCGATCAACACCCGCACGATCCGCAGCCGCACCTCCACCGTGACCTCCGGTGCCTTGCGCAGGCCCACCGGATCCGATGCCGTCGCCGTCGCCAGCCACGACGCGGCCGCGTCGGAGGTGCTCACGCTCGGCGCCGGCAACGCCAGCGCCACCTCGGACAGGTCGAGCGTGCCCTCCACGCCGAAGCGGCGGCGTTCCGGCGTGAACTGCCGCGACGGACCAGGCCGCGGCACGCCGTCCTCGATCGCCAGCACCTCGCGCAGCACGCCCGTGAGCTGCTCGGCCATGTCCTCCGCCGAGCAGAACCGCAGCTCCGGGTTCGGGTTCGTGGCGCGCAGCAGCAGCCGGTGGAATGAGGAGAACCGGCCCAGCAGCGGTTGCTCGTCCACGGTCGGCAGCCGGTCCTTGCAGCGGCCGCGGAAGTCGAACGGGAAGCTCATCACCGCCAGCGCGCGCCCGACGGTGTAGATGTCGGAGAAGACCGACGGCCCGATCGCGCGGATCTCCGGCGCCTGGTAGCCGATCGTGCCGTAGATGGGGGAGTGGTGGTCGTCGATGCGCCGCACCGCCCCCAGGTCGATGAGCTTGAGCTGCTCCTCGGTGTGGATCATGTTGTCCGGCTTGAAGTCGCAGTACAGCAGCCCGACGCCGTGCAGGTAGCCGACCGCGGGCAGGATCTCCAGCACGTAGGCGATGGCCTGCGCCAGCGGCAACGCCTCGTCGCCTCGGCCGTCGCGGCGCCGCGACGTGATCATGTCCTTGATCGACTCGCCGCCGACGTACTCCATCACGATGTACTCGACGAGCTTGCCGCTCGCACTGCTCTCGTGGCGGATGAAGTTGTGGATCTTCACGATGTTCGGGTGCTCGACCTCGGCCAGGAACCGGCGTTCCGCCAGCGCCGCCGCCATCGCATCGGCGTCACCCGAGTCCAGCAGGCCTTTGAGCACCACCCACCGGTCGCTCACCGCGTGGTCGAGCGCCAGGTACAGCCACCCCAGGCCGCCGTGCGCCAGGCAGCCCAGCACCTCGTACTGGTCGTGCAGCACCTCACCGGGCGCCAGCTTCGGCGTGAACGAGTACGCGTGCCCGCACTGCGGGCAGAACCCCTCCACCCGGCCCGGCTTGCCGTCCTTGCGCCGCCCGACCTTCTTGCCGCACTTCGAGCAGAACCGCTTGGCCTCGGGGACCTCGGGGTTCTCCAGCACCGCGGTCTTCGGATCCCGGTAGGGCACCCGCGGCACCTCGACCAGGCCGGCACCGAGGCGCCCGCGGCTCATCGACCGGGCACTGCCGCGGCGCGTGCGTCCCGAGTTCGACCGCGACACCTCCTGCGACACCGACCAGGGTGCCGTTCCCGGCGCCGTCGACGGCCCGGTCCCGGGCAGATCGAGCTCATCACTCATCGGCGGACCCCTCCTAGTCCCGATAACGCGCGACAGGCGGCGCCGGTGCCGGACCCAGCGGCGTGAGCCACCGCCCGTAGATCCCGCTCCACGTGCCGTCGGTGCGCATCCGCTCCAGCACGCCGTTGACGAACCGCACCAGGTCCTCCTGGCCCTTGGGCACACCGACGCCGTAGGACTCGTCGGTGAACCGCGCCCCCACGACCTCGGTGTAGGGGTCCTGCGCCGCCAGCCCCGCCAGGATCGTGTCGTCGGTCGAGATCGCGTCGGTCTGCCCCTGCTGCAGCATGACCAGGCAGTCCGTCCAGTTCGGCACGCTCACCGTCGTCTTCGCCCGGTTCACCACGTTGCCCAGCGACGTCGACCCCGACGCCACGCACACCCGCCTGTCCGCGAGCCCCTCCACCCCGGTGATCCCGGAGTTGCGGCGCACCAGCACCCGCTGCCCCGCCTGGTAGTAGACCTGCGAGAAGTCCACGTCCTCGAGCCGGTCGCACGTGATGGTCATGGTGCGGACCACGACGTCGACCGCGCCGCTCTGCAGCATCGGGATGCGCTCGGCCGACGTCACGACCTTGAACTGCACCTTCTTCTCGTCGCCGAACACGGCCTTCGCTATCTGGCGCGCCACGTCGACGTCGAAGCCCTCGATCTCGCCGGTGAAGGAGTTGCGGAACCCCATCAGGAACGAGTTCTGGTCCACCCCGGCGATCAACCGGCCGCGCTGCGCGATCTTCGCCATCGTCGACCCCGCGGGCATCTGACCTGCCTGGGGCAACGGTCCCGGCCGCAGGCTCGCCGTCGCGTCGCACGACGGCGCACCCGCCGCACTGCTCGGCGCCGCCGAGACCGTGCTCGCGTTCGCCGGCTGCGGAGCCGCGGCACTGCGCGGCACCACCTCGCTCGGCGCCGGTCCCGCCGAACACGCACCGAGCAGCAGCACCGCCGCCAGCGCCAGTCGCCTCATCGGTACTCCTTCAGGCGCTGCCACAGCCCCATCGTCGATCCCGCCGCGCTGATCAGCGCGAGCACCAGCACCCCGACCGCCGTGCCGGCCAGCGACGACCGCGCCACCGCCACCTCGTCGCTGAAGTCCTGCCGCGCCTCGCCGATCGACCGCACCAGCGACTGGTCCAGCGAGTCGAAGTGCGGGTTGCCGATCAGCGCCACCGCGTCGTTGTACTGCCCCGCGTCGTCGGCCTCGCGGATGCGCTGGTGGACCTGCTGCCACTGCCGGAACTCCCGCAGCGCCTGGTCGACGGCCTCGGTGCTCTCCAGCGCCTTGGCGCGCTCCAGCAGGCCTTCGAGGCGTCCGGAGACCTCGACGAAGTTCTTCTCGTAGGACTGGCCGGCACCCCGCGCGACCAGCGTCAGCGTCTCCTCGCCGCGGGCGGTCAGCGTCGCGATCCGCGCCTGCGCCAGCACGTCGACCTTCTCCGAGGCGTCACGAGAGTCCGCCACGTCGTTCATGACCAGCACCGACACCGTCGTCACCCACAACAGCGACAGCGCGGCCGCCCCCGTCGCCACCAGCAGGCCGACGTTGAGCAGCCGGTTCGTCTTGCGGGTGAGGTAGCGCTGGATCAGCACCAGCCCGACCACGAACGCCAGCGCCACCAGCACCGGCACGACCGGGAAGTTCGCCTCGTCCTGCGCGCGGGCCACCCGGTCGGTCTCCGCCCGGTACAGCTCCTGCGCCGCCGGCAGCAGCTGCGTGCGCATCAGCCCCGACGCCTCACGCAGGTACGCCGCGCCCACCGGGAAGCCCTGGCGGTTGTTCGAGCGCGCCGTCTCGATCAGCCCCGTGTAGACCGGCAGCTGCGCCGCGAGCGTGGCCGTGAGGTCGGGGGAGGAGGCCGTCGCGACCGACAGCGCCGCCTGCGCCTGCGCGATGTCCGCCTCGTAGCGTTCGCGCAGCTGGGAGGGCTCCAGCCCGCCGGACAGGAACGCGCTCGCCGCCGTCGCGTCCGCGTCCTGCAACGCCCGGTAGACCTCCTGCGCCGCGTGCGCCAGGGGCTCCGACCGCGTCGCCAGGTCCTCCAGCGCCCGCTCCTGGCGGTTCACGCTCCACGTCGTCAGCCAGCCACTGGCGAGACTGGCCACGACCAGCACCACCACGATCAGGCTCAGCCGCCCAGGGGTCGACCGCGCCAGGCCGGTGAACCGGCGCACCAGCGCCTGCCGGGGCTGCGAGTCGATCACCACGAGCGGGCCTCCCAGCGGTGAAGTTGATCGGCGTGGCGTAACTGTAGGCACCTCAACGGCACCACGTGGGAATTAACGACGCATCCCGGCAGGTGTCACTCAGGAGTTACAGCGCACGCGACCCGATCAGCCGCTCGACCCCGTCCAGGATCATCTCCAGCCCGAACTCGAACGAGTGCTCCGGGCTGAACGCGCTCTGGTGCGCCTGCCCGACAGCGCCGCCCACCCGTGCCGCCACCGGGTAGCGGGCCGGGTCGAACACGGTCATCAGGACCGGCGCCGCCGCGTCCCACCACTGCTGGTCGGTCAGCCCGGTCTCCTTCTCGGTCACCGCGGCCGCCGTCAGCCCCCGTGCCGCGTTCTGCACGTGGCCGAGCACCAGTTCGAGCACCGAGTCCATCTCCACGTCCGACAGGCCGATGCCGTCCAGCCCGCGCAGCTCGAAGTCGTACTTCGCCGCCACCTGCGGGCCCAGCACCGTGCGCGACGGCGCCACCAGCAGCAACCACGGGTGCCGGCGGTAGAGCGCCAGGTTCTCCCGCGCCACGTAGGCCAGGTGCGCGCGCCAGCCCTGCGTCGGTTCCCGCCCGGTCGCGGCCTGCACCGTGTCGACCATGACGTCGACGAGCTCGCCCTTGCCCGGCACATAGGTGTAGAGCGACATCGTCCCCACGCCCAGCGACTCGGCCACGCGCCGCATCGACAGGGCCTTGAGCCCGTCGGCGTCGGCCAGCGCGATGCCCGCCTGCACGATGCGGTCCACGCTCAGGTCCGGCTTGCCCTTGCGCGACACGCGTTCCTGGGTGCGCCACAGCAACGCCAGCGTCCGCGCCGGGTCACCGCTGCCCGTGTGTTCGATCACGAGCCGCACACTACCGTACCGTATGGTGTACGGTACAGAGTATGTTCGTGCCTGCCGACCCGCCCAGATTCGGCCAGCTCCACGGAAAACCCCTGCTCGAAGCCTTACCCGAGGCGCTGTCCGGCGACGGCTACTGGGCGGTGGCCGCCGCGACCGCGCTCACCCTCGTCGCCCGCGGCCGGATCGTGCCCGGCGTGACGGCCGGTGGCCACGACACCTGGCGCGCCGGACCGCTCGACCACGCCGACGAGCTGCACCTGCGCCAGCTCGCCGCGCACGGCGACTACGACCTGCTCCGCCAGTTCCTCGACGCCGTCGCCGACACGCTGCCCCGCACCGGCACAGGCCCGTTCGCCGGCACCGACGCCTGTGACGTCTCCGCGCTCAAGACCTGGGCCGACGAGCAGATCACCCTGTCGCTGCGCATCGAGACCACCGACGACCTGCGGTTCCGGGCGATCGTGCAGGTCCGCGCCGTCACCGACCCCTACCCGCGCGACGTGCGCGGCTCCGGCCGCGAACTCGACGCCATCCGCGCGATGGCCCGCATCGACTGGCCGCCGCTGCAACGCCTGCTCGACCAGGCCGACCTCACCGACGACGAGGTCGGCGAACTGCTCGGCACCGGCATCGAGGTCCACTGGCCGCGCGAGCTCGCCACGAACCTGTCCGCGAAAGCCGTCATCGGCGAACCCAGCGGCCCGCTCCAGGCAGGCGACCTGCTCTCGTTCGACTGGCGGATCGCGCTCGGCGACTCCGAGCTCACCGACGCCGAGATGGACCTCGTCGCCGAAGCCTCGCGGCCGATCGTGAAGTTGCGCGACCAGTGGGTGCTGGTCGACCCGAAGCTGCGCCGCAAAGCCCGGCAACGGCTCGAACCCATCACCGCGGCCCAGGCCGTCACCGCCGCGCTCACCGGCGTGGCGATCATCGGCGGCGAACACGTCGAGGTCGCCCCGCACAGCCTCACCACCACCATCACCACGGTCCCGGAGTTCCCGCAGCCCGCAGCGTTGCAGGCGCGGCTGCGCGACTACCAGCTGCACGGACTGCGCTGGCTCGCCCACATGACCGGCCTCGGCCTGGGCGCCTGCCTCGCCGACGACATGGGCCTGGGCAAGACCATCACGCTCATCGCCCTGCACCTGCACCGCCGCCACGACCAGCCCACGCTCGTCGTCTGCCCGGCCTCGCTGCTGGGCAACTGGGAACGCGAGATCCACCGCTTCGCACCCGGCACACCCGTCATCCGCTACCACGGTCCACAACGGACCCTCGCCACCGAAGGCGTCGTGCTCACGACCTACGGCACCATGCGCCTGGACGCCGAGGCGTTGCGCGCGCACCCGTGGGGCATGGTCGTCGCCGACGAGGCCCAGCACGTCAAGAACCCGCACTCCGGCACCGCCAAGGCACTGCGCTCGATCCCCGCCGCCGCGCGCGTCGCGTTGTCGGGCACCCCGGTCGAGAACTCGCTGTCGGAGCTGTGGTCCATCCTGGACTGGACGACACCGGGCCTGCTCGGCACGCACCGCGCGTTCCGCACCCGCTGGCCGCACCCCGACGACACGCTGGCCAAGGTCGTCCGGCCGTTCCTGCTGCGCCGCCGCAAGTCCGACCCCGGCGTCGCCCCCGAACTGCCCGCCAAGACCGAGACCGACCGCTACGTCTCGCTCAGCGTCGAGCAGGCGGCGCTGTACGAGGCGCTGACCAGGGAGACCCTCGAGCAGATCGCGTCGAGCGACGGCATGGCCCGGCGCGGCCTCGTGCTCAAACTGCTGACCGGGCTCAAGCAGATCTGCAACCACCCGTCGCACTACCTCGGCCACCCCACGCTGCGGGGCACCTCCGGCAAGCTCGACCTGCTCGACGAACTGCTCGCCACGATCGTCGCCGAGGACGGCTCGGCGCTGATCTTCACCCAGTACGTCGGCATGGCCCGGCTGCTCGAGCAGCACATCACGCAGCCCACGCGGTTCCTGCACGGCGGCACACCCGTGCCCCAGCGCGAGCGGATGGTCGACGACTTCCAGAACGGCCGCGCACCCGTGTTCCTGCTCTCGCTCAAGGCCGCCGGCACCGGCCTCAACCTCACCCGCGCCGACCACGTCATCCACTTCGACCGCTGGTGGAACCCCGCCGTCGAGGACCAGGCCACCGACCGCGCCTACCGCATCGGCCAGACCAGGCCCGTGCAGGTGCACAAGCTCGTCACCGAGGGCACCGTCGAGGAACGCATCGCCGCGCTGCTGCAGGACAAGCGCGACCTCGCCGACGCCGTCCTGCACGGGGGAGAGTCCGCGTTCACCGAACTCACCGACGCCGAACTGGCTGAACTCGTCCAGCTGAGGAGCGCACCGTGACCGCACGCGGATTCGCCGCGTTCCCCAAGGTGACGCGCCGCGTCGCCACCACCTGGTGGGGCAAGGCCTGGGCGAAGGCGTTGTCGGACACCGCCCTCGACACCGGCCTGATCCGCCTGGCCCGCCGCTACGCCCACGCCGGCGTCGTCGGCCCGATCACCGTGAGCCCCGGCCTCCTGCACGCCCAGGTCCACGACGACGACACCGTCTACAGCACCACCGTCAGCCTCCCGGTGCTCTCCGAGGTCCAATGGGGACGGTTCCTCGACCGCGTCGCCGAACACGCCGGCCACATCGCCGCCCTGCTGGACAACGACATGCCGCGCGACCTCGTCCTCGCCGCCGAGGAGTCCGGAGTGGACCTGCTGCCCGGCATAGGCGACCTCGAAGCCGACTGCGACTGCGGCGGCTGGGAACTCCCGTGCCGCCACGGCGCCGCCCTGGCCCTGCAGGTCGGCTGGCTGCTCGACGCCGACCCGTTCGTCCTGCTGCTGCTCAAGGGAAAACCGGAACAGGAACTCCTCGACGCGCTGCGCCGGCGCGTCGCAGGCCCCGTCGGCACCAGAACACCTGTGGTGGTTTCCGTCGAACCAGCATGTCAGATACCTCCTCGACCCACACTGCCGACCACCACACCTGTGGTGCTCGCGGTCGAGCCGCCCCCCGGTTTCGAGGCCGCGGACGTCGTGGCGCTGATGGAGATCGCCGCATTCCGCGCACGCGCACTGCTGCGTTCGGGCACCCTCGAAGGATGATCACCGAGAAGCAGAGGATGATGACCGGCGAGCTCTACAAGGACTCCGACCCCGAACTCGTCGCGGAACGCCTGTCCGCACAGCGGCTCGTGGACGAGTTCAACGCCACCCGCTCGGCCGGCGTCATCACGAAGCTCTTCGGCTCACTCGGCGAGGGCTCGTGGGTCATGCCGCGGTTCCAGTGCGACTACGGCTACCAGATCCACATGGGCTCCAACAGCTTCCTCAACTACGACGCCATCCTCATGGACTGCGCCACCATCACCATCGGCGACGACGTCTCCATCGGCCCCCGCGCACAACTGCTCACCGCCCTGCACCCCATCGAGGACCACGAGGCCCGCCGCCAGCGCTGGGAGTCCGCCGCCCCCATCACCATCGGCGACAACGTGTGGCTCAGCGGCGGTGTCATCGTCTGCGCCGGCGTCACCATCGGCGACAACGTGTGGCTCGGCGGCGGTAGCGTCGTCACGCGCGACATCCCGCCGCGCGTACTGGCCGTCGGCAATCCCTGCAAGGTGATCCGTGAGCTATGACAAGAGACTGCTCGAACCGCTGGTCCTGCTGGGACTGACGGCCGTCGCCCTGGTCGCGTCGGGCATCAGCCCCCACGACCGCACCACCTGGTACCTCGAAGTGGCCCCCGTCGTCATCGGCGGGGCGCTGCTCGTGGCGACCTACCGGCGGTTCCGCCTCACCCCGCTGCTGTACCGGCTGATCTTCCTGCACGTGCTGGTGCTGATCCTGGGCGGCCACTACACCTACGCGCGGGTGCCGGCCGGGTTCTGGGTGCAGGACTGGTTCGACCTCGCCCGCAACCACTACGACCGGTTCGCCCACCTCGTGCAGGGGTTCGTCCCGGCCGTGCTCGCCCGGGAGGTCCTGCTGCGCCGGACTGCGCTGCGACCGGGCGGTTGGCTGTTCTTCCTCGTCGTCAGCGTGTGCCTGGCCTTCAGCGCGACCTACGAACTGGGCGAGTGGCTGGCGGCCGTGGTCGCCGGCTCGGGTGCCGACGAGTTCCTCGGCACCCAGGGCGACGTCTGGGACACGCAGTGGGACATGTTCATGGCGCTGCTGGGGGCGTTGGCCGCGCAGCTGACGTTGGCACGGGTGCACGACCGGGAGCTGGCTCGCGAGCGTTGAGCACGCGAGTCGGTCGCGTTAGGACTGACGGTCGCACAGGACCGCATCGTCTCGCCTCGCTCGAACGGCGGGTTCCGCCGTTCCGATGGTGGCGTAGCGATGGCCGATGTGACGGCAGGCTTGCAGGAGTTCGGGTGGCTGCAGGTCGGTGAGGCCGGTGTCGAAGGTGGCGAGGATTCCGGCGATGCCGGCCCAGGACCAGGCGCCGAGGGTGAGGCGGCAGTGATCGGTGTCGAGGTGTTCGACGACGGAGCCGCCGGGGGCCCAGCGAGCCACGACGTGTGCGGGCATGTTGAGGCGGGCGCTGCCGGTGCACTGCCAGGCCGCAGGCGTGTCGCCGCGGTCGGGGCTGCTCATGACGAAGTTCCCTAGGTCGTCACCTGGGGGTTCGCGAGGAGCGAAGGCGCGGGTGGTGTGCTGCGGGTGCAGCCGGTCCACTCGATGTACTCGCCAGTCCTGGTCTTCGAGGTCGTAGGCGACGAGGTACCACCGTCCCGCCCACACCACGAGGTGGTGGGGCTCGAGGCGGCGGGCTGCGGCGAAGTCCGCCTCGCCGGGGGCGGCGCGCGTTCCGTCCGGGCGCAGGACTTCGGTGACGAGAACACGGCGCAGGCGCACGGCGGCGCCGACGGTGGTGAGCGCGGCGGGGTCGATCGGGGGTGCGGGGAACTCCCAGTAGTTGCGCAGACTGGTCAGGCGCAGGGACTCCATGGCGGCGCGGAGCGTGTCGGGCATGGCCTGCTGCACGGTGGCCAGTGCTCTGGCGGTGTCGTCCTGCAGGCCGAACACCGAGCTGGGTGCGGTCTGCAGCGCGATGGCGATGGCAAGTGCCTGGTCGTGGTCGAACAGCAGGGGCGGCAGGGCGTGTCCGGTGCCGAGCCGGTAACCGCCATCGGGGCCGCGGACGGTCAGGACCGGGTATCCGAGTTCGCGCAAGGTGTCGAGGTCGCGTCGCACGGTGCGTTCGCTGACCGCGAGGCGGGCGGCGAGATCCCGCAACCGCCACGTCCGGCGCGAGCCGAGCAGGGACAGCACTTGCAGCGCCCGGTGTGACGTACTCGCCATTGCCTCATCGTGCCAGCAGTACTGGCCATCCGGTGTCCACTACTGACGGCACCGTCCACGTCGACAGCAATAGGTCGTCGAGCGGTGGAAAGGCAGTTGAGCATGCGCGTTGTCGTGGTAGGTGGAGGGATCGGTGGACTCGCTCTGGCAGCGGGATCGCGCCGGAGCGGCCACGAGGTGGCGGTGTACGACCGCGACACCGACGTCGCTGCCACCGGCGGTTACCACATCACCCTCGACGAGCGAGCCCAGTCCGCGCTGCGGCGGCTGGTGGCGCCGGAGATCATGCGCCGGCTGCTGGCTTCGGCCTCGGCGCTGCGCCTGCGGGACCGTGACATGTTCTGGGACTACCGCGGCCGCGTGCTCGGGCACGGCCCGGACCTGTCCGGCAGCGCGAGCATCGACGTCGACCGCATCACGCTGCGCACGCTGCTGGCGGAGGCCGTCGGCGAGGACCTCCACCTCGGGCGGGCCGTGTCGGGCGTCGGCGTCGACGAACACGGCATGCCGCAGGTCATGTTCGCCGACGGCACGTCGGTCACCGCGGACCTGGTGGTCGGCGCCGACGGAACCCACTCGGTCGTGGCCCGCCACCTGGCAGCGGGCCCGACCAACCACCCGGCCGGCATCATCGGGTTCTCCGGCCGCACCCCGCGGGCCGGCCTCACCGTCCCCGAGCAGCACCGGCTCGGAACACGCTCGTCGATGGCGATCGGCCCGCGGGGCGCCGCGCTCTACGTCGGGTTCCTCGACCCGGTCGGCAACGCCGCGCTCGACGCCCCCGAGCTGAGCACGTCGATCACCACCGGCCCGACCTACATCTGGGGAGCGATGTTCCCCGAATCCGCCCGGACCGACGTCCTGCGGGACCTGCACGGCACCGCGCTGCGAACCGCTCTGCTCGACCGGTTCCGAGACCACAGGTGGGCCGGCCACACGCTGGAGGTCATCGCACGGACCGATCCCGTCAGCGTCGCCGCGTTCCGTTTCAACGCCGCGTCGACCCGCGCCACCGACCTCGCCCCCTGGGCCGCAGGCCGCATCACCGCGCTCGGTGACGCCGTGCACGCCACACCACCCACCGCGGGCATGGGCGCCGGCGCGGCCATTCAGGACGCCGCCGACCTGCTCGCCCAGTTCGACGCTCTCCCTGACGGCACCACCACGACCCTCACCGACGCGATCGGCCGCTACGAAGCGCAGCTGCGGCGGCGAGGCGGCGAGGTCCTCTCCGCGGCCATGAGCACCGTCCGGCTGATCCTGGCCACCAACACCACCCTCGGCGCCCTGGCCACCGCCGCGCTCAGCCCGGTCGTCGCCGCTACCGCGCGGCTTCGACGCCCACCCTCATCCTCATGAACCTCGGTTCACAGGTACATCGAGGCCAGGCGGCGCACCGCCGCCGTCATCTGCTCCCGCAGCTCCTCGGGCTCCAGCACCTCGACCTCACCGCCCAGCCGCAGCAACATGCCGGTCGCGTGGGCGACCGACTCGATCGGGATCGTCGCCACGAAGAAGCCGTCCTCCTCCGCGACGGACTCCTGCGCCGCCCGCGCCACGACCGGCAGCACGTGCGACGGGAACGCCTCCCAGCCGGCCGGCGACAGCCTGATCACCGCCGAACCCGTGTGCTGCCGCGCTTGGAAGTCCTCCAACGACGCCGTCCAGTGCGCCGCGAGGTCGAACCCCTCCGGCCGCGTGAACGACTCCTCCGACACGGTGGCCGCCTGGATCTGCGACACCCGGTACGTGGAGATCCGCGTGGACCCCTGCGCGACCAGGTACCAGCGCCCGGCCTTCAGCACGAGGCCCAGCGGCCGCAGCACGCGCGTCACCTCCTCGGGCGCGCGCCACCGCCGGTAGGTGACCTCCAGCAGCCGCTCCCGCCACACCGCGTCGGCCACGACCCCCAGCAACGGCGAACGCTCCGGGTCGTAGTACCAGGCGGGGGCGTCGAGGTGGAACCGCGTGGCCATCCGCGAGGCCCGGTCGCGCATCGGCGACGGCAGCGCCGCCATCAGCTTGAGCTGCGTCGCCGCGACGGCGTCCCCGAGGCCCAGCTCCGCCGCCGGTCCCGGCAGGCCCGCCAGGAACAGCGACTCCGCCTCCTGCTCGGTCAGGCCGGTGAGCCGCGTGCGATAGCCGTCGAGCAGCTGGTAGCCCCCGGCCGGGCCCGCGTCGCCGTACAGCGGCACCCCGGCCGCGTGCAGCGAGTCCACGTCCCGGTAGATCGTGCGGACCGACACCTCCAGCTCGTTGGCCAGCGCCTGCGCCGTCATCCGCCCCTTGCTCTGCAGCAGGAGCAGCAACGACACCAATCGACTCGCGCGCACGGCACACACTGACACAAGTTGTCAGTGTCAGCTCATACGTTCGACCCATGGCTTTCTACGAGAAGGAGCTGGCGGTCAGGGAACCGCTGGTCGTCGCCGGTAGGCACGTCAAGCGCTACGAGGTGGTCACCCCGGGGCTGGAGATCACCGACGACATCCGCGACGCCGCCTACGCTTTCCTGCCGAAGATCTACCCGGACTTCGAGGACCCGACCCCGCCCGCCACCGTGACGGTCCTGCACCGCAGCGCCGCGGGCATGTACCTCAACGCCTACAACTGGGTCTGGGACAACGTCCTGCACTGCCGCACCGCCGTGTCCGGCGACCAGCCGTTCCTCGGCTCGACCGACCCGGACCTCACTCACTTCACCGTCATCCCGAAGGACCTCATCGGCTGCGTCTGGGAGCTTCCGCCGCTCGCCCACGAACGCACGGCGTGGGTGCGGCACGTGCTGGAACCGGACACGCCGGACTTCGAGGGCTACCTCGCCGACGTCATGGCCGAAGGGCTGGTCGGCCGATGAGCGAGGAGTGGCAGGGGGCTCCTGCCCGCTGAAAACGGGTGGACGGCGGCGTTAGGTTCGCAGGCATGACCACCCCGGAATCCGTCGTGCGCGCCCTGGCCGAACCCGCGAGGCTTCGGGCGTTCGCCGCCGTCGTCCTCGGCGCGGGCACCCTGGCCGACGTCGCCGCCGCCTCCGGACTGAAGGTCAAGGACGCCGGCACCGCGCTGAGCAAGCTGCGCGAGGCCGGGCTGGTCGAGGGGCAACCGGCCCGGCCCGCCGACCTCAAGCCGCTCGCGGCGACGCTGACCGAGGCGATGCCCGCGGACGGGCTCGCGCCGTTCATCAGGGGCGACAAGCTCATCTCACTGCCGGTCGCCCACGACCGCCGCCGCAAGATCCTCGAACACGTCGCCGCACAGGCTTTCACCGCGCGGACGTACTACGAGGAGAAGGAGATCAACGAGCGGCTCGCGGCGTGGTGCGACGGGGGAGAGGTCGACCACGTCACCATCCGCCGCTACCTCGTCGACTTCGGCCTGCTCGAGCGCGGTGGCGGCATGTACCAGGCCAAGTAACCCCCTCACTGCCGATGTAGACGTCTCATCCTCTACCGACGAACGGCATCGTCGTCGCCATCACGGTCATGAACTGCACGTTGGCGTTCAACGGCAGCTGAGCCTGGTACAGCACGGCGTCGGCCACGTGTCGCACGTCGAACGTCGGCTCCGGCTCGACCTCGAAGTCCGCCTGGAGCACGCCGGCGCCCATCCGCTCGGTCATCTCCGTCGCGGCGTTGCCGATGTCGATCTGCCCGCACGCGATGCCGAACGCGCGGCCCTCCAACGACAACGACTTGGTCAGCCCCGTCATCGCGTGCTTGGTCGCGTTGTAGGCCACCGCGTGCGGGCGGGGCACCGACGCCGAGATCGAGCCGTTGTTGATGATCCGGCCACCGCCGTGCGTCTTCATCACCTTGAACGCCTCGCGGGCGCACAGGAAGGCGCCGGTGAGGTTCACCCCGACGACCTTCTCCCACGCGCTGAGGCTGAACTCCTCGATCGGTGTCGCGCGCACGTTCATCCCGGCGTTGTTGAACAACACGTCGATACGGCCGAAGCGCGCGACGACCGCCTCGAACAGCGCGACGACCGAGTCCTCACGCGACACATCGGCCGGCACCACGAGCGCCGAGTCGGGAAAGCCCTCCGCGGTCTCGACCAGCGCGTCCTCGCGCCGGCCCGCCAGCGCCACCTGGAACCCCGCCCCCAGCAGGGTTCGCGCCGCCGCGCGCCCCACCCCGGAACCCGCTCCCGTCACGACCGCGACTGCCATCGGTGATCTCCCCTCGATCCAGCGATTGCCTGAAGTGTCCCGTGTGGAGTACCTACAGGTGTGGAGTGCGAAGAGGACACCTGCCAGTTGTGCGCGGGGTCCGGAACCATGTCGTGGCAGCAACCCGTCCCCGGCCCGGAAGGCCTTGTGCTGCACGAGATGACGCACCCGTGCCCGCGCGGGTGCTCCGGCTGGTGGAGACTCCCGCACGGCGAACGCGGAGGCATCGTCGCAGGCAATGTCGCACGTGCCAACGAGATTTCAGCCGGTCCGTCCACCCAGGCCTGATCACCGAGCGTGAACGATGGGGGTCACCCATTATCGCCGGGAGGGTCCCTGCTTGGCGGATGCCGCCACTTGGAGTAGAAGCGGACACTGTTCTTCTGTGAAGGAGTGCAGCCGTTGCCTTGGTTCTGGGCTCAACGAGGACCGGTCCGCCTGCCGAGTCTGCGGAGGCTTGGGGCAGGTCCCGGACCGATAGCTGTCGCAGGGCCTATCTCTTCGTCATCAAGGTCGGGCCGAGGATCCGGCGGGCCAGCCGCCGGGTCAGCGACTTGGCCTTGCGCTCCGCGGCCGCGGACGCGGCCGGGGTGGTCGCCGCCGGAGCGGGCGCTGGTGGAGCGGGCGCTGGTGGAGTGGCCACCGCGGGGGCGGGTGCGGGCATCACCGGGGAAACGCCCGGGATCGTCGCCGCGTCCTGCTGCGGGATCGTGATCTTCGCGAACACCTGGGTCTCCGCCTCGACATTGCCGGGCTGCTTCTGCTCGATCGGCACGCCGAAGATCTTGCCATCGGCGCCATTCACGCCTCGAATGAGGGGCGGCTCCCTCCCAGCCCGGTGACGCGCGTCACGCAGCACACTGACCTGTGACGGCCCCAGGCGGAGTGTGATGACTGAAACGACCGAGCGCGCGAACCTCGGGCCGCCCGACACGCGCCTCTGGGAGCAGATCGCGAAAGGCGACCACGCCGCGTTCACCGAGCTGTTCGAACGCCACGCCGAAGCGGTCTGGAACTACGCCTATCGCCTGACCGCGTCCTGGTCGCAGGCCGAAGACCTGCTCTCCGCGACGTTCCTGACGGCCTGGCGCAAGCGCGGCGACGCCCAGCTGGTGCGCGACTCGGCGCTGCCGTGGCTCTACACGGTGACCGCGAACCGCGCACGCACCGAATGGCGGGCCTCGCGCAGAGCGTTGCGGTTGGTCGCGAAGCTGACCCCGCAGGACGAACGCGACCACGCCGACGAGGTCGCCGCCCGCACCGACGCCCAGCGCCGGCTGGCCGGGGTGGTGGCCGCGATCGCGAAACTGCCCGCCTCCGAACGCGAGATCGCCCAGCTCTGCCTGCTCGGCGACGTGTCCACCGCTGACGCCGCCGCGCTCCTCGGCATCGCCGAGTCGAGCGTCCGCGCCCGCGTCTCCCGCACCCGCGCCCGCGCCCGGCTGCGCGACCTGACCCCCGAGGACAACGGATGATCGACCAGCTGCCCGAACACCGCACCATGCCCGACGACGTCCGCATGCGGGCCCGCCGGCGCCTGTCCGAGGGCATGAGCCCGGCCGCCCGCACCGGCAGGCCGGTCCTGATCGCCGCCGGTGTCGGCGTGCTCGCCGCCGGAGCGGTGTTCGCGAGTCAGGCCCTGCTCGGCGGCTCGGCCGATCCCGCGGCCCCGCCGATGCAGCACAACGGCGAGTTCGTCGGCAAGGACCGCAAGCTCGTCAACCACGTCGAAACCGGCAAGGTCGCCCCCGAGGCGCTGACACGCTGCGCCGCCGCCGCGAAGGAGCACCCGCCCGCCCAGGAGTGGCAGCCGATGGCGACCAGCTCCAAGAACGGCACGGTCCTCACCGCGTTCCGCGTGCCGGCGGGCGTGTTCTTCTGCGCGAACACCGCCACCACCACGACGATCTCCGTGCCGAACCCGGCTGTGCCCGAGGGCCGGCGTCAGGTGGAGATCCTGTTCACCACGCCGAGCGGCACGATGGCGGGCCTGGTCTCCTTCGACGTCAAGTTCCTCAGCCTGTCCCAGATCGCCGACGCCGGCCAGAGCACCACGCTGCCCGCGCTGGTGGACGGCCTGTTCCTCGCTCCCAGCGGCTTCCAGAAGGCGGAGAACGGCACGAAGGCGCTGGTCGACGGCGAGGAATTCGCCGTGCGGGGCGTGCCGAGGCCCACCACGTCCGTCGTCGACCGGCCGCTGCCGCCCGCCGCCCGCGACACCCCCGAGACCGCGCGGTTCGGTGCCTGTCTGCAAGGGCGGGCGGTCCCGGATCCCGACCAGTTCGCCCACGGCCTCACGGCCCAGGTCAGCGCCACAGACACGATCATCACCGGCCGCTTCGGCGACCTGCTGCTCCACTGCCGCGAGGCGGACCACGAACCGGCGCCCGGCTCGGTCCACGACCTCGACGACCTGACGGAGATCCGCGGCACGACCGTCGCGGCGAAGTCGGTGTTCTACGGCTTCAAGCCGTTCAAGGTCAACGAGCAGGGGGAGTACTACGACGGCGGCAGCACCAGCACCGCGGCGGTCGGCCTGGTCCTCGACCCCCGCGCGGCGTCGATCACCTACACCAGCCCCGGTGCCGCGGACGTGCCCGCCACCATCGGCAACGGCACGTTCGTCCTGGCGGCACGGCTGCTCGACCGGCACCCCGACGCCCGCGTGGTCGTGCGGGACGCCGCCGGGACCGTCCTGGAGACGATCACACCGCAGAACCCGTCGTAGCCGCTCAGCGGTAAAGCGGTGGACGGCCGCGTCAGGATCTCCTCGTGGACACCGAACGCCTGGCGCTGCGGCCCCTCGTCCCGTCCGACGTGGACTCACTGCGCGCGCTGCACGCCGACCCCGAGGTCATGCGCTACCTCGACCCGGCACCGGCCGAGAACTACCTCGGGGACGGCTTCCACGCGGCCGTCGAGAAGGCGACCGGCCGGTTCGCCGGCTGGTTCGAGTTCAAGGGCACGACCGAGGTCGAGCTCGGCTACCGCCTGCACCGCGCGTTCTGGGGTCTCGGCTACGCCACCGAGGGCGGGAAAGCCCTGATCGAACGCGGTTTCACCACCGGTGACGTCCAGCGGGTCGTCGCCACCACGATGTTCGTCAACGCCGGGTCGCGGCGCGTGATGGAGAAGTGCGGGCTGCGGCACGTCCGCACGTTCCACGCCGACTTCCCCGATCCGCTGCCCGGCGCGGAATACGGAGAGGTCGAGTACGCGCTGACGAAAGAGGAATGGCAGCGAGCTCAGGGGGAACGACATGTGGCAGACAGAATCAGTTGACTTAGGCGCGTACTTCGCGCGTACGGGGGCGTCGGCGTCGAGTTCGCTGACGGAGTTGCACGAAGCGCATGTACGCGCCATTCCGTTCGAGAACATCGACGTGATGCTCGGCCGCGTGCCGTCACTCGACCTCGGCGACATCCAGGACAAGTTGCTCGGGCGGCGCCGCGGCGGCTATTGCTACGAGCACCAGCTGCTGTTCACGGCCGTGCTGGAACGTCTGGGCCACACCGTCCACAGGCAGATGAGCCGCGTGATGACCGGGCCGCGCACACACTTCATGTCCATCGTCGACGACCAGCTCGTCGACGTCGGGTTCGGCGCCGGAATGCTGCACCCGATGCCCCTGGTCGACGGCGCGGTCGTGGACCAGGCCGGATGGCCGCACCGCCTGCGCCGCGAGGACGGCCGCTGGGTGCTGGAGAAGCAGTCGGCGGACGGCTGGGACCTGCAGCACGCGTTCGAGACCGGCATCGAACAGCGTCCCGTCGACTACCTGGCCGCCAACTACTACGTCGCAACGCACGAACGGTCGCCGTTCAGCCGCCAGCTCGTCGTCATGCGTCTCGAACCGGGTCTGAGCCGCCGTCTGGTCGGCACTCAGTTCACCGTCGAACGCGCAGGGGAGAAACCTGAGAATTCTCAGGTGGACGACCTCCAGAAAACACTGGAATCGCTGGACATCACGCTTACCGACAGGGAGCTGAGTCACATCGGCTCAACTCTGGGAACAAACACGGGAGCGCGTTCGTAATACCTGGTGTAGGGATCGCACTTCGGAGGTGTTGGAAATGACCACCGCGACTCCGTTCGCCACGGGAACGAATTCCACGGGCGCCAACGCACTGCCCACGCCGCCCACGGGCTGGCCCATCGGTTCCTACGGGACCTACGAAGAGGCACAGCGGGCCGTGGACCACCTGGCGGACAACGACTTCCCGGTCGCGGACGTCACCATCGTCGGCATCGAGCCGATGATCGTCGAACGCGTCACCGGTCGCCTGACCTGGGGCCGCGTCCTCGGTGGCGGTGCCGCGTCCGGTGCCTGGTTCGGTCTGTTCGTCGGTCTGCTGCTGGGTCTGTTCTCGACCGGCGGCGCCCTCGCCCCGATCATCACGGGCCTAGTCGTCGGTACGGTCTTCGGCCTGGCCAGCGCAGCCACCCGGTACGCAGCCACCCGCGGCCGCCGCGACTTCGCCTCGATCACCCAGCTCGTGGCCGGCCGTTACGACGTGCTCAGCAACCCGCGCAGCGCCGAGCGCGGCAAGGAGATGCTGACGGCGCTGGCCTGGCGCTCCTAGAACTACCAGCTCCCACCACAGAAAACGCCGTTCCGATCTTCGGGGCGGCGTTTCCGCTTTACTGGTCGCGTGCAGAACTTGGGGGAGTCGCACTGGTGGCGCGCCGCGCCGCTGGTGGCGGGATTCGTCGTGAACGTGCTGTCCGTGGACACCGGTCTTTTCGGAATGGTGCCGATCGTCCTGTGGGTCGTCCTCGCCCGTTCGTGGCGGACCGGGATCGCGGTCGGCATGCTCTTGGTGGTCCTGCTGGCGTGGTTCGTGCTGCCGCGCAGGATGGAGCTGCCCGGCCGGTGGGTGCCCTCGGCGCTGGAGGTCTACTGGCTCTACCCGGTGATCGCGGCGGTCGTGATCACCGTCGGTCTGCTCGTGGACCGCCGCCTGCTCGTCGGCGTCCTGTGGCTGCCCGCCATGGTCGTCCCCGGGCTGGCGATCGCCGTGTTCCTGGACCTCGACGCGAGCATGCCCCGTGACGAGGGCGTGGTGTCGGCCGCATCCGGGTTGGAGGTCGCCGAGGGGGACGGTCACTGCGGCTCCGGCCACGGCGCCAACTGCGCGCGGCAGCTGACCGCGACCGGAGACCGTGCTGGTGAGGTGGTCCGTGCGGGCCTCACGTCTGGCGGGTTCATCCACCGGCCGCCGTTGCCCACCGACGAGCGCATGTGCAGGCGGACCGGACTCGTCCTGGTTCATGAGGTGTGCGCGGAGCTGCGCGACACGTCCCCCACCAGCGTCCGGGTGCTCTGGTACGTCAACTAGTGACCGTTTCCGTACGTCATACGGTATTGTTTCCGTATGGCCTACGGAATGGGGTGGACGGATGGCCGCCGAACGCAGTGGCGGGGGAGACCCGGTCAGGACGCTCGCACTGCTCTGGCGCACGCCGCAGGAGCCGAAACCGGTCGGCAGGAAGCCCAAGGTGAGCGTCGACCAGATCGTCACCGCGGCGATCGCGGTGGCCGACCGCGAGGGGCTCGGCGCGATGTCGATGGCCCGCGTCGCGCAGGAACTGACCGTCGGCACGATGTCGCTCTACACGCACGTGCCCGGCAAGGCCGAGTTGATCGACCTCATGGCCGACGCGGTGCTGCAGGAACGCGAGCTCACGCCCGAGGGCACCTGGCGTGAGCGCATCAAGCACTACGCCGACCGCACGCGCGCGGTCTACCAGGCACATCCGTGGATGCGGGACGTGTCGATGGTGCGGCCGCCGCTCGGCCCGGGACTCATGGACGGCCAGGAGTTCGTGCTGGCCGCACTCGCCGACTCCGGCCTGGAACCGCGGCAGGTGACCGTGGCGCACGTCGCGGTCGAGGGTTTCGTGCACGGCGCCGCGGCGTCCGAAGTGGACGACCAGCAGCTCGCGGCCACTACCGGCGAGTCGGGTGACTCGTGGTGGGGCGCTCGGCAGGTGTTCTGGGACGAGTACTTCGACGTCGAGCGCTACCCGGCGATGACGGCGCTGTGGAACGCCGGCGCCTACGACACCGAGGGCACGCTCGCGCAGAACATGCACCACTCGTGGAACTACGGGCTCGACAGGTTGCTGGACGGCATCGAAGGGGGCATGCGATGACGACACTGGTCACCGGTGCGACGGGCAACGTCGGCCGGCTGGTGGTGCGGGGACTCGGCGGTCCGGTGCGGGCGATCACCCGCGACCCGGCCAAGGCGGACTTCCCCGCCCACGTGGAGACGGTGAAGGCGGACCTCGACGACCCGGACGGCATCCCGTTCGACGGCGTCGAGAAGCTCTACCTGTTCGTGCACCCGCCGACCGCGCGGGAGGTGGTCGAGCGAGCGGTGCGGGCAGGCGTGCGCAGGATCGTCACGTTGTCCTCGGGCGCGGTGACCTACGGCTACGACACCAGCCACCACCTGCCGGTAGAGCAGGCCGTCGAGGCGTCCGGCGTCGAGTGGACCCACCTGCGGCCCGGCGAGTTCGCGGTCAACAAGATCGACCTCTGGGCACCGTCGATCCGCGAGGACGGCACGATCGTGCACCCCGAACCAGACGCGTTCGGGCAGCCGATCCACGAGGCCGACATCGCCGACGTGGCGATCAAGGTGCTGCAGGACGACGGCCACGGCGGCAAGGCCTACGACCTGTCCGGCCCGCCGCAGATCACCCAGCGGGACATGGCCCGCGACATCGGCGCCGCGATCGGCCGCTCGCTGACGTTCCGCGACGTCACCGTGGAGGAGGCGCTCGCCTACTACGTCAGCGTCGGCTGGCCAGAGGAGATCGCGCGCTACGTCCTCGGCATCGCCGGCTACGAGGGCGGCGACCCCGACGACTTCGCCGACTACGAGTTCGCCGTGTCGCCCGACTACGAGAAGCTCACCGGCAGGCCGTACCGGACGTTCGCTCAATGGGCCCGCGACCACGCCGGTGACTTCACCTCGGAATGACCGTTCGGCCGCTGATCACCTCGTCGATTCCGGCACCTCCTCGTTCGACGTCTCCGTAGATGGCGAACGAGGAGGTCCGGTGCGGTTCATGGTGTTCGTCAGGAGTTCGGGTCCGTTGGCGGCACTGCACGGGGACGAACTGCTGCGCGCGGGCGTGCTCCTCGACGCGGGCGACTTCGTCCCGGACTCGTGCGGGATCTCGGGATTCTGGCTGATTGACGTGCGCGACCACGAGGAAGCGGTCGAGCGGATGAAGCGCATCGCCCTCCCGGCGTGCGTCGTGGAAATACGTCAGGTGGCTGTGGTCTGATTCCCCCATGGGGGCTACCTCGGTGCACCGCACCATCGACGCGGTCTGGCGGATGGAGTCGGCGAAGGTCATCGCCGCCCTGGCCCGGTACACCCGCGACGTCGGGCTCGCCGAGGAGATGGCCCAGGACGCGCTGGTCGCGGCCCTGGAGCAGTGGCCGGTGGACGGTGTGCCGCGCAACCCCGGCGCGTGGCTGATGACCACGGCGAAGCGGCGTTCGATCGACCAGATCCGCCGGCGCGAGAACCTCAACCGCAAGGTCGAGGAGATCGGCCGCGAGGTCCAGGAGGTCACTCCGGACGCCAGCGAGGGCATCGACGACGAGATCGGCGACGACCTGCTGAGCCTCATGTTCACCGCCTGCCACCCCGTCCTGGGCACCGAGGCGCGCGTCGCGCTCACGCTGAAGATGCTGGGCGGCCTCAAGACCGAGGAGATCGCCCGCGCGTTCCTGGTCAGCGACGCGACCGTGGCGCAACGCATCGTGCGCGCCAAGAAGGCGCTCGCCGACGCCGGGGTGCCGTTCGAGGTGCCCGAAGGCCCCGAACTCGCCACCCGGCTCGCCAGCGTCCTCGAGGTCATCTACCTGATCTTCAACGAGGGCTACTCCGCCACCCAGGGCGACGACTGGCTGCGCCCCGAACTCTGCGCCGAGGCGCTGCGGCTCGGCCGCGTGCTCGCCGAGCTCGCGCCCAAGGAGGCCGAGGTCCACGGCCTGGTCGCGCTGATGGAGATCCAGGCCTCCCGCACCAAGGCCCGCACCGGCCCGAACGGCGAACCGGTGCTGTTGCTCGAGCAGGACCGGGGCCGCTGGGACTGGCTGCTCATCGGCCGCGGCCTCAAGGCCCTCGAACGCGCCGAAGCCCTCAACCAGCCACCCGGCCCGTACTACGTGCAGGCCGCGCTCGCCGCGTGCCACGGCCGTGCGCGCAGGGCCGAGGACACCGACTGGCAGCGCATCGCCACCCTCTACCAGGTGCTCGCGAGCATCTCGCCGTCCCCGATCGTCGAGCTCAACCGCGCCGTGGCGTTGTCGATGGCCTTCGGGCCCGCCGCCGGTCTCGCGCTGGTCGACGAGATCGCGGGCGAGAAGGCGTTGCAGGGCTACCACCTGCTGCCCAGCGTGCGCGGCGACTTCCTGGTCAAGCTCGGGCGCACCGCCGAAGCCAAGGCCGAGTTCGAGAAAGCCGCCACCCTCACCCGCAACGAACGCGAACGCACCCTGCTGCTGGGGCGCGCCGCCGCCTGTTAGGACAGCGCGAGCTTCACGCCCAGCGCGGCGAACGAGGCCGCGAAGAACCGGCGCAGCCACACCATCACCCGAGGCCGTGCCAGCACCCGGTCGCGCATCGACGCCGCGAACACCCCGTAGACGGCGAACACCACGAACGTCAGCGCCATGAACACCGCGCTCAGCGTCACCATCTGCCCGAACCCGGTCGCGAACTGCGGCAGGAACGCCACGAAGAAGATCGTCAGCTTCGGGTTGAGCAGGTTGATCAGCACCGCCGACACCACGACCCTGCGCGCCGACGCCGGTGCCGCCGCGGTGTCCACGACCAGTTCGCTCCTGTCCCGCCACGTCGCCCACGCCAGGTAGACGAGGTACGCGACACCCAGGTACTTCACGACCTCGAACGCCAGCGCGCTCGTGTGCAGCAACGCCGCCAGCCCCGTCACGGTCGCCAGCACGTGCGGCACGATCCCCAGCGTGCAGCCGAACGCGGCGATCACGCTCGCTTTGCGCCCGTGCGCGAGACCGGCGGACAACGTGTACAGCACACCGGTGCCGGGGGTGGCGACCGCGATCAACGTCGTGATCAGGAAGGCGAGGCTCATGCCGGTGAACTCTGCCGCGCAACCGGTCCAGTTGACAGAGCCACAAATAGCCCTTGAAGTCGGACCACTTCCGGTGTCGAGAACACGCCGGCGGCTCCGTCCCAGGGGCATGAGCATCAAGAGCATGCACCACGTCGGCATGACCGTCACCGACCTCGCGGCCGCCGTCGCGTTCTTCGAGGCACTGGGCATGGAGCTGGAGGGCAAGGCGCACATGGAGGGCGAGTTCGTCGACGGCGTCATCGGACTCGGCGGCTCCAGCAGCGACATCGCCATGATGAAGACCCCGGACGACCGGTACCGGATCGAGTTCAGCCAGTTCCAGACGCCGCGGAGCATCGACGGCAGCTCCCGCGCGCCGATCAACGCCCTGGGCCTGCGGCACGTCGCCTTCGTCGTCGACGACCTCGACGACACCCTCGCCCGCCTCGAACCGCACGGCGCCGAGCTGGTCAGGAACGTCGAGACCTACGAGGACGTGCTGCGGACCTGCTACGTCCGCGGCCCCGAGGGCGTCCTCGTCGAGCTGTGCCAGTACTTCAGGTGAGCGCCCGCGCGTACGCCGTGGGGGAGACACCGACGGTCTGCGTGAAGTCCCGGACGAGGTGGGCCTGGTCGCTGTAGCCGAGGTCGGCGGCCAGATGTGCCCACTCGACGTCCGTCTCGGCCCGTTCCAGCGCTTCGTGGATGCGGTACCGCAGGATGACCCACTTCGGGCTCACCCCGACGTAGTCCGCGAACAGCCGTTGCATCGTCCGCACCGCCACCCCGCAGTCCCGCGCGAAGTCCGCCACCCGCCGGATCTCCCGGTCGTCCCGGATCCGCTGGACCAGCTCCATCGCCAGCGTCGCCTGGGCGTCGGCCACGGGTCCGAGCCCCAGCAGGAACGCGTCGAGCGCGGCCACCCGCTCGTCCTCGTCCTCGACGTCCAGCACCAGCGACGACGGGACGTCGAGCCGCACGTGCCGCCCGGTCCACTCCGACACCGGCTCGGCCCGGAACGGCCGGAACCCACCGGGCCGGAACTGCACGCCCGCCACCCGGATCCGCCCGTCGAGCACCCGGCTGAACAACCCCAGGCCCACCCCGGCGATCTCCGGCTGGGCGAACCCGCGCTCGAAGACGATGTTCACGGACGGGTGCGGCACGACGTGCGAGGTGTACGGCGCGTCCAGGTCTCCGTCGATCAGCCAGTAGTGCTCCAGGTACGGCTGCAGCTCGGCGCACGGCATGCGGCGGCGGAACCGCACGCGGGCGAACAGCTCGCGCGCGTCCACGATCCCCCGAGTGTCACGACGCGGCCCCTGCACAGCCAGATCCTAGGTTGGCCCAGATCCTCGGTTGGCGCGTTTCTTCAAGAGCGGCGAGACGCCCGGAAATAGGCTCGCGACCATGAAGCTCAGCGTTCTGCTCGACCGAGCCCGCGACCACGCACTGCCCGTCATCGCGAACATCACCGACGACGACCTGTCCAAGCCCACCCCGTGCGCCGACTACGACGTCCGTGCCCTGCTCGACCACCTGCTGCACGTCGTCGTGGAGTTCCAGAAGCTCGCCGCGAAGCGGGACGCCGACTTCAGCAGCACCCCGTCCTACCCGGACTGGCGCGACCGGTACCCGGCGGAGTCCGCGAAGCTCGTCGAGGCCTGGGGCCGGCCGGGCGCGACCGAGGGCATCGCCGGCACCATGAACATGCCCGCGCAGACGGTCGGCGGCCTGGCGCTGCTCGACCTCACCGTGCACGCCTCCGACCTCGCCCAGGCCACCGGCCAGCGCTTCGAACCCGACCCCGAGGTGCTCGCCGAGGTCGCCGGCCTCGTCGCCCAGATGGGACCGATGGCCGTCGAGTGGAAGGTCTTCAAGGAACCCGCCGAGGCACCGGCCGACGCGTCCCCGTTCGAGCAGTTGCTGGCCACCACCGGCCGCGACCCGCGCTGGAGTGCTTGACTGGCCCCATGCTGACGATCGGAATGCTGGGCGGGATGAGCTGGGAGAGCAGCGCGGAGTACTACCGGCTGGCGAACGTACTGGTGCGCGAACACCTCGGTGGCCTGCACTCGGCGAAGGTCGTGCTGCACTCGGTCGACTTCGCCGAGGTCGAACGCATGCAGGTCGACGGCCGGTGGGACGACGCGGGCAAGGCGCTCGCCGAAGCCGCCGCGCAGGTGCAGGCCGGCGGCGCCGACTTCCTGCTGATCTGCACGAACACCATGCACAAGGTGTTCGACCAGGTCCAGGCCGCCGTCGACATCCCCGTGATCCACCTCGGCGACACGACGGCGCAGGCCATCAGGCGAGCCGGCTTCACCACGGTCGGCCTGCTCGGCACCGGCTTCACCATGGACCAGCCGTTCTACCGCGAACGCCTCGAGTCGCACGGCCTGAAGGTCCTGCTGCCGTCCGCCGAGGACCGCGCGATGGTGCACCGGGTCATCTACGACGAACTGTGCCTCGGCATCGTCCGCGAGCAGTCCCGCCGCGCCTATCAAGACGTGATCTCACGCTTCGAAGGGGCCCAGGGCGTCATCCTCGGCTGCACCGAGATCGAACTGCTCATCACCCAGGCTGACGTGCAGCTTCCGGTGTTCCCGACGACCCGCCTGCACGTCGAGGCGGCCGTCGAACGGGCGATCCAGAGCATTCTGTGAACAAGTGATGTGATCCAGGCCGCAACGCGGCCACCGAACGAAGTGTCTTAGTCACTGAGAGCTATTCCTTCTTCAGTGAACTAGGGGAGTTCGCGTTGAAACGATCACACATCGCCGCAGGGCTGACGGCTGTCGTGGTTGCCGCCACGGCAGCCGTTCCCGTTTCAGCGGCACCGCAGGACCACCAGCTGCGCGCCGGCGGGCTGACCACCAAGGTCACGCTCGTCACCGGTGACGAGGTCATCGTCCACAACGGCAAGGTCCAGGCCAGAGGCGCCCAGGGCCGCGAGAACGTCGGGTTCCGCTCGTACACCGACACGCGCGGAGACCTGCACGTCGTCCCGCTCGACGCCCAGGCGGGGCTCAATTCCGGCGCGCTGGACGAGCGGCTGTTCGACGTCTCGCTGCTCGCCAGATCCGGCTACGACGACAGGTCCAGCAAGACGATTCCGCTGATCGTGCAGGGGCAGGCGATCAGCGCCGCGAACGCCGAGTCGTTGCCGAGCATCGGCGCGCACGCGATCACGATCGGCAAGGACGGCTCGTTCTGGGCCGGCGCTCGGGCGGCGGGCACCGGCAGGATCTGGCTCGACGGCAAGGTCACCGCGTCACTGGACCGCAGCGCCGCGCAGGTCGGCGCGCCCCAGGCGTGGGAGAAGGGCTTCACCGGCAAGGACGTCACCGTCGCCATCCTCGACACCGGCGTCGACGAGAACCACCCGGACCTCGCGGGCGCCGTCGTGGAGTCGAAGAACTTCTCCGACAGCGACACCACCGACGACCGCGTCGGCCACGGCACGCACGTCGCGTCCACCGTCACCGGCGACGGCAAGTACAAGGGCATCGCGCCCGACTCGAAACTCATCAACGGCAAGGTGCTCGGCGACTTCGGCGGCGGCCGCGAAAGCGACATCATCGCCGGCATGGAGTGGGCCGCGGCCAAGGCCGAGGTCGTCAACATGAGCCTCGGCAGCTCGTGGCCCGACGAGGGCACCGACCCGATGTCGCTCGCGCTCAACCGCATCACCGAGCAGACCGGCACGTTGTTCGTCGTCGCCGCCGGCAACTCCGGTGGCGCCATCGGCTCACCAGGCTCCGCCGACGCGGCCCTCACCGTCGGCGCCGTCAACCGTGACGACACCCTCGCCGAGTTCTCCTCGCGCGGCCCGCGCTGGATCAACAACGCCGTCAAGCCCGACATCACCGCGCCGGGCGTCGACATCGTGGCCGCGAAGGCCAAGAACGGCCAGATCGGCACGCCCGTCGGCGACGGCCACGTCGCGCTGTCCGGCACGTCGATGGCCACCCCGCACGTGGCGGGAGCGGCGGCGATCCTCGCCTCCCAGCACCCCGCCTGGAAGGCGGAGGACATCAAGGCCGCACTGATGAACAGCGCCAAGCCCAACCCGTCGCTGACCATCTACGACCAGGGCGCCGGACGTCTCGACATCGGCCGCGCCGCGTCCGCCGGGGTCTCCACGGACCACGGCAGCATCTCGCTGGGCACCGCGCAGTGGCCGCACGACGACGACACGCCCATCACGAAGAAGCTGACCTACCGCAACAACGGCACCTCCGACGTGACGCTCGACCTCAGCATCGCCGAGGTCAAGCCCGCCGGAGCCGGCCTGTTCAGCGTCTCACCGGCCAAGCTCACCATCCCGGCCGGCGGCACGGCCGACGCCACGGTCACCGCCGACACCTTGGCCGCCGTCGCGGACGGCGTCTACGGCGCGGTCGTCCTGTCCTCCGACGGCGTGCGCGTGCCGATCGGCGTCGTGAAGGAGGTCGAGAGCTACGACGTGAAGCTCACGTTCCTCGACCACAACGGCGCGGCGACGCAGTACTACGACTACCGGTTCGTCAGCCTCGACCAGCCGCAGGCGTACTTCCGCCACGACCCGTCCGGCACGCTCGTGCAGCGCCTGCCCAAGGGCAAGTACTTCCTCGACGGCACGATCAGCACCCGTGACCCCGACCCGACCAAGGGCGGCCTGACCACCGCGCTGACCGAACCGGCGCTGGAGGTCGGCGGCAACACCGAGATCGTGTTCGACGCACGGCAGGGCATCCAGCCGGTGATCGCGGTCGAGCAGAAGGACGCCAAGGCGGCGTCCGCGGGCCTCGGGTTCCTGATGCAGGCCAACTGGGGCGAGACCGGCGGCACCTGGTACCTCAACAGCTTCGACTCGATCCGCGTCCGCCCGTCGACGACGTCGTGGCCGAAGTTCGACTTCTACGCCGAGAGCGTGATGGCCAAGCCGGACGCCAACGGCAAGTTCGACGGCAGCCCGTACCAGTACCACGTGCGGATCAGCGAGAAGACCCGCGTGCCGGCGAACCTGCAGCGTTCGGTGAAGGACCGCGAACTGGCTCGCGTCAACTCCGTCACGCACGCCCGCGTGCCGGGCTCGATCGGCCAGCGCGACAACGGCGCCTCCGGCCCGCTGCCGTTGCGGCTCGAGGAGTTCTACACGCCGGGCGTCGAGTGGTCCGGCGGGCTGACCGAGTTCGCGAAGCTCGGCGAGTGGCCCGCCCTCGGCTCGCAGTACTCGGTCGCACCACGGGTGTTCAAGCTCGGCCGCACCACCACCGAGCACTGGAACAGCGCCGTCTACGGCCCCGGTGTACCGCACGCCCCCGGCACTGTGCGCTTCGCCGGACGCGTGGGCAACTCGCTTCGCCTGGATCTGCCCGTGCACAGCTCGCAGGGCATGTACGGGTACTCCTCGCCGACCACCGGCCGCACCACGGTCACGCTGGACGGCAAGGTCATCTCCGACCTCCCGGAGGCCGGCTACGCCAACATCCCGAACCTGCCGGCGGAGAAGAAGCGCTACACCGTCCACACCGAGGCGACCCGCGACTCGTTCTCGTCGCAGGTGACCGCGGACTGGTCGTTCTACTCCGAGCACGTCCCCGGCGACCTCTACCAGTCGGTGCCGCTGCTGGCCGTCCGGTTCGCGCCCGCGCTGGACGCGAACAACCGCGCCGGCCGCGTCGCCACCGTGCCGATCACGGTGGAGCGCAACGGAACGGGCCCCGTCACGAACATCAAGGACCCCGCGGTGCAGGTGTCCTACGACGAGGGCAAGACGTGGAAGCCGGTGCCGCTGCGCAAGACGCGCGCCGGCTGGCAGCTCACGCTGATCCACCCGCACGGGGCCAAGAACGTGTCGTTCAAGGCTCGGGCGGCGGACGCGGGCGGTGACGTCCAGCAGACGATCATCCGCGCGTACGACCTCAAGTAGCGACTTGACCGCACGCGGGGCGCTTTCGTACCGACATGCGGTGCGAAAGCGCCCCGCGTGCGGCTGACGGCTACTGCTGGTACGGGGCGAGGGTGCCCGGGTCCACGTCGGGCGCTCCCATGATCGGGTGCACTTCGATCGGCTGGTTCAGGAGCTTCCCACCCGGCCCGGGGCACGCCGAGGCCTTGCGGGCGATCTCCAGCAGCCGGTCGTGGCTGTCGACGTCGACCACCCAGTACCCGGCGATGACCTCCTTGGACTCCGCGAACGGACCGTCGACCACGACCGGCCCGTCGTCGCTGCCCCGCACCACGAACGCCCGCGCGGGACCGCTGAGCCCCTCGGACTGCAGCAGCTCACCGGACGCGCGCAGCTCGGCGTCCAGGTCGCGCATGTAGGCGATCATGCGGTGCATGTCCTCGTCGGACCAGGCGGCGAGGCCCTCCCAGTCCTCCTGGCTGCCGCCGTAGCTGACCAGCATGTACTTCACTTCCACTCCCCACCGGTAGCGCGGGCCTTGATCTCCTGCACAGCCCAGCTGTTGCCGTCCGGGTCGTCGAAGAAGATGAACGACCCTCCGTCCGCCTCGTTCATGCGCACGATCTCGCCGACATCGACGCCGCGCTCGACGAGCTGCGCGTGGGCCTTCTCCAGGTCCGACACGACGAGCTGCACGCCCTTCAACGTCCCCGGCTCGCCCTTGACGATGCCCTTGCCCATGACGATCGAGCAGCCGGAGCCGGGCGGGGTGAGCTGCAGGACGCGCGTGTCCTCGTTGAACGTCGTGTCGTGGTCGACCTTGAAACCGAGCTGCTCCTCGTAGAAGCGCTTCGACCTGTCGAGGTCCGACACCGGTACGACGACGACTTCCAGGGTCCAGTCCATGTCATTCCTCTCAGCGGCTGCCTTGTACGCACCCGTCGAAGTGCTCAGGGACTTTTCGACATGGGGTCCCGGCCCACATACCCGAGCAGCCGGTCCTGCAGCGGAGCGTCGCCGGGCACCGGGACCTCGGCGCCGTAGACCTCGATGCCGGGACCGAACGCGCCGGGTGTGCGGAAGCGTTCCATCAGGTCGGCGGGCACCGACGTCGCCGACGCCCAGAGGCGTTCCACGTCGGCCGCGGGGATCGTCTCGTCCTGGCCGGTGGCGCGGGCGAGGTCCCAGCCGTGCAGCACCAGGTCGTCGCTGACGACCTGGTCGACGTGCTCTTCGAGCGTCATCGGGCCGGCCGGGGTGGAGACCTCGCTGCGGGCTCGGTGCGAGTCCAGGGCCTCCTGGACCTGGCGGCGGGCCTCGCGGAAGTCCGTGAGCGGGTCTTCGGTGCGGGGGATCGGCTGGCCGAGCATCACGCCGTGCATGTCGATGACGTGGTCCACGACCTCAAGTGCCGTCCACTGCGCACACGGCGAGGGATTGGTCCACGCCTCGGACTTCACCCGCGCGACCTTCGCCTCGAACGCGTCCGCCCGGACCCGGTATCTGGCCGAAATCGATGTCATGGCCTCACTCCTCGACGGCGCCGCCGATCTTGCGCAGGTGTTCGCGGAACGTCAGCCCGCTCTCCAGGTACTCGCCGAACCGCAGCTGGCCGCGCAGGGACTCACCCTGCCGCACGCGGTCGGCCTGCGCTCGTTCGACATCCCGGATGCCGCGCGCCTTCTCGATGAGGGCACCGGCATGGGACGCCGGCACGAACAGCACGCCGTCGTCGTCACCGAACACGATGTCGTCGGACGTGACGGTCCACTGGCCGGCCTCGGCCGTCGAGAGGGCCTCGGGCGCGCGGTCGCGCAGGCTCAACGGCCCTGTCGGGTTCGCGCCGAGGCTGAACACCGGCAGCCCGATCGCCCTGATGTCCTGGGTGTCGCGGTGCAGACCCCAGATGACGACGCCCGCGAGCCCGGCCTTCTGCGCCTCGAGCACGATCAGGTCGCCCACGCAGGCCTCGTCCGTGCGGGCGTCGTTGTCGACGACGAGCACGTCGCCGGGCTCGCTGCGTTCGATGGCCTCCAGGAAGACGTCGACGCTGCCCGCGTGGCGGGCGGGCAGCACGCGGCCGCCGGTCTTCGAGCCGGGGATGACCGGCGTCAGGGAGACGGTGCGGACCGGGATGTCGGCCCGGATGCACGCGTCGGCGAGGTGTGCGGTGGTGAGATCCAGAGTGGCGAGATCCATGCGCGCATTCTTACGCCGAGACCTTCTCCTCGGCGGAATCGGTGCGCAACACGCCCGCGGACAGCGCGGCGACCAGGCAGAGCACCACCGGCAGCAGGAACGCGATGTTGAGCGGCACGAAGTGCGTCAGCCAGCCGATCACCGCAGGCCCGGCCAGCACGCCGAGGTAGCCGAGCCCCGCGACGCGCGAGACGTTGACACCCGCCGCGCCGGGTTCCGCGTGGCCCGCCGCGCTGAACAGCTGCGGCACCGTGCCCGACAGGCCGATGCCGGCGATCGCCCAGCCCACCAGCGCCAGCCAGATCCACGGCGAGAGCGCGGCCGTCGCGATGCCCGCCGCACCGATCACCGAGCCCCAGCGCAGCACCGCAGTCGGCCCGATCTTCGCGCTGACCCGGTCCGCGAGCAGCCGCCCGACGGTCATCGTCGTGGCGAACGCGCCGTAGGCGAGAGCGGCGATCTGCGGGGACGCGTCGAGGACGTCCTGCAGGTGCAGCACGCTCCAGTCGTTCGCGGCACCCTCGCTCAGCATCACCAGCAGCGCGAGCACCGCCATGATCCAGATCCGGCGGGGGGCCTTGCGCTTGCCGGTCTGCTCGGTGGCGTGCTGCGACTCCTTCTCGTCGAGCAGGAACCTCGCGGTCACGAGGCTGACGACGACACCGAGCACGGCCGCGGCACCGAGGGTCGTGGCGGGGGAGAGCTCCCAGCTCAGCGTTCGGGCACCGGTCAACGCCGCGGCCACACCGCCGAGTGACCACGTCGCGTGGAACGCCGACATCACCGGACGGTCGTAGTGCCGCTCCACCACCACGGCGTGCGCGTTCATGCTGACGTCGATCAGCCCGTTGCCGAAGCCGAAGACGAGCAGCGCCGCACCGAGCGTCCACTGGTTGACCGCCACACCGGGCAGGAACGCCGTCACGCTGCACACGACACCGGCCAGCGGCACGACCAGTTTCACGCCCACGCGGTCGGTGAACTTGCCGCCGAGCCGCATGCCGAGGAACGCGCCCAGTCCGAGCAACAGCAGCAACCGGCCGAGCTCGGCGTGACTTATGCCCGTGCGGTCCTCGACCGTCGGGATGTGCACGAGCCACAGCCCGAGCAGGAACCCGTTGAGGGCGAAGTACGTGAAGGTGGCGACCCGCGCGGCCTTGAGAGCGTTCACTTGCGTCACGCTAACGAACGATTCGCCTGTTCGAAAGGTTGAGTTTCGAACATCACTGATGTTCAATCACGACCGTGTCCCGACTCAAGCAGATCACCGAGGCGGTCCGCGACGCCGGCTCGCTCGGTGTGGCGGACCTGGCGTCGCTGACCGGCGCCTCCGAGATGACCATCCGCAGAGACCTGGAGGTCCTCGCAGCTCAAGGCGTCCTCGAACGCTACCGCGGCGGCGCGAGGAGCCTGCTCCTGCGCGGTTCCGAACCGCCGTTCGCGCTGCGCTCGGACGAGAACACGGCCGCCAAGCGCCGCATCGCCGCCACCGTGGCCGCCCTGATCGCGGACGGCGAGTCGGTC
The DNA here is from genome assembly GCF_024648825.1 of Lentzea californiensis. Taxonomy (GTDB): domain Bacteria; phylum Actinomycetota; class Actinomycetes; order Mycobacteriales; family Pseudonocardiaceae; genus Lentzea; species Lentzea californiensis. The sequence continues at coordinate 343,769 of NZ_JANBBE010000010.1, forward strand.
GTGCTGGACAGCGGCACCACGTGCCTCGAAGTGGCCCGCCTGCTGCACGACCGACGCCTGACCGTCATGCCGTTGTCCCTGCACGCCGTGAACGCCCTGTCCTCTTCTTCGACCCTGACGTTGCTCGTTCCCGGCGGCCGCCCACGCCCAGGCGAACTGGCACTCACCGGCCCGCTGACCCTGGCCTCGCTGCAGGCGCTGCGCTTCGACACCGCGGTCATCGGCTGCTGCGGCCTCTCCGCGGAACACGGCCTGACCGCCTTCGACCTGGAGGACGCCTCGGTGAAACGAGCCGCCATCACCTCGGCCCACCGCGTCATCGCCGCGGTGGACGCCTCGAAACTCACCCGCACCGCCCTGGCCCACGTGGCACCGGTGTCCTCTCTGGACGCCGTGGTCACCGACGCGGACAGCGCCGAGGCCCTGACCGCCGCCGGCGTCGCGGTGGTGACGGCATGATCGTGCTGTTCGACATGTTCGGCGTGATCGCCCGCGACCAGTCACCCGAGGTCATGGCCACCATGAGCACCGAACCGGAGTTCTGGGACGCCTACTGGGCCCACCGCCCCGCCTACGACCGCGGCGACGTGACGGCCAGCGAGTACTGGGCCCGCGTGGGCCACCCGCCGCTGGTCGAGAAGGACGTGGCCAGCTGGAACCGCGTCGACTACGAGATGGTCGCGCTGCTGCACGAACTGCACAACGCGGGCCGGCGCATCGCGTTGCTGTCCAACATCCCCGAGGACCACGCCCAGAACTTCGAACGCACCTACGCGTGGCTCGACCTGTTCGAGGTGCGCGCGTTCTCGTGCCGCATCCGTGCCGCCAAGCCGGACCGCGCGGCCTTCGAGTGGTGCCGTGACGCTCTCGGGGACGACGACATCCTGTTCGTGGACGACCGGCTGGAGAACGTGCGGGCGGCGGAGCTGGCCGGGATGCGCGGGCACCACTTCACGGGGATCGGCGGACTGCGGCCGGTGCTACTTGGTGCTGCCGAAGATGCCTAGGACGTTGGGGAACTGGGACGGGCTGTCGTGGCGGCTGAGGGCGTTGAGCCCGTAGGTGGCGAGCCATGCGACGCACAGCGTCAGCACGGGGACCTCCGCGGCGGCCGGGATCAGCTTGAATTGGCGCAGGAGCAGGTAGACCGCCAACGGCGCGAGGCCGACAGCGAGCTGGCCCACGAACCTGCCCGTCGCGGCCAGCTTGCTTCGCACGACGTGGGAGGCGCGTTCAGGATCATCCGGCAGCTCGCCGTACCTGCCGGACAGCAGGGTGTCCGCGAGCTTGACCACCTTTTCGAGGTAGTCCCGGCGAGTCGTCCGTTCCGCCAGCACGAGCTGAATGCACAACAGATCCACCGACTGCGCCGCGTGCACGCACCGCCTGCGGAACTCCGTTGAGGCCGACGAGCTCCGCACCTGTATCGACCGCCACAGCCCGTGTCTGAGCACAGATGCGACTTCGTGTGTGTCGGCGACGAGCCGGCGCCTGGTGTCCGGATCCATGAACGACTTCTCGTCCAGTGCCAGCTCTGCGCAGCGGAAGAGCGCGGCTACCGCGGTGGCCGTGGGATGCCCGCGATACCGGCGATGGCGATCCGCGAGTTCGCCGATGGGGACCGACACGAGCGTGGCCGTCACGTAGCACGCGTACGTGAGCACGCCATGGACCAGAAAGTACTGGAAACGGTGGTCTGCAAGGTGGCCGATCATCGCGTGCACAGGGCCTCTGCCGACGATCTCGCCGTACACGATGAGCGCCGCGGTCGCCTCGATCATGAAGTGGTACAAGACGAAGAGCAGGTACGCCACACGTCGAGACCCGCGTCGCGTCAGTTCCACCACGGCCGCCATCGGCCACAGGAGCAGCATGTAGGTGAACAGGCTGAGCACCGCGCCGGCCGCGACCGGCGCGTGGAAGTGGTGGGCGATGAAACAGCCGGCGGCCAGAATGACGAAGAGGAAGATTCCCGCGCCGATCGACTCCCGCCGGTCGGACCGGACTTCGTCCAGAACCAGCTGCAGGTTCAGCCTCCGGTAGTGGGCGAAGTCCAGGTCGACCGGGACAGCCAGCTCGGTCACGACCGAGCGAACCGCCTGCTGACGCCAATGCCCAGGCTTGAGCCGTGCCCGCATGCGCAACGCGGTACCGGTCGAGATGCCACGCCGCGACCACGTTCTTCTCCGCCGCTGTTCCCCCACGGCGGGTTAGTCGCCGTGGGGGAACCGAACGCTACGACCTAAACGAGTGACGACCAGTAGAACCAGAACGCCTGCAGCACCCCGGCCACGATCACCAGGTACCACAGGATCAGCACAACGCTGTGGAACTGGAACGTCGGCCGGATGTTGCGCAACGTCGTGTACCAGAAGATCGGGATCATCACCGCCCACACGACCATGCAGTACGGGCACAGCGCGCCGATCTCGTACAGCGACTGGACGATCAGCCAGTGCACGAACAGCACGCCGAACGTCACGCCGACTTGCAGCCCGATCCACACCCACGACGGCAGCGACACCCCGGCCAGCAGCAGCACGCCAAGGGTGGTCACCACCGCGAAGCCCGCGACGCCGAGCAGCGGGTTGGGGAACCCGAACAGCTCGGCCTGCGCGGTCTTCATGATCGAGCCGCAGCTCAGCACCGGGTTGATGCTGCACGTCGGCACGTAGAACGGGTCCTTGAGCAACGCGATCTTCTCGATCGTCAGCACGAACGACGCGACCAGGCCGACGAACCCGCCGACCGCGAGGACCCAGGCGACGATCCGGTTCACGAACGCACCTTCTCGATCGCTGCCTTCAGCGCGTCGTAGGTGGGCGCGCCGGTGAACTTGGTGCCGTTGATGAAGAACGTCGGCGTGCCGGTGACGCCGGCCTTGCTGCCCTCGGTGCGCTGAGCGAGTACGCGCTCGCGCAACGCCGGGTCGTCCAGCGCCTTGTCGAACGCGGCCTGGTCGAGGCCGAGCTGCTGGGCGAAGCCGGTGAACACCGCGAGCTGCGAGGTCTGCTGGCCGGCCCACTCCTGCTGCGCGTCAAACATCAGCCGGAACATGTCGTCCCGCTTGCCCTGCGCGCCCGCGGCCTCGACCGCGACGGCGGCCAGTTCGGAGTTGCGGTGGCTGGGGATCGGGAAGTGCCGCACGTCGAACGTCACGCGCTCGCCGTACTCGGTCTTCAGCCTCTCCACGCCGGGGTAGGCGGCGCGGCAGGACGGGCATTCGAGGTCGAGGTATTCGACGACGGTCACCCTGCCGTCGGCGGACTGGGGTGCCGCGGTGGTGTCGTTGCGGCTGAACAGCAGGAAACCGGCGACCACGACCGCCACGACGGCGACGATGATCAGGGACAGACGAGCGTTCTTGGACATGGCGGAACTCCACGTGTGGCGAAGGAAGACGGACCCGCAGAACGGGTTCGGTCTAGGCGCGCAGCACGCAGAGCTGCATCAGCCGCACTTCCAGCCGGCGTGAAGGGGGACACAGAACAGAGGACAGGCGCACCAGCAGCACCGGGAACGAGCCGGACCGCCGCAACACGGCGAACCCGATCAGCACGGCGAGCGCCACCACCAGGCAGGCGCCGGCGACGAGGAGACCCTCGACCAGGCCGCCGTCGTCGGTCAGGTCGGAGTGGGCGACCGCGTGGGTGCTCGTCGTCGGGCACTGCGCGGTCCAGGCGAACTCCGTCTCGCACGGCGTGCCCTGCATCATCGCGATCCCGGCGACCAGCGCGAGCACGGCGAAGACCCGCGCGAGATACGCGCGGGTTCGCGAGCTGCGGGTGCCTGGCACGTGATCCAGGGTAGCGATGCCGCGCTTAGGCTCGCGCACATGGGGGAGAAGCTGCACGAGTCGGACAGGCTCGTGATCGACGGACAGCCGGTGCCGGAAGAACTGGCACCGCGTGATCACGAGGCGGGCGAAGCGGTCGCGTCGCTCGTGCGGGACTACCTGACGTGGGGACCAGACCTGCAGGCCGAGATCCTCACGCTCGTCAGGTCACTGCGGGAGTACAAATCGCGCACAGCACCGCAGCTCGCGCCCAGCTTCCGGTTCTACGCGCAGACCGGCGAACCCGGCCCGGTGGTCATGCGCCTGCTGTGCAACAGGAACCTGACCCAGGCCGTCCTGGCCGGGCTGCTCCCCGCGGTGACCGGCGGCCGCAGGGACTGGCCGTCGTCGTCCTACAGCCAGGTGGGCATGGGAACCAGGGATCTCACCTCTGACCTGCTCGGCGACCTGGCGGCACTGCTCGACTTCTCCGATGCCGATCTGGAAGAGCTGACCGGCATCGCCCCGGCCCCTCGCCCGGCCGACGTCGGTGACCTGGTCTGGGAGTGCCGGCGCCTCTCCAAGTTCGACGTCCGTCGCGTCCGCGAGTTCGCCGCCGACTGGCCCCGGCTGGTGAGGTCGGGGGAGAACCTGCACGAGTCGGACAGGCGCGCGATCGCCTCCCGTCCGATGCCGCACGACCTGACACCGCTCGCCCCCCACGCCGGCGCTTCGGTGGTCAGCCTGCTCAAGCACTTCCTGCCGCTGCCGCCGGAACGTCGGGCCGAGGTGCTAACGCTCGCTGCGTCACAACCCCAGCAGGAACGTGACGACAGCGCGACAATGCCGTTCCTCTACACCCTCTGCCTGAACGACGCGGGCCTAGATGACTGATTCCAAGGGGTCAGTGGTCGTAGGCGGTCAATGACCGCATGACTGGCTGCCCGGTCTTGTCGTTGTGCCAGATCGCGGTGG
>NZ_JANBBE010000011.1 GCF_024648825.1 Lentzea californiensis
TGCCGGTCGGGCAGCCCTGTGATGCCGTCGCGGGTGTGCCGTGCGATCCAGCGGCGCACGGTGACCGGCTCGTAGTGCAGCAGCTCGGCGATCTCGGGCGCGCTCATTCCGGATGCGGACAGCAGGACGATGACGATTCGGGCGGCGACTCGGCATGGTCCGTGTAGCGCGGTGACCAGTTCGAGGTGCTGGGCAGGGGTCAGATCGGCGTAGACATGCGCTGGGCGCATACTGGTGAAGGCCTCGTTGTGGTGGGTTCAGGTGTGGTAACCGAATCCAACACGACGAGGCTCTTCACGTTCCCGGCAAGGTCAACTCCCGCGAGTTACAGACACAACTTCTGGCAACAGGCTTAGTGGTGCCCGGCGATGCGGTGCGGCTGGTAGCCCGACTCCAGCTGTTCCGCCTCCGCGTCGGTCAGCTCGAAGTCCAGCGCCGCCACCGCGTCGTCGAGCTGCGCGGGCTTGGTGATGCCGACGATCGGTGCCGTGACAACGGGATTGCGCCGCAGCCAGGCCAACGCAACCTGTGCCCGCGACACCCCGCGGGCGGTGGCGATGGCGGCGACCTGGTCGACGATCGCGCGGTCCGACTCCAGGTACAGGCTGGACCCGAACTCGTCGGTCTCGGTGCGCGCGGTCGTCGCGTCCCAGTCGCGGACCAGGCGGCCGCGGGCCAGCGGGCTCCACGGGATCACGGCGATGCCCTGGTCCGCGCAGAACGGCAGCATCTCGCGCTCCTCCTCGCGGTAAAGGAGGTTGTAGTGGTTCTGCATCGACACGAACTTCGTCCAGCCGTTCTCGCGTTGCGTGAACAACGCCTTGGCGAACTGCCACGCGTACATGGACGACGCACCGATGTAGCGCGCCTTGCCGGACTTCACGACGTCGTGCAGCGCCTCGAGTGTCTCTTCGAGAGGGACGGAACCGTCGAAGCGGTGGATCTGGTACAGGTCCACGTAGTCCGTGCCCAGCCTGCGCAACGAGTTGTCGATCTCGGCGAGGATCGACTTCCGCGACAGGCCGAAACCGTTGGGGCCCTCGTGCATCCGGTGGTGCACCTTGGTCGCCAGCACGATCTCCTCGCGCCGTCCGAAGTCGCGCAACGCGGCGCCGGTGATCTCCTCCGAGGAACCGTGCGAGTACATGTTCGCGGTGTCGAAGAAGTTGATCCCGGCGTCGAGCGCGGCCTTGATGAACGGCCTGGACTCCTCCTCCGGCAACGACCACGGGTGGCCGCCCCGCTTCGGGTCTCCGTAGCTCATCATGCCGAGACAGATCTCGGACACGTCCATGCCGGCGAGCTTGGTGTAGCGCATGGTCAGCCCCTCAGGAAAACGATGATCACGGTCGGGTGATGGTGACGACAACCCGTTCAACATCAACGTAGTCCGGATCGCTGGATCGTGCCTCTGTTCGACACGTCCGTGGCTAGTGGGCCTGATTCTCTGACCAGCGGGTTTAGCGTCGTCATCCCGGGGTCTGAGAGGAAAGCGCCATGACGAGCATCGACCTGGTCGCGCCACCGCAGCACGTGCTGGAGCGCACCCGTTGCGCGGTCGGGACCTTGCTGCCGGCGGCGCTGGCGGAGCTTCCGGACGAAACACGCGAGGTGGTCGAGTTCGGCCTCGCACGGCAGGACTTCTCGACGGCCGCGCTCGTGCTGCTCTCCGCCGAGGCGTTCGGTGACGCCGACGCGACCGGGGTCGCCCTCGCGCTGGAGTTCGCGCAACTGCACGAACGACTGCACGCGGACCTCATGATCCACGGGGGCGCGTGGGAGGCGTTCGGCGCGGACAGGGTCGTCTCGGCGGCGGATGCTCTGCTCTCGCTCGCCTTCGCACGGCTCACCAAGCCCTGGGTGATGATCGTCAACGTCGCACTGATGTCTGTTGTGGACGGTTACGTCCAGGAGATCGGCATGGACGAGGAGGACGACGTAGACCTGGCCCAGCACCTCGGTGTGGCGGCGGCGAAGCACAGCTCACTGCCGGCGGCGGCGTGCGAGCTCGGGGCGCTGGCCGCCGGCGCGAGCGCGAGCCAGGCCGGCCACCTCAGGCAGTTCGGGGACGACATCGGCCTGGCGCGCAAGCACGTCGACGACGTCCTGGCCCTCCCCGACGCCCTCGCGCACGGCCGCCGCACGCTCCCGGTCGTGGCGGCGGCGAACTCCGGGATGAGCGTCGCCGGCGGGCGGAAGTGGTGCGAGCAGCAGGCCGGACTGCTGCTCGCCCGCGCCCTGAACCACCTGCGGCGGTGCGGTCCGGGGGCGCGGGCGGCGGCAGAGCTGACGGCGCTGGCCGAGGAGCTCACGACCGCCCGGTGCGTCCCGGCCCCGGCCGTGCCGGCTCAGCCGACGGGGCGCAGCACGACCTTGCCCGGTGCGTGACCGGTCGCGACGAGGTCCTGCGCCTCGGCCGCCTCGGCCAGCGGGAGACTCTTCGCGACTCGCACAGCGAGCTTGCCGTCCACCACGAGCTGGGCGTACTCGGTCAGCCTCGCGCCGAACGGCGCACCTCCGCCGGAGAACGTGACGCCGAACTCGGCGGCCTGGGGATCGGCGATCGTGACGATCCGCTCGGTGCCGCCGCGCAGTTCGACCGACAGCGGCAGGTCACCCTGCCCGGCGGCGTCGTACACGGCGTCGACGCCCTGCGGTGCGGCGGCGCGAACCCGGTCGGCGAGCCCCTCGCCGTAGGCGACCGGGGTGGCGCCGAGCGACCGCAGGTAGTCGTGGTTGGCGGGGGAGGCGGTGCCGATGACGGTGGCACCGCGGGCCACCGCGAGCTGTACGCCGACGGCGCCGACCACGCCCGCGGCCCCGTGGACGAGCAGCGTGTCGCCCTCGCCGACCTTCAGCTCGTCGAGCACGCGGACCGACGTCTCGACGGCCACGGGCAGTGCGGCGGCCGTGTCCCAGTCGAGGTCCGCGGGCTTGAGGGCGAAGTCGGAGGCCAGCGCGTACTCGGCGTAGGCGCCGGTGACGGTCCAGCCCAGGACCGCGTCGCCGACCGCGACGCCGGTGACGCCCTCGCCGACCTCGTCGACGATGCCGGCCGCCTCCAGGCCGGGGGTCGCCGGGAACGGGGGCGTCATCTGCGGTGGCATCCACCCGTTGCGGATCTTGTGGTCCAGCGGGTTGACCGCCGCGGCCACCACTTTCAACCGCACCTGTCCCGGACCGGCGTGCGGCTCCTCGACCTCGTTCAGACTCAGCACTTCCGGGCCGCCGAACGCGGTGTAGGTGATCGCCTTCATCTCTGACTCCAGGTGCTCGTCGTTTGGTTGACATGTCAACCCTAGCGACGGCGATGCCCTGCCCGCCCCCGCACTTCGGCTAGTCCCACCTAGCCGAAAGACCAGCCGGGTGCACGTCTGGTCGGACTACGCTGGTCACCATGGACCTGCTGGCCGCCGCCGACGTGATCCGGGCACCGCTGTGCGAGACGCTGCCGCGGCTGTCGGCGGCGATCGCCGGCGCCATTCCGCACCACGCCGTGGTCGAGCTGTCCAACTGCTCGTTCGCGCCGTTCAAGCTCCGCGGCGAGACGCCGGTGACGATCACCGACATCGCCGCGTTGCGTCCCCTGCTGCCGAGCCGGGGTGCCTGGCAGGGGCGCGCGGCCATGGCCGGGGCCGAGGTGCCGGTCGTCGTGCTGGTGAGCGACGTGTCCGTACCGGGCGCACTGCTGGTGCTCCTGCGCGCCGACGACACCCCCGTGACCGACGAGGTGCTGGCACCCGCCGTCGCGTTGTGGGACGTGGTGACCGCGCACATGGAGGGCCTGCGCAACGAGGCGGTGCCCGCGACGCTGGCCGTGTCCCGGGCGGCCGCGGCGGCGCGTGCCGTCGCCATCTCCGACCTCGGCGACGCGTACGGCGCTTCACTGACCGCGCTGCTAGGCGTGCTGCGCGACCCCGGCGTGGACGACGCCGTCGCCCGCTCGCGGTCCGTCGACCTCGCCGTCACCGCGCTGGTCGAGCTGCGGTCGCGGGCCGACCTGGACCGGGCGCAGACCGAGGAACGGGCGGGGGAGGCCTTCGAACGGCTCGCCGAGTCGTTGCGCCGCGTGCTGCGCGGCCGCGACGTGCGCCTGGACCTGGGCACGCCCGGCGCGGAGGAGGGTGCCGACCGGATCGTGCCGACCGAGATCTCCGCCACGGCCGCCGCGGTGGTCAGGTCGGCCGTGCACGCCATGCTGGACGACCAGGGCGGCGTCGGCCGCGTCCACATCGGCTGGAAGATCGTCGGCGCCGTGCTGAGGGCGACCGTGCGCGACGACGGCCCCGGCACCCTGTCCTGCGGCAGCCTCGACCGGCGCCGGGTACCGGAACGCCTCGGGCCGCTCGGCGGGAAGGTCGAGGTCGACGCGGTGCCCGGCTGGGGCGCCACCGTGACGATCGAGGTGCCGCTCGGGCCGCCGGAGAGCCCGCGCGAGGACCCGCTGACCGTGCTGGGCGCGCGGGAGTTGGAGGTGCTCGGCCGTCTCGCCCGTGGCCGCCGCAACCGCGACATCGCCGGTGAGCTGCACATCAGCGAGTCCACGGTGAAGTTCCACGTGGCGAAGATCCTGGAGAAGCTCGGCGTCGGCTCACGCGGCGAGGCCGCAGCGCTAGCGCACGAGTGGGGCGCCGCGCGTTAGCCGATCTCGCCCATCCGCTGCCGCACGAGGTCGCGGACCACGTCGTCGGGCAGCGGCGCGTCCGGGGTGAACCGCACGGTGCCCTTGGAGAGCGAGAACCCGGCCAGCCGGTCGCGCACCACGTCCACGGCCGCGGGGCTGAACGGGAACACGGCCAGGTGGTCCTTCGCCGCCTTGAACCCGAGCAGAGGCTTGCCCTTGAGCCTCAGCGCGGCCATTCCGTAGCTCAGGCCCTGCTCGGCTGCCGGCGCCAGTTCCTCGGCCAGTGCGCGGATGTGGGCGAACGCGTCGCGCGCCGGGGCGTCGAGGCTCGCGAAGTAGTCGTCGACGTCGGCCATGGCGGCACGCTACTCGCGCGAAGTGCTCCGCGAGCGAACCTGTGGCACCTGGCGGGACCATGTCTTTTCCTTCTCGATACAGAGACCTGGACCACCCTCGGTTGCACGTCCGATAGTAGGAAGTCAAACTATTCTCATGGCGACCACTCTGCACAAGCCGGCGAACCCGGTGCGCTTTGTGACCGCGTCCAGCCTGTTCGACGGCCACGACGCGGCTATCAACATCATGCGGAGGATCCTGCAGTCGCAGGGTGCGGAGGTCATCCACCTCGGCCACAACAGGTCGGTGTCGGAGGTCGTCGACGCGGCGATCCAGGAGGACGTCCAGGGCATCGCCATCAGCGCGTACCAGGGCGGGCACGTCGAGTACTTCTCGTACCTGGTCGAGCTGCTCAACGAGCGCGGCGCCGGGCACATCCGGGTCTACGGCGGCGGTGGCGGCGTGATCGTCCCCGAGGAGATCGAGCTGCTGCACTCGCGCGGGGTCGCGCGGATCTTCTCGCCGCAGGACGGGCAGACGCTCGGCCTCGCCCGGATGATCAACCTGATGATCGAGGAGTGCGACCACGCGCTGACGGAGCCGTTCAGCCACGACGCGCTGCTGACGGGGGCGGACGAGGCCCTGGCGCGCGCGATCACGCACATCGAGGCCGGCACCGCGGAGCCCCTGGAGACCACGCGCAAGGTGCCGGTCCTCGGCATCACCGGTACCGGTGGCTCGGGCAAGTCGTCGCTCACCGACGAGCTGGTCCGCCGTTTCCGGCTCGACCAGCAGGACAAGCTGCGCATCGCCGTGCTCGCCGTCGACCCGACGCGCCGGCGTGGTGGTGGCGCGCTGCTCGGCGACCGCATCCGGATGAACTGCCTAGACGGCGACCGCGTGTTCTTCCGTTCGCTGGCCACGCGCCGTGCGGGCAGCGAGATCCCGGACGGCCTGGAGCAGGCCATCGTGGCGTGCAAGGCGTCCGGTGCCGATCTGGTCATCGTCGAGACGCCCGGTATCGGTCAGGGTGACGCGGCCATCGTGCCGTTCGTCGACTTCTCGCTGTACGTGATGACGCCGGAGTTCGGTGCCGCGTCACAGCTCGAGAAGATCGACATGCTCGACTACGCGGACGCCGTGGCGATCAACAAGTTCGAGCGCCGTGGTGCCGAGGACGCGCGCAGGGACGTCGCACGGCAGATGGTGCGCAACCGCGAGGCGTTCGGCGTCAAGTGGGAGGACATGCCGGTCTACGGCACGTCCGCCGCGACGTTCAACGACGACGGCGTGACGGCGCTCTACCAGTTCCTGCGCGACGGCCTGGTCGAACACGGCCTGCACGCCGAAGAGGGCGCCCTCGCCCCCGTCGCCGGCAAGACGTCCACGAGCGCCTCCACGGTCGTGCCCGCCGCCCGTGCCCGCTACCTGTCCGACATCTCGGACACCGTGCGCGGCTACCACCGCAGGACCGACGCGCAGGTCGCGGCAGTCCGCAGGCACCTCCAGCTCTCCGGTGCGCAGAAGGCGTTGGAGGCGGCGGGCAAGGGCGTCGCGGACATCGCGGAGCTGGCCTCCGAGGCCGAGCGCGAGGTCGACCGCGAGACGGCGGACCTGCTGCGGGCGTGGCCGGCGACCGTCGAGCAGTACTCCGGTGACGAGCTCGTGTTCAAGGTGCGGGACAAGGAGATCCGCACGTCGTTGACGCGCGAGACGTTGTCCGGCAACCAGGTCCGCCGGGTCAGCCTGCCCCGCTACGACGACGAGGGCTCGCTGCTGCGGTTCCTGCGCAAGGAGAACCTGCCGGGCTTCTTCCCCTACACCGCCGGGGTCTTCCCGTTCAAGCGCGAGGGCGAGGACCCGGCGCGCATGTTCGCGGGGGAGGGCGACGCGTTCCGCACGAACCGCCGCTTCAAGTACCTGTCGAAGGGCAACCCGGCCACGCGCCTGTCGACGGCGTTCGACTCGGTGACGCTCTACGGCCGCGACCCCGACACCCCGCCGGACGTCTACGGCAAGATCGGCACCTCCGGCGTCTCGATCGCGTCGCTGGACGACATGAAGGCCCTGTACGACGGCTTCGACCTCGTCGCGCCGACGACGTCGGTGTCGATGACGATCAACGGCCCGGCGCCGACGATCCTCGCGTACTTCCTGAACACCGTGATCGACCAGGAGGTCGGGAAGTTCAGGGACGCGGAAGGCCGTGAGCCGGACGCAGAGGAGTACGAGAAGGTCAGGGCCTACGCGCTGGCCAACGTCCGCGGCACCGTTCAGGCCGACATCCTCAAGGAGGACCAGGGCCAGAACACCTGCATCTTCTCCACGGAGTTCTCGCTGCGCATGATGGCGGACATCCAGGAGTGGTTCATCCAGCAGCAGGTCCGGAACTTCTACTCCGTGTCGATCTCGGGCTACCACATCGCCGAGGCCGGGGCGAACCCCATCAGCCAGCTCGCCTTCACGTTGGCCAACGGCTTCACCTACGTCGAGTCGTACCTCGCCCGCGGCATGAACATCGACGACTTCGCGCCGAACCTGTCGTTCTTCTTCTCCAACGGCATGGACGCCGAGTACAGCGTCATCGGCCGCGTGGCACGCCGCATCTGGGCCGTGGCCATGCGCGACCGCTACGGCGCCGCGGAGCGTTCGCAGAAGTTCAAGTACCACGTGCAGACGTCGGGCCGTTCGCTGCACGCGCAGGAGATGGACTTCAACGACATCCGCACGACGCTGCAGGCCCTCTGCGCGCTGTACGACAACTGCAACTCCCTGCACACCAACGCCTACGACGAGGCGATCACCACTCCAACGGAGTCGTCCGTCCGCCGCGCGATGGCCATCCAAATGATCATCAACAAGGAGTGGGGCCTCTCCGCCAACGAGAATCCGCTGCAGGGCTCGTTCGTCATCGACGAGCTGACCGACCTCGTCGAAGAGGCCGTGCTGATGGAGTTCGACCGCATCTCCGAACGCGGCGGCGTGCTCGGCGCGATGGAGACCGGCTACCAGCGCGGCCGCATCCAGGACGAGTCGATGCTCTACGAACAGCGCAAGCACGACGGCTCGCTGCCGTTGATCGGCGTCAACACCTTCCTGCCCGAGGACGGCACGCGCGAGGTCGTGAAGATCGAGCTCGCGCGCGCCACCGAGGAGGAGAAGGAGTCGCAGGTCGAGCGCACCCGCGCCTACCAGGCCGCGCACCGCGACGAGGCCCAGAAGGCGCTGGCCCGCCTGCGCGAGGTGGCGCAGACGAACGAGAACGTGTTCGCGGTGCTGATGGACGCGGCCCGCGTGTGCACGCTCGGCCAGATCACCGAGGCGTTCTTCGAGGTGGGCGGGCAGTACCGCCGCAACATCTGAACGCCCCAGCGGAACGACCCGGTGGCGGACAAGCCCGACACGTGTTTTGTGGTGACCGCACGCGGGGACCTTTCGTGCGGTCAGACCGCACGAAAGGTCCCCGCGTGCGGCTGGAGACTTGAGCCGTGCTCGCTCAAGTGTGGGTCGGCCGTCGTCTCGGGGAAGACCTTCCCGGGTCAAGTGGTCAGACCGCGTAGGGCCGGCCGACGATCCACCCGCCGATGTGTGCGGGGAGCTCGTCGGTCGGCACCAGCTCCACCGCGTCGCCGACGTTGACCACGCCCGGCTGGACCACCCAGCTGTCCAGGCACAGCACACCACCGAACTCGTGCCGGATGCGCCGGTGCACGTCGAGGTCCTGAGCGCCGGTGTCCGGGTCGATCGTCGTGACCACGCACCGGGCGCGCTTCTTGTACATCCCGATCACCACGTCGCCGACGACCAGCGCGTGTCCCGGCCAGCCGTCCTCCTCGCCGGCCTCGACGTCGCCGATGAGGATGTTGGGCCGCAGCCGCCGCACGTCGACTCCCGCGGCCTCGACCTGGCCGTCCGTGGCCACCAGGACGTTCAGCACGTCGAAGCGCTCCGGACCGGTGTAGCGGGTCAGCCTGCCGCCGAACGGCAGCACCCGCTCGTGGGCCTGCCAGCTGTCCCAGGGATGTCCGTCCACCAGCGGGCCGTCCGGGCCGGTGGTCGCGGGGATCGTGAGCAGGCCGTACCGGGTCCGTCCGGTGAGCACGCCGCGCGGGCCCCGCACGTGCACCAGCCGGTCGCCCTCGACGCCGTCCGGGGTGAACGTGGCCTGCTGGAGTTCTTCGCCGCCCAGTGACTTCACCGGGAACCGCCACAACGCCTTGACGTGCATGGTTCTCACTCCGCCGGGATCTCGTAGGTCGAGCCGGGGTCGACGCGGCGCTCGGCTTCGGCGATCTTCACGTCGTTGATGCTCGCCTCGCGCCTGCGCATCAGGCCGGACTCGGCGAACTCCCAGTTCTCGTTGCCGTAGCTGCGCCACCACTGGCCCTCGTCGTCGTGCCACTCGTACTGGAAGCGCACGGCGATGCGGTCGTCGCCGAACGCCCACAGTGACTTGCGCAGGACGTACTCGTGCTCGCGCTCCCACTTCTTCGTCAGGAACGCGACGATCTCGCCGGTGCCGTGGACGAACTCGGATCTGTTGCGCCACACCGAATCCGGTGTGTACGCGCCGGCCACACGAACCGGATCCTTGGTGTTCCAGGCGTCCTGGGCCGCCTGCACCTTGAGGCGGGCGGTCTCGGCGTCGAACGGGGGCACGAGTGTCACGACGATCCTTCCAACGGTTGGGCGATGCTGCAAACGTTAGAACGAGTCTCTAACGGATGCAAGCCTGTGTTACCGTTAGACGTGCTGACGCCCGACGAACCCCGTCCGGTCCTGCTGATGAACACCATCTGGGCCAATCGGTCGCAGGTTCACGACGACCTGACGACTGTCGGTGGACTTCGCGAGTTCCTGGGTGTTCCGGCGGATCAGGCCGATCTCGACGCGTTCCGCTCGTTGCGGCAGGCGCTGCGCGACCTCGCGGGCGTGCTGACCGAGGACACGCGTCCGGTCGCGCGCGATCGTGACCTGGAGCGGGCCGTGGCTGAGGTCAACCATGCGGCGCGCAGTGCGCAGCGGTGGCCGCAGCTGACCGTGCGCGACGGCGAACTGTTGCGGCACAACGAAAGCGACGGATCGCTCGCGGACCGTGAGCGCGCCTCGATCGCCGCGGAGGCCGTGGACCTGTTCACCGGCGAGAACAGGGTTCTGTTGCGCGCCTGTTATGCGCCGGGCTGCGTGCTGTACTTCGTGAAGGATCATCCGCGCCGTGAATGGTGCTCGCCGTCGTGCGGCAACAGGGTCCGCGCGGCCCGCCACTACCGGCGCAATCGGGGTGAATCCCCTGGTCCGAACGGGTTTTCCTGATCAGCGGGGGTAAACATGAGCCGCCCGGATTCCGATTAATCGGACAACAGTTGGGCGCGTTCTGTGTGGTGGTGATCCGCGATGTCCCGAGAATCCGTGCCAGGTCACGACATCAGCTATCACCTCGTCTGCTTCGACGAGACGGGCAACGAGCGGGGGCGGGACAGCGCGGACGTGCTGTACGACGCCCGCCAAGGCGTCACGGACGTCTTCTTCTTCATCCACGGGTGGAACGGCGACGTGCCGGCCGCCCGTGAGCAGTACGGGCGGTGGGTCGCGACGATGGCCGGCTGCCGTGCCGAACGTGAAGCGGCACACCGGCTTCCGGGCGGCTTCAAGTCCCTGCTCGTCGGCCTGCACTGGCCGTCGAAGGCGTGGGGCGACGAGGACGTGCGGTCGGACGAGTTCATCAAGGCGCAGGCCAACCGCCTCGGTGGCGGTGCCGGGCGCACGGCCGCCGTGCGCACGATCGTCCAGGCCGCGCGGCAGCACCCGTGCCGCATGTCGCCGGCGGTCAAACAGGCCTACGACTACCTGGAGAGCTCGGTTCCCGACCTGCCGGGCGAGGACGGGATGGCGTTCGACGCCGAACAGCTCTACCGGGCATGCCTGGAGGACCCGGCGCTGGGCGGCATCCTGTCGCCGTTGCGGATCCTGACGTTCTGGAAGATGAAGCGGCGCGCCAAGGTGTTCGGCGAGAGCGGCGCGGCCAGGATCGCCCGCGAGGTCGCCCAGACCGCCCCGAACGCCCGCATCCACCTGATGGGCCACAGCTTCGGCTGCATCACCGCCACCGCGATGGCGAACGTGGTGCCCGCCGCGACGCTGACCCTGGTGCAGGGCGCGATGTCGCTGTGGTCGTTCGCGGAACGGCTGCCCGGCGAACCCGGTTCCGGCTACTTCCGCGGCGTGCTCGGCCGCGTGCCCGGCCCGATCATCGTCACCACGTCGTCGAACGACTACGCCATCGGCCGCTTCTACCCGCTGGCCGCGCGTTCGGGCCGGCAGGTCGACCTGGACGAGTACCCGAAGTACGGCGGGCTCGGCTCGCACGGCGTGCAGGGCACCTACGCGCACGGCCACAAGATCGGCGCACCCGGCGAGCTCCAGCGCGGGCAGGTGCACAACGTCGACTGCACGTCCGTGATCCGCCGGATCGACGGGATCGCGGGCGCTCACAACGACATCTGCCACCCGGAGCTGGCGCGGCTGCTGTGGAAGGCGGTGATGGCCCGCTAAGGGGTGCCCAGGCGCAACACGATCTGGGGTACCAGCGTGTCGCCGAGGCAGGGGCGCAGCTCCGCGCGCAACGCGGACAGGATCACCGGGTCGTGCGCGGGGGAGACGGCGAACCCGGCCGTTCCCGCGGCCAGCACGACGCGCTGCATCGCCTGTCCCGCACGGATTTCCGCCGCGGCGCCCTGGGTGAACGTGCACAGCACCAGCTCGGTGCCGCTGCGCACGTGCAGCCACGCACGCTCCACTTCGGCCGCCCGCGACAGCAACCCGCGCCAGGCGGCGGGTTCGGGGAACGTCGTCCACGTGCGACGGTTCGCGTGCAGCGACCGGAGCAACGCGAGCACGTCCGGGCCCGGTTCCTGGTAGCCGCCGAGCCTGATGGCCGCCGCCGCGTCGTGCGCGCTCTGGCCGGGCAGCAGCGTCACCAGTGGACGGATGCCGTGTCCCTGCAGTGCCAGGCGGGCGTTGAGCAGCGCCACCCCGCAGGCCAGTCGCGTCTCGCGGCTGTGCGGCCCGGTGGTGTGCAGCTCGATCTGCTCGGGACGCACCTCGAACCGCACGCCGGGAGCGGAGGCCCTGGCGAGGGAGAGCACGCCGCGCACCTCCTCACTCGCGAGTCCGAGCGAGCCGGGCACGGTGACGGTCATGGTCATACTGTCCGGTCGGAGCGACTACCGAACCACGGTCGAAGGTCCCCACTTCCTAGGGCCGTGAGTTGGTCGAAAATGTGCGAATGTAGGCGGCGTGCCTGACGTGCCTGGTCGCCGCGACCTCGACGAGCTGCTCGACGAGGTCCGGGACCGCATGGACGAGATCGTGACCACCCGCGACCACATGCAGGAACTGCTGGGAGCGGTGCTCGCCGTCGCGTCCGGTCTGGAACTCGAGCCGACCCTGCTGCGCATCGTCCAGGCGGCCGTGGACCTGGTCGGTGCCCGCTACGGCGCGCTGGGCGTGCTCGGCACCCGCGACGACCTCTCGCAGTTCCTCCACGTCGGCGTGGACGAGGTGACCCGCGGGTCCATGGGCCACCTGCCCGAGGGCAAGGGCCTGCTCGGGTTGCTCATCAAGGACCCGACGCCGTTGCGCCTGCGCGACCTCGCCCAGCACGAGATGTCGGTCGGCTTCCCGGCCAACCACCCGCCGATGCACAGCTTCCTGGGCGTGCCCGTGCGCGTGCGCGACGAGGTGTTCGGCAACCTCTACATGACCGAGAAGATCGACGCCGCCGAGTTCACCGCCGACGACGAGGCCGTTCTGCTGGCCCTGGCCGCCGCCGCGGGCATCGCGATCGAGAACGCCCGCCTGTTCGAACGCTCCCGCATGCGCGAGCGGTGGCTCGAGGCGATCGGCGAGGTCAACTCCGAACTGCTGGGCGGCGCCTCCGGCGAGTACGCGCTGCGCCTGATCACCCAGCGCACCGTCGAGCTTGCCGGCGCCGACTCGGCCCTGGTCGTCCTCGGCGACGGCCGGCACACCCCGCTCTCCGTCGCCGCGACCGCGGGCATGAAGATCGACGACTTCGACGCCGCCGACCACGCCGTCGACGAGGTGATCCACTCCGGCGTCCCGCTCCTGGCGGACGACCTGGGTCCGGTCTTCGGTCCCGTCCTGGCCGTCCCGCTGCGGTCGGAGATGGGCGTGACCGGCGCGTTGGTCGTGCTGCGCCGCACCGGCGAGACCCGCTTCCTGCCCGACCAGGTCCCGATGCTCGCCTCGTTCGCCGACCAGGCGGCCGTCGCCCTGGAGTTCGCCGAGCAGCAACGCTCCCAGCGCCTGCTCGACGTGCTGGAGGACCGCGACCGCATCGCCCGCGACCTGCACGACCACGTCATCCAGCGCCTGTTCGTCACCGGCCTCACCCTGCAGGCCACCCTGCGCCGCATCACCGATCCCGAGGTGGCCGCCCGCCTGCGGACCGCCGTCGTGCAGCTCGACGAGACGGTCCGCGAGATCCGCACGTCCATCTTCGACCTGCACTCGAACGACAACACCTCGCTGCGCCGCCGGCTGCTCGACCTCGTCGCGGGCCTGACCGAGTCGACGCACCTCAAGCCGTCCATCCGCATGTCCGGCACCGTGGACAACTCGGTGCCGCCCGAACTCGCCGAGCACGTCGAGGCCGTCGTGCGCGAGGCCGTCACGAACTGCGTGCGGCACGCCTCCGCGACCGAACTGACAGTGCTGATCGACGCGGGCGAGGACGTCGTGATCACCGTGCAGGACAACGGCGTCGGCATCTCGGCGGACGCCTCGCGCAGCGGCCTGCGCAACCTGGCACACCGCGCGGTGAAGTTCGGCGGGTCGCTGGAGGTGACAGCGCCGGACGGCGGCGGAGCGTGCCTCGTCTGGCGCGTTCCACTGGGGTAGTGGTGTCGCGCGTCCCTTTGAGCTAGTGCCCTACGCCGGAAGTCCGCCGCTGAAGTCCCTGCCGTTTGTGCCGCACGCGGGGCGCTTTCGTGCACGTGGAGCGCACGAAAGCGCCCCGCGTGCAGTTGATGACGGCGTGGCTGAGGCCCCGCGACGTTGATGAGGGGAGCTTTCCCAAACCTGAGGTTGATGAAAGCTCCCCTCATCAACCTTCATACTTTGATGACGAATTTCCGACGCAGGACACTAGCGGAGCTTGTCGCCGTCCTTGCGGAACTGCGACGCGAACACGGCGGCCTGCGTGCGCCGCTGCATGCCGAGCTTCGCCAGCAGGTGTGAGACGTAGTTCTTGACGGTCTTCTCGGCGAGGAACATGCGCTCGGCGATCTGGCGGTTGGTCAGGCCCTCGCCGATCAGGTCGAGCACCGTGCGCTCCTGCTCGCTGAGCATGCGCAGCGGGTCGCCCTCCTCGCGCTCGCGGCGGATCCTGTTGAGCAGCGCGGAAGTCGTGCGTGCGTCCAGAAGGGACTGTCCGGCCGCGACGGTGCGCACGGCGTTGACCAGGTCCGCGCCGAGGATCTGCTTCAGCACGAAGCCGGAGGCGCCCGCCATGATCGCGTCGAACAGGGCCTCGTCGTCGGCAAAGCTCGTCAGCATCAGGCACTGCAGGCCCGGGATGCGGCTGCGCAGCTCACGGCACAGCTCGATGCCGTTGCCGTCGGGCAGCCTGATGTCGAGCACCGCCACGTCGGCCTGCGCGCCCGGCACCTTGGCCAGGGCCTCCGTCACCGATGCCGCATCACCGACCACCTCGAGATCGGACTCCTCGCCGAGCAGGTCCGCTATGCCGCGCCGGACGATCTCGTGGTCGTCGACGAGGAAAACACGCGTCGCCATGGAGGTCACGGTAGCCCAAAGACCCTGGCATGAGGGGACCAACGGCACGCGGCTCACTGCGACGATCGGGCCTATTTTGGGATCATGAGCGGACTTCCCGTTGTCGTCGGGGTCGACGGTTCCTCCTCCGCGCTCGCCGCGGTGGCGTGGGCCGCCCGCGCGTGCGTGCTCCACGGTGCGCCGTTGCGGCTGGTGCACGCCTACACATTGCCGACGCGCGGGTATCCGGAGGTCATCTCATCAGCGCGTGATCTGCGCTCGGCCATGTACGACCAAGGGCGGATGTGGCTTTCTCAGGCCGTTGCCGTCGCACAGGCCGAGGCGCCTGATGTGCCGTTGGAGCACGACCTGCGCATGGAACACCCCACGCCCGTGTTGCTCGCGGAGTCTGCACGCGCACGAGAGGTGGTGGTGGGGTCGCATGGATTGGGCGGGTTCACCGGAGCGTTGGTCGGCTCAACGGCTGTGGCGCTGTCGATCCACGGTGAGTGTCCCGTGGTGGTGGTCCGCGGAAACCAGCAGCAAGGACCCGTGGTGGTGGGCGTCGACCTCTCGCCCGAGTCGGACCCGGCCATCGGCTTCGGGTTCGAGGAGGCGGCGGCGTCCGGCATGCCGCTGGTGGCGACGATGGCCGACGACGACGAGCAGGCCCTGAACACGCGAATGTCCGGGTGGCTGGAGAAGTACCCGGACGTCGCGGTGGAACAGCTCGTGGTGGGGGAGCGACCGATCCCGGTGCTGCTGGAGCTCGGGCAACGGGCCGGGCTGCTCGTGGTCGGGTCGCGGGGGCGTGGCGGATTCGCCGGGATGCTGCTCGGGTCTACCTCGCAGGCCCTGATCTACCACGCCCCGTGCCCGGTGGCCGTCGTCAGGCCTGCTTGACCGCGGAGATCTCGAACTCGAGCACGATCTTCTCGCCGACCAGGACGCCGCCGGTCTCGAGCGGGGCGTTCCAGGTCACGCCGTAGTCCTTGCGGTTGATCGTGTGCGAGCCCTCGAAGCCGACGCGGGTCTGGTTGTACGGGTCGACGGCCACGCCCTCGAAGGCGAACGGGATGGTGATGTTCTTCGTGACGCCCTTGATGGTGAGGTCGCCCGAGATCTCGAAGTTGCCGTCGTCGACCTGCTTCGCGGAGGTCGAGACGAACGTGATCTCCGGGTGGTTCTCGGCGTCGAGGAAGTCGTTGGTGGCCAGGTGGCCGTCGCGCTGCGCGTTGCGGGTGTCGATGCTCGCGACCTTGAGGCTCACCGAGGCGGTGGTGTTCTCCGGCTTGTCGCCGTCGATGGAGATCTTGCCGTCGAACTCGTTGAACGCACCACGAACCTTGGTGACCATGGCGTGGCGCGCGACGAAGCCGATGCGGGAGTGCGAGCCGTCGATGACGTAGTCGCCGGTCAGTTCGGAGAGGTTGGTGGCGGAGGTCATGGTGTCAAGTCCTTCGGTTGCTCGATTTGGTTGAAGTGTCACTCACCCTGCCTGAACCTGGATGATGTGTCAACTATTCCCGTATGCTGAAGCGGTGACACGATGGTTGGAACCTGAGCAGCAGCGGGCGTGGCGTGCGTACGTCCGCATGCAGGGGGAGCTCAATGCGCATCTGAGCAGGCAGATGTCGGTCGATTCGGACATCTCGATGGCTGACTTCGCCGTGCTGGTGCAGCTCACCGACACGCGTGATGAACGCGTGCGCGTGTTGGAGCTCGCACGGTCTTTGCACTGGGAGAAGAGCCGCATCTCACATCATGTAGCACGGATGGAGAAGCGCGGCCTGGTGCGCCGGGAGAACTGCAGCAGCGACGGGCGCGGGTCGTTCGTCGTGCTGACGGACCAGGGCCGCTCCGCGATCGAGGAGGCCGCGCCGGCGCACGCCGAAACGGTCCACAAGCTGGTGTTCGACCTGCTCACCGAGGCCGAGGTCGAGGCGCTGGGGTCGATCTCCGAGAAGATCTTCACGCGCCTAACGACAGGAGAATGTGCGGCGGTAGTCGCTCGGTGCGATGCCGACGACCCGATGGAAGTGGTGTCGCAGGAGGGCGGCTGTCCCGAAGCCTGACCTGGTCGCGACCGCGTCGACGTCCAGGTCGGTCTCCTCGAGCAGCCTGCGTGCGTGAAGCACCCGTTGGAGTGACAGCCACTTGTTGGGAGTGGTGCCGGTCTCCGCGGCGAACCTGCGCGCGAAAGTCCGTTCGGACATGACGGCGAGCTTCGCCATCGTGGACACCGTGTGGTTGTCCGCGATCGTGTCGAGCACCTGCTCCAGCACCGGTTCGAGGCTGTCCGAGTTGCACTCCGGGATCGGCAGCTCCACGAACTGCCGCTGACCGCCGTCGCGCTGCGGCGCCACGACCATCCGGCGCGCGATCGTGTTGGCGATCTTGGTGCCGAGCTCCCGCCGGACCAGGTGCAGGCAGGCGTCGATGCCCGCCGCCGTGCCGGCGCTGGTGATGATGTTCCCGTCGTCCACGAACAGCACGCTGGCGTCGAGCCGCGCCTTCGGGAACCGCTCCTGGAACTGCGCCGCCTCACGCCAGTGCGTCGTGCAGTGCCGGTCGTCGAGCAGGCCTGCCGCGCCGAGGATGAACGCCCCGCTGCACACGCTGAGCAGCGTCGCGTCGGTCTCGCGGAGCGCCTTGACCAGCTTCTCCGGGTACTCGTCTCGAACCCGCGCGGCGGGCAGCGCGACCAGGTCGACGCTCTGCAGCGCGTCGAACCCGTGCTCCGGCGTGATGCTCACGCCGCGGATGCTCGTCGGCACCGGCTCGTTCGGGATCTCCCCGCACACCCGGAAGTCGGCCAGCGGCACACCCTCTTCGGTCCGGTCGATGCCGAACACCTCGCAGAGCAGCCCGAACTCGAACGGCGCGACGCCGTCGATGAGGGGGACCGCCACCGATCGCAGCATGGCAGGATATTAGCGCGCATCGTCAGATCTGCCACTGTTGGCGGGATATAGACGGTCGCAAACTTACTGACATGACTCTTGCAGCGATCGTCCTCGCAGTAGCCGCCCTCTCCGTCTGGCTCGACCGGCACCGCGACCGCACCGCCGGTCTGGCCGGTTCCTCCGACGTCCACGACCGCGATCGCGTCCGCGTCGGCGACGACCTCCGATACCTCACCTGATGAGCGGTGCGGGTCCCGTGTAGCGGGCCACCGGGCGGATGATCTTCGTGTCCTCGGACTGCTCGAGCGCGTTGGCACACCATCCGACCACCCGGCTGCACGCGAACGTCGGCGTGAACATCTCGCGCGGGATGCCGCACTGCTCCATCAGCACGCCGGCGTAGAACTCCACGTTCGCGTACAGCTGCCGGCCGGGCTTGAGCTCGGCCAGCAGCTCCGTGACCCTGCGCTCGACGGTGACCGCGAACTCGGTGAGGCGGGTCGGCTGCTCCTGGGCGATCCTCTTGAGCAAGCGCGCCCGCGGGTCCTCCGTCTTGTAGACGGCGTGCCCGAAACCCATGATCCGTTCACCGCACTCGATGCGTTCCCGCACCCAGGTGTCGATGTTGTCCGGCGTGCCGATGAGGTCGAGCGCCTCCAGCGCCCGGTCCGGTGCGCCACCGTGCAGCGGCCCGGAGAACGTCCCGATCGCCGCCGTCACCGCCGACACGATGTCCGCTCCCGCGCTCGCGACCACGCGCGCGGTGAACGTCGACGCGTTGAAGCCGTGGTCGATCGTGGCGATCAGGTACTGCTCGACAGCGCGGCTCGCCCAGGTTGACGGCTCCTGTCCGGTCAACATGTACAACCAGTTCGCCGACGTGGACAGATCAACCCTGGGGTGGACGGGATCAAGTCCGAGCTTGAGCCGGTGCAGTGCCGCCAGGATCGTCGGTGTCATCGCGCTGACCTTGAGCGCGTCCGCCTTGCGCGTGCTCATCGGCGCGTCCCACATCGGCTGCGACGGCAGCATCGAGAGCGCGGTCCGCAGCCCGGCCAGCGCCGTGCAGCCCGACCGCGCGATCGCGGGCAGCACCTCGCTGACCACCTCCGGCAACGGTCGCAACGCGGCGGTCTGCGCCGCGAAGAGCGCGGCTTCGTCCCCGTTCGGCAGCCGGCCCTCGGTGAACAGGAACCACACGTCCTCGAAGGAGCGCGTCTCGGCCAGTTCGATCGCGTCGTGCTCGCGGTAGTGGTAGTAGCCCGCGGCACCGTTCACGTCCCCGATCAGGGTGGTGGTGACGACGACGTCTTTAAGCCCTTTGGGTGCATCAATCAACATGGATGAAAGGCTCCGTCAACATGTCTTGTACAGTCAACGTTGATGGAATCAATGTTGACGACGAACCAGGCCGCGCGGCGACTCGGGGTGAAGCCGGCGACGGTCTACTCATACGTCAGCCGCAAACTCCTGACCAGCAAGAAGGTCAATCGCCAGAGCATGTTCGACGTCGCCGAGGTCGAGGCCCTGGCGCAACGCACTGGTGCCCGTGGCGCAGTGGCCGCTGTGACGGATCGCATCCGCACCCGCATCTCCCTGCTGGAGAAGGACCGCCTCCACTACCGGGGTCGCTCCGTTCCCGGCCTCGCGAGCACCAAGCGCTTCGAGGACGTGGCGCACTGGCTGTGGACGGGGATCGACTCGGAGGGCGTGCAGTTCCCCGAGGGCCAGGAGATCTGGATGGCCCTTCCGGAGAGCGCCACCCTGACCGACCGGATCCGGGTGGCCGTGGTCCTCGCGAGCGCGGGCGACCCGCTGAGGTTCGACCTCGACCGGGCGATCACCACCGCCATGTCGCTGATCGCCGACGTCGTCGAGTCCCTGCCGCTGCTGGGCAGGCCGGCGGGCACCGACATCGCCGACCGCCTCTGGGCCCGCCTCTCGCCGGAACCCCCGCGGACGGACCTGCTCAACGCCGCCCTGATCCTCCTGGCGGACCACGACCTGGCCATCTCGACCATGGCCGCGCGAGTGGCCGCGTCGGCCCACGCCCACCCGTACGCCGTCGTCTCCGCCGGCCTGGGCGCGATGGAGGGCCAGCGGCACGGCGCCGCCGCGACGATCGCGCACCGCTTCCTCACCCAGGCCGCGTCCGACCCGATGGGCACCGTCGCCGAACACCTGCGGGCCGGTCAGCCGATCCCCGGCTTCGGCCACCGCATCTACCAGTCCCGTGACCCGCGCGCCGACCACTTCCTGGCGCTGCTGCGCGGCAACGGCGACCTGGTGGTGGACAAGGTGATCGCCACCCAGCCGAAGACGTTCCCGAACATGGACCTGGCGCTGGCGCAGTTCGGGCTGACGTTCTCGATGCCGCCGACCGCGGGGGAGGCCATCTTCTCCATCGCGCGGATCGCAGGGTGGGTCGCGCACGCGATGGAGGAGTACAAGGAGCCGGGTCTGCGGTTCCGGACGATGGGTGTGTACACGGGCGACAGGCCGTAGCAAAACGCCACGCGGGGACCTTTCGTACTGCATGACGGTACGAAAGGTCCCCGCGTGGCGTTGGCGACGGAGGACGGGTGGGTGTTGTAGGCCTCTGTTGGCTGCTGGTGTGAGCGCGCCCGGAAGCGGACCATCGGAACCATGAGATTGTCCGCAGTGGACAACCTGAAGGTCGTCCTGGTGGCGTGGGTCATCGGCGGCCACGCGCTGCTGGGTTACGCCGCGATCGGCGGCTGGCCGTACGACGAGGTCAACGAGGTCACGTTCCACCCCGGCACCGAGACGGTGCTGGCGGCGTTGGTCGGGCCGTCCGGCCTGTTCTTCATGGGCACCTTCTACTTCATGGCCGGGATCTTCACGCCCGGCTCCGTCGAGCGCAAAGGCCGGCGGCGGTTCATCGCCGACCGGCTCGTGCGGCTGGGTACGCCGTGGGTGGTCAGTGCCGTCGTCGTCTGGCCGACGTTCGTGTGGATCGCCTACAACGGGGCCGGCCGGGACGTCTCGTGGTGGCAGGCGTTCACGGACCGGCGGCCGTTCCTGGACAGCGGGTCGCTGTGGTTCGTCGGGGTGCTGCTGATCTTCAGCATCGCGGTCGCCCTGGCGCCGCCGATCAAGGAACGCGCCATCACGCCGTGGACCGTGGCGGGCATGACGATGATCGTGGCGGGGACGACCTTCCTGACCCGGCTGGTGTTCCCGGCGCGCAGCGGGCAGGTCGGGGACCTGCACCTGTGGTGGTGGCCGCAGTGCCTCGGGATGTTGCTGCTCGGGGCGATCGGCGGGCGCAAGCTCGCGGAACGGGTGCCGGACGAGATCTACCGCATGACCCGCAACGTCGTCATCGGCACGATCGCCGTGCTGCCCGTGGCGGCGGCGCTCATGGGCGTGCTGGATCTGGCCAGGAACGCGGAACCGTTCCTCGGCGGCTGGAGGTGGCAGGCCGCCGCCCTCGCTCTGGTCGAGGGAATCCTCGTGGTGGCGGGAAGCCTGTGGCTCATCGGGCTGGCGCAACGGCGGCTGACGCGCCAGGGGCCCTTCGCGGAGGGGCTGGCGCGGTCCGCCTACGTCGCGTTCGTCGTGCAGGGGCCGATCCTGCTGGCGCTCGCGACCGGCCTGCGCCCGCTGGACGTTCCCGCGGAGGTGAAGGCCCCGCTGGTGGGCGCGGGGGCGATCGCGTTGTCGTTCGGGATCGGCTGGTACGTCACTTCGCGCCGAGGCGCTTCAGCACGCTCGTCGTGATGCCCGCCGCGTCCAGGCCGTGCGCGCGCAGGATGCGGGCGCGTGAGTCGTGCGGCAGGAAACGCGGCGGTAGCGCGAAAGTCGCCACGCAGGCCGGGGAACCGGCCAGGGCCTGGCCCAGACGTGCGCCCAGGGCTCCGGTGGACGTCGTGTCCTCCACGGCGAGCACCAGGCGGTGCTGACCGCTGTACTTGACGAGGTGCGGGTCCAGGGGAGCCGTCCAGCGCGGGTCCACCACGTTGACGCGGACGTCGTGCGAGGCGAGCTCCTCCGCCGCCGCCAGGCAGGGACCGGCCAGCGGGCCCACCGAGATCAGGAGCACCTCGGCGTCCGGGTCCTCGCGCAGCACGTCGAAGTGGCTCACGCGGCGCACCGCGGGCACGTCCGGGCCGATGGAAGCCTTCGGGTACCGGACCACCGTGGGGCCGTCCGAGACCTCGACGGCCTCGCGCAGCAGGGCGGCCAGGGAAGCCGGATCGCGCGGGGCGGCCAGCCTCAGACCCGGCACCACGGGCAGCACGGAGGCGTCCCACATGCCGTGGTGCGACGCGCCGTCCGGGCCGGTCACACCGGCCCGGTCCAGCACGAACGTCACCGGCAGCCGGTGCAGGGCCACGTCCATCAGCAACTGGTCGAAAGCACGGGACAGGAACGTCGCGTAGACGGCGACGACCGGGTGCAGGCCGCCCATCGCCATGCCGGCGGCGGACGTCACGGCGTGCTGCTCGGCGATGCCGACGTCGAACACGCGCGCAGGGAAGCGCTCGGAGAAAGGCCGCAGCCCCACCGGTTCCAGCATGGCGGCGGTCAGGCAGACGACGTCCGGGCGTTCCGCTCCGATGGACACGATCTCGTCGGAGAACGCGTCGGTCCACGTCCGCCCGCCCGCGGCACCGGACGCGCCGACCGCGTGCATGCGGTCCGCCTCGTCGGTCTCGGCGGCGCTGTACCCCTTGCCCTTCACGGTCTTGCAGTGCACGACGACCGGGCGGCCGAGTGTTTTGGCCTCCCACAAGGCGTTCTCGACGGCGTGCACGTCGTGGCCGTCGACCTCGCCGATGTACGCGAGACCCAGCGCCTCGAACAACCCGCGCGCAGAGCCGTTCAGCAACGACGCGGCGAAGCCACCGGCCGTCGGGTCGTAGGAGCGGCCGTTGTCGTTGAGCAGCACCACGACTGGGCGCGACGAGCCACCGATGTTGTTCAGCGCCTCCCAGCACATCCCGCCGGTCAGCGCGCCGTCGCCGACGATGGCGACGACCCGGCGATCCGCGCCGCCGAGTTCGAACGCCTTCGCCAGACCGTCCGCATAGGACAGTGCGGTGGAGGCGTGCGAGTTCTCGATGACGTCGTGCGCCGACTCCGCCGCGGACGGGTAGCCGGACATGCCGCCTGCCTGCCGCAACGAGTCGAAGTCCGAGCAACGGCCGGTCAGCATCTTGTGCACGTACGACTGGTGCCCGGTGTCGAACAGCACCACGTCGACCGGGGAGTTGAAGACCCGGTGCACACCGATCGTCAGCTCGACGGCACCCAGGTTCGGGCCGAGGTGGCCGCCGGTCCGGTGCACCTTGGAGATCAGGAACGACCGGATCTCCCCGGCCAGCGAGGAGAGTTCGGAGGACGAGAGCGCCCGGACGTCCGCGGGCGAGGTGATGTCAGCCAGCACTGCGCACCGCCGGCGGGAGGGTGAAGGCGATCGTCTCCGTCGCGGTCGTGTGAGTGGACACCGAGACGGTGCCCAGCGCCTCCAAGGCGGCCACGACCTCGTCGACCAGTTCGGGAGGTGCCGACGCGCCCGCGGACAGGCCTACCGACGTCACCCCGTGCAGCCACGCGGGGTCGATCTCCGAGGCGTCGTCGATCAGGTGGGCGGGCGTGCCGCCGCGGGCCGCGAGCTCCACCATCCGCACCGAGTTGGACGAGTTCTTCGACCCCACCACCAGCACCAGGTCCGACCGCGCGGCGACCTCGCGGATGGCGATCTGCCGGTTCGTGGTGGCGTAACAGATGTCGTCGGA
Organism: Lentzea californiensis; assembly: GCF_024648825.1. Taxonomy (GTDB): domain Bacteria; phylum Actinomycetota; class Actinomycetes; order Mycobacteriales; family Pseudonocardiaceae; genus Lentzea; species Lentzea californiensis. Next base: position 23,430 of record NZ_JANBBE010000011.1, read on the forward strand.
ACCGGGGCCGCGCACCTGCGGGAACTTCCGCTCCAGCGCCGCGACCACCTCGGCCGTCTCGTCGACGGCCAGCGTCGTCTGCGTCAGGTAGGACACCGGGCCGGTGATCTCCAGCGCCTCGACGTCCGCCACCGTCTCCACCAGCACCATCTGGCCGGGCGCCTCGCCCAGCGTGCCCTCGACCTCCTCGTGCCCGGCGTGCCCGATCAGCACGATGGTGTCGCCACGTTCGGCGAAACGCCGTGCCTCGGCGTGCACCTTCGTCACCAGAGGACACGTCGCGTCGAGCACGTCCAGCGACCGTGCCCGGGCCTCAGCGCGCACGGCCGGCGAGACGCCGTGCGCGGAGAAGACCGCCGTGGCACCGAAAGGCACCTCGGACAGTTCCTCCACGAACACGGCGCCCCGAGCTTCCAGCGCGCGCACGACGTGGACGTTGTGCACGATCTGCTTGCGCACGTAGATGGGGCCGCCGCGTTGGTCCAGCAGTCGTTCCACGATCTCGATGGCACGCTCCACCCCGGCGCAGAACGACCGGGGTGAGGCGAGCAGCACCGAACGCGGCGGATGTTCCGTCATCGAGCGCCTTCCCAAAGTGGAATCAGTGATCGCGGTGGGTGACGAGCTGGGCGAGCGTGCCGAGTTCCACTGCCGCACGCGCGGTCGGGGAGGCTTCGCCGAGATGGACCAGCGCCTGCGTGTGCAGTTCGTCGGCCTGCGTCTGGCTCCAGGCACGTCCACCGGCCTCGTCGACCAGGTGTGCGGCCCGCGCAAGCGTTTCCGCGTTCATCTCGTGAGAGCCGAAGTACAACGACGCCAGCTCGGCGGAGGCGGGGACACCGGCGGTCAGGGCACGCACGACGGGCAACGACTTCTTGCGGTTCACCAGGTCCGAGTGCCCGGCCTTGCCCGTCACCGCCGGGTCGCCCCAGATGCCGAGCAGATCGTCCACGTGCTGGAACGCGAGGCCCAGCTCGGTTCCGTACCCGCGCATCGCCTCGACCTGTTCGTCGGACCCGCCGCCGTACAGCGCGCCCAAGGCCGTGGAGGCGCCCAGGAGCGCACCCGTCTTGCCGCGCGCCATCCGCTCGACCTCGAACACCTCGACGTCGGACCGCGTCTCGAAGTCCAGGTCGTACGCCTGCCCTTCGAGCAACGCCACGGTGGCGTCACCCAGCGTCCGGATCGCCTCGATCGCCCGCGGATGTCCTGATGCGGCGAGGACGTCCACGGCCAGCGCCTGCAGCGCGTCGCCGGCCAGGATCGCCGCGTTGACGCCGAACACGGTCCACGCCGTCGCCCGGTGGCGCCGGGTCGTGTCGCGGTCCATCACGTCGTCGTGCAGCAGCGAGAAGTTGTGGATCAGCTCCACCGCGACCGCCGCCGGTACCGCGTCGGCGGCGGTACCGCCGACGGCCTCGGCCGCCAGCAGCACCAGCGCGGGACGGATCGCCTTGCCGCCGTTCTCCAGCACCGGGTTGCCGTACTCGTCGCGCCACCCGTGGTGGTACTCCGCGATCGTGCGCATCGACGGCGGCAGCTGGTCGACTGCCTTGCGCAGAGCCGGGAGCACGAAGCTCCGGCTCCACGCGAGCACCTCGCCGGACGGTCGCCCGGCGGCGAGAGGTTCGGTCATCTCGACTGTCATCGCTAGAGCCCGATCTCCACGTTCTCCAGCACGCCCAGGGCATCCGGCACCAGCACGGCGGCCGAGTAGTACGTCGACACGAGGTACTTGAGCATCGCGTGCTCGTCGATGCCCATGAACCGCACGTTGAGGCCGGGCTCGTACTCGTCCGGGATGCCGGTCTGGCGCAGGCCGACGACGCCCTGCTTCTCCTCGCCGAGCCGCATCGCGATGATCGACGTCGTGCCGTTCTTGTTGACCGGGATCTTGTCGCACGGCGCGATCGGGACGCCGCGCCACGACTGGAACTGCTTGCCCTCGACCTCGACGGTCGGCACGTACAGGCCGCGTTTGTTGAGCTGCCGGCCGAACGCCGAGATCGCCTTGGGGTGGGCCAGGATCAGCCTGGTGTTGCGGCGCCGCGAGATCAGCTCGTCCATGTCGTCCGGCGTCACCGGGCCGGAGTTGGTGCTGACCCGCTGCTTGAGGTCGGCGTTGGCGAGCAGGCCGAACTCCTTGTTGTTGATGAGCTCGTGCTCCTGGCGCTCGCGCAGCGCCTCGATGGTCAGCCGCAACTGGTGCTCGACCTGGTCCATCGGCTGGCTGTAGAGGTCCGCCACACGCGTGTGGACGCGCACGATCGTCTGCGCCACTGAGAGTTCGTACTCGCGGGGCCGCAGCTCGTAGTCGACGAACGTGCTGGGCAGCGTCGGCTCGCCGTCGTGGCCGGACGCGATGTCGATCTCGGCCTCGCCGTGCTTGTTCGACGCGTTCGTCGGGTTCGCGAGCTGCTGCGCGATGTGCTGGCGCAACGGCTCGATCTGCCCGTTGAGCTGTGCGAAGGCGGCCCGCGTCAGCACCACCGCCGTCGTCGGCGTCAACGCGCGTGCGGTGAAGCTCCAGTTCTTGCCGGAGCCGGACAGCACCGGCTCGTCGCCGAGGTACTCGCCGTCCGCGATCGTGCCCAGCGCCACGTCGTCGCCGTACTCGCCGCGCCCGGTCTTGGTGACCTTGCCGTGCGCGATGACGATGATCTCGTCGACGGACTCGCCGCGGTGCGCGATCACCTCACCGGGCAGGTACTCGCGCTGCTCGAAGCGGTTCGCGACGGCGGTCAGCGCCGCCTCGTCCTCGAACCCGCGCAGCAGCAGGAACTCAGCCAGTTCCTGCGGCACGATCCGCACCTCCGAACCCACGGAGGTGAAGGTGACCCGGCCGTCGCCGATCGCGAAGGTGAGCCGGCGGTTGACGCGGAACGCACCACCCTTCGCCTCGACCCAGGGCAGCATGCGCAGCAGCCACCGGGGTGAGATCCCCTGCATCTGCGGTGCGGACTTGGTGGTCGACGAGAGGTTGCGGGCCGCCTTCGTCGAAAGGCTCAGCTGCCCGCCCTCGACCCCAAGGCCCGGATCGGTAACAGTCACTGGAAGTCCTGCCAATCTGTTGGTGCTGTGATGGAACTAGCGAACGAGCAGTGCGGCCGTGCCAAGCCCTGACGGTCTGTGGAACGACTTCCGGGTGGGGACCGGGGAGGAGCTGTAGCGGCCGGATCTCTGCGTCCACAGCAGTTCTCCGGCCAGCCAGGACTTCAGGGCCTCGACGTACCGGTGCAGCCTGGCCTTGGCCTCCGCGTCGAGGCCGTACTCGTCGGCGACGGACGGCAGCTCGTCGATGATCGAGCCGATCTGCCGCAGCCGGGCGGCGATCAGGTCGGCCACGACCGAGACGGCCTGCTGGAGCTCGCACTCGAAGAACTGCTGCACGGCGAGCACCGCGCTGGTGGTGCTGCCGCCGGTGGCGTAGGCGTGGTCGAAGCCGACGATCTCCTGGCGCAGCGCGGGAACGTCGCCGAACGAGTCGACGAGCGCCCGCATGGTGCTGTTGCTCAGCAACTCCGCCGGCAGTTCGGCGCCGACCGACTTGCGGGCGAGCTTCGCGGACAGTTCCGCGGCGATCGACCGGCGCCGCATCTCCACGAGGTCGATCGGGTCGGGTACCCGGCCCTGCGCCGTGTTGTGCAGTTCCCACAGCAACGCGTCGAAGAACTCGGCCAGGTGTTCCCGGTCCTCTTCGTCGAGGGTGGACCGCGAGACCAGGTCGGCCAGGCCCCTCTCCGCCGGGTTCGGCGAGGGCGGCGAGCCGCTCAGCACCGACTTCAACCCCGCAACGAACGCCCTGCCGCCCGCGACGTTGCGCGGCCGGAGGAAGCCGGACTGGAACGCGTCGGTGACGTGGAAGCCCCACGTGTGCCAGTCGTTGATGTGCTTGAGGTCGTCCAGGGACGCCGCCGGGTGGGTCAGCGGACCGAAGCCGCCGTAGTCCGCGGCGTCGTAGAACGCCTCGGTCCACGGCGCGCCGCCGAGCATGCCCATGTCCCGTACCCACGTCTTCGTGTGCTGGCGGACGCGGTCGATGTGCGGGGAAAGCCTTGCGGCGAAGGGCATGTCGAACGAGGGGGCCTCAACCACGGGGCACCCCCAGCCACGCCGCGGACGTGCCCAGGCCGGTCGGGCCGCGCAGGACCGTGCGGAAGAACGCCGAGTTCCCGGCTCCTCCCTCGACTTTGGTGTAGCGGCCCGCGTGCAGGTGCCACTCGTGCCCGCCGGACTGCCAGTCCTGCAGGCCCTTCACGTACTTGAGCACGCGCGCCTGGTCCTCCGGGCCCAGGGCGTTCTCGGCGAACAGCTGCGGCAGCTCGGTGAAGACCGTGTTCTCGAACTGGTGCAGCCGTGAGGTCAGCAAGGTGTTCACGGCCTCGACCGCGGTCTGGGTGTCGTGGCCGAAGAACTTCTCGAACACGAGCACCCCGTTGGAGTTCTCGCCCTCCCGCAACACTTCCCGCTCGTACGAGAAGATGTCGTTGCGCAGGTGGATCGCGTCGGAGAACGTGTCGGACAGGACCCGCAGCGGCCGGGTGCCCGCGACGGACGCGGGCACCTCGGCTGCCTCGGAGACCTCCACCAGGTTCGCCGACCACGGTGCGCCACCGACCTTGCGGCGCATCTCGATGTACTCGATCGGGTTGGCGACCGTGCCGCTCTCGATGTTCTTGATCTCCCACATGCACTCGAGCAGCAGGTTGTGGGTGCTCGTGGTGAACCGGCGCCGCCAGTCCTGCGACATCAGCCCGATCGTGCGCTGCCACAGGTCGACGAGACCGCGCTCGGTCGGGTTCTGCGGCTCCGGCCACGGGTCCGTGCCGTTGAGAGGCATGAACGCCGGCAGCCGGTCGAGATACGCCTTCGCTCCCGACACGTCCTTGCTCTGCTTGAACTCCGCGAAGAACTCGTCGTCGAAGTAGAAGACCCAGACGTACCAGTCCGTGATGAGGTCGAGGATCTCCGCGGGCGCGTCCGGGTGGGTCCACGCGCACATGAACCCGTAGTCGTCGCCCGCGAGGACCTCGTCGGTCCACACCCCGGTGTCGAGCATCCCCATGTCCCGCGCCCACTGCGTCGAGTGGGCGCGGGCGCGTTCGAGGTGCGGGTTCATCCGCGCCGGGTGCGGCACGTAGAACTCCGGCATGGTGAAGGAGGCCAAGACCTATCCCTCGCGGCCGAGCTCGACGTGCTCCAGCACGCCGATCGCGTCCGGCACCATGATGGCGGCCGAGTAGTAGGCGCTGACCAGGTAGTTGATGATCGCCTGGTCGTTGATGCCCATGAACCGCACCGACAGGCCCGGCTGGTACTCGTCCGGGATGCCGGTCTGGTGCAGGCCGATGACGCCCTGGTTCTGCTCGCCGGTGCGGATCAGCATCACCGACGACGTGCGGGTGTCGGAGATCGGGATCTTGTTGCACGGCAGCACGGGGATGCCGCGCCAGGCCGGCACCTGCTGGCCGTTGAAGTCGATGTGCTGCGGGTAGAGGCCGCGCCTGTTGAGCTCACGGCCGAACGCGGCGATCGTGCGCGGGTGGGCGAGGAAGTACCCGGGGTCCTTCCACACGATCGACAGCAGCTCGTCGAAGTCGTCCGGGGTGGGCGGGCCGGTGCGGGTGTGGATGCGCTGCTTGAGGTCCGCGTTGTGCAGCAGGCCGAACGACCTGTTGTTGACGATCTCGTGCTCCTGGCGTTCGCGCAGGGCCTCGATCGTGAGCCGCAACTGCTGCTCGACCTGGTCCATCGGCTTGTTGTAGAGGTCCGCGACACGGGTGTGGACCCGCAGCACGGTCTGGGCGACGCTCAGCTCGTACTCGCGCGGCGAGATCTCGTAGTCGACGAACGTGCCGGGCAGGACGGGCTCGCCGTCGTGACCGGACGCCAGGTCGATCTCGGCCTCGCCGTGTTCGTCCTGAGGCTTGTTGCGGCTGTTGAACGTCTGCTGGATGTGTGCGCGCAGGCCGCCCGCTTCCCCGTTGAGCGCCTGGAAGTCGGTCCACGACAGCGTGAGCACCGTGACCGGCGTGACGGCCTTGGCGGTGTACTCCCACTCGCCCTGCGGACCCGCCAGCACGGTTTCGCCGAAGTACTGGCCGTCGGCGAGGTTGCCGAGCACGGTGTCGCCGCCGTACTCACCGGTGCCGATCTTGTCGACCTTGCCGTGCGCGATCAGCACGACGCTGTCCTTCGGACGGCCCTTCTCGACGATGACGTCGCCGATGCCGTACTCCTGCTGCGTGAAGCGGCCGGCGAGCGCCGCGAGGACCTCCTCGTCGTCGAAGCCCTTGAGCAGCGCCAGTTCGGTGAGCTCCATCGGCACCACGCGGATCTCCGCGCCGATGTTCGTGAACGAGACGCGGCCGTCCCCCAGCGTGTAGGTGAGGCGCCGGTTGACGCGGTACGCACCACCTGCCGCCTGCACCCAGGGGAGCACCTTGAGCAGCCAGCGGGAAGTGATTCCCTGCATCTGCGGGACGGACTTGGTGGTAGTGGCCAGATTTCGTGCGGCGGCCGTCCCCAAACTCAGCTGCTGACGGCCCTCATTGAGGTCAGAATCCGTCACAGTCACAACCGGTACCCACCTATCTCAATGCGCTAATTGGACCAAACCGATAAGCCGGAATGGACGTTAGTTCGCACTGCAGATGGATGTGAAGAGGCCAAGAAGGCGACATTCGGGTGGGTGGTTTACGCCTGTTGACGCTACGGAGCGTACAACTATTGCCGTACGCAACCATCGTTGTATCGGCAGGCGGGTGACTGAGCGTTATTCAAGAGGGTATGGAATAACGCACTCGTTTGGCTCAATAGGATCACCCTTTGGTGTGCCCCGGGTCGTGTTGTATGGATGTTATACGACACCACTCCGAGTGGGCTGAATCCACTCGAAGTGGTGTATCAATTTGTACCGACCACTATTCGTGTCATTACGCGTCGCGTGAGTTCAGGAACGATTCCAGCTGCGTCACGACGAACGCGTGGTCCTCCGCCTGGGGCAGTCCGGAGACACCGACGGTGCCGACCGGGCCGGTTCCGCGCAGGATGACGGGGAAGACACCTCCGTGCGCCGCGTAGAGGGCGGGGTCGAGGCCGGGCTGCTCCTCGAACGCCGACCCCTTCTCGCGGAACGTCGTGCCGACGTAGAACGAGCTGTGGCCGAACAGCTCGACCACCCGGGCCTTGCGTTCGAGCCACCTGTCGTTGTCCGGCGCCGTGCCGGGCAGCGACGCGTGGAAGAGCCGGTGCCCGTTGCGCTGCACCGAGATCGCGATCGGCAGGCCCTGTTCGCGGGCGGCGTCGAGCAGGTGCAGGCCGAGCTCGATCGCGACGTCGTTGCCGAACCGGCTGAACTGCAGCTGCCGTTCCTGGGCCAGAAGCTCTTCGGAGTTCATGACAGTGCTACCACCTTGTTCTCGCGTGCGGACAGGAAAGCGGCCTCGATGACCTTCAGCGCGTGCACGGCGCCCGCCGGGTCGACGGGGATCCGGCCGGCCTGCAGTTCGGTGTAGAAGTGCTGGTACGCGCCGGGTTCGACGGCGACCTCGGTGGTCTCGCCGAGGATGCCGAGTCGTCCGGTGCGGTCCTCGTGTCCCCAGTCCGGATCGGTCGGGCGGCGGCCCGCGTCGAGCGCGTCCTCCTGCTCGTCGAGGCCGCTGATCTCGAACGCGCCCTCGCTGCCGAGCAGGCGGAAGCGCGGTCCGGTGTTCGCCGCGTGCGCGTTGGCCCACAGGTGGGAGCGGACGCCGTTCTCGTGCGTCAGCGCCACGAACACGTCGTCGTCCACCTGTGCGCCGGGGCGGCGCCGGTCTAGTTCCGCGTAGACGCTGCTGACCGGCCCGAACAGCTGCAGCGCCTGGTCGACGAGGTGCGCGCCGAGGTCGTACAGCAGGCCGCCCGCCTCCTCGGGGGCACCGAACTCGCGCCAGTTGTCCCAGATCTCCGGCACCCAGCGCTCGAAGCGGGACTCGAACCGCCGCACCTCGCCCAGCCGGCCGAGGACCTCGCGGACGGTGAGGAAGTCGCTGTCCCAGCGGCGGTTCTGGAAGACGGTGAGAGGTACTCGCGCGGCCTGCGCGGCGGCCACGAGCTCCTCGGCTTCGGCGGAGGTCGGCGCGAACGGCTTGTCGACGACGACCGCGACGCCCTCGGCGATGGCTCGCTTCGCGTGCTCGACGTGCGTCTTGTTGGGAGTGGCCACGACGATCAGGTCGAGGTCCAGCTCGAACAGCTCGCCGGCGGTGACGATCTTCGCGTCCGGGTGCGCGGCACGGGCCTGCGCCTGCCGCTCCGGGTTCGCCGTGACGATCGCGACGAGGTCCATGCCCTCGGTGGAGGAGATCAGCGGGGCGTGGAAGACCCGCCCCGCGATGCCGTAGCCCAGAAGTCCGACTCGAGTCATGCTTCCGATTAAAGCAACGCTGTTGAATAATTGCGACCGTGGACCTCACCTCGCTGCGTTCGCACAACGACAGGGCAGTGCTCCGGCTCGTCCGTTCAGGGGCGCTGAGCAGGGCTTCCCTCGCCGCGGAGACCGGACTGACCCCGCAGGCGATCTCGAAGATCGTGGCGCGGCTCATGTCGGCAGGACTGCTGGAGGAGACCGGCGCCGTGCGCGACGGCGGCCGTGGCAAGCCCCGGATGTCGTTGCGGCTCGCGCCCGGCGGGGCGTACGCGTACGGCGCCTACGTCGACCGCGACGAACTGCGGGTGGTGAAGCTGGACCTGACCGGCGAGGTGGTGTCGTCGCCGGTCGTGCCGCTGCCCCCGATGTTCACGCCTGGCGACGTGCTGGACGCCCTGGCGCCGCTGGTCGAGGCCGGGGACGAGGTGCTGGGGCTCGGCATCGGCATCGCCGGCCCGCTGGAACACCCCGGCGGGGTGGTGTCCCCGAACGGTCTGCCGGGCTGGTCCTCGGTCCCGTTGAAGGCGCTGGCCGAGGAACGGCTCGGGCTGCCGGTCGTCGTGGACAAGGACACCAACGCCGCCGTCCTCGCCGAGGCGTGGCGACGACCGCTCCGAGACGCGGCGCTCGTGTTCGTGGGCACCGGTCTTGGCGTGGGGCTGCTCCTCGGAGGAGAGGTGCATCGCGGTGCACGGTCAGGCGCGGGGGAGTTCGGGCACACCACGATCCAGCTCGACGGGCCGCTGTGCGTGTGCGGAAGGCGCGGGTGCGTCGAGGCGGTGCACGCGGCCAGCACGGGCGTCGAGGCCGCACGGGTGCTGGCCGCCGCGGTGACGAACCTGGTGCAGCTGCTGGACCTCGACCAGATCGTCCTGAGTGGACGGAAGGTGCTGGAGTCGCCGGAGCTCTACCTGAGGGCGATGCCGGACGTGGACGTCAGCGTCACGTCGTACGGTCCCGACCTGGTGCCCGTCGGCGCAGGGCTGCTCGTTCTGGGCGAGTTGTTCTAGACGAGTTGTTCTAGCATCAATGGTGTGGACGTCGAGCACGTCGTCGGCCTGCCGCACCCGCGGCTGCGGCCGTTCGTGACGCGGTACTCCGGGTATCGGATGCGCACCGAGCCCGGCGTCCACCGCGGCCTGCCGTCGCGCTCGCTCACCCTCGTGGTCACGATGGACGGCACGGTCGACCTGTCCGAGGGCCGGTTCGCCACGCTGTGCGGCGGGTTGCACGACGAGGCCGTGATCATCACCCACGACGGGTTCCAGCACGGCGTCCAGTGCGACCTCACGCCGCTGGGGATGCGGGCGTTCTTCGGCGTGCCGGCGGGTGAGCTGGCGGCGACCACCGTGGGGCTCGACTGCCTGGACGCTCCGGCTGCCGAGTTGCGCGAACGGTTGCGGGAAGCCCTGACGTGGACGGACCGGTTCGCGCGCCTGGACGAGGTGCTGGGCGGGCTGGTCAGGCCGGTGCGGCAGCAGGTCGAGGTGGCGTGGGCGTGGCAGCGGCTCGCGGCGGGCGCGCCGGTGGCCGAGATCGCGGCCGAGGTCGGGTGGAGCAGGCAGCACCTGAGCGCGCGGTTCGCGGCCGAGTACGGGCTCACGCCCAAGGTCGTGGGCCGCGTGATGCGGTTCGAGCGGGCGAACCGGATGCTGCGCGGCGAGCGCCGGCCCACGCTGACCGAGGTGGCCGCGGCCTGCGGTTACACCGACCAGGCGCACTTCAACCGCGACTGGCGCGCGTTGTGCGGGGCGACCCCGACCGAGTGGATCGCGGCCGAGCTTCCATTCGTACAAGGCAGCGAACACGGTCAGGGCGCAGAGTTGCTGTCATGAGCACACCACCACCCACCTGCTGGCCCACTCTGTCCTATCAGGACGCTCCCGCCGCGATCCGCTTCCTCGTGGAGGCGTTCGGGTTCTCCGAGCACCTCGTCGTGCCGGGGGAGGCCGGCGGCGAGGTCGTGCACTGCGAGATGGTCTGGCCCGAGGGCGGCGGCGTCATGCTGGGGTCCGCCGTGCGGTCGGCCGGCGAGGTCGAGGCGACCACGGCCGGCGCAGGATCCGTCTATGTCGTGACCGACCGCCCGGACGAGATCCACGGGCAGGCGCTTGCGCGCGGGGCGACCGAGATCCGCGGCCTGCGCGACGAGGACTACGGCTCTCGCGGCTTCACGGTGGCCGACCCCGAGGGCAACCGCTGGAGCTTCGGCACCTATCGCGGAGCGTGAAGCAACCCGCACGCACCGTTTGGAGTCTTCCTGGTTGGAGAGGTTCACACCCAGGGGAGGACACGTGCGCCCAGCACGATGTTTGGTGATCGCCGCTCTCGCCGCCGGACTGCTCAGTCCGGCGGCGACGGCGCAGGCGGAACCGTCGAGAACGACGCAGAAGACGTCGTCCATCACGCTGATCAGCGGTGACAGGGTCGTCGTCGGTGAACGCGGGGAGCTCGTCCGGGTCGAGGGGCGGCCCGGAATGCAGTTCGCCCAGTACGTGCAGGACGACCACCAGTACGTGGTGCCGGCGGACGCCGTCGACGCGGTGAGCCAGGACCGCGTCGACAAGCGCTTCTTCGACATCACCTCGTTGCACGCCTACGGGTACACCGACGACAAGATCGACCGGATTCCATTGCTGGACAATGGTTTCCGCGCGGCGGCTGCGGTGCCCAAGAAGGACGCGGCGCAGCAGTGGGCGGCGCGGCGCACAGGCGCGTTGCGTGCCGGGAAGCTGTGGCTCGACGGCAAGTCGCAGATCTCGCTGACCGAGAGCGTGCCGATGGTGGACGCGCCAGCCGCGTGGCAGTCCGGGTTCGACGGCACCGGCGTCACCGTCGCCGTGCTCGACACCGGGTACGACCAGAAGCATCCGGAACTCGCGGGCGTCGTCTCCGTGTCGAAGGACTTCACGCCGTCCGGCATCCAGGACGACATCGGTCACGGCACGCACGTCGCGGCCACGGTCGCCGGTCGTGGCAGCGGGTACGTCGGCGTCGCGAAGGGCGCTTCTCTTGCCGTGGGCCGGGTCTGCGAGGCCTCGTACTGCTTCGACAGCGCGGTGATCGCCGGCATGGAGTGGGCGGCGCGCGAGGTCAAGGCCAAGGTCGTCAACATGTCGCTGGGCGGCGACCAGTCCGACGGCACCGACCCGTTGTCGGTGAAGGTCAACGAGCTCACGGCCGAGACCGGTGCGCTGTTCGTGGTCGCGGCGGGTAATGCGGGGACCTTCCGCAAGGTCTCCGGACCGGCGGTGGCGGACTCGGCGCTGGCCGTAGCCAACCTGACCAAGCAGGGCACGGTGGAGGAGATGTCGTCACGCGGCCCACGGCTCGGCGACCACGCGGTCAAGCCGGACATCGCGGCGCCGGGCACGGACATCGTGGCGGCCCGCGCCGAGAACACGTTGTGGGAACACGCCGTCGACGACCTGCACGCGCGGCTGACCGGTACGTCGATGGCCGCGCCGCACGTCGCGGGCGCGGCGGCGGTGCTGGCGCAGCGCAACCCGTCCTGGACCGCGGCCGAACTCAAGGCCCACCTGATGGGGACGGTGAAGCCGGTCGCGGACTCGCCGACGAGCGCGGGCACCGGTCTGCTCGACGTCGGCCGGGCGGTGACGCAGCAGGTGCGGGCGTCGGTGGGCAGCCTGTCGTTCGGCCTGCTGGAATGGCCGCACACCAGGACGTTCACGAAGACGATCACCTACTCGAACGCGGGCGCCGAGCCGGTGACGCTGGCGCTGCGGCACGACCTGGGTGCGGACTTCTCCGTGCCGGCGTCGGTGACCGTGCCGACAGGCGGCAGTGCCGCGGTCGACGTCGTGCTGGACCCGCGCAAGGGCCTCGGCACGTTCTTCGGGCACGTCAAGGCTTCCGGGGCCGGCGTCGAGCTGACGACCTCCGTCGGCGCGTACGTGCAGGAGGAACGGCACGCGCTGACATTGTCGATGATCGGCCGTGACGGCAAGCCCGTCCCGAACGAGTTCGCCGTCGTGGTCAACATGACGACGCAGGAGGCATCGGTGCTCAGCATCGGTCCCGACGGCACCGGATCGTCGAAGCTGCCGGTCGCGGACTACGCCGTGCTGAGCCGCATCGACGAGGTGACGCCGAACTACGACTGGTTCGTGCCGGTCGCCGCGACCGAGGTGGCCGGGCGCGTGTCGCTCGGAGCGGACGTGTCCGTGACGCTGGACACCAGGCAGGGCAAGCAGATCAGCGTCGAACTGCCCGAGCACGACTCGGTGGTGTGGTACCGCGACTCCAAGCTGGCGGTGCCGTTCAAGCCCGGCAAGATCAGCGGTGTCGCCAGCATCATCGACGGCAGGGTTCCGCTGTACGGCCTGTCGTTCGGCGCGCCGCTGCCGGAGCTGACCTACGACTCCGGGCTCAAGGGCGGGCAGCCGCTGGTCTCGGTTCCCGGCGGGTTCCCGGTGCGGTACTACGAGAGCAGCAAGTACCTGCCGCCGGGTGAGCACCGGCTCGACGTCGCCGAACGCGGTTCCGACGTGCGCGGCAAGCTCGTCCTGGTCCGGCAGGCGGGCGAGGACCCCTACGCGGTCGCACGGGAGATGGAGGACGCCGGAGCGGTCGCCGTGCTGTGGGCGGGTCCGGTGCCGTTCGGGTACGACGAGCAGACGGCGATCCCGGTGATCGCCGCGGCCGAGCACCACGTGGCCGTCACGCCGTCGAAGCTCACGTTGCGAGCCATCGCTGGTTCACCGGTGTCGTACACGTTGTTCCAGCAGAACAAGGGCTCGCTTCCGTTGGGGGTCAAGAAGTTCCGGAACTCGGAGCTCGCCCGGGTCAAGGCGCGCTACCACACGTCCGGCGCGGACGGCTCGGTCAACCAGCGGAACAACCCGGTCGTCGGCGGCGCCATCGGCGTGACGCTGGACGAACGGCTCGCCGCTCCGGCGGAGCGCACCGAGTACTTCACCCCGGGCACGTGGTTCCAGGAGGGCTTCGACGGGCGCGCGTCCGGAGGCGGCGACGACCCGATCACGACCTCGTGGGCCCACGTCGACCCGGTGACCTTCCAGGCAGGCGCAAACTACGAGCGCACGAACCTGCGTGCCGTCACCTCACCACGGCTCAACGGTCCGTCGCTCGTGCCGTGGGCCGACGGCGGTGGCGTCGAACGGGCGGGCGACCTGATCACCACGCGGATCTCGCCGTTCGGCGGGGCGGGGTGGGTGGAGAACTGGCGGCAGACCGGCGGCGGTTACGTGGAGCTGTTCCGCGACGGGGTGTCGCTGGGCTTCTCCGACGTGAGGAGGGGCTCGTTCCACGCCCCTGCCCGCGACGGCCGGTACAAGCTGGTGCTGGACGCGTCCCGCGAGTCGCTCGCGTTGTCCACCAACGTGAAAACCACGTGGGAGTTCTCAGCTTCCGCCGACGGCAAGCTGCCGTTGCTGGAGATCGGCTATTCGGTGCCGGTCGACCTGCGCAACAGCGGGAAGGCCGGGGCGCCGATGCCGGTGAGGTTCACCGCGACGCGTCAGGCGGGCAAGGCCTCGGTGCGCTCGCTGCAGGCCTACGCGTCGTTCGACGACGGCGTCACCTGGGCTCCGGTGAAGTCGATCGTCCCTCCCGGCGGGAAGGCGGGCGGGTTCGTGTCGCTGCGCGTGGTGGCGGAGGACGCGGACGGCAACACGGTCGACCAGACGGTGCTGAGGGCCTACCGCCTGCGCTAATCGTTCCCCCCACTGAGTGATGTTGCTGTGTTGAGCCGAACGGTCGTGCTTCTGTTACGTCTTAGGGCGTAACCGCACGGCCGTTCGGTCGTTGTAACCCCCTGCGGCACCTGCCCCGCCGAGCGCGAGACGAACCAGGGACGCGGCGTCTCAGCGCCCAGGGCAGGTGCCGCCATTCTCGGTGGCCGGTTCGGCGCGCCTGTGGTGGCATTCCTGCTCATGGGGACATTCGAGGAACTGGTGGCCGAGGGCGCGGCCGTGCCGCTGGAGGGCTGGGACTTCACCTGGTTCGAGGGCCGCGCCACCGAGGAACGCCCACCGTGGGGCTACGCCTCCCTGATCGCCGCACGGCTGGGAGCGGTCTCATCGGCCCTCGACCTGCAGACCGGCGGGGGAGAGGTCACCGCGTCGGCTCCGGTGCTGCCGTCCCTGATGGCAGCCACCGAGTCGTGGCCGCCCAACGCCCTGGTCGCCGCGAAGAACCTGCCCTTCGTGGTGCGCGCTCCGGACGACGGGCCGCTGCCGTTCCGGGGTTCCTCGTTCGACCTGGTGATCTCGCGGCACCCCGTGGTGACGCCGTGGGGCGAGATCGCGCGCGTGCTCCGGTCCGGTGGGACCTACTTCTCGCAGCAGATCGGGGCCGGGACGAACCGGGAGCTGACCGACTTCATGATGGGGCCGCAGCCGGTGAGCGAGGCTCGCGGAGTCGCTGTCGCTCGTGCTTCGGCCGAGGCCGCCGGGATGGAGGTGGTGCGGCTGGAGCCGGTTTCGTTGAGGGTGGCGTTCTTCGACGTTGCTGCGGTTGTGCATTTCCTGCGGAAGGTGCTGTGGACCGTTCCCGGGTTCACCGTGGAGGGGTATCGGGGTCGGCTCCTGGACATGCATGCGCACATCCAGGAGCACGGGGAGTTCGTGTGCACCTCGACGCGGTTCCTGGTCGAGGCCCGGAAGCCCTGACGGTCAGGCCTGCCAGCGCCGGGCGTCGACGATCTCCTTGAACCGTGCGGCCTCCTCTTCGGTGATCTCCTTAAGCCGCCCGCTCTTGCGGTCGGTATCCACGTCCTGGCGGAGGTAACTCCTGACCCACCCCTCGTCGAACGTGTATTTGTTCTCCATGCGGTAGCCCTGGGGACTGGTCCAGGTCCGGATGACTCCCCGAGCGTCGTCCACCGAGAACTTGTCGTCGTCCATCCAGGCGTAGTAGGTGTACTTCCCGTCCTTCGGCTCGAAGCTCGCGGGCCGGCCGTCCTGGACGTCGATGAACACCTCTGCGGTACCCGGCGAAAGCTCGGTCGCCTTGGTGCCCCGGTCGCCCGACTGGGCGTCGGTCAGTTCGGTGGTCGGAACCCAGCCGGACCCGGTGAGGTAGAGCTCGTCGTGCGTCTCACCGGTGTCGTCCACCCGGCGACGACAGACCTGCGTCGGGCCGACGCCCACCTCGTTCTCCCGCAGGGAGATGGCGTAGTACCGGTACTCGGGATCCACCTGAACCTCGTTCCACAAGAATCGGAGACGCGCCCCGGTATCAGCCGGGACGCGTCCATTGTCGATCAGCATCACTCGTCGAGTTGGTTGGGATACTCCCTGATCAGGACAGCACCCACGGGCCGCTTCACGGCACCCCAGATCTCCTGAGCTTTTTCTTCCAGCTCCGTCTGGCTCTCTTCGAGGCGCGCAAGCTGCAGCCTCTTCTCCTCGGCGGACAGCTTCGGGTCGTCGGTGACCTGCTTGATCGCGGCGCGGATCGCACGGCGATCCTGGTAGTTCGGATCTTCCTTCTTCTTGGCGCCGATGGCATCCAGGGTGTGGAACTGGACCTCGAACAGCAGGCCTTCCGGGCCCTTGAAGGTGACGTTGATCCCTGGGTAGGAGTCGACGCCGTCCCCGCTCATGCGCTTTCTCCAGCCGTTCTTCAGCACGACCAGCTCGTACTTCTTCCCGAGATCGTCGAGTGCCTTCAACACCTGTGAGGCGTAGTTGCCGATGTCGTAGGTGATCGTGTAGCGGACCGAGTCGTTCATCTTGTCCTGGATCTGAGCGATCCGCTGGTCCCAAGGCAGGTTCGGGTCTGTCGGCTGGAGTTCCTCGAAGAGCTTGCGCTTGTAGGAACGAGGCGACTTGACCACGTCTTCCGGCTTGCCGTAGCGCTCGCCGCCCGTTCGCGCTGCCGTTCCCAAGATGTCCCCGGTGATGTCCTTTTCGAGCAGGTTGGCCTTTTCGATCTGCTGGTTGGCCCAGTTGTTCTCCTGCGGGCTGAGCTTGACCTTGAGGGCGCCCTCAGTTTGTTCGTACGAACCGTCGTCCTTGTCGGGGTCGGGATCCGAGTCGCAGTCACTCGCCGCCGCGCGTGCGGCGAAACCAGGAACGCAGTTCTTCGGCGGTTCGACCTTCAGCCTGGCGTCGTCGAGCTTCGCCACGCCGTTCTCGATGCGCAGCGACCCGCCCTCGAGCCGGACGATCGACCCGTCCACGATGGCCGGGCTGCCCTCCGGGCGCAGCGTGAACGGCTCCATCCGGTAGAGCTGGCCGTCGACGATCGCGATGCTGGTGCCGTCGAACTTCGCGTCACCGTTCTCGAACTTCGCCCTGAGGTTGAAGATCTCACTGATGCTGTTGGGCAGCTTGTCGCGGACCGAGGTGTGCAGCTTGACCGCGAGGCTCTCCAGGTCGGCGAAGCCCTTCGAGGCCCTGCCACTGCCGCCGTCGATCTTGCGGGTGAGCGCGCGGGCGGTCTTCCACGCGGCGCCACCGATGCCGCCGGCCTCGATCGTGAGGACGAAGGTGGCGGTGTCCCAGAGCGTGGCGCCGAGGGCCTTGCCGGGGTTGGTCTGCCACTCGTCGAGGTTGATCCACGTGTACGGGTTCTTGATCATGTACTCAACGCCGTTGAGCATGGTCTGGCACTGGGCCCAGTTGCTGTTCACGACACCGTTGGCGACGCACTCGGCGACCTTGAACACGGTGACGGGAAGGCTGATGGCCGCCTCACCGAAGCCCTTGACCGCCTCCCAGGCGAAGTCGCGGATCTTGATGGAGGCGTCGAGAGTCCGTTTGCAGGCCGGCTCGTCGCCGCCGGCGCACTTGATCCAGTCCTCGGCGTAGTTGCCGGCGGCCGCGAGGCCTTCGTAGATCTTCAGGTTGACCTTCTGCTTGAACGCCAAGCAGGTCGGGAGATAGGTGGAGATCTCGCAGGAGATGGCACCGGTGATGTACCCGACCGCCTGGCGGTTCAGCTCCTCGCGCCTCTGCTCGGCCTCGGCCGCGACGATGCGCTTGGCCTCCTCGAAGCGCTGCCGGATGTCGGTGACCTGGTTCAGGCGTTCGACGATCATGTTCTCGAACGAGTCGAAACCCTTGGCGATGTTCAGCGCGATGCCGCGGAGGTTCTCCGTCGCCGCCGCCGCCTGACCTGCTGCCGCCGCGGCATTGGACGCCGCGTTCGCCGCCTCGCCCGCCATCGTCGCGTCGGAACGGGCCGAACTCGCCCATTTCGCCGCCGTCGCTGCCGAGCCTGAGGCGGTACCGGCGTGCTGTGCAGCCGTGTTCGCAGCGTCGTTGGCCTCCACCGCGTCCTGCGCCGCGGCGTTCGCCGCCTCCACCGCGCGTGCCGCGGCCTCGAAAGCGGGCTTGATGTCACCGACGGCCTGGTCGGCCGCCTTGCGGGCACGGATCGCGGCCGCGGCCGCCTCCGCTGCCTTGTCCCGCGCTGCCCGCGACTGCTCCTCGCTGATCAGGAGCGCGTCGGCGACCGTCTGAAGTGCCTTGCGGGCGTCGGCGTTGACACCGGCGAACGGCCTGAGGACGTCCTGCGCCACGCGGACGGGGTCGATGACGAGTTCGGCGGACGCTGCCGCCGCCGATGCCGCCCGGTCGGCGACCACGGACTGGTAGACGGCCTGGTTGGCCTCGCGCACCGACTCCTCGGCCTCGGACTGCACCTTCTCGGCCGCGTTCTTGGAGGCGATCGCGGCGTTGGTCGTCTCAAGCGCGAGGCGGTGGGTCTCGTCAGCGGCCCGGCGGGCCGTCACTGCTTCCTGACTCGCCCGGTTCGCCGCTGCCTGTGCCTGGTTGGCCGCGTTCGTGGCCGCCTGTGCCTCCGCCCGAGCGGTCGCCGCCGCGGCCCTGGCGTTGCTCGCCCACGCGGCGGACTGGTCGGCGGCCGCCTTCGCGGCATTGGTGTGGCCCTCGATGGCCCGGTACTCGTTCCAGGCGTCGCCGCCGAGTTCTTCAGCCTTCTTGCGAGCTGCTTCGAGCTCCCGTGCGAACTGGTCGTAGACCTGGATGCGCTTGCCGAAGACGTGCTCGGCGACCTCGACCTGCTTGCCGAGGCGGCCGACCTTGTCGACCGCCTTGTCCATGTTCGTCTTGTGGACGACGGCGTTGTTGTACGCGTCCGTGGCGACCTTGGACTTGCTGATCGCGTTGGAGGCCGCACCCTGCGCGTTCACCCTGGCGTTGCGGGCGTTCGCGGCGTGCTGCTGTGCCTGGTTCGCCTTCTGCGCGGCCAGGTTCTTCTGCTGCTCGGCGCGGTCGCGCGCGGCGATGGCGATGTCGTGCTGCACCTTCGCCGCGGCGGCCAGGTCTACTGCCCGCTGCGACTGCCGCTCCGCTTCCTCGCGGTACTTGCGGGCGTTGTTGGCATGCTCCTGGGCGTTGCGGTCGGCGTCGAGCGCGCGGCTGTCGGCCAGGGTGGCCTCGGCGGCGTGCTGAGAGGTCTCGGCCGCAAGAGCCGCCGCCTCGACGGCGCTGGCGATGCCGATGGTGACCTTGGCCCAGTCCAGGCCGTTGGTCTGGCCGGTCTCGACCAGGCGGACGGCGACCTGGTGGACGCCGACGTTGATCCGGTCCGCCTCCTCGGCGACTCGGGCGCCGCGTGCGGCGTACTCGGCCGCTTCGGCGCGCAGTGCGTCCAGTTCCTGGTCGCGGCCCTTCTGACCGTTGGCACGACCGTGCTTGTCCTCCTGGAAGACCTTGTCGGCCTTGTGCGCCGCCTTCACGGCCATCTGCATCGCGAAGATGCTGTCGTCCATGGCTTTGACGGCGTTGATGTTCGCGCGCATGATCTCGGCACGGGCCTTGGCCGCGGCCTCCGCGGTGCGCGCGAACTTGTCGAGCTCGGTCAACGCGCGGTTGCGGTCGTCCAGGGCCTTCTCGATGACCAGCTGGAACTCGGCGTCCCGCCGGTGCGCCTCGTGGTAGCCCGTCAGGTAGAACTCGCGGATCTTCGCGTAGTCGCCGAGGAGGAGGACCGCCTCGCCCTCGACCTTCACCTGCGGCCCGCCGTGCGCCACCATGTCGCGGACACGGGCGATGATGCGGTCCTGCTCGGCCTTGTCGTCCTCGGCCTGCTGCTTGTCCTGCTTCAGTGCGATCTCGTAGCCGAAGGCCACGAAGTCGGCGATCGCGCGGTCACCCGCGTTCAGCGCGGCCTGGGCGCCCGCCTTGACGTTCGGGCCGCCGGTGCGGGCCCATTCCTCGACCTTCTTGCGGTTCTCGACGCGTTCGACCTGCTTGCGCTGGTCGGCACGGGCCTGGGCCTCCGCCTGACCGTGGTCGAGGAACCAGAGCAGCTTCTCCTTGGTGCCGATGGCGAGCGCGGCCGCCGCGGCGTCGCGGACCTCCACGTCCTCGGCGTGGTCGCGGATGTCGCCGACGAGCTGCTTGTAGAACTCGAGCTCTTCGTCGACCTCATCGGGGTCGCTGGCAGGGGCGGCCTGCTGGAGCAGCGGGACCGGACGAACCGGTGCGGCGACGGCGGGAGCGGTGCTGCCCAGCAGGGCGAGCACCACCGTGATGATGACGGCCGTGATCGACCGGCGCCGCAACGAGGCGGCGCTGGTTGGTTTGATGTTCATGTGGTTACTGATCCCCCTGGTCGCGGTCGCGCCCGGCGTCCGCGTTCCTCTTCGCGTCGGCGGCCAGAGCAAGCCAGGTCGCGGCCTGCGACTGTGCCCAGGCCGCCTCGTCCTCCCACGACGTGTTGGAGGCGTCGGCGCGGGCCAGCACCGCGGCCCAGTCCTGTTCGCTCATCGCGGCACGCGCGTGCGCGGCCACTGATGCCCAGAAATCGGCTTGTTCGTCGGCCTTGTCCTTCTCGGCGTTCCAGTCCACAGAGGACTTCTTCGCCTCGGCATCTGCCAGATCCCAGTGGGCGATGGCGTCCAGGCGCGCCTTGCGGGCGAGTTCGCCGCTCGACTCGCGTTCGGCCTTCTCGGCCGCTTGGGCGGCGTCGACGAGCACACGGATCTTGCGCAGCCAGAACTCGTTCTGCTCCAGCGTGCGCTGGCGGAAGCCCTCGTTGTCGAGATCCGCACCGATTCCCCAGTAGTACTTGAAGAACAGGCCGATCGCTTCGTCGGTGCCCGCGCTGAGAGCCCGATTGGCCGCGTCGCGGACCTGCACGCCGGGATCGTTCGCGGCGAGGTAGGTCACGTAGTCGCGGTCCTCCCCGTGCAGCCGCGCCAGCCGTTCGTCACGGCGGTTGTCGTTGACGCGGTCGAGCTCCTGGGCCTCGTCGTATCCACTTTGGACGTACCG
The DNA here is from genome assembly GCF_024648825.1 of Lentzea californiensis. GTDB lineage: Bacteria > Actinomycetota > Actinomycetes > Mycobacteriales > Pseudonocardiaceae > Lentzea > Lentzea californiensis. The sequence continues at coordinate 44,073 of NZ_JANBBE010000011.1, forward strand.
GCTCTGCATGGCCGGTGTGCCGCGCAGTGCGTTGGCCGAGGTGACCTGGACGTTGCTGCCCGGGATCGCGAACCTGTTGATGTGCCGGATGTACTTGAGGTCCAGGTCGATTCGTTTGGCGGCACGCTCCTTGGCCGCCGGGTAACCGGCCGTCAGGAACTCCTGGATCGCCTCGTCGCCGCGGTTGCTCAGCAACGCGAGCGTCGCGGCGGACTGAACCTCGGGCAGCGGGTCGGTGATCGCCATGCGTCTGACGGTGTCGCGTTGCCAGGGTGCCAGGTTGACCTGAACACCGGCGGTGATCATCACTTGGGCTGTCGCGGGCGTCACGCCAGTGGCGACGACAGCCCCGAAAGCGATGGCGGCAGCAAGAATTGAGCGCAGCAAAGTATGGCGCCCCATACATTTCCCCCCAGAAAAAGTACGGTGTGGAGCCCAATGGCCCAGGGATTTCTAGCACGGTTGGTGCGGCAACCCAATGTGATACAGATCACTTTGGTTGCGGGCTGTGTTCGCGTCATGTCAAAGTCCTGCTCGGCATCAGGTCGGCTGGGGGCTGACCGAAGTTGTTGTGGTGCCTTGAGTCCTGGGGGATAACCAAACTTGTCCAGATCCAGTCTGGGCGGCCGCTGCATGCGCGCAATCGCTGCGCTGACGGTCGTCTCCACGTTCATGTCCGGTCCGTTCACGACCGCGGCCGGCGCCGACCCCGCTGCCGTCGTCGCACAGGTGACCGAAGCGACCGTCGACCAGAAGATCGAGGCGCTGAACCAGATCGGCCCGCTGACGCCCACCCCTCCCGCGAGCACCTACTCGCTGAGGGACTGCGACTTCGTGATCTTCGTCTGGGACAAGGCGAAGGTTCCCGACAACGCGCGCGTCAAAGAGGCCGCGGCGGCCGCGTTCACGAGCAGCTCGTCGGATCCCGAGTCCTGCTACCGGTTCATCGCGCAGGGCATCTTCACCGCGCACCGCGAGGACCAGATCGAACGCCTGCGCAAGTCCGAGCGCGACCGGCAGCGCCTCGAAGCCGCGAAGATCGTCATGTGGACGGGGCTCACGCAGGCCGACCTGGACTGCGAGCTCAAGGAGTTCGTGTTCCGCCTCTGGGAACGCGCGAAGCCGAACAGCGAGGTGAAGACGAAGGCAGCGGCGGTGCTGACGCCGACGTCCACCGACGAGCAGCGCACCGCGTACGTCGTCACGGAGATCTTCGCCGCGAGGACTCGTGACCAGCAGCGTGAGCTCGAGGAGGCGGAGCGCATCGAACGCGAGCGGCGGGAACGCCTCGCCAACGAGTCCGCGCGAGCCTCCGCCTGGGGCGTCGCGACCGGGACGACGATCACCGACCCGATCAAGCTCATGACCGACCGCGAGTTCGTCTACGAGATCTACCGCAGGGGCACCGGCAAGTGGGTGAAGGCCGAGGCGGGGGTCGCTGCCGGCAGCAGCGAGGCGTCGGCGTGGAAGGCGTACATCTTCACCGGTGTGCACGCCGCCCACCAGAAGGACCTGGAGGACCAGAACCGCCAGGAGGCCGTCGAGACCGCGGCTCGCATCAAGGAGATCCTCGACCGCGCCGAACGCGACGGGTTCATGCCGAACCTCGCCTCCGCGGCGCGCGCGGCGCTCGGGGCCGATCTGGGCGCACGCCGGCTGTTCCTCACCGCTGGTCAGCACGAGGCGTTCAAGCGCGACCAGATCAAGCCGTCGAACCGGCGCGTGGTCGAGCTCCAGAACATGGGCTCCGGCAGCTGCCTCCAGACCGCCGGTGTGGACAGCGACGCGATGAACCCCGGCGCCTACATGGAGCTGTGGACCTGCCTGGTAGGCCACAAGCAGTTGTGGGAACTGTTCCAGTACGACAACGACCAGTACATGATCCGGGGCATGCACTCCAAGCTGTGCCTGAGCGTCCTCGGTCAGAACGTCGGGCAGACCCACTGCGACAGCGGTGCCGGCATCCTGCGCTGGAAGTTCGTCGAGAACCCCGCCGACGGGACGTTCCAGATGCAGAACGTCGCCACCGGCCGCTTCGCGACTGCGCTGAGCAGCGGCGTCGCCAACGGCACGGCCATCGTGGAAGGCGGCAACACCAAGACTCCCGACCAGTTCTGGCGCCTCATCGACCCGACTCACCGCGCGAACGTGCTGGCGGTCGAGTCCGGCTGGGTGCAGGTCAAGGGCGTCGAGTCCGGCCGTTGCCTGCAGACCGCCGGTATCTGGGACGTGCCGGGCCAGGGTGCGAACGCGGATCTCGCGGAGCAGGAACTGTGGGATTGCGTCGGCGGCAACAAGATGAAGTGGAAGATCGTCCCGCTCGGCGAGAACAAGTACGCGCTGGAGAACGCGCAGTCCGGCAAGTGTCTCGACGTCCGGTACGGCGACTGGCCCAACGGCAGCGCGTTGATCCAGTTCGCCTGCCACTACGGCGGTACCCAGCAGTTCGTCTTCGTGCAGGGCGGTGACAACACCTACGGCCTGCAGAGCGCGCTGACCCTGCGGTACGCCGACGTGGTCGGGCACCACACCGAAAACGGCTCCGGGGTCGACATGTGGGAATTCACCGGTCTCGCGAACCAGCGCTGGACGCTGGCGTACGTCTGACCTGAGACGTGAGACAGCCCCCGCCGGAACTCGGCGGGGGCTGTCTCACGTTCGGGGGACTAGCGGGGCTGGCGCTCGCGGCGGATCGTCACGCGCTTGCCCTTGATCGTGGCGTCGCGCAGCTGCTCGATCACGTCGTTCGCGGTGTCGCCGGGCACCTCGACCAGCGAGAACCTGTCGGCGATCTCGATCGCGCCGATGTCGCGGCCCTTCAAGTCCGTCTCACCGGTGATCGCGCCGACGATGTCCTGCGGGCGGATGCCCGACGAACGGCCGGCACCCAGGAACAGCCTGGTCATGCCCTCGGACGGGCCACGGCGCTCGCGGCGCGGGCCTGCGGGGACACCGTCGCGGCGCGGGCGGTCCTCACGCGGGCGCACCTCCGGGATCTCCTCCTCGTCGGCGGCGGCGCCGGAGGCCTCGTGCGCGAGCTTGACCGCGGCGAGCGCGATCTCCATGACGTCGAACTCGTCGGCCAGCGTCTCGACCACGACGCGGAACCGCGACAGGTCGTCCTCGAGCAGCGACTCGTGCAGCGACGAGCGGGTCAGCTCCAGCTGGCGGGCGCGCAGGTCGGCGACCGTCGGCACCTTCTCGACCGGGATCTTGGTCTTGGTCACGCGCTCGATGGTCTTGAGCATCGAGTTCTCGCGCGGCTCGACCAGGGTGATCGCGACGCCCTCACGGCCGGCGCGGCCCACGCGGCCGATGCGGTGCGTGTACGCCTCGGGCGCGGACGGCACGTTGTAGTTCACGACGTGCGTGAGCTGCTCGATGTCGAGGCCGCGGGCGGCGACGTCGGTGGCCACCAGCAGGTCGGCGGTGCCCGAACGCAGGCGCGACATGACGCGGTCGCGCTGCTCCTGGCTGATGCCGCCGTGCAGCGACTCGGCGCGGTAGCCGCGGCCGTTGAGCGTCTCGGTGAGCTGGTCGACCTCGTCGCGGGTGCGGCAGAAGACGACGGCGGCGGCCGGCGACTCGACGTCCAGCACGCGGCCGAGGGTTGCGGGCTTGTGCTCGCGGCGCACCAGGTACGCGGTCTGCCGGACGCGCGGGGCCTCGCCCGGCTCGGTCTTCTCGCGCTCGATCTGGATCAGCACCGGCGAGCGCAGGTGGCTCTTGGCCATGCGGTCGATGCGCGGCGGCATCGTGGCCGAGAACAGCACGGTCTGCCGCTCGGGGGGCGTCTCGCTGAGGATCGCGTCGATGTCCTCCGCGAAGCCCATGTCGAGCATCTCGTCGGCCTCGTCGAGCACGACGACCCGCAGGTCGCTCAGCTGCAACGTGCCGCGCTGGAGGTGGTCGATCGCGCGGCCCGGGGTGGCGACCACGACGTCGACGCCGCGCGACAGCTCGCGGAGCTGGCGGCCGATGGGCTGGCCGCCGTAGATGGGGAGGACGCGGGCGCCCATGTGGCGGCCGTAGCGGTGGACCGCCTCCGACACCTGCACGGCCAGCTCACGGGTCGGCGCGAGCACGAGAGCCAGCGGCTTCTCGCCCTTGCCGATCCTGTCGGCGATGCGCTCGAGCAGCGGCAGCGCGAACGCCGCCGTCTTGCCCGTGCCCGTGGCCGCCTGGCCCAGCAGGTCGTTGCCCGCGAGCAACGGCGGGATCGCTTCGCTCTGGATCGGCGTCGGCTCCTCGTAGCCCAGAGCGTTGAGGGCGTTGAGGAGGTCGGGGCGCAGGCCCAGGTCGGCGAAACCGTTGTCGGCGGAACCGTTGTCGGCGGTGGTCATGACGAGTATCTTCCCCCACCGCCTCACACCGCACTCACTCAGACCAGGTCAACGCACCTTCTAGGGGCTCACGCGCACGTCCGCGCTGCTCGTCACGCCGTTCACGGTGACCGTGATCTCGATCTGACCAGGCCTTATGCCCGTGAGGACGCCGGTGTCCGATTCGAGCCAGGCGACGTGCCACGGCCGGACTCCGCTCCGGTCGCCCACGTGCAGACCACGTGACCCTTCCCACACCGCGGCCATCGGATAACGGACAGGTACCGACCGGGAGCCCTGTTTCACCGTCGCCGCAACCGTTTCCGCGGCGCCGGCTTCCAGCGTCGCCGGAACCTGGATCTGGAGTGCGTCCACGTGCGGCCGGATCTCTGCTTTGACACCGGTCTCGGAGACGCCGACGAGCGTCCAGCCGGTGAACCCGCCCTGCTCCGCGGGTGCCTTGCCGGAGTTGCCGTTGATCACGTGCGGGACCCCGTCCACAGTGGACGCGAAGAACCCGCCGACGTGCCCGCCGATGAAGGCCGTGGGTCGGTCCCGTTCGGACAGCAGCCGCTCGAAGTAGGACGCCTCCAGCCGGTCGGCGAGCTGGCTCGTGCGCGCGGGCGTCGGATCGCGCGGCGGGTGGTGCATCAGCACGACGGCCTGGCCTTCGGCGGTGTGCAACGCGGTGCGGAGCATGTCCATCTGCTCGAAGCCGCCGCCCCTGAGCGTGCCGGTCGACGAGTCGAGCAGCACGAACCTGGTGCCCCTGTGGTCGAACGTGCGGTGCGTGGCGCCGAACTCGCGCCGGAAGTCGCCGATCGTGCCCGGACCCATGATCTCGTGGTTGCCCGGCACGTAGTACCAGGGGAAGTCGCCGAGCTCCTCGGTCAGGACCCTGCGGGCGAACTCCAGGTCCTCCGGAGAGGCCTCGTCCACGAAGTCGCCGTTGACCACGACGAACTCGGCGCCGGACGCCCTGATCTCCCGCAGGGTGCGGCGGGCGGACCTGACCAGGTCGCTGTCCGGGGCGCGGGCCACGAACTGGGCGTCGGACATCACCGCGAACTTCCAGCCCCGCGCCAAGCCGATCACGTCCTCGCGCAGGTCCGGGACGGGCGGCAGGGCGACCGCCGGCGGCACCCGCGCGACGATGTCGTCCACGACCACCTCGCCCCGGTAGGAGCGGTCGGCCTTGGTCTCGATCGCGGTGAACCTGGTGACCTGGACCGGGAACTCGAGCTCCGGCGGCACCGCGACCTCGATCCGCTGCCAGCCGTGCCAGGTGACGTGGGGGCCGTAGAGCGACCGCGACTGCCCCGCCGAGTCCGTGACGGTGAACGCCGTCCACTCGCCCTCACCGTGGCCGTCGACCCAGGCGGCGAGCGACAGGGGCTGCCCGCCGACCTGGATCGGCCGTGGCGGCACGGCGTAGGCGGTCCGGGTACCGGTCGACTGCGTGAAGTCGTAGCTGAGCCTCAGGCCCGCGCCGGTGTGGCCGTCCGGTTCCGGTTCCGCCTTCCCGGTCGCGCGGGCGGAACCGAACGTCCACTGTGGAGCATCGTCGAACGTGGCGAGCGGCTGGTCGGTCGCCCCGACGGTGACCGCCGCGTGCGTCTCCTTGCCCTGGGCGCGTGCCCTGATCGTGGTCGCTCCGGTGTTCAACGCCCTGATCTGGAGGTCCGGGGTGACCTCGATGATCCTGCGGTCGTAGCTGAGGTCGAGGTCGGCGCGTTCGATCGGTGCGCCGAAGCCCCTGGCGTCGAAACCGTTGATCTGCAACGGCTTGCGCTCGTGCTCGGTCAGGCTGATCCGGGGTTCGGCCGGGGCGAGCCTCGTGAGCCTGCCCAGCACGGTGAGCGGCGTGGTCCTGGTCGTGAGGCCCTGCGAGGCGGTGAAAGTCGCGGGCCCCGAGTGCGGCGCGGCGTGGAAGGTGTCGCCGATGGCCCATCCGCCCGTCGCGCGGGACACGTGCCCGTCGCTCGCCGGTCCGTACGTCTCGTCGTGGCCGCGCACCGTCAGCCGGCGGGTCATGCCGGGGAAGACGCGCGTGCTCGCGGTCTGGACGTCGAAGCCGGTCAGCTTGCCGGTGCCGGTGGGGGCGTAGAGCGCGAGGCCGTTCGGGACCGGGCGCTCGGAGCCGTCCGAGGGCGTGTTGACGACCTTCAGCTCGGTGGTGCCGGGTTCGCGGGCGAGCATGGTCGACGACCCGCCGCCGTCGAGGTTGATCGCGTTGTGCGCGCCGAGCTCGATCATCGCGTCGGCGAGGTCGTCCAGCTCCAGGCCCTGCAGGTAGGCGCTTTGGCGTCCGTCGACGGTGAGCATGTACATCTTCTTGCCGTCCTGCGAGAACCCGACCGCGGTGCGCGGGTGCGGCGGGTCCGCCGGGGCGACGTTCCTGCCGTTCTCGACCAGCCGTTGCCGCCCGCCGATGGCCGTCTTCGGCTTGCTGCCGTCGCTGGTGCGGCTCCGGTAGCTGATCTCCGCCCTGTCACCCGGCCTCAGCGTCCTGAGGACGTCGGCGCCCTTGTCGCGCCCGACCAGCGCGTACCCCTGGACGGGCCGGTCGCTCGGGCTGCCGACGGACTGCACGACGTCGTCCTTGACGATCACCTCGGCCGTGTTGGCCGCACCTTGCGTGGCGCGCGCTCTGCTGTACGTGCCCCACAACGAGTTGAAGACACCGATGCCGTCGACGTCGATCTGCACACTGTTGAGCTGCGTCAGCTCGTGCGTGCCGTTGAGCGTGCCCTCGAAGAACGTCTCCATCACGCTTCCGATGCCGGCCGCGTCGATGCCGGCCGCTCTGCCGTCGCCCGACTTCCGCAGCTGCCCGTCCTGGACGCCGACGCCCTCCGGCGCGTTGCTGTTGCCGATGTCGAAGAAGTCGCCGTTGATCGCCGCGACCGCGCCTCCGGTCTGCTGCGAAAGGGGAACCGCCTGGGAGACGGTGCCGGGATCGACGTACCCGACCTGCGCCTTCGTGAGGTCGACGGCCAGCGCGTCCCCGCGAACCCAGCCGTCGGGCCGGTACCAGTCGAACGAGCTGAGCGTGACCCCGGGAGCAACGGGTCTCTCGACCCGCTCGGTCTCGATGCGTCCGGGCGAGTCGGCCTGAGCGGGGGGAACGGGCGCAAGGAGCGCGGCGGCGATGATCACCGCAAGTGCACGTCTCGTCACACCCCGGAACCTAGACTGACCCGGTGAAGAACCGCCTGACGGTCTGCGCCTCGCACCTGATCACCCTGCCGAGCGCGCCTTTCGGCCCGGTCCGCGAGGCGATCGCGACGGCCAGGGACGCCGTCACGGCGTTCGACCCGGAGCTCGTCGTCTTCTTCGGCACCGATCACCGCCGCGCCTTCCGCTCCGTGGTCCCGACCTTCGCCGTCGTCCTGGAGGCCACCGCCCAGGGTGATGTCGCCGGCCCGGTCGGCTCGTACGACGTTCCCTCCGCTCTGGGGCGTTCGCTCGTGGCCGACCTCGTGGCCGGCGAGTTCGACGTCGCCACGGCTTACGAGGCCGCGCTGGACCACGCGTTCGGCCACACGACCCGCGACCTGCTGGGGGCGGTCGACGCCACACCGGTGCTGCCGATCTTCGTCAACTGCGCCTCCCCGCCGCACGCGACCTTCCGCCGCGCCGCCTCGCTGGGCCGCCGCGTGGGGGAGTTCTTCGCCGACCGGCGCGTCCTCTACGTCGGCTCGGGTGGGCTGGCGCACGACCTGCCGGGGTTCCGCGAGCCCGAGACGGGCGAGGTGCTGACGGAGGAGGAGCGGCAGGCGTGGATCCGGTCGGTCAACGAGAAGGCCCGGTCCGAAGGCACGATCCGGGAACTCGTGCGCACCTGGGACGAGGCCTTCCTCGCCGGAGTCGGCGGAACGGCGTGGGAGTGGCTGGACTCGATCGGCGCCGACCTGGTCGAGCGCGGTGGCAACGGCGCCGCCGAGTGCCTGACGTGGACGGCCGCGTGGGCCGCGGGCGGGCAGCCGCTCAGGACGCTGGCGCACGAGTTCGACACCGGCGGCCGCGCCGTCGCGATCAGCTAGGAGGAGATTCCACGGTGGAGAGCAAGTCAGCCTCGGCCAGATAAAGACGGCCGAGGTCGGTGAGCAACGTGCCGAGCTCACGATAGTGCTCCGCACGTTCCAGATCCGGAATCAGGCCGCACGTGCGCAACATGTTCTGCGCGAGCAACTCGCCGAACTGTGGATAAGTCTTCACCACCTCACGCGAGAGGCGCTGAAGAGATACGCGCAACAGGTCTTCCGTCAGGATTTCCGCGGCCATGGCAGGATTCCCTCGCTCTCTCGCCAGATGCCGTCGCAGTCCCAGCACGTCGGCCACACGTTCTTGTTCGACCACAGGTCAAGCTCCTGTGACGCGAAGGGACTACCGCACAGTGTTTCGACGAGCAGCCCCCTGGCCGGCTCGTCGTGGATGGCGTGCCGCCGCCCTTCGTGGGGTGTCCATCGAAATCTCACAGGATTATTCTGCAGCTTGGATGAGCTCCAAGCTAACGCCCTTTTGGGTTGTGTTGGCTTCGATTGTTCTGGAGTCCCCGAAAATGGAGATACGGTCCTCTTCATGCCGAAAAGATTCTCCACTGTGAGAGGCCGTGAGTTCGGGGAGGGCCTTCGCGCGGCCATCGCCGCCACGGGAATGACGTCACGTCAGATCGCCGAACTCATCGGCTGGCAGGAAGCCAAGATCTCCGACCTGGTCAACGGCAAAGGCGGTGCCACCGAGCTGGAGCTGGCGCTGCTGCTGGGCGTGTGCCGGACGCCGGCGCAGGAGCGGGACCACCTGCTCTCGCTGTTCACCGGCACGGGCGTGAAGGGGTGGTGGCAGGAGCACGGCGCCTGCGCGCCGATCAGTCCGCGCACGCTGGTCGAGCACGAGCGCCTGGCGAAGAGGTTGTTCAGCTGGCAGACGATGCTGCTGCACGGCACCCTGCAGGTTCAGGACTACACGCGTGCCGTGATCACCGTTTGCGCGAACGTGCCCGACGACGAGATCGAGGTCCGGGTCGAGGCGCGGGTGCTGCGGCAGGAGGCGTTGCGCGGCCTGAAGGCGGTCTTCTTCATCCCCGAATCGGTGTTGCTGACCCAGGTCGGCGGGCCTGAGGTGATGCAGGAGCAGTTGCGTCACCTGGACAAGCTGGCCGCGCGGCCGAACCTGGTGTTCCGGGTCGTGCCGCTCGGTGCCGGTGCACACGCGGGCATGGCCGGGTCGTTCGACCTGCTGACGTTCGACAAGTACGAGGACGCCGTCTTCCTGGAGAGCGAGAACTCCAGTCTGATCATCGAGGCACCGGAGGCCGTCAAGGCCTACGGGCGGATCGTCGAAGGGCTCCAACTCGCCGCCTTGGATGCGGAACAATCGAAGGAGCTGATCAAGAAGTTGCTGACATGAGGAGACTCGGATGGCTGAGTGGCGCAAGAGCACCCGCAGTGCGAACGCAAGTGCCTGCGTCGAGGTCGCCATCGGCATCGGCATCCGGGACAGCAAGGCGCCCGCCGCCCACGTCGAGGTGGGCGCCGCCGCGTGGACCGCGTTCCTCGCGGGCGTCACGCGGGAGCGCTGACCGGCAGGTCGTTACCATCCGAACCATGACGATGCCCGCAGCGATCGAGGCCGTGCGAGAAGCGTTCGTCGGGCTCGCGGCGGAGGAGTTCGACCTGCCGCCGAGGCAGGCGTTCGGCGACAGCCGGTCGCTCGTCATGGCCGTGCACCACCGGCCCACGGGGTCGACGGCGGTCAAGGTGATCAGCATCGAGGTCGAACGGGATCCGATGATCACGGGCACGGTCGTGTACTCGCATCCGGACGGTCAGTTCGTCACGGACGCGGTGTCGCTCACGACCCTGCGCACGGGCGCTGTCGTCGGTGTGGCAACGGATCTGCTGGCCGACGAGGACGCGTCGCACCTGGCGTTGCTGGGGGCCGGGGCGCAGGCCGCGGACCAGATCAGGGCCGTGCACGCGGTGCGGCCGTTGAAGAAGCTCGTCGTGTTCAACCGGAACGCCAAGAAGGCCGAGGCGTTGCTGGAGAGCCTGAAGGACGAGCTTCCGGACACGGTGATGGACGTGGCTGCCGACGCGGACGAAGCCGTGCGGGACGCGGACGTCGTGTGCTGTGCGACGGCGTCGACAGTGCCGCTGTTCCGGTGCGACTCGCTCAAGGAACGCGTGCACGTCAACGCCATCGGCTCGTACCGGCCGGTGATGCGCGAGCTGCCGGAGGAACTGCTGGCGACCGCCGGGGTCGTGGTGGTGGACCAGGTCGAGGCGGCGCTGAGCGAGGCCGGCGAGATCATCCGCGCGGTGCGCAGCGGTGTGCTCAGGCTGGAGTCGCTCGTCGAACTCGGTGCGGCGCTGGGAAACCCGCCGCTGCGCGAGGGCCGGACGGTGTTCAAGTCGGTCGGCGTCGCGGTGCAGGACTGGGCTGTCGCAAGGCTTCTGGCGTAGAAGAGCGCTGGACGTGAACCCATCCGCCGCGGGGGTTCACGTCCAGCGCTCTCGAATCTCCCTGTCAGGCCATGCGCAGCCGGACGGGGAGAGACCTCAGACCGCCCACTTCTGGCTGGCGACGCCGAGGCAGTCCCAGATGTGGGTTCTCGTGCCGTCGGCCGAGGAGCCGCCGATGGCGTCCAGGCACTTGTTGGCCTGCGGGTTCACGATGTCCTGTGCCCCGCTGACGGCCCATTTCTGGGCAGCCGAGCCGTTGCAGTCCCAGAGCTGGACCACTGTGCCGTTCGCGGTACCGCCACCGCTGACGTCGAGGCACTTGCCCAGCGCGCGGATCGTGCCGTCACCGGGACGGCTCCACTTCTGGGCGGCGTTGCCGTTGCAACCGACGATCTGGATGGGCGTGCCGTTGGCGGTGTTCGCCCAGGGCACGTCGAGGCACTTGCCGCCGATGCCGCGGATCTCCGAGCCACCGCTGGTGGGCGGGTTGTCGTTGGAGACGCGGACCCAGTCGATCACGAGCTGCTGCGGGAACGTCGTGCTGGCGTCCGGGTAGCCCGGCCACTCACCGCCGACCGCGAGGTTGAAGATGAGGAAGAAGGGCTTGTTGAACACCCACGGGTTGCCGTTGACGTCGGTCGGCGTGTTGCGGGCGTAGACGTTGCCGTCCACCGACCACGTGATCTCGCCGGGCTTCCAGTCAACCGCGAAGTTGTGGAAGCCGTCGGAGAAGTTCGGGCCGTTGTAGGCGTGGGACTTGCCGCCCGCGCCGGAGTAACCGGGGCCGTGGATCGTGCCGTACACGGTGCTCGTCTGGTGTCCCAGGAACTCCATGATGTCGATCTCGCCCGAGCCGGGCCACGGGTTACCGGTGTTGATGTCCGCGCCCAGCATCCAGAACGCGGGCCAGATCCCCTGGCCGCGCGGCATCTTCATGCGCGCTTCGAACCGGCCGTAGGTCTGGGTGAACTTGTTCGCGGAGTTGATGCGCGCGGACGTGTACTGACACCGTCCGTACCAGCAGTTGTAGTTGCCGGGGTTCTCGCGCTTGGCCGTGATGACCAGGTTGCCCTGGCCGTCGTGCGCCGCGTTCGAGGTACCCGACTGGTACCACTGGTGTTCCCTGTTGTTGCCGTTGTTGTTGCCCACTTCCATGTTCCACTTGCCACCGTCGACACCTGTGCCGGCGGGAGCGTTGAACTCGTCGGCCCAGGTCACCGCCGCGTTGGCAGGGGGAGCTTGGCTGGTGGTGGCGACGGTGATCCCTGCGGCCACCATCAAGGCGGCGGCGAGGGCCGTCCCGATGCGTCGCTGCATCGAACCGACCTTTCCGGGTGTTGAGTTGTGCGCCCAGTGGTTCGGAAGTGTTGTCGCGCCGTGACCCTCGGTCAACGTGTAAAGGTTTTCACGAATTTGTCAGATGAGAGCGCTCTCAGGGGATCAAGCTCTCTGCCAGCAACGCAGTGGCCTGGAAGACCGGAAAACCGGTCTTCCAGGCGACCGGGATCAGCCCTGCGGAGTGGTGATGACGCTGAAGACCGACCCGCCGCTCGCCTGGCGGGCGCTGAGGTCCTCGAGGATCGTCGAGAGCGGCGAGTAGTTGTTCAGCTCGCCCAGCTGGCAGGCGCCGCTGCGGGCCTGCTGGCTGCCGTTGAGGATGCCCAGCCCCGCCTTGGTGACCTGGCTGAACAACGGGCTGCCGCTGTCGCCGTTCCTCGCGCACACGTCGGTGTTGATGCCGACGTCGGTCGAGAGGACCCGGCCGCACCGGGTGCCGACGAGGTAGCCCTCACCGGCGCCGCTGTCGACGGAGTCCGGGTAGTTCACCCGGCTGGAACCGGACCCGGTGGCGCACACGATCGCGCCGGTCAGGATCTGCTCCAGCGGGGTGACCGAGGTGATCTCCTGGTTCTGGGAGGTCGCCTGCGGGCCGCACGGGGTGTCGCCGTTGCTGTCCAGGCCGCCGTTGCGGCAGTACTTGAGGACCGTGTTGCGGTTGGTCTGGCCCTCCAGCCACGTGTTCGCAGCGGCGGCGTTGACGTACTTCACGGCGTTGTAGTCGTACGGGTAGGCGTTCTTCCAGATGTCCCGCTGGTTCAGGACCGGCTGGTTGTTGTGCTGTGTGGGCGTGCCGTTCGTCTTGGTGCTCACGCAGTGGCCCGCGGTCAGCACCCAGGGGACACCGGGGTACGCGCCGCCCGTGGTGCGCAGGTTGAACCCGGCGGTGCACCCGCCCCAGGTGGGAACCTCATTGGGGCGCGCGTCGCGCTGCATGTCCAGGCGCAGACCGCCGCGCATGGGACCGTAGTTCGTGCAGTAGAGCGGGTGGCAGAAACCCCAGTCGACCGGGTCGCCCGCGTACGGCGTCGGCTTCTGCAGCGTGCGGGCCGACACGATGCTCGGGTCGGCGTCGAACGTGCGCGCTTCCGCCTGCGCCGCCACGCCGGGCTTCCTGAGCCACGCGCGTTCCCAGACGACGACCTTGTTCTCGGTCTGGCTGATGGCCGGCAGGTACACCGACTCGGCCTTCTCTCCGACCTGGCCGCTGATCCGGTTGTACGTCGTCCGCAGCGACGCCAGGGAGTTCCTCACCGTGCGCACGGTGACGTTGGCGCGGTCCGGCAGTGCCGCGATGTGACGTTGCGCGGCAACGGGCTTCGTCATCGCGACGACGAGCTTGCCACCCGCCGGCTGGTCGATCCACATGCCGCCGTACTCGCCGGCGGCCTCCTTCTTCAACGTGACGTCGAGCTTCGTCGCGTCGTTCTGGAGCTCGAGTCTCCGCAGTGCCTCACGTTCGGTGACGCGGTACGTCTGCACCAGGTAGTCGATCGACTCCTTCACGGAGGTCGGGTCGATCGTGGTCGGTCCGGCCGTGGCCGGGGCAGCCGTGACGGTCGACGCGAGGAACAGGCTCGCGGTGACCGCCCCCAGGATCTTGGCTAATCGCAATGGTTTCTCCTTGCCGATGCGAGTGACTTGCCATTCATATCGGCGCGGAGGCCCCCGCCGCCGGGGATCCGCGAGATCTTCACGAAATCTCCCCGCTTGACGTAGGTGGCTAATGGCGTTAGCTTTTCAGCTATGGCTGTTCGAGCAGGTCTCACCACCGCCAAGGTCGTGGACGCCGCACTGGAACTGGTCGACGAGCAGGGCGTCGAGGCGCTGACCCTCGCCGCCGTCGCCGCGCGGACCGGTGTCGCGACGCCCTCGCTGTACAAGCACATCGGAAGCCTCGGCGACCTCCGGGGCCTGATCGGCCTGAGGGTCATGGAGGACATGACCCGCCGGTTCACCGAGACGGTGGTGGGCCGGTCGGGCGATGAGGCGGTCAGGGCGCTGATGCACGCGTACCGCGCGTACGTCCAAGAGCACCCGAAGCGCTACGCGGCCGCGCCGATGGACCCGCTGCACGACGAACTGCAGCGGGCGGCCGGCCTGAAGTTCATGGAACTCATCCTCGCCACGCTGCGGAGCTACGGCCTGGAGGGCTCGGACGCCATCCACGCCACGCGGCGGCTGCGGGTGATCGTGCACGGCTTCGCGTCGATCGAGTCCAGCGGCGGGTTCGGCCTGCCGGAAGGTCTCGGCGACACCTACGACCAGCTCGTCCGGATGTACCTCGACGATCTCAGGGGAAAATCGTGAAGTGGACGCTTTCGGCCGCAGGCCTGCTCTTTCTGCTCTATCCCGCGTTGAGACCGTGGCACGACGAGACGACGGCGGCGGGCGCCGCGGCCTCGATGGGATCGACCGCGTGGGTGCTGTCGCACCTGTTCGCCATGATCGGCTTCATCCTCGTGCCGATCGCGCTGCTGCGGATCCACCGCACGGCCGCGATCACGTTCTGGGTCGGCGCGGGCCTCACGCTGCCGTACTACGGCGCCGAGGACTTCGGCCTGCACGCCGTCGCGCAGCAGCCGAACATCCTCGAACTCGCCGAGTCCGTGCGCTACAACCCGTTCGCCGTCACGATGTTCGGGCTCGGCCTCGTCACCATGGGGGTCGCGGCGGTCATGGTCGCGTTGAAGCTCCGCACCACGGCGGCGATCGTGTTCGCCACCGGGTTCGCGTTGTTCCTGCCGCAGTTCTTCACGCCGCCGGCGGTGCGGATCGCCCACGGCGTGCTGATGGTCGTGGGCTGCGTGTGGCTGGCGTGGGACTCAGCGCGCAGTGAGGCGGAAGACCCGCAGCTCGCGACCGCCTGAGCGCTCCACGTAGTCCTGGAACGCGGGCCAGGCCGCCACCATCCGGGTCCAGGCGGCCTCGCGCTCGGCCCCTTCGAGCAACGTGCCCCGCACGTCGCGGACGTCACCGCGCACGTTCACCTGGATGTCCGGGTTCTTCAGCAGGTTCGTGGTCCACGCGGGGTGGTGGGGCTTGCCCCAGTTGGAACCCACGACCAGCATCGAGTCACCGTCGGCCACGTACTGGACCTGGTTCTCGCGCCGCTCGCCGGACTTGGCGCCGACGGTGATCAGCGTCAGGCCTGTCTGCTTCGACAGCGAGACGAGGGTGAACTTGCCGCCGGTCAGCTTGTAGAGCAGGCGATCGGTGCCGATCACGGCTTTTTCCTGCCAGGACATTCAAAGCGCTCCCGTCGACCTCGCCGCGTGGACGGCGGCGGTTCTGTTGTGCACGGTTCCTGAACAGTGTCCAGGAGTGGCCTTTGTGTCCACGTCCTGGAGTTTGCGTGCACTCCGAACGGTGTTGAATGCACTGGGTTCCCGTGTTCTCGTTCCGCTCGGCGACACGTCTCGATGAACGCGGTCCGTGGCGGAATGACAGGTTCCCTCACTCCCTCGAACGCCACGATCGGCCTGAAAGGTCTGATGCCCAGCACCATCGCTCTGGTGGCGTTGGGGCGGACCGTCTCGTTGCCGAAACGCTTACCCGACTCGCCATCAGCGGCAAGGAACCAGCGGGCGGCTTCCCAGTGTTTCCACCACTCGGCTTCGGTCAGATTCGCGGCCGACAGGTTGTGCCGATTCTTGAGTAGGCGCCGACCGCCACGCACCACGTTCACCACACCCGCCGTACGCTCGGCACGAGCCCCATCGAGGCGGTGTCGCAGCACGTGCAGACGGCGAGACTTGTGAAACCACTCGCCCTTCGATCGGTAGCCGCCAGCGGCCCGCTTGGTGCCCTTCTCGCCGATCCGCAGCGACAGCCGGTGCGTCAGCACGCGGATACCGGCTTCGAGGTTGTGGATGTACGCGAGCTGGCAGCGACGCGACAGTGCCCACTGATCGTGCGTGGCCTTCGTGATCGATCCAGCCCAGCGCGAGGACGAGTCGGCGGTCAAGCCCTGTTTACGGGCCGCCCACGTGTCGTTGCTGTGCTCCAGACCACCCGCGCACCGCGCCTTGAGGTCCCGCGACGCCAGTGAGCCGAGATGGTCGCCAACCTGGCGAAGGACCTCCGCGTCGTGCGGGGCCAGGCGCTTGAGACGGCTGCGGATCGACACACCCGAGGGACTCGGCACAACAAACGGAGCGTCGAGAACCCGTAGCTGCTTGTGCGGTTCAGCCATCGGCTGTCGGATCAAGGGACTCCTTCGCGCGTTTACTGGCTGAGCGGCGCACGTAAAGACGAGCGCAGAACGAGGTCGGAGTCTCGACAAGTTCGACGTTCATGGGCCCAGACGGTCCTTGCGCTCCACCACCACAGTGGTCACCTTCAGATCGGCCAGCAATGGGTGACAAACCTACGTGCGTGCCACGCTCATCCCCGCACAATCTCAGATTCGACCCACATGACCCCTTAGCCGACCTTCGCCGCCCACGATCCCACCTGATCCGCAGAAACCGCAACATGCCTTCACGAAATCAGCGATACACAACGTGATCCCCTGCGGGCGCCGATGGCTGTTCGCGCATCTCGACCTGGCGGGCGTTCGGGCGAGCTGATCGACTCTGGCGTGGCGGAGCTATCACTGGAAACGTGAGGTGCTTCCAACGACAGGGAGCAGACATGGTCCGCAAGATCTCAGGGCGACCAGCGGTGATCACCGGGGCGGCCTCGGGAATCGGCCGCAGCCTCGCGCGGCGGCTCTCCCGGCACGGCTCGCCGGTGGTCATCGCCGACGTCGACGAGATCGGGCTGGAGGAGACCGCCGCGTCGCTGAAGGGCCCGGTGCTCAGCCGGATCCTGGACGTGCGGGACGCCGACGACGTGCAGCGGTTCGCCAAGGAGGTCCAGGACTGGCTGGACCTGCCGCTCGCGGCGGTGTTCAACAACGCGGGCGTCGCCACGTCCACGAGCGTGCTGAACTCCGTGGCGGAGGACGACTCCTGGCTGTTCGACATCAACTACTGGGGTGTCGTGAACGGCACGCGGGCGTTCCTGCCGATGCTGCTCAAGCAGAACTACGGCGTCGTCGTGAACACGTCCAGCGTGTTCGGGCTGTGCGGCATGCCGAACCAGAGTGCCTACTGCGCCGCGAAGTTCGCGGTCCGCGGGTTCACCGACTCGCTGCGGCAGGAACTGCGCGGCACCGGCGTCTCGGCGGTCGCGGTGCACCCCGGCGGCATCAAGACCAACATCGTCCGCAAGGGGCGCTTCCACACCGAGCTCGACGAGCAGGGCCGGTCGCTGGACCAGATCGCGGCGGACTTCGACAAGATCGCACTGACCACCCCGGACAAGGCCGCCGAAGTCATCCACCGCGGTGTCGAACGCGGCAAAGCGCGCGTGCTGGTCGGGCCGGACGCCTACGTGTTCGACGCCCTCGCCCGCATCACGCCGACCCACTACTACTCCATCATGGCGCGCCTGTTCGAGCGGTGAGGCATGATCCTCGCCGTGGCTTCGGAGACGGTCGTGCGGCGGACCGAGCAGTGGTTCGTCCAGCAGGGCGCGCCGACGATGATCGAGGGCTACGGGTTCCGGTCGCACGTGCTGCCGAGGATGCTGCCGGCGCTGACGTTCGTGGCGGTCGGCAGCCTCGCGTGGCTGGTGCTGCAGCAGTCGGCCGGCCTGTCGCGCTGGGTGCTGCTCGGGGTGATCGTCGCGGTCATGGTGTCCGCGTGGATCCTGCTCTCGCTGTTCGTGCGGCGGATGCCGAGCTTCTCGCCGCGCATGACGGTGTTGCTGCTGGTCGTGTACGCGGCGATCCCGGTGCTCACACCGTTGATCCAGTCCGCTATCGACGTCAAGTTCACCGCACCGGACGGCGACGAGGACTCCGAGTCGGTTTGGGTCGCCCTGGTGTGGTTCGTCGTCGTCTTCGGCGTGGCCTTCGTGGCGACGATGCTGGCCACCACCTACGGGCTGGGCGCACTGCTCAAGGCCGCCATCCGGCACGTGATCGCCGACCTGGGCAACAGCGTCCACCTGCTCGGCCGGGCGTTGCCGCCGATGCTGTTCGTGACACTGTTCCTGTTCTTCACCGGCGAACTGTGGCAGGCGATGAACCAGCTGCGGTGGCCCCGCGTCAGCCTGGTCGTGCTGCTGTTCGCCTCGATCACCGTGCTCGCGGCCGCCGCCCGGCTGCGCGACGAGATCGGCCGCGTGGAGCAGGACCTGCGGCCGGAGGTGCTGAAGGTCGCGTGCAACGGCACACCACTGTCCGAGGTGGACATCGCCGAACCGTTGCCGCCCAAGCGGTTGAACGGCCGTCAGACGCGCAACCTGCTGGTGATGCTCGCGATCAGGCAGCTGGTGCAGGCGGCGGTGATCGGGCTCGCGCTGTTCGCGTTCTTCGTGCTGCTGGGCCTGATCGTCGTGACGCCCCCGATCGCCGAGCAGTGGATCGGGTCGCCGCCGAACATGTCGCTGATCCCCGGCGTGCCGTCGGCGATGTTGCGCAACGCCACGCTGTTCGCGGCGTTCGGCAGCATGTACTTCTCGGTGACCTCGATGAGCGACGCCGAGCACCGGCGCCAGTTCTTCGCGCCGATGATCGAGAAGGTCGAGCGGACGCTGGAGGTCCGCGCGGTGTACCTGGACGTCAGGGAGCGGGCTGCAGCGTGAGCTTCGCGTCCCTGCTGGGCGGTGCGCCGAACTGGCGGCGGTACTCGCGGCTGAACTGCGACGGGCTGTCGTAGCCGACCCGGTGGCTGACGCTCGTCACGTCGGAGTTCGTCGCGAGCAGCAACCTGGCCTCCTGCAGGCGGATCTGCTTCTGGAACTGGATCGGGCTCATCGCCGTGACGGCCTGGAAGTTGCGGTAGAACGCCGACTCGCTCATGCCCGCGATCCGCGCGACGTTCTCGACCTTGAACGACTCGGCGTAGTTCTCCCGGATCCACCGGACCGCCCTGGCGATGTGGCTCAGGCTGCTGTCCTGCGCGCCCAGTTGGCGGACGACGGCGCCCTGTTCGCCGGTCATGACCCGCCAGAGGATCTCCCGCTTGATCAGCGGGGCGAGCGCCCGCGCGTCCCTCGGCTGGTCGAGCAGGCGCGCGAGCCGGGTCACGGCGTCGATCAACTCGGGGGAGGCGTCGCTGACGGCCAGGCCCTCCGGGGTGCCCGCGGGCTTCGGGAGGTCGCCCGTCAGCAGCAGTTCGGCGACCAGGTCCGGTTCGAGGACCAGCCCGAGGCCGAGCGCGGGTTCCGACGGGCTGATGCCGACGTAGTTGCCGGTGATCGGCATGTCGATCGAGGCCACCAGGTACTGGCCGGCCCGGTAGTCGTAGACGCGCTCGCCCAACGCGATGCGTTTGCGGCCTTGGGCGACGAACGCGAGGATCGTGCCGGACATCGACGGCGAGGGCGGGCCGCCTGCCGTGGTCCTCGACACCAGGACGCCGTCGATGATCGTGGTCATGTCCGGCCGGGCATGCTTGGCGATCAGCGCGCGTAGTTCGTCCACGTTCCCGATGGTCCACGGTGGTGGGACGATCAGGCAAGTCCGTCGGCGAACGTCAGTGCGTCTCCGAGCGGTTTGCGGCGCAGGTCCGGCACCTCGCAGTCGTCCGCCGGGTAGCCGATCGGGAAGAGGATGTACGGCCGCTCGCCGTCACGGCCGAGGAGGTCGGTCAGGAACGTCATCGGGTTCGGCGTGTGCGTCAGCGTCGCCAGGCCCATCGAGTGCACTGCCGCGATGAAGAACCCGCACGCGATGCCGACGCTTTCGTTGGTGTAGTAGGTCTTCCTGCCGTCCTGCTGCTTCTGGGCGAACGCGACCACCAGCCACGGTGCGATCTCCAGGAACTCCTTGTTCGCGTCGGTCTCCAGATGTGCCAGCGCCGCATGCCATTCCGGTAGCTCGCGCTCGTGGTAGAAGCGGCGTTCCTCTTCCTCGGCCGCCGCACGGATGCGGCGCTTGAGGTCCGGGTTCCGGGTGGCGACGAACCGCCACGGCTGCTGGTGCGCCCCGCTCGGAGCGGTGTTCGCGGCCATCACCGCGAGCTCGATCGCCTCGGCCGGCACGGGATCGGGGGAGAACCAGCGCACGGACCGGCGCGTGTCGAGCAGCCGGTGGAAGTCCCTGCCGCGGTCGAGTCCTTCCTCGATCGGCAGCCGGGCCGGGGTGAACGGGATGAACGGGTGGGTGTGCGGTCGGGTCACGGGTCGGACGATGCCCGGACTGCACTCTTTTGACCAGTTCAAGTTTCTTCGGTCAGTTATAAGCTCAACTCATGAATCTGCCCAACGTGACGCTGCGGCAGCTCGAATACCTGATCGCGGTGGCCGAGACGGGCTCGCTGACCGCGGCCGCCGCGCGGTGCCACGTGTCGCAGGGCGCGATCTCGTTGGCGCTGAGCGAACTGGAACGGGTGCTGGACCTGCGACTGGTCGTCCGGTCGCCACGCAGAGGAGCGGCGCTGACGGCGGCGGGCGTGCGGGTGCTCGCGGACGCCCGCCGCGTCGTCGGGGCCATGGGCGACCTCGGTGCCGAGGCACGTGGTCTGAGCCGGCAGGTCAGCGGCGTGCTGACGGTCGGCTGCTACGCGCCGATCGCGCCGTTCCACCTGCCCGCGGTGATCGCGACGTTCGAACGCGCGCACCCCGAGGTGTCCGTGCGGTTCGTGGAGGGCAGCCTGCCGGAGATCGGCGAAGACCTGATCACCGGGCGGTGCGAGATCGCGTTCCTCTACGACCAGGACCTGGTGCCCGGCATCGCCACCAGGACGTTGTACGACCAGCCGCCCAAGGTGCTGCTACCGGCCGGGCACCGCCTGCGCCGGCGGCGTGCGGTGGCTCTGCGCGAACTCGCGGACGATCCGTTCGTGCTGCTGGACGTTCCGCCGAGCGAGCGCTACTTCCGTTCGGTGTTCACAGCGGCCGGCGTCGAGATGGTCGTGGCGCACCGGGCGCGCAGCTTCGAACTGGCGCGATCCCTGGTGGCGCGCGGCATCGGCTACTCGATCACCGTCCAGCAGCCCGCGCTCTCCACGTCGTACGAAGGGCTGGAGGTGGTCACAGTGGCGCTGCGCGACGACGTGCCGACCACGCCCGTGGTGCTCGGCTGGGCGGCCGGCGGACCGCTCACGCGTCGTGCACAAGCGTTCGCCGACCACTGCGCCGCGCTGTTCGCCGTCTAGATCGCTTGCGCGATGGCGATGTTGCCCGCCAGCCGGTCCCCGGCCTCGTAGATCATGTACTCGCGGCCCTGGTAGGTGCCGAAGGAGGGCGCGGCCGACCTGCCGTTGTCCGGTGCTCCGGACAGCGAGTCGTGGAAGACGCCCAGGTGCCTGCGCAGCGAGAAGTCGCGGCCCACCTCGGTGATCAGGATGTTGCCGCCGCTGCCGCGGTCGGTGTTGTACACGACGTAGACGCTGTTGTTGCGGAACAACAGGTGCGGGCCGCCGATGTTGACCGCGCCCACGTCCTGGTGCCGTACGAGCGGGGCCTGCGCGAAGGTCCAGTCACGGGCGTTCGCCGACCAGCCCCAGCCGATGTCCCGCCGGTTCGTCGTGTTGTTGAGCATGAACACCATCACGTACCGGGCGTTGCGCGACGGCAGGTCGTGCCGGAACACCCTGGCGTAGGAGGTCTCCGTGGTCCCGGCGGGCAGCAGGCGCGTGGACAGGACCTCCTTCTCGTAGGAGAAGTGGATGCCGTCGGCGGAACTGGCCAGCCGGGTCACGGTGTTCTCGCCGTGGAAGTACAGGTACATGCGCTTGGCGTCGTCGTTCCACATCGCGTGCGGCGACGACACGTGCGACACGGAGTACTCGCCGGGCCAGTTCCGCGTGATGATCGGGTTTCCGGCGTACTCGGTGAACTCCTCGTCCAGCGAGTTCGCGTACGCCAGGCAGATGCCGCCGGGGGCGTCGTGCGGCGCGTAGTAGAGGTAGTACGCGGCGAGCGCGCCGGGGATCCGGTCCTTCGTGCCTCGGATCGTGGGGAAGATCAGTTCGCCGGTGGGGTTGTAGCGGAGCTTGCTCTTGACCAGGGCGAGCCTGCGGTAGCGGTAGTCCGGGAATCCCGCGGGTGCGGCGGCGGCCTGGGGTGCCGCCCCGGCGCTCGCTGCCAGCAAGGCCGCGCCCGCGGTCCCGAGCAGCAGTTGTCGGCGGTTCGGTGTCATGAGAACGCTCCTTTGCGTCGAGGACTCCGACGTTCCGGACGGTAGGGGGTGAGGATGTGGTGGAACAAGGCTGTAATACGAATTATCAGCTTGGATCGCATGATCACCGGGTGCGGCCGGCTCCTTGAACGACCCTGTGAATCCGATTTGCCAAGTGAAGAAGAAAGAAGAATTCACGGTTCAGTCGAGATGTGATCGACGGTATGGTCCAGACCAGGTGGGCGTCCAATCGAGACGGTGCGCGGAGGAGTCGGCCATGCCGTGTTTCTGCTGCTCAGATCCATTGATCAAATCTGTTCGCCGGACGAGAACAATGGTGGGAGAAAGTCGCGCCGCGTATCAATTGGCGACTGTGATCCGGGCGCGGAAGGACGCCGTCGAATGACGAACAACGGCCCGCTCCGGTGTGAATTGGTCCGGAATGGGCCGGGTGTGCTCACCGGCCGGGCGGAGGCGGTCGCCACCGCACGACAGGCGCTGACGGCGGAGCCGCTGGACGACGACACGTTCTGGCAGGCGGTGCTGGTCCTCACCTACGCCGACGAACTCGAGCTGGCCCAACGGCACTGGATCGCCGCCACCGGCGTCAGCCGCGACGTGCACGACCTGCTCGGTGGCCGGATCATGCTGCTGCGCGGCGATCCTCGCGCGGCGGGCCGGCTGCTCGGCCGGGACGTCCGCCCGCGGCTTCGCGTCGTCGCGGCCGCGTGGCTGGTCCTCGCGCTCACCGAGACAGGGGAACTCGGCAGGGCACGCGCTGTGCTGGAGGCCGAACATGCCCCGGACAGCGCCGAACTGCGCTTCGCCCGCGGCCGGCTCCTGCTGGCGGAGGGACAGAGCGCTGCGGCACTGGACGAGTTCCTTGAGTGCGGGCGGCTCCTCGCGGCGTCGGACGTCGTGAATCCAGCGGTGCTGCCGTGGCGGTCGTGGGCCGCACTGGCCGCCGTGGATCAGGGAGATCTCGTGCTCGCGCGCATCTGCGCCGACAAGGACCTGGTCGCGGCCAGACGCTGGGGTGCGCCACGGGGCATCGGACTCGCGCTGCACGCCTCGGCGCTGGCGCGCGGCGGTGACGACGTCCTGCTCGAAGAAGCGATCACCCTCCTGGGGCGGACCTCCGAGGCTTTTCGCGCGCGGCACGACCTGGCGCAGCTCCTGCTGGCGCGCGGAGAGGTCGAGCGCGCCCGCAAGCACGCGCGGCACCTGCGTACTTGTCCACAGTGGACGCAAGCTGCGGACGCGCTGACGTCGAGGCTGTTGCGCAACAACGGCGAGTCCGCGTTGAGCGCACAGGAACGCAGAATCGCCCTGCTGGCCAGGGCGGGCCGGTCGAACCGCGAGATCGCCGCCGAGCTGGGCCTGACGTTGCGCACCGTCGAGTTCCACCTCACCCGCGTCTACCGCAAGATGGGCGTGGCGGGCAGGCCAGGGCTGCGCCGGGCGTTCGTCCCGACGGCGTGAACGTGCCGGCCCCGGGCCATGAGTGCCGGGCGGCCGTCGCGGCGGATCTGCTGGCGGCGGGGGAGAACTGGACCGACGCCGTCCAGGCGGCCGAGCAGGCGCTGGAATCGCCTGCCTGCAGGACGAACGCGCGGTGCGTGTCGCGGGCGCTGGGCACGCTGGTCTGCGCGGGAGAGCTTGCCGCCGCCGACGCGCACAGTCTCGCCCTGCTCGACGAGAGACCCGGTGACCAGGTGCTGGCAGACCACGTGGTGCTCGCCCAGGCCTGCGTCGCGCGCCGAACCGGTGACCTCCCGAGGTGCTCGTCGCTGCTCGCTCTGCTGCGGCACAACGGCATCACCGCCGAGATCCGGCCGGTCGTGCTGCTCTCGACGGTGGAACTGCTCATAACCCGTGGGCAACTCCGGGAGGCCGAAGCCCTGCTCATCCACGACGCCGGCGGTCCGCTGTTCCTCGCGGCCGAGGCGGCGGTGGCGATGGCACTGGACCACCCGCGGGACGCCCTGGACGGCTACCTCGCGTGCGGCAGAGAGGCCGGTGTCGGCAACCCCGCCGTGCTGCCGTGGCGTTCGCTGGCGGCACGCGCCGCGCTGGCGTGCGGCGACACCGCGGAAGCCCTGCGCCTGGCGTGGGAGGAACACGCTGCCGCGACTCGCTGGGGTGAACCCAGGGCGCTCGGCTGGAGCCTGTCCGCGATCGCGGCGGCGAGCCCTCCTGACGGCGAGGACCTGGTGGTCTACGAACGTGCGATCCGCCTGCTGGACATGGCACATGCCCGGACGGAGCTCGCGGAAGTGCTGTGCGACTACGGCGATCGCCTCACCGCACACGGCAAACAGGCTGCGGCACACGAGATCTACACCCGAGCGCGTGCCACGGCCCTCGACGTCGGCGGCCCCGTTCTGCTGCGGCGCATCGACGAAGCCGCGTGCGGTGTCGCGGCGCCGGTGCTGACCCCCGCCGAGGCCGAGGTCGCCCGGTTCGCGTGCGCGGGCCTGAACAACAGGGAGATCGCGTCCCGGCTCGCGATGGCGACGCGGACCGTCGAGCTGCACCTGACCAGGGTCTACCGCAAGCTCGACCTGTCCGGCCGCCGGGAGTTGAAGGCCACCAGGTGGGCCTGGCTCCACGAGGGAACTTTGCGGACCGACCGTGGTGCCCTGGGAGGCCACTCCGGGTGATCGTGGAGGCCTGAGGGAGGGAGCCCGCAGATGCTCACACGACTACTCGCGGCCTTGTTCGCACTCACCTTCGCCGTCTCCGGCGTGCCGACCGCGAACGCGGCGGTCGACCACACGGTCACCCTGGTCAACAACACCGGTCAGACGATCTGGGTGGGCAGCACCGTCAACGCCGACGGTTCCAAGGCGTTGGCGAACCTGCCCACGCTGCGCCACGGCCAGTCCGCGACCATCACGATCCCCGAGACCGCCTCGCCGGGCCACTGGCGCGGCACGTTATTCGCCCGGCAGGGGTGCACCGGGACGTCCGGTGCGAACTTCCGTTGCGCGGTCGGGGACTGCGGTGTGCAGGCCGCCCGGTGCGTCACCGGCGAACAGCCGGCCAGCCTCGCCGAGTTCAACTTCGACACCCGCGACCGGCTCGCCCCCTGGTACAACGTCAGCTACGTCAACGCCTTCTCCGTGCCGGTGACCATCACCCCGGTGAACGCCTCGGTACCACCGGGTTCCACGTCGTGCGGTACCGCCGGTTGCCCGGAGAACCTGCTGCCGTACTGCAACCCCGCGTACGTCAAGTACGGCGCCAACGGTCAGCGCATCAACTGCGTCAACCCCAACCGCGACGCGCAGACCGACTACAGCAACACCATCAAGTCCCGTTGCCCCAAGGCCTACGCGTGGTCCAAGCAGGACACCGAGCCCGGCAACCAGACCGTGTACCAGTGCGCGAACTGCAGCGGTTTCAGGGTCACGTTCAACTCCGTGGCCTGACCCACCCCTGAAAGGAAGACCATGAAGTCCAAGGTGCTCGGCGCCGTCGCGTCGGCCGCGGTCCTGTCCTTCGTCTTCTCCGGCACCGCCTCCGCGGTCAGCGGCACCGCCAGCTACTACAACGACGCCGGTTACGGCGCCTGCGGCACCAGGATCAACGCCGCGACCGAACTGCTGGTCGCGGCACCCGCCGCGCTGTGGACGACGCCCAACCCGAACAACGACCCGCTGTGCCGCAAGTCCATCCGGGTCACGCACAACGGCCGCACGATCACCGTGCCCATCAAGGACAAGTGCCCCAGCTGCGCGAGCAACAAGATCGACCTCAGCCAGCCCGCGTTCTCCCGGCTGGCCGACACGTCGCTCGGCATCATCTCCGTGACCTGGGAAATCGTCTGACGCCGTCCAAGTCGGGGGAGGAGCCGGCTCCTCCCGTCTCCACAGGAGATCAACCATGTCCGCGTTGCGCACTTCCCTGCTCGCCGCCGCGACCCTGGCACTGGCGGCCACCCTCACACCCCAAGCCACGGCGGCCACCGTGCAGGAGGACGTCATCGCCCGCACGAACGCCGAACGCGCCAAGGCGGGATGCCCGGCCCTGAAGTCGAACGCGTCGCTGAACACCGCGGCACAGCGCCACTCGGCGGACATGGCCACGCACGACTTCATGAGCCACACGGGCTCAGACGGCAGCACCATGGTCACCCGGATCGAACAGGCGGGTTACACCCGCTGGACCAGGGCCGCCGAGAACGTCGCCGCCGGCTCGCAGACGGCCGCCGACGTCGTCCGCGGGTGGATGAACAGCTCCGGGCACCGCGCCAACATCCTGAACTGCGCCCTGCGTGACATCGGTGTCGGTTACCAGTACCGGCAGAACACCCGGTACGGGCACTACTGGACGCAGGACTTCGGAACGCGCTGAGGCGCTCCGTCAGGAGAACGGATAGCGCTGGTCGTACCTCGTCATGTGATCGACCGGCAGATCGTCGCGCACGCGGGCCACGAGGGCGGCGATCATGGCGCGGGGTGACTCCGCCACGACGTGGACGAACTCGCCGGCCTCGGCGAACGCCTTGAACACGCGGAAAGCGGACGCGGGGGTGTGGTCGACCACGAGGAGGCCGCCGCACCCGTCCCAGCCGAGCGGTACCCACTCCGGCCGCCACGGCGCATACGGGTACTCCTCCCGCATCGCCTGCTGCAGGTCCCACGTCCGCGTGGCCGTGCCGACACTCATGAACGCGCAGGACGACGCGATCTCGAACGGCGACGGCTCACCGTCGTCGGCGCCGTCGTGCCACTCCCACAACGTCACGAGATCGGGGTGCAGCGGGACGGGCAGCCTCGCGGTCAGCGGAGCGAAGGCCGCGGCGGAGGCCCCCGGCAGCAACGTCGAGCGTGCCCGCGGGTCCTTCCGCGCGAGCAGTTCGCCGAGCTCGGTGAGCAGAGCCTTCACGCCCGCGACGCTACCCGGCGGCTGATACGTTGCCGGGTGGTCGGGTCGCTGAGGATCCAGCGCCCCCGCGAGAAGGGTTGGGGCTCGATGAGCTTGCTGCGCAGCTACGTGTCGGGTGGATGGCACACGCCGTCGGTGGAGGGCGCGCCGTTGCACGACGCCGTCACGGGCGAGGAGATCGCCCGGATCTCGTCGGCGGGCGTCGACATGGGGGCGGCGCTGCGGTACGGGCGCGAGGTCGGCGGGCCCGCGTTGCGCGAGCTCACGTTCCACCAGCGCGCGCAACTGCTGAAGGCCCTCGGCCTCTACCTCAAGGAGCACAAGGCCGAGCTGTACGCGTTGTCGGCGCGCAGCGGCGCGACGAGGTCCGACTCGTGGATCGACATCGACGGCGGCTTCGGCGTGCTGCTCGGGTACGCGTCCAAGGCCAAACGCGAGCTGCCCAACGACAAGGTCTACGTCGACGGGCCCGTCGAGCCGCTCGGGCGGGGCGGCACGTTCGTCGGCCAGCACATCTGCACGCCCCTGCACGGGGTCGCGGTGCAGATCAACGCCTACAACTTCCCCATGTGGGGGCCGCTCGAGAAGTTCGCGCCCGCGTTCATCGCCGGGGTGCCGACGCTGATCAAGCCCGCGTCCCAGACGGCGTACGTGACCGAGAAGGTGGTCGAGCTGATGCTCGCCTCCGGTCTGCTGCCCGAGGGGTCGCTGCAGCTGGTCTGCGGTTCGGCCGGCGACCTGCTCGACCACCTGACCCCGCAGGACCTGGTCGGGTTCACCGGGTCCGCGTCCACCGCCCAGCACCTGCGCACGCACCAGGCCGTGATCCGGTCGTCGGTGCGGTTCAACGCCGAGGCCGACTCGCTGAACTGCTCGATCCTCGGCCCGGACGCCGTCGCCGGCACGCCCGAGTTCGACCTGTTCGTCGGCCAGCTGGTCACCGAGATGACGACCAAGGCCGGCCAGAAGTGCACGGCGATCCGGCGCGCGCTGGTGCCCGAGTCGCTGATGGACGCCGTGGCCGAGGCGACGGCGGCGAAGCTGGCCGAGGTGGTCATCGGCAACCCGGCCGACAAGTCGGTGAAGATGGGCGCGCTGGCCGGTCTGGAGCAGCGCGAGGAGGTCCGCCGGTCGCTGAAGGCGTTGCGGGAGAACGCCTCGGTCGTCTACGGCGACGGCGCTCTGTCCCTTGTGGATGCCGACGCCGAGCGGGGCGCGTTCATGTCGCCGATACTGCTGCGCGCCGCCGCCGACGCCGTGCAGCCGCACGAGGTCGAGGCGTTCGGCCCGGTGTCGACGCTGATGCCCTACACCTCCGTGGACGACGCGGTGGCGCTGGCCGCGCGCGGTGCGGGTTCGCTGGTCGGCTCGATCGTCTCGGCCGACACGGACTTCGTGCGCGACGTCGTGATCGGCACGGCACCGTGGCACGGCCGGTTGCTGGTGCTCGACCGCGAGGACGCCGGCGAGTCGACCGGCCACGGCTCTCCGCTGCCCATGCTCGTGCACGGCGGCCCCGGCCGAGCCGGTGGCGGTGAGGAGATGGGTGGCATGCGCGGCGTGCTGCACCACATGCAGCGCACGGCCGTGCAGGGCAGCCCGCGCGCGTTGAGCGCGATCACGAACCGCTGGGTCACGGGCGCGCCCCGCCGTGAGGAGGCGGTGCACCCGTTCCGCAAGACGCTGGCCGAACTGCGCCTGGGCGACACGGTCGTCGCCGGCCCGCGCGAGGTGACGCTGGAGGACATCGAGCACTTCGCGTCGTTCACCGGCGACACTTTCTACGCGCACATGGACGAGGAGGCCGCCGCCGCGAACCCGTTCTTCGGCGGCCGGGTCGCCCACGGCTACCTCGTGGTGTCGTTCGCGGCGGGCCTCTTCGTCTCGCCCGAGCCCGGACCGGTGCTCGCGAACTACGGGCTGGAGAACCTGCGGTTCGTCACGCCGACGTTCCCCGGCGACCAGTTGACCGTGACGCTGACGGTCAAGCAGATCACGCCGCGCGAGGACCAGGAGTACGGCGAGGTCCGCTGGGACTCCGACGTGACGAACCAGAAGGGCGAGTCGGTCGCGAAGTACGACGTGCTCACCCTCGTGGCCAAGAGTTAGCGGTGCGGCTCGGCCCGTTAACAGGCCGAGCCAAGACCACTAACGCGCTTCCTTGCGGGGGAGGGGCCGGGTCGCCGGTCCCTCCAGCACCGCGCCGTCCACGTCGAACCGCGAACCGTGGCACGGGCAGTCCCAGCTGCGTTCCGCGGCGTTGAAGCGGACGAAGCAGCCGAGGTGCGTGCAGCGCATCGACACCCCGTGCAGCTCACCGTTCTCGTCGCGGTAGACGCCGGTCTTGCCCAGGCCGTCGCGGATGACGTGGGCCTGGCCGCGCGGCAGGTTCTCGCTGGACGTGGCGTCGGCGGGCATGACCCGGTCGCCGACCATCTCCACCGCGACCTCGGCGTTCTTCTTCACCAGCGTCGGCAGCGACTTCAGGGACAGCCGGTGCGGGCTGAACCGCTCGGCCAGTTCGTTCGGCTTGCCCGTCACCAGGTCCGCGAGCAGTGTCGCGGCGAACGTGCCGCTGGTCAGGCCCCACTTCATGTAGCCGGTGGCGGTGAACAGCGTGGTGTTGCCCGGCGTGTAGCTGCCGATCATCGGCAGGTGGTCGTAGGCCGTCGGGTCCTGCGCCGACCAGCGGTGCGTGATCTCCTCGACCTGCCAGTGCCGGCGCGCGAAGTCCTCCAGCCGGCGGAACGGCTCCACCGCGGGCTTGCCCGTCTGGTGGCTCTGACCGGCGATGATCAGCTTGTCCTCGTGCGCCGAGATCGACCAGGACGGGCTGCCGGTGCTGATCGCGAGCGCTTGCGTCGGTGCGTTGACGCGGGCCGCGATGCAGTAGGCGCGGGTGAGTTCGAGGCGGGCGAAGTACAGGCCCCGGTCCAGCGTCGGGTAGTGCGTCGCGATCACGATCTTGTCGGCGGTGACGTGGCCGTCGTCGGTCGACACGCGGTGCCCGCTCACGTCGACGACCCTGCTGTGCTCGCACACCCGGCTGCCGTCGCCGTCGATCTGGTCGGCCAGGCCCTGCAGGTACTTCACCGGGTGCAGGGCGATCTGGTCGTCGAGCCAGACCGCGGCGTGCACCTCGAACGGCAGGTCGACGTTCTTGGCGTCGCGCACCGGGAGGCCGGCCTGGCGAGCTGCGATCAGCTCGTGGTCGACGTCGCGCACCTCGGACTCGGAGTAGGCGTAGGTGACGGCGGGGGAGCGGCGCAGGTCGCAGTCGATGCCCTTCGCCAGGTCGGCGACCTGGGCCACGGCGGCCACGGACGCGGCGGCGTAGTCGGTGGCGGCGGCCAGACCGTGGGTCTGCCGGATCTGCGAGTACACAGTGGACTGCAGGGCGGTCACCTTGGCGGTGTTGTTGCCGGACACGCCCGAGGCCACGCGCTCGGCCTCCAGCACCACGACGTTCAGGCCGCGGCGCTTGAGCAGCAACGCGGTGGTCAGGCCGGTGATGCCGCCGCCGACCACGGCCACGTCGAAGGTGTGCTGTCCGGTCAGCGGGGGACGTGTCTTCGCTGGGAGGGCGGCAAGCCAGAGCGACTGGTCAGCGGTGGTGGTCATGGCGGCCGGATACCCCCGTTCCGGGCGGGTATGCGAGGACGGCTGGATACCGTCCGGCCTCAGTGGGTATGCGACTCCCATGAGCAAGCACAGGGTTGTCGTTGTCGGAGGTGGGTTCGGCGGGCTGGGCGTGGTGCGCGGCCTGAAACGCGCGGACGCCGAGGTCACGCTGATCGACCGCACGAACCACCACCTGTTCCAGCCGCTGCTGTACCAGGTGGCGACGGCGTTGCTGCCCGCCGGCGACATCGCGCCGGCGTTCCGGGCGATCCTGCGCAAGCAGCGCAACGCGCACGTCCTGCTGGGTGAGGTGACCGGCTTCGACACCGCCGCCAAGCGCGTGTACGTCGACCTGCCGGACGGCAGGTCGACCCAGGTCGAGTACGACACCCTGGTCGTGGCGGCCGGTTCGCGCGACAGCTACTTCGGCCACGACGAGTGGGCGGAGCACGCGCCGCCGATGAAGACGCTCGAACAGGCCGTCGACCTGCGCTCGAAGCTGCTCCGGGCGTTCGAGACGGCGGTGTCGGCCGAGGACCCGAAGCAGTGGCTGTCGTTCGCGGTCGTCGGTGCCGGACCGACCGGCGTCGAACTGGCCGGACAGCTCGCCGACCTGGCGCGCCGGGCGTTGAAGGGCCAGTTCCGGGAGATCGACCCGCGCGACGTCCGCATCACGTTGATGGACGCCGTGCCGCACGTGCTGCCGCCGTTCTCCGCGCCGCTGCGCGAGCACGCGCGGGTGAAGCTGGAACGGCTCGGCGTCACGGTGATGACGAACGCCATGGTCGCGTCCATCGACGCGGAAGGCCTGACGACCAAGGACGGCGACCGGGTCGAGGCCCGCACGATCATCTGGGCGGCCGGGGTGCAGGCCTCGCCGCTGTCGCGCCGGCTCGCCGAGGCGACCGGCGCCGAGACCGACCGCAAGGGCAAGATCATCGTCAACCCGGTCGACTGCTCGGTCACCGACGACGTCTTCGCCATCGGCGACATGGTGAACCTGAACGACCTGCCCGGTATCGCCGAGCCCGCGATCCAGGAGGGCCACCACGTCGCCCGCGTGATCAAGGCACGCCTGAACGGGCGCAGGGCCAAGCCGTTCAAGTACCTCGACCTCGGCACGATGGCCACGATCTCGCCCGGCGACGCCGTCGCGGACATCAAGAAGCTGCGTCTCAAGGGCCTGATCGGCAAGGCGGCGTGGGCGGGCGTGCACATCGCGTTCCTCGTCGGCTGGCGCAACCGGGCCGCGGTGCTCGCGCAGTGGGCGTGGAACCTGCTCACAGGCCGTCGCGCGCAGCCGATCATCCTGGAACCGATGCAGGCGATCGACCGTTCGGAAGGTTTGGCGGCGGGTAACCGGAAGGCGTGAACACGGAGCTGCTCAGCATCTACCTCAACGACCACCTGACCGGGGTGATGGCGGGCACCGAGCTCGCCCGCCGCATCAGCCGCACGCATCCCGAGCTGCGGGTTCTCGCCGACGACATCGAGGCGGACCGCAAGGAGCTGCTCGACTTCATGCGCCAGGCCGGTGTCGAGTCGCGTCCGCACAAGGAGGCGCTCGGCTGGCTCACCGAGAAGGCGGGCAGGCTCAAGCTCAACGGCAGGGTGCTCGGCCGTTCACCGCTGAGCGACGTCCTCGAACTGGAGACCCTGCGCGTCGGCATCGAGGGCAAGATCGCCCTGTGGCGGACGCTGCGGAAGCTGAACAGCTTCGACGACACGCGGCTGGAGCGGCTGGCACACCGTGCGGAGAGCCAGGCCGAGTTCGTCGACCAGTACCGGCTGGACCGCGCGCCGCAGGTGTTCAACTCACCGACCGTGTCCGGTGTGGACGTCGAGCGCACCTTCACCGTCGCGTCCACGCCCGAGGGCGTCGTCGAGTACCTGCGCGACTTCTCCCGTGCCGAGCAGTGGGATCCGGGCACCGTGTCGTGCACGCGCCTCGACGACGGCCCGGTCGAGGTGGGTTCGCGCTGGCGCAACGTCTCGTCGTTCCTCGGCCGCAAGACCGAGCTCGTCTACGAGCTGACCCGCGACGACCCGAGCGGCCTGCAGTTCGTGGGGCGCAACGACACCGCCACGTCGACCGACGACATCTCGATCACGGCCGGTGACGCGCCGGGCACGGCCCGGATCGCCTACCACGCGCACGTCGAGTTCAACGGGCTCGCGAAGTTCGGGGCCCCCGTGGCGAAGCTCGCGCTGGAGAAGCTGGGCAACGACACCGAGAAGAACCTGATCCGCGTCCTCGGGCCCGTCCACTGACTCAGTCGCGGCGGATGCAACGCCTTCACCGGTGCCGCTCCCACCGGTAAAGGCAAAGGAAAAACGCAGGTCAGGCACGATTCCGCCGTTCGGATGTGATCCCTAGACTCCGTCGGGCCGGTAGGTGAGACAGGCTCTTCCTCCTGCCGCCGCCGGCTTGGACGCAGAGGGAGTACTGGGGTGTTCGAGAACAACGTCACCAGGCGCGGCTTCGTCACGGGCGCGGCCGCGGTCGCCGGTCTCGCCGGCCTGTCCACCATCGCGCCGGGGCTGGCCGGTGCCGCCCCCACGCCCAACGACCAGCACACGCCCGCGGAGATCGAGGCCGCCGAGGTCGGCGCGCTGGCGATGATGACGTTCCAGAAGATCGACGGCACGCCCGTCTACTACTGGCGTTCCAACCGCGGCAACACGACCGCGCGCAACTGGCAGGCCACCGACGCGTTCTACAACGCGCTCGTCGCGTGGATCCGCGACCTGCGCTCGCTCTCGTCGAGCTACGGCTCGATCAGCTACATCGTCTCGGCGGGCTTCTACGTCGACAAGGCGGGCCAGCACGGCGCCGGCACCGCGATGGACCTCGACCACGTCCGGTGGTCCGGCGGCAACACCATCTCGCCGCTCGACAGGCACCACGCGTCGGGCACCGCCTCGATCCGCAAGCGCTACCTCGCGACGGAGGCCGTGTGCCGCCGCCGGTTCCGCTACGTGCTCGACGGCTGGTACAACGCCTCCCACGAGGACCACATCCACGCCGACTTCGGTGGCATGCCGGTCCGCGCGGTCAAGGACTCCGAGTCCGACACCAAGTTCGTCCAGGCCGTGTGCAACAACTTCCGCGGCTCGGGCCTCGCGATCGACGGCATCTGGGGCCCTGCCACGACGAGCGCGTTCAACGGTCTCAAGTCGGCGCTCGCCGTGACCGGCGACCCGCACACCAGCAGCTCGGTGTGGCAGGGAATGCTGTCGAAGATCGCGACCAAGGGGTTCGCGAACCAGAACATCTGATCTGCGTCAGCAGGAACCGGCAAGGCCGGAGCCCATGCCTCCTGGGCTCCGGCCTTGCCGTGCGAGGGCGCGGTTCAGCTGACGTGACGGACTACTTGGGGCACTTCTTCCAGTTGAAGTGGTAGACGGTCTCGATCGAGCCGTCCGTCGAGTCCATCGCCATGAAGCTCGTCTTCTTCGGGTCGGACGTGCCCTTGTCCACCCGCAGCTCGGTGTTGATGTTGAAGTTCCGCTTCGCACCGCACGGGTGGTAGACGATCGAGGCGATGTCGGTCTTGTGGGTGACCTGCCAGCTGTCGCTCAGCGTGCCGTTCCAGGTCTTGGACCGCTGGTCGTTGTCCGACATGCCCTGGAAGTAGTAGCTCGCCTTCTGCGTGCCCTTCGCCCCCTTCTCGAGGTGGGCGAATCCTCTGTAGTCGGCCTGGGCGATGCCGTAGGTGAACCCGCCGGGAACGTTCACCTTGAGGTTCAGCTGGCAGTTCTTCCGGAAATCGGTCGGCCGCGACTCCGGGCCGACCTGTGCCAGGTAGTCGCTGTAGGTGACCGTGAACGCCTTGTTGTCGGGGGAGACGGCGACGGCGGCCGTACCGGCGCGACAGCCGGAACCGTTGACCGTGACGACGTCGATGGTGATCTGGCCCGGCGGGGGCGGGTCGGCGACCGGGGGAATGACGATGGTGGACAGAGCCAAGCCGGCCGCGGCCATCATGCTGATCATTGCGACACCTTTCCGAATGTGCAGGACAGTTCGGGCGGCGTGGTACGAGACCGTATCGGAAAGGGTGTTGACGAACCGCCCGCCAAGCAGCCCAACATCGTCGGCGAGAGCACCAAGAATAGTTTTCGGCGGGCCGGGTGAATTGGCGCCCGGGAGTGACCGGAAGCAGTTATTTCTGGGTTGCGAAGTACATAGGTGAAGTGTCCACCGCTATGAGAGCGCGCACATGACAAAGGCGCATCCGCGGCTGGATGCGCCTTCGGGTGAAACCGGGTCTAGCGCTGGTGGCCGTTGCCCATCGAGCCACCGAGGCCGAACAGGATGCGCTGGATGAGCTCGGGATCGACGTCCGGCTCGTCGCCCAGCGCCTCCGCGGCGGGGGAGCGGCGCTTCTCGCGCCGGGGCAGCGGCACCGCGTTGGCGTTCACGCCCGTCGGCAGGGCCAGCTCGCACCAGATCAGCTTGGTGCCGTTGCCGAGCTGCAGCTCGCCGGTGCGCAGGTCCGGAGACGTCGGCGGCATGATGAACCGGGCCGCCTCCAGCTCGACGACGAGGTAGTCGCCGCTCAGTCGCAATCGCAGCGTGATCAGCCGCGAGGTTTTCGGATCTGCTGACTCGATGGCGGCTTCGACCAGCGCGCAGGCGACGGCCGAGCACTCCGCGGTCATGTTGCGCAGGCGCCATTCACCCAGTGTGAAGCGCACGAACAGATCCGCGCAGTTCACCGCGGTGGGCAGCGCGATGAGTGTCAGGTCGTCGACCTGGGCGGTGGTCTGGGTGTTCGCCTGCATGCTGCCTCCGATTCGCGTGCGGCGCGCGACTCCGCGACAGTCACCCGAATGGCCGTCACGGTGAGCGGGAATCTACATGGGTATACGCGGGAAGCAATGGTCCGGTTGACTCACCCGTCAAAAGTCACGTGTGGGTCACGAAGAGGAGGCCCATTGCTCACTGTGAGTATAGCGCCGGGCCCCCTCCGTGATCATCTTGGGTCAGCATCGCTCCCAGGCGAACCGATAGCGGGTCTTGATGCTCCCGTCTGTGTAATCCATCGACACGAACGCCGGCCGGTTCGCCGAGTTCGTGAATGTCGCAGCTCGGATTTCATGTTCGGGTGCCGCGCCGCGCCGCGCGGGAGCGAACACGAGCTCCGCTACCTCGTCGATCCGCAAGCGGCCTGGGTGGTGCAGTCGCCGTGAATGACGTGTTGTCGCCGGAAGTCGCTCCGAAATAGTTCACGGATGGCGGCGTGCGGCGGACGTTGTCTTAAATTCACTTAAGTCGTGGACGACCGACCGGGCGAAGTTAAATATATTTAAGACAGATTAATCGTCTGAACGGGGGAGTGGGGACGATCAGCGGTCGGCTAACTTCATGTCAGATCGCACAAACCGATCCGACCCAGACCCACTGAATACGCTGGTCCCTACACCTGGCGCCGAGAGCCCCGGCTGATCCACCTCGTTACACCGGTGTGGGAAAGGCAAGCGCGCACTGCTCATCGGGTTCCTCCCTCCTGCTCGGGACCTGGTGGTGCGGCAGCGGTGCCGCGCAGCCGGCCGGTGCCCGCCGGCGGCGCTGGACCCGTCCCACGGTCCGCGCCGCCGGCGGTGTTCGTCTTTCGGCCCCTAGAGCCTCCGGAGCCTCAATTGCACGCGTGCGCCGCCCAACGGTCCGCGGTCGACGTGGAGAGAACCTCCCGTGGCCTCCGCGGCACGGCGGGCGATGTCGAGCCCCAGCCCGGTGGAACCACCGCCGCTGGCGCCACGCCGCACCGCCTGGGCGGAGTCCGCGATGCCCGGACCCGCGTCCTCGACCACCAGGGCCACCAGGTCGGCCTGGTGCACCAGCGTCACGGCGAACCGCGTGCCCTCCCGCGTGTAGCGGAAGACGTTGCCCAGCAACGCGTCCAGCGCGGCCGCGAGATCGGCGCGGGACAGCGGCACGGGGGCGGGCCGGTCGGCGCCGCGGACTGTCCAGGGCCGTTCCTGGTCGTCGGCGAGCGCGGACCAGAACACCAGCCGGTCGCGCACCACCTCCGCCGCGTCGGCACCGCTGTCGTCGGGCTGCAGGCCGGAGCGGGCGATCTTGATGATCTCGTCGACCTCCCTCTCGAGGCCCTGGACGGCCTCCCGGACGCGGTCCGCCCCTGGACCGCTCCCGAGCGTGTCCGCGTCCAGGAGAAGGGCCGTGAGAGGCGTTCTGAGGCGGTGCGAGAGGTCGGCGACCACCTCGCGTTCGGCGGCGAGCAGGTGCCGGACGCGTTCGGCCATGGCGTTGAAGGCCTTGCCGACCTCCTCGAACTCCGGCGGGCCCTTCACCGCGACACGCGCCGTGAGGTCGCCCTGGCCCATCCGGCGCGCGCCTTCGGCCAACGCCCTGGTGGCTTTGACGGCCCGTGCGCCCAGGCGGTCGGCCACGAGCACCGAACCGGCGACCAGGCCGACCGCGACGCCCGCCAGCACCCACCAGGTGCCGATCACGCCGTGGGTCAGCTGCTCGTGCGGCACGAACGCCTCGACGATCGCGATCCCGTTCTCGCTGGTGGCCAGCGGCTGCAGGTAGGCCACGCCGTCGGGCTTCTCGACCGTGGACGCCGTCGCGAGCTTCTGGGCCTTCTGCAGGTCCGCGGCGGTGATGTGCGAGGAACCGTAGGTGCCGGCCGGAACGCTGAGGTGCACGGCCAGCCGCTGCTGAGCGCCGTACCGGGTGCTCCTGATCACCTGGCGGATCTCCTGCGGCTTGCGGGTGATCAGCAACGTCTGCGTCATCGCGCCGGCCTGTTTCTCGGCCTCGCTCAGGGCGCGGTTGTACGCGGAGTTCTTCACGACGATCGCCAGCGGGATGAGGAACGCCAGCGCCACCATGCTGGTCGCCGCGAGAGCGACCAGCACCAGTGACCGCCTCATTGCGGAGCGACCATGCGCACGCCGACCCCTCGCACCGTGTGCAGATAACGCGGCTGCGCGGCTCGCTCACCGAGCTTGCGGCGCAACCACGACAGGTGGACGTCGAGCGTCTGGTCGTCGCGGTGGGACGGCCAGAGGCTCGCGAGGATCTCCGCCCGCGGCACCACCTCCCCCTGCCGTGCCGCGAGGTAGGAGAGCAGCTCGAACTCCTTGTGCGTCAAGGAGAGCTCCTGGCCGTCCACTGTGGCCCTGCGGAGGTGCACGTCGATCTCCAGGCCGCCGATCACGAGCTGCTTGCTGTCGCGCGCACGCCGCAGCACCGCCTGCAGGCGGGCTTCGAGGTGCTCGCTGGAGAAGGGTTTGACGAGGTAGTCGTCCGCGCCCGCGTTGAGCAGCCGGACGATGCCGGCCTCGTCGTCGCGGGCGGTCGCGATGACCACCGGGGTGTTCGTGACGCCCCGGATCATCCGCAGCGCGTCACCGCCGTCGAGGTCCGGGAGCCCGAGGTCGAGCACCACGACGTCGTAGTCGTTCGCGGTGACTTCCCGCAAAGCCTCGATCGCGAGCGCGACACCGTGCACGATGTGGCCCTGGACGGTGAGAGCGCGGGTGATCGCCGCCCGCACCACCGGGTCGTCTTCGACCAGCAGTACTGATGCCATGAGCCGCTACAGGAGGATTGCCGCAGTGAGACGGTCCGTCGGATACCTGGTCGCCTGGGCGGTGGTGACCGCGGTCGCCGTCGGACTGTCGTGGTTCGGCATCCGGTGGGCGATGGAACCCGCGCCCGTCGCCGCCGTGGGGGTCACGACGGGTTCGGCCGTGCTGCCGATGCCGACGATCACCTCCCTGACCGTCCCGGTGCCCGAGCCCGGCGCCTCCGCCGGCACCCCGCCTCCGCCTGTCACGCCTTCGTCCACCAGGCCTCCTGTCGTCACCACGTCATCTGTTCCGGCTCCTCCCAGTAGTACGGATGCGCGTCCCACCTCGGCTCAATCTCCGCAGGGGGAATGGCAGGCGGACGGCTCCTACGTCCACGCGTTCCACCTGCAGGGCGGTGACGTGGTCGTGCGCTACCGGCCGCAGGGGGTGCAGGCGCTGTCGGCCACACCCTCGGACGGGTACTCGGTGTCCGTGGAACAGCCCGGCGGGCCGCTGGTGGTGAACTTCCGCAACGCCGCCGGCCGGTTGTCCAGGCTGGAAGCGACCTGGAACAACGGGCCGACGGCGAAGGTGAT
The DNA here is from genome assembly GCF_024648825.1 of Lentzea californiensis. Classification (GTDB taxonomy): domain Bacteria; phylum Actinomycetota; class Actinomycetes; order Mycobacteriales; family Pseudonocardiaceae; genus Lentzea; species Lentzea californiensis. Next base: position 82,975 of record NZ_JANBBE010000011.1, read on the forward strand.
CGAGCAGTAGCACGCGGGGACCTTTCGTACTGCATGTCAGTACGAAAGGTCCCCGCGTGCCATGTGAACAGTGGTCAGAGGCCGATGGCCTTGGCGATCTGCGTGGGCTTGAGCACCCGCAGGATCGCCTCGTACAGGTAGTAGTCGCCGTACGGCAGCGAGATCTCCACACCGTCCTCGGACGGGCGGTTGCGGGTGCCGCGGGCCAGGATCGCCTCGGCCCGCGTCGACCTGGTCGTCAGGCAGGTGGCGACCAGGCCGTCGAGGATCCCCAGCGCCCGGTCGCGGTAGCGGCTCGTGCCGGTGGCCTTGGCCAGGTCGAGCAGGCCGCACGCCATGATCGCGCCCGCCGACGAGTCCTTGATGTCGTGGACGCCCAGCGGCGAGCGGTAGTCCCACACCGGCACGCCGTCCGGGGTGAGCACCGACAGCGCGTAGTCGGACATCTTGCGTGCGGTGTCACGGAACTCGCGCAGGCCCGTGCGCCGGTACATGGTCGTGAAGCCGTAGATGCCCCACGCCTGGCCGCGCGCCCAGCACGACGTCGGGCTGTAGCCCTGCACGGTGTTCGGGCCGATGGCCGCGCCGGTGTCCGGGTCGAAGTCGAACACGTGCGGGGTCGAGCCGTCCGGGCGCAGGAAGTGGGTCTGGGTGGTCCTGGCGTGGGCGATCGCGATGTCCAGGAACTTGCGGTCGCCGGTCTGCTCGGTGGCGAACGCGAGCAGGTCCAGGTTCATCATCGTGTCGATGATGACGCGGCCCGCGTTGCCCGGCGTGCCGAGCCTGCCCCACGCGCGGATGAACTTGCCGGTGGCGTTCCAGCGCTGGATGAGCGTGCTGGCGGCGTCGACGGCGCCGTCACGCCACTTCGTGTCGCCGGTGAGCCGGTACGCGGTGACCCAGGAGGGGTAGAAGAGGAACCCCAGGTCGTGGTCGCGCGGGTCCAGGCGCCGCGGTGCCAGCCGGTCGTTGGCGGCCTCGGCGAGCGCGCGGAACTGGGCGTCGCCGCTGTCGAGGTGCGCGAGCCACAGGGTGCCCGGCCAGAAGCCGCCGACCCAGCCGCCGTCGGCGACGTAGGTCCACTTCTCGGCCCTGGTGATCTCCGGGAACGAGGTGACGCCGGGGGCGACCGCCTTCAGCTTGGTGTTGCCGTGGTCGAGGGCCGCACGGAGGGTGGCGGGCGAAGCGGCAGCTTCTCCCGCACCGACGGCCATGCCCGCTCCGGAGAGCAGGGGAGTGGCCGCAGCGGACGCCAGAAGGGTGCGTCGAGACAGATTCACGAGACCGTCCAGTCCCTTTCTTCGTCTTGCGCCCGGCGCCACCCTGCCAGATCGGATCAAGGACTGTAAAGGTGCGTCAAAAAATTGATTCTTCCGTCTTGTCCGGTGCCGCTGAACAGCGTAAAGGCTGCCGTCGCGGAGAATCAGGTATATGAACTTCCTGGAATCCGACGTTGTAAAAGGAATTGTTCACCCTTGTGAACGATTCGGTGTTCAGGCGCGGAAGAGAACGGCGTCGAGATGGTGTGGGCTCAGGCCGTGGCGCCGCTTGAACGGGGCGTTGCCCCGGCCGTCCTCGAGCGTCGGCAGGCCCAGGCGGATCGCGAGCCGGACCGACTCGGCGAACAGCGCGCCGTACGGGCTGTAGTTGCCGTCGACGCCGTAGTCGACGCCACAGGTCCAGGTGTGGAAGCGGGTGGCGTCGGTGAGGCAGACGCCGGCCGCGACGAGCCTGCCGCGCTGGCGCACCTCGATCACGTGCGCCAGGTCGCCCAGCGCCGCCACGAACCTCGCGAAGGTGGTGCCGGGGTGGTACCCGTTGTCCTCGAAGCGGCTGGCGGTCTTGGCGCACAGCAGGGTGATCTCGTCGAGCGAGGCGTGGTCGACGGGGAGGGCCTCGGCGGTGACGCCGGCCTCGGCCGATCTTCGTTCGTTGCGGCGCAGGTTCGCTCTCGCCCGCAAGCTCAGGCTCGCGAGGTACTGCTCGTAGGTGGTGAGGCCGGTGGCCCACCGGTCCGTCAGGTGGCGCGCGGGCAGGCCGGCCGCACGCAGCGCCTGCGACAGCGCACCGCCGCGCTGCACGTTCATGAAACCGCACCAGCGCGCACCGAGGATCGACGCCGTGCGGATCATGGAGTCCAGCAACCTCGGCAGCACCTGCGCGGTGGCGGGCACGTGCGCGTCGTAGCAGTGCCACGTGTGGCTGAGCAGTGCGGGCTCGCCGACCGCCTCCGGGTAGACCTCGTGCAGGAGGCGCAACGGGTTCGCGGCCGTCTGGAGGTAGGCGGGCATGACGGCGACCGGCTTGCCGCCGTCGCGCGCCACGAAGTACGCGAACGCGTCGACGGCCGTCAGCGGGGACTGTTCGTAGGCACTGACGTACGCGTGCCGGTAGAACACCGGTGCACCTGCCTGGCGCACCACCGAATCCCAATCGGCAGAATCGATTTCCCTTATGCTGTTGGAGAATTCGACGTGCACTCGCTCACTGTACGGCTTGCCAGACGGCGAAGGGGACGTCGATCTCGTCGCGGCTCAGGCCACCGTGCTCGTAGCGCACCGAGGGGTCCGCAAGGGGGAACCGCGGCGACGCGGCCACCGCGACGACCGGTCCGGCCTCGGGCTGCGGCAGGCCGAGATCGGTGGCGTGGTGGACGGTCGCCGTGTCGCCCAGAGCCGTTGCCACGCGGTCGAAAACGACCTCCAGCCGATCGGCCTTCGGGTAGAGCCAGCGCATGCGGCCGGCGCCGCCGGAGGGGATGACGCACTCCTCGCGCACGATCGCGTCCCAGGCCTCGACGAGCTCCGGATCGGGGTCGACGGGGACCATGCCGTGGTCGGAGTGCGCCACGACGGTCCAACCCTGTGCGGCCCAACGGGAAGCGTGCGCGTCCAGTCGGAGCATGGCCTCGTGCACCGACTCGTCGTAACCGTGGCGGTGCACGTAGTCGTCGATGTTGACGTACGTCCAGAGGAACCGCGCGTCCTTGAGCGCCTTGTCGAGATCGGCGACGACGTTGGCGACGAGCAGCGGCGGGTCCTCGGACTGCGCCACGAGTTTGTGCCTGGCGGGCGCGGGTATCCGGGTGCACCCTCGAAGCAGTGCCTGCGCCCAGCTTCCTTCGAGGAAGTCGAGTTCGCGGGCGAGCACGGTCGCTCCGTGCCGTTCGAGCACCGTCGGCAGGGCGGGGATCGCGGGCATGCCGTTCATGGCGTGCACGAGCCCGGATCCGTTGCGGTACACCGATCCCGGCACCCGGTGGACGTCGGCGGGAACGCCGGTCAGCGCCGTCAGCAACGCCGTCGCGGACGTCGGCGGCACCGTCGAGGACAGCGTGGCGATGGAGGCCGGCAGCCAGGACTGTTTGGCCACGTCCGACGAGAGACCGTCGACCGCCAGCACGATTACGCCGGAATGTGCCTTGCCGAGGGCGTGTTCGAGCCGGGAAGGTATCTCCGCCAGTGACATTCGGTGACTGTAACGCATCTCATCGGGTCAAGATTGCTCGTTCGGGGCCTCAGTTCCGCACAATGGCTGCCGATGGGGTAAAGAAGACTTGGTAGAAGGAAGGTGGCGGATGACGGTCGGAGTTCTGGACGTCGGGTGCTTCAGCGCACACCTGGTGGTCGTGGAACGAGACCTGATGCGTCCGCTGGTGTCCCACAAGGTCCGGCTGCGGCTGGACCGGGAACTGGACGCGGACGGGGCGATCAGCCGCGACGGCGTCGAGTCGCTCTGCGCCGCCGTGCTCGCCGCCCGCAAGAAGGCGGGCGACACCCCGTTCCTGCCCTTCGCCACGTCGTCCGTGCGTGATTCGGCGAACGTCGACGAGGTCATCCGCAAGGTGGCCAGGCGCACCGGCGTCGAGCTGAAGGTGTTGTCCGGCAAGGAAGAAGCGCGTCTCTCCTACGCCGCGGCCCGGCACTGGTTCGGCTGGAGCGCGGGACCCATGGTCGTGCTGGACGTCGGCGGTGGCACCGTCGAACTCGCCGCCGGGTCCGGCGCCGAGCCCGAGCGCGCGGTGTCGTTGCCTTTGGGAGCAAGGACTTTGACCCGCACCGGCCTCACCGTCACGGAGATGCGCGTGGAGGTGGCGCAGCGCCTCGAGACCGCGTTCCCGTGGGGTGAGAGCGCGCACGCCGTGGGGTGCTCGAAGGTGTTCGAACAGCTGGCCCGCCTCGCCGGCGCCCGCAACGACACCTACGCGCCGCGCCAGTTGCGGCTCAAGGACCTGGAGAAGTGGATTCCGCGCCTCGCGAAGCTGTCGGTGCGCGAACGCGCGGCTCTGCCGGGGATTTCGCGCCACCGGGCCCAGCAGTCGCTGGCGGGCGCGGTGGTCGCGGAGGGTTTGATGAAGGTCTCCGGCCACGACGTCGTGGACATCTCCCCGTGGTCCACCAAGGAAGGGCTGCTGCTCTCCCTGGTGGAACGCTCGCGGGCGCGGAGCTCGTCAGCCGCGTAACGCGGTGACGGCGTCCTCGATGTCGGCGAACAGCAGCAACATCTGGTCGACCGCCGTCATCTGCAGCGGCCGCAGGACGATCCTGCTGTCGCTGACGACGCCGAGCTTGATGCCGAGCTCGTCCGCCTGGTGCTGTGCCTCCACCAGCGTGCGGATGCCCTCGGAGCCGAAGAAGCGCACTTCCCGCAGGTCGACGACCAACGCGGGTGGCTTGCGGTCGAGCAGCTCGGCGAGCCTGCTGGTCACCGGTGCCGACGACATCATGTCGATCTCGCCCGTGAGAGCGACTATCGGAATGGACTGGACGTAGGTAGTTCTCTGCCTGAGTTGGTTCATAAGACTCCCGTCCGAACCGACCGTACGCGCCACCACCGGACGCCCACAAGCTGAAACGTTCGGACCCGCGGCTACACGAGCAGGAAAGCGCGGGTCAGGAGCATCGCGGCCACCAGCAACGCGAACAGCACGATGATCGCGATCACGATTCGTCCGGCGGTCGCCTTGGGTGGAGTCCGTTCGTGGTGGGACAGACCCGTGGTGGTCGATCCGGAGTCCGGAGGGGTTTCTCCTGGGTTCACCCCGCCGCCGGGTTCCTTCCCAGGCGTGAGGTCGGGTTCGGGGTCGGGCGGAAGAGCGGTCATAAGGGTTGAGGTACCCCTTTTTCACGCTTCTAGCTGGGCCCAGACCACTTTCCCGCTGTTCTGCGGTTTCGTGCCCCACTTCACGCTCAGCGCCTGCACGAGCTGCATGCCGCGCCCGCGCGGGCTGCTGGGGTCGACCGGTCTCAGCTGGGGCTGCTCCGGCGACTCGTCGTGCACCTCGACGAGCATGCCGCCCGCCTTCCGGGTCACGACGAGTGTGATCGGGCCCTCACCGTGGTCGATGCCGTTGGACACCAGTTCGGTGACGACGAGCTGCGCGTCGTCGACCAGATCCTCGGACAGCTCCCACGACGCCGCGGCCTCGCGCACCACCTGACGTGCACGAGCGCACGAACCGCCCTCGGCGGTCAGGATCACCCGCACCTCTGCCAGTGGGTCGTTCAACACAAAGCGCATCGTCGCACATCCGGCGCGTCGTTCGGATCTTTCAGCCCCCCGGTGGTCGCATGGTCGAACGTCGTGCTGCACGATTTGGGTCGCACGAGTCGGGCGTGGCGAAGGGAACGGCGACGATGGAGCTCAACGTCGGCAGCGGTGTCCAGCGGGGATGGCGAGTGCTCGCCGTCGCCGGCGAACTGGACATCGACACCGTCCCCCTGTTGTCGGCCAGGCTCGACGAGGACGTGACCGGGGCGCACGCGGTGCTCGACCTGGCCGAACTCGCGTTCATGGACTCGACCGGGCTGGCACTGGTGCTGGACTGGCACCGCCGCCTGGCCGAGGCCGGCGGGCAGCTGCGGATCGCCGCCGCCCAGGCGCCGGTCCGGCGGTTGTTCGAGCTGGCCGACGTGGCCGAGGTGCTCAGCCTGCACGAGTCGGTGGACGTGGCCGTGCAGGAGGCGGTGGACTCGGCCCGCTGAGGGCGCCGTCGCGCGGAAGGGCGGCCGGTCTCCGGCATCGCCCTGTCCGCGCGGGCCCGTCGAGTGCCTCAGGCCTCCGCCGACACGCCCAGGTAGTAGGCGATCAGGCGGATGAGGTGCTCGGTGTCCACCGGTTTGGTGACGTAGTCGGTGGCACCCGAGGCCAGGGACTTCTCCCGGTCGCCCTTCATGGCCTTGGCCGTGACGGCGATGACCGGCAGGTCGGCGTAGCGCTCCATCGCGCGGATCGCCGAGATCGTGGCGTTGCCGTCCAGCTCGGGCATCATGATGTCCATCAGGACGATGGCCACGTCGTCGTACTGCTCGAGGGCCCGCACGCCCGTGATGCCGTTGTCGGCGAAGATCGCCTCCAGGCCCACCAGCTCGAGCACGCTCGTGAGCGCGAAGACGTTGCGCAGGTCGTCGTCCACCACGAGGACCTTCTCGCCGTGGAAGCGGATCGAGGCCGAGGCGGCCAGCACCGGCGCCGGCGTGACGATCGGGGTCGGTTCCGGCAGGACGATCGTGTCCGAGACGACCTTGCCCAGCGGCAGGCACAGGGTGAAGGTCGAGCCGATTCCCGGCTCTGAGCGGACCCGTAGCGCGCCGTTGAGCAGTTGTGCCAGCTCACGACTGATGGACAGGCCCAGGCCCGTGCCGCCGTACTTGCGGGACGTGGTGCCGTCCGCCTGCTGGAAGGCCTCGAAGATGACGGCCAGCTTCTCGGCCGGGATGCCGATGCCGGTGTCGTGCACGTCGAACGCCACGGTGGACGGGTCGTCCATGCGCACGTGCAGGCGGATGCCACCGTCATGGGTGAACTTCACCGCGTTCGAGAGCAGGTTCCTGAGGATCTGCTGAAGGCGGTGTTCGTCGGTGTGGAGGGTCTCCGGCACGTTCGGGTCCACGCGCACGGAGAACTCGAGGTTCTTCTCCGCCGTCAGCGGCAGGCACAACGTCTCGACGTACCGGACGAGCTCGTCGAGGCGGACCGGGTCCTCGTGCAGCGTCATGTGGCCCGCCTCGACCTTGGTGAGGTCGAGGATGTCGTTGATGAGCTGCAGCAGGTCGGAGCCGGACGAGTGGATCGTGCGGGCGAACTCGACCTGTTTGGGGTTGAGGTTGCCGTCGAGGTTGTCGGCGAGCAGCTTGGCCAGGATCAGCAGCGAGTTCAGCGGCGTCCGGAGCTCGTGGGACATGTTGGCCATGAACTCGGACTTGTACTTCGAGGCCGTCTGGAGCTGACGCGCGCGGTCCTCCAGTTCCTCGGAACCGGCCCTGAGCTCCGTCGTGAGGCGCTGGGACTCGACCAGCAGGGCGTCGGTGCGGGAGTTGGCCAGCAGCGTGTTCACGTTGACGCCGATGGCCTCCTTGAGCTGGTCCAGGAGGTCGAGGTGGACGTCGGAGAACTCGTTGAGGGACGCGAGCTCGATCACGCCGAGGGTCTCGCCCTGGAACAGGACCGGCAGGATCACCAGGTTCACCGGGGCCGACTCGCCCAGCGCCGAGGAGACCGTCAGGTAGCCGCCGGGGACCTGGGTGACCAGGATCGTCTTCTTCTCCAGCGCCGCCTGGCCCACCAGGGACTCGCCCATGGCCACGCGGGTGGTGCGAGCGGTGTCCAGGCGGAAGCCGTAGGTCGCGGTCAGCTCCAGGGACTGCTTGGACTCGTCCTCCTCGATCTGGAAGAACGCGCCGTGGTGGGCGCTGACCAGCGGCGTCAGCTCGCTCATGATCAACGACGCGAGCGCGCGCAGGTCGCGGTGACCCTGCATCAGACCGGACAGGCGCGCCAGGTTGGTCTTGAGCCAGTACTGCTCGCGGTTGGCCCGCGTGGTCTCCTTGAGGTTCGCGATCATCTGGTTGACGTTGTCCTTGAGCTCCGCGAGCTCGCCGGACGCGTCGACGGTGATCTGCCTGGTCAGGTCGCCCGCGGTCACCGCGGTGGCGACGGCGGCGATGGCGCGGACCTGGGTGGTCAGGTTCGAGGCGAGCTGGTTGACGTTGTCGGTCAGCTTCGACCACGTGCCCGCCACGCCGTCGACCTCGGCCTGGCCGCCGAGCTTGCCCTCGGTGCCGACCTCGCGGGCGACGCGCGTGACCTCGTCGGCGAACGAGCTGAGCTGGTCGACCATCGTGTTGATGGTGGTCTTGAGCTCCAGGATCTCGCCGCGGGCCGAGACGTCGATCTTCTTCGTCAGGTCGCCCTGGGCCACCGCGGTGGTGACCTGGGCGATGTTGCGGACCTGGTTGGTCAGGTTGTCCGCCATGAAGTTCACCGAGTCGGTGAGGTCCTTCCACGTGCCGGCGACGCCGGACACGCGGGCCTGGCCGCCCAGGATGCCCTCGGTGCCGACCTCGCGGGCGACACGCGTGACCTCGTCACCGAACGCGCGGAGCGTGTCGACCATGCCGTTCAGCGTCTCGGCTAGGGCCGCGACCTCGCCCTTGGCCTCGACGGTGATCTTCTTCGAGAGGTCGCCGTTCGCGACGGCGGTGGCGACGGCGGCGATGTTGCGGACCTGGTTGGTCAGGTTGTCCGCCATCAGGTTGACGTTGTCCGTCAGGTCCTTCCACGTGCCCGCGACGCCCTGCACGCGAGCCTGGCCGCCCAGCCGGCCGTCGGTGCCGACCTCGCGGGCGACGCGGGTGACCTCCTCGGCGAACGAGCTGAGCTGGTCGACCATCACGTTCAGCGTGGACTTGAGCTCCAGGATCTCGCCGCGCGCGTCGACGGTGATCTTCTGCGACAGGTCGCCGTTCGCGACGGCGGTGGCGACGTGCGCGATGTTGCGGACCTGGTTGGTCAGGTTGTTCGCCATGAAGTTGACGTTGTCGGTCAGGTCGCGCCAGGTGCCCGCGACTCCCGGCACCGTCGCCTGGCCGCCCAGCCGGCCCTCGGTGCCGACCTCGCGCGCCACGCGGGTGGCCTCGTCGGCGAACGCCGAGAGCTGGTCGACCATCGTGTTGATCGTGGTCTTGAGCTCGAGGATCTCGCCGCGGGCGTCGATCGTGATCTTCTGCGTCAGGTCGCCCCGCGCGATGGCGGTGGTGACCGAGGCGATGTTGCGGACCTGGGTCGTCAGGTTGTTCGCCATGACGTTCACCGACTCGGTCAGGTCGCGCCAGGTACCGGCGACGCCGGGCACCTGCGCCTGACCGCCCAGGCGGCCGTCCGAACCGACCTCACGCGCGACACGCGTGACCTCGTCGGCGAACGAGGAGAGCTGGTCGACCATCGTGTTGATCGTGGACTTGAGCTCCAGGATCTCGCCGCGCGCGTCGACGGTGATCTTCTGGGTCAGGTCGCCGAGCGCCACCGCGGTCGTGACCTGGGCGATGTTGCGGACCTGGGTCGTCAGGTTGTCCGCCATGAAGTTCACGTTGTCGGTCAGGTCGCGCCACGTGCCGGCGACGCCGGGCACCTTGGCCTGGCCGCCGAGCTTGCCGTCCGTGCCGACCTCGCGCGCGACACGGGTGACCTCGTCCGCGAACGACGACAGCTGGTCGACCATCGTGTTCAGCGTGTTCTTCAGCTCCAGCATCTCGCCGGAGACGTCGACCGTGATCTTCTGCGTCAGGTCGCCGGTGGCCACCGCCGTCGCGACCTGTGCGATGTTGCGGACCTGGTTGGTCAGGTTGTTCGCCATCGAGTTCACGTTGTCGGTCAGGTCGCGCCAGGTGCCGGCCACACCGGGCACCTTCGCCTGACCGCCCAGGCGGCCGTCCGTGCCGACCTCGCGTGCGACGCGGGTGACCTCGTCGGCGAACGACGACAGCTGGTCGACCAGGCCGTTCACCGTCGAGCCGAGCGTGGCGAACTCGCCGCGCAGCGTCTGGTCCGACATGCGCTTGGTCAGGTCGCCCTCGGCGACGGCGGCGAGCACGCGGCTCAGCTCCGTCGTCGGCCGCATCAGGTCCTCGACCAGGCCGTTCACCGAGTCCGCGATCAGCGACCAGCCACCGGCGGTGCCCGCGGGCGCCACCCGTTCGGTCAGCCGGCCCTCCTGGCCCACCGCCTGGCGGACCCGGCCCAGCTCACCGGCCAGCCACTGGTTGCGTTCGGCGATCTCGTTGAAAACGTCCGCGAGGGCCGACACGGGCCCGTTCCCCGGCACGACGAGCCTGCGGCGGAAGTTGCCGTCACGCAGATCTCTCATGGCGGAGAGCACCCGTTCGAGGGTCGCATCCGTCTCTTCGTTGGCCGTGGTCACTCCAAGCCTCCGTGCCTCGGTGGTCGCAGCCAAGACTGCCACGTTAGGTTGGGAGCGAGGTAACTTGATGCCGCGATGCACGCAAACGACCCGCAGGAGGCCGTGATGACCCGGCCGGCTGCGCAGGACAAGAGCGGATGAGCAGCGCCGTGGGCATCGACCTCGACGGCTGGCAGCGCCTGGTGGACGGGCTGCGCGAAGCCGTCTTCGTCGTGGACGCGGCCGGCGTGGTGCGCGTGCGCAACGCCGCGGCCGCCGACCGGTTCCCCCGGCTCGGCCTCGGCGGGCAGTTCGACGTGCACGTCGCGGGCCGCCGGCACGACCTCGGCGACGGCTGGAGTGCCTGGTACTTCACGGACTCCACGCTCGACCACGCGCACCTGCGGCTCGCCGGCGAAGGATCGCGCGAAGCGACCCTGAAGACGATCGTGCAGCTCGCGGCGGAGTTGCTGGGCGAGCACTGCGTCGCCGTCGTGCCCGCCACGCGTGACCGGCTGGAGTGGTGGCGTTGCGGTGGCGGCGAGCCCACGGTCATGCGCACGCCTCGCCGTGCCTCGGAGATCTCCGAGGTCCTGACCGGCACGTCCACCCTGCTCAGGATCACCTCTTTGGGTGAAGGCAGCTGGGGCGTGCCGGAGGACTTCGGCTGTGCGCTGGCCGTGCCGCTGGGTGTCGGCGGTGCGCTGGTCGTGCTGCGCAAGGGCGACTTCGCGCCGAACGACGTGGAACGGATCCGGCTGTTCGGCAAGCACGCCGCCGTGGCGCTGGAGTCGTCGTCGAGGCTGACGGAGCAGCAGCGCACGATCGAGGTGCTGCGGTCGGCGCTGCTGCCGTTGCCGCTGCCCGAGGTGCGCGGTGTGACGCTGGCCTCGGTGTTCATCCCCGCCCACCAGCGGGCACTGGTCGGCGGAGACTTCTACGACGTCCACCCGCGCACGGACGGCTCGGCGACGTTCGTGCTGGGCGACGTGTGCGGGCACGGCCTGGAGGCCGCGGTCCACAGCGGACGTGTCCGGCAGTCGCTGCAGGCGCTCTCCCTGGTCGAGACGAACCCGGTGCGGCTGTTGCACCTGCTCAACACCTCGTTGCGCGCCACCGGCTCGAAGCTCTTCACCACGCTCGTCGTCGGTGAGCTGGTGCCGCTGGCCGACGGGGGAGTGCGCATGTCGCTCGCGTCCGGTGGCCACCCCGTGCCGCTGGTGCTGCGGGCGGACGGCAGCGTCGACGAGGTGAGCGCCACCGGTGCGATCGTCGGGATCCTGGCGGACGTCCGGTTCTCCGGCGAGCAGGTCACGCTGGCGCCGGGGGACACGCTGGTGCTGTACAGCGACGGGTTCACCGAGGCCCGGGCGCACACGAACCGCTCGGAGCTGTTCGGCGAGCAGCGACTGCGGGCGGTGCTCAAGGAGTGCGAAGGCCTGCCGGCGGAGGAGATCGCGCGGCACTGCGAGCGGGCCGTGCTCAAGTGGCTGGACCACGACGACCACGACGACCTGGCCCTGCTGGCCGTCCAGGCCGTGTGAATGAAGTTCCCGGTCCAAGGGTTCATCTGCCGTTCGTTCGCCTGGACAGCTTGACCGGTTGAGATCTGCGCATGTCCCACTCACACGATCACTCGCACGGTGATCACACGCACCACCACCACGAGGTCGAGCCGGTCGAGGGCAGCTGGCTCGACCCCGCGGACGACCGCCCGGCGTCGGTCGAGCGCCGCCGGTTCCTCGCCGGCCTGGGCATCGCGGCCGGTGCCGTGGGTGCCGCCGGTGCCGTCGGCACGGGCACGGCCGAGGCGCACGTCCCGGTCAACCCCTGGGGCGGCGGTGAGCGCTGGTACTCGGGCGACCACCACATCCACACCCAGTACTCCGACGACGGCCAGTACACGATCGCGCAGCAGGTCGCGAAGGCGCACGAGTTCGGCCTCGACTGGGTCGTCATCACCGACCACGGCGGCGTCGCGCACCAGAAGTTCTCGATCGACCAGATCACGCCGGACATCGAGCGCGTCCGCGGGTCCCAGCGCGACGTGCTGGTCTACCAGGGCCTGGAGTGGAACATCCCCGGCGCGGAGCACGCCACGGTGTTCCTGCCGCCCGGCAAGCACACCGTCGACATCCTCAAGGCGTTCGAGCTGTCCTACGACGGCCGCATCGCGAACAACGCCGAGTCGCTCGCCCTGGCCGCGCTGCGGTACCTGGAGGCGCAGGTCCTCTCCGGACGGACCGAGATCGCCCTGATGTTCGCGAACCACCCGTCGCGTCGCGGCGTGGACAGCCCGCACGAGATCCGCGGCTGGCGCGACGCGGCTCCGGGTGTCGCGGTCGGCATGGAGGGCGCGCCCGGTCACCAGGCCGCCGGCACGCCGAAGTCTGCGGGCGGCTCCGGCCGTGCGCGCGGCTACTACGACACGGCCGCCCCCGGACCGGGGTCGTTCCCCGGCTACCCGCCGGAGTCCTACCGCACCCACGGCGGGTTCGACTGGATGACCGCCAAGGTCGGCGGCCTGTGGGACTCCCTGCTCGCCGAGGGACGCCCGTGGTGGATCACCGCGAACTCGGACGTGCACCAGGTCTTCAACGACACCCTCACGCAGGGCTTGCAGGACTACGCCACGACCGGCTCGAAGGGCGCCCCGATCGACTCGGGCGTCAAGCAGACCGCCTACGGCGACTTCTTCCCCGGCCAGTACGGCGCGAACGTCGTCGGCGCGCGGTCGAAGTCCTATGTGGACATCATGCGCGGCCTGCAGTCGGGCAAGGTGCTGACCGTGCACGGCCGCCTGATCGACGGCCTGGAGCTGCGCGTGCGCTCGCGCGACGACCTGCGCGGCGTGACGCTGGGCGGCCGGACGTTCGTGCGCCGCGGCGGCGACGTCGAGGTCACCATCGAGGTGGACCGCGCGTCCGGACCGAACTTCTCCGGCACCAAGCCGGTGCTCGCCAAGGTCGACCTGATCTCCGGTCCGGTCACCGGTCCGTCCGCCGACCGCGACCTGTTCCTCGCGCCGGAGACCGTCGTCACGAAGACGTTCGAGGTGCCGCGCACCGGCAAGATCCGGTTCTCGCACACCTTCAAGAACGTCGAGCGGTCGTTCTACCTGCGGCTGCGGGGCAGTGACGGCAAGCGGCTCACCTCGGCCGGTGACCCGATGATCGACGAGATCGCCAACTCCGACCCGTGGGCCGACCTCTGGTTCTACGCCAACCCGGTGTTCGTGGACGTGGTCTGAATCCTTTGAGGACTAGGTTGGCGGGGTGTCCATGACGCGCGAACCCGACCGCCTGGTCCTCTTCACCGACGCCGTGGTCGCCATCGCGATCACGCTGCTGGTGCTGCCGCTGGTGGAGATCACCTCGGAACCGGGCTCCGAGCCCGCGAGCGAGCTGGTCTCCCACCACTGGCCGCAGATCTTCAGCTTCCTGCTGAGCTTCGTGGTCATCGCGCACCTGTGGTTCACCCACCACCGGCTGTTCGAGAACGTGCGGCGGTACAGCGCCCCGCTGGTGGTGCTGAACATGGCCTGGATACTGACGATCGTGGTGCTGCCGTTCCCGACCGAGCTCGTCGGCCGGCCGGGTGAGGACCACTTCACGCAGTTCTTCTACATCGGCACGATCGCCGTCAGCAGTGCGCTGCTGACGGCGATGACGCTGCTCGTGCACGGCAGTCCGGAACTGGCCGTGGAAGCCCGCGGACTCTCGCGGCGGGTGGTGCTGACGGCCCTGATCCCGACCGCGGTGCTGCTGCTCGCCCTCGTGCTGTCGCCGTTGATCAGCTACTGGGGCCTGCTGCTGTTGCTGGTCAGCCCGTTGGTGCAGCGGCTCCGATGACGGACAGCAGCTGCAGCTTCTCGTAGCTCTCGCTGCCCGGAGTGGCCGTGTAGACGAGCAGGAAGTGGTGCTGACCGGGGTCGAGCAACGTCTGGCAGTGCAGTTCCAGCGCCCCGACGCTCGGGTGGACGTAGCGCTTGACCTCGTGCGGGCGGATGCCGACCTCCTGGGCGTCCCACACCCGCCGGAACTCCTCGCTGCGGGCTAGCAGGAGCTCGCTGTACCGCGCGGCCCGGGAACCGGGACCGCGCCGGGTGAGGGCTTCGCGCAGGCCCGAGGCGAACATCCTGCTCAGGAACCCGTGGTCGGCGGGTTCGTACAGCGCGCGGGACGCCGGGTCGGTGAACCAGCGGTAGCCGAGGCTCCTGGCCGGACCGGTGTGCCGGCTCGCGTCGCCGGTGAGCGCGACTCCGAGCGGGGTCTGCCGCAGAGTCTCGCCGAGCTCGGTGACGATCTCGGCCGGGGTGTCGTGCAGCCGGTCGAAGATCCGGGCCAGGCCCGGGCTGACGTGCTCGCTGATCGTGCCGCGCGAAGGCGGGCTGTGCCCGGCGAGGCGGAACAGGTGGTCGCGCTCGTCCAGCGACAGGTGCAGGCCCTGGGCGATCGCCGCGATCATCTGCTCGGACGGGTGCGTGCCGCGTTCCTGTTCCAGGCGCGCGTAGTAGTCCGTGGACATGTTGCACCGGGCGGCGACCTCCTCGCGGCGCAGGCCGTTGGTGCGGCGCCGCGGTCCGCGCCGGAGGCCGATGTCCTCGGGCTGCAACGCCTCCCTGCGGTTGCGCAGGAACGCGGCCAGGCCTGCTCGGTCGATCACGTCGGCTCCCTTCGAGTCCCTTGTTCCTAACGTGCGCGCGCCTCCGTAGCCACGGAGCGAGAGGTCCTGGATGCGGCCGTGCCGGTCCGGCCACTGTGGAGGAACACACCACGACGAGCAGGGGAGTGCGCGATGAGCAGGAAGTTCGACGTCGAGGTCCCGGACCTGTCCGGCAGGCGGGCCGTCGTCACCGGCGCCAGCGACGGTGTCGGGCTCGGCATCGCGGGACGGCTCGCGGCGGCCGGCGCCGAGGTCGTCATGCCCGTCCGCAACCAGCGCAAGGGCGAGGCGGCGATCGCCGCGATCCGCCGGCGGACCCCGGACGCCGACGTGTCGTTGCGTTCCCTCGACCTGTCGTCGCTGGCCTCGGTCGCCGCGCTGGGCTCGGTGCTGCTGGAGGAGGGCAAGCCGGTCCACGTCCTCGTCAACAACGCGGGCGTGATGACCCCTCCCGAACGGCAGACGACCGCGGACGGGTTCGAGCTGCAGTTCGGCACCAACCACCTCGGCCACTTCGCCCTCGTCGGGCACCTGCTGCCGTTGCTGAAGGCCGGCCGGGCCCGCGTGACGTCGCAGATCAGCATCGCCGCGAACCAGAACGCCATCAACTGGGACGACCTGAACTGGGAGCGCTCGTACAGCGGCGGCAAGGCGTACAGCCAGTCGAAGATCGCTTTCGGCCTGTTCGGACTCGAGCTCGCGCGGCGCAGCGAGGCGGGCGGCTGGGGGATCACGAGCAACCTCGCCCACCCCGGCGTCGCGCCCACCAGCCTGCTCGCCGCTCGTCCCGAGGTCGGCCGCGCCAGTGACACGCCCGGCGTGCGCGTGATCCGCGTCCTGTCGTCCGTGGGCGTCCTCGGCACCGTCGAGACCGCTCAGCTCCCGGCCCTGCTCGCCGCGACGGCACCCGGCGCAGGCGTGTTCTACGGTCCGAGCCGCGTCGGCCACCTGAGCGGACCGCCCGCCGAGCAGGCCCTCTACAGCCGGCTGCGCGACGCCGACGAGGCCCGGCGCGTGTGGCAGGTGTCCGAGGAACTGGTCGCTAGCGGACTCCGTGCGGGCGGAACTGGACGCTGATCCTCGGCCCGACGACCTTCGAGGTCTTGGGGATGGCGTGCTCCCAGGTGCGCTGGCAGGAGCCGCCCATCACGAGCAGGTCGCCGTGCCCCAGCGCGTACTTGTGCGTCTCGCCGCCGCCTCGTGGCCGCAGCAGCAGGGCGCGCGGCGTGCCGACGCTCAGGATCGCGACCATCGTGTCCTCGGTCTGACCGCGGCCGATCGTGTCGCCGTGCCAGGCCACGCTGTCCCGGCCGTCGCGGTAGTAGCAGAGACCGGCGGTCGTGAACGGTTCCTTCAGCTCGGCCAGGTAGTGGCGCGAGAGCGCGTCGCGCGCCGTGGTGAGGACGTCGAACGGCAGCGCGCCGCTGTAGAAGCAGAGCAGGCGCGGCACGTCGACCACGGTGTCGTACATCTGGCGGCGTTCGGCGCGCCACGGCACCTCGTCGACGAGCCGGTCGAACAGCGCGTCGGCGCCCGCGAGCCAGCCGGGCTGGACGTCGATCCACGCGCCGTCGCCCAGTTCGGTGCGGCGAGGGGTGAGCGGGGCCAGGTCCGGCTCCGTCTCCAGGTCGAACAGCGATCCCTGGCGCATGGACCGCAGGATAATCGAACGTGTGTTCTACGGCCAGCTAGGGCTTCAGGACGGCCCACACCGCGTTCGCGACGATCTCGCGCGCCTGGGCCAGGTCGAACACGCCGAGCAGGAATCGGCGCACCGACTCGTGCGCCGGTCCCATCGCCACGGGCTCCAGCGCCCATGGCGGCACCGTGCGCAGCTCACCGGAGGCCATCCGGTCGAGGAACCAGGCCAGCACCGGCGCGAACTCCGCCATCTTGGCCGCGGGGTCGGCGTGGTCCGGTGCGGCGTAGAGGAAGCGCGCCCGGCTGGGGTTCGCCATGACCCAGTCGAGGTAGCTCAGCGTCAGGCCGCGCACGCCCTCCTCGGCGGATCCGGCCTGCAGCGCGGGGAGCATCGCGGCGACGCACCGGCCGTAGCTGTCGGCGTAGAGCTGCGCGAACACGCCCGCGCGGCTGCCGAAGTGGTGGTAGATGCTGCCGTTCGACATGCCCGACCGCTCGGTCAGGGCCGCGATCGTGACGGCGTCGAGGCCGCCTTCTCCGACGAGCTGGAGCGCCGCGTCGAGGAGAGGCTGTCGTCGGTCGGACACGAGGGTTAGAGTACCGCTCTGGAGCGACGCTCCAGAGAAGGGGAGAAGCAATGGCGCTGTCGATTCCCGGCCTGCTGCGCGATCGTGTCGTACGCACGCCCGACGCCGAGGCGATGCGGTACCGCGACAACGGTGGCTGGGTCTCGCTCACGTGGTCCGAGCTGCAGGAACGGGTGGCCGCGGAAGCATTCGGACTGGCTGGGCTGGGCCTGCGCAAGGGCGACCGCGTGGCGTTGATGGGCCGCACGAGCATCGAGTGGATCGTCACCGACCTCGCCGTGCTCGCCGCCGGTGGCGCCACCACGACGATCTACCCGAACAGCACGGCCGCGGAGGTCGCGCACATCCTCGGCGACTCCGGCAGCCGGATCGTGGTCGTGGAGACCGACGAGCACGCCGCACTGGTGCCGGACGGCGTCGAGGTGCTGCGGTTCGGGGCGGTTCCCCGAGCTTCCGGCGATTACGACGCGTTGATCGGTGGGCTGGGGCCGGACGACCTGGCGACGTTGATCTACACGTCGGGCACCACCGGCACGCCCAAGGGCGTCGAGCTCACCCACGAGAACTGGTTGACGACGGCGGAAGCGATTGCGTCCCTGGGCATTCTGCAGCCGACGGACCTGCACTTCCTGTGGCTGCCGCTGTCGCACGCGTTCGGCAAGGTGCTCACGATGGCGATGATCGCCGCGGGCGTGCCGACCGCCGTCGACGGTGGCGTCGAGCGGATCGTGGACAACCTGGGCGAGCTGCGGCCGTCGATCGTGGCCGCCGCGCCGCGCATCTTCGAGAAGATCCACGGCCGGATCGTCGCGGGCGCTCGGGAGAAGGGCGGCGTCACCGAGAAGATCTTCCGGTGGGCCGGCCGCGACCACGGCCCGGCGACGCGCTGGCTCGCGGACCGCCTGGTGTACCGCAAGTTGCGCGACCGGGTGGGTGGCCGGATCCGCTACTTCGTGTCGGGCTCGGCACCGCTCGCCCCGGAGATCGCCGAGTTCTTCGAACGCGCCGGCATCACGATCCTGGAGGGCTACGGGCTCACCGAGTCGTCCGCGGCGACGTTCTTCAACCGGCCGGGCATGATCAGGATCGGCACGGTCGGCCCGCCGATCCCCGGCATGGAGGTCAAGATCGCCGAGGACGGCGAGGTGCTGCTGCGCGGCCCCGGCGTCATGCGCGGCTACCACAACCGGCCGGACGCGACCGCCGAGTCGCTGGTCAGCGGCTGGCTGCACACCGGCGACATCGGCGAACTCGACGACGCGGGCCGGTTGAAGATCACCGACCGCAAGAAGGAGCTCATCAAGACCTCGGGCGGCAAGTACGTGGCGCCCACCCGGATCGAGAGCATGATCAACGCGGCGTCGCCGTACATCAGCAACGTGATCGTGCACGGCGACCGGCGCAAGTACTGCGTGGCGCTCGTGACGCTCGACCAGGACACCGCCGGCGGGCTCACCGACGCGGAGGCCGAGGTCGACAACGCGATCAAGACCGTCAACGCGCAGCTCGCGCGGCACGAGACGATCAAGCGCTTCGCGGTGCTGGAGCACGACTTCAGCGTCGAGGACGGGTTGCTGACCGCGTCGCTCAAGCCGCGTCGCCGTGAGATCGAGAGGCGCTACGCGGACGTGCTCGACGGCCTGTATTAAAAAGACGAACCGCCCACCGACGGAAGTGGTGGGCGGTTCGTCCAGGTGTTCGGTCAGCGGCGCTCGCGCGGTTCGCCGTCGCGCTCGACCTCGACGCGTTCCTTGCGGACCTCGCCCTTGACGTCCCTCTGCTCGGTGACGGCGTTCTTCTCCAGCCGGACCCGTTCCGTGGCCTCGGTGCGCTTCTGCACCACGGGTTCCTCGCGGTGCAGCGTGACCTCGGCCTGCTCGTCGGCGAACGCCTTGCCCGGCTGGCCGGTGGCGGGCTCGCGGACGACCCGGACCTCCTCGTGCGTCACGGGGACGGTGATGTTGCGCTGCTCGGTCACCGTGTGCTTGACCAGCCGCACCCGGCCCGCCTCGACGTTGCGGGTACCGACGTCCAGCGTCTCCTCGGACAGCGTGACCTCGGCGCCCTCGTCCCGCCTGCCGTGCCTGGCCGGCTGCTCGCGGTTCTCCATCGCGGCCCGCTTGCGGTCCTGCCTGCCGTCGATCCGGTCGTGGCCACCGGTCTTGGCGTGCGGGATCATCCCGTAGTGCCGGTAGAGCGCCTCCTGCTCCTCGTCCGACATGCGGTTGTCGTCGGTGTGCACGCTGGGCGCGTCCTTCACCTGCTCCTTGGACACGGGCACGGTGATGCCGCCGCCGCCCACTTCGCCCTGCTGGATCGGGACGAAGCTCTGCCGCAGACCGAACAGTCCGGTGTGGACCTCGGCCCACATGGGCTCGCCGGTGCCGTCCTCCAGCCAGATCTGCTTGACCGAGCCGATCTTCTCGCCCCTGTTGTCGATCACGTCGCAGTCGTACAGAGCCTCAACGTGCGTCTGATCGATCATCGTGCCGTCCCTCCGCCTTGGGCCTGGTTGCCTGCAGGCGAAGTACCCACCTTCGCGAGCGGATCGCGGGTCACCCACCGACCGGGTGACCCGCTCCCGCCTGGCAGTTCAGCCGAGTGGGGGACCTAATCGCAGACGGCGCCGCGCGACGCCGAACCGACCAGTTTGGCGTACTTGGCGAGCACACCGCGCTGGTAGCGCGGAGGCAGCGGAGCCCAGCCCTCGCGGCGGCTGTCGAGGTCCGCGTCCACGTCGAGCGTCCCGGAGGCGACGTTCAGCGTGATCTGGTCGCCGTCGCGCACGAACGCGATGGGGCCGCCGTCGACGGCCTCCGGTGCCACGTGCCCCACGCACAGGCCCGTCGTGCCGCCGGAGAACCGGCCGTCGGTGAGCAGCAGGACGTCCTTGCCGAGGCCCGCGCCCTTGATCGCCGCGGTGATCGCGAGCATCTCGCGCATGCCCGGCCCGCCCTTGGGGCCCTCGTAGCGGATGACGACGACGTCGCCCGCGGTGATGGTGCCGTCCTCCAGGGCGTCCATGGCGGCGCGCTCGCGGTCGAACACGCGGGCGGTGCCGGTGAAGACGTCCGAGTCGAAGCCCGCCGACTTGACCACGGCGCCCTCCGGGGCGAGCGAGCCCTTCAGGATCGTGATGCCACCGGTGTGGTGGATGGGCTTGTCGAGCGCGCGCAGCACGAGGCCGTCCGGGTCGGGCGGGTTGATGTCGGCGAGGTTCTCGGCGACCGTGCGGCCGGTGACGGTGAGGCAGTCGCCGTGCAGCAGACCGGCGTCCAGCAGCGCCTTCATCACCACGGGCACGCCGCCGATGCGGTCGACGTCCGTCATGACGTGCCGCCCGAACGGCTTCACGTCGGCCAGGTGCGGCACGCGCGCGCCGATGCGGCTGAAGTCGTCCAGCGACAGTTCGACGCCGGCCTCGTGCGCGATGGCGAGCAGGTGCAGCACCGCGTTGGTGGAGCCGCCGAACGCCATCACGACGGCGATCGCGTTCTCGAACGCCTCGCGCGTCATGATCTGCCGCGCCGTGATGCCCTTGCGGAGCATCTCGACGACGGCCTGCCCGGAGCGGCGCGCGAACCCGTCCCGGCGCCGGTCGGTGGCCGGGGGAGCGGCACTGCCGGGCAGCGACATGCCCAGCGCCTCGGCCGCGCTCGCCATTGTGTTCGCCGTGTACATGCCACCGCACGCGCCCTCGCCGGGGCAGATCGCGCGTTCGATCAGGTCGACGTCCTCACGGCTCATCAGGCCGCGCGAGCAGGCCCCGACGGCCTCGAACGCGTCGATGATCGTGACTTCCTTCTCGGTGCCGTCGGTCAGCGTGACCCGGCCGGGCAGGATCGACCCCGCGTAGAGGAACACGCTGGCCAGGTCGAGCCGTGCCGCCGCCATCAGCATGCCGGGCAACGACTTGTCGCACCCCGCGAGCAGCACCGAGCCGTCGAGGCGCTCGGCCATCATGACGGTCTCGACGCTGTCGGCGATCACCTCGCGGGAGACCAGCGAGAAGTGCATGCCCTCGTGGCCCATCGAGATGCCGTCCGACACGGAGATCGTGCCGAACTCCATCGGGTAGCCGCCGGCAGCGTGCACGCCGTCCTTCGACGCCTTCGCGAGCCGGTCCAGCGAAAGGTTGCACGGCGTGATCTCGTTCCACGACGAGGCCACGCCGATCTGCGGCTTCTCCCAGTCCTCGTCCCCCATGCCGACGGCCCGGAGCATGCCGCGCGCGGCGGTGCGCTCCAGGCCGTCGGTCACGTCGCGGCTGCGTGGCTTCACGTCCGGTGTATCGGTCATGAGCGCACGCTAGTCGCTCTTACGAGGGGTTGGCTGCGTGAGTCAGCGTCTCCCAGGCGATGAACAGGTTGTCGGTCCCGTGTGGACGCTTCGACTCCGTGTAGATCTTGGTGTTCGCCATCGCGATGCCCAGCCGGGTGTTGAGCGCGTTGTAGCTGACCTCAGGCGTCGGCCCGAGCTCACGGCTGTAGGAACCGCCGCACAGCCACGACGGCACGGGCTCGCCGTTCTGGTACTTGGAGTGCAGGCCCCACGCGTGCCGCATGCGGTCCTTGATCTCGCCCCAGATGTCCTGGCCCTGGTGCCGCGCCGTCTCCGCGAGGTGCGAGGCGGCGGAGAGCCCGTAGGCCGTGTGGGCGAAGTCCCGGCAGGTCTCCTGGGTGAGGCCGTCGACGAACGTGGACTGGTTGTGCCAGTA
The DNA here is from genome assembly GCF_024648825.1 of Lentzea californiensis. Taxonomy (GTDB): domain Bacteria; phylum Actinomycetota; class Actinomycetes; order Mycobacteriales; family Pseudonocardiaceae; genus Lentzea; species Lentzea californiensis. Next base: position 104,762 of record NZ_JANBBE010000011.1, read on the forward strand.
GGAGACGATCTCGGCCCTGGTGTCGATGCCGCTGCCCGGCGGCGTCTTCGGCAGTGCCCCGTCGGTGGTCAGGTAGATGAACGCCTGGATGCGCGTCCGGAAGATGCCGATGGCCTTGTCGTAGGCCGCGCGGTCCTCCAGGAAGACGGCGATGCCGATCGACGCCTCCATCATGCTGAGTTCCCAGTTGCCGTTGGTGTTCGCGCGGCCGTTCTGGATCTCGGGCAGGTAGACGGTGCGCAGCATGGTGCCGAACCGGGCGCTGTTGGGCCACGTGCCGTAGACGTGCTTCATGATCTCGGCGGCCTTGGGCCAGCTGCTGGCCGACCACGCGGTCTGCAGCGGGGCGTTCGAGTTGGTGTGGTCGCGGATGGTGGCGGACCAGGCGTCCATGATCTGGATCGCCTTGGTCGCGTACCTGGCGTCGCGGGTGACGTACCAGGCCAGCGACAGCGTGTAGGCGGCGAGCGCGTCCTCGCGTTCGTCGGTGCAGCCGTTGTTGGGATTGCTGACGGGGCCGCACTCCACGACCGCCCGCGGTTTCGGCGTGCGGTTCAGGTCGGCGTACTTCGACGCCATCATGCGGTCGTAGGCGGTCTTCCACGGCTGGGCGCCGGCCAGGACCTTGGTGCGCATGAAGTCCAGCTGTGGCCGGGAGACCACGACTCCCGGGTGGACGAACGTCGCCGGTGCCGCCTGAGCGGTGACCGGGACCAGAAGGGATGCCAGCAGGGCGATCAAGACCGTGCAGGAACGGGTGACCATGAGGTCAGTGTTAGTGGTCTATACCTTTCGGGTCAATCATTCCGGAACGAGGTTCACGGTGGTGAACGACCCCAAGCCGCACAACGGAAATCCCCCGGTGCGCGGGAGGTGCACCGGGGAATCTCGCCTGTCTGAACTACGAGGTCAGAACGTCACTCGCGGCACTTCTTGCCGGTGTTGACGCAGTTGACGAGGCGGTTCATGATCTTCTGTGACATCACGTTCGCGAAGTCGTCGTGGTCGGTGAGCGGGTTGTGCTCCTCCTCCGGGAAGGAGTCGACCAGGTAGCGACCTTCCTTCTGGACGTCGAGCGGGATGTTGTAGGTCAGCGAGATGCGCAGCTGCGGAACGGCCTTGAAGCCCTGCTTGCACTTGCCGTTCTGGTCGGGGAACACGATGTGGTCGCGGTGGTTCGCGGAGTCGATGTTCTTGCCGTCCCAGCAGCTCGGGAAGTCGTGCACGCGCTTGACCTTCGCGCCCTGCGGGCAGATCGGGTACTTGTCCATCAGGACCTTGTCCTCGAAGCCCGTGCAGGTCCAGGACGCCTTGGCGTTCTTCGGGCCGTTCTGGCCGGCCTTGGCGTCACCGTAGAGAACGCGGAGGAACTTCGGCATCGCGACGACCTTGCCGGTCGGGCTGCCGCGGAACTGGAGGTCGACGACGGCGGGGCGCTGGATCTCGCCCTCGTTGCCCTCGAGCTCGTTGTTCGCGTTCTCCTCGGGGTTGTTCTGGTTCTTCTTGTCCTCGGTGCCCTCGGCCTGGGCGGCCTCGGCGTTCTCGCCGCCGTTGTCGAGGCCTTCCTCGCCCGCGGCCTTGTCCTTCACCGCACAGGCGGCGGCCGGGTTCAGGTCGGGAGCCTGCTGGCCCTGGCGGCTGAACGCCAGCATCATCCGGTTCAGGATGGCGGCGCGCTTCTCGCGCGTCGGGCCGACGATGATGTTGTCGCGGTCCTGGGCCTTGACCTGCTCGAGCCTCTTCTCGGCCTCGGCGGTCACCTTCTCGATGTTCTCGAGCTCGCGGTCGATCTCAGCCTGGGCCGCGTCCGGCACGTCCTCGGGCAGCAGCGACGCGACGTCGGGGCACTCGAGCTGGGCCGCTTCCTTGGCCGCCTTGTCCTTGTCCTGCTGGGCCTTGTCGTCCTTCTTCGGCGGGGCCTGCTCCGCGGGCGGTGCGGCCTCCGCCGGCTCCTCGTCGGTGATGCGGACGACCGGCCAGAAGTAGGCGGACTTGTCGCCGTTCTTGCAGGTGGTGCCCGCCGCCTGCAGCGACTTGTTGTTGGAGTCCGCGTTCGTCGAGAGGTTGCCGACGTAGTCGTGCAGGTGCTGTGCACCGTTGCGGACGCCAGGCTGCGCGATGAAGTTGTCCGGGTTGAAGTGCGCGTTCTCGTTCCGGCCGCAGTCGACGGTGAACGTGCCTGTGGTGGCGTCGTTCTCCGGCTTCGGTTTCTTGACGTTCGGCTTCACCTTGGTGATGTCGACGAACAAGCTCTTGTCCGGACCGTCGGCGAGCGCGGCGCCATCAGAAGAACTGATGGCCACCACCGCGGCACCGCCCGCGACCACGGCCATCGCCGCAGCGGCGGCGGTGAGCCAGATCGTGGATTTCCTCCGGTGAATAGCCATTTGCCACCTCGTGGTAGTCCGATAAATCGGCATGGTGAAGCTGACGGCGGTTAGGGGCCGCTGTCTTCGGGATGAATCTGGGTGTGCTGTTTTAGGTCAGTACGAACGAGATTTCCGCCGTGACTTCTTCGATCGGGATATCATTCGCATCCCCACCAGCGCGAGCGCGAGCACTCCGATGGCGCCGAAGAAGACACCGTTGTTGTCCCCGAACACACCTTGCTCGGCGGTGCGGGTGAACCTGGTGCCCTCCGGCACGGTCGGGATCACGCCGTCGGTCGGGTTGGCCGACTGCTCGGCCGCCGGGTCACCCGTCTGTTCCGGAGTTCCGGAGTCGTTCGCGGGCGGGGGCGGTGCGAGCGGTTGTGGCGATTCCAGTCCGGCGAAGTCGACGCGACCGGTCTCCTCGAGCACCTTCATGTGGTCGAAGACGGTGATCATCGCTTGCGTGGAAAGGATGCGGATGAGCTCGTTCTTGGTGCCGGCCCTGATCTGCGCGGCGTAGGCGTAGACCTTGCCGTGCGCCGCACGGAGCCGGTTGGCGAAGACGGCGTCGAACTCGTCACCGTTCGCCGCGTCCATCTCGGCGAGAAAGCCCTTCTGCTCGTCCGAGGCCTCGGTGGGCAACGTGTGGCCGAGCAGGACGCCCGCCCGGTTCACCACGTTGTCCAGCAGCGTGTGCCCCTCGATGAGGTGCTTGCAGGCCTCTTGGATCTTGGGCTGGTCGGCCCGCTTGGCCTTGCCCTTCTCGCCCGCGGGCTTCTCCCACAACCCGGCCTGCTTGACGCGGTTCATGAAATCCCGGTCAGCCGGTCCAAGGGGCCCCCACTGCGTCTGGACGACCTCGTCGCCCTTGCCGCCGCTGTCGGGCGGCGGCGTGGAGATGGGGGTGGACGGCGTGGAGGGCTGCCCGGCAGCGGTTCCGGTGTTCAGGAGCACCGCCAGCGCACAGCCTGCCAGCGCGACCATCAGTCGCGTCGGCTTCGCCAGATCCATGGGGAGTCGCACGAACGGGAATACGGCCAGGAATGGGAAGCCGCCTCAGTTCGAGACGTCGCCGTTACCGAAACGTTATCGAAGTGGCCGCAACCCCCGCGAGGTTCTGCTCCGAATGCGCGTCATAAGGTCGTGAGCATGAGCAAGCGTTTTGTGGCGTTGGGGGACTCGTTCACCGAGGGTGTGGGCGACGAAGACGCTGGTCGACCGAACGGTGTGCGGGGCTGGGCGGACCGCGTCGCCGAGGTGCTGGGGGCGGCGGACCCCGAGTTCGCCTACGCCAACCTCGCCGTGCGCGGCCGGCTGCTGCCGCAGGTGCTGGGCGAGCAGCTCGAGCGCGCCCTGGAGATGGGGCCGGACCTGGTTTCGCTCTACGCGGGCGGCAACGACCTCATGCGACCCAAGGTGGACATCGACGCGCTGATGCGCCGTTACCGCGCGGCCGTCGCGCGCCTGGCCCACGCGGGCGCGCGCGTGATCCTCTTCACCGGCGTCGACGGTGGTGACGACCCGGTGTTCCGCAAGATGCGTGGTCGCGTGGCCATCTACAACGAGCACGTGCGCGCGATCGCCGCCGAGCACTCGTGCGTGCTGGGCGACATGTGGAACATGCGTCAGCTGCGCGACCGCCGCATGTGGTCGCCGGATCGGCTGCACCTCAACTCGGCCGGGCACGCCGAGGTCGCGATCGCCGTCCTGGACGCTCTCGGTGTTCCGCACCCGCTGCAGCGGACCGTGCTGGGCGTGGCCCCGCTGGTCGACCGCCGCGTCCGGCGCGCGGAGGACTGGAAGTGGGCCCGCGAGCACGTCGTGCCGTGGGTGATGCGCCGGGTGCGCGGCGAGTCGTCCGGTGACGTGATCCGGCCGCGCCGTCCGGAACTGCTGCCGCCGTCGTAGGTAGAACGTGTTCCTTGATGCGGTTGCTCATAACGAGGTGACCGCGCTTTGGTGACGGATCTCGCGGCGATTGTTTGCATGTAGAACGCGTTCTAGAAGTTGCGTGGACCTGGATTGATGCAGAGCCCTAGCGTCAGTGCGCATGCGTCGCAGGACCGCACTGATCGCACTGACGATCTGCGCGTTGATCGCCGGATGCGGGAGCAGGCTCACCGACGAGCAACGCGCAGCGCTCGTCGTGCCGCAGGGAGGGTCGGCCGGCACTCAGGAAGGTGCGGTGACCGGCGAGGACGGCGCGGTGCCCGAAGGCACCGCGCAGCAGCCGGGCGCCGCGAACCCGCAAGAGGCCGACAAGAAGCCGAACCCGCCCGGCAGCATCGCGGGCGGCTGCCAGGGCACCGGCGGCGCCACGGACAAGGGCGTCACGGCCGGCGAGATCACGATCGCCAACATCTCCGACATCAGCGGCCCGGTGCCCGGCATCTTCCAGTCGGCCCAGCAGGCCACCAAGGCGTTCGTCGAGTACTTCAACGCCACCCAGGGCTCGGTCTGCGGGCGCAAGCTCAAGCTCGTCTCGTTCGACTCCCGCACCGACAGCGGCGGCGACCAGCAGGCCACCTCCCAGGCCTGCGAGCAGGCCTTCGCGCTGGTCGGCTCGATGTCGGCGTTCGACCAGGGCGGCGGACCCGCGGCCGCCGGCTGCGGAATCCCCGACCTGCGGGCCTCGACCGTCACCGCACAACGCCAGCGCACGCCCGTGAGCTTCGGTGTGGCGTCGAACGTCGTGAACCTCGTGTCGTCGGCCGGACCGGACCTGGTCAAGTCGAGCTTCCCCGGTGGCATCGGTGCGGCGGCCTACCTGTACCTCAACGCCGACGCGAGCGCGCAGAACGCCCGCAGCATGCAGAAGGCGGCCGAGGCGCGCGGGATCAAGTTCGTCTACTCGCAGGCCATCGACATCACCGACGTGAACTACGCGCCGTACGTGGCGAAGCTGAAGGAGACCGGTACCAAGATCGTGTACTGGATCGGCTCGGCCCAGTACGCGGTGCGGCTGCAGCAGGCCATGCGGCAGCAGGGGTACACGCCGGAGGCGTTCATCACCGACCCGTCCGCGTACGACCCGCAGTACATCAAGCAGGGCGGGGCGGCGGTCGACGGGACCGTGGTCTACACGAACGGCGCGTTGTTCGAGGAGTCCAACGCCCAGGTGGCGCTGTACAAGCAGTGGCTGGGGCGGGTGGCGCCCGGTGCCGCGCCCTCGTACTTCGGGATGTTCGCCTGGGCCGCCGCCCGGCTGTTCGTGACCACGGCGGCGAAGGTCGGGCCGCAGCTCACCCGCAAGGCGATGGTCGAGGCGGTGCGCGGGGTGCACGACTTCACCGCCGAGGGGATGGTCGCGCCGCAGGACGTCGGCGGGAAGAGGACTTCGGCCTGCATGACGCTGGTGCGGTTGAAGGGCGGGACGTGGAGCCGGTTGGCGCCCGCGTCGGGGTACTCGTGCGGGTCGTTGATCGACACGGGGGTGGGCGGATGACCGCTCTTCTCGCCTACACCATCTTCGGCCTGGTCACCGGCGGCGCGTACGCCGTCGTCGCCGGCGGGCTCGTGCTGACCTACAGCACCTCCAAGGTCTTCAACGTCGGCCACGGCGCGATCGGCATGGTCATGGCGTTCCTCTACTGGGAGCTCGCCGAGAACCGCGGGCTGCCGCAGTGGCTCGCGCTGCTGCTCGTGGTCGGTGTGTGCGCGCCGCTGTTCGGGCTGGTGGTTGAGCGGTTCGTCATGCGGCGGCTCGCGGGTGCGCCGGTCGGGATCACGCTGGTGGCCGGGGTCGGGTTGCTGGTCGGGCTGATCGGGGTGGCGCAGGTCCTCTGGCCGCCGCAGGCGCGTCCGGTGCGGCCGTTCCTCGACCAGCTCGGCGTCCACATCGGACAGTCGTTCGTCAGCGGGCACGACCTGGTGACGCTGGCCTGCGCGGTGCTCGTCGCGGGCGGGCTGTACGTGCTGCTGAACCGGACGCGGACCGGGCTCGCGATGCGGGCCTGCGTCGACGCGCCGGAGCTGGCCGCGCTTTACGGGACGCGACCGGCCAGGTTGTCGGCGCTGAGCTGGGCGATCGGGTCGGCGCTGGCGGCGCTGGGCGGGATCCTGCTGACACCGGTCGTGCAGCTCGACTACGTGACGATGACGTTGCTCGTGATCACCGCGTACACGGCCGCGCTGGTGGGGCGGTTGCGGAGTCTGCCGTGGACGTTCGCCGGCGCGCTCGGGCTCGGGCTGGTGCAGTCGTACGCGGTGGCGTACCTGCCGTCGTCGCCGTTCTGGATCTCCTTCCGGGCGGCGATCCCGGCGCTGCTGCTGTTCGTGGTGCTGCTGGCGATGCCGCAGTCGCCGCTGCGGATCGGTGGTGTGCGGGGCTCGCGCGGGGTGGCCGTGCCGAACGCGCTGACGACCGGTGTGGGTGCCGGGCTGTTCGCGGGGGTGGTCGTCGCGCTGGCGTTGCTGGTCGACTCGGTGGTGGCCGGACAGCTCGCGCTGGCACTGGTGTTCGGGATCGTGCTGCTGTCGATGGTCCTGCTCACCGGGTACGGCGGTGTGGTGTCGCTGGGGCAGTTCACGTTCGTCGGCGTGGGTGCGGTGACGGTGGCGCGGCTCGGCAGTCCGTCGCCGGTGACGTTGCTGATCGGGGCCGGCGTCGCGGCGGTGGTCGGGGCGCTGATCGCGTTGACGGCGCTGCGGGTCAGCGGGCTCTACCTGGCGCTGGCGACGCTGGGGTTCGCGCAGCTCATGGACAAGCTCGTGCTGCAGTCGCCCATCGCCTTCGGCGTGCGGGGCAGTCTGCAGGTGCCGAGGCTCGTCGAGTCGGCCTCCGCCCAGCTGCTGCTGGCCGCGGCCGTCTTCGCCCTGGTCGGCGTCGGCGTGCTGGCCGTCCGGCGAGGACGGCTCGGGCGGCGGATGATCGCGGTCAAGGACAGCTCGGCGGCGTGCGCGACGCTCGGGCTGAACGTGCGCTGGATCCGGGTCTGGGTGTTCTCCCTGTCGGCGGCCATCGCGGGACTGGCGGGCGGGTTGTTCGCGCAGCTGAGGGAGACCGTCGCGGCGAGCGACTTCCAGCTGTTCAACAACCTGCCGCTGCTGCTGTTCGCGGTGATCGCGGGCGTGACGTCGGTGTCGGGTGCGCTGCTCGGCGGGGTCCTGCTGATGCTGCTCCCCGTGCTGCAGAGCGGTTTCCCGGCGTTCGCGGGAGTGGCGGTCGTGCTGCTCGGGGTGGCGGCGGCAGGGCTCGCGCGTGAGCCCAACGGGCTGGTCGGCTGGGGTTTCCGGGCCTGGACCTGGCGGCGCGCATGAGCACGTTGCGGGTGGAGGGCGTGACGGTCCGCTTCGGCGAGGTGACCGCGGTCGACGACGTGTCCCTGACCGTCGAGCCCGGCGTCACCGGGCTGATCGGACCCAACGGCGCGGGCAAGACGACGTTGTTCGACGTGATCAGCGGACTGCGCAAGCCGACGGCCGGGCGGGTGCTGCTCGGCGACGAGGACATCACCACCAGGGGACCGCACCAGCGGTCGAGGCTGGGCGTCGCGCGGACGTTCCAGCGGCTGGAGGTCTTCGGGTCGCTGACGGTCTGGGAGAACGTCGTGGTGGCGCTGGAAAGCCGCCGCCGCCCCGCGAAGCTGGCCCGGGAGCTGCTGGAACGGGTGGGGATCGCGGAGTTCGCGGGCAACCAGGCAGACACCGTCCCGACCGGTGCCGCGCGCCTGCTGGAACTGGCTCGCGCGCTCGCCACCGATCCACGCCTCCTGCTGCTGGACGAACCGTCCTCCGGCCTCGACCGGGCGGAGACCGACGAGTTCGGTGAGCTGCTGCGGCAACTGAGCGCGGAGGGTCGCTCGGTCGTGCTGGTCGAGCACGACATGGACCTCGTGATGGGTTACTGCGACCACGTGCACGTGCTGAACCTGGGACGGCTGCTGGTCTCCGGCACGCCGGACGTCGTCCGCGCGCACGACGGTGTCCGGGAGGCGTACCTCGGATGATCGACCTCAAGGACGTCCACGCCGGCTACGGCCGGATCGAGGTGCTGCGCGGGGTGTCGCTGAACGTGCCGCGCGGCACCGTCACCGCGTTGCTCGGCCCGAACGGCGCCGGCAAGTCCACCCTGGTCAAAGTCCTCAGTGGACAGATCAGGGCCACCTCCGGCCACGTCCACCTGGGCGGCGTGCACGTCAACGACGCCGCGCCCGACGAGCTCGCCCGCGCCGGCCTGTGCACGGTCCCGGAGGGCCGCGCGATCTTCCCGAACCTGACCGTGGCGGAGAACCTGAGGCTGATGCGCGGCGACGCCGAGCTGGTCTACCGGCGGTTCCCGAAGCTCAAGGCGCGGCACGGGCAGCTCGCGGGCTCGATGTCCGGTGGCGAGCAGCAGATGCTCGCGTTCTCCCGCGCGTTGATCACCGACCCGGCCGTGCTCGTGATCGACGAGCTCTCGATGGGCCTCGCCCCGGTGATCGTCGCCGAGCTGTACGAGGTCGTGGGGGAGCTGGCGCGGTCCGGCGTCACGATGCTGATCGTCGAGCAGTTCGCCGAGACCGCCTCCGCCGTCGCCGACCAGGTCGTCGTGATGACGCACGGCGAGATCTCCGCGGACGACGACCTGGCCACCGTCTACTTCGGAGGGACGTCATGAGGTACGCGCTCGTCCTGCTGCTCCTCCTGCTGTCCCCGGCACCCGCGAAGGCGGACATCGGCGGGTTCACGCTGACCGCCCACGCCGCGCCGGTGTCCGTGCTGCTGCACACCGACCTGATCCCGGTGCCGGCCGAACCGCAGGGTGAAGTGCACCTGTCCTACACCCAGACGGAACTGGGCTCCGGCCCGATCGGCCGGTCGGTCGCCAGTTCGCTGTGGCCGGGCGCGGCCGTCGGCACCGGCCTGCCGCAGCTGCTCGGTTTCGCCTACCCGGTGCAGGCCAACGCGGCACACCCCGGTGGTCCGGCGGACGAGTCGAAGCCGGGCATGAAAGCCGCCGCCGGAGCCGCGAAGGCCGAGTCCTACGCGGGGGCGAAGCAGGAGGTGCCGTTCCTGCTCACCGCGGACGGGCTGTCGTCGAGCAGCGTCAGTTCGGCGGGCGCGTCCGAGGCCCGCTCGACCGCCGTCACGTCCGCGCAGACGATCTCACTGCTGGCGGGCCTGGTCGTGCTGTCGGGCGTGAAGTTCGAGTCCGTCGCCGTGAGCGACGGCAGCAAGGGGAGCGGCACGAGCACGTTCTCGATCGCCGAGTTCACCGTGCTGGGCCAGAAGTTCCCGGTCAAGGCCCCGGACGCGCCACCGGACGGGCTACTGAAGGCGTTGGAACCGCTGGGGGTCACCCTCACCTGGCCCACCGCCGCGACGAAGCTCGAAGGCACGGCGGCCACGTCCTCCAGCCGCGGCCTCACCCTGACCGTCGACGTGCTGGCGTTGCGCACCAGGCTCGGCCTCGGCGGCATCCTGGACGGCGTCCTGGCCCCGTTGCTGCCCAAGGAACTCGTGCCGCTGCTCAACCCGCTGCGCAAAATGGTGGTGGTCGTCGGCGACACCGAGGCCGTCGCAAACGCTTCCGCATCAACGTCGTCGACACCGCCGGACGCACCGGCGCCGGTCGTGCCAGTGCTGCCACCCGCCACCGACACCCCGCCACCGGCGCTGGGTTCGCCTCCGGCCGCGGGCGTGACCCCACCGTCGAAGCCGGTCACGCCGGTCGCCTCCGCCCGCACCGGGCCCCGTTCGCTGCTCGACTTCCCCGGAGTGCCGGCACTGCTGGTGCTCACCGGTCTCGGGGTCGCGGCGGCCGGAGCGTTCGGCATGAAGTCGTTCGGCACCTTCCTGCTGGGCGGCGCCCCCTGTCCCTCCGGGCACCCGACCGGTGTCCCCGACCTCCGCAACGGGTGAGCGATGACGATCCAGGACCGGCGCCGCGCACGGATGCGCAGCGGACTCGGGCTCGTGGGCACGATGCTGATGACCGCGGGCATCGCGGCGATCCTGTTCGCCTGGTGGGGCGTCGCGCACACCGGCTACACGTTCGAGCAGATCCCGTACGTCGTGTCGGGCGGGATCCTCGGCGTCGGGCTGATCGGGGTCGGCGGGTTCCTCTACTTCGGGTCGTGGCTGACGAAGCTCGTGGAGGAACAGCGGCAGACGACCTACGCGCTGTTGCAACTGCTGGAGGAGCGCGACCGCTCTAGCGTGCCGTGAGGGCGTAGGCGGGCAGCGGCACGTTGCCGCTCTTGCGCGAGGTCTGCCGCAGCAGTTCCTTGGCCAAGCCCTCCGGTGCTTCCCGCAACGCGATGGCGATCTCCCAGTCGGCGTCCTGCAACGCGCTGGTGTCCACGTCGGACACCCGCTCGACCACCCAGCCGGCCCGGCCGAGGGCGGCGAGCACCGTCGCACGGGTGAGCGGCGCGCGGATGTTGCCGTCGGTCTCACCCATGCGGTCCTGGGCGAGCACGGCCAGCAGGTGCGGAACCTGCCGGGGGTCTGCCGGTTCCGGGTCCCACTCGGCGAAGCAGAGCCGGGAGCCGAGCTCGCGAGCCTTCCCCAACGTCCGTTCGAGACGGTCGGCCGAGGCGAAGTACCAGGAGCAGTGGGCGAGCACGACGAGGTCGTAACCGGTTCCGACGTCGTCGGTGAGCACGTCCGTCTCGTAGCGCATGTCGATGCGCGAACCGAGCGGTCCGTCGAGCAGATGTCGCGCGGACTGGCCCACGGTGACCGGTGCGCCGTAGTCTCTTGGCGCGACATCGGTACCGACCACTGTCCCGTCCGGACCTGCGCGGTCCGCGAGCACAGCGGTCATGTCGCCTTGCCCGCACCCGATCTCCAGCACCCTGGCGCCCTCGGGGACCTGCCAGGTTTCGGCCAGTTCGAGACGGTATCCGGTCTGCGTGACCTGGATGTCCGAATCGTGTGCCGAAGCGGCCATGAGCGAGGCGATCTCTCGAGCGTTCATCGCGTCGCAGCGTAAGAGAGCGTTCTCATCACCGCATCTGATTAGCGGTGTTCACACCCTTGAACCATTGGTTTAGACCAGTTAACGTGCCCTCCATCACGTACCCCTGCACGTGAACGGAGCACCATGAAGAAATTTCGCTGGCAGATCCTGACCCTAGGTCTGGCGCTGGCCACCGTGGTCGGAGGCGTTGTCGCCGCGCCCGCGAGTGGCGCGTCGGGCGTGACGGCGGCGTTCACCAAGACCTCGGACTGGGGCAGCGGCTACGAGGCCAAGTACACGGTCTCCAACAGCGGCGGGTCCGCGCTCACGTCGTGGACCGTCGAGTTCACGCTGCCGGGCGGGCAGTCGATCGCGTCGCTGTGGGACGGCAGCTACGGGGCGAACGGTCAGAACATCACCGTCCGCAACACCTGGAACGGCAGCGTGCCCGTCGGCGGCTCGGTGAGCTTCGGCTTCACCGTCAAGGGCTCCGGCGGAACCCCGTCCGGTTGCAAGGTCAACGGCGGTTCGTGCGACGGCACCGGCAACCCGCCGACCACGACCACCACCACCACGACGTCGAACCCGCCGTTGCCCGGCACCGGCCGCGGCGCGCCCTACCTGTACCTGGGCTGGGGCAACCCGCAGAGCGCCACGCAGGTCATGAGCCAGACCGGCGTCAAGTGGTTCACCCTGGCGTTCGTCCTGTCCAGCGGTGGCTGCACCCCGTCGTGGGACGGCCAGCGCCCGCTGACCGGTGGCGCCGACCAGCAGGCGATCAACGCCATCCGCGCGGCCGGCGGTGACATCGTGCCGTCGTTCGGTGGCTGGAGCGGCAACAAGCTGGGCCCGAACTGCTCGACCCCCGAGGCACTGGCCGGCGCGTACCAGCAGGTCATCAACGCCTACGGGCTCAAGGCCATCGACATCGACATCGAGAACACCGACGAGTTCGAGAACACCGTCGTGGCCGACCGGATCATCACCGCCCTGCGGATCGTCAAGCAGAACAACCCGGGCATCCAGACGATCGTCACCTTCGGCACCTCGACCACCGGCCCGAACTTCTACGGCGCCCGGCTGATCGACCAGGCCAAGGCGCTGAACGCGAACATCGACGTGTTCACGATCATGCCGTTCGACTTCAACAGCTCCAACATCCGCCAGGACACGATCAACGCGGCCACGGGGCTGAAGAACAAGCTCAAGTCGACCTTCGGCTGGAGCGACGCCGAGGCGTTCAAGCACGTCGGCATCTCGGGCATGAACGGCCTGTCGGACCATCGCGAGCTGACCACGGCCGACGACTGGACCGCGATCCGCGACTGGTCGAAGTCCAACGGCCTCGGGCGACTGGCCTTCTGGTCGGTCAACCGCGACCGCGGTGGCTGCGACGGCCAGGTGTCCGCGAGCTGCTCCGGCATCCCGCAGTCCGAGCTGGAGTTCACGAAGATCACCGCCGGCTTCTAGCCGACTACGGGCCGTCAGCGCCATTTAATCGGTGGCGCTGGCGGCCTAGTCTTGTCCTATGCGACGACGACATTGATCTTCAACTGATCTGACCCGAACCGCGACGGCGTGGGCGTGGTGTTCGCACCTCATCCCGATCTACGCGCTGTACGCGTTGCTCTTCGCCGACAGCGGGCTGTCGGACGCCTCCATCTCGGTGCTGCTCGCGATCTGGTCGCTGACCTCGGTCGTGTTCGAGGTGCCGTCGGGCGCGCTCGCGGACCGCTTCTCGCGGCGGGGCTGCCTGGTCGCCTCCGGTGTGCTGCAGGCCTTCGGGTACGCGGCCTGGGTGCTGTTCCCGTCGTTCTGGGGATTCGCGGCCGGCTTCGTGCTGTGGGGCCTGGGCGGCACGCTGCAGTCCGGTGCCTTCGAGGCCCTGCTCTACGACGGGCTGGCGGCCAACGGCGACGAGAACCGGTACGGACGGCTCAACGCCCGCGTCGACACCATCGAGCTGATCGCCCAGGTTCCTGTCGCGGTCGTCGCCACGGCGTTGTTCTCGTTCGGTGGCTACGAGCTGGCCGGTTGGGCATCGGTCGCGATGTGCCTCGCGTCGTCGGTGATCGCGCTGCGGTTCCCGGAACCGGAACGCGACGACGAGGACGACGACGAACTCGGATACCTCGCGACGCTGAAGACCGGCCTGCGCGCGTCCGTGCCGATCAAACGCGCCGTGCTCGCGGTGGCTCTGGTGTACTCGATCGACGCGTTCGAGGAGTACTTCACGCTGCTGGCGCAGGACTGGAGCGTGCCGACGGTGTGGGTCCCGATGGCGACGATAGGCGTGCCGTTGACGGGTGCCGCCGGTGCCTCGCTCGCCGGCCGGTTGCCGTTCCGCGGCTGGGTGCTGTTCGCCTCGGGTGCGACGCTGATCGCGGCGGCACTGCTGGCCGTGCCGCTCGCGATCATCCTCTTGGGACTGTTCTACGGCCTGTACCGGTTCGTGCTGGTGCACGTGGAGACCGAGCTGCAGCACCGGATCGAGTCCGACGCCCGTGCCACGGTTACCTCCGTGGCCGCGATCGGTTCGGAGTTCGTGGCGTTCGCGGTCTACGGACTGTGGGTGCTGGGCTCGGCCTTCGCCATCGGCGTGATGGTCCTGGTGGTGGCGCTGGTGATCTGGCGCCGATAAGACGATTTCAGTGAGGAAGCGCGCGCATCGGGCGGCGTTCGTCGTTGGTCTCGCGGTAGTCCTCGATCGCGAGCGCCACGTCGAACGCCGTCCGCGTCTTCTCCAGCGCGGGCAGGTAGTGCACGCCGCGGGCCAGCGCGTCGAGGTCGACGCTGAAGTACACGCCCATCAACGGGTTCACGAACAGCTCGCTGCCCTCGGTGCGCCTGGTGAACTGCACGTTCCCGAACTCGCCCCTGAGCGAGGCCGCGATCTGGCCGTTCACGATGCTCGGCGACAACGGTGTCGCGTCCTGCGCCTGCTGGACGGCGGTCGTGTAGGCGCGGGCCTCAAAGCTGTCCGACGGGATCGACAGCGCGCCGAGGTACGCCCCCTGCCTGTCCAGCGCCGCCAGGTTCTCCAGCACGTGCGCGTGGCACACGCCGTGGTGCGCGTCGATGCCGAACCCCAGGCTGGTCACGACCTTCACCACGCCGTCGATGCCCGCGGCCGCGGCGAGGCTCGTCATGTCCTCGGTCGGCGTGCCGAGGTGCTGTTCGTCGCCGCGCAGCAGGATGTCCGTGCCGCCGTCGACGAGCACGACCGCGTCGACGGAGTGCTTCTCGATGATCGTGCGGTACGCCCGGCGCAACGGCCGCACGCCCGTGCGCGGGAACGCGTAGACGGTGTCGCCGAGGAACCGCGCGAGCTCGCGTTCGGGGAAGTACACGTCCTCGCCGGAGGTCTCCGGTGCGACGGCGGCGAGCCCGGGCTCGAGCCACGCGTCGAGGTCGAGGCGCTCCAGGTCGCTGAAGCTGAGGCTGGCGTAGTGCACCCGCTTGCCCTGCTCGCGCAGCGCGACGCCGAGCGGGATGCCCGCGAACACGTCGAAGCCGCCGCCCGCCCCGGCGATCAGGACGTTCCGTGCTTCGTGGAGCCTGGCGAAGAGCGGCGGTGTGGCAAGGCTGAACACACCGCCGACCATAGCTCTTCGACGTCCGCGGGACCGCTGACTTTCACCAGCAGGCGGTCGGGTGCGCAGGCCAGGCCCTCGTCCAGGTCCTCGGCGAGCACGCCGATCCTGGGGTGCGCCGCCTGGTCGCGGTACCGGCCGACGTGCTCGGTCCGGCCGGCGAACACGAACAGTCCGTCGTCGTGCTCCGCCGCCAGATCGGCGATCTCGGGCGAACGCGTGCAGGCGTGCCAGACGTAGGGCCTGCCCGGCCACGAGGATCTGAACGCGGCGTAGTGCTCGATCGTCAGCGGCACGCTGTACTCGATCTCCCGGCCGAACCAGCCGAACACCTTCGCGGTGTTGCCCCGCCCGAGCACCAGATCGGTCCTGCCGGGGGCGAGGAGGGCGAGCGTCGCGTACTCGGCGGCGAGCCGGGCGGGGTCGTTCGTGGTGATCAGCGTGGTGGCGGTGGAGAGCCGCAGGGTCGTCCTCGCCGCGATGTGCGCCAGGAGCGTGGCGGGAGAGGACGAGTTGTAGGGCGGGTTGTGGTGCTCGCCGACCGCGAAGACGTCGAAACCCGCTTCGTCGGCCGCGACCGCCAGCGCGACCATCCCGGCCGGTTCGAGGTCACCCGCCGTGAACACGCCGATCTGCACGGCGTCCAGTGTCCTCCAGGAACTCCGCGAAGGTGCGCAGGCCGGGGTGCAGAGCGCGCAGGGCCTCGATGTCGACGTCCGGTTCGGCGCCGCTGGTGAACACCTTCCGCAGCTCCGGATCGTCCACCTGGAACTGTTCGTACTCCAGGCCCATCAGCCCGGCGATCTCCACGGGCGTCAGCAGGTCCCCGGCGAGCGTCAGCGACGAGCCGATGAACCGGGCGGGATCGGCGAGGACCCGCGCGGCGATCGCGCCGATGTCGTCCACCGCGACCAGGTGGTAGCGGACCGACGGGTGCAGCAGGTGGGTGAGCTTGGGCAGGCCGGGCGCGTACAGGCCGTCCATGAACGTCGTCGGCCGCAGCACGGTCGCGGGCAGGCCGATGTCCGCGATGTGCCGCTCGACCTCCCACTTGCTGTCGAACGACGCGACGCCGGTCTCCTCGACGGCCTGCACCAGCGACGCGTACACGAGGTGCGCGACGCCGGCGGCCAGCGCGGCGTCGGCGACGTTGCGACCCCACCGGGTCTCCACGGCGGGGGAGTAGCCCCGCGGCGCTCGGGGGTCGTGCGGCGCGGGCTGCACGCTGAACACCGCGTCGGCACCGGAGAAGGCCCGCGCGAGCGACTCCGGCGAGTCCTGGTCGGCCACCGTGCCGCCGGGGACCCCGGGGTCGCGGGTCACCGCGCGGACGTCCCAGCCCGCCGCGACGAGGTGCCGGGCGACGGCACCGCCCTGCTTGCCGGTCGCTCCGAGCACCGCCGCGATCATTCTGCCCCCAGAAGGTTTTCTACAGGACTATCACGAATCCGGGGCGCGGTGCCGCCACCTGGCCGATTCCATCAGCCCGGGCGTAACGCCAGGATCTTCCGAACAGATCACACTGCACAAGCTGGACACCTGCGGAGGCCACCGTGCTAGTCGTACAGATCTTCCTGCCGCTGGCACTGGGCCTGGTGATGTTCGGACTCGGACTCACGCTCACCACCGACGACTTCGCCAGGGTCGCCAAGTACCCCAAGGCCGCGGTCATCGCGCTGGTCTGCCAGGTGATCATCCTGCCCGCGATCTGCCTCGGGCTCGTGCTCGCGTTCGGGCTCAAGGGCGTGCTCGCGGTCGGCATGATGCTGCTCGTCGCGTCGCCGGGCGGCACGTCGGCGAACCTCTTCAGCCACCTCGCCGGCGGGGACGTGGCCCTCAACATCACGCTCACCGCGATCAACTCGGTGCTCGCGGTGTTCACGCTGCCGTTGGTCGTCGGCCTGAGCATGGCGCACTTCATGGCGGACAACGCCGAGGTCGGGCTGCAGCCGGCGAAGTTCGTGCAGGTGTTCGCGATCGTCCTGGTGCCGGTGGTGATCGGCATGCTGGTGCGCCGCAGGTTCGAGGCCTGGGCGCTGCGCATGAACGACCCGGTGCGCATCGCGTCCGTCGTGGTGCTGGTGCTCGTCATCATCGCCGCGATCGCGCAGGCCTACCAGCAGCTGATCGACAACATCGCGACGCTCGGCCCGGTGGCGTTGCTGCTGAGCATCTTCAGCCTGCTGATCGGCTACTACGTGCCCAAGGCGTTCCACGTCGAACGCAAGCAGGCGATCGCCAGCGCGATGGAGATCGGCATCCACAACGCCACGATCGCGATCACGCTGGCGCTGACCGTGCTCAACGACGAGACGATGGCGATCCCGCCCGCCGTGTACGGCGTGCTGATGTACCTGCCGGCCGCGGTGGCGGCACGGTTGTTGGCGCGGAACAAAGCCGTGGTCTAAAGCGGTTGCGGCGCGGGCTAGGTTGATCGTGACATGCGTTCAACCACAACCCTTTTGATGGCGGCCGTACTCGTTGCCGCAACCGCCGTTCCCGCCCACGCCGCGGGAACCGTCCGCACTGACACCGGATTCGTGTCAGGAACCACCGCCGAGGCCCTGCGCACGTTCCAGGGCATCCCGTTCGCCGCCCCGCCGACCGGGGAGAACCGCTGGCGCGATCCGCAGCCCGCGAAGCCCTGGCAGGGCGTTCGGAAAGCAGACAGGCCCGGTCCTCGCTGCGAGTCCGGCGAAGACTGCCTGTACCTCAACGTCACAACGCCGGTGAAAGCAGCGAACCGCCCGGTCCTGGTGTGGATCCACGGCGGCAGCTTCACCAGCGGCGCCGGGTCCGACTACGGCGCAGACCAGTTGGCGCGCAACGGTTCCGTCGTCGTCACGATCAACTACCGCCTCGGCGCGTTCGGGTACTTCGGCTTCCCGGGACTCGCCGGATCGGGCGCGTTCGGCCTGCGCGACCAGCAGGCCGCGCTCGAATGGGTCCAGCGCAACATCCGGCAGTTCGGCGGCGACCCGCACAACGTCACGCTGTTCGGAGCGTCGGCGGGCGGCCTGTCGACGTGCGCGCAGCTGACCACGCCGAGGACGCGCGGCCTGTTCCACCGGGCGATCATCCAAAGTGGACCCTGCCAGTTCGCTCTCCCGGCCGGGGAGGACAACGTCCAGCACACCTGGGTCAAGCGCGAAGACGTCGAACGAGCCGGTGCCCAAACGTCGGGCTGCGCTGACGTCGCGTGCCTGCGCCGGCTCACGGTCGAGCAGGTCACCGCGTTGACACCGCAGTTCTCGTCGCCGGCCTACGGCACGGAAGCGTTGCCGGAGAACCCGATCACGGCGCTGCGGGAAGGCCGCTTCCACAAGATCCCGGTGCTCGCGGGCACCACACGCGACGAGTTCTCGGTGTTCGCCGCGATGTTCTACCCACCGCTCGACGCCGCCGGGTACGAACAGGCGTTGGCCGACGGCTTCGGCGCGGCCAAGGCGCAGCGGATCCTGGCCGCCTACCCGCCGCGCGGTGGTGATGAACGAGTGCCGCTCTCCGCGGCGCTCTCGGCGATGACCTCGGCCTGCCCCACCGCCGAGCTGCGTGCGCAGACGCGCGCGTTCGGCTACGAGTTCGCCGAACCCGAGCCGCCGATGATCTTCCCGGGCATGCCGGACTTCCCGTACGGCGCGTACCACGGCTCGGAGCTGCCGTTCCTGATGCGGTACGCCGGTGTCGAGCTCGCCGGGAAGCAGCAGCAGCTCTCCGACGAGATGGTGGGGGCGTGGACCCGGTTCGCGAGGACCGGACATCCCGGCTGGTCACGCCGGGACGTCCGGACCTTCGCGACCGAACAGGTCGCACCGGCGGACCACCGGTGCGACCTCTGGGCTAGTGTCCTGCGCCGGAAATTCGTCATCAAAGTATGAAGGTTGATGAGGGGAGCTTTCATCAACCTCAGGTTTGGGAAAGCTCCCCTCATCAACGTCGCGGGGCCTCAGCCACGCCGTCATCAACTGCACGCGGGGCGCTTTCGTGCGCTCCACGCGCACGAAAGCGCCCCGCGTGCGGCACAAACGGCAGGGACTTCAGCGGCGGACTTCCGGCGTAGGGCACTAGCTGACGGAACCCCGCGGCGCGCGTCCGTGCGACTTGCCGGGCGCGCGCACGCCGTTCACCGTCGAGGTGTCGAACGCGAACGTGATCACCGCGGTGGCGATCGCGTCGGCGTTGACGTCCAGGGCGGTCAGGTTCAGGTTCGACCTGGTGTCGCACGGCTGGTGGTAGCACGGGTCGAACGCGATGCCCGCGGTGCCGCCGTACTTCGCCGCCTGCTCGGCCGACTTCACGTCCTCGGCACCGGTGAACAGACCACCCGCCGGGATGTCGACCGCGATGAACGGCCCGTAGTCCGACCGTCCGGAGAAGTCCGTGTCCTCCGACGGCAGACCCCGGTCGGCGTAGAACTTCTCGAAGACGTCCTCGATCTGCGCCGACCCCGGCGGGATCGGCACGGGCGCCGTACCGCTCGAGTCGTCACCGTCGTAGACGCCGAAGAAGTGGTTCGGCGAGCCGACCATGTCGAAGTTCAGGTACAGCGCGATCTCGTCCTGCCCGGCCTGCGGCAGCGCGGCGACGTAGTGCTCGGACCCGAGCAGGCCCTCCTCCTCGGCACCCCACCAGGCGAAGCGGACCTTCGCGTTGGTCTTGACGCCCTTCAGGTGGATCGCGGTCTCCAGCAACGCCGCCGTGCCGCTGCCGTTGTCGTTGATGCCGGGCCCGTCCTGCACGCTGTCGAGGTGCGCGCCGGCCATGACGACGTTGTTCGCGTCGCCGTCACGGGACTCGGCGAACACGTTCCACGTCTTGCGCGTCTCCTCGGTGAAGTCGACCTTCACCCGGACCGTTGTGTTCGGCGAGAGCAGGACGAGCTCCGCGCCGACGGCGTAGGTCGCGAACACCACGGGGATCGCGAGGCCCGGGGTGGGGCCGACCGGTGTGGTCAGGCCGGTGCGGCCGGGCTGTCCCTCGTTGAACAGGACGACCGCGGCCGCACCCGCGGCCTGCGCGTTCAACGCCTTGACGTTGAACCCGCACGAGCCGCGCTGCAGCAGGGCGATGCGGCCGGGGGTGAACCCGGCGAAGTCGGCGGCCTCGCAGCCGCTGGTGCTCGTGTTCTCCACAGGGGCGGGCGGGACGACCACGTCGACGGGCTGGACGACGCCGGTGACGTCCCCCTCGAACGTCGGCGTGAACCCGTTGCGGGTGAACTCGCTGTCCCGCTGGAAGATCCGCGGGACCGGCGCGACGCGGTCGAGCCGTGAGTCGTCCTCCACGTACGGGAAGTCGAACTCCTGCACGCTCGGCAGGTAGCCGGCCGCGGTCAGCTGGGAGACCACGTAGTTCACCGACGCCTGGTATCCAGGACGTCCGGCCGCGCGGTCGCCGTGGGTGTCCGCGATGGACTGGAACGCGTCGAGATGCCGCAGGACGCCGTTCAGCGTGACGGCCTTGGTGAGCTTCGCAGGGGAGTTGTTGGTGGGATCGGCGAGTGCCCGTCCGGTCACGGCCAGTGGTAGAACCAGGGCCAGGACCGCGAACAGCGCCAAGCGCCGAGGACGTTGGACCATCGGTATGCCTCCATGCGTCTTCGCCGCCGAATGCACCCCCGACGATCCTTATCTGTCCGATGTGTCCCGTGTTACACCGATGGCTACTGGAGGTGGGTGTTTGTTCCGGTTGCTGGAGACCGCCGTCCGCGTCGAGCCGCTGGAGGGGGAGGGGCTCACCAACGTCCTGCACCTCGTCACGCTGGCCGACGGGCGCAAAGCCGTGCTGCGCCAACCCAAGGTGGCGCGCGACCTGCCGAAGTTCGTCATCCCCGGCGCACCGGAGGTCCTCGCGCACAACGGCCGCGGTGACGTGCTGGTCGAGTACGTCGAGGGCCGGACGCTGGCGGACGCGCTGCCGGTGTCCGAAGAGGTCTGGCGGCGCATCGGCGAGGCGTTCGCGAAGGTCCACGCGGTCGGGTTGCTGCACAACGACGTGAACCTGCACAACATCATCGTCAGCGAGGGAGCCGCCACGCTGATCGACTGGGACAACCCCGGCCTGGGCAACCCGCTCGACGAGCTGGCGGCGTTCGAGGAACACCTCTTCCTGCACGGAACCGTGCTGCCCCAGGCGTTCTGGATCGGCTACGGCTCCCGGCCCGGCCCGAACCTGCTGCGCGTGCACCGGATCGCCGGGTGCATCGGCTGGCTCGCGAGCGGGGACTGGCGGCAGTGGGAGGCCGACAGGACGCTGAAGCCGGAGAACCTGGCCAGGGTCCGGAACTGGCGGCGACTGCTCGCGAGCTGGCTCGCCGACCAGTTCCGGACCGACTTCCTAGCGGCTGAGGTTGCGGTACTTCAGCACCGAGAGCGGCCAGAAGATCGCCACGAACACCGCGGGCCACAGCACCGCCAGTAACAACGAGTTCTGCGCGGCCCACGAGTCACCGCCGACCCCGGGATTGCCGAACAGCTCACGCGCCGCCGCCACGGTCGACGACAGCGGGTTCCACTCCGCGACCACGCGCAGCCAGCCCGGCATCAGCTCCGGCGAGACGAACGTGTTCGCGAACATCGTCAGCGGGAACAGGAACATCCACGACGCCTGCGCCGCCTCCGGCTTGACCAGCAGGCCGATGTAGATGCCGACCCAGACCAGTGCGAACCGCAGCCACAGGAACAGCGCGAACGCCAGCAGGGCGTTGAGCGGCCCGTCGTGGAACGACCAGCCGATCGCCAGCCCGCACAGCGCGAGCACCAGCAGTTCGAGCGACGAGTTCACCAGGTCCGCGATGCTGCGTCCGGCCACCACGCCGGTCTGCGACATCGGGGAGGCGCGGAACCGGTCCGTGACGCCCCGGTCGGCGTCCATCGACACCATCATCAGCGTGGAGCCGACACCGAACGCGATGGTCTGGCCGAACATGCCCGGCAGCAGGAACTCGATGTAGTCACCGCCGCCGAAGACGTTCATCGCGCTGCCGAACACCAGCCCGAAGATCAGCACCGAGATGACCGGGTAGGCGAGGTTCGCGAACACCCTGACCGGTTCGCGCACCCAGTGGATCAGGTCCCGCTTGGCGACGATCCACGAGTCGACGACCGCGTACCTCATGCCTGCACCTCCGAGACGGCCTTGTGCCCGGTGATCGCGAGGAAGACGTCGTCCAGGGTCGGCCGCCGCAGCGCGATGTCCTCGGCCTCGACACCGCGTGCCGCCAGTGCCGACGTCACCCGCGTCAGCGCCGCCACCCGGTCGGCCACGGCCGCGCTCACCCGGAACGTGTCGGGGTCCACCTCGGCGTCGGGGCCGAGCACGTCCGCCACGAGCGGCAGTTCGTCGGCGTTGCGGACCACGACCTCGATCCGGTCGCCGCCGAGCTTGGACTTGAGCTGGTCCGGTGTGCCCTGGGCGGCGACGCGGCCGGTGTCCATCACGACGATCTGGTCGGCGAGCTGGTCGGCCTCGTCCAGGTACTGCGTGGTCAGCAGCACCGTCGTCCCCTCGCCGACGACCCGCTTCACCTCCCGCCAGACCTCGCCGCGGTTGCGCGGGTCGAGTCCGGTCGTCGGTTCGTCCAGGAACAGCACCGACGGCCTCATGACGAAGCTCGACGCCAGGTCCAAGCGCCGCCGCATGCCGCCCGAGTACTGCTTGGCCCGCTTGTCCGCCGCGTCGGTCAGCCCGAACTGCTCCAGCAGCTCGTCCGCCCGGACCTCGGCCCGGCGCTTGGAGAGGTGGTAGAGCCGCCCCCACATGACCAGGTTCTCCTTGCCGGTCAGCACGTCGTCGACCGTGGACTGCTGGCCGTTCAACGCCACCTGACGGCGCACCGCCGGCGCCTCGCGCACCACGTCGTGGCCCGCTACCTCGGCGCGGCCGCCGTCCAGGCGCAGCAACGTGGCCAGGATGCGCACCGCCGTGGTCTTGCCGGCGCCGTTCGGGCCGAGCAGCCCGCACACCGTTCCGGTGGGCACCGCCAGGTCGAACCCGTCGAGCGCCCAGTTCCTGTCGAACCTCTTGCGCAGGCCTTCCGCGAGCACCGCGTGTCCCACGACTCCACCCCCGTGACTTAACTGCTTACGTTGTACGCAGGGTGTACGTTGTACACGGTTCTAGGATTCACAGCAAGCAGGTTTGTGAAGGGGGCTGGGTGAAGAGCGATCGGGACCGGAGCGTGCGCCTGTTGTGGGAGCCGCCCGCCGAGCCGACCAGGGGACCGAAGGCCGCGCTGAGCCAGTCGCGGGTCGTCGAGGCCGCCATCAAGGTGGCCGACGCCGACGGCATCGACGCGCTCACGATGCGCCGGGTCGCCGAGACGCTGGGCAACACCGCGATGTCGCTCTACCGGCACGTGCCCGGCAAGTCCGAGCTGCTGGACCTGATGGTCGACGCGGTGTGGGGGGAGACCGAACCCACGCCCGAGGGCCCCTGGCGCGCCGGTCTGGAGTTCTTCGCCCGGCAGGTGTGGGCGATGTACCGCGCGCACCCGTGGATGCTGCAGCTGACGACCTCGCGCCGGATGCCCGGCCCGCACGCCATGACGCGCCAGGACGCGGCCTACGCCGCCGTCTCGGAGCTGGGGCTGGCGACCGAGGAGATGGTGGCCGTGGTGACGACGGTGGCCCACTTCGTCGACGGCGTCGGCCGCACGATGGCGGACCGCGTCCAGGCCGAGCGGGAGACCGGCGTGTCCGAGGAGGACTGGTGGGACGGCCGTGACGCGCTCTGGGAGCACTTCACGCCGGACCGGCTGCCGATGACGACCCGGATCTGGAACTCGGGCGGCTTCGACCGCCTCCTCGACGAGTTCGAGTTCGGCCTCGCGCGGGTCCTCGACGGCCTCGCGGTGTTCATCGAGTCCGACGAGCGACCGCTGTTTCGTACACAGACGTGCTTGTAGTCAATCATCCCACCTTGAGTCGTCCGATCGAGTGAAAAGGGCAGCTCAGCGCGGGGCAGAAGGGTAGTTGGGCGGTTACGTAATGCCATTGTTATGCGCAATCAGAATGAACTCGTTCGAACGCTGAACCGACCACTCCTATCTGCCCGTTTTCCTTCGTGACACCGTTTCGCCGCGGGGGTCGAATCGGGACGACGAGGAGGTCGTATGACAGCTGGCGCGCACGACGCGGTCACCCTTGGCTGCTACGCGCTCGGCGTTCTGGACGCGCACGAGAGTCTTGGCGTTGAGCAGCACCTTCGGGGCTGTCCGTCCTGCCGTGCGCAGGTCGCCGACTTCCATCGGATCCGAACAGCACTTGACGACGTGCCTCGTGAGGCATTTCTGCACGAGCTCGAGGACGACCTGCCCATGCCTTCGGACCTGCTGCTGCAGCGCACGCTGCGGCAGATCAGGCAGGAGTCGGTCATCCCGCAGCAGCGGGAGGCCGCTCCACGCCCGAGAGCCAGTCCGCAGCCGGTGGAGGACCTCCCCGAACCGCTGCACGCCAAGCCCCGGCGCTGGCCGGGTTACCTCGCCGCCGCGGCAGTAGCCGCGGTGGTCGCGTTCGGGGGTGCCGCGGCGCTCATGCAGAACCAGGCGCCGCAGACGTCGATCGCCGGACCTCGCACGGGCGAGGGCAAGGCGAGCGGCATCGAGCTGAAGGCGAACATCGAGCCTTCGTCGCAGGACCGGTACGAGGTCACGGCCAAGATCAACGGCCTGCCCGCCTTGCAGAAGTGCAAGCTGGTCGTGATCGCCAAGGACGGCACGAAGTCCGTGGCGACCACGTGGACCTCGTCCGAGAAGGGCAAGGCCGAGGGCGCGACGGTACGCGGCATGGTGAGCGTCCCGTCGGACCAGGTGCAGTCGATCGCGGTCGAGAACACCGAGGGCAAGCAGTTCGTGGTGGCGAACCTGTAGGGACGGAAACAGGCGAAGGGCCCGGATTCAGATGAATCCGGGCCCTTCGTCTTGTATTGGTGTAATTACACGGCTTGCAATGTCAGCCAGGCGCCGACGACGATGACCGTCGCGGCCGTGCCGACAGGTGCGTAATGCGACAGCAGGCGAGTGGCACGGCCGTCCAGGATTCTTTCGACGCGATCCCGCGCCTTCACGAGCAGCAGCCCCACCGCGGTGAGCGTGCCGGCCATGCCGATGCCGTAACCGAGGACCAGCAGGACGCCGAACCACGTGCGGCCCAGCGCCATCGCGCCGAGCAGGACCACCAGGGCGGACGGGGAGGGGACCAGGCCGTTGGCCGCGCCCATGCCGACGAGGCTCGCGCGGCTGTAGCCGTGGCCGTGCCCATGTCCGTGGCCATGACCGTGCCCGTGACCATGTCCGTGGCCATGCCCCGTCGAAACCCCGGCGAGTGCGGGTTCGCGGGTCGTCGACAGGGCCGAGCGCAGCAGCATCACGCCGATCATCGCGATCAGCACGCCGCTGACCAGCCCGAGCCAGCGCAGCACCTGTTCACCGGCCAGCGCGCTGGAGGCGCTGATGACCAAGCCGAGGACCAGCACACCACCGGTGTGCGTGGCCGTGACCGACGCGCCGACGATGAACGCGTCCTTCGGTGTGCCCTGTCGTCCGGCCAGGTAGGCGGCGATGAGCGTCTTGCCGTGACCGGGCAACGCGGCGTGCGAGGCGCCGAGCACCAACGACAGCAACAACGCCAGAAACCCGAGCCACGGCGTGAGGTCGTCGCTGCCCAGAATGTCGTTGAGCTTGGCCGCCGTGACGCTGAACGACTGGACGGGGGAGCCGGTGGCGATCTTCGGCTCGGACCCGCTGCCCGGTTCCGCGCTGAACGCGACGCCGCGGACGTCCATCGGGCTGCTGAGCAGGTCCTCCGGGTACGTCCGCAGCTCGTCGCTGACGCTCTCGGTCGGCACCTTCGAGTCGGTGAGCCGGATGCCGCTGCCGGCGGCGGTGATCTCACGCCAGCCGACCCGGTCGGTGTTCGACTCGTCGCGGAACTCGAGCCTGGCCGGCCGGTCCAGGTCCACCTTGGCGGTGAACTCGCAGACCAGCCGCGTGGTCAGGAGGTCGGCCTGGCCGACCGGGTGCTCCTTGGTGGAGCTGGAGAGCGTCCAGGTGATCCGGCGCCCGTCCACGGTGGAGCGGTCGGTGCGGGAGACCTCGCCGCACCACTGCTGCGCGTCGCGGGTCTTCAGGTTCTCCTGCAGCGTCGGGATCTCCGCCACGTCGACCACGGACCGCAGGTCGATCCGGTCCGGGTGCAGGTGCAGCCCGTGGTAGTGGTTGACGCTGAAGTTGCCCAGCGGGTGGGCGGACGCCTCGCCGTTGATGAAGAAGATGCCGGCGAGCAGCAACGCCGTCACCAGGACGGGCCGCACCACCCAGCTGGACAGGCTCACCGGCCGCCTCGAAGCTCCGCGAGCTTGCGACCCGCCTTCAGGGCCTGCAGCGGGGAGAAGTTCGCGTTCAGCCTGAGCGCCTGCACCAGTGCCTCCTGGGCTTCGGCGACGCGGCCGAGCGCGGCCAGGATCATGCCGCGGTGGTAGGAGAACGTGGCGTTCTGCCAGCCCAGCGCCACCGCGCGGTCGGAGTAGCTCAACGCCTCCGCGTCCCTTCCGTTGACGTGCAGTGCCCACGCCATGGCGTCGGCCACGAAGACGCTCTGCCGGCGGCCCCACTCGCTTTCCGCACGGCGCAGCGCCTGCATGCCATCACCCCGGTCTGCGGCGACGAGAGCCGCGGCCAGATCGTCGGAAGCACCCTGCGACTCCATCAGTCGTTGCTGTTCGGTGAGCACGGCCCACTGCTGGGCGGCCTCTTCGGTCCTCCCACCGGCTTCCAGCAGTTCCGCGTACTCCTGCAGGTACTGGGGCAGGGGAGCGCGCGCCACGAGCCTGCGGTACGACTCCAGCGCCACTGGGATCTCGCCCCGTGCCGCCGCGACCTTGGCCATGCCTTGAGTGAGAGTCATGTCGTCTCCTCTCGCCGCCAGTCCCTGCTCGTAGTGCTCAGCGGCTTCATCGAGCCGGTTGTGGTCGAACGCGAGTTCACCCAGCCGGTAACGGCAGAACGCGATCTCCTCGGGCGTCGTGGAGGCCTTCAGCGCACGCTGCATCGCGTCGCGGGCACCGTCGACGTCGCCGTGGAGTTCGAAGTGGAAGGAAGCACGGGCGAAGGACGCCGTGTTCGGTTTGAGGTCCAGCATCTTCTGCACCGCGTCCTGCGCGCCCGCGTCGTCGCCGAGCTGCGTCAACGCGTCCGCCAGCACGCCGTGCGCCTCCGCGGAGGCGGGCAGTGCGGCAACGGCTTTCAAAGCCCAGTCGCGGGCTGTGTGGAAGTCGTGGCGGGCGTTGGCCAGGGTGCCCATGCCGATGGCGGCAAGACCCGTGTCACCCGCGTTCTTCAGCGCGCCTTCGGCCTTCGCGTAGTAGGCCGGGTCGGCCGTCACCCTCGCCAGTTCCACATAGGACGAACCGAGCCGCGCCCAGGCGTCCTTGTCCTGCGGCAGCTCGTGCAGCCGCTGCTGCAGCTGGTGCACCACCTTGTGCATCTGGTTCTGCTGCGCCACGGCGGGGACCACGGGCTCAAGGGGCGCGCCCCCGGCCCTGCTGTCGGCAGGACCGGAGGCGGCGAGGTAGGCAAGCGCCGCGGTGACCAGGAGAACCACCGCGACGGCCTGCCGCTGCTGGTACTTCACTTCGAGTGCGACCCGTACTTGCGGATGTGCTGCTGACGCTTGCGCCACAGGAGGAAACCGGCGCCGAACACGGCCGCCGAGCCGACCGCGGTGGTCATGGCCATCGGGTCGATGTTCCCGATCTTGCCGACCGGGTTGACCGCGACCTCGGCCGTGGTGCCGGAGGCGTTGACGGCGGTGCCGTTGCGGGGCAGGCCCACGTACGGGAAGCTCGCCTCGAAAGGCTGGTCGTTCGCGTCGACCTTGTCACCCGTGGCCAGTGCGTCGACGAGCTTGCCGGACGCCGCGGCACCCTCCATCGCCTGGACGGCGATGTCCACCACGTCGTCGGTCAGGCGACGGCCGTTGGGGAAGCCCTGCGTGTCACCCGCGAGCAGGCCCAGGCGGTTCGGGTTGGCGTTCGGCTCGATCATCATGTTCAGCCGCAGCATCTCCGAGGGGCGGAACCGCCTCGCGTCCACGTCCTGGTTGTTGACCTGCGAGTTCAGGTCCGCGTTGATCTGCGCGCCGAGCTTCTTCGTGATGCCGGTCAGGAAGATCTCGGCCAGGTCGTCGCGCTGTCCCTGCGGCGCCGGGATCTTGTAGATCGCCTCGATCAGCTTGGGCAGCTCCGGGTTCACGACCCGGTCGACGAGCTCCTTCACGCCGGCGTCCTGGTCGGGGCGCAGGCCGTTGAACGCGTCCTTGAGGCCCGCGGGGGCCACGACCTCGTTCACCAGCGGGTTGCCCAGACGGGAGACCTGCACGAAGTCGCCGACCGCCTCCGCCTTGCCGGGCGAGAGCTTCATGGTGCGGCGCTGCGTGGTGCTCCAGATGCCGATGTTCGGGTTGCGGTGGGCGTCGTTGCGCAACGCCAGCGCCTGCTTGGGCAGCTGGATCGCGATGGTGTTGACGTTGTAGCCGCGCAGCGTGTCCTGGCCGACCTCGCTCAGGTTGCCGCCGTAGAGCAGGTCGAACACGCGCAGGTCGGCGAAGAACGCGTCCTCGGACGGGCCCACGTAGACCTTGCCGCCACCGGCGATCTGCGTGACCGCCTGGTCGCGCAGCTTCTTGAAGTCCGGCATCGACGCCGGGCCGTTCGGGGACGGCGCGACCGGGGCGTTGCTGACCAGCTTGACCTTCTGGCCGTTCTGGTAGATCGCCTCGAGGTTGTAACGCTGCCGGAACAGCAGGTTCTCGTCGTCGAGGGAGTCCACGACACCGTTGGCGTACAGGAACGTGTTGTTCTTGCGCCGGTCGTCGTCCTGGAAGGTGAACCGCAGGGTGACGTCGGGCTTGGCGTCGCCGTCGCTGTCGACGTTGAAGTCGTACTGCGCGTCCTCGGCCCACGGGAAGAAGTTGGGGCCACCGTTGGGTTCCTGGAACCCGGACCAGTTGCCGACCAGCGTCACGGTGTCCTTGTGGTCGGGACTCACGAACGCGTACAGGTCCGTGTTGTCCACGGCCGGGTCACCCGCGATGAGCGGAGCCTCGCGGTGGGACGACGCCGTGGCGTTGGTACCGCCGAACATGGCCGCGTTCAGCAGTGTGGCGGCCACCAGCGCGGCCGCAGCCACCTGGCCGCGCCGACCGCTGAGGGCGTGCGGTGATGACATTCGTGGGCAACCTTTCGGAGATGGTTCAGGCTTGTGCGTTCAGGCGCTGTGCATGAGCAGCGACGGTTCGCTGGAGTGGCTTGCGTGCACGGCGTGGCTCGTCCACCGCGCCTGGGTGAAGTCGCGAATGCCCTCGACGAGACGTTCCACGTCCTGTTCGGGCCGCACGACGAGCCGGGCGAACTTGCTGGTCATGCCGAGCTTGTTGCCGCATTCGCGGATGAAGACCTGGTGCTTGGCCAGCAGGTGGTCGCGCAGTTCGCGGCCGTCCATGCCTCCGCCGAGCTTCACGAACAGGAAGTTCGCCTGGGACGAGTACACGGTCAGGTCGGGGATGCGCGACAGCTCCATGCCCATGCGGTAGCGGTCGCGGCTGAGCAGCCGCAGGCTCTCGGCGTACTCGGCCTCGTGGTCGGCCAGCATGAACACGACGGTCTCCGCGAGGGAGTTGAGGTTCCACTTCGGCAGCGTCTTGCGCATCTTCCCGGCGAGTCCCGGGTTCGCGATCAGGTAGCCGAACCGGATGCCGTGCAGGCCGAAGTTCTTGCCGAGGCTCTTCAGCACGACCACGTTGGGCCGGATGGACGCCTCAGCGGCGACCGACGGGTTGCGCTCGACCTCCACGAAGTCGATGAACGACTCGTCGATCACGATCAGGTCGAGGTCGGACAGCTCGTCCATGAACCGGATGATCTCCCGGCGCGGCAGGTAGCCGCCGTCGGGATTGTTCGGGTTGCAGATGACCGCGACCTTGCTGCCCCGAGTGCGGATGAACTTGATGTACTCGTCGATGTCCAGTTCGAAGTTGTCGCTCTCCTGGAGCAGGAACATGTCGACGCGCTTGTTGCTCTCCATCGGCTGGTCGGTCCAGCGTCCGAAGGTCGGGATCGGGATCGCGACGCTCTCGTGGATCCACAGGTGGTCCATCCACGTGATCAGCTCGGTCGAGCCGTTCGACATCGCGAGCGTCGCCGGGTTCAGCCCCAGCACCTTGGAGAGCTGGTCCGCGATCTTGCTGGAGTCGCTCGGGTAGAACTTGAGCACCGACTCCAGGTTCTTCGACAGCTCCTCGAACATCTCCGGCGTCGGAAAGTACGGATTGCACGGGATGCAGAAGTCGACGAGCTCACCCGCACCCGTCCGCGACAGCTCGAAGTAGGACGGGCTGTGCGCGGTCTGCTGGAAGAGACCCGAGTCCACACCATGCCGCACGCGATCACTCCGTCCTTCGATCCGTTTCCGACACCGGGGCATACGTGCCGATGTTCATCCCGGTTCACGGGTCCGTTTCGGGAAGGTCTCGGAACGGTCTCGTACGCAACCTCGCGTACTCCGGATCCTCACGCCGGCGGACGCCGGTTCGCCCGGTGCCCGGGAGGGTGGGAACCACGTGATCGCCGGAGGGGTCGGGATGCTGGGGAAGCTGCTGCTCGCGGTGTCGTTGCTGATGCCGGTGGTGTCCGGTTCGTTGACTGTCCACACCGGTCAGATCGACGGCGCCGAATACCGGGTCGAGGTGCCATCTCCTTGGAACGGAACGCTTCTGCTCTACAGCCACGGCACCTATCCCGCCGGGTACACGCCGCCGATCGAGATGGCCTCACGGCCTGCCGCGCGTGCTGACCTCCTGAAGCGTGGCTACGCTCTCGCAGCCTCCCGGTACAGCGTTCCGCACGGCCACTCGGTGCCCGACGCGTTGCGCGACCAACCCGCGCTCGTGTCGTGGTTCTCGGGTGCCGTGGGACGTCCCCGGCGCGTGATCGCCTGGGGATCGTCACTGGGCGGGCTCACCTCCGTGGTGCTGGGGGAGCGCGGCCGGTTCGACGGCGTGCTGGCCCTGTGCGGGGCGCTCGGAGGGGCCGTCGAGCGGTCCAACCAGCTGCTCGACCTCGGGTTCGTCATCCGGACCCTGCTGCAACCGTCCCTGGAGGTCGTGCGGATCTCCGATGTGGCTTCGAACGAGACGCGGGCGGTCGCGGCCGTCGACGCGGCGCTGGGATCGGGCGACCGGACGCGCCCGGCTGGCGTTGGCCAACGCCGTAGCGGGTATCCCTGCCTGGTCACGGGTGCACGAACCCCGTCCGGTGGAAGTGGTGGAGGCGGTGACGCAGGCAGCCGTTCACGACCGAACGCTCGCCAGGTCGCTCGCGTGGGGCAGCGGCCGCGCCGACATCGAGGCGCGCGCCGGTGGCAACCCGAGCTGGAACACGGGTGTGGACTACCGCCGGCTGCTCGATCGGTCGTCCCAGAGGCAGCTGGTGCCGGCGGCCCACCGTGAAGCCGGAGTGGTCCTCGAAGACGACCTCGTCTCCCTGGCGGCCGCTCCACGGGTCTCCGCGGACGCCTCCGCCGTCCGCTGGCTCCGATCCTCCGGCGACCCCTCCGGCCGGCCCCGCTCACCCGTCGTGACGCTGCAGGCGCTCGGCGACTCCACCCCGGCCGAGCACTCCGGCGCCTACCGCGGACGTGACGTACGACAACTCTTCGTCAACCGCGCCGGGCACCGCATGCACACGGCGGCAGAGGAACTCGTCGCTCCGCGTGTCCTCGAAGACCGCATCTCGACCGGCTGCTGGCAGCACGCCGACCTGAACTCCCTGGCCGGTCAGCACGGCCCTGAGATGCGGGTACTCCAGGACTGGACCACGACTCCACCCCGTGAGGAGACCGTGGCGCCGGGCTTTGTGACGCACCACCCAGGGCGGTTTCCGCGACCGTGACGGGCGTCTTGCGAAATATTGTCGGTGGGTGCGGATACCCTGCTGGCAGTCCGCACACAATCAGGGAGCAATACCCGTGACCGCAGAGACCCTGTACGGGGCCGACGACCTCACCCACCTGGAAGGTCTGGAGGCCGTACGCAAACGGCCAGGCATGTACATCGGGTCCACCGACAGCCGGGGCATCAACCACCTCTTCAGCGAGATCGTCGACAACTCCACCGACGAGGGCGTCGCCGGGCACGCGACGAAGATCGTGGTGACCCTGCACGCCGACGGCAGCGTCCAGGTCGACGACGACGGCCGCGGCATCCCGACCGACGTGCACGCGAAGTCCGGTCTGTCCGGTGTGGAACTGGTGCTCACCAAGCTGCACGCCGGCGGCAAGTTCGGCGGCTCCGGCTACAAGACCTCCGGCGGCCTGCACGGCGTCGGCGCCTCCGCCGTCAACGCCCTCTCCCACCGCTACGACGTCACCGTGCGGCGCGGCGGCAAGGTCCACGAGATGTCGTTCGCCCACGGCGTTCCCGGCGTCTTCGACGGCCCCGGCCCCAAGGCCAAGTTCACCCGCCAGAACGGGCTGAACGTCGTCGGCAAGATGAAGCGCAACGAGTCGACCGGCACCTCGACCCGCTACTGGTACGACGCCCGTTACTTCGAGAACGGCGCCGCGCTCGACGTGGAGACCGTCCGCCAGAAGCTGCGCAACACGGCGTTCCTCGTCCCCGGCGTCACCTACGTCCTGCGGGCCGCCCTGGAAGACTCGATCTCCGAAGAGGTCTTCCAGTACCCCAACGGCCTCACCGACATGGTCGACTTCCTCGCCCCCTCGGGCGACCGAGCGGTCTCCGGCACGCTGGTGATCACCGGCACCGGCACCTACTTCGAGAACGCCGCCGACGAGAACGGCGTGATGCGGTCCAAAGTGGAGCGTCAGGCCGAGATCGAGGTGGCGCTGCGCTGGGGCACCGGCTACGAACGCATCGTCGAATGCTTCACCAACACGATCCGCAACGTGCACGGCGGCACACACCGCCGCGGCTTCGACCGCGCCGTCGTGAAGTCGGTGCAGGACGCCATCTCCAAGACCCGCGGCCTGCTCAAGCCGAAGGAGGAGATGCCGACCCTGGACGACGTGCTCGAAGGCATGACCGCCGTCATCCACGTCCGCATCCCCGAACCGCAGTTCACCTCGCAGACCAAGGACGAGCTCTCCACCGCCGGCATCACCAAGGTGCTGCAGGGCATCGTCGACCAGCAGATCCGCGCGTGGACCGAGGACCGCAAGACCAAGCTCGAAGCCAAGACCGTGCTGCAGAAGGTCGTCGACGCCTCGCGCGTCCGGCTCACGCAGAAGCAGCAGAAGGACGCGGCACGCCGCAAGACCGCGCTCGAGGGCGCGGCCATGCCGGCCAAGCTGGTCGACTGCCGCACCACGGGGGTGTCCCGTTCTGAGCTTTTCCTCGTGGAAGGCGACAGCGCCCTCGGCTCGGCCAGAATGGCGCGCGTCTCCGAGTACCAGGCGCTGCTCCCCTTGCGCGGCAAGATTCTCAACGTGCAGAAGGCCTCGCTGGCCGACACGCTGCGCAACGCCGAGATCGCGTCCATCGTCCAGGTCCTCGGCGCCGGCACCGGCCGCACCTTCGACCTCCCGCAGATGCGGTACGGCCGAGTGATCCTGATGGCGGACGCGGACGTCGACGGCAGCCACATCCGCACGTTGCTGATCACGTTGTTCGCCAAGTACATGCGCCCGGTGATCGAGGACGGCCGCCTCTACGCGGCCATGCCCCCGTTGCACAAGGTCATGACGCGGGGCCGCAACCCCGAAACGCACTTCACCTTCACCCAGCGCCAGATGGAGCAGAAGGTCGCGTCGCTGGAGAGGGCCGGCAAGCAGGTCGTCACGCCGGTGCCGCGGTTCAAGGGCCTGGGCGAGATGGACGCGGACGAGTTGTGGGACACCACGATGAATCCCTCCACCCGTTCGGTCCGCCGCATCACCATGGTCGACGTCGACGCCGCCGAGCAAGCCCTCGAACTGCTGATGGGCGAGAAGGTCGAACCGCGCCGGAACTGGCTCGTCGAGTCCGCCGCACGGGTCGACCAGTCGGCCATCGACCTCTAAGCCTTCAAGAGACAGACGGAGTCACGAAGTCATGGCACGCCGCAAGGGACCCACGACCAAGGTCGACCCAGCCGCGTTCGACCGGGCCGGCGCCAAGGTGCTCGACAACCCGCTGAAGACGGAGATCGAGGACTCGTACCTGGAGTACGCGTACTCGGTCATCCACTCGCGGGCACTTCCGGACGCGCGGGACGGCCTCAAGCCGGTGCACCGCCGCATCCTCTACTCGATGCACGACAACGGACAGCGGCCAACATCGCCGTACGTGAAGTCGTCTCGCGTGGTCGGCGACACGATGGGCCGCTACCACCCGCACGGAGACACAGCGATCTACGACGCGCTGGTCCGTCTCGCACAGGACTTCAGCCTGAACGAGCCGTTGATCGACGGGCATGGAAACTTCGGGTCACCAGACGATGGACCGGCCGCGAGCCGATACTGTCTCGTCGGCGACACCAGGATTCGGCTCGCCGATGGTTCGAGCGCGCGAATCGCTGACCTGGTCAATCTTCCTGCTGATTCCGAGGCCGATGCCGACTTCGAGGTGCTCGACAAGGACGGCAAGGCCGTCCAGGTCGACAAGGTCTT
This sequence comes from Lentzea californiensis, assembly GCF_024648825.1. Taxonomy (GTDB): domain Bacteria; phylum Actinomycetota; class Actinomycetes; order Mycobacteriales; family Pseudonocardiaceae; genus Lentzea; species Lentzea californiensis. The sequence goes on from NZ_JANBBE010000011.1 coordinate 139,271, forward strand.
CAACTCCGGTGTGCACCCGACGCTTCGGATGACCACGAAGTCCGGATTTTCGGTCCGTGGCAGCGAAAACCACCTAGTCCTCTGCCTTGAGGCGCCAATGGGTGTGCCACTGTTCCAGTGGCGGCGCCTGGATGAGCTCAAGCCCGGCGCGGTCGTGGCCGTAGCCCGGAACGCCTGGTCTCAGATCACCCCCACCGCGCAGGAGTACGTCCTCGGAGTTCTCGCCGGGGCATGGGTGTCGGAGGGCTTTGCGTCCGAGACGCGGGCTGGGTTCAACAACACCGACGAGCACTTCTTCGGTGAGGTCCTGCACGCTTACGACCAGGTGGTCGGCGGCCAGCGCCACCTCAACGAGCGGGAGACGCGCCGGGACCGGAAGAAGATCTGGGAGCTCGACGTTCAGGAGTGTTCGGGTGGCATGGACGCCTTCCGGGCGAGTCCGTTGGCAGAACTCATCGGCCACCAGGCACGAGACAAGTTCGTGCCGGAGTGCGTCTGGCGCGGTGGCTGGGGCGTCAAGCGCGCCTTCCTGATGGCGGCGTTCGAAGGTGACGGCGGCTGCCGCGTCGCGAAGGACGGCTTCACGGTTCAGTACTCGTCTTACAGCGAGCGACTCACCGCTGAGATGCAGGAGCTGCTTGCGGAGTTCGGCGTCATCGCCGCGCATCGCCGCTACGTCCGTGTCAGCGGCGCGGTGGAACACCGACTGGTCGTCTCCGGGCTGCGCAACGTCACGGCCTTCGCCGAGCGCGTCGGCTTCCTCAAGACCAAGCAGGCGAAGCTGAAGGACCTGCTGAAGCATTCGCCGCTGCGACCGCACCGGCTCAGCCAGGACTCCGTGCCGTTCGTCGCTGACTACGTTCGGAGCGCGCTCGACTTCGACCGCCGGGGCAGCGGTCGCAAGTGGCTGACCCAGCACAACTTCGACAGGGTCGAGCGCTGGGAGACCGAGCGGCTGAGGATCATCGACCGGATCAAGGACCCGGAGATCCTCGCGACGATCCTGCCGATCATGGATTCCGGCTATCGATTCGAGCCGGTGACCACGGTCGAGGCTGCGGAACCGGCCGAGGTCTACTCGGTCCGGGTCGTTTCGGAGGACCACTCGTTCCTCGCGGGCGGGTTCGTCAACCACAACACCGAAGCGCGCATGTCCCACGCGGCGATGCAGCTGGTCGGTGAGCTGAACGAGGACACGGTCGACTTCCGGCCGAACTACGACGGTTCGCTGGAAGAGCCGACGGTGTTGCCGGCGGCGTTCCCGAACTTGCTGGTCAACGGCACGTCGGGCATCGCGGTCGGCATGGCCACGAACATGATTCCGCACAACCTCCGCGAGGTCGTGGGCGCGGCGCGGTGGCTGATCAACCACCCTGAAGCCGACCTCGACAAGCTGATGGAGTTCATTCCAGGCCCTGACCTGCCGACCGGAGGCATCCTGCTCGGCCTGGACGAGGTCCGGAAGGCCTACGAGACCGGGCGAGGCGTCGTGCGCATGCGCGCGAAGGTCGAGACCGGTCCGCTCGAAGGCTCCCGCGGGCGTCAGGCCATCACGGTCACCGAGCTCCCGTACGGCGTGGGGTCGGAGCGGATCGTCGAGAAGATCACCGACGAGGTCAACAAGTCCAAGCGCCTCACGGGCATCGCGGACGTCAAGGACCTGACCGACCGCGAGAACGGCATCCGGCTCGTCATCGAGTGCAAGGTCGGCGTCAACCCGCAGGCCCTGCTCGCGGACCTCTACCGGCTGACGCCGATGGAGCAGTCGTTCGGCATCAACAACCTGGTGCTGGTCGACGGCCAGCCTCAGACGCTGGGGCTCAAGCAGCTGCTGGAGGTGTTCCTCCAGCACCGCTACGAGGTCGTCACGCGGCGCACGAAGTTCCGCCGCCGCAAGCGCGAGGAACGCCTGCACCTGGTCGAGGGCCTGTTGCTGGCCCTGCTCGACATCGACAAGGTCATCAAGCTGATCCGGGGCAGTGAGAACGCGACTGCCGCCAAGGACGGCCTGATGAAGCAGTTCAAGCTGTCGGAGATCCAGGCCTCGTACATCCTCGACACGCCGCTGCGGCGCCTGACCAAGTTCGACAAGCTCGAGCTCGAGAACGAGCAGGACAAGCTGCGCAAGGAGATCGCGGAGCTCACCGCGATCCTGGACGACGAGGGCGTGCTCAGGAAGCTCGTCTCGACCGAGCTCGCGGCCGTGGCGAAGGACCTGGGCGGCGAGCGCCGCACGAGCCTCATCGACGGTGACCTCAAGGAGGTGCTGGCGGCGTCCAAGCCCGCCGGTCCGCTGGAGGTCGCGGACGATCCGTGCCAGGTGATCCTGAGCGCCGCCGGTCTCGTCGCGCGCACGGCGGCCGAGTCGGAGGAGGCGTCCGAGGGCAAGCGCCGGGCGGGCCGCGTGAAGCACGACGCTGTGCTGGCCGTGGTGCACTCCACGGCGCGAGGCCAGGTCGTCCTCATCACGAACCTGGGCCGCGCGTTCAAGACGGACGTGCTCCCACTACCCGTGCTGCCGGATCAAAGCGGCACGGTCTCGATGCGCGGCGGCATGGCGGCCTCCGAGCTGGTGCCGCTGAACAAGGGCGAGAAGGTCGTCGGCATCGCGCCGCTCGACCCGAAGGACTCACCGGGCATCGCGCTGGGCACGAAGCTGGGCACCGTGAAGATCTGCGTGCCGGAGTGGCCGGTCCGCTCGGACGAGTTCGAGGTCATCTCGCTCAAGGACGGCGACGAGATCGTCGGCTGCACCTGGCTCACCGACGGCAGCGAGACCCTCGCGTTCGTCAGCTCCGACTCGTCGCTCCTGCGCTACGACGCGAAGCTCGTGCGGCCGCAGGGCCTCAAGGGCGGCGGTATGGCGGGCATCAACCTGAGCGGTGACGCGTACGTGGTGTTCTTCGGCGCGATCCGCACGGACGACGACGAACACGGCGAGCCGATGGTCGTCACCTCGTCCGGCCAGAGCGTGAAGGTCACGCCGTTCAGCGAGTACCCGGCCAAGGGGCGTGCGACGGGCGGCGTGCGGTCGCAGCGCTTCCTCAAGGGCGAGACGCACCTGGTGCTCGCGTGGATCGGCGCGCGCCCGGCCGGTGCGGACGACAAGGGCACGCCGGTGGAGTTGCCTGCCATCGACCCGCGCCGCGACGGCTCAGGCCACGCGCACCCCGGTCCGAACATCATCGGGCACCTGATCGAACGGGACTAGCCGAGTCCGACGCCGGCGAGGAGGAGCTGCTCCTCGCCGGCGAGTCCACAGTTCAGTGTCTTCTGGACGAGCCTGGCAGGCCTCCGGACACCACGGAGGTGATCCGGAGTGGCTGGGCCCGGCCGGTACTGAGTCCTGGCTGCGCTGTTGCACCAACGGCATCTGCACGGCAGGTTCTGCAGGCGCTTCTTCTTCGCTGCCTTGGGTCGCTTCTTCTTGATGAACGCCAGCCGCAGGGCGAGTGTCGGTGACGACATGACGTCGAGGTCGTGCTGGATGGCGTCGTGCGTCGCAAGTAGTCGGGCGGCTCTGGCAATGTCGATGGACTCGGCCTCCCCGCCGGTCAGGCGCGGCTAGCATTCCGCCATGCCCCGCACCACTCCGCCGCGTCCGGTCGATCTGGCGCAGCACCTTCCCCGCATGGCATCCCTGGCCCGCACCGCTGTGCGGCTGCACCCGAGGCCAGGTGAACCGAGCGCGGCGGACAGCTCGTTCGGCGGTCCGTTGTGGTGGCCGGCGGGGGAACCGTGGCCTGCCTGCGCCGTGCACGCCGACTCCACAGTGGACGGTGCGAGCATCGTCGATGTGATGGCGCGGCGGCGGATTCTGGCGGAAGCGTGGGCCCGTCCGCGTGAGCGAGGGGTGAACCTGCTGACCGCGGAGGAGAAGGTGGTCGTCGACCGCGTGGACGACGGCACGCCGATCGTCCAGGACGGGCCGTTGCCGATGGTGCCGGTGGCCCAGTTGTACGCGCGGGACGTTCCTTGCCTGCCCCGCCCGGACGGCGCAGATCTGCTGCAGGTGCTGTGGTGCCCGTTCGACCACGAGGACGACGGCTACGTGCCGAGCACCGTGCTGCGCTGGCGGGTCGTGGCCGAGGTGACGGACCTGCTGATCGACCCTCCACTGCCGTCGGCGGTCGACGACAACTACCTGCCGCAGCCCTGTGTGCTGCACCCGGAGGAGGTCACGGAGTACCCGGCTCCGCATTGCCTGCCCGCCGGCCTGGCCCGGGAGGTCAGGGAGTGGGAGGACCGGGAGTCGGCGAGGTACCAGTACGACCTGTCCGTCGCCCCCGGCTGCAAGGCCGGTGGGTACGGGCCGTGGAGCTTCTCCGACCCGTCTCCCATGTCCTGTCCGGATTGTGGCGCGGACGTCGAGCCGCTGCTGACCATCGCCAGCTCCGAGTGGGACGGTGTGAAGAGCTGGCAGCCGCTCGAGGACGCCGAGGTCGTTCACCCGCCCTACCCGGCCGCGCACGAGCCGACGATGCTCAGCATCGGCCGCGGCTACAACCTGCAGCTCTACACGTGTGTCGCTTCCCCGGCGCACCGGCACGTCACGAACATGCAGTAGCGGGCAACGGCGACCGCACCTAGAGCCCGAAGCCGCCGGACACCTCGACGTTCTGCGCGGTGATCCACCGGCCGTCCTCACCGGCGAGCGCCGCGATCGCCACCGCCACGTCGCCGGGCTCACCGACACGGCCCAGCGCGGTCTTCTCGGCCAGCAAGGGGATGAACTCCGGGAACTTCTCGAAGGCGTCGCCGCCCAGCCTGGTGCGGGTGGCGCCGGGGGAGACGGAGTTGACGCGGATGCGGCGCGGGCTGAGCTCCTTGGCCAGGTAGCGCGTCAGCACGACCAGGGCACCCTTCATGCTGGCGTAGCCGGAGTAGCCGGGCTCGGGCTGGTCGGTGGAGCTGCTGGTCGTGTTGATCACCGCGCCGCCGTCCGCGAGGAGCGGGAGCAGGGTCTGGGTGAGGAAGAACGGGCCCTTGAGCAGGACCCGGTAGAGCTTGTCGAAGAGTTCTTCCGTCGTGTCGGGGAACAGGGCGGTCTGGGAGAAGCCCGCGTTGTTGACGAGCACGTCGAAGTCGTCCCGGCCCCAGCCGTGCAGCACTTCGCCCACCCGGTTCCGGAACGCCGCGAAGGTGTCGCTGCGGCCGACGTCCAGGTGCAGCGCGGTGGCCTTGCCGCCGTTCTGCTCGATGGCCGCCACGGCCTGCTTGGCGCCTGCCTCGTTGGAGCTGTAGGTGAGGATCACGGCGGCGCCCCGCCCGGCCAGTTCCACCGCGGTGCTCCAGCCGATGCCCGAGCTGCCACCGGTCACGATCGCTACCGACATGTTCCTACCGCCTTCTCTGGTCTGCCTGGTTTCTGATGAACCAAGCAGACCAGGTGAGGCAGTGCTGGTAGGAGATCAAAGCTGTCGGCTTCTTGCCTGATCCTCTCGGAAGGGCTACTCGATGTGGAGGCTCTGGATCTTCGCCTCCGCGACGATGCGGTCCGCCTCGTCACGGGCGACGTTGCGCAGTTCGGCCAGGGCCCGCATCGCCTCGGCGCGGCGGGCCGACATGGCGAGCCGGAAGTCCTCGCGGATCCCGTCGCGCTTCTCGGCCGCCTCCTCGTCGAGCCGGCGGGCCCGTTGTTCGGCCTCGCCCACGATCATCAACGCCTTGAGCTGGGCATCCCTGATGACGTCACGGCGTTCTTCCTCGGCCAGGGCGACCATCCGGGCGAGCCGTTCGGGCAGGCCCTTCAGGTCGATCGGGGTCAGGCAGATGCGGTGCAGGCCGTCCTGCAGGGCTGCGTTCTCCTCCTGGACCGTGACCAGTCTTGCGGCCAGGGCCTCCGCGCGAGCTTCCGAGGCGTCGCGGTCGGCTGTGACCAGGCGAAGTTCGGCTTCCAGCTCGGCGACGTAGTCGTCCACCTCGTCGCGGTCGTAACCGCGCCATCGGAGCCCGAACCACGTGCGCAGCGGTACGAGCTCAGTCCTGCTGTCGACACTCACTGCCGTCTCCTCTGCCTCCCGCGAGTCAGTCTTGACAAGGGGTACGTACGGGGCGCGACATCGGTTCTAACGGGTTCACCAGGCACAATGTGGACGTGACCAACAAACTGTGCCCCTGCGGTACCGGTCAGTCCTATGTGGACTGTTGCGGTGCGCTGCACTCCGGGGCCCGCAAAGCGGCCACCGCCGAGCAGCTGATGCGTTCTCGCTACAGCGCTTTCGCCGTGTCCGATGAGGACTACCTGCTGCGCACGTGGGCCGCGAGGCACCGTCCCTCGAGCGCCGGGATCGACTCGACCGACCGCTGGCTGAAGCTCGAAATCCTGTCGACCGAGAACGGCGGTCTGCTCCAGGCCGAGGGTGTGGTGGAGTTCCGGGCGCACTACGTCGGCGGTGTCGTGCACGAGCGGAGCAGGTTCATCAGGGAGAACGGCCAGTGGGTGTACGCGGAGGGCCTGGAATGAGCACGGTGACGGTCGCGAGCAGGTTCAACGGGCCTCCCGGCATGGGCAACGGCGGGTACTCGGCCGGTCTGCTCGCCGCGCACGTCGACGCACGGGCCGTGAGCGTCCGGTTGCGCAAGCCGGTGCCGCTGGACCGGGAGATGCAGGTCAGCGACGGGCAACTGCTCGACGGTGACGTCGTGATCGCCTCGGCCGAGCCCGCGGCGCTCGACCTGAAGGTTCCCGCCGCGCCGACGCTCGACGAGTCGCTGAAGGCGTCCGCGAAGGTGCCGTGGCGTGACAACCACCCGTTCCCGACGTGCTTCGGCTGCGGTCCCGGCCGCGAGGACGGCATCGCCGCGCTGCTCGGCCCGCTCGACGGCCGCAGCGAGTGGGCCGGCGTGTGGACGCCGACGGACGTCCTGCCGAACGACGGGACCAACGTGCTCCCGGAGATCGTCTGGGCCGCGCTCGACTGTCCGTCCGCGCAGCCCGTCGCACCGGACGGTGGCCCTGCCTTCGTGCTCGGCACCTTCGTCGCGCAGGTGGAACGGCCGGTCGAACTGGGCGTGGACCACGTGCTCCTGGCGTGGGAGCTTGGAAGGGACGGGCGCAAGGCCTACTCGGCGTCCGCCATCATTGGACCTGACGGAGTGTGCGGACGAGCACGGGCTGTGTGGGTATCGATCGGATGAGATCAAATAACCCGACTGGGTGACGGAAGTGCGGCGCGTCTTGATAGCGTGCACGACCGTTGCCCGATTAAGCCGAAAGGGCGAGTGACCGGGATGGCACGGAGGTGATCAGGCGCTTGATGGGCCGACGTGCCGCCGCCCATGGCGACCAGCAACCACAGACCCAGCAGAGTTCTGGCCAGAGCAGTTTCGGAGTTCAGACCATCACGAGCACCGACCAGGACCTGGATCTGTATCCCGTCGAGCAGCCCCCGGCAGCGACACCGCAGCCGGAGCCGGTACCCCAGAGGACGCCGTTCGCGGCGAACTCCGTGGGGTCGACGCTCGTCGTCTCCGCTCCCGAGGGCCCGAGCCAGGGCGCCGCGGGTCTTGCCCGCGCGCTTCCGGCCGACAACGGCCGCACCGTCGTCGTGGTCGACTTCCCGGGCGGGGACCAAAGCACTTTCTGGCCGCACGTCGTGACGGCGCTGCACGGCCGCGGGCCCATCCGGCTCGCGGTCTCGCACGCCGGCACGATGCGGCCGACCGCTCCCGCGCAGTGGCTCGCCGAGCAGCTGCAGGCCGAGGTCGTGGCGCCGGACGGCGTGCTGACCACGGTGCCCGGTGCCGCGTTCGTCGTCGGCACGCAGGGCTACGGCAGCTGGGTGAAGTTCCAGCCGAACGCGTCCCCGATGCCGTACGGCCGCCGTTTCCCGGTGCCGCAGTGGGAGGCGATGGACCCGAACTCGCCGTGGCCGACGGGTGAGATCGGCATTTCCGAGCCGATCCCGAGCGGACTGTGGCTGCGCGCGCAGCAGCCGCCGTTCGACCCGGCCGCCCAGGACTCGCGGCCGATCGTGGCGCTGCCGTGCCGCGACAACGTGCTGACGGTCGTCGTCGGCGGGCCCGGCCAGTCGTCGATCCCGATCGACGAGGTGTGCCGCCTGCTCACGGCGCTGCCCCAGGCGGCCCGGTCACGCGTGCGGCTCGTGCCGTACGGCATCGACGCCGCCATCGGCAGCCTCGTCGCCGACCAGATCGGCGAGCCGATCGCGATGTTCACCGGCCTGCCGGTGGGCAACCTGCGCGGGGGCGGACCCGCGGTGATCGCGGTCGACCCGCGCGGGCAGCAGACGTGGCGCCCGTTCGTCACCGAGGTGCTGTGCGTGCCGGACGAGGCCGTGCCCGTGGTCTCCGGCTACCGGGCGCCCGTGCAGGGCCTGAACGAGGTCTCGCCCGGGGTGTTCGCGCTCGGCGACGGCGTGGTGCTCGAAGTCGTGCCCTCAGGCCTGTGGGTGCGCGAGCAGGATGAGCCGTACAACGCCGGCGAGGTGCGCACTCTGCCGTTGGACCCGGAGTGGGCTCGTCTGACCGTGGGCACGCCAGGGCGCACGACGCCCGGTGCGGTCGCGGTGCACGGCGCTGCTCTCGTGGAACGCCTGGAACCCGAGGTGCGCAAGCTCCTGCGCCTGGTGTTCTGCGACTCCAAGGTGATCGCACCGCCGCCTCCGGTCAGCAGCCCGGTAGCGGCTCTGAGCTCGGCGGCGCACACGCTGTCGACGCGGGAGCCCGCGGACAACGGCACCGGCTTCTTCACCGCCGTCACGCCGGTCGAACCCGAACAGGACAGACCCGCGTACGCGAGCATGGGCGCGGGTCCGGCGATCGCGACCGTGACGTCGCACGCACTGGCGGACGACCCGGACGAGGCCGCGTTCCCGTCGGACGACCCGGACCACACCCCGGTGCGGTTCCGCGTCGACGGTCCGCTCCCGCTGCAGCCGCTGGCCCAGTGGGAGGCCCCGCCGGAGGACAACGGCGACCGCGAGACGATCGCCCCGGACCACAGCAGCTCCGACGCCGAACGCGACACGGTCCGCCGTGCTCTCGGCGAGCGCTACGGCGTGCACGCGGCGACGGTCGTCCGCCTGCTCTCCCAGCGTCCGGACGCGGAGGAGGACCCGGCCGCGTTCGAGGCCATGGTCACCGACCTCACGGCGTTGCTGGCGTGCGTGTCGCAGGACGAGGAGATGGTCGTCGAGACGCTCCGCATGGGACGCCTGGGCCGTCTGCGCCCGTACGTCGCGTGCATCGTCTCGGGTCTGAACCGCCTGCCCGTGCACAACGGCATCGCGGCGGTGTGGGGCGTGAGCGGTCCCACGGGCCCGCGGCGCTACCGCCACGGCGAGGTCCTGGTGGAGCACGGCCTGCTGGACGCCGTCGCGAACCCGTCCCAGCGCGTCGACGGCGTCACCGAGTACCTGATCTGGTCGGTCACCGGCCGGGTGGTCGAGGTGACCGACCGCGTCGCCGTGGCCACCGAGGAACGCGTGGTCTTCCCGCCCGGCACGCCCTTCCGGGTGCTCGCGGTGGCCGAGGCCGAGGGTGACCACCCGCAGCAGGTGCTGCTGCAGGAGATCGCCGGACCGGCCGCGGACCAGGAGATCGCGGGGATGCGCCCGAGCGTGCTCTCCCAGCTGGAACGGGCGGCGGCGAACCTGCGCGTGCTGCCGGTCTCGCACCAGGTGACGGCCTGAACCTCGGCATCCGTTACGCGGAACCGCCGGTCGGCCCGCTGCGCCTCCACCCACCGGTGGACTGCGACGGCGAGCCGACCGGCGCGTTCGGCGACCGGCACACGCTGAACGTCTGGTCCACAGTGGACTCCGGGGCGCCGGTGCTCCTCTGGGTCCACGGCGGCGCGAACACCGTCGGCTCGTCGGCACAACCCGAGTACGCGGGTGACGTCATCGCCTCGCACGGGATCGTGTTCGTCAGCTGCGACTACCGGCTCGCCGTTGACGGATATGGCGTCCTGGAAGGGGTTCCGCACAACCGCGGCCTGCTCGACGTCGTGTCCGCGTTGCGGTGGATCCAGCGCAACATCGCGCGCTACGGCGGAGATCCGGCGAACGTCACCGTGGCCGGTCAGTCGTCCGGTGCGCAGACCGTTGCGAGCCTGATGGTCATGCCGTCCGCCGCCGGCCTGTTCCACCGGGCGATCGCGCACAGCCTCGCCGGGCGGTTCTTCACGCCGCTCGAAGCCGTCGAGGTGCAGCGGCGCGCAGACCCGCAAGTCGTGCTGTACCAACCGGTCGTCGACGGCGACACGCTGCCGCGCAGTCCGTTGGAAGGCCCGTACGACGTGGACCTGATGGTCTGCCACACGGCCGATGAGGACGCGGAACTGTTCCAGCGCCCGACGATGCGGCTGGCGGACGAACACGGGCGCGCGTTCCGGTCGATCTACGCCCGGACGCCGGCGCACCACGGTGCGGACGTGCCGGACATGTTCCGCGGTGACATCGCGGCGGCCTGGGCGAGGTTCGCCCGGACGGGTGACCCCGGCTGGCCCCAGCACGAACTGAAACGCTGGGTCTAACTTTCGGTGGTGAGGCCGAGCGAGCCGTCCAGCCGCGGCACGCACGCCCCGTCGCGCTTGTCCGAGGCCAGGAACTCGGTGAGGCACCGCCCGATCTGCTCGTGACCACGCGCGTTGGGGTGGAACGACTCCTGCAACGCGTGCGATGCGCGCCTCTGGTCCTTCAGACCGTCGAAGTCGACCGTCAGCCGGGTGAACCACTCGGTCTCCGGCTCGTCCCCGCCCACGCACGCCTCGTGGCCCTCGCCGGCCCGGGCCAGGTCGAGAAAGCGCGCGTTGACCTTGCCCGCGGCGGCGCGCAGGCCGTTCGACAGCTCCGGCACGGCCTCCTCGACGACCCATTCCAGGTCGGCGGTGCGCAGCGGGCAACCGGACAGGTTCTGCAGCGACTGGGGCATCTTCGGTGACACGGGTGCCGCGTACGACTGCACGACCAGCTGGTAGGAGGAGTCGAGGTAGCCGGAGTCGCGCATGGTCTGGCGGATGGCCTTCAGCGTGTTCTCGACCTTCGGGACCATCCGCCGCACGCGCTTGGTCCACTCCGGTGCCACGGACGACGTGCAGTCGCTGCGCTTGCCCCACGCCTCGAAGCACTTGTTGAGGATCTCGGAGAAACGCGGGTCGTCGTTCGCGCCCACGGCCACGACGATGGCGACGACCTGGTTCGAGCCGGCGATCGTGCGCAGCCGGGGCAGCTGCTCGTTGCGCAGCTTGTCGGAGTTCGCGCCCGAGCACGCCAGGTTGATCTTCTGGTCGGCCTCGAACGAGGTCTTCACGAGCTCGGCCACGCGCGAGCGGTGGCACCAGTTGCCGCCGTCCTCGCCGTCGGTGCCCGCCTCGTAGGAGCCGGCGCCCTCGCCGGACATCGTGCTGTCGCCCAGCGCGACGACCGCTGTCCTGGTCTCCCTGTCCGCGTCGGAGGGCGGCGGGAACACGTGGTCGCTCACGACCAGCACCATCGTGAGCAGGCCGGTCACCGCGAAGAAGAGCACTTTGCGCATCGTGCGCCAGTTTACGTGGGTGGCCGAATGCGAGGGGGATATGTCGTTGCCGCCTCAGGCGGGGATGAGGAAAGTGGAGGTGTGGGGAATCTGAGGGAGATAGTCGTGGTCGGCTACGACCACACCGCGTTGCTGGACCTGGCGGGGCCGATAGAGGTGTTCCAGGCGGCGAACTACGGCGAGCAGCGCTACCAGGTCACCGTCGCCACGCTCGGGGGAGGACCGTTCACCGCCACCGCGGGCGTGCGCGTCGAGGCGGGCGCCGATCTGCTCACGCTGGACCGTCCGATCGACACGCTGCTCGTCGTCGGCGGCTGGGGGTACGGCGAGGCCGCGTCCGACGCGGTGCTCACGACGAACCTGCGGCGGCTGGCGTTGCGGTCCCGTCGCGTCGCGGGGGTCTGCACGGGCGCCGTGGTGCTGGCCGGGGCCGGGCTGCTGAAGGGCAAGAGGGCGACGACGCACTGGGCGTTCACCGGTGAGCTGGAGAGCCGCGGCGTCGAGGTGGAGCCGGACGCGATCTTCGTGTGCGACGGCCAGGTGGCCACGTCGGCAGGGGTGACGGCGGGCATCGACCTGGCGCTGGCCATGGTCGAGCAGGACCACGGGCCCGCAATGGCCCGCAGGATCGCGCAGTACCTGGTCGTCTTCCTGCAACGCTCGGGCGGCCAATCGCAGTTCAGCGTGCACACCCGTGCCAAGCCGGTGTCGGACGGCTCGCTGCGCGCGTTGCTCGACGACATCCACGCCGATCCGACGCGGGAGTGGACGGTGCCGGTCATGGCCCGCAAGGCCATGATGAGCGTGCGGCACTTCGCCAGGGTCTTCTCCCGCAGCGTGGGCGTCTCGCCCGCGCAGTACGTCGAACGAGCCCGCGTCGAGGCCGCCGCCGACCGGCTGGCCAGCAGCGGTGACTCGCTCGACCTCGTCGCCCGCCAGTCGGGGTTCGGCTCGTCCGAGACCCTGCGACGGGCCTTCCTGCGCGTGCTCGGCGTGTCGCCGGGCAGCTACCGCGCCCGTTTCCGGACCACTGGGGTTGCCTGATGGAAGCCACTTTCGTGCTCTACCCGAACATGACGGCGCTCGACTTCGTCGGCCCGTTCGAGGTGCTGGCCAGCGTGCCGGTGGTCTCCGCGCGGTTCGTCGCCGCGACGCTCGACCCCGTGAAGTCCGACAACGGGCTGGTCGTGACGCCGACCGACACGTTCGACTCGCTGAAGTCGACCGACATCGTGGTGGTGCCGGGCTCCGGGCACTGGAAGGCACTGCTGAAGGACTCCGGCGGCGTCGTCGAGTGGCTGCGGGAGGTGCACCCGACGACGAAGTGGACGACGTCGGTGTGCACCGGGTCGACGCTGCTCGCCGAGGCCGGGCTGGTCTCGAGGGCCACGACGCACTGGGCCGCGCGGGAGGACCTGGAGGTGCGGGGCGTCGAGGTGAGCACCGACCGGGTCGTGTTCGACGGCAAGGTCGTCAGCGGCGCCGGCGTGTCGGCGGGCATCGACATGGCGTTGCGGCTGGTCGAGGCCGAGTTCGGCGAGGTGGTCGCGCAGGCCGTGCAGGTCGGCATCGAGTACGACCCGCAGCCGCCGCGCGCCTACGACTCGATCCCGCCCGAGATCGCCCAGGGCCTCAAGGCCGCGTTCGAATCAAGTCAGGCCTGACTGGACGGCGAACACCACGAGCTGGGCGCGATCGCGTGCGCCCAGCTTCACCATCGCCCGCGACACGTGCGTGCGCACCGTCGCGGGCGAGATCACCAGCACCGCGGCGATCTCGTCGTTGGACGCGCCGGACGCCACGTGCCGCATGATCTCCCGCTCGCGTTCGGTCAGCCTGTCGAGGTGCGGCACGGGCCGCGCCGACGCCCCGGACGCGAACCGGTCGATCACCCGGCGCGTGACGGACGGCGAGAGCAGCGAACCGCCGTCGGCGACCACGTGCACCGCGCGCAGGAGGTCCGCCGGGTCGGAGTCCTTCACCAGGAACCCGGACGCGCCCGTGCGCAGCGCCTCGAACACGTACTCGTCGAGGTCGAACGTCGTGAGCATGATGATCCTGACCTCGGCGCACGCCGGGTCGGCGCTGATGCGGCGCAACACCTCCAGGCCGTCCATCAGCGGCATGCGGATGTCGAGGAACACCACGTCCGGCTTCGTCGCCTGGATCAGCGCCAGTGCCTCCTGCCCGTCGGCGGCCTCTCCGGCGAGCTGGACGCCGTCCTCGGTCTCGATCAACGTCCGCAGCCCCATCCGGACCAGCGGCTGGTCGTCGGCCACCACCACGCGAATCATGCGGGCAACGGTATCCGGGCGATCACCGAGAAGCCCTGCGCCGCGTCGGCTTCGAGCGTGCCGCCGAGCGCTTCGGCCCGCGAGCGCATGCCCGTGATGCCGTGGCCCTCGGTGAACGCGGCCGGCGTGCCGGTGTCGGTCACGTGGACGACCAGCTCGTCGCGCACGGTGTAGACCCTGACGGACGCGGTGACACCGGGGGAGGAGTGGCGCAGCACGTTGGTCAGCGACTCCTGCACGATCCGGTACACGGCCAGCTGGTAGGTGTCCGGCAGCTCGATCCCGGCGACCTCGACCGACACCTCCAGCCCTGCCTCGCGCATGCGTGCCGCGAGTGCCGGGACGTCGTCGAGCGTGATCACCGGTGCCAGCGGGGCCGAGCCGCGCAGGGTGTCCAGTTCGGACCGCAGGCCGTCCAGCGCCTCCTTGGACGTGTCGCGGATGGCTTCGAGTGACGCGCGCGCCTTCGCGGGATCCTTGTCCAGCACGTAGAGCGCGACGCCGGCCTGCATGGCGATCACCGACAGGCCGTGGCCGACGACGTCGTGGACCTCCTGGGCGAGCCGCAGCCGTTCGGAGATCGCGGTGCGCTCGCGAACGTCCACAGCGGACCGGCGGCGCAGCTTCATCAGCACACCCGCCGCACCGGGCAGCAGGATCCAGCCGGCCGACCAGGTGACCCACGACGTCAGCGAGTCGTTCCACCACGGCAGGATCGCCAGCGCGTACAGCAGGGCACTGGCGGCGGCGAGTTCGATGCGCGCGTACAGGGCCACCGCGTAGATCGCGGCGACACCGCTCACCAGGATCGGGCCGAACGGGTAGCCCAGCGCCAGGTAGACCACGATCGACGCGATTGTGACCGGCACCGTCCACATCGGACGCACGGTGCGGAACAGCAGGCCGCACGCCGCCACGACGATGAGCACGTACGCGAGGGCGTCGAGGGGTTCGCCGCCTTGGAGACGCGCGGCGAACCGCGTGCCCGCGAGGCCGAAGAACAGCAGCGCCGCCGTGAGCGCGCCGTCCTGCCATGTGATCCGCATGCCGCCGACCATACGACCGGGGACGTACGCAGATGTGCGTATCTTCATGACGCTCCGGAGCGGACGACCCAGGTCGTGCGCGGGACCACAGTCGAGCCCATGATCGTGACGACGGAGAAGCTGACGAAGCGCTACGGCGACCGCGCCGTGGTGGACGAGGTCAGTCTGTCCGTGCGGCGGGGCGAGGTCTACGGGTTCCTCGGTCCCAACGGCGCGGGCAAGACGACCACGATCCGCATGCTGCTCGGGCTCGTGAGGCCGACCAGCGGATCCGCCAGGGTCCTCGGCGAGAAGCCGGGCACCCCCAGGGCGTTGCTCAAGGTCGGGTCGCTGATCGAGGGCCCCGGCTTCTTCCCCTACCTGTCCGGCCGCGACAACCTGCGCGTGCACGCCGCCCGCCGGGGCGTGGACAGGACGCACGTCGAGGCCGCGCTGGAACAGGTCGACCTGGTGGGCGCCGCCGCCGAGAAGTTCCGCCGGTACTCGCTCGGCATGAAGCAACGGCTCGGCGTCGCCGCGGCCCTGCTCGGCCGGCCGGAACTGCTGATCCTCGACGAGCCGACCAACGGCCTCGACCCGGCGGGCATGGCCGACATGCGCGACCTGGTGCGGGCGCTGGCCGCGCAGGGCCAGACGGTGCTGCTGTCGAGCCACCTGCTCGGCGAGGTCGAGGAGATCTGCGACCGGGTTGGCGTGATCTCGAACGGCAAGCTCGTCGCCGAGAGCACGGTCGACCAGTTGCGCGGCGAGACGGTTCTGCTGGTCAAGGCAGACCCGCTCGAGAAGGCGCACGTGCTGATCGAGGGCAGCTCGGTGCACGGCGACGTGCTGCATGTGCGAGAGACGGACGCAGGGGCGTTGGTGCGCACGCTGGTGCACGCCGACGTGGACGTGCAGGAGGTCCGGCCGCTGCGCCGGACGCTGGAAGAGGTCTTCTTCGAGATGACGGGAGCGGCGTGATGGGCAGCGTGAAGGCGGAGCTGCTGAGGCTGTGGAAGTGGCCGGCGACCTGGGTGCTGATCGGCGTCTGGCTGGTGATGACGCTGACGTTCGGCTACTTGTTCAACTACCTCGCCCTGAACGGCGGCACCAACACCCGTTCGATGTCCCAGCAGCAACTGATCAGCGCGATGCAGCCGGAGAACGTCGGCGCGGCCGTCGTGCGCGGCCTGCCCATGTTCGGCGGTGCGATCGTCCTCGTGCTGGCGGCGCTGGCCGTCGGCAGCGGATATGGCTGGGGCACCTGGAAGACGACCCTGACGGCCGGCCCGCGCCGGGTTTCGGCGATGGCCGGCACGCTCGGGGCGCTGGGGATCGTCGTGGTGCTGCTGGTGGCCCTCACGTTCGTCGTGAACCTCAGCGCGGCGGTGACCGTGGCGTCACTGGAGGGCTGGGACTGGAGCCTGCCTGGCCTCGGCGTCTTCAAGGCTCTGGGCGCGTCACTGCTGATCGCCGCCATGTGGACGGGGTTCGGCGTGTTCCTCGGCGTCGTCACCAAGGGTCCCGCGCTGGCCGTCGGCCTCGGCCTGATGTGGGCGATCGTGACCGAGAACCTGTTGCGGGGCGTGGGGTCCCTGCTCGGGCCGGTCGAGTCGCTGACCGAGGTCCTGCCCGGCGGATCGGCCGGCAACCTCGCCGGCGCCGTCGGTGGATCCAGTGCCCCCGGCGTGCTGACGAACCTGAGCGGCACCACCGCGGCGTTGTTCCTCGCCGGGTACGTCGTGTTCTTCGTCGGCGCGGCGACGCTTCTGAAGGTGCGCCGCGACCTCGTATAGGGCCACGGCGGCCCACGTCAGGCCCAGCACGACCGCGACTCCGATGGGGTAGTCGCGGTCGTGCAGGCCGGGGTTCACCGGCCCGCTGTGCTCGCGCCAGAGCAGCGGCACCGCGAGGAGCGTGACGACACCGGACACGGTCAGGCCGATGCCGATGGACGGCCGTTTCACCACGAGCCCGGCGGCGCCGACGAGCGGGGCGATCAGGAAGTCGTGCAGGACCACGCCGCCGCCGAGCCAGAGCAGGAGCTCGACGGTGATCTGGGGCAGGAGCAGCCAGGCACCCCAGGCCCCCAGCCCCGCACCGATGACGCCGAGGACGACTCTCACAGGACCTCCAGCGACGTGACCCACTTCGTCTGCAGCACGCCCGGCCGGTTCGGCGCGATCAGCCGGCACGGGAACCCGTGGTCCAGGCTGAGCTCCTCGCCGTTGAGCCTCAGTGCCAGCAGCGTGAGCGGATCCTCGGCGAACTCCGACGGCAGTGTGGTCGCCCGGTACAGCCCGTCCTCCTCGAGCGACTCGACCCGCACATCGCCTCCGCTCACGAGCTCGGAGACGCGGACACCGGTCCAGGTCGCGTTCTGGCTCCAGCCCTCGACGCACGCGATCGGCAGGTCGACGGTGGTCTGCGGCATCGCCCGCAGTTCGGCCAGCGAGTAGCTCTTCGCGCCCGCCTTCAGCCGCCAGTCCCGCGGCACCACCACGTTCGCGGCCTGTGCCGTTCGGTTCACCGGCAGGTCGCCGTCGGATCGCCACGCCAGCACGGAGATCTTGCGCAGCCACGGCACAGTGACACCGGCCGTCGCCACTACGGCGACACCGGTCGTGAGCGCGGTGGTGCGCAGGAACGCCCTGCGGGACAGGATGGTCCGCTCTTCGGACACCGGTTCGAGGGTGCGGCGGATCAGCGGGATCTTGACGGCGACGTGGACCAGCAGGGCGCCGATCACGATCCACGCCACCGCGTAGTGGACGGTGGGGAAGTAGAACGACCACGGGTAGTTCTGCGCCGCGTTGAACAAGCCGGTGACCAGTTCGAAGAACGACGCCGCGATCAGCACGAAGATCGAGCCGCGCTCCAGGGCGTGCGGCACGGACTTCACCAGCGGCCGTTCGAACAGCTTCGGGTAGACGCTCCACAACTTGGCCAGCAGCAACGGGATCGAGGCGACGCCGGAGATCACGTGCACACCCTGGGTGACGCGGTAGAGGTCGACCGGACGGGTCGGCCACACCCAGTCGTGCTGCACGCCGTGGCTGATCAGGCCGGTGACGAAGCACAGCCCGAACGTGATGCCGAGCCACGTGCCGACCCGGCTCGTCACGCCCGTGTGGTGGGCGGGCGCTTTGAAGACGGGCGCTTTGAAGACGGGGAGTTTCACAGCCGCTCCCAGCACGCGAACCAGCGCCCGGCGCGTTCGGTCTGCCACAGCAGGAAGAGGCCGTCGGCGGTCAGGGACTCCGCGTCGCTCCAGGCCCACGGGAACCACTGGCCGCGGGTGTCCTCGGTGCGCACCCGGGCCTGGCCGGTCGTCAGGCCCGCACCCGGCGGCTCGACCTCGACGACGACGGTTCCGCTGGGCCGCAGCAGGTTCCGGACGCGGCGCAGGAGGGCGGCCGGGTCCCCGCCGATGCCGATGTTGCCGTCGGCCAGCAGGACGTGCTGCCAGTGACCCTCGCCCGGCAGCAGGTCGAACACGTCGCGGCGGATCGCGATGCCGCCGCGTTCGGTGGTGCGCCGGATCGCCTCCGGGGACACGTCGACGCCGAGCGCCCGGACCCGGCGGCCCAGCAGTGCGGCGACGAGACGGCCGGGGCCGCAGCCGACGTCGAGGGTGGGGCCGGTGCAGGCGTCGAGGAGGACGGAGTCGCCGCCGTCCGCGTCGGCGTGCCAGCGGGCGACGCTCAGTTCGCGCGAGGGGGTGCCGGGGAGGTCGAGCCAGCCGGGATGACCCTTCAGGGCCTGGTCGAACATCATCGGGCCACCGCCGCCGCCTGGGCCAGTTCCGCCGCGAACCGGCTGCCCGGCACCTGCAGGGCCACCGCGCGGGCGTCCGCCATGGTGTCCACATCGGACAGCACCGGCAGCGTCCGCACCTCCAGTCCGTGCAACGCCTCCAGCGTCAGCGCTCCCGTGTCCGCACGCGACATCGGCACATCCCGCAGCACCGCGGCCCGCAGCGGGTCCCGCAACCCGAGCGCCCACCAGCCGCCGTCCTCCGCGAACCCGAGCGCCGCCTCCCCGAAGTCGGCGCACGACTCCAGCAGCGACGGCGTGACCTGCGGGGTGTCCATTCCGATCTGCAGGACCGGCATCCGGAACCGCGCGATGTCGGCGTGCGCGTGCACGAGCCGCTCGGCGAACGAGGCACCGCGCTGCGGGATCACCACGCACTCGGCCAGAGCGTCGCGGACGTCCTCCCGCCGCACCACCCCGGCCAGCGCCACCACGGGCACGGCGCCGGAGGTGTCCAGCGCCGCCGAGATCGTGTCCAGCAACGAGGCCGCCGCCACGTCCGCCGCCTCCCCGGCCGACAGCGGCGGGCACAGCCGCGTCTTCACCTGGCCCGGCACCGGCGACTTCGCCATGATCAGCAGGCAGAACCTCATCGCAGCACCCCCGCCATGTCCCGTGCCGCCCGCAGCGTGCCGCGCACCGAGCCCGACACCTTCGACCGGGTGCCGGCCGCCCGGGGCCCGTAGGAAACGTCGACCTCGCGCACCCGCCAGCCCGCCTCCGCCGCGCGCACCAGCAGTTCCAGCGGATAGCCGAAGGCGCGATCCTGGACGTCCAGTGCCAGCAACGCCTCCCGCCGGCACACGCGCAGCGGTGCGATGTCGTGCACGTCCAAACCCCTGCGCCGCAACAGGGACGCGATCACGGCGTTACCGGCTCGTGCGTGCCACGGCCACACGCCCGCCTGTACGGGCCTTCGCCGGCCGACCACGAGGTCGGCATCGGCCAGGAGCGACGCCATCGCGGGCAGTTCGGCCAGGTCCAGTGACCCGTCCGCGTCGGCGAACGCCACCAGCTCCGAGGTGGCCGCGAGCAGACCGGTGTGCACGGCGGCGCCATAACCGCGCTTCGACTCGTGCACGACCAGGGCGCCGCACGCGGCGGCCACCTCGGGTGAGCCGTCGGACGACCCGTTGTCCACGACGATCGCGCGGTGTCCGGGAGGCAGGGAGGCGAGGACCGCGGGCAGTGCGGCGGCCTCGTCCAGGCAGGGCAACACGACATCCATGTGTCCAGCCTGGAGCATCGGAAAGTGTTGTGGTGCTTACGGAATTGTGACGCCTGGAAGAGTTCTTACGATTGTCTTGCGAGGCCCGCGAGCACCCGGCCGACCCCCTAGGTTGGGCGCGGTGCGTCTAGTCATCGCAGGGCTGCTCGTCGCTGCCGCCATCATCACCGGGGTCGTCGTCAACGTCAACGATCCCGGCATCCTGTTCGCCGCCGCGGCACCGCTCTTCGGCGACTGGCAGCCGCACCTGGGCCCCGGCACGCCCGTGGCGGTCCTGATCGCGTTCCTCGTGGTGGCCAAAGGTCCCGAGCTCACCGAGCACAGGTTCGCACTGCCGATCGCCTACGCGGCCTCGGTGGCGTTCACCTTCTCGCTGGCGATGGTCGACGGCTGGAACCGGTTCGTCACCAGGCTGACGACGGACGACGAGTACCTGCACGAGGTTCCCGGCGTCACCGACGTCCCGGCGATGCTGCGCGGGTTCGCCGCGCGCATCCCGGACTTCCAGCCCGACTCGTGGACCACGCACGTCTCCGGTCATCCACCAGGCGCTCTGCTGACGTTCGTCGCGCTCGACCGCATCGGCCTCGGCGGGGGAGCGGCGGCCTCGATCTTCTGCGTGCTCGTCGGATCGCTTGCCGTGGTGGCGATTCCCAAGGCCATCGGCACCAACGCGGTGCTGCCGTTCCTCGTCCTGTTCCCCGGCGCGGTGTGGGTCGGGGCGTCCGCGGACGGCATGTTCATGGGCGTGGCCGCCGTCGGCGTCTACCTGCTCACCCGGTGGCCGTTGCTGGGCGGCGTCGTGCTCGGCTGGTGCCTGTTCCTGTCCTACGGGCTGGTGTTGCTGGCCCCGCTCGCGATCGTCGCGGCCGGCCGGAAGATCGGCTGGGCCGTCGCGGGTGCGCTCGCGGTCGTGGCGGCGTTCGCGCTCAGCGGGTTCTGGTGGCTCGACGGCTACGAGCTCGTGAAACTCCGCTACTACCAGGGCATCGGCGACACCAGGCCGTACTGGTACTGGGCCTGGGCGAACCTCGCGGCACTCGCGCTGGTGATCGGCCCGGCCGGGATCAAGGGACTGCGCCGGGACAAGTGGGTCGTCGCGGCCGGCATCGCGATCCTGGCGGCGGACCTGTCCGGCCTGAGCAAGGCCGAGACCGAGCGGATCTGGCTGCCGTTCGCGGTCTGGCTGCTCGCCGGCACGGCGAAGCTGGACAGGCGGTGGCTCACCGCCCAGGTCGTCACGGCCCTGGCGGTGAACCACCTGGTGCTCACGAACTGGTGACCGGCTCCCGCTGCGAGGCGAAGGCGAACTCCCGCACGCCCTCCTCGAACCCGACCCGCGCCTCGAAACCCAGCACGTCCAACGCCTTCGCGGGTGACGCCACGACGTGCCGGACGTCGCCCGCCCGCGCCCCGCCCACGATCTCCGGGGTCGGTCCGTCGCACGCGCCGGCCAGCGCGAACGCGAGGTCACCGATCGTGCGCGGGGTGCCGGAGCAGACGTTCACGGCCTCGAAGCCAGGGCGCGGGGAGGCCAGCGCCAGCGCGTTGGCCCTGGCCACGTCGGTGACGTGCACGAAGTCGCGCCGCTGCCGCCCGTCCTCCATCACCCGCGGGGCGACGCCGTTCTGCAGCGCGGATCGGAAGATCGACGCGACCCCGGCGTACGGGGTGTCGCGCGGCATCCGCGGGCCGTAGACGTTGTGGTAGCGCAAGGCCCACACGCTGCCGCCGGTCTGCCGGGCCCACGCCAGCGCGAGGTGCTCCTGCGCCAGCTTGGTCGCCGCGTAGGTGCTGCGCGGCTCCAGCGGGGCGTCCTCGGGCACCAGTTCGGACACCACGAAGTCACCGCAGAAGCAGCGCGGCTCGTACATACCGGCGGCCACGTCCTCGGCAGTCCGTTCAGCTCTCACGATCCCGTGCGAGAGGCACCGGTAGCGCCCCTCGCCGTAGACGACCATCGACGAGGCCAGCACCAGCCGCGACACCCCGGCCCGGTGCATCTCGGCCAGCAGCACCGCCGTGCCCAGGTCGTTGTGGCGCGCGTAGGAAGGCGCGTCGAACGGATCCACGCCGTGCCCGACCATCGCCGCCTGGTGGCACACGGCGTCCACTGTGGACAGCAACGGCCCCAGTACGGCGGCGTCGGTCACGTCACCGACGACCAGTTCGTGCTCCAGCGAAGGAACGGTGCCGTGAGCTTGGGGCAGCAACGCGTCGAGCACCACGCATTCATGGCCTTGGGCGGTCAGCTCGTCCGCGACGTGCGACCCGATGAACCCGGCCCCGCCAGTGATCAGTACTCGCATGGACCGACCGTAGGACCGGATCGCCGGACGGCCCCATCACGTCATGACTTCGTAAGAGCCGGCAGCTCCACCACGAACCGCGCACCACGCGGGAAGCGGTCCTCGACCCACACGCGGCCGTGGTGGCGCTGCACGTGCTCACGAACCAGTGCGAGCCCGAGCCCGCTGCCGGAGTCGTCGCCCCGGCTGCCGGGCCTGCCCCGCGCGAACCGCTCGAAGATCTGCTCCCGCAACGCTTCCGGCACACCCGGCCCGTCGTCCTCGACCTCGACGCGTGCCCTGTCGCCCGTCCTGCTCACCGCCACGAAGATCGCGCCGCCCGCATGGCGTTCGGCGTTCTCCACGAGATTGGCCAGCACCCGGTCCAGCCGCCGCCGGTCGCCGAGCACCCGCACCGGGCCCGCCTCGACCGGCACCGCGTTCCAGCGGGTCGCGATCACGTTGCGCACCAATGCGCTCAGGTCGAGCTCCTCCGGCTCGTAGTCGTCGGTCTGGTCGGCGCGCGAGATCTCCAGCAGGTCCACGACCATCCGCGCGAACCTGTCGACCTCCGACGTCAGCAGCTCCAGCGCGGTCCCGGCGGTGCCCGGCAGGTGCTCCCCACGCCGGCGCAGCACCGCGCCCGCGTTCACCATCGTCGTCAGCGGCGACCGCAGCTCGTGCGAGACGTCCGAGGCGAACCGCGCGTCCCGCAGCGCCCTCTGCTCCAGCGCGTGCGCCGTCGAGTTGAACTTCGCCGCCAGCGCCGCGAGGTCGGGGTCGTCCTGGTCGGGCAGCCGGGCGTGCAGGTCACCGCCGGCGATCCGGCCCGCCGCGGAGTTCAGCTCCGCCAGCGGTCTCAGCGCCCGTTTCGACGCCCACGAACCCAGTGCCGCCCCGAGCAGCGCCGAGGCGATCGTGCCGGCGACCAGCACCGCGCTCAGGAACGCGAACGTCCGGTTCAGGTGCTGCAACCCGAACAGCTCGACGTAGACCGCGTCGCCCGCCACCGGCCGCGCGACGGCGAGCATCGGCAGGCCGTCCACGGTGATCCGCTGCGTGCCCGGCGGGTGCTCCACCAGTCCGGCCGGCAGCTGGGACGGCTCGACCACGCGGCCCGCCCGCACCAGGCCGTCGTGCCTCAGCACCAGGATCGAGGAGTCGGGCCCGGTCGTGAGGCCGGTCAGCAGTTCGCCGAGACCGGGCGAGGCCAGCGACCTCTCGACCAGCCGCACGTTGACCTCGGCCTGCCGCGTCGCGCTCGCCTCCCGCTGCCGCAGCATGTAGCCGGAGGCGAGGTTCCAGGTGGCGAACGCCAGCACGCTCGTGACGACCAGAAGGCCGAAGCCGAACGAGAGGGTGACCCGGCAGCGCAGCGTCAGTTTCACGAGCGGATCCGATAGCCGCTGCCGCGCACGGTGAGAAGCAGCTCCGGATCGTCCGGGTTCGCCTCGATCTTGCGGCGGAGGCGCCTTATGTGCACATCGAGCAACCTGGTGTCGCCGAAGTAGTCGTATCCCCAGACCTTTTGCAGCAGCTGTTCCCTGGTGACGATTCGGCCGCCCGCACCAGCGAGTTCCAGCAACAGCCGGAATTCCGTCCTGGTGAGATGAACGCGTTCACCCGCCCGGTGCACCAGCCCTTCCTGCGGACGGATTTCCAGTGCCCCTATCCGAACGAATTCGCGGCCCGGACCGCGCCGGCGCAACAACGCGCGGACGCGTGCGGCGAGAACGCTCGCCATCAACGGTTTCGTGACGTAGTCGTCCGCTCCCGCCTCCAGCCCGGCGATCACGTCACGGGCGTCGGTGCGCGCCGTCACCACGATGATCGGCAGGTCACCGCGTGTGCGGATGGTCCGCACGACCTCCAGGCCATCGACGCCCGGCAGCGTGAGGTCGACCAGCACCACGTCGAACGATTCGGTCTCCAAACGGTGTAACGCCTCTTCGCCCGAACCCGTCTCGTCCACTGAGAAACCCTCATCGGACAAGGCGAGGCCCAAGGCCTGCTGGATTCGCTCGTCGTCTTCGACCAGCAGGACCCTTACGCACACAACGACTCCACTGTGTGAGAGCCGCGGCGACGGCGTCTCACACAGTGGAGTGAAAGTCGATCAAACGCAAGAATACTTCGGTCTAGAATCCGGTCAGCGTGATTTTCGCCGAACGCGGGTTCGGTTCGTGAACAAGTGACTCGAACGCGCCGACGTCGTCGAACGCGAACCCGTAGGCCTTCCCGTCGACCATGTTCTGGTGCACGATCTTCGAGAAGTGGTTCGTGGTCGCGCGGGTGTAGAACTGGCTCGCGTCGTACGTCGGCTGGGTGTGGACGAAGCCGAACGTCGAGCGGTTGAGCCCGGCGCACAGCGAGCGCGAGATCGCGCCGACGTCGTTGTTCGGTGCCGCGAGCCGGCCGTCGCAGTTCAGGATGTCACGGGTGGACGGCTGCTGGAACGACGCGACCTGCTGGCCCGCCGTGTTGGTGAAGTTGAGTACCCCGCCGCTGACGCGGCCGGTGAACTTGCGGTTCGGCTCGTTCTGGTACGGCACGACGGTGAGCGGCGTGTTCTGGTAGGTCGACCAGGCGCTGCTGACGTAGTTCGCGAAGTACGAGCTGGAGAACAGGCCCGCGTCGAGGCCCTTGCTCGGGTTCAGCACGCGCAGCCGCGTGCCGTCGGAGCGGGTGTGGACGAGCCGCGCCCAGTCCCCGCCCAGCTGCTGGTGCTGGTCGAAGATGCGGTTGCGGCCGTTGGAGACGACCTGGCCGGTGCGCTTGGTCGCGCCCGCCTGGGACGTCGCCTCGACCGCGTGGGGAACCGAGAACATGTCCACCTGCGAGCTGTTCAGCCACAACCCGCCGCCGTTGTAGGTGAACTCGCTCCAGTCGAACAGGATGTCGCGGTTCGGGTCCCCCGCGGCCCACGGCGCCGGTTGGACCAGGCCGTTCGGCACCAGGGAGAACTTCAGCTTGTCCCGGAAGGACATGTAGATCCGGCCGCCGGCGAGGTTGAGCGGGATCTGCACGGTCCGGCTGGCGCCGTTCCCGGGGCCGGGGATCGAGACGTCCGGTGCGGGGGTCGGGGGGTTCCCGCCTCCGGACCAGGCGGTGAACTGGCCGTTCGCGTTCACGTACCCGAGCCGGCCGCCCATCTCGCCGAACACGTACAGGTGGGTCGCGTCACCGCGGCCCGAGTTGTTCGTGACGGTGAGCGGGAGCAGGTTCGGTGGAGCCGCCTGAACGGGCGCGGACATCGTTGTCAGCCCAACTAGGGCCGATGTCGCGAGCAGCAGGAGCTTGCGCATCGACTATCTCCTCACTGAGACAGGGTTGCGTGAGAGCGCTCTCATACCAGCGCGTCGCGGTTCATATGTCAAGAATGGTTCTCATGCGCGCACTGACGGTGGATCTTGCACGAGCCGGGTCGCTGGCCTTGACCGAACTGCCCGACCCGGTGCCCGGACCGGAGGACCTGCTGGTCGAGGGGCTGGCGGTCGGCATCTGCGGAACGGACCGCGAGATCGTGCGCGGCGAGTTCGGCGTTGGCGGAACTCTCGTGATCGGACACGAGTCCCTGGGGCGTGTCGTGAGCGGTCCGGGGTTCGAGCCGGGCTCGCTGGTGGCCGGGGTGGTCCGCAGGCCCGACCCGGTGCCGTGCGTGGCGTGTGCGCACGGAGAGTTCGACATGTGCCGGAACGGGCAGTACACCGAGCGCGGCATCACCGGTCTCGACGGCTACGGCTCCACGTTGTGGACGGTACCTGCCGCCTATGCCGTCGGCGTCAGCTCTTCGACGGGCGTTCTGGTCGAGCCCGCCTCCGTCGTGGTCAAGGCGTGGGAGCGGCTGGACCGGCTGGCGCTGTACCCGTTCGAGAGCGTGCTGGTGACCGGCGCCGGGCCGATCGGGCTGCTGGCGGCGTTGATCGGGGTGCAGCGCGGGCTGGACATGCACGTGTTCGACCTGGCGGACTCCGGGCCGAAACCGGACCTCGTGGAGTCGCTGGGAGCCACCTACCACCGGACGTTGCCGGACTGCCCGGTGGTGATCGAGGCGACCGGTGCGCCGTCGCTGGTCGCACGGCTGCTCGGGCGGGACCTGGTGTGCCTCACCGGCGTGCCGTCCGCCGAGGTGGTGCCCGCCGACATCGGGCAGATCAACCGGGACATGGTGCTGCGCAACGGGATCGTGTTCGGTACGGTCAACGCGAACCCGCGTCACTACCGGGAGGCCTCCGCCGTGCTGGACCGGGCGGACGACGCCTGGCTGTCGGCGATGATCACCCGGCGGGTGCCGCTGGAGTCGTTCGCGGAGGCGTTCGAGCCGCGGCCCGGTGACGTGAAGGTGGTGCTGGAGCTGTGATCGCGGCGAGCAGGAACGTTCCGGCGATGAGGTAACCGACACCCTCGAGGCCGGACAACGCGATGCCGGCCCTACTCCGCTCATGCCCCAGCCCGGACGCTCACAGTCGGCCAGGATCGTTCGGATGGGGCTGCACGGCGGTGACGTCGAACTTCATCCACGGGCTCAACGGGAGCGTGCCGAGCACGTGGGTGTGGAGGCCGGCCTCGTCCTCGGCCCGCCACAGGCCGATGCTGCGCAGTTCGCCGACCGGGCGCCACAGCCGGACGAGGTTGCCGCTCGTGGTGAGTTCCTTGGCCCGCACCGCTTCGGCCGCGCGACGCGACTCCACTTCGGACCGGGGCGTGCCGTCCGGGATCGTGGTGGTGATCTCGGCGATGAACTCTCTCATGACCTCATCGTGCGACCGGGGCGCGACGGATGCCGCGACCGGCTTTCTCCTGCGTGGGAGCCTGAGCCTCCTAAGATGCTGAGCGTGGAACTGCGTCAACTCCGGTACTTCCTCGCCGTCGCCGAGGAGCTGCACTTCGGGCGGGCGGCGGCCCGGCTGCTGATCGCGGGGCCATCGTTGTCGCAGCAGATCAAGGCGCTCGAACGGGACCTGGGCGTGCCGCTGTTCGCCCGTGACCGCCGCACCGTGGCGCTGACGTCCGCCGGTGCCGCGCTCGTCCCGGAGGTGCGGGCGCTGCTGGAACGGGCCGACGAGCTGCAACGGCACGCGCGGCAGCTGTCCGGGTCGCGGCCGGTGCGCATCGGGTACGTGAACTGGCTGCCGCCGGACCTGACCGCCCGCACGGCCGGGGTCGCGCAGCTCTACGTGGACGCGTGGGTCGTGCCGTCGCACCAGCAGGCGGCGCGGGTGGCGGACGGCAGCCTCGACCTGGCCGTGTGCTGGATCCGCAAGGCCGATGCCGCGCAGCTCGGGCTCAAGGCGCAGCTGCTCGGCGCCGACCGGCTCTACGCGGTGGCCGTGGGCACGGACACGAGCCCGGTCAGGGCGAAGGACATCGCGGTGCTGGTGGACGACGACGTGACGTCGTGGCAGTCCTGGAACGACTACGCCGAGGAGTTCGCCAGGGACACCGGCTGCCGCGTCCGGCGCATCCACAACGGCGCGATCACCGGACCGGCGTTCTTCGACCACGTGCGGGTGTGCACGACGCCGGTGCTGAACTCGCCGAAGGGGCAGACCACGCCGTTGCCGCCGGACCTCGTGGCGCGGCCCGTCGTCGACCCCGAGGTGCTGTGGACCTGGTCGCTGGTGCGCCGGGAGGACGAGGAGCGCGCGGACGTCGTCGCCGCGGCCGACGCGATCGTGCGGAACGTGGGCGACCTCGGTCTGGACCGCGCCTGGCTGCCCTCCGGCGACCCCTACCGCGCACTGGGAGGCTGACCCTCTCACGAAGGAGGAAAGGCGTCGCAATTCCGTGAAATGAAGCTGGTTCGCGGGTGGTTGTGGCTATCAGATCCGCTACTCCTCCTTCGAAAGCGAGCAGGAAAATGACCAGCAAGGTGGCAATCGTCACGGGAGCGTCGCAGGGAATTGGCGCGGCACTCGTTCCCGCTTATCGCAAGCTCGGCTATTCGGTTGTCGCGGTCTCGCGTTCCATCGAGAACTCGGACGACCCCGAGGTGCTCGCCATTCGCGCCGACCTCTCGAAGTCCGGTGAGGGCGCACGGGTCGTGCGGGAGACGCTGGCGCGGTTCGGCCGGGTCGACTCGCTCGTGAACAACGCCGGCATCTTCGTCGCCAAGCCGTTCACCGAGTACACCGACGAGGACTTCGCCGCCGTCACCGGCACCAATCTCGTCGGGTTCTTCGACATCACCCGCAGCGCCGTGAAGGCGATGGAGACGAACGGCGGCCACGTCGTGAACGTGTCCACCAGCCTCGTCGACCACGCGCTGTCGGCCGTGCCTTCGGCCCTCGCGTCGCTGACCAAGGGCGGTCTGAACGCCGTCACGAAGTCGCTGGCGATCGAGTACGCGGCGCGCGACATCCGCTTCAACACGGTCGCGCTCGGCATCATCAAGACGCCGATGCACGCCCCGGAGACCCACGAGGCGCTCGCCGGGTTGCACCCCGCCGGCCGGATCGGTGAGATCTCCGAGGTGGTCGACGCGATCACCTTCCTGGAACAGGCCGGGTTCGTCACGGGCGAGGTCCTGCACGTCGACGGCGGCCAGAGCGCGGGGCACTGACATGATCATCGAGAACGTGATGGACCGGTGGAAGGCCGCCGTGGACGCGCACGACCCCGAGGGCGTGGCCGCGAACTTCACCGAGGACGCCATTTTCCAGGGCCTTCGCCCGTACGGCGTGGGAAGAGCGGCGATCGCCGAGTACTACGATTCCCAGCCCATCGGGCTGAAAGCCGAGTACGAGGTTCTGGAAACGCGCCGGCTGGCCGATGACCTCGTTCTGGGTTATCTGAACGTCGATTTCTCGTTCACCGACCGGCCGACGCTCGACGTCCACCTCAGCGTGCTCGTGAAGGGAGACCTGATCGCGCATTACCAGGTCTCCCGACTCCGCTAGTGCCTGCGCGGCTCCCGGCCGAACGGCGACTTCGGTCGCTCGAGGTCGGGAGCCTCCGGGAGCGGCATGGTCACCGGCGCCTCCGCGGTGATCGTGATCTGCTCGCCGTGGTGCCGCGTGGTGAGCTCGGTGCCGTCCACGATCCGGTAGGTGGCCCCGGACTCGGAGACGTCCACCGAGATCCTCGTGCCCCGGAAGGACATCCGGAACGAGAAGCGGGTCAGCTCCTCCGGCAGCCGCGGCGCGAACGTGAGCTCGCCGCCGTGGTCCCGCATGCCGCCGAACCCGGCCACCAGTGCCGTCCACGCCCCCGCCAGCGAGGCCATGTGCAGGCCGTTGGTGACGTTCTCGTGCAGGTCGTGGAGATCGGTGAACGCGGCCTCGACGAGGTAGTCGTAGGCGAGTCCGAGGTGCCCGACCTCGGCGGCCAGCACCGCCTGCGTGCCCGCCGACAGCGACGAGTCCCGCACCGTCCTGGCCTCGTAGTAGGCGAAGTTGCGCGCCTTCTCCTCGTCGGTGAACGCGTCACCGCGCACGTGCATGGCGAGCACCAGGTCCGCCTGCTTGATCACCTGGCGCCGGTAGAGGTCGAAGTACGGGAAGTGCAGCAGCAGCGGGTACTTGTCCTGCGGGGTGTTCTCGAAGTCCCACTCCGCGTGCTTGGTGAAGTTGTCCGCCTGCGGGTGCACCTGCAGCATCTCGTCGTACGGGACCGACATCGCGTCCGCGGCCCTGCGCCAGGCCGCGATCTCCTCTTCCGTCGCGTCGCACGCGTTCCGCTCGGCGGCGTCGGCGGCGGCCCACAGGTTCTGCTGGGCGATCAGGTTGGTGTAGACGTTGTTGTCGACGATCGCCGAGTACTCGTCCGGGCCTGTCACGCCGTCGATGCGGAACCCGTCGTGCGGGTCGTGGTGACCCAGCGACAACCACAGCCGTGCGGTCTGCACGAGGATCTCGGTGGCTTCGTCGCGATCGAAGTCCTCGTCGCCGGTGGCGTTCAGGTACTGCTGGGTGGCGTACGCGACGTCGCCGGAGACGTGGAACGCCGCCGTGCCCGCCGGCCAGTACGCGCTGCACTCGGCGCCGTTGATCGAACGCCACGGGAACGCGGCACCCTTGAGCCCCAGCACCTTCGCCCGCTCGCGAGCCTTGTCCAAAGTGGAGTGACGCCAGCGCAGGGCGTCGCGGGCCGCGTCCGGGACCGTGTAGGTGAGCACCGGGAGCACGAACATCTCGGTGTCCCAGAACGCATGGCCGTCGTAGCCCGGTCCGGTGAGACCCTTGCCGGGGATGGCACGGGACTCGCCGCGCGCTCCGGCCTGTAAAATGTGGAACAACGCGAACCGGATCGCCTGCTGCAGCTGGTCGTCGCCCTCGATCTCGATGTCCGCGACTTCCCAGAAGTCGTCCAGGAACTCCCTCTGCTCCTGCAGGAGCCCTTCCCAGCCCGTCTGGCAGGCGCCGGCGAGCGCGGCCTCCACCTGGGCGCGGAGCGCGGGCGTCGAACGCTGGCCGGACCAGCCGTAGGCGATGTACTTCGTGAGTTTCAGACAGCCGCCCGCGGGCACGTCGACGGCCGCGGTGAACCGGGCCAGGTCGTCCTCCGCGCGGATCTCCGTGCGGGTGTCGACACCGTCGACGTCGATCTCGTGGTCCATCGCGGCGGCCATGCGCAGGCCGGACACCTTGGTGTGGTGGCACAGCACGGCCCGCGTCTTCTCGGCCATCGTGAAGTCGTTGACCAGCGGGGAGTCCAGTGCGGCGGCGACACGCGGGTCGCTGCTGCGGCTCTTGTTCGGCTCGTTGGCGAGCAGGTCGGACTGGACGACGAGCTGCAGGTCGTCCATCGGCTCGACCTCGTAGCGGATGGCCGCGACCGCGCGCTGCGTGAACGACACGAGCCGTTCGCTGCGCACGGTCACACGCCTGCCCGTCGGTGACTCCCAGACCGTGCGGCGGCGCAACGTGCCGGAGCGGAAGTCGAGCGTGCGTTCGTGCTCGATGGCGTTGCCGTAGCGCATGTCCAGCGGCTCGTCCTCGACCAGCAGCCGGATGATCTTGCCGTCGGTCACGTTGACGACGGTCTGGCCCGCCTCCGGGTAGCCGTAGCCACCCTCCCCGTACGGCAGCTGGTGCTCTTCGTAGAAACCGTTGAGGTACGTGCCGGGCAGGCCCCTCGGCTCGCCCTCGTCCAGACTGCCGCGCATGCCGATGTGGCCGTTGGACAGCGCGAACGTCGACTCGGTCTGGTGCAGGTGGTCCACGGACAGGCCCTGCCAGCGCAGCTGCCACGGTTCGACGGCGTAGCTCATGACAGCAGCTCGTCGAGCTCGTCGACGACCACGTCGGCGCCACCGGCCTTGAGGGCCTCCGCCTGGTCGCCGCGGTCGACGCCGACGACGAACCCGAACCCGCCGTCGTGCCCTGCCTTCACGCCCGCGAGCGCGTCCTCGAACACGGCGGCGTTCTCGGGTGCGGTCTTGAGTCTTCTGGCGCCCTCGACGAACGAGTCCGGCGCCGGTTTGCCGCGCAGGTTCGACGCGATGATGACGTTGCCGTCCACCAGCGCGTCGACGTAGTCCAGCAGGTTGCCCGCCCGCAGGACGCGCATGGCGTTGGCGGACGACGTGACGACGCCGATGGGCATGCCCGCCGCCCTGGCCGCCTTCAGGTAGTCGACCGAGGCCGGGTACGGCGTGATGCCCTGCTCGTCGATGATCGCGTTGACGAGGTCGTTCTTCTGGTCGCCGATGCGGCGCACCTCGTCCTCCGGCGGCGTGAGGCCGCGTGAGGTCAGGAAGCTGCGCACGCCGTCGTAGCGCGGTTTGCCGTCCACGTAGGCCAGGTAGTCCTGTTCGCTGAACGGCTGCCCCATGGCCTCGAACGTCTGCCGCCAGGCCTGCCGGTGCAGCACGGCCGTGCTCGTGAGCACGCCGTCGAGGTCGAAGAGCAACGCGGTGATCTTCTCCGGGATGCCGAGGCTCATGTCTCGATCATGCACCCGTCGTACCGACATCGCCGCGTTCTTCCGCGAGCCGTTCGTCCAGCGGTCGTGGGTGAGCCTGCTCGTACTCCGTCATCCCGTACTTGGTGGACTCCGCCCAGCCTTCCTCCGGCTCGGTCTCCAGCGGGTCGCGTCCGAGGTTGTCCTCGTCCAGACCCTCGAAGTCCTCGCTGTTCTCCTGGACGTAGGCGCCGCGTTCTTCGCTCATGGGCTCCCAGTACCCACTCCGGCGCTATCCGATGCTTTGGCCGACCAGCGAGCCGATGGCGTACGTGACGCCCATCGCGATCAGCCCGCCGGCGATGTTGCGGACGACCGCGCGCCGTTTGCCGGCGCCGCTGAGCCTGGCGCTGATGAAACCCGTCAGGGCGAGGGTGAGGACGGCGGCGGCGACGGTGACCGGCACGCGCAGGCCGGTCGGGGTGAGGGCGATCGCGGCGAGGGGGAGGAGCGCGCCGATCGTGAACGACACGAAGCTCGCGATGGCGGCGCCCCACGGGTTCGTCAGCTCGTCCGGGTCGATGTGCAGCTCGGCGTCGGCGTGGGCGGCCAGCGCGTCGTGTTCGGTGAGCTGCCGGGCGACCTCCTGCGCGGTCTGCTCGTCGAGGCCCTTGTCCTCGTAGATCTCCTTGAGCTCCTCGAGCTCCTGCTCGGGCGTGTCCCGGAGCTCTCTGCGCTCCTGGGCGAGCAGGGCGCGTTCGGCGTCGCGCTGGCTGCTCACGGACACGTACTCGCCGCTGGCCATCGACATGGCGCCCGCGAAGAGGCCCGCGAGGCCCGCGACGAGGATCTGGGAGCGGTCCGTGGTGGCGCCTGCGACGCCCACCACGAGGCTGGCGGTCGACACGATGCCGTCGTTGGCGCCGAGCACGCCCGCGCGCAGCCAGTTCATCCGATCGCCGGTGACCTCGTCGTGAGGCTCGTGGTGGGTCATTTCCGCAGGTTAGCGCCGGTCTGCCGGCTCGTGGGGCGACCACGCCGCGCACCGTTCGGGCTCTGCTGAACGGGTGAGTTTTCCCTGGTCAGAGCTTGGAGGTTCATTTTTTGTCAGACCCCCGTGGCAGCATGTCGAACAGGTGTTCGTGTGCGTGCTAGAGGAGGTCAGTCCCCGATGCAGATCGAACCCAACCGCTGGCCAGGCCGCGTGGTGCCGTCCACCGGTTCCGACGTGGACGTCGCCGTGGAGTCCCTGTGCGTGCGCGCCTCGTGGGCCGATGCCGACCGCCGCTGGGTGCGGCGCCTGCTCGAGCCCTGGTTCCGGGCGGGCTGGAGCGTCGACGCCCTGCTCGTCGCCATCGACAAGAAGCCGGACGGCACCAGCCAGGGCCGCCCCCGTTCCCGCGCGCAGGTCGCGCACGAGTTCCTGCGAGCCCGCCTGCGCACCTGGACGGCGGACGGCGCGGGCCTCGCCAAGCCACCGCTGGCGGGCATCTCCCTCGGCGAGTGGTACCGCGTGAACCGCCGCAACGCCGCTCTGAACGCCCCTCGCCGGGGCGGAGCCCTCAGCTCGCAGGGCCGCCAGGCGCAGGCGGAGACGCGTGCCCTCGCCCACCGGCGCGACCCGGTGGAGCGCAGCCGCGAGAAGGGTCGCCGCAGGCAGGAGGTGCTCGACAGCCTGCTCGTGCCGGGGCAGGAGGTGCCGTCGTTCGCCGACTCGTGGCGGCTGGTCGCCGACCTGATCCCGGTGCAACGGGTGTGCTCGGCCTGCGGGCACGTGCGGAACGAGGTGTCGAGGCAGGCGCACCGCGTCGCCTAGAGGCGGCGGTGTGCCGCTCGAGACCGTCCGGCCGGGCGGCGAACCAGCTTCGGCACCGGTAGCGTTCCCAGCTGCGGGATCGCGTCCTAGTCGATCACGAACATCGGCCCTGCCCCCATGCAAAGGGCCTTCTACCTGCGACTTCGGCGAACGGCGGTTGAAGTCGGCCCAGGCCGGGAACACGGAACGAGTTTCTTGTTTCCGATGTAAGGGGCCGACATGCTCGAAGTCACGCCGATGGCCGCCGAGGTCATCAACGAGCTGACGACACAGTCAGAGGGCGCCACCGACGACATCGGCCTGCGTTTCGCCCTGGCCACCGAGCAGGACAGTCAGGCGGCGCTGGAGCTGTCGCTCGGCGAGGCCGTCGACGGCGACGAGGTGGTGGCCGCCCCCGCGGGCGCCAAGGTCATCCTGGAGCCGGCGGCCGCCCAGTACCTGGAGGACAAGGTCCTCGACGTGCGCCAGGACGACGAGGGCAACCCCGCGTTCGCGATCGCGCGCCAGGAGACGTCCGACTGAGGTTCTTGGTCAGGTGGGATCAACGATGATTCCCCGGCATGCGAATCGGGCCGGACCCCTCCGCGAGAAGGGTGTCCGGCCCGATTCGTGACAGCCCCCGGGCTCAGGGAATGGTCAGCACCTGGCCGGGGTGGATGAGGTCCGGGTTCGCGATGCCGTTGGCGGACGCGACCTCGCCGTAGCGGTTGCCGTCACCGTAGAAGCGCTCGGCGATCGCCCAGAGGGTGTCGCCACCGGCGACGGTGTAGGTCTGCACGGCCGGAGCGGCGGGCGCGGCCGGAGCCTCCTCGACCGGCGCGGGAGCAGCAGCCTCGGGGGAGGCCTGCGGCGAGTCGGTGTTGGTGTTGGAGGCCCACTTCGCGCCACCGTCACCACCGAACACGACCAGGTTCCTGTCGTCCTGCAGGACCAGGCGCGCGCCCTCGTTGCCCTGCGTGCCCGTGGACCACACGGCGTTGTCCTCGCTCGTGTAGAGCACGAAGTTGCCGTCGGCCTGCAGTGCGGCCCGCACCGCGCCCTTGCCGTCGGTGCCGCTGGCCCACACCGTGCCGGTGTTCTCCGACAGGACCAGGTTCCCGTCGGACTGCAGGGTCAGCATGTACCCGTTGGCGCTGGTCAGCTGCTGGCCGCGGGTGAGTTCCTGCCCGGCTTGCAAGGTGTCCACAACAAACTCCACTTCGGACGATGACGACCGCCCGAACCGGCGGCGCCCGAAGCGGAACCTAGTCAGGCCGGCACCGTGCCGCCGGGTCAGCGGCGCACGTGCACCCGAGGGAGTGAAAAACGCCCCCTGCCCGGAGGCAGGGGGCGTTCAGCACGAGGAGGAGATCAGCCCTCGATGCGCCGGATGCCCGAGATCGGTCCGATCGAGTCGATGTCGGCGATCTTCACCGGCTGACCCTCGGTCGACGCGTGCACGGCGCGAATGCCGTCCACCGCCATCGCCACGTGGGACTGGCTTGAGTAGTAGACCAGGATGTCGCCGGCCTTGACCTCGCCACGGCTCACCGGGCGACCGGCGGCCGCCTGCGCGTAACTGGTGCGGCCGATGCTCACGCCCGCAGAGCGGTACGCGGCCTGGATCAGCGACGAGCAGTCCCAGGAGTTCGGACCGTTCGAGCCGTAGACGTAGGGCTTGCCACGCTCGCCGAGCGCGAACTGAAGAGCGCGGCCCGCCGTACCGGCCGGCACCGAGATGTTCGACATGTCGCCGGACGCGGCCAGCTGGCTCTTCACCGTGTTGCTGAGCGACCGGTACTGGGCCGTCGCCTCCGCGAGCTGCTTGTCGAGATCGGCCTTCTTCTGGTCCATCTCGGCGAGGAGCTTCTTCGACGTCTCGGTCGCCTCGTTGGCCGACTTCGTCGCCGCGTCGGCCGCGTTGACGGCGTCGGTCAGCTTCTGCAGCGCGTCCGCGTTGTCGGCCGCGAGGATGTTGATGGCCGACATGCGGTTGAGGAAGTCCTGCTGCGAGTCGCTCACCAGCAGCGCGGAGATCTGGCTGAAGTTCGCGCCGGAGTTGGTGGCCTCGGTGAGGAGGTCGACCTGACCGCGGAGGGACTCCTCGGCCTTCTGGGCGTTGGCCAGGTCGCCCTTGGCCTTGTCCAGCTCACCCTGCTTGGCCTTCAGGTCTTCCTGGGCCTTGAGGTGGTCCTGGTTGAGCTTGGAGGCCTGCTCGGACAGCTCGTTGAACTTCTTGAGCGCGTCCGCGGCATTGGGCTGTGCGGTGGCCGGTGCCGTGGGGAGTGCCGCCGCGACGACTGCTGCCGTCGCTACGAGAGCTCCACGCACGATGCGGCGTGAGGGTTGCGACACCACGTCGCGGTTCCTCCTTTTTCCTGGCAGTCGCCCCCGCGAGAATTACTCCGCGTGAGGCGACAACCTTGGCGGGTGCCCCGAGTGGGTTAACTGCTGGGCCGAAGGTCTCGGCAAGGTTACGGAATGACCTTGCTCTCGTCTACCACCGGGGGCCCACCAGTTCACCGGCCAGCACGCTCTCACAGTCGCCCACGTGGGTTTATCGCGGGGTAGGAGAGACGCGTCACCCGACAACCCGGCGAATCACCGAAATAGGCCCGATCGAGTCGATGTTCGCGATCTTCACCGGCGTGCCCTCGGTGGACGCGTGCACCGCTCGGGTGCCGTCCACGGCCATCGCCACGTGCGACTGACCCGAGTAGTAGATGATCAGGTCACCCGGCGCGACCTCGCCGCGGCCCACGCCACGACCGACCTTCGCCTGGTCGTAGGTGACGCGCGGGATGGACACCCCGGCGGCCCGGTAGGCGGCCTGCATCAGCGACGAGCAGTCCCACGAGTTCGGTCCGTTCGAGCCGAACACGTACGGCTTGCCCTGCTCGCCCAGAGCGAAGGTGAGCGCGACACCGGCCGCACCGGCGGGCGCGTTCACGGTGACCTTGGGGCCGGGAGCGGCCAGGGTCTGCTTCTGCGGCGCGGACAACGACTGGTACTTCGTCCGCGCGGTCGACACCTGCTGTTCCATGGCGACCTTGCGGGTGGAGACGTCCGCGGCGAGCTTCTCCGCGGCGGACGCGGCGTTGGTCGCGTCGGTGCGGGCCTTCGTGGCCTCGGCCAGCGTGGCGCTCATGCGCGACACCGCCGCGTTCTGGTCGGCGGCGATGATGTTCATCGCCTGCATGCGCTCCAGGAAGTCCTGCTGGGACGTCGAGGTCAGGAACGCCGAGAGGTCGTTGAGCCGGGCGCCCTCGAACGTCGCCTCGGTCAGCGTGTCGACCTGGCCGCGGAACTGCTCCGACTCGGCCAGCGCCTTCTTCTCGGCCTCGGTGGCGGTGACCACGATCCCGTTCGCCCTCGACAGGTCGCCCTGCGCCTTGAGGTGGTCCTGGCTGAGCTTCTCCGCCTCCCGCGTCAGGTCGTTGTAGACCTTCAGCGCGTCGTCGGCGGGTTGCGCGTGCGCCGAAGGCATCGACACCACCGTCGCGGCGATCACGGCGGCCAAAGCGGTAGTCCTTGCAGCACGGCCGGGCACGCGGCCTCCTCAGGAGTCGGAATCGGCTTCTGAGGAGGCCTACGGCCGAACGGGTGCCGGGGTTCAGTCGAAGTGGACGAGCGGTCCTTTCCGGCCTTTTTCGCTTCCGCAGGTGAACGCCTGGTCGCCGGGCGATTCCGCACGGTGACGCACCTACCGCGAATTCCCGGTTCCCAGACCCTCTTGATAGGTTAGGCAAGCCTAAATCAGGAGGTGGACAGGTGTGCAGGACAGTCGCCGCGGTTCTACTGCTCGGCCTAGTGGCCGGGTGCGGAGGAAACGCTCCCACGGAGCAGGGAAGTGGCCAGTGGTCCTTCAAGGACGATCGCGGTAAGGAGGTCACCGCGCCGAAACGGCCGGAGCGCGTCGTCGCGCAGGTGTCCGCCGCGGGCGCCCTCAAGGACTACGGCATCAACGTCGTCGGCACGTTCGGCCCGCTCAAGCGCGCGGACGGCACGACCGACCCGGAGGCCGGCAGCATCGACCCGAGCCAGGTCACCGACGTCACCGGCCCCGGCTACGGCGAGATCGACTTCGAGAAGTTCGCCGCGCTGAACGCCGACCTGGTCGTCGCCGGCCACTACCCCGAGGTCTCCGGGCTCTGGCACCTCACCGCCGAGTTCGAGGAGAAGGTCCTCAAGGTCGCCCCGACCGTCGGCATCGGCCAGTCGAAGATCCAGCTTCCGGACGGGATCAAGCGCTTCAAGGAGCTCGCGAAGTCGCTCGGCGCCGACGTCGAGTCCGCGAAGGTGAAGGCCGACGAGGAGGCGTTCACCAAGGCCGCCGACAGGCTCAAGACCATCGGCAAGAAGATGACGGACGCGAAGCAGAAGATCCAGGTGATCGGCGCGGACCCGAAGCTCCTCTACGTCGCCGTGCCCGCCCGCAACCCCGACCTCGACTGGTACGTCAAGGAGCTCGGGCTGCCGCTGCTCACGCCGGACAAGCCCGACACCGAGGGCGGCGGTTACTTCCAGTCGCTGTCGTGGGAGAACTCCGGCACGTACAAAGAGCACGTGATCATGTGGGACACCCGCCAGCACGTGCTCACCCCGGAGCAGATGAAGGAGGGCCACCCGGTCTTCCAGGGCCTGCCCTCCGTGCAGGCCGGCCGGTTCGTCGAGTGGAACGCGGTCGCGCCGCTGAGCTACTCCTCCTACGCCGGGATCATGAACAAACTGGCTGACCAGCTGGACCAGGTGTTGGCAAAGTAGCCATGTGCTGACGCTTCTGAAGGAAAACGGCCCGTTGCGCGTGCTCAGCACCGCACGGGTCGTTTCTGTTGTGGGGGACGCGCTCAGTCTCGTCACGCTGATGGTGCACGTGCAGTCCGTGCTGGGGAAGGCGATCGCGGTGGCGGCGCTGCTGCTCGTGGGCGACTTCGCGCCGTCGTTGCTCAGCCCGCTGACGGGCGTCATCAGCGACAGGTTCGACCGGCGCACCGTCATGATCGTCTGCGAGGTCGCGCAGGGCGTGCTGCTGGCGGTCATCGCGCTCACGCTGCCGCCGTTGCCGATCCTGCTCGCGCTGGTGGGCGTGCGGGCCGTGATCGGGCAGGTCTTCATCCCCGCCTCGCGGGCGGCGGTGCCGAGCCTGGTCGCCTCGAAGGACCTCGTGCAGGCGAACACCGCGCTGGGCCTCGGATCCAACAGCGCCGACGTCATCGGGCCGTTCCTCGCCGCCGTGCTGCTGCAGTTCATGGACACCCGCGGCGTGCTGCTCGTGGACGCGGTCTCGTTCGGCCTGTCGGCGTTGTTGTTGCTGCGCCTGCCGAAACTCGTCGTACCGGCCGAGCCGGGGGAGACGGTGTTCACCGACGTGAAGGCCGGGGTGAGCGAGATCTGGCGCAGCCGGGCGCTGCGGATCGTGTTCCTCGGCTTCTGCGGGGTCGTCGCGTGCACCGCCATCGACGACGTCGCGGTGCTGCAGCTGACGATGGGGGTGTTCGGCGAGTCGGAGAGCGTGGCCGGTGTCGTGCTCGGCGCGGTGGGCATTGGTCTGCTGCTCGGCTATGCGTTGCTGGCCAGGGGTTCCGCGCGGTGGAGCATGGTCACGTTGCTCGTCACCGGGTTCCTGATCAGCAGTGCCGGCAACCTGTTCACCGGCCTGGCGTGGGGCGTCGCGTCCGCGTTCGCGCTGCAAGCGGTGCGGGGGCTGGGGATCGCGGCGATGGACGTCGCGCACAGCACGCTGATCCAGCGGCTCGTGCCCGGTGATCGGACAGGCAGGGTGTTCGGCAACTTCTACGGCGGGATCGGTGTGGCGGCCGCGGTGTCGTACATCGCAGGTGGTCTGCTCATCGACGTGCTGGGGCCGCAGCTGGTCCTCGTCATCGCGGGCGGTGCGGGGGTTTTGGTGTCGTTGTGGGTGGTTGCCGCTTCGCGGGCGAGAGGTGTTGAGTGGGAACCAGCCTCTTGAGGGGAGAAGGCGATGTGGGGAAACGCATTGCTGTTCTCGCTGTTTCGCTGCTGCTGACCGGGTTGACCGCCTCCGTCGCGCGGGCGGGCACCGGGGTCGTGCCCGCGTCGACGTCGTGGACGTCCGCTGACCGGGGGTTCGTCCTCGGGCTCGACACCCTGTGCCAGACCGCGAACTGCCCGCAGCTCGTCCGCACGCTCGACGGTGGCGCGTCGTGGACGCGGGTGAGGACTCCGGTGCTGTCCGTGCCGGAGACCGACCGGCTGCGGGTGCTGTTCGCGAACGACGCGGCGGGCATGGTGACCGACGGCGAGCAGCTGTTCGTCACCAGCAACGGCGGCACGCGCTGGGAACCGTCCGGGGTCAAGGGAACCGTTGGCGCGCTCGGATTCGACGACTCCGGGTTCCTCGCGGTGATCTACGACGGCACGTCGTCGCGGCTGTTCCACCGCGAGCTGTGGTTCGGCTCCTGGCAGCCGGTGCCGGGCGTCGAGGTGAAGGGCCGGTCGCGCGGTGAGATCGCTCCCGGTCAGGTGTCGCTGGCCACGATCGGCGTGGAGAGCCGGTACTGGACGCGGTCACCGGCGGGCTGGCTGGAGGAACCGGCGCCGTGCACGGAGTTCTCGGCCACCCGGCTCGGCACCGCCGGCACCGATCGCTATGCGTTGTGCAGCTTCGACCCCGGCTTCGGGAACATGACGAAGGAACTGCGCCAGGCTGCGGGCGGCGGACCGTTCAAGACCGTCAGCGTGCCGCCGCGCGAGGGCATCACGACGGGTTTCGCGGTGTCGCCGGGAGCCGCGCTCGTGGCCGCGACCGGGCGCGACTGGTCGTTCGTGCACCGCGGTACCGGCGCGAAGTGGGACACGCCGCTCACGCTGGGCGGGCCGCCGTTCGAGGACCTGGCGTTCTCGGACCCGCGCCACGCCACGCTGGTGCGCGGCGGGCCCGGCCAGGAGTTCGCCGAGGTCCACCGGTCCGACGACGCCGGACTGACCTGGAAGATCTTGTCGGTGTAGCTCGGTACGCTCTTTTCCATGGAGCCCTACGACCACGGCATGCTCGACGTCGGCGACGGCAACCAGATCTACTGGGAGACCGTCGGCGACCCCGGCGGCAAGCCCGCCGTGTTCCTCCACGGCGGTCCCGGCGGCCCGGCGAAGGGCGCGCGGAAGTCGCTCGACGCGGAGAAGTTCCGCATCGTCATCTTCCACCAGCGCGGGTCCGGCCTGAGCACGCCCCACGCGAGCGACCCGGCCGCGGACATGGGCGTCAACACCACCGAGCACCTGATCGCGGACATGGAGAAGCTCCGCGAGCACCTCGGCATCGAGAAGTGGTTGCTGTACGGCGGTTCCTGGGGCACGACGCTCGCGGTCGCCTATGCGCAACGGCATCCCGGACGCGTCTCGGAGATGATCCTGATCGCGGTCACGTTGTCGTCGCAGCGCGAGCTGGATTGGCTCTACAAGGGCGTTTCCCGGTTCTTCCCGGAGGCCTGGGCCAGGTTCAGCGCGCACGCCGGTGGCGCGCCCGACGTCGTCCGCGCGTACGCGGAGCTGCTGGAGAGCCCGGATCGCGGCGTCCGGGAGCAGGCGGCGCTGGAGTGGTGCCGGTGGGAGGACACGGTGCTGTCGCTGGAGAACTTCGGCAAGCCGGACGTGTTCGCCGACCGTGCGTCGGACGAGTTGATCGCACTCGCGCGGATCATCGCGCATTACTACTCACGCGGCGGTTTCGTCGACGACCTGCTGGGTGGCGCCGGCGAGCTCGCCGGCATCCCGGCCGCGTTGATCCACGGCCGCAGGGACATGAGCTGCCCGGCGGACACGGCCTACGCGCTGGCCCAGGCGTGGCCGGACGCCGAGCTGACCCTCGTGGACGACAGTGGCCACAAGGGCAGCCCCGCCTTCGGCGAGGCGATCGGAGCCGCGGTCAGGAGGTTCTCCCCGTGACACAACGGAAACCGCCCGGAATGGGCTTCGAGTCGTGGATCGACAGGCAGATCCGCGAGGCCCAGGAGCGAGGTGAGTTCGACGACCTGCCGAGCGCGGGAAAACCGTTGCCCGGTGCGGGTGAGGCGCTCGAAGAGGACTGGTGGATCAGGAGGAAGGTCCGGGAGGAAGAGGGCACGACAGGGTTGCCCCCTTCCCTGGTGCTGCGCAAGCAGGCCGAGACCGCCAGGGCCCGTGCCCTGGCGGCCGCGACCGACGAGGAGGCGCGCTCGATCATCGAGCGGATGAACGCGGAGATCCTCGACGCGCTGCGGAAACCGTTGTCCGGTCCGCCGTTGAACCTGATGCCGTTCGACGTCGGCGAGCTGCTGCGTGAGAGGAAGGGGACCTCACGCGGTCAGTGATCAGCTCGCGTTGATGTCGATGCAGGAGTAGAACGCCATCGGCGTGTCAGCGATGTTCCACACGGCGAGGACCTTGTGCCGGCCCGCCGAGCCCACGTTGACGGTGTGCGACACGCTGGCCGGGGGCTGCTGGTTGTTGCCGCTGAACGTCGCGACCTTGCGGCCGTCGACGAAGTAGTCGTAGTCACGCGTGCGGTGGCGCGCGGTGAACGTCCAGTTGAACGTCGCCGAACGGCCGGTGTTGGTGACCTTCCAGCCCTTGTTGTCGTTGCTCAGCTCCGCGAACTGCGACAGGTTGGCGTGGCAGCTCTGCAGACCCTTGGGGCCCTCCACCGACTGCGGCTCCCAGCGGATCGCACCGCAGTTCAGGGCAGCGTTGCTGGCGCACTGCGCCTGACGGCTGGCAGGTGAGTTCACATAACCGTGCGCGAACGCCGTGCCGGAGGGGAGTGCCACGACGATCAACGGTGCAGCGAGAACGCCGGCCATGGCGGCCGTAACCTTGCGTCCAATCTTCATGTGTCTTCCTTTGCCTTGATGTGTGCGTACTCCCGTTACATCGCGGCGGCGATTGAAGGTCTAGACCATACCGCGCGTAATCGCGGTGCCACAAGACGTGTCTGCCAGATCAGTCAGGTCATGTCCTGTCCTGGCGGAGTTGTCCGGACGTGCTCGCCGGGCACAGCCCCGTCGAGTTCGAGCGGACAGGACACCGTTGGTCGGTTGACTGCGGTGTTGATCTCACTACTCTGAGTACATCTGTTTGCAATCGAACGGGGGGCGATGGACGGTCGGGTCCGGGGTTCGTTGCTGGCGATGCTGTCCGCCGAGGATTCCGCGCTGGTGCTGGGCAGCGGTGTGCGGCGGGCGTTCGGGGTCGATGATCTGCTGGTGCGCGAGGGTGATTCGTCGGACTGCGTGCACATCGTCGTCGAAGGCTGGGTCCGGATGTCGACGGTGAGTGCGGACGGGAACGAGGTGCTGCTCGCGTTGCGCGGGCCGGGGGACGTCGTGGGGGAGTCGGCGGTGTTGGTGGACGGGACGCGCGGTGCGACTGTGCACGCCATCGGCCGGGTGGCTGTCGTGCAGGTGCCGGACCGGGTGTTCCTCGACCTGGTTGCAACGAGGCCCGGTATCGGGTTGGCGTTGGCGCGGGGGATGGCGCTGCGGTTGCGTGAGGCCGACGAGGTTCGGGTGCACATGGCGACGCTCGACGTCACTCGGCGGATCGCCCGTTACCTCCTGCGCCTCTCGCAGGTGCACGGGGTCCAGTCGGAGGACGGGCTCGGGATCGATCTTCCGCTGACCCAGCAGGACGTCGCCAACCACCTCGGCGCCTCGCTGCGGCAGGTCTCCCGGTCGCTGGCCGTCCTGCGCGAACGGGGCGCGGTGATCACCGGCCGCAAACGCCTGACCGTCGCCGAACCTGGTCTTGTCGCCGCCTTGGCAGGTGGAGTTCCGCCGACCTCGCCGTTGTGAGCCCTGTGTCGTAGAACATCGCCGCGCAGGCCCTGACGATGGTCCCAAGCCGGGGCAGGAGTGAGGAGTTCGCGACATGCGAGTGCGTTTCCGGGGGAAATCAATCATGACCTTGCTCGTCTGGGCATTCGTAATCGGCGTCGGCGCGGGGGCGCAGTTCTCGCCTCAGTCCGACGGTCATCAGGAAAACGTGGGCAAGACCTGTTCGGTGACAGCTCCTCACATCACCTCGTGACCGCGTCGACAAGGGAGTCAGCGTGGAGAATCCACCCAAGTTCAACGCATCGGTGTCCATCGGTGGCAACGCGCACGGACCGGTAGCCGCGGGCAGCGACATCATCATCGGAGCGACCGATCAGGCCGGTCCCCACAAGGCGTCGCCGGGCGGCGACCTGTCGGGCGTGCACCGGGTCGTGGTGACCACCGATGTCCAGGGGTCCGGTCGTCATGACAACCTGGGGCAGCGTCACCTGCGGCGAGTGCTGGCGGAATCCCTCGCGGCGGGAGCACGGGAGCTCGACCGCCAGGTCGACATGTTCGACAGGGGTGACGGCACTCTCGTGGTGCTGCCCGAGACGGTCACCGTGGTCGAAGCCGTGGACACCTTTGCCGAGGCGGTTGTCCGTGCGGTGCGTGAGCACAACCAGGTCGCCGGCGTGGACTACCGGATCGACCTGCGGATCGCGGTGCACGCGGGCTACGTCGACAGGGTCGACGCGCAGTGGTCGGGTGCGGCGTTGGTGCACGCGGCCCGGCTGGTTGACGCTCCCCCCGCCAAACACGCTCTCGCCGCGTCGGCCGCGTGCGCGGCGCTGGTCCTCTCCGATGTCGCGATGCAGGTGGTCGACCAGGGCTACAGCCGTGTCGGACCGGCCGCCTATCAGCAGATCCCGTTGAGCGTCAAGGAAACCTCGGGTCATGGGT
The DNA here is from genome assembly GCF_024648825.1 of Lentzea californiensis. Classification (GTDB taxonomy): domain Bacteria; phylum Actinomycetota; class Actinomycetes; order Mycobacteriales; family Pseudonocardiaceae; genus Lentzea; species Lentzea californiensis. The sequence continues at coordinate 183,792 of NZ_JANBBE010000011.1, forward strand.
GGCTGCGCTTGCTGTAGCGGCCACGTTTCTTGGTCGCAGAATCGAGGGGGAACGTGAACGAGACCGAAGGCTTCGGTGTCCATGTCGACGGGCACGCCTACTCCAGTGTTGTAGCCGGGCACCACAACTTGGTCATCGACGCCCGCAACGGGTCGGTGTCGCTGCAAGTCGAAAAAGAACGGCCCCAGCCGGTGCGCCGGAAGTTCGTCTCGATGCTGCCCAGGTCGTCGAAGCCGCCGTTCGGCCGGGACGCCGAGGCTGCCGCCCTGGCCGCCGACATCGCCGCAGGCGGGGTGATCCAGTTGTGCGGACCGGGAGGCATCGGCAAGAGCACCCTGCTGCGCCACCTCGCCCGGACCGTCCAGAGTGGACCGGACGGGACGGTTTTCGTCAGTCGTGCGCACCACCAGGCCGGCGACCTCGCTCAGGAGATCTTCGAAGCTTGTTACGACACCTGGGGTTATGCGCCGTCGGCCGCCGACCTGCGCGGGTTGATGGCCGGCATCCGGGTCACGGTGTACGTCGATGACGCAGACCTGGAGGCCGACCAACTCCGCCGGCTCGCGGACCTGATCCCGGACGCGACCTTCGTCCTGGCCAGCCGGGAGTCGACACTGCTCGGCGACACGGTGGTGCACGACCTGCGTGGACTGGACCAGGACGCGGCGAGCCTGCTGATGTCCGAGGCGCTCGGCCGTCCGCTGCGGGACACCGACGAAGCCGCCATGGCTGCGCTGTGCCAGGCATCGAACGGAAACCCGCTGCTGCTCGTCATGGCCGCCGGACTGGCCCGCTCCGCCCGTCCCCGGCCCGGTGGTGCGGAGCTCCCGCAACCCGGTGCCGTGCCCCACCTGATCCCGTCCCTGCTCGCACAGCTCGACACTCCGGACATGACCGTGCTGTCCCTCCTCGCGACACTGGAGGACGCCGAACTGGCCCCCGGCCACATCCGTGACCTGACCGGGGAGTCCGACTCGGACGGCATCAGCGAACGGCTCACGGATCTGGGGTTGGCGGTGCGCGGCGAGAACGGCTACCACTGCGCGCCCGGCGTGGTCGCAGCACTGCGGAACCACGACACCTCCGGGCTCCGCATCGAGTTGCTGTGCCAGTACTTCACCTCCTGGGCGTCAACCCCTGCCACCGACCCCGCGCGCGTCGCCCACCACAGCCGGGTGTTCGAACGGCTTGCGACCCTGGCGACCACGGCGGGCCGGCCTGACCTCGCGGTCGCCCTGGGCCGTGCCGCCTCTCCCGCGCTGGCACGCTCGCTGCGGTTCGACGCTTGGGGCCGGGTCCTCGGCCGGGGCTGGACGGCTGCACGCCGCGGCGGCGACCGGGAAGCCGAGGCGTACTTCGTTCGCGAGGAGTCGTTCAGGTCCAGGGTGACGGGAAGGCACGTCATCGCGGCCGCCTTGGCCGTCCACGCCGTCACGCTCATGAACTCCATGACCGACCTCGGCGGCGCGGCCGTGCCGCCGAGCCTGCCCCCGCCACCAGATCCCGGCATCACCCCGGAAACACCAGGAGACCTCGCTCAGCTCGACGATCACATGTCCGCACTGGACAACGACATCGCCGATCCCGTCGTCGACCACTTCCCCGACGTCTCCTACCCGGATCCTTCCTGGTCGGATGCCGGCTTCGGTTCCGGCACGGCAGGCCAGGAGCCGGTCCCGGACACCGGTTGCGGGGATGGCGGTGTGAGCGACGCGAGCGCGGGCGCACCACAGGCCACCGCGTCAGTCGCACCCGCCGCGGCCCCGACCGTCAGCGCTGCCGCGCCAGCGGCCGGTGTGGCCGGCACCGCGGGGACAGCAGCCGCCGGGGCCGGTTGGCTGGGACTCCTCCTCACCGTTGTGCTCGCCATCATCGTCACCGTGGTGGTGAACAACTCCATTCGACCGACTGGCGTCCTCGGCAACTGGAAGGACGCCGAAGGCGGTGGACTGACGGTGAAGAAGTCCGGACCGGGCTCGTACACCATGGCCATCGGCTGCGACGGGGACATCCTGCTCATCGGCAACGACTTCCAGGTGTCCGGAACCGCCCCACTCCACGACGGATACGCCTGTGGCCCCGTCCTGGGCCGGGTCAGGATCAGCATCACCGCGTCCGCTGACGGTGAGACCGGCACGTTGGTGGTGACGGCTCAGACCAGGTCGGATGTCCAGTGCTACTCGTGCGGCACGTTCGGACTGACCCGCTGACTCCGGCGAGTTCGTCCTGACAGGACACCGGCTGTTGCTTGCGGACCGCAGGCCACGACCTCGACACTCCGCGAAGTTCAGCCGGAGGGAACCGGTCAGCCCGTCTCAGCAGGCGGCCGGTTGCCGCCTGCTGAGAATCGGCGTTGGCGCAGTTCAAACCGGTTTGTGAGCGGTATTGCATTTCTCGGTCGCCGATCGTTCGCTTCGCCCTCGCTCCTAGAATCGCGCGCATGTGGTGGTCGGTGGACTCGCGCTCTCGTCTGGTGGGACGCGAGCGGGAGCTGACCACCGTGCGACGGCTGCTGCGGCGGCACCGGCTGGTGACGCTCGTCGGTCCCGGCGGAGCGGGGAAGTCGAGGCTGGCGGCCGAACTGCGCCTCGGCGACACCGTCGTCGAGCTGGAGCCCGTGCGCCGGCCGGACCTGCTGTGGCACGTGATCGCGTTCTCGCTGGACGTGTGGGAGAAGCCAGGGCTGCCGCTGCACGAGACCGTGCAGCGCGCACTGGCCGATCACCGCGTGCTGGTGCTGGACAACTGCGAGCACCTGATCAACGAGGCCGCCTCGGCCGTGGCGGAACTGCTCGCCGCGTGCCCGCGCCTGCGCGTCCTGGTGACCAGCCGCGAACCCCTCGACCTGGCGGGGGAGATGTGCGTCGAGGTCGGCCCGCTGCCTCCGGCGGACGCGCGGCAGTTGTTCGTGGAATGCGGTGGTGCCCCGGAGCTCGCCGACTCGGTGCGGGACCACCTGCCGCTGGCGATCGAACTGGCCGCGGCGCGCACCGACCTGCCCGCGCGCCACCGCACGCTCGACGCCGTGATCGGGTGGAGTTACGACCTGCTGACACCGGCCGAGCAGTCCGCGCTGCGCAGGCTCTCCGCGCTGATCGGCGACTTCGACCTGAACCTGGCCGCCGCGGTGTGCGGCGACCGGGCGGACGTCGTGCAGCTGATGGCCTCGTTGCGCGCCAAGTCATTGGTGGTGCGCTCGCCGTCGTCGTCGGGCGCACGGTTCCGGCTGCTCGAGTCGATCCGCCTGTTCGGCCTGGCACGCCTGGAGGAGAGCGGCGAGACGGACGCGACGTTCGACCTGCTGGCCGACTCGCTGACCGCGACGATCCAGTCCATCTCGTCGGCCCCGGTGGTCACGGCCCGAATGGACACATGGCTGGAGAGCCAGGAACACCAACTGCTGCAGGCCGTCGGCCGCATACCGCGCACCGACCCGCGCCACACGTGGCTCGTCGCGGGCGTAGTGCACGTTTGGTACCTGCACCGCTCCTACAACGAGGCGATGCGCATGGCTGCCACCGCTTTGGCGCACGGCCCGCTGACGTCGCACGCGGAACTGCTGCTCTTCCGCGCGGCCTGGCTGGCCGGCTTCACCGGCGACAGGACCGCTGCGCTGCGGTACGCGGAGGCCCTCGTCGCGCACCCGGCCATGAGCCAGCCGGCCTGGGAGGCCCGCGGGTGGAACACGCTGGGCTACGCGCGGGGGATCAACTCCGACCTCACCGGCGCCCACACCGCCAACGAACGATCGGTAGCCGCAGCGCGCTCGCTGGGCGACCCGGAACTGTTGATGACGTTCCTGAACAACCACGCCTGGCTCCTGATGCGCCTGGACGACCTGACAGCAGCATTCGCGGCAGCACTGGAATCGCTGTCGCTCGGCGTCCTGGACGGCTTCCGCCTGATGGCCTGCCGGCACACCGCTGGCGTGATCGCGCTGGCGGCGAACGACGTGGACCAGGCCGAGCACCACTTCACCGTCGCCCTGCGAGCAGGAGCTCCCGCGGCCGTCTCGGAGGCAGGCCTGCTCGAAGGTCTGGGCATAGTGGCGGCACACCGAGGCGACGCCGACCGCGCCGTGGTGCTGATGGCCGCCGCGGCCGCCACCCGCCGGAAACGGGGCTCCCACCAGGAGGAACCCTGGAACAGCATGGTGGCGGACGCACGCGACCTGGCACTGACCTCCGCCGGCCCGCGGCGGGCCTCGCGCGCCTGGGCACTGGGCGAGCGGCTCGACCAGGCCGGGCTGCTCGCGTACGTGAACGCGCCACGGCAGCACGGACCGCTGACCGCGCGGCAGCGGGAGATCGCGGCCCTCGTCGCGGACGGGCTGACCAACACCGAGATCGCGGTGCGGCTGGGGATCTCGGTCGCGACCGTGCGGTCGCACGTGACGCAGATGTTGTCGCGACTGGGGTTGAGCTCGCGGACCCAGCTGGCGGCGCGGACGGCGAGGGCCCGGTGAGCCGGCGTGGCGGGTCTGCTGGCGTTGGGTGTGTTGAGGGGTGTGCAGGATCTGCCCGTGGTGCTGATGGTGACGGCACGATGAGCGGGCGTTCCGGATCGGCTGGAGGCGCGGGGCGCGCTGAGCGGTGTGCCGGATCTGCCCGTGGTGCTGGAGGCGGGGGCGCGGTGCGCTGGCGTGCCGGGTCGACTGGAGGCACGGGGCGCGTTGAGCGGGGCGGTGGACCTGCTGGCGGCGGGAGTGCGACGGGCCGAGGCGTCGGATCTGCCCGCAGTGCCGGCGGCGAAAGCGTGGAGAGCCGGCGCGTCGGACCTGCCGGTGGTGCTGGCAGTGTGGGCCCGGTGAGCCGGCGTGTCGGACCTCCCGGTGGTGCGGGCCCGGTGAGCTGGGGTGCCCGCGGCGCTGGCGGCGGCGCGACGAGCCGGAGCGTCAGACCTGCTGACTACCGTGGGACGCGGGGGACCCAGAGCCGGAGGGGACCCTTGCGCGAGCCTGCCCCGCAGCGCCCAGGTGGTGCCGGATGACGTGTGAGGAGTGCGGCGCCAAGCTGACCACCGCCAAGTACTGCTCCGGCGCGTGCCGTCAGCGCGCGTACCGAAGGCGTGCTCGCGGTGTCGTGCCCGCCTCGCCGCGCCTCGACACGTTCGCCGGCCGCAGCACCGAGCTGGCCGAGCTCACCACGCTGCTGGCGCGCAACAGGATCGTCACCGTCACCGGGCCGCCCGGGGTCGGCAAGTCGCGGCTCGTGCACGAGCTGGTCGCGAACCGGCAGCACGTCCTGCTGGTGGAACTGGCGGACATGACCAGGGTGCTGGACTTGCTCGCCGGCGCCCCGCAGCCCGGTCTGCTGGTGCTGGACGGCTGCGAGCGCGTGCTGGCCGGCTGCGCGGAGCTCATCGCCGCGCACCCCTCGCTTCGCGTTCTGGCGACCAGTCACGAGCCGCTGCACGTGCCGGGGGAGCAGGTGTACCGGCTCAAGCCGCTCGGTGCGCGCGATGCGAAGCGGTTGTTCGTCGACCGGGCGGTGGCGCTCGACAGCGAGTTCGACGAGAACGCCGCGCTGCTGGACGTCGTGTGCGCACGGCTGGACCGGTTGCCGCTGGCGCTCGAACTCGCGGCACGACTGGTGCGCGTGCTGACGCTGGAGGAGATCGTGACGCGGCTGGACGACCGGTTCGCCGTGCTCACGACGGGGCCTCGGGACGCGCCGGCGCACCACCGGTCGCTGCACGCCGCGTTCGACCGGTGTTACGCGTTGCTGTCCGAGGCCGAGAAGGTCGCGCTGCACAAGTTCGCGCTCATGCCGGGGACCGTCGGGCAGGAGATGGCGGAGCGGCTGCGTGCGCGGTCGCTGCTCGAACCCGACTTCACGATGCTCGAGTCGGTCCGGCAGTTCGCGTTGCCGGGGGTGTCGGTCACGACGGCGCGTCCGCAGGCCGAACCGGAGGAGGGCGCGCTCTCGTGGCGCGACGAACGGCTCCTGCGCGTCGCCGCGATGGTCGCGGAAGGGCTGACGAACAAGCAGATCGCGGACGGGCTGCACGTGTCGCTGCGGACCGTGGAGGCGGACGTGCGCGACCTGAAGTCCGTGCTGGGCGTGCGGTCGCGCGCCCAGATCGCCGCCTGGACCACACAGGCGTGACTTCCTGCAGCACGATCTCGCCCGGTGGCGAGTCCGCTGTTCGACCGGCACTCCGCGGCTCTAGCCTCAGCGTCGTGAACGAGCTCGCACTCGCGGTCGTCGCGGGAATGGTGGCCACGGTCAACCCGTGTGGATTCGCGATGCTGCCCGCCTATTTGGCGCTGGTGGCACGAGACAGCCCGGCGAGGGCCTTCATGTCCGGTTTGGTGATGACGGCTGGATTCGTCACTTTCTTCGGCGCATTCGGAATTCTCGTGAGCCCGGTGGCCGCCACTCTCAAGCGCTATCTGCCGTTCGTGACGGTCGTGATCGGGCTCGTGATGGTCGTCATCGGCGTGCTCCTGGTGCTGGGCGAGGACCTCTACTTCCGGCTGCCGAAACTCCAGGCAGCGCCGAAGAGCCTGTGGTCCATGTACGGCTACGGCATTGCGTTCGCCATCGCCTCTCTCTCGTGCGCCATCGGTCCGTTCCTCGCTGTGGTCGGTGCATCGCTGCAGACGGGCGTGATGGCGTTCTTCGCGTACGCGCTCGGCATGGGACTCATCGTCACCGTGCTCGCCGTCGCGGGTTCGGCGCTCGCACCGCACATCAGGAAGGTGCTGCCCCACGTCGGCCGCATCGGTGGCGTCGTCCTCATCGCGGTCGGCGCGTACGTGACCTACTACGGCGTCTACGAGCTGCGGTTGTTCCTGGCCGGGGGCAGCGCGATCGACCCGGTCGTGCGCGGCGCCGGACGGTTCCAGAACGTGCTCGTGCAGCTCGTCGGAGCGCTGGGGCCGTGGCCGTTCGTGGTGGTGCTGGCGATCGCGGGCGCCTGGTGGCTGAACCGGAGGCGGCGCAAGGCCGTACGTCCAGGCAGGAGGTGAGGAGCCGTATGCGCATCCTCGGACTGCTGCTAGGGATCCTGCTGCTCACCGGCTGCGCGGAGAAGGCGCCGACGCCGGAGAAGTTCCAGTTCACCGCCAAGACGCTGGACGGCGAGGAGTTCCGCGGCGACAAGCTCGTCGGCCAGCCCGTCGTGCTCTGGTTCTGGACGCCGTGGTGCCCGTCGTGCAACGCCGAGGCCGAGACGGTCGAGGCGCTGGCCGAGCGGCACGGCGAGGTCCAGTTCGTCGGGGTCGCGGCGGAGGACCAGCTCGACGCGATGAAGAAGTTCGTGAGCGACCACAGGATGTCCGGCTTCCCGCACCTGGCGGACCTGGACGGCGCGGTGTGGAAGCGGTTCGGTGTCACCGCGCAGCCGACGTTCGCGTTCGTGGGCACCGACGGGTCCGTGGAACTGCTCACCGGCTCGCCCACCGAGGAGCAGCTGGACCAGCGAGTTTCCGCTCTGGTACCGAAGTCTTGATCCCCGTGACATCGCGAGGTCCCGTGCTCGCACCATTTTCTCGGTAGAAAGTCCCTGGCTTGTCGGGACCAACGCCTGGTTCGGCGTCGCGTCCGGATTCGTATCGTCGAACCGGCCCGTGGCGGTGCCGCACGGCCTTGAGGAGGCAGGTGGCGATGGACTACATCCAGGTCTCGCTCGGGGAGGCCATTCCCGAGCAGGCCAGGGACTACGCGTCCGATCGGATCGGCTCGCTGGACCGCTACGCGCCGGACCGCGTCGACTTCGCGTGGGTCAACCTGACCTCGGACAAGTCCGTGATCCACGCGCACGCCCGGCTCGACCTGAAGTGGGTCGAGGTGCAGGCCTACGCGGAGGGCGACACGGTCACCGAGGTGATCGACCTGGTGCGGGAGCGCATGCGCCGCCAGCTCGTCTCGATGCACGGCGCGCTCGCCCACAACTGACCGCGGCTCAGCGCACCTTCCGCACGGTGCCCCGAGCACCGTCCACCCGGACGACGTCGCCCGTGGCGATGCGGGTCGTCGCGTTGCCGCAGCCCACGACCGCCGGGATGCCCAGCTCCCGCGCCACGATCGCCGCGTGCATAGGCCTGCCGTTGAGCGGGAACGCGGTCCAGCAACGAGGTCTCGCCGCCCAGCACGTCGTCGATCGGCGGGAAGAACAGGGCGTCTCCGGACGACGTGAGCTCCCCGGCCCGCAGCACGAACGCCCGCATCACCCAGAACGCGCGCACCATCTCGGAACGCGCCTGCTCGCGGGACCGCGCCCCGGCCCCGATCCGCGCCAGCCGCCGCTCGATCCGCCGTGCCCGCTGCGGATGCGCCGCCACCAGCCGGTCCCAGGCGGCCGCCCGCGCCGCCGCCTGCCGCTCCAGCAACGCGACGGGGTCCGCCAGCGCGTCCAGTTGCGCGGTCATCCACGCCGGGTCCTCGGCGGGACGAGGTTCGTGGATCTCGAACTCGTCGTGGGACCGATGTCCCCACCGCTGCGCGTACTCCTCCCGGCTCAGCTCTTCCGAGCGCACCTGTGCCAGCCCGATCAGCGGTCCCACGCTCGACAGCCCTTCGCCCGCGTGGAACCCGGTCAGCAACGTAGCGGCGTCCTCCTCGCCGGCCAGCGCCACGAGCTCGCGCCGCAACGCCGCCCGTCCGCCACCGGCCATTCGCGCGCCGGCGTCGAGGATCGGGCACACGAACCGCAACAGCCGGTCGATGTCGTCGTGCCACAGCGCGAGCAACGCTTCGGGCGTGGCACAGGCGGCGATGGCCCGCCGTGCGGCGGCACAGCGCGCGGGGTTGTCGCGGACCAGCCCCGGCAGCCGCGTCCGGTACAGGAACTGCTGCTTCAACGGCTCGCCCGCACCCCGCAGCACCGCGCCGAGGATCGCGGCCCGTGACATCGGCAGCGGCGGCACGGTCACACCGGCCGGGATGCGCCCGAACGTCTCCTCGCCGGAGCGCAGCATCTCACCGGCCTTGCCGACGGCAGCGCCGAACGCGGTGAAGGTGCTGATGTTGAGGTAGAAGCGGCCGCCGATGTTGCCGGAGATCCGGTGCGGCCCGATCGCCGCGTTCGACAGCACCCGCACCAGCGACCACGTCACCGGCGTCATCGCCTCGGGCACGGCCTCGCCGACGTTGCCGTTGGACCACAGGTGGTCGCCGTCGAGCGTGTCGTTCCACTCGACCCGCGACGACGTGATCGGACGCGCCTGCAGGATCTGGAACTCACCCCCTGCCAGCGCCCACTCGATGTCCATCGGCGTGCCGTAGAGGGCTTCGATCCGTGCACCCAGGGCGATCAGTGGCGCCTTCTGGTCGCCGGACAGGGCGTCGGCCGGGTTCTCCGTGCCGCTGACGAGTGCCTCACCGAGCCCGCGGACCGCGTCGACCACCGGCTCGGCCCGCCCGGTCACCGGGTCCGCGGTGAACAGCACGCCGGAGAACTCCGCGGGCACCATCCGCTGCACGACGACCGCCATCTCGGCCGAGGTGATCCCGTTGTGCTCGCGGTAGGCGACGGCGCGTTCGGAGCTCAGCGAGTCCCAGCACCGCAGGACCGCGTCGAACAGCCCGTCCTCGGACACGTTCAGCACCGTGTCGTGCTGGCCCGCGAACGACAGCCCCGGCAGGTCCTCCGCGGTCGCCGACGACCGCACCGCCACCGGCCCGCCGAGCTCGCGGAACGCCTCCAGCACGCCCTCCGTCGACCGTTCGCGGTAGGCGCGGGTCGTGAGGTGGAACCCGGCAGGCCCGCGCGGACGAGCCTCGCCAGCGACTCGCCCTTGCCGCCGGCCACGGCCAGCACCGCTCGCGGGTCGTCGAGGGGGAGGATCAGCGGGATCATGTCGCCATGGTCGTCGAAACGGGCCCGCCCCGTTCGTACAAAGGGCGAAAGGAGACACCATGACGCAGAAGTACCTGCTCAGCATCTACCAGCCCGACGGTGAGGCCCCGCCGCCCGAGGTGCTCGACCCGATCATGGCGGACCTCGCCTCGCTGAACGAGGAGATGCGGGCCAAGGGCGTCTGGGTGTTCGCGGCCGGCCTGCACCCGCCGTCGACCGCGACCGTGCTCAGGACGAAGGACGACGACGTGCTGATGACGGACGGCCCGTTCGCCGAGGGCAAGGAGCACATCGGCGGCTTCACCGTCATCCAGGCCGCCGACCTCGACGAGGCGCTCGAGTGGGGCCACCGGCTCGCGGGCGTGCTCAGCCCGTTGTCGATCGAGGTCAGGCCCCTCGCGTCCTGATGATCGAGGACGTCTTCCGGGCCGAGTACGGCCGTGCGGTGTCCGTCCTGACCCGCCTCCTCGGCGACATCGACCTCGCCGAGGAGGCGGTGCAGGACGCCTTCGCCACGGCTGTGCTGCGGTGGCCGGTCGACGGCGTCCCGCCCGCTCCGGCCGGCTGGATCATCACGACGGCCCGCAACCGCGCCATCGACCGGTTGCGCCGGGAGGCCAAGGGCCACGAGAAGCAGGCGCAGGCGGCACTGCTGAACCACGAACCGGAAGAGCAGGAGGCAGGAGACGTGCCCGACGACCGCCTGCGGCTGATCTTCACCTGCTGCCACCCGTCGCTGGCGCTGCCCGCCCAGGTCGCGCTGACGCTGAAACTGCTCGGCGGCCTGACGACGGCGGAGATCGCCAAGGCGTTCCTGGTGCCGGAACCCACGATGGCGCAACGGATCGTGCGCGCGAAGGGCAAGATCCGCGCGGCCCGCATCCCGTACCGGGTGCCGCGCGAAGCGGATCTGCCCGACCGGCTGAAGGCCGTGCTGGCCGTCATCTACCTGATCTTCAACGAGGGTTACCTCGACCGGGCGGAGCTCGCGCGGGAGGCGATCCGGCTCGGCAGGGTGCTCGCGGGGCTCATGCCGGACGAGCCCGAGGTGTGGGGGCTGCTCGCGTTGATGCTGCTCGTCGCGTCCCGCCGGGAGGCGCGGCTGCGCGACGGCGGGATCGTGCTGCTCCAGGACCAGGACAGGGCGCTGTGGAACGCGGACCTCGTGCGGGAGGGCCAGGACCTCGTGCGCCGCTGCCTGCGCTGGAACCGGCCGGGTCCCTACCAGGTCCAGGCCGCGATCAACGCCGTGCACAGCGACCCGCCGACCGACTGGCACCAGGTCGTCGCCCTCTACGACCAGCTGGTGGTGTTCACGCCGAGCCCCGTCGTGGCCCTGCACCGCGCCGTCGCGCTGGCCGAGACGGAAGGCCCGGAGCGGGCGCTGCTGGAGGTCGACGCGCTCGACCTCGACCGCTACCACCTGTTCCACGCTGTGCGCGCAGACCTGTTGCAACGGCTCGGGAGAGATCCGGCCGCGGCGCTGGAGGCCGCGCTCGACCGGGCCGGGCACCCGGCCGAACGCGAGCTCCTGGCCGAACGGCTACGGGTTCTCCGGCTTGCGGCGGCGGACCAGGAGGATCGCGCCGACGACGACCGCTAGCCCGATCAGGATCCACACCCAGACCGGCACGCCACCGGACTCCGAGGGCGTGCTCGACGGGGGCGCGTTCGACACCGGCGCGCTCGGCGTCACCGACGACGGAGGGGCGCTCGCCGACGTGGACTGCGCCACGACGGTCATCGTGAAGCTGAACGTGCCGTTGACGGTGTCGCCGTCGTCGGACTTGGCCGACCAGGCGATCGTGTGCGCGCCGGACTTGGCCGCGGTCGCGTCGATCTTCGCCGTGATCGTCCTGTCCACGGCCTGCACCTGGGTGACCGGCACCTTGGTGCCGTCGGCCCCCGTGACGGTGACCGCGTCCCCGTCCGGCAGCTGGACGGGCGCGCTGAACACCAGCTCGATCTGCTCGGGTGGAGCCGCCAGGGCCGCGCCGGACGCCGGATTGCTGCTCTTGAGCTCGGCGTGGGCCTGCGCGGGGACGGCCACGGCCGTCGCGGCGAGCAGTGCCAGCACGAGCACGCTTAGGTAACGCGTCACGTGCGCAGCGTAGTGGCTTCGTCGATCAGTCCGGCAGCCTCAGTTCGCACCGGAACAGCGGCCGGCCTCACCCCACCGGCCGGGAGACCTGCGGCGTCACCGGGACGAACGCCAACCCCGTAGCGACCAGCGCGGCCAGCGCGGCGGCGAGCAGGGGCGCGAGCGGCTCCACCTCGTACAGCAGCGCGCTCAGCATCGGCGCGACGATGAACGTCAGGCCGCTCGTGGTGGTGACCAGCCCGGCGACCAGGCCCTGGTGCCGCGGCCCGACGCCGAGCGAGGCCGCCGCGGCGAACCCGGTGAGCGCGAGACCGGCGCCGACCGCCACCACCAGGAACGCCAGCGCCATCAGCGCGGACGACGGCGCCACCGCGAGCAGTGCGTAACCGGCCACCGAGACGGGGGAGCCGATCCGCATCAGCCGGATCGGGGACCACTTCAGCAGCGGCACGAGCAGCCCCTGCGTCAGCACGAGCCCTATGACGGAGGAGAACAGCACGCCCTCGGCGCTGCCCGTGGTCTCCCGCAGCCTCTCCGAGGAGAGGTACACGACGACGACCTGCGCCATCCCCAGTGACAGGTGCAGGAAGAAGCCGGTGCCGAAGGCGGGCACCAGTTGCAGCGGCTGGGCCTGCACCGGTTCCCCTTCCTGCGGAGCGAGAGGCTTCATGGTGACGAGGACCAGGAGCGAGAGCAGCAGGGCGACCACAGGCGCGACGTACAACGGCAGCCACAGGGACGCCACCGCGAGCGCGCCGCCGACGACCGGGCCGATCACGCTGCCGAGGCTCTGAGCGGCGCCGACGAAGCCGATGGCTCGGGTGCGCGCCGTCTCGCCGTGGGCGGAGAGACCCGCGACGGCGAGCGCGGTGACGAACACCGCGGCGAGGCCCGCGCCGAACAACGCGGAGCGGAACACCAGCACCAACGCGAACGCCACGTCCGGCGTCAGCGTCTCGTCGAGGCCGAACGCCACCGCCGCGGCGAAACCGGCGGGTCCGGCCACGCACAGCACGAGTCCGGCGAACAGCACGGGACGCGGTCCCACGGCGTCGAACAGCAGTCCCCAGAGCAGGCTCGCCACGGTGATCGTCACGGAGGCGACCGTGAACACCAGGCTCAGCTGGAAGGGGGTGAGGGCGAGTACGCCGGCGAGCGGGGCGACGACGCCGATGAGCATCTGGTGCAACGAGTACATGACCAGCAACGCGGCCAATAACGGCGTCAAGTACCTGGGCATGCTGTTCCCCCTGGAGTCGCGGCGAGCCGTGAGGGTAGTTCAAGTTGATGAACGATTGGTTTGGCGGCGGATGTACTCGGGTAACCGGCGGCCGAACTGATCAACTGACCGAGGAGCGGTTTGGCTCGCGACCAGGCAGCCAGGACGGGTGAGGCGGCGGATCTGCCCCTGGGCAGGCAACGACCGTCACTCGCCGCTGTCCGCCGCTGGGTACGGCTGGAGTTGATGGGCGAGGACACCGACGCCGTCGCCGATGTGTTGCTGGTGGTGAACGAGCTGGTCAGCAACGCTTACCGGTACACGTCGGAACCGTCGTTCCTGCGCGTCGTCGTGGAACCCCACAAGATCCGCATCGAGATCGCGCACGATTCCCGTGCCCACCCGCCGTTGCGCAAGGTGTCCCGGCCGCAGCGCGGCTACGGTCTGGTCCTGGTGGCCCGGCTGTCGGATCGCTGGGGTGTGGACAGGGCTCACGGTGACACCGTGGTCTGGGCCGTTCTTCCCAGGGAGACGTGATGGCAGGCCGGCAGGTTTCGATCTGCGCGTTCCGGGGTACCGAGGCTCGTGCCTTGAACCAGCAGGGCGCTTGGAGATGCTGATGGGTATTGCAGGACGGTCCACCGAACGAGTGGACCTCGTCCTACCGGAGGGTGTTCTACCGCTCGCGAACGTGCGCGCGGAAGTTCGGCGTCTCCTGAGAGGGATGCACGAGAACGTCGTGGTCGACGTGATGGTCGTGGCCACGGAACTCGTGAGCAACGCCTACCACCACGCCGCCCCGAGTCGACGCGCCCGCGTGCTGTGCCTGCCGGAACGCGAGGTGGTGCGGGTCGAGGTCGACGACGGGACGCCCGGCCGGTTCCCGCAACTCGGCCGGATGGGGTTCCTCGGGCGTCGGCAGCGGGGTCTGCTGCTGGTCAACGGCCTGGCCCAGGTGTGGGGGCACAACCGGTTCCCGGACTCCAAGACCGTGTGGGCGGACGTGTCGACCGTCAGGTGAGGGTCTTGACGACGTAGGCGGCGGCTTCGGCGACGAGGGCCTCGTCGTATTCGGCGTCCGCGGCCGACTTGCTGGACATGACCGCGATCAGGATCGGCTCCCGGCCCGGCGGCCACACGACCGCGATGTCGTTGACCGTGCCGTGGTCTCCGGTACCGGTCTTGTTGGCGACCCTGCTGCCCGCGGGCACTCCGGCCCGGATGCGCTTCGCCCCGGTCACCGTGCGTTCCAGCAGGCCGGTCAGGAAGTCGCGCTTCGCCGGTTCGAGGGCGTCCCCGAGCACGATCCGCTGGTAGTCCGTGCCGAGCGAGCGCGGGGTGGCGGTGTCGCGCGGGTCGCCGGGCGTGGCCGAGGTGATGCCGGGCTCGACGCGGTCCATGCGGGTCTCGGTGTCGCCCAGCTCGCGCAGGTACTTCGTGAGCTCCGCCGGACCGCCGAGGTCGCGCAGCAGCAGGTTGCCCGCCGTGCCGTCGCTGTGGCGGACCGCGGCGTCGCACACGTCCCGCAGCTTCATCCCCGTTCGGACGTTCAGCTTCGTGATGGCCGAGCTCTTCATCAGGTCGGCCTCGGTGTACGTGACGACGGTGTCCAGGTGCGACATCGGGTTGCGGTGCAGAAGCGCCGCCGCGGCAAGTCCCTTGAACGTCGAGCAGAACGCGAACCGCTCGTCCGCCCGGTGTTCGATCGTGCTGCCGTTGTCGCTCATCGCGTAGACGCCCAGCCGTGCGTCGAACTTCTTCTCCAGCTCGAACAACGCGTCGTGCCGCACGGGCGCCGCGCTCGTCGTCGTGGCCGGTGGTGTCACGCTGATCGGAGCTGTCGCTTGCGGAGTCGCGCACCCGGCGAGCGGGAGCAGGGCGAAGGTTTTCAGGACGGTGCGTCGGGCGGCCACCGGTTCACACTATTCGGTCTCGGTGCGGCGCCACGGGAGCGGCGTTCTAGGGTGGGGAAATGAAGGTTCTGTCCATCCAGTCCGTGGTCGCCCACGGCCACGTCGGGAACTCCGCGGCCGTGTTCCCGCTCCAGCGCATCGGGGTCGAGGTCGTCCCGATCCCCACGGTGAACTTCTCCAACCACACCGGCTACGGCGCGTGGCGCGGTCCGCTCCTGCCACCGTCGGACGTGGCCGAGATCCTGCTCGGGGTGGAGGAACGCGGGGTGTTCGGGCAGGTCGACGCCGTGCTGTCCGGCTACCAGGGCGGCACGGGCATCGCCGATGTGATCATCGACGCGGTGCGCAGGGTGAAGACCGCGAACCCGGCGGCGCTCTACGCGTGCGACCCGGTCATGGGCAACGCCAAGTCCGGCTGTTTCGTGGCTCCCGAGATCCCCGTGCTGCTGCGCGACCGGGTCGTGCCGGTGGCCGACATCATCACCCCGAACCAGTTCGAGCTGGGCTTCCTCACCGGCACCGAGCCGGCGAGCGTCGAGGAGACGCTGGCGTCGGCCGACCTCGCCCGCGCGATGGGCCCGTCGACCGTGCTGGTCACGAGCGTCGAGCGGCCCGGCCGGGAGGAGGGCACGATCGAGATGCTCGTCGTGGACACCGCCGGGTCGTGGCTGGTGAACACCCCGCACCTGCCGTTCAAGGCGAACGGCTCCGGCGACGTCACGGCCGCGCTGTTCACCGCCCACTACGTGCAGACGAAGGACGCGGCGCTCGCACTGGAGCGCACCGCGTCCAGCGTCTTCGACCTGATCGACCTGACCTACCGCTCCGGTGAGCGCGAGCTGCGCTTGGTGCAGGCCCAGGAGTTCTACGCGGCGCCGCGGATGCAGTTCAAGGCCGAGCAGGTGCGCTGAGCCGCAAGTGCGCGCGGTCGCCGCGCAGGACGACCCACGACCGTTCGACCGGCGCACCCCGGAGGTCGTGGCCCAGCCACCCGACCGACAGCACCGGTGTGGCGGGGCGGACGTCGAGCAGGCCGGCGACGCGCGGCGTGGCGAGAGCGGTGGTGCACCAGGGACACGGCTCGCCGAACCGGACCTCGTAGGCGTCGGAGAGGAATTTCCGCAGCGGGGTCGTGCGGTCGTAGCGCTCGGCGAAGCCGGGGAACCGGGACGCGTGCAGGTAGGTCGACCGCACGCCGACCGGTTCGTCCCCGCGCACGAG
This sequence comes from Lentzea californiensis, assembly GCF_024648825.1. GTDB lineage: Bacteria > Actinomycetota > Actinomycetes > Mycobacteriales > Pseudonocardiaceae > Lentzea > Lentzea californiensis. The sequence continues at coordinate 200,050 of NZ_JANBBE010000011.1, forward strand.
GACCGACTCGACGTTGACCACGTCCTGCGCGCCGATGGTCCTGACCACGACCTGTTCGCGGTCGGCGAGGTCCTGCACGAGCGCGTCGAGGCTGATCCGGCGGACCTGCTTGCGAGGCGCGACGGCGGTGCCCTGCCTGCCGGCCCCGCGCACCAGCCTGCCCTCCAGCACGAGCTCGTCCATCGCCTTGCGAATGGTGGTGCGGGACATGCCGAACACGTCCGAGAGCTCGCGCTCCGGCGGGAACGGGGTGTTGTCGGGCAGTTCGTTCACCAGGTCGAGCAGCCTGGTCTTGGCCTGGAAGTAGCGCGGGATCGCGGGCACACCCGGACGCTATTTCCGGGCGATAACCAGCCACTCATCGCCGGCGTCCGGCACGGAGCCGATCTCGCGGTAGATCCGGAGGGCTTCGCGCCGGTCACCGCTCAGACAGGCGACCGCGGCGTCCTTCCAGCGTGACCAGGACACCTCGGCGAGGCAGTCCGGGCCGTGGCCCGCGGCCGCGAGCACGATCGGCAGGTCGACGCCGATCGGGCCGGTGATCTGGCGGCCGCGCAACAGGGTCAGCAGTTCGCCGGCCTCGACCGGGTCGCCGTGCCGGAGGGCGATGCGGGCTTTCAACGTCAGCGGGTGCTGCAGCTCGCCGGGACGGCCTGTGCTCCTCGCGAGTTCCAGCGCCCGGTCCGCGTCCTCGGCGGCACCGGTGAGGTCGCCGGTCAGCAACCGGACGCGGCCGCGGGCGGCGTGCAGGTGGGACTGGCCGGGGGAGCGGGCGATGGACTCGCCGACGTGCTGAAGGGCTTCCGCGTACCGGCCGTTCCAGAACAGGTCCAGGTACCTCGACGAGTCGAGCCAGGCGATGGTGTCGTCGTCGCCGTGCCTCCGGGCGGCCACCCGCGCTTCGGCCCTCACCGCGAGCCGGGCGTCGGCGTCGCCGAGCACGGCGTAGGCGGTGCCGGTGTTGAAAAGGCACAGGCTGGGCGAGACGCCGGCCGTCCTTCGCTCGGTCACGGCCTGGAGCATGTCGCCGATGCCGTCCGGGTCGCCCTGCTTGACCCTGGCCAGTCCCAGGGCTTCCAGTGCGATGGCCCGTTCGACGCCGGCGGTACCCCGCAACGCCTCCAGCGCGGCGCTGACCGCGTCGTCCAGCCTGTCCACGAGGGTCAGGGAGTGCGCGAGGTACGCCTGCACGCCGGGCACCCGCTCGTCCGGCCCGGCCAGCGCGAGGAACTCGATCGTGCGGTCGAGGTGCCGTTCGGCCGCCGCGTGGTCGCCCTGGTGCCACGTGGCGCGCCAGGACGACCGGGAGGCCTCCGCGGCGCCCGCGAAGTTTCCGGCGTCGCGGTGCAGTTCGACGGCTTCGGTCAGCTCCCCGAGCCCTTCGCCGTTCCACGCCAGGCACGATCCCAGCAACGTGAGCAGGCCGGCCTTGTCGGAGTGGCCGGGTGGGCAGACGGCCAACGCGGCGCGGTAGCACCGGATCGCGGTGTCCCTGGCGGCCAGGGAGGTGGCTCTGCGGCCCGCGTCGGTCAGGGCCGTCCGCGCCTTGCGGCCCATGATGTCGCACGGTTTCCCCGAGGCCTCGGCGATCCACACCGCCTCCTGGAAGTGGTACGCGAGCAGGGGAACGTGCTCGAGCGGCAGCGCCTGCACCCACTCGGCCGCGTGGTAGTGCTTCATCGCCTTGGTGCCCCGCGGAACCCGGTCGTAGGCGACGTCGCGCACCAGCACGTGGCTGAAGGCGTACTCGGCCTCGCCGAAGACCTTGCTGGGCTGGCGCTTGAGGAAGTCCCGCTGTGCCAGCACCTCCAGGCTGCGCGCGATCTCGGCGGCGTCCCGTTCCGCGACGACCGCGACCGCGCCCGGCCAGACCGCCGGGCCGAGGACCGCGGCGTCCTGCAGCACGGACCTCTCCAGCGGGGGCAACGAGTCCAGCCGCGCGCCGATGACGGTCTGCACCGTCTCCGGCAGGGCGTCCGGGGCGCCGTCGCGGAGCATGCGGACGTACTCGGCGGCGAACAGCGGGTTGCCCGCCGCCCGGCGCAACAACGTCCGCACGTCCGCCACGACGTCGTGGCGGGCCATCAGGGTCTCGAGCAGCCGTGCGGTGTCCTCTTCGGACAGTGCGTTCAGCGTGATCGACTCACCCCGGACCGGCGGCCCCGGGCGTGCGGTCAGGAGCACCAGCAACGGCACGTCGTCCGCGGTGTCGGCCAGTCCGTGCAGGAAACCGAGCAGCAGCTCGTCGGCCCAGTGCACGTCCTCGACGATCACCACCAGCGGTTCCTCCGCCAGGTGCTCGACCAGCCTGCGCCACGCCATCAGCACGTCGCTGCCCTGCGGCCCGGCACCGGCCAGCGCGCAGAGCTGGGTGACGAGCCACGGGTCGTCGCTGATCGCCTGGATCTTGGCGGTGACCGCGGCGGCGTCGTCGCTGTCGAAGATCCGCGCGTGACTCCGCACGATCTCCGCCAGCGGGGCGAACACGTCGTCGCGCGCGAACGGGGGCGTGCGGCCGGTGAGCGTCCGGCGGCCCGTGGCGAACTCCCGGACGAGCCTGCTCTTGCCCACGCCCGGCTCGCCGACCACCGTGACCGTCCTCGGCCGGCCCGTCGCCCTGACCTGCTCGTAGGTCTCGGCGAGCGCGGCCATCTCGCGCGAGCGGCCCACGAACGGCGAGTCGTCCCCGGCCGGCGTGAGCGCCCTGTCGGTCACCGGGCACGTCCTCACCTCGCCCTTCCCGGTCTGGGCCAGCAACCGCAGACCGGCGTCGAGCACCGTGCCGCCGACCTCGACGCGATCGCCGGACGTGACCAGCGCCGGTCCGGTGGACACCGCTGCGGCAGCCGGGTGTTCGCCGGTGATCTCGAACGCGGCCCGCACGGCCCGTGCGGCGTCATCCTCGCGGTTGACCGGCGCCCCGAACGCCGCGCAGACGGTCGAACCGAGTGTCGTGACGGTGGTGCCGCCGAAGTCCTCGACGTGCCTGAGCACCTGTGCGACCGCGGTCTCCAGCCGTTCGTCGGCGGCCTCGTCCGCGCCCGGCAGCTCCAGCCGGACGACGAGGACGCTGACCTTCTTGCGTTCCAGCATGGTCCGCGCCGGGCCGGGGGTGGCCGCGAGGGCCGGGTCCTGGGTGAGGATCGCCCGTTCCAGCGCGGCCAGTTCGGGCCCGGGGTCGATGCCGAGCTCGGCGGCGAAGCGTTCCCGCGCCGCGCGGAAGACCGCGAGCGCGTCCGCCTGCCTGCCGGACCGGTAGAGCGCGAGCATCAGCTGGCCGCACAGGCGTTCGCGCAACGGATGATCGCTCACCAGCGCCTCGAGCTCGGCGATCACCTCGCGGTGGCGCCCGCACGCCAGTTCGGCGTCGAACCTGTCCTCGACCGCCACGTCGCGCAGGTGCGTGATCTCCACCAGCGCCGGCCACGTGACGCCGTCCGCCACCAGGTCCGCGAGCACGGGCCCGCGCCACAACGCCAGCGCGTCCCGCAGGATCGTGGCCGTCTGCTCCGGCCCCGGCGCGCTCGCGGCGCGGTGCAGGGCGGCACGGAACCGGTGCAGGTCAACGCGATCCGGTTCCGCGCGCAGCAGGTAGCCGGGCTTGCGGGTGACGATGTCGAGCCCGGCCTTGCGCAACGCCGACACGACGTTGAGCAGGATCCCGCGTGCCGTGGGCGGGTGCCCGCCGGGCCACAACGCCGCCGTGAGCTCGCTGATCGACACCACGCGGCCCGCGTTGAGCAGCAGGAGACCCAGCGTCGCCCGGCGGGTGAACCCGCCGACCCGGTGCTCCCTGCCGTTCACGCGGACCTGCAGGGGACCGAGTACCGCGAACTCGACAGACATCGGTCTGGACCATACCGCCGATCACCGCACCGGACGGGTGCCTTCCGCGCGCTGAGAGCTTGTGGCCGCCGTGATCCAGTGCCATGTTGGACCGATGGGGCGAACAAAGGTGTTCGGGCTGCTGGTGGCGTGCGGGCTGCTGGCAGGATGTCTGGGGCAGACGCAGAGCGGTGATCAGGCGCGCAACGCCGACGCCAAGGAGATCACGCTGACGATCGTCGCCAACGCGGCGGTGGGCGGGAAGAACGCGCGCGGGGCGAACTGGATCCAGAACTGGGTGATCCCCAGGTTCACCGAGGTGCAGAAGGCCAAGGGCGTCACGGCGACGATCAAGTTCGAGCAGAACGGCACCGGCGACGAGGACTTCAAGACCAAGGTCGCACTCGACCTGAAGACCGGCGGTGGTGGCGACATCATCGAGATCGACGGCATCTGGCTCGGCGAGTTCGCGCAGGCCGGGCAGATCAAGCCCCTCGACGAGGTCGTCGGCGACACCGGCTGGGACGGCTGGAACCAGATCCCCGAAGCCGTGCAGGGGCTCGGCGAGTTCGACGGCAAGCGGTACGGCGTGCCGATGGGCACGGACGGGCGCGTGCTGTTCTACAACAGGAAGTTGTTCGCCCAGGCCGGGTTGCCCGCCGACTGGCAACCGAAGTCGTGGCAGGACGTGCTCGACGCGGGGGCGAAGCTCAAGTCCCTCCAGGGCGTGACGCCGATCCAGCTCAACGCCGGCAGCGCGATGGGCGAGGCCACGACCATGCAGGGCGTGCTGCCCGCGCTCGCGGGCACCGGCAGGCCCGTCTACGAGAACGGGAAGTGGCAAGGGGATTCGGCGCAGGTCAAGGACGTCCTCGCGCTCTACCGGAAGATCTACGGCGGTGGGCTCGGCGATCCCGTGCTGCAGCAGGAGGCCAACGGCCGGCAGCGCTCGTTCACGCTGTTCAGCGAGAACAAGATCGGCGTCCTGCTGGAGAGCGACTACTTCTGGCGGTCCGTCGTCGAGCCGAAGAACGGTGTGGCCGCGATGGCGGACCGCGACGCCGCCGTCGGCTGGGCGCTCGTCCCGGCCAGGGAGCCCAAGGCGGGCGTCGGCGGGCAGGACTTCGTGAGCATGTCCGGCGGAGGCGTCCGCGTGATCAACCCGAACACCCAGTACCCCAGGCAGGCGTGGGAGTTCATGCAGTTCCTCAACTCCGCCGAGGCCGTCAAGGAGTCGCTCGCCGGCACCGCGCAGCTCACCCAGCGCCAGGACGTGAACGACCAGGTGCTCGGCGGCGACCCGATGCTGTCGTTCATCGCGGAGAAGGTCCTGCCGATCACCCGGTACCGGCCCGGTCTCGCCGACTACCCCAAGGTGTCGGCCGCGCTGCAGCAGGCGACCGCGGACGTGGTGTCCGGCGAGAGTCCCGACGACGTCGCGCGGGCCTACAGAGAGGCGTTGGTGAAGGCGGTCGGCGAGCAGAACGTTGGATAGCTCCGGCCTGGGCGTCCGGCGCGCCGTCGGGTTCGTCGCGCCGGCGCTGCTGCTGATCGGGATCTTCCTGGTCTTCCCGGCGCTGTGGACGCTTTACATCGGCATCACGAACTACCAGCTCACCGGGGCCGCGGCGGCGAACCCCCAGGTGGTCGGCTTGGACAACCTGGTCGAGGCCGTCCGCGACCCGCTGTTCACCAACTCGGTGTGGCTCACGGCGTTGTTCGTGCTGTTCTCGGCCGTCATCGGGCAGAACGTGCTCGGCTTCCTGCTCGCGTGGCTGCTGCGCTCGGTCAGCCCGTGGCTGCGGCGCACCACCGAGGGCCTGGTGCTGCTCTCGTGGATCCTGCCCAGCACGGTCGTGGCGTTCCTGTGGTTCGCCGTGCTGAGCCGCGACACGGGCACCCTGGGGCTGCTGCTCGGGCAGCCGGAGACGTCGTGGCTGGTGCAGTACCCGATGACCAGCCTGATCGTCTTCAACATCTGGCGCGGCACGGCGTTCTCGATGCTGCTCTACACCTCGTCGCTGGCCGCGGTACCACCCTCGCAGCTGGAGACCGCGCGGCTCGTGGGCGCGTCGGGCTGGCAGACCGTGCGGGACGTGGTGTTCCCGCACATCCGCGGCCACGTGCTGACGAACACGCTGCTGATCAGCCTGTGGACGGCCAACGACTTCACGCCGTTCCTGCTGACGTCCGGCGGCCCGAACCACCAGTCCGAGGTGCTGCCGGTGCTGATCTACCGGCAGGCGCTGGAAGGCGGTCAGCTCGGGTACGCCTCCGCGATGTCGATGCTGTTGCTGGTGGGCAACCTGGCGATCGCCCTGGTGTACCTGCGGCTCCTGCGGAGGCGGGCATGAGTCCTCTGTGGATCATCCGGCGGATCGGCTTCTACGTGCTGATCACGGTGGTGCTGGCGTTCTTCGCGGTGCCGATGCTGTGGCTGGCCTCGGCACCGTTCGACGCGAAGCCCGGACTGGGGCTGCGCTGGCCGGACTGGACGTTGCGCAACGTCGTGGCGACCTTCGAGCACCCGTACGCGCTGACGTCGCTGGTGAACTCGCTGGTGCTGTGCGCGGTCGCGACCGTGGTGACGACGGTGCTCGCGGCGCTGGCGGCGTACGCGCTGTCGCGGGTGCGGATCCCGGGCCGGGACCTGTTGCTGTACCTGCTCCTGCTGCTGTCGAGCGTCGTCACGGGCACGGCCGCGATGGTGCCGATCTTCGTGATGATGCTGCAGCTCGGTTTGATCAACTCCCAGTTCGGCACGGCGCTGGTGATCGCGGGCGGCATGCTGCCCGCGGCCATCTTCATCCTCAAGGACTTCATGGACGCCGTGCCGCGGTCGTACGAGGAGTCGGCGCGGGTGTTCGGCGCCTCACCGCGGCAGGTGCTCGCCCACGTCGTGCTGCCGGTCGCGCGGCCCGGTGTCGCGACGATCTTCGTGTGGGCGTTCGTCAACGCCTGGGGCAACTTCCTGCTGCCGTTCCTGCTGCTGCGCGACGTCGGCCAGCAACCGGCGGCCGTGCTGCTGCGCACCCTCTACGACGAGGGCGGCAGCGCCAACCTGACCGTGATCCCGGTGTTCTCGCTGCTGTACTCGATCCCGGTGGTCGTGCTGTACCTGTTCGTGAGCAAGCGGTACGGGTTCCGATTCCACGGAGGCATCAAGAGCTGATGGCGGGCATCACTGTCGAGGACCTGTCCACCGTGTACCCCAACGGGGTGCGGGCGGTGGACGGGCTGGACCTGGAGATCGCCGACGGCGAGCTGTTCGCCCTGCTCGGCCCGTCCGGCTGCGGCAAGACCACGTTGCTGCGCACGATCGCGGGCCTGGAGGGCGCCACCGGCGGGGCCGTGGCGATCGGCGACCGCGACGTCACGCGGCTGCAGCCCGGTGAGCGGCGGATCGCGATGGTGTTCCAGGACTACGCGTTGTTCCCGCACATGACGGTGTCGGAGAACATCGCCTACCCGCTGCGGGTGCGGGGCGTCGCGAAGTCCGTGCAGCAGGAGACGGCCGTGCGCACGGCCGGAGGACTGAGCCTGGGCGCGCTGCTGGACCGGCGGCCCGGCCAGCTCTCGGGCGGCCAGCAGCAACGGGCGGCGCTCGCCCGCGCGGTCGCGGCGTCGGCCGAGGTGCTGCTGCTGGACGAGCCGCTGTCCAACCTGGACGCCCGGCTGCGGCTGGAGGCGCGGACGTTCCTCAAGAAGCTGCAGCGCGAGCTGGCGCTGACGACGGTGTTCGTGACGCACGACCAGGCTGAGGCGCTGGCGCTGGCCGACCGGATCGCGGTCATGGACGCGGGCCGGATCCGGCAGCTCGGCACACCCCGGGAGGTGTTCCAGCGGCCCGCGGACACGTTCGTCGCGAACTTCATCGGCTCGACGCCCATGAACCTCGTGCCGCGCGGCTCGGAGATCATCGGCGTGCGGCCCGAGTACCTGTCACCCACCGCTGAGGGACTGTTCACCGGCGAAGTGTCCATTGTGGAGAACCTCGGCGTGACGTCGCTGGTGACGCTGGACTGCGGCGAGGACCAGATCGGCTACGTGGTGCCCGAGGACGACGAGCCCGCGATCGGCTCGACGGTGACCGTCGGGGCCTCGCCCGCACGCGTTCTGCGCTATGACAAGGAGACCGGCCTACTCGTGAGGTGACGATGTTCCAGACCGATGGCTACGAGACGCACTCCAGCGTGCTCGCGCCGGCGAAGTTCGAGGCGCTGGCCGCGCACTTCGAGGCCAGGCTGGCGGCCCTGCCCGACGGGCAGCGCCCCGAGCACATGGACGTGCCGCACCTGACCGACCCCGCCCTGTTCGAGTGGCTGCTGGACCCGGACGTGCTGGACCTCGTCGAGTCGCTGATCGGCCCGGACATCGCGCTGTTCTCGTCGCACTTCATCTGCAAACCCGCCGGCGACGGCAAACCCGTGCCGTGGCACCAGGACGCGCACTTCTGGCGCGACAGCATCTCGCCCGCGGGCGACGCGATCACCGTGTGGCTGGCGATCGACCCCTCGACCGTCGAGAACGGCTGCCTGCGGGTGATCCCCGGCAGCCACCTCGCGGCCGCCGAGCACACCGACGCCGCCGACTCGTTCTTCAACCAGGAGACGGAGGTGGACGAGTCACGCGCTGTCGACGTGGAGCTGGAGCGCGGGGCGTGCAGCGTGCACTCGGCCATGCTGGTGCACGGCAGTCCACCGAACCGCAGCACCTTGCGCCGTTGCGGCTACACGATGCGGTACATGCCGACGACGGTCCGGTATATCGAGCCCGGCGGCCGCGGCATCTACCTTGCGCGCGGACGCGACCACGCCGGCAACGCCTACAGCTCTCCCGAAGACACCTGATAATCGCCAATAGTCGTGAAAATCGATTCAGTCGTGCCGAACCTCCCTGTGATCGATCCTCCGCCTTGACCGTTCAGCAGACCGGACATAGCGTACTTGGAAAGCGCTTTCCGAGACCCCGGGGAGTTTCGTGGACACGGATCGGACGGACCGCTGGCGCGGCGTCGTGGAGCGGACGTGGCGTCCGGTCGCGTTGCTCGCCGCCTGCCTCGCCATCTGGCACCTCATCACCGTCACCGGCATGGTCGAGGCCTATCTCGTGCCCTCACCGGCCAAGACCTTCGGCCTGCTGGTGGACAAGTGGTCGTACCTCTGGGGTCACACCTGGGTGACGACCTACGAGACCGTCCTCGGGTTCGTCATCGCGGGAGTCCTCGGCGTGCTCATGGCCGTCGCGATGGTCTACTCGAGGACGATCGAGAGCACCGCCTACCCGATCCTGCTGTTCGCCCAGGTCATCCCGAAGATCGCGATCGCGCCGCTGTTCGTGGTGTGGCTCGGTTTCGGCTTCGAGCCGAAGGTGATCGTGGCCGTGCTGATGGCCTTCTTCCCCGTGGTCATCTCCACCGTCACCGGCCTCAAGTCCGTCGACACCGAGATGCTCGAGCTCGCCGCGACGATGGGCGGCGGCCCGGTCAAGACGTTCGTGAAGATCCGCTTCCCGGCCGCGCTCCCGCACCTCTTCGCGGGTCTGAAGGTCGCGGTCACCCTCGCCGTGACCGGTGCCGTGGTCGGCGAGTTCGTCGGTTCCAACGAAGGCCTCGGCTACGTGATCCTGCAGGCCAACGGCAACATGGACACCCCGATGCTGTTCGCCGGCCTGATCGTCATCTCGCTGGTCGGCGTCCTGCTCTTCCTCCTGCTCGACCTCGCCGAGAAGCTGATGCTGCCGTGGCACGCCAGCCGGCGCGGCGCCGCCGTCACAACCCTTCTCGCGAAAGGCACGGCATGAAGAAACTGCTCGCAGGTCTTCTTCCCGCGTTGCTGCTGGTCGCCGCCTGCGGTGGCGGCGACACGACGTCCGGGGCCGGTGGTGAGGTCAGGGAGGTCACGCTCACCCTCAACTGGTACCCGTACGGCGAGCACGCGCCGTTCTACTACGGCGTCAAGCAGGGCATCTACGAGAAGCACGGCATCAAGCTGAAGATCCAGGCGGGCCAGGGCTCCGGCAAGACCGTCACGGCCACCGGCGCCGGCCAGACGGACTTCGGCTGGGCCGACACGTCCGCACTGGCCACCGCGGTCGAGCAGGGCGTGCCGGCCAGGAGCATCGGCGTGTTCCTGCAGACGACCCCGGCGTCCGTGCAGTTCTTCACCGACAAGAACATCAAGAAGCCGGAGGACCTGAAGGGCAAGTCCGTCGCCACCACGGCGGGGGACGCGCTGACGAAGACGTTCCCGGCTTTCCTGAAGCAGAACGGCATGCAGGAGTCCGACGTCTCCATCCAGAACATCGACCCCGCGGGCAAGATGGCCGCGGTCATCTCGAACCGGACCGACGTGCTGCTCGGGTTCGCGTCCGACCAGGGGCCGACCATCAAGGAGAAGTCCGGCAAGGACGTGGGCTACCTGCGCTTCTCGGAGTTCGGGTTGAACTACTTCAGCAACGGGCTGCTGACGTCGAAGTCGATGCTGCAGAAGGACCCCGAGCTGGTGAAGAAGATGGTCACGGCCACGCAGGAGGCGTGGGCAGAGGCCGAGAAGGCACCGGAGGCCGCGGCCGAGTCGATGAAGGGCGCCGCCGAGCAGCTGCCGTCGCCGACCGTGGTGCTGGAGCAGTTCAGGACGACGCTGACACTGCTGCACACCGACGCCACCAAGGGCAAGGCGCCGGGCGTCAACACCGTGGAGGACTGGAAGAAGACCATCGAGACCTTCCAGAAGACCGGCATCATCAAGGAAGCCTCCGAGCCGTCGGCCTACTGGGAAGAAAGTGTTGCCCCGAAGGGATGAGCGCAACAGGGATGAGCACAACTCTGGGAACCACCTCTGCTGTCGCCATCGATGACGTCTCCGTGCGGTTCCAGTCGAAGCGCACGGAGGTGACCGCGATCCAGCAGGTCTCCATCGACGTGGCGCCGGGCGAGTTCGTGTCCATCGTCGGGCCGTCCGGCTGCGGCAAGTCGACGTTGCTGAAGCTGGTGTCCGGCCTGCTGAAGCCGTCGTCGGGCACGGTGACGTTGCTCGGCGAGCAGGTGCGCGGGCCGCGTCACGACATCGGGTTCGTGTTCCAGCGCGCGGCGTTGCTGGAGTGGCGGTCGGCGCGCAGGAACATCCTGCTGCAGGCCGAGATGCGCGGGATGAACTCCGCCGAGGCGGGCAGGCGGGCCGGCGAACTCATCGAGATGACAGGGCTTTCCGGGTTCGAGAACGCGTTGCCGCACGAGCTGTCCGGTGGCATGCAGCAGCGCGTGGCGTTGTGCCGTGCGTTGCTGCACCAGCCTCGCGTGCTGCTCATGGACGAGCCGTTCGGCGCGCTGGACGCGTTGACGCGCGAGCAGATGAACGTCGAGCTGCACCGGGTGTGGCGGGAGACCGGCACGACGGTGCTGCTCGTGACGCACTCGATCGCGGAGTCGGTGTACCTCGCGAACCGGGTGATCGTGCTGACGCGACGGCCCGCTGTGGTCAAGGAGGTCATCGAGGTCGACCTGCCCGCCGAACGGGACTACTCCGCGACGATGGCGCGTCCGGAGTTCGCGTCGGCGACCGCGCACATCCGCGACCTCCTCGGAGCCGTGACAGGACAGGACTGATCGTGCGGCAACGGTTGTAACCACCTTATTAGCTGGGTAGCGTTCGGGTTCCGTCGCGTTGGAAAGCGCTTTCCGTCGCCGTGCTGCACGGCCTGGCCCACAGGGTGGTGGGGATGTTCCGACGGTTATCTCGTTTGACGGTGACAACCTTCGTGCTCTCGACGTTGCTCGTGCCCGTCGCCTCGGCACAGCCGGACGTGCCGATCGCCGACCCGTTGCCGACACCGGGCGCCTCCGGTATCAGCCTGGAGCTGACCGAGGCCGCGCAGCTGCCGAAGTCGCAGCCCGTGCCACCGCCGACCGACACCAGACTAGTGCGCTACAACAGGATCAACTACCTCGGCGAGGTGCCGGACGGCTCCGGCCGGATGTTCGTGCCGGACATGAATGGCAAGCTCTACCTGCTGCACGGCGGAGTCCAGCACGCGTTCCTCGACCTCGGAGCGGTCATCGGCCCCGACTTCCACACCCACCGCGGCCTGGGGAGCGGCTTCGGGTTCGCCGCGTTCCACCCGGACTTCAGGAGCAACGGCACGTTCTACACCGTGCACACCGAGACCGGCTCGGCACTCACCACGAAGAAGCCCGACCTGCCCTCGCCCGCGGACACGCAGGTGCACGGCGTGATCACCGAGTGGACGGCCTCGGACCCGCGCGCGGACGTCTTCACCGGCACGCACCGCGAACTGCTGCGGGTCGGCTTCGCGTCGTACATCCACGGTTTCCAGGAGATCGGTTTCAACCCGACGGCGCGCCGGTGGGACGAGGACCACCACCTGCTCTACGTCGCGTCCGGTGACGGCGGCATCGGCGTCTCGACCACGGTGCCGCAGGACCTGGCGCTGCCACAGGGCAAGATCCTGCGCATCGACCCGGCTGGTCGTGACGGCGTCAACGGGCAGTACGGCGTCCCGCGCGCGAACCCGTTCGTGCGCAAGGCAGGCGCGCTGGGCGAGATCTACGCGTACGGCATGCGCGACCCGTACCGCTTCAGCTGGGACCGCGTCACCCGCCGGATGTACATGGGCCACATCGGCGAGAAGGCCGTCGACGCGGTCTACGAGGTCCGCAAGGGCGCGAACCTGGGCTGGAGCGAACGCGAGGGCATCTGGGAGTACCGGCGCGGCGACCCGTCGTGCGGCGTGTTCCCGCTGCCCGCCGACGACGCGAAGCACGGCTACATCTACCCGGTCACCGGGTTCGACCACAACCGGCTGCCGTCCCAGCGGCCGTGCGCCGACAGCGGCAACGCGTTGATGGGCGGCTTCGTCTACCGCGGCTCGAAGATCCCGGCGTTGCGCGGCAAGTACGTCTACGGCGAGGGCGTGAAGGGCCTGCTCTACTACGCCGAGGAACGCGAGATGCGTGCAGGCCGGCCGATGGCCCCGTCGCGCGAACTGATGGTCCACGTCAACGGACAGCTGACCACGATGAAGGCACTGGTGAACGACCCGAACCGCGTCGACCTGCGCTTCGGCCAGGACGCGGCCGGTGAGCTCTACGTGCTGGCGAAGGCGAACGGCAAGATCTGGAAGGTGACGGGTGCCCGCACCTTCGCCTCCTGCGCCGCGGGCCACGACGTCGTCGCCGGGACCGGCTCCGCGCGGTCGTGGCAGCCGGTGACCCCTGCGCTCTGGCAGTTCCCCGGCCGTGAGGTCGTGCTGGCCCAGCCCGGCGTCGCACGACCGGGTCCGCGCCGCCCGTTCGAGTACGCGGTGCTGCAGAGGGGACCCGCTTTCGGCTCGGTGCGGGTCGACGCCTCGGTGCGGTTGGACACCCCGGTCGCGGAGTCCAACCGGGACGTGATCATCGTGTTCGGCCACCGGTCGGACACCGAGTTCTACTACGCGCACCTCTCGTCGGACAACAAGATCTACCCCCACAACGGCATCTTCGTCGTGAACAACGCCGACCGGCTGCGCCTGGACCACCAGTGGGACCCGGTCCGCTCGGTCGGCGCGGCCCCCGCCGTCACCGACACGGCGTGGCATCGCGTGCGGGTCAAGCATTGCGCCGACTCGGGCGAGATCGCCGTGTACCTGGACGGTTCGCCGTACCCGTTGATGACCGCCGTGGACAAGACGTTCGCCTCGGGCCGCGTCGGCTTCGGCTCCTTCGACAACGTCGGCAGGGTCCGCGACCTGCGAGTGCACGGCAAGGGGATCCGATGAGGCGGCTGGTCGTTCTAGGGTTCACTGCGTTGTTCTGCATCGGCTTGGCCGCACCGGCGCAAGCCACGTTCGGCACGGTGCTGCCGACCCTGCAACGCAACCTGGTGTCGCACTACGACTTCGAACACCCGGTGCGCGGCGACAAGGCCCTGGAACAGGACAGAGGCCGTTCGGGGACGGCGTTGCAGCTGATCAACGGCGGCGCCGGCATGCGCGTGCGCGACGGAGCGTTCCGGCGCAGCCGCAACTCGGTGCAGCTGAAGCAGATCACCCCGGCGGCCGCCGGCAACGACGACTGGAAGGCGGGCCTGTACAGCGAAACCGGCGTGCCCACGCTGAACGCGTTCAACGGGGCACGCCAGGCGTCGATCATGGGCTGGGTGAAGATGACGGGCCAGAACCCGGCCCCGAACTCGAACTCCGCCGACCCTTCCGACCTCTACGGCGCCATCGGCCTGGCCGGCGTCCTGACCGGGGACTCCAACGGCCACGCGGTGCGCGCACTGCTGGAACTGATCCAGGTCGACGGCGAACTGAAGCTGGTCGCCCTGGCCCGCAGGCTCGACGGCGGCGACTCGCAGACGTTCGCGGCCACGGAACCGTGGCAGAAGCTTTTGCCGCAGAACGAGTGGGTGTTCCTCGCGGCGACGTTCGACTTCGACACCGGCACGATGGCCCTGTACCGCAACGGGAATCCGCTGGCGGGCAGGTACGTCGCCGCAGGTGACCCGTGGAGGCTCGAAGGCGAACCGGAACCGGACCTGGCGTCCGCGACCGACCCGCGCGGGTACAAGATCGGCGGCAGCTACCCGCAGAACACCCGCGAGGGCAACGCCTGCAACTGCCGGATGGACAGCCTGATGTTCCTCGACCGGGCCGCCCACCCGTGGGAAGTGCGCCTGCAGTACCGCTGGATGAACGGCTAGAGCCTGTATCGAAGTCTGGCCCGCGATAGCCGGGCCCGACTTCGATACAGGCCCTAGTCGAACACCAGGACGCCCTGGGCGGCCGGCTGCATCGTCCCGACCTTGGCCTCGCTGACCTTCAGCGTGGTCAGGTCGGCGATCGGCCGGCCGTCCGTCCCGATGAACGCCACCTTCACCGGCACCATGCCCGGCAGTTCGGCGGTCATCTCGTTGATGGCGAACGAGTTAACTTCGTCATCGACGTCGAGCTGCACGCCCGCGAACGCGGTCTGCCCTGGCTGCAGCGTGATCGACGGACCCTCGCCGGGCACCAGCTTCTGCTCCACCGGGATCGCGGCGGGCTGGTTCGCGGGGTTGGTGAAGGCGAGCTTGGGCCAGCCCTGGAACGTGATCGGCGCGGTGCCCTGGTTCGTCGCGGCCAGCAGGCCGAGGCCTGGCTTGCCCTGCATGGTCAGTTCGGCCTTGACCGCGGGCTGCTGCTTGTCGCTCGTAGCGCTCGCCGACGTGAACGTGTTCGTGCCGGCCGCCTCGCCCTGGGGTGCCGGGCTCGGCGAGCCGCAGGCCGTGGCGCCGAGCGCGAGAGCGGCGGCGAGAATCGTGAGACGCATGCGTGACCCCTGACCCGGTGGTTCGTGTTGATCTCCATCGGATGTCCGGGCCAGGGGGTCGCGCAAACCCGCACCGCTCGATCGGGTGTCATAGGGTGGCGACCCGCACCGCCTTCGCCATCGCCTCGAAGCCCTTGTCGCCGGGGTGCAGGTGGTCGCCCTGGTCGTAGTCGGGCTTGATCCGCTGCGGGTCGGCCGGGTCGCGGATCACCTGGTCGAAGTCGACGACGGCGTCGAAGTCGGGGCTCGTCCGGATGAACGCGTTCACGGCCTGGCGCACCGCCTCGAGCTCCTCGGTGTAGCTGTTCCAGCCCTTGAACGGCGTGATCGTCGCGCCGATCACGCGCAGGCCGCGGTCGTGCGACCGGGACGCGATCTGCTTCAGCGCGGCGATGATCTTGGCCGGGTCGGTCTGGTGCGGGGTCTGCTGGATGTCGTTGATGCCCTCGAACACGATCACCGAGCGGACGCCGGACTGGGTGAGCACGTCGCGGTTCAGCCTGGCCAGGGCGTTGGGGCCGGCCCAGTCGCCGTCGAGCAGCAGGCGGTTGCCGCTGATGCCCGCGTTCAGCACGCCCAGGCGGGTGTTCACGCGGTCGGCGAGCTGGTCGGGCCAGCGCAGGTTCGCGCCCCACGTCGAGTTCGCGCCGTCGGTGATCGAGTCGCCGAGTGCCACGACGCTGCCCCGCAGGCTGGACGACCTGACGTCCACGCCCGAGACGTGGTGCCAGTTCGTGGTGCGTTCGCGGTAGGCGGCGGCGGACTCGTCGGCCGTGTGGTTGCCGTCGCGGGTGAAGTACGAGTTCTGCATCGTGAGCTGGTGGCGCGTGACGGGGCCGCCGGGCTCCGGCGTGTAGATGCTCACCAGCAGGTCGGAGTCGGCGGGCACGGTCAGCGCCACGCCGTCGCTGACCACGTCGGCACCGGGCGGGGCGGTGATCGACTGAGCGCCGCCGAACGTCAGCGTGCGCATGGTGCCGGGCAGCGCCAGGGGAGTGTCCGGACCGGCTGCGCGCGCGACCGTGACCTGGCCGAACAGGATCGGCGTGCGGCCATAGGCGTTGGAGAGCCGGACGCGGATCTCCTTGCCGCCGGCGCTGACGTGCACGATGTTGCGCACCGAGAAGTTCGGATAACCGTTCTCGGTACCGGGGACCGCCGAGGACGGCGCGGTCGCCCACGTGCCCACCCAACGCGGCGGTGCGGCCTGTGCGGGCGAGGCCGCGGCCACGAGCAACGCCACTGCCAGCAGAAAGCGCGTCATACCTCGACCTTGGCAGCGCTCCCACATGTCCGCCATCCGCCGATCTACGGATCTATGATGCGACTCGTGTGGAACGGGGCGGAGTACCAGCGCAGGTTCGACTCGCTCGCCGAGTCCGGGATGGACGTGCACGGCGAGGCGACCTTCGTGCGCGCGTTCGGGCCGGCCTCCGTCCTGGACGCCGGCTGCGGCACCGGACGGGTCGGCATCGAGCTGGCGAGGCACGGCATCGAGGTGGTCGGAGCGGACGTCGACGCCTCGATGCTCGCCTACGCGCGCGAGCAGGCGCCGGACATCGCGTGGGTGCGGTCCGACCTGGCCGAACTCGACCTGGGCCGGACGTTCGACGTGGTCGTCATGGCGGGCAACGTGCCGCTGTTCACCCCGCCCGGCACGCAGGCCGCGCTCGTCGCGGGTGTGGCGCGGCACGTCGGGAACGTGCTGGTCGCCGGGTTCAGCCTGGACCGCGGCTACACCGCCGAGGACTACGACGACCACTGCGCCCAAGCCGGGCTCACGCTGGTCGAGCGGTTCGCGACCTGGGACCGGAAGCCCTTCGAGGGCGGCGACTACGCGGTGACCGTGAGCCGTCTCGACAGGCCCTGACCGCGCAACGTGGTCAGCGGTACGCCTTCGCCGCGGCTTCGACGAAATCGAGCGTGAGCGGTTCGTCGGAGATCCACGCGATCACGACCGGGCTGGGCGGCATGTCGGCCAGCGGCACCACGACGAGCTCGCCCAGGTCGTGACCGAGCGGCGCCAGGCCCACGGAACCGTTCCACAGCACGGACTGCACGCACTCCTGCACCGCGCGGACGGTCGGGCCGGTACGTGGTCTCCCGCCGTTCCAGTAGTTCCGCCAGATCTCGTCGGTGCCGTCCGGGAACTGGAACCAGTCGCGACCGGCGAGGTCGTCGGTGGTGATCCGTTCCCTGCCCGCGAGCGGATCGTCGCGCCGGAGCACCGCGCCGACCGGGTCCTGCCGCAGCACCAGGGTCTTCAGGCCGCTCTCGTCGAACGGGCCGCGCGTCAGCGCGACGTCGACCTGGCCGGTGCGCAGACCGCAGGTCGGGTCGGTCAGGTCGGTCTCGCGCACGCGGATCTCGACCTGCGGGTGTTTGCGCCGGAACGCCGCGGCCAGCCTGGCGGCGCCGTGGTCACCGAGCATGCCGACAGTGATCGTCGTCCTGGCGAGCTTCACGCGGATGCGGTCGGCGTGGTCGAGCAGCGCCCTGGCCTCGGCGAGCAGGACGTGGCCCGCGTCGGTCAGCGTGACGCCGGCGGGGGAGCGGTGCAGCAGCGTGGCACCGAGGTCGCCCTCCAGGTGCTTGATCGCCCGGCTCAGCGGCGGCTGGCTCAGGTGGAGCCGCCGCGCGGCGCGTCCGAAGTGCAGCTCCTCGGCGACGGCGACGAAGTACCGCAGGGTCCGCAGCTCCATGATCAGGCACGATACTCGTGCGGTATCGGGGCTGCGCAGATGGTCTTGGACGCCACCCCGCCCTCGCGGGTGGAGTGGAGTGCATGAACCTCCCTGATCCCGCCGTCCACGTCTCCGGTGCAACCGAGGTGGCCGGCGGCGTGCTGGTGATCCCCAACGAGCACGTCAGCCTGGTGCCCAACATCGGCATCGTCAGCGGCACCGAGGCGATCCTCGTGGTGGACACCGGACTCGGCCTCACCAACGCGTCACGGGTGCGGGACTTCGCCGAAGAGGTGGCGCGCGGCCGGCGCATCCACCTGACGACGACGCACTTCCACCCCGAGCACGCGTTCGGCGCGTCCGCTTTCGAAGACTCCTACCTGGTGAACCGCGCACAGGCAGATGACCTGCGGCGCAAGGGATCCGGCTACCTGCAGCAGTTCCGCGGCTTCGGCGGCACGATCGCCGAACGGCTGGCGGAGGTGGAGATCCCGGTGCCGGACGAGGTGTTCGACGGCGTCCGCGCACTCGACCTCGGCGGCCGCACGGTGCTGCTCCGGCCGACCGGACGCGGGCACACGCTCGGCGACCAGGTGGTCGAGGTGCCGGACGCGGGCGTGCTCTTCACCGGCGACCTGGCCGAGACCGGGCAGTTCGCGATCTTCCCGTGGTTCCCCCCGCACGACACCGACGTCTCCGGGCTCGCGTGGATCGGCGTGCTGGACGGGCTGATCGCCGGCCAGCCCCGCGTGGTCGTGCCGGGACACGGGACGGTCGGGGATGTCGGTGTGCTGCAAGGGGTCCGGGACTACCTGGGCGAACTGCGGGACGAGACGTGGCGGCGGCGCGGCTCCGCCATGGCGCTCGACGAGATCGTGGCCGAGGTGACGGCGGTGCTGGTCGAGCGGCATCCCGAGTGGGCCGGTCGGGAGTGGATCGAACCCGGGGTGGGCTGCCTCTGCGCCGAATAGTCCTGTGTGCTCGATAGCTTCAGTGTTGACTAAATGAAGTCCTCGCCGAGGTGCTCGCGGATGACCTTCTTGGGCACGCACAAGATCCAGGCGCCGATGACGAGCTCGGTCATCTCCTCGACGTCGAGCTCGGCCATCGAGGCGTGCACCCACTGGAAGCGCATGTCGGCCTGGCTGGGGAACGCGAACTTGCGCGGATCGCTCGCGACGAGCGCTTCCCGTTCCTCGCGCGGGTAGCCGAAGCCCAGCACGGTCTCGTCGCGGGAAAGGGCCGCGTAGACGATCTGGCCCACGCGGAACTTCACCCGGTCGCGGATGAGGTGTTCGGTGGTGCGCGGCAGTGTGAGCGCCACGGCGCGGATGTCGGCGACGGTCACCATCGGTCCATCTTGGCGTACACGCTGCGTCAGTGGAGTCACTTCAGGCAAATTCGGCAAATCCGCTTGAATCGGACAATAGTGATCAAGAACGTTCTAGTTCTTCATTTCGAACACCTGGCCTATGCCGTCTCAATTCGAATTTGTGTCGTCAACCAACTGGCCGCTGAAGCCGTTGTTGCAAGTAATTTGCGGCATTCTGACCTGCATGTTCGCACGTCGACGGGCTGAAGCAGTTCAGTTTCGTCCCGGTTGGGGCGGCGGGAATATTTCGGGTCGTTGAGAGCGCGACCACACTCTCTTCCCCATTTCACCCGATCGGGTGAAAAGTAGCGCCATGAACATCAAGCGGTCCCTTCCGGCGCTTCTTCCACTCGTGCTCACCGCGACTTTCTTCGCGAGCGGCGCGGCCGAGTCGGCGACGCCGAAGCAAAGCCCCGTGAACGTCACGTCCAACGCGATCCGGTTCGACCCGCACGCGCCCAAGCTCGACGTGACCTACGGACACTCCGCGCTGGAGTTGAAGTACATCCGCAAGGACGCGGACCAGGCCAACGGCTGCACGACCCGCGACCACGAGGAGACAGAGGAGGCGGAGGTCGAGCCCGGCGCCGGCCACGTCACGGTGGCGGGCACCAGATACGACCTGGTCCAGTTCCACTTCCACACGCCGTCCGAGCACAAGTTCGGCGGCCGCAACACCCCGCTCGAGATGCACCTCGTGCACCGCAGTGCCGAGGGCAGGCTGCTGGTGGTCGGCGTTCCGCTGGTCGTCGGCTCGCACTCCGTCGTGGACGACGTGCTGGCGAAGCTCTCGCCTGAGTGTGGCGCCCCGGTCGACATCGAGCCCATCGACCTCAACCGGTTGCTGCCCTCGGGTTACCACACGCTGCACTACACCGGTTCGCTCACCACGGCGCCGTTCACCGAGGGCGTCGAGTGGTACCTGACCGGCGAGCAGCACGTGTCGGCCGCGACCATCGCGCGGTTCAAGGGTCTGTTCACCGCGGGCAACGCTCGCGCGACGCAGCCGCTCAACGGCCGCACGTTCGTGGACGTCCCGCGCATCTGAGTCGAACAACGAGGCGAGAGGCCGGTTCCTGGCGGAACCGGCCTCTCGCCCTTGCGATCAACCCTTCGCCATCGGCACGACCGAGTTCGTGATCATGGGACTGCTTCCCGAGGTGGCGGCTGAGCTCGGCGGTTCCATTCCGGGTGCGGGGTTGCTGATCTCCGGTTACGCGCTGGGCGTCGTGATCGGCGCGCCGTTGCTGACCGTTCTCGGCGGGCGCCTGCCGCGCAAGATGCTGCTCGGGCTGATGGTGCTGTTCATCGCGGGCAACCTGGTCTCCGCGCTCGCGGACACCTACGGCGTGCTGATGAGCGGTCGCGTGGTCGCGGCACTCGCGCACGGCGCGTTCTTCGGCTCGGCGTGATCGGGCTGCTCGGCTGTTCGGCGCGGCCGGGTTCGCCACGGTGCCGCCGCTGCAGATGCGGGTCATGCAGACCGCGGCGGGCGCTGGCGTCGGCGGCGAACATCGCGGCGTTCAACCTGGGCAACGCCGCTGGTGCGTGGCTGGGCGGGCTCGCGATCGGGCACGGTCTCGGCTACACGCGCCGAACTGGATCGGAGCCCTGCTCGCGGTCGGTGGCCTGGCGATCGCCGTGGTGTCCGTGCTACTCGAACGGCGTGTGAGCAGCGGCACCGCCCCGGAGTCTTCTGAAGCGCGTCAGAAAGACCGTAAAATCGTTCCAGTAGCTAACTGGTCTCTGCTGCTGACACCCATTGGGGAAAGCCTTGAACAGCACCCGCGCCATGACCGCTCTCGCGCTCGGCGGGTTCGGCATCGGTACGACCGAGTTCGCGACGATGGGCCTGCTGCCGCAGATCGCGGAGACGTTCGGCATCCCCGACTACGAGGCGGGCCACGCGATCAGCCTCTACGCCGCCGGTGTCGTCGTCGGCGCCCCGTTGATCGCGGTGCTCGGGGCCAAGCTCCCGCGCAAGGGCATGCTGATCAGCCTCATGCTGGCGGTCGCCCTGGGCAACGGGTTGTCGGCTGTCGCGCAGGACAAGTCGTTGCTGCTTCTCGCGCGGTTCGTCGCCGGA
The DNA here is from genome assembly GCF_024648825.1 of Lentzea californiensis. Lineage (GTDB taxonomy): Bacteria > Actinomycetota > Actinomycetes > Mycobacteriales > Pseudonocardiaceae > Lentzea > Lentzea californiensis. Next base: position 221,328 of record NZ_JANBBE010000011.1, read on the forward strand.
CTGCCGCACGGCGCGTTCTTCGGCATCGCGGCCGTTGTCGCCGCCACGCTCGTCGCTCCCGAACGGCGCGGCACGGCCGTTGCCCGTGTGATGGTCGGTCTGACCGTGGCGAACCTCGTGGGCGTGCCTCTCGCGACAGCGGCGGGGCAGCAGATCGGCTGGCGCACCGCGTACCTCGCGGTGGCGGTGATCGCGCTCCTCACGGCCGCGGCGATCGCGGCCTGGGTACCGCTGGTGCCCAAGGTCGAGGGCGCGTCCATGAAGGCCGAGGTCCGCGCGTTCGGCCGTCCGACGGTGTGGTTCGCGATCTTCACCGGCATGATCGGCTTCGGCGGCATGTTCGCCGTCTACTCCTACGTCGCCCCGCTGACGACCGAGGTCGCCGGGCTGCCCGGCGGGGTGGTGCCGTGGGTCCTCGCGGTGTTCGGGCTCGGCATGACGCTCGGCGCGACGTTCGGCGGCCGGTTCGTGGACCGCTCGCCGACGGGCTCGGTGTTCGGCGGGCTGATCGCGGTCTGCGTGATCCTGGTGCTCTTCGGGCTCACCGCGACCATCCCGGCCTTCCTGTTCCTCTTCCTGTTCCTGCTGGGCTTCACCATCCAGATCCTCGCGGCGGCCCTGCAGATCAGGCTGATGGACGCCTCGCCGGACGCCCCGTCGCTCGCGGCCTCGTCCAACCACTCGTCGCTCAACGTCGCGAACGGCGCCGGCGCGTGGCTCGGCGGCCTCGCCATCGCGGCCGGCTGGGGCTACACCTCGACGGCGTGGGTCGGCGTGGCGCTGTCGGTCGCCGGCCTGGCGATCGCGGTCGCCTCGGTGCTCTACGAGCGGCGCGCCTTGGTCCGCGAGACCACGAACCAGACGAGGGCGATGGCCAGCGCCGCCAGCACGACCGTCGACACCCACCCCAGGTAGCGGTCGACCAGCTCGTAGTTGTCGCCGAGCGCGTAGCCGGCGAGGATCAGCGCGCTGTTCCACACGAGGCTGCCCGCCGCCGTGTAGAGCGTGAACTTGAGGATCGGCATCCCGGACACACCTGCCGGGATGGAGATCAGGCTCCGCACGACCGGCACCATGCGCCCGATGAACACGGCCTTGGTGCCGTGCTTGTCGAACCACTCGTCGGCCTTGTCCACATCGGACGCGGTGACGAACGGGATCTTGTCCGCGACCTTGCGCAGCCGCTCCACGCCGAGCCACGCGCCCAGGCCGTACAGCACCAGGGCGCCCACGACCGACCCTGCGGTCGTCCACAGGATGGCGGCGACCAGCGAGATCTTGCCCTGGCCGGCGGTGAACCCCGCCAGCGGCAGGATCACCTCGCTCGGCACCGGGGGGAACACGTTCTCCAGCGCGACCGCGAGGCCCGCGCCGGGCGAGCCCAGCGCCTCCATCAGGCGAGTGATCCACTCCATGGTCGTCGAAATACCCGTTTTGCCCGGGGTTCCAACCTCGGCGGGCCGAGTGGTCGGCGTACCGCACCCAGGTCTACCGTTGACCGCCTTCTCTTCTGGAGGTCGACGGTGCGAGGCGCGATCGCGGCGGGCCACCCGCTCACCGCACAGGCGGGCGCGGCGATGCTGCGCGCCGGTGGGAACGCCGTGGACGCGGCGGTGGCGGCGATGCTGACGTCCTGCGTCACCGAGCCGTTGCTGACCGGCCTCGGCTCCGCCGGGTACATGATGATCGCACCGGCCGGGGAGACCCCGGTGCTGCTGGACTTCTCGGCCGTCGCACCGGGACGTGGCACGACGGGGGACCGCGCTCCGCTGGACCCCATCACCGTCCACTTCGGTGACGCGCAGCAGGAGTTCCACGTGGGACCGTCCTCGGTCGCCGCGTACGGGATGCCCGCCGGTGCCGCGAAAGCCGCGGCCTACGGCCGTGCGCCGCTGCACGAACTGGTGGCCACGGCGGCGATGCACGCCCGTGAAGGCCATCGGGTCAACAGGTACCAGGCGTACGTCACGTCGCTGCTGCTGCCGCTCGCCCACAGCGCGGGCCTCACCGCGTTCGAGGAAGGCGAACTCCTCGTGCAGCCCGCACTCGCCGAGGCCCTCGACCGGCTCGGCAGCGACGGCGCGGCGCCGTTCTACACCGGCGACATCGCGGGCGCGATCACCGACTGGATCACCTCGAAGGGCGGCGACCTCACCCGCCAGGACCTGGAAGCCTACGAAGCCGTGCGGCGCGAGCCGTTGCACGTGCGGCATCGCGGCCGTGACATCCACACGAACCCACCGCCCGCTGCGGGCGGTGCGTTGCTCACGCAGATGCTGGAAGCGTTGCCGGACAACCCGTCGCAGCAGGACCTCATCCGTGCGCTCGCCACCCCCAAGGCGCACCTGAACCGCCTCGGCTCCACCACGCACATCTCCGTGCTCGACGCGGACGGCACGGCGTGCAGCGTCACCACCACGAACGGCGCGGGCTCCGGGATCTCGATCGCCGGCGTGCACCTGAACAACATGATGGGGGAGGAGGACCTGTCGCCGGACGGGTTCTTCAGCCACGCGCCCGGCGACCGGCTGCCGTCGATGATGGCGCCGACCGCGGTGACGAGGCACGGCCAGGCCGAGCTCGTGCTCGGCAGCGCGGGTTCGAGCCGGATCTGCGGCGCGATCCTGCAGGTGCTCGTGAACGTGCTCGACCGCGGCATGCCCGCCCAGGACGCCGTCGACGCGCCACGAATGCACCTCAGTGGAGACCACCTCCACGTCGAACCGGGAATTCGACCGGAAAGTGAACTCCCGGTTACCCGTTTCCGCGCGCCGAGCATGTTCTTCGGTGGGTGCCAGGTGGTCGAAATGACCGAATCCGGCCTGCTCAGGGGTGGTGCAGATCACCGTCGGGACGGAGCGGTCCTCGTGGTGTGAGATTTTGACCGCATCATGGGATATCTAGTTTCCTGATTGCCCGCTCAAAGAGCACGATTGGCGAGTGACGGCACTCAGCGAGAGAACATCCTCGCCGTTCTTGTCCCGTACTTTCCTCCAACTCTCCGGCATCAGCGTCGTGTCGGGCGTGTCGATGGCGTTCGCACTGCCGTTCGGCTCGCTGTTCCTCACCAGCGAAATCAAGGTCACGCCGTTCCAGCTCGGCTTCTTCCTGATCGTGAGCCCGGTCGCGCAGGTCGTGGCGAGCACGATCATGGGCAGGCTCTCGGACGGCCGGGTGCAGCGCCGGTACCTGCTCGCCGCGGGCGGTGTCGCCGGGGCGATCGGCTACGGCCTGTTCGCCGTGCTGCGCGACTACTGGTTCCTGCTCGGCACGTCCGTCGTGTTCATCGCGATCACGGGCGCCCTGCTGCCGCAGCTCTTCGCGTACGGCCGGCAGGTCTCCCAGGGACCGTCGATGGTCGTCAGCGTGCTGCGAACACTGCTTTCGGTCGCGTGGGTCGCCGGACCGCCGGTGGCCGCGCTGCTCGTCGCGAAGACCGGGTGGATCGGTCTGTTCGCGTCCACCGCCGTGCTGCAACTCGGTGTCGCGGTCCTCGCCCTGACGCTCCCGGTGCCACCCGCGCGGGCGGAGGAGGAGAAGGCGGAGGAAGCCGCCGGCTCCGCGGGCGGCACCATGGTGGTCGTTTCGGCCGCTTTCCTGTTCCTGCAGGGGGCTGTGGGCCTCGCGGTGAGCGGCCTGCCGTTGTTCATCACCACCGAACTGCACGGCACGGCCGGTGACGCCGGGATCGCGATGGGCCTGTGCGCCGCGCTGGAGATCCCGATGATGCTGTGGTTCGGCTCGCTGGCGAACCGGATGTCGCAGCACAGACTCGTGCTCATCGGCGCGACGATCGCGTTGGGCTACCACGGGCTGATGGTGTTCACCGACTCCATCTGGCAGGTGATGGCCGCGCAGTTGCTGCACGCCACCGTGATCTCGCTGATCATGGGCGTCGGCATCACGTACTTCCAGAGCCTCGACCCCGGCCGCCCAGGCCACGCCACGACGATGTTCAGCAACACCCAGATCGTCGGCGGCATGGTCGCGGGCGCGTTGCTCGGCGTCTCCCAGCAGCTGGGGTTTCGCTGGGTCTACGGCTTCAGCCTGGCGATGTCCGTCGCCGGACTCGCGCTCCTGCTGGTCGCGGGCTCACTGGATCGTCGAAGCGGTGACCTTCGGCTTGCCGCCCACGCCTAGGTAGAAGATCCCCTTGACGGTCTCGAAACCCAGGCTCGGGTTGCGGCGCAACGTGGAGCCCTCGACCGACATCGAGCCCGAGTTGTCGTTGCTGACGAAGAACACCGCGCCTCCGCCCTCGTTGGCCTGGTTGTCCTCGATCAGCGAACCGGCGACGCGCAGCGTGAACGTGTTGCCGTCGTTGTAGATCGCGCCGCCGCTGCCGCCACCCGGCGTGCCACCGCGGGCCGGGTTGGCGCCGCGGCCGATGGCCTTGTTGTTCTTCATCAGGCTGTTGAGCACGACCCAGGAGGCGCCGATGCTGCTCAGCGCGCCGCCGTTGGAGCACACGCCGCCCTCGAACGTGCTGCCCGTGACGTAGACCGGCACCTTCTCGGCCCAGTCGGTCACGCGGATCGCGGCACCGCCGAGGTCGGGGCCGCTGGTGTCGCACCTGTTGTTCGCGAAGCGGGAGTTCACGACCTTGAGCTGACCGCCGCGCACCATGATCGCGCCGCCGCCCCCTCCGTCGGCCGTGTCGCCGGTCGAGTTGCCGTCCGCGAGGGTGATGTTCTGGACCACGAGCCTCGGTGCGTTGTGGTCGAGAACTCGGCGCTGACCCTGGCCGCTCAACGTGATGCGGCCGCCGCCGTCGAGAACGGTCTTCGCGCGGACCTTCGCGGTCGTGGCCAGCGGGATGGTGAGCGGCTGCGCCCCGCAGCTGAAGGTGACGACCCCGCCGGCGGCGACCGCGTCGACCACGGCCTGCGACGTGCAGCTCGCGGGCGTGCCGGTGCCGATCACGCGGGTGGGCTTCGAGGTGTCCTCGGCGGCGGCCTCCGGCGGCACGGCGGTGGTGCCGTTCGGGTTGCCGAACTTCGCGACGGGAGGAGGCGGGGGCGGAGGAGCAGGCGGTGGGACGGCGCTGCTGCTGCTCGGCTGCGGCGTCGTCGTCACGACGGTGACGGTCTGAGGCGCCGAGGTCTGAGGTAACTGCGGTCCGGCGACGGGGGTACCGGGGATCGCCGTGCCGCAACCCGCCACGAGGGCGGCAAGCAGCACGACGGCCTGTCTACCTGAGGGCATGGCGGGCACCTTAAGCGGGCCGGGAGAGCTTGGCTACAGCCGTTCTCACGGGAAGATCGAGACGCTGAACCGGTTCTGCCGCCCCGGAACGCAACGAGATCAAGGCGTTCTGCAGGCGTTTTCGTTCTGTGACACGGGAACTGGGACAAGATCCGGCTTTTCGGGCCCGGTCCGCCGGGTGTGCGCAGGTGCGAGACGGTGCTTAGCTTGACTCACGAGTCAGGAATCAGGGTCTGCTCCGCCGGTTGCCGTCACGTTGCGTAGACGAAACAGTCCAGTTGCCTGCACAGCGTGCGGTCCATTGAGTCCAAACCATCCGTTCGTGAAAGAACCACGCGTTCGGGTGGCCCTATGTCCCTGGCACACTGCGCTCCGTGTCCACCCAGTTCCCCGACGAACCGACCGAGCGCCACCTGGCGCCCGACCCGGCGCTGATGGAGGCTGCCCGCGCCAGGGGTGCCGCCCGCTGGGCCTCGGCCGGTGAGCTCCCGGAGCAGCAGGAGAAGCCGCCGGCCGGTCCGCTCAAGCCCCGCGCCGCCGCGATCGTCGCCATCGCCGCGCTCCTCGTCCTCGGCGGGATCGCCATCGTGACGTTCAACGGTGGTTCCGGCAGCGGCACGGACGTCGCGCAGCCCTCGCACAGCTACATCCCCGGCCTGATCACCCCGCCGGAGGAGCTGCCGTCGGAGGCGACGTCGGTGAACGGCATGGACCCGTCACTCGCCTCGTCCGCCCTGGGCCTGGTGCCGACGACGACGCAGAACGCCGTTCCGCCGCCCGCCGCCGACACCGGCAGGGCTCCCGGCGGTGCCAAGTCGTTCACGACCGGTCCCGGCTGCGGCGGCTACACCAGCGTCGGCTCGTACCGCGACGGCCGCAAGGGCTGGGTCGACCACGGCGACGGCAGGTGCGGCTCGACGTTCGTGTCGATCCCGATGTCCGGCGACACCCGCCGCGACGACAGCTCGGCCTACGGCATGTGGACGTTCGCGGTGACCGGCACGTGCGACGTCTCCGTGCACGTCCCGCAGGGCGATCTGCAGCAGGTCGGGGGTAACCCGACCGTGTACTACGTCTTCGACCGCAACGGTGTCGGCGGCACCCCGATGGCGTCGTTCGCGATCAAGCAGGTCGACAAGCGGGGGCAGTGGGTAGCCGCCGGGAAGTTCAGGGCCAGCGGAAACCTGACCGTGCAGCTCGTCACCCGAGGTCAGGACTGGAACAGCTCCGGACCGACCTACGCCCATCACGCCGCGAGTGCCGTCAAGGCAGACTGCACGGTGTGACAAGAGATCTGCACCTGGTCCGGCACGGCGAGGCGACGAAGGACGAGTCCCGGCTGACGGCGCGTGGCCGCAAGCAGGCCGAGGCACTGGCGGAACGGTTGCGGGGCACGGGTTTCGTGGCCGTGCACCACGGCCCGTCGCCCCGTACCGCCGAGACCGCGTCGATCATCGCCGGCGTGCTGCGCGTGCCCTGCCGCGCCGAGGCGGCGGCGGGCGACTACGTGCCGCACTTCGTCCCCGACCACGACGAGTTCTTCGGCCGGTTCCCGGAGTCGGAACGCACTCGCGGTCCCGCGCTGGCCCACGAGGCCGAGACGCGGTTCGCCCGGCCCGGCGACGGCCCGGTGCTGGTCGTGACGCACTCGTTCCTGATCAGCTGGCTCGTGCGGGACGCGCTGGACGCCCCGCCCGAGCGGTGGCTGACGCTGAACCACGACCACGCGGCGCTCACGGTCATCCGCTACACGACCGGTGAGTCACCCCGCTTGGTCAGGTTCAACGACAGCGGTCACCTCAACTCGCTTTGAGCGTCAGCAGAGTGATCTCGCTGGGCGCGAAGACGCGCATCGGCGGGCCCCAGAAGCCGGCGCCGCGGCTGGTGTAGAGCTGGGTTCGGTCGCTGTGCCTGCTCAGGCCGGCGACCACCGGCTGCTGCAGCCGCACCAGGTAGTGGAACGGCCAGATCTGCCCGCCGTGCGTGTGCCCGGACAGCTGCAGGTCCACCCCGGCGTCGACGGCCTTCTTGATCTCGGACGGCTGGTGCGCCAGCAGCACGACCGGGGCGCCGGAGTCGGCGCCGCGCAACGCGAGCGCGAGGTCGGCGGCGTGGCCGGGCTCGCCGGAGTGGCTGGCCGTGATGTCGTCGATGCCCGCGAACACGAGCTTGGCGCCACCGCGCTCCAGTGCCACGTGCTCGTTGCGCAAGGCCTTCCAGCCCAGCCGGGTCATCAGGTCGATCCAGCCCTGCGCGTTCGAGTAGTACTCGTGGTTGCCGGTGATGTAGAAGCGGTGCCCGGTGTTCACGTCACCGAGCGGGGTGGCCTGCTCCAGGCGCTGCTCGGCGGTGCCGTCCGCGATGTCGCCGACGTGCACGGCGATGTCGGCGCCGAGGTCGTTGACCGCGTCGACCATGCCCCTCGACCACTTCGCGCGGTTGATGGCGCCGTAGTGCGTGTCGGTGATGACGGCGACGGTCAGGCCGTCGAACGCGGGGTCAAGCCGGGGAATCGTCACGTCTTGGCGCTTGATCCGCGGCACGCGCATCGCCTCGTACACCCCGTAGACCGTCACGGTGACGATGAGGACCGCGAGCAACACGGCGATGAAACGGGAGCGGAACGGGTTCTCGACACCGCTCAGCGCGAGTCCGAGCCGCACGACGTCGGTGATCAGCGTCCACACGAACGCGATCCACACGAAGCCCAGCAGGAACTGGGAGATCCGCGCGGCACGGTCGCTGCCGCGCTGGGTGAACAGCACGATCATCGTGATGGCGGCCGCGACGAACACGACGGCGGCGATCGGCCGGACCGGGTCGGGCCACTCCGCACTGGCCGCGAACAGCCCCTCGAACGGCACCCAGAACAGCAACGTCGTCACGCTGAAGAGGACGAGCGTGAACACCACCCGCCGAACCGTGATGCGGGGCCGAGTAGCGGTGGTCGTCATGCGCGCATCCTCCTGGGCTGGACGGTCTCAACCCATCTCAACGCACAGACCGGTCAGTTTGTTCGCTTCGTCCGCGATAGACGTCCATCACAGGTGTTTTCGCAGCTGAGGAGCAACCGTGAGAGAGCTGGAGAGTCCTCTGAACAACACCGGAAAAACCGCCTGACCCGACGACATAGAGTGGGCAACATGATCTTCTACACCGACGAGGAGAGCCGCACGCTGCGCACTGCCGTGTACGGCGCGATGCTGCTGGTTTCCCACGCCGACCCCGGCCCCGTGCTGGAGGAACGCTTCGCCGGCCTGCGCGCTCTCGCGAACCTGTCACCCGATTTACGCATCGTCCTGGGCAGCGCCCGCCCGTCCGTGCCCGCCGGCACCGACGAGGAGATCGAGCCCGTCGTCCTGGAGGCGCTGCGCTCCTCGATGAAGACCCTCGCGGCCAAGTCGCCGGAGGACGCCAGGGACTTCCCGCGCGCCGTGCTGGCGATCTGCCGCGAGGTGGCCGAGGCCGACGGCGTCGTCGTCGAGGCCGAGGACGCGATGGTGGCCCGCATCGAGGGCGCGCTCGCCCTGTAGTCCGTTCGCCGGGACCAGTGTCCGCATGCTGGGCGCTGGTCCGAACGGTCGATGGCGCGGAGCTGTCGCGGTGCCAGGGTGGGGTTCCTAGGGGAACACCATTCGGGGGAGTGCCGCTATGGAACTGTCGCGCCGCGAACTGCTGAGCCGCACCGGCCAGGCCGCCGCCGTCGCCACCGCCGCGTCCGCGCTCACGATCGGCACCGCCGCTCAGGCGGAGCCCGGCGAGCGGGTGAGGCTGACGCAGGGCACCAACATCTCGGTGTCGCGGTCGCGGGACGGCAAGTGGCTCGCCATCGACCTCGTCACCGCCATCTGGGTGCTGCCTTCCGCCGGCGGGGAGGCGCGCAAGCTCACCGACGAGCTGCAGGACGCCACGCTGCCGTCGTTCGGGCCTGGCGGCCAGATCGCGTTCCAGTCCTATCGGGACGGCAACTACCACCTCTACGTCATCGGCCTCGACGGCAAGGGGCTCAGGCAACTCACTCGAGGTGAGTACGACCACCGGGAGCCCGCGTTCTCGCCGGACGGCAGGCATCTCGCGTTCGTCAGCGACCGGGCCGGAAGTTACGGCGTGCACCTGCTCGAACTGGCCACCGGCACGATCACGCAGCTGACCGGGGTGCCGGACGAGGCCGCGGCGCCGCAGTGGTCGAGTGACGGCAAGCGGATCATCTTCACCGTCGGCAACGCGGCGGTCGACACCGTGACGCTGGACGGCGTGCGCGAACGGCTCGTCACGGCGCCGGCGGGCACGCAGTTGTTCGGGGCGGCGTTCGGGCCCGGTGGCCGGCCCAGCTACACGCGGATGCGGCCCGGTCAGGCCGAGCTGGTGCTCGGGACGACCGCGGTGGTCACGAGCGAGGACGTCTTCGGGTTCGCGCCGGTCTGGGACGGTGACAGCGTCCTCTACACCGCTGACGGCAAGATTCGCAGCCGTGCCGGCGGTTCCACAAAGGACATTCCGTTCGAGGCCACAGTTCCGGTGCGCACGAACCGCAGGCCGCACCGCACCAGGAACCTCACCGGCGGCCCGGTCAAGGGCATCGCCGGTCCGGTGGTGTCCAGTGACGGGAAGATCGCCTTCCGGGCGTTGAACGCGCTGTACGTGCTGAGCGGCGGCAAGGCCACGAAGCTCACGGACGGCAGGTACTTCGACTCCGACCCCGACTTCTCGCCCGACGGCGGGAAGATCGTCTACGCCAGCGACCGCACCGGCGTCGCGCAGTTGTGGTTGCGGGATCTCGCTTCCGGGGCGGAGGAGCTGTACGCGCCGGCGCCCCACGCGCAGATCACGCCCCGGTTCTCGCCGGACGGCACCAAAGTCGCCTACCTGGACCAGGACGGCCAGGTGTGGATCACCGACCGGCAGGCTCGCAGGCAGGTCACGCCCACGTTGTTCCAGCCCGGCCGCCCGACCTGGTCGAAGGACGGCGGCACGGTCGCCCTCGCCGCGGTGAAGCCGTTCTCCCGCCGGTTCCGCGAAGGCACCAGCCAGGTCCTGAGCATCGACCTCGTGAGCGGCGAGCTGAAGTACACCGAGCCGATGCCGTTCCGCTCGATCGCCACCCGCGGCGACGACGGCCCGGTGTGGTCGCCGGACGGCAGGCACATCGCGTTCGTCGTCGAGAGCGTCGCGTGGGTCGTCCCGGTCGACGGAAAGGGCACCTTCCAGGGCGAGCCGCGCCAGATCACCCGCGAGGTCACGGACTCGCTGGCGTGGCACGGCGACGACGCGCTGGTGTACCTGAACAACGGCCGGATCCGGAAGTCCACTCTGAACGGCAGGGTGACGACCATCCGGCACGGCCTGACCTGGCGCAAGCCGAAGGCGCCCGAACGCGAGGTGGTCCGCGTCGGCGCCTACTGGGACGGCGAGGCGCACGAGCTCAAGCGCAACGTCGACATCGTCGTCGAGAACGGCACCGTCCAAGAGATCCGCCCGCACCGCGGCAAGCCAGACGTCGACGCGCCAGGCCTCACCGCCATCCCCGGCCTGATCGACGCCCACAACCACTGGCACCTGCGCGGCCGCCAGTGGGGCGCGCGGCAGGGCAACGTCTGGCTCGCGTACGGCGTCACGACCGTCCGCTCACCGGGTGACCCGGTCTACCAGATGGTCGAGACCAGGGAGGCGCTGGCGGCGGGAACCCTGACGGGGCCGCGGTTCTACGCCACCGGCGAGGCCGTCGACGGCTCGCGCGTCTACTACAACTTCATGCGCCCGACGCTCAGCAAGGCCCAGCTCGACCTCGAGCTGCGCCGCGCCCACGAGCTCGGCTACGACATGATCAAGACCTACGTCCGCCTGCCCGTGGAGCTGCAACGCGCCGCCGTGCAACGGTCCCGGGTTCCGCTCTCGTCGCACTACCTGTACCCGGCCGCCAACATCGGCATGGACGGCATGGAACACGTCGGCGCCACCAACCGGCTCGGCTACTCCCACACCATCAGCAGGCAGGGCAAGGCCTACCAGGACGTGGTGGCGCTGTTCACCCGGTCCGGCATGTCGATCACGCCCACGCTGTTCCAGTCACGTGCCCTGTACGACAACGACAAGTCGCTGGTCACCGACGAACGCACCCGCGTGCTCTACCCGTCGTGGGAGTACGAGCGGTACCTGGCCGACGCCAACGCCCAGGGCACCCCGGCGGCCACGGCGTCCCGCGCGGTCCTGAAGGGCTGGGTCGAGTTCGCGCTGAACGTCCACCGGGGCGGCGGGTTCGTCATCACCGGCACCGACGCGCCGCTCGACAGCCCCGCCACCGCCACGCACCAGAACCTGCGCGCGCTCGTCGAATACGGCTTCACACCGAGGGAAGCGCTCATCACCGCGACCCGCAACCCGGCGAAGTGGCTGGGACTGCCGCTCGGCGCGATCAAGCCCGGTGCCGCGGCGGACATCGCGTTCGTGCGGGGCAACCCGCTGGCCGACATCAGAACGGCGGCGAACGTCGAGCAGGTCATGGTCGGAGGGGTGCTCCACCGGGTCCCCGACCTGCTCGAGCCCTACCGGCAGCAGCAACGGCAGGCCCTCACGATGTCAGCCGCGCTCGACCCGTTGCCGTCCGCGGAGAACAAGCACTGGTGGCACGAGCCGGAGTGGGCCGAGCGCGTCTGCTGCGATCACTGAACGGGTGCCGCGAAGCTCGGTTCCGCCGCTGCCAGCCGCGGTGCGGCCACGCCCAGTCGGCGTGCCTCCGCCAGCACGTCCCGGCAGATCGCCCGCGGCTCCTCGGCCGTGGGGTCGGAGTGCGTCGCGAAGTTGTCGCGCACCGGCCCGAAGTGAGCGGTCAGCCAGGCGAACAGGGGAGCCGCCAGCCAGGTCGGCGCGCGGAACAGCAGTGCACGGCGTCCCACGACGACACCTCGTGCCTCGACCAGCGGCAGCAGTTCGCGCCCGGCCAGCAACGCCTCGCGCAGGTCGCGCCTGCGTCCCGCGAGATCGGCCAGCGCGCCCAGCCTCAGCCCCTGCGAGAACAGCCCGGCGTCCGACACGAAGTGGATCAGCAGCCAGCCGCGGAGGTCCGGTTCCTCCTTGATCCGGAACCCCGCCTCGCGGAACACCCGCCGCACGGCCCGCCCCCGTTCCGTCTGCGGGCCGACGGTTCCGAAGAGGACGGACGGCAGGATGGCGCCACGCAGCACGCCGTTCTCGCCGAAACCGCCGCCCGCCTGGGGAAAGCCCCACGCGACCTGCTCGGCGGGCAGCGCGCCGATCGCGTCCAGCGGCTCGGCCCAGATGTTGCCGAACACCAGCACCGTGGCCTTGCCGGCGCGGGGTGCCAGGAAGTCCGCCGCCTCGGTCAACCGGTGGTGCCCCACGCTCAGCACGATCAGGTCGAAGTCGTGGTCCGGCGCCAGTTCCTCGCGCAGGCGCACCGGCCACTCCCGCACGACGCGCTGCCCCCGCAAGCTCCGCCGCATGTCGAGCAGGTCGAGGCTCGTCGTGTCCCCGTACTCCGCCGCGCGGCCGGGCCGGACGTAGAACTCGACGTCGTGCCCGGCCTGTTCCAGCGCCCAGCCGTACACGGTGGCGATCACGCCGCGGCCGAACATCAGGATCTTCACGGTCCACCTCGTGGGTTACGATATAAGTGGAGACAATCTCCACTTTTGAAGCTAGGGAGGCAGGTGCCGTTTGTCAACGCGAGGCAGTGACAGGCCGCTGCGTGCGGACGCCCAGCGCAACCGCCAGGCGCTACTGGTCAAGGCCAGGGAGCTCTTCGAGTCCGGGGAGTTCTTCGACCTGCGCTTCGACGACTTCGCCCGGCTGGCCGGCGTCGGCACGGGCACGCTGTACCGCCACTTCCCGACCAGGGAGGCGCTGGCCGAGGCGGTCTACCACGAGGAGGTCGTCGCGCTGTGCGACCGTGCTCGCCGGCTGCGGGCCACCTTGCCCGCGCTGGAGGCGTTGGCGACCTTCCTCCGCGATTTCGTCGACTACATGCACGAACACCACGGCCTGGCCCGGACGGTGGCCACGCTCATGACCACCGGCTCGGAGACGCTCGCCGAGGGCAGCAGGGCGCTGGAAGAGGCTGTCACCGGCCTGGTGGCCGCCGCTGCCGAGGAGGGGACCGTCCGGGGCGACGTGGGGGCCGGCGCCGTCATGATGGCGTTGCACGGCATCGGCGCGGCCCACGACCGCCCGGGGTGGCGGGCGGAGGCCGACGGTGTCATCACCCTGGTGCTGGACGGGCTCGTTCAGGGAGCCCAGCCGAGCAGCCCGAACGACTCCCCGGCCAGGTGACCGGTGATCCCGGCGGCGGAGTAGGAGAGGAAGTCCTCCGGCAGCGCGTCCAGCCCGAACCACCGCAGTTCCGAACACTTCTCCGGCTCGCGGTTGACCGGCTCCCCGCTCCACCGCCGGACCTCGAAGAACAGCCCGAGCCGCGGTTCCACGCCGGATCCGCTGGCGTGCAAGGTGTGCACGTGCCGCAGGTCACCGGGCTCGATCACCACCCCGACCTCCTCCGCGGCCTCGCGCACGGCACCGTCGAGCACGGACTCGCCCGCGTCGAGCTTGCCCGAGGGCAGGTGCCACAGGCCGTCGAACCGGGGGTCGGCGTCACGGCGCCGGGAGAGGAGCACCTTGCCGTCGCGCACGAGCAGCACGTGGACGTCGATCAGGTGGCGGTCGGCCATGGGCCCACCGTAAATGATCTGCGTCGAGCCGCGGGGCCGTGACACGATCTTGCCATGACAGCCTTCGCGACCCCCGAGAACATCGCCGCCCGCACCACTGCCGCACGAGACGCCGCGGTGGCGGCAGGTCGCGAACTCGGCCTGGAGATCACCGAGGGCAAGGTGCTCTACGAACTGTTCTCCGTCGTCGTGCACCTCGCACCGTCGCCCGTCGTGGCCCGGATCCCGACCGTCCTGCCGCACACCACGACCCTCGAGTCGCTGGCCAGGCGCCAGCAACAGGAACTCGACGTCGCGCAGTGGCTGCACGACCAGGGCACCCCGGTCATCCCGCCGAGCACGCTGGTGCCGCGCGAACCCGTGCAGCGCGACGGTTTCTCGATCACCTTCTGGCCGTTCACCGACGAGGACAAGTCCGCGGAACCGGACTACCTCAAGAACTCCGAACTCTCCGCCGACCTGCACGAGGCGCTGCGCGACTACCCGGGCGAGCTCGAGTTCCTGTCGTCGGCGGAACCGCGGTTCGTCCGCGAAGGCCTCGAAAAGCTCGAAGGCCTGGACATCGTCACCGCGGCAGACCTCCAGCGGGCACGAGCCGAATGGGAGGTCCTGGAGCCGCTCGTCAGCTCCCAGGCCGCCTTCGAGGCGAAGTTCCCCGGCATCGGACTGCAGCCCGTCCACGGCGACTCACCGCCCGCGAACATCTTCGCGAGCACCACCGGCCCGCTGTTCTCCGACTTCGAGCTGATCACCTACGGCCCGGTCGAATGGGACCTGGCCGGCCTCGGCCTGGAGTACGAGGCCGCCTACAACCGCGGCGCGCGCAAGAACGGCCTGCGCGAGCTCGACACGGAGGTGCTCCGGTTCGTCAACGCGGTCGGCGCGATCCGGGTGATCGCCTACCTGTCGTGCGCGGACCAGCTGCCCGCCATGGTCGACTTCATGCAGCCGTTCATCAACCAGTGGCGGGACACCGAGTCCTACGCGTGAGCGGCCGCGCGATCTCCTAGCCAGGCCACGATCTCCTCAGCGGGCAACGGCTCGCTGAGGAAGTACCCCTGCACCACGTCGCACCCGGCCTCGGCCAGAGCCGTCCACGTGTCCTGGTCCTCCACGCCCTCCGCGACGGCCTGCAACCCGAAGTTCCGGGCCAGCGCCACCAGGGCGTGCACGATCGCGCTGTCACCGGCGTCCGTGCACATGTGCGTCACGAACGACCGGTCGAGCTTCATCTCGTGCACCCGCATGCTGCGCAGGTACGAGATCGACGAGTAGCCGGTGCCGAAGTCGTCGATGGACAGCCGCACGCCAAGTTCGGTCAGGCCGCGCAACACCTCCACGGCGCGGTCCGGGTCCGAGATGATCGCGGACTCGGTGATCTCCAGCGTCAGCAGCCGGGCGGGCAGCCCGTGCCGCTTGATCAGGTCGGCCACGTCGCCGGGGAACTCGATGTGGTGCAGGCAGGCCGCGCCCACGTTCACCGAGACCGGCACCTCCCAGCCCGCGTCCGACCACGAACGGCACTGGCGCAGGGCCGCGTCGATCACGTACCGGGTCAGCGGCTCGATGAGCCCGTTCTCCTCGGCGATCGGGATGAACTCGTCCGGGCGCACCAGGCCGCGCGTCGGGTGCTGCCAGCGCGCCAGGGCCTCGACCCCGCACACCGCGCCCGTGTCGGCCAGCGCCTTCGGCTGGTAGTGCAGGAACAGCTCACCGCGGTCGATCGCGTGCCGGAGCTCCGTCACGGCCGTCAGGTGCGCGGCGCCGCGTTCGTGCAGGCGGGCGTCGTAGACGGCGACACCGGACTTCTCGCGCTTCGCCGCGTACATCGCGATGTCGGCGTGCCGCAGCAGTTCGTGGCCGTCGCCCGAGTCCGACGGGCACAGCGCCACGCCGACGCTGGCCGCTATCTCCAGCTCCAGGCCCTCCAGCGTCACCGGCATGGCCAGCGCCTGGAGGATCTTGTCGCCGACCATGCTCGCGTTCTCCGCCGAGCCGACGCCGGGCAGCAGCACGGCGAACTCGTCGCCGCCCAGCCGTGCCACCAGGTCCGTGTCGCGCACCGCCCACGACAGGCGGTTCGCCACCTGGCGCAGCAGCAGGTCGCCGGTGTGGTGCCCGAGCGAGTCGTTGACCTCCTTGAACCTGTCGAGGTCCACGATCAGCAACGCCAGCGGCTCGTCCTTCTTGCGCGCCTTGTCGACGGCCTGCTCCATCCGCCGCGCGAGCAGCGTCCGGTTCGCGAGGCCGGTCAGGGCGTCGTGGTGGGCCTCGTGCTCGTTCTTCGCGGCCTGGCGCAGGATCATGCGGCGCTGCCCGAGCAGCACCATGCCGAACAACGCGACCAGTGCCGCGTCCAGCACGAACACCACGATCTGCGCGATCCGCAACTGCGCGTTCTTCTCGTCGGCCGAACGCAGGTACTCGGTGGTGTCGAGGCGCTTGACCCCGATCGTCGAGGAGATCTGGCGCCGCAACGAGGAATGCGCGAGATCCGCCTGGTCCGCCTGCAACGGGTCGGTGCCGGCGACGACCGCGCGCAGCATGTCCGTGCTCTGGTCGTACAGGGCCAGCACCTTGCCGGCCTCCGCCGCGTCGGACGGCATGCCGTTGGCGCGCAGCCACTCCAGCTCGGCGCGCGCGGAACCGACGGAGTTCCGCAGCGGCTGGACGGTCTGCTCGGTCCGCGCGACCTGCAGGTCGCGCAACGCGTTGTCGGCGACGTTGATGTGCTCCAGCACGCGGGCCCACCGCTCGCTGGTCTCGTTGAGCTCGCGCACGTGCGCTGTCGTGGCCTGCGCGCTGATGCTGCTCCACAGCGCCAGCCCCGCCAGGACCAGCAGCCCGAACGTCAGCCCGACCGTCGCCACCCGTGCGGTGGCGCGGCCCTCCCAAAAGCTCACCGTGCCTGCTCCAACGGTCGCACCCAGCTCGCCGGATCCTCGACGAAGCTGTCGATCTGAGGCTGGAAGAACTCCCTGCGAGCCTTCTCGGACTCCTGCCGGTGCAGGACCTGGTCCAGGTTCGTCGTCGTCACCGTGAGTCCCGGCGTCTCGATCCAGCCCTCCGGCAGCGTCCCGCCGCCCTTCGCATGCCTTGCGAGCAGCCAGCCTGCCACAGCGCCCTTGAGGTAGTGCTCGGGAGAGATCGACGCCACCATCGCGCCGTCCCGCACCGCCTGCAACGTTCTCGGGTCTACCCCGAACCCGCCCACCAGCCACCTCGCCGACTTCTCGGTCTTCAACGCGGCGAGGTTGACGCCGTCGCAGTCGCCCGTACCAACGAACGCGAGGGCGTTCGGGTTCGCCGCCACGAGACGTTTCCACGCGTCGCGATTCGCGGCGTCGTCACGTTGCGTGTCGAACGGGCCCAGCACCACTACCCCCGGTAGCTTTTCGGCGAACCGCCCCCGGATTCCCTCTGCCCGGTCGTCGAACCCGGGGAGCCCGGGAGCGGTGTTTCCCAGCACCACGGTCCCGGTCGCGTCCGGGGGCATTCGGCGCATCAACTCGTCAGCCAGCTTTTCGCCGAGTTCGTAGTTGTCGTTACCGACGTGGAGTTTCACACCCGAACTCGCGGTGAGCCGCATGTCCACGCCGAGCACCGCGACGTGCTGAGCCAATGCCTCACCGATGGACGGCGCCATCAGCGAAGGCTCCGACGTCGCCACGGCGATTCCGCCTTTCGCGGCCATCGTCAAATCCCGGAACAACTCGACTTCCTTGTGCCCGTCCTGTCCGGGAGGACCGGTCACCGTCGCGCTGACCCCGCCGATTCGGCCGACGCCCTCGTGAAAGCCGCTGGTCATCTCCTGCGCGAAGGAACCACCGGTGCGCTTCACCACGAAACCGACGTGCGGTAACGCCTGCGACTCCGCAGCGGCGCCGCAGCCCGACAACAACACCAGACCCAGCACCAGCGCCGCAGCTCGCATGGATGACCTCGGGCTCGCTCGACCTACGGGGTGATTGATCTCCAGAGCGGCCGATGCTACATCGGATGGTGCCAAACCGGGACAACGCCTGCCGATACCGGCAAGCGCTTTCACGTCCCGAAACCGGTCAGGCGGGGTCGTAACCGAGGTTGGGGCGCAGCCACTGCTCGACTTCCGCGAGCGGCTTGCCGTACCGCGTCGCGTAGTCCTGCACCTGGTCGCGGCCGAGCCTGCCGACGGTGAAGTACTTCGCCTCGGGGTGCTGGAAGATCAGGCCGCTCACGCTCGCCGCCGGGTTCATCGCGAACGATTCGGTGAGCGAGATCCCGATTTCCTCTTCCGCGCCGAGCAGGTCGAACAGTTCGCGCTTCACGGTGTGGTCGGGGCAGGCCGGATAACCCAGTGCGGGCCGGATGCCGCGGAACTTCTCGGCGTGCAGGTCGGCGAGCTCCGGCTGGGCGTCCGGCTCGAACCAGTCGCGCCGGGCGCGCAGGTGGATCCATTCGGCGAACGCCTCGGCGAGCCTGTCCGCCAGCGCCTTCACCATGATGGCGCGGTAGTCGTCGTTCTGGGCCTCGTACTTCGCGGCCAGCTTTCCGGCGCCCAGGATCGTCACCGCGAATCCGCCGATGTGGTCGCCTTCGGGCGCCACGTAGTCGGAGAGGCAGCGATTCGGGCGCGACAACGGTTTCTTGGTCTGCTGGCGCAGCATCGGGATTCGCATACCGTTGTCGAGAAGGATGTCGTCGCCTTCGGAATGCGCGGGCCAGTAGCCGTAGACACCCTTCGCCTCGAACAATTCCCCGGCGACGATTTCGTCCAGCAACGTGGTCGCGTCGTCGTAGAGTTCGCGGGCCACCGGCTGGTCGAGGATCGCGGGGAACTTGCCTTTGAGTTCCCAGGCGAGGAACAGGAACGTCCAGTCGATGAACTCGCGCAGTTCACCCAGGGACGGGCTCAGCACACGGGTACCGGTGAATGCGGGCGTCGGCGATTCGGAGAAATCGACCTCTTCCCGATTCGCGCGCGCCTCTTCCAGCTTGAGCAACGGCACCGACTTGCGGTTCGCGTGCTGCTCGCGCAACCGGGCCTGCTCCACGCGGTTGGTGATGTTCAGCTCGTGGGCGCGCCGGTCGTCCAGCAGGTCGGAGACGACGCCGACGACCCGTGAGGCGTCGAGCACGTGCACGACCGGCTCGTCGTAGACGGGGGCGATCTTCACGGCGTTGTGCTGCTTCGACGTCGTCGCGCCGCCGATGAGCAACGGCAGCTTCATGCCGCGCCGCTGCATCTCCTCGGCGACCGAGACCATCTCGTCCAGCGACGGGGTGATCAGCCCGGACAGGCCGATGACGTCGGCGTGCTCCTTGATCGCGGTGTCGAGGATCTTCGCGGCCGGCACCATCACGCCGAGGTCGATCACCTCGTAGTTGTTGCAGCCCAGCACGACGCCGACGATGTTCTTGCCGATGTCGTGGACGTCGCCCTTGACCGTGGCCAGCACGACCTTGCCGTTGCCGCCCGCCGTGGCCTTCGGCTCGGCGTCCATGAACGGCTCGAGGTAGGCGACCGCGCGCTTCATCACGCGGGCGCTCTTCACGACCTGGGGCAGGAACATCTTGCCCGCGCCGAACAGGTCGCCGACGACCTTCATGCCGTCCATCAGCGGGCCCTCGATGACGTCGAGCGGACGCGGCAGGGCCTGGCGGGCCTCCTCGGTGTCCTCCTCGATGAAGTCGACGACGCCGTGCAGGATCGCGTGCTCCAGGCGCTTGCCGACCGGGGCCTCGCGCCACGACAGGTCGACGACGCGCTTCTGACCGGGGCCCTTGACGGTCTCGGCGTGCGTGACGAGGCGGTCGGTCGCGTCCTCGCGGCGGTCGAAGATGACGTCCTCGACCAGTTCCAGCAGGTCGGCCTTGATGTCCTGGTAGACGACGAGCTGTCCGGCGTTGACGATGCCCATGTCGAGTCCGGCCTTGACGGCGTGGAACAGGAACGCCGAGTGCATGGCCTCGCGGACGACGTCGTTGCCGCGGAACGAGAACGACAGGTTCGAGATGCCGCCGCTGATGCGGACGCCGGGACAACGTTCCTTGATCCGCGGCAGGGCGTCGATGAACGCCTTGGCGTAGCCGTTGTGCTCCTCGATGCCGGTCGCGACCGCGAGCACGTTCGGGTCGAAGATGATGTCCTCGGCCGGGAACCCGGCCTTCTGCGTGAGCAGGTCGTAGGCGCGGCCGCAGATCTCGACCTTGCGGTCGGTCGTGTCGGCCTGGCCCTGCTCGTCGAACGCCATCACGACGACACCGGCGCCGTAGTCGCGGATCGTGCGGGCCTGTCGCAGGAACGGCTCCTCGCCCTCCTTGAGGCTGATCGAGTTGACCACGCCCTTGCCCTGCACGCACCGCAGCCCGGCCTCCAGCACGGTCCACCGAGAGCTGTCGATCATCACCGGGATGCGGGCGATCTCCGGCTCGGTCGCGATGAGGTTCAGGAACGTCGTCATCGCCTGCTCGCCGTCGAGCAGGTCGGCGTCCATGTTGACGTCCAGCAGGTTCGCGCCGCCGCGCACCTGGTCCAGCGCCACGGTGAGCGCGGCGTTGTGGTCGTCGGCCTCGATCAGCCTGCGGAACTTGGCGGAGCCGGTGACGTTGGTGCGTTCACCGATCATCACGAACCCGGTGTCGGGGCCGATCTCGAACGTCTCCAGGCCGCTGTAGCGGGTGGTGTGCCGGGGCTTGACCACCTCGCGCGCGTCGATGCCGCGCACGGCGTCGGCGATGGCCTTGATGTGCGCGGGGGTGGTGCCGCAGCAGCCGCCGACGACGTTGACGATGCCGTTGCCCGCGAAGTCCTTCAGCAGGGCGGCGGTCTCGTCGGGGGTCTGGTCGTAGCCGCCGAACGCGTTGGGCAGGCCCGCGTTCGGGTGGCAGGCGACGTAGGTGTTCGCGAGTCGCGCCAGGTCGTTGACGTGCGGTCGCATCTCCTCGGCGCCCAGCGAGCAGTTCACGCCGACGACCAGCGGCTCGGCGTGCGCGATCGAGTCCCAGAACGCCTCGACGGTCTGGCCCGACAGCGTGCGGCCGGACAGGTCGACGATCGTCACCGAGATCCACAGCGGCAGGTCGGGCGCCACCTCGCGGGCCGCGGCGATGGCGGCCTTGCAGTTCAGCGTGTCGAAGATCGTCTCGATCAGCAGCAGGTCGACGCCGCCCTCGCGCAGTGCCGAGATCTGCTCCGCGTAGGAGGCCTTGACCTGCTCGAACGTGACGGCGCGGTACGCCGGGTCCTCGACCTTGGGCGACAGCGACAGGGTGACGTTGAGCGGGCCGACCGAGCCCGCGACGAACCGGCCGCCGAACTCGTCCGCGGCCTGCCGGGCGAGCCGCGCGCCGGCGAGGTTCATCTCGCGGACCCGGTCCTCGAGCCCGTAGTCGGCCTGGCCGATCGACGTGGCGGTGAACGTGTTGGTGGTCGTGATGTCCGCGCCCGCCGCGAGGTACTGCCGGTGCACGTCGAGCACCAGGTCCGGGCGGGTGAGGTTGAGCAGGTCCGGGTCGCCCGCGACGTCGAGGCGGTGGTCGCCGAACTCGGTGCCGTAGTAGTCGGCTGGCGAGAGCTTGGCCTCCTGGAACATCGTGCCCCACGCGCCGTCGAGCACGGCGATGCGAGAGTTCAACAGAGACCTGAGACCAGCCACGCGCGCTCCCGAGTAGTCGGAAGCGCCCTTGTCACGTGTGGTACGAGGCCGAGCGTGGCAGGCGCGAGGCCCGTTGCAGCGCTTCTCGGCTTCGCCGTCAAGGTTACCAATCACGACCATGGACCAGGAACCCGTCCCACTCCATAGGATGGCCGCTGTGACTGGAGAACGAGCGTTGGTGCTGGGCGGCGGTGGCGTCACCGGAATCGCCTGGGAGACAGGGGTTCTGCACGGACTGGCGGAGCAGGGCGTCGACCTGACGGGTGCCGATCTGTTCGTCGGGACGTCCGCCGGGTCCGTGGTGGCGGCGGAACTGGCGGGTGGTGCCCCGCTCGCGGACCTCTACGCGGGTCAGTTGCTGCCGCCCGACGGCGAGATCCCGGCCCGTCTCACTTCGTGGATGATCGTCAGGTACGCGCTTTCCTACGTGATGCCGGGAACGCCGGCGCGCAAGCGGGCCCGCCTCGGACGTGCCGCGCTCAAGGCCCGCACACCCTCCGAGGAGTCCAGGCTGGCGGTGTTCGACTCCCGGCTGTCCACGAAGGACTGGCCCGAGCGCCCGCTCAAGGTCACCGCCGTGGACGCCGCGAGCGGGAAGTTCGTGGCGTTCGACCGGGACAGCGGGGTGCCGCTGGTGAAGGCGGTCGCGTCGAGCTGCGCGGTGCCGCTGGTGTGGCCGCCGGTCAGCATCGACGGCAGCCGGTACATGGACGGCGGCATGCGCTCCGTGGCGAACGTCGACCTCGCCGCCGGGTACTCGCGGGTGGTGGTCGTCGCCCCGTTGACGCGGTCGGCCAGTCCTGCCGCGACGCCGGGTGCGCAGGCGGCGAAGCTCGGGGTGCCGTCGATCGTGATCAGTCCGGACCGTGCCGCGCTGGCCGCCATCGGCACGAACCTGCTGGACCCGGCCCGCCGCAAGCCCGCCGCGGAGGCGGGGTACGCCCAGGCCGTCTCGATCGTAGAGGCCGTGCGAAAGGTCTGGGAGTAGTTCCGCAACCGGTTCCGGCTCAGATGACTGGTCCGCACCTCTTGTCCGAAGTTGACCGGCCCGCCTATGGTCGCCGCGATCGCCCTTTTAGGCAGGTTTGTTAACCATTGATTTGGAGGTGGTTGTGGACAGACGATCGGCGTTGGCGGCGGTGAGCGCGGCCGGGCTCGTGATTGGTCTCCTGGTGGCGGGGACGACCAGTGCGACGGCCGCGGACCCGCTGGTGTCGCAGGGCAAGGCGGTCACGGCGTCCTCTGTCGAGGGTGCCGGGCTGGAGGCGGCGAAGGCCGTGGACGGCGGCACGACGACCCGGTGGGCCTCGGCGGAGGGCAGTGACTCCGAGTGGCTCCGGGTCGACCTCGGCTCGGCGCACTCGGTCAGCCGTGTGCGGCTGAACTGGGAGGCCGCGTACGCCAGGGGCTACCGCGTGCAGACCTCTCCGGACGACTCGGCGTGGACGGACGTGTTCTCGACGAGCACCGGTGACGGTGGCGTCGACGACTTGACGGTGTCCGGCACCGGGCGGTATTTGCGGGTCCTCGGCACGGCTCGCGGCACGCAGTGGGGGTACTCGCTGTGGGAGCTCGAGGTCTACGGCGTGGCCGGCGGCAACCCGCCGACGACCACCACGACGACGACCCCGCCCTCGAACGGACTCGGGTACGCGTTCGGCAGCCGGAAGACGCCCTACGCGGCGGGCATCCTGCGGCCCTCCGGTGCGACGTCCACCTTGGACGCCGCGGTGGTGGACTACTACCAGCGCTGGAAGTCCGCGTTCGTGCGGCAGAACTGCGGCAACGGCTGGTACCAGGTGATCTCACCCGATGCCGACCACCCGTACGTCGCCGAGGCGCAGGGCTACGGCATGGTGATCACCGCGCAGATGGCCGGGGCGGACCCGGACGCGCGGAGGATCTTCGACGGCCTGGTGAAGTGGAAGATCGACCACCCGTCCTCCATCAACCGCGATCTCCTCGCGGCCGAGCAGGACGTGAACTGCCGCAGCGTCAACGGCGGTGACGGCGCCACGGACGGCGACATGGACGTGGCCTACGGGCTGCTGCTCGCCGACCGGCAGTGGGGCAGCACCGGCACGTACGACTACAAGCAGCTGGCGGTCCGGCACGTCAACGCGATCAAGGCCAGCGAGGTCAACCCGTCGACGAACCTGCTCAAGCTGGGCGACTGGTCCAGCGCGGGCGACCAGTACTACTACCTCTCGCGGTCGTCGGACTGGATGGCCGACCACTTCCGGGCGTTCCGGAAGGCGACGGGGGACGGGGCGTGGGACACGATCCGCGCCGCGCACCAGAACCTGATCGGGCAGTTGCAGCAGAACTTCGCGCCGGGCACCGGTCTGCTGCCGGACTTCGTGGAGAACACGAACTCCTCCCCGCGCCCGCCCGCCGGCCAGGTGCTGGAGAGCGTGAACGACGGCAGGTACTACTGGAACGCCTGCCGCGTGCCGTGGCGCATCGGCGCGGACGCGGTGACCAGCGGTGACTCCCAGTCGCTCGCGGCGTCGCGCAAGCTCAACACGTGGGTGAAGTCCAAGGCGGGCAGCAACCCCGCGAACATCGCGATCGGCTACCAGCTCAACGGCACGCAGCTCTCCGGTGGCAGCGCCGCGGCGTTCTTCGCGCCGTTCGCGGTGGCGGCGGCGACCGATCCAGGTAGTCAGGCGTGGCTGGACTCGTTGTGGAACAGGATGCTGCAGACGCCGATCGACGGCGGCAGCTACTTCTCCGCGAGCATCCAGCTGCAGGTGATGATCACGGTCACGGGCAACCACTGGGTGCCCTGACCTGCACTGTCCGATCGCGCACAACTGGTCGGTACCTCTTGTCGAGGTGCTCTGACCTGCATACCGTCGCCAACCACTCGCATTGACAGCTTTATTAACTAATTGCTGGAGGCGGTCGTGGGCGGCAGAACGACGGCGTTCGGGGCGGCCGGGCTCGTGCTCGGCCTCCTCGTCGCGGGAACGACCATCGCATCGGCGGCGGACCCACTGGTCTCCCGCGACAAGGCGGTGACGGCCTCCTCCGTCGAGGGATCGGGATTCGAGGCGGGCAAGGCGGTCGACGGCAGCACCTCGACCCGCTGGGCCTCCGTGGAGGGGCACGACCCCGAATGGCTCCGGGTCGACCTGGGCTCGGTCCACACGATCAGCAGGGTGAAGCTGAACTGGGAGGCCGCGTACGCCAGGTCGTACCGCGTGCAGACCTCTCCCGACGGCTCCGCCTGGACCGACGTGTACTCGACCAGTGCCGGTGACGGCGGCATCGACGACCTGACGCTGTCCGGTTCCGGCCGGTACGTGCGCGTTCACGGCACTGCTCGCGGCACGGCGTACGGCTACTCCCTGTGGGAGTTCGAGGTCTACGGCGTGGGCGGGGGCACCCCGACGACGACCACGACCCCGACGACGACCACGACGACTCCGCCCTCCAGCGGCCTCGGCTACCCGTTCGGCAGCAGGCAGACCCCGTACGCGGCCGGCATCCTGCGCCCGTCCGGTAGCACGTCCAGTTTGGACGCCCAGATCATCGAGTACTACAAGAAGTGGAAGGCCGCGTTCGTCAAGCAGAACTGCGGCAACGGCTGGTACGAGATCATCTCGCCGGACGCCGACCACCCGTACGTCGCCGAGGCACAGGGTTACGGCATGGTGATCACCGCGCAGATGGCCGGTGCCGACCCGGACGCGAAGAAGATCTTCGACGGGCTGCTGAAGTACAAGCTCGCCCACCCGTCGGTCAACAACCCCGACCTGCTGGCCGCCGAGCAGGACACCTCCTGCAAGAGCGTCAGCGGCAGCGACAGCGCGACCGACGGCGACATGGACACCGCCTACGGCCTGCTGCTGGCCGACCGGCAGTGGGGCAGCACCGGCACGTACAACTACAAGCAGCTCGCGGTCAGGAACGTCAACGCCATCAAGAAGAGCCTGGTCAACCCGAACACGAACCTGTTGCTGATGGGCGACTGGTCCAACTCGGGCAACAGCAGGCAGTACTACGGCTCCCGCTCCTCCGACTGGATGTCCGACCACTTCCGGGCGTTCCGCAAGGCGACCGGCGACTCGGCGTGGGACACGATCCGCACCAAGCACCAGGACGTGATCGCCACACTGCAGTCGAAGTACGCGCCGAGCACCGGACTGCTGCCGGACTTCGTGCAGGACACCAACTCCACGGTGAAGCCCGCGGTCGGCGAGATGCTCGAACGGGCCGACACCGACGGCAAGTACTGGTACAACGCGTGCCGCGACCCGTGGCGCATCGGCGCGGACGCCGCACTGACCGGTGACACCAAGTCGCTGGCGGCCGCCCGCAAGATGAACTCGTGGATCAAGGGCAAGACCGGCGGCGACCCGAACAAGATCGCGGTCGGCTACTCGCTCGGCGGCACCCAGATCGAGAGCGGCAGCGACGCGGCGTTCTTCGCGCCGTTCGCGGTCGCGGCCACGACGGACGCGGGCAGCCAGGCGTGGCTGGACGCGTTGTGGAACAAGATGCTGAACACGCCGGTCGACACGAACACGTACTTCGGCGCGAGCATCCAGCTCCAGGTGATGATCACGGTGTCCGGCAACCACTGGATCCCGTAACCCCTCCGCCCTGCCGCCGTGCTGAACGCGGCGGCAGGGCGATTTCGTCGAAAGGGGTTGACCTTGACCCAGGGTCAAGGTTCGAGGGTAGGGGCATGGACAACGACTTCATCGCCCGGACCGCCGCCCGCTTCGACATCCCCGGCGCCGCCGTCGCCGTCTTCCACGACGGGCGGGAACACCACTTCAGCCACGGCGTGACCAGTGTCGAGAACCCGTTGCCGGTCACCGGGGACACGCTCTTCCTGCTCGGCTCGGTCACCAAGACCTACACGGCCACCGCGATCATGCGACTGGTGGCCCAGGGCCGGATGTCCCTGGACGCGCCGGTGCACGAGTACGTGCCGGAGCTCCGGCTGATGGACGACCGGTCGTTCACCGTCCGGCAGCTGCTGAACCACACGTCCGGCCTCGACTGGGGCACGCTGGTGGACACCGGCGAGGGCGACGACGCCCTGGCCCGCCACGTCGGTGAGCTCGCGATCCTGAAACTGGTCGGGGCGGCGGGGGAGCGGCCGTCGTACAGCCAGTCCGGGTTCAACCTGGCCGGGCGGATCATCGAGAACGTCACCGGGCAGACGTACGAGCAGGCCATGACGGCGTTGCTGCTGGAACCGCTCGGACTCGGCAACACGCACTTCGACCGGGACGCGGTGATGACCCGCCGGTTCGCCGTCGGGCACGAGAAGGGCGAGATCGCGCGGCCGTGGCGGCACTGGCGGGCCAACAACCCCGGTGGAGGGATCGCGGCCTCGGCGGCGGATCTCCTCGCGTGGGCCCGTTTTCACCTGAGCGACGGCGACGGGATCGACTTCGCGGAGATGCGCAGGCCCACGGCGGTGTTGCGCGGCAGCAACCTCGGTGACGCCATCGGGGTCGGCTGGTTCCTGCGCGAGATCGATGGCGTGCGGACGATCGGGCACGGCGGTTCGTCCAACGGGCAGTTCGCCGAGCTGCTGATCGTTCCCGAACGCGGCTTCGCGGTGGTGTCGGTCGCGAACCAGGGGCCGGACGGCATCCCGTTCAACCAGGCGGTGGTGCGGCAGGCGTTGGAGGACCACCTCGGCGTCGTGGACCGCGATCCAGAACCGTTGCCGTACAACGCATCGAAGGCCGCCGAGGCCGCTGGAGGCTACGGCAACGACTCGATGATGATGACCATCGACGACACCGGGACCGGGCTGGTGCTGGAGGTGCTGATCCGGCCGGAGATCCGGGAGTCCGCCGAGGTGGAACTGCCGGCGGACCACGCGCCGTTCCCGATGGGGCTGCTGCCGCGCGACGAGTACGTGATCACCGGCGGTGCGTTCGCCGGACAGCGGGGGTTCTTCAGCCGCAACGCTTCCGGCGAGATCACCGGCGTCGATCTCGCCGGTCGGACGTTCGGCCGGGTGCGATGATGGCGCCATGATCACGATCGGTCAGCTCGCCCGGTACGCGGGCGTGACGATCAAGGCGGTGCGGCACTACCACAAGGTCGGGCTGCTGCCGGAACCCGAGCGCGACCACTCCGGCTACCGGCGCTACACCGCCCGGGACGCGGTCGGCCTGGTCAAGATCCGCGCGCTCGCCGAGGCCGGTGTGCCCCTCGCCCGCGTGAAGGAACTGCTCGCGGCGGGGGAGGAGGAGTTCGCCTCTTCGATCACCGAGATCGACGAGGCGCTACGCCGCCGTGAGGAGGAGATCCGGCAGGCTCGCGAACGGGTGGTGCGGCTTAGGGCCGGCGACGCGCTGTTCGTGACCGCGGAGGCGGCCGTGATGCTGGACCTGTTGCGGGAACTGGGAGTCAGCGAGCGGGGCGTCCGGATGGAACGCGAGGTCTGGGTGCTCATGCAGGCCGTCGCCCCGGACGAGGCGGCGGTCTGGCTCGCGGACAAGACCGAGTCGCTCGCCGACCCCGAGTTCCGGCGGATCTACCTGGCCTACGACGAGGCCTTCGGCTTCGCGGCGGAGGATCCGCGGCTGCCCGCGCTGGCACGGCGGGCCGCCGCCTGGCTGGAGCGGCGGCCCGCGATGCCGATGGCGGATCCGGAGGTCACCGCGCTGGCCATGGCGGCGGCCGGTGCCTCGTCACCGGCCTGGGACCGGATGGCCGCGCTGAGCCGGACACCCTGACGTGGATTCGTGGCGACTCCAGGGCTCAGAACAGGGTGCGCAGGAAGGCCGGCCCGCCCTCCTCGGCGTTCAGCCCTTTCTCGACGAACGCGATGTTGTGGTGGAACGAGATCCCGCTGATGTTGCGTTCCAGGTACGAGCCCTCGCCGCGCGGATCCCGCACCTCGGCCTGGTTCAGTCCGTCCACGAAGGACTTGAGCATCCCCATCGACGTGCCGGCGGTCGCCTCGGGGTGGCCGCCCCAGCTCGGCCAGTACGCGGTCTGCAGGTCCTCCACGACGTAGAGGCCGCCCGCGCGGACGTGCGGGAACAGCGCGTGGAACGAGGTCCGCACGTGCTCGTTGAGGTGGCTGCCGTCGTCGATGACCACGTCGAACGGTCCGAGCTCGCGCCCCAGGCGGTCGAGGAACGCGGCGTCGGACTGGTCGCCCAGCACGGTCATGATCCGCGGGCCGCTGACGTTCTTGCGCGCGATGTCGAGGCCGTGCACGAGGCCGCGCCGGAAGTACCGCTGCCACATCCGCAGCGAGCCGCCGCCGCGGTCCGGGTCGTCGTAGCCGCCGATGCCGATCTCCAGCACCCGCACGGGCTCGTCGCGCAGGCGGGCGAAGTGGCGTTCGTAGTGCTGCGTGTACCAGTGCAGGTCGCCCCACTTGTCCGAGCCGTGCTCCACGGCCAGCTCGCCCAGGTCCCGGTCGCCCGGCTTGAGCGCGGACAGGAGCTCCTGGACGGACCGCGCGACGCCCTTGCGGTCCTGGAACCACCCGGCGATGCCGCGTTCGTCGAGATCGGGGTCCGGGGTGGTGACGGCGAGGCTCGGCCAGGGCCGGGCGCCGGTGCCGTAGAGGCCCCTGACGGCGTCGGCCAGGTCGAGCGTGATCACCACTTCGGCGTCCGTGCACAGGTGGGCGGTGGTGTGGCCGTCGAAGTTCAGGTCAAGGCGGACGGCGTGCTCGCCCGTCTCCCGCAGGACCTCGGCGGTGACGGCCTCGGGCGTGAGCCTGCGGATCGTGTCGTCCAACAGGTCGCGTCCGGCCGTGGCGGCCTGCAGCAACGGGGCTGGAACCGTCCACCGGGCGGTGTCGAACACAGGGTTCCCCTCGTCTGGCTTGAGTCTGGCTTGAGCGTGTCCGTTTTACGATCGAATGCATGGGGATCCGACGGATGTCTTGCATGATCTTGGCCGTGGTTCTGGTCGTGTCGGGTGCGGGACCGGCACAGGCGGGAGCGCGGCAGTTGTTGTACTACAACCACGCATGGGGAACGCTCGACCGAGCCACCGCGGACGCGGTCGAGCACTCGCGTTACCTCAAGGACTTCGCGGATCTCGAGGTGCGCACGACGACCGGAGCGGACGGCAAGGTCTGGACGGGGCGTTACCTTCGCGGCCGCGAGACCTACATGGAGGTCTTCGGGCCGGGTGACGTGCCGGGCAAGGACGGTGAACCGGGGTCCGCCGGTCTGGGGCTCTCCACCGAGCACGACGGTGACATCGAGAAGCTCAAGGCCCGGCTGCTCGCCGCGGGTGAGAAGCCGATCGACTTCCAGCAGACCCGCGACTTCGGCGACGGCAAGCCGGTGCCGTGGTTCGACTCGCTGTTCCTGATCGAGAAGTACGAGAGGTTCGGCGCCTGGGCCATGGAGTACCGCGACGAGTACATGGACGACCCGCGCAGCAAGGTCGGGCCCGCGCGGTTCCCGGGCGACGTGACGCGTCAGCGCTACCTCCCGGACGTGTACGAGGACAAGGTGATGCGCGACGTCACGCTCGTCCGCATCGCCGTCACCGCCTCGGACCTGGCGGACACCGTGCCGTTGCTGCGCGCCGGCGGGTTCTCGCTGCGGACCGGGCCCGGCTCGGTCGTGGCCACGCGCGGTGGCACCACGATGCGGTTCGACGAGGCGCCGCCGACGCGGATCGGGCTCAAGCGCGTCGAGTTCGCGCTCAACCGCCCGGTCGCGAAGCACGTCGAGGAGCTCGGCACGTCCACGCTGGTGGTGGGTCCGGGCAAGCGGGCGGTCTGGACTTTCTGACACCCTGGTCCACACGGATCAACGAACGGGGTGTCGGCGGGTGTCGCTGGTCGGGCGGGATCGGGAACGGGAGCGGCTGGCCGCGCTGGCGGCCTCCGGCGGCTCGTTGCTGGTCCTCGGTGAGCCCGGCGCAGGCAAGTCGGCGCTACTCGCCTCGCTCGACGGTCACCTGGTCGTCGGGGTCGAGGCCGAACAGGACCTGCCCTACGCCGGACTGCACCAGGTCCTGGACCCGTTCCTCGACCTGTCCTCTTTGCCCGGTGTGCGGCGCGCGGCGCTGGAAGTCGTCTTCGGACTGTCCGACGGCGCGGCGCCGCCCGTGCACCTCGTCGGGCTCGCCGCGCTGGAAGTGCTGAGCGCGGCGCGGTCCGTCGTGCTGGTCGACGACGCGCACTGGCTGGACCGGGCGAGCCAGGACGTCCTCGGCTTCGTGGCCCGCCGGCTGTCCGGCACCGCCCTGGTCGTGGCCGCCCGGACGCCGGTGTTCGCCGGAGTGCCCACGCTGGTCCTGGAACCGCTGGCCGCCGCGGAGGCTCGTGCGGTCCTCGACGCCGTCGCGCCCGGCCTGGACGCCGGACGCCGCTCGTGGGTGCTCGCGCGGGCGGCCGGGAACCCGCTGGCGCTCACCGAACTCCCGTTCGGCGGCGACTCCCTGGAGGAGACGTTCGCCGCGCGTGCCTCGGCGTTGCCCGCGGAGGTGCGGTCGGCGTTGCTCGTGCTGGCCCTCGGCGGTGCGTGCGGCACGGACCTGACGCCCGCGGTCGAGGCCAGGCTGGTCGACTCCGGCGGCGCGTTCCGGCACCCGTTGATCAGGTCGGCGGTCGTCCGCGCGGCCGGTGCCTCGGAGCTCCGTGACACCCACCGCCGCCTCGCCTTCGCGACCGAGGAGCCGGACCGCCGCGCGTGGCACCTGGCCGGCGCCACGACCGGTGCCGACGAGAACGTGGCCTGCCTGCTGGAGAAGACCGCGGACCGGGCGCTGCGGCGAGGTGGTGCGGCAGCCGCGGTCAGCGCGTTGGAACGGGCCGCGGAGCTGGGCGACGACGCCGAACGGGCCCGGCGGTTGTTGCGAGCGGCCGAACTGGCGGCGGAGGCGGGACGGCGCGACGACGTCGAACGCATCCTGCTGGACGTGCGCGGCTTGGACCTCACCGCACGGGAGCGCGCGCTCGTGACGTGGCTGCCCACGGCGTTCGACGACGGTGTGGGCGAGGGCGTGGCAGGGCCGGGCGAACTGGTCGGGCTGGCCGAGTCCGTGGTGTCCGACGGTGACGTCGAACTGGGCCTGCGGATCTTCTGGAGCGTCGCGATGCGGTGCTTCTGGGTGGAGCCGGGTGCCGCCGTCCGGGAGCGGATCGCCGCTGTCGCGCGCCGGCTGCCGATCGACCCGCGCGATCCGCGCATGCTGGCGATGACGGCTTACGTGTGCCCGGTGCAGCAGGGCGACGCGGTGGTGGCCGGGCTGCGCGGCCGTGCGGTGACCGACGACCCAGCCACCCTCCGCCTGCTCGGCAGCGCCGCGCTCCAGGTCGGTGCGTTCGCCGACTCGGTGCGCTTCTCCGTCGCCGCCCAACCGGGTTTCCGGGCGCAGGGCCAGTTCGGACTCCTCGCCAGGGCTCTGGCCGTGGAGGCGTGGAGCCGCACCCGCCTGGGGGACATCGCCGCCGCGGAACCGGTGGCCCGGGAAGCCGCCCGCCTCGCCGAGGAGACCGGCCAGCCGTACATGCGCGGCCTGGCCGCCGCCGTCCAGGCCGAGATCGCCGCCCTGCGCGGTGCGTACGACCGCTCCGCCGACCTGGCCGCCGAAGCCGAACGCATCGGCCTGGCGGCGGGTGCTCGCCCGGTCCTGGCCACCGTCCAGCTGGCCAGGAGCCTCGCCGCACTGGGCGAGGGCCGCTACGCCGACGCGTTCGCCGCCGTCCGCCGCGTCCACGACCCGGCCGACCCCGCACACCAGCTGGCCCTGCGCCGCTACGTGCTGCCCGAGCTGGTCGAGTCCGCGACCCGCAGCGGCAACGCCGACGAGGCCCGCAAGCTCGTGGAGGAGCTCGACACCACCACCCGGTCGCCCGCGCTGGCGTCCGGCCTGAGGTACGCCCGCGCCCTCCTGGCGCCGGACGACGAGGCCGAGGCGTTGTTCGAGGCGGCACTCGACGCGGAGAACTCACCGTGGGACCGGGCCCGCGTGCAGCTGGCGTTCGGCGCGTGGCTGCGCAGGCAACGCCGCGCGGCCCATGCCCGCCCGCACCTCAAGGCGGCCGCGGAGGCGTTCGAGGCGTTCGGCACCGGGGACTGGGCGGAACGGGCGCGCGAGGAACTGCGGGCGTCGGGCGAGTCGCGGGGCGGCGGCGGCGAGCTGACCGGGCACGAGCTGACCATCGCGCGAATGGCGGCTGACGGGTTGACCAACAAGGAGATCGGGGAGCGGCTGCACCTGTCGCACCGGACGGTGAGCACGCACCTGCACCGGATCTTCCCCAAGCTCGGCGTCACGGCGAGGGCGGAGCTGCGGCAGGCGCTGGCGGACTCCGGATGACGTACCGCGCCGCCGTCACCTGACGCTCGCTACCCGCCACGCGCGCGTCCTACCGTCGACGCCATGATCAGCAGGCGTCAGTTCTCCCAGGCAGTGGCCGTGGCCGGCCTCGCGGCACCGCTCGTCACCGCGACCGCCCACGCCTCCCAGCCGGCCTGGGGCCCGATCAGGCAGGTCAGGGCCGGCCTGCTCGACATCGGTTATGCGGAGATGGGCCCCGCGGACGGCCCGGTCACCGTCCTGCTGCACGGCTGGCCGTACGACATCCACAGCTTCACCGACGTGGCACCGGCACTGGCGGCGCAAGGGCACCGCGTCCTCATCCCGTACCTCCGAGGCTACGGGCCCACGCGGTTCCTGCACGCGCACACGAAGCGCAACGGCCAGCAGTCCGCGCTGGCCGGTGACGTCATCGCGTTCATGGACGCCCTGAAGATCCGCAAGGCGACCGTCGCCGGGTTCGACTGGGGCGCGCGGACGGCGTGCGTCACCGCGGCGCTCTGGCCGGAACGCGTCCGGGCGCTCGTCTCGGTCAGCGGCTACCTGGTCGTGAACCTGCGGCAGAACCAGGAACCGTTGTCACCGCAGGCCGAACTCGGCTGGTGGTACCAGTACTACTTCGCGACGGACCGCGGCGTGAAGGGCTACGAGCAGAACTCCTACGAGTTCAACAAGCTCATCTGGAAGCTCGCCTCGCCCCGGTGGAACTTCGACGAGGCCACCTACGCCCAGAGCGCGACGGCGTGGAAGAACCCCGACCACGTCGCGATCGTCATCCACAACTACCGCTGGCGCCTGCAGCTCGCGCGGGGCGAGCACCGCTACGACGGGCTCGAGCGCGAGCTGCAGGCCAGGCCGGTGATCAGCGTGCCCACGATCACGATCGCGAGCGACTTCGACGGCCCCACCAAGGACGGCATGGCGTACCGCGGGCAGTTCAGCGGCCGTTACGAGCACCGCGTCCTCGACGGCATCGGCCACAACGTCCCGCAGGAGGACCCTCAGGCGTTCACCAAGGCGGTGCTCGACGTCAGCTCGTGAGCCGAGGCGGTGTCTGACGATTTCGTTCGGTGAGAGGCGCGGGCGAGCGATTCGTGGACGGTGTCGCCGCGACGGCCTCATACCGGCCGTATTCGGGCGTTGC
Source organism: Lentzea californiensis (assembly GCF_024648825.1). Classification (GTDB taxonomy): domain Bacteria; phylum Actinomycetota; class Actinomycetes; order Mycobacteriales; family Pseudonocardiaceae; genus Lentzea; species Lentzea californiensis. The sequence goes on from NZ_JANBBE010000011.1 coordinate 255,281, forward strand.
GGCGGCGCCGTCCGCGGATCCCTCGGCCGCTACTATCGCCCGACGGAATTGTCGGACACCGCCTACTTCTGGCTGGCGAGCCGGTACGCCGCCGAGCCGATCAGCTCCAGTGACACCTGCAGCCGTTCCAGGCTGATGTTGTCGCGGATCGTGTCCTCCGGGGTGTGGTAGATCGGCTCCAGCTGCGCCGGCCCGCCCTCGCCGCGCCAGCTGAAGTTCGCCGACGCCATGCCCTTCTCGTGGAACGGCACGTGGTCGCTCGACCCGCGCGCCACCGGTCCGTGCACCCTCGGGTCGTAGCCGAGCCTCTGCGCGGCGGCGCGGACTCCGGCCGTCGTGGCGTTGTCGGCGCCGTCCACGGACAGCAGCCAGTACGCCGTGGCCGGGTCGTGGCTGGTGGCGACCATGTCGTTCTGGAACACGCCCTTGATCCGCGCGATCTCCTCCGGCGGGAGTTGCGAGACGTAGTGCCGCGACCCCAGCAGGCCCTGCTCCTCCGAACCCCACAACGCGAACCGCAGCGCCTTGTGCGTGGGCAGGTACCGCAGGACGCGGGCCAGTTCGAGGCAGAGGACCGTGCCGCTGCCGTCGTCATTGGCGCCCGGTGAGCCCGGCACCGTGTCGTAGTGCGCGGTGACCATGACGACCCCGTTGTCCCGCCACGGGAACGTCGCCGGCCGGTCCGCGATCACGTTGTAGGACGTGAGGTTCGGGTGGTGGACCGTGCTGATCGTCAGCTCGCCGGTGCCCTGCGCGCGCAGCTTCTCCGTGTGCACCTGAGCGAGGCCGATGACCGGCACGGTGACGTTGCGGTCGAGCGTGGGGGAGAAGGCGCTGGACTTGCTCGCCGTCGCGGAGATCCGGCCCAGGACCACCGCCACCGCACCGCGTTCGATCGCCGCGTGCGTCGGCGCGGAGCCGGCGGGGGCGTTGACGTAGAACGCGATCTTGCCGGTGAGGTCGGGCAACGCACCGTCGGTGACCTCGACGAACGGGGCCTTGACGGTGACGCCGAGCGAGCCGAAGCGCGAGGCGCCGGCCTGCCAGCCGCCGTTGACGTCGGCGAGGTACTTGTCCGGCACGGTGAACGGCTGCGTCGTCACCTGGTACCGCAACGCCTTGAGCTCGCGGACGAGGAAGTCACGCGCACGGTGCTCCGACGCGGTGCCGCCGATGCGCGGCCCGATCCGGTCGCTCAGGACCTTGAGGTGTTCGAGCGCGTTGCGCGCACGGACCCTTGCCACGACGGGGAAGTCGCCGAGGTCGAGGTCCGGCAGGTGTGAGGCGCCCGGCCGCTGCTCGCCGGCCGCGAGCGCGCTCGCGGGGTTGGCCACGACGGCGGCCACCCCGGCCGCCGCCGCGAAGAAGTCACGTCTGCGCAAGTCGTCCCCCATCTCCCGAAGTTCTCCGGGGGAACGTAGGCAGGACGACGGGCGCGGGACAAGCGACGAAGGCATGTATCGAAGTTTGGTTCGATGAGAGTCGCGCTTGAGGTGGTTCCTGGTGGTGCGGCCGAATGGCCCGCATACCGGTGTTGTATGTGGGTCGTTCGGCCGTGCCACCAGGGGCCGCCTCGGGCCCGGCTATCGCGGACTAGACTTCGATACAGGCCTTAGTGGCTGGCTTTCACCATCTGGTCGCCGGCGTGGTCGAGCACCAGGTCCTGAACCTGCTTGCGCGCGTCCACCCTCGCCTTCTGCACGCAGGCCATCAGCTGCGCCGCGAGCAGTTCTGGTTCGAGCTCGCGCACCTCGGGGCTCAGCGCGATGCCCGTCGTGAGGCCGTTCGAGTCGACCGTCACGCTGATGCCGCCGCGCGTGGCTTCACCGCTGACGGCCGAGAGCAGCGTGACCAGGTCGAGGTAACGGCGCTGCTCGCGTTCGGCGGCCGCGTCACGGCCCTCCTCCCACCACGTGATCCGGCGGCGCAGCAAGGCCTGCGCGGTCGCCGGATCCGCCACGGGAACCGTCCACGAGCCGGACGCGGTGTGCAGCATGATCGCGTGCGAATGCGCTGTCACGCGGAGGATGCGGGCGAACGACACCCCGGCGTCCACCCGCGAACCGTGCCGCGTGGTCCAGTCGACGCGGTCCGTGCCGATCACCACGCGTGCACCGCTGCTGTCGAGCACGAGCGGGAACGCGGTCGACCCGAGTTCGAGGATCGGAGCCGAGAGCAGCGACCGGTGGGCCAGCCGGGCGAGTGCGCTGGCCGATCCGGCGCCGAGCACCCCGGCCGCGCACAACGCCTTCACCGCGATCGCCGCGCCGGGGCTGAGCCGCAACGCGATGCCCGAGCCCGGCAGCACACCGAGCACGAGCTGCGCGCCCGTCATCAGGGTGGTGGCGGGCAGCCACGAGTGCGGATCGCTCAACCCGTTGCGCCGCAACCAGGACAGCAACGCCCACGCGCACGCCGCCGCGGCGACCGCCGGAATCGCCGACCACCACGGCATGATGCGCTGCCCCGCCGAGGTCATTCCGGCCAGAACGATGCACACGATGCCGATGGCGACGGGCAGGACACCGACCGAGAGCAGCAGCAACGTCCTGGTGCGACGCCACCGGGCAGCGAGTGCGTGGACGACCTGGGGATCGTTGATCAGAGGGATCGCGTGGGGGATGAGCGTCATGTGGGCGCTCCTCGTCAGCTCTCCGCCGCCACGCTGTGTGGCGTGCGAGCCGACCAGACTTCCCGGCGCACCTGACCGTTAATATGCCTCAAATGTCCAGATCAGGCAAGCCCTGTCCACTGTGGACGATCAGGGCGCCGTCGTCTTCGCCCGCCTCCCGAGCAGCACGTCGACGGCCAGGAAGATCACCAGGGTAACGCCGAGCAGCGGCACGAACCACCCCGCGAGCAGCGTGCCGAGGCCGAGCGCGATCAACGCTCCGCGCGGGGCCTTGCGCCACTGACCACGCGGGGTCGGACGGCCGAAACCGTTCGTGGGCCTGCGCTTCCACCACATGCGGTAACCGAGCACGACCGAAGCGACCAGTCCACCGCCGATGAGCAACAGCAGCAACTGGTTGGGCCAGCCGAACAGCACACCCATGTGCGCGTCGATGCCCCACCTCGTCAGCTTCGCGCCCAGCGGGAACTCGTCGAACTTCAGCGAACTGACCACCTCTCCGCCGTGCACCGCGACGGCGTCTCCCTGGGAGGGCAGGCCCTTCTCGATCTCGGCCACCTTCCAGGCACCGTCGGGGGTGACGGGAAGACTGATCTCGACCGCCTTGGCGTCGATGCCGGACAGCTTCGCGGCACCGGACACGGTGTCGATCTCGCCGTGCCCACCGGCGGACGAGGTGCTCGAACCGTGGTCGCCGTGGCTCTCACCGGCGCCGGGCATCTTGAGCGCCGGCGTGGACCAGCCGACCGCGGTGCGGAGCATGGCGACGTTCTCGCCCGCGTAGGCCGACCACGTGAGGCCGGTGGCGGACAGGAACAACGCGCCGGCCAGCACCCATACGCCGATCAGCCCGTGCGTCCGGATGCGCTTGCTGTTGCGTGCCCGGGACACCCACAGGACCAGGCCGCCCAGCGCGACGACCCACAGCCAGGAGGCGGCGAGCTCGCTGTAGAGACGGCCGGGTTCACCGAGCATCAGGTTGCGGTGCAACTGGTCCAGCGTCGTGCGCAGCGGCAGCACGCCGCTCGACCCGTAGACCACGAGATCACCGGTGACGCGCCCGGTGCCGGGGTCGACGAAGACCGCGCGGCGTTCGGACTCGCCCAGGCCCTTCTCGGAGAACAGGACGCGGGTCGTGTCACCGGGCTCGGGGGCGGGCCGGACCGCGACGAGCTCACCCTGAGGTGACGTCGCGAGCGCGGCGTCGACCTGCTTGGACAGCGGGAGTTGTTGCGCGGTCGCGGGAACGCGGAGCTGATCGGAGTAGACCCACGACTCCAGTTGCGGTGTCAGGGCGTACAGCACGCCGGTCAACGCGGCGATCAGGATGAACGGGCCGACGAGCACGCCGGCGTAGAAGTGCAGGCGCAGGAAGAGTCCCCGCCACGCGAACGACGTGCGTGACGGAGCGGCTGTGGTGGTCATGGTGCTCCCAATGGGCGTGAACAGGGGCAGGACCGCTCGGTGAGCGGCCCTGTGAAGGGGATTCAGACCTGTTCAGCCGGAGGACCGCGCCACGACAGCACGTCCAGGAAGACGATCGCGGTCGGCGCGGGCGAAGGCGTGGCGACGACCAGGGGTGCGGTGGCGGGCAGGACGGCGAGCCTGCGGGGCAGCGCGGCCGTGACCGCGCGGGCGAGCGCGAGCACGGACCGTTCCGCGGCGGCGAGCACGACGACCGTCAGTGCCGTGGCCACGACGTGCGAGGCGATCATGCGCGCCGGTTCGGCCTCGTGCGTGTGACGGAACGCCGCGAGCGACACCAGCACGTGCATCGCGAGCTGCCCGCCGCCGATCAGCAGGAGCAGCTTCCGCCAGGCCAGCTCGTGCCGGGCGAACCCGGCCGTCGCCCACGTGAGCAGCGCGACGAGCGAGAAGACCAGCCCGGCGTCGGGCAACTGCCCGTCCGCGCTGGAGTGCGCGAGAACCGCGAGCGTCCCGTTGACGATGCCGACGGCAGCACAGCGCGCACGGCGCAGCGGAGCAGTCGGCAGGGTCACGACCAGCAGCTTAGCGGCAGAATTGGTAGAAACCACCCTACGGATGTTCGGGAAGAACGGTTCAATGCTGCGGTGATCTCCTACCGCACCGATCTCCACGGACTGACCGAGACCGATCTCGCCGGGTTCTTCGTGGGCTGGCCCACGCCGCCGTCGCCCGCCCAGCACCTCGCCGTGCTGCGCGGGAGCTATCGCGTGGTGATCGCGCGTTCAGGGGACGACGTCGCCGGCTTCGTGAACATGATCAGCGACGGCGTGCTGACCGCGTTCGTCCCGTGGCTGGAGGTGCGGCCGGAGTTCCAGGGCCAGGGCATCGGCACGGAGCTGATGCGGCGCATCGTGGCCGAGGCCGCACACCTGTACTCCGTCGACCTCACGTGCGACGACGCGTTGCGTCCGTACTACGAGCGCCTGGGCATGACCGCGCTGACGGGAATGGGACTGCGCAACCGCTCCGCGATCTAGATGCCCTCGAGGTCCAGGGTCTGCTGGTGCGGGCCCCCGGTGAACGAACTGGTGAGCAGCCCGGCGGAACGGCAGCGCCCGCACGTCACCGGGGACGTGGTCGCCTTGAAGCGGGTGAAGTCCCAGCTGCCGGTGCCGACGTGGCAGCCGGGGCCCGGCACCTCCAGCCCGAGCCAGCCCTGCAGCCGCACGGCGTGCACGACGTCGGACCCGTCGAGGTAGCCGTTGAGCCGCCCCGCGAACCGGTTGCGCGCCTCTGCCGCGGGCGCGCTGAGTGCCTCCTGCAAGAGCGAAATGCCGTTCATGGACCCGATTCAACCTCACCCCGGCGCGTCGAGCCGGGCACCACGCCGCTCCAGCACGGTGAGGCTCCTGGCACACCACCGCACGTTGTCCCGCTCGAACGACAAGCCGCGCAACAACGTCAGGTACGGCCCGACCCGTTCGGCGGTGGCCAGGAAGTCCTCTTCCGAACGGCCGTCGAGCAGCTTGGCCCTGAGCCGTTCGTAGCGCGCGACCTTCGCCTCGGCCCACTGCTTGCGTTCGCGGATGGAGGCCAGCACTCCCTCGATATCACCGGAGTCCGCCGCCAGCACCGCCACCAGCAGCTCGTCCCGGATCGCGGTGGGTTTGTGCGGCCCGGCCGTGAACCCCGTCAGCTCCTCGCGGCCGAGCTCGGTGAGCGAGAACAGGCGCTTGTTCGGCCGGCGTTCCTGCTCGACCGTCCTGGCGACGATCAGCCCGTCCGCCTCCATGCGGTCCAGCTCCCGGTAGAGCTGCTGCGGCGTGCAGATCCAGAAGTTCGCCACCGACGCGTCGAACGCCTTGGCCAGGTCGTAACCGGACGACTCCCCGTCGAGCAGGGCCGCCATCACGGCGTTGCGCAGCGACATAGCAGCAGGTTACGGTGCTCCGACCTAGTCAACAAGTTGAGTATGTGAGGGCGTCGCTGTGAACGCATTCCGCAAAGCGGTCGAAGCACGGGACACCGAGGCGATGGCGGCGTGCCTGGCCGACGACGTCGTGTTCACCAGTCCTGTCGCGTTCACGCCGTACCCCGGCAAGCCGATCACCGCGGCGATCCTGCGCGGGGTGATGCGGGTGTTCGAGAACTTCCGCTACGAACGCGAGATCGTCGACGGCCAGAACCACGCGCTGGTGTTCCGCACCGAGGTGGGCGGCAAGGAGATCCAGGGCTGCGACTTCCTGCACCTCAACGCCGACGGGCTGATCGACGAGTTCACCGTCATGGTGCGGCCGCTGTCCGGCGCCCAGGCCCTGTCCGAGGCGATGGCCGCCCAGTTCGAGCAGATCAAGGCCGAGGCGCTGGAAGCGTTCAACTCCTGACGCAGACCCTCACGCGGCTCTTTCGTACACGCTCACGTGCCGCTTGCTGTCCGCGACGAACGGTTCGCCGTTCCAGCCGCCGTGCCGCTCGCGCAGCCGCAGACCCGCGATCCGCGCCATGAGGTCGAACTCGGACGGGTAGGACAGCCGCTGCCGGATCGCGCCGAACCGGATGCCGTCCGCGCCGATGTGCACGTGGTTCTCGTCGAGCATCTGGGTGACCGGGTCGTAGCGGTTGACGTCCAGCTCGACGTGGTCCACCTCGACGGCCTCCACGTCGATGTACTGGTTGCGTTGCCGCGCCGCCCAGCTCGGCACACCGCACTCGATCACGAACACGCCGTCCGGGGTGAGGTGGCGCGCGGCGTTCTCGAAGCACCGCACCTGGTCGTCCTGGGTGAGCAGGTTCGTGATCGTGTTGTAGACCAGGTACACCAACGGGTACGTGCGGCCGGTGCCGGCTCTGGACATGTCGCCCATGACCACGTCGACGTCGGCGCCACCGGGTTTCTCCCGCATGCGCGCGACCATGCCGGGGGAGAGCTCGACGCCGTCCACCTCGACGCCGGACTCCTTGAGGGGCAACGCGATGCGGCCCGTGCCGATCGCGAACTCCAGGGCGCTCCCGCCGAACGCCGCGAGGAAGCGGACGGTCTCGGCCTCGTCGCCGCGGGGTGAGTTGTCGTAGTTCTCGGCCGTTTCGGGACTGAAACTCGGGTTGAATCCCTTCACCCACCCCACGCTAGCCGTCGGCGCCACCGAGTTTTCGCCGAGGAAGTGAGCGCAGCAACGCCAGGTCGTGCAGGTCCCTCTCCCGCGGTTCGTAACCCTGGTGGAAGAGCAGCTGTTGTTCGGCCGACAGGCACCGCACGGGCGTGCCGAGGATCGTGCCGGTGACGAAGCACTCCGCCGGGTAGTGGAACGGCTCGCCCGGCGTCAGCGAGGACTGCTCGGCGCTACCGTCCTCCGCGAACCGCAACGGGTGCAGGTCGATCTCGCGCCCGTCCGGATCGGTGAGCACGAACCGGACCGGCCGCCACGACAGGGTTTCCGCGAACCCGCGCGCGGCGAGCGCGGCGACGACCTGTGGTTCCTGCTCCTCGCGGTGCATGAGGTCGAGGTCGCCGTGCGGCCGGGTCTGTTCACCGGCCAGCGCGTCGACGCCCCATCCGCCACCGTGCAGATGTCGAAGTCCTGCAACGCTGCCAAGATCGCGAGCACGTCCTCACCGGTCACGCGCCACATCGTGCAACCGCGGCGAAAACCGCGCCACCGCATTCGCGCCGGTGCTGCTAGCTTGGAGGTCGTGCCGGACTTCAAGCTGCCGCTCTACGGCGCTGACACCGAACGCGGCGACCTCGCTCCCTGAGTCGTCCCGTTCCTCCGCCACCTCTCGCACCTTCGCCTCGCACGGGGAGCTTTGCCATGCGTTCGTTCATCCACGCACTGCCCAAGGTCGAACTGCACGTCCACCTCGTCGGTTCGGCCGGCCTCGGCACCGTCCTGGAACTCGCCCGGCGCCACCCCGAGGCGGGTGTGCCCACCGACCGCGCCGAACTGGAGCGCTTCTACACGTTCCGCGACTTCGACCACTTCTTGAAGGTCTTCTGGGCGGTGCAGTCGATGCTGAAGGGCCGCGCCGACGTCCACACCCTCGTCGTCGGCCTGGCCCGTGAACTGGCACGGCAGAACGTCAGGTACGCCGAGGTCACCGTGACGCCGCACAACCACCTGACGGACGGCATGTCCGGCGACGAACTCCTCGCGGGACTCGAGTCCGGGCGCGCGGAAGCCTCGGCGCTGGGGGTCGACCTGGCGTGGTGCTTCGACATCCCGGGCGAGAAGGGCCTGGTCGCCGGCCGGGAGACGCTGGCGTTCGCGCTGTCCGAACGCCCCGGCGGCCTCGTCTCCTTCGGCCTCGGCGGCCCGGAGGAGGGCATCGGGCGCGCCCAGTTCGCGCCTTTCTTCGACGCGGCAAGGGAAGCGGGCCTGCACAGCGTGCCGCACGCGGGGGAGACCACCGGCCCGGAGACCGTCTGGTCGGCGGTGCGCGACCTGCGGGCCGAGCGCATCGGCCACGGCACGAGCTGCCACCAGGACCCGGCGTTGCTGGAACACCTGGCGCTGAAGGGGATCGCGCTGGAGGTGTGCCCGACGTCCAACGTCCGCACGCGGCAGGTGGCGTCGATCGAGGCGCATCCCGTGCGGCAGATGCTCGACGCCGGTGTGGTGGTCACGCTGAACACCGACGACCCGCCGTTCTTCGGCGCGACGCTGGAAGGCGAGTACCTGGCGGTGGCCACCGCGCTCGGCCTCGGACACGCGGAGGTCGCGAAGCTGGCGGAGAACGCCGTGCTGGCCTCGTTCCTGCCGAACGACCGCAAGACGCCGCTGCTGAAGGAGATCGCGAACGTCCTGTCGTCGGTTGGCTGAACGTCCGGTATCTGGTCGGCGGCACACGACGTGGTGGTTCGGGCACCATGGAGGGGCAATGACATCAACCTCGGGGGTCTTGTGAAAAGAACGATCGTCGTCCTCACCGCGGTTCTCGCTGCTCTTGGGATCGCTCCCACGGCCAACGCGACCCGCTCCACCTCGCTCGTGGTGCTCGGTGACTCGTACGCCTCCGGCACCGGCGCGGGGTCCTACCAGGACGGAACCGCCGGCAACTGCTGGCGCAGCGACAACTCCTACGGCGAACAGGTGGCCGCCGGCCTGCGCGCGGCCGGCAGGCTCGGTTCGTTCGCCAACGTGAGCTGCAGCGGTGCCGGCACCGCGGACCTCTCCCGCCCGTTCAAGGACCGTCCGGCCCAGCTGGACGCCCTGCGGCGCGGCACCGACCTGGTGCTGCTCACCGTCGGCACCAACGACATCGACTACGCGACGTACGGCGGCACCTGCATCCAGGCGGACTGCACGGGTGCACCGACCGAGGCGATCCTGGCCAGGCTGCCGCAGATGGGCAGCAACGTCACGGCCCTGCTCACGGAGATCCGCAAGCGCAGCCCGTACGCGCGAGTGGTAATCGTGGGCTACGGCCGCCAGGTGTCCGCTTCGGACAACCCGCCCGGCGCCACGCTCGACCCGATCTGCGGTGAGGGCGTCCTGACCACCGCGGAACGCAGCGAGGGCAACCAGGTGGCCGACGGCATCGACGCCACCCTCCGCGCCGCCGTGGCCAAGGCGGCGCACAAGGGCGTCAACGCCACGTTCGTGAGCCCGTTCTCCCGCCCGGACACGTTCGAAGGCCACGCGCTGTGCGAGTCGGGCACGCCGTTCCTGCGTGGATTCGACGCGCTGGCACCGGGTCAGGAGGGACCGGAGGCCGTGTTCCACCCGAACCAGCAGGGCCAGACCGCACTGGCATCGCTCGTCCGGGTCTAGTCAGATGACGGTTGCTTCCGCCCTCCCAGCGGGTGAGCGGAAGCAACCGTCTTGGCGATGGACACCGGCGGGACGGGCGAGGATCGTGCAGCACGTGGAACGGGTCGTCGAGGTGGCGGACTTGGACGCAGCGCACGAGGTGTTGAACGCGGCCTACGGCCAGATGCGTCTCAACGCCGGCATCGAGCACCCTCACATGTGGATGTCGTCGCGAATACACGGTCACGTCCGGTTCGACGAGCTGCACGGGCGCATCGCGCTGGAGGTCAGCGTCGACCCGATGAACAACTTCGTCTTCGGCCACACGGGCGCAGGGATGGTCTACTACGGTTCGGGTGGCGAGGACCGCTTCTGGATGCCCGGTGACGTGTTCCTGTGCGCACCACCCGAAAGTCCCTTCGTCGGGGCGATCCTCGACCCGCGGCTGTCGACGGTCACGCTGACCCAGTCGCTGATCGACGAGGTGGCCGACGGAGTTCGGTTCGCGGGTTTCCGGCCGGCCTCGTCCCGGGACGCGGCGGTGTGGTGGTCCACCTGCGTGCACCTGCGTGACCAGGTGCTGCCGCGGTTCGGCGACAACCCACTGGTGACGGCGAACGCGACCCGCCTGCTGGTGAGCACCACCCTCGCCGCGTTCCCGAACACCGCACACGCCGCGCCGACGCCTGGTGACCGGCGTGACGCGCACCCGAGAAGCCTCCGCCGTGCGGTCACGTTCATCGAGGACAACGCCGAGACTGACATCTCCGCCGCCGACATAGCGCGTGCGGCTCGCGTGTCCATCCGCGCGTTGCAACTCGCTTTCCGCCGCCACCTCGCGACGACACCAATGGCGTATCTGCGGGGCGTGCGTCTGTCGTGCGCCCATGAAGACCTGAGAGCGGGCAACGGTTCTGTCACCGAGATCGCGGCCAGATGGGGTTACGCCCGTCCGAGTGTCTTCGCCGCGCACTACCGCACCGCGTACGACGTGTCGCCGTCGAAAACCCTGCGGTCAGGTTGAGGCGCTTCGTTTTCCGGTCCCGGACTTCGTTTCCGCTGCTATCGTCCGCGCCCGCGGTGCGGTGAAGTGGTTCATGACCGCCTGCGAGACCAGTCCGTTCACCGTGCGGACAGAACGCTCCGGCACCCGCTTCGTCGCCACCTGCCAGGGCGAGATGGACATGACGACCTGCGACGTGTTCTTCGCGGCCGTGCTGCCCGGCATCGTGGACACGACCACAGACCGCGTAGCGATCGACCTGGCCGACGTGACGTTCCTGTCCGCGGGCGGCCTGCGCACGTTGCTGCTCCTGCTCTGCGCGGCCCACCACAACGGCAAGTCGTTCACCGTGCACCACACCCAGCCGCAAGTCCGCCGCGTGCTGGACCTGTTCGGCTTCACCACCTTCAAAGCAGGTCTTGTGTGGGAGACGACCATGTCGCCGCCGAGCCCTCACCACTAGCTTGACCAGCTATGTTGCTCCCGCTGGTACTGGTGCTCGCGCTGACCCCGCCGACGTCCGCGATGACGGTCCCCGGCGCGGAACACCAGCAACTCGCCCGCCTGACCGACCTCACCACGACCGGCCTCAAGGCCACCGGCCACACCGACCCGGCGGACTGGGCGGGCCTCACGAGCACCGCCCTGCCCGTCCCCGCCGCGGTCCCGGGCATCCAGATCGACGGCTACTTCCCGGACACCTCGCGCACCAACACCAACCACGGCTGGCACGACTCCCAGTTCGTGGTCAGACTGCCCGACCACTGGAACGGCGGCCTGGTCGTCACCGGCGCCCCGGGAGTCCGCGAGCAGTACGCCAACGACCGCGCGATCTCCGACTGGGTCCTGTCCCGCGGCTACGCCTTCGCCTCCACCGACAAGGGCAACACCGGAGCCCAGTTCTACCGCGACGGCCGCGCCATGGAGGAGTGGAACCACCGCTTCACCCAGCTCACCATCGCAGCGAAGTCCGTTGTCTCCCAACGCTACGGCCGAACCCCGCGCCGAACCATCGCCACCGGCATCTCCAACGGCGGCTACCTGGTCCGCTGGCAACTGGAGAACCGCCCGCACCTCTACGACGGCGGCGTCGACTGGGAGGGGACGCTGTGGACGGTCAAGGGCCCGAACCCCCTGACGTTCCTGCCACCCGTGCTCCGCGCCTACCCGGCCTACCTGGCAGGCGAACCGGGCGCGCACGAGGCGATGGTCGCGGCGGGCTTTCCGGCCGGTACGGAATTCCTGTGGGACTACCACTACCGCTACTACTGGGACCTGACGCAGCGGATCTACCGCGAGGAGTTCGATCCCGGGTTCGACGGGGACCTGGAGGCCGGGGTGCCTTTCTGCGCTCCCGGTACTCCTGCCTGCGATGCGGACTACTCGTACGCCTCTCGGCGTCGTGTCGCCGGGCCCGCGGTGTCCCGGGTCGCGTTGACCGGGAAGGTGAAGCGGCCTTTGCTGACTGTGCACGGGACTTACGACGTGTTGCTGCCGATCAGCCAGGATTCGGATGTGTACGCGGGTATGACGCCTGATCGGTTGCACCGGTACTACCGGGTGGAGCAGGGGACGCACGTGGATGGGCTGGTCGATGCCCATCCAGATCGGTTGCGGCCTCTTGCGCCTTGCCATCGGACGGCGTTCGTGGCTTTGGAGCATTGGCTGGACGGGGTGGAGCCGCCTCGGTCGGCGACCTTGCCGCGGCCGGCCGACGTGGCCACCTGCCCGTTGTCGTGATGGCGAGGCCCCGCCCACCCAGGGGGCATACCACCACACCACCCAGCAACGACCTTATCGCCGCGCCCGCCCTGTCAAGCCCCCTCCGCGCGGATCTGTGGACAACTCGGCCTCACCGAACGGAAAGCCCGGAGTTGTCCACAGATCGCCGAGCAGCGTCTTGACAACGCCGATACGGCGCTAGGTTAAGTGGAGGTCGGTGGCCTGCCCCCTGGGTGGGCGGGGCCTCTCGCCAGCCCCGCGATCTTGGCCGAACCCGGTCTGGTCGGCCACCGAGGACCGCTCGCAGCTCCTCACCGACTGCCACCACAACGCCCTGCGCGTGGCGGCCGGACTCCAGGCACGCACCATCGCGTTCCCCGCGATCTCCACCGGCATCTACCGCTGGCCGGTCGAGGACGCCGCCCGGATCGCTCGCGCCGCCGTCGAGGACGCCCCGGTCGAGCTGATCAGGTTCGTCCTGTTCGACCAACGCACCTACGACGCCTTCGCGCGTCCGTAGCCGGGATCTCCAGCGCCGAACGTCACCGGGTCACGGTGCTTTCCCTGACCTGCAGGGAGAACGGCGTTTCGACGTTCTCGAGGGCGTCGCCGGACTCGACGCGCCGGTGCAGCAGGTCGACGGCGGCCTGGGCGATGGCGGCCTTGTCGGGGGCGACGGACGTGAGCGACGGAGAGCTGTAAACGCTTTCCTCGTTGTTGTCGAAGCCGACGACGGCGAGGTCCTGGGGAACGCGCACGAAACGTTCGCCCGCCGCTCGCATGGCGCCGATGGCCAGGAGGTCGTTGAAGCAGAACACGGCGTCCGGTGGGGTGCGCAGGTCCAGCAGCGACCTCATCGCGGCGGCGCCGTCGGCTCGGTGGTAGTTCAGCGCGGGGACCACGAGTTCGTCCACGAACGGCAGTGAGGCCTCGGCCAGGGCTCGGCGGTAGCCCTCCAGGCGCAGGGCGGCGGTGCCTCGGTGGGGGTGGGCGCCGATCGCGGCGATGCGCTGGTGGCCCAGTGAGATCAGGTGGCGGACGGCGGCCTGGGCCGCGGCCACGTTGTCGATGCCCACGCGGGAGATCGGGACGTCGACGGCGTGCTCGCCCAGCAGGACGGCGGGGACCGGCAGCTGGAAGTCGTCCACCTGCAGGGCCTCCGGGCTGAGGATCGCGGCGTCCACCAGGTGCGGGCCCAGGGAGGCCAGTGCGGAGCGTTCGCCGGCCAGGGTGCCGAACGTCTGCTCGATCAGCACGTTCCACTCGTGGTCCTGGGCGGCGGCGATGACCAGGCCGGCGAGCTCGGCGAAGTACGGGATCGAGAGCTCGGGCAGGACCAGGGCGATGAAACCGGTGCGGCCGCGGCGCAGGTTGCGGGCGCCCAGGTTCGGGCGGTACCCGGTCGCCTCCAGCGCCTCCTCGACGCGGCGGCGGTTGTCCGGTTTCACGAACGAGTAGCCGTTGACCACGTTCGACACGGTCTTCACCGAGACGCCCGCCAGCCGAGCGACGTCCTTGAGCGTGGCCAACACAGCCTCCAAAGAAGTACCGGGAAAAGTACCGGGAAGTCCCCAGTCTTTACAACGTTGGAACAACGATGCAAATCTAGCGCCTGAGAGCGCGTCCACGCATAGCCCGCCGTGTAGGAGCCAACGATGTCTCGCATGTTGCTCATCGCCGTCGCAGCCTTGCTCGTGACGGGGTGCACCAGCAGGGAAACCCCGACGACCGCGACCAGTGGAGGGCCCGCCGCGTCTGCCGCGCAGAACCAAAGTGCTGGTCCCGGCTGTGCGCGGAGCACGACCGGATACCCGCAGGTCGACGTCGAGGGCGCGGTGGTCGGCTTCTCCCAGTCGGAGAAGGAAGCCAACCCGTTCCGCACCGCGGAGACCGCGTCGATCAGGGACGAGGCCGCGAAGCGGGGCGCCGAACTGCTCTACACGAACGCGCAGAGCGACCTGAACAAGCAGATCAGCGACATCAAGTCGATGATCGACCGCGGGGCGAAGCTGCTGATCGTCGCGCCGCTCAACTCCGACGGCCTGCAGCCCGCGTTCGACGCGGCCAAGGCCAAGCAGGTGCCGGTCATCACGATCGACCGCAAGGTCACGTCGAAGCCCTGCACCGACTACCTCACGTTCATCGGCTCCGACTTCGTCGAACAGGGCAAGCGCGCCGCCCAGCAGATGATCAAGGCGACCGGCGGCACGGGCAAGGTCGCGATCCTGCTCGGTGCCTCGGGCAACAACGTCACGGTCGACCGCACCAAGGGCTTCAAGGACGGCATCGCCGGCACCCCCGGCCTGACCGTCGTCGCCGAGCAGACGGGCGAGTTCGACAGGTCCAAGGGGCAGGCCGTGATGGAGCAGCTGATCCAGAGCAACCCGGACATCACCGCCGTGTACGCCGAGAACGACGAGATGGGCATCGGCGCCGTCACCGCTCTCAAGGCCGCCGGCAAGCAGCCGGGCAAGGACATCAAGATCGTGTCCGTCGACGGCACGCGCAACGCCGTGCAGCTCATCGCGGACGGCAGCTACACCGCCGTGGTCGAGTCCAACCCGCGCTTCGGCCCGCTCGCGTTCGACACGCTGGAGAAGTTCGGCAAGGGCGACGAGATCCCGCAGAACATCGTGATCTCCGACGACGAGTACGACTCGGCGAACGCGGCGCAGAAGCTCGGCAATGCCTACTGATCCGGTGATCGAGGTCGCCGGCGTGACGAAGACGTTCGCCGGCGTCCGGGCACTCGGCGACGTGGACTTCACGCTCCGGCGCGGCGAGATCCACGCGTTGGTCGGGGAGAACGGCGCCGGCAAGTCGACGCTGATCAAGGTGCTGACCGGCATCCACACCCCGGATTCCGGTTCCATCACCCGCAACGGGCACATCTCCACGATCTACCAGGAGGTGAACCTCGTTCCGCTGATGAGCGTGTCCGCCAACCTGTTCCTCGGCCGCGAGCCGCGCAACCGGTTCGGCCTGATCGACCGCGCCCGCCGCGACGCCGACGCCGCGGAACTCCTGCGGGGCTACGGCATCACGGCGGACGTGAGCAGTCCGCTCGGGACGCTCGCGGTCGGCGAGCAGCAGATGGTCGCGCTGGCCAGGGCCGTCGCGGCGGACGCGGACGTCGTGATCATGGACGAGCCGACGTCGTCGCTGGAACCGCGCGAGGTCGAGACGCTGCTCGGCGTCGTGCGAAAGCTCCACGAGGCGGGCATCGCGATCATCTACGTCAGCCACCGCATGGACGAGCTCTACCGGATCTGCGACACAGTCACGGTCCTGAGAGACGGTGCGAACGTTCACAGCGGTCCTCTCAAAGAACTTCCGCGCATCGAACTGGTCTCGCTGATGCTCGGCAGGTCGGTCAAGGAGATCGAGAAGCACGGCACCACTGCGTTCGGCGAAGGTCACCAGGCCGACACGCAGCCGGTGCTGGAAGCTCGAGACCTCACGAGCAAGCCGCGCATCGGCGGTGTCGGCGTGTCGATCCGGCCCGGTGAGGTCGTCGGCCTCGCCGGCCTGCTCGGATCGGGCCGCACCGAGACCGCGAAGGCGATCATCGGCGCGCTCCCGCTCGACCGCGGCACCGTGCTCGTCGCGGGCAAGCCGGTGGCGCACAACGTGAAGGCGTCGATGAGGGCGGGCATCAGCATGCTCGCCGAGGACCGCAAGACCGAGGGGATCATCCCGAACCTCTCCGTGCGCGAGAACATCGTGCTGGCCGCGCTACCCAGGCTCAGCAGGTTCGGCGTGACCAGCAGGTCCAAACAGGACCGGATCGTCGACACCTTCGTCAAGCGCCTGCGCATCAAGGTGTCCAGCCCTGAGCAGAAGGTCGCGGAACTGTCCGGCGGCAACCAGCAGAAGGTGCTGCTGGCCAGGTGGTTGTGCACGGAACCCAGGATCCTGCTCCTCGACGAACCGACGCGCGGCATCGACGTCGGCGCCAAGGCCGAGGTGCAGGCGCTGATCGACGAACTCGCGCGGGAAGGCCTGGCGGTGCTGCTGATCAGCTCGGAGCTGGACGAACTGCTCGACGGCGCGGATCGTCTCATCGTGCTGCGCGACGGATCGGTCGCCGGCGAGCTGGAAGGCGACCAGTTGACCCGTGAGCACGTGCTCACGGCCATCGCGGCGGAGGTGACGGATGACTCAGGAGACCACGCAGGCAGCCACCAGGACAGCCGCTAGCACCACAGCGGCGCGGACGCGCTGGTTGCAGGACAACGGTGTCTACGTCGCCGTCGCCGTGCTGCTGCTGTTCAACGCCCTGTTCACGGCCAACTTCCTGACGCTGGGCAACTTCACGACCCAGCTCGTGCAGGCCGCGCCCGTGCTGATCGTCGCGCTCGGCATGGCGCTGGTGATCGGCACCGAGGGTGTCGACCTGAGCGTCGGCGCGGTGATGGCGCTGGCCGCCGCGGTCATCCCGCTCTACCTCGGCGCCGGTCCGCTCGTCGCCATCATGATGGCGCTCGTCGTCGGCGTGCTGGCGGGAGCGTTCAACGGGTTCCTCGTCGCCAGGGTCGGCATCCAGCCGATCGTCGCCACGCTCGCGCTGCTGGTGGGCGGACGCGGCCTCGCGCTGGTCATCGCGGACGGGCAGCTCGTCCAGCTGCACGACGAGACGTTCCTGGAGCTCGGCACCGGTGACGTGGCCGGCATCCCGATCAGCGTGCTGATCGCGGGTCTGCTGGCGCTCGTCGTCGCGGGCCTCACGAACCGCACCACGTTCGGGCGCCAGCTCGTCGCGATCGGCGGCAACCGCAAGGCGGCCACGCTCGCGGGACTGCCGGTCAACCGGGTGCTGATCGGCGTCTACGCGATCACCGGCGTGCTCGCCGCGATCGCGGGTGTGCTGGCCACCTCCCGGCTCGCCGCCAGCGACCCGGCGGACATGGGTCTGCTCATGGAACTGTCCGCGATCACCGCGGTGGTCGTCGGCGGCACCCCGCTCACCGGGGGCAAGGTCCGCGTGCTCGGCACGGTGTTCGGCGTGGTCCTCATGCAGCTCGTCCGGGCCACCCTGATCAAGCACAACCTGCCGGACTCGATCGCGCAGATGATCCAGGCCGCGATCATCATCGCCGCCGTGTACGTGGCACGGGAGCGCCGATGACTGTGTCTGAAACGAGTAGGCGGCACAGGGCGGTGTTGCCCAAGGCGGCGAGGACGAAGGTCCTGCAACGCCAGGGCGCCGCCGTGGCCCTCGTGCTGATGGTCGCGGTGTCCTGGCTGGTCTTCCCGCGTTTCGGCAGCCTCGACAACCTGCGCGACCTCGCCCTGCAGGGCTCGTTCCTCGTGGTGATCGCGATCGGGATGACGTTCGTGATCATCACGGGCGGCATCGACCTGTCCGTCGGCTCGCTCTACGCCCTCGGCGGCGTGCTCGCGGCCTGGGGCTCGCAGTACGGGTTCCTGGCAGCGCTCGCACTGCCGTTGGCGGTGTGCGGGTTGATCGGCCTGATCAACGGCCTGCTGATCGCGCGCACGAACATGGCGCCGTTCATCGTCACGCTGGCGTCGCTGCTGTTCGCCCGCGGACTGCTGCTGGCGATCACCGACGAGGGCGCCAACACCTACCAGATCCCGGCGGACAGCGCGTTCGTCGAACTGGGCCGCGGCACGGTCTTCGGCTTCGGCTACCCGATCTTCGTCGCGGCCGTGCTCGCCGTCCTGGGCGGCATGGTCCTCAACCGCACCAACTTCGGCCAGAACGTGTTCGCGACCGGCGGCGCCGAGCAGTCGGCGGTCCTGCTGGGCGTGCCCGTCGCGAAGACCAAGGTCCTCGTCTACACGATGAGCGGCACGCTGGCGGGTCTCGCCGGCGCCCTGACCGCCGCCTATCTGCAGTCGGGCGTCACGGTCATCGGCGTCGGCCTCGAACTGGACGCCATCGCGGTCGTCGTCATCGGCGGAACCCTGCTGACCGGTGGCATGGGCACGATCCTCGGCACCGTGATCGGGGTCGGCCTGATCAAGGTCATCCAGAACGTCATCAACCAGATCGGCACGCTCGACAGCAACTACCAGTCGGTGGTCAGCGGCGTGTTCTTGCTCATCGTCGTCGTCCTGCAGCGAATATTGCGAAGATAGGAGAGCCATGACCAGACGCGTCCTGGGCGTGATGGTCTCGATCCTGATCACAGCAACCTTCCTGACACCCACAGCGCACGCCGCGGAGTGGGTGCCGAAAGTCCCTCCGCTCTCGACACCCTGGACCTCCCAGGTGTCGCCGACGAATGCCCTGCCCGAGTACCCGCGACCGCAACTGCAGCGCCCGGAGTGGCAGAACCTCAACGGTGTCTGGGAGTTCGCCGGGGCACCGAACCTGAGCAACCCGCCCATCGGCCGGCCACTGGCCGAGGGCGTGCTCGTGCCGTACCCGATCGAGTCCGCGCTGTCAGGGATCAAGCGGCACGAGGACAACATGTTCTACCGCCGCACCTTCACCGTTCCGTCCTCTTGGAACGGTCGTCAGGTCAAGCTCAACTTCGGAGCGGTGACCTGGGAGACGCGGGTCTGGGTCAACGGCAGGCAGGTCGGCACGCACACCGGCGGCTTCGACGCGTTCTCGTTCGACATCACCTCGGCGCTGGTGGCCGGCACGAACGAGATCGTCGTCGGCGTCACCTCGACGGTCGACGGCAGCCGCTATCCGATCGGCAAGCAGCGCCGCGACCCGAGCGGGATCTTCTACACCGCGGCGTCCGGCATCTGGCAGACGGTCTGGCTGGAACCGGTGCGGGCCGCGAACATCACGCGTCTCGACACCACCCCGAACGTCGGTGCGGGCGCGCTCGACCTGGTCGTGCAGGGCACCGCGGGCCAGCCGGTCACCGCCGAGGTGCTCAGCGGCGGGCAGGTGGTCGGCCGGCAGACCGGCACGACCGGTAGCTCCCTGCGGGTGCCGGTGCCGAACGCCCGGCTGTGGTCGCCCGACGACCCGTTCCTCTACGACCTGCGCGTGACGCTGGCCGGCGGGGACGCCGTGACGGGCTACTTCGGCATGCGCTCGCTCGGCAAGGCGATGGTCGGCGGCGTCATGCGGCCGTTGCTGAACGGGAAGTCCGTCTTCCAGAGCGGCACGCTGGACCAGGGCTACTGGCCGGACGGCATCTACACCGCGCCGACCGACGAGGCGTTGCGCTTCGACCTCGAACGCCAGAAGGCGCTGGGGTTCAACATGGTCCGCAAGCACATCAAGGTCGAACCCGCGCGGTGGTTCTACCACGCCGACCGGCTCGGCCTGATGGTCTGGCAGGACATGCCGTCCGTCGACTCGATCGACGAGGCGCCGAACTCGCACGCGAACTACGAGTCCGAGCTGCGCCGGATGATCGACCAGCTCAAGGGCATCACGTCGATCGTGCAGTGGGTGCCGTTCAACGAGGGCTGGGGCGAGTACGACGCCGGCCGGATCGTGAACCTGATCCGCTCGATCGACAACACCCGGCTGATCAACCACAACTCGGGGTCCAACTGCTGCGTCTCGGACCCCGATCCCGGCAACGGCGACGTGATCGACGACCACCACTACCAGATCTCGGCCAGCACCCGGCTGCCCGACGGCAACCGGGTCGCGATGCTCGGCGAGTTCGGCGGCCTGGGGCGCAGGGTCGCCGGCCACGAGTACCAGCCGGGAGCCGGATTCGCCTACGGCGCCCTGTACCCGGACGAGCAGTCGCTCACCAAGCGGTACGAGGAGGTCATCAAGCAGGTCCAGCGGCTCGTGCACACGCGTGGGCTGTCCGCGATGGTCTACACCGAGCCGTACGACGTGGAGAACGAGGTCAACGGCTTCTACACCTATGACCGGCGCGTGCTGAAGATGACCGAGTCGCGGGTGCGGGACGTCAACCAGAGGGTGCTCGCGGTCGCCCGCGGCACGGCGGTCAGCCCGGACGACGTGGTGTCGTTGCGCGTCACCACGACCGGGTACACGAACCGCTACCTGCGCCACCAGGACTCACTGGC
Source organism: Lentzea californiensis (assembly GCF_024648825.1). Taxonomy (GTDB): domain Bacteria; phylum Actinomycetota; class Actinomycetes; order Mycobacteriales; family Pseudonocardiaceae; genus Lentzea; species Lentzea californiensis. The sequence continues at coordinate 275,799 of NZ_JANBBE010000011.1, forward strand.
CCGCACCGACGTCATCGGCACGGACCTGTCCCGGCTGGACGCCACGTTCCACCCGCGCCCCGGACTCGCCGACGCGGCCTGCCTCTCGTTCGAGTCGCGGAACTTCCCGGGCCAGTTCCTCAGGCACAGCAACGGACGCATCCGCACGGACGTGAACAACGGCACGATCGCGGCCGATGCCACGTTCTGCGCGCGGGAGGGCTCGGGCGGCACCGCGCTGGAGTCGTTCAACGTGCGCGGTTCCTTCGTGCGGCACTTCAACGAGGGCGTCTACCTGGCGCGCTCGGGCGGCCCGAACCCCTGGGACACCGCGAGTTCCTTCGCGGCGGACTCCACCTGGGCGATCGGCACCGGGTTGTGGCGCAGCGGCGCGGACCTGCCGCTGGACCAGGCCCGCTCGTTCCGCGTGACCTCGCCCGGCTTCACGGATCGCTACCTGCGGCACCGTGAAGGCCTGGCGCGCACGGACGTCGTCAACGCCTCCAGCGCCGCACTGCTGAAGTCGGACGCGACGTTCATCGTCCGCCGCGGTCTCGCCGACCCGACCTGCTACTCGTTCGAGGCCCGCACCATCTCCGGGCAGTTCCTGCGGCACGCGGACTTCCGCGTCCGGCTCGGCACCAACGACAACACCGACCTGTTCCGCCGCGACGCGACCTTCTGCGCGCAGCAGGGCAGTGGCGGTGTGCGGCTGGAGTCGGTCAACGAGCTCGGCACCAACATCCGGCACTACCAGGAGGAGGTCTGGGCCGCCTCGAACGGCGGCGCACATGCGTACGACAACCCTGCCTCGTACAACCAGGACGTGAGCTGGGCCGTGAGCTCACCTTGGGCACCGTAGGAGAGAACATGCTGCTACGCATGGTCGCCTGATCGGTCCACCGGGACGCGCACTCGACGCGCGTCCCGGTGGATCTCCTAGTTGAACATGATCTTCTTGGCCACGGCCTTGCCGGGCGGCGTGCGCAGCAGCGTGAACGCGAACTCGGCGAGTCCCGGGCCGCGGACGAGCGACAGTCCGCGCCGCAGCTGGGACCTCAGCAGGTAGCGGCGCCGCATCGCCGCGCCGTCGTAGTGCTCCAGCACGTACCTGTTGCCGCTGCGCAGGTAGTCGAACGTGACCGAGGCCGCGAGCTCGGACATCCGCATGCACGGGTCGAGCCCGCCCGCCGTGAGCGGCGAGACCGCGCCCGCCGCGTCGCCGACCAGCAACCCCTGCGGCGACACGATCCGGCGCAGCAGCCCGCCGACCGGGATGGGCCCGCCCCTGCGCTTCACCGGGCCGGTGGGCTCCGGCGTCGGGAAGCTGTCGCGGAACCGTTGCAGCAACTGGGGGAGCGGCGCGGTGAACCGGTCGGCGCGGCCCGCCAGCCCGACGTGCGCGTGCTCGCCGTCGTCGATGACCCAGGCGATGTAACCGGGTGCGAGCCGCGGGTCGGCCACGCAGTGGAACGTCGGCGTCGCACCGGTGCGGACCGGGTAGACCTCCTCGATGCCGGTGATCAGCTGCCGGTTGACGTCGAGGCCGAGGGTCTTCGCGACGGTGGACCGGGCGCCGTCCGCGCCGATCGTGAAGCGGGCCTTCGTGGACTTCGCGGGGTAGCTGGAGTTCAGGCTGACGCGCGCGCCCGCCCGTTCGGCGTCCTCGACCGCGGTGGCGTAGATGCCTTCCATGTCACCGACGCGGAACTCGTCGCGCGGGCTCAGGAGTTCCACCGGATTTTCGCCGGACGGCGGGTAGAGCAGCACGCGCCGGACCGCCGGGCCCAGGTGCGGGAGCTCGTAGTCGTCGAGGGTGCGCCGGACGAAGATCCCGGTCGTGCGGATGCCGGTCTCCAGACTGGTCCTGCGCTCACAAACGGCCACGTCGAGGCCCGCTTCGGCGAGCAGGCGCGCGGTGTTGAGGCCGGCCAGCCCGGCGCCGACGACGAGCACGTCCACGGTGTCCATGCCGCCGACGCTAGATCCGATCGCCGGGCCACCTCCCGTTTCCCGGCAACACCTTCACCGGATCTGCACCGTTTCTCCACAGATGTGAGCCCTTGACACGCCAGAGGCCCGTCGCAGATGGTGTGCCTACCGCTGCCTCGAATCGCCGCCCTGGTTCGAGGAGGAACACCGATGGAGTTGTTCAACCGCCGCACCGCGATGCTCGCCATCGCGGCCACGCCACTGGCCGTGGGTGTGGCGTCTGCTGATGTAGGTGCCATGGCGTTCGTGCAGAAGTGGGCCCCGAACCCCGGTTCGGAGGGCCTCGGCGCGTTCGCCGGCATCGAGGACGACCGCTCGAACTCGCACCCCTCGGCCACGCACATCTTCGCCGAGAGCAACCAGTACCGGTTCGTGATGCACAAGTCCGATAGGGACGGTGCTGACCGGCAACGCAACGAGGTGCGCGCCATCCAGACCGGCGGCACCCGGCACGACATGAAGAAGGGCGAAACCTGGCGCTTCAACTACCAGATGTACATCCCCGCGTCGTTGAAGGGCACCACCAGCTTCTCGCACATCTTCCAGGTCAAGCACACCGGCGTGGACTCGCCCGTGGTCACCATGTCGTTGTTCCGCTCGGGGTCGCTGGAGACCGTCGAGATGAGACTGTTCGGCGCGGGCCAGGCGAAACTCGGCAGCACGCCGCTGGCGCCGTTGCGCAACCGGTGGATCGACGTCGAGATCGAGATCAAGGTCGCCGACTCCGGCAGCCTGCGCTACTCGCTGAAGGACGGCGGCACGACCGTCGTCAACGCCTCGCGCTCCGGTTTCGACACGTGGCTGGGCGGTGACCAGGCGCATCCGAAGTGGGGCATCTACCGGAGCGTCAACGACTCCGCGCAACTGCAGGACACCTATCTCTTGCTGCGCAACATGAAGGCGTACCGGAACGAATAGTGGGTGTTCCCAGAACCGCGTCGAGAGGTGAGAATTGCTCGCGTGGGGGACATTCACGGAAGAACCGTCGAGAGCAGGGCCGGTGTCACCGCCTTCCTGGCGGGGGTGTGGCTGATCGCCGCGCCTCCGGTCCTGCACTTCGGCGCGTCACTGCACGCCTTTCGCCCGTACTGGGTGTCCATGGGCATCGCCGTCGTGATCATGCTGCTCGGCATGGTGCGCGCGATGGCCCCGTTGGACGTGCCGCTCATCCGGCCTGTGACGATCGCACTGGCGGTGTGCCTGATCGTCGTCGCGTTGGTGCGCACGGATGGTGGCAGTGCGGCTGTTTGGCTCAACCAACTGGTCGTCGGCGTTCTCGTCGCGTTGTCGGCCGCGCTGGCTTTGTTGATCAGCCTGCGCAGGTGAGTCGCGGCGTGCACCTGAGGCGCCGAGCGGACCGGCATTCGCTCACGCCGGTCCTCGTCAGCCGCCGGTGAATCAGTCGATCACGGCCGTGGCCTCGACCTCGACCAGGTGCTCCGGCACGTCCAGCGCGGCGACGCCGATCAGCGTGGCGGGCGGCTTCGCGGTCTCACCGACCTTCTTCATGGCGTTCTCGATGCCCTCGAGGAGCGCCGGCATCTTGTCCGGCGTCCAGCCCACGACGTACACCCGGACCCTGGCCAGGTCCTTGAACGACGCCCCCGCGGCCTTCAGCGCGGTGTGCACGTTCACGTAGGCCTGCTCGGTCTGGGTGGCGAGGTCCGGCGCGGCGTCCCAGGCGACCTGCCCGGCCAGGTAGATCGTCTTCGCGCCGCTCGCGACGGCCACGTGGTGGTAGACGTCGATCTGCGGCAGCTCTTCGGAGTTGATGAGCGTGACGGCCATTGCGGTTCTCCTGTTGGCTCTCTTGTGGTTACTCACTCACCGTAGGAGAGTGGGAGGCGACCTGGAAGAACGCACTTTTTCGAGAGTGGGGCACCACGAGGTGAGCAAGCAGCTCAGCGGCGATCTGGCCCGCGCGGATTCCCTGGCACGCGAGATCTTCTCCGACATCGCCAACAAGTGGGCGCTGCTGATCGTCGAGACCATCGGCGACAGCACGAAGCGCTTCACCGAGCTGAAGACGGAGGTCGACGGCATCAGCCACAAGATGCTGACCCAGAACCTGCGGCTCCTGGAGCGCAACGGCCTCGTGTCGCGCGTCGTGCACCCGACCGTGCCGCCGCGGGTCGACTACACGCTCACGGAGCCGGGGCAGGCGTTGCGGGCGACCGTGGACGCGATGTGCGCCTGGACGACGCGGTACCTGGGTGAGATCGAGGAGGCGCGCAGTCGCTTTGGTCACTCTTCTTGATAGTCACTTGTCGGTGACTATATGGTGGGGGCATGACCGAGAAGAAGATCATTGCTGTGGTGGGAGCGACCGGCGAGCAGGGCGGCGCGGTGGCCCGGGCGTTGCTGGCCGACGGGGAGTTCGCGGTGCGGGCGCTGGCTCGCAACCCCGAGGCGGCCGCGGCCCAGAAGCTCGCCGCGCTGGGGGCCGAGATAGTCCGGGCGGACCTGTACGACGTCGAAAGCCTGCGGAAGGCGTTCGACGGGGCGTACGGCGCCTACCTGGTGACGCCGTTCTTCACGCACATGTCGGCCGCCAAGGAACTGGAAGAGGTCAAGAACCTCGTTGCGGCCGCGAAGGGGCTGCACCACGTCGTGTGGTCGACGCTGGAGGACACCCGCGAGGTGATCTCGCTCGACGACGACCGGATGCCGACGCTCGACGAGAAGTACAAGGTGCCGCACTTCGACGTGAAGGGTGGCGAGGCGGACCCGTTGTTCGAGCAGGCGGGGCTGCCGACGACGTACGTGCGGATGTCGTTCTACTGGAACAACCTGCTGCGTGGCATGGCGCCGCATCGCGCGGCCGACGGTTCGCTCGTGCTCTCGTTGCCGATGGGGGAGAGCCGGATCTCCGGGATCGCCACAGAGGACATCGGCAAGGCGATCGTGAGCGTGCTCAAGCACCCGGAGAAGAGCGTCGGGCAGACGATCGGCCTCGGTGCCGAGCACCTGACCGGTCAGGAGGTCGCGCAGGCGTTCAGCGACGTGCTCGGCGAGGATGTCAGGTACGAGCCGTTGTCGCACAACGACTTCCGCGCGCTCGGCTTCCGCGAGGCGGTGGAGATCGGGAACATGCTCCAGTACTACACGGAGTTCGACACGCACATCCTGCCGCGCCGCGACACCGGGCAGACGCGTGAGCTCGTGCCGGCGTGGCTGACGCTCCAGGAGTTCCTCGCCGCCCACCGCGAGGACATCGTGATCGGCTAGTAGCCGTGCGAGACCTCGGCGAAGACCTTCTTGAATTCGGCGAACCGTTCCTGGCCGACGCGTTCCGCGAGCCTGGCCTCGATCTCGGAGATGATCCTCTTGGCCAGGACCATCTGGTCGAGGCCACGCTCGGTGGGCACGACCAGCTTCGCCCTGCGATCCGCTGGGTCTGGCCGGCGGGCGACGTAGCCGAGGCGTTCGAGCTCGTCGATCAGCGTGCCGACGACCTGCTTGTGCTGGCCGGAGCGTTCGGACAGCTCGCTCGCGCGCGTGCCGTCCTGGGCGATGTAGGCCATGACGGCGCCGTGGCGGGGACGCAGGTGCTCGTGGCCCGCCTCGGCGAGGCGGGTGAACAGTTCCTTGTGGAACCCGGAGAGCAGGTGCGCGGAAAGGACGCCGACGTCTGGCATGGCGACGATGTTAACCCGGCGGCGGCCGAGTCCGAAGAGGACGGACGAACTCGGCACGCACGACGCCGGAGATCGGCACGGGCGCTGTGCGAGCAGGACTGAGCGCGTGAGGTCCCGCTGACCGCTTCCCGGCTCCGCAACCAGGTCACGAGGTCCTCGAACCCGTTGCGCAGGGGGCGTCCAACGGCGTGGCTCTCTCGGAGGACTCGGCATCGGCTGGCTGACACGGTGGCCGCGGCCGCGTGCCCGCTCCGAGCGTGCGTCCAGAAAGCGAACGCGGGCAACGACACGATCTCGGTGCTGAGCCGCGCAACGCCGCCGGCTGACCCGATCTGGTCAGCAACGGCGGGATCCCGCCCGTGTCCACGTGGCTGAGCAGCTCCGCGCCTTCGCCGAGCCGTCCGGTGGCCTCGTAGAACCGGGTCAGCGCCATCGCCGCGGCCGCGTCGAGCCGCGCCGGGTCCTCGGCCGCCGCCCAGTGCAAGGCGGCCCGGACGTTGGCCGCGTCGAGGGCACCGAACGTCGAACCGGCGCGCAACCTGTCGAGGTAGTGCGAGGCGATCCGGGCGCGGGCGCCGGGGGAGTCGAGCTGCTCGGCGGCCAGTTCGGCGACGGTGTCCGGCAGCGTGTAGCGCGAGGTGTCGCCGTCCGGGGTGAGCCGGACCAGGTTGATGTCGACCAGTTCGGTCAGCTCCGGCAACGGTTGTACGAGCAGCGTTTCGAGGTCTTCCAGGCGGACGCCGCCGTGGAAACCGCCCAGGAAGCGGAACGTGGTGCGCGCCTCGGCGGTCACCAGGTCCAGCGTGGCCTCGATCGCCGCGCGCAGCGAACGGTGCCGGGCGGGCAGGTCGCGTGGCCCGTCGGTGAGGTAGCGCAGCCGGTGCGTGAGGCGCTTGGCCAGGTCCGCCGGGCTCATCAGCCGCACCCAGCCCGCCGCCAGTTCGATCGCCAGCGGCAGGTGCTCGACCTTCTGGCAGATGGTGTGCACCGCGTCGTCGGCGAACTCCAGCCCGGCTCGTCGCACGAACAGTGCGGCCGCCGCCTCACGGGACAGGCCGCTCAACGCGAGCACGTGTTCGTCGCGCACCCGCAGCGGCCGCTGGCTCGTGACCACGACGGTCAGGCCGGGGCAGCGGCGCGGTAGCGCGGCGAGTTCCGCTGCGGCGTCCACCAGTTGCTCGAACCGGTCGACCACCAGCACCACCCGCCGGTCGCGCAGGTGCGCGGCCACCCGGTCCGGCGGCGCCAGGCGGGACGGACCACAGCCCAGCGCGTCCGCCACGAGATCACCGACCAGCGCCACGTCGCTGACGGCGGACAGGTCGAGCGTGCACACCACCAGATCGGTGCGCCCGCCGAGCAACGCGGCCAGTTCGGCGGCGAGGCGCGACTTGCCGGCGCCCGCCGGGCCGGTGATCGAGACGAACCGGTGCCGTGCCCTCAGCACCAGGTCCAGCAACGACCGCAGCTCGTCCTTCCGCCCGACCAGGCCGTCCGTGCCGGCAGGTACCGAGGAGGCCGACGGCGTCGAAGGACGTGCCGCGGCGAGGAACGCGGTCAGATCGTCGCCGGTCAGCTTGAGCGCCGTTGCCATCAGCCGCGCCGACTGCGGTCGCGGAGCCCTCCTGCCCCGCTCCAGGTCCCGCAACGCGCGGTCGCTGATCCCGCTGAGCCGCGCGAGTTCCACCTGGCTCAGCGCGGCGGCGGCCCGGTGACGGTGCAGCAGTTCGGCGAACGCGGACACCGGGCCGACCGTAGCGGAAGTTCACCGGAAACTCCGGCGGATTAACTGGCTTCCGCCCGGACCTGGCAGTCATCGTCGGTGCCGGACGTCGGGGGACATGTCCAGGATTTCGTTGGGGAGGACGGAATTGTCGTACTCATCAAGACGGGTGGTGCTCGCCCTCGCCGTAGCGGCGCTCGCTTCCGCGGGGCTGGCCACACCCGCGACGGCGGCACAGGGTGAGATCCGCGTGGGCACGGGGGCGAAGACCATCGCGGGCCGATACGTCGTGGTGCTCAAGGAGAACGCGGACGCCGCCGACATCGTCACCGAGAACGGTGGCGGTGAGGTGCGGGAGACCTGGCGGCACGCGCTCAAGGGGTTCGCGCTCGGGGCCGGCGAGACCACGGCCAGGCGGATCGCGGCGGACCCGCGCGTCGCCTACGTCGAACAGGACGCCGAGATCACCGCGGACGCGACCCAGCCGACGCCGTCGGCATTGTGGGGCCTCGACCGGCTCGACCAGATCACCGGGAGGTCCAACGGCCAGTACGTCTCCGCCGGTGCCGGTGCCCGCGACGTGCGCGCATACGTGATCGACAGCGGTGTCCGCACGACGCACACCGACTTCGGCGGCCGCGCGAGCTGGGGCACGAACACCACCGGCGACAACAACAACACCGACTGCAACGGCCACGGCACCCACGTGGCGGGCACCATCGGCGGCACCACGCACGGCGTCGCGAAGTCCGTGCGGCTGGTGGCGGTGAAGGTCCTCGACTGCTCGGGTTCGGGCACCATCGCCGGTGTCATCAGCGGTGTCAACTGGGTGACCCAGAACGCCGTGCGCCCTGCCGTGGCGAACATGAGCCTCGGCGGCGGTGCCAGCGCGGCGCTGGACGCGGCGGTCGAAGCCTCGATCGCCGCGGGCATCACGTACACGGTCGCCGCGGGCAACTCGAACCGCGACGCCTGCCAGACCTCGCCGGCCCGCGCGCCGAACGCGATCACCGTCGGTGCCACCGACCGCAACGACGTGCGACCGACGAACTGGACCAGCGGCGGCAGCAACTTCGGCAGCTGTGTGGACGTCTTCGCCCCCGGCGACGACATCACCTCGGCGTCGAACACCAGCGACACCGCCACCAGGTCGCTCAGCGGAACGTCGATGGCCGCGCCGCACGCGGCCGGTGTCGCCGCGCTGTACCTGCAGCGCAACGCGAACGCCTCGACGACCACCGTGTGGTTCGAGATGGCGCTCGTCGAGGCCACCAGGGACGTCGTGGTGAACCCGGGCCCGGGCTCGCCGAACCTGCTGCTCAACTCCCGCTACACCTTCGGCGGGCCGGACGGCGACTACAACGACGACCAGCGCACGGACACCACCGTGTGGCGTCCGTCGACGGGCCAGTGGTTCGTGCGCAACCAGTTCACCCAGCTCTGGGGCCAGCAGGGCGACGTCCCGGTGCCGGGTGACTACAACGGTGACGGCGCGTCCGACGTGGCGGTGTGGCGTCCGTCCACCGGTCAGTGGTTCGTGAACGGCCAGTTCACCGTCGCGTGGGGTCAGCAGGGTGACGTTCCCGTGCAGGGCGACTACAACGGCGACCAGATCACCGACGTGGCGGTGTGGCGTCCGTCGACGGGCCAATGGTTCGTGCACAACCAGTTCACCCGGCAGTGGGGTCAGCAGGGCGACGTCCCGGTGCCCGCCGACTACGACGGTGACGGTGCGGCGCAGGCCGCCGTGTGGCGTCCGTCCACCGGGACCTGGCACTACATCGGCGCGTTCGGTGTCGTCGTGTCCGTCCAATGGGGACAGAACGGTGACGTTCCCGTGATAGGCGACTACAACGGCAACGGCGGGTTGGACCTGACGGTGTGGCGTCCGTCGACCGGTGAGTGGCACGTGCGCGGCGTCAGCTCGACGCAGTGGGGCCAGCAGGGCGACGTCCCGGTGCCCGGCGACTACAACGGCGACGGGGTGGGTGACCTGGCGGTCTGGCGTCCATCGACCGGGCAGTGGTTCGTGCGCAACCAGTTCACCGTCGCGTGGGGCGTGCAGGGGGACGAACCCCTGGCGTCATGACGACGGAGCCGGGGCCGCCTTCCTCGTGAAGGCGGCCCCGGCCGACGTCAGCGTGCCGTTCTGGCGTGAGGTCGTCTGACTGGTCCCGGTCCTCACCTCGTGTGCGAGCTGGTTGCCGCCGCGTCGGGTGGTGTTCGCCCGGAAGAAGCACTCTTTCCACCGGCGGCGGCTAGACACTGTGCGTGCCCACCGCTCGCGCCGGCGTGGGTTCGCGTGTGAGCGCAGAGAAGGGGATCAGATGAAGCGATCGACGTTGTCCGTTGTGCTGGCATTGCTCGTGACCGTCGTGGCGAGCCCGCTGCCGGGTGCCGTTGCCGCGCCAGGCCGGGTGCAGCCGCTCGAACGCGCGCACGCGCACAACGACTACGAGCACGACCGCCCGCTGGCCGACGCCCGCGACCGCGGGTTCACGTCGGTGGAGGCCGACGTGTGGCTGGTGGACGGCGAACTCCGGGTGGCGCACGACCTGGTCGACGCGCGGCCGGGCCGCACGCTGAGCAGCCTCTACCTCCAGCCGCTCGCCCAGGTCGTGCGCGCGAACGGGGGTGGCGTCTACCCGCACTGGCGCGGTTCGTTCCAGCTGCTCGTCGACATCAAGAGCGACGGTCCGGCGACCTACAAGGCCGTGGACGAGGCGCTGCGCGAGTTCCGTCCCATGCTCACCCAGTGGGTCAACGGCCACGAGCGACGTGGCGCGGTCGAGGTGGTCATCAGCGGGAACCGGCCGCGTGAGGACATGCTCGCCCAGCGGATCCGGCGGGCCGGGTACGACGGGCGGCTGAGCGATCTGGGCAGTGGTGTTCCCGCCACGTTCATGCCGCTCGTCAGCGACAACTGGACGAAGAACTTCACCTGGCAGGGAGTCGGCGCCATGCCCGTGGCCGAGCGGGAGAAGCTGCGCCGCATCGTGTCGCAGGCACACGCCGCCGGCTACCGGGTGCGGTTCTGGGCAACCCCGGACGTGGCGGGGGAGGCGCGGAACGCGGTGTGGCGTGAGCTGCTCGCGGCCGGTGTCGACCACATCAACACCGACGACCTCGCGGGGTTGCGGGAGTTCCTCCTCGCGAACGACCCGGCTGAGCGCCGCAGGGGCTGAACCGGGGGCAGGGCTGCACCGATCCGGCGGGGCCCTGCCCACTGCGCGGCCGGCAGTGGGGTCAACGCGCTGCGGCGGGATGAGAAACGTCGGAAACTGGCCGCGCCACGCACACCTCGTGACTGGAGCCCGCTCAGGCTCGAGTGCGCGACATCGGACATTCGCACAGGTGGCGAGCGTCTGTGCCTACGGCTGCCCGTCCGTCAGGTGCACGTGCTCGAAGCCCGGCGAGAAACCGGCGACATGATCCGGTGTGCCGTGGTGCGGCCGGGCCGGGGTGAATCGGCCTTCGGCAACGGCCACGTCGTACGCGCCGCCGATCGGGTACTCCGTGAGGATTCCGGTGACGCGGTGCTCGGCTGCCCAGGCGAGCCCTGCTTCACGGCTCGTGAACGCGCCTGCGGCATGACGTGCGCGGTCCCCGTGGAAGATCCAGATCATCGGCTGCGGATTGCCGCCATCGCTCGTCCCGATGCCACCGTCGTTCATTGCCCAGTCATACCTGGACACCTGTGAACGCAGCCAGTGGGTACTGCGAGGCGGAGCCGTGCGCGCGGCATCGCGGTGGCGCCCAGTTCAGCTGGAAGGTCACCGCTCCGCGGTACCAGCGGGCGTCAACGACCCGCTGATCGCGGAGACCAGCTCGTAGCTGCGACGACGGTCCGCGTGGTGGTAGACCGGCGAGGTGATCATCAGCTCGGACGTGCCGGTCTCGTCGAGAACGCTCTGGAGCTTGCGCGAGATGGTCTCGGGCCCGCCGACCAGCACGCGGCCGTCGTCGGGGAGCGCGGCCGCGTCCTGCGGGCTGGGCAGCAGGATCCGGTCGCCTTCCCGGCGGCTGCGCACCTTGGTCCTGATCGGCCCGGCGAGCCACTCGGCCCGTTCGCCGTCGTCCGCGCAGATCACCGCGACGCTGACCAGATCGGCCTCGCAGGTCAGTCCAGGGCTGAGGTGCCGGGCGAACGCGAACCGCACGCCCAGCTCCGCGGCCAGCACCGAGGTGCCCGGCGACGAGCCCAGCAGCCACGGTTCCTGCACGTTGCCGCCCTGCACCGGCACCGCGGCGGTGTCCGCCGGGTTCAGCAACGCCAGCAGTTCTGCTAGTTGCGCGCGGTACGGCCGGTCGGTGCGGCGCAGTGCCGCGACCACCGACGACGGACCGCCCGGCGCACGTCCGATGCCGAGGTCTATCCGGCCGGGGTGCAGGGCCGCTAGCGTGCCGAACTGCTCGGCCACCACCAGCGGCGGGTGGTGGGGCAGCAGCACGCCGCCCGCGCCGATTCGCAGGCGTTCGGTGACGGCCGCGAGGTGGGCCACGAGCACGGCTGGTGCGGAGCTGGCGACCCCTCGCATGCCGTGGTGCTCCGGTACCCAGTACCGGTGGAACCCCAGCTCTTCCGCCAGCTCCGCGAGATCGGTGGTGTTGCGCAACGCCTCGCGCGGCGTCGAACCCCGCACGACCGGAGACGTGTCCAGCACCGACAAGCGCAGCCCCATGTCTCCAACGTCAGGGCACTAACAGCGTTCGTCGGTCTGTCCGGAGTAGACGTTGCCGTCGCCCCATACCTCGCCGTAGGCGCGAGTGCACTTGGTGAGCGTGCTGGTGCCCTTGGACCAGACGTGCTGCTTGTTGCGCCCGTTGACGTTGCTGCCGTAGTCGCGGTCGCCGTTCACGACCATCGCGGCGCTGGAGCTGAAGCCACCGGGCTGCGCGGCGTAGGAGTCCCACACGTAGGTGTACGCCCAGTTCTTGCCGCAACCCTTGAACTGCTTGACCGAGGCGATGGTCGTGCCGTTCTTCTTCACGTACCCGGTGGAGCCGATCTGCACGGTGCTCTCGCATCCCGGCGCCGACTCGGCCTGGGCCGTGCCCACGCAGGCCAGTGCCGACAGCGCCACCGCGGGAAGGAACAACATCACTTTGCGCATGCCCCACGGTGGCGCGAGCCGGTTAGCCGGCGGTAAATCGTCATGGCTGGGCCGCGAGATCCGAGGGATGCGTCGCCAGCGGCGTCACCTGCACCCGCATGTACTCCCACAGCGGTAACGACGACAGGAACGCGTGCAGCTCGTCGTTGGACGGCACGTCGAAGACACCGATGTCGCTGTGCTGTCCGACGACGCGCCACAGGTGGGGCCAGACGCCCAGCTTCTGCAGCTCCAGCTCGCGGTCCTTCTCGGCGCGCACCAACTCGGCGCGGTCGTTGGGATCCATGTCGTGGGGCAGGGAAACGTCCATCCGCACGTGGAAGAGCACGGTCACCTCCTGGTGAAGGCCGCGACGGCTGCGGGATCCAGCTCGAGCCCTGGGCCGACCGGCGGGTGCAGGTAGCCGCCGTCTGGCGCAGCGGCATGGCAGGCGGCTCCTCATGCCGCCGTCGTGACGGGGAATACCCGCAGCGGCCGCGTTCGAAGCGATGCCTCAGGCCCCGGTGACGCCGTCGATGCCCTCGCGCAGGAAGTCCGCGTGGCCGTTGTGCCGCGCGTACTCGTGGCAGAGGTGGTTCATCACCAGCCGCAACGACACCTGCTCGCCCCAGCGCGGCTGGTAGCCCGAGACGTCCAGCGACTCGGCCTCGCGCTCGATCCGGCGCGAGTGCCCGACCTCTGCCTGCCAGGCCTCGAACGCCTCGGACCTCGTCGAGCCCGAAGCGTCGTAGGCGACCTGGTAATCGCCCTCGTCCGACCACACGAGCGGGATGTCCTCGCCGTTGATGACCTTGCGGAACCAGGTGCGCTCCACCTCGGCCATGTGCCGGACGAGGCCGAGCAGCGTGAGCGTGGACGGGGGCATCGAGCGGCGGCGCAGGTCGTCGTCGGACAGGCCCTCGCACTTCATCGCGAGGGTGGCGCGGTGGAAGTCGAGGAACGCGCGCAGGGTCTCGCGTTCGCCTGCGCGCAGCGGAGGGCTGGGGCGTTCGGTGGTCACGTGATCAGTCTGCCCTGGGCCGTTCGGGTGACGCGGGCAACCGGCGGCAGCGGTGCCGCGTGGTCGTGACGTCTTCAGCTGATTCGGGGGGATCATCATGCGCGGACGCGCTTTCATCACGGCGATCGGCTTGGCCGGCACGGTTCTGGCGGCGCCGGGGGTGGCCGCGGCGGACCCGGCGCCCTGCACCTGGGCCGTGTCCAAGGTGGCGGTGCCCGATGGGTACGAACCGACCTTCACCAGGGTGAGGGGCACGGACAGCCACGGCAACTACGCCGGCATCTCGTTGCGGATGTCGGCCAACACCGACGACCTGATCATCTGGACCGGCGGCGTGCCGCGGGTGGTCCACGAGCTGCGGCACCTGCTGTGGTTGTCGATGGCCGGCCAGAACTCGTCGGGCACCGTGCTGGTCAGCGGCCGGATCGTCGCCGAGGAGCGGTGGGCGGTCGCGACGTACTCGTCTTCGGGCGTGATCACCGAGTACGCGGCTCCGGACGGCTACCGCCTCTCCGCTGCGACCGCCATCAACGAACGTGGTGACGTGCTCGCCTCAGGCGAGCGGATCTCGGACGGTCAGGAGGTCGGGATCCTGTGGTCCACGATCGCGGTCGCGCCGCAGATCGTCGACACGTCCGCCGGCACGCCCCAAGACCTGGACGACGACGGCACCGTGCTGCTGCGCGGCCGCGAAGGCAAGCCGGGAGCTCTGTGGCGGTCCGGAAAGGTGACGCTGCTCGCCGACGAGGGCAAGCCCACCTACGTCCAGGCGCTCCGGGGTGGCAAGGCGGTCGGCTACCAGGTCGACGGCACGTGGCCGGAGTCGCAGGCCCTGCTGTGGGACCGCGACGGCGCCGTCCGGCACGTCGAGGACGGTGGCACCGCGTTCGCCATCAACGCGAACGGGCTGATCACGGGTGAACGGTCCACAATGGTCGGACGAGCGTCGGTCTGGCGGGACACGACCTTCCTGGGTGAACTGCCTTACATCACCGACATCCCGTACATCTCCGAGTTGGTCGTCGTGGGTGACGACAACGATCTCTTCGGCGACGCGGGCTACTACGGGCCACTGCGCTGGACGTGTGCCTAGTCCCGTGTGAGGCGCCACATCACCACCCCCTCCGATCGGCGCTAACGTTGCCGTGAGGAGAGGGGTGGCTGATGACGCAGCAGCTCGACGAGGCCGAGTCGGTGTTCGCGGCGGCCCGCCCGAGGCTGTTCGGCATCGCGTACCGCATGACCGGCAGCGTGGCCGACGCCGAGGACCTGGTGCAGGAGGTGTGGGTGCGCTGGCAGCTCGCGAACCGCGCCGCCGTGCTCAACCCCGAGGCGTACCTGGCCACCGCGATCACCCGGCTCGCGATCAACGAGTCGCAGACCGCGCGGGCCCGCCGCGAGACCTACGTCGGGCCGTGGCTGCCCGAACCCGTCGACACCTCCGCGGACCCGCAGGTCGGGGCGGAGCAGGGCGCGGTGCTCGAACTCGCGGTGCTGATGCTGCTGGAGAAGCTGACCCCGACCGAACGTGCCGCGTACGTGCTGCGCGAGGCGTTCGACTACCCCTACCGGGAGATCGCCGAGATCGTGCAGACCAGCGAGGTCGCGACGCGGCAGCTGGTCAGCAGGGCGCGCAAGCACCTCGCGGACGAACGCCGGGTGCCCGTCGGGCGCGCGGACCAGCGCAAGCTGCTGGAGGCGTTCGTGGCGGCGGCGCAAGCCGGTGACCTGGCGGCGCTCGAGAAGCTGTTCGCGCAGGACGTCGTGAGCTACTCCGACAGCAACGGCGCGATCCGCGCGGCCGGTCGCCCGCTGTTCGGCGCGGCCTCCCTGGCGAAGATCATCTCGGGCTGGGCGCCGTCGTTCTGGGCCGGTGCGGAAGCGTCGTTCGTCGAGGCGAACGGGCTCACCGCCGTGCGGCTGCGCAAGGACGACGGCACCTACGCGGTGATCACCGTGACGGCGTCCGCGGAAGGCATCGACCAGGTGTTGTGGCTGGTCAACCCCGAGAAGCTGGCCGCGTTCCAGTAGGCCTGTCACAACTTCAGGGCCTGTCCTGTCTTAGCTCGTGAACACCCGCACAGGGAACACGAGAGGGATGGAACCCATGAGGATCGTTGTCATCGGCGGCACCGGTTTGATCGGCAGCCAGGTCGTGAAGCGGCTCGGTGAGCACGGCCACGACGCCGTGCCCGCGTCCCCGAACAGCGGCGTGAACACGCTGACCGGAGAGGGCGTCGAGGAGGTGCTGAAGGGCGCCGACGTGCTGGTCGACGTGTCGAACTCGCCGTCGTTCGCCGACGACGACGTCATGAACTTCTTCACCACCGCCACGACGAACCTGACGAAGGCCGCTGCCGAGGCGGGCGTCGGCCACTACGTCGCGCTGTCGATCGTCGGCACGGACGAGCTGCCCGAGTCCGGCTACCTGCGCGCGAAGGTGGCGCAGGAGAAGCTCATCGAGGAGTCGGGTCTGACGTACTCGATCATCCGCGCCACCCAGTTCTTCGAGTTCGCGGGTGCCATCGCGAACTCCGCCGAGCGGGACGGCGCCGTGCACCTCCCGCACGGTGGCGTCCAGCCGATCGCCGCGTCCGACGTCGCCGCGGTGGTCGCGCGGACGGCCGCGACCGAGCCGGTCAACGGTGTGCTGGAGATCGGTGGTCCGGAAGAGCTCACAATGGACGGTTGGGTTCGCACGGTGCTGACGCAGCGCAAGGACCCGCGCGAGGTCATCGGCGACCCGAAAGCGCAGTACTTCGGCACGTTGCTGACCGGCAAGCAGCTCGTGCCGAACGCGGGCGCGCAGCTGCAGCCGACCAGCCTGCGGGACTGGCTCGCCGCGGGGAACTGACGCGTGTTCGCGGCGGGTGGGGATCGGGCCCACCCGCCCCGTGCGTCTCAGAACTTCGCGTCGCGCAGCTGGCGGCGCGAAGTCACCCCGACCTTGCCGAACACCTTGCGCAGGTGCCATTCCACGGTCCGAGGGCTGATGAACAACCGCGTGCCGATCTCCGGGTTCGAGTAGCCCTCCCGAGCCAGCCGCGCGATCTGGTACTCCTGCGCGGTCAGTTCGTCCGTGGGGTCGGCGGTCCGCTTGCGCGCCGTCTCGCCGGTCGCCTGCAGTTCCCGCATCGCGCGGTCGGCGAACGTCGGCATCCCGCACGCCGTCAGCGTTTCGTGCGCGGTGCGGAGGTGCTCGCGGGCCTCGACCCGTTGTCCCTCACGCCGCAACCACTCGCCGTACAGCAGGTGTGCGCGGCCCAGTTCACCGCGCAGGGCCGTCCGCTCGAAGCAGGCGATCGACTCGGCGAACGCCGAGGAATCCCCGTTCAGCGCCCGTAGACGGGCCTTGACGCCCAACGACCACTGCGTGTCGACCCACGGCGCCGAACGCTCCAGAGCCTCGGCGACCAGGGCCGTGTCGCCGGTGCGGGAGGCGGCCTCGGCCAGTTCGGACGCGACCAGGCAGCTGTAGACCAGGGTGTCGGACGCCCACACGCGCAGCGCGGCGGCGCGGGCGAGGTCGTGGCGGCCCAGTCCGTTGTGGAG
The DNA here is from genome assembly GCF_024648825.1 of Lentzea californiensis. Classification (GTDB taxonomy): domain Bacteria; phylum Actinomycetota; class Actinomycetes; order Mycobacteriales; family Pseudonocardiaceae; genus Lentzea; species Lentzea californiensis. Next base: position 292,797 of record NZ_JANBBE010000011.1, read on the forward strand.
GATCGCGGCGGTCCAGTCGGCGATCACGGCCAGCCGTCCCTGGCCCGCCGCCAGCGCTTCCGCCCGCGCGGTTGCCATGTCCTCACCGCGGTAGGCGGCTTGCAGCAGCACCGCGTAGCCGACCGGCGGGGTGCCGGTGACCTCCGAGATGCGCTGGTCCTCCTCGATCAACGCCTGCGCGGCGGCGGGTTCGCCGGCGAGGAGTTCGTTGTCCGCCAGGAAGTTCAGTGCGAACTGCAACTGCACGAGCGCGCCGGCGTCGCGGGACAGCCGGACCTGCTGCTGGGCGAACGCCCGGCGCGTGTCGAAGTCCCACAGCTCGGTCGCGACGATCCCGCCCGCGCGGTTGCCGAACAGCCAGGGCACGCGGCTGATGTCGTCGGCGCCGACCTTCAACGCGCGCAGGTCGTCCAGCGCACGGGTCATGGGCGCGACGGCCGCCGCGTAGCCGGAGGTGATGCGGGTCGTCAGCGCGTCGAGCACCAGGTCCATGGCGCAGGGCGGGGTGCGGGCCGGGGGAGCGGTGCGGGCGGCGTCGGCCAGCGGCGCGCCGGCCCAGATCGCGGCCGAGAGGGCCTCCAGGTGCGTCTCGCGGGCCAGGTCGGCGTCGAACGGCGCGAGCCTGCGGGCCGCGCTGAACAGCAGCGGCGCGGCGTCGGCGACCCGGCGCTGGTCGAACGCGATGTGCCCGCGCAGGTGCTCGACCTGGGCGCTGCGGTGCTCGTCCGGTGGTCCCGCGTCGACGGCGGACAGCAGTCGCAACGAGGCGTCCAGCGCGCCCGCGTCACGCTTGGCCCGCGCGGCGGCGAGCTCGCGGGAAGCCCGGCGGCCGGGTTCCGGCGTCAGCACGGCGGCCTGTTCGAGGAACGCGGCGGCGGCCAGCAGCCCGCCACGGGCCTGGGCACGACCGGCCGAGTTCTCCAGATCGGCGGCGACTTCTTCGTCCGGTGCGGCGGTGCCCTGCGCCCGGTGCCACGCACGCCGGTCCGGGTCGATGGCCGGATCCGTCACGTCGGCGAGCGCCCGGTGCACGCGCAGCCGGTCCACCGCGGACGCCGAGCGGTAGACGGCGGAGCGCACCAGCGGGTGCCGGAACTGGACGCGGGCACCGAACTCGATCAACCCGGTGCCCAGTGCGGCGGCCGCCGGGTCCGCACCCAGCCCGAGCAGGCCCGCCGCCTGCCACAGCAGGGTCGCGTCGCCGAGCGGCTCGGCCGCGGCGGTCAGCATCAGCAGCCGGGTGTCGGCGGGCAGCGGCGCGATCTGGCGGACGAAGCTCTGCTCGATGCGGCTGGTCAGCGGCCCCGGGTCCAGCCCGTCCGCCGCCTCGCGCGGCAGTTCCAGCAACGCCAGCGGGTTGCCGCGGGCCTCGGCGACGATCCGGTCGCGCACCCGGCCGTCCACCGGTCCCTTGATCACCGACTCCAGCAACGCGCGGGCGTCGGCGTCGTCCAGGCCGCGCACGAACAGCTCGGGCAGCCCGTCGAGGTAGTCGTTGCCCTCGCGCAGCACGAAGACCAGCGCGATCCGTTCGGCGAGCAGCCTGCGGGCGACGAACCCGAGCACCGCCGACGACATCGGGTCGAGCCACTGCGCGTCGTCCACCAGGCACACCAGCGGCTGCTCGTCGGCGACCTCGGCGAGCAGCGTCAGCACCGCCAGACCCACCATGAACCGCGTCGGCCGCGGCCCGGAGGCCATCCCGAACGCCGTGCCGAGTGCCTCGCGCTGCGGTGCCGGGAGCCGGTCCAGCCGGTCGAGGAACGGCACGCACAGCTGGTGCAGCCCCGCGTACGGGAACGCGCTCTCGGACTCGACCCCGGCGGCCCGCGTCACGCGGAAACCCGAGGCCCGCGCCGACACCCGGTCGAGCAGCGCGGTCTTGCCGATGCCGGCCTCACCCCGCAGGACCAGCACCTGACCGGCACCGGACCGCGCCCGCGTGAGCAACCGGTCCAGCGTCTCGCCCTCAGCACGTCTGCCGAGCAGACCTTCGTCCGACACGGGTCCGAGCCTACGGGCCAGGGGGTGACCAGGGTGTTCCACGGGTTCGAGCGACCCCCTTGCGGGAGCAGTCTCATGTCATCGACAGAACGAAGGAGATGAACCCCGATGGACTACAAGCTCGAGGTGACCGTCATCCCGGTCAGCGACATCGACCGGGCCGTTCACTTCTACAAGGCGCTGGGCTGGCGCTTCGACGCCGAGTTCGCCGACGACGAGGGCTACCGCCTGGTCCAGTTCACGCCGACCGGCTCACCCGCGTCGATCATCTTCGGCACCGGCGTCTCGAACGCCGCACCCGGCAGCGTCGAGGGCCTGCACCTGATCGTCGAGGACGTCGAGGCCGCCCGCGAGGACCTGATCGGCCGCGGCGTGCAGGTCAGCGAGGTCTTCCACGACAAGACCGGCGTCTTCCACCACGCCGGCACCACCGGCCGGGTCGCCGGCCCGGACCCCGCCCGCACCAGCTACGGCTCGTTCGCCTCGTTCAGCGACCCGGACGGCAACGGCTGGGTGCTCCAGGAGGTCACGACGCGCCTCCCGGGACGTGTGTGATGACCTCGCACTACGACGTGATCGTCATCGGCGGCGGCTCACCCGGCGAGCACTTCGCCGCCGCCGTCGCCGAGGGCGGGCTGCGGGTGGCGGTGGTCGAACGCGAGTTGCTCGGCGGCGAGTGCTCCTTCTGGGCGTGCATCCCGTCCAAGACCCTGCTGCGTGCCGGTGAGGCCGTGGCGGCCGCGAAGGAGGTCCCCGGCGCCAGTGAGGCGGTCACCGGCGGCATCGACGTGAAGGCCGTGCTCGACTGGCGCGACTTCATGGTGTCGTCCTACGACGACACGGGCGGCGAGAAATGGGCCGAGAGCGCCGGAATCGACGTGCTGCGCGGCCACGGCGAGATCGCCGGACCGGGGACCGTCGCGGTCGGCGACCAGACCTACACCGCCGACCACATCGTGATCGCCACCGGCTCGTCGGCCTTCCTCCCGCCGATCCCGGGCCTGAGCGACCTGGAGGTGTGGACGAACCGCGAGGCCACCGGCGTTCGTGAGATCCCGCGCCGGCTGCTGGTCCTGGGCGGCGGACCTGTGGGAGTCGAGATGGCGCAGGCGTTCCTGAGCCTCGGCTCCGAGGTCGCCCTGGTCGAGGGCGACGACCGGCTGCTGCCCCGCGAACCGGAGGCAGCCGGCCGGGCGCTCACCGAGGCACTGGCCGCGGACGGCGTCGAACTGCACCTCGGCGTGCGCGCCACCGCGGCCCGGTTCGAGGACGACGAGTACGTGCTCGACCTCCCGGACGGCACCCGGCTGCGCGGCGACAAGCTCCTCGTCGCTACCGGCCGCCGCCCGCGGGTCGACGGCATCGGACTTGAAACCGTTGGTGTCGAGGCGAATCCACGCGGCATCGCCACCGACGGGCGGATGAACGTGGCGGACGGCATCTGGGCGGTCGGCGACGTCACGGGCCAGTGGAACCTGACCCACGTCGGCAAGTACCAGGGCCGCGTCGCCGCCGCGAACATCCTCGGCACGCCGGCCGAGGTCGACTACAGCGCCGTTCCTCGCGTCGTGTTCACCTCTCCGGAGGTCGCTGCGGTCGGTGCGGCAGAAGGGAAGTACACCGCGACCGCCCACTTGTCCGGTGTCGCGCGCACAGCCACCTACACCCGTGAGTACGCCACGAAGCCCGGATTCCTGACTCTCGTGTCCGACGGCGAAGTCCTCACCGGCGCCTACGCCGTCGGCCCGGAGGCGGGCGAGTGGTTGCAGCAGGCCACCGTCGCGATCCGCGCGAAGGTCCCGCTGTCCGTGCTGCTCGACGTCATCCAGCCGTTCCCCACCTTTTCGGAGGCGTTCCTCAACGCACTCCGCGACCTCGCGAAGGAAGCAGCGAAGTGAAGAAGCTCGAACAGATCGACATGAAGCTCGAAGTCACCGTCATCCCCGTCACGGACGTGGAGCGCGCCAAGGAGTTCTACCGCGGCCTCGGCTGGCGCCAGGACGTCACCCCGCCGTGGGTCGTGCAGTTCACCCCTTACGGATCCGGCGCGTCCATCCACTTCGGCGAGGGCGTCACGACCGCGGAACCCGGCTCCGGCAGACACTTCCTGGTCGTCGCGGACGTCGTCGAGACGCACGAGGCCCTGCTGGCGGCGGGGATCAAGGTCGGCCCGCTGTTCCACGGCGGCCCGGACGGCCCCGTCGAAGGCGCGGACCCCGAGCGCCGCAGCTACTTCACCCGCGCCGAGTTCGCCGACCCGGACGGCAACACGTGGATCCTGCAGGAGGTCACGACCCGCCTGCCCGGCCGCGTCGACTCCGACGACACGTCCTACGGCTCGATCACCGACCTGGCTGCGGCGTTGCGCAGGGCCGCGGTGGCCCACGGCGAGCACGAGACGCGCAACGGCGGCGAGTACGACGAGAACTGGCCCGACTGGTACGCCGAGCACATGGTCAAAGAGCAGACGGGCGAACAGCTCCCGCAGTAGGTTCGGGCGGGTGGACGAGGAAATCGCGAGAGCGCTGCGCGGAACGCCGAGCACCTTGGCGTTCCGCGCGCTTTGTGCTGCCGTGACGAGGTCCGGCGAGGATCTTCTTGCGTGGTGCGAAGAACAGCTGGCCTCCTGGCCGGACGAGACCCGCCAGGCTCCGTACCCGTGGATCGCCGCACTGGAAGCCGGTTTCATCAGACCGGTGTGGCCGCTGGTCCGCTCGCTCGACCTCGGCAGCGGTGTCCGTCAGGGGATGCGCGCACTGGCGCTTCCCGATCCGCGGACCTGTGCCGAGGTGCGTGCGGTCACCGACCTGAAGCTCGCCCCGTTCGGCCACCGCCAGGTGGCGGCGTTCGCCGAGACAGCGGACCACTGGCGGAACCTGCGTTCGGTGGAGGTCGCGGGACTGTGGGAGTTCGACGCGGAACCGATGGCGCGGTTCGCGGCGAGCGACGCGGTGGCCCGGCTGGAGTCGCTGACGGTCGTGCGGGTGCGGGAGAGCCTGTGGGGCCTCGACAACCCACCACTGCGCATCGAGCGGCCGACCGGGCTGAAACACGCGGGTCTGCTCGCGGATGACCTGCTCCACCTGCTGCGCAACGGTTTCGCACCGGACCTGACCTCCGTCACCGTGCTCGTGCGGAGCGTCGGCGAGGCAAGCGAGCTGGCCGGGTTCGAAGGACTCGCCGCACTGGAGCGGCTCGAGATCGGGTTCCGCTGCGGCAAGGACGCGGTCGAGCAGGACGAGATCGCGTCCGAGGAGTTCTTCTCCCGCGCGCGACTGACGAACCTCCGCAGCCTCACCGTGCACGGGTCGCACCTGAACAGGGGTGGTGCGCGCGGCCTGATCGCGGCCGAAGCCGTGCTGCGGCAGCTCACCGAACTGACCCTTGCGGACCTGCCGGGCGGCGACGACGTGATCGCTCTTGTCCTGGGCGCCACCGACGCCGCGATCATCGAGAAGCTCGCCCTGACCGGCCTCGTTGCCACCGACCGCAGCGCCGACGCGTTCGCCGCCGAGTACCCGAGGCTGCGGCACCTGGACCTGAACGGGAACTACCTCGGTCCCGCAGGTGTGCGAAAGCTGCTCGCCGCCCGCTTGCCCGTGCTCGAACACCTCGACCTCGGTTGCGTGAGCGGGACGCCGCACTACAGCCGTGCGCGGCCACAGCCGATCGGCGACGCGGGCGCTCAGGCCGTGGCACGGCACAAGGGCTTGAAGCGGCTGAACCTCGCGGCCACGGGTCTCACACCAGCGGGCCTCCGTTCGGTGCTGGAGCTGCCGCTCGAGTTCCTGGACGTGTCGAGCAACCCGCTGGGCGACCTGCCGTCGTTGCCGGCAGCGCCCGCCTAGCGCACCCTCCGGACGCTGGTGCTGGACGACTGCGCGTTCGGTGACCCGGCGTTGCTGCCGCCGAACGCTCCGCTGCTGGAAAGCCTCTCCCTGGCGCACAACAACATCGGCTCCGATAGCGCGCGTGCACTCGCCGCCTGGCCGGTGCTGCCGCAGCTGTGGGAACTGAACCTGCACGAGAACGTCATCGGTGACGACGGCCTGGTGGATCTGGCCAGATCCCGCGCGGCACAACGACTTCTCGAACTGGACCTGGAACAGGACGTCTGGACCGCGCACCGCCGCCGCCACAGCGCGCCGCTTCCCGCCGAGGTCGTGGCGCCGGAGTCGTTCCCGAACCTGGACGCGCTGTACCTGGGCGTGATCGACGACTACCACGGCCATCGCAGCTCGTGCGGCTTTCCCCGTGACCGGCTCGAAGAACTGATCAGGACCGGACGTCCCGAGCTGGCCGCGTTCCTCTCGCACGTCGACCTCATCGCGTACCTCCCCGGCGAGAACGAGGACTGGGACCCGAGAACGGAGGACTACCGCTCCGAACGCCTGGCCCGGTACGCCGAGGCGTTCGCCGCCGCCGAGCAGTTCGCCCGCGAGGTGATGCCGGGTGACCCTAGGGGTCGTCCCTGATGTGCCAAGGTGTCGCCGCCGCTTACCTTCCTGCACAAGCGAGGGAGGCCGCGATGAAGGCGATCGTCCAGGACAGGTATGGCTCTGCGGACGTGTTGGAACTGCAGGAGGTCGAACGCCCCGTGCCCGCCGCCGGCGAGGTGCTGGTGCGGGTGCGGGCGTCGTCGGTGAACGCCGCCGACTGGCACATCATGCGCGGTGACCCGTACTTCGCGCGGCTGTTCCTGGGCTTGAAGGGGCCGAAGACGCGGATCCGGGGGATGGACTTCGCGGGCGTGGTCGAGGAGACCGGGCCGGGTGTGGGCGGCATGGTGCAGGTCGGGGACGAGGTGTTCGGCGAGGTCGAGGGGTCCTTCGCCGAATACGTCCGGGTGCCCGCGAACCTGGTCCAGCACAAGCCGTCCAACCTCACGTTCGAGCAGGCGGCGACGCTCCCGCTGGCGGGCAACACGGCGTGGATGGGGCTGAAGGACCTGCGGGCCGGGCAGAAGGTGCTGATCAACGGCGCGTCCGGCGGGGTGGGGCTGCTGGCGGTGCAGGTCGCCAAGGCGCGCAAGGCGGTCGTGACCGGGGTGTGCAGCACGCGCAACGTCGAGCAGGTCCGCTCGGTCGGCGCCGACCACGTCGTCGACTACGAGACCACGGACTTCACGCGTTCCGGGCAACGCTACGACCTCGTCTTCGACCTGGTGGGGAACAGGTCCATGGGCGAGTTGCGGGCGCTGCTCGCCGACGACGGCACGCTGGTGCTGTCCGGCGGCGGCAGCTTCACCGGGGGAGTGCTGTTCGGGCCGTACCGGCTGATCATCCAGGGCAAGCTGCTCGCGTCGTTCTCGCGGCAGCGGCTCGTGGTGCTGGAGGCCAAGCCCAGCAGGGACAACCTGGCCGCGCTGGCGGAGCTCGCGCAGTCGGGGCAGCTCGTGCCGGTGATCGAGCGGACCTACCCGCTGACCGACGTGGCCGACGCCATCCGGCACGTCGAGTCGGAGCACGCGCGAGCGAAGGTCGTCGTCACGGCCTGAGCATCTGTCCGGACCGCTCAGCGGTAAATCCCTGGCTTTTTCGCGGGCCGTGCGCCGACCATTCGGCCATGGTCGAGGTTCGAGTCACCGGCGGCACGGTTCGCGGCACCGCTGAGCAGGGGATGGCGGTGTTCCGCGGCGTCCCGTTCGCGGCGCCGCCGGTCGGGGAGTTCCGTTTCGCCGCACCGCAACCGGTCTTGGCGTGGGACGGCGTGCGAGAGGTGCTGGCGTTCGGGCCGCCGCCACCGCAGGCCGCGGTGTTCGGCATGGACGGCATGGGCGCCGCCGGTGACGAGTGGCTGACGGTGAACGTCTGGTCGCCCGACGTCGCCGGCGACCTGCCGGTGATGGTGTGGATCCAGGGCGGCGCCTACACGGTCGGCATGTCCGGCCTGCCCGAGTACGACGGCGCGCGGCTCGCGTCCGGCGGTGTCGTCGTGGTGACGTTCAACTACCGCGTCGGCATCGAGGGGTTCGCGCTGATCGAGGGCGCCCCCGCGAACCGCGGCCTGCTGGACCAGGTCGCGGCGCTCGAGTGGGTGCGCGACAACATCCGTGCGTTCGGTGGTGATCCGGCCCGCGTGACGGTCTTCGGCCAGTCGGCGGGCGGTGGTTCGGTGGCGGCGTTGCTGGCGATGCCCCGCGCCGCGGGCCTGTTCCACCGCGCGATCGCGAGCAGCGTGCCGGGCACGTTCTTCTCGCCGGAACTGGCCGCGGACATCGCTGCCGCGTGCGCTGCCGAGCTCGGGTTGCGCCCCACCGCCGCCGATTTGTCCACTGTGGAACCGGAACTGCTGCCCTCCGCGGGCGACGAGGTCATGGCCAAGATGCGGCAGTTCGAGCGGTGGGGCCAGGCCGCGCACAAGATGGTCCCGTTCGCGCCGGTGGTCGACGGCGACGTCCTGCCGATGACGCCGTGGGAGGCGCTGAAGTCGGGCTCCGGCCGCGATGTCGAGCTGATCACCGGGCACACACGCCACGAGCAGCGGCTTCTGTCCGTGTTGGAGGGTCTGATCGGCAGCGTGACGCCGGAGCAGGCGTCGGAGGCGCTGGAGGTGTTCGCGCCGGGCCTCGCGTATCCGGAGGTGGAGCCGGAGGAGCTGTTCGAGGTGGTCTGCTCGGACTGGCTGTTCCGGATGCCGTCGCTGCACCTCGCGGAGGCGCAGGTGGCGGCGGGCGGCCGCGCGCACGTCTACGTGGTGGCCTTCGAGCCGACCGAGGTGTTCCGCGCGTGCCACGGGGTCGACGTGCCGCTGGTGTTCGGCAACCTCGACCGCGGGCAGGCGGCCGCGGTGCTCGGCGAGATCACGCCGGAGGTGGAGGCGGTGTCGGCCCGGATGCGGGCGGCGTGGACGGGGTTCGCCGTGAACGGTGACCCCGGCTGGCTCGCCTACTCCGCCGACCGCACCACGCGGGTCTTCGACGTCCAGGACGAGGTCACCGCGTACCCGGAAGAACGTTCGCGGTTGATCTGGCAGGACCACACGTGGGAATACCTGCCCCTGCGAGGCGTTGTACGCGCCGGAAGGGAGGTTCGATGAACAACGAACTCTCGGTGCACGACAGCACGATGTTCAACGCCTACCAGCCGAACGGTGAGCCGGCGGCGGATCGCTGGGTGACGGCGATGCGCCTGTTCGACGCCGATCACGTCGAGACGCCTGCCGAGAGGTGGGAGCGCGCGCAGCTGCTGTTCGAGTCCCGCGACTACGTGAAGGCCGCGGAACTGCTGGCTGCTGTCGCCGGCGAGGTGCCGTTCCAGACGGACCTCCACCTGCTGCTCGCCCGCGCCTACTACCACTCGGCGCAGCTGAACAAGGCCGAGGCGCAACTCCGCGTGATCGTGGACCGCGCCCCCGTCGAGCACTACGCCCACCTGCTGCTCGGCCGCACGCTGGAGCGGCAGGGCCGGCCGGAGGAGGCCGCGCCCTGGCTCCGCCTCGCCGCCGCGTTCGGTGGGGAACTAGCCGAGGTCTAGCTTGGCGAACGTGCGCAGGAGGCCCGGTGCGACCCGGCTGGCGAGCCGGGCCGCCCTGGCCTCCGCCGTCACCGGCACGACGGGCTTGTTGCGGCGCACCGCTCGCACGATCTCGCGCGCCACGCCTTCGGGGCCGAAGCCACGCTGGCCGTAGATCCGGGACGCTCGGTCCTGCTTGCGGCGCTCCTCCTCGGAGCTGACACCGGAGAACGTCGTGGTCGCGGTGATGTTCGTGTTCACCACTCCCGGGCAGATCGCGCTGACGCCGATGGCGTGCGGCGCCAGCTCGGCTCGCAGGCAGTCCGACAGCATGAACACCGCCGCCTTGCTGGTGGCGTACGCGGAGAGGATCTTCGACGGCAGGTAGGCCGCCGCCGAGGACAGGTTCACGATGTGGCCGCCCTCGCCGCGTTCGACCATCAGCTCGCCGAACGCCCGGCAGCCGTGCACGACACCCCACAGGTTGACGTCCAGCACCCGTTGCCACTGCTCGGTCGAGGTCGACAGGAACGACCCGGAGTGGCCGATGCCGGCGTTGTTCACGACCACGTCGGGCACTCCGTGCTCGTCCGCGACCTGCCGCGCCCAGGCCCGTACCGCCTCCTCTGAGCGCACGTCGACCTCGTAGGCGTGGCCGTCCACCATGCCCGCCGTCTCCTTTGCCGCGGCGAAGTCCACATCGGACACCACGACCCGAGCACCCGCCTTGGCGAACGCCACCGCGGTCGCCCGCCCGATGCCGCTGCCACCACCCGTGATCACGACGAGTTCGCGCTTCGGCGTGGAGTCCGAGACGAACTCGCTGATCATCCGGGCGAGCGGCTCCGGGTGGCTCAGCGGCGCCCAGTGCCCGGCCGCGATCTTCCTGCGCGTGAGCGACGGCACCCAGCTTTCGAGGTCCAGCGGTTCGGTGCGGATGTAGCGGTCGTGGACCGGCTGGACGACCTGCACCGGCATGGGTGCGAAACGCTGCCGCGGCGACCGCATGACCTGCCGGATGTTGGCTCGGTACAACGAGATCCCGCGCACCGCGTCGGAGGTGATCGTGCGCGCGGGCTTGACCTCGACGCCCTCCAGCCGCCGCAGCACGCCTCCCCAGCGCGGGCCGAGGTAGAGCCGCCAGAACAGGGGCGCGACCACCGGCAGCTGGAACGCGCCGATGTACCAGGATCGCAGCAACTGCCGGAGGCGGGCGATCGACAACCCCTTCCGCGACCAGTGCGCCATGTGGTCGAGGCACGGTCCGGAGATGGAGGTGAACGTGGCGATCCGCGCGCCGGGCGTGGTCACCGCCTCCCAGGACTGGATCGACCCCCAGTCGTGGCCGACCAGGTGCACCGGCTCGTCCGGGCTGACCGCGTCGATCACCGCGAACAGGTCCGCCGCCAGCCGTTCGAGCCGGTAACCGTCCTCAGTGGACGGCGGCGTCGACTCACCGGCGCCGCGCACGTCGTACGTGACGACGCGGAAGTCCTTCTCCAGGAAGGCGGCCACGCGGTCCCAGACCTCATGCGTGTCCGGATACCCGTGCACCAGGACCACCGTCGGGCCGGACGTGCCGCGCACCTGCACGGCGAGTTCGACTTCCCCGGAACGCACCTTCACATGTCCTCCAAGACGAGTCGGTCACCGGTGGGCCGGTCCACGCAGATCCGCACGCCGCCGACGTCGCACGTGCCGCAGAACCCCTGCCGGCAGGAGTAGGCGACCGACGGCCGGAAGTCCCTGATCACGTCGAGCGCCGACCGGTCGGCCGGCACGTCGAGGGATACCCCGCTGCGCCGCAGCTCGACCGCGAACGGCCGCCCGTCGACGATCGGCGGAGGGCTGAAGCGTTCGAAGTGCAGCCAGCGCGACGAGAACTCGGCTCGCACCTGGTCGAGCATCGACGCCGGTCCACAGCAGTACACGGCGCCTCGCGGCGATGCGTCCCCGAGCAGCGCCGGGCCGCGTCCGATCCGCACGTCGACGCGGCCGGCTGGGAGCTCGTCCAGGAACGGCATCGCCGCCGTCGACCGCCCGCAGTACACGAGCCGCCAGTCGAGGCCCGCCCGCGCGGCCGCGTGCACCATCGGCAGGATCGCGGTGATCCCGATGCCGCCCGCCACGAACACGACGGGCCCGATCCCGGCGAACGGGAAGGCGTTGCGCGGTCCCCGCACCTGGATCCGGTCGCCGACCCGCAGGGCCTGCACCTCGCGCGAACCGGCGCCGACCTCGCGGACCGCGATCCGGTAGGTGTCCTCGCCCGGATCACCGCACAACGAGTACTGGCGGCGCAGCCCGGACGGCAGGTGCAGGTCGAGGTGGCAGCCGGGTTGCCAGGCGGGCAGTGCCGGCCCGCCGAAGCGGAGGGAGACCACGCCCTCCGCGACCTGTGAGCGTTCGACGACGTCGAGCCACAACGCATCGCGCGCGGCACCGGGTCGCGCCCGGCCGCCGAACCGCGTGACCGCGGCGTCGTAGAGGTTCCCGAACCGGGTCAGGCCGGTGAGCATCAGTGCGCCTCGCGGGCGGCGGGGGAGGAGGCGAGGTACGCGATCGCCTGCGCCGTCGACCCTTCCTGCTTCGGGTGGTAAGCCGGGTGGAAGTACCGCAGGAACGCCCGGAAGACCTCCGGCAGCTTCGGCAGCAAGCCGCGCCTGGCAGCCCGCGCGAACTCCCGCCAGGTGAGCCGCACCGTCGTGGTCCGGTCCGCGCGCACCATGAACCGCGCCCCGCGCACCCACAGCCAGAACAGCACCGGCGCGACCAGCAGCATCGCCCGCGCCCGCCGCACGTACCGGCGGTCGAGGTGGCACATCAGGTCGTACGCGACGCTGCGGTGCTCGACCTCCTCGGCGGCGTGCCAGCGCAGCAGGTCCAGCATCACCGGGTGGATGCCCGCCCGGTCGAGCGCGCCGGCGTTCAGCATCCAGTCGCCCAGGTAGGCCGTGAAGTGCTCGACGGCGGCGACGATCGCGACCCGTTCGATCAGTTGTTCGCGCGCCTGTTCCCCGGTCAGCCCGGCCTGGGGGCCGAGGATCCGCTGGAAGACGTGCTCCATCTGCCGGGTGAACGGCCGCGGGTCCAGTCCGTTGGCGAGCAGGTGGTCCAGGACCTCGCTGTGCGCCTCGGCGTGCATGGCCTCCTGCCCGATGAACCCGAGCACGTCCTCGCGCAGCGTGTCGTCGGAGATCAGCGGCACGGCCTGCTGGAACGTCCGCACGAACCACCGCTCGCCCTCGGGCAGCAGCAGGTGCAGGACGTTCATGACGTGCGTGGTCACCGGCTCGTCCGGCACCCAGTGCATCGGCAGGGTCGACCAGTCGAACTGCACGTCACGCGGCTGCAGAACGAGGTTGTCCGGCTCCATCGCAGTACCTCCGCCAATTACTACGCCTGCGTAGCTTTGTGAAAGCTACGCCACCGTAGCAATATGGCGGGGTGAACACAACGCGTCGCAAGTACGCCCGCCGCCTGCCGCCGGAGCAGCGCCGCGAGCAGCTGCTGGACGCCGCGCTGAGCCTCATCCCGGCCGGGTTCGACACCGTGACCATGGAGTCGGTCGCGAAACACGCCGAAGTCACCAAGCCCGTGCTCTACGACCTGTTCGCCAACCGGGGCGAGCTCATCAGCGCCCTGCTCGAACGCGAGGCCGGCCGCGCCACCGAACAGGTCCTGGCCGCCCTGCCCACGGACTTCGCCACCCGGACCCCGGACGACGCCTTCGCCGACGCCGTCCGGGTCTTCGTGAACGCCGTGGTCGAGGCCCCTGACCGCTGGCGCCTCGTGCTGCTCCCGCCGGAGGGCACCCCGCCCGAGTTCCGCGACCAGGTCGAGCTGGTCCGCGCCGGCGTGCTGGCCCAGATCGAGGACCTCGCCGCCCTGGGCCTGAAGGAGCTCGGCCGCCTCGACGACCTCGACTCGGCCCTGCTGGGCCACGCGATGCTCGCCCTCGCCGAGATGTCCGGCCGCCTCGTGCTCACCGACCCGGAGAAGTTCACGCCGGACCGGCTGGCGGCCTTCGTGACCCGGATCGCCCACGGCCTGCGCTGAGCGTCCGGGACGTCGTCACCGCCTGGTGCGCACGTGCGTGAGCAGCGCCAGCCCGGTCGGGTCGGGGCCCGCGGACACGTCGCAGCCCGGCAGCAACGCCCGGACGGCGCGCTCGTCGCGTTCGACCACCGACCAGTCCATCAGGTACTCGAGCGACCACCGGAACGGGTTGCCGGTCGTGCTGCTGGAGAAGTAGAACGTGCCGCCGGGACGGCAGAGCCTGGTCAGCACGGCCTCGGTCAGCCGCACGGCCGCCTTGTCGTTGAGGTAGTCGTACAGGCCGTTGACCAGCACCAGGTCGAACGGCCCGAGCTCGGCGAGCTTCGGCAGCGCGCGGAACACGTTGCCGGGAACCGCGGTCGTGACCTCGCCCAGCAGCCCGAGCCGCTTCTGCGCCAGTTCCAGCGCGTCCGGGTCGACGTCGGTGAGCACGAACCGGTCGCCGGGCCGCAGGATGCCCGGCGGGATGAGCCGCAGGTCGGGGGCGGCGCCGGACGCGATCAGCAGCACCGAACGCGGGCCGCCCCGCGGCGCGGTCAGGCAGTCGCTGATCAGCCGGGCCTGGTGCATCACCCGGTTGCGCTGCTGCTGGGTGATCGCGGAGCCCTGCAGGTGCGCCTCGACGTGCCAGCCGAGCGTGCCGGCCTGGGAGTTGTTCGCCTGCGCCATCACGTGTTCGACCAGCTGGAAGTCACTCGGATAGCCGCGCGCCCACTCGTTCTCGTCACGCGTGAAGGGGGAGCGTGAACACTTCGAGCGCGCGGGCTGGACGATCGCGGCGATGTCCTCGTCCGGCACGCCCGCGAGCACGGCCGCGCCGATCTGCGTGCTGAGCGTGCGCAAACGGCCACCGACCAGCATGTGCGCCGACGGGTCCGCGAGGTCGAACTCCCTCTCACTGCGCAGGAAGCCGTCGACGGCGTCGTTCAGCCGGTGCAGGACGTCGGTGCTGTGCGGGAGCACGGTCATCAACCACTTCCTCGGTGCGGCAACGGGTTCCAGAGACTGTCAGGCCGAGCGGCTGATCAACAGGGTCTTTCGGGTAATACGGGGAAAACCCCGACCCGGTTCGCCGGAGATCGCCCAGTCGCGTGACGTCAGCGACTCGCCGCGGTGACGGCCTCCGCGATCGCCTGGTGACCGGCGGGCGTCGGATGAACGTCGGTGCGGTCGCAGAAGTAGGTGAGCGTGCACACCTTGGCGACCGAGGCCGGGATCTGGCCGTACTTCGGGTCCTGCGTCAGCTCGGTCAGCGCGCCGTAGCCGCCGGTCGAGCTCGTGACGTCGGCGAACTTCGCGCCGAACCTGCCGTACTGGGCCGCGATCTTCGTGTTGAAGTCCTGGAACATCGTGACCGACAGCCGGGCGAGGTTCTTGCCGTTCGGGAACGACGGGTTCACCCAGGCGCCGAGGAAGACGTCCGGGTAGGTCAGCCCGACGATCTTCACGTCCGGCGCGGCCTCCCTCAGTTCGGTGAGCGCGCCGGCGACGTTGGTCTGGATGTCGGCGACGGTCCTGGTCGCGCACTCCAGCGGTTCCTGCGACAGCGCGCACGGCGCCAGGTCGTTGCCGCCGATCACCACCGTGACCAGGCCGGTCTTGCGGCCGCGCAGCGCGTCGACCGCGGCGTCGAGCTGGGTCTTGCCGCCGGCGTCGGGCCCGCAGGCCGGTTTGGAGGCGAGGTCGGCGGACGTGGCGCCGTTGCAGGCCAGGTTGATCAGCTCGAGGCCCGACTCCCTCGCGACGATCTGCGCGAAGCTCTCAGCGGTGCCGCCCGGCCCGAAGCCCGTCGCGTAGGAGTCGCCGATCGACACGTGGACCTGCTGCTCGTCCGGCGGCTGCTCGCTGCCGGACGCAGGCGCCGGGACGGGCGCGGGTGGCGGCGAGGAGCACGCGCCCAACGCCACCAGTAGCGTCAAGACCAGCGCAAACCTCGGCACAACCGCTCCTCCTGTCCGGAACTGATGTGCCGAGGCTACGAAACCGCCCGTGAGGGTCCTGTCAGCGGAAGGCGCGCAACCGCAGGCTGTTGCTCACCACGAACACCGACGAGAACGCCATGGCCGCCCCCGCGATCATCGGGTTGAGCAGGCCCAGCGCCGCCAGCGGCAGTGCGGCGACGTTGTAGGCGAACGCCCAGAACAGGTTGCCCTTGATCGTGCTGAGCGTGCGCCGCGCCAGCCTGATCGCGTCGACGGCGGCCCGCAGGTCACCGCGCACCAGCGTGAGGTCGCTGGCCTCGATCGCGACGTCCGTGCCGGTGCCCATGGCCAGGCCCAGATCGGCCTGGGCGAGCGCGGCGGCGTCGTTCACGCCGTCCCCGACCATCGCCACGACGCGTCCCTCGTCCTGCAGGCGCTTCACGACGTCGACCTTGTCGGCCGGCAGCACCTCGGCGATGACCTCGTCGATGCCGACCTCGGCCGCCACCGCTTCCGCCGCGGCCCTGTTGTCGCCGGTCAGCAGCACCGGACGCAGCCCGAGCCGCCGGAGGCCCGCGATGGCCTCCTTCGACGTGGGCTTCACCGTGTCCGCGACGACCAGCACGCCCCGGGCCTTGCCGTCCCACGCGACCAGCACCGCCGTGCGCCCCTGCCGTTCCGCCGCCTCCCGGGCCTCGGTGAGACGGGGGTCGAGCTGCACGCTCCAGTCGCTGAGCAGGCGTTCCCGGCCCACGAGCACCGCGTGAGCGTTCACCACGCCCTGCACGCCGAGACCCTCGACGTTCTGGAAGTCCTCGACGGCGGGCACGTCGCCCGCGGCCTGGACGATCGCTCTGGCGATCGGGTGCTCGGACCCGTTCTCCAGCGCCCCGGCGAGCTTCAGGACCTCGTCCTCGTCCTCACCCTCGGCGGTGTGAACGCTCACCAGGCTCATCCGGCCCGTCGTCACCGTGCCGGTCTTGTCGAGCACCACGGTGTCGACGCGGCGGGTGGACTCCAGCACCTCCGGGCCCTTGATCAGGATGCCGAGCTGGGCACCCCGGCCGGTGCCGACGAGCAGCGCCGTCGGCGTCGCCAGGCCCAGCGCACACGGGCAGGCGATGATCAGCACCGCGACCGCGGCCGTGAACGCCGCTCCCACGCCGCCGCCCATGCCGAGCCAGAACCCGAGCGTGCCCACCGCGAGAGCGATGACGATCGGCACGAACACGGCCGAGATCCGGTCCGCGAGGCGCTGCACCTCGGCCTTGCCGTTCTGCGCCTCCTCGACCAGCCGGGCCATCTGCGCGAGCTGCGTGTCCGACCCGATCCGCGTGGCGCGCACGACGAGCCGCCCGCCGGCGTTGACCGTCGCACCGGCCACCGCGTCACCGGGCCGCACCTCCACCGGCACCGACTCACCGGTGAGCATGCTCGCGTCGACAGCCGAGGTGCCTTCCTCGACGACGCCGTCCGTGGCGATCTTCTCGCCGGGACGGACGACGAACCGGTCGCCGGCCTCGAGCTCGTCCGCCGGGACGCGGACCTCACGGCCGTCCCTCAGGACCGCGACCTCCTTGGCGCCGAGTTCGAGCAGCGCCTGCAACGCCGCCCCGGCCCGCCGCTTGGACCGCGCCTCGAAGTAGCGCCCGGCCAGGATGAACGTCGTGACGCCCGCCGCGACCTCGAGGTAGATGCTGCCGGTCCCGGCCATCCGCTCGATGGTGAACGTGAACCCGTGCGTCATGCCGGGCGTGCCCGCCGTGCCGAGGAACAGCGCGTAGAGCGACCACAGGAACGCCGCCCCCACGCCGATCGAGATCAGCGTGTCCATCGTGGCGGCGCCGTGCCTGAGGTTCGTCCACGCCGCCTTGTGGAACGGCCACGCGGCATACGTGACGACCGGCGCGGCTAGGGCCAGCGACAGCCACTGCCAGTACGTGAACTGCAGGGCCGGGACCATCGCGAGCACGACCACCGGCACCGACAGCACGGCCGACGTGATCAACCGCTCCCGCAACGTCCTCACCGGGTCGTCGCCCGGCTTCTCGGCCGGGGCTGCGGCGGGGAGTTCGGCGGTGTAGCCGGTGTCCTCGACCACCTTCACCAGGTCGGCGGGCGTGAGTTCGCCCGCGTAGCTGATCCGCGCCTTCTCGGTCGCGTAGTTCACCGACGCCTCGACGCCGTCCAGCTTGTTGAGCTTGCGCTCGATCCGGGCCGCGCAGGATGCGCAGGTCATGCCGCCGATCGAGATCTCGATGGTGTCAGTGGCCATGACCGCCCTCCTCGTGCGTCGTGAGCGTGAACTCCGCGGTGCGGACCTGGTCCTCGTGCTGGAAGTCCAGGAACAGCCGGTACCTGCCGGCCGTCGGGACCTCGACCGCGAACTTCACCTGGTCGCTCTCCTCCGGGTGCACGTGCAGGTACGCCAGGTCGGACGCGCGCAGCGCGACCAGGTGTCCCTTGGCGCCCAGGTAGTTCTGCAGATCCGTCACCGGTCTGCCGTTCTTGCTGATCTCGATGGTGACGGTCGACGCCTTGCCCGGGTTGAGCTCACCCGTGAGGGATACCTCGTAGCCGTCTGCGGTGAACGTGCGGCTGTCGGCGTAGGTCTTCGGGCGGTAGTCGCCTGGTGTGTGGACGTCCGCGCCCAGGGTGGTCTTGGGGCCGTCCTCCGGCTTGAAGTCGGCGAACACCCGGTAGCTGCCTGCGTCGGGGAGGCCCAGGGGGATCGACCACGTGCCGTCCGGTGCCATTTCAGGGTGGACGTGCTGGAAGTTCGAGCCGTCGCGGCGGACCACGATCAGGTGCAGGCGCTTCTCGTGTTCGACCTCGAACTTCGTCGCCGGCTGACCGTCCGGGCCTTCTATGTGGAAGGCCAGCGACTTGTTCTCGTTCAGGCGCAGGGTGTAGCCGTTGTCTGAAACGGACAGTCCTGGTGGGATCTTGACCGGGGTCACCTCGTGGCCGCCGTGTGTGGTTTCGTCGCCGTGCGTGGCTTCCTCGCTGTGGGCCGCGGGTGTTTCCGGTGGTCCGGTTGCGGCGCCTGCCGCCCAGGTTGCGCCGAACACCACTGCCAGTGTCGCGGTGTAGAGCGCGACCTTGTATCCGGTCTTCACTGGTCAGCCCGCCAGTTCGTCGCGCTGGCGGTGTGGACGGACTCGGTCATGGTCGTATTCCTCGCAGGTCGCGGGTTAGGAGCGGACCAGGCGGGCGATGGCGTCGCTTGCCTCCGCGATCTTCGCGTCGGCTGTGGTGCCGCCCTCGGTCATGGCCTGGCTCACGCAGTGCTTGAGGTGCTCGTCGAGCAGCCCCAGTGAGACTGCCTGCAACGCCCTGGTGGCCGCGGAGATCTGGGTGAGCACGTCTATGCAGTACTCGTCCTGGTCGATCATCCGTTGCAAGCCGCGGACCTGGCCTTCGATTCTGCGTAGGCGGCGCAGGTGGGCGTCTTTCGTGGTGGCGTAGCCGTGCATGTCTCGCTCCGTTCCTGCCATCGCTCGGCCGGGTGGTTGTCCGGGGGTGCGGTGGGCTCGTCACATTTATACCCTAGGGGGGTATGGGTATGTCAAAGGTGCGGGCGGTGCGCGACTCTTGTGGGTGGTCACCTTGCGGGCAGCGGGCTTGCGGTTGCGTGCGTTTTCCTGGGGCTCTGCCCCAGACCCCGGCAATCTGATCGGGGGGTGACGCCGTGGGTGGGTTGATGGCACGCCTGTTGCGTTGAGGGTGCGTTGTGGCGGTGGGGTCTCGTCACGAGCCGCACCAAGAGCGGGCCACATGCAGGTAGGGGTGTCAACTCGACGAAAGCGTGTCGAGTTGACACCCCTACCTGCATGCAGCAAGAGCTATGGCGCGACTCGTGACGGGACCCACCGCCCTTGCCTTGCGGTAAGGACGGCTCGCCTTCGGCTTCGCGAATGCGTGGGCATTCGGTGCGGGGTCTGCGGTCAACAGGGGAGACCGCAGACCCCGGGATTGTGGGCGCTAGGCGCTTTCTGCTGCGGCTGCTCGGCCTGCTGCTCGGCCGGAGAACAGGCAGCCGCCCAGGAACGTGCCTTCCAGGGCTCGGTAGCCGTGTACGCCGCCGCCTCCGAAGCCTGCTACTTCGCCTGCTGCGTAGAGGCCGCGGATTGGTTGGGCGTTCGCGCCCAGTACGCGGCCCTGCAGGTCGGTTTGCAGGCCGCCCAGGGTTTTGCGGGTCAGGATGTTCATCCTGATTGCGATCAGTGGGCCGGAGCCCGCGTCCAGGAGTTTGTGCAAGCTCGCTGTGCGGGCGAGGCTGTCGCCGCTGTAGGCCAGGGAGTTGCGGATGCCCATCACCTGGACGTCCTTGGAGAACGGGTTGTCCGTTTGCTGGTCCCGGATGGTGATCTGGCGGCGGAGATCGTCCAGGTTGATCAGGTTCTGGCCGGTCAGGGCGTTCATGCCCGCTACCAGGTCAGGCAGGTTGTTCTTGATCACGAAGTCGACGCCCTTGTCCATGAACGCCTTCACCGGCGGTGGCGTGCTGTTCAGCAGGCGCATTGCCAGGTAGGCGATCAGGTTCTTGGCGGTGATCTCCGGATTCTGCTCTGAGCCGGAGAGCACGAACTCCTTGTCGATGATCTTCTTGTTCAGGACGAACCACGAGTAGTCGTAGCCGGACCTGCCGATCAGCTCCAGGGTGCCGAGCGTGTCCAGTGACGGGATGCCCGGGTTGGGGAAGCGCTTGCCTCGGGCGTCGAGCCACAGGGACGACGGTGCCGCCAGCACGCGGATGCCGTGGTCCGGCCAGATCGGCGTGTGGTTGATCATGCCCTCGGTGTAGTGCCACATGCGGTCTCGGTTGACCAGGCGGCCGCCTGCCAGTTCGGTGATCGCCAGCATCCGGCCGTCCACGTGGGCCGGGACGCCGGTGACCAGGCGCTGTGGTGCCGGGCCCAGGCGGGCCGGCCAGTTGCGGCGCACCAGGTCCTTGTCGGCGCCGATGCCGCCGGAGGTGACCACGACCATCGGTGCGTGCAGCTCGAAGTCGCCGATCTTCTTGCGGGAGCTGGGGGTGCCGCGCGCGGCGCTGCTGGCCTCCAGGACGCTGCCGCGCACGCCGGTGACGGCGCCGTTGGAGGTGATCAGGCCGTCCACCTGGTGCCGGAACTTGAAGGTGACCTTGTTGTCGCGAACGGCGTCGCGCACCTTCTTCTCGAAAGGTTCCATCACGCCTGGGCCGGTGCCCAGCGTCATGTGGAAGCGCGGCACCGAGTTGCCCGGGCCGTCCGCCAGTTGCCCGCCGCGTTCTGCCCAGCCGACGATCGGCACCCAGCGGACGCCCAGCCCGTAGAGCCAGTCGCGCTTCTCGCCGGCGGCGAAGTTCAGGTACGCCTCGGCCCACTTCGCGGCCCAGTAGTCCTCGCCCAGGGGGTCGTTCACGCCGCGGTCGAAGCCAGCGGTGTTGAACCAGTCGGCGCGGGCCAGCTCCAGCGAGTCCTTGATGCCCGCGGTCCGCTGCTCCTGCGAGTTCACGAAGAAGAGGCCGCCCAGCGACCAGAAGGCCTGTCCGCCCAGGCTGGCCTCGGGTTCCTGGTCCAGCAGCAGCACCTTGCGGCCCGCCGCGGCCAGTTCCGAGGTCGCCACGAGGCCCGCCAGGCCGTGTCCGATGACGATGACGTCCGCGTCGACTCGCGGCGCCGCTCCGGCGACTGCCTGCCCCAGGGTCCCGCTCGCGGCGATCGCGCCTATCGCGCCGCTCGCGGCCAGCAGGTTGCGGCGGCTGATGCTCCGTTCTGACATCCCAGGGCCTTCCTCGTTGAAGGGTGGTGCCAACGCGAATTATTCTCGCGTAAAGCAACTAACCAGTAACCGGAGAGCGGGGGATAGGGTCCCGCCGCCAACCAGCGACGGCTGTGTTGTGGCCGTCACACAACGTGGTGTTCGGGAGACGACGTGCCGGGTATGTCCGCGATGGTCCGGCGGGTGCTCGAAGCGGTCGCCGCCGACGACAAGGTCGTCGAACGGGTCGTCGACGCGGCCCGCGGCAACTCGCCGGAGGTCGCCCTGCTGCCCGCGGAGGAGAACCGCCGGCACATCGCGTTCCTGCTGTCCGAAGGGATCGCGCACCTCGAACGCGGCGGCTCGCCCGACGACGGCGACTTCTCCGCCGCGTTGTCGCTGGGGTCGGACCGCGCTGCCCAGGGCGTGTCGATGGCGGGACTGCTGCGCGGGGTGCACGCCGGGCGCACCGAGTTGATCAGGGCGAGCGTCGAGCTCGTGCGGTCACTGGAGGTCGACGACGGCACGATCCTCGACTTCATGATCGACCTGGACCACTACGTCGGCGCGGTCGAGCGGCACATCATCAGCGGCTAGCACACCGCCGAGCTGCAGCTGTCGCGCACGGCCCGCGACCTGAACGCCCAGGTGCTGCGGCGGTTGCTGGTGTCCGGCGAGTTCCCGGACGTGTCCGAACTCGCTCGCGCCGGCCTGCGCCCCGACGGGCGGTACCACTGCGTGGTCTCCGGGGTGACCGACCCGAGCCACGCCCGGACGCTGGAACAGCGGCTGCACGCGTTCGGCGGCGTGTACGGGCTGGTCGAGGGGCGCTTGGCGGGACTCACGCACGCGGCGCCGTCGTGGTCGGACGACCTTCTTGTGGTGTCACCCGCGACGGCGCTGAAGTCGTTGCGGGGCACGTACTCGATGTGCACGCGGGCGTTGGCGGCCGCGGGTGCCTCGCTGGGTGTGCGGCTGCTGACCGACCTTGCCGGTGAGACCGCTCTCGCGGCGTTCCCCGGGCTGGCGGACACGCTCGCCGACGCGTTGCTCGGCCAGCTGGACCCGAAGAGCACGTTCCACCACGAGATGGTGGTGACGGCGTTGTGCTACCTGGACAACGGCGGCCGGCTCAGCGCGACGGCCACCGCGCTGCACATCCACGCGAACACCGTGCGGTACCGGTTGGACCGGCTGGTGGAGCTGACCGGCGCCGACCTCGGAGAGAACCCGGACGCGGGACGTTCACACGTGCTGACGACGCTGCACACCTGGTGGGCGCTGCGGTCGTGGATCGACCGCAGCGCCGGGTGAACCCCTAGAGGCGGTAGAAGTTGCCGTAGTGGTCGGGGGAGAAGTAGACGGTGCCGGCGGTGCGGTCGACGATGATCCGGTACGCGTCCCGGGACGCCCCGCACGCACGCGGGTAGACGTCGAACTCCAGGTAGCTGTGGCCCGCGGGCAGCTGGCCCTCGCGGTTCTGGTGAACGCCACCGGCGTAGTTGCACAGGCTGCCCGACCAGTTGCTGACCCAGCCGCGCGTGCTCGGGTAACCCTTGCTCGACCAGGTCGAGTTGGCGGTGCGGGCCGCGGAACAGCGCGACTGAGTGCAGGAGTTGTAGACGGCGGCATCGGCCGCGGGTGCCACGGCCGTGGTCACGCCGAGGACGGACGCGACGACGGCGAGGGCGGCGAACAGGCGACGTGTCCGGTGCGGTCGCAGGGTGTGCACTTCAGACCTCCATCGGCAGGGAACGAGGTACGTCGTGATCCTTGCTGTTGATCACCACGAGCTGATGAACGGCAGGGAACCATCCGCGCAACTGTGGCCACCCCAAGCTCGCACATCCGGCGCCCCGGCGCACGGCCCGGACCGATCACGACTCTGAACGCCCGAGTTGATCAACTCCGAACAGCCGATTGCGGACGCGGCCTCCAGCGATAGATTTGTCCAATGGCAGCACGAAAGCACTTGTTGGTGCTGTTGACCTTGCTCGTGGCCGGGTGCACGGCTCCGCAGGACGGCAGGCCCTTCCCCGCACCCCGAGCCTCTTCCCCTGACACAGCAGCGAAAGAGCCGTCCACAAAGGTGCGCACCGTTGTGGACGGCCGCACCGTCGAACTGGCCGACGGCACCCGTGCCCGCATCTCGCTGCTGGCCGAACCGCCGCCGTGCGCCGCCCCCGCTGCCCTCGACTTCGCCACGAAGGCGTTGCTGGACAAAGAGGTCCGGGTGAGCAGCATCACTCCGGGCGAGATCTCGCTAACGTTGCCGGACGGCACCGACTACGCGTTGCTGGCCGTGCAGTACGGCTTCCTGCGCACCTCCGGCGTGGACGGTGGCCCGCTCGTCGAGGCGGAGAGCAAGGCGGAGAAGGCGAAACTCGGCCTGTGGGCCCAGGGCGGATGTCCCGCGCCGCCGCCCTCGTCGACCAGCGCCCCGGCTCCGCCGCCCGCGGCGCCGTGCATCGTGGTCTACCGGATCAACAACCAGTGGCCCGGTGCCTTCCAGGCCGACGTGACCATCCGCAACGTCAGCGGCGCGCTGGTGGAGGCCTGGACGGTCCGCTGGCGGTTCGCCGACGGAGAGACCGTGACGCAGCTGTGGAACGGCACGGTGTCCCAGTCCGGCGCCGATGTGAGCGTGACCAACGCCGGCTACAACGCGCTGATCGTCCAGGACGGCTCGGTGACGTTCGGCTTCAACGGCGCCGTCACCGGGCCCATCTCGGCGCCGAGTTCGTTCAGCGTCAACGGGACGGCCTGCACCACCGGTTAGTGCTGTTGCCACCACTCGGTCACGATGCGGGCGTACTCGTCCGCGTTCTCCTCCCACACGAAGTGCGCGGCGTCCACGACGTCCAGCCTGCTGTTCGGCAGCCGCTCGTGCAGGTACTCCATGTTGGAGACCGGCACGACCGTGTCGCGCTTGCCGTTGATCAGCTGGACGGGTGTGGTGATGCCCGGCAGCAGCTCGCTCAGCGTGAGCAGCTCTGCCGGGTAGGCGCGCACGTACGCCATCTGCTCGACGAACCGCTGGCCCTGGTAGGCGGCGAGGTAGTCCTGCCGCACCACGTCGGGCAGCTCGTAGCCCTCGATGAAGTCCATCGCGACGTTCACCACGTCCTTGGGGCCCATCGCCCGGTACGGCGCGAGGTCCTCGTCGTGGACCCACTCGTGCAGTGGTGAGCCGAGGTCGGTCGGGGAGATCGAGCCGCCGCTGCCGATCACGAGGCTGCGGAACCGGCTCGGCGCCTGGGCTGCGGCGAACAGGGCCGCGCTGGTGCCGACGTCGGGGCCGACGACATGGGGCCGGTCGAGTTCGAACGCGTCGGCGACGCGCAGGACGAAGTCGCCCATCCGGCTGGGGGACAACAGGTCCTGGCGCAGCTCGGAGTGCCCGAAGCCGGGCAGGTCGACCGCGATCAGGTTCGCGTGCTCGGCGAGCTTCGCCCAGACCTGGTCGAAGGCATAGATGCTCTCGGGCCACGGACTGAGCAGCAGCGCCGATGGCTTGCTGCCGGCGCTCACGGCGTAACGGATCGACAGACCGTCGATGGTGCGGAACCGGGGTTGGATGTCGCTCATGAATCCAATATGACCGGTCGTCTTAGATTTCGTCAAGGGGATCGGCGGACGGGTTCTGTCTGACCGGTCTCAGGGCAGGACGACCTCGAAGACGACCGTGAAGAACGCTGCGAACGACGACCCGTCCTTGGCGGCGCGTTCGCCGACGATGGCGCCCTCCCAGGAGTTGAGCAGGAACCTGGCCAGGGTCTCGGGACTCTGGGCGGTCGTCACGGACCCGTCGTCCTGGGCCTCGCGGATCGTGGCGGCGATCGCGTCCGCCCAGTGGCCGAAGGCGGCTTCGACGCCCGCGCGGATCGCGGGGATGTGGTCGGCCGCCTCGGTGCTGAAGTTGCCGAAGACGCAGCCGCGTTCGTAGCCGAGGTCCACGATGTCCTGCGCGAGGGCCTCGAAGTGGTGGCGCAACCGGGCCAGTGGCGCGGTCTTCGGGGTCTGGAGCTTGTCGAGGTGCCGTGTCTGGCCGTAGCGGTCCATCACGACGAGAGCGAGTGCTTCCTTGCTCTCGAAATGGTTGTAGAACGACCCCTTGGGAACCTTGGCGCTGTCCGTGATCAGCTTGACGCCGCACGCGTTGTAGCCGTGCTTGTGGAACTGCTCGAACGCGGCGTCGACGATCTGCTCTCGCACACTTGCCCTTGCCATACCACCAATATGAGCGGTCGTCTCACAGCCGTCAAGTTAACGCCAACATTTCCGTTCAGCGGAAAGGTTCGGTCGACTCCGATGCGACGGTTGCCTAGCGTTCGTTCGCGTGACGACCAGCCAGCACACGATCAGCGACGAGATCGCGAAGATCCAGGCCGACTCACCGGGAGGTGCGCCGCTGCTGGACTTCGCGCCGTACCGCAGCACGACGTTGCGCCACCCGACCAAGGACCCCCGGCCCGTCGACCCCGAGGGCGCCGAGCTGCTCGCGCCCGTCTTCGGCCACTCCGACGTCGCCGCGATCGAGGCCGACCTGACCGTGCAGGGCGGCGGCGAGCCGATCGGCGAACGCATCCGCGTGCAAGGCCGCGTGCTCGACGGCGACGGCCGTCCGGTGCGCCGCCAGCTCGTCGAGGTCTGGCAGGCCAACGCCGCCGGCCGCTACTCGCACCAGGGCGACCAGCACCCGGCGCCGCTGGACCCGAACTTCACCGGCGTCGGCCGTTGCCTCACCGACGACGACGGCTGGTACTCGTTCACCTCGATCAAGCCGGGCCCCTACCCGTGGCGCAACCACCACAACGCCTGGCGGCCCGCGCACATCCACTTCTCGTTGTTCGGCACCGACTTCACGCAGCGGCTGATCACGCAGATGTACTTCCCCGGCGACCAGCTGCTGGCGCTGGACCCGATCGCGCAGTCGATCACCGACCCCGCCGCCCTGGCGCGGCTGATCGCGTCGTACGACCACTCGCGGTCCGAGCACGAGTGGCTGCTCGGCTACCGCTGGGACATAGTGCTGACCGGCAGCCACGCGACCTACCTGGAGCCGTCCGATGACTGACTCGACTCCCGGCCAGACCGTCGGCCCGTTCTTCCACCACGCGCTCGCGTTCCCCGGCGACTCCGAACTGGTGCCGTTCGGCTCGGCCGGATCCGTTGTGCTGCACGGCTACGTCCACGACGGCGCGGGCGATCCGGTGCCGGACGCGATGATCGAGATCCGCCAGGCCGACGCCTCCGGTGCCGTGCCACGGGTCGGCGGGTCGCTGCGGCGGCGCGGTGCCGGCTTCACGGGCTGGGGCCGGTCCTGCACCGACGGCGCCGGGCACTACTGGTTCAGCACCGTCGAGCCCGGGCTGCCATTTTTCGCGGTGACGGTGTTCGCCCGCGGGCTGCTCGACCGGCTGTTCACCCGCATCTACCTGCCCGGTGCCGAGGACGCGGTCGACGGGCTGGTCGCCTCGCGGGAGGCCGACGGGCGCCTCCGGTTCGACATCCACCTGCAGGGGCCGTCCGAGACGGTGTTCTTCAAGTTCCCGCGGACGTGATCGTGCTGCCTGGTTCCCATCGTGCCGCCGGCCTCGTCGACGACACCGCGCTGGTGCGGGCGATGCTGGAGGTCGAAGTCGCCTGGGCGCGCGTGCTCGGGACGTCGCTCTCGCTCGGAGACTGGGTCCCGTCGCTGGACCCGGCCGAGGTGGAGGCCGCCGGCAACCCGGTGCTGCCACTGGTCAACGCCCTGCGGGCGCGCGTCTCCGACACCGTCCACACCGGACTCACCAGCCAGGACGTGCTCGACTCCGCGTTGATGCTGCTGGCTCGCGGGGCTTTGGAACGGATGTCGGCGGACCTGGGCCGGGTCGCCGGTGCGCTGGCCGGGCTCGCGGACGAGCACCGGTCCAGCGTGATGGCCGGCCGGACGTTGACGCAGCACGCCGTGCCGATCACGTTCGGGCTCAAGGCCGCGCGGTGGCTGGTGGGCGTGCTCGACGCCGTGGACGAGCTTGAGGTCGTGGCGCGCACCCTGCCCGTGCAGTGCGGGGGTGCGGCGGGGACGTTGTCGCGGGTGCCGGACCCGGTCGCGGCGGCATCGGCGTTCGCCGGCCACCTGGGGCTGGTGTGGCCGGGCATGCCCTGGCACACCTACCGTGCGCCGGTCACGCGGCTGGGTGACGCGGTGGTGCGTTGTTGCGATGCCCTTGGGGTGATGGCGGCGGACCTGCTGACGTTGGGGCGGCCGGAGATCGGTGAGGTCCGCGAGGGGTCGGTGGCCGGGCGGGGCGGGTCGTCGACCATGCCGCACAAGCGGAACCCGGTGCTGTCGGTGCTGGTGAACAGCGCGGCCCTGCGAGCACCTGGGCTCGGTGCGCAACTGCACCTGTGCGCGGCGCGGGCGGTGGACGAGCGGCCGGACGGGGCCTGGCACGCGGAGTGGCCGGCGTTGCGGGCGTTGCTGGAGCTGGCGGTGGTGGCGGCGTCGCAGGCCGCGGAACTGGCCGAGGGCCTCGAGGTGCACGCGGACGTGATGGCGCGCCGGGCCGCCGAGGCCGCACCGGAACTGCTGGCGGAGCGGGGCGGCGGCACCGATCCGGCCTCGTACCTCGGGGCGGCCGAGGTGTTCGTGGACGAGGCGCTTCGTCGGAATCGATCCCGACTGGATCCCCTCCGGGGGACGCGGAGGCCCCCACTCCAATCGTCTCAGAGAGGTCCGACAGAAAATGACGACTGAGCTGAGCCTGACGCGGCTGGCGGGGGTCGAGGGTGCCGGGCAGCTGCTGGTGGTCGGGCCCTCGCTGGGCACGTCGGTGAGCCTGCTGTGGCGGGACTGCGCGAAGGCCCTCGGTGACGGCTTCGAGGTGATCGGGTGGGACCTGCCCGGGCACGGCAACGGTGCGCCGGCTGAGGAAGCCTTCACCGTTCCGGGCATCGCGGACGAGCTGACGGAACGCGCCGAGGCCTTGGCCGGCGGGCGGCCGTGCGCGTATGCCGGGGTGTCGTTCGGCGGGGCGGCCGGGTTCGAGCTGGCGACGCGAGGCGAAGGGCCGTTCGGGGCTGTCGTGAGCATCGGGGCGGCACCGCGGATCGGTGAGCCGGAGATGTGGCGTGAGCGGGCCGCGCTGGTGCGGCGGGCCGGGACGCCGGTGATGGTGGACGGGTCCGCGCGGCGCTGGTTCGCGCCGGGGTTCGTCGAGCGGGCGCCGCGGGTAGCCGGAGGATTGCTCACGGCACTGGCGGAGACCGACAAGGAGTCGTACGCGCTGGCGTGTGAGGCGCTGGCGGTGTTCGAGGCCGGTGAGGCGGTCAGGCCCCTGCGGGTGCTGGTGGGGGAACACGACGTCGTGGTGTCACCGGACGGGGCGGACGTGGTGCTCGCGGGATGTGGGCATCTGCCGCCCGCGGAGGACCCGGCGGCGGTGGCGCGGACGTTGATCGAGCTGCTCAGGGAGATGCGGTGTCCTACGACGACGGCATGAAGGTTCGGCGTGAGGTGCTCGGGGACGCGCATGTGGACAGGGCGACGCCGGACGAGTTCACCCGCGACTTCCAGGAGTTCATCACCAAGTACGCCTGGGGTGAGGTCTGGACGAGGCCCGGTCTCGACCGGCGGACGCGCAGCGCGATCACGCTCACGGCGTTGATCGCGCATGGGCACTGGGACGAGCTGAAGCTGCATGTCGCCGCGGCGGTGCGGAACGGGCTGAGCGAGGCGGAGATCGGCGAGGTGATCCTGCAGAGCGCGATCTACTGCGGGGTGCCGGCGGCGAACCACGCGTTCTCGGTGGCACGCCAGGTCCTGAAAGAGGGCGTGTGAACGTTCACCCGGTGGCGCCGTGGACCTCGCCACCTCCAGTCCCGCTCACGAAGGAGCTTTGATGACGCGCACCCAGGTCGGCATCGTCGGTGCGGGACCGGCGGGGCTGATGCTCTCGCACCTGTTGTCCCTCAACGGGATCGACAGCGTTGTGATCGACAACAGAACACGAGCCGAGATCGAGAACACGGTCCGCGCGGGCATCCTGGAAGCCGACAGCGCGCGACTGCTGGCCGGCACCGGGGTTTCGGACCGCGTGCTGCGCGAAGGGCATCCGCACGAGGGCATCGACCTGCGGTTCGGCGGCGAGAGCCACCGCGTCGACTTCCGCGCCCTGGTGGGCGAATCGGTCTGGCTCTACCCGCAGACCGACGTGTTCGTGGACCTGGCGAACGCACGCGAACGCGACGGCGGCGACGTGCGGTTCGGTGTCAGTGACACCTCGGTCGACATCAGCCAGCCCGCGATCCGGTTCACCGACAGCGCCGGTGTGGCTCAGGAGGTGCGCTGCGACCTGCTCGTCGGCGCGGACGGCTCCCGCTCGATCTGCCGCGCCGAGGTGCCGGAAGCGTTGCGCAGGCACAGTTCCCGCGAGTACCCGTTCGCCTGGTTCGGCATCATCACCGAGGCGCCGCGCAGCGCCCCCGAGCTCATCTACGCGCACTCGCCGCGCGGGTTCGCGTTGATCAGCCAGCGCACCGAGACCCACCAGCGCATGTACTTCCAGTGCGCTCCGGAGACCAAGGCCGCGACGTGGTCCGACGACCGGATCTGGGAGGAGCTGCAGGAACGGGTCGCCGGGCCGGACGGGTTCACGCTCAACGAAGGCCCGATCACCGAGAAGACGGTGCTGCGCTTCCGGTCGTTCGTCGCGGAGCCCATGCGCCACGGCAACCTGCTGCTCGCGGGCGACGCCGCCCACACCGTGCCGCCGACCGGCGCCAAGGGCCTGAACCTGGCGCTGGCCGACGTGAGCGTGCTCAGCGAGGTCATCGAGCGCGCCCTGCTCAAGAACGACCCGGACGCGCTCGACGAGTACGGTCCGCGCGCACTGGAGCGGGTGTGGAAGGCGCAGCACTTCTCCTACTGGATGACCACGATGCTGCACGCCCTGCCCGCCGCGACGGACTTCGACGTGCGCAGGCAACTCGGCGAGCTGGCCTCGGTCGTCGGGTCGGAGGCCGGCTCGAGGTACCTGGCCGAGGGCTACACCGGCTGCTGGCCCGCTTGAGCGAGGCTGGAGCGCCGTCGCCGAGACTGTCCTGATGGACATCGCGGCACTGCGCCTCGGCAACATCGGGCGGCTCCGGTCGGCGGAGGACGTCGTCCGCTCGCTCGGGGCCGTGCAGGGCCAGGACTACGGCCAGTCGTTGTGGGCGATCGGGCTGCGCACCGCCGCGGCCCGCATCACCGACGTCGAGGAGGCGCTGCAGGCCGGACGCGTCGTCCGCACGTGGCTCATGCGCGGCACGATCCACTACGTCCTGGCCGAGGACGTCCGGTGGATGCTCGGCCTGTTCGGCGCCCGCGACCTCGCCCGGCTCACGCCCAAGGCGTGGCAGTACCACCACATGACCCCCGAGCTGATGTCGTTGGCGCGCAAGACCTTCGTAGAGGCGCTGACGGGCGGTGGCTGCCTCACCCGGCGCGAGATGATCGATCTGATGGCGGGTGTCGGCATCCCGGACGACCGGCAGCAGAGCTACTTCACGTTCATCCACCTCGCCCAGGAGGGCCTGGTGGTGCCGGGACCGCCGCGCGGCAAGGAGCAGACGTTCGTGCTGCTCGACGAATGGGCGCCGAAACAGCGTTCGCTGGAGGGCGACGAGGCGATGGCCGTGCTGGCGTCGCGGTTCTTCGGCAGCCACGGCCCGGCAACCCTGGCGGACTTCGCGAACTGGTGCGGCATCGGCGTGCGCGAGGCCTCCCGCGGCCTGGAGGCGGTCAAGGACTCGTTGGTGCGCGAGGAGTTCGACGGCAAGGAGTACTGGCTGCCGCCGGACCTCACACCGGGCTCGGGCGCGTTCCTGCTGCCCGCCTACGACGAGCTGCTGATCGGCTACAAGGACCGCGGCGCGTTCTTCACCCGGTACGACGAGATCCCGATCTCCACCTACAACGGCATGTTCTACGCGACGATCATCGAGGACGGCCAGATCGCGGGACTGTGGCGGCGGGTCATGAAGAAGACCTCGGTGGACGTGGAACTGCGGCCGCTGCCGGGCTTCGACGTCGACCGGCTCGCCGAGCACACCGCGCGGTTCGGCGACTTCCTCGGGCTGCCGGTGCGGACCGTCGTGAAGGACGCGCCCGAGGCCGGCTCGTCGAAGGTCAGCTGGCGCTCCCGCAAGTGAGCACCTCCACCTCGCCGCCCCGGTGACCGGGCGGCACGACCGCGAACGCGTCGGCGAGCGCAGCGCCCCACAGTGAACCGGGCCGGTCGTGGCCCACGGGAACGGCCAGACCGCCGGATCGGGTGACCGGGACCAGGCGGGTGTCGGTGCGGTGGGAACCGGAGTCGGGAAGCCAGGCCGTGACCGGTGGACGGACGGCATGACCGCCGAGGGCGTCGAGCAGCGGGTGCAGCAGGGTCAGCACGGCGGCCAGGGCGGCGAACGGGTTGCCGGGCAGGCCTGCGACGCAGCGGCCGTCGGGCAGGACGGCGAGCAGCATCGGGTGGCCGGGGCGGCAGGCGACGCCGCTGATGAGGATCTCGGCGCCGAGACCGGTGAGCACCCGGCGCAGGTGGTCGGCCGGGCCGGCCGAGGTGGCGCCGCACGTGACGAGGACGTCGGCCTGGCTGGACGCGAGGGCGTCGGTCAGCGCGGAAGGATCGTCGTGCAGGTGGGTGGTGCCGACGAGGTCGGCCCTGGTGAGCAGACCGGGGAGCATCGGGCCGATGGCGTCGCGGACTCGACCTGGGCGGGGGAGACCCGCGTGGAGGAGCTCGTCGCCGGTGACGATCACGGCGACCCTCGGGCGGCGGTGAACCAGGAGGGTGTCGTGGCCCGCTCCGGCGGCGAGGCCCAGGACGGCCGGGGTGACGAGGGAACCGGCCGGGACCAGTTCGCCGCCTGCCGGCCAGTCCTCGGCCCGGCGGCGGATGTGCTTGCCGGGCACGGCGTCGGCGACCAGGAGGGCGCCGCCGGCCGAACAGAGCTCGACCGGGACGACCGCGTCCGAGCCGTCCGGCACCGGCGCTCCCGTGGCCACCCCGAACGCCTCGCCTGGACGCAGGAGCACCTCGGGCACCGGGTCTCCGGCAGCCACCCGGCCGACGACGCGCCACGGGCCGGGGCCCGCCACCGCGTAGCCGTCCATGGCCGAGGTGGCGCAGGTCGGCTGGTCGGTGAGGGCCCGCACGCCCGACGCGAGCGCAAGGCCCAGGGCGTCGGGCAAGGCGAGTTCGGTCGCGTCCAGCGGCTTCGCGGCGTCGCGGGCCGTCTGGCGGGCGAGCGTCCAGGGCATGTTCATCTTCGCTCCCGTGGTATAGCCTACCGGATACTGTATGCAATCCGCGGGACGGGGTGAAGGGCATGCCAGTCGCGACTTACGTCCGTGACCACGCCGGCAGGCTCTACCGGGTGGGGGAGACCGACGTCGAGGCGTCGGGGCGTTCGCGTCGCACGGTGCTATGGGCCGCTTGGGCGGCGATGCTCGCGGCCGGCATCGGGCAGTACGGGTTCGGGGCGCTGATCCCTCAGTTGCAGGACCGGTGGAGTGTGCCGGAGTTGTTCTGGGCACTGGCGCTGTGGACCGTGTGCCAGGCGGGCACGGCGTTCCCGGCGGCCTGGTTGAGAGAGCGGAAGAGGCTCACGTCCACCGGTGCGATGTGGATCGGGGCGGTTCTGTGCGGCGCCGGGCTGCTGACGCTGGGGCAGGGTCAGTTGGTCGGCTACGCGATCCTCGGTGGCATCGGCGCGGGGCTGGTCTACGCGACGTGTCTCGGCGTTGTCGTGCGGTGGTATCCGGAGCGCGTCACGCGGAAGGTCGCGTTCGTCAGCGGGGCTTTCGCGTACGGGTCGGTGCCGTTCGTGCTGGCCGCCGGGCTGTTCTTCGGTGGTGGTTTCCTCCTGCAGGCCGGGATCGTGATCGCCGTCGTCGTGGCGGTGGCGGGCGCGCTGATGAAGGAACCGCCCGAGCACTGGTGGCCGCCGCACGTCCCGCCGCGTGAGTGGGCGCTCGACCGGGCGCGCGTGCCGAACCGGTCCGCGCTCAAGGAGTTCCGCACGCACGAGGCCATGCGGTGCGGCACTTTCTGGTGGCTGTACGGCGGTGTCGCGTTCGCGGCGGCGGTGTCGCTCTACGACCTGGTGTACCTGCCCCTGTTCGTCGGCGACAAGGTGCTCGGTGGTGTCGCGCTGGCCACGCTGGCGGCGGCGACGGGCACCGGGCGCGTGCTGGTCGGGTGGATCTCGGACCGGGTCGGACGCAGGAAGGCGCTGGTCTGGACGCTCGCGACGGGCGGACTGGCGCAGTTCGTGCTGCTGTACTCCCAGAACGTCGCGGGGCTGCTCATCGGCGCCACGCTCGCGGGCCTCGGCACCGGCTGCTGCTACTCGCTGCTGGTCGGCGTGACCAGGGAGTACTTCGGCGAGACGAACGGCGCGCAGAACTTCGGCGTCCTCTACACCGCGAAGGCCGCGGGCGCGTTGCTGGCCGCTGTTGTCCTTGCCTCGCAAGGGCCCGCGTTCGCGTTCATCGCGGCGGGCGTGCTCGGGCTGGCGGGCGCGGTGCTGACCGCGCACCTGTCGCAACCGGGGAGGCCGCGCCTGTGAGCCGCGTGCCGCGGCTCTCGACGGGCTGGCACCGGACGCCGGCGGACGGCTGTTGCCTGATGGAACTGACGTCCGTGCTCGCGGGCGAGGTGTGGTCGGACCGGCCCGCCTGCGTGCACCCGGTGCTGGCGTGCGTGGCGCGGTGCGTCAACGACCAGTCCACAGAGGAGGGGCGGAGGAGGCTGCTGCCGTTCGCCACCAAGGTGATCGGCACGGAGCAAGCGCCTGCCGAACGCCTGATCGTGCACTGTACGAGGAGAGCCGGGATCGTCGCGCCGAAGTGGTGGCCGCGCGACTGGGTCGTGGCCAGGGCCGTCAGGGCGATGTCCGGGGACGATGTGTTGCGGCGGCTGCTCGACGAGTGCGTCGCGATCTGCTGGGAGGCACGGCATGGGACGAGTGACGAGCAGGCGGCGCGTGGTGCGACTGGTGGACGACGCGGTCACCGTGCGGCCGGACACGCTGGCGGTCGAGGAACCGCTGGAGATCCGCGTGCGGGGCAAGTCCCTCGCCGTGACCATGCGCACGCCGGGTGACGACTTCGACCTGGCCGCGGGCTTCCTGGTCAGCGAGGGCGTGGTGCGCGCGCCGTCCGACATCGTGTCGATCCGCTACTGCGCGGGCGCCACGGCCGACGGCGGCAACACCTACAACGTGCTCGACGTCGGTCTGGGGGAAGGCGTCGCGTCACCCGACCCGTCGATCGAGCGCAACTTCTACACCACCTCGTCCTGCGGCCTGTGCGGCAAGGCGAGCCTGGACGCCGTGCGCACCGTGGCGACCTGGCAGGTGGCGGCCGACCCGATCCGCCTCGACCCGAAGACGATCACGGAGTTCCCGGCCAAACTCCGCGCCGCGCAACGGGTCTTCGACCGCACCGGCGGCCTGCACGCGGCCGGGCTGTTCGACGCCGGGGGCGACCTCCTGTGCCTGCGCGAGGACGTCGGCCGGCACAACGCGGTCGACAAGGTCGTCGGCTGGGCGACGCGCGACGGCAGGCTGCCGCTGACGAGCACCGTGCTGATGGTGAGCGGCCGGGCGTCGTTCGAACTGGTGCAGAAGGCGGTCATGGCCGGGATCCCGGTGCTCACCGCCGTGTCCGCGCCGTCGTCGCTCGCTGCCGACCTGGCGGAGGAGATGGGTGTGACGCTCGTCGGGTTCCTGCGCGGAACGTCGATGAACGTCTACACGGGCGGGCACCGGCTGGGCATCACGGCCACGGCTCGCTAGTGCTGGACCAGTCCGCCGACCTCGACGGGACCGACGTGCCCGGTCGGCGGCATCCCCAGGGCGAGCGCGAGGCCGACGTCGACCAGCGATGAGCGGCGCAGTCCCGCGACGTCGGAGAGCAATGTCCACACAGGATCTGCGGTCGCCCCGTTCGGCTCCGGCCGCGGTTCACCGGTGATCCGGACCTGGTAGAAGATGCCGACGTTCTGGTGCGGCCCCTGTTCGGACAGGTGGCGTTCGTCCGCGGGGACGACCCGGGAGTCCACGCCCAGCAGCCGCTCGACCTCGCCCGTGCAGCCGGTCTCCTCGGCGACCTCGCGGACCACCGCGTCGAACGGATCTTCGCAATGCTCCACCGCACCGCCGGGCAACGACCAGTGGTCTTCGCCGTACGTCGTCACACAACGAACGAGCAGCACGCGGTCGTTCTCGATGCTCACGGCGTACGCGGCCAAACGGAAGGTCATGCAAGCACGTTAGCCCGTAAGGGGTCCTCCGCGAGGATGATGCCGCACGACGGACGCGATCTTGAACGCGACGACCTACCGTTCCTCCCATGTTGACTGTCAGGGGGATCAGCCGGAGCTTCGGCGATCACAAGGTGCTCGACGAGGTGAGCTTCGACGTCCGGCCCGGCCGGATGACGGGCTTCCTGGGGGCCAACGGGTCGGGCAAGACGACCACGATGCGCATCGTGCTGGGGGTGCTCGCCGCGAACGCGGGAACGGTGAGCTGGCAGGGGCAGGAGCTGACGCCGCAGACGCGGCCGGACTTCGGGTACATGCCGGAGGAACGCGGGCTCTACCCCAAGATGAAGGTGCGCGACCAGATCACGTGGCTGGCGCGGCTGCACGGCGTCGACCGCGAGACCGCGCAGCGCAACACCGACCAGTTGCTGGAAGAGCTGGAGCTCACCGGCCGGGCGGGGGACCGGCTGGAGGAGTTGTCGCTCGGCAACCAGCAACGCGTGCAGATCGCCGCCGCGCTGGTGCACGAACCGGCCGTGCTGATCCTGGACGAGCCGTTCTCCGGCCTCGACCCGATCGCCGTCG
Source organism: Lentzea californiensis (assembly GCF_024648825.1). Taxonomy (GTDB): domain Bacteria; phylum Actinomycetota; class Actinomycetes; order Mycobacteriales; family Pseudonocardiaceae; genus Lentzea; species Lentzea californiensis. The sequence goes on from NZ_JANBBE010000011.1 coordinate 328,869, forward strand.
AGACCGTGCTGGACGTGCTGCGCAAGCGGGCCGCCAGTGGCGTGCCGGTGTTGTTCTCGAGCCACCAGCTGGCGATCGTGGAACGGCTCTGCGACGACGTCGTGATCATCTCGAAGGGCCGGGTCGTGGCCAACGGGTCACGCGAGGAGCTGCGTGCCAAGCACGCGGGCAGCCGCTACGAGATCGTCGTCTCGCAGGACGCGGGCTGGGTCCGCGACGTGCCCGGCGCCAGGATCCTGGAGCTCGACGGGCCGCGCGCGGTGTTCGAGGCGGAACCCCAGCAGGTGCTCAGGGCGGCACTGGAACGCGGCGAGGTCCGCTCGTTCACGCCCGTCGTGCCCACGCTGGACGAGATCTTCAGGGAAGTGATCTGACATGGCTCGCGCCTCCTTCAGCCAGGCGACGTGGCTCGTCGCCGAACGTGAGATGAAGACCTTGGTCACCACCAAGGGCTTCTGGATCGGTTTCGCCTTCACGATCGTCGGGTTGTTCGCGCTCACCGTGCTGCCGACGGTGTTCGGCGGCGACGACCCCAAGGTCGCCGCGGTCGGCTCGGCCGTGCAGGTGGTGCAGGGCAAGGAACTCGACGTGCGGGAGGTCGGCACCGTCCAGGAGGCCGCCGACCTGGTCAGGGCCGACGACGTCGAGGCCGCGATCGTGCCGGACGGCGCCGGGATCAAGGTCCTCGCGCTCAACGACGCGCCGGGCGACGTGGTCAGCCAGCTCGTCCAGGCGCCCCCGGTGGAGCTGCTGGACGCCTCAGCGGTGAACTCCGGCCAGCGGTTCGTCACGGTTCTCGTGTTCGGGCTGGTGTTCCTGATGTTCGGCATGGGCGGCGCGGCGATCGCGCAGAGCACCGTGACCGAGAAGCAGACGCGGATCGTCGAGATCCTCGTGTCGACGGTGCCGGTGCGGGCCCTGCTCGCCGGCAAGATCCTCGGGCACACGATCCTCACGCTGGGACAGGTCGTGGTGCTGGCGCTCGCGGCACCGATAGCGCTGCGGGTCGCGGGACTCGGCGAACTGCTGGGGGTGGTGGCACCCGCGCTGGGCTGGTTCATCCCGTTCCTGATGCTCGGGTTCGTGCTGATCTCGTCCATGTGGGCGGTCGCCGGCGCGCTGGTCAGCCGCCAGGAGGACCTCGGCTCGACCATGGGCCTCGTTATGATCGCGGTGATGGGACCGTACTTCGGCGTGCAGTTCTTCTTCGAGAACCCCGTGGTGCTGAAGTGGATGTCGTTCGTGCCCTTCACGGCGGGCGTCGCGATGCCGGTGCGGTTGTTCGCCGAACAGGCGAAGCCGTGGGAGGCGCTGCTGTCCCTCGGCATCCTCGCGGTGACCGTGGTGACGATCTTGCTCGTCGCGTCCAGGCTCTACACCAACTCGTTGTTGCAGACCGGCGCACGGGTGAAGCTGTCCAAGGCCTGGGCACCTGCAGAATAGGGCCATGATCGCTGATCCGATTCGCCTCGCCGTCGTCGGCCTGGGAGCCATGGGCACCCGGATGCTGACGGCGGCGCGGCAGCATCCCGGCTTCACCGTGGTCGCCGGCGTCGACGTCGTACCCCGCACGCTCGACATCCCGGTCGTCACGACGCTGGACGCCGTGTTGTCCGATGTGGACGCCGTGTACATCTCGACGCCGCCCGCCTCGCACGCCGAGCTCGTGCTGAAGGCCTTCGGGGCCGGCAAGGCGGTGTTCTGCGAGAAGCCGCTGGCCGTCGACCTCACCGAGGCCCGCGCGATGGCCGAAGCCGCGAAGGGCCGCCCGAACGCCGTGAACTTCGCGCTGTCGGACATGGTGGCCACCATCGAGATCGAACGGCGGCTGCCCGAGCTCGGCACGCTGCGGGGCGTCGAGGTCCGGCTGCAGTTCCCGCGCTGGCCCAGGGCGTTCCAGGCGGAGGCGACCTGGTTGTCGCGCTCCGAGCAGGGCGGGTTCGTCCGGGAGGTGCTGTCGCACTTCGTCTACCTGACCGACCGGGTGCTCGGGCCACTCGCGGTCGAATCCGTGTCGTCGGACTTCCCGGAGCCCGGCGCCGCCGAGGTGGCGGCCCGCGGTGTGCTGCGGGGCAGCGGCGTGCCGGTGCACGTGTCCGCGTTCTCCGGCCTCGCCGGGCCCGAGGTCTACGAGTGGACCGCCTGGGGCACCGAACGATCGCTGCGCCTGGACCAGTGGGCCCTGCTGTCCACTTCGGACGGCGGTCCGTGGGAACCGGTGGCGCTGGAGCAGACCGGTTCCGACTACTCGCGGCTCACGCTGTTCGCCCAGGCCGTGCGGGGCGAGCACCCGCGTGACCTGGCGGACTTCGCCAGCGGACAGCGGGTGGCCGAGGTGGTCGAGGCCTTCCTGCGTTAATCGCTTGCGCGCGTTCGGCAGGATCGGAGCAATGGGGATCTTGTTCGTCACGCTCGCAGGACATGGCCACGTCACGCCGACCCTCGCGGTCGTCGAGGAACTGACCGGACGCGGTGCCGAGGTCGAGTACGCGACCGGCGCCGAGCACGCCGAGGCGGTGACCGGAGCGGGCGCGCGGTGGGTGGAACTCCCCGCGCTGCCCGCCTTCCGGCCCGTCACCGACAACCCGATCGACGAGTGGTTTCCGCACTACTTCAGGGCGATGGCCGCGACCTACCCGGTCCTGCTCGACCACTGCCGGGTCACCACACCCGATCTAATCTGCTACGACTCGACGAACTGGCCCGCCAGGCTCGTCGCGCACGCACTCGGTGTACCGGCCGTGCGCACCGTGCCGCACACCGCGTCCAACGCCCACTACAACCTCATGGACGCGAGTCTGGCGCGCCACATCGCCGACGACCTGGCGGAGTTCACCGCCCGGTACGGGGTCGAACTCGACGTCCCGGGCACGATCGAGGCGCCGGAGGAGTGCAGCATCGTGTTCGTGCCGCGCGAGTTCCAGCCTCGTGCGGAGACCTTCGACGAGACGTTCCACTTCGTCGGCCCGGTGCTGGGCAGCCGGCTCGACGAGGAGTGGTCACCGCGGCGCGACGACCTGCCGCTGCTGTTCGTCTCGCTCGGCTCGGTCATGAGCGACGCCGCGTTCTACCGGGCGTGCGTGGACCAGTTCGGCGACGGCGCCTGGCAGGTCGCCATGACCGCCGAAGGCGTGGAGGGCACGGACCTCGTCGACGTCCGGCCCTGGTTCCCGCAACCCGCGGTCCTCAAGCACGCCAAGGCTTTCATCAGCCACGGCGGCATGAACTCCACGATGGAGGCGCTGCACCAGGGCGTGCCGCTGGTCGTCGTCCCGCAGACGCCGGAACAGGCCGCGAACGCCGACCGCGTCGCCGAACTCGGCCTCGGTGAACGGGCCGGCGACCACGCGGACCTCAGGGCGGCCGTCGAACGGGTGGCCGCCAGCGGCACGATCCGGCGCAACCTCGACCGGATGCGTGCCGCCATCGCCGGCGCGGGAGGCGCTCACCACGCGGCCGACGTCGTCCTCAGCCGAGCACTTCGCGGAGCTTGACGGCGAACTCCTCGGGCTTGCCCGCGTAACCGAACTCGCCGCCGATGAAACCACCGTGGTGGCTGGGGAACACCACAGGCTCCTGGCCGAGCAGGCGTGCCGTGTGGACGGCCGTGCGCGCGGTGAACGCGTCACCGGTCTCCTCGCCGACGGCGATCACGACTCGCGTGGGCGCGGCGGCCAGCGCCTGCACCCGCGGGGCGTAGTCGGTGATGGCGAGCGAGGACGTCCCGAGCAACGGGTCGTCGCGCTTGCCGTCGTCCTCGGCCGGCATCCCGAACTGCGCGGGATCCGGCAGGGGCAGCGCGAAGTACTCGTCGGTGTACTCGCCCTGCCACGAGCTCATCTGGATGAACGCGGCCATGCCGGCGCCGCCGCCCTTGGCCTGGTAGGCGTCCATGAACGCGTCCCGCGCCCGGCGGGCGGCGGCCGCGTCGGGCAGCACGCCGATGATCGGCGGCTCGTGCGCGACGAGCGTGACGACGTCGTCCGGGTACGCCGCGACGAGTTCGAGAGCGGTGACCGCGCCACCGCTCGACGCGAACAGGTCGACCGGACCGCCGACGGCCTCGATCACCGCGTGCACGTCCGCGGCCTGGGTCTCGGGGGTGTTGTCGGTGCGACCGTCCGAACGGGTGCTGCGACCGAGTCCGCGCGGGTCGTAGGTGATGACCGTGCGATCCGGGAACTGCGCGCGCAACGCGACGAACCCGCTGGCGTCCATCGGCTGCCCGATCATCATCAGCGGACGGCCACCGGAGCCGCTGACGTCGTAGGTGATGGCGGCGCCATCGGTTTCCAGAACGTGAGTTTGCATGCTGTCTCCCCAGTGGAGTCGGGTCTGAGCAGCCTAGATGACTGATTCCAAGGGGTCAGTGGTCGTAGGCGGTCAATGACCGCATGACTGGCTGCCCGGTCTTGTCGTTGTGCCAGATCGCGGTGGTCAGCGCCAGAACCCGTTGCAGGACACGGACTATGACTCCGGCTGGAGTGCGTCCGCCGTGCTGCTCCAGGTCGAGCTGTCCTTTGAAGGTCTGGTTGATCGACTCGATGGTCTGGCGCAGTGGCTTGAACAACCGTGCGCCAGGCCGCTCGGGCTCGCCCTTGCGAGCCGGTCGCAGCAACTCGATCCCTGCCTCGGCCAGGTCGCGTTCGAAGGCCTTGCCGTA
>NZ_JANBBE010000012.1 GCF_024648825.1 Lentzea californiensis
CTGAGGTTCACCCCGAGCAGTGGACACCGAGTTAGCAGGACCTAGGGTTCTGCTGAAAGGATGTCCTCATGCCTCCTCGTAAACGCCGTTCGTACACGGCCGAGTACAAGGTCGAGGCTGCGCATCGTGTGATCGATTCCGGTCGGACGATCTCTGAGGTTGCCCGCGAGCTGGGGATCGACGCGGGAATGTTGAGCGTCTGGGTCAAGGACGAGCGGCGCCGGATCGCCGCGGCCGAGGCTCACGGGGACACGCCCCTGGAGGCGGCTGAGCTGGCCGAGCTGCAGCGGTTGCGTCGACAGGTCGCCGAGCTCGAGAAGGACAACGCGTTCCTGGTAAAAGCCTCGGCGTACTTTGCCGCGATGCAGAAGAACCGGCCCGGTTCGCTCTGATGGCCAAGTACGCCGGCCCCGACACCATCGCCGGCGTCGCCGACCTGGCCGCGCCTGAGGGCGAACGCTTCGCGATCCGACGCATGGCGCGGCTGCTGGCGGTGTCCGCCTCTGGCTACTACGCCTACGTGAAACGTTGTGCCGCAACGGTGTTGACACCTCGTCAGCAGCGCCGCGCAGACCTGGAGGTGAAGATCACCCAGGCGCACAAGGACTCTGACGGCACCTACGGATCGCCACGGATCACCGCGGAACTGCGGGATCAGGGCGAGGTGATCAGCGCCAAAACCGTTGCCAAGGTCATGGCCGAGATCGGGATCGAGGGCATCAGCCCACGCACGTTCAAGGTCAGAACGACGGTCTCCGACCTGGCGGCATCGTTCCCGCCGGATCTCGTCGACCGCGAGTTCGACCAAGGCCGCCTGGACGCCGTGTGGCTCACCGACATCACGTACTTGTCTTGCGGTGAGGGCGAGATGTTCCTGTGCGCGATCCGGGACGGGCACTCCCGCACAGTGCTCGGCTACAGCGTCGCCGACCACATTAGCGCCGAGATGGTCACCACCGCCATCGAGGCGGCCGTGGCCGCCCGCGGCGGTGAATGTCGTGGCACAGTCCTACATTCCGACCGCGGCGGCGAATACACGGCACACCTGACCGCACAGGCCTGCTTCCGGCACGGGCTGCGCCGATCGATGGGCGCCACCGGGATTTGCTGGGACAACAGCCCAGCCGAGTCGTTCTGGTCGACGTTCAAACACGAGCACTACTACCGGCACGTCTACGCCACGAAGATGGAACTCGTTGCCGCAGTTGACAAGTGGATCCGTTTCTATAACAGTACGCGGCGGCACTCCAAGCTCGGGATGCGCAGTCCCAGCGACTACGAGAAGTCACTCCGAGCGGCTGCCTGAATCTCTTAAGCCCCTGTCCACCGTTCGGGGTGAACCTCAACCTTCCCTCGGAACCCTTCGAGAAGCTCTGGTCCGCAGAGAAGGAGTTCCTGGCGGCGGCGAGGGAAGAACTTGGCCTGTCCGCGATGTCGCGGACTCCTGGGATCGAGTAACCACGACGCTGCAGCTCTACTTGGCATGAAGCTAGCCCGCAGGAAGAACGTTCTGGCGGGAACCTGCAGCCCCACAACCAGCGGCCAAAGACTCGTCGCCCAGCTTGCTCCAGCGATCGTCACGACGAAGGCGCCGAACAAAAATACCGTGGCGGACATTCGGTAACTCATGCTGCGCTCGATGTGGCGTCGGCGAGCCCGTTGCTGCGGCAGGCTTGGGCACGGTGGAAGGTGCGCTCGTCGACTAGCGGCTCGTGAACGTTCGCCGCAGAGGTGACCCACTGCTGTGGCGAAGTCGGACGGCCATCGACGGTGCGGGCCCAGACCTGGCGCCCGGTGTACTTGATGTTGCTGACGATTCGCCGGACAGCCTTCGAGGTCCATCGACCGCTGCGGCTCGGCGTCGGGTACTGGCGAAGGTCGCCGTTGAGCCTCGTTGCGATCGCGGCCAACGTCAGGCCGTGGTCGGCGCGCCAGATGAAGATCTGCTTGACGACCGCAGCGGTCTGCCAGTCAGGGACGAGAACGGCGCGCAGCTTGCTGGGTCCGCTCGGATCGGTGACCCGGATCCGGAGGGCTCGGTAGCCGTAAGGCGGAGGCCCGATCTGGTAGCCCGCGCGGACGACCTCAACCATTGCCTGCCGGGCGCGGCGAGTGGTTTCGGAGTGGTGCGCCGAGAGCGCGGCCCATTCGATCCGGCTGCCGCGGCAGTCGATCAGTTCGCCGTCCCCGGTCTGACCGACTTCGCCATCGCGTGAACGACCTGTCCACAACTTTGTCCACATCCGGGACCAGGACGGTGGACAGGTCTTCACCTCGGGGCGCCAGCCGCAGTGGCGGCAGTAGAGGCGTTTAGTCATGCTGCCCGCCTCCATCCGGAAGCTTCGACACCGTCAACTGCTGCAGCAGCAAGCTCGGCGTCGTGGGCGAGTTGGCGCGGCAAGGGTGGCCGCCCGGCGCGTGTCACGAAATCGGTCAGGCGAATAGCCAGACGGGCATTATCGGATCTCACGGAAACAGCAGGTCGCGAAACGGCAGCATGATCAGATGTCAGCAGAATCTGCAACCCTGTGGCAGACAGGCAGCCGCCGTGACGATCCACTCGAATGGCCTAGAAGCGAGCTTGAGCACATCGGGTGACTTGCCCGGAAACTCAAGCGAGACTGAAACGATCCGTGAGGCTATACCGACCCCTTGGTATCCAGGGTTCCGCATAGCCGCGGGGACGCCCAGCCAGCGGCGGGCAACACTTGGCCCGTTCGTGCCATTACGTGTGCGTATAGTCGCAAGAAGACTAAGGGTTCTCGTTTGAAGTAGCCCTCCTTAAGTGCCAAAAGACCCTAGCGGTGACAGTTTTTGATCACGCAGTCTCTTTGTTGACAGTCTGCGGACGATCAACCCGCCAGGAACGGGCATGGGCCCAGACAGCGAAAGGAGACGGTTAGCATGGCGACCTTTCATTCCGCTGAAATCTCGGACAGGGTCCCCCTCTCGCAACGGCATGGTGGGCGCCGCGTCGTGGCGTTGTCACTGACACTGGCGGACGACCAGTGGACTGACGATGCCAAGAAGGTCGGCATTGACATCCGCAAGTCTGTCGGAGTCGGCAAACCAGGTGAAGAGACCCCTGTCAACGCGGCTGCCTACGCCGAGCTGTTTCGCAGAATGCTGCGCAACCAAGGCGCTCGAGCTCTCGAGTTGGCAGGCGTCGATGAGGCGGTAGCGATTCTGCATCGCGAACCTAACGACAAGCTCGCACCAAGTAAGGTTCGCGAACTTCTAACCAACCCGACGCCGGTGCAACTCACGAGTCGCACAGCCCTGGAGATGATGAGGCCGCCGATTCCATTTACCCAAGGAATCGGAGTGTTTCGAGGCTCGCCCGTGGCTCCCGAGATGGAGATTCGTCCATTTGCGGCCGCAGTGGCGTCGACATCGTCTGCCGACGATACGGCAGAAGTCGCGGCACAGACTGTCGTTCCGATTTCACTGCCAGCGATCCCTGAGCTAAGTGACGCCCTCGCTGCAGTTGCACGGGGTCACTATCTTCTGCCGATAAGGAAGTGGCCCGGCCGCATCGAGCTATTGCCGTATGAGCCACCCGCCGAGACTAATCCCACATTCTTTCTGATCGAGGAGTACGCGATCACTTCGAAGCTGGGCGACTTCGGCCTCGGCCGCACGACCGGTCCGTACTCACTATTCCCCGGCGAGACTACCGAGATCAGCATGAAGACCTGGCTGACGACAACAGACTCGTTCACGGAAGGGTCCAGTATCGTCGACTCGTTCGGCACAACGTCTGCGGACAAGTTCAACACCACGTTGGCAAATCATACAGCAACGAGTGGCACGCCGGTGGTGGGTTCAGCTTTATAGTCAGCGTCGAGGCCGGCGGCGGCGAGACGCGCAGCGAGCAGGTACACGTCGGCAGAGACTCATTCGCGAACCAGACCTCGAATGCGGTCCAGGAGCACGTGGCTTCAGCCAACGCGAACAGGCAGACGAACGTTACGTCATCGACGGACCGATCAAAAACTGCGGGCACCGAGCAAGCAACCGTTCGGACTATTCGTAACGTGAACATGCGGCGCTGCTTGAACATCCTCTTCCGTGAGCTCAACCAGGAGTACATCACGAGGGTACATATGGTCGACCTCCGGCTCGGCTTTCAGAACGGGCAAATCGGCAGTTGGCGAGAGGCACCCTTCTCTCAGCTCCACTCGTTCGTGTCCCAGTTCGTCGCCGCCAAACAGGTCGATGATGTTTGCAGCAAACTGGTGAAGCTCGGGGCGGTTGTGTTCGATAACGCCGACAAACCAGTCCCGGTACTGGAGCAGCTCACATGGGAGGAAGGCGGATTAAATGTCAAGGTCGGCGACGTCAAGCCTGACCGGAAGGGAAGGTTCGATCCGCCAAGCGACACCACCAGCTACCGATTCCGCAGGGGGCCGCTGGGGCAGGACGAGGTCGATGGCGTGGTGCTCTCAGAGGCAAAGGTGATCATGCAGACGGGCACTCTGATCGCGGATGCCCTGCTAAGCCCAGGTGAAGCACTCGACGAGTACGCGATGGAGCGCCAGAAGGCGGACTCCGAGGCTGCGACATTGGCCAACGTCCACATGGAGGGCACCATCGTTGCGGAGAAAGTTGCGTCCGCCCGAGCACAGTCTGTCGTCGATGCGCTAAATGCGATTGTAGAGCCAGATAAGCGAATGAAGGCATACAGCGAGGCGTTCCGTCCGATTGTTGCTGAGGGCGATGCCGTCGGCATCGACACGTAGAGAAGGTCAACAGAGGTTCGCGGGTGAGCGGAGTTCACGATGGGTGAAGCGCAGGCCGTCGGCTACAGCGGCGTAACGGTCAGCGGAGCGGGCTTTACCGGCAGTATCCCGGCCGTACCGTCCACGGGAGGTGGTGCCGCAGCTGGCTCAACGGCGCGGAGCGTTGGGTACAGCGGCGTCACGATTGACGGTGCGGGCTTTACTGGCAGTGCGCCGGTCGCGACATCCACGTCTTCGGCTGTGTCGAATAACTCGGCCAGCGAACCTACAAGGTATACGATCGGTTCAGGTTACTCTGACGTTCTCGAACCACCAATCGAGCAGTATGATCTAAGTAAGGAGTTCGGATTCATTCCCGTCGCGCCAGAAGAGTCCGAGGCCCACTTGCCCTATCAAGGAATCAAAATTCCTCCGCAAGATACTCTTAGCCGACAACTCCAGATCGCTGATCTCCGCGCATCTGCTGAAGCGCCTTCTGGAGGCCCACGACCTTACGCCGACGCCAGCCAATACGGCTACTCGTATATGCGCAGTGAGATTATAGGCAGAGGCGGGGCGGCTGCGGCCACGAGCGCAATGGGGGCGTGGCAGCGCGCGCCGAATAGCTTCTTCCCGTTTACTGTTCGGTCTGTCGACGGTTCACCCGCGGTGATCGAGCGAAGGAAGATTCTCATACTGGAGGATCGCTACGAGGGATTCCCGATGCTTCCCCCTGGCGAACATCCGGTCGAGGTGGTGGAAGTCACGCCCAACAGCTTCACATTCCGGGCGTTGCCAGGTCATTTCGACCCCCTGGATCCATGATCTCATTCGTCATGGCCGCCGATATCTCAGGCCAGGTCACATTGATGCATTTGGGTGTCACGCAGCCCAATGCGAGCCAGTCCCCCAAGTATTTGGTCGCCCCGACCATTGCGGACATGGCATGGACGCGACAAAGTGAGGCCTTAAGGCAGTGGTTGGCCAACCATCCGAATACTCCGTAGCCAACATTGGATCCAAGGTCATCAGCGCGACCTGCCGACCGGGCGGCCCTGTCACCTCGGACAGCTTTGAGCAGTCAGCAGGCGTCGACCACTCAGGCGTCGACGCCGGAACGGGCGGAGTGGTTGCTGGTGGCAGGATCCTGCCGGTCTTGACGGGGTTTCAGCCGGTCTGCGGCCTTGGTCCCGGGTTCGGCTCTGGTGCGGGCTCCGGCACGATCCCCGACACGACTCCCGGCGATGTCTCGTGCGGGGATTCACAGCGTGGGATCCGGCCCTGTCTCGAGCCATGACTGCGGTAGCGGGCCGAACGCGCGCCGGGCGGCCCGGACGACCAGGGCAGCTCCGAGCCGCGGTAGGCACATTCTGGCCGTAGAAGCTGTCGTGAGTTCTCCCAACGACGTCCACAGACAGTAGTTCTTCCAGACGAACTACTGATGCCAGCGCACCGAACTGGCAGCCGACCATGCCTCTGCAGGGCGGTGGTTCACAACGCGGAGCCAACTCCAGCGAGATCGTTCGCTACCCGCTGCTCCATGCCCAGGGATGACGGATGAGAACATTCCCGGATCGACATGTGTCCAGTGTGGACAATCGGTCGTGACGTCTGCATGACCGTGGCTACGTGTCAGTCAGCCAGGTTCGTCTGCGCCAGACGGCTGACTTTGTCGCTGCCTCCGTGGGTGATGCTGGCCGTTTCCTCGTCCGGATCAACGCACATGTACACGTACTCGCCGACTCGCAGGCCGAACCGCCGAACATAGATGCCGAAACCGTGAGTGAATCCCGTCTCGTCGTTGTAGACGGCGGTTCCGCACTGTTCGCCTCGTTCATCGGTCAGCTCGAACCTGGTGGACGGAGTACCAGCCTGGAGCCATCGGCGCAGCAGCACTCCGGTCAGCCTGAAGTTGGACGTCACAGCCAACATGACCCATGGGCGACCGTTCGGCGTTACGCCGGCGCGGAAGTCGCGATTCTCCGTCAGCGAGCGTGCCCGTGCCTGTCCCTGGACGGTCGTAACCACGTCCGAAGCAACCTGCGTTCCGCGGACGGTCCACGCGTTTCGATCCAGCTTCACGAACGCGGGATGGAAGGTGAGGTACACGCCGACCGTGCTGAGGTTCATGCCGAACGCCTCGGCGGTCTCCATCAGGCTCGTGCGATCTAGAACGCCGTTCGGAGACATCCTGATCAGCTCGACGAGAAGCGCCGCCTCAACACCGAGTGCGGCGTTGGGATCCAGCGGGACTGTCGCGCTGAGCTCGTTGTCGTCGACAGCAAACTGGTCGTGCCACTCACAGAACGCCCGCAGTCCCGTGGTACTCGGGGCCACGAGATCCGCCTGATCTGCGGTGCGGCCGGCGTTGCGGTAGGCCCAGAAGTTTTCGACCGCCTGCTGTGCGCTGAGTAGGTCGACGGGCTGGTGCACGGACAGGAGGGTGCGGAGTGTGTTGACCAGGCGGTTGCGCGTTGATGCTCCCCAGGTGACGTGGTCCTCGTCGAGCCACACAACCGAATCCGACGCCGCCAACAGTGCCCTGACGTCATCCTCAGTGACGACGGAACCGGCGTCGAGTGCCTCGTCACTGACTTGGAGCAACGTGGCGAGACCCTGCCGTTCAGCCAGCCTGCGAGTTGCCTGGTACACGGCGGTGAGGGAGTCAGGATCGTCGGTGACGACCCCGGCTGCCAGTTCCAGGTCGAACGGCCGTCCGGCGAACTCGGCACACGCGCGCAGGCTGTCGAGGCTGTACTTGGTGGAGGTGATACCTCTGTGGAGCAGTTCGTCGGCCAACGCGAACTCCGTGCAAGGAGCCAATCTCCTCGCAAGCGCCAGCGCAGCGTCGAGCTGCGGCCACCCCAGACGAAGTCCGTAGAGCGCTTTGTGGCTCTTCTGGATCTGGCGGGCGCGTTCGCGGGTTACGCCCATCACGACCCCAGTTTCCTCCAACGTGGCGGGTGGCTGTCCGAGCAGTCCATACCGTGTCGCCAAACCGTTTATGACGGCCGGTCGGCAGGGCTTTCTCCTGCCGTGAATCACGCTGTCCGCCTCGGACAGAATTCTGACGACTGTCGTCTCCAGCGGTTCGGTGTCGTCGAAGGTCAGTTCGGCGAGCTTGGCGAGAACACTCGTCAGATCAGCTTGCGTATCTGGCCGATCTGGTTCCTGGACGGCGTTGGTGTTATCCGCCATCAGGCATCCGCGTTTCCGGTCAGCGCGAACCCGTTGTTCAAGGCGGCGTCGTAGATCCTTCTGAGGTTGTCGATCTGCTTGTCAGTCGGCGTCTTTCCCGCGCTCAGCAATCCTGCGGTACCTGCGGCGATGCGCCTGTCAACGGCGGTGAGCTTGTCGTGCTCGCTCGCCCAGTCAGCCAGTTCCGACCACGGCGCGAGCAGTAGGTCCTCGGTGCTGATGTTGGACGCGACGACGCGGGTGGGACCCTTCGTCGTGAGCTGGGCGACGGTTGCCACGCTGAGCTTCCACGTCAGGGCGCGCGCCTTCTCCCAGCATGCTGGTTTCTTGGCCCATTCGCTGATGTTGCCGGGTGCTCGGTCGAAGAACGACCGGAGCAGTCGGGCCAGCGCCGGGATCTCGCTGCGCAACTCTTCCGGCACCTGTTGCGTACGCCAGATGACATCGAGGTCGAGGCGTCGACTGGTGCGGTTGCTGATCAGCGCAACGGCATAGGCGACGACCTGCGCCTTGTAGCCCTCCAAGCCGTTTTCGCGGAACGTCCTGGCCACGATCTTGTCAGTCTGCCGAAACAGAATCGCCTTCGCGACAAGGTGCTCGAAATCGCGCCGATCCGGCTTCTGGTCCTGCTCGGGACGTTGCGCAAGCCGCAGAGCGAACTCGGCAAAGCACTTCTGACCGCCAAGGCTTACGGCGTGCGGAGCCTCGTCCCAGGCGAGTTCGAACTTCGCCAGGTCGGTCTTGACGAACTTCTGCGCGGGCGGATGGGTCTCCTTGAACGCCTTCTGCCTGGCAGGTGTGCCAGTCCTGGCCACCTCATCCTGGTACTGACCGCGGGCACGTTCGTAGAACCATCGGGTCTGCTTCTGGCCGCCGTCCGTTGCCGGCGCCCACATCGAGCGGGAGAGACGTTCGATGTCGACGTGGAAGGGATGGTTTGTGCTGAAGTCCGCCTCTTGGACCTTGTTCTGGCTGTTGGCATAGCGGGAGATCAGTGGGACGAGCTCGGTGAGCTGCTCTGGCGGGACAACGGTGAGCTTCATCTGGACGTGAATCCCGTCCAGCTCTGCCTTGTGTTTGACGGCTGCATGGTAGAGCGATGCGGTGGTCTGACCACCGTTGACGATCTGAAGGTCTTTCAGGCTGGCGATGCCGCTGCCGCCCTCGTGCGTCCTGATCACGTCGACGGCTGATGCGGTTGCGGAGATGCCGTTGTTGTAAGCGAGGAATCGGCGGGGCTCGTTGAGGATGGTGTCCCGGATCCCCTGATTGACCTTGCCTCTTGCCTGTAGGAACGACCGCACGTTGAGTTCGAGCAGGCGGGCGGAGTAAGTCGCGTAGATCTCCTTCAGCACGGTGCCGGGCACGATGGCCAGCATCGTGTGACATCCCTGCTCGTCGAGATCGGTGGGAAGGCATGGAACTGGCGCACCGAACAGACTGACGAAGTCAATGTGGATGGGCTCCTGCTGCCGCCCGGAGGTCACCAGTCGGTGCAACCGAACCACGTCCCAGACCTGGACCGCCGTCGGCACATCACCGAACTCTGGCGTCACCACGTCCTTCCTGGTGGCGACGGCACCATCGGTGAAGACCCAGAACCGGACACGGGTGAGTTCCGGCAACACCTGGCTGATGCTGTGCGCCATGTCGAACACTGGTGAGGCCACCTCAAGCCCGGCGGCGCCGTTCCGCGACACCCTCTCCAGGAACCCACGCAACCGTCGGAGACAGGTCTCGATGTCCGTCTTGCCGACGGATGCGGGCGGCGCTACCTGCCTGAGCACGACGCCGAACAGGTCAAGCGTCTGGCCATCGCCGCTGATGCTGTAGCCGGAGACCTCCTCACCGCGCGCCTGGTGGAAACAGGCCTCCCCGCCCTCCAGTTCGGCAACGTCGGCGAGTTCACCGACCATCCGTTCGAGGAAGACATCGCGGATGTTCCGTTCCGCGCCGGGCACACCGGCCTCTGTGAGCAGGTCCTGCTGGAGCGACTCGGCGAACTGGTCGATGTCAGTGTCAGTCATGCCTTCTTTTCCAGGACGGTGATCATGTCTTCGTCGCTGACGAGGAATCGGTCGGCGGCAAGCAGATCGACGGTGTACACGACATCAGAAACGCCGACAGGTCTGGTCTGTTCGGTGATCCGGGGAAAGCCGTCGGTCACGCGGTGGACTGTCCGACCGCGCAGTGCGTATCGCCGGTCCTCGTACAGCCGGCTCTGCGTGTCCAGATAACCGGCACGTACTAGCCGCTGCTCCAGCTCGCCCGCAACACCAAGCCTGGTCGCCTGGTTACGCACGTGGCGAACGAGTTCGGGAAGAGACATTCCACGTCCACCTTGTCGCGCGTCGAGCGCGAGCGTTACCAGGAACAACACCCCAGGACCAGCGTCGTCGAGCTGTCGTTCGCTACTGATCCGTACCCGGTTGGCGTCGTGTCCAGAAGCGGTCTTGATCTCCGCACTGCCCAGCTCGAACTGGAAGTCCTGCAATTGCTGGTCAGGGCCAGTCCATGCGTACACCGCGTCCGGACCGAATGCTGGCAGGAACAGTTCGGACAGGGCGTGCAACTCGCCGAACAGCCCACGCTGCTGCTCTGGCGACAGCCCACCGGGACTGACACCGGCGAGCATCCGTTGCCACTCACCCAGCCGGTTCACCACCACGCCGCCCGGTTCTGCGGCGACCTGTGCGAGCCTCACGAGCAGGTCGGCCACGAGCGCAGTGAAGATGTCCGTGTACGCGTCTGCACGCAGTGCGAGGTCCAACGTGGCCCCATGCTCTGGGACGCTTCCTCGCTCGACCACCACGCCGGACATGGCCAGCTGCCCGTTCACCGCATTGGTCGGGATGTTGTCGGTGACCACTGAGAACACCCGCCGTGCCGCTGGATACTCCACGGCGACGAAACAGTGGTGTGGACTGTCTGCCAGTACCCGCCGAACCCGCCGACCTGCCGATGCCGGGCCACTACGCGGGTCATGCAGTTCGGCCCAGAGTTCCTCAAGATCCGTGGCGGACGGTACTGAGGTCATGCCTGCTCCTCGTCGGAGTCCTGGCTGCCGAACTCCTGGTCCCACCATAGGTTCGTCACCCGGTACTTGATGGTCTTCGCGGTCCGGCTCTTCGGGAAGCTGAGGGCGAACCCGACGGGTGGCAGGTCGGGATGCATCCAGGTGTCGGGCGCGAGCGGATACAGCAACAGCAGTCCACGACTCGGTGGGCGGACCTCACGGATGAAGAGCCCGCCCGGCGAGCTGGGCGCCGTCTTCCTGGTCTTCGGGTCCAACTGCCAGGCCTGCTTGGTCATGTCCAGAGCCCACCTGCACTCGTCGTCGGAGAGGTCCATGTCCTCATCGCTCGGCGAGACGAGGCGACGGATCACGTAACGGTCGTTTCCCGCTCGCAGGCCTGCCTTGTACTCGGGGCCGGCATTCGCACGTTCCTTGGGCAGGTACAGGGCCCGCTGAACCAGTCCGACCTCGAAATCACCGATCTTGTGAGTTTTCTGGTCGTTGCCGGAGACCGACACGAGCCCCACCGTCCAGGTGGTGAGCTCTGGTTGTTTTGTGGTCAGCAACGTCCGGATGTACTCAGCCAATGCTCGCGGCTGTGCCTTGGTCGCAACGTCGGAGGCCTGGTACCTGTCCAGGAATTCCAGTACGTCAGGCGCAGGCACGTTGTCCCACTGGACGGTGCCGAGAGGACTCCGGCGGGGTACTGAAGTGCCCATGGCGCTGACCAGACGCTCGGTGGCGGCCACGTTGTTGCGGAGCAGTTCTTCGTCCGTCTCGAACGTGATGGACTCGCTGATGGTTTGGGAGAACGTGATGTCGACGTCGGTGCCGTTGCGCATCTTGGTTCTGGCGGTGATCATCAGCCCGTCAGGATGCGCGCGGACGCGCAGCCCGTACTCCTGTGGTGTTTTCCTGAGAGCGGCCATGTACTCGAACTCGCGTAGCAGTTCCTCGTTGGCCAGAGCGATGTCCCGGTACCACCCGACGAGCTCGTCGGTCGTGTAGAGCCGGGACAGGTCGAGGTAACCGGGGCGGTATCCGAACCAGCGGCCCATCTGCATCAGCGTGTCGTACATCTTCGACGCTCGCAGGTAGTAGCTGACCGTCAGCCCTTCGAGGGTCAGACCGCGGGAGAGCTTGTCCCCACCGATCGCGATCAGCGTGAGCGGTCGGTCGGCCTCGCTGTAGGTCAGGGCGTCCTCGGACTTTCCGTTGAGCACGCGCAGTTCAACGTCGTTGAGCACGTCCGGAAGCACATCGCGGATCTGCGTCCAGTCGACCACCGCGTCGACCTCTGACGTCAGGTCCGGGTTCCGCAGCAGCGCTTCGGTGGTCGGTACGAAGTCGGTTCGCCACAGAGATTCCAACGCCGACCAAGGGGAGTCCGGGCTGGTCGGGTCGCCGTGCCATACGCGCTGGCGCATCAGGTCCACATGTTCGTGCAGTGCTCGGCGGACCAGCGCTTGGACGTCGGTGAAGCGGGTGACGTGCACCAGCATCGAGTTGTGGTCCTCGTGGCCACGAACCCGACGTGCAGCCGTGGCGAGCAGGAAGGCGTTGATCGCGGTGAGCAGCGATGTCGGCAGTCTGCCCGGGATGGTGTCCTTCTTGTGTTTGTTCGGGAGCCACATCTCGTGGTCGTCGAACGTACTGATGATGGGCAGACCGGCCTGTCCCTCGATGCTTGAGTTCACGTCGCTGTCCAGCCCGAACACCGTGTTCACGCCGACGTAGTTGCTCGGTGGCCGAAGGTTGATGATGAAGCTGCGCGGGAACAGGTCCTCGCCGTACTTTTCGGTCTTCTCGTCGGCATCAATGAATATGTTTGCAAACGGCGTGGCGGTGTATGCGAGGTACGCGGACTTCTCGAACGTGCGCAGCAGCTTCCGGATCAGCCCGTTGATGCTGGTCGGATCGTATTCGTCGACCGGCCGCCCGTTCTCGTCGGTCGGCCGGGCCTTGGTGTTGACCGAGGCGTTGTCCGCCTCGTCGTCGATCACCAGCAACGGAACGTTACGCACAATCTGCTGACCGGTCTCCGGGTCAAGTTCCTGGTTCAGCCGGGTTGCCCACGAGTGCAGATTCCGCAACACAGAGGCGTTCTTCTTGACCACCAGAATTACCGGGTCGCTGCCACCCGCGTTGAGCCAGACCTGCTTGGCAACCTTGACCTGGAAGTCGCCCTTCTCGTCGCTGCTGGTCAACGAGTGGACGTGGAGAAACTTCCCCTTCATCTGCCCGACGCCGACCTTGGCATTGGTCTGGTCGTAGCTGCGGTTGCTCCTGGTGTCGAACCCTAGGAACTCCATGTCCAGCCGGTGCTGGGTCTGGCTACGCAGACTGTTGTGCAGGCCGGCCAACACGACGATCAGGCGATAGCCGGCGTCTGCGGCCTTGCAGATGACGCCCGTGTAGTTGGCGGTCTTGCCGGACTGCACCTGGCCGACAACCATTCCACGACGGTCCCACCTGCCAGGCCGGTCCGGTTTCTCGAACGAGCCCAGAATCCGGTCGGTGACCTGGTTGATGCTGCGAATCTGCGCTGGTGCCCAGTCCTTCCGGCCCAGATACCGCCGATACCGGTCCCAGAAGTTCCACTCGATCTCGTCCCTGGCGGCGTCGAGCCAGGGCACGTGGTCCTCACGACCGTTGAGAACCTGTTCGATCGGAAGCCAGACGTTGCAGCGACTCTCCACATCCCTCCGCAGCTCGGCGACATCGACGTTGGCCTGCTCCACGAGAAGCAACGCCTTGTCGACTGCCTGTTCGACGTCGCCGGTCGTGACGTCGTCCGAGTCGTCGAGCAACATCAGGGCGATCTCCATCGCCCTGCGCTGGTCGGGGTTCATGCCATCTCCTGACCGAGTTCGCGTGTGCAGACGTCCCGAACGAGGTCGGGAAAGTCAGAGAACGGCTCCATTGTCAGCAGCCGACCGACAATTTCCTTGCCGGACGTCCCCGCGCGTCTCATCGCTCGGACGACATCGATCAGCACCGACCGAACCGCGTCCGGGGCAGTCTCCTCGAACGGTGCCGCCTGGCGGCCCTGCCCGTCCGCATGATTCAGGATGATCAGCGGAACGGGAACGGTCTCCTCCAGCAGCCTGACCATGGCCTCGACGTCACCGCCGCCCGCAGTCGTGAGCAGCGCCGCCACAAGCGGGTGCTGACGATTAACCTGGTAGGCGATCTTCGTCCCGCGCACAACCTGTATCCAGGCCTGAACCACATCACCATGGCTGGCACGCTGAAGCACCTTGCCGCGGTGTCGGTAGACGTTCGCCGACCGCAGCCGAACGACCTCCGCGATCCGCCTCAGCTCGGGCACCAGCGCGCCAGGTGCGCGGGCCACCGACTTGCGGACGTCGATCTGCCAGTCGGAATCCATATGGTTGGGCAGGTCCAGCCGAATCCGGGCCAGCGAGGTCAGCTCCTCCCGCCGGAATCCGAGCCCGAGCCAGCTTCCGGACACGATCAGCCGTCGGTTCCGGTAGACGTAGAACCCCTGCTGGGAAGCCCAGCCACGACGACCACCAGCAGTGATGTGCTCCTCAGAGTTCAGCCGACTCACATGCGGGAGGACGAACGACTTCACCCTGATCAGTTCGCCCTGGTAGGGCAGTGACTCGTCCGCGACCACCTGGGTCGTCTCGTGGGATTCGAGGAACGGGTCCCACGGTACGACGTTCCGCCCGTTCACCCGGATCGTGATCTGTCTGGGACCCGTGACGTACCGGTGGAAGGTCATCCCGAGATGCCTGGCAACCCGGTCAGCAATGTCGTAGAAGTGTTTCTCTGCCTGCGCGTTCTGCGGATCTGGCGAGACAACAAGTCGATCCAGCATTCTCCACAGCACCACTGTTCCTGGCTGGGCACCGTGCAACTCGTCCCACAGAGCCCGGTCCTCGGATGTCAACGTCGTCAGCAACTGCCAGCCACCGACGCGGACGACATGGTCAAGATCCCAAGTTCGAGCCTCCACCGATGATGTCTTCGTCGCCGACATGACGACCAGCCGCCGGCACTGAGAGAACGACGCGGTCTTGAGTCCGAGCCCGAACCGCCCGAGATCGCTCGCTCTTCTCAGCGTCGAAGGGCTGGTCGTGCCCGGCCGCATCGCCTCCCGGAGGCTTACGCCGTCCATCCCGAGACCATCGTCGACAATCGCGATCCATGACTCCCCGCCATCCCAGCGCAGGCGGACGTCGATCGTTGTCGCATTAGCCGTGATGCTGTTGTCCACGAGGTCCGCGACTGCGGTCTCAGTGGCATACCCGAACGCGCGAAGCGACTCCACCAACGACTCTGCGCGAGGTTCGACGACCTCGTAACCAGTCACGTTTCCGCCCCCAAGCGATGTACTCATCGGTCGCCTCGATGAGCCGCACTCTCCGGCGCCAACCGAAAGTGCTCGGGCGGCCACGCTGTTGTCCACGTGGTCTGCGGCAGCGGCCTCGATGCTGTACCCGAGCGAGCCGAGCGACGCGATGATGCCCGCCGGATCCGGGTTGACGATCTCCTAGTTGGCGTACTTCCCGCCACCAACTGCCCCACACACCCCAATCGTCAGCACTGCGACCCGACTGCACGCGCATTGCCGCTGACCACTAGCCTGTCCTCCACAGTGGGGGAGCAGTCTAGGGACTTCTGTTCATCACCGTGTGCGCACATGTACACACAACCTTCTGACCAGGCCTTTCTGGTTAAATCGGTCCCAAACGGAGAATCGTCACAGGCGTGATCAAACCGTTACGCCGAGCTGGTCCGCTCCAGGGCCTGAATGGTCGTGGCGCGACGTTAACGTGACGTCGTTCCGTCGGCCCGGTGGCGAGTCGCGACACGACATCGGTGATCATGGAGGTTGTTGATCCAGGGCGACGTGTGTGTTGTCCTGGTGCTCGTTGACACAGCGTTCGGGAAGGGTTCGGAGGGTGTCGTTCTACGGGGTCAAGCTGCTGCGCAGCGACGATCTACAACTTGTCGGGCATCCCGACGGTTGTACCGAGGACACTTTCCAGGAGTGGTGTGGCCGTAGGCTCGCCGACGGCCACAGGCTGGCCGTTGACCTGTTCTCGGGCGCCGGCGGGCTCAGCCTCGGGCTTGAAGAGGCTGGGTGGACTGTCGCCGTCTCTGTTGACCATGACGACAAGGCCCTGCAGACACACCGCCACAACTTCGCCGGTCTGGCGCTCGATCGCGACCTCGGTGATGAGGCAGAACGCCAGAAACTCGTTGACATGCTTCGCAGCACCAGCATCGATCTCATCGCCGGCGGGCCTCCCTGCCAACCCTTCAGCCGCGCTGGGCGCAGCAAGATCCGCAGCTTGGTGGTGGCCGGTCACCGCGACGAACACGATCACCGGCGCGAGTTGTGGCAGGCGTTCCTCGACGTCGCGCTGGCAGTACGACCACGTGCCGTGCTCATGGAGAATGTTCCCGACATGGCGCTCGGCGACGACTTCGCCGTCGTACGCACCATGGCCGACGAACTCGAAAATGCTGGCTACTACACCGAGTTCCGACTCGTCGATGCCTGGCGCTACGGCGTTCCCCAGCATCGCAAACGGCTCATTCTCCTGGCGCGACGTGACATCGAGGACTTTCCCTGGCCGGCGGAGCAGGAGAAGCAGACCACGCTGCGCGACGCGATCGGCGATCTGCCCGACCTCGGGCTGACTACCGGTGACCGCCAGCTGCCCTACCGCAAGCCGCGGCGCCTGCCGCCATTCGGTCAGACCATGCGCGAAGGCGCACGGGACGGCGTCATCTGGGATCACATGACGCGCCCAGTGCGTGATGACGATCGCGAGATCTTCGAACTCATGGACTCCACCACCCTGTACGCCGACATCCCGGAGAAGTACCGGCGCTACAAGACCGAGACGTTCGACGACAAGTACAAGAAGCTCGACTGGAGCTCGGTGAGCCGGTCCATCACCGCGCACATCGCCAAGGACGGCTACTGGTACATCCATCCCGAGCAGTTGCGCACCCTCACCGTTCGTGAGGCCGCACGCGTGCAGACCTTCCCAGATCGTTTCCGGTTCGCAGGCACCCGAAGCGACGCGTTCCGCCAGATCGGCAACGCCGTGCCTCCGATGCTCGGCCAGGCTGTGGCAACCGCCCTCCGGCCCGTGACGGAGGAGGAGCACCAGAAGCAGCCACATGGTGACTCGTCCCGTTGGGTCGAAGCCCGGCGTGCGCTCACCGAATGGGCCAGACAGCAACGGCACGGCAGGCACTGGCACACCCTTCCCGGCCCGCACGTCACAACCGCCGTAGCCGCCGCGGCGGCCGTGTTGACCGGGCGCTCCAACATTCCCAAGGGCACCGAGAAGGCGCTGGCCGCTATCCGAGGCAGGGAACGTCTGACGAAGGCGGAACTCGACGAGATGCAGGCGCAACTCGCGTCGCAGCCGGCTCGCCAGCAGCTCGAACGGTTCCGGTCACTACTGCCCAAGCGCAAGGTCTGGGCCGATCCGGACCAGCTCGTAGAACAACTGGACCTGAAAGCCTCGGAGGAGCGGACCTTCCGACTTCTCGCAGGCGAGGACGTACTGCTCGCCACTCAGGCGACGCTGAGGGTCGCAGCGCGGGTCGCAGGCTCGGAGTCGGACAAAACCAACAAGCTCAGCGATGGCCGTGTCGATCTCGCCCGACTGATCGGAGCCGGACCCGACGCACCGCTGCGGGCCGCGGCACTTCGGCTGCTGGGCAGCACGATCTGCAAGGCACCCACCACCTTGTGCGCCGACTGTCCGCTCCGAAAGCAGTGCGCCGGCCAAAACGGGGACCAGACAGTTCAGACCCTTTTCTAGGGAAGGCCATCCGCAGCAGCTGTCAGGATCCTTTGGGCCGCAGATGTGACGTCCTTGCGAACCTCGCACTCCCACACTCGGATCACCCTCCAGCCCGCTTCCACCGCGGCCTGGTTGTTCCTGCGGTCACGTTCGCGGTTCGTAGTCAGCTTCTGCTCCCAGCGGCTGGCGTTCGGTCCTCGGAACTCTGCTGGTGAATGCGCCGGACAGCCGTGCCAGAAACACCCGTCGACAAACACGGCCAATCGGTGCCGGGGCAGGACAAAATCGGGCGTGCAGCGTGCTGCTACCTGTTGATGAAGTCTGAACCGCAGCCCCAGGGCGTGCACGGCACGACGCAGCGTCAGCTCAGGCTTCGTGTTGCGTGTCCGGCGGCCGCGCAGGTGCTGCCCTTCGGACGTCACGATCCATTGGTCTGGCACAGGTGTTCAATCCTCTAGGTGACCAGTACTTCGGGTCAGGGGACCGACCCCTGTATCAGTGACGTCCCCGCCCCTGTTACTCAGCGGTCGTCCCAATCATCGTCTGTCTCCAGACCGCACCCGGCCAACTCGGCGTAGTCAACGAGCAACCGCAGGTGGTCCGGCTCCGTGGGGAGGCGAACCTACGGCACATGTGCAGTCGAATCCCTATGCCCTCGGCAGCTGCAGCAGGTTGCCCGTCGAGCACGGCGTCGAACTTCGCGGCAGCGACCGAGCCCGAGGGACGGTCGAACCAACGCGACTCGGCCTCAACGCACTCAACAACCTCGTCCCAGCCGACGTCGATCACCGGCCGGTAGTCCCTGACGAGGAGAAAACCTCGACGACGTCCTCCGCCACCAGAACCTCGAGAGATCTCTCCCGAACGCGGATGTGCGGACTGACACTGGACCTGGGGATCACGGCACCGATTCATACCACTCCTTGACGGAACAACCCGCCGGGATCGGCACCACGCTACTGGTCGGCGCCTCAGCAAGTCGGCCAGAATGAGCTATGAAGCGAGTGGCAGCGCCGGGCACGCCATCGGGTGGCGCCCAAGTGATCTTCGACCTCAGCGTCGATGAGGATGGATACGTCGAGGCCGTAGGCGGTTATGGGTCTCACCGCCTGGTTGTAGTTGGCCACGGTCACATCGTCGCTCCCAAACACCAAAACTTCGTCGTCCCGGAAAGCGTCATCGCACCGGCGGACGTGGAGAGCTTGCACGTCGCGATGCTCGACGACCGACGCTGCTGCAGCCAGCTACCGGATTCAACCGAGTACGTCCACGTAGCGCTCGAGGACGACCCGCAATTCCACGCACAGTCCTCCCCAGTCGACTCCGTGTACCTCACCGTCGATGTCAGTGGTGTCGCTGCCGTCGCAGCCACGACCACGCGGCGACTCCCGCCCTGGTCGAAGGACGAACTGAGCAGAATCCTCACCCCCGCAGCGACAACGCACGGGTGCGCAATCGGCGGCGTCACCTACACCGTGGACGGCAGCGATCCCGAAGAGTTGCTGAACGAACCCTTGCTTACGCCAGAACAACGGCATGAGCTCAGGCAGCAATTCCAGGCAGAGCCTCATGACATCCAGATCTCCGTCGTGGCGACCGGTCCCTCGACAGTAGGGCAGCTCATTGCCGCCGGACGGGACGTTGCCGCGCTCCTTCACGCGCACGGCGGAGGCAGCATCGATGTGGTCAGCGCCCGACATCTCGTCCGCAGCGGCCACCCGCACCTGTTGGAGGGGCTGCCGGAGAGTGACTGGCTGGAGGTGAAGAGCAGAGCCTACGGCTTGAAACTGGCCGGCCCCGCAGGCACGCGACAGAAGATCGAACTCGCCCAGGACGTGGCCCGGTTCGCTAACGGTGCTGTCGACGCTGTCCTCGTCGTTGGCATCAAGGAGATAAAGGTCAGCGACACGGCCACTCTCGGACCTGTCAGGCCCATTGACCTTGCCGAGTTGAACGCGGATCAGTACCGGGCCGTCCTCGACGAGCGGATCATTCCCCCGATCGACGGACTAGTCGTTGAGCGTGTCGACCTCGGAGATAACAGGGGACTGATGATGATCAGCGTTCCCCTGCAGCCGGCGGAAATGAAGCCCTACCTTGTACATGGCGCGATAATCGGCGACAAGGTCGAGGGGGACTTCTTCAGCATCGTGCGTCGCCGCGGCGAAGGCTCGATCACCACGACGGCCAAACAGATCCACGCCTACATCGTCGCCGGTCGAGCGTTCCTCCGGTCCGGCGACGCTCCGCGTGTCGAGCGCTAAGGATCGATACCGAACCACACGTACCGTGCGCCGTCGGTCGGCGATGTCAACGGTCGCCCTCAGTGGCGACGCGTTGCCAGCATCCCACGCCTTCGCGACGCGACAGGGGAACGCAACTCTTCCAACCGGAGATGACGTTGCCCAATCTCGAGCAGCACCACATCCCGCGTACGTCGTCGAGCAACCGGAATTGTCAGACTCGTGTGACAGCGTGTAGCAAATGACGGTCGCCTTGGCGCTTGCTGGACGAGGCGAAGCCAGCACAGGCTTGGCACGGGAGGATCTTCATATGGCGCAGCTGCGCGGTCGCAGTCAGAAGGTACTGCTCAGGTCGGCCGACCTGAGCCCGAGCAACGAACGGAAGGCCATGGCCGCCGCCTGGCCGAGGACATCGACCCGGCCGATCGCGCATTCCGTCACATCCTCCGCGCGGCGACCAACCTGTCGCCGTTCGGCTTCGACATCCCTGATCCCGACATACTGGCGAGGATCGTTCAGGTCGGCCGGAAAAACTACAGGACACGGCGAGTGGTTTCGGCTCGAGGGCTCACTGTGCACGCCGTGGCACGTCTGCGGAGCGGCGTCCACAACGGAAGCATGATCACCACACCAGTCTGCACTCCTTGAGCACTGAGACCGCAGAGGGATCTTGACTCCACAACACACTATCCACTGTGGACAATGCCTCGTTGTCTCCCGAAGCGCACTTCAGCGCATGCGCACCGCCTCAGGAGGAGACCGTGAGATATCCGTGGCAGTGGCGCTCACCTTCCACCACAACTTTCCAAGGAACGACCGTGCTTGGACGACCCGTCCTCGTGGACGAATTCAACCGCCTCAAGGCCGATCCGGATGCACACAGGCGTGGATACGCGCTGGAGCAGCTTCTAGTACAAGCCTTCCGCAAAGCGCACTTCAAGGTGGAGCACAACAGCGGTGCCGCGAGTCCGCGACAGACCGACCTGACCGCCACCTACGGCACGGATCGCTACCTCATCGAGGCCAAGTGGGACAGCGATCCACTGAACACCAGCCATATCGACGACATGCGTCTGGCCAGACTTGGACGCACCGAAGGAACCGTGGTTGGTGTCATATTCAGTGTCAACGGCTTTCGCGACAGCGCCATCCACGAGGTCGCCGCCAGACGAGAGCGCTCCGTCCTGCTGTTCGGCGAGGTGGAACTGGAACAGATACTCGCCGATCCTTTGGAGTTGGTCCGCCTTCTGCGAATCAAGCGAGACGAACTCGTTGTTCACGGGCGCGCTCACCTTGCAACTTCCGAGACGACCAGGCGGGCCAAGCCGCGTGACTCAAAGGATCTTCCTGGGACCGGGGTTTCTCTGCTCGATAGCCGACACCATCAAGTGCCCTACGTGACAGCCGGAGGAGAGTTCGGCCGGTTCACGTTTGCCCAGACAGTGGCCGACATCGACTGGGGGTTTGGCGTTGGCTTCGGAGTCGCCCTGGACCTCCCCATCCGGATCAATGACGCAGAGGGCATCGTGGAGCTGCTCTACGAGATGCACCGCATGGGGTGGGTCACCGACCAACCCCGCTGGAACATCCAGCAGGCCCAGGTCAACTGGCACGGAGTGGGGGCTCGGTCGTTCGTTGAGACCCTCCGGGACTGGCAGAGCCGAACCGAAGCTCTGGCGGACCCCCACCACTCGGAAGAGGTGACCTACTACGACGTCTGCGCGGGCGGATTCGTCACGCTCACCGCGAACCTCGCCGCACATGACAGTCGTTCAGTCCTGCACTGCAACGTCTCATTCCAACTGGCCGGCGTTCCACTCGACGCCAATCCGATCAAGCACCTGTACGAGAGGTTCAACGTCATGGGGGCCCCTCACTTTCGGTCGCTCAACGACCGTGCGGTGGAAAGGTACTGGCCTCCACGCGACGACGCAGTTCCGCTCGAGGTCGTTGGTTTCATCGCCGAGCGCCATGCTCCGGGCCTCGACATGGAGTGCTGCGACTGGGTGACCGGCGTCGCCGCGAAGAACCCATATCTTCGCAGGGCTGCTATACCCGCGCCGCCTGATTGGCCAGACCACCTGAGCGATTCGGAGCTACTTGTGTGCGATCTACGCTCGCACCATCCGCTCGGAGAGCCTCGCAGCAGCTACCACCTGTATGGGTGGGAGCTAGCCCGCACGTCTGACGCGCTCGTGGTTCGCATCGTCGTCGACTGGTAACCAACGGGCGTCGAACTGCCGCTTCAGCAGAAGCCGAGGCAACACTGTCCAACCAGCATGACTCAGCCCAAGCAGTCGAATGGCTCCTGCCAGTCGATGTCGATCACCTGGGATGCAGCCCTAAGCAGCATGAACCTGCGACGATGCCCTCGGCCGCGCAGCCGTGAGCGGACTTGCCCCTTAGACGTCGGTCGACAACCGACGTTCCTGACGGCTTGGCTGCACGCGGCCCAGCGATGGTCACTTTGCACACCAGCACATGCGTCCATTCGGGTGATCGGTGTCACACTATTAGCGCCATCCGCGATGCATCGATGTCAGAAGTCTGCGGAGTGGAGTGGTAATGAGCTTTCTCGGCTCGCCGGGCGCGGGCTCGCTCGCGAGTGAACCCTTCACTGCCGAAACTCCTGGCCTCTTGGACTGGATCCCATGGCTTCCAGGAGCAGTTCTGCCAATTGCCGCTGTGGCGTTGGCAGCGTCGCTCTACAAAATCTATAGGGCTAAACAACCCGCCGTAATCGGCTACCGCGGAGAACGTTCGCCGTCGACGACGCCTGACGCGGGCCGAAGTGTCAACACGGCAGTAGTTGTGCGGGGGCGTCCTGTTCAGGAGGCAATCCGAGGCCCGCTCAAACCAGGTGGCACCTTTGACGTGCTGGTCAACATCGGCGCTTGGGACCCAACGGGCTTGCTTGCTCAGGGCGAAGCCCTTTGGCCGCAGGACAAGCTGCCAACTGGCGAGTTATACCTGCGCGCCGTGCTCTGCATGGACGGTATGCCGGAACCAATAGTATCCAATCTGATACTGCCAACCGTCGGCGAGAGTTTCGGATGCGAATGTACGCAGCCCACCCACAGCTTGGGCTGCACTCCGCAACCTTGGACTCGATTACCAATCACAGCACCCGGCTCGCATACGATCTGGACCGGCGAACTAGTTATCTACTACGAGGTCGTTGCTATTCATGCACAACGACTGACGCTTCCGATAGGAGACCAGCACGCCGGCTCTCCCGGACCTCGCTCAACGCTGATCCATCGCCTGACGGAATCTTTCGATAGCCTTGGCGCGCTTGGCGGCCGTTCGGCCGGCATCGTTGTCACCAACAACTCTCGTTTGATCGTCAATGGAGTGCATTTTGCCAGCAATCCCGTGTCAATCATGGCCAACGCTTCGGACAACATCGCTCGCGGGATACGGAGGCAACTCTACGATATTTCCCTCGTACCAGCCACAGGGGGAATGAAGAGTACGTTTGATTCCAATCAGGGAAAGGACTTTAGAAGCTTCGAGGCCAACTTTGCCACCCTCGCTAGGTCCGGCGCGCAGATCTACGAAGGGATATTTCGCGAGAACTATGTATTCGACACACTGGCGGATCTAATTAGGAAAGAGGCAGACGCCCGAGGTCGACCGCCGATCGTAGCCATCGCAGACCTTGTCGAGAACGAGCCCTCCAGATTGCCCGTGCCCTGGTCACTAATCTACGACCTGAATATGCCTGGCGACCCCAGCGGTTCGTACCAGGTGTGCGAGTCGCTGCGACGGTTCGGCCCAGGAGGTCGAGGCGGCCCCGTCCCCGACCGATGCCCAGAACCTGATCACAACGGCCCTGTACTGTGCCCGTTCGGTTTCTGGGGTCTGTCGTGCTACATAGAGCAACCTGCGTCCACCAACGCCGTCGTACGGCACGTATTGGACGACGACGCGCCAGTCGATGTACTGATGGCCATTGATCGGAATTTGGATCACGGCTTGACGCGTAACCACGTCGCGAAAGTCAAACGAGGGCTCGGCCGGGGCTCACTGACTGATTCAACAATCTCTTCACCCATAGAGTTGGCTGCCTGCCTTGGCCCAGAAACGATGGACATCGCCTATTTGTACTGCCACGGCGGCTATAGCGAGCAACCAACCAATACCTCACCGATGGCCGTACTGCGGTTCGGCGACAGCCTTATTGCGCCTGTAGAGGTCGCCGGCTGGCGCCGCAATCAGTCGATCTGGCCACGGCCACATTGGCCCAAACGAAAGCCACTCGTGGTCTTGAACGGATGTCACACAACAGAATTGACCACCGCAACGCTCTCAAACTTTGTCGATGCCTTTGTCAACCGCGCTGGGGCTTCAGGAGTAATCGGCACAGAGGTAACCCTCGAACAAGAGGTGGCGAGCTGGGCCTGCGAACTGCTGCTCAGCACTCTCTCTGATGGCGCCGACGCTGGCGAAGCGGTCAGGTCGATGAGGTGGGAGATGCTCAAACGCGGCAACGTTATGGGCCTGGCGTACACACTTCATTGCATCACCGGACTGCGTCTGCGACCGCGACGCATGAGCGAGAGAAACAAGGTCTAAAATGATGAATCTCGGTGGCTTCATGTTTGGTTTAGTCGTCGGCTACCTCACCTATCGCACTCTAGCAAGAACCACAGACAAGGCTGCTGTCACCGATCTAGCCGCGGTCGTCGCTGTCATCGGCGGTGGCACCGTAACATCACTATACGACCCGGCGGGCGCACCGTTTGCATGGTATTCGGTGGGGCTGGCCACAGGAATGCTGGTCTTCTTTCTCATTTTTTGGCGACTGAACGGCAGAGCAGAATTGGCGAAGGTAATGAACACACCCGCTGCAGGAAAATCCGTGACGGCGCAGTCGCCACATGATCACGGCCCGCGCGCTTGACGCAGCATAGCCGGATCGACATAGATCAACCATGGCGCGAGTGAGGACGCCGCAACAGCAACTACCACGTTTGGTCCGAGGAGCTACGTGTGTCGAGCCTGAGAGTTATGTCTTTGGGGTTCAACTGGCATCGAAAGGACACCGAACGTCGACTGCAGTTCGCGGAAGCCGATGCCGTTGCGGTCGCAGAGGGAATCTCCACCCAAAAATTACATCATTTGCAGCACGTTGAGCTCATAACCAACTCAAGATCAAGCCTTGAGATCGAGCAGACAATAAAGCAACAGATATCGGCGTCAGAGATGTCAGACAGCCTGCTTTTCTATTTTGCTGGACACGGAATGCTCGAAGAGGTCAGCGCCACCGAACAGGCGCTCTTCTTAGTATGCAAGGACACCGACATCGGCGATGTGACGAACACCGCTCTCGACCTCGCCCGCCTAATTCAGATGTTCGAGGACGCACGAAGCGCGACCGCGTTGATCGTGCTCGACTGCTGCTTTTCCGGATCCTTAGGAGGACGCTCGATCCTCGGCCCTCGCTACCTCCGTCGACTCCAGACCGGGCGTCCGTTCCGAAGAAAGCGGATACCTACACCAGTGGGAGCCGGAAAATCTGTCCTGTCGGCCTGCGGAGCCCATCAGGAGGCGGCTGAGAATAGTTCTTTAGGGCATGGTGTTTTCACTCATTCATTTCTGACAGCGATCACGTCCAAGACCTCCTCCAGCATGTCTGTCGCCGCGGTGTACTCACAGGTTCAAGAGTCTGTGCTGAGGAGGACCGACGGCAAGCAGTGCCCTAGCCTCTACGGCGGAGACCATGGTGCACAGATACCCACCATCCGGAAAAAGTGAGGTCACCCTTGGAAGGCATAGGCAACCTCGTCCTGCTGTCGGGCCCGCCAGGCGTCGGCAAGTCAACCGCCATCCGCCGGATCGCCGAGCACTTCGACGACGAGAGGATCACGGCGATCCTCTCGTCCGAGATCCGCAGAGAAGGCCGGCGGCAAGGCTTCCAGATGGAGGTGCTCCACACTGGGCGGCTGGGTCTTCTGGCCTCTCCAGAGGTGGACAGTGATGTCCGGTTCGGCTCGCTCCGACCAGACGGTCGCCCGCGCCTTGGCGTTACCTTCGACTTCCTCGAAGGGGTCGCGTGCCCGGCCATCGTGGGTGGCGCAGCACAGCAAAAGACGCTCGTCATCGACGAGATCGGCCCGATGCAGGCTAGTTCGTCCTACTTCCGCGATGTCATCGAGAACCTGCTCGTCAGTGGCAACACGCTCGTCGCGTCCATCGCACAGTCAGACGATCCGTGGATCACTCGGATCCGGGAAGACCAGCACGCGGCCCTCATCGTGCTCGACGAGCGCAACCGGAACCTGGTCGCCGCCGCGCTTGGCGTCTACCTGTCCACCAGGACATCTGCGGACGTTGCTCGCAGAGCTTGATCATGATGTGGCGCTCGCAGTGAGGAGTTGCTGTGCGACTTATCTACGGTGCACCCGCACCGCTCGGCGCGAGTGCCGGTGTCCGCACCAAGACAGAGTCGTCAAATATCCTGGCGGCACTGCGGGACGCGCAGGTGCAGGTGTCGCTCGCTGGCTTGCTTCCAGCGAGCATGGAGAGCCTCGCGCGCTTGGCGAACGAACGCGTCGCAGTGCTTCATCTCGCTGTGCACGCCAGCTTTGAATCAATCCAGGTGGAGCAGCGGAGCGGCGAGCCCCTTGTGGTCAGCCCTCAAGCTTTGGCGAATGTGCTCGGAGAAGTGGGCGCCGATCTCGTCGTGTTGAACGGGTGTGAGACCGAGGAACTCGGCCTACAGCTGCAGGAGCGGTGCAGGTCCTCGATCATCGCGACAACCGGCTATGTTGCCGATGAGGTATGCGCGTCCTTCGCTGGATTTTTGTATCCCAGTCTGATGACCGGTTCAGAGATCAGGACAAGCTACGAACGTGCCGTGCAGCTCGTCCGCGAGGTCGAGGGTCAAGCCCCGTATCACCTCTTCTCGGGTGATGTGGCTGCATTCGACGTCCTGCCTGGCGATCTGACCGTTGAAAGGACCTTCGTGCTCGCACGAGCACGCGCCGAGGTGGATGCCATCACGGGGCGAAATAATGAGCTCGTCCGGCTGCATTCATTCCTTGACGGGACACCTTCATCCATCATCTGGATCACCGGTGCACCCCAGTCCGGAGTTTCGACGTTCCTTCGCGCGGCGTCGGCTCAGTACGACTGGATGTTCACCAACACGCTTCTTGTCGATCTTGCCACGGAAGCAAAGCGAACAGAGACCGCAGCAGAGAACCTACTGATGCGAGTAGAGAAGGCGCTCTCGCGGGCTTCAGATAGCCCCATGCTGTTCCTGCTCGATCACCTCGACCGGCTCGACCACCGCACCACCGATCAGCTTCTGGATCTTCTGGCAACGTCTTCACTGCACGACAGATCCCGCGTGATCATTGGGGCTGGATCAGTCAACCCGGATAACACAATCGCACTGGCGAAAATCAACCTTGGCGAGCTCAGCTTCAACGAGTGCACAGATCTCATCGCCTATCGTCTTGGACTCGAACAGGCCAAGAGGCTCAGCGGAGTCGTGAGAAAAATGCCAAAGCTGCCCGGTCGGCTTCTGACGCTGGTCAGCGATGTTGAAAACGGTGCTGCAGACGAGGAACTGGAGCTTCTGGCCAGCGAGGGGGATCCACGGTCGGGCCTCAACCGGATATTCAACAATCTGGCGCGCGACAAGGACGTTCTACTCCTCGTAAGATGCATTACCTACGCGGGGAACCGAGTTCCCCGATCAGCGGTACAGTCAGCGTTCATCCAGGGCGCCAGCACCCCCGACGCAGGTCGGCTGAAGATCTCCTTCGAGGAGGCCGTCGCAGTGCTACGAGCGGCCAGGGTGCTGTGGGTCGAGGAGGATCAGAGCTCAGGAGGAAGTGTCCCGGAAGCCTATTTCCGAACAACGCAGGACTTTTTACATGCCGCTTCCGAGAATATGAGCCAGGTGTCGCCTCGACAGCATCGAGGGTGCATCCTCCCCCTGGCCGAGAACATACTGGAGCGAGTTCGCAGCAAACGACTTTCTGCCGCATCCGACGGCTCCTGGGTAAGCAATGTGGCACAGGCTTGCCGCAAGCACGGATTGGACGATCTGCTTACCTCGATTGGCGCGGAGCTCCTGGGACGCCATGGGATTTTCCGGAAGACGGGAGCGCCGATCGAAATTGAGCCACTCGCCAGGGTCGCATTCGACAGTGCACGCGAGATTGGCGAATTCGACAGCGCCAGCCAGATCGGGCTCGTACTGGGAGAGACTCTGTACCAAGCCGGCCGACTTGATCCGGCCGAGCAGACGTTCAAGCAATGCCTCGCGTTGCCGTCAAACCCGCAACGAAAACTGCAGGCACTCAGAGCACTAGGGCAAGTGAGCTATCGACGCGGCGACTACCGAGCTGCGCTGAAGTGCTACGACACCGCTGCAGAGTACGAGCCTTCCTCACCAGAGTATGTCGTGGCGACACTGCGACAACAGCGCGGCAAAGCACTGTTCCGGCTTGGCCTACTCGACCAGGCCACCGCCGAGCTCACGGAGGTACTGCAGTACCGGCAGAGTCAGGACGACTTCCGCGCAACGCTCAATGTCCAGCACGAGCTCGGTCGTGTCCTGCAGGCTCGCGGCAACCTTGACGACGCTGCCGAGATATTCCAGATGGTCGTACTCGGCGCCGAGAGCCATGGATTTGAGAAGCTTTTAGCCCCTTCGCTCTATCAGTTGTGCATCCTGGAGCTGACACGAGGGGACGTGGATTCAGCAGAGGCCTATCATAGACGCTGCTCCGCCGTTGTAGAGCGGATCAAAGCCCCGCTGTGGGATGCACTTTCCGAACTTGCCGGAGCTCGGGTGGACTTCGCTCGATCACGTGGAATTACAGCCATGGAGCGTATCTCGGCGGTGGTCATGACGGCCCGCGAGCGAGGTTTCTCTCAAGTTATCGATGATGTCCGTGAGTGGGTGCGTAACGCTGCACCCACTTCCGCCGATCTAAACCAAAAGGAGGTACCCGTGCAGATCGACGCACTCGCGCAACTAGAGTCCGTCAGTCCCAACAAGGTCGAGAAGGCCCTTCGGTATGCTGCGGAGCCCAACCGGATCTCTTCTATCGAGATCAAGTACGACTCCGACAGTGCGACACGCACAATAGAGTGGCGCGATGGGGAATGGACCTGCACGTGTGATCTCTTCAAAAACTCCCGAATGTGTAGTCACCTGACTGCCATTTCACTTCTTGAAGGATCGCCGTGGCACTGGCCCCACACCAAAGACACCGATACTCGGGGGTAGTGCCGCGCGCCTTTAGGTCGCACCGAGGTGAGGTTTCGAGTGATTCAGACATCCCTACCTGCTGTTGACATGATGTTCCGACGCGAGTTATCAACGCAACTCGGAAAGTGGACAGAAACACTTTTCCGCTACGCCGATGAAGACATCGTCGTCCTGAGTGTCGGCAACTGGCTGGAGGCCGACGCACCCCTGATCAGAATTCACTCCACCTGCTTCGCTGCGCATTACCTCGGCAGCATTGAGTGCGACTGCAGGGAACAGCTTGAGATCACCATGGAACTCATCTCAGACGCTGGCGCCGGAGCTATTCTGTTCCTTGACCAAGACGGTCGAGCCAATGGTCATCTTGCGCTGATGCGCGCTGCGGTTTACGCAGCCGAGAATTCCTGTTCCCAGGCAGATGCCTACCGCACGCTTGGCTACAGTCCGGATTCTCGCTCTTTCGCCGGCGCCGCTGCGATCTTGAAGAGCCTTGGCGCAACTACCGTCACCCTCGCTACCAACAACCCCGAGAAGATCCGGGCGTTGACCGACGTGGGAATCAACGTGAACCGCCGCCGCGTGGTTGCGCCCGAATCTGCCAACCCCCGGTTGACGGACTACTACCGCCTTAAGGCAACCGAAGGACATCACGTCGAACCTGAGCACATTGACGGTATATAGATTCGTTGTCATGAACCATGCCGCAACTTCGGCCGCAGTGGGGACGGCCATAGTTCCCACGCGGTCGTTCTTGGCTGCACCGCGGCTGCGCCTATCGCCGCAGTTCACGCGGACTCCGGGATCCGGATATGGGTCTGCTGCACGGACTGGTGACATCTGAGTTGGCTTGCCATGATGGCGAGCTGGGAGGATGTCGCTGTGCCCAAGCCCTATCCCCAGGAGTTCCGCGACGATGTCGTGCGGGTCGCTCGTGACCGCGAGCCCGGTGTGACGGTCGAGCAGATCGCCAAGGACTTCGGGGTCCACCCGATGACGCTGTTCAAGTGGCTGCGCCAAGCCGACACCGATGAGGGCGTCAAACCAGGTGTGAGCAGGAACGACTCGGCCGAGCTGCGCGAGGCCCGCAAGCGGATCAAGCTGCTGGAGCAGGAGAACGAGGTCCTGCGCCGCGCGACGGCGTATCTGTCGCAGGCGAACCTGCCGGGAAAAGGCTCTACCCGCTCGTGAACGAGCTGGCCGCGGACGGGATTCCCGTCGCGGTGGCGTGCCGGGTCTTGAACATCGCTCGACAGCCGTACTACCGGTGGCGTGCCCGGCCGGTCACCGGGACAGAACTCGAGCGGGCTCATCGGGCGAACGCGTTGTTCGACGCGCACCGCGACGATCCGGAGTTCGGCTACCGGTTCCTGGCCGACGAGGCGCGCGACGCCGGCCTGTCGATGGCGGATCGGACCGCGTGGCGGATCTGCTCGTCGATGGGCTGGTGGAGCGCGTTCGGCAAGAAACGCGGCCGCAACGGGAAGAAGGCCGGTCTGCCGGTTCACGATGACCTGGTTCGCCGTGACTTCACCGCCACCGCGCCGAACCTGCTGTGGCTGGCCGATATCACCGAACATCGCACCGCAGAAGGAAAGTTGTATCTGTGCGCGGTCAAGGACGTCTGCTCCAACCGGATCGTGGGCTACTCCATCGACTCCCGGATGAAGTCCCGGCTCGCCGTCACCGCGCTCACCAACGCCGTTGCGAGGCGTGACGAGGTCGCCGGCTGTGTGGTGCACACCGACCGCGGATCGTAGTTCCGATCAAGGAAATTTGTCCGTGCACTTGCTCGCCACGGCCTGACCGGGTCGATGGGGAGGGTCGGCGCGGCAGGAGACAACGCGGCTATGGAAAGCTTCTTCGCGTTGCTGCAGAACAATGTTCTCGACCGGCGTACCTGGACCACTCGCGAGGAACTGCGGATCGCGATCGTGACCTGGATCGAGCGCACCTACCACCGCCGCAGGCGCCAGGCCGCCCTCGGCAGGTTGACCCCCATCGAAATACGAAGTAATTATGACCACGCCAGCCAGTCAGGCTGCGTGACTACAACTGTCACCAGTCCGTGCAGCAGACCCTTTGCCTCCATCACACCTGACAAGGTGCGCCACTTGAAGCGAGACCCATCACCGCCCGTCTCAAGCATCATGACGACGCCGATCGGGTAGCCGCGCGAGACGGTAGCGAGAAGACTCGCGATCCTCGGATCGTCCCACTTGAACTCGCGTTGGAAGTCAGGCAGTTGGATCTTGCCAGCACCGACGTCTTTCAGGAGCTCATCGAGCCGCCAGTCCGGGCTCTCAAACGGCATGCAGGCTCTCCCGCGGGTGAAGGGCGGTCGCAACGCCACAGGACGGCGCACGGTCGGTGCCTCTATCGGCAGACTCGGAACGAACGTTTCATGCCGGCCCTGTCAGCGGTGAAGATGCGTTCCCCAAGCGCCCAAGGCCCCGAAGCCCATCTGCGCGACCGCTTACGAGATGGCCGCCTGAAGCCGGGCATCACTCGTCGGCCCGACAACTCCTGCCATCCTTGGTCGCTCTGCAGCCAGGCCAATGACCGTCGCGCACAAGCGTTCAGCCGGAACAGCGGCTACTCAGCCGCGCCCGGTGTGCTTGCGAGTTCTTGGATCATCGTGATGGGCTTCAGCAACTCGATGGACATGACTCGTTATCCCTACGGCTAAGTCCTGTCACGAGGTTCATCCGCGAAGCGAGGTCGGTCAACTCGACGCGCTCAACCTCTGCGCCAGCTCCGTGCGAACGGCCAACACGAGTCCGCGGGCCCGCTCGGCGCTGATCTCGAGCTGTTGACGCAGCGTTTCGGCGGAGACCGGTCGCCTATGGTCAAGCCAATGCCGCACGTCCGCTCGCCGAGCCCTCGCCAAGAGCTCGTCGTCGTCAACCTGCTGCACCTGCAGGTCTCGATCACCTCGATGGCCGCAGCTCTCGTCACGAGAACCGTCGCCACAGGACGTCAGAACAGCACTGGTGTCCATTCCCGCTGGCGCCGCCTGCACACCGTAGATCGCCTGCAGCAAGTTCGGGCCGACTTCCGCCCATCCAATCAGTAGCAGAGGCCCCACTGCGTCGAACGCGGCCTTACCGTACGCACCCGCCAGCATCGGCTCGGCGACGTTCAGCGCCAAGGTCACTACGCTCGCGAACAGCAGCAACCGTCGGGCGGGGCGCAGCTGCTCAGCCGATGCGCGGTGCAGTGCCAGAAACCGGGTGCCGAGCAGGAGCCCGAGAATCGTGAGGTCGACGGCAGGTGCGACGAGCGGCGCCACCCACATCGGCACGCCCAGCCGGAGGCACAAGCTCAGCACGTTGCCGAACCCGAACAAGAAGGTCGGCCCCACGACCGCGGCCATGATCGCCGTAACCGCCCGGACCACGAGGGCACCTGCGCCGCGTTCCACATGACCGCTCATCGCCCACCACGCGGTTCGTCCACAACGAAGCTGCTCTCAAGCACCAACCTGCCGGTCAGGCGCTTGGACGAAGTGGTGAGCAGGTCTGCATGGTGCCTCGCCGGGGGCACCGAAGTCGAAGGCGATTCGTGTTCGCGGAAAGCGCGAACCGGGTCGCCTTCGGGCGTTTTCTGGGGGCCGAGCCCCCAGAACCCAGCCGGGGGCAAGCCCCCGGACCCCCGCAGGTGGCCGGGACCGTCTGCGCGTCGCCCTGCCGGGGCACCATGTAGACCTGCTCACCACGAGCAGAGCGTTGCTTCGGTCAGGGTGGTGCGACACAGCCTCCCGAACCTGGTCCTCGAAGGCCGCGCGTCAGCGGGGGAAGCTCGCCCGTCTCGTTCTCTGGAGCTGGCAGGATGTGATGCAAGGGAGTCGTGCTTGTCGGACGCGCGTTTCCTTTTCCGGCCGAGGATTGGACGCAATGGGACGCTCGTCGGTGTTCACCTTCCAGTACATCGCCATCGACACTGAGGCTGGTGTCACGCCGGAGGAGTTCGAGACCTTCGTGCGCGCTGAAGGCGTTCACCTGCCCTTGTACCCAGGGTGGCGGTGGACTCTGCTGCGCGGGTTGCGCGGAGAGCGGACCGGGCAGTACCTGATGTTGTACGAGATCGAGAGCGCCGAGCAACGCGACCGCTACGTCACAGCCCGGGGTGAGCAGACCGAGCTGGCCCGGCTGTTCTGGGCGCGGCACCCCGAGGCGGAGGCCGTGCTGGAGCGATGGCGGCGGCTGGGCACGTTCGGTGAGCTGCCCACGTTGTTCACCGACTACCGGCTGCTGGCCGACAATCCGCGGAGCACGGTCACACCCGGCCCCCGCTACCGCGACCGCCCTGGGGAGGAGCCCGTCGCTCGGGTCGTCGGGATCCACAACCTGGCGTTGCGCGCCGGCGTGACCGAGGAGATGTTCGACCGCTTCATCGCCGAGAACCACCACCGGATCGACGACTACCCGGACTGGCGGTTCCACGTGCTCAAGGGCGAGCGGGGCAACCGCCTCGACCAGTACGTGATGATGATGGAGATCGCGAGCCTGGACGCGCTGGACGTCTTCTACCCAGAGCCCGACATCGCCACCGGCGAGGCCGCGGAGTTCGCGGCCGCCCACCGCGACACCAAGCAGATGTACGAGGAGTGGAAGCAGCTGGCCTCGTTCTCGGGCTCGCCGCAGATCTACACGGACTACCTCGCCGTCGCGGAGAACCCGGCGTAGCCCCGCACGACCCGGCTAACGGCCGTAAAGATACGAGCGTGAGCAGTTTCGATCCGGACTGACTTGTTCTCCTGGGAGCGCTCCCGGACATCCGGCCATGGTGACGCTCGATCAGTTACTCAAAGCAACCACTCCGAGACTGTGTGCGGATCGCGTCCGAGATAGCGATTTCCTATACCGCACAACCATTCATGTTCGTAGGACTAAGCGTCGCCGAAGCGGCTTGACACCTCCACCCGACGACTTCAGACTCCCAAATCTGGGAGCGCTCCCAAGTGTCATCGCCGTCAGAGGAGTTTCACGTGCGTCCGAGCCGCTGGATCAACGTGGCGATCTGTGCCCTCGTGTCCGTCACCATCACTTCCTGTGGTGCGGGTGGTGCGGCCAGCCGGGGCGCTGACGGCAAGATCGAGCTGACCGTTGCCACGTTCAACGAGTTCGGTTACGAGGAGCTGTTCAAGGCGTACGAGGCCTCACACCCGGACATCAAGATCACTCATCGCAAGACGGGTCAGGGCGCTCCGCACCACCAGAACCTCTTCACGAAGCTGGGCGCGGGGGCGGGGCTCGCTGACGTCGAGGCGGTCGAAGAAGGCTATCTGAGTCAGGTCATGGCCAAGTCCGACCACTTCAACGACCTGCTGGAGATCGGTCCGAAGGACGTGACGCCGGACCGCTGGCTGAAGTGGAAGGCCGACGCCGCGACCACCAAGGACCGCAGGTTGATCGGCTACGGCACGGACATCGGGCCGCTGGCCATGTGCTACCGCAAGGACCTCTTCGCGGAGGCCGGGCTGCCCTCCGACCCCGACGACGTCAAGCGGCTCTTCGCCACCTGGGACAGCTACTTCGCTGCCGGTGACAAGTTCGTCGCCAAGGTTCCCGGCGTCGCCTGGTTCGACAGCGCGGCGCAGGTCTTCCACGCCATGCACAACCAGCACGACGTCGGTTACTTCGACAAGGCCGACAAGCTGGTCGTCGAGTCCAACCCGGACATCAGGAAGGACTGGACCGCCGTCACGGGCGCCGTCGCGAAAGGACAGTCGGCGAAGCTGACCGCGTTCAGCAACGAGTGGAACACCGGCTTCAAGCTCGGCAGGTTCGCCACCACGACCTGTCCGTCGTGGATGCTCGGCGTCATCGAGACGCAGGCGGGGCCGGAGAACGCCGGCAAGTGGGCCGTCACCGACGCGTTCCCCAACGGCGGTGGCAACTGGGGCGGCTCGTACCTGACGGTGCCGAAGCAGAGCAGGAACGCGGCCGAGGCCGCGGCGCTAGCGGCCTGGCTGACCGCTCCCGAGCAGCAGGTCGAGGCGTTCCAGGCGAAGGGGACGTTCCCCAGCCAGATCGACGCCCTGGAGAACAGGGCGCTGCTGGAGGACGTCAACACCTACTTCGACAACGTGAAGGCGGGTGCGCTGTTCGCCGCGCAGGTGCAGAAGGTCAAGGCGGCGGCGCAGTACAAGGGTCCCGCCGACGGGCAGATCCAGGACAACGTGTTCGGCCCGGCCCTGCAGTCCGTCGAACAGGGCAAGCGCCCGGACGAGGCGTGGAACACCGCGGTCGCGGAGGCGAAGAAGATCGCCAAGTGACGGCCGCGGTCACGACCCGAGGAACTCCAGAGCCTCGGCGACGAACTCGTCGTGGTGCTGGAAGATGCCGCCGTGCCCGGCATCGGGGTACAGCGTGAGCCGCGCATCGGGCAAGCGCCTTGCCAGGTCGGCGGAGTTGCTGCTCGGAACCATCCTGTCGTGGTCGCCGTTCGCGACGAGGACCGGCTGCCGGATGGCCGTCAGGTCGGAAGGGCGCTGAACGCCCCACTCATGGATCGCTTTGAGCTGGTTGCGGAACGCCGTCACGGAGATCGAGTCGTCGCGGTCGTCCGTGCGCTCCTTCAACCGGTTCACGAACTGGCGGGCCGACGTCCTGCCGTTGGCCGTCCGGGTGAAGAACAGGTATTCCTTGGGGTCCTTGAAGGCGAGGGTGGCCATCAAGGAGTCGAGGAGGGTGACGCGAGTGACCCTGTCGATGCCCTCGCCACCCGCCGGGCCGGTGCCCGCGAGGATCATCCTGCGCACGAGCCGCGGTTCTTCCACCGCGATCACCTGGGCGACGAAGCCGCCCAGCGAGAAGCCGAGGAGGTCGACCCGGTCGTGGCCCAGCGCCCGGATGAACGCCACGGCGTCCCGTGCCATCGCGGCCACCGAACGTGGTGTCGTGCCTTGTGAAGCGCCGACTCCCCGGTTGTCGAACGTGATCACCCGGTGCCGGGCGGCGATGCCGTCCACGACACGGGGGTCCCAGTTGTCGAGCACCGCGGACAGGTGGTTCAAAAAGACCACCGGCGTTCCGGTGTCCGGCCCTAGCCTGCGGTAAGCGAACGTCGTCCCGGCGACGTCCACGGTCTGGGTCGGTGCGTCTTCGTAAGCGGTGATCACGGTCATGGTGACTCCTTCTCGGACGAACTACCTGACCTTCACGACGACCTTGCCCTTGGCGCGTCCTGTTCGGACGTACGCCAGGGCCTCGTTGGTCGCCTCGAAGGGGAAGATCCGGTCGACGACCGGTTCGATGACTCCGGCGTCGATGAGCGAGGTGATCTCGCCCAGCTGCTCCCCGTTCGCCCGCATGAAGAGGAACGAGTAGCTGACCTGGTGGCGTCGGGCGGCTTTCCTGACGCGGTGGCTCAGGACGCGCATCACCGGGCGCAGGATCCACGGCTTGCCGAGCTGCCTGGCGAAGGCGGGGTCCGGCGGGCCGGAGATCGAGATGAGCTTTCCGCCGGGCTTCAGCACGTTCAGCGACTTCTCGAGGGTCTTGTCGTCGAGGCTGTTCAGCACCACGTCGTAGTCGCGCAGGACGGTTTCGAAGTCCTCCTCGCGGTAGTCGATCACGACGTCGGCGCCGAGTCGCTTGACCAGGTCGGCGTTGGCGGCGCTCGTCGTCGTGGCCACGGTGGCGCCCAGGTGTTTCGCCAGCTGGATCGCGAACGTCCCGACTCCCCCGGCACCGGCTTGGATGAAGACCTTCTGGCCCTTGCGCAGGCCGGCGATCTCGACCAGCGCCTGCCAGGCGGTCAGGCCGACCAGGGGGATGGCGGCCGCCTCCTCCATCGTGAGCCGCTTCGGTTTGAGCGCCAGGTCGTTCTCGCTGATGGAGATGAGCTCCGCGAAGGTGCCGATCCGGTCCTTGTCCGGGCGTGCGCAGACCTCGTCACCGGGCTTGAACCTCCGCACCCCGGCACCGGCCCGGATCACGACGCCGGCGACGTCGTTGCCCAGGACGAACGGCGGGCGGTAGGGCAGGACCAGCTTGAACTCGCCGTCCCTGATCTTGAGGTCCAGCGCGTTGACGCCCGCCGCGTGGACCTGGACCAGCACGTCGTGCTCGCCCACCTCCGGATCGGGCACGTCACCGGCCCGCAGGGTGTTGCCGCTCTTCCCGTAGCGGTCGACGATGTACGCCCGCACGTCAGCCCACCATCCGGTTGAGCTTGCGAACGCTCCTGTCGAAGGCCCACGCGGGGGCCACGCGGCGAAGCACGCTGACGCGCGCGGCGGTCGAGCCCGCGGTGTAGCGCCGCTTCGGCTTCGCGCCGGTGGCCGCCGTGGCGATCACCTCGGCGACGAGCGCGGGCTCGTCGCCGCCTCGCATCGCCTCCGCCATGACGTCGTCGTAGGCGCGTCGCTGGCGCGCGTAGACCGGCAGCGGGCTGTCGGCCTGCACCATGTTCGCGTCGAACGGGCTGTTGGTGGGACCGGGCTGGACGCGCACGACCTGAATGCCCTGCTCGCGAACCTCGTGGTCCAGGGACTCGGAGTACCCCTCGACCGCGTGCTTGGTCGCGACGTAGACGGCCATGAACGGGTTGGGGACGAACCCGGCCACGGACGAGACGTTGATGATGCGTCCGCTGCCGCGGGAGCGCATGTGCGGCAGGACGGCCTTCGTCATGCGCATCAAGCCGAAGACGTTGACGTCGAAGACCGTCTGCGCCTGAGCCACGGAGATCTCCTCCGCGGCACCGTTGGCACCGATGCCGGCGTTGTTCACCAGCACGTCGAGGCGCCCGAACCGTTCGAGCACCTGCTCGACGACGGCCGCGACCGACTCTTCGCTGGTGACGTCGAGGTCCAAGAACGTCACGCCGTCGGCGGGCGTGGTCCTCGAGGCGTCGCGACTCGTGCCGATCACCCGGAAACCGGCGTTCGCCAGGGCGAGCGTGGCGGCTCTGCCGATGCCTGAGGACGCACCCGTCACGAGCGCCACCTGCGGTGTTGCTGCCATCGTGAGCTCCAACCGTTTATATTATGACCGTACGACCATAAGAGGAGACGTGGGTTCGGAGCAAGAGGTCCGGCAGATTTGGATTATGATCGTACTAACATCAAGGAGGGGCACGTGGCGCGGTACGGCAAAGAGCACAAGCTCGCGACGAGGCAGCGGATCATCGAGACGGCGGGCCGCCGGTTCAAGCGCAGCGGCATCGACGGCTCCGGGGTCGCCACGCTCATGGCGGACGCGGGACTGACCAACGGCGCGTTCTACGCGCACTTCGAGTCCAAAGAGGACCTGGTGGCGACCGCGGTCTCCGACCAGCTGCGCTACCAGCGCGAGCAACTCGCGGCCGTCGCACCCGGCCGTGCCGGCGTCGAGCAGATCGTCCGCGCCTACCTCTCCCCCGAGCACCGCGACAACCCGGAGGAGGGCTGCCCCTCCGCGGCGCTGCTCGACGAGATCGGCCGGTGCGGGGACCCGACCAGGCAGGCCTACACCGACAGCATGCTCGCGATCGTGGACGACTTCGCCGCCCGCCTCGCACCACACGATCCGCAGTCGGCGCGCACCACGGTGCTCGGCGTCTACGCCCTCATGGCCGGCACGTTGCAGCTGTCCCGCGCCCTGACCGACCGCCGGCTCGCCGACGACCTGCTGGAGCAGGGCATCCGCAACGCGCTGGC
Organism: Lentzea californiensis; assembly: GCF_024648825.1. GTDB lineage: Bacteria > Actinomycetota > Actinomycetes > Mycobacteriales > Pseudonocardiaceae > Lentzea > Lentzea californiensis. The sequence goes on from NZ_JANBBE010000012.1 coordinate 38,863, forward strand.
GGTGCTGGACGGCGAAAGTGCCACCTCAGGGGCGTGACCGGTGCTCCACTCCCTGCCGCACGACAGAAAAGCGGTCACGACTGGCGCGGTTCGACGAACTCGGCCCACTTCGGCGGCTGCTTGCCCATCTCCTCCATCATCTCCAGCACGTCGCGGAGATCGGTGACGTTCGGCGCGGTTGCCGCGAACCAGTCGCTGACGCTGTTCCACGCCTTGCGCGCACCCTCACCCTCGACGACGTCCCAGACGGGCGGGTCGGCCTGGTCCAGGTCGGCGCCGTCGACGACGTGGTAGGCATGGCCTTGGTGCGCCGTGAGCGCGAGCAGACCGCGCGGGTCGGCCAGCTCGTGGTCGAGGCCGTCGAGCGTGGCGACGACGTGCCGTTTGCGTTCGGCGGTCATCGCGCCGACCCCGAACGCGGTGCCAGTCAGCCACAGTCCTGATCGGACACCCATGATGTGCAACACCTCGCGCACCGCGTCGGGAACGCGTTCCACGCCCTGGTCGGCGGCCATCTGGTCGATCTGGTCATCGGAGGCGCCTGCCACGGACCCGCGACGCAGACCGTTCGCGCACACGCGGTCGAAGATCGCGTCGATGCGCTCGCCCGGGTTGTCAGTCGGATGGTTCACAGCGGGCAAACCCTTTCTCCAGCTCAAATGACACCTGAGAACAGCAGGTTCGGCGGCGGCCCGCGTGGAATACCACCACCCATGTCGTCACTCGCGGTTCGCGGGGTGCGGCTCAGCCGGATGTGGCATCCTGCCCAGTAGGCAAGACGCATCTGGGGGATGAGTGTCAGCTCAGCGGGCCGACCTGGCCACGATCATCGGATGACCGGCCGCCAGCGCGGTCCGTCGTCTTCCTCATCGCACCACGGCAACGGCCGCGGTGATCACCGCGGCAGTCCGCCGGCCTCGTCGTCGTCCCCTTCGGCGGGTGGCGTCGGCGGTCGCGGCACTCGCATGGACCCCGACGCGGTCGAGAACCTGGGCGGCAAGATCGCGAGCCGCGGCGACCAGGTCCGCAACGCGGTGTCGAGCAGACTGAACATCAACGCCAGCAGCGGCAGCGCGGGCGTGTTCGGCCAGGTCGCCATGCAGCACGCGGACCGCGCCATCAGCACCGCCCGCAACTCGGCGGAGATGGCCGCGTCGGCCGCGGACAACGCCGGTGCCAAGACGAAGGCCACCGCGCAGACGACCCGCGACACCGACCGGTCCGTGGGCGACTCGATGCGGAAGATCGACCCGGCCCCTCCCGCTCCCAGCCGCGGCAGCTCGACCGGCTCGCCTTCGTCTGCTGCTCCTCCATCGTCCGCCGGCGGACGGGCGACGGTGCCGTCTACTCTACCGGGTGGCACATCCACTCCCGGCCGGCAGAGTGCTCCGGCGGCCGTCGGCGGCCCGGTCACGCGCGCGCCGGAACCAGGAGGCGCCAGGCGGGTCGCCGGTCCGGGCAGCACCCCGCTGCCTGGCGGCACCGGTGTTCCGGCGGGGAGGTCCTCACCCGCGGCGGCCGGGGGCCCCACTCCTGGAACGAACGTCGCCGGCAACCCCTCCTCCGGCCGGGGACCCGGTGGTCCGATGGCAGGCGGTCCCGCACCGGGCACCAGCACCGCGGGCGGTCCGCAGACCAGCAGGGGACCTGGGAGCCCGATGGCGGGCGGCCCGCCCCCTGGCCCTGCAGGCACTTCGCACAACAGGGGTCCCGCGGCCGGCGGTCCTCCCGCGGGAACCCCGTCCGCCGGAAGAAGCCCTTCCGGTCCCATGGCCGGTGGTGCCCCCGGCACCAGCGCCGCGGGCAGTCAGCAGAGCGGAAGGGGACCTGCCGGTCCCATGACGGGCGGTGCGGCGCCTGGCACCAGTCTCGCAGGCAACCCGCAAGCCGGCCGAGGTCCTGCCGGTCCCACATCGCCCGGCCACGCGGGCAATCCCCAGACCAGAGGCGGCCCGCAGACCGGCCGGCCCCTCGCTGGTCCGCCCGCGGGCGGACCAGCACTCGGCGGTGGTCCACCCCCTGGACGGGGCCCTGCGCCCGCCGGGCAGATGGGAAGCCAGCCTGCTTCCAGGCCACCTGCTCCGATGGCCGGTGGTCCCGCGCCCGGTGCCCGTCCTCCCGGCACCGCGCCGTTCGGCCGTGGTCCCGGTGGCCCGGTTCCCGGTGGCACGCACCAGAGCGGTCCGCCGGCCGGCCGGGTTCCGATGGCACCGCCTGGCGGTCCTGCACACGGGGGACCGCGGCCGGGCGACCCCGGCCCGCGCTCCTCCTTCGGACCCGCGGGCATGCATCCCGGCAACCAGAACGGACCTGCTCGTCAGACCCCCTGGCAGGGGCACCCGCACTCCACCGACCCGCGCACGGCTCACCCGCAGGGCACCCACCCGCAGACGGCGCCGCCTCGTGGACCGATGGCGCCCGGCGGTCATCAGAACGGGCCGGGGCCACACCCCCAGCGGCACGCGGACGGCCCGCCCGGTGGCGGACAGCGCCATCCCGGCCTGGGGAATCCTTCCGCTCCCCCGAGTGGCAGGCCCGTGCGCGGCGGCTCACCGCAGGACGGGCAGCCGCACCGCGCGCCCGGACGCCCCTCCCACGGCGTGCCGGACCACAACGCACCCGTGCGGCGGCAGGACGACCGGTCACCGGGACACGACCGACCGGTACAGGACCGCCTTCCCCACCAACGGCCAGGACAGGACCATCCCAGCGACAGGCCCGCTGACAGGAACGCACCAGCCCCCACGCCCAGCAGCCGGCCTCACGACGGGCAGCTGCCCCCGGTCGCGTTCCAACACACCGACCTGTCCCACTACGACCAGTCGCAGATCGTCCGCCGTCAGGTCGACGACTTCACCGCGGACGAGAACACCCTCTTCCGCGGTGCCCAGCAGACCCCGGACGAGGTTCGCCGGGCGAGCGGGTTCGCGCCTCCTGTGCAGCACGGGCGGGCGGACATCCTGAAACACATCGAGGGCGACACCAACCGGTTCGTCAGCACCTCGACGGAGATCGACAAGTCCCTGACCTTCTCCTCGACCGGCGAACACGGTTACCTCTACCGGATCAAGGCTCCTGGCGGCATCCTCTCCGAACGCACGCAGGACCGGATGGGGCACGAGCACACCAGGTACGGCGAGGGCGAGGTCCTGTTCGCCGGCGGCATCGACTGGCGGTACGTCGAGGGATGGCACAAGGTCGTCCAAGGGCCTGACGGCAAGCAGGTCGGCGAGTTCGTGCCGAACCCCGACTTCATCGGCGGAGAGCGGAAGAGCGAGCCCGAAACTCCGGACGAGCTCAAGTACGTTCCGCCGCCCGAACCGCCGCCCATCGAGATGCGGCCCTCGTGGAAGATAGAAGAGGACGAGGCGCGCGAAGCCGCCGAACGAGGCGAAGTGCCGTCTCCCGGGGAAAAGCCGGCCGAGGCTCCCCAGGAGAAGAAGCCCGCACCGCCGTTGCCGGTGGACGTCGACATCCAGGCACGTCTGGGCGGCGAACCCGCACGGCCGGCACAGCCCGCGGCGCTGCACGCGGGGCAGGGCGACGAGTCGAGCCAGCAACGGGTGTTGCAGGAGCGGTTCCCTGGGATCGAGCAGGTCAACGCGCACAGGCTCAGCGAGGACGGCCACCGGACGAACTGCGTGGAGGCGATGATCGCCGACGAGCGGCGCTACCACGGTGAGCAGGTCGAGGCGCGGCCCACGCGTCCCGAGGACGTGCCCGAGCAGGGCAGGCTGAGCCGGGTCCGGGACGCGCTGGGCGGCGAGTGGACGAGCCACAAGGACATCGACAGCGTCACCAGGGCGATGGCGAGCACACCGGAGAACTCGCGCGGCGCGCTCGCGTACAGGTTCACCGACGAAGAGGGACGTACGCAGGGCCACGTCGTGAGAGTCGTCAACACTCCGGACGGCGTCGCGTACGCCGATCCTCAGACAGGGCGGCTCGCGACGCTGCCTGACGACGCAACGGATGTCCGCCTTCTCTCAGAGGACTACACCGACGACACGGCGCACTCGCACGTCGATGACGACGGCGGCTACGGTGCGACACCCGAGGAGCAGCGCGACGACGCCGTTGACCAGGTCGCGGACGAGCTCGGCATCAGTGATCCGGAGAAACGGCAGGCGCTGGCCGACACCTACGACGCCGCGAGGGAGTACACGGCACCAATCATCGTGGACGTGGCCGCGCGCATCCACGACGACCTCCAGGTGATCGCCGATGCCGACCCGGACCACCGCGTGGTCTTCCTCGGACGCGACGGGCACAGCCTCGCCCTCGCGAGCAGGGAGCTCGACCCGGCGTTCTTCGACCGGCACGCGAGCGAGGTCGTGCTGTCGCGAGCGGTCGTCGAGGCGGCGTTGCGGGACATCGAGCGCTCCGACCCCGACCGGGACCTCAGCGCCGTCGACGAGTTCCGGCTGCACAAGAAGGTCGCGGACGAGGACGTGCCAGGCGCGTACGACCGGCTTTCGGACTACCTCGACTCGGCGGGCGTGCCGATCCACGGCGACGGCGGCATCAGCCTCGTCGACACCAGCTACAAGGGCACCGTGCAGGAGATGCTGACGGCGGCGTACCCGGACCCGGAGTTCCAGGGCCACTACGCCTTCCACGGCCAGTCGCCCGGCGATCCGCACCCGGACGCGAAGAAGGGTTACCTCGTCGACCTCGAACCGGAGGAAGGCGGCGGCAAACCGTTGCGGGAGCTGCCGGACGACCCCGGTCGCACGTTCGCGCACCAGGACGCGATCGGCGTCATCGAGGAGACGTTGCACGGTACTATGTCGAGTCCGCGCAGGATCGACGAGAGCGGGCCTGTCCAGCAGCCGCAACGTTTCGAGCCCGATCCGGCGGCGGGCATCAACCCGCTCAAGGTGGCCGAACCGTTCCAGGACCCCGCGGTGCGCGAGGGCGCCAAGGCGATGAGCCTGCGGGCGGTCGTCGACGTGGCGCGGGAGATGGCCGAACTCAGGGCAGAGGGCGGCGCGTGGCGGGACGAGCTGTCCGCACGGGCTGAGCACGGCCGCGACCAGGTGCGGTCCTGGGTGGCCGAGGACGGCAGTGGCGACCCGAGGTTCCGCGAGGTGATGGACTCACTGGTGCGCCGAGGCGACAAGGGCGCGGTCGCGGAGGTGGAAGCGGCAGTGCGCGACCTCCCGCCCGACGAGCAGCGTCGCGTGTGGACGGAGTTCGCCGCACAACCGGGAATCGCGGAACGCGTCGAGTACGCACGCGTTCTGAAGGAAGGGAAGCGATGAGCGAGGAGCTGAACCGGGAACGCCAGGAGCTGGCCGGCCTGGCGCAGCGGTTCGGGCTGCCGCAGACGGTGGCGGGCGATCCGTTCCCGCCGTCCCAGGAGGGTGCGCCGCTGATCATCGACACGGACGCCGGCGGCGACCCCACCGACGTCATCGCGCTCGTCGCCGCCGCTGCCGAACCGACACTCACCCTGGTATCCACAGTGGACGAACTGGGCGGACGCCGGGCACGGTTCGTCCGGCACCTGCTCGACCTGCTCGGCCGCGAGGACGTGCGGGTGGTCGCCGGCGCTGATCTCGGCGAACGAAGGATGGACTGCATCGCGGGTCTCGTACCGGATTCCGTCGAGCCGCAACGGACCGACCTGGCCGACGCGGTCGCGGAGGTCGTGACGAACACGGACGGCCTGGTCCGCTGGGTGGGCATGGGCCCGGCGACGAACCTCGCCGCGTTGCTGACCGAGAACCCGTCTCTCGCCGAACGACTGGTCGTGACGCAGCTGGGCGGCGCGCTGAACCACCGCGATCCCGACCGGGCCGAACACAACTTCCGTCTCGACCCGGCGGCCGCGAACATCTTGCTCACCAAGGGAAAGCTGCCGAAGCTGGTGCTGTCGGACACGACGTTCACACCGGAGCTGGAGATCGCCAAGGACTCCGGCTTCTACCGCAGGCTCGCCACGGCGGAGCCCGCGTGGGCGAAGCTCGTCACCGCGCACATGGCCCAGTGGTTCGACCGCTTCCACCCCGGCACCGTCCAGCACGACGGTCTGGCGCTCGCGGCCGGCCTCCAGCTCCCCTACGTGGCACTGCGCCGGGAACGCGTGGTGCTCGACGACATCGGCCGGATGACCACCGCCCCGGACGGGAACCTCGCGCGGATCAGCGTCAAGGCCGACCACCGCGCCTTCCTGGCCTGGCTCACCAGGCGTCTGGACACAGCACTGGAGGAGACCCGATGAACCGCGACGAGGCGATCCGTTCCGCGTGGGACTGGATCGTCCGCACGCACGGTCCGAGCTCCGCGAACCTGCGGATCCTCACCGACGACGTGGTGCTGGTGCGCGGTCAGTGGCACGTGCCGTACGACGCGACTGACGACGTGCTCGCGCCGCTCCCCGCCGTGGAGGTACCCGACGACGGTGGCGAGCCACGCGCGTACGTTCCCACTCCGCCCTCACCGTGGAAGCGCGGGGTGCCCAGGGGGCAGAGGGGTCCTGAGCTCTCGATCGTCGATCCCGAGTGGGACCTGGAGACCTTCGGGTACCTGGGGGTGCCGAACGTGGCGATCCTGGGCTGGCTGCGCGAAGAGGGCTCGGACGAGTTCCGCCGCAACGCGGCGCACACCCCGGGTCCCGGTGCCCGGGGATGGCCGCTGCCGCAGACGCCGGCCGACAAGATCTTCTCCTACTACCAGTGCGGTTGGCTGGAAGAGGACGCCAGGTTCATCTCCGGTGTCGTCGACGTGGTGGTGTGCACGACGGACCAGATCGGCCAGGACGACAACGGCCACACGTGGCTCGCCACCTACTCCTCCGACCGGCTCCTTCCTCCTGGAACCCGGCGGTGGCGCGAAGTCGGCGTGCGCGAACTCCTGACCACGACGACGGCGGACGAGGTGCGGGTCAACCCCGGCCACGACTGGCAGACGTCGCTCAGGAGGCCCATCCCGCTCGACCGCTGGCCCGCGCCGTTCCCCCTGCCCGCCGCGGTCGAACGCCACGAGGACGGCAGCCCCGCGCTGGTCGAACGCGTGGACGAGGCCAGGGCACATGATCTCTCGTTCACCGCGGAAGAACGCGAGATCCTCGCGGAGTGCCTTCTGTGGCAGGAGACCGGACAGCCAGGCCCACCTCCGCGGGGTGTGCAGCAGACCTGGGACGCGAACGGCGCGCGCGTGTGGCAGGCGCCGACGTTCGGCAAGGCCGCCGGGCTCCCCGCGACCCAGCAGAACGGGTGGCCGTGGCTGGCCGGTCTCCTCGCCGGCTTCGCACTGGGCGACAACCCTTACGAAACAACGCTTTTCAAGCTCATCGACGACGTCGTCCGCACCATCGCGCAGAGGTCGCCGGCCTTCCGGTCCGACCACCCCTGGTTGCCGCGCCGCGCCGGATGGCTGCCGAACGCACAGGAACCCGTCGACGTGGTGCGGGCGATCGTGGCCGGCCTCGGCGCCGGGAACCCCGCTGTCCGGGCCGTCGGCTGGCACGACGAGATCAGTCCGGTGATCGCCCGCGCGGTGTCGCGCGAGGCATTTTCCCGTGCGCCGCACTACATCCTGCAAGAACTCGGCATGCCGGCCCCCGACACGGGCACCCCGTGGGGCTTCGCGGTGCGAATCGTGAGCTCGCTCGGCAACCACCCGCCGACGGCGCTCGCCGCGGCCGCCTTCGACCCACTCGTGGCCGCGCTGACCGGCGCTCTGCTCGGGGCGTGGCACGGCGTCGCCGGCCTGCCGGTCGGACCGCAGCACGACCTCGCCGAATGTGTTGCCACCGAAGCGTTTCTGGCGTTCGACCCGAAGTACGCGCCCACCGAGACCACGCATCCGGGCCTACCACCGATCAGCGACGCGATGCGCGCCGAGGCGGCGAGGAACCCTGGTGGCTGGATCTACTGCGCGGACCCGGACATCGACCCGCGTTACATCCAGGGCACGCCGCTGTTCACGTTGCTCGGCGCCTACGAGGTCGGACCGGATGGCCAGTTCACCGGCAACACCTGGGTGAACGACGACTACAAGCCGAGCCCGCGACGTCTGGGGCTGCCCGAGCCGCTGTGCGAGTTCGAGGTGGTGCTCAACTACGTCACGGCGGGCTGGCTGCCCTACGAGGCGGTCATGTCGGCGGCGCTGGAGTCGCAGCTGCTGGGCCAGCCCGGCCCGGACGGCAACCTCGCCATCGCCAGGGACGCGCACGGCAACAACCTGATCGCGCTCTACTCGTCGCCGCGCTTCCTCCCGCCCGGCGACTACCGGCCGGGAGGGATCACGCTCAAGGACATCCTGTCGGTGCTGCCGGGCGTCCAGGTGATGGTCAACCCCGGCGGCGCGGTGGGAGTGGACTTCAAGGGCGACGACCTGGTGGCGATGTTCACCGGCCAGCCTCGCTGAAGCGTCAGGCGGTGGCCGGCGGCATGTCGTAGGGCTTGACCGCGTCGTAGGCGGACTTGGCGTAGCCGCCGTACTCCGCGAACCGCTCCAGCCCCTTGACCAGGCCCTGCATCTTCTCCGCCAGCTTGGCCATGCGGCCGCCGAAGCGCGCCATCGCGGCCGCCAGCTTCGACAGGCGGCCGGCGATCTTGGTCGCCATCATGGCGGCGCGCGTGCCCGCGTACCCGGCGAACGCGGCGATGGAGCTGCCCAGCGTGACCACGGCCGACGCGGCGGCGATCAGCGCGCTCGCGATCAGTTCGCCGATCAGGTCCGAAATCCAGCCGAACACCAGCGACCGCAGTTCGCAGACGAGCGCGCCGGACAGCGCGTAGATCGCCGCGGTGCCGTCCATGGTCTTGCCGAGCGCGTCGTACTCCCCGGCCATCTGTTCCATCTCGCGTTTGAACGCGTCGCCCGACGCGCCCTCCCAGTCGGCGACGGAGCGCATGTCCTCGCGGTGCTCCTGGGCGACCACCTTCATCTGCAGAGCGGCTTGCTTGAGCTGGTCGGTGTTCGCGTTGATCTCGTCGGGGTTGCCCAGCAACGCGTCCAGCGGCTCGCGCAGGAAGTCGACGTGCTCCAGCAACCAGCCGACACCGGCGGAAGCGAGCATTCCCAGCGGGTTCGCCATCATGGCGACCACGTCCACCACCACGCCGGCACCACCGAGCGCGACGTCGATGACGTCAGGGCCCTCGCCCTCGGACTCCGACGTCAGCGAGTCGACGAAGCCGGCGACGCTGTCCACCACGCCCGCGCCGGTCGACCACGTGGTCGTGCTGTTCTCCTCTGACACTTCTCCCCCAGGCGAAATCAGCGCTTCTTGAAGATCGAGTCGCCACCGAAGTCGTCGTCCTCATCGGTGTCCGGACGCGGCGCGGGACGACGGGCGGGCGGAGGAGGAGGTGGCGCGGCGGCGGCGCGCTCCTCGTACTCCTCGTTGAACGCGTAGCCCGGTGCCTTCGGCTGTTCCTCTTCCTCCGGCGGCGGCAGGTACTCGGTGATCATGCGATAGGTCTCGGACCCCTCGCCTTCCACGGCCGCGAACGTCTCGGCGACCTTCACCGCCGCACCGCGCTGCGCCATGCGCGCGATCTCGAGGATCTCGCTGGACAGCTGCGCGTGCGACTTCCTCATGGCGTCCGCGGTCAGCTCGAGCCCGGTCAGCGCACCGTTGGGCGCGACGCTCACGATGATCGTCCCGTCCTTCGAGGAGGCCGAACCACCCGCCTGCGCCAGCCCTTCCTGGACCGCCGCGGCCTTCGCCTGCGCGTCGGCGATCTTCGCCTCGAAGTCCCGCATCCACTCTTCGGGCGTCTTCACCCTGTCCCCCAGATCACGTTCATCCGTACGGTCCAGAGAATTCCACAACCGCGGCGGCGGTGCCGGGGCAACCACCAGATCCGCGCGTCAGGTCGTGCTCGCCGCGATGTCCTGCACGGCCTGGCAGGCGCTCGGCACCGGGTCCAGCTCGTTGACGTGTCCCGCCAGCCGGCAGAGCAACGCCCTGAACGTCTCCCGGTCCGAATCCGACAGCCCGGACAACACGTGAGCCTCGGCGTGGGAGAGCCGCAGATCCAGCTCCTCCAACCGCGCACGCCCCACGTCGGTCGCCACCACCAGGCGGGTGCGCCGGTCCGTCGGCGCCGGGCGGCGTTCCACCAGAGAGGCTCGCTCCAGGTCGTCGAGCAGGTAGGTCATGACGGTGCGGTCGATGCCCAGCTGCTGGCAGAGCGCCGACTGGCTTTCCGGCTGGTCACGGGTGGCGGCGGTGAGGATCTGGTAGCCGCGGTGGCCGCCGGGCAGGTCGCCCACGGCAGCGTTGGTGGCCTTGACGAAGGCACGGAACACCACGCCGAGGGTCCAGCCGAAGTCGTCCTCTAGCGCGTTCACCCGTCGATGATAGTCCGGATAGAACGTCTGTTAGACAGAACATCTGCGTGACATACTTTCGGCATGACAGATCATGGCGTCGAGCTCCTGTGGGACGAGTCGACGCGCCCCCGAGGTCCAGAGCCTGAAGCGAACGCGGTCTACAGCGTTTCGGGCAGGGCGATGAGCCGTCAGCTGGTCGGGGTGCACAACCACCTGCGCGAGGAGCTGACGAAGGTCCGTTCGATCATCGAGCAGGCCGTGGACGGCACCATCGGCGTGGGCGAGGCGCGGTCCGCGATCAACACGATGACCATGCGCCAGAACAACTGGACGATGGGCGCGTACTGCGAGAGCTACTGCCGGCTCGTCACCCTCCACCACACGCTCGAGGACACCAGCCTCTACCCGCAGCTCAGGGAGGGCGACGCGCGGCTCGGGCCCGTCCTGGACCGGCTGACCGAGGAGCACCACGTCATCCACGAGGTGCTCGAACGCCTTGACGCCGCACTGGTGGCGACGGTCGCGGAACCGCGGAAGATCGTCCAGGTGCAGGAGGCGGCCGGCCTGCTCACGGACACGCTGCTGTCGCACCTGTCCTATGAGGAGCACGAACTGCTCGAGCCCATGGCCCGGATCCCGTACCACCACTGAGTGCACTTGGGCGTGTGCTCAGGCCCGCGCCCGGCGGCTGCCAACAGACTGGGTGCGTGGACACCAGGAAGCGAGTCGATCCCGTCCGGCGCGGTCGCACCATCCTGGGGGCGTCGTTGCTGCTCACAGCCGTCGCCGCGGGGACGAGAGCCGCCGCCGGGTTCAGCTACGCGCCCGAGCTCGAGTCCGCGATCCGCGCGGACGAAGGCCTCGACGTCACGATCGCGCTGCACACCGGGCTGACGTACGCGTGGCTCGGGTTCGCGGTCCTGACCGCGGCCGCCGCGATTCCGTTGCTGGCCAGCGGTTCGGGCCGGACGTTCGCGGCCGGCGTCTGCTACGCGCTCGGCATGCCGTTGCTGCTGTTCAGCATCGGCGTGATCGCCCCGATCCCGGCGGTCCAGACGCTGACGTGGCTGGCGTGCGGCGCCGCTCTGCTGACGGGGTGCTTCGTGGTGCTGACGTCAGGACCGGTGCCGCAGCGGGAAGCTCCGGGCCGGCGCGGGCCGGCCCGGAGCAGTCGCCGCTAGCGGCCGGTCACCGTGCAGGTCGCGGTCGCGGACCTGCCGGGGTTGCTCTCCGACACCGCCGTCAGAGTCACCTTCGACATGATCGGCCCGCCGTTGCGCTGTGCGTGCACCGGAACGTCGACCCGCCCGCCGAACTTGGCCGTGGCCAGCGCGTTCGGCACCGAGACCGTCCAGCCGTCCGAAGCCTTCGCCGTCACGCGGTAGACGTCGCCGTCGAGGTACTGGTCGACGGGCTCCGGGTGCTGTCCGCCGGGAGGTGCTGTGCGGCCGGTGTTGGTCAGCGGGAAGCGGCACGTCGCCACGCCCGACGAGTCGGCACGCGCCGCGGCCGGGTTGACCCGCACGCCGCGCTGCTGCGGTCCGGCGCCGTCGAGCGACCGGATCGCCACCGTGTAGGACAGCACGCCACGGGCGTCGCGTTGCAGGTCCAGCACGTAGAAGTGCAGGCGGTTGGCCGTGTCGACGAACTCGAACTCGCTGCCGGAGTTCGTGCCGGCGTGGAACAGCGCGTCGGACAGCTGGCGGTAGTCGCCGATCGTGATCGGGACCTGGGTGCCGTCGGGCAGGACGTAGTCGGTCATGCCGATGTCCTGCGGATTGGCGTCGACCACCCACGTGAACGGTGCGGCGTCGGCGTTCTTGGTCTTGGCCAGCATCACGCCGGAGTCCGGGGTGAACGAGTCTGCGCCCATCCGGTCCACGACCTCGAGCGTGTAGTTGTTGTAGCCGCCGCCGTCGCAGAACGGGTTGGTGGAGACGTTGCAGGACGGGGACTTGTCGCCGGTGCCCAGAGCGAGGTTGATGCCGGTCAGGCCGGTGGCGCCGGGGTTGACCTCGCGCGCGGTGATCTTCGCGATGACCGTGCCGGAACCGGCCAGTGCCTCGCGGGACAACCGCAGGACGTTCTTCTCGTCGACGATGCCGAGCTTGATCTTGTTGCGCAACGTCTGCTGCGCGCCGAGCGACCCACCGCCGGTCGCCGGGATGGTCCAGCGGGAGTGCGGACCGCCGGGGCCGTTGAACGAGCCGCGCGACAGCATGTCCCAAGGACCGCTGTAGTCACGGCGCGGCGGGCTGCCGTACGGGTTGTTGTAGTTGTCGCCGATGCCGAGGATGTGGCTCAGTTCGTGCGCGTAGACGCCCTGGCCGGAGCTCTCGGCCTGGGTCGACGAACCACCGCCCGCGTTGGGCCAGATCGACGAGCCCGCGGCCCACGAGGTCCAGTCGACGTACCGGGTGCTCGACCAGTTCGGCAGGGCCGGATCCGGCGGGCCGAAGGCGTCGGTCACGTCCTCCTTGGTCCGGAACTTCATCATCCCGAACTCCTGCCACGTGCCGGACTCGTCCTGGCCCGCCGACAGGTAGTAGGTGAAGTCGTAGCCCGCCGGTACTTCCGCGCCGACGTCGGCCACCCACGCGGCGCGGCCGTCGGTGCGGATGTTGCGGTTGCAGGAATCGCCGGCGGGACAACCAGTTCCGCCCTGGAACTCCATGGCGTACTCGTGGTCCTTGCCCGGCATCGTGTACGGGCCGAACGCCTTCAGGTCGACGCCGTAGCGCCCACCGGAGGTCTCCATCCAGTACTCGTGCACGGTGTGGCCGCGGTTGAGACCGTTCGGCTTGTTGAGGAAGTCCTGGTAGAACTGCCCGACCTCGGCGCGTGGCACGTTGCTCGCCTCGGCGCTGGGGTTGCCGAACACCGTGGAGTTCTTCGCCTGCGTGACGACGAACGGCTGGTTCGGGTAGTCCAGCAGGACCAGCGCGCCCTTGAAGGTGCGCACCGAGCCCTTGACCGCCGGGTCGGCCCAGTTCGTTCCGGGGATCTTCTTGTAGTCCCGCTCCCACGTCATGTGGTCGGGATTGACCCAGTTCTGCGGGTCGATCGGACCCGGGAAACCGGCCTGCGCGAGCACGCGGGCGGAGTCCCTGGACTGCTGCCACGGCTGTTGCTGCGGCCAGTGGTTGTACTGCCAGTGGTTCGACGGTTCTTCCGGAGGAGCTGCGGCCGAGTTGCCGGCGGTGAACATCGCGATCGAGAGGAGCGCGGTGATCAGCAAGGCAGGGCGCCGGTGTGTGCGTTCCATGTCCTCACCGTGGTGCAGAGCAGGCCACGGCAACCACCGTCGATCGTCTGCCAGTCAACGGATTTCAGGCAGATCGACGCGAACGGACGCACCGCGCGGCCTCGGCACGAACCGCACGCTGCCTCCGTGCACCGCCACGACGTCCGCCACGATCGCCAGCCCCAGGCCGGATCCGGGCAGGCCACGGGCGTCGGGCGCGCGCCAGAACCGCTCGAAGGCCGAGCTCCTGTGCTCGAACGGCACCCCCGGCCCCTCGTCGCTGACGGTCAGCCAGCCGGGCCTCGAGCGGACGGTGATCGTGGAGCGCGCCGGGGAGAACTTCACGGCGTTGTCGAGCAGGTTGAGCACGCTGCGTTCCAGGGCGCCCGCGTCGCCGGCGACCGACCACTCGGCGTGGTCGACGTCGAAGAGGTGGTCGTGGGCACGGCTGCGGGCGCGCTCGACCGCCCGGTCGATCACGCCGGCCACGCCGACGGGCTCGCTGGCCAGCTCCCGGTCGTCGCGGGCGAGCACGACGAGCTCGGTGACCAGGTCGCCGAACTCCTGGCTCTGGGCCTGCAGGCGGTCGAGGACCTCCGCGCGCTGCGGTAGCGCGCGGCCGGTGCGTTCGCTGCGCACCAGGAGGTCGATGTTGGTGCGCAGGCTGGTCAACGGGGTGCGCAGCTCGTGCGCGGCGTCGTTGACGAGATCGCGCTGGCGCCGGCGGGACTCGGCCAGGGCCGCGGTCATCGACGTGAACGCGCGGCCCAGCCGGCCCACCTCGTCGTGACCGTCGACGGTGACCGGGGTCGTCAGGTCCTCGGTGCGCGCGATGTGCTCGGCCGCCTCGGTGAGGCGTTCCATCGGTGCCAGGGCGCGGCGGGTCAGCCACAGGCCCGTGCCGGTGACCAGCAGCACGCCGCAGATCGACACGGCGGCCAGGACTCCGGCGAGCGTGGTCAGGGTGGTGTCGATCTCGGCCGTGCTGCGGCTGAGGATCAGGACCTCGCCGGTGCTCATCGGTTGCAGGGCGACGCGTGCCTCCGCACCCGACTCGGTCACGCCGTCGCGCAGCACCGGCGCCGTCACGAAGTCGGCGCTGGAGGTGACGACGGGGTCGACTCCCGGTGGCGCGCAGGTGAGCCCGTTGCGGCTCAGGGTCTGGATGCCCTGCAGAACCTGCCTGAGCCCCTCGGCGGGGACGCCTTCGTCGCACCGGATCTGGATCCGGGGCGGCGGCACGCTGGCGAGCAACGACCTGTCGAGCTGCGTGCGCAGGTTGTGCTCGGTGGTGAGCCAGGTGACGACGCTGATCCCGGCGATCGCGACCGCCACGACGAACGCGGTGATCAGCGCGAGCTTGCCGCGCAGCAGGACCGGGCTCCTCACGGCGACTCGCGCAGGATGAAACCCATGCCGCGCACGGTGTGCAGCAGGCGGGGACGGCCGCCTGCCTCGGTCTTGCGGCGCAGGTAGCCGACGTAGACGTCGAGCAGGTTGGTGCCCTGGTCCTTGCCCCACACGGCGTGCTTGAGGTGCTGCTTGGTGAGCAGCCGGTCCGGATCGCCCAGGAAGACCGCGAGCAGGTCGTACTCGGTCGGGGTCAGGTCGAGCCGGTCGTCTCCGCGCAGGACCTCGCGGGCCTGCGGGTCCATCCTGAGGTCGGCGAACTGGAGCGTCCGTGGTGCCGCGCGGCGCCGGTTCTGCTTGAGCAGTGCCCGGACGCGGGCCAGGAGCTCCTCCAGCGCGAAGGGTTTGACCAGGTAGTCGTCGGCACCGGCGTCCAGGCCGGTGACCCGGTCGCCCAGCGCGTCGCGGGCGGTGAGCATCAGCACGGGCAGTCGTTCCCCGGCCGCGCGCAGGCGGCGACAGGCCTCGGAGCCGTCCAGGTTCGGCATCATCAGGTCGAGGACGGCCAGGTCCGCCCCGTGCACGAGCGGGAGCGCCTCGGCGCCGTCCGAGGCCGTGGTCACCTCGTAGCCCTCGAACTCGAGGCTGCGCCGCAGGCTGTCGCGGACGTCCGGGTCGTCGTCCACCACCAGCAGTCTCATTCCAGGCACGGTAGAGCCGTTCGCTGTGAGCCACCTGTGCATCAGCGCTCTCACGATTCTCTCAGCAGAAGCCAAGGACGTTCTCACGACAGCCTCAGCAGGCTCGGTCCCACAACGGTCGCAGCTGTGTCCACAGTGGAACGGAGAAGACATGGCGGTGAGCACCGCACAGGCCACGGGGACGGTGGACATCATGATCCCGGTCTACAACGAGGAACGCGCGCTGCCCGGCTGCGTGGAGGTGCTGCACGGGTTCCTGAGCGAGCAGTTCCCGTTCGACTGGTCGATCGTGGTCGTCGACAACGCGAGCACGGACGGCACGCTCGCGGTCGCGGAGCAACTGGCCGGGAAGTACGAACGGGTGCGCGTGCACCACCTCGACCGCAAGGGCCGCGGGCTGGCGCTCAGGGAGTCGTGGGGTGCCAGCGAGGCGGCGGTCGTCGTCTACATGGACGTGGACCTGTCGACGGGACTGGACGGCTTGCTGCCGTTGGTCGCGCCGCTGCTCAACGGGCACTCGGACCTCGCGATCGGCTCGCGGCTCGCGCCGGGTTCGCGCACGGTGCGAGGGCCGCGAAGAGAGCTGGTGTCGCGGGCCTACAACGCGTTGATCAGGCTGACGCACGGCGCTCGGTTCAGCGATGCGCAGTGCGGTTTCAAGGCGGCGCGCACCGAGGTCGTCCGGCCGTTGCTCGGCCAGGCGCGCGACGAGGCGTGGTTCTTCGACACCGAACTGCTGCTCCTGGCCGAGCACAACGGTCTGCGCGTGCACGAGGTGCCGGTCGACTGGGTCGAGGACGTGGACAGCCGGGTCGACGTGGTCGGCACCGCGATCGACGACATCAAGGGGTTGGTCCGCATCGCTCGTGCGAAGGCCAACGGCACGGCTCGCGTGAGCGGGTTGCCGCGACGGCCTCAGCCCCGTGCCATCCACCCGGACGCCGTGCTGAGCCGCAGCGAGGGCGGGCTTTCCTGGCAGGTGCTGTCGTTCGCGGTGATCGGAGTGATCTCCACGCTCGCGAACCTGGCGCTGTACGGCGTCTTCCGGCTGTGGTGGCCGCTGCTGGTGGCGAACCTGGCCGCGTTGGTGATCACCACGTTGTTCAACACGGAGGCCAACCGGCGCTTCACCTTCACGGCCCGCAACACCGCCCGCGGCAGGACACATCTGCAGGGCTTGGTGGTGTTCGGGCTCTACTACGCGTTCACGTCGGCCGCGTTGCTCGTGCTGCACGCGGTCGCGTCCACCCCGTCCCGTGCGCTGGAGCTGGTGGTGCTGCTCGGCTCGTCGGCCCTGGGCACGGTGGGACGTTTCTTCCTGTTGCGGAGCTGGGTGTTCCGCCGCAGCGACCGAGAGGACCAGGCATGACCGCCACTGCCGATGTGACGACCACGGCCGGCGAACCGATCACCGCGCGTCCCTCCCGCCGGCCCGTCTGGGCTCTCGCGGCGATCTGCGTGGTGGCCGGTGCGCTGTACGGGTGGGCGATCGGCGCGGGACAGGTCGGCAACCCCTACTACGCGGCGGCGGCGAAGTCGATGACGACGTCGTTCGGCAACTTCCTGTTCGGCTCGTTCGACCCGGCCGGGGTGGTGACCGTCGACAAGCCGCCGATGTCGCTGTGGCCCCAGGCCGCGGCCGTGTGGATCTTCGGGTTCCACGGGTGGGCGGTGTTGCTGCCGCAGGTGGCCGAGGGTGTCGCGGCGGTGTTCCTGCTGCACCGCACCGTCCGGCTGTGGGCGGACGAGAACGTGGCGCTGCTCGCGGCGTTGATCTTCGCGCTGACGCCGATCACCGTGGCGATCAACCGCGACAACAACCCGGACACGTTGCTGGTGCTGCTGCTCGTCGCCGCCGCCTACGCCTTCACGCGGTCGGTCAAGGCCGCGGAGAGCCGGCCGCGGACGAAGTGGTTGCTGTGGTGCGCCTTCTTCATCGGCTGTGGGTTCCTGACCAAGATGCTGCAGGCCTGGATCGTCGTGCCGGGGTTCGCCCTGGCCTACCTGGTGGGGACTTCCGCGCCCGTCCGGCGCCGGATCCTCGACCTGCTGGCCGCCGGTGGGGTGCTGGTGGTGTCGTCGTTCTGGTGGGTGGCGCTGCACGCCTGGTGGCCGGGCTCCAAGCCGTACATCGGGGGCAGCACGGATGGAGGCGCGTGGGACCTGGTCATCGGCTACAACGGCCTTGGCCGGGTGTTCGGCGGGAGCGGCAACCGGGGTGGCGGCGGCCAGGCGCCCGAGATGGAGTTCGCCGGTCCCCGAGGCGGCATGATGTTCGGCGGGCAGCCCGGCATCACCAGGATGTTCGACTCCTCGGTGGGCGGCCAGATCTCGTGGTTGCTGCCGTTGTGCCTGCTGGTGCTGTTCGTGGTGGCGGTGGCGGGTGTGCTGCGGTGGCGCCGCGGGATCCCGGCCGACCCGGCCGAACGCGCGGGCTGGTTCATGTGGGGCGGCTGGCTGCTGGTCACGGCCGCCGTCTTCAGCCTCGCGCAGGGCATCTTCCACCCGTACTACACGACGATGCTCGCGCCGCCCGTCGCCGCGATCAGCGCTGCCGGGCTGGCGATGTTCTGGCGTGCCAGGAGCTTCGTCCGGTTCCTGCTGCCGCTGTCGGTCGCGATCACCGCGGCCTGGGCGATCGTCGTGGTGTCCCGCGACCCGTCGTTCCACGGCTGGACCAGGTGGGTGGCGCTCGGCGCCGCCGCGGTGGCGATCGCGGTGCTGCTGGCGGGTCTGCGCCGGACCGGCCTGGCGGCGGCGCTGGTGGCGGTGCTGCTGACACCTGCCGTGTGGTCGGTGGCGACCGCGGCCACGGGTGGTTCGGGCGGTGTGATGCCCGCTGCCGGCCCGAGCGGACCTGCGGGCGGCTTCGAGATCTTCGCGGGCGGACAGCCACCACCCGGCGTTGGCCGGCAACCGATGCGGGGTGGCCCTCCCGGTGGCGGCCGAGGTGAGCTCACCGACGAGCAGAAGAGGATCCTCAGCTACGTCGAGGAGAACGGCGGTGGCGCGGAGATCACGCTGGCGGTCGCCGGTTCCGCGCAGATGGCGTCGCCGTACATCATGGGCTCGGACGAGGTCGTGATCGGCATGGGCGGGTTCTCCGGCTCGGACGACGCGCCGTCGGTCGGACAGCTGCAGTCGTGGGTCACCGAGGGCAGGCTCAAGTTCGTGCTGGGCGTTGAGATGGGTGGCCGCGGTCCTGGCGGCCGCACTGACAACGGCCGCCAGGAGTGGATCGCCGCGCACTGCTCCACAGTGGACCCGAACGCCTACGGTGGCGGGTCCGCGCAACTGCTGGAGTGCCACGCGTGACGGTCAGGGCACGAGCGCCCAGGCCTGCTGCGCACTGGCTTTGCAGAAGGCGAGCCACCGGCTCTGGGTGGTGATCACGCCGTCATGTCCGGCACGGGCGAGGGCGGTGGAGGAGTTCTGCTGCGTCTGAGGGCCCCAGTCGCCGTCGATGCCGGTCGAGATGCCCCGGACGTACTGGCAGGCGGCCTGGACGAAGTAGGTCTGGGTCGCCGAGCCGGTGGTGGAGCTGGAGTCGCCGCTGAGCCCGCCACACCCGCGGCGAGAACGCTCCGGCGAGACATCGATCCGTTCATGCCCGGCAGTCTTGCGCCGGGCATGAACGCGATCCCTAGTCCTGAGGCCAGTCTTCGGTCTCGGCCTCCTCGTCGGCCTGCCGCGCCTCCTCGAGCACGCGACGCACCTGCTCCTCGCTCGCACCGAACATGAAGCACATGCCTGCGACGGTAGGCGCGTCGATCCGCGAGAGCTTCTCGATTCCTGCTCGCTCTTTTGCGCGCGTCCGGCTTCTCCCGCGGACTTCCGCGTGCTGTCATGCACCATGACAGATCGCGGCGACCGCATCGTGAGCGTGCTGGAGGAGGCCTTCGCCGGCCTGATGGCAGCCGACCCCGCCGCGTTCCGGCACAAGTTCCGCAAAATGGCGGCCGAACCGTTCACGTTCTACCGCGGCAGCGCGTGCCTGTTCTACGCCGACATGGCCGAGCTGCCCGACGAGTGGGCCGACGAACACACCGGCCGCATTTGGATCCAGGGCGACCTGCACGCGCAGAACTTCGGCACGTACATGGACTCCGAGGGCACGCTGGTGTTCGACGTCAACGACTTCGACGAGGCCTACCTGGGCTCGTTCACGTGGGACCTCCGCCGCTTCGCCGCCTCGATGGCGTTGCTCGGCTGGCGCAAGGCCCTGCCGGACAGCGCGATCGCCGACCTGATCAGCACCTACGTCACCGCGTACGTCGCCCAGGTCCGCTCGTTCGCCGAACACCCGGACGACGAGCTCTTCAGCCTGCGCCTCGACAGCACCGAGGGCGCGCTGCACCGCGTCCTGCAACGGGCCCGCCTGGCCACCCGGATCGGCCTGCTGGACGAGAAGACCACGATCGTCGACTACGAACGCCGCTTCCGCCGCGACCGCGAGGGCATCCACGAACTCTCCGAGGACGTCCTCGAGACAGTCGCCCGCGCCTTCGCGTCCTACCTGAACACCATCCCCACCGGCAAACGGGCGTCGAGCCGCACCTACGCCGTGAAGGACGTGGTGGGCCGCAGCGGTTTCGGCATCGGCTCAGCAGGCCTGCACGCCTACAACATCCTGGTCGAGGGCCGCTCCCAGGCGTTGGAGAACGACGTCGTGCTGTCCATGAAGCAGGCCAACGTCGCCGCGCCCAGCCGCATCGTCCCCGACGCCAGGATCCGCGAGTACTTCACCGACCACGGCCACCGCACCGCCGTCTCGCAGCGAGCCCTGCAGGCCCACGCCGACCCGTGGCTGGGCCACACCGAGATCGACGGCGTCGGTTACGTCGTCGCCGAACTCTCCCCGTACGAGGCCGACCTGGACTGGTCGGACCTCACCGAGCCCGCCGACATGCTGCCCGTGCTCGGCTACCTGGGCCGCGCCACCGCGAAGATGCACTGCGTGGCCGACTCGGACTCCGCGCAGACCCTCGTGGACTTCCAGTGCGAGGAGGCGATCGCGACGGCCATCGGGGGCCGGGACGCCGACTTCTGCGAGTCCGTCGTGGCGTTCGCCCTCGACTACGCGCGGCAGACCCGGGAGGACCACCGGCTGTTCGTGGACGCGTTCCGGGACGGCCGCATCAAGGGAGTGGGCTCGACGGCCTAGACCGTTCAGCGGTACGTTTGCGGCCAATCGAACGACAGGAATCCCGATGGCCCGCTCCGACGACGCCCAGCACGACCTCGACGACCTGGGCGCCCTCCTCCGCGTGCACCGCAAGAAGGCCCGGCTCACGGGTGTCGAAGCGGCGCGGCGGGCCGGGTTCACCCAGTCCAAGCTGTCCAAGATCGAGAACGGCGTCCTGCTGCCGAGTCCGGACGACGTGCGTCGCCTCACGACGGCTCTGGACATGGATTCCGTTGCGGCGGCGCACGCGCTTGAGTTGATCGATCGCCTGCAGGACGATCCGGCCGCGCGGCGAATCGTGATACGCCGCGGAGCACTCACCGAGCACACGGCGCTGTTGGCGAAGTTCGGCGACGCCGACTGCGTCGTGGCCGCCGATCCCGCCGTCGTGCCGGACTGGCTGCGCACCCGCGAGTACCTGCTGGCGGCGACCGGTCCGTTGTCCGAGCGCAACATCAGGGCAGCAATGGCGTTGCTGCGCAAGCGGAAGCGGCTGATGGCAACGCCGGGACTGCGGTTCGAGTTCTTCGTGTTCGAGTCGGCACTGGGTACCCACGTCGGTTCCGCGCGGATCATGAGCGACCAGATGCTCGAACTCTCCTCAGTCGGCGAGCGTCATCCGGACGTCGTCGTGCGCGTGATTCTCGGCCGGACCACCGTCACGCCCGCGCTTCTGCACGGCTTCGAGGTTCACGGCGACCAGCAGGTGGTGCTGACGCTGATGCCGGGGATCGTAGTGATCACGTCGGAGGACGACGTGCAGCCGTTCCGGCGGATGGTTGCCGCGCTGCGGGCCTGTGCGCTGAGCAAGGACGCGTCGCGGCGCCGCCTGCGCCACTTCGGGCTGGCCTACCGGTCGAACGCGCTGACGGAGAAGTTCGCGAGTTGATCCCAGGTGGGCGTGCGACCGCCCACCTGGGAAGGCAATCAACCTGAAGCGATTTCGGCTGCCGGAGCGGGGGAACACCCGGCGTCAGGACTAGCTCAGAGCAACGGACCTGACTGCTCGATCATGTTGATCCAGAAACGGCTGGCCACGACCGCTGATAGCGGATTGGTGTAGACCACCGCGACAACAACCGCGAGCATGCCGGACGTGGGCAGCAGGCGGCGCAGGACCTTCTTCAACTGGTTGTACTCCTGCATCTTCGGGGAAATTCCGGGTTCAGCTGGAATCCGGATACTCACAGAGATGAGATGCAGAGTCAAATTCCTACTAACGGGCGACACCCAACAGGTACCCGCTGATTCAATTACCTACCGGTAGTACCACTAGCTTCCGGGCCGCTGCCGAGCTCGAGCACCAGCGACTCGGAGCGAGCGGTCGGCAATGACAACTCAACCTGGAGTTCTCGCAGTTCAGCAGCTATAACTTCTGCGCGTTCCCGATCCAGGTCGGCGAATATGGCGTGCGCGCGCTCCAGCGCCTCGACGGCACCGTCGAACTGCGCCACCCGTTCGAGGATCCCGCTGAGCACGTGCAGCGCCTTCGCCTCGTGAAGCGACGCGCCCGCCCTGCCGCACAGCCTGATCGCCTGGCGGGCATATTGCTTAGCTTCAAACAACCTTCCGTCTTCCAGTTCGATCTCACTGAGAAGGGCGCACACCTCACCAGCGAGGCCGACCGCGTGCAGTCGGGCATACTTGAGGAGTGAGGCCTCAGCGAATCCGCGGGCCTCTGCCGCGTGTTCACGAGCGAAATTCAACGCCCCGAGCAGGTGCAGAACCGTCGCCTCCGACGCCTCGTCGCCCACTTCGCGCGCGAGCGCGAGAGCTTGGTGGTAATAGGACGCGGCGCGCGCGTATTCGAGAGCGTGCTTGTACGCCTCACCTGCGCGATAGAGAAAACCAATCTCCATGCTGCGAGCCTCGGACCCCGACTGGCGCAGCATCAGCAATGCACGTTCATGTGAGTCTATTCCCATGACGATGCTGCCGGTCGCGACCAGAATGCGGGCACCGGTGTGCAGACAGGTGGCGATGGCCAGGCTCTGGTCACCCTCGGCACGGGCGAACCCCAGATGCGCCAGGTGCACATGATGTTCCGCGCGTGCGTACTCCTGCCTGAGCAGATAGGTGAAACCGATCTGGAGCAGCAACGCAGAAGACTCCTCCTCGGCGGACGCACCGAGGAACTTCGCCGCGGCGAGTCCGGCGTGCAGGAGGTTGAGGACCTCCACCGTGTTCCCCTGCCGCAGCCATATCTCACCGACCAACTGCGGGATCGACACGGCATGCTCGTAGTGCCCCGCGTGAAAAGCAAGGCGCACCAAGGCAAGGAGGTTGTGCGCTTCGGCCGAGCACCAGTGATGCGCGGCGGCCACGCTCTCGAACTCGATTGCTCCGGCGTCCTGCTCGCTGTCAGGTGTGGGCACCCTGACCCTCGTCGAGAACATCATCTGGTCCGCGCGCTCGGCCGTCCGGAGGTAGTGCTCCAGCATGCGGAGTTCGAGCGCGCTCCGTTCCTGTTCATCCTCGAGCAGACCCGCGGAGAACTCACGCAGCAGGTCGTGCAGCCTGAAACGGTCCAACTCCCCCGCCTGCTCCAGCAAGTGAGCCTCCGCCAAGGCATCCATCGCCTCGTGGACCCTCCTCCTGGGCAACTCCGCCATCACGGCCGCCAAGCCGACCGTGATGCTCGGCCCCGGATGCGCGCCGATCATCCGGAAGAGCACACCCGCGTCAGAATCCAATGCGCGCAACGACTGCATGAACACCGCTCGTGGACCGTGGGTGGCACCGAGGTCCAGCACACCGCGTTCGCGGAAGTGCTTGACGAACTCGCTCAGCGGCACCGCGGGCCGCGTGGCGATGTGGTTCGCGAGAACCTTCAAGACGATCGGCAGGCCCTGACACACCTTCGTCAACTCGACGAGTTCCACGTGGTCGCGAGCACGCCCTCCGATGCGGTCGACCAGAAGCGCGCCGGCGTCGTCCATGCTGAGGGGGCCGATCGAGATCCGTTGCGGCGCAAGGCGCGCCGACAGTCCGGACAGTCGCGAACGGCTCGTCACGATCACCACACACGACGAGAACAACGGCAGCAACGAGTGGATCTGCGTGGTGTTGCGGACGTTGTCCAGCACCACCAGGACTTTGCGTCCGGACAACACGGACTGCAGCTTCGCCATGCGGTGGTCCGGATTCGCGATGCGGTCCGGCGGAACGCCCAAGCCCTGCAGGAACCGGTCGACGACGAATGACGCATCCACGGTCGCGCTGTCGGAGAAACCCTGCAGGTCCGCGAAAAGCACGCCGCCAGGGACCTGTTGCCGCCGGGTGTGGGACCAGTGCACGGCGAACGCGGTCTTGCCGACACCACCTACGCCGTCGATGACCACCACGCCGGGATTCGCGGCTGCGGTGTCGAGCTCGGTGAACTTCTCCTCGTGGCCGACGAACATCGGCACGTCAAGCGGGAGCTGTTCTGGTATCAGCACGCCCGCGACGCTTTCGCGGTGCCGACTGCCAGCGACGCCGTTCTCCTTCAAGTGGTCGTGGAACTCGCGAAGGTCATCCGCCGCGATGTCGTTGACATCGGCCTTGAAACCCTTGTAGGCGCTGAAGAAGAGCTCAGTGGCCTCCTCGGTGCGGGAGAGCCGGTAGAGGGCCTCCAGGCGCCGCTTCAGCAACGCCGGGTGTTCCTTGTGATCCAGGTCTTCCAGCACTTCCAGGACCTCGGGGTAGTCACCCAGGACCAGGTACTCGCCGCACAGCATGTCGTAGGCGGGCAGCAGGACGTTCAGGCGGATCCGATGCCGCCAGGCGTCGGCCCGTTCGGATCTGAGGTCTTCGAGCAGGCGCTGATCACCCCAGAGGGTGAATGCGCCGCGAATGACGTCCAGCGCCTGTTGATGATCTCCGCGGCGCACCAGGCCTCGCGCACGTTCCAGGCGATCGCGAAACTGGAAGTAGTCCACGGATTTGCGTTCGACGTCGAGCCGATAAGTGCCGTTCGAGACCACCAATTCCACTCGGTCCTGCATGGAATCGAGTGCGCGCCGGATCCGCCAGGAATACGAGTACAGGGTTTGAACGGGGTTCCGCGGGAGGTCACCGTCGTCCGACCAGACCCAGTCTGCCAGCTCCGCCGCAGGTAACGACACTCGAGGCTGTGCCAGCAACGCCCCGAGCATGGCTCTGAGCTTGAGCGGGCCCCACTGCCTGTCGACCGCGTCGCCGACCCGTATTCCCGTCTGTCCCAGAATCATGAATCGCGCATCCACCAGCGCCACCCCTCGAGTCCCCGACCAAAGAGTGTCCTCCCAGTTCAGCATCAATGCAATGCACTCGATCGGCCCAAGATGACAGTTCCGTGACAGTCCATTGACATGCGGACATGAATTGCACCCCCAAGAGGACAAGGGGCTTGATCGGAAACGCGTTGAAGTGCGCGAAGAGTTTCTGACAGCTCGATGAACACTCGGGCCGGGACGGTCTTGGCATTGCTTCGACCGATGGAGGCCGGGATGAACTGGTTCACCACCCCGCTCGGTGCGGGAGGCGCGCACCGGGTGACGGTGCCGGGATGCCGCAAGGTGCTCGTGATCGTGCCCAGCGTGGTGGCGGGTACGCGCCTGCTCGACCTGTTGCCCCTGCTGGACAGCGATTTCCGGGTCCAGACCTACTTCACGCTGCCCGAGCCGGACGCGGCCACCGCGCAGTTCGTCAGTGCGGCCGGTGGATTGGTCATCGGGTGGGAGATGGCTCTGCAGCACGAGTTCGACCTCGTGCTCGCGGCCAGCTACCGGTTCGTCGACCGTGCGCCGGGGCCTGTGCTCGTTCTGCCGCACGGAGCGGGCTCGATGAAGTCACGCCGGCGGGTCCGGTCTGCGGGGCGGGAAGCGCGGCCCGTGCACGGACTCGACAGGCAGATGCTGACGCGCGACGGGAAGGTGCAGGCCGCGGCGATCGTGCTGGCACACGACGACGAACTCGAAGTGCTCGCCGAATCGTGCCCTGAGGCGCTGCCCGCCGCTGTGGTCGCGGGTGACATCTGCCTCGACCGGATGCGGGCCAGTCTGCCGTTCCGCGAGCAGTACCGGCGGGCGCTGGGTGTTCAGCCGGGTGACGCGCTCGTCACGATCAGTTCGACGTGGACCCCGGAGTCGACGTTCTACCAATGTCCTGAGCTGTACCGGGAACTGACCGCCAAGGCACGGGTGGCCGCGGTGCTGCACCCGAACATCTGGGCCGTGCACGGCTCCTGGCAGGTGCGGTCCTGGCTCGCCGACTGCGATGTGGTCGTCGTTCCGCCCGAGGAAGGCTGGCGCGCGGCGATGATCGCGAGCGACGTCGTCATCGGCGACCACGGGTCGACGACGCAGTACGCCGCGGCTGTCGGCGCGCGCATGCTGCTCGCCGCCTGTCCCGATGTGCGTCACGGCAGCCTTGCGCACGCGATCAGGGAGGCGGTTCCGAGGTACACCGGCGACATCTCGCAGGCCGTCGCCGTCCCGGAGTTCGCGGGCCTGATCAGCTCACGCCTCGACCGGTCCGCAGTGATCCTGCGCGCGGCCATGTACCGGCTGCTCGGTATCCCGGAGCCGGCACACGCCGTGCCGGTCTCGCCGGTGCGCCATGGTCGTTGACGAAGGTGTGGTCAGGCACGACGGCGTGTTGCTCGTCCGCGGCGACCGGGCGGCACCGAGGTGGCGGACACTGGCGGACGTGCTGCTGGCCGGACCCGAGCCGTCAGCCGAGATCGCGCTCGCGGTCGCCGGGCTGTTGCTGTCGCGGTACGTCGGGTGTTCGCTCGTCGTGGTGCCGATCCAGCGCCGCGAGCCGGTCCCGGAGGCGGTCGGCGCTGGGATCGAAGGATTCGCCGTAGCAGGCCAGAGCGGAGCGGTAGTGGTCACGAGCGTGCACGAGCTCGCGCTGCCGCTCGGCGATCTCACCCTTGAGCTCGAGGGCATCGGCGACGTGCACCGGTGAACCAGCGTCACGAACGTCGGCGAGCACGCCGTCTGCCAGGCGCGCGGCCTCGTCGTGCCGGTCCGAGTGGAGAAGCGCACGGGAAAGGAACATCCGTGCGCGCGCCTTGTCGACGACGTTGTCGAGGAGCGTCACGCACTCCCTGAGTTCGGTGATCGCCTCGTCGAGGCGGCCCATCTCGACGAGCACCTCACCGACGCGCCGCCGGGCGAGGCCGATGCCGCGGGTCCGCTCGTGGAGGGTCTCCACGTCGACGGCCTCGCGGAAGTACCGGAGCGCGATCTCGAACTCGCCCTTCAACTTGTAGGTGTAGCCGAGCTGCACCAACGCGGTCGCCCTGCTGCCGAGGTCGTGGTCGCCCGCGAGGCCGAGCACGGTCCGGATCTGGGTGGCCGCCTCGTCGAGACGTCCGAGGTTGCGCAACGCGACGGCGAGCTGGTTGCGCAGCCTGGCTTCGGCGGTCCTCTCGCCGCACGACTGCGCGGCACGCACGCCGAGTTCGTGGGTCCACAACCAGTCCGAGTAGTGGTGCCGGCGCTGGAACAGCGCGAACATCGCCTCGGCCAGTTGCCAGACCAGATCCGGCCAGCCGTGGTCGTCGGCGACGCGCAACGACTGCACGAGGTTGTCGCGTTCGTGGTCGAGCCAGTCCAGCGCCTCCGCTCGTGAGGCGAACACGTCCGGATCGGCGGACTTGAAGCGCGGACCGACGCGCGGCCGGCCGGGGATCGCGGCCGAATCCGCGACGACCGCCTTGTCGAGGTAGAACTCCACACCCCGGTGGACCGCCTCCTCGCGTTCGGCGTCGTCCTGCCCGCGCGCGTGGAGGCGCAGGAGGTCGTGGAACCGGAACCGGTCGTCACCGGCTTCGATGAGGAGGTTCTTCTCCACCAGGTCGTCGAGGTCGTCCTCGACCTCACCGACGTCCTCCGCGAGCATCGCCGCCGCGGCCTCCACGCCGAAGCTGATACCCGGATGCCATGACGTCAGGCGGTAGAGCCGGGCCTGACGCGACGGAAGCTCCACATAGGACAGATCGAGCACCGCGCTCACCGACGTGGCGCCGCCGCCGAGGTCCAGACCGGCGAGCCGGCGGTTCTCCGCGCTCAGCTCGTCGACCTCCTTGGCCAGCGTGCGCCGCGGCCGCCGCGACAGCCGTGCACCGATCACCCCGAGTGCGATCGGCATTCCGCCGCACAGCCGCGCGAGCTCCCGTGCCGCGTCGGCCTCCACGGCGAGCCTGGGCTCCCCCACCACCCGCTCCAGGAGCTCGACCGAGTCCCGCAGGTCCATCGGGTCGACCTCGATGAACCGGGCGCCGTCCATGGCGAGCGGGCTGAGCCTCCAGCGGCTGGTCACCACCACCGCACAGCTCGGCGACGCCGGGAGCAGCGGCCTGACCTGTGCCGCGCTGGCGGCGTTGTCCAGCAGGACCGCGAACGACTTGTCGGCGGTCAGCGACCGGAACAGCGCCTGCCGCTGGGCCAGTGTCGGAGGCACCACCTCGACGCCGAGCGCACCGAGGAACCACTCGAGCACGTCGTCGGGCTGCGCGGCTTGCGCGTGGGCGCCCAGATCGACGTACAACTGTCCGTCGGGGAACTGGCCACGCGTGTCGTGCAGCCATCTCAGCGCCAACGAGGTCTTGCCGACACCGCCTGGTCCGCTGACGACGACGAGCAACTGGTGGTCTGCGCGCTCGTGCCACCTGTCGAGCTCGGTCAGCTCGCCCGCCCGGCTGACGAACAGCCTGGGTGCCGGCGGAAGCTGTTGCGGCACAGGTTTTCCAGGTGATCCGGAATGGACGTGCACCGTTCCGATCGATCCGGCCTGCACCACGTTCCCGCAGGAGGCCCCGGACACGGTGTTCTCGACTCTTGCCATCCGGCATCACCCCAGGCCCACGCTACGACTTAGTACGCCTCCAAAACACCCGCTCACCGGCATGCCTCCGCGAATATGACTGATCGGGGCAAGGCACTACACGCAGGTGACGTCCTAGTGGACCAGGCCGTGGTGGCGGTTCGTCCACGCGGCGACGGCCGGCAGCACGTCCGTGATCCACTCGCGGGCGGCGGCCGTGAGTTCGTAGCGGGCCGCGCGGCGGAGTACGAAGCCGTTGTCCTGCAGGCGTTCCAGCGTGAGGATCACCTTCGGGCCGAGGATCGAGAGCAGCTCTTCCGCGTTCTTGGCGCCGTCGGACAGCGTGACGAGGACCTGAGGCAGCTGGTCGCTGCTCATCAGGTCCTGCAACGCGAGCAGGTGGTGCAGGGCCGCGGAGTCCGCCTTGCGCTCGGTGGCGAACGTGCTCGGGTCGTGGAGCTGGACGCGGGCCCGGCCGCCTCGCTTGGCGCGCTGCAGGGCCGCGTCGGTGTCGCGGACCAGGTCGATCAGCGTGTCCTCGGCGGTGGGCACGTGCGACGCGACGCCGATGGACGCCGTCTGGCCGTGCAGGGTGACGTGGTAGCCGTCGTTCGTGGTGATCTCGGTCTGCAGTGCGCGGATGCCGCGCAGGATGCGTTCGGCCACCATGGCCGCTTCTCCGCCCGTGGTGCGGGGCAGCAGCACGAGGAACTCATCGCCACCGTGGCGGCACACGAGGTCCGTCGGGCGAGTGTGAGCGGTCAGCACGGCGGCGACGTCGCTCAGCACCACGTCGCCGGCGGGGTGGCCGTACTCGTCGTTGATCTTCTTGAAGCGGTCGAGGTCGATCATGAGCAGCGCGACCTGTTCCCAGCGGCGCTGGGCGCGGCGGTACGTCGCGGGCGCCTGGTCGTCCCAGCCCCAACGGCCGAGGAGGCCCGTCAAGCGGTCAGTTGCCCACGCGCCAACGGGTTGTGCGCACGAATTACAGCGCGAGGGAGCGCTCTCGTCGTGCAGGCGCAGAGAACCGTGGTCCACCGGTAGCCCCATCCGCACAGTCGCCATGAGTCCCCCCAGACTTCAGCTCTGACCGGCCCGATCTGCCCCTTTCAACTGAGGTGACGTCGTTCGGATCAAACGCGACACATCAGTGCAAGCGGCGGAGTGTGATCATAGGGCTACCGACAGGTGGTTTCAACCCTTGTGATGCCATATGCTCTCTTGGTTCCACAACAGTGGAAAGATCCCCGGGCCCTTGGTCGCTCCAGCGGAGGTGTGGCGTGAGGCCGTTCGCCGAGGTCCTCAACGAGCTGTGCAACAACCCGCCCGACGGCCGGGGCAAGGTCACCAACGTAGCGCTCGCCGCCGCGGTGAAGTCGCGGGGCGGGGACATCGGGCACGGCTACATCTCGCAGCTGCGGCTCGGCGTCAAGGACAACCCGACGTGCCAGGCGATCGTCGACCTCGCCGGCGCACTCGGCGTGCACCCCGCGGCGTTCCTGAACGGTCGCCGTGAGCTGCACACGGCAGAACAGCCCGGTTGGCGCCCCACGGCGTTGAGCACGCTCTTCGAGGCCGTGCACCCGCCGGACCGCGGCCCCTGGTCACCGGAGGAGGTCGCGACCGCGATCAGCTCGTCCGGCCAGTTCGGCAGCATCTCCGCCAGCTACATCCGCGAACTGCTGAGCAACACCAGCGACAACCCGCGGCTCAAGCACATCCTCGGCCTGGCCGACCACTTCGGCGCCGATCCGGCGTACTTCTTCGACGACGACCTGGCGGCACGGGTCGACTCGGAGCTGACGGACTTCCTCGCCCTGCGCGAACTCGGCGTCGTCGAGTTCGTCACCCGTCTGGCCGAACACACCGGCGATCTGTCCCCGCAGGCCAGGGCCGCTGCGGTAGAAGGGTTCCGGCAGGCGCTCGAAGTCGGCGAAGGCTGGTCGTTCCCACTGAACAGCCGCCGTCCGTCCGCGGACCGGACTTGATGACGACGACGGCGTGAAGATCTCTGCTTGGATCGCTGCAGACGACATCGAGAGGAGGCGACGGGTGAACCGCAGGAAACTGCGCAAGCTGGTCGACGAGGTCGCCCGGGACCTCGACCTGCCGCCCGACGCCACGCACCAGGAGGCGAGCCGCCGGGTCTGCGAGCTGATGAGCGAACGGCTCGGGCGTGCTGTCGACGTCCGCTTCGCCGCCATCACGAACGCGGTCTGCCTCAGCGGTGCGACCGCGTTGCTCGAGAACGGCACGTATCTCGTCATCTGCGCCGACTCCCCGTCCTGGTACCACCGCCTGCACGTGCTGCTGCACGAGTTCGCGCACGTGCTGCTCGAGCACCAGCCCGTCGCGCTCACCCGCGACGAGGGCATGCGCAGGCTCGCGCCGCACCTGCTGCCGCGGATGGCGAAGATCATCGCCGGGCGGACGACGCTGACCGAGGACGAGGAGCGCGAGGCCGAGAACCTCGCCGACCACCTGCTGGAAAGGCTGACGGAGCACCGGGTCTGGGCGGACACGGCCACCACCGAGGAGCCCGCGCACGTGCGCCGGGTGGCCGAGTCGCTCGAAGGAAGATCTCGCTGGGTGCGTCGTGGCGATCTTTAACCTGATCTACCTCTCCTGCGGCATCGTCGGTCTGTTCCTCCTCGCGTACAAGATCCGCGCGCTGCGGTCGAGCTGGGGCAGTCCCCGTGTCGTCGCGCTCATCTCGACGGTGTTCTTCTCCGCGTTCGCCCTGCTCTTCGCCGCCCCCGCGAACATCGCCTGGATCAACTGGACGAGCGGCGTGCCGAACTTCGCCGCCCTGCTCGTCTACAGCCTGGTGGTCTGCTTCGCCGGAGCGGCGTTCGCGCTGGTGCTGTACTGGCGGTACCCGGCGGCCCAGGCGTGGCAACGGGTCCGGCTGATCCTCGTCAGCTACAGCACGATCGTCGCGGCGATGGTCGTGCTGTTCTTCAAGTCCGAGGTCGACGAGGAACGCCAGGTCGACTTCGACACCTACTACGCGACGCAGCCGACGATCGCGGTCTTCCTGTTCATCTACCTCGTCGCGACCATGGTCGGCTGCGGCGGTCAGGCCTACCACTGCTGGCAGGGCTCGCGGGACCAGGCGATCTCCGCACGGCCGTGGCTCCGCCTCGGGCTGCGCTGGTACTGCGCCGCGGCGCTGTTCCCCATGGCGTTCGCGGTCATCAAGCTGTTCGTGCTGCTGATGGACTGGGCCGGCGAGCGCAGCTTCGACGTGCTGAGCACGACGGCGCCGCTGATGGCGTCGCTGAGCATGATCCCGCTGGTGATCGCGATGGCGCTGCCGGTCTTCGGGCCGCGCCGCCCGTCGCCCTCGCTGTGGGTGCGGCGCTGGCGCACGTACTTCGCGCTGCGGCCGCTGCACCGCGCACTGGTGCACGTGAACCCCGGCATCGTGCTGGTGGCGCCGGGCAAGTTCCTCAACCCGCACCACCGCGTGCGCCGGCAGATCATCGAGCTCAACGACTGGCGCTGGGCGCTCACGCCGTACTTCGACCTGAGCATCGGCGAGGCCGCGACGTCCCTCGCACGCCAGGCCGCGCTGCCCACCGACGAACTGGCCGCCGTCGTGGAGGCCGCCCAGCTGCGCGCCGCGGGCTCGTCCGACGGCCGCGCGCGGGCACCCGAACGCCGTCCCGCCTCGGTGATCGTCGACGGCACCGACCTCGCCGCCGAGCACGACAGGTGGGTCCGGATCTCGCGTGCGTACCAGCACTCGCCGATCGTCGACGCCGCCGTCGCCGGCGCGGCACGCGTGCAAACAGCAGGGGGAATGGATTAGAGATGGCACCCACACACGCCGTAGTCCTCGGCGGTGGACTCGCGGGCATGCTCACGGCGTCCGTCCTCGTCCGGCACTTCGACGAGGTCACCGTGGTGGAGCGCGACAAGCTGCCGGACGGCCCCTCGCCGCGTTCCGGCGTGCCCCAGGCCCGCCACGCGCACCTGCTGATGTCCGGTGGCGCGCGGGCGATCGAGTCGTTGCTGCCGGGCACGCTGGACGCGCTGTTCGCCGCCGGGGCGCACCGGGTCGGCGTGCCGAACGACCTGGTGTCGCTGAGCGCCCAGGGCTGGGTGCCGCGGTTCCCCGAGATGCAGTTCATCGTCTCGTGCAGCCGCGGGCTGCTGGACTGGGTGGTGCGCAGCCAGGCGTTGCGGGACAACAAGATCTCGGTGCTGACCGGCACCGAACCGGTGTCGCTGCTCGGTGACGAGCAGGCGGTGACCGGGGTGCTGGTCGAGGACCGGATCTCCCGCGAGCAGATCTCGCTGGAGGCCGACCTGGTCGTGGACGCGACCGGGCGCGGCTCCCGGCTGCCCGCCTGGCTGGTGGACTTCGGCCTGCCAGCCGTGCACTCCGAGAGCGTCGACTCCGGACTCGCCTACGCCACGCGGATCTTCCAGGCGCCGCCTACGGCCGCCTCCGGTTTCCCGATCGTCAACGTGCAGGCGAACCCGCGTGATCCCTTCCCAGGTCGCACCGCGACCCTGCTGCCCATCGAGGACGGCAAGTGGCTGGTCACGCTGTCCGGGACGCGCGGCGGCGAGCCGTCGACCGACGAGTCGGAGTTCGTCGCCTTCGCCCGCTCGGTGCGCAACCCGGTCGTGGGCGAGCTGATCGCCGCGGCCGAGCCGCTGTCGCCGGTGTACGGGTCGCACAGCACCGCGAACCGGCGGATGTTCTTCGAGCGCTTGAAGTCGTGGCCGCGCGGCCTGCTGGCGCTGGGCGACTCGGTGGCCACCTACAACCCCGTCTACGGGCACGGCATGTCGGTCGCGGCGCAGAGCGCGCAGGCACTGGACGCCGGTCTCGCGGCCGGGCACTCCGCGCAGCAGGTCCAGCGCGGCATCGGCAAGGTGGTCGACGGGGCCTGGGCGATGGCGACCAACCAGGACATCCTGTACCCCGGCGCGGTCGGGAAGCCGTTGCCGCTGGCCGGCCGGGTGCTGCAGCGCTATGTGGACCGGCTCGTGCGCACGGCGACCACGGAGGCGCCGGTGACGCGGGCGTTCCTGGACGCCTTCACGTTGTCCGCGCCGATGGCGAACCTGGTCAAGCCCAAGATGATCTGGGCGACCCTGCGCGGCCCGCGGTCGGCGGCACCGGAGCCGACGCTGACCGCGGCCGAACGGGACCGGGTCACCGGCTGACGCGTACCGCCTTCAGGCCGCCATCGCTCGCGCCGGCGTGCTGGTGAGCGGTCTCGTCGTTCCGCTGGCGCAGGACCTGGTGCTGCTGCCGCTGTTCGACGCGCCGGACAGCGGACAGGTGGCGGACTGGGTCACGTCTGCGGAGTGAACTCCGCACTCTGCACGTAGGTCATGGCCTCGACGAACTTCGGGTCCGCCATCCTGGCCTCCAACTCGGCCCCGGTGGGCTCGGCGACCCGCTGGTGCAGCCACCACAGGTTGCCGAACGGGTCGGCGAACCTGCTGACCCGGTCTCCCCAGAACAGCTCGGTGGGCTCGGTGACGACCCTGCTGCCTCGTTCCACGGCGCGCTTGAGCGTGGTCGCGTCGTCGGCGACGTAGAGGCGCAGGAACGCGGGCGTGGGCTGCCAGTTCGGCTGGTCGAACAGCATCACGACCGAGTCGCCGATGCGGACCTCGGCGTGGCCGATCTCCGGCGCCTCGCCGACGCGGCCCAGTTCGGTGGCGTCGAACACCTCGGTGATGAAGTCGATCAGCTCTGCCGTCCTGCCTCGGCTGATCAGCCACGGCGTCACGGTGTGGTAGCCCTCGGGCACGATGTTCATCCGGTCTCCCCTTTGCTCGTCAGGACGACCGTATGAGGCATGTAGGACGACATCGGTCCTAGTTCACGGCTAGGTTCGCGGCATGAGTGATGCGGCCCGGTTGTTGCGCCTGCTGTCGTTGCTGCAGACACCGCGCGAGTGGCCCGGTAGCGAACTCGCGGCCCGGCTGGAGGTCACGCCGCGAACGGTGCGGCGCGACATCGACCGGCTGCGCGACCTCGGTTATCCCGTCGAGGCTTCGATGGGCGTGCTCGGCGGGTACCGGCTCGGCGCGGGTGCGGCGATGCCCCCGTTGCTGCTCGACGACGAGGAGGCCGTGGCCATCGCCGTCGGCCTGCGCACCGCCGCCCGGCAACCGGTGGCGGGCATCGCCGAGGCGTCGTTGCGTGCCCTGGCGAAGCTGCAGCAGGTGCTGCCGCCCCGGCTGGCCCGGCGCGTCTCGTCGCTCACGTCGGCCACCGCTCCCGCCCCGGCCTCGTACGCCGCGCTGGTCGACCCCGGTCAGCTGACCGTGATCGCCGGCGCGGTCGCCGCCCGGGAACGGGTGCGGTTCGCCTACGTCGCCAACGAGAACGTGCTGTCGAAACGGCACGTGGAGCCCATTCAGCTGGTAGCGCTCGGCCGGCGCTGGTACCTCCTCGCTTTCGACGTGGACCGTGACGACTGGCGGATCTTCCGGCTGGACCGCGTGTCAGCCGCCCTGGCCACCGGTGCCCGCTTCACACCCCGCGTGCCGCCCGGCGGGGACGCGACGGAGTTCGTGACGCGGAAGATGTACGACTCGGCCCCGACCTTCCGGGCCCGCGCGACCCTGCGGCTGCCCTTGGAACTGGCCAGGGCTCGGCTGGCGGACTTCGCCGGTGACCTGACCGCGGTCGACGACGGTTCGTGCTCCTGGCACAGCGTCGAGGACACGATCGACTACCTCGCGTTCCGCCTGACGCTGCTGGGGTGCGACTTCATGGTGCACGGGCCCGACGAACTGGTGGCACACCTGCGGGGGCTCGGCGAGCGGATCGGCCGGGCGGTGGGCTGAGCCCTGGACTTCACATGGCTGAGGACGTGTCGCCTGGGGGCCACGAGGAAGGCGGTCCCCCGCACCGGGGCGCGGCTCATCCGCCGGGCGACCCCGCTCTCACCCCCAGCACCGGCTGGCCTCCCACCACCCCCTCGTAGGCGCCGTCCCAGGGCCAGCGCCCGGAGTCGTCGGCGTGCACTAGCTGCAAGGCCTCGATGCCCTCGCCGTACAGCCGCGCGGACACCAGCAGGTGGGCCCAGGGGCGCGCCACGCGGACGACCTCCAGCAGGGGGCCGCCCGGCACGGTGAAGCGGTGGCCGGGTGCGGGCAGGCAGCTGTGCACCAGGTGTTCGGCCATGTCGTCGAGCAGGCGGCCCGCTTCCAGGACGGCCATGCCCGTCACGACGAGTTCCGGGAGACCGCGCGGGGTCAGGCCGACGGTGTAGGCCCAGGGTGGATGGGCCCGGTCCCGTTCGATCGCCTGCACGGCCCAGCCCCGCACGTCGATGCAGCGGCGCAGGGTGGCCAGGTGTTCTTCCATGCGGCCGGCGGGGTGGTCGCAGCTCCAGCACATGACGGTCTCCTCGGATCGGTGGTGGATCCAGTGTGCCGAGGAGCACCGACAAGATCGTTTGAGCAGTTCGTTGACAGAAAGTGGACAAACGATCTGTGGGCCGTCTGGATCGTTAACCTGCGACGCACGGAGGATCGTGCATGCGCCAACGAACGCCTTTCACGGCGGCCACGCGCCCGCCGTTGCGATCAGACGGAGCAATGGGCGGGACCACAACCGGCTGCGCCGGCCGTCAACCGACCACAAAGGACAGTGCAGGCGCTCGGAGCTGCGGGAACTGATGCACTTCGAACCAGGCACCCCACTCGCGGACGCGGTCAAGGCCGCCAGGTCCGCCGCACTGCGCGGCAACGTCCTCGGCGTCGACCTCGCCTACGCGAAGGCAGCGAAGATCAGCCCGGCCGTCGCCCACGACCACTGCGCGACCCTGCTCAACCTCGGTGCCGTCGCGAAGGCCGCGCAGCGCTGCGACGAGTACCTGAGCACCGGCAACGACACCACCCTGAGGATCCTGCGGGCCCAGATCCGCAGTGCCGCAACGGATCACGTCGCCGCCGAACGGGACGTCCGCGAGCTGCGGAAGCTGAAACTCACCGAACTCGAACAGGCGAGGCTCGCGAGAGTCGCCGCGCTGGCCGCCGCGGACCGCTACGACTACCCCACCGCGGAAAGCGAGCTCGACGCCGCCGAACGCCACTTCCGCCGCGCCGGCCGGCCAGAGCACCTGGAGCACGTCGGCAGGGACCGGCTGCTGCTGGACGTGCGCAGGGGCACCCGCGTCTCGAAGCTCCGCGACCGCACTCCCCGCACGCCGGCCGAGTACCTGCAACGCGCCGCCGCGCTGCGGCGCGAGGTCCGGTACGAGGAAGCGCTGGCGTTGATGACGAGGTGCGCCACCAGCTACCAGATCGAACCCGCGCTGCGGTTCGCCGTCCTGTACGAGCTGACCGTGCTGCTCGTCATGACCAGGCAGGCGGGCACGGCCCGCAGGCTCTTCCCGCTACTGGCCGCCGCGGCCGGTCCCGAGGTGATCTCGCAGCTCCCCGACGCCACCCACACGCTCAGGCCGGAACGCCGGCTCACGCACGTGCGCCGCCTGATCGCCCGGGACGAGCTGCTCGAGGCAGAAGGCATGCTGGGCGAGGGGAACTCGCCGCTGTGGCACCTGACCGCCGCCGAGCTCGCCTACGCGCAGGGCCGGCTCGAACAGGCCGCGCGGCACTTCGAGATCGCGAGCCGGGCCGGCCACGCCGAACTGACCGCGCTGGCGTTGCGCAAGCTCGGTGACACGTTCGCCGACGCGGGCCATGAGGACATGGCCGCCCGGCACTGGGCCGAGTCGCACCGCGTCGAGGAGGACCTCGCCGACCACCGGGACAGCCCCAGCGTCAAGCTCCGGATGCTGCGTGCGGCCCCCGACGTGCGCGACGGTCGCGTGCGCGCCGCAGCTCGCCGGGCCCGGCGAGACGGCCGCAAAGCGCTGGCGGGACTGGTGGTCGCCGTCGAGGCGGCCCGAGCCGGACCGGGTCCCACCGGACAGCGCGAGCTCCCGGGTTTCGCCGACCTGCCAGCCGCCAGGCGCTGGCTCGCCGGGACGACGAGGCACCTGCCGAAGGACCAGGTCGTGTGGATGATGCACGCGACGCCGGACCAGCTCCACCACGTGCTCGTCGGCCGCAAGGTCACGCACGTGACGACCGCCGTCCACATCGGCGACCTCACCGACACGATCCGCCGGTTGAAGTCCTGGAAACCCAAGTACGACAAAGCGATCCTCGGCGCGTTGCTCGCCGAGCTGGCAGGCCTGATCGGACTGCGGGACGTCGTCGCGGCCCTGCCGCCCAAGGCGACCAGGCTCGTCGTCGTGGCGGGCGGAGTCCTCGCGGACGTCCCGCTGGCCGGCCTGCCCGTCCCCGGCACGAACCTCTTCCTCGGCATGACCCACGCGCTGTCCAGCCTGCCGTGCCTGTCCGCGCTGCGGCCCAGACAACGCGGCGCCCGCAGGCAGAGGGGCGAAGAGGCGGTGATCTGCAAGGAAGCCTCGCAGCTGCGGCGGACGCTCGGAGAAGGCCGCTCCCAACGCATCCGCATCGACGCCCAGGCCGCGCACGACCGCATGAACCTCGATCAGTCGTGGCTGCAGTTCGCCGACGAGCGGGTGTCCGTGGAAACGCTGGGAGACATGGACTTCAGCGCGTGCGGCACGGTCGTGCTCGGCGCCTGCGAGTCCGGCGTGGTCCGCGCGGTCACGTCCGCGGGGGCGGGCGCGGTCGTCGCCGCCCGCTGGCAGGCGGAGGAAACGGCCGCACGGCAGGTGCTCGACGCGTTCGGCCGCCACCTGGCGAAGCTCCCCCGAGATCGCGCCCTGCAGCACGCGCTGGTCGAAGTCGCCGATCGGCACCCGGCGGACTGGGCGTGCTGGTCCCTGCACGGCGACGCGGGCTTCCAGACCTCAGCGGGCCCGCTGCGCAGAAGACTCAGGAAGAACGGAGACCCCGTGCCGCTCGAAACCCGTCCCAAGGTGTTCCTGTCGTTCGCCGGAAAGGACCGTGCGCACGCCGAGCAACTCCGTGCCGAACTGGAGTCCCGCAACGTCAACGCCTACCTGGCCGAG
Organism: Lentzea californiensis; assembly: GCF_024648825.1. Lineage (GTDB taxonomy): Bacteria > Actinomycetota > Actinomycetes > Mycobacteriales > Pseudonocardiaceae > Lentzea > Lentzea californiensis. Next base: position 77,428 of record NZ_JANBBE010000012.1, read on the forward strand.
GACGAGATCGCTCCCGGTGACAACGCTGCCACCGCCATCGACGAGGCACTGGCCACCTCCGACTACCACGTCCTGCTGTGGTCGGCGAACACCCCGCGGCGCGAGCCGGCGGTGGAGTGGACGGCGGCGTTCACCCGGGAGATGACGCGCCGCCGCGCGTTCCTGTTCATCGTGCGGCTGGACGAGGAACCGCTGCCGCCCCGCCTCGCGCCCCGCAAGCACATCGACCTAGTGGACGCCGCGGACCGCCTCGTCGCCACCTGGCGCTCCGACCGCAAGTCGGAGCTTCCCGTGTTCCCGCAACCGGTCCCGCCGAAGCCGGACGGCCCGACCGTCGCGATCTCGGTGCGCAGCCACGACCTCGGCACGACGCACGTCGTGATGACCCCGCTGCACCTCACCGGCGCCTCGTTGTACCGGTCGGTGTTCGACGCGATGCAGCTGCCGACCGAGCAGATCACGTTCGACGGCACGATCGGGATGCGGTTCTCCTACGAGTTGTACCAGCAGAACGAACCGATTCCCGACGACGAGTCCGTTGTGGAACTGGCGTCGGACGTCGTGGACATCGCCGTGCGCGTCGAGTCGTTCGGCGGGCGCGGCTCCCCCGGCAACCGGGAGTACCGCCAGGACGACGAGCTGAACGAAGGCTTGGACGTCGACCAACAACGAATGCTGCTGGTCGCCGCCTTCCGCCACCTTCTCCCGTAGGCCCTCCGAACGGGTGAATTCCCTTCCCCCTGTCAGCCTTCGCTGGTTTCAACGCCTGTAACCGGTGAAGGTCGCCCCAGGGCGGTCAACGACATGTGCGGACGCTGAAGGGAAGGCCGTTGAGCGCACCGGATCTGGGCTTCGCGGAGTTCTTCCGCGAGTGCCTGCCCGTGGTCACCAGGACGCTGACGGCTCTGAGCAGCGACACTCGCGCGGTCGAGGACATCGCGCAGGACGCCATGCTGATCGCACAGCACCGATGGAGCGACATCCACGCGTACGACAAGCCCGAGGCGTGGGTGCTCAAGGTCGCCATACGGCTGATGCGGCGCTGGCAGCAGCGGTACGAACGCGAAACGCCGCTGGCCGAGGTGCCCGAGGTCGTTCAGCAGGCGCACGACGTGGAAGCGCTGCACGCGGCGTTGCGCGAACTCTCCCCCAGGCACCGCGAGACCGTGGCGCTGCACCACCTGCTCGGCTACTCGGTCAGCGAGATCGCCGCGGTGCTCGTGGTCGGCGAGTCCACCGTGCGCACGCACCTCACCCGCGGCCGTGCCGAGCTGCGGCGGATCCTCGGAGGCAGTGATGAGTGAGCTGCTGGCCCAGTTCGAGCTCGACGACGCCGTCGAGCGGCAGTACCGCCTGGGAGAGGCCGCGGAACGCGCCGGTCGCCTGCGCGAGGCAGCCGTGCACTTCCGGGTCGCCGCCGACCAACGCCTCGGTGACGCCGCCGTGCGGCTGGCACACGTCCTGTTCGCACTCGGCGAGGAAACCGAGGCCGCGCAGTGGTGCACGGCCGCCGTGGCGGACGGGTTCCCCGAGGCCGAGGAGCTGGCCAGGGAGAACTCCCAGGCGCGGCAACGGTTCCTGGAGCACGCCGCCCGGATCACGGTCGGCGCGCCCACGTTCGACTGGCTGCCGCCCGCGATGCCGTCCCGCCGCATCTCGGCCGATGCGATCGCGGCGCGCACCCAGGCGTTGCGGACGCTGGACCAGCGTTACGGCGGCATCGCCTGCCACAGCACGGTTCTGGAGCACCTCGCCGCCGTCGAACCGATGATCGTCGTGGACGAGACCTCGTGGACCGCAGTCGCCGAGGTCCACGAACTGGCGGGCTGGACCGCGTTCGACAGCGGTCAGCCCGGCACGGCCCTGCCGCACTTCGCGAAGGCGCTGACGCTGGCGCGGCAGGCGGAGAACGAGGCGCTCATCGCTTCCGTGCTGACCCGCGCGGGCCGGATGTTCCTGCACCACAACGCACCCGACGACGCGCTGAAGGCGTTCCAGCTCGGTTTCGTGGCGGCGCACAACGCCTGGGCCGACCGGCGCGCGTTGAACGATCCCGCGCAGGCCATTGCCTCTCTGGCCGCAAAGGTGAGCACATGTGGCGAAGGCCGGGCACGCACCCTGACGTTGACGGCGCTGGCCCGCAACCACCTCGCTCTGGGCGACCTCCCCGCGGCGACCGAATTCGCGGAGGAAGCCGTGGAGTCGGCCAGGAACCTCCGTTCGGCACGCGCGGAGGACCACCTGCGCTGGCTCGACCAGGAAGCCCGGGCAGCCGGCGCGTTCCTGCTGGCAGAGCAGATCTCGGCCCGTTTCGCGCGTTCTGGATGACGCTTCACCGGATCCGGGCCGACACACGCGTGCGCGCAGACGAGTAAGTTCTGCGGCATGTCCGAGCCTTTCTCCTGGGTGCCCGCGGGAATCAACACGGACGTGCCCAGCGCGGCACGCGTCTACGACTTCCTGCTGGGAGGTGGCCACAACTTCGCGTCGGACCGCATGGTCGGCGACAAGGTGCTGCAGATCCTGCGCGAAGGCCGTGCGATCGCCGCGTCGAACCGCTCGTTCATGCGCCGTGCCGTCCTGCTGATGATGGAACAGGGCATCACGCAGTTCCTCGACCTCGGCTCAGGCATCCCGACGGTCGGCAACGTCCACGAGATCGTGCAACAGAAGAACCCCGACGCACGAGTCGTGTACGTGGACTACGACGAAGTGGCGGTCTCGCACAGCCAGCTCATCCTGGAGGGCAACAACAATGCGGGTGTCGTGCAGGCGGACATGTGCCGCCCGGACGACGTCCTGTCCGACCCGGTCGTGAAGGACCTGATCGACTTCTCGAAGCCCGTCGGCCTGCTGATGATCGCCGTGCTGCACTTCGTCTCGGACGACAAGGGCCCCGCCGAGGTCGTCGCCCGCTACCGCGACGCCGTGCCGGAGGGCAGCCTCATCGCGTTGTCGCACCTCACCGCCGACTTCAAGCCGGACGAGATGGGCGCCGTCGTCGAGGCCATGAAACACAGCCGCGACCCGATGTACTTCCGTGCGCGCACGGAGTTCGAGCCCATGTTCGCCGGCATGGAGGTCCTCCAGCCGGGCGTCGTCCCGGCGCCGAACTGGCACCCGGAACTCGGCCCGGCCGGAGAAGGCGGCCCGGAGGACGTCTACGTGGGCATCGGCCGCAAGAACTAACGGCGTCTAGCGGAACTTCCAGGCCTGGGCCGCGGAACCGTTGCAGCTCCAGATGTTCAGGCGCGTACCGGGCGTGGTCGACGCACCGGGGTTGTCCAGGCACAGCCCCGACTGCGGGTTCTGCACGGAGCCGTCGGACCGCACGCGCCACTGCTGCGCGCCCGTGCCGTTGCACTCCCACAGCCGAACGCTCGTGCCGTTGGCGGTGCCGCCGTTGTCGATGTCGAGGCACCTGCCGGCGATGGCGATGGTGCCGTCGGCGACTACGCGCCACTTCTGCGCGTAGGTGTTGTTGCAGGTCCAGATCTGGACCGGGTTGCCGTTGGCGGCGCCGCCCTTGTCGTTGTCCAGGCAGAGGGCCGGGGTGGCCGCCAGTTCGACGGAGCCGGCGCCGGACGGGTGGCGTTCCGCCGGGAGTGACGGCGTGTTGAGGTGGTAGAAGTCGACGGCCAGGTAGTTCGGAGTCTTGCGGGCCGCGGGTTCGCAGAAGCGCTGGGCCCGGTTGACGAGCTTGGAGTTGTCCGTGGCGGCGGTGCCCTGCATCGGGACGTCGCGGAAGTGGTTCATCACGAACAGCGGGCGGAAGCCGGTTTCCGCCGCGGTGAGCGGCTTGTCGCCCCAGCGGGAGTAGCAGGACCAGTCGGAGGCGCCGGTGCCGGAGCCCATCGACCAGTAGTTCTCGACCGTCCAGTCCTTCTGGTAGAGCACGCCGGAGTTCTCGCGGCCGTCGCGGCCGTGGTCGGTGAAGATGAGCAGGCGCTTGCCGGACGTCCTCATCTGCGACAACGTCGGCCAGCCGTTCTCCCGCACGCCTTCGGCGCGGAACAGGACGTCGTTGAGGCCCTGCACACGGGCGAGCTCGTTGCGCAGGACGTCGGCGGAGACGTAGTCCTCCAGGAAGACCGTGACGATCTCGGTGGGGCGTGACTTCAGGAAGTCGACGATGCGCTGGATGTCGACGTTCAACGCCACCGGCCTGCTGACGGCCGTGCAGCTGTTGTGGCAGAGGATCGCGCCGTCGGGGGTCTGGTGGATGTCGAGCATGAAGCCGCGGACGCCGTCGTTGAGCTGCTGCACGATGCCGCGTGACTGGTTCGGGGCGATGTTGGCGAACATGAAGCCGCCGTCGACGCCGTTCGCGTAGGCGTTGTGGGAGGTCAGGAACGTCATCTCGTCCAGGCGCGGGTCGGCCGGGGTCTGGACGCGGACCGGGGTCACCGGGGTCAGGAACCACGTGTCGGTGCCGGTGCCGACGCGGATCTGGTCGGTGCCGGACGCGATCAGGTAGCGGTCGGCGCCGGGGTCCTTGAAGCGGTACCTGTCCTGGTCGTCGAGCAGCCCGACCCACTGGGCCTCCGCGCTGGTGCAGCTGACCATCTGGACGGCGTCGCCGGCGCGGCCGAGGCACTGGCCGCCTTCGGAGAGGGTGCTGCCGTTCCAGGAGAAATGCTGGCGGTCCTCGTTGCCCTTGGGGCGGCGCTGGACGACGGACGAGCCGGAGACGGCGGCGTTCTGGCCGGTCACGGCACTTTGCAGGTAGTAGTTGCCGTTGGGAGCGGCGGCTGCGTCCACGGGGACGAGCAGCAGCCACAACAGCGCGAGTGCAGGGATGATGCGCATGGGGTGAAGGCTCGACCATGGACGTGAACATGAAAAGGCTTCACTTCGAATTCCGTCCAAACCGAGACATCTGTGGCCCGGGCCACAAAAGCCGATGCAGCGGATAGAGGGGTGAAGGGGGTTTCCCACACGGCAAACGACCGAGGACGAGAAGGGGGCGGCGTGGGGTTCGACCAGTTCGTGACTGATCGGCTGGACCGGCTGCTGGGGTACGCCACAGCCATCACGTGCGACAAACACCTGGCGCAGGACATCGTGCAGAACGTGCTCATGCGCGCACAAGGCAAGTGGGAACGCATCGGGTCGATGGACGCGCCCTACCTCTACGTGAAGCGCATGGTGACCAACGACTACCTGTCGTGGCGGCGCCGCAGGGCCGCGCGGGAGATCGCCGTAGAACGCAGCGAGCTCGCAAGGCACGTGCCGTCGATGGCCGATCCGGCTGACACACACGCCGAACGCGAGGCCATGCGCGCACGGATCGCCGTCCTCCCGCGCAAGCAACGTGCCGCGTTGGTGCTGCGGTTCTACGAGGACTGCAGCGACGCGGAGATCGCACAAGTGCTCGGGTGCACGGAATCGACTGTGCGCAGCCAACTCTCTCGCGCGCTGCAAACGCTGCGCACTCACGAACTCGCCCGATCCGCCACCCTGGGGGTGCACTCATGAACGACCTGATCCGACAGGCCATCAAGGCTGAGGCCGACGAACGCGTCGACTCCCGGACCGTGCTGGCCGACCTGCACAAGGCCAAGAAGCGCAAGCCGCTCGGGCTGATCGTCGGGGTCGCCACGCTGACCGCGGCGGCCGCGGCCGCCGCCGTGATCATCCCGACGGCGATCAAGAAGACCGACGCGTCACCGGCCGCGCAGACGCCGGCCGCACAGAACGTCCTGCTCATCGGCACGGACGAGTACCACCGCACCGATGCGCTCGTGTTCGCGCGGTTCGAGGGCGACGGGTCGGCGACGATCATCTCGCTGCCCCGCGACATCTACGTGGGGTCGAGCCCTGACCGGATCAACGGCCTGTACATGCAGGACCCGCGCAAGCTGACGGACGCCGTCGAGCAGATGACCGGGTCGAAGGTCGACCACTGGGCGGCGATCAACATGTCCGCGTTCGGGCAGATCGCGGGCATCGTGGGCGGTGTGGAGGTGTGCCTGAGCGCACCGGCGAAGGATCCGCTCAGCGGCGTTGACCTGCCCGCGGGCAAGCAGGTGGTGGCCGGCGACCAGGTTCTGGCGTTCCTGCGGCAGCGGTTCGACCTGACGGGCGGCGACCTGGACAGGACGAAACGGCACCAGGCCTTCCTCGCCGGGCTCGCCGCGAAGATCGCGGGGGACAAAGCGGTGATGATGGCCCGCAGCGTCAGGGAGGCGATCCAGGTCGACCAGGGCTGGGACGTGGTGGAGTTCGCGGCACGGTTCCAGGGACCGGTGAAGATCCGGACGGCGACGTTGCCGGTGGGTGAGGCCGTTCAGCGCGACGGCACCTCCGGATTCGCCGTCGACCCCGCTCAGACGAAGCAGTTCGTGGAGAAGCAGTTCAACGGCGAAGGGCCCGTGCGAGACGAGTGCGTGTCCTGACGATCACTCGGATGGAGCATCAAGTCGCTCTTCTGCGCAGCCGATGATCGGCATGTAGCGCGCGAAACGGCCGCTACGATCGATTCGTGCGCGAACCGCTTGAACGTGACTCCGAGATCGCGCACATTCGTGAAGCTCTGGACGCAGCCACCCGTGGTGAGGGTCGTGTCGTCGTCATCGAGGGCCGTGCGGGCATCGGCAAGACCAGGCTCGTGCACGAGTGCCGCGAGCTGGCCAAGGAACGCGGGTTCGGGCGGTTGCAGGCCGTCGGCGACGCCATGGAGAGCGCGATGGCGTGGGGCGTCGTCCGGCAGATGGTCGAGCGGTCCGTGTCTCGGTACTCCGGCGAGCTGCGCGAGAAGATCCTCGCCGGGCCGTCCGGGGCGGCGCTGAAGGCCCTGGACGACGCCGCGCTCGACCCGAGCCAGGCCGAGCTCGCCCGCACGCTGCACTCGCTGTGGTGGGTCGCGGTGGACCTCTCGTCCACCCGGCCGCTGCTGATCACGGTGGACGACGCGCACTGGGCGGACCACTCGTCGCTGCAGTTCCTCGTCTACCTGTCGCGCCGGATCGCGGACCTGCCGATCGCGCTGGTCGTCGCGACCAGGCCGCCGGCGGACAACTTCGGGCCGCTCGCGCAGCTCAGCGTGTCCGCCGACCGGTTGCTGCCGCGTCCGCTCACCACGGACGCGCTCAGCGCGCTCGTCGGCGGGCACCCCGAGGTGATCACCGCCCTGCACGCGGCCAGCGGCGGGAACCCGTTCCTGTCCGGTGTCCTGGTCGACGAGCTCGCGGCGCTCGGGCTGCCGCTGGACGACGCCGCGACGGCCGGGAAGGTCGGCGGGCTCGGCCCCAGCACCGTCTTCCGCGCCACGCTCGGACGCCTGCCGGCACCGGCGGTCAAGCTCGCCGGCGCCGTCGCCGTGCTCGGCACGCACGCCGATCCGTGGCAGGCCGCGGAACTGGCGGAGGTCACCGATCTGCCGGCCGCGGTCGAGGCGTTGACGGCGGCGAACGTCCTGGTCACCGGTGAGCACCTGGAGTTCGTGCATCCCGTTGTGCGCGAGGCGGTGCTGACCGGTCTCGGGCCGATCGCGCGTGCCTCGCTGCACGCGCGCGCCGCGAAGTCGTTGCAGGAGTCGCACGCATCGGTTGACCGGGTGGCCGCACATCTCGTGCACGCTCCCAAAGGGACGTTGCCGAACGCCGCGGACGTGCTGAGGAAGGCCGCGGCGACGTTGCTCTCGGCGGGTGACCCGCGCACTGCCGCGGGACATCTGACACGGGCGGTGGACGAGCGGCCCACCGACGCCGGACTGCGCGCGGAGCTCGGGCGCGCGTTGCTGCGGCTCGGCGACGCGGTCAACGCGCACCGGCACCTGAAAGCCGCGGCGCAAGGGCTGCCGGACGCGGAACTGGTGGCGGCAGCGGCTTCGGCGACGGCCGCGCTGGAAGGCCCCGCCGCGGCGATCGCGGAACTCACCGAGGCCATCGCGGCCCGCCCGGACGGCGAGTCGCGCCTGCACCTGGAGGCACGGCTGGCGGTGTTCCGCTCGTTCCTCCCCGACCAGCGCCAGATCGCGTCCGCGCACCTCAGCGGCTACTCCGGACTCGCGGGCGGCACCCCGGACGAACGCACGTTGCTCGGTCTCCTCGCGCAGATGGGCCGCTACGAGGTGTGGCCGCACGACGAGGTCGCCGCGACCGCGACGCGCGCGCTCGCGAACGGTGCGTACCTGGACGACGCGACGGGCAGCACGGACGCGATGGTCGCGTGGCTGGTGGCGTTGCTCGCGCTGATGGCGGCGGACGGCGTGGACACCGCACGGCACGAGATCGAGCGGGCCAGGCTCAAGGTGCGGGCGCACGGGTCGCCGGTCGAGTTCGCGATGGTGGCGAACGCGTCGCTGTTCCTGGACTGGCGCTGCGGCAACATGCGGGCCGTCGAGGCAGAGGCCGAGGGCGCGCTGGCCGCCGTCGCGCACGAGGACCCGGTGTCCGAGGTGATCAGCCTGCGCGCGACCTCGACGCACTTCGCGGTCTACGCGGCGCTCGAACGAGGCGACGTCGCGGCGGCGTCCGCGTTCATCGGCGCGTTCGACGGCGCCCACGCCGATGCCCGGCTGACCATGCCGATGATCTGGTTGCACGAGGTGCGCGCGTTGATCGCACTGGCCGAGGGCGACGCACGGCGCGCGATGGCCGAGGCGTACCGCCAGCGCGACGCGATGCACCACGTGCACGTCGACCCGCCCACCGTTCCTTGGCGCGGACCGGCCACCCGCGCGGCGTTGCTGCTGGGCCAGCAGGAACTGGCGCTGGAACTGGCCGCCGAACAACTCGAGGTGGCCCGCAAGTGGGGCGCTGCCACGGAGGTCGGCGCCGCTCTGCGGTTGCTCTCGAACGCCGACGCGGACTCGCGGCTGGAGCTGCTGACCGAGTCCGTGACCGTGCTGGAGGACTCGCCTTCACGCTTGGAGCTCGCCCGCTCCCTGGTGGACCTGGGCGAGGCGTTGCGGGTGGCCCGGCGCCGGACGGACGCGCGCGAGCCGTTGCACAGGGCGATCGAACTGGCGGGCGACTGCGGTTCGACGGTCCTGCAGACCCGCGCGGCCGAGGCGCTGGAGGCACTCGGTGACCGGCCACGACGGCAGATCGTGCTGGGGGCGGAGGCGCTGACGGCGTCCGAACGGCGGGTGGCCGACCTGGCGGCGGCGGGCCGGGCGAACAGGGAGATCGCGCAGGAGCTGTTCGTGACGCCCAAGACCGTCGAGAACCACCTCGGCCGGATCTACACGAAGCTCGGAATCGCAGGTCGCAAGGATCTCTCACGCGTCCTCGCCTGAGACGGAGCGACGTGGGGGTGCCCCTGATACACCCATCTTTTCGGCTGGAGGGTTGAGGGATCTCCCCTCATGCCCTTGGGGGGTCGCCTCGGCGAATCTTGTGTCACCGCAGGGGAACACAAGATCTCAAAGGGGAAACCGAAATGATCCGCAACGCTCTGATCGCCGCCGCCGCTCTGACCGCCGTCGTCGCTCCCGCCACCGCGGTGGCCGACCCGATCATCGGCACGCCGCCCCCGTGCGTCGGCGCCTCCGACCTGGCGGGTGCGGACTTCAACGTCAAGAAGTGCGGCGTCAGCGACGTGGATCAGCACCGCGCCGGCTTCGAGAACAACGGTGGCGCCTACTGCGGCCCCGCCTCGCTCTACAACGTCCTGCACTACTGGGGCCATCAGAAGGACGCCCCGGTCGGCTGGCTGACCACCAAGGTCGGCAACCTCGACCCGAAGGACCCGGCCGACTTCGGCGTCATCACCAACTCCATCGGACGCATCGGCGTCGACGCGAAGTACACCAGCGACGGCACCAACCTCACCAACCTGCGCAAGGCATGGGACATCGCCACCAAGCCCGCCCGCGACGCCGGCTGGACCACGTCCACGGGCGTGGTGAGCACCAACGACCACCCGGACTTCGCCGGTGACCTCGCGAAGAAGCTCAACGAGGGCCCGCTGCAGCTGGTCTACGGCCGCTACGGGGCCGGCCCCGCGACGGGTTCGTTGCAGCGCGGCGGTGGCCACATCGTCACCGTCGTGTCCGCGACCGGCTCGTTCCACGGCAGCACGATGAAGCTGAAGCTGGCCGACCCGGGCCGTGCGGCCGACAGCGGCCAGGGCAACTACCTCTACACGCAGTCCGCCTACGAGTCGCTCGACGTCACCCTGACCAAGAGGACGTTCAAGGAGTACGTCCCGGTCAAGGACGACGAGAACACCCGCGAGGACGAGTCGCTGGAGCCGGGCACCTACCGCTGGGTGACGCGCTGGGAGCTCGACGGCCCGCGCTACGTCAGCGAGACGAACCGTCACATGGTCGAGGGCTTCAACTGGTTCGACATGGCCAAGTAGTCGCCGGTTTCCGGGGCCGCATCCCTTCAGGGGTGCGGCCCCTTCGCCCTAGCCTGGTTCCATGCACAGCCGCGATCGGGAACGCACCCGCCGCCGGTTGCTGGACGCCGCGTTCGTCGAGTTCGCCGCCCACGGGATCGCCGGGGCGCGGATGGAACGCATCGCCCGCATCGCCCGGTGCTCCGCGGGCCTCGCCTACAACTACTACGGCGGCAAGGACGAGCTGTTCGACGCCGTGCAGTCGGAGGTGGTGGGCGCGGCCATGGTGGAGTTCGACGCCCGTGACCTGCCGGGGTACGCGGCCCGGTTGTACGACCTGCAGCACCGGCACCCGGAGTTCGCGCGGCTCGCGACCTGGCAGCGGCTGGAACGGCGCGGGTCGGTCAGCCGTGTGGCCGAGGTCGAGGCGATCCGGTCCGCGCAGGAGTCCGGGGTGGTGTCGGCGCGGTTCTCGGCGGAGCACGTGTTGCAGCTGGTGCTGGCGGTGGCGTCGATGTGGTCCAACGGCACCGGCTCGGGTCACCTGGAGCGGCGGCGGTCCGTCGAGGAGGCCGTGCGGCGGCTGGTCGAGCCGTAGGCCGGAGTCTGATATCCGAGGCACCGCGCGCATGCGGTTAACCTGGACCTATGCGTGTTCTCGTGGTCTCCGCTCCCCTCCTGGGTCACGTCTTCCCGTTGATGCCGCTGGCCCTGGCACTGCGCGAGACGGGTCACGAGGTCGTCGTCGCGACGGGCGGTGAGGCGCTGCGGGTCCGCGACTCCGGTCTGCGGGTCGAGGACGTCGTGCCGGCCGGCCTCCGCTTCGGGCCGATGGCGCTGCGCATCATGCTCAGGCATCCGCTGGTGGCCAAGAGGGAGATGCGGGGCAGTGGCCGGCTCGACTTCGTGTCGCGGATGTTCGGCAGGGTCGGCGACGCGATGACCGAGCCGTTGCGGGCGTTCGCTCGCGAGTGGCGGCCGGACGTCGTGGTGCACGAACCGCTTGCTGCCGCCGGGTCGGCGCTGGGGGTGCCGTCGATCGTCCACGACGTGTCGTTGTTCGACGGGCTGGTGCTGACGGACGCGGTCGGTGCGCGGATGAAGTCCGAAGTGCGTTCTCCCGCAACGGTTCTGCGCACCGCGCCGCCGTCTCTCGCGGAGTTTCCCGGTGGGGAGCGGATGCGGTTCGTGCCGTACAGCGGCGACGGCGAGGTGCCGCAGTGGCTCGCGGAGCCGTCCGGCACGCCGCGCATCCTGGTCAGCCGCAGCACCGCGCCCGGTCCCGGTGCCGGGCGGATGATGGCGGCCGTGGTCAAGGCGGCCGGGCAGGTGGACGCCGAGTTCGTGCTGGTCCGCCCGGATCGCACCGACGGCCTGCCGGGCAACGTCCGGACGGTCGGGTGGGTGCCGATGCCGCGGGTGCTGCCGTTCTGCGACGGGATCGTGCACCACGGCGGGGCGGGCACGTTGCTCGGCTCGCTCGCGGCCGGGGTGCCCCAGCTGGTCGAGCCCGGGCCCGGCGACCGGACCGTGCACGCGACGGCGATCACCGGGCGCGGGGCCGGGTTGCGGGCCGAGCCGCGTGAGGTCACGGCGGCGCTGCTCACCCGGTTGATCGAGGACTCGAAGCTGCAGCGGGCCGCCGGCGAGGTGCGCGCCGAGATGGCGGCGATGCCCTCACCCCACGAGGTAGCTGAACGGTGGGAAAGTCTCCCCATGCAATAGAACAACACCTAATCTGACCGGGTGCGCATTCTCTTCTCGAGCTTAGGCTCGCACGGACACGTTTACCCGATACTTCCGCTCGCGATCGCCGCGCGAGCGCAAGGACATGACGTTCTCTACGCCGTCGACTCGGGATTCCACGCGACCGTGGAAAAGCTCGGGTTCACGGTGGTCGACGCGGGCATCAGCATCTGGGACGCGTTCCGCCAGGCGAACGCGCTGCACGGCACGGCCGAGTTCCGCCGGGACATGCTGCGGCAGACCGCCGTGGACGCCTTCGGGTCCGTGCTGCCCAGGGCCTTCGTGAACGATCTGGAACCGGTGCTCGAGCGGGACAAACCCGACCTGGTCGTCTTCGAGCTCATCAACCCCGGTGCGGGCCTCGCCGCCCTGCGCGCCGGGATTCCGGCGGTCTGCCACGGATTCGGCAAGATGGACGAGAACCTCATTCCGGAGGCGATGAGCAACCTCCTCCTGGAGTACGTCGCCGAACTCGGTATCACCTTGCCGAATGGGCACCATTACGGACTCGGATCGACTTATCTCGACGTCTTCCCGCCTTCTTTACAGGATCTTGACCATCTCGCGAGCGTGGATCGAATTCCGATGCGGCCGGTTCCGTTCGCCGAACCGGGCGATTTGCCCGATTGGGTCGTCGAGCACGAGAGGCCGCTGGTCTACCTGACGTTCGGCACCGCGTTCTCGAACCCGGACGTGCTGCGCACCGCGATCGCCGGGCTGTCCGGTGTCGACGCCGAGGTGCTGGTCGCGACCGGGCCGCAGGTCGACCCGTCCGTGCTGACCGACGTGCCGGCCAACGTGCACGTGCTCCCGTGGGTGCCCCAGGCGGATCTGCTCGCGCACGCAGATCTCGTCGTGCACCACGGTGGCGCCGGCACCACGGTCGCCGCGATGACGCGCGGCCTGCCGCAGCTCGTGCTGCCGCAGGGTGCCGACCAGTTCCGCAACGCCGAGATCGTCACGGACACCGGCCTGGGCGCCCAGCTCGTGGGCGAGGACTTCACGGCGGACGCGGCGCAGGAGGTGGCGAGGAAGTTGTTGCGGGACAACGACGTGCGAGCCGCGAACGCCGGTATCGCGGCGGAGATCGCCGCCATGCCGTCCCCGGACGACGTGGTGCCGAAGCTGGTCGAGCTGGCCGGCTGAAGACGTGCGGACCGGCGGCTAGGCCCTGCAGGACAGGGCCTACTCGCTGGGCACCGGTTTCAACGCCGAGACCGCCTCTTCGACGGAGTCGTGCAGCGAGAGGACGTCGGCGACACCCGTGACCTGGAGCGGCCTGCGGACGGCGCGCTGCGGGGCGACGATGTGGAGCTTCTTGCCGTTCTCCTCGGCCAGTTCGTGGGCCGAGATCAACGTCGAGATGCCGGTGGAGCCGAAGAAGCTGACCAGCGTGAGATCGGCGATCAGAGCGGGGCCCGCGGAGACGAACCCGAGGCGAACGGCGTCCAGCACGTCGTCGGCGGTGTCGACGTCGATCTCACCTTCGACCGCGACGACCACCAGCCCGGCCACCTCGGCGGCACGGACTGTCAGCAGCGGTGATTCCCTGAACTGTTCTTCGTTCACCAGCACTCCCCGGTGGCCGAAGCGCATGAGACTCTGACTCCGAGCACGCTGCTGAACCCGGCTACATCCCCGACGTTACGGCCGTTGCTTCCCCACCACAACCTACCCGCCCGCCAACCTCCGGACGGCGGCGACCAGTTCGGTGTTGCGCACCCCCTTGGCCAGGTAGTCGGTGACGCCGGCTCGTCGCATGTCGTCGACGGCGCCCGCGTCGCTGTACGCGGAGAACGCCAGTATCCGGGTTCCGGGCGCACGCCGCAGGATCTGGGCGGCCGCGTGCGAGCCACCCCCGAACGGCATCCGCACGTCGAGCACGACCACCGCCGGCGAGTGCCGTCCGGCCAGCTCGACGGCCTCGCGGGCGTCCGCGGCGACCGCCACCACCTCGAGGTCCGGCTCGTCGTCGAGCACGTCGCGCAGGACGTCCCTGATCAGGGGGTCGTCGTCGGCGATGAGCACGCGGACGATCATGACCGCACGTCCGGGAGCCAGAACTCGACGACGGTGCCCCCGCTCTCCCGCCCGAGCACGGTGCACCAGCCGCCGGCGGACTCCGCCCGTTCCCGCATCTCGATCAGCCCGAAGTGACCCGCGTCCGGGTCGAGGTCGGGCAGCCCGACGCCGTCGTCCACCACCCGCACCAGGAAGCCGCGGTCCGCGGTGGACAGTTCGAGCAGGACGGACGAGGCGCGCGCGTGCTTGCGGACGTTGGTGAGCGCCTCCTGGCAGATGCGGAAGATCGTGATGGCCGCGTCGGCCCCAGGCTCCCGTTCGAGCGCGTAGCGGATCTCCGCCGCCGTGGAGGTGTCGGCCAGGTACACGGCCAGCGAGTCCCGCAGCCCGTGGCGCTCGATGCCGGGCGGGCGAACGCGGAACACCAGGTTGCGCAGCCTGCTGATGGAGGCGCGGACCGCGCCGTCGAGCTGGTCCACGGTCGCCCGGTGCTCGGCGGGCAGCTTGCCGGCGAGCAGTTGCAGTCGCATGTCGACCGCGACCATGGCCTGGATCGTGTCGTCGTGCACGTCCCAGGCGATGCGCTGCCGTTCCCGTTCCTGCGCCTCGACGAGGTGGGCGAGCAGCCGGCGCCGGTCGGTGAGCTGCTGCTCGGCACGCCGCCGTTCGGTCATGTCGCGGGTGACCTTGCCGAACCCCCGCAGCTCACCGCTGTCGTCGTAGAGCGCGGTGATGATCACGTTCGCCCAGAACCGGGTGCCGTCGCTGCGCACCCGCCAGCCCTCGTCCTCGATCGCGCCCTCGGCCCTCGCGGTCCGCAGCTCCCACTCGGGCTTGCCGGACCGGACGTCCTCCGGCGGGTAGAACACCGAGAAGTGCCGTCCGATGATCTCCTCGGCGGCGTAGCCCTTGATGCGCGCGGCTCCGGCGTTCCAGCTCACGATGTGGCCGCCGGGGTCGAGCGCGAAGATCGCGTAGTCGCGGACGCCCTGCACGAGCAGCCGGAAGAGGTCGTTGTCTCGCGAGGCGTCCGGGTGCACGGGCTCATCATCGCGGCTAGGCCGTCAGCTCACACCAGACGATTTTCCGGCCGGCTCGTTCCGTGACGCCCCAGCTCTCACCGAGGACGGCGACGAGTTGGAGGCCCCTGCTGGGCGCACGTGGTCCAGCAGGGTCGGCCGCGTCATCCACGACCTCGACCAGCACCTGCTCCTCGCCACCGAAGATGCGCACGACGGGGTGGCCGCTGCCGTGGCAGACCGCGTTGGTCGTGAGCTCGTTGACGACCAGGACGACGTCCTCGTGATGGCCTCGGTAACCACACCTCTGCGCCGCCCGGCGGGCGAAGTCGCGGGCGAGCGCCACGCCACCGCGCCGGTCGTTCTCCGGCAGGGAGAACACGGCTTGGACGAGCGAGTTCGTGGCCACGGACCCACACTGCACCTGCGGCAGCGTTTCGCGCAGACGCAACCAACCCATGCCGTCTGGTGCGTCTGCATCAGTCGAGCAGGCCCTCGCGGCGGGCGATGGACACCGCTTCGAGCTTCGAGCTCGCGCCGAGCTTGTCGAGCACGTGCTGCACGTGGTTGCGCGCGGTGTTACGAGCCACACCGAGCCGCGCCGAGATCTGGTCGGTACCGGCACCGTCCGCGAGCAGCGCCAACGTCTCCCGCTCGCGCACGGTGAGCGTGGCGCCGGTGACGCCGACGCGGCCGGTCAGCCGGTCGAGCACACCCGCGAGCAGCTTCGGGTCGAACACGACCTCGCCCGCCGCGACCCTGCGGACGGCCTCGACCAGCTCGTCCAGCCTCGCCGACTTGAGGATCAGACCCGCACCGCCGGCCTCGGCGACGCGCGCGGCGACCGACGCCGTGGCCTCCCCGGTCAGCACCAGCACCCTGGCGCCGAGCCCGACGAACTCACCGATCAACGAGGTGCCGTCGCCGTCCGGCAGTCTGCGGTCGAGCAGGACGACGTCGGGCTCACCTCGGCTCGCCTCCGCGAGTGCGGCCGCGACGGTGGACGCGCGGGCGATCACCTCGATCCCCGCGCGTTCCAGGGCCAGGCCGATCGCCTCGGCGACCATGTCGTGGTCCTCCACGAGAACCACTCGGGTCATGCGAGTCAGCCTACGGCGTACCGGAAGTTCCGCGACCGTCCGACCACGAACGACCGCACCTGGTCGAACACCTCTTCGTGCTGCTCCCCGACACCCGACTGCGGGGAGATGAGCTTGATCAGGTGGGTGGCTCCGGTACCCAGGGCACCGCCGAGCGGGAGCACTCCGAGGAAGATCTCGGCGCTGGAGTTCGCGGCCGTCTCCCGGGCTCGCTGGAGGGCTTCCAGCGGCAGGTCCTCCACCAGGACGTTGTCGCCCTGGTAGGCGTGCGGGGGCAGTGGCCTGCCGACGGCCTGGGAGAACGGCTTCACGCCGAACTCCTCCTTCACCGTGGGAGCGACATGCAGATGGCCGATGTCGAACGGCTTGGTGCTCGCGAAGGTGATGCGCACGACGTCGCCGAGGGTGGTGAGCGCCGGTGTGACGTGGTCCGGCAGGTCCCAGCCGTGGAACGCCTCGAAGACCGCTTCGGCGTGCCGGGCCTCGAAGAACATCTCGCCCGCGTGGACCTCGGTGACGGGCAGGAGCTCGAACTCCAGCGCGGTGACGACGTCCCCGGCCTTCTCGGTCGCGCGGACGCGATCACTCGCGAAACCGAACTCCCGCGCCAGCACGCCGTACCCGCCGCCGAGCGTGTAGCCGACGACGCCGACGTCACTGGCGTCGCCGCTGAGCGGGGCGAGGCCGTGTCCGGCCGCCTTCTCGATCACCTGCTGCCACACGGCGCCGGCTTCGGCCCTCGCGGTACCGGTCGCGGGGTCGATCCGGACGTCGTTCATGCGCTTGGTGGAGATCAGGACGCCGGTGGTCGCCGTGGTGAGGCCGTGGCCGGTGGCCTGGACCGCGTACTCGTGGCCGTGGTTCTCGGCGTACCGGAGGGCTTCTTCGACGTCTTGCGCGGTCTCCACGGCGAAGACCACCTGGGGCTCGTGGCGCAGTCCGGTCTGGAAACCGCTGCGTTCCTCGTCGTAACCGGTGTCTCCGGGGTAGAAGATCTGCATATCTTCAGCGTCTCTGGCCTGCACCTATATGTCCAACATCTAGCTGTACTGCTTCCTATAATCATCAGTTATGGAGCTTCGCCAGCTTGAGTACTTCGTCGCGGTCGCGGAATCGGGCTCGTTCACGCGGGCGGCGGAACGGGTCCACGTCGCCCAGCCGGGGGTCAGCGCGCAGGTCCGTCGGCTCGAACGCGAACTCGGGCACGCCCTGCTGGACCGGTCGGGCCGCACGGTCACGCTGACCGACGTGGGCGCGGCGGTGCTGCCGCTCGTCCGGGCCGCGCTGGGGTCGGTGGAGTCGGCGCGGCGGACCGTGGAGGAGATGGCCGGGCTGGTGCGCGGGGCCGTGCGCGTCGGGATGGTCGTGTCGTGCGGGATCATGGACCTCCCCGAGCTGCTGTCGGAGTTCCACTCGTCCTACCCGGCTGTCGAGATCACGTTGTCGGAGGCCGACTCCGACGAGCTGATCTCGTCCCTTGTGGACGGAAGGCTGGACTTCGCACTGGTCGGTTACACGGGTGCGGAGCCGGAGGGGTTGTCCGTCCGGGTACTGGCCGACGAGCCGCTCGTGGCCGCAGTCGCTGCCTCGGATCCCTGGTACGGCAGGGAGTCCGTTCCGCTGGACGAACTGCTGGAGCGCGGGTTGATCAGCCTGCCGCCCGGGGACGGGGTTGCGCGGGGCGCTGGACGCCGCCTGCGGTGCGCGCCGGCCGCGGATCGCGTTCGAGGCGTCCGCGCCGCCGATGGTGATCACGCTGGCGAAGCGCGGGCTCGGGCCGGCGATCCTGGCGGCGTCGATGGTCTCCGGCCTGCACGCCGTGCGGATCACCGATCCCGCACCGCACAGCAGGCTCGCGTTCGCGTGGCGTGCGGACGGTCCGCACAGTCCCGCCGCACGGGCGTTGATCGGGCTTGTGGAAAACCGCGTGACAACGAACTAGCGGCCCTGTCACGATCACCGCATGTTCCTGACGGCTGAGCACAACACGTTCGCAGGTGTTCCTGCGGACGCGCTCGCCGTTGCCCTGGCACAGCTGGCCGGCGCCCGACTCTGACCCTTCTCCAGTCCATCCTTCAGGACCACTGGAGGAGGGTGGTAGCGGTCCATCGGTTCTGAACCTCCAGCTGTGACTCCTGAGGGACATAGGGCAATGAAGCAAGAGTTCGTGCGTGCCAAGCCGCACCTCAACATCGGCACCATGGGACACGTCGACCACGGCAAGACCACGCTGACCGCGGCCATCACCAAGGTTCTGTCCGAAATGGACCCTTCGGGCACCACCTTCACGGCGTTCGACCGGATCGACCGGGCGCCCGAGGAGCTGGCCCGCGGCATCACGATCAACATCGCGCACGTCGAGTACGAGACGCCGACGCGTCACTACGCGCACGTCGACATGCCCGGCCACGCCGACTACGTGAAGAACATGATCACGGGGGCGGCGCAGCTGGACGGCGCGATCCTCGTGGTGTCCGCGGAGGACGGCACGATGCCGCAGACGCGCGAACACGTGGTGCTGGCGCACCGCGTGGGCGTGCCGTACGTGGTGGTGGCGTTGAACAAGGCTGACGCGGTGAGCGATCCGGAGCTGCTCGACCTGGTCGAGCTGGAGATCCGCGACCTGCTCTCGCAGTACGGCTTCGACGGTGACGCCACCCCGGTCGTGCGGGTCTCCGGCCTGCGCGCGCTGCAGGGCGACCCGGAGTGGGTGCGGTCGGTGGTGTCGCTGCTCGACGCCGTGGACACGCACGTGCCGGTGCCGGAGCGGGACCTGGGTGGCGCGTTCCTGATGCCGATCGAGAACGTCCTGACCATCACCGGCCGCGGCACCGTTGTGACCGGCGCGGTGGAGCGCGGTGTGCTCGGCCTCGGCGACGCGGTCGAGGTGCTCGGCCTGGGCGACTCCGTGACGTCCGTGGCCACCGGCATCGAGACGTTCGGCAAGCCCATGCAGCAGGCCCAGGCGGGAGACAACGCCGCGATCCTGCTGCGCGGGGTGAAGCGCGGTGACGTCCGGCGCGGCCAGGTCCTGGCCCTGCCGGGCAGCGTCGCGCCGCACACCCGGTTCCGCGCGTCCGTGTACCTGCTCTCGCACGCCGAGGGCGGCAGGCACACGGGCATCGCGTCGAACTACCGCCCGCAGTTCCACTTCCGCACCGGCGACGTCGTCGGCGTGGTGGAGCTCGACAGGACGCTGGCCCTGCCAGGTGACACCGTCGAGGTCACGGTGGAGCTGGGCAAGGCGGTGGCGATGGACACCGGGCTGGGCTTCGCGATTCGCGAGGGCGGCAAGACCGTGGGTGCCGGCACGGTCGGCGAGATCCTCGCTTAGAGCGCGGTGACCACCAACCTCCGCCGGTTGCTTCGAGCGGCCAGGCGGGCGCATCGCGGCGCCGCCCCGCACCCTCATATCGGACATATGGGGGTGCGGGGGCGGTGTCGTGAGGTGCCCTACTGGGTGCCCGAAGCAACCGGTGGAGATTGTGGTCACCGCGCTGGGCGGCGACGACCCGCGAAGGTGGTCGCGCTGCCTTGGAAAGCGCGGTGGGACAACAGTCCCGCCGCGCTTTCGTCGTCAACCGGACCTGTCACTCACCGCATGCGGGGAGCCGACGGGCTTCGACTCGGGCGAGCCGCGTTGCCGCAGGTAGACGCTCAGAATCGCCATCGACGCGATGGCGAGGAACTCGGACTGCCAGTTCTGCAGCGACCGGTTCCAGAAGTCGGCGCTCAGGAAGTACTGGAACAGCCCCATCTTCTCGGCCAGCGGGTCGGAGTTGTTGGCGTACCAGCCCGCCACCCACTGCAACGACCACGAGATCAGGAACAGCACCAGCATCGCGAGCCCGAGCGACTTCGAGTAGAAGGCGGTGCGCCAGCCACCGGCCTTCGCCCACTTCGGCGAGTCCTTCTTGACGTACGCGCCGACCTGCTGTTCCTCGTCGGTCTCGTGGCCGGCCTTCTCCGCGGGCTTCGACTCGGTGGAGCCGCGCTGGATGAGCCAGACCGTAGCGGTCACGTACAGGAAGAACTGCAGGTACTCGGACTGCCAGTTCTCCACGACGTCGACGAGGAAGTCGGCGGAGAACAGGTAGGAGCTTAGTGTCATCAACGGCTGACCCAGCGCAGCCTGACGCTCGTTGTAGTCGGCGTGGCCCGCGAAGAACTGGCCGACCAGCGCCGCGAGGAACAGCCCGCCGAAGACGAGCGTCAGGCTGTGCTCGCGCAGGAATCTCCTCATAGGACCGGGTGCCCTGCGCTCAAGGCATCAAACATCGATCAGCGGCACGACTTCCTTGGCCCAGAACTCGAAGAACTCCTGCTGCTGCGGCCCGATCTGCTGCACGTGGAGCTCGTCGAAACCGGCCTCGGCGAACTCCTTGACCTTCTCCGCGTACTTCTCCGGATCCGGGCCGCACGGGATCGCCTTCCCGATCATCTCGGGCGTGACCAGCTCGGACGCCTGCTCGAAGTGCTTGGGCGTCGGCAGCACCTGGGCCAGCTCACCGGGCAGGCCGTCGTTGGGCCACAACCGGTGCGCGGTCGCCACCGCCTCGTCCTCGGACGCCGCGTAGCAGACCTTCAGGCCGCTCTGCGCCGGACCGCGGCCGCCCTCGGCGCGGTACTTCTCCACCAGGTCGCCGACCGGGCCGACGCTGACGTAGCCGTCACCGCAGCGGGCCGCGAGCTTGACCGCCTTCGGGCCGAACGCCGAGACGTAGATCGGCACCGGGCGTTCGGGCACGGTGTAGATGCGGGCGTTCTCAACCGTGTAGTGCTTGCCGTGGTGGGTGACCTCGTCGCCCTGGTGCAGCGTGCGGATGAGGCCGATCGCCTCCTCCAGCATCTCGAGCCGTACGTCGGCGGACGGCCAGCGGTCGCCCAGCACGTGCTCGTTCAGGGCCTCGCCGCTGCCGACGCCGAGCACGAACCGGCCCTCGGTCTGGACGGCCGCGGTGGCGGCGGCCTGCGCGATGACGGCCGGGTGGATGCGGACGGTCGGGCAGGTCACGGCCGTGGTGATCGGCAGCGACACGGTCTCGGACAGCGCGCCGATCGTGCCCCAGACGAACGGTGACTGGCCCTGCTCGTCGTTCCACGGGTGGTAGTGGTCCGAGATCCACAGCGACTCGAAGCCGTGGTCCTCGGCCATCTTCGCGTTCCTGACCAGCTCACGCGGTCCGTGTTCTTCTGAAGAGAGGAAATAGCCCAGTTTCACGGCAGCAACTCCTGGATCTTGGTCTTGAGGCCGCGCGTCATGAGCTCCCAGGCGTCCGGGTCGCCACGCAGCACCGCCTCGGTCATGTCCTTGATCTGTTCGAACGTCGCGTGGGGCGGGATCGGCGGCACGTTCGGATCGCAGCGCACGTCGAGGACGGTCGAGCCGTCGAACGCGAGCGCCGTCTCCCACGCCGTGCCGAGCTGCGCGGGGTCGTTGACCTCGATGCCCTGCAGGCCGATCGACCGCGCGAAGGCGGCGTACGAGATGTCCGGAAGCGTTTGCGACTCCTCGAACTTCGGCGCGCCGCCCATCGCGCGCAGCTCCCACGTGACCTGGTTGAGGTCGTTGTTGTGGAACACGCACACGACGCAACGAACGCCGTATCGACGCAGTGTCAGCAACTCCGCCATGCCGTTCATCTGCATCGCGCCGTCGCCGACCAACGCGATCAACGGCCGGTTCGGCTGTGCGAAGGCGGCACCCAGCGCGTACGGGACGGCGCAGCCCATGGTGGCCAGCGTGCCGGACAGCGAGGACCGCACGTTGCCGCGGATCTTGAGCAGCCGCGCGTACCAGTTCGTCGCGGAACCCGAGTCCGCCGTGACGATCGCGTTGTGGGGAAGGCGTTTCGAGAGCTCGGAGACGATCCGCATCGGGTTGACGGGATCGGCCGGCACCTGGGCCTGCCGTTCGACGACCTCCCACCAGCGCTCGACGTTCGCCTCGATCGTCTCCCGCCACGAGCGGTCGGTCTTGTGCTCCAGCAACGGGATCAGCGCGCGCAACGCCTCCCGCGCGTCGCCGACGAGGTTGACCTCCGTCGGGTAGCGCATGCCGATCGCACGACCGTCGACGTCGATCTGCACTCCGCGTGCTTTGCCGTACTGCGGCAGGAACTGCGAGTACGGGAAGTTCGACCCGACGATCAGCAACCGGTCGCAGTCCCGCATCATCTCGTAGGACGGTCTGGTGCCGAGCAGCCCGATCGACCCCGTGACGTACGGCAGGTCGTCCGGCAGCACGTCCTTGCCCAGCAACGCCTTCGCGACACCGGCACCGAGCAGGTCGGCGACCGCGCGCACCTCCTCGGCGGCGTCGCGGGCGCCCTGCCCGATCAGGATCGCGACCTTCTCGCCGCTGTTGAGCACCTCGGCCGCGCGCCGGACGTCGTCGAGCGCGGGCACGACGGACGAGACAGGACGGGACGGCGGGCTCGACGGGATGTACTTGAACTCGTGCTTGGGCGCGGAGTACTCCTGCTCCTGCACGTCGTTCGGGATGATCAGCACGGCCGGCGCGCGGTCGGCGGCGGCCGTGCGCATCGCCCTGTCCAGCGCGTTCGGCAGCTGCTCGGGCACCGTCACGTCGACCAGGAACGAGGCGACGTCGCGGAACAGCGAGTGCAGGTCGACTTCCTGCTGGTAGCTGCCGCCCATCGCGGTGCGGGCGGTCTGGCCGACGATCGCGACGACCGGCACGTGGTCGAGCTTCGCGTCGTACAGCCCGTTGAGCAGGTGGATCGCGCCAGGACCGCTGGTGGCCAGGCACACGCCGACGTCGCCGCTGAACTTCGCGAAGCCGACCGCGGCGAACGCGGCCATCTCCTCGTGGCGGGTCTGGATGAACTTGGGGTCGTTGTCCGCCTTGCCGAACGCCGCCACGATCCCGTTGATGCCGTCGCCGGGATACGCGAACACCTGCTTGACACCCCAGTCGCGCAGGCGCTGGACGACGAAGTCGCCGACGGTCGTCACGAGCTTCCCTCCAACACGTAGACCGTGTAGGCGGAACGGATGATCGGCTGCGCGACGTTGCGGACCCGCACCCCGCCCGGCGTCAGGCCCTGCTCGGTGCCGAAGTGCGCGTGGCCGTGCACGGCGAGATGCGTGCCGGTCGAGTCGATGGCCTCACCGAGCAGGTACGAACCGAGGAACGGGTAGATCTCCGGCGGTTCGCCGCGCAACGTGTCCGGCACGGGCGCGTAGTGCGTCAGCGCGACCTTGATGTCGGTGTCCAGTTCGGACAGCGCCTGCTCGAGGGTCTCCGCGATGTCGCAGGTGTGCTGGATGAACGCCTTCATCTCGCGCTCGCCGAACGCGCTCCCGCACTTGCCCGCGAACCCGCCGCCGAACCCCTTCACACCCGCGATGCCGATCGAGCAGCCGTTGACCCGGTGGGTGAACGTCGTGCCCTCCAGCACGTGGATGCCCTTGTCCTGCAGCGTCTTGGTGACTTCGAGGGGTTTGTCGTCCTGGTGGTCGTGGTTGCCCAGCACGGCGACCACGGGCACCGGCAGGTCCGCGAACTCGTCCGCGACCACCTCGGCCTCGACGACCGTGCCGTGCCTGGTCAGGTCGCCGGCCAGCAGCAGGATGTCCGCGTGCTCGCCGACCTTCTCCAACGCCGGCCGGAGGTGCCCGCGCATGTCCTCGCCGAGGTGGATGTCCCCGACCGCAGCGACTCGGATCATCGCAGGTCCTCCTCACCCTCCGGTTCACCCGCAGGTGTCACGCGCACGTCGTTGTAGATCGTCAGCTCGGGGGCGGTCTCGTGCAGGACCTCCTCCAGGGCGGCCCGGCGTTCGGCGCAGGCCACGTCGCCGGAGAGCATCACGTGGTCACCGCGCACCGTGACCCGGACGCCCAGCTCGGCGGTCCGCGGGTCCTCGGCCACCGCCCTACGCAGATTTGCCGCCAGGTACTGCTCGGAACTCATTGCCTCTCCCGATGATGTCCAGGCGTTCGATGAGGACCAGGAACGCTTCGGCGTAAGGAGAGTGCTTGGTCTCCTCGCGCACGCGTTCCCAGTCGATCTGTTCTCGCAATGCACGGGCGAAGGGCAGCAGTTCGCTGAAGTCGCAGCGGTGCCCGTCCAGCACCAGCAGCTTGCTGCTCAGCACGAACGTCGCCGGCATGACCGGCAGCAACACCGATCCGACGGGCATGTCCTCGGCCATGGCGAGGATCTCGTCCGTCACCGGCCGTTCGTTGGGCCGGAACAACAGGTCCACCAGCGAATCGCCGTCGTAGACCTTCAGCAACCAGTCCTCGGGCGGCTCCGCGGCACGGAGTCCCGCCTCCACCAGCACCCGCACGGCCTCGGTGGCGTCCTGTTCCCGCACCAGGAGGTCGACGTCGTGTTCACTCGCCGGACCTCCTCGCGCGTAACCGGCACAACCACCGGTCAAGGCGAACGGAATCTCCGCTCCGCGTAAGGCCTTGGCGACCTTGGTCAACGTCCGCAGCAGCTCGGCCTGCACGTCGCTCATGCACTCGCGGTTACCCGGCTGATCGCGAGGTGAACCTCAGTCCGTCGCGAGCCGCGCGTGAGTTTCGGTGTCGAACCGGGCGCCGTCGTAGAGCAACCGGGACCGCTCGACGCCCTCCACCGCGAAACCCGCTCCCGTCGCGACACGACAGGAAGCGGGGTTGTCCATGCGATGCGCGAGTTCGAGGCGGAACAGGCCGAGCTCGGAGAAGGCGAACTCGCTGAGCTCGCGGCACGCCCTGGTCGCCAGCCCCTTGCCGCGCGCCTCCTCCCGCATCCAGTAGGAGACCCACCCGGTCAGGTGACGGCGCTCGACGCTGGACACGGCGACGTTGCCCACGGGAACGCCCTCGTGCAGCACGGCGAACGAGTAGGCGCTGTCGTCGATCTGGCGGGACGTGAGCAGCGCGATCCACTCCTCGGCGGCGGCGAGGGAGTCGATCTGCGAGGTGAACTGGCGGTCCATCATCTTCTCGGCCGACGCGGCCAGGATGATCGGTGCGTCTTCGGGGTACCAGGGCCGCAGCAGGGTGTCCACCTGTCCACCTTCTGAATTCCGCGGGCCCTCTGCAACTCAGAGGGGTGCTCGAACGTCAGAAGGACATCCGGGACGAGGAGAGCAGATGGTCATTTTCGGCTGGCGGACGACGATCGAGCAGTTGCGGATGCTGACGCTGGTGTGCGGGCACTGCCACCACCAGGCGGCGCACAACCTGTTCCGGCGCTACACGAAGCCGACCGTCTTCTTCATCCCGCTGTTCACCATCAGCAGCAAGTACGGGCTGCAGTGCACCTTCTGCGGCGTCTCGTACGACATCAGCAAGATGCACGCGCATCAGCTCGTCTGACAGGCAGGGCAGCCAGGCGCGTACTCGTCGGTGGTGACGCGCCCGCACTCCGGGCAGATCAGCTCGAGAAGGCAGGCCGGCTCAGCTTCAGGGACACGACCGAGGTCCACACCCAGCCGATCGTCGCGACCACGTAGAGCAGCACCGTGCCCCCGGGGTCGCCCAGGAACGCCATCGGCACCATCAGGAGC
Organism: Lentzea californiensis; assembly: GCF_024648825.1. Lineage (GTDB taxonomy): Bacteria > Actinomycetota > Actinomycetes > Mycobacteriales > Pseudonocardiaceae > Lentzea > Lentzea californiensis. The sequence continues at coordinate 103,135 of NZ_JANBBE010000012.1, forward strand.
ACGCCCGTCAGGCCGCTCATCACCGCCAGCCACCCTCCGAGCGTACGCGCGAACACGAAGCACGCCCCGATCCAGCCGATCATCGCGAGCCCGAACGCGACGGCGTGCAGAGTGCCGTGCCAGGACAGCGCCGCGGGTGGGCCGTCGGGTGCTCCGGCGGGGAAGCCCATGGCCGGATCCGCCACGAACACCCCGCCGAGGACCATCCCGGCCCCCATAAGGCCGATCAGCCGCGCTCCCCACCGCGTGTGCCTGGCCATGCCCGTCGCCGCGACCAGGAACAGCGCGCCGCTGACGACGAAGTTCGCGATCTGGACCCAGCCCAGTGATCCGAGGCTGAGCATGCTGAACGGGTGCCGCGAGAGGTCGAAGCCCTCTCGGGTGAACGCCTGGGCGTACCCGACGGCGAGGTAGAGCGGACCGGCGACGACGCCACAGGCGATGCGGGACAAGGGTTCCTCCTGGAGTTCGGTGTGGGGAGAACGGAATCACCGACAAGTTTTTTTGTCAAGACTAGAGTCACTGTCTTGACGAAGAGAATCGTCGGCGGCAGGATGGGACCATCACGCACCAGGACAGGGAGAACCGATGGGCCACGAGTTCAAGAGCACCGACGAGATCGAGGTGCCGGCGTCCGTCGAGGACGTCTGGACGGCCATCGCCACAGGGCCGGGCATCGACTCGTGGTTCATGGGCCGCAACGAGGTCGCGAACGGCCAGGTCAAGATGGCCTTCGGCGGGTACGAGCCGACGAGTGGGATCACCGCGTCGGAGCCGGGACGCCACTTCGCGTACAACAGCGGGAAGGCACCCGACGGCCGGTTCGTCGCCTACGAGTTCCTCGTCGAGGGCCGCGAGCACGGCAGCACGGTGCTGCGGATGGTCACGAGCGGCTTCCTGCCCGGCGACGACTGGGCCGACGAGTTCGAGGCGATGACGCTGGGTGGCGCGCTGTTCCGGCGCACGCTGCTCGAGTACCTCACCTACTTCCCCGGCCGCACGGCCCGTCCGCTCACGGTCTTCGGGCCGATGGTCAGCGACTGGGACGAGGCCTGGAAGAAGCTCGACGAGGCGATCGCGGCCAAGCTCCCGGACGCCGTCGAGTTCCACCGCAACGCCCACACCCTCGCGCTGCGCACCGACAGGGGCATGTACCGGTTCATGCGCGGCTTCTTCGGGCCGGTCATCGCCGCCCACCACGTCTTCGAGGGCACCGAGTCCGAGCAGGACTGGCAGGACTTCCTCGACACCACTCTGGGAGAGCAGAAATGACGCGCTTCACGACTTCCGCCGACGGCACCGAGGTCGCCTACTCGATCACCGGTTCCGGCCCCGCGCTGATCATCGTGGACGGCGCGATGTGCCACCGCATGTTCGGCCCGACCACCGAGCTCGCGTCGGTGCTGGACAAGAACTTCACCGTCCACACCTACGACCGGCGCGGCCGCGGCGAGACCGGCGACGGCGCGACGCCGTGGTCGCTGGAGCGCGAGGTCGAGGACATCGACGCCGTGATCGAGGAGGCCGGCGGCAGCGCGTTCGTCTTCGGCGTGTCCTCGGGCGCGGTTCTCGCTCTCGAAGCGGCGTCACGGCTGCCGGGCATCTCCCGGCTCGCGATCTACGAGGCGCCGTTCGTCGTGGACGGCACCTACAAGCCGCGTCCGGCGGACATCGTGCGGCAGATGAACGACATGCTGGCGCGCGGTGACCGCTCGGGCATGCTCACGACGTTCATGAAGATGGTGGGCGTGCCCGGCTTCGGCCTCGCGATCATGAAGCTGACCCCGATGTGGAAGAAGCTCAAGCCTGTCGCGCACACGCTGCCGTGGGATCTCACGATCCTCGGCGACGACGGCCGCGGCTCGAAGCTCCCGGCGAACCGCTGGAACGTCAAGGTGCCGACGCTCGCGATGGACGGCGGCAAGAGCCCCGAGTACCTCCGCAACGCCATGAAGAACGTTTCGGAAGTGCTCGGGGCGGACGCGGAGCACCGGACGCTGCCCGGTCAGACGCACATGTACAAGTCGTCGGTCATGGCGCCGGAACTGGTGGAGTTCTTCTCGCGCGCCCAGCGCACCGCCGGTCCCATCGCGTAACCGGCCACGACGAAAAGCCCGCCGACCGCGAGCCACCCGAGTGCTCCCCAGCCGAGCACGACGGTGGTGAGCAGGGCGGGGCCGACCATGCGCGCGACGGCCGTTCCGGTCGCGAAGAAGCCCTGGTACTGGCCCTGCCGGTCGGCGGGCGCGAGGGAGAAGCTGATCTCCCACGCCCCGGACGCGAGCATCATCTCGCCGAGCACCTGCAGCGCGGCGGCGGCGATCAGCAGCGCCGCCACGGGCCAGGCGCCGAAGCTGAACGCCGTGGCCGCGAAGACCACGCAGGACGCGAACATGATCAGCCCGGAGTGCTTCACCAGCTTCGAGGCCTCGTTGAGGCCGGTGGCGCGCCGCGCGATCCGCACCTGGAAGAGCACGACGGCCGCGGTGTTGAGCACCAGCAACGCGGCCGCCAGCCACGTCGGCGCCTCGGTGCGCTGCACGATCCACAGCGGGATGATCAGGCTCAGCAGCGGCATGTAGAGCAGCATCACGGCGTTGATCAGCGTGATCAGCGCGTACGGGCGGTCCTTGAGGACGTCGAACTTGCCCTTCGCCCTGGTCATCACGGTCTCCGGCAACGTGCTCAGCACGGCTGCCGCGACGAGGAACGCGACCACGTCGAGCACGAACACGGCCGTGTAGGCGATCTCGGTGCCGAGGTGCAGCGCGAACCCGCCCGCCGCGGCGCCGATCGCGATGCCCGCGTTGGCCGTGGACTGGATGCGCGCACGTGCCCGCGTGCGTTCCTCCGGGGTGGTGAGGCCCGCGAGGAGTGCCTGCCTGGACGCCTGCAGACCGCTCTGGAAGCTCGCGTACAGGCACATGACCAGCACGAACGCGGCGAAGTTCCGGGTGAGGAGCAGGATTGCGATGCTGGCGGCGGTGGCGAGCGCCAGCACGACGGCGGTGGTGCGCGGACCCAGGCGGTCGGCGAGGTGTCCGAGCGCGACGCCGGCGACGGCTCCGACGCCCCACGCGAGGGTCAGCGCGAGGCCGACCCGCGCCGCGCTCAGGCCGACGACCTGCGTGAAGTAGAGGGCGGAGACGACGAGGAAACCGCCGTCCCCGATCGAGTTCGTCAGCTGTGCGTACGCGAGTCGCCTGGTCATGTCCTGACCGTAGGGCTGTTATTGGCCCGCGCTGTGGGACAAGGATGCACTGCGTTTCTGGGCCAATTTGTTCCCCGCCCAGGACACCGCGAATGCCAGCACGCCGAAGACCACCGCGACGAACAAGCAGTTCAGGAGCACCGCGCCGTAGCCGTTCTGGCGCGGGTCCATGAACGGGTAGGGGTACCAGCCTGTGATCGGGCCCCTGACCAGCGTGTACACCAGGTAGGCGAGCGGGAACGACAGCCAGGTCCACCACCGCCTGGTCCGCTCGGGCGCGAGCAGCCACTCCACGACCACGAGGATCGGCACGACGGTGTGCAGCACCCAGTTCGCATAAGCAGGTGTCTGCACGTCGATGTCTCGCAGCAGCAGCCAGTACACGATCCCCGTGGTGCCCATGTAGAGCACGGCTGCGCCCCTGATCTGCGCCGACACCGGGCTGAAGACGCCCAGCAACGCCACCACCGCGGCGAAGACGTTCGAGAGCACGGTGAAGTAGCTGAAGTGGTCGGCCGGGCGGAACTTCTCGCCCAGCACGACCACCAGGTAGATCTCCGCCGAAAGAACCAGCAGGAACACGGCCATCCGGAGCAGCTTGATCACGCACGCATTAGAACCCGGTTCCGTCAGGGGTGCATCCGGGCGCCCTTGAAGATCTTGTCGACGGCGTTCTTCTGGCCGTGGACCGCGATCCCGACCAGGTCGAGGTCCTGCGTGTGGACTTTGCGCACGGCGGCCCGGTTGTCGTCGTCGTTGCCGGTCGCGAACAGGTCGGCGGTGAAGATGCTCATCGGCTGCTTGCGGTTGAGGGCGCGCTCGTGGGCCTTCTTGAGCAGGTCCTGGTCGCCCTGCAGGACCACGACGGGCTGGCCGAACATCGACAGGTAGTGCACGTCGTCGGCGTCGACGTAGGGCTCGCCGCGCAGCGTTTCGGGCAGCCCGCTGACGAGGAAGGCGGTGACGTTCAGCGCCTGCCACCCGGCCAGGTCGTCCCGCAGCAGCACAGCGATCTTGGTGTCGAACATGGACACAACGATCGCGGGCAGGCCCGTCACGCGTCTTGTACGTTTCTGACATGAGCGTCACGGCTTGGAAGCCGGACGTGGAGGGCATCAAGGAGGTCTTCCACGCCTCCTTCACCACGCACGTCTACCCAGCGCACACGCACGATGCCTGGACGTTGATGGTGCTCGACACCGGTGCCGTGCGATACGAACTGGACCGCCACGAGCACGGCGCGCTCGTGGACGGCGTCACGCTGTTGCCGCCGCACGTGCCGCACGACGGCCGTTCCGCGCATCCGACCGGGTTCCACAAGCGCGTGCTGTACCTGGACGACTCGGTGCTGCCGGCCGATCTGGTCGGCCAGGCCGTCGACACGCCGATGCTGCCCGATCCGCTGCTGCGGCAACGGGTCCACCAGTTGCACCTGACGCTGGACGAGCCGTTCGAGGCGGCGAGCAGGCTGGCGTTGATCACCGAACGGCTCACACACCACCTCGCCGGCACCGCACCCGTCGTGCACGCGGACCCGACGCTCGCCGACCGGTTGCGGCAACTGCTGGACGCCTCCCTGCCGGACGGGATGACCCTGAACGCGGCCGCGCGGGAGTTGCAGACCAGCCCGACGCACCTCGTCCGGGCGTTCAGCCGCCGGTTCGGGTTGCCGCCGCACAAGTACCTGACCGGCCGCCGGGTGGACCTCGCCCGCGGTCACCTGGTCGGGGGACGGTCGGCGGCGGAGGCGGCGGTGCTGGCCGGGTTCCACGACCAGTCACACCTGACGCGTCACTTTCGCCGTGTCCTGGGTACGAGTCCCGGGCGCTTCGTACGCTGACACCGTGCACATCGGCATACTCGGGCCAGTTGAAGCGCACTCCCCCGACGGCAAGATCGCGGTAGGTGGCCCACGGCCTCGCACTCTGCTGGCGTTGCTGGCGATCCGGGTGGGCGAGATCGTCCCGCTCGACCGCCTGGTCGACGAGCTCTACGGCTCCGAGCCGCCGTCGGACGCCGCGAACGCCTTGCAGGGCCAGGTTTCGCGCCTGCGCCGGGCACTCGGGGACACGTCACTGGTCGAGTTCCACCCGGCCGGCTACCGCCTGGCGCTGCCCGCCTCCGGGGTCGACGCGCACCGGTTCGTCTCGCTGGCGGCGGACGGCCGGCAGGCGTTGGAGCAGGGCGATCCGCAGACGGCGGAATCCCTCCTGTCCGAAGCACTTCAGCTTTGGCGCGGCCCCGCTCTCGCCGACGTCGCCCTGGCCGGCCACGCGACCCGCCTGGAACAACAACGCTCCGCGGCAGCGGGTTCGCTGGTCGCGGCACGGATCCGGCTCGGCAAGGCCGACGTGGCCGAGGTCCAGGACCTGGTGCGGCAGAACCCGTTGGACGAACGCCTGCGCGGCTACCTGATGCAGGCGCTGAACCAGCAGGGCCGCCAAGCCGAGGCGTTGCAGGCGTTCGAGGACGCGCGCGCCCTGCTGGCCGACGAACTGGGCGCCGACCCGTCGCCCGAACTGCGCGCCGTGCACCTGCAGGTCCTGCGCGGCCAGTCCCACCGCGAACTTCCCGCCCAGCTCACCAACTTCGTCGGCAGGCAGGAAGAACTCTCGCGGATCGCCTCGCTCTCCGCCCGGCTCATCACCCTCACCGGCCCCGGTGGCGCGGGCAAGACCAGGCTCGCGCTGCAGGCCGCCGGTCCCGGCGCGATCTTCGTGGACCTGGCACCGGCCAAGGACGTCGCGGCGGCGACGCTGCAGGCTTTGGGGCTCAAGGAGACCGTGCTGGAGCCGGAAGACCGGCTGACGCTGGCGCTGCGCGAGCGCGACACGTTGCTGGTCCTGGACAACTGCGAGCACCTGATCGTCCAGGCCGCACAGCTGGCCCAGCACCTGCTCAGCACGTGCCCGTCGGTGCGCATCCTCGCGACGAGCCGGGAGGCGCTCGGCATCACCGGCGAGACGCTGTGCCCGGTGCCGCCGCTGGACCCCGAGCAGAGCGTGGCGTTGTTCGCCGACCGCGCCCGGCTGGTCAACCCCACGTTCGTGCGGGACCAGCACACGGCCGACATCTGCCGGGAGCTCGACGGCCTGCCGCTGGCGATCGAGCTGGCGGCGGCGCGCACCCGCACGTTGACGACCGAGGAGATCGCCGCCCGCCTGAACGACCGCTTCCGCCTGCTCACCAAGGGAAACCGCGCCGCCGCACCCCGCCACCAGACGCTGCGGGCCGTCGTCGAGTGGAGCTGGGACCTGCTGACGGAGGACGAACGCGACCTGGCCGCGTGCCTCGCGACGTTCAGCGGCGGGGCGAGCCTGGAGTCCGTGGAGGAAGTCTGCCGGCACGACGTCGAGACGCTGGAAGCGTTGGTGGACAAGTCTCTGGTGGAAGCCAGCGACGGCCGCTACCGAATGCTGGAGACCATCCGCGAGTTCTGCTCGGAACACAAGCGCGTCGACGCCGAGCACGCCGCGTACTTCCAGGAGCTGGCCCGCCGCGCGGATCCCGAGCTGCGCCGGCGGGACCAGGTGCGGTGGTTCACCCGGCTGACCGCCGAGCACGCGAACCTCATGCAGGCACTGGAATGGACCACCTCGTTCGCGCCGGATCAGGCCTTGCGACTCGTCAGTGACCTGGCCTGGTACTGGTACCTGAAGGGCAGCCGCACGGAGGTCCGGGGCGCGGCCCGCCGGCTGCTGGACCGGGTGCCCGAACAGTCCACAGAGGAATACACGGTCCTGCTCGCCCTGGCCGAACCCGAACACGTCCAGGAGAAGCTCCTGGAGTTGCGCGGCCCGATCAAGCAACCGTTCGTGCTCATCGCCTGGGCCATGCTCAGCGGCCCGCCCGACCCGTCCGCGCCGCGCACCGCGTTGCAGGACGAGGTCGAGAACAGCCAGGACCCGTGGATCCAGGGCCTGATCGGCTTCAGCAACGCCTACACCACCTGGACCGCGAGCGGCGACCGCGCCGTCGCGATCCAGCAGTCCCGCGAAGCCCTGCGGCGGTTCCAGGACCTGGGCGAACGGTGGGGATCGGCGCAGGTCCTGGACGTGCTGGCCACCATGACCGAGGACCCGGCCGAAGCTCTCGCGCTGACGGACCAGGCACTGCGGGCCGTCGCCGAACTGGGCGCCGTGGAGGAGCTGGCAGAGCTGCGGGGCCGGCGCGCGGACCGGTTGCTCGACATCGACCAGGACCAGGCCGAGCGCGACTACCTCGAGGCGCTGGAGATGGCGGCGCGGGCGGGGCTGGCCGCCACTCGGGCGCTCGCCCACGCCGGACTGGCCAAGATCGCCCAGCGCCGGGGAGATCCGGCGCGGGCCGAGGAGCTCCTGCTGGCAGCCCAGCAGGAGCTAGGGTTCGGGTGGATGCACACAGCGGCCAAGCAGCAGGTGGACGAGGCGCTCAGCGAACTGTGGCGTACTCGGGGAGTGTGATCGCGGTGGCGGCCCGCAGATCCATCCGCGCGAACATCGGCATCTTCGGCAGCAGACCGAACATCCGGTCCCGCACCCACATCCCGAGCCTGCTGCCGGGCGCGAGGAACGGCCCCGGGTTGCCCTGGCTGCCGCGGGCGTACGGCCTGATCCGCGCCTCGTACCGGGCGAAGGCGTCGCCTCCCGCCGCCATCTCCCCCGCCAGGACGTAGGCGGAGACGACCGCGAGCCCGGTTCCCATGCCGCCCAGTGTGGAGCCGTACCCGGCGTCGCCGATCAGCGTGACCCGCCCGGAGCTCACCGCGGGCATGCGCACCTGGCTGATCGAGTCGAAGTAGACGCCTCGCGCCACCACCTCGTCCGGCATCAGCTCAGGAGGGATCGGCGACTTGTACAGCAGCCACCCCGGCGAGGTCAGCACGCCCGGTGAGCAGGTCAGGTCCCGGTCGTCGCCCTCCGCGTCCCAGATCGCGAAGTAGTAGCCCTGGAACTTCGGCCGGTACTCGGGGAAGACCAGCCGCCGCACCCCGGATCGCATCCCGTCCGCGCCGATCACGAAGTCGAACCGCCGTGACGTCCCGTGCGCGAACGTGACGTCCACGCCGTCGCCGTCGTCGTGCAGAGCCGTGATCCAGTCGCCGAACACGTACTCCACGTCGGCAGCGGTCAACTCGTACAGCAGGCGGGACAGGTCGCCACGGAGGATCTCCACGTCCCCGGCGGTGAACGACGCGGGCAGCCGTGCCCGTTCGCGTCCGTCGACGCCGCGGAACACCATGTCCCGCGGCGTGGTCTGCGCGGCCAGCACCGCGTCGAGCACACCCATCCGCCGGAGCACGGACAGGTGCGCCTCGCCGCGGAAGTCCACGGCCTGGCCACCGTCACGCAGCGACGGTGCCCGTTCCACGACCACCGGGGAGAAGCCGAACCGCGTCAGCCAGTGCGCGAGAGCGGGCCCGGCGATTCCCGCTCCCGAGATCAGTACGTCCATGCACGGGATGCAACGCCGGGCCGCTGACCGAACGCTGGCGAAGCGCTGACCTAGGCTCCGCCGATGATCTTGAGCATCTGCGAGATCTGGCCCTGCCGGGTGTTGACCACCCGATCCGCGTAGGCCGTCGTCTCGGGGTTCATGCCGTCCTTCTTCTCGTCGAGCGCCATCTCCACGCCGGCGCCCTGGTGCCCGGCCATCAGGTTGAGGAAGAGCTGGTCGAACTCGGCCCCGCTCTTGTCCTTGGTCTCGTTGATGACCTTGTCGTCGAGCAGCGGCTGACCGCCGTGGGCGGCGTGCAGGTTGGCGCCGTCACCTTCCGGCTTGTCCCACAGCTTCAGCCACGACTTGAGCATCGTGAGCTCCTCGCGCTGGGTCACGTCGATCGCGCCCGCGAGGTCCTTCGCCTCCTGCGTGGTCGCCTTCGCCAGGCCGACCTGCGAGAGGCTGATGCCGAGTTGCAGGTGGTCCACCATCATCTGCACGAACATCACGTCCGCGTCGTTGAACCTCGCACTGGCACCCGGAACGGGTGGTGCGGCGGAAGACGCGCCGTGCCCGTGGGCTCCTTGGCCCTCCGGCACGACCGCCTCTCCGCCGCACCCCGCCAGCGCCAGGACCGCGACCGCGATCACCAGGCGCTTCATCAGGTCAGACCTTCTCCCACAGCGCCGCCACGTTCGGCGGTTCCCAGCCGTTCAGCGACGTGTGCGCCTGACGGCAGCGGTAGGTCGAACCGCCGTAGGTGACGGTCTGACCGGCCGCGTACGACGTGTTCGCCGCCCACGTGCCACCGGCGGGCGGGGGCGTCGTGGTGCTGGACGACGTGGTGGTCGTCGGAGGAGGAGTGGTGGTCGTGGTGGTGGGCGGCGGGGTCGTGCCTCCACCACCGTTGATGTTGAGGTCGATGCACGAGTAGAACGCGTTCACCGTGTCGGCGATGTTCCAGATCGCGTACAGCTTCTGGCGGCCGGAGAACCCGCCGAGGTTGATCGTGTGCGTGGTCGGGTTGTTCGGCTGCTGGTTGTTGCCGGCGACGTAACCGACGCGCGTGTTACCGATGAAGTACTCGTAGTCGCGCGTGGAGTGCCGGGCGGTGAAGGTCCAGGTCAGCGACAGGGTCTGACCGGTGTTGGTGACCTTCCAGGGCAGCGAGTCGTTGTCGAGCGGCGCGAACGGACCGTTCGCACCACTGCAGTTCTTCAGGCCCTTGGGGCCCTCGGCACTCTGCGGCTCGTACTTCGCCTGGCCGCACAGGTCGACGGAGACGTCTCCCCTGGCACACTGCGCCGAACGACTGGCCGGCGACGACACGTAACCGTGGGCGCTCGCCGAACCGACCGGCGTGATCAGGACGATGGCAGGGACAGCGGCCATGACGAGCGCCGCTTTGCGCATGAGTTTCATACTTCCGAACTCCTTGGATCGTTCCCAAACGGGTTGACCCGTAAGCAGGGGGCGGGAACCGGGAGCGCTCTAGATCGCTCGCCGATCCAGTTTCGGTCTGTGGTCTAGACCATAAACCGGGATTTGGAAAACGGTCAAGCGATCACCGGATGCGAACCGAAAACTGGCGCCTGCCAACAAGTTCACGCTCGCTGACAACGTTTACTACCCCATTCGGGTCACCGGATCGGACCAGCCGGCCCAGTGGTACGAACCCCGCACACTGGGTATCCCCGTGCCATGCGTGAATTCGACGAGCCCAGCAGGGCAGCCGGCCCCGGCGTTGTCACCGACGGCCCCGCGGGCGCTCCGACGGTCCTCGTGATCGATCCAGCGGGAGAAGCCGTCCACGACGAGATCCCGGCGACCTGGCGGCCGCTGACCGAGCACCTGCGGATCGTGTGGCTGCGCGCTCCCGCCGCACCGACCTGGAAGTCCACAGTGGACACCGTGTTGACCAGGCACCGCGACGACACGCACGCCGTGCTCGACGTGCTCACCAGCGGACCGCTCGCGGCCGACGTCCTGGACCTCGTGGGATCCCACCAGGACCTCGTGCGCTCAGTCCTGCTGGTCGATCCCGAGATCCAGGTCGACGCCCCGTTCGCCCAGGTCATCCCTCACACGAACACCACCCCGGTACCGCTCCCGCTCGGCCACCCGGACGTGGTCCAGGGCGTGCTCGCGGCGCTCGAACTCCACCGAACCACTTAGGCTGCGAAACTTTCGCTGAACCGGACACATCGGCCACCCGTATCCCTCGGCAGGGAACCGCGAGACGGGAGGCTTCATGCGAGCGCGTCTGCTCATCATCGTGCTAGGGCTGGTTGCGCTGACGGGCTGTTCAACGGTCGGCGGAGGCTCGGGCGAACCGGCGGCCAACGAGGCGGACGCAACGTTCTCGTTGCAGATGATCCCGCACCACCACCAGACGATCGAGATCGCCAAGGTCGCCATGCAGAAGTCCAAGGACGACTTCGTGGTCAACGTGGCGGACAAGATCGCCAACGCCGAGACCGGCGAGATCGAGCAGATGGCCACCTACCTGCGCAGCTGGAACATCCAGGTGCCCGGCAACGACGCCAACGCCACGCACAAGATGGCGGGCATGATGACCGTCAAGGACGTCGAGGCGCTCAAGGCCGCCACCGGCAAGCAGTACGACGACCTCTTCCTCGCGACCCTCTCCCGCCACCTCCGCAGTGGCGTGGACATGGCGAAGACCGCCCAGGCCAAGGGCGAGCACATCGGCTCGAAGGCCCTGGCAGGGAAGATCATCGTGTCGCAGACCGAGGTGCTGGACCAGATCGCCGCCAAGCAGAAGTCCTGACACCGCACCAGGACCAGCACGCCAATCACACGTCCGCAGCCGCGAAGGCAGTGGGCGTGTCGGCGTGTCCGCTGCACCTCAACGCAACGGCGAAGCCGAGCCGAGCCGACGCAAGCCGGCCCGCGCGGTCCCAACCCGCCATCCACAGGCCCCGCTAGGGCGCCACGGGTCCAGACCGGTAGAGGTCCTCGCCGGCCCACCGGATCCGGTCCTCGAAGCCGAACCCAGGCGCAGCGACGAAGTTGGCCGCGTCGTCCACCGAACCCGAGCCGTCGTACCGCGCCCGCAACGGATACGCGAACACCGGCCGGGTGCGCACGACCTTGCCGTCCGAGTCACGCCCCGTGGCCAAGATGCGGGACGGTGCCGAGCCGCCCTCGACCCACGACACGAGCGCGCGGAACGGGTCGAAGTCGGTCAGCGTGTCGCCGCCGGCGCAGTGCCACATCGACGGTACGACGAAAAGCCTTGCCCAGGACGGGGTCTTGCCGCCGGTGAGGCGTTGCCAGTAGTCGAGCGTGCCCTCGAACGGGATGCCCTGGTCGCCCGCGCCGTGCCAGATGATCAGCTTGCCGCCGGCGCGCTGGAACGCGCGCAGGTCCAGCGAGAGCGAGTTCGCCTTCACGGTTTCGGGGACCAGGCGCCGGAACTCGCGGACGGTGAACTCGAAGGACTCCAGCGACGAGTGCGGTTCGCCGATCGGGTAGACGAGGTGCTTGAGGCCGTTGTCGGCCAGTTCGGGGGCGATGCCCCTGCCCAGTCCGGGAGACGGGTTCAGCCAGAACGTCCACGAGATTTCGGAACCGTAGGGCTGGCCGCCGGGGTAGAGCCGCACGCCGCCGTCGGACGGGCCGGCGTAGAGGCGGCGGACGCGGGCGATCTCGTCGTCGGTCAGCTGGCCCGTCAACGCACCCGGATCGAACTCGCACAGGCGCGGATCGTCGATCTGGCCGTCGACGAGACCGTCCAGGCCGTCGCAGGCCGCCATCACCGCGTTGTGCAGCAGGACGATCTTGTCGTTCGGGATGGTGTTGCGCGCGATCCACGCCTGGTAGCCGATCAGCGCGGTGTAGTACGCGCCCGGCGCGGCCGCGATGATGCCGTCGAAGTCCCGCGGGTAGCGCTGGGCCAGGAGCAGGCCCTCGCGGCCGCCGTTGGAGCAGCCGCTGAAGTACGACTTCGACGGTGCCTTGCCGTAGAAGACCGAGATGATGTGCTTCGACACCTTCGACAACGCGTGGGGCGCGCGGAAGAAGTAGTCGTCGCGGGCCTTCTGGTCCGAAGCGGCCCACGTCGTGTCGAACGGGTTCTCCGGCGGGGCCTGGTGTCCGTCGTCCGTCGCGGCCACCGCGGCGTCACCGAAGGCGGGCCCGCAGCCGGACGGAAAGGACGGATCGCCGATGGCTCCACAGAATCCGCCACAGCCGTACTGGTGGTAGCGGCCCTGGTAGCCGCGCACCGGCAGCTTCAGCTGGAAGCCGATGTTCGGTTCGATCGTGCCGCGGACGTCGCAGAACTCCTTGGCACCAGTGACAACGGCGGCGGACGCGACGCGCGTGCGGGCGTCCGGCACGTCGAACGAACGCACCAGATCGGCGCACGAACGCGTGGGAGCAGTGGCGGCGGCGGGAGCGATGCCCGCCGCCACTGTTCCCAAGACAGTGAGCGATGTCAACAACTTGCGGAACATGAAGCGTCCTTCCCCCTGTGTCGGACGTACAGGGGGAGTTTTCCAGCTAACTGACGTGCACGCGTGGCCTTCGAGTCGGATCCGACTCAGCCGAGCGGATGATTTCGCGTACGACCGGAGGCGTGTCGCCGCGACCGAGGATCAGGTAGCGGAAGAGGTGCGCCAGCGGGTTCCCCTCCGACCACTCGAAGTGCGCGTGCGGGATCACGCCGGTCGAGTCGCGCAACGCCAGCAGGATCGCCGCGATCGCGTTCGGTGAGGCGGGAGCGGAGGCACGCAGGACGCGGTGGCCGTCCACCTCGACGCCGGAGACGCACAGGACGTTGCTGAACGCCGACGGGTCGACGATGTCGATCTCCAGGAAGATCACGTCCGCGGATCCCGGCACCGGGTTCATGCCGCGCTGCTCGGCCTCCTTCTCGTCGTACTCCGCCTTGTCTCCGACCTGGCGGCGGTTCGCGATCAACGTGATCAGGCCGTCGTTCGCGATCGTGTCGGTGATGAACCGGCGGGCCTGCTCGTCGAACTTGATCCTGTCGACGCGCAGTTCGGTCGTGCGCGAGATGCGCGACACCAGGGAGATCACCACGATGCCGATGATGAAGCCGATCGAGATCGTGATGCCGTCCGGCTTCTCGATCACGTTCTCCACCAGCGCGTACAGCAGCACCAGCGTCAGCACGGTGAACCCGATGCCCGCGCCGCGCTGCCTCTTGCGCCACGCGGAGACCGTCACCGCGAACGATCCGGACACCATCATCGCCAGGATTCCGGTGGCGTAGGCGCCGGCCTGCTCGTTCACGTCGGCGTTGAAGATGATCGTGATGATGATGCAGATGACCGTGTAGACGATCACGACGGGACGGACGGCCCGGCCCCATTCCGGCGCCATGCCGTAAGAAGGCAGATAGCGCGGCACGATGTTGATGAGGCCGGCCATCGCCGAGGCACCGGCGAACCACAGGATCAGGATGCTGCTGATGTCGTAGACCGTGCCGAACACCTCACCGAGGAGTTCGTGGGCGAGATAGGCCAGCGCACGACCGTTCGCGGGGCCGCCGGGCGCGAACTTGTCCTGCGGCACCAGCACGGTGGTGATGAACGACGTCGCCACCAGGTACACCGACATGATCAGCGCGGCGGTCGTCAGCAGCTTGCGGGTGTTGCGCACCCGGCTGTCGAGGCGCTTCTCCGGCGTGTCACCGGACGCCGCGACCAGCGGCATCATGCTCACACCGGTCTCGAAGCCGGACAAACCGAGCACCAGCAACGGAAACGCCAGGATCGCCGGGCCGATGACACCGAAGAACCCGCCGCCGTGCGCGCCCAGCGCCGACACCCAGCGGTCGAGCGCGTCCGGCGTCGCGAAGACGTCCACGAGCCCCACCACGGCCACCACGGCGTTCAGCGCGAGGAACACCACTACCAGCGGAATCGCGACGCCCACGGCCTCGCTGAAGCCCATCAGGAACACGCCGCCGAGGATCACCAGCAGCACGATCGTCAGCAGGAGCTCCGTGCCGTGCAACGACTCCGGCACGTACGGGTTCTCGAGCGCGTGCACCGAGGCGTCGGCGGCGGACAGCGTGATCGTGATGATCCACGACGTCGCCACGAACCCCAGCAGCACCAGCACGAAGATCTTGCCGCGCCAGAACGGCAGCAGGTCCTCCAGCATCGCCACGGAGCCCTGGCCGTTGGGGCTCTCCCGCGCCACCCTCCGGTACATCGGCAGCATGCCGAACAGCGTCAGCGCCACGATGAGCAACGTCGCCAGCGGGGACAACGCGCCTGCCGCCAGAGCGGCGATGCCGGGCAGGTACGACAGGGTGGAGAAGTAGTCGACGCCGGTGAGCGTCATGACCTTCCACCACGGGTGCGGCTTGGCGTGCGACTCGGGGCTCTCGGGACCCGAGGGCGCCACTCTGTCCGCGAGCAACCACCTGCCCAGCGGTCCGCCGGGAGGAGCCGGCCGTTCCGGACTCGGAACCTCGGCGGGGATGGCGAACTCCGTGCTCATGGCGCAGAGCATGCCACCGTCAGCTGATCACGGCCGGAACTCGGCCGGGAAACCAGCCTCCTGAACGGACAATCCGGACGGACGCAGCGTTCCGATGCTGCCCTGGGTGTGCAGATCGAGAAAAAGGTCCACAACGTCCGGATCGAACTGCTGCCCCCGGCCCGACCAGAGTTCCCGCCTCGCACGGCTTTCGTCCAGCGCCGTCTGATGTGGACGATTCGACCTCATCGCGGCCCACGCCACGCACACGGACAGGATCCTGGCTTCCGCGCGGATGTCGGCGCCGCGCAGGCCGTCCGGATAGCCGGCGCCGTCGTAGCGTTCGTGCTGCTGCCTGATGACGTGCGCCACACCCGCGAACCCCGGCACCATCCGCGCGAGCCGGTAGCCGAAGTCGGGGTGCTGGCGCAGCAGCCGCCATTCCTCTTCGGACAATGCGCCGGGCTTGGTGAGCACGACCTCGGGAATGATGACCTTGCCGATGTCGTGCAGGCGCCCGGCGAGCTGGGTGACCCTGATCGTGGGCGCGTCGAGCCCGAACTCCCCCGCGGCCACACCGGCCCAGCGCGACACCGACCGGCTGTGGTCGTAGCGGTGCAGCCAGCCGTCCACCCTGTCGGCGACCTGGCAGAGGAACTCCGCCATCGCGCCGTCGGTGTCCGGGTCGACCGCGGGCAGCGGCTCCGGGCCGACCGCGATCCTGTTGCGCCCGGCCGCTTTCGCCGCGTACAGGGCACGGTCCGCGATCACCACGATGTCGTCGGGACCGTCGCCGTGCGTCGGGAAGCTCGCCGAGCCGACCGACACCGTGACGAACAACGGGATGTCGTCGTTGCCCGCGTTGACCGGGATCGGTTTCTCCGCAACGCGTTCACGCAACCGGTTCGCGATCACGGACAACCGGCCTGGACCGGCGTCCGGCACCAGCAGCGCGAACTCCTCGCCGCCGTACCGGGCGAGCACCTCACCGGCCCTGGACGCCGCGCGCAGCCGTGCCGCGACCTCCATCAGCACGTCGTCGCCCGCGGGGTGGCCGTAGTTGTCGTTGATGGACTTGAAGCGGTCGACGTCGATGATGAACACCGCGACCGACCCGTCGCCCCGCCGGGCGCGGGAGATCTCCAGCGGCAGCTGGGCCTCGAAGAACCTGCGGGTGTGCAGCCCGGTGAGGCTGTCGGTGATCGCGAGCTTGCGCTGGTCCGCGACCAGCCCCGCGAGGCGCGCGATGATCAGCAGCGACAGCAGCCCGCTGCCGGCGGCGATCACCAGCACGTCCTGCGACGACTGGCCCACGTCGTGCACCAGCATCAGGACCGGGGCGGCGAGGGCGGCCGAGCACAGCGCGATGAGCCGGCCGCGGCTCAGCCCGACGTCCTTGACGTGCCCGCGGTCCACGAGCCGCGCCATCGTCGGGTGCAGCGCCGCCGCGCCGATGCACAGGTTCGCCGACAGCCAGATGGCGTCGAGGAAGTTGCCCGCGTGGTAGCTGCCGTCGAGGCGCTGCAGCACGTAGATCGTGTCCGCGGTCAGGATGCCGAGCAGGTTGCACGTCAGCAGGACGAACGCGCGCGGCCGGGGGCCCGCCCCGAAGATCAGCCGCAACGCCACCACGAACAGCGCCAGGTCCATCATCGGGTAGCCGAGCGACGCGATCTTCACCAGGACCGGTGAGGTGAGGCGGGCCTGCGGGCCGATCATGTAGAGCCAGGACGCCATGCCCGCGACGACGGCGAGCACCGCGGCGTCGAGCAGGCTCGGCAGGTCGAGGCCCGGGGTGCGGCGGCGGATCAGCAGGATCACACCCGCGACCATCAACGGGTAATGACCCAGGTAGAAGATGTCCGCGTACGACGGGTAAACCGTGTACTCGAAGATGTAGTGCGATGCGTAGAACGTCAGGTCGGCGATCGCGTAAACGACCTGGCTGAGTGCGAGTAACACCCATGGCCGCCTCCATTGGGGGCGGTTGCGCTTGACACCCGCGAATGTCGCGATCGCGGCCGAAGCACTGATCGTGCAGTAGAGCACCACCCGAACCGTTTGCCCCGTCGTCCCCGCGGGACTCACCGGGATCAGGTAGTAGAGGCCCAGCAGCAGGTGACCCGCCACCAGGTACATCCACCAGGCCCCGGTGTGGCCGGTACGGAAGATGGTCACACGAGACCCCTCGTTCTACGACATCGGTCGAGCCAGGTGATGATGCCCGACTTGGGATGATCGCGGCACCGTCGTTACTCCAATGAGGTGACCCACCATTACGACGCTACCGCAAATCCCTGTTCTGTTTTCCACCACTGCGACTGCGTTGATCTCGCTGGTCGCCGATCCGTGCCCGTGGGTGGTACCCGACGATTTTCGCACGACTTTTCGCTGCTCGGCGGTGATTCGCGCACCTTGTGCCACTGTTATTTCCGACCCGTTGGTCGGTAAACGCGTTCACAAGACCTTCGTCGTTGACCGTTGCTCGTACGGGGTCGCGGATGAGGTGGGCGTGACGATCAACGGACTATCGTGAGCCGGTGGACGGCGTTCGGTTCGGGGTGCTTGGGCCGCTGCTCGTCACGCACGAGGGGCGGGACGTCCGCATTCCCGCAGGCCAGCCGCAGCAGGTCCTGGTGCTGCTGCTCCTGCACGCCGGTCAGACCGTCAGCGTCGACCACCTCATGTCGGTCCTCTGGGACGGCGATCCGCCCGCCAGCGCGCGCAAGGCCGTGCAGGTGTACGTCTCACAGCTCAGGAGGGCGCTGAAGGGCCTTCCCGGCGTGTCGCTGGAGTGGTCGCGGCAGGGGTACCGGATCAACGTCCCGCAGCGGTCGCTCGACCTGCGGCTGTTCCGCGACGCGAAGGACCCGGACGAGGCGCTGGGGTACTGGCGCGGGCCCGCGCTGGCCGAGCTGACGACGAACACCCAGCTCGCGAACCAGCTGGAGGAGGAACGGCTCGCGGCCGTCGAGCGCCGTGCCGACAAGGCGATCAGGGACGGCCGGCACCACGAGATCATCGGGGAGCTGACCGGATACGTCGCGCAACACCCGACCAGGGAACGGCTGCGGGGCGCGTTGATGGTCGCCCTGCACCGCGGCGGACGGCAGGCGGACGCGCTCAGGACGTACGACGAGGGTCGGCGGCGGCTCGCCGAGGAGCTCGGGCTCGATCCCGGCCAGGAGCTCCAGGACCTGCACGCCGCGATCCTGCGGGGCGACCTCCCCGCCGTGCCGCGCGAACTGCCCGCCAGACCCGACCCGTTCGTGGGCCGCCGGGCGGAGGTCGAGCTGATCACGGGCGCGGCCGAGACGGTGATCGCCGTGCACGGGCCGGGCGGCCAGGGCAAGAGCGCGCTCGCCACCGCCGCCGCGCACGCGATGGCCGGACGTTTCCCGGACGGACAGTTGTACGCCGACCTGCACGGCGCCACGCCGGGCCGGGCGCCGCTGTCGCCCGCCGAAGTGATCAGGCGGTTCCTGCGCGCCCTCGGCACGCCACCGCTGGCCGTCCCCACGGACGTCTCCGAGGCCGCCGCGCTCTACCGGTCGACGCTGGCCAGGCGGAAGGTGCTGGTGCTGCTCGACAACGCGGTGGACGCGGCGCAGGTCGGCCCGCTGCTGCCCGGCGAACCGGGTTCCACCGTGCTGGTCACCAGCCGCCGGATGCTGGCGACGCTGAGCGCCCGGCACGTCCGGCTCGACCCGTTGCCGGAGGCCGACGCGCTGCGGTTGCTGGGTGACGACAGCGAGGCGGCGAAGCAGGTCGCCCGTGCCTGCGACCACCTGCCGCTGGCACTCACGATCGCGGCCGCGCGGCTGCGGTCACGGCCGGACTGGACGACCGGGACGCTGGCGAGACGGCTCGCGGACCGGCGTCACCGGCTGGACGAGCTCGACTTCGACGACCTCGGTGTGCGGTCGAGCTTCCAGCTGGGCTTCGAGGGCCTGGACGTCGGCGCGACCAGGGCGTTCGTCCTGTTGTGCTGCCTCAACGTGCCGTCCGTCGGCGAGCCCGTGGTCCGGGCGTTGCTCGGGCAGGACGACGTGGACCGCGCGCTGGACCCGTTGGTGGACGCCAGACTCGTGGAACCGTGCGGGCCGGAGCGGTACCGGGTGCACGACCTGCTGCGGTTGTTCGGCGCCGAGCACGTGCACGAGGAGAAGCAGGAGGCGCTCACCCGTGCGCTCACGCATTACCGTTCCACCCTCGCTGCTGCGCTGAAGAAGCTGCGGCCACACGCTTACGGCGCGCTCACGTACTCCGCCACCAAGAAGGACATCGACGAACCGTTGCGGTGGCTGACCGACGAGGCCGAGAACCTGCTGGCAGCAGCGCGTTCCACCGTGGCGTCCGCCGCGCTGGCCGAGCACGGGCTGGCCATCGCGCACATGCTCTACCCGCACCTGTTCAAGCAGGACAGGGTCGCGGACCTGGTCGAGCTGGGTCAGATCGCGGACCAGGCCGCTCGCACCGTCGGCACCTCGGCCGCGTTGCAGACGGCACTCCTGGTGCGGTCGGCCGCGAACCGCAGGACCGGTGCGTTCGAGATCGCCCTCGCCCAGCTGGGAGAAGTGCTGCAGGCGCGCGCCGACGACCCGTTCGGGCAGGGTCGTGCCCTGTCCGGCATCGGCACGATCCAGCGCGAGCTGGGCGAGCTGGAGCAGGCGGAGTCGACCCTGGCGCGGGCGGTCGAGCTCACGTCGGAGCACGGCCCGGCCGGCGCGCAACGGGTTCCGCTGTCCGCACTGGCCCAGGTGCACCAGGTCGCCGGACGGTACGAGCAGGCGCTCGACGCCGCCGAGCTGAGCCTGAAGCTCGCCCGCGAGCACGACGACGAGGCTGGAACGGCGTACGCGCTGGCCTCGCGGGGACAGGCGCTGTTCAAGCTCGGCAGACTGGCGGATGCGGAGGTCTCGCTGAGCGAGTGCATCGAGCTGTGCCGGGTCACGGGTGAGCACAACGACGAGTGGCAGGCACTGTTGTGCCGTGCGGAAGTGCTGCTGGCCACGGGAAGGCCAGGACTGGCCACAGTGGACGCCGAACGCTGCCTGGAGATCACCGCCGCTCGCGGCGACCGGTACGGCGAGGGCGTCGCCCACCTCGTGCTCGCCAGATCAGGCGGGGAAACGCACGCGGACCGGGCGGCCGAACTGCTCGGCACACCCGGTCTGCGCAGGGACAACCTCTTGGACAGCCTGATCGGCTGATCAGCCGCAGTGCTCGAAACCGCTGGTGTAGCTGGAAGAGCCGACCACGCCGCCCCACTTGACGCACGTGCCGGGCGCCTTCTTCTTCACCGGGCCGGCGTAGTAGCCGTACTCGCCACGGTCAGTCGTGCGTGCGGCGCCCTGCACCTCGAGGAACGCGCCGACGTCGGAGGCCGTGCCGATCTTGGTGGTCTTGATGGCGACCACGCAGTTGTAGCCGTTGGAGGCGTTGTACAGCAGGGAGACGCGGGCGCCGGTCACGTTCGCGCCGTCGACGACCTTGTAGCCGTCGCCGCAGGCCTCTTCCGGCGTGTACGGGTTGGTGGTGCCACCGCCGCCGTCGCACTTGTTGTTCGACTTGTAGTTCTGGGTGCCGTAGTACAGGATCGTCGACCCGGAGAACTTGATCTTCTGCGGCGTGCCGTTCAGCAGCTGCTCGAAGTGCAGGTGGGCGCCGCTCGAACCGCCGGTGTTGCCGACGTTGCCGATGGTCTGCCCCTGCGAGACGCTCTGGCCGACCGACACCCGCTGGGCGGAGAGGTGGGCGTAGCGCGTCGTCCAGCCGCTGCCGTGGTCGATCTCGACCCAGCGGCCGTAGCTCGTGCTGCCCTCGTTGCGGACCTTGCTCACCTTGCCCGAGGCGGACGCCACCACGGCGTCACCCTCGTCCGCGCCGCGGTTCAGGTCGATCGCCAGCTGCGGGCTGTGGTTGGTCCTGGTCTGTCCCGACCACGTCTGTCCACACGGGAACGGCAGCTCGAAGTTGGTGGCGGCGCTGGCCTGCGGGCCACCGAGCACCAGCACGCCCAGCCCGATCGCGAGACCGGCGACCCCTGAGATCATTCTCTTGACGTTCATCGTTTTCCCCTCGTCATCCGAAGATCCGGCGGACCTTCGTGTACGGCGTGCCGTGGCTGTTGAGCTCGCTGATCCGGACGCTCTTGCCGTCACGCGGCGGCGAGGCTTCCAGGATCTTGTTGTCGCCCAGGTAGAGGGCGACGTGCGTAGTGGCGTCGGAGTCGTTGTCGGAGCGGCCCCAGAAGACGAGGTCACCCGGCTTGCGGTCCGCGATGGCCACCGCGCGGCCCTTGGTGTTCTGCGCCCCCGTCCAGGCACCGATGTCGAACCCGGCGCCCTTCCAGAAGGCGTACAGCGTGAGGCCCGAGCAGTCGAAACCGAGCCGGTTGTAGTCGTCGCCCTGGGAGGGGTCGTTGTCCGGGTAGTGGTGGACGCCGTAGGAGGCACCGCCCTTGCCGCCCGCACCCCAGGAGTAGAGGTGGCCCTTGCCGATCTGGGACTTCGCGGTGTCGATCACGCGCTGGACCTTCTGCGCGTTCGTGCCGGTCGCCGGCCCCGCCGGACCGTTGCTGCGGCCGTGCACGGCGTTGCCCGGCGGCGTCTCGCCCGGCTCGATGCCGTCGGTGTCGCAGCGCGGCAGCCCCTGGACGAACCCGTTCGTGCCGGTGGTGACGTAGTTGTCCGGCACCCAGAAGTCGTCGGTGGTGAAGTCCCAGATCGTGCCGCTTTCGGCCTGGGCCTGGCACTTCACCGGAACCTGTTGTCCCGCCCGGTACCTGTCGGCGACCGCACCGGGTGCCGTGGCGGCGTCGCCCTTGTTCTTGCGACCGTTGAGGTCGGCCTTGGCGGGGAACGACTTCGAGGTGGCGCACCTGGGCAGCACCATCGTGTCCGAGGTGTTGCTCGTGTAGCCGTCCGGGATCCACAGACCCTCGGTGGTCAGGTCCCAGACGTTCTTGCCGCCGTGCTCAGGCCCGGTGTCCTGACAGACGACGTTCACCTTCTGGCCCTTGAGGTACATGTCGGCGACGCGCTTCCGGCCGACCGGAACGTCCGGGTCCTTGACGGTGCGGCCGTCGAGGGCGGTGGTCGCGGTGAACGTGCGGACCTCGGCCTGAGCCGTACCGGCGCTCGTGAGAGGTACCAGCACGGCCAGCGCGGCGACCGCCGTGAGAACCGTCTTCCTCATGTCAGCAGCGGGTGCTCGACTTGCCCTGACGCTCGTTCGAGCCCCACTGGACCAGGCCGGCGGCGTGCGTGCAGGAGGAAAGCGTGCTGGCACCGGAGGACCAGACCTCGGCCTTGTTGAGCTCGCACTTCGTGTCCATCAACGTGGGACGGCCGCCGTCCTCCTTCGCGATGGACGCACAGAAGTACCACTGCGAGTGCGAGCTGCGGAAGCCCTCCCACACGTAGGTGTAGGCGAAGTTCTTGTTGCAGCCCTTGAACTGCTTGACCGAGGCGATCTGGGTACCGGCGGAGTTGGTGATGTAACCGGTGGAACCGATCTGGTCCACCCTGGCGCACCCCGGCGCCGCCTGCGCCTGCGCGGTGAACCCGAGCATCGCGGCGGCCACCACTGCCGCGGCGCCGACGGTGCTGGCGATCTTGCTGAACATGCTTCTCCCTCAAAGGTTCTGCGATGGCGGTGCGAAGGTCTGTCAGTCGGTGATGTAGCCGGTCACGGCGCGCCCCCTCAGCAAGCGCTCGACGCGAGGCGGGCGGTGCGGTGCACGCCGTTCTTGTCGGCGTAGAGCACCTCGCCGCGGGCACAGCCGGGCGCGTGGACCATGTTTCCCCAGTGGTTGCCGGGCGTTCCCGCCGCGACGAAGCCGACGTGGTCGCTGCCCGACCACACGGTGATGCGCAGAGCCGAGTCGCCGCCCGAGTAGTTCGAGACCCGCACCCAGTTCGTCCTGCAACCGGGCGACCACCGCAGCTCCGCCGTACCGCCCGTGTACATGGGCGCGGTGTCCGCGGTCGTCGAACCACTGCTGCACCCGGCGGACACCGGGTCCTCGTCGTTGCAGCCGCGTCCGCTGCAGGACGCGGCCTGCGCGTCCGGCGCCATGAGGAGCGTGAACGCGGCTGCGGCGATCAAGGCTGTCGGCTTCATGGCGCTGACACTGCCGACCGGCGCTCACAGCGACCTGACAGCTACACCCCGTCAGGTGTCAGCGGGGTGTCAGAAGGCCACGTCAGCGAGCGGTGCGTGATCGGTCAGCGGAAGTGGCCATGGTGTTGCCATGACGTGGTTGCGCAAGCCCTGGGTGGGTCCGTTGGCGTTCGTGGTGGTGGCGTTCGTGGCGTTCTCGCTACCGCCGTACCTGACAGGTGATCGTCTGCAGGCACGCGTGCAGTCGGACTGGGGACCGCACTACCCCCTGCTCGTCGTGCACGTCGTCTGCGCGTCGATCGCCATCGTCACGTGCGTGGTGCAGATCTGGCCGTGGTTCCGCGGCCGTTTCCCCGTGTTGCACCGCCGCATCGGCCGTGTCTACGTGTTCGCCGGCGTGCTGCCGTCCGGGCTGGCCGGCCTGGTCATCGGCTGGATGACGCCGTTCGGCCCGGTCGCCCAGGTGAGCAACGTGCTGCTGGCGGTGATGTGGCTGACCTTCACCTGGCTGGCGTGGCGCGCGGCCCGGCAGCGCCAGTTCCGCGACCACCGCAAGTGGATGATCCGCAGCTTCGTGCTGACCGTCTCGATCATCACGAACCGGATCTGGGGTGTGCTCGTGTTCCTGTGGCTGGCCGATCGCGTGCCCGAGGCGGAGCTGGCGCACATGGTCGCCGGGATCTCGACCTGGGCCGGGTGGACGATTCCCCTGCTGCTCTCGCAGTGGTGGCTGGAGCGCAAGCCCCGGCGGCGGGCCGTGGTGGAGCAGCGCGAGGCGGTCAGCGTGTGAGCCACTCCTCTCGCAGTACTGGCGGGACCGCTTCCCCCGGCCTCGGCGCGCTGCCAACACTCGCTGGGAACCGGGCGGAGGTGGCTCAGCCGGAACTCCGATCCGGACAACGCATCTACGGTCGCGTGGCCCATGGACGTTCCGTGCAGATGAACGGATGCCCTGTTCAGGCCCGCCCGTCCTCACCGACAGCTGTTCGCCGGAAGCATCCAAGTCGGCGAGTACAGATCGCGGTGGTGCGCACGTCCGTGTTCGCGTTGATCGACACGGACTGAAAGGTCCAGTCGATGACGAAGTCGTCCCCCCATGTGACCCAACCCAGGTGGGCTGACAAGGCGTTATGGGGCGACTACGGTCGGCGGTCATGAGGCTACTGCTCGCTGTCCTGATGATGGTCGTCCTCGCCCCGGTCGCGTCCGCCGCACCGGCCACACCCACGGCGCGCTGCGAGTTCATCCCGACGCCGGACAACCCGGCCGCCCGTCCGGTCCAGCCGCCGAGCGCCGTCGTGCCGGCTCGCGGCACCGTCAAGGTCACCATCGTGACGAACTACGGCGTGGTGATCGCGCACCTCGACCGCGCCAACGCCCCGTGCGGCGTGGAGAACTTCGCGCATCTGGCGCGGAGCTGGTTCTACACGATGTCGCAGTGCTGGCGCCTGACCGACACCTCGCGCCTGGGCGTGCTGCAGTGCGGTGACATCTACCGCGCCGAGGAGGGCGGGCCCGGTTACCGGTTCGCCGACGAGGTGACGGGCAACGAGACCTACCCGCGCGGCACCATCGCGTACGGGAACCAGGGGCCGGGCACGAACGGCAGCGAGTTCTTCATCGTGCACTCGTTCGCCAACATCAAGCCGCTTTACACCGTGATGGGCCACGTCACCTACGGCATGGACACGCTGGACCGGATCGTGAAGGCCGGGATCGTGCCGCAGCCGGACGGGTTGCTCGACGGCGCACCGAAGAAGCCGGTCAGGATCCTGCACGTTCTTGCTCACTGAGCGCGTCCAGCACTCTCCTCAGAACTCCGGACGACATCCACGTGACGTCGTCGAGCAACTCCGGGCCACGCTCACCGGCGACGACACGACGCAACGCATTCACCAGCGGCTTTTCGTCCTCGTCCAATCTCGCGAGCGTGGCTTGGAGTTCTTCGGTCTCACCTGCGGTCTTGGCCGCGTTCACCACCGCAGTGATGAGCGGCGACCACTCGTTCATGACGTCCTGCGTCTGAACGGCCACCAGGTCCATCAGCGACCGCATCTCGTCAGGCGCGCGCCGGGGAAAGGAGTCGAGCAGCTCGCGGAACCGGACTCCGTCGACTTCCTCGACCACCTGGCAGATGTCCTCGAACGATGGTTGTCCAGGCAGGCCGTGGGAAAATCCGAACTCGGCGAGTGTCCGGACCCGTGTGTCCAGGGTGCGGTGGCCGATCCGGAACGCCGCCAACGCCGCTGCCAGGCGGTGCGCCCGCACGCGATGAGATGCCTGCTCGACCACGTCGTACAACGAGGCCAGGTCGTGGTGCCCCGCGATGATCCGAGTCAGGTCGGCAACGACGTAGTCGAAGCGGAGTGCGTCTTCACTCATCTCGATGGCGCGCGAGTCATGTCCAAGCTCGTGCTCGATGATGGCAAGCGTGCCGACAACGCCGGCAAGCCTGCGAATATCGCCGTGCTGCTCGCAAATCTCCTTGCATCGCAGCAGCATGTCACGCGCTTCTGCGTACCTGCCGTTCGCCGCATACACGCCGGCCAGGTTTCTTATACCCAGCACCTGCTCCATCGGAGGTGCTCCCCGGTTCTTCTTGAGCGCGACCAAGTCCTCGACGTACTTCCCGGACGCTTCATGCTCACCTACTGACTGAGCGGCGACAGCACCTAGTTCCACCAATGCTTCCCGCACCCACCAGGGCGCCACCTTCTCCGGTGCGGCGCTCGTCGAGGCAGGCAGGCCGACCAGCAGCCGCCGTACGCCGTCCAGCGCTTCCTGGTCCCGGCCGATTTCGAACACGATCCACAACTTGAGCTGCTCGTCGTCGAGTTGGGTCCACGGCCCGAAGCCCGCCAGTCGCGTGTACTCGCTTCCCCGGCGCATCATCTCCAACGCCTCCGCCAGTTTTCCTTCACGTCGGAGGCGCACAGCCAGATCACTCGCGATCGCCGTCGCACTGTCGTAGTCCTGATTCGCCAGGGCCGGCTCCAGCAGGTCCTCCAGCATCGCCCAGCCGCGTGCAGGATCGAGCACGGCAACCGCACGGGAATAAATGCTCCGCACGTTCACTCCGACATCGTGCTGCGCAGCGGTTTCCAGAAACGGCAGCATCAGTGCCGCCATCAAAGGCGAGTCGTCGCGGCGCATCGCGAGCAAGCACACTTCCGCCAAGTCATCCCACCGCTTGAGCCTGCACAAGTAGGGTGCGATGCCGACTGCCGCCCGCACGAGCACCTCGGTCGAGGTATCGGTGCCTTCACCATGTAGTGCGGCGTTGAACGCCTCTGCCCAACTATTCGCGAAACCCCCGGTCACCTGGCGGACGAACATCGGATCCGCCAATGCCCGCCCAGCTTCTGCCACACCGGGGTGGATGCGCAGCCGCGACCCGACGACCTCGACCAAGCCGCGGTCGAGGAGGAACCCCAACGACTTCTCAGGGTCGCGGACGAAGTCCACACGCCGGTCGCTCTCTTCGACACAACACAACATGAGGAAGACCCGCCGGGCCGCCTCAGGTGCCGACCGAACCGCCGCGTGCGTCCACTCGGTCAGCACCGACATGTAGTCGTTGTCCGACGCGGCCGGGGCGTCGCCGCGCAGGAAAGGCTCCAGCCTGGTGCCGCGTTCCAGCCACGTCCGCTGGGCGGCGGCGAGCCGCTTCGACAGGGAGGCACGGTCGGCGGCGAGGCCGTTCGCCAGCTCGATCAGCTTCGGATGCCCCTGCACGGTCGTCAGCACCTCGGAGGCCAGCCGGAAGTCGGCGCCGTCGACCAGCTCACGGAGGTTGGGCCATTCCCGCGCCAGCAACAGCGACTCGTGCAACGTCAGCGCGTGCACGGCGTCCACCAGAACGGAATCCGGCAGTCGAGGCCGGACGCGGGAAGTGATCACGAGCCTGGACAGCCCCTGGTGGGCGGTGAGGGCGTCGATCAGCAACTCCCACCGCTCGTCACGCCACTGGCCGTCCTCCGTCAGCAAGGTCTCGGCGTTGTCCAGCACGATCAGGACCCGGTGCTGTTCGAGCACCTGCGTCAACGACGGCAGGAAACCCCTCAGCGCCTCGATGTCGTTGACGAGGTGCACGAGTTTGATACCCGGCAGCTGACGTTCCAGTGCCAGCGCGAACTGGGTGAGTGCCGCCGAGGTCTCGCCGAGTGCGGCGTACCAGGCGAGCAGCGGGAATGAGTCCTGGTGCGTGTAAGCGAGTTCCAGTGCACAGGCCGTCTTGCCGCCACCCGCCATGCCGTGGAACAGCACCCCTGACTTGCCGCTGTGCGGTGCCAATGCCGTCGTGGCACGGGTCATCGGCCCGACCCTGCCGACGAACCGGTCCGGCTGGGCCGGGAAGTCCGCGAGCTTCGCCCGTTCCGGCTGGAACACCAGTGGTTCACCGGCGGGCGGCACCAGCGTCAGTTCTCCCGAGCGTGCACCGAACAACGTCGGCGTGACGGGTGACAACGCGGTGATCAGCTCGACCCGGCGCAACGCCAGGGGCAGTGCGTCCGTCACCGGCCGACCCTTGCCGAGCACGAGGTCGTAGAACTGCTCCGCCAGCGCGATCGCGAAGTCGTCGACGACCGGGTACCGCATGGCGACGACCGCGCAGTCCAGCCGGCGGACGACTTCCGCGGCCACGGCGGGCAGCGAGCCTTCGTCGGACTGTTCCGCCCTCGTCGGCAAGGAGAAGCCCAGCAGCGACAGGTGCTCCTCCGCGGTCGCCGCAGCCGACGAACACGCGGACAGGGTCACCAGTTTGATCTGCGGCGCCGCGAGCTCGAGCAGGTCGACCAGTTCGGTGCTGGTGATCAGGTCGCGTTCGCCTGCCAAGGTCTCCAGCACCACGCCGGTGGGCAGGCCGTGGCCCGACAGGTGCACGACGTCCCACCCGTCGTGCTCGAGCAACGCGTCCTCGAGACGCTCGCGAGTGGCGCCGTACTGGAGAACGCGCAGCTCGATCGCCTTGCCGTTGACCTGCGCGATCGTGTGCACGAGGCGAGCCAGTGCGAACCGCTCCTTGCGCAGGTTCAGCGCACCGGCGCCCTCGGGCAGGCTGAAGATCGCCAGCATCCGCAACCGCCGGCCGACCGGACGCTTCGGTACCACCTCCCTCGGCTGGTGGTCCACCACGAACGATGCCTGCACCGGACGGCCGTCGACGCGGGCCAGCTCCCACGGCAGGTTGCCCAGGAGAGTGGCCTCGGCAGGCAGCTCGAGCCGCACCGGACCGCGTCGCCCGGCCAGCACGCCCGCCACCGGCCCCAGCACCGACTCACCGACCCAGTCGCCGATCTGGGCGAGCAGCTCCGCTTCTCGTTCGGCGCGCCGGTCCTGGGCGACGTAGTCGCGGAGGTATCGGTGGAGGTCGGCGAACGCGTCACGCTGCCAGGCCCCGGGATCGAGCGAAACCTCGTGGTCCGCCAGAAGGTCCCCGGCCTCGGAGGTCAGCCGCCACCGCCACCGCGACGAGTCGGCGTAGTCGAGCACCTCAAGGCGCAGCAACGTTCACGCCCCTCCTTCCAGCCGGCCGAGCACACCGCGGACGATGCCGTAGGCGAGCGGCACCTGGCCCTCCCACAGCTCCGGCACTCGCTCACCTTCCACGACGCGGCGCAGCGACGTGGCGAGCGCGACGCCGGAAGCGTGGGATTCCAGGCGAGTGAGTTCAGCGGCGAGGCCCGCGGAGACGACGCCGGACGAAGCCGACTGCACCACCTCGTCCATGATCGGGCTCCACTCTGCCAGGCGGTCCTTCGCGTACCGGTCCGCCTCCACGAGCAGCGCCGCGGTCAGGGCGGCGTTGTCGGTGAAGCGGACGGGCAACCGGTCGAGCAGCGCGCGGAGTTCCACTCCGCCCGTGTTCCCGGCAATCGCGCAGACGTCGTCGAACGTTTCGAACAGCCGCCCGTGCACGAAGAACAGGTCGCCGATCCCCTCGACGAGGCCGGACACCTGCTCATCTCCTGTCTGGGCGTAGATCAGGGCCGCGGCCATGTAGTGGGCGCACCACGCCACCGGCTCGGCGTGGCCGTGCGCGATTCCCGTGTTGTGGTGGTTCTTGGCGATCTCGACGGGATTGCCCGAGCTGTAGGCGAGGCGCAGGCCGTCTACGTGGAGGTCGACCGCCCGGGAGGAGCGGGCGAGCAGACCCTCCAGTTGGGCGAGCATCGCGGTGTTGCGCCCCAGGGCGACCATGTCCGTGCTGCGCTCGAACACCGCGCGGCACCACAGGAGGCGCTCCTTGGCTTCTTGGTGCCGTCCCAGGAAGAGCAGGGTCTGGGCCACGTTCTGCACGGTGTCGGCGACTTCGACGTCGGCCGCGCCGCGTGCGCGCTTGAGACCGATGAGCTGCTCGCCCATGTTCATCGCGATGTCGAACTCCCGCAGCCGGGCTGCGGCGTTGGTGCCCGTGTGCAGCAGGTTCTCCACCAAGAAGCGCGGGTCCACGTTCTCGACACGATCGCCGCTCTCTTCGGGGAGTGAGGCGAGCACGCGGTGGACGCCGTCCAGGACCTCACGGGAGCGGCCCATGTCGGAGAGGACGCCCAGCAGGTCGTGCTCGTTGGCGGCACGGCTGAACGGGCCGAGGCCGGCGAGTTCGGTGTGGCCCGCGACCTGCTCGGACAGCTCCAGGGCCTCTTCCAGGAGACCGGCCCTGCGGTAGACGCCGACGAGGTCGCTGCTCAGGATCGATGCTGCCGTGAAGTCCTCTCGCCGCACCGATTCGGCCACCAACGCCCGCAACTCATCGATGCCACGCTGCGCGTCGAGCAGCCCGAGAGCACGGGCGTGCAGCCCCCGGATCGTCATCTCGTGCCTGGTGCCCCGGCTGCCGAGAGCCGCGACGTCGAGGTAGGGCAACAGCTTGCCGAGCATCGCGGGCGAACTGTCGTACCTGAGCGCCTTCGAGCAGACCCAGTAGATGTCGTACCAGCGTTCTGCCCGGCGGAAGTACGGCACCCCGCGCACCGCGGCGCCCAGGACGGCTCGCGTGTCCCCGTCGTCGTGGGCCGCGTTCAGTGTGGACAGCCAAAGCTCTCCGTAGTGGGCGTCGACCGCGGCGACGAAGTCGGGACCCGCCAGCGCGCGGCCGGCCTCCGCCACGCCGGGGTGGATCCGGTAGCGCGCGGGAGTGATCTCGACGAGTCCTCGGTCCAGTTCGCTCAACATCTCTTCCGTGGCCTGGAAGTAACGGGGCAGGCGGTCTGCCTCCTCGCAGCAGCACAGCGCCAGGAACATCTCCCGTGCGCTCGCCGGCAACGACGCGGCCGCCGCGTGCGTCCAGTCCGTCAGGACGGACAGGTAGTCCGTGTCCGACGGCGCTGGATCGTCCCCTTGCAGGAACGGCTCCAGCCGCACGCCCCGCTCCTTCCAGACCCGCTGTGCCTCGGCCAGGCGCTCCGCGAGCGTCGAGCGGTCTGCGGCCAGGCCGTTCGCGAGTTCGATGAGTTTCGGGTGCCCCTGCACGATCGCGATCACCCTCGCCGCCAGCCGGAAGTCGTCCTCGATCAACGACTTCAGCTCCGGCCACTCGCGGGCCAGCAGCATGGCCTCCCTCAGGGACAACGCGTGCACCGCCTCCACCGGCACGGAATCAGCCACCTGGAACCGCGTCCTCGAGGTGATCACCAGCCGGGAAAGTCCTTCGTGGGCGGTCAGCGCGCTGACGAGGTGCTCCCACCGCTCGTCGCGCCACTGGCCGTCCGGGGTCAGCAGTGACTCGGCGTTGTCCAGCACGATCAGGATTCGGTGCTGCGCCAGCAGTTCCGTCAGGGCGGGGAGCAGACCGCGCAACGCCTCGAGGTCGTTGACGACGTGCGCGATCTTCAGCCCGGGCAGCTGGCGTTCCAGGGCGAGCGCGAAGTCCGTCAACGCGACCGAAGGCTCCGACGTGGCCGAGTACCAGGCCAGCAGCGGGAACGAATCCTGGTGCGTGTAGGCGAGTTCGAGCGCACAGGCGGACTTGCCACCACCCGCCATTCCGTGGAACAGCACGCCGGTCTTCCCGCTGTCCGGGGCGAGAGCGGCGGTCGCCCGGGCCATCGGCCCCACCCTGCCGACGAACCGGTCGGGCTGCGGCGGGAACTCCGCGAGCTTCACGCGTTCGAGGTCGAACACGACGGGCCCGCCCTGCGGCGGTACCAGGGTCAGCTCGCCCGCCGCGGCACCGAACAACGTCGGCGTCACGACCGACAACGGTGTGAAGCTCCCCGCCCTGGTCAGCGCCAGGGGCAACGCCCGTGCGACCGTTTGTCCCTTGCCCAGCACCAGGTCGTAGAACTCGCCGGCCAGTGCGATCGCGAAGGTGTCCACGACCTCGTAGCGCATCGCGACCACGGCGCAGTCGAGGCGGCTCGTCACCGCGGTGGCCACGGCGGGCAGCGACCCTCCGCCCGGTTCCGCGGCGGACTCGGGCGGCGTGATGCCCAGCAACGACAGCTGTTCGTCCGCGGTCACGGCGGCCGAGGAGCAGGCGGACAACGTCACCAGCTTGATCTGCCCGGACGCGAGTTCCAGCAGGTCGACGAGTTCGGTGCTCGACACCCGGTCGCGTTCACCCGACGACGTCTCCAGCAAGACGCCGGCAGGCAGGCCGTGACCGGAGAGGTGCACGACGTCCCAGCCCTCCTGCTCGAGCAACGCCTCTGCCAAACGCTCCCGCGTGGCGCCGTACTGCAGCACCCGCAGCTCGATCGCCTTGTCGTTGACCTGCGCGATCGTGTGCACCAGACGTGCCAGCGCATGACGTTCCTTGCGCAGGTTGAGTGCACCGGCACCCTCGGGAACGCTGAAGACCGCGAGCATCCGCAACCGCTCACCGACCGGCCGCTTCGCGATCACCGAGCGCGGCCGGTGGTCCATCACGAACGTCACGTGCGACGACGCCAGCGTGCGACCGCCGACCCTGGCCAGTTCCCACGGCAGGTAGCCGACGATCGCGGCGTCCGCGGGCACCTCGACGCGGACGGCGCCACGTTGCCGGGCCAGCTCGTCGGCCACCGGGCCCAGTGCGGAGGACGCCAGCCAGTCGCCGACCCGGGCGAGCAGGTCGATCTCCTGCTCCCTGCGGCGGTCCGGCGCGGTGTAGGAGCGCAGATACCCCTGGAGGTTGAGGAGGGCCTCGTGCTGCCACGACGACGGGTCGAGCGCGACCTGGTGATCGGCGAGGAACGCGCCCGTGGCCGAGGTGAGGCGCCAACGCCAGCGAGCAGGACCTGCGTAGTCGAGCACTTCCAGTCGGAGCACTCGATCGAGGCTAGTCGATCACACCTGCACGAGCGGGTGTTTCACCAATCAACAATCGCGGAAGTCGGTTGAAAACAGCGAAAAGCGAAAGCAGCGCGTTGACACTCGATGCGGGGAGAAATTCCGTTACGCGATCTCCTCAGGAATCAATTCCGCAGCTCCCACGCTTCTGGCACGTGAATGGCGGCTGCACCAGCAAGTAGCCTCCTTTTCGGCCACGACAACCAGGCTCCCCGAGTCTCCTTCTACACCAAACGGGGAATGGGACGCGATGTGCCGCACCTACGCGAAACACTGCCCGCGGCAGGACTTCGGCACGGCGACCGCGTCGCGAACCTCTTCGCCGCCGACGAGCTCCACTCCCCTCGTTGGAGGTGAATCCCCGCACAGGCAAGACCGTGCGCTCCTCGACGAGCGTCCCGTGTAGTTAGTGTGTGCCGGTGCGAAAGATCCTGGTCATCGGTATCGGCGCGGGCAACCCCGACCACCTGACGGTGCAGGCCGTCAAGGCGTTGCAGACGGTCGACGTGTACTTCGTGCTGGACAAGGGTTCCGTGAAGCAGGAGCTCGTCGACCTGCGCGCGTCGATCCTGGCGGAGCACGCGACGCGCCCGTACCGCTGGGTCGAGGGCCGGGATCCGGAACGCGACCGCAACCCCGCCGACTACAAGGCGACGATCGACGCCTGGCGCCGCGACCGCGCGGACGTCGTCCTGGGCCTGCTGTCGGAACTGGGCGAGGACGAGGTCGGGGCGTTCCTGGTGTGGGGCGACCCGTCCCTGTACGACTCGACGCTGGCGATTCTCGACGACCTGCTGGCCCGCGGCGAGTCGTTCGAGGTGGAGGTCATCCCCGGCGTGACGTCGGTGGCCGCGCTGACCGCCGGCCACCGGGTGTCGCTGAACCAGGTCGGCAAGCCGGTGCAGATCACGACCGGCCGCAGGCTGGCCGCCGGGTGGCCGTCCGATGTGGACGACGTGGCCGTGATGCTCGACGCGTCGTACTCGTTCGAGGGCGTCGACCCCGACACGTGGATCTACTGGGGCGCCTACCTCGGGATGCCGGACGAGATCCTGGTGTCGGGCCGCGTCGGGGACGTGGCGGCGCGGATCCGCGAGGTGCGGGACGAGGCCCGTGCGCGCAAGGGCTGGATCATGGACACCTACCTGCTGCGCAGGCCCTGATCGGGGCTACTCCGCGATCAGGCGGCCGACCGAGCGTTCGACGAGCGCACGGGTCGCGTTCGGCGTGGTGAACGCCAGGATCGACATGTGCACGACCATGTCCAGGAGGTCGTTGGCGTTGAACTCGGCCGAGATCCTGCCTTCCATCTGCGCCCGCCCGATGGCCTCGACCTTGTGCCGGTACGCCTCGGCCTCGGCCGCCGGAACGGCCTCGAAGCCGTTCTCGAGCCGGTGGTACGCCGCCAGTCTGAGCAGCTGCGGCTGGTCGCGGTAGGAGTCGAACAACCGGCCCGCGTAGCCGGGCAGGTCTTCGGGCGTGATCGGGACCTGCTGGATCATCCGGTCGATCTGGATCTTCAGCAGCTCGTCGAACAGCCCTTCCTTGCTGTCGAAGTAGGCGTAGATCATCGCCTTGTTGCACCCGGCCTTGGCCGCGATGCGATCGACCCGCGCGCCGGCGACGCCGTACTGCGCGAACTCGTCCATCGCCGCGTCGAGCAGCTTGGCCTTGGTCGCTTCCTTGTCCCTCACCACACCCGCATTCTAACCAACCGGTTGGTTCTGACAACTAACCAGTTGGTTGACAGGCCTGCGCCGGTCTGGTTGCCTGGTTCAGCAACCAAACAGTTGGTTAGTTCAGCCAACCGGTCAGTCAGGAGAGCGTCATGAAGGTCGCACTGGTCACGGGTGCCTCGTCGGGGATCGGCGAGGCCACGGCGGTCGAGCTGCACAAAGCCGGCTACACGGTGTACGCGGCGGCACGGCGGGTGCAGCGGATGGAAGGGCTGGCCGCGCAGGGCATCCGGGTGCTGGAGATGGACGTGACGCGGGACGAGTCGATGGTCGAGGGCGTCAAGCAGGTCGTCGCGGAGGCCGGGCGGATCGACGTGCTCGTCAACAACGCCGGGTACGGGTCGTACGGCGCCGTCGAGGACGTGCCGCTCGACGAGGCGCGGTACCAGTTCGAGGTCAACGTGTTCGGGCTGGCGCGGCTGGTCCAGCTGGTGTCGCCGCACATGCGCGAGGCCGGGCGCGGGCGGATCGTCAACGTCTCGTCCATCGGCGGGCGGATCTACGAGCCGCTCGGGGCCTGGTACCACTCGACGAAGTTCGCGGTCGAAGGATTCAGCGACTCGCTGCGGCTTGAACTGAAGCCGTTCGGGATCGACGTCGTGGTGATCCAGCCCGGCGGGATCAAGACCGAGTGGGGCGGGATCGCGGTCGAGAACCTGCGGAAGACCTCTGGCGGCGGTGCCTACGCGGGGCAGGTCAGGCAGTTGTCCGGGGTCTTCTCGCAGATGGGCCGCGCGAGTGAGCCGAAGGTGATCGCGGACGTCATCGTGAAGGCCGCCGAAGCCAGGAGGCCGCGCACGAGGTACGCGGCGGGGTTCGGGGCACGGCCGATCCTGTTCGCGCGCCGGGTGTTGTCCGACCGGGCGTTCGACGCCCTGTTCCTCGGGGCGATGCGCCGGTTCGCCTAAGGCGTGTTGCAACCATCTGGCCAGGTACCTTCGGTTCAGAACCACTGAGGGGAGTCGTGTGCACGAGGGGCTGTCGCCGGAGGCCGAGAAGCTCTACCTGGCGATGCTGCGCGGAGACGCCGTCGAGCCCGGCCCGGCACACGAGGAGCTCGAACGGCTCGGGCTGATCAGGAACAACGACGTGCGCCCGCCGCGTTCCGCGCTGGCCGCGATCGCGTCGGGGCACGAGGTCGCCGCTGTGCGGGCCAGGGAGACCGCAGAGCTCCTGGCCGCCGCCTATGCCGAGCACGGTGCGAAAGAGGTCGACTTCGTCGAGGTCCTCAAGGAGGCGGACGAGGTGATCAGCGCGTTCGAGGAGATGCAGAGCCAGGCCAAGTCGGAGATCCGGGCGCTCGATCCCGGTTCGTACCTGAGCCCGCAGCCGGAGGCGAGTCCCGCGCAGCCGCCGGCGCTGGCCCGCGGTGTCGCCTACCGGGTCGTGTACGAGTCGGCGTTGCTGCAGACCGAACGCGGGTTCGCGTCGGTGCAGGAGAGCATCGCGGTGGGCGAGCAGGCGCGGACGTTCCCCGGTGTGCCGCTGAAGCTCGTGATCGCCGACTCGGACCGGGCGTTGATCGCGGTGCCGACCGTCAAGGGCGGGAACGTCGTCGCACTGCTCATTCACCCGTCCGTGCTACTGAGCGCGTTGATCGAGTTGTTCGAGGCCTTCTGGCGGATGGCGGTGTCGATCACCCCTGGCGGCCAGGAGGACAGCCAGCAGGAGCCAACCACGGCCACCCGGCGGCTGATGGCGCTGCTCAGCGCCGGCCTGACGGACGAGTCGATCGCGCGCGAGCTCGGCGTCAGCGAGCGCACGGTGCACCGCAGGGTGAGCCGGCTGCAGCAGTTGCTGGGGGCGCAGACCCGGTTCCAGCTCGGCGTCCAGGCATCACGGCGAGGTTGGCTTTAGTCACCCAAAGTCACAGAGCTGACGATCTTCATCACTCTATGAGCACGATCGGTGACAGTTTCCAGACATGGCGACTTTCTGCCATCACCCAAGAGTGTTAAACGCCGTTTTCTCCTTTCTCCTCTGTTGCAAGCGCGGTCTTACCCAGGCCGTGCGGGGGCAGGAAGGGATCTACCGTGAGGAAGTACTTCAGAGGCGGTATCGCCGCGGTCACAGGGGCGCTGATCGCGACGAGCATCGTGCTCACGCCGACGGCGAGCGCGGCCGCCAAGCAGGACCCGGACACCCAGGCACTCGCGGGTGCCCTCGCCACGCAGGAGGTGACCTGGGAGGAGTGCACCTTCCCCGGTGTGGCAGAGGAGACCGTCAAGAAGTTCAAGACCGTCAAGGGTCTCGCCTGCGCAACCATCCAGGTCCCGCGCGACTGGCACAACCCGGCCGACGGCAACACGATCGGCGTCCGCGTCTCCAAGACCGAGACCGCCTACAAGGGCACCAGCCGCCAGGGCATCGCGCTGGTCAACCCCGGTGGCCCCGGCGGCTCCGGCCTGCCGTGGGGCGCGGCCATGGCCCTGCGCGCCCCGGTCCTCGCCGGCCAGTACGACTTCATCGGCTTCGACCCGCGCGGTGTCGGCCTCTCCTCGCCGCTCACCTGCAGCTACACCGTCCCGAACAGCACTGACGTCAACGTGCTGAACAAGGCGAAAGTCGACGGCTGCCTCGAGAACCCGCTGACCAAGTTCATCACCACCGAGCAGACCGCATACGACATGGACTTCATCCGCGTCGTGCTCGGCGAGAAGAAGATGAGCTACATCGGCTACTCCTACGGCACGTGGCTCGGCACCTGGTACGCCGCCACGTTCCCGAGCAAGGCGCACCGCTTCCTGCTCGACTCGGCCGTCGACGCCTCGCAGACGACCCTCGAGAACACCTGGGACCTGCAGCCGCGCACCCGCGACCGCCAGTTCCAGGAGGCGCTGCTGCCGTACATGGCGCGCAACGACGCCGAGTACGGCCAGGGCACCGACCCGATGGAGATCCGCCGCAACTGGGAGAAGGCCGGCGGCACCCGTGAGTTCGTGGGTCAGCTGTTCGTCGCGTGGTTCGTGATCCCGGCCATGTACGACACGAGCCAGTACCCGACCGCGGCCGCCGCGGTGTCCGCGGTGATCAGCACCCCGGCCACCGGCACAGACGCGGAGAAGGTCGAGCAACTCGTCTCGAAGATGCTGGCCACCAAGGGCCTCACCGACGAGAACAAGGCGTTCATCGCGAAGGCCAAGGCCAACGCGCTCGCCGCGATCGCCAAGAAGGAGCGCGTCGCGGTGAAGACCACGACCGCCGCCGCCGAGGTCGAGACCTGGGACGCGACGTTCGAGGCGATCCGCTGCCAGGACGGTCAGTGGAACCAGAACCTGCACTACTGGAACTACTGGCTCGCGGACCTGACCGTGAACGCGCCGTTCATCGCGCCGTTCATGAGCACCCCGCTGTGCGCGTACTGGCCGACGAAGAACGCCATGCCGAAGCCGGACAAGAAGACGTTCCCGCGTCTGCTGGTCGCGCA
Source organism: Lentzea californiensis (assembly GCF_024648825.1). Lineage (GTDB taxonomy): Bacteria > Actinomycetota > Actinomycetes > Mycobacteriales > Pseudonocardiaceae > Lentzea > Lentzea californiensis. Next base: position 140,807 of record NZ_JANBBE010000012.1, read on the forward strand.
GTCCGAGCTCGACGCCGCCACCGCGTACGAGGGCGGCCTCGCCACGGCGAAGGCGCTGCCGAACGCCAAGCTGATCAGTGTCGACAACGAGGGCTCGCACGGCCTGTTCCCGTACAACACGGACTGCGTCGACGACCCGATCGTCTTCTTCTTCCAGACCGGCGCCACCCCGCGCAAGCAGTTCACGGGCTGCCAGGCGCTTCCGCTGCCCGGTGAGGACAAGACGTTCGACGTCGGCGGCAAGCTCACCAACGGCAAGGTGAAGATCAAGATGATCACGCCCGCGGTGAAGGAAGCCAACAAGATCGTCAAGGACCTGCTGAGCGGTTCCTCGACGGCGAGCGCCGACGAGTCGGGCATGCCGGCCAACCTGTAACACCCTTGTAGAGCTGCGGCCCTCGGCGCGATGCGCCGGGGGCCGTTTCCATTTACAGGTAATCGCGCCAGAACGGCACGGTGGCTCGCGGTGCCCAGTCGTCCGGGAACTCGGGCGCGGGGTCGCGGAACTCCCGGTCGACGTAATCGGCCAGATCGGTGCCGTAGCAGATGATGTCCGTTCCCCACACGGACAGAACCGGGTGCCCGGACGTGCCGCGCCCCGCGGGCAGGAACCGGTGCCCGTAGACCGGCACCAGCCTGGGCGCCTCCGCGAGCGCCTGCCGCGCCACCGCCAACGCTGCCTCGGGTGCGTCCGGCCGCTCACCCCAGGCCCGGTTCCAGTGACCGCCGGTCTCGACTTCCTCCAACACCTTCCGGACCGGCCACTCGAGTTGCTCGCGAAGTCCGGCCTGGTCGCCTCCACGCCACTCGGGCCACGGCTGCTCCCAGGTGTGGAAGACACCCGGTTCCGGCTCGAAGGGGCTGTTCACCGGCAGCCCGGCCGCGAGGAACGCCCGGTGGTCGTCGGCGAACTCGACACCGTGCTCGGCCTCGATGCGGGCGAACTCCGCGTCGGTCAGCCCCGGAGCGATCTCACAGCACTCCAGCTCGGCCAGGCGGCGCGCGGCCGTGCTCCCCAGGTCAACGCCTCTAGTCACGCCGTGACCGTAACGGGATTCGCTAGCGCTGCCACCACTTTTTGCGGACGACGTCGATGATCACGCAGGTGATGTTGTCCGGGCCGCCGTTGCCGTTCGCCAGCGCGATCAGCTGCCAGGCCGCGTCGGTGCCGTCCTCAGTGGACAGGAGGACGTCGTGGACGTCGCCGAGGTCGGTGTAGTCGGTCAGGCCGTCGCTGCAGAGCAGGTAGCGGTCCTCGATCTTGGCCTGGTGCCACGAGAGGTCGGGGTCGTGCGAGTTGCCGGACTGCAGGGCGCGCAGCACGTAGGCGCGGCGCGGGTGCACCAGGGCTTCTTCCGGCGTCATGCGACCGGCGTCCACCAACGCCTGGACCATGGTGTGGTCGTGGGAGATCTGGCGGAGTTCGCCTTCCCTGAGCACGTACGCGCGGGAGTCGCCGATGTGCGCCAGCTGGAAGGCGAGACCCTCCCACCGGATGGCGGTCAGCGTGGTGCCGGCGCCCTGGGGCGTCTCGGCGTCGAGTCTGCGCGCGATCTCGGACACGGCCGGGCCCAGGTCGCCCTTCCAGGCCGCGAGGACGTCGACCGCGAGCGCGCTGGCCACTTCACCGTGCTCGTGGCCGCCCATGCCGTCCGCCACGGCCTGCAGGTCCGCGCGGACGTAGACCGAATCCTCGTTGTGCTCGCGGACGAGCCCAGGATCGGTCGCCACGGCGATGCGCAGCTCGTGTGTCATGTCTCCCAGTAGATCAGTTGTGAAGTGAGTTCACAAGCAATACGGTTGTGAACATGGATGAGACGGTCAACGCCGGTGACATAGCGCGCCTCGCCGATGTGGGGCGGGCGGCCGTGTCGAACTGGCGGCGGCGGTTCGAGGACTTCCCATCGCCGGTCGGTGGGACGGCCTCCAGTCCGTTGTACCTGTTGCGCGACGTGGAGTCATGGCTTCGGCGCAACGGGAAGCCGTTCCGGGTGTCCCCGGCCGAGCGCTTGTGGACGCAACTGCGGACCGCGGACGACCTGAAGCTCGGTGAGGCGCTGGCCGCGGTCGAGGCCGACGCGGAGACGTTCGAGTTCCTCCACGAGCGGTACCTGGAGGCCCACTCCCGTCTGCTGAACCCCACTCCACCCGAGGTCGTCGAGGCCGTCCTGGCCACGACGGACGGCGACACGGTGATCGATCCGGCGTGCGGCACGGGGAGTCTGCTGAAGGCGTCCAGGGCGCGGAACAAGATCGGGCAGGAGCTCGATCCCGTGTCGGCGGTCATCGCGCGGCGCCGGATGCCGGCCGCGCAGATCTTCACCGGCGACTCGTTGCGGCACAACGGGGTTCAGGCGAAGGCCGACGCGGTGGTGTGCGACCCGCCGTGGCACGACCGGGCGTGGGGGCACGAGGAACTGGTCGGCGACGCCCGGTGGACCTACGGCCTGCCACCCCGCGGCGAACCGGAGCTGGCGTGGTTGCAGCACGCCCTGTCGCTGGCGAAGCCCGGCGGGCTGGTGGCGGTGCTGCTGCCGTCCGCGGCGGCCTCGCGCAGGCCCGGCAAGCGGATCCGCGGCAACCTGCTGCGCGCCGGGGCGGTGCGCGCGGTGATGACCGTGCAGCCGGGACGCGACCTGTGGCTGCTGCGCAATCCGATCGGCCGCGCGCCCGAACAGATCGCGCTCCTCGAGGCACCGGGCCCGCTCGACCCGAACACGCGGGTCATCGACCTGCTGGACGACGACGTCGACCTGAGCCCGTCACGCCGCAGCGGCACCGACGCGTCCGCCTACCTCGCGGCGCAGCCGACGTTCGGCCTGCCCCCGCTGCCCGAGTTGCGGCACCAGGACGCTCCCCCGATGACCACGATCGGCGAGCTGGTCCGCGCGGCCCCCGGCCCGCACGTCGTCTCGTCCCCCACCGGCGCGACGTACGAGATCGATCCGCGCAAGGTCGACCCCGATTTCCTGGAGGGCGTGCTGCGCGCCGCGTTCGCCAGGACGCCGACAGGCTCGACCCGGCTGGACGTGCGCCGGACGCAGGTGCCGTCGCTGCCGCTGGCGGAGCAGCAGCGGTACGGACGTGCGTTCGCGCAGCTCAAGGCGTTGGAAGCGGGCCTGGACGAGGCCGCCACGCTGGTCCGTCTGGGCTACAGCGGACTTCTGAGCGGACAGGTCGGGCCAGCGTGAGTCTGGCAGTTTCACCCGATCGGGATGTCCTGAAACGCTGTTACCGTCGCCTCGCGTACGAGGAAGCGCGGGGTCAGCGAACAGGTGACGGCAGTTAGGCTCCCAGGGTGCTGATCGCCGACCGCTACGAGATCGACGACCTGCCGCTGGGGCGGGGTGGCATGGGTGCCGTGCACAAGGGCCGGGACCTGCGCCTGGATCGGCGCGTCGCGGTCAAGCTGCTGCGGCTGCCCGGCAGCGACGACGAGGTGGCGCAGCGGTTCGCGCGTGAGGCGCGGATCGTCGCCAGACTGGAACACCCCGGAGTGCCCGTGCTGTACGACTTCGGGACGTTCGAGCAGCGCCTCTTCCAGGTCATGCAGTTCGTCGACGGCGTCACGGTCGACGAACTGGTCGGCGAGTTCGGCCCGCTGCCCGAGGCCTGGGCCGCGAACATCGCCGCGCAGACGGCCGCGGTGCTGGCGGCGGCGCACGAACAGGGCATCTGCCACCGGGATCTCAAGCCCACCAACCTGATGCTGTGCCCGGACGGGGCGGTGAAGGTGCTGGACTTCGGCCTCGCGCTGCTACGGGAGAGTGACGTCGCGCCGTTCAGCCGGGCCGGCCAGATCCTCGGCACGCCCTCGTACATGGCGCCGGAGCAGATCCAGCGCGGTACCGCCGAGCCCCGCAGCGACCTGTACGCGCTGGGGTGCGTGCTGCACGAGATGCTGACGGGCGAACAACTCTTCACCGGACCAACGGCTTACGCGGTGTTCGACAAGCACGTCAAGGAGACGCCGCGGCCGGTCGAGGGAGCGCTCGACCCGTTGGTGCAACGGTTGCTGGCCAAGGAACCCGACGGACGGCCGGCGACGGCGCTGGAGGTTTTCGATGCCCTGCACGGGTTCGCGCAGGACCCGCCGGCGTTGCCCGGCTTCGTGCGGGACGGCTCGTCGGCGATGTACTCGAGCGTGCAGGTCAGGCCGGGATTCGGTTCACCTCGTGATCACCGGTCGCCCACAGGTGCTGCACCGCGTACGCACGCCACGGCCGCCACGCCTCCGAACGCCTGACCAGCGCCGCGGGCGTCGACGGCAGTCCCAGGGCCTCCGCGGCCAGCCGGACGCCCAGATCGGTCGGCAGGAACGCGTCGGGATCGCCCAAAGAGCGCATCAGGATCGACTCGACGGTCCACGGACCGAAGCCCGGCAGCGACGAAAGCCATTCGCGCGCAACGGCCCGGTCCGCGCCGGGAGACAGGTCCAAACCGGACTCGAGGGCGCCCAGCAACGCGGCCATCGTGCGGCGGCGGGACTCGGGCATCGCCAGCGCCGCGGGATCGAACGACAGTGGGAACAGGAACAGGTCCCCCACCGGCTTGCCGAAGGCCGTCACGAGGCGTGCTGCGTGCGTGCGCGCGGCCTTCGTCGACACCTGTTGACCCAGCACGGCCCGAATGGCGAACTCCGCGCCGTCGACCGTGCGCGGCACACGGCGCCCAGGAGCAGCCGAAACCAACGGCGCCAAAAGGGGGTCCGCGGACAACGCCGCATCGACCGCTAACGGATCGGCGTCGAGGTCCAGCAGAAACCGGCAAAGGTCTAGAGCACTAGCCGAATCGCGAGAGTCCGACAGTTCCAGCGTGCACTCGACGTGATCCGGGAACGGACGCAAAGACGCGATGCCGAAACCGCAAGTAAGTCGCAAGGTTCGCCGGTAGACACCGTTCCGCCACTCTTCCACTCCGGGCACGGCGGTGGCGATGAGGTGGCCGAACAGGCTGTCGGGCCACAGCGGTGCTTGAAAGTGCAACTGTTCCGAGAACGTGACCGGCGGCATGTCCACCAGCATGACGCCATTCCTACCGAGACGCTGGCGGGAAAGCGACATCATTCCGGACGGGGCCAACCGGGTGACCTGCTTCGCGGCGCGAAAATCCGTGGCTAGGCTGACCGTCGCGCCGTGGCAGCAGTTGTCGGTTTCAGCATGGAAGGGCGGCGTCGCGTGCGATGAGAGCGGCTTGGACGCGGTTGTCGCACCGAAGTTTCGTCAGCAGTCGGCTGACGTGGGCCTTGATAGCCCCTTCTGAGAGGTACATGAGCCGTGCGATCCGTGCATTCGCCATGCCCTGCGCCAGGTACACCAACACTTCCTGCTCGCGTCGAGTGAGCAGGCCGATGCGGCTGCGTGCGGCGTCACGGCGTTCCGAGTCGGCGCCGGTGAAGTGGTCGATCAACGCACGCGTCGCGGACGGCGACAGGATGGCCTCTCCGGCGGCGACGGCGCGCACGGCGTTCACCAACGCGTCGGGTTCGCCGCTCTTGAACAGGAATCCCGCCGCGCCGGCGCGCAACGCGGGGAACAACATCTCCTCGGTCGGCGGCGTGCACAGCATGATCACCTGCGTGCCTGGCACGTGCCTGCGCACCATCCGCACCGCCGCGAGGCCTTCCATGCCGGGCATGGAGGCGTCCATCAGCAGCACCTGCGGACGCTGGCGCCGCGCGAGTTCGAGTGCTCCGCCGCCGTCACCGGCCTCGCCGACCACCACGACGTTGCCGGCGCGTTCCAGCACACCGCGGACTCCCGTGCGGATCAGAACCTCGTCGTCGGCGATGCCGACGGTGATCGTGCGCGGTTTGTCCACCAGTTGCAGACCTGCGCTCGCCCACGAGGTGCTCGTCGTCAACGTCATGCGCACTCCCTGTCAGACCGGACCAGTCACCAGTTTGTTCCCGAACGAGGGCCACGGGAAGGCAGGCATAACGAACAGGTTGCGAACCGTCTCACGCACACGCAGGCGTAACGGGTTGCACGTGCCGGTTCACCGCACACCACCTGCGAAAACGCCGGACCGAGACAGGAACAACCTGCCGTTACGGCTTGACGAGAGGGACTCATGACCAGCGACGGACGTTGCGCGCTTTGCGACGGCACGATGCCTCCCGCCACCTCCGAACAACGCAGGTCCTACTGCTCCAACGCATGCCGCCAGCGGGCGTATCGGCGGCGGGTCACCGTGTCGGCAACGCCCGTCACCAGGCAGAACGTGCGGGTGCTCTCGAACCTGCCCGCCGCGCGCGACACGTTCGTCGGCCGCCAGCAGGAGCTTTCGAAGCTCGACCAGCTCCTGCGCAGGCATCGTCTCGTTACGCTCGTCGGCAGTGCGGGTGCGGGCAAGACGAGGCTCGCGCTGGAGGCCGCCGGAAGGCTGCGACGCGGGAGGACCGACCGGGTCCTGCTCGTCTCGCTGGGCGAGATCACCGCTTCCCGAGACGTCATGCCTGCCCTCGCTGACGCGCTCGGGGTCATCGCCCAGTTCGACGAGCCGTTGCGCGACACCGTGGTCGAGACGCTCGTGAACATGAAAATGCTCGTGGTCCTCGACAACTGCGAGCACCTCCTCGACACGTGCGCCGAGCTCACCGACGTGCTGCTCAACCGCTGCCCCGGTGTCCGGGTGCTCGCGACGTCGCGCGAAGCTCTGTGGATCACCGGTGAGGTCAGTTTCCACGTCGAGGGTTTGCCCGTTCCCTCAACGGATCGGGACGTGGTCACGATGGCGGCGCCGCGCTCGGAGGCCGTGAAGCTGTTCGTGGACAGGGCTCGTGAGCGCAAGCCCGACTTCCGGCTGACCCTCGACGACACCGCCGCGGTCGCCCTGTTGTGCGCACGGCTGGAAGGCATGCCGCTCGCGATCGAACTGGCGGCGCGCTGGGTGCAGTTGCTGCCGGTCGCGGCCATCTGCGACCGCATGGACGAGCCGCTGGAACTGCTGACGCTGGGCTGCCGCAAGTCGCCGTCGCGCCAGAGTTCGCTGCGCGAGGCCATCGACTGGAGCTACCAGCTGCTGCAGCCGGACGAGCAGTTCGCGCTGCGGCGGCTTTCCGTGTTCGACGGCGGGTTCGACCTGGCCGCGGCCAACGAGGTCTGCTCGTCGGAACGCTCCGCGGAACCCGTGCTGGACGTGCTGTCGCGGCTGCAGGCGAAGTCGTTGCTGGCGGCCATCCCGGGCACCACGAGGTTTCGCCAGCTGGAGACGGTTCGGTTGCACGCCAGGGAGAAGCTGCTGGCGGCCGGTGAGCTGGACGTCGCCTACGAGGCGCTGGCCCGCTGGTTCACGGACCTGTCGGACGTGCTGATCACCGCGCCGCTGTCGATGCCCGCGGACGTGCAGCACAAGCTCGACAACCACGTCGACAGCCTGCTCGGCACCGTCGAGTGGGCGGCCGATCGCGCCGACGAACGGTTGCTGCTGCTCACCGCGGCCCTGGCGGACTGCACCGCGCGACGCGGACTGCTCGGCCAGGCACGGATGATGCTGCGGGACGCGCTGCGGCGACCGTCCACCCGGGACGACTACCGCTGCGTGGCGCTGAACCACGCCGCCCGTTTCGCGGCAGGGCAGGGTGATCACGCCGAGGCCGCCGAACTCTCCGCCGAGGCGTCGCGGCTGGTCAGGGACATCGGGCAGCCCGCGCTGGTGATGAGCAGCCGCAGCACGCTGGCGGCCGTTCAGCAGTCGTCGGGCGAATGGGAGGCGTCGGTCGAGAACAACACCGAGTGCTTGCGCGTCGCGGAACTGCTGGGCGAGCCGCTCGCGCGTGCGACGGCGTTGGTCGATCTCGCGCGCACGGCGTTGTCGCTGGGCAAGCACGAACGCGCCGAGAAGAACGTCATGTCCGCGTTGCCGATCTCGCGCGCGTCGGGCGTTCCCGCGCGCATCGCCTCCGCTCTCAACACACGCGGCGCCGTCTCGCTGGTGCAGGGCGACCTGGACGAGGCCACCCATGCCTTCCAGGAGGCGCTGCGGATGGACGGCCTCAACCCGTTGACCGCTCCTGACGCCCTGGAAGGCCTCGCCGTGGTCGCGTTGACGCGCGGTCAGGCCGAGCGCGCGCTACGGCTGGAAGCGACCGGACGGGCCATGCGCCGGTCTGTCGGTGTGGTGCCGAACCCGTTCTGGGCGGAGAAGGTCGCCGGTGCCATGCGAACCGCACGGCTGATGCTGCCCGTCGCGCGCGCAGAGGCCGCGGCCACCCCGTTGACCGCCGCCGACACCGAGGCGTTCATCCAGGACGAGGTGTGGCTGGACCGCACCGAGGCGGCGTTCGACTCGCTCGACGACCACGAGCGGCGGGTGGTCGCGTTGCTGGCGAGCGGGCTCACGAACCAGCAGATCGCGAACCGGCTCAACGTGTCCGTGCGGACCGTGGCCTCCCGGCTGCAGCGGCTGCGGGACAAGCTGGGGCTGCAGAGCCGGGAGGACATCGCGGCCTGGGGTGCGGAGCGCGCTATCGGCTGAGCGCGTAGACCTCCACCCACAGCCGGCAGATCTCCTTGGCCGCGACGCGGGCGTCGGACGCCGTGCACGCCGCCAGTTCCAGCACCTCGGAGTCGCGGGCCGTGGCGGCGCTGGGAATCGCGAGCACCGTCATCCCGGCCGCGTGCGCCGAACGGATGCCCGATGCCGAATCCTCGACCGCGAGGACGTTCACGGGATCAAGGCCGAGCTTGCGCGCGGCGAGCAGGTACGGGTCGGGCGCGGGCTTGCCGTTCACGACGTCGTCACCCGTCACGATCGCCTCGACGTGCCTGCGCAGTCCGGACGCCGACGCGGCGGCCCGCACGTACCTGCGCGGCGACGCCGACACCAGCCCGACCGGCCCGAGTTCCGCCGCCAGTGCAACGAGATCCGCCGCGCCGGGCAGCAATCCGAACGTGCCGCGCGCGATCGCGTCGACCATGCCGTCCACGCACTCGGACGCCGCGCGCTCCGGCGTGAGGCCGCGGCACCGTTCGGCGAGGTAGGCACTCCAGGTCGAGGTGCCCTGGATCGCCGTCCAGTCGGCGTGGGTCCAGCGGTGGTCGTGGCGGGCCGCGACCGTGCCGATCACCCGGTTCCACGTCGCCGCACTGTCGACGAGGGTCTCGTCGAGGTCGAAAACCGTCGCGAGCAGCGTCATCGTGCGACCACGCTCTCCGACACCAACGCCGCGAGCTGCTCGATGGACACCAGTTTCAGCCAGTGCCTGTCCGCGAATGCCCTGAGCTGCGGCAACCGCGCGACACCGCCGTCCTCGTCGCACACCTCGCTGATCACGGCGACCGGTTCGAACCCGGCCAGCCGCATCAGCTCGACGGCGGCCTCGGTGTGCCCGCGCCGTTCGCTCAGCCCACCTGCCCTGGCGCGCAACGGGAACACGTGCCCTGGCCGGCGCACGTCCTGCGGCGTGCTCGACGGATCAGCGAGGACGCGCAGCGTGCGGGCCCGGTCGGCGGCGGAGATACCGGACGCGATGCCGTTCGTGACGTCGACCGAGACCGTGTAGGCGGTGCCTTCGGGGTCCTCGTTGTCCTGGACCATCAACGGCAGCCGCATCCGGTCGGCGACCTCGGCAGACACCGGCGCGCAGATCAGCCCGCTCGTGTGCCGCACGTAGAACGCCAGCGCCTGCTGGGTGGCGTGCTCGGCGGCCATGATCAGGTCGCCTTCGTTCTCCCGGTCCTCGTCGTCGACCACGAGCACCGGGCGGCCCGCGCGCAGGTCGGCGATGGCCGCCTGGACCGAGTCGAGGCCTGGTGTGCGTTTTGCCTGTTCAGGAACGGTGAGGTTCACGTCCTCATCGTTGGGAACCGGCGGTGGTGACGCTCGGCGGACTAGTCGGTTTGACCCGAACGTGCGAACTTCCCGGCCTTCACGGAGAGCAGGAACGCGGACCACGAGCCGGGCTCGACGGCGAGGTGGGTGGCGGGCGCCTTGCTGTCACGGATGCCGATGCCAAGACCGACCTCGACACAGTCCATCGCGTTCGCGCTGTAGCTGCTCTTGCGCCACATGACAGGCGCCTCCTCAAGTTGCGTACTTGGAGATCCTCTCTCGCGATTCTTCCGCATTCAGCGCGATCCGATCGAGAGCCTTGAGAACGTCCTGGTAGCCGGTGACAGCAGTCCGACCCTCGATGACCAGGCTTGAGTTCTCCGCTTCCACGAAGACGACCGGCTCGATCCTGTCGAACTCCATCAACGTGAACGGGCCGGCCAGGCCTGCGTGAGCACCAGCGTCGGTCGGCACGATCCTGATGTCGATGTACGGCCGCACCCACATCTCCAGCAGATGATGCAGCTGCGCGCGCAACGCATCCGGACCGCCCACAGGCAACTGGAGTGCCTGCTCATGGAGGTAGAACACGCAGTCAAGACGCTGCCGGAACACCTCTTGCATGGCCAGACGTGCGACCACGCGTTCCTCGATCTCCTTGACAGGGATCTTGTCGGTCGCCAGGCAGACCGCACGGATGTAGTCAGGCAGCTGAAGCAGTCCGGCCACGGCCAGCGGCGACCAGCCGACGAACTTCTTGGCCTTCTTGAGGTGTTCCGTGAGGGTGCGAGGGCGAACCGGCTGCGTGGCTCCGTGCTGCTGCCACCAGTCCTTCATGTCTGTCTTGCGGAAGACGGCCAACAGGTGCTCCCGCTCTTCTGGCGGTGTGCGGCAGAAGCCGAGCAGGACGGCCAGGTCCACCTCTGAGCAGCCGCCCTTGCCGTTGACGAGGTCGGACAACTTCCCAGGGTCCCAGTCGATCTTCTCGCAGATCTCGCGCGCGGTCATGCCCGTGGCGGACAGCGCGGCCCGTACCGCGTCGCCGAACTCGCGCCCGCGCGCCGTGGAGAAACGCTTTGGCATGGAACGAAGTTAGGGCCGACCGTCCTCTTTGTGCAGTGGCTCAGGCGAAACTCGACCCGAAGGGAGTTCGTCTCGGAACCCCTCCAATGGTTAACCAACTAGACCGAAACGGGACACCCCGGGCCTACTAAACCGTTTTCGGGCTGCTCCATTCGAGTGACGGCAGAGGTCTAGACCTTGACCTTCCAGTGGTCTGGACCACATCGTTCCGGTACCCCCTGCGTCTGAGGAGACCGATGTCCAAGTCCCGATGGCATCTAGCTGCTCTCTTCGCGGCCGTTGCCGCGATGGTCCTCGGAATCGTCGTCGTGCCCGCTGCCAGCGGTGCCGGTGGCGTTTCCGCCACGTTCTCGAAGGGTTCCGACTGGGGAACCGGCTTCGAAGGCAAATACACGATCAAGAACAACAGCGCGTCGGCCCTGACGTCGTGGACCGTCGAGTTCACGATGCCGGCGAACCACAAGGTCACCTCGCTGTGGGACGGCTCGTACACGACGAGCGGTCAGACCGTCACGGTCAAGAACACCTGGAACGGCAGCATCGGTGTCGGCGGGTCGGTGAGCTTCGGCTTCAACGGCTCCTACTCCGGCACGTTCGGCGCGCCGACCAACTGCAAGCTCAACGGTGGCTCGTGTGAGGCCGGCGGGACCAACCCGACGACCACCACGACTACGTCCACGACTACGACGACCACCACCACGACGACGACCACGACTGGTCCGCCGCCGCCTCCCGGGAAGATTAACCTGGGCTACTTCGCGGAGTGGGGTGTGTACCCGGCGCGCAACTACCAGGTGAAGAACATCGACACCTCGGGTTCGGCGTCGAAGCTCACGCACATCAACTACGCGTTCGGCAACGTGACCGGCGGCAAGTGCACCATCGGCGAGACCTTCCCCGCCATCGAGAAGTCGATGACGGCGGCGGAGAGCGTCGACGGCGTCGCTGACGTGTGGGACGCGCCGGTGCGCGGCAACTTCAACCAGCTGCTCAAGCTGAAGAAGAAGTACCCGCACCTCAAGGTGCTGTACTCCTTCGGTGGCTGGACCTGGTCCGGTGGCTTCGGCGATGCCTCGAAGGACCTGAACACGTTCGTGAACTCCTGCTACGACCTGTTGAAGGACCCGCGCTGGGCGGGCCTGTTCGACGGCATCGACATCGACTGGGAGTACCCGAACGCCTGTGGCCTGACGTGCGACGCGAGTGGTGCGGCCGCGTTCAAGAACATGGCGGAGGCGCTGCGCAAGAAGTTCGGCCAGAACTTCCTCGTCACCGCTGCGATCACGGCTGACGGTTCCGCCGGCGGCAAGATCGACGCCGCCGACTACGGCCCCGCAGCGGCGTTCCTCGACTGGTACAACGTCATGACGTACGACTACTTCGGTGGATGGGCGGCTCAGGGCCCGACGGCTCCGCACTCCCCGCTGACCTCGTACAGCGGCATCCCGACCGCCGGCTTCAACTCCGAGGCCGCGATCTCGAAGCTGCGTTCCAAGGGCGTTCCGGCCAGCAAGCTCCTGCTCGGCATCGGCTTCTACGGCCGCGGCTGGACCGGCGTGACGCAGGCTGCCCCCGGTGGCACGGCGACGGGTCCGGCTCCGGGCACCTTCGAGGCGGGCATCGAGGACTACAAGGTCCTGAAGACCAAGTGCCCCGCCACCGGCACCATCGCCGGCACGGCCTACGCGTTCTGCAACGGCCAGTGGTGGAGCTACGACACCCCGCAGACGATCACCAGCAAGATCCAGTGGGCACGCGGCCAGGGTCTCGGCGGCGCGTTCTTCTGGGAGCTCAACGGTGACACCGCGAACGGTGAGTTGATCACAGCGATGAAGAACGCCCTCGGGTAGTCCTTCTCAACGCCGGGAGGGGAGCTGGGTCAACCCAGCTCCCCTTTTGTTTTGCCCGAAAATCAGCAGAAGACGTGGTCCAGCAGCCTGCGGTAGCCGTCGCCGGGGGTACCGCCATCGGCGGCCTCGGTGAGGGACAGTTCGAGGCGCTTGCCTTCCGGCGTGCCGACCATCATCGTCCCGTAGCCGTGGATCTGGCCGTCGTGGCCGTAGACCTTCGTGCCGCAGGGCAACGACGCGACCGCGACACCCAGGCCGTAGCCGGGGCTCACCGTTGTCGTCTTCGTAAGTTCCTTCTGCTGCAACGGTTCGAGCAGCTTTCCGGCCAGCAGGGCCGTCAGGAACGTGTCCAGGTCGCGGGTCGTCGAGATCATCTCCCCCGCCGCCCCGCCCCACGACGGGTTGAGCCGCGTGACGTCAACAGGTTTGCCGGAGGCATCGGGGAAGTAGCCGTGCGCGTGCGGGCCGGGCACCTCCACCGAGTTCCTGGGCAGCACGGTGTCCCTGAGCCGCAACGGCTTGAGGATCCGCTGCTCGACGGCCTGCTGGAACGGCCTGCCGGTGACTTCCTCGACCAGCAGACCCGCCACGACGTAGTTCGTGTTGGAGTAGTTCCAACTCGTGCCGGGCTCGAAGTCAAGCGGCTTGCTCGTGGCGATCGCGAGCAGCTCCTGAGGCTTCCACGTCCTGAAGCGGATCGACGGGAACCCTGCCGGGTCCAGCGGCATCGAGTCCGTGTAGTTGTGGAGGCCGCTGGTGTGCTGCAACAACTGGCGGACGGTGATGCGGTCGTCGACCAGACCTGGCAGGTAGCGGACGACCGGCGCGTCCAGACCGACCTTCCCCTCCCCCGCGAGTTGCAGGACCACGGTCGACACGAACGGCTTGGTGACGCTGCCGATGCGAAAGGTTCCGTTGTGCGGCACGGGTTTCCGGGAACCCAGCTCGGCGACGCCGGAGCGGACGGTGTCACGTCCGTTGATCCGCGCCTGGATGCCCAGTGCGCCACCGGACGTCGTGAGCTGGTCGATGATCTCCTGCACGGCACCCTGCCGGGCCGGTGCCGCCGAAGCGACACCGGCCGTGGCGAGCAGGGTGACCGCGGTGAGTGCGGCTACGAGTTTCATGATCAGCAGAAGACCTCGGTGAGGAGCTTGGTGAAGGCGCCACCGGGGTTGCCTTCGGTGGGGCCACTGGTGGCGTTGAGCTCGAACCGCTTCTTGCTGTCAGGCGTGGTCATCATCTCCGAGGAGTAACCGGGGATGCCGCCGCCGTGACCCCACACCTTGGTGCCGCACGGCAGCGTCTGCACCTGCAGGCCGAGTCCGTACTCGGGGCTCACGGCCGTGGTCTTGCTGATCTCCTGCTGCTGCGCGGGCTTGAGCAGCTTGCCGCTCGACAGGGCGGTGACGAACGTGTCGAGGTCACGGGTCGTGGAGATCATCTCACCGGCGGCCCAGGCCACCGACGGGTTCAAGCGGGTGATCTCGGACGGCTTGCCCGCCACGGTCCAGTAGGCGCGCGCGTGCGGGCCGCTGATGCCGACCTTGCCGCCCGGCACCTCGGTGTCGTTGAGGCGCAACGGCTTCAGGATCCGCTGCTCGACGGCCTTCTCGTACGGATTGCCGGTGATCTTCTCGATCAGCAGGCCGGCGACGACGTAGTTCGTGTTGGAGTAGTTCCACTGCGTACCGGGCTCGAAGTCGAGCGGCTTGCTCGTGGAGAGCGCGAGGAGCTCCTGCGGTGACCAGTTCTTGTAGCGGATCTGCTCGAACTCGTCCGGGCTGAGCGGCAACGCGTTGGTGTAGTTGAAGAGACCGCTCGTGTGCTGCAGCACCTGGCGGACGGTGATGCGGCCGTCGATCAGGCCGGGCAGGTAGCGGACGACCGGTGCGTCCAGGTCGACCTTCCCCTCCCCCGCGAGCTGCAACGTCACCGTCGACACGAACGTCTTGGTGATGCTGCCGACGCGGTACCTGCCGTTCTGCGGCACCGGCCTGTCGCTGTTCAGTTCGGCCGTGCCGGAGCCGGCGGTGAACCGCTGCCGCCCGTCCGTGACCCTGGCCTGCACGCCCAGAGCCGCCCCGCTCTGCGTGATCTGGTCCAGAGCCTGCTGGACGACCTTGCGGTCGACGCTCGACGTGTCCGCCGACGCGACGCCCACCGTGGTCAGAGCCAGCAGGCTCGTCGCGGTGACTGTGGCTACCAATCGAATCCCCATGCTCACACCCTGTCGAGGCGAGGTGTCAGCGCGCATCCACCTTCAGTCGTACGAAGGCCCTAGGGGTTTTGCTGAGAAAACGTCAACAGAAGACGGCGTTCATGATCTTGTCGTAGCCCTCGCCGGGGTTGCCCTGGTCAGGTCCGGTGGTGGCGCTCAGCGTCATGCGCTTGCGGGTGTCCGTGCTGGTGGCCATGGACGACAGGTAGCCGGGCGTGCCGCCGTTGTGCCCCACGACGGTGGTCCCGCAGCTCAGGACCTCGACCTCCAGGCCCAGGCCGTAGTTCGGGCTGATGGCCGTGGTCTTGAGGAGTTCGCGCTGTTGGGCGGGCTTGAGCAGCTTGCCGTCGATGAGCGCGTCGACGAACGTGTCGAGGTCCTTCGTCGTCGACACCACGTGGCCGGCCACCCAGGCGACGGAAGGGTTGAAACGCGTGATGTCGGACGGCTCGCCGTTGTAGCGCCAGTAGCCGTGCGCGTGAGGGCCGCGGATGTTCACGTCGCTGGTCGGCAGGTCGGTGTCGCTCAGCCGGAGCGGTGCGAGGATGCGCCGCTTGACCTGGTGCTCGAAGCTCCTGCCTGTGAGCTTCTCGATCAGCAGGCCGACGACGACGTAGTTCGTGTTGGAGTAGCTGAACCGCGTGCCCGGCTCGAAGTCCAGCGGCCTGCCGGTGGCGATCCGGACGATCTCCGCCGGCGTCCAGTGCCGGTACCGGATCGGCTCGAACACGTCCGGCTCCAGCTGCACGGTGTCGGTGAAGTTGTAGAGGCCGCTGGTGTGCTGGAGCAGGTCGCGGACGGTGATGCGGCTGTCCACCAGGCCCGGCAGGTAGCGCTCGACCGGCGCGTCCAGCACGACCTCGCCCTCACCGGCGAGCTGGAGCACGACGGTGGAGGCGAAGGTCTTCGTGATGCTGCCCGCGCGGAACTTCCCGTTGAGCGGAACGGGCTTGGCCGTGTTCAGCTGCGCCACGCCGGAACGGGCGGTGAACTGCTCCTTCCCGCTGGTGACGCGGATCTGGGTGCCGAGCGTGCCGGCCCTGATCCAGTCGTCCAGGCCTTCCTGGACGATCTTGCGATCGGTACTCGCGAGCGCGGTGCCGCCGGTGACGAGCAGGCAGGCCGCGGTCAGGGCGGCGATGGTCTTGATCCCCATGCCCGCACCCTGCCGCAGCCCCGCGTGCTCTTACATCAGACCAGGGGCCGAGGCGGCCTAAGGGGTTTCCCTGACGCCGTTCAGCAGAAGATCTCGTTGATCAGCTTCTCGAATGCCGGGTTCGGGTCACCCGTGCCGACGCCGGTGGAGATGGAGAGCTCCGCGCGGCGCTTCAGGTCCGGCGTCGAGTAGGCGTAGCTCGCGAAGCCCGGCACACCGCCGGGGTGGCCGATGATCGTGGTGCCGCACGGGGCCTTCTCCACGAACACGCCGAGGCCGTAGTCGGTGCTCACTGCGGTCGTCTTGGTGAGTTCGGCCTGCTGGGCGGGCTTGAGGAGCTTGCCGGTGAGCAGCGCTGCGTAGAAGGTGTCGAGGTCCTTGGTGGTCGTGATGACGTCACCGACGGCCCAGAACACGGACGGGTTCCAGCGCGTGGTGTCGACCGGCTGCCCGTTCACGATCCCGTACGAGTGGGCGTGCGGACCGCGGATCTCCGGGTCATTGCCCGGGAACGTGGTCTCGTCGAGGTGCAACGGCTTCAGGACGCGTTGTGCGACGACCTGCTCGTACTTCCTGCCGGTGACCTTCTCGATCAGCATGCCGAGGATGACGTAGTTGGTGTTGTTGTACTCCCACCGCGTGCCGGGCTCGAAGTCGAGCGGCTTGCTCGTGGAGATCGCGACGAGCTCCTCCGGCTGCCACCGCTTGAACCGGATCGCCTCGAAGCCCTGCGGGTCGAACGGGAGCTCGTTGGTGTAGTTGAAGAGCCCGCCGGTCATCTGGAGCAGCTGGCGGACGGTGATCCGCTGGTCGATCAAGCCGGGCAGGTACCGGTCGGCGGGAGCGTCCAGCGAGATCCTGCCCTCGCCGGCGAGCTGCAGCGTGACGGTGGAGGTGAAGGACTTGGTGATGCTGCCCGCGCGGAACCGGCCGTTGAGCGGGACCGGGCGCGGGTTGTTCATCTCGGCGGTGCCGGAACGCGCGGTGAAGCGGTTGCGGCCGTCCGTGACGCGCAGTTGGGTGCCCTGCGCGGTGCCCGTCGCGGCGAGCTCGTCCAGCCCCTCCTGGACGATCCTGCGGTCGACCTGGGTGTCGTCTGCGACCGCCGTACCGGTGAAGAGCAGGCTGAACGCGGCAAGAGTTGCGAGTAAGCGTGTCCCCATGCCTCCACAATGCGTCAGTACGGGCGTTTTGCTGCATTCATGGCCGAAACGAGCATGGGACGCACTTTCGGCCAATGCACGTCCTGCTGGCACGAGAACGGCGGCAGGAAGCCACCGCAGCGGCCCGATCCCGCGCCGATCTCCCAGACGAAGCTCGGCACGCCCAGGTCGTCGTACACCCAGTCGTCGGTCGCGCCGGACGCGTTGTAGAGCAGCTCGCCCGGCTGGCCCGCGGCGAAACCGGACAGCGCCGCCTGGTCGTTCGCCATCTTGCGCAGGGCGGCGTCGTTGCCCGTCTTCTGCGTGCTCCAGCCCCACGGGAAGAGCACGTAGTCGCCGAAGCTGTGCATGGAGATCACGGCGCCGGTCGTGTCGGCGGAGGCCGCCGCGGTGTCGCTCGGCGCGCGGGTGTCGCGGTAGAGCTTGCGCCACAACGACTCCAGCGCCTGCACCTCCACCTCCGAGTCGGCGCGCGGGCCCTGGTAGGTCTCGCTGCACTTGTTCGCGGACGAGCCGACCTCGCCCCAGTGCGAGCCCGCGTTGCGGTTGAGGTCGACGCCGCGCGGGCCTGAGGTGCACGTGCCGTTCGCGTTCTTGCGGTGCAGCACGGGCGTGTCGCCGCCGGACTCGACGATCTCGACGCCGTCCGGGTTCGCGATCGGGACGACCCAGACCTCCAGGTCACCGAGCTTCGCGGTGAGGTCGGAGCCGACCAGGTCGTCGATGAACCGCCACGCCATGTCGCCGGTGGTGATCTCGCGGGCGTGCAGCTGGCCCATGACGAACAAGCGCGGTTTCGGCGCGGTGGGCGTCAGCGCGCAGTCACCTGGGCTCTTGCGGGTGATGCAGATGGCCTTCAGGTCGTGTCCGCCGCCGCCCTGGGTCTTGCGCCAGGAGTCGCCGTAGTCGACGACCGTGGCGAGGTCGGGGTGCGCCCGGGCGACCTCGTTCAGGTGGGCGAGCTGCGCGGTCACGGTCCGGTAGCCGCCGTAGTAGGTCGCGTCACCGAGCGAGCGCGGTGCCCTTTGGGTCGGGGGCATCGCCGTCTCGACAGTGGACGGGAAACCGTCCCCACGGAGCTTCTGCGAGGTCTGCGGATCGCCGACGACGAACAGGTCGGCGCCGTCGCGCTGCTCCAGCACGTCGTAACCGAGGCCCAGCAACCGTTGTGCGGAATCACCCATCGGTGCGGGCACGCGCAGCACGTATGTCGCTTGTGGACCCTTCGCTGGAGCCGGGGCAGGACTGAACAGGAGGGCCAGGCAGGCGAGCAGGGCGACGGCGGTCCGCATGATCACCGATCATCGACCGTTCCGCCGGGCGCCGCCAGTCGGTTCGACCGACCGGATGATTACCGTCCGGTTTTTGGGACACCGGAAGCGGCCGCTTGGCGCGCTGTGACGAAAATCAATAACATCCCGCCTGGCATCGGTGCAGTTGTCGTGCGGAAGCGGGAGCGCAAGCCATGGATCACCTTTACAACGACGGTGTCGCCGAGTTCTCGTTTCCCTGGCGCGGTTCTCCCGCGGACGACGACGAGGGCCTGGAGCCGATCATCGTGCGCAGCTTGGACTGACGAAACTCAGAACGCCTGCGAGGTCCTCAGCCGGTGGGCCAGCGCCGTGTGGCGGCGGCCCGCGCCGACGGTGCGCACGGCCTGGCCGATGGCTCGCTTGCTGCCCACGAGCACCACGAGCTTCTTGGCGCGCGTGACGGCGGTGTAGAGCAGGTTCCGTTGCAGCATCATCCACGCGCTGGTCGTGATCGGGATGACCACGCACGGGTACTCGCTGCCCTGTGAGCGGTGGATGGTCATGGCGTAGGCGTGGCTGAGCTCGTCCAGTTCGGAGAACTCGTAGTCGACTTCCTCGTCCTCGTCGGTGCGGATCGTCAGCTTCTGCTCGACGGGGTCGAGCGCGATGACGACGCCCAGGGTGCCGTTGAAGACGCCGTTCTTGCCCTTGTCGTAGTTGTTGCGGATCTGGGTGACCTTGTCGCCGAGCTTGAACACCCTGCCGCCGAAGCGCTTCTCCGGCAGGTTGTCGCGCGAGGGCGTGAGGGCTTCCTGGAGCACCGTGTTGAGCGCGCCCGCGCCGGCCGGGCCGCGGTGCATCGGGGCGAGGACCTGGATGTCCTTGCGCGGGTCGAGGCGGAACTTGCGCGGGATGCGGTTCGCGACGACGTCGACGGTCAGCGTGGCCGCGTCCTCGGCCTCGTCGGCGCTGAAGAGGAAGAAGTCCGGGAGCCCCTGGACGATCGGGTAGTCGCCGCTGTTGATGCGGTGGGCGTTCGTGACCACTCCGGACTCCTGGGCCTGGCGGAAGATGTGCGTCAGGCGGACGTTCGGGATCGGGCTCCCCTCCGCCAGCACGTCCCTGAGCACCTCCCCCGCGCCGACGGACGGCAGCTGGTCGACGTCGCCGACCAGGAGGAGGTGCGCGCCGGGCGGGACGGCCTTCACGAGTTTGTTGGCCAGCAACAGGTCCAGCATCGAAGCTTCGTCCACGACCACCAGGTCGGCGTCGAGCGGGTGGTCGCGGTCGTACGCCGCGTCACCGCCGGGCTTGAGCTCGAGCAGGCGGTGGACGGTGCGGGCCTCGTGGCCGGTCAGCTCGGCGAGGCGTTTCGCGGCGCGTCCGGTGGGGGCGACCAGGACGACCTTGGCGCGTTTCGCCTTGGCCAGGCGGACGATCGAGCGGACCGTGAAGCTCTTGCCGCAGCCGGGGCCGCCGGTCAGCACCGCGACCTTCTGTGTCAGGGCCAGCCTGACCGCCGCCGCCTGGTGTTCCTCGAGGTCGGTGCCGAGCCAGGCGAGGGCCTTGTCCCAGTCGACGCCTGCGAAGCTCGGCATGCGGTCGGTGTCGGCGTGCAGCAGGCGTTTGAGCTGCGCCGCCATCGAGATCTCGGCGCGGTGGAACGGGACCAGGTAGACGGCGATCTCGTCGTCCGGCAGTTCCTCGCGGACGACGCCCTCCTCCTCGACGAGCTCCGCCAGGCAGTCGATGACCAGGCCGGTGTCGACCTGGAGGATCTTGATGGCCTCCGCGATGAGGGCCTGTTCCGGCAGGTAGCAGTTGCCGTCGGTGGTGGCCTCGGAGAGCGTGAACTGCAGGCCCGCCTTGACGCGTTGCGGGCTGTCGTGCGGGATGCCGACGGCCTTCGCGATCACGTCGGCGGTCTTGAAGCCGATGCCCCAGACGTCGCTCGCGAGCCGGTACGGCTCCTCCCGGACGACCTCGATGGCCTTGTCCCCGTACTGCTTGTAGACGCGGACGGCGAGGCTCGTGGAGACACCGACGCCCTGCAGGAAGACCATGACCTCCTTGATGGCCTTCTGCTCCTCCCAGGCGTTCGCGATGAGCTTCGTGCGCTTGGGACCGAGCTTCGGGACCTCGATGAGGCGTTCCGGGGAGTGCTCGATGACGTCCAGGGCGTCCACGCCGAAGTGGGTGACGATCTTGTCCGCCAGCACCGGGCCGATGCCCTTGATCAGGCCGGAGCCGAGGTAGCGGCGGATGCCCTGGATCGTCGCGGGCAGGATCGTCGTGTAGTCGTCGACGTGGAACTGCTTGCCGTACTGCGGGTGCGAGCCCCAGGTGCCGCGCATGCGGATCGACTCGCCGGGTTGCGCGCCGAGCAGCGCGCCGACGACCGTGACCAGGTCACCGCGGCCGGTGTCGACCTTCGCGACGGTGTAGCCGTTGTCCTCGTTGGCGTAGGTGATCCTCTCCAGGACCGCTTCGAGGACGTTCATGCCGAGAACCTACAAGCTTCTGCACACGATCTTCACAACTTGTCCCGGCGTCCTCCACGACATACCCATAAAGTCGCCGTCATGACAGGTCAGCGCAGGGTGCTCGTCGTGGAGGACGACATCACGATCGCCGAGTCCGTGGCCGTGCGGCTGCGGGCCGAGGGGTTCGGGGTGGCGGTGGCCCACGACGGGCCGTCCGGGGTCGCCCAGGCGGCCGCGTTCCTCCCTGACCTGGTCGTTCTCGACGTGATGCTGCCGGGGTTCGACGGGCTCGAGGTGTGCCGGCGGATCCAGGCGTCGCGTTCGGTGCCGGTGCTGATGCTGACCGCGCGGGGGGACGAGACCGATCTGCTGGTCGGGCTCGCCGTGGGGGCGGACGACTACCTGACCAAGCCGTTCTCGATGCGCGAACTGGCGGCACGGGTGCACGTGCTGCTGCGGCGGGTGTCGCGGGCGGCGTCGACGCAGTCGATGGAGCTGGGTGACCTGCTGATCGACCTGGCCTCACGGCGGGTGTCACGCTCCGGGGTCGAGGCCCACCTGACGCCCACCGAGTACGACCTGCTGGTGTTCCTGGCCGAGCGGCCGTCCGCCGTGCAGGCCAGGGAACGGTTGCTGGCCGAGGCGTGCGGGTGGCACGAGGGAGCGTCGTCGCGGACGGTCGACAGCCACGTGAAGGCGCTGCGGCGCAAGCTCGGGGCCGACCTGATCAGGACCGTGCACGGCGTGGGGTACGCGCTGGAAGTACCCGCCAAGAAGGTGTCTTCGTGAGGCGGTTGCTGGACCTGCTGGACCTGCTGCCGCGTCCGCTGGACTCGGTGCGGTCGATCAAGCTCAAGCTCGGCATGGTGATCGTGGTGTCCGGGTGCGTCTCGTTCGCCTACTTCCGTTACGTGACCGGGTGGTTGCCGCCTCGCACGACGCTCATCGCGCTCGTGCTGGGGTTGCTGACCTCGCAGTTGCTGGCGCACGGCATGACCTCGCCGTTGCGGGAGATGACCTCTGCCGCCCGGTCGATGGCGTCCGGCGACTACTCGCGGTCGATCCGCGCCACGTCGTCCGACGAGGTGGGGCAGCTGGCCGAGGCGTTCACGGTGATGGCCGCCGACCTCGCCGCCGCGGACCAGCAGCGGCGGGAACTGATCGCGAACGTGTCGCACGAGCTGCGGACCCCGATCTCGGCGTTGCAGGCCGTGCTGGAGAACGTGGTCGACGGGGTGGCGGTGGCCGACGCGGCGACCATGCGGACCGCGCTGGCGCAGACCGAACGACTGGGGCGGCTGGTCACCGAACTGCTGGACCTGTCGAAGATCGACGCCGGCGTGCTGTCCCTGAACCGCGAGACGCTGTCCGTCTCGTCCCTGGTCGCCGACGTGGTGGCGGAGGCGGCGGTGGCGGCCCCCTCGGCGTCGTTCTCGATCGACGTCGCCGGGGACCTGACCGTCCTCGCCGACGGGGAGCGGCTGCACCAGGTGCTGGTGAACCTGGTGGACAACGCCGCCCGGCACGGACCCACCGGGGGGTTGGTGTCCGTGGCCGGGTACTCCACGGCTTCGTGCGTGGTGCTGGAGGTGCGGGACGAGGGGCCCGGCATCGCGCCGGCCGACCGGTCGCGGATCTTCGAGAGGTTCACCCGGGGGGAGAGGGCGGGCGGTGGCGGGACCGGGCTCGGGCTCGCCATCGCCCGGTGGGTGGTGGACCTGCACGGCGGGACGATCGCCGTGGTGGACCCCGGCTCGTGCATCCGGGTGACCTTGCCCCGCTGACTTCCTGACTGACCTGTTCGTTCGCACCGCGATCGCCGGTGTGGCGGTGAAGCGCGCCCTTTTCGGGCTTATGGAGAGAGACATGACTGACGACAAGGCCGCTGGGCGGCCGAAGTACCGGAACTTCCGCAAGACCGGGTATCGGCCGGTGTCCGGGAGCGGGAAGCCGGCGGGCTCTGGGGGCTCGCCGGAACCCGCTGAGGGTGGGGGCGTCGACGAACGCGCTGGTCAGGGTGCTGGCGAGGCCGCTGGGGCCGCTGACGAGGCCGGGGCTGGGCCCGTTGGCAAGGCCACAGTTGGGGCCGCTGGCGAGGCCGGGGCAGGCTCGCGCAGGGGTACCCCCGAGTCGGGAACCCCTGCGACTCAACCTACTCAGGAGGTCCGACAAGATCAGCCGGCGAAGGCGAAGGCCGCCGCGGTCGCGGACGAGCCCAAGCCAGCAGAGACACCGCAACCCGCGCAGCCCGCGAAGGCGAAGCCAGTCGCGGAGCAGCCCAAGCCCGCGGAAACACCGCAGCCCGCCCAGCAGGCCGCGGTCGTCACCGCCACCCTCCCCCCGCCGTCCCCGTGGCAGGGCCCGCCCCGCTACCCGGCGGCGGCCGCCATGACGGCACCCGGCGTGCCGTTCATGCCCTGGTGGCGTCCACCCACCACCGGTGCGCCGGGCAAAGCCCTGGTCGCGGGCCTCGTCGCAGGTCTGGGCGGCGCGTTCTTAGCCGCGCCGAACAACGGCATCGGCTGGTTCCTGGCGGGACTCGTGGGCGTCGGCGGGGTGCTGTTCTACGCGGGCAGGCCGACGGTCGAGCGGGCACTGTGGCTGGCGGGCGCGCTGGCGTTCCTCGCGATGGGCTTCCTGCGCGCCGCGGAGTGGGTGTTCCCGCTGGCGCTGATGGCGTCGATGTTGTGCGGGTCGATCGCCATGGCCGGCGGCAAGACCGTGCGCGGGCTCGTGTTCGGCGCCCTGGGTGTCGGGCTGGGCGGGCTTCGGTCCATTCCGTGGGTGGCGAAGGGTGCCCGCAGGCGGGGGCCGATCGGGATCCGGCCGTTCATCTCCGTCGGTGTGGCGCTGGTGTTGCTGGTGGTCTTCGGGTCGCTGCTGGCCGGGGCGGACAAGGGGTTCGCCGACTTCCTCGAGGGCCTGGTGCCGGACCTCGAACTCGGCACGTACGTGCAGAAGACGTTCTTCGGGGTTGTCGCGGCGTTCGGTGCTTTGGGTGCCTGCTACCTGGTGGCGGCGCCGCCGGAGATCGACGAGGACGCCGAGGGCAAGCCGGGGTCGTTGCGGCTCAAGGACTACGGGCTGCCGGTCGGTGTGCTCGTGTTGCTGTTCACCGGGTTCGTGGGGACGCAGCTCGCGGTGCTGTTCGGTGGCGAGGCCTACGTGATGAGGACGGCGGGCGTGACGTTCGCCGAGTACGCGCGGTCCGGGTTCTGGCAGCTGCTGTGGGTCGCCGTTCTCACGCTCGGCGTAATCGCCGGTGTCGCGCGGTTCGCCGTGAAGAAGACCAAGCAGGAACAGTTGTGGCTGCGGGTGTTGCTCGGTTCACTGGCTGTTCTCACGCTGGTCATCGTGGCGAGTGCCTTGAGCCGCATGTGGTTCTACCAGCAGGCGTACGGGTGGACGGTGCTGCGGCTGCTCGTCGCGTCGTGCGAGGTGTGGCTGGCGGTCGTGTACCTCATGGTGATCGCGAGCGGAATCTCGTTGCGCGCCAAGTGGTTGCCCAAGGCGATCGTCGCGACCGGCGCCGCGTTCTTCCTCGCGGTGGTGGCGATGAACCCCGAACGGGTGGTCGCCGACTACAACGTGTCGCGGTTCGAGGCGACGAAGAAGATCGACACGTACTACCTGTCGCAGTTGTCGGAGGACGCGGTGCCCGCGTTGGTCAGGCTGCCGGCCTACGAACGCTCGTGTGCCTTGCGGTGGATGAAGAATCGCACCGTCGAGCAGGACTGGCGGGAGTGGAACCTCGCGCGCCACAACGCGAAGAAGTCACTCGAAAGTGTTGCGGTGACTGAGGTCACCTGTGAGGGTCCGTACTCGGGAGAGAGGTAGTCCGTTACGTGGCTGTAAAGTTGTACAGCTACCGGTTGCCGAGAGGGTGAGAAGTGACGCTGACGTGACGATCGCGGCTGAACCCGTTGTCCTTCGATCGATGTTCACCGCAGGCGAGGCGCCCACACCGCGCACCCTCCTGGACATCCTGCGCGCGAGTGCCGACAGGTACCCGGACGCGCTGGCCGTCGACGACGGCACCACCGCGCTGACGTACCGCGCACTGATCACGGAAGTACTGGAAATCAAGGAAAAGCTCGCCGCCGAGGGCGTCGGGGCCGGCGACCGGGTCGGCATTCGCGTGCCGTCCGGCACGGTCGACCTCTACGTCTCGATCCTGGCGGCCCTCGCGGCCGGCGCGGCCTACGTGCCCGTCGACTTCGAGGACCCGGACGAGCGGGCGGAGCTGGTCTTCGGTGAGGCGCAAGTCGGTGCGGTGCTCGGCGAGGGCCGCTCCCTCGTGCGGCACGGCACCACGCTCGGCGTGCCCGGCGAACCGGGTCTGGACAACGACGCGTGGATCATCTTCACGTCCGGTTCGACCGGTAAGCCCAAGGGCGTCGCGGTGACGCACCGCAGCGCCGCCGCGTTCGTGGACGCCGAGGCGCGCCTGTTCCTGCAGGACGAGCCGATCGGGCCGGACGACCGCGTGCTGGCCGGGCTCTCCGTCGCGTTCGACGCCTCCTGCGAGGAGATGTGGCTCGCGTGGCGCTACGGCGCCTGCCTGGTGCCCGCGCCGCGCTCGTTGGTGCGCACGGGCATGGACCTGGGCCCGTGGCTGGTCGAGCAGGAGATCACCGTCGTCTCCACGGTGCCGACGCTGGCCGCGCTGTGGCCGGTCGAGGCGCTGGACGACGTCCGGTTGCTGATCTTCGGCGGCGAGGCCTGCCCGCCTGAGCTGGTCGAACGGCTCGCCGTCGACGGCCGCGAGGTCTGGAACACCTACGGGCCGACGGAGGCGACGGTCGTCGCCTGCGCCGCGCAGATGACCGGCACCGGTCCCGTGCGCATCGGCCTGCCGCTGGACGGCTGGGAGCTCGTCGTCGTGGACGCCCAGGGCGAGGTCGTGCCCATGGGTGAGTCCGGCGAACTGGTGATCGGCGGCGTCGGCCTCGCGCGCTACCTCGACGCCGAGAAGGACGCGCAGAAGTACGCGCCGTTGCCCTCGATGGGCTGGGACCGCGCGTACCGCAGCGGTGACGTGGTCCGCGCCGAGCCGGAGGGCCTCGTCTTCCTCGGCCGCGGCGACGAGCAGATCAAGCTCGGCGGCCGCCGCATCGAGCTCGGCGAGGTCGACGCGGCGCTGGCGGCGCTGCCCGGTGTCGCCGGAGCGGCCGCCGCCGTGCGCACGACGCGGGGCGGCAACCAGATCCTCGTCGGCTACGTGCTGACCGACGGCGAGTTCGACCAGGACGCGGCCGTCGAGCAGCTGCGTGCGGAACTGCCCGCGGCTCTCGTCCCGCTGATCGCCGTGGTCGAGACGCTGCCGACGCGCACGTCCGGCAAGGTCGACCGCGCCGCGCTGCCGTGGCCGCTGGCGTCGATGGACACCGCCGGAGTGGTGTTCTCCGGGCTCGAGGGCTGGCTCGCGGAGCAGTGGGCCGCGGTGCTCGGTTCCGGGCCCGCTTCCGAGGGTGCGAACTTCTTCTCGTCCGGCGGCAGCTCGCTGGGTGCCGCACAGCTGGTCTCGATGGTCCGCACTCGGTACCCGAGCACGTCGGTGTCGGACATCTACCAGAACCCGACGCTGTACAAGCTGGCACGGCGGCTGGAGTCGTACGGCGAGACGGCCGAGGTGCACGAGGTCGCGCCGACGCCCCGCTGGACCGGCGTCGTCCAGACGCTGCTGATGATCCCGCTGCTCACGATCGCCGGCGCCCGCTGGGTCGTCGCGCTGACGGCCCTGTCGAACGTGCTGGGCTGGACGTCCGTGTCGTGGTGGTGGGTGGCCGCGGGGTTCGCGGTCTTCCTCAGCCCCGCCGGACGCCTCGCGATCTCCGCCGGTGGCGCCCGGTTGCTGCTGCGCGGCGTGAAGCCCGGCGAGTACCCGCGCGGTGGCTCCGTCCACCTGCGACTGTGGACCGCGGAGATGCTGGCGCAGATGTCACGCGCCACCGATCTTTCCGGCTCCTGGGTCACGCACTACGCACGGGCGTTGGGCGCGAAGATCGGCCCCGGTGTCGACCTGCACTCGTTGCCGCCGGTCACGGGCATGCTGAAGGTCGGGCGCGGCGCCGCCGTCGAGCCCGAGGTCGACCTGTCCGGCTGGTGGCTGGACGGCGACCGGCTGCGCATCGGCCGCATCAGGATCGGCGCGGGTGCGACCGTCGGTGCGCGCAGCACGCTGTTCCCCGGCGCGCGGATCGGCAAGAAGGCCGAGGTGGCGCCCGGTTCGGGTGTCGTCAGGTCCGTGCCGACCGGTCAGCGCTGGTCAGGCGTGCCCGCCACCCGCGAGGGCAAGGCGGCGCGCTCGTTCCCGTCGCGCCGCCCGGAGCGGTCGCGCTTCTGGAACCTCATGTACGGAGTCTCGTCCGGCCTGCTGGCCGCACTGCCGCTGCTGGCGGCGGCCCCGGCCCTGCTCTACGTGCTGCGCCGGCCGGTCACCCTGACGTCGGCGCTGTGGGACGTCCCGGTCGCCTCGGCGATCTGGTTCGGCACCTACGCGCTGCTGATCCTGGTCTCGGTGCGCCTGCTGGGCATCGGCATGCGCGAGGGCCACTACCCCGTGCACAGCCGCGTCGCGTGGGCGGCGTGGACGACCGAGCGGTTGATGAACAACGCGCGCACGGCCCTGTTCCCGCTGTACGCGTCGCTGTTCACGCCGGTGTGGCTGCGGCTGCTCGGCATGAAGGTCGGCCGCAACGTCGAGGCGTCGACCGTGGTCGCGCTGCCGAAGATGACCCGAGTGGGCGACGGGGCGTTCCTGGCCGACGACACGATGGTCGCGACGTACGAGCTCGGCGGCGGCTGGCTGCGCATCGCCACGGCGCGCGTGGGCAAGCGGGCGTTCCTGGGCAACTCGGGCATGACCGCGCCGGGCCGCAACGTCCCCAAGGGCGGGCTCGTCGGCGTGCTGTCGGCGGCGCCGAAGCGGGCCAAGGCCGGTTCGTCGTACCTGGGCATGCCGCCGATGAAGCTGCCGCGCGCCGCCGAGGTGTCGGACCAGTCGCGCACGTTCGACCCGCCCAAGCACCTCATGTGGGCGCGGGCGCTGGTCGAGCTGTGCCGGTTCGTCCCGGTGATGCTGAACGTCGCTCTCGTCGTGCTGGTGCTGTTCGCCCTGAAGGAGTTCGGGGTCTGGTGGTCCGGCGTCGTGCTGCTGGGTGCCGGTGTGGCCGCGTGCCTCGTGGCCGTCGTCGCCAAGTGGGCGCTCGTGGGCCGCTTCAAGGTGCGTGAGTACCCGCTGTGGTCGGCGTTCGTGTGGCGCAACGAGCTGGCGGACACGTTCATCGAGGTGCTCGCGGTGCCGTGGCTCATCGGGTTCTCCGGTGGCACGCCGCTGATGAACCTGTGGCTGCGCTCGCTGGGCGCGTCGGTCGGCCGCGGCGTGTGGTGCGAGTCGTACTGGCTGCCCGAGGCCGACCTGGTGAAACTGGGTGCCGGCGCGTCGGTGAACCGCGGCTGCGTCGTGCAGACGCACCTGTTCCACGACCGGATCCTGCGGATGGACCGCGTCGAACTGGGCGCCGGTTCTACTTTGGGCCCGCACGGCATCGTGCTGCCCGGGGTGTCCGTGGGCGCTCACACCACGATCGGACCCGCCTCTCTCGTCATGCGCGGAGAGGATGTACCGTCGGGAACCCGTTGGCTGGGCAACCCGATCTCCGCGTGGACATGAGCTTCTCCGTACACCATTACGCGCTAGAGCTTGATTACAAGCCGTACTCCGCGCGCCTGACCGGGCGCGCGGTGTTGCAGGCTTCCTGCACCTCGCTGTCGTCCTTCTCGTTGTCCTTCGGTCCTCTGCGGATCTCGAAGGTGCTGGTGAACGGCAAACCCGCGCGTTACGGGCACGCCGGTGGCGTGCTGAACATCCGTGCCGCCGTGCGAGGGGCTTTTTCGGTCGAGGTCCGCTATTCGGGCATGCCGGTGCCGGTCTCGACGCCCGAGTGGGGCGACCTCGGCTGGGACCAGCTCACCGACGGCTCGATCGTGGCGTCCCAGCCGATCGGGGCGCCGTCGTGGTTCCCGTGCCTGGACGACCCGTCCTCGAAGGCGTCCTACCACCTGGAGGTGACGGCTCCCTCGCCGTACACGGTGGTGTGCAACGGGGTGCTGGTGGACGGCAAGGTGTCCGGCAGCACGACGCGGTGGACGTACTCGATGGCCGCGCCGATGGCGACCTACCTGGCGACCGTCCAGATCGGACAGTACGTCGAGGCCCTGCCGGACGTGTGGGCGCCTGCCCGGCTGCGCCGGCTCGTGGCGCACGACTTCGGCCGCCAGGACGCGATGATCGAGCTGTTCTCGTCGTTGTTCGGGCCCTACCCGTTTCCGAAGTACTCGGTCGTCGTCACCGACGACGAGCTCGACGTTCCCGTTGAGGCGCAAGGGTTGTCGACGTTCGGGGCCAACCACGTGGACGGCCGCCGCGGTTCGGAACGGCTGGTGGCCCACGAGCTGGCGCACCAGTGGTTCGGCAACTCCGTCGGGATCGCCGCGTGGGAGCACATCTGGCTCAACGAGGGCTTCGCCTGCTACTCGGAGTGGATCTGGTCCGAGGCCTCCGGCGGCCGGTCCGCGGACGCCTGTGCTGCCGCGGCACGAGACCTGCTGCGCCGCTTGCCGCAGAACCTGGTGATCGGACGGCCACCGCGTGCGGACTGGTTCGACGACAGGGTCTACAAGCGCGGGGCGTTGACGTTGCACGCGCTGCGCCGCGAGATGGGCGACGACTCGTTCTTCGCGCTGCTGCGGGAGTGGTGCGCCCGCAACCGGCACGGCGTGGTGACGACGGAGGACTTCCTCTCACTCGCCGGGCACCGCGATCTGCTCAACCGCTGGCTGTTCAAGCCCGAGCTACCTCGCTAGTCCATTTCCACACGAGCGGCGGCCGTCCGCCCTTGGGCAACGCCGCCGCGTGCTCACTGGTGCGGACCAGACCCGGCACGCGGTCCATCGTGCGGCCCAGGTTGGCCGGATAGGGCCGGTCGCCGGTCAGCGACTCGGTCACGTCGAGTGCCTGCGCCGTCGTGAACTCCGGCCCGAGCAGGCCGGCGGTGAACGGCACGTCGCGCCACAGCTTGTCCGCGAACAACGGCCGGCAGTCGGCGACGATCCGGTCGTGGTCGAAGGCGAGCGCGGGCATGGCGTCGAGCCGGCTCCAGACCGCCAGATCGCCGGTCGCCCTGGTCACCGTGGCCCACAGCGCGATCGACAGCGTCGGACCGCGCGGGTCACGCGACGGCTCGTCGAACGTGGCGAGCTGGCCGGTCGCGGTCACCGACTTCTCGCTGAGGCCCAGCTTCCCGGTGACGGCCCTGGCGGTCGCGTCCCGCAGCCGCTCACCCCTGCCCAGCAGCACGCCGGGCAGCGCCAGCTCACCCGCGAACGGCTCCTGTGCGCGCGGTGCCACCCCCACGAGCACCGTGCGTGCCTCCGGATCAAACCGGAGCACGATCACGTCTACCGAGACCAACGTCGACTCGATCATGTCGTGGATTGTCCCGCACCGCGTAGTCCTCCCTGGCCGGCCCCGCGCCGGTGACGAGCACGTCGACATCGAGCAGGTCCTCCAGGTACGCGACGGGGTCGGGCATGTCCTCCAGGCTCGACCCGGTGGCGACCTTCAGGCCGTCAGCGTCCAGGTGCGTCACAGCCAGCCCGTCGATACCCCCACAGCAATCGACGGAATAGCGCAGCAACGCGGCGTCCAGGTGCCCGGCTCGCCATGCGCCCTGGAACTCCCCTGTGCCGTTGTGCAGCTCCGGGAAGCGCTGCAGGACGGCCTGGTCCTCGGTCGGCAGCGGACCGGCGCCGTGGCGCGTCTGGTAGGTCCTGGTCACGCCGATCACGCGGGCCTGACGTCCTCGCAGCAGTTCCCGGGCGTTGCGCGGCACGACCGTGGACCAGGTGGTGTGCGGGTGGAAGCCGTAGGTCTCGTCGAGCAGGACGCCCTGCGCGCCCTCGAAGACGACTCGGCCCGCGTCGAGCAGCCCTTCGTGGCCCTTGGTGATCCGGACGGCGTCCGCGAAAGCGCCGTAGAGCCCGACCAGTTCGTCGACGTTCGGGCCGTCACCGATCAGCGGCTCGTAGAACCTGGCGAGCGCGTCCAGCCTCGTGCGCAGCACCGCGGGGTTCAGGCAGTCGCCGACGGTCGGGGCGGAACCCGGTACGCCGAGCACCCGTTGCCCCTCGACCACGTCCCCCTCGCTCGCCCCGGCGAGCAGCCCGTACCAGGCGGTCTCGCCGATCCCCTTCCCGCACGACCCGTGCCGGTCGCCGCCCCTGGCCCTCTCCCTGGCCCGGTTCGCGGCGACGTGGAACGGCGTGGTGAGCAGCGCGTCAGCATCGATCGACATCAGCGACAGCGGGTTCGCGACGCCGAGCGCCTCCAGTTCGCGTGACTCGGTCGCCAGCGCGATGGGCTCGACGAGCACGTACCGCGACAGCCAGGTCGGCACACCCGCGAGCGTGCCGGACCCGAACTGGCTGAAGGTGTGGTGCCTGCCGCCGGCGATCACGTTGTGCGCGGCCTGCGCTCCCCCGTTGAACCGCACGACGGCGGACACCGGCCCGTCGGCGCACAACGCGTCGACGACGGCTCCCTTGCCCTCGTCACCGAACCCCAGCCCGACGACGATCACGTGACCGTTCATCAGCTCAGCGCCACGTCGTCGGGACCGTCGATGCCGAGCGGTGCGGCGACGACCGGCCGTGCGGCGTTGCCGACGGCGACCAGGGCCTTGCCGACGGCCTTGCTCTCGGCGACCGACCCGATCTCGGCGAGGTCCACCAAGGCCTGGTCGAGATCGACCACGCGTTCCTCCATGCCGATCGTCGCCGCGATGAGCTCGCACACCGCGCCGGGGTCGTCCAGCTTGAGGAAGTTCTGCCCCAGGATCGTCCGCCAGTGGTCACCGATGCTGTCGTCGTTGTAGTACGACGACTGGTTGGGCAGGATGAAGTAGACGTTCCACTTGAGAGCGAGCTCGCGGTAGACCGACACCGGGTCGATGTCCTGCTTGACGTCGTCACCGATGATCCGGCGGATGTGCCTGGCCTCCAGCCGGGGCTTGTTCAGCTCGTCGCCGATGATGAACAGGTAGCCCTTGCGGCCCCGCTTCTGCCACGCGTCGGTGACGACGTGCCGGGCGACGAAGTACGCGGCGAGTTCGTAGGACTCGCTCTTCTGCCCGCCGCCGTTGCCTTCGAGAAAGATGTCCCGCAGCTGCTCGTCCATGCGGTTGTCCGACTCGAACTGGCCGACCTGCAGCGGCACGCGGTCGCTGTCGGCGTCACCGATCCCGCCGAACATCAGCTGCGGGTCGGCAAGATATCCCTTGCGCTGCAACAGCCCGTGCAGCTTGCCGAGCTTGCCCTGCATGATCCGCGGCACCGCACCCATCGACCCGGTCACGTCGAACAGCACCGCGATCGGTGTCGAGTCGGCGTGGTCGGGCGAGTCGCGGCACTCGCGGTACTCGACGTTCAGCGGGTCCAGCGACGGCGCCGCCTTCCAGCTGGACGCGGGCGCCGACTTGATCGAGGCGGTGTAGCCGAAGTCCGCGATCCCCTTGGCCGCGCGGAAGGTCTTCGCAGCGGCGTACGCGTTGTCGTCCCACTTGCCGTGTCCCATGGTCATTCTCCTTCTGGCAGAGCGAACGGGCGGAAAACCCTTGGTCCGTAGAGTTCTTCGAGCAGCTCGTCGTACTCGGTGATCAGGTCGGCGGCATCGGGCCGGCGCGACGGGCGTTCCTGCAGACAGCCCCGGGCGAACGCGATCTGCCGATGTTCGTCGTGTCGCAACAGATCGACCATCAGCGTGTGTGCCATGTGGACGTCCGTCGCGGCCGTGACCGGTTCTCCCGCCTGGACTTCCGGCGGATAGGCGATGGTCTTGCTGGTCGCGAGGAGCCTCTGGCCGGTCTCGACGGCGAACGACCAACCGGCCAGCACGATCCCGTGCTGTTCCGGATGCACCATGACGTTCTCGGCAGTGACGGCCCCGTGCACCAGACCGATCTCGTGTGCGCCGGCCAACGCTTTGAGCAGCCTGCGATGCATCCACGCGTAGTCGCGCCCGTCCAGGCCCCGAGGGAAAGCCTTCTTGACGTCCGCGAGCGTCACGAACCCGTCCACCAGCGGGTCGAGCACCGTGAAGGCACGCGAGCCCTTGGCGACATCACCGGACGTGTCGAGCAGCCGCGGGTAGAAGGGCCGCAACCAGTGGTGCACGTCGGTGAAGCGCTCCAGCTTGCGCAGCGCCTGCCACTCGCCGTGCAGCAGCGGGTTCAACGCGGGATTGCGCACCACCTTCACGACGTACGGACCGTCGGCCTCGTACAGGTTGGCGATGCTGCCCACCGCGAACGGCTCCCCGATGCGGTAGGCGCCGGTCCTCGTTCTCAGTTCGACGCTCGTGCTGTGGGTCCACTCGTGATGCAGGCGCGTCAGGTTCGCCGAGGCCGCGTGCGCCCGAGTGTTCGCTGGTCCGACCACGTCGGGGTGCAGCACCGAGGCCAGCGCGTGGTAGCGGCGCCGCACCTCCTTGCGCTTGCCGGGATCGGCGCTGCGAGGCCCGAACAGGGCCTCGGCCGATGCGGCGCGCTCGACCAGTTCCAGCGCCTCCGATGTGGTGAACATGGTTTGAGTCTTGCAGACTCAAACTAGGAACGCAACCGTCGCCTCACACAGAAAGGTGGCCAGCGAGGACCATCTCGTCCTCGCTGGCCACCACGACCTGTTCAGCAGGTGGTCGTCCGAGCCCGCCCTACTCCTTCGGCTCGACCGGCGAAGTGTCCAGCCATGCAAGCCAGTCCACGAACACTTCCCTGATTCCATCGAGAATCGGGCCGGACTGAGCCCCAGCCAGCCCAGCCACCAGCGCTTCGACGGTGTGCTGGTCCAGATGCAGGGTCAGGAAGACGGCTGGATCCACCGGAAGAACCTGAAGATCAAGCCCCTTGTCCTCGACGGCGGAGGCCACCGAAGGAACCTGCCCGGATGTCAAACCCGGAATATCGAGGCTCCAGTAATACGGCTCGTCTTCCGTCATCCTTCTCAACACCCAATCTCCGTTAGAAGCGCGTCGGTCGTGGCGGTCCGGGTGTCTTTGGTCCTGAGCGCATCAACCGACTTACCGATCTTCCATGTTCCACCGTTGTGCGACCCGTCGCCATTACCGATGTCCTGAGAGATGAACGTTTTCCCGTTCGTGAACACGATCTGGCCCTTGATGAACTCGTTCGTCTTCCGGTAACCGAGGTACTTGGCGAGGTGCGTTGCCTGCTTGTTGGTGAGCGGCTGATTTCTACCCTTCACCTGAGTCGGCAGCGGCTCGTCATCGTCGTTGCCGTTGTGCACGAGCACCGGCACGCGACCAGCCATCACATAGTACGTGTGGACTGTTTCAACGCTGAGGTTGTACGTACGCAATTGCGCACTGTACTGACGCACCCATGTCACAAGCAGACGACCATTGCCAGGCGTGTTCAACGCATCGCCGGGCTTCAGGTCAGCTGCGTGAATCCAGTCGCCGGCCGTGACGCTGTAGAACCGGTGGTGCGCAGTCGTATTGATCGCCCTGACACCTTCAGCGGTCGTGACCGTCAGATCGACATATTGCTTGTCCTCATCCGTGACGTGCACAGCGAGAACGTCATGTTGCTCGGCGTTGTCGCTCTCGGGATCGCCGTTGGTGACCTTGTCGCCGACCTCGATCTCGTCGATTCGCTTGGTCGAACCATCAGCCATCAACACCAGCGTGTCGCCTGTGAAACTGTTCCTGCCGAAACACGAAGCGGTCCGGCTCTTCGTGCTGTTGCCGGGCGAACGCGGCCCCTTCGTGTCCATCGCCGCGTCGACCTGGGCCTCGGGCCCCTCGTTCATCGCGATCAGCAACCCGACGGCCATGGAAGCGACCGCACAGGGCGCGAACCTGTTGCACACGAACTGGAAGGCGACTTCGAGGATCGCCTTGCCCACCGGGTTCGGATCCAACAGCCCCATCGCGTCGGCCGCGCTGCAGAAGTCACGATCCGCAGCACTCGCACGCTGACAAGACTGCTTCGCCCAGGCCTCGACACCCTCCAGGTAGTCGTTGTGACCGAAGGTGCCGTAGACGACGCGGCTGTTGAGCTCCTTCAGCGTGGGCACGCGGCGGCCGCCGATCATCGGCTGCTTGACCGTGTTCTCGTTGCGGCCCGTGCGGATCTGGTACGACAGGTCGACTTCCTCCTGCGAGCGGCAGGAACCGGTCGGGTCGTAGGAACAACCGACGCCGTGGTTGTCGCCGCTGCCCGCGTACTCGCAGCCGTCGCAGAAGAGGCCGGACGGGTCCGCGAACGTGGTCGGGTTGTTGTTCGCGTAGGTGTAGCCGGTCCAGGTCTGCGGGGCGGTGAGGTCGAGCAACGGATCGACCGAGATGAAGCGGCCGGTCGACGCGTCGTACTTGCGGGCGCCGATGTCGGTCAGACCCGTCACGGTCGACACGGGTTTGTCGAGGAATCCTCGGCCGTTCGGCCAGGGGCCGCCGGTGATCTCGCCCAGCACGTTGCCGTACGGGTCCGATGCGCGGCGGGTGACGTCGCGCGAGACCGAGTCGACGGTCAGCTGGCCGGTGTTGTGGAGGTCGGACACCTCGAACTTGAAGTTGCCGCCGGCGATGCGCATGCCGACCTTGATGCCGTTGTGCGCGTAGTAACGGGTGCCGGTGACGATGCCGGACTCGTGGTTGCGGACGAGGTCCTGGCCCGGCGCGAACAGCGTCGTCTTGTCCGGGTCGCGGCGGATCAACTGGTTGCCGTCGGCGTCGTAGATGTACGACGTCGTGCCTTCCGGCGCGGTGACGGACTTCAGCCTGCTCGAGTAGTCCCAGTCGAGGGTTTGGACGCCGGTGGGCAGAGTGCGCGTCTTGGTGTTGCCCGAGGCGTCGTAGGTGTACGAGGTGCCGTCGGAGGTGCTCGTCAGCGAGTGCGGACGGGCTGTGCCCGCGGCCGGGTAGTCGTAGGTGGTGGTCTTGTCCGGCTGGCCTGCGGTCAGGCTGTGCGCGACCTGGGTCTTGCGCAGGCCGGTCGGCTCGAAGGTCCACGAGTGCCAGTAGGGCGACAGGGTGCCGAGGGTCAGTTTGGACGGGGCGGTGGCGCAGGCGTCGGTCGACGTCCTCGCCTCGGTGAGGCGTTGCAACGTGTCGTAGGCGAAGCACTGCGAGCGGACGCCGCGGTCGCCCTGGTTGTTGATCTGCTTGAGCAGGTTGCCCGCGTGGTCGTAGCTGTAGGTGGTCTCGTCGATCAGGGGTGATGGCCCGCCGGAGAGCTTGGTGAGAGCCAGGCGGCGGGTGTGGGCGTCGTAGCCGAAGGACAGATCGGTGGCGGCGTTGTTGGCGCCCAGCACGTAATTCAGCGGTTCACCGAACGGCGTGTAGGTGGACGCGGAGACATACGCGTTGTAGCCCTCGGTCTTCTCCGGCAGTCCGTACTTGGTGTACGACGTGGCGATCGAGACTCCGGGAAGTCCGCCCTTCGCCGGCAGCGTCAGGGTTTTCGGCAGGCCGGTCGTCGTGTAGGCGGTCTTCGTCGTGTAGGTGCCGGCCAGACCGTGTTCCGACGTCGGAACGCGCAAGATCAGGTCGGTCACGTTGCCCGCGCCGTCGTAGGCGCTCGGGCCGGAGTCGAAGTTGCCGTTCGCGGTGTACCGCGTGTTGTAGAAGGGAAGACCGACGCCGTTGGTGGCACCGTCGTA
This sequence comes from Lentzea californiensis, assembly GCF_024648825.1. GTDB lineage: Bacteria > Actinomycetota > Actinomycetes > Mycobacteriales > Pseudonocardiaceae > Lentzea > Lentzea californiensis. Next base: position 177,528 of record NZ_JANBBE010000012.1, read on the forward strand.
ACGCCACTGCGCGAGCATCGCGCCGGTTTTCGAGTCGGCGCGCTCGACCGTCCTGCGGCCGAGTTCGTCGTACTCGTAGAACAACGTCTGTCGAGCGGCGTTGCGGGTCGACTCGATCTGGCCGAGTGCGTCGTAGGTGGTGCTCACCGTGCCCGCGTCGGGATCGGTCTGGCTGACGACGCGGCCACGCAGGTCGTGGTTGAACGACCACTCGTTGCCGGCCGTGTCCTTGATCTGGTCCAGCAGGCCGTTGGCGGTGTACCGGCGCGTGGTCGCCTGGAACGCGCCGCCGGAGACGACGGACCCGTTGACCGCGGGCGCGGTCGTGTACTGGCGGGTTTCCACGACCCGGCCGCGCGCGTCGTTGACCTGTTCGTTGATCACGCCACCGGTCGGCGGGAACGTCGTGGTGCGGTCGCCGCCGTAGACGGTCATGGTCTGCTCGATCGCCGTGAGCCCCTTGTAGGACGTGGCCTGCACGGCGCGACCAGAGCCGTCGAACTGAGTGACCATGCGGTTGTCGACGGACGCTTCCGCCACGTCGACCAGCGTTGTGCCCGGGGCTCCCGCGACGAGGAAGTTGTTGTTGCTCGACACCGCCCAGCCGTGCGAGTCGTAGAACGTCTCGCTGATCACGCGGTTGGCGGACCCGTCGAGCGCTTCCGACTGCGTCTGACGCGATTGGCCGAACGCGTCGAAGAGGCTGACCGCCGTCACGTAGTTCTTGCTGGTGCCGTTGTCGATGAGCGCCTTCGACGTCACCGCGAGCGGCCCGTCGGCGCGCAGCACGTACTCGTACTTCACCGACGGATCGCTGATGCTCCTGGCCTGACCCGGATTCCACAACGCGGTCAGACGGCCGAGCGCGTCGTAGGTCGCCTCCGTGACGCGGTTGCCCACGTCGGTGGTCTTGACGGTGGCGCTGCGCGACGGCTCGAACTCGACAGTGCTGGTCTGGTTCTTCGCGTTGACGGAGACGATCTTCGACAGTCGTCCGCCGTCAGCCGGGGTGTAACTGGTGAGCGTGGTGCGGTTGGACGCGTCGACGGTCTTGTTGGGCCGGCCCGACGAGTCGTAGGAGATGGTGCCGCTCGGCTGGAAGGTGAGCGAGCCGCCGGGGGCGCGCACTGCCTCGGCGGTGCTGGTCGGGTTGCCCACGCCGGGAATCGCGCCGAGCGTGGCCGAACCGTCGAAGTAGGTGCGGACCAGCTTGGTGACCGGTGCCGGCTCGACGCCCTCTGCCGGACAGGCCTGCTGCGACTGGACGACCTCGTAGATCCGGTCGCGGATGCCGAGTGCGAGGTTCTCCGCGAACCTGCTCGTCGTGCAGAGGTCCGGGAGGCCGTCGGCGGAGTCGGTCTTCGCGACCACTCGGCCGAGGGCGTCGTGGCGGTTGACCGTCGAGGCCTTCTTCTCCCCGCCCGCGGCGAGGTAGGTGACGGACGCGGTGCCGGCGACCTCGACCACGTTGGCGGTCAACGGATCCAGGCCTGGGCGAGCTCGGCTGGCCGTCGGCGTGCCGACCACCGCCTGGGTGGAGAAGCTCGACGACAGGCGCGTGCCGCCATCGCCGTCGAAGACCTCTTCCTCACGAACGGTGCCGGCGAAGAGGTTGTTGTCCACAACGGACTGTCCGCGCGAGTCGGTGATGCTGCCGCCCATGCCGCGGTAGAACGTCGACCGGGTCAGCGTCTCCTTCTCCGGGCCGTCGCCGTCACCCTTGAGAACCTCGGTCTTCTCATAGCCGCGGAACTGGCCGTAGGTGCGGTGTTCGGGCTTGACGAGCTCGTTGTCGTCGAAGTGCCACGCGGGCGTGCCCAGGTAGCGGTACGTCGTGATCTGTTGCGGGGACACCGGCCGGGGCGGGTCGTCACCGACCTTGTTGCTGTCCTCGACGACGACCTTGCGCACGACGTACTTGTGGAACAGGTCCAGCACGGGGTCGCTGTTGAGCGGCATCGTCCAGTACACCGGGTAGCAGAGCCGGTCGTTCTGGGCGAAGTTCGTCGGGTAGCTGGACACGGTGCAGTCCGGGTCGCTGTAGGTGACGTTGATCCGACCGCCGGTGTCGGTGATGACCTTGGTGAGACGCCAGTGGAAGTAAGCACCGGTTGAGTTGTAGCCCTCGACACGGTTCGCGAGCGCCTGGCTCTCGAACGTGATCGGCGGCATGGCGATCGCCGTGCCGTCCGGGTGGTGTCCGGTGCGCTTGATCGAGTCGAGCCGCAGTTCCTTGTCCGCCAGCTCGGGATAGGTCTGCCCCAGCTCGAACACGTCCACCGGCTTCGTCGTGCCACCGACGGTGTACTGGGTGGTGATCTTGCTCAGCCGCTGGGTGGAGAAGAACGACGGCCCGTGGTTCTCGCACGTCGCACCCGGCTTGCAGATTTGATCCTCTGGCAGGTCCGGCCAGTACTTGGCCTTGGACTCGTCGAGTTGTGCGAGGTCGCAGTTGTAGCCGTCGGCGGGGACGCAGCGCGCGGCCGGGGTGAAGACGATCTGATTCGGCGCGGGCGCGGTGTAGATGGAGCCGTTGACCTTGCGCAGGCCGTAGTCGATCCGGCTCAGGACGCCGCCACGGGTGTACTCGACGCCGACGCCCTTGCCGTTGGCGCCGTAGAAGTTGGTTTCGGGCGTGTAGTAGTACGAGCTGACGTTGCCGTGCGGGTCTTCGACGAAATCGAGCATCCAGCGCCAGCCACGTTTGCACCACGAGTCGGCGAAGTTGGCGCGGTAGCAGATGTCTCCGGCCTTCGGATAGTAGACCGGGACACCCCAGGCGGACTTCGTCTCCTCCTGGCCGTTGTAGCCGTCACCCCTGTTGCGGCCGAAGTAGTAGCTCACACCGTCGGTCGTGGTGATCTTCCAGTGCTCGCCCTCTGCAAGGCCGTTGTTCGCGCCCTGCACGAGTTCGACTTTGGCGCCGTGATCACCCGAGGTACGCCAGACGCCGGTGTTGTCGTCCCGGACGAGCTGGTTGGACTGACCACCCAGGTTCATCGTGACGATCTGGCCCTGCCAGCAGTTGTCGGCTGTCTGCTGGGCCTGTGGCAGCGTCTTGTCCTCGGCGCACGACTTGTAGGAGCGCTCGATGAAACCGGGAGTGTAGTCCCAGCCCTGACCGATCCACGACGCCTGGCCGTTCGTGGCGGAGGTGCGTCCATCCACACTGGAGGAGCTGTAGGCCAGCGACAGCTTCGGAGCGACCTTGCCCGATGCGGGCGCCGGCACGTCGATCGGGTAGGACCAGCTGAACGATCCGGTGCCAGGAGAGACCGACCAGTTGCCGGACGGGCCGAGGGAGCTGGCCTTGAACGTGCCCTGAGGGCCGGACTGGTCCGCCACCGCGGCGAGCACCATCGTCTCCGCGGGAACGTCTGCGGAGACCGTGCGGTTGCCGTGGTCGTTGCGCGACGGGATCCGTTCCTGCGTCCGGCATTCGGAGCGTTCCGGGGTGGTGAGCGCACAAGCGGGCATCCTGGCGAGGCCGAGCCGTGAGCCGAAAGCACCACCGATGGCCTTGTCGAACTCCGTGTAGTCGATGCCCACGGAAAGTTCGTCGTCGTCCTTGGCCTGATGATTCTCGGTCGGGCGGACCTCGATCACGACGCCGGAGACGCCGGCCTTGCGGCTCTGCTCCTGGTCGATCACAGTCGCGGCTACGACCTGCGGCTTTCCGCTCTTCTTCGCGACGGTGACAGGGGTCTTGGTGACCTTGCGGGGCTTGTCCGTGGCCAGCACGGCGCCGCGCGCACCGGATGGCCAGTTCGCGTTGCGCAGCTTCCCGTTCTCGGCTTCGGGCGGCTCTTGCCTCGGCGCCACTGGAAGATCGACATGATCGAGCACGCGCGCGGAAGCGGTGCCCGTCTCCTGCGTGGACGACCTGGTCACCGTGATGGCCACCGCGGTCGACGACAGGACGGCGAGCACCGCCAGCAATGCGATCCTGGTTCGACTGCGTCTGCGTCTCAGGCCGGACCCGGCAGATTCAGCGCGCGTGAAACCCCCACCGAACATGTACACCCCCCAGCGCACTGACGTCCCGCACGGGAGCGCCGCGACGGGGACTGTAAGCCAGTGAGCAGCTGTTAGGGAAGATGCTTTACAGAAGTCACACACAGTCGTACGCAGATGACCAACATCCTCTGGCCTGAAAGGACGCCCCGGAGTTATCGTGCGCCCGGCTCGCATGTCGCGAGCCGGTCCGACCTGGGGGGTTGTACAAGTGCGTCACAGACCGCTCTCTACGAGCACGCCCAGATTCAGGCTTGCCGTCGCCGTGCTCGCCGCGGCAGCGACGGCTTTGAGCCTCACCCAACCCGCCACGGCGGCACCTCGGTCAGAGCAGGCACCACCACGTCCCGCCGTGATGTCAGCGGGCGAGACGAACGCGGCGACTGAGGCTCAGCGGACCGGTAAGCCCGTGGAGATTCCGGAGAAGACGACGGAGAACTCCGTCGTGCGCGCCAATCCGGACGGCACGATGACCCTGAGCGTGCACAACCAGCCGGTCCGCGTGCAGCGCAACGGTAGTTGGATCGCGACGGACAACTCGCTGGCACAGCGGGCGGACGGCGCGCTGACACCGAAAGCGTCCACTTCGGACGTGACGTTCTCCGGCGGCGGGAACGGACCGCTTGCGACGCTGAAGGACGGCGACAAGTCGGTCTCCCTCAACTGGGACAAGCCGCTGCCCAAGCCCGTCATCGACGGTGACTCGGCCACTTACCCAGGAGTCCTCCCCGGCGTCGACCTCAAGGTCAAGGCGAACACCCTCGGCTACTCGCACATCCTCGTCGTGCACGACGCAGAGGCCGCGGCCAACCCCGAACTGACGCGCATCAAGTACCGCCTCTCCGGCAACGGCGTTCAGCTGTCCGAATCGGACGATTTACTGAGGGCGACGGACAGCAAGGGCAACGTCACCTTCGGTGGGTCGTCACCGATCATGTGGGACTCGTCGAAGGTCGGCAAACCCGGCTCGGTGCAGGGAATCGATCCCGCGAACGGCACGGTCTCCAAGCTCGACATGACCGCCAAGCCCGTGGACAACGGTGCCTCCACCGATGTGGAGATCAAGCCTTCTCCCGGCGCACTGACGGGACCGGACGTGAAGTACCCGGTCTACATCGACCCGCCGTTCTCCAAGAACCGCACGAACTGGACCATGACCGCGAGCACCGGCTGGCAGACGTGGAACACCGGTGACTGGGCCAAGGTCGGCTACTGCGACAAGATGCGGGAAAGCTCGTGCGGTACCAATAGCTTCAAGGCCCGATCGTTCTTCGACTTCCCCATGAACGAACTCCACCACCGCTTCGGCTACGAGGCGACGATCTTCGACGCCGGTTTCTACGTCAACCAGGCACACACCGCGATGGGCTGCGCCGAGCAGCCGACCGTCGCCATGCACACCGGCGGCATCAACTCCGGCACGGCGTGGCCGGGCCCCTGGACCATTGACATCGACACGCGGTCGTCCAACGCTGGCGACCAGTGCGGCGGTCCGAGAGAAGTCAGGTTCGATGTCCTGGGCGTCGCGAAGGACACGGCCAGGCTCGACTGGGCTGTGCTGACCCTCGGCTTGCGCGCTCCGGACTCGGAGAACACGATGGACCACTGGAAGCGGTTCGCTAACAACCCACGCCTGGACATCAAGTTCTCCTTCCGGCCATTCGACCCGCAGGTGTACTCGCTCAGCAACGCGGTGGTGTGCAACAACGCCGCCTTCACCTCTGACCGGCGTCCGACGTTCTCGTCCACGATGAGCGACTCCAACGTCACTCCCCTCGACCTCGCCGTCTACCACAGGGTCGTGAACGGGACCGGCGCCACCGTCACGGAGTCGAATCCGCCGAAGCAGATCTCCTCCGGAACTGTCGCCAGTTTCCTGAGTGACAAAGACCTGCCCGACGGGCCATACGGGTTCTGGTCGTTCGGGCACAACATCTATCCCGGTGAACCGGGCTGGAAGCTGTGGGCCAACGAGTCGAACAAGTACTGGTTCACTGTCCGCGCGAACCCGGTCACACAGGTTCCGACCATCAAGAGCGACGACTACCTCCCCGGCTACTGGTCACGGCCGCAGAACCAGCCGGGCAAGTTCACCTTCGACGCCAACGGCGGCCAATACATCAAGGGCTTCACCTACACGTTCGCGGGCTCCGGCACCGAGACGATCCCGTCCACCACCGACTGCGACGTCAACAAGACGTTCGGCAACGGCGGCTGGATCGCTTCCTCCGACGGCGCCGCCTCCATCACCGTGCCGCAGAACCTGCCGCCCGGCAGGCACACGCTCCATGTGCGCAGCTTCGACGAAGCGCACAAGATGTCACCGGAGTCCCAGGCATTCGAGTTCTTCATATCGCCATCATTCGTCGCACCGGCACCGACCGTCACCTTTGAAGCCGAGGCGCTGCAGGTGTCCGGTTCGGACTCGACTTCCTTCACGACCGAGACCGCTTCCTCGGCGTCCGGCGGCAAGTTCCTGACGCTCCTCGGCGGCAAGGACAACGCTTCGGCCAGGTTTGTGCTCCAGGTGCCGGCAACGGGTGACTACGACCTTTCGGCCGGGATGATGGAGCACGCGGTCAACCTGCCGGACAGGCTCAGCTTCCTCCTCGACGGCAAGGAACTGAGCAGGCCCTGGGCCAGCGGTTCCGGCACCAGTGGATCGGCCTCGCGGCGCCTGCTCGGCGGCCTTCAGCTGGCAGCAGGCCAACACGAACTCACAGTGAAGATCGCGCGGGGCGGCACGACCTCACCGCTGAAGGCAGGTCTCGACTACATCAGCCTCAGTCCGACCACCCGGCTGGACGCCGAGGCCATGCCTGTCGTGGCGAGTGACAAGGCGTTTGCTCACATGTTCTCGGATTGCTGTGGGATCCCGTGGAACGGTGGAGCGCAGCGACGGTTCGAAGGCAACGCGGAAGGCCAGTCGTTCAGCCTCGAGTTCAGCACGCCGATCGAGGCCGACTACGCGGTCGGTGCCGGCATTACCGCCGCCTACCACTACGGCAACTTCTCGGTGAAGATCGACGACAAGCCGATCGGCAAGACCGACACGACACCGGTCAACGGCTATGACCCTGCAGCCGTGGCGAAGTTCGTGCCGCTCAACGGCGTGCATCTCACCGCGGGCAAGCACAAGATCACCTTCACCACCGTGAGCACCGATCCGAACTCGACCGACCTCCGCTACCGGATCGGCCTCGACTACCTGTCGTTCCTGCCGATCAACAACGTCACGACGGCAAGCTTCGCCGACGCGATGAACAACAGGGGCATCGGCAACGACGCCGGACCGACCGCGGCACTGGACTACGTCAACTCCGGCCTCTCCACCGAGGCCATGGCCGCTGCCGGGCTCGCCCCCGGATCGGTCCTGACCATCAACGGGGCCACGTTCGCGATGCCGGCGCGCAACGCCACCACCGGCAACGACAACGTCGTAGCGATCGGCCAGACCATCCCGTTCCCGGCCACTCAGCAGGTGAAGGCGAACTCAGTCGGTCTGCTGGTACTCAGCACTGCCGGCGAGACCGCCTCGAGCAACGCCACTGTCACCTACACCGACGGCACCACCTCGGACCCGACGACGCCGGCGATCGGTGACTGGACCGCCCCCGCCAAGCACACGGACGAGATCACGCTGCCCTACTGGAAGGTCGGCAGCAGCGTGGACCGGTCCCGCCGGCCGGTGATCCGGCCTGTGTTCCTGCCCACCGACCCGAACAAGACGCTGAAGTCGATCACTCTGCCCAACTCGAGTGCGAGCTTGATGCCCGGCGTGGGCTCGACCGCGCTGCACGTCCTGTCGATGGCGCCGAGGCCGGTGGAGGCAGGCTGGGTGAGCACCTGGGCGGCTCCTGCAGACGGGGCTGTCGTGCCCCCGAACGGCCACAGGTTCGCTGACCGGACGCTGCGGACGGTGCTCAAACCAACCGTGCGGGGAACGCAGGTTCGCGTCAAGTTCTCCAACGTGGGCAACGGCTCTCCCGTCCAGATCGGCGCGGCCACGGTGGCCACGGGGGCGGCCACGGGGGCAGCGACGTCCGGTGCCCCGGCTGCGCTGAAGTTTTCCGGCAACGGCGCGGTCACCCTCGCCGCGGGCGCGGATGTTTACAGCGACCCGATCTCGATGCCGACTGGCGGCAATGGCAACCTCGTGGTCAGCCTGTACCTGCCCACAGGCACCACGCTCGCTCCTGTACACGGAGGCGCTACTGCGCCCACGTTTCTGGCGTCGAGCAACGCCGTCACCGACTCGACGGGCGCCCCGTTCACGACCGTCCTGACCGGGAGCTACTTCGTCTCGGCCGTCGATGTGTCCACAACGGACACCAGCCACGGCACCGTGGTCGTGCTGGGCGACGCCCTGTCCGCCACCGCACCTCCCGGCTCGGCACAGCGCGACACCTGGGTCGATCTCCTGCCCGGCAAGCTGAGCTCAGTCGGGCAACTGTTGCCCGGCGGTCTGGTGAACGCGAGCCGCGCGGGTGTGCCAGATGCTGGCAGGTGGAAGCTGAACGACGGCAACGGCACGGTGGCATGGGACTCGAGCGGCAACGCTCCCGCGATGGCGACAGGCAACGTTGTCTTCGGTTCCGACCACAACGGCAGTGTGCTGCTCAGCGGCAGCGGTGCAGCACTGGCCTCCAACGGCAAAGTACTCGACACGACGAGGAACTTCAGCGTGTCGGCCTGGGTGAAACCCCGGTCGCTGTCCACCGCCCAGACCGCCGTGAGCCAGGAGGGCAACACCACCGACGGATTCTCCTTGCACTACTCCCCTACGACGCGCCGCTGGACGTTCACGTTGCGCGGCTCCGACAGCGCGACTACGCCGTTGGTGAGGGACCTGTCTGCCTGGGGCGAGGCGACGATGGAGTGGACGCACCTCACCGCTACGTTCGATGCCGAGACGAGAATGGCCAAGCTGTACGTGAACGGCCTGCTGCAAGGCGCGATCTACGACGTGGCTTCATTCCCCGCCAACGGAAAGTTCGTGATCGGCCGGTCAAGGTCAGGCACCAGCGCCGTCAACTGGTTCAACGGCTTCGTCTCCGACGTGCGAGCGCACCAGCGGGCGTTGACACAGAACGACGTGTACCTCGCCCTTCAACAGCCGGATTTCACGTCGTTCCCGAACACGGGCGTGCTGGTCGGGCCTGACTACAAGACCGAGATCGAGCGTTCGGTGCTCAGCTCGGCGAACGCGCGGACGGCGCTGGTGGCACTCGGCAGCACGGAGATCCTCCGCGGCGTGCCCGCCGACGAGGTTCGCACTTCGCTCACCGCTCTGTTCAACACGCGCACAGGTCTGAAGAAGCAGCTGCGGCAGGACGGCACCGCCCTGCACGTGGTGCTGACGACGATCCCGCCGCTCGGGCTCGCTGACAACGATCCACGTGAAGTGCAGCGACGGGAGCTCAACGCTGACATGCTGCTGAACTATCGCAACTACGACGCTGACCACATCGTCGACTTCGACGCCGCGGTGCGCGACTCGAGTGACGTGGGCAAGGTGGCGGCGCAGTACCTCACGGACGGGGTACCCAACGATGCCTACCACGGCAGGCTGGCCGAGTACCTGGCCGAGGCGGTGAACGACTTCCCGCCGAGGGCTGAGCTCTGACCTAGTGCGACAAAGGGCGGACAGCTGCGGCTGTCCGCCCTTTGTCGTGAGCCGTCTCATGGTGTTCCCCTCCCCAGACACCGGGTACCCCGTCGGGATACGGGAGGAGGAACAGTGCTTTACGTCGTCATGGGCTGCTCAGTGGCCTTCGCACTACTCGCGGTGGAGGTGATCCACCGACTTGTCCGCCGCTTCACCCTCAGCGGCAGGATGTACCGGCCCGGCCAGGTGTTCGGGGCGTTGCTGGCCGCGCAGATAAGCCTGAGCGCGTACCCGGTCGACGCCCCGGTCACGTTGCACGTGCTGGGCATCGTGCTGATCCTGGCGGGAGCATGGCTGCTGGCCGCGCTGATCAGCACCCTTGTGGACGTTTCGCTGTCGCGGATTCGCACTGATGTCACGGACAACCGGCACGCGCGGCGGGTGCACACGCAGGTCGTGCTGGTGCGGCGGCTGGTGCTGGTGGTCATCGGGGTGCTGGCGATCGGCGCGATCCTGATGACGTTTCCCGGCGCGCGGGCGGTCGGGTCCACAGTGCTGGCTTCTGCCGCGGTCATCGGTGCGGTGGCGGCGTTCTCCGCGCAGTCGTTGCTGGGCAACCTGATCTCGGGGCTGCAGATCGCGTTCAGCGACGCGGTGCGGCTCGACGACGTCGTGGTGGTCGAGGGCGAGTGGGGACGGGTCGAGGACGTCACGCTGACGTACGTGGTGCTGCACCTGTGGGACGACCGGCGGATGGTGTTGCCCACCTCGTACTTCCTCAAGACGCCCTTCGAGAACTGGACGCGCACGCAGTCGGCGTTGCTCGGGACCGTGGAGCTCGATCTGGACTGGACGGTGCCGGTCGAGGCGATGCGGCAGGAGATGCGGTCCATGCTGGAGGGCAGCGACCTGTGGGACGGGCGGGTGTCGGTTCTGCAGGTCACGCAGGCCACGCAGGGGTTCGTGCGGTTGCGTGCGCTGGTGAGCGCCGCCGACGCCGGCAAGCTGTGGGACCTGCGGTGCCTGACGCGCGAGCACCTGGTGGACTGGGTGCAGCGGCAGCACAGCGGCGCGTTGCCGCAGGTCAGGACTAAGACCGTGACCGGGGTGAAGAAGGCTCAGCCCGCCGGTGACCAGCACACGGACGCTCGGGTGTTCGGTGAGAGCGCAGACGGTGCGCTGCGGGAGCAAGCGTTTGCGGGACCCAAGCCGTAGGGCGGTCCACGATTTTCGCGCTCAGGCGTGCAACCGCCCGCGGAGGCCGTTCCGTCCTGGACACATGAGAAGACCGCTCGCCGTCGCGTTCTGCGCGCTGGCTCTCGGCAGTTGTGGTACGAACGGGTCCCCAGCCGTGCCCTTGGCGGAGGTGCCGATCGTGTCCTCAGCAAAACCGGACAAGCTCCGGGTCGAGCAGGCGAAACGCGACGGCCACCTCACAGTGCCACTGATGATCTCCGTGCAGCCGGGACGCGACGAGGAGGTCGAGCAGGCACTGCAGAGGCTGGGCGCGACCGTCGAGTCGCGGGATCCCAGAATCGGCTACCTGCGCGCCGAGATGCCGGTCGACAAGGTGGAAGACGCGTATCTGATCGCCGGTGTGTCCAAGGTGGACTTGGACGAGCCGCTCGGCAACAAGCTGCCAGAACCGTAGAAAGCCCCAGGATCTCGTGGAACCTGGGGCTTTCTGCGTTGCTTCGAGCTACTAGCTGACTGCCTGGATGATCACGGCGCCGCCACCGACGACGGTGTTGTCCGCCGTGCGCACCTCGAGCTCACCGCGCAGCACGCGGCCCGCACCGGGCTGGCCCAGCGGCGTGATGACGCCCGTCGCGTTCCACGTCGCACCGGCGGCGCGGTCGGCGTTGCTGTCCGTGACGGACAGCGTGCCGAGACCGGCCGAGGTGAAGGCGTCGAAGTAGTCGAACTCCGTGGTGCCCGCGGGCACCGCGTAGCCGTCCACCAGCGCGACCCAGTTGCCGGCGGCGGGGTTGTTGATCGTCACCGACTCCTCGGAGTCCGCGTCCGCCGCCTGACCGGCGAGCACGCAGCTGCCCGACGTGCAGTTGTAGACGGACAGGTCGAGGTCAGCGCCCTGGTCGGCGGTGTTGCCGATCGTGACGGTGAGCTTCGACGAGCCGGCCGAGACCACGATCGCGTACTGCTGGGACTCCAGGTTCGCGATCGTCGGACGGTCCGTCTTGGCACTGCCGACAGCGCCCGCCGCGAGCCGGCCGTTGAAGCTGGCCAGCGCGTTCGTGACGGTGTAGGAGCGCTCGATCGGGGTGCCGAGCGTGCCGGACGCGATGGTGTCCGGGTTCGGGCTGATCGTCGCGCCGAGCACGGACGCGGTCACCGAGTACGGCGCCGCGTCGACGTCGGAGGTGCGACGCGCCTCGATCACGATCTCCCACACACCGGCCATCGGGCTGGCCACCGTGCGGCTGGTCGGCGTGCCACCGGCACAACCGGCGCCCGCGTCCGGGTTGTAGCAGTTGGTCGAGCTGGTCACGTCGAGCGGCACACCCTGCGGGGTGAAGCGCAGGAAGCGGACCTGGCCCTTGCCGGCCTCGGCGCCACCGGCGTTCATGTCGACCTTCAGCGCGGTCGTGCCCTTGGGCACGTTCACGAAGAGGCTGGTCGACTGGTTGCGCGCGATCGTGCCGGACTTGGTGACCGAGAACTTGTTGGCGGCGTTGAAGTTCTCCGCCGCGAACACGGTGTTCAGGGTCTGGGCGTCGACACCGGGGGTCTCCGGGTTGTCGAGCTGCAGGACGGCGCTGTGCACACCCGCGGTCTTGGCCTTGACCTTGACGGCGAACTGGACCGGCGTGTTCAGCGGCAGTTCGACCGTCTTCGGCGCCGTGAACGTGCCGTCGTTGCCCTTCCAGGAAACCTTGTACGTCTCGTCGTCGTGGCCCGTGGTGCGGGTCAGCGTGTAGGTGCGGGTGTACTCCTGGCCCGCGCTCACGCCTTCGCGGTCGTGGATGCCGACACCGACGTTCGGGGTGGCCAGCAGTCCACTGAGGACGGTGTTGACCGCGACGGACGTGGTGACCTGGTCCGGCACGGAGTGCTTGTCCAGCAGCGTCCACGCGGCGTTGGTGTTGAAGAGGCCCGCGCCCTGCTCGTAGGCACCGAGGGTGCTCACGAAGTTCGCGCTGCGCTGGATCGCGTAGCGCAGCTCGGCGCTGGTGGGCTTCTGGCCGTTGTGCGTGGCCTTGAACGCGCTCACGAGCAGCGCGGCGGCACCGGTCGCCTGCGGGGCGGCCATCGACGTGCCGTTGAACTGCGAGTAGCCGGGCGGGAGGGCGTAGGTGCCCGCCACCGGGCCGCCGGCCTGCCAGCGCGGCGTGGTGGAGATCGCCGAGCCGGGCGCGACGATGTTCGGCTTGAAGCCGCCGTCCTCACGCGGGCCGCGCGACGAGAAGCCGTGCAGGCTCTGCTTCTGCGTGGTCTTCGAGCCGTAGTTGGAGAGCCAGGTCTCCTTGGTGATGTACGAGCCGACGCTCACCGCGTCCGTGGCGACCGACGGGTCACCGACGGTGTTGGCGCCCGCGCCCGAGTTGCCCGCCGAGATGAAGATCTGGACGTTGTACTCGTTGATCGTGCGGTTGTAGAGCTCCGCACGGGCGTTGTTGCCGTCGTTGAGGGCCGGGAGGCCACCGATGGAGATGTTCACGACGTCGGCGCCGTTGCGCGCGGCGTAGAGGACACCGTCGATGAGACCGGAGCTGGTGCAGGACGGCGTGGTGAGGCAGGCCTTGATGGCCATCAGCTTCGCGCCGGGCGCCGCACCGGCCATCTTGCCGTCGAACATCTTGTGGGCCGCGGTGATGCCGGCGACGTGCGTGCCGTGCGCGGCGGAGATGCCCAGGTTGACGTACGGCGTGCCCGCGTTGTCGTAGATCGAGCGGTCGGTCTGCACGACGAACGCGATGCGGTCCATGACCGGGGTCGCGGGGTTGTCGGTGCCGAAGAACCCGACGTCCTGCTTGACCTTGTAGTCGATCATGCGCTTGTTGTTGGTGAAGTTGCCGTCACCATCGTTGTCGACGAAAACTTCCTTCGTCGTGATGTCCTGGATGACACCGAACGAGTCCGTGCGGTCGCCGTCGCGGTTGATGTCGCCGCCGGTCTCGCTGTTGGCGAGGTTCAGGTCGCCCGCGGTCTCGCTGAAGAGGCCGAACGAGTAGGGGCCACCGGTCGCCGGCGCGGTCCACTCGCGACCGCCTTCGGTGAACTTGCCGACGCGACCGGTCTTGGTCATGGTGACCCAGGTGCCGTCGCCGGAGTTCGTGGCGTTCGCGTTGTACCAGTCGATGATCTTGCGCTCACCGGTGCTGGTCGTCTGCAGCGCGGGCGTGTCCAGGTCGATGCCCGAGTCGATCACGGCGATCGTGGAGCCGCGGCCGTCCCACTTCGGGTGCGCGAGAGCGAACTGCGCCGCCTGCGTGTCCTGCGTCGGCATGTACGGGTTGACGCGCGGCGTCTTCGAGTCCGGCGCCTTCTGCGGAGCGGGCTGCTCCATGCCCTCGGGCCGCGGGTTGTCGAGAGCGATGAGGCCGTCGACGTCCACGGTGCTGACCGAGGCCAGCTTGGCGGCCTTCGCCGCGTTCTCACGCGGGATGGTCACCTTGACGTAGTCGACGTCCTTCTCGGTCTTCTGGACCGTGGCGCCGAGCGCCTTGAGGTCGTTGACCGCAGCGTCGGTCTTGCCGTCCTCGGCGGCGACCAGCAGGTCGACGGTCGGCCGGCCCTCGCTGGCCGCCTGGTCGACGAGCGCCCGGTCCTGCTTGTCCAGCTGCTTGTCAGCGGCCGGCTGCTGCTGTGGTGCGTTCTGCGCGATGGCAGGGGTGGCGGCGAAGCCGAACCCGGTAGTGCCCAACACCGCGGTCAACAAGACCGTTCCGGTGCGGCGTCTCCAGTTCTTCACGGCGCATGTGCCCTTCGTGGGGTAAAGAGTGCTCCGAAGCACATCTCTTCGCCTCGCGGAGGGCAATCGTCGGACCGGACTAATTCTCAGATCCACATTGGACTGTTCAGCGGCTTGAACGGGCGCGCTTTTAATGCTGCGCGTTTCTTTTCCAACGTGGAACGAGCAACCGTCCTCCAGTCAAGAGCTGATGGAGGGGAATGTCAAGGCTGTGTCAACGGTGAACGACCTTGGCGTGTAACAGGATCCCGGCATCAGGCGATGGACTGATCGCTATTTCCGCCCATTAGCCCACGCAATCTCGCACGCAGGCGCCCGACGATCCCCTGCGGGATGGCGAGCACTTCAGGCTGCGCTCCACACGCGGGGCAGTGGGCGCGATGTGCGACGAGGGCCTGCTGGAGTTCCGTCACTTGCTTCGCGGTCCGTTCGGGCACCGAGTCCTTTTTGATCGAGAGCAGGCTCAGCTCGGTCAGCGCGTGCCGGCCCCGGCGCAGTCGTGCCGTGGGCGCGATGGTGTGGAAGAAGATCAGGTTCCGCTTGCGCGCGGGCTCGACCACCTCGACGTCGCACCACTCGACGACGACCTGCCGGTCGAGCCCGTTCGACGTGATGCCCTCGCTCGTGACCTTGGTGCCCATCTTGAAGGTCCGCCACGCCACCGTGCCGCCCATGAGGAACCACAGGCCACCGAAGACGTACCCGTACCAGGGACCGTTCACGGCCGCGAGCGGACCGATGGCGGCCACGGCGACGCCGAGGCCGAACAGGACCCATCTCCACCTGGTGTGCATGTCTCCATCCTGTTTACCCGATCCTGTCCCTTGAACGCCGCCGGAGCCCGTCTTGTTGAGCGCCGTTCGGCAGGACTGACGGCCGGTCAGGCGCTACCTTGCGCCCATGGACCTGAAGCCGGTCGCCGACGAGCTCTACGGCCTGCCTCCGAAGGACTTCACCGCGGCCCGCAACGCCGCGGCGAAACAGGCCGAGGACAAGGACCTGGCCAAGGCCATCCAGGAGCTCCGCAAGCCCACCGTCGGCGCCTGGGCGGTCAACAAGCTCGTGCGGGACGCCCCCGAGGGCCTGGAGGAGGCGCTGGGCCTGTCCACGGCGCAGCTGACCATGCGCGAGCTGGGCCGCAAGCGCAAAGAGCTCATGGAGGCCCTGGTCTACCGCACGCTGGAGCTGACCGGGCCGCTCGCGGACGACGCCGTCACGCAGGTGCGCAGCACGCTGACGGCCGCGATGGCGGACCCCGAGTCCGCCGAGCAGGTGCGCGCCGGGCACCTGACCAAGGCGCTGGAGTACTCGGGGTTCGGGTTCGCGCTCCCCACGCCCGAGCCGGCCCAGGCAGGCGAGGACGCGCTGGCCCGCAAGCGGCGGGAGCGGCAGGAACGCAAGCGGGCCGAGGCCCGGCAGGCACTGGACGAGGCCGAACAGGCCCTCGGCGAGGCCCAGGCCGACCAGCTGGCGGCGCAGCGGGCGTTCGACCGGGCCGCGGAACGGCTGGAGGACGCCAAGCGGGTCACGAGCGCGGCGGAGAAGGCGCGGAAGGCCGCCGAACGCAAGCTCAACGACCTGAGCTAGAGCGGTCCAGCGGTCCCCACTCGTCGGAGTGCTGGGCGCCGACCAGCGACGAGCACTCCTCGAGCGCGCTGTCGGCCACCCAGGCGAGCGGCTCCAGGCAGCGGACCAGGGGTTCGTTGTCCGGGCCGCGGCCCACCTCGGTGCCTCGCAGCACCCACGCGCGGACGTCGGGCCCGCGCAGGTCCCGCAGGTGGCGGTAGTCGAAGAGGCGGCGGGCCACCCACAGTTCGCGGGAACGGTCGTCCCACCACGGTTCGACGCGCAACGGGCTCGCGGACAGGCCGGGGAGCTCCACCCCGGTCAGCGAGTCGCGCGACCTGGAGGCGGCGTCGGCCTCGGGGCCCTTGGACCAGCGCAGGTAGACGTCCTCGCCGATGAAGCCCGTGAGCTCGGCGAGGCTCGTGATCGTCGGGAGCCGTGCTGTCACGCCAAGTGACGTACCCGGCCGAAACTGCCGGAAACCTGAAGGCCAGCTGAAGGAATTGAGCCTGGTCACAGTGAAAGCCGACCGGAACACAACAGCCCGGTTGTACGTTCAACGAAGTGGTTGGCCGCTGGCGCTCGAGCTGCTCGCCAGGGCGATCCGGCACCCCCAGGCCGGAAAAGCCCTTCCGCAGGCGTCGCGTGCTCGCGCCGCGGTCAACCCGCCGTCGACCGGCACTCCGGTAAACCCCCCTCACCGGCAGTGACGGTCGACGGCTCTTTTCAGAGGTTGTACTGGTCATGGCGTTCGTAGAACGCGACCAACTCCTCGGGCGAGAGCCCCTTCGCGTTCCGCACCTCCAGGAAGAAGTCCTCGCGGGCGATCCCGGGCGAGAACAGGATCAGCATCCGCACCGGGGCGTCGCTGTCGTTGCGGAACGCGTGCGGCCGATGGGAAGGCACGTAGAGGAAGTCGCCCTCGCCGGCCGTCACCCACTCCTCGCCGTCGAGCAGCGTGATCTCGCCCTCGAGCACGTAGAACGACTCCGAGAAGGTCTTGTGGAAGTGCGGGCGCGCACCGGGCTGGCGGGCCTCCATCCGCCATTCGAACAGGCCGAACTCGCCGTTCGTGACGGACCCCGGCGCCACAAAACGCGTGGTCGCCGTCGCGAAGCCCACCTCGGAAGCCGGTCGGAAGCTCATCGAACCCCATCCCCCAAAAAGTGAAATTGACTCAGGTCTCGTGTGTGACCAGCGGTAGATCTAGACTCGCCCGATGGCACATGACGCGGATGTCATCGTCGTCGGCGCGGGCCTCGCAGGTCTCGTCGCGACCGCAGAACTCGCGGACGCGGGTCGCAAGGTCATTCTCCTCGACCAGGAGCCTGAGGCGTCGCTCGGCGGCCAGGCCTGGTGGTCGTTCGGCGGGTTGTTCATGGTGGACACCCCCGAGCAGCGCAGGCTCCGGGTCAAGGACTCGCACGACCTGGCGTTGCAGGACTGGATGGGCTCGGCCGCGTTCGACCGGGAGGAGGACCACTGGCCACGGCTGTGGGCACAGGCCTATGTGGACTTCGCCTCCGGTGAGAAGCGCTCCTGGCTGCACAACATGGGAATGCGCTGGTTCCCGCTCGTGCAGTGGGCCGAGCGCGGCGGCTACCTGGCCGACGGGCACGGCAACACGGTGCCGCGCTTCCACGTCACGTGGGGCACCGGGCCGGGCGTCGTCGAGCCGTTCGAGCGCCGGGTGCGGGAGGCCGTCGCGAAGGGACTCGTGACGCTCAAGTTCCGCCACAAGGTCACGAACGTCAACGTCACCAACGGTGTGTGCGACGGCGTGTCCGGCGACGTGCTGGAGGCCTCGTCGACCGGCAGGGCCGAACCGAGCTCGCGGACGGTCGCGGGCGACTTCTCGTTCTCGGCGCAGGCCGTGGTCGTCACGTCCGGCGGCATCGGCGGCAACCACGACCTCGTGCGCAAGAACTGGCCGGAGCGGATGGGCACGCCGCCGAAGTTCATGCTGGCCGGTGTGCCGGACTTCGTCGACGGCTCGATGATGGAGATCACGCAGAAGGCCGGCGGCGCGATCATCAACGCCGACCGCATGTGGCACTACCCCGAGGGCATCGCCAACTACGCCCCGGTGTGGTCGCGGCACGGCATCCGCATCCTGCCCGGCCCGTCGCCGCTGTGGCTCGACGCCGAGGGCAAGAGGCTGCCGATCCCGCTCTTCCCCGGCTTCGACTCGCTGGGGTCGTTGCAGCACATCACCTCGCTCGGTCACGAGCACTCGTGGTTCGTGCTGAACAAGAGGATCATCGGCAAGGAGTTCGCGCTGTCGGGCTCCGAGCAGAACCCGGACCTCACGGGCAAGGACACGAAGGCCGTCCTCAAGCGCGCGCTGCCGGGCGCCGTGGCACCCGTCGAGGCGTTCGCGCAGAAGTCGAAGGAGTTCATCCAGGCGGGCACGGTCGCGGACCTGGCCCGCGGCATGAACGCGCTGACCGGCGACTCGCGGATCGACGCGGCCCAGCTGGAGAAGACGATCGTCGAGCGCGACCGCCAGGTCACCGCGGGCCTGAGCAAGGACATGCAGGTCAACGCGATCCGCGCGGCACGGCACTTCCTGACCGACAAGCTGATCCGCGTCGTCGAGCCGCACCGGCTGCTCGACCCCAAGGCCGGTCCGCTGATCGCGGTCAGGCTCTCGGTCGTCACGCGCAAGACGCTGGGAGGCCTGCACACCGACCTGTCGTCGCGGGTGCTCGACAACTCCGGCGAGGTGCTGCCGGGCCTGTACGCCGCCGGTGAGGCCGCCGGGTTCGGTGGCGGTGGCGTGCACGGCTACCGCGCGCTGGAGGGCACGTTCCTCGGTGGTTGCCTGTTCTCCGGCCGGGTGGCCGGGCGTGCGGCGGCGGAGGCCGTCAAGTAGGTCCCGCGTGGTGGACGCGGGTTGACGGTCCCCGAGCTTGCGGCTGTGCTGGAAGGCATGACGCAGATCGGTGTTCTGGTCGGCAACCCGCGGCCCGCCTCACGCACGCTGCAGGCGGCCCTGGCCCTGCGCGAGGCCCTCGCCGCGACGCTGGGCGTGCCCGTCGAGGGGCCCGTCGTCGAGGCGGCCGCTCTGGCGCCCGCCGTGTTCACGGAACCGGACACGATCAAGGCCGCGCTGGCGGCGCTCGGCCAGGCCGAGGTGCTGGTCGTGGCGACGCCGACGTACAAGGCCGCGTACACCGGCCTGCTGAAGGCCGTGCTGGACCAGGCACCGCCGGGCTGGCTGAAGGGCAAGCTCGTCGTTCCGCTGCAGATCGCCGCGTCCGACAAGCACGCCCTCGCCGTCGAGGTGCACCTGCGACCGGTGCTCGCCGAACTGGGCGCGGTGGTGCCCCAGGCACTGTTCCTCAACGAGGCCGCGCTTCCCGCCGACGCCGCGGACTTCGACCTGGACGCGCTGAAGGTGCTGCGATGAAGGACCAGCTGCGCGACGCGCTGAGGCACCACGCCCAGGCCGTCACGATCGTCACCGCCACCGGGTCCGAAGGTCCGGTCGGCACAACGGTTTCCTCGTTCACCTCCGTCTCGTTCGAACCACCGCTCGTCGTCGTGTGGATCGGTGAGGGCGCGTCGGTGTGGCCGGTGCTGCGCACCGCGCCGTTGTTCGCCGTGCACCTCCTGGACGCCGCGCAGACCGGGCTCGCGGACCTGTTCGCCACCAAGGGCGTCGACAGGTTCGGCCCGGGAACGCGGTGGCAGGAGGACGACGACGGTGTGCCGTGGCTGCTGGACGCGCCGGTGCGGCTGCGGTGCCGGACCGCGCGGCGGATCGCGGTCGGCGACCACGTGGCGCTGGTCGGCGAACCGCTGGACATCACGCACTCCGACCTCGCCGCGCCCCTGGTGCGGCACCAGGGGCGCTACACCTCAGTCGCTTAGCCGGCGCAGGACCTCCCGCGCCAGCAAGTCGTTCTGCCGGAACGCCGGGGCGTTCGTGTTCGGCCGCGCGAACGCCGCGAACGCCCTCCCCGTCGTGTAGGGCCCCACGGCGAACCGGACCGGGTCCTCGTCGCCGTTCTCGTTGATCAGGCGTCCCGCCGGCGACACCCGCACCAGCCCGGCGGCGTCCTCGGAGACGTCGCCGGCCGCGCGCAACGACCGCAGCACCGGATCAGCCGTGCGCGACAGCGAGTGCGTCGGCAGCCGGGCTTCGACCAGGCCGTTGGCGCGCACCACGTCCGGCGTCGTCGCGCTGCCCGCCACGAAGGCGCCCTCCACCGCCACCACCCACATGTCGGCGCCTAGGAACCGCACGATTCCCGCGCGCGACAACGCCAGCAGCTCCTCCAGCCGGTCCGGTGGCGGGCCCGAGGCCAGGTAGCTGAAGTAGCCGTGCCACCAGCCGTCGAACGGCATGAGGCCCGCGAGCTGGCCGTAGACCGACAGCAGTGCGAGGAACGCCCCGAGGTCGGCGCTGTGCCGCGGATCGGAACGCCGGGCCACGTCGGCCTCGACGTATGCACGCAGGTGCTCCTGGAACTCCTCCGCGGACCCGAAGGTCACGCCGGCCAGCGGGCGGTCGAGCCGTTCGAAGTCGATGCGGTCGGCCGGATCGGGCACGGCGAGCTCCTCCAGCGCCCGCATTTCGTTGCTGTACCAGGGGAACGCGGTGAACGAGGCGGCGAACTCCACGAAGGGCATCCGCACCAGGCCGGGGTGTCCGGTGAAGAGCTCGTGGTAGTGACCCCAGGCGATCTCCTTGGCCATCAACGGCCACACGTCGGCCCGGAAGTCCAGCTCGCGGCCCTGCAAGGCGTCCGCGACGAAGAAGTGCGGCAACGACGGACGGGTTCCCTGCAGCCGGTAGCCGGTCTTCGAGTGGTACGGCACGCCTCGGCGCGAGCCCACGTACAGCGTCGGTTCCGCACCGGAAGGCACGTAGGTGAGCTGACCGCCGGAACGCACGTACCGGCCGCCGCGGCCCTCGGTCAGCAGCACCATGAGGTCGATGAACGCGAGCCCGAACCCGCGCAGCACCACGTCGCCGGACACGGCCGACAGGTCCGCGTCGGCCGAGTACAGCGGTGGCACGTAGACCAGGCCTTGTTCTGACGCGTGCTCGGCGAGCTTGCGGTGTTCGGGTTCGGGCTCGGCGTCGAGGTGTCCCAAGGCGAGCACCAGGACGTCCGCGGTCAGCGAGGAGCCGTTGTCGAGCCACACCCGGTCGCCGTCGACCTTCATGGCCGAAGCCTGATGCACGATCACAGAGATGTTCGGAGGCAGAGATTTCCTTACGTGGTCGAAGAACCACTCCAGGTACCTGCTCTGCACCTGACGCGACGGGAATGCTGTCGGGTCGGTGCCGGTCCACTCCGCCAGCGACGGGCCGGGGCGGATCGGACCGAGACCGTCGAACGAGTCGTCGGTGAAGACGGTGACGTCCTCGGCCATGGAGTTCATGCGCAGCAACGGGGATTGGGCGTGCCGCCACACCCGGCCCGCACCCGGCGGGAACGGGTCGACGACGTGCACGGCCAGGGCCGAGGCGGGTGACTGGGCGGCGATGCGTTCCAGCAGGCCGGCGGCACGAGGGCCGCCGCCGATCACGACGAGTGAGCGCATGCGCGTCTTTCCGTTGGAGGGCAACGAGAAACGAGCCACGTCCCTCAACGCGAACACCACCACGGTACCCCGCGCGTGCAAGCAAATCCCGCTCTGTGGACGTCGTTGCGACGAGCCTGGTCCGGGTGTGCACTCGAAGGGCGCCTCCCTCAACGCGCCCTGCTCCCACTACCAGTTCTGGGGAATCGGTCATGCCAGTTGAGTTTCTCGGGATCGCCGCCACGAACGACGGGTCGGAAACGACGCCGCGGTCGTCCAGCGGCGCGTTCGACAAGGACTACACGCTCAGGCTCGCGAGGGCGCACGAGGAGCACGGCTGGGACCGCGTGCTGTTCGCCTACGGATCGGGTGCGCCGGAACCCTCGGCAGCGGCCGCCTATCTCGCCGGCAAGCTCGACAAGCTGCAGATCCTGCTGGCACACCGGCCGAACGTCAGCTACCCGACGTTCGCGGCGAAGACGTTCGCGACGCTCGACCAGATCAGCGACGGCCGGCTGACGGTGCACTTCATCACCGGCGGCACCGACCACGAGCAGCAGCGCGAGGGCGACTACCTGACCAAGGACCAGCGCTACGGCCGCACCCGCGAGTACATCCAGATCGTCAAGAAGGCCTGGACCAGCAGGTCGGCGTTCGACCACGACGGCGAGCACTACCACTTCGCGGACTTCGTGAGCGACGTGTTCCCCGTCCAGCAACCACGCCCGGACGTGTCATTCGGCGGCTCCTCCCCCGCGGCCTACGCGGCGGGTGGCGCCGAGGCCGACGTCTTCTGTCTGTGGGGCGAGCCGCTGGCCGAGACCGCGCAGCAGATCGAGTCGGTGAAGCAGGCCGCGAAGGACGCCGGGCGCACGGACGTGCCGCGGATCCAGGTCGCGTTCCGGCCGATCATCGCGCCGACCGAGGAACTGGCCTGGGAGAAGGCCCACCGCACGGTCGACCGGATCGAGGCACGGAAGGCGAACGGGCCGCTGAGCCGGCGGCACTCGCTGACCAGCCCGGAGAACACCGGCTCACAACGACTTCTGGCGGTCGCGGACCGCGGCGAGCGGTTCGACCGTGCACTGTGGACACCCACGGCGAAGGCGACCGGCGGCGCCGGCAACTCCAACGCGCTGGTCGGCACGCCGGAGACCGTCGCGCAGGCGTTGCTGGACTACTACCACCTCGGCGTCGACGTCCTGTCCGCCCGTGGCTACGACCTGCTCGGCGACGCGATCGACTTCGGCCGGTACGTGATCCCGATCGTTCGCGAGGAGGTCGCGAAGCGAGACCGGGCCAAGGCCGCATGACGACTCTCGAAGTGCGCCGCGTCCGGCAGTCGGATCCGGCCGCGGCACCATTGGTCGCCGAACTCACGTACGAATACACCTCTCGCTACGGACCAATGGGCGCAGAGGAGATGCGACGACCGGCGGACGTGTTCGAGCCGCCGAACGGACAGTTCCTGTTGCTGGTGGAAGCAGGAGTGGCCGTCGCGGGCGGTGCGTTCAAGCGGTTCGACGCGGAAACCGCCGAGATGAAACGGATCTGGACGCATTCACAACACCGCCGGCGTGGATTGGCGCGGCGGGTGCTCGTGGAACTGGAGACCGAGGCCAGAACGTTTGGGTACAGCAGGATCTACCTCACCACGGGACCGCGCCAGCCGGAGGCGAAAGGGCTGTACCTGGCGACCGGTTACACACCGTTGTTCGACGTTGATACAGACCCCCTGACAATTGGCCCACTGGCCTTCAGCAAGGTGATTCATTAGTTCAAACGAGTGAAATCGTGGTCGATTCGTCGATTCTCGACCGGCTTTTGGGGTTCCGTTGGACAGGTACTGACTGATCAGTAAGCTTTCCCGTTGGACCCACTCCTGGTGGTGGTACCGCGTCAGCCGATCGAGCAGATCACCCCGGTCCCCCACGAACGGCCACCTGAGCTGAATGAACACGGTCGACAGCCGAGAGCCCGCCGTTCGCTGGGCGGCGGCGATCTCCAGCACCCTCGTCGCGGGCTTCACGCGCGCGAAGCTCGAGCAA
Organism: Lentzea californiensis; assembly: GCF_024648825.1. GTDB lineage: Bacteria > Actinomycetota > Actinomycetes > Mycobacteriales > Pseudonocardiaceae > Lentzea > Lentzea californiensis. The sequence goes on from NZ_JANBBE010000012.1 coordinate 201,235, forward strand.
CTGCTCGGCGGCTACGTCGAGCAGTTGCTCAGTGGCGGGGTGGACGAGGCGCGGCTGGTCGGCCGGTCCATGGTCGAGCACGACCTCATCGCCTCGGCGACGCTGGAGCAGTCGCTCACGTGCCTGGGTGAGCACACCACGGTCACGCCGGCCCAGCTGGCCGCGCTCGCCGCCGGGTACGCGGAGGGGCTGCGCGACCGCACGCTCGACCAGCAGGAGCTCAGCCGCACGGCCGCGATCACCACGATGCGCCGGGCCGAGGCCGCGGTCAGGGCGAGCGAGGCCAAGTTCCGCGCGGTCTTCGAGAGCTCGGCGTTCGGCATCGTCGTGAGCGGCCTCAAGGGCGAGATCATCGACGTCAACGAGGCGTTGCTCGCGATGCTCGACTACAAGCACGAGGACCTGAGCAGGATGAGCGGCCGCGACATCGTGCACCCGGACGACAGGGCCGGGCTGCGGGAGCTCACGAAGCAGCTGATCGCGTCGGAGCACGACAACGTCCGGGTCGAGAAGCGGATGGTCCGCAGCGACGGCGAGACGATCCAGACGCACATGGCGATCTCGGTGGTGCGCGAGGAGGACGGCACGCCGCCGTACCTCGTCACCATGATCGAGAACATGAGCGAGATGCGCGCGTTGCAGACGCAGCTGGTGCGGCAGAGCCTCAACGACGTGCAGACGGGTCTGCCGAACCGGGCGCAGTTCCTCGGCTGGCTGGAGGGCGTGGCCGGTTCGAAGGGGCCGGAGACGCTCGCGCTCGTGCAGGTCGACATCGACGGGTTCCGCGGCGTGAACGACGCGTTCGGGCACGAGGCCGGCAACCGGGTGCTGATGCACGTCGCGACGCACCTGCGGGCGGTGTTCTCCGAGGAGGCCGCCAAGGTCGCGCGCATCGGCGAGGACGAGTTCGGCGTGCTGGTGAAGAACCCGCAGGACGTGCGGAGCGTGGTCGCCCTTGTAGAGGACTTCACCGCACGCCTGGAGGAGCCGATCTGGATCGGCTCGCACGGCGTCGGCGTGACGACGAGCGTCGGCATCGTGGCGCGGGCGGCGCGCGGCGGCGACTCGGCGGACCTGTTGCGCGCGGCGGACGTCACTGTCGGCTGGGCCAAGCGCGACGGCAAGGCACAGTGGGCACTGTACGACCACGAACGGGACGTGCACGACAAGGAGAGGTACGCGCTCGCGGCCTCGATCCCCGGCGCGCTGGAAGAGGGCCAGTTCCGCGTCGACTACCTGCCCGTCCACTCGCTGACCGACGGCTCGGTGCTCGCGCTGGAGGCCAAGATCGTCTGGGACCACCCCGAACGCGGGGTGCTGTGCCCGGACGCGTTCCTCGGCCAGTCGTCGAGCAACGGCATGATCGTCCGCTTGGTGCACTGGGCGCTGGAGGCCGCGTGCCGGCACGCGGCCGACTGGCACCTGGCGCTGGGCGCGCGGATGCCCGCGCTGTCGATCGACCTGCCGCCGCGGCTGTGCCAGGAGCCCGAGCTCGTCGCCGAGGTCGCCCGCGTGCTGGAGCGCACCGGTCTGCCCGCGTCGTTGCTGCGCTTCGAACTGCACGAGCACCTGCCGGCGTTGCTGAACGACGAACAGCTCGACGAGCTCACGATCCTCGCCGGGCGCGGCATCGGGCTGGTGCTGGACCAGATGAACGGCGGCAACGTCGGCGTCGACCGGCTGCGCCAGTTGCCGTTGAGCGGCGTGAAGTTCACCGGCGCCGTCGTGCACGGTCTCGACGAGGGCGCGAACCGCGTCGAGGCGAGCGCCTCGGTGGCCCTGCTGCGGTGGGCTTCGTTGCTCAAGCTGCCGCTCTACGCCGAGGACGTGCGGACCGCCACCGAAGCCGCGAGGCTGGCGGAGCTGGGCGTGACGGGCGGCCAGGGCGCGCACTTCGGGCCGGTGCTGTCGGCCGCCGAGGTCTCCGCGCTCCTCCTCAGCTAGTTCTTATCAGGATTTTCGAGGGTTTCGGCACAGCCGGCTCACATGATGGGGGTCCATCGTGGAGTCATGACCGAGCAGAGCTTCCCCGCGATGAGCGGGACACTGGTGGAACCGCAGCCCGCCGTCGTCGCGCCGAAGTTCTGGCGCCGAACGGCCCCGATGCTCACGGCCGCGGCGCTCGTCGCCGGCCTGTTCGGAGGCGTCACCGGAGCGGTGATCGCCTCGCCGGACGCCGCCCCGACGTCCACCACCGTTTCCGCGCAGACGATCTCGAACACGTCCACACTGGACTGGAGCGCCGTCGCCTCCGAGGTGTTGCCCTCGGTGGTGCAGGTGAACGTCGGCAACGGCCTCGGCTCCGGCGTGGTCCTCTCCGGGGACGGCAAGATCCTCACCAACAACCACGTCGTCGCCTCGGCCGGTGGCCAGATCACGGTGAAGTTCAACGACGGCCGCGAGCTGCCGGCCACCTTGGTCAACACCGACCCCGCCTCGGACCTCGCCGTGCTGCAGGTCTCCGGGGCGTCCGGCCTGACGCCGATCAAGCGGGCGGACTCCGGCTCGGTGAAGGTCGGCGACGCGGTGATGGCCATCGGCTCGCCGTCCGGGCTGCAGGGCACCGTGACGACCGGCATCGTGTCCGCGCTGGACCGCAAGGTGACCGTGCCGGGCGAGACCCGCCGCGCGTCTTCCGTGTCGTACCAGGCGATCCAGACCGACGCGTCGATCAACCCCGGAAACTCCGGCGGTGCGCTGGTGAACGCGGCCGGTGAGCTGATCGGGATCAACTCGGCGATCTACTCGCCGGCGTCGAGCAGCGGTGAGGCCGGGAGCGTGGGCATCGGGTTCGCGATCCCGTCCAACACGGCCAAGCAGATCGTGGACGAGCTGAGCTAAGAGGTCCAGAGCGCCGAGATCGGCAAACAGGTCATGCCGTCACCGAAGCTGAACGACTCGCGACCGGTGTACAGCACGAACCCCGCGTAGAACCTCTCACCAAGACGCCGCTGCAACAAGCGCAGGCCGCGGAAATCGTCCGTCCGGACGGACTCCGCGGCCTTGACCTCGATCCCGATCACACGCCCCCGGTTGTCTTCGAGGACTGCGTCAACCTCGTACTGATCCCGGTCCCGGTAGTGATGAAGCGTCGCGAACGTCTCCGACCACGTCAGCTGACGTGCGAGTTCGCCCAACACGAAGTTCTCGAGAAGCGCACCGTCGGCGGCCCCCAGATGCGCAGCAATCCCGGAGTCGACGAAGAACACCTTCGGGGTCGCGAGAGCCCGCGTTGTGGTGTTTGCCGACCAGGCCGGCACCGTGCGCACGAGATAGATCGTTTCGAGGATCTCCACGTATCGACGCACAGTCGGAGCGGTCAGCTCAAGATCACCGGAAAGCCTGTTGAAGCTCAACAGTCCTGTGGTCTGTGCGGCCAACAACGAAATGAGCGTGCGCATGTCGCCCGCTCTCTCGATGTCGGCCACCTGCTTCACATCACGCGCGATGAGATCGGCGAGGTAGTCGTTGAAGAACCGAGCGCGACGACGTGGACTGTCCCGTCGCAACGCTTCCGGGTAGCCACCTCTGGCGGCGCGGACCAGGTAGTCCTTCCTCCGCAGTTCGCTGGGTTCGGCTCGCAGTTCGGCACCTTCCGCGAAGGCGGCATCCACGAAACCGTCAGGTGCGCCGTCGATTTCCCCTTGGGAGAACGGCCACAGTTCCACCGTCTCCGAACGCCCAGGCAGGGCGTCCGGCAGACTTCGCAACGCCAGAAGTCGAGCCGAACCTGTGAGCAGGAACTGACCCGGCCGCTGGTTGTGGTCGACCACGTACTTGATCTCGAGCCAGAGGTCCGGCACCCGCTGGACTTCGTCGATCAGCATCAGCCCGTCGTGCCGGACGAACGCTGACGGATCCGCCGCGGCAGCCGCTCTTGTCACACCGTCGTCCAGAAGACGTGCCACGCCTCCGTACTCGCGAAGCACCTTCTCAGCCAGGGTGCTCTTGCCAACCTGACGAGCCCCGTTCAGGACGATGACGCGGGTGTCCGACATAGCCTCGGTCACCCGCTCAGTCGCACGTCGCGGCCGGTAGTCGATACCTTCTCGCACCACCTCATCGTACTGGTCAGTTCAGATCTGCCGACCGATCCACTTCACATTTGCCGAATATCACTCTTTCGATCTGCCGAAGATCACTCTTTGGATTTGCCGAAGATCAGGAAAGCCAGTCCGGGCGCAACGGCATGTGCGACGTCGTCCCGTCCAGCCTCACCCCGAGCACCTGGTGCAGCTGGATGTTGTTGCGCTCGAACCCGAGCCGTGACGCCGCGAGGTACAGCCGCCACACCCGCGCCCGAGCCTCGCCGACCTCCTCGACCGCCTCTTCCCAGTGCGCGTCGAGGTTCTTGCTCCAGGCGGCGAGCGTGAGGGCGTAGTGCTCGCGGATGTTCTCCTCGTGCCGCACCTCGAACCCGGTGTCGTGCATCAGCGACACGAGGTGGCCGGGCCCGACCAGCTCACCGTCCGGGAACACGTACCTGTCGATGAACGGTCCCGACAACGCCCGCTGCTTGTTGTCCGGCCGGGTGATGCAGTGGTTCAGCAGCCGGCCGCCGGGCTTCAGCTTGCGGTACAGCGAATCGAAGTACGCGGGCAGCTTGGCCTTGCCGATGTGCTCGGTCAGGCCGATGGACGACACCGCGTCGAACCCGGTCTCCCGCACGTCGCGGTAGTCGAGGTGCCGCACCTCGGCCAGGTCCGACAACCCGGCCTCGACGATCGCCTTCTGCGCCCACTCGGCCTGGTTGCGCGACAACGTCACGCCGATCGCCCGCACCCCGTACTCGCGGGCCGCGTGCATGACCATGCCGCCCCAGCCGCAGCCGACGTCCAGCAGTCTCATGCCGGGCTTGAGCCCCAGCTTGCGCGCCACCAGGTCGTGCTTGGCGAACTGAGCTTCCTCCAATGTGGAGTGCGCGGCCGGGTACACGGCGCAGGTGTAGGCCATCGACGGGCCGAGGACCCACTCGTAGAACTGGTTCGAGACGTCGTAGTGGTGCGCGATGGCCTGCGAGTCGCGGGCCTTGGAGTGCCGCAGGCCACGCAGGCGCGTCTCCTGCGGCGGCGGAGACACCTTGTGCGACAACCGGATCCGGCCGAGGAACCGCAGCAACTCGACCCGTTGCAGCCACGGGAGCTCTCGCAGCGAGAACTCCGACAGCCGGGAGAGACCGGCGTGCACGTCGCCGAGTATCTCCAGGTGACCCGTCACGTAGGCACGGGCCAGCCCCAGTTCACCGGGCGCGGATGCCAGGTAGGACAGGGCTTCCGGTGTTTTGATGTCGATGGACACCGAGGCCGCGGAAGGCCCGGCGGTACTGCCGTCGTAGGCCTGGAAGCGAACGTCGCTGCCACCTGTGATGCTCTGGAAAATGGAGGCCAACCGCATTCATCGTCCCCTGACACACTTGGCGTACAGATCAGGCAGGCGGTTCGTCTGGTCGTACCGGGCCTTCACGGACCGGTAGTGCGAACCGTTGTAGTGCCGCCAGAACTCGTCCTCGGTGTAGTAGGAGTCCGAGTACAGCGACTTGTGGCCGCCCAGCCGCGCCACCTCGCGCTCGATCAGCCGGTTGCGGTCACCCATCTTCTCCCCCGGTCGTACCGGGACCTCCGACCAGAACCCGACGTTGACGTACAGCGTGTCCTCGTCCATCGGGTACAGCGGCCAGCCGGTGTTGTCGCGCAGGCGAACGGGACACAGCCACACCGGCGTGATGCCGATCTCGCGGTCGAAGAAGTCGAGGAAGTCGGCCAGTCCGGCGACCGGGATCTCCACGTCCTGGATCACCGGCTCGACGTCCGTGCGCGGCCTCAGCCGCCGGTGCTTCGCGACGAGCCCGCGGTACACGTCCGAACGCAGGTAGCGCTTCGGCCACATGCGACGGACGACCGGGTTCTGCGCGCCGAACGCCCGCGAGCACCAGAACCAGTCGGTGTCCCAGCGCCACAGGTAGTCGTGGATCGTCAGGTGGTCCGTGCGGCGTTCCTGGATGGACCGGTAGTAGATCTGGTTGCCGGTGTAGTCCGACGTGTAGGGCGCGATGTCGGCGTAATGGCCCAACGTCAGGTACATCTCACCGCGTGAGAACACGGTGCCGTCGACGAAGTCCGCAGAGCCGTCCTCGCAGACCTCCTCGATGACGGCGGCGCACTCCGCGAACGAACCGAACGGCACGTGCCGCAACCGGACGTACTGGCGCACCGGCTCCAGTTCGATCTCCAGCCGCAGCGCGTACCCCAGCGTCCCGTAGGAGTTGGGGAACGCGCGGAACAGGTCGTCGTCCGGCTTGGCGACGACCACCTCGCCGTCGCCGGTGAGGATCTCGAGCTCCCGCACGGACTCGTGCGGCAGCCCGTTGCGGAAGGACGTGGACTCGATGCCGAGCCCGGCGACCGCACCGCCGATGGTGATGGTTTTGAGCTGCGGCACCACCAACGGCATCAAGCCGTGCGGAAGTGTCGCGGCGACGAGGTTCTCGTAGGTGGTCATGCCCTGCACCTGTGCGGTGCGTCCGACCGGGTCCACGGACAGGACCTGGTCGAACCTGCCGACGTCGAGCCCGCCGGCCTGGTCGGCCCGGAACCGGAAGAGGTTCGACGTCTTCTTCGCGAGCCGCACTGGCGCACCTTCGCGCATCGCGGCGTACTGCGCGCTCAGCGCAGCCACGGCCGAGCTGTGCCCATGGTCACTCACCAGAACGACGTTATTCCTCGTCAGCGTCCTTGGCACGCCCAAAAGCCCGAATGGGCCAGCGATCTTCACCGGCCCCCTGCCCAAAGTTACTTGCGAGTAGTAACGTGCGGGCATGGCTACGCACGAGGTGACCAACCAGGTCCCGCTGCTGAGCGGCCACGACGTCGCGGACGACCCGGCCCTGCTCAGCTGGGTCGACGACGCCGAACTGCACGCGCTGGGCAGGCTCGCGGGCAGCCACGAGTGGCAGGAGCGCGGCAGGCTCGCCAACGCCTACCCGCCGGTGCTGCACACCCACGACCGATTCGGGAACCGAATCGACGAGGTCGAGTTCCACCCTGCGTGGCACGAACTGATGGACGTCGCTGTTTCGCACGGGTTGCACGCCTATGTCGACGGTGCGCACCTGGAACGGGCAGCCAAGTTCTACGTGTGGTCCCAGGTCGAGGCCGGCCACGGCTGTCCGATTTCGATGACTTACGCCTCCGTGCCCGCTTTGCGCGTGGCGCCGGATCTGGCCGGGAACTACGAACCCCTTCTCACCGCACGGAACTACGACTTCGGGCTGCGCGCACCGCTGTCCAAGCAGGGCCTGATCGCCGGCATGTCCATGACCGAGAAGCAGGGCGGATCGGACGTGCGCGCGAACACGACTGTCGCGCGGCCGGTCGCCGACGGCTACCTGCTGACCGGGCACAAGTGGTTCACCTCGGCGCCGATGTCGGACGTGTTCCTGACCCTCGCGCAGGCACCCGCCGGACTGACGTGCTTCCTCGTGCCGCGAGTGCTCCCGGACGGCACGCGCAACCGGTTCTTCCTGCAGCGACTGAAGGACAAGCTGGGCAACAAGTCCAACGCCTCCGCCGAGATCGAGTACGACGAGGCGTTCGCGCACCGCGTCGGCGACGAGGGCCGCGGCGTGCGGACCATCATCGAGATGGTCAACATGACCCGCCTCGACTGCGTTCTCGGCAGCGCCGCGGGCATGCGCGCCGGCCTCAGGCAGGCCGCGCACCACGCCGCGCACCGCAAGGCGTTCGGCAGCTACCTGATCGACCAGCCCGCCATGCGCAACGTGCTGGCGGACCTCGCGATCGAGTCCGAGGCGGCGACCACGGCCGCGATGTGGCTCGCGCGGCACCGGCCGCGGCTCGGCCTCGCGGTCACCAAGTACTGGGTGTGCAAACGCGGTCCCGCGCACGCCGCCGAGGCGTTGGAGTGCCTGGGCGGCAACGGCTACATCGAGGACAGCGGCATGCCGCGGCTGTTCCGCGAGTCGCCGCTGATGTCGATCTGGGAGGGCTCCGGCAACGTCGCCGCGCTCGACGTGCTGCGCGCGATGAAGAAGGAACCCGACTCGGTGCAGGAGTTCCTCGCCGCCGTCACCGGGGTCGACCGGCGCATCGACAGGGCGTTGAACGAGCTCGGCACCGCGCTGTCCGATGTGGACGAGTCGCAGGCGCGCCGGGTCGTGGAGAAGATGGCGCTGATCCTGCAGGGCGCCCTGCTGGTGAAGCACGGGCACCCCGCCGTCGCGGACGCGTTCCTCGGGTCACGGCTGGGCGGGGACTGGGGAGTTGCGTTCGGCACGCTCCCCAAGTCCACCGACTTCGCCTCGATCATCGACCGCGCTGTACCCAAGATTTAGGCAGGGCAACCGTTCTCCCGGCGCGGTGAGTCCGGGCCGTACAGGTCACCGGTCAGGTAGACGCACGCGGGCTGCTGCTCGAAGTCGTAGATGTCGGCGATCTCGAGGATCGTGAAGTTCCTCGTCTCGCCGACCCTGGACACCTTGAAGTCCGTACGTCCCGTGGCGCCGAAGAACTCCAGTTCGCGCAGCTCCCCGCCGATCGCGCCGCGGTGCGGGGTGTACCCGGCCAGGCGGGCCTGGGCGTTGCGCACGGCGTCGAGGAAGAGCCCTGCCGCGTCGTAGGCGACCGCCATGTGCTCGCCGGGCCAGGGCTTGGCCGGCTTGTCCTCCCGCGGCAGCGCGGAGTCCTGAACCTCCTTGGCCAGCTTGCTGTAGCCGGCGCAGAAGGCGTCCAGGGGCAGTCCGCCGCGGACCCCGGCGTCCGGCTTGCCGTCGACGCAGGACTTGCCCGCGAGCACGACGAGTCCGGCCATGCTCACGTAGGACACGCGCATGCCGGCCAGCGAGTCGCGCTTGCGACTCGCCTCCTGTGCGATGAACCGGATGATCGCGTCGTCCGCGAGGATGCGCGGCAGGCGGTTCTTGTCATAGCAGTTCCTGCCGACCGCCTGCAGGAACTCGCCGAAGTGCTCCTCACGGCCTGCGAAGAACACGAGCTCGCTGGAGTGGTCCTCGACGCACTGCGACGGCACCTCCTGCGGTCCGCCGGCCCACTCGCGCGCCTCGAACGTCACGCCCCACCTGGCCAGCTCCTGTCCCAGGACCGCGACCAGGTTGTCGAGGTAGACGTCGTCCTGCTTCAGCTTCGGGTGGTGGATCGTCACCCTGGTCGCGCGGACGTGCTGCGCGTACCTCCGGACGAGGTCGGCCTGCCTGACGTTGCCGGGGATCAGCTGGAAGTACATCGTCGAGAGCTTCGGCAGCGACGCCTCGGTGAGCGTGGTGCCGATGGTCGGCACACCGAGCGACCCGAGCGAGGTGATGACCTTCCTGGTCTGCTCGACGCTGCGGTCGAGCCCGATCACCCCGATGATGCTCGGATCCCTTTCCAGCAACGGGGTCAGCATCTCCGTCAGCACGTCGTACGCGCGGTCCATCTTGGCGCCGCCGTTCGCGACCACGATGCGCAGCAACGGCCCCGAACCCGACCTGTCGTTCTGCTGCCGCTGCTTGAGCAGCATCCCCTCCAGCTCCTCCGCCCTGGAGTGGTCGGCGTCGGGGTTGCTGTCCTTGTGGGTGAGACTCGAGAAGTAGAGCAACGAGACGAGCGGGCGTTCACCGTTCGACTCGTGCAGCCGCTCGGCCTCCTCGTTCTGCGCGAACACCGCCTTCTGCGTCCACCTCAGCCGCTCGTTCGACCCGAACACCTGGTTGTCGTTGTCGCTGTAGCCGACGCATTCGGCGTGCCCGTCGACGTCCATCAGACGCGTCGACACCCCCGGCGAGACGGCGGAACCGACGAGCGCGCAGTTCGCCTGGAGGTGGTTCTGCACGGTCACGAACCCCGGCAGCAGCAACACCACGGCGATCGTCGCGATGATCGTCTCCAGCCGCCTCGGCCGCGCCAGCCACTTCACCGGGGCCGCGGTGAACGCGGGCGCTCCCTTCCACTTCTTCTTGTCCGGGCTCGCGAACGGCAGCCTGATCATCAGGTAGCGGGCGTCCGGCGCGAGCATCTGCCGTTTGCGCGGCAGCTCCTCCCGCCACGTCGCCAGCGCGTCCGCGGTCTCGTCCGGCGCGACCGGCGTGGTCCCGAGCCGCTGCGACAACGCCGGTTGCACCGAACTGGCGGCGATCACCAGCAGCGGATCTGCCTCGCCGGTCTCGTTGCGGACGTCGTTGATCAGCTCCAGCAGCTCCCAGCCGCCGTTGTCCTTCGTCACGCCGTCGAGCAGCACGGGGAGGTAGGCCGTGCGCCGGAAGCCGGCCCTGCGCGGCAGGAACCGCCGGCGCCGCCGGTAGGAGATCCGCAGGTCCTCCAGGAAGGCGTGCACGAGCAGCAGCTTGATCTGCTCCTCGTTCTCGGACTCGCGCCTGCCCAGCGTGAGCCGCTCGGCGAACCCGAGGAACTCGATGGAGTGGTGGGGCAGCGCGAAGTTCTGCCCGCGCATGAACCACTTCGACTCACGCGCGAGCCCCGGCACCCGCTTGCCGAGCCACCGGAAGCCGGCCTTGCTGCCGACCCAGGCGACCAGCCCGAGCCCCAGCCGCGTCACGAGGTTCGGGATGAACGCGTCGACGGCCCGGTTCAGCGACTCGCCGTCCTCGCCGGTCCTGCCGGTCCACTGCCGCAGCAGCTCGATGACGCTCGCCCGGTCGTCCCGCCCCGGCTTGCGCGGCAGCCGCTTGCTCGTGAGCCAGTCGACGAGCCGGTAGTGGTCGAAGCGCGTCAGCCGCTCGGAGCCGACGTGGACCTCCGACAACCGATGGCTCAACACGTCCAGCAACGGCAACAGCGGCGGCGTCTCACGCGCTTCCGGTGGCCATCTTTTGTCCACTTCCCCGCGCACCGAGGACACGTCGACATAAGCGTGCGGTATTGCCGGGCGTCCCTCGTCGAGCTTGTGTTCGAGAGCACGCAGAAATGGCGTCGGACTGGCTTCGCTCTCCAGGTAGAGCAGCGGAAGTGGCTGGTCACCGACCACTTCCTCGGTCTTGCTCCGGTAGAAGAAGCCGGGCCGGTCGCACAGGCCGTGAATGACTTCGAGAAGAACGTTCAAACCCGGGAAAACCGGTTCTGGCCGACTACCTGTCATCTGCACCCTCACACTCGTGCGGAAGGCAGACGACGGTAGCCGGACAGACCGATTCGAGCCGGTGTTTTGAAACTATTTAGATGAAACGGACTAAAGGCCCAGCTCGCGGGCGATCAGCATCTTCTGCACCTCGGAGGTGCCCTCGCCGATCTCCAGGATCTTGGCGTCGCGGTAGAACCGCCCGACCGGGTACTCGTTCATGAAGCCGTAGCCGCCGAAGATCTGCGTGGCGTCGCGGGCGTTGTCCATCGCCGCCTCGGACGAGACCAGCTTCGCGATGGCCGCCTGCTTCTTGAACGGCTCGCCGCGCAGCATCCGGGACGCGGCCTCGTAGTAGGCCAGGCGGGCGGTGTGCACGCGGGCCTCCATCTCGGCGATCTTGAACTGGATCGCCTGGTAGGTGCCGATCTTCGCGCCGAACGTCTCGCGCTCGTGGGCGTAGCGGACCGACTCGTCCACGCAGCCCTGGGCGAGGCCGACCGACAGCGCGGCGATGGCGACGCGGCCCTCGTCCAGCGTGCGCAGGAACTGCGCGAAGCCGCGGCCTCGCGTGCCGAGCAGGTTCGCCGCGGGCACGCGGCAGTCCTGGAAGGACAGTTCGCGGGTGTCGGAGGCGCTCCAGCCGACCTTGGAGTACTTCTTCGACACCGTGAAGCCCGGGGTGCCGGACGGGACGATGATCGAGGAGATCTCCTTGCGGCCGTCGGGGCGGGTGCCCGTGACCGCGGCGACCGTCACCAGGCCGGTGATGTCCGTGCCGGAGTTCGTGATGAACGCCTTGGTGCCGTTGATGACCCACTCGTCGCCTTCGAGGCGTGCGGTGGTGGCGAGGGCGCCCGCGTCGGAGCCGGAGCCCGGTTCGGTGAGGCCGAACGCGCCGAGCTTCTGGCCGGACGTCAGGGAGGGCAGCCACTCGGCCTTCTGCTCTTCGGTGCCGAAGCGGTAGATGGGCATGGCGCCCAGCGACGTCGCCGCCTCCACCGTGATCGCGACCGACGAGTCGACGCGCGCGAGCTCCTCGAGCGTGATGCACAGGGCGAAGTAGTCGCCGCCCATGCCGCCGTGCTCCTCGGGGAACGGCAGGCCCAGCAGGCCCATCTGCCCCATCTTCGCGACGATCGGGTACGGGAACTCGCAGCGCTCGTAGTAGTCGCCGATGACCGGGGCGACCTCGTCGCGCGCGAACTCCTCGACGGTCTTGCGCAGGTCCTCGTACTCGCTCGGGAGCCTGAAGTCCAACATTGCTGTCACTCCTCGTGAGAGACGACGAGGGCCAGTACCTGGTCGAGTGCGACCTGCTGGCCTGCTTGCACGTTCACTTCGGCGAGCACGCCGTCGACGGGTGCCGTCACGGTGTGCTCCATCTTCATGGCCTCGACCACGAACAACGCTTGACCAGCGGTCACTTCCTCGCCCTGCTGGGCTCGGACGACCAGCACGGTGCCGGGCATCGGCGACTTCACCGGGCCACCGGAGGCGGCGGCATCGTCGGCGGCTCCGACCAGGAACTCGGCCTCGACCAGCGCCCAGGAGGCACCGTCGTGGCCCAGCCACAGCACGTCGCCGTCGCGGGCCATCGAGTAGCGGCGGGAGCCGACGAGCAGGTCGGCGCCTTCACGGCGGGCCCGAGCGCGGACCGGTTCTCCGGCGCCCACCACGACTTCCTCGCCGCGCACGCGCACGTCGACGTCGTTGATCCGCCAGGTCGTCCAGGCGTGTTCACCGACGCGCCAGCCGCCCAGCTGGTCCCACGGGTCGTCGCCGTGCGGCTGCAGGGAACGTTCCAGGCCCGCTGCCACGTACACGTCGTCCGGGATCTCGGCGGAGGTCAGCGAGTCCAGCTTCCGCTCGACCAGCCCGGTGTCGAGGGCGCCCGAACGCACGTCCTCGTCGCGCAGAAGTGCGCGCAGGAACGGGATGTTCGTCGTGACGCCGAGCAGTACCATCCGGCCGAGCGCGTGGTCGAGACGCCTGAGAGCTTCCTCGCGGGTGCGGCCGTGCGCGATGACCTTGGCCAGCATCGGGTCGTAGTCCGAACCGACCACAAGTCCCTCGTACAAACCGGAATCCACGCGCACGTCGGCCGGTTCGCTCAACGCCAGCACGCGGCCACCGGTCGGCAGGAAGCCGCGCGCCGGGTCCTCGGCGTAGACGCGAGCCTCGACCGAGTGGCCGTTCAGTCCGACCTTCAGATCCAGTTCCTCGCCGGAGGCCACGCGGAGCTGCCACTCGACGAGGTCGACGCCCGTGACCATCTCGGTCACCGGGTGCTCGACCTGCAGCCGGGTGTTCATCTCCATGAAGAAGTAGTCGCCCGAAGTACCGTCCACGATGAACTCGACGGTGCCCGCGCCGACGTACCCGACGGACTTCGCCGCCTCGACCGCCGCGGAACCCATGGCCTCGCGCATTTCGGGCGTGAGGAACGGCGACGGGGCCTCTTCGATGATCTTCTGGTGCCTCCGCTGGAGGCTGCACTCGCGTTCGCCGAGGTGGATCACGTTGCCGTGCGCGTCACCGAGGACCTGGATCTCGATGTGGCGCGGGTTCGTGATGAACCGCTCGATCAGCAGCGTGTCGTCACCGAACGAACCGCGCGCCTCACGCCGTGCGGACTCGATCGCCTCGCGCAGCGCCGATTCCTCGTGCACCAGCCGCATGCCCTTGCCGCCACCACCCGCGGAAGGCTTGAGCAGCACCGGAAAACCGATCTCCAGGGCCGCGTCGACGATCTCGTCGTCGGACATGCCCGCGCGAGTGCGGCCCGGCACGACGGGAACGCCCGCCGCCGACACCGTCAGCTTCGCTCGGATCTTGTCGCCCATCGCGTCGATCGCCGACGCGGGCGGCCCGACGAACACGATTCCCGCGGCGTCGCAGGCCGCCGCGAAGGCGGTGTTCTCCGCGAGGAAGCCGTAGCCGGGGTGGATCGCCTGCGCGCCAGTGGAAACGGCGGCCTGAACGATCTTCTCGATGGACAGGTAGCTCTCCCGGGCCGCGGCGGGCCCGATCCGCACGGCCTCGTCGGCCAGCCTGACGTGCAACGCCTCGGCGTCCGCGTCGGAGTACACGGCGACGGAACGGATCCCGAGCGACCGCAACGCGCGGATCACCCTGACCGCGATCTCTCCGCGGTTCGCCACCAGAACGCTGTCGAACATGATCACATCCGGAAGACGCCGTAGGAAACATCGTCGATGGGGGCGTTCGCCGCACTGGACAAGGCAAGTCCCAGCACCGTGCGGGTGTCACGCGGGTCGATCACGCCGTCGTCCCAGAGCCGCGCGGTCGAGTAGTACGGGTTGCCCTGGTCCTCGTACTGCTGGCGGATCGGCGCCTTGAACGCCTCCTCGTCCTCCGCTGACCACTCGTCACCGAGCTGGTCGCGGCGGACCGTCGCCAGCACAGAAGCCGCCTGCTCGCCGCCCATCACTGAAATCCGGGCGTTGGGCCACATCCACAGGAACCGCGGCGAGTACGCCCTGCCGCACATCGAGTAGTTGCCGGCGCCGAACGAACCGCCGATGATCACGGTGAACTTCGGGACGCGCGCACACGCCACCGCCGTCACCATCTTGGCGCCGTGCTTGGCGATGCCGCCCGCCTCGTACTCGCGGCCGACCATGAACCCGGTGATGTTCTGCAGGAACACCAGCGGGATGGACCGCTTGTCGCACAACTGGATGAAGTGCGCGCCCTTCACGGCGGACTCGCCGAACAGGATGCCGTTGTTGGCGATGATGCCGACCGGGTGGCCGTGGATGCGCGCGAAGCCGGTGACGAGCGTCTGCCCGTACTCCTTCTTGAACTCCTGGAACTTCGAGCCGTCGACGACCCGCGCGATCACCTCGCGCACGTCGTAGGGCGTCCGGGAGTCCGTCGGCACGACACCGTAGAGGTCGTCCTTGACCGCAGGCGCCTCGACGGGCGCGACGTCCCACGGCCGTTGCGCACGAGGGCCGAGCGTGGAGATGATCGAGCGGACCATCCGCAGCGCGTGCGCGTCGTTCTCCGCCAGGTGGTCGGTGACGCCGGACGTGCGCGAGTGCAGGTCGCCGCCGCCGAGGTCTTCCGCGCTGACCACTTCACCGGTCGCGGCCTTCACCAGCGGCGGGCCGCCGAGGAAGATCGTGCCCTGGTTCCTGACGATGATCGCTTCGTCGCTCATCGCCGGCACGTACGCGCCACCAGCGGTGCACGAACCCAGCACGGCGGCGATCTGCGGGATCCCGCGCGCCGACATCGTGGCCTGGTTGTAGAAGATCCGGCCGAAGTGCTCGCGGTCCGGGAACACGTCGTCCTGCCGGGGCAGGAACGCGCCGCCGGAGTCGACGAGGTAGATGCACGGAAGGTTGTTCTGCAGCGCCACTTCCTGCGCCCGCAGGTGCTTCTTGACCGTGATCGGGTAGTAGGTGCCGCCCTTGACCGTGGCGTCGTTCGCGACGATCACGCACTCACGGCCGGAGACGCGTCCGACGCCCGTGATGATGCCCGCGGCCGGTGCCTCGTCGCCGTACATGCCGTTGGCGGCCAGCGGCGACAGCTCCAAGAACGGCGAACCGGGGTCGACCAGCGTGTCGACGCGCTCGCGCGGCAGCAGCTTGCCGCGGTCGACGTGCCGCTGCCGTGCCTTCTCGGGACCGCCGAGAGCGGCGGTGGCGAGCTTGCCGCGCAGCTCGTCGACGAGCGCGGTGTGCTCCTTGGCGTAGCGGTCCGACGGCTCGGCGGCGCTGCGCAGGACAGGTGCGTCCATGCTCCCCAGACCTCAGGTTAGCGGGCGTTAACAAGGCCATGTTAACGCCCGCTCACCTAGCGGTCCACAGGAACGGCTCGAGAGTGACCCGAACGCAGGTCAAGCAGCCTTTCAGGCACTCCCACGTTCCGGAAAAGGGCTACCCGATGACCGCCCGCAGAGCGGGCAGGTAGCCGCTCTGGTGGCCCGCCCTGTTCGGGTGGTACGACTCCTCGACCGGCCAGCTCAGGCTGTTGAGCCACCAGCTCGACGAGCAGATCTCGTGCCCGCTGAACGCACCGCGCACGTCGACGTAGCCGAACCCGGCCGCCCCCGCGCGAGCGGCGATGGTGTTGTGCAGCGCGTCGGAACCGGAGTTGATCGCGGCGCGCTTGCTGTCGCTCAGGCCGACGTTGCAGGAGCCCGGCACCTTGTACATGCGCGGGTAACCGAGCACGACCACCCGTGCGGACGGGGCCTTCGACTTGATCGTGCCGTAGACGTTGGTGAGCAGGCCGGGAAGCGTGTTCGCGGCGTAGGTCTTGGCCTGGTTCACCCGGTTGGTGCAGTCCTGGTCCGAGCCGAAGGTGCAGGTGGTGATGACATCGGCGAAGCCGGCGTCGTTGCCGCCGACCTGCACGGTGATCAGGTTCGTCGCCGCCGTGAGGTTGTTGGTCTGGGTGAGGACGTCGCCTGTTCGCGCGCCGGAACAGGCCACGGACTTGAACGTCGCGGGCGCTGTCGCCGCCGCCCAGAGGGCCGGGTAGGCGAGCGGACCACGCTTGCAGCTGCCGCTGGCACCGTCATAACTGCCGGTCCCCAGCCCGGAGGCGTAGGAATCGCCCAGCGCGACGTAGTTGACGGGGGCCGCGCTGGCAGGGTTGGCGAGCGCGATGACTGCCGCGGCGGCGGTGACCACCGAGGCGATGAAGTGAGCAGGACGCATCGAAGACTCCCGAAGGGGCCGCAGGGGGGTGATGCATTGCGGGTCAATGGTTACCCACGGGTAAGGCCTGTGTGAAGTATTGGTCAATAGTCAACGATCAGCGCTTGCACCTGCGTGAATTCCACCCATCGGGTGAGGCCGTCTCCTGCAGATCGGCTCGATGAGAGTCACGTCCGAGAGGGCTTCTGGCGGTGCCGCCGCGACCTCCTCATACCGGGTTGCATTCGGGGGTTGCGGCGGTGCCGCCAGAAGCCCCCTCGGGCGCGACTGTCGCGGGCTGATCTGCAGGACACGGCCTCATGTAAACGGCTGCTAACCTCCTTCCGTGGTCGACAAACCCTCACGTCGGGACCAGATCCTCAACGCCGCGGCCGAACTCTTCGCACGCCACGGCTTCCACGGCGTGGGCATCGACGACATCGGTGCGGCCGTGGGCATCTCCGGCCCAGCGCTCTACCGGCACTTCCGCAGCAAGGACGCGATGCTCGGCGAGATGCTGACGTCGATCTCCGAACGGCTGCTCGACGGCGGCCAGGCGCGGGTGGACGCCGCGCCGGACGCCGAGGAGGCGTTGCG
Organism: Lentzea californiensis; assembly: GCF_024648825.1. Taxonomy (GTDB): domain Bacteria; phylum Actinomycetota; class Actinomycetes; order Mycobacteriales; family Pseudonocardiaceae; genus Lentzea; species Lentzea californiensis. The sequence continues at coordinate 218,598 of NZ_JANBBE010000012.1, forward strand.
GGAACTGATCGGCTGGCACGTCGACTTCGCACTGGACGACCCCGCGCTCATCACCGTGCAGATGCGCAACCTGGCGAACCTCACCGATCCGGACCGCCGGCGGGTGCGCGCCTTGCAGCGCCGGTACGTCGAGGTGTGGGTGGAGACGATCCGGCGCACGGTGCCGGGCTTCGACGAACCGACCGCACGGGCCGCCGCGCACGCCGTGTTCGGGCTCATCAACTCGACGCCGCACAGCGCCCACCTCGACCGCGACCAGATGGCCGCGTTGCTCTCCCGGATGGCGCTCGCCTCGCTCACACCCGCCGTGGTGGCGTCCTAAAGCAGTCCTCGCTGGTGCGCCGCGGACACGGCCGAAGCCCGGTCCGGCACCTCCAGCTTGGCGTAGACGTGCTGCAGGTGCGTCTTCACCGTCGCCTCGCTGATGTGCAGCGCCGCGCCCACCTCGCGGTTCGTCTTCCCTTGTGCGACAAGGGTCAGCACCTCCCGCTCCCGGTTGCTCAGCGGCGCGGCGGACACCGGCGTGCGCACCCGTTGCACCAGCCTCGCGGCGACCGAGGGCGACAGCACCGTCTCGTAGCGCGCCGCCGCCCGCACCGCGCGGAACAGTTCCTCCCGGGGTGCGTCCTTGAGCAGGTAACCGGTCGCGCCCGCCTCGATCGTCGACAGCACGTCGGCGTCCGTGTCGTGCGTCGTCAGCACCAGCACCCGCGTCGAGGGCGCGCGTGAGCGGATCTGCCGCACCAGCTCGGCCCCGCTCGGCGCGGGCAGCCGCAGGTCGGTGACCGCGACGTCCGGGCGCACGGCCGCGATCACGGTCAGCGCCTCCGTTCCGCTCGCGGCCTCGCCGACGACCTCGAAGTCGTCCTGCGTGCCGAGCATGCCGCGCAGGCCGTCCCGCACCACCGGGTGGTCGTCGACGACCACCACGCGGATCATCGGGCGTCCAGCGTGACGTTGACCGCGGTTCCGCCACCGGGCGCGGACTCCACCGTCACCGTGCCGCCCAGCAACGCCACCCGTTCCTCCATCGCGGTCAGGCCGAAGCCGCGCACCGACGGGTCGAACCCGGCGCCGTCGTCGAGGACGTCCAGCACCACCACGTCCTCCATGTAGGACAGTGTGACGTCCACTCTCTGAGCGCGGGCGTGCCTTCCCGCGTTCGCCAAGGCTTCCTGAACTGCGCGCAGCACCGCGATCTCGGTCTCCGCGGACAACGGACGCGCGTCGCCCGTCACCGTGCAGTGCACCGGCACGCCGTGTTCCTCCCGCCACGCCACCACGGCCCGTTCCACGGCCTCGCCGAGCCTGGCGTCGCGCAACGGGCCCGGCCGCAGGGCCTCGATCGACCGGCGCACCTCGACCAGGTTGTCCCTGGCGAGCCGGCGGGCGGTGGCGATGCGGCCGCGCACGGGATCACCGGCGGACGTCAGCTCCTCGGCGACCTCCAGCTGCGTCACGATGCCGGTGAGGCCCTGGGCGACGGTGTCGTGCATCTCGCGCGCCACCCGCGCCCGTTCCTCCAGCACCTGCAGCCTCGCGTTCTCGGCGGACAGCACGGTGAGCCGCTCGTTCATCTCCCGGCGGCGGATCACCTCGCGTTCCATCACGCGGATGATCCAGCCGATCAGGACCGCCATCGGGGTGGTGACGCCGAGGTTGACCAGCAGGGTCGCGCCGATGTCAGTGCCCTGCGGCACCAGCCACAACCCGCTCACCACCACCACGCCCGCGTAGGCGAGCCAACCGGGCAACGCCAGGAACGCGAGGCCGTAGCAAGCCGGTACGAAGATCACGAACGCGCTGTCGTGCAGCAGCAGCACGGCGGTCGCGGCGAGCAGGCCGGCGAAGTACAGCAGCATCAGCCCGACCCTGCGCTCCCACCACTCGGGGTGCGCCATCACGAACCACCAGTGCCACACCGCCAGCACGGCGACCACGACCAGTGGCACCGGGGCGACCGGCCGGCTCACCAGGTAGACGCCCGTCGCCACGGCCAGCAGGCCGTACGGCGCGAGCGCCCACACCAGGTTCCACCGGCGTTCCTGCTCCACCATGGACTTCACGCCGGTGAGCTTCGCAGCTTCCGCGCCTTGCTGAGCAGGGTCTCCGCAGGTCCGCGCACGTCCTTGCGCCGCAACAGGTCGGCGAGCAGCACGGAGGCCAGCCACGTCGCCAGTGCCAGCACCGCGACCTCCGCGGACCCGAGCGTCCCGCCCAGCCCGAGCGTGTAGGGCTTGAGCAGCAGCACGAAGACGACGGACTGGAAGAGGTAGCAGCTCAGCGACCGTTCCCCGCACGCCGCGATCGCCCGCACGACCGCGTTCGGCCGCCTGACCCGCATCACGACCAACCCGATCAGCGCGGCGTACCCGAGTCCGCCCGCGACGCCGGTGACCGCGTGCAGAGCGCCCAGCTGCCACAACGCGGAGGTGTGCCAGAGGCCCGCGACCGCGAGGCCGCTGGGCAGTCCGCCGAGCACGGCCAGGCCGAGACCCCAGGTCGCGACGTGCCGCAGCAGCCGCCGGTGGCGTTCCGGCTCGGCCAGCAGGTCACGGCGGGCGGCCCAGACGCCGGCGAGTGCGGCGGCGCCGACCCCGAAGAGCCCGAACGGGACCAGCAACCACTCGACGGGATGCATCGCGATGGCGGCCAGCGGGTCCGCGGTCTCGAACGACTGGAAGAACGACCGCTGCCCGTTCGGCGGCGTCGCGTAGGCCTGGCCCTGGACCACCGCGGTCAGCACCAGCCAGACGGCCGCGAGCACGAGCAACGTCCTGTCCTTCAGCCTGCTCGTGGCGATCACCGCGAACCCGAGCAGGCCGTAGAGGCCCAGCACGTCGCCGGGGAACAGCAGCAGGGCGTGCACGAACCCGAAGACGATCAGCCAGAGGTTGCGCGACCGGGCCCGTTCCGGTGCCATCCGGGCGACGCCGTACGCGAAGAGGAAGGCGAACATCGGGTACGCACGGGCGTCGATGAACGTCACCACACCGGCGCTGACCAGGCGATCGGCCAGGTCCGTCTCGACGACGTGCTGCCGCACCCCGTACGGACGGCCGTAGAGGTAGACCGCGGAGTTCGCCAGCGCGATCAACGCGAGCATGCCGCCGCGGGCGAGATCAGGTGTGAGCAGGCGTTTCATTCCTCGAGCCTGTCGCCGCACCCAGCCGGGCAACATCGGCCGTGTCGTGCACTCCGTCCTCCGCCGGGGATGGGCGGGGATCCACCGATCGACGGATGGCGTGCGCCTGACCTGGTGAACTGGCGGTCAGCCGAGACCCTTCCGTAACCTTGCCCGACAATGGGCGCGCGCAAACTCCTCCTCCGACTCCCGGCCTGGTTCCGGTTCACGGTGATCACGCTCGCGGTGTTCGTCTGCGGGGTGGTCGCCTCCCGGCCGGCGACCGGCGACAACGGGATCCCGCCCAGCGCCGACGTGATCGCCGCGGCCAACGCCGTCGACGCGTTCGTGGCGCCGTCCGCGACGCACGACCCGTACCTCAACCTGCCGTCGGACTTCGCGCGCGAGATGGGGCGCGATCCCCAGACCATCACGGCACCGGACGGGACGCTCCGGGTCGTCGACGCGGGGGGCGGGTGTTCCGGCCCGGCCGGTGACACGGAATGGGACTTCAGCGCCGCGTGCCGCGCGCACGACCTGGGCTACGACCTGCTGCGCTACGCCGACCACAAGGGCGATCCGCTCGGGCCGCAGGCGCGCAAGGCGCTGGACGACAGGCTCACGACGGACCTGCACGCGCAGTGCCGGCTGAACCCGCGCGGTGCCGGGCAGAGCTGTCACGCGGTGGCCGAGACCTACGCGCTCGGCCTGAAGTTCAACTCCTGGCGGCAGCGGTGGGGAGCGCCCGGCCACGAACCCGTGGTGGCGTGGGCGTTCGGCAGCGCGGTCGTGGTGTTCCTCCTGCTGGCACGACTGCACGGCCGTCGTCGCGAGAGCACGACGGCGAACTCGCTGCCCCTGGTGCTGGCCCACGCGGAGCAGGACCGGTACGCGACGTTCCTGCGGCTCTTCAGCCTCGCGCTGCTCGTGCTCGGCGAGACGGTGGCGACGCTCGCGCACCTCAGAGGGTCCGGCACGTCGTGGTTGTGGGCGTTGCAGGCGGTACCGCTGTTCTTCTTCGCGGGCGGGCACGCGAACCTGCGCAGCTGGCAGGCGCACCAGGGCGGCTTCGGCTGCTGGGTGTCGAGCCGGACGTCGTGGCTGCTGCGGCCCGTGCTCGCGTTCGTGCTGCTGTGGGTGGTGCTGTTCGCGGCGCTGAACCTGATGGACGTCAAGGTCGACGCGTACAGCCGCTTGATCACGCATCCGTTGTGGTTCCTCGGGGTCTACCTGCTCGCCGTGGCCGCGACACCGGCGGCCGCGTGGCTGCACGAGCACTTCCGCCGCACCACCCCGTTCGTGCTGGTGCTGCTGACGCTCGCGGTCGAGATCGCGCGCACGTCGACGGACTGGAAGACCGGCGGGTACGTCAACCTGATCGTCGGCGCGTTGCTGATGCAGCAGATCGGCTTCTTCTACGCGGACGGCACGCTGACCGAGCTCTCCCGCAGGCTGCTGGCCGGACTGGGTGCCGTCACGCTGCCCGCGCTGGTGTTCTTCAGCGACTACCCGCGCTCGATGATGGTGCTCGGGGTGGCGCAGGTGTGCCTGGCGCTGCTGGCCCGCGGCCGGGTCACCTCGTGGCTCGACGGCTGGTCGTGGCACGTCGTGGACTTCGCCCGCCGCGCCCCGATGACGGTGTACCTCACGTACCTGGCCGGGGTCGGCGCGCTGGTCGGGTTGCTGGGGCTGACGCAGGCGCCGGCCTGGCTGGTGTTCGGCCTGGTGCCGCTCATCCTGGTGTTCCACCGGTTCGAACGGCGCCTGGTCCGGCTTCCGAAACTCGCACACGAGTCGCACCGCACCCGGCTCGCGACGGCCATGGGCGTGTCGTTCGGGACGCTCGGCGTGCTCGGGTTCGTCGTGAGCGGGTTCCTCGGTGACGGCGTGCTGGTGCTGCTGCCCGTGGACCCGCTGCAGAACGTCATCCACCTGCTGCTCGGCTGGTACCTGATCCACACCGCCCGCACCGGCAGCTGCGACACCCGTCTGCCGTGGCTGCTCACGGCGCTGGCGTGCGTACCGCCGATGCTGGCGCTGGACCCGGCCCCGCCGGTGGTGGTGCTGCACGCCGTGGCGATCGGCCTCGCAGCGCTCGGAGCCATCCCCAGGTCACAGCCGCGCACACCGGCAGCCACAGCAGTCGCTGCCACACCCAGTCCGGATCCTCTGGTGGCTGCTGGAGTCCCGGCAGCGCACCCCACGCGCTGAGCGCCAGCGTCACGGTGACCAACGCGCTCTGGTGCGTCAGGAAGATCCCGAGCGCCCGCTCGTTCAGCCACGTCACGGGTTTAGCCGTGCCGATCCTGGTCAGCAGCGGTGCGATCGTGAGCACCAGGCCGATCTGCGCGAACGCCAGCGCGAGCGTCGCGTAGTTCGGCGGGTTCAGGTTCGACACCGCCTCGCCTGGGATGCCCACCGCCGACAGCGGATAGCCGCCGAACGTCGTCAGCAGCGCGTACCCGAGCACGCCCAGCACCAGCAGCGGCGGTCCGGGAATCCTCCTGCGCGCCAGGGAGAAGCCGAGCTGCCAGGCCGCCCACCACACCGCGTACGGCACGACCAGCACCAGCAGAACCGGGACGAGCACACCCCACGAGTACTCGTCCAGCCTGCGCACCAACGGTTTCAACGCGAGCAGCGCCAGGTAGACGCCGAAGAACCACAGCGGCGTCGTGACCAGGAACCCGATGTTCCAGGCGGTGCCCTGGTCCACGCCGCGCAACGTCAGTCCGAACAGGACAGCGGCCCAGCAGCCGAGCATCAGCAGCGTGGGCACGGCGAGCTGCTTCAGCCGGACGAGGAACGACGTCTTCGAGTGCGCGGCCGCGAACCCACCGACGAAGAAGAACAGGCCGAGCGTCTGGAGCACCCACGAAACCGGTGTCAGCGAGGACAAGTGCTTCAACGGGCTGTCGATGTACATACCGGTGGGCGTGTCGACGAGCGCGGTCACCAGCCAGTGGCCGAGCACGACCGTGACGACGGCGATGGCCCGCACGGCGTCGATGAACGGATTTCTCACAGCTTCTCCCCCGAACCCGAACCCGAAGCGATCCGGACGAGAGCGTTCAACGTCTCGCTGCCCGGCTCGTAGTACGTGTCGTGCTTCCCGCCCTCGAACCGCAGCACGGTCGCCCCGAAACCGTCCGAGGCCGGATCCGTGCCGTGCCCGAGGTCGAACAGCCGCGCGTTGGGCACGAACCTCATCCAGTCCCCGCTGGACCGCAACGCCCACACCCGAGCCCCGGTCCCGAGCTCCGCGACGGAATCCGCCCGCACACCGGGGCTTCCGGTGAACACGACGTCCGCCACGTCCAGCTCGTGTGCCGCGAGGCCGACCACCACCGACCCGTAGCTGTGGCCGACGACGTGCACGCGCGCCCGAGTTCGCAACGACCGGACGAAGTCGACGAGCGCGTCAGCGCCCCGACGTGCCAAGGAACCGGTCATCGCGTCCACGCCGAGCCCCTGCGGCGTCCGGTACCCGAGCCAGGCGATCACCGCGAGGTCGTCCCGGTGCGCCTGCTCGTACAGGTTGGACGCCATCCGGCCGACCGTGCGCTCGAACCTGCCGACGTCCACGTCGGACCCCGGCACGAGGACCACGACGTCACGCGCGGTGCTCAGGTCACCGACGACCGCGACGCGGCGGGCGACGTCGGAACGCCACTGCGCGATCGACGGCGCGACCGACGGGAGGGCGATCAGCAGGAGGAACAGGACGGCTCGGCGCATGAACCGAAGCTAGGAAGACCACGGGCCCCGGATCGTCACCCCGGCGTGCCGTCTTCCCGCTGCTACCCCGGTACCACGAGCCCGCTCTCGTAGGCCGCGATGACGGCCTGGGCGCGGTCGCGCAGGCCGAGCTTGGTGAGCACGCGGCTCACGTGCGTCTTGACGGTCTGCTCGGCCAGCACCAGGTGCGCGGCGATCTCGGTGTTCGACAGGCCCTGCGCGATCAGCACGAGGATCTCGGTCTCGCGGTCGGTCAGGACCGACAACTGGGCGGGCCGGACGCGGTCGGACCGGCGCGACCGCACGAAGTCCTCGATCAGGCGCTTGGTGATCGACGGCGCCAGCAGGGCCTCTCCCGCGGCCACCACGCGGACGGCGTTGAGCAGCTCGCGGGCGGGCGCGTGCTTGAGCAGGAACCCGCTCGCGCCGGCCTGCAACGCCTCGTAGACGTAGTCGTCGAGGTCGAACGTGGTCAGCACGAGGACCTTCACCCCGTCCGACCCGTTCAGCAACAACCGCGTCGCCGTCAGACCGTCCATTTCGGGCATGCGGATGTCCATCAGCACGACGTCCGGTCTGACCGTACGCGCCAGCGCGACGCCCTGCACGCCGTTCCCCGCGGCGCCGACGACCTGGATGTCCTCCTGCGAGTCGAGCAGCGCGGAGAACCCCTCGCGCACCATCTCCTGGTCGTCGACCACGACCACCCTGATCACTTGTCCCCCAACGGAATTCTCGCCCGGACCATGAACCCGCCGGCTTCGGTCGACTTCACGGTCAGCGTGCCGCCGTGCACGGCGACGCGTTCTCGCATCCCCACCAGGCCCTGCCCGCTGCCGCCGCCCCTGGACGGCCCGCCGGCGGTGTTGATCACCAGCACCTCGAGCACACCCTCGTCTTCGTGCACGTGGACGGACGCCTTCGAGCCGGGCGCGTGCCTGGTGGCGTTCGTGAGCGCCTCCTGCACGATCCGGTACGCGGTCAGGCCGACCGCCTCCGGGACGTCGTCCACGCCGACCTCGGCCTCGTCGCCGGGCCGCACCAGTTCCGGGATGCGGCTGATGCCCGGCTGCGGTTCCCGTTGGGGAACCTCGCCGTTCGTCCGCAGCACGCCCAGCAGCCGTTGCATGTCGGTGATCGCCTCACGCGCGGCCTCGCCGACTTCCGCGAACTCCTGCTGGGCTTCCTCGTTCAGCCCCTTGAGACGGTAGGGCGCGGTCTCGCACCTGACCACCACCAGCGACATGTGGTGGGCCACGACGTCGTGCATCTCGCGCGCGATGCGGGCACGTTCTTCCAGCGCGGCCTTGGCGTCGCGTTCTTCCTCGAGTTCGCGTTCGGCCCTGCCGCGCGCACCGAACAGGTAGACGGCGGCACCGACGATGGGCACGAAGAGCGCCCTGTCCGCGGCCTGCGGTTCGGAGGCGATGATCAGCGCCATGGTGACCACCGTGGCGCTGATCACGATGGCGCGTGAGTAGAACGCCGCGACCGCGACGAACAGCGGCGCCGCGGTCCAGTACTGGAAGGCCTCGGCGCCCTCACCGTCACACAGGAGACTGACGAGGTAAAAGCTGGGCACCGCCAGGCGCCAGGCGTAGAGCGGCGACCAGATCAGCAGCACGTACGGCCCGACCGTCACCAGGAAGATGACGACCCACCAGCCGTCCGAGTCCTCCTGGCGCACGTAGCCGGCGCTCGCGACGACCGCCCACACGAAAGCGTAGATGATCAGCGCGCCGTGCACCGGGATGCGCCACCGACCGAGCCCCTTGGCGAGCACTCGGGTGTGATCGGGACCGAGAACGGTTCGGTACAACGCGCGGAACACCAGCCGATGCTAGGTGGATCCGTTCATCAGCACATTGACCTGCGGAGTGACATACCCCGGTAGCACTCTGATCAAGATGGGGCATTGCGAACGCGTGACACCGCGCGGTAGGCAGTACCTGTGACACCACCACAGGATCCAGATCGCTGGTCACGGCTGACGGCCGTCGCCGGTGAGGCGCTGGCTGCGGCCAGGGCCGGGGAAGACGCTGTGGCGGTAGACCTCGTGACCGGGTACCTCAGCGGGTCGCCCGAGGGCAACGAGGAGATCCGTGAGCTCGTGCTCCTGCTGTTCGCCGAGTGCAGCAGCATGGTCAGCGCTCTCGGTTCCGGCGGCGCCACCCCGGTGAAGATGCAGGTCTTCGACGAGGAGGGGAACGAGGTCCAGATCGACGACGCGGACCCACCCGTCCGCACGGCGATCCGCGCCCTGCTGGCCGAGGTGCACGGCGACCAGGACGCGGCCTCGGAGCAGATCGAGATCGCCCTGGCCAACGGGCACCCGCAGGAGCTTGCGACAGTCGTTCTACAAGCCCTGCGGTGGACCCTGAAGCTGGCGATCGAGTGTGAGACGCGCGACCTGCCCGTCGCGCCGTGGATCACCGCGTCGCTGGACGACCAACCTTGATGTGCAGCAGAGCGTCCACACCGTCCATGAGGTGCTGGTCGAGCGGGAAGTAGGCCATCGCCAGCATCGGGTCGGCGCCGGAGTCGGTGCGCCGCACTCCCTCCGGCTTGTCCTTCGTGATGCCCCAGGTCGTGAAACGGTCCTGCAGACTGCCTTCGAAGGTGGCTTCGTCCGGTTCGCCGAGCCCGATCGAGTCGTTGCGGCCGAGCGTGCCGCCGATCACGGTGTACTGGTCACCGAGGACCGGCGCCACGAGCGCGCCCGCGGACAACCACTCGACGCGTTCGCCGGCCATCTCCATCGAGGAGCCGGTGCGCTGCAGGTGGGCGTTGTGCGCGAACACGAACGTCGGCCCGTTCGCGGCCTCGGCACGCCGGATCTCCAGCAGGTTCCGGGCCATCACGCCGTCCCGCATCTGGCACAGGCGGTTGAGGCGCACGCCCAGCGGGTTCGGTTCGGCGCACTCCCGGTGGTACTGGAGCAGGCTCAGCCCGGCCACCAGGTGCGTCTCCGCGCGGGCCCACGCCTCGTCGGTGGTCCTGCACTCGTGCAGCCGCCTGAGCATCCCGGTGCCGATCTCGCGCAGCCTGATCGCCTCCTCCGACCGCCCCGGCGACTGGGTGAGGTCCATGACGGCCTCGTCACGGCTCCACTTCTCGTCGTCGATCGTCAGGTCCACGTCCTCACCCAGGTAGTCGCGGGCGTGTTCGAGGTAGGGACGAGGGCTGGGCGCGCTGGCCGTCTCGGTCTGGAAGTCGAAGCCGTGGAACGACAGGCGTTCCCGCGGCGCTTTGTCCGCGTTGTACTCGCGCATCCACTGCACGAGCTCGCGGTTGGCGGGCCAGTTCTCCCCGAACGTGTGGGAGAAGCCCTCCTTCATGATCGTGTCGAGGTCACCGGGGCCGCCGTGGACGTAGTCGTTGACGGTCAGGCCCCGGATCCGGCAGGTCTCCAGGGCGATGGAGCGGAAGCCCAGGCCCGTGAGCTGCTCGAAGAGCTCGTTGCGGATCCAGGTGTGGGCGTGCTCGAGGTGCGTGGGCTCCCCGAACCCCAGCAGCTCGGTGAAGGGGGTGATGAACTCGCGAATGTCCTGGCTCATGTGGTTCAACCGTAACATTGAAAGCTCAGTTGAGACTTTGGCGCGATCTTCTCGACTTTCGCACTTAAAGTCTCAACCGTGCGACCAACTGACCTCGCCCGTGAGCACGGCCTCTCGACCCAGGCGGTGCGCAACTACGAGGAGTCCGGGTTCCTCCCGCCCGCCGAGCGCACGCTGTCCGGCTACCGCGTCTACACCGAGGTCCACGCCGCCGCGCTGCGCACGTTCCTCGCACTGGTCCCGGCGTTCGGGCACGCCACCGCGGGCCAGATCATGAACGCGATTCACGCCGACTCGCTGGACGACGTGCTGATGGCGATCGACCGGGGCCACGAACAGCTGCTGCGCGACCGCTCCACCCTCGACTCGGTCAGCCACGCCGTGCAGGACCTCACCGACTTCGAACCGGTCCTGGAGCCGCGCACGATCGGCGAACTGGCCCGGCGGCTCGGCGTGACCCCGGCGACGCTGCGCGCGTGGGAGGAGGCCGGCATCCTCGTGCCGTCCCGCGAGCCGACCGGCTACCGCCTGTTCCGGGCCGAGGACGTCCGCGACGCCGAACTGGCCCACCTGCTCCGGCGCGGCGGCTATCCGTTGGCGCGCATCGCTTTGGTCGTCGAGCAGATCCGCACGGCGGGCGGCACCGACACCCTCGGTGCCGCCCTCGCCGACTGGCGCCGCCGCCTCACCGCACGCGGCCTGGCGATGCTGGCCGCCTCCGCACGCCTCAACGAGTACCTGACCGCACGGGCACCAGCTCCGTGACCAGCGCGCCGACCTGCTCGCTCTCGATCAGGAACGCGTCGTGCCCGTACGGCGACTCGATCACTCGCAGGCCGTCGGCCCCGGGGATTCCCGCCGCCAGTTCTTCCTGCTGCGCCAGCGGGTAGAGCCGGTCCGAGTCGACACCGGCGACGATCGTGCGCGCGGTGACCTTCCGCAACGCCGCCTTGATCCCACCGCGCTGGTACCCGACGTCGTGCGAGTTCATCGCCTCCGTCAGCGTGACGTAGCTGGCCGCGTCGAACCGCCGGGCCAGCTTCGCCGCGTGGTGGTCCAGATAGGACTCGACCTCGAACCGGCCGTCCTCCTGCCGTTGCCTCCCGAACCTGGCCTGCAACTCCTGCTCGCTGCGATAGCTGATGTGCGCGATCCGCCGCGCGATCCCCAGTCCTGCCAAAGGATCGGCCTTGATCGCGTGCACCTGCGCGGACGCCAGCGCGATCTGTTCGGCGGACGCCGCGGCGGTCGTCGCCAGCAACAGCAGCGACTCGACCCGTTCCGGCTCGCTCACCGCCCACTCGACGGCCCGCATGCCACCCATGGACCCGCCGAGCACCGCGGCCCACCGCCCGATGCCCAGGTGGTCCGCGAGGTGCACCTCGGCCGCGACCTGGTCGCGAATCGTGAGGTCCGGGAACCGGGGGTGCTGCCAGGGCCCGGTGCTGCCCTGACAGCCTCCCAGCACGTTCGGCGCGACGACGAAGAACGCGTCGAGCGGCTTTCCCGGCCCCACGAGGGAGTCCCACCAGCCCGGCGTCGGGTGGCCCGGCTCCACGCCCCCGGCGACATGGCTGTCGCCGGTCAGGGCGTGGAGCACGAGCACCGCGTTGGAGGCCTCGGCGTTCAAGGTCCCCCACGTCTCGTACGCGAGCTGGAAACCCGGCAGTTCCCCGAACGTCCCGGCGTGGCTGAACCACTTCCGCCGGCCGAACGGATCACCGAACCGCCAGCCGCCCACTACAACTCGGACTTCGCCGCGGTGAAGCCCGCCTCCAGGTCCGCCTTGAGGTCCTCCAGCCCCTCCAGCCCGACCGACAGCCGCACCAGGCCGGGCGAGACACCCGTGACGAGCTGCTCCTCGGGCGAGAGCTGGCTGTGCGTGGTCGACGCCGGGTGCACGATCAACGACCGCACATCACCGATGTTCACCAGCTGGCTGAACAGAGTCGTGCCGTCCACGAACGCCCGACCGGCCGAAACACCACCGCGAAGCTCGAAACTGACGACCGCGCCGGCACCCTTGGGCAGGTACTTCCGCGCGTTCTCGTGGAACGGCGACGACGGCAGGCCCGCGTAGTGGACCTTCTCGACCTCGTCCCGTCCCTCCAGCCACTCGGCAAGCGCTTGCGCGTTCTGCACGTGCCGCTCGATCCGCAGCGACAACGTCTCGATGCCCTGGATGACCAGGAAGCTGGTCAGCGGCGCGATGGCCGCACCCGTGTCCCGCAGCCCCTGCACCCGCAGCTTCGCCGCGAACGCCCCGTGCCCGAGCACCGGCCAGTACTGCAGCCCGTTGTAGCTGGGGTCGGGCTCGTGGAAGTCGGGGAACTTCTCCGCCCCGTACTCGAACTTCCCGCCGTCCACGACCACACCGGCGATGGCCGTACCGTGCCCACCGAGGTACTTGGTCGCGGAGTGGATCACGATGTCCGCCCCGTGCTCCAACGGCCGAAGCAGGTACGGCGTCGGCACCGTGTTGTCGACGATCAACGGCACCTGGTTCGCGTGCGCGACCCCGGCCACCCCTTCGACGTCCAGCACGTGGGAACGCGGGTTGGCCAACGTCTCCGCGAAGAACAACTTGGTGTTCGGCCGCACAGCCGCCTGCCAGGCGTCGAGATCATCCGGGTCGTCCACGAACGACACTTCGATCCCGAGCTTGGGCAACGTGTAGTGGAACAGGTTGTACGTGCCGCCGTACAACGAGGCACTGGACACCAGGTGGTCCCCGGACCGCGCCAGGTTCAGGATCGCGGCGGTCTCCGCAGCAGACCCGGACGCGAAGGCGACAGCCGCAACGCCCCCTTCGAGCGCGGCGACCCGCTGCTCCAGCACGTCCTGCGTGGGGTTGTTGATGCGCGTGTAGATGTGCCCGGGCTCAGCCAGCGCGAAAAGATCCGCACCGTGCTGCGTGTCCCTGAAGACGTAGGAGGTGGTCTGGTAGATCGGCGTGGCACGAGCACCAGTGGCCGGGTCGGGCGCGGCGCCCGCGTGGATCTGAGCAGTCTCGAAGGACCAGGACATGGCTGTGCTCCAACGTTCGCAGATGCGGGGGGTCTCGGATCAACGGGAGCGACGACAAGCCATGCTGGTGACGCGCACGTAGTCGACGTGGCGCCGGCTAACCAGGGGCATGGTCATGGTCACGAAGGTAGGGGGCCAGACGGTCCCTCCGACACCCCGTCCACCAGGTGAGACCGCTTAGGCTGATCGCATGCGCACAGCTCTGGTCGGCTACGGACTAGGTGGGGCGGCCTTCCACGCCCCGTTCATCGAGGCAACGGAGGGCCTGGACCTCTCCGCCGTCGTCACGTCGAACCCGAAGCGCCAGGCAGAGGTTGCGGCCCGCTACCCGAACGCGAGCCTTCTGTCCTCTCTGGACGAAGTCTGGACGGGCAACTTCGACCTGGTGGTCATCACCACCCCGAACCGCTTCCACGCGACCCACGCCCGCCAGGTCCTGGAACACGGCCTCAACGTAGTGGTCGACAAGCCCTTCGCTGGTTCAGCGATGGAAGCAAGAGCCCTGGCCTCAATCGCCAACTCCAAGGGCCTGATGCTGGTCCCGTTCCACAACCGCCGCTGGGACGGCGACTTCCTGACGGTAAAGCGCCTGCTGACTGAAAAGACCCTGGGCACAGTCCACAAGTTCGAGTCCCGCTTCGAGCGCTACCGCCCAGAGATCAAGTCCTCCTGGAAGGAATCAGGCGACCCGGCAGACCTGGGCAGCATCCTCTTCGACCTGGGCACCCACCTGGTAGACCAGTCAGTAGCCCTCTTCGGCCGCCCAACCTCAGTACACGCAGAAATCGCCACAGTCCGCCCAGGCGCCAAGGCAGACGACGACGTCTTCCTCTCCCTGACCCACGAACACGGCGTCCGCTCCCACCTCTGGATGAGCGCACTGGCAGCAGACCTGGGCCCCCGCTTCCGCGTACTGGGCCACGACGCCGCCTACGTGAAGTACGGCATGGACCCCCAGGAAGACCGCCTGAAGGCAGGCGAAACCCCCGCCACCCCAGGCTGGGGCGAGGACCCTGAAGCAGCCTGGGGCACCCTCAACGGCAAGCCCCACCGCACAGAACCAGGCGCATACCAAGACTTCTACGCCGCAGTGGCAACAGGCAACCCCCCAGTATCACCACAAGACGCAGTAGCGGGCCTAGAGGTGATCGAGGCAGCAAAGCAGTCAGCAACAACAGGCGACTCAGTCCGCCTCTAACACCGCGAAGCCGAAGGCGAGCCGCCCGCCCGCACGCGATGCCGCAGGCGAGCCGTCCCTACCGCGCGGTCAGGGCGGTGGGGTCCCGTCACAACGCACCCTCAACGCAACCGGCGGCCGCCCAACGCAACAGGCGTGCCATCAACCCGCCCGCGGCGCCACCCCCGATCAGATTGCCGCGGTCTGGGGCAGAGCCCTTAGGAAACGCACGCAACCGCAAGCCCGCCGCCCGCAAGGCGACCACCCACCCGGCCGCGTCACGCCACCTACCCAACCGGCGCCCGAACCAACGGAGGACTCAAAACCCCAACCTCCCCCCGCCGATAAAGCGCAGCCGGCCGCCCCCCATCCCGAGAGGTACTCCCCCCGGTAGGAACCAGAAACCCCTCAACCCCAGTAACTTTCCGATGAAAGTTACGAGGATCCAACCCAACCCCCCAAACGATCTCATAAACCCGCCGCAACTCAGCCACGGTGAACTCATCCCCACAGAACTCGGTCCCGAGCCCGGTGTACTCCAACTTGGCCCGAGCCCGCTCAACCCCGTCAGCCAAGATCCGAGAATGATCAAAGGCCAACGACGAAACCTCCTCCACAGGCACCCAAGCAGCCGCAGCAGCATCAGTCCCAGCCACAGGAACCGGCAGATCAGGCGCCAAAGCCAGATAGGCCACAGAAACAACCCTCATCCGAGGATCCCGCCGAGGCTCCCCATAGGTAGCAAGCTGCTCAAGATGCAGCCCGGCGACCCCGGTCTCCTCAACCAACTCCCGACCGGCAGCGGCATCCACGGACTCGGCAACCTGAACGAACCCCCCAGGCAAGGCCCACCGCCCAAGAAACGGCGCCTCCCCCCGCCGAACCAGCAGCGCGCACAACGCATCGGCCCGAACGGTCAACACCACAAGATCGACCGTGACAGCGAAGGGAGGGAAATCACTTGGCGTGTACACCCCACGAAGCATAGGCTTATCGTCAGACCGACGACAAGCCGAGAGACCGCGAGCCAAGAGGAGCCAGCCCCATGGCCGACATCAGCCGCTACCCAGGACTACGCCACCTCAGGGGAGCCCCCACCGTCCACATCCGACACGTGGACAAGGGCAAGCTGATCCACGAGGGCACGGGCCTGAGCTTCTGGTTCCGCCCGAGAACCGCAGTCCTCTCCGAAGTCCCGGTGGACGACCGGGAACTCCCCATGCTCTTCCACGCCAGAACCCACGACTACCAGGACGTGACGGTCCAGCTGACCATCACCTACCGCTGCACGGACCCGGAAACCGCCACGGCGAGGATCGACTTCTCGATCGACCCGCACACGGGCACCTGGCGCCAGGACCCGCTGAGCCAGATCGCGAACACCCTGACGGAGAGCACCCAGCAGCACGCCCTCAAGATCCTCGGCACCCTGAACCTCGACACCGCCATCAGGACCGGCGTGGAACGGGTCAAGCAGGCGGTCACCGAGAACCTGACCGCGGCCCACATCGGCCTCGAGATCATCGACATCCGCGTCGTGGCGATCCGCCCGGACGCGGACATGGAGAAGGCCCTCCAGACCACCGTCAGGGAGAAGGTCCAGCAGGAGGCGGACAAGGCCACCTACGAGCGTCGCGCGATGGCGGTCGAACGCGAGCGCTCGATCAGCGAGAACGAACTCCAGAACCAGATCGAGCTCGCCAAGAGAGAAGAACTCCTGGTGGTCCAGCGAGGCGCGAACGCCCTGAAGAAGGCGGAAGACCACGCCAGGGCCAGCCGAGTTGCCGACGAGGCCAAGGCCGACGGCATCCGCAAGCTGGCGGAAGCCGAAGCCGCGGGCGAGAAGGCGAGACTGGACGCCTACAGGGAGATCCCGCAGGAGACCCTCTACGCCTTGGCGGCCAAGGAACTCGCCGGCAACCTCCCCGAGATCGGCAGCCTCACCCTGACCCCGGACCTGATCCAGCCGCTCCTGCAGAGACTGGCCCGATGAGCCTCGCCCCGCGAATTGTGCTGGTGCACCGGCGCACCGAGCTGACAGAGTTGCTGGCACGACACGGGACGCGAGGGCAGGTCGAGTTCTTCCTCAAGTCCCGCAACAGAACCCTGGACGAGGTGGTGGACCGTGACCAGCAGGCCCGCAGGGCGTTGGGAGACGTCAGCTCCGCGATCCCGCTCGACTGGCGCCGCGGCGTCGTCGAGCGGGAAGACCTGTCGCGGTTCCTGTTCGCGCCCGAGGACGTAGTCGTCATCGTCGGTCAGGACGGACTGGTCGCCAACGTCGCCAAGTACCTCGACGGCCAACCCGTGATCGGCATCAACCCGGACCGGGGCGTGCTGGCGAAGCACGCCCCCGGCGATGCCGCGGAACTCCTGCACAGCACCGGGAACACCGAGGACAGGACGATGGTCGAGGCCAGGGCGGACGACGGCCAGACCCTGCACGCCCTCAACGAGATCTACGTCGGCCACCCGAGCCACCAGACGAGCCGCTACCGCATCGGGAACGAACGCCAGGCGTCGTCCGGCATCCTCGTGGGCAGCGGCACCGGGGCGACGGGCTGGTGCAGTTCCGCGCACCGCGAAAGGAAGAGCTCGCTCACCCTGCCCACCCCGGCCGAGCGCAGGCTCGTCTGGTTCGTCAGGGAGGCCTGGCCGTCGCCGAGCACCGGCATCGAGCACACCGAGGGGCAGATCACCGACCAGCCCCTCGACGTCGACGTGGAGTCGGACGGACTGGTGGTGTTCGGAGACGGCATCGAGAGCGACGCGCTACGACTGGGCTGGGGACAACGGCTGAGCATCGGACTCGCCGCCCGCCGGCTCCGCCTCGTGCGCTGACCCGATCACCAGCAGGCACACGCCGGACAGCACGGCACCCGCGATCAGGTACAGGGCGATGGCCCAGGTTCCGGTGCGCAGCAACGACTGCGCGACCAGCGGCGCGAGCCCGCCACCGAGCACCGCGCCGAGCTGGAAGCTCAACGCCACCCCGCTGTACCGCACGCGAGTGCGGAAGAGCTCGGCGAAGTAGGCGGCGGAAGGCCCGAACAACGCGGCCGAGCCCACGAACCCGAGCACCATCGCGAACGTGAACCAGCCCGAGTCCGTGAGCCAGAACAGGGGGAACGCGAACCCGGCCTGGAAGATCGCCCCGCCGAACATCACCGGCAGCCGCCCGATGCGATCCGACAGCAACGCGAACGCGGGCACCGCGACGACCTGCGCCACCGATCCGACGACGGTCGCGATCAGCAGGTCGTCCGCGGAGATCTTCAACGCCGTGCGCCCGTACCCGATCATGAACACGCTCAGCACGTAGATGAAGATCGTGAAGCCGAGGTTCACGCCGGCTCCCAGCAGCACGATCCGCCACCGGTCGCGCAGCACCTCGGCGATCGGCAGCCGCGACTTCCCGGCCCGCACGAACCGCGGCGACTCCGACACGCGCAGCCGGATGTAGAGGCCGATCCCGACGAGCACGACCGAGAACAGGAACGGCAACCGCCAGCCCCAGCTCAGGAAGTCCGGCCCGGAAGCGCGCGACGACAGGTACATCGCGAGGTTCGCGAGCACGAGCCCGACCGGCGACCCGATGAACACCCAGCTGCCGTACCAGCCCCAGCGCCCCGGCGGCGCGTGCTCGACGGCCATCAGCGACGCGCCGCCCTGCTCACCGCCCATGAAGAAACCCTGCACGATCCGCAACATCACCAGCAGCACCGGCGCGAGGATGCCGACCTGGGCGTACGTCGGCAGCAGGCCGATCAACGCCGTCGACAACCCGGTCGCGGACAGGGTCACCACGAGCATCGAGCGGCGCCCGATCCGGTCGCCGAGATGACCGATCACCGCGCCGCCCAGCGGCCGGGCGAAGAAGCCCGCGCCGAACGTCGCGAACGCGAGCAGCACACCGACGCGCGAGTCGAACTGCGGGAAGAAGATCTTGTCGAACACGAGCGCCGAGGCCGTGCCGTAGAGCAGGAAGTCGTACAGCTCGATCGTGTTGCCGACCGCTGAAGCGGCCGCCACCTTGCGCACCCCCGTCATCGTTCCAGCCTGGTCGAGGGATTGACACTGCGCAATGGCCCGGTCACCCTTCGTCCTACGTTCCTACTCTTCAGTAACGAGGTAGCAATGACGCGCCGAGTGACTGTCGTTTCCCTGCTCACGGCCCTGATAGCGGCAATGCTGGCACCGCCCGCCAGCGCCGCCCCGCAGTACCGGAACTACGTCTCGCTCGGAGATTCGTTCGTGTCGGGACCGTTCATCCCCCTGCAGCGGCTCGACCCGCTGAGCTGTTTCAAGTCCACCCAGAACTACCCGTCCGTCCTCGCCAAGAGGCTCGGCGTCGCCAGCTTCACCGACATCTCCTGCGGCGGCGCGCAGACCAAGGACATGGCGGGTGTGCAGAGCGGCGTCCCCGGCCAGTCCGTGCCTCAGTTCTCCGCCCTCAAGGCCGACACGGACCTCGTCACCATCTCCATCGGCGGCAACGACATCGGCTTCTCCGACATCATCCTGACCTGCGCCGGCAAGAGCGTGCTCGACCCGATCGGCGCTCCCTGCAAGGCGAACTACGGCGACTCGCTCACCCAGCGCGTCAACGCCACCGCCGCCAAGGTGGCCGCCGTTCTCGCCGGCATCAAGCAGCGCTCGCCCAAGGCCAGGATCGTGGTCGTCGGTTACCTGCGCATCCTGCCGTCGTCCGGCGGGTGCTGGCCGATCGTGCCGATCTCGAGGGGCGACGTGCCGTACCTCGACAACGTGCAGAAGCAGCTCAACGGAATGCTCGGCGCCCAGGCGAACGCCGCCGGTGCCACGTTCGTGAACCCGTACGACATCAGCTCCGGTCGCGATACGTGTGCGGCCCCCTGGGACAAGTGGGTGGAGGGCATCATCCCGACGAGCCTCGCGTTCCCGGTTCACCCGAATGCCAAAGGCATGGCAGCGGTGGGTGAGCAGGTGGCCGCCGCGCTCGCCGGGACGGAACTGACCGGCGTCTAGTTGCACGCACTTCCGGCGGTTTACACGATCCGGTGCTTACCGCCCAGTTGGTTGGAGTTCCGGGTCCTTGCCGCGCCAGAGTGTCGGCATGGCAAGGACCCGAATTCTGTTTGCCTGTCTCGCTCTCGCCGCACCGATCGTTCCGGCGACAGCGCACGCGGCGCCACTGACAGCGCCTCTCCTGCCCGCATCCGGCCTGGTGCTGTCGGTGCAACCGGAGATGGGCACGCACAGCACCACGCAGCTGAACTGCGAACCCGCAGGCGGACTGCACAAGAACGCCGCACAGGCGTGCGACCAGCTCACGCCTGTCGAGGGTGACTTCCGCAAGCTGGAAGAGACCGGCGCGATGTGCACGATGGAGCTGAACCCGACCAAAGCCACGTTGAGCGGCAAGTGGCGCACCAAGAAGATCAACTTCCAGCAGGTCTTCTCGAACCCGTGCGTGTTGCGCGCGTACACCGGCAAGGTCTTCGACTTCTGACCCCGTGACCGCGTCATCGGTGTTCCAGCGCACCGCCGTCGCGCTGGAACACCGGTGGCGTTCTAGCCGGTGGCCCTCAGCTGCCACCACCTAGGCTGCCGATCATGGGGGAATTCCTCGTCTACACGATCGGCTTCCCGATCACGTTCCTGCTGCTGGTCATGGGCATGGCCCTGGCCGCGCGGCGGATCCTCGGCCTGCGCATCGGCCTGATCCGCACCGCGCTGATGTGCGCGCTCGCGATGTCGATCGCGACGAGCATCTTCGGCGAGACGAGCACCGAGCCGTCCGCCGCCCTCGTCACCGTGCAGCTCGGCCTGTCGATCCTGGTGGTCATCGGGCTGCTGGCGTTCGCCGAGATCATCGTGCCGACCGGCTCGATCCCGCCGCCCACCGAGTGGTGGGGCATGGCGCGGCGCCGCATCGCGCGGACCCGGCGGTACTCGCGGATCACCGCGATCGCGTTCCGGCACGGCCTGGGGCCCTACCTGCGCGGCCGGGAACGGACGTCCACGGGGCTCGCTCGGTCGCTGCGGCTCGCGTTGCAGGACGCCGGCGTGACGTTCGTGAAGCTCGGGCAGGTGCTGTCGACGCGCGCCGACCTGCTGCCGCAGGACTTCGTCGACGAGCTGAGCCTGTTGCAGGACAAGGTGCCTGCGGCGAAGTGGGACCAGGTCCGGGCGGTGCTCGACGCCGAGGTCGGCCTCGACGCGTTCCAGGAGGTCGACCCCGAGCCCCTGGCGGCGGCCTCGATCGCCCAGGTGCACCGGGCGGTGCTGAAGTCCGGCGCCGAGGTCGTCGTGAAGGTGCAACGCCCGGACGTCCGCGCGACCGCGGAGGGCGACCTCGACATCGTCACGCGGCTCGCCGAGAAGCTGCAGCGCACGCGGTGGGGCTCGGCGCTGGGCGTGCGCGACCTCGCGGCGGGGTTCGCCGCGGCGTTGCGCGAGGAGCTCGACTTCAAGATCGAGGCCCGCAACATCACGACCGTGGCGGCGGCGTCGGACTCGTCCGTCGGGCTGCCCCACGTGCACCTGTCGACCCCTCGGGTCCTGGTGATGGACCGGCTCGTCGGAGTGCCGTTGCGCGGCGCCTCGGAGGACGTGGGGCTCGCGCGCACCCTGCTGCGGTTCGTACTGCGCCAGGTGATGCTGGACGGCGTCTTCCACGCCGACCCACACCCCGGCAACGTGCTGCTGCTCGCCGACGGACGCCTCGGCCTGCTCGACTTCGGCTCGGTCGGGCGGATCGACTCCGCGCTGCGCTCGGCGTTGCAACGGCTGCTGCTGGCGATCGACCGCAGCGATCCGGCGGGGCTCACGGACGCGTTGCTGGAGCTGACCTCGCGGCCGGAGGACATCGACGAGCAACGGCTGGAACGCGCTCTCGGCCAGTTCATGGCCCGCCACCTCGGGGCGGGCATGCGGCCGGACGTGGAGATGTTCGGTGACCTGTTCCTGATCGTGTCGCGGTTCGGCCTGAGCATCCCGCCGGAGATCGCGGCGGTGTTCCGGGCCCTGGCGACGCTGGAGGGCACGCTGGCGGAGCTCGCGCCCGGCTTCAACATCGTCGTGGAGTCGCGGTCGTTCGCCGCCGAGCAGATCTCCGAACGGCTCACGCCGGAGTCGGTGCAGCGGACCATGGCCGAGGAACTGCAGGCCGTGCTGCCGATGCTGCGCCGGTTGCCGCGGCGGATCGACCGGATCACCGGGGCGGTGGAGCAGGGCAGGCTGAGCATGTCGATGAGGCTGTTCGCGGACGAACGCGACAGGTCGTTCATCACGGGCCTGCTGCACCAGGTGATGCTGACCGCGCTGGGCGCGACCGCGGGCGTGATGGCGGTGTTGCTGCTCGGCTCGACCGGGCCGCAGATCGCGGCGGACGTCGGGCTGCACCAGGTGCTCGGCTACAACCTGCTGATCATCGCCGTGCTGCTGGGCCTACGCGTGGTCGTCACGGTGCTCAGGCCACGCGCCTAGCTGCGCCTGTCTGAAGGTTGATGAGGGGAGCTTTCATAAACCTCAGGTTTGGGAAAGCTCCCCTCATCAACGTCGTGGGGCGCGCTGAGCCACGCCACTAGAACTGCCTGCGGTACACGGACACGTCGTCACGCCACACGCCGAACACGTCCGGCGCGGACTGCACGACCGTCATCTCGTTGAGGTGGCCGAGCACCCTCCAGGCACGCGCAACCGCTTGCGCACCCGCGTAGGCGATCGTGCAGAAACGACGCGGCTCGACGACCGTGCGCACGCGGTCGACGTGGCCGACGCTCATCGGCGTGTCCTGCCAGAGGTCCAATGTGTACCCGGTGCGGATGGGGTCGCCGGACCCCAGCACGCCCTCGATGCTGACGACCAGCCGATCGCGTTCCAGCCTCAGGTCGTAGTGACCACTTCGCGGCGGAGTGCCACCGGTGTACGCGGAGCGTGCCGGGTCGAGCACCCAGTGCCCGAGAAAAGGCACGAGATCGTCACTCATGTGTGTCCCTTCGCGGAACCTGCGCCACTGGCGGATTGTCCGGCGGATCGACGTGGGCGACCATCACCCGATGAGTTATGAGACGGGCGTCCGGTGGAAGTGGATACCGGCCGTCGTGCTCGGCTTCGTGCTGCTGAGCTGGATCGTGTTCGAGGCACTGGACCTCATCGACTTCGACGGAGTCGTGACGTGGGTGCGCGGCATCGACCCGGTGTGGGCGGCGGCGGCGATCTTCGCCCTGCTGGTCGTGGACGTGCTGCTGCCCGTTCCGTCCACCCCGCTCATCGTGCTGGCCGGAACGGCACTCGGCCTGCCCCTGGGGCTGGCACTCGCGGTAGTCGGATCCCTGGGTTCCTCTGCCGCAGGGTACGCCCTGGGGCGGTTCGCGGGCCCGTGGCTGGTGCGCCGGGTGGTCACCATCGAGGAGCTCACCGAGATGCGGCGCTGGGGCCGTCAGTTCGGGCCCTGGTTCTTCGGAGTGGCACGCGGCATTCCGATGATGGCGGAGACGGTGTCCGTGTCCGCCGGGGTGTCGCGGGTGTCCTTCCGGACCTTCATGTCGTTCACCCTCGTCGGGACCATCCCCATTTGCGCCGCCTACGTGTTCGCCGGATCGCAGGCCGACACCGTCGAGCAGATCGTGATGATCAGCGCCGCCGGTTTCCTGCTGACGGTCGGCCTGTTCTACATGCTGCGCCGGCTCGTGAAGGCGGCGCCTTAGGAAAACCCTTTGCGCGGTGTGGTTGTATGAATGTGCGCCCGGTGCGCAGCGAAGGGTTACTTCGGCGATTTCTCAGGTTCGACTCCTGAGGCCGGTTCCGGCCGGTCTCCGCTCACCCCGGTGAGCACGTCACCCTCCGCGATTTGATCTCGGGCGTCCAAAAACTCCACACCGGTCAGAATTAAATCGCTGGCCAGGTGTGGTTGCATAGAAATAGCACCCGGTGCGAAGCCAACGGTTACTTCGTCTCAAAACGCAAACACACCGTTGGCGGTTTTGATCTCGGGAGCACACAACTCCACACGTGTCCGGTGCGAAGCAGAGGGTTACTTCCACTGTTAATGGGCGGGTTGCGGGTTCGAGTCCCGCCAGACGGGAAACCGGCTGTAGCTCAAATGGCAGAGCAGCTACGTACCTTCCGCGACCTTGATCTCGGACACGTGTGGGGTTTGTGGGCTCCCTTTCGTTTTTCCTGAGGGGGAAGAGCCGATGGCGAAGTTCAACATCTTCCGCGCACGTCCGGCGGGCACCAGCCCGGTCGCCACGGCGCCGGTTCCGACCAGCGTCACCCACGAGGGTGGCGACGGCTACGCGCGCGACACGAAGTCCGAGCTGTTCCTGCTCGCCGTGTCGAACATGGGCGGCGAGGACACGTTCTACGAGTCCGGCACCCAGCGCGACAACCGCTTCGCCCAGCTCGTGCACAAGGCCGCCCTGTCGGATCCCGAGTGGACCGCGCGCCTGCTCCAGTGGCTGCGCAACGAGGCGAACATGCGCACGGCGTCGCTCGTCGGCGCGGCCGAGTTCGTCCTCGCGCGGCTGGTGGCCGAGTCCGACGCCGGCGTCACCAACCGCGCCGTCGTGGCCTCCGTGCTGCAGCGCGCCGACGAGCCGGGCGAACTCCTCGCCTACTGGACCAGCCAGAACGGCCGGCGCGTGCCGAAGCCCATCAAGCGCGGCATCGCCGACGCCGTCCAGCGCCTGTACAACGAGCGCGCGGTCCTCAAGTGGGACAGCGACGCCCGCGGCTTCCGCATGGCCGACGTGCTGAACCTCGCGCACCCCTCGCCCGCAGCCCCGTGGCAGGGCGCGCTGTTCCAGCACGTGCTGGACCGCCGCCGTTCCGCCGACGCCGACGTACCCGCCGACCTTCGCGTGATCGCGGCACGGCGGGCGCTGATGGCATGGCCGGTCGAGCAGCGCCGCGCGCTGTTCGAGCGTCCCGACGCGGTCGACGTGCTGCGCCGGGCGGGGATGACGTGGGAGTCCGTGGCCGGCTGGTTGCAGGGACCGCTGACCCGTGAGGTGTGGGAGGCGCTGGCGCCGTCCATGGGCTACATGGCTCTGCTGAGGAGCCTCAGGAACTTCGACGAGGCCGGCATGTCCGACGAGGCGGCGGCAGCCGTCGCGGCACGACTGGCCGACCCGGGCCAGGTCACGCGCTCGCGGCAGTTCCCGTTCCGCTTCCTGTCCGCCTACGAGGCGGCGCCGAGCCTGCGCTGGGGCCACGCCCTGGACCAGGCACTGCAGGCGTCGCTGTCGAACCTGCCCGCACTGCCCGGCCGCTCGCTGATCCTCGTCGACACCTCGGCGTCGATGACGACCGGTGCGATCTCGGCGCGTTCGAAGGTCACCCCGGCGAAGGCCGCGGCGGTCTTCGGCGTCGCGCTGGGCGCGAAGGGCGAGCAGGTCGACGTCGTCGGGTTCGCGGACGGCACGTTCCGGCACGACATCGCGCGCGGTGCGTCCGTCATCCGCGAGGTGGACAGGTTCCTCAAGCGGATCGGCGAGGTCGGGCACGGCACCGACATCGTCGGGTCGCTGAAGCGCACCTACCGGCGCCACGACCGCGTGTTCATCATCTCGGACATGCAGACGATGTCCGGGTACTACGGCCAGGGTGTCTCGGACGTCGTGCCGGCGCACGTGCCGGTCTACGGGTTCAACCTCGGTGGCTACCGGAACGCCGCGTACGCCACCGGCAAGGCGAACCGCCACGAGTTCGGCGGCCTCACGGACGCCACGTTCAGGGCGATCCCGCTGCTCGAAGCAGGTCGTGACGCGGCTTGGCCGTTCTGACGGTGTGAGAGCTCTCCATGACGCGGAGAGCTCTCACACTTACTTTCCGTTAGCGTGTTGACCAGGTATGATGCCCGCATGGACTACAACGTGTTCGCGAAAGCGTGCCCGTCGCGTCCCACGCTGGAGCACATCACCGGCAGGTGGGGCAGCCTGACGCTGACCGCGCTCGCCGACGGGCAACTGCGCTTCAACGAGCTGCGCCGCCGCGTCGACGGGGTCAGCGAGAAGATGCTGTCCCAGACGTTGCAGGCGCTGGAGCGCGACGGACTCGTGCTCCGCGAAGCCCAGAACACGAACCCGCCGCGCGTCGACTACAGCCTCACGCCGCTGGGCCGGGAGACGGCCGAGCGGTTGCTGTCGCTGATCCACCTGCTCGAGGGCCGCATGCCTGAGGTGCTGGCCGCGCAGGCCGCGTACGACGCCCGCTGACCGGCTAATCCGCTTGTCTCGGCCGCTTACGCTGATCGCGTGAGAGGTTGTGGACTTTGCTGGAGCCAGGCTGAGCTGGACGTGCTCGACGGCGATCCCGAGCCGGTGCCGGCCGCGGTCGTGCAGAAGTTCGCCTGGGAGAGCACGGACCACTTCGAGCGTGACGAGTACGAGCTCGCCTGGCGGAGGCTCGGGTACCGCGTGGTCCAGGAGCTGGAACGCTTCCCGGACGACAAGCTGACCGCGGGACTGCAGTGGGCGCGGTGGCCGAGCTGGCCAGAGGCCGAGCGGACCGCGCTACGCGCACCGATCACCGACCTCATCGGGCGTGTGGCCGGCGACCAGGAGCGCTGGCGGCAGCTGGACGAGCTGATCCAGGCCGCACCACAGCTGGACCAGGACATGACTCCGTGGTTGCGGCTCGTCGACGACTTCCAGGACGCGCTCGTCGCCCAGCTCGCCGAGTCCTACGCAGGGGACTACACGTACAGCAACGGTTTCATGCTCATCTGGATGACGTGGGACGAGCCCGGACGGCCGATCCTCGACTGGCTGCTCTCCCCCGCGCTGCGGTCCCGCCTGTCCGGAGTGGACACACGGAACGCGCAGCGCGCGGTGGAGCTCATCGATCTGATGGTGGAGTTCAGCATTCGATGACGTTCACGGCGAGTCCGCCGCGAGCTGTCTCCTTGTACTTCACCGACATGTCCTTGCCGGTGTCCCTCATGGTCTTGATGACCTTGTCGAGCGACACGAAGTGCGAACCGTCGCCGCGCAAAGCCATGCGCACGGCCGTGATGGCCTTGATGGACGCGACGGCGTTGCGTTCGATGCACGGGATCTGCACCAGGCCGCCGATCGGGTCGCAGGTCAGGCCGAGGTTGTGCTCCATGGCGATCTCGGCGGCGTTCTCGACCTGTTCGGGGGTGCCGCCGAGCACCTCGGCGAGGCCGCCGGCGGCCATCGAGCAGGCCGAGCCGACCTCGCCCTGGCAGCCGACCTCGGCGCCGGAGATCGACGCGTTCTCCTTGAACAGCACGCCGATCGCGGCGGCCGTGAGCAGAAAGCGCACCACGCCGTCGTCGGACGCTCCTGGCACGAACTTCGTGTAGTAGTGCAGGACCGCCGGGACGATGCCGGCCGCGCCGTTGGTCGGTGCGGTGACGACACGGCCGCCTGCCGCGTTCTCCTCGTTGACCGCGAGCGCGAAGAGCGTCACCCAGTCCATGACCCGCAGCGGGTCGGTGACGAAGTGCTCGCCCTCCAGCGACTTGCGCATTTCGGCGGCGCGGCGGCGGACCTTCAGTCCGCCGGGCAGGATGCCTTGCTCGGTGCAGCCGCGTTCGACGCACTCCTGCATGACGTGCCAGATGTGCAGGAGTCCTTCGCGGATCTCGG
This sequence comes from Lentzea californiensis, assembly GCF_024648825.1. Lineage (GTDB taxonomy): Bacteria > Actinomycetota > Actinomycetes > Mycobacteriales > Pseudonocardiaceae > Lentzea > Lentzea californiensis. The sequence continues at coordinate 245,823 of NZ_JANBBE010000012.1, forward strand.
TTTCCGTGCGCCACGACAGCTCGTTGGCCATCATGATCTCGCTGATCGACAGGCCGGTCTCGCGGCAGCGCGCGAGGAGCTGGTCGCCGGTCAGGAACGGGTGGGGCAACGGCGTGGAGTCCGGTTTGATCCGGTCGGTGCCGCTGGCGTTCTCGTCGACGACGAACCCGCCGCCGATCGAGTAGTAGACGGCGCGCTCGACCGGGTTGCCGTCCGCGTACGCCTCGAAGCTCATTCCGTTGGGGTGCAACGGGAGTGACTTGCGGCGGTGCATGACGAGGTCGCGGTCGTGCACGAAGTCGATCTCGTGCGTGCCGCCGAGCTTCAGCCGGCGGCTGGAGATGATCTCCTCGACGCGTTCGGCCGCGGCGGTGGGATCGACTTCTTCCGGGAGGTTGCCTTCCAGGCCCAGGAACACGGCCTTGGGGCTGCCGTGGCCGTGGCCGGTCGCGCCGAGCGAGCCGAACAGCTCGACGTGCACGCGGTCCACTTCGGACGCACGCGCGCCGAGCTTCTCGACGAACATCGCGGCCGCGCGCATCGGTCCGACCGTGTGGGAGCTGGACGGTCCGATGCCGACGGAGAACAGGTCGAAAACGCTGATCGCCACTGATCAGTCCTTCGTGGTGGTGGGGCGGTCAGTCAGACTTGGTGAGCTCGGCGTACTTCGTCGCCGTCAGAAGGTTCTCCGCCGAGTCCACGCGAACCCTGAACAGCCAGCCGGCACCGTACGGGTCGGTGTTCACGACGGCCGGGTCGTCCACGACGGCGCTGTTGACCTCGATCACCTCACCGGTGACGGGCGAGAACAGGTCGCTCACGGACTTGGTGGACTCCAGTTCGCCGCAGACCTCGTTGGTGACGACCTTGGCACCGACCTCGGGGAGCTGGATGTACACGATGTCGCCGAGCGCGTCGGCCGCGTACTCGGTGATTCCGCAGGTCAGCGGGTCCTGGGTGCCCGGTGTCCAGTCGACCCACTCGTGCTCGACGGTGTAGAGCAGGTTTTCGGGGAACTCCACGGCGCGACTCCTCTGGCTGTGACGGGTCAGGAAACTTGCGCCCCCTCCGCCGTGCAGAGTTGCCTACCCCGGGTGGTCTTGCTGCCTGAGAGTGTGCGGGAGCTTGCCCCTTCGGCGCCTCGACCAGTTCGTCGAGGTCTCTCCCACGCGGGTTCTGGCGCTGGCGCGCCGCGGCCGGTGTTCAGTTGTCCGGGGCGAACGCTATGTGCGGCCCCCGCCGAGTGTCAACGCGGGACGGTCGAGCGGAACGCGAACGGAGCTCAGGTCGCTTTGTCCTAGATGAACAACCAGCGGGGTGGCAGATAGTGCAACCAGCACAGTGACATGACCTTGTGACTGGCCCACATTATGAGATGTCGGCCACCGAACGGAGGAGTCATCGTGCGGATCGCAGTTCCTCGCGAGATCAAGAACCACGAGTACCGCGTCGCTCTCACGCCTGCCGGTGCGCACGAACTGACCAGCCGCGGGCACGACGTCTACGTCGAGCAGGGCGCCGGTCTCGGTTCCGCGATCACCGACGAGGAGTACCTCGCCGCGGGCGCCAAGATCCTCCCGACCGCCGACGACGTGTGGGCCGAGGGTGACCTGGTTCTCAAGGTCAAGGAGCCGATCGCCGAGGAGTACCCCCGTCTCCGCGCCGGCCAGACCCTCTTCACGTACCTGCACCTCGCCGCCGACAAGCCGCTGACCGAGGCGCTGCTGGCGTCCGGCACCACGGCCATCGCCTACGAGACCGTGCAGCTGCCGAACCGCTCGCTGCCGCTGCTCGCCCCGATGTCCGAGGTCGCGGGCCGGCTGGCCCCGCAGGTCGGCGCGTTCGCGCTGATGAAGCCCTCCGGCGGCCGCGGCGTGCTGCCCGGCGGCGTCCCCGGTGTCGCCCCGGCCCGCGTGGTCGTGATCGGCGGTGGCGTGGCCGGCGTCAACGCCGCCACCATCGCCGTCGGCATGGGCGCGGACGTGCAGATCCTCGACACCAACGTCGACCGCCTGCGCCAGATCGACGCCCAGTTCCAGGGCCGGCTGCGCACGCTCGCCTCGAACTCGTTCGCCATCGAGCAGGCCGTCCGCGAGGCTGACCTGGTCATCGGCGCCGTGCTCGTCCCCGGTGCCGCGGCCCCGAAGCTCGTCTCGAACGCGCTGGTCGCGGACATGAAGCCGGGTTCGGTGCTCGTCGACATCGCCATCGACCAGGGCGGCTGCTTCGAAGACTCCCGCGCCACCACGCACGCCGAGCCGACCTACGAGGTCCACAACTCGGTGTTCTACTGCGTCGCGAACATGCCGGGCGCCGTCCCGCGCACCTCGACCTACGCGCTGACCAACGTGACGCTGCCGTACGCCGTCGCGCTGGCCGACAAGGGCTGGGAGACGGCGCTCAAGGACGACCGTTCGCTCGCCCTTGGCCTCAACGTCCACGCCGGACTGCTGACCAACGGCCCGGTGGCCGAGGCGACCGGCCTCGTGCACACGCCGCTGGAGACCGTGGTCTGAAAGCCAACCGAATGACTGAGGCCCCCGCACGCGTGAATCGCTGCGGGGGTTTCGCCTATTCGGTGCCGGTGCTCACGACCGCAACGCCTCCACCTTCGTCTTGACGCCCTCGATCACGCAGTCCAGCCCGAACTCGAACTGGCGCTCGAGCGACCACAGCTCGTGCTCGTCCAGCATCGCGACGTACCGGGGGTGCTTGTCCCGGTAGAGGTCGGCGATCTTGTCCATGTCCGGCGGCGGCGAGTCCATCCCGCCGCGGCCGATGAAGTTGACCTCGGCGATCGCGTACCCGTTGACGAAGCTGCCCACCGTGGAGATCGACTGGGCGGCGGCCACGGTCGACAGCCCGGCGCGCATCATCGGCCCGAACATGGCGTCCGCGTACGCCACGGCGTTCGGGCCGATGGTGTTGAACTCCCCGATCCCGCGGATCCACCACGGGTGCTTGAGCGCGAGCTGACGCAACTCGCGCATCATCGCGCGCACCGCGGTCTCCCAGTCGGTCTCGGGATCGGGGAGGGTGAACTCGCCGTAGACCTCGTCGAGGCAGAGCTCGATCAGCGCGTCCTTCGTCGGCACGTGCCAGTACAGCGACATCGGCGCCGCGCCCAGTTCGGCCGCGAGCTTGCGCATCGAGAGCTTCTGCAGGCCGTGCGCGTCCAGCATCTCCATGGCCTTGCGGACGATCGCCTCCCGGCTCAGGCCGAGGGGCTGACCGCTGCTGGGCCTGGGCTTGCTGAACCACACGCTCTCCACGAAGCGATCCTAAGCACGCCTGAGCAACACGCTGGCCACAACACCTCCCAGGAACACGGCGACGGCACCGATGACCAGGCTGACGCTCATGCCGTTCGAGAACGCCTCGCGCACGACCGTGACGTCCGCACCGCTGTTCAGGGCCTCTGAAAGCGATCGCGCCGGAACGCCGTCCGGCAGCGAAGCCACGAACCGCGCCGACAGCAGCGCACCGAGAACGGCGATGCCGAACGAGGAGCCCAGTTCCGTCAGCGTGCCCGACAGCCCGGACGCGATCCCGGCGCGTTCCGGCGGGATCGAGCCCATCAGCGCGTTGACCGCGACCGGCTGGGACACACCGACACCCACGCCGATGAGGATCAGCCCGGCCAGCGTCGGCGGGTAGGTGGTGCCGATGGACAGCAGTGCCACGCCGCCCGCGACGATCGTCATGCCGAGCAGCATCGCCTGGCCCGCACCGAGCTTCATCACCAGCTGTCCCAACGTGTTGCTGGTGACGAGCAACGCGATCGCCATCGGCGCCACGCGCACGCCGGCCTCCAGCGGGCTGTAGCCGAGCACGCCCTGGAGGTGTTGCGTCAGCAGGAAGAGCGAGCCCGCCATGCCGAACGCCGCCAGCACCCCCGAGGCCACCGCGCCGGTGAAGCGGCGGTTCTTGAAGAACCCGAGATCGAGCATCGGATCGTCGGTGTGCCTCTCCCACAACGCGAATCCCGTCATGGCCACCAGGCCGATCGCGACCGGCACGCCGAACTCCGCCGAGCCGAACCCGTGCTCCGGCACCTCGATCACCGCGTACACGATCGACACCATGCCGATGATCGACAGGATCGAGCCGAGCACGTCCGGCTTGCGCACGGTCGGGTCCTTGGACTCCGGCACCAGCATCGCGACGGCCGCGATCGCGAGGACCGCCACCGGCACGTTGATCAGGAACACCGAGCCCCACCAGAAGTGCTTGATCAGCGCGCCACCGATCACCGGCCCCGCCGCGAAGCCGAGGCTCGTGACCGCGGCCCAGATGCCGATGGCCTTGGGGCGTTCCTCGTCGTCGAACAACTGCATGAGTACGGCCAGCGTGCCCGGCATCAGCACCGCGGCGCCGATGCCCATGAACCCGCGGGCCGCGATCAGCGTCTCGGACGAGCTCGCGTACGCCGCGACCGCGCTGCCCGTGCCGAACAGCACCAGGCCTGCCAGCAGCGCGCGCTTGCGGCCGAACCTGTCACTGAGCGAACCGGTCGTGAGCAGCAGGCCCGCCAGCGCCAGCGAGTAGGCGTTGATCATCCACTGGATGTCTGCGGTGCTCGCGTCCAAGCCCGTGGAGATCGACGGGATCGCCACGTTCAGCACGGTGTTGTCCAGCACCACGACCATCACGGACAGGCACAGCACGCCGAGCACGGCCCAGCGTTGAGGGTGCGGGTGCACCACGGCCTTCTCGGTCGTCGAAGTCATCTCTTCTCCCCCTTACGGTGTACGAGGAACTTACAGCGTACGAGACCGTCGAGCACAAGAGATTTCGCTGCGAGAAGTAAGGAGGAGGAAGAAAGAGGAGAAAAAATAAGGGGCGGCCGCGCTCAACCAGCCTGGGGGTCACTGGGAGCGGGGCCGCCGTGTCCAAATATAGCGGGCCTTGGCACGCGGCGCCCAGCACCCCCACCGAAACGCGACCCGAAAGTTTCCCCGAGTGGACCACTGCCCATGTCCTGCCCGTCCGGCAAACGAGTGAATTAGCGGGATCACGGTGCGGCGAGCAGGGGGTTCGGCCGATGAAGACGGAGTCGGGTGTCCCTCGAAGGGAGATTCCATGGCTGAACCACAGGGATGGATCCACTGCCACGACCCGTTCGGGCGCGACAGATCGATGACCGTTCTGGTGGAGAACGACCGAGTCCTGCTGGTCACGCCGCCAGGTGAGACCGCTGTGATGTCCGCCACTCAGACGCGTCGGCTGGGCTCTTTGCTCGACCAGGCCACGGCGAAGATGTGATGGACGAGACCCTGCGCGAGGCGGTGCTGCAACGCTTGGCACTGCTGGAGAAAGTCGCGGAGCACGGAGAGGCTGAAGCGCTGGTTCCGTTGGCCCGCGCGGAGATCCACCGCCTCGCGGACGGCTGGCGGCTGTTGCTGACGGTGCACCAGCCCGACGAGGACGGCCGCTGCAAGGCCTGTCCCGGCTGGCTGCGCCGCCGCCGATGGCCGTGCCAGATCTGGAACATGGCGCACCAGCACCTGATCGGCGAGGGTCTGCCCCACCGCGAGCGGCGGCGGCCGTTGCGCAACCCTTTCACTCGATCAGGTGTTATTGAACTGCCGGCGGAGACACCGGCCGAGATGACCACCGAACTGCCGGTCATGGCGGCCGAACAGTCGGTGGTGCACCGCGCGGCCGTCGTGTCTCGTCCCAAGCACGCCTTGCCGGACTGACGTTTCAGGCAGGATGGGCCGCATGCATGACGGCAGCGGCCTCATCGCGGTCCAGAACCTGACCAAGCAGTTCGGTTCGGTGACCGCGGTGCAGAACCTGAGCTTCACCGTGTCACCCGGCAGCGTGACGGGCTTCCTCGGCCCGAACGGCGCCGGGAAGACGACGACCCTGCGCATGTTGCTGGGACTGGTGAAGCCGACGAGCGGTACGGCGACGATCAACGGACGGCCGTTCCACCAACTCGGCCGGCCAGGCCGCGTGGTGGGCGCGGTGCTGGAGGCACAGGGGTTCCACCCGAACAGGACGGCGCGCAACCACCTGCGCGTGTACGCGTCGGCGATCGGTGTGCCGGACGCTCAGGCGGACCAGGTCCTCGGCCTGGTCGGCCTGAGCACGGCCGCCGGCCGGAACGTCGGCGGGTTCTCGCTGGGCATGAAGCAGCGGATGGCCGTCGCCACCGCGTTGCTCGGCGATCCGCAGGTGCTGGTCCTCGACGAACCGGCGAACGGGCTGGACCCCGAAGGCATCGCGTGGCTGCGGAACTTCCTGCAGTCGTTCGCGCGCATGGGCCGCACCGTGCTGATCTCGAGCCACCTGCTGGCCGAGGTCGAGCAGACCGTCGACCAGGTCGTGATCGTCTCGCGCGGACAGACGATGTACTACGGGCCGCTGGAACACCTTCGCCAGCAACAACAACGCCGCGTCTTCGTGCAGCCGTCGGACGTCGGTGCCCTCGCGACGGCGTTGCGGGAGGCCGGGGTCCAGGCGCTCGAACAGCTGCCGGACGGTCGTCTCGCCGTGTCCGGAGTGGACGCCAAGCAGGTCGCGGACACCGCGTTGCGCGCGGGCGTGTCGGTCTACGGCATCCAGGAGGAGCAGGCCGACCTGGAACAGATCTTCTTCCGGCTCACCAGCGGCCAGTTCGTCGGGCACGCGCCGGCTCCGTACCAGCAGCAGCAGGGTGGTTGGGCCTGATGGGCGACCTCGTACAGGCGGAGCTCCGCAAGACCACGACGACCACGCTGTGGTGGGCGCTGCTCATCCCGACCGTGCTGATCGCGCTGGGCGGCGGTCTGCTGTCCGGCCTGACCGGCCGGACGTTCGTCGAGTTCTTCTCGTCGTCCGAGGCGGAGCAGCTCTCCGACGCGCTCGGGGTGACGCCGGACCAGTGGAAGTTCTCCCTGCTCGGCATCGGGCGGACGATCAACCTCGCCACGATGTTCCCGTTGATCTTCGGTGCGCTGGCGATCGCCGGTGAGGTGGGCACGCGCACCATCACGACGACGTTCCTCACCGCACCGTCGCGGGTGCACGCCATGGCCGCCAAGATGATGGTCTACGCGCTCTGGGGTGCGATCTACGGCCTCGCGATCATCGGGTTCACCGCGCTCGGCATCGTCCTCACCAGCACCTCCGGCCAGATGCCCGACGCGGGTGGCTGGGCGATGCTGGCCCTGGTCTGCGTGCTGTCCTCGATCCTCATGACCCTGTTCGGCGTCGGCCTCGGCGCGCTGCTCCCGAACTCCGCCGGCGTGGTCGTGCTGCTGATCATGTACTTCCTGGTGATCGAGAACGCGCTGCAGTTGGGGCTCCGGCTCTCGGGCGTGCCGGAGACGGCCGTCGGCTTCCTGCCGAACGGGTCGGTGGACGGGCTGACCGGTTCGGTCGCCGTCGACCTCTTCCTGGCCGACGCGGGGGTCGTGCCGGAGGAGGGCGTCTACTGGCTGCGGGTCTTCGCGGGAGCGGGTGGCGCGCAGGCGTGGTGGCTGTCCGGGCTGATCTTCCTCGCCTGGGTCGCCGCCGCGTTCGGTGGCGGCTGGGCCCGGATGACCCAGAAGGACATCACCTGACCTGCGGTTCCTGACGTCACACTTTTGTGTCGGACCCCGAACGTACTGTGGGTCCCGTGACGAAGGGCTGGATCCGCCGACTGACCGCAGCGTGCTGGCAGCACCCCCGCCTGGTGGTGCTGTCGGTCCTCGCCGCGGTCGTCGGCGTGGGTCTTCAGGCGGCGGGGCCGTTGCTGCTCAAGACGGCGATCGACGACTCGACGGGTGGCCGCACCGACCGGCTGTGGCCGCTGATGGTGGCGTTGATCGTGCTCGAGGTGCTGACGTTCGGGTCGGCGTTCCTGCGCCGCTACCTGGGCGGGCGGCTGGCGCTGGGCGTGCAGCACGACCTGCGGCTCGGCGTGTTCTCGGCGGTGCAACGGCTCGACGGCGCGAAGCAGGACGAGCTGCGGACCGGGCAGATCGTGTCGCGCTCGATCACCGACCTGCAGCTGGTGCAGTCGCTGCTGATGATGGCGCCGCTGGCCGTGGGCACGGTGGTGTTCGCACTGGCCGCGCTGGCGGCGATGATCTACCTGTCGATCCCGCTGACGATCATCGCGGTGATCGTGCTGCCGCTGGTGGCGTGGCTGGCCGGGCGCACCCGGCTGACGCTGTTCCCCGCCACGTGGTCGGCGCAGCAGCGGGCCGCGGATCTCGCGCAGCACGTCGAGGAGACCGTCACCGGTGTCCGCGTCGTGAAGGGCTTCGGCCAGGAGGCGCGGGAGGTCGCCCGGCTGGAGAAGCACGCCAAGTTCCTGTTCGCGGAACGGATGCGCGCCGCCCGGCTGTCGTCGAAGCCGCTCGCGACCGTGACGGCGCTGCCGTTGCTCGGCCAGGTCGCGGTGCTGGGCCTGGGCGGCTGGCTGGCGTTGCACGGCCAGGTCACGCTGGGCACGTTCCTCGCCTTCACGACGTACGTGGCGAACCTCGTCGGCCCGACGCGGCTGCTGTCGAGCCTGATGGTGTCCGCCCAGCTGGCGAGGGCCGGCGTGGAGCGGGTCTACGAACTGATCGACTCGCAGCCGGACGTGACGGACGGTCCCGGCGAGGTGCCTTCGGGTCCGCTGGGCGTCTCGTTCTCCGGCGTCTCCTTCGGTTACGCCCGCAGTGAGCCCGTCCTGAAGGACTTCTCGATCTCGGTCGAGCCGGGCGAGACGCTGGCCCTGGTGGGCACCGCGGGCTCGGGCAAGTCGACGGTGTCGTTGCTGCTGCCGCGCTTCTACGACGTGCACAGCGGCTCGGTCCGGGTCGGCGGCGCGGACGTGCGCACGCTGAAGCTGGAGTCGTTGCGCGGCGCGGTGGGCGTGGTGTTCGAGGAGGCGTTCCTCTTCTCCGACACGGTGTTCTCGAACATCGCGTACGGCAGCCCCGACGCCTCGCGCGAGGAGGTCGAGCGCGCCGCGAAGGCCGCCGAGGCCCACGACTTCATCGAGGCCCTGCCGCTCGGCTACGACACGGTGGTCGGCGAACGCGGCCTCACCCTGTCCGGTGGCCAGCGCCAGCGCGTTGCCCTGGCCCGCGCCCTGCTCTCCGACCCGCGCATCCTCGTGCTGGACGACGCGACGTCCGCGGTGGACAACGCGACGGAGGCGGCGATCCACGCGACGCTCGCCTCGGTCACGGCCGACCGCACCACCCTTCTGGTGGCACACCGGCGTTCGACGCTCTCCCTCGCCGACCGGATCGCCGTCCTGGACGCGGGCCGCGTGATCGACATAGGCACGCACGCCGAGCTGACCGAGCGTTGCGCCCTCTACCGCGACCTGCTGGCGGGGCCGGGCGAGGCGATCGAGTCCGCCGCGCCGGCCACGACCGGCGACCTGTGGCCGAAGCTGTCGCAGGAGGCCCTCGACGAGCGCCTGATCGCCGAGGCGAAGACCTCGACGCCCGCCGCGTCCGGCCGGCGTGGCGGCAGCGGAGGAGGTGGCGCGGGCGGCGGCATGGCGGCGCTGGCCGGCGGCCCACCCACTCCCGAGCTGCTGGCCCAGGTCCGTTCGCTGCCCCCGGCCATCGAGGTCCCGGTCCTGCACGGCGAAGACCCGCGCGCCCCCGACCCCGCCTTCCGCCTCGCCCGCCTCCTGCGCCCGGTCCGCTGGGCCCTGGGCGGCGTGGCGGCGCTGGTGGTGCTGGACGCACTGGTCGGCATGGGCATGCCCTCGCTCGTGCGCCTCGGCATCGACGGCGGAGTGGTGGGCGGCGCCGAGTCGGCGCTGTGGCAGGCCGTGGTCCTGGGCGTCGGCCTGGTCGCGGTCGGCTGGCTGACCACGGCGGGCAGCACGGTCTTCGCCGCCCGCCTGGGCGAACGCCTGCTCTACCTGCTCCGCGTCCGCAGCTACGCCCACCTGCAACGCCTCGGCCTCGACTACTACGAACGCGAGATGGCCGGCCGCATCATGACGCGGATGACGACGGACGTCGACGCCCTCTCGACGTTCCTGCAGACCGGCCTCGTCACCGCCGTGATCAGCCTGGTCACCGTCGTGGGCATCACCGCGGCCCTGGTGGTCACCGACACCTCACTGGCCCTGATCGCCCTCTCGGTGCTCCCGCTCCTGGCCGCCGCCACGGTGCTCTTCCAACGCCTCTCCTCCACCGCCTACGCGGAAGCGCGCGAACGAGTGAGCGCGGTCAACGCCGACCTGCAGGAGAACGTCTCGGGCCTCCGCGTCTCCCAGGCCTACACGAGGGAACGCCGTTCAGCCGAAGCCTTCGCCGAACGCAGTGACGCCTACCGCCGCACCCGCCTGCGGGCCCAGCGCTACATCGCCACCTACTTCCCGTTCGTGGCGATGCTCTCGGGCGTTGCCCAGGCAGTGGTCCTGGCCGTAGGTGCCCACCGAGTAGCTGCGGGCACCATGACCCCGGGCGTCCTACTCGCCTTCCTCCTGTACCTGGGCCTGTTCTTCAGCCCGATCCAGCAACTCTCCGGCGTCTTCGACGGCTACCAGCAGGCCAGGGTCGGCCTCCGCAGGATCGGCGACCTGCTCCGCACCCCGAGCACGGTCGAACCACCGTCGGTCCCGGTCGAGGTCCCACCCCGCCTGCGGGGCGAGGTGGAGCTCCGCAACGTCTCCTTCACCTACGCAGGAGCCGAGACCCCAGCGCTCGACAACGTCACGCTCCACGTGAGCCCAGGCGAAACCGTCGCCCTGGTAGGCGAAACAGGCGCAGGCAAATCAACCCTCGTGAAGCTCATAGCCCGCTTCTACGACGCCACCGAGGGCGCAGTCCTCATCGACGGCGTGGACGTCCGCACCTACGACCTCTCCGCCTACCGCCAACGCCTGGGCGTGGTCCCCCAGGAAGCCCACCTCTTCGGCGGCGACCTGGCCACCAACGTCGCCTACGGCCGCCCCGCAGCGACAGAACAAGAAATCCAGCAGGCAACCGAAGCCGTAGGCGCCCTCCCGATGGTCGCCACCCTCCAGAACGGCTTCCACCAACCGGTGGGCGAACGAGGCAACCACCTCTCCGCAGGCCAACGCCAACTCGTAGCACTGGCAAGGGCAGAACTGGTCAACCCAGACCTCCTGCTCCTCGACGAGGCGACAGCAGCCCTGGACCCGGCCACCGAATCGGCAGTCCTGCACGCCAGCGACCACCTAGCAGGCGCCAGAACCACCTTCGTGGTGGCCCACCGCTTGGCCACCGCAGCCAGGGCCGACCGAATAGTCGTCCTGGCCAACGGCCGAATAATCGAACAGGGCACCCACGCCGACCTCATGGCGTCCAACGGCACCTACGCCCGCCTATGGCGTCACGGCAACACCCCAGAGGCCGCGTAACCACCTGCAACAGCCGATGGCGAAGCCGAGGCGTGTGAACTGCTTCCTGCCGGGTAAGCGGTGGTGAGACACGCACTCGGCGATGCGGCGATGACCGGCACCGGCCTGGTACTGCCCGCCCGGTCACCCTCGCAAGGTGACGTGAGCGCATTGATGACCACCCCGCTGGTATGTGACATGCCCACGCAAGCCGACCCGTTGGCGCCCCTGACCGCGCCAGCGCAAGCCGACCCGCGCACTGCCACCCACAACCCCAAGCCGGTGCCCCACCACGAACTCTCGTCCCCAGACCAAAGGTCAAAGGAGCCCGACCGGTGCCCTCCAGCTCACCCCGCCCCTCGATCCTCTACGTCTCCAACCTGTCCTACCCGGCCAAAGGCCGCCGCTACTGCGACGAGGACATCTACCTGACCTCTCACCTGAGACAGCACTTCGACCTGGCCATCTGCCACCCAGAAGACGCCACCGCCCTAATGGCCGCCCACGACACGGTCGTGATCCGCAACAGCGGCCCGACAATCGACTACGCCCCGGCCTACCTCCACTTCCGCGAGCAGGCGAAGGCCACGAACCAGCGCGTCTACAACCCGCTGACCGGCAAGGGCGACATGGCCGGCAAGCAGTACCTGATCGACCTGACCGGCGCGGGCTTCCCGGTCATCCCCACGATCGGCACCGCGGACCACCTCGACCGCCTCCCCCGAGCGACCGAGTACGTCGTGAAGCCCAAGGCCGGCGCCGACTCCCACGGCCTGGAGTTCGTCTCCGAGACCGACCTCCTGAGCAACCTGCAGGACAAAGCCCGCGACAAAGCCGACGTCCTCGTCCAGCCGAAGATCGATTTCCGGTACGAGGTGTCGTTCTACTTCGTGGACCACGACTTCCAGTACGCCCTGAACGCACCGGACCCGGCGAGGCGCTGGGAGCTCAGCCCGTACACCCCGAACAGGGAGGACCTGGAGTTCGCGCAGCGGTTCGTCGACTGGAACGACCTGGACCACGGCATCCAGCGCGTCGACGCCTGCCGCACCCGGCAGGGCGAGCTGCTGCTGGTCGAACTGGAGGACCTGAACCCGTACCTGTCCCTGGACCGGGCCCCGGAGGCCACCAGAACCGGCTTCGTCAACGCGATGGCGGCGTCGATCCGGCATTCACTGGGCTGAACGAAGATGGCTGGCCAAGATCAATCCGCAGGGCCACCGCGTTGTACCTATCGTGAACTGATCAGTGCTCTCGGTGCGTATGCCCGTCCGACAGCATCGTGAGCGTTACTCGAATGGGAGGTGACGAGGTGAGACGCACATCAAGAACTGGTCAACTGAGGGTGACGACAGGCCCGTCCTGATCGATCCTGTGACAGACCACTCCTTGCCAGGTGCCTCCAGTGTGTGAAGGCCCGCGCCAGGGGGACTAACCTGAGTACCGCATGAGTCACCACCAAAAGCGAGATGGATAGAGGCGAGCGCCAGCCGTGTCCAGCAGCAGTCCTGCGTCACAGTTCGGGCCGAACGAATGGCTCGTCGAGGAGATGTACGATCAGTTCCTCGCGGACCCGTCATCCGTAGACCCGGCATGGCACGACTTCTTTGCCGACTACAAGCGTGGGGGCGGCAACGGTAGCGCCGCCACGGCCAGCGCGGGTGGCTCCACGGCCACCACGACCGCGACCGTGACGCCGCCGGCCGCCGACAACGGCAAGCCCGCGCCCGCCGCCGCACCCAAGCCGGCCGCCGCGCCGCCGAAGTCCGCGGCCACGTTGCCGCAGACCGGCAAACCCGCGCCGCAGCAGGCAGCGAAGGCAGCCCCGGTCAAGCCGAGCGCGCAGCCCGAGCAGAAGCAGTTGCGTGGTGCATCCGCCGCGATCGCGAAGAACATGGAGCTCTCGCTCACCGTTCCGACCGCGACCAGCGTGCGTGCCGTGCCCGCGAAGCTGCTGGCGGACAACCGCATCGTCATCAACAACCACCTGAAGAGGACGCGCGGCGGGAAGGTCTCCTTCACGCACGTCATCGGCTACGCGGTGGTGCGGGCGCTGCAGGCGTTCCCCAACCTGAACCGCCACTACGCCGAGGTCGACGGCAAGCCGTTCGTCGTCACGCCGGAGCACGTCAACTTCGGCCTGGCGATCGACCTGCCCGGCAAGGACGGCAGCCGCACGCTGGTCGTCGCGTCGGTCAAGGGCTGCGAGAACATGACGTTCACGCAGTTCTGGCAGGCCTACGAGGACCTGATCCGCAAGGCCCGCGGTGGCTCGCTGACGGCGGACGACTTCTCCGGCACCACGATCTCGCTGACCAACCCCGGCACGATCGGCACGAACCACTCGGTGCCGCGCCTGCAGGCCGGCCAGGGCGCGATCATCGGCGTCGGCGCGATGGAGTACCCCGCGCACTTCCAGGGCACCAGCGAGCAGGCGCTCACCGACATGGGCGTCAGCAAGATCATCACGCTGACCAGCACGTACGACCACCGCATCATCCAGGGTGCGGAGTCGGGCGAGTTCCTCAAGCGCATCCACCAGCTGCTGCTCGGCGAGGACGGCTTCTACGACGAGATCTTCGCGTCGCTGCGCCTGCCGTACGAGCCGATCCGCTGGGTCGCGGACATCCCCGAGGGCGCCGTCGACAAGACCGCGCGCGTCATCGAGCTGATCGACGCGTTCCGGACGCGCGGCCACCTGATGGCCGACACGGACCCGCTGAACTACCGCCAGCGCTCCCACGCCGACCTGGACGTGCTCAGCCACGGCCTGACGCTGTGGGACCTGGACCGCGAGTTCCCGGTCGGCGGCTTCGCCGGCAAGGAGCGGATGAAGCTCCGCGACATCCTGGGCGTGCTGCGCAACTCGTACTGCCGCACCGTCGGCGTCGAGTACATGCACATCCTCGAGCCCGAAGAGCGCCGCTGGATCCAGGAGCGCGTCGAGGTTCCGCACGAGAAGCCCCCGGCCACCGTGCAGAAGTACATCCTCAGCAAGCTGAACGCGGCTGAGGCCTTCGAGACGTTCCTGCAGACGAAGTACGTCGGCCAGAAGCGCTTCTCGCTCGAGGGCGGCGAGACCGTCATCCCGCTGCTCGACGCGGTACTGGACAAGGCCGCCGAGCACGAGCTCGACGAGGTCGTCATCGGCATGCCGCACCGCGGCCGCCTGAACGTCCTCGCGAACATCGTCGGCAAGCCGATCTCGCAGATCTTCCGCGAGTTCGAGGGCAACCTCGACCCCGGTCAGGCGCACGGCTCCGGCGACGTGAAGTACCACCTCGGCGCCGAGGGCAAGTACTTCCGCATGTTCGGCGACGGCGAGACCAAGGTGTCGCTGACGGCGAATCCGTCGCACCTCGAGGCCGTCGACCCGGTCCTCGAAGGCATCGTGCGCGCCAAGCAGGACATGATCGACAAGGGCGGCGACTTCTTCCCCGTCCTGCCGGTCGCCATGCACGGTGACGCGGCGTTCGCGGGTCAGGGTGTGGTCGCCGAGACGCTGAACCTGGCGCTCGTGCGCGGCTACCGCACCGGTGGCACGGTCCACATCGTCGTGAACAACCAGGTCGGCTTCACCACGGCACCGGAGCACTCGCGGTCCTCGAAGTACTCGACCGACGTCGCGAAGATGATCGGCTCGCCGGTCTTCCACGTGAACGGCGACGACCCCGAGGCCTGCTACTGGGTCGCGAAGCTGGCCGTCGAGTACCGCCAGGCGTTCCACAAGGACGTCGTGATCGACATGGTCTGCTACCGCCGCCGCGGCCACAACGAGGGCGACGACCCCTCGATGACGCAGCCGGCGATGTACGACGTGATCGACCAGAAGCGCTCGGTGCGCAAGACCTACACCGAGTCCCTGATCGGCCGCGGCGACATCACGGTCGAAGAGGCCGAGAAGGCGCTGCAGGACTTCTCCAGCCAGCTGGAGCACGTCTTCAACGAGGTCCGCGAGCTCGAGAAGCACCCGGTGACGGTCAGCCCGTCGGTGGAGGCCGAGCAGCAGATCCCGGCGAAGCTGCCCACGGGCATCAGCCGCGAGGTGCTGGAGCACATCGCGGACGCCCACGTGAACCTGCCGGAGGGCTTCACGCCGCACGCGCGCGTCAAGCCGGTGCTCGAACGGCGCGCCAAGATGGCGCGCGAGGGCGGCATCGACTGGGCGTTCGCGGAGCTGCTCGCCTTCGGTTCGCTCGCGATCGAGGGCCGCAACATCCGCCTGGCCGGCCAGGACTCGCGCCGCGGCACGTTCGTGCAGCGCCACGCGACCCTGATCGACCGCAAGACCGGCGAAGAGCACACCCCGCTGCAGCACCTGTCCGCCGACCAGGGCAAGTTCATGGTCTACGACTCGGTGCTGTCGGAGTTCGCGGCGGTCGGCTTCGAGTACGGCTACTCGGTCGCGAACCCGCAGGCACTGGTCCTGTGGGAGGCGCAGTTCGGCGACTTCGTCAACGGCGCGCAGCCGATCATCGACGAGTTCATCTCGTCCGGTGAGGCGAAGTGGGGTCAGCGTTCCGACGTCGTGATCCTGCTGCCGCACGGCCACGAGGGCCAGGGTCCGGACCACACGTCCGGCCGCATCGAGCGCTGGCTGCAGCTGTGCGCCGAGGGCTCCATGACCGTCGCGGTGCCGTCGACTCCGGCGAACTACTTCCACCTGCTGCGTCGCCACGCCCTCGACGGCGTCGACCGGCCGCTGATCGTGTTCACGCCGAAGTCCATGCTGCGCCTCAAGGCCGCCGTGTCCGGCACCGACGAGTTCATCAACGACCGGTTCCACTCGGTGATGGACGACCCGACGATCAAGGACACGAACGCGGTCACGAAGGTCCTGCTGTGCAGCGGCAAGATCTCCTACGAGCTGCACGCCGAGCGCGAGAAGCGCGGCGGCGGCGACGTGGCGATCGTGCGCGTCGAGCAGCTCTACCCGGTCCCGGCCCGCAAGCTGACCGAGACCCTGGAGCGCTACCCGAACGCGAAGGACGTCCGCTGGGTGCAGGAGGAGCCGGCGAACCAGGGTGCCTGGCCGTTCTACGGCCTGGCCCTGCCGGAACTGCTGCCCGAGCACCTGGGCACCGTCCGCCGCGTGTCGCGCCGCCCGATGGCCGCCCCGTCGGCCGGTTCGAGCAAGGTGCACGAGGTCGAGCAGCGCGAGATCATCACCCGCGCGTTCGACTAGGCCCTGTATGAACGAACGAGCCGCCGGATCCACCTGGGTCCGGCGGCTCGTTGTCTAAGCCCTCACAGGAGTTTCGCCATGTACCACACCGATCGCGGCATCGAGGAGCTCGAGAAGCGGCGCGGCGAGGAGGAGGTCACGTTCGCGTGGCTCGCCGACAAGCTGCGGGAGTTCGTCGACGCCAACCCCGACTTCGAGACGCCGATCGAGCGCTTCGCCACGTTCCTGGCGCGCGACGACGACGACTTCGAGGACTGAGCTACCAGGCGTAGGCCTCCGGGGCCGGCTTCGACCCGTTCGGAGCCGGTGCCGGGAACAGCTCGTCGAGCTTCGCCAGCACCTCTGCGTCGAGCTTCAGCTCCGCGGCGCGCAACGAGTTGTCGAGCTGCTCGATGGTGCGCGGCCCGATGATCGGCGCGGTCACACCGTCCTGGTGCAGCAGCCACGCGAGACCGACGTTGGCCGGGTCCTCGCCGATGTCCGCGCACAGCTTCTCGTAGGCGTCGATCGTGTCGCGGTGCTTCTCCAGCGCGTCGGCGGAACGGCCGGACGCGCTGCGGGACGTGCCACCCTCGCGCTGCTTGCGCAACACCCCGCCGAGCAACCCGCCGTGCAGCGGCGACCACGGGATCACGCCGAGCCCGTAGTGCTTGGCGGCGGGCAGGACCTCCAGCTCGACCCAGCGGGTCATGAGGTTGTAGATCGACTGCTCCGACACCAGCCCGAGGAACCCGCGGGTGCGGGCGGCCTCGGCGGCCTGGGCGATGTGCCAGCCCGCGAAGTTGGACGAGCCGAAGTAGATGACCTTGCCCTGCTGGCGCAGCACGGAGAAGGCTTCCCAGATCTCGTCCCACGGCGTGTCCCGGTCGACGTGGTGCATCTGGTACAGGTCGATGTAGTCGGTCTGCAGGCGCTTCAGCGACGCGTCCGCGGCGCGGCGGATGTTCAGCGCGGACAGCTTGGTCTCGTTCGGCCAGTCGCCCATGCTGCCGTAGAGCTTGGTGGCGACGACGGTCCGTTCGCGGCGGGTGCCACCCTTGGCGAACCAGTTGCCGATGATGTTCTCGGTGACTCCCTCGCCCTTCTTCCAGCCGTAGACGTTGGCCGTGTCGAAGAAGTTCAGGCCGTGTTCGTGGGCGCGGTCCATGATCGCGTGACTGTCGGCCTCGGACGTCTCGGGACCGAAGTTCATCGTGCCGAGGCACAGGCGGGACACGGACAGGCCGCTGCGACCGAGGTTGGTGTACTCCATACCCACCACCCTGCCCCTCACGAACCTCCTGTGCCACGTGGAGCTGCTCCAGCTACTCCCACTCCCATCTGATGCCGTGGACGTGGCCTGCCTGTGCTTCGTGCACGAGGAGGTGTGCGGCCGCTGTGGTGCCGATCCACAGTTCGCCGGTGTCCACGTCGGATGCGTCCGGTGCCGGCTTGCTGAAGCTGCGACAGCGCACGGGCACCGCCTCGGCGTGGAACTCGACCTCCAGCACGTAGTTGCGCAGCGTGCGGAGGAACGTGCGGTCCGCCGAGGAGCTGTCCGCACCGGGGTCGGAGATCAGACGCAGGTCGACGAGGGCCGTGTCGCCCGCGCGCAGCACGCGGTCGAGGATGATCTCCGCGACCAGCAGCTTGCGAGCTGGGTCCCTGCGCACCCTGCCGACGCGGCATGACTTCTCGGCCACGACGTCGCCGGGCGAGAGATCGGTGTCGTCGGCGGTCTTCGCGAGCAGGATGCGGTCCACGCCGTCCTCGAACGCCTCGATCACGGCGCTGCTGCGGATCTCGATCTCGCGCCGGTCGGGACCGATCACCGCTTGGTCGCGCACGCTGAGGTACCTCGCGGGGGCCGGGAGCAGCCTGCCGACGCGCGCGATCTCACGGCCGAGGTCGATCGCGGCGTCACGCCAGATGCCCTCCAGCGCGGCGGTGCGCTCGACCCACCGGCCGCGTGGCCGTTTGTCCCCCAGCCTGGTCGTCAACGAGCCGGGCGAGAGTTGGAGGATCTCCTCCAGCGCGGCGACGGCCGCGAGCGACTCAGGGCGTTCCGGACGGCTGCGGCCACGCCGCCAGTAGCTCAGCGTCGACTGGCTCACCTGCACGCCGCGCGACTCCAGGTGGTGCTGGATCCGCTCCAGGCTGAGGCCGCTCGCCTCGACGGCCAGGGTCAGCGCTTCCGCGAATTCCGACACGGTCGAATGCTACGGCCAGTGATCGATTCCAGCCCAGCCTGCACTCGGAGTACGCGTCACCACAGTTTTGACAGTATTGCGGACCGAAGTTTCGAACCTGTTATCCGAAGCACAGATCGCGTTAGTTTCTTGGTGTTCCCCAGTTCATTCCCTGCCAGGAGGAACCCCATGGCACTTCGGCGTCATGTCGCCATCGCGGCGGCATTGGGCATCGCTTCCACAGCGATGTGGACGCCCACCGCGATCGCTGAACGAGCGGTGTTGCCCGGTGCGGGCGCACAGGCGGTCGAGGGCAGCTACATCGTGGTGCTGAAGGACGGAGCGCGCACCCCTGCCAGCGCGTTGGCGTCCCGCTACCAGGGCAACGTCAAGCACACCTACAGCGCCGCGCTGAACGGGTTCTCGGTCACCGGAATGTCCGAACGCCAGGCGCGGAGGCTCGCGGCTGACCCGGACGTGCAATTCGTCGAGCGGAACACGTTCGCCACGATCCAGGAGACGCAGTCGAACCCGGTCTGGGGTCTCGACCGGATCGATCAGGCGAGCCTGCCGCTCAACCAGAAGTACACCTACCCGAACACCGCGTCGAACGTGACGGCGTACGTTCTCGACACCGGAATCAGGAAAACGCATTCCGAATTCGAGGGCCGTGCTTCCGACGGATACGACTTCATCGACAACGACTCCGTCGCGCAGGACTGCCAGGGCCACGGCTCGCACGTCGCCGGCACGGTCGGGGGCAAGACCTACGGCGTCGCGAAGAAGGCCAAGCTCGTCGGCGTCCGCGTCCTCGACTGCAACGGCAGCGGCGCGTGGGACGGCATCATCCGCGGCATCGACTGGGTGACGGCGAACGGCAAGAAGCCCGCCGTCGTCAACATGAGCCTCGGTGGCAGCGGCACGAACACCTCGCTGGAGAACGCCGTCAGGCGCTCGATCAGCGCGGGCTTCACCTATGTGCTGGCGGGCGGCAACAGCGGCCAGGACGCGTGCAACTTCACCCCTGCCCGCACGCCGGAGGCGATCACCGTCGGTGCGTCGGACCGCGCCGACAAGCGTTCGATCTGGTCGGCCGGCTCGTCGAACTACGGCAGGTGCCTCGACCTCTGGGCACCCGGTAGCGACATCGTGAGCGCGTCGCACAGCAGCGACACCGGCACGCGGTCCATGGGCGGCACGTCGATGGCCTCCCCGCACGTCGCCGGAGCGGCCGCGCTCTACCTGGGCGCGAACCCGTCCGCGACGCCCGCCCAGGTGCGCAACGCCCTGGTCGGCGCGGCCACGCCGAACAAGCTGACCGACATCAGGACGGGTTCTCCGAACCTGTTGCTGAAGGTCTAGGAACCTGCTGTCGCCGCCTCCCTGCAGCGGTGACGGCCATCCTGGGCGCCCTTGATGAGCAGGCCGATTGCGGCTCGGCCGAGCGCATCGTTTCGACTGGGGGCGCTTGCGGTGGGAGTGGGAGTAGCGGCTACTCCCATTCCCACCGCACTCCATAGATCCCGGGCTTCGAGTTCCGCACGTGGATGTGCGTCGACGCCGTCGTCCCGATCCACAGGTCGTTCAGCGCGGTCTCCGGTTCGTGCAACGACGGCCGTGCGAACTGGAAACAGCGCGCCGGCACCGCGTCCGGGTGGAAGTCGATCTGCAGCGTGTAGTCGTTCACCGGTCGCAGGAACCGCCGGTCGCAGACCTCGCTGTCCGCGCCGGGTCTCATCCGGACCGTGTAGTCGACGAGAGCCGTCTCGCCCGCTCTGAGCATCCGGTCGAAGAGGATCTCCGCGACGAGGAACCCGGTGGAGTCCTCGCTGCGCACCCTGCCGAGCCGGCACGGCGGCCCCGCCTCGATCGACGGCACGCCGAGGTCCGTGGCATCGGCCAGCTGGATCGCGAGGAACCGGTCGACGCCGTCCTCCAGTGCCTGGATCACGCCCGTGCAGTGGTTCGAGACCTCACGGCGGTCCGGCCCGACCACCTGCCGGTCCTGCACGCTCAGGTACGTCGTCGCCGTCGGCTGCAGCCGGTCGATCCGCGACATGACCTCGCCGAGGTCGGTGGCCCGCGAGTCCCACATGTCCTCGATCGACAGCGACTGGTCCACCCAGCGCCCGCGCGGCCGCTTGTCGCCCAGCCGGTCGGTCAGGAAGCCCTCACCGAGGTCGAGCAGTTCCTCCAGGGCGGCGACGACCCTCAGCGACTCCGGGCGTTCCGGACGGCTGCGGCCGCGGCGCCAGTAGCTGAGCGTCGAGATGCTGACCTGCATGCCCCTGGCGGCCAGGTGGTGCTGGATGCGTTCAAGGCTGAGGCCGCTGTTGTCGACGGCTTTCGTCAGGGCCTCCGCGAAATCCACCACGGGGACACCGTACGGTCCCGCACCTTCCGCCAATAGGCCCACACGGAGGGTGATGAGACACCAGTCTCAATTGGCGCGTTCGCCCCGACGCCACACCGAGTGGGTCAACGGGACCCCTGGGCGGTAGGCCAGATGCGTGATCGAGGGTGCGTCCAGCACGTGGAGATCCGCCCGCGCACCAGGCCTGATGACACCGACGTCGGTGCGCCGCAACGCCTGCGCGCCGCCCGCCGTCGCCGCCCAGACCGCTTCCTCGACGCTCATCCGCATCTGCAGGACCGCTGTCGTCACGCAGAACGCCATCGACGAGGTGTACGACGAGCCGGGGTTGCAGTTGCTGGCGAGCGCGACCGTCGCGCCGGCGTCGAGCAGGGCGCGGGCGGGCGGCAGCGACTGGCGGGTCGAGAGGTCGCACGCCGGGAGCAGCGTGGCGACGGTGTCCGACGACGCCAGCGCGTCGACGTCCGCGGAGGACAGGTACGTGCAGTGGTCGACGGAGGCGGCACCGAGTTCCACGGCCAGCCGCACGCCGGGGCCCTCGCCGAGCTGGTTGCCGTGGACGCGCAGACCCAGGCCCTTCGCCGCGGCGGCCTGGAGCACGGCCTTCGACTGGTCGTAGTCGAAGGCGCCCTTCTCGCAGAACACGTCCGCCCAGCGCACCAGGGGTGCGACGGCGTCGAGCATCTCGCCGCGGACCAGGTCTACGTAGGTGTCCGCGTCCTCGCCCGGCGGCACGAGGTGGGCGCCGAGGAACGTGACCTCGTCGGCCTGCTCGGCGGCGATCCGGGCCGACCGCACCTCGTCGGCCACGTTGAGGCCGTAGCCGGTCTTGGTCTCGATGAACGTCGTGCCCTGCTTGAGCGCTTCGGCGATGTGCCTGCGCAGGACCGCGGCCAACTCCTCGTCGGTCGCGGCACGGGTCGCGTTCACGGTCACGGCGATGCCGCCCGCGGTGTAGGGCTTGCCCGCCATGCGCGCACCGAACTCGGCGGTCCGGTCGCCCGCGAACACCAGGTGGGTGTGGCTGTCGACCCAGCCGGGCAGCACCGCGCGGCCCTCGACGTCGACCTGTTCGTCGGCGGCGGGGGCCTTGTCCGCGTTGCCGACCCAGGCGATCTCCGAGCCGTCGATCACCAGCGCGTCGCCGGTGACCTCGCTGTTCGTGGTCAGCTCACCGATACCGGTGATCAGCACGCTCATGCCCACAGCTCCTCGATCGCGTCCGCCAGCAGCCTGCCGACGTCACCCAGAGTCTCGTGCACTCCCCCTGCGGCGACCACCCGGCCGCCGACGACCACGGTGTCCACATCGGACGCCGCCGCCGACAGGAGAACCTGCTGCGGCAACGAACCCGCGGTGCGCGGCGTCGAGCAGCTGATCGCCACGAGGTCGCACGGCGCACCCGGCTCGATGCGTCCGCCGTCCCAGCCGAGCGCGGAGTGGCGGGTGGCGGCGTCGAGCAGTTCGACCGGTGAGAAACGGCCGCGCTGACCGGTGCGCAGCCGCTCGTTGTGCTCCAGGGCGCGGGTTTCCAGCAGTGGGTCGATCACCGCGTGCTGGTCGCTGCCGAGCGAGATGGGGCTGCCCACGTCGGCCAGTTCGCGTGCCGGTCCGATGCCGTCGGCCAGGTCCGCCTCGGTCGTCGGGCAGAAGCACGCGCCGGTGCCGGAGCCGCCCAGCAGTGCGATGTCCTCTGCCGTCAGGTGCGTGGCGTGCACCGCCGTTGTGCGAGGTGAGAGTGCGCCGGCTTCGTGCAGGAGCCCGGTCGGCGTGAGGCCGTACGCGGCGAGGCAGGCCTCGTTCTCGGCGGGCTGCTCGGAGAGGTGGACGTGCAGCGGGGCGTCCGGGAACGCCTGCGCCACCACGGAGAGCTCGGCCCGCGGGACGGCGCGGACCGAGTGGATCGCGGCACCGACGCGCATCACGTCGTCGGACTCGAGCTCGGCGACCCGGGACGCCCACGCCTCGGCGGTGCCGTCGGAGAAGCGCCGCTGCACCTCGTTGACGGGCTGGTCGATACCGCCCGCGAGGTAGCAGGTGTCGAGCAACGTGAGGCGGATGCCGGCGTCCTTCGCCGCCTCGCGCAGGGCGTAGCCGAACTCGTTGGACCTGTCGTGGACGTAGTGGAACTCGCCCACCGCGGAGACACCCGCGAGCGCCATCTCACCGTAGACCGCGCGGGCGAGGCGGTAGTACGACTGCGGGGTGAGGCGGGACGCCAGCGCGTACATGCCCTCGCGCCACGTCCAGAACGTGCCGCCGCCGTCGTGCGTGCGACCTCGGAGAGCACGGTGGAACGCGTGCGAGTGGGCGTTCGCGAAGCCCGGCACGACGACGCCGTGCAGCCGCCGCACACCCAGTGGAATCGTGTCCACTGTGGACACGCTGGCGATCACACCGTTCTCGACCCTGATCAGGACGCGCTCGGCGAGCCCGGCGGGCAACCAGGCTCGCTCGCACCAGAAGTTCATGAGCCGAGGTGTTCGATCGTGGCGGCCAGCGCCTTGACGCCCTCGTCGACATCGGCCTGCTCGGCGAACTCCTCCGGCGCGTGGCTCACACCGGTGGGGTTGCGCACGAACAGCATCGCGGTGGGCACGTGCGCGGCGAGGATGCCCGCGTCGTGGCCCGCCCCGGTCGGCAACGCCGGAACGCCACCGAGCGCCCCGGCGACGTCGTCCCGCAGCGCGGAGTCGAAGTGCACCGTGTCGCCGTACGACTCCTCGGTGATGGTGACCTCGCAGCCCTCCTCCTCGGCGGCCTGGCGCGCCGCCTCGGAGATCTCCGCGACCATCGCACGGGTGCGCGCGTCGTCGCTGTCCCGCGCGTCCAGCCAGACGTCCACAGTGGACGCGATGACGTTGGTGCCACCGGGGTTGGGGACGAGCCTTCCCACGGTGGCACGCCCGCCTGCCCTGGCCGCCTTCCTGGCGGCGAGGACGAGTTGGGAGGCCGGGAGCATCGGGTCCCGGCGGTCTTCGATCAACGTCGCACCGGCGTGGTTGCCCTCGCCGCTGAACGTGAAGCGCCACCGGCCGTGCGCGAGGATGCTGCTCGCCACCCCGACCGGCACCGTCAGGCCGCGGCCCTGTTCGACGTGCAGCTCGACGAACTGCCCGATGCGCCGCAGGGCCCGTTCGTCGCGGCCGGCCAGTTCGGGGTCGTAGCCGGCGGCCTTCATGGCCTCGGCCAGCGTGACGCCGTCCGGGTCCTTGAGCGCCAGCGCCTTCTCCGGCGAGATGGCGCCGGTCAGCAGCCGCGAGCCGAGGCACGCGACGCCGAACCGGCCGCCTTCCTCCTCGGCGAAGACCGTGATCGCGAACGGCCGCGCGGGCTTGAACCCCTTGGCCTGCAGGAGGTCCACGGCTTCCAGCGCCGACGTCACCCCCAGCGGGCCGTCGAACGCGCCGCCGCCGGGCACCGAGTCCAGGTGGCTGCCGGTGATGAGCGCGTTGTCGCCGCGCTCGCCCCACCACGCCCAGAGGTTGCCGTTCTGGTCGGTCTCGACGTTCAGGCCGCGCTTGACGGCCTGCTCGACGAACCAGTGCCGCAGCTCCAGCTCCGGCTTGTCGTAGCCGTGGCGGGAGTAGCCGCCTCGCTTGGTGTCACGCCCGACGTCCGCGATCTGGTCGAGCATCACGCCTCCATCGGCAGGCTCACGCAGGGGTCCCCTCCAGGGGGTCCCCCGATTTCAATTGTCCCAGCGAGGTCTGACAATTCTCAGCCCTCCATCGGGATGCGCACGCCCTTGTCGGCGGCCACGGTCTTGGCCTCGTCGTACCCGGCGTCCACGTGCCGGATGACGCCCATGCCGGGGTCGTTGGTCAGCACGCGCTCGATCTTCCGCGCGGCCAGCTCGGTGCCGTCCGCGACCGTGACCTGGCCGGCGTGGATCGAGCGGCCGATGCCGACGCCGCCGCCGTGGTGGATCGACACCCAGGTGGCGCCGGAAGCCGTGTTGACCAGGGCGTTGAGCAGCGGCCAGTCCGCGATCGCGTCGGAACCGTCGGCCATCGCCTCGGTCTCGCGGTACGGGGAGGCCACCGAGCCGCAGTCGAGGTGGTCGCGGCCGATGACGATCGGTGCGGACAGCTCACCGGACGCCACCATCTCGTTGAACTTGAGGCCCGCGAGGTGCCGTTCGCCGTAGCCGAGCCAGCAGATGCGGGCGGGCAGGCCCTGGAACTCGACGCGCTCGCCGGCCATCTTGATCCACCGGTGGAGCTGCTCGTTCTCCGGGAAGAGCTCGAGGATCGCCTTGTCGGTCTTGGCGATGTCCTCGGGGTCGCCGGACAGCGCGGCCCAGCGGAACGGACCCTTGCCCTCGCAGAACAGCGGCCGGATGTAGGCGGGCACGAAGCCGGGGAACGCGAACGCGCGCTCGTAGCCGCCGAGCTGCGCCTCACCGCGGATCGAGTTGCCGTAGTCGAACACCTCGGCGCCGCGGTCCATGAACCCGACCATCGCCTCGACGTGCGTGGCCATCGACTCACGCGCGCGCTCGGTGAACTCCTCCGGCTTCGCGGCGGCGTAGTCCTGCCACTCCTCCAGCGGGACTCCGACGGGCAGGTACGCCAACGGGTCGTGCGCAGACGTCTGGTCCGTGACGATGTCGACGGCGACCTCGCGGCGCAGCAGTTCGGGCAGGATCTCGGCCGCGTTGCCCACGACGCCGACAGACACGGCCTCACCGGCGGCCTTGGCGGCCAGCACGCGCTCGATCGCCGAGTCCAGGTCGTCCGCGATCTCGTCGAGGTAGCGGGTCTCCAGACGGCGCTGGGCGCGGTGCGGGTCGACCTCGATGCACAGCGCGACGCCCTCGTTCATCGTCACGGCCAGCGGCTGCGCGCCACCCATGCCGCCGAGGCCCGCGGTGACCGTGAGCGTGCCGCGAAGGGTGCCGTTGAAGCGCTTGGTGGCGACGGCGGCGAACGTCTCGAACGTGCCCTGCAGGATGCCCTGGGTGCCGATGTAGATCCACGAACCGGCGGTCATCTGCCCGTACATCGTGAGGCCCTCGGCCTCCAGGCGGCGGAACTCGGGCCAGTTCGCCCAGTCCGGCACGAGGTTCGAGTTCGCGATGAGCACCCGCGGCGCCCACTCGTTCGTGCGCATGACGCCGACCGGGCGGCCGGACTGCACGAGCAGCGTCTCGTCGGCTTCGAGGTTCTTGAGCTCGCGGGTGATCGCGTCGAACGACGGCCAGTCGCGCGCGGCCTTGCCGGTGCCGCCGTAGACGACGAGGTCCTCGGGACGCTCGGCGACGTCCGGGTCGAGGTTGTTGTGGAACATCCGCAGGGCGGCCTCGGTCGACCAGTTCTTCGCGGTCAGTTCGGTACCGCGGTCAGCGCGAACAACCATTCCAGAGGGATTCACTGAAGTGCTCCACTTCGGATCAGGGCCTCGGCGGCGGCGATCTCGGGGGCGAGGTGGCGGTCCGGGCCGGGGCCCTGAACCGTCTCGCGCAGCTTCGCCACGGCGGCGGCCGTCGCGGGGGCGGGCTTGAGGGGAGCGCGCAGGTCGAGGGCCCGCGCGGCGGTGAGCAGTTCGACGGCCAGCACGGTGGTGAGACCGTCGACGGCCCTGCGCAGCTTGCGGGCGGCGGACCAGCCCATCGACACGTGGTCCTCCTGCATCGCGGAGGACGGGATCGAGTCGACGGACGCCGGCACGGCCAGGCGCTTGAGCTCGGACACGATCGCCGCCTGGGTGTACTGGGCGATCATGTGGCCGGAGTCGACGCCGGGGTCGTCGGCGAGGAACGGCGGCAGGCCGTGCGAGCGCGAGACGTCGAGCATGCGGTCGGTGCGGCGCTCGGCGATCGAGGCGACGTCCGCGAGCGGGATGGCGAGGAAGTCCAGCACGTAGGCGACCGGGGCGCCGTGGAAGTTGCCGTTGGACTCGACGCGTCCGTCCGCCAGCACGACGGGGTTGTCGATCACGGACGCCAGCTCGCGGTCGGCCACCGTCGCCGCGTACGCCACGGTGTCGCGTGCCGCGCCGTGCACCTGCGGGGAGCAACGCAGCGAGTACGCGTCCTGCACGCGCGTGCAGTCCGGGCCGCGGTGGGAGGCGACGATCTCGGAGTTCTTGAGGAACGCGAGCATCCGGGCGGCGCTGACGTTCTGGCCGGGGTGCGGGCGCAGCGCGTGCAGCTCCGGCTCGAAGACGCGGTCGGTGCCCAGCAGCGCCTCGACGCTCATGGCGGCCGTGAGGTCGGCGATGTCCAGCAGCCGCGTGAAGTCGGCGATCGCCAGCGACAGCATGCCGAGCATGCCGTCGGTGCCGTTGATCAGCGCGAGGCCTTCCTTCTCGGCCAGCTGCACCGGTTCGATGCCGGCCTCCGCCAGCGCCTCCGCGGCGGGCACGAGCTCGTCGCGGGAGTTGCGGACCATGCCCTCGCCCATCAGCGCGAGCGCGCTCGCCGACAACGGCGCGAGGTCGCCGGAACAGCCCAGCGAGCCGTACTCGTGCACGATCGGGGTGATGCCGGCGTTCAGCATCCCGGCCATCGCATCCACAGTGGACAACCGGACGCCGGTGTGGCCGGTCGAGAGCGTGCGCAGGCGCAGCAACATCAGCGCTCGCACGACCTCGCGTTCGACCTCCGGACCGGCGCCGGCGGCGTGCGAGCGGATCAGCGACCGCTGCAGCTGGGCACGGCGGTCCGGCGGGATGTGCCGGACGGCGAGCGCGCCGAACCCGGTCGAGACGCCGTAGGTGGGGCGTTCGGCCGTGGCGAGCTGTTCGATGTGGCCACGGGCGGCGGTGACCGCCTCGCGGGCCGCCGCGGTGATCTCCACCGGGGCGCCGTCGCGGGCGACGGCATGAACGTCCTCGAGGGTCAGAGGCTTCGGACCCAGCTCCACCGGTTGCTGCATGGAGACATCACAGCGCTCCGGGGCCGAGTCAGCGACCCCGGAGCGCCCGATGGTGTCTGAGATGCCAGACAGGCTGTTAGAGGCCCTTGCCGATCCAGCCCGTGTCCGGCTGGTCGAGGATCTCGACCTCGTTCACCAGCTCGACCAACTCGTCGGACCAGGCGCTGGAGGTCGCCGAGATCCATAGGCCGCCGTCCTGGACCGCCACGGTGTTGCCGTTGCGCAGGCCCTGCTTGCCGCGCACGGTCAGCGCTTCGGTCGGCGCGGGCAGCTCCGGCCTCTCCGTCGCCACCTGCACGGAGATCGAGTTCCTGCCCAGCGACGAGTGCCACTTGTCCGGCGCGGTGCCGCGCACGAGCTCGGCGTACCTGCCTTCGAGCTTGAACGGCGGCTCGTGCGTGATCTTGGCGTCGGCTCGCACCGACTCGGCTACGCGCAGAGTGATCTCACGTGCGTCGCTCACTCCGCTCACGGTCACCTCGAGGACGTCCTGCGCCTTCCAGACGACGGTTGCGGCGTCACCCCTCACCTGTACCCACGCCTGCAGGCCGCGGACTTGTGCCGAGTCCCACCCCTGGGTGTCCGGCATCCCGCCGAGCGCTCTGATCACGAGGCTCGGATTGCTGTAGGGCATAACGCCCGCGGGACCCCACACCCTGGTGGGCGCCATGTTCGTGGCGCGAAGGCTCTCGACGAACCCGGTCGGCAGCCAGTGCGGTGCGTACTTGAACGCGACGCTCTTGCCGTGGTCCTGCACGAGCGCCGCAGCCGCGTCGTTGGGGTTCGGCGGCGTGTACCTGTCGCTGGCGACGACGCCGGCGAAGATCAGGACGACGACCGCGGCCATGCCGGCCGTGGCGATCAGGAAGATGTTGTTCCGCTGCCTCTTGCGCTTGCGCCGCAGGGCGTTGAGCGTCGGGCCCGGATGCGGAGTGCGTTCGGCCAGTTGGCCGAGCGCCTCCTTGATGAGCTGTTCGGTGTCGTTCACGACAGGCCCTCCCCGATCCGCAACCCGACACCAGCGGGTTCCGGCGTGTGGTCCAGGCGGAGTGTGGCCAGCGCACGCGAGATGTGGCTGCGCACGGTTCCCTCGGCACAACCGAGCATCTGTGCGATCTCCGAGTCCTCGTAGTTCTCGTAGTAGCGGAGCACGACGGCGGCCCGCTGTTTGCGGGGCAGCTTCGCGATCCGCTGCAACATTGCTTCCCGCTCGTCGTAGTGGTGCGTCTTGTCTCCGACGGGCGGGGTGACGGACTCGAGCGTCGTCATGCAGAGAGCGACGTCCTTGGCGGCCCTGCGTCTGCGCCACGAGAGGTACTCGTTGGTCACCATGCGCTTGACGTAGGCGTGAGGGAGGTCGACTGAACCGATGCGGTCCCACTTCTGCTGCGCACGCAGCAGCACTTCCTGGACCACGTCCTGGGCCAGGTGCGGGTCGCACGTGAGCACGGTGGCATAGCGCAGCAACGGGGTCACCTGTGCTGCCACGAAGTCATCGAAACTCGGTGTCAATCTCGACCCCCTTCAAAACCGTCACACCTCTACGACGCACCCCGGGCGTGTTCTGTTGAGTGTGCCCTGATGTCGTAACGGCGTGGGCTGCATCACGTGGGAAAATCACTTTTGTGGGCAGCAGCAGTGACGTTCCCGCGCTGCGGCGAGGGTTGGCGGTCCTCCGGCTGCTGGCGGGCAGACCGGGGCCCGTCTCCGCGGCGTCGGTCGCGCGCGAGCTCAACCTCCCCAGGTCGACGACCTACCACCTGCTGTCGGAGCTGACCGAGGCCGGTTTCGCGACGCACTTCCCCGAGGAGAAGCGCTACGGCCTGGGCGTCGCGGCGTTCGAACTCGGCTCCGCCTACCTGCGGCACGACCCGCTGGAGCGGCTGGCCCGCCCGCTGCTGCGCAAGCTCGCCGACCGGATGGAGAAGGTCGCGCACCTGGGCGTCCTGCACGGTGCCGAGGCCCTGTACCTCGTACGCGAACAACCCCGGCAGCCGCAGTCGATCGTGTCCGACGTCGGCGTCCGGCTGCCCGCCCACCTGACGGCCTCGGGCCGCGCGATGCTGGCGAACCTGCCGCCGGCGCAGGTCAGGGCGGTGCTGCCGTCGGTGGCCTCGTTCGTCGACCGCACCGGCCGCGGCCCGCACAACCTGCCGGCGTTGCGCCGGCTGCTGACGCTGGAGCGGCGGCAGGGCTGGTCGGTCGAGGACGGGTTCGTGACGGCAGGGTTCGCCTCGGTGGCCGCGCCGGTGTTCGACCACGGCGAGCGGCCGATCGCGGCCATCACGCTGACGTTCCGGCACGTCTGCGACACGCCCTGCGGCCAGACGTGGCCCGACCTGGCCAAAGAGGTGCGCAAGGCAGCCGAGGAACTGACCGTCCGGATCGGCGGGCACGCGGCCTCCGGATAATAGCCATGTACATAGTATCCATGTACCGTATCTGCCATGAGCAGTGCGGAACCGACGCCTGGGCACCTCGTGTGGCGTCTGGCGATGAAGTGGCGGACGGCCGTTGACCGCGCGCTGGACCCGCTTGGGCTGACGCACGCGCAGTACGTCGTGCTGTCGTCGCTGCTGGCCCTGGACCGCCCGTCCCAACGCGAACTGGCCGACCACACGGGCCTGGAGGCGTTGTACGTCTCGAAGCTGGCGCGCTCGCTGGAAGCGTCGGGGTTCATCTCGCGCACACGAGACGCCGTCGACACACGGACCGTGCGGCTCGCTCTGACCCCACACGGCCTCTCCACCGTCGAACCCGCCGTCGAACTGGTCCGCTCACTGCTGGACCGCCTGCTGGAGCCGCTGGGCGACAGGACCGACGCGCTGTCCCGCGACCTGACCGCACTGCTGGCCGTTCCCCTCTGAGGAGCCCCCGATGCCCGTTGTCCCCGTCCTCGACTCCTCCATCCACTACCTGGAGTCCGGTTCAGCGCCGTACGTGTTCCTGCACGGCAACCCGGGCTCGTCCCACTCCTGGCGCGACGTGCTGCCGGAACTGGGCGGCCTGGCACCCGACCTGATCGGCATGGGCCGCTCCGGCAAGCCGGACGTCGAGTACTCGTTCGCCGACCACGCCCGCTACCTCGACGCGTGGTTCGACGCCCTCGAACTGGACCGCGTGGTGCTGGTGGGCCACGACTGGGGCGGCGCGCTCGCGTTCGACTGGGCGGCACGGCATCCCTCGCGCGTGGCCGGCATCGCGTTCTTCGAGACGATCGTGAAGCCGATGACCGGGTCCGAACTCCCCCTGCCCGCACAGGAACGGGTGCGCCGCTTCCGCACACCGGGGCTGGGCGAGGAACTGGTGCTGTCCGGCGACGGGTTCGTGCGGCAGGCGTTCACCGGCGGCGTCCGCACGCCGGTGCCGGACGAGGACATGGCGGCCTACCTGGCGCCGTTCCCCGACGCCGCGAGCCGCCGGCCGGTGCTGGCGTGGGCGCGGCAGATGCCGTTCGACGGAGAACCCGCCGAACTGGTGCCGCGGATCGAGGCCTACGGCGAGTGGCTTGGCACTTCCGAGGTGCCGAAGCTGCTGGTGACGTTCGAGAACTCGCCGACGTTGCTCATCGGGCAGCAGCTTCAGGACTGGTGCTCGGAGAACATCGCCGCGCTGGACGTGGAGGCCGTCGGTGAGGCCGGGCACCACGCGCAGGAGGACCGGCCGAAGGAGATCGCGGCGGCCATCGCCGCTTGGGCGGAGCACCACGGCCTGCTTGCATAGTGCGCATGGAGGACGTTCACATCGAGGAACTCGACTTCGCCAGTGCGGGTGAAGCCGATCAGCGCGCTCTGTTCGACCTGCAGGTGGCCTGGTGGAGCAGCGCCATGCCCGCACGTGAGCTGCCGGACTTCAGCGGATGGGTGCGGCGGCGGCTGGCGTCCGAAGTCGGCTGGGGCCACCCGCGGTTCGCCGTGGCCCGGGAGAACGGGCGCATCGTCGGCTATGCGGACGGATACCTGCCGACGGCTGACAACGTGCACCTCGTCACGGGCAACGTCGTGGTGGATCCGCGGTGGCGAGGCCGGGGCATCGGCACCGCCCTGCTCCGGTTCGCACTGCGCCAGGCGAACCGGGAATCGGTGGAAGCCTCATGGATTCCTGAAAGCAGCGAGGGCGTGCGGTGGGCCACCCACCGCGGTTTCGCAGTCGTCAGCGCGCTCACCCTGCAGGAGCTCGTGCTCACCGATCCGCTGCCCGAGGTGGGCGGGGTACCGGCCGGATACCGCCTGACGCAGTGGACGGGACGGGCGCCGGACGAACTGCTGGACGCTTACGTCGACGCGCTCAACTCGGCGAAGGACCAGCCCATGGGCGACAGTGCGATCGAGCTCGCCACGCACACCCGAGAAAGGGTGCGGCTGGACGAAGAAGGCCTGTCAGCCACTGGCATCGACGTGTGGGTGGTCCTCGCGACACACGGCGACGAAGCTGCCGCGGTGACGGTGCTGCACCGGACTCTCTCGCGGCCTTCTGTTGGCCATCAACGGCATACCAGCGTGCTCCCCGCACATCGTGGCAAGGGCCTCGGCCGGCTGGTCAAAGCGCACCTGCTCCGCCAGCTGACCGGCATCAAGATCATCGAGACCGAGACGAACAGCACCAACGAGCACATGCGGCGGATCAACCACTCGCTCGGCTTCACCGACCGGATCACCACCGTCGACCTGAGCGCCCGCGTGGCCGATCTCAAGCTCTAGAAACGCGAACGGGGCGGACACCCGAAGGTGCCCGCCCCGTCCGTCGATCAGGTCAGATGCCCGCGGAGGCGAGCCATTCCTTGGCGACCTTCTCCGGTTCCGGCTTGTCCGGCGCCGAGAGCTTCTGGTTCAGCTCCAGCAGGACCTTCGTGTCGAGCTTCTTCGAGATGGCGTTGAGGGTGTCGCGGACCTGCTGCGACGCCTTCTTCTCGTTGATGAGCGGCAACACGTTCTGCGCGGCGAAGACGTTCTTCGGGTCTTCCAGCACCACGAACTCGTTGGCCTTGATGGCCGCGTCCGTCGTGAACAGGTCGGCCGCCTGCACGGTGTTGTCCTTCAGGCCGGCGACGGTCAGCGGGCCGCCGACGTCGAGGGCCTTGAACTCCTTGAACTCGCACGCGTACTTGGTCTTCAGACCCGGCAGGCCGTCCGCGCGGTTCTGGAACTCCGTCGGGCCGCCGAAGACCATGTCCTTGCAGTACGGCACGAGGTCGTCGATCGACTTCAGGCTGTACTGCGCCGCGATCTGCTTCGTGACGACGACGGCGTCCTTGTCTTCCGCGGACGACTTGTCGAGCACGATGAGGTTCTGCGGCAACGCCTTCTTCAGCGCCGCGTACACCTCGTCGGAGCCGACCTCCTGCGCTTCTTTGTCGATGTACTTGAGAAGCACGCCGGAGTACTCCGGGATCAGGTCGATCGAGCCGTCCTGCACGCCCTTGTAGTAGAGCTCCCGGTTGCCGATGTTCAGCTTCTTGGACACCTTGATGCCCTTGGCGGCCAGCGCTTCGGCGTAGATCTCCGCGAGCAGGCGCGACTCCGGGAAGTTGCCCGAACCCACGACGATGGTGTCCGTCGGGGCCGGGTTGTCGGCGCCGCCCGTCAGCGGGTCACCACCGCACGCCGACAGAAGCATCACGGCAGCGACAGCCGTGGCGATGCGCTTCATCTGTTTCCTCCGGTTCCCACTGGACGCAATCCTGGCGAGACCGTCAGCCGTTGCAGGCCGGCGAACCCCAGGTCGACGAGAACGGCGAGCAGTGCCACGAGCACCGCGCCGGCGAGCATCTGTCCGAAATCCTGCAGTGCGAGTCCGTCGAAGACGAACCTGCCGAGTCCACCGGCGCCGGTGTAGGCGGCGATGGTGGCGGTCGCGACCACTTGCAGCGCGGCGCCGCGAAAACCGCCGAAGATCAGGGGAAGCGCGTTCGGGATCTCCACCTGGAGCAGCACGCCCGACTCGCGCATGCCGACGCCCCTCGCGGCGTCGACCGTCACCGGGTCGACCGCGCGGACGCCCGCGTACGTGCCCGCCATGATCGGCGGAATCGCCAGCAGCACCAGCGCGACGTACACCGGGAAGTCACCCAGGCCCGCCCAGAGCACGACGAGGATCAGCACCGCCGTGGTCGGCAGCGCCCTCAGGGCGTTGGAGAGTCCGACGATCACGAACCCGCCCTTGCCGGTGTGCCCGACGAACGCGCCGAGCGGGATCGCGATCAGCGCCGCGATCACCATGGTCAACAGCGTGTAGCCGAAGTGCTCCAGCAACCGCACTGGAATCCCGCTCGAGCCGGACCAGTGCGCGGGATCGAAGAGCCAGCCCATCTCAGCTCACCTCCCCACCCGTGCCCACGGCGTGAGCAGCCGTCCGACCAGCAACAGCAGTCCGTCCGCGAGCAGCGCCAGCACCACCGTGCCGATCAGGCCCGCGAGGACCTTGTCGGTGTTGTCGGTCTGGTAGCCCTCGGTGAAGAGCTGACCGTAGCCGCCGAGCCCGACGAGCGCGCCCACGCTCACCATGCTGATGTTCGACACGGTCGCGACCCGCAGGCCCGCGATCGTGACCGGCAGCGCCAGCGGGAAGTCGACGGTGAGGAAGCGGCGCAGGGGCCGGAACCCCATCGCGTTCGCCGCGGCGACGACGTTGCCCGGCACCGCGGCCAGCGCGTCCGCGACCGCGCGCACCATCAGCGCGACCGTGTAGACCACCAGCGGCACGATGACGTTGATCTCGTCGAGGATCTTCACGCCGATCAGCACCGGCGTGATCACGATGAGCGCGATGGACGGGATCGTGAACAGGACGTTGGCGAACGGGAAGAGGATCGCGCGCGCCGTCTGCGACCGGCTCGCCCACCACCCGATGGGGATGGCGAGCACGAAACCGATCAGCACCGGCACGACGGAGAGCCGGAGGTGCACCGCGGTGACTTCCCAGAACCTTTCCCAGTTCTCGAAAATCCAGGTCACTTCGGGACCTCACCCGCCGCGCGGGCCTTCGCGAGGGCCTGGATCACGTCACCGGCGTGGACCACGCCCGTGACCGCACCGGCGCCGTCGACGACCACGCCGAGCGCGGACGGCGAGCTGAGCGCCGCGTCGAGCGCGCCGCGCAACGTCGTGCCGTCGTAGAGCGAGCCGCCGGAGATCAGGTCCTTCTCGGCGACCTCGACCTCACCGTCCACACCGGACAGCCAGCCCTTCGGCCGGTTCTCCTCGTCGACGACGAGCGTCCAGTCGGTGATAGTGACGCGCTCGCCCAGCTTGGCGGTCGTGACGGGGTGCACGGGCACGTCCGCGTGCAGGAACGTGAGGGTGCGGTAGCCGCGGTCCCGTCCGACGAACGAGGCCACGAAGTCGTTGGCGGGTGCGCTGAGCAGCTCGGCCGGCTTCGCGTACTGCGCGAGGTGCCCGCCCGTCTGGAACACCGCGACGCGCTCGCCGAGCTTGAGCGCCTCGTCGATGTCGTGCGTGACGAACACGATCGTCTTGTCGAATTCCGCTTGCAGGCGAAGGAGTTCGTTCTGCAGGTCCTCGCGGACCACGGGATCGACGGCGCTGAACGGTTCATCCATCAGCAGCACCGGCGGGTCGGCCGCGAGCGCGCGGGCGACACCCACGCGTTGCTGCTGGCCGCCGGAGAGCTGCGCCGGGTAGCGCTTGCCGAAGTTCGCGTCGAGCCCGACGATCTCCAGCAGTTCCGCCGCGCGCGTGCGGGCCTTGCGTTTGTCCCAACCGGACAGAAGAGGAACGGTCGCGATGTTGTCGAGCACGGTCCGGTGCGGGAAGAGACCCGCCTGCTGGATCACGTAGCCGATGCCGCGCCGCAGTGTGGGCGGGTCGACTGTCAGGACGTCCTTGCCGTCCACGAGGATCGTGCCCGACGTGGGGTCGATCATGCGGTTGACCATGCGCAGGGACGTCGTCTTGCCACAGCCGGAAGGACCGACGAACACTGTGATGGTGCCCGCCTCGACCGTGAGGTCGAGCTCGTCGACAGCGATGGTCCCGTCCTCGAACCGCTTGGTTACGGCCCGGAACTCGATCACCCTTCGGATCCCTCCGGTCGTGACGACCACCCCGATTGGGCCGCCCTGGATGTAGATCCCAAAGACCTTAACTCGTTCGGCGTACCCCGGCACAGCGTTCCACTATGTGACGGCCCGTATGGTTTACCGCTTGTGACGATCGATCAGGTCCGGCAGTTGGTAGCAGAGCGCGGCGTGCACGCCCGCAAGCTCCGCGAGGTGTTGTCCCTGCTCTCCGAGGACTGGCACCCGCTGGCTGAACTCGTGCGCATTCCCGCTGTGCCCCGCCGCACCGTGCAGGACCTGCTCAAGGCCCTCGGCGACGACGCCGAATCTTCAGGCGATCGTTACCGCATCGCTCCCGGCCTGGTCGCCTCGTACCGCTCGGCCTTCGGCGTTTCGGGTGTCCGCGACCACACGGACGTGCTGCGCCAGATCCTCGTGGACATCGCCGACGTCCCGCCGCCGTTGTCCTCGTTGGACCACGTGCAGGCCACGGCCGAGACGGCGCTGAACCGCGCGGTGTGGCTGGACTCGGCGTACGACCTGACGGGCAGGCGCCTGCTGTGCCTGGGCGACCACGACCTGACCTCGCTGGCCGTCGCCGCGGTCGACCCGCACGTGTCGATCACGGTCGTCGACCTGGACGAGCGCCTGCTGGAGTTCATCGACTCGCGGGCCGCCGCGCGCGGGCTCGACGTTCGAACGTTGCACTGCGACATGCGTTTCGGGCTGCCCGCCTCGCTCCTCGAGTCGTTCGACCTCGTCTTCAGCGACCCGCCCTACTCGCCGGAGGGCATGGGGCTGTTCGCCGGCCGCGGCATCGAGGCGCTGGAGGACATCGCGTCGGGCCGTCTGCTGCTCGCGTACGGCTACTCGGACCGCACGCCTGCCCTCGGCCTGAAGGTGCAGCAGGAACTGCAGAAGCTCGGCCTGGTGTTCGAGGCGATCCTGCCCGCGTTCCACCGCTTCGACGGTGCGCAGGCCATCGGCTCGGCCGCCGACCTCTACGTGTGCCGTCCCACGGGCCGCCGCGCGGTGTCCGGTGGCACGCGGATCTACACGCACGGCGCGCAGTCGGTGGAGTCGTCCGGGCCGTCGCAGGAAGCCTTGGCCGCGTTGTCCGACCTCGCTCCCCGCCCGGAGTCCTCCCCGCCGCCGAAGCCCCGTCCGGCGGGCTGGGCCGAGCCGGTCGGCAAGGGCGCGGCCTCGCTGGCCGTCGACCTGTCGGCGGACCCCGGTCCGTGGCTGCTGCGCACGCTCCTCGCCTCGTCGCCCGCGCGGCTGGCGTGCCTGGTGCCGAACAACCACCCGGCGGTGTCGTCGGAGGCAGGGCAGAGGGAACTGCAGGAGCTGGTGGCGACCAGGTTCAAGTTGAAGTTCCTGCGCAACAACCCAGATGGCAAGACGACGATCGTCGTCGCCGATCAGGTGCTGACCGGCACGTT
Organism: Lentzea californiensis; assembly: GCF_024648825.1. Classification (GTDB taxonomy): domain Bacteria; phylum Actinomycetota; class Actinomycetes; order Mycobacteriales; family Pseudonocardiaceae; genus Lentzea; species Lentzea californiensis. The sequence continues at coordinate 283,189 of NZ_JANBBE010000012.1, forward strand.
GTCGCTGGGCGAGCGCGCGGTCCGCGAGGTGCTGATGAAGGCGCACGGCAAGCTGCGCAACAGCTGGCGCGAGGCCTTGATCACCGCGTCGCAGGGCGTGCTGACCAAGAAGCAGGCAGCCGAGATCATCGACAACGCCCCGGTGGCGCAGGACGACCTCGAACTGCGGTTGATCGACCTGCCCAAGCACCGGATCGCGGCACTGCTGCCGGAGATCTCAGCCAGCGCGGGGTATGTGGAGCGGCCCGAGAGCTAGCACCGCGCGGAACTCCTTGGGCGGCACCGGGCGCGAGAACAACCAGCCCTGGTAGGCGTCCACGCCGACACCGCGCAGGACGTGGAACTGGGTGGCGGTCTCCACGCCTTCCGCGACGCACTTGCGTCCCATCGCACGCGCCATGTCCACGACGGCGCGGGCGACGGCGAAGTCCGAGGAGTCGTTGCCCACGCCCGAAACGAAGCGCCGGTCGACCTTGATGATCTGGGCCGGCAGGTCCTTCAGGCGGGCCAGCGACGAGTAGCCGGTGCCGAAGTCGTCGACGGCGAACTGCACACCGCGCTTCACCAGTTCGTCCATCGACTGCCGGACCCGGGACGGCAGGTCGACGAACGCCGTCTCGACCAGTTCCAGCACCACGCGTTCCCACGGGACGCCGGACTCCATGATCGCGGTCGACACGATGTCGACGAACTCGGGATCGCCCGGCACCAGGCCGGCGAGGTTCACGGCCACCGACACCGGGCGGCCGTCGGGCGCGGGCCAGGTCGAGGCCTCCTTCAACGCCGTCCGCAGCACCCAGCGGTCGAGTTCGCGCATCAGGTCGCCCTGCTCGGCGACCGGCAGGAACACGTCCGGCGGCAGCAGTCCGCGATCGGGATGCGGCCAGCGCACGAGGGCCTCGGCGGTCAGGATGGCGCCGTCGACGCCGACGACGGGCTGGTAGTGCAGCGCCAGGCCGTCGTTCTGCAGGGCCTCGCGGAGCTGGCCTTCGAGGTGCACCTGGCGGTCCGCGGACGCGATCAGCGCGGCCGAGGCCAGCGACACCCGTCCGGCACCGGCGCGCTTCGCCTCGAACATCGCGGCGTCGGCGAACCTGAGCAGGTCGGCACCGTTGGCGCGCGAGCCGTTCGGCACGGCCGCGCCGATCGAGGCCGAAACCCTGACCAGCTGGCCGTGCACCGGGACCGCGGTCCTCAGCAGGGACGCGACCCGTGTCGCGAGAGCGTCGACGCCACCCACGGCGTCGAGGTCCTCGGCGATGATCACGTACTCGTCACCGGACAGTCGGGCCGCGGTGCAGCCGTCCGGCAGGCCGCCTTCGAGGCGTCGCGCCAGGGCGACCAGGAGCTCGTCGCCCGCGTCGTGGCCGAGGGAGTCGTTGACGCGCTTGAAGTTGTCGATGTCGCAGAAGAGGACGGCGACCTTGGAACGGCCGGGGCCCTCCAGCAGCTTGCCGAGGATCTCCTTCACCAGCGCGCGGTTCGGCAGTCCGGTCAGCTCGTCGTGCGTGGCCTGGTGCCGCAACGCCTCGGCGGCGCGGCGGCGTTCGGTGATGTCCAGGAACACGATCAGCCAGAAGCGGCGGCCGTCGTCCTGCACGGACAACGCGATGTGCAGTTCGCAGTAGACCTTCTCGCCGTCCGGGCGGACGAGGATGCGCTGCGGGATCTTCTGCGTGCGCTCGGCGGCCCACTGCAGGCCGGGCGAGGTGTCCTCGGGGTGGGTGAGCTGTTCGGCGGTCATGCCGCGCAGCTGTTCCAGTTCCATGCCGAGCAGGTCGCACAACGCGTCGTTGGCGTCGACCAGGCGCTCGCCCTCGTCGAACAGGCCGATGCCCACCGGCGTCACGGACACGAGGTCGGTGAAGCGCTGCGAGGAACGCTTCATGCGCGTCTCGGCGGCACGTTGTTCGGTGACGTCCTGGGCGGTGCCGACGGCGAGCTGCTTGCCGTGCGCGTCGTGGACGATCATGCCGTGGCAGCGGAAGATCCGCATCGAGCCGTCACGGCGCACCACGCGGTGTTCGCACTGCACGGCGACCTCGTCGACGGCCAGCTGGCGCCACAGGTCGTCGACCCAGCCGCGGTCCTCCGGGTGCACGAGTCCGAGGTAGGTCTCGTAGTTGCCCACGGCTTCGCCCGCGATGCCGAAGAGCTCGCTCAACATGTCCGACCACACGACGGCGCCGGTCGCCGGGTTCCACTCCCACATGCCGAGGCGGGCGGCCTGCTGCGCGTCGGCCAGTCTCCGGCGGTCCTCGCGCATCTGGCGTTCCAGCGCACGCGCCTCGGTGACGTCCTGGATGGTGCCGTGGTAGCGCTCGATGCGGCCGGACGGCGCGATCTCCGCGCGCGCACGGCACATGTAGACGCGCTCGCCGACCTCGCTGCGGACCTCGACCTCGACCGGTTCGCCGTCGCTCGCGTGCAGCAACGAGTGGCGGATCGCCTTGACCGCCTCGCGGTCGTCCGGGTGCACGCCGCTGAGCAGGTCGTCGTCCGGGTGCATGCCCAGCTCGGCGTACATCTCCATCAGCACTTCACTGCGGTGCACGGCACGCGTGCCCGTCTCGTACGCCCAGCTGCCGATGCGGGCGATGCGCTGCGCCTCCAGCAGCCGCGCCCGTTCCTGGGCGAGGTCGGTGGCCGCGCGCTTCGAGTCGGTCATGTCGCGGATGTAGCCGGTGATCTTGTCCAGGCTGCCGGCGTCGTCCAGCCTCGCCTCGGCGACGCCGCGGATCCACCGCAGCTGGCCGTCCGGGCGCACGATCCGGTACTCGATGTCGATCGGGTCGCCGGTGATCTCGCGACCGTGCCAGTACGTCTCCACCATCCGGTAGTCGTCCGGGTGCACGACGTCGAGAACGGCCTGCGCGCCCGGCACGACGCTGCCGCGTTCGAGGCCGAGGAGCTCGTAGTGCGTGTCCGACCAGACGGTGAGGCCGGTCTGGGGGTCGAACTCCCACGAGCCCAGGTTCGCGACCCGCTGCACCTTGCGCAGCCGGCGCTGTTCGTCGCGCAGCGCGTCCGCGGCGGAGGCGAGGTCGGAGACGTCGATCAGCAGGACGGCCTGCAGTCCCGTGCCGGGAACGGCGTGCCGGGCGACGCGCACCGGCAGTTCGGTGCCGTCCGCGCGCAGCAGCCTCAGGTCGGCGGAGTTGCCGAGGAGCAGGTCACCGAGCGCGTGCCCGACCAGGTCGTCGGGGCCCTGCGCGACCGCGAGTTCCACGGCGGCGGGGTTCGCCTGCATGACGACACCCTTGGCGTCGACGAGCAACGACGGTGCGTCGGGCAGGGCCAACCCGCCCAGCGTCATCGGAGGTTTCCCGTTCTCCGGGACAGCCGTCCGTGCACGGCCGTTCACCACCGTCGCGCGTCCCACCCACTTGGGCACCGGCCCACCCTCTCCCGCATCCGCCGCCCGCGGCAATTCAGGTGGGCACGACAACGGCACCCGAACGGCGGCAAACACGAACCCTCTACTCGGGTGAACACCCGAGTAGAGGGACGGTAGCGCTTCAGAGCGTCATCGCCCACCCCTGCACGGGTTAACGAAAAGCCACGGTCGTGGTTCCGGTCTCCGTGAAGATGCAAATGAGTGGCGAATAGAAGGGTGTGATCAGGCGACTCCGTCAGCCTTCGCCGCGATGGCCACAGCCGCTGCGACCTCGGGTCCGACGCGCGGGTCCAATGCCGAGGGCACAATTCGGTCTGGGCCCAAATCATCCTTCGCGACCGCGAGAATGGCATCCGCGGCGGCGAGTTTCATGCCTTCCGTGATCCGTCGCGCACCCGCGTCGAGAGCCCCGCGGAAAATGCCGGGGAACGCGAGCACGTTGTTGATCTGGTTCGGGAAGTCGCTGCGTCCGGTGGCCACGATCGCGGCGTGCCGGGCGGCGACCTCCGGGTGCACCTCGGGGTCCGGGTTCGACAGCGCGAAGACGATCGAGCCGCTCGCCATGCTCGCGATCAGGTCCTCGGAGACCTTGGAGGACGAGACACCGATGAAGACGTCCGCGCCCCGCAGCGCCACGTCGATGCCGCCGTCGAGGTCGCTGGAGTTCGTGACCGCCGCGATCTCCTCCTTGACCGGGTTGAGCCCGGCCCTGCCCGCGCGGACGATGCCGCGCGAGTCGATCAGCGTGATGTCGCCGGCACCGGCGGCGATGAGGATCTTGGCGATCGCGATGCCCGCGGCGCCCGCACCGGAGATGACCACCCGCTGGTCACCGATGTTCTTGCCGAGCACCGTGTTCGCGCCGTTGAGAGCCGCCAGCGACACGACGGCCGTGCCGTGCTGGTCGTCGTGCATGACCGGGCAGTCGAGCGCCTCGATCAGCTTCCGCTCCAGCTCGAAGCAGCGCGGCGCGGAGACGTCCTCGAGGTTGACCGCGCCGAACGACGGGCGCAGTCGCACGAGCGTCTCGACGATCTCGTCCACGTCCGTCGTGTTGAGCACGAGCGGGATGGAGTCGAGGCCGCCGAACGTCTTGAACAGCGCGGACTTGCCCTCCATGACGGGCAGCGACGCGCTCGGGCCGATGTCGCCGAGACCGAGCACCGCGGTGCCGTCGCTGACGACGGCGACCAGGCGGTGCGCCCACGTGTACTTCGCGGCCAGCGAGGGGTCCTCGGCGATGGCCTTGCTCACTCGTGCGACACCAGGTGTGTACGCGATGGACAGCGCCTTCGGGTCAGCGAGCGAGGCGGTCGCGCCGACCTCGAGCTTCCCGCCCAGGTGCGCGTTGAAGATCTCCTCGTCCGTCAACTGCGTCGGATCGGAGTTCTCGATGCGGGCTTCGTTCACGGCTGTCACGGCGTCCCTCCTGCGGTGCGGGCGGCGTAGTGGCCCAGACATGGGCTCATCACCAAACGGCGCACCGGCCCAGCGTTGTCACGCCGGGTACACGGGGCCTGGAAACTCGGTCGATGCCTCCGACGAGTTGCGTCGCAGAACCGCCGAGAGCTGCGGGTGACGGGAAGTGTGGCAGGGTCGGGCGATGCTGTCTGCGGCGGGGATCACACTTTTTCCGCAGGTCAGAGGGCATGTAGCAAGACGTCCGTCCGGTTTTCTGCACCGACCGGTCAGTTTCTGCAGGCAGGAAGCACCCGATCGGTCAAGAAAGATTGACGCCTTAGAGTGACGGCATGCTGGCGAGTTCCCTGAAAATTGACGGCGCGTTCGAGTTCACCCCTCGGACATTTCCCGACGACCGCGGTGTGTTCGTCTCGCCGTACCAGGAGGCCGCCTTCGCGGAGGCGGTCGGGCACCCGTTGCGGGTCGCCCAGACCAACCACAGCGTCTCCCGCGCGGGAACGATCCGAGGCATCCACTACGCGGACGTGCCGCCGTCCCAGGCGAAGTACGTCTTCTGCCCGCGCGGCTCGTTCATCGACGTGATCGTGGACATCCGCGTCGGCTCGCCCACCTTCGGCCAGTGGGACGCCGTGCTGGTGAACTCCGAGAAGTGCAACGCGGTCTACCTCGCCGAGGGCCTGGGCCACGCGATGATCGCCCTCGAAGACGACACGACGATGAACTACCTCTGCTCCACCGTCTACAACCCGTCCGGCGAACACGGCCTGACGCCCCTCGACCCGGCACTCGACCTGCCGTGGCCACGCGAGCTCGAGTTCCAGCTCTCGGAGAAGGACACCGCGGCCCCCACCCTGGCCGAGGCCTACGAGGCAGGCGTGCTGCCGCGCTACGAAGACTGCCTGGCCCTGTACGCGTCCCTCAAAGCCTGAAACGGGGCCTCGGCCATAGTCGAGCTTTGACGACTCCGAGCACCTCCGCAGGTCCAAGGTGTTCGGAGTCGGTACTCGCGAACGGGTTGTCTCCCACCACGTGCCACCCCCCGTCCACTTCGTGGGAGGCACGCTTCACCGACAGCTGGCCGGGCCGACCAGCCCACCGCACCAGCACGACCTGCCCGGGCCGGGGCATCACACCCCACCTGACCAGCACGACGTCTTCGTCCCGCAGGGCAGGGACCATGGACGGACCCCGCACGAGCACGGTGGAGAGGCGCGGTCTCAACGATCACCCTTCGATCAGCCGGAGTAAGGTTCTACGCGTCGGAGCATCCACTGTTTTTTCATTCTGGGAGGAACGATGCGACTCGTGTCGCGCATTCTCCGCCCGCGCGTCGAAGCCACCGCGCACTGCGACCTGCCGTGCGGTGTCTACGACCCGGCGCAGGCCCGCATCGAGGCCGAGTCCGTCAAGGCGGTCCAGGAGAAGTACCAGGCCAACGAGGACCCGGAGTTCCGGGAGCGCGCTGTCCTGATCAAGGAGCAGCGCAGCGAGCTCGTCAAGCACCACCTGTGGGTGCTGTGGACGGACTACTTCAAGCCGCCGCACTTCGAGAAGTACCCCGAACTGCACGACCTGTTCAACCGCGCCACCAAGGCCGCGGGTGCGAGCGGCACGAAGGGGTCCATGGACCCGGCTTCGGGCCAGGCGCTCCTGGACCTGATCGCGCAGATCGACAAGATTTTCTGGGAGACCAAGCAGGGCTGAGGTCAGAGCCTCCTAAACGACGCTGACCAGCGAAAACCTCTCTCGTCGGTCAGCGTCGTTTGTCGTCTTTTGGGGTTGTTCCACGGCCCCGGGACGGCCCAGATAAGTCCACTTTGGACAATCTCTAGCTAGGCTGTCGCGACGATTCGCGCATGATCGAAGATTGACTGCGATTCGAACGCCTGTGCGATGGCGTCCGAGTGTGGACGATATGGCAGCAAGCAGCGCAGTTCGCCCTCAGGTGGACCTACTGCGCAAGCTGGCCAACCTCCACTCGGTTCGCCGTTGGCAAGATGGATGGCCACACTGTGCTCGTCAGCGACTGCTTGTCGACCGTCGAATGCCTACGGGTCTACGGCCCAGCAGCCCCGGACCTGATCTGCCGTCTCTTCCGCCTCAACCACTACGCGCTCTGCCCTTGGTCGGTATCTTGCAAGCAGCTGCGGGACCAAGGCGCAATTGAACGCAGTAGGACTCCAAGCGACTGAAGCTCGACCAGGACACGTTGCGGCAGACTGACGGTCGCTGAGGCTGCGACATGCGGGTACAAGCCACACTCAAGACATGGAGACCAAGCCTTACAGGGGCGGTGCGACCGTCCTGATCGGTGATCGCGATCTTGACTGCGAAGCAACGCTCGTCGCTAGAAGCGCGCCGCCTGAGACAGCGCAGTCGTTCAAGGGCAAGTCGCTTGTACCCGGCAACAACGCGCCCTCCGGATACAACTCATGGGAAGGCACACTGAAGTTCGACGACGAACAAAGTGCGTGGGATCTCTACAATTCGGACGAGACCTTCACGCTACGGATCGATCGCGAGAGTGACTTCTCGGCCGTCGAACTTCTGGCCGATGCAACGGTGCGAGTGGTGGGCGGCCACGGCGACATTCCTTTTGACTAGTGGCCTGAAGCTCCATCATGCGGCGTTTGGACACAGCACGCCTGGGTCATTCACCAGCGTAAATACGGAAGCGTGCTACAGCTGTCCCGTAACGGTCCCGGAGCATGCTGATTTTGGGCTGAGGGGCGACACGCCGCCCGGTGATGGCAGAGGGCTGGCTGCGATAGCCACCTGTTGCCATGGGCACACATCCGCGATACGAGGCGATGGCCACAACCCTCGCAAGTCAGCCGTCGCGAGATGGAATCGAGACTGCTAGCAGCGCTGACGTGATGGCTGATCGCTTGTCTCCTCGCGCCACAGGACTGTGGAACCGTACGTGTCGTCGTTGGGGGTGGAACGTTCTGCGCGTCAGTTGCGATTGGTTGGTACTGACGACGTAGTGAGGGTGCGGCAGGCGGGGTCTTGCCGTGAGGGGTGGCGGTGCCGGGTGAGTGGGAAGTCTGCTGCGTGTCGAGTCTTCATCTCGTATGCACATGAGTCGGAGGAGCATCGCGAGCTCGTCCGAGATCTGTGGATCTTTCTGCGAAGCGTGGGTGTCGACGCGGTATTGGATCGTTCGGCGGCTGAGCGTCGACAGGACTGGCCATTGTGGATGGCTGATCAGATCCGGGATGCCGATCACGTGCTGGTCGTGGCGTCTGCGACGTATCGGGAACGTGCCGAAGGGCGCAGCGGACCGGATACGGGTCGCGGAGTGCAGTGGGAGGCTCGGCTGATCCGTGACGCCTTCTATGCCCACTCGGACGGCTTGGATCGGTTCGTGCCGGTGGTGTTGTCCGGGCAGTCAGCAGAAGGCGTGCCAGACTTTCTCGCTCCGGCGTCAAGCACCGTCTATCACGTAACGGACTTCTCCCTGGCCGGAGCGGATGCGCTGTTGCGGCTGCTACTGAGCCAGCCTGCGGAGACCGTGCCGGATTTGGGAGCAGTGCCGGTCTTGGGGCAGCGCGATCACGCACTCACGACACCGGTGCTCCCTGCGCTACCTGTGCAAGCCTTGGACGGCCCATCGCTGCGGCATGACATCGCGCTGCACGTCAGTCCGGCCGACGGGGGTGGCGTGCGAACGGAAACGCTGCTCGCCGGGACCGTGCTCGGCCAGGTCACTGCCTCGCTGCCAGTAGGGCTGGGGTCGTGGCAGAGCGAGCTGGACAGGCCGTCAGGCCAGAACCGGCTGACCACGCTGGGCCAAGGTTTGTGGCGAGGGTTGCTGGACGAGCCGACTCGGCGGCGGCTGGTACAGCTGATCGATCACGGCCCGGTGGGCAGTGTGGTCGATGTAGTGGTGCACCTGGCCGAGGACCTGTCGTGGTTGCCCGTGGAGTTGCTGTGTCTGCCGGACGGGCGGCTGGTCGCCACGATGGCGGCAGTGCGGTTCTCCCGCATGCTGGCAGGGGTGGAGCAGGCGGCGACACCGCCATTGGCCGGACCGTTGAAAATCCTTGCCGCGGTGGCTGCCCCAGACGAGACCAAGACCACGAGCCAGCCTCTGGATGTCGAGGCGGAGATGCAGGCGCTGCTCGACGCGGTCTCCGATCTCGACCTGGCCAGTGCAGGCGCGCAGGTACGGATTCTGGAGGTGGCGTCGCTGGCCGAGATTGGCCAGGCGCTGGCGGCGGAGCAGTACCACGTGCTGCATCTGTCGGCGCATGGTTCGGCGCATACGGTGGAGCTAGAGGACGAGGACGGTTACCCCGAGGCTGCGGACGCCGGCGAGCTGGTGGCTGCGCTGAAGGCCGGAGAGAAGCGGCTGCCGCTGGTCGTGTTGTCCAGCTGCCATGGCGCTGAAGCCGGGACAGCTGGTTTGGCCGCGGAACTCGTGCTGCATGGCGCCGATCGGGTGGTCGCGATGCAAGCCGCAGTGACTGATCGCTTCGCCACAGCTCTGGCCCACGAGCTCTACCGTCAGCTGGCGGCCAGTCCTCAAGCCACAGTGGCACAGGCGTTGGCGGCCGCGCGGCGTGTGGTGAGCGACCGCGCGCAGAAGGAGTCTCGACGTTCTGGTGTTCTGCCACGGCCAGAGTTCGCGGTGCCCATCCTGTTGTGTGGTGGGCCAGATCTGCCGTTGCGGAATCCCGCGCTGACGGAGGTGCCCCTGAAGCGGAGCACGATGGCTGCGTCTGGAGCGGGAGTGCGGGAGTTGCCGCTTGGGCACCTGATCGGGCGCCGCGCACCGGTGCGGACAGCTATGGCGGTCCTGCGCGGTAACGCTGTCGATCGGGAACGGTTCGGCGATCGAGCAGGGGTGGCGGTCACCGGAATCGGCGGGATCGGCAAGACCGCCGTCGCCGGCCGGATCCTGGCCCGTGCCCGCGATCTTGGCTGGATGATCGCCGAACACATCGGCGCCTGGAACCCTTCCAGCTTGATCAGGTCAGTTGCCGACGTGCTCACAGACCCACATATCGCGGAGCTGTTGCGGGAGCCAGGCCGCGACGACGCAGCAAAGATGTCGCTCGTGCTGAGGATTCTGCAGCGAGAACGCCTGCTGGTTCTCTTCGATGACTTTGAACAGAACCTGACCGCCTCAGGAGAATTCGCCGATCCCGGCTTCGCCGAGATCTTCGCCCTGCTGTGCGGCACAACGCGTGCCGGCCGGATTCTCGTGACCTGCCGTTACCCGGTACCGGACAGCGAAGACGCGCTACTGAGGATCGACCTGCCCGCTCTGTCCCCGGCGGAGTTGAGCCGGCTGTTGCTGCGGCTGCCCGCGCTGCGCGAACTGTCCGCCGAGGACAGACGACTAGTCAGCAGGACGATTGGTGGTCATCCGCGGCTGATCGAGTTCCTCGACGTTCTCCTGCGCCATGGCACCGCGGCCAGCTTCCGGCACGTCACTGGCAAGCTGCGTGGCTTGGCTACCGCCGAGAACATCAACCTCTCTCCCAGCCGTGGCGTGGCCGAGGGCGTCAAGGAGGTGGTGAGGCTGGGGAGCCGTGACATCCTGCTCGACTCCCTCATCGGTCACCTCACCCCGCCCCAGCGAGAACTCGCCCTGCAGGCCGCACTGGCACGCGCACCCTTCACCATCCAGGACATCGCCCACACCCGGCACGGCTCCGAACCGGATTCGGCCCAACTGGCCGCTGTCACAGGCGACGTCGAACGGCTACGCGATCTGACCTTGTTGTCGGCCACGCCCGAGGATGAACTCGAAATGCATCCATGGGTCGCCTCCTCGCTAGCACGCCACCAGATTGAGAATGACCTGCTGACCCGACACCAGCGGGGAGCCGAGATGCGCATGCACCGCATCAACCACGGTCGCGGCGGATTCCACGACATCGTCGATCTGATCAGCCACCTCGCTGGATGCCGCAACTACGACAACGTCGTCGCCTGCGCGATGCAGGCTTGCGATCTCGTTGGCGGCGAGGTCGGCGTGTCTGCACTACTTGCCGAAGCAGTGCCCTTGATTCCCACTGATCACCCCAACTATCTCGCGCTGGCCGAAAGAGAATGCATCGCCCTCCAGGCGATCGGGCTCACCACAGCCACTAGCCACAGACTCCACAAAATGCTCGCCATCAGTGAGCAACGGGCCACAACCGATCCCCATAACGCCAAGTACCAACGCGACCTCAGCATCGGCCACAACCAGCTCGGCGACCTCGCGGTAACGCTAGGCGACACCACCACCGCCAACGAGCACTACCGCGCCAGCCTCGACATC
>NZ_JANBBE010000013.1 GCF_024648825.1 Lentzea californiensis
GCGACCGAGGGCACCACCTACCGCAACCCCAACTTCACCCAGCAGTACAACGGTTCCGCGGCCGTCGGCATGATCAGGGGCTCCTACCACTTCGCGCTGCCGAACCGTTCCGACGGCGCGACGCAGGCACGGTTCTTCGTGCAGAACGGCGGCGGCTGGTCCCGTGACGGCCGGACGCTGCCCGGAACCCTCGACATCGAGTACAACCCCTACGGCGGCGACACCTGCTACGGCCTGAGCCACGCCGCGATGGTGAACTGGATCCGCAGCTTCAGCGACACCTACCACGCGCTCACCAAGCGCTGGCCGGTGATCTACACCTCCATGCAGTGGTGGGACAAGTGCACCGGCCGCAGCGGCGACTTCAGCTCCACCAACCCGTTGTGGCTCGCCAGGTACGCGGCCACGGTGGGCCCGATGCCGTTCAAGTGGCCGTTCCACACGATCTGGCAGTACACCTCGTCGCCGATCGACCAGAACGTCTTCAACGGGGGCGCCGACCGGCTCGCCGCCCTGGCGTCGGGATGAGCCGTGCGCGCCCCGGTCCGCAGGTCTGAACTCCTCCTGCTCGTCTTCCTCGGGATGGTGTTCGCGGTGTCGTCCACCCTCGTCGTGGCCTCCGTGACGCACATCGAGAAGATCGGGCTGACCATCGTCGGTCTCGAGGACGGCGCGGTGCTGAGGGCGGCGGCCTTCCGCGACGTCCACATCAGCGCGGGTGATCCGGACACCCTGGAACGGGTGGAGGTTCTCGTGGACGACGCCGTGATCGCGACGCGCCGTGACGGAGACCGGCTGACGATGGAGAGCTTCACGCCGACCGAGGGGAACCACGCGCTGATGGCTCGTGTCCGCAGCACCACACCGTTGATCATGGATGTCGTCGTGGACCACGAGTTCACGGTCGACAACGCCGCGCCATCCCCGTGAGCAGTCCGATGTGGACCTCCGCCGTGTCACTCGATGCGGTCGAATCCGGGACGGAACGATGACTCCCACGACCGTGCGGGTACCTGTCGGCTGCCCGATCGGCTGATCTCCAGGAGAACGACATGAAGACCAGGACGACCGCACTGGCCGCACTGTTCGCCGCGATCCCGCTGGTGCTCGCGCCCACGGCCGCGAACGCGATCGCGTGCTACGGCGACTTCAGCGACACAGTCGGCACGCTGACGAAGATCACGCGCGAGGAGTTCGTGTCACGGGTCTGCCAGGCACAACTACGACCGGGGACAGACCCCCGGGACGTTCAGGAGCTCAAGGACGTCGTGCTCCCGAAAGCGGTCTCCGGACTGGGCAGCATGGAGATGATCTACCGTCACGGCAAGCCCGCGATCGACGACGTCGTCGAGAAGTGCTACTCGCCGGAGGACTTCTGCAGCCCCGACGCCGTCGGCCGCGCCACCCGGTGCATGAAGGACGAACTGCCGGACGCCGCCATGAACGCGCTCGGCCCCGAATCGCTGGCCTCCAGCTGTGAGGGCCTGAAGGCCGCGGCGGCGACCGACCCGCAGGCGTTGCGGGACAGGGCCCGCGCCGCGGCCGAGTCCTACATCGGTTTCCTTCGGAGCCGGCAGAACTAGTGACGTGGCCCGGAACGTTGCCGGGCCACGCCGCCAGCCCTGACGACGTGCAGGCGCGCCGGATATCTCCGGCGCGCCTACACGTCGTTCTGCTGACCGGCGACCGCCCGCGCGAGCTCGGCCGCGTGTTGCATGGCTTCGGCGCACAGCGCCATGTGTCCCAGGGACTCCACCTCGTCCGACAGGTCGTCCGCCCCCGTCACGGGTGCCAGCCTCGTGTCCGCGATGGCGCGCACGATCGCCGCCGTCGCCGTGGCCATCCGCTGCGCGAGAGCGGCGATCGCGAGCATGACGTTCTCGGCCTGACTGGAACTGATCGGTGCGTGCTGCTCGCCGCCAGGGGATCGGCCGAGGCCGGCGTCCCACGTGGAGGCTGCCACGCACAGCGCGTCGACGAACGGTTGCCAGGCCGCGTCCGTCTCGGTAGCGGATTCGTGCTCGTTCAAAGGATACCTCCGGTCAGGTCCTCATTGGGTACCCGCGGCGATGACGGTCCGTGAGGAATTCACTAGACAGGGTGCTTCCAGGTCGGACATGTCTGGCGGAGGGGACGGCGGGTAGCCACTTACCACATGAACCACCCACGTTCAGGAAAGGGACATGAGCATGGCTATGGATGATCTCCTGAACGAGGGTTCCCGGCACTTCCGCACCCGGTGGCTCGGTTACGACCGGGCCCAGGTCGACGAGGAGTACGCCCGGCTGGAGGCACAGCTGGAGCTGGCCTGCACCGACCGCGACGCCGCCCTCGAGACGGCCGAGGACCTCGCCCGTCACCTGGAGGAAGCGCGTTCGGAGCTCGCGGAGTACCACACGCTCCACGCCGGGCACAGCAAGGACAACGCCGTCTCCGGGTGCATCCGCTACCTGCTGCACGTGGCCAGGCGCAAGGCCGACGAGATCGAGGCCGAGGCCCGCGCCCGCGCCGAGGACGCCGTGCAGCGCGCGGAGGAGGCCGCCGGACGCCAGGCCGTCCTGCTGGACGAGGCCGAGCAGGAGAGCCAGCGCAGGCTGGCCGAGGCGAACCGGCGTGCCCAGGAGATCGTCGGTGAGGCGCTGGAGCGGTCCCGCGTCATGCTCGCCGAACTGGCCGAGCGGCAGCGGCTGCTGGACCAGTGGTACGCCGAGGTCACCACCGCGCCGAACATGCCGGCGCCGAGGAGTCCCGAGCCGGCACCGGCCGAGACTATGCTCGCCGGCCCCGACACGACCCTCTCCGGCCCCGACACGACCCTCTCCGGCGCCGGGAAGACGCTCGCCGCCGACACGACGTTCTCCGCTCCGGAGAAGACGCTCGCCGCCCCCGACACGGAGCTCTCCACCGCCGACGCTCCGAGCGTGACACGATGACCGCGCTCGCGAACGAGTCGGTGCGGATCACGGCGACCTGCGTGCTGGTGGACGTTCGCGACTCGGGTGCCAAAGGCGTTCGATGGGCTGCCGCGTGCGCCGAGGCGCTCGGTGTCGGCCTGGTGGTGCACGAGGGTCCGAAGAACGCCCCCACGCACAACGCCGTCGCGGAGCTGCTCGCCGAGCACCCCGACCTGCCCGTCCACATCGAACACTCCGAGTGCACCCCCGGCCGCTGGGAAGGCGCCCTGGTGGTCATCTCCCGCGCTCGCGCCTTCGCCGCGCCACCTCTCGCGGGCCTCGACCTCCGTGACGTCGTCGTCGTGGGCGGTTCCGCCGCCGCGGTCGCCTGCCGCTTCGGCGTGGTCACGGCCGTCCTCGACGCGGTGGGGCGCGAAGGCGTTCTGCAGCGGGCGACGGCTTTCTGCCGCGCGCGAGGAGCCACCCGCCTGCGCGTGCTGACGCGTCCGTACCTCGACGCCGCCGACTCGCTCGACGCCGCCGCGGACCTGGTCCACGCCGCCTGCCCCGACGTCATCGTCGAGCTGGTGCGCGAGATCAGGTCGGTCCAGGACGAGACGCGGCTGTTCCCGAGCGACCTGCTCGTGGTGTCCGGACGGGAACGTGGTCCCGCGGAAGGCCTCCAGCCCGCCGCCAGGGCGGCGTTGCACCACGCGCCGTGCCCAGTGCTGTTCAGCTGCTCGTGATGGGGGAGTGAAGTCGTGACCGTCGGAAGAATCGTCATGTACGTCTTCGCCGCGATGCTCGCCGGAGTGACCATCGGCCTGTTCAAGAGCCTGCCGCAGGACGTGCCCGCGCAACACGTGGCGCAGCCGCAGATCCCGGTCATGGGCACGACCATCTCGGTGAGGCCGGCACCTTCGTCCTCCACGCCTTCACCACCCCCGTCGGAGCCGCCCTCGTCCGCCGCGCCGACGACGCCGCTCGCGCTGGCCGGCCAGGGCGTGTTCCGTCCGGGACCGGAACTCCCGCCGGGGGTTCCGGTGCGCGCGCAGGGCGAAGGGTGGTGGCGCACCGTGCCGGGCACGACCGCGCAGGTCGGCACCGGAAAGGTCCACACCTACTCCGTCGAGGTCGAACAGGGTGCCGTGGTGCCGCAGGCCCAGCTCCCGTTCGCCGCGGCCGTGGACGAGGCCCTCGCCGACCCGCGGGGCTGGACCGCGTCGGGCGACGTCGCCTTCCGCCGCGTCGACGTCGCCGAGCCGGACGTGCGGATCCGGCTCACCGCGACGGAGACCGCACGGGCGATCTGCGGGTTCGACCTCCCCTACGACACCTCCTGCTACGTCGGCGGTGTGGTGTACGTGAGCGCGCCGCGCTGGTTCCGGGGAGCCCAGTCGTTCGCGGGCGACCTGGAGGGGTACCGGAAGTACGTCGTCAACCACGAGGTCGGGCACTTCCTCGGCCACAGGCACGAGTCCTGCCCCGCCGACGGCGCCCCCGCGCCCGTGATGATGCAGCAGACGTTCTCGGTGTCGAACGACAAGCTCGCCGAGATCACCGCCGCCGCGCCCCAGGGACTGGCGGTGGCCCGGGACGGGAAGACCTGCGTGGCGAACCCGTGGCCCAACCCGGGGGTGACCAGGTGAAGATCGCGATGGTCTCGATGCGGGAGAACCCGCTGACCGCCCTGCGCGACCAGGACGTGACCGGGCCGCGCCTGCACGTCGCCAAGCTCTCCGAAGCACTGCACCTGCACGGGCACGACCTGACGGTCTACACCCGCCGGACCGACGCACGCCTGCCGGAACGGGTGCGAATCGCGAACGGGTTCGAGGTGGTGCACGTGCCCGCCGGACCCGTCCGGCAGCTCGACGTCACCCCGTACGTCGGCGAGTTCGCGCTGTCGCTCCAGAAGATCTGGACCGGCGACGCCCCGGACCTGATCCACGCCCACCACTGGACCTCCGGCTTCGCGGCGGTGCTCGGCGCACGCCACAGTGGAATCCCTGTCGTGCAGAGCTACCACGCACTCGAGGGAGGCGACTCCGCCACGTACGAGCGGCTGGTCGGCCGCGAGGCGGCGTGCGTGATCGCCACGTCGGGCCACGAGACGAACGAGCTCGCCAAGCTGGGGGTGCGCCGTTCGAAGATCTCGACTGCTCCCTGGGGTGTGGACCTGCGAGCTTTCACGCCGAACGGCCCCAGCGCACCGCGCAACGGGATGCCGCGCATCCTGACGGTCGGAGGCCTCGCGCCGCACGACGGGGTCGACGACCTGATCAGCGCCCTCGCCACGGTGAACTGGGCCGAGCTCGTGGTCGCCGGTGGTCCGAGCCGCTCCGCGCCGGACGCGGACCTGGCGCGACTGCGGGAGCTTGCAGGCCGGCGCGGTGTGGCGCACCGGGTCACCTTCCTCGGACGTGTGCCGCACGCGGAAATACCCGCTCTCCTCCGTTCCGCGGACGTCGTGGCGTGCCCGCAGTGGCACGAACCGTTCGGAATCGTGCCGATCGAGGCGATGGCGTGCGGGGTTCCGGTGGTGGCGTCGGCGGTGGGCGGCCTGACCGAGACCGTGGTGCACGGCGTGACCGGCGTGCACGTTCCGCCTCGGGAACCCAGCGCACTGGCGCGGGCGCTGCGATCACTGCTGTCCAACGAGGTCCAGCGCCAGGAGATGAGCTGTGCCGCGGAGGACCGTGCGCGCGTTCGCTACGACTGGCAACGCATCGCGCTCGAAGTGGGCCGGGCCTACCAGCGCGTGGGTGCACCGGCCGGAAAAGAGGCGATCCCAGCGCTGCGCTGACGCAGTCAGGCGCCGTCGCGCAGGGAGTGGACCATGCTCCGCAGCACCCGGAACGCGGCCGCCTGCTCGTCCCCGCTCAGGCCGGCCAGCATTCTGACCTCGACGGACCGGACCGCCGCCGTCGCCTTCTCGAGACTGCGCCGCCCGCGAGGCGTCAACCGGGCAGGAAGGACCTTCCCGACGGGCGCCTCGGCGGGCCTGCTCACGTAACCGTCCCGTTCGAGGGCCTGCAGCAGCACGTTCATCGACTGCCGCGTCACGAACGCGCCGCGCGCGAGCTCGGAGTTCGACAAACCGGGCCGCTGAGCCAGCAACTCGAGGCAGGAGTAGTGCGTCACGCTCATCCCGAGCGGCCGCAGCACCTCCTCCATGGCGGCGCGAAGCACGCTCGACGCCTCCTTCAGCAGGTAGCCCAGCGACGTCTCCAGGTCGACACCGTCTTGACTCATGTCAGCATTCTGACATAGATTGCCCCGTGTCAGAATACTGACACGAAGCGAAGGAGCACCATGCCCGCCACCGGCCCCGACTTCATCTCGCTGCAAGCACGCGACCTCAAGGCCTCCCAGGCGTTCTACGAGCGGTACCTGGGCCTCGTCCGCTCACCGGCCGGACCTCCGCACGCCGTCGTCTTCGAGACGAAGCCGATCGCGTTCGCACTCCGCGACGTCCTCCCCGGCACGGACCTCGACTCCGTCACCCAGCCCGGCGTCGGCGCCGCGATCTGGCTGCACGCCACAGAAGTGCAGTCCATCCACGACGCCCTCGCCGCTGACGGCCACCCCGTCGTCTCGGCACCGGTCGACGGCCCGTTCGGCCGTACGTTCACCTTCGCCGACCCCGACGGCTACCACGTCACCCTCCACGACCACGCCTGACAGGCCTGAACCCCGCACGCCCGGCGAGGACTGTGCGCGCAAAGTGTCGTGAAATTCGGTACTGGCTGTGCCGGGACTAGACGCGGTGCGTGGCCTGCAGGAGGCCACACATCGACTGCCGCGTTTCGTGTTCGACGAGATCTGCGATGGAACGGTGTCGCGCGGGCAGTGCAGCATCCGCAAGCTGCGGCTGAGGACGTTCGCCGAGGCGCTCGTTCACGAAATCCAGCACTTCAAGGTGAACGCACTGCTCGATCTGGTGGCGAGGGCGAGGACGAGTGCCTGTTCTACGCGTCGTGGCTGGACTACCCGCGGTCGTTGACCGGGCTGCTGCACGGCATCTACGCGTACACGACCGTGGTGGAGTTTCTCGTGCCTGCGGCGCGAACTGGCGCCCACGCACTACAAGCGCGGCGCACCGCTCGACGTGCCTGGCGACGTGGAATTGGCCGCCCAGCGGTTCATGGCACGACTCGCGGTTCCGCCGGAGGACGTCTCGTGGTCCGGCCTGGCCGTTGTCCTGGGATCACCCACTTGTCGCGAAGGCCCGAACTCGTCCGTGGTGGCGGCACGCTCCGGGAACGCACCGGATCCGGTCAGCTGGCGGTGACCGGGCCGCCAGCTGACCGGCGCTCACAGCTGCATGGTGTCGGTGTCGCAGTTCGCCCTGATGTACTGCTCGGCCGCGATGGTCGCAGGGTGGTCCTCACCCAGGACCCTCTGGAACGCCGTGACGGTCTGACGGTGCAACGTCCTCGCGGCGGTGTGCTCGCCCAGCGCCTCCAAGTCGATCGAGAGGTTGAGCGACAGCGCCAGCGTCGAGGGGTGCTCGGGACCGAGCACCCTTCGGGATCGTTCCAGCGCCCCCTCGCTCAGGGCCCTCGCCTCTTCCACCCGGTCGAGCGCCGCCAGGTCGCTGGCCAGGTTCGTGGCGGCGACCAGTGACGACGGGTGGTCGGCGTCGAGGACCTCGAGCAGGTCGGCGTATGCCTGCCTGTCGATCCGCAGCGCCTGCTCCGACTCGCCGCGAAGCCGGTGGATGACAGCGACGTTGAGCGCGGCGATGAGCGTGTACGGGTGACGTCGCCCGCGGAGCTCCTCGAACCGCCTGTAGCTGCGTTGCGCGAACTCGTCCGCCTTCTCGAGGTCGCCGGAGTGCCGCAGGTCGGTGGAGAGGTTCATCAAAGCGGTGACCGTGTCGATGTGGGTGTCGCCGTGCCTGCTGCGGTACCGGTCCAGGCAGTCCTCGGAGAGCTGCTGGGCCCGCATGTGGTCACCCGCTTTGCGCAACGCCACCGACAGGTTGCGTTTCGCCCCGATCACACGGGGATGGTCGGGACCGAGTTTCTCGAGGTCGTACATCGCCTGGTCCTGGCTCTGGGCCGCTTCCGCGTAGTAGCCGCATTCGCGCAGATCCACGCAGAGGGCGTTGCGAGAGCCGAGCGTCTGCGAGTGGTCTGCTCCCAGTACGGCTGTGCGCCGGCGCAGGGTGTCCTCGTCGAGCTCGCGTGCCCTGGCGAAGTCGCCCATGAGCCGCAGACAGCCTCCGAGGTTGTGCGCGTACCTCAGTGTCGTCGGATCGTCTTCGCCGAGCAGCTGCCGCGCCCGGTCGTACACCGTCTGCTGCAGCTCGAGCTCTTCGCGGAACCGGCCTTCGGACCGGCGGTCCGCCGCGACCACGTCGAGCATTTCGAGCATGCTCTCGTGGTGTTCACCGACGCTCTCGGCGAACAGCCGGTGAGTCTGCTCGTTGAGACTGATGGCTTTGTCGATCTCACCGAGCCTTCTCATGGCCACCGCGAGGCGTAGGGACAACTTGAGGATGTCCGGCGCGGCTTCACCCAGTGTCTCCGTCCACGAGCCGACCGCCTGCTCCGCCAGGTCTCGGGCACCGCCTAAGTCACCGGTGTTCAGCAGGTACCTGACCAGGCTGTCGATCAGTTCGCGGACCCACTCGTCCTGGCAATCCACGGCTTGCGACGCCAGCACGTGCGGCAGCAGCTCGGCGTACCGGGGCCAGTTCTCCGTCGAGTCCGGGTCTCCTGGAGCGCCGTTGGAAAGCAGGACGTGCGCGGCGTGCCGCAAGTCCGCCTGTTCCACTGGCGAAAGACTGTTCTTCAACACCGTCTGCACCAAGCGGTGCAGTTGCAGGGAGTTGGTGCGGTGGTCGAGCTTGGCGAGGCTGTACCGGCTGATCTGGCGCACGGCTCGAGCGAGCTTGATCGGGTCACGCAGCGCAGCCTGCAGGTCGTGCGGGACAGGGGCGCTGCGCACACTGCGGAACAGCCGCTGCGAAATGGGCTCTGGACCGAAGAACGCACATACCTGCAACAACTGCAGGGCGTCGGGGTGCTGGTCGCGCAGCCGATCCAGCGGAACGTTCCACACCGCCGCGACCACGGGAACCTGTGTGTCGTCGAACTCGTCGGAGTCCAGCAGTTCTGGCCGGTTCTGCTCCAGCAGTTCCAGGTACTCGGGCACCTGCATGCCCGTGGTCGCCCGCCACGCGGCCGCCTGTTCCACGGCGAGTGGCAGGTCACCGAGCGCTTCGGCGAGTGCGTTCGCTTCGGCTTCGTCGATCTCTCCACCGCGCCTGTGGAGCAGTTCGATGCTTTCCGCGCGTGTGAAGAGGTCCACGTGCACGGAGCGAGCGACGCCGCTCCACTCGGGGTTGCGCGACGTGACGATGATGTGGCCCGTCCCCATCGGGAAGAACTGCCGCACTTCGCGCGGGTTGTCCGCGTTGTCGAAGACCAGCAACCAGCGTTTCGCCGGATCGTAGGTGCGCAAGGTCTCCAGCACGGCGGGCACCGCCGTGTCCGCGGACCCCGCCGTCGCCACTCCGAGCCGCTTGGCGAGCTCGACGAAACTGAAGGTGATCTGCGCGGACTGCTCGGCGGGCACCCACCACACGAGGTCGTACTCGGTGGCGTGGCGGTGGATGTACTCCACCACCGTCTGGGACTTTCCCACACCGCCCAGACCGTGGAGCGTGCTGGGAAGGACGGCAGTCGTTTTCGCAGCGTTCAGCCGGTCCTGCAACTGCTCGAGCAGCTCGGTCCGCCCGACGAAGTCGGGATTTCGCAACGGCACAGACCCCCAGATCTTTGGTTGCGTGCCGGACGTGTGCCGCTCACGGTCCGGAGTGTGCGTGCCGGGTGCGCTCACTTGGTCAACTCCTTGCGGCGTATTGGTTTCCTGCGGCTCCGCTGCCGTGTCGACCTTCGGCTGGGAGGTTGTGATCACGTATTCGTCTCCGTCAGGTGTTCGGCGACTGGGGCCATCCAGGTCCGCTGAGGTGTCCGTTGGCCGCGGAGAAATCAGGAACTCGTCGAGCGCCCTGCGGAGTTGCTTGGCGCGTGGGGCATGTGGTCCAGCGAGTGCCCGCAACACGGCGGCCTGGACTTCGAGGTAGGGGCGGTTTTCCGGCGAGACGTCCGAAGCGAGGACGTGGGCCGGATCGTCGAGGGCGGTGCGGAGGTCACGCAGCGCGGCGATGTCCGACCCGGCGTGGTCGTCGAGAACACGGGCGACGCGTGCCGTCTCCATCCGGCGGCCGGTGGACAGGAGCTCTTCACGCACACCGTTCGCGAACTCGTAGGCGACCGCGTGCGCGGACGTGCCGGAGGACGGGATCCGGTGCATCAGGCCGCCCAGTGTGACTTCGGCGAGTGCGGAGAGATCGGAGCCGGGCAGCAGCACGCGTTGCACCAGCTTCATCAGCGGCGGGCTCAACGGTGTCGCCGCGAGCAGGCCAGCGAGGTGGAACCCTTCGCTGGACGCGTGAGTGCGGAACCGCAGCACCCGTTCCTCCGCCGACAGCACCTCGTCGTCGTCCGGCTCGAGCGGCACTTCCTCCGGGTGGGCGCTCACCAGGGTGGCCGTGGTCTCGACGGTCTGCGCGCCGGGCGAGGCGATCAGCCGGGACCAGCCCGACATCCATTCGGCGGACAGGCCGAGCACGGGCACGGGTGCCACGCCGGGTGTGGTGAGTCCGGGGACGCGGAGACGCTTGTTCGGCACACCGGGCGCGGGGGAGCGCAGCCGCATCCGGCGCGTCACGATGCCGCCCCACGACCAGAGCCGCTGCGCGAGCGTCTGCACGATGGCGACGGGCATGTGCTCCGCCCACAGGTGGAGCGCACGGCTCATCGCGCCGCTGTGCCACGCCCTGCCGATGGTGTCCGTGAGCACCAGCACTACGCGCCTGCCTGTGGGATCGACGAGGAAACCGCAGTCGTGGGCGGCATCTCCCTCGCTGCGCAGCGGCCTGTCTGGCAGTTCCGCGCTGCCGGTGTCGAAGAAGTAGGTTCGCACGTCGCGGAAGGCGCCCTGCTGTTCGAGCATCGCACGGAACTCACGGGTGGTGTGTTCCCAGATGCCACCCGCCACAGCGGTGTCGACGACGAAGGCGACGTCGAACCGGCGTGAGGGGGCCGCCGTCAGCTCGGGTATCCAGAGACCGTCCTGGGCGGCGCGGATCGCCGTGGCCTCCTCGTCGACGACCTGCTGCCACGGCGACGGGTGCCGCCGGGACAGTGGGCGCAGCGCACGGCTGATCGCGCGGCGTTCCGGCATGGCGGGCATGGTCGGCCATGCCGACACCGCACGGCCCTTCCTGTCGGTCGCGTCCGCGACACCGGTGAACACCACGGTCTCCGGGCTGGGCGTCCACTGCTGGAAGCGCTCTGGTGCCGGCTCGCGCCCGGTGATGTCGAAGGGCTCGGCTTCCGGAGTCTCCCGTGGTTGTTCTTCCTGCGGCGCGGGCGTTTCCGAAGTTGACCCGGATGGTGTGGAGATCGGCCCGCCGAGTTCCGGCGGCACTTCCCGAGGCTCTGGTCCGGGGCCGTGGATTCGTGCTGCCAGCCACAACGAGTCCCGAACCTCGCGGTACGACAGCCCGCTGGTGGACAGCCTTCCGACGTCGCCGTCGGCGACGTCGAAGTGCTGGAGCACCACGTCCTGCACGGGGGGAGGGTTCAGTGGGCTCTTCATCTTGGTTCCGCCAAAGGGTGCCAGATGGCGGTGAGCAGGTTCCTCCACTCGTCATCGGGTGTGTAGGCACCCGATGTCGCCAGACCGGTGGCGAGGTGAACGGCGTTGAGGAGCTGGTCCGCCGCCAGCCCGCCCACCTCGCCGCTGCGTTCGAGGAACTCGGTGATCAGGCGGCCGGTGTCGGCGCGTTCATTGCCGTCGAAGTGGGCCGCGACCATGGCGCCGAGCTGGTGTGCCCCCGGATTGTGGATGTGCAGGCGCAGACAGCGGCGCAGGAACGCCGGCGGGAACTCGCGCTCGCCGTTGCTGGTGATGATGACGATCGGGAACTCGCGGCACCGGACCAGTCCGTTGTGGATGGTCGTGGTGTGACCCCGGTCGTGGGTCAGCACGGGTACCTCGGCCTGCCGCTTGGAATAGCGGACCAGCTCCGGGATTTCGTACTCGCCTTCCTCGAAGACGTTGAGCAGGTCGTTGGGCAGGTCGATGTCGCCCTTGTCGAGCTCGTCGATCAACAGCACCCGCGGGAGGTCCGCCGGCAGCAACGCCGTGCCGAGCGGTCCGAGGTGGATGAACTCACCGATGTCGGCTTCGCCCTCGTGCGCCGCGGCCTGCACCCTGGCGATCGCGTCGTAGAGGAACAGCCCCTGGGTCAGCGTGGTCCGGCTGCTGACCGGCCATCGCAGCACCGGGCCCAGGCCCAGCTCGCGGGCTATGAGGTAGGCGAGCGAGGACTTGCCCGTGCCTGGTGCTCCGGTCACGAGCAGCGGACGCCTCAGGTAGATACTGGAGTTGACCATGGCGACCTCGGCGGGGTGCGGGTCGCGTGGCCGCCGCGGGACCGCGCCCACCCGGCGTTCACCCTCTCCGCCGTCGTCCTCGGGCCGCGATGTGTTGCCCTGTCCGGAGAACTTGCGCCACGGCGGTGGCGCGGGAAGGTTTCCGAGTGGCGACTCCGCCACCGAACCATCGCCCCGGTACACGTGCCACGTGGTCATCCGACCGCTCCCTCCACGCCCGGATGTCCCGGCCGGTGTGGAGTCACCAGGCGGGTCGGGTCGTCGTACAGCACCGTCAGCGCGCCGCCGACGTGCCGTTCTTCCAGTGCTTTCGCGTATGCGCTCAACCGTGCGTGGCGGACCCGTTCGAGCAAGTGGTCCGCATCGTCATCGTGCATCAGCCGGTCGATTGCTGAGGTGAACTCGAGCTAGGCGGAGTCCTCGCGGTGGAGCAGGGTCAACGGCACGCCAACCGTGATGCCGATCGAGATCTTGCGCTGGTCCGTGCTCTGCCTGCGACGATGCGCTGAGCATGAGGGCCACGGTGTCGGACCTCCTGCTCAGCGCGGCCCGGAGCTGGCGCAGACCGCGTTCGTCCGTTCCGTAACCCCGTGGCACGCTGTGCGGCTCGACGCGGCCGGCGTGCTCGAGCTGTGCCGACAGCACGTCCCAGCGACGGCGCCAGTCCCGGTGGTAGCGGCGTGACCGCATTCGCTCCGTACTGCGGACGGTCTTGGGGTAACGGCATCCCACCGGCTCGGAGTGCGGGGCGTTCTCTCAGGACCACCGGTCCACGTCGAGCGTGCCCAGATCGTAGATGTCGAGCACGAACTCGATGCGGATGTCGGGCTGGCGTTCGCCCGTCGGCCCCTCCACTCCAGCTTGAGCGCGAGGTGGGCGATCAGCGTCGGCGAAGAGGCCGGGATCGCTGTGCCCGATTCCCGCTGGACCTCGTCGCGCAGCGCCGAAATCTCCTCGTCGAGGCCCATCGCGGCGACCCGCTTCAAGAAGGCCGGCGACCGCGGCAGTCCGTCGGTCGCGCGTTGGGTGATTCCAGCGCATAAAGAATGCGCGGATGAGTTGTGTGCCTGCCCAGATCGGGCGCAGAGGAACTCCACCCGCGGCACGATAGATGTCCGCGATGTCAGGATGACTTCACCCGCCGGCAACTTCGGGAATCGCGAACAGGGCACCGCGGAGCCGGGCCACACGTTCCTCCTCGACGTACCGATGACGCAGCACATCCAGTTGCCGTGAGTACCGCGCGCCACCGGCGAGGTTCCTTAACGCACCGGCCAGGTGGTCGAGCCCACCGCCGTGTTCGACGCAGAGGATGGCGAGGTTCTGCGCGCAGGACAGGAAGTCCGGCTGACGAGGCATGGCGAGGGAGATCTCGTTCGGCAGCATGCCGGGCAACTGGGTCCTCACCTCCTCACACCGCAGTGCAGGCACCGCAACGATGACGTCGAGCGGTGCGTCCACTTCGGCCGGACGGTTGTGGCTGCTCGAGACTCCTCCGGCCACTATGGGTTGCGGCTGGCAGGGGCAGCCGCGCCTGCGAGCGGATCCACGCGATCGAGGGTCCTTCCTTCAGGCGAACCGGTACTCGCTGGTACTTCTCGGGTTCGGTGTGCAGCACCGGGGCGTCCGCATTTCCGTTCTCGACGACCCTCCGCAGCCGGCCGTCACCGCTGCACGCATGGCCGGGAATGTAGGAAGTCGGCCGTTGTGCCTGGCCTGGATCGACTTGCCCGGCGCCGTCACGGTGAACGTCGCCGGGCTGGCAAGAACCAGCTGTCACCGGCCCGATCAGCCGGACGCGAGCCTCACACCGCGCCGCCAGACCCCTTGGATGCCGAGCGTGTCGGAGATGGCCGACGTCGGGTCTCCCTCGACCAGGAGCAGGTCCGCGCGCAGGCCTTCGGCGATGCGCCCGCGGTCGGTGAGGCCGAAGCGACGTGCCGGGGTGCTCGTTGCCGCGCGCAGGGCCTCGACGGGGGTGAGGCCTGCCTGGACGAGGTACTGGAGTTCGTGGTGAACGCTCGCGCCGTGGGCGAGTCCGCCGAGGAACGGCACCGGCACCGATGCGTCGGTGCCCACGATGAGGTCGACGCCTGCCTGGTGCAGTGCCGCGACCGACGCCATGACGTCGCTGAGAGCGCCCTTGTGGTAGAGGTCGAAGCTGGAGCGCAGCGTCTTCATCCACGCGTCGTCCAGCCGGGAGCTCACTCGGGGGTCCGCCGCGAGCTCGGCACCCGTGATGCCCATCAGCGAGGCGTTCAGCACCACGCACGGCACGACGAAGGCGCCGGAACGGGCGATCAGGCCGATGACCTGGTCGTCGTGGGGCCGGTCGAGGAACAGGTGGGCGAAGCCGTCGACACCGGCTTCGAGGGCCATCCAGGTGGCGTCGACGGTCAGGGCGTGCGCGACCGTGAGCATGCCGTGGCGCTTGGCCTCCGCGACTCCCGCGTCCAGGGTCGCCTGGTCGAGTGCGGGGATTCCCGGATGTCCTTCGACGCTGCCGTCGTCCACCATGAACTTGATGTAGTCCGAGCCGGTCTCGACCAGCTGGGGGATGAAGGCGACCGCCTGCTCCGGAGTCGTGGAGAACGGCATGACCGGCGGGCCGAAGTCACCGTTGGGGTAGCGGACGGTGCGGTCGCCGACCGGCTCGAAGCCTTCCGGGAACAGTTCGCTGGGATGTCCTCCCGGCGGGGTGATGGCGAATCCCGCGGACCGCACGTCGGCGACTGAGTCGTTGTCCGTGATGTGTCCGCGGTTGCCGCGCGTGTGGCTGCCCTGCATCTCCAGCTCCGTGGTCACCCCGAAACGCAGGGCGAGAGCGAGGGATTGCTCGCTGGTGTGGACGTGTGCGTCGATCAGGCCCGGCAGCAGGGTGCCGCCGCGTGCGTCGACGATCTCGGCATCGGCGGGGGCCTCGCCGCCGACCGCGGTGATCAGTCCGTTCTCGACGAGAACCGTCCGTGCGTCAAGGACTTCACGGCCATCGAAGATCCGTGCGTTGGTGATGGCGATGGTCATGGTCGGTGCACCTTTCGGAGAAGTGGGGGTGGATGAGCCGGCGGCAGGACTACTTCCTCGCCTGACGAACGCCTCGGCGCCAGACCTCCTTGATCGACAGCGAGTCACTGATCTTCGTCGTCGGATCGCCCTCGACCAGCAGCAGGTCCGCGCGTGCTCCCGCGGCGATGCGGCCCCGGTCGAGCAGTCCGAACCGCCGCGCGGGCGTGGACGTGGCCGCTTTCAGCGCTGCGACGGGGGTCAGGCCGGCTTGGACGAGCAACTGCATCTCGTGGTGGACGCTGGCGCCGTGGGCCATGCCACCGAGTTCGGGCCACGCGACGGACACGTCGGTGCCGACGAGGACGTCCACCCCGGCGGTGTGCAGGGCCGCGACGGTCGCGAGGACCGCGTCGAAGTCGCCCTGCGGGTACTTGCCGAGGCTGCCGTTGAGCGTGGCGAGCCACTCGGGGCTCAGCTTCGGGCCCACGCGCGGGTCGGCCGCGAGTCCGGCGCCGGTCCGGCCCATGATGGAGGCGTTGAGGCACAGGCACGGAGTCACGAACACACCGGACCGCACCACGTTCTCGATGATCTGCGGTGTGTGCGGCCGGTCGATGAACAGGTGCGCCAGGCCGTCCATGCCGGCGGCGACGGCCTGCTCGGTCGCCGCCACGGTCAGCGTGTGAGCGACGGTGAGCTTGCCCAGCCGTCGCGCCTCCAGCACTGCCGCCTTGACCGTGGCATCGCTCATCATCGGCAGGCCGGGCGCGCCCAGGACGTGCCCGTCCTCGATCATGATCTTGATGAAGTCGGAACCGCCCTCCACGCGCGTGCGCACCGCGGCGATGGCCTCTTCCGGCGTGGTGACCTCCGACTCCGCCGGGTTCGCCGTGGACTCACCCTCCGGAGGGCCCTGCCCGTCGCCCGTGTCCGGCTGAGCGTCGTCGGGGACCAGTTCGCTGGGGTGTCCGCCCGGTGCGGTCAGGCCGAACCCGGCTGAACGGACGTCGGCCAGGTCGTCCCGGTCCGCGATCGACTTCCGGCCGGCCGCGTCGAACCCGCCCTGCATCTCCAGTTCCGTGGTGACGCCGAACAGCAAGGCGTCACGCAGACCTTCCTCGGAGGTGTGCACGTGGGAGTCGATCAGTCCCGGCAGGAGCGTGGCTCCCGCGGCGTCGACGATCTGGGCGTGCGACGGGGGAGTGCCGGTGATCCCGGCGATCGAGCCGCCCTCGATCAGAACGGTGTGCTGGTCGAGCACTCGCTCCCCGTCGAAGATCCGCGCGTTCGTGATGGCCGTCAGGCCCGGCGACCGCTGCGGCGTGTCACCGGCGCAGGCCCCCAGCAGCGTTGACGAGCCCACGGCGGCTGCCGTCAGCCCCGCCGTCTTCAGCAGCCCGCGACGGTTGATTGCACACATCGGAACGACCCCCTTCTTTGACTATCGGCATGTATATGCATACCGTCTATGTATGCAATCTACATGCTTTTTGAGGGGCGCCGCGCCGCCGCTGAGAGTTCCCTCAGCTGGCAGGACGGTTGCCGCCGCGCGGCTGGCTCTAGACTTCGGCCTGTGGTGAAGAGGGACGAGTCCGGGTCTGGCCGCGAGGCGGACCTGCTGGACGCGGTCGGTCCGGCGTTCGCCCGGTTGCGCAGGCGCACGACGCAGGTGCCGGTGGATCCGCCGGTCGAGCGCAAGGACATGAACCGCAACCTGGTGCTCAACGTCGTCGACGAGGCGGTGGGCGAGATCAGCGTCGGAGGCGTGGCCGAGGCGCTCGGGATCGACCCGTCGGTGGCCAGCAGGATGGCCGGCGACTGCATCGCGCACGGCTACCTGTTGCGCGTGCCGTCGCAGGCCGACGGCCGCCGGGCGGTGCTGCAACTCACCGAGGCCGGGATCGCACTGCGCGACCGCTTCCGGTCACAACAACGCCAAGCCTTCGAATACATCACCCGCGACTGGCCCGACGCCGAACGCCGCGAACTCGCACGCTTGATCATCAAATACGCCGACGCCGCGGCCGAAGCAACCAGCCATTGAGTCACCGGCGCCACTTGAAGTGTGCAACTGTCCCGCGGGAGTGAGCTGTTGACAACAGCTCGGACGTCACAGTAGTGGCATTCTCTTAGAGAATTGCGTCCTGGGGGATGGCTCTATGCTGGAAGCGCTTGGGCTGAGCGGGACTTCCGAGCTGGTATATCCAGCCTTGCTGGATTGTGCGGGCGACGACTGTCATCATCTCGCCGATCATCTCGATCTCACGGAACGCGAAGTCTGCGAGGCGCTGGAAGATCTGACGAAAATGGCGCTGCTGCAGGCCGGTGACAATTGTCAGCAGCAGCCGCCGCGGCTGGTCGACCCCGAAGTCGGCATGGCGGCACTGGTAGCCCGGCAGTGGGCCGAGGTCGCGCGCCGTCAGCAGGAAGTCGAAGAGAGCAAACTCGCGCTCACCCGGTTTCTTTCACAACATTCCGAATTCCGTCCCGAATTGGCCGACCCGGCCGTCGAGCACCTGATCGGCCTGGCCGCGGTCCGGCAGCGGCTGCGCGAGATGGCGGCGATCTGCGAATGGGAGGCGTGCTCGTTCATACCGGGCGGCGCGGAGAACCAGCCGGCCGATCCGTTCCTGGACTCCGGCGCCGCCGGCCGGGACGTGCGCCTGCGGACGATCTACCTCGACAGCATCCGCAACCACCCGTCCGCGATCGAGCACGCTCATCGGCTGTCCGAACTCGGCAGTGAGGTGCGCACCGCGCCGTCGCCTCCGCTGCGGATGTTCGTCGCCGATCGGCGGATCGCCATGGTCTCGGTCAACGTCGACGACGAATCGGCGGTCGTCGTCTCGATCGACGGTGTCGCCAGTGCGCTGTACACCCTGTTCGAGCCGGTGTGGCGGACGGGCTGACCGACCAGGGCCGGGAGGCGCTCAAGCTGCTGGGCAAGGGGCGCACCGACGAGATGATCGCCCGCCGGCTGGGCGTCTCGGTGCGCACGGCCCGCCGCGTCGCGTCCTCGAACACGACATCCAGACGGTCGACGACGCCCAGTCGCTGACGCTGTCCCGGCAGCTGGCGCGGAGTTCCCAGCCGCACGTCGACCAGGCTGCCAACGTGCTCGCACGGGTGTGGCCGGCCGCCGCGCAGGAGTTCCGGACTCTGGTGCAGTCGATCGTGTACGTGGACGGAACGGTGTTCCGCTCGGCGACGGTCGAGCAGACGTACGGCGTCATCTACGCCGCGCCACAATCGCTGGGCAGTGTGGCCGCCGCGTTCGAGATGCCGCTGCACGAGACCGGCCATCACGCCCTGTACCTGCGGAACTCGTTCGGGCCGTTCGTGCTCAACGGTTCGGCGCCGGCCTCGCACCCGCTCCGACCGGACCCGAGGCCGATCTTCGGAGTCCTGCACTCGGCGCACGTCCTGGCCCGGATGGCCACCGGCCTGCACCGCTGGACGGTGGAAGCCGACGCTCCCGACGAAGCGCACGAGCGAAGGGAGCAGGCGCTGAAGAACTTGTCGCAAAGCCTGGACGTCCTCGGCCGGGAAGCCGAGTGGACGGATCAGGGCGTCGACTACTTCAACGACCTCCGCGCTTGTGAGGATTCGTTGCGGGCGGCCTGACCGGCCCAGAAGGGGAAGCCATGACAGGCCGACCACCATTGCTGGTCGTCGTCGGCAGCGGCCATCGGGTGTACCACGAATATCTGCTGAGCCTGTGGCCGAACGCGCACGGGTGTGGCTGGCGTGCGATGCCGAGCCGACCTGGGAGAAGCTCTACGTCTCCGGCTGCACTGTGGCGGACACCCGCGATTCGGCGGCGGTGGCCGAGGCGGCTACGCGCCTCGCCGACAGGGCGGCGGTCGACGGAGTGTCGAGTTTGGACGGTGCCAGGTCCGTGCAGAGCGCGCGCACGCCGCCGCAGCGCTCGGACTGCCGGCCACCGGCGTGGATTCGGCGTTCGCCGACGAGGAGACGACCGCGTTGGCGACAGCTGCGCAGCGGGCGGTCGGCGTGCGATACGGCATCACCCACACACGAGTACGGCGCACGGCACGCGGACCGAAGGTCGTCAGTGTCCACTGGGGACTCAGCGATCTGGTGGCGGCGAAGGTGGAGGAGGCCGAGCAACCGGGCGCCGTGCCGGGCGACCACCTGATTGGCCGGGTCATCGCCAAGAACCAGGAGAAGCGCGTCCTCGACCAGGAGGACATCGCCGCGTTGTGCCTGGTCGCTCCTGACCGCCGGGCACGAGACCACGGCCAACGTGATCTCACTCGGCACCGTGCTGCTGCTCGACAACCCCGAGCAGCTGGCCGCGATCCGCGCCGACCCGTCCCGCACCTCTGGCGCGGTGGAGGAGATCCTGCGCCACCCAGCATCACCGACCCGAGTGGGCTGCGGGTGGCGACGGCCGACATCGAGGTCGGCGACATGGTCGTCAAGGAGGGCGACGCCGTCGTCGTGTCCACCGCGGCGGCCAACTGGGACGAGAGTGTCTTCGCCCATCCGGAGAAACTCGACTTCGACCGCGACGCGGGACATCAGCAGCCGGCCTTCGGCCACGGCATCCACCGGTGCATCGCCCAGAACCTGGCCCGTGTAGAACTCGAGATCGTGTTCAACACCCTGTTCGCCCGAGTTCCCGGCCTCCGGCTCGCCGCCCCCGTCGAGGAACTGTCGTTCAAGGATGGCGCGCTCCTCTACGGCATCCACTCGCTGCCCGTCACCTGGTGAACGCGACCTCCGAAGAGCCCGCCGTCCGCCTGCTGGCTCCGCTGCGGGAACGACGCTTCGCGCTGTACCTCGTCGGCCAGCTGCTGTCCCAGATCGGCGACGGCATCTACCTGGTCACACTGCCGTTCGTCATGCTCGACCAGGGCGGCGGTCCGGCGAACCTCGGCGTGGTGCTGGCCTGCTACGGAACGGCCAGACTGGCCTTCCTCCCGGTGGGCGGAGCGCTCGCCGACCGCCTGGGAGCCCGGCCGGTGATGCTCGCCGCGGACGCGCTCCGTGGCCTCGTCGTGCTCGGTTTCGTCGTGCTCACCGCCAACGAACACATCCCGCTCTGGGCCATGATCACGGTTGCGGTTCCGTTCGGCGCCCTCGGCGGGATCTTCATGCCGGCCTCGTTCGCCGTGCTACCGCAGATCGTGCGTCCCGAGTCGCTCGCCGCGGGCAACTCCCTGATCCAGATCATGCAGAGCACGTCGAGGATCGCCGGGCCGGCGCTGGGCGGAATGCTGGTCGCGTCGCTCAGGAGCGGCGTGGGCCTGCTGATCGACGCGATCACGTTCCTGGTGTCCAGCCTGACCCTGATGGTGATCCGGCCGCCCAAGCCCGCAGCCGGAACAGCCGGCGAGACGGCTGTGCTGGACGCCGGCGACGGCGACCGGCTGCGGACGTGGCGATCGGTGCTGCGCTATGCCGCCGGCGCGCCCCTGGTGAGGATGACCCTGCTGACCACGCTCGTGTTCAACCTCGCCGCTGTCGGCCTGATCGAGATCGCACTACCGGTCTTCGCCCAGGACTCGCTGGGCCGGGGAGCCTTCGGGTTCGGGGTCATGATGGCCGGCCTCGGTGCCGGCTCGGTCATGGGAGCACTGCTGGGCCCGGCACTCCTGCGCCTGCGCCGCCGCGGGCTCGTGGCGCTCTGCCTCGGCATCGCCGAGGGACTCGCACTGGCAGGTGTCCCAGTGGGTTCCTCGCTGGCGGTGGCGACCGCGGCGATGTTCACCGCCGCGTCCCTGCAAACCACGGTGAACGTCTTCTACATGACGATGCTCCAGCGGACGGTGCCCGCCCGGGCGCTGGGCAGAGTCATGAGCCTGCTGGCCACCTGCGCCGGTCTCGCCTACCCGGCCTCCGCGTTGCTCGCGGGGACCGCGCTGGCCAAGGGCGCCCCGGAGGTCGTGATCGTCGTCGCCGGACTGGGCGTGTCCGCGGCCTTCTCGGTCGGGTTCTTCAGCAGGCCGTACCGCAACCTCTGAGCCTCAGGTCACTCAGCGGGCTTCCGGTAGATCAGCCGGATGTTCTGCGGACCGGCCGAGGCGCGACGGCGTTCGAAGAGCTCGTCCAGCAGTGCGACGACCGGGCGGCGGCGATGCCGGGTGAACACGGGCCGCCAGAGGAACAGGACGAGTTCACCGCCTGGTCGAAGTACCCGGTGTGCCTCGCGGATGGCGGCCAGCGGGTCCTGCATCTCCTCGAGGCTGTACCCGTAGAACAGGGTGTCGGCCTGGTCGTCGGCCAGGGGAAGCTTGCAGCCGTCACCGGCCACGTAGGACATCCGCGCACCGGGCACGCCGTCCAGCCGGTGCCGCAGAGATCGCATGGCCGACGGTGCCGGGTCGAGGGCGATCAGCGTGTTCTCGCTGCCCAGGTGGGTTTTGAGCGCCGTGGTGTAGAAGCCGCCTCCGCTGCCGACTTCCAGGCAGACCGTGCCGGGGCGCCGGTCGATCACGCGCAGGTCGTAGCGCGGCAGGTCCCACCCGAGGACCATCCGCAGGACCGGGCTGCTGATCAGCCGGTACAGGCGGTCGGGTGTGCGCCAGCCACCCCTGACACCCGGCTGGGCCGGATGTGTCGTGCTGGTCTTGAGATCAAGCTCGGTCATCGTGGTGTGATTCCTTCGTCTTGGGCAGGGCACGTGCCGCGGCGATCGTGGCGAGGACGAACAGGACGACACCGACCACCAGCGCGGCTCGCAGGCCGTCCACGAACGCGGCACGGGCCAGCTCGAGCAACTGGGAGCCCGCTTCGGCCGGCAGCCCGGCCGCAGCCGCTGTCGCCTCGGTCAGCCCGTCGCGCGCCTGTGCCGCCACGCCGGGAAGACCGGCCGAGTAGATCAGGGTGGCGATGCTGCCCAGAACCGTGACACCGAGCCCAGCGCCGAGCTCGTAGGCGGTCTCCTCGACAGCGGCCGCAGCGCCCGCCTGCTCGGCCGGTGCGGCGGCGAGCAACGCGTCGGAGGCGGCGGTGAGCGAGATGGAGACACCGAACCCGGTCGCCGCCAGCACCGGCCCGAGCAGCCAGAGGTTCTCGGTCACCGTCAGACCCGCGGCGCAGACCGCCAGGGCCACCGCACTGACGGCGAACCCGGCGATCGTCATCCGGCGATTGCCGAACCGCTGCAACAACGGCCCGGCGACGACGCTGCCGACGACCGCCGAGACCATGACGAACATCAGCCGCAACGCGGCGGGCATGGGTTGCAGCGCGAGCACGAGCTGCAGGTACTGGGCGAACAACAGGCCCAGGCCGACCAACGAGGTGAGGACCAGCAGGACGCTGGCGACCGCGACGCTGAAGGCGCGGTCGCGGAACAGCGTCACGTCGAGCAGCGGAACAGACAGCTTTCGTTGCCGCCGCACGAACGCCACGAGCAACAGACACCCGAGCAGCCCGGCAACCGGCCCGAGCACGAACATCGCCCCGCCGTGCGGAGTCTGCTTGACCGCGAAGGCGACCCCGATGACGCCCAGCCCGGCAAGCACCGCACTGAGTGCGTCCCACGGCCCGTCCGGCGGGTCCGCGGACTCCGGGATCAGCCAGTAGGTCAACGGAATCGCCACGACCATCACCGGCACGTTGATCAGGAACGCGGCGTGCCAGGAGAACGTCTCCACCAGGAAGCCACCGAGCAGCGGCCCCAGCACCGCCCCCGAACCGGCCACCCCGCTCCAGATGCCGATGGCGGTCTGACGTTCGGCACGGTCGGGAAAAGCCTGGCGCAACAACGACAGCGTGGCCGGCATGATCATCGCGCCACCGACGCCGAGCGCGGCCCGCGCGCCGATGAGCACCGCGACGTTGGGAGCCCACGCGCACGCGAGCGAAGCCAGCCCGAACACCACGTAGCCGAGCACCAGAACCCGGCGCCGCCCGTACCGGTCGCCCAACGTGCCGAAGGCGAGCAGCAGGGGCGCCGCGACCAGCGAGTAGACCGCGATGATCCACAGCTGGCTGGTGGCGGTGGGCCGCAGGTCCTCCGCCAGCGCGGGCAAGGCCATGTGCAGCACCGTGGCGTCCACGGACACCAGCAGCAGACTGGCGCACAAGATCGCCAGCACGAGCCAGCGCCTGTCCGCCAGCACTCTGGGAGGAACGGTCACAACCAGTCGGCCTTACGTAGATGGCGATGCACAGGTTCCAGTCTGGCCAATTCCGGTCCGTGACACCTCATCCTCCAGGCGCTCGTGAATCATCCTGTGGTAGCAGAAGCGCAGGTCCGCTGGCCATGCCCACGTTAGCCGAAAGCCGGCGCCGGAATCGCCGGAGATCCGGTTTCGCGACGTCCGGCACCTCCACGCGACGGTCTCGTGCCGGCGGCCAACCGGTCTGAGCGCCGTTCTAACGGTCGTCTCAGGTCCGCTCGGTATGAAGTAGGCATCGCCGGACGGCGGCTGGCCCGTCCACGCGACCCTGGAAGGCAGCCGTTCATGATCTCTGTGCTCGTGGTGGACGCCCAGCCGCTGCAGCGCTTCGGGTTTCGCATGCTGCTGGAGAGCACCCCCGACACCGAGATCGTCGGCGAGGCCGAGAACGGCGCGGAGGCCGTTCGGCGGGCCACCGAGCTGCATCCCGACGTGGTGCTGATGGACATCCGCATGCCGGGCGTCGACGGGATCGAAGCCACCCGGCGCATCGTCGCCGCCGGTGGGCGTTCGCGAATCCTTGTGCTGACGACGTTCGACGTGGACCGGTACGCGTTCGCCGTGCTGCGGGCCGGGGCGAGCGGGTTCCTGCTCGAGGACACCCGCCCGGAGGAGCTGCTCGCCGGCATCCGGGCCGTCGCCGCGGGGAACGCGGTGATCGCGCCGGCGCTGACCCGGCGGCTGCTCGACGCGTTCGCCGACCAGCTCGACGACGACCTCGGCGGGCCCGTGCGGGAGGATCCCCGGCTGGACTCCTTGACCGGCCGCGAGCGCGAGATCCTCGTCGCCATCGGCCACGGCCTCACCAACGGCGAGATCGCGCAACGGTTCACGCTCTCGGAGTCGACGGTGAAGACCCATGTCGGGCGGGTCCTCGCCAAGATCGGCGCACGGGACCGGATCCAGGCCGTCATCCTCGCCTACGACATGAGACTCACCCGGCCTGTCTAGCGCTTCACCTCGCGCGTCCGCCGGAACTCCGAAGATCAGGCGAGCACGACCCGGCCCTCGACGACCTTGACCGGGATCTCGGTCAGCGGTGCGGGTGCCGGCCCTCCGGTCACCCTTCCGTTCTCGTCGTAGGTGGCGCCGTGGCAAGGACACCGGAACCCAGGGCCGGCGTAGGAGACCGGGCAGCCCTGATGACTGCAGGTGGCGTTGAACGCCAGGAAGGTGTCCGGCGCCGGGCGCAGGAGATGGGCGGGCGTCCCGTTCGGCATCGTGAAGCTCTTCGACGAGCCGACGGCGACGTCGTCGGCCGCGGCGATCACCGGGCCGCGGCTCACCGGGTCCGCGGGCGAGCCGGCAGGGCGCCGGGCGAGCGCCAGCGCGCTGCCCGCGGTGACTCCGGCAGCGGTCGCCGCCCCCGCGATCAGACCGCTCCGCAGCACCGTGCGCCGCTCGACGTCGTCCTGCACCGTCCCGTCTTCCTCCGGCGTGGGGTGCTCCGGCAAGCCGAGCCCGTGCCGCACCTTCGCGCGCAGCCGGGCACTCAGTGACAACACCCCGGCGTCGCCCGCGATCAGCAACGGGGTCCAGGCGAAGGCGAACACGATGTCAGCCCCGACGTAGTACGGCCGAGTCGTCCAGCTCACCGTCAGGAAGAAGCTGAGCGAGAGGAGGACACCGCCGAGTGCGGCGAGCCGGGTGAACAGCCCGAGCAGGGTGGCGAGCCCGGCCGCGATCTCCCCGAAAGCGATCGCCAGCCCGGCGGCGGTCGCGTGGCCGGCGGCCAGCGAGACCAGCGGGCCGATCGGGGAGGTCGCGGCGGCGCTCACCATCTGCGCGTGGACACCGAGTGGGGAGGTGTCGTCCAAGTAGTGCGTGTCGAGGAGCTTGGAGAGACCGGCGTGGGCGAAGGTGCCGCCGAGAAAAGCACGCAGCGGCAGCAACACCCAGACCGGCGACCGCCTCGGGGAGTCCCAACGCAACCGTGTCATGTCAGGACTTGCGGGGGGAGACCGTCATGATGCCCGCGCACATCTCGTCGCTGGTGCCGTCGCCCCACACCACGTAGCGAGGCGGCAGCTTGCTCAGCTGCGGCAGCTGTTTGCGCAGCCCCGCGTCGTGCGTGCACGTCACCCTCAGCGTGTCCCCCGGACCGATCTCCACCGGTGAAGGCAGCTTCAGCAGCCGCTGGTCGTCGAAGTCGAACTGCGGCACGTCCAGCACGACCTCGGCGTTCGGCGTGCCCGGGTTGAGTTCGACCTTGATGGCGCGCCCGAGCAGGTGCATGTGGCCGAAACCGGCGAACAGCGTCATCGGCGCCTCCACCTGGTGGTCGCAGGTCTGGGTGTTGCCAGGCTTCGGCGCACTCTGGCCGCACTCCTCCAGTTGCTCGTCCGCGGTACCGCCGACCTCCGGCCCGAACCGCTTCGTCACGTCCGCGATCGAGGCTGCCCGGTCACAGAGCGGACCGGACTCGTCGGGGGAGCAGGGCAGGTCGGTCGGCGCGTCGAGCGGCCACGTGACGAATTCCCGGGTCTGCGGCGTGCCGTCCGTCAGCCGCAGCCGCACCGCCGAGCGGTCCGACCCGGCCGGTCTGCCGTCGGTCGCGAGCAGGTTGTAGTGGAGCTGGAGGACGATCAGGCTGCCCGGTTCGAGCTTGAAGCCGGCGTCCTCGGTGAACAGCGTCTCCGCGGCGCCCGGCGCCCAGGTGTCCACCCACGCCGCTTCCCCCTCTTCGACTTCGGCACCTTTCACGCCGGTTCCGCCGAAACACTGCCAGCCGAGGCCGGGGGTCTTCGCGTCCTGCTCGCGCACCGCGGCTGCGCCGCCCGGCGGCACCGCGTACACGATGGCGTGGTGCGCGATCGCGACGTTCTCAGGCGTGACCTGGGTCCCCGTCAGGAACGCCGCCTTGGTCAGACCCGGATCGATCACCTGACACCGGTACTCGTCCGTGCCACCGCCCTCCGGCGGAGCGGGCGTGTAGGCCTCGGCCATCTTCAGGTCGGCGAACCGCTCGCCTGCGCGCAGCGGTTGCGGTGGAGCCGGCTGCCGGCCCGCGTGAGCGTTGTGCGAGCCGGGCGGGACGGGCGCCGCGCCGTTGCCGGCGTTCGACCCGCAGGCGACGACGGCGAACGTCGTCGCCAGCGCCACGGTGGCCGCCCCGAACCTCCACAGTGGACTATGAGTTCTCGTCATGGCCTGAACGCTAGGGCCAGATCCGTCCCGTTTCGTCGTACCGCGGTCGTCACTTCGGCAGGGAGGCGGTACGACGGTACTACTCCGTCGAGTCCCTTTAGGACTAACGGCGGGCCTGAGCACCGCATTAACGGTCTTCTCAGATTCGCTCGGTAGGAAGTCGGCGCCAGGTAGGCGAAGTAACACGTGTGCAGGAGGCTCGTGAATGGCAGTCGACGCAGTGCCGTCCGGGAGAACACCGGCAGGTCGGTTGGCAGGCCGGTGGGTGCCGTGGTCGGTGATCGGCTTGTGGTTGGTGCTGACGGTGGTCATGGGGCCGTTGAGCGGAAAGCTGAGTTCGGTCACCACCGACAAAGCCGCGGACACCCTGCCGGCCAGCGCCGAGTCCACCAAGGTCGCGGTGCTGGAGGACAGTCTCCCCGGCGGGGACGACAACACGTTCGTCTTCGTGTACCACCGCGCCGGCGGCATGACCGACGCCGACCGCGCGACGGTCGAGCGCCACCACAACACCCTTGCCCAGCAGTACCCGCCGAAGGCGCTGGCCCCGGCCGGCGAGGAGGACGAGGGCCCGCGGACGAGACCCTCCGCCGACGGCAAGGCGATGATGTTCACCCTCGACGTGAGCACGACCTACGGCGCACCGGAGGCCATCGTCGGCCCGCTGCGCGACGCCGCGAAGGACCGCCCCGCCGGCCTGGAACTCGACGTGACCGGCCCGGCCGCGGTCGACGGCGACATGGACGCCGTCTTCGACGGCATCGACCTGCAGGTCCTCCTCACCACCATCGTCGTCGTCACGCTGCTGCTCGTCATCACCTACCGCAGCCCGGTGTTGTGGCTCATTCCGCTCGTGGCCGTGGGCGCGGCCGCACTGACCTCGATGGCGACCGTCTACCTGCTCGTCAAGGGCTTCGGCATCGTGGTCAACGACCAGAACTCGGCGCTGCTGACGATCCTGGTGTTCGGCGTCGGCACGGACTACGCGCTGTTGCTCATCGCCCGATATCGGGAAGCGTTGCACCACCACGAGAACGTCCGGGTCGCGATGGTCCACGCGCTCCGCGGCGCGGCGCCGGCCATCGTCGCGTCCGCGGCCACCGTGATCGCGGGTCTGCTCTGCCTGCTCGTCGCGGACCTGAACAGCACCAGCGGGTTGGGCCCGATCGGCGCGGCCGGCATCCTGTGCGCGCTGGTGGCCATGCTGACGCTGTTCCCGGCGATGCTGGTGTTGCTCGGCAGGCGGATCTTCTGGCCGGCCATTCCGCGGTTCAGCACGGCGGTGGAGGAGAAGCCGGGGCTGTGGGTCCGGCTCGGCGCCGCCATCAGCCGCCGCCGGTGGGTGGCGACGCTCGGCTCGCTCGGAGTCCTGGGCGTGCTCGCCATCGGGCTGGTGGGCAACACCAGTGCCCTGCGGGAGCAGGACCAGTTCGTGTCCGCGCCGGAGTCGGTCACCGGCTTCTCCGTTCTCCGCCAGCACTTCCCGGAGCTCGGCGGCCAGCCGATGACGATCTTCACGCGGCCGGCCTACCAGGAGCGGGTGCTCGCCAGCGTCGAGAAAATTCCCGGCGTGGCAGTGGCCATCCCGGGTCAGACCAGCGGTGGCTGGACCGACATCTCCGTGTTCCCGGCGGACGCGCCGGACACCACCGCGGAGTACGACACGATCAAGCGGGTGCGCACCGCCGTGCACGCGGTGAGCGGGGCGGAGGCGATCGTCGGCGGGCCGAGCGCGGAGAACCTCGACACCTCGGTGACCGCCGGCCGCGACGAGAAGCTGGTGATCCCGTTGGTGCTCATCGTCGTCCTGCTCGTCCTCGGGCTGCTGCTTCGAGCGGTCGTGGCCCCGCTGGTCCTGATGGCCACCGTGATCGTCTCGTTCGCGGCGGCCTTCGGCGGCAGCGTGTTCGTCTTCGACACGATTCTCGGGTTCAAGGGCGTCGACTACTCGGTGCCGCTGCTGGCGTTCCTGTTCCTGGTGGCGCTCGGCGTCGACTACAACATCTTCCTGGCCAGCCGGGCCAGGGAGGAGACCGTGCGTCTGGGCACCAGAGAGGGGATGCTCAAAGCCCTTTCCGCCACCGGTGGCGTCATCACCTCGGCGGGCCTGGTCCTGGCGGCCACGTTCGCGGTCCTCACCACGCTTCCGCTGGTGATGCTGATCGAGGTCGGGTTCCTGGTCGCCTTCGGCGTGCTGCTCGACGCCCTGCTGGTGCGGTCGGTCCTGGTGCCCGCCCTCACCCTGCTGATCGGCCGGCGGATGTGGTGGCCGAGCAAGCTGTCGCGGCCGGCGGAGCCGCCGGACGGTCAACGGCCGCGCGCCGACGATGAGGAGCCCGCGCTGCAACGGTGAGCGCGGACGAGATCCGGGACGGGGCCCAGGCTCCGTCCCGGATCTGTTCACGGGCCCGACGTTCGCCGCCCTCCGGTCCTGCGCCGTGCGGCCGGGGCGGGTCAGCGCACCGCGGTGTCGTCCCCGGCGGTGAGCCGCGCGATCGGGACGGCCGGAAGGTCGACCCGGAGCAGCGCGCCACCGCGTGGGGAGCGGCCCACGGTGGCCTGGCCGCCGTGGGCGTCGACGACCCGCTGCACGATCGACAGCCCCAGACCGGATCCCGGCAACGCCCTGGCGCTGTCGGCGCGGTAGAACCGGTCGAACACCCGCGGTACGTCGGTGGCGTCGATGCCCGGCCCGGCGTCGTCGACCTCGAGCACCGCCGAAGTGCCCTGGGCGCTGAGCCGCACCTGGACCGGCTGGTCCGCGGGGGACCACTTGCCGGCGTTGTCGATGAGGTTGAGCACCGCCCGTCGGAGCGCGGCGGGACGCCCGCTCACCCACACGGAGGTCACGTCGAGCGCGACCTCGACGTCGGGCATGCGGGAACACGCCTGCGCCGAGGCGGCCACCACCACGTCGGCGAGGTCGAGCAGTTCGGTGTTCTCGTCGGTGACGTCACCGCGCGCCAGGTCGGTCAGCTCGGCGGCAAGGGTGCTCAACTCGGCCACTTGGGCGCCGAGGTCGTTGAGCAGCCGGGTCCGGCTCTCCGAGGGCAGTGCGCTGTCCAGGGTGCCGCGCCGATCGAGCCGGACCAGCAGCTCGATGTTGAGGCGCAGGCTGGTGAGCGGGGTCTTGAGCTCGTGGGCGGCGTCCTCGGCGAGCAGCCGCTGGGCCCGCCGGGAGTCCTGGAGCGCGGCGAGCATGTCGTTGATGGACTGGATCAGCTCCCGGATCTCCCCGCCGCCCTCGTCCGGGATGTCGGCGTCGAGATCCCGGGTGTGCGCGACACGGACCGCGGCGGCGGTCAGCCGGTCGATCGGTGCCAGCCCGGTCCGCGCCACGGCACGCCCGACAAGGGCGCCGCAGGCCACGCAGAACAGCCCGATCAGCAGCATGCCCAACCCGAACCGGTTGATCGGGGTGTCGTCGGCGGCGCGGGCCACCTGGACCGCGCCGCCGCCCGCCCGCAGCGTGTGGACGAGGTAGCCGTCGTCATCGCTGTCGCCCGACTCCATCAGGTCGGCCGACGCGCCCTGCGCCACGCGCCCGGCGTGCTCGCTGACCGGGGGCAGCGCGGGTTGGCCGACCGGCGTCCGGATCGAGCCGTCGGGCAGGATGATCCGCACCAGCCGACCGGATCCGGGATACGGCGGTAGCTGGACCTGCGCCAGACCGGCGCGCTCCGCGTTCGCCGCCAGGACGCGGGAGTCGGCGCGCAGCTGGTCCTCCGCGGTGTTCCGCAGCTCCCAGTCCAGCAGTTCGCTGGCCACCTGGAAGGCCATGAACACGCTGGCCGCGATGGCCGTCGCCGCGATCACCGTCAGCCTGGTCCGCAGGGACCGCCGACGCCACCAGCGGCTCAGCCGGCGCGAGCCCCGGCCGTCGGGCCTGCTCACGGGGGAGTCTCCCGCAGCGTGTACCCCAGGCCGCGCCGCGTGTAGATCAGCCGGGGCTCGCCCCCGGCCTCCATCTTGCGGCGCAGGTAGCTCACGTACACCTGGAGGTTGTTGGAGGTGACGCTCATGTCGAAGCCCCAGATCGCGCCGAACAGCTCGCCTCGGGTCAGCACTCGGGTCGCGTTGCGCACGAGGACCTCCAGCAGGAAGAACTCGGTCCGGGTCAGGCGGAGCGGCCGCCCGCCCCGCCACGCCTCGAACCTGTCGGGATCGACCCGGACGTCGGCGAACGTCAGGATCTGCGACTCGTCGTCACCCGGCGCGCGGCGGCGCAGCAGGGCCCGGACCCTGGCCAGCAACTCCTCGGTGGCGAACGGCTTGGGCAGGTAGTCGTCGGCGCCCGCGTCCAGCCCCGCGACCCGGTCGGAGACCTGATCCCGGGCGGTCAGCATCAGCACCGGCAGATCCCGGCCGGCTGCCCGCAACCGCCGGCAGGTCTCCACCCCGCCGAGGCGGGGCATCATCACGTCGAGGATCAGCAGATCCGGCTCGTCGCCGTCGATCCCGTCGAGCACGGCGAGACCGTTGGCGACGGTGCTGGTGTCGTAACCCTCGACCTGGAGCACCCGCTCCAGCGACTCGCGGATGGCCGCCTCGTCATCCGCGATCATGATCCGCACGCCGGCCCGCCCCTCCAGTCGGTGCTTTTGCCGCTCATCGTCCCGGATCAACCTGAGGCCAGGGTTAGAGCGTCACCGCTGTGGCCACGGCGCGCCGATGACGTCCGTGTCGTCGAATCCAGGCTGGGATCACCGCGGAGCAAGAGGTACAGCCTGCGCTACCAGAAGCGGCCTGCTGCCTGGGTCGTTCCGGCGGGAGGGCGACATTACCGTCCTGCCTGGGAAATCGACGAATAGGACCTCGGGTTTTTTGTGATGTCAATCCAAAATGTACAAGTTGATGGACCTTCTGGTGCGGGCGTTGGCAGACCCGCGTCAGCGGTGCGGGTTCAGGGCCTGAGAAAGGTCTACGGCACGGAACCGCAGGCGGTGACTGCCCTTGCGGGCGTCGACGCGATGTTCGAGCGGGGCACGTTCACCGCGGTGATGGGGCCGTCCGGTTCGGGCAAGAGCACGTTGCTGCAGACCGCGGCGGGGCTGGACCGGCCGACCGGCGGCCAGGTGTGGGTCGGCGACACGGAGTTGTCGCGACTGTCCGAGACCGACCTGACGAAGCTGCGGCGGTCGAAGATCGGGTTCGTCTTCCAGGCGTTCAACCTCATCGGAGCGTTGACGGTGCAGGAGAACATCGTGTTGCCGTTGCAGCTGTCGGGGAAACGTGCCGACGCCGCATGGGTGCGGCAGGTCGTCGATCAGGTCGGGCTGACTGATCGGCTGTCGCACCGGCCGTCGGAGCTGTCCGGCGGTCAGCAGCAGCGGGTCGCGATCGCGCGGGCGTTGGCGACGCGCCCGGAGGTCATCTTCTGTGACGAGCCGACCGGTGCGCTGGACACCCAGACCGCGGCGGAAGTGTTGAGCCTGCTGCGTTCGGTGGTGGACGAGGCGGGTCAGACGGTGATCATGGTGACGCACGACCCGGTGGCGGCGTCGTACGCCGATCGTGTGATGGTGCTGGCCGACGGCCGGATCGTGCACGACATGCCGCAGCCGGGTGCGGAGCGCATCGCGGAGCAACTGGCCCTGCTGGGCCGCCGTCAGCGCGTGACGCAGGAGCGCTGACCGATGCTGAAGTTAGCCGCGAAGATGTTGCGCCACCGCAAGGGCAGCGCGGTCGCCACCCTGCTGGCCTTGACGGCCGGAGTGGTGATCTTGATGTCGATGGGACTGCTCGTGGAGTCCGGCCTGCGGTTCGAGGCCGCGTCGCAGCGTTACGCCGCAACGGACGTCGTCGTCGCCAATCGCGACATCACGCTCACGACGAACGGCCAGGAGGCCACCGCACCGCTGCCTGAGGGAGGCACCGTCCCGGCCTCGATGGTCGAACGGCTCCGGCAGGTACCGGGCGTGGCCACCGTCGTGGCGGACACGTCGTTGACCGCGATCTTGGAGAACGGCGGGGCCACCGGACACGGGTGGAGCAGCACGGTTCTCACCCCCTACCAGCTGACCAAGGGCGCCCAGCCGAAGAACGACAACGAGGTCGCGCTGGACGAACGCGTGGCCGGCTCGGTGGCACCAGGCGACGAGGTCCCTGTTCTGATGGAGGGGACGGCACGCGTGTACCGGGTCAGCGGCCTCGTGCGCAACGCCGGTCCCCGGCCGGGCCCCGACACGTCGCCCGCGGTGTTCTTCACCGACGAGCACGCGGCGGCCGTGTACCCGCGGC
The DNA here is from genome assembly GCF_024648825.1 of Lentzea californiensis. Taxonomy (GTDB): domain Bacteria; phylum Actinomycetota; class Actinomycetes; order Mycobacteriales; family Pseudonocardiaceae; genus Lentzea; species Lentzea californiensis. The sequence goes on from NZ_JANBBE010000013.1 coordinate 32,923, forward strand.
AGGGCCAGGTCGACGCCGTCGGCGTCATCGCCGAGCCAGGTGCCTCCAGCGCCGCACTGGTCGCCGACGTGCGCAAGCTGGCCGCCGAGGCCGGTGTCAAGGCATACGCCGGTGCCGAGCGCGGGCAGCTGGAACAGTCAGCGGACCTGGCGGCCGGCGACATGCTGATCCAGCTGGGCATCATCTTCGGCGGGTTCGTGGTGCTGCTGGTGATGTTCGTCGTGGCCGGAACCATCGGCCTCGCGGTCCGGCACCGGCGACGCGACCTCGCTCTGCTCCGGGCCGTCGCCGCGACTCCAGGCCAGATCTCCCGGCTGATCCTCACGGAGGTGGGGCTGCTCAGTCTGCTGTCGGTCGTGATCGGTGTGCCCTCGGGCTGGTTCGCCACTCGATGGGTGCGCGGGGAACTGGTCGACCGCGGGTTCATCCCGAGCACGTTCCCGTTCAGCGGCGGGGCCCTGACCGCGGCCGCCGTGGTGGGGGCGACAACGGCGGTGGCGGTGGGGGCCGCGCTGATCGCCGCGCGTCGGACGATGCTGATCCGCCCGACAGAGGCGCTCGGCGAGATCGCCGTGGAATCCAGCCGGAACAGCAAGATCCGCCTGGTCGTCGGGTTCGCCACGCTGGCCGGTGCCGTCTACCTGACGACGCTCAGCACGACGCAGAAGGGGAACGCCGCCCTCGGCACCGCGCTCGGCATGTTGTTCGCGCTCGTCCTCGCGGTCGCCCTGCTCGCCCCCTGGATCAACCGGGTGGCCGCCCGGCTTCTCGGCCCGGTGCTGCGCGCGGTGTGGGGCGACAGCGGCTACCTGGCCGCGGCGAACCTGCGCGCCAACGCCCAGGGCATGGTCACCGTGCTGACCGCACTGGTGCTGACGGTCGGCCTCGGTGGCTCGATCTGGTTCCTCCAGGACAACCTGGAACGACAGAGCGTCACCCAGAACGGCGCCGGGATGCTCGCCCAGCACTCCATGAGCTCCGCCACCAGCCTGCCTGAGACGGCCCTCGCAGAGATACGCGAGATTCCCGGCGTGGTGGCCGCCACCGGAGTGCGGAACACCTCGATCATCCTCGGAGGCGGGGAAGGCGGTGGTGTGCAGGCGATCGATCCGGACGGCGTCGAGCACACCATGGACCTCCAGGTTCGCAGCGGAAGCCTGGCCGACCTGCGGGGGCCCACCATGGCGGTGTCGGCCCTGCAAGCCGATTCGAACGGCTGGAAAGTCGGCGACCAGGCCGAGGTGTGGCTCGGCGACGGCACACCGGCCACCCTGCGCATCGTCGCGATCTACGGCCGGGGCATCGGCTTCGGCGACTTCACCGTCACCAAGGACGTCATCGAGGGCCACACCGCCTCCACCGGCTACGAGCGGATCCTCGTCCGCGCCGAACCGGGCACCGACATCACCACCGCGCTGGCCGACGTCACCGACCGGCACCCCGGCAGCACCGTGACGAACACGGCCGGGCTCACCGGCCGGCTCGCCAACGACCTGGCGCTCAGTGCTTGGTTGAACAAGCTGCTGATGGGCATCATGATCGGTTACGCCGCCATGGCCGCCGCCAACACGATGGTCATGGCCGCCCTCACCCGTGGCCGTGAACTGGCTTCACTGCGCATGGTCGGCGTCACCCGGAAGCAGGTGAAAAGAATGGTCCACGCGGAACAGTCCGGCCTGCTCGGTGTTTCCCTGCTCATCGGCGGATCCATCGCCGCGCTCACCCTGATATCGGTGGTGCGCACTCTCACCGGGCAGAGCATTCCTTACGTCCCCCCGCTGGGATGGGTGTCCATCATCGGCGGCACGACGCTGCTCGCCCTGCTCACCACCGTCCTGCCCATCGCACGACTGCTCCGCGTCCCGCCGATCGCCGGCATCGGCGTCAAGGAGTGACGGCCACCGGGGACGGCAGACGTCCCCGATCTGGTTGAGCGACAACCGAAGGGCGCGTTCGCACCGCGGGACGCCCTTCGGCTGTCGTCGTCCAGCGCGCGGCCGGAAAGGACCACGCGAACCTGCGCTACCTCGGTCCGCTGCCCTCGAGGTAGCGCAGGACCGCGGTGACGCGCCGGTCGGCCCGGTCGTCGGGTGCGAGGTCGAGTTTCGCGAAGATGCTGCGGATGTGCTTGTGCACTCCGCCTTCGGTGATGACGAGCTTCTCGGCGATGGCGGTGTTGCCGAGTCCTTGGGCCATGAGCGCGAGCACGTCGCGTTCCCTGGGGCTCAGCCGGCCCAGCGCACTGGTGTGCGGGTTGCGGGCCAGCAGCTGGCCGACGACTTCGGGGTCCACCGCGGTGCCGCCGCCGGCCACCCGGTGCAGCGCGCTCAGGAACTCGTCGACGCGCCCCACGCGTTCCTTCAGCATGTAGCCGAGCCGGCTGGCGCCGCCGGCCAGCAGCTCGGTGGCGAACGTCTGCTCCACGTACGCCGAGAGCACGAGCACCGCGAGACCTGGCCGGCGGCGGCGTGCCTCGACGGCCGCCACGATCCCCTCGTCGGTGTGGGTGGGCGGCATCCGCACGTCGACGATGGCGACGTCCGGCTCGTGTTCGGCCACCGCGGCCAAGAACGATCCCGGCGTGTCGGTGGTGGCCACCACGTCGAGCGACTCGGCGCGCAGCAACAGCGCCAACCCCTCGCGCAGCAACGGGTCGTCCTCCGCGATCACGATCCGCACGGCAGCTCCACTCGCATCGTCGTCGGCCCGCCGGCCGGGCTGTCCAGGGTGAAACGCCCGTCATAGGCCTCGATCCGCCGGCGGATACCGGCCAGGCCCGACCCGCTGCTCTCGTCCGCGCCACCCCGGCCGTCGTCGCCGATTCGCAGCAGCAGCCGATCGCCCTCCCTGGCCACCTGCACCACGGCTTTCGCGGCGTCGCTGTGCTTGGTCACGTTGGAGAGAGCCTCGGCTATCACGAAGTAGGCGGTGGCCTCGACGGAGGCGGCGCACCGGCCCTGTACGTCGACCGTCATCTCGCACGGCACGCCGCAGCTGCTCGCGAGGCCGTCCAGGGCACCGGCGAGCCCGCGGTCGGCCAGCACCGGGGGCAGGATGCTGCGCGCTACCGCACGCAGCTCGGAGAGCGCCTGTTCGGCGGCGTCCTGAGCTCGGTCCAGCGCGGCATGGGCCGCGGCGGGGTCCCGGTCCACGGCTCGTCGCACGGCGCCGAGCAGCACGTTCACCGCGACGAGCCGGTTCTGCGTGCCGTCGTGCAGTGACCGCTCGATGCGGCGCAGCTCGGCGGCGTGCGCGTCGAGAGCGGCGGCGCGGGTGGAGGTCAGCTCAGCGACTCGCAGCGAGAGGTCGGCACCGGCGGGTGGCGCCAGCAGGTGCCGGCCCGGCCACTCCTGCACCCGGACGAGCGCCGGCCCGAGCGCGACGATGAAGGCGCCGCAGAGCACGCCGCTCAGCGCCACGACCAACGCGCCGGCCAGGTCTGTGACGTCCCAGAAGATGTCCCAGAAGATGAAGCTGGGGGTGTTGTCCACGGGCGGCAGCAAGCGGTACCAGAACGGGTACGTCGTGTTCTGCAGCATCGTGACCGGCATCGCGATTCCGATGAACCCGGCAGCAAGGCCCACCGCGGCGTGCAGCGGCAGCCAGGCCAGCTCACGCCGCACAGCCACGTCGCGCACCGCGGCCCGCGCCTCGCGCGGCACGGGGCCGGGGTCGAGAACGTCGAGCCGGGCCCGTTCCCGGTTCGCGACCGCCCGCAGCAGGCGCAGAGCGGAGGGCACCAGGAGAATGCCGATGCCGACACAGCTGAGCAGCACGACCACGCCGATCCAGACGAGGACGGCCACTGCGAGCAATGCCGTGCCCAGGCCACCTATCAGGCGCGCAACGGTATCGAGCGACGCCCACAGGCGCTGCCACACCCGTGCCATTCGACCTCCCCGAGCCGGGACCCTATCCGATCAGCACAACTCCACATCGGACCGAGCCGACCTGCCCCGGCTTGGTGGTGCCACCACTACCTCGGTTGTCCAGCGAGCTGGATTGTCCACTCGGGAGGAGATGAGCAGCCTGGAGCCAGTCGGTCATCGCAAGATCGACGTCCGTGGAACCCAGGAGTTGTCTGCCTTGTTCACATCCTCTTCCCAGCGATATCGACCTTTCTCCTCGGTGTATCGCCGCATGGCCACGACGGCGGCGGCGGTCGCGGCGGGCGGTCTCGCGTTCGCCGGCCCGGTCCCAGCCGCCCAGGCCGAGCCCCGCCGCGATGCGGTCCAGCAGAGCATCGACAAGGTCGTCGGTGCCGACCGGCACCCAGGAGCACTGGCCGCTGTCCGGGACCGGCACGGCCGGACCCGCCACTACACGGCTGGGCTCGGCGACCTGCGGACCGGCGAGCAGGTACCGGTGAACGGCAGGGTGCGGATCGGCAGCGCGAGCAAGATGTTCACCTCCGTGGTCGTGCTGCAGCTCGCCGGTGAGGGCAAGGTGGAGCTCGACGCGTCGATCGAGAAGTACCTGCCGGGCCTGGTGCGCGCCAAGGGCGTGGACACCACCAAGGTCACGGTTCGCCGGCTCCTGCAGCACAACAGCGGCCTGCCCGACTACACCAACTCGATGTTCGCGCCCTTGGGCGACTTCTTCCCGTACCGGCACGTCTACCTCGAACCGCGCGAACTGCTCGACCTGGCGAACGCCAGGGAGGACGGCGGGCCCGCCGGCGGCGGCTGGTCCTACAGCAACACGAACTACGTCCTGGCCGGGCTGATCGCCCAACGGGTCACCGGTCGCCCGTTCAACGAACTGGTGACCACCAGGGTCATCGAGCGGATCGGTCTGCGCGACACGTACGTGCCCGAGGTCGGCGAGCAGGACATCCGCGGCCGGCACCCCCAGGGCTACCAGCGCACCATCGGAACCCGCGAACTGGTCGACTTCACCCGGATGGACCCGAGCTGGGGCTGGGCAGCCGGTCAGCTGGTCTCCACACCCGACGACCTCAACACCTTCCTGCGCGCGCTGCTGGGCGGCAAGCTGCTCGAACCGGCCCAGCTGGCCCAGATGCGCACCACCATCCCGCTGGACCCGGAGACGAAGTCGGGCCCCGGCTACGGACTCGGCATCTTCAGCCTGCCGTTGAGCTGCGGAACGGTCGCGTGGGGTCACGGCGGCGACATCCCGGGCTACGCGACCCTCAACGCGGCCACCGATGACGGTCGCGCGGCGACCCTCACGGTCACCTCGCTCAACGGATCGGTTATCGACGATTCCGTCGCCGCGGACCGGGGCGCACTCATCGACGCCGCGCTGTGCGCGAAATGACCTCCGGTCTCAGGACCGCTTGCCAGGCCTGAGAACCAGCGAGCGGTAAGGGCTCTGTCGTGGTGCGGTGACGCGCCATGGCAGAGCCCTTGTCGTTGTGCGGGGAATCGGGCCGTCGGTAGTGCTGGCTGTACTGCGGTTGTGCAGCACGGGGGATCGCGGGGCCGTTGGGGCGGCGGCAACACTGAGCGTGTCAGTGCAAACAGTCCATTTTGGAGAGTGTGTCTTGTCGAAAGGTCTGAGTCGCCCGGCCGGAACCAGCCCGGGCCCCGCGCGCCGGCGTCGTGGTGCGGCGATCGCGGCGATCGCGGCGGTGGCGGTCGCCGGACTCGCGGTCACCTCGGTGGCGTCGGCGGGTGCGTGGGAGCAGAGGTCGAAGCCGGGTCAGGACAAGACGCTGCAGGCGGGTCTCGACGCGCTGGTCAAGGAAGGCGGGGTCCAGGACGGCTTCCTGCCCGGGGCGCTGATGTCGGTGCGCAACCCTGACGGGCGGGTGACGAACTACACCGCCGGGGTGGGGGACATCCGGACGAAGTCGAAGGTGCCCACGGACGGCTACGTGCGCATCGCAAGCAACACCAAGATGTACACCGCGGTGGCCGTCCTGCAGCTGGCCGGCGAGGGCAAGCTCGCACTGGACGACACGGTGGAGAAGTTCCTTCCGGGTGTGGTGCGGGGTACCGGTGACGGTGCGGCGATCGACGGCCGGAACATCACCATCAGGCAACTGCTGAACCACACCAGCGGGCTGACCCGCGCAATGCCCCTCATGCCCCAGGGCATCCTGCCGATCAGGGATCGCTACTTCGACGCCCGGGAGTTGCTGGACGCGGCGCTGACGCAAGCGCCCACGTTCGCTCCAGGACAGGACAGGGTGTGGGAGTACAGCAACGCCGGGTACGTGCTGCTGGGTCTGGTGGCGCAGAAAGCGGCGGGGCGGCCCCTCGCCGAGGTGATCACGGAGAAGATCATCAACCGGATCGGCCTCAAGGAGACGTACTACCCGGGACCGGGCGACCGCGAGATCCGCACGCCGCATCCGCGGGGCTACCTGCCGAGCAGCGACGCCAACGGCAAGCCGATCCCCGGTGAGCTGACCGACATCACCCGCTTCGACCCGTCGATCGCCGGTGCCGCGGGGCAGATGATCGCCACCCCCAGTGACGTCAACAAGTTCCTCGTCGCCCTGCACGACGGCCAGCTGCTCAAGCCCCAGGAACTGGCGGAGATGAACCGCACGATCGAGGCACCCGGCTTCCCCCCGGGGTGGAGCTACGGCCTGGGCGTCATCAAGATGGCCCTGAGCTGCGGCACCACCGCCTACGGCCACGGCGGCGACGCCGACGGCTACCAGACCCGCACCGCGATCACCACTGACGGCCGGGCGGTCACCGTAGCGGTGACGAACGACGAGCCCGGCCGCGCCGAGGTCCTCGAGTTCTTCGACAAGGCCTTGTGCGCCAAGAAGTAGTAGCTGTTGTGCTTGAACACGCTCGCCGGCCGGTGCGATGGAGGAACCAACGCACCGGCCGGTGAGCTTTGTCGGAAAGAACTGACGGTCTGACGACGCTCGTCCACAGGACAACGCGCGCCGGTTCGGGTCCCTGAACAGCGGCGTGCGCCGCTGTTCAAAGGGATCGTGCAGGTCTTAGGCGTACCGAGCTCTGCTGGGAGGACGGTCGGCCGATTTACCCGGACACGATCACTGAACAGTTCAACCGGCTGGTGGACCGCGCCAAGGTGCCGCTCATTCGACTGCACGACGTCCGGCACGCCTACGCCACGATCTCGCTGCGGTCCGGTGTGCACCCCAAGATCGTGAGCAGCCGGCTTGGGCATGCGACGGTCGCGTTCACTCTCGACACCTACACCGAGGACATCCCGGACTTCGATGCGGGGGCGGCGGAGAGCATCAGTGGCCTATTCCTGCCGAAGGAGGCCGACTGACCTTGTAGACCCCGTTTGTGTACGGATTTGTGTCCCGCAGGCCGATGCGGGCAGTTGTTGGCGCGTGCGAAAACCGGAAGACCCCTCATCTGTGCAGATGAGGGGTCTTCCGGCTGATATGGGCGATACTGGGATCGAACCAGTGACCTCTTCGGTGTGAACGAAGCGCTCTCCCGCTGAGCTAAACGCCCGTGTTCTGTTGTCGTGCTGTCCCGCTCTCGCGGTGTGGCCATAGCCTACAACATCATCAACGAGAACCAAAAATCGGGCTCTGCAACCAGCTCCACTCGAGGCCGAACCAGCCGCCTACCAGCGCGAACACGTTCAGGAAGTAGCAGGTCACGAGGACGATGGCGCAGACGCCCGCCATCACCAGGCCGCGGACCCAGGACGGCTGGCGCTTGAGCCACTCGACCCAGCGGTCGTAGTAGCGTTTGGCGAACTTGAGGACTCGGCCTGCCCACTCGAACTCCGTGGCGAGGATGGCCAGGCCCGCGAACACCACGAGCCAGCCTGGGCCCGGGTACGGGATCATGATGACGCCCGCGACCAGGACCAGGCCGCCGATCACGCCCACGCCGATTCGGTAGGCCAGGTTCAGCGCCGGGTTCCGGTGGAACCAGTGGCGCCAGCCCTTGTGCTCTTCGGGCTTCACGTCGGGCTTCGTCATGTGTCGATCATCCTGTTGGGATTCAGGCGGGTGCAACCTGGCCGCCCGCTAGCACTTCCGAGGGTTTCGGAGGGGCTTGGCGGCCTGGTTCGAGCGACACCGCGAAGGTCGTGTGCTTGTGCGCGTCGGAGGACCAGACCAGCAGTTGCGGGTCGGTCGAACCGGCTCGTACGTCGAACACCGCCAACGGTACCGGCGCCGGGGTGCTTGCGCCCCAAACTACGTAAACGTGTCCCGAGTCGTTCGGTTTGAGGCTGGTCGGCATCACGGCGGCAGAGGTCGGGTTCGAGAGGACCACTGCCACCTCGTCGCCTGAGCCTGTGCGCAGGACCGCTCTGTTCGTCGACGGGTCGGCGGCCAGGGAAAGGGCCTTGTTCAGGTCGTTGGTGCGGGCCTCGGAGGCCCGTACCTGGTTCGAGAGCTGGTTCACGCGCACGCCCAGGTAGCCGGCGCCTGCCAGCACGGCCAGTACTGCCGCGGCGGCCAGCAGGACGCGGCCTGTGCGGCGGCGGTGTTGCGGGCGCAGCGGGATCGGCGCCGCGTGGCGCGGGGTGTGCTGGACGGGCACTTCCTGGGGGATGTGCTCGATCTGCTCCATCAGCTTCGCGCGCAGGCGCGGTGGTGGTTGTTCCTGGTGGACCGCGCTGCCTATGCCGGCCAGCACCTCCTGCGTCGCCTGCACGGTGCGCTGGCAGGTGGCGCAGGTCGGCACGTGGTCGCGCGCCACTGCTTCCTCGTCTGGCTCCAAGGAGTGCATCGCCCAGCCGACGGCGAGCTCCTCGTGAGCGCACAGGTCGCCGTTCACCGGTGAACTCCTGTCGTCTCGCCGGTTTCTCCGGCCCACAAGTTCCCCAACGTGCCTCTAAGGCGTCTGATCGCCGCGAACGTGCGCGATTTCACAGTCCCCAGCGGGACGCCTGTCAGCTTCGCCACCTCGCACTGCGTGTAGCCGCCGAGATAGGCGAGCGCTATTACTTGGCGCTGTTCTTCCGGCAACGTGTGCAGGGCTGCTCTGACCTCGGCGCTCACCACGCTGACCAACGCTGCGTGGTCGGAACCTTCGGCAGGAGGGGAGATGTCGTCGGTGAGGGGAACAGTCCGACGACGCTGAGTGTTCTCCTTACGTACGGCGTCGACCGCGCGGTGGTGCACCAAAGTCATCAACCAGGTGCCGAAACTTCCGCGGGCGGGGTCGAACCTGGCGGGGTGCCGCCAGAGCGCGAGGAAGGCTTCCTGGACGACGTCCTCGGCCAGTTCCGGGTCCACGCAGATGCGCCTGGCCAGCGAATATGCTGGTGTGCCGTACCTGTCGTACAGCTCACCGAACGCCGACCGATCGCCCTGTGCGAGTCTTTGCACGAGCTCGAAATCGGTCGGCCGGCCGTCGCTCGACGCAACGGTTGGGCCGGGCGAGTCAGCCACCAGAGATGTCCTCACGTCCAACATTCGCGCAACAGCCGGTACCGGGTTCAGGTTAGACCCAGCAAGATGGGAGTCGCTGAACACCGGCTAACGAGCGAGGAGGCCACGGAGCGCGTGCAAACGGTCGCGTTGCGGAGTCGAGCTGACCCGATGGGGTGATCTGGACCCGATTCACGAGCGTTCCTCGCCACATGCACGTCACAACTAAGGTGCTCGGTCGTTTCATTGACCGGGAAGGGAGAAGAGGGTAACGACGATGCGCAACGATCACGTGACGCTCCGCTCGACAGCGGTCTTCGACCTGCTGGCACCGAGGACCCCTGCGGTCCCGGTTCAGGTGGAGCTTCGATACGACACGAAGGACCCGTACGCGGTCGTCGCCGCGTTCCGCACCGGCCGCGCCGGTTGGGTCGAGTGGGTGTACGCCCGCGACCTGCTCGCAGACGGTCTCATCGCCGACGCCGGCGACGGTGACGTCCGGATCCGCCCCGCCGCCGACGACCCCGAGGTCGTCGTGATCGAGCTGAGTTCGCCTTCCGGGCACGCCATGTTCGAGGCGTCCGCTCAGGAACTCGCCGACTTCCTCGACCGGACATACGACGTCGTCGTGCCGGGCAACGAGCACCTCTGGGTCAACGTCGACGAGGCGCTGACGCACCTCATTTCGAACGACCTGAGCTGAAAAACCCGAGGTAGGGGGCCCGCGATGGCGAAGCGGGCACCCCCGGTGAAACCCGCTTGATCCCCTCGTATAAGCTTCGTTTCAACATCATGAAGTCAGTGGTGTACGCGGATGTAGCGCAGTTGGTAGCGCATCACCTTGCCAAGGTGAGGGTCGCGAGTTCGAGTCTCGTCATCCGCTCTGTGGTTCCACGGTGTACTTTGCGTGGGGTCATGCTCCTGGCGGAGTGGCCGAGTGGCTTAGGCAAGGGCCTGCAAAGCCCTGTACACGGGTTCGATTCCCGTCTCCGCCTCGGACGATTAGCTCAGCGGGAGAGCACTACCTTGACACGGTAGGGGTCACAGGTTCAATCCCTGTATCGTCCACTTTGGATCGACAGCGGGGCCAGGTGCACAGAGCACCTGGCCCCGCTGTCGTTTGCGCTGTCCGGGGCCGCCGACGTGGCGGCGAATGAGTCGCCGGTCAGATGTCACTACCTGCGGCCGAGCGCTCGGGATCAGCCGATTTGGAGCTTCCGGGGACCGTCGGATAAAGTTCCTCTCGCACCACGGGAAACCGAGGCGCACGCGGATGTAGCGCAGTTGGTAGCGCATCACCTTGCCAAGGTGAGGGTCGCGAGTTCGAGTCTCGTCATCCGCTCGGACGATTAGCTCAGCGGGAGAGCACTACCTTGACACGGTAGGGGTCACAGGTTCAATCCCTGTATCGTCCACTCAACGCAGAAGCCCTCGATCGAACATGATCGAGGGCTTCTTGCTGTTCGCGGCACCCTCTCGCCCGCCCAGTTTATGTCCAATTATTGGTCGGAAGGGCTGAAAATGCCCACTTTTTTGTCTTTTATCGCGGCATAGTCGCATCTACTGTTGGTCGCTGTGTCCGGCTATCAGTTCGATTTCTTCATCAGCTACAGCCGCCAGGGCAGTGTGCAGAAATGGCTGCTGAACCACTTCTACAACAAACTCGTCGAGTGTCTCGCCGACGAGTGCGCGCCCGCGCCCAAGGTCTACATGGACCGGTTCATGCCGAAGGCGGTGGAGTGGTCGCACAACCTGGAGACCTCGCTGCGGCGCAGCAAGATCATGATCCAGGTCATGACGCCGCACTACTTCACGTCCGGCTGGTGCATGGCGGAGCTCTACAGCATGCGGGCGCGGGAGGACCTGCTCGGTTTCGCGAGCGCCAAGATCCCCCAGGGCCTGATCTACCCGATCCTCTACTCGGATTCGGAGAACTTCCCGATCGAGGAACGGATGCGCAGTTGGCACGACTTCAAGGAATACGCGCATCCCGATCCGGTTTACCAGCAGACCGTTCACTACTTCCAGTTCCACAAAGAGGTGAAGCAGCTGGCGCGCGATCTGGTCGAACTGGCGGACCAGGTTCCTGACTGGGAGCCCGACTGGCCGATCGTCGAACGTCCAGACCCGATCGTCACTCCGCGAACGCCCTTGCCGAGGTTCAAGCCATGTCCGGAACCGTGATCACGTTCTACTCCTACAAAGGCGGTGTCGGGCGCAGCTTCACCTTGGCCAACACGGCGGTGTTGCTCGCTCGGTGGGGTTACCGGGTGCTCGTCATCGATTGGGACCTGGAGGCACCAGGTCTTCACCTCTACTTCCGCCCGCACCTCGCCCAGATGCCCGACAGCGGCGTGGTCGATCTCACCTACGACTTCATCAGGAAGGTCGAAGCACCCGGATCACACACCGTCCGGGTCGATGTCGAGGGCGGCGTGCTCGACCTGATGGCCGCCGGCAAGGTCGTCGGGAACAAGCTCGATGCCTCCTACACGTACCGGATGCAGGAGATCGACTGGTCGCACCTCTACGAGCAGGGGTTCGCCGCGTTCCTCGAAGACCGCCGCGACGAGTGGACCGCCAAGTACGACTTCGTGCTGATCGACAGCCGGACCGGTGTCTCCGACATCGCGGGCATCTGCACCGCGCAGCTCCCGGACCGCCTGGTGGTGGTGTTCACCGCCAACGAGCAGAACCTCAACGAGGTGGTGGACATCGCCTACCTCGCGGACATGGCGAGGGATCGGCTGCCCTACGACCGGCCACGTCATCAGGTGATGCCGGTGCTGTCCCGGCTGGACAACCGGATGGAGTACCAGCGGGCCGAGGAGTGGCAGCAGAAGTGCGTAGGGGTCGTCGCCCCCTTGTTCGACAACTGGCTGGTCAAGGGGGTCACCCCGGAACAGATGGTGCGGCATCTGACGGTTCCGTACATCTCCTACTGGAGTTTCGGCGAACTGCTTCCCGTGCTGGCAGAGCGCCCTCCGTCGCCGGACCAGATCTCCTTCGCCCTGGAGACCGTGGCCGCGGTGATGGCGCACGAGTTCGATCGGACCGACCTGCTGGCCGACAACCGTGACGCCTACGTCGCGGCCGCTCGCACGCGGCGGCGCAAGTTCGACTGGGATCTCCTCGTGTCCAGCCCGCGAACGCTGTGGCGCACGGGAACGGAGCTGATCACCGAGCTGCGACTGCTCGGCGTGACGGCGGACAGGTCGGTGTCGGGTGATCCGGAGTTCCTCGATCAGACCGGTGACCCCGCCGAGCACCTCTGTCTCGTGGTCGACGGCGAGCTGAGCCGGTGGCAGCTGACCGAAGCGGAACGGTTCATGCGGCGCACGCTCGGGCCAGACGGCGCCCAGCGGCAGATGTTCTGCCTGCTGACTCGCGGAACGGACCGCGAGCGGTTGCCCGGCTTCCTGCGCAGCCTGAGACACCTCGAGTTCGACCGGACCTCGCGTCCCGTCCGGGTGGCGCGGGAACTGCACGACCTCATCAGAGCGACACCGGCCCCCGAGACCGAACCGGACCTCGAGGCCCTGCGCGGTGCTGAGGCGGCTCTGAGGGAGCTGCCCGAGTTGCTGCCGTACGCGGAGAGGTTCGCGCTCATCGACGAGACGGTGCTCGGCATGGCCTCAGCGCTCGACGACGGGGACATGGACCTGCTGCGCGACCGATCGGCCGACCTCCTGCTGCTCAGCAAGTCCCACCGCGACGGTGCCGGGATCGAGGTACCGGTGCGACTGCGTGCCGAGGTGGGCGCCCTGCTCACCCGGATCGATCGACGAATCAACGCGTTGACGAACTGAAAGGCGGCGTGATGCCGGAGACGTACGGCCCTCAGGCACGGGCGGCACTGATGCAGCTGATGCTGGAAGACCGCGCCATCGAGCACAAGGAGATGAACGACCGGTTCAAGATCAAGCTGCCGCCCAAGGAACGCGGTCCGCTGAACGACGACGAGTTGATGTCGACCTCGAAAGAGGGCCGCAGGCTGGTGCACGAGATCACCGACAAAGGTGTCGAGTGGTGCATGAACGACCTCGTGGGCGGGGAAGGGCCGGCCAGCTCGGGACCACTGGCGCGGGCGCACACCGAGATTCTTCGCCGTGCCATCGGGTTCCTCCACCGGCGTGGCCTGCTCTCCGAGGCCGTTCGTTCGGGCGACCTGCAGTCGTTGATCCGCGCGGCCTACGCCGATCTGGCCACCGCGCCGGAGGACTGGATCCGTCTGGCCAGGGTCCGTCCCCGGTTGAACGGCGCCGGCAAGAACGAGGTGGACGACGTGCTGCTGGAGATGATGAAGACGGGGACCGTCCACCTGGCACCGGACTCGAACACCAAGATGCTCACCTCGGAAGACCGTGCCTCGGCGGTTCGGATCGGTGGTGAGGACTTGCACCTCATCGCGATCGAGGAGTCGTCATGACCGCCCAGTTGCGGGAAGCGCTGGCCGCACTGCGCTTCAACTCCGCCGAGACGCCCGACGACGTCTGGCAGACCTCGCCGTCGCACGTCGACGGTCTGCACCCGAGGGCGGAGCACCGCATCAGGACCGGTATCGCGGATGCCAAGGCGAGCAACGGTCCCAGCCCCATCGGGCTCGCGTTGCAGGGACGCAAGGGCATCGGGAAGACCCACCTGCTCGGCTCGGTGCGTCGCATGGTGCAGCGGGAAGGCGGGTACTTCTTCCTGATCGAGCTCACGTCCGGTCAGATGTTCTGGGACGACGTCGCCGACGCGATGCGCAGCGAACTGCTCAGGACCAACGATGACGGCGACTTCCAACTGACGGTGTTGCTGAAGCAGTTGTGCGAGCGGGCGAACGCCTCGGAGGAGGTCACGAGGGCGGTCCTGGGTGAGGCTCCGTTGATTCCGGACGACCTCCGTGTGCTGCTCAACGGCCTGCGCCAGGTAGAAGGCCGGATCGCGGTCGAATGCGGTGACACGGTCAAAGCGCTCGTGCTGTACGCCTCCGAGCACGCGGAGATCGGTCGTGCCTACCTGGAAGGACTGGACGAGTCGCAGGACGAACGTCGTCACTGGGGCCTGCCGGTCAAGCCCAAGCGCCCGCAGACGCTCGTGCGGGACATCTCCCGCATCCTCGCGCTGACGGGTCCGTGCGTGGTCGCCGTCGACCAGCTGGACACGCTCGTCAACAAGAGCCAGGAAGCCTTCGACGAGGAGACGACGAACAGCGAGCTGGCACAGGAGATCGCACTCATCTCCGACGGGCTGATGCAGCTCCGCGAGACCACGAGGCGAACGCTGACGGTGGTGGCGTGCCTGCCCAACACCTGGGTGCGGCTCGGGTCGATCGCGAGCGACACCGTGGGCGACCGCTTCACCACGACCCCGATCCTCGTCGCCATCACGGATGCCGAGCTCGCCCGCGTCCTCGTGGAGAAGTGGCTGGGCTCCATCTACCAGCGCAAGGGGATCACGCCACCGCACCCGACGTGGCCAGTCGCTCCTGAGGCGTTCAGATCCTGGCAGCCGATGACTCCACGAGAGCTGCTCAAGCGCATCCACGCGCACGCGGAAAGCTGCTTCCACGGCGATATCAGGGAGCTGCGCTCGTTCGAGGAGCAGCCCCCTCAGGAGCAGCCGACCCAGAAATCGGCGCGGAAAACGGCCAAGAAGCCCGAACAGGCTCCCGTCACATCCCCGGAGCAGGAGCCCGACGACCTGGCCGAGCTCGACGCCGAGTTCGAAAGACTGCGCGCACTGGCCAGTCTGGCGGCGGCGGACGTCAAGCCGCACAACGAGGACGAGGTCATGCCGGCGTTGCTGCTGGCCGGCCTGAAGTCGTGGGTCACCGAGATCGGCAACGACGACCTGACCTGGCATCCGGAACCTCAGGCCGACGACAACAGCCTGCACGCGGGGCTGCGCCACACCGTGGACGAGGAGAAGGACGTCGAGGAGCGCTGGGTGTTCCGGCTCATCGCCAGCAGCCACGGCAACCGCGTGCTGCGCAGGTTGCGGGACGCCCGTGCCGCGGCGGCGATCGTCCGGGGCCGTCACCTGATCCTGATCCGCAACGGCTCCAAGGGGTGGACCGGCGCCAAGACGCGCGGCGAGGTCGCGGAGTTCGAACGCGCCGGCGGCAGGAGCATCGACGTTTCCGACGACGACCTGCGGACTTTCGGTGCGCTCAAGGAGATGTGGTCGACGCAGAGCTATCAGCTGTTCGCGTGGCTCGCCGCGCGCAAACCGGCCAGCAGCACCACGTTCCTGCGACAGATCATGCCTGGTGCGGTACGGACCACCGCGAGGAGCGGTCACCAGGAGACACGCCCTCCGCCGGCGCCGGAGATGCCACAGCCAGAAGAACCGCAGCGGGCGAAGCCGGAGAACCAGGCTGCGAGACCAGAACCGCTGCAGGAGCAGGGCGGCGGTGAGATCGTGCTCGGGATGGACGGGGAGATCCGGATCGAGCTCGAGTCGTTGCGCAAGCACGCGATCGTGTTCGCCGGGTCCGGTAGCGGTAAGACGGTGTTGTTGCGCCGGATCGTCGAAGAGTGTGCGCTGCAAGGGGTTTCGGCGATCGTGCTGGACCCCAACAACGACCTGGCGCGGCTGGGGGATGCGTGGCCCGAGGTGCCGGGGGAGTGGCGGGCCGGGGACGAGGCCAGGGCCGCTGAGTACCTCGCCGGTACCGAGGTCGTTGTGTGGACGCCTGGGCGGTCCGGTGGGCGGCCGCTGAGTTTTCATCCCTTGCCTGATTTTGCGCTGGTGCGCGGGGACGAGGACGAGTTCGGGGCGGCGGTGGAGGCCGCTGTGGCCCGGCTGTTGCCTCATGCGCGGATCGCCAACGGGACGAAGTTCGCTGTTCGGGGGCGGGCTGTGCTCAAGGAGGCGTTGCGGTACTACGCGCGTGACGACAGGCGGGATCTGAACGGGTTCGTGGACCTGCTGGCGGAGTTGCCGGAGGGTGTCAGCAAGTTGCACTCCGCGGCGGCCACGGCGGCTGATCTCGCGGAGACGTTGCGGGCCGCGATGGTCAACGATCCTCTGCTGGCCGGGCAGGGGGAACCCACGGATCCCGGTGTGCTGCTGGAGCCGGCGCCGGGCAAGAAGGCGCGGATCTCGGTGATCAGTTTCGTGGGGTTGCCGTCCGACGAGCAACGGCAGGGGTTCATCAGCCAGTTGCAGCTGGAGGTGTTCGCCTGGATCAAGCGGAACCCGGCGGTCGATCGGCCGCTCGGTGGGCTGATGGTCATGGACGAGGCGCAGACGATCGCGCCGTCGGGTCAGGCGACGGCCAGCACGCAGACGACGATCCTGCTGGCGTCGCAGGCCCGGAAGTACGGGCTGGGGCTGTTGCTCGCCACCCAGGCGCCGAAGGGTGTGCACAACCAGGTCACCGGCAACGCGACCACGCAGTTCTTCGGGCGGTTGAACAGTCCTGCTCAGATCGCCGCGGCCACGGACATGGCGCGGGCCAAGGGGAGTTCGATCGCGGACATCTCCCGGCTGGAGCGGGGGCAGTTCTACGTCACCGGGGACACGTTCGGGTTCCGGCGGATGCGGGCGCCGTTGTGCCTGAGTCATCACCCGCCGAGCCCGTTGCGGCTCGAGGAAGTGGTCGAGCGAGCCGGCAGGCAGTGAAAAGGGCGGTGTCCCCGACGGGGGCACCGCCCATTTTCGCGTTACGAGGCCAGCATGTCTTCGATCCGCTGGTGCAGCGTGGAGAGCAGCTCGGTGGTGCCGCCCAGGACGACGAAGTTCACGGTCTCGTCGCGAACCTCCACCGCGTACACGGTGTCGCCCGCACGTTCGACGCGGACCGCGATCGTGGTGTCGCCGAGGTGCAGGGTGCCGGAGAGGTCGCGCTTGGCACCCGCGGCGGCGAACTGTTCGGCCAGAGAACGCAAGGGGCTCGTGGCGGGGACCTCCTCGGTCGTGGGCGCCACCTCGGGCTCGGTCGCCACCTGAGCGACGGACACCCGTTCCCTGCCCGCCGTTTCGGCCGCCTCCACTCGACTGACGAGCGTGTCGACCAGACCTTCGTCCGTGCGCAGGAACGATGACGGCGCGGGGGCGTCACCTGTCAGCACGGGCAGCACGTGCTCGTCGCCGTTCACCACCAGTTCGTCCACACTGGACACGAAGGGCACGAAGAAGCGCACTCGTGCCTCTGGCAGGTCGTTGCCTTCCAGCACGGTCAGGCCGCGTTGCCGGCACGCCTCGACCACCTCGCCGACCACGGCGCGCTGCTCTTCTGCGAACGACACGGCGATGTCGTAGGTCGCGGATTCGGTCACTCCAACCTCCTCGGTGAGGCCGGCCGGCGGCCGGGTGCGCGCAGCATCCACGCCGGGTGTCGACCAGAAGTGGATGAGGAGTGGACGTGTTGACCACCTCGGTGGGCAACGGGAAACACCTGTTGTTGCGAATTCTGAAGATGAATCCTCGAAGTAGCCCGCAGAACGGCGGGCGAAATCCCGAAATCAATTGCGATTTCCTTCGGAGGATTCGTCATGTCCAAAATCGTGTCCACTTTCGTCGCCGGTGCCGCCACGCTGGTGACCGCGCTCGCTGTCGCCGCCGCCGTTTCCGGTGGCGGCACGGCGAACGCGGACGACACCCCGCCGCCACCTCCCACCACCACGACCACCACGGAGAACCAGAACGGCGGCGGCAACCCGTGGCACGGATGACATAGCCGCTAATGCGCCCTGGCCATTTTTTGTCATGGCCAGGGCGATTGCGCCGGGCAGATTCTGGTGATGTACTCGGCTGACGCCGGACCGGGAGGAAATCGTGGCCGGAAGTTTTGGTGAGCTGCTGCGTGAACACCGCATCGCCGCAGGTCTGTCGATGGGGCAGCTGGCGAAGTCGATTCATTACAGCAAGGGCTATCTGAGCAAGATCGAGAACGACCTGAAACCGCCGACGCCGACGGTGGCCCGTCTGTGCGACGGCGTGCTCGGCGTGGGCGGGCGGCTGATCGAGGCCGCGATGCGCGGCGCCCCGGCACTCGCCCGCCGTCAGGTGCTGGTGGCGGGCACGATGCTCGGTGCGGGCGCGCTCGCCGGCAGCGGGTTCCGGCCGGTCCCGGACGCACAGGTGGTCGCGGGGATGCGCACCTCGTTCGAGAACCTGCGCGCACTGGGGCTGCGCACCAGCCCGATGGTGCTCATCGAGCCGCTGAAAGCGTTGCAGCACACGGTGCACGGAATGGCGCGGGAGAACACGGGGTCTATCGGCACGGGGTTGCTGAGGCTCGCCGCACGCCTCTCCGAGTACACCGGCTGGATGAGCCAGGAGGCAGGCGACGAGCAGGCGGCGCTCTGGTGGACCAGGCAGGCCTCCGAACTGTCGCGCGCGGCGGGGGACCCGGACATCGCGAGTTACTCGTTCGTGCGGGAGGCGGGGATCGCGTTCTACCGGCAGGATGCCCGGAGCACGATCAACCTCGCCCAGCAGGCGCAGTGGATCGGCAACGCCGGCTCACGAGTCCTCGCGCTGGCCGCACGACGCGAAGCGCAGGGACACGCACTCGCCGGAGATCGCTACGCCGCCGAAAGCGCGTTCGACCGCGCCGTGCGACTGATGGACTTCGCGCAGCCCGACAGCCCGTACCCGGCGCTCGGCCCCAGCGCGCCCGATCCGCTGGAACTGGCCAGGGGATGGGCGTTGAGCGACCTCGGGCTCAACGCCGAGGCCGCCGTCGTGCTGGACCGGCAGCTGGCGCTCGTGCCCCTCACGTCACGCCGCACCAGGGCACGCTTCGGCACGCGCAAGGCGCTCGCCCAGGCGTTGTCCGGTGACGTCGACCAGAGCTGCCGCACGCTCGCCGCCACGATCGACGACGCGGCGCACGTCGACTCGGCCACCATCCGGACGGATCTGCGGCAACTGGCCAGAACCCTGGGCAGGTGGCACAACCACGCGGCGGTGCGCGAGGTCTACCCCGACCTGAAACGGCTCCTGTCTCACCGCTGACCGCACGCACAGGTCATCCCCGCGCGCTCGGCCCGCACCTCCTGCGCCTCCGGCTGGTCGAGCTCGGTGAACACGGCCTCGGCCGCGTTCCAGTGCGCCACCGCGTCGGAATGCCTGCCCAGCGCGTGCATCGTCCGTGCCACACCGATTTCACCGTGGGACTGGTGCGTGCGGTTGCCCGTTCCGGTGGCCACGTCCAGCAACGCCAGGTAGAGGCGCAGCGCGCCGGCCAGATCGCCTCCGTCGCGTGCCGTGGCGGCCCGGTCGCGGAAGAGCCTCGCGCGCAGGTCGGCGTCTGCCAGGTCCGCCGCGGCGGCGGAGGCCAGTTCGTGGTGGTGCAGTGCCTCGCCCAGCCGGCCGGCGAGCCGGTGGGCGTCGGCGATGTTGGTCAACGCGTAGGCGGCCACGCAGTCGTCGCCGAGCTCGACCGCGATCTCGTGCGCCTCCAGGTGGTCGGGGATGGCGTCCTCCAGCATCCCGAGGTGCTGCCGGTTCGCGCCGCGGTTGTTCAACGCGTGCGCCAGTCCCTGCTGGTGGCCGATCTCCCGCAGGATGTGCACGGCCTCGCCGTGCTGCCGCAACGCGATGTCGTACCTGCGGTGCTGTTCGTTGAGGTAGCCCAGCATGCTGAGCGCGTGCGCCCGGCCCCGGAGGTCCCCGCACTGCTCGTACTTCGTCAGCCCGGCTTCGAAGCACCGGACCGCCTCGTCATGGGAGCCGAGTTGCATCGCGGACATGGCGAGCGCGCACAGCGTCGCCGCCTCGCCCGCCACGTCACCGAGCCGGGACCACCTCTTCAGCGCCTGTTCGGCGAACTCGAACGCCTCGCTGTGCCTGCCGAGCCGGTCGTGGGCGGTGGACAGGCGCAGCAGCACGTGCGCCTGGCCGTGGTCGTCCTCCGGGCGAACGGAGTCGACGGCCTCGATCCAGTCCTCGAACCGGTTCGCCGTGTTGAAGTGCCGCCAGATCAGCGCCGCCAGCCGCCACGCGTGGTCCGGGCCCGAACGCCGGATGGCGGCCATCAGGTTGTCGCGCTCGGAGGTGATCCACGCCAGTGCCTCGTCCTCGCGGGTGAACCGCAGACCGAGCGGGCTCACGCGGTTCACCGACGGCTGGACGATGCGGTCGAACGGGTAGGCCGCGCTCACGGCGCTGCTCAGCGACACGAGGTAGAAGTCGAGCAAGCGCACCAGGGCGTCCGCGGGCGGGGGTTCGAGAGCGGCGAACTCCTTGATCGGGTCGAGCATCTGGTACCGGTCCGGCGCGACCTCCTCCAGCAGGCAGACCTCGTGCAGGTCGTCGAGCAGCTCGCGGGTGCCGGCGACGGTGAGCCCCGCGAGGGCCGCGGCGCCGACGAGGTCGACGTCCGGTCCAGGAAGGTGCCCGAAGAGCCGGAAGAGCTGCTGCTGCCGGTCGTCGAGCTGCCGGTAGGACGCCAGCACCGCGGCGTCCTCCCGCAACGGCCCTTCCTCGTCCATCAGGCCGAGCAGGTGGTCGAGCGACCACCGGTCGTGCCTGCGCAGCAACGCCGCCGCGACCGTGATCGACACCGGCAGGTACCCGCAGCGCTTCACCAGGCCCGCGATGTCCGCCGCCCTGCCGCGCACCCGGAACGGGTCGGTCAGCCTCCGGAACAGCGCGGACGCGTCGGCGGCGGGCATCGGGGCCAGCCGCACGTGTTCGCTGATGTCCGGCTCGCCCATCCTGCGGCTCGTGACGATGGCGAAGCAGTCGTGCGCTTCGGGCAGCAGCGGCCGGATCTGCTCGGGTGACGCCGCGTTGTCCAGCACCACCAGCGTTTTCGTGCCGTAGAGCTGGGTCTGGTAGAGCGATGCCTTGCGGCCCACCGTGTCCGGGATCTGCTCGGCCGGCACGCCCAGTTCGGTGAGCAGCTGGCTCAGCGCGTCCGACACGGACATCGCTGCCACGTTCGGGGTGAACCCGTTGAGCCGCAACAGGAGCTGGCCGTCGGGAAACCGGGGGCGCAACCGGTGTGCCGCCTCGACGGCCAGGCCGGTCTTGCCGACGCCGAGCGCGCCGCTGATCCACACCGCGCGTCGCTCACCGGTGCCCGCGGCGGCCACCTCGATCGCCTCCAGCTCGCTGGACCGGCCGGTGAACCCGCCTGGACGGGATGGCAGCGAGCTGACCGGCTCACCGTGTTCCGCCCGCGCCGCGAGCTTGCGCAGCGCCGACCCCGGCTCGTAGCCGGCTTCTGCGAGCGCCGCGCAGGCGTTCTTGTAGACCCGGATGGCGCCCACACCGTCAGCACCCGCGATCAGCGCGCGCATGAGGAGTTCGGCGTACCTCTGGTTGGCGGGGTCTTTCGGCAGGGCACGCCGCATGCGGTCGCGCGCCGAGCGGTGATCACCTACGAGCAGTTCCAGCTCGGCCACGTCACCCAGCGCGTCGGCGAAGCTCTCGGCCGGTGAGATCACCGCAGCGCCACCGACCCGGTCGATGTCGATGTCCTCCAAGAACCTCCCGCGCCATAGGTCGACCGCGGCACACAGGAGATCGACGGCCTTGCGCTGGTCGTTGTTCCGCAAGGCTTGTGCGGCTTGCGCACGCAACCGGTCGAAGCGCACGGTGTCGATCTGGTTCTCGTCGACGCGCAGCACGTAGCCGGTCGGTGTCGTGTCGATCGCGGCGTCGGTGTGTTCGAACGCCTTGCGCAGCTTGTTGATGTAACCGCGGACCAGCGTTCTGCGCTCGGGGTTGTCGGGCCACACGGTCTCTGTGAGCCGTTCGGGTGACACGGGCTTGTTGGCGTGCAGCAGGAGGACGACGAGGATGAAGCGTTGTTGCTGGTCTCCCAGGGGCACGGAAGTGTTGGCGTGCCAGCATTCCAACGGACCCAGCATACGAAATTCCACGCCGTCCTCCCGGTGCACGAGCTGCCATCTGGGTGGAATGTCGCGCAAAGCCCCTTTGGTGTGTCAGCGAATCAGCTTTTTGTCCACGTTTGATCAACGCGATCCGGTAACGGTGTTCGCACCACGCATCGTGTTGAGGGGGAAGTCGGATGGTTCTCGATGTGTTGCCGTGCTATCTCGTGTGCGACGTGTCGTTCTCGATGAGCGACCACATCGACGAGGTGAACGCCGGGATGCGCGAGTTCCGCGGGGTGGTGCACGCGGATCGGCACGCCACGGCCCAGATCCGGCTTTGCGTGGTCGTCTTCGCGGACAGCCCGCTGGTCGTGCGGCCGTTGCTGCCCGCGCTCGACCCCGCCGAGGAGATCACGCCGCGCGAGGAACCGGGTTCCGACTTCGGTGCCGCGTTCACCCTCGTGCGCACCGTCGTCGAGCGCGACGTGAACCACCTCAAGACGCAGCGGGTCCAGGTGCGAAGACCGCTGCTCTTCTTCGTCTCCGACGGCAGGGCGACCGATCCGGCGTGGCCCGCGGCGCTCGCGAGGCTCACCGCCACCACGCTGTGCCCGGAGATGGTCGCGTTCGGACTCGGGGCGGTCGACCAGCGAGCGCTCGGCCGCATCGGCAGCTCGCGGGTCTTCCTCGGCTGCGACGGTGTGCGCCTGGGCATCGCGCTGGCCTCTTCGGTGGCACGGACCGTCCTGCGACCGGAGCACGTCTGACCGATCCACGGCGTGTCCACTTCTCGTCCACACGCCCCCCGCAACCTGACTCCGCCGCACGTGAGCGAGCAAGGGGAGGAGAGCGGAGATGTTGAAGAACCTGGTCCGTGAGCTGAAGACCCTCCGTAAAGGACGAGGTGTGCACGCCGGACGGATCGTGGACAAGATCGGCCCGACGCTGGCCGCCGCCTGCGGGATCACCAGCGCGGACGGCTCGGTCGCCGCGAAGCAGAAGCTGGTCACGAGGCTGACCGAGCTGGTCGAGCAGCTCCCCGACGACCTGCAGCTAGCCGCGCGGGCGGCGTTCGGGCTCATCACCGACGTCCGGCAGCCGCTCTACCAGGAGCGCGTCACCTGGGTGGCCGCGCGGATCGACCGTGACTCGCGCACCGTGCGCCGCCGCGTGGACGAGGCCGTGGAGCAGCTGGCCGAACTGGCGGCCACGACGTCTCCGCGTGCCGACGGCGGCTGGCACACCTCGGAGCTCAGCGTCGCCGTGGTGCTGGACCAGGGGCAGCCGGAGGTGCTGGAGCGCTACCAGGTCGTGGTGGACCAGGACGGCGTCGAGTCGCTCGACTTCGCCTCGGTCTTCCCGGTCCGGCGGCGCGACGTCGACGTGCACCTGCTCTACGGCGGCACGCTTCGGGAGCGCGGCGACGGTGGCCGTCCCGGCTTCACGCTGGTCCCGGCCGAACCGCTGGTGCGCGGCGAGATCCACGACTTCGCGATCCGCTACCGGATGTCGAACCGCGACGCCATGCACCCGTGCGTGCTGCACGTGCCTGAACGGCCGTGCGACCTGTTCGACCTGCGCGTGCGGTTCGAGCACGACCGCAAGCGGCTCGTGCGGACGTTCGACGGCGTGCTGGTGCAACGGTCCGACGCCGAGCCGGCCGGGTCGCAGCGGACGGTGGACCGGGCGGGGGAGATCCACCTGCGGTTCCGGCGGCTGCTGCCCGGACTGCTCTACGGCGCCCGGTGGGGCAGCGCGGCGGTGTGCTCGGCGCGCAGGGCCTCATGACCGGCGGGGCTCGTACCAGGTCTCGCCCGCCGGTTCGCCCGCCATGTTCCACGCCCAGACGCGGGTCGGGGTGATCCGGCTGTAGACGCCGGGGCCGACGATGCCGGTGCGTTCGGCCGGGTCGTCGGCGATGCCGTAGATCCGGATGGCCCTCGCGACGAACGGGGTGAACGAGACCAGGTCGTCGACCACGAGCGACACCTGGCGGCGGCCGGCGGTGATGTTGCGGAACTTGCGGGTGTTCCTGACCTGGTCACCCGCGCCGCCGACCCAGATGTGCGTGCCGTCGCACTCGAACGCCAGCGGCACCACGTCGGGCCAGCCGTCCTCGTTGACGGTCGCGAGGCGGGCCAGCGGCTGTTCGCGCAGATAAGCGATCTCCTCGTCGGTGAACATGCCTCCTATACGACCAGCAACGCGCGTTTTCGACTACTTGGCGTCGCTGTTGAACGTGAAGAGGCACCAGCCGTCGGACTCCTTCTTCAGGAACCCGCCCGCCTTGGTCTCCGTACCGTTCAGCGTGTACCAGAGCCGGGCCTGGCCGGAGTCCTCCGCTTCGGTCGTGACGACCTTGTCGTGCAGCCGCAACTGCCCGCCCGCCGCGATGGCCCTCTCGGCCCACGTGTTGACGGCGCGGGCCGTCGAGCAGATGTAGAGGCGGGCGGCCGCGATGTCCTTGGCGTTGACCGCCTTGGCGAAGGCCTGCACGCGGCCCGTCGGGCTGTCCGGGTCCGGGTCCGGCGGCGGCTCCTGGGTGGTGGCCACCGGCACGAAGCCCATCTCGCAGACGACGTACCTGTTGTCCTCCTGGAAGAGCGCCAGCACGCCGCGCCGCTTCTCGGGCCCGCCGTCCGCCGGGTACTCGACGGACATGATCGCGACGGTCGCGTTCTTGTTGCCGTCGTTGTAGACCGGGTCGCTGGGCTTGATCTTGCGGACCTCGTCGACCTTGAAGACCGGCTTGGCGTCGCTCTTGCGCTTCGGGTCGAGCGGCTGGACGTCCCGGTAGAGGATCTCCTCGGCGAGCGAGATGTCCTTGTTCTCGGCTTTGTTGCGGCCGTCCTTGCACGTCAGCACGTTCACGAACTGGTCGATGTCGCGCCGGTTGAGCGCGTCCTCGATGGCCTTCGCGGCGCTTTCCGGCGTGGACTGGTCCACCGGGGCGGAGCTGGTCGCCGGTTTCTGCTTCATCCAGCCCGGCCAGAGCAGGCCCGTGCCGAGGACGCCGGCCCCCACGAGCAGCAGCGCCACGAGACCGAGCACGACGAAGACCACCGGGGACTTCTTCTTCGGCGGTCCGGGGTGCGGTTGCCCCCACGGCTGCTGCGGCGGTGGACCCCACGGCTGCTGGCCCTGCGGCTGGTGGTGCCACGGCTGTCGCGGCGGTCCGGACTGGTGGGGCGGCTGCGTCACGACGATCAGTCTGGCGGAGCCGGCGGCGCGGTGTGGCCCGAACGGGGGAACGTCCACCTGACGCGTGAGCGCCTGACCACCGCGAACTCAGGTCGCGGTCGCGGCCCGCAACGCCCACGGCACCACCGGGTCGAGCGACGTCAGCCGGTCGCGCAGCCGGGTGTCCACGGTCAGCACCCCCGACGCGAGCCCCGCCGCGACGTCGGGCCGGCGGTCGAGGTAGGTCTGGTGCAGCGTGCCGTCGCGGAGGCGTTCGTAGTCCTCGCGCCAGTGCCAGCCGACTCCGGGATCGAGGCGGGTGTTGGCCGCGTAGGACGCGCCGCCGTTCGCGATCTTGCGCTGGTACTGCTCGTAGCCGCGGTCCGGCACGTGCAGGATGTCGACGCCGGCCGTCGTCATCGGGCCGAGGAGCGGACCGGACACGCCGTGGTTGCCTTGGTCGACGGTGACCTCCGGGTCGCCGCGGTGGCAGGTCTTGGGCCCGATCCTGGTGCCGCGCGGGGACAGCGACGCCGTGTCGCGCAGGATCAACCGGTGCACCCAGCCACCGTCGGCGGACGGGTCGGCGACCAGGTTGTCGCGCCGCATCTCCACCACGCCGAACGCCGGGTCCACCGCGCCGAGGTCGTCCTTCAACGAGGCGGACGCGGGCCAGAAGAACTCGTCGGCGTCCGCGTTGATCACCCAGTCCGCGCCGTGCCCGGCGGCCGCGCGGCGGGCCATCGCGGTCACCCAGCGGCCCTGCTCGTAGTCCTGCGCCGGTTCGTGGTGCAGTTCGAGCACGCCCGCGTCGCGGTACGCCTCCAGGATCTCGATCGTGCCGTCGGCCGAACCGTTGTCGGTCGCGACGACGAGGTCCACTCCCGCGGCGAGGTGGTGTTCGATCATCGCGGCGACGACGTCCGCCTCGTCGCGGACGAGCAGGGTCATGATCAGGCGCACTCGCACAGCGTACGGACGGGGCCGGGCATGCTGGACGGATGCGTCCCCTGGTCCTGATCGACGTCGACGGCCCGCTCCACCCGTGGGCCGCGAACCCCAAGCCGGACAACTACCGGCTGTTCGAGATCAAGGTCGGCTGGCGCCGCAGGCTCCGCATCTGGCTCGACCCGGAGCACGGCACCCAGTTGAGACAGCTGGCGGAGGACACCGGCGCCGAACTGGCGTGGGCCACGACGTGGCTGCACCGGGCGAACACCGAGATCGGGCCACGTCTGGGCCTGCCGCAGCTCAAGGTGATCGAGTTCCACGACGAGACCGGCTGGAAGTACCCGGCGGTCGCCCGGTACGCCTACGAAAGGCCGCTCGTCTGGTTCGACGACGACTTCGGGCTGCACGCCGAGCGCCGCGAGCAGTTCGTCCACAAGCGACGACACCTGACCACCGCGCTGATCCACGTCGATCCCGGTACCGGGATCTCGGCACAACACCTGGGTGAGGCACGGAAAGCATTCAGCGGCAACCCGTAGGCCGCCGAGAATTCACGGTTGGAGTCGAGAAGGTCTCAACCGGCGCGGCTGGCTTGACAACGAAAGCATCCCGAGCCAATCCTCCGCTGGTGCTGAAGCGAGGGAACGTCACGACGAAGTTGATCGGCGTCGGTGCGCTGGTGCTGGCGGTGGCCGCCTGTGGCGCCCCGCCCGCCAAGGAGACGCCGGCTGGTGCCGCCGGAACCGCGAAGTCGGCGAGTGAGCTCGGTGGCATGGACAAGCTGGTCGAGGCCGCCAAGAAGGAGGGCAAGCTCAACGTCATCGCGCTGCCCCCGGACTGGGCGAACTACGGCGAGATCATCAAGGCCTTCGAGGCCGAGTACGGCATCAAGGTCGACTCCGCGCAGCCGGACGCCTCGAGCCAGGAAGAGATCAACGCCGCCAAGCAGCTCAAGGGCAACGACCGCGCGCCCGACGTGTTCGACCTCGGCCTGAACGTGGCGCTGGCCAACAAGGACCTGTTCGCCCCCTACAAGGTCAGCACCTGGGACGACATCGCCACGGAGCTCAAGGACGCGGACGGCCTCTACTACGGCGACTACGGCGGCTTCATGTCGATCGGTTACGACGCCGCGAAGGTGCCGGCGCCGACGAGCGTGAAGGACCTGCTCAAGCCCGACTACAAGGGCAAGGTCGCGCTCAACGGTGACCCGACGCAGGCCGGTGCCGCGTTCTCCGGTGTCGTCATGGCGGCGCTGGGCAACGGCGGCAGCGCCGACGACATCGCGCCCGGTGTCGAGTTCTTCAAGCAGCTCAAGGCGGCCGGCAACTTCCAGCCGGTCGACCCGTCGCCCGCGACGATCGAGTCCGGTCAGACGCCCGTCGTCATCGACTGGGACTACACGAACGCCGCCCAGACCGACAAGCTCAAGGGCAAGCTCGACTGGAAGGTCGTCGTCCCGGCCGAGGCCCAGATCGGCGGCTACTACAACCAGGCCATCAGCAAGGACGCGCCGCACCCCGCGGCCGCCCGCCTGTGGCAGGAGTTCCTCTACTCCGACGAGGGCCAGAACCTCTACCTGAAGGGCATGTCCCGCCCGGTGCGCCTGGACAAGATGGGCGACAAGGCGGACAAGGCCGCGAAGGAGAAGCTGCCCAAGACCGACGGCAAGCAGGTGTTCCAGACGCAGGCCCAGGCAGACAAGGCCAAGGCCGTCCTGACCGCGACCTGGGCACAGGCCATCGGATGACCTCGGTCGCTCCTGTAGCGGCGGCAAAGCCCGGCGGTCCCACCCCCAGGGGTGGGGCCGCCGGTCGGCCATCTGTGGCCGCCTGGCTCGTCGCGGTGCCGTTCCTGGCGTTCGTCGGCACCTTCCTCGTCTACCCCACGGTGCTCGTGCTGTTCGGTGCCTTCCAGGACTCGAACGGCGCGTTCACGCTCGACAACCTCACGACGTTGTTCACGGGCGTCGTCTTCGACGCCTTCGTGCGCAGCATCGAACTCTCCGCGCTCACGGCGGTCATCGGCGCGATCTTCGGCGCGCTGCTCACGTGGGCGATCGCGGTCGGCAACCCCGACGGGATGCTGCGCCGGACCGTCGTCGCGGGCAGCGGTGTGCTCGCCCAGTTCGGTGGCGTGCCGCTGGCGTTCGCGTTCCTCGCGACGGTCGGCTTCGAGGGTCTTGTCACGAAGTTCCTGCGTGACAACGTTGGCATCGACCTCTTCGCCGGCAGCGCGTGGTTGTTCGAACTGCCCGGCCTGACGCTCGTCTACACGTTCTTCCAGATCCCGCTGATGGTGATCGTGTTCCTGCCCGCGCTCGACGGCCTGCGCCCGCAGTGGCGCGAGGCCAACGCGAGCCTCGGCGGCACGAGCTGGACGTACTGGCGCCACGTCGGCGGCCCGATCCTGACGCCGCCGTTCCTCGGCGCGCTGCTCCTGTTGTTCGCCAACGCCTTCAGCGCCTACGCCACGGCCGCGGCGCTCGTCTCGCAGGGCAGTCCGATCGTGCCGCTGCAGATCCGCGGGTTCCTCACCGGCGAGGTCGTGCTCGGCCAGGAGAACCTCGGCAAGGCGCTCGGCCTCGGCATGGTGATCGTGGTCAGCATCGCGATGGGCGTGAACGTGCTGCTGCAGAAGAGGGTGGCCAAGTGGGTTCGCTAGTGAAACAGCGCGTCCTGCGCACGATCGTCCTGCTGGTCCTCGGCGTCTACTTCATCCTGCCGCTGATCGCGATGGCGGAGTTCTCCACGCGGGGCAAGAACGACACGCGCAGCCTCGAGTCGTGGACGTCCATCGTCGACGACGAAGGCCTGATGGAAGCCCTCGTGAACTCGCTGCTGTTGTCGGTGACGAGTGCGGTGCTCATGTTGGTGCTCCTCGTGCCGACCATGGCGTGGATCCGGCTCAGGCTTCCCCAGTTGCAGCGGCTCGTGGAGTTCCTTTGCCTGCTGCCGCTGGCGATTCCCGCCATTGTGCTCGTGGTCGGCATGGCGCCGCTCTACGCTTGGGTGAACTACTTCTTCGGCGACTCACCGCTGACGCTGACGTTCGCGTACACGATCCTGGTGCTGCCGTTCGCCTACCGCGCGGTCGACGCCGGACTCGCCGCCATCGACCTGAAGACGCTGGCCGAAGCCGCGCGCAGCCTCGGCGCGTCGTGGTTCACGGTGCTGTGGAAGGTCGTCGTGCCGAACATCCGCGTCGCGCTGATCGGTGCTTCGCTGCTGTCGGTGGCCTTGGTGCTCGGCGAGTTCACCATCGCGTCGCTGCTCAACTTCGACACGCTGCAGGTGCAGGTCAACCTGCTCGGCAAGCGCAACGCGGGTGTGTCCATCGCGGTGTCGCTGCTGTGCCTGATCTTCGCGTTCGTCCTTCTGTTCGCACTCTCTTATGTCGGCCAGCGTCGCCGTCAGACCGTGGTCGAGGAGTAAGACATGGGTCATCTGGAACTCAAAGGACTGCGCAAGTCGTTCGGCGGCAACGTGGCGCTCGACGGCCTCGACCTGGAACTGGCCGAGGGCGAGCTCGTGTCGCTGCTCGGCCCGTCGGGCTGCGGCAAGACGACGGCGCTGCGCATCGTCGCGGGCTTCGAGACGTCCGACTCCGGCACGGTCACCGTGGGCGGCAAGGACATCACGAAGGTGCCGGCCAACAAGCGGGACATGGGCATGGTCTTCCAGGCCTACAGCCTCTTCCCGAACATGACCGCGGCGCAGAACGTCGCGTTCGGCCTGAAGATGCGCAAGGCCGACGCCAAGAAGGCCGGCGAGCTGCTCGAACTGGTCGGTCTCGCCCACCTCGGTGGCCGGTACCCGCACCAGATGTCGGGCGGTCAGCAGCAGCGCATCGCACTGGCGCGCGCTCTCGCGATCCAGCCGCGGGTGCTGCTGCTGGACGAGCCGCTGTCCGCTCTGGACGCCAAGGTCCGCGTGAACCTGCGCGACGAGATCCGCCGCATCCAGACGGAGCTCGGCATGACGACGCTGTTCGTCACGCACGACCAGGAGGAGGCGCTCGCCGTCTCCGACCGGGTCGGCGTGATGTCGCACGGCCGCCTGGAGCAGCTCGACACCCCGTCCGTCGTCTACCGCGAACCGAAGACGGCTTTCGTGGCGCAGTTCGTCGGCGTCACGAACTCGGTCGAGGCCAAGGCCGAGGGCCAGACCGTGGTGGTGAACGGCGTGACCGTGGCGACGACGCACGACCAGCCGTCCGGGAGCGACGTCCGTGTCATCGTGCGGCCGGAGGACATCGGCGTTTCCGCGCACGACGGCGACGCCAATGGCAAGATCGTGGGCGACGTGCTGACCCAGTCGTTCCTCGGGCCGGTCACGCGGATCTCGGTCAGGGTGGGGGAGCAGGTGCTGCGCATCGACCAGCCCTCCAACACCGCCGCCGCGTACCAGCCGGGCACGCGGGTCGCGCTCGACCTCAGCGAATCAAGGATCATGGTGGTACCGGGATGATCAAGAAGCTCCTCGCGCGCGACACGGCGGAGGCCCACCGGGTCGCGACGCCGCTGGAGCTGCTGTTCGACCTGAGCTTCGTGGTGGCGGTCGCCCAGGCCGCCGCCTCGTTGCACCACGCCGTCTCCGAGAACCACGCCGGTGCCGGCCTGCTGGCGTTCTGCATGGCGTTCTTCGCGCTGTGGCTGCCCTGGCTGAACTTCACCTGGTTCTCCAGCGCGTTCGACAACGACGACACGCTGTACCGGATCATCACGATGGTCCAGATCGCCGGTGTCCTCGTGATCGCGGCCGGCATCCCCGCCGTCTTCGAGCACCAGGACTACCGGATCGTCGTCGGCGGCTACGTCGTCATCAGGCTCGCGATGGTCACGCACTGGCTGCGTGCCGCGCGGGACAACCCGGAGCACAAGGCGTGCGCGTACCGGTACGCGGGCGGCATCGCGGCCATGCAGGTGCTGTGGGTGCTGTGGCTCTTCGTGCCGCCGGGCCTCGCGCTCGCGTTCTGGGTGCTCGGCATGATCACCGAACTGCTGATCCCGGCCTGGGCCGAGCGGACGACCGCGACGACCTGGCACCCGCACCACATCGCCGAGCGGCACGGCCTGTTCACGCTGATCGTGCTCGGCGAGTCGATCCTGGCGGCCACGCTCGCGTTCCAGAAGGGCTTCGACAGCGGCGTCAACCTCATCTCGCTCGCCGCCGCCTCGCTCGTCATCGTGTTCTCGGTGTGGTGGATCTACTTCGAGGCGCCTTCCCACCTGCACAGCCTGAAGAAGGCGTTCCTCTGGGGTTACGCGCACCTGTTCGTCCTCGGCTCGATCGCGGCACTGGGCGCCGGTCTCGCGGCTTCGGTCGACTACGACCTGCACATCTCGCACGCGCCGGGCACGACGGTCGCCGCGTTCACGACGGTGCCGCTGGCCGTGTTCTTCCTGTGCGTCTGGTACGTGCAGGACTGTCCCGGCCAGGACGGGCCGCGCAAGTACCTTCTGCCGATCGGGTCGGCGGCGGTGCTGGCGGCGACGTTCGGACCGGCGCCGATCCACGTGACGGCGGGGATCTCGCTGCTCCTGGCGGTCGCGACGCGGCTGGTGCTGCCGGCCGATCAGCGCGTCGAGGTGTAGTCCCGCATCGCCGCGTTGCCGGCCGGCAGGCCGTACTCGGCGACGAGCCGGCCGAAGCTGACGCTGTAGGTCAGCCAGGCGCCGGGAGAGCAGGCGAGCGCGTCGACGAGCCGGCGCTGGCGGTCGTCCAGCGCGGGGTAGGCGGTGCCCCGCGGGAGCGCTCCCGCGGGGAACGCCAGGCGCAGGGCCTCCTTGACGGCGTAGAACGTACTGCCGCCGGGGACGTCGAGGATGCGCCGCAGGAGCGCGTCGAACGTCCGGTCCGCGTGCCGTCGGCCGGTCAGCCGCAGCGCACCGCCCGCGTAGCCGGCGAGGTTGCCGCGCAGGAACGGAACCTCGTCGTTGTCGGGAAGCGCGCGGACGGTGGTGATCAGTTCGTCGACGACGTCCTGGGTCGCCTCTTCTCCGTCGACGGTGGCCAGCGCGACAGCGGCGCCCCACCGGGCGATCGGCCTCGGGTCGTCGAGCGTGATCGTGGGACGGCCGCGAAGCAGCCCCATCGCGACTGACGCGGTCGCCGCCACCACGCCTTCGTCGTCTCCTCCGGTGATGTTCGCCAGTGCCTTCAGGCTTTCCGGTGCGTCCTCGGGGAACCAGGCCAGGGCGTACGCCGCCATGCGGGCGACCGGCGGTTCCCGGGTCAGGAGTTCGCGGAACACCGGAACCCCGGCGCGGACGGCGTCATACGCGCGCAAGCAGGTGCGTGCGTAGCTCTCATGGCCGTGCTCGTCGAGGTCGTCGCCACTTGCCGCCTGTGCCCGGTAGCGGGCGATGGGCAGACCCTCTGGCAGCCACCACTTCCCGTCGAACTCGGTGGCGATCGAGGTGAGCAGGCTCAGCACCTGCGGTTGCTCATGGCACTCGGGCGCGGTCAGCACCTCCAGCACGAACGGGATCGCGCCGGGCGTGGCCTCGTAGATCGTGTTCTGGTGGTAGATGTGCTCGGACAGCGCCCTGAGCGATCGCCGGCGATGCTCCTCGTCGCGGGACACCAGGCCGCGGAGTTGGTCGGGAAGGCCGGCAGCCGGTCCGAAGGCGTGGTCCAGCTCCGCCCAGTCGACCTGATCAAGTCCGTTCAGCACGGACGACATCCTGACAGGCCGTGGAGTTCGGCGGGTTCGCCTCGTTCTGACACCGGTGGTGCGATGATCGTCGCCATGACCGGTGTCCGTGAACTCCGCTTGGTCGTCACCGCTGACGACTACGACGAGGCCCTGCGTTTCTACCGAGACGTGCTGGGGCTTGAGCAACGGGCGGCGTTCACGTCCGACGGCGGCAGGGTCACGATCCTCGAAGCCGGCCGGGCCACGCTGGAGATCACCGATCCGCCGCACGCCGCGTTCATCGACGAGGTCGAGGTCGGCAGGCGCGTCGCGGGGCACGTCCGGGTGGCCTTCGAGGTGGACGACTCCGCCGCGGCCACCCGTGCGCTGGAAGCCGCCGGGGCCGAGGTGATCGCGGAGCCGACTCGCACGCCGTGGAACTCGCTGAACGCCCGCCTCCAGGCGCCGGCCGGGTTGCAGCTGACGTTGTTCCAGGAGCTGGGCGACTAGATGACGATCTCCGCTGCCGGGTACCGCGACCTCGCGAACCGGGACGTGCTGGCGTGCGCCGTGGTGACGGTCGCCGCGAAGCTGCCGATGTCGATGACGCCGCTGATGATGGTGTTCCTCACGAGAGGACTGCCCGGCGGGTACGTGCTGGCCGCATCGCTGGTCGCCGTCTACGTGCTGGGCGAGGTGCTCGGCGCCGCGCTGCTCGGGCTCTTCCTCGACCCGTCGCGGATGCGCGGGCAGCTGTCGGTCGGGCTGCTCGTCGGCGCCGGGGCGTTCACGACGCTGGCGCTGACGCAGAACGTGACGGTGCTGGCGATCGCGGCGTTCGTCGCGGGTGCCGGGCCGTCGACCACGCCCGGCGGGTTGCGGGCGATGCTGCTCGGGCTGGTGCCGGACGCGTTGGTGCCCAAGGCGATGGGCTTCGACGCCATGATCACGCAGGTGGTCTGGGCGGTGGCGCCCGCGCTGGTGACGGTGCTGGCGCTGAGCGTCGACCACCGGGCGCCCGTCGTCGTGTCCGTGTCGCTGGTCGTCGTGGCGGCGTGGCTGGTGTTCATTCTGCCGCGCGGGCACGTGACGTCGCGGTCCGGCACGGCGAAACCCCGTGTGGTGGCGTCGGCCTGGCCGATCTACCTCGTGAGCGCGGCGGCACTGGTGCAGCTGGCGGTCGCGGAACTGGTGCTGCCCGCGTTGCTGGAGCACCGGGGGATCGGGATCGGCTGGATCGGGCCGCTGCTCATGGGCTTCGCGGCGTGCAGCGCGCTCGGCGCGGTGCTGTACGGGCTGCGGCCGTGGCCGGGAACGTTCCGCACCCAGGGTCTGGTGCTGCTCGTCGTCACGGCGACGTGCGTCGGCGCGCTGGCGTTGTTCCCGAACCTGCCGGGCATCGCGGGCGCGTTGCTCGCCGCCGGGCTGTTCCAGTCCGGCGTGCTGGTGACGCGCAGTCTGGCGTTGCGCGAACGGCTTCCCGTCGGCGCGCACGCCGCCGGGTTCTCGATGATGTACGCCGTGACGGGCGCGGGCTACGGCCTCACGGCCGTCGTCGCCGCGTGGGCGATGGACGTCGGCTCACCGGTGTGGGCGGTCTTCGGCGGCGTCGCGGTGACCCTGGTCCTGACAGCAGTCAGCGCGGCTGCCGAACACCGGCAGCCGCGCTGATCTGGGTGGCAGCTACTACCCGCGGTAGAAGTTGCCCTGGGTCTGCACGTTCAGCTCGTCCGTGCGGAACAGCTTCGCCACGAACGTGCGCGGGTCGCGCATGTCGATGACGTCGAAGCCGCGGCCCATCTCCGAGGAGTAGATGTAGCCGTTGTACCAGTAGGTCGACCAGGTGCCGCCGCCCAGGCCGTTCGGCATCGCGCCGCGCTCGAAGAAGCCGATCTCACGAGGCTTGGCCGAGTTCGTGAAGTCCCACACCGAGATGCCGCCCTGGTACCAGGACTGCACCATGATGTCCTTGCCGGGCACCGGGATCAGCGAACCGTTGTGCGCGACGCAGTTCTCCGTGTCGCCCTGCATGCGCGGGATCTTGTAGTAGGACTTGAACACCAGCTTGCGGTTCTTGCCCTTGCCCACGATGTCGTAGATGCCGTTGGCACCCCGCGTCGGGCCGATCTTCTCGTTGCACGTCGCGGCACCACCGCCACCGAGCTCGTCGGTGAAGACGACCTTGGTGCCGCTGTTGTTGAAGGTCGCGGAGTGCCAGAACGCGAAGTTCTTGTCGTCCTGCACGCGGTTGATCTCGACCAGGTTCTCCCGGTCGGAGATGTCCCAGAGGACGCCGTCACCCATGCAGGCGCCGGCCGCGAGGTCCAGCTGCGGGTAGACGGTGATGTCGTGGCAACCCGAGGTGGCCGAGGTGTAGCCGGTCTCGATGGTGCCGGTGCGACCAGCGTTACCGCCGTCCGGGAAGAGGACCGGGGCCTTCAGCAGCGAGGCCGCGGCCGGGTTCTTCACCGGCACCTTGACGATGGAGATCTTGTCGTGCGGCGGCTGGCAGTCCGGGAACGTGGCGTTGGGCGAGTAGGAAGAGACGTAGAGGTACACGTC
Source organism: Lentzea californiensis (assembly GCF_024648825.1). GTDB lineage: Bacteria > Actinomycetota > Actinomycetes > Mycobacteriales > Pseudonocardiaceae > Lentzea > Lentzea californiensis. The sequence goes on from NZ_JANBBE010000013.1 coordinate 68,338, forward strand.
CTTCTTGTTCTTGCTCGGCACCATCGTGTGGGTGTGCGAACCGCAGGCGGTCTCGACGGCGGCGACGTAGCGCGGGGCGCTCTTGTCACTGATGTCGAAGACCTTGATGCCCTCCCACGACTCCTTGATCGTCGCGGGCTGGGAGACACTGGTGCACGAGTTGTCGCTGCGCGACGAGTCGGTCGACAGGAACAGGAGGTTCCCGTACACCGAGATGTCGTTCTGCGAGCCGGGGCACAGGACCTGGCTCTTGATCGTCGGCTTCTTCGGGTTGCGGATGTCGTAGATGACGAAGCCGTCGTAGTTGCCGACGAACGCGTAGTTGTCCTGGAACGCGATGTCGGTCTGCGTCGAGCTGAGCGGAGCCTGCTTGTCCAGGTGGGCGACCGGGACCATGTTGCGGCTGCGGCTGATCTCGTCGACGCCCGGCATGCCGTTGGCGCCCTCCGCCCGCGACTCGAGCTGAGCCTCGCTCAGTCCCTTGCCGTCCGCCGGCAGGTCTGGCTCGGCGTACGCGGGCGCGGTCACCGTCGACAGCGTCAGCGCGAGCGCCCCCAGAACCGCCAATGGCGCTCTGCGACGCCGGGCCGTTGCGCTTGAAGTCACAGCTGTACCCCCTCGGTACGGGTTTGTGTGGGGGAGTATGACCCTTTCGCCTTGCTAAAGGCCAGCGTCTTTCGGAGGGTATTGTCCGGAGCATGCGTTCTGGGGTCATGGTCATCGTGGCGGCATTCGCCCTGCTGGCAGGCTGTACGTCGGAGCCCGCCGCGGCACCGGTCATCGCGCCGGACACGCCCGGCGGCTCGGCGCCGACCGTGGCGCCCTCGGACGTCACCGGCAGGATCCCGCCGCCGCCGAACGACGCCGACCGCGAGTACGTGGCGATGATGATCGCCCACCACGAGCAGGCCCTCGCCATGACGAGGTTCGCTCCCGACCGTGCGCAGAACGAGACGGTGAAGGGCCTGGCGGACCGCATCCGGTTCAGCCAGGAACCCGAGATCGGCGCCATGAAGCAGTGGCAGCGCACGTTCAACGCCATCGGAACGCACGGTGACCACAGCTCGATGCCGGGCATGGCCACGCAGGACCAGTTGAACGCCCTGGGCGCTGCGCGCGGCAAGGACTTCGACCGGATGTTCCTCGAACTGATGATCAAGCACCACGAGGGTGCGATCAAGATGGCGACCGACGTGCGCGGGGCCGGCACCAACGTCCAGGTCGAGGAGATGGCCGACGACGTGGTGGCCACGCAGGACGACGAGATCAAGCGGATGAAGAAGCTCCTGACAGAGCTGTGAGCTCGGCGCGCACGGCGTCGGCGTCGGGCTGACCGAGGTCCTCGAACGTCCGCATCGCTTCGGTCCACGCCTCACGGGCTTCGCCGGTGTCGCCCAGTGCCAGGTGCACGTCGCCGAGCGACACCATCGTCACCGACAGGCCGTAGCGGTCGCCGCAGGAGCGGTAGGCCTCGACGGACGAGCGGTAGTGGTGGGCCGCGTCCTCCAGCCGGCCGAGTTCGCGCAGGCTGTAGCCGATGCTGTCTCGGCCTCGGCGAACCGGTTGCCGAGTTCGCGGTTCCCCCATGTGGGGCGAGGGCATCTCCTACTCGGTGCGCTGCCGGGGCAGAACCATGTCTTCGGCGTGCGTGAACCGCTCCGGCTCGTTGCCGGTGACCAGGCGCGCGATCGTGCGGTGGCCCTTGTGCGCCTCGCGGAACGCGTCGGAGGCGACCCAGGCGCGGAAGGCCTCTTCGGACTCGAACTCGTTGACCGAGACGTACGGCTGGTCGTCCTGGGTCGGCTTGAGCAGCGTGCTGCGCAGCAGGCCGGGGACTCCGGGCAGGTGGGTGCGCATGTTGCCGCGGAAGTACCGCTCGAACTCCTCGGACATGTCCGCGTTCACGAACATCCGGTTGGTCGCGATGAACATCCTGGCCTCCTGATCCCGACGCTCTGTCGGGAACTATTCCAACTCCCCGTCGGGAAATCAAGCGCGATACGATCCCGATGTGCCGAGGATCAGCGCAGACACCGTGGCGGAACACCGCGCGAACCGGTTGCGTGCCCTGCTGGACGCCGGGCGGGACATAGTGGCGACCGAGGGTGCGGAGGCGCTGACGCTCGCGTCGCTCGCCAGACGCGTCGGGCTGTCGCGGCCGAGCCTCTACGAGTACTTCCGGTCGCGTGAGGAACTGGTCGCCGCGATCGTGTCCGACGCGCTGCCGGAGTGGGCGGACAAGCTGGAGGACGCGGTCAACAGCGCGTCCTCCGTGCCGGCGAAGATCGAGGCGTACCTGCGCACCGAGCTCGCGATCATCACCGACGGCAGCCACGGGGCGGTGGTGGCGTTGTCCGCGCACACGTTGCCGGACTCGTCGCGCGAGCAGATCCGGGCCGAGCACGAACGGTTGCTGGCGCCGCTGGTCGGTGTCTTCAGGACGGCCGGGGTGGAGCGCGCGCCGTTGCGGGCGATGCTGGTGCACGCGATGGTCGAGGCGACGTCGCGGATGATCACACCGGGTCGCACCGAGCACAACGAGGCGGTCATCCGGACGTTGCTCGACCAGGTGGTGCACGGGCTGGACAAGCCCATCAGCTGAACGGCACGACCTCGCCGTGGCGGACGAGTTCGCCGTGGTGCCGCGGGTTCAGCGGGTCGAGTGCCAGGTCCAGCAACGCCGTCGCGGCCTGGGCCGGGGTCGGAGCGGTGCTGACGTCCCACCACAGCGCGGACGTGGGCGTGTTGATCATCCCAGGGCACACCGCGGCGACCAGGATTCCTCTGGCCAGGTCGGTTTCACGGCGTTCACGCGCGAGCACGCGCACGGCGGCGACCTGGCCGATCTTGGACGGGATGTTCGCGAACCCGGGCCACGCCCCGGCTTTCGCCCTGCCGTCCTTCACCTCGTCGCGCCAGCGGGCGATCTGCTCGTCCACCTCGTCCAAAGAGGACGGTTCGGTGAACCGCCTGTGCAGCACCGGTGCCAGCTGGCGGAGGGTGCCGAGCGAACTGGCGACCACGATCAGCCTGCCGTTGTCGTTCAGCAGCGGCGCGAAGGCTCTCAGGAGCCTGGTGGTGCCGAAGTTGTTGACCTCGGTGTAGGTGTCGATGAACGCGGGCGGGTCGTCACCGGGGCCGACGCGCATGACGGCGTTGCCGAAGACGACGTCGACGCCGCCGTGTCGTTCTTCCAGCTGTGCGGCGAGTTTCGCGGCGGCATCCGGATCCGCGACGTCCAGGAGTTCGCCGCGGACCTCGGCGCCGTTGCCGGGAACGCGCCGCACGGCGGCGGCGACCCTTTCGGCGTCCCTGCCGGTGAGGTAGACGGTGTCGGTGGGCCGCAGGCGCTGTGCGAGTCCTTCGGCCAGTGCCAGGCCGAGGCCCTGGGTGGCGCCGGTGACGAGCGCGATCGTCATGTCTCAGGCCTTCGCGAGGAGGGTTTCGGAGTACGTCCAGAGGCGGGCCGCGTTGTCCGGGTCGACGGCGTAGCGGGCGACGCCGTGCAGCGGGCCGTCCCACGCGCGGACGAACGCGTCGACGGAGGCGAGGTCGGTCAGGTCGACGCCTTCGGCGACCTCGGCGGCGGTGCTGCTGAAGCCGAACTGAGTCTTGATCACGCTTTCAAGCTAGGCCGCGCGGAGATATGCGGGTAGCGAGAGATTCTCATCTGGGGTATGCGTAGGCGTCATGGCCCTGACCGATGCGTCGCTGGTGGCGCTGCGCGTGTTCCGCGAAGTCGCCGAGCGCGGCACCTTGACCGCGGCGGCGACCGCGCTGGGTTACACGCAGTCCGCCGTGTCGCGGCAGATCGCGGCCCTCGAACGAGCGGCGGGCACGGAGCTGCTGGAGCGGCGGCACGACGGGGTGCGGCTCACCCCGGCCGGGCGGCTCGTGCTGCGGCGTGCGGCCGTGGTCGTGGACCAGGTCGACGCTGGTGCCCGCGAACTCGCGGGTCTGCCGGAGGACGTGAGCACCATCAGGCTCGGCTGGATCGCGACGGCCGGGGCGTGGATGGTCCCGCGTGCCCTGGCGGCGCTGGGACGCACGCATCCGTCGATCACCGTGGTCACGCGCGAGGGGAGCACGCCGGCGCTGGTGCGTGCGTTGCGGGCGGGCACGTTGGACATCGCGTTGATCTCGTCGGCGCCGCCGTTCCGCGCACCTGACGACGAGACGCCGCCGCTGGCGGTGGACACCCTCGTCGAACGCAGCCTGCGCGTTGCCGTGCCGTCCACGCATCCGGTGGCGCGCAACGACTTCATCGACGTCGCCGACCTGCGGGGCCAGCGGTGGATCTCCGGCCCCGGCGACCCGTGGGTGATGGGGGTCTGGCCAGGGCTGGACGAACGGCCCGTCGTCGCCCACACGGCGCGGGACTGGCTGGCGAAGCTGCAACTGGTCGCGGCGGGCCTTGGCATCACGACGATCGCCGCGTCGCTGGTGGGCGTCGCGCCCGCGGGAGTACGGATCCTGCCGGTGCGGGGCGGGCCCGCCGAGCAGCGCCGCACCGTGCTCGCGCGGCTGCCCGGACCCGTGCCGGAGCCGGTGGCACGCCTGGCCGCCGCGCTGCGGGCCGCCGTTCTGGAGACTGAGTAGCGGCATCAACCGATCGGTTGATCCGGGTCCCGCCCGTTGTTCGATGATCTTCGCTCCCCGTTCGCCGAGGCTGGGGACATGGCGATCATCGAAGTGCGCGACCTCGGGAAGAGGTACGGGCCCCGCGTGGCGGTGGACTCCGTGTCGTTCGAGGTGGCCGAGGGGGAGATCTTCGGGGTTCTGGGGCCGAACGGGGCGGGCAAGACGACGACCGTCGAGTGCGTGTCGGGGCTGCGGACGCCGGACCGGGGGACCGTGTCTGTGCTGGGGCGGCGACCGGCGGACGTCCGCGAGTCGATCGGTGTGCAGCTGCAGGCCTCGGAGTTGCCGGAACGGATGCGGGTCGGCGAGGCGCTGGCGTTGTTCTCGTCGTTCTACCCGTCGCCGGCCGACTGGTCCTCGCGACTGGGGCTGGTGCCGCACCTGAAGGCGGAGTTCGGGCAGCTGTCCGGCGGGTTGAAGCAGCGGTTGTCGATCGCGCTCGCGCTGATCGGGTCGCCGCGCATCGCGGTCCTGGACGAGCTGACGACGGGGCTCGACCCGCAGGCGCGGCGGGACACGTGGTCGGTGATCGAGGAGGTGCGGTCGGCCGGCGTGACGATCCTGCTGGTCACGCACTTCATGGAAGAGGCGGAACGGCTCTGCGACCGGGTCGCGGTGTTCCGCGGCGGCCGGATCGTCGCGCTGGACACGCCCTCCGCGCTGGTGTCGCGTGTGGACGGTGCCACTCGGGTGCGGTTCGTGCCGTCCGTCGCGCTGGACGTGTCATTGCTGGAGGCACTGCCGGAGGTCACCTCGGTGTCGTCGGTGGGGGAGCAGCTCGTGGTCAGCGGGTCGGAGAACCTGCTGCACGCGGTGACCTCCCTGCTGGCACGGCGGCAGGTCGTGGCACGCCAGCTCCGCGTCGACCAGGTCTCGCTGGACGACGCCTACGTCGAACTGACCGGGGGTCGTGATGTTGAAGATCATTGAGATCGAGGCGCGGTTGTTCGTCCGCGACCGGCTGAACTCGTTGTTCGCACTGGTGTTCCCGAGCCTGTTGTTGCTGGTGCTGGGGGCGATCCCGGCGTTGCGGACGCCTGATGAGAACTTCGGTGGGCAGCGGTTCATCGACAGCTACGTGTCGGCGCTCGTCGTGTTCACGCTGGCGTTCATCGGGTTGCAACGCCTGCCCGCGGTCGTGGCGACCTACCGGGAGAAGGGCGTGCTGCGGCGACTGTCCACCACGCCCATGCACCCGGCGCGGTTGCTGGCCGGGCAGATGGTGGTCAACTTCGTTGCGGTGATCTTGTCGGTGCTACTCCTTATCATCGTGGGGTACGTCGTTTTCGGCGTCGACCTGCCTCATCACCCCCTCGGCCTGGCGTGTGCCGTGGTGCTGGGAGGCGCGGGCACGTTCGCGTTGGGTCTGGTGATCGCCGCCCTGGCCCCGAACGCGCGTTCGGCCGGTGGCTGGGCGACGGTGGTGTTCATGCTGCTGATGTTCTTCGGCGGTGTGTACCTGCCGCGGTTCATGCTGCCTTCGGCGATTCAGGCGATCGGTTCGTACACGCCTCCCGGTGTGGAGGCGCTGCAGCAGGCGTGGCTCGGTACCGCGCCGGACTGGAGGCATCTCGCGATCATGGGGCTGGTGAGCCTCGTGGCAGGTACCGTCGCGGCCAAGACCTTCCGCTGGGAGTAACTCGTGGACATGGCCGCGTTGGACAGGTGGGAACGCAGGCTCGTCTCGATCGCCCGCGTGATCCCGTACTTCGTGCTGACCGTGACGACGGTGTTGTACTCGATCTTCACCACGCAGTCGGTGCCGGAGCGCTGGTTCACCTACGGCGTCGTGGCATTCGGTTTCGTGTGGATGTTGTGGTGGTTCACGCTGCATCCCGCGTGGCACGGCAGGCCGGAGCTCATGGCCGTGTTCGTCGGTGGCATGGTCGTGTTCTACGGCGTGCTCGGCCTGCAGGAGCACTGGTTCGGCGCGGTGTCGTACGCGGTCTACGTCCACGCGAGCGAGGTCCTGCGCGGCCGCTGGATGTTCTTCGTGGTGGCGGTGACGGCCGGGCTGGCGACGCTGTCGTTGTTCGGCGGCTACCCGCCCGCCGGCGAGGAGGCGGCGTTCTGGTTGCTGCTGCTCATCTTCGTGGTGGTGGCGTGCACCTTCACCTACGTCGGCCACGTGACGACCGAACAGTCCAGGCTGCGCAAGGAACTCCTCGAGGAGAACGAGGGCCTGCACGCCCAGCTGGTGGTGCAGGCGCACGAGGCGGGTGTGCAGGACGAACGCCACCGCATGGCCGGCGAGATCCACGACACGCTGGCCCAGGGCCTGGCGGGCATCATCACGCAGCTGTCGGCGGCCACGGCCACCGACTGGGAACGCCGCGTGGCGGTGGCCGCGGAACTGGCGCGCGAGAACCTGGCCGAGGCCCGCCGCTCGGTGCACGCCCTGCGCCCACCGGCCCTGGACTCGGCGGCGCTGCACGAGGCCCTGGACGACGTGGCGGCGGGCTGGTCGAAGCACAACGGCGTATCGATCTCGGTCACGCTGACCGGAGCCGTGCGCGAAACGCACCCGGAGGTGGAGGTCGCGTTGCTGCGCACCGCGCAGGAGGCACTGGCGAACGTGGCGAAGCACGCCTCGGCGTCCCGGGTCGGCCTGACCCTGTCGTACATGGAGGACGTGGTGACCCTGGACGTGCGCGACGACGGAGTGGGCTTCGACCTGGCTGTCCCGTCCGACGGCTTCGGCCTGCCCGCGATGCGCCACCGCGTGCACCGCCTGTCCGGCGCGTTGTTCGTGGAGTCCGAACCGGGCGCGGGCACGGCGATCTCGGCGCGGGTGCCCGCGTGATCCGCCTCGTCATCGTCGACGACCACCCGGTCGTCCGCGACGGCCTGCGCGGCATGCTGTCCACCGGTGACTTCGAGGTGGTGGGCGAGGCCGCGTCCGGAGACGAGGCGGTCGCCGTCGTCACGGCGGTGTCGCCGGACGTGGTGCTGATGGACCTGCGCATGCCGGGTTCGGACGGCGTGTCCGCGATCGAGCGGCTGCGCGACCACCCGTGCCGCGTCCTGGTCCTCACCACCTACGACACGGACCGCGACGTGCTGCCGGCCATCAAGGCGGGTGCCACCGGCTACCTGCTGAAGGACACCCCGCGCGACGAACTGCAACGCGCCATCCGCGCCGCGCACGCGGGCGAGGCGGTGCTGTCGCCCGCCGTGGCCACGAGGCTGCTGGGCCAGGTGCGCGAGCCCGCGCTGGAACCGCTGTCCACAAGGGAGCTCGACGTGCTGGCGCTGGTCTCCAAGGGGTCGACGAACCGGGCGGTGGCGGCGGCGTTGTTCATCAGCGAGGCCACGGTGAAGACCCACCTGCTGCACGTCTACGCCAAGCTGGGGGTGTCGGACCGGGCCGCGGCCGTCGCGGTGGCGTACGAGCGCGGGCTGCTGAGGGGAGCCGGGCGGTGACCTGGCCGGTGCAGGCCCTCGACGGAGACCGAAGATCGCAAGGTGAGGACCATGCGGCGGGACCACTTCGGTTGGTCCCGCCGCCTGCGGCAACTCCCCCTTGCCAGTGGCACCCCCCGATGCCACTCCCTCACCCCTCGCGATGAAAGAACTCCCCCCAGTCCCCGAGATACGAGAAACCGCCGGGATCACTCGTCCGGAGTAGTCCAGAGCTCGTCGACCATGGATTTCGCCGTGTCGGTGAGGTGCTGGCCGCCGAAGCGGCCGATGCGCGTCCACGGGCCGAGGCTCACCTCGTAGACGTGCGTGTCCCACGCCTCGGGGTGGGTGAGGTAGCCGAGGTAGTCGTTGGCGTACCCGACGGGCAGCACCGTGCGGTCGTCGCCGGACATCGACTTCAGCTCGGAGCCGAGCTCCACGAACGGCTCACCGGGCAGGCCGGCGAGAGCGAGTCCGCCGATGCGCAGCACCTGCACCTCGGCGTCGATGGGACCGGTGCCGCGATCGATGGCGACGAGGACTTCCTCGGTGTCCTGCACCAGTCGCGTGAGCTGGACGATCTCGGCCTTCGGGGCGTCGCGGTCGATGGCGTCCGCAAGTGCGCTCTGGCGGTCGATCAGCTCGGCCTCGAAGGGCCCCCGGTCCGGCAGGCTGCGGGAGTCGACCTGAACGGTGCGCTGGACGGCCGTCACCGGGCCGTCGAGTTCGGTATCCCCAGGGATGTCGAGCGCGGTCTGGGCGAGGTACATGCCCATGCGCGCGTTGTGGGCGAACAAGTTCCGGATGACCTCGAAGTCCGGGTTGTTCTCCTCGTCGAACCTGGAACCGCCGTGCGTGAGCGGGTCGGGCGGCGCTTCCTGGTTGCCGGCCGCACCGGGGAGGAACAGCGCGGCCTGGCAGTGCGGTTCGTTGAGCTCGAGCATCGCGGACGTGACGCCGGGGAAGTCGGCCGACACGTACGGCTGCACCTGCACGTACACCGGGTGCGTGGTGAAGTGGTAAAGGACGGTGCTCCACTCGTCGCCCTGGAGCCGCACGACGGTGACCTCGGGGTCCTCCGGCGGGGCACCGGGGTAGACGCGGCCGTTGCGGTTGATGGCCAGCGTGCCGCGCAACACCTCGCCCGTGCCGACCGTCACGGTCACCGGCCGCCGGCTCTCGACGGCTTCACGCGCGGCCTGGACGATCCGGTCGCGGAACGTCGCCAGCCAGTCCTGGTCGGGAAACGGCCGGAAGCCGGCCGTCTCCGGACTGGAGTGCGTGTGGGAGCTGGCGATCATGACGTGCGTGGGCGGCACCCCGGTCTGCTGCTGGATGCGTTCGCGGACCTCGGCGGTGAAGTCGCGGCCCGGCCCGAGGATGCTGTTGTTGATGCCGAGCGAGTCGACGGCGATCACGATCACGGTTTCCCCGTTGGTGATCGCCGTGGCACGGACGAACAGCGGGTCGTGCACTCCGAGGAACAGCGAGTGCCGCGGTTGACCACCCAGATAGGGAGCCGTGGAAGGCGGCGTCACATCTACTTTCGCCGAACCGGCCTGGAATGGCATGACCCTCACCCCTGTACGTGGATTACCTGTACAAGTGCAGGTTCCAGTCGCCCAGATGTGAAATGTCCTTGAGATCGCCCGAATGGAGGAACTCGTCCCTGAGCACGGTGGCGAGCGCGGCGCCACCGTCCTCGAGCTCGACGACCCCGATCTCCAGTTCGGCGGGCTCGGCGGGGATCAGGTGGTCGCGCAGCACCGTGAGCGGGAGGTCGTACAGCTCACCGACCACCTGTGCCCTGCCGGAGGCGTGCATGGCGGGGAACTCGTCGCGGACGGAGAAGTAGCGGTATTTAGGCGCGCTCTTCACCCGGCCGAGCATCGGCGTGCCCTGGAGCTGGCTGTGCAGGGGCCCGCCCCGCATGCCGCCGCCGTTGAGAAAAATAAGTGTCATTCTCTTCTGACCTCGGGTTCTCGAGTGGAGTCTGTTTGTGAAAGGTGTGCCGGCCTGCGGTTTCCCGCTGGGTGAACGGTCCGTTCATCCACCTTCGTCGAGATGATCAGGAACTTGTCGGGAGATGATTTCGTTGCGCCAGGAGGAAGCGCGCGGGGGTGCGGTGGATCGAGGCGGTGAGGTCGCTCAGCGGTAGACCGGTGCCGCCGTGCCTGAGTGTGACGAGCTCGGCGGCGATCGACACCGCGGTCTCCGCCGGACTGCGGCCGCCCAGGTCGAGACCGACCGGCGAACGCAGCCGCGCCAGCGACGCCTCCGCAACGCCTTCCGAGCGCAGGCGTGCGAGCCGTTCGGCGTGGGTGCGGCGGGAGCCCAGGGCACCGACGAACGCCAGCGGCCTGGACAGGGCCTCCACCAGCACGGGGATGTCGAACTTCGGGTCGTGCGTCAGCACCACGACGGCGGTGGAGTCGTCGGTGTGGGTCGCCGCGAGGTAGCGGTGCGGCCAGTCGACGACCACGGAATGTGCTGCGGGGAAACGGGACGGAGTGGCGAACACGGGGCGTGCGTCGCACACGGTCACGTGATAGCCGAGGAAGCGTCCGATCTCGGCCACCGCGGCGGCGTGGTCGATGGCGCCGAACACCAGCAGGCGCGGCGGCGGCATCCACGACTCGGTGAACACCCTGTCTTCCGCCTCGAAGCGCACCGACACCGGGCGTCCGTCGGCAGAAGCCTCCAAGGCCGCGCGCAGCGAAGGGGAATCGCGTTGCACCAGCACGTCCAGTGAGCCGCCGCAGGTGAGGCCGACCGCGAACGCCGTGTCGTCGGAGTAGCCGAACGAGGTGAGTGCCGGCACTCCTGACTCCAGGACCTGGCACGCCAGGTCGTAGACCTCGGCCTCCACGCAGCCGCCGGACACGCTGCCGATCACCTCGCCGGACGGCCCGACGGCCATCGCGGCGCCGGCCGGGCGCGGCGCACTGCCCCGCACGGCCACCACCGACGCGACCGCGAACCGGTCCCACGACAGCAGGGTCGGCGCCAGGTCACGCATCGCACGCTCCTTTCAGGGCTAGGCGGTGTCTGACGATTTCGTTCAGTGGGAGGCGCGGGCGAGCGATCCGCGGACGGTGCCGCCGCGACGGCCTCATACCGGGCGTGTTCGGGCGTTGCGGCGGTGCCGCCTCTGGGACCCTCGGCCGCGACTGTCGCGGACGAGACCTGCAGGACAGGGCGAGGTCCCGGCCGGGTGGCCGCCTGGCCGGGACGCCGCGTCACTTGCCGCTGATCAGGTCCACGCCGAAGTACACGGCGAACATCAGGGCGAGGCCGGTCATCAGCCAGCCAGGCCAGCGGCCCTTGCAGACGCGCAGCACGACGTAGGACACGAGGCCCGCGCCGATGCCGTTGGTGATCGAGTAGGTGAACGGGATGATGGCGATGGTCAGGAAGACCGGGATCGTGTAATCCGTTTCCTGCCAGGGGATCCGGCGGATCTGGGTCATCATCAGGCCGCCGATCACCACCAGCGCCGGGGCCGCCGCCTGCGCGGGCACGACCGTCGCCAGCGGTGTGAAGAGCAGTGCCACCAGGAACAGGCCGCCGGTCACCACCGAGGCCAGGCCGGTTCGGGCGCCTTCGCCAACGCCCGCGGCCGACTCCAGGAACACGGTGTTCGGGGCGGACCCCGTGACGCCACCGGCGATCGCGCCGGCGCCGTCGACCATCAGGATCCTGCCCATGCCCTCGACCTTGCCGTCCTTGGTCAGGCCCGCCTCGTCGGAGACCGACGTGATCGTGCCCATGGCGTCGAAGAAGCCGGACAGCACCAGCGTGAACAGGAAGATCGTCGCCGCGATCACGCCGGCGGACACGAAGCCGCCGAACAGGTCCACCCGCCCGAACAGGCCGAAGTCCGGTGAGCTGACCACGGAGTCGGGCAGCGACGGGGTCACGAGACCCCAGCCCTCGACGTCGAACGCGGCGTTCACGCCGATGGCGACGACGGTGGCCACCACGATGCTGATCAGCACGGCACCGGGCACGCCGCGCGCCAGCAGCACGATCATCAGCAGCAGGCCCAGGCAGAAGATCGCGATCGGCCAGCCGCTCAGGTGGCCGTCGACGCCCATCCGCACCGGCACCGTCGAGTGCGCCGCGTCCGGCGTGCGGGTCACGAAACCGGCGGAGACCAGTCCCACCAACGCGATGTAGAGCCCGATGCCCACGGTGATCGCGATCTTCAACGGCTCCGGGATCGCGTTGATGATCCGCTCGCGGACGCCCGAGGCGGCCATGACCACGATGCAGATGCCCTCCAGCACGACCAGACCGAAGGCCTGCGCCCACGTCATGGCCGGTGCCATCTGGAAGGCCACCACGCCGTTGACGCCGAGACCGGCGGCGATGGCGAGGGGAGCGTTGCCGACGAGTCCCATGAGGACGGTCATCACGCCGGCGGCGAGCGCCGTGGCCGTGGTGATCTCGGCGATGGTGAGCTTGGCGCCGGTGATGTCCGCGGACGCGCCGAGGATCAACGGGTTCAGCAGCACGATGTACGACATCGCGACGAACGTGGTGATACCGCCGCGCACCTCGCGTCCGAACGTGCTGCCGCGCTCGGTGATGCGGAAGAACTGGTCGAACGACGAGGACGTCGGTCGGCTCCGTAACTGGGTCATTGAAGGACGGCCTTTCCCATGCCGGTGGGCGCGTTCCAACGCCGGAACGCGTTTGTGCGATGCGAGCTCCGGTCAGCTAGACAGGCTTGTGGCCGTCAGTAATCGATACGGGTTGCGAGTGACGTCCACGCGGTGAACGGGGCGTTGTCCTCACCAGTGGAGATCTGATGTACCGGCAAGTCCCATTCCGAGCGGGGCTTGCTGAACAGCTCGTAGAACTCCCGGTCGTCGAACCCGGCCGCCGCCGCGTCGTCGCGGTCGGCGGCGTAAATGACCTTGTCCACCCGCGCCCAGAGCGCGGCGGACAAGCAGAGGGGACACGGCTCGCACGACGAGATCAAGGTGCAGCCGGTCAAACGGAAGTCGCCGAGCGCCTGGCAGGCCGCGCGGATCGCGACGACCTCGGCGTGCGCGGTGGGGTCGAGGTTCGGCGTCACCTGGTTCACGCCGGTGGCGATCACCTCGCCGTCACGGACGATCATCGCGCCGAACGGACCCCCACCGGAGGCCACGTTGCGGGTGGCCAGGTCGATGGTGGCGAGCAGATGTGCGTTCACGGCAGAAAACTCCAGATGATCAGGTACCGGTGAGGTGTTCCGGGCGGACCGGGACGCGGGTGAGCGCCAGGCCGGTCGCCGCGCGGATCGCCGCCACGATCGCCGGGGTCGACGAGATGGTGGGCGGTTCGCCGACGCCCCGGATGCCGTACGGGGCATGGGGATCGGCGAGCTCGAGCACGTCGATGCTCATCGGCGGCATGTCGAGCACGGTGGGGATGAGGTAGTCGGTGAAGGACGGGTTGCGGACCTTGCCGCCGGAGGTCTGGATCTCCTCCATCACCGCGAGGCCGAGGCCCTGGGCGGAACCGCCCTGGATCTGACCGATCACGGCCTGCGGGTTCAGCGCCTTGCCGACGTCCTGCGCGCAGTCGAGCGACACCACGCGCACCAGACCGAGGTCGACGTCCACGTCGACGACGGCGCGGTGGGCGGCGAAACCGTACTGGACGTGCGCGTTGCCTTGTCCGGTGACGGGATCGAGAGCCTCGGTGGCACGGTGACGCCACTCGGTGGTCTCGTCGATCACCTCGTCGCCGATGTCGGTACGGCCTGCCAGGCGATCGCGCACGATCGCACAGGCGGCCTTCACCGCGCCACCGGTGACGTACGTCTGGCGCGAGGCGGAGGTCGAGCCGCCGTTGCCGATCGTGGTGTCCATCGGCAGCACGGTCACGCGCTCGATGCCGAGCTCCGTCCGCACGATCTGCTGCATGATCGTCACCAGGCCCTGGCCGACCTCACACGCGGCGGTGTGCACCGCCGCGGTCAGCGAGCCGTTGACCATCGAGACCCGGACGCGCGCGGTCGAGTAGTCGTCGTAGCCCTCGGAGAAGCAGATGTTCTTGATGCCGACCGCGTAGCCGACGCCGCGGACGACGCCCTCGCCGTGCGTGGTGTTCGAGACGCCACCTGGCAGTTCGCGGATGTCCGAGGACGTGCCGGCGGGCAACGGCTTGTCCTGCACCAGCTTCAGCAGCTGTGCGACGGGTGCGGCCGAGTCGACGACCTGACCGGTCGGCATCACCGAACCCTCTGTCATCGCGTTCCGCACGCGGACGTCGACCGGCGACATGCCCAGCGCCTCCGCCAGCTTGTCCATCTGGGACTCGTAGGCGAAACCTGCCTGCACGGCACCGAATCCGCGCATGGCGCCGCAGGGCGGGTTGTTCGTGTAGAGGCCGTAAGCGTCGATCGTGATGTTGTCGACCTCGTACGGGCCAACGCCCAGCGTCGCCGCGTTGGCCACGACAGCGGGTGTCGAGGAGGCGTACGCGCCGCCGTCGAGGTACATCTTCGTGCGGACGTAGACGAGCTTGCCGGTGTGGTCGGCACCGTGCTCGTAGTACAGCACGGCCGGGTGCCGGTGCACGTGCCCGTAGAACGACTCTTCGCGGTTGTAGACCATCTTCACGGGCTTGCCGGTGTGCAGGGCCAGCAGGCACGCGTGCACCTGCATCGACAGGTCCTCGCGGCCACCGAACGCGCCGCCGACACCGGACAGCGTCAGCCGCACCTGCTCCTGCGGCAGGCCCAGCGCGGCCGCGATCTGGTCGCGGTCGACGTGCAGCCACTGCGTCGCGACGTAGAGGTCCACCGAACCGTCGGTGGCCGGCACCGCGAGCCCGGACTCCGGCCCGAGGAACGCCTGGTCCTGCATGCCGACCTCGTACCGCCCGGTCACCACGACCTCGGCCTCGACGTCCTGCGAGCCGCGCCGGATCGGCACGTGCCGCACCAGGTTGCCGCCGGGGTGCAACGGGGTGTCGTCCGCGGCGGTCTCCATGTCCACGACGGGTTCGAGCACGTCGTAGGTCACGACGATCTTCTTCATCGCCCGCAGCGCGGTCTCCGGGTGGTCGGCGCCGACCAGCGCGACCGGTTCGCCCTGGTAGCGCACGACGTCCACCGCCAGCACCGGCTGGTCCTTGTGCTCCAGCCCGTACAGGTTGCGGCCGGGTACGTCCGAGTGCGTCAGCACCGCGTACACGCCCGGTACCTTCAACGCCTCCGTCAGGTCGACCGAAGTGATGCGGGCGTACGGGTGCGGCGAACGCAGCGTCGCGCCCCAGATCATGTCCTCGTGCCACAGGTCGGACGAGTAGGCGAACTCGCCGCGCACCTTCAGGTTGCCGTCCGGGCGCTGCGGCGACGTCCCGATGCCACCCGACACCGCGGAGGTCAGTTCGGCGGGAGTGAGGGTCATCGCGCAGCCTCCTGGAGCTTGGCGCCGGCCGCGGAGAGGTCACGGGCCAGCTCGTCGGTCGACGCCGTCAGCAGGACACCGTCCCGCACCACGACCTCACCGCCCACGATCAACAGTTTCAACGGCGGGGGAGTGCCGAGCACCAGTGCCGCCACCGGGTCCGCGATCCCCGCGTAGTCCATTCCGGACAGGTCCCACACGGCGAGGTCCGCGACCTTGCCCGGCTCGATCGAGCCCAGCGAGTCCGCGCGGCCCAGCACCCGCGCGCCGCCCATCGTGCCCATCCACAACGCCTTGCGGGCGTCCATCGCACCCGGTCCGCCGCGCTGCCGTGCCTGGTACAGGGCCGACCGCAGCTCGACGACCAGGCCACCGTCCTCGTTGGACGCGGCACCGTCGACCCCGAGACCGACCGGCGCGCCGGCGTCCAGCAGGTCACGCACCGGTGCGATCCCGGTGCCCAGCCGCCCGTTCGACGTCGGGCAGTGCGCGGACCCGGTCGAGGTGGCCCCCAGCCGTTTCACCGCGTCGGCGTTGAGGTGCACGGTGTGCGCGAGCCACACGTCCGGCCCGAGCCAGCCGAGCTGCTCGGCGTACTCGGTCGGCGTGCACCCGTTCTCCGCCAGGCACTGCTCTTCCTCGTCCATCGTCTCGGCGAGGTGCGTGTGCAGCCGGACGCCGTGACGACGAGCCAGGGACGCGGCGCCGGTCATGAGTTCACGCGACACCGAGAACGGCGAGCACGGCCCCACGGCCACCCGGACCAGCGCGTCGTCCGCCGTCGAGTGGTAGTCGCCGATCGCCTGCTCGGTCGCGATCAGCGCGGCCTCGGTCTCCTCGACCAGGTTGTCCGGTGGCAGCCCGCCGTGCGACTGGCCGCGGTCCATCGAGCCGCGGATCGCTTCCAGGCGGATGCCGATCCTGCGTCCCGCCGACACCAGCGCGTCGAACACGTCGCCGCCACCGGACGGGAAGACGTAGTGGTGGTCTGCGGCCAGTGTGCAGCCCGTCAGCGCCAGCCGCGCGAGCCCGGCCGACGCCGCCGCGTGCGTCACGGTGTCGTCCAGCCCGCGCCACACCGGGTAGAGCGCGGTCAGCCACTCGAACAGCGTGGCGTCGGTCGCGAGGCCGCGCGTCGCCCACTGGTACAGGTGGTGGTGGGTGTTGATCAGCCCCGGCGTGACCAGGCACGACGACGCGTCGACGTAGGTGTGCGACTCGGAGGGCCGGAGCGCCGGGCCTGCACCGACGGACTGGATTCGTCCACCGTCGATCACGACGTGCCCGGACAGGTGCTCGGTCCCGGACTCGTCCACGGTGGACACCGCGCAGCGGTCGAGGACGATCATCGGCGCGACGCCGCCAGTCGCACGGCGTCCAGGATCTTCTCGTACCCCGTGCAGCGGCACAGGTTCCCGGCCAGCGCCTCGCGGATCTCCGGATCCGACGGGTTCGGCACGCGGTCCAGCAGGTCGTGTGCCTGCACCACGAGGCCGGGTGTGCAGAACCCGCACTGCACGGCGCCCGCCTCGACGAACGCCTCCTGCACCGGGTCGAGCGTGTCGCCGTCGGCCAGCCCTTCGACCGTGCGCACCTCCCGGTCCTGGACCTGCCCGGCCGCGACCAGGCACGCGCACACCGGCACGTTGTCCAGGTACACCGTGCACGAACCGCACTCGCCCTGCTCGCAGGCGTTCTTCGAGCCGGGCAGCCCGAGCCGCTCGCGCAGCACGAACAGCAGCGACTCGCCTTCCCAGACGTCGTCGGCCTGGCGCTGCTCGCTGTTGACCGTCACGTTCACGCGCATGCCCGCTCCCCGTCTACAAGTTCCTGCCAGGCCCAGCCCAGCGTCCTGCGTGCCATCACCGCGAGGGCGTGCTTGCGATACGCCGCCGACCCGCGCACGTCGTCGATCGGTGACGCCGCCCGCGAGACCAGCTCGCCGAACTCGCGCTTCACCGAGTCGAGCAACGGCTTCGGGTTCTTGAAGTCCAGTGCCGAAGCCAGGAACTGCTCGGCCTCGTGCGCCCGGCGTGGTGTGGGAGCAGCCGAACCGACCGCCGCGCCCACCCGGTTCTCCTCGGGGAACAGCGAGATGCCGAACGAGCACACCGCGATCACCATGGCGTTGCGCGTGCCGACCTTGGAGAACTGCTGTGGCCCCTTGGCAGGCGTCAGGTGAACCGCCACGATCAGTTCGTCGGGCTCCAGCGCGTTCCGCTTCACCCCCAAATAGAACTCGGCGGCGGGGATCATCCGCGTGCCGCGCACGGAGGCCACCTCGATGACCGCGCCGGACGCCAGCAGCACCGGGTGCGTGTCCCCCGCGGGGGAGGCCGCGCCGAGGTTGCCGCCGACCGTGCCGCGGTTGCGGATCTGCGGCGACCCGACCGTCCGTGAGGCCATGGCCAGCCCCGGCAGTTCGGCGCCGAGCTCGTCGATGATCCGCACGTACGGCACGCCCGCGCCGATCCGCAGCCCGTCGGACCACTGCTGGAGCTCGGGAACCCGGGTCAGGTCGAGCAGGGCGGAGGGCCGTCGGTGGTCGTAGTTCAGCTCCACCATGACGTCCGTGCCGCCGGCGATCGGCACGGCGTCAGGGCGCTGGGCTTTCAGCTCCAACGCCTCCGCAAGCGTTTCCGGTCGAAGGAAGTCCATCGTCAGCTACCTCGGTAGGTGGAGTAGGCGAACGGCGACAGCAGCAACGGCACGTGGTAGTGCTGCGCCGGATCGGAGTAGTCGAAGGTGAGCACGACCTCGGGGAAGAACGGCGCGGCCTCCGCCGTGTCGAACACCAGCCGGTAGACCCCGGCCTCCAGGCCGTCACCCCATCCGGTGATCCGGCCGTCGGTGTTCGTCTCGGCGTTCGCCACCTCGGTCCCGTCGCGTCGCTGCAACGACACGGCGATACCGGCGAACGGCCTGCCTCGTGCCGCGTCCAGCACGTGCGTGGAGATCGTCACTCGCCCTCCCATCTGGTTGTGAGCCAGTACACAGACCCACTGTGTCCTTGAGCTACGGCCGCGTTACATGAATCGCCAGGCTCCTACAGACCGTGAATTTGTGCTTTCCTACAAACACGAATGGACGAAAGTGACCTGTCATGTTGCTGCTGCGGACGTTGCTGCAGATGCCGGAACTGCGCCTGAGCCTGCACACCGGTGAAGACCAGCTCGACCGCACCGTCACCCGCGTGTACGGAACGGAGCTGCCCGACCCCAGCCGGTACCTGTCCGGAGGGGAGCTCGTGCTGTCCGGCCTGCTCTGGCACCACGGCGCGCAGGACTCCGAGACGTTCGTCCACTCGCTCGCCTCGGCCCGCGTCGCCGGCCTGGCCGCGTCCGAGACCGAGAACCGCGCGCTGCCCCTCGACCTGGTCGACGCCTGCGTCCGCCACCACGTGCCGCTGCTCGAAGTGCCCGTCGACCTGTCGTTCGCGACCATCACCGAACGCGTCTCGATGGAACTGGTGGGCCTCTCCCGCCACCGCCGCCTGCTGAACGTCGTGGCGGAGGGTTCCGGCCTCCCCGCGCTGCTGCTCGCCGGCTCCCACGAGCTCGGCGCGTCCTGCTGGGTGCTGTCCACGGCGGGCCGCGTCGTCGCGGGCGGCGAACTGCCCGACCGGCTCACGCTGGTCAAGGAGTTCCTGCAGGCCGGCCGCCTCCCGAAGACGGTCAAGGGCGTCACCCTCGTGCCCGTCTCCGAACGCGGCGGCAACCGGCTCACCAGCTGGATCCTCGTCGTGGGCGGCTCCGTGCAACCTGAGGCCGCCGCCGAGCTCGCGTCACTGGTCGCGCTGGAAAGGCTGCGCGAGGCGCAGGGAAGGCAGATCGAGAACCGCACCGCCGCGCCCCTCGTCTCCGCCGTGCTGAGCGGCTCGGCCGACCTGGAGTCCCGGCTGGCGGCGGCCGGCCTGGAACGCGCCCAGCTGCGGGTGATCAGCGCGGTGACGTCCGACCAGCGCGCCGACCTCGCGGCGGCGGTGCTGGAGGAGGCGCTGCCCCAGGCCCTCGTGACCCCGGTCGGAGACACCGTCTACGCGGTGGCCGTCGCCGCCGACGCCCAGCCCGACGACCTCCGCGAGGCGATGCGCGTGATGGAACCGGGCCTCGGCTCGTCCCGCGTGCTCGTCGGCATCAGCTCGCCGGTGGGGTCCCGCGGCCTGCGCGGCGCCGCGGAGGAAGCCACGCACGCGCGCCGCCTGGGAGAGCGCCGTGGCGGCCGCACGTGTGTGGTGGCGGGCGAGGAGATCGCGCTGCACCAACTGCTGCTCGCGGGCGTGCCGGAGGAGTTGCGCACTTCGTTGCGCCGACGGCTCCTCGGGCCCGTCCTGGACTACGACGCCGAGCACGGGTCGGATCTCGTGGGCACGCTGAAGGTGTTCCTGGACTGCTCCGGCTCGTGGACGGCGGCGGCTGCCCGGTTGCACGTCCACGTGAACACGTTGCGGTACCGGGTGGGGCGCGTGGAGGAGCTGCTCGGCACCGACCTGGCGGAGTTCGAGGCGCGCGTGGACCTCTTCCTGGCGTTGCAGGCGGGGTAGCTTGGGCTGGTGCCCGACCATCGGCCGATCGAACGGATCGCGGCCGACCTTCGTCGTGTGCGCCGGGTGCGGGCCGGGTTCGAGCCCGGCGCGTCGGCGGCCAAGAAGATCGGCGCGCGTCAGGCGTACGACGCGCTGCTCGTGCAGGCGTGCGATGCGCTGGGCGTCGAGCACCGGCTGGGTTCCTTGCCAGAAGGCATGGATCGCGAGATCGAGCGGTTGCGGGTCGAGGAACGCTTGAGGGACCACGGGTTGTCAGTCTGACGGCTGATGCCGTTCGAGCCTTCAGGCTGATGCTCGGACGCACCTCCGCTTCCTACTGTTCGGGCCATGAAGACCGCCGCTTTACTCGTGGGCCTGCTGCTGGCCGGGATCACCGGCTGTGCGGTAGCGCCCAGCATCCGTGTGGTGGTCGAGGGAACGGGCACGACCGATCGGCTCACCTACGCGTTCCCCGGCGAGGAGGAACGCACGCTGCGCAACCCCGATCTGCCGTTCGAGCGCATGGGCAAGCGCAAGGGGCGGGTCGTCGTGCGGCTCGAGGGAGTGCACGGCGAGCTCACGTGCAAGATCATCATCAACGGCCGGCAGGTGCGGTCCTCGACGTCGCGGACCGGTGCCGCACTCACCTGCGATCACTCGATGGCCGTCTGATGTAAGACGAGGAAAGCCCGTAGCTTCAACGTGTCGGGGAGGTACGGGTTGATGAGTGACGTGCTGGCTGTCAGAGCCACAGGAGTGATCAGGGGCAGGAACGACGTACCGCCGCGATTCCGGCCACCCGCGCCGCCGCGGCACTTCGTCGGCAGGGACGCGGAGCTCGCGAGCATCAGGGCCGGGGTGACGGTGCTGCACGGCGCGGCGGGGGCGGGTAAGACCGCGCTGGCGCTCAAGTGGTTGTGGGAGAGGGGATCTGGCGATCAGCTGTACCTCGATCTGGCCGCGCACGACCTGGGGCGCGTGCTGCGGGCGTTCGGGCTGAGCGCCGAGCCCGACGACGAACGTGCCGTGTTCCGCAGTCTCGTGCTGCGCCGGCAGTTCACCCTGTTGCTGGACAACGCGGACTCGGCCGAGCAGGTGACGCCGCTGCTGCCGCCGTCGGGCACGGTGCTCGTGACCAGCCGGGTCAGGCTGGACCTGCCGCAGGCGCACGAGATCGCAGTCGGGTCGCTCACCGACGACGGGCGGCTCGGGCCGTTGCTCGACCGGTCCTATGTGGAGCTTCCCGAACGGCAGGCGCGGCTCTACCGGCTCTGCGCGTGGGAGCCTGACACGTTCGGCGTACCGGTGGCGGCGGCCATCGCGGGGGAGTCCGAGTGCGACGTCGAGGACGCGCTGGACGACCTGGTGGAGAAGTCGTTGCTGACCGAGGTTGGGGACGCGTTCCGGTTTCATGATCTCGTGCGTGCCCATGCGCGCGCAAAGCGCTATCAATAGTAAATAGGGTCCACGGGCGTTTAACGCAAAGCACTCCGTTGAACGAACTTCGTTGGCGCTGAACGGTTGTCCACACCTCCCCGTCCCTTTCGGGAATCCGAATCAGTCATATCCTTCGCGTCATGCCGAAGGATTTCCGGGCCACGACTCTCGAACGCGCCATCGGGCGGCAGCTGGCCGGGTGGCGCGACGAGCGCGAGCTGAGCCTCACCGAGGCCGGCCGGCGCGTGGGCTTCAGCAGCGCCAAGCTGTCCATGATGGAGAACGCGGTGCAGCCGTCGGCGCCCGTGGACGTCATGGCGCTCGGCTACGTCTACAAGGTGCCCACTCCGGAATGGCAGGCCGTGGTGCTGCGCGCGCAGTACGCGGAACAGGTGCGCACGCGCTCGGTGAACGACGGGCCGCATTTCGACCCGGCGGCGGATTTCGTGAACCTGGTGTTCGAGGCGACGTCGCTGCGGGTGTTCACGACCGATCTGGTTCCGCCGGTGTTCCAGCTCCCCGGATACGCGAACGCCGTGCTGCAGTCCGACGACCCGGTGCGGACGGCACGGCTCGCGCTGGTGCGGGAGGCGTGGTCGGCGCGCCTGAACGACAGGGACCCGCTGATGGTGCGGGCCGTGTTCCCGGAAGCGGTGCTGCGGCACGTGATCGGCGGGCCGCGGGTGATGAAGGCGCAGCTGCTGCACCTGATGGAGGTCAGCGAGCACGAGACGGTGAGCGTGCAGGTCGTGCCGCGCGACGCGGGGGCGTATCCGGCGATGGGGTCGCCGTTCACCCTGCTCGGGTTCCCGCACCGGCAGCACAACGACGTGGCGTACCTGGAGACGTTCATCAAGGGCGACTACGTCGAGGAGGCGGGGCTGATCGAGGGGTGCGCGCAGCGGTTCGCGGGCCTGCGGAAGATCGCGCTCGGGGAAGGCGAGTCGCTGGAACTCATCGCCGAGGCGGCGGCTGACCTGTAGTGATGTCGACACTGCAAGGAGGTGGTACTGCGTTGTGGTTTCGCTGGGAGAGATCGGCCAGAGCCTGAACAGGGTGCTCGACAAGGCTGCGGAGGCCGGCGCCGCCCTTCGAACCGCGGTGGAACTGGCCGAGAATGCGCGGGACCTCCTGCAGTCGGCCAGCGGGGGCAGCCTGCAAGCGGATGTCGAAGCTTCGAACGCTCGGTTCACCCAGGCTGTCGAGGGCATCGCCGAACTCCATCAGCACCTTGGTGCTGCGATCGACGGAACCCAGAAGATTCTGCACGGCCTCGAGCTCGGCGGGAGGGTCGCAGCACCCCGTCCTGCTGCGCTATCGACCTCGGTCCCGTTGCCTCAACCAGGTGTTCGCGAACGTGTGGACCAGTTGCGTCGGGCTCTTCCGCCGCCGGTGCAGCCCCGATCAGGGCAGAAGACCCATGGGCGCTGGTTCACGGATCTCGATGAACCCGGAACGCCCGCGAGGGAGTTGGCCAGTGGCCATGACGAGTAGAGCTGGCTGCCCATCAGCACCTCCGCGACATGGGGATGCCTGGCACGCCGATGACCACCGCGGACGTAGAGATCAAGATTGCGGTGCACATGGCGCGCAACGGTATTCAGCACGCGACGGTCGTCTTGAACAACACGCCCTGCAAGGGTCGATTCGGATGTGACACGCAGGTTCCGGTAGTGCTTTCGGAAGGCAGCAGCCTGACCGTTCACGGAGTCTCTCCGGACGGACGGATCATGCAGAAGACCTATACAGGAGGGGCAGCGGCGCCGTGGAGCTAGAGGTCTGGGGCGAAGAGGGCGCCGAAGAAGCGACATTGGTGCGTACTTCTGCTGAGTTCGCGGCACTCCTCGAAAAGGCGCGGGCAGTCGACTACCCGATCTTGTTGGAAGTTCTCGACGCTGCTTCGCCTTATCGGGTGATCTTCAACGTGGGGCTGCGCGACGGCCTCGGCGTGCTGCGGTACGCGGGGGGAGAACATCCCGGCGGTGTGTACAGCAGAAATCCGCATCATGTGCCTGATCAGGCTGAAGTGGTGTTGTACTACTACATGAACAGTGATCATGAGTTCCCGGCCAGTGCTCACTACCCCGTCGACGTGGTAGTGCGGGCGTGTACCGAGTTCATGGAGACCGGGGGCGCTCGGCCGACTGGTGTCGAGTGGCAGTCCTGGCCCGCGACCGCGAGTGCGAGTGCGCCGTGACGGCTGCTGACCTGCAGTGATGTCGGGTTCCTGAGAAAACTCCTGTTCGCCGCCCAGCCGGGGAAGGATCGGGGACGCACACCCCGATCCGATAGGAGACGGCATGTACCGCAGATTCGGTGTCCTGCTCGCGGCGGTCCTGGGCGTCACGCTCACCGCCGCGGCGCCGGCCACCGCAGGCGCGTCAAAGCACTTCCCCACGGAGTTCTCCCTGCCCAACGGGTGGCAACCGGAAGGCATCGCGATCAGTGGCACGACGGCCTACTTCGGGTCGCGGGCCGACGGGTCGATCTACGCGGCGGACCTGCGCACCGGCAAGGGCAAGGTGCTCGCCAAGGGGCCCGGCACGCCGTCGCTCGGTCTGAAGGTCGATGACCGCAAACGGCTGTGGGTCGCCGGTGGTGTCGGTGGCGACGCACGGGTCTACGACACGCGTTCCGGCACGTTGCTGGCGACGTTCCAGTTCGCGACCGCGGACACGTTCGTCAACGACGTCGTGCTGACCGAGAAGTCGGCGTGGTTCACCGACTCGCGCAAGGCGGTGCTCTACGAGGTGCCGCTGAACCTGAAACCGCACCGCACGCTCGCGCTGACCGGCGACCTCGTCGTCACCCCCGGCGCGACGAACCTCAACGGCATCGTCACCGGGCTCGACGGCGGCCTGATCGTCGTGCAGAGCAACACCGGAAAGCTGTTCAGGATCGATCCTCGGAGCGGGAAATCGACCGAGATCAATTTGAGCGGTCAAACACTCACCAATGGCGACGGTCTGTTGCGTGAGGGACGTCAGTTGTACGTGGTGCAAAACCGGCTGAACAAAGTCGCGCGCTACACGCTCAGCCGTGATGGCGCGACGCTTGCGGCGGAACGCACGGACGCGCGGTTCGACGTTCCCACGACGGTCGCCGCGTTCGGCAAGCGCCTCTACCTGCCGAATGCCCGCTTCAGCACGCCTCCGACGCCCGAGACGACCTACACCGTCGTCGCGGTCGAGCGTCCGTAGGAGAACGAGCGTCAGAACTAGCCCGTACGGGGGTTCTTGCCTAGTGAGAACCCCTGTACCGGCTGTTGCTCAACTCACTCGACTGGGTAGCCTGCCAACCGCGTACTGCGTGTGATCGCTGTCATTGGGTAACGATGATCGTTCGCCGTAACCTAATTACAGCCGAAGGAGTTACTCAGGTAACCCGCAGCGCTAGCCGTGGGACACAGGAGACCGTGAGAGCGCTGTGAACGAGAAGAGCGGTTACACACCGACCAACTACCGGACCATTCGGTCGCGGCTGGCCGGTGTCGTGGTCGTTCCCAGCGTGGTGCTGCTGGTCATGTGGGCCGTTTTCTCCTCTTACACCCTTTTCGACGGTTTCTACATGCGGTCCGTCGCGTCCGGGGTGAAGGCCACGACGATCCCGTCCGTCGAGGCGCTCGCCGGTCTGCAGAAGGAACGCCAGCTGACCCTGGAGGTCCTCAGCAACGCCGAGGGCGTCGACAGGGGCGGGCTGGGGCGCCAGCGCAGCGTCACCGACGAAGCGGTGCGCAAGATGCGGGACGCGTTCACCGAACTCTCCGAGAGCGCGCCCCAGGACACGGCCGATCGGATCAACGCGCTCAACTCCGTGCTGGACGAGCTGCCGCAGCAGCGTTCGCGCGTCGACTCGGGGTCGGCGAACCCGCAGGCGCTCTACGACTACTACAACGGCCTGCTCGACTCGGGCGTCGCGCTGCTGTCCCGGCAGGCGCGCCTCGTGCCCGACTCGGAGGCGAGCCAGGCAGGCGTCCAGGCCGTCACGATCTTCCAGACCTCCGACTGGCTCTCGCGTGGCGCCACGATCGGGTCGCGCGGACTGCTCAACGGCACGTTCACCGCGCCCGAACGCGTCGAGTTCGCCCGGCTGACCGGCGCCTACCACTCGGGCCTCGACTCCACGATCCCGTTCGCACTGGAGCAGCCGCGCGTGCAGTACGACGCGTTGCGCGGCAGCACCGAGTACCGGACGCTGCTCGACCTCGAGGGCCGGATCATCAATGGCGACGCGACCGTCACCGACGTGCAGTGGCGCGCCGTGGCCAGCCCCGTGCACGACAACCTCGTCGGCCTCGCGGTCACGCAGGCCCGCAACGCCTCCGACCTCGGTCTCGACAAGGCCGACAGCCGGGTCGCCGCGGTGCTGATCGGCAGCCTCATCGCGTTGCTCGCGGTCGTCGTCGGCATCGTGCTGGCGTTGCGGATCTCGAACCGGCTCGTGTCGAAGGCCCTGGTCATGCGGCTGGCGTCGCTGCGGGAGGACACGCTGCGGCTCGCGCAGGAACGGCTGCCGCACATCGTGGCCCGGTTGCGCGGCGGCGAGCAGGTGGACGTGCACCGCGACATGCCGCCGCTGGACTACGGCAACGACGAGATCGGCCAGGTCGCGGACGCGTTCAACGCCGCCCAGTACACGGCGGTCGCGGCGGCGGTGAAGGAGACGCAGGCGCGCGAGGGCGTGAACCGGGTCTTCCTCGACATCGCGCACCGAAATCAGGGGCTCGTGCACCGCCAGCTCAAGATCCTCGACAAGCTGGAACGCGAGGAGGAGCACCCCGAGCAGCTCGACTCGCTGTTCCAGCTGGACCACCTGGCGACCCGGGCCCGCCGCAACGCGGAGAACCTGATCATCCTCGCCGGCGAGCAGCCCGGCAGGCAGTGGCGCAAGCCGGTGCGGCTGAGCGACGTCATCCGCTCCGCCGTCGCCGAGACCGAGCAGTACGTCCGGGTCAAGGTCAACCCGGTGCCCGACCGCGCACTGGTGGGCGTGGCCGTCGCCGACACCATCCACCTGCTCGCCGAGCTCGTCGACAACGCGACGGCGTTCTCGTCACCGCGCTCCGAGGTCGTCATCCACTCCAGCGCCGCGCAGCACGGCCTCGTGGTGGAGATCGAGGACCACGGCCTCGGCATGACGCAGGAGGAACGCCTCCAGGCCAACGCGAAGCTCTCCAACCCGCCCGACTTCGAGACGATGGCGTTCCGCGGCGAGTCCAGGCTGGGACTGTTCGTCGTCGCCCGGCTGGCCGCACGGCGGGGCATCAAGGTGGAGCTGCGCGACTCGCCCTACGGCGGCACGGTCGCGTTGTGCGTGCTGCCGCCGAACATCGTCGCCCCGCACAACACCGCGGGCGACATCACCGAGACCACGCAGATGCCGGTGCGGTCGTTCCACGACGAGTACCACGGGCACACCGAGGACCACCCGAGCTTCCCCGTGAAGGTGAATCCCGAAGTGCAGGAGGCACTGAACGCGGGGCTGAGAGCGCTCGTAGAACCTGATATGAGCACAGTCGCCCCAGCTGCCGTGTCCGCACCCGACGCATCGGTGGAAGCACCACCCTCCGCGGCACCCCCGGCGCAGGACGGGAAGGCACCCCTTCCCCGCAGGAAGAAGCGGCAGAACCTCGCGCCGCAGCTCATGCAGTCCTCGGAGGAGCCGCCGCACGCCGAGCCGGTGACCGGCGAAAGGTCGGCCGAGCGGACCCGTGACGGTTTCGCCGCGTTCCAGCGCGGTACCCGTGACGCCCGGCTGACCGACGACTGGAGATCAGAAGGAGCCCCCTCGTCATGAAGGACAACGCAAGCCAGCACGGCGAACTGAACTGGTTGCTGGAGGACCTGATCCAGCGAGTGGTCGGCGCCCGCCACGCGGTCGTGCTGTCGGCGGACGGACTCCTGCTCGGCCGTTCGGCCGGGCTGTCCCGCGACGACTCGGAGCACCTGTCCGCGATGGCGTCGGCGTTCCAGTCGCTCGCCCGCGGCACCGGACGGCACTTCGGCGGTGGCGCCGTCCGGCAGACCATCGTGGAGATGGAGCACGCGTACCTCTTCGTGACGGCCGCGGGTCACGGGGCTTGCCTGGCCGTGCTGGGCGAGGAAGATGCAGACATGGGCATGATCGCGTACGAGATGAACATGCTGGTGAAGCGTGTCGGCACGTACCTCTCGTCGGCTCCGCGCGCGGAGACCGCGACTGTGCCCTCGGCGCGTGAGTCGCGCTGATGACCTCGCGCGAGGACTGGTGGTACGACGAGGCCGCGGGGCCGCTGGTGCGGCCCTACGCGATGGTGCGCGGCCGTACCCGGCCGAACGCGCCCGACCTGCACCTCGTGACGCAGGTCCGAGCTTCCGCGTTTGCGTCCGACCAGACGTCGCTGACGGTCGAACATCGCGAGATCATGGCCCTGTGCGCACGCCCGCTCTCGATCGCCGAGGTCGCCGCCTACCTCGACGTGCCGCTGATCGTGGTGAAGGTCCTGCTGTCGGACCTCATCGAGCGTGGTGACGTGCTCGTGCAGAACTCGTCCCCCAAGGTTCCCGACCGGAACCTCCTGCAGGCCGTACTGGATGGTGTTCGTGGGATCTGATGGCCAGCTGATCGTGCCGACCGCGGTCAAGATCGTCATCGCGGGCGGGTTCGGCACCGGCAAGACCACGATGGTCGCGTCGGTGTCCGAGATCCCGCCGCTGCGGACCGAGGAACTGCTCACCGAGGCCGGCGTGCACGTCGACGACCTCGCCGGCATCGAGGGCAAGGACACGACCACCGTCGCCCTCGACTTCGGCCGCATCACCATCAACACCAAGGTGGTGCTGTACCTGTTCGGCACGCCGGGCCAGAACCGGTTCTGGTTCATGTGGGACGAGCTGGCGACCGGCGCGATCGGCGCCGTGGTCCTGGTGGACACGCGCCGGCTCGACTCGTCGTTCCCCTCGATCGACTTCTTCGAGCACCGGGCCATCCCGTTCATCGTCGCCGTGAACTGCTTCGACGGGTCGCAGCTGTACACGGTGGACGAGGTCCGTCATGCGCTGGACCTCGATGAGGCGATTCCGGTGGTGCTGTGCGACGCGCGGGACCGGGAGTCGTCGAAGACGGTGCTGGTCGAGTTGATCCAGCACTCGATGAACCGGCTGGCCGCTGTCTAGGCGTACACCCGACGCCGTGAGCCGCCCCATCAGCCCCAGACTTGAGCGCACCTGGCTCAAGTTCTTCACCGCACGCGGGGACCTTTCGTGCGGTCTGACGGCACGAAGGGTCCCCGCGTGCCGTCAGGAGGCCCGCTCGCGGGGAGCGGGCCTTCCGTCGTGGGCTACTTGTCGTGGGGCTACTTCGCGTAGTTGTGGAAACCGCGGCCCGACTTCTTGCCCAGCAGGCCCGCGTCCACCATGCGCAGCAGCAGCGGCGGCGGCGAGTACAGCGGCTCCTTGAACTCGTCGTACATCGACTCGGCGATGGCCTTCGTGGTGTCGAGGCCGATCAGGTCGGTGAGGCGCAGCGGACCCATCGGGTGCGCGCAGCCGAGCACCATGCCGTTGTCGATGTCGTCGGCCGAGGCGAAGCCGGACTCGAGCATGCGGATCGACGAGAGCAGGTAGGGGATCAGCAGCGCGTTGACCACGAAGCCGGCGCGGTCCTGCGAGCGGATGACCTCCTTGTGCAGGGTCTCGCGCACGAACTGCTCCGCGCGGTCCTGCGTGGCGGCGCCGGTCAGCAGCGACGGCACGATCTCCACGAGCTTGAGCACCGGCACCGGGTTGAAGAAGTGCACGCCGATGACCTGCTCAGGGCGACCGGTGGCCATGCCGAGCTTCATGATCGGGATGGACGACGTGTTGGACGCGAAGATCGCGTCGTCGTCCTGCACGACCTTGTCGAGCGCGGTGAAGACGTCGGTCTTGACCTGCTCGTTCTCGGCGACCGCCTCGACCACGAACTGCCGGTCGGCGAACTCGCCGATGTCGGTGGTGAACCGGATGCGCCCCAGGGCGCCGTCGCGGTCCTCCTCGCTGAGCTTGCCGGACTTGACGCCCCTGGCGAGCGAGGTGGCGATCCGCCCCTGCGCTGCCTCGGTCGCGGCCGCGTTGACTTCGACGACGATGACGTCGAGGCCGGCGCGGGCGCTCACTTCGGCGATTCCGGAGCCCATGAGACCGGAACCGACGACTCCCACACGTTGAATGTCACTCACGTGACCGATCCTGCCACGACCTGCTCGAAACGAGGTCGCGGAGCGAGCGGCGGCACGGCCGATGAGGCCCGTGCCGCCGAGGATCGGCGCTCCCGAGCTGTCAGATCAGAGACCGAGGCCGAGGCCGTCGGTCAGGCCGCCGACGCCGTCGAGCACGTCGAGGTCGGTGACGCCACCGAGCACGTTCCCGGCCGTGCCGTCGACGACGCCGTGGACGGTGTCGTGCACGCCGCTGACCGGCGCGACGTCCGGGACGACCTCGTGGACCACGTCGGTGACGGTCGTGACGTCGGTGGTGACGGCGCCGAGCACGCCGGGCACGCCGTCGACGGAGACGACGTCGGTCACGCCGGTGACGGTGCCGAGGACGCCGTCGACGTCCGCCACACCGGTCACACCGGTCACCGTGCCGAGGACGTCGCCGGTGCCGGCGAGACCCGTGACACCGGACAGGTCGGTGATGTCGCCGAGGTTCGCGACGTCGCCCAGGCCGGCCACGTCACCGAGGCCGGGGACGACACCGGTGACGCCGTCGAGGGTGCTCGACACGTCGCAGTGACCGGACAGGTCGCCGGCGAAGCCGTTGGCGGCGTCGAGGTTCGCGAGGCCCGTGAGGGCGTTGTAGGACGAGAGGCCGTCGACGTCCGCGATCGAGGCGGCGTCGAGCACCAGCGGGAGGATCTCCTGGACGTCACCGGGGGTGATGTCGCTCAGGCCGCAGGCGCTGAGGACGCCTTCGGGGTCGAGGTCGAACGCCGTCAGGGCCGCCGGGTCGTTCAGGAGGTTCAGGGCGAACTCCTGCAGCGTGGCCGGCTGGGCCTCCTGCGGCACGGCCACGGGGGTGGCCGGGGCGGACGCCTGCGGCGCGGCGGGCTGAACGGGCTGCTGCGGGGTGGCCGGCTGAATGTCCTGCTGCATCATGGAAGTGGAGCTCCTACGGCGGGTCGGGGGATGTCGCAGGAACCGTATTGAGGTCGGCATCCCCCCGGCATCGGGTGTGATCCCCGTACTTCGGACGGCTGAACTCCTTAGGGGCCGAAGGTCACCGTTAGGGGCATGCCGCGCCTCGTTAGGGGCCGCAGACGCCGAACGGCGGCACGGCCGACCAGGCCCGTGCCGCCGAGGAATGACGCTCGCCTGCTCAGTCGAGCTCGGCCTCCGCCTTCGCGATCGCCGCGAACTCCTCCTCCGGAGCGTTCGCGACGAGGTGATGGCGGCTGTAGAACCAGTAGTACGCAACGGCGACCAGCACGATGCCCGCCGTCACAGCGGCAGCGATCTCGTCGACGAAGAACGTCGCGATGACCGCGGCCACGGCCAGGACCAGTGCCACGCTGGTGGTCACCACACCGCCAGGAGTCCGGTACGGGCGAGGCAGGTCCGGCGCCGTCTTGCGCAACACGATGTGCGACAACATCATCAGCACGTAGGACAAGGCCGCGCCGAACACCGCGATGTTGATGAGCCGCGCGCCACCCGTCACCGGGTCGACCGACTTCATCACCGTCGCGAGGACGAACCCGATGGTGCCGGGCACGATCAGGGCGAGATAAGGCGTCTTGCGCTTGCCGGTCTTCGACAGCCAGCGCGGCAGGTATCCCGCGCGGGACAACGCGAACAGCTGCCGCGAGTACGCGTAGATGATCGAGAAGAACGACGCGACCAGACCCGCGAGGCCGACGTAGTTGACCAGTTGCGCCAGGAACGTGTCGCCGCCGTAGGCCGCGCGGACCGCTTCGGGCAACGGGTTTCCGGACGCCTCCAGGGCCTTCGAGCCCGCACCGCCGGGCGCGACGAGCAGGATCGCCGCCGCGAACACCAGCAGCACGACCATCGCGCCGATGATGCCGCGAGGCATGTCCCGCTTGGGATCGCGTGCTTCCTCGGCGGCGAGCGGCACGCCCTCCACCGCGAGGAAGAACCAGATCGCGAACACGATCGCGCCCCACGCCCCTGTCACGCCCATAGGCAGGAACGAGCCGTCGCCGATGTCGAACAGCTTCGAGGAGTCGAACTTCGGGATCATGCCCGCCACGAACGCCACCAGGGCCACGACCGCGACACCGGTGATCACGAACATCACCCGCAGCGCCTCGCCGACGCCGTAGAGGTGGATGCCGACGAACACGATGTAGCACACCAGGTACACCGGCCAGGTGGCGTCCAGCAGGCCGAGTGCTTTGACGTAGTCGCCGATGAACACCGAGATCGCCGCGGGAGCGATGGCGTACTCGATGAGGATGGCGATACCTGTGGCGTACCCGCCCAACGGGCCGAGCGCGCGCCTCGCGAAACCGTAGCCCGCACCCGCCACGGGGAGTGCTGAGGCCAGTTCGGCGAGACCGAACACCATGCACGTGTACATCGTCGCCATCAGGATCGTGGCGACCAGCATCCCGCCCCAGCCACCTTGGGCGAGGCCGAAGTTCCACCCGGCGAAGTCGCCGGAGATCACGTACGAGACACCTAGCCCGGCCAGCAGGACCCACCCCGCTGCGCCACGCTTGAGCTGACGGTGCTCCAGGTAGTCGCTGCTCACCTTCTCGTACTCGACGTGCTTGGCCATATGGACTCCTAATAGTCCTTTAAGCAGTGGTTGAGGGTGGCGCTCGTCACCCGGTGGTGTCAAGATGATGCGGTCAATGGCTCGCAGACATACCTTTGGAGGAACGCGGAGATGCTGACCGTCGAGGAGTTGCGCGTGGCCGTGGACACCGGTGAGATCGACACCGTCCTGGTCGCGATCGTGGACATGCAGGGCCGCCTGCAGGGCAAGCGGTGCGCCGCGCGGTACTTCCTCGACGAGGTTCTCGGGCACTCCGCCGAGGGCTGCAACTACCTGCTCGCCGTCGACGTCGAGATGAACCCGGTCAGCGGCTTCGAGATGTCGAGCTGGGAGCGCGGGTACGGCGACTTCGTGATGAAGCCGGACGTGGAGACCCTGTGCCGCGTGCCGTGGCAGGAGGGCACCGCCCTCGTCATGTGCGACGTCGTCTGGGAGAACGGCGACCCCGTCGTCGCCTCGCCGCGGCAGGTCCTGCGCAAGCAGCTCGACCGGCTCGCCGCGCTAGGCCTGGACTGCTACGTCGGCACCGAGCTGGAGTTCATCCTCTTCGACGACTCCTACGAGCAGGCGTGGAACGCCGGCTACCGCGACCTCACGCCGTCCAACCAGTACAACGTCGACTACTCGTTGCTCGGCACCGCGCGCGTGGAACCGTTGCTGCGCGCCATTCGCAACGGCATGACGGGCGCCGGCATGGTCGTCGAGTCGGCCAAGGGCGAGTGCAACCCCGGCCAGCACGAGATCGCGTTCAAGTACACGACGGCGCTGCGCACGTGCGACCAGCACGCCATCTACAAGAACGGCTCCAAGGAGATCGCCTCCCAGCAGGGCAAAGCGCTCACGTTCATGGCGAAGTACAACGAACGCGAGGGCAACTCCTGCCACATCCACCTCTCCCTGCGCTCCAAGGACGGCGAGCCGGTCTTCGCCGAGGGCCACGGGATGTCGCAGCTGATGAAGCACTTCCTCGCGGGCCAGCTGGCCGGGCTGCGCGAGCTGACCTACTTCCTCGCCCCGAACATCAACTCCTACAAGCGTTTCGTGAAGGGCTCGTTCGCGCCGACCGCGGTGGCGTGGGGTCGCGACAACCGCACGTGCGCGCTTCGGGTCGTCGGCCACGGCCACGGGCTGCGGTTCGAGAACCGGGTGCCCGGCGGCGACGTGAACCCGTACCTCGCGGTGGCGGCGCTGATCGCGGCCGGGCTGCACGGCGTCGAGCAGAAGCTGGAGCTGGAGGACGAGTTCGTCGGCAACGCCTACGCGTCGGACCGGCCGACGGTGCCGACGACGCTGCGCGAGGCCGCGGAGCTGTTGAAGGCCAGCGAGATCGCGCTGGCGGCGTTCGGCAAGGACGTCGTCGACCACTACCTGAACGCGGCCGAGGTCGAGCTGACCGCGTTCGACGCGGCGGTCACGGACTGGGAGAAGGTGCGCGGGTTTGAGCGCCTCTAAGCCGCTCATCGGCATCAGCACGTACTTGGAGCGCACGCGCTTCGGGCTGTGGGACGTGGAGGCCGCGGTGCTCTACCGCGGTTACCTCGACTGCGTGGTCGAGGCCGGGGGCAACCCCGTCATGCTGCCGCCGGTCGGCACCTGGAACGCCGAGACCATCGGGTTCCTGGACGGTGTGGTGATCGCGGGCGGCGCCGACATCGACCCCGCCGCCTACGGTGCCGAGAGGCACGAGCGGACCGGCGAACCGAGCCGTGCCCGCGACGACGCCGAGTTCGCGCTCGTCGACGCCGCGCTGAAGCTCGACCTGCCGGTGCTCGGCGTGTGCCGGGGGATGCAGGTCCTCAACGTGGCGCTGGGCGGCACGCTGCACCAGCACATCGAGGGCCACAACGAGGCTCCCGGCGTGTTCGGGCACACCGAGATCGAGGTCGTGCAGGACACGCACCTGTACACGATCATCGGCCCGGAGACGACCGTGCAGTGCCACCACCACCAGTCGCTGGACCGCGTGGCGGACGGGCTGCGCGTCACCGCGAAGGCACCCGACGGGACCGTGGAAGCCGTGGAGCTGGAAGGCGCGCGGTTCGTCGTCGGCGTGCAGTCGCACCCGGAGCAGGACATCGAGGACCTGAGACTTTTCGAGGCACTAGTGGCAGCGGCAAGGAGCAAAGCGTCGTGACCTTTGACGTCATCAACCCCGCCACCGAGAAGGTCGTGCGGTCCGTGCCGCACACGACCCTCGGTGACACGGACGCGGCGATCGGCCGGGCGCAGAAGGCGTTCGAGAGCTGGCGGAACGTCGCCCCCGGCGATCGCGCGAGGCTGCTGCGGAAGTTCGCGGAGGTCGTCGACGCGCACGTCGAGGAGCTGGCACTGCTGGAGGTCGAGAACTCCGGCCACACCATCGGCAACGCGCGGTGGGAGGCCGGCAACGTCCGCGACGTGCTGCAGTACTACTCGGCCGCGCCGGAACGGCTGTTCGGCAAGCAGATCCCGGTCGCGGGCGGGCTCGACGTCACGTTCCACGAACCGCTCGGCGTCGTCGGCGTGATCGTCCCCTGGAACTTCCCGATGCCCATCGCGGGCTGGGGGTTCGCCCCGGCACTGGCCGCGGGCAACACGGTCGTCCTGAAGCCCGCCGAGATCACGCCCCTGACCGCTATCCGCCTCGGCGAGCTCGCGCTGGAGGCGGGCATCCCCGAGGGCGTGTTCCAGGTGCTGCCGGGCAAGGGCGGCGTCGTCGGCAACCGCTTCGTCACGCACCCGCTGGTGCGCAAGGTCGTCTTCACCGGCTCGACCGAGGTCGGCAAGCAGATCATGGCCGGCTGCGCGAACCAGGTGAAGCGGGTGACGCTGGAGCTGGGCGGCAAGTCGGCGAACATCGTCTTCGCGGACTCCGACCTGGAGAAGGCGGCCGCCACGGCGCCGTACGGGGTGTTCGACAACGCGGGGCAGGACTGCTGCGCCCGGTCGCGGATCCTCGTGCAGGCCAGCGTCTACGACAGGTTCATGGAACTGCTGGAACCCGCCGTCCAGGGCGTGAAGGTCGGCGAACCCGGCGACGAGGCGACCGAGATGGGGCCGCTCATCAGCGCGGCGCACCTGCGCAAGGTCGCGTCTTACGTCCCAGACGACGCTCCCGTCGCGTTCCGCGGCACCGCGCCGGACGGGCCGGGGTTCTGGTTCCCGCCGACGGTGCTCACGCCCGCCTACGACCACCCCTCGGTCACCGAGGAGATCTTCGGACCGGTCGTCGTCGTGCTGCCGTTCCAGGACGAGACCGACGCGATCCGGATCGCGAACGACTCGGAGTACGGCCTGTCCGGGTCGATCTGGACGAACGACGTCGGCCGTGCGATCCGCGTCTCGCGAGCCGTCGAGGCCGGAAACCTCTCGGTGAACTCGCATTCGTCCGTCCGCTACTCGACGCCGTTCGGTGGCGTGAAGCAGTCGGGCCTCGGCCGTGAGCTCGGCCCGGACGCGCTCGACTCCTTCACCGAAGTCAAGAACGTCTTCATCGCTACCTGATTCCGGGCAACTGTTTCCGGCGAACCTGAGGAGAACAAGAGATGGTGCAGCGACTCGAGGGCCGCGTGGCCGTCGTGACGGGTGGCGGCAGCGGGATCGGACTCGCGACCGTGCGCAGGTTCGCGAGCGAGGGCGCGAAGGTCGTCGTCGCCGATCTCGAGCCGGCCACCGGCAAGGCGGCCGCGGACGAGATGGGCGGACTGTTCGTCCAGGTCGACGTGACCGAAGAGGAACAGGTCAAAGCGCTGTTCCAGACCACTGTGGACACCTACGGCAAGCTGGACGTCGCGTTCAACAACGCCGGTATCTCGCCGCCCGACGACGACTCGATCCTCACCACGGGCATCGAGGCGTGGGAGCGCGTCCAGAAGGTGAACCTCACGTCGGTTTATTTGTGTTGCAAGTACGCCATCCCGCACATGCAGGCGAACGGCAAGGGCTCGATCATCAACACCGCGTCGTTCGTCGCGACGATGGGCGCGGCGACGTCGCAGATCTCCTATACGGCGTCGAAGGGCGGCGTGCTGGCGATGTCGCGTGAGCTCGGCGTGCAGTTCGCGCGCGAGGGCATCCGCGTCAACGCCTTGTCGCCCGGCCCGGTCAACACCCCGCTGTTGCAGGAACTGTTCGCGAAGGACCCGGAACGGGCGGCACGGCGTCTCGTGCACGTACCGCTCGGTCGGTTCGCCGAACCCGAGGAAATCGCCGCGGCCGTCGCGTTTCTGGCGTCCGACGACTCGTCGTTCATGACGGCGTCGAACTTCCTCGTGGACGGCGGCATCGCCGGCGCGTACGTGACACCGCTCTAGCCGTGGTGGAACACGCGCAGGAGGCGTTGTTCCGCCCGGTGCGGGCGGGCAACGCCTTCGAGGAGACCGTCGAACGGCTCATGCAGTCCATCCGGCTCGGCGTCGTCGCGCCGGGTGAGCGGCTGCCGTCCGAACGGGAACTGGCCACCCGGCTCGGCGTGAGCCGGGTGACCGTGCGCGAGGCCATCAGGTCGTTGCAGGAGAACCACTACGTCGAGTCCCGGAGGGGCCGGTACGGCGGCACGTTC
Source organism: Lentzea californiensis (assembly GCF_024648825.1). Taxonomy (GTDB): domain Bacteria; phylum Actinomycetota; class Actinomycetes; order Mycobacteriales; family Pseudonocardiaceae; genus Lentzea; species Lentzea californiensis. The sequence continues at coordinate 105,055 of NZ_JANBBE010000013.1, forward strand.
GTCAACGAGGTGCTGCCGAAGTCCGCGCCCGCCAAGGACTTCGGCGACGTCCACGACGTGCTGACGCTGCGCAGGGTGCTGGAGACCGGCGCCGCCGAGACCGCGGCGGGACGGTCGCTGGGCCCCGCCGAACGACGAGGACTGCGCGCCCGGCTGGAGGAGGCCTCCACTTCAACGCTCGCGGAATATCGGCGCAAGGACTCGCGGCTGCACCTGGCGATCGCCGAGGCCACCGGGTCCGCCGCGCTGACCGCCGCCGTCGCCGAGTCGCGGATGCGCGCCAACGAGCTGCTGGACCACATCCCGCTGCTCGAACCGAACCTCGCGCACTCCAACGCCCAGCACGAGCGCATCATCGCCTCCATTTTGGACGGAGACCCGGTGGCGGCACGGCAGGCGATGGCCGAGCACCTCGACGGCACCGCGTCGTTGTTGCGAGGCTTTCTGGTCTGAGGTGTCAGACCGTGCTCCGCACCGGTGGGAATGGTCACGGTTGGGAAAGCGAGCCGATGTAAACGTTTGCAGGGTAGAATGTCGTGTTGTCATGCACATTCCGCATGGAACAACCCTTGGCGAGAGCCTTGCGGACAGTTACCGTCCGAATACCTCGGGGACTTGCAGCGCGAGGAGCTGTTGATGCCAGGGTTGCGCAAGGTGTTTCGCGACGCCATGGGCCGGGTGCACTCACTCCGTGTCTTGTCCGCCGCGGGCATGGTGAGCCTCACGAACTTCAAGATGTCCATGCAGGCGTTGCAAGAGGTCAAGGTCTGGGGCCCGAACGTCACGGCGCTGCGCCGGTCCGTCCGGCTGAACCCGGACGGCATCGCCGTCGTCGACGAACGGGGATCCGTCACCTACCGGCAGCTCGACCGGCGCTCGAACGCGATCGCGCAGGGCCTGCGCGCGCTGGGCATCCAGCACACCCACATCGTCGCGCTGATGTGCCGCAACCACCGCGGCATGGTCGAGTCGCTGCTGGCGTGCGCGAAACTCGGCGTCCGCGTGCTGCTGGTGAACACCGGGTTCGCCGCCCCGGTCGTCCTGGACCTCCTGCAACGTGAACGCGCGTCGCTGGTCATCCACGACGAGGAGTTCACCCCGCTGTTCCACCAGCTGCCGCCGTCGATCCCGCGGTGGCTGTCGTGGTCGCGCGACGGACTGGACCGCCGCACGCCGACACTGGACCAGCTCGTGGCCAAGGCGCCGCGTGGAGAGCTCGAACCGCCGCGCGAACCGGGTGTCGTGATCCAGCTGACGTCCGGCACGACCGGGACGCCCAAGGGCACGGCCCGCGAGATCAAGTCGGTGCTCACCGCGTCGGACTTCCTCGACCGCATCCCGATGCGCTCGGGCGAGTCGACGTTCATCGCCGCGCCGATCTTCCACTCCGTCGGCTACTCGCACCTGACGCTCGCGATGTCATTGGGGTCGCGCGCCGTGCTGCACCGCCGTTTCGACCCGCGCAAGACGCTGTGGTCGGTGCAGGGCCAGCGCTGCACGACGCTCGTACTGGTGCCGACCATGCTGCAGCGGATCATGGAGCTCGACCGGCACGTGATCGACTCGTACGACCTCTCGCACCTCGACGTCGTGTTCTCCTCCGGCGCGCCGATCACGCCGGACCTCGTCGAACGCACCCAGGCCGTGCTGGGCCCGGTGCTCTACAACCTCTACGGCTCAACGGAAGTCGCGGTCGCCACGATCGCCACCCCCGAGGACCTCGCGGCCGCGCCGTCCAGCGTCGGCCTGCCGCCGCACAACTGCGTCGTGCGCATCTACGACGCCGAGGGCAACCGCATCACGCGGTCGTTCGTGACGGGCAAGATCTACGTGCGCGGCTCGCTGACCGTCGACCTCTACACGGACGGCACGCAGAAGGAGTCCATCGACGGGCTCGTCGCGACCGGCGACCTGGGGCACTTCGACCCCGGCGGCCGGCTGTACTTCGACGGCCGCGAGGACGACATGATCGTCTCCGGCGGCGAGAACGTGTACCCGGTCGAGGTCGAGAACCTGCTCATGACGCACTACCGGGTGCGGGACGCGGCGGTGCTCGGCGTCCCGGATCCCGAGTACGGGCAGCGGCTGCGCGCGTTCGTGGTGCCGGTCGCCGGGACGCGGATCGACGTGCGGGAGCTGCGCGAGTTCGTGCGCACCCGGCTGGCGCGGCACAAGGTGCCGCGCGAGGTCGTCGTGGTGCCGCAGTTGCCGCGCAACGCGACCGGGAAGGTGCTGCGGCGCCAGTTGCTGGCGATCAGGCTCGGGCCGCAGCCCCACTAGAACGTTGGGCGGAACGCACGCCACCGCAGAACGAGGGGGACTAATCCCGCGTTGGCGCGCGTTCCTGGTTTTGGGGAGCGCACGCCCAGCGCCGTCGGGGATTCGGTGTTCGCTGGGCGTGCGCTCGGTCGGTCACCGCTCGAAGCGGTCGCCGGGACGGCCCTCACCGAAGGGGCCGCGCTGCTCGAAGCGGTCGCCACCGCGCTCGTTGCCGCGGTCGGGACCTCGCTCGCCGCGCTCGTACATCCGCACGTGGCCCGGGCCGCCGCGGTGGTCGAAGCGGTTCGCGGCGACCGCTCCCACGATGCCGCCGCCGAGGACGAGGCCCAGCAGGCCCACGGCGACCAGCTGCGTGGCGCGGTGCCGCACGAAACGCCGTCCCCGGCCAGGGCCCGCCGGCACCGCGACCGCAGGGGGCGCCACCGGAGGGGGCGGAGGTGGTGTCGGTGCTTCCGCTGCCGGCGCGGGTGCTTCCGCTGCCGGCGCGGGTGCTTCCGCCGCCGGCGCGGCGGGCTGCCGGCCCGGCAGCTCAGCGGTCTGGTGCTGACCAGGCGTGGCCGGTGCTTCGGCCGGCAGCGGGGTCGTTGCCTGGTCCGGGGCAGGCGGGGTGGCCTGCGGCTCGTTCTTGGACGGCTCCCTCGGTGGAGGCGTCTGTCCCTGCTCGCTCATGTCCTCAACGATGCGCCGTTCGACTGAGCTGGGGCTGACAGCCACCTGTTCGTTTCCTGAAGTCCTCCGGAGTCGCGCCGTGAGTTCACTACGGGCCTGGAACCAGCGAAAACGTGCCGCTGGTCGGCGTAGGTCGCGCCGAAGAGCTCGTCGTCCAGGACACCGGTCCACAGGAAGTGCAGCGTCGTGCGCGTGCCGTTGCGGGCGTCGCGGCGTGCGTAGTGATCGCGCAGATCGGCGTAGAGCAGGCGCAGTTCGTCCCGGTTGGACTCGGTGAGGCGGACCGGGCATTCGACGACCAGGTCGGACATGATCGATGCTCCATTCGGCGGGCCGGGAGTCAACAGCGTGCTCGCCCCTGGCGCTCGGCCGCATCCGAAAAACCACTCAGAAGCGCGTACGTAGGTATGGCGGACAGAATCCACTTGCGCGCACCGGCTTCAATCGAGGCATGGAACTCGTACCACTCCGCAAGGAGTTCGCGCAGGCCATGCTCGACGGCGGCCCGAACAACGACGAGGTCAACCGGTTCACCGGTACTCACGCGACGTTCACGCTGGAGGATTGCGAGGCGTACATCGAGCGGACGCTGAACGACCCGGACCGCTACACCCGCGCGATCACCGAGGACGGGAAGTATCTCGGCGAGGTCGTTCTCACCATCAATCCGCACAACCGGTCAGCGGGTATGCGGATCGTCCTGTGGGACGGCTTCGGCAAGGGGTACGGCTCCCTCGCGATCAAGCACGTCCTCGACCACGCCTTTCACGAGCGAGGGCTGCACCGGGTCGATCTGGAGGTGTACGACTTCAACGACCGGGCCATCCACGTCTACAAGAAGCTCGGCTTCCGCGAGGAGGGCCGGTTGAGGGACGCCCTGCTCTGGGACGGCGTCTTCCACGACGCGATCGTCATGTCCGTCTTGAGCACCGATAACATCTGATCCGAACACCCCACCACATCGAACGTAGGAGTCACCGTGTCCGAGTCGCGCCCAGCAGTCGCCCAGAACCCGCCGCGCGTGGTGGTTCCGGCTGGGACGACGGCGGGCACGGCCGTGCGTGAGGCGGGCCTGCCGGGCAAGGGTTCCGACGCGATCGTCGTCGTGAAGGACGCCGAGGGCCACCTGCGCGACCTGTCGTGGACCCCGCAGGTCGGCGTCGAGGTCGAGGCCGTCGCCGCGGACACCGAGGACGGCCGCAGCGTCGTCCGCCACTCCGCCGCGCACGTGCTGGCACAGGCCGTGCAGCAGCAGTTCCCCGAGGCCAAGCTCGGCATCGGCCCGCCCGTCAAGGACGGCTTCTACTACGACTTCCAGGTCGACAAGCCCTTCACGCCCGAGGACCTGCAGGCGCTCGAGAAGCGCATGAAGCAGATCATCAAGTCCTCGCAGCGGTTCTCGCGCCGCGTCGTCGAGTCGATCGACTCCGCGAAGGCCGAGCTGGCGGCCGAGCCGTTCAAGCTGGAGCTCGTCGACATCAAGAGCGACGTCGACACCAGCGAGGTCATGGAGGTCGGCGGCGGCGAGCTGACGATCTACGACAACCTCGACCCGCGTTCCGGTGAGCAGGTCTGGGGCGACCTGTGCCGCGGCCCGCACGTGCCGACCACCAAGCACATCCCGGCGTTCAAGCTGACCCGCGTGGCCGCCGCGTACTGGCGCGGCAACGAGAACAACCCGCAGCTGCAGCGCATCTACGGCACCGCGTGGGAGTCGCAGGAGGCCCAGGAGGAGTACCTGGAGCGCCTGGCCGAGGCCGAGCGCCGCGACCACCGCAAGCTCGGTGTCGAGCTCGACCTGTTCTCGTTCCCGGACGAGATCGGCTCCGGCCTCGCGGTGTTCCACCCCAAGGGCGGCATCATCCGCAAGGCGATGGAGGACTACTCCCGCCAGCGCCACACCGAGGCGGGCTACGAGTTCGTCTACTCGCCGCACATCACCAAGGGCAAGCTGTTCGAGGTCTCCGGTCACCTGGACTGGTACAAGGACGGCATGTACCCGGCGATGCACCTCGACGCCGAGTTCAACGAGGACGGCACGGTCCGCAAGCCCGGCCAGGACTACTACCTCAAGCCGATGAACTGCCCGTTCCACGACCTGATCTTCAAGTCGCGCGGCCGTTCCTACCGCGAGCTGCCGCTGCGCATGTTCGAGTTCGGCTCGGTCTACCGCTACGAGAAGTCCGGCGTGGTGCACGGCCTGACCCGCGTGCGCGGCATGACGCAGGACGACGCGCACATCTTCTGCGCGCGCGACCAGGTCCGCGACGAGCTGAAGTCGCTGCTGACGTTCGTGCTCGACCTGCTGCGCGACTACGGCCTCGACGACTTCTACCTGGAGCTCTCCACCAAGAACCCGGAGAAGTTCGTCGGCCCGGACGACATCTGGGAGGAGGCGACCGCGACGCTCGCCTCGGTCGCCGAGGAGTCCGGTCTCGAGCTCGTGCCCGACCCCGGTGGCGCCGCGTTCTACGGCCCGAAGATCTCCGTGCAGGCACGGGACGCGCTCGGCCGCACCTGGCAGATGTCGACCATCCAGCTCGACTTCATGCTGCCCGAGAAGTTCGAACTGGAGTACACCGGCCAGGACGGCTCCCGCCAGCGCCCGGTCATGATCCACCGCGCGTTGTTCGGCACGGTCGAGCGGTTCTTCGGTGTGCTGACCGAGCACTACGCGGGCGCGTTCCCGGCGTGGCTCGCGCCGGTGCAGGTGATGGGCATCCCGGTGACGTCCGAGAACGCCGACCACCTGTTCGCGGTGCGCGACGTGCTGCGCAGGGCCGGTATCCGGGTCGACGTGGACGCCTCGGACGACCGCATGCAGAAGAAGATCCGCAACCACACCATGCAGAAGGTGCCGTTCATGCTCCTGGCCGGTGCCAAGGACGTGGAGGCGAACGCGGTGTCGTTCCGGTTCCGCGACGGCACCCAGATCAACGGCGTGCCGGTGGAGCGGGCGGTCGAGCAGATCGTCGAGTGGGTCGGCCGTCGCGAGAACGCCTCGCCCACGGCGGAACTGCTCTCGTGACGCCTGAGTTCTCCGAGCAGGCCGGTGTGGGGGTCCACGACGCGTTGCAGCGCCTGTGGACCCCGCACCGCCTGTCGTACGTGCAGGGCGCGGGCAAGGCCGACGGTGACGAGCCCGCCGGCTGCCCGTTCTGCCGCGTGGTCGAACTGTCCGACTCCGACGGTCTGATCATCGCGCGCGGGGCCGAGGTCTTCGCGTTGCTGAACCTGTACCCGTACAACCCCGGTCACCTGATGGTGCTGCCGTACCGGCACGTGGCGGACTACCCGGAGCTGACGGTCACGGAGACCGCGGAGCTCGCCGCGTTCACGCAGAGGGCCATGAAGGTCGCGCGGCACGTGGCGGCGCCGCACGGGTTCAACATCGGCATGAACCAGGGCGTCGTCGCCGGCGCCGGGATCGCCGCCCACCTGCACCAGCACGTGGTGCCGCGGTGGGGCGGAGACGCGAACTTCATGCCGGTCATCGGCCACACCAAGGTGTTGCCGCAGTTGCTGGGGGAGACCCGGCAGCTGCTGGCGGACGGCTGGAAGGCAGTCGACTGATCGTTTTGCGGCGTCTATCTGTTGACTTTCGATAGATCGCAAGCGATAGTCGATCTATGTCTCGACTGTTGCTGCCCTTGGTGGGCTGCGTCCTGCTCGTCGCGCTCGGCGTGAGCGCGCTCATGTACGCCCAGTACGACGACGCTCCGGGCCTCGGGCTCATCGCGTTCGTGCTGATTTTCGGTGGCATCGGCCTTGGTGTTCGCGCGGTATTGCGGGCTAAACGGGGCGTTTAGTCGGCGTGCCCGTGATTGAAAGTCGTACTAATTGTTGGACAAAAGAGTGACAAAAACCACTCAGGTTGTCTGCACTGGACAATCAAGGGTGTTTCCATGTGACGTGGAATGGCTTTCGATTGCATCTTTCGGGTGCTTTTCTCCAGTCGATCGAGACGTAACAGCAGCACAAAGCGATTCCAGGTAGGTGAGATCACCCACCTGGAGGTGTCAACTGCGAGTCAAGTCCCCGCCTATGGCCGATCGTCTCACCGTGTGCGAATGGTTACGGTGCGAACATGACCGCACCTGAGCGTTCGCGATTAGCGAGAGAGCGGCTTTCGCGTGAACTACGCCGGTTGCGCACCGAGGCGAAGATGACCGGCACGGCCACCGCCCGTGCCACCGGGATGAGCCAGTCCAAGCTGTCGAAGATCGAGAACGGCATGCTGCTCCCGTCCGTGACGGATGTGGAGCGTCTCGTGGCGGAACTGGCCGCCGCGAGAGAGACGCGCATCGAACTGGTCGAACTCGCCAGGTCGCTGCACGCGGAGGCGGAAACCCGTCGCGTCGTGCTGCACCGAGGAGCGCACCGCCACCAGCAGACGATCAGCCGCGTGGAGGCGCGGGCCGCGACTTCGAGGTTCTTCCAGGTCAACCTGGTGCCCTCGCTGCTGCAGTCCGAGCCCTACCTGCGGACCGTGCTGGGGACGATGCCGCATTCGGAACACGAGGCCGCGGTGGCCGCCCTGCGCACCCGCCGATCCCGGATGGACGACCTGGCGAAGCAGTTCGTGTTCGTGCTCTCCGAAAGCGCGCTGCGCTGGCGGATGGGCTCGGCGGAGCTGATGGCGGAACAGGTGGAACACCTGGCCGCGATCCAGCGCCGCCCGAACGTCCGGCTCGGCGTCGTGCCGTGGTCCGCGGACGCGAACGTGGTCGCTTTGCACGGGTTCCACATCTACGACGAACGTGTCGTGACGGTCAGCGTGCTGACCGGCAACGCCACCATCACCGACCCGCTGGACGTGCGCGAGTACCTCGCGCTGTTCGGGCGGCTGGAGAGGCTGGCGGTGCGAGGGGAGGAGTTGCAGGGGTTGCTGAAGCGCATCGCCGAGGACCACCGCCGGCTCGGGTAGACCGGCTCGGCTGGAGAACGTCCGCTGGACGCTTTCCGGCTGGAGGTCTGCGGCCGGAGTGATTTCCGCGAGGGGGTCAGGCGGGTTGTTCGCGGGTGCTGTCGCTGTGCCGGCGGCGCTCGTCGGCCCGCCTCCCGGCACCGTGGCGGAGGAGCGGGTTCGGACCGCCGCCCGCCTGCGGCACCGCCGCCTCAGCCGCTCGGCCCCGTTTCCGCCGCAGGGGTGTCCCGCGTTCCGCGCTTACCCGCGGAACGCCTGTTTCACCAGTCCAGCTAGGCTGCGACCTGCCATGCTGAACATCTTCGCTCGCGCGTCCGTCTCGCGCGTCACCGACCCGATCGGGGCGTGGCTGCTGGCGCGTGGCCTCACGCCCAACGCCGTGACCGTGGCCGGCACCATCGGTGCCGTCGCGAGCGCTCTGTGGTTCATCCCCCGCGGGCAGCTGTTCGCAGGCTGCGCGCTGGTGGCGTTCTTCGTGCTGCTCGACCTGATCGACGGCGCCATGGCCCGCGCGCAGGGGCCCACGAAGTTCGGTGCCGTGCTCGACGCCACCTGTGACCGCATCGCGGACGGGGCGCTGTTCGCGGCGCTCACCTGGTACGCGTTCGACACCGGCGACCGGTGGACGGCCGCGGCCGGGTTCATCTGCCTGGTGGCCTCGCAGGTCATCTCGTACGTCAAGGCGCGCGCCGACGCGACCGGGCTCTCCGCTGACGGCGGGCTGGCCGAGCGGGCCGAGCGGTTCATCATCGCGCTGCTCGGTGCCGGGGTGCAGGGGCTGGGCGTGCCGCACCTGATGGCCATCTCGCTGTGGCTGCTCGCGGCGATGACGGTCGCCACGGTGCTGCAGCGGATCTTCGCGGTCGCGAAGTCGGCGCGGGAGGCGGCGTGAACCTCGCGACCCTCGGGTACAGCGCCGGGTGGCGGCTGATCCGCCTGTTGCCGGAGTCGTGGGCGCGCGGGTTGTTCCGCGCGGGTGCCGACTACGCGGTGCAGCGCGGTGGCGCGAGCATCGACCAGCTGCGCACGAACCTGCGGCGGGTCGTGCCGCGGGCGGGTGAGGACGAGCTCGACGAACTGGTGCGCGACTCGCTGCGGTCCTACGCGCGGTACTGGCGCGAGGCGTTCCGGTTGCCGTCGATGGACGTGCGCGCCGCCCACGAGAACCGCAGGTTCCAGGTGTCCGGCCAGGAGAACCTCGACGCGGCACTGGCGAACGGCACCGGTGCGATCGCCGCCCTGCCGCACAGCGGCAACTGGGACATGGCGGGCGTCTGGCTCGTCGGCCACTCCGGCACGTTCACGACGGTGGCCGAGCGGCTGAAGCCCGAGTCGCTGTACCGCAAGTTCGTGGAGTTCCGCGAGACGCTGGGCTTCGAGGTGCTGCCGACCAGCGGCGGCGACCGTCCACCCGCGACGGTGCTGGCCGAACGCCTGCGCGCCAACAAGGTCGTGTGCCTGCTGGCGGACCGCGACCTGACGTCGTCCGGCGTGCCCGTGACGTTCTTCGGCGAGCAGACCCTGATGCCCGCGGGCCCGGCACACCTGGCCGCGACGACGGGCGCCGCGCTGCTGCCGGTCGGCTGCTGGTTCACCGAGGACGGCTGGCACTTCCGCATCCACCCGCCGATCAAGGTCAGCACCGTCCAGGCCGCCACGCAGGCCGTCGCGGACGTGTTCGCCGCCGACATCGCCGCGCACCCGGCCGACTGGCACATGCTGCAGCAGCTCTGGCTCGCCGACCTGCCCGAGAAGCGTCGCGCCGCCCTCGCTCGGAGGCTTTCGAGGTGAAGGTCGGCATCGTCTGCCCGTACTCCTTGGACGTGCCGGGGGGAGTGCAGGCGCACGTCGTCGACCTCGCGCGCGCCCTGATCGGCCTGGGGCACGAGGTGAACGTCTTCGCGCCGGCCGACGACGACCAGGCGCTGCCGCCGTTCGTCACGTCCGCCGGCCGCGCGGTCGCCATCCCGTACAACGGTTCGGTGGCACGCCTCAGCTTCGGGCCCGTCTCGTATGCGCGCGTCCGCCGCTGGATCGACGACCACGAGTTCGACGTCCTGCACCTGCACGAACCGACGGCGCCGTCGCTGTCGTTCCTGGCGCTGGTGGTCGCGGACGGCCCGATCGTCGTCACCTTCCACACCTCGACGCCGCGTTCCAAGATGCTGTCGGCGTTCCAGGGCGTGCTGCAGCCGTTCCTGGAGAAGGTCACCGCCCGCATCGCCGTCTCGGCGCTGGCCCGCCGCGTCCAGGTCGAGCACCTCGGTGGTGACGCGGTGGAGATCCCGAACGGCGTCGACGTCGACTTCTTCGCCTCCGCGTCCACTTTGGACGGCTATCCGCGCGCCGGTGGCACCCTCGGTTTCGTCGGCCGCTACGACGAACCGCGCAAGGGCATGCCGATCCTGTGGGAGGCGTTCGGCCTGATCGCCGACGAGTTCCCGGACCTGCGCCTGCTCGTCGTGGGCCGCGGCGAGCACGAGTTCGACGGTCCCTTCGCCGACCGGGTCGACCTGCTGGGTCAGGTCAGCGACGAGGACAAGGCGCGGATGCTGCGTTCCGTGGACGTCTACGTCGCCCCGAACACCGGCGGCGAGTCGTTCGGCATCATCCTGACCGAGGCCATGTCGGCCGGTACCGCGGTCGTGGCCTCGGACCTCGACGCGTTCCGGCGCGTGCTGGACGACGGCAAGGCGGGCGTGCTGTTCCCGGTGGGCGACGCACAGGCGCTGGCCGACGCGCTGCGCCCGGTGCTGCGCGATTCGGCACTGCGCGCCGAGTACGTCGACGTCGCCTCCCAGCGGGTGCAGGCCTTCGACTGGTCCGTGGTGGCCTCGCAGGTGCTGCGCGTGTACGAGACGGCCATCGCCGCCGACCCGCGCCGGGTGAGCGAAGCATGACCACCGCGCTCGTCGTCGTTGTCCTGGCCCTGCTGTTCGCCGCCTGGGTCCTCTCGATCGCGAACCGCCTCGACCGCCTGCACGTCCGCACCGATGCCGCCTGGGCCGCCGTCGACGCCGCCCTGGCCCGCCGGGCCGTCGTGGTCCGCGCACTGCTGAATCCCGAACTCTCCGCAGCCGCGTCGAAAGCCGAGGCTGCCTCGCGCGCCGACCGCGAAGCCGCCGAGAACGAACTCTCCGCCCTGCTGGGCGCGCTGGACCGGTCCGCTGTTGCCACGGCGCTGGCCGCCGAACTGTCCGACGCCGAAGAACGCGTGATGCTCGCCCGCCGCGTGCACAACGACGCCGTGCGCGACACGTTGTTGCTGCGCCGCCGCCGTGTCGTCCGCTGGCTGCGCCTGGCCGGCACGGCGCCGCAGCCGTCGTACTTCGAGATCGCCGAGCCGGTGGCCCCGTCGGACGCTGTAATGATCACGCCCCGGCCGTCCGCACGCGTTGTCCTCACGGACGCCGAAGGCCGCGTGCTGCTCTTCCAGGGCTTCGATCCCGCCCGCCCTCAGGAGCTCTTCTGGTTCACCGTCGGCGGTGGCGTCGAGGAGGGCGAGGAACTGCGGGACACGGCCGTGCGCGAGGCCTTCGAGGAGACGGGGCTCAAGCTCGCGCCGGAGCAGCTGACCGGCCCGATCTGGCGCCGTCGTGCGGTGTTCAGCTTCGACGGCAGGACGTTCGACGCCGAGGAGTGGTTCTTCCACGCCACCGCCGACGGCGACCTGGCCGTCGACACCTCGGGCTTCAACGACGTCGAGGAGACCATCATCTCCGGCCACCGCTGGTGGAGCGCCGAGGAGCTGCGGTCCACAGAGGACACGGTGTACCCGGTGCAGCTGGCCGAACTGCTGCCCGAGCTCACGAAGGACTGGGACGGCCGGACTCGTCCGGTTCGCTGACGCCGCGCCAGTGCTCCAGCTTCTCGCGGGTCGCGCGGACGTCGGGGTGGTGCTCACCGATCACCCTGATCTGGTGCTCCAGCAACTCCTCGAACTCCGCTGCCGCGCCGGCCGGATCACCGGTCAGCGCCCGCCACTGGGCGAGGCTCCACCGGGTCCACAGCGTGCGCGGGTGGTCCGCGCCCAGTACGCGGACCTGGTCCTCCAGCAGGGTTTTCAGCTCGCCGGCCGCGTCGTCCACCTCGCCGGCGTCACCCAGGACGGCGGCGAGGCCGTAGCGCGCCTCCAGAGCGGCGAGATCATCCGGGCCCGAGACTCGCTCCAGGTCCCGCACCAGCGCCTCGAACGACTCCACCGCGCCGTCGTGGTCACCTGTCCTGGCCCGTGCGAACGCGAGGTTGTGGCGGGTGGTCAACGTGCTCGGATGATCCGGGCCGAGCACCCGCACCTGGTCGAGGTGCAGTGCCCGGAACGCTTCGGCCGCCCCGGTCCTGTCACCCGAGACACCGAGCCAGTGGGCGTGGTTGTTGCGCACTCTCAGCGTCTCGACGTGGTCCGGGCCGAAGAGCCGTGTGACGTCGGCGAGCAGGGCACGGAACCCCTCGGCCGCCCCGGTCGCGTCGCCTCCGTTGCCACGCCAGCCGGCGGCGTTGAAGCGGCATGTCAAGGTGTCGAGGTGGTCAGGACCCAGGTACCCGGCAGCGGTGGCCTGGAGATCGTCGAAGTAGCGGACGGCGTCCGCGTGGTACCCGGCCGCGCCGAGGCTCTTGCCCGCGAGGAACAGCACGAAGTGGCCTTCGGGGCGCCACAGGTGCACGCCACCGGCGTCGGCGAGCGCCTGGGCGTTGGCCCGCAACACCTGGCCCAGCAACGGATCCGTCACGACGTCCGGCCACACCTGCTCCAGCGCGTCCGCGGCGGCTTTGACCACCACCCCGGCCCGTTCGCCGGACCACGCCGCGCGGGTGGCGCGCTGCACGAGCGAATGCACCCGCACCTCGCGTGACAGCGCCCCTTCGCTGAAGGTGAGCAGGCTCAGCCGATGCAGGCACCCGAGCCCGTCCCGCGCGCCGGCCTCGTCCACGCCGAGGAAGTCGAGCACCGCCCGCGTCGTGAAGACCGCCACCGGGATCCCGTTGGCGTCCAGCACGCTCGCGACGTCGAGCAGCGGCCGCACCACCCCGGTGCGCGCGAGCCGGTCGGCCTGCTCGACCGCCAGCGACCAGGTCGCCGCACTGGGATCGCGCCGTTCCGGCAGCAGAGCGCGGTACTCCGCGCACGACAGGTGGTCGTCCAGCATGTTCGCCGCGGCCTGGGCCAGCGCCACCGGCATCCCGCCGAGGTCGCGCACCAGCCCGTCGTCGTCCAGCAGCGCGGGCTGATCGGCCAGCGCCGTCCGCAGGTAGGCGATCCCCTCGTCCTCGGTGAACGCCTCGACGGAGACCAGCCGCCGCTGGTGCCCGCGCAGCACGGCGTCGCGGCGCAGCGTGGTGACCACCACCTGGCCACCGGACGGCGGCCACAGCCCGTCGAGGTCGCCGGGCGCCCGCAGGTCGTCCAGCACCACCAGCCACGGTTCGTGCGTGCCCGCCAGCCACTCCAGGAACGTGCGCGCGCCCCGCTCCGGATCGGGGTCGTCGACGCCGAGGACCTTCGCGGCCGCATCGGCGTAGCCGGAGACGATCGCCTCGCGCGACGTCGCCGTGACCCACACCAGCAGGTCGGCCTCACCGGCGGCCCACCGCCGTTCGGCGTGGTCCGCGGCCAGCTGGCTCTTGCCCACCCCCGGCAGTCCGGACAGCACCGTCACCGGAGCGTCGAGGTAGACCGGCCGTTCCTGGAACGCGGCCGCGCGGGGAGGCACCAGGCCGCACCGCAGCGGGAGAGCGGCCCGAGCAGGACCGGGGTGCTGGTGGTGGTGGAAGTCGCCGGTGACCGCGCCGACCTGCAGGACCATTCCGTGCACGTCTCCGTGCACGGTGTTCTCCACGGAGTGGGCGGGCGGCTCGTCAGGCATCAAGATTAGTATCCCCGCAACGCGCACCGGACGTGCCCTCCGCTGTTGCGGGCACGTCCGGCACGCTGCTACACCGCCGGGATGACCGCCGACCCGTACGCGTCGCGCGTCTTGTCCTTCTCGTCGTGCATCAGGTACAGCGCGAAGTTGTCGACGCCGATCTCCTTCAGTTCCTGCAAGCGATCGACGTGCGCCGACTCCGGCCCGACGAGGCAGAAGCGGTCCACGATCGCGTCCGGCACGAAGTCGGTGGAACGGTTGCCCGCCTTGCCGTGGTGGGAGTAGTCGTAGCCCTCGCGGTCCTTGATGTAGTCGGTCAGGGCCTTGGGCACGACCCCCGAATCCCCGTACCGCGCGACGAGGTCCGCGACGTGGTTGCCCACCATGCCGCCGAACCACCGCAGCTGGTCGCGCTGGTGGTCGAGGTCCGTGCCGACGTAGGCCGGTGCCGCCACGCAGATCGTGATCGCCGACGGGTCACGCCCGGCGGCCACCGCGGCCTCGCGGACCGACCCGATCGTCCAGCGGGCGATGTCCGGGTCGGCGGTCTGCAGGATGAAGCCGTCGGCCTGCTCGCCGACCATCTTCAACGCGCGCGGACCGTACGCGGCCATCCACATCTCGAGCTTTCCGTTGCGCACCCACGGGATCTGCACCGGTGTGCCGTGGTGCTCGACCTCCCGGCCCTCCGCCAGTTCCTTGATCACGTGCATCGCGTCGCCCAGTGTCGCGAGCGTCGCGGGCTTCTGGCCGATCACGCGGCGGGCCGAGTCGCCGCGGCCGATGCCGCAGACCGTGCGGTTGCCGAACATGTCGTTCAGCGTCGCGAACAGCGAGGCGGTCACCGACCAGTCGCGGGTCGACGGGTTCGTGACCATCGGGCCGACGACGAGGTCGCGGGTGGCCGACAGCACCTGCGAGTAGATGACGAACGGTTCCTGCCACAGCACGCAGGAGTCGAACGTCCAGCCGTAGCGGAAGCCGCAGTCCTCGGCCGCGCGGAGGCCTTCCACCACGTCCCGCGCCGGCGGGTCGGTCTGCAGCACTACACCGAAGTCCACGGGTGACCGCCTTTCTCAGACGAGGTACTGGTTGAGGTCGCGGGAGACGAAGCGGCCGTGGCCCGTCGAGCCGTGGTACGCGCCGTCCGCGATCACCTTGCGGCCGCGGGAGAACACGGTGTCGACCTTGCCGGTGACCTCGAAGCCCTCGTAGGCCGAGTAGTCCACGGCCATGTGGTGGGTGTCGGCGGAGATCGTCTGGGAGGCCTTGGGGTCGTAGACCACGACGTCCGCGTCGGCTCCCGGTGCGATCACGCCCTTGCGGGGGTACATGCCGAACATGCGCGCGGGAGTCGTGGAGACGATCTCGACCCAGCGTTCGCGGGTGATCTCGCCCTTCACGACGCCCTGGTGCAGCAGGTCGACGCGGTGTTCGACGCCGGGCATGCCGTTGGGGATCTTGGAGAAGTCGCCGACGCCGAGCTGCTTCTGGTCCTTGAAGCAGAACGGGCAGTGGTCGGTGCTCACCACCGAGAGGTCGTTGGTGCGCAGCCCGCGCCACAGCGACGACTGGTGCTCCTTGGGCCGCAACGGAGGCGACGCCACGTACTTCGCGCCCTCGAAGCCGGGCCGGGCCAGGTCCTCCAGCGAGAGGTACAGGTACTGCGGGCACGTCTCGGCGAACACGTTCTGGCCCGTGTCCCGCGCCGCCGTCACGGCGTCGAGTGCCTGCGAGGCCGACAGGTGCACGACGTACAGCGGGGAACCGGTCACCTTCGCGAGCTGGATCGCGCGGGAGGTGGCTTCACCCTCCAGCTCCGGCGGCCGGGTCAGGCCGTGCTGCACCGGGTCGCCCAGCCCCGAGGCCAGCGCCTGCGCGACGAGCTGGTCGATCGCGATGCCGTTCTCCGCGTGCATCATGATCGTGGCGCCGGTCTCGCGCGCCTTCTGCATGGCGCGCAGGATCTCGCCGTCCGTCGCGTAGAAGACGCCGGGGTAGGCCATGAACATCTTGAAGCTGTTCACGCCCGCCGCGATGCACGAGTCCATCTCCTTGAGCGACTCGTCGGTCACGTCGGAGATGATCATGTGGAAGCCGTAGTCGACCGCGCAGTTGCCGTCCGCCTTGCTGTGCCACTTGTCCAGTGTGGACAGCAGGCTGCTTCCCTTGGGCTGCACCGCGAAGTCGACGATCGTGGTGGTGCCGCCCCACGCCGCCGCGGTCGTGCCGGTCTCGAAGGTGTCCGCGGACTGGGTGCCGCCGAACGGCATCTCCATGTGCGTGTGCGCGTCGATGCCGCCCGGGATCACGTACTTCCCGGCCGCGTCGATGACCTCGTCGGCCTGGACGGAGAAACCGGGCGTGACGAGCGCGGCGATGTGCTCGCCGTCGATCAGCACGTCGGCGGCGTGCGAGCCGGTCGCGTTGATGACCAGGCCGTTGCGGATCAGAGTGCTCACGGGGTCACCAGGCCCTCGTAGGTGTCGGGGCGGCGGTCGCGGTAGAACGCCCACGTGTCCCGGACCTCGGTCAGCAGGTCCAGGTCGAGGTCGCGCACCACGAGCTCTTCCTCGGTGTCGGACGCCGCGTCGCCGACGAGCTGGCCGCGCGGTGAGACGAAGTACGTCTGGCCGTAGAACTCGTTGTCACCCAGCGGTTCCACGCCCACGCGGTTGATCGCGCCGACGAAGTACTCGTTCGCGACGGCCGCGGCGGGCTGCTCCAGCTTCCACAGGTACTCGCTCAGCGAACGCGAGGTCGCGGACGGGTTGAACACGATCTTCGCGCCCGCCAGGCCGAGTGCGCGCCAGCCCTCGGGGAAGTGGCGTTCGTAGCAGATGTAGACGCCGATCCGCCCGACCGCCGTGTCGAACACGGGATAACCGAGGTTGCCGGGCTTGAAGTAGAACTTCTCCCAGAACCCCTTCACCTGCGGGATGTGGTTCTTGCGGTACTTGCCGAGGTACGTGCCGTCCGCGTCGATCACCGCGGCGGTGTTGTAGTAGACGCCCGGCTGTTCCACCTCGTACATCGGCACGATCAGCACGATGTTGTTCTGCGCGGCGACTTCCTGCATCAGCGCCGTCGTCGGGCCGTCCGGGATCGACTCGGTGTAGGAGTAGTAGTCCGCGTCCTGGATCTGGCAGAAGTACGGCCCGTAGAAGAGCTCCTGCAGGCACAGCACCTGCGCGCCCTGGGAGGCGGCAGCGCGGATGTGATCGACCGCGTTCGCGATCATCGACTCCTTGTCGCCCGTCCACTTCTGCTGGACGAGCGCCGCCCGGATGATGTTGCTCACCTGGTCGTCTCCTTTGCCGTGGTGTCCTTCAGAGCGAGGAAGACCAGGAAGCCGGCCGCGAAGCCGACGACCCAGTTGTAGTCGTAGAGGGGCTTGAGGAACGGGATGAGCCCGTCCACCGGGAACGGCCCTCCGTGGGCGCCGCCGACCGCGAGCACCGAGCCCACGAGCGTCGCCAGCACGGCACGCCAGTTCCAGCCGCCGTTGAACCAGTACGCGCCCCTGCCGTCGAGGTAGAGGTCGGTGAGCTCCAGGTGCGTCTTCTTGATCACCCAGTACCCGGCGACGAACACGCCGGCCACCGAGGCCAGCAGACCGCCGTAGAACCCGAGCCACGCGAAGATGTAGATGTTCGGGTCGGAGATCAGCCGCCACGGCTGGATCACGATGCCGATGACACCGGTGATCAGGCCGCCGATCGCGAACGTGATCTTGCGCGGGAAGGCGTTCGAGAAGTCGTACGACGGGCTGACGACGTTCGCCGCGAGGTTCGCCGAGATCGTGGCCAGCACCAGCGACACCAGCGCGATGATCACCAGGAACGTGTTGTCGAAGCGGGACGCGAGGTCCGCCGGGTCCCAGATCGCCTCGCCGTACAGGGCCTGCGCGCCCGACGTCGTCAGGATCGCGACGATGGCGATGAACGACATGGTGGTCGGCAGGCCGAGGAGCTGCCCGATCGCCTGTTTCTTCTGGCTGCCGCCGAACCGCGTGAAGTCCGGCATGTTCAGCGACAGCGTCGACCAGAACGCGATCATGCCCATCAGCGCGGGGAAGAAGACCTTCCAGAAGTCCGGGCCCCAGCCGAGCTTGCTGGGCGTCTCGAGGATCGGCCCGAAGCCGCCCGCCTTCACCAGCACGTAGCCCAGCAGGATCAGGAACCCGATGCTGACCAGCGGCGCCGTCCAGTTCTCGAACCGCCGGATCGCCTCCATGCCGCGCCAGATCACCAGCATCTGCACGACCCAGAAACCGAAGAAGCACAACCACAACGTCCAGGGCTGGCCGCCGATCTGCGACGCCTTGGTCCAGCCCTCGCCGGTCAGCCGCCCGATGATCACGTGCAGCGCCTTGCCGCCCACCCACGTCTGGATGCCGAACCAGGCGCAGGCGATGAACGCGCGCAGCAACGCCACCAGGTTGGCGCCGCGGATGCCGTAGAAGGCGCGGGCGAACACGGGGAACGGGATCCCGTACTTCGTGCCCGCGTGGCTGTTGAGCAGCATGGGGACCAGCACGATCAGGTTGCCCAGGGTGATCGTGACGAAGGCCTGCACCCAGTCCATGCCGATCGCGATCAACGACGCCGCGAGCGTGTAACTGGGGATGTTGTGCGCCATGCCCATCCACAGCGCGAAGAAGTTGTACGTCGTCCATGTCCGCTGCTCGACGGGCACGGGCGCGAGCTCGGGGTTGTAGAACCTGCTGTCCTTGATGGGACCTGCGTCGCTCAGTTCGACGCGGCCATCAGGTGTGACCTGGGGCGGTGAGGACTCGACTGCCATCGTTCAACCCCCTGTTACGCTGCTGAAACAACGCCAACCCGGTCGGATTCCATCCCGGAATCCTGGGTCCGCCGCCGCAGGTGTGGCAGTGTCAGAGTGTCCACGCTTGTCATGATCGGCGCACATTGTGTTCCACTGGCGGCCATGGGGATCTCGCGGCGCGCCGTCCTGCTCGGCGGCGCCGGCCTGGTGGGAGCAGCGGGGACGTACGGCGCCCTGACGCCGCGGGGCCGTCGTCTGCTCGGCTGGACAGGCCCCGGCGGCGTGGTGCCGTCCGCCGAACCTGTACCCGTTCAGCCCATGCCGTGGGGTGCGTGGATGGGTGCGGCCGGGCCGGCGGTGCTCGTGCTGCACGGCCGCGGCGGCAGCGTCGCGTGGTGGGAGGAGCTCGGGCTGCCCCGGTTCCTGAACGGGTGCGGGTTCCGGTGCGCTGTGGTCAACGGTGGCGACGACTACTGGGTGGGGTTCGACCCGCCCGTGCCGTTCGAGGCCGCTCTCGGTGTGTCGATGGGCGGGTTCGGAGTGCTCGACATCGCTTCTCGCCGGTTTTTGAAGGCCGTTGCGGCCGTGAGTCCGGCGTTGTTCCCGTCGTGGGAGGACGCCGAGCGAATCGACGGGTTCGCGTCGCGTGAGGTCTGGGAGGCGCACGAACCGTTGCGGCACAAGGCGGCCATCAAGTCACCGGTCGGCGTGTGGTGCGGCCGGGAGGATCCGTTCCACGATCCCGCTCGGGACCTGGCGGCCGCTGTCGGGGCTATCGGTTCGTTCGAACACGGCGAGCACGACATCGGTTATTGGCGGCGCGTGCTGCCGGACGCGTTGAGGTTCATCGGGCAGCGACTTTGAGCCGCACCACGGCCGTGCCCGCCTTGCGGTCGTGCCAGGTCCTCGTGCCACGCAGGTCGAGTGCCTCCACGACGGACAGCACCAGCAGCACGAACCCACCCACGAGCAGCAACGACGAAAGCCATCCCGCCGACCCCGGGCCGACGTGCTCACCGACGACGACCCACGGCTGCTGCCAGCCGAGGCCCGCCATCAACGCCGGCTCCCGCCAGCCCAGCCCGGTCAGCACGAGCACCACGCCCGCGCCCGGCAGCGCGGTCGTGACGAGCGTGCGCGCCAGCGCCCTTCTGAGGTTCAGGCCGGACGCCGGGCCCACGACCCGCAGCCCCGTCAGGACCTTGCCGAGGGTGTTCAGCCGGAGCAGCAGAGCGTCGTAGACCGCCGCGCAGAGCACCACCAGCACGGGTTCGTGGACCAACGGCCAGGCCACGACCAGCACCAGGAGCCAGTCGAGCAGTCGGGCGATCAGCCGGCGAACGAGCATGATTCACGCTAAGCGGCGGAAGTCCGTCATAAGTGGTCAGTTCATGGCCAGTTGCCGCACGAACTCGGCGACCCACCTGCCGTTGTCACGCCTGACGGAACGCGGCCTCAGCCCGTCACCCGCGAACGCCTCGACCTCCGCGGGCGTGAGCGGCCACGGAGGACCGTCCGGCTCGGGACCCTCGTCGCGCGCCACGGCGAGCACCAGCAGCGTCGAGCCGGTCAGCGCCGAGACCCGCGCGGTCGCCTCGGCGTGCAGGGCGACGGGCAGCGCCTGCACCGTCATGTTCTCCACCACGAGGTCGAACGCGCGGTGCCACTCGGCGGGCGGGTCCAGCAGGTCGGCGACCACGTAGGAGACGGAGGACTCCGGGTAGCGCTTCCGGACCGCGGTCACGGCGGTGGGGGAGATGTCGAACGCGGTCACCTCGAAGCCCAGCGAGGCCAGGAACTCCGAGTCGCGGCCGTAACCGCAGCCCACGACCAGAGCGCGCTGACCGGTGCCGTCGAGGCCGTCGGCCCATTCGACGAGGTGCGGTTGCGGGTTCGGGATGTCCCACGGGACGGATGCCTTGCCGGCTTCGGCCTCGGCGTAGAGGTCCTCGAACCAGCCGGTCGGGTTGGCGGCCTGCAGACGGCGGTCATCGGGAAGCATGACCCACTTCTACCGAACTACCGCGCGGCGCGCGCCCGAGTTACGTACTCCACCAGACCGTCGTCGGCCATGTGCTGCCGCAGTTGCCGCACGGTCAAAGAAGCCGGCTGGGTCTCGAAGGGCGGTCGCAGGGAGTCCGAACGGGACAGTGCCGGCCGCACCTCCTCCAGCGGTAGAACGAAGTGACGCAGCGATCTCACCTGATAGAGGTGTCGGATGCCGTCCGATGTGTACTGGCGGTGACCGGAGGGCGTGCGCTCGGAAGCGGCCACCAGGCAGGTTTCGTCGTGGTGGTGCAGGGTGCGGACGCTCGCTTTGGCCAGGTCACCGATGCTCCAACGGGTCACGCCAGGACCGTAGGACCTCCCGTGGCGGGAGGTTCAAGCCCTGAACACCCGATCGAGCGGGTTAATTCGCGAACCGAACGCGCCGATGAAATTGAAGATCGGTCCCCAAAACCAGATTGAGGAAAACTGTGTCTCGTTCCGGACTGTTCCGTGCCGCCGCCCTGCTCGCCGCCAGCGCCGCCCCGCTTCTCGCGGGTTCCGCCAGCGCCGCCGAGCTGCCGCAGCTGGGCTCCGCTCTTCCCGAGGTCGGCGCGGACAAGCTGGTCTCCGGCGTCACCCAGCTCGCCAACCCGCTCGACGCCGCCAGCGCGGTCCAGCTGCCGAACGTCGGCGCGCCCGTGGCCTCCGACCTGCCGGTTCCCGCACTTCCCGCCGTGCCGGCCGTCGCGCAGGAGCGCTCGCTTCCCCAGCCCATCGCGGCCCAGGTCGGCGAGGTCGCCGGGCTGCCGGACCCGCGCGAGCTGCCGGGCACCGCGAACGTCGGCAACCTGCCGTCGCCGTCGCTGTCCGGTCTGACGACCGACAACGTCGTGCAGAGCCCGGCCGTCCTCTCGGGCACCTTCCCGACGATCAACGGCTGAGTTCACACGTCGAAAATGGGCCCGTGCGCGCTCACGGGCCCATTTCGTGCACCAGCAGGGCGACGTACAGGGACAGGACGGACTCCGGGTCCTCCAGCGAGACGCCGAGAACCTGCTCGATCCGGCCCAGCTGCTGGTAGTACGCCGTCCGGGACAGGTGGGCCGCCGCCGCGGCCGCCGACTTGTTGCCGCCGTTCTCGCACAGGCACCGCAGCAGCTCCACCAGCCGGGAGCCCTGGGCCGAGTCCCGTGCCAGCAACGGCCCGAGCTCGCGGTCCGCGAACGCCCGCACCCGTTCGTCCTCGCGCAGCAGGTGCAGGAGCCCGCGCAGCCGCACGTCGTCGAGCCGGTGGTAGAGCTGGGATCCCGGTGCCCGCAACGCGGCCCCGGCCACGTGCGCGGCCTCACCCAGAGAGCGGCGAACGTCCGATGTGGACGTCACGGTCGTGCCGACGGCGATGACCACGGAGAACGCCGCCGTCCGGTGGACCTCGCGGGCTACCTTGCGCAGAACGCCTTCCACGCCGACGGTCATCGGCACCGACAGCAGCGCGCGCACCGAGGTGTCGTCCACGACGCCGACCAGCGCCGCGACGGTGACCCGGCGGGCCGCCAGCGCCGTCGCTTCCGCGAGATCGCGCAGCACCTCCTGAGCGGCGAGCGTCTGCCCCTGCAGCATCGACACCGGCCGGACCGCGACGCCGATCAGCTGCCGCCGTTCCAGTGGCACCCCCAGCGCTGCCGCCCGCGCGCCCAGGTCCGGTGACTGCGGTGCCTGACCGAGCAGCTGGGCCAGCAACGTCCGGTGCGTCTGCCGTTCCAGCGACTCCCGGTCGCGCGCCACGAGCCGATGCACCGCCAACGCGGACGCGGCGCGTTCGGCCACCACGACGTGCCGGTGCGGCGGGGGCTCTGGCGAGACCATCACGAGCCGGCCCCAGTCCGCGCCGCGCGCCCCGACGATCGTGATCAGCCAGCCCGACTCGGTGTCGTAGGCGGTCCGCTCGGTCACCGTGACGGCCCGCGAGCGCGCCGCCCAGTCGTCCAGCAGCGTCACCGGGTCGTGCCCGGCGGCGTCGTAGGCGAGCACGTCGTGGCCGAGCGTCTCCAGCACGACCGCCAGCCCGGACGTCCGCGCCACCTCGCGCAGCACCTCGGACGGTTCGGCGCCCGCGACCGTCAGCGCCGTGAACGTCTCGTGCACCTGCTCCGCGGCCCGCAGCTCGGCCAGCTGGGCGTCCACGATCAACCCCACGACGGCCTCGGTCACGGCCACGTACTTGGTCTCCTCGGTGAGCGTGACCAGCGGCAACCCGTGCCGTTCCGCAGCGGTGACGAGCGCGCCCGGCACGTCGTCGCGCCACCGCCGTCCCAGCTCGACGACCAGGCCCGCGCACCCGACGGCGGCCAGCTCCTCGACGTACCGGGCGAGGCCGGACTCGGGCAGCATCACGCCGGTCGTGAGCACCAGCTCACCGCCGCGCAGCAGCGGCGCGATGTCTGCGATCTCTGCCACATGCACCCACCGCACGCGACGGCTGAGACCGGCCGATCCCGCCACCAGACGCGGCTTTCCCTGCCGGATCACCGGCAGAGCGACGACTTCGGCGACCGTCGGGTACATGGACACAACGTAATGCCAACCAGCCGATCCGGGTACAGGTTGTGCATGGCGGCGCACCCGGCGCGCCAGCAGACTCCGAGGCAGGCGTCAGACCCCTGGAGGACGAGATGGCCCACAAGGAGCTGCTGGCACGACACCGCGCGGTCATGCCGAAGTGGCTGGCCCTCTACTACGACGAGCCCATCGAGATCGCGAGCGCCGGCGGGCGCCGGGTGACCGACCGCGAGGGCACGACCTACCTGGACTTCTTCGCCGGCATCCTGACCAACGCCATCGGCTACGACGTCGCGGAGATCAGCGACGCGATCCGGTCGCAGCTCGACACCGGCGTCCTGCACAGCTCCACGCTCTACCTGATCAAGTCGCAGGTCGAGCTGGCCGAGAAGATCGCGGAACTGAGCGGCATCCCGGACGCCAAGGTGTTCTTCACCAACTCGGGCACCGAGGCCAACGAGACCGCGTTGATGCTCGCCACCCAGGCACGCCGCAGCGAGCAGGTCCTGGCGCTGCGCAACAGCTACCACGGCCGTGCGTTCGCCACGGTCGCCATCACGGGCAACCGCGGCTGGTCGGCGTCCGCGCTGTCGCCGATCAAGGTCAGCTGGGTGCACGGCGGGTACCGCTACCGCTCGCCGTTCAGGGCGATGGACGACAAGGACTACATCAGGGCCTGCGTCGAGGACCTGCGCGAGATCATCGAGACCACGACGTCCGGCGACGTCGCGTGCATGATCGCCGAGCCGATCCAGGGCGTCGGCGGCTTCACGTCCCCGCCCGACGGTCTGTTCCGCGCGTTCAAGGACGTGCTCGACGAGTACGGCATTCTCTTCATCTCCGACGAGGTGCAGACCGGCTGGGGCCGCACCGGCGAGCACTTCTGGGGCATCCAGGCGCACGACGTGGTGCCGGACGCGATGACGTTCGCCAAGGGCCTCGGCAACGGCCTGGCGATAGGCGGCGTCGTGGCCCGCGGCGACCTGATGGACACGATCAACGCCAACTCGATCTCCACGTTCGGCGGCAACCCGGTCTCCACGGCCGGCGCGCTCGCCACCGTCGACTACCTGCTGAGCCACGACCTGCAGGCCAACGCGGCCAAGCTCGGCTCGCGGCTGCTCGGCGGCCTGCGCGAACTGGCCGAGAAGCACCCGGTCATCGGTGACGTGCGAGGCAAGGGCCTGATGGTCGGCGTCGAGTTCGTCGGCCCCGAGGGCGAACCGAACGCCGGTGCCGCCGGTGTCGTCCTGGCCGAGGCGAAGGCGCGCGGCTTGCTCGTCGGCAAGGGCGGCCTGTACGGCAACGTGATCCGCCTGGCTCCGCCGATGACCCTGACCGAGGACGAACTCGAAGAAGCTCTCGGGATTCTTGCTCAGGCGGTGGAGCGCGCGTGATCAACGCCCAGAAGTGGATCAAACACCGCATCGGCGGCAAGCCCTGGGACGACGCCCCGGAACGCCTCGGCGACGTCTACGACCCGACGACCGGCAAGGTGGCCCAGCAGGTCGCCTACGCCTCGGTGTCCGAAGTGGACGCCGCCGTCGACGCCGCCGCGGAAGCGTTTGCGTCCTGGCGCAACGCGTCCCTGGCACAGCGCTCGACGGTGATGTTCAAGTTCCGCGAGCTGCTGAACGACCGCAAGGGCGACCTCGCGGAGATCGTCTCGGCGGAGCACGGCAAGGTCGTGTCCGACGCGGGCGGCGAGATCCAGCGGGCGCTGGAGTCGGTCGAGTACGCGTGCGGCATCCCGACCCTGCTCAAGGGCGGGTTCAGCGAGAACGCGTCGACCCGCGTCGACGTCTACTCGATCCAGCAACCCGTCGGCGTGGTCGGCGTGATCTCGCCGTTCAACTTCCCTGCGATGGTCCCGCTGTGGTTCGTGCCGACCGCAATCGCTTGCGGCAACACCGTGGTGCTGAAACCGTCCGAAAAGGACCCGTCGGCGGCGAACTTCATCGCCGAGATGTTCGCCGAGGCCGGGCTCCCGGACGGCGTCCTGAACGTCGTGCACGGCGACAAGGTGGCCGTCGACAGGCTCCTGGAACATCCGGCGGTCAAGGCGATCTCGTTCGTCGGCTCCACCCCGATCGCCCGCTACATCTACGAGACCGGCACCGCGCACGGCAAGCGCGTGCAGGCGCTCGGCGGCGCCAAGAACCACATGGTCGTCCTGCCCGACGCCGACCTCGACCTGGCCGCGGACGCCGCCGTCTCCGCCGGCTTCGGCTCGGCCGGAGAACGGTGCATGGCGATCTCGGTCGTGGTGGCCGTCGGCGAGGTGGGCGACTCGCTGGTCGACAGGATCAAGTCGCGGATCGCCGAGGTGAAGGTCGGCGCCGGCGCGTCCTGCGAGATGGGACCGCTGGTCACCGGCGTCCATCGGGACAAGGTCACGTCCTACCTGGACGCCGGCGTCTCCCAGGGCGCCGTGCTCGCGGTCGACGGCCGAGACCACCCGATCGACGGCGACGAGGGCGGGTTCTGGCTCGGCCCGACGCTGTTCGACCACGTCGGCACCGACATGACGATCTACACCGACGAGATCTTCGGCCCGGTCCTCTCGGTCGTCCGCTGCGGCACCTACGAGGAGGCCGTCGAGGTGGTGAACAGCAACCGGTACGGCAACGGCACCGCGATCTTCACCAACGACGGTGGCGCGGCCCGCCGGTTCCAGAGCGAGATCGAGGTCGGCATGGTCGGCGTGAACGTGCCGATTCCCGTGCCGGTGGCCTACTACTCGTTCGGTGGCTGGAAGGAATCGCTGTTCGGCGACTCGCATGCGTACGGGCCGCACGGCGTGCATTTCTTCACGCGCTCGAAGGTGGTCACCTCGCGGTGGCTCGACCCGTCGCACGGTGGCGTGAACCTGGGGTTCCCGCAGAACACCTAGCGGTCGCCGAAAAACACCTCTGCGGTGGTGGGTGGATATTGTTTCGCCCACCACCGCAGTTGTATTTCTACCCGGCAAAGAATTCCTATAGTCGCTGCTCTCACGTGTTGCGGATCTCGCGGCGTCGAATGATCACGGTGCCGTCTCCGGTGTTCATCGCACGCCACGGCGACTTCGGCTTGCCGCGGGCCAGCCAGATGCCGAGCACGATCGGCCACACGAACATCGTGGCCATCTGGAGCAGAAACCACGGCAGGCTCATCAGGATCGTGAGCAGGGACAACCGGCCCCGCTGGCCGATGCCGGCGCGTGATCGGCCGACGCCCGCCGAGACGAGCATGCCGATGAAGTAGGTGATCCCGAATGTGGCTCCCATGCCGTCCTGGCCTTTCCTGACAAACTCTCGTGTCCGTGTGTGAGAGTCCATCGGGAACACCGGTGAGGCGTTACCTTCCGGCGCGCGACCCTGCCGGATTCACTCGTTCGGCTCACTTGGCCGGAAGCCACCGAGTCTCGGCGGATTCGTGGGCGTCGACGCCTCCGGAAGCCCTTCGGAGAGCGGAATCTGCTGGTCGACCACCTTCTTCTGGCTGCGCAGCTCGTCGGCGAATTCGAAATCGTCGCCCGCGGTTTGCTCATTCATGGTCTACTCTCCTCTGCGGTCGGGGGCCCAGGTTCGCAACTTCGTGCCGGAAATCGCAACCGGCAATCGGGTCGTGCACTCGCAGAGGGAGCCGTGATGCCGTCCACGCTCACCGGGTTGATCATCTTCGTCCTGCTGCTCGTGCCAGGTTTCGTCTTCCAGCGCCGCCGGGCGCGCGACCGGCCCGCGGCCGAGGAGACCGCGTTGCAGGAGGCGCTGACGATCCTGTTCACCGGCCTGCTCCTGGACGGCCTCGGCCTGGCCGTGGTGGGCGGGCTGTGGGAGGTGATCCCGGGCAGCGGCGTCGACGTGGGCAAGCTCGTGCTGACGCCGTCCGCCTACCTGGCCGCCCATCCGGCCAGAGTGCTGGGGTGGGCGGCGGCCGTGCTGCTGATCGCCCTCGTCACCGGATACCTCGCGGCCGGACGCCGGGTCCAGGCGTTCGTGCGGCGGTCGGCGCGCAAGAGGGCGTCGACGGAACCCCACGCCTCGGCCTGGTGGCTGCTGTTCGAGGAACACCCGGCGGCGGTGCCGGTCCACGTCGGGTGCTACCTGAACGACGGGGGCTACCTGAGCGGCCGCCTGCACAGCTACAGCCGCGTGGGCAAGGAGTCCGGGGATCGCGAGCTGACTCTGCGCGACGAGATCACCTACCGCGAAGCGGGCGACGACTCGGCCGCGCAGGCGCTGGCCAACGTCGGCGCGGTGAGCATCAGCGCGCGCAGCATCCAGTTCCTGACGGTCACCTACCTCGCCCCGCCGGAGCCACCGGTGGCCGATCCGGAGAAAGCGGACTCCTGATGGCTCGAAGACCGCCGGCGACGATGTTCGGCTACACCGCGCCCCGCCGGGCTGAGGTGGTGGGCTGGCGGTGCCACCAGGACGAATGCCACCGCGCCGAGGACGAGGTTCCCCGCACGTGGCCGCACCTCTGCGACAACTGCCGTCATCCCGTGGATCCCGTGTTCGCCGAACCCTGGGCGCACGACGCAAATGGGTACGAGTTGCGGTCCCTCGTCACGTCCGCCGACGAGGCCGTCCGCGAGTACGCCGCCGCGGACCTCTGCGTGTGGCGGTTCGAAGAAGCGTTGCGTCACGACGATCGCCGGGCGGCGGCCGAGGCGCGAGCGGACCTGGCGCGGCTGGAGACCCATCGGGGCCGTGGCCGGTGGAGGGTCATCTCCTCCGCCCTGCGGCACGACGCGCTGGACCACGCGGCGGAGGAGATCCTGGCCTTCTACGAAGACGTGCGGGAGATCGGCGAAGACGACCTGGAGAACAACCACCCCAGGACCGAGGTGCGGTCGTTCGTCGGTGCCTGTCTGCTGTTCCTCTGCGACGAACGGTCGCTCAGGCATCCGCGGGAGAACGACGTCACCGCCGTCATGACGGACAGGCACGACTTCCTGCGAGAGCACCAGTTCTCGGTCGGCTCGCTGGACGACGACCGGGATCAGGCGATGCGGATGCGCGCCATGTCACGGGGATCGGCACGGCCCCGGGTGACCGAGTGGCTGCCTCCCGCAGACGTGCCCCCGCCCGTGAACGACCGTGACCTGCCAGGCCCCGCCCGTGACCGGCTGGAGGCGGGCGCGGCGGTCGTCGCCGCAGCGAAACGCGGGCAGCGCCTGGAGGAACTGGCCGGCGTGGTCGACGGCATGGCCCGCATGGCGTCGGCGTGCAACGGGACCTCGATCGCGGTCAGCGCGGCGGGTGTCCTGGCCGGTGCCGCGCTCGCCATCGCCGAGATCCACGACGACCCGGCGCCGCTGGTCGCCGCGGCGGACAGGCTCGACCCGTCCTCGGCGCTGACACACCTGCTCAGAGCTCGTGCCCACGTCGTCACGGGCGATTTCTCCCTGGCGGCGAAGGAGATCGAGGAAGCCCTGTGCCGTCACGACGGAGCGCGGCTCGGGTTGCTTCCACACCTGCACGCTCTGAACGGCTGGCTCGCCGTGCGACTCGACCCGCGCGGGCTCGACGCGGGGATCGCCGCCTGCCGGGCGGGTCGTGAGCTGGGGACGGGACGCAGCACCGCGGCCGACCCGGTGCTCGCGGGCCTGCTCGTGGAGAAGGCGCTGCACCGGCGCACCCCGGCGGACGAAGCGGTGCCGTTGCTGGAGGAGGCTTTCCGCCTGGCCGGACGGGTTGGCGCGCAGGCGGTCGCGCAGGAGGCGAAGTCGGCCCTCGCGGCCCTGACCGGCCGGGGCGGCGCGCAGAAGCGGTCGCGCGCCTGGCGTTCCGCGGTGAGGAGTGCGGAGAGCGCTCCGGTCGCCGCACAGATGCGGCTGGCGACGGCGTGGGTGCGGTGGGCGCTCGGCACCGGCGACACGGACCTGGCCGCGGAGGCCTACCACCACGTCGTCTCGCTGCTGCCCGCGCTCGTCAGGGTCCGGTACCGGGCGGACGCCCGGGCGCGGGTGCTGGCCACGGTGCGCGAGCACACCGAGGAGGCCGGGTACTGGCTCGCGAAGGCGCGGCGGTTCCGGGACGCCGCCGTGGCACTGGAGACGGGCCGCGCGGTCGCACTGAGCACTCTCGTCGAGCGGGACGATCCCGTCGTGGCGCAGGCGTTGCTGGACGTCGGCCGCGATGATCTGCTGGCCCGCTACCAGGAATCACTGGCCGCGGTGGGAAGCGGTGACAGCCATCAGGAGTGGGCGCGTTTCCAGGCGGTCGCCCGCGAGGTCGCCGACGTCATCGGGGCGGACCCGGTGGAACCCGTGGTCGAGTACGCGGACATCACCCGCGCGACCGGGGAGGGGGCGCTGGTCTACGTCGCGTCCGCAGAGGCGGGTGGGTACGCGTTGATCGTGGCCGCGACCCACGACCCGCAGTGCGTGTGGCTGCCGGACCTGGGCAGGTTCCCCGTCGAGGAGTGGCTTCGGGGTCAGGCGGTGGCCCTGAGGACCCGGGAGGACCAGCTCCCCGCGTACCTCGACTGGTTGTGGCTCAAGGGGATGCGCGACCTGCTGGCGTTCTTCGCGCACGGCTCGATCGTCACGCTGATCCCGGTCGGCGCGCTGACGTTGCTGCCGCTGCACGCGACCGCCGGTCGTGCGCTGCACTTTCCCGCGGTCAGGTACGCGCCGAACGCGCGCACGCTGCACTGGTGCCGGGCCCGCGCCGCGACGATGGCCGATCGCCCGGCCCGCCTGCTCGTCGCCGACGTGCCGAACGCGCCGGGACAGGCCGTGCTGAGGCTGGCCCCGGCCGAGACCGCCGCCGTGGCGGAGATCTGGTCCGGTCAGTGCACACGGCTGACCGAGGCGACCTGGACGGAGTTCGAACCCGCCGCACACCAGCACGACATCTGGCACGTCGTGTGCCACGGCGGCGTGAACTCGCAGGAGATCTTCCTGAGCTCGCTCAGTTTCACCGACGGCGACGTGACCATCGGGGATCTGCGCGAGCGGTTCCGCTTCGCGCCCCGCCGGCTCGCGATCATCTCCGCGTGCGACATGCAGAACGTCGGAGCCGACGCGCCGAACGAGGTGACCGGCTTGCCGTCGGCGTTGCTGCAGCTGGGTTTCGCCGGGGTGATCGCCGCGTCGTGGCCGGTGTACGACAGGGCGACGGCATTCCTGATGGCACGGTTGCACCAGGTGCTGCGGGACGGCGCGCACCCGGCCGTCGCGCTGGCCGTGGCGCAGGACTGGCTCAGGAACGCGGGAGCCGGCGAACTGGCCGCCGTCGCGCCGTCGCTTCCGCTGCCCCCGAGCGACAAAGGGCCGCGTCCGTTCGAGCACCCTTGGTGCTGGGCGGCCTTCGCTTACACAGGAGGGTGACCGTGCGGCCACGTGCCCGGGCCGTGGACGTTCAGCCACCGGCCCCACTCGTGGCCGGTGAGCATGGCACTGGGGAGGTTGCGCATCCGCTTGAACTCGATCGCGCCGTCGAGCAGCGCCAGGGCGTCCGCGGAGTCCAGGACCCCCTTGTCGGTGACCAGTTCGCGGACGAGCCGGCTCGCTCCGTACATGACGAAGCCCGATTCGTCGTTCTCGACGAACGCGCGCAGGTCGGCGACGAACCCCGCAGGATCCTGCTGCGCGTCCTGCCAGAACGGTTTCAGGCAGTTCGGATAGATGTCGGCGGAGTCCACGCCGGAGCTGTGGACGTCGAACTCGAAGCGGCCGAGCATCTCGAGTCGTTGTGCCATGTCGGAGGGAAATCTGGAGCGAGGTTTGCGGCTGAACCAGCACATGCCGCCGATATCGCGTCCTCCGAAACGGGTGTTACCACCGTGCTCGAACGGCCGTCGACCATCCACAATGGATGATCGACGGGCCGTTCGCCGTTACTTGCTGGCGCGCGCCGCCAGCGCCTCCGGCAGCGGGTCGTAGCGGGAGAAGTGGCGGGTGAACGTGCCGGTCCCCGACGTCAGCGACCGCAGCTCGACCGCGTACCTCAGCAGCTCGGACGACGGCACCTCGGCGCGGATCACCGTGCGGCCGCCCTCGTCCGCCTCGGTCCCGAGCACCCGTCCGCGTCGTCCGGACAGGTCGCCCAGCACGGTGCCGAGGTGTTCGTCGGGCAAGCGGATCGTGACCTCGTCCATGGGCTCCAGCAACTGGGTTCGGGCAGCGGACGCGGCCTCCTTCAGCGCCAGCGCGCCGGCGGTCTGGAAGGCCGCGTCCGACGAGTCGACGGAGTGCGCCTTGCCGTCCACGAGCGTCACCCGCACGTCGACGACAGGGGTGCCGTCGTGCAGGCCTCGCTCCAGCTGTGCGCGCACACCCTTTTCGACGGAGGGGATGAACTGGTGGGGGACCGAGCCACCGACGATCTTGTCCACGAACTCGAAGCCGGCGCCGCGGGGGAGCGGTTCGACCACGATGTCGCACACCGCGTACTGGCCATGACCTCCAGATTGCTTGACGTGCCGGCCGTGGCCTTTCGCGGGCCCGGCGAAGGTTTCGCGGAACGCGACGCGCACCGGTTCGGTGTCGATCTCCGCGCCGCCGGCCCGCAGCCTCGCCAGCACGACGTCGGCGTGTGCCTCGCCCATGCACCACAGGACCATCTGGTGCGTCTCGGCGTTGCGGTCCAGGCGCAGGGTCGGGTCGCTGGCGACCAGGCGGCTCATGTTGCGGGCCAGGTTGTCCTCGTCGCTGCGGGTGCGCGGCACGACAGCGATGGGCAGCAACGGTTCCGGCATGTTCCACGGCGCCATGAGCAGCGGCTGTTCGGGCGCGGACACGGTGTCGCCGGTCTCGGCGGTGGTCAGCTTCGTCAACGCGCACAGGTCGCCGGCGACGCAGTAGGGGACCTCGCGCAGGGACGAGCCGAGCGGTGAGTAGATGTGGGCCACGCGCTCGTCGGCGTCGTGGTCCTCGTGGCCTCGGTCGGCCATGCCGTGGCCGGAGACGTGCACGGGGCGTTCGGGGCGCAAAGTGCCGGAGAAGACACGGACCAACGACACGCGGCCGACGTAGGAGTCCACTGCGGTGCGGACCACCTCGGCGACGAGTGGCCCGTCCGGGTCGGCGGCCATGCGGGGCTGCGGGATGCCGTCCACCGATGTCACGGACGGAAGCTCGTGCTCCAGCGGTGACGGGAACGCGCGCGCGATGCCGTCCATCAGCTCCACCAGGCCCATGCCGGTCGCGGCGCACACGGGCATCACGGGGTGGAACGAGCCGCGCGAGACGGCGGTCTCCAGATCGGCGATCAGCGTGTCCTGGTCGATCTCCTCGCCCGCCAGGTAGCGGTCCATGAGGGTCTCGTCCTCGCTCTCGGCGATGATTCCCTCGATCAACGCCGCGCGCTCGTCCGGGTAGTCCTCACCGGACGTCAGCAGCCCGACGAGTGCGTCGCCCTCCTGCATGTACAACGGCACGACGCCCGCGCCGAACGCCGCCTGGCACTCGATGACCTCGTTGACGAAGTTCGCACGGTGGTGGTCGGTGCGTGTGATGACGACGGCGCGAGGCATGCCGACGAGAGCGCACTCCTCCCACAGCGAGATGGTGGCCGCGTCGACGCCTTCGAAAGCGTTGACAACAAAAAGGGCCGCGTCCGCGGCCCGAAGTCCTGCCCTGAGCTCACCCACGAAGTCGACGTATCCGGGGGTGTCGATCAGGTTGATCTTGATGTCCCCGTGCTGGATCGGAGCCACGGCGAGGCCTACCGACCGTTGTTGTCGCACGGCCGCCGGGTCGTGGTCGCAGACCGTGGTGCCCTCGGTGACCGATCCCGCGCGGGTCAGGACGCCGGTGGCGGCGAGCAGGGCCTCGGTGAGCGTCGTCTTGCCCGCCCCGGAGGGCCCCACGAGCACGACGTTGCGGACCTTGGCCGGGTCGTCCACAGCGACCGCGCCTGCCGATGTGCCGTTGTCGGAGTGCTTGCTTCCCATGGCGACCTCCGTCAAGTCGTAGTGTTCGATCTCACACCCGTTCACCTCCCGGGACAACCCCGAAGGCCCGATCGGATGCCCGCCAGCTCGCGAACACGTTTCACGGATTTGCCCCAGTGACGGGGCTCACGACCTGCGGTTGATCGCAAAGTGGCCTTCTGGATCGGGGCTCCAGTGGCTTGGGCGAGGGGGCCACAGCGGACGTACGGTGAGTTCACCAAGAGTTCCCCTCGTGAAAGGTTGCCCCGGTGAGCACTGATCAGGTCACGGGTACCGCCCGCGTCAAGCGCGGCATGGCCGAGATGCTCAAGGGCGGCGTCATCATGGACGTGGTCGACGCCACCCAGGCGAAGATCGCGGAGGACGCGGGCGCCGTCGCCGTCATGGCCCTCGAGCGCGTGCCCGCCGACATCCGCTCCCAGGGCGGCGTCGCGCGCATGAGCGACCCCGACCTGATCGACGGGATCATCAACGCCGTCTCGATCCCGGTCATGGCGAAGGCCCGCATCGGCCACTTCGTCGAGGCCCAGGTCCTCGCGTCGCTCGGCGTCGACTACATCGACGAGTCCGAGGTGCTGACCCCGGCCGACTACGCCAACCACATCGACAAGTGGGCGTTCACCGTCCCCTTCGTCTGCGGCGCGACGAACCTGGGTGAGGCCCTGCGCCGCATCACCGAGGGCGCGGCCATGATCCGCTCCAAGGGCGAGGCCGGCACCGGCGACGTCTCGAACGCCACCACGCACATGCGCAAGATCCGCCAGGAGATCCGCCGCCTGCAGAACCTCCCCGAGGACGAGCTCTACGTCGCCGCCAAGGAGCTCCAGGCGCCGTACGAGCTGGTCAAGGAGATCGCGCAGAACGGCAAGCTCCCCGTCGTGCTGTTCACCGCGGGCGGCATCGCCACCCCGGCCGACGCCGCGATGATGATGCAGCTCGGCGCCGAGGGCGTGTTCGTCGGTTCCGGCATCTTCAAGTCCGGCAACCCGGCCCAGCGCGCCGAGGCCATCGTGAAGGCCACCACCTTCCACGACGACCCCGACGTCATCGCCAAGGTCTCGCGCGGCCTGGGCGAGGCCATGGTCGGCATCAACGTCGACGAGATCCCGGAGCCGCACCGCCTCGCCGAGCGCGGCTGGTAAGTCTCAGGAACGAACGGAGAAGGGCGCGTCCCCGCGTGGGGCGCGCCCTTCTCCGTTCCTACGACGGCAGGTCGAAGCAGTACGTGGTCTTCGTTTCCCGGTAGGCCAACGCCTTCACCGGGTCCGTGCCGCACGCCGCCTCGTCCGCGGTGTCCGTGAGCACCCGCACCTTGACCGCTCCGGTCGCGCCGCAGTCCACCACGGGGTTCTCGGCGGTGTGCGAGGCGAGCATGAAGTCGTAGCACTCACCGTCGAAGAACACCGGGATCAGGCACAGCTGCTCGCCGTTGAAGCCCTTGTCGTTGTTGTAGGTCGCGTACGCGCCTGGGTCGTCGCCGCACCGGTCGTCCAGAAGGCCGAGCACCTTGCTCACGGTGTAGTTGTGCAGCCTGCCGTCGCAGGAGACCTTCTCGTACTTCAAGTCGGTCTCCACGCCCGTCAGCTTCACGCAGTCGCCGACCGCCGTGCTCGGGGTGCTGTCTCCCGGGATCAGGAAGAAGACGGCGGACAGCATCGTGAGCAACAGGACGCCGAGGACGCCCACGATCACCAGGCCGACGCGGGAGGTCCTCGGCGCAGGAACAGCGGGGGCCGGGTGGCTGTGGGGCGGAGGGATGGGCGGAGTCGTCATGGAATGCCCCCAGTGCGGCTCGGACGCGGATGTGATCGTCTGGCCGACACGAGCAGTCCCCCCAGACTTCCGCCCATCCTAGGGCGGTCCGGATCAGTCCCGGACCGCCTTTCGGGTCATGTGCGCACGGTCTCCGTCAGGCCGGACAGGGCGGCCGGCAACGCCTCGTGGTGCAGCACGCCGAGCCGTTGCGTGGCACGGGTCAGCGCCACGTAGAGCTCCGCCGCACCGCGCGGCCCACCGGCCAGGATCCGTTCCGGCGCAACGACCAGCACCGAGTCGTACTCCAGGCCCTTGGTCTCCGAGGCGGGCACCGTGCCGGGTACGCCGGGCGGCCCGATCACCACGCTCGTGCCCTCGAACTCCGCCTCCTGCTTGGCGAACTCCTCGATGGCTCCGGCCAGCTCGTCCTCGGTCACCAGCCGCGACCACGGCTGGACACCGTTGGCGCGCACCGAGTCCGGCGCCTTCACGTCTGGCGCGAACTCGGCCAGCACCCGTGCCGCGACGGCCATGATCTCCGCCGGCGTGCGGTAGTTGACCGTCAGCGACCGGTACTCCCAGCGGCCCGGCACGTACGGGTCGAGCATCTGGCCCCACGACGTGGCGCCCGCCGCGGCGCGACGCTGCGCCAGGTCGCCCACCACCGTGAAGGAACGGCCGGGGCAGCGGCGCATCAGCACCCGCCAGTCCATTTCGGACAGTTCCTGCGCCTCGTCCACCACCACGTGCCGGTAGGTCCAGGCGCGGTCAGCCAGCGCGCGTTCCGCGAGCGTGCGCTGGTCATGGTCCTCGAAGCGCTCGGCCAGGTCCTCGGCGAACAACATGTCCGAGGCGAAGAGGTGGTCCTCGTCGTCCATGTGGTCGAAGCGGCCGACCATGCTGTCGAGCACCTCGGCCGCGTACCGGGCCTCTGCCCGGCGTTCCGCCGCCGCGGCCTGGTCGTCGGACTGCTCGGTGCCGTCCTTGCCCAGCAGGTCGTGCAGCTCGTCGAGCAACGGCACGTCCGAGACCGTCCACGGCTCGCCCTCGGCGCGCAGGAGCGACGGGTCCGCGCCCGCCGCCGCGAGCGCCTCCGCCGACGAGTACAGCTCGCCCAGCAGCTCGAACGGCGTCATGATCGGCCACAGGAAGTCCAGCGCCGCGACGAAGCTCTCGTCGTCGGCGAGGTCCTTGACCAGGCCGGACCGCATGTCCTCCCAGGCCTGCTTGTCCGACCGGGACATCCAGCCCTTGCCGATGCGGCCGATCGCCCGCTCGGTGAGGACGTACGTGACGATCTCGCGGAACACCGCGCGGGCCTCGTTGTGCGGCAGGCCGCTGTCGCGCGCCTCCTGCCGGGCCCACTCGGCGACGTCCGCGCCTATCTCGACCACGACGTCCTTCATGCCGATCGGGATCGGCTCTTCTGGAACGCGCTGCCGGGCGGCGATGGCCGCCTTCAGCACGCCGACCATCGCGCGCGAACCCTTGATCCGCGCCACGTCCGGAGCGTCCTCGGCGGTCGCGAGCAGACCCGGCAGCAGGCTGCCCGCGGTCGAGAACACGACGTCCGACTCGCCCAGCGACGGCAGCACGCGGCTGATGTGGTTGAGGAACGCGGGGTTCGGGCCGACGACGAGCACGCCGTGCCGTTCCATGCGCTCTCGTTGCGTGTACATCAGGTACGCGACCCGGTGCAGCGCCACGACCGTCTTGCCGGTACCGGGGCCGCCCTCGATCACCAGCACGCCGGGGTGGTCGAGCCGGATGATCGCGTCCTGTTCGGACTGGATGGTCGCGACGATGTCGCGCATGCCGTCGCCGCGCGGTGCGTTCAACGCCTCCAGCAGGGCCACGTCCCCCTGCTCCTCGCCGAGCTTGCCGAACACCTCGTCGGTGAACCCGGCCAGGGCACGGCGGCGCGTGAGGAACTGACGGCGCCGGAGCATGCCCTCAGGCGTGGCCCCGGTCGCGGTGTAGAACGGCCGCGCCGCCGGTGCCCGCCAGTCGAGCAACGCCGGCTCGAACTCGTTCTCCTCGTCGAACAGCCCGATGCGCCCGATGTAGGAGGTCTCGCCGTCGACGCTGTCCAGCCGGCCGAAGCACAGGCCGTAGTCGGCCACGTTCAGGCGCTTCATCTCGCGGTGCCGGGCGCGCACCTCGTTGTCACGCTCCATCGCGGTCTCGCCGGTGCCACCCAGCGCAGACAGGTACGCGGCCTTCACGCGCGCGCGTTCCCCGTCGAGCCGCGCGTAGAGGTCGGCCACGTATTCACGCTCGGACTGCAGTTCTTCTTCGTAACCCACGTGCTCCCCAGTGCGCCTGTGTTCTGGCTGAGGCGATGAGTGTGAACGATGCACGGGGTCTTGTGGCAAGGCCCCCTGTCTGCTATACGGTTGAGTGGGAAGAATCGCACCGCTGTGTGACAAGCGCGTGTGCGACCTGGGTGGTTCTCCTCTTCAGGCTGAGTGGCATCCGCTCGACAGCACCTGCCCCAAACTCTTGCCCGCCGCCGGTTCCGTTCGGCACGCGGGGGCCCCGCGTGTCCTACAGGGGTACGTAGGGTCCCCGCGTGCCCTTGGAAAGTTGAGTCGGAGGCGCTCAGGTCTGGTGTGTGGGCGTAGCCCATCGGTTCGGGCGGGGCCTCGGCCGAGGCCTAGACCGTGTGCTCCATGACCATCATCGCGGTCGTGCCCGGCTCCAGCGCCTTGCAGATGTGCGCGAGGTCGCCGGGATAGACGATGTAGTCACCGGGCCCGAGCTCGACGGGGTCGTCGGCGAGGCCCGCGAGGCAACGGCCGGTCGCCACGATCATGTGCTCGATGCTGCCCGGCACGTGCGGGAGCGACTCGCGGGCGCCGCCGGGTTCGAGGGCCAGCCAGTAGATGTCGTGCTTGGTGCCCGGACGGCAGGCGGCCAGCAGCGTCGCGGAGTAGTGCGCGCGTTCGGAATGGATGACCGGGCCCTCGCCCGCGCGGATCACCTGCACGCGCGGCACGGCGGGTTCTACTAGCCGGCTGAACGGGACGCCCAGCGCCACGCCGAGGGCCCACAGGGTTTCCACGCTGGGGTTTCCGGCGCCGGACTCCAGTTGGGACAGAGTTGACTTCGCCACGCCGGCCTTCTTGGCGACCTCGGAGAGCGACATGCCGGTGCGGTCGCGCTCACGGCGGAGGTTGGCCGCGATGAGGTCGAGTGGTGCGTTCGACACAGAAGTCCATCCGTTCGTCTTGACGAACACCGATCCCCGGTGTTCATCTTAATGGGTGGTGCGTTCGATCTGGCGAACTCTTGATGCTGTGCTCCTGCGTGACGTTGCCGCGGTCGCACTCGGTGCCGCGGTGACCGGTGCGTCGTTCGGTGCGATCTCGGTGGCCTCCGGCCTGCCGTGGTGGATACCCGTGCTGATGTCGCTGCTGATCTTCGCGGGCGGCTCGCAGTTCATGGCCGTGGGCATTGTCGCCGCTGGTGGCAGCCCTGCCGCGGCGGTGCTGGCCGGGCTCGTGCTCAACGCGCGGCACCTGCCGTTCGGGCTCGCGATCGGGGACGTGCTGGGCAAGAGCCCGCTCGCCCGGATCGTCGGCAGCCACCTGCTGATCGACGAGTCGACGGCGTTCGCGATGGCGCAGAAGGATCCCGCGAGAGCGCGTGCGGCCTACTGGGCGTGCGGCGTGTCGTTGTTCTTCAGTTGGAACACGGGCGTGCTCATCGGTGCGCTCGTGGGGCAGGCGATCGGCGACCCGATGACGTTCGGGCTCGACGCGGCGTTCCCGGCGGCACTGCTGGCGCTCACGCTGCCGGCGCTCAAGGACGCGGCCACGCGCAACGCGGCGCTCGTGGGCGCGGCGATCGCGCTCGCCACGACGCCGTTCCTGCCCGCGGGTGTGCCGGTGCTGCTCGCGCTGGCCGGGCTGTTCGCGTTCCGCACCACCAAGAAGGAGGAGGAGCCGTGCCCGTCACCGCAGTCCTGATCCTGGCCGCCGGTACCTTCGCGATCCGGTTCGCCGGGCCGTTGTTGCGCGACCGCGTCACCCTGCCCGAGAAAGTCCGCGAACTGATGTCGGCGTCCGCGACGGTGTTGCTGCTGGCACTGGTGGCGGTCTCGGCGTTGACGAGCGGCAAGCAGTTCGGCGGCTGGGCGCTCGCCATCGGAGTCGCGGTCGGCGGTCTCGCGGCGTGGCGGAAACTGCCGTTCGTCGCAGTTATCGTGCTGGCCGCGGTGACCACTGCGGGACTAAGGCTCGTCGGTGTGGCCTGAGGAATCGATCAATGCTTCCTGACGTGCGAGAAAAGCAGGTTTGTATGAACCTCTGTCACCTCTCTGCGGCTGGTGAACTTGTCGAGCACGAGTCGTTGCAGATGGCCGACATCGGATACCGCGACGTGCACCAGGAAATCCTCTGGACCTGTCACGTGTGATAGTGCGAGCGTTTCCGGCAGCGACAGCACATAAGCCATGAACGGGTCGACGATCTCCTTGGTGTGCGGGCGGATCTTCACCGCGAGCATCGCCTGGACGTGCTGCCCGACCGCGTTCGGGTCGATCTCGGCGTGGTAGCCGGTGATCACGCCGCGTTCCCGCAGCGCCCGGTGCCGGACGACGGCCGTGGACTGCGCCACGTTGACGCGTTCGGCCAGGTCCTTGTTCTGCAGCCGCGCGTCCTTCCGCAGCTCCCGCACGATGGCCTCGTCGATCGAATCCAGCACGGCTCTTCTCCGTTCCACCGAATCAGCTGCGGTCTTTCGCCCACTCTGCCGAGGAAGTCTCCACCATTCGGGCCATGACGCGCATCGAGACCATCGCAGTGCACGGCGGCCGCGACGACCTCGCGGAGCTCGGCGTGCACGCTCCCCCCATCGACCTGTCCACCACCTACCCCGTCCCTGACCAGGCGCTCGGCGGGGAAGCACTGGGTGAGTGGGCCACCGGGGCCGCGCGGGCCGCCTCGCCGGTCTACGCACGGCTGCACAACCCGACGGTGGCCCGGTTCGAGCAGGCGCTCGCGGCTCTCGAGCACACCGAGACGTCCGTGGCGTTCGGCAGCGGCATGGCCGCGGTGACCGCCGTGGTCCAGGCCGCCTGCGTGATGGCGGGAAAACCGCACGTCGTAGCCGTGCGGCCGTTGTACGGCGGCACCGATCACCTGCTGTCGTCCGGTCTCCTGGGCGTCACGACCACGTACGTCGAAGCGGGCCTGGTGTCCTCCGCGATCCGGCCGGACACCGGGCTCGTGGTCGTCGAGACCCCGGCCAACCCCAACCTGGACCTCGTCGACATCGAGCACGTCGTGCGCCAGGCCGGCTCCGTGCCGGTCATGGTCGACAACACCTTCGCGACGCCGATCCTGCAGAACCCGGCGCTGCACGGCGCCTCCTACGTGCTGCACTCCGGCACCAAGTACCTCGGCGGGCACGGTGACGTGCTCGGCGGCGTCGTGGCCTGCTCCGAGTCGCTCGCGGCGGCGTTGCGGCAGGTCAGGATCATCACGGGCGCCGTCCTGCATCCCCTGGGCGGCTACCTGCTGCACCGCGGGCTGGCCACCCTGCCGTTGCGCGTCGAAGCGGCTTCGCGTTCGGCCGCCGTCCTGGCCTCCCGGCTGGCCGAGCACGACGCCGTGGAGTTCGTGCGCTACCCGTCCAGGTCACGGCAGATGCGCGGAACCGGCGCGATGATCGCGTTCGGTGTGCACGGCGATCCCGTCGAGGTCGTGCGGCGGCTGAAGCTCATCACGCCGGCCGTCTCATTGGGTTCGGTCGACACGCTTATCGAGCACCCCTCGGCTTTGACTCACCGCCTGGTACCCGGCGAAGAACTGCGTGCTTCTGGCGTTCCGGACAATTTGCTGCGCATTTCCGTGGGACTCGAGCACCTCGAGGACATTTGGGACGACTTGAACGCAGCGCTCTGTGACGTCGCTTACGTTAAGTCTTCCCCAACTGATTTCTTGGTGATGACCGCCACTCGCTAGGGTTCCCCGAATCAGCGCGTCGGGGCGCGGGAGGTTCCGACGCGAGCATTTTTCCGTTTCGGAAGGAACCTCCTCGTGAGTTCTGTGGAAACTGATGCGGACGGCTACACCAAGGCGTTGAGCAAGCGTCAGGTGCAGATGATCGCAATCGGTGGCGCGATCGGCGTCGGCCTTTTCCTGGGTGCGGGCGGACGCCTCGCCACAGCGGGGCCGTCGCTGATCCTGTCTTACGCGGTGTGCGGCCTCGCGGCGTTCTTCGTCATGCGCGCGCTGGGTGAACTCGTGCTCCACCGGCCCGTGTCCGGCAGCTTCGTCGAGTACGCCCGCGAGTTCATCGGCCCGTGGGCCGGCTTCACGTCGGGCTGGCTCTACTGGCTGAACTGGGCCATGACGGGCATCGCCGAGATCACCGCCGTCGCGATCTACATGCACAAGTGGTTCCCGGACCTGCCGCAGTGGATCACCGCGCTGGTGGCGCTGTTCGTGCTCGTCGCGATCAACATGCTCTCCGTCAAGCTCTTCGGCGAGCTGGAGTTCTGGTTCAGCGTCATCAAGGTGACCGCGATCGTCGTGTTCCTAGTCGTGGGCACCGGCCTGGTCATCGGCAACGCGGACGTCGGGGGCACCACGGCGTCGGTCTCGAACACCCTGGGCCACGGCGGCCTGTTCCCGGCGGGCTTCGGCATCGCGCTGATGACGCTGCAGGCCGTGGTCTTCGCCTACTCGGCCATCGAGCTCGTCGGCATCGCCGCGGGCGAGACCAAGGACCCCGAGAAGATCATGCCGCGCGCCATCAACGGCGTGGTCTACCGCATCGCGATCTTCTACGTCGGTTCGGTGCTGCTGCTGACGATGTTGTTGCCGTGGGACCACTTCACCGGCACCGAGTCGCCGTTCGTGACCGTGTTCTCGGCGCTGGGCGTCCCGGTGGTCGGCGACATCATGAACGCCGTGGTGCTGACGGCCGCGTTGTCCTCGTGCAACTCAGGCCTGTACTCCACCGGTCGCATCCTGCGGTCGCTGGCGCAGAAGGGTGAGGCCCCGGCCCTCACCGCCAGGATGAACTCCCGGCACGTGCCGTACGGCGGCATCCTGTTCACCGGCGTCGCCTACCTGTTCGGCGTGGTGCTCAACTACACCGTGCCGAAGGAGGCCTTCGACATCGCGATCGCCGTCGCGTCGCTGGGTGTCGTCTCGACCTGGGCCACGTTGATCATCTGTCAGCTGCGCCTGCGCAAGAAGGCCTTGGCGGGCGAGATCGCGCGGCCGTCCTACCGGATGCCCGGCGCGCCTTACACCTCGTACGGGACGCTGGCGTTCCTCGCGCTGGTGATCGGGCAGATGGCCTTCGCCGGCACCGCCGAGAAGATCGCGTTCTGGTCGATCCCGGTGGTCGCGCTGGTCCTGTTCCTCGGGTGGCGCTTCGTGAAGTCGCGTGAGGCGCAGCAGGCGGAGCTCGTCTCCGTCGACTGACCTGGTGTCGCCCGGAGGGCTGCGCAGCGGGGTCGTGGACCTCGAATATGCTGGTGAGCATGGTTGCAGCCCCACCCGTCATCGGCGTGCTAGCCCTCCAGGGCGACGTCCAGGAACACCTCGTGTCGCTCGCGAAGTGCGATGTCACCGCACGCCCGGTCCGACGCGCCGAGGAGCTGGACGAGCTCGACGGCATCGTCATCCCCGGCGGCGAGTCGACGACCATGAGCAAGCTCCTGGTGAACTTCGAGCTGCTGGAGCCGCTGCGCGCCAAGATCAAGGCCGGGTTCCCCGCCTACGGGTCGTGCGCGGGCATGATCCTGCTGGCCGAGAACGTGCTGGACGGCCGGGAGGACCAGGAACAGCTCGGCGGCCTGGCCGTCACGGTCCGGCGCAACGCGTTCGGCAGGCAGGCCGACTCGTTCGAGACCGACCTCGACCTGGCCGGGGAGACCGTGCACGCCGTGTTCATCCGAGCACCTTGGGTGGAGGCGGTGAGCGGGGACGTCGAGGTTCTCGCTACGGTGCCTGTTACGGCTGAGGCGGGAGACGCCGCCGGTAGGATCGTCGCGGTCAGGCAGGGCAACGTGCTGGCGACGGC
Source organism: Lentzea californiensis (assembly GCF_024648825.1). Taxonomy (GTDB): domain Bacteria; phylum Actinomycetota; class Actinomycetes; order Mycobacteriales; family Pseudonocardiaceae; genus Lentzea; species Lentzea californiensis. The sequence goes on from NZ_JANBBE010000013.1 coordinate 147,820, forward strand.
GTTCCACCCGGAGCTCACGGGTGACGAGCGTGTTCACCGACTGTTCGTTGACATGGTTCGCGGTTCGACGGAGGAGAAATGAGCGGCCACTCCAAGTGGGCGACCACCAAGCACAAGAAGGCCGCCATTGACGCCAAGCGCGGCAAGCTCTTCGCGCGGCTGATCAAGAACATCGAGGTGGCGGCCCGCACGGGCGGCGGCGACCCCGACGGCAACCCGACGCTGTTCGACGCGATCCAGAAGGCCCGCAAGAACTCGGTGCCGCTGGACAACATCGAGCGCGCACGCAAGCGCGGCGGCGGCGAGGAAGCGGGCGGCGCCGACTGGCAGACGATCATGTACGAGGGCTACGGCCCGAACGGCGTCGCGGTGCTCATCGAGTGCCTCACGGACAACCGCAACCGCGCCGCCACCGAGGTCCGCACGGCCATGACCCGCAACGGCGGTTCGATGGCCGACCCCGGCTCGGTGTCGTACATGTTCAGCCGCAAGGGCGTCGTGATCGTGCCGAAGGCGGGCACGAACGAGGACGACGTCATGCTGGCCGTGCTGGAAGCCGGCGCCGAGGAGGTCAACGACCTGGGCGAGGCCTTCGAGGTCGTGTCCGAGGCCGGCGACCTGATCCCGGTGCGCAAGGCGCTGCAGGAAGCGGGCATCGACTACGAGTCGGCCGAGTCGAGCTTCATGCCGTCGGTGTCGGTGCAGCTCGAGGCCGAGGGCGCCAAGAAGATCTTCAAGCTGATCGACGCTCTGGAGGACTGCGACGACGTGCAGAACGTCTTCGCGAACTTCGACGTGTCGGACGAGGTCATGGCCGAGGTCGGCTGATCACGTCAGCAGCAGCACGAACGCCGGTCACGCAGCAGCGTGGCCGGCGTTTTCGCGTCACCGCGACCGAACGACCTCCAGGAACGCCGACCAGGCTTCGGGGGAGAGGGTGATGTGCGTGGCCGGCGCCTTGCTGTCGCGGATGCCGACGCCGTGGCCGACCTCGACGCAGTTGTTGCCATCGCCGCTGTAGCTGCTCTTGAGCCAGTTGGTCATTGGAGGCCCTCCAAGATGCTGTTGATCACCTCCCTGGATTGTTCCTGATCCAGGGCGACGGCAGCGAGGTCCGTCAGGATGTTCTCGTAGGTGTCGACGGTCTGCTTGTCATCGAAGAACAAGCAGCAGCGGACGCTCTCGATGTAGACGACCGGCGGATACTTGGGGAACTTCATCAACCGGAAGTCGCCGCACGTACCTGCGTGCATGCCGACCGATCTCGGGACGATCCGGATGCTGATGTACTTCCGCACCGACAACCGCAGCAAGTGGGCCAGCTGCTCACGCCACACCTCTTCGCCGCCGACCTGCAGCCACAGCGCCTGCTCGTGCACGAAAAATGTGAACGTCCGGGTGTATTCGAGAATCTCCGCTCGGGCAGCTCGTGCCGCAACGGTCCTCGGGATGTTCTCCTCCGAGACCGTCTGGGCTTTGGCTGTGACCGCCACGATGTACTCGTAGATCTGAAGCAGACCCGGCACGAGGATCATCGACCAGTCGATGATCTCGATGGCTTCCTTCTCCTGGTTGATCAGCGTGCGGACCTGGTCCGGCACGCCCTCGTCGGGAACCTGCAGGTAGACGTTCCCCTGCTCGCGGAACAGCTCGATCAGCCGTTCGCGTTCCTCTAGCGGTGTGCGGCAGTAGGCGAGAAGTTCGCGCACCTCGGACTCGTTGACGCCGCCCTTGCCGGCGAGCATGTCGGACAACTTGGCCTCTTGCCAGCCGAGTTCCTCGGCGAGCTGGCGCTGGGTCAGGCCGGTGCTCTCGATGGCGGCTTGGACGCCGTTGCCGAACTCGCGGCCCACCACGCTGGACGATCTCTTGGGCATGGACGGACGGTAGGGGCAGCGACCGCGAAAGCTCTATCGTTTCGCGCCAAATCTGCCTGAAGGTGGGAGCCTTGGACCAGCTCCAAGCAGGCATAAGGCGCCGGGGAGGTGCCGTAGGCTGGGTGCCGTGCTTTCCGACGAAGACATCGAGCTGCGCGCCCGCCTGCTCTCCGCGGCCGACCGGTTCGGCCACACCAACATCGTTGTGAACCCGGACGCCGAGGGCGCGGGATACGTGTTCTCGGTGGGGGCCTGGCGCCGGTTCGGCGTGGCCGAGGCCGTGGTGATCGGGCTGCCGCAGGGCATGGGCGAGAACCTGATCAACATGTACGTCCAGCGGGCCAGCGCGGGTGAGCGGTTCCAGCCCGGCAAGCTCTACGACGACTTCTTCGACGGGGTGCCCGTCGCGTTCGAGCGGGTCTACAAGGGGTTCTACCCCGAGTTCTTCGGGAGCGCCTACCTGCTCTACGACGGGTCGGACTTCGCGGCGCTGCAGATCATCGTGCCCACGCCGCAGGGGCAGTGGCCGTGGCAGCCGGACGCGCCGGAGGGGTTCCACGACCACCAGATCATCCTCACCGAGAGCGGTCTGCCGGAGAGCTGGACGCCGGGGGTCACCGGGCCGTGAACGTCCACATCGGACCGTTGACGCGTGAGCACGCCGGTGAGGTCATGACGATCCAGCGCGCCGCGTACCTCGCGGAGGCCAGGCGGTACGGCGCGTGGGACCTGCCGCCGCTCGTCGAGACGCTCGACGAGGTCCGGCGTCACCTGGGCGACGGCACGCCGGCGTTCGGCGCGTTCGACGGGACGCGGCTCGTCGGGTCGGTGCGCAGCCGGGTCGACGGAGAACGCATGGAGGTCGCCCGGCTGGCCGTCGCACCGGACGTGCAGGGCGGCGGGGTCGGGCGGAGGCTCCTCGAGGCGATCAGCGAACGGGCGCCCGCGGAGGTGCGGGTCGTCTGGTTGTTCACCGGCGCCGAGAGCGACGCGAACATCAGGTTCTACGAGAGCGCCGGGTTCGTCCGGGTCAGCGAGCACCTCGACGCCGTCGGGATCAGGTGCGTCACCCTGGAGCAGGAGGTCGTCTGACGCCCGGCGTCGTTCCGGAGGAGACCAAACCGTTGTCCGGAGGTCGTTGTCCGCTTCTGGAGCACCGACACCGGACAACGATCTACCTGTAGAAATGCGGTGCGATCAACGGTCCGGGGGGATCCGGGGATCGTTGCCGGGGGAGGAGCGCCCCGCACCGCGGGAGGCACAGGGGGATGCGGTGCGGGGCGCTTCGGCGAGAACCGGGAACCTAGGGGTTGCGTCCCAGAAGCCCGATCAGCCGGGTCTGGTCGTCCGCGTCCGGCGGCACCGGAACGGGCGAGTCGAACATCGACGACCCGCTCCAGTCGCCGATGTTGCGCTCGACGTACTTCAGGACGGCCGAGGCGAGATCGGGATCGATGCGTTCGTCGGCGCCGATCGAGCGCGCCAGGTCCCACGAGTGGACCGCCAGATCGGCGGTCATCTGCCAGCAGTACTCCTCGGCGTCCAGCTTCCCGGACGACACGGTCACGGGTTTCGCCAGCGCGAACGGCCCGAGCCACGCCTCGCGCGCCGCCGCGGCCGCCACGACCCAGGACACGAGCGGGTCGCCGCCCAGGTTGTCGTGGTCGAACCGGTCACCGACCTGCGCCGCCGTGCAGCCGGCCAGCAGTTCCGGCGCCCAGAGCTGCTCGTACACGAGATGGCCGACCAGGTCTCTGACCGACCACTCCCGGCAGGGGGTGCCGAGCGACCACTGGTCCGGTGCGATCTGCCGGACCCTCCGGTCGAACTCCGTCATCGCCACGCCGTGCGCCTGGATCAAGTCCATCCCAGCAGTGCATCAAATCCCGGCCAAGTGCGCACCCTGACATGAGAGTTGGGCCACCTGGACGCAACCGCGATTGCAAACCGTACGCGCGTTCGGCGTAATCTCGACCAGATCCGCCGTGACATCGTTGACACGAGAGGACGATGACGTGAGCGCTCCTAGCGCCAGCATCTCCGCGCAGGACAAGGGATTCTTCGGGCACCCCCGAGGCCTGTCCACGCTGTTCTTCACCGAACTCTGGGAACGGTTCTCGTTCTACGGGATGAAGGCCATCCTCGGCCTCTACCTGTGGACAGCCGTGGCCGAGGGAGGTCTCGGCGTCGACAAGGCGCTCGCCCTGTCCGTCGTGGCCATCTACGGCACGGCGGTCTACATGTCCGGTGTCGCGGGCGGCTGGCTGGCCGACCGCGTCTGGGGCGGGCAGCGGTCGGTGTTCTACGGCGGCGTGCTGATCATGTTCGGCCACATCGCGCTGGCCCTGCCGATCGGCCTCGCGGGCGTCTACACGGGCCTGGTCCTCATCGTGCTCGGCACGGGCCTGCTCAAGCCGAACATCTCGACGGTCGTCGGCGGCCTCTACGGGCAGCACGACAACCGCCGCGACGCGGGCTTCACGATCTTCTACATGGCCATCAACATCGGTGGCTTCATCTCGCCGCTGATCACCGGCGCGCTCGCGGACGGCCTCGGCTTCCACTGGGGCTTCAGCGTCGCCGCGGTCGGCATGGCGTTCGGTCTCATCCAGTACCGGTACGGCCGCAAGAACCTGCGCGGCTCGGCCGCCGTGGCGCCGAACCCGTTGCCCGCGCAGGAGAAGGGCCGCATCTACGGCCTGATCGGCCTCATCGCCGCGGCGATCGTCGGGCTGGGCGTGGTGGCGTTCTTCGTCGGTGGTGTCGAGGGCGTCATCCTGATGATCAGCATCATGTCCATCGTGCTGCCCATCGGCTACTTCACCGTCATGCTGCGCAGCAAGAAGACGCTGCCGCACGAGCGTCCGCGGGTCGTCGCCTACATCCCGCTGTTCATCGCGGCGGCGATGTTCTGGCTGATCTTCGAGCAGAGCGCCTCGGTCATCGCGGAGTTCGCCGACTCGAACGTCGACAACCACGTGTTCGGCTGGGAGTTCCCGGTCGCCTGGTTCCAGTCGATCAACCCGATCATGATCATCCTGCTGGCGCCGCTGTTCGCGCTGCTGTGGGTGAAGCTCGCGAACCGCGCGCCGTCCACGCCGCGGAAGTTCGCGGGCGCGCTGGTGCTCGTCGGCCTGTCGTTCGTGCTCATGTACTTCGCGAGCAACTCGGCCGCCGACGGCAAGGTGACGCCGCTCTGGCTCGTCGTGATGTTCCTGATCATGACCGCCGGTGAGCTCATGCTCTCCCCGGTCGGCCTGTCGGTCACGACGAAGCTGGCGCCCAAGGCGTTCGCGTCGCAGACGATGGGCCTGTGGTTCCTGGCCAGCTCGGCCGGCACCGGTGTGGCCGCGCAGCTCGTGAAGTTCTACACGACGAGCCCCTCGGCGTACTTCCTCACGCTGGGCGGCGCGGCCGTCGTTCTGGGCGCCGGCCTCGCGGTGGCGGCCCCGGCGATCAAGAAGCTGATGTCGGGCGTGGAGTAGTTGATGAGGGGAGCTTTCATAAACCTGAGGTTTATGAAAGCTCCCCTCATCAACAAGGTGAGAGGGAGGCCCGTCGCGGCGGCGGTGCGGCGGGTCTCCCTCTCACTTCTAAGAATGCACTACGCAGATGTGTCATTGGGGCACGAACATTGCTCCAGCCGGGTGAAGTCGAGCACTCGCCGCAACGAAACTAGCCCCAGGTCAGCATTAGTTCACCGTCAGTGATCGGCTCGTTTCGTTGGCCCGTACCGGAAGACGCAACGCGCCGCGGATGAGCTTCGAGCGCCTGCGCGTCACCGGGCCGTCCGCCGCGAGGTTCGGGAAGCGCTTGAAGAGCTCGTGCAGCGCCAGAGATCCCTCGATGCGGCTCAGGCCGGCGCCGATGCAGTAGTGGATGCCCGCGCTGAACGCGAGGTGCTCGCGCGCGTTGGACCGCGTCGGGTCGAACTTCAGCGGGTCCTCGAACACCCTCGGGTCGCGGTTCGCGGCGGCCAGCATCAGCATCACCGGCATGCCCTTGGGCAGCGACACCCCGGCCAGTTCGAGACGTTCGCCAGGCCAGCGGATCGTGTACTGCACGGGCGGGTCGAGCCGGAGCACCTCCTCGACGAACCCCTCGGCGTACTCGGGGCTCTGGGCCAGCGGCGCCACGGTGTGCGGGTTCTCGAACGCCTTCAGCACGCCGTTGCTGATCAGGTTGACCGTCGTCTCGAAGCCCGCGAAGAGCAGCAACCCGGTGGTGGCGACGAGGTCCTCGCGGCTGAGGTCCTCGTGCCGCGTCACGAGGTGGCTGACGATGTCGTCCTGGGGGTTGCGGCGGCGTTCGTCGATCAGGACGTCGATGAAGTCGTTGTACTCGACGATCGTGGTGTGCAGGTCCTTCAGCTGCTGGTGCGACCACACGCCGTCGAGCGTCTCCGCCAGTGCGCTGCCCCAGCGGGCGAAGACGTCCTTGTGGTCGTCGGGCACGCCCAGCAGGTCGGCGATGACCTGGATCGGGACCTGTGAGGCGAACTCGGTGACGACGTCGAAGCGGTCGCCCAGCCGGTCGAGGTGGTCGGTCACGATCTTCTGGATGGACGCCGTGCGGTCTTTGAGTGCTCGTGGCGTGAAGAACGGCTGCACGAGCTTGCGCAGGCGGGTGTGGTCCGGCGGGTTCTTCATCAGGAACGAGTCCTGTACCGGGTTGACGATCTTCTCGCCGTCCTTGACCAGCGTGATCGGCACCATCGACGCCTCGTCGAAGGTAGCGGTGACGAACCTGTTGTCCCGCAGCACCGAATCGCAGATCTCGCGGCTCGGCGTCACGTAGGCGCCCATGCGGCTGCGCACCATGTCACCCTTGGCGCGCACCTTCTCGTACATCGCGTACGGGTCGCGGTCCGGTGGCGAGGCCATGACGCCCGCGTACGGGTCACCGATCAGCGCGTAGCCGCGGACGAGCGTGCGCAGCGCGAAGAACTGGGCGGTGGTCTTCAGCGTGGACATGTGTCCACAGTGAGGTTTACGCGAAGAACCTTCAAGAGTTGCGGCGGTGTCGCCGCACGGTTTCTTCCACGAGGTCGAGCACGGGTTCCATGTCGTCGGCCGGGAGGCCCATGGCGAGGTGCGAGACGAGGCCTTCCAGCACGAGTTCCAAGAAGCTCGTCAGCACCGTGACGTCGACGTCGTCACGCAGGTTGCCGGCTTCGCGCTGCCGGATGAGGCGCTGGCGGGTGGCGGCGGTGAGCTGCTCGCTGCGTTCGGCCCACCTCGCCCGGAAGTCCGGGTCGGTGCGGAGCCGGCGGGAGACCTCGAGGCGCGTGCCGAGCCAGTCGGCGGCGTGCTCCTCGGTCCGCTTCTCCGGCTCGTCGAGGAGGTCGCGCATGACCTGGACGAGGCCCTGCTCGGCGACGACGTCCGCCATCCGGAGCGCGTCGTCCTCGGCCAGTGCGAGGAAGAGCGACTCCTTGTCGCGGAAGTGGTGGAAGATCGCTCCGCGGGAGAGGCTTGTGGCCTCTTCCAGACGGCGTACCGTGGCACCCTCGTAGCCGTGTCGCGCGAAACAGGCACGCGCGCCGTCGAGGATCTGACGGCGGCGGGCGTCGAGGTGGTCCTGGCTCACCCTGGGCACCGGTAGATGGTCGCAGGGTGAGGGTGGGAAATCCAATCCGTACGTACGGATTGGACACGTCCATCGGTGTGATCTTCCCCGGTGATCCCTTTCGTGTGGATCATCGGCCGGGCCTGCGCGAACGGGCGGCGCCGTGCCCATATCCTCTGCCGCCATGGACACCCAGGATTTCACCAAGCTGTCGACGCTCGCCGAGCGCCTGGGGTGGCAGCGGCGTGAGTTCACCGGCGTCCACGTGATCGACCTGCTGCTCAGCCGGTCCGTCTCGGACCTCATCGTCGCCCTCGCGGAGAACCGGGACAGGTGACGGGATTCTGGTAAGCGCTTTCCAGGCCGGTCGGGACGGGGTTGACTCAGCTGCCGCGTGGTGGTGTGATCTGCGCGACAGTAAATAAACTTTCTTGTCTAAAACTGAATCCGCCGCCGCGTCGTGATCCCTCTACCCGTCTCGTGGGAGGCACAACAGTGGCACCGAGTAGAAGCCGGGCGTTTCGCGCGTTCGGCGCGATGGGTGTTGCCTGCACAACAGCCGTCGCGGTGATGTCGGTACCGGAGCCGGCCCTCGCGGCCCCGGTGCGGTACGAAGCGGAGGACGCCACGATCTCGCAGGGCGTGGTGGAGTCAAACCACGCCGGGTTCTCCGGGGCCGGGTTCGTGAACGTCGACAACGTCGCGGGGAGCTCGGTCGAGTTCACCGTCACCGCGTCGAGGGCGGGCCAGGCCAAGCTGATCCTCCGCTACGCCAACGGGACCGCCGACACCCGGCCGGTCGACGTGAGCGTCAACAACGGTCTCGCCGTCGACGAGCGCGCGTTCGCCGCCACGGGTGCCTGGACGACGTGGGCGTCGGCCGAGAACACCGTGACCCTGAACGCGGGCTCGAACAAGATCAGGCTCACGTCCACCGGTGCCACCGGTGGACCCAACCTCGACTACCTGGAGGTCGAGGAGCTCGCGTTCGTTCCCGCGCCGGAGCAGGAGGCGGAGGACGCGACGATCAGCCAGGGCGTCGTCGAGTCCAACTGGGCGGGCTTCTCCGGCCGCGGGTTCGTCAACTACGACAACGTCATCGGCTCGTCCGTCGAGTACGTGATCAACGCCGAGTCCGGCGGCGAGCACGACCTGACGTTCCGCTACGCCAACGGGACGACGGCCGACCGCCCGGTCTCGGTGACCGTGGACGGCGCCGGCGCGCAGATCGTCTCGTTCCCCGGCACCGGCGCGTGGACGACGTGGCAGACGCGGACCGCGAAGGTCACGCTGCACGCCGGGGCGAACAGGATCAAGGCGACCGCGACCACCGCGAACGGCGGCCCGAACGCGGACAAGCTGACCGCCGTCCTGGTCGGCCCGCCGGACAACGAGGCGCCGACGCCGCCGCGCACCCTGCAGTTCGTCGGCTCCACCCACAACTCCGTGTCGCTGAAGTGGGAGGCGGCCACCGACAACGTGGGCGTCACCGGCTACGACGTCTACCAGCACGGCCAGCTCGTCACGAGCGTCGGCAACGTGCTGGAGGCGACCGCGACCGGCCTGCGTCCCGACGTCGAGTACGACTGGACCGTCTTCGCGAAGGACCGCGCGGGCAACGTCTCGCAAGCCTCGAACAACGTGCCGGGCCGCACGAAGCCCGCGCCCGTCGACAGTCAGGCACCCACCACGCCGGGCACCCTGCGTTCCACCGGTGCCACCTCGACCAGCGTCGCCATCGCGTGGGGCGCATCGAGCGACAACGTGGCCGTCACCGGCTACGAGATCCACTTCGACGGCGCCCTGAAGCAGACCGCGGACGGTTCGGCCACGTCGGCGACCGTCGCCGGCCTGGTGACCGGCCAGACGTACGCGGTGAAGGTGCGTGCCAAGGACGCGGCGGGCAACTTATCGGCTTTCACGAACGAGATCACCGTCAAGCCCGCGGCCGGTGGCGGCACCGGCGTGCCGAACCCCGGCACGGTCAAGCAGATCGCGTCCGGCGTCGACGTCGCGTGGGGGCTCGCGTTCCTGCCCGACGGCGCGGCGCTGGTGACCGAGCGCGAGACGTTCAACGTGCTGCGCGTGACCGAGGCCGGTGCCAAGACCGTCGTCGGCAAGGTGCCCGGCGCCATGGGCACCAACGGCGAGGGCGGCGCGCTCGGCATCGAGGTGTCGCCGAACTTCGCCTCCGACCGGTCCGTGTACGTCTACCACACCTACAGCGGCGGGAACCGCCTGGTCAGGGCCCAGTTCGACGGTGCTCAGCTGACCGGCTGGACCACGTTGCTCGACGGTGTGCCGAAGAACCGCTACCACAACGGCGGGCGCCTGCGGTTCAGCCCGGACGGCCGGTACCTGTTCGTCTCGACCGGTGACGCGCAGAACGGCAACAACGCGCAGAACCTCAACACCAACGCCGGCAAGATCCTGCGCCTCAACGCGGACGGCTCCATCCCGTCCGACAACCCGTTCCCCGGCAAGGCGATCTGGAGCTACGGCCACCGCAACGTGCAGGGCCTCGACTTCGACTCGCAGGGCCGCCTGTGGGCCTCGGAGTTCGGCAACTCGCAGCAGGACGAGGTCAACCTGATCACCAGGGGCGGCAACTACGGCTGGGAGCCCTGCGAGGGCACGATCGGCAGCTGCGCCGGCACCGTCGCGCCGAAGAAGACCTGGCCGACCTCGCAGGCCTCGCCCTCGGGCCTGACGATCATCAACGACCACGTCTTCGTCGCCACCACCGTCGGCCAGCGCATCTACCGGATGCGCATCGACGCCAACGGCAACCTCGTGGACCAGCAGATCTACTTCCAGGGCACCTACAACCGCCTGCGGACGGTCGAGGTGGACCAGGAAGGTGACATCTGGCTGACCACGACGACCGACAAGGACGGCTCGGCCGGCAACGACCGGGTCCTGCACATCGACATCGTCTACGAGGGCGGCAGCGCCTTCACGCTGTCGTCGCCGGCGTTCGCGGACGACGCGATGATCCCGGCCAGGCACACCTGCGCCGGTGACGGTGTCGCGGGCCAGGACCCGTCGCCGGCGTTCGCGTGGGGCGCGTCCGCCGGGGCGCAGGCCTACGCCATCGTGTTCGCGGACCGCGTGAACAACGGCAACAAGCTCCATTGGGCGATGTGGGACATCCCGGGTGCCACCCGCTCGCTGCCGGAGAACCTGGGTTCCGGGTTCGCCGTGCCGGGCCAGGGTGCGGCGAAGCAGAAGGCGATGGGATCCGGTGCCAACGCGCTGAAGTACTTCGGGCCCTGCCCCGGCGGCTCGACCAACCCGTACACGTTCACGTTGTACGCGTTGAACACCGCGACGGTGCCGGGAATCACCTCCGGTTCGTCGATGGCGCAGATCGAGACGGCCATCAAGAACGCGTCAACCTCCGGCACGGTGCTGCGCGGCCGTTCGAATGCCAGGACGTAGATCCAGCCAGTGGGACAGGTGCCCGTGTGCACGCGTGCACACGGGCGCTTCACTTGGTTCGTAAGGTTTTGAGGGCTGCGAGTGTCAGACCCCGCGTGTAGCGTCGAACGGGCCAGACGATCACGGGGAGTGTGGCAGCGTGACTGCGTTGCGTAACCAACCGGCGCCGGCGAGGTTCGCCGATCGCGCCGAGGCCGAGGCTTACGTGGCCTCGGTTTGTTTCAAACACGGGCCTCCGAGGCTTTTCGGCGTGGAGCTCGAATGGACCGTCCACCACGCCGAAGACCCTGCTCAGGTCCTCGACAAACACCGGCTCGCCGCCGCTCTCGGCGAACACGCACCACCCACTCTCGTTCCGGACAGCCCGCAGAGGCCGCTTCCCAGCGGCACCCCGCTGACCGTCGAACCGGGCGGGCAGGTCGAGATCTCCACTCCTCCCTGCACCAGCCTCCCGGACCTCTTCTCCACAGTCGCCCAGGACGTCTCCCACCTCACCGCCATGCTGGCCGACCACGGTCTCGTGCTCGGAGACAAGGGCGCTGACCTGCACAGACATCCCACGCGCGTGCTGCAGGTGCCCCGGTACGCGGCGATGGAGCACGCGTTCGGCGGGCTCGGCGCCGACGGCATCTCGATGATGTGCAACACCGCGGGCCTGCAGGTGTGCCTCGACTTCGGCGAGCAGAAGCACCTGCAGGACAGGTGGGCCGCCGTGCACCAGCTCGGCCCGGTGATGATCGCGCTGTTCGCGAACTCGCCGAGCATCGGTGGCATGCACCAGGACTGGGCGTCCGCGCGCATGCGGGCGCTCTACGGCTGTGATCCCGTGCGCACCAGACCCAGTGCTGTGTGCGCCGATCCGGCCCAGGCCTACGCGCGAAGAGTCGTCGACACGCCCGTCATCGTCGTGCGCGGGCCGGGTTCCAACTGGATCCCGGCGCGCAGGTTCACGTTCGCGGAGTGGCTGGACGGGGCGCACGACCGCGTCCCCACGAGCGACGACCTGGACTACCACATGTCGTTGATGTTCCCGCCGGTGCGGCCGCGCGGGTACATCGAGATCAGGTACCTCGACACACCCGCGCCGGGCGGGTGGATCGCGCCGAGTGCGCTGCTCGTCGCGCTGTTCAGCGATCCGTCCGTTGTGGACGGTGTGCTGGCGGCGACGGAACGGGCCGCCGGGCGGTGGCTGAGCGCCGCGCGGTACGGACTGGCGGACGAGCGCATCGCGCGTGCCGCGAAAGACGTTGTGGCGCTGGGCATCGAGGCGTTGCCCCGCACCGGACTTTCTCAGGACCAGATCGGCATCATCAGCCGGGAGCTTGAGGGGAAGCTGTGACCCGCCAAATCGATGGAGACGACCTCCGCGAGCAGGTGGCGGGGGAGCTGTTGCGCTCGCGCGCGCGTTCCACCGCCCTGACCGACGCCGTCGACGAGCACGACCTCGTGCGGCAGCATTCGAAGCTGATGTCGCCGCTGGTCTGGGACCTGGCGCACATCGGCAACCAGGAAGAGCTGTGGCTCGTTCGCGACGTCGGCGGACGTGAACCGGTGCGCAGCGACATCGACGAGTACTACGACGCGTTCAAGTTCTCGCGCAGCGTGCGGCCCGAGCTGCCGCTGCTCAACCCTCGTGAGGCCCGCCAGTACGTCGGCGACGTGCGCGGCAAGGTGTTCGACGTGCTGGAGAAGGTGCCGCTGCAGGGGCGCCGGCTCGTCGAAAACGGCTTCGCGTTCGGGATGATCGTGCAGCACGAGCAGCAGCACGACGAGACGATGCTGGCGACGCACCAGTTGCGCACGGGTGAGCCAGTGCTGCACGCACCGTTGCCGCCCGGTGGGGCCCTGGTCCCCGCGACGGAGGCGTTCATCCCGGGCGGGCCGTTCGAGATGGGCACGTCGGACGAACCGTGGGCGCTGGACAACGAACGTCCGGCGCACGCCGTCCACGTCGACTCGTTCTTCATCGACACGACACCGGTCACGAACGGCGAGTACGCCCAGTTCATCCTGGCCGGCGGCTACGACGACCGTCGCCTGTGGACGGACGAGGGCTGGGAGCACCGGACGAACGCCAAGCTCGTGGCGCCGAGGTTCTGGCAGCGCGAGGAGAACTCGTTCGTGCGCACGGCGTTCGGCGTGACGGAGCCGATCGTGCCGGACGAACCCGTGGTGCACGTGTGCTTCCACGAGGCTCAGGCGTACGCGACGTGGGCTCACAAGCGCCTGCCCACGGAAGCCGAGTGGGAGAAGGCGGCCCGCTTCGACACCGCCGCCGGCAAGACCCGCCGCTACCCGTGGGGCGACGAGGAGCCCACCGAGGAACACGCGAACCTCAACCAGCGCCACCTGCGCCCGGCCCCGGTCGGCGCGTACCCGGCGGGGGCGTCCCCCGCCGGCGTGCACCAGCTGATCGGTGACGTGTGGGAGTGGACGTCGAGCGACTTCGGGCCGTACCCCGGTTTCGAGGTCTTCCCGTACGAGGAGTACTCGAAGGTCTTCTTCGGTCCGGACCACAAGGTGCTGCGCGGCGGTTCGTTCGGCACCGACAAGTCCGCGATCCGTGCCACGTTCCGCAACTGGGACTACCCGATCAGACGGCAGATCTTCGCCGGCTTCCGCTGCGCCAGGGACGCCTAGCCGGATGTGCCGCCACCTGGCTTACCTGGGCACCGCCGTGCCCATCGCCGGCCCGCTCTACGAGGCACCGCACTCGCTGGAGCACCAGTCCTACGCGCCCGGCGACATGCGGGCGGGCGGAACCGTCAACGTCGACGGCTACGGTGTCGGCTGGTTCCCCGGCCCGGTGCGCTACCGGCGCGCCGGCACCCTGTGGAGCGACCCGAACCTGCGCCGGCTGGCCGGCACGGAGTCGACGGCCTTCCTGGCCGCGGTCCGGTCCGCGACCACGGGCATGCCGGTGGCGGACGCGGCGTGCGCGCCGTTCACCGACGGCACGTGGCTGTTCAGCCACAACGGACGCGTCGACGGCTGGCCCCACACCGTGGCGGGGCTGGCGAAGACGCTCGACGTTACCGACCTGCTCACGATGGACGCGCCGACCGACTCCGCGCTGTTGTGGGCGGTCCTCAGACGCCGTCTGGAGACCGGGAAGAACCCGGCTCAAACGCTCGTTGAACTCGTGCGGGAGGTCGCGGACGCGGCACCGAGGTCGCGCCTGAACTTCTTGCTGACCAACGGAGAAGTGCTCGTGGGGACGACGTGGACACACGCCCTGTGGGTGCTGCAGAAAGGCGAGGGCGTGACACTCGCGTCCGAGCCGCTCGACGACGACCCCGGCTGGCGGGAGATCCCCGACCGGCACGTGGTCACCGCCGTTCCATCCACTGTGGAGGTTCGACCTTTATGACCGAGCCGGTGCTGGACGTTCATCTCAAGCCGGAGGACGCCGCACACGCGCTACGTGCCGACGTGCGGGCCGGACTGACCGCGGACCCGAAGTGGGTCTCGCCGAAGTGGTTCTACGACGCCGTGGGCAGTGCGCTGTTCGAGGACATCACGCGGTTGCCCGAGTACTACCCGACCCGCGCCGAACGGGAGGTGCTCGCGGAGCGCGCGGGCGAGATCGCGTCGACGACGGGCGCGCATTCGCTGGTGGAGCTGGGTTCCGGCTCGTCGGAGAAGACGCGGCTGCTGCTCAGCGCGTTGCGCGAGCACGGGACGCTGCAGGAGTTCGTGCCGCAGGACGTGTCGGTGTCGGCGCTCACCGAGGCCGCGCACGCGATCATCGAGGACTACCCGGGCCTGCGGGTGCACGGCGTGGTCGGCGACTTCACGCAGCACCTGTCGTTGCTGCCCGGTGAGTCGCCGCGCCTGGTCGCGTTCCTGGGCGGCACGATCGGCAACCTCATCCCGGAGGAGCGGGAGAAGTTCCTCCGCACGGTCCGCGACGTGCTGGATCCGGGGGAGTGGCTGCTGCTGGGCACGGACCTCGTCAAGGATCCGGGCACGCTGGTGCGCGCGTACGACGACGCGCAGGGCGTGACGGCGGAGTTCAACCGCAACGTGCTGAACGTGCTCAACCGCGAGGTCGGCGGTGACTTCGACGTCGAGGCGTTCGAGCACGTGGCGTTGTGGAACGCCGAGCAGGAGTGGATCGAGATGCGGCTGCGCGCCAAGCGGGCGATGAGCGTGAACATCGCCGAGCTCGGTCTGGTCGTGGAGTTCCGCGAGGGCGAGGAACTGCGCACCGAGGTGTCGGCCAAGTTCCGCGAGGAGGGCGTGCGGCAGGAGCTGGAGGACGCCGGATTCACGCTGCACCGCTGGTGGACCGATGCCGAGGGACGGTTCGCGGTCTCGCTGGCCCAAGCGGTGTAACTCAGGTCACAACCCGACGATAGGCGGGTACTGGCGGCCTGCCGACAGTGGTGGGCTGGCTCGATGACTCCTGCAGCAACCCGTGCCGTGCGCGTGGCGCTCGTCAGTGCGCTCGCGCTCGGCACCGTCATCACCGGTCTGGGCAGCGCGTCAGCCCAGACCGAAGCCACCTCCGCCGTCAGACCCGCCGCGTGGGGGCCGTGCGCGGCGGACGTGCTCGCCGAGATCCCCGCCGCCGAACGCACGAAGGTCAGCTGCGCGGTCCAGACAGTGCCGGTCGACCACTCGCGCCCGCGCGGTGACTCGACCGGCGTCGTCATGATGAAGCGCCCCGCCGGCGACCCGGCGAAGAAGATCGGTTCGCTGTTCATCAACCCCGGCGGCCCCGGTGGCGCCGGCCTGATCTACAGCGCGTACGGCTCGAGCTTCTTCACGCCGGAGATCCTCGAGAAGTTCGACCTCATCGGCTTCGACCCGCGCGGTGTCGGCCGCAGCGCGCCGCTGCGCTGCTTCCGCACCCAGGAAGAGGCCGAGGCGGTGAACGAGGGCTGGTACGCGCTGCCGATCACTCGCGACGAGATCGCCGGCTCGATCCGGCAGTCCAAGGTCTACACGGACTACTGCAAGATCAACGCCGGTCCGCTGCTCGACCACATGTCGACGGAAGCGGTCGCACGCGACCTCGACGTGATGCGCGAAGCCGTGGGGGACAGGCAGCTCACGTACGTCGGTTTCTCGTACGGCACGCTGCTCGGGGCGACCTACGCGAACATCTTCCCGCACCGGTCACGTGCCCTGGTGCTGGACGGCAACGTCGACCCGAAGCTGCGTCTGACCAACGGCGCGCAGTACGACCGCGAGCGCGCCCGCGGCTTCGAGATCGCGTTGGACGCGATGCTGAAGCGTTGCGACTCCGTCGGCGTCGAGCGGTGTGCGTTCGCCGGCGACGCGCGCAAGAAGTTCGACGACATCCGCGAGTCGCTGCGCAAGGGCCCCACGACGTTGCCCGGCGGCACCCAGGTGACGCTGACCGACGTCGTCGGCCGCACGGCGAGCAACCTGTACAGCCCGACCACGTTCAAGGCCCTCACGACGTGGCTGCAGTCGATCCACGCGGCCCAGAACCCCTCCGCCGCCCTGACCGTCCAGTCCGTTGTGGACGTTCCGCTGCTGAACAACCTCGGCGGCAAGGCCGACGTCCGGGCGCTGCCGGAGACGCCGTACACGAGCGACGACTCGTACTACGCCGTGAACTGCATCGACAAGCCGTTCTCCCGCTCGAACCGCAACTGGGCCCAGACCGCGGACAGGTGGGAGAGGGAGTCGCCCACGTTCGGCCGCTACCAGGCCGCGTCCGACCTGCTGACCTGCCCGACGTGGCCGGCCCGCAACCCGGACCGCTGGATCGGCCCGTGGAACCGCCACACCAAGAACCCGATCGTCGTGGTGGGCAACTACTACGACCCGGCGACGCAGTACCTGTTCTCGGAGCGCATGGCCGAGCAGCTCGGCAACGCGCGCCTGATCAGCGTCGACGCGTTCGGTCACTGCATCCTCGGTGACTCGGCCGGCGCCGACGCGGCGGTGACGAGGTACCTCGTCGACCTCACCGCGCCCGCGAACGGCCAGGTGTTCCAGCCGAACGCACAACCGTTCTAATCCTGCCGTTGAAGGTTGATGAGGGGAGCTTTCATAAACCTCAGGTTTATGAAAGCTCCCCTCATCAACCTCGCAGGCTGGTTCGTTGATCCCCGCCTGTCGTCGGACACCCGACGATAGGCGGGTACAAACGGTGCACTGTCGGTGATGGGGTGCATCCGTGACGTCATCTTCTTCAGCGCGTGTCGTGCTCGCGAGTGCGCTCGTGCTCGGCACCATCGTTTCCGGCCTGGGCGTGGCGAGCGCCCAGACCGAGGTCTCCTCGAACGTCAGACCCGCTGCCTGGGGGCAGTGCGCGGCCGACGTGCTCGCCACCCTTCCCGCCTCCGTGACGCCCGAGGAGCGCGCCAAGCTCACCTGCGCCGTCCAGGAGGTGCCCGTCGACCACTCGCGTCCGCGCGGTGAGAAGACCGGCATCGCCATGATGAAGCGGCCCGCGAACGACCAGTCGCGCAAGATCGGCTCGATCTTCCTCAACCCCGGCGGGCCCGGTGGTTCCGGCCTGCTCCGCGGCGCCGTCGCGAAGAACTACTTCCAGCCGTCCGTGCTGGACCGGTTCGACGTCGTCGGCTTCGACCCGCGCGGTGTGGCCCGCAGCGCGCCGATGCGCTGCTTCCGCACCCAGGAGGAGGCCGACTCGGTCAACGAGGGCTGGTACTCCCTGCCCATCACCAAGGCCGAGATCGCGAGCTCCATCAAGCAGTCCAAGGTCTACACGGACTACTGCAAGATCAACGCCGGTCCGCTGCTCAACCACATGTCGACCGAGGCCGTCGCGCGCGACCTCGACGTCATGCGCGAGGCCGTCGGCGACGAGCAGCTCAACTTCGTCGGCTTCTCGTACGGCACGCTGATCGGCTCGACGTACGCGAACATCTTCCCGCAGCGCACGCGGGCGATGGTCATCGACGGCAACGTCGACCCGCGGCTGCGCCTCACCAACGGCGCGGAGTACGACCGCCAGCGCGCCGACGGCTTCGAGATCGCCCTCGACGCCATGCTGAAGCGCTGCGACTCCGCCGGTGTCACCAAGTGCGCGTTCGCCGGTGACGCCCGCGGCAAGTTCGAGGCCATGAAGACGGCACTGGGCAAGGCTCCGGCCACGTTGCCGGACGGCAAGGAGGTCACCCTGGCCGACGTGGTGGGCCGCGTCGCCGGCGACCTGTACTCGATCGCCCGGATCGCGCCGCTGGCCGCCTGGCTGCAGACCGTCCACCTGGCGCTGAACCCGTCCACCGCGACCCTCGGCGTCCAGTCCACCGTGGAGCTGGCCGCGCCGCTGAACAACGCCGGCGGCCGCATGGACGTCGACCCGCTGCCCGACACCCCGTACACCGCGGACGACTCGTACTACGGCGTCAACTGCACCGACAAGCCGTTCTCCCGCACGAACCGCAACTGGGAGAAGACCGCGGCGAAGTGGGAGGCGGAGTCGCCCACGTTCGGCCGCTACCAGGCCGCGTCGGACCTGCTGACCTGTGCCACGTGGCCGACGCGCAACCCGGACCGCTGGATCGGCCCGTGGAACCGCAAGACGAAGAACCCGATCGTCGTCGTGGGCAACTACTTCGACCCGGCGACGCAGTACCTGTTCTCGCAGCGCATGGCCAAGCAGCTCGGCAACGCGCGGCTGATCAGCGTCGACGCGTTCGGCCACTGCATCCTGGGCCGCTCGGCGGCCACGGACGCGGCGGTCGCGAAGTACCTGGTGGACCTCGTCGCACCGGCCGACGGCCAGGTGTTCCAGCCGAACGTTCAGCCGTTCGCCTGATTCCTTCGCTGAAAGCGGTGGCGGTGCTCGTGCAGCACCGCCACCGCGGCGGCGACGATCAGCACGACCGCGGAGTAAGCGGGCAACAGCCACACCGCGAGGCCGAAGAGCGCTGCCGTGACGAACGCCGCCGGGGTGCGTCGCACGACGGCCCACACCAGCACCACCGAGACGATCGCCCAGAGCAGGCGGTAGTCGTAGACCACCTCGACTCCGAGAAACCGGGCGCTCATCTCCACCCCTCGCAGCGTCTCGTAGCTCTCTTGGCCCGTGTACCAGTCAGGCTGGGTGCCACAGCGCGCACCGGGTTGCGCGCACAGGTCGTCCAAGCCCTTCAGTTCGAGGATCGGCGCGTACACGACCACCGTCAGCGCGGCCAGCGCGCCGATCCCGAGCACGACCCACGAGGGGATCTTCACGACAGCAGGCTCCTCACGATCAGCACGACGGCACTCGCCCCCGCCACGACCAGCATCGGGGTGCGGACGCCCTTGGCGTCGAACTTCTTGCGCAACGGCCCCGAAAGCAGGAATCCGGCGACCAGGAACGGGATCAGCAGCACACCGCTCCACAGCTGGTGCGCGGCGACGTTGCCGGTGACGGTCAGGCCGGCGATCGAGACGGCCGAGCCCAGCGTGAAGAACGCCG
Organism: Lentzea californiensis; assembly: GCF_024648825.1. GTDB lineage: Bacteria > Actinomycetota > Actinomycetes > Mycobacteriales > Pseudonocardiaceae > Lentzea > Lentzea californiensis. The sequence goes on from NZ_JANBBE010000013.1 coordinate 167,122, forward strand.
CCAGCGTCGCCCGCACCTCCGGCCCGGCCTGGTTCTGGTAGAGCAACGCGACCATCGGGCCGCCGATCGACGTGGCCGTGCCGAACGAGCCGCTCGCCACGCCCGCGGTGACCAGTGACGGCGGGGTGGGCTGCGGGCGCCAGGACGTGATCGACAGCAGCACGCACGCCAGCACGGCGGCGCCGACGACCACGCCGAAGCTCTTCGGGTCCAGCGAGTCGACGATCCAGATGCCGACGACCGTGCCCGGCAGGCGGCCGAGCATCGCCCAGCCGACGCCGCGCCAGTCCACGTGGCCGAACTCCCTGGCCAGCGACATGACCGCGTGCGCGCAGGCGATGACCAGGACCGGCACCGGAACCAGCGCCGGGTCCAGCAACGCGAGCAGCGGCACGGCGACCAGCGCCAGTCCGAAGCCGATCAGGCCCTGCAGCAACCCTCCGCAAGCGACGACCACGCCGGCGACCGCCAGCAACCCCCAAGACATAGTTCGCGATGCTATCGACCGGTGTTCGCCTGCTGTTGGCCCAGCACACCTACGCTCCGCGCCATGACCGCGTCCCGCCGCTCCTTCCTGCTCGGCACCGGTGCCACCGCCGCCGCTGCCGCCCTGGTCACGCCTGGTTCCGCCACCGCTGACAACGTTGTCGGAGGCCGGCCCGACCCCGAGTCGCGGCGGTTCACGCTCGCCGTGATCCCGGACACGCAGTACATGTTCGACCTCGACCGCGGCGACTCCGCGCCGTTGAAGGCCACGCTGCAGTACCTGGTCGACCGCCAGAAGTCCGAGAACATCGTCTTCATCAGCCACCTCGGCGACCTGGTCGAGAACGCGCGGAAGAGCGAGATCGACGACATCAGCGAGCGGTTCGAGGTGCTCGACCGCCGCCAAATCGGCTACAGCGTGCTCGCGGGCAACCACGACGTGCCGAACTCGCGGCTGGACGACCAGCGCGGGCCGACGCCGTACCTCGACAGGTTCGGGCCACGGCGGTTCCGGTCGTCGCCGACGTTCCGCGGCGCGAGCGCCGACGGCTACAACACGTTCCACGTCTTCCGCGCGGGCGGCAGGGAATGGCTGGTGCTCGCGTTGGACTGGCGCATGTCCGCCAAGGGTTTCGAGTGGGCGCGCTCGGTTCTGCGGCAGCACGCCAAGCTGCCGGTCATCCTCACCACGCACGAACTGGTCTACGACGGCGGTGACGGCACCGCAGCGATGTCCGACTACGGCCGCAGGCTGTGGAACGAGCTGATCAAGGACAACGACCAGATCTTCCTGACGCTGAACGGGCACTTCTGGCCACCGGCCCGCACGACGATGCGCAACACCGCCGGCAACGACGTGCACGTGCACATCGCGAACTACCAGGACCGCTACTACGGCGGCGGCGCGATGATCCGGTTCTACCACTTCGACCTGGACCGCGGTGTGATCGACGTCCGCACCCTGTCGCCGTGGCTGCTCGGCAAGAGGTCGCTCAACCCGCTGGAGCGCAAGGAGACCGAGCTGACCGGCCCGGCCGACCGGTTCAGCGTGCCGATCGACTTCGAGCAGCGGTTCGCCCGCTTCGACCCGCCGGTGCTGCCCGCGCCGCAGCCCGTCCATGACGTGCTGGTGCGCGGCACAATCGCCTACTGGCGCCTCGGTGAGGGCCTGAAAGACCTGTCGGGCAACGGGAACGACCTGCGGCAGACCGGTTCGCTGACCGCCTCGGACGACCACAGCCGGTTCGCGCCGTCACACCGTTCGCTGTACTTCGGCAAGGACGGTCACCTGTCCACCGTGGACTCGGCACCGGTGAACAGGGAGACGTTCGAGCGCGGCTACACCATCGAGCTGTTCCTCAAGCTGCCCAAGGACTTCAACCACCCGTGGTGTGGCCTGTTCACGAAGCTCGCGCCCGGTTCCGCGGCCGGCAAGACCGGGGACGACCCGAGCGAACCGATCGCGACCCTGAACGTCGCCGGCGGCGGCCAGCTGCAGTGGGCGGTGTTCCCGCGCAATCTGCCGGGCATCTCCACGAACTGGGGTCACGAGATGGACCACGAGACGTGGTGGCACATCGCCGTGGTCAACGACGGCGTGCACACCACGTTGTACGTCGACGGATCCCCGTTGCTGCGCAACCCGTCCACGCCCGCACGCGGCATCTCGACCGCCGGTGACCCCTGGCTCGTCGGCGCCTACGCGTACGACAAGGTCGTCGAGAAGTCGTTGCACGGCTGGATCGGCGACATGCGGATCGTGAACCGGCCGCTGGACCGCGCCGAGTTCATGCGGTCGAAGGCAGCCCGAACCGCGGGAACAGACTGAGGTCGAAGAACGACGAGACGCGCGTGATCCGGTCGGACCCGACTTCCAGCACCTGGAGGTTGAACTGCCGGAACACGCCGTCCCCGGCTCGCAGGTAAAGCCCGAACGCGGGCTGGCCGTTCGCCTCGGTGGCGATCATCCTGGCGCCGTGCGGGACTGAGGGGCACTGGTTCGTGAGGTGCCACGCGACCATGTCCGGGCCTCGGTAGAACTGGGGGTACGGCGGCATCTCCCAGACGACGTCCTCCGCGAACATGCCGATGATCTCCGGAATGTCCTTGGCCTCGAACGCTTTCACCCACCGGTCGAGCAACGGCTTCGCCTCCGCGGGCTCGACCACCTCGTCCTCGCTGAGGTCCTTGAGCTGCGCGTGCGCCCGTTGCAGAGCGCTGTTGACGGCCGCGACCGTCATCTCCAGCTCGTCCGCGGTCTCGGCGGCGCTGAGCTTCAGCACGTCCCGCAGCACCAGCACCGCGCGTTGCCTCGGCGGGAGGTGTTGCAGGGCCGCGACGAACGCCAGCCTGGTCGACTCGCGTTCGGTGACGATCGCGGCCGGATCGGTCGGGAACGGCTCCAGCCAAGGGATCTCGTGGTCCTGGGTGAGCGGATCGGTCTCGGTGGCGCCCTGGGTGCCGAGCCCGAACGGCAGCGGGCGTCTCGTGCGGCCGTCCAGCGCAGTGAGGCAGGCGTTCGTCGCGATCCGGTACAGCCAGGTGCGGACGGACGAGCGGCCCTCGAACTGGCCGTACGCCTTCCACGCGCGCAGGTACGTCTCCTGCACCAGGTCCTCGGCGTCGTGCAGCGAGCCGAGCATCCGGTAGCAGTGCGCGAGGAGCTCGCGTCTGAACGGGTCCGCGGCGGTCGCGAAGTCCACTGTCACTCCTGCACTGTAATCGCGTTCCGCAGTCTGCCGGCGAGAACCTCGATGTAGTCCTTGAGTTCCACCGGTTCGTGCACGTCGAACTCGAAGCCCAGGAACAGCAGGTGCCACACGATCCGTTCGAGCGCGTCTGCGCCCGTGCGCATGAGGCAGGAGTTCTCGTCGATCGGTTCCAGCGCAGCGGACATCGGTGTGGTGCGTTCCGCGACTGCCTGCATGGGTGCGTGGATCGTGAGCACCGCCTGGTGGGTGTAGACGCTGGAGGCGACCTGCCTCGACACGAACTCGCCCAGCGACTCCGCCGGCGGTTCGCGGGGCGTGAACCTCGCCGCGAGCGTGGGCTCCTCGGTGATGCGGTCCACCCGGAACGTTCGCCAGTCTTCTTTGGACACGTCCCACGCGACGAGGTACCACCGGCGCCCTGTGTGCACGAGACCTTGTGGTTCCGCGAGTCGTGTCGCGGGCTCGCCCTGCGTTGGGGCGTAGGTGAAGCGCAGCTGCTGGTGGTCTCGGCAGGCGGCGGCGATGATCGTGAGCGTCTCCGGGTCGACCGTCGGGCCCGCGGCCGCCAGGGGAGTGGTGTGCGCCTGGAGTGCCTGCACGCGCCGGCGCAACCTGGCCGGCAGCACCTGTTCGAGCTTGGTGAGAGCGCGGACCGACGTCTCCTCGATGCCCGCGACGGAGCCGTTCGCGGCCGTCCTCAGTCCGACCGCGACGGCGACCGCCTCGTCGTCGTCGAGCAGGAGCGGCGGGAGTTCCGCGCCCGCCCCGAGCTGGTAGCCGCCGGCCGCGCCGGGCAGCGACGTGACGGGATAACCGAGGCTGCGCAGCTTGTCCACGTCGCGGCGGATCGTGCGCACGTCGACGCTGAGCCGGCCGGCGAGCTCCGGGCCCGTCCAGTCGCGCCGCACCTGCAACAGGGACAGGAGCTTCAGCAGCCGTGCGGACGTCTCCAGCATGTGAGGAATCGTAGATCCCGTTGCGGACAACGGCCTGCGGTGGTTAAGGTTCTCGTCATGACTGCCGGGTCGGCCTTGTGCCGTGAGCGGAACGGTTGCCCGGCCCTGACTTGATCAGGGCCCCTCCAGCCCCCGCGTCCATCCGTTTCTCTGGATGCGCGCATGGGAGAGGAGGTGATGCGCAATGCTTCCCAACGTAGGTGATGTCTTTTCGGGGAAGGTCGTCTCGACCGTTCCCTTCGGTTCGTTCATCGAGCACCCCGCCGGTGCACACGGGCTCCTGCACGGCCAGCAGGCCGAGGTCGGTGCTTCGGTGCAGGTGAAGGTGCTCGCGGTGGACGCCGTGCAGCAGCGGTTCAGCCTGGAGCTGGCGTGAGTTGAGTTCCCGGGCAGAGGCGCCCTGCCCGGGCTTTCTCACGGTTTCCGGTAGTCCGCGCACTCGCCGGTCAGGCGGTCGTGCAGGGTCTTGCGGTGCCCCTCTTCCTGGGGTGCCGGCCCGAGCGCGTCCGCTGGGCTGGTGACGTCGTGCAGCAGCCGGTACAGCACCACATCCGTTGCGGTGTAAAGCCAATCGTCCGCCTTGCCGGGCGGAGCGGCGGGTCCGAGCACGTTCTCGAACCACGCCGGGAACAGCAGATCCCGTGCCACCGCGTCCTCGATGCGCGCGCGGATCAGCTGTCGCGTGTGCGCGATGGCCTCGTTGCCGGCCGACTTGGCGACGGTGTCCTTGGCATGCGTGTCGTCGTCCGGAGCTTCGGGGCGTTCCTGGTCGGCGATGGCCCTCCACTGCTGGTAGTTCTTGCGCCACAACGCTTCCGCCGTGGGCGGGAGGTGCGTCAGGGCCTCGGCCGCCTCGATCGCCTCCAGGGCCCTGCGGTCGTACTCGGCGATGGCCTTGCGCGTGTCCTTGGCTTCCTGCGGGGTGAAAGCCTTGCGGGCGTAGGCTTCCTGGCCTTTGAGGATCTTGGCGATCTCCGCCTCGCCGATCTCGGGCCAGTCGTCGAAGTTCGCCTTCTTGGTCTCGCTCGCGCGGACCTTCCGGTTCAGCGCCACCAGGAGCCGTTCCAGGCGGTGGACGCTCTCCGCGAGCTCGGTGACGCGGTCGTTGGTCTTGGTGAGCTTGCGGGTGTTGTCCTTGAGCTGGTTCGTCTGGCTGAGCTGGTTGTGCGCCGCGTCGGTTTGCACGTTGTCGACGCGGGTCTCCAGCGACTTCAGCTCCTTCTTGAGCCGCTCGACCTTGCCGTCCAGGTCCTTGACCGGGTCGATGTTCACCTCTGCGTCCTCCAGGCCCACCAGGCGATGCCCGCCGCGGTGACGAGTGTCGCCCAGCCGCTGGCCAGCGGGGTCAGGAGGGTGGCGGCGAGGGCCGCGCTGATCGCGGTGGTCCTCGCCAGGGGTTCGAAGAACCGGCGGCCCACCGGGTCCACCAGGACCGACGCGGCCGTGGCCACCGCCACCAGGAGCGAGAGCAGCGACCAGGCGTCGAACCAGCCAACGGCGACGATCAGCGCCGCGGCGGTGGTGGCGACGGCGATCGCCCGGTTCGGGGTGGTCAGCCTGGCCGCCTCGACGTCGCGGCGAGCCTGCATCACCGCGTCCACCTCGGCGTTCGCGGTGGCGAGGAGGGGCTGGAAGTCCGGGCTGCCAGGGCCCGCGGCCTGAAGGGCTCGCAGGGCTGTTCGCAGGGACTGCTGGCGGTCGGCCAGGCGGGCGAACGGATCGGCTGCCATGCCCCGAAATCGTGATCAAGCGCGGTGGGCGGGGCTAGGCCTGTGAGGGGAGTTGGTCCGGTTGCCGACGAACTTCCCTCACTCGGCCTAGTGGTGTGGCCCGGCAATCCTTCGAGCCACACCACCGGCGACCCTCAGGATTTCCTGCGCGCCTCGTCCGGCCAGACGACCTCGATCGGCACGCCGGACGCGCGTGCCTGCTCCACCACGTCCGCCGTGCCGCCCCTGCCCTGGGCCGGGACGCCGTCCCACACCGCCACCAGGACCTCGACGGAGGCGAGCATGCGTTCGTTGGCCGCCACGTACGCCTGCCGCCCGCTCGACATGTGCGGGAGGACGCTGACGACCGTGGCGGCGGCGCGGAGCTCGTCGTAGTCGGCCACCTGGTGCGGCTTCAGCCGGTCGCGGTAGTCCAGAGCGGGCAGGACCACCTCCACCTCCCCGCCGAGAGCCAGCACGGCCCTGGCGAAGAGCTGGTCGGCTCCGGGGGCCAGGCACGTCACGCCCACCAGGGTGCCGCCCAGCCGTTCCAGCACCTCCGTGATGGCGGCCTGGACGGCGGGGACGCACTCCGGGACCAGGTTGCTGTGGCCGGTGATGCCTACTCGCATCAAGCGGTCCGGATCGCTCTGATCGCGTCCCTGGTGTCCTGCACGGCGGGGATGTGGCGGTGCCGTGCCGCCTCCTTCGCGAAGTCCTCCAGCTTGCGCAGGACCCGGCCCGAGGAGAGCTTCGCCGCCGTCGGCAGGACCTCGTTGATCAACCCGCACGCTGCCTCCGGGTCTCCCGCGACCATTTTGGTGCGCGCCAGTCCGATCACGTCGAAGGCGCGGTTGCGCACCTTGGACGGGTCCCGCAGTGCCAGGGCCCGCCGGATGTGTTGTTCGGCGAACACGGCCTGGGACGGGTCGTGCAGGGCGAGGTCGCGGCAGCGGGCGCCGATGACGCCCTCGAGCTCGGCCTCGTCGAAGCTGTGCAGGTAGCGCGGCTCGTTGTCCGCGTCCCGCTGGGCGAAGCTCTCCTGCGCCATGCCCACGGCCTGGTGGAACTCGCGGGTCTTGCCCATGCTCGCGTAGGCCCAGGCCTCGCGGGTGAGCAGGAGCGCCTTGAGCGTCGGAGTGCCGGTGCGGCGGGTGCCGTACTGGCCCAGCTGGACCAGCTCCAGGCCGTCCTCGGGACGGCCCAGGTCGAACATCTGCCGCGCCATGGCGGCCAGGCACAACGCCGCGAAGCCGTCGTTGTGGCCGGCCTTGGCCATGCGGACGGCCAGCACGTAGTAGCGCTGCGCCGCGTTGTGCAGGCCGGCGTCGAACGACATGCTCGCCGCCACCTTCGAGAGTTCCGCGCCTATGAAGAACGCGCGTTCCGTCGTCGGGCCGGACGGTGCCCGGCCCAGGCGTTCGGCCAGCTCGTCCAGCTGGCCCAGGACGGCCTTGCGGGCCAGTCCGTAGCCGCCCCGGCCGCCCCAGCCGCGCAACCCGTCCGCCACGCGCTGCAACGCGAAGAGCTCCTCCTCGCTGATCGCCGAGTGCGACGACCACTTCGACAGGTTCTGCAGGGGGTGCAACCACCGCTGCAGCGGCTCGACCAGTGCGGACCCCACCGTCACCGCGGCGGCTCCGGTGAGCGCCGCTCGTCTGCTGATCGCCAAGTCGCTCCTCGCCGTCTCCTCGACCGAACGGGCAATGCTCGTCGCCTCCCAGGGGGCGGCGAGCACGTCTGGCGGGCCCGTTACGGGTGAGCCCACCTGAGCTGGGATGACGACGCGGTCGAACCACAGTCGTTCGCCCGGGACACCGAGCACCAGCGCGAAGTGGCGCAGCCGGTCGAGCCGGTCGATCTGGTTCTCGCCCGACTCGTAACGCGAGAGCTGCGCCTGGCTGATGCCGAGCCACGCCGCCATGCGGTCCTGCGTGACCCGGCTGAGGTGCCGGGGGTGGTGCCGGTACGCGGAGATCAGCGCACCCATGTCGCGGTCGTTGCAGGCGGCGGCGATCGCGGGGTGGTCCCAGAAGTCGTTGGGGACCTCAGGCGGTCCGTGCACGTCCGCACGAGCGTTGCGGCGGCACCGGTGACACAGCCGATCGGGGTTGTCGGCGGCGATGAACGCCCCACACGGGCAAGCGCGTCTGGATTTGGGTCTCGCTGCATCCATCGGCCTCGCCCCCGTCACTGAGCGTTTCCCCAGTGTACGGACGTGTGATCGTCAGTCCATCCATCTCATGCATAAGACGTAATGGGTTCGCGTGTCGCAGTCCTGGTGCCTCCGCCCGGCGGATGAGCTTCATACGTCCGCTGCATGAGGCCCATGCAGCAGGCGAGTGGTGTTGGGGGGAAGTGAGAAGCACCCTGCACAACGTCAGGCTGTGGGTGGATCCCCCTGGCTTGACCAGTGCCTGACCCACCAACGGGGAGGACAACCGCCGATGAGCCTCACGACCGCGGAGACCGGCACGGCCGGGATCCCACAGAACAGGGGACACGCACGGGCGATCGGGGAGGCCGTCGCGGGCTACCGGTTGCTCGGCTGGCAGGTGACCGTCACCGAGCAGGGTGTGTTCCTGCCCCTGGGCCCCGCCACGACAGCCTTGGCGATGCCGGCGCGGATCGGGTCGCGAGTCCTGGCCGACCTGAAGTCGCGGATGCTCGCCGGACCGGTCACGGTGATCCCCGGCCCCCGCGAACACTGGATCTTCCTCGCCGAACTGGTGGCGTTGCTGCCCACGCACCTGAAGGCGCCGCCGGAGGTCCAGTTCGTGCGATCGCCGCACCGGATCGCGCTCCCGCCGACGATGACCAGGTACGGATCGCTGCGCTGGGCGAACCCGCCGTCGCACTCGCGGCACTGGTTCCCGCCGTTCACCGCCGTGCTCGCGCTGGCCCGCCAGGCCGCCGCGGAGGACCAGCGCCGATAATCGGTGCTCGTGGATCGTCGTTCAGTGTTGTTGTGTGGGCTCGCCGCCGCCTTGAGCGCCTGTGGCGAGCCCGCTCCTCGCAAGACGGGCGGTGCCGGCACCGCCCGGCCCGGGGACCGCGTCGTCGCCGTCTCCTCGGTGCCCGACGGCTCCGGCGTGCTGGTGGACATGCCCGGCAACGCCCAGCTGTTGGTCGTACAACCTCGATCGGGTGAATTCCGGGCGTTCAACCCGGCCTGCCCGCACGTGGGTTCGATGGTCAACCCGCCTGCCCGCGGCGTGATCACCTGCCCGTTGCACGGCAGCACCTTCGACGCCTCGACCGGGGCAGTCCGCAAAGGACCTGCGGAATCAGGGCTCGCCGAGGTCGCGGTCGTCCGGTCCGGAGACGATCTGGTGCTCGGCTGAGACCTGTGCGTTTGCTGTGCATCGGGCTCCTGGCTGAACTCTGGCCGATCTGTTCGCGTAATGCTGTGGTGTGACCCCGAACACCCACCACCACGGAGGATCGGTCGTGAACACCGAAAGCCTGGTCAGCAGGCGCGCGGCGCTGTGCGGAATCGCGGTTGCCCTCGCCGTGCCCAGCGGACTCGTGACGGCGTGCAGTTCCACCCCGACCTCGACCGGTTCCGGAACCACACCCACCCAGGGCGGTTCGGCCCCGACGGGATCCACCGGGACCGGCGGCACCGCGCTCGTCGCCCTGGCCGACGTGCCCGAGGGCGGCGGGGCCGTCGTCGACGCCCCCGGCGGCAAGAAGATCGTCGTCGCGCGCATCTCCGCCACGGAGGTGAAGGCCTTCGACGCGACGTGCCCGCACCAGGGTTCGATGGTCGCGGAGCCTTCCGGCGGCACCATCACCTGTCCTTCGCACGGCAGCCAGTTCGGTGCTTCCGACGGTGCCGTGAAGAAGGGGCCGGCGACGACCGGCCTGCGCGCGGTCGCGGTGAAGGTGGAGGGCGACCAGGTCGTCCTGACCTGACCCTTTCTGTTTTTGTCGGACCGCGTCGATAGTCTGGACGGCGTGGCAGATCCCTCGACGTATCGCCCTGCGGTGGGCACGATTCCTGAGGCTCCCGGCGTCTACAAGTTCCGCGACGCCGGTGGCCGGGTCGTGTACGTCGGCAAGGCGAAGAGCTTGCGCAGCAGGCTGAACTCGTACTTCGCGGATCTGGCCGGGATGCACCCGCGCACGCGCCAGATGGTGACGACGGCGGCCTCCGTCGAGTGGACGGTGGTCACCACCGAGGTCGAGGCGCTGCAGCTCGAGTACAACTGGATCAAGGAGTTCGACCCGCGCTTCAACGTCCGGTACCGCGACGACAAGTCGTACCCGGTGCTGGCCGTCACGCTGCACGAGGACTACCCGCGTCTGCACGTGTACCGAGGCCCGCGCAAGAAGGGCGTGCGCTACTTCGGGCCGTTCGCCCACGCGTGGGCCATCCGCGAGACGCTCGACCTGCTGCTGCGCGTGTTCCCCGCGCGCACGTGCTCGGCGGGCGTCTTCAAGCGGCACAACCAGATCGGCCGCCCGTGCCTGCTCGGGTACATCGACAAGTGCTCGGCGCCGTGCGTGGGCAAGGTGTCGGCCGACGAGCACCGCGACATCGTGCTCGACTTCTGCGACTTCCTGGCGGGCAAGACCGACCACATGGTCCGCCGTCTCGAACGCGAGATGCTGCAGGCCTCGGAGGAGCTGGAGTTCGAACGCGCCGCGCGTCTTCGCGACGACCTGGGCGCGTTGCGCCGCGCGATGGAGAAGCAGGCCGTCGTCCTCGGCGACGGCACCGACGCCGACGTGATGGCGTTCGCGCAGGACGAGCTGGAGGTCTCGGTCCAGGTGTTCCACGTGCGCGGCGGCCGTGTCCGCGGCCAGCGCGGCTGGGTGCTCGACAAGGTCGAGGCCCTCGACGACGGCGGGCTCGTCGACCAGTTCATCATGCAGTTCTACGGCGACGACACCGAGAACACCCCGCGCGAGGTGCTGGTGCCGGTGCTGCCGGACGACGCCTCCGCCCTGGAAGACCTGCTGTCCGAGCAACGAGGTTCGCGCGTGGTCCTGCGCGTCCCGCAACGCGGCGACAAGCGGGCCCTGATGGAAACGGTGGCGCGCAACGCCTCCGAGGCGTTCGCCCAGCACAAGCTCCGCCGCGCGGGCGACCTCACCGCCCGCTCCGCCGCCCTGCAGGAGATCCAGGACGCCCTGGCGCTGGACACCGCGCCGTTGCGCATCGAGTGCATCGACATCAGCCACGTCCAGGGCACCGACGTGGTGGCGTCTCTGGTGGTGTTCGAGGACGGTTTGGCCCGCAAGTCCGAGTACCGCCGCTTCGCCATCCGCGAGGCGGCCACCGAGGGCGACGTGGCCTCGATCGCCGAGGTGGTCCGCCGCCGCTTCCAGGCCATGCTGCGGGAGACCGCGTCCGGCGGCCCCAACCCGGGCATAGACCCGGACACCGGCAAACCCCGCAAGTTCGCCTACCCGCCCAACCTCCTGGTGGTGGACGGCGCGGGCCCCCAGGCCGCGGCGGCCTCCGACGTCCTGGCCGAACTGGGCATCACCGACGTGGCGGTCGTGGGCCTGGCCAAGCGCCTCGAAGAGGTCTGGGTCCCGGGCGAACAGGACCCGGTGATCCTCCCGCGCACCAGCGACGCCCTGTACCTGCTCCAGCGAGTCCGCGACGAGGCCCACCGCTTCGCCATCGCCTACCACCGCCAGAAGCGCTCGAAGCGCATGACCACCTCGGCCCTCGACGAGGTGCCGGGCCTGGGCGAGACCCGCAAAGCCGCACTGCTCAAGCACTTCGGCTCGGTGCGGAAGCTGCGACAGGCCACAGTGGACGAGATCAGCGACGTGCCGGGGGTGGGCCGCCGCACCGCGGAGGCCGTGGTGGCGACGTTGGCTTCGTCGGGCGGGACCTCGTGATGGGCTCGGAGCCGGCGGATGCCGCGGTGAGCGAGAGCCCGCCGCGAATTCGTCCTGCCGCGGCAAGCCAGAACCCGTCACCGGCGCGCCGTGCCATGACGGAGGCCGTGCCGCTGCGGCCGTTGCCCACGTCCGTCGAGGAGCTGCTGACGGAGCTGCGGGCTTCGCCGCGCCTGGTCGCGCACCTGCGGGCCGTGCACGACGTGGCCTGGCAGCTCGTCGAGTGGGTCGGGAGTCACCACCCGGCGGTCACCGTCGACCGGGAGGCGGTCCTGTACGGCGCGGCCACCCACGACATCGGGAAGGTGTTGCACCCCAACGAGTTGTCCGGTCCGGGCTCGGCGCACGAGCCGGCGGGCCACGAGCTGCTGCGGGAGCGCGGGGTCGAGGAGCGGCTGGCTCGGTTCGCGCGGACGCACGCGTCGTGGACCGAGCCCGGCACCAGCCTGGAGGAGCTGCTGGTCAGCCTGGCGGACAAGGTGTGGAAGGCCAAGCGCGTCCCGGACCTGGAGCAGCTGGTGACCGAACGGCTGGCGGCCAGCGGGGGCCAGGAGGCGTGGGAGGTGTTCATGGCGCTGGACGACGAACTCGACCGGATCGCATCGGGCTCCGACGCGAGGCTGGCGTTCCAGTCGAGCTACCCGGTCGCGGTATGAGCGCACCCGCCCCACCCGCCGCACCGGTCACTCTCGCACTGCGCACGGTCCGCGGCCGGGGTGAGGATCGTGACCACGACCACGACTCGCCCCTGTCAACCTCGGAACCTGCCGCACGAGGGGGCCGTTCCGGTGGAGACTCTCCAAGGGCGCGTCCGGTCGTGGCGTGGCCCAGCATCGAGCTTGCCCAAACGAGAGCGGCACAGTCGCGCTCATGAACAGGTAACGGAGTCGTAGTCGTGAACGCGGAGAAGTCCGGCATCGAAGTCGCCGTGGTGACCGGGCTGTCCGGTGCGGGCCGCAGCACCGCGGCCAAGTGCCTGGAGGACCTCGGCTGGTTCGTCGTGGACAACCTGCCCCCGGAACTCATCGCCACCATGGTCGAGCTCGGCGCCCAGGCGCGCGGGGCGATCACCAGGGTCGCGGTCGTCATGGACGTGCGCAGCCGCGCGTTCACCGAGGACCTGGCCTCCATCATCAAGGACCTCGACGCGCGTGGGTACAAGCCGCGCGTGCTGTTCCTCGAGGCCACCGACGCCGTGCTGATCCGGCGCTTCGAGGCGGTGCGGCGCGGTCACCCCATGCAGGGGGACGGGCGGCTGCAGGACGGCATCGAGGCCGAGCGGATCCTGTTGACGCCGCTCAAGCAGGAGGCCGACCTCGTCGTCGACACGTCCGCGCTGAGCATCCACCAGCTCCGGGCCAAGATCGAGGACACGTTCGGCACCGAGGCGGCCACCAGGACCAGGGTCACGGTGCTGAGCTTCGGGTACAAGTACGGGCTGCCGATGGACGCCGACCTCGTCATGGACGTGCGGTTCCTGCCGAACCCGTTCTGGATCCCGGAGCTGCGGGAGCAGACGGGGCTCGATGGTGAGGTGCGCAACTACGTGCTGTCCCAGGAGGGCGCGGACGAGTTCCTTGACCGGTACCACGAGCTGCTCAGGCTCATCGGTGCCGGCTACCGGCGTGAGGGCAAGCGCTACCTGACGCTCGCGATCGGCTGCACCGGCGGCAAGCACCGCAGCGTCGCACTGAGCGAAGAGCTGGCCGGGCGGCTGGCCAGCGAGGACGGCACGGCCGTGAAGGTCGTGCACAGGGATCTGGGACGTGAGTGACGAAGTTGAAAGCTGTTGCTTTGGGTGGCGGCCACGGGCTGCACGCGACGCTGAGTGCGTTGAGGCAGGTCACCGACGACGTGACGGCCGTGGTGACCGTCGCGGACGACGGTGGGTCTTCGGGGCGGCTCCGGCGCGAGCTCTCCGACCTGCTGCCGCCCGGTGATCTGCGCAAGGCCATGGCGGCGCTGGCGGGGGACGACGAGTCCAGCCGGCGGTGGACGTCGCTGTTCAAGCACCGCTTCGGCGGCACCGGGGCGCTCGCGGGTCATGCGGTCGGCAACCTGGTGATCGCCGGGCTGCTCGAGCAGCTCGGCGACCCCGTCGCGGTGCTCGACCTCACCGGCAGGCTGCTCGGCGTCAAGGGCCGGGTGCTGCCGATGTCGAACGATCCGCTCGACATCGAGGCGGACGTCGTGGGCCTGGACGAGGACGTGAAGGACGTGCGGCGGATCCGGGGGCAGGTCGCCATCGCGACCACGCCGGGGCTGGTGCGGCGCATCCGGTTGACTGCCCCGAACGGGCGACCTGCCGGCTGTCCGGAAGCGGTACAGGCTGTACTTGACGCCGATGTCGTGGTACTCGGGCCCGGATCGTGGTTCACCAGCGTCTTGCCGCATCTGCTGGTGCCCGAACTGCACGACGCGCTCGTGCACACACGGGCCAAGAAGGTGCTCGTGCTCAATCTCGTCCCCCAACCGGGTGAAACCGCTGGTTTCTCTCCGGAGCGGCATTTGGACGTAGTCTGCGAACACGCACCCGAGCTGAAGGTGGACGCGGTGATCGCCGACGTCGACTCGGTCCCCACCCCGGACCGGTTGACGCGAGCCGCCTCGGCACTGGGTGCGCGTACGCATCTGGCCAAGATCGCCGCACCGGACGCCGCAGAGCGGCATGATCCGGAGGCGCTTGCCGGTTGCCTGAGGCAAGTGGTCGTGGAGACCGGAGTGGGAGGGACTGGCCAGTGGCGATGACGTCGGCGGTCAAGGACGAGCTGAGCAGGCTCGCGGTATCCAAGACCTGTTGCCGCCGCGCGGAGGTGTCCTCCCTGCTCAGGTTCGCCGGCGGCCTGCACATCGTGTCCGGCCGGGTCGTCGTCGAGGCCGAGCTCGACCTGGGTTCCGCGGCCCGCAGGCTGCTCAAGGAGATCCAGGCGCTCTACGGCCACCACGCCGAGGTCTTCACGATCCAGTCGAACGGCCTGCGCAAGGGCACCCGGTACGTCGTCCGCGTGGTCAAGGACGGCGAGGGTCTCGCCCGGCAGACCGGCCTGCTCGACCCGCGCGGCCGCCCGGTGCGCGGCCTGCCCGCCCCGGTCGTGTCCGGCGGCGTGTGCGACGCCGAAGCCGCGTGGCGCGGGGCCTTCCTGGCACACGGCTCGCTGACCGAACCCGGTCGCAGCTCGTCGCTGGAGATCACCTGCCCCGGTCCCGAGGCGGCGCTCGCGCTGGTCGGCGCGGCCCGCAGGATGGGCATCTCGTCCAAGTCTCGCGAGGTCCGCGGGGCCGAACGCGTGGTGATAAGGGACGGCGACGCCATCGGGGCGATGCTGACCAGGCTCGGCGCGCACGACAGCGTGATGGCGTGGGAAGAGCGCCGCATGCGGCGTGAGGTCCGCGCGACCGCGAACAGGCTGGCGAACTTCGACGACGCGAACCTGCGCCGCTCGGCCCGCGCGGCCGTCGCGGCCGCCGCACGGGTCGCACGTGCGCTGGAGATCCTCGGCCCGGAAGCACCGGACCACCTGGCCGCCGCCGGGCAGCTGCGCCTCGCGCACCGCCAGGCGTCGCTGGAGGAGCTGGGCCAGCTGTCGGACCCGCAGATGACCAAGGACGCGGTGGCAGGCCGTATAAGGCGTCTGCTGGCCATGGCGGACAAGCGGGCCAAGGACCTCGGACTGCCGGACACCGAGTCCGCGGTCACGGCGGAGATGCTCGAAGCAGAGGCGTAGAACGACAGACGACTGAAGCAAATGGCTCGCAGCCGATCGGCTGCGAGCCATTTGCTTTACAGGTGATGTCCAGATCGTTTGCAGAGGACTTACAGGTCGTTTGCAGGCGGAAGGACGAGATTTTCCCCATCGAGCCCGACACACCGAAATCACCGGGGAAATTCTGATGAACCACGTGAGTGGAATTCTCGCCGCCATCACCGTCGCGGCGCTGTCCGCCGGACTTCTCGGCACCGGCGCCGCACACGCCGCCAGCGCGCTGCCTTGCGCGGCGGGCGGTCCCTCGGCGGCGGACGCCTCCGACGCTGCGGCCCTCAACCCGCAGCTGACCAACAAGATGCGCGGACACATGACCGCCTACAACACCTCCTGCGCCCGAGCAGTGGTGCAACGCGTGAAAGCGCGGGGCTTCAACGAAAGAGCCGCCGCCATCGCCATCGCCACGACGATCGTCGAGACCAGCAACGCCAACCTGGACGGCGGTGACCTCGACTCAGTCGGCCTGTTCCAGCAGCGTGCCAGCTGGGGCAGCTTCGAGGAACGAACGAACCCGGCGATCGCGACGGACAAGTTCGTCAACACAATGGTCGCCTTCTACCCCAACGGCTCCTGGAACAACGCGGCCATCGGCGCGGTCGCAGCGGACGTGCAGCGGCCCGCCGAGGCGTACCGCTACCGCTATGGAGTCGAGGCTGCGGACGCGGTCAAGATCGCGAATCATCTCTGGGGCGGTGGCAGCGGCACGACCCCATTCGGCAAGGCAGATGTGGTGCGGTTCAACACCGACGGCACCTTGACGGGCTGGCAGAACAACAACGCTCTCGCCGGCTCTTGGTACGCGCCGCAGGGCGTCGGGGCGACGGGAGAGACGAATCCCTCGCGATTGAAGTTCGGCGACCTCAACGGTGACGGCAGGGAAGACCTCGTCCGAGTCAACGCCGACGGTTCACTGACGGGCTGGCAGAACAACAACGCCTTGGCCGGTTCGTGGTTCGCTCCGAGCACCATCGGCAGCGTCGGCTCGGCCGACCCCGCCCAGTTGCGGCTTGCTGATCTCAACGGCGACCGCAAGGTCGACCTGATCAAGGTCGGTCCGGACGGCTCGATCGTGGCCTGGCAGAACAACGACGCTCTCAACGGCTCGTGGCACGCCCCGGCCGCCATCGGTGGCACCGGACCGGTCGACCCGGCCCTCATTCGATTCGCGGACCTCAACGCGGACGGCAAGGCCGACCTGATCAAGATCAACGAGGGCGGCTCGCTGACCGCGTGGCAGAACAACAACGCGATGGCGGGCTCCTGGCACGCCCCGGCCGGCATCGGTGGCGTCGGCGCGGACGCCATCGCGGGTGTCCGGTTCGCGGACCTCAACGCGGACGGCAAGGCAGACGTGATCAAGGTCGGCCCGCAGGGCTCTCTGGTGGCCTGGCAGAACAACAACGCCCTCGCCGGTTCGTGGTCCGCGCCGACCAGCATCGGTGCCGTCGGTGTCAATGAGATCAACCGCGTCGAGTTCGCCGAGCTCGGCTGAGCTGACCGACCCAGAAATCCCCACCAGATCAGGAGAATCGTCATGAAGCTCACCGGCACCATCACTCGCGCCACCACGACCCTGCTCAGCGCCGCCGTGCTCAGCCCCCTGCTGCTGGCGGGCCAGGCCCAGGCCGCTACCGGAACGGACATCGCCAACCTGGCCAACGCCAACGAGGGCAAGATGGCCTGCAGCACCAACAGCCTGGGAGGGCAGTACTTCCTCAGCAGCTGCACCGGCTTCAGTGGCCGTCCCGAGTACTGGTGCGCCGACTTCGCCAAATGGGTCTGGATGAACGTCGGCGGCATCAGCACCATCGGCCTCAACCCGGCCGCGCGCAGCTTCTACTCCTACGGCGTCAACAACGGCACCCTTAGCAACACCCCGAACATCGGTGACGCCGCGATCTTTAGCGACACCAACTCGGTGTACGACATCGACCACGTCGCCATCGTTGTCGCGGTGAACTCCAACGGCACGGTGCGGGTCCAGAACGGCAACTGGGACGGTGGCAGCGGGGATCAGCCGACCACCTCCGGCAGATCCCGGGTGGTACCGGTGACGCTCAACGGCACGACCGGCACCTACTCGGCGAGCGAGGGCTACTACCTCATGAAGTACGTTCGGCCGGCAGGCGTCAGCGATGCCCCGCCGCCCCCGGCGTGGGGCAAGGCAGACGTGGTCAAGCTCAACGCGAGCGGCTCGCTGACGAGTTGGCAGAACTTCGACGCCTTAGGGGGCAAGTGGTTCGCCCCGGAGGGCATCGGCGGCGTCGACACGGCGGATCCGGCGCGGGTGAAGTACGGCGACCTCGACGGTGACGGCAAGGACGACGTGGTCCGCATCAACGCAGACGGCTCGCTGACCGGCTGGAAGAACTCCAACGCCCTGACCGGCTCATGGCATGCTCCGAGCACCATCGGCAGCGTCGGTGCGGCAGACCCGGCGCACATCCAGCTGGCCGACCTCAACGGCGACAAGCGTGCCGACCTGATCAAGGTCAACCCGGACGGCTCGCTGACCGCGTGGCAGAACAACAACGCGCTGGCGGCCTCCTGGCACGCACCCGTCTGGATCGGCAACACCGGCCCGGTCGACCCGACGCAGCTGCGCTTCGCCGACCTCAACGGCGACCGCAAGACCGACCTGGTCAAGGTCCACCCGGACGGTGCGCTGACCGCGTGGCAGAACAACAACGCGCTGGCCGGCTCGTGGCACGCACCCGTCGGCATCGGCGGTGTCGGCGAGGGTCCGACCGCCGGAGTCAAGTTCGCGGACCTCAACGCGGACGGCAAGGCAGAGGTGATCAAGGTCGGCCCGGAGGGCTCGCTGGTGACCTGGCAGAACAACAACGCCCTCGCTGGTTCCTGGCACGCTCCCGCCGGCATCGGTAGCGTCGGCGTCACCGAGCCGGAGCGCGTGGAGTTCCCCGACCTCGGCTGAGCCCGGAACGAGACGACAACCCGCTGAGGGCCCGCGACCTGGGGATCAGGCCGCGGGCCCTCACGGCGTCTGGCGGCCCGCCCAGACGGCGAGCTGGGACCGCGACCGAAGCCCCAGCTTGGACCGGGCGTGCGTCACGTGCCGGGCAACGGTGTGCGGTGAGATGCCGAGCCGTTGCCCGATCTGCCGGTTCGTCAGGCCCTCCGCCACCAGCGTCGCCACGTGCAGCTCGCGGGCGGAGATCAGCCCGTCGTCCCCGGTGTGCGGTTGCGCGGTCAGGGCGTAGGAAATGGCCTGCGTGAACGACATCCGCTCGCCCGTCGACTCTGCGGCGCGCAGGCGCCCTGCCGCGATCCGCTCGCGGCAGACGGCCCGCGCCTCGTCCAGCAGGGCTTGCCAGTACGGCTCGGCGCGGAAGTCGTAGCGGGTGCGGACGGCGGCGGCGGACACGAGCAGCGAGAGGGCGCGTTCGTCGTCGGAACCCATGCCTATCAGGCCCAGCGCGAGCCCTTCCAGGTCGTAGTACTGGTCGACCGGGTGTTCGGCACCCACTTCGAGGCTCTCGCGGAACAGGTCGACCGCCTCGGCGTGGTTCCCGCGCGCCAACGCGATCGCGCCCGCGGTGTGCAGCACCGGGTTCAGCATGTGCGGCAGGCCGATCAGCCGGGTCAGCGTCAGCGCCTCGCCGACCAGCGGAGCCGCCCGGTCCGCGAAGCCGTTCTGCACCAGTGTCCAGCCGTAGGAGTTCAGCAGGATGGCGCGCGCGAGCTTGTCGTCCGACTCGTGCAGGAGTGCGGCGGCCTCGTCGAACAGCCGCCAGGCCCGTTCCGGGTCACCGGTGTGGGCCTCGGCGGACGCGAGCACCTCCAGCGCGCGGGCCGTCGTGCCGGGGCGGCGGGCCTCGGCGCGTTCGATCGCCAGCGACTCCTCGGCGAACCGGCGGGTCACGTGCCAGCCGCCGCGCACGCGGTGGTGCATCGCCGCCAGGACCGCGAGAACGCTGCGGTATACCTGCGGCATCGGCCGGGACAGCGCCTGGTGCAGCAGTTCGGTGGGGGCGCCGCGCGGGCCTCGCGGGGTCGAGGTCCAGGCCGTCGCGACGATCGTGAGCGCGTGCCGTGGCCAGTCGCGGGTCTCCGCTGTGCGCTTCACGGCGAGTTCGAGCAGGCCGGCGTTGCGGTCCAGGCGCAGCACGACGGACGGCGATGGGAAGAACGACGAGATCTCCGGCTCCACGACCGAACACACCCACTCGACGACACGGTCGGCCACGAGAGAGATGTCGGCGTACGCGACAGCGCGCTCGTGGCAGTAGAGGCGGACCGATTCGAGCTGGCGGAACGTCGTGTGGCCGCCGGCCCGTTCGACCACCAGCAGCGACTTCTGCTCGAGACCGGTCAGCAGCTCCAGGGCGTCGGGAACACCGCAGACCGCGCTCGCCACGCCGAGGTCGAACGGCACGCCCAGCACGGCGAGCCTGCGCGACGCCGCCTGCTCCTCCTCGGACAGCAGGTCGTAGCTCCAGCCGATCGCGGTCCGCAGGGTGCGGTGCCGGTCGTCGGCGGCGCGCGGCCCTCCGGTCAGCAACGCGAGGCGGTCGCCCAGCCGGGCAAGGATGTCGGCGGGGGAGAGCACGGTGGTGCGCCGTGCGGCCAGTTCGATCGCGAGCGGCATGCCGTCCAGCGAACGGCACACCGCGACGACGTCGGCGACGTTCGTGGCGTCCACCTCGAACGAGCGGTCCACCGACACCGCGCGATCGCGGAACAGGACCACGGCGTCGTGGCGCAGGGCCTCGGCGACGTCGGCCTCCGCGGGCGGCAGCTCCAGCTCACCGACCGCGAAGACCTGTTCTCCCGCAATGCGAAGGGGCTCCCGCGACGTCGTGAGCACGCGCAGCCGCGGGCAGCACGCGAGCAGTTCCGACACCACGTCGGCCACGTCGGCCAGCAGGTGCTCGCAGTTGTCCAGCACGAGCAACGGCCGCCGGTGCCGTTCGACCTCGGCGATCACCGCGTCGAGCACGGAGCGGTGCGGCAACGGGTGCGCGCCGACCGCGGTGTAGACGGCCTGGACGACGTCGGACACCGGTGCCAGCGCCGCCCACCACGTCTGGTCGGCGCGTCTGCCTGCGTGCTGAACGGCCAGCCTGGTCTTGCCGGCGCCCGCGGGGCCGACCAACGAGACGAGACGTCTCGTCTCGGTGCGGGCCAGTGAGGCCAGCTCCTCGCGGCGGCCCACGAACGTGTCCAATGGCGCCGGCAGAGCCGAGTCGGGCGGGGAGTCGTCGCGTGCCGAGCTGCGTTCGCGGTAGGCGCGTTGACGGCAGGCGTTGGAGCAGTAGCGTCGGCCCGCGACCGCTTCGGGCAGCGGGTCTCCACATGTCACGCAGGCGGCGGTGGCCGTCATGACCATTGACCGTACCGGCGCGTAACGGTCCGTAACACCCGCTGTTTCGGGGTATTGAACGGTCCTCCCGGACGTCGCCAGGATCGGTTCATGACAACGAAGGACAGACCGGTGGACCCCGCGGCGTCGCTCGTGCCGCCCCGGGACCGGCCCGTCGTGGACGAGTGGCTCGCCCGCATCGCGGCCGTGGTCGGCAGGGACGCGGAGGAGACCGGTCCGGAGGCCTGCCGCACCGCGGCGGAGGCCGCGGAGGAGCTGAGCGCGTACCTCTGGATGCTCCGCGCGCTCCGCCGCCGAACGGCCTAGTCAGGGGCCATTTTTCTGTCTCGATCAAGAGATACTCACTATCCCTGTGACCAGGGACGCAGTTCGGCAGATAGGGTGGACTTGTTCCTGCCAAGCTGAACGCAAGGAGTCAGTCGTGACGGTTCGTGTAGGTGTCAACGGTTTCGGTCGGATCGGGCGCAATTTCTTCCGCGCCGTGAGGGCCGGCGGCCACGACATCGAGATCGTCGCGTTCAACGACCTCGGTGACGTCGCCACCATGGCCCACCTGCTGAAGTACGACAGCATCCTCGGTCGTCTGGACGCCGACGTGCAGGTCACCGACGAGGGCATCTCCGTCGACGGCAAGGTCATCAAGGCCCTCGCCGAGCGCGACCCGGGCAAGCTGCCCTGGAAGGACCTCGGCGTCGACGTCGTGGTCGAGTCGACCGGTTTCTTCACCGACGCCACCAAGGCCCGCTCGCACGTGGACGAGGGCGGCGCCAAGCGGGTCATCATCTCCGCGCCGGCCAAGAACGAGGACCTCACCGTCGTCATCGGCGCGAACGAGGAGAAGCTCGACGGTTCGCAGACGATCATCTCGAACGCGTCCTGCACCACGAACTGCCTCGCGCCGCTGGCCAAGGTGCTGAACGACAGCTTCGGCATCGAGCAGGGCCTCATGACCACGATCCACGCGTACACGCAGGACCAGAACCTGCAGGACGCGCCGCACAGCGACCTCCGCCGTGCCCGCGCCGCCGCGCTGAACATCGTCCCGACCTCCACGGGCGCCGCGAAGGCCATCGGCCTGGTGCTGCCGGAGCTCAAGGGCAAGCTGGACGGCTACGCGCTGCGCGTGCCGATCCCCACGGGCTCGGCCACCGACCTGACCGTCACGCTCAAGCGCGAGGTCACCGTCGACGAGGTCAACGCCGCGTACAAGGCCGCCGCCGAGGGCCCGCTGGCCGGCATCCTCAAGTACTCGACGGACCCGATCGTGTCGGCCGACATCGTCACCGACCCGCACTCGTGCATCTACGACGCGCCGCTGACCAAGGTCATCGGCAACCAGGTCAAGGTCGTCGGCTGGTACGACAACGAGTGGGGCTACTCCAACCGCCTCGCGGACCTGGTCAAGCTCGTCGCCTCCAAGATCTGAGCAGGGGCGGACAGTCAGTGAAGACTCTCAGCGACCTGCTCGCCGAGGGTGTCGCAGGTCGGCGCGTCCTGGTGCGCGCCGACCTGAACGTCCCCCTCGACGGAGACAAGATCACCGACGACGGCCGCGTGCGCGCGTCGGTGCCGACGATCAAGGCACTCGCCGACGCGGGTGCCCGCGTGATCGTCACCGCTCACCTCGGCCGCCCCAAGGGCGAGCCGGACCCCCAGTTCTCCCTGGCCCCGGCCGCGGCTCGTCTCGGTGAGCTGCTCGGCACCGAGGTCGCGCTCGCGAGCGACCTGGTCGGCCCGTCCGCCACGTCCGTGGTCGGCGCGCTCACCGACGGTGGCGTCGTGATGCTGGAGAACGTCCGCTTCGACGCCCGTGAGACTTCGAAGGACGACGCGGAGCGTGCGGCACTCGCCGACGAGCTGGCGTCGTTCGCGGACGCGTTCGTGTCCGACGGCTTCGGTGTCGTGCACCGCAAGCAGGCCTCGGTCTACGACGTGGCGCAGAAGCTGCCCGCGTACGTCGGCGGTCTCGTCGAGGCCGAGCTCGAGGTGCTCAAGAAGCTCACCGACGACCTGGAGCGCCCGTACGTCGTGGTGCTCGGCGGCGCGAAGGTGTCCGACAAGCTCGGCGTCATCGCGAACCTGCTGGCCAAGGTCGACCGGCTGCTCGTCGGCGGCGGCATGGCGTACACGTTCCTCAAGGCCCAGGGCCACGAGGTCGGCACGTCGCTGCTGCAGTCCGACCAGCTCGACCAGGTGAAGGGCTTCCTCGCCGAGGCCGAGAAGCGCGGCGTCGAGCTCGTGCTGCCGGTCGACGTGCTGGTCACGGCCGAGTTCGGCAACGTCGAGCACGACGTCGTCGGCACCGACTCGATCCCCGCCGACAAGATGGGCCTCGACATCGGCCCGAAGTCGCGCGAGCTGTTCGCGTCGAAGCTCGCCGACGCCAGGACGGTGTTCTGGAACGGCCCGATGGGCGTCTTCGAGATCGAGACCTACGCCGGTGGCACCCGTGCCGTCGCCGAGGCGCTCGTGAAGTCCGACGCGTTCACCGTCGTCGGCGGCGGCGACTCGGCTGCCGCGGTGCGTGCGCTGGGTCTGCCCGAGGACGGCTTCTCGCACATCTCCACCGGCGGCGGCGCCTCCCTTGAATACCTCGAGGGCAAGGAACTCCCCGGCATCAGCGTTTTGGAGTCCTGATGGCAGCCCGTCTCCCGCTCATCGCGGGCAACTGGAAGATGAACCTCAACCACCTCGAGGCGATCGGCCTCGTGCAGAAGATCGCTTTCTCCCTCCCGGAGAAGTACTTCGCCAAGGTCGAGGTCGCCGTTCTTCCGCCGTTCGTCGACATCCGCAGCATCCAGACGCTGGTCGACGGCGACAAGCTGCTGATCAAGTACGGCGCGCAGGACATCTCGCAGCACGACTCGGGCGCCTACACCGGTGAGGTGTCCGGCCCGATGATCAAGAAGCTCGGCTGCCACTACGTGGTCGTCGGGCACTCCGAGCGGCGCGAGTACCACGGCGAGACGGACGCCATCGTCAACGCCAAGGTCAAGGCCGCGCTGAAGGTCGAGGTCACGCCGATCTTCTGCTTCGGCGAGAAGCTCGACGTCCGCGAGGCCAAGGGCCACCTGGAGCTGGTGCGCCAGCAGCTGGAGGACGGCCTCAAGGGCTTCACGGCCGAGCAGGTCGCCAAGATCGTGTTCGCCTACGAGCCCGTGTGGGCCATCGGTACCGGTCGCACCGCGTCGTCCGCAGACGCGCAGGAGGTGTGCTCGCTGGTCCGCTCGTTCGTCGCGGAGAAGTACGGCGAGGAGACCGCGGCGGTCGTCCGGGTGCTCTACGGCGGTTCGGTGAAGTCCTCGAACATCGGCGACCTCATCGGGCAGAAGGACATCGACGGCGCTCTTGTCGGCGGTGCCAGCCTTCAGGCCGACGAATTCACCAAGCTGTGCGCATTGGCTGCCGGCGGGCCTCTACCCTAAGTTGATCTGGCTAAACCCATAACCCCACTGGTTGCACACGTTCGGCAGTCGAACAGGTACTCTATGGCGTCGGCTGCCTGACAGCGAGGAAGAAATGATCCTGTTCCTGCAGATCCTGTTGATCGTCTCCAGCGTGCTCCTGGTGCTGCTCGTGCTCTTGCACCGCGGCCGTGGTGGCGGCCTTTCCTCGCTGTTCGGCGGCGGTATGCAGTCGAGTCTGTCCGGGTCCTCCGTGGTCGAGAAGAACCTCGACCGCCTGACGCTCTTCGTCGGTGCGGTCTGGGTCATCGCCATCGTGGGCATCGGGCTGCTGATCAAGCTCCCCGGAGCCTGATCAACCGTTCAGCGGCAGAAGCCCTCCGGGGCTTGGAGTAACCACTTGGTGGGGGTGTAACGGTCGATGTCCGGTGGTAACGCGATTCGCGGTACCCGCGTCGGCGCAGGCCCGATGGGCGAATCGGAGCGCGGCGAGTCCGCGCCCCGTCGTCGGGTGTCGTACTGGTGCGCGAACGGTCATGAGTCCCGGCCCTCGTTCGCGATGGAAGCGGATGTGCCGGAGAACTGGGACTGCCCGCGCTGCGGCCTGCCGGCAGGTCGTGACGAGCAGACGCCACCCGCGCCTCCGCGCAACGAGCCGTACAAGACGCACCTTGCGTACGTGAAGGAGCGGCGCTCCGACGCGGACGGCGAGGCGATCCTCGAAGAGGCTCTCGCCAAGCTGCGCCGCCAGCGCGAAGAGCCGTAAGGGCTCAGATCTTCGGTAATCACGCGAAAGGCCCCCTCTGCGGAGAGGGGGCCTTTCGCGTTTCTGCTTATCGCCTCAGGCCGGAGAACTGACGGCGCAGCATCGCGGCACCCACGAGCAAGAAGAACAACAGCACCACGAGCGTGCTGGTCGTGCCCTGGGACGAGCTCGACAGCGTCACGTCCACGTTGCCCACGAGCACGATGCCGCACTCCGCGCGCACCTTGTGGCGGCCGGGCTCGATGTTCGCGAACTTCACCGGGGACGTGAAGCCGCCGTTCTCGTCGGCCGTGGTCCGGCCGACGTCCTGGCCCAGCGACCTCAGCGTCACGTTCGCGCCCTTGGGGCAGCCGGTGCCGGTCGCGGTCAGGTCGTCACCGGGCTGGATGTTGTCCTTGTCGAGGACCAGGACGCCGTCGTCGGGGTTCGTGAGCGCGTCGGTCGTGGAGGAGGAGGGCGGGGTCGACGAGTCCGCGGTGGTCGTGGTCGTCGTCGTGGTCACCGGGGGAGTGGTGCTGGTCGTGACGACCGGGGGACGGGTCGTCACGGGCGGGTTGGTGACCGGCGGGTTCGTGACGGGCGGCTGCGTGGTGACGGGCGGCCGGGTCGTGATGACCGGAGGCGGCGGAGTCACGGTGAACTGGTTGCGCGCGAGGTGCTGGCACTCGTCGCTCGCGGTGAAGGTGTAGGTGCCCACCTTGCTTCCGGCCGGGATGGTCGCGGTGACCGAACCGTTAGCCGACCACGGCGCGGTGGCCAGTACGCTTCCGGCCCAGCCGATGCGGACAGTGCCCTTGCATCTGTAGAAGCCTGACCAGCTGAAGGTCGCGGTGGAGCCCGCGGGACCGCTGGTCGGGTTCGCGGTCACCGACGTCTGCTGCTGTGCGGCCGCAGGTGTGGCGACCAGCACCGTAACACCGGCTGCTACAGCCACGAGTAGACCTAAAGACCGCATTCCAACTCCCCGGATCGAACCTAAGGTGCGCTAGTGAGACGTCGCATGGCCGGTGCAGGTTTACTGCTGTGGTGCGGAATTATGCTGCTTCCCTCCGCGGCCTTCGCACAGGACGGGTCTGTGATCCTCGAGGCCGATGTGGACGGTAGGCCGGTTGGAGTAGGGAACCTGGTGCTGGACCCGTCGCGGACCGCCAAGGTCTCGGTCACGGTCCGCAACAACACGAACACCCTGCAGCGCGTGAAGACCGTGCGGATCAGTGGCACCGCGCTGGCGTTGACCTTCTTCGCTTACGACACAACGGTTCCGTTCGACGTGCCGGCGAGGTCCTCGGAGACCCGTTCGTTCCCGCTGGAGCCGACCGACCTCGGCTCGCAGGCGATCGGTCTCCTTCCGGTCACGGTCGAGGTCATCGACGTCCAGCGCGAGAGCATCGCGTCCGTCGAGACGACCGGTGACGTCCGGGGCTCGCTCTGGTCGGTCTACGGGGCGTTCGGGCTGGGCGTGCTCGTGCTGACGGCGTTGTCGTGGGCGGGGGCGTTGATCGCACTGGCGCGCAGGAGGCTGCCCGCGAACCGGTGGCAGCGGGCCATGCGGTTCCTGCCCGCGGGCATCGGCACCGGGCTGATCGCGGTGATCTCGCTGTCGGTGCTGCGGCTGGTGGCGCCGTCGCCCACGGCCGAGATCCCGTTCATCATCGGCGCCGCGGCGGCCGCGTTCGTTCTTGGCTACGTGACACCGCATCCGGGCGAGAAGCCACCGTCCTCAATGGATGCGGATACCGTGAGGATCCAACGGTGACTCTGTCCAGTGTGGTCTCCGCCCTGCCGCAGTACGCCGTCGGCGACCAGATCGGCGAGGGCGGCATGGGTGTCGTCTACGGCGGCGTGCACCGTCAGCTGGGGCGTCCCGTGGCGATCAAACGGCTGCCGCACGCCGTGGCCGAGGACCCGCGGATGAGCGAGCGCTTCGAGCACGAGGCGCGGTTGCTGGCGCGCCTCGACCACCCGCACATCGTCCCGGTCTACGACTACGTCCGGCAGCAGGGCGAGCACCTGCTCGTGATGGAACGCCTCGACGGCGGCACCGTCTGGTCGCGGTTCGCCGGCGACGGCCTGACCGCGCAGCAGTCGTGCGGGATCGTGCTGGCGGCGCTGTCCGGGCTGCACGCGGCGCACGAGGCCGGCGTGCTGCACCTCGACGTGAAGCCCAAGAACCTGCTCTTCACCTCGAACGGCGTGGTGAAGGTGGCGGACTTCGGCATCTCCCAGGTGGTGTCGGAGGGCGCGACGCTCGTGACGCACGGCGGCGCGGTGCTCGGCACGCCCGCCTACATCGCGCCGGAGCAGGCGATGGGCAACGCACTGTCGCCCGCGGCCGACGTCTACGCGACCGGCACGATGCTCTACGAACTGCTCTGCGGCGACCTGCCGTTCGAACGCGGCGGCGGCCCGATCGCGATGATCCAGAAGCGGGTGTTCCAGGACCCGCGGCCGTTGCCGAACGTGCCGGAACCCCTGGCCGGCGTGGTCATGCGCAGCATCGCGCGGGAGCCCGACGCGCGCTACCGCAACGCCGAGACGTTCGCGATCGACCTGGCGGGCGCGGCGGGCCACCTGTTCGGTCCGGACTGGCTCGTGCGCCTGGGCATCCCCGTGCACCTCGCACCGCAGGTGTCGTCGTCGTCCACACGTCCGTCGCTGCGGCCCGTGCCGGAGCGCGAGACGGTCACGCTCACGGGCCAGCGGATCCGGGCCACGCTGGTCGACCCGGTCCCCGCCGCGCGCCTGAGCGGCAGCAGCACGCTGGTGCCGGCCTCGCAGGTGATCAAGCCGCCGTCGACGCCGTGGGCGTTGTGGCTGGTGGCGGCGCTCGCGTTGATCGCGATGGCCGTTGTCCCGTTCGTGGCGACCGGCAACCCGCCCTCGACGATCGTCGAGATGGACCTCGCGGACCCCGTGAAGGTCGAAGGCACGCATCTCGTCGTGACGGCGGCCGGAGTTCCGCTCGCGGACGTGCCGCAGCGCACGCCCGAGGGGTTCGTGCTGCCGGGCGCGGCGAGGTGGATCATCGGTGGCGTCGTGACGGCCCAGGTCGACGAGCAGCCGCCGTTCCTGCTGAAGTCCAGCCGGACGCCGTGGCTGAGCCTCATGGGCACCGGCTCGGCGTTGCTGCTGCTGTTCACGTTCGCGTACCTGGAGTCGAACCTGCGGGTGTTGCGGCGGCGGCAGACCGGCATGGCGGCGGTGATCGCGTCGGTGCCGCTCGGCCTCGGCCTCGGGCTGGCCGTGTGGCTGCTGGTGTCGGTGCTGCTCGAGCACGAGCCGACGATGTCCGTCGCGCTCACCTGCGGTGTTCTCGGCGCGGCGGCGGCGCTGAGCGCGTCACTGGCCTCCAGGCGCGCCTGACCGCTGCCGAACGCGACAACCCGTTCAGTCGGTGATGACGCGTTCCCTCGGGAACGTAGCCGACACCAGGAAGCCGCCGTCCTCGGTCGGCCCCGCCGAGAACTCGCCGCCGAGCAACGCGGCGCGCTCGCGCAGGCCGACCAGGCCGTGGCCTCCGCTGGGCAGCGTCGACGACGGGCTGGACGCGGCGGTGTTGCGCACCTCGACCAGCACGTTGTCGTCGTACTGGGCGTCGATGAACACCGTCGCGCTCGCGCCCACGGCGTGCTTGCGGATGTTCGTCAGGGCCTCCTGCACCGTCCGGTAGACGGCGCCGGACACCGGTGCGGAGAGGTCCTCGACGGGACCCTTGAGCTGGATGCTGACCTCGAAGCCCGCGTCGGCGGCCAGTTCCGGCAGTTCGTCGAGGCTCGGCTGGGTGTCGTCCGTGGTGCGCAGGACGGACACGAGCTGACGCAGTTCATCGAGCGTGCGCGTCGACAACATGCGGATGGTGCCGGCGACCTGCTTGTGCTCGGCGTCGACCACGGACATGCGAAGTGCGCCGGCCTGCATCGCGATGAGGCTGACCTGGTGCGACACGACGTCGTGCATCTCGCGGGCGAGCTTTGCCCGTTCGTCGGCACGGATGGCGTGCGCGTGGAGCACACGCTCTCTCTCGCGTGACTCGGCCAGTTCGGAGATGCGGTCGGAGAGTTCCTGCCGCGCGTGCACCAGCAGGCCGATCGCGATCGGCAGGCCCGCCACCAGGAAGCCGTAGATCGCCGAGTGGAAGTGACCCGACGCGGGACGTTCGATCAGCTCCTCGAACGGCCAGGCGACGAACCGGCAGAGCCACACCAGCGCGGCCGCGAGGCCCGTCTGCCAGCCGCCGATGTAGCGGCGGGCGACCGTGTAGAGGGCGATCATCGCGGCGAGCTGCGACCAGCCGACGAAGAAGCCGGGGATGGTCAGGACCAGCGTCAGGAACGGGAACCGGCGGCGCAGGACCAGCGCGCCGACCGCGAGCCAGTTGAGCCACAGCTGGTAGTTCTCGATCGGCGGGAGGTCCGTGATCGGGTCGGCTTCGAGCCACAACCCGTACAGCCAGACGTCGAGCGCCGCGAAGAAGATCAGCGCGAGGTCGGCGAGGACCTGACGGTAGTCACCGCTGAGCGGCCAGCGCGAGCCGGCCGCAGTCGTCGCCGGCCGTCTGGCCGGGAGCAGCGTCGTGGTCAGTATCCGACCTCCCCTGTGAGCCTTGCGATCCTCACCGTACTGCGCGTATGCGGCGGATGGCATTGGCTGCCCCTTTACCCCGACCTGCCCCGTCATGGGGGTAAGACGTCGTCACACGCGAATCTGTACGGCTGTCGGCTCACATATGTGCTACCGCACACGCTCGTGCGAGCGCGTGCGGTAGTCACAGCACTACTACGGGCATGTCTTCCAGCTGAACTGGTAGGTCGTGTCGATCGCACCGTCCGTGGAGTCCATCGACACGAAGCTGGTCGTCGTGGCCGTGTTGGACGAGCCGGGGTAGACGCGGAGCTCGGTGTTGATGTTGAAGTTCCGCTTCTCGCCGCACGGCGAATAGACGATCGCCGCGACCTCGGTCTGGTCGGTGGCCTGCCAGCCGTCGCTGTGCGGGCCGTTGTACCGGTGTGAGGCCGAGTCGTTCTGCGACATGCCCTGGAAGTAGTAGTTGGCCTTCTGGACGGCGTACGCCCCGCGTTCGAGATGGGCGAACCCTCTGTAGTCGGCCTGGGCGATGCCGTAGGTGAAGCCCTGCGGGACGTTGACCCGCAGGTTGAGCTGGCAGTTCTTGCGGAAGTCGGTCGGCCGTGCACCGACGCCGATCTGGGCCAGGTAGTCGCTGTAGGTGACCGTGAACGCCTTGTTGTCCGGGGACACCGCGACGGCCGCCGTGCCCGCCGGGCAACCCGAGCCGTTGACGGTCACGACGTCGATGGTGATGTGGTCGGGCGGCGGCGTCTCGTTGGGCGCGCCGGGAGGGATGATGATGGCCGAGGTCAGCAGGGCAGCGGCAACCGCGTTGAGCATGAGGCACCTTTCCAAACGCGTCTCGCTGGGAGGGGTGGCGGCGGTTGGACTCGGGTGGCGGCGGCCTTTTCAGGAAATCAGCAGCGCTTCCACGAGAAGTGGTGCAGTGTCCGCACTTCTCCGCGCTGGTAGTCCATGGTCATGAAACTGTTTGTATTGGCGTCCGAGGTACCCTTGTCGACACGCAGGGCGCTGTTGATGTTGAGATTCTTCTTCTCGCCGCACGGGGCCCAGACGATCTCGGAGAACTCGGTCCGGTGGGTGATCGACCAGTTGTCGTCGAACGGCCCGTTGAACGTGTGCTTCCACGTCGTGGTGGCCGATTGACCCTGGAAGTAGTAATTCACCGACTGGTGCCCGACGGCGCCGGGCCGGACGTACCCGTAGCCGCCGTAGGTCGCTTCGGCGATGCCGTACGAGAAGCCCTGCGGGACGTTGACCTGCAGGGTCAGCTGACAGTTCTTGCGGAACTCGGTCGCACCGGCGCCCTTGCCCGCCTGGGCGAGATAGTCGCTGTAGATCACCCAGAACGAGGTGTTGTCCGGTGAGACGATCACTTCGGCGGTGCCCTGTTTGCACCCGGAACCGTTCACCGTCACCACGTCGATCGTCACGCGCTCCGAAGGAATCGTCGCGGCGTGTGCGGGTGCTGACGACAATGTGAACAGCACAGCCAGAGCGGCTGCTGCCGTCGCTTTACGCATGGAGTTGGCCTTTCCTGGTGCCTCTTTCTCAGCGTGGCGCGGCAGCGGTGCGCGAAGGTTAGCGCAGAGCCTCAACCAATGGTGTGATCCAAATGGCCCAGCTCACACTGATGGAGCAGTTCGTGAAAGATTGTCAAAAATAGACGGTGACCTGGTGCTGAGGACACGAATAGTTTCCGGCATACTTGCCCGCATGTCGCTGGCTGGGCTGGTGCTCGTCGTCGAGGACGAGGACCCCGTGCGTAGGTACACCGTGAGCCTGCTCGAGGAGTTGGGCTTCACCGTTCTGCAGGCCATCGACGGCACCGAGGCGATCGCGATCCTGCGCAGGCGGTCCACCGAGATCGACGCGATGCTGCTCGACCACAGCATGCCGGGCCTGTCCGGCGAGGAGGTGCTCGCGGAGCTGAAGCGCGAGGGCCTGACCGTGCCGGTGGTGCTGACCAGCGGCTACGACCGCACGTCGCTGGAGCGGCGGTTCGCGGGACACGAGATCGCCGACTACCTGCAGAAGCCGTTCCGGCTGGAGACGCTGGACGAGACGATCCGCGCCGTGCTCGCCAAGCGCGCTCAGGCGTCCTGAGTCAGCACCTCGCGGACGCGTTCGAGCAGCACGGACTCCACGTACGGCTTGGTGATCAGCACCTCGTCGTCGAGGACCTCGTCGGTCGTGTAGCCGGACATGTAGATCACGGCGGGCGCGGCACCGGTCGAGCGCAGCAGCCGGACGAGTTCCGGGCCGCCCATCTTCGGCATCACGACGTCGGTGAGCACGAGGTCGATGGTGCTGCGGTGCGCGGTGGCGAGCTGCAGCGCCTCCTGGCCGTCGCCCGCCTCGATCACCGCGTAGCCCGCGATCTCCAGCGAGCGCCGGGTCATGACCCGCACCTGCGCGTCGTCCTCCACGAGCAGCACGGTGCCGGCGCCCCGGTGAGTGGTGGGGCGCCGCGCGCACGGCGCTTCAGGTCTGCCGTCGCGATCGTGCGGCACGGGCAGATAGACCTCCACGGTCGTGCCCTCGCCCAGTGCGCTTCTCAGTTCGATCTGGCCGCCGGACTGTTGCACGATGCCGAACACCGTGGACAGGCCGAGACCCGTGCCCTTGCCGACCGGCTTGGTGGTGAAGTACGGCTCGAACACCTGCGCCTGCACGTCCGGGGCCATGCCGGCGCCGGTGTCCTGGACGCGCATGACGACGTACTCGCCAGGCCGCACGCCGACGATCCGCCCGGTGTCGCCGCCGCCGAGCTTCCTGTCCGCGATCGAGACCCTCAGCGTGCCGCCGTCGGGCATGGCGTCGCGGGAGTTGACCGCGAGGTTGAACAGGATCTGCTCGACCTGGCCCGCGTCCGCCCACACCTGGGCGACGCCGTCGGGCAGGTGCATCTCCAGTTCGATGTGGTCGCCGACGAGCGTGCGCAGCATCGAGTGGACCTGGGTGAGGTTGTGCTTGAGGTCCAGGGACTCCGGGTGCAGGACCTGCTGGCGGGTGAACGCGAGCAGCTGCCTCGTCAGGTTCGCGGCCCGTTCGCCGGCGTGCCTGATGTCCTCGATCGCCGCGCGCCTCGGATCGTCCTGAAGGGTGCGGCGCAGCAGCATCTCGCTGTTGCCGTTCACGACCGTGAGGATGTTGTTGAAGTCGTGCGCGATGCCACCGGTCAACCGGCCGATGGCCTCCATCTTCTGTGCATGCCGCAACTGCGCCTCGGTCTCGCCGACACGTTCTTCGAGCCGTGCGCGCGCGTCCTTCAGCTCCTGCATCAGCCTGATGCTGCGCAACGCGCTGCTGAGCTGCTGCTGCACGGCCTCGTAGATCCAGCCGGGCTCCGGACCCTCCTCGAAGATCACGTACCCGAGGTGGTCCTCGTCGGTGTGCAGCGGGGCGATCAGGGCGTTGAACGGGGCGTCGCGCCGGAACTGGTACGGCGTCAGGTTGATGGTGGGGAACGGTGTGTCCGGCGGGGTCATGAGTTCACCGTGCTCGTACCGGACGAGCGCGCGCGCCGTGCCTGGAGTGTCGTACGCCATGACGTGACAGCCGGGGATGGCCAGGCGGGGGAGTTCGTCGGCCAGTGCGCTCGTCAGCTCGTCCACGTCCCGTGACGCGATGAGCCGTTGCCCTGCTTCACGCACCGTCTGGTCGTGACGCTCGTGCGACAGGTATTTGAACCGTGCGTCCGCGGCGAACGCATCGCCCAGGAGCAACTGCACGCGCAGCCACAGGTCGTTGATGATCGTCGCGTCGCTGATGCGGGCCGTCACGAACCTATGCAGGTCGAACAGCGGTGGCCACCACTGCGCCGGTTCGCACCCGGCGCGTGCGCTCCCGCGGATGTACTCGGCCAGCAGCTTCAGGAACTCCGCGCCCTCGACCTCGCCGCGGCCCGCCGCCATGAGCTCGACGACCAGCTGCTCGGCCCACCCCTCCGGCAGCTTCGCGGCGGGTTGCCCGAGTGAGTCGCGCAGGTGGTCGGCCACGGTGGACGCGGTCGCGGACTCGTTGATGCTCAGCCGGTCGTGCGCGGGCGCGTGGTCGCCGAGCCCGGACGGCAGGCAGCCGCACGACCGGCGCACGATCAGTTCGGTCGGCATGGTCTGCCGCCGGCGCGTGGGCTCGCCCCTCACCAGCGCCACCGCGAGCTCGGCCGCCCGGAACCCCATCTCGTGGAACGGTGCTCTGACGGTGGTGAACGCGGGTGTCGCCGCGTCGGCGTGCACCTCGCGCCGCACCCTCGCCGCCGGACTTCCCGTGCCGAAGCCGAGGTCGTGCGTGCGGACGTTCGTGTGATTGCCGTACCCGACGACGGCGACGTCCTCCGGCGTGCGGAAACCCAGCTCCTCCAGCGCGGACACGACCCCGATCGCGTAGTCGTCGTTCGCGGCGGCGATGGCGTCCGGCGGTTCCTCGATCCGCGCGAGCATCTTGCGCACGGCCTCGGCGGCGCGGTTGGGTTCCCAGATGAACGAACCGGGCATCGTGACGAGCGAGGGGTCGAACGGGATTCCGTGGTTGCGCAACGAATCCGCGTAACCCAGGAACCGCTCGCGGGCGCCCGCATGCGTTTGGGGCCCCCGGACGAACGCGATCCGGCGCTTGCCGTGCACCTCGACGAGGTGGTCGACGGCCTGCTTCATGCCGTCACGGTTGTCCATCGAGATCGTTGGCCACTGGGCAAGGCCTGTCTCCACGCTCACGATGGGCATGGGCGCGTACCGCTTCACGTACTCCTGCATGCCATCGGAGCCGATGAGCTGCCCCACGCGCGTAGTCCACACCACGAGTGCATCGATGCGGTTCGGCGAAATGAGGTCGTAGACCGTGTTCGCACGACGCTTGAGCGGATCGGGATGATCGAGTTCACTGCCCACGAAGCACACGAGGTCGCACCCGAGGCGCTGAGCCCCGTCGCTGACACCACGCCACTGCTCGCCCGCGAGCTCGATGAGCGGGCCAGCGGTGATCATCCCGATGGTGGGACGTCGCTTCGCACTGCCGTTTGCCACAAAACCCCCGCTACTCAACGCGATTGGGGATGATACGCGTTGTCGGGGGGAATGCCTGCCGTGTTACCAGGGAGATTGGTGAACGCTGTACTGGAGGGCCTGGCGTCGAACCCCGCGCTGCCCGGCTACCTGCTCGACCGCCTGGTCACCCGCCCCGGCCTGGCCGCGGAACTGGCCGATCGCGCAGATCTGACACCGGAGCACGTGCGCGCGTTGCTCGCACACGGCGACTCCTCGGCCGTGTACCAGCTGCTGGAGAACGGGATGGTCGCTCCAGCGGACGTACCGATCGCGAATGAATCGGTGGCCCTGGTGCTGACCGGCCGCGCCGACGCCGACCCCGCCCTGACCCGCGCACTCGCGTTCCACCCGGACCCGTCCGTCCGCACCCGCCTGCCCGAATCGGCCTGCTCCCTGCCCGCCGACGTGGTCGCCCTGCTGGCCCGCGACCCCGAGCCGGAGGTGGTGGCCGAACTGGTCCTGTTCCACGCCCTGCCGCCCACCCTGGCCGAGTCGCTGAGCCGCCACCCGAGCCTCGACGTGCTGCGCGCACTGGCTTCCAGCCCGCACACACCCGCCTCGGTGCTGGCGCGGCTCCAGTCCGGCACCCTGGCCCGCGAACTGGCGGCCAACCCCGCGACCCCGCCCGCCGTGGCGGCGGACCTGTTGCCGCACCACGCGTCCCGCTACTTCCTGGCCGGACGCCCCGACCTGCCCGCCGGCGTCTACGAACAGCTCGCCTCGGAACTCGAACCCGGCATCCTGTCGCAACTGGCCGCCAACCCGGCCATCCCCGTTGCGGTCCTACGCCAGCTCACGGGAACCCGCGCCCTGCGCCTCGTGCTCCTGCGCAACCCGGCGATCCCGCTGTACCTGCTGGAGGAACTGGCCCCGGCCGCGCGCATCGGTCCCGATCCGGTGCCTCGCATCGCTTCCGCTTCTCCTGCGGAGCTTCGGGCTTTGGCCGCGTCTCCTGTCGCCCAGGTGCGGCTGATGGTGGCGTTGCGTGCGGATCTGCCGCCGGATGTTCTCGCTTGCCTGGTGCTGGACGACGATCCGGGTGTCGCCGGTGCCGTTGTCGTCCATCCTTCGGTGACGGTGCCGCAGCTGTGGGAACTGGCTTCGCGGCACGGTGCTCGGCTTTACCCCCGGGTCGCGCTGAATCCGTTGTGTCCTGCAGAGTTGTTGCACCACATGGTCTTGCGGGCTGCTTCGGTTCGGAAGACCTGTCGGGCCGTTGCGCGGCATCCGTGTGCTTCGGGGGAGACCTTGGTGCTGTGTTTGGAGGATGCTCAGGCTCGCCACTTCGCGGCCGCGCATCCGCACCTGCCGGTGGCGGTGATCGTGGAGTTGCTGGGGAGTGAGTTCACGGCCGGGGCCGCGGCGGCGAACCCGTCTTTGCCGGTGCGGGTGATGGAGGAGTTGGTGGACGGGACCGGGGAGTGAGCGACGCGGATTCCGAGGTTGCCGAGGTCGCGCCGCGCACAGACCGCTGAAGAGGCCGGTCAGGCCCACCACTTGATCAGGTTGGTCTGCTCCTTGCGGACCTCGTACCCGTTGGCCGCGTAGAACTCGCGCGCGTGCACCCGGTTCGCTCCGGTCACGAGCCGCACCCCGCGGGCACCGTCGGCCCGCGCCCACTCCTCGCCGGCGGTCAGCAGGGCCTTGCCCACGCCCCGGCGCTGGTGCCGCGGCGAGATGGCCAGCGTGATCAGGTTCTTCAGCGGGCGGTGGTAGGTGTTCTCGTAGTCGCTGAGCTGGATGTAGCCCAGCACGTCGGCGCCGTCGACGGCCACGAGCAGCAGCACGTTGGGCGCCTTGATGATGCGTTCCAGCTGGGCCCGCGTGCCGGGCAGGGGAAACTCATAGCCCAGTGCCTCGCGGTTGATCTGCTGGATCGCCGGCGCGTCTTCGGCCAGCACGTCCCGGATGTGCAACTCGACCCCCTCGGTTGACCTCCCCAGCCAACCAGACCGAGCAGGGCGCGGATGCCGGCCTCGCACCCGTCGTGCGCGCACCGCATCAGCAGGCTCCACAAACAAAAAAGGCCCCCAGGCCGAAGC
This sequence comes from Lentzea californiensis, assembly GCF_024648825.1. GTDB lineage: Bacteria > Actinomycetota > Actinomycetes > Mycobacteriales > Pseudonocardiaceae > Lentzea > Lentzea californiensis. Next base: position 203,801 of record NZ_JANBBE010000013.1, read on the forward strand.
CTGGGGGCCGGAACATCAGGACAGCGGTGGCTTGAACAAGGCCGGCACCGCCGAAGCGGCCGCCGTGTCCAGCAGCCACAACGTCCGGCGGCGACCGGTGGCACCGGCGGCGGGCAGGCGCACCTCGCCGGCACCGTCCAGCGCCATGGCCACCGCGGCGGCCTTGGCCTCGCCGGTGGTCATCAGCCAGACCTCCTGCGCGGAGCGCACCGACGCCAGCGTCAGCGACACGCGCGTGGGCGGTGGCTTCGGGCAGTTGCGCACTGCCACGACCGTCCGCTCCTTCTCGTGCACGGCAGGCGAGTCCGGGAACACCGACGCCACGTGCCCCTCCTCGCCGACGCCCAGCATGCAGACGTCGAACGTGGGCACGTCGCCGTGGTCCTCCGGCCTGGCCACCGACGCCAGCAGTGCGGCGTAGGCCTCGGCGGCGGCCTCGGGGTCATCGCCGAACTCGCCGTCCGACGGTTCCATCACGTGCACGCGTGACGGATCCACCGGGACGTGGTCCAGCAGTGCGGCACGTGCCTGGGTCTCGTTGCGGTCCGCGTGCCCGGAGGGCAGGAACCGCTCGTCGCCCCAGTAGAGGTCGACCTTGGACCAGTCCACCGCGTCGCGCGCGGCGTTGCGGTTCAGGTGTTCCAGGACCGCGGTGCCGGTGCGGCCGCCGGTCAGCACGACCGACGCGTAGCCGCGTGCGGCCTGGGCGTCGACCATGCGGGTGACCAGGCGGGCCGCCGCGGCGGCGGCCAGGAGGTCGCCGTCGCGGTGCACCACGACTTGCGGGTTGCTCACGAACCGGCCTTCGCCTTCGACTTCTTGGGAGCGGAACCGTTGGTGGCTTCCGCGACCGGGGCGGCGGGAGCCTCGTCCTTCGGTGACGGCGTGCGGCCCTTCACGACCTTCGCGAGCGACTTCAGCGCCGCCGCGTAGACCTCGTCGGGGTCGAGCCGGCGCAGTTCCTCGGCGAGGCAGTCGCGCACCGAACGACGCTGCAGCGCCACCCGGCGAGAAGGCTGGCCGGGCTGGGTCAGCGTGCCGACCTTGCCGTCCGGGCGCAGCAGGTCGACGGCACCGGAGGGACGGCCGAGCCGCACCTCCACGATGCCTTCACCCGACGTCGCCTTGAAGCGCTTGGCCGGAACCTTCAACCGGTCCGTCAGCCACGCGGCGAGCAGATCGGTGGACGGTGAGTCGGCCTCGCCGGTCACCTCGGCGTCCACGACCTTCTCGTACGGCGGCAGGTCCAGCGACGAGGCGAGCATGGCGCGCCACAACGTCAGACGCGTCCACGCCAGGTCCGTGTCGCCCGGCGCGTAGTGCGCCCGCCGGGACTCCAGGGCCTTGATCGGGTTCTTCTCGGCCGCGGCGTCGGTGATGCGACGCTGCGCGAGCTGGCCGATCGGGTCCTTCGACGGCGAGACCGGTGCGTCGAACGGCCACCACGCCACGACCGGGGTGTCCGGCAGCAGCAGCGGCATGACGCACGAGGCGCCTTCCTTGGCCAGTTCGCCATAAAGCCTCAGAACAACGACTTCCGAGGCTCCGGCGTCGCCACCGACGCGGATCTGCGCGTCCAGGCGAGGTGCCGCCTGACGGGCACCGCGGGCCACGACGATCACGCGACACGGGTGTTCGCGCGAAGCGTCGTTCGCCGCGTCGATCGCGGCGTCGGTGCGCTGGCCGTCCTCGGTCACGATGACCAGGGTCAGCACGCGACCGAGGGTCGTCGCACCGCCTTCGTCCCGCAGCCGGACGAGCCGCGAGTTGATCTGGGAGGTGGTGGTCGAGGGCAGGTCGATGATCACGGACGCCTCCACTGCCTTCCGGTCCTGGAGGTCATCGTCTCCGCCGACGGCGGGCCCCAGGTCCCGGCCTTGTACTTCTCCAGAGCGGGTTCGTCCTTGCGCGCCCAGAAGTCGAGGATCGGGTCGAGGATCTCCCAGGAGAGCTCGACCTCGTCGTTCTTCGGGAACAGCGACGGCTCGCCGAGCAGGACGTCCAGCAGCAGCCGCTCGTAGGCCTCCGGCGACGACTCGGTGAACGAGTGGCCGTAACCGAAGTCCATCGTGACGTCGCGGACCTCCATCGTGTTGCCCGGCACCTTCGACCCGAACCGGATCGTCACGCCCTCGTCCGGCTGCACGCGGACGACCAGGGCGTTCTGGCCCAGTTCCTCGGTCGCCGTGTCGTCGAACGGCAGGTGCGGCGCCCGCTTGAACACGACGGCCACCTCGGTGACGCGACGGCCCAGGCGCTTGCCGGTGCGCAGGTAGAACGGCACCCCGGCCCAGCGGCGGGTGTTGACCTCGCAGGTGATGGCGCCGAACGTCTCGGTCTTCGACTCGGGCGAGAAACCGCCCTCCTCCAGCAGACCCGGGACCTTCTGGCCGCCCTGCCAGCCACCGGTGTACTGACCGCGTGCGGTGGTCTCCTCGAACGGCTCCGCGGGACGCGTCGCCGAGAGGATCTTCACCTTCTCCGCCCGCAGGTCCGACGGCTTGAAGGAGACGGGCTCCTCCATCGCGATCAGTGCGAGCAGCTGCAGCAGGTGGTTCTGGATGACGTCGCGCGTCGCGCCGATGCCGTCGTAGTAGCCCGCGCGGCCACCGAGACCGATGTCCTCGGCCATGGTGATCTGCACGTGGTCGACGTAGTTCGAGTTCCAGATGGGTTCGTACAGCTGGTTCGCGAACCGCAGCGCCAGGATGTTCTGCACGGTCTCCTTGCCGAGGTAGTGGTCGATGCGGAACACCGACTCCTCGGGGAAGACCTCGTTGACCGTGCGGTTCAGTTCCTTGGCGGACTTCAGGTCGTGGCCGAACGGCTTCTCGATGACGACGCGGCGCCACTGGTCGGGAGCCGTCTGGGCGAGGCCCGCGCGCTTGAGCTGGTTGACCACCGTCGGGAACGCGCCCGGCGGGATCGACAGGTAGAACGCGTGGTTGCCGCCCGTGCCGCGCTCGGCGTCCAGAGCCGCGAGACACGACGCGAGGTTGTCGAACGACGCGTCGTCGTCGAACGTGCCCTGCACGAAGCGGATGCCCTCGGCGAGCTGCGCCCAGACCGCCTCGTTGAACGGCGTGCGCGCGTGCTCCTTCACCGCGTCGTGGACGACCTTCATGAAGTCCTGGTCGGCCCAGTCGCGGCGGGCGAAGCCCACCAGACCGAAGCCCGGCGGCAGCAGGCCCCGGTTCGCGAGGTCGTAGATCGCGGGCATCAGCTTCTTGCGCGACAGGTCACCGGTGACACCGAAGATGACCAGCGCGCTCGGGCCCGCGATGCGGGGCATGCGCTTGTCGCGCGGATCCCGCAGCGGGTTGTGCCACTTGGCGGATGTGGTCACGAGCCGTCCTCCTGGACTGCCTCGACGAGCTGGGCCAAGCCGGAGATGCGGTCCTCGAGGTGCAGACGCAGCACCGGGCGACCGTGTTCGGCCAGGACCTGACCGTCGCCGAGCGCCTGCGCGAGCTGCAGCTGCGCCAGCGTGTAGGGACGGCCGGGCACCTCCAGGTCGTCACCGGACTCGCCGGTGATCTGGATGAACACGCCGTTCTGATGACCGCCCTTGTGGTACTGGCCGGTCGAGTGCAGGAAGCGCGGACCCCAGCCGAACGTGGTCTGCAGGTGCGTCCTCTTCGCGATCTCCGCACGGAGCAGCTCGAACGACGCGTCGTCGATCCTGTCCAAGTACGCCTGAACCGAGATGTAGCCGTGCTCGGGCGCCACTTCAACGATCGCCGCAAGCGCTTCCGCGACGGTGCTGACCTTGCGCGGCGCCCAGTCGGTGCCGTGCCCCTCGACCGGTCCGTCCACGAAGGACGGCGTAGAGGCCACGGCGGCCGGCGCGTCCAGCAGTGCGCGGGAGGCCTTCTTCGCGGCCTCGACGTCGGGCTGGTCGAACGGGTTGATGCCGAGCACCCGGCCGACGAGCGCGGTCGCGTACTCCCACAGCAGGAACTGCGCGCCCAGCTTGCCCTCGACCGCGATGTTCGCCGATCCGGTGGCCGGTCCGATCGCGACGGTCGTGGCATCCGATCGCGCGTCCACGAAACCGGGAGCGCCGGGACCCTCGACGACGACCGGCAGCAGGCCGGTGCCGTTCTTGCCCGTCGACTCGGCGATGAGCTGCTCCGCCCAGTCGCCGAACCCGGCGATGCCGGACCCGGTGTCGGCGAAGATGATCTTCTCGGCACCGTGGGCGTGCGCGGCACCGAAGACGCCGGCCAGGATCACGGCCGGGTTGTCGACGGAGTCCTGCGACACGACCTTCGCGACCTCGGCCGCGTCGTCCAGCAGCGACTCGACGTCGGCGCCGGCGAGGTAGGACGGCACCAGGCCGAACGCCGTCAGCGCCGAGTAACGGCCACCCACGTTGGGATCGGCCAGGAACACCTTGCGGTAGCCCGCCTCCTCGGACGCCTTCTGCAGCGGCGAGCCGGGGTCGGTGACGACCACGATGCGCGACGCGGCGTCGATGCCCGCGTCGGTGAAGGCCTTCTCGAAGATCCGGCGGTGGCTGTCGGTCTCGACAGTGCCACCGGACTTGGACGACACCACGATCACCGTGCGCTCGAGGTCACCGGCGAGAGCGTCGGCGACCTGGGCGGGATCGGTGGTGTCCAGCACGACCAGCGGGACGCCCGCGGTCCGCGTGATCACCTCGGGTGCCAGCGACGAGCCACCCATTCCGGCGAGGACGACGCGGTCGACGCCCTCGGCGTGCAGATCGGCGCGCAGCGCCACGAGTTCGGGGAGCAGTGCACGGGACGACTCGTGCAACGTCGTCCAGGAGAGGCGGATGCTCGCCTCGGACTCGGCTTCCGGCCCCCACAGGGTCGGGTCCTGCGCGGTCAGCTTGCTCGGCACCGAATCCGCGACCAGGTCAGCAGCGATGGTGCTGACCTGGTCGGCGTTCGGTGACCTCACGATTTCGACGGAGGTCACTTGGGTATCAGCCCTTCAGTTGAGCCAGTTGGTTCTTCACCGTCTCGAGCAACTCTTCCCAGGACTTCTCGAACTTCTCGACACCCTCGGTCTCCAGCGCGACGAACACGTCCTGGAGGTCGATTCCCACGGCGGCGAGCCGGTCGAACACTTCCTGGCCCTCGGCAGCGCGCCCGGTGACCGTGTCACCGGTGATCTTGCCCGCGTCCGCGACCGCCCGCAGCGTCTTCTCCGGCATCGTGTTGACGACGTCGGCGACGACGAGCTGGTCGACGTAGAGGGTGGGGGAGTAGCTCGGGTCCTTCACGCCGGTCGACGCCCACAGTGGACGCTGCGCGTGCGCGCCGTCCGCCTTGAGAGCCTCCCAGCGCTCGCCCTGGAACGTCTTCTCGAACGCTCCGTAGGCGATCCACGCGTTGGCGAGAGCGGCCTTGCCCTTGAGCGCCTTCGCCTCGTCCGTGCCGATCGCGTCGAGCCGCTTGTCGATCTCGGTGTCCACGCGGGACACGAAGAAGGACGCGACCGAGTGGATCGAACGCAGGTCGTGGCCGTTGGCCTTGGCCTGCTCGAGGCCCGCGACGTAGGCCTCCATGACCTTCTCGTACCGCTCGACGGAGAAGATCAGCGTCACGTTGACGGAGATGCCCTCGGCGATCACCTTGGTGATGGCCGGGATGCCCGCCTCGGTGGCCGGGATCTTCACCAGCAGGTTCGGCCGGTCGACGGTCTTCCACAGGTCCTGCGCCTCGGCCACGGTCTTGTCCGTGTCGAACGCCAGGCGCGGGTCGACCTCGATGGAGACGCGGCCGTCCACACCACCGGTCGAGTTGTAGATGTCGCGGAACTTGTCGCACGCGTTGCGCACGTCGGTCGTGGTGACCTCGCGGATGGTCGCCTCGACGTCGGCGCCGCGCGACGACAGCTCACGCATCTGCTCGTCGTAGGACTCGCCCTTGGACAGGGCGCCCGCGAAGATCGTCGGGTTCGTCGTCACGCCGACGACGTTCCAGTCGCGGATCAGCTCGTCGAGGTTGCCGCTGGTGAGTCGCTCGCGGGACAGGTCGTCCAGCCAGATCGAGACACCGGCGGACGACAGTGCGGCGAGATTCGGCTTGCTCACTGGATTAACCCCTCACTCGGTCAAGGGAACGGCGGGCGGCGGCGACGACGTTCTCCGTCGTGAAGCCGAACTCCTTGAACAGGACCTGGTAGTCGGCCGAGGCACCGAAGTGCTCGATCGAGACGATCTCGCCGTTGTCGCCGACGTAGCGGTACCACGGCTGCGCGATGCCGGCCTCGACCGCGACGCGCGCCTTGACCGACGAGGGGATGACCGACTCGCGGTAGTCGGCGTCCTGCTTCTCGAACCAGTCGACGGACGGCATGGAGACCACGCGCACTGCAACGCCCCCGCCCTGCAGGACCTTCCCGGCCTCGGCGGCGACCTGCAGCTCAGAGCCTGTGCCGATGATCACGATCTCCGGGTTGTCGTCACCGAAGAGCACGTAACCGCCGCGCTTCACGCCCTCGGCCGAGGTGCCCTCCAGGATCGGCAGGTTCTGCCGGCTCAGCGCGAACCCGACGGGGCCGAGCTGCTCGATGGTGGCCTTCCACGCGTACGCGGTCTCGTTCGCGTCGCCGGGACGGACGACGGCGAAGTCCGGGATCGCGCGCAGTGCCGCGAGGTGCTCGATCGGCTGGTGCGTCGGGCCGTCCTCGCCCAGACCGATGGAGTCGTGCGTCCACACGTACGTGACGGCGGCCTGCATGATCGCGGCCAGGCGCACCGCGGGGCGCATGTAGTCGGAGAACACGAGGAACGTGCCACCGAACGGGCGGGTCGGGCCGTGCAGCGCGATGCCGTTGAGGATCATGCCCATGGCGTTCTCGCGGACACCGAAGTGCAGCACGCGGCCGTACGGGTCGGCGCTCCACATGCCCGTGGAGATCGACTCCGGGCCGAACGACTTGGCGCCCTTGATGGTCGTCAGGTTCGACTCGGCCAGGTCGGCCGAACCGCCCCACAGCTCGGGCAGGTGCTTCGCCAGCGCGTTGATGACCTCACCGGAGGCCTTGCGGGTCGGGACCTCCTTGCCACCCACCTCGTACACCGGCAGGTCGGCGTCCCAGCCCTCGGGCAGCTCGCGCGCGACCAGCCGGTCGAGCAGCTTCTTGTTCTCCGCGTTGGCCGAGGCCCACGCGTCGAAGCTCTTCTGCCACTCGGCCTTGGCGTGCTCGCCGCGCTTCACGACCTCGCGGGCGTGGGCCAGGACCTCGTCGGCGACCTCGAAGGTCTGCTCGGGGTCGAAGCCGAGGATCTCCTTGGTGGCCTTGACCTCGTCGACGCCCAGGGCGGCACCGTGCGCGGCACCGGTGTTCTGCTTGTTCGGCGCCGGGTAGCCGATGATCGTGCGCAGCAGGATGAACGACGGCCTGTCGGTGACGGCCTTGGCCTTCTCGACCGCGTCGAGGATGCCCTTGACGTTCTCGCCGGACTCCACGACCTGGACGTGCCAGCCGTAGGCCTCGTAGCGCTTCGCGGTGTCCTCGGACAGCGCGATCGTCGTGTCGTCCTCGATGGAGATCTTGTTGTCGTCGTAGAAGACGACCAGGTTGCCCAGTTGCTGCGTGCCCGCGAGCGACGAGGCCTCGGAGGTGACGCCCTCCTCGATGTCACCGTCGGAGGCGATCACGTAGACGTGGTGGTCGAACGGGCTCTGGCCCGGCGCGGCAGACGGGTCGAACAGGCCGCGCTCGCGGCGGGCGGCCATGGCCATGCCCACGGCGGCGGCGAGGCCCGAGCCCAGCGGGCCGGTGGTGATCTCGACACCCCTGGTGTGGCCGTGCTCCGGGTGACCCGGCGTCTTCGAGCCCCACTTGCGCAGGTGCTTGAGGTCGTCGACCTCCAGGCCGTACCCCGACAGGAACAGCTGGACGTACAGCGTCAGGCTGGAGTGTCCTGCGGAGAGCACGAACCGGTCGCGGCCGATCCAGTCCGCGTCGGCGGGGTCGTGCCGCATGATGCGCTGGAACAACGTGTACGCGAGCGGTGCGAGACTCATCGCCGTGCCGGGATGGCCGTTGCCGACGTTCTGCACGGCGTCCGCCGCGAGCACGCGCGCGGTGTCCACGGCGCGCTTGTCGAGGTCGGTCCAGTCGTCTGGCAGATCGGCCTTGGTGAGCCGGGCGATGTCGTCGGTGACGGTCACGGACTTACAGCTCCAAACTTGTCGCTAGGGCGGGTGCCCAGCTCGTTCGGAATCGATCCCGAAGAGCCTCACCCGCGTCTCTCCCACGTCCTCCGGCCAGCCTAGTCCTGAGAGATTCAGATGTTGCTCTGAAAGGTCCCAGGCACGTGTGTGCCGGGGCACACCAGCACCCGAACGGGCTGTGAATTCTTTACGCGGTTACCATCAGTCGCTGGATTTCACACCTGTCTCAACACGAGGAGCGTTCCCGCGATGAGTGCCGTCCTCGAGGCCCCCAGGTCGCCTCGCCAGGTTGTTGGCGCTTACGTGGCGCTCACCAAACCGCGGGTCATCGAGCTCCTGCTGATCACGACGATCCCGGCGATGCTCCTGGCCCAGCGCGGCCTGCCGCCCCTGTGGCTCATCGCCTGCACCCTCACCGGCGGCACGCTCGCCGCGGGGTCGGCAAATGCCCTCAACTGCTTCGTCGACGCCGACATCGACTCGGTCATGAAGCGGACGGCGGCCCGCCCGCTCGCGCACAACGCCATTCCGCCGCGCAACGCCCTGATCTTCGGCATCGTGCTCGGAATCGTCTCGTTCGCGTTCCTGTGGATCTTCGTCAACCTGATGTCGGCCGCTTTCGCGGTGGCGACCATCCTCTTCTACATCTTCGTCTACACGCTCGTGCTCAAGCGCCGCACCTCCCAGAACATCATCTGGGGCGGCATGGCGGGCTGCATGCCGGTGATCATCGGCTGGAGCGCGGTGACGGGCACCGTCGAGTGGCCGGCCCTGGTCATGTTCGGCGTGATCTTCTTCTGGACCCCGCCGCACACCTGGGCCCTCGCGATGAAGTTCAAGGAGGACTACGCCCGAGCAGGCGTGCCGATGCTGCCCGTGGTGGCCACAGCTGCGCAGGTGACGCGGCAGATCGTGATCTACAGCTGGATCACCGTGGTCTGCACGCTCGCCCTCGCACCCGTCACCTCCTGGATCTACGTCGCGGTGGCGGCCCTGTCGGGCCTGTGGTTCGCGGTGTTCGCGCACAAGCTGCACAACGTTGTCCGCCGTGGCGGGTCCACGAACACCATGAAGTTCTTCCACATGTCGAACCTCTACCTGATGTTCGTGTTCTGCGGTCTCGCCGTGGACGCCGTCGTCGGGTTGCCGGTGCTTGGCTGGCCGTTCTAGCTGCACCTCCAGTCGTACGGCTGTGGCGCCCGTTGAGTTCACCGTCACCGGTGGTGAAGGTTCACCACTGGACTTCGTCGCGGTCCTGACGCCCGCGTCCTCGCTCGTCGTGATCACCGATCCGGCCGGGTGGGCGCAGGTCAGCCGGGGGCTGGCCGTCGGATCGGCCGCGTCCACCGCGGTCGCGACGCAGGTGCGGGTGCTGAGGTTCGCCGTTCTCGACCTCCGGCACTTCTCGTCGGCCTCGTCGCTGCCGTCGCTCTCGGACGTGCCCGGCGACGTGGTGGCGCTGCACGACACGCGCTCGTGGGACTCGGCTCCGGTGGTCGCGTCGTTGCGCGGGCTCGGGCGGCCGGTCGTGCTCTTCACCGCCGTACACACCTGGGTGTCCGGTGTGGACACCGCGTCGGTGGTGATGGGGTGGAGCGCGCCGCACGTCGTCCTCGCCGCGCCGCGCGGTCCGGGAGAGGCACGGGTCGAGGACGCGCTCTGGCAGTTCCGGGAGCTGGAACGGCTGGGGAGGATGACGTACACGTCCCTGCCCGCACCGCCCGTGGTCGCGGATCGCGCGGTGACCGTGATGGTCGCGCTGCCGGGAGCCACCGAGGGCATCGCCGGGGCGCTGCGGCCGGGCGCGGAGTACGAGGTGTGGGCGCGCGTCGGGGCGCATCCCGTCGTCCTGCCGGCCGACCTGGAACTGCGCGCCGTGCTCAGCATGACCGGCCGTCCCGGGCAGTCCGAGTCGTTCGTGCTGCCGGCCGAGGGCCCCAGTTCGTGGGTGAGCTTCGAGGTCACGACGCCGTACGCGGCCGTGCCCTGGACCGGTGAGCTGGTCGTCTACCACGGTGTCGTGCCGGTGCAAGTCCAGCAGCTCGTGCTGCCGGTCGGCGGGGGCGAGCCGCGTTCACTGACGCGCTGGAAGCTCTCCCGCACGTTCGCGGATCTCCCGGCGTCGCGCGCGGTGTCGGTGCTGGACCTCGGTGACCGGGCGCTGGTCGCGGCGGGAGGGGTGCCGACGTGGACCAGCCTGGCCGGACCCGCGCTGTCGCTGCCCTCGTCGTCGGGGCTGGATCCCTGGTACGGCAAGGACTTCCCGGCCTACTGCGCTGATCTCGCCTTCCTGGCCAGGCAGGGCGCGGCGGCGTACTCGCGGCTGTTCGGTGAGCACGGGCCTGCGGGCGCCGTCCGGCACGCGGCGCGGGTGACGGGCCGTCCGGCCGGAATGGTGGTGGCTGCCGCGGCGTCCGGTCCGGTGCGGTGGCCGATGATCTACGACCTGCCGTTCGCGGACGGGCCGCACCGGTTGTGCCCCTCGGTCGGGCAGTTCGGGCCGTTCGGCGCCGGGGGAGAGGTGCCGGCGCACTGCCCGCTGCCCGATCACAGCGGGAACGTGTTGTGCCCCTTCGGTTTCTGGGGTCTGTCGAGCGTGCTGGAGCATCCTGCCGGGCCGCTCGTGCGGCGCATCCTGCCCCGCTCGTGGCCGTTCGAGGTGGCGATGGCGGTCGACCCCGAGATGGACCGCTCACTGACCGAGCGGCACGTCACGGAGCTGATGTCGCAGGTCCCGCCGGAGTCGGTGACGTCGGCGTACGTCACCCCGGCCGAGCTGGGGCGGGCGCTGGCGGACGAAGTCATGGACGTCGTGCACCTGCACTTCCGCGAGGGTTTCCTCGATGCCGAGGAGATCGCACGGTGGAGCAGCGAGGGTGTGTGGCCGCAGCCGCACTGGCCCGTGCGCAAGCCGTTGATCGTGGGGACGACACCGATGAACGGCCTGGTGCGCTCGTTCGTCGAGCACGGCGCGTCCGGCGTGATCAGTCCCGAGGTCGCCGTACCGCAGGACATGGCCGGCTGGGTCACGGGCATGCTGCTCTCACGGCTGGCCGCCGGGATCAGCGCCGGCGAGGCGTTGCGGCAGGTGCGGTGGGAGATGCTCAGCCGCGGCAACGTCATGGGGCTCGCCTACGCGTTGCACGGAAGTGCCGATCTCCGCGCTCGCTGAACCGTCAGCGGCGACTGGGCGTTTACCAGGGCATGCTGAACTCGGAAGCCCAGCTGCGGCAAGCGGTGGACGAACTGGTCCGCCGCTTCGGTGATCGCGTGGCGGGCGACCTGATCGTCGACGCCGCTGTCGAGGCGTACCTCGACCTGCGGCGCGCTTCGACCGTGCACTCCTATCTCGGCGTGCTCACTGTGCGCCGCGCAGCTCGCGAACTCGCGTTCACCGCCGTCGGCGTGACGATGCCCGTGCAGCAGACAGTGGGTCTCACGCCTGCTCGCTGAACGTGCTCAGGACGCCACCCTGGTCAGCAGGTCCTCGACGCACGGGTCGTCGAGGGACTCGACGATGCACTTCCACAACAGAAGGTTCGTCTCAGCCCACTTGCTGTAGGTCGCGGCGGCCTCCGAGTCGTAGAAGTAGTAGCCCTCGTCGGCTTTGCCCACCTGCTCGCCCACGATCTTGTACGCGAGCTCGCGCAGGGTGATGCCGTTCTCCTGCAGGTACTTGTGCGCCAGGACGACCGGCGTGACCGGCAGCGCCTTGAACAGCGTGTCCGCGTCGGACAACGCCTGCGCCTCCAGCGAGATGTCACGGGAACGGGTGCGCATCTCGGCCTCGACGACGATCCGCTCGATCCAGTCGATGTCGCCCTGCGAGACGCCGGCGACGAAGAGGACCTTCCGGCGCAGCGCCGCGCCGTCCGTGGGCAGCGAGTTGCGGCGGACCATGTAGTTCAGGTCGTGCACCAGTGCGGCGACCTCCACGACGTCCCGTGCGGCGCCGTTGCGTTCGGCGAAGTGCACGGACTTGTCGCGGACGAAGCTCACGTGGTGCCAGCCGTGGAACTGCAGCTTCGCGGCCAGGTCCTCGCACAGCCGCCTCACGCGCTGCTCCACGTCCGCTATGACAGACCTCGGGATCATCGTGCGCGTACGCATCATCAGCCCTCCTGACAAGGTGGGCTGATGGTAGGCGTGTCGCGGCGCCCTCGGCGGGGCTTCAGAGGTGGTTCGTCAGATCCTCCAGTCGGTCCTCCACCGGCACGTGCCGGTGGCTGATTCCGGTGTCCGGGTCGTAGCTGAGGCTCCACGGGTTCACGGCACGTGACTTGACCAGGAACGTCATGGTTCCGTCTGCTGCTCGCGGGATGCGGTGGAACTCGTGCGCGAGCATCGTCCCGGTGGCGCCCTCGGTGCACTGGGTGCGGTTCGTGAGCTCCGTGCCGACGATGGTGCGACCGCCGATGCCGAGCCGGGCGTCGAACCGTTCGTGCAGGTAGGCGCCGCTCAGGATCGTGGTGCAGAAGTGGTAGCGGTGGTTGTGCACCGAGTCGGCGTAGCCGGCCCGCCAGTCTGCCAGCGGCTTGTACTCGTGCAGCCAGAACGTGAACGGTTCGTCCGCCTCGTCCCTCAGACACCACGCGAAGTGCGTCGTCGTCTCGCGCGAGTGCGCGATCACCCAGGTCGCCTGCTGGGGGGTGAGCGCGTCGATGTGCGCGCGAAGCTCTTTGCGCAGCTCGGGCCGGGCCGCCCAGTCGGTGAACCACGTGCCGACATCGGCCCAGTGGTCCACGACGGGGAATTCGGCGCGCTTCACCCGGGCGGCGAGCTCCTCGAGCGCGGACAACCCGGTGAACTCGGCTAGCAAGATCGATCAGCTCCTCAACTGAGCAGATGCGGAGAATTCGCGACGGAATGCGTGGAACTTGCCTTCGAGTTCCGTGAAGCCGTCCTGGGTGAGCGTCTCGCCGGTGATCTTCTCGAACAGCGCGATGAAGTCGTTCCGCGTCGTCGAAGGCGTGATGGCGAAGTGGTAGCCGGCCTTGGAATTGCTGATGCGCAGGAACTCCGCGCGTTCCATCGCGTAAAGGAACGAACTCTCGGTGAACCTGAGCGTGCGCGGATAGGGCCTGAGCACTCCCGCGGTGTTGCTGTAGAGCGTGAGCCAGGCGGAGTCGTCGAACAACTCGAGCCGGTCGAGCGGCGGATCCGAAACGATCGTGACGTCGATTCTCGTGCAGCGGCTGCGGGCCGCGTAGAGCCCGACGAGCCCTATCCCGATCTGTTCCTTGAGCCGTTCCTGGATCTCGTCGTAGTCGCCGTCCGCGCCCTCGTTGCGCAACAGGTACCGCGCCCGCCCGCTGATCGCGTTGTCGTCGCGCGGATCGGCCAGCACGGCCCTGAGCTCGCACTCCGTCTGGCTGAGCAGCACCCTGCCCGCCGCGTACCGGCCGGCGAACCCGCGGAAGCAGTACAGCCGCGTTCGTTCCAGGTCCTGCATCATGAGCTGGTTGAACACCGGGTCCGGCTTGGCGGTCGGCTCGAACACGTGGCTGGGGAAGAACTCCCGGTCGAGTGCCCGGTACTCCTGGGTGAGCTCTCTGAGCGCTTTGCGGCTCTCCTCGATGACCGGGGCCAGCAGTGCCCTTTGCGCTGCTTTCGACGTGATCAACGTCTGCGTGAAGCTCACCACTGCCGAAATCAGCGTGCCCGTACCCAGTGCCGTCAGCAGGTTTCTAGCTGTGCCGGAATCCATTTGACTGGAAATGGCCAGCGACGCACCCGACGTCACGACGAGTATGAGGAGGAGCAACCCGGTCCGAGTCCAGAACAACTCCTGGATCAGGTTGCTGCGGATGCCTCCGGCCTCCGCGGACACGTGTGCCACCTCCTGAATCACCAGATTGGCCGCTACCCGAACGGACGAATGCGGTGGGTGTCCGATCAAGTGCGAGGAGTTACTGTACGCGTCGGTCAAAAGATAAGGAAGCTGCTATTCGTGCGACATTCCGGACCGGAATAAGTGCCCGTGAGCCCCGTTGACGGCCCGTACTCGTGCACTTCGGTGACGCGCCGTCGCGACCGCCCCCGAACGTGTCGGATGAGGGTGAGCACCCCACCCACATGTACCCATGTCGGGTGTCATGGTCCAGAGGGCCGTGCGGGTTGCTACACGCCGCTCACACCGGTCCGAATACGCTCACCCACCATGCGTAACGTCCTGCTCATCGCTTCTGTGGCGCTTGCGGCCACCGGCCTCGCCGGGTGCGCCGGGTCGGCCCAGCCCTCGGCCGGCGGATCGTCGCCGGCCGCCGCCGCGCCCACCAACCCCTGCAAGGCCGACGACTTCAAGGTCACCGGCGACTTCGGGTCGGCGCCCCAGGTCGAGATCCCGAACTGCAAGCCCACCAGCGAGCTCGTCATCAAGGACCTGGTGGTGGGCACCGGCGCCGAGGTGAAGACGGGCACGACGGCCACGGTCAACTACCACCTCACGACCTTCTCCGACAAGAAGGTGAAGGACACCTCGTTCGGCAAGAAGCCGTTCGACGTCGAGAACGTCGGCCAGGCGCCGGTCATCGACGGCTGGAACGAGGGCATCGTCGGGCTCAAGGAGCAGGGTCGCCGCCTGCTCATCGTGCCGCCGGAGAAGGGCTACGGCGAGGGCGGCCGGGGCATCAAGCCGAACGAGACCCTGATCTTCGTGATCGACGGCGTGAAGGTCACCCCCGCCGCCTGATCCGAGACGCGAACGGCCCCCGGAGCACCGGGGGCCGTTCGTTCTCCCAGGTTCAGGGCAGCAGCAGCAACTTGCCGGTCGTCCTGCGCGACTGCAGGTCGGTGTGCGCCTGCGCCGCCTCCTCCAGTTTGTACCGGCCACCGATCCGGATGTTCAGCGTTCCCGACGCGATGGCGGAGAACAGGTCGGACGCCCGCCAGTCGAGCTCCGCGCGGTCGAGCAGGTACGCCCCGGTCGACGGCCGCGTCAGGTACACGGACCCGGCCGCGTTGAGCCGCTGCGGGTCCACCGGCGGCACCGGCCCGGACGAGGCCCCGAACAACGCCAGCATGCCGCGCGGCTTCAGCGAGGCCAGCGACTGGTCGAACGTGTCGGCGCCGACACCGTCGTAGACGACGTCGACCTTCTCGATCTGCGAGGCGAAGTCCCCGTACCGCAGCACCTGGTCGGCCCCGGCCTCGCGGGCCAGCGCCTCCTTCTCGCCGGTCGACACCGTCGCGACGACGGTGGCGCCCTTCGACTTCACCCACTGCGTCAGCAGCAGGCCGACGCCACCGGCCGCCGCGTGCACGAGCACCCGGTCGCCCTCCTTCACCACGTACGTCGAGTGGATCAGGTAATGCGCGGTGATGCCCTGCAGCAGCGAGGCCGCGGCCAGTTCGACGTCCAGCCCGTCCGGCACCCGCACCGCCGACGCGGCCGGCACCACGACCTCGGACGCGTAGCTGCCCAGCACGCCCATCCACGCGACCTTGTCGCCGGGAGCGAAGTCCGGGGAGTTGCTCGTCACGACCTCGCCGGCGCCTTCGAGTCCCAGGGCGGTGGGCAGCGTCAGCGGGTACTGGCCGCTGCGCTGGTAGGTGTCGATGTAGTTGACGCCCGCGGCGCTCACCTTCACCAGCAGCTCGCCGTCACCGGGCACGGGCGGCGGCACGTCCGTGTGCTCCAGCACCTCGGGGCCACCGGCCGAACGCACCACCACTGCCTTGGGCATCTGTCCTCCTTGATCGACTCAACCCGGTCAACCCAGGCCACGACCCCGATGTTCCCGCTCCCAGCGGATGGGAACCTCCAGCATGAGGGCATCTGCCCCGGTTCGCCCGCTACCTGCGGTGCTACCACGGTGACGGACAGCGGGCGGCCCTGTTATGACCGGTCCATGCGAAAAACATCCCTGCTGCTGATCGCATTGCTGCTGATGGTGGGAGCGCTTCCATCCCACGCCGCCTCCGCCAAGAAGGGCGTGACCGCCGCCGACGACCCCGGCCCGGCCGGCGCCGCCATGGCCGCCCTCGACGCCCGCTGGTACTACACCTGGGCCTCGGACCGGCGCGGGATCCAGAGCAACGCCGAGTTCGTCCCCATGATCTGGGGCGCGGCCAGCGTCACCGACGCGGAGCTGAACAAGGCGAAGGCCAACGGCCGGCAACTGCTGGGGTTCAACGAACCCGACATGGCCGGCCAGGCGAACATGACCGTCGAACGCGCGCTCGACCTGTGGCCGCGCCTGCAGAGCACCGGCCTGAGGCTCGGCGCCCCCGGCGTCGCGTTCGGCGGTGACGTCGCGGGCGGCTGGCTCGACCGGTTCATGGCGGGCGCGAAGGCGCGCAACCTCCGCGTCGACTTCATCCCGATCCACTGGTACGGCCAGGACTTCTCCGCCGCCGCCACCGGACACCTGGAGTCGTACCTGCGCAACGTCCACAACCGCTACAAGAAGCCGATCTGGCTCACCGAGTACGCGCTGATCGACTGGCGCTCCGGCCGCGCGGTCTACCCGAGCCAGCAGCAGACCGCGTTCATCACCGCCTCGACCAGGATGCTCGACGGACTGTCCTTCGTGGAGCGGTACTCGTGGTTCACCCTGTCCACGAAGACCAGCCCCACCGGACTGTCCACCGGTACCGCTCTGACCGCGGCGGGTAACGCCTACAAGGCGGCCTAAGCACCTGCTCAGAAGTTCTGTCTCAAAGCGGCATCACCCCTTCCCGCCCGGCGAAGTCTCGCACCACGCCGGACATCCCCACACGACGTTGATGAGGGGAGCTTTCATAAACCTCAGGTTTATGAAAGCTCCCCTCATCAACCTCAGAGCCCGGGCGTCCCGCCCATTCGGACAGGACTTCCGGCCAGGTGCTTAGGCGCGTCTACTCCTCACCCAACGCGACCCGGCGCGCGAGCCCCAGCGGCAGCGCGCCGGACCCCGCGATCCGGTCGTGGAAGTCGCGCAGCGACCCCAGCCCCGCCGTCAGGTACTCCTCGCGGATCAGGTCGATCTCCAACGCCCCGGTCAGGTACGACGGCGCCTGCGTCGGCCACGCGCAGTACCGCTTCACCTCGCCGGCGGCGGTGCCCGGCGTCAGGGCCGTGCGCGCCACCATGAACGACTCGGCCTCGGCGGGAGTCATGTCGCCGCAGTGCAACGCCGTGTCGACGATCATCCGCGCCGCCCGGAACAGCCGCGCCTCGACGTGGCTCATCAACGCGCCCTGCGTCGTGTAGTACCCGACCGAGCGCAGCAGCTTCTCCGAGTACAGCGCCCAGCCCTCGGAGAAGTACGACGTCCGGAACACCTTGCGCAGCGGGTGCGCCGGGCCCTGCGCCGCCAGCCACGCCGAGTGCCAGTGGTGGCCGGGATAGGCCTCGTGCACGGAGATCGTCGGCAGCTGCGACCGCGAGTTGGTGCGCAGGCGCTGCGTGATCTGCTCGTCCGACGCCCCGTCGGGCGTGAACGGCACGAAGAAGAAGCCGGTCCGCTTCGAGGTCAGCGCCGGAGGCCCGAGGTAGCTCGCGACCGACATGAGCGCCCGCTGGAACGGCGGCGACCCGACCACCTGGCAGTCCTCGCCCTCGGGCATCGTCACCAGCGAGTGCTCGACCAGCGCGGCGCGCGCCCGTGAGGTCTCCGCCTCGTACTCGGCGCGCATCGCCTCCAGGGTCGGCGGGTGGTCGTCCTGCAACGAGCTCATCACCGCGCGCCAGTCCGGTGACCCCGACAGCTCGACCAGTTCGGCCTCCAGCTCCGCGTAGGCGTCCTGCCCGCGCTGGTGCAGCTCCGGTGCCCCGTAGCCCAGCAACTCCTTGTCCTGCAACAGGGCTGAGTAGAGCTTCTCGCCCATCCGCCAGTCGCCCCCGGCCCGCACGGCGAGGTCCTCCAGGAACACCGCGTGCCGGTCGAACGCGTCGGCCGCGGGGACGGCCGCCGCGGCCAGCGTCGCGCGCAGCTCGGGTGAGGACACCTGCTGCGGCAGCTGGTCCAGCAGGAACGCACGCCCCGTCCGCACCTGGCCGAGCGTGCGCAGCACGACCAGTGACGACGCCAGCGACGCGTCGAGGTTCGCTTCGGCGGCGGCGAGCACCGACGGCACCTCGCGCAGCTTGGCGACGGCCGACGTGACGAGCTCGGCCTCGGGCAGCAACCCGTGCAGGAACGGCCCCAGCAGCCCGAAGAAGATCATCCCGGTGTACTCGTGCGGGTCACGCCGCCAGCCAGGCCACGTCTCCATCGCCGACGCCCCGCGCAGCACCGACACGGCGAGATCGCGGTCCACCGACGCCGGCGTCGCCTCCAGCCTCGCCAGCCAGGTCTCCCGCTCCCTGGCCCGCTGTTCGAACGCCGCCGCGGAGAAGTCCCCGAAGGTCGAGTAGTGCTCCAGTGAACCGACTCCAGCCGCGTGGGCGGGGTGGCGGTCGAAGTACCACGAAAGGAACGACGTGAGCGTGTCGGTGGTCACCCGACCGAAGCTACCCGCTGGTTTTACAGTGTGGGGATGTCTGATCACTCCACTCAGAAGCGCATCGCCGAGTTCGTGAAAGCCCACGGCAAGGCGGACACGCCGGTCAGGGCCGTCGTCGAACCGATCGGCCGGGCAGGCGCGCGGATCGTGCTGGTCGGCGCGGACGGCGCCATGGGCGACGTGATGACGAAGGACGTCGAGTCCGCCACCAAGGCCGTCGAGGCCGCGGAGGGCGTCGAGCAGGCCGAATGGGACCGCGAGACCACCGCCGCCACCAAGATCGGCCCTGCCCACCGCCGCAAGATGGCCACGATGCAGTCTTGACCTTTCTCCCAGCTGAAGCAGGGAGATTCTTCCCTCGCGGGTCGAGTTTTCTGCTTCGCAGCCCGTTGCCGCCTGGGTTACCAGCAAGGGACGGTGTACCGCCCACGGTCTTACACGAGCTCCACAGACCTGACATCCCGCCAGCCCGGCGGTAGACCCGGCCGACTTGGTTGTCGCCGACCGGGCACGACAACTCCGCAAGCCGCTCCGCCAACCGCCCGACCTGGGGATCAGGGCACGGTCTTTCGCCCTGGAGGCGAAATCCCGTCTTCGCCCTGCTCCGCAAGGGTCCGTTTCCTCTCCGGCCTGAAGGCCGGGGTATCCACGGAGGAATCCCGATGAAGATCGTGCTCGCCTCGTGCGACCGGCTGCCCCTGGGAGACGGCGACGAGGAGTCGCTCGTCGCCGCCCTCCAGCGCGACGGCGTCGACGTCGAGTGGCGGCCGTGGGGCGACGAGGTCGAGGCCGACCTCGTGGTCCTGCGCACGACCTGGGACTACCCGGATCACCTGGACGAGTTCCTGGCGTGGTGCTCCAGCGTGCCCGCCCTCGCGAACCCGCTGCCGGTGATCCGCTGGAACATCGACAAGTCGTACATGGCCGAGCTCGCCGCGCACGGCGTCCCCGTCGTGCCCACCGCGGTCGTGCGGCCGGGGGAGGAGCCGGTCTTCCCGGACGGCGAGTTCGTGGTGAAGCCGGCGGTCGGCGCGGGTTCGCGCGGTGCCGGCCGGTTCACCGACCACGCGGCGGCCCGCGCGCACCTCGAAGCCCTCGGCGTCACCGCGCTGGTGCAGCCGTACCAGTCCAGTGTGGACGCCCACGGCGAGACGGCGCTGGTGTTCTTCGCCGGTGAGTACTCCCACTCGTTCCACAAAGGACCGATGCTGGCCCAGGGCCTCGCCGAGGCCGAGTCGGGGCTCTACGTCGAGGAGCGGCTGGGCAGCATCGAACCCTCGCCGCGCCAGGTCGCCCTCGCCGAACAGGTGCTCGACGTCGCCGCGCAGCTGCTCTCGTTGCGGCGCAGCGACTTCCTCTACGCCCGCGTGGACGTCGTCGAAGGGCCCGGCGGCGAACCGCTGCTGCTCGAACTGGAGCTGACCGAGCCGTCGCTGGGCTTCAAGCTCACGACCGGCGAGGCCGCCTCCCGGTTCAGCAAGGTCATCCAGGAAGCCGCCTCCCGCGGCTAAGGTCGAATCATGACCACCGCGAGCGTCAACGGCATCAGCATCGGCTACGACGACGAAGGCACCGGCGACGACGTGCTGGTGCTGGTGCACGGCCACCCCTTCGACCGCACGATGTGGGGCCCGCAGGTAGAGCACTTCAGCAAGCACGGGCGGCGCGTGATCGCAGCGGACCTGCGCGGGTACGGCGAGACCACCGTCGTTCCCGGCATCACGCCGCTGGACGTCTTCGCCGCCGACATCGCGGGGCTGCTCGACCACCTGGGCATCGAGAAGGTCGTGCTCGGCGGCCTCTCGATGGGCGGCCAGATCGTCATGGAGTTCGCGCGGACGTTCCCCGAGCGCCTGCGGGGCCTGATCCTGGCCGACACGTTCGCGCAGGCCGAGACCGAGGAAGGCCGCCGCATCCGCAACGACATGGCCGACAGGCTGCTGCGCGAGGGCATGTCCGGCTACGCCGACGAGGTGAAGTGGAAGATGGTGGCTCCGCACAACCCGGAGGTCGGCGAGTTCGTCGCGGGGCTGATGCACAACGCGCCACCGGAGGGCGCGGCAGCGGCGTTGCGGGGCCGCGCGGAACGGCCCGACTACACGGAGACGCTCACCGGGATCACCGTGCCGACGCTGGTGATCGTCGGCAGCGACGACGAGTACACCCCGGTCAGCGCGGCCGAGTACATGAGCGAGCGCGTTCCGGGTTCGACTCTGGTCGTGGTCGACGGTGCCGCCCACATGCCGAACCTGGAACGCCCCGCACTCTTCAACAAGGCGGTCGAGGACCTGCTATCGCAGACCTGAGCCGATGCCGGTCAGGCCGCGCACCTCCATCTCCGCCTGCTTGGCCGCGTCCGCCTTCTCGCCGCCGATGATCGTGCCCAGGAACCCGGCCAGGAACGACAGCGGGATCGACACGATGCCGGGGTTCGACAGCGGGAAGAACGCGAAGTCGGCGTCCGGGAACACCGACGACTTCGAGCCGGAGATCGCGGGCGAGAAGATGATGAGCAGCACGCACGACGTGAGGCCGCCGTAGATGCTCCACAGCGTGCCGCGCGTGTTGAAACGCTTCCAGAACAACGAGTACAGCAGCGTCGGCAGGTTCGCGGACGCGGCCAGGGCGAACGCCAGGGCGACCAGGAAGGCGATGTTCTGGCCGTTCGCCGCGATGCCGCCGGCGATCGCCAGCACGCCCACGCACACGGCGGTGATGCGGGCGACGCGGACCTCGTCGCGCGGGTCGGCCTCGCCGTGCTTGATCACGTTGGCGTAGACGTCGTGCGCGAACGAGGCCGACGCCGTCAGCGTCAGACCCGCGACCACGGCGAGGATCGTGGCGAACGCCACCGCGCAGACGATGCCCAGCAGGACCGTGCCGCCGACCTGGAACGCCAGCAGCGGCGCGGCAGAGTTCTCACCGCCGGGAGCATTGGTGATCTTGTCCGTGCCTACCAGCGCCATGGCGCCGAAGCCGATGACCAGCGTGCACGAGTAGAAGATCGCCATCATCCACGTCGCCCACACGACGGACTTCCGCGCCTCACGCGCGTTCGGCACCGTGTAGAAGCGCATCAGCACGTGGGGGAGGGACGCGGTGCCGAGCACGAGGGCCAGGGCCAGCGAGATGAAGTCGATCTTCGACAGGTCCGACGCGCCGTACTTCACGCCCGGCGAGAGCACGGCCTCGCCCAGCGGCGACCGCTGCGTCGCGCGGTCGAGGATCGAGGAGAGGTCGAAGCCGAACTTGCCGATCAGGAAGATCGTCAGCAGCGACACCGTCAGGATCAGCAGCACGGCCTTGATGATCTGCACCCACGTGGTGCCCTTCATGCCGCCGACCAGCACGTAGAGCACCATGACGATGCCGACGACCGCGATGATGATGGCCTGGCCGATCTTGCTGTGCACGTCCAGCAGCAGTGCCATCAGGCCGCCGGCGCCCGCCATCTGCGCGATCATGTAGAAGAGCGAGATGACCAGGGTCGAGTTCGCCGCGGCCGCGCGCACGGGGCGCTGGCGCATGCGGAACGCCATGACGTCGCCCATGGTGAAACGGCCGGTGTTGCGCAGCCGTTCCGAGATCAGCATCAAACCGATCAGCCAGGCGACGACCCAGCCGATCGAGTACATGAAGCCGTCGTAGCCGTTCACGGCGATCGCGCCGGAGATGCCCAGGAACGACGCCGCGGACAGGAAGTCGCCCGAGAGCGCGATGCCGTTCTGCGTGCCCGTGAAACTGCTGCCTGCCGCGTAGTAGTCCGACGCGCTCACGTTCCGCGTCGACACGCGGTAGACGACGTAGAGCGTCAGCAGCACGAAGATGCCGAAGACGGACAGGTTGATCGCGGTGTTCGCCCCGGTCACGCGAGCTCCTCGTCGGTTTCCACGAGCGCGCGGACCTTGTCGACCTGCGGGTCGAGCTGCCGCTTGGAGTAACGCGAGTACGCCATTGTGATGATGACGGTCGTCACGATCTGGAGGAATCCCATCGTCAAGCCGACGTTCACGGTTCCGAACAGCGGAGTGCTCATGAACTCGGCGGCGTAAGCCGAAAGCAATACGAAAGTCACGTACCAAGCGAGGAACAGCAGCGTCGCCGGAAGAATGAAGCGCTTCACCCGGCGCTTCAGGGCGAGGAAATCCTCACTCGTTTGGATGGCATCGAAATCAGGCTCACCGTCACCATCTATAAGCAATGAGTGATGTGGCTCGTCGAAGGTGGCGAAACCGGGGGTCGCCGGGCGTGACACGGAGGGCAGCGCCTTCGTCATCAACCGCTCGCATTCGTTACGGGGAGTGCCCGGCGAGGCTCCGCGCACACGGCGCGTCCGATCCGGGGTGGGGAGGCGCAAGCGTAACCACGCGTGGCGTTGAGTCAATCCCTGAAAGCCGCAGGACCACCCCAAAAGGTCGAGTGTCACCCTGGGTGATCGATCGTGCACGCCCTAGGTCGTTGTCGCGTCACGCTGTCTGGCCTACTATCCGCTCACACCCGATACGGCTGACGGAGATATCGAGCTGCGGGGGACATCGACTCGCGGGGATTCACCAGGCCAGGAGGTAGCCGATAGTGGGGCACTTCGAACGCGCCTTGGGGATCATTTCGTGAATGTCGAGTGGAGAAAGATCAGCGACTGGCGCAACTGGCGCCTGCCCGTCAAGCTCGGCGTCGTGCTGCTCGTCCCGGTGGCGGTGGCCGTCGGCGCGGGCGCACTGCAGATCTCCGGTTACGTCGACCGGTCCAACAACTACGTGCAGATGCAGGGCCTGGTGCGGCTGAGGGCGGATCTCGCGCCCTTGATCTCCAGCGTCCAGCAGGAACGCACGCTCGCCGCGCAGAGCACCACCAGCGGGTCCGGCGTCGGCGCCTACCAGAACCAGATCAGCGCCACCGACAACGCCGCCTCGACCGTGCGCCGCCGGATCGACCGCACCGACGGCGTCAGCGACGTCTCCCGTCAGCGCTTCGCCGAGGTCGGCGGTCAGCTGGAGACGCTCAAGAACCTGCGGGAGAAGGTCGCGCAGGGCGGCGACGGCGGCGACCCGTCCGGCGGCACCTACGGCTACACCGCGATCATCAAGTCGTTGCTGGACTTCGAGCAGGCGCTCGTCGGCCAGTTCAACGACAACGCCATCACGGGCACCGCGACGGCGCTGCACAACATGGTCATCGCGCAGGAGCAGGTCTCGCTGCAGCACGCGTTCGTGCTGGCCGGGATCGGCCGCGGCAAGCTCCTCGGCCCCGAGATCCGCGCGCTGGAGCAGTCCGACATCCGCCTGCAGGACCGCCTGAACGACTTCCAGGCCATCGGCACCACCGAACAGCGCCGCATCTACGACCAGACCGTGACCGGCGCCGCCGTCGCGAACCGCTCCGCCCTGGTGGAACGCGCGCTCACCCAGCCCGAGGGCACCCCGCCGCCCCCGACGCGCCCCGGCCAGCCCAAGCCGCCGCAGGAGTTCGGCATCGCCGTCGAGGACTGGAACAAGTCCTCCGGCACCACCGCGCGCCTGATGGAACAGGTCGTCCGCGAACTGCAGGACGAGCTGGCGAACACCGCCGGCGCGCTGCAGGACGACACGTCCAACAAGGCGGGCGCCGCCGCGGTCATCCTGCTCGCGATGCTGCTCATCGCCGGCACGCTCGGCTTCGTCATCGGCCGCTACCTGCTGCGCTCGCTCTCCGAGCTGCGCCGCTCCGCCCTCGACGTGGCGCACCACCACCTCCCCGAGGTCGTCGCCGCGATCCGCGCCGACCGCAAGCCCGACACCGAGATCGAACCGGTGCCCGTGCACACCAGCGAGGAGTTCGGCCAGCTGGCCCGCGCGTTCGACGCCGTGCACGAGCAGGCCATCCGCGGCGCGGTCGAGCAGTCGTCGCTGCGGTCGGGCATGAAGAACATCTTCGTCAACCTCTCGCGCCGCTCGCAGGGCCTCGTCGAGCGCCAGCTCAAGCTCATGGAGGAGCTGGAGCGCCACGAGGAGAACCCCGAGCAGCTCGCGAACCTGTTCAAGCTCGACCACCTCGCGACGCGCATGCGCCGCAACAACGAGAACCTGATGGTGCTGTCCGGCACCGACGTCGCCCGCCGGTTCCACCAGCCCGTCCCGCTCGCGGACGTGCTGCGCGCCGCCGCGTCCGAGATCGAGCACTACCAGCGGGTCGTCGTGAAGTCGACGCCGTCGGTCGAGATCGTCGGCTACGCGGCCAGCGACCTCGTGCGCCTCGTCGCGGAGCTGCTGGACAACGCCACCGCGTTCTCCGCCCCCACCACCCAGGTCATGATCGGCTCGCGGATCGACCAGCAGGGCGCCGTGCTCGTCGAGGTCGCCGACCAGGGCATCGGCATGGGCCCGGCCGAGCTCACCGAGGCCAACGAGCGGCTCTCGACCGGCGCCGAGGAGGACGTGCCCGTCTCGCGTCAGATGGGCCTGTTCGTCGTCGGCAGGCTCGCGGGCCGCCACGGCATCACGGTCCGGCTGCGCGGCGCGGGAGAGGGCCGTGAAGGCCTGCGCGCGTTCGTCCTCGTGCCCGCGGAGCTCGTGCGCACGCACGCCGAGGCCCCGGCGCCGTCCCAGCCGCGGCACGCCGCGCTGCCCCAGCCGAAGCCCGCCCTCCCCAAGCAGCCGCACGTCGTCGTGAAGACGCCGAACCTGGCGCCGCCACCCGCACCCGCGCCGGCCATCGACAGCCCGCGCGAGTCCGCCGAGTGGTCGTCGTTCCGCGGCGCCGCGATCGACGAGTCGCTGCCCCAGCGCACAGCCCGGCCCGCTTCGGCACAGCACAACGGTGTGCCGCCCGAGTCGCCGAGTGAGACGACGTCGTCCTGGTTCAGGGGCGGCCTGGTTTCGGGCGAACCGGTCAACGGTGATCATTCGCCGGCACGGACCAACCCCGGACCCTCACCTGCGTCGTCACCGTCGGTAGTGGCATCCTGGTTCGGCAAGAAGCCCGGGGGGACGGTCTGGGAACAGGCCGGGGACCCCGCCACCGACGCAGGGGAGACCGATGCCGGGTTGCCGAAACGCGCGCCGCGCAAGAACCTGCTCCCCGACCTCGCGGAACACTCCGAGAACGGCGCACGGCCCGCTGTGAGCCAGAAGCGCGATCCGGAACGGGCGCGAGGCTTTCTCGCCAGCTACCAGACGGGCCTGCGCCAGGCGCCGCTCGGTGGCGGCGGGAATGGCAACGGCCAGGGGAACGGCCAGTACAACGGGGAGAAGGCATGAGCACGCCTCAGTCGCGCCAGGTCGACCAGTTCGGCTGGTTGATCACGAACTTCACCGATCGCGTGGCCGGTGTCGCCCACGCGATCGTGATCTCGGTGGACGGCTTGCTGCTCACCAAGTCGACGGGTCTGCCGCCGGAGCGCGCCGACCAGTTGTCCGCCATCGCATCGGGCGTCGCGGCCCTCACCATGGCCGCCTCGCGATGCTTCGAAGGTGGCGGAGTGTTGCGCACCGTGATCGAGATGGACTACGGGATCATGCTTCTCATGTCCATTCGAGACGGGTCTTGCCTGGCGGTACTCGCCGCCCCCGACAGCGACGTCGGCCAAGTCGCCTACGAGATGACCGTGGTCGTCGAGCAGGTGGGCCAGATCCTCACCCCCGAACTGCGAGCGCAGCTGCACAGCGTGAGGTGATCCATGAGTTCCTCCCCTGACGCGCATCGACGGCGCAAGCGGGCCGAAACGCCCGCCGAGCAGACGTTCGCCGACCTGATGAACGGGTTCTCCCTGGATTCGGGCCGAAAGCGGGCGCCCGCGCCGGACGAGGAGCCCGCGCGGGAAGCGACTCCCGTTGTACCGCAAGAAGATGTGAGGGCCTTCGAGTCCTCCTTCCAGGAGGTTCAGGACGCCTCGATCGTTCGTGCATATGCCTGGACGGGTGGGCGCACTCGGTCGAACATCGACCTCGAGATCGAGACACTTGTCTCCGCCAATGATCAGAGTCGGCAGTCTGCAGGTATCTTGCAGGCTGAGCACCAACGCGTCGTCGAGCTGTGCCACTCCCCGCGATCCGTCGCGGAGGTGGCCGCACTGATGCGTCTCCCGCTGGGAGTCGTGAAGGTGTTGCTCGGTGACATGGCGGAACGAGGCCTGGTGGACGTGCACCAGACCGCTTCCGCAGGCGGTGACACGCCAGACCTCGGGTTGATGGAGAGAGTGCTTAGTGGACTACGTCGGCTCTAGATTTCCCGAATTCGGCCCTCCTGGGCCACCCGGTCGGGAGCTGACCTCGGCCAAGATCGTCGTCGCCGGTGGCTTCGGCGTGGGCAAGAGCACCTTCATCAGGTCCATCGTGGAGAACGATCTCCTGACGATGAACGCACTCCCGCCCGAACGCGCGGGCGCCGTGACGGAACTGGTGCGCATCCAGTTCGGTCGCATGTGGCTCGACCCGGGCCTCGCACTGCACCTCTTCGTGGCGCCGCAGTGGCAGGACGCGCGCGCGGGCTGGGGCGACGTGGTGCGTGGCGCCGTGGGTGCCGTGGTGCTGTTCGACGTCATGCGCCCCGCCGACTCCGTGGACGCGATGCGGTACTTCGAGGACCACCGGATCCCGTACGTGCTCGCGTTGAACAACGTGCACGCCTCGGTCCGGTCGGACGTGAAGGCCATCATCCGCGGAATGGGCATCTCGCCCGACGTGCCGGTGGTGAACTGCGATCCCCGCGTGCGGCTTTCCGTGCGGGAGACGCTGATCTCGCTGACGGAGCACGCGAAGCTGGACCGGTGGCGCCGGCGGGCAGGGCCGGACGAGACGACTCCGCTCGCGCCTGTCTGCTGACTTGGAGTTTCTCCAAGCGCTAGCTCTTTCTGGTGTTCGGCCCCGGCAACTGGCGTTGGAAGGCCTCTGCCTTCTAGCGTCGGTTCTCGTGGTTCGTCGTTGCTGTGGCGATGGCGGACGCACGTGCCACACTGAAACTGTGGGTCGACCGGAGTCAGAGAGCCAGTCAAGGGGTGAGGCATTGACCACCGCGCGGCGTCTGGACGGCTACACGCTGGACGACTGGGAGAGCCTCGACCCCCAAGAGGGCCGTCGCATCGAGCTGGTCGACGGGCGGTTCGTCGTGAACGCCGCGCCCGCCATGAGGCATCAGCGGGTCGCTGACCGGCTCCAGACCCTCCTCGACGCGGCTGTCGCGCGCGAGGGCATGGAAGCGCTGACCGCGATCGCTGTCCGCGTCAACAGAACTCTCGGTTACATCCCGGACGTCGTCGTGACCTCGGAGTTCATCGATGCGGGGTCGGTCGATGCCCGAGACGTGACACTGGTCGTCGAGGTGGTCAGCCCGTCCACGAAGAAGAACGACAGGCTGGAGAAGCCTGCGGCGTTTGCAGCTGCAGGCGTGGAACGCTACTGGCGCGTGGAGATGGTCGGCGTCGTCGATCCGACCATCTACTGCTACGAGCTGGACGAAGGCGCCTATTCGTTGGTGGCGACGTTGACCTCCGGTACGGCAGGAACAGTGGCGATCACCAGCACGGTGTCGGTGACATTCAACCCGGCTGACCTCACCCGGGGCCGTCGCTGAGCGAGGCTCAAGACCGCAGGTCGGCCAACTGCCGGGTGTGCACCGGAACGTGGTTCTCGGCGAGACCGTTGACGAGATCGGCGAGCGTGATCGGCTGGTCCAGCAAGAGCTCGTCGTTGGACATGAGCAGTGTCGGCACCAGAACTGCGGCGGCCTGCTCGCTGAGCTGATCGGCGATGTCGCAGAGGACGGCCGCCTGCTGCCGGACGTGGGTGATCAGGCCGGCCCTGCCGGAGTGTTCGGCGATGATCCGGTCGAGGTTCCAGCGGTCGAGGCAGATCCGGTTGTCGAAGGTGGGGCGTGCGCCGGACGCGACGCCGAGTGCGACGGCGGCGGTGGCCGCGTCGACGCTGAGGACGTGGGCCAGCACCTGGTCGGCGTTCCAGCCCCCGTCCGCGGCCTCGCCGAGGTCGGGTGCCTCAGCCACGTCGAAGAACTTCTCGTAGGCGCTGCGAAGTGCGGTCGTGTCCATCGGTACGTCCCCTGTGTCAGAAGTAATGTGCAACCGATGGTTGCACTTTCCGCCCCTAAAACGCAACCGGCTGGTTGCACGTGTTGACAAGATCGCTACGATAGTTTCAGTGTCGACCGAAAGGGATCACTGAGATGAGCGTCGGACGCGAGACCCGACTGTCGGCCTGGATCGAGCGGTTCGCGGCCCACTTCGCCGAGGAGGGCATTCCGCTGATCGGCGGCCGCATCCTCGGGTACCTGCTGGTGTGCCAGCCGGTCGAGCGCACCGCGGCCGAGCTCTCGCAGGAGCTCGAGGCCAGCAGCGGGTCGATCAGCACGAACCTGAAGTACCTGGTCAACGTCGGCCTGGTGTCGAAGCGGACGCGGCGCGGGCGGCAGGCGGCCGAGTACCGGATCAACGAGAAGGCCTGGACGGACTTCATCCAGCGCAAGTTCGACGCGATCGCCAGCGTCCAGACGCTCACCGACGACGGCATGCGGTTGCTCAGCGGCGATCCGGAGCGGTCGATGCGGCTGCGGACCGTCGACAACCTCTACGGTTGGCTCTCAGAGGAACTGCCCGCTTTGTGGGAGCGCAGGCCTGCCGCACCGAAGTAGCGTGGTGCCATGTGGCACCCGTTTCGCGATGACGTCGAGTACTACGAGGAGCGGGCCCGGGGTCTGCTCGCCTCCGCGTGGGACGGCGTGCCGGGTGCGCTGGAGGTCTTCGACGACGTTCCGCTGACGGACGAGGGCGCGCACATGGTGCTCGCCAGGGCCCACGGGTGCGAGGACTGGAAGGCGCTCAAGGCCAACATCCGCAAGCCGCGCCCGTTCGCCCGCGCCTACCAGGCCATCGAGATGCAGGACGCCGGTGAGCTCAAGGCGATCATCACGCGCGACCCGTGGCTCGTGAAGGCCAGTGGCACCAACGGGAACGACCTGCTCGGCCTCGCGACGGCGAAGTGCGACGAACGCCTCGTCGAGGTGCTGCTCAACGCCGGCGCGGACATCGACCACCGGAACGTGCACGGCTGGACGGCGTTGCACCAGGCGGCCTGCGCGAACCTCCCCGGCCTGGCCCGGTTGCTGCTGGGCAAGGGCGCCCGCACCGACCTGGACGCCCGCGGTGAGGGCGGTACCCCGCTCACCGTCGCGTTGTTCTGGGGCAACAGGGAGACCGCGGAACTGCTGGCGCAGCAGGGAGTCCACCCGGCGAACCTGCGCACGGCGGCCGGTCTGGGTGAGCTCGACCTGGCGGCCGAACCGGAGGCCGGTCGCGGCTACTACCGCCCGCACAGCGGGTTCCCGCGCTGGTGGCCGACGAACGACCCGCAGGAAGTGCTCGACGAGGCGCTGTCGTGGGCCGCCCGCAACGACCGCACCGAGATCCTGGGCGACCTGCTCAAGCGCGGCGCCAGGATCGACGCGGACGTCTACCGCGGCACGGCGCTCGCGTGGGCGGCCTGGTGCGGGCTGGAGAACGCCACCCGCACGTTGCTCGACCTCGGCGCGAATCCCAACCAGCGCACGACTTTCGGCGGTCCGATGCACGGCGAGGGCGTGACGGCGCTGCACCTCGCGGCCGAACGCGGCCATCTGCCGGTCATCCGGATCCTGCTCGACGCGGGCGCAGACCGGACCATCACCGACGTGAACTTCGAGGCCACGCCCGCGAACTGGGCCGGGCACAACGACCAGGACGAGGCTCAGGCCTTGCTGAGCGCCTGATCCTCGGAAGCGGGCAGCTCGACCTCGTGCGTGCGCTCCCGCGAGGACGTCCAGAGTGCCGCCGTGGCAACGACGACCGCACCGGCGCCGAGCACGTGGATCGACACGAGCACCTCGGGCACGCCCGTCCAGTACTGGACCATGCCCAGCGCGCCCTGAGCGAGCACGACGCCGACAAGCGTCCAATACGTGCGGGTGCGGGCGAAGAACCCGACCGCGATCAGCAGGCCCAGGAACAGGAACAGCAGGTCCGCGTGGATCTGCGCGAGCGTCTCGACCTCGACGCCCAGACGAGGCGTCGACGCGTCACCGGCGTGCGGCCCCGCGGCCGTCACCCAGGTTCCGGCGAGCAACAGCGCGCCCAGCACGACGGCCATGACGACCTGGAGCTTCATCAACGGTGCCGGCACCTTCAGCCTGACCGGCCCGTCGCCCTCGGACAGCGAGCTCACGAGCAGCACGGCCATCCACACCAGGCCCATCGAGATCATGAAGTGGATCGACACGGTGTACCAGGCCAGGCCCGTCAGCACCGTGATGCCGCCGACGACGGCCTGCACGGCCACGCCGACGAGCTGGACGAGCGAGAGCACGAGCACCCGCCTGCGTCGCGGCAGGTGGAACCACGCCGCGAGCACGCACAGGCCCGCGATGATGCCGACGACACCGGTCAGCGTCCGGTTGCCGAACTCGACCCACTGGTGCAGGGCCGCGACCTCGGGGTGCTCCACCGGGACGACGCTGCCGTCGACGCACTCGGGCCACGTCGGGCAGCCGAGCCCGGAGCCGGTCACGCGGACGATCGACCCGGTGACCGCGATTCCGGCCTGCGCGATGACGACGGCAATCGCGAACGCGCGCTGCCAGGACACGAGGAAGGCGGTCAGCTTCGACACGCCACTGATGGTAGGTGCCGTCAGGTCAGCTTCGTCGTCCGGGTGGCCAGTGCTCCGGCCACAACACCCCAGGCCACGAGCACTGCGACCGGGCCCACACCTGGAGCGGTGCCGTGCACCACAGAGGTTTCCAGCGCCTGGGCCAGAGCGGCGGACGGCAGCAGGTGCACGAACCCGACGGGAACCGACAGCGCCACCCCGCCGACCATCAGCAGCACGAACCAGATGATGTTCGCCAGTGCCAGCACGACGTCGGCCCGGAGCGAGCCGCCCAGCAGCACGCCCAGCGCGCCGAACGTCAGCGTGCCCAGGACGATCAGCAGCACCACCCACGGCAGGCCGCTCAACGGGAAGCGCCAGCCCAGGACCAGCGCCGTGACCGCCAGCATCGCGATCTGGAGCGCGACCACGACCAGCGCGCCGCAGACCCGTCCGGCGACGAGCAGCCACCGGGGCAGCGCCGAGGCCGAAAGCCGCTTCAGCACGCCGTAACGCCGGTCGAAGCCCAGCGCGATGGCCTGCCCGGTGAAGGCGGAGGAGATGATCGCCAGCGCGAAGATCCGCGCGGTGGCGGACCCGACGCGCGGCTCCGGCATCGGGATCACCGACATCAGCGCCAGCGCCACCAGCAACGCCAGCGGGATGAGCACGGTGAGCAGGATCTGCTCGCCGTTGCGCAACGTCAGCATCGCCTCGGTGCGCGCGTGCACGAACAGCATGCGCGGCAGCGACCCGCGGCCGGGCGAGGGCTTGAACGTGCCGGGAGCGAAGGTGGTCACGAGCGCAGCTCCCTGCCGGTCAGCTCCAGGAAAACGTCTTCGAGGCTGCGCTTGGCCACCGTCAGCTCCTCGGCCAGCACGCCCTGCTGCGCGCACCACGACGTGACGGTCGAGACGACCTGGGGGTCGATCAGACCCTCCACGACGTACGCGCCCCGCGTCACCTCGCGCACCTTCAGCCCCTCGGGCAGTGCGGCGGACAGCAACGTGGTGTCGAGACCGGGCCGGGCGCGGAACCGCAGCTGCTGGTCGTCCGGCCGGTTCGCGGTGAGTTCGGCGGGCGAGCCCTGCGCGACCACGCGGCCCTCGTCGATGATCACGACGTCGTCGGCCAGCGACTCGGCCTCGTCCATGAGGTGCGTCGTCAGGAGCACGGACACGCCGTCGTCCTTGAGTGCGGCCACCAGGTCCCACACCAGACGGCGTGCCTGCGGGTCCATGCCCGCGGTCGGCTCGTCCAGGAACACGAGCTCGGGACGGCCGATCAGCGCGCACGCGAGCGACAGCCGTTGCTGCTGACCGCCGGAGAGCCTTTTGTACGGGGTGCGCACCGCGCCACCGAGCCCGAGGACGTCGATCAGCCACTTCGGGTCGAGCGGGTTCTTCGCGCACGCGGCCACGAGGTTCAGCATCTCCTCGGCGCGGATGCCGGGGTACCCGCCGCCGCCCTGCGGCATCACGCCGATGCGGGGCCGCAGCTCCTCGGTGCCGGCCGGGAGTCCGAGCACGCGCACCGAACCGTCGTCGGCCTTGCGGAAACCCTCGCAGATCTCGACGGTCGTCGTCTTGCCGGCGCCGTTGGGCCCGAGCAGGGCGAGAACGGTGCCGGGCTGCTGAACGAGATCGAGGCCGTCGACGGCGGTCTTCGAGCCGTACCTCTTGACCAGCCCCGACACTTCCACCGCAGGCTGGGGATTCGGGCTCACGAGCACGCAGCCTAGGCGGTCGGGACGATCCGCACGCAGCTGGGTCATTCGGCCTATTCCTGAAGCGCAGCTGAAAAAGGTGGGGCTAGCCCTACCCCGGCGACTCAGGGACACCTCAGGGTTGGCTCGGGGGAGTTCCCCATTGGTTGATCACGGCTTTCCCAAGAGACTTTTCCCGTGATCGAAGCGGGGGAGAAAAGACGGGGACTGGTGGTCTGGGGTCTGGTGTTCTCACTGGTCCCGATTTTCTACCTGCACGTGATGTCGGCGGGTCAGCTCAACCCGGTCACGGACGTGATCAGCGACTACGTGTTCGTGGACAACGGCACGGGCTGGCTCGCGGCGACGTCTCTCAGCCTCGCGGCCGTCTCGGCTTTGCTGGCCGTCCACCTGCGCGGTGCAGGCAGGTCAGCGCAGTGGCTGATCGGCGTCTGGTCGGCAGGTCTGACCGTGTCGACGATCTTCCCGACCGATCCGACGGGGGCACCGACGTCCACGTCGGGCTACATCCACCGGTACGCCGGCGCGGTCATGTTCATGGCGTTGCCCGCGGCCGGTGTGCTCATCGCCCGCAAATTTCCGGCCCTGCTCGGTGTCGCAATAACGGCGAGCGTCTCCAGTGCGGCTTTTCTGGTCAGCCACGTTTCCTTCGCCGGGTTCGAGGCACGCGGATTAACGGAACGCGTTTTGTTCGCATCACTTTACGGACTCCTTTTCGCCATCGCGGCACTACAGGTGAGGCGCACCTCATGACCATGCTCGCCATCACGCTCGCCGTGTTCGGTGCCGTGTGCTTCGCCCTGGCGGCCCGCCTGCAGCACGACGCGATCGCCGCGACCGGAGCCCGCGCCAGCGTCCTGCGGCAGCCCCGGTGGCTCGCCGGGCTCGCGTTGCTCGTCGCCGGTGCCGGGGTGCACGCCGCCGCGCTGGGCATGGCGCCGTTGACGGTCGTGCAGCCGATCGGTGTGCTCGCGATCGGCATGACCGCGTTGATGGACCGCCGTTTCCGTGAGCTGCCGGCGATCCTGCTCACGACCGTGGGTGTCGGTGCGTTCGTGTTGCTCGCCTCGGGCAGTGCGACCGCGACCAAGGTCGTGCCGGACATCGAACTCACCGCAGGACTCGTGGCTCTCGGCCTGATCGCGGTGCCGGGCGTGATCGCAGCCCTTACGTCGAATGCACGCGTCCGCGCCGTGGCGTTCGCATCAGCCGGTGGCGTCGCATACGCCTACGTGTCCGTGTTGATGCGCGCGGTCTCCCAGTCCGTGCAGCAAGGCGGTTTCGGGCTCTCGCACCTCGCGTCCGTGCTCGGCATCGCCCTCTCGCTCGCCGTCGGAGGCTGGCTGGTCCAGCACGCCTACGCCGGCGGGCCCCCTCATCTCGCCGTCGCCTGCCTGACCGTGGTGGACCCGCTGGTCGCGGTCGGCCTCGGCGCCTTCCTGCTCGGCGAGGCCGCGCAGCTGTCCCCGTTGACCGCTGTCGCGCTGTTCGCCTGCTCTCTCGCCGCCGTTTGCGGCGTGTTCGCACTTGCTCGTCAACCTCGTGAAAACATCCGAACGGAGCTCCTCGTGAACACCTCCAGCGCGCTTCGCGTCGTCATCGCCGCCGACACGTTCCCGCCGGACGTCAACGGTGCCGCGCGCTTCGCGCAGCGCCTGGCGGCCGGCCTCGCCGAGAACGGCCACGACGTCCACGTGATCGCCCCGGACTCGCCCAGGGCCACGGAGATCCCCGGTGTCACGGTCCACCGGCTGCGGTCGCACCGGCTGCCGTTCTACCCGGACTTCCGCTTCTGCCTGCCGTGGCAGGCCTCTCGCGAGGCCGACGAGCTGGTCAAGTCGCTCAAGCCGGACGTCGTGCACGTGCAGGCGCACTTCGTGGTGGGCCGGTTCGTCCTGAACTCCGCGGTGGCCCAGGGCATCCCGACGCTGGCGACCAACCACTTCATGCCGGAGAACCTGTTCAGCCACGCCCACGTGCCGGCGTTCCTGCAGGGCATGGCCCGCAAGTTCGCCTACCGCGACCTGGCCCGCGTCTTCGGCCGCGCCGACGTGGTGACCGCGCCGACCCCGCGCGCCGTGCAGCTGTTGCACGACAGCGGTTTCCCGACGGCCGCGGTGCCCGTGTCGTGCGGCATCGACATCGCCCGCTACCAGCGTTCCGTGACGCACAACGACCGCCCGACCGCGTTGTTCGTGGGCCGCCTGGACGAGGAGAAGCGCGTCGACGAGTTCCTGCGCGCCCTGGCCCGCGTGCCCGGCGCGTTCGGCGAGATCGTCGGCGACGGCACCTGCAAGGCGGAGTGGGAACTCCTGGCCCGTGACCTGGAGATCACGGACCGCGTGCGCTTCCACGGCTTCGTCTCCGAGGACGACCTGCTCGACGCCTACGCCCGCTGCGACCTGTTCGTCATGCCCGGCGTCGCGGAGCTGCAGAGCCTCGCCACGATGGAGGCGATGGCGGCGGGCAAGCCGGTGATCGCCGCGAACGCCATGGCGCTGCCGCACCTCGTGCACTCCGGCCGCAACGGCTGGCTGTTCGAGCCCGGCGACGTGAACCAGCTGGCGCAGCGCCTGCACACGCTGGTGCACGACGCGCCGATGCGGGCGCGGATGGGCGCGGCCAGCAGCGAGATCATCTCGCACCACGCGCTCGCCACGACGCTGGAGCGCTTCGAGGCG
Source organism: Lentzea californiensis (assembly GCF_024648825.1). Classification (GTDB taxonomy): domain Bacteria; phylum Actinomycetota; class Actinomycetes; order Mycobacteriales; family Pseudonocardiaceae; genus Lentzea; species Lentzea californiensis. The sequence goes on from NZ_JANBBE010000013.1 coordinate 239,400, forward strand.
CTCTACGCGCGGGCGATGGGTCAGACGGTGCCGGTCATCGCACTGGCCGCCTGAGAGCCGGCGCTCACCGGCCCGGTCGCGCGACGCGGCCGGGCCGGTGCCAGTGGCGTGCTGCGCCGGAAATCCGCTTTCGAAGCCTGATCCACCTCAGCGGCGTGTCGAGCACCGACACGCCGTGCCTGAGTTTCACGCGGGGACCTTTCGTACTGCATGAGAGTACGAAAGGTCCCCGCGTGCCGCATTGACGATGCTGGGAACAGGCAGCGCGAAATGTTCTCGACGGGCCTGGCCCTCGTCGCAGGGGTGTCAGGCGCCGACCCCGTGCAGGAACGTCTCGACCACGAGCGCGGCGGCGGGACCGGGCTCGAGCGCGGGCATCTCCTGCGCGACCGTGTGCAGCTGGGTCTGCAACGTCCGCAACGACCACCTGGCGGGCAACCCGGCCGCGATGACCCCCGCCTGTTCGGCACGGCGCAGGAACTCGTCCATCCGCGCGTCCAGCTCCTCGCGCCGCTGACCGATCGCCGGGTCGGCCACGGCGCGGATGTCGACGGGCCAGTCGCGGCTGAGCCGGACACCGCCCTCGGCGAACGCCAGCAGCGCGTCGCGGACCGGCCGGTCGTCGGAGGAGGTCGCGTCGATCAACGACTCGAGCTCGTCCAGCCGGGCGCGGTAGACCGCCAGCAGCAGGTCCTCGCGCGAGTCGAAGCGCCGGTAGACGGTCCGCTTGTCCACGCCCGCCGCTTCGGCGACGTCGGCGATCCGCGCGAGGGGGTCGGCCGCGAACACCCGTGCGGCCGCGCGCAGCACCGCCTGGATGTTGCGCGTCGCGTCGGCCCTCATCGGAGCTTCGCCTCGATCCGTTGCGCCACAACCAGTCCGGCCTGGGAGAGCGTGAGCTCGGAGGGGTGCTCGCCGTCTCCGTGGACGAGGAACCGGTACAGCGAGGCGTGGCCCTCCAGCCGTTCGCGCAACGTCGCCGCGACGTCGCAACCGGGCGGGTAGAGCGCCGGCACGGCCTCGTCGACGAGCTGGTCGCGCAGCCGGCGGCGTTCGATGCGGGGCACGTACCAGGGCGTGATCAGCAACAGCGTCAGGCCGAACGCCAGCGCCGTGCCGATCACCGCCTGCCAGCCCCAGCCGCGCGGCCCGATGACCAGCAGCACGTCGGCGACCACGAGGTAGCCGAGGCCGTAGACCACGGCCCACCCGGCGGTCGCGGCGGCGGGAGGCTCGGCGCGTTCCGTGCCCCACACGCCCTCGACGCGGCGCCAGCGCTGCAACGACTTGCCGCCCGTCAGCGCCATCCGGACGCCGAACGCTCCACAAAGGATCGAAGCGGGAATCACCAGCCACGGCTTGGTGTGCAGTTCGAACTGCCACACCGACCAGACCATCCCCGCCACCAGCAGGACCACCGCCGCCTGCTTCCAGCGCCGCCTGATGATCCGCCACGGCCGGAAGTCGGCCATCACCGCGAGCGGCGTGCGGATCGGCGAGGGCAGCGAGCCGAGCACGAGCAACGCCGCGACGACGAACGCGACACCGGCCACCGTGATCGTGCCCGTCGTGATCTCCGCCGTGTCGTCGGGAAGTCTCTCGACGGCTATGGCCACCAACGGGATCACCGGTGACAGCAGCACCAGGCCGTGCAGCATCGTGCCGCTGCGCAGCGCCGCGTAACCGAAGGCGCCGAGCAGGCCGGCCGCGCCGAGCGCCGCACCCGGACCGGCGGCCCACGCGGGCAGCATGCCGAACAACGCCATGACGACCAGCGCGCCGCCGACCGCGAGCCCCAGCAGGCCCAGGAACTGCGCGAGCCTGCCGCCGCGGGTCAGGCCGGTGATCGTCCAGTAGGGGAGCAGGGCGGCACCGCGCAGCACCCGCGTCACGGGCCTGACCGCGGCGAGCCCGGACCGTTCGGAGTCGGCGACGGTGACCGCCACGGCCGCGGCGGTCGCGGCCGTGCGGATCATCTGGTCCGACGCCGCCTCCTGGGTCAGCGGCTCACGGCCGATGCCCGCGCGGTCGAAGGCGTTCAGCGCCGACATGCCCAGCGTGACCGTGTGCTCCTGCGGATACTCAAGGCGCCGCAACAGGTCCGCGTGCTCCTCCAGGAACAGCTCGCCCCGCGAACGCTTGTCCGCGCCGTCACCTCGGTCGGCGATGATCGCGGCCCGCAGCCGGGGGAGCTCCTCGCAGATGATCCGCCAGTGCAGGCCCCACGCGGCGAGCTCGGCGAGCTTCATCGACGACGGCGAGAGCTCGTTCTCGGTCTCGTAGATGCCCGCGAGCTCCTTCTTGGCCTCCTCGGCGCACACGGCCACCTGCACCGGCAGCTCCAGGCCGAACATCGCCGTGACGACCTGGTCGACGACGGCCTGCGCGCGTTCCTCCGCGGTGCGCCGATCATCAGCCGGCCGGCCCAGCAGGTCCATGCGCCGCAGCCGCCGCGGGTCGAACAGCACGCGGCACAGCATCGTGGCGCCGTCCAGCCGGCCCCAGATCCAGTCGTTGACCCGCCACGACCGCTTGAGGAACCCGGAGAACCGCGACAGCGAGGCGCCGCCGGCCTTGTCCTCGGCCGTGAGCGACTGCTTCGCGAACGCGTTGCGCGTCTGCAGCGACACCTGCACCAGTTCGACCGGGGTGTCCATGCCGGTCGAGGCGTCGTCGGACAGGCACGTGCCGGCGATCTCCAGCGCCAGCAGGCGACTCAGCCACCGCTCGCCGTCGCCGAGCCCCGCCTCGGACGCCGCCGCCGGTGCGTCGAGCAGCGCGCGCCAGCAGACCAGTCCACCGAGCTTCAGCCGGTGCTCGTCGAGCGAGGTGATCACCTGCTGCACCGCACCGACGACCCGGCCGATCTCGGCGACCTGCGCCCTGACCTCCAGACCGAGGTGCCCGTCGACCATGTGCTCGTGGTAGCTCGCGAGTCGCCCAGTCCAGTAGGTCTCGCCGACCGAGTCCGACGGTTTCCAGTCGAACAGCTCCTCCCGCAGCCTGCGCAGTTCCGCGCGGACGCGGTGGAGTTCACGGCGGGCCGTGGTGACCTCAGCGGCCTGTGCCTCGGGCACCACCCACACGAGCCGCTTGAGCAGGTCGAGCGCCGACGCCCCGAGGCGTTCGGCCATCGTGATGCCCCACTCCCAGCCCGCGTCCTCGCGGCACACGACGCCCGGCAGCCGCACGCCCGGCACGTAGGGCAGGACGCCGTGCAGCTCCTTCCACTTGCGCTGCGCGGTCTCCGCGGCCCGGCGCGCCCGTTCGAACGACCAGTTCGCCGGATTCCCGCCGGGCAGCGCGAACTGCTGCGCCGTCACCTGCCGTGCCGCGAGCCGGATCTCGACGTCCTCGTAGTGGCCGAAGAGCTTGTCCGCCAGCGAGTACACCTCGCCGACGACGTCCTCGCCGCCCGCGTGCAGCCGTTCCAGCAACGCCATCCGGCCGCCCCTGCTGCCGGCGGCGCGCCGGTTGTGCTCCTCGATCTTCTCGACGTAGGTCCGGCCGGCCTGGCTGGACATCGCGCCCAGCAGCTTGCCGCCGGACCCGACCGTCGTCAGTCCCTTGTCGAACGTGTCGGCCACCGGCTCGGAACCCAGCGGTTCGGCGTGCGGGAAGACCAGCAGCATCACCCGCCGCACCGGCCCGTCCGCCGGCATCCGGTCGATGGCCTCGAGGGCCTCCTTCGTCGGCGTGTTCACGAGGACACCGCCGTCGACCGCGAACCTGCTGCGGTCGCCGCCGTTCGCCCAGCTGGCGACGTCCGCCATGTCCGGGCGGTCCGGTGTGGCCTGGCCGCCGACCGGGATGAAGCTCGGCTCGAACGCGAACGGGAAGCTGGCACTCGACCGCGCTGCCAGCGCGAGCTGCAGCACGCGGTCGTTCAGCGTCGCGGCCGCGAAGTCGTCCCTGGTCTCCTCGCTGACCCAGTTGTAGGGGTCGCGGCGGAACGAGAACGAACCCTGGTGCACCGACTGCGTCAGCGGCTGGCCCAGGTCGTCGTAGGTCACCTCCGGGACGCCGCCGAGCAGCGTGGTGGTGATGCGCAGGTCGATCGGGCGCTCGTCGGGCTCGGTCGGCTCGAAGTCCGCGGTGAGCCTGGCCAGCGCCTCCTGCAGCCGGGGCAGGAAGAACTCGTCGCCCTTGAGCAGCGAGCCCGGCTGGCCGCGGAACGGCGTGCGCAGCAGTTGCTCCATCCGCCCCTGCTCGGCCCAGAGGTCGCGCAGCCTCGTCAGGTCGGCCTGCTTGTTGACCTGCGACAACGCCAGCGCGGCGCCGTTGATGCCGCCTGCGGACGTGCCCGCGATGACGTCCGCTCGCGCCGTGCAGCCGACCAGGTCCAGCAGCGGCTGGTACACCGATCCCTGCCTGGTCAGGCGGTCGAGCTCCAGCACGACGCCGCCCATCCAGACGGCGAGGCTCACACCGCCGTTGAGCACGACGGCGAACCGGACCTCTTCCCGCGACATGGGTTGTTCGGACATGCCACGTCACCCCCTCCGGCGAAGATCTTCCCCTGCGGGTGACTCGCTCGCCGGAGGTTCGGGGTTACCGGCCGGACTGGCCCCTCAGACCTGTCCTCCGCCGGCGGGGTCGGACTTCAGGAACGGCCCGACCCGCTTGCGGGCGACCAGCACGCAGACCGCGAACGTGATCACCGCGCCGGCGACCGCCTGCGGCACGGTGTAGGCACGCCCGTCGAACGCGGACCCGGTCGGCGGCAGGATGATCGCGATGATCGCCGACGTCACCATGGCGAACATCCGGAACTTCGGCCCGACCACGGCGGTGGCCAGCGGGATCGCCGCCCACAGCACGTACCAGGGCTGCAGCACCGGCCCGAGCACCAGGATCGCGCCCAGAGCCGCGCCCAGGCCGTTCATCGCCTTGATCCGGCCCTTGAAGCTGCGCCACAGCAGCCCGACCGTGATCACCACGGACACGGCCTGCCCGAGCAGCCGGGTCAGCGAGATCATCGCCTCGGTGTGGTTGCCGAGGCCCAGCAGGATGCCGGTGCCGGCGCCGAGGAAGCCCAGCGCGGTCGGCGGCGACATCCACGACTTCACGGTCGACGCGACGTTCAGCGTCTCGACCCAGCCGAAGCCGAACCCGGTGCCGAGGCAGATCACCACCACCCCGGCCGCCGCTATGACGGCCATGATCCCGGCCACGGCGGCCAGGTGCTTGAGCTGCCCGCCGAGCTTGCGCGCCACCATCACGCCGAGGAACCCGAGCGCGGCCATCGCGGGGATCTTCACCATCGCCCCGCACACGATGACCCCGGCGCCCAGTGTGATCCAGGTCCACTTCAACGGTTCCAGCCCGCGCATCGCGAGCTCCAGGCCGACCAGCATCAGGCCGAGCGCCAGGCCGTCGTTGTGCACGCCGATGACGATGTGGAACAGCACCAGGGGGTTCAGCGCGCCCAGCCACAACGCGCCGACCGGCGGCACCCCGAACCGGGCCGCGAGCCGGGGCAGCGCCCACACGATCATCCCCAGGCCGACCAGCACGAGCAGCCGGTGCACGAACACACCGGACACCACGTGGTCGCCGGTCAGCATCGCGGTCAACCGGCCGAACGCGAGGAACAACGGCCCGTACGGCGCCGGCGTCTCCCGCCAGATGTTCGGCACACCGCGCGTCAGCACGTGGTCGACGCCCAGCGCGTTCGCGGGCCCCAGCTCGTACGGGTCGAGCCCGCGCGCCGCGATCTCGCTCTGCGCCAGGTACGAGTACACGTCGCGGGAGAACATCGGCACGCAGAAGACGAGCGGCACGGTCCACATCAGCAGCGTGCGGTCCATCTGACCGCGCGAGATCAGCCTCGGCCGGCCGGGCTTCACGAACCGGCCCAGCGCCAGCCAGGCCGACACGATCATGAAGATGCCGGTCCAGACGACCCCCATCGCGACACTGGGCATCCTCGAGAAGAGCCCGAGCACGGGCACGCCGTAGAGCGGCGAGTAGATCGGTGCGGCCCCGCCGCCCAGCGATCCCACGGTCAGCAGCAACGCACCGATGGTGCCCCAGCGACGGACGATGTCCAGCTGGCGACGCTCCCGACCGTTCAAGAGGTCGCTCTCCGGAGTGATAGCTCCGCCGTTCGTGGACATGGGAGCAGCGTATCCAGCCACGTTCAGCCGTGAGTCAGGTCACCCTGTGACCGCGATCTTTGCGACCTCCGGCGAAATACGCAACACTGGTGTTGTGAAAAACGCCGAGACCTACCTTGACGCCGTGCCGCAGCACGACGGCAAGACTCGGCGTGCTGTCGCCAGGCTCCTGCTGGAGCAGGGCCCGGTCACCGCGGCGAGCATCGCCGAGGAGCTGGGCATCAGTCCCACGGCCGTGCGTCGTCACATCGACGCGCTGCTCGCGGACGGAGAGGCGACGACGAGGGACGCACCCCGGCAGACCCAACGTGGCCGTGGCCGTCCCGCGAAGTTCTTCCTGCTGACTGACGCCGGACGAGCCCGGTTCGGCCACGCCTACGACGACCTCGCGGTCGCCGCCCTCAGGTTCCTCGCCCAGACTGGCGGGGAAGAGGCAGTGCGCGCCTTCGCGCAAAGTCGTGTCGACGCACTCGTGGACGGTCACCGTTCGACGATCGTGGCCCAGGTCACGCCCGCCGAACGGGCCAAGGCCCTCGCGACCGCGTTGACCAGGGAGGGTTACGCTGCGGCGGCGCGAAACGTGGGTACGGGCGAGCAGTTGTGCCAGCACCACTGCCCGGTCGCCCACGTCGCCGCCGAGTTCCCCCAGCTGTGCGAGACCGAGACGGAGACGTTCGCGAATCTCCTCGGTACCCACGTGCAGCGCCTCGCGACGATCGCACGCGGCCACGCCGTGTGCACGACGCACATCCCGAACGTTCCACGGATCCCAGATGATGGAGGGGAGCCCGCATGACTACCGCTGCCGAGCAGCGCACGCCCACCACGGTGCAGTCTCCGCTCACGCAGGAAGAGACGATTGCGTCTCTCGGCAACTACGAGTTCGGCTGGGCCGACTCGGACACTGCCGGCGCGAGCGCACGCCGAGGCCTCAGCGAGGATGTCGTCCGCGACATCTCGGCGAAGAAGAGCGAGCCCGAGTGGATGCTCGAGTACCGGTTGAAGGCGCTGAAGCTCTTCGACCTCAAGCCGATGCCGAGCTGGGGCGCTGACCTCTCTGGGATCGACTTCGACTCGATCAAGTACTTCGTGCGTTCTACCGAGAAGCAGGCCACCTCCTGGGAGGACCTGCCCGAGGAGATCAAGAACACCTACGACCGCCTGGGCATCCCGGAGGCCGAGAAGCAGCGCCTCGTCGCCGGTGTCGCCGCCCAGTACGAGTCCGAGGTCGTCTACCACCAGATCCGCGAGGACCTGGAGCAGCAGGGCGTCCTCTTCCTCGACACGGACACCGCTCTGAAGGAACAGCCGGAACTCTTCCGGGAGTACTTCGGCTCCGTCATCCCCGCGGGTGACAACAAGTTCTCGGCGCTGAACGCCGCGACGTGGTCCGGTGGCTCGTTCATCTACGTGCCGAAGGGCGTGCACGTGGACATCCCGCTGCAGGCCTACTTCCGGATCAACACCGAGAACATGGGTCAGTTCGAGCGCACGCTGATCATCGTCGACGAGGGTGCCTACGTGCACTACGTCGAGGGGTGCACCGCGCCGATCTACTCCTCGGACTCGCTGCACTCGGCCGTGGTCGAGATCATCGTGAAGAAGGGCGGCCGCTGCCGCTACACGACGATCCAGAACTGGTCGAACAACGTCTACAACCTGGTCACCAAGCGCGCCAAGGCCGAAGAGGGCGCGACCATGGAGTGGGTCGACGGCAACATCGGCTCCAAGGTGACCATGAAGTACCCGGCCGTCTGGCTGATGGGCGAGCACGCCAAGGGCGAGGTCCTCTCGATCGCGTTCGCGGGCGAGGGCCAGCACCAGGACGCCGGCGCCAAGATGGTCCACATGGCACCGCACACCTCTTCGACGATCATCTCGAAGTCGGTGGCGCGTGGCGGTGGCCGCACGTCGTACCGCGGCCTGGTCCAGGTCAACAAGCGGGCGCACCACTCGAAGTCCACGGTGAAGTGCGACGCGCTGCTGGTCGACACCATCAGCCGGTCGGACACCTACCCGTACGTCGACGTCCGCGAGGACGACGTGCAGATGGGGCACGAGGCCACGGTCTCGAAGGTCTCCGAGGACCAGCTGTTCTACCTGATGTCGCGCGGCCTGGGCGAGGACGAGGCCATGGCGATGATCGTGCGCGGGTTCGTCGAGCCCATCGCGCGCGAGCTCCCCATGGAGTACGCCCTCGAGCTGAACCGCCTGATCGAACTGCAGATGGAAGGGGCCGTCGGCTGACATGGCCGCCCTGTCTACGAAACCCCACTCCCACGGAGCCGTCGTTCCGGTCACCTCTCGCGCGGAGCACTTCACGTCCTACGACGTGAACGCGTTCGAGGTGCCGGGCGGCCGTGAGGAGATCTGGCGCTTCACGCCTCTCAAGCGTCTTGCCGGTCTGCACTCCGGCGCTGCGGCAACGGGTACCGCTGCCGTCGAGGTGAGCGCCGCCTCCGGCGTCACCGTCGAGACCGTGGGTCGTGACGACTCACGGCTCGGCACCGCCGGCGTCCCCGGTGACCGCGTCGCGGCGCAGGCGTACTCGTCCTTCGAGAACGCCACGATCGTGACGCTGCCCGGTGACGTGAAGTCCGAGCCGACCACCGTCACGGTGACCGGCGCCGGTGTGGACGCCGTCGCCTACGGCCACATCCAGGTCAAGGCCTCGCAGTTCGCCGAGGGCACCGTGATCCTGGACTTCCGCGGCTCCGGCGCGTACGCGGACAACGTCGAGTTCCTCGTCGCGGACGGCGCTCACCTCACGGTGATCACCATCCACGACTGGGCCGACGACGCCGTGCACGTCTCGCAGCACCACGTGAAGCTCGGTCGCGACGCGACCATCAAGCACACCGTGGTCACGCTCGGCGGCAACGTCGTGCGCGTGACGCCGGTCGTGCAGTACGCGGGCCGCGGCGGAGACGCCGAGCTGTTCGGTCTGTACTTCGCGGACGCGGGCCAGCACCAGGAGCACCGGCCGTTCATCGACCACGCGCAGGCCAAGTGCCGCAGCAACGTCGTCTACAAGGGCGCGTTGCAGGGCGAAGGCGCGCACGCGGTGTGGATCGGTGACGTGCTCATCCGTGTCGCTGCCGAGGGCACCGAGACGTTCGAGCTGAACCGGAACCTGATCCTCACCGACGGTGCGCGTGCCGACTCGGTGCCGAACCTGGAGATCGAGACCGGCGAGATCGAGGGTGCGGGCCACGCCAGCGCCACCGGCCGGTTCGACGACGAGCAGCTCTTCTACCTGCAGGCGCGCGGCATCCCGGAGGACCAGGCACGGCGTCTCGTCGTGCGAGGCTTCTTCCAGGAGCTGATCGCGAAGATCGCCGTTCCCGAGGTGCGCGAGCGTCTCGAAGCGGCCATCGAGGCAGAGCTCGAGGCGGTCGGCACGTGATCAAGGTGTGTGCACTGTCCTCACTGGACGACCGCAAGCCGTTCGCCGCCGACGTCGATGGAACTGATGTCGTGTTGGTGCGCGACGGCGAGCGGGTGCACGCACTCGCTGATCTGTGCTCGCACGCCGCGGTGTCGCTGAGCGAGGGCGAGGTCTCCCGCAAGGGGATCGAGTGCTGGTTGCACGGGTCGTGCTTCGACCTGGAGACCGGCGCGCCCTCGTCGCCACCCGCAAGCGAACCGGTCGACGTCTACGCCGTCGACATCCGTGACGGTGACGTCTTCGTCGACGTCACCGTCACCACGAACTGACTGACTTCTAGCTACACCACCAGGAGAACGGCAAGTCATGGCCACCCTTGAGATCAAGGACCTGCACGTCTCGGTCGTCAGCGAGGACGCTCCCAAGGAGATCCTCAAGGGCGTCGACCTGACGATCAAGGCCGGCGAGACGCACGCCATCATGGGCCCCAACGGCTCCGGCAAGTCCACGCTGTCCTACGCGATCGCCGGGCACCCGAAGTACACGATCACCTCGGGCACCGTCACGCTCGACGGTGAGGACGTCCTCGAGATGTCCGTCGACGAGCGCGCCCGCGCGGGCCTCTTCCTCGCCATGCAGTACCCGGTCGAGGTCCCCGGCGTCTCGATGTCGAACTTCCTGCGCACCGCCGCCACCGCCGTGCGCGGCGAGGCCCCGAACCTCCGCCACTGGGTGAAGGAGGTCAAGGGTGCGATGGCAGACCTCGACATCGACCCGGCGTTCGCCGAGCGTTCGGTGAACGAGGGCTTCTCCGGTGGTGAGAAGAAGCGCCACGAGATCCTGCAGCTGGGCCTGCTCCAGCCGAAGATCGCGATCCTCGACGAGACCGACTCCGGTCTGGACGTCGACGCCCTGCGCGTCGTGTCCGAGGGCGTCAACCGCTACAAGGCCTCCGGTGAGGTCGGCGTCATGCTGATCACGCACTACACCCGGATCCTCAAGTACATCCAGCCGGACTTCGTGCACGTCTTCGCGAACGGCCGGATCGTCGAGTCCGGTGGCCGTGAGCTGGCCGACGTGCTCGAGTCCGAGGGTTACGTGAAGTACACCGGCAAGACGGAAGCCGCAGCCATTTCCTAGCGTTACCAGGTGTTGAGAGGAGGCGCTGTGACCACCACCGCAGCACCATTGGACGTGGCCGCCCTGAGGGCGGACTTCCCGATCCTGTCTCGCACCGTTCGTGACGGGAAGCGCCTGGTCTACCTGGACTCCGGCGCCACCTCGCAACGCCCGACGCAGGTTCTGGACGCTGAAAAAGCTTTTCTGCAGCAGCACAACGCCGCTGTGCACAGGGGTGCCCACCAGCTGGCCGAGGAAGCGACCGACGCGTACGAGGGTGCGCGTCAGCGCATCGCGGACTTCGTCGGCGCCGACTTCGGCGAGCTGGTGTTCACCAAGAACGCCACCGAGGGCTTCAACCTCGTGGCGTACGCGATGGGCAACGCCGCGACCTCGGGTCCCGAGGCCGCGCGCTTCGTCGTGGGTCCCGGCGACGAGATCGTCGTGACCGAGATGGAGCACCACGCGAACCTCGTTCCGTGGCAGCAGCTCGCCTCGCGGACCGGTGCGACGCTCAAGTGGTTCACGCTGACCCAGGACGGTCGTCTCGACCTGTCCGATGTGGACAGCGTGATCACGCCGCGCACCAAGGTCGTCGCGTTCACCCACCAGTCGAACGTGACCGGCGTGATCAACCCGGTCGACGTGCTCGTCGCGGCGTCGCGCAAGGTCGGCGCGCTGACGGTGCTGGACGCGTGCCAGTCCGTGCCGCACAGCCCGGTCGACTTCCGCGCGCTGGGCGTCGACTTCGCGTCGTTCTCCGGCCACAAGATGCTCGGCCCGTCCGGTATCGGTGTCCTCTACGGACGCCGTGAGCTGCTGGAGGCGTTGCCCCCCTTCATCACCGGCGGCTCGATGATCGAGCTGGTGAAGATGGAGGGCTCGTCGTTCGCCCCGCCGCCGCAGCGCTTCGAGGCCGGTTCGCCCATGACTTCCCAGGCCGTCGGTCTGGGTGCGGCGGTGGACTACCTCAGCGTCGTCGGCATGGAGCGGGTCAACGCCCACGAGCACGCGCTGACCGTTGCCGCGCTCGAGGGTCTCTCGGCCGTCAAGGGTGTTCGCCTGATCGGCCCGCAGGACACGGTCGCCAGGGGCGGCGCCGTGCCGTTCGAGATCGAGGGCGTCCACCCGCACGACGCCGGCCAGGTGCTGGACAGCCTGGGCATCGCCGTGCGCGTCGGCCACCACTGCGCGTGGCCGCTGCACCGCTGCCTGAACGCCCAGTCGTCGGTGCGCGCGTCGTTCTACCTGTACAACACGCTGGACGAGGTCGACGCTCTGGTCGACGGCGTCCGCGAGGCGCAGAAGTTCTTCGGGGTGGCCTGATGCAGCTCCAGCAGATGTACCAGGAGATCATCCTGGACCACTACAAGAACCCGCACGGCCGAGGCCTGCGCGACCCGTTCGACGCGGAGTCGTTCCAGGTCAACCCGACCTGCGGCGACGAGGTGACGCTCCGGGTGCACCTCGTCGACGACGTGGTGAAGGACGTCTCCTACGACGGCCAGGGCTGCTCGATCAGCCAGGCCTCGACGTCGGTGTTGACCGACCTCGTCGTGGGTAAGCCCGTGGGCGAGGCGTTCGAGAAGCTGGACGCGTTCGTCGAGCTGATGCAGGGCCGCGGCAAGGTGGAGCCGGACGAGGACGTCCTCGAGGACGGCATCGCCTTCGCCGGAGTCGCGAAGTACCCGGCGCGCGTGAAGTGCGCGCTGCTGGGCTGGATGGCCTTCAAAGACGCAGTAGCACGAAGCCAGGGAGCAGCATGAGCACCGAAGAAGTCGTCCGGGGAGCCGAAGGCATGCCGGTCTTCGAGCCCACAGCTGACGTCGCCGCGCTCGACGACCTCGAAGAGGCGATGCGCGACGTCGTGGACCCGGAGCTCGGCATCAACGTCGTCGACCTCGGGCTCGTCTACGACATCCACGTCGACGAGAAGAACGTCGCCACCATCGACATGACGCTCACGTCGGCGGCCTGCCCGCTGACCGACGTCATCGAGGACCAGACCCGCGCGGCCCTCACCGGCGGCGGCAGCGGCGGTCTCGTGGCGGACTTCCGCATCAACTGGGTGTGGATGCCGCCGTGGGGCCCGGAGAAGATCACCGACGACGGCCGCGAGCAGCTGCGCGCGCTGGGCTTCACCGTCTGATCTCGGTTCGTTCGAACGGCGCGCGTCCTGCGGGGTGCGCGCCGTTTGCTTCGTCCAGGCGATTACGCCGAAAGCTCTAGTGACGGCCCTGGGCACACCTGGAATGGTTGGTGGTGCCAGTCGGCCTGGGGGGCTTCCGGTTCACGCCTTCATTTCTGAAGGCTTATTCTCGCGTGCCCTCCGTGTCGTCACAACACCTGGGGGAGACGCAACGTGCAGGTAGGGACCCGTGTCGCTGTCTATTTGACGACCATTCTCGCGTTTGTCGGGGTATTGACCGCACCCGCGAACGCGGACACCGAGAAACCGCCTCCTGGAATCAGCGCAGAAGCGTGGCGGACCCGGCCCGCCTTCCCAGTCTTCGCCGCCTCGGCCGATCCTTACGTGTGCTTCACCGGGCACATCCAGGACTACGGGTGGCAAGCCGTGGACTGCAGCAACGACGGCGACTGGGCCATGGCGGGGACCGAGGGCCTGTCCCTGCGCCTCGAAGCCGTCCTGATCGTGGCCGGCAACACCGGTGGTCACACCTGCGCCGAGGCGCACGGCCAGGACTACGGGTGGCAGGGCCTGCGCTGCGAGTACGACGCCCGGGAATTCGCGATCGGTACCACCGGCCAGTTCCGCCGCATGGAGGCGTTCAGGTTCGGCCACACCACCCGGTGGAGCTGCAACAACGCGCACGGCCAGAACTACAGGTGGCAGAAGGAGGACTGCGTCGGTCCCGGCCAGACCAGGATGGCAGGCACCACCAACCAGCAGCTCCGCCTCGAAGCCGCGACAGCCACCATCCTGTGATGCGTTGATCATGACGCGGAGGGGCCGCCCGAAAGGGTGGTTCCTCCGCCGGGATCCAGCATCTGGAACACCGCGCCGAAGTCAGTTAAATGCGTTGCGAGTGTTCGCGACGGTCGCATAGCTTGATCCCATCACGAACAACAGAGATCAACCGGAGGAAGACATGCTTGCCAAGGCTCAGCTCGCGGGATGGCGAATTCTCGCCCTCATCGCCGGCGGTCTGCTGGCGGTGGCGTGGGGCTCCACGCCATGACCTGATCCCCAGGTCATGACCTCGGAGCCGCCCACGGGAAACCTGGGCGGTTTTCTTTTTGTCCGGCCAATGCCGATGAGCTTTGGAAGCGGAACGGATTCCAAACCCGTTTCCCGAGGGTTCGACTCCTTCCATCGGTGCTGCTCGAAAACAATGCGGCTGTGGTGAACTCGGCGGACACGTCGGTCTTCCAAACCGAAGCAGAGGGTTCGATGCCCTCCGGCCGCTCGTCACAAGTGGATCTAGCCCAACTGGTAGAGGCACATGGTCGAGGGCCATGACAGTCGGGGTTCGACTCCCCGGATCCGCACGCCCCGGTAGCCCAACGGAAGAGGCAACGCGCTCAGAACGCGTCCAGTGCAGGTTCGAATCCTGCCTGGGGCACGACACAACCGAATCGGGGGACGCGCCGGCGCGCAGGTGATCCTTGCAAGATCGCCCTGGAGGGTTCGACACCCTCGTCTTCCACTCCGTCCCGTAGCTCAGCCCGGTGAGAGCGTCCGCCTGATACGCGGTAGGTCCCAGGTTCAACTCCTGGCGGGACGACCACCGTACAAAGGAACTGTGGATCACAGCAGCAGAGCGCTCTCCGGAGCAGGCGCCCTCTTCTTCGACGAAGCAGGGCGCCTCCTGCTCGTGGAGCCCACCTACAAGCCGTACTGGGAGATCCCGGGCGGGGTGATCGAGCACGGCGAGACGCCGAGCGAGGCCTGCCGCCGCGAGATCGAGGAGGAACTGGGTCTCGTCAGGGAACTCGGCCGCCTGCTCGTGGCCGACTGGGCGCCGCGCGACGGTGAGGACCGCGTCCTGTTCGTCTTCGAGGGCGGGCTGCTCACCGCTGGCGACCACATCCAGCTTCAGGCGGAAGAGCTCAGGTCGTACGAGTTCGTGACGCCGTCCCAGGCGGGGAAGCGCCTGATCCCCAGACTCGCCCGCAGGGTCGCGGAAGCGTTACGAGCGAGGGAATCAGGCGAAACCCGTTACCTGGAGCACGGCGTCAGCAGGTCACCTCAGGCGTAGACCCGTTCGACGAACGCCGCCAGCTGGTCCTCCGGCAGGTGCCTCGCGAGGTCCGCCTCGGACACCATGCCGACCAGCCGGTGGTCCTCGATCACCGGCAGCCGCCGGATCTGGTGCTCGCCCATGGTCTCGAGCACGTGTTCCAGCGGGTCGTCCGCGTCGACCCAGTGGACGTGGCCGCCGAACTCGCCGGCGCGGGTCGTCGCGAGGTCGAGTCCTTCTGCCACGGCCCTGATCACGATGTCGCGGTCGGTGATGATCCCGTGCAGCCGGTCGTCCTTGCCGCAGATCGGCAGGGAACCGACGTCGAGGTCCCGCATCATGCGGGCGGCCTCGACGAGGCTCGCGTCCTCGGCCACGCACCGCACTCCGGGGTGCATGATGTCGCGCGCTGTCGTCACAACCTCCTCCTTCCGGCCTTTCGCCCAGCATCCGCCCGCCCGAAGCACCCCGCAGGCTGGTCCACTGAACGGCCCAACGCGCTGCGGTGCGAATGCCGCAGAGTGCTACTCTCTGTGTTCCTAGGGTTACGCAGTCGCCATCTCCGGGGGCCACGTGCCGGCGTTGACCTACCTCCACCGCCTGGACCACCCCTTCGGCGTGCACTACGCGTGCGCCGCCTCCTGGGGTGCCTGCTACGCAACGAGGTTCGACCTCGCCGTGGTGCTCGTGGTGCTCGCGAACTTCGTCGCGATCATCTCCGGCAAGCCGCTCAACGCCTACGCCGGCGCCCGCGACGACGTCCACGCCACCGACGAACGCCGGCGGGCGGTCCAGGAGATCGGCGCGCGGAGGGTCCTCGCGCTGGCGGCCTTCGAGATGATCTTCGCGCTCGCCCTGGCCGCCGCCGTGTCGTGGAAGGCCGCGATCGGTGTCGGGCTGGTCCTGGCGCTGCACCTGGCGTACAACCTCGAACCGATCAGGCTGGAGCGGCGCGGATATGCCGGTCCGGTGGCGCTGGCGATCGCCACCGGGCTGCTGCCGAGCGTGACCGCCTACGCGGCGGCCGGGGGACGGGCCGACCCGGCGGTGTGGCTGTTGTTCTCCGGGGTCGCCGCCCTCGCCACGGGCCAGTCGCTCTGGTGGGCCGTGCCCGGCCGGGGCGGCGACACCCGCACCGGGTCACGCGCAGTGCTGCACGCCTTCAGCGAGACCACCCAGTTGACCGTCGGCGGGCTGCTGCTGGTCGGTGGCGGACTGTGGTTCCGGTTCGGCCCGCTCTGGGCGGCCGTCGGTGTCGTCGCGTGCTCGGCGTTCCTGCTCGCGCGGGACCTGCCGACCGCCGGGCAGCGGTTGCGCTACGGCATGTCGGCGGCCGTCGCGTCGACGATCGTGCTGGCCTCGATCCCTTTGCTCGCCCAGGCGGTGTCCGACAACTCCGCCGGGCGATAGTGGCGGCCGAGGGATCCGCGGACTGCGCCGCCGCAACGCCCGGATACGCCCGGTATGAGGCCGTCGCGGCGACACCGTCCGCGGATCGCTCGCCCGCGCCTCTCACCGAACGAAACCGTCAGACACCGCCTAGAACTCAGACCGGAGATGTCTGCGCCACCAGGAATCCCACCACGTCGTCCAGCCTGCCGCGCCGCGCGAACGCCCGGCGCTGCCGCACCGCCCCGGTGCCGTCGAGCAGCAACCGGTCGATCGCGGTGGTCACCATCTCGTGGTCACCGGAGAACTCCAGCGCCGGCCTGATCCACCGCAGCAGTGACGCGACGATCGACGACGCGGGTGTGGGCGCGCCCGTCGCCGGGTCGATGCCGAAGCCCTCCAGGCCGTCGCGCGCGGCCCGCCACATCGCGACCTTCAGCAGGTGCGGTGGCAGTTTCACCGGCGCGGCACCGGAACTCAGTGCGGTGGCGGCGATCCCGCGCACCAGAGCGGCCATCAGCACCGCCTCCTCGACCGTCGGCGCGACGTCGGAGACCCGCAGTTCCAGCGTGGGGTGGCGGGCGGAGAGCCGGATGTCCCAGTAGAGCATCCCGGCGTCCATCGCCGCGCCGCTCGCGACGATCTCCTCCCGTGCCGAGTAGTACTCGGCCGCGGAGTCGAAGTGCGGCGGCGCACCCGAAGTGGGCCAACGGTTCCAGACCACGTACCGCCAGCTCGCGTACCCCGTGTCGCCGTAGAGCCAGTACGGCGAGTTCGCGCCCAGCGCCAGCAACGTGGGCAGCCACGGCCGCAGGTGGTTGCTCACGAAGATCTTCGACTCGTCGTCGGGCAGACCGACGTGCACGTGGCAGCCGCAGATCGCGAGGTCGTTGGTGAGCGCGCCCATCTCCTGCGCCATCCGGTGGTAGCGCGGAGAGTTCGTCAGCGGCGTCGGCATCGTGAGGCCCAGCACCGGTGTCCCGGTCGCGGCGAGCTTCGCGTCGTGGTGCGCGGCCCGTTCGATCAACGCCCGGCGCGCCACGGCCAGTTGCTCGCGCAGCACGGCCATGTCCGTGCAGATGCCGCTGGCCGATTCCACCTGGTATTGCGCGATTTCCGGCTGCAGGTCCACCTCGAACTGGTCGGCCCCGGTGAGCACTTCCTTGGCACGGTTGGCCAAATGCCCCGTGGAGGCTTCGACGAGAACGAATTCTTCTTCCACGCCAACGGTGAGGAGGCCGTCCATGCTTCTGCGTTGCGCGGGTACCGCTTGAGTTCTGCTGCCGACCTGCACGCGAACCTCCTGTGCACTGAGTAGCACTCTCGATGCTATGAGTGATCAGCGCGCCGCACAGGAGGCGTTTGGTTGTACTTGTTAACTCACCGCGCGCTGCACGACACCACGCAGCACGTCGCGTCGTTCGGTACCCGGCCGGCCCATGACCCAGCTGGACCCGGCGAGCGACTTCGCGTGCTCCTTCACTGGTGCCAGCAACCGCGACACCTCGCGATACGACCCCACTGATCCCGGGGCACAGATAAGGGTCGCAAGAGAGAGGGTGACGTGTCGTCCCTCTGCCGTGTACGGCTTGTCGAGCAAACGAGCACTCAGCGGCACCGTCTCGTCGAGTCCCGCGAGGAGGAGGAAGTCGTCACCGCCGACGTGCCCGACCTGCGTGCCGGGGAACGCGTGCGCGAGGTCCGCCAGGTCGTGCCCGATCTCGCGGATCAGGTCGTCGCCCGCCGCGAACCCGACCGTGTCGTTGACCAGCTTGAAGCTGTCGACGTCCAGCCAGGAGATAGCGAAGATCTCGCCGAGCTCGATGCGCCTGTCCACTTCCCTCGCGACCGCGTCGCTGCCGGGAAGGCGCGTCAACGGGCTCAGTGCGGCCGCCTGCTCCACCTTGAGTTCGGCGACACCGCGCACGACGTCGGCCACGCGCACGACACCCATGCACCGCTCGTTGTGGTCCACGACGATGAGGTCGTCGTTCGTGCGTTCACGGTTCGCACCCGTCACCAGGTCCAGAAGATCGAGCGCCGACGCCTCGGTGCCGATGACGTGTGGCTTGTCCGCGAGCCGTGCGGCTTCTCGCTTGGCGTGCAGGGCGTGCCCGTACGGACCGGTCACCGCGAGCAGGAACCGGTTGCGGTCCACCGACCACTTCGGGCGGCCCTCGTCGTCCACGAGAACGACACCCGTGACCGAAGGCTGCGAGGCCAGGACCTCGCGCACCTCCTCGCTCGTGGCGTTCTCGGGCAGCACCGTGGCGGGGTGCAGGAAGGCCGTGATCCGCGGACCCGTGGTGGTGCGCCGGATCTCGCCGGTCTCCGTGACCGCCTCGGGCGCGATGCGCGCGTTCACCGCCGGCCTGCGCTGCGGGGGCGCGAGGAACTTGCCCTGCGCGTACCCCACTCCCAGCTTGCGCAGGTAGGTCAGCTCCGCCTCGGTCTCCACGCCCTCGGCCACCACCTGGCCACCGGTGTACTCGCCGAGGTGCACCAGCGACTTCACCAGCGCACCCCGCGCGGCGTCGTCGGGCAGCGAGCGGACGATCTCGCGGTCGAGCTTGAGGTAGTCCGGCGAGGCACTGGTCAGCAGGCCGAGCGGTACGTCCCCCTCGCCCACGCAGTCGAGCGCGATGCGGAAACCGTTGTTCCGCAGCGTCTGCATGCCACGGGCCAGCCGGCCGCGGTTCGCCCGCGAGTACGGCTCGCCGATCTCGATGACCACGCCGTCCGGCGACCGGCCCACGTCCCGGAGAGCGCCGTAGAGGGGGCTCATGACCTCGGGCTTGTCCGCGATCGTGATCGCGAGCAGGTTCACGTGCAGGGGCAGCATCAGGTCGAAGTCGGCCGCGGACCGGACGGCGCGGCAGGCCAGTCCGACGTCGGCGTTGGCCAGCAGGCCCGCCCGGAAGGCGGCCTGGAGCAGATCCTGCACGCTGCCGTCGTGCGGCCGGGCCAGAGCCTCGATCGCGACGACGCCCCCGGTGTTCAGGTTGAACAGCGGCTGGAAGGCGAACCTGACGTCATCCAGCAATGCGGGCACGTTCCGATCGTGCCGGTGCGAACGACTGGCTCCAAGCGGGTTCACCAGCTGTTCACGAGCTCGGCGGCCATTTGCCACACCAGCGGTGCGTTCGGTGACATGGCCCTCACGCTGGGAGTTCAGCGGAGAAGTTTCCACCTGAGGTGGCCTGGAGCCGTGCGGAACAACGCGAGCATGGCGGCTGCTGTTGTCTTGAGGTCATCACGGCTGGACAGGTAGGCGCGCTGCAACTCCTGGTCGAGCTGGAAGAACACCTCGAAGAAGTCCAGCGTCTCGTCCGGGCTGAAGCGGAGGAGCGCTTCGAGACCCCTCATGCGCATGGCGTGCACGATGCGCGCCTTCCTCGGCCAGATGACGTGCTGGGGATCCTCGTTCGCCTTGATCGCCGCGGCCACCTGCGGAGCGAGCTGCAGTGAGGTGGCGACGCTGTAGCCGGTGGCGGGGTGAATGAACCCGGCCGCGGCGCCGAAAGCGTTGCCCGCGGCCCTCGGTGCGTCGAGGGGAAAACGCACGAGCTCCTCTTCTTCGCCTGGGGCGAGACGAGCGTGCAGGCGTTCGCGGAGCTCCTGCAACGGCATGCCGGGCCTGCGCGCCAGGCAGGTCTCCTCCACCAGCAGCCGGTTTCCACCCAACGGGACCGTGTAGAGGAACGTGTCGCCGTCGCCGCGCCAGTCCATCAACGTGGTCTCGGTGCTGTCCGACTCGATGACCGTGCCTACTGCTGTTTGCTCGGCACGGCCCTTGCGCGCACCTGTCGCATTGAACGTGTAGCGCGCTGCCTCTGGCCGTTGAAGTACTTCGACCGTGTCGGGCAGTTCATGGAGCTTGGCGTTGTCCAACACGACGTAAGTGCGTTGGATCAGGTGTTCCTCGCGCGCGTACGCGCGAACAGTGGTGCTCACGGACTTGGTCGGGGTATTGGGTGGGAGCTCGTCCGCCCACGCGCCGTACGTCGCCGTCCAGGGACGGTGCGGACGACGGTCGACTATCGCTGTGTGCAGGCCTTCATTCGCGCACGCCCGTGCGAGCGCACGGCCCGCCGGACCTCCGCCGATCACCACCACGTCGAACGTCATGAGGTCCATGATTGACCTTGTGGCCAAGACCTACCGCCAGCACCTCGTGCGCCGAGTCGGCAACGTCGTCATCAGTCGCGCCGTTTCGCTCGGCATCGCACCCTCCTACTACGTGCTGCTGACCATCCGTGGCCGGCGCAGTGGTGCAGAGCGGACGATCCCCATTCGCCTGATGTCGCATGACGGCCAGGAGTGGCTCGTCGCGCCGTACGGCGTCCGCGACTGGGTGCACAACGCACGGGCAGCCGGTTCGGCGGTCCTGCGAAGGGGACGCAGGTCACGTCAAGTCGATTTGACCGAGGTTTCCGCGGCCGTCGCGGCGCCCGTGCTGGCCGCTTATGTGCGCAAAGAGCCCGTGACTAGGCCTTTCTTCGACGCCCGTGTCGGCGACCCCGTCTCGGCGTTCGAGGCGGAGGCCGACCGCCATCCGGTCTTCGCGGTGACGAACGCGCAGGTCAGCGGCGGTGCAGAGGCTTAGGTGACCCCCCGATTTGGAGATCGAAAGTGCCCCGTGTAATCTTCTCCAAGTCAGAGCGACACGGGCCGGGAAACAAGCCGGAACGGGCCTGACAAAAAAGCCGGAAAACAAAGCCTCCTAGAGGCCGATTTGACACCGGCGAGCAAGACCAAATAAGCTTCAGCAACACAAGCCCCGGAAGTAAGTCAGCGAAAAGCTGATGTGACTGCGGTGTGCGCGTGTTCTTTGAGAACTCAACAGCGTGCCGAAACACAGCCAGTAATATATGAATTACCTCCTCGTCGAGGTAGTTCCTTTGAGGCAAGACTAGATTGATGCCAGACATATTCCGTCTGGAGCGATCAAACACAATCCTTATTGGAGAGTTTGATCCTGGCTCAGGACGAACGCTGGCGGCGTGCTTAACACATGCAAGTCGAGCGGTAAGGCCCTTCGGGGTACACGAGCGGCGAACGGGTGAGTAACACGTGGGTAACCTGCCCTGTACTCTGGGATAAGCCTTGGAAACGAGGTCTAATACCGGATATGACACCGAACTGCATGGTTTGGTGTGGAAAGTTCCGGCG
>NZ_JANBBE010000014.1 GCF_024648825.1 Lentzea californiensis
GGGCAGGCTCCCATCCTCGGCTCTCGGGATGTTGCGGTTGGCCGGGCGGACCCGCAGCGCGAGGAACCTCGATCGCATGCTCGCGGTCGGGTTGCCGGGCGACTTCTTGGTTCCGTGGCGCCAGACCACGAACTTGCCCGCGCCGCGTCCGGCGGCGATGGCCAGGGACTTCAAATCTGTTGGCTTGTCGGCATAGCGCGGTCCGGGCGGGCGGCCGTTGCCGATCCAGGCCGCGGTCGTCGGCACCGCCTCGGCGGGGTGCGCGGTCGCCGCGGGGCTGACGGCCAGCACGTAGGTCAGGCCGCGTTCGGTCAGCCCGAGCCGGAACTCGGTGGCATCGCCGTAGCCGGCGTCCGCCACCACCGGCCGAGACGGCAGGCCCCACGCGCCGGTGACCTCGTCGAGCATGTCCAGCGCGAGCCGCCACTTCTCCCGATGCCGCACCTCGTCAGGAATCGCGCTGCGCGCCCGCCGCGCCCTGATCTCGGTCGCCGTCTTGTCGTCGGCGGCTTTCTCGTCGTCCCACGACTCCGGCAGGAACAACCGCCAGTCGATCGCGGCCGAGGCCCAGTCGGTGACCGCGTGCACGCTCACCCCGACCTGACAGTTCCCCGTCTTGCCCAAAGCACCGCAATACATGCGTGCCACACCAGGAGAATCCTTGCCGTCCTTGGGAAACCCGGTGTCATCGATGACCAGCGCGTCCGGATCGACGAACTCGCCGGCCCACCCGGCCAGGCGGCGGCGCACCTCGACGTGATCCCACGTCGAGGTGGACACGAACTGCTGCAACTGCTGATGATCGACCCCGAGCCGAGCCGCCATCGGCTGCATCGACTTGCGCTTGCCGTCCAGCATCAACCCACGCAGATACAGCTCACCCTTCGCCCGCTGATCACGCCGCGCGAACCCACCGAACATCTGCGCGGCGAAGTCCTCGATCACCGGCCGAACCCGAGCCATCTCCTCCGGAGTCACCCGACAAGAAGATCACACACGACAGCCACCCGAACATCCCACCTAACAAAGCACTACTAGCGTCGGGCGTCGTGAAAACGATCCGTGCCTCCCTGCTGGCCGTCGCCCTCTTCACCACGGCCCTCACCACACCGGCGAACGCCGCCGTCTCGGACCACGACCTGGCGTTCCACTGGGCGCCGGTCCACCACCAGGACACCGACTCGTCCGGCCACGACGCCGACTACCTGTCCACAGTGGACTTCGACGGTGACTGGAACACGCTGAACAACTGGGAGAACCAGCCGCAGCTCGCGAAGCTGACCGGCGCCGCCTACTACTCCGTGGTCGAGACGTCCACTCACTGGTTCCTCGTCTACGGCTTCTTCCACCCGCGCGACTGGGACGACCGGCCGGACCCGTTCGGCACGAGGACCCACGAGAACGACCTGGAGGGCGCGCTGTTCGCGGTCCGCAAGGACGGCTCGCAGTTCGGCAAGCTCGAGGCCGCGGTCACGGTGGCGCACAGCGACTTCTACTCCTACGTGCCCGCCGGGTCGCCGTACCGGAACGGTTCGGAGACCATCGACGGCACGTTGCTGCTGGTCGGCGGCCGCCCCGCCACGTTCCAGGAGGCCAAGGGCCACGGCCTGTACCGCTGGAACGGCGGCGACTTCCCCGGCGGTGACGGCGTGGTCTACCAGCCCGCCGTCACCGGCGAGGTGCCGTCGGGTGGCAACGACCGCACCGTCGGTTACCGGCTCGTGAACACCCTGGAGACCGGCGGGATGTGGGCGCGCCGCGACAACGCGGAGACCTACTCGTCGTTCGGGACGTTCCGCGGCGACAACGGCAAGGACAACGCCGCCAACGCGCCGTGGGGCTGGGACGACCAGAACGACGGCGCGATCTACCGCGGCTACCTGGCCACCGACCCTGCCCTGGTGATCGACAGGTACTTCTCCGGCAAGGGCAGCTTCAGCCTGACCTACACGCGCAACGCCTTCCGCTAAACGCCGGTCACCCCATCGTGGGTAGGCCGACTTCGGCGACCGGTCACGCCCCAGTCCACACCGGATACTCCGGTGTGGACTGATCTGACGGTGCGACGGAGGAAGGCCGCCCGATGACGACTGCGGAAATGCTGTTGCGCCTCGGCACAGGTGTGGGTCTCGGCGCGGTGATCGGGATCGAGCGCCAGTACCGCGCCCGGATGGCCGGGCTGCGGACCAACGCGCTCGTCGCGGCCGGCGCGACCCTGTTCGTCCTGCTGTCCGCGCACGGCTTCACCGGTGACAACGCCGATCCCACCAGGGTCGCCGCCCAGATCGTGTCCGGCATCGGTTTCCTCGGCGGCGGGGTCATCCTCCGCGAAGGCCTCACGGTGCGCGGGCTGAACACCGCGGCCACGCTCTGGTGCTCCGCCGCCGTCGGGGCGCTGGCCGGCGCCGGTCTGCACCTCGAGGCCGTCGCGGGCACCGTGGTCGTCGTCGCCGTGCACCTGGTGCTCCGCCCGTTGGGACGCGTCCTGGACCGGCGCCCGGAGACCGGCGGCGACACACCCGCCACCTACACGTTCCTCGCCGTCGCCAAGGACGACGCCGAGGCGCACGTGCGCACGCTGCTCGTCCAGGAGATGTCGCGCACCGGCTTCGCCCTGCAGTCGGTCGAGAGCACCAACGCCGACCGCGGCGACCTGGTCGAGGTCCGGGCGGTGCTGACCGCCGACCAGCGCGACGACAAGCAGATGGAGTCGGCGGTGAGCCGCCTGTCGCTGGAGCCGTCGGTCACCAGCGTGCGCTGGCGCGTCCACGTCCCCAGCGAGCACCAGGACGAAGAGGACAGCTGATCGGTCCCGGTGCCTGCCGGTGACGGTCATCCCTTCGCGCATCCCCTGTCCGGGGTGCGCTTCCCCCGTCAGGTGGCCGCCGACATCGGCGCAGACGCACCGGATGTCGCTCGTTCGGCTACCTCGCGTCCGGCAGGTTTTTTGGGCCCGACCGCGGTTACTCCAAATGGCGCAACGAGGGCGTTCCGCTGGAGGGAGGTGCTGAGGTCCGGAACGCCGGCGCGACGGTAGGCGGCAAGTCCTGTTCCCCCGGCTCGAACGTCAACCCTGCGGCCCGGATGCCGGAGTGCTCCGGGACGTGGAGGGACGAGACGGCCGGGCATCCACCACGACGATCCGCCTCGCGTGAACGTGCTCCACGTTCGAGAAGTTGTCGTCAAGGAAGGAAGAACATGCGCAAGAACGTCAAATCCGGCCTCCTGGCCGCAGCCGTGGCCACTGGCCTCGTGCTGGCGGGCGGACCGACCGCCAGCGCGAACACCAGCGCGTTCCACCCGTTGGGGGTCGGCGGCGCAGAACATCAGACGGCCTGGGAGTGGTTCGATCATCAGGTCTCGGCCTCTGCCGCGGCCGGGCACGGCGGGCATTCCAGCGAGGGTGGCGACGCCGAAAGCACCGACATCGCCGCGACCGGCGAATCGGGCGACTCCGATGAGTCCGGCGACACCGGCCACAACTCCGCGACCGTGCTGTGCGTCCACTCCGCCTGCCAGACCGGCACGGATTCCGGCGACTCGGGCGCCACGTCCACGGGCAACACCGGCAACGCGACCAACGACAGCAACACCAACGGTGGCAACACCGGCCACGGCGGCAATGGCGGCGACGCCGCGGCCACGGTGGAGAACGCGGTCACGACCATCTGGGACGAGGACGACGAGGACGACGAGGACGACGACAAGGGCAACGTCCCCGCCCACGGCAACCACGGCAACCACTGGACCCATGGCAACCACTGGGGCCACGGCAACCACGGCAACCACTGGGGCCACGGCAACGACACCGAGGCCACGGCCTCTGCCACGGCCGGGCACGGCGGGCATTCCGGCAATGGGGGCGACGCCGAAAGCACCAACATCGCCGCCACCGGCGACAGCGGCGACTCGGGCGATTCCGGCAACACCGGCCACA
Source organism: Lentzea californiensis (assembly GCF_024648825.1). Taxonomy (GTDB): domain Bacteria; phylum Actinomycetota; class Actinomycetes; order Mycobacteriales; family Pseudonocardiaceae; genus Lentzea; species Lentzea californiensis. The sequence continues at coordinate 3,938 of NZ_JANBBE010000014.1, forward strand.
ACTCCGCACTGGTGATGTGCGTGCACTCCACGTGCCTCACCGGCACCGACTCCGGCGACTCCGGCGACACGTCCACGGGCAACACCGGCCACGCCACCAACAACAGCAACACCAACGGCGGCAACACGGGCAACGGCGGCAACGGCGGCGACGCCGACGCGGCAGCAGGAAACTCCACCGCAGCCGAATGGGATGACGACGAGAACGCCGCGCACGGTGACACCGATGCCACGGCTACCGCCACCGCCGGGAACGGCGCATCTTCCGGTGCGGGCGGCGACGCCAGCAGCACCAACATCGCCGTGACCGGCGACAGCGGTGACTCGGGCGACTCCGGTGACACCGGCCACAACTCCGCGACCGTGATGTGCGTGCACTCCACGTGCCTCACCGGCACCGACTCCGGCGACTCCGGCGACACGTCCACGGGCGACACCGGCAACGCGACCAACAACAGCAACACCAACGGCGGCGACACGGGCAACGGCGGCAACGGCGGCGACGCCGACGCGGTGGCCACGAACCTGACCCAGGGGGAGGACGACTGATCGCTGCCCTGTGAGGCGATCATCCGCGGAACGGGTGGGACCGGTTTGCCGGTTCCACCCGCTTTCCGCGTGCGGGAAGGGTTTCAGGCAGCTCGCGGGTAGAGGTTCGCCATTCCCGGTGGCGCGGCGAAGGGCGCCCACGTGCCCTCCGCCTGTGCCAGCCGGTCCGCGACCACCCAGAGGACGCTCGAATTGAAGCCGTATCCCAGGTGTGAGGACGACACCTGGACGTTCTCCTTGTGCGGCCCCGGTTCCTCGACGCACGACTCCCACGAGACGATGCCGTCCGTCTTGGAGTAGATCGACGTGGCGGGCACCGGGATCGGCGGCCGCGTGGACTCCAGCGGCGGGAACTCGTCCTTCGGGATGTGCAGGCGGGAGAACAACGCGAAAGCGGGCATCGCCCGTGACTGCACGGGATCGCTCATGTTGTACGGCGATCCGAGCGTGATCACCTGGCGGACCCGGTGCGGGTGGTCGCGTCCCATCTCGCGCGCGAAGATCCCGCCGAGCGACCAGCCCACGATGGACACCGGGCCGCCGTAGGCGTCGGAGACCTTCTTCACCAAGGCGTGCATGCCGTCCACGGCCTTGCGCGTGGGTCCGATGTTGCGGCCCAGGCCCCACGGGTTCACCTGGTAGCCCAGGCCCGACAGGAACCGGCGCAGCATCACCGTGGACGAGTCGGCGGCGCCCAGGCCCGGGAAGACGAGCACCGGGTGGCCGTCACCGGACGGCGCGCCGCGCAACATCGACCGGGTGGCCACGAACTCGCTGACGTCGAGCGCGCAGCGGGTGGGCTCGGTGAGGTACCAGAACAGACCGGGCGCGGAGCCTCTGACGAGGTGGAGGGGCGGAGCGGCAGGCACTTCGAAGACTTCGTCCGAAGGTACGGCAGACATAGGAGCCTCCCCACACGTCGACAACCCCGAGCCGGCGCCCCGGGCAGCGTTGCCCGGTGAGTCCATGATGTTTCGTGAACGATCTTTTTGCCAGTACTTTCGAGTCTCGATTCGCCACCCGCAGGTAACACGTTGGCAACTTCACAGCTGTGCAGTGCCTCTCACCTGCATGGACGTCGATTGAGACGCTCGAGTCCTCTACTGTTTTTCGAGTGGATCGCATGAGCTCTCTGGACGCCAGCTTCTACTTCATCGAGGACGAGAACGTGCCCATGCACGTCGGTTCCGTCCTCGTTTTCGACGGGCCGGCCCCGTCCTACGGAGATGTGATCCGCCTTTTCCTGGCACGCATGGACCAGGTTCCGCGCTATCGGCAGAAGGTGAAGGCGCTGCCGTTCCACGTCGGGCGTCCGGTCTGGGTCGACGACGACCACTTCAACATCCTCTACCACGTGCGCCACACCGCGGTGCCGTCGCCGGGCGGGGAGGACCAGCTGCGCAACCTCGCCGGCCGGATCTTCGCGCAGAAGCTCGACGGCTCCAAGCCGATGTGGGAGGCCTGGCTGGTCGAGGGCCTCGAAGGCGGTCGCTGGGCGATCATCTCCAAGGTCCACCACTGCATGATCGACGGAGTGTCCGGTTCGGACATGCTGCAGCTCATCCTGGACTTCAGGCAGGAGACCGTGCTGCCGGAACCGAAGGAGTGGAAGCCGCAGCCGCAGCCCTCCACGCTCGACCTGGTGGTCGACGGCGTGCGCGACGCCGTAGTGACGCCGGTGCAGCACCTGTCCGCGTTGCCCGCCGTCGCGCGGAACGTGCGCTCCTTCAGCGAGATCGTGGACTTCGGCAAGTCCGTTCTCGGTTCTCTTCCCGGTACGGCAAGGCGTTTGACCACGCGTGCGGCGACGTCCCTGAACGGTCCTATCGGGCCACACCGCCGCTGGGTGTGGGCGCGCGCGAACCTGGCTGAGATCAAGCAGATCCGCGTCGCGGCGGGGGGCACCGTCAACGACGTCATCCTGACGGCGATCACGCGCGGTTTCCGGGACCTGCTGGAGAAGCGCGGCGAACTGACCGAGGGCATGGTCGTGCGGACCATGGTGCCGGTGTCGATGCGCAAGGCCGATCAGCACAACGAGCTGAACAACCGCGTCAGCGCCGTGCTCGTGAACCTGCCCGTGGGCGAGGCCGACCCGGTGAAGCGCCTCGCGTCGATCCGCACGCAGATGGACGACCTGAAGAGCTCGCGCCAGGCCGCCGGTGCCGACGTCCTCACGAACCTGTCGAACTTCGCCGCGCCGACGCTGATGGCGCTGGGCTCGCGGACCGCGATGCGGTTCCCGCAGCAGATCCTGCAGACCGTCACCACCAACGTGCCCGGCCCGCGCATCCCGCTCTACATGCTCGGCCGCCCGCTGGTCGAGATGTTCCCGTACGTGCCGATCGCCTCGACGATCCGGATCACCGTGGGCATCTTCTCCTACCTCGACAGGTTCACCTTCGGCATCAACGCCGACTTCGACGGCGTGCCGGACGTCCAGCTGCTCGCGGACGGCATCCGCGCGGGCTTCGACGAGATGGTGGCGCTGGCCGCCGAGGCGGCGGAGAGGACCGAGGCGGCTCAGAGGGTCGTGGAGGCCGCGCCCGCCCCCGAGGCCGCCGTGAAGCCTGCTGCTAAGCCTGCTGCCAAGCCGGCGGCGAAGAAGCCCGCTCCCAAGCCCCGAGCCGTGCGCGCGACCTCCAAGGCCGCGACGACCGGCGTGAAGCCGGAGACGACGGCCTGAGACACGATCTGACGGTCCGGGCAGGTGCGCACGACCTGAGCCTGACCGTGGTGGGACTCGACGCACGGCTGGGTGCCCTGGGACTGGCTCTCGGCCAGCTCGACGACGTCCGGGTGGAGCTGGAGGACGTGCGGTGGTCGCGCTGGCGTGCTCGCCAGGCGACCGTCGTCTGCCACGACGTGCACGTGAACCCGCCCGCGGTCCTGGTGGCCTCGCCGGTCGAGTTCCGCGTCGAAGTGGACTTCGCGGACATCCCCGAGTTGCGACCGTTCAGCTGGTTGCCGCTGACAGTCCGGCTGGTCGGCTCGGAACTGCACGTGCGGCCGCACAAGTGGCTGCCCGCGCGGGTGTTCGCGGTGCCCGAACTGCCGCGCGGCATCGAGCTGACGGGCGTCGAGCAGTGCGACGACCACTTCGTGCTGACCGGAGCCGCCCCCGTGCTGCGGGAGCGGCTCACCCTGGGTCAGCTCGCGGACGTGCTCAGGCGGTTGGCGTCCATCCAGTCCAGGACCCGCTCCGACACGACCTCGGGGATCTCCATCTGGGGCACGTGACCGACGTTGGCGTACTCGTCGTAGCGCCAGTGCGGGAACCGGCGCGCCGCGTACCGGGCGGCGGCGACGTTGACCAGCCGGTCGCGGTCGCCGCTCATCAGGAACACCGGCACCCGCACCTCGGCCATCGCCGCGTAGTAGGCGCCGCGCTTGGACGTCGTGGAGACGACGCTGCGCGCGGCCGCGAGGAACGCCTTGTCCAGGCCCTCGACCTTGGCGCGCTCGCCGATCAGGTGCTCGCTGGCCAGCTTGAGCTCCTCGGGGATGCCCGACGGGTCCGCGCAGACCATCTTCAACAGGCGGTCGACCTGGCGGCGGGCGGGGACCGCCCTCGACCTGGCCAGGTACCGCTCCCCCAGGCCCGGCACCGAGTACAGGAAGAACGTGCTGAGCATCGCCGGGTCCGGCCGGGTCCCGAACACCATCGGCAGCGCCGGGTCGACGAGCACCAGGCCCGTGACCGGCTCGGGGCCGTGGGCAACCTGGAAGAGCGAGATCAGCCCGCCCATCGAGTTGCCGACGAGGACCGCCGGTTCCTCCACGACCTCGCGCAGGAACCGGCCCAGCAGCCTCGTGTTGGCCTGGACCGTGGTCTGCCGCCCCTCGGGGTTGGTCAGGCCGTGCCCGGCGAGGTCGACGGCCGTGACGCGGGCCTTGCGCGCGAGCAGCGGTGCCAGCAGCACCCAGTTGAGGTGCGAGCCGCCGAGCCCGTGCACGAGCACGATGCGCGGCCCGTCCGCCGGTCCGCCGAAGTCGACCCAGTGCACGGGCCCGTCGAGGTCAGCGTGGTGACTGATGCCGCCGAAGTTCGCCACAGTCGTCATACCAACCAGTATGTCGCTTGGACCGACCGGCCGGTAGTGACCATTCAGCGCCAGGGTTCGGCGGGCTTGCAGAAGTCCGGGACCTGCAGCCGGTCGAAGGAACCGGAGATGATGTTGCCCTCCCGGTCGACGTAGCACGAGCTCAGGTCCACCCGCGTGTCGCCGAGCAGCTTGCCCTCGGCGTCGTAGGCCCTGAGCGACTCGCTGCCGTCACGTTCCTTCGGGAAGTCCCAGTCGGTCGGCTGCAGGATCCGCGCCACGAAGGTGCCGTCGGCGATCTCGGCCTCGACGGTCCTGCCGAAGTAGGTCCAGGTCATCCGCTTGACCTGCGAGTCCACCCGCCCGGCCACCGTCTGGCTGCCCGGCCGTCCGGCACGGTCGCCGCTCATCTGGTGCTGGTGGTCGATCGAGAAGTGCCCGTTGAGCCAGCGCGTGTCGAACGCCCTGCGGCCCGGCAGGTGCGCGTTGGAGTAGTAGCTCCCCGGTGTGCTCAGGTCGCACGCCAGCGCGTCGGTCGGGGTGTAGAGCAGGGCGAACGTGCCCGCGTCATCCTGGTGGTAGCGGTGCAGCACCGGCCGGGCCGGGGTCCGCGCGGCCTTCCAGCAGCCCTCCTCGATGTCCTCGACCTGGTCTTTGCCCAGTCCGGAGATCGAGGGTTGGGAGGACCAGTAACCGCTGGTCGGCTGATCGGGCAGCACGAGCACAACGGCGGTGACGACCGCGGCGAGCGCCGTGGCCGTGCTGGTGAGGCGCATCCCACGCCGGCGCCGGAGCACCGACCGTTCGAGCCGGGATCGGATCTGGATTTGACGGCCGGGCGGCAGGTCGCGCGCCGGCGGGAGCGTGGTGGTCATCGGTCCTTCCCGGTGTGCACGAGCACTGGCTGCTGGAGCTTCGCCTTCGCCTTGCTGACCCGCGCCCGCACGCTCACCGCGGCGATGCCGAGCACGGCGGCGGCGTCCTCGTAGGACACCTCGGCCCACACGCAGAGAGCGAGCGCCTCACGTTCGTTGCGCGGCAGTTTCTCCACGGCTGCGAGCAGCTCTTTCATCCGTTGCTGGTCATCAAGCCGTTCGGCGACCATGTCCGCGTGGTCGGGCACCGCGCGTTCTTCCCCGACCCTGCGCAGGTTCCTGACGCGCCTGGTCAGCGACCGCTGCTCGTTGCGCACGACGTTGGTCGCGACCGTGAGCAGCCACGGCAGCGCGGACTCCCGTTCGAGCCTCATCACCTGGCTCTTCTTGCGCCAGGCCAGCAGGAACGTCGCCTGCAGGTGGTCCTCGGCCTCAGCCCAGGACGCGGTCAACCGGAAGCAGTGGTTGTAGACCGCCTTCGCGTGCCGGTCGAACAGCACCCCGAAGGCGTGCGCACTGCCTCCAGCCGCCTGCGACCACAGCGCGCGGTCGTCAGGGTCTTCGGTTGTCATGCCTGTTCGTGTCCGCTCGCCCCAGAAGTGTTGGCACCAGTTTCACGCGCCCATCACTAACGTCGCGGAGCGTGGCACATCTGGGGGTGGCCGACCTCGCGAACATCGCGCAGGCGGCGTACGGCCGTGAACTGCGCGACGTGGTCCGCCTGCACGGCGGCACCAAGAAGGGCGTCTACCGCCTGACGCTCGACGACGGCACGACGGGCGTCGCGTACGTGTGGCGCACGAGCGAGGACTACTGGCCGGTGCACGAGCAGGACCCGTTGTTCGGCAACGCGAGCGGGCGCGACCTGTTCCTCACCGCGCACACCGCCCTGTCCGAGGCCGGGGCCTGCGTGCCGAGGCTGGTGCTGGTCGACAGCGACGTCGTCGTGGTCGAGGACCTCGGGGGCGAGTTCCTCGAAAAGCTCCTCGACCACGACACCGAGGCACTGGAACGACTCTGGGACGACCTTAGCGCCGTGCACCAGCGCACCAGCCCGCGCTACGGCCGCCCGAGCGCACTACAACCCGCGGACGCGCCACCGGCACCGGACGTGGTGCTGCACCGGGCCCTCGGCCACCTCGACGCGTGCTGCGAGCGCGTGCCGCGCATCGCCGCCGAGCGCGACCGCCTGGAAACCCAGCTGCGCCAACGACACGCGGCGATCGAACAGCGCACGACGTACGGGCTGATCCACGGCGAGCTGGGCCCCGACCACGTGCTCGTGGCGGACGGACGCCCGGTGCTGATCGACATCGAGGGCGCGATGTTCTTCGACGTCGAGTGGGAGCACGTGTTCCTCGAGCTGCGCTTCGGCCCGCACTACCGGCCGGTACCCGGCCTCGACCCCGCGCGGATGTCGTTCTACCGGCTCGCGCAGCACCTGTCCCTTGTGGAGGGTCCGCTCCGGTTGCTGGACGGCGACTTCCCGCACCGGGACGCGATGCGGGAGATCGCCGAGCACAACATCGGCCGCGTGCTGGACTGCTAGGGCCGAAAGCGCGGTCGTCCCCAGGCGCTACCCGTGTGACGGGTGCCCGTAGAGCCCCACGCCGGCGAACTCCAGCGTCGTGAGGAACGTGGTCGAGGCCAGGTAGGAGGCCTCGACCAGTTCCGCGGTGTGCGAGAAGTCCAGCGGCGTCACGGCCTGCACGGGCGGGCCTGGCAGGTAGAGCACCGGTGCGCTCTGCGAGGCGAGCTCCACCTCCAGCACGGCCTGGTTGCGCATGCCCAGGGTCGCCCAGAACAGCAACGTCTCGGCGAGCGTCTCCGGCACGGTCGGCAGGTGGCCCGGGAACGCGCAGTCCAGCACCACCAACGACTTCGCGCCCATCGCGAGGGCCTGCCGGATCGGCACGTTCGCCAGCACACCGCCGTCGTAGAGCACCTGGTCGCCGATGCGCACCGGCGGGTAGACGCCCGGAATCGCCGCGCTGGCGAGGATCGCGGGGACCAGCTCGCCCTCGGTGATGTTCACGGCCTCACCGGTCACGCCGTTCACCGACACCGCGCCGAACGGCAGCGTCAGTTCCTCGAAGGACGAACAGCCGCCGAGCCCCTCGGCCAGCACGTGCGCGAGCCCGGTGTTCGGGAAGAGGTAGGTCTTGTTGGTGCGCAACGACCTGAGCTGCGCGATCGGCCCGCCCGGGAAGACGCGCTGCCGCGTCATGCCCTGCCACAGCACGGCAAGCCGCTCGGCCGCCCTGTCCGGGTCCAGCGCGAGCAACGAGCCGTTGACCGACCCGACCGAGGTGCCGACGACGAGGTCCGGCCGCACCCCGTGCTCACGCAGGGCGCGCAGCATGCCGACCTGCGCGGCGCCGAGGCTTCCCCCGCCGCCGAGCACGAAGCCGACTGGTCCTGGCAGTTCGATCGTCACGTCCGGTGATCCTAAAGCGAGACAACGGAAAGGGCTGATTTCAATTTACACTGAAGGAACTGAGTGAATCAGAATCGGAATCGCCGTCTCTTGGTGCGTGCGCGACCCGTGGAACCCCTTCATGCCCGTCCACATGGGCTCCGCCTGACTGCGCACGACCACCGCGGAGCCCTTCATCGCCACCACGACGTCTCCGATGCGGTCCGCCGCCAGCGGACTGATCGGGCCGAACCACCCGGCGTCCACCGCGTCCTCGCGCGTCAGCACGTCGGCGCGGTCGCCGAGGTACTCGCGCCACACGTCCAGGACCTCGTCGGTCTCGGTGTGCAGGTACCGCACCCGGGGTTCTCCGGCGATCACCCGGACTCCCTGCCACAGCAGGGGTTCGGTGTCGAAGTCGATCCGCTCTCCCGCGGTGACCATGCCGTGGTCCGCTGTGACGGCGAGGACCGAGTCCGGCGGCATGCGCGCGGCGATCCGCGACACCAGCGCGTCGATGAACTCCAGCTGCAGCAACCACTCCTCGGAACCCGGCCCGTAGATGTGCCCGATCGTGTCGAGGTCCGCGTGGTAGGCGTAGCAGAACGAACGGTCCTCCCGCACGGCCGCGAGAGCACCGAGGGCGAGGTCGCCGAACCCCGCCGCGCCGCGGAACCACGAGCCGCGCAGCACCGCCCTGGTGAGGCCGCTGCCGCGGTGGAACAGCGGGGCGACCACGCTGACCGCGACACCGGCCGCCGCCGCGCGTTCGAACAGCGTCGGGTGCGGCTGCACGACCTCGGGCACCAGCGCCTTGCGCAGGTCGTGGTGGCGGTCGTCGGCGCGCGACCAGGTCAGCGAGTTGAGCACCTCGTCGCCGACCACGAACGTGTAGCCGACGATGCCGTGCTCACCCGAGAGCAGCCCGGTGCCGATCGAGGCGAGGCTGGTCGCGGTCGACGACGGGAAGCCCGCGGCGGTCTCCAGGCCGGCCATCGACGACAGGAACGGGGCGTGCTCCGCGTGCGAACGCAGCAGTTCGTGGCCCAGACCGTCGACGAGCAGCAGTACGACACGCCGGGCCGCGGGCAGGCCTAGCGTGTTGTCGGCACCCGGCACGTCCAGGCCCGACAGCAGTGATGGGACGACCTCGGCGATGGTCATGAAGGACACCGTGCCACGTCGGATCGGGCAACGGGCAGAATGGCGCGCTGTGACAACGCTCATCCACCAGAAGATCGCTGACGAGCTCGGAGTGGCCGCAGGCCAGGTCGGCTCTGCTGTCGAACTGCTCGACGGTGGCGCGACCGTCCCGTTCGTCGCCCGCTACCGCAAGGAGGCGACCGGCGGTCTCGACGACACCCAGCTGCGCACGCTCGAGGAACGCCTCGGCTACCTGCGCGAGCTGGAAGAGCGCCGGGCTGCCGTCCTCAACTCCATCCGAGAGCAGGGCAAGCTCACCGACACCCTCGAAGCGCAGGTCCTCGCCGCCGAGTCCAAGGCGCGGCTCGAGGACCTCTACCTGCCCTACAAGCAGAAGCGCCGCACGAAGGCCCAGATCGCGAGGGAGGCCGGTCTCGAACCGCTGGCCGACGCACTTCTGGGTGATCCCGGGCTGAACCCGCAGGAGGAGGCCGCGAAGTTCGTCGACCCGGCGAAGGAGGTCGCGGACGCCGCGGCCGCCCTGCAGGGCGCGCGGGCGATCCTGGTCGAGCGGTTCGGCGAGGACAGCGACCTGATCGGCGACCTGCGCGAGCAGATGTGGACGCGCGGCCGGGTGGTCTCCAAGGTCCGCGAGGGCAAGGAGACCGAGGGCGCGAAGTTCTCCGACTACTTCGAGTTCGACGAGCCCTTCTCGAAGCTGCCGTCGCACCGCATCCTGGCGCTGTTCCGCGGTGAGAAGGAGGAGGTCCTCGACCTCGTCCTGGAGCCGGAGGAGCCGCGTGAGGAGGGTCCCTCGACCTTCGAGGTGCGCATCGCCTCCCGCTTCGGCATCGACGACCGGGGCCGTCCCGGCGACAAGTGGCTCACCGACACCGTCCGCTGGGCGTGGCGGACCCGGATCCTCGTGCACCTGGGCATCGACCTCCGCGGCCGGCTGCGCTCGTTCGCCGAGGACGAGGCCGTGAGGGTGTTCGCCTCGAACCTGCGCGACCTGCTGCTGGCCGCCCCGGCCGGCACGCGCGCCACGATGGGCCTCGACCCCGGCTACCGCACGGGCGTGAAGGTCGCGGTCGTCGACGCCACCGGCAAGGTCGTCGCGCACGGCGTCATCCAGCCGCACGTGCCCGCGAACCGCTGGGACGAGTCGATCGCGAAGCTCGCGATGTGGGCCAAGCAGCACAACGTCGACCTGATCGCCATCGGCAACGGCACGGCCTCGCGCGAGACCGACAAGCTGGCCGCCGACCTGATCAAGCGCCACCCCGAGCTGAACCTGACCAAGATCGTGGTGTCCGAGGCGGGTGCCTCGGTGTACTCGGCCTCGGCCTACGCGTCCTCGGAGCTGCCCGAACTGGACGTGTCGATCCGCGGCGCCGTCTCGATCGCCCGCCGCCTGCAGGACCCGCTGGCCGAGCTCGTGAAGATCGACCCGAAGTCGATCGGTGTCGGCCAGTACCAGCACGACCTCGCGGAGTCGAAGCTCTCGCGGTCGCTGGACGCGGTGGTCGAGGACTGCGTGAACGCGGTCGGCGTCGACCTGAACACCGCCTCGGTGCCGCTGCTGAGCCGCGTCTCCGGCATCACCGCCGGTCTCGCGGAGAACATCGTGCTGCACCGCGACGCCAACGGCCCGTTCAAGTCGCGCAAGGCGTTGAAGGACGTGGCGCGGCTCGGCCCGAAGGCGTTCGAGCAGTGCGCGGGCTTCCTCAAGATCCGCGGCGGCGACGAGCCCCTGGACGCCTCCTCCGTGCACCCCGAGGCGTACCCGGTCGTGCGGAGGATGCAGATCGAGGCGGGCGCCGAGCTGATGGGCAACACGGCCGTGCTGACGAAGCTGCGGCCGGAGAAGTTCGTGGACGAGCAGTTCGGTCTGCCGACCGTTACGGACATCCTCCGCGAACTGGAGAAGCCCGGCCGCGACCCGCGCCCGGCGTTCAAGACGGCGACCTTCGCGGACGGCGTCGAGAAGATCGCCGACCTCAAGCCCGGCATGGTGCTGGAGGGCGTCGTGACGAACGTGGCCGCGTTCGGCGCGTTCGTGGACATCGGCGTGCACCAGGACGGCCTCGTGCACATCTCCGCCCTGTCCAACACCTACGTGAAGGACCCGCGCGACGTCGTGAAGTCCGGTGACGTGGTGCGGGTGAAGGTGCTGGAGGTCGACGAGGCGCGCAAGCGCATCGGCCTGACGCTGCGCCTGACCGACGAGCCGGGCAAGGCCGCTCCGAAGCAGCAGGGCGGCGGCGGTGGCCGTGACCGAGGCGGTCGTCCGCAGCAGCGCGGCGGGCAGCCCCAGCGCGGCGGCCAGCAGCGCAGCGCGCCTCCGGCCGCGAGCGGCTCGATGGCGGACGCGCTCCGCAAGGCCGGCTTCGGCAAGTAGCGAAACTGATGAGGGGAGCTTTCATAAACCTGAGGTTTATGAAAGCTCCCCTCATCAACTACTTGGCGCGGGTGCCCTTGATCTTCACGAGCTCGGACTCGAACAGTTCCTCGACGGTCGTGAGACCGCCGGGCGCCTTCGAGTCGACCTTGGTGATGTACGACTGCGTCGCGGACGGCCGCCCGACGAGCGAGTAGTGCAGAGCGCTGGTCAGGCCCTGGGTGTCCAGGCCGTTGGTGTTGTGGAACGCCTTCAGCACGCCGTCCCGCGTGAGGTCGCCGTCCTGGCAGGCCTTCTCCACGACGGACAGGAACACCTTCGCGACGGTGTAGCCGTGGTCGACGTAGATCGCGGGCTTGTCGTCCGGGTAGTACTTGTTGAACGCCGCCGCGACCTCGCGCGGGCCGGGCTGGGTGCCGGTGAACGGTGCCACCGACGTCACCACGGACAGCTGCTTCTCGACGGCCGGGCCGACCGGCGAGTCGAGGATCGCGGTGTCGAAGCCGACCACGTTGACCATGAACGGCACCTCCCACTTCAGCGCCGCGGCCACGCCGACGGCGGCGGCGGTCTGAGCGGGGGTGGTGCTGAGCACGACGGCCTTGGCGCCCGCTGCCTTGAGCGCGCCGATCTGCTGCGCGAGGTCGGCCGTGGTCTCACCGATCGGCTGCTCGGCGATCCTCATGTTCCACTGCGTCCCGACGAACCGGCTGCCCTCCACGGCGTTGTCGCCGTAGCTGCCCTGGACGTAGACGTGGCCGACGGTGTCGCCGTCCTTGATCACGCCCTTGCGCTTGTAGTGGTCGAGCCCGTTGATGACGTCGAGGTCGTACGTGGTGCCGACGATCATCATGTGCGGGTTGCCGAGCAGGGACGCGGCCCACGAGGCGGGAGCGGTCAGGGTGCGGGTCTGCATGATGTCGGGCTCGATCGCGGCCGTCATCGGCGTGCCCGCGAGCTCCAGCAGGCCGAGGACCTGCGGTTCCAGCTCGAAGTAGGCGTCGAGTGCCTTCTGCACGTCGTACGCGTGGTCCTTCTGCTTCAGCTCGATCCGGCGGCCGCAGATGCCGCCGCGGTCGTTGACCTGCTTCAGGTACAGCTCGTAGCCCTTCATGCGGGTCAGCGCGGAGGCTTTGAACGGGCCTGTCATGTCCGTGAGGATGCCGAGCGAGATCGTGTCGTCGGTAACGCCCGGCCCGGTCTTGACCTGGGCCTTCTCGTCTGTCTTGGCACCGCAGCCGGCCACCAGGACGGCGAGCGCCAAGGCGGCGGTGGGCAGTACACGGCGGAGGGGCATGCAGGGTCCTTGTCCGGAGATCGAGCCATACTAAGCGGTAGCTCAGTATTGGGTGGGGCCCTAAATAATGGCCCCTTATGTGCTACGGAACACAGGCTCGTAAGGTTCATGTGACTACCGTTCGACTACGGAGTGTGCTAGCTCTTCGGTACCGAACGAAATGAGATACGCGTGATCGGTCACATCGCGGGTATCCGGTCAGGGTGAAAATCGTCGTCACCGGTGCGTCCGGCAACGTCGGCAGCGCGCTGCGCCGCCACCTGGACTTCGAGGACGCCGGTGTTGACGTGCGCACACTCTCGTCCCTGCGCGACGCGTTCCGGGGCGCCGACGTCGTGGTGCACCTCGCGTGGGCGATCAAGCCGACGAACCAGGAGACGAACGTCGACGGCACCGAGCACGTGCTCGCTGCGTGCGTCAAAGAGGACGTCGGTCATCTGGTCCTCGCCTCTTCGGTCGCGGCCTACGGCCCGGCGCAGCGCTGGACGAGGGTCGACGAGTCGTGGGAGCTGACCGGCATCGCGGGCAACACCTACAGCGCGCACAAGGTCCGGCTGGAGCAGATGGTCCAGCGCTATCCGTTGCCGTGCACGGTGATCCGGCCGTGCGGCATCGGGCAGGCGTCCGCCGCCGAGAAGATCCGCCGCTGGCTGCTCAGCCCGTTGCTGCCGCCGGGGCTGCTGCCGTTCCTGCCGGTCCCGCTGTGGAACGACCTGCGCCTGCAGCTCGTGCACGCGGACGACGTGGCGCGCGCGATCGTCGAGATCATCCGCCGCAAAGCGCTGGGGGCCTTCAACCTCGCCGCCGAACCGGTGCTGACCGCGCCGATGATCGCCGAACGCGTGGGCGCGGTCCGGGTGCCGGTGCCGTACCCGGTGATCGAGAAGCTCGCGGGCGCCACGGCGCGGCTCGGGTTGCAGCCCCTGACCCCCGAGTGGGTCCGGATGGCCGATCAGGCGCCTCTCGTGCACACCACACGAGCACATGAAGATCTGGGATGGTGGCCCGAACACGACGCGCGTGATGTGCTGCGTGAGGTCATCGCTGCAATGGGAGGACGTGCGTGAACGAGGTTGACGCGGTCGTCATCGGCTCCGGCCCCAACGGGCTGGTCGCCGCGACCCTGCTGGCGGACGCGGGCTGGGACGTGCTCGTGCTGGAGCAGCGCGAGACTGCCGGCGGCGCCGTGACATCGGCCGAGATCACCGCTCCGGGCTTCACCAACGACGTCTACAGCGCGTTCTACCCCCTCGGTCTCGGCTCGCCCGTCATCGGTGCGTTGAACCTCGACGTGCAATGGCAGCACGCACCTGCCGTGCTCGCTCATGTGCTGCCGGACGACCGTGTCGCGCTCCTCTCCCGTGACGTCGACGTCACCGCGAAGTCCGTCGGTTCCTTCGCTCATTCGGACGCCGAGGCCTGGCAGTCCGAGTACGCCCGCTGGCAGCAGGTGCGCAACGCCGTGCTGGAGAGCCTGTTACGGCCATTCCCGCCCGTGCGCGGCGGTCTGTCGTTGCTCAGGACGCTCGGCGCCGGTGAAACGCTGCGGCTGACGCGACTGCTGACGCTGCCCGTGCGCCGCCTCGGTGAGGAGCTCTTCGCCGGTGAGGGCGCGCGGTTGTTGCTGGCGGGCAACACGATGCACTCGGACCTCGGCCCGGACCAGGCCGGTGGCGCGGGCTTCGGCTGGCTGCTCGCCATGCTCGCCCAGGACGTCGGCAACCCCGTGCCGCGTGGCGGAGCGGGTGAGCTGGCCGCGTCCCTCGTCCGCAGGTTCGGTGGACGCATCGAGACCGGTGCCCGTGTCACCGAAGTGCTGCACGCACGCGGTGTCGCCGTTGGCGTTCGTCTGGCAGATGGTTCCGTTGTGCGCGCACGCCGTGCCGTCCTGGCCGACGTGCCCGCGCCCCGGCTTTACCTCGACCTGATCGGCGGCGACGCGCTGCCGGCCAAGCTCGCGGAGGACCTGAAGAGGTTCCAGTGGGACGGCGACACGATCAAGGTCGACTGGGCGCTGTCGGGCCCGATCCCCTGGCGCAACACGGAAGCGGCGCAGGCGGGCACGGTCCACCTCGGCGGTGACGTCAACGGCCTGGCCGGCGTGGCCCACGAGCTGGCGTGCGGCAAGGTTCCGCGCAACCCGTTCATGATCCTGGGCCAGATGACGACGACCGACCCGACGCGCTCTCCCGCCGGCACCGAGGCCGCCTGGGCCTACACCCACGTGCCGCTGGGCGGGAACTGGACGCCGGACCGGCTGAAGCGCCGCGCCGACCGCCTGGAGCTGATGATCGAGGAGCGCGCGCCCGGCTTCCGCTCGCGCATCCTCGGGCGCTCGGTGCTCGGCCCCGACGACATCGGTTCGGTCAACGGTGGCACGGCGGCGATCCACCAACAGCTGGTCTTCCGGCCCGTGCCCGGTCTCGGCCGCGCGGACACCCCGTTCGACCGGCTCTACCTCACGGGTTCGTCGGCGTGGCCGGGCGGCGGCGTGCACGGTGCGGCGGGTGCGAACGCGGCACGGGCGGCGCTGGCGCGCTGGGGTGTGGCGGGCGGCCTGTACCGGGCTCTGATCCAGGGAGCCCTCAAGGCCATCTACTGACGGGCGTACCTGCGCGTGCGTGACGCCCGCAGGTATCCCATCACCAGCGCCTCCAGGTCGGGGCGCTCGGTCTGGAAACCCTCGGGCGCACCGCTGCCGCGCACCAGCGCCGTCGTCTGGCGGGACGTGTGCGAGGAGTCGACCACGACGCCGTCGGTCTCCAGGTCCAGTCCGGCGGGCCCGACGACGACCTGGTGATCGTCCAGGACCTCCTCGATCTCGCCCGCCACCTGCACACGGCCCTCGTCCAGCAGCAGCAGGTGGTCGCAGACGTCGCCGAGGTCGGTGAGCAGGTGCGACGACAGCAGCACCGTCGTGCCCCGTTCCGCGACGTCGGTCATGACGATCCGCAACGTCTCGTCGCGCGCCAGCGGGTCGAGGTCGGACAGCGGTTCGTCCAGCAGCAGCACCTTCGGCAGCCGGCCGAGCGTCAGCGCGATCGCGACCTGCGTGCGCGCGCCGGCGGACAACGTGCGCACCTTCGCGTCCTTGTCCACTCCCGCAAGGAGGTCCAGCACCTCGTCCGCGCGTCCGGCCGACCAGCGGTCGTTCATCGCCGCGCCCGCCCGCATCAGCTCGCGCACGGTGAACTGGTCGTAGAGCGGCCTTTTCTGGGTCAGCAGCGACACGTCGGGGTGCATCCGGCCGCGCACCGCCGTGCCGTGCACGGTGATCTCGCCGGTGGTGGGCTTCGCGAGCCCGGCGATCAACGACAGCAGCGTGCTCTTGCCCGCGCCGTTCGGCCCCACCAGCCCGGTCACGCTGCCCTCCGGCAGCGAGAACGAGCAGCCGTCGAGCGCTTTGGTGCGCCCGAAGTGCTTCGCGAGGTTCTCCGCCCGCACCGGACTGGTGTTCATCGTGCTCCCACGTCCACAGTGGACATCAGTAGTGCGTGCCCCGCACGTCGGTGTAGATCGCGTCGACCTCGTCGGCCGAGAGCCCCTCGTCGACCGCGCGGTCCATCCACTGCTCCATGCCCTGCCGCAGCGGCGCGTCCGCCTTCGTCGCGTCGGTGGCGAGCGAGGCCGTGACGAACGTGCCCATGCCGCGGCGGCCCTCCACGAGACCCTCGTGTTCGAGCTCGCGGTACGCCTTCAGCACGGTGTTGGGGTTGACCCTGGTGGCCTCCACCACCTCCCGTGCCGTCGGCAGCTTGTCGCCGGGGCCGAGCAGCCCCATCCGCATGGCCTGCTTGACCTGCGCGGCGATCTGGAGATAGGTGGACACCCCGGAGTGCCGATCGATGCGAAACTCGATCACGCCGCTCAGCATAGGTGTCCACCCGTCCACTCAAGTCACACCTGCCTGCGCACTGCCCAGACCGAGCCCAGCACGAACAGCACCGCGAGTCCCGCGAAGATCGACCCTTCGAGCAGGTGCAGGGTCGTCGCCTGGTCGGTGGGGATGACGTCCGCGTACCGCTGCGCGAGCCCGTTCTCCCGGTAGCAGGCCGCCGTGTCGACGACGCCCTGCGCGTCGGCCTTCGAGCCGCAGTTCATCATCGGCGCCGGATCGGCGATCACGTTCCCCTTGGCGTCGAGGTACCCGGACCGCACCACCAGGGGCCCGCGATCGGCCACCGCCGGCTCGGCCACGTCGCCGGAGATCAGCCTGGTCGGCGTGATCAGGGACTCCCGCACGCCGCCGACCACGACCCGCACGACGACGAACAGGCCGAGCGTCAGCGTCATCGCCACGAGCGTGCGCTTGAACAGCGCACCGGCGAACATGCCGAGCGTGTAAGCGAAAAGCGTGTAGGCGACGGGTGACACGCCGCGGGAGTCGAAGACCGTGAAGTAGAACTCCCCCGTCGACAACGGCCCGAGCTGACCGGCGACGTCCAGCCAGCTGTGCACCACGAGCTGGTAGACGACCACCACGACCAGCGCGGGCAGTGCCGCGACGAGGAACTTGGTCGCCATCCAGCGCGTCCTGCTGACCGACTGCGTGAACGCCAGCGCGTGGGTCCCCTGCTCGAACTCCCGCGCGAACAGCGGCGCACCGACGAAGACACCGATCAGCACGGGCGCGGCGAGCACCGTGGCCAGGGCGATGTGCATCTTGTCGAACCAGGCGGTCTGGAACTCGGTGGCCGCCGGGCCCATGCAGGCCTCCAGGCCCTTCGCCGCGCAGTCCACGAGGTTGCGCGCGACGAGGTCCGCCGACATCGAGGCCCGCAGCACCAGGACGGCCACCACCGCCACGGCCAGCCCGGCGACGAGCGTGATGAACACGGGCCGCTGCTGACGCCACACGATCCACGTCATGCCGCGACCTCCATCCGCATGTAGGCGAGCGCGAGCTGACTCAGCGTCCGGTGCTGCGCGTTCGCCCGCAGCAGCGCGCTGACGTCACCCGCCAGCCGCACCCGGCCGTCGGCGAGCAGCACGAGGTGGTCGCACACGTCCTCCAGCTCCGCCAGCACGTGCGATGACAGCAGCACCGTGATGCCCTGCGTCCGGCACTCCTGCACCAGCGTCCGCAGCACGCTCTCGCGCGCCAGCGGATCGAGGTCCGCGAGCGGCTCGTCGAGCATCAGCAACCGCGGCCGCTTGCCCAGCGCCAGCGCGAGCGCGACCCGCGTCCGCTGGCCGCCCGAGAGCGTCCCCACCTTGGCCGCGAACGGCACCTGGGCCTTCTCGACGAGCTCCTCGGCGTACGCCTGGTCCCACCCCGGATTGGCGTTGCGGCCGTACCGCAGCGTCTCGGCGACCGTGAACTGCGGGTACAGCGGCTTGGCCTGCGTCAGGAACGACACCGACCGGTGCATCCCACGCCCGTTCGGCTCGTCGCCGAACACCGAGATCCGGCCCGTCGTCGGGCGCAGCAGTCCGGTGATCATGCCCATCAGCGTGCTCTTGCCGGCCCCGTTCGGCCCGACGAGCGCGACGATCCGGCCCGCCGGGACCTCCAGCGAGCAGTCGCGCAACGCCCAGCCCCGCGAGTACTTCTTCCCCAGGCCCTCAGCCAGGACCGGCGGGTGCTCCCTCTGACTCATGGGAGCAACCGTATCACCCTTTCACTATTTACCTAGTGAAAGGGTTCAGGCGCGGCCTCTGGCCAGATCGCCCAGGCGCTGCAGCGTCTCCTTGTTCCGGGGTGTCAGCAGCAGGTCCTGCAAGAAGTTCGGCAGGATCGTCGACGGTCCGCGCACCGCCCTCTCGGTCATGCGCACCTCCGTCAGCGACTCGGACAGCGCCCGCAGCGCGAAGGTGATCCGCGCCGCGCCCGCGGGCCAGAGCCGGGCGTCCAGTTCCAGCAACTGGGCGGCCTCGCACCGGACCACCTCGGTCACGTCCTCGATGACCAGCGGCCACGGGCCCACGCTGTGGTGGATGCGGGTGCCGGGCTTGGGCCAGCCGGTGTCGACGTCGCGGATGTGCGACGCGCCCACCACCCAGCCCCCGTACGACCAGCCGTCGGCGAGCACGTCCCACACGTGCGCGACGGGTGCCTCGATTTTCAGGGTGACCTCAGCCATGCCCAGGAGTACCCCGTGGGTCAGGAAGCCATGCTCTGCCGGTACTCCGCCGCCTCGGGCTCGAGGACGTACGTCTTCTGCGCGTCCGCCGGCTCGGTGCGCAATCGGGCGGCCTGTTCCAGCGAAACGATCTTCTTCCGCTTGCTGCCGTCAGGACGCGATGCGGCGAGTGCGGCGGCTCTCCGCCCTGCGCTGCAGGTGATCAGCGGTGAGTTCGAGCTCGTAGGTGCGCAAGGCCTGGTAACGCGGCGAGATGCGGAGCGCGAACGTCCCGCTGAGGCGTTCGATCGCCGACGCCGAGCGATCGAGCCGCCTCCTCGCCGCGTCCAGGCCACCGGCTCGCAGCATGCGCAGGCAGTTCTCGGCCTCGCAGTTGTACGAGCGGAGCATCAGCGCCGACCAGTCCTCGACGAGCCTGCGTCCGGTCGCGTCCGATCCGTTGTAGGTGACCTGCCCGCCACCCTCGATCGCCGCTCCGGTCTTGATCAGGGTCTTCATCTCGTCGTGGACGAGGTCCAGCTGCGCCTGGTGGTCCGCGACGGCGTCGGTGCGGAACACGCCTGCTCGTTGCAAGATCAGTTCTTCCTTCAACGGTCGCAGTTCGGCGCGCGCCTTGTCGATCCGGTGCCGCAGCGCTACTAGTTCGGCACCGGCTCTGTCGACCTCTTCCAGCGTGACGGTCTGCGCTGATCGGGCGTCACCGATCCGGGCGAGGAGTTCCTGCAGGCCCTCCACGGCCCGCTCCAGCTCAGCGATCCGGCGGTCTTTGCGCCCGAGCATGCTTACCTCCCCGATCGGCGACGAAAGGACCATGACCGTTCCATCGCAAGGAGGAATCCGCCGTTATCTACGACGCTATGCACTCACTCCATCGAGTGATCCCACGAATCGGACGAACCCTTCCGGGTCCTCGCTCGTGGCGGACTGTTGCAGGATCACGCTGGTAGCGCCCGCGGCGGCTACTGAAGCGACCAGGTCCGTGACGAACGCGCGGTCCCGCGAGTCCGTCTCCACGTAGACGATCACGGGGTGCTCGCGGGTGGCGCGGACGGCCAGGACGCGGTCGAGGTCGGCCGACGCGTCGAGGATCGTGCCGTCGCCCACCTCACCCGCCAGGTCCAGGGTCTTCTCGCCCAGGCCGCCCACGTAGACGGGCATCGGCGCGGACGGCGGCCAGTCCAGCGCTACGCCGGTCAGCTTCACGTACCGGCCTTCGACCGTGACGCGCTCGCCGGCCAGCAGTGCCTTCAGCGCGCCGGTGTACTCGCGCAGCAACGTCAGAGGTGACGCCACCCGCGCGCCGACCTGGCCCATCCAGTCCTGCACGCCGTGCCCGACGCCGATCATGACGCGGCCGGGGAACAAGCGGTCGAGCGTCGCCGCCTCCATCGCCGTCAGGGCGACGTTGCGCAACGGCACCGGCAGCAGGCCGACGCCGACCTTCAGCCGCGACGTCCAGGCCAGGGCCGCCGAAGCGCAGGCGATGCCGCTCTCCAGGAAGCAGTCCTCCCACAGCCACAACGAGTCCACACCGGACTCCTCGGCCGCGAGGACGACGGAACGCAGGTTCTCGGGAGGGAGCTGTGGCCGGTAGACGGCGCCGAGTGTGATCACCCGACAACTACTACCGGCCTCACCTCAGATCAGCAACAACCTCAGCACCCGCAGTTGTGGTACGTGACGTCCCAGTGGTTCGACTCGAGGTAGTAGATGTTGCCCGCGTTCGACTTCCACTTGTTGCCGCCGATGGACGAGAAGCTGCCCTTGATGTAGTTGGTGACGCAGCTGGACAGCCGGTAGTCCACCTTGTAGCCGTTCCAGTGCGAGTACGTGCCCGACGCGTGGCCGGTCTCCGTGCCACCGGTGATGGTCAGCGCACAGCCCGACGCGCTCTTGAACGTCTTGGCACCCGCGATGGTCGTCTGGTTGATCTGCTCGAACGAGGTGCAGTTCGGCTTGTTGCGGTCGCTGCACCCACCGCTGGACGTCCAGGTGACGCCGGCCGCGCGCAACTGCGCGGTCGCCTGCGAGTGGGTGTACTTGGCCGGGGCCGCCGACGCGACGGACGCGCCCATGATCAGAGCGGCGAACATCGCGACCACGGCTGCGATCGTGCGAACGAACATGTGCTCTCTCCTTATGCCCAAGGTGCGGCGAAACCTAGGAAGGAGCGGTAAAGGAAGTCCTAAATCAGCCTTAGGCCGATCTTTGGCGCCACCGTGGACAGTTCCGGTCATCACCGACAGCAAGTCGATCGGAGCTACACCATGCGCATTCGCCACGCAGTCGCGGCGACCGCGATCTCGCTGGGTCTGCTGGGTGGCCTGAGTGGCGTCGCCCAGGCCGCACCGGAGGGTCCTGCCGAGCAGGAGACCGCCGTCTCGCAGGTCCAGGCGGCGGCCGGGTACGGCGGTTCGATCAGCCGTACCGAGGTCATCAAGCGCGCCAAGGACTGGTGGGACCGCAAGGTTCCCTACAGCCAGTCCGCCTACGTCTGGGACATCGGCAAGGGCAAGAAGTACCGAACGGACTGCTCCGGCTTCGTGTCCATGACGTGGAAGCTCACGACGAGCCGCAACACGTCCACTTTGGACGAGGTCGCCACCAAGATCTCCTGGGCGAACCTCAAGCCGGGCGACATGATCCTGCGCAACGGTCACGTGAAGCTGTTCGAGAAGTGGGCCAACTCGGCGAAGACGTCGGCGTGGATCTACGAAGAGGGCAGCACCGCGACGGACATGGACCACGAGACCGTCACCATCTCTTCGCTGAAGAGCGGTGGCTACGCCCCGTGGAAGTACAAGAAGATCACCGGCTGAGTGCGGGCGGGGCCCATTGAGCCGGCCACTGGCGCACCTCTCCCATCTCCCTGGTGCCCAGTCGCGTGAACAGGCCGGCGGCCTCGCGCCAGGAGCGGTCCGCGCCTTCGACGTCCCCCAGACGGGCGTGGACCGCTCCCAGGTCACGTAATGTCCGAGCCCTCCACAGCGGCAGGCTCAGGTCGTTCCACACCGGCAGCAGGTCGGTCAGCACCACCCGCGCACCCGCGTGGTCTCCCGCCGCGAGCTTCCACTCGCCCAGCGTGCGGCGCATCAAGGCCTCGCCGAACCGGTCTCCGACGTCGCGGCAGCCGTCCAGCGCCTGCTGGATCAGATCCGCCGCCGGATCGAGAAAACCCTTGCGCAGCAGCACCTTCGCCCAAGCCTGCGCGGTGTAGCAGCCGAGCAGTTCGTCGCCGGTGCCCGCGACCATCTCGTGGGCGCGCCGGATGTGGTCCTCGGCCTCGTCCAGCTCACCGCGGGCGCGGTGGACGAGCCCGATCCCGCGCGCAGCCAGCGCCTCACCGCGCCGGCTGCGCGCCCGGCGGTAGATGGTCTCGGCGAGCCGCAGCGTGCCGAACGCGCCCTCGTCGTCGCCGAGTTCCCGTTTGATGGAGCCGATTCCGTACAGCGCGTGCGCTTCGCCCTCGAGGTCCTGGGACTTCAGCAGCTCACGGGCCCGGCCCAGGGCCTCCAGCGCGCACGGGTACTGGCCCAGATCGCGGCACACCATGCCGATGCCGTTCATCGCGACGGCCTCGCCGCGCTGGTCGCCCAGGTTCGCGAACAACGTCTTCGCGGTGTCGAACCACGACCGCGCCTGCTCCAGGTTGTCGCGCTTGTAGTGCATCTGCCCGAGGCTGCACCGCAGCACCGCCTCCAGCCGCACGTCCCCGGTCCTCCACACGGCCTCCAGCGCCGCCGTGTGTGTTCGTTCCCATGCCTCGTAACGGTTTCTGAGCCCGAACCACGCGAACACCAGCACCTCGGCCAGCTGTGACGCGATCTCCGCGAGCCCCAGCTCGGCGGCCCGTTCCACGAGCCTGGTCAGCAACGGCTCCTCGCGCGCGAACCAGGCGTCCTTGTCGGTCGGGCGCGCCGCGGACGTGACGACGCCCAGCGAGTCCTGCATGCGCGGCACGGCCAGGAAGAGCTGCTCGGTCAGGCCGTCCACAGTGGACAGCGCGGCGACCACCGCCCTCCTGACCACGTCCTCGCGTTCCTGCTGCTGGTCTTCCGCCTCGGCGAGCTCACGGGCGTGCAACCGCACCAGTTCGTGCATCCGGTACCGCGCGCTGCCGATGACGTCGAGCAGCCGTGCGTCGACGAGCTGGTCGAGCACGTCCTCGTCGAGCAGGTGCGCCCAGAGGAAGCTCGGCACCTCGGGCAGGCCGAGGAACCCGAAGATCCGGTACGCGCGGCGGACGTTCTCGTCGAGCGCCCGGTAGGTCAGCTCGAGCCCGGCCCGCACCGCGAGGTCGTCCGCGACGAGCTCGTCGAGCCGCGACCGTTCGTCGGACAGCCTCCTCACGAGCTTCGACACCGGCCAGTGCGCGCGTCCGGCCAGCTTCGCGCCGGTGATCCGCACCGCGAGCGGCAGATATCCGCACAGCCGCGCGACCTCCTGCGCCTGGTCGGGCTCCGCGGACACCCGGTCGTCGCCGAGGATGCGCTGGAGCAGCGTGACGGCCTCGTCGCCGCTCAGCACGTCCAGCGGGACGCGGCGCACACCTTCGAGCCCGCACAGCCTGCTGCGGCTGGTGATCAGCGTCAGGCAGCCGGGACTGCCCGGCAGCAGCGGCCGGACCTGCGAGACGCTCGTGACGCCGTCCAGCACGATCACCACCCGCCGCCCGCTGACCCTCGCGCGCCAGAGCGCCGCCCGTTCCTCGGCGGACTCCGGGATCCGTTCGCTCGGCACGTCCATGGCGCGCAGCAACGCGTCCAGCGCGCCGGACGGTGAGTGCAGGTCGACGAACAGCTGCCCGTCCGGATACCGGTCGGCCAGCCGGTGCGCCGCATGCACCGCGAGCGCCGACTTGCCGACGCCCGCCGGCCCTTCGATCCACCACACGCCGCCGTCGCTGTCGAGCAACCTGCCGAGCTCCCGGTCGCGCCCGGTGAAGTCGCCCGCGTCGCGTGGCAGGTAGTTGCGGCGGCTGTCCCGCGAGCCCTCCAGCACGTCGCGGTAGAGCTTCTGCAGCTGCTCGCCGGGCTCGACCCCGAGCTCGTCGACGAGCACCTTGCGCGTCTCGCGGAACACCCGCATGGCGTCCGCCCGGCGCCCGGCCCTGGCGAGCGCCGTCATCAGCTGCCCGCGCAGCCGTTCGGCCAGCGGGTACTCGGCGACGAACGCGCCGAGCCGGTCGATGAGCCCGGCGTGCCGGCCGAGCGCCAGTTCGGCGTCGACCCACGCCTCGGCGGCCGCGAGCCGTTGCACGTCGAGCATCTGCGCGAACACGACCGGCGTGCCGCGCCAGAGCTGCAACGCCTGGCTGAGGACGTCGGCCTTCACCTTGAGGTCGGCCTCGTCGCCCGCTCTGCTCACGAGCTTGCGGAACACGTGCAGGTCGACGCTGTCGGGCTCGGCGCTGAGCACGTACCCCGCCGCGCGGTGCTCGACCGGCAGCCCGGCCCGGCGCAGGCTGGAGATGTGCACCTGCAGCGACTTGCGCGCCTGCGGTGGCGGCTCCTCACCCCAGATGAGGTCGATGAGCCGTTCGACGGGGACGATCTTCCCGCACTCGACGGCCAAGACAGCTAGGATCTGCGCGGGCTTCGGCGGCACTGAAGGCTCGACCGGCCCGAGAATCCTGACCTCCACTGTGCCCCCACCAGTGTTGAAGATTCACCGAGTTCTGCACGGCAATGCCAAATTTTGACGCAGCCTGGCTTTCCGGGGTTCCACTTCTGGGTGAATGCACTCGAACGGACGCAGATCTGGATGCAACCAGACCAGAGCCCACTCCGTCCAGCCCACTTTCAGTGGGCATGAATGTGAACTTTTGTTCTGTTTCTACAGGCCGGCTTTGAGCCGCCCGAACTCCTCGGCCAACGCCGGTAACTGCCAGTGCGCGTTCAGCCCGCTCGGATTGGGCAGGATCCACAGCCTCGCACCACCCACGGTGTCCTGCTGCGGCCCCACCTGGGCCTTCTTGCGGTTGAAGGCCGCCCGGTACACCGTCACACCGAGTATCGCGAGAACCTTCGGTGAATACCTCTCGACCTTTTCCGCGAGTTCGATCGCACCTTGATGCATTTCGTCAATTGTTAATTCGTCGGCTCTGGCACTGGGCCGCGCGACGACGTTCGTGATCCCGAGCCCCAGTTCGAGCAGCTTCTCCTGCTCGGCGGGCGCGAACTGGGAGGGAGTGAAACCGGACAAATGAAGTGCGGGCCAGAACCGGTTTCCCGGCCGCGCGAAGTGGTGCCCGGTGGCCTCCGACACGAGGCCGGGGTTGATGCCGCAGAAGAGCACTTCGAGGCCGGGCTTGATCACGTCGGCAATCACGTGGCCAAGCCTACGAGGTCCGTCGTAGCGTGCCCGTCGTGGCCACGCTCCCGATCCTCTTCCTCGACGTCGACGGCCCGCTGCTCCCGTTCGGCGACGGCGTCCCCGGCACACCGGGCCTGGCCAGGCTCGACCCGACGCACGGCCCGTGGCTCACCGCCCTGCCGTGTGAGCTGATCTGGGCCACGACCTGGATGGACGAGGCGAACACGCACATCGCGCCCCTGCTCGGCCTGCCCGCGCTGCCGGTCGCCACCTGGCCGGACGACCCGGGCACCGAGGACGCCGACGCGCGCCAGGGCCTGCACTGGAAGACCCGCGGCCTGGTCGCGCTGGCGGGCACCAGGCCGTTCGCCTAGGTGGACGACGAGATCAGCGAGAAGGACCGCGCCTGGGTCACCGAGCACCACCACCGAGCCCTGCTGCTCAAGGTGAACCCGCGCCACGGCCTGACCGACGCCGACTACCTCGAACTCGACGCCTGGCTGCGGGCGACCTAGGCGCCCGCGGGAACGCGCGGACGCGGCGTCCACATCGTGTAACCGGCCCGGCGCGCGTCCTCCGGCGAGTGGAAGAACGCGTCACCCTTCATCCGCTTGTAGTACGGCGATTCAGGGGTGTGGAACATCATCGTGCGCGAGTTCGCCTTGATCGCGGGCGCGGTGGCGGCGGGCTCCTCCATGATCGACAGGGGCTGAACCTCAACGACGGACTCGCGTGAGCGCATGGTCAGCCAGGTCAGCAGGACGCCGGCGAGGAACGCGCCCGCGCACAGCAGGAACATCTGGAAGAAGAACCCGAACACCGAACAGCTCCTAGCCCGTAGTCGTGAAGTCCTCGTCGACGCGCAGTCCGGGGGCGGCCGAGCGCAGAGCGTCGCTCAGAGAGCCCGCGCGCTCCGGGTCCGCGACGCGTGCCGACGCGGTCAGGTGTCCTTTGTGGACGACGCCGGTGAAGTCGGTGACGCCGTGCTCCAGCACCGCCGCGAGCAGTGACGCGGCCGCGGCCGGGGTGACGGGCATGCGTTCGCCCGCGTCGGGGGTGATCACGTCGGTGATCCGGTGGGCCGCGGTCAGCGCTCGCACGGCGTCCACGACCTCCTGCCGTTCCCCGGCCGAGATGGCGGTGCCCGCCAGCACGATCTCCGACGCGCGCACCGCGAGCACCAGCCGGCCGGACGGAACGGGACGCACCGCGAGACCCACCGAGGCGAGCAACGCCGGCACGACCAATGCACCGACGACAACGCGTTGCGGCAACTGCACGCGCTTGGACTATCCCATCCGGCCGACCAGGTGCCACCGCCTCGGGCGGAACCCCCAGGACACCGCGCCCGAATTCACTCGTTCGTGGACACCACTACGGGCTCGCCACCGACGACCAGGCGCCAGTCGGCACCGGCGAACGAGGCGGGGTCCAGCACGCCCGCCGCCTTGACCCAGGCGATCAGCAGCTCGCGGACCTCCTGCTGCTGGTTGTGCAGCACGGGCGCCGAGGCGATGTGCGGGAAGTCGCCGCCGCCCGCCTGCCGGTAGTTGTTCACGGCCACGGCGAACTCGAACGAGTCCTCGACCGGCACACCGCCGTACGACAGGCCGAGGATCCGCGAGCCGGCCGGGCGCGAGACGTCGATGTCGTAGGTCAGTGGCTCGGTCAGGCCGTAGGCGATGTCGAAGTTGTAGTCGGGCACGTCGTTCGAGATCTCGGCGGCGGAGAACGGGCCCGGCGAGGACACCTGCCGGAAGTAGCGCGCCGACTCCTCCAGGAGGTCGCGCACCTGTCCGCCGGTCATCCGCACGCCGACCAGCGTGTTGTCGAAGATGTAGAGCCCGGCGACGTCCCGGATGGACACCTCTCCCGCCGGGATCGCGGCCGCACGGTTGAAGGGCGCGCACAGCGACAGCACGGGCAGCGAGGTGGACTTCGCGATCTCCAGCGCCTGCACGTGGTTGATGAACCGCAGCGCGGGCGTGTCCTCGAACCGCGACCGCGCCGCCGACATCGCCGAGGCGCAGGTCCCGATGTGCGAGTTGACGTACGACATGACCCGTTCGTGGTCGTGCCGCAGCAGCCGCACGATCCGCGGGTCCTCCTCCACCGAGGCCGACGACAGCACGGACGACCGCGACGTCACCAGTTGCCAGTGCTCGTCGTGGCGCAGGTCGAACTCCATCACCGACAGCCGCTTGCCCGAGAACAACGGCTCGGTGAGCAGCACCGGCCGCCCGGTCACCTTGTTCGTCACGAACCGCGAGGGGATCTCCACGTGCGCGTGGCCGACGAGGACCGCGTCGATGCCCGGCACGGTCTCGGCCAGCAGTTCGGAGCAGTTCTCCGGGAACGGCACCTGGTCGCCCAGCGACGACGACAGGTCGGCCCCGGAGTGCGCCACCACGATCACCAGGTCCGACTTGTGCCGGAGCTCCGGCACCCAGTGCAGCGCCTGCTCGACCAGCCCGGGGAACGTCAGCGCCCCGTCGACGTGGGCGCGGTCCCACACGGCGATGCCGGGGTTCGTCAGCCCGAGGATGCCGACCCGCAACGGCGGCCCGCCCGTGCGCCACAGCGTCTTCACCACGTACGGCTGGAACGCGGGCAGGCCGGTCGCCACGTCCAGGGCGTTCGCCGCCAGCAGCGGGAACTCCAGCTGCCGCTCGAAGGTCCGCAGCACGGACAGCCCGTAGTTGAACTCGTGGTTCCCCAGCGCGGCGGCGGTGTAGCCGATGGCGTTCATCGCGGCGGCCATGGGATGCGTGTGCGCACCGCGCGTGATCGGCTCGACCTTCGCGTAGTAGTGCGCGAGCGGTGTGCCCTGGATGGTGTCACCGGCGTCGAGCAGCAACGTGCGATGCCGTCCCACGGCCGCACGCACGTCGTTCACCAGGGTCGAGATCTTCGCGAGCCCGACGTCGTTGTGCGCGAAGTCGTCGTACTCGCGGTTGAGGTAGTAGTCCCAGTTGAACAGGTTGCCGTGCAGGTCCGTCGACCCCATCACAGTCAGTGTGAACGTGCGCACGCCGCTCACCTCCGGTTGTGGTCGGGCTGATCACCCGACCATAACCGCTCACACTTGACCCCAAATCACCTCGTGGGCGGGGCCTGTCCGGCCCGCTGGCCACGCTGACCAGGTTCGACGACGCTGGAGGCGACGAACTTGCCGTCTTCTGTGGTGGCGATCACCGTCACGGTGTCCCCCTTCTCGACACCTTCGGCCACGGTGTCCGCGTCGACCACGTACGTCTTCGTGTAGCCGTCGGTGGACTTCACCTCGACGGACGAGTCGCTGATCGCGGTGACCTCACCGGTCTGGAACTCGCCGTGCGTCGTGGTGCCGGTCCCGAGGCCGAAGCCGCCGCGCATGCCGCCCTGGCCGTCCGGCGGTGCGCCGCCCATGCCGCCGGCGCCGGTCTGCTGGTTCGTGCCGCCGGCGGCGTGGATGGCGACGCCACCGGCACCGGCGATCGCGACGGCGATGGCCACGGCCGCCACCGTCTTCTTCGCGGTCCACGCCGGCCGAGCCGCGGGCTCTGCAGCGGGCTGGGGTGCTGCGCCCCACTCCGGGGACTGTTGTTCGGTCATGAGAGCCACCGTGTCGGTGCCGGCTGTGCCGAACCTGTGAGCGCAGTAGGCCTGAGCTGTGCAGATCGCTCACAGCTGGTACACAGGATCCGCGTTCACGATGGGAGCCATGCGCGCGATGAAGACCGAACTCCGCCGGCCGGACGGGCAGCCCGTGCGGGTGCTCGTCGTCGACGACGAGTCCACTCTGGCCGAGTTGATGTCGATGGCGCTGCGCATGGAGAAGTGGGACGTGCGCACGGCGCTCGACGGCACGACGGCGGTGCGGACCGCGCGCGAGTTCCGCCCGGACGTCGTGGTGCTCGACGTGATGCTGCCCGACTTCGACGGCTTCGAGGTGCTGCGCCGGATGCGCGCGGAGGCCCCGATCCTGCCGGTGCTGTTCCTGACGGCGAAGGACGCGGTGGAGGACCGCATCGCGGGGCTCACCGCGGGCGGCGACGACTACGTCACCAAGCCGTTCTCGCTGGAGGAGGTCGTGCTGCGGCTGCGCGCACTGCTGCGGCGCACGGGCGTGACCGACGCGGACGCGGGCACCCGGCTGGTCGTCGGCGACCTGTCGCTGAACGAGGACACCCGCGAGGTCGAACGCGCCGGCACCTCGATCGACCTGACGGCGACGGAGTTCGAGCTGCTGCGCTACCTGATGCGCAACCCGAAGCGCGTGCTGAGCAAGGCCCAGATCCTGGACCGCGTGTGGAGCTACGACTTCGGCGGCCAGGCGAACATCGTCGAGCTCTACATCTCGTACCTGCGCAAGAAGATCGACGCCGGCCGCACCCCGATGATCCACACGATGCGAGGCGCCGGTTATGTCCTCAAGCCTGCGTCCTAGGACGCTGCGGGCGAAGCTGGTCTCGGGCCAGATCGTCCTGCTCACCGCGCTGTGCCTGGTGATCGGCGGCGTCTCGGTGCTCGCGCTGCACGCGTTCCTGATGACCAACCTCGACCGCGAGGTCACGACGCTGCGTCCGGCGCCGCCGGGGTCGTCGTACGGTCCCCCCGGCATCAACGCGAGGATCTTCCCCGACGGCAGCATCCGCGGCACGATCGAACTGCCCGGCTGGCAGGCGCCGCGCCTGCTCACCGACGCCGAGATCGAGGTGCTGGCGGCCGCGCCGTCGACGCCGCACACCGTCGACCTGGGCGAGGCGGGCGAGTTCCGCGTGGTCACCGACCGCAGGGACGTCAAGGGCCTGTCGCTGCAACCCGTCACGGACATCGTGTGGCGGATGGTCTGGATCCTCGCCGGGCTCATCGTCGCGGGGGCGGCGGCGGTCGCCCTGGCGGGCAGGGTGGTCGTGCGGCGCGCGCTGGTGCCGCTGGACCGGGTCGCCGAGACCGCCGCGCGCGTCTCCGAGCTCCCGCTGCACGAGGGCGAGGTCGCGCTCGCCGAACGCGTGCCGGAGGAGTACACCGATCCGGCCACCGAGGCCGGCAAGGTCGGCCTCGCGCTGAACAAGATGCTCGGCCACGTCGACCAGGCCCTGAAAGCCAGGCACGACAGCGAGACCAGGGTCCGGCAGTTCGTCGCCGACGCCTCGCACGAGCTCAGAACCCCACTCGCGGCCATCCGCGGCTACGCCGAACTGACCCGCCGCACGGGAGAGGACCTGCCGCCCGCGGTCACGCACGCGATGAGCCGCGTCGAGTCCGAGGCGCTGCGGATGACGTCGCTGGTCGAGGACCTGCTGCTGCTGGCCCGCCTCGACGCGGGCCGTCCGCTGGAGAGCAAGGACGTCGACCTGTCGCGGCTGGTGCTGGACGTGGTCGGCGACGCCCGGATCGCGGGCCCGGACCACAGCTGGAAGCTGGCGCTGCCGGAGGAGCCCGTGACGGTTCCCGGTGACGTGCAACGGCTGCACCAGGTCATCGGCAACCTGCTGTCCAACGCCCGCGCGCACACCCCGCCGGGCACCACCGTCACGACCGGGCTGTCCGTCCACGACGGACGCGTCGACCTGAGCGTCACCGACGACGGCCCGGGCGTTCCCGAAGGCCTGGAGGTCTTCGAACGCTTCGCGCGCGGCGATTCCTCGCGCTCGCGGGCGGCGGGCAGCACCGGGCTGGGGTTGTCGATCGTGGCCGCGGTGGTCGGCGCGCACGACGGTGACGTGTCCGTCGTGAGCAGGCCGGGCCACACCACGTTCACGGTGTCGCTGAAGACATCTGCGGACACAGCTCGTTCACAGCGGGAGCACACGACCGGCCCAGACTAGGCCGCGACGCTCGTCCGCATGAGACGAGAACGCCTGGCGCTGGCGGTCCTGCTGATCGCGACCGGCGCGCTGTACCTGTGGCGGCTGGGGGACTCGGGCTGGGCCAACGCCTACTACTCCGCCGCCGCACAGGCCGGCGCGACGAGCTGGAAGGCGTGGTTCTTCGGCTCGTCGGACGCCTCGAACGCGATCACCGTCGACAAGACGCCCGCCTCGCTGTGGGTGATGGGCCTGTCCGCACGGCTGTTCGGCGTCAACGCGTGGAGCATCCTGGTACCGCAGGCGCTGATGGGTGTCGGCAGCGTCTGGCTGCTGCACGCGACGGTGCGCCGCTGGTTCTCCCCCGCGGCCGCGCTGATCTCCGGCACCGTGCTCGCACTGACGCCGGTCGCGGTGCTGATGTTCCGCTTCAACAACCCGGACGCGCTGCTGGTGCTGTTGCTCATCGCGGGCGCCTACTGCGTGACCCGCGCGGTCGAGAACGCCAGCCCGTTCTGGCTCGCGCTCGCCGGTGTGGCGATCGGGTTCGGCTTCCTCACCAAGATGCTGCAGGCGTTCCTGGTGCTGCCCGCGTTCGCGCTGGTGTACCTGATCGCGGCGCCCGCCACGATCGGCAGGAAGGTCCTGCACCTGACCGGCGCGCTCGGCGCCATGATCGTCGCGGGCGGTTGGTGGATCGCCGCCGTCGAACTGACGCCGGACCGGCCCTACATCGGCGGCTCGCAGACGAACAGCGTTCTCGAACTGACCCTGGGCTACAACGGTTTCGGCCGCCTCACCGGTGACGAGGTCGGCAGCGTCGGTGGTGGCCGCGGCTGGGGAAGTGCTGGCTGGAGCCGCCTGCTGAGTGCGGAGATGGGCAGTCAGATCGCGTGGCTCCTGCCCGCCGCGGTGGTGCTGCTGGTCGCCGGGCTGTGGCTGACGAGGGGACGCGCCCGCACCGCGCTCGCGCTGTGGGGCGGCTGGCTCGTCGTCACCGCCGGGGTGTTCAGCTTCATGAACGGGATCATCCACTCCTACTACACCGTGGCGCTGGCGCCCGCGATCGCCGCCGTCGCCGGCATCGCCGCCACCGAACTGTGGGAGCGCCGCAGCGAACCCGTTGCGGCAGCGGTGCTTTCAGGCTCCGTCGCGCTGAGCGCGCTGCAGTGCCACGTGCTGGTCAACGAGTTCTCCACGCCCGTCGCGGTGCTGGTGCTCATGACAGGACTCATCGCGGCGGCCGGGCTGGTGCTGTCGATGCGCTGGGCGATCCCGGTCGCGCTCATCGCCGCGTTGCTCGGCCCCAGCACGTACTCCTTCGCCACCGTCACCACCCCGCACACCGGCGCGCTGCCCGTCGCGGGCCCGTCGAACGGCCGGATGGGCGGCATGGGCGGCGGGCTGCTCGACGCCACGACACCGGACGACGAGGTCGTGACCCTCCTGCAGGCCAACGCGAGCGACTACCGGTGGGTCGCCGCGGCGATCGGCTCCAACAACGCGGCCGGGCTCCAGCTCGCCAGCGGGCAGCCGGTCATGGCGCTCGGCGGCTTCAACGGCACCGATCCCGCGCCGACCCTGGCGGACTTCCAGGGAATGGTCCGAAGTGGACAGATCCACTACTACGTCGCCGCCGGCCGGATGATGCAGGGCGAGACCGGCAGCGATGCCGCCCACGACATCGCCGAGTGGGTCGCCGAGAACTACACCGCGGCCACCGTCGCCGGTGCCACCCTCTACGCACTGGACGCATCATGACCGCCACGCTCGCCCCCGCGCCCGTCGCGCCACCGAAGCCGCAGGAGCGCCGGGACACGAAGATGCCGCACCGCATCGCCTTTCTCGGTCTGCTCGCGGCGACCGCCGTGCTGTACCTGTGGAACCTCACCGCTTCCGGCTACGGCAACGAGTTCTACGCGGCGGCGACCCAGGCGGCGTCGCAGAGCTGGAAGGCGCTGCTGTTCGGTTCGCTCGACCCCGGCAACACGATCACGGTCGACAAGCCGCCCGCGTTCCTGTGGGTGAGCGGCCTGTTCGCGAAGGCGTTCGGCTTCTCCAGCTGGGCCGTGCTCGCCCCGCAGGCGCTGGAAGGCGTTGCGGCGGTGGGACTGCTGTACGCGACGGTGAAGCGCACCTCCGGTCCGGCGGCGGCGTTGTTCGCCGGCGCGGCCTTCGCCCTCACCCCGGTCGCCACGCTGATGTTCCGGTTCAACCTGCCGGACGCGCTGCTGGTGCTGCTGATGGTCGCGGCCGCGTACTGCACGGTGCGGGCGCTGGAGAAGGCGAGCCCGCTGTGGCTGGCGCTCGCGGGCTCGGCGATCGGGTTCGCGTTCCTCACGAAGATGCTGCAGGCGTTCCTGGTGCTGCCCGCGCTTGCGCTGGCGTACCTGATCGCGGCCCCCACCTCACCTCTCAAGCGGCTGCTGCACCTGCTCGGTGCGGTTGTCGCGGTCGTCGTCTCGGCCGGGTGGTTCATCACGCTGGTCGAACTCTGGCCGGCGGACAGCCGCCCGTACATCGGCGGCTCCACCAACAACTCGCTGTGGGAACTCGCCATCGGCTACAACGGTCTCGGTCGCATCTTCGGCGGTTCCGGAGGTGGACCCGGCGGCGGTGGAACGGGCGGCGGCAACGGGAACATCGGCTTCGGCGGCGAAACGGGCGCCGGACGGCTGTTCGGCGCCAGCATGGGCCCGGAGATCTCCTGGCTGCTGCCCGCCGCGCTGATCGGACTCGGTGCCGGGCTGTGGTTCCTGCGCCGCGCGCCCCGGACCGACCGCACCCGTGCGGCGCTGGTGCTCTGGGGTGGCTGGGTGCTCGTGAGCGGCGCGGTGTTCAGCTTCATGAGCGGGATCACGCACCCCTACTACACGGTGGCGCTCGCCCCCGCGATCGCGGCGGCCGCCGGAATCGCGGGAAGTGAGCTGTGGCGCGGCCGCGGGCACTTCCCGGTGCGGATGGCGCTGACGGTGATGGTCGCGGCGACCGGCGTGTGGGGCTTCATCCTGCTCGACCGCACCCCGGACTGGACGCCGTGGCTGCGCTGGGCCCTGCTGGCCGTCACCGCGGTCGCTGTGGCGGCGCTGGTGTTCGGTCTTGACCGGCGCCGGCTGGCGGGCGTCCTGGTCGTGGCGGCGCTGCTGGGCACCTCCGGTTATGCCGTGGCGACCGCGTCGGTGACGCACAGCGGCTCGATCCCGTTGTCCGGCCCGCGTTCCCAGCAGGGCGGTGGCATGCGCGAGGGCACGTCGTCCACGGAGGTCGTGCAGCTGCTGAAGGCCACCGTCACCGAGTGGGCGGCCGCGACGACCGGCGCCCAGAACGCGGCGTCGCTCCAGTTGGCGTCCGGCCGGCCGGTGATCGCGATCGGCGGCTGGAACGGCAGCGATCCCGCGCCCACGCTCGACGAGTTCACAGCGCTCGTCGCGGCCGGCAAGGTGCGCTATTACGTCGAGGGCGGCCGAGGCGGTGGCAGCAGCGACATCAGCGAGTGGGTCGCGGCGAACTTCGAACCCACCACTGCCGGCGGCCAGACGCTCTACGACCTGGGCTGATCGTCAGAGGCGGCCGGTGTCGGCGGGAAACACCTCCCCCGGCACCGGCCACGCCTCGGCGGGCGACTCGTCGTTCCACAGCAACGGGACCAGGTCGGCGCCCCGCCGGAACAACCACGGAACCCCCTTGAGCGCCAGCCACGCCACGTGGTGCCACACCGTCAGCTCGCGGCCGCCGGAACACTCCAGGCTGACCTCGCCGAACTGGTGCCCCAGCACGCGCAGCTCATCCGCGAACGCCCGCGCCAGCATCCGGTGACCGAGCTCCGACGGGTGCAGCCGGTCGACCGCCCACGTCTCCAGCTCGTAGGCGCCGGGCATCGTGTGCAGGTCGACGCACCGCACGCCGTGCCGCGCCACCACCACGTCGACAACGCGGTTGTACTCGTCGATGCGGTCCTTCAGGACCCGCCGGAGCTTGCCGGGCAGCTTGAACACGCGGCCCTGGTCGTGGAACCGCACGGTGACGACGGAGACCCCGGCCGCGCTCAGCTCGCGGCAGACGTGGTCGAGGTCCTCGTGCATGCGCCGCACGGAGAAGTCCGACCTCAGCGTGTCGTTGACACCGGCGATGACCACGGCGGCACTGGGCCTGTCCCGCAACGCCTGCGGCAGCTGGCCGCGCCTGACGTCCGCCAGCCGCGCGCCGGAGACGGCGTAGTTGCGATAGCCGTTGTCCGAGTAGGCGGAGGAGAGGATCGGGCCGAAGCCGCGCCATCCGCCGGGAACGAGGTCGCCGATCCCGACCGCTGTCGAGTCACCGAGTAACACCAGCACGCGAAACAGCATCAGGTGACGCGGTGATCCGTGAATGACCGTGCGGGAACGGTTCAGCGAAATGCAGGGTAAAGCGGGAGTTCGAGCACCTCAGGGCCGTAGCGGTCGGCCAGTGCGCCGATCACCGCGTCGGCGTGCGACGCGACGGTCTTCTCGCCCAGCAGCAACGCGTCGGACCGCAACCGGATCCACCGGCCCGTCAGCACGACGCTGCGCGGCGGAGCGTTGACGTCGACGGGCATGGGCTTGGACAGCGCCCGCCACGTCGCGAGCCACACCCACAGCAGCTGGGCCTCCAGCAGCCGCGGTAAGAACACCGCGTCGTCGTCCATCTCGGGCCACACCGACCCGACCTCCGCGCGCCAGGCGGCGACCATGGCCTCGGACATCCCCGGCGGCAGGCCCCACGCGCACCAGCAGGACGGGAACGGCACGCGCAACGCGGCGGCGTCGAACACGATGTCGCGGACGCAGCCGCCCTCGAAGTCGACGAACCGGACCCCGCGCGAGGTGACCAGGTGGTTGTCCGGGCACGACGTCGACGGGCTGAACGCACGCCGCCGCGAGGTGCTGAACGCCCGTGCGGCGCCGTTGGCGTACTCGATGGCCTGCGTGGACGTGCCGACGCCCACAGTGGACTCCAGGAGCCCCGGTAAGCCCGCGATCGCCGCGTGCACGTCGACCGCGATCGGGTCTTGGCAGCACTGCGCCCCGGCCCGGCGCATCAACGCGTCGAAGTCGGCGTCACGGCCCGCCGTCGTGGCGTGCAGGCGGCCCATGGCGTGTGCCCACGAGAGCAGGCCGCGTTCGGCCGCCCGCGCGTCCTTGGCGTGCAGCTTCTCGGACAGCCTCGGCGCACGGCCCAGGTCTTCCAGCACGACGAGACGCGCCGCCGCGTCGTGCGCGAACAGTTCGGGTGTGGCGCGCTCTTCGGCCGGCAGCGCCGTCAGCAGCTGGTGGCTCACGGCCTCGTGCGCCCACGGGTCCCGGTCGCCGGAGCCGGCGGGATAGCGCTTCACGACCAGCGTGCGCGGCATGGAGAACGGCGAGGCAGCGACTCTCACGCGAATGACGACGGAACGACCGGTACCCCCGAGAGCCTCGGGGTCAGCGAGGCGCACCTGTGCGCCCAGTCGCTTGGTCAGTACCCGCTCAGCCGCCACGACAGCGTCCGCGATCTCAGGTGAAGTCGTGTCAGGAGGGCCCGCGGTGATCTCCACGCTCATCCCCTCCGACCCTACTCCCCATGTCCGTGAGCCGGACCGACGCTAATCGGGCCGGGCTGCGACCACCACCACTCGTTGGTAACGGCTCGCACCGTTCCCGAACACCCCTCCGAGGTGTGGACGTGTGGAAACACCTTCCGTTGCCCACTACGTACCGATCAAGCCGATCGATCGGCACGCGCTCCTCAATACCGATCAAGTAGGTCCTCGATCGGGCGAACCGGTCTCATGTTCTGGGACGCGCGGAGGCATCCGTCAGGTTGCCTCCGCGCCGCGAAAGATCGTCAGGCCTTCGGCTCGGCCTTCTCGGCCGCCTTGTCCTGGGGCTTCGCGTCCACACCGGCCTCCTTGCGCTGCAGCGCCGTGATGGGCGCCGGAGCGGCCGTCAGCGGGTCGTAGCCGCCGCCCGACTTCGGGAACGCGATGACCTCGCGGATCGAGTCGGCACCCGCGAGCAGCATGCACAGGCGGTCCCAGCCCAGGGCGATGCCGCCGTGGGGCGGGGCGCCGAACTTGAACGCGTCGAGCAGGAAGCCGAACTTCTCCTGCGCCTCCTCGGCACCGATGCCCATGACGTTGAACGCGCGCTGCTGCACGTCCGCGCGGTGGATACGGATCGACCCGCCGCCGAGCTCGTTGCCGTTGAGGATCACGTCGTAGGCGTAGGCCAGCGCCTCGCCGGGAGACTCCTCGAAGGTGTCGATCCACTCCGGGGTCGGCGAGGTGAACGCGTGGTGCAGCGCAGTCCAGTTGCTGCCGCCGACGGCGACGTCACCGGCCTCGAGCTTGTCGACCGACTCGAACATCGGGAAGTCGACGACCCAGCCGAACGCCCAGGCGTTCTCGTCGATCAGGCCGACGCGGTGCGCGATCTCGACACGGGCCGCACCCAGCAGGGCACGCGCGTCACGCGGGTCGCCCGCGCCGAAGAAGATGCAGTCGCCCGCGTTGGCGCCGACGGCCTTCGCGAGACCCTCGCGCTCGGTGTCGGTGAGGTTCTTCGCGACCGGGCCGCCCAGCGTGCCGTCCTCCTGGACCAGCACGTACGCGAGACCCTTGTGACCGCGCTGCTTGGCGAACTCCTGCCACGCGTCGAGCGTGCGGCGCGGCTGCGAGGCGCCACCCGGCATGACGACGGCACCGACGTACGGCGCCTGGAACACGCGGAACGTCGTGTCCTTGAAGTACTCGGTCAGGTCGGTGAGCTCGAGCTCGAAGCGCAGGTCCGGCTTGTCCGAGCCGTACTTCGCCATCGCGTCGGCGTAGGAGATCCGGCGGAACGGCAGCGGGATGTCGACGCCCTTGGTCTCCTTCCAGATCGCGGCGAGCAGCTTCTCGGTCAGGCCGATGACGTCGTCCTGCTCGACGAAGCTCATCTCGATGTCGAGCTGGGTGAACTCCGGCTGGCGGTCGGCGCGGAAGTCCTCGTCGCGGTAGCAGCGCGCGATCTGGTAGTAGCGCTCCAGGCCACCGACCATGAGCAGCTGCTTGAACAGCTGCGGCGACTGCGGCAGCGCGTACCAACTGCCCGGACGCAGCCGCGCCGGCACCAGGAAGTCGCGCGCGCCCTCGGGGGTGGAGCGGGTCAGCGTCGGCGTCTCGACCTCGACGAACTTCTCGCCGTGCAGCACCTCGCGGGCGATGCGGCTGACCTCGCTGCGCAGCCGGATCGCCTGTGCGGGGCCGGAGCGGCGCAGGTCGAGGTAGCGGTGCTTGAGGCGGGCCTCCTCGCCGGGCTCCACGTCGCTCTCGACCTGGAACGGCAGCGGCGCGGCCTCGTTGAGGACCTCGAGGTCGCTCACGTAGACCTCGATGGCGCCGGTGGCCAGGTCGGGGTTGTCGCTGCCCTCGGGACGCTTGCTCACCTCACCGGTGACCTTGACGACGTACTCGCTGCGCAGCCGGTGCGCGCGCTCCGCCATCTCGCCCTCGCGGAACACGATCTGGGCGACACCACTGGCGTCGCGGAGGTCGATGAAGATGACACCGCCGTGATCCCGCCGGCGAGCGACCCACCCGGTGAGGGTGACGGACTGCCCGGCGTGCTCGGCCCGGAGTGACCCGGCCTCGTGCGTGCGCAACACGGTGGTGGCTCCTTGTAGACGAAGTCAGCTTTGCCGTCAAGGCTAGCCGGAGCCACCGACAGATTTTCAGGCAGGGCGGATCGCGGGTCCCGCCTTCGCCCACGCGGCGTGCCAGCCGGGGTCGACCTGCTCGGCGTTCTCACCGTCGTCCGCGATCCGTTCGATCATGTCCAGCAGCCGTGCCCGGTGCTCCGGTGCGAGCAAGGGCATGACCTCGACCAGGAACGGCAACACCGCCGTGGCCGCGGGACACACGAACCCGCCTTCCTCGTACACGGTCCGGTCCAGGTCCGTGACAGCCTGAGCGACCACCTCGGGGTCATCGGACAGCAATGCCCTGAGGTGCCCAGGCGTGTCCAGCGCGGGACCGCAGGCGTGGTCGATGCTGTGCCACGCGACGTCGTCCAGACCTTCCAGGCTCATCGCAGCTCCAGCAGCACCGACGAGGCCAGCGTCGAGACCTTCTGCCCCAGCGACGTCACCCCGTGGTCGTGCACCCTCCCGGCGACGAGGTCCCGGTACTCCCGAGCCCCCGCGACGCCGGCCAGCCACACCGCGAACGCCCGCAGCCGCACGTCCGGATCGGCGATCCACACCGGCACGAACGGCACGACCAGCCCCACGTCGGTGATGTCGCGCTCGAACAGCCGGCGCAGGTAGTCGAGCGCTTCGGTCCGCCACGGCAGCACGTCCACCAACGCCAGCACGAGGTCGATGCCGTCGAAGTCCTTGGGCCCCACCAGCCAGAGCACGTGCTCCAGCACCTCGTCGTAGCCCATCTCGAACGACCCGGTCGCGAGGAACAGCTCCAGGTCCCCGGTCAGCCCGCGCAGGATGACGTCGGCGTCCGGCCTGGTCGCCGCCGACACGAGCAGCCGCACCAGCGGTTCGTCGCCGGAGACCGTCAGCTCCCGCAACCACTCCACCGCCGCCTCGTCACCGCGCCCGGCGAACTCCGTGGCGACGATCACCAGGCACAACCGCGTGGCCGGATCGAGCTCGTCCTCCCACCGCCGGGACAGGGCGGGCAGCACGAGCGCGCTGTCCCCGTGCCCCTTCCCCAGCATGAACAACACGCCCCGGCGCACGCCCGCGGAGCCGTGGTCGAGCAGAGCCAGCAACGTCGGCTTCGAGGCCTCCCAGGCGGCCGGCCAGCTCGGGTGCACCCCGTCGGAGCCGCTGCCCCCGGCGACCGCGATCGCCCCGCAGACGTTCTCCAGCAGCCACTCACGGCTGGGGGTGTTGTCGTGCGCGACCAGCTCCAGCAGGAACGGCCACGCCGCCACCGTCGCCTCGCTGACCTCGGACTCCTCCCCGGTCAGGTGCCGCACCAGCTCCTCGTGCGGCTCGACGGACGTCCTGGCCTGCCTCAGCAACCTGGGAAGGTCGTCGGCGTACCCGTCGTGACTGCGCAACCGGTACCAGTCGATGCCCTTCAGACCCTCCACCATGGACCCAACAATAGGAAAAGGCCGCGACCAGCAGGTCGCGGCCTTCTCATCGGGAGCTAGCTCACGCGGTCGGCGCGAGGTAGAGCAGGCGGTTCGGCGAACCGGTGCCCGGGTTCGTCACCTTCGACGGCGTCGACTGCGCGATCAGGTACGAGGCGACCTGGGCCGGCGTCGCCGCGCGGTTCGTCGAGAGGTAGCGAGCGACGGCACCCGCGACGTGCGGGGTGGCCATCGACGTACCGGAGATGGAGTTGGTGGCGCTGTCGGACGTGTTCCACGCCGACGTGATGGCCGAGCCCGGAGCGAAGATGTCCAGCACCGAACCGAAGTTCGAGTAGGACGCGCGGGCGTCGGTGCGCTCGGTGGCGCCGACCGTGATCGCCTCGGTCACGCGGGCCGGCGAGAAGCCGGACGCGTTGGCGTTGGAGTTGCCCGCGGCCACGGCGAACGTGACGCCCTTGGCGACGGCGTTGCGGACGGCCGTGTCGAGCGTGGCGTTGGCGCCGCCGCCCAGCGACAGGTTGGCGACGGCCGGCTTGACGGCGTTGGCGCCCACCCAGTCGATGCCGGCCGCGACGCCCGCGAGGGTGCCGGAGCCCGCGTTGTCGAGCACGCGGACGGCGACGATCTTCGCGGCCTTCGCGACGCCGTACTGCGAGCCCGCGATGGTGCCGGCGACGTGCGTGCCGTGGCCGTTGCCGTCCTGGGCGACGTTGTCGTTGTCGACGAAGTCACGGCCGTTGGCGGCGCGGCCACCGAACGTCGAGTGGCTGATGCGGACGCCGGTGTCGATGACGTACGCGGTGACGCCCGATCCGGTCGAGGTGTAGCTGTAGGAGCTGTTGAGCG
The DNA here is from genome assembly GCF_024648825.1 of Lentzea californiensis. Taxonomy (GTDB): domain Bacteria; phylum Actinomycetota; class Actinomycetes; order Mycobacteriales; family Pseudonocardiaceae; genus Lentzea; species Lentzea californiensis. The sequence goes on from NZ_JANBBE010000014.1 coordinate 44,795, forward strand.
GCAGGTTGCGCTGGTCGATGCGGTCGAGACCCCACGACGGCGGGTTCGTCTGCGTCGCCTGCGTGTGGACGACCTGGTCGGCCTCCACGAACTCCACCGACGGGTCGGCGGCCAGGCGCTTGGCCTGCTTCTCGGTCAGCTTCACGTTGAAGCCGCCGAAGGTCTTGTACTCGCGCTCGACGGTGCCGCCGAAACGGGAAGCGAGGGCGTGCCCGTTCGCCTTGCCCTCCTTCAGCTTCACGATGAAGCTGCCGGCGATCTTCTCCGGAGCGTTGAGGGACAACACCTCGCCCTCGGCGGCGGAGGCGTTGGGAACCATCAGGACCGACATGGCGAGAGTCGCCGCGCCGGCACCGGCCAGGAACCGGATCTTTCGCGTCATGATTCGCTTTCCGTTCTTTGCAGGGGAACGAAGCGCTTTCGACGTTATGGAGAGATCCGGTTCCTGCCAAGGGTGTCTTACCGTTTAAGACGCGCTTGCATTGCCGGACAATTCACCTTTCACAGGGACGGCGGCCAGTAGAGGATACGAGTGACGGGTGGCGTGCCCGGGGTGCCCGTGGTAACCAGCGCGCGCTCGACCTGCGCGGGCGTGGCGGTGCGGTCGCGTTCCAGGAACCGGGCCGCGACACCGGCCGCGTGCGGCGCGGCCATGGACGATCCGCTCAACGTGTTGGTCGCCGTGTCGGAGGTGTTCCAGGCGGAGGGGATGCTGACGCCCGGTGCCCAGATGTCCACCAGGGGGCCGTAGTTCGACGAGGAGGACTTGGTGTCGGTCTGCGTCAACGCACCCACGCAGATCGCCGCCGCAACCCGTTGCGGCGACGAGTTCGCCGGGTCGGTGTTGCTGCCGCCCGCCGCGACCGCGTACGAGATGCCGGAGTCGATGGACTTCTTCACGGCCGTGTCCAGAGCCGCGGAAGCACCGCCTCCCAACGACATGTTCGCCACCGCGGGCTTCACCGCGTTGCGCGTCACCCAGTCGACACCCGCGATGACACCGGAGATCGTGCCGGAACCCGACCCGTTCAGCACCCGCACACCCCACACCGTGGCCTGCTTGGCGACGCCGTGCTTCGTGCCCGCCGCGATGCCGGCGACGTGCGTGCCGTGACCGTTGTCGTCCTGGGCGATCGCGTCGTTGTCGACGGTGTCCCAGCCGTTGCGCGCCCGGCCGCCGAAGTCCGCGTGCGTCACGCGGAGGCCGGTGTCGATCACGTAGATGTTCACGCCACGTCCGGTGGTCGTGTACTCGTAGCGCTGGTCGAGCGGCAACGCGCGCTGGTCGATGCGGTCCAGGCCCCACGGCGGGTTGAGCTGGACGCTGTTGGCGTGCACGATCCCGTCACGCTCCACAGAGGACACGGCCGGGTCGGCCTTCAGCTTCCTGACCTGTGCCGAGGTCAGCCGGGCGCTGAAACCGTTCAGGACGCTCGAGTACGTGTGCTCGACGGCACCGCTGAACGACGAGACGGCGCCGTCCTCCAGCACGACGATGTACGACGACGTGGCCGCGGACGCCGGGGCGACCACGACCGTTGCCGCGAGTGCGGCGACTGCCAGCAGGGCTCTCACAGGCAGACTTCCTTTCGATCGCAGGGAAAACGGCCCCGGCTCGTGAAAGAGCCGGGGCCGCACATCTCAGTGCCGTGTTCAGCTGGTCGGGGCCCAGTACAAGAGCCTCGTGGTCGTGTTCGCTCCGGGGTTGGTCACCTTGCCGTTGGTGGCGTTGGTCGTGATCGCGGTCGCCACCTGGGCGGGCGTCACGGTGAAGTTGCCCTGCAGGTACCGGGCCACCACGCCGGCGACGTGCGGTGCCGCCATCGAGGTGCCGGAGATGGTGTTCGTGGCCGTGTCACTGGTGTTCCACGTGGACGTGATGCCACCACCGGGCGCGAAGACGTCCACCACGGGGCCGTAGTTGGAGAAGGAGGAGCGGGCGTCGGTGCGGTCGGTGGAGCCGACGGTCAGCGCCGCCGCCACACGGGCGGGCGAGGTGTTCGCCGCGTTCGTGTTGGCGTTGCCCGCCGCGACGGCGAACGTCACGCCGCGCGTGATCGCGCCGGACACGGCGTTGTCGAGCGAGGTGTTGGCGCCGCCGCCGAGCGACATGTTGGCGACAGCGGGCTTGACGTGGTTCGACGCCACCCAGTTCACGCCGGCGACGACACCGGCGATGGTGCCGGAACCGGAGTTGTTCAGCACGCGGACGCCGATGATGTTCGCCTGCTTGGCGACACCGTGCAGCGTGCCCGCGACGGTGCCGGCGACGTGCGTGCCGTGACCGTTGCCGTCCTGCGCGACGGCATCGTTGTCCACGAAGTCGTAGCCGTTCTTCGCACGGCCGCCGAAGTCGCGGTGCGTGACGCGGACACCGGTGTCGATGATGTAGGCGTTCACACCGGAACCGGTGCTGTTGTAGGTGTAGCGCTGGTCGAGCGGCAGGTTGCGCTGGTCGATGCGGTCGAGCCCCCACGACGGCGGGTTCGTCTGCGTGGCCTGGATGCTGACGACCTGGTCGCGTTCGACGTAGTCGACCGAGGGGTCAGCGGCCAGTCTGCGCGCCTGCGCGTCGCTCATCCTGACCGAGAAGCCCTGGAAGACGGTGTCGTAGACGTGACCGACCCGGCCACCGAACCGGGAACCGAGGGTCTGCGCGCTCGCGGTGACCCCGTTGTCCTTCAGCTTCACGATGAAGCTGCCGGCGATGTTCTCACCGGGCGAGACGCGGATCTCGCCCACGGCGGCGGTGGCCGGTGCCGCGAACGCGGCGATCATGACCGCCGAACCCAGCAGAGTTGCAGTCTTGCGCATTGTGCTGTCCTGTTCGTCGCAGGGATGCTCAGGAAGCTGACCGGGGCTATTGGCGGCGTAATAGTCCCGAGATCTGAACCTGCCGAGTTTCGAACCGGGACAAAACCGCCGATCGGCTGTACCGCGTTCCCTTTGCTGCCGATAGCCTTCCGAGCTTGACTCCGTGAAACGGAGGAGTGGATGCTCACGATTTACCCACCGCGCGAGGAGCTCGCCGACCTTCTCGTGACGGGTCCGTTCGCGGACGCGTTGCGGGTCGCGATCCAGGTGCGGGGACTCAGTCTGGAACGACTGCAGCACCGTCTGAAGGTGCGGGGCGCGCCGATCAGCGTGACGGCGCTGAGCTACTGGCAGTCGGGCCGGCGCAGACCCGAGAGGCCCGAGTCGCTGATGGCGCTGGCGCACCTGGAGGACGTCCTCGGGCTGCCGGCGGCCGCACTGAGCCGCCTGCTGGGGCCGCCGCGGCCGCGTGGCCGTTCCCGCAGGCGGGAGCAGGCGGCACGGGCCGCGTGGGACGGTTCCGGGCTGGTGCTGACCGCCCAGCACGACCGGGTCGACGTCGCGCCGTGCGGCGGGGTGCTCGGCATCCGGTCACGGCAGGTCATGCAGGCGAGCACCGCCGATGTGGACCGCTGGATCCTGTGCCAGGAAACGGGTTCCGCGCAGCCCGCGGTCACGGCCGTCCGTTCCTGCCGGGTCGGCCGGATCGCCAGGGAACGCACGAACGGCGTGCTCGTCGCGGAGATGTTGTTCGACGAACCGATCTCCACCGGCGACTCGATCGCCATCGAGTACGAATTGATCTATCCACATCCGACTGTCGAGCACACGCATTTCCGGCGGTTCGGAGAGCGCGTGCACGACTACGTGCTGGAGATCAAATTCGCGGCCGAGTCCCCGCCCGCCTCCTGCGAGCAATTCTCGTCCGGCCCGGCCGGAACGGAAATGTTCGCCGGCGCCCGTCCCGCGCCCGTGGACGAAGGCGGGTACGCGCACGCCGCCGCGCTCGACTTCGGTCCCGGCCTCTACGGAATGCGCTGGACGGTCGCCGCGAACGCCTCGGGGTCGTCCACCCAGGGGAAGTGACCGGCACCGGGCTGCACGACCAGCGTCGCGCGCGGGAACAGGTCGGCGTACTCCCGCGCGCGGTTCGGCGGTAGCGCCACGTCGTACTCACCGGTCAGCAGAAGCGTTGGCACGTCGAGGTTCGCGAGCTTCTCGCGAACCTCCCGCGGATCGAACGCGCCGTCGGCGTAGTACTCCCTGGCGGCCTCGTCGTTGCGCGGGTGGTCGTCGAGCGCCCGCGCCTGCGCGTCCCACCGGCCGTGCATGAACGGCGTGATGCCCTTGAACGCCTCCGGGGTGAAGTCACCGGCCCAGATCTGCTGGAAAGCCGCGAACGCCTGCTCAAACCACGGTTCGGCCCGGCGCTGCTCGGCGATCTCCCTGCGGTCGTCGTCGGTGACGTCAATACCGACGACCCGGGCCGTGGGAGTGATCAGCAGTAGTTGCTCGACGCGCTGCGGAAATCGCGTCGCGTAGAGGATCGCCAACGACGCGCCCGCGCAGTGGCCGAGCAGCCTGATCTTGTCGAGACCGAGGTGCTGCCGCAACGCCTCGACGTCGTCCACCTGGTGGTCGACGCGGTACGCCGCGGCCGGTGCGGAGTCGCCGGTGCCGCGCAGGTCGAGCCTGATCATGTCGTCCAGCGGCAGACCGCCCAGGTACGAAGACGCCTGCATCGGCCCGCCCGGCACGCAGATCAACGGGTCGCCGGCCTCGCCGTGGTAGGCGAGGCCGACGCCGTCTGAAGTCGTGAAAGTCCCCATGTCCCGCAGTGTGTCAGTACGAGCGCGGCAACTTCAGCGAGTTTTGCGCGACGAAGTTGAGCACCATCTCCCGTGAGACGGGCGCGATGCGCGACAGCCGGGACATGCCGAGCATCGACGCCAGCCCGAACTCCGAGCTCAGCCCGTTGCCGCCGTGGGTCTGGATGGCCTGGTCGACCGCGGCCGCGATGGCCTCGCCCGCCGCGTACTTGGCCATGTTCGCGGCCTCACCGGACTCCTTGTCGCGGCCGGAGTCGTAGAGCGCGGCCGCCTTCTGCGTCATCAGCCTGGCCAGCTCGATCTCGATGTGGATCTTCGCCAGCGGGTGCGAGAGGCCCTGGTGCGCGCCGATCGGGCTGTCCCACACCTGACGCTGCTGGGCGTACGAGACGGCCTTGGCCATCGCGAGGCGGGCCGAGCCCGTCGCCATGCTCGCGCCCATGATCCGTTCGGGGTTGAGACCGGCGAAGACCTGCAGCAGACCCTGGTCCGGCGAGCCGACCACGGCGTCGGACGGCAGCCTGACGTCGTCGAAGAACAGGGTGAACTGCTTCTCCGGCGCCACGAGGTCCATCTCGATCTGGTGGTGGGTGAAGCCCTCGGAACTGGTCGGCACGACCACGAGCACCGGCCCGGTCGCCTGGATCGCGACCACGAGCACGGCGTCGACCTCGTCGACGCCCGAGATGTAAGTCTTGGTGCCCTTGAGGATCCAGTCGTCACCATCGCGCCGGACGTGCGTCTTCAGCTTGTGCGAGTTGGAACCCGCGTCCGGCTCGGTGATCGCGAACGCCATCTTCAGCGTGCCGTCCGCGAAACCGGGCAGCCACTTCGACTTCTGCTCCTCGGTGCCGAATCGCGCGATCACCGTGGCGCAGATCGCGGGCGAGACCACCATGAGCAGCAACGGACATCCGGCCGCCGCCAGCTCCTCGCACACCGCCGCGAGGTCGCCGATGCCGCCACCACCGCCGCCGTACTCCTCGGGCACGGCCACGCCGAGGTAGCCGAGCTTGCCGGCCTCCTCCCACAGTTCGGTGGTCTTCTCCCCCGCCCTGGACTTGGCGATGAAGTAGTCGTGGCCGTACTTCGTACCGAACTCGGCGACGGCCTTGCGCAGTGCGATCCGCTCTTCGGACTCGACGAAGCTCACAGTTCCTCCACTACGGCCAGGACATCTCCGGCATTGACCTGCTGTGCCTGCGAGACGAGGAGTTCGGTGACGGTGCCCGCGCTGGTCGCGAGCACGCGGTGTTCCATCTTCATGGCCTCCAGCACCAGGAGTTCGGTGCCGGCCTCGACCACGTCGCCCTGCTGAACCGACACCCTGACCACGGTTCCGGGCATCGGGGCGACGGTCGCGCCCGGCGCGAGCTTCGTCTCCGGTTCGGGGAACCGCGGCACGGCCTTCAGCGTCACCGACCCGCGCGGCGAGTCGACCTCGACCAGATCGCCGTACTTCGCTACGTGGAACGGAACGCGCACGCCGTCCAGGTCCAGAGTGACCACACCCGGAGTCGCCTGCTTCGGGTCGTACTCGACCTCGACCAGCTCCTCGCCGAACAGGAACCTGGCCTTCGGCTGCTGCGATCGCACGTTGCGCCAGCCGAGCGGCAGGTGCCCGATCTTCCGGCCGGCCGCGCTCGCCAGCGCCGCCGCGACCGCAAACGGTTGCGGGTCAACGGTCCGGGTGAAGTCGTGCTCGGTCAGGAACCCGGTGTGCGTGTCGCCGTCGAGGAAAGCCTCGCTGCCGAGGACGTCCACGAGCAGTGCGCGGTTCGTGACCAGGCCGTGGATCTGAGCGCTCTGCAACGCCGTCGCGAGCTTGCGTGCTGCGGCACGGCGCGTCGGCGCGTACGCGATCACCTTGGCCAGCATCGGGTCGTAGTGCACGGAGACCACGGAGCCGTCCTCGACACCGCTGTCGAGCCGGACGTCGCCGGGCACGTGGAACCGGTGCAGCGTGCCGCTCGCCGGCCGCCAGTCGTTCGCCGGGTCCTCGGCGTAGAGGCGGACCTCGATGGCGTGGCCCCGCGGTTCCGGTACGTCCACCGGGAGCTCGGCACCTTCGGCGATCCGCAGCTGCCAGTCGACCAGGTCGACGCCGTGGACGAGTTCCGTGACGGGGTGCTCGACCTGCAGCCGGGTGTTGACCTCCAGGAAGTGGAAGTCCTCGCCCTTCAGCATGAACTCGACGGTGCCCGCGCCGACGTACCCGATCGACTCCGCCGCCGCCGTCGCCGCGGCGAACAAACGCTGGCGCACGCCGTCGCTCACCGCCGGACTGGGCGACTCCTCGACGATCTTCTGGTGCCGGCGCTGGATCGAGCACTCGCGTTCGCCGAGCGCCCAGACCGTGCCGTGCGCGTCGGCGAGGATCTGCACCTCGACGTGCCGCGCGTGCTCCAGCAACGGCTCGCAGAACACCGTGGGGTCGCCGAACGCCGACTCAGCTTCACGCCGTGCGCTCGCCAGTGCGCCGGCGAACTCGGCTTTCTCCCGCACGATCCGCATGCCACGGCCACCACCACCGGCCGACGCCTTGATCAGCACCGGGAACTCGGTGACGGTCTCCGGGTCCAGTTCCGGCAGCGTCGGCACACCCGCGGCGGCCATCCGCTTCTTCGCGGCGACCTTGGAGCCCATCGCCTCGATCGAGTCCGGTTCCGGGCCGACCCAGGTCAGGCCCGCGGCCTGCACCTTCCGTGCGAAATCGGCGTTCTCGCTGAGGAATCCGTAACCGGGGTGGACGGCGTCCGCGCCGGCCTTCGTCGCCGCCTCCACGAGAAGGTCGGCACGCAGGTAGGTCTCGGTCGGTGACGCGCCGGGCAACCGCACCGCGAAGTCGGCCTCGCGGACGTGCGGCGAGTCGGCGTCCGGGTCGGAGAACACCGCGACCGTGCGGATTCCGTTGTCCTGACAGGTGCGGATGATCCGGCGGGCGATCTCGCCGCGGTTGGCGATCAGCAGAGACTTGATCACTGTGCTCATCTTCGGGCTCACATCCGGAAGACGCCGAAGCCGTCGGCGCCCTTGATCGGTCCGCTGTGGACAGCGGAGAGGCAGAGGGCGAGCACGGTCCTGGTGTCGCGCGGGTCGATCACGCCGTCGTCGTAGAGCTTCCCGGACAGGAACGGCGCGAGCGACTGCTCCTCGATCTGCGCCTCCACCATCTTGCGCATGGCGGCGTCGTGCTCCTCGTTGTACTCCTGCCCCTTGGCCATCGCGGCCTGCCGTCCGACGATCGAGAGCACACCGGCGAGCTGAGCAGGGCCCATCACGGCCGACTTGGCGTTGGGCCAGGTGAACAGGAACCTCGGGTCGTACGCCCTGCCGCACATGCCGTAGTTGCCGGCGCCGTACGAGGCGCCCATCGTGATCGTCAGGTGCGGGACCCTGCTGTTGGAGACGGCGTTGATCATCATCGAGCCGTGCTTGACGATGCCGCCCTGCTCGTACTGGGCGCCGACCATGTAGCCGGTGGTGTTCTGCAGGAACACCAGGGGCGTGTCGCTCTGGTTCGCGAGCTGGATGAACTGCGTGGCCTTCTGCGACTCCTCGCTGAACAGCACACCGCGCGCGTTCGCGAGGATGCCGACCGGGTAGCCGTGGATGCGGGCCCACCCGGTGACGAGGCTGTTGCCGTACAACGGCTTGAACTCGTCGAAGTTCGACCCGTCGACGAGCCGTGCGATGACGTCGCGCGGGTCGAACGGCACGCGCTGGTCCTCGGAGACGATGTCGAGGATGCTCTCGGCGTCGAACAGCGGCTCTTCCACCGGTGCCGGCTCAGGACCCTGCTTGCGCCAGTTCAGCCGGGCGACGACCCTGCGCGCCAGCCGGATCGCGTCGGTCTCGTCCTCCGCCACGAAGTCCGCGAGCCCGGACGTGGCCCCGTGCATGGTCGCGCCGCCCAGCGACTCGTCGTCGGAGTCCTCCCCGGTGGCCATCTTGACCAGCGGCGGCCCGCCCAGGAACACCTTGGAGCGGTCCTTGATCATGATCACGTAGTCGGACATGCCGGGCACGTACGCACCGCCGGCCGTCGCGTTGCCGAACACCGCCGTGATCGTCGGGATGCCGGCCGCGCTCAACCGGGTCAGGTCGCGGAACGCCCTGCCGCCGGGGATGAAGATCTCGCTCTGCGTCGGCAGGTCCGCTCCGCCCGACTCGACCAGGCTGACCAGCGGCAGCCGGTTCTGCAGCGCGATGTCGTTGGCCCGCAGCGACTTGCGCAGCGTGTACGGGTTCGACGAACCGCCGCGCACGGTCGGGTCGTTCGCGACGATCACGCACTCGACGCCCTCGATGCGCCCGATGCCGGTGACGACCGACGCGCCGACCGGGAAGTCGGTGCCCCACGCGGCGAGCGGGGACAGCTCCAGGAACGGGCTGTCCTCGTCGACGAGGAGCTCGACCCGTTCGCGGGCGAGGAGCTTGCCGCGCTTGTGGTGCCGCTCGACGTACTTGGGCCCACCCCCGGCGAGCGCTTTGGCGTGCTCGGCGTCCAGGCCCGCGATCTTCGCGAGCAGCGCCTCCCTGTTGCCCATCAGGCGAACCCCAATCGTCGTGCCGCGAGCTCGGTCATCACTTCACTCGCCCCGCCCCCGATGCCGAGGATGCGGGCGTCCCGGTAGTGACGCTCCACTTCGGACTCCCGCATGTAGCCCATGCCTCCGTGCAGCTGCACCGCTTCGTCGACCACCTCGGAACAGGCGTCCACGGCGGCGTTCTTCGCGAAGCAGACCTCGGTGACGCAGTCGTCGCCGCGGTCGATTCCGGCCGCGACCTCGCGCGTGTACGTCCGCGCCAGGTCGATCTTCTGCGCCATGTGTGCGAGCTTGTGCCGCACCACCTGGTTCTTGATCAGCGGTTTGCCGAACGTCTCGCGGTTGCGCACCCACTCGACGGTCAGGTCCAGCGCCCGTTGGGCCGTCGCGTACGCCTCGACCGCCATCGTCACGCGTTCGACCTGGAACTGCCGCATGATCTGCCCGAAGCCCTGGTTCTCCTCGCCCACCAGGTTCTTCACCGGTACGCGCACGCCGTCGAAGTGCAGTTCGGCGGTGTCGCTGCAGTGCCAGCCCATCTTGTCGAGCTTGCGCCGCGTGAACCCGTCTTCGATCACCAGCAGCGAGATGCCCTGGTAGCCCTCGCCGCCGGTGCGCACCGCGGTCGTGACGAAGTCGGCCCGGCAGCCGGAGGTGATGAAGGTCTTCTCGCCGGTGACGACGTAGTGGTCGCCGTCCCTGACCGCCTTCGTCCTGATGGCCGCCACGTCGGAGCCGGCGCCGGGTTCGGTGACCGCGAGACTGCCGATCTTCTCGCCGCGGATGGCGGGCTTCGCGAACCTCTCGACCAGGTCGTCGTTCCCGCTCTGCCAGATGTGCGGGATCGCGATGCCGAGCGTGAACAGCGCTGCCATCACGCCCGACGAGCCGCCGTTCTGGATGATCTCCTCGGTCAGCGCGACCGAGTCGAGCAGGTCGCCGTGCTCGAACCCGATGCCGAGCAGGTCGAGTTCCGCGGCCTTCTTGTGCAGCTCACGAGGAACCTCGCCGTCGCGTTCCCACTGGTCGAGGTGCGGTGCGATCTCCCTGCGGGTGAAGTCGCGGACGAGTTGCCGCAGTTCTTTCCGCTCGTACAGGTCCTTCGTGATCACAGCAGCTCCTCCGGGATCTCTACTTCCCTGCTGCGCAGCCATTCGCCCAGAGCCTTGGCCTGCGGGTCGAAACGGGTGCTGCTCGCCACCCCGTCACCGAGGAGTCCGTGCAGCACGAAGTTGAGCGCCTTGAGGTTCGGCAGCTCGTACCTGCTGACCTCGCGCGCCTCCGGCAGCAGCTCCTTGAGCTTCTCGGTGGTGAGGAAGCCGTTCAGCCACTCGAAGGCCTCGTCGCTGCGCACCCACACACCGAGGTTCGCGTCCCCGCCCTTGTCGCCGCTGCGCGCACCGGCGATCGTTCCCAGCGGCCTCTTCACAGCAACACCGCCTTGGCACTGACTTCGTCGCGGTTCACGTAAGCCGCCTGGTAAACGCCGAACGGTGTCCCGTCGCCGGGTGGTGCCGTGACGTGGAAACCGGGATAGCTCGCCAGCGCCAGCTCGATCGCCGCCCGGCTGAACCCTTTGGCCCGCTTGGGGTCCGTCGTTTTGATGGTGACGTGCAGCAACGCGCTGGCCTGCTCCTCGGTGGCCGCGTCGCGCTGGTCGGTCCGCGCCAGCGTCCACGTCAGGCCTTCCTCGCCGATGGCGTCGTGGAGCTGCCGCCGAACCAGGTCGGCCTTCTGCTGAACGTCGAGTCCGGTGAGGACGAACGTCGTGGAGTTCCGGAAGCCGCCCAGCGTGTTCAGGCAGACCTTGAGCGTGCCGGGAGGCGGACTTCCCCTGGTGCCGCTGATCCTGACGCCACGCTCGTGCGGGTCGAGCCTGATCGTGTCGAAGTGCGTGGTGACGTCCGGGCCCAGGTACTCGGGCGCCCCGATCTCGTACAGCAGCTGCGCCGTCACGGTGTCGACGTTGACCGCGCCACCCGTGCCGTCGTGCTTGGTGATCAGGCACGAGCCGTCCTCGTCGACCTCCGCGATCGGGAACCCGGGCCGGGTCACGTCGATCTCGGTGAAGAACGAGTAGTTGCCGCCCGTGGCCTGCGTCCCGCACTCCAGCACGTGCCCGGCGACCGTGGCTCCGGCCAGCCGGTGCCAGTCGTCGCGCGCCCAGCCGAAGTGCGCCGCGGCGGGCCCGACCACGAGACTCGCGTCGGTGACGCGCCCGGTGACCACGACCTGCGCGCCCTGGTCGAGGCACTCCGCGATCTCCCACGCGCCGAGGTAGGCGTTGGCGGTCAACGCCTCGGGGAACCGCGCCTTGAGGTCGTCGCCCGTGACGTACCCGACCTTGGCACCGAGCTTGCGCGCCAGGCCTTCCGGGTTGAGCCCACCGGCGTTGACCACGATCTTGACGCCCTTGTCGAGCGCCAGCGCCAGGCAGTCCTCCATCTGCCGCAGGAACGTCTTCGCGTAGCCCAGCGACGAGTCCTTCATGCGGTCGCGCCCGAGGATGAGCATGGTCAGCTCGGCGAGGTAGTCGCCGGTCAGGACGTCGAGCTCGCCGCCTTCCAGCTGCTCGCGCATCGCGGACAGCCGGTCGCCGTAGAACCCGGACGCGTTGCCGATCCTGATCAACGGCCACCTCCGGGCGGCCCCGCGAACGCCTGCGCGATCGGCACCCACTCCTCCGCCACCGGGCCCGAGGCCTCGATCGCGAGCACCTTGCGGCTGCGGCGCTGCGTCACCAGCCACGCGAAGTCCAGTGCCGGACCGGAGACCCGGTTCTCGGCGCCCTCCGGTCCCCAGGCCCACGACTCGCCACCGGGTCCGGTCAGCTCGACGCGCACCTCGTCGGTGGGCACCGCCAACCCGTTGAGCAGGAAGGCGAACCCCATCGTCCGCACGCCGATGTGGCACACGTGCCTGATGCGCGCGGTGGGTTCCCGGACCACCCCCAACGCGTCCGCGACGTCCTGCCCGTGCGCCCAGGTCTCCATGATCCGCGCGGTGGCCATCGACGCCGGGCTCATCGGCGGCCCGAACCACAGGATCTTCCCGGACGCCTGGGCGAGGTGCTCCAGCAACGACTTCCTGCTGTCCCGCCACAGCTCCAGCAGGTTCGGCGACGCCGCCGCCTCCGCCGCGGTGCGGTCGACGATGTCGGCGGTCAGCGGCTGCGCCTGGAACGCCTCGGGGTCGGTGATGGCGAGGACCGACGCCTTGTCCGTCCACATGAGATGGCCGATCTGATGCGCCACCGTCCAGCCCTCCGCGGGCGTGGGCACCGACCAGTCGTCCACCCCCGCGACGATCTCGTCCAGCGAGCGCGACTCGGCGTCGAGGTCGGCCAGCAGTTCCGTGATCACAGCTGTTCCTCCAGCATCCGCGCCCAGTAGCGCACGACGTGCGCCCGGCGCTTGGTGTCGTCGGCGAGCTGGTTGGCGAGCGCCAGCCCGCGCACAAGATCAAGGGTCGCCTGCACCGCGTCCCGCACACCCGGCTTCGAGTCGTCCACCTCGAGCAGCTCCAGGGCCAGCCCGTACACCTCGCGGCCCAGCCGTGCCTGCAGCTCCAGCACCTGCTCGCGCAGTTCCGGGTCGGTGCGCGCGGCCACCCACAGTTCGAGCGCCGCGGTGAAGAGGTCGCTGGCGTGGAAGTCCGCGATCAGCTCCACCACGGCGTGCGTGCTCTTCTCGGCGACCTGAGCACGGCGCTTGAGCGCCTCGACGCTCTCCGCCCCCACGTGCTCCACAGCCGCCGCGACCAGCTCACCGCGCGTGCGGAAGTGGTGCAGCTGCGCGCCGCGCGACACCCCTGCCCGCTCGGCCACCTCGGTCGTCGTCGTGCCCGACCAGCCGCGTTCCACCAGGCACTCGACGGTCGCCTCCATCAGCTTCCGCTTCGTCTCGCGCGTGCGGTCGGCCTGACGTTGCCTCGTCTCCACACCCGGAGTGTTCCGCCGGACAAACAAACAGTCAAGCCTGCTTGTTAATTGCGCTGCTAGCGTCCGCGAGCGATGAGCATCGTGGAACGACTGCGGGCCGCCGGCTGTGTTTTCGCCGAAGAAGAGGCCGCACTGCTGCAGGAGGCCGCTCGCGACGCCGAGCACCTCGAAGACCTGGTCAGGCAACGGGCCGACGGCCTGCCGCTGGAGCACGCCGTCGGCTGGGCGCTGTTCTGCGGACAGCGGATCGTGGTCACCAGGGGCGTCTTCGTCCCCCGCCACCGCACCGAACTGCTGGTGGACCTCGCCACCGAACTGAAGCCCGCCACCGTCGTCGACCTGTGCTGCGGCTCCGGCGCGGTGGGCGCGGTCCTGCACCACCGGCTGCCGGACGCCACGGTCTACGCCGCCGACATCGACCCGGTGGCCGTGGCGTGCGCGCGCCAGAACCTGACGAACGTGTTCGAAGGCGACCTGTTCGACGCCCTGCCCACGCATCTCAAGGGCACCATCGACGTCGTGGTCGCCAACGTCCCGTACGTACCGACCGACGACATCCCGTTCATGCCTTCAGAAGCCCGCGACCACGAGGCACGGGTGGCGCTCGACGGCGGCGTGGACGGCCTCGAGGTCATGCGCCGCGTGGCGGCCCAGGCAGCGACCTGGCTCCGTCCCGGCGGACACCTGATGAGCGAGACCAGCGAACGCCAGGCACCGGCCGCGCTCACCGCTTTCACCGCCGCAAGACTGGACTCCAAGCTCGTGACCAGCGAGGACACCACGGCAGTGGTCGGGCGGCGCTAAGTTCCGTACAATGTACGGTATGGCGTACGACGAGGTCATGCAGTGGTTTGCGAAGTGGGACGAGCTCGCGGTCAAGGGCGACGTCGAGGCGATGGCCGACATGGCCCTGTTCCCGGTCAACACGGTCACCGACGGTTCGGCCACGTCGTGGGACCGGGAGATGTTCCTGTGCGTAATGGGGTCGCAGGTAGGTGGTGACGTGCAGATGGAGTCCACCAGGACGCCGCACTTCATCAACGACAACCTGGTCTTCGTGATCACGGACGGCACGATCAACGGGATCACGGTGCGCTACGGCGACCTGCTCACAAAGGTCGGCGGCGAGTGGAAGTTCCAGACGATGGCCCAGGGCGGGTGGGCCTGACCGGACGAGGGTGCCTGACCGTCGTGGTCGGGCACCCTCGTCCGGAAATAATATTATGGTATTATTTTCTTATGGCACGTACCGCTGACCACGACTCCCGCCGCCGACAGGTCGCGGACGCACTCCTCCGCACCGTCGCGGCCCACGGAGTGGCGGGCACCAAGCTGGTGACGGTCGCCGACGAGGCAGGTGTCTCGGTCGGCCTCGTGCAGAGCTACTTCCGATCGAAGACGCAGCTGCTCCGCTTCGCCGTCGAGTCGCTGCTCGGCCGCATCAACGACCGCCTCGACGGCATCGAGGTGAGACAGCCGTTGCGCGGCACCCTCCAGCAACTGGCCGAGACCCTGCTGCCCCTGGACGACCAGCGGCGCGACGAGGCGGCTGTGTGGCTCGCCTTCCTGCCCGGCACGCTGACCGACCCCGAGCTCAAGCAGCTGCACGACGACGCGGTCGACCGGCAGATCACAGGCCTCGTGCAGGGGTTCGCCGGCGCCCAGAAGCTCGGCGAGCTACCGGAATCCCTCGATCCACTCCAGGAAGCGCTCACGCTCACGGCGTTCGTCGACGGCCTGGCCAACCACATGCTCACCCAGCCGCAGCACTTCGGCCCGGCGGCGGGACGCCGCCTGACGACGGCGTATTTCGACCGGTTGTTCAGCCACACCAAGGGGGAGACATGACGGAGCAGACACACCTGAGAGCGGCGTTTCACCAGGCGGGCGGCCTCGACGGCGCCGTACTCACGGTGGTTCCCGTCGTCACGTTCGTCGCTGTCAACGCGCTGACGAGCATGTGGCCCGCCATCTTCGCCTCGGTCGGGGCCGCGGTCGTGGTCGGCGTGATCCAGTTGGCGCGCAGGAAGAAACCCACTGCCGCGCTCGGTGGGCTCGGGGGCGTGCTGGTGTCGTCCGCGGTGGCCGCACTGGCCGGCGAGGCGAAGGGCTACTACCTGTGGGGCATGTGGATCACGCTGACCATCGGGTCGATCCTGCTGCTGTCGGTGATCACGCGCTGGCCCCTAATCGGCGTGGCGTGGTCGACCCTGAACGGCACTGGTTCCGCCTGGCGCACCGACCGCCGATCACAGCTGTACTACGGCGCCGCCACGCTGTTCTGGTCAGCGCTGTGCTTCACGAGGTTCTCAGTCGAGAACTGGCTCTACCGCAACGACGAGGTGACTTCACTCGGGGTCGCGCGGCTACTCATGGGCTGGCCGCTAACGTTGCTGGCCGCGCTGGTGAGCCTGTGGGCGATCCGGATGGCGGCGAAGGACACCCTGGGGAAGAGGGCGTCCCACTGAGGATCACAGCAGTGTGAGTTGTTCCTGATCGACGCGCGGCGCCGGCACACCCACCGGCAGGCTGCCGTCGGGCCACACACCTTCGTCGTCACCGGGCACACCGGTGACGGCGTCGGTGGAACGACCCCGCGGTGCGAGCCCGTGCTTCTCGATCAACGGGACCACGCGCGCCGCGAGCCGGGCGCGATACCGCTTGTCCACATAGGACCGGTTGCCGTACAGGTACCGGTACGTCTCGACCAGGTCCGGGTGCTCGCGCCGCAGCCAGGCCGCGAACCACTCCTTCGCACCCGGACGCAGGTGCAGCGGCAGCACGGTCACACCCGTCGCGCCGGCGGCCGCGATCTGCTCCAGCAGGAAGTCCAGCTGCTCTGCGGAATCCGTCAGCTCCGGCAACACCGGGGCCACGAACACACCGCACGGCAGGCCCGCCTCCCGCACCTTGCGCACCAGGTCGAGCCGGGCGGCGGGCGTCGGTGTGCCGGGCTCCAGCGACTTGTGCAGGTCCCGGTCCATCAACGCGAGCGACACCGCGATCCCGACCGGCACGACCTCGGCGGCCGCCGTCAGCAACGGCAGATCACGTGCCAGCAGCGTGCCCTTCGTCAGGATCGAGAAGGGCGTGCGGGAGGCGGTCAGCGCCTCGATGATCCCTGGCATCAAGGCGTACCGCCCCTCCGCCCGCTGGTACGGATCGGTGTTGGTGCCCAGCGCCACGTGCTCCTGCTTCCAGCGGGTGGACCGCAGCTGGCGCGACAGCACCTCCCCCGCGTTGACCTTGACGATCAGCTGGTTGTCGAAGTCCTTGCCGGTGTCGAGGTCCAAATAGGAGTGGGTGTTGCGGGCGAAGCAGTTGTGGGACACGATCCCGTTCGCGATGAAGTCCGCGGTGCCGGTCGAGATGTCATAGAGGGTCATCTCCCCCAGCGGTTCCACGGACACGACGCCCAGCGGCTGCCGCGACTTGATCGCCACGCCGTCGATGTCGCGCTTGCGGGTGATCGACGGGTCGACGGTGTGGAAGAAGCGCAGGTTCTCCCGCAGCCCTCCGCGCAGCCGCACGACCCGCACGCCACGCCGGCGGCGCAGTTCCTCGATCGCGAAGTCGAAGTCGAAGTGCTTGAGCGCCAGGCAGATCGCTTCCAGCACGGTGGTGTTGCGCGTCGACATCCGCAGGATGCTGCGCGAGCAGGTCCCGAGGTAGTCGAACGCTCCGGCGAGGAATCCCTTGAGCCAGTCGGGGTTCGGGGCTATCTGCCAGTGCGCGAGCTCGCGCACTTGGTGCAGAAATCCCCTCCCTTCTCGCACACCGAAGTAGTCGAGATACTCCCGTGTGCGGTCCATGGCCTCGATGTCGGCCAGGGGGATGTGGAACTCGGTCTCGTCTTCCACCATGCCGCGCAAGTAGCCGCGGCGGTAGTCGTCGGTCACGGAGGGCTGCTCGACGAACGCACCCGTGCCCATCAGCTTGTTGCCGGTCGTGAGGTGCGGACGCCGGCCGACGCCCGCGGTCTCGCCCGTCACGTGCTTCCAGCCGCGGTCGGTGAGGAACCGGTGATCGCCGGACGCGACGACGGTGGTGCCGTCCTCCAGCGTCAGCCGGTACGCGGTCTTGCGCGTCTCCCAGTGGGCGACAACCGTCGTGAGCTTGTAGCGCCGGTAGTTGCCGACGAGCTCGGTGCCGTAGATCTCGTCGCCTTCACGCAACTCGGCCAACGGTTTCGTGCGACCGTTGCCCATGAGGATCGGCGTGTCACCGGCCAGGCAGTAGGTGCAGGCGTGTGAGCAGCCGCGATACGGGTTCACCGTCCACGAGAACGGCAACGACGAACCCGGTACCCCGTTGAGCACGGATTTGGCGCGGACCTCGTGGAACACCACGTCCGCGAACTCAGGAGTTCGTACGCTGCGCACCAGTCCCGGTAGCCCCGGTAGCGCCTGCTGCGGCTCTGCCTCGAGTTTCTGTCCGTCCCATCGCACACCGTCGATTCGAACACATGTTCGAACAGCGGTCAAGGAGTGCACGTGTCACCCATTGAGGTAGCAGGCTTCGTCACCGGCGCACTGTGCGTGTGGCTGGTCGCCCGCCAGAACCCCTGGAACTGGCCCATCGGAATCGCCAACAACATCGCGTTCCTCGTGTTGTTCTGGGGCAGCGGCCTCTACGCCGACTCCGGCCTGCAGATCGTCTACATGGCACTCGCGCTCTACGGCTGGTGGGCGTGGGTGCGCGGCGGCGTGCAGCACAGCGCGTTGCACGTCAGCCGCACCACGACGCCGCAATGGGTCTGGCTCGCGGTCGCCGGCGTGCTCGGAACCGGTCTGCTGCACTGGGTCCTGGTGACGTTCACCGAGTCGACCGTGCCGTTCTGGGACGCCATCACGACGGTGCTGTCGCTGCTCGCGACGTGGGGTCAGGCGCGCAAGAAGGTCGAGTGCTGGTGGCTGTGGATCGCCGCGGACGTGATCTACGTGCCGCTCTACGCGTACAAAGAGCTCTATCTGACGGCTGTGTTGTACGTGGGGTTCATGGTGCTGTGCGTGCTCGGGTTGCGCAATTGGACGAAGGACATCAAGAAGGAGGTGCCCGCGTGAAGGAGTTCGGCCACGCTCTCGTGCTCGGCAAGTTCTACCCACCGCACAACGGGCACCACCACCTCATCGAGACGGCGGCCGCGCGCAGCGAACGCACGACCGTCACGGTGCTGGCGGCCTCGCACGAGACGATCCCGCTCGAACACCGCGTGCGCTGGCTGACCGAGACCCACCGCGACACGCCCGGTGTCCGCATCATCGGCGACCTCGACGACCACCCGATGGACTTCGACTCCGACGAGATCTGGAACCTGCACGTCGCACTGACCCGCGCGGTGCTGGCCCGGCGTGCGATCGCGGACGGCGAACCGGGCGCGGCACGCGTCGATGTCGTGTTCTCCAGCGAGAAGTACGGCGACGAACTGGCCGAGCGGCTCGGCGCGCGGCACGTGCTCGTCGACATCGACCGCCTGACGCACCAGGTCTCCGGCACTGCGATGCGCACCGATCCCCTCGCGAACTGGCACCACCTCGCGCCCGCGACCCAGCGCGGCCTGGGCTGGAAGGTCGTGGTCGTCGGCGCGGAGAGCACCGGCACGACCACGCTGTCGAAACAGCTGGCCGCCCACTTCGGAGCGCCCTGGATCCCCGAGTACGGCCGCGAGCACACCGAGCACAAGCTCACGGCCGCACGCGCGTTCGACCCTTCGGCCACCGTGGACGGTCTGGTGTGGACCCTGGGCGACTTCGAAGACGTGGCGCACGAGCAGGAACGCCGCATCCAGGCCGAGACCGCACCACTGGTCGTCGCGGACAACGACGCGTACGCCGCGACCGTCTGGGGCGAGCGCTACCTCGGTTTCCGGCCGGAACTCCCCCTCGGCACCGAACCGGACCTCTACCTGCTGACCGACCACGCCGGCGTTCCGTTCGAACAGGACGGCTGGCGCGACGGCGAGCACCTGCGGGAGTGGATGACGGGCTTGTTCGAACGCGAGCTCGCGCGGCGCGGTGTGCCGTGGCTGAAGCTCACCGAGGATCGGTTCGTGACGGCCATGACTGCGATCGAACATCTCATGGGGCAGGATGTCGCGCGTGGGTCACGGTCACGGGCATAGCCATGCGCTGAACGAGGAACCGGCATCGCAGCGCGTGCGCACGTTGCTGATGTGGCTGCTGGTGCCGTTGGCGCTGGCCACCATCGTCGGCGCGGCGCTGCTGTACCCGTTCGGGTACGAGCAGAAGACCGGCGCGGAGATCGGCCTGCACCAGACGCCGGTCGAGGCCGTCGTCACCGGCCTGGCCCAGAACTGCGGTGAGAAGTGCGTCGCGGTGACCGTGCAGATGGAAGACGGCGCCGCGAGCGGGCAGAGCATCACCATCCCGAGCGTGAAGGGCCCCGGAGCGCCGAGCTTCCAGATCGGCGACGAGGTGGTGCTGTCCTACGCGGGCAGCCAGCCGCAGGCCGCCGAGTCGTACCAGATCGTCGACTTCCAGCGCGGCTGGTCGCTCGCCGTGCTGGCGCTGCTGTTCGCGGGCGCCGTACTGCTGCTCGGCCGATGGCAGGGACTCGCCGCCCTGGGCGCGTTGCTGCTGAGCTTCGTGGTGCTGGTGCTGTTCGTGATGCCGTCGATCCTCGCGGGCGAGAACCCGTTGATGGTCGCGGTGGTCGGCGCCGGCCTGATCATGTTCATGGTGCTGTACCTGACGCACGGCATATCGGCGCGCACGTCGACAGCGGTGCTCGGAACACTGGTCAGCCTCGCGCTGATCGGCGTGCTGGGCGCGTTGTTCTCGGCCGCGTCGAAGCTGACCGGCCTGGACGAGGACACGACGAACCTCGTCACGCTGCTCGGCACCGACATCGACACCCGCGGGCTGCTGCTCGCGGGCACGCTGATCGGCGCGCTGGGCGTGCTGGACGACGTGACGGTCACGCAGACCAGTGCGGTGTGGGAGCTACGCCGGGCCAACGACAAGCTGACGTGGCGCGAGCTCTTCGCGGCGGGCTCGCGGATCGGGCGCGACCACATGTCGTCCGTCGTGAACACGCTCGTGATGGCCTACGCGGGCGCCGCGCTGCCGTTGCTGCTGGCGATTTCGCTGGCCGGGCGGTCGATGGGCGAGATCCTGACGTCGCAGCAGATCGCGCAGGAGATCGTCCGCACGCTCGTGGGCAGCATCGGCCTGGTGGCGGCGATCCCGGTGACCACCGCGCTGGCCGCCCTGATCGCGGTACGCCAAGAGGTCGCCCCCATCGCGGTTCAGGCCCCCGAGCCCGAACCTGAGCCCGAACCGAAGACCGTGAAGCGTGCCGCGAAGCCCGTGAAACCCGAAAAGCCACGGCCCGCGCGCATCGAGGGCGACCTCTTCACCGGCTACGACCCCGACAAGGGGCCGTGGGAACGTCCTAGTGAGCCAAGAGCACGAAGAGCAGCGCCAGCACGCCCGGCACCACCTGCACGAAGAAGATCTTCCGGCTCGCCGTGAACGTGCCGTAGATGCCGGCGACGATCACGAACACCGTGAACAGCACGGACGCGCCGAAGTCCTGGCGGATCAGCGCGTAGACCAGACCGGCGGCGAGGAACCCGTTGTAGAGACCCTGGTTCGCCGCGAGGGCCTTCGACTCCTGGGCGAACTCAGGGGTGAGGCCGAACGCCTTCTGGCCGCGCGGCGTCGTCCAGAGGAACATCTCCAGCACCACGATGTAGACGTGGATCAACGCCACGAGGGCGAGCAGAACGCCTGCGATGACCTGCACTTGGGTTCCTCCTCAGAGCTGACACACGCGATGAGACAATAGAGCAGTGGGAAGACAGCGGCCCGACACAGAGGCGATCACCGAGTCGATCGACTCCGGTGTCGCCGAACTGGTCCCCGATCTCGGTGGACGGAACTCCTGGACGTTGCGGGTCAACGGAACCCCACAGTCGCATGTGGACCTCGACGACCCGACCTACCTGGAGTTCGAGTACGTCCGCCGGCTGGGCCACATCGTCGACCTCACCGCGCCTTCGCGTGTGCTCCACCTGGGTGGTGGCGCTCTCACGCTAGCGCGCTACGTGGCCGATCTACTGCCTCGGGCGTCTCAGCAGGTGGCCGAGATCGACGCGGGCCTGATCGCGTTCATCCGCCGCGAACTCCCGCCGCCCCCGCGGGTGAAGATCACCACGGGCGACGCCCGCGCCGTGCTCGTCAAGGCCCGCCCCGGTTCGTTCGACCTGATCATCACCGACTGCTTCGCCGGAGCCCGCACGCCCGCGCACCTGACGTCGGTCGAGTTCGTGGAGCAGGCTTCGGCCGCGCTCGCCGGCGACGGCATCTACGCGGCGAACATCGGCGATGGCAACGGCCTGCAGTTCGCCCGCGCCCAGTGCGCGACCGTGCGCTCGGTGTTCGAACACGTCTGCGTGATGGCCGAGCCGGGCGTGTTCCGCGGCAGGCGCTTCGGCAACTTCGTGATCATGGCCTCGCACAACGGCCTGCCGATGCAGCAGCTGACCCGCGCGACGGCCGGGGACCCGTTCCCGGGCCGGGTCGAGCACGGGACGGGGCTGACGAAGTTCATCGGTGGCGCGCCGGTCACCACCGACGCGACCGCGACCCTCTCCCCCGCCCCGCCCTCAGGCCTCTGGGGCACCTGAGCCGCTTCAGTCGAGCGACGTGACGAACTTCGAGACGGCGTCCGGATGGAGCTTCTGCGCCATCCGCCCGGCCGGGGCCAGCGAGCCGAGCCGGTACAGCGGCCGTTCCGCCGCCGCCATCCCGCGCGCCTCGGACCGCAGCTGAGCCACGAGCAGCTCCGAGAACACCAGACCGGGCGTGTCCCCGCGTGCGGCCAGCGCGTCAGCGAGCCTGCGGAGCTGGTAGACGCCCAGCTCGCGGCCGCCCGTGCCCGCGTACATCGACAGGGCGATGTTGATCGCCTTCTTGCCGCCGCGCACGAACAGGCCGACGGTCCGGGCGCCGCGCAGGTCCGTGACCAGCAGGTCCAGGCCGTCCGCCACCGCCAGGTCGACCTTGCGCGTGCCGAACGCCCGCACGTACACGGTCGTGCCCTGCAGCCACACCGTGCGGCGCGCCTCGGACATCGCCAGCAGGATCACCGGCACCGACACGATCGCCCCGGCGATGACACCGGGCCAGCGGCCACCGATCAGGCCCACGATCGCGCCGAAGGCGAGGGCGACCATGATGCCGCCGATCGCCACCATGCGCGCACGCTTGCGGACCGTCGCCTTGTCGAGCAGGTCGAGAACGAGCTTGTCGTCGCTCACGGGGTCTCACGCACCGCCTCGGCCACGACCGCTCCGGCGTCCGACGCCATGCCCTCGACACCACCCGGCACGGCGGCCACGAGTGCGACCGCCTTCAGCGCACCGCGCGCCTCTTCGACCACGTCCGCCAGCGGCACCGTGACCTGCTCGCCGGTCGCGAGGGTCTTGATCCCGATGTTGCCGGCTTCCAGGTCGCGCTCACCGAGCACCAGCGCCAGCTTCGCGCCCGACTTGTCTGCGGCCTTGAAGCCCGCCTTCATCGAACGGCCGCCGTAGACCAGGTCGGTCCGGACGCCCGCGGCACGCAGCTCACCGGCGATCGCGACCAGGCGGGCCCGCGCGGCCTCGCCCAGCGGCACGCCGATCACGTCGACCCGGCTGAACTCCGGCAGCACGCCCTCGGCCTGCGCCGCGAGCAGCGCGCGGTCGACGCCGAGGCCGAAGCCGACACCGGAGAGCTCCTGACCGCCGAGCTGCGCCATCAAGCCGTCGTAGCGCCCGCCGCCGCCGATGCCCGACTGGGCACCGAGGCCGTCGTGGACGAACTCGAACGTCGTCTTCGTGTAGTAGTCGAGACCGCGGACCATGCGCGGATTCTCGACGAACTTCACGCCCAGCTCGGTCAAGTACCCCTTGACGAGCTCGTAGTGCGCACGGCACGCGTCGCACAGGTGGTCCACCATCAGCGGCGCCTCGGCGACGAGCGCGCGCACCTCGGGACGCTTGTCGTCCAGCACGCGCAGCGGGTTCAGCTCGGCCCGCTTCCGCGTCGCCTCGTCCAGGGGCAGCTTCGCGAGGAACGCCTGGAGCAGCTCGCGGTACGCGGGACGGCAGTTCGCGTCTCCCAGCGACGTGAGCTCCAAGCGGTAGCCGGTCAGGCCGATCGCGCGGAACCCCGCGTCGCCGACGGCGATGACCTCGGCGTCCAGGGCCGGGTCGTCGATGCCGATCGCCTCGATGCCGACCTGGTGGAACTGCCGGTACCGGCCGGCCTGCGGCGCCTCGGCGCGGAAGAACTGGCCCGCGTAGTAGAGCTTCGCCGGCAACGAGCCGCGGTCGAGGCTGTGCTCGATCACGGCCCGCATCACGCCCGCGGTGCCCTCGGGGCGCAGGGTGATGGAGCGGTCACCGCGGTCGAGGAAGGTGTACATCTCCTTCGTCACGACGTCGGTCGACTCGCCGACACCGCGCGAGAACAACGCCGTGTCCTCGAAGACCGGCAGCTCGATGTAGCCGTAGCCCGCGAGCTCGGCGGCACGGGTCAGCGTCGACCGGACGTGCGCGAACGCGGCGGACGTCGGCGGGATGTAGTCGGGAACGCCTTTGGGTGCGGAAAACACGTCTCTCAAAGTCCTCGGTGCGGGGCGGCCGGCGCGTCGTCCGTCCGAACGGCGTCCTGCAGCTGGAGCAGGTACGGGTTCGTCGCACGTTCGCGGCCTATGGTCGTCGTCGGGCCGTGGCCGGGCAGCACCACTGTGTCATCGGGCAAGGTCATGACCTTGTTCTGCAGAGACGACAGCATTCGTGAGTGGTCACCGCCGGGCAGGTCGGTGCGTCCGATGGAACCGGCGAAGAGCGTGTCACCCGAGATCACCAGGCGACCGCCTTCCTGCACACCGGACCGGAACATCACCGACCCGCCGGTATGGCCCGGCGTGTGGTCGACGGTGAGCTGCAGCCCGGCGAGGTCGAGCGCGGCGCCGTCGGCCAGCTCGCGGACCTCGGACGGCTCCCGCATCTCCAGGTTGCCCCCGAAGAACGCGGCGGACTCGCGGCTGATGCCCTTCAACGGGTCGGCGAGCATCGCTACGTCATCCGGGTGGATGTACGCGGGGATGTCGTTGCCGTCGCAGACGGGGGTGACGGAGAACGTGTGGTCGAAGTGCCCGTGCGTGAGCAGCACGGCGACAGGCGCGAGACGGTGCCGGCGCAGGGCCTGTTCGATCGGTTCGACCGCGTCCTGACCGGGGTCGATGATCACGCAGGGCTCGCCCTCACCGGCCGCCAGTACGAAGCAGTTCGCCTGGAGCGCACCAGTCGGGAACCCGATCACGAGCACGAAAATGACCTCCCTGTTCAACGACAGCCTAACCACCACACAAAGCTCATATGCCCAGGCCCTAGACTGCCGAGCCGACCGCCCTATTCGCATGAGTCCCTGGGGAGGGAGCACGTGCCCACCAACGAGCAGCGACGCGCGGCAGCCAAGCGCAAGCTTGAGCGTCAGATGGTTCACCGCCACGAGCGGGCCAAGAAGCGTCGCATCATCGCCGTCGTCTCGACGGTCGTCGTTGTTGCGCTCGTCGGAGGTGGCGTGTGGTTCCTCGCGACTAACGACGTCTTCGGCAATGGCGACGCCGCCGCGTCGGAGACTCCCACCCAGGAGTCGGTGGACAAGGCGGAGAACATCCCCACCGCGATGCACCAGATCGCGAAGCGCCCTGCCGCGCTTCCGGCGAAGGTGAATTGTGAATACACGAAGGGCCAAGAGCCGGCGGCCAAGGAGAACACGCCGCCCGCGAACGGCGAGCAGCCCACCACCGGCACCGTCGGCGTCACGCTCGGCACCTCGATCGGCGACCTGAAGCTGAACCTGGACCGCTCGCTCGCGCCGTGCACCGTCCACAACTTCGTGGAGCTGGCGAAGCAGAAGTACTTCGACAACACCACGTGCCACCGCCTCACGGTGACCGGCATCCAGGTCCTGCAGTGCGGCGACCCCGGCGGCAACGGCATGGGCGGCCCCGGCTACTCGTTCAAGGACGAGGTCTACCCGGAGCTGACCTACGGCCGCGGCGTCCTCGCCATGGCGAACTCGGGCCCGGACACCAACGGCTCGCAGTTCTTCATCGTCTACGGCGACGCCTCGAACCTGCAGGCGAAGTACAACATCTTCGGCACGGTCGACGAGGAGTCGCTGAAGAAGGTCGACGAGGTCGCGAAGACCGGCACGATCTCCCAGCAGCCCGGCCAGGGCGACGGCAAGCCGAAGACCCCGGTCGACATCAAGTCGGCACTGGTCGCGAACTAGCCAGATCAGCGAAACGGCCCCGGAGCGGTTGCTCCGGGGCCGTTCTGCGTACTGCTCAGGAGGCTGACGTCACGCGGTACACGTCGTAGACGCCCTCAATGCCGCGCACGGCCTTCAGAACGTGGCCGAGGTGCTTCGGGTCGCCCATCTCGAACGAGAACCGGCTGACGGCCACCCTGTCGCGCGACGTCGTCACCGACGCCGACAGGATGTTCACGCGCTCGTCGGCCAGCACCTTCGTGACGTCCGAGAGCAGCCGGTGCCGATCCAGCGCCTCCACCTGGATGGCGACCAGGAAGACGCTGGAGGACGACGGCGCCCACTCGACGTCAAGGAGCCGTTCCGGCGACTTCAGCAGCTCCTCGGCGTTCGTGCAGTCGGTGCGGTGCACCGAGACGCCACCGCCCCGCGTGACGAAGCCGAGGATGTCGTCGCCCGGCACCGGGGTGCAACAACGGGCGAGCTTCACCCACACGTCGCCCGCGTCCTTGACGATCACGCCCGCGTCGCCGGTGGGGCGGCGCCGGGTGACCGTGGACGGGGTGGCGCGATCGGCCAGTTCCTCCTCGGCGTGGTCGACACCGCCGAGCTGCGCCACGAGCCGTTGCACGACGTGGCGGGCCGAGGTGTGCCCCTCGCCGACCGCCGCGTACAGCGCGCTCATGTCCGAGTGGTGCAGTTCCTTCGCGAGGGCCTGCATCGAGTCGACGCTGACCAGGCGCTGGATCGGAAGCCCGACACGCCGGACCTCCTTGGTGATCGCGTCCTTGCCCTGCTCGATCGCCTCTTCCTTGCGCTCCTTGGCGAACCACTGCTTGATCTTCGCCTTGGCGCGCGGGGACGCCACGAAGCTCAGCCAGTCACGGGACGGACCCGCACCCTCCGCCTTGGAGGTGAAGATCTCGACGACCTCACCGTTCTCGAGCTTGCGCTCCAGAGCGACGAGACGACCGTTCACACGGGCGCCGATGCAGCGGTGACCGACCTCGGTGTGCACCGAGTAGGCGAAGTCGACAGGCGTGGAGCCCGTCGGCAACGTCTCGACGTCACCCTTGGGGGTGAACACGAAGATCTCGCGCGCGGCGAGGTCCCAGCGCAGCCCCTCCAGGAACTCACCGGGGTCCGCGGCTTCCCGCTGCCAGTCGAGGAGCTGGCGCATCCACGCCATCTCGTCGATCTCGACGGACTTGCCGTTGTGCGTGCCCTTGGTCTCCTTGTAGCGCCAGTGCGCCGCGATGCCGTACTCGGCCCGCTGGTGCATCTCGGAGGTGCGGATCTGCACCTCGAGAGGCTTGCCGTCGGGACCGATGACGGTCGTGTGCAGCGACTGGTACACGCCGAACCGGGGCTGCGCGATGTAGTCCTTGAACCGGCCCGGCATGGGCTGCCAGGCGGCGTGCACGACGCCCATCGCGGCGTAGCAGTCGCGCACCTCGTCCACCAGGATCCGGACGCCCACGAGGTCGTGGATGTCGTCGAAGTCCCGGCCGCGGACGATCATCTTCTGGTTGATCGAGTAGTAGTGCTTCGGCCTGCCCTCGACCTTCGCGACGATCCGCGCGCTCTCCAGCTGGCTGTTCAGCTCGGAGACGACGGACCTCAGGTACGTGTCGCGACTAGGTGCGCGCTTCGCGACCAGGCGCACGATCTCGTCGTACTTCTTGGGCTGCAGGATCGCGAACGCGAGGTCCTCCAGCTCCCACTTGACCGTCGCCATGCCCAGCCGATGGGCGAGCGGCGCGAGCACTTCGAGCGTTTCACGGGCCTTGCGGGCCTGCTTCTCCGGCGGCAGGAACCGCATGGTGCGCATGTTGTGCAGCCGGTCGGCGAGCTTGATGACCAGGACCCTCGGGTCCTTCGCCATCGCGATGACCATCTTGCGAATGGTCTCGGCCTCGGCCGCTGCCCCCAGCTTGACCTTGTCGAGCTTCGTGACCCCGTCGACCAGCCGGGCGACTTCTTCGCCGAAGTCCTCCTTGAGCTGGTTGAGCGAGTAGTCGGTGTCTTCCACGGTGTCGTGCAGCAGCGCTGCCACCAGCGTCGTGGTGTCCATGCCCAGCTCGGCGAGGATGGTCGCCACGGCGAGCGGATGCGTGATGTACGGGTCGCCGGACTTGCGGCGCTGCGGGCGGTGCTTCTCCTCGGCAACGTCGTACGCGTGCTGCAGAAGCGCCAGATCGGCCTTGGGATGTAGGTCACGGTGCACGGCGGCGAGAGGTTCGAGGACCTGCTTCACCGGGGCCGCACGTTGGGCGGTGATACGCCGCGCAAGGCGGGCGCGCACACGCCGGGTCGCCGACGGTTGAACAGCCGTCGCAGCGGGTTCGGTGTCTTGACTCAACCCCACGCTCCTCGGGTCTCGCGAGTACCGAGGATAACGCGTTTACGATGCGGAAACGTCCGGTGGCTCGCTGAGCGGCACAGCTCACACGGTGAACGCCGCGCAAACTACCGCTGGGCCGATCAGGCGACGCTCACCACGAACGCCCGCCAGGCGGAGACGGAGAACGCCAGGACGTCGCCGCCGGCGGCCTTCGAATCACGCACGAGAGCATCCGCGGTGAGCGACACCTCCACGCAGGCGCTGTCACCTTCAGGACCGCTGTAGGAGCTCTTACGCCAACTCCGCCTGTGGGTCATGGGAGTCCTTCCGGAGTCCGCTGACGTAGCTCGCCAGCAAGCTCCGCGATTGTCCCTCATCCAAGGCAATGGCATCCAACCACTTGAAGAACTCACGGCTGTCCGCAATGGCGGCGCCGTCATGCGCGAAGACCCTGGCCATGTCGGTCTCGCTGTATGCCAGCGGCACCAGCTTCTCGAAGCTGATGAGCATCCGCGGGGACATTCTGATCGGCCCTGGACCAGCGGACATCGGCACAATCCGAAGCATGTGCGTGTGGAAGAGCATGCGCAGGTATTGCTCCTCCATGATCCTGTCGTCGCCCACGCGCAGCTGCAGTGCGAGCTCGTGCACGTAGAAGAAACACTCCGGACGGTTCGGCCTCCTCATGATCGCCTGTCGATCCATCCGCCATCGGAAGCTCTTCTCGACGTCGGCCGGCATCTTGCGACCAGATTCGAGCAGCGCCCGTGCATATTCGGGGATCTGGATGAGGCCAGGCACCGACAGCACGTCGAAGCTGATGATCTTCTGGGCTTGGGCTTCCGCCATGGCGAGCGTGCGCAGGTTGTCCGGGACGATGAGGACGTAGGGGTCGAAGGCGTGCTGGTACCGCTCGCGGAACGCCTCGAAGTGGTTGCTGTCGCGGCCGCACGTCATCAGGTACTGCACGAGGTCGATCTCGCTCGCACGCGCTTTTCCCTTCTCGATGTTGGAGACCTTGCTCGGGTCCCAGCCCAGTTGTTCGGCGAACGCGTGGCCGGTCAGGCCGGTGAACTTCTCGCGGAGGCGGCGCAGTTCGTCGCCCAGGTCGCGGCTGTAGGCGGTGGAGGTGATCGCAGTCATTCGTCCGACGGTAGGCATTGCCCCTCCTCCACGAACCAGCTCGTTCGGATGAAAACGGACACGGCGCTAGGCGACGTGGCGGCCGGTGTGGAGCCTGGTGTTGGTTCTTGGAACGCGGGCGGGGTCGAGCCATGCCGGCGGGATGAAGGTCGGGGTTCCATCGTGGAGCTTCACCTCCCAATCGCTTTGGTGGATCAAGGTGTGGTGGTGGCGGCACAGCAGGGCCGCGTTGCCTATCGACGTCTCGCCACCCTCTGACCAGGGTCTGACGTGGTGGGCGTCGCAGTGCTTCGGCGGGCGGTCGCAGCCGGGGAAGGAGCAGCCCTGGTCTCTGGCCACGAGCAGTCGGCGGATGGACGCGGGGAAGGTTCTTGCCTTGCGGCCTACGTCCATCGCTTCGGAGCGGCCTCCCAGGACCACCGGGATCACGCCCGCGTTGCAGGCGAGGCGGCGGACCAGGGTGGCGGGGACGCGGACCCGGTTGTCGAGCACCGCCAAGCCCGTCCGGCTCACCAGGGCGTCGTACGACATCGTCAGCATGAGGCTGACCAGCTCGCCGCCGTGTTCGGGGAGGCGGTCTGCGCGCAGCACCAGGTCGAGCAGGTCGGCGAAGGCGTCGCCCTCGCGTTCGGCACGCGAGCGGGCGTCAGGGCCTTCTTCCGGGGTGGTGGGGCGGGGTTTGGCCAGCGGGTCGATCAGCGCCTCGAGCTTCGCGCCGGCGATTTTGTCGAGCCTCGCCGACACCTCCAGCTGATCGCCCCTCCACGCCATGCGCAGCCTGTTGGCCGGCGGCTCCGCCGCCACAGGTTCGCCCGGCGCGGCGTCGCGCTGGAAGAGCCGGTAGGCCAGCTCCCTGCCGAACGCACGCACCGCGCTGGGCTCGTGCGCCAGCGCGAACTCGACCACGGACCGTTCGGCCTCGGGCGGCAACTCCTTCATCACCTCGGCCACAGCCGAGATGTGGTCGCCGGAGAGCGCACCCTCCGCCATCGCGACGGCGGTGACCGGCAACTCCACCAGCGAGCCGGACAGGAGCTCGGCGCGGGCGACCCACTGACGCGCGGTCCTCAGGTCCCACCGCACGGCATGACGCAGCACGTGCGCCACATTCCTGTACCCCAGCTCGACGGCGGCTCCGCGGCGGGACAATTCAGCGATCTTCCGCATCATCCGATTCTCCAGAACGCGAATTTCCGCCACGTCTCCGACGACTGCGGCAAGCAGCTCGTCGGTGGGAAGAAGGCGGAGTTCCGGTTCGCTCATGCGTTCGACCGTACCGCAAGATCAGAGCATAAACGCACGTCAGGGCTCACACGTTCGAGTGAACAGCCTGGACAAATGGCCATAGGCGCCGTTAGTGCGCATCTCTCTAGATGCAACGCATTCACCTAAAACCCGCGCACGGAACAAAATGCGAAAAGCACACAAGAACCGCGCACGAGCGACCGTGCCTCAACGACTAAGCCGTACGCCTGAGAGGATCGGACTGTGAGTACTCTGATCTGGTGCGCCGCCATGACGTTCGTGTGGCTCGGCACGATGGCGTACCTCGCCCTCGACGACCCCGGCTACATCGATCCGCGGTCGGTCATCGGCTCGTCGGTCGGCTGGGTGGTCGCGACCACCCTGAGCTGGCTGGTGCTGCGCCGCGCGAAGGCGCCGAAGCTGTGGGAGATCGCGGTCGTGACGGCCCCGGCGTCGCTGGTGACGCTGGTCTTCGTCAGCATCGGTGCCGCCTTCGTGGCGCCCCCGCCGATCGCCTGACGTGTGGCATGATCGTCCACTCGACGTGAACGAGGTCTGGGGGGACCGCTCATGTTTCCTGCTTCGCCACCACCGTCCGTGCGGCGCGGCACGCCGTTCCTGCACTGCGTGGCGGGTGCCGCGGTCTGGTACGTCGCCAGCATCACGGTCCAGGTCATCGTCGCGCACAGGACCGGTTACGGCGCGGGCGGGCTGAGGGGCGTGCTCGTCAGCGGTGGGATCATCTGGCTGCTCACGGCGTTGGTCACGTGGCTGATCGCGCTGAAGGTCAGGATCAAGCCGTGGGTGCTAATCATCCTGACGCTGCCGCTCTACCTGGTGCTGTCGTTCCTCGTCGCGATGCTCTTCGTAGTCGTGGCCGTCGTGTTCCATCTTTTGGTCCGCTGAGAGACTGGGCGTGTGCACTCACACCGGCCGATCTGGCACTGCCTGGCGTTCGCGGGCATCTGGTACGCCGCGATCGTCCTGCTCAACCTCGTCACGAATGGCAGCGACGAGGGCGCTCGCGCGGCCATGCTCGGGGTGGTGCCGTGGCTCGGTGCCTCGGCCGCCCTGACGCGGGTCGGGCACGGTGACATGAAGGCCTGGCGGCTGATCCTGCTGGGCCTGCCGATCTTCTACTTCCTGTGGGCCATCACCGTCGTGGTCGCCTACCGGTTCGTCGTGCCGGTCTCGGGCTGACCGGGCACGAAAAAGGGGGACGAGGCATCCGCCCTGTCCCCCTCCACGCGCAGAACACGGTCACACGGTCATCAGTGCCTGCACGTCACGGCCCGCGAGGCGCGAACGGCCGCCGAGAGCCTGGATCTCCAGCACCACCGACACACCGGTGACGATGCCGCCGGCCCGTTCGACGAGCGTGCACGCGGCTTCGGCGGTGCCTCCCGTGGCGAGCACGTCGTCCACCACGACCACGCGCTGGCCCGGCTGGATGGCGTCCGCGGGCAGTTCCAGCGAGGCCTCGCCGTACTCGAGCGCGTACGACACCGAGTCCGCGACGACCGGGAGCTTGCCCGGCTTGCGCAGCGGCACGACGCCGTAGCGCCAGCCGTACCCCAGGGCAGCACCCAGGAGGAAGCCGCGCGACTCGATGGCGGCGATCACCTGGGTGCTGTCGTCGATCTTGTCCTGAAGAGCGTCGACCACGGCGCGCAGGGCGTCGGGGTCGGTGAGAACCGGCGTGAAGTCCCGGAAGACGACCCCCGGCTGGGGGAAGTCCGGGACTTCACGCATCAGTCCCAGAGCACGATCCAGTTTCAACGCTGACGCTTCCCGGTCGGACGACGGCGGGCGTCGCCTGCCTTGGCGGTGCGGTGGGGCACCGACGCGGCGGCGGCGTACGCCTCTTCCTTGCGCAGGTCGGCGGACAGAGCCTCGTCGTCCACCGACTCGATGCCCTCGGCGGCCTGCGGGCCCGTGGCCTTGGCGCGGCGGGCGGCCACGCGGCGGGCCTGCGCGATGTACTTCGGGTCGCGCATCTTCAGGTCCACCAGCACCGGGGTGGCGAGGAAGATCGAGGACAGGGCGCCGATGAACATGCCGACGAGCTGCACGAGCGCCAGGTCCTGCAGGGTGCCGACGCCCAGGATGCCGACGCCGACGACCAGCAGGCCGATGACCGGGAGCAACGCGATCAGCGACGTGTTGATCGAGCGCATCAGGGTCTGGTTCAGCGCCAGGTTCGCCGCCTCGGCGTACGTGCGGCGGGTCAGGCCCAGCAGGCCTCGGGTGTTCTCCTTGACCTTGTCGAACACGACGACCGTGTCGTACAGGGAGAAGCCGAGGATCGTGAGCAGACCGATCACCGTCGCCGGCGTCACCTCGAAGCCGATGAGCGAGTACACGCCCGCGGTGATGATGACGTCGTGGAACACGGCGACGAGCGCGCCGACGGCCATCTGCCACTCGAAGTAGAACACCAGGAAGATGGTCACCGCGACGAAGAACCAGAACAGGGCCCAGAGGGCCTTGCCGCTGATCTCACCGCCCCAGGAGGCAGAGACGGCGCTGTCGGAGATCGCGCCCGCACCGCCCTGCGGCTGGGTGTCCTGCGCCAGCGCCGCCTTGAGGGTCGCGACCTCCGCGATGCTCAGGGCGGGCGACTTGAGCTGGATCGACGCGCTGGCACCGGAACCGACGGACTGCACGGCGTTCGGCTTCTTGCCGGGCAGGGCCTTCGCGTAGGCGTCCTCGACGGCGGACGTCGGAATGGCCTGACCGCTGGCCGACACCGACGGCATCGAGATCTTCGTGCCGCCCTTGAAGTCGATGCCGAAGTTGAAGCCGTTGAACACCATCGAGCCGATGCAGACCAGCAGGATGATGGCGGAGGTGATGTACCAGCGGGTGCGCTTGCCGACGATGTCGAATGCGCCGTTGCCCACGTAGAGGCGCGAGAACACGCTGCTCACGTCAGGCCTCCTTCACGGCGGTGGTCTTGCCGGTCGTGGTCGCCCGGTGCGCGGCGCCCTCGCGGGCGGCACCACCCAGACCCGACAGGCTCGAGTTGGTCAGGAACTTGGACTTCGACGCGATCGCGACCAGCGGGTGCGTCACGAGGAACACGACGACGAGGTCGAGGACGGTCGACATGCCCAGGGTGAACGCGAAGCCCTTCACCTGGCCGACCGCGATGACGTACAGCACGGCGGCGGCGATGAAGCTGACCGCGTCGGCGGAGAGGATCGTGCGGCGGGAACGGACCCATGCGCGCGGCACGGCCGAACGGAACGTACGGCCCTCACGCACCTCGTCCTTCAATCGTTCGAAGAAGACGATGAACGAGTCGGCCGTGATACCGATGGCGACGATGAAGCCCGCGATGCCGGCGAGGTCGAGCGTGAAGCCGATGAGGCGGCCGAGCAGGACCAGCACGGCGTAGATGACGACCGCGGACAGGACCAGCGACAGGATCGTCAGGACGCCGAGCAGGCGGTAGTAGAACATGCAGTAGACGAAGACCAGCGCGAGACCGATGCCGCCGGCGATGAGACCCGCCTTGAGCGACTGCAGGCCGAGCGTCGGGGAGACCGTCTGCGCCTCGGACGCGTCGAAGGACAGCGGCAGCGCGCCGTACTTCAGCGTGTTCGCGAGGTTCTGGGCCTCCTTCAGCGTGAACTTGCCGCTGATCTCGGTCGAACCACCCGCGATGGCCGCCTGGATGGTCGGCGCGGACATGACCTCGCCGTCGAGCACGACCGCGACGGCCTGCTGGACGTTGGCCGCGGTGAACGCGCCCCACTTCGTGCCGCCCTCGGACTTGAAGTCGAGGTTGACGACGTAGCCGGTGCCGTTCGGGTTGTTGTTCGCGGCGGCGTTGCTGATGTCCTCACCGGTGAGGCGGGAGTAGTTCGTGTAGTCGTCGGCCTTGGTCTGGGTGTCCTCCTTGGGAGGGTTGACCGGGGCCAGCGTGTACTTGAACTCGCCCTTCTCGTCACAGGTGACGAGAGGCTTGTCGAGGTCGTCGTTGCCTCGCAGCGGGTCGGCCTTCGTGCAGTCGAGCAGGAGCGCGGCCTGCTGCAGGACCTGCGGGTCCGTGGACTGGCGCAGCGCCTTCGCCTCCTGGATCTCCTTCGCGACCCTCGGGTCGACGTTGGAGGGGGCGGACGGCGTGCTCGGCGCGGTGCTCGACGGCGCGGTGCTGCTCGACGGCGGGGCGCTGGAGGGCTGCGCGGCCAGGTTCGGCGCGGGACGGCCCTGCGGGGCACCACTCGACGGCGGCGGGCTGCCGGCGCTCTGGCTCGGCGGCGTCGACGGAGGCGTGCTCGCGTCACCGGACGGCGGAGTGCTCGCCTGGGTCTGCGGCACGGCGCCTGCCGGGACCGGCTGGCCGATGACCTTGCGGAACGCGAGGCGAGCGGTCTGGCCGAGGCCCTTCGCGCCTTCGCTGTCCGCGCCCGGGACCGTGATCACCAGGTTGTTGCCGTCTCGCACGACCTCGGCACCGGAGACGCCGAGACCGTTCACGCGGACCTCGATGAGGTCACGCGCCCGGTTGAGCGCTTCCTCGCTCGGCTGTGCGCCGTCTTCCTGACGAGCCGTCAGGGTGACGAGCGTGCCGCCCTGGAGGTCGATTCCGAGCTTGGGTTTGGCCGAACCGTTCCCGGTCAAGAACACCAGGGCGTAGAGCGCGACCACGATGAGGACAAAACTCGCCAGATATTTCGCAGGGCGAATTTGCCCGGCCGGAGGTGCCACGATCCGTCCGTCTCCTAGTAGCTATGGTTTCCGAGCGCGCAGCGTAACGCGCGCCGCGTGAGCTGCGCGTCACTACCTGGAGTTGGCGGTGTTCACAGTTGCCAACTCCAGGTGTCACGAGCCTGTCGGTTACTTCTTGGCGCTGTGGTCCAGGGGCTCGGCGACCTGTGCGGTGGTCGCGGGCACCTCTTCCTCCGCGTCGTCGGTCTTGTCCTCGATCACGGCCTCGTCGGTCTCGGCGACCTTCTCGCGGATGGCGGCACGCAGCCAGCGCGTGACGACCCCCTCGGAGATCTCGATGTCGATGGTGGTCTCGTGGCTCGCGTCGGCAACGGTGCCGTACAGGCCTGAGGTCGTCATCACCTTGTCGCCAGGGGCGAGCGAGTCCTGCAGGTTCTTCTGCTCGGCCATCGCCCGCTTCTGCTTGCGCGCGCTGAGGAACAGCGGCACCGCCAGCAGAACCAGAAGCAACGGGAACATCAAAGACGAAAGGTTGCCCATCATTCTCCGATCAAGTGGACATGCCTCGACGCACGTCCGATATGTCCAGGTGCTTTCACCGATTGTGCCAGGTCACCACAGTTGATCACCGGCGGGCGGTTCGAGTCCCAGGTGGTACCACGCGGCGGGTGTCGCCACTCGGCCGCGCGGTGTCCGGGCCAGCATGCCAGCCCGCACCAAATAGGGTTCGCACACCTCTTCCACGGTGGTCGGTTCCTCACCGACGGCGACCGCGAGGGTGGAGACGCCGACCGGGCCTCCGTTGAAGGTCTTGACCAGCGCGTTCAGCACCGCGCGGTCGAGCCGGTCGAGGCCGAGCTGGTCGACGTCGTAGACCTCGAGCGCCTGCTTCGCGATCTCCTCGGTGACCCTGCCGTCGGCCCTGACCTCGGCGAAGTCGCGGACGCGGCGCAGCAGCCGGTTCGCGATGCGGGGCGTGCCCCTGGACCGGCCGGCGATCTCGATGGCGGCGTCCTCGGCGATGTCGACGCCGAGGATCTTCGCGCTGCGCTTCACGATGAGGTCGAGCTCGTCGGCGCTGTAGAACTCCATGTGGCCGGTGAAGCCGAACCGGTCGCGCAGCGGGCCGGTCAGCGCACCGGACCTCGTGGTGGCCCCGACCAGCGTGAACGGCGCGATGTCGAGCGGGATGCTGGTCGCGCCGGGGCCCTTGCCGACCACGACGTCGACGCGGAAGTCCTCCATCGCGAGGTAGAGCATCTCCTCGGCGGGGCGGGCCATGCGGTGGATCTCGTCGATGAACAGCACGTCGCCCTCGACCAGGTTCGACAGCATCGCGGCCAGGTCGCCGGCGCGTTCCAGGGCCGGGCCGCTGGTGATGCGGATGGCCGCGCCGAGCTCCTTCGCGATGATCATGGCGAGGGAGGTCTTGCCCAGGCCGGGAGGGCCGCTGAGCAGGACGTGGTCCGGGGCCG
Organism: Lentzea californiensis; assembly: GCF_024648825.1. Taxonomy (GTDB): domain Bacteria; phylum Actinomycetota; class Actinomycetes; order Mycobacteriales; family Pseudonocardiaceae; genus Lentzea; species Lentzea californiensis. The sequence goes on from NZ_JANBBE010000014.1 coordinate 81,105, forward strand.
TGCCGCGGCGCATCGCACCGTGCAGGACGAGCTCGAGCTGCTCGCGGACGCGCTGCTGGCCGACGAACTCGTGCAGGTCGGCCGGGCGCAGGCTGGTCTCGAGGTCGCGCTCGGCTGGCGCGACGTACGGGCTGAGCTCGTCCTCGGTCACTTGCGCCCCAGGGTCGCGAGCGCCCGGCGCAGGACGGCGGACGTGGACTGGTCGGGGTTCGCGGCGAGGACGCCGTCGACCGTGGCCTCCGCGGACTTGGCGGCGAAGCCGAGGCCGAGGAGCGCCTCGACGACGTGGTCACGCGTCTGGCTGTGCGCGGGCGTCGTGGGCGTGGGCAGCTGACCGACCTTGTCGCGCAACTCGATGATGAGGCGTTCCGCGCCCTTCTTGCCGATGCCCGGGACCTGCGTGAGCACGGTGATGTTGCCCTCGGCGAGCGCGTGGCGGAGCTTGTCCGGTTCGAGGACGGCGAGGGTCGCCAGGGCGATCCGCGGGCCGATGCCGCTGACGGTCTGGAGCAGGCTGAACAGCTCGCGGGCCTCGGCGTCGGCGAACCCGAACAGGGTGAGGCTGTCCTCGCGGACGATCAGGGTGGTGGCGAGGCTCGCCTCCTCGCCGCGGCGCAGGGTGGCGAGCGTGGTCGGCGTCATCTGGACGGCGAACCCTACGCCGCCCACCTCGACGACGGCGTGGTCTAGGCCGACGTGCTGCACCTGGCCGCGCAGTGACGAGATCACCTTTGTCCTCCGGACTTCACGCTCACGCAGGCGTCCCCTCGCGAAGGGGACCCCTTGATTTCATTCTTCCAGCCGACACCGACAATTTCGGCGCGCCCTGAAGCCGTCATGACCCGCTCCGCCGCGCCGCCTCGGCCAGCTTCGCCTTGTGCACGCGGGCGAGCTCGGCGGCGCGGGCCTGCGCCTCCTCCAGCCGGCTGCGCATCGGCGCGCGCCAGTGGTGGCAGATCGCGAGGGCCAGCGCGTCCGCCGCGTCGGCCGGCTTCGGCGCGACCTTCAGGCCGAGCAGCTTGGTCACCATGGCGGTCACCTGGGCCTTGTCCGCGCGGCCCGATCCCGTGACGGCGGCCTTCACCTCGGACGGCGTGTGGAACTCGACCGGCAGGTTTCGTTGCGCGGCGGCCAAAGCGACGACGCCCGACGCCTGCGCGACCCCCATCGCGGTGCTGACGTTGTGCTGTGCGAAGACCCGTTCGATGGCGACGACCTGTGGTTCGTAACGGTCCAGCCACACACATACGCCGTCGTACAGCTCGTGCAGGCGCACGGACAGCGGAGCGTCGACAGGTGTGCGCAGCACATCTACGGCCACGGCGCGCACGACCCGGCCCGGCCCGCCGTCCACGACGCCGAAGCCGCACCTGGTCAGACCGGGGTCGACCCCGAACACCCGCACAACAGCTCCCCGGATCGCCGAACGAACAACAGTTCGAACCATATCGGGTGCACCTATAGGTGACAGTCACCGACACGGTTCGACAAGCCTGCTCCGCCGTTACTACGGTGGTCGGGTTTCGATCACGGGAGTGACGGGTGAAGAGGTTCTGGGCCGTTGCGGGATGCGTCGGCGTCGTCATGGCGATCGCCATCCTCTCCGCCCTGGCCGCGCCCCGCGATATCGGTATCGCAATCGACAAGGTCGTGCAGCTCGTCTTCGCCGTCGCGGCGCTGATCGCCTACGCGCGGTCGCGGGACCGGTGGATGACGGCGGCGATGATCAGCCTCAGCATCGGGTTGTCCGCGTGGATCTGGGGCCAGCAGATCATGGGCGTGCAACTGCCGTCGTCCACGATCGCGCCGATCGGTTTCACGATGGTGCCGGTGCTCTGCCTGGCCGCCGTGATCGCGAAGGCGCAGAAGCGCCGTTCCGACGACCTGCTGCCGAACTCCCGCAGCCGCACGGTGATCGTGCTCGACGGGCTGATCGTGATCGGGTCGCTGTTCGTGCTGACGTGGGTGTCGGCGCTGGAGTCGCTGACCCGCGCGTGGGCCACCGAAGGCCCTGGGTTCGCCACGGTCATCGCACATCCCGCCGCGTACCTCGTGCTGCTCGTGGCGATCGTGGTGATGTCGTGGACGCATCAGGCCGTGCGTCAGTGGCCGATGCTCTTCGTGGCACTGGCCGGTATCGCGCAGTCGTCGTCGGGCTGGGTGTTCGCGTACTACATCTCCAAGGGCAACACGGCGATCCCGGCGACCGCGGACATCGGCTTCATGCTGTGCCCGGCGTTCTTCCTGCTGAGCGCGCTCGCCCCGGTGCGCAACCTCGACCCCACGCCCGGCCGCATGCGCATGGCCGACCTGCTGCACCTGCTCGTGCCGTACCTGCCACTCGCGATCACCGGGCTGTTCGTCAGCTGGAACACCGCGACGGGCGGGCGGCTCAACCCGGTCGAGATCTACGTCGGGCTTCTGGTCATGTGCCTCGTGATCGTGCGTCAGCTGTTCACGATGATGGACAACGTCCGGCTGATGGACCAGCTGCGCGTCTCTCGCGAACAGCTACGGCACGAGGCGACGCACGACCCGTTGACCGGCGTCGCGAACCGGTCGCTCTTCCGGGAACGGCTGGAGCGCGCGCTTTCAGACCGTGACCGCTCCACGCCGTTGGTCCTGCTGTTCATCGACGTGGACGGCTTCAAAGCGGTCAACGACAACAACGGACACGCCGAGGGCGACATGGTGCTCCGCAACGTCGCCGCACGGCTGGTGAACAGCGTGCGGCCGGAGGACACCGTGGCGCGGCTCGGCGGTGACGAGTTCGGTGTGCTGGTCGACGGCGGCGACGCCGACGAGATCGGCGACCGGCTGCTCAAGGTGCTGGGGCATCCGCATGAGGTCCACGGCCGGGTGCACCGGGTGCACGCCAGCATCGGTGTGGCGCAACGGCTCTCGTACGATCCCATGATCACCGCCGACGACGTGCTCGGGGCCGCGGACGCCGCGATGTACACGGCGAAGCGGCTCGGCAAAGGCATGGTCGTCGTGCACGGTTCACCGCTTCCGGAGATGACGTGACCCCTGAGCAGTTGATCAGCGACCTCGGCATGCAGGAACTGCCCGTCGAGGGCGGGTACTTCGCGCAGACGCACCGGTCCGCCGAGGCGTCCGCGATCGCGTACCTGTTGCGCCGCCCGGATTTCTCCGGCATGCACGTGCTGAAGCACCTGGAGATCTACCACTTCCACGCCGGGGCGCCGTTGCGGATGCTGCTGCTGCACCCGGACGGCGCGGCGACCGAGCCGGTGCTGAGCGCGTCGAACCCGCAGGTCGTGGTGCCCGCGGGTGTGTGGCAGGGCAGCACTCCGGCGGGCGACTGGTCGCTGGTCGGCACGGTGGTGGTGCCGCCGTACACCGACGACGTCGTGGAGTTCGGGCACGCGGACGACCTGTGCGCGCGTTATCCCTCACACGCTGCTCTCATTCGGCCCCTGTGCAGGTTCTAGCGTCTCTAAGATCCCCGGAATGGCGCTTGTCCCGCTCAACGGCATCGAGCTGAACGTCCAGACCGAGGGTTCCGGCGATCTCGTCGTGCTCGTGATGGGTACCGGCAGTCCCGGCAGGGTCTGGCGCTCGTACCAGGTACCCGCGCTGGTCAAGGCCGGGTACCGCGTCGCGTACTTCGACAACCGCGGCATCAGGCCGTCGTCCGAGTGCGCGGAGGGCTTCACGCTCGACGACATGGTCGCCGACACCGCCGCCGTGATCGAGCACCTGGGCGGCCCGGCGCACGTGATCGGCACGTCGCTGGGCGGCCGCATCACCCAGGAACTGGCGCTGACACGTCCGGCACTGGTGCGCTCGGCGGTGATGATGGCGACCGCAGGCCGGCCCGAACCGGTGTCGCAGGCCTGGTCGCAGGCGGTGTGCGACCTGCACGACAAGGGCGTCGAGATCCCGCTGCAGTTCTACGCGGTGGCGTCGGTGGTCAGGAACCTGTCGCAGACGACGCTGACCGACCCGGTCGTCGCCCGCGACTGGCTGCAGATGTACGAGTTCGCCGGCAACACGCTCGGCGCGGGCGAACGCATCCAGCTCGGCCTCGGCGAGTACGACACGCGCCTCGCGGCCTACCGCGACATCGCCGTGCGGTCGCTGGTCATCGGGTTCGCCGACGACGTCGTGCTGCCGCCGCGGTTGTCGCGCGAGGTGGCGGACGCGATCCCCGGCGCGCGGTACGCCGAGGTCGCGGGTGCCGGGCACGTCGGGTACCTGGAGCGGCCGGACGAGGTGAACCGGCTGCTGGTGGAGTTCCTGGGCGGCGCTTGATGGTGCGGGTGTCCCCGCACGAGCGGTGGCTGGAGATGGTGCGGGAACATCCGGAGCTGCACGAGTTCCTGTCCGGACTGCGTCTCGGCGAGGTGTTGTCCGGCACGGTCGCGGCGGTCGAGAACTTCGGGGTGTTCGTGCGGCTCGACGGCGGCCCCGCCCACCCGAGCTACCCCGGCGTCGGGTTCGTGACGATCCCGAACCTGTCCTGGCACCACGTCGACGACCTGTCCGACGTCGTGGCCGTCGGACAGCGCGTCAGCGGCAAGTTCCTCGAGTACGACACGTTGCAGATGGAGGCCCGGATGTCGTTGAGGGCGCTGCAGCCGGACCCCTTCCAGGCGTTCGCCGACGCCGTCACCGCCGGACAGGAGTTCCGCGGGCCCGTGACGATGCGAACCCCGATCGGGATGTTCGTTCTGCTCGCCGACGGCGTCGAGGGCCTGCTCCCCGATGTCGATCTCGCCGTCGGCGACGAGGTCTCCGTCGTCGTCACCGAGATCGACCGGGAGCGGCGCCGGGTGGTCCTGGCTAGCGGTCGAGGCTGAACTCGTCCGTCGTCTCCCCCTTCACCAGCAGGTCGACGCGGCCGCTGAGCACGTAGGTGCCGTGCGGTGTGCGGGCGGCCGTGGTCGGGGCGGTCTTCCAGTCCCGCTGGGACCTCACCTGCCACGTGCGGGTGTCCAGGAGCGTGACGGCGTTCTTGCCCGGCGCGGCCAGGCCGTTCGTCACGACCACCAGGCCCTGCGGGGTGAGGGCGAGGCCGTCCGCGCCCGGCAGTTTCGGTGCGGGCAGTTCCTCCACGTGGTTCTGCGTGACCTTCAGCAGGGTGCCGTCGGTGTAGTGGCCGGTGACCAGGAATCCCCTGGGGTCCCAGACGATTCCGTTGTTGCCGAACGACGCCCCGCCCAGCCGGGGGTCGCGGGCGAACGGTGTCACGGTGCCGTCGCGGCCGACCTTCCAGATCGTGTCGCCCAGCGTGCCGGTGACGTAGGCGTTGCCGCGCGGGTCGACGGCGACGTCGTTGGCCCCGCCGGGGATGTCGGCGTACTTCAGCGCGCGGCCGGTGCGCAGGTCGAAGATGCCGAGGCCGGACTGACCGGGTTCCGATCGTTCGCCGAAGCCGATGTCCCCGTAGGTGACCAGCAGCCGGCCGCCGTCCACCTGGAGACCGAACGTGGACACCATGTGGCTTCCGGTGACGAGCGGGCGGACCCGGCCGTTCGTGCCGACCAGCGACACCGTGCCGTGGCGCAGCGAGCTGACGAGGAACTGGCCGCGGCTCGGATCCCAGGCCACGCCCTCGGGGTGCAGCGACGGCGAGCGTGCCTCGATGTGCCTCGGCGTGGCGTGCGCCGTGCCCGTGAACAGCACCAGCACCGCCATGACGGCGAGCAGGACGCGCATTGCTTCCTCCAGTACGAGCACTGATGGTTATCAGAGTTCTGATACTCATCCATACTCTTATCACACTCCTATGCTGGAGGGATGCGCAGCGGTGATCGGATCGGCGGAGACATCAAGCGCGCCGAGCTTGACCTGGTGGCCGCGAAGTCGGCGGCCGTGAAGCCCGCGGGGCTGACCGTGCCGCAGTACGCGGCGCTGCTGGCCCTGAGCGAGCACCCCGGTGCGCCCGCGGCGACGCTCGCGCGGTTGTGCCTGACCACGCCTCAGACGATGACGACGATCCTGCAGAACCTGGTCGCGCTCGGCCTGGTGGAGCGCACGTCGAACCAGTGGCAGCGCAACGTCCTGGAGAACCGGCTGACCGAGGCGGGGCAGGCGAGGTTCCGCGAGGCGGACAAGGCCGCGGTGGCGGTGGAGCAGAGGCTGGCGGACGCGTTCACCGACGAGGAGCGCGCACAGTTGCGCGCGCTCCTGCAGCGGTGTTCGGACGTGCTCAGCGAGCGGTGACGAACTCGTAGGTCTCGTCGGCCATCCGGGCCAGGAAGCCGTCGCGGTCGAACGCCGGGTCGTCCTCCATCCCCGGTGGCGGCACGTGCACGAAGCCGAAGTGGCCCGCCTTCGGCACGACCCGCAGGTCCACCTCGGCCGGCGCGGACTTCACCACCTCGACCTCCGACGGCGGCACGAAGGTGTCCAGTTCGCCGACGTAGGCGAGGATCGGCGTCCGCACCGCGTCGAGTGCGCCGGGGGCCGCGAACCAGCCCGCGGGCGGGGTGTAGAGCACCAGGCGGCTGACTCGGGAATCCCTTGGCACGTCGAGGGGCTCGCCCTCCTTGCTCCACGGCGTCGCGCCCGCGAGGCACAACCCCGCCCAAGCGCCGATCGAGTGACCGATCACGGCCACCTCGGCGTCCGGGGCGACGTCGCGCAGGGCCTCCACCAGGCCGAGAGGGCGGGCCAGGTAGTCGTCCCAGGTGGCCTGCTGCGGGTGCAGGCGCGGGAACGACGGCGCGATGACCTGGTGGCCGCGGGCGGTGAAGTGGTCCAGCAGCGGGCGGTGCCGCTTTGGGTCACCGCCGCCGCCTACCGCGAAGAGCACGATCACGAACTACCCCCTCAGCGATGCGCCGCCTGGCCGGTGGGCCGCAGCAGGATCTCGTTCACGTCCACAGTGGATGGCTGGGACACGGCGTAGAGCACCGCCCTGCCAACGTCTTCCGGTGCCAGCTTCGGGTCATCCACACGCGACGGCGGAATGGCGTCGGTGTCGACGAGTCCTGGCTGCACCACCGTCACCCTGACCCCGGTTTCCACGGCTTCAGCGCGGATCGCCTGTGCCAGACCGGTGATCGCCCACTTCGTCGCCGAGTACAGGTTGCCGGGGCGGACGCCTCGGCCGGCCGCGGAGCCGGTCATCACCAGGTGGCCGCCGGAGCGGATCAGCGCGGGCATCGCGGCGCGGGCCGTGAAGGCCGGTCCGCAGACGTTCGTGACGACCATGTCCGTCCATTCGCGAGGCTCGGCGCCCGCCGAAGAGACGAACGACGTGTCCACCGAAACGCCCGCATTGGCGAAGACGACGTCGATCCGACCCCAGCGGGACTCCACGCGCGACATGAGATCCTGCACGGAATCCCAGGAAGAAACGTCGCATCGGGCGTCCCAGCCGCGATCACCGACAGATTCTTCGGCCGAACGGGAGGCCCTGACCACGCGATACCCCGCCTGGGCGGCCAGGGAGGCGGTCGCCGCCCCGATTCCGCGGGAAGCACCGGTCACCACGAAGACGTTTTCCATGATCCGGAACCCTAGTCAGGGAAACGTCAGTGCCGCCTGTTTTGATGTCGCCCATGACTTTGAACCGCAGGTCCGTGTTCGGGCTGGGAACCGTCGCGGCCGCGACGGCCGTGCTCGGCTCCAACGGTGCAGCACAAGCACAGGAAGACGCGGAGGTAGAGATCGAACGCTCCCCGGCGACGGCCGACCGGTCGCGCAAGCGCGTGGCCCAGATCTACAAGCGGCAGACCCGCAAGGCGAGGGGCAGCTGGTCGTCGCTGATCACGGTCGCCGACCTGGACGGCACGACGAAGCCCGCCGTCGACGAGAACGCGGACGTGGTCGTCGAGGCCTACAGCGTCAACAAGATCGCCGTCGCGGTCGCCGTGCTGGACAAGGTGGACCGCGGGCTGATCAGGCTCGACCAGACGGTCACCGTGTCGTCCGCCATCGTCATCCAGGACACCGACGGCATCTTCGCGCTCGACGGCGCGTACCCGAGCGAGGTCACGGTCGGCCACGCGCTCGCGAACCTGCTGACCGTGTCGGACAACACCGCGGTCCGCCTGTGCGGCCTGGTCGTGCCGGCGCTGGAGCTCAACGAGATCCTGCGGTCCAAGGGCTTCGTGCACACCCAGGTCGTCCCGGTCGCGAACCCGAACCGGTTCTTCCTCGGCACGACGACGGCGCGCGAGACGCACACGTTGCTGCAGAAACTGGTCGACGGCCAGCTGCTCTCGGCCGCGTCCACCGCGTACCTGCTCAACATCCTGCGCGCCACGGCGAGCTTCACCGACGGCGTGCGGCTCAACCTGACGACGAACGAGCGCCTGCGCGTCGCCACGAAGGCCGGTTGGTTCGAGGACGGCCGCAACGAGGCCGGGATCATGTTCAGCGCGGACAGCCGGGCGATCCTGATCTACTCGATGTTCGCGTCCGGCGAGTTCTCCGGCGACAAGGCCGTGAACGACGAGGACTTCAGCACCACGCACCCGGCCGTCGCGGCCCGCGCGGAGCTCGGACGGTCCATGTTCGACGCCGTCATCAAGATCACGACCACCCGCCCGAAGCACCGCGTGAAGGTCTACAGGTTCTTCAACGGCGGCTGAGTTGCTGAGATTTCTCTGAAACCCCGGCCAATCGGCACCGGTTTCGGATATACAGACAGCTTCGCCGGGGTCGGTCGTCGCCGCCGTCGACGACCGGCTTCCCCGCGCGAGTCACAGCGCCGGTTCCACAACGTCGTGGTACCTGCGCGTCACCTCCCCGATCACCTCGTCGAAGTCCGCCGCCCAAACGGCCGCGTTGAAGATCTCCACCTCGACGTCACCCGAGTACCCGGTCGCCGCGACCTGCCGGGTCAGCCGGCCCAGGTCGATGTCACCGTCACCGGGATAGCCGCGTCCGAGCAGCACGTCGGCGGGCACGGGCGTGAGCCAGTCGCACACCTGGTACGACGCGATGAGCCGTCCCGCGCGGGCGATCTGCTCGTCCACGGCCGGGTCCCACCACACGTGCAGCGCGTCCACGACGACGCCGACCGACTCGTGCCGTTCGGCGATGTCCAGCGCCTGGGACAGCGTCGACAGCACGCCGCGATCCGCGCAGAACACCGGATGCATCGGTTCCAGCGCCAGCACCACGCCCGCCTGCGCCGCGTGCACCGACAGCTCGGCGATGGCGTCGGCGACGCGCTGACGTGCGCCGATGAGGTCCTTGTCGCCCGCCACTCCCCCGACGACCATGACCAGCGTGCCGGTGCGCAACGCCGCCGCCTCGTCGATCGCTCGGCGGTTGTCGTCGAGCGCGCTTCGGTTGTCCACGGCCGTGAGGAACCCGCCGCGGCACAACGACGACACGCGCAGCCCGGCGTCCTGGACGATCTTGGCGGTGCGTTCCAGGCCGTGGTCGGCGACCGGTTCGCGCCACAGCCCGATCGACTCGATCCCGTGCCGCGCACAACCGTCGACGGCTTCGGCGACCGTGGCGCGTTTGATCGTGGCCTGGTTCAGCGAGAGGCGAGCCACTGGCTCCACCGCCGTTCCGCGAACTCCGGTTCGACCACGCCGGCGATCTCCGCGAGGCGTTTCGCCTCGGCCAGGTGCTCGATGCTGCGCGCGGTCTCCAGGCCACCGAGCAGTTGGAACCGCTCCTGGTGCCCGGCGAGCCACGCCAGGAACACGACGCCCGTTTTGTAGTAGTAAGTCGGCGCGCTGAACAGATGGCGGGACAACGGAACCGTCGGCGCCATGATCCGGTGGAACTCGCCGGTGTCGCCCTCCGCCAGCTTGGCGAGTGCCTTCGCCGCCACCGGTGCGATCGGGTCGAAGATGCCGAGCAACGCGTGGCTGTGGCCCTGCTCGTCGCCCGCGATCAGCTCCGGGTAGTTGAAGTCGTCGCCGGTGTAGCAGCGGACGCCGTCCGGCAGCGCGCGCCGCAGCCCGATCTCGTGGGCGGCGTCGAGCAGCGAGACCTTCACACCGTCGACCTTGTCCGGCCGCGAGCGGATGATCTCCAGGAAGTTCCGGGTGGCCTGGGTGACGTCGGCCGAACCCCAGTACCCCTCCAGCCGCGGGTCGAACGCGGTGCCGAGCCAGTGCAGGACCACCGGTTCGCTGACGCGGTCGAGCAGCGTGCCGTAGACCTTCTCGTAGTCCTCGGGACCGCGTGCCGCCGCCGCGAGCTGACGTGAGCACATCAGGACGGGCTGGGCGCCGGCCTCCTGGACGACCTCGAGCTGTTCCAGGTAGGCGTTCAGCACCTCGTCGAGGCTTGCCCCACCGGTCAGCTGGTCGGTCGCGACACCCGCGCAGATCCGTCCCGCCTTCTCGGCGGCGCTGCGGCGGATGAGCTCGGCGGCCGCCGGCCAGTCCAGGCCCATGCCGCGTTGCGCGGTGTCCATGGCCTCCGCGACACCCAGGCCATGCGACCACAGGTGGTGCCGGAACGCCAGGGTGGCGTCCCAGTCGACCGTGCGTTCGTCCTGGGCCACAACGTGAGCGGCGGCGAACACGATGCGGTTGAACTGACCTTGGCTAGACATCGGCGATCTCCACCCGGCGACCCTCCGAAGAGGACCGCAGACCGGCCGCCGCCAGCGCGACGCCCCGTGCCCCGGCGCGGAAGTCGTGCGGGAACGGCGCGCCCCCGTAGACGTGGCGCAGGAACTCCGCCCACTGCACCTTGAAGCCGTTGTCGAACTCCTCGTTGTCCGGCACCTGCTGCCACTGGTCGCGGAACGGGTGCGTGACCGGGAGATCCGGGTTCCACACGGGTTTCGGCGTGACGGCGCGGGGCTGCACGAAGCACTCGCGCAGCCCCGCGACCGCACTCCCCTCGGTGCCGTCCACTTGGAACTCGACGAGCTCGTCGCGGCGCACCCGCACGCACCAGGACGAGTTGATCTGGGCGATGACGCCGTTCGCGATCTCGAAGATCCCGTACGCGGCGTCGTCCGCGGTCGCCTCGTAGGCGTTGTCCTGTTCGTCCCACCGGGTTGGAATGTGCGTCACGGCCTTCGCGGTCACGGCCTCGACCCGGCCGAACAGGTCGTGCAGCAGGTAGCTCCAGTGGCAGAACATGTCCGAGACGATGCCGCCGCCGTCCTCCGCCCGGTAGTTCCAGCTCGGGCGCTGCGCGGACTGCCAGTCGCCCTCGAAGACCCAGTAGCCGAACTCGCCGCGCACGCTGAGGACGCGGCCGAAGAAGCCGCCGTCGATCAGCCGCTTGAGCTTGCGGATGCCGGGCAGGTACAGCTTGTCCGCCACCACGCCGTGCTTCACGCCCCTGGCCTCGGCCAGCCGCGCGAGCTCCAGTGCCTCCTCGACGGTCTCGCTGACCGGCTTCTCGGTGTAGACGTGCTTGCCGGCCTCGATCGCCTTCGTGATGGACTCGACGTGCTTTGACGTGACCTGCGAGTCGAAGTAGATCTCGACCGACGGGTCGGCGAGCGCACTGTCGAGGTCCGTCGTCCAGCGCGCGAGGTCGTGGCGCTCGGCGATCTCCTTGAGCTTGTCGGCGTTGCGGCCCACGAGGACCGGTTCGACCTTCAGCACGGTCCCGTCCGGCAGCCGCACGCCCTCGTCGCGCAACGGAAGCAGCGAACGGACCAGGTGCTGGCGGTACCCCATCCGCCCGGTGACACCGTTGACCGCCACGCCAATGGTCCGAACCGCCATCGCACCTCCCTGGAAACAGCGCTGGAAAGCGCTTTCCCGCCACGCTAATCGCGGCGCTTGACGGACGTCAACCTCCTCGCGAGTTAGTCTCAGCGCTCACATGCAGGTTGACGGAGGTGGTCGTGTCCGCCCGACAGGTGACGCTCGCCGAGGTGGCGAAGCAGGCGGGTGTGTCGTTGGCGACCGCTTCTCGCGTGCTCAACGGCAGCACGCGGCAGGTGAGCGAGGACCTGAGCGAGCGCGTCCTGCGCACCGCGGAGGAGCTCGGCTACGTGCCGAACGCGTCCGCGCAGGCGCTGGCCCGCAACTCGAGCTCGCTGGTCGGGCTGGTGGTCCACGACATCACCGACCCGTACTTCTCGTGCATCGCGGCGGGGGTGACGCGGGTCGCCGAGGCCGCCGGGCTCTCGGTCGTCCTCGGCACGACCGGGCGCCGTCCCGAACGTGAGGCGGAGCTGCTCTCCACCCTGCGTGCGCATCGGGCCCGTGCGGTGGTGCTGGCCGGTTCGCGCACCACGGACCGCGCCGCGCAGTCGCGGCTGGCGGCCGAGATCGACGCGTTCAGCGAACAGGGCGGGCGTGTCGCGTGCGTGTCGCAGGCGAAGCTCGGCACCGACACGGTCGTTCCCGGCAACCGCGCGGGCGGCCGCGCCCTGGCCCGTGCGCTGACCGAGCTCGGCCACAAGAAGTTCGCCGTGTTGGGTGGTCCTTCCGAGCTCGTGGTGGCCCGCGACCGGCTCGCGGGGTTCAAGGCAGGCCTCGCCGACGCCGGGATCGCACCGCCCGTGGTGATCAACGGCGCCTTCACCCGTGACGGCGGGTACGCCGCCGCGATGGAGCTGCTGGCGTCGAAGTCGCGCTCCACCTGCGTGTTCGCCGTGACGGACGTCATGGCGATGGGGGCCATGGCCGCGCTGCGCGAACGTGGCGTGCGCATCCCGGAGGACATCTCGATCGCCGGGTTCGACGACATCCCGACACTGCGCGACACGGTTCCGGCACTGTCCACCGTGCGACTGCCGCTGGAGGAGATGGGCGAGATCGCCGCAGGTCTCGTGCTGGACGCCGGGGGTGACGAGGCACGCACCGTCCGGGTGGCCGGTGAGGTGGTGCTTCGGGCCTCCACTGCCCACAATTAGACTCGTCTGGCTGTTCACGTACTTGAGTCATGAGGAGTTGAGCCGTCCCCATGGGGTCTGGCCCCGGCTGGCATACCAACCCGGTCCCTTGTTCCTGCAGTTCAGGAGCACGTAGGTGACCGGAATCCTTCTCAGCGTGCTCGGTCTGGTCGCCGTAGTGGCACTGACCGCGGGCACCTTCATCGCGGTGGCGGCCGAGTTCTCGCTGACCGCGCTGGAACGAAGCACCGTCGAACGTCACGTGGCCGAGGTGGGCGACGCCAAGGCGCACACCATCGACCGTGCGCATCGCACTCTCTCGTTCCAGCTCTCCGGCGCACAGCTCGCCATCACGCTGACCACGCTGATCACCGGTTACATCGCGGAGCCCGCGATCGCGAACCTTATCGAGCCCGGACTCACGGCGCTCGGCGCGTCCGGGGCCCTGGCCGACGGGTTGTCGCTGGCGCTGGCACTGGCGATCGCGACGTCGTTGTCGATGGTGTTCGGCGAGCTCGTGCCCAAGAATCTGGCCATCGCGAAGCCGCTGGAGACCGCGCGGAGCGTGGTCAGCATCCAGGCGGGGTTCTCCAGGATCTTCCGCTGGTTGATCAACTGGATGAACAACTCCGCGAACTGGCTGGTCCGGCGCCTGGGCGTCGAGCCGGTCGAGGAGCTGGCGTCCGCGCGGTCACCCGAGGAGCTGGGCGCGCTGGTCCGCACGTCCGCCGAGCACGGCACGCTGGACCAGGGCACCGCGGTGCTGCTGGACCGGTCGCTGCGCTTCGGCGACCGGACGGCCGGCGAGCTGATGACGCCCCGCGTGCGGGTCGAGGCGTTGCGCGGCGACGCGACGGTCGCGGACCTCGTGATGAAGGCCCGGCAGACCGGCTTCTCCCGGTTCCCCGTGCACAACGGCTCGCTGGACGAGGTGAGCGGGATCGTGCACGTGAAGCAGGCCTTCGCGGTGCCTTCCGCTCTGCGTACATCCACTCCGCTGTCGGCGTTGACCCGGCCCGTGTACTCGGTGCCGGAGACGCTGGAGGGCGATGCCCTGCTGGACCGGCTGCGGGCGTCCGGGCTGCAGACGGCGCTGGTCGTCGACGAGTACGGCGGCACGGCAGGGATGGTGACGCTGGAGGACGTGGTCGAGGAGATCGTCGGCGACGTGCGCGACGAGCACGATCGCGGTGAGGCGGCCCCGGTGCGGTCGCTGGGGTCGAACAGCTGGATCGTGTCCGGGCTGCTGCGCGACGACGAGGTGGCCGACGCGACCGGGTTCCAGATGCCCGAGGGCGACTACGAGACGCTGGCCGGCCTGGTGCTGGCGCGGCTCGGCCGGATTCCGGACGTCGGCGACGAGATTCGCGTCGACGGGTGGAGGGTGACCGTCATGCGGATGGACAAGCACCGCGTGGCCGAGCTCCGGGTGGTGTCGTCCTCGTGAACTTCCTCATCATCGCCTTCCTGCTGGCGGGCAACGCGTTCTTCGTCGGTGCCGAGTTCGCGGTGATCACCGCGCGCCGGGACCGCCTGGAGGCGTTGGCGGACAAGGGATCTTCCCGGGCCCGCACCGCGATCAAGGCGTCGCAGCAGCTGCCGTTGCTGATCGCGGGCGCGCAGCTGGGCATCACGCTGTGCTCCCTAGGGCTCGGCGTGATCGCCGAACCCGCGCTGGCTTCCGTTCTGGAGGGGCCCCTCAGCGCCGTTGGGCTGCCGTTGGCCGTGGTGCACGGTGTGGCGTTCGCGGTGGCGTTGGTCATCGTCGTCGCGCTGCACACGATCCTCGGCGAGATGGTGCCGAAGAACCTGGCGATCGCCGGTCCGGAACGGGCCGCGGTGTGGCTGGTCCCGGTGCACTACGGCTTCTCGCGGATGATCGCACCGGCGCTGGCCTTGTTCACGGCCGTCGGCCGGTGGGTGCTGCGCCGGTTCGACGTGGAGCCGGTCGACGAGCTGGAATCGGCCTACACGCCGGACGAACTGGCGTTGCTGATCGGCCAGTCCCGGTCCGAGGGCCTGCTGGAGGACTCGGAACACCGGCGGCTGACGCAGACGTTGTCCTCCGCCGCACGCACCGTGGCCGACGTGCTGGTTCCGCTGGACAGGCTGACAACGGTGTCCGCGTCGCCGACCGTGGGCGAGATCGAGGCCGCCGTCGCGGAGACCGGGTTCTCGCGGTTCCCCGTGCTCGCCGACGCCGGGCTGATCGGGTACCTGCACGTCAAGGACGTGCTGGACCTGGAAGGCGCGGAGACGTCGGTGCCACGTGACCGGGTGCGCGGGTTGCCCGAGGTGCCCGCGGACGCCCGCCTGGACGAGGCGCTGACCGCGTTGCGCCGAGCCCAGTCGCATCTCGCGCGCGCAGTGAGCGCGGACGGCACAGTGCTCGGGGTCGTGGCGATGGAGGACCTGTTGGAGGAGTACGTGGGCACGGTGCGCGACGGCACCCACGTGCGCTGGGTCTAGAGGCTTTCACCGGGGGCTGTGCGGATTTCGAGCATCGTGCAGCCCTTGTCCGTCCGGTAGGGACCGTGGGGCATTCCGGGGCGGCGGCTCGCGAAGTCGCCGGCCCGGAACGTCCTGGCGAGGGTCAGATCGGTGAGATCGCCCTCCAGCAGGTAGACCTCCTCGTGGTAGTCGTGGCGGATCACGCCCTCGGTTTCGAGGCCCGGTTCCCAGCGCGCGATCCTCGTGAGGGTCGACGTGTCCGGGTCGCGGCTCAGGACTCGTTCGGTGACGCCTTTGCCGTCCTGACGCCAGTCGATCGCCTCGACCGGGAAGAACTCGTGTTCCTCGCGCATCACAGCCTCCGGTTCGCCAGCACGGGCAGCTCGGCGCGGACCTCTTCGACGAGCTGAACGTCCACATCGGACAGAATCGTGCCGGGGATGCCTTCGAGTCGCTCGCGCACGGAGCCGATCGGGTCGATCACAGCGCTGCGGCCGATTCCCGTCGGGGCGGAACCGTGATCGGCATCGGGGTCGGCCTGCCCGCAGGCGAGGACCCACGACGTCGCGTCCAGAGCACGGGCCTGGACCAGCAGGTCCCACTGGTCGGCCTTGCCCGGGCCCGCTCCCCAGGACGCCCCGAGCAGGATGACGGGCGCGGTGGCGGCGAGGGCGCGGAAGAGTTCGGGGAACCGGACGTCGTAGCAGGTGGCGAGGCCGATCGTGGTGCCGTCCACCTCGAACGTCACGGGCTTCTCGCCGGGGGTGACGGTGTCGGACTCGCGGAAGCCGAAGGCGTCGAACAGGTGCACCTTGTCGTAGCCGAGGTGCAGGCCCGCACCGGTGACGAGGGTCGTGTTGGTGACCTTGTCCCCCTCGCCGGGTGTGAACATGCCGGCGACCACCACCACGTCGTGCTCGTCGGCGATCTCGCGGACCGCCGTTGCCCACGGGCCGTCGAGAGGTTCGGCGATCGGCTTGAGCGGCACGCCGAAGCGGCACTGGGCGGCTTCCGGGAACTGCACCACGCGTGCGCCGTTCGCAGCAGCGCTCGCTACTTCGGCGCGGACGGTGGCAAGGTTCTCCTGCGGATCAGCGGTGGAACTGATCTGGCACAACGCGAAGCGCATGATCCTCCTCTGGTATACATGTTGTATGCAGGGTGCAGACAGCTTGTCTGGCAGAGAAAAGGCCTACGAGTTCCTCAAGGACACGATTCTCGCCGACCCTGGGATGCAGGGGCGGTTCATCAGCGAGCAGGACGTCGCCAACCAGATCGGCGTCTCCCGCACACCGATCCGCGAGGCCCTGCTGCTGCTCGCGGCCGAAGACCTCGTGCAGCTCGTGCCGAAGAAGGGGGCGTACGTCGCGCCGTTGTCCTCGCGCCAGATCAGCGAGTTGATGGAGTTGCGCGGCGTCATCGAGCGGTACGCCGCCGAGCGCACGATCGGCGAGGGCACCGTTCCGTTGCGGCAGATGCAGGAGCTCATCGAGCAGCAGCGGTTCCTGGTCGAGGACGCGCGGCAGTTCATCGACGTCGACAGGCAGTTCCACGCGCTGCTGGTGGCGGCGACGGGCAACGAGCTGTTGACGAAGACCTACGAGGGGTTGCGCGCACGGCAGGTGCGCGCGGGTGTGGTCGCGTTGTACCGGGCGCACGGCAGGCAGCAGGCCGTGATCGACGAGCACGACGTGATCGTGGCCGCGCTCGAGTCCGGAGACGTCGGCGCGGCCACCGCGGCGATCACCGCTCACTTGGACACCACGCTGAAGGTGCTGCTCAACGGCTGAACCTCGTCGTCCGGCTGAGGATCGCGGCCGAGCCAGAGGCCGACGAGCGTCACCACGCACGCCACGGTGACGTAGAGGCCGACGATCACCCACGTGCCGAACCCGGCCAGCAGCGCGGTGAAGAGCAACGGGGCGATGGCGCCGCCGATCACACCGGCCAGCGTGTAGGCGAGCGAGCTTCCGGTGTAGCGCAGGCGTTCGGTGAACTGCTCGGCGATGAACGCGGCCTGCGGCCCGTACATGAACGCGTGGAAACCCAGCCCCACCACGACTCCGAGCACGATCAGCGGCCACGACCTCGTGTCGATGAGCGGGAAGAGCACGAACGGCCACACCGCGCCGCAGACCGCGGCCACCGCGTAGAGACCGCGCCGGTTGACCTTGTCCGACAGCCAGCCGGCGAGCGGCATCAGGAACAGCTGGAAGCCCGAGGCGATCAGCACGGCGACGAGACCGACGTTGCGCGGCAGCTTCAGCTGGGTCGTGAGGTAGGTCAGCACGAAGACGGTGTGCAGCGCGTACAGCACGTCCGGGCCGACGCGGCACAGCACGGCGGCGACCAGCGGCCGGGTCTGCGTGCGGAACACCTCGCTGATCGGCGCGGACGGGCGGTCGCCGCGCGCCTCGATCGCCTTGAAGACCGGCGTCTCCTCCAGCTTCACGCGAATCCAGAGGCCGAAGATCACGAGCACCGCGGACAGCAGGAACGCCACGCGCCAGCCCCACGACATGAACGCGGCGTCCGACAGCGCGACGCCGAGGAGCGCGAGCACGCCGTTGGCCATCAGGTTGCCGGCGGGCGGGCCGATCTGGGCGGCCGAGGCCCAGAAGCCGCGTTGCTCCGGGTTGCCGTACTCGCTGGACAGCAGCACCGCGCCGCCCCACTCGCCGCCGAGCCCGACGCCCTGCGCGAATCGCAGCAGCACGAGCAGCACACCGGCCGCGGGGCCGATGGCGGCGTGCGTCGGCAACAGGCCGATGAGCAACGTCGCGATACCGGTGATCATCAACGTCGTGACGAGCACGCGTTTCCGGCCGATCTTGTCGCCGAGCCGGCCGAACAGGAACCCACCGAGCGGCCGGGACAGGTAACCGACCGCGTACGTCGAGAACGCGAGCAGCGTCGCGGTGAGCGGTTCGGAGCTCGGGAAGAACAACGGGCCGAGCACGACGGCCGCGGCGACGTTGTAGATCGCGAAGTCGTACCACTCCAGGGCGGTACCGGAGAGCGAGGCCACGAAGGCGCGCACCAAGGCCGAACGCGGCACGTCCTGCGTTGCTGCACCTGCGTCTGATGCACCTGCGTCTGATGTACCTGCGTTTGATGTAGCTGGCGGCATGGCGTAATACTGCCTGTATACAAGTCGTATGCGCAAGGAGTACCGCATGTCTACCGTTCGTACACAGACCACCACGCTGCAGTTCGACCTTCCGGACGGCTCCGTCGCCGAGGTCACCGTGACAACTTTGCTGAACGGCGGCTACGCAGGTCGCAGCCAGGAGGAAGTGGCCGCTCACGTGCGTGAACTGGCTGAGCTGGGGGTGCCGGCGCCGTCCGTGACGCCGAGCCTCTACCCCGTCTCGCCGTACCTCGCGCAGCAGACCTCGACGGTTCCAGCGCAGCACGGCAAGACGTCCGGCGAGGCGGAGTGGGCACTCGTCGTCACCTCGGACGACGTCCTGCTGACCGTCGCCTGCGACCACACGGACCGCGCGCTGGAGGTGCACGGCGTCGCGTGGAGCAAGAACGCCGGGCCGGACGTGCTGGGCCGCGGGGCGTGGCGGCTGTCCGAGGTCGCGGACCGGATCGACTCGATCGAGCTCACGGCGTGGGCGGACGGCGTGGAGATCCAGCGCGGCACCTTGGCCGAGCTGCTGACCCCGCAGTACTGGGTGGAGCGGCTGCGCGAGCTGGGGCAGTTCGAGCCCGGCACCGTGCTGCTGTCCGGCACGATCCCGATGCACCACGGCGTGGACCAGTTCGCGTCGAGGTGGCGCGTCGAACTGCGCGACCCGGCGACCGGCGATGTCCTCGACTGCGACTACGAGGTCACCAGGCTGCCCGACCCCATCGGCTGAACCGGTATGTGGCGCCGGGGGCCGTGTCGATCGAGGGGCCGGCGCGTTCGACGTACCTGTGCAGGACACGACACAGGGAGGCACAGAAGATGAGCAAGGTCTACACGGGCGCCAGCACCTCGATCGACGGCTACGTCTCGGGCCCGGACTTCTCCGGCTTCGACAAGCTGTTCGCCTGGTACGAGGCGGGCGACGTGGCGTTCACGGTCCCGACGGGCGCGATGACCGTCAACCTCACGCCCGCCAGCGCCGCCTACTTCGGCGGGATGATCCAGGCGACCGGCGCGCTGGTCGTGGGGCGCAAGCTCTACGACTTCACCAACGGCTGGGGCGGCCAGCACCCGATGGGCGTGCACACCGTCGTGCTCACCCACCGGCCGTTGGAGGACAACGAACACTTCACGTTCGTCACCGGCGGCATCGAGGAAGCCGTTGCGGTGGCCCGGAAGCACGCCGCCGACAAGGCCGTCGGGCTCAACTCGGGCGAGATCGCGCGGCAGGCCATCGACGCGGGCCTGGTGGACGAGATCTTCCTCGACCTGGTGCCGGTGATCCTCGGCGGAGGCACGCCGTTCTTCGCGCCCGGCAAGGGATACGCGCTGGAGGGCCCGGTCTCGGTCGTTGAGAGCACCTCGGTCACGCACCTGCGCTACAAAGTCACGTATGAAGCTCCGGAGACTGACTGACGCCGACTCGACGGAGCTGTTCCAGGCCATCACGGAATCGCTCGCACACCTGCGGCTGTGGATGCCTTGGGCGGCCAACGGCTACGACGCGTCGATGCTCGCGGACTTCCTCGCCGGCGCCGAGAGCGGCTGGGCACACGGAACGCTGTTCCCGCACGTCATCACCGTCGACGGCGCGATCGTCGGCCTGGTGACGGCGAACCGGGACGGCGAGGACGACCTCGTGGAGATCGGCTACTGGCTGCACCCCGCACACACCGGACGGGGCCACGCCACGGCCGCCACCGCGGAGCTCGTGGAGTTCGCGTTCGCGCTGGAGGGCGTGCGCAGGATCCAGATCTGGCACGACGAGGCCAACGTCGCGAGCAGCGGTGTGCCGCGGCGGCTCGGGTTCACCGAGATCGACCGCCGCACACCGCCGCGCGAACCCGCGATCGGCAACCGCGTCGGGGTGGACGTCGTGTGGGAGCTGCGCCGCTAGGCGCGATCCCACCTGCGCGGTCCGCCTCAAGAGGCCAGTGACGCCTTCACCGCGCGAGTGCGGTCGTCAGCGAGCACTTCGTCGTCACCGTTCTCGATCGCCTGCAGCACCTGGGAGACGACGTCCTCCGGCGCGATCTTGGGCGCGTCGATGCCGTCCGTCATGTCGGTGTCGATGAAGCCCACGTGCACGCCGATGACGTTGGTCCCCTGCTCCCGCAGGTCTTCGCGCGTCGACTTCGTGAGCGACCAGCCCGCCGCCTTCGACGCCGCGTAGCCGCGCCAGGCCGGGCGGCCGACCCACGAGAGGATGCTCAGGACGTTGACGAGGGTGCCGCCGCCGTTGGCCTTGAGGACGGGCGCGAACGCGTCCGTCGTGCGGACGAGGCCGTAGAAGTTGACCTCGAACTCCGCCTTGATGCTGTCCACGTCCTCGCCCGCGACGAGCACGCCGGCGTTGTTGATGACGATCGAGACGTCGCCGAGCTCCTTGGCCGCGGCCGCCACGGACGCGTCGTCGGTCACGTCCAGCTGGACCGGGACGACGCCCTCGTCCACGACGGACGCCGGGTTGCGGGCACCGGCGTAGACCTTCGCCCCGCGCTTCGCGAACTCCTGGGCGAACGCCCTGCCGAGCCCGCGGTTGGCTCCGGTCACCAGCACTGCCGCACCGTTGAAGTCCATGACCCCTACCTCCTAAGTTGGCTTTCCAAACTCACGTTAGCGGCGTAAGTTGGATTTTCCAACCCACTGATAGGATGGTCACATGGCACCTCGAAGCTGCTCCATCGCGAACGCACTCGGAGTCGTGGGCGAACGCTGGTCGCTGCTGGCTTTGCGCGAGGTCTTTCTCGGCGTCACCCGCTTCGACCAGATCGCCGCGAACACCGGCGCCTCACGTGATGTGCTGACCGTGCGGCTGAAGAAGCTGGTCGCCGCCGGGGTGCTGGAGAAGCACCAGTACTCCGAGCACCCGCCACGGCACGAGTACCTGCTCACGGACTCGGGGCGCGCGCTGCACAACGTGATGCTCATGCTCAAGGAGTGGGGCGACACGTACGTGACGGAGGGGGCCCTTCCCCTCGTGTGGGAGCACTCGTGCGGCGCGGTGCTGGAGCCCCGTGTGGTGTGCACGGCGTGTGGCGAGGAAGCCACATCCGAGTCACTGACTCGTGCGGCGGAGCTGACCCACTAAGTTGGGCGGCATGAGTGAGGACGACGAGGACGAGTTCGCCGAGGACGACGACTTCGAGGACGAGGAAGACCCGGACGACCTCTTCGCCGTCACGCCCGAACCGCGCACGGTCTGCCACCTGTGCGGGGGTGCGAGCTACATCGCCGCGCCGACGCTGGCGATCATCGGTGGCGCGCCGCGGACCGTCGACAACGGGCGGGAGTGCCCGCACTGCAACGGCGCGCGGACGTTCAGCGGGCTCGTGCCGCCGCTTTAGCCCTGTTCTCGGCGTGCCAGTCGACGAACTCGGTCACCGACAGGCGCGCCACCTCGGCGCCGATGATGTCCAGGGCCAGGTCCGAGGCCCGCCTGAAGCGCACGCAGGCCTTGCCCATGTCGAGCTTCTTGCCGGTCTCCGCCCACCGGGCGCGGAACGACTCCTCGAACTCCTCCATGACCGTGGTCAGGTGGACGGAGCAGTAGCGCTTCTGGGCGCCGAGGGCGACGTAGAGCAGCGGCTTCTTGTTGTAGGTCGGGCCGCTCACCTCCAGCGGCACCGCGTAGACGATCAGGCCCCAGTCCATCGTCTCGACGTAGCCGCCGGGGAGGTTGGCGAGGACGACATCACGCACCACCTCCATCTCCGCACGCTGCTCATCAGGCAGTTCGGCGAGGTACTGGGCGACCGTGGAGGCTTGGCTCTTCACCATTCGCGTACGGTAATCGCCCGTGGAGGTCCTGTCCCGAGCCGAATGGCACGAACTGCGCGACGCGCACGTCGCGCGCATGCGCCGGTTCACAGGACCGCATCAGGAACGGAAGCTTCGCAAAGAGAAGCACCCGGTCATGGACTTCCTCTTCACGTATTACAGCCATCGGCCCGTGCGGCTCGAACGCTGGCATCCAGGGCCCGGCGTCGTTCTCGAGGACGCGGCGGAGTACCTGGAGTTCCCGCACTACAAGGCCACGCCCGAGGGCGTCACGCTCGACGTCGAGAGCTTCGTGGGCCAGCGGGCGAAGACGCTGGAGTTCGTCCAGGGGTTGCTGACGGCGACGCTGAGCAGGCCCGCCCGCCTCGGCTGTTTCGGGCTGCACGAGTGGGCGATGGTCTACCGGCAGCAGCCGGAGGAGGTCCGGCACAACGCGTGGCCGCTCCGGCTCGGCAGCGGCGGCACGGACCAGGTGGTCGAGGCGAGCCGGATCCAGTGCGGGCACTTCGACGCCTTCCGGTTCTTCACGCGACCCGCCCGGCCGCGCAACGCTCTGCAGCCGACCCGTGACGAGCAGTTGCTGAACGAGCAGCCGGGGTGCTTGCACGCGAACATGGACCTGTTCAAGTGGGCCTATAAACTGGAACCGGCGACGCCGTCCGATCTCGTCGCCGACTGCTTCGAACTGGCCGCTGACGTGCGCGAACTCGACATGCAGGCCTCCCCGTACGACCTGGCCGGGCTCGGGTATCCCCCGGTGAGGATCGAGACGCCGGAGGGGCGCGCGGAGTACGTCCGGCGGCAGGCCGGGTTCGCTGAGCAGGCAAGACCGTTGCGAGAACGGCTCATCTCCGTTTGCCAGTCGATACGTGGAGTGACTTCACTTCGCTGACGAAGTTCACCTGTTAGCGTGATTGGCGGTCGTCGGGGGCCGCTGAGTAGTTGTGAGGGATCGATGTCTCGACACCGCGCTCTGCGGGCGAAGGTGAAGCGCGGAATCGCCAAATGGCCCGTGCTCATCGTCGTGCTCGTGGTGCTGCTCGGCCTCAGCTGGCTCGCCCTGTCGTGGGCCGGTGGGGTGCTCGACAAGCGCTCGCAGGCCTTGGCCCAGAACTGCAGCGAGGGCGACTCGGTGCTGCGCATCTCCGTGACGCCCAGCGTCGCGGAGGCCGTCAGGGACGTCGCCCACGCGTACAGCGCGACGCGGCCCGTCGTGTACGACCACTGCATCGCGATCGAAGTGATCTCCGCGGACTCCTCCGCGGTGCTCGAAGGCCTGACGACGGCGTGGGACGAGCAGAAGCTCGGCAAGCGCCCGCACGCGTGGCTGCCCGACTCGACGCTCTGGGCGAACCGGCTGTCCGCGCTGAACGCGAAGCTGGTCGGCTCGGCGCCGAAGTCCGTCGGCACGTCGCCGGTGCTGCTCGCGGCTCCCGAGGCCGCCGCGCCGGTGCTGAAGGACTTCCGCTGGTCGGACATGCCCGAGGTGACGGACTGGAGCAAGTACGGCCAGTCCTGGGGCCGGTTCAGCGTCGCGATGCCCGATCCCGCCACGAACACGGCCTCCGCGCTCGCGATCCAGGCGGCGCTGGCCGGCGGCAAGGGCCCGGTCACCGCGGAGTCGCTCGGATCGGACGCCGCGAAGGCCTCGCTGTCCAAGCTGGCCGCCACGGTGCCGCCGGAGGTTCCGCCGACGACGCGGGACGCGTTGCGGCGACTGGGTGACAGCGCGACGGTCAACGCGGCGGGCTTCTCGGCCACTCCGGTGTCCGAAGTGGACCTGTTCAAGCACAACACGGGCAAGGAGGCCCCGTCGAAGCCGTTGGTGGGCGTGCTGCCCGCCGGCCCGGCTCCGGTGGCGGACTTCCCGTACGTCGCGCTGGGCGGCAGCGAGGTCGGCGAGGCGGAGGTGCGTGCGGCGCAGGCGTTCCGCGACTTCATGACCGAACCCTCGCAGCAGGCGATCCTGGCGCGCGGCGGCCTGCGGGTGGAGTCCACTCAGGACCGTCCGTCACCTTCGCCGGGCGTGTCCTGGTCCCCCGTCACGGAGAACCTGGTCGCCGCCGACGCGACGACCACGCAGCAGCTCTCCTCCGCCTGGGCGTCGGCGGACCGCGGCGGGCAGGTCGTCACGGTGCTGACGGACGTCTCGACGTCGATGAAACCCAGGCTGGACAAGGTGAAGGCGGCCCTGCGCGGTCAGGTCGACAGGTCCGTCTCGGGGTCGTTCGGGCTGTGGGAGTTCGCCCGCGACCTCGACGGCTCGAAGCCGCACAAGCAACTCGTCGCCACCGGTCCCGTCAGCGAGAAGCGCGACGCGTTGCGCAGGTCGATCGACGCGCTCAAGACGGCGGACGGCTCGCAGCTCTACACCGCGCTGGCGGCCTGCTACGAGACGGCGCACGACGGCTTCGTGGCCGGGCGGGTCAACCGGGTCGTGGTGATCACCGACAGCACCTCGGACGGCGGGATCGACCTGGCGGCGCTGAAGGCGCAGCTGCACGGGACCGACCTGCCGGTCAGCTTCATCGCCATCGGCGGCGAGGTCGACAAGGCCACGCTGACGGACATCGCGCAGACGACCGGCGGGTCGGTGTCGGTGGTGGAGAACGTGGACGGCGTGGAGGCGGCGCTCGGTCAGGTGCTGTCGACGAACGCCTGACCGAGCGCGACCGGTCGCTCAGGCGGCGTTGAAGCGGTCGGGGTCCGGACCGGTGCGGGTCCCGTTGTCGAGCTCGGTGATCACGAGCATGTCGTCCTGGGCCAGCTCGAAGTCGAAGATGTCGATGTTCTCCTTGACCCGGTAGGGCGTGACGGACTTCGGGATCACGACGTTGCCGAGCTGGACGTGCCAGCGCAGCACGATCTGGGCCGGGGTCTTGCCGTACTTGTCGGCGAGACCGGTGATGTCCGGTTCGCGCAGCAACGCGCCGCCCTGCGCGAGCGGCGACCACGCCTCGGTGACGATGCGGTGCGTCACGTGCACCTTGCGCATCTCTTCTTGCTGCAGCAACGGGTGCAGCTCGATCTGGTTCACCGCCGGGGTGGTCGGGAACTCGTCGAACAGGCGCTGCAGGTGTGGTGTGTGGAAGTTCGAGACGCCGATCGCGCGCACGCGGCCGTCGGCGTAGAGCTTCTCCAGAGCGCGCCACGTGTCGGCGTAGAGGTCGCGCTCGGGTGTCGGCCAGTGGATGAGGTAGAGGTCGAGCACGTCGCGGCGCAGGCGGCGCATGCTCTCGTCGAACGCGCGCAGCGTCGCGTCGTGGCCCTGGTCGGCGTTCCACAGCTTGGTGGTGACGAACAGGTCCGGCACGCCGGCGATCGCGTCGCCGACGCCGGACTCGTTGCCGTAGGCCGCGGCCGTGTCGATGCTGCGGTAGCCGGCCTCGATGGCCGTCGTGACCGCACCGGCCACCTGGTCCTCCGGCACCTGGTAGACGCCGAAGCCGAGTTGGGGGATCCGTACTCCGTTGTTCAACGCAATCAGCGGAACCATGCCCGTAGCTTCGCATCGTTGTAGACGTCCTGCATCGCCTCGATTGTTTCGACGATGTCGCGCCGCACCTCGTCCGGTGCCAGCACTTCCACGTCCGCGCCGAATTTGAGCAGGTCAGCCACAGCGTGCCGGTTCGACTCGGTGGGGAAGCCGAACTCCTCCCCCGGTTCGGGTGCGAGGTCCCGGATCACGCGTGCCTGATGACCGCTGAGCAGGTACTGGGTCTTGTCCAGGCCGGAGCGCGTCATGCGGACCGTGACGCGTTCGCCGTACATGCGGGCCTCGAACTGCTCCGACCACTCCGCCCAGAACCGCGCGAGGTCGAAGTCCCCGGGACGTTCGAACGTGTCCGGTGTGGCGTGGAGCGCGAGCACCCGCGAGACGCGGTAGGTGCGGCCGCTGCCGACGAAGTACCAGGTGCCCGCCTTCAGCACGAGCCCGTACGGGTCGACCTCGCGTTCGACGGTCTGGTCGCCCCAGCGCCGGTAGGTCATGCGGACCCTGCGCTGCTCCCAGACGGCGTCGGCGATGGTTGGCGAGGTGCTCGGTGGGCTCGTCGCCGCGGAACCACGTCGGGGTGTCGAGGTGGAAGCGCTGGCGGATCTGCTCGGCCCGGGTCCGCAACTCCGTGGGCAGCGCGGCGAGGAGCTTGAGCTGGGCGGCGGCCGCGAACTCCCCCAGCCCCAGCGCCTGCGCGGGTCCGGGGAGACCGGCGAGGAACAGCGACTGCGCCTCGTCCGTCGTCAGGCCGGTGAGGCGGGTGCGGTAGCCGTCGACCAGCTGGTAACCGCCCGCCGGGCCGCGGTCGGAGTAGATCGGGATGCCGGAGGCGGAGAGGGCCTCGACGTCGCGGTAGATCGTGCGCGGCGAGACCTCCAGTTCGGACGCCAGTTCGTCGGCCGTCATCCGGCCCCTTCCCTGCAGGAGCAGGAGGACCTGGAGGAGCCTGCCGGATTTCATGGAATGAACCTGACACGATCTGTCAGGAATTACCAGCAGAGTGGTCCGCATGAAGGCAACCGGAACCATCGAAGTGAAGAGCTGGGACGAGAAGACCTGGGACGGCCGGTCCTACAAAGACGTCGAGGGCCGCAAGCTCACCGAGGCGCACGTCCAGTTCGGGTACGCGGGCGACGTCAGCGGCACCGGGAGCTGCCGGTACCTCATGTACTACGGCGACGACGTGGCGTGGACGACCGCGATCGAGGAGATCACGACGGACGAGGGCACGCTGGTGCTGCGGCACGTCGGCGCGTACCGGTCCTCTGTGGAGGCTGTCATCGAGATCGTCGACGGCACCGGGAAGTACCTGAACGCGCGAGGTGCGGTGACGGTGGACTGGGCGGAGGATGGCAGCGGCACCTACACCCTGGAGTACGAGGTCTGACGATGACCAACGCCCCTCTCTACGACGCGGCCAAGGAACGGATCACCGCGCTGGTCTCCGGCGCGGATCCCCAGACACCCGTGCCGGCGACGCCCGGCTGGTCGGTCAAGGACGTGGTGGCGCACCTCGCCGGCGGTCTGCGCGACTTCGCGGACCGCCGGTTCGACGGTGTCGAGTCGGGCGAGTGGGGCGAACGGCAGGTGCGCGACCGCCGCGACAACTCGCTGGCCGACGCCTTCGCCGAGTGGGACGCCAACCTGGAACTGGCCCGGCCGCTGTTCGACACGCCGATGGGGCCGGTCCTCGTGGCCGAGGTGATCGCGCACGAGCACGACCTCCGTTCGGCGCTGGGGGTGCCGGGCGAGCGGGACGGCGTCGAGGTGCGGGCGGCGCTGGTGAAGCCGTTGCAGCAGCTCGACCAGCGGATGCGGGAGAACGACGTGCCGGCGTTGCGGATCACGCTCGAGCACGGCGACCGGGTGCTCGGGCACGGCGAGCCCGCCGGGACGTTGCGGACGACGTCGTTCGAGCTGATGCGGGCCATCGGCGGGCGGCGGTCGGCCGACCAGATCAAGGCACTGGACTGGGACGGCGATCCGGACGTCTGGATCGCCGCCCTGGCGTTGTTCGGACGGCACCGGCCGGAGCCGTTCGAGGAGTAAGTTCCTCCGGCGTGAGCGACTGGCTGGCGGACACGCGGGACTCCTACGACACGGTCGCGGTCAGCTACGCCGACCAGACGCGCGACCTCCTGGACGGCCTCCCGCACCTGCGGGCGGCGCTGCGGTTGTTCGCGGAGGAGGTGCGCGGTCCCGTCGCGGACGTCGGTTGCGGGCCGGGCAGCATCACCGCGCTCCTGCACGGACTGGGCGTGGACGCGTTCGGCATCGACCTCTCCCCCGCGATGATCGCGCTGGCCCGGCGGAACCACCCCGGCCTGCGGTTCGAGGTGGGGTCGATGACCGAACCGCTCCCCGAGGCGGTCGGCGGGATCATCGCCTGGTGGTCGCTGATCCACGTACCGGACGACGACGTGCCCGCGGTGTTCGGGCACTTCCGCGAAGCGCTGCGGCCGGACGGGTTGCTGCAGCTGGGTTTCCACGTCGGCGACGAGACGCGGCTCAAGACGCAGGGCTACGGCGGGCATCCGATGCGCGTGCACGTGCACCTGCGACGGCCCGAGCGGGTCGCGCAGTGGCTGCGGGCGGCCGGGTTCACCGTCGAGGCGCGGTGGCTGCTCGGCGAGGACGGGGCGGTCCTGTTCGCGCGGCGCGGGTGAGACGATCTGACCGTGTCAGATGAACAGACGTGTCAGCGGTGCGGCGAGACGGTGGAGCTGGAGGAGGAAGACTTCGAGCTGTTCGAGCGGATGCACCCCGACTGCTTCCACTTCGCGTTCGAGCACGACCTGAACCAGCCGGGCATCGGCGCCGACGAGAACTGCGGCGACGACGCCTGCCCCGTCGCCGTGTGACGTTGATGAGGGGAGCTTTCATAAACCTGGGGTTTATGAAAGCTCCCCTCATCAAGTACGTCAGTTGCTGTACGCCGAGAGCGGCGGACAGGAGCAGACCAGGTTGCGGTCACCCTTCGCGCCGTCGATGCGGCGGACGGGCGGCCAGATCTTCGGAGTCGCGCTCTGGCCCGCCGGGAACACGGCCTCTTCGCGGGTGTACGGGTGGTTCCACTCGCCGACGGTCACGCAGGCCGCGGTGTGCGGGGCGTTGCGCAGCGGGTTGTCCTCGACGGGCCAGTCGCCGGCGCCGACGCGGTCGATCTCGCGCTTGATGGCGATCATGGCGTCGATGAACCTGTCGATCTCGGCCAGGTCCTCGGACTCGGTCGGCTCGACCATCAGGGTGCCGGCGACCGGGAACGACATCGTCGGGGCGTGCAGGCCGTAGTCGGCGAGCCGCTTCGCGACGTCGTCCACCGTCACGCCGGTGGCCTTGGTGATCGGGCGCAGGTCGAGGATGCACTCGTGGGCCACGAAGCCGCCCTCGCCGGTGTAGAGGACCGGGTAGTGCTCGTCCAGCCTCCGCGCCACGTAGTTCGCGGCGGCCACGGCGGTCAGGGTCGCGCGGCGCAGGCCGTCGCCGCCCATCATGCGCACGTACGCCCACGAGATCGGCAGGATCGACGCGGAACCCCACGGGGCGCCCGAGATCGGT
The DNA here is from genome assembly GCF_024648825.1 of Lentzea californiensis. Classification (GTDB taxonomy): domain Bacteria; phylum Actinomycetota; class Actinomycetes; order Mycobacteriales; family Pseudonocardiaceae; genus Lentzea; species Lentzea californiensis. The sequence continues at coordinate 110,286 of NZ_JANBBE010000014.1, forward strand.
CCGACACCGGTGGCCGGTCCCGCCGTCGGCTGCAGCGGGTGGTTCGGCAGGAACGGGGCGAGGTGGGACTTCACGCCGATCGGGCCGACGCCGGGGCCACCGCCGCCGTGCGGGATGCAGAACGTCTTGTGCAGGTTCAGGTGCGAGACGTCCGAGCCGAACTTGCCGTAGCGGGCCAGGCCGATCAACGCGTTGAGGTTCGCGCCGTCGACGTAGACCTGGCCGCCCGCGTCGTGGACCAGGCCGCAGACCTCGCGGACGGTGTCCTCGTACACGCCGTGGGTCGACGGGTAGGTGATCATGATCGCGGCGAGGTCGTCGGCGTGCTCGGCGACCGTCGTGCGCAGGTGACCCATGTCGATGTTGCCCTTGTCGTCGCACTTCACGACGACGACGCGCATGCCGGCCATGACGGCGGACGCGGCGTTGGTGCCGTGGGCGGACGACGGGATCAGGCAGACGTCGCGGGCGGCGTTGCCGTTCGCGCGGTGGTAGGCGCGGATCGCCAGCAGGCCCGCGAACTCACCCTGCGAACCGGCGTTGGGCTGCAGCGACACGGCGTCGTAGCCGGTGACCTCGGCGAGCCAGGCCTCCAGGTCGGACACGATCTTCAGCAGGCCCTTGGCGTCCTCGACGGGCGCGAACGGGTGCAGCGTCGAGAACTCCGGCCACGTGATGGACTCCATCTCCGCGGTGGCGTTCAGCTTCATCGTGCAGGAGCCGAGCGGGATCATGCTGCGGTCCAGGGCGACGTCCTTGTCGGACAGTGCGCGCAGGTAGCGCAGCAGCGCGGTCTCGGAGCGGTGCGCGTGGAAGACCGGGTGGGTCAGGTAGTCCGAGGTGCGGCGCAGGTCGGCCGGGATGCCGTCGGCGGTGTCGCCGTCGATGGCGTCCACATCGGACCCCTTGACACCGAAGGCTTCCCACACCGCGACGATGTGCGCGCGGGTCGTCTTCTCGTCGCAGGCGATCGCCACGACGTCGTCGTCGACCTTGCGGAGGTTGATGCCGGCCTCGCGCGCCTTCTCGACGACAGCGGCGGCCCGGCCCTCGACGCGCACCTGGACGGTGTCGAAGAACTCGCCGTGCACGACGTCGAGCCCGGCCTCGCACAGGCCCGTGGCGAGCACGGTGGCCAGGCGGTGCACGCGGGTCGCGATCGAACGCAGGCCCTCGGGACCGTGGTAGACGGCGTACATGGACGCGATCACGGCCAGCAGCACCTGTGCGGTGCAGATGTTCGACGTGGCCTTCTCGCGGCGGATGTGCTGCTCGCGCGTCTGCAGCGCGAGGCGGTAGGCCAGCGAGCCGTCGGCGTCGACGGAGACACCGACGAGACGGCCGGGCAGCTGACGCTCCAGACCGGACCGGACGGCCATGTAACCGGCGTGCGGGCCACCGAAGCCGATCGGCACGCCGAAGCGCTGCGTGGTGCCGATGACGACGTCCGCGCCGATCTCACCCGGCGCGCGCAGCAGCGTCAGCGACAGCAGGTCGGCGACCACGACGGCCTGGGCGCCGGCGGCGTGGATCTCCTCGACCAACGCGGCCTGGTCGCGCACCACACCGGACGCGCCGGGGTACGACAGCAGCACGCCGAAGAAGTCGCCACCGAGGCCGAGGCCTTCGATGCCCTGGGAGAGGTCCGCGACGACGATCTCGATGCCGAGCGGCTCGGCGCGCGTCTCGATGACGGCCAGCGTCTGCGGCAGCGTGTCGGCGTCGATGACGAACTTGTTCGACTTGGACTTGCCGGCGCGGCGCACCAGCGTCATCGCCTCGGCGGCGGCGGTCGACTCGTCCAGCATGGACGCGTTCGCGACCGGCAGGCCCGTCAGGTCGCCGACCATGGTCTGGAAGTTCAGCAGCGCTTCGAGGCGGCCCTGCGAGATCTCGGGCTGGTACGGCGTGTACGCGGTGTACCAGGCGGGCGACTCGAGCACGTTGCGCAGGATCACGCCCGGCGTCACGGTGTCGTAGTAGCCGAGGCCGATCATCTGCGTCATCGGGCGGTTCTGCGACGCGAGCTCACGCAGCTCGGCCAGCGCCTCGGTCTCGGTGGCCGGGGCGGGCAGCTCCAGCACGAGGTCGCGCTCGTGGATGGACGAAGGCACCGCGTGCTGTGCCAGCTCCTCGAGCGACCCGACGCCGATGACGTCGAGGATGCGCGCGAGCTCGGCGGGGCGCGGACCCACGTGCCGGTCGGCGAACGGGGTGCCGTGCTCGAGAGCGGCGAGCGGAATGCGGTCCTGCGTCATCAAACGCCTCCGGGGGTGGCTGCGGGCACACGTGTCCTGTGCCCTCCCCGCTCTGTCCGTACCCCGAAGGGCGCCTGAGAGGTTCACCCACCACGAGGATGGGCTTTCACCGTCGGCGGGATTCCCCTGCGGGGACTCCACTTTCCAGAGGCGTCTCGCTCTGGCGGTCCTGGATGCCTGAGAGGTTCCCGGGGAGGGACTTGCTCCTTCGGCGCCGGGCTCGAAGCCCGGGCTCTCCCGCCTGAGTTCAGCGACTACCCGAGAAGAATACCCGCAGGCAGCTCGCGTAGTCCCTAGGGACGCGACCTACATCTCAGTGGGAAGACCGTCGAGCGTCCCGGCGACCGGGTCGGCGGCGTCGTCCCGCACGGCCACGAGCAGGTGCGTGGTGTCCACGACGGCGTCCCCGCGCCGGGCCGCGACGAGCTTCGCCCGTTCCATCGCGCGCTCGACCGGACCGCCACCGGGCAACACGGCCGGATCCACTCCGGCCTCGCGCAACGCCGCCGCCCCGCCCGACTCGAACTCCGGCTTCAGACTCCGGCCCGCCGCCCGCAGCTGGTGGTCGACCGTCAGCACCGCCGCCACGAGATCACGAGACGAGACGTCTCGTCTCGCTGCGACCGCGAGCCGTCCGGCCTCGTTGCGCACTACGGTCAGCACCGGCCCGCCCAGCCCTTGGCCGCGCGCGACCCAGCGGAGGAGCCAGCGCACGTACCCGCCGCCGGAGTCCCCCTCCAGCGCTCCCGCCTTGCGCAGCAACCGCACGGCGGGCGCTTCCTCGACCTCCGCGTACCGCCGCGAGGCATCGGCTCGCACAGCGGCGGCCGTCGCCTCGACGTCCACCCCGCGCAGCACGAACAGGTCGGCGGCACGCCCGGAACCCTGCTCCAGCAACGCGAGCGAGAGGTGGGTCGTGGTCAGCACACCGTCGCCGGCCCGGGCGACCGCCGCGAGCAGACACTCCTCCAGCGCACGGCTGACGGGCAGCACGGTCCCGATGAGACTCTTGTCGCAGGCGGTGTTCATCAACGCCGTGACGTCCGGATGAGCCTCGGGAACGACGCCACCGTCGTCGTCGGCCCAGTGCTCCGGCCCCCGCGCCATCGCCTGGGCCGCCAGCGACTTCACGCCGAGCTTGCGGCCGGGTCCGATGGTGTCGATCAGCGAGATCAGCAGGTTCTCGGTGCCGAGGAAGCCGAACTCCAGCCGGAACGCGCGCTTCGCCGCCGCGGCCAGCACCTTCACGACCTGGTAGGAGGGGGTGGGCGTCATGCCGGAAACGCTAGGGAACAACAAGATCCGGGCGCTGCTGCCGACCGGCCACTCACCAGCGCCAGTCGGCCACGTTCACAGTGCCGATCGATCAGTTGGGCCGGTCAGCCGGTGGCGCGCTCGCGACGCCGGCGGGTCAGCTCGTCCTCGGTCATCGGGGCGATCTCGACGCCGTCCGCGCGTTCGGCCGGGAACTCGTGGATCGTGCCGGAGATCTCCCGCATCGCACCGCTGACCGCGATGCCGAACACGCCCTGGCCGCCCTGCAACAGGTCGACGACCTCCTCGGGCGAGGTGCACTCGTAGACCGTCGTGCCGTCGGAGAACAGCGTGATCTTGGCCAGGTCCTGCACGCCGCGGCGGCGCAGGTGGTCGACCGCCACGCGGATGTTCTGCAACGAGACACCGGTGTCCAGCAGCCGCTTCACGACCTTGAGCACCAGGATGTCCTTGAAGGAGTACAACCTCTGGCTGCCGGAGCCGTGCGCCATCCTTATCGTCGGCGCGACCAGCCCGGTCCTTGCCCAGTAGTCGAGCTGCCGGTACGTGATGCCCGCGATCTGACACGCCGCGGGCCCTCGGTAACCGACGAGCTCGTCCGGCAGCGAGGAGTCCGGGAACAGTTCACCCTGCAGCCCGGATTCGGCCCGCAAGGGCGCTTCCTCGACCACGCCTGCCTCCCCTCGGAACGGCCACGAAACTCATGACCGTCAAGCCGCCGCGTCCACTCTCGTGAAGCAACGACGTCCACTCGAGTTCGACGGTAAGACCGCTCCGATGGCAGGTCAACGCGACGCGCGGGGAGTTGCGACCCTCAACCTGAGGTAGAGAGTCATACCGTCACCCGAACAAGCACGTTCAGGTGACGTTTAGTGATCGTTTAGCGGTCATAACGACCGTAAGTAGTCCAACCGAGGGACGTCCAAACGAACTGCCCTCCAGCCCTTGCGAGACGGAGTGCGACACCGGAGAAAACTCAGGTGTCCGCGCCTCGACAGCGCCTACGTGTCCGCTCCGCGGAAGTCCTCCGGGGAGACGGAGTCGAGGAACTCGCGGAACTTCTCCACCTCGTCCTCCTGCTCGTCCGGGATGATGAGGCCCGCTTCGGCCAGGACGGACTCCTCGGCGTGGATCGGCACCCCGACGCGCAACGCGAGCGCCACCGAGTCCGAGGGCCGCGCGGACACCCGCACGTCGCCGTCGAACACGAGCTCCGCGAAGAAGGTGCCCTCCTGCAGGTCGGTGATCCGCACCTGTTCGAGGTTGCGCCCCAGCGCCCCGATGACGTCCTTGAGGAGGTCGTGGGTGAGGGGGCGAGCGGGGCGGACGCCCTGCTGCTCGAGCGCGATCGCCGTGGCCTCGACACTGCCGATCCAGATGGGCAGGTACCGCTCGCCCTCGGTTTCGCGCAGAAGAAGGATCGGCTGGTTCTGGGGCAGCTCCACCCGCACGCCGACGACACGCATTTCGCTCATCGGGCCTCGCCTCCCTCTAATCCGTTCGGGGACGACCCGGTTTCACACCCGAGCATCCCCCGGCGTACCTCTCCGACGCTACCCGCCAAGCGGGCCCAGTGCTCAATCGTTTCGGGCAGATCGTGATCAAGAAGGCACGCTCCGCCGGCTGATCAGGACTGGCGCAGGCCCGCTCTCACCAACAACGTGTGCAACGAGGCGAAGAGGCCGGTCAATTCCCGGACCGTCTCGGTATCTGAGAACGACTTCAGCAGAACCACCTCGTGATCCGCTGCCGCGCGGACCGAGCGCAGGTGCTCGCGCTCGACGCCGAGTCCGGTCATCGTCCGGATCGTGCGGAGCGCGGTGATGTCGTCGGTGGTGAACCGGCCACCGGGGCCGGAGCGCACCAGACCGTCGCGCTCCAGCTGGGAGAGCTGTTCGGCGCTGAAACCGGTCTGGGCGAGCAGATCGAACCGCGAGATGGAGCCCGCGTCCACCGGGGTGGAGTCGAGCTGCTCGCGGATCACCTTGAGCGGCAGGTACCTGTCGCGTTGTGCGGACAGCACGAACCGCAACCTCTCGACGTCCGCCACGCTGAACTGGCGGTAGCCGGAGGCGGTGCGTGCCGGGCGGACCAGCCCCTCCGCTTCGAGGAAGCGGATCTTGGAGATGGTGACGTCGGGGAACTCGGGCCGAAGCTGTGCGAGCACAGCCCCGATGCTCGTGCCCCCGCGTTGTGGCCGCCCGGCCGTCACGCGTCAGGCTCCCGCGGAGCCAGGACCCGTCAGGAAGACGAGGCGGAACTTGCCGATCTGAACCTCGTCGCCGTTCGCGAGGACGGCCTGGTCGACCGGCTCACGGTTGACGTAGGTGCCGTTGAGGCTGCCGACGTCGATGACGACGAACTCGCCGCTCTCCCGGCGGAACTCGGCGTGGCGGCGCGAGACCGTCACGTCGTCCAGGAAGATGTCGCTGTCGGGGTGGCGCCCGGCGCTCGTCGTGTCGCGGTCCAGCAAGAACCGGGAACCGGCGTTCGGGCCGCGCTTCACCACGAGCAGCGCGGAACCGGCGGGAAGGGCGTCAACACCGGCAACGGCCGGCTCCTGTGCGGGCGCCTCGGCGCCGCCTTCCATCTCCTGGAGGAAGTCCGCCCGGAAGACGGAGGTCCGCTCCGGGGACTGCTCCGGCGGAACGCCTGGGCCGTCGTTCGTGCTCACCTGAGCTCTCCTCCTGCTGCTGGATCCGTCACTTCCGGTAAAACCTATCGCGTTGGGGTCTCCGCCTTCAGCGCGGCTCCCCTTCCGGCCGAAGATCCGGCGAAAGATCGACGTCACTCCTTCTCCACCAACGCCTTGTACCCGTCCGCGTCCAACAGGCCTTCCAGCGCCTCGGGGTCGTTCAGCCTGATCTCGACCATCCAGCCCTCGCCGTACGGATCGGTGTTGACCGCGTCCGGCGTCTGGACCAACGCGTCGTTGATCGCGGTCACCTCGCCGTCGAGCGGGGAGTAGAGGTCGGAGACGCTCTTGGTGGACTCCACCTCGCCGAACGTGTCCCCCGCCGCCACGGTGTGACCGACCTCGGGCAGCTGGACGAAGACGACGTCACCGAGCTGTTCCTGGGCGTAGTCGGTGATGCCGACGCGCACTGTGTTCTCGCCGTGGGTGGCGATCCACTCGTGCTCCTCGGTGTAACGAAGCTCCTCGGGAATCAACTGACTGCGCTCCTCGTGCTGAACCTGTATGGGGTGATCTTTTCACGCGACCGTGCGAGGTGTGACCCGCAGGGCCAGGAAGAACTGGTAGACGTACAGCAGCGCCGACCACAGGTAGAGGGCTCCGCCCCAGGCCGTGAACGCGTAGGCGATCGGCTGCGCGACCTGCGCCCACCCCGAGTCCCCCTGCGCGATGAGCAGCAGGGGGAAGGCGTACAGCAGGTTGAAGGTCGCGGCCTTGCCCAGGTACGTCACCTCGAACGTGCCCCAGCCCCGTTGGCGCAGCACGAGCAGGCAGATGCCGACGACGACCTCTCGGCCCACGAGCACGAGGGCGATCCAGAGCGGCACGATGTCCCTGATGACGAACGCCAGCAGCGTGCAGAACACGTAGAGGCGGTCGGCGGCGGGATCGAGCAGCGCGCCGAGGTTGCTCATCTGGTCGAGCCAGCGCGCGAGCTTGCCGTCGAGCCAGTCGGAGAAGCCCGCGAACATGAGGATGAGCAGCGCCCAGCCGTCTTCGCGGGGTCCGAGCAACAGGTACAGGAACAGCGGAACACCGGCCAGCCGCAGCACGCTGAGCAGGTTCGGAATCGTCAGCAGGCGATCAGCCGGGTCACGCACACCCGCACTCTAAACGAGTGACTGCGCAGGGGCTGCCGGATGGCGTCACGGCACGCTGTGCGACTGGTTGCGGGGGTGCGGTCGTTCTGCGTTCGGGGGTGGGACTCAGGCTGTCCGGGTGAACGTCCAGCCGCGGCGCTGCATCTCGGCGCCGGTGATGGCGTGCGGGCGGCCCCGGTCGTCGCGGCCCACCCAGCGGGCGCGGAAACCCTCGAGCACGTAGGCGTGACCCCGGCTCCAGACCACGCTGCACGGCGTGGTCGGCAGCGCGGAACCGGACTGCTCGTCCTGCTGCGGCTGGGTCTCCATGGCGGTTCTCATTTCAGTCCCTCCGTGACATCAGGGATGTCGCGTGCCGGGGCTCCGGCGTTATCCCTGTGAACGAATTCTGGCCGACTGTGGTTCAGAACACGTGTCCTGTTTGGGTCCTTAGCGTTAACTGGATCAATCGGCGCGCCGAGCTGTTCGGGCCCGAAGCGGGGCGGAATTCCGGGTGCTTGCCTGCGCAACCGTTCGTCGTACGCCGATGACCGCACAACGTCCATTCGGGATCGGCTGGGCCTAACCTCATGGCGTGACCCAGGTGAAATTCGGTGCGGAGCTCATCTCCCGGTTGATGGACCACCTGTGCTCGCGGCTCGACGGCTGCGAGGGCGTCGGTCTGAGCGTGTGGCCGGACGGCACGTTGCTGCGCGCCATCGGGGTCGCGGTCGAACTGGACGCCGAGCAGCTCAGCGCCGGTGCCGGGCCGCTCGTCGAAGCCTCACGCGACGAACGGCAGGTGTCCGGTGAGGTCGCCGGTACGCACGTCGTCGCGGTGCCGGGCAGCTGGGGCGACAGCGGGCCGGTCGTGCTGACCGTCTACCTGTCGCACGCGCCCCAGATCGAGGACCTCAAGGCCATCGAGGAGATAGAGCCGCTCGTCGCGACGGCGGCCGCGGTCGTCGAGTTCTGCTCGGGCGAGGTGCTGAGGGCCGACCAGATGGTGCGCATGGTGCAGCACCGCCGCTACATCGAGCAGGCGAAGGGCCTGGTCATGGGGGCGCGGCCGGGCCCGCCCGGCGAGGCGTTCGAACTGCTGGTGCGGGCCAGCCAGCGCGCCAACGTGAAGCTCCGGGACGTGGCCACCGCGCTGGTGCTGGTCGTCGGCGGGACGCTGGAGGACAGCGCGGAGGAGGTCGTCGAGCCTCCACGGGCCGCGCTGGAGGTCGCACGCAAACTGTGGGACGCGCTGAGCGTTTGAACCGACCATTGTCCGGGTATGGACCCTTCGACCTGTCCTGTTGGGCGGCCACTCCCGTACGGTGGTGTCCGCAGCGGTTGAGCCACCAGCCGCATCGGGGCCGCTGCGTGGCGGCTTCCTGTATTCGAGAGGAAGTACTTCGGTGACTGTGCAGGATCCGCGTGCGGAGCAGATCGAGCTGAAGGTGCGGCAGCCGGCGCCCGGAGTCACCGTCCTCGCCGTCTCCGGCGAGGTCGACATGGTGTCCGCGCCGTCGTTGCGCGAAGCCCTCATCAACGGTCTCGGCGACGGTGGCGTCTTCGTCGTGGACATGACCGGCGTGACGTTCCTCGGTTCCGCCGGCCTCGCCGTGCTGGTCGAGGCCGCGAGGCGCGCGCAGCAGGAAGAAGCCTCGCTCAAGGTCGTGGCGAAGGCACGGGCCGTGACGCGTCCGCTGGAGGCGACCGGCCTCGGTGAGGTCTTCAGCATGCACGACTCCGTCGACTCCGCCCTGGCCTAACGCCTCCGGACGACGAGGCGGTTGCCCGCCGCGCTGAGCGCCTCGGCGACGTCGTGGAGGGCCTGCTCGACCCCGCCCTCCTCACCGCCGAGCTCGCCGAGCTCGACGGTCAACGGCACGGTGCCCCCGCGTGCCGCCGTGGTGAGCGTGCGGCGCAGCGAAGGACCTGCCTCCACAGGCACGTTCCCGCGCACCACCGCTACTACGCCGGAGGAGGTCTCGTGGATCTGGACGTCGCATTCGAGCGCCGCTCTGGCCACGGGCAGCACGGGCGAACGAGCTCGCCGCAGGTGCACGGTCGTGCCGCTCGCCCTGCGGTCGATCTCGACGTCGTCCACGCTCTCCCGCATGAGCAGGAGACCTCGTCCGCGCATGGTCATCGCCGGAGGCGGCACACGCCATTGGCCGTGGTCGGTGACGTTCACGTGGGCCGAACCGTCCAGTTCGCAGTGGGCGTTCACCTCGACGGTGCCGCCCGCGGGACCCGGATAGGCGTGCTCCACCGAGTTGTTGACGGCCTCGCTGACGGCGAGGACGAGATCGCTGGCTTCGTCCTCACCGAAACCGGCACCGTGCAGCCATTCGCGGAGCTGGTGCCGCACAGGCGCCACCTCGTGCGGGTCCGCCGGGAATCGGAGGACCAGGAAGTCTTCGTGCACAAGCACAGCGCTCCTCCGGTTGGTTGCCTTCACCAGGTGACTTCCCTGGGCGCCCAGTCAGTACACGTGTGAGATGAGATCGTTTCGGGTACGGCAATGACATGTCGTCCCTAGGCAGAACGGACTACGAGGTGGCTGTGACTCAATTGTCAGGCGTCGAGCTCCGGATGGCGGCGGATCCCACGCAGCTGTCCATCGTGCGCGCGGTCGCGGCGGACATCGCGATGCGGCAGGACTTCGACCTCGACTCGATCGAGGACCTGAAGCTCGCCGTGGACGAGACCTGCTCCACGCTGATCACGCTGGCAGCGCAGGACGCCGTGCTCAGCTGCCACTTCGCGGTGGACGACAGAGGTGCCGTCCACGTCGCGGCGAAGATCTCCGCGAAGTCCGCGGCCGGCCCCGACGAGGCCAGCTTCGGCTGGCGGGTGCTGACCGCGCTCGTCGACTCGGTGCAGACGCGAGTCGAGGAGACCGAAGGGTTCCTGGTCCACATCAACCTCGTGAAGTCCACGGCAGGGGCGGTGGATGCGTGACCGGATCGGAAGAGGCGACCAAGACCGAGGAGAAGAAGACCCGGTCGGGTGATTACGACCACCTGGCGCCGCTGTTCGCCGAACTCGCCGGAACCCCTGAGGGTCCGGCGCGGGAGACGTTGCGGGACAGACTCGTCACCGAGCACCTCCCGGTCGCCCAGCACATCGCACGCAGATTCGGCCACCGCGGCGAACCGCACGAGGACCTGGTCCAGGTGGCGACGGTCGGTCTGATCAACGCGGTCGACAGGTTCGACCCCGAACGCGGCAGCGACTTCCTGTCGTTCGCGGTGCCGACGATCATGGGTGAGGTCCGGAAGTACTTCCGCGACTCCAGCTGGTCGGTGCGGATGCCGAGGCGGCTCAAGGAGCTGCACCTGGCGATCAACGCGGGTACGTCGCGGCTGTCCCAGTCACTCGGCCGTGCCCCGACGCCGTCGGAACTGGCCGAGCACCTCGGACTGTCGCGCGAGGAGATCCACGAAGGACTCGCGGCCGGGAACGCCTACCAGAGCGCGTCCCTGGACGACATGCTGATGTCGGAGGACTCGTCGATCTCGCTGGGCTCGACCATCGGCGAGGAGGACCCCGAGATCGCGATGATCGAGCAACGCGAGGCGCTGCACCCGTTGCTGGAGAAGCTGCCGGAGCGCGAACGCAAGATCGTGGTCATGCGCTTCTTCGGCAACATGACCCAGACCCAGATCGCCCAGAAGGTCGGCATCTCCCAGATGCACGTCTCGCGCCTGCTCGCGAAGACGTTGCGTCAGCTGCGGGACGTGCTGGAGGAGTAGGCACGAACACGGCGCCGGGCCGCGTTGACGATCTGGCGCCGTTCGTCCTCCCCCATGCCGCCCCACACGCCGTACGGCTCCTGGGCCTCGAGCGCGTGGGCGCGGCACTGTGCGAGCACCGGGCACTGCCCGCAGATCGCCTTCGCCTTGTCCTCACGGGCCGCTCGCGCGTAGCCGCGTTCGTTGTCGGGGTGGAAGAAGATCGCGCTGTTCTCGCCGCGGCACAGGCCGTCCATCTGCCAGTCCCAGACCTCGGTGACCGGCTTGGGCAGACGGGTGGTGCAGGTCATCGCGACTCCCTGAGGACTAGGAGGAAAGAGTTGCGATCACTGCGTACCTCGGTCTGACCAGGGATAAACCAGTTAGAGCCTTTCGGGTGCCCCAATACCCAGCAGGGACAGGCCCAGCGTGAGCACGCGTGAGGTCAGCGTGAGCAGGTGCAGGCGCGAATCCTGCAACTCCCGCGTCTCCGCCGTCGCCACCGGGCAGTCGTTGTAGAAGGTCGAGAACGCCGTCGCCGTCTCGAACAGGTAGGTCGTGAGCTTGTGCGGCGCGAGCTCGTCGATGGCCGCCTGGATCGCCGTGGGCAGCTGCAACAGCTTCAGCGCCAGCTCCCGCTCGGCCTGCTCCTGCAGCACCAGCGGCGCGTCCTGGGGCGCCTCACGGCCGACCTTGCGGATGATCGACAGGATGCGCGCGTTCGCGTACTGGATGTACACCGACGTGTCGCCGGTCTTGGCGAGCATCTTCTCCCAGGTGAAGACGTAGTCCTTCTCCCGGTCGTTGGAGAGGTCCGCGTACTTCACCGCGCCGAGGCCGAGCGTGCGGGCGAGCTCTTCCTTCTCCGCACCCTCCACTTCGGACGACTCCGGCATCACCTGGTAGGAGTTCTCGACGGCCTCGGTGAGGAGGTCGATCAGCTTGATCGTGCCGCCGGCCCGCGTCCGGATCGTCTTGCCGTCGGCCCCGAGGATCGTGCCGAACCCGGTGTGCACGGCGGTGTGCGCGTCGTCGAGCCACCCGGCCTGCTTCGAGGTGGCGAAGATCATCTGGAAGTGCTGGGCCTGCGGCGTGCCGACGACGTAGATCAGGTCGTCGACCTTGCGCTCCCGCACCCAGTACCGCACGGTCGCGAAGTCCGTGGTGGCGTAGCCGTAGCCGCCGTCGCTCTTGCGCACGATCAGCGGCAGCCGGTCGCCCTCGCGGTTGCTGAACCCCGGCGGGAACACGCACAGCGCGCCGTCGCTGGTCTCGATGAGACCCTTCTGCTGCAGCTCGGTGATGGTGTCCGCGAGATACGGGTTGTAGAAGCTCTCGCCGTAGTTGTCCCCGGCCGTCAGGCCGATGCCGAGCAGTTCGTAGACCTGGTTGAAGTGCCGCTGCGACTCGCCCACCAGCTCGTGCCACAGCGCCAGCGTCGCCTCGTCGCCGCCCTGCAGCAGCACCACCCGGCGCCGCGCGCGGTCCGCGAAGCCCGGCTCGTTGTCGAACTTCTGGCGCGCCTGCTGGTAGAACGCGTTGAGGTCGCTGATCTCGTGGTCGGCGCCGTGGCCCTCGTCCGTGAGGTGCTCGATGAGCATGCCGAACGGGGTGCCCCAGTCACCGAGGTGGTTGTGCGGGATGACCTCGTGCCCGGCGAAGCCGAGCAGCCGGCAGAACGCGTCGCCGATGATCGTCGACCGCAGGTGCCCGACGTGCATCTCCTTGGCCACGTTGGGGCTGCTGTAGTCGATCGCGATCCGGCGGGGCTCCTCGGTCTCGGGCACCCCGAGCCGGTCGTCGGAGAGCAGCTTCGCGGCCTCGGCCTCGAGCCACTCGCGGCGCAGCTTCAGGTTGATGAAGCCGGGGCCGGCGATCTCCGCCGACTCGACCGCGTCCTGGGCGTCCAGGTGCTCGACGATGAGGGCGGCGACCTCGCGCGGGTTCCTGCCGACCTTCTTGGCGAGGCTCATCGCGACGTTGCACTGGTAGTCGGCACCGTCCCGGTTGGACGGTCGGATCAGCGCTTCCCCGGCGGTGATGTCCACGTCCAGGGCGACGCGCAACGCCCGCGCGACCCGCTGGCCCAGTTCGAGCCCGACATCCCCACGCAGCACTGAACCCACCTCTCGACCGCTGGCTTGTTCACCCGAGTATTTCACCCGCGGCCAAGCGAGTTCACCACCGCCCGAGCAACAACGCCCCGCCACCGGCGAGCGCGGCGACGCTGACCGCCCCGAAGAACGTCACCCAGCCCAGCGCCGGCACCCCGGTCAGCCAGGCGAGCTGGTCGGCGTCCGACCGCGGTGCCTGCCGGCGCCACCGCTTGACCTGCAGCTCCCACACGGGCCGGACCCCGCCCAGCAACAGGAACCAGGCGAAGACGAACGCGGCCGCGTCCCGGACCTCCACGGAGGCGTAGAAGGAGACGAAGAAGAACACCCCGCCGGTGATGATGATGGACAGCACGCCGAACACGTTGCGGATCATGATGAGCATCGCCGCGAGGAAACCGATGCTGATCCACAGCATCAGCTGGATCTGCTCGTTGGTGATCAGCACGGCCGCGCCGAACCCGAGCAGGGACGGAGCGACGTACCCGGCCACCGCGGTCAGCACCATGCCCGGCCCGCGGGGCTTGCCGCGCGAGACGGTGAGCCCGGACGTGTCGGAGTGCAGCTTGATCCCGCTCAGCCGCCGCCCGGTCAGCACGGCCAGCAGGGCGTGCCCGCCCTCGTGGGCGATGGTGATGACGTTGCGGGTGACCCGCCAGAGCCCGTGCACCGCGACGGCCAGGAACGCGGCGGCCGCGGTCCCCCAGGTGATCAGCACTTCGTCGGTCAGCAACTCGGAAGGCATCGCGACATCGAAACAGACGCGCCGTGAGAGCCGCATGTGGGCTCTCACGGCGCGTCTGTGCCGGACCGGGGCTGATACCGCCCTGGGTCAGTGCTTGATCCTGTCCTTGCTCACCCGCTCGGTCTTGGGGTCGACGACCGCCTGCTCGCGGGTGATCGGTTCCGTGTTCCGCGCCGCGGTGGGAAGCGGCTCGGTGATCGCCGTCCCGTCCCGCTCGCCGTGGAACGCCTCCGAGCGGGGCTCCGGCAGCACCGGGTCCTCTTCCTCGACCAGCTTGCGGCGCGCGGGCATGACCGCGAGCAGCAGACCGAACAGCGCGATGCCGAGGTGCAGCCAGTTGTCGTTGACGTTGACCGCCAGCGGGTTGCCGAACCGCTCGGCCGGGTTCTGGGCGAGGATTCCCGTGATCATGAGGTCCCAGACGAAGAGCGCGGCGAAGCCGGCGAACAGCAGCCAGCCGTACATCCGCGCGAGGCCCGAACCGAGAGCCGTGAGCAGACCGAGCACGCCGACGGCCACCATCACCAGGTTGTGCAACGGGTTCACGGAGAACCCGAGCACGAACGACTGAGCGGCCCAGTCGCCGATCCCGGTGCGGGTGAAGCCCACGACGCCGAACACGATGAACGCGATGCCGGCCAGTCCGGCCAGCACCTGCACCGGCTGAAGACCGGCGATCTTGATGCGGTGGGTCATGACGCCCTCCAGGCTCCAGTCTTGTCGCCCGGCGGACTACCCCTGCCTCACAGAGACCAAACGTTCGGGCCTGCGGCGTGGATCTAGCGCTGACCCTTGCGCCCGATCGCGGCGTACGCGCCCGGCACCACGGCCGGCGCCTCGATCGACAGGCCTTCCACGAGCTGGTCGACCGGAGCCGGGTGCGACACCACGAGGAACCCGCCCGCCGGTAACGCGTGCCGGTAGCGGCGCACGACGCGGCCCGGTCCGGTGGCGTCGTCGACGTATCTCAGGACGTCGACCATCAGCACCGCGTACGGCTCGCGGAGGTCGAGGTGCGACAGCACGCCGGGATGGCGCAGCACCTGGTCCGGGCGGCGCAGGTCCGCCTCGATCGCGCACGCCCTCGGTTCGCCGCGCAGCAGTCCACGCGAGAACGCGACCGTCACCGGATCGGAGTCCACGTAGACGACACGGGCGTCGGGCAGCGTCTGGTGCACGGCACCGCACGTCGGGATGCCCGAGCCGAGGTCGAGGAACTGGCGCACGCCCGCCGCCCAGCAGTGGCGGGCGGCGTGGCGCAAGAACGTGCGCTGAGCCCGCGTCACGAGCGGCAGTTCCGGGTCGATCCGGACAGCCTGCTTGGCGAAGGCGCGATCGGCGGCGTAGTTGTGCGCGCCACCGAGGTAGAAGTCATGGATGCGCGCGGCGTTCGGCCGACGTACGTCGACCTCGTAGCGTGCGAAGGCGGGGACCGCAGCCATTCGCAGAGCGTAACTGGCGCCTAGACCATTCGGGCGAAGTTTTCGAAGATTCTTTGGGTCCGTCTGACATGGACCCCCTCGCGGGAGGGCCCGGTCCACCCCACGAAGACCGGGCCACGTAGCGCGTACGGGGATCGAACCCGTGTTTCCGGATTGAGAATCCGACGTCCTGACCACTAGACGAACACGCCTGGAACGAGCATTGACGCACAAATGCTCGCACAAATAGAAGAAAGTGAACTAGCAGGTCACAGCTTGGAGGGCGCTCCGGCCCATTCATCTGCTCGGATCATGTGAACAATGATGACCGAGAGCGCGCACCCGCCGCAAAGGAATTAATCGAGCCACGTCGGCGCGAACCACCGGACGGCCCGCGCGCCGGCCGTTCCAAGATCACGAACGCGGGTGGGGCGAGACCGTGGACGCACGAACATCACTTTGTGGCAGCCTCGCACGTGGCCTGCGACCTGGTGGGCCTGCCGGCGTTGGAGGAGGGGCAGTGACGCGCAACGGTGGCGACGTCGTCGTCGAAACGCTGGAGGCGCTCGGCGCGCACACCGTGTTCGGCATCCCCGGCCAGCACGCGCTCGGGCTCTTCGACGCGCTGCGGCGATCGGAGCTGCGGTACGTGGGTTCGCGGACCGAGGTCAACGCCGCGTTCGCCGCGGACGGGCACGCGCGGATCACCGGCTCGGTGACGCCGCTGCTGGTGTCGACCGGGCCCGGTGCGCTCCAAACCCTTGCGGGACTGCAGGAATCGGCCGCCGGGTCGGCGCCGGTGCTGGGCATCTCGTCGCAGATCCCCGCTGCCGGACTCGGTGGTGTGCGGGGCGGGTACCTGCACGAGCTGACCGATCAGCTGGCCTCGTTCCGCGACGTGGTCAAGCACGCGCGGGTCGTCCGGCACGTGTCGCAGATCCCGCCGGCGCTGGCCGAGGCCTGGGAGATCGCGCTGACCGCGCCGTTCGGGCCGGTGTGGGTGGAGATCCCGCAGGACGTGCTGCTCGCGCCCGCCTCCGTGCCTTCCGTGACGTCGGTGGCCTGGGCGCCGCGAGAACTGCACCCGCAAGCTGAGCTGGTCGAGGAAGCCGTGCGGTTGCTGAACGGCGCCACCCGGCCGGTGGTCCTGGCCGGGGGCGGTGCGCTCGGTGCGTCGGCGGAACTGCAGGAACTGGCGGAGAAGCTGCGGGCGCCGGTCGTGTCGACGTTCGGTGGCAAGGGCAACTTCCCCTGGGACCACCCGCTCTCCGCGCAGTCGTGGCTGGAGGACCGCTACACGACGGAGTTCCTGGCCGACGCGGACGTGCTGCTCGTCGTCGGGTCGGGGCTGGGTGAGCTGTCGAGCAACTACCGGACGTTCCGGCCGCGTGGCGCGGTGGTCCAGGTCGAGGCGGACCTCGGCAAGCTGGAGTCGAACTACCCCGCGCTCGGCATCCACGCCGACGCCCGGCATGCCTTGCGCGCGTTGACTTCCGGCGTGACATCGCGTGCTGTGGACGGTGTCGCCGAGGGACGGGTCATGGCGCTGCTCGCGAACGTGCGGCAACGGTTCGGCGAGCAGGAGCTCGACCTGGAGTGGCAGTTGCTCGCGGCGCTGCGGTCGGCCGTTCCGGACGGCACGCCGACCTGCTGGGACATGACGATCCTGGCGTACTGGGCCTGGTCGGCCTGGGATCCGCGGGGTGGCGCGCAGTTCTCCGCCCAGGGTGCCGGTGGGCTCGGCTACGGCTTCCCGGCGGCGCTCGGGGTGGCGGCGGCCGTCGACGGGCCGGTGCTCGCGGTGTCCGGTGACGGCGGCGCGATGTACGGCATCTCGGAGCTCGCGACGGCCGCGCAACACGGGTCGCGGGTCGTGTGGCTGATCGTCGACGACGGCGGCTACGGCATCCTGCGCGAGTACATGACCGACGCGTTCGGCCAGGCCACCGGGACCGAGCTCACCCGGCCGGACTTCGTGGCGCTCGCCGCGTCGTTCGGGGTGCCCGCCACCCGCAGCACGCCCGAGTCGTTGCGCGAGGACCTCGCCAAGGCGTTCGCCGGGGACGGCCCGCACGTGGTCGTGCTGTCCGCGGTGCTGCGCATGTTCGCCCCCACGCACCTGGAGCACACGTGATCGTCGCGAACTTCGTCAACGGCGCCTCCGCCACGGCCGCGGACACCTCACCTCTCGTCGACCCCGCCACCGGTGAGGAGTTCGGCCGCGCGGTCGTCTCCCGTGCGGCCGAGGTCGACGCGGCGGTGCGTGCCGCGCAGGCGGCCTTCCCCGCCTGGTCGCGCACCACGCCCGGCGAACGTCAGCTGGCGTTGCTGAGGCTCGCCGGTCTCCTCGAAGCCAACGCCGAGGTCGTCGCCGACGCGGAGGTCCGCGAGACCGGCAAGATCCGCTCGGTGCTGCTGGACGAGGAGATCCCGCAGTGCGTGGACCAGATCCGGTTCTTCGCCGGTGCGGCAAGGGCTCTGGGCACCGCCGCCGCGGGTGAGTACGTGCCGGGCCACACCTCGTACCAGCGCCGTGAGGCGGTCGGCGTGATCGCGCAGATCACGCCGTGGAACTACCCGCTGATGATGGCCGTGTGGAAGATCGCCCCGGCCCTGGCCGCGGGCAACGCGGTGGTGCTGAAGCCGGCCGGCACCACGCCCTCGTCCTCCGTGCTGCTGGCCACGCTCGCCGCGTCCGTCCTCCCGGCGGGCGTGTTCAACGTCGTGCTGGGCGACCGCGACACGGGCCGGCTGCTGGTCGAGCACCCCGTGCCCGCCATGGTGTCGCTGACCGGCTCCACCCGCGCCGGCGTCGAGGTGGCCCGCAGCGCCGCGGCGACGGTGAAGCGCACGCACCTCGAACTCGGTGGCAACGCGCCGGTCCTGGTGTTCGACGACGTGGACGTCGCCGCCGCCGCGGAAGGCGTCGTGGGCGCCGCGTTCTACAACGCCGGCCAGGACTGCACGGCCGCCTCACGGGTGCTGGTGCACTCGGCCGTGCACGACGAGTTCGTCGCCGCGCTGGCGAAAGCGGCGTCGGCGCAGGTTCCCGGCACCGACTTCGGGCCGTTGAACAGCCAGGCCCAGCTGGACCGCGTGCTCGGCCTGCTCTCCCGTTCGCCCGGTGTCGTCCACTGTGGAGGGAAGCGGCACGGGTCCTCCGGGTTCTTCCTGGAGCCCACGGTCGTCTCCGGCCTGAACCAGGACGACGAGCTGGTCCAGGAGGAGGCGTTCGCCCCGCTGATCACCGTGCAGGCGTTCGGTTCCGACGACGAGGCGATCGCTCTGGCCAACGGTGTTCCGCAAGGACTCGCGTCCTCGATCTGGACCCGCGACAACGGGCGCGTCGCGTCACTGACGGCACGGCTCGACTTCGGCATCGTCTGGGTCAACACGCACGGCCTCGTCGCGTCCGAGATGCCGCACGGCGGTTTCGGCGCCTCGGGCTACGGCAAGGACCTGTCGATGCACGGCCTGGAGGACTACACGCGCGTCAAGCACGTGATGATCGCGCACTGAGCATCGCCCGGTACGGCATCGGGTAGTGCAACAGGCTGGCCGGGACGAACGCGGACACCACCCGGATCATCCGGATCCACCGCCGCAGCCTGCGCCCGTCCCGGTCCGTCCACTCCAGACCGAGCTTGTCCCGCAACGCCTCCGGCAGCGTGCCGACGGCGAAGTCCGGCAACACCTGCGCCGCCACGGGCCGCACCAACGGCCAGAGCGCACTCGGCACGTGTTCGGCACCCGGCGCCTTGCCCGTCCGCAACTGGAACGCCTCCAACAGGCCGTCCACCCCGTCGGTGGGCATCAACTGCGTGGCCACCACGTCGTCGAGGTACTCCCGCAACGCCGTGAGATCACCCGGCATCGTCCTGATGCCCAGCGACTCCCCCGTCTCCCGCCACTCCCGGTACAGCCGCTCCTCGTGGATGGCGGGCAGCCGGGGCCGCAGCAACCGGTACGCCGTGAGCAGCGAGTCGAAGCTGGTCGCGTGCACCCAGCGGAACAGCTCCTCGCCCGCGCCGGGAATCCGCGCGTGGGCGCGCAGCAGCCGTTCCGCCTCCGGCCCGGCCTGCTCACCCCCGAACAACCGCAGCTGCGACGACGCGATGGTCCTCGTCAGCCGCGCGAACGGATCGGCCCGGTAACCGTCGCGCACCGCGGCGGCGATGACCGGGTGCGCGACCTGCATCAGCACCGCGCGTCCCAGCACCACCAGCTCGAACCGCGTGTACCAGCCCAGCCGCCACGTCACCGACTCAGGTCCCAGCGTCACACCATGATCATTCCGTGCGCGGAACCACGAGCTGAAGTTCAGTCACCCCAACGAGCTAAGCACCCCGCCACGTCAACCCTCGATGCGGTGCCCCAGCGGACCGTTGTACGGATCACCCAGAAGACGCAGACCAGCAGCAGGCACGACGCCGTCGAACTCGACCGCACTCACCTCGTAACCGTCGTCAGCCACACTGATCTGCGGGTACCCGAGTTCCTCGGGCAGTTCCACGTCGTGCACAGCGTCGAAGACGATGTCCAGCGGCCGTTCCGCGTTGTGGTAGCGCATCACCTCGCCGGTGTCCTGACGGATGAACCTCCACGGCAGAGATAGGGGAAACACGTCGGTCGCGGCGGCCCAGCCCTCCGCCATCGCGATCAAGTCCGAGACGACGGCCCGTACGTGCTCGTTCTCACCCTCGAGCACCTCACGAAGCGGACCGGTGATGACCCGCACGATCTCCGCACCCTGCTCGACGGGGTACCAGCTGAGGAAGAACATGCTGTCCTGGTCGGCGACGTGCCCTCGGAGCACGGCGGCGACCTCGGGATCTGTTGTGAGTTCGGCGATCTGCCCGAGGACCCAGGAGAAGACGCCGCGAGAGGCGTTCCACGTCGGGCCGTACCAGGTTCCGGCATGGTCGACGGTGAAGTCACAGGACATGGCTCGATCCTAAGCGCAGGGGCCGCCCCGCGACGCGAAGCGGCCCCTGCTGTCTGAAGTGGACTGTCTGACTAGCGGACGACGACGATGTTCGGCAGGGACTTGTCCCTGATGTACTGCAGTATCTGCTGCTCATTCCCCGGACTCAGACCGGTCACGTCGAGGAGAACGATGTCGGACTTGGCCGAATGCTTCAACAGGCTGTTGGACGTCTTCGGCCAGTTCAGCTGGAAGAACTGGTCCGCCTGGGCGTTGAAGGGACCGAACGCGTCGTACGTCATTCCGTCCGCGGTGTACCAGTCCGGATTCGCCGAGTCGAAGGGTCCGGAGTAACGGAAGAACTCCTTACCGTAGGTCTTCTCCCCCCACAGAGCGATTCTCAGCTCCTCTGCGGAGAAAATCCCCTCTTTGCCGGGCGCGAGATCCACACCGAGCGCGCCGATGCGTTCGGCCTCCGTTCTCGTGAGGCTCGTCGCCTGCTGCACCCTGGCTGCCCGCATCGCCGCGAGCTCGGCCTGCAGAGCCCTCACCTCGGCCATAACCTTGGTAGCGAGGCCCACTATGGCTGACCTGGTCGACACCGTGATCAGCCAGCTGGGGAAGAGCGCCGCGCCAGCAGGGTCGACCGACATCAGAAGGCCCTCGCAGACGACGCCGCATTGCAGCATCATCGTGATCATCGAGTTGGCCACCACTACGACCGTCAGCATCGCCATGAACATCTGCATGGTGGCCATGCCGAGCTCGAAGCTGCGGTTCTCCGAAAATCCAGGATGCAGCACGTCGGCGGTGCAGTTCTTGTAGAGGTCGCTCTCGCGGCCCTGCCCGTACAAGTGGTCGCAGATCTGACCGTTCTGGAACGCGCGGGCGGTCTTCTCGTCGTCGGACTGGCCGACCAGGTTGATGCAGTTGGTGTATTCGCCGGAGCCCGCCTGGTGCCGGATCCCGCAGTACGCGGCCTGATCAGCCGCCTCCCTGACCTTCATGTCGTCGACCAGCCGGTTGGCGTGCTTGAACGCCTCGTCCGCGGCGGCGAGAGCCTCGCCCGCCAACTCGCCGGCGGCGATCTTGGCGTCGTAGGCGGTCTGCGCCGACGCGTACGCCTCGTTCGCGAACCTCCTGGCCTGTGCGGCCGACGACTCCGCCCAGGTGGCGGACCTGGCCGCGTCCCGCGCGGCCGCGAACGCCCTGGCCGACGCCGACTTCGCCGTGCGGGCCGACTCCGCCGCCTTCTGCGCGGACTGCTCGGCCTGCTGGGCTGAGGCGGAGGCGTCCTGGGCGTACTTCGCGGCCTCGGTGGCCTGGCTGCGGGCCTGCTGCGCGTACTGTGCCGCTTCCGCCGCCGCGCCTCGGGCGGTGGCGGCGACGGCCTGCGCCTCGTTGGCGGCCTGGACGGCAGTGGCCGCCGACTTCGAGGCCACCGACAGCAGGGTCGACACCTCAGCGATGTGCGCGGCCGCTTCGGCGTCGCGACGTATCGAGGAGTAGCGGCCAGACTCGAGCCACTGCTTGATCGCGGCGGGCGAACCGTCCAGGACGGCGTTGCCCATCGCCTTCGTCTCCGGGCCAGAGGCAGGATCGCTGACAATGCGGTTCACGGCAACGCGGTCGTCGACGACGGCGGTGTTGAACCTGTCAGTCTTCAGGAACTTCTGGTACGCCGCCGCGGTGCCGACGTCGAGCGCCTTCTGCGCGGCAGCCGCGGTGATGGTGCGATTTTCCTGCCGTTCCGCCGCCATCACCTGGTTGATCTTGATGCGGTCGTCCTGGTCGCGGCCCACATAGTTCTTGTCACGCAGGAATCGCACGATGTCGGCGTCCGAACCGGACAGTGCCGCGTTCGCCGCGTCCTTCAACCGTTGCGTGCCATCGGCGGCGATGATCTCGAGCGTGTTTCGGTCGTCCCTGCCTGCGGCGAATTGGACGCCGTGGCGCACGTACTGGGCGACCTCGGCGTCGGCACCGACGAGCGCGGCCTCCGCAGCGCGCCTGGTCCACTCGCCGTCCGAGGAGGCCAGCCGCAGCGCGATCTTGCGGCCGTGGCTCACCACCAGCGACTCGGCAGCACCGGGCGCGGTCGCCTCGGCGATCAGCGTGTTCGTCCCCGCGTCCCGCCTGGTCGCCTGGTCCGCGTCCCGCTGCGGGGCGGGCTGGGCCGCCGCGAAGGTCGCTTTCGTCTCTTGAGCCGCCGCGCGCACCTGCTCGGCGTGGATCTTGAGGTTCTCGTCCTCCACGACACGGGCGGCGTCGTAGATCGTCTTGGCCTGGTTCGAGGCGGTCACCGCGTTCTCGGCGGCGGTCGTGGCGGCGTTCGCGTGCTTGGTCGCTTCAGCCGCCTGCTTGTCCGCTTCCACGGCGTGGTCGGCGGCCTGCTGGGCGGCGTCCGCGGCCTCCCTGGCGTTCGTGCCCGCCTTGAGCGCGGCGGCCCTGGAACGGTCGGCTGCGGCGGCTGAGGCGTTTGCGAAGGTCTCCGCGGCGGTGGCCGCGCGCTTGGCCCGTTCGGCCTCGCGCTGGGCCAGGGCTGCAGCGCTGCGGGCCGCTTGAGCGTCCGCGCCGGCCTGGTCGGCGAAGTTGCCGGCGTTCGCGGCGGCGATGGCGGCGGCAGCGGCGTGCTGGCTCGTCGACACGGCTGACTGCGCGGCGCTGAGCGCGTTGCGAGCGGCATCGGCGGCGAGCCTCGCGGCTTCAGCGGCCTCGTCGACCCTAGCGGCGTCGTCGCGTGCCTTGACCGCGGCGTTGCGGGCGTCGCCGGCCTTGTTCCGGTCGGCGACGGCCGCAGCGGCGGCGTTGTAGGCGGCGGAAGCCGATTGTCCGGCAGCGGCGGCGGCCGAAGCGGCGCGAGAAGCCGCCGAAGCAGCCATCCTGGCGGCGTTGGTGGCGTTGTTGGCGGCCGAGACAGCCTCACCGGCGGACCTCGCGGCTCTCGTCGCGGCGTCCGCGGCCACCCCGGCGAACCGGGCAGCCTCGTCGGCGTTGTTCTTCGCGGCCTCGGTAGCCTTGGCTGCGCGCTCCGCCGCCTCCTTGGCGAGCTGGGCCTCGGCGACAGCCCGTGCCGACGCGTCCTTGGCCGCCTGGGTCTCCTGGATCGCGAGTTCACCGGCGGCCTTCGCGACCTGGGCAAGCTCGGCGACGGACGCCAGCTCGTCGTCGCGTGCCTGCGCGATCGGCCACTCGGAGGTCATGAAGTTCGTATAGGCCTCCAGGGTGCCGGCATCGAGCGCTTCCTGCGCCTTGGCTCGCACCCGGGGACCACCGACGGACATCAGCTGGTTGACCTTGATGCGCTGGTCGAGCTTCTCCTGGTCCTGCCAGCCCGACTGGAGGAACGCGCGCTGGATGGATGGGTCGTTCGAGTCCAGCGCCTCCTGGACCTTTGCCCGCACGTTCGGGCCGGAGACGGCCATCGCCTGGTTGAGGCCGATCCGCACGTCCAAGTTCTGGGCGTTCTGCCAACCGGTGTTCAGGAAATCGCGGATCGCGGCCGGCGTGCCCGCGTCGAGCGCCTGCTGAGCGCCCTGCTTTACTCCCACGCCACCGGTTTCGAGCATCTTCGACAGCCAGCCGCGGTCGTCGGACTCGGCGGCCCGCCGGTAGGAATCGCCGTTGACGAAGCTGGCGATGTCCGCGTCGGTTCCAACCAGCGCACCGGCCGCGGCGTCCTTGACGGCCGGGCCGCCCAGGCGCCACAACGACATGACCCGCATGCGGTCGTTGCGCTGTGGTTCTGGTTCCTCGGCCGCGGCTTGCGGTGCGGTGACGACCACTGTGCTCGCCACCGTGGCGAATGCCAGCAGCAACGAGATCAGTTTTCGGGATCTCGTGTTCTTCATGAACTTCCCCCAGGACTCGTGGTGCACTTCGGACAGGCGGCCAGAATTTCCTGTGCGGAGTTCCGGTCGCCTGTCCGTCAGAATGTCGTGCGAGGGCTCGCCGTTACGGCTTGATCTCCAGCTTGACGATCGTCTCCGCCGGCTGGTTGCTGCCGAGGCCGACCTGCTGGTTGCCGTTCGGGTTCAGCTCGACGGTCCTGCGCTCACCCGTTTCTCGCGACACCTCGACGGTGCCCTTGTGCCCCTGCACAGAACCGTGGCCGTCACCACGGATCTCGAACGCGTCCGGGATCCGCAGCACCAGCAAGCCTGGGGTGCCCAGCACCTTGAAACAGACCCGGCCGTCGTTGTTCCCGCCCACGCTCAGGTCGGTCGAGCCGATGACCATCACGCCGATGCCGTTCTCCGGCTGCTGTACGCACGGCGAGTAGACGATGTGACCGTCACCGGAGATCAGCTCGACGTTGTCCTCGGCCAGGATGCGCGCGGCACCGGGGTAGCCGAAGTCCTCCACGAGCGGCTGCTGCACGTCGGCGGCCGTCGGCTCATTGGCGCTTGCCGCGAAGACACCCCCCACCGCGACCGCTCCGACCGCCAGACCGGTGACCAACACACGTGACCACGACTTCATCTTGAACCCCCAGGCATTCTTGTCGTTCAACTTGTCGTTCAACCCTGTCGAGCGCATGTCACTTCACCAGCGTGCAGGCGCCCGCCTGAGCGGAGACGTGACGCTCGGTGTCCCAGCCGGACCCGATGGACCGGCCGGTGTTGTCGGCCGCGCCGGGCGCCCAGCCGTCGGTGTTGTCGTAGTGCGCGTACCAGCGCAGCACCGGCACCGTGTCCTCGCCCCACGGGTTCTTCCCCAGCGCACCACGCGCGTACAGGAGGTCGCCGCCCGGCGAGAAGATCTCGCTGAACATGTTCCAGCCCTTGCCCGCGGGCTTGTCCTTCTGCGTCCACGTCTTCGAGGACACGTTGTACTCGAAGCGGAACAGGTCACCGTTCGGCTGGCGGGCGTACAGCACGCCGTCGCCGGCGGCGGTGATCGAGTCGAAGCGCTCCCACCCGGACTCGACGGTGTCGCCCGAGCCGTTCACCCAGGTGTTGTTCGCGGTGTCCCAGACGTAGTACCGCAGCCGGCCCTGGTCGTCGATCACGAAGATGCGGCCGGCGCTGTCGATCGTGATCCGGTTCTTGTACTCCGGTGTGAGGTACCGCTCCCAACCGCTGCCGACCACCTGACCGCCGGACCAGAAGCCGGTGTCGGGCACGGTCGGGCTCGGGTTCCACACCCAGCGCTTGAGCACGCCGTCCGCGTGCGGGTCGTTGCCGTCGATCTTCTTGTGGAAGTCCCACACCACGTTGCCGGAACCCGCGACCATCCGCCCGAACCAGCCGTTGCCGACCGCTTGGCCGCCGGACCAGGACAAGCCGCCGGTCTTCGCGTCAGCGTGCACATAGCGGTGCAGATCGCCGTTCTGCCGTGTGGACCACACCGTCACGGGTGTGCACGTGACCGGCGTCGGCACGATCTGCTTGGTGATCCACGTGGTCAGGTCGTCGACGCGCGTGCCGGTGCTGCCCTTGCGGGTCTCGGCGACCAGCAGGCAGCCGTTCTGCCAGGACCTGCTGCTCAGCGCGACCAGCTGCGGCGTGCCGCCGACCTCTCGGAACGCCGGACCACCGGCGTCACCCTTGCAGGTGTCCTTCTCACCGGTGAGCGATGCCTCGATGGCGTTGAGGGCACCGACGGTGAACGTCGCCACGTGGGGCCGGGCCGGCACCCATTCCGTCCCTGTCCGTCCGAACCCGGCGGTCTTCACGGACTCGTTCTGCGCCAAGGCGGTGGCGCTGAGTGCCAGAGGCGTGATGCCAGTGGTCTTCGCGGCCAGCTTGACCACCGCCACGTCCCGGCCGGTGTGCCGGACGATCTTCGCGGCGGTCGTCACGTGGCCGGCGCCTGTGGCGATGTTCGCCTTGCCCACCACGATCTTCACCTCACCGGTCTGCGGCAGGCAGGACGCGGCGGTGATGACGAACTCCGGATCGATCAGCGCACCCGAGCACCCCTTGTCCCCTGCCGTGATGCGGGCGAGGAACTCGTAGGCGCCGTCGGGAACGACCGCGCCGCCCGACAACGCCTGCGCGACCGGCACACCGGCGAACGCGACAACCACGA
Source organism: Lentzea californiensis (assembly GCF_024648825.1). Taxonomy (GTDB): domain Bacteria; phylum Actinomycetota; class Actinomycetes; order Mycobacteriales; family Pseudonocardiaceae; genus Lentzea; species Lentzea californiensis. Next base: position 136,561 of record NZ_JANBBE010000014.1, read on the forward strand.
GCGAGGCGCCGATGGTGATCTTCTTGGTCGTGCTTGCAGACCGAAAACGCATCCGCGTCTCCCCAAACCCCCAGAGCGCGCGAAAACATCAGCGCGCTGCCCCCAGAACAGCGCACACCCCACGGGCGTGCGGCGGGAACGGTACCTGCAGATCATCCGGCTTTCCACAGCACGCGAAGTGACGCTTGTCGCGTAACGCCGCAGGATGATCTTGCCGGCGCAGTCGACCTCCACATGAGTCAAACTCCTGGTACCGGTTCATGTTCGCGATTCGGCAGTACGAGTTCGCTCCGGCGGAGAACCTGCGCTTCGTTGGGGTTCCCGATCCAGAGTTCGCCGGTGGTCAAGTGCGGATCACAGTTGCCGCGGCCGGGGTGCACCTGGTCGACACCACGATCCACGGAGGCGGGTCCGCGCACGTCGACTTTCCGGTGACGTGCTCAAGCCGCGAGAAGAGGAGCCGCCTCACAACGAACGGAAGCGGCCTCTCGTTCCCTTCGGTCACGCCGAAACGGGACCATCCGATCGGATGGTCCCGGTCCCCTGGTGCTCGAGCTAGAACAACTTCGCCGACTGTGCGGGCCAGTTGCCGTCGCCACCGTCCCACTGCTGGACGGGAGCGTCGAAGCCGTTCGCGTTGCCCTTCCACAGGAACGCGCGCGTCAGGCCGTTGTCGTAGTTGTAGAACGCCACGATGTCGGCGCGGCCGTCACCGTTGTAGTCGCCGGAGGTGATCCGGGCGTACTGCGCCGCCCAGTTCCCGTCGAGACCGTCCCACTTCTCCGTCCAGCCGCTGAACGAGGTCGCGTTCGCGTAGAAGACGAGCAGCTTCGTCCGGCCGTTGCCGTAGTTGTAGAAGGCACCGACGTCCGAGCGGCCGTCGCCGTTCCAGTCACCGGACACGTACCGCGCCTGCCCGTTGCCCCAGCCGGTCACGCCGAGCCGGTGTACCGGGGCGTTGAACCCGTTCGCGGTCGCCTCGAACGTCCAGAACGCGACACCGCTGTCCAGGTAGTCGTAGACCGCGGTGATGTCGACCTTGCCGTCACCGTTGTAGTCGCCGGCGAGATAGGTGGCCTTCGCCTGGTTCCACTGCCCGGAGCCGCTGTCCCACTTCTCGGCGGGCGGCTCGAACCCGGTCGCCGTGCCGTACCAGACGAAGAGCTTCGTCTGGTTGTTGCCGACGTCGTAGAACGCGGCGATGTCGGCGCGACCATCGGCGTTGAAGTCACCCGCGACGGGCTTCGAGGTCGCGGACGGCGGATTGTTCAGTCCGCCCGTCCACTTCTCCTGCCAGTCGCTGTAGCCGGTCGCGGTGGCGTAGAAGACGAGCAGCTTCGTCTCGCCGTGCGGGTAGTTGTAGAACGCCGCGGCGTCGGCCCTGCCATCGCCGTTGAAGTCCCCACTCACCCAGCGCGCGAAACCCAGGTTGAAGCCGCCCGCGTTGCCCCGCAGCTTGAACTCGGGTGCGCCGAGGCCGTTCTGACCTCCGGCCCACACCGGAAGGGCGAGGGTGTGGTCACCGAGGTCGTACGCGGCGGTGAGGTCGTCGAGGCCGTCACCGGTGAAGTCGTTGCGGGTGGGCACCTTGGTGGTGGCCGCGCTCACTCCCGACGCAGTGCCGTCCTGGCCGTTGTTCACCGGAACGACGCGGTAGTACCACTTCTGGTTGGCTGCCAGCGCGCTGTGCGTGAATGACGCCGTGGTGGCAGTACCAATCAGGGTGGACGGACCGACCGGCACGTCCGCGTTCTGCGAGGCGTACACCTTGAACGACTGGGCGCCCCTGGGCGCCCACGTCAGGTTGACCGCGTGCCTGGGCGCGGCCTGCGCAGCCAGGTCCAGCAACTCGGAGGCGAACCAGTCACCGAGGTTGTCCGTGCGAGCGGCGGTGCTGCCCTGCCGGGTCTCACTGACGCCGATGCAACCGCGCTGCCAGGAGGTGCTGTTGAGTCCGACGAGCTGAGGCACGCCGCCAACCTCGCGGAACACCGGGCCACCCGCGTCACCCTTGCAGGTGTCGACGCCGTCGTTGCCGGTCAGGGCAACCGTCTGGCCGTTGGCAGAGCCGACGGTGAACAGGGAGGTGCGCGGACGATCCGGCACCCACTCGGTGATCGTGCGGCCGAAACCAGCGACCCGCAGCACCTCGCCCTGCACGGGCGCGGAGCCGATCGCGATCGGTGAGCCGCCCTCGACGGGCCCGGACAGCCGCACCAGCACGGCATCGCGGTCGGCACGGGTGACGACCCAGGCGATGCCGATGTTCTTGCCCGCCACCGAGACCGTGGCACCCGCCGGCGTGCAGCCCTTGCCGGTCAGCACCCACATCGGATCGATCAAAGCTCCGGTGCAGGCCGCCGTGGTGCCCGAGGAGATCTTTGCGATGAACTTGTAGGCGCCGTCGGGAACGACCGAGCCGCCCGACAACGCTTGCGCGACCGGCACCCCGGCGAACGCGACAGCCACGAGGGAAGCACCGATGGTGATCTTCCTGGTCGTGCTTGCAGCTCGAAAACGCATACGCGTCTCCCCAAACCCCCAGAGCGCGCGAAACTCAGCGCGCTGCCCCCAGAACAGCGCACACCCCACGGGTGTGCGGCGGGAACGGTACCTGCAGATCATCCGAGTTTCCACGGCATGAGGAGTGACGCTTGTCGCGTAACGCGCCGAAGCTGATCTTGTTGGCAGCATTGACCTCCAGGTAAGTCGAGCTCCTAGCGTCGGCTCATGTTCGCGATTCGGCAGTACGAGTTCGGTCCGGCGGAGAACCTGCGCTTCGAGGAGGTCCCCGATCCGGAGCCGGCGAGCGGTCAAGTGCGGATCACAGTTGCCGCGGCCGGGGTGCACCTGGTCGACACCACGATCCGCAAGGGCGGGTTCGGGCCCGTCGGTTTTCCGATGACGCCGGGGCGTGAGGTCGCCGGGATCGTCACGGCGCTCGGGGAGGGGGTCGAGGCCGAGTGGCTGGGGCGGCGGGTGGTGGTGCACCTCGGGCAGGCGAACGGCGGATACGCGGAGCTCGCGGTGGCGGAGGCCAGATCGCTGCACGGGCTGGCCGACGACGTGTCGTTCGAGGCCGCCGTCGCCATGATCGGTACCGGCCGCACGGTGGTCGGGGTGCTCGACGCCGCGAAGCTCACGAAGGACGACGTGGTGCTGGTGACGTCGGCGGCCGGTGGCATGGGCGCGTTGTTCGTGCAGGAGGCTCGCAACGTCGGGGCTCAGGTCGTCGGGCTGGCCAGTGGCGAGAAGCTCGACCTCGTCATGGACAACGGGGCGGATGCCGCCATCGACTACACCCTGCCCGGTTGGGCGGACGGGCTCAAGGACATGACCGTGGTGCTGGACGGCGTCGGCGGTGAGGCGGGGGCGCAGGCGCTGAAGACGCTGGGGCCCGGTGGGCGGCAGATCATCTACGGGTGGGCGTCCGGGACCGCGACTCCGATCAGCACCGAGGCGTTGTTCGCCAACAGTCTCACCGCGACTGTCGCTTTGGGACCCGGGTTGATGCGAAGAGGGCTGCGGGTGCTGGAGGACGAGTCGATGGCAGGGCTGGCGAGCGGGCGGTTCGTGCCGCTGGTCAACCCGCCGTTCGCGTTGAAGGACGCGGCCGCGGCCCACGTGGCGCTGGAATCCCGCGCCACGGCGGGGAAAGTCGTGCTCAAGCCGTGAAAAGAGGGGCCGCCTCCGCACTGTGGAAGCGGCCCCTCGTCGTCACATCACGCCTGTACCGGCACCTCGACGAACTTCTTGCCCGCGAAGTTCTCGACCACCACGGACTGCACGTCCTTGGGGTCGACCAGCGCGGAACCGTCCAGGTTCGTGCCCTCGGCGGCGCCCTTCTTGGACACCACCCAGGAGCCCGCCTCCTGGCGGCTGCCGTCCTTCGAGACGACGAAGATCCGGCACTTCTCGCCCTCGGGGATGCCGTTGATCGCCATGTTCGTGCGGACCCACCCGGCGGCGGGGACGACCTTCACGGTCATCGACGCCTTGGTCAGCGGATCGGTGAACGTGGCGAGCCTGGTGCCCGCCGGGTCCGGTGCCACCGTCGGGGTGGGAAGGGCCGTCACATCGGGTGACGTGGCCTTACCGACGAAGACACCGGCACCGAGCACCACCACGGCCACGACGGCCGCCGCGGCACCGAGCGCGAACTGACGACGCCGTGCGACGCCGCCCCGTTCGGAACGCACCTGGCGCAAGGTGCGCTGCAACAACAGATCGCCGCCCTCGGGCGGCCCGTCCAGCATGGCCTCCGGCGGCACCTCGCCGAGGAAGGCCTCCATGTCGCGGAGCTCTTCGAGTTCACGCGCGCATTCGGGGCAGGACGCCAGGTGCTCGTCCATCTCGCGCACCTCGTGCTCGGCCAGTGCCCCTAGAACGTAGGCACCGAGCAGTTGCGGGTCGTGTCGCGTGGTCATCCAGCCACCCCCTTCAGTGCGACCTTCTGACCTCCGAAGGTCTCCCTCAAGGCTCGCAACGCGTAATACGATCTCGATTTCACTGTGCCAGGTGGCACCCCGAGCGCTTGCGCCGCCTCCGTCACGCTGCGGCCGCGGAAGTAGATCTCCATCAGCACGTCGCGGTGGTCGGAGGACAGCCTGTCGAGCGCTTCGAGCACCACCACCGAGTCGACGACCTGGTCAGCGTGGTCGCGCTCGACGGGTGGCGTCGCCGGGGACTCCGCCACCTCCTGAGGCCGCGCGGCCCTCGCACGAACCCTGTCGGTGACGATGTTGCGCGCCACCGTCAGCAACCAGCCACGCACCGATCCCTTGCCGTTCACGAGGGCGTCGGGATGGCGCCAAGCTCGGACCAGGGTCTCCTGGACCACGTCCTCGGCAGCCGCCCGATCGCCGGTGAGCCGCGTCGCGTACGCCAGCAGCGCCCGCCCGTGCTCCTCGTAGAGCGATCGGATCAGTGCCTCGTCGGCCGCGGCCTCCCGTTTGCGGGAGAACAAAGCCGCCATCCACCCACTCCTCCCCGCCCGCGAACACCTCTGCGGGCGTCCTGTTCAAGACCTCAGCCGACACACGAGCGACAGAGAGCTTCGGTTCAACGGCTTTCCACTGAAAAATAGGAATGCCGGATGTTAGCGGGAACGGTTGAGCCGCCCGACCAGCTCCGCCATCTGCTCCTCCGGCATGGCGTTGATGTACATGCCGTGGTCGGTCGCCGGATCTCGCAGCTCCTCCTGGAAGCTGTCGATCGCGAACGGGCGGCCCGCGGGGACGTCGTAGCCCACGGTGACGTGCAGGCGCGGGATCGGGAAGGTCTTGGCCGGGCACATGCCACCGGCCAGCGGGAACACCACGTGCGTGCGGTGCGAGGCGCTGTCGGTGTTGTTGCCGTCCCAGCAGCTGCCGAAGTCGTAGCTGCGCAACGTGGTCGCGTTTCCGCACAACGGGTACTTCGTCGTGTAGCGGTCCGGCCGGTCCGAGCAGCCCCACCGGGCGCGCGTGTTCGGGCCGTGGCCGTTGGAGAACGCCGACGGGTCGCCGGTGATCAGGCGCAGGAACCGGGGCATCGGCAGGACGGCGCTCACCGGGCTGCCGTCGTAGCGGATCTCCACGCTCTTCGGCCTGAGCACCTCACCGGTGTTGCCGTGCAGGCCGCCGCCGTCCGCGTGCTGGTCGTGCCCGGTGCCGTCGGTCAGGCGCAGCACGGGCCAGTAGTAGGTCGAGAGGTCGTTCTTCTCGCACGTGGTGGTGGCGGCCGCGAGGGACTCGTCCGTGGACTTGGCGTCGGCCGACCTGTTGCCGACGTACTCGTGCGTGTGGTGGGCGCCGAACGGGATGCCGGGTGAGACGACGGGGTTGTCCGCGTTGAGGTGGCGGTCCTCGTTCGCACCGCAGCGGATGACGACGTGCGGCGTCTTCGGGCCGGTGAGCACCTGGTCGAGCTCGGTGACGTACTGGCCGGCGGACAGCGCGCCGTTGGACGTGCCGCGCAGCAGGACCGCGGAGCCCGTGACGACGAGGAGCGCGACCACCGCGACTGCGAAGGTCACCGGTTTGTTCCGGGCCACGTCCACAGCCTGCCAATCGGTCCGGGCGAACAGAAGTGCGCCGTCTCAGCAGGACTGGCCGGCGTGTCCGGGCACGACGATAGCCCGGCGCGCCGGGCGGGCGGGCAGTGGACCTGACGAGGACCCGGGACCGTGAAGCACGTCGCTCCGCGGCCCGAGTCCCGCCTCAGTTCGCCGTCACCAGCGGCAGGCGGTCGTGGTCGACCACGCTGACCCCGGTCACGTCCCCCGCCCGCACCATCGCGGACCCGGCCAAGGTCACCTCACCGCCGTGCGCCCTCCACGAACCGGCGGTGAACGTTCGCCCGTCCTTCGTGTGCACGACCAGCCAGCAGGCTTCCCCGTCCTGCATCCCGTCGATCGTCGCGACCAGCTTCAGGCCGCCTTCGGTGTCGGTGACCTGCACGGCCATGCGCGCACCCGTCGACGAGGTCCCCTGCAGGAGCGCGGCGACGGTCTCGGTGCCACCGACCCCCATTCCCTGACCCAGCCAGACGCCCCCAGCGAGCACTCCGGCGACGACAAGGGTCGACGACAGGGCCGTGATGCGCCCACGGCGCCGCACGGCCTGATATCTCTCTTCACGGACCGTGCCCAGCGTGCGCTGGAGCAGGTGGTCCAGGTCCGGCGGAGGCCCGTCGAGCGCGGCCTCCGGTGGCAGTTCTTCCATCAGCATGTCGTTCTCGTTCAACTCGTCGGTGCCCAGGAAGTTCGGTGCCATGCGCTGGCGGACGCGGCAATGGACACGGTCACGCGGAACGATGCACTCAATTCTCTCCTTCTCCAGTCCCGCGTACGGCGGTGACCAACACCTTCAGAACGAGCCTGTGAGGAAGTTGGTTCAACGCAGATACAAAGAGGTCGTGCAGCCCACACGAAACGGTTGACCCGGCGCTCTACCAGCTCCTACGCTCTCATATATGATGTATGACCGGTCTGGCGTCCTTCCGGCGTCCCGGACGGACTTTGTTCTGGAATCGATCAAAGAAGCGATTCTTCACGGAAAGCTGAAGCCCGGTCAGGCGCTCGTGGAAACCGATCTCGCCGCGACGCTCAACGTCTCGAAGACGCCCGTGCGCGAGGCGCTCAAGACGCTCGCCGGGTCGGGGCTCGTGGTGATGAGCCCGTACAAGGGCGCCACGGTCCGCAGAGTCGACGCCGGGATGGCCGCGTCCGTCTACGACGTGCGGCTGTTGCTGGAACCGGAGGCGCTGCGCCGTTCCGTCGAACTGGGAGCGGACCTCACCGAGGCGAGATCAGCCCTGGACGAGGTCACCGACCTGGCGCGACGCAGCTTGGCCAACCGCCGCTTCCACCGCGCGCTCTACGCCGGGTGCGGCAACCCGTTGCTGGTCGAGATCCTCGACGGGCTGCGGGACCAGGCCGCGCTGATCACCGTCGCGGGCTGGGGCATGCACCCCACCTGGGACGCCGAGGCCGCCGAGCACCGGGCGATCCTCGTCGCCGCCGAGGAGGGCTTCGGCGACGCCGCGGCCGGCCTGTTGCGCCGTCACATCCAGACTTTCGCCGATCGAGTGGTCGAGGAGCTCCCCGATGTCGTTCGATGACCTGTCCAAGCAGCTGGCTTCCGTGGTGGCGATCACCGTCACACCGTTCGGCGCGGACGGGGCGATCGACGAGAAGGACTACGCCGCGGTCGTGGACCGGATGGTCGAGGCCGGGATCTCGGTCGTGACGCCGAACGGCAACACGAGCGAGTTCTACACGTTGTCCTCCGCCGAGACCGAACGCGCCCTGCGGATCACCGTGGACGTGGCCGCGGACCGTGCGGCGATCGTCGCCGGGGTCGGGCACGACCTGACGTCCGCCGTGGCCGCCGCCCGCTTCGCGGACCGGGCAGGTGCCCGGGGGATCATGATCCACCAGCCGGTGCACCCGTACGTCTCGCTGGACGGGTGGGTGGACTACCACCGGGCGATCGCCTCGGCGGTGCCCGAGCTGAGCGTGGTCCTGTACGTGCGCAACCCGCGCATCGGCGGCGAGCAGATCGCGGCACTGGCGGACGCGTGCCCGAACGTCGTCGGCGTGAAGTACGCGGTGCCGGACCCGGTGCGGTTCGCCTCCGTCGCCCGTGACGCCGGGCTCGAGCGGCTGACGTGGGTCGCGGGGCTGGCCGAGCTGTCGGCGCCGGGGTACTTCGCGGTCGGGGCCACCGGGTTCACGTCCGGGCTGGCGAACGTCGCGCCGCAGCTGTCGCTGCAGATGTTCCGGTGCCTGCGGGCCCGTGAGTTCGGTGCGGCGATGGAGTTCTGGGAGTTCGTCCGGGGGTTCGAGGAGCTGCGGGCGGCCGGTGAGTCGGCGAACAACGTGTCCGTGGTGAAGGAAGCCTTGGCGCAGCTGGGGTTGTGCCGCCGGGACGTGCGACCGCCTGCCTCTGTTTTGCCGGAAGCGGACCGTTCGGCCGTGGGTGTGCTGTTGCACTCGTGGAGCCTGCTGTCATGAACTCGTCCCTGAAGGGACGAGCTTGCCAGCCGCCGCGGGCGGCGGTTTTCAGGCTTGCTGCTGCCGTCCTGGCTGGCTGCCAGGATGGGCGCTGCGTCTGGGCGTATGACTTCGCCCCAGCGCACGACACCGCGGGCCGCGATGTTGTGTGCTGCGTTGTGGTCGGCGTGCCCAACGAAGTCACACCGGCCGCACTGGAACACCGCCTGACTGCGGCGGTTGCGTTTGTCGACGTACCCGCAGGCGTGGCAGGTCTGCGAGGTGTAGGCCGGATCGACCTGCACCACCACCACACCGGCCTGCTGGGCCTTGTAGGTCAGGAACTGACCGAGCTGAGAAAACGCCCAGGAATGCAGCGTGGCCCGTTGGGGCTTGCGAAGCCGTACCCGGACACGGATTCCCGTCAGTTCCTCGACGGCGATCCCGCGTCCGGTGCGTTCAGCCTCGGCCACGATGTTCTTGCTGATCCGGTGGTTCACATCGGCCGCGAACCGCGCCTCCCTACGACGGCGTTTCTTGAGCAACCGCCGCGCGGAGGATGTCTTCTTGGCCTGCAACCGTTTCCGGATTCGCTGCTGGCGTTCACGGTAGCGGTTCAGGCGCGCCCCGCAGAACCGGTCACCGTCAGAGGTGGTCGCGATGTTGACGATGCCCAGGTCGACCCCGTTCGCCGGTTCCTGCCGGGCGGCCTCGGGACTGTCGACGACGGCGTGCAACAGCCACACCCCGTCCCGGTGCAGCAGATCGGTTTCCCCGATCACCGGCCGGGAACGCAGCAAGGCGAGACGCCCAGGGTTTCCGACGAGCCGCACGGTGCGGAGCCGACCGGCGACCGTCCAGATCGACACCGTCCCGTCACGGCCCGCGTCACCGAGTTGCCAGGACAGACAGCGGGCGTCGAACGGCTGCCCCGCAAGCGGGCGGAACCTGATCGGGGTGTCCTCGACCTTCCGGCGCCGCTCCGACCCAGGCGGCCCGTAGTTGCCTGCCTTAAGGCCGGCCCGCAGTGTCGTGTAAGCGTCCACGGTCTTGCCGATCACCCGGATCGCCGGCTGGGCGGCCAGCCCGAACCGTTCCCGCAGCGCGGCGTAGAGGCGTTTCTGCACGTCGCACTTCCGGAACACCTGGTCGGTGCACATCCGCCCAGACAGCTAGGAAGCCGCCGTGTTGCAGGCGCGCAGGGTGTCATTCAGCGCCGACGCCTCCGCGGGCGTCGGCAGCAAGCGCACCTGCACAACCTGCTTCACGTTGATCACCATAGCGTTGGTCTAGGTCACCACGATGGGAACCCGACCCCAACGTACGCAGGGGACGCAGTGTCATCTACAACCTTCACGTCCACCTGGTCTTCGTCACAAAGTACCGGCGTGGCGCGTTCACTGATCAGATCCTGTGCCGCTGCAAGGAGATCGTGCGGGACGTGTGCACCGGCCTGGGCGCGGAGCTGCGCGAGTTCAACGGCGAGACCGACCACGTGCACTACCCGCCCAGCCTGGCTCTGTCCACACTGGTCAACAGTCTCAAGGCGTCTCCTCTCGACGCCTGCGGCAAGAATTCGCCGCGCACATCCGCCGACACCTGTGGGGGCAGCACTTCTGGTCGCCCTCCTACTTCGCCGGGTCGCGCGGTGGTGCGCCCTTGTCAATCATCAAGGACTACATCGACCAGCAGAAGCGCCCCGACTGACGGCCCCCCGCGCGGGCAGCACAAGCCGGGATCGGCACCTCCTGAACGTAAACGACCAGCCTTCCCCCGATTGGAGTTCAGGTGAAGCTTCGCAGCGCGGAGTGGTTCGAGGGCGAGGGACTGCGGGCGTTCTCGCACAACGCCCGGATGCGACAGCTCGGCCTGAACCCCGACGAGCATCTCGGCAAGCCGGTCATCGCGATCCTGAACACGTGGAGCGGCATCAACCCGTGCCACATGCACCTGCGCGAACGGGCCCAGCAGGTCGAGCGCGGGGTCTGGGAGGCGGGCGGCTTCCCGTTGGAGTTCCCCGTCTCCACGCTGTCGGAGACGTTCCAGAAGCCGACTCCGATGCTGTATCGGAACATGCTGTCCATGGAGACCGAGGAGGTCCTCCGGTCCTATCCCGTCGACGGCTGCGTGCTGATGGGCGGCTGCGACAAGACCACGCCCGCGTTGCTGATGGGGGCGGCCTCCGCCGGGCTGCCCACGGTCTTCGTGCCCGCCGGGCCGATGCTGCGGGGGCACTGGCGGGGCGAGCAGCTCGCGTCCGGCACGGACATGTGGCGGTTCTGGGACGAGAAGCGGGCGGGCACGATCTCGTCCTCCGACTGGTCCGAGATCCAGTCCGGGCTGGCCCGCTCCCCCGGCACGTGCATGACGATGGGCACGGCCTCGACCATGACGGCCGCCGCGGAGGCGCTGGGGCTCACGCTGCCGGGGGCGTCGTCGATCCCGGCCGTCGACTCGGCGCACCACCGGATGGCGGCCGCGTCGGGCATGCGCGCGGTCGGGATGGTGCGCGAGGGGCTGACGATCGGCGACGTGCTGTCGGCGGAGGCCTACGAGGACGCGATCCGGACCGTGCTGGCGCTGGGCGGCTCCACGAACTCGTACATCCACCTGATCGCGATGGCCGGGCGGTCGCAGATCCCGTTGTCGCTGGACGACTTCGACCGGTTGTCGCGGGAGGTGCCGGTGCTTGCCTCGGTCCAGCCCGCGGGACAGCACCTGATGGAGGACTTCTACTACGCGGGCGGGCTGCGCGGGCTGCTGTCGCGGTTGCGGGACTCGTTGCACCTCCAGCGGATCACGGTGACGGGGCGGACGTTCGGCGAGGACCTCGACGGCGCCGAGGTGCACGACTCCGCGGTGATCCGCCCGGTGGACGATCCGATCTCCGCCGAGGGCGGACTGGCTGTGCTGCGGGGCAATCTGGCTCCTGACGGCGCGGTGATCAAGTACGTGGCGGCTGATCCCGCGTTGTGGCGGCACACCGGGCCCGCCGTGGTCTTCCACGGCTACCAGGATCTGCAGGCACGGATCAACGATCCTTCATTGGACGTGACGAAGGATTCGGTGCTCGTGCTGGCCGGTGGCGGCCCGAAGGGCGGGCCCGGCATGCCGGAATACGGGATGCTGCCCATCCCGGACAAGCTGCTGCGCGAGGGTGTCCGGGACATGGTGCGCGTGTCCGACGCGCGGATGAGCGGAACTTCTTATGGCGCATGCGTTCTGCACGTGGCACCGGAAGCCCACGTCGGCGGGCCGCTGGCGCTGGTGCGGGACGGCGACCTCGTGACGCTGGACGTCGAGGCGCGGGTGCTGCGCGTGGAGATCTCCGACGAGGAGATGGCGCGTCGCCGTGACGCGTGGACGACGCCACCGCCGAAGTTCGAACGCGGTTACGGCGCTTTGTACTACGAGCACATCACGCAGGCCGACGAGGGCTGCGACTTCGAGTTCCTGTCACGCCCCGGAACGAATCCGGAGCCCAACGCCCACTAGGTCCTATTTGGACTCGATGCGGCCCTGCTCGGTGGCGGCGTCCTGCCAGTCGGCGGTTCCGAGCAACTGACCGCGCAGGTAGGCCGTGGTGAGCCGTTGCACGGCCGCGACCCGTTCGGGGCTCTCGTCGGTGGTCTCGGCGACGTCGTATCCGGAGACGCCGCCGAACCCGTGCTCCGCGCCGAACAGCGTGAGCAGGTCCTTCGGGCCGGGCGCCAAGTGGTACGGGTCGGCGTGCCAGTCCGGGCCCATGGTGGTCAGGTGCGCGGAGGCGTCCGCGTCGCCGGCGACCACGAGCGCGGGCGCGGTCATCCCACTGAAGTCCGTGGTCTGCATGAAGGAGTAGTTCTCCTTCACCACGTCGGTGACCGCGTCGCCGCGGCCGGTCGAGCCGAGCAGCACGCCCGCCTTGATCCGGTCGTCCTTCAGACTCACGCCCTCGGTCCGCATGCCCAGCAACAGGCTCGCGGTGTGACCTCCCATCGAGTGGCCGACGACCGCGATCTTCGTGCGGTCGAGGCGGTTCTGCAGCTGCGGCACGGCCTTCTCGATCTCGTCGAGGCAGTCGATGATCTGCGACATGTCCTCGGCGCGAGAACGCCAGAACATCGGTGCACCAGGGGTGTTCTCCGGCAGCGTCAGACTCCTGCTGCTCAGGTGCGTGGGCTGCAGGACGACGAAGCCCTGCTCCGCCCAGTGGTTCGCGAGCGGCGCGTAGCCGTTCAGCGAGGACAGGTGGTTCGAGTAGCCCTGCCCGTGTGACAGCAGCAGGATCGGCAGGCCGGTGCCCTCCGTCGGCGCGGAGACCTTCACCTGCAGGTCAACGGGCCTGCCGGGGATCTCGAGCACGACAGGGCTCACCGTGAAGACGGTCATGGGTTTCCCTTCGAGTACAGTCCACTCAAGCGGAGCGACGTTCCGGAACGATACGGAGCACTGTTCCGCTTTGTCAACCGACCGCTCGGGAAGGAGCGCGCGTGCCACCACGCAAGCGTGCCGACGCCGTGCGCAACGAGCAGACGCTGCTCGCCGCCGCGGCCGAGGTGTTCGTCAGGTCGGGCGTCGACGCGCCGATCCGCGAGATCGCCGCCGCGGCCGGTGTCGGCATGGGCACGATCTACCGCCACTTCCCCACCCGCGCGGACCTCGTCGTGGCCGTCTACCGGCACCAGGTCGAGGCCTGCGCGGAGGCCGGCCCCGCCCTGCTGTCCACAGAGGACTCCGCTGTCGCCGCGCTGCGCAAGTGGATCGACCTGTTCGTGGACTTCCTGGTGACCAAGCACGGACTCGCCGGCGCGATGCAGTCGGACAGCAGCGGCTTCGCCTCGCTGCACGCGTACTTCCTCGACCGGCTCGGACCGGTGTGCGGCTCGCTGCTCGACGCGGCGGCCGAGGCCGGCGAGATCCGCGCCGGCGTCCGGCCGTTCGAGCTGATGCGCGGGATCGGCAACCTGTGCATCGGCCGGGACGACGACCCGTGCTACGACCCGCGGCGGCTGATCGCCCTGCTGCTGGACGGGCTTTCCGTCCAGCAGTGACCGGCCGCCACCGCCGCACCGTCGATGCGGATCATGTCCGCCACGGCAGCCGCGCGAGCACGCGGCGGCCCTGCGCGCGGACCGCGTCGACGACGACCTGACCGACGTCGCAGATCCACCGCCGGCGACTTCGAGACTCCCACTTCGTCCAGTGCCCGGCTACGGCAGGGAATTCTGCGCGGCGAGCGGGATCTTGCCGCAAGCGGAGGCTGTGGTGTGCGTGCCGCCGGACAACGAGTTCGTGTCCAGGCTGGACGTGCACGGCGTGCCGTTCGTCGCGTTCGAACAGTCGGTGCGAGCTGGTGACGAGTGCGCCGCCGGATCCCGCGACCGTCGCGGACGCGCTGGTCGCGAGTGGTTCGGGCCGATCGCCACCGCGGCGGCGGGCGCTGACGTGCTGGTGGCCACCGGGCTGATGCCCCGCGGGCGCGCGGTCGGTGGCCGAGCACCTTCCAGGATCTTGGGGGCTCCGTTGCCCGCAGCGGAGGCCTTGTCGCCCGTTGGAGGTCGTGATCCCGGCCCTCCTCGATGCCCACACCGGGCGCCTGACCCGTCATGATTGGTTCGACCAGCTGGTGAGGGTGAGGTACAAGTGGCAGTCACGATCCGCGACGTGGCACGCCGGGCACACGTGTCGGTGGCCACCGTTTCGCGTGCGCTGACGTCCCCGGAGCTCGTGCGCCCGGAGACCAGGACCCGCGTGCTGGCCGCCGCGACCGAGCTCGGCTACCAGCCCAACAGGGCGGCGCGCGGGCTGATCACGGGCAAGACCGGCAACATCGGCATCGTCGTGCCGGACCTCGACAACCCGTTCTTCACCGGCGTGCTCAAGGCCGTGCAGGCACGGGCGACGCAGGCCGACTACGCGGTGTTCGTGGCGGACAGCGACGAGGACCCGGTCACCGAGGCCCGGCTGGTGCACGCGATGGCGAAGCAGGTCGACGGGGTCGTGCTGTGCGCTCCGGGCCTGGAGGACTCGCAGGTGCACGAGGTGGCCGGAGTGACGTCGCTGGTGCTGCTGAACCGGCGGCTGCCCGGCGTGCCCGCGGCGTTGATGGACTCGGCGGGCGGCATGCACGCCGTCGTCGACCACCTCGTCGCGCTGGGGCACCACCGCATCGCCTACCTCAACGGGCCGCGCACGTCGTGGTCCAACCAGGAGCGTCGCCGCGGCCTCATGACCGCGGTGGCGAAGCACGGCGTGGATCTGGTCGACCTCGGGCCGTTCGCACCGCGGTACGAGGGCGGCCTGCAGGCGGCGGACCTCGCCCTCGCGGCCGGCACGACGGCGATCGCCGCCTACAACGACATCATGGCGCTGGGCGTGCTGGCACGGCTGCGCGACCGGGGCGTCTCCGTGCCGGGCGACGTGTCGGTGACGGGGTTCGACGACCTCACCTACGCCTCGCTGTGCTCGCCCGCGCTCACCACGGTGGCGATGCCCGTGGCGCAGGCGGGACGCACGGCCGTGAACCTCCTGCTGGACTGGCTCGACTCGGACCACACCGACGCGCCGCAGATCGTGGCGGAGACCCAGCTGATCGTGCGCGGGACCACGACGCCACCGAAACGCTGACACGGATCCGATCGGTCGTCGGCGCGACCACAAAGGACGGAGATGCAAGGCGGCCCCGGCTGGGCGTCTGGGGGGAGTACGCCTTGAGCCGGGGCCGCGAAGCGGCTGGGCCCGAGGGGGGAGGGGGCCTAGCGCCGCTTGGTGTCCCACTCTGCCCTGACCGGACCGAATCCGCCAGGGTGGATGTACCTGTTTTTGGATTTCTCGTACGTACGGGTTACTCGTAGAGCCCTTCGTACAACGCAGAGTGAAGGCGGTGCACCACGCCGCGCTTGACCTTCAACGTCGGCGTGAGCTCACCTTCCTCCTGGGACAGATCCCGGGTGAGCAGCACGAACTTCTTCACTTGGGAAACACTGGCGAAGTGCGAGTTCGCTTCGTCGACAACTTCCTGCACGAGCGTTCGCACATCCGGGTGACCCACCAAGGATTCGACGTCGGACGGCAAACCACGGGCCGTCGCCCACGGCACGATCTCGTCGGCATCCAGTGTGATCAGCGCCACACAGTACGGCCTGCGATCGCCGAACAACACGGCGTGCGAGATCCAGCGGGACTGGCGCAGCACGTTCTCCACGTTCGCCGGCGCGATGTTCTTGCCGCCCGCGGTGATGATGATGTCCTTCTTGCGCCCCGTGATCGTCACGAAACCGTCCGCGTCGATCTCGCCCAGGTCGCCGGTGTGCAGCCAGCCGTCCCGCAGCGTCTCGGCCGTGGCCTCGTCGTTGCGCCAGTAGCCCGCGAAGACGTGCGGGCCGCGCATCAGCAGCTCGCCGTCCTCCCCCAGCGACATCTCGAGGCCAGCCACACCGGACGCGCCGACCGAGCCGAGCTGGAAGCGGTCCAGCGTGTTGATCGTGCCGACCGCCGTGGACTCGGTCATGCCGTAGCCCTCCAGCACCGGCACCCCGGCAGCGTGGAAGAACCGCAGCACCTCGGGCGAGATCGGCGCGGCGCCGGACAGGGCCTGCACGAGCCGGCCGCCGAACACCGCGCGCACGTTGGCGAACAACGCGTCGACCTGCTCGAACGCGGCCGCCATCTCCGCCGGCACGGGCTCGCCCGCCGCCCGCCTGCGCCGCACCTCCAGGCCCAGCACCACGGCCTGGGAGAGCTGCTCGGCGGGGACGCTCGACGTGACGAACGTGTAGATCTTCTCGAAGATGCGCGGCACGGACGGCAGGAAGGTCGGCCGGACCTCGGCCAGTTCCGGCACGATCGCCAACATGTCACCGCCGAAGTAGGCCAGCGCCCCGCCGCGGTACATCGTGCCGAACATGATGATCTGCGCGAAGACGTGCGCGAGCGGCAGGAACAGGTAGACGACGCCGGTCATCGCGTCGATGCGGGTCTCCTCCGCGAGCCGGCACA
The DNA here is from genome assembly GCF_024648825.1 of Lentzea californiensis. GTDB lineage: Bacteria > Actinomycetota > Actinomycetes > Mycobacteriales > Pseudonocardiaceae > Lentzea > Lentzea californiensis. Next base: position 153,017 of record NZ_JANBBE010000014.1, read on the forward strand.
GCGCGACCCAGTTCGCGTTGGTCAGCACGCAGCCCTTGGGCGGGCCCGTGGTGCCGGAGGTGTAGATGATCAGGCTCGGGTCCTCCGGCCTGATCGCGGCCCGGCGGGAGTCGAGCACGCCGGCCAGCGGCGAGGTGCGGCCGGTGTCCTGCAGGTCGGCGACCCGCGGGCGGTCACCGGCGGGATCGATCGAGAGAACCGTGCGCAGCTCGGGGAGTTCGGAGCCGACGGACTCGACCTTGGCGCACTGCTCCTCGTTCTCGGCCACCACGATCGACGCGCCGGAGTCGCCGACGACCCAGGCGATCTCCTCCGGGGCGCTCGACGGGTAGATCGGCACGACGATGCCGCCCGCCGCGAGCACCGCGAGCTCGACCGCCGTCCACTCCGGACGGGTGTTCGCGAGCACGCAGACCCGGTCCCCCGCCTCCAGTCCGGCGTGGACGAACCCGGAGGCGAGGTCCAGCACCAGCTCGGCGACCTCGGCGTAGGTCTGCTCGCGCCACTGCCCGTCCTGCTTGAACCGCCACGCCACCGCGTCGCCGTAGGCCTGCTCCGCGAGGAACGGCAGGTCGGCTATCCGGCGGATGGCTCGCACCGCGTTCGGGCTGGTGACTCCGGCGGTCATCACGACTCCTCTGAGCACTGGGTGTTTCCGGACGGGTTTCTTCAGGCGGGCACGACCTGCACGCGGGTGCCGTTCAGCACCGCGGTGCCCGAGAGCGGGTCGATGCGCAGGTCGTCGGTGAGGAGGTTGACGTTCACGCCGGCGTGCTCCGCCGCGACGGTGAGCCGCGTGCCGGGCTGGTCGTGGCCCCAGCCGTGCGGCATCGAGACGACGCCGGGCGCGATGTCCGCGGTGACCTCGACCAGCACCTCGATCTTGCCGACGCGCGAGGTGACCTGGGCGGTCCCGCCGTCGGTCAGGCCGATGCGGGTGGCGTCGCCGGGGTTGACCAGGAGCGTGCACAACGGCTTGCCCTTCACCAGCGCGGGCACGTTGTGCATCCAGGAGTTGTTGGTGCGCAGGTGCCTGCGGCCGACCAGGACCATGCCGGACTCGGGCGTGCCGAGGGCGGCGAGCACGCGCGGCAGGTCGCCCATGATCGGCTGCGGAGTCAGTTCGACCTTGCCGGACGGCGTGCGCAGGATCTCCGGCAGGCGCGGGGTGAGCGGGCCGAGGTCGATGCCGTGCGGGTGGTCGAGCAACTGCCGCAGCGTCACCCCGTACGCGCCGGTGCGGAGTTTGAGGTCCAGCAGGCGTTCCTCGCGCGTCTCGCCCTCGGGTTCGAAGTCGGCGCCTGCCTTCTTCCTCAGGTCGTCGAGCTGGAACGCCGCGATGGCGTCGAGGTCGGCCGCCGGGCCCATGCCGGCGAGGATCGTGGTGAGGCGGAAGAAGATGTCCGTCTCGTCGACCCTGCCTTCCTCCAGCGGGATCGCCGCGCGCGAGTACTTCGCGACGTTGCGCACGGAGTTGTTGAGGAACGCGATGTCGTAGTGGTCGCGGCGTGATGGTGGCGGCGTCGGCAGGACGACGTCCGCGTGCCTCGTGGTCTCGTTGAGGTACGGGTCGACGCTGACCATGAAGTCCAACGAGGACAAGGCGTCGTTCACCCGCGCCGAGTTCGGCAGTGACAGCGCGGGGTTGCCGCCGATCGTGAACAGCGCCCGCACCTGGCCCTCGCCGGGCGTCTCGATCTCGTCGACCATCGTGACGGCGGGGTACTCCCCCATCACCTCGGGGTGGCCCTTGACCCGGCTGTGCCAGCGACCGATGCCGAAACCCTTGCCACTGCCGGATCCGCGCTTGCTGTGCGCGGGCAGCGGCCACATCACGCCGCCGGGCCGGTCGAGGTTGCCGGTCAGGACGTTGAGGGTGTCGACCGCCCACGACGCGACCGTGCCGAACTCGACGGTCGTCGTGCCGATCCGGCCGTACACCGCGGCGCGTTCGGCTGACGCCAGTCGCCTTGCCAGCGCACGGATCGTGGCCGCGCCGACGCCCGTGCGCCCCTCGACGGCCTCGGGGCTGAACTTCTCGACGTGCTGCCGGACGACCGTGTGGTCGGTGACGTGCCCGGCGAGTTCGCGCAGGTTCACCAGGTCCTGCGCGAACAGCTCGTGGATGAGCGCCAGCAGCAGGAACACGTCGGTGCCCGGCCTGATCACGACGTGCTGGTCGGCCGCCTGGGCGGTGCGGCTGCGGCGCGGGTCGACGACGACGAAGCTGCCGCCGCGCTTCTGCAGGTCCCTGAACCGGCCCGGCGCGTCCGGGACCGTCCACAGGCTTCCGTTGGACGAGAACGGGTCCGCGCCCAGCACCAGCATGAAGTCGGTGCGGTCGATGTCGGGCACGGGGATCGAGAAGATGCCGCCGAACATGTGGCCGACCTGCACGTGCTTGGGCATCTGGTCGACGGTGCTGGCGGTGAAGACGTTGCGGCTGCCCAGTGCCTTGCGCAGCGGTCCGGCGTAGAGACCGCCGGCGAGCGAGTGGACGACCGGGTTGCCGAGGTACATGGCCACGGCGTCGCGATCGGGGAAGTCCTTCAGGCGTTCGTCGATGTACGCGAAGGCCTCCTCCCAGGTCGCCTCCTGGAACTCGCCGTCGCGCTTGATCAGCGGCGTGCTCAGCCGGTCCGGGTCGGCGTCGAGCGTGCCGAGCGAGGCGCCCTTGGGGCAGATGAAGCCCCTGCTGAACTCGTCCTCGCGGTCGCCGCGCACCTTCGTGATGCGGTCGCCCTCGACCGTCAGCTCCAGCCCGCAGGTCGCTTCGCAGAGCGGGCAGGTCGTGAACACCGTCTTCATGGGTCCCCTTAAGCGGCTTGTTACCAACGGGTACTAGTCACCTGCCCTCGGACGCAACCGCACGGCCGAGGTCGACCCGAACGGCCCAGCGACTGCCTGGGAATCGCCGAGCATACCAGCCGGTATGTCGATTTGCACTGGTCAAAGCCCGGCACCTGCCGACCATGCTTCCGGAACTGACCGGTACCTATCTACGGAGTGAGTCCAGGTGGGTACGCCCTGTGGCGAGGTATGGCCAACATGTGTGCACAGGTGCAGCATGTGGCGGTGAACGCCGCACTCCGCACCGCCGCCACGATCGCCGCGGTCGCTGTCGCGTACTTCGCGACCGCGCAGGTCGGCCTGGTCCTGGCCCTCGTGAAGGGTCAGGTCACTCCGCTGTGGCTGCCGACGGGGATCTCCGTGGCGGCGCTGCTGATGACCGGCCGCCGGATCTGGCCGGGGATCACGCTCGGAGCGTTCGCCGCCAACATCTCCCTGGGCGCGCCGCTGTTCTCGGCGTTGCTGATCACCGCGGGCAACACGGCCGCGCCCCTGCTCGCCTGGTACCTGCTGACCCGCTTCGGCTTCCGCCCCGCGCTCGACCGGTTGAAGGACGCGCTGCTGCTCGTGTTCGCGGGGGCGCTGGGCGCGATGCTGGTCAGCGCGTTCGTCGGCGCGGTGGCGTTGCGGCTCGGTGGCGTGATCGCGTGGCACGAGGTACCGGCCGTGATGTCGGTGTGGTGGACGGGCGACGCGATGGGCGTGCTGGTGTTCACGCCGCTGCTGCTCACCGTGCCGCGCCAGTGGAACGCCGCGCCGCGCAGGCTGGCGGAGGCGGCCGCACTGCTGGTCACGACCGCCGCGCTCGCGTTCTTCGTGACGACAACGGAACTGCGCCTGCTGTTCCTGGTGTTCCCGATGCTGATCTGGGCCGCGCTCCGCTTCCAGCACGCGATCGCCGCCCCGTGCGCGGTGATCATCTCCGTGGCCGCCGTGATGGCCGCGGCCAGCGGTCACTTCGCCACCGGCGACCTGCTGACCACCATGATCGTGCTGCAGGCGTTCAACGGCTCGGTGGCGCTGACCGGGCTGATCCTGAGCGCCATCACCAGCGAGCGCAACGAGGCCAGGCAGGCCATCGAGCGGGCCTGCGAGCAGCTGGCCGAGACCGTCGCGCGCTACCAGGACGTAGGAGCGCGCAAACGGCTCGGCCGCGTCGTGCCGCCCGGCTAGTGTCCTGCGCCGGAAATTCGTCATCAAAGTATGAAGGTTGATGAGGGGAGCTTTCATCAACCTCAGGTTTGGGAAAGCTCCCCTCATCAACGTCGCGGGGCCTCAGCCACGCCGTCATCAACTGCACGCGGGGCGCTTTCGTGCGCTCCACGCGCACGAAAGCGCCCCGCGTGCGGCACAAACGGCAGGGACTTCAGCGGCGGACTTCCGGCGTAGGGCACTAGTGGTGTGACCCGGAAGGTTGGCGAGGTAATCCACGCCCAGCAGGGCACCTCGTGGCCGTCTGACCGCGCATTCCCCCGGCAACCTTCCAGGCCGCACCACTAGAAGGGCTTCGTCTCCGCTGCGATCTCACCGAGAATGTCGCTCAACGGCCGGGCCGACTGCACACCCAGGGTCGCCGCCTGACCAGGAGGCACGGTCTCCGCGATGTCCGTCCCGGCACAGGTCACCCGCGACGCCGGCAGGATCCCCGACACCAGGTACTTGTTGACCAGCGTGTCGACGCAGGTGTTGCGGCGCAACGCGTAGTGGCCGTGCTGGCCGTCGTTGGCCACGCTGATCAGCGGCTGGCTCAGGTGCTCCGCCATGACGCGGCCGTTGGCGAGCGGGGTCTGGGTGTCGCCGTCGGAGTTGACCACCAGGCCGGCCGGGTACTTGCGGGTGATGGCCGGGATCTTCTCCGGGCGCTGGAAGGCGCGGAACGTGCAGTTGGTCGGCGCCATGTAGTCGACGGTGCCGCCGTACGGGTTGGTGTCGCGCCAGCGCTTCATGTCGTTGTAGTAGGTGTTGACGTCGGAGAACCAGTCCCATTCGCACACCACGGCCTGGTAGGTGCCCGGTGACGTGGGCTCGATGTCGCCCTTCTTGAGTGCGGCCACGATCGCGGAGGCCTCTGCCGGGTCCGCGGCGCCCGCCTTGATCGAGGCGATGTGGCGGGAGAACGCGGCCCAGGAGCGGCGGTAGCGGGTGGCGCCCGCCGCGTAGTCGAAGGAGGTCACGTCCGCGTAGCCGCCGTGGGGGCCGGTCTTCAGGCGCGCGGCGATGGCGTCGAGTTCACCGCGCACCGCGGCGGGGGTGGTGCCGAGGCCGTAGGTGCCGTTGCGGGCGGCGGTCCACTCCGTCCACTTGCGGAGGTTGTCGGTGATCGCGTCCACCACGTCGACGTCCTGCTCGTGCCACGTCTTCAGCGGGTCCAGGGCGGAGTCGAGGACGCTGCGGTCGAGGCGCGTGGGAAACATCGAGCCGTAGACGGCGCCGAGCTGCGTGCCGTAGGAGTAGCCGACGTAGGAGATCTTCTTCTCCCCCATGGCCCCGCGGATGACGTCCATGTCGCGGGCGGTGTTCATGGTCGAGATGAACCGGCGCATCTCACCGCCGCCGCGCTGGCAGTTGTCCTCGACCGCGCGGGCGTAGTCCGACCAGTTCGAGAGCTGCGCATCCGTTGGGCGCGAGGGGAACTCGTCGTCCGACGGCGTGGAGACGCAGCGGATCTGCGTCGACCGGCCGACACCGCGCGGGTCCATGCCGATGACGTCGTAGATCTTCAGGACGTCGGTCTGGGCGTTGAACCAGTGCACGGCGCCGAGGCCCGAGCCTCCGGGTCCGCCGGGGTTCGTCATCAGCACGCCTCTGCGGCGCGCCGGATCTGTCGCCTTCTTGCGCGAGAGGGCGATCTCCAGGTTGCCGTTGCCCGGGTTCTTGTAGTCCATCGGCACGATGACGGTGGCGCACTCGACCCCCGCCGAGGGCGAGATCCAGCCCGCCGGGCACTCGGCCCAGGCGACGGTCTGCGTGTAGTACTCGTCCAACGGTCCCGGCGCCGCCTGGGCCGTTCCCACCAGGGACATGAACAGCGGAGCGACCAAAGCCGCCGCGCCCCAACGCTTCCTCACCGCGTACCCCTCACGATCGTCGGCCAGCGGCAGAACGCTTCCGCAGTCGCCGGTCCGGTCGACACCCCCGAAGGTCGGGTGAAATTCACCGCACCGGCACCATTCGAGACGGTGGCACGCGAGGCGCGCGGACACCGCGGATGAGGTAGGAAGGGGTATGGATCCGGTCAAGGCGTTGAAGCAGGTGGCCTTCCACCTCGAACGTGCCGGCGAGCCGACCTACCGCGTCCAGGCGTTCCGCAACGCGGCCGCCGTCCTCGCCGGCCTCGACCCCGCCGACGTCGAGAAACGGGCGAAGCTCGGCACGCTCACCGACCTCAAGGGCGTGGGCAAGTCGACGGCCGGGGTCGTCGCGGACGCGCTCGCGAACCGCGAGCCGTCGTACCTGGCGAAGCTCCGGCACGTCGACATCACCGGCGGCGAGGAGATGCGCGCGCGGCTGAAGGGCGACTGCCACGTCCACTCCGACTGGTCCGACGGCGGCAGCCCGATCAGGGACATGGCCGAGGCGGCACGCGATCTCGGCCACGAGTTCATGGTGCTGACGGACCACTCCCCGCGGCTGACCGTCGCGAATGGACTGTCCCGGGAGCGGCTCGAGAAGCAGCTCGAGGTCGTCGCGGAGCTCAACGCCGAGCTGGCGCCGTTCGTGGTCCTCACCGGGATCGAGGTCGACATCCTCGACGACGGTTCGCTCGACCAGGACGAGAACCTGCTGGCACGCCTCGACGTCGTGGTCGCGAGCGTCCACTCGAAACTGAAGATGCCGCGCGCCGAGATGACCCGCAGGATGGTCAACGCGGTCAAGAACCCGCACGTCGACGTCCTCGGCCACTGCACGGGCCGGCTGGTCGTGGGCAAGGGCCGCCCGGAGTCCCAGTTCGACGCCGTCCAGGTCTTCGAGGCCTGCGCCGAGCACGGCACCGCCGTCGAGATCAACTCACGGCCGGAACGCCTCGACCCCCCGCGCCGGCTGCTCAGCCTGGCCGTCGACGCCGGGTGCACGTTCTCCATCGACAGCGACGCGCACGCGCCCGGCCAGCTCGACTGGCTGAACTACGGCTGCGCGCGGGCGGAGGAGTGCGGTGTCGAACCGGACCAGGTGATCAACACGAGGAGCGCAGCCCGGCTGCTGTCCGGGTGAGGTGCTCGTACCAGGACACGAGCGGCCCGGTGTCGGCCAGCGCGCGGACCAGGGCGACCCGGCACAGGTCGCGGACGGGCTCGGGGTCCCACGCGGCCAGCAGGTCGGGAAGCGACCCGAGTGACCCGAGCGCGTACCGCTCCAGCCCGGCGCAGATCGGCACGACCGTCCCGTCCGCCCGCACCACGAGCGGATCGACCCGCATGAACGCTGTGGGATCGGCCCGCAGCAAGGCGGTGGACGTGACGTCGAACTGCACCTCGACGGCGTCATCCTCCGCGACCCGGTTCAGCTCCACGGCCGCGTAGACGAGATCGACCCGGTCGACGCCGTGCGGCCGCACCCGCACCTTGCGGGCGCCTTCGGCCACGGCTTCGGCGGCCAGGCCCCGCAGCATCGTCACGTTGTCCGGCACCAAGTCGATCAGCACCGTCACCCGGTGCCCGGCTGCGGCGTGTTCCCCCACCTCGTCCAGCGCGACCACGAGCTCGGCCCCTGGCACGGCCGCGAGCCAGCGAGGGTCGCAGACCTCGACTCCCATGTTCTGATGGAGCGGGCAGCGGGCGTGGAAATACCGATCCGCCCCGGCAGTCACCCCCTGGAGGGGTTTTCCCACCGTTCACCCAACCGCCGCCGAACGATCATTGGTGACCGAACCACCGCGCCCCTACTCTTCGCGACGGCCCATGTCCGCCCACCACCACAAGGACAGGCATGTCACGACGCAGGGCTCCTTTGGCCGTGCTCTCCACCGTCATCGTCACGGCGGCCACACTCACCGCCTCCACCGCAGCTCTCGCTGCCACCACCACCTTCACGCCCACCGCCGACACCTACGTCGACAACGGGTCCACCGGCACGAACTACGGCACGTCCGGCCAGCTCGGCATCGACAACTCGTCGATCAAGCGGTCGTTCCTCAAGTTCACCGTCTCCGGGATCACCGGCAGCGTCAGCAACGCCAAGCTGCGCATCCACACCGACGACGTCTCCGGCGCGCAGAGCCCGAACGGCGGCACGTTCAGGGTGATGTCCAACGTCAGCTGGACCGAGACCGCGGTGACCTGGAACAACCAGCCCGCGATCGACGGCGCCACGCTCGGTTCGCTCGGCTCGGTCGTGCGCAACGCCTGGTACGAGGTCGACGTCACCGGCTACGTCACGGGCAACGGCACCTACAGCATCGGCATCACGTCGAGCAGCACGGACGGCGCCGACTACGACTCCCGCGAGTCCGGTTCCACCGCACCGCAGCTCGTCGTCACCGACGGCACGATCCCGCCTCCCGGCGACCCGGTCTGGGTCGGCGCGGGCGACATCGCCGACTCCGGTTCCGGTGACACGGCCACGGCCGCGTTGCTGGACAACATCCAGGGCACCGTCTGGACCACGGGCGACAACGTCTACCCGGACGGCACCGCGAGCCAGTTCAACACCTACTACGAGCCCACGTGGGGCCGGCACAAGGCGCGCACCAGGCCAACGCCGGGCAACCACGACTACCACACCAGTGGCGCCACGGGTTACTACAACTACTTCGGCGCACAGGCCGGGCCGTCCGGCCGCGGTCACTACTCCTACGACCTCGGCAACTGGCACATCGTGTCGCTGAACTCCAACATCAGCATGTCGGCGGGCAGCGCGCAGGAGCAGTGGCTGCGGCAGGACCTGGCGGCGAGCACGAAGCCGTGCACCGCGGCGTACTGGCACCACCCGCTGTTCACCAGCGGCGCCAACCACTCGCCCTCGACGGCCACCAGGCCGTTGTTCCAGGCGCTGTACGACGCCAACGCCGACGTGGTGGTCTTCGGTCACAACCACCAGTACGAGCGGTTCGCCCCGCAGAACCCCACGGGCGGGCTGGACAACTCGCGGGGCATCCGGACGTTCGTCGCGGGCATGGGCGGCGCGGGCGCCTACGGCTTCGGCACGATCAAGCCCAACAGCGAGGCCCGCAACACCGGCACGCGCGGCGTGCTGAAGCTGACGCTGCACAGCAACAGCTTCGACTGGCAGTTCGTCCCCGAGGCGGGCAAGACCTACACCGACAGCGGCACGACCAACTGCCACTGACGGACCGCTGGAGGCCGATGATGTACCTGTCCACATTAGACAAGCCGAAGTCAGCGAACTGGAAAGGGCTGAGCGGCAACGTCTTCGCGCTCGGCACGGTCAGCCTCATCACCGACGTCTCGTCGGAGATGGTGGCCGCGGTCCTGCCGCTGTACCTGGTCATCGGCCTCCAGCTCAGTCCCGCCGCGTACGGGCTGATCGACGGCGTCTACACCGGCGCCACCACGCTCCTCAGACTCGCGGGCGGCTACCTCGCCGACCGGACGAACAAGCGCAAGGCCGTCGCCGGCTTCGGTTACGGCGTCTCGGCGGTCGCCAAGCTCGGACTCCTCGCCGCCGGGAACTCCCTGACCGCGCTGGGCTTCGTGATCACCGCCGACCGCGCGGGCAAGGGCCTGCGGACCGCCCCGCGCGACGCGCTGATCACCCTCTCGACGCCCAGCGGCGACCTGGGACGGGCGTTCGGCGTGCACCGGGCGATGGACGGCATCGGCGCGTTCGCCGGGCCGCTGGTCGCGATGGCCGTGCTCGCGGCCTCCGCCCAGTCGTTCGACGCCGTGTTCGTCACCAGCGCCTGCATCGCCGCGTTCGGCGTGCTGGTGCTCGTGCTTTACGTGCGGGACCGGCCGGAACCCCTGGCACGCAGGGAGCCTCTCAAACTCGCGCTGCTCAAGGACCCGGCCGTCCGCCGGATCGTGCTGGCCGCGTCGCTGCTCGGCCTGGTCACCATCGGCGACGGCTTCGTGTACCTGTTGCTGCAGAAGCGCGAAGGGCTGGCGTTCGGCTGGTTCCCGTTGCTCGCCGTGGGCACGAGTCTGGTCTACCTGCTGCTCGCCGCGCCACTGGGCGCACTCGCCGACAGGGTCGGCAGGCTCAGGGTCATGCTGGCCGGATACGGCGCGCTGACCGTCGTCTACCTGCTGCTGCACGGACCGTTGGGCGGCTGGCCGCTCCTCGTGCTGGTGGTGCTGCTCTACGGCGTCTTCTACGCGTGCACGGACGGCGTGCTGATGGCGCTCGCGGGCCCGGTCCTGCCGGAACGCCTGCGCACCACTGGGATCGCGCTGATCCAAAGTGGACAGGCGCTCGCCTACCTCGGCTCGTCCGTGCTGTTCGGTCTCGCCTGGCAGTTCTGGAGTCCCGAAGCCGCCACCCGGATCGCCGCCGTCGCGGTGGTCTGCGCCCTGATCGCCACCGCCGCACTGCTGGGACGCCGCCCGTGACCAAGCGCCTGCTGATCACCCTGACCGCCGCCGTCCTGCTCGGGGGAGTCGCCGCCGGCTACACCGCGCTGTCCGGTGTTACGCCGGACGACGCCGCGCAGTCCGTTCCGGCCGGTGCCGGGCCAAGGCTGATGGTCCTGAGCAACGGCAAGCTCTCCACGGTGTCGCGGACCGACCCGGCCGGGTCGCGGGAGGTCACCGAGCAACGCTGCGACCGCGTCTACTCGGCCGCAGGCACGATCTCCTGCCTGCGGCCGGTCGGAGCGCTGAAGGCGAGCGAACTGGCCGTGCTCGACCGCGATCTGAAGGAGCTCAGGACGGTCCCGCTGACCGGGTTCCCGAACCGCACGCGGGTGTCGGCCAGCGGCCGGATGGTGGCGTGGACGCTGTTCGTCGACGGGCATTCCTACGCCGCCAACGGGTTCTCCACCAGCACCGGCATCCTCGACACGAAGACCGGCGCGCTGGTCGCGTCGCTGGAGGAGTTCGCGGTCGAGGGCATGCCGCAGCGGCCGGTCGACACGAACTACTGGGGCGTCACGTTCACCGCCGACGACAACCGCTTCTACGCCACCATGTCCACCGGCGGCCACCGCTACCTGCTCGAAGGCGACTTCGCGGCGCGCAAGATCCGTCCGCTCACGGACTTGGACGACGTCGAGTGCCCGTCGCTCTCCCCGGACGGCACCCGCGTCGCCTACAAGAAGGCGGTCGGCGGCGACCCGCAGAAGGGCTGGCGGGTGTCCGTGCTCGACCTGGCGACGCGCCGGATCACCGAGCTCGCCGAGACCCGCAGCGTCGACGACCAACCGGCCTGGGTCGACGACAGGACCGTCGCGTACGGCATCCAGCGCGACGACGGGCTCAACGACGTGTGGTCCGTGCCCGCGGACGGCACCGGGACGCCCGCGATCCTGGTCCCGGAGGCGAGCTCTCCCGCGCCGATCACGTAGATCGGCAGGATTGGGCAAGAGTGCGACAGCATCGATCTCCTGTCCACCCTGTTCAAGCTGATCTGATGAGTCCATCGCCAGAACAGCGGAACGAACAGAAGGTAGGAACAGATGAGCGTCGAGCACGGTTTCCACGCCACCCTCACCGCCCGGCCCGGCAAGCGCGACGAAGTGGTCGAGTTCCTGCTCAACGCACCGTCGCTGACCAACGACGACTGCGTGGTCTTCCTGGTCAGCCGCTCGGCCGGCAACCCGGACGTCGTCCACGTGACCGAGGGCTGGACGACGGCCGAGGCGCACAGCGCGTTCTTCGCCACCGAGGAGGCGCAGGCTCTCGTCGCGAACCTCCAGACCCTGCTCGACGGCGAGTCCACGTATTCCGACGAGCTGCCCGTCGGCGGAAAGGCGGCGTTCTGATGTCCCGCCCGGCCATCGACCCCGAGCTGCGCACACTCCTCGCCGGCATGCCGCTGGGGATCGAGCTCACCTACGAGCTGCTCCAGCAGATCCGCCAGATGCCGTCGCCACCGTTCAAGACCGACGCCGAACGGCACGACGTCACGGTCGGCGAGATCACGCTGACCGTCTTCCGCCCCAAGGGACTCACCGAGCCCGCGCCGTGCGTCTACTGGATCCACGGTGGCGGCATGATGATGGGCGACCGCTTCTCCCAGATCGACATCCCCCTGCAGTGGCTGGAAGAACTCGGCGTCGTCGTGGTCACGGTGGAACACCGGCTCGCTCCGGAGGCGAACGGGACGACACTCGTCGAGGACTGCTACCGCGGCCTCTTGTGGACGGCCGAGAACGCGGAAGCCCTCGGCATCGGGAAGATCGTCGTGGCGGGCATCAGCGCCGGCGGCGGTCTGGCCGCCGGGATCACGCTGATGGCCCGCGACCGGGGCGGCCCGGAGATCGCGGCCCAGGTGCTGATCTGCCCGATGCTCGACCACCGCAACAACACCACGTCCAGCACGCAGTACTCGGGCGAACCCGGGGTGTGGACGCGGGAGATGAACGAGTTCGGCTGGCGCTCGGTGCTCGGCGACCTCACGGACGTTCCCGGTTACGTGTCACCGGCTTTGGCCGAGGACCTGTCCGGGTTGCCCGCCACGTACGTCGACACCGGGACGGCGGAGGTGTTCCGCGACGAGGACGTCGCCTACGCGTCCCGCATCTGGGCGGCGGGCGGTGACGCCGAACTGCACACGTGGGCAGGCGGGTTCCACGGCTTCGACGCGATCTTCCCCGACGCCGGGCTTTCCGTCCGGGCGAGGCGCACGCGCACCGATTGGCTTGAGCGCCGTTTGTCCTAGATGGGGAGAGGCCTCATCCGGTCCGGCATGTGCGCGCGAAGCGTGTCGTGCAACGCCGACACCTCGTCGGCGTCCAGCAGAACGGACCCCGTCTCGCACGCCAGCACCGCCTCACCGGTGCGCTGGTCGGGCACGTACCGCAGTGCCACGTCCGGCACGGTGCACGACTGCGCCTGACGAATCGCGGTCAGCAACTCCGACACCCGCTCGTACCCCAGCCGCGCGCTCCAGAGCGACGCGGCCGGGGGACGGACGAACAACCGGAGGCCTCCGGTGGAGCGGCGAACCTCGACGCACGACAGCACCGTCACAACCTCCTACCAAGCCTCAGCAGCGAGACTAGTCAGAGATGTCCGGTTTCAGCGTCGGGTGTCACCCGTTCGGTTCATTGGTAGCAGGGCTTCTCGAACTTGAAGTCCTTCGCCGTCGAGCCGGTGAAGAAGTCCTCCACCAGCGTCACTCCGGTCGGAGCGGCGTCGTCGGGCCGGTAGAGCGTCGACTGACGGAACAGTCCGTCCTGGGCCGAGGCGGAGAAGTTGCCCGCCCCCGAAGGAAGCATGCCCTCGTAGTCCACCGAGTTGAGCTGGCGCACAGCGGCGAGCACGCCGGCACGCGTCAGGTCCTTGTTCGACGCCGCCTTCTCGAGCGCCGCCTTGAGCGGGTACGCCCACACCCAACCGGCGGTGTAGCCGTCGTTCGGCGTCACGCCGGGCAGTGCCGCGCGCATCGCGGTGTGACCGACGGACTCGGTGCCCCACGACTTCCACGGTGCCGACTGCATGTACAACGCCTTGATCGCGGGAGCGGCCGGCGACTTCAGCAGACCGGGGTTCCACGTCGGCGAGGTGCCGATGAACTTGCCCTTGAAGCCACGGGCCGCGGCCTGGCCGATGATCACGGCGGCGTCGGTCGGCCCGGTCGTCAGGATCACCAGGTCGGGCTTCTTCGACACCACGGCGTCGATCGCACCGCCCTGGTTGTCCTGGCCGGCCGTGGTGGTCACGTTCTCGAACGTCAGCCCGCGCTTCTCGGCCGCGATCTTCGTGCCGGCCGCCGCGTCGTCGCCGTAGTCACCGGCGTTGTGCACGGCCATGACGGACTTCACGCCCATCTTCTCGGTGGCGTAGTCGACGGCGTTCATCGACTCGACGCAGTAGTTCGCGCCGGACTCCAGCACGACCTCCTGGTGGCCCCACAACGAGGTCCAGGACGCCGGCACGGAGACCATCGGGGTCTTCTCGAGGTCCGGCAGGATCGCCACGGTGGTGGGCGAGCCGAGCGTCTGCGTCAGCGCCAGGACGCTGCCCTTGATCTCCTGGTAGACCTGGTTGTGGATCTGCGGGTTGTACTTGTTGTCCTTGACGTACTTGGTGACGTCGACCTCGTAGCCGCCGATGCCGCCCTTGTCGTTGACGCGCTTCCAGAACGCCTTCTGCGAGTCCGTGATCGGCACGGCCAGGGTCTTGAACGGGCCCTCGGTGAGGTCGGAGATGGTGCCGAGGTAGATGCAGCCCTTGGACTTGTCGACGGCGTTCGGGCACGCCTCCTTGGTCACCCCGGCGTCGACCTTGATGCCGCCGGCGCCCTCCTGCGGCGCGGCGTCACCACCACCACGACATGAGGCGAGAAGTAACGCTCCAGCGAATATGACTGCGAGTCTCTTACCGGACATGGGGATTCTCTCCTCAGTACGAGAACGGCCAGGTGCGCCAGTAGTTGCGGACGCGGACCCAGATGCCGAACAACCCTCGTGGCTCGACGATGAGGAACACGATGATGAGCACGCCGTAGAGCACGGCTTCCAGCTGGAAGACCGTGAACGCGCCGGTCGCGTCACCACTGATGAACGGCAGCACCGTGGGCAGTTCCCTGGTGATGCGTGGCAGCAGAGTGATGAAGAGCGCGCCCATGATCGCTCCGGAGATGGTGCCCGCGCCGCCGATGAGCACCATCGCGATGTACTGCACTGACAACAGCAGGCTGAACGAGCCGGGATCGAAGAACCCGTTCACCACGAACAACAACGCGCCCGCGACACCCGCGTAGAACGAGGACACCGCGAACGCCAGGACCTTGTACCTCGTCAGGTCGACGCCGATCACCGACGCGGCCAGGTCCCGGTCCCGCACCGCCGCGAACGCCCGCCCGACGCGCGATCGCACCAGGTTCCGCGCCAGCACACCGAAGATCACCAGCAGCACGAACATCAGCAGGTACAGCTGCTGTGCCGCCGTGAACAGCGCGCTGTCCTGGTCCAGCCGCACCCCGAACAGCTCGGGCACGGCGGCGGGCCGGCCGACACCGGGCCCGCCGGTCAGCGACGTCCACTCCCGGAACACGTGCTCCCCCAGGAAGACCAGCCCCAGCGTCACGATCGCGAGGTAGAGCCCCCGCAGCCGCACCGCCACCGGCGCCACCAGGACGCCGAACAACGCGGCCACCAACCCCGAGGCCAGCAGCCAGACCGGCAGCGACGTGATGCCGAACCCGATCACCCGCCCGTCCTCGGGGCCGGACAGCGCCGCGGCCGTGTACGCACCGATCGCGAGGAAGAACGCGTGCCCCAGGGAGACCTGGCCCGCGTACCCCGTGACGATGTTCAGCCCGATCGCGCCGATCGCCGCCACGAACCCGGTGGCGAGCAGCTGCAGCAGGTCGTCGGTGATCATGAACGGCAGGACGAGGGCGAGCACGACGAGACCGCCCGACCACGCGCGTTTGGGACGCGTGTTCAGGAATCCCATGTCCTGCCCATATGAGGTGTACAGCTCAGGACGACCTTTCACAGCCGCTCCACCTCTCTCTTGCCGAACAGCCCGTACGGTCTGACGAGCAAGACGAGCAGCATCAACGCGTACGGCGCGACCAGCCCGAAGTTGGGCCCGAGCCACGGTGCGAAGTCGCCCTGGTAGGTGCCGAAGAGCGACTCGACGACACCGACCGCGAGACCGCCGACCACCGCGCCGCCCAACGACTCCAGGCCGCCGAGGATGATCGCGGGCAACGCTTTCAGCGCCACGATCCAGAGTTGCTGGTCGACGCCCGCGCCCGTGGCCACGAACACGCCGGCCAACGCGGCGAGCCCGCCAGCCAGTGCCCACGACAGCGCGAACACCGATCCGACCGAGATGCCCTGTGCCAGCGCGACTTCCTGGTCGTAGGCCACCGCCCGCATCGCGAGCCCGATCCGCGAGTACCGGAAGAACAGGAACAGCAACGCCGTCACGACCGCGGTCGTCGCGATCATCACGAGGTAGCGCTGCTGCACCTCGGCACCCAGGAAGCTGACCGTGTTCAAGCCCCACGGGTCACCGACCTGCCGCACGTCGAGGCCGATGAACGCGTTGGTGACCACCCTGACCACGACGTCCACGCCGATGGTGATGATCGCGACCACGAACACCGGTTTGCCGACCATCGGCCGCAGCACCGTGCGTTCCACGCCCAGCGCCAGCACCGCGATCACCACGGCGGCGACGAGAACAGCCCCGAGGAACGACACCGCGGGCGAGAGGTACGAGACCAGCACCGCGCCCGCCAGCATGAACGCCGGCTGCGCGAAACTGATCACCTGCGTCGACTTGTAGATGATCACGAAGCCGAGCGCGAGCAGTGAGTAGATCGACCCGGTGCCGAGACCCCGGATCAGCGACTGGAGAAACTCATCCATACATGCTCTCCACGAGGTCGTCGAACATCTTGCCCAGCGCGGATCTCTTGACCTTCTGGGTCGCGGTCAGCTCGCCGTCCTCGTGGTCGAGCTCCTTGGGGAACATCCGGAACTTCTTGATCTGCTCGACCGTCGCGAACTTGCCGTTCGCCTCGGTCACGATGCCCTGCACCAGTTCCAGGACCTCGGGTTTCTCCGACAGGTCCCGGTAGGTGGTGTAGGTGATCCTGCGTTGCTGCGCCCAGTGGCCGACCGTCTCGTACTCGATGCCGATCAACGCCACGAGGTAGGCCCGCTGGTCGCCGATCACCACGGCCTCCTTGATGTACGGGGAGGTCTTCAGCGCGTTCTCGAGCTCGGACGGCGCGATGTTCTTGCCGCCCGCGGTGATGATGATGTCCTTCATCCGGTCGGTGATCTTCACGTGCGTGCCGTCGACCCACTCGCCGACGTCACCGGTGTGCAGCCAGCCGTCGTCCAGGACTCGTCGCGTGGAGTCGGGATCCTGCCAGTAGCCCGCGAACGTGCCGCCGTGCCTGGTGAGGATCTCGCCGGTCTCCTCGTCGATCCGGAGCTCGGTGCCGGGCTGCGGTTCGCCGACCGTGCCGATCTTGACCCGGCCGGGCCGGTTCCCCGTTGCCACGGCGGTGTTCTCGGTCATGCCGTAGACCTCGTGCATCGGCACCCCGATGCCCATGAAGAACTTCAGCACGTCCGGCGCGATCGGCGCGGCTCCTGAAGCCGCGTACCGGACGTGCCGCATGCCGATGCGGGCCTTCAGCGCACGGAAGCAGAACAGCCAGCCGAGCGCGTAGATCAACCGGCTCTTGCCCGTGTGCTTACCGCCGTTGTGCACCAGCGTTTCGCCGATGACCTCGGCGCGTTTGAGCCAGAACCGGGTGGTCGTGCGCTTGAGCCAGGACGCGGACGAGACGCTGATCGTGACGCCGGCCAGCACCTTCTCCCAGATGCGGGGCACGCCGAACAGGATCGTCGGCTGCACCTCGCGCAGGTTCGCCTGCACCGTCTCGATCGACTCGGCGAAGTGCACCTGCACGCCGCTGGCCGCGCTGAACCACGTCGTGAAGATGCGCTCGGCGACGTGGCACAAGGGCAGGTAGGACAGCGTGACGTCGGCGGAGGACGGTGGCGGCGAGGTGAACCCGCCGCCCTCCACCAGCACGTGGACGGCGAACTCGACGTTCGCCACGGTGAGCATCGCGCCCTTGGGCGGCCCGGTGGTGCCCGAGGTGTAGATCAACGTCATGACGTCGCCGGGTTCGACGGCCGCCATGCGTTCGGTGAGCTCACCGGGGAACGAGTCGCGGTGCTGGGCGCCCAGCGCCAGGAAGTCGTCCCAGGCCAGCAGTTTCGGGTTGTCGTAGCGACCCTTGATGCCGCGCGGCTCGACGTAGACGATCCATTCGAGCTCGGGGGTGTCCTCCAGCACCAGCAACGCCTTGTCGACCTGCTCCTGGTCCTCGGCGATCAGGATCCGCGAACCCGAGTGGGACAGCAGGTAGGCGACCTCGGACGCCGGGTTGGTCGGGTAGAGCCCGACGGTGATGCCCCTGGCGGCGACGATGCCGAGGTCGGCGTAGAGCCACTCGCGCCGGTTCTCGGATCCGATCGCCACCCGCTCGCCCGGCTGCAGGCCCAGCGCGAGCAGCGCGTGGCCGACCAGTTCGACGTTCGCCCAGTAGCCGGACCAGGTGACCTCCTGCCAGATACCGAAGTCCTTGGCCCGCAGGGCGATCTGGTCAGGCGTGTGCTCGGCCCTGTTCTTCACGCGCGTGACGACGGTCGTTGTTGTCATGGCGTCACGCTCTTGTGCTGCTCGCCGAGGTACGCGCGGATGACGTCGGGGTCCTGCTGCACCTCCGCGGGCGTGCCGGTGCGGATGGGGCGGCCGAAGTCCATGACCATCACGCGGTCGGCCAGGTCCATCACGAGACCCATGTCGTGCTCCACCATGATCATCGCGATGTTCAGCTCCTCCCGGACGTCGAGGATGAACCGGGCCATGTCCTCGGTCTCCTCGACGTTCATGCCGGCGACCGGCTCGTCGAGCAGCAGGAGCTTCGGCTCCATGGCCAGCGCCCTGCCCAGCTCGACGCGCTTCTGCACGCCGTAGGGCAGCAGGCCGACCGGGTACCGGCGCCACTGCTCCAGTTCGAGGAAGTCGATGACCTGCTCGACCGCGGCCCTGTTCTCCAGCTCCTCGGTGCGGGCCCTGCCGAGCCAGAAGAACGCCGACAGCGCGCCGTACCGCATGTGGTTGTGGCGGCCGAGCATGAGGTTGTCGACGACGGTGAGGTGGGAGAACAGCTCGATGTTCTGGAACGTGCGGGCCATGCCCCGCGCGGCGATGCGGTGCGGCCGCATGCCGATCAGGTCCTGCCCGCGGAAGCGCACGGTGCCCTGCTGCGGCCGGTAGACGCCGCTCAGGACGTTGAAGATGGACGTCTTGCCGGCGCCGTTCGGGCCGATGACGGCGAAGAGCTCACCCTCCCCGACCTCGAACGACACCCCGTCGACCGCCACGACCCCGTCGAACGCGAGCCGGACGTCGGTGACCTCCAGGACGGCGGTGGACGGCGCCTCCGCCGAACCGCGCACGCCGGCGCTCATGACAACCACCGCTTCCTGCGCTTGTAGTGCTTGACCGCACGGAACGAGGAGGTGCCGAGGCCGAGGTAGAACTCGCGGATGTCATCGTCGGCGAGAAGTGCCTCCGCCGGCTTGTCCATGACGACCTTGCCGGTCTCCAGCACATAGCCGTGGTCGGCGATGGAGAGAGCCATGCTGGCGTTCTGCTCGACCAGCAGGACCGTGGTGCCCTGTTCGTTGATCTTCACGACGAGGTCGCGGATCTGCTGGACCAGCAGCGGCGCGAGACCGAGGCTGGGTTCGTCCAGCAGCAGGTAGGACGGTTCCGACATCAGCGCCCGGCCGATCGAGAGCATCTGCTGCTCGCCGCCGGACAGGTAGCCCGCGCTCTGTCTTCGCCGTTCGAGCAGCCGGGGGAACAGCTCGTAGCAGCGGTCCAGGTTCTGCTTGAGCCGCTTCGGCCTCGCGTGGCCACCGACCTTGAGGTTCTCCTCGACGGTCAGTTCGGACAGGATCCGGCGGCCCTCCAGAGCCTGTTTGATGCCCCGGTCCGCGATCTTGGCCGGTGAGAGGCGGTGGATCGGTTCACCGTCGAGCATGATCGAGCCCTTGGTCACCTTGCCGTCGTGCACGTCGAGCAGGCCGCTGAAGGCCCTCATCAGGGTCGTCTTGCCCGCTCCGTTCGCACCGAGCAGCGCGACGACCTTGCCCTGCGGCACCTGCAGGCTCACGCCGCGGAGCACCAGCATCACGTCGTCGTAGACGACCTCGAGGTTGTTCGCTTCGAGCACCAGCGCCTCCTAGGGGCCCCTGACATACCGCGCAGTATGCCGCCCGTGAGACTTGGATCACAGAGCGATTTGACCACTGCGGGCGATTTCGTGATGTGCGGGCCGCAAGCGGTTCGGCACTCTGCGTGACCGTCCAGTGTGGACACAGGTCGGATGTGTAACAGCGCGTCGCTCGGGTACTCACCTTCCGACACCAATCGAAGGAGGAGGTTTCGTGACCACCATTGAGAAGTCGGTGGACGTCCATGTGCCTGTGAGCACGGCTTACAACCAGTGGACCCAGTTCGAATCCTTCCCGGCGTTCATGGACGGGGTCGAGAAGATCGACCAGATCACGCCGACCAGGACCCACTGGACCACGAAGATCGGCGGGGTCGTCCGCGAGTTCGACGCGGAGATCACCGAGCAGCACGCGGACGAGCGAGTCGCGTGGACCACGGTCGACGGGCCGCCGCAGGGTGGCGTGGTGACGTTCCACCGCCTGGACAACGACACGACTCGGGTGCACCTCCAGATGGAGTACTCCCCCGAGACCATCACCGAGAAGGCCGGAGCGGCGCTGGGCGTCGTCGGCCACCGGGTCGAGGGTGACCTCAAGCGGTTCAAGGAGTTCATCGAGAACCGCGGTGCCGAGACCGGCGCCTGGCGGGGCGACGTGACGCCGCCGCCGCAGGTCTGATCGCGGTGCGCGTTGACGCCAGACCAGCACGCGGCGTTTGAGGAACTCGCCCGCATCAGCCGTGACTCGCCGCGTTACTACGTGATGCGGGACCGGCTGGTGCGCGAGTACCTCCCCCTTGCCCGGCACATCGCTCGCCGTTTCAGCGAACGCGGCGAGCCCATGGAAGATCTCGCGCAGGTGGCGGCGGTCGGACTGATCAACGCCATCGACCGGTTCGACGTCTCACGGCAGACGGACTTCCTGTCCTACGCCGTGCCGACGATCACCGGCGAGGTGCGGCGTCACTTCCGCGACCAGTGCTGGGCGGTGCGCGTGCCCCGCAGGTTGAAAGAACTGTGCGATGCCATCGACGGCGCGACCGCCGAGCTCTCGCACCGGACCGGGCGGTCTCCGACTCCCTCGGAGATCGCCCGGCACCTCGGGGTGTCGCTCACCGACGTCTACGAGGGCCTGCGGATCGAGAAGAACATCGCGTTCGCGCCTCTGGACTCACTGGAGAGCTCGACCGTCGACGATCCAGCGCTGGAAGGCGTGGAGATCCACGAGGCCCTGCAGCCGATGCTGCGGGGCCTTCCGCGCCGTGAGCGGACGATCGTGGTCCTGCGCTTCTTCGGCCGGCTGACCCAGACGGAGATCGCCCGCCGCGTGGGCATCTCCCAGATGCACGTGTCACGGCTGCTCACCAAGTCCCTGGAGCAGCTGCGGCACGACTTGCTGGCCGAGGAGTGAAATGAGCGAGCGGGAATGTCCGGTTCTGGCGATACTGGGGTCATGAACCGGTTGCGGTGGCCCCAGAAACTGGCGATCGGCACTGGCGCCCTGCTTGTGCTCTGGGGCGTGGCCGGGTTCTTCGTGACCGGTCTCTCGTCGTTCGCGGGTGAGGCGGACACGTGGGTCCTGGGCCTGCGCGTCAACCCGCTGCAGAACGTCATCCACCTGGTCTTCGGCGCCGCCCTGCTGTTCGCGGTACCGCGCCTGAAGGCGCTGACCGGAACCGGATTGCTCGTGGCGGTGCTGTTCCTGGTGATGTTCGGGCTGGGCCTGGCCCGCTACGACGGCGAGGTCGTGAACTTCCTCAACGTCAACCCCGGCTCGAACGCGCTGCACCTCTTCGCCGGCTTCGCCTCGCTGGCGGCGGCGCAGGGGGCGGCGTGGTGCCGCCAGTGCGACCGCGCCGCCGCCGTCAAGCCTGCTTGAGCAGCTTCCGCACCGCCCGTTCCGGGTCGCCCCCGTTGATCACCCGGCCGTGCTCGAACGCCTCCACCAGGCGCGGGTCCACGTAGGACTTCCTCGCCACGGACGGCGTGTTGCCGAGGTCCTCCGCGACCTCCTTCATGACCGCGCTGACCGCCCGCTTCGACGGCTTGCCCCGTTCGCGCAAGGCGTGCGCGAACGCCTGGGCGGCGAAGACCGTGGCGTGCCAGGTGCGCAGGTCCTTCACGCTGAACTCGTCGCCGACCAGCTCGCGGAAGCGTTCGTTGACGTCGTCCGCGGTGAGGTCGAAGACGCGGCAGTCCGGCGTCCGGTCCCGCAGCAACGACCGGACGGCCCCGGCGAGCGCGCGATCGGTGATCTCGTGGTCCACCTGGACGCCGTGCTTGGCGGGGAACCGGAAGCGCACCCGGTCGCCGGTGACCGAGAGGTGTTCGCAGAGCAGGGTCGCGACGCCGTGCGTCCCGTTCTCCTCGGCGTACTCCTCATGGCCGACGCGGAAGACACCGAGGTCGAGCATCCGCAGCGCGATGGCGAGCAACCGCCTCCGGCCGCGCGTCCTCATGTCCTTCTCGATCTGCTCGCGGAACCTGCCGAGCTTCGGGGCGAGCTCCAGCACGCGGGCGAACTTCTCCGTGTCGCGGTCGGCCCGCCACTTGTCGTGGTAGAGGTACTGGCGACGCCCGGCGTCGTCGTACCCGACGGCCTGGATGTGGCCGTTCGGGTGCGGTGAGATCCACACGTCCCGCCAGGCGGGTGGGATCACGAGGGCCTTCACCCGTTCGACGTCACTCGCGGACAGCGCCCGGCCGTCGCCGTCGAGGTACCGGAACCCCTTGCCCTGCCTGCGCCGCGTCCAGCCTGGACCTGCGGTGTTGCTGCGCCGCAGTCTCATCTGGCCACCCCGGGATTGATCAGCATGGAGAGCGGGTACCCGCTCTCCGATGAATCACTACACGGTCGGTGTGGAACAGGAGTTCCTGCTCGTGGATCCCGATTCGCGGCGGCCGGTGGCACTGGCACCCCGCGTCCGGGAGATCTCGCGCGCGCCGGGAGACCTCGACGTGCAGGGTGAGCTCACGCCGTTCCAGATCGAGATCGCCACCGGTGTCACCTCCTCGTTCGACGAGCTGTCCGAGCAGGTCCGGCTCGGCCGCCGGGTGCTCGTGGACGCCGCGGACGAGGCAGGGTGCCGGCTCGTGGCGACGGGCATGCCGCCGATCGGCGAGGCCGGGCCCCCTCCCGGATCGGATGACCCCCGCTATCACCGGATCGAGTACTCCCATCGACGGCTCGTCACCGGAACGGGTGCCTGCGGACTGCACGTCCACGTAGGTGTCTCCTCGAGTTCCGAGGCCTTGGCGGCGTCGAACAAACTGCGTGCGTGGCTGCCGACGTTGCTGGCTCTGAGTGCGAACTCCCCGTACTACCAGGGAGAGGACACCGGGTACGCCAGCTGGCGGTCGATGGTGTGGTCGCGCTGGCCGGTGAGCGGACCGCCGCCGTTCTGGCACGGCCCCGACGACTACGACCGGACCGTCGAGGCGCTGATCAGCTCGGAAGCGTTGATGGACAGGGCGATGGTGTACTGGGACGTCCGCCCGTCGGCCGATCATCCGACCGTTGAGGTCCGCATCGCCGACATCCCGCAACTGGCAACGGAAGTCGCGGTCCTCGCCGAGTTGGTCCGGGCCCTCGTCGTGACGGAACCCTCCGAACAGCGGGTGGACGATTCCGTGCTGCGAGCGGCATATTGGCGGGCGTCGCGCGACGGGGTCGACGGACTGGCCGCCGATCCACACACCGGAAAACTCTCCCCCGCGTTCGACCGGGCAGTGTCGCTCGTGGAGCACGTCGAGGTCGCACTGCGCGATCGTGGCACTCTGTCTACTGTGGAGCAGCAATTGGACTGGTTGCGCCACAACGGCTGCGGAGCCGCCCGGCAACGACGCTGCCCGGACCCCGAGTCCCTTGTGGACATGCTGATCGCCCGAACGCGTGAGGAAACCTGATGCGCCTCCCCGCTCCCCGCGGCCACATGAGCTCAGCCCTGGTCGCAGCGCTGCGCCTGCCGCCCCCGCCGCGGCCCGCGCTGCTCGTCAGCGGCGGCACCAGGGAAGCCTGGCAGGACGACGACCTGCAGCTGTCGCTGTGGATCTGCTACGAGCTGCGGATGCGCGGCTTCGACGACGTCGCCACCGGCTGGGAGGACCACCCGGCGCTGGCCCAGTTCCACGCGGCGCTGGAAGCCCGCTGGGAGGGGGCGCTCCGGTCGTTGACCGAGGTCACCTCACCCGTCGCGCTGTCGGACGAGGGGCTGGCGGAACTGCGCCGCCACCAGGCGTTCTGGCAGCCGCGCAGCGAGATGCGCTCGGTGCTGCGCGACATCCAGGGCGACGCCTACGGCACGCGCTCCGAACACACCCATTCGGTGCTGTTCACCGTGACGCTGCGTGACCTCGACCCTTTTGCCGGCGTGGACGAGATGCCCGCACCGACCCTCGCGCTGGCGAACGCGCTGTCGTTGTTCGGCCTGCACCGGCGGCTCGTCGGGGCTCTCGTAGGCTTCCTGACGGCGGTCGACACCATCGGCGGTGACCCGTTCGCGCAGCTGCTGCCCGTCCAGTGCCCGCCGGAGGACGTCCGCCTCGGCTTCACCGCGTGCCACGAACTGCACGCCCGCCTCACCCAGCACGTCCACGCTTCCCAGCAGGCAGGCCGCACCTCCTTGAGGGGCCGTCGACCGCCGGTCTCCGGCCGGGTTAACGTGGGGTGCTGACCGCTTACGAAGGAGATCACGTGCCTGACCCCACTGCTCTGGCCACCGTGGTCGTCGACCGGCTCGCCCCCGACGTCGTCGTGCTGCGTGTGTCCGGTGAGCTCGACACCACCTCCAGTGGTTCGCTGACCGGCCCGCTGGACACCCACGTGACGGAAGGCCTGCGAGCCGTCGTCGTGGATCTCGGCGGCGTCCGGTTCCTGGGGTCCGCCGGGCTGGAGGCCCTGGTCCTGGGACAGCAGCGCGCGTCGAAGGCCGGCGTCGAGTTCGTGGTGGTGGCGTCGACCCGCGCCGCGTTGCGACCCATCGAAGCGACCGGGCTCGACGCGGTGTTCACCATCGTGAAGTCGGTGGACGAGGCGACGCAGCGCTTCTCGTCCTGATCACCAGGGCGGGTTGCCCGTGGCGTCGAAGTAGCCGCCGGTCGGCCCGTCCTGTCCGATCTGCGCCATCCGCACGATGGCGCCGGTGTCCTGCTCGACGGCGTTGATCCGCATCTGTGGGAACGCCTTCGCGTACTGCACCGTGACGATGTTGACCGCTGCCGCGGACGGCGAGTCCGCGGGGCCGCTGACGTTCACCACGACGGCGGAGGCGGACCGTTCCAGCAGCGGCAGGTAGGTCTGCAGGACGCGCGCGGTGCTCTCGACGGCGCCCTCGAACGTCTCCTGCGCGGCTCCGCCGGTGTTGACGAGCACGTCGAGCGAGTCCAGGGACTCGGCCGAGGCGCCGTCGAGTGGCGCGAACCGGACGGTGTGGCCGGCGCGGACGAGTCGGCGGGCGATCTCCGCGTCCTCGTCCGCCCCGGTGATCAGCACTGCAGCCATGCATCCCACGATAGTGCTGCGGTCGCGGCACACTCGTGCAACTTGATCTTTATGAGGGGAGCTTTCATAAACCTCAGGTTTATGAAAGCTCCCCTCATCAACCACGGACGCGTCACAAAGAGCGCGCAACCCTGCGGCTACGGACAGGACCAGTGGCGACATGCCTAGTCCTGGCCGATGTCCTCGTACCAGAGCTCCGGGCGTTCGGCGATGAACGTGGTCATCAGCTCGACCAGCTCCGGGTCCTCGACGACGGTGATCCCGACGCCGTGCTCCGCCAGCCAGTCGTGGCCGCCGTGGAACGTCGTGGCCTCGCCGATCAGGACG
This sequence comes from Lentzea californiensis, assembly GCF_024648825.1. Taxonomy (GTDB): domain Bacteria; phylum Actinomycetota; class Actinomycetes; order Mycobacteriales; family Pseudonocardiaceae; genus Lentzea; species Lentzea californiensis. The sequence goes on from NZ_JANBBE010000014.1 coordinate 178,542, forward strand.
TGCGAGATGCCGAACTGGCGGACCAGGCCGCTGCAGTACCAGCACGGCGACAGGGTCGTGACCATCGTCGTGCCGCGGTAGCTCCGCTGGCGGCCGGCGTTGCGGAAGGCCGACGTCTCCGCGTGCATCGACGCGTCGTCGTCCTGGACGCGGCGGTTGTGGCCCCGGCCCAGCAGACGGCCGTCGCCGTCGAAGAGTGCCGCGCCGATGGGGATCCCGCCTTCGGCGAGTCCGATCCGCGCCTCTTTGACGGCGACGGCCAGCATGTCCTCAGCATTCATGCGTTCGACGCTACTTCGTCTTGAACAGCTTCACCGTCCATCGACGTGCTGCTCTGGCGAGACCCTTCAGGCCGACACTGGCGGCGGGCAGCTTCACGCCCGCGCTGGGCTTCTCGGCGAACCAGAACTGCTTCGTCTCATCGGCGGCGCGGCTGCGCAGCCGCGCCGCGGACGTAGGACGCCTTGCCGTTGACGTCGTGTTCGTAAGGTTGTCGGCACGTCTGCGAAACAGACGGCCCAGCTCCTTGCGGCGGAACCGCGTGCGGGCGCTCGCCGAGCTGCGCGGTGCTGGGTCGCGATCACCAGACCAGCAGGTAGGGCTCCTTGAACACCGCGGTCCGATCCTCGTCCGGCAAAGCTGCGGCGATGTCGCCGGCGTACGTGGACGAGGCCGAGCATCGCCCGGTACGCGTCGTCACCGCCCGCGCGGAGTTGTTCGTGCCAGCGGACCACGCACTCGGCGACGACGACGCCGGCCGCGTGCTCGATCACCTCAGCCAGGTCGTGGTCGCCGGTCGAGGTGACCCAGCCATCTTTCACACGCACACGCAGCTCGTCGTTCCCCACAGCGGCGAGCAGGTCGTCGTCCCACTCGAACAGCACGCCGCCGGGCATCTCGATCTCGCGCATCGGGCCGTAGCCGGCCAGCGCCTCCCGGACCCGTTGCACGAGGGTCACTTCGGCGGCAGCGCTTCCACGAACTCGCGGCACCGCGCGATCCACTCCTCCAGCGCCTCGTCCTCCGCCACGGCCTCGCCGTCGACGACCACCCAGCCGTTCATCGGCCGGCCGGTGAAGTCGAAGACGCGGGCGCCCGGCTGGGCCAGCGCGTCGGCCTGCGCCTCCGGGCCCACGCGCGCTATCAGGTCGGAGCCCAGAGCTCCTAGCAGCATGTTTCCCCGCCACAGGAACACCAGGCTGCCGAACATCTTCTTGGTGTTCAGGTCCGGGAGGTCGCCCAGCGACTCGCCCAGGCGGTGGGCCAGGCCCTCGTCGTACGCCATGCGCTGAATACTGTCTCAGCGAGTTGCCAGGCGCCTCTCAGATTCGTGTGGCTTCATGGACGTACAGGACACAAGGAGGCCATCTTGTTCGGCTTGGTCGGCTGGCTGCTCTATTGGCTCTTGACGTTGTTCATCCTCGTGATGATCGGCCGGATGATCGTGGACTGGGCGGTCACCTTCCAGGCGCGCGGCGACTGGGTGTGGAAGGTGCGCCGGGTGACCCACGGCGTCACCGAACCGGTGCTGGCGCCGGTGCGCAAGGTGTTGCCGCCGGTGCGGCTCGGCGGGTTCGGGCTCGACCTGGCGTTCACGCTGGTGTTCATCGCGGCGCTGATCCTCAGGTCGGTCGTGTCGTGAGGACGCCTGGGTTGAGCAGGCCCTGAGGATCCAGCGCGGCCTTGGCACCGGACAGGGCCGCGCCGAAGACGTCCGGCCGTTGGCGCGTGTACCAGGGCATGTGGTCGCGGCCGACGGCGTGGTGGTGCGTGATCGTGCCGCCTGACGCGATGAGCGCCTCGGAGACCGTGGCCTTGATCTCGTCCCACTGCGCGGTGAGGCTGCCCCAGCGGCCCGGCGCGTAGACGCCGTAGTACGGCGCGGGGCCGTCCGGGTAGACGTGGGTGAAGCGGCACGTGACGATGCCGATGCCGCACACCTCCCGCAACGCCCTGGTCGCCGCCTCCGTCACGGCCGCGTGCAGTCCGGCGAAGCGATCCCAGGTGCAGGCCGTCTCGAACGTCTCGGTGATCATCGCGTGCTGCGCCATCGCGTCCCGCTGATAAGGCATGCGCAGGAACGACTTCCGCCACTGCCGCGCCGCGCCCTCGACGACCTCGCCGCCCCCGCAGAGCTCCAGCGCCCGCGCGAGCTTCGCGTCGACCGGGTGGTCCGCGGACTCGAAGGCCAGCACCAGCACGGCCTGCGCCGAGCCGGCGTTGAGGAACGCCTCCGCCGGGTCCAGCAGACGGCAGTTCGCCGGGTACAACCCGGACTGCGCGATCAGCCGCGTCGCCTCGACGGCCCGTTCCCACGACGCGAACCGCACCGAGGCCCCGGCCCGATGCACGGGCGGCTCCTGCAGGCGCATCCAAGCCTCGGTGATCACGCCCAGAGTCCCTTCGGAGCCCAGGAAGAGCCGGTCCGGCGACGGCCCCGCACCCGATCCCGGCAACCGGCGCGACTCGCTGATCCCTTGCGGCGTCACGACCCTGAGCGACTCGGTCAAGTCGTCAACATGCGTGTAGAGCGTGGCGTAGTGGCCGCCCGCACGCGTGGCGAGCCAGCCGCCGAGCGTCGAGAACTCGAACGACTGCGGGAAGTGCCGCAACGTCAGGCCGTGCGGCTTGAGCTGCGCCTCCAGCGACGGCCCCAGCACCCCCGCCTGGACGCGGGCGGCGCGGCTGGCCGGGTCGACCTCCAGCACCCGGTCCAGGTGCTGGAGGTCCATCGTCACGACGCGGTCCAGGTCACGCGGCTCGACGCCACCGACCACGGAAGTGCCGCCACCGAAGGGAATCACCGCCACGTCGTTCGACCCGCACCAGTCCAGCACGTCGACGACGTCCTGCTCGGTGCGCGGCCGGGCTACGGCATCGGGCAACGGCCCGACGTCACCGGCGAGGTTGCGGGTGACGTCGCGGTAGGCCTGGCCGCGGGCATGTGCGAGCCGGTCGACCGGATCGGTCGAGTAGATCTCGCTCGGCTCGATCCGGGAGGCGGGCAGGTCGAGCGCGGCGGGGTCCGGCGGCGAGTGGAACGTCAGGTCCGCGTCCGGCAGCACCGCCCGGACCCGTTCGACCAGCGCACGGCGCTCATCCGGGGTAACGGCGTCCTCGACGTTGCCCCAGCCCCACCACGACCTCGTTGTCATGACGCGCAACCATAAGCGAAACTCAGGCGTTCTGGAATGGCCCGAAGTCGTCGCTCTTGGCCGACGCGAGGAAGGCTTCCCAGCCCGGCTGGGACAGCGGGATGTGAGTGGCAGGGGACTTGCTGTCCCGGACACCGACTCCGGCACCGATCTCCACGCAGTTGTCGCCGTCAGGGCTGTAGCTGCTCTTGCGCCACACAGTGGCCTCCTCAGGAGACGATGTCGGTGATCAATCGCCTCGATCCTTCCGCATCAAGCGCCACCGCATCGAGCGCCGTGAGGATGTTCGTGTAGAGGTCGAGCGTGGCCTTGTCCTCCAGGAAGATGCAGGAGTTGTTCGTTTCCAGGTAGACGATCGGCGACAGCTTCTCGAACTTCATCACCTTGAACTCGCCCATCGTTCCGGGATGCGCGCCGATCGCGGTGGGCACGACCCGGATGTGGATGTACGGCCGCACCGACATCCGCAACAGGTGATGGAGCTGGTCACGCCACACCGATTCGCCGCCGACGGGAAGCTGCAACGCCTGTTGGTGCACGTAGAAGGTGAAGTTCCGCCGCTCTCCGAGCACCCGCTGGCGCTCCACCCGCGCCTTGACGCGCTGCTCGACCTGCTCCGGCTTCTTGATGGTGGGCCATTGCCTGATCAGCGGCCTCATGTACTCGGGAAGTTGAAGCAGACCAGGGACCAGTGCCAGGTGCCAGCTCACGATCTCCTTCGCCACGTCCTCGTGCTCGAAGAGCGTGCGCAGCTGGATGGGCAGGTCGGCACCGTAGAACTGCCACCACCCCTTCTCCCTCGACACCTTCAGCAGGGCCATGAGGTGGTCGAACTCCTCCTCGGTCACCCGGCACAGGCCCAGCAGCCGGGCGAAGTCGATCTCGCTCACCCCGCCCTTGCCCGTGAGCAGGTCCGAGAGCTTTTGCGGATCCCAGCCCAACAACTCGGCTATGGCGCGGTGCGACATACCCGTCGAATCGACTACTGCGCGGACTCCCGCTCCGAACTCGCGGCCGCGCACAGTGGAGGCTCTTGCTGGCATGGCAAGGAAAATAGGGGCGGTTCCGGGTCGTCAAACACCGTTTGGGGCCAAGACCAACCGAAGAGATGGTCGATGGAGACCCTCCATCACCCCGCGCCGAAGCACACGAAGCCGACGGCAGCCGCGTAGGCGGCGTCGTCCACCGCGGCACGCTGCACCGCCGCCAAGGCCTCGGCCGGAGCCATCCCGGCAGCCAGCTTCTGGTGCAGCTCCACCATCACCGGAGCCGTGCCGTCGGTGGGCACCGGCACGACAGGCGCGATCAACGTCCGCGTGCCCAGCCCGAGAAGCGCCGCGGTGAACCCCATCAACTCGTCGCCCGGACGAACGGCGGACTGACCGGTGTCGCACGCCGACAGCACCACCAGCGTCGGAGGGCGGCGCAGGCGTTCGATGTCGTAGACGGTCAACGGCCCGTCGGCCAGTTCCAAAGCGGAGAACAGCGGGTTGTCGACGCGGAACGAGCCGTGGGCGGCGACGTGGGCGAGCGCGGCACCGTCCATCGCGGACGCCACGGCGCTCACCGTCGCCTCGTCACCGACCAGGACGCGGCCCGGCACGTGGGCGCTGATGGCCTTGATCTCGTCGGGGGCGGCGGCCATGCGCGGGCCCGCGGCCAGCACGGCTTCGCCCGAGGCGTCCGGCACCGACGTGGCGCGCAGCCAGACGGAGGCGGACGGCGCGACCGTCACCTGGCGGTTCAGGACCGCCCACGGCAGGCCGTTCAGCGCGCCGGTGGGCACGACGACCAGCGGACGGCCGTCGATGCGCGGGGCCAGCGGGTCCAGCAGGCGGCGGGCCAGCAGTGCGGCGGCGTGGGAGGCCGACGAGCGGGCCACGGCCAGGTTCGGCAGGTTCGGCGGCAGGGTGACCAGGCGGTGCAGGGCGAAGCGGAGCAGGCGGATCTCGCGGACCACGCCCTCCGCGGCGCCCAGGGAGTGCAGGGAGGCGCGGCCGCCGGCCAGGACGACGGCCATCAGCGTGCCGTCGTCCTCCACGAACTCGATCAGCGCCGACGAACCCAGGGCGGTGACCAGGGACGGGACCGACGGCGGCTTGAAGACGGAGACCTCGCCCGACACCTGGCGGGTCAGGTCGCGGACGCGTTGCTCGGCGCGCACCAGCTTCACGCGCAGGGCACCCGCCGGTTTTCCGGCCAGCACAGCGGATTCCACGTCCGCCGCCACCGCGCGCAACGACGCCAGCGCGTCCTCCAGGCGCGGGTCGTCGGGGGGCGACACGGACTTCATCCGCAGCGCGCCGGCGCGCCAGCTCTCGGTCCACGACAGCACGCGTGCGGCGTTGCCGGAGGCCACGGCCAGCCGCAGGCCCTCCAGCGCAAGAGCCTGGCCCTGCACGCCCGCTGAGGCGCGCAGCTCGGCGGCGCCCAGGGACACCCGGTACTCGTCCAGCAGGCCGATGCCACGCCGGAGAGCCGAAGACGTCCCCCGGACGTCACCGGAGAGCTTGCGGCGCAACGCTTCCGCGTACCAGCCGCGCACGCGCAGACCGGCCGGGCCACGCAGTCGCGCGGCAGCCGCCACCGACAGCTCGGCGACCGCACGCGCGCGGTGGCCCAGGTCCGCGGCCACCAGGCCCGCGTCGATGCGGGCCTCCAGCGCGGGCAGCCGCCAGTCCATCGCGTCCAGCTCGGAGGCGACCCGCGACAGCGCCAGGCGCAACGGACGCGAGCGGTCGCCGCGCAGCACGGCCGCGTGCAGCTCCAGGTAACGCGCGCCGGCCGCCCACAGCAGGCGTTGCTCGCGGCGGAACCGGCGGCGCGCCTCGGCGGCGAACCCGTTCGCCGCGTCGGGGTCGTCGTCCAGCAGGGCGATGCGGGCGCGGAAGTACAGGGCCTCCGAGACGCCCAGCGGGTTCTTCAGCGCCTTCAGCTCGGGGATCGCGCGGTCGGCCGCGGCGCGGGCCTCGTCCAGCAGCGGCACCGAGACGAGCAGCTCCAAGCGGTTGACCAGCAGCACCGGGCGCATCACGTCGAGGCGGCGGTACACCTCCTCCGCCTTGTCGAACAACGTCAGCGCGGCGGGCACGTCGCCGCCGCGCGTCGCCATGATGCCGGCGTTCCAGTGCACGTCGGCGACGCCGAGCTCCTGGCCCAGCTCCCCCAGCAGCGAGGCCGCCAGCGAGAAGTCGGCCGACGCCTCACGCATGTTCCCCACGTACGCGCGCACGAGGCCGCGGTTGTTGAGAGCGCGCGCCTCGACCAGCCGGTCCCCCACTCGACGCGCACCGGCGATGGCCGCCGTGTAGTCGCGCTGCGCGTCGTCGTACCGCGTCAGGTAGTGGAAGACGACGCCGCGTTGCATCAGTGCGGCCACCGAGTCCGCGCCCGTCAACTCGGGCATGGCGTCGTCCAGCAACGTCAGCGCGGCCTTCTGCTTGCCCGTGTAGGCGAGCACCCACGCCAGGCTCATCTGGGCCAGCGCGGACAACCGGGGCAGCGACGCCTCCGAGGCGATCCTGATCGAGCGGCGGAGGTGCCGGGCCGCGCCGGGGAAGTCGTGCATCTCCCGCAACGCGAGGCCGATCGCGCGCTCGGCGATCGACCATTCCGAACGATCTTCCGTCGCGCGAAGGACAGCGCGGGCCATCTCCACGGCCGCGCGCGGGTTGCGCTGCCTGGCCTCCAGCGCGTCCTCCGCACAAAAGTCGGTCACGGCAACACTTTATCCGCTGTGGTAGCTTGATCAAGCTCGGTCGGGGTGTCCGTCAACGCTGCTTTAGTGAGGCCGTGGTGTCGAAAACGCCAGAAAGCGCGGAGCTTTACCAAAGAGCTTTCCTGCAGCTCATCGCCGAGGACAAGACCATCAGCTTCCACGCCGAACGCGGGCGTGAATTCCTTTATCGACCCGGTCAGCTGCTCGTCGCCGCCGAAGACCAACAACGCGTGGTCGAAAAGCTCCGGGAAAACAACATCATCGCCCGGCCGGGCGAAGGATTCGCCGGTTTGGCGCGATTGACGTTGCCGAACAACGCGGAGGACATTCCCCGCATTGTCCGCCTGCTGCGCGACCAGCGGAACTGGCCGAACGAGCGCGTGCCGCTCGTGCAGCCGCACCACGTGGTCGTCGGTCACGGCGGTCTCGTCATGGGCAACCCCGGCGACCGGCCCCACCCGGCCGACCCCGTCTCGGCGCCGAAGTTCGACGAGCGCCTCAAGGACGTCCGCGTCGGCATCGTCGACACCGGTATCTCCTCAGGCGCCGACAGCGAGCACTCCGACTGGTTCGACGGCCGCTACGACAAGGAGACCGACGACATCGACGCCGCCTACAGCAGCGGCGACAACTTCGCGCTGCAGGGCGGCCACGGCACGTTCGTCGCGGGTGTCATCCAGAACGCGGCGCCCGGCGTCACGTTCGACCCGGAGGCCGGCCTCGACCCGAACGGCTTCGGTGACGAGGAACTGATCTGCCGCAAGATCACCGAGCTGGGCCGTAAGAAGATCAACGTGCTCAACCTGTCGCTCGGCTGCTTCACCGCGGACGACGTGGCCTCGGAACCGTTGCGGCGCACCATCGAGGCGCTGCCCGAGGACATCGTCGTGGTCGCCTCCGCCGGCAACCAGGGCACGCAGCGTCCGAGCTGGCCCGCCGCGCTGTGCGGGGTCACCGCCGTCGCCGCCGCCCAGCAGGAACGGGACGGCTCGATCGGTCCCGCCTTCTACTCGAACTGGGGCCACTGGGTCGACGCGTGCGCGATCGGCAACCGGGCCTCGACCTACCTCAAGGGCGAGTGGCACCTGCCGGGTGAAGCCGCGGCTACGCCGTTCGCCCTGTGGGCGGAGTGGTACGGCACGTCGTTCGCCGCTCCCCTGGTCACCGGCCGGATCGCCGCCACCATGGTCTCGGACGGCATCGACGCACGTCAGGCACGTGACAAGCTGCTGACCGGGCCGGAGTTCCACACCGGCTACGGAGTTTTCGTCAAATAGTTGTATCTGCGAGGCAACCCCGGCCTCCGCCAGTTGTGACCGCAAGGAGTCGACGTGAGTTCTGCATCCCCGATCGCCGCGCTCGTGAGCGCGGCGGCCGAGGGCGATCAGTCGGCGTGGAACGAGATCGTGGACCGTTACACGCCGCTGGTGGTGTCGGTGATCTACAAGCACCGGCTGCGCCCAACGGACGCGGCCGACGTGAACCAGACGCTGTGGCTTCGGCTCGTGGAGCAGATCGGACGACTGCGCGAGCCGGAGGCACTGCCGGGCTGGATCATGACGACCACCCGCAACGAGTGCCTGCGCGTGCTGCGCGTGCAGCAGCGGACGCACCTCTACGACCCGTTGTCCGAATCCGACGCGCTGGAGTCGGAGCAGGTGGACGCGGACGTGGAGGCGGACCTGCTGGCGGTGGAGCGGCGGCAGGCGTTGCGCGACGGGTTCGCCGACCTCACGGACCAGTGCAAGCGGTTGCTGCAGAAGCTGATGACGGACCCGCCGCCGAGCTACCAGGTCGTGAGCGAGGAGCTCTCGATGCCGGTCGGCAGCATCGGCCCGACGCGGATACGTTGCCTGGAGAAGCTGCGGAAGACCCCTGCGCTTTCAGCGTTCCTGGGATCTCCGGCGAAGAGAGGAGGTGTGCTGGGTGCGGCACGACTGGGACAGTGACGAAGTACTGCTCGATGCCTTGCGCGACGCGTTGAGCACACCCCGGGACGACGTTCCACCGGAGTTCGTGGAGGCCGCGAAGGCCGCGTTCACCTGGCGGAACATCGACGAGGAGCTGCTGCTCATCACGTCGTACGACTCGGTGCTGGACGACACGCTCTTCGCGCGTGCCCGGTCCACGGCCACCGCGCGGCAGCTGGTGTTCGACGCGGACGGCGTGATGCTGCAGGTCGAGGTGTCCGCGGCGGGGGTCACCGGTCAGCTGGTGCCGGCGACGGGCCCGGTCACGCTGGTGACTCCGAACGGCGACCACGAGACCGCCGTGGTGGACGAACTGGGGATGTTCGTCATGGGGGTCGCGCCGCGAGGACCGGTGAAGTTCCGGTTCGCAAGTGGTTGCACCGACTGGTTCATCCTCTGACTCACATTCTTGTGACGGCGTATTTCATTCGTTCGGCCCACATCCGCGGCCAGTAGGGTTGTCGACGCTCCGAATTCGCATCGCGAGAGGTGTGTCGCTGTGGTCGATCGAGTCAGCTGGGTTCCGGAAGGTGTCAACGTCGACGTCCCGAGTTCCGCTCGGATCTACGACTACCTGCTCGGCGGCGGGCACAACTTCGAGGCGGACCGCGCGACGGCGGAAGCCCTGATCAAGGTCCTTCCGGTGCGGGGCATGGCGCGGCTCAACCGCGCCTACCTCCGCCGTGCGGTGCTGGAGCTGGCAGACCTGGGCGTCCGGCAGTTCCTCGACCTCGGTTCGGGCATCCCGACCGTCGGCAACGTCCACGAGGTGGCGCACGAGGTCGCTCCCGAGGCCAAGGTCGTGTACGTCGACTTCGAGCCCGTCGCGATCACGCACGCCGAACTGATGCTGGCGGGCGAACCGAACGTGACGGCGTTGCTGGCCGATCTGCGCGAGCCGGAGAAGGTCGTGGCGCAGGCGTCGCAGCACCTCGACTTCTCCCAGCCGATCGGGCTTCTGGTCGTGGGTGTCCTGCAGTTCATCCCCGACTCGGACGACCCGTGGGGTGTGCTCTCGCGTTACGTGGAGTCTCTCTCGTCCGGGTCGTACCTGGCGCTGTCGCACTTCACCGCGGACAGCATGCCGGCGGCCATGGCGGCAGGTAAGGAGATCTTCGCGAAGACCGCGGAGCCGATCACGCCCCGCACCAAGGCACAGGTGGCGGACATGCTGGCGGGCACGGAGATCGTCGAGCCCGGCATCGTGTTCACGCCGCAGTGGCGGCCGGAGACCCCCGAGGACGTCGGCGACGAGCCGTCGAAGGCGAACCTCTACGCCGCGGTGGGTCGCAAGCCCTGATGTCCGCCTCGTCCCTCGCACAGCGCTGGGCGGCTGTTCTGATCGAGAGCGCGTACTCGCCGATGTCGCGGCGGAAGCTGACGCAGCACCTCGACGAGCACGCCGCCCGGCTGCGTGCCGGGAAGGCGGCGGTGGTCATCGGCGAATGGCTGGTGCGCAAGCGCTTCACCGGCCCCGACTCGTTGCGCCGCACGCTGGAGGTGCTCGGAGGCGAGTTCTCGCCCGAGGTGCTCGGCGCGCTGGCGTCGGGGTACGTGCGGGCGACGCGCGACCAGTTGTTCGCCGAGCAGGAAAAGGTCAAGAACTCGCTGCTGAAGGCCGTCGAGGACGCGCAGCGCGACCTGCACGACAGCGAGGCCCGGTTCGCTCAGGTCTTCGCGACTACGGCGGTGGGCATCGCGATGTTCGACCTGCAGGGCGCGGTCGTCGAGGCGAACGAGGCGCTGGCCGCCATCCTCGGCCACGAGGAGATGCCGAAGGAACTGTTCGCCGAGCCGGACGCGATCGCGCTGGCCGCGGCCTGCCACCGACTGCTCGCGTCCTCAGTGGACACCGACCGGCGCGAGTGGGAACTGGCCCGCCCCAACGGGGACACGGTGTGGGCGAACGTCGTCCTGTCCGTGCTGCGCGGCTCGGACGGACTGCCGAAGTTCCACGTCGCGCTGATCGAGGACGTCACCGAGCAGCGCATGCTCCAGGAGTGGCTGCGGCACCAGTCGCTGACGGACCTGCTGACCGGGCTGCCGAACCGGGCGTCGTTCACCGACAAGCTGGAGTCCGCGCTCGCGTCCGGCGAGCCGCACACGCTGGGATACCTGGACGTCGACAGCCTGACGATCGTCAACGACGGCCTCGGTTACGTGGCGGGCGACGCCGTGCTGGTCGAGGTGGCGCGACGGTTGCGGGCCGCGCTGCCGGACGCGGTGGTGGCGCGGGTCGGTGGCGACGAGTTCGTGGTGCTGATCCACGGATCGCCCGACGTCGCGGCACTGGCGGCGATGATCGACGAGGAACTCTCCGAGCCCGTGTACCTGGAGGGCGCCGGGGTCGCGGTGTCGACGTCGATCGGTTTCGTGCACACCTCCGGTCCCGGCGTCGACCCCACGACCGTGCTGCGGCGTGCGCATTCGACGTTGCGCAGAGCCGAGACCGGCGGCAAGAGGCAGTGGGGCATCTACGACCACGAGGCCGACGCCGCCGACCGGGCGAGATTCGCGCGAATCGCGGCGATGCCCGGTGCCTTCGAGAACGGCGAGATCTCCGTGGAGTACGCGCCGGTGTCGTGGGTTTCGGGACAGCTGGCCTTCGTGGAGGCGTCCGTGCACTGGGGTGCCACCCGGCACGACGACGTCGTGGCCCACGCGGACGCCCTCGGACTGGCGTCACGGCTGGGGCAGCTGGTGCTGCGGGACGCGTGCTCGCGCGGCGAGCCGGTGCTGATCCGGTTGTCCAGGGACCAGTCGCGGGACCCGGACCTCGCGGCGCACGTGCGGTCCACGTTGCGGGTCAGCTCGTTCCCGGCCTCGTCGTTGTTCCTGGCGCTGGACGTCAGGTCGATGCCGGACGGCGAGGAGAACCTCGAGGTGCTGCACGACATGGGCGTGCACGTCCTGCTGCACGAGTTCGGCGGCGGGTTCGCCGGCCTGTCCACTGTGGACCGCAGTCCGGTGTGGGGCGTCCGGCTGGCCAAGCCACCTTCGGAACGCCTGGCGCGCCAAGGTCTTGCGCTGATGGTGCCATTGCTGCGGTCGGCCGGCGTGCACGTGATCGGCGGGCCGGGCGACCCGGACGAGCTGCGGGCGCTGGGCGTGGACCTGGTGGTCTCGCCGTGAGTGGTTGTGGCCGTCAGGGAGACCACAACCACTCACCCGCTGCTTAGGCGGCGTCCGCGAAGGTCGTCGGCTGGACGGTCACCATCGAACGGAAGTTCGCCTCGACCTCGGCCTTCTCCCTGGTGTTCGGGTTGGGGTTCTTGCACGACGTGCCGGCGCTGGCACCGGACATCAGGTCGGTGCACAGCCCCGTCCTGCGGTCGGGCAGGCCGAGCAGGTGCCCGAACTCGTGGGACGAGATGCGCACGGTGTCGTGGCCCTCGTTGACCGCCTGGCGGCCCATGACCCACCGGCCGCGACCGAGGCTCGTCACGTAAGCCCGGGGCCACTGGTTGTCCACGCTCACCATCACGTTCGCGGTGCCGGGCACCTTACGGAACTGCACGTTCGCCACGCTGGCGTTCCACACCTGCGCGCCCTTGTCGATCGCGGCCTGGAACTCACCGGTGTTGCTGGAGTTGTAGGTCACGATGCGGGGCGCGGCTTCCGCGGTGCCGATGAGACCGACCGACATGGCGACAACACTGGCGGCCACGCCGATTGTTTTGCGCAGGGACACAGGAATCTCCTCGCAATGCAGGGTAATTGCACCCCGACTGTATCGCCGCACCGTTGGCGCACAAGAAGAGTCAAGTGTGAAGCGGCGCTGACACGATCAAGAGACTTCGTAGGTGATCAGCCCGCCACCAGCGCCGACGCGCGGCCTGGCGAGCGGAAACAGGCCCTACCACCGGATTTCTCGCCCTTTCCCGCCCCGGACGGGCTGCCGCCGGATGGGCGAATAACTGTTCACACGCGTCTGCTTCTTATGGACCGGAAGGCCGAACGCGAGCAACAGGGGTTCAGGGCGAAGCGGCGAAGAAGGCAGTGACGACGCGCATGTCCACAGGCGGCGGAAAGCTCGCGTTGTCCGCACTCATTCCGCCGACCTTCACCGTCCAAGCTGGCTTCGTCCGATCCGTCAGCGGAGCTGCGCCCCGGAGAACGAACTCCGCCCCTTCATCGCAGGAGTACGCCCCTTCGAGGCCATCAGCACGGCCTGGCCAGTGAGAACCTCCGTTGCGACGGTGACATTTCGCGCCGTCGGCGAGTTCCATGCCCCAGGGTTGCGCCTGCTCGTTCAAAGGCATCAGGTCGATCTGGTCAGTCGTGTTGCGAGTCAACGACCTGGTCCACGGCCCGTCGCCGCACAGCAGCACTCGCGGTGAAGGTGTGGTCCAGCAGACGTTAGCTCCCGCACCACCCGGCAGACAGCCGAGGACACCCTCGTCGATTGCAGACGAAGAGAGTCGGCAGTTGGCCACCTCGACACCGTCGGCGACCCGATAGCCGGCAGCCGGGTTTCCCGACTTGTCCACGGCGGTCACGTTGACCACCTTGGTGGGCTGGTCCGGATCCGGGTCGACGAACTCCCGAGTCGCTGTGGTGATGGTGCTCCCAGTCACCGAAGGCAGCGACGTTCGAACCGTCTGCACCACGACGCCAGAAGTGTCCGGTGCGTTGACCGTGCGAAAGACGAAGATCCCACCGGCCAACACGATCACGACGATCACCGCCGCCCACGCCCACTTCACGACGACCGTCCGATTTCGGCGAGCACTGACCGCACCTTCTCCGCTGAGCAGTCGAACAAGTCGTCGAATGACTCGTTGGTTGGATGCCACTTGGTGAATCCGAGCGGGTAGAGCGCGCACTGGAACTGGTTCTTCGTTCGTCCGGGCGCCACCACCAGGCGCGCGTACTTCCCCAGGCCGATGCGATCGAACTTCCCGGCGTCCTCACCGTTCAGCGGGAGGGAAACGGTTTCCTTGGTCGTGCCGGCCGACACGTCAGCAACGATTCGCCCTGAGTACGAATAAGTGTCGTCGCTCGTCATCCGGAGTTCGAGGCTGCCCTGCTCGCCGGGCTCAAGGTTGAACGCGAAAGGTCGCGTGCTTGCCGGCGAGTCGGTGACGAGTTCCTGTGCCTTGCGGTCCCGATCAAGCCTGAGTTCGAGGATCGCGGCGTCGGCGTTGCCGCCGTCCGGGCACTGGAAGTGCATGACGGGCTGAGGTTCGTACCTGTTCACATCCACCGCGCGAAGGTTGTCGACGACCAGCATCGATCCGTCCTCCGCCGCGCTGCGAATGGATATCCGCTGGTATGGCGGGACTTCTGTGCCGAACCTCCGCAACCACTCGATCATGCCCGTGTCGCAGTAGAAGCCGCCGTCCGTATGCGGCATTTGATCGATGGGAGCATTGAGAGGCAGCGCGAAGTCAGTCACGGTCTGCTTGTTGACCGGTTCGGCGACGAGGCTCGTCGCCTTCGTGCGGCTCTTGCTCAACTCGGGAACCGAGCCGGTCAGCGCTGCGACGAGACTGAGGATCGCGATGATGACGCCTGTGATCAGGAACCACGGGCTCTTGACCGCCGTGGTGAACCGGGTGCTCAACTGGCTCACTCCCTCCGAGTTCGGCGACTGGAGGGGTCATCGGGCATCGCGCCGGAAGAGTTACGGCTTAACAGGTCCATACACCCGAACGGGGCCGGTGCGCGTGGCACCGGCCCCGTTTCCGCGGGAAGCGGGTATGAAGTTCTAGGCGAACGAAGGCTGGCGCAGCGCGTGCTCCACCAGTGCGATCAGGATCTGCTTCGTCGACTGCCGGTTCCGTGCGTCGCAGGGAATTATCGGCACGGAGGCCGAGATCGTCAGCGCGTCCCGGATCTCCTCGGCCCGGTGGTGCATCAGGCCGTCGAAGCAGTTCACCGCGATCACGTACGGCAGGTCGCGGTCCTCGAAGAAGTCGATGGGCGCGAACGCCTCGTCGATCCTGCGGGTGTCGACCATGACGACGGCACCGATCGCACCGCGGACCAGGTCGTCCCACATGAACCAGAACCGGTGCTGACCGGGCGTGCCGAACAGGTACAGGATCAGGTCCTTGTCCAGCGACACCCGGCCGAAGTCCATGGCCACCGTGGTGGTCACCTTGTCCGGCACCATCGACAGGTCGTCGACGCCTACCGATGCCTGGGTCATCACGGCCTCGGTCGTCAGCGGGGTGATCTCGGAGACCGACCCCACGAACGTCGTCTTGCCGACACCGAACCCACCGGCGACGACGATCTTCGACGACACCACGCTCAGGCCGGCCCCAGGTGACCCCGGACGACCCGGAGCACCGTTGCTCATGGGAACTTCTCTCTACTCAGGCGCGCATGGAAACGTGCAGCTGGGCCCGGATCTCCGGCGTCAGCTGAAGACCGACCCGCTCCACCAGCCGGGTCATCGCGTAGCCGATGAGGCCGATGTCGCAGTTGGGTGCGGCGAGCACGGCGAGGCAGGACCCGTCGCTGATGGACATCAGGAAAAGATAGCCCCGTTCCATCTCGACGACGGTCTGTTTGACCTCACCGGCCTCGAAGCAGCGCGCCGCGCCGAGGTTCAGGGAGACCAGTCCGGACGAGACGGCGGCGAGCTGCTCCGCGCGGTCGTGCGGGAGCCGATCGGACGATGCGAGCAACAGGCCGTCCGCGGAGACGACGATCGCGTGCGCGACACCGGCCACCCTGCTGACGAAGTCCTCGACCAGCCAGCTGAAGTTGTCCAGTTCCTCAGTCGCGGTGGTCACTGGCGTTCCCTTTCTGCGATCACGGGGATGCCTCCGACGGCGGAGTCGAAGAGCGACTCACGGCCCATCTGGACACCCTTCTGGTACGTGGCGAACCGCTGGCGCAGCCGGTCGGCCGAACGGCCGGGGATGTCGGCGGTCGACAGCTGGGGCGCCGGCGACGACGGCTTCGGCAGCGAACCGGGGACCAGGCGCGCCTTCGGGACGCGCTTGGGCAGACCGTTCTCCGTGGTCTGCGCTGCCGCGCCCTTGTCCAGCGCACCCGCGGCCTTCCAGCCTTCGTCCGACGCTCCCCAGTCGGACTCGGCGTAGTCGGCGACCGCGCGCGGCACCGCCGTCGGAGCCTCGATCTTGACGGTGTCCGCCGAACGCTGCCGCTTGGGCAGGCCGTTCACGGTGGCGGGCTCCGCGTCCTCCTCGTCGTGGTGCTCGGCGCGTTCCGGCTCCGCTGGCGGAACGTCCTTGAGGGAGGGTTCGGGGGCCGAGGGGGTCTTGAACCACCTCGACAGGTCGTCGTGCGAGATCAGCGGCTCGTCGACGATGGCGGGGAAGATCTCCGTGGCCGGGTCGTTCGGGCGTTCGACCGGCGGCTCGTAGGAGTACCCCTCCTCGGCGACGTCCTCCGAAGCCTCGATCCGTGCGGTGAACAGGCCGTCCGTCGAAGTCTGCTCGATGCGGTGCCGGCCGGAGTTCTCGTCCTCGGTGGCGGGCGACGACACGTGGACCGGGTGCTCCGGCGTCCACTTCGGCACACCGGACAGCGCCTCACCGGTGCTGCTGGTGGACTCGATCGCGGAGGGGAGCGGCGCGGCCGGCAACGGCAGCGCGGGAGCCGATCCCTTGTGCAGCAAGGAAAGCGGAAGGATCACCTGTGCGGTGACGCCACCCTCTATGTCGTCGTTGTTCGCCAGCGTCACGCGGATCTCGTGGCGCTTCGCCAGCTGACCGACGACGTACAGGCCCATCTCGCGGGCCACCGAGACGTCGACCTCCGGCGGCTCGGCGAGCTTCGCGTTGAACTCGCCGACTTCGTTCTCCTGCATGCCGACACCGCGGTCGTGGATGCGGATCGCGACCTCGCCCCTGCGAGTCTCTATCGTCCGCACCGTCACCTTGGTGGTGGGCTTGGAGAACGCCGTCGCGTTGTCGAGCAGCTCGGCGACGAGGTGCGCGAGGTCGTTGACCACGCGGCCCTGCACCATCAGCTCCGGCGTCGGTGCGATCTGGACGCGCGCGTACTTCTCGACCTCGGACACCGCGGCGCCGAGCACCTCGGCGATCGCGACCGGGCGGGTGACGCGGCGGTTGACCGTCGTGCCGGAGAGCACCAGCAGGTTCTCGCTGTTGCGGCGCATCTGCGTGGCGAGGTGGTCGAGCTCGAACAGCGACGCCAGGTGGTCCGGGTCCTGCTCGTCCTGCTCGAGCCGGTCGATCACGCTGATCTGCCGCTCCACCAACGCCTGCGAACGCCGCGACAGGTTGATGAACATGTCGTTGACGTTCGCGCGCAGTGCCACCTGCTCGACGGCGAGGCGGACGGCTTCGCGCTGCACGAGGTCGAACGCCCGTGCCACCTGGCCGACCTCTTCGGTCGTGTTGATCGGCACCGGGACGATCGCCTCTTCCGCGGCGCGTTCCGGGTCGCGGTGCGAACGGATTCGCTTGATCGCGTCGGGCAGCTGGTTGCGCGCCACGTCGAGCGCACTGCGGCGCAGCACGCGCAGCGGCCGCAGCATCGACTGCGCGACCATCGCCATCAGACCGAACGCGATCAGCAGCGAGACGGCGACCAGGGCCGCGTCACGCCAGGCGTCCGAACGAGCCGTGTCGGCCAGACGCGTGGTCGTCGCGTCGGCCTGACCCTCCAGGTCGGTCGCGACCTCGCGAACCAGCTTCGCGGTGTCCTCGCCGATCTTGAGCACCTCGGCGTCCGTGATGGACACCGGCTTGCGCTCGAAGTCCTGCGCGAGCGCGAGCCGCACGAGCCGGTTGCGTCCGTCCACGGACGAACCGGACACGATGTCCTGGAACCTCTGCCTGTTCGCCGGCGACGCCGCGTCGTTGAACTCGTTGAACGCGGCGTCCAAACGCGACTGCGCGGCACGCAGCTCGTCCGCGGCACCGGGCGCGAAGCCCCGGCGCAGTGCGGTGGACGTCAGGATCGAGTTCTGCTGGCCGAGCTGCTCCTGCGCCGTGTAGAGCGCCTGCGCGGCGGCCACCAGCGGAACGATCTCCGGCTCGCTCAGGCTGGAGATCGCGGCGCGGTGCACCGTGCCGAGCGAGGCGATGATCTGGTTGTACGCACTGATCACCGCGACGTCCGGGTACTTGGTGCTCAGCAACGTCACGCGCAAGCTCGCCAGCCCGTCGAGCGACTGCAGCGACTTGGTGAACGTCTCCTGCAAGGGCGCGCTCAAGGCCGTGGCCGTCGCGCCCGAATCCCGGTACTTGCCCAATTCCGTGTCAGTGAGACCCGTCCTGGCGGCGTGCTCGGGACACGCGTTCTGCCTGCCGGCGGCCACACACTGCACTGCCCAGTCACGTTCGACCTGTAGAGCGTTCTCCACCTTCGCGGCCTGGTGGCTCACGGCGAGCTCGCGCTGGACTTTGCCGAAGAGTTCGACGTCGTCGAGCTGGGTGTTCAGCCGCAGGCCCGCGAGAGTCGCGGTGCTCAGGGCCGGAACTAGCAACACCACTGCGAGCTTGCTCCGCAACCGCCAGTTGCGTAGGCGGAACCGGTCGATGCCTCGCTGGTCCTCACGACCGCGCACCGTCAACACTCCCCGCCCCGTTTAATAGCAGCAAACCTGGTGGATCTTGGAGTAAAACGCGCTGTTCTCATACCGCCGTTCGGACGACAAAACAGTGGTTCGAGAATCAACAACTTTGACCTGCACGGCTAAACGGCCGTCGCACGATAATTCATCTGGTGGAAACGAGTGCGCGGGTGGCCGTGATCACGGCCTGATCACAGCCACCCGCGCTGTTCGTCAACTACCGGAGGGCTGGATGAGCATCGGCTTGACGTCGAGCTCCTTGTCCAGCATCTGGTACCGCTGCATCAGCTGGACGACGCGCTGCAGACGCGTCGCGTCGAGCGTCGTCGGGAAGGCGCCGAAGTGGACAAGACCTGCGGTTTCCTTGTCGACCTTGGCGTACTCGACGAGCAGCGGCTCGACCGTGGGACGGTCAGCGGCGTCGGCCTGGCCCTTGGCCATCGCGCGCTGGAAGGCGGCGACGGTCTTGGGGTTCGCCTTGGCGAAGGCGCCGGTGGTCGCGTAACCCGCGATCGGGATGTTGTCGGTCGGGCCGGCCGCGGCGTCCAGCACCTTGATCTGACCGGCGGCGCGCTGCGCGCGGGTGATGAACGGCTCGACCATGAAGGCCGCGTCAACGGTCTTGTTCTGGACCGCCGCCTGCATGTCCGGGAACGGCATCTCCTTGAACTTGACCGAGTTCACGTCCACGTTCGCGGCCTCGAGCGTGGCCTTCGCGGTGAGCTCCGCGATGTTCTTGAACGTGTTGATCGCGATGGTCTTGCCGGCGAGGTCGGCAGGACTCTTGATGGCCGAGTCACCGGCCGCCAAGATCAGGAACATGTCGGGTTTCGCCTGGTAGCCGTCGGAGATGAGCTTGATTCCGTCGACCGCCTTCGCGGCGTCCTTCGATTGGGCGGCGAAGAACGAGACCCAGTTGCCGAACGTGAAGTCCAGCTCCTTGCTGACCAGGCCGGGGATCGCGGCGGCTCCACCCTGGATGACCTTCAGGTCGACCTCGAGGCCTTCGGCCTTGAAGTAACCCTTCTTGATCGCCACGTGGACGGAGGCCACGTCGAGGATCGGCAGGACCCCCAGGCTGATCTTGGCCTTCTCGACCGGACCGCTGCTGTTCGCATCGGCCGGGGGTGCTTGCTCTTTGCCGCCGAGCGCACCACAGCTCGCCACGGTGGCGAGCAGCGTGGCAAGGGCGATGCCACGGATGGCCATACGGCGGACTCTTCGAGTCATCGGGAGCACTCTCCTGTCGGAGCGGTGTCGTCGTTGCGGGGAAGTGTCGCGACGGTCAACCACTCAGAGTAATGGCACTGCTCCAAAAGACCCCAGTTGACCGACACGAGCAGGTTCCAGTCAACTACCTGCGGTGAGCATCTAAGCACAGCAGGTCTAGGGCTAGGAGAACCCCAGTTGAAGCGCTCCGTGACCGTTGTCGGCGCAGGGCCGGCCGGTCTGACCTTGGCAAACTTGATCCAGCAGTCAGGCATCGACTGCGTCGTGCTGGAAAGAGCTAGTCGCACCCATGTGGAAACCCGGCCACGGGCGGGAGTCCTGGAGCACCGCTCCGTGACCATGTTGGAGTCACTCGGTCTGGCAGATCGTTTGCTGATGGAAGCAGACCGTCACGGTACGTGTGAATTTCGCGTGAGCGGGAAGGCGTTCCAGGTCTCGTACAGCGACCTGTATGGCGGCCGCGAACACTACGTGTACCCCCAGCAGGAAGTGGTCAAGGACCTCATCGGGGGATTTTTGGACACGGGTGGGGACATCCGCTTCTCGGTCAGTGACGTCGAGTTGCGCGACCTGACGTCGTCCAGCCCCTCGGTGGCCTTCACCAGCGAAGACGGCACCCAGGAGACGGTCAGCAGCGACTTCGTCGCGGGGTGCGACGGGTTCCACGGCGTGAGCCGGCCGTCCATTCCCGAGGGCGTCCTGACGGAATTCACGCACCAGCACGGAATTGAGTGGCTGACCATTCTCGCGGAGGCCCCTCCGTCGACTAAAGCGACCATTTACGCACTGCACGACGACGGATTCGCCGGGCACATGTTGCGGTCCCCCACGATCTCTCGATTCTATTTGCAGGTACCGGTCGGAACGAAGGCTGAAGATTGGTCCGACGAACAGGTCTGGGAAGCTTTGCACAAACGTTTCACACTGCACGACTCGTCGTGGGCGCTGACCGAGGGAAAGATCATCGAGAAGCGCGTTCTCGACATGCGCAGCCATGTGGTCGAGCCGATGTCGTACGGCCGGCTCTACCTGCTGGGTGACGCAGCACACATCATCACTCCAGTCGGGGCCAAGGGCATGAACCTCGCGATGAACGACGCCGCAACGTTCGGACGTGCGCTTATCGACTTCTACGCGACCGGATCCGAGACCGGGCTCAAGACCTACTCGGAGGACTGCCTGCGCCGCGTCTGGCGTGCACAGGAATTTTCCCAGTGGATGGTGAACATGATCCACACCGACGTGAGCTCGCCGTTCTTCGGACGGTTGGCCCAGGCGAGGCTGGAGCACCTGGCCGAGTCCCCCGCGTACCGCGCCACCTTCGCGGAGAACTACGTCGGACCCTGATGGGTAAAAATCAGCCCTACAGGGTGAAATCCCCGCCCCCCTAACGGGTGAGGCCGATCCCCTAGGGATCTCATTACGTCACGATCTGGGGCCAACTCCCGATGCCGGGGGATGTCGTTCATCCATACGGTTCAGCACGACATCCCCCGATCCACCTACAGGAGCTTGAGTTCCATGGGCACCCAGCAGACGCTGCACGACTTCACCCTCACCCTGCTCGGCGACCTGGACGCCCGTGAGGCGTTCCAGCTCGACCCCGAGGGCACCCTCGAGGCCGCGGGACTGGGCGACATCTCCCCGGTCGACGTCCACGAGATCCTGCCCCTGGTGCTCGACAGCGCGTCCGTCGTGAAGATCGACGCGGTCGACGAGCTCCTGGCCGGCGCGGGTGACCTGACCGCCGTCGACAGCCTCAAGCTGATCACGGGCGACCTGGACGGCATCACGGGTGTCGCCGGCATCGCCGCCCCCTCCTCGCTCACCGCGCTGGTCACGGACTTCGACGGCATCGGCGACGTGACGGGCACCCTCGACGCCGTGAACGCCAACGAGGTCGTCGCGAACGTCACCGACATCGCCCCCGTGCACGACGTGGCCGACGTGGTCGTCAAGGACCTCGACACCGACGTGCTCGTGAAGGACCTCGACGCCGACGTGCTCGTGAAGGACGTCGTGGACTCCGACGTGCTGGTCAAGGACGTCGTCAGCGACGTGGACGTCAAGGACGTCGTGGACCTCAGCCACAACGTCGTGCAGGACGTCGCGCAGGTCGGCGACGTGCACGCCGACCTGGGCCAGGTCATCGACGACGTGAAGGTCGGCGACGTCGACCTGCTCCACGACGGCATCGGCAACGGCGACCTGACTGTGTTCTGAACGAGTAACCAGTACAGGCAGGGCGTTGCCCAAGCGAGCGCCGGGGCGCCTGCCCTGGGCTCACGCTTTGCGGTGCCTCACAAGGTGTCTGCGCGCCCTCCTCAGGCAAGCCAGGTCTTGCCCGTCCTGTGCGGCCTGACCAGTGCCCACTCCCTCCTGCGGGCGCTGAGAACGCAGCAGAGCCCCGGACCGCGGTGGTCCGGGGCTCTGCTGCGTGTTGCTACGGGATGTCTGTCGCGACTGTCAGGACGAGACGGTCTCGCTGAGCGATTCCCGTTCCGCCGCAGCCCACTTGTCCACGTCCAGGGTGGGCTTGCCGCCGACGTTCAGCAGCCGGGCCACCTTGGACCGCAGCGCCACGAAGGCCTCGTCGGTCCGCGTCGTCACCTGGTCGCGCTCGGCGGGCAGCGGCACTTCCAGGTCCGCCACCAGCTTCGCGGGCGAGCCGGAGAGCACCAGGATGCGGTCGCCCAGGTACACCGACTCGTCGATGTCGTGCGTCACCACGAGAACGGTCGTGTCGTGCTCGCGGCGCACTCGAAGCAACAGGTCCTCCAGCTCGAACCGGGTCTGCGCGTCCACGGAGGCGAAGGGCTCGTCCATCAACAGCAACGCCGGCCGGTACGCCAGAGCGCGCGCGATCGCCACACGCTGTTGCATACCACCGGAAAGCTGCCACGGCCGCTTCTTGGCGGCCGCCGAGAGACCCACCCACGCCAGGGCCTCGGCGGCGCGGGAGCGGCGTTCGGCGCGCGGCAGGGAGCGCAGCGGGAACTCCACGTTGCCCTGCACCGTGAGCCACGGGAACAGCGAACGCTGGTAGTCCTGGAACACCACCGCGAGGTGGGAACCGTGAAGGGACACGTCACCGCGGGAGGGCGCGATGAGTCCCGAGATCGTGCGCAGCAGTGTGGACTTGCCACACCCGGAGGGTCCGACCACGCACACCAGCTCTCCGGCGCGGACGTTGAACGTGAGGCCGCCGATGGCCTCGTAGTCACCGTAGGTGTGGCCCAGGTCGGCCACCTCAAGCATGTTGCTCATCCCTGCTCCTCGGTTGCCAAGCCAAAGCCCTGCGTTCCACCGCCAGAAGCGCGGTGTTGAGTCCGTAGCCCAGCACGCCCAGCAGGACGATGCCGGCCCACATGCGCGTGTAGTCGAACTCGCGCTGTGCCGTCATGAGTTGTGAACCGATGCCGTTGTCCGTGCCCACGAGCTCGGAGATGACCATCAGCACCAGGGAGAGCGACAGCGACACCCGCAGCCCGGCGAAGATCTTCGGTGAGGCCGCGGGGAGCACCACCCCGAGAATCCATTGGTGACGGGGGATCCGGAAGACCGCGGAAGTGTCCACTTTGGTCACGTCGACGGAACGGGCACCGTCCACGGTGTTGAGCAGCACCGGCCAGATCACGCCGAAGACGATGGTCGCGAGCTGCATCGACGTGCCGCCCCTGAACAGCAGCAGGAACACCGGCACCAGCGCGGGCGGCGGGATCGAGCGCAGGAACACCAGCAGCGGCCCCGCGTACTCCATCGCCCGGTCGGAGCGGCCGAGCAGCAGGCCCAGCGCCACACCGATGACCGAGGCGATCGCCCAGCCCGACAGCAGCCGGCCGATCGACGGCAGGATGTGCTCGGTGACGTTCTGCGGCTCGAGGACCCACCACTCCCAGGCCGCCGTCACGATCTCGGACGGTGGCGGGAAGAACGGGTCGTCGGCCGCCATGCCGGCCAACTGCCACACGACGATGAGACCGGCGAAGACGGTCCACCGCTGGAGGAACTTGTTCACCAGGCCACCCAACGCCGGCGGACTCGCTCGAGACCGCTGTTCAGCAGGACGCCGATCGCGCCCGCGACCACGGTGCCGACCAGCACCTGGTCCATCCGGCCCGGCCCGCTGCGGGCCTCCATGATGAAGTAGCCGAGACCGATCTGGCTGCCCGCCATGAGCTCGACGCTCACCATCACGATCAGCGCCGTCGTCGCCGCGAGCCTGATTCCGGTGAGGACGAACGGCAGCGCGCTCGGCAAGGCCACCCGGAACAGCACGCCGACCCGTCCGGTGCCGAAAACCCGTGACGTCTCAACGAGCAGCGGGTCCAGCTCGTCCAGCGCGTAGATGGTGTTGAACAAGATCGGCCACAGTGCCGCGTAGACCGCGAGCGTGATCTTGGTTTCCGGGCCGAAGCCCAGCACCACGAGCGCGAGCGGAATCAGTGCCACAGAAGGGATGGGGCGGAGGAACTCGATGACCGCCCTGGTCGCGTGGCGCACGGCCGGAATGCTGCCGAGCACGAGTCCACTCGGCACCGCGATGGCGATGGCGATCGCGATGGCGATCAGCACGGCCAGAACCGTTGCCACGACATGACTGATGAACTCGGGGGATGTCAGCTGCGCGACCAGCTCACCGAACACGAGGGACGGTGGTGGCAACGCATCCGCGGGTAGAAGGGGAGAGCGTCCTAAGAGCTCCCAGAGCGCGAGGAACACGGCAATGCCGATGAGTCCCCTTGTGAACGCACGCACCCGGTCACCCTAGAGAGTGGATCTCCAGTTCACAATGCGTGCACGCTCAACTCCGGGTTGTTTCCCCCACATCGCGGCGGTTCAGCAGACGTCCACGCGAGCCACTTCGCCGAAGCTCTTCACCCATTCGGAGTCAGTGAGCCTCGCGCCGTCTTTTTCACACATCCTCTTGATGAGGCGGCCGGTGTCGAGGTCGTACGGCAGCAGCTCCGGGTCCTGGCCCCCGCTGCGCACCAGGAAGTCGCGGTTCTGCGGCCGGAACACCGCGCGCGTGGAGTTGCCGTGCCCGACGACGTACACGAGCCGGTCCGCCTGACGGTCGCTCGCGTAGAGCTGGTGGACCTCGAAGACGTTGTCGCGGACGACGGCCACGCGGCCGTCGTCGGAGAACGAGACTCGGGCACCGGCCCGCAGCGCCGTGTCGAGCCGTGCGCGCAGCACGGGCGTGCCGCTCGGCACGCGCTGCCACACCTCGACGACCGACTCCGGCGAGGAGTGCTCGACGGCGAGCCAGCGCCCGTCGCCGCTGTAGGTGATGCCGCGGACGTAGGCGTGCTGGGACATCGGCGGACCCGCGGACTCGACGGTGCCGCCGATGCTCCAGAACTCGATCGTCGTGGTGCCGGTGGCCGAGTCCCAGACACCGGTGGCGAGCTCGCGGCCGTCCTGGCTCAGCGCGACGGTCCCGGGGTTGCTGACCGGCATCGGGAGCTTGCGGGGGTGGCGCGGGTCGCTCAGGTCGTAGAGCTCGGCGTACTCGGACTCGTCCGGCGTCGGGAGCCCGACCTCGACCGCGGCGCCGACCTTGCCGACGAGCCGGGAGCCGTCCGGGCTGAGGTCGAGCGTGCGGAACCGGCTGGGCAACGCCGTCAGGTAGGTGATGTCGTTCGCGTCGCCGACGGACCAGAGGTGTTCCTGGCCGTTGAAGTCGCGCGTGACGGCACGGCGTTCGGCGAGCTTCACCACCCGGTGGCGGTCGGCGAACTTCCTGCCGGGCGACGCCTTGCCGTCGTCGATGCCCCACATCCGGTCGGTGCCGTCCTGGTCGGTGACCGCCGCCATCTCCCCGCGCGGGGCGACCACCACGTCCGCGTCGTCCTTCGGCGTACCGGTGAACGGGATGCCTCTCGCGACCGCGTTCGCGAGCCGCAGCACCTTCTCGGCCTCGGCCGACGGGCTGACCTCGTAGCCGACCAGCGCGTACTTGTCCGCGTACGGCCGGCGTTGCTCCAGCAGCGCCTCGGACTGCGACAGCGCCTTGCCGCCCAGCGCCCTGTCGCTCATCTCGGTGAGCTTGCGTTCGTTCGAGAGGGCGTAGACGACGGTGCCGGGCACCAACGCGATCAGCACCGCCACCACCGCGATCAACGCCGTCGAGCGGCGCGTCTCGCGTCTGGTGCTCATGTCGACGAACCGGCGCTCCTGGACCGTCAGGAACTCGCCGAGCTCCTTGGCCCTGCGCAGCCGGACGCCCCGGTAGAGCGCCATCGGGTCGCGGTCGCTCGCCTCCCACAGCTCGATCGCCGTGACGAGCTGCTGGTGCGTCCTGAGGTTCTCGCGTTCGTCGTCGATCCACCCGGCGAGCCTCGGCCAGCGCAGCACGGCGTCATGGGTCAGTTCGGCGCCGTCCTCGGTGAGCGTCACCAGCCGCGCCTTCACGAGCAGGCCGAGCAGGCGGGCGTCGACGTCCAGCAGGCGGTTGCGGCGTTGCACGATCCCGTTGCGCGGCACCGAGACGAGCCGGAGGAACAGCCGCCTGGCCGCCCGCCGGTCGGACTCGCCGAGGCCCTCGAAGAAGGTCTCCGCGGACTGCGCGACGACCTGCTCGATGCCGCCGGACTCCTCGAAACCGGCGAGCGACAGCGTCATGCCGCGCTTGCGCCGCCACGTCTCGACGAGGGCCTGCTGCACCAGCGGCAGCGCGTGCTGGTTCGCGGCGTCGGCGACCAGTCGCGCGATGACCGCCGTCTCGACGGTGGCGCCGATCTTGGCCGCGGGTTCGGTGATCGCGCGGCGCACCTGGTCCGCGCTCATCGGCTCGATGGTGATCTCGGCGCCGTCGACGCCCTTGGCGTGCCAGCGCCGCCGTTCGTCGGCGCGCACGGAGAGCACGACGTGGGGGCAGCGGGTCACGGTGGCGACGAAGTCGTCCGCGTCCAGCGCCCTCTCGAAGTCGTCGACGAGGAGCACGAGGCCCGGGCGGTGCTGGCGGATCCGCAGCCTGAGGTGGTCGGGGTCCTCCCGGAACTCCCGCGCCAACCGGCTCGCGGTGGTGTTCTCGAAGATCTCGGCGAGGGCGGCGGCGAGGTCCTGGACCGGGTCCTGCCCCGGCGTGATCACCACGGCGTCGTCCAGGGCGGGCAGCAGACCGGCGCGCAGCAGCGACGTCCGGCCCGATCCGGAGGCGCCGAAGACGACGGTGAGGGGCTTGGCCCTGACCGACTCGACGACCTGCTCGACGAGGCACTCGCGCCCGAAGAACCGCTTCGCGTCGGCCTCGGTGAAGGGCTCGCCGCCGGGGTACGGCGTGTTCGGGTGCAACGGCTGGGTGTGCTCGGCGGCGAGTTCACGCCATCGCCTGGTCCACGAGGCGGGATCGGCCTCGCAGGCCCGCACGAACGCGAGCGTCAGCGCGAGTGACGGCAGCTTGCGCCCGCCGGCCGCGTCGGACAACGCGGTCGGCGAGTAGTTCGCGCGCCTGGCCAGTTCGCGATAGCTCGGTTTGCCTGCCTGGTCACGCAGTCTGCGCAGGTCACCGGCGAACCGCAGCAACGCGGTGTCCTCCGGGCCCAGCGGACGTTCCCCTCTTGGCATGCCGCCTCCTGGCCGGATTGTCCACCAGAGGTTCGCCCTCCGTCTAACGGCCCGCTAATCCCTGACCATCAACACGTGCGCTTCGTGATCGTTCCACCGGCCGGGTCCTGGGCTTTCAGTCGCGGCACGGCGGGGTGAAGTCGAGATCGCCGAAGTACTGCTCCCACGACTCGCGGCTCATCCGCGGAAAGGCCTGCTCGCAGATCCTCACCGCCGGGTCGCGCGGGTCGGCGTTCCACAGCCGCACCGCCCGGTCCGCACCGCCCGTCACGACCTCGTCCTCGGGCGTCAGGCCGACCGCGGTGACCGGCCCGGTGTGGCCGCGCAGCAGGGCCTGCTCGACCGGTTCGCCGTCCCCGACCTGCCAGAGCCGCACCAGGCCGTCGTCGGTGGCGACCGCGACCCGGCCGGCGGCGAGCCAGGCCGACGTGACCTCGCCGCCGCCGGACCGGACCGCGGCGCGCAGGACCGGGTCGCGCGGGTCCGTGGTGTCCCAGAGGTGCACGGCCGTACCCGCGGTGGTCATCAGGCTCTCCTCGTCGGCGAACTGGGCGCTGCCGGCGAACTCCCTGGTCAGCGACAGGAGCCTGACGTCGCGCGGGTCGGTGACGTCGACCAGGTGCACGGCGTGGCCGGTGGTGACGGCGGCGAGGACGTGGCCGTCCGGGCGGAACGACAGGCCCGCCAGCGGCCCCAGGCCGGGCTGGGCGGTGGTGAGGAGCCTCGGGCGTTCGCCGCGCAGGTCCGTCCAGAAGCTCAGGGCGCCGTCCGAGCCGGTGGTGACGAGGGTGCCGCCCTGCCAGGCGATCGCGGTGGCACGCACGGGAAGCACGGCCAGTTCGCGCGGTTTGCCGAGGGAGACGTCGACGACGTGCACGGTGCCGTCGTCGGCGGCGGACGCGACCAGGCCACCGGCCGGGTCCATCGCGAGCGCGGTGACGGCCCCGGAGTGCCTGGTGGCGTCGTAGGAGGTGCGCGGGGACGGCAGGTCGTCCAGCGCCGTAAGCACGACCGTGCCGTCGCGGTGCCCGGTCGCGACCTGCTGCTGGGTCTGGCCGACCACCAGCGCGGTGACCTCGGACCGGGCTTCGCGCAGCACCTGGGACGGCACGTCCTCCTGCCTCAACCCGTTGCGTGCCTGGGGCAACGGCACGAGCTGGTAGGCGGCGAGCGCGACCTGCTGCGCCAGGGCGGGGTTCGTGGACCGCAGCGCGGCGGCCTCCCCCACCGCTCTCAGCACGGCCGCGTGGGCGCGCTGCTCCTCGGCGGCGATGCCGGCCCGCAGGGCGAAGACGGTCGAGCTCGCGGCGACGACCACGAGTGCCACGAGCGCGGCGAGCAACTGGCGCTGCCGGCGGGTGCGTCTCCGGGCGCTCACCGAGACCTCCTCCTCCGCGGCCAGGCTGGCGGCGAGGAAGGCGCGTTCCTTGACGTTCAAGGAAAGTCCCGCGGGCACGTTCACCAGGCGGCGTCCCCGCCACAGCACGCCGGGGTCGCGGTCGAGCGACTCCCACGTCTGTGTGGCGTGCGTGAGCTCGCGCTGCGCCTTGATGTTCTCGCGGTCCTCCTCGACCCAGCGCTGGAACGCGGGCCAGCTGCGGATCAACGCCTCGTGCGCCAGTTCGACGCCGTCGCGGTCGATCACGACGAGCCTCGCCGCGGCCAGTGCGAACAGCACCTCGTCGTCCGCTTCGAGTTCGGCCTGGCCCGCGCGGCGTTTGGTGCCGTCGGCGGTGACGAGCCTCAGCAGGATCCGCCTCGCCTGGTCCCACCCGGCCGGGGACAGACCGTCGAACACCTCCTGCGCGGTGCGGGCGACGGCGTGTTCGAGGCCGCCGATCTCCTCGTAACCGGCGAGGGTCAGCGTCATCCCGCGCCGGTGCT
This sequence comes from Lentzea californiensis, assembly GCF_024648825.1. Lineage (GTDB taxonomy): Bacteria > Actinomycetota > Actinomycetes > Mycobacteriales > Pseudonocardiaceae > Lentzea > Lentzea californiensis. The sequence continues at coordinate 207,594 of NZ_JANBBE010000014.1, forward strand.
GCCAGGTCTGCGCGAGCGCGTGCGACAGCAACGGCAACACGGCCGCCTGCCCCACCGCGTCGGCCATCAGCCTGGCCAGCAGCGCCGTCTCGACCTTGCACCCCACGACCGCGGCGGGTTCGGTGATGGCGAGGCGGAGCTCGTCGGACGTCATCGGACCGAGGAGGAGTTGCGCGCCTTCGAGGGCGTCGACCAGGTCGGGGTACTGCGCGCAATGGCCGTAGTAGTCGGCGCGCACGCCGATGACGACCCTCGGACAGCCGAGGAGCGCCCCGATCAGCCACCGGCGCAGCTCCTCGTCGCGGCACAACGTGAACAGCTCCTCGAACTGGTCGACGACCACGAGGTGCGGGCGCCTGCGGCCGAGCGCGCCGGGGTCCTCCAGTTCACCGGCGAGCGCGCCCGCCTCCCCTCCGGTGAGCCGGGCGAGAGCGATCGCGCACTCCTCCACCGGGTTCGCGCCGGGCGTGAACAACAGCACCGGCTCGCGGGTGCGGGCGATGAGCCCGGCGCGCAGCAACGAGGACTTGCCCACCCCGGACGGTCCGAAGACGCCGGTGAGGCGGTTCCGCGTGGTGAGCAGCTCGGCCGTCAGCCGCTCGCGCCCGAAGAACTTCGGCGCGTCATCGGGCTGGAACATCGCGAGCCCCACGTACGGGCTGTCATCGGCCCCACGGGGTTCGGACTCGACGACCGCGCGCCACCGCCGCGCCCACTCCTCCGGATCGGCGTCGCAGGCCTTCGCGTACGCCTTGGTGACCGCGAGGCTCGGCAGCTTCCGCCCACCGGCCGCCTCCGACAACGCCGCCGCCGAGTAGTGCGCCCGCCGGCTCAGTTCCCGGTAGGTGGGGCTGCCCGCACGCTCCCGCAGCCGGCGCAGATCCGCCGCGAACCGCAGGAGACCGCTCTGCCCCTCGTCGAGAGGGCGTTCCCGTCTCGGCATTCCGTCATTGTTCAGAGAACTTTGTTCAGCGGCGGACACATGACCGTGAACAACCCGTTCGCCCTAATGTCGAGGCAGACGCAACCACGGGGAAGACCCGGTGCTCGCGCCCCGAACCGGCGCCGGAGTGGCCGTGGGTGGCCCGCGCACGCGCCACCCACGGCTCACGCACTCAGCACACGGGCACCCTTGCGACGTCAGAGAAGTAGCGCCGCCACTCGTCGTCGGTCAGCGCGATCTCCCGTTCCCGGCAGAGCCCGTCGCGGACCTTCTCCATGTCCGTGCTCAGTGCCCAGGTGGACGGACCTGCGTCGAAGACGGCGAAGGACTTCTCCCTCGGCCGGTAGCGCAGTCCCTCCGGCTGCTGGAAAGAGCTGAACGATCCTGCGGTGACCGCCTCGCCCTCGTCCTCGACATCCCAGATCTCGACGGTGTTCTTGCCCAGCACGGCGATCTGCCGGTCGTCAGCGCTGAAGGCGATCTGCGCGGTGTCGTTCGCCGGCAGCCGCGGCACCGTCACCCTCGGCGCCGGTGGTGAGGCCGACAGGTCCCAAACCTCGATCTTGTCCAGGGACTTCAGCGCGAGACGTTGCCCGCCGTTGCCGATTGTGGCGTCGATGGACTCACGACCGACCCGCATCTTCACACCCGGTCGCGGTTTCACATCGCCGAGGTCCCAGATCTGCACGGTGTTGGACTTGTTGGCCTCGTCCCACTCCAGAACAGAGAGCTTCCGGCCGTCCGGGGCCACGTCGGCTTGGCTCACACTCTCCGAAGGCAGCGTGAAACTCCTGGGATTCGCCGGATCCCTCAGGTCCCAGACGGTCGCCCGACCACGCGAACCTTTGTTCTCGTAGAATTCCTTGATCTCGTACCTCGTGACGGCCAGCCACGTGCCGTCGTCGTTGATGTCGCGCCAGCGATCGTCCAAGCCGAGCGGCAACACACCGATCTGCTTCGGGTGTGCCGGATCCTCGACGTTCCAGATGCCCGTCACACCGGACCTCTCGAACGCGAAGACCCGCCGGTCATCGGCGGTGAGCAGGACCCCGACGACGTCGGTGCCGATCAGCGGCGCGTTCGACAGCGGGCCGTACCTGGTCATGATCCGGGCCGGACCGGGCTTGCCCGCCGCGATGATCAGCTCTCCATCGGTCTGCATCGTGAGGGTCGCGCCGATGAGTTCCGGGTCGCCCCGCAAGTTCCGCAGCTGCCTGGCGGCGTCGGCGTTGAGCACCGCGTCGCGGGTCACCTGGCCGGGCGTCACCGCGTACGCGGCGAGAGCGAGGCGCGCGGCCTGCAGCGGATCGGCCGGGATCAGCCGCATGACCTCCGCCGCGGCCCGTCCGGCCAGCGCGTCGTTGCGCTGCTGCGTCGCCTCCCGTGTCTTGGTGACCGCGAACACCGCCGTGCCGGCCAGCAGGAGCACCAGCACCGACAGGACGCTGATCACCGCGCGGGCCCGGCGGGTGCGACGACGGCCGGCGGCCTGGCTCGCGGTGAGGAAGGCGCGTTCGGGTTCGGTCAGGTCGGTCGTGTCGAGATCGGCCGCCTGGGCCAGCCGCGTGCCCTGGTAGAGGAGGTCGCGATCGCCGTCCCACCCGGCGGCGGCCTCGGTGAGCCGGTGGTGCACGCGCAGCTTCTCGCGGTCCTCCGCGATCCAGTCGCGCAGCCTCGGCCAGGAGCGGATCAACGCCTCGTGGGTGAGTTCGGCGTGCTGTTCGGTGAGCGTCACCAGGCGGGCGTTGGCGAGCCGGTCGAGGACCTCGGCGTCGAGGTCCTCGCGGTTCGCGCGCCGTTTGGTGTCCTCAGTGCCCTCGCCGAGCGCGATCAGGCGCAGGAACGTGCGGCGGGCGATCTGCTGCTGGTCGTGGTCGAACTGGGTGTACACGGCCTCGGCGGTGCGGGCGATGGCGTGCTCGACGCCGCCCGCCTCCTCGTAGCCGGCGAGCGACAGGGTCATGCCGCGGCGGCGGTGCCAGGTCTCGACGAGGGCGTGCTGGACGAGCGGCAGGGCGGCGGCCTGGCCCGCGACGTCCGCGACGAGGCGGGTGACCAGGGCGGACTCGACGATGGCGCCGACGTGCCGGGCCGGTTCGACGATGGCTCTGCGCAGTTCGTCGGTGGTCAGCGGGCCGACGAGGAGCTGGCCGCCTTCCAGCGCCTCGACCAGTTCGGGGTGGCGGCCGACGTGGCCGTAGAAGTCGGCGCGGACGCCGATGACCACGTGCGGTGCCGAGACGAGGGCCTGCACGAACCAGTCGCGCTGCTCGGGGCTCGCCAGGGTGAAGACCTCCTCGAACTGGTCGACGACCAGGACGAGGTTCTCGTCGTGCTGCCGGACGAGCAGGCCCAGTGCCGCGGGGTCGGTGAGCTCGCTGTGCAGGACCACCGCGGAGTGCCCGGTGAGCTGGGCGAGGCGGACGGCGCACTCGGCGAGCGGCTGGACTCCGGGGGTGAAGATCAACGCTTGGTCCAGCCGCGGCAGCAGGCCGGCGCGCAACAGTGACGACTTGCCCGAGCCACTGGCGCCGAAGACGCCGGCGAACGGACGCGTTCGCGTGAGTTCGAGCAGCTTGGCGGTGAGCTTCTCGCGGCCGTGGAACCGGCCGGCGTCTTCTCGCTGGAACGCCTTGAGCCCACGTACGGGGCTTCCGCCGTCGGGCTGGGCGGCGCGGCGATGTCGCGCCAGCGCTGTTCCCACTCCTGTTCGTCGCCGCCGCACGCTTTGACGTAGGCGAGAGTGACCGCGAGGCTCGGGAGTTTCTTGCCGCCGGCGGCGTCGGACAGCGTCGCCGCCGAGTAATGCGCGCGTGAAGCGAGTGCGCGGTAGGACGGTGTGCCCGCCTTGTCGCGGAGTGTCCTCAGCTCGGCCGCGAACCGGCCGAGCTCGGTGTCCGCGCTCTCCAGCGGGCGTTCGGTGCGTGGCATGTCGATCTCCCCCTGAGATCGATTGTCCACACCCTGTTGTTCAATCCGCACTTCCGACCCCTTACAACGTCGTCGCCGTAGCGTTCTCGTCGCGAGGTGAATGGGGATTCACCGCAGGTCGCCCCTCCGGTTCGGGGGCCGGAGGGGCGAGCGGGGTTCAGATTCTGGTCAGAGGCCGACGAGCTTGTAAAGCCCGCCGACTTCCTGGCGGTTCAGCACCCGCATCGAACCGGGGCGCTGGTTTCCGAGGGAGACACCGCCGACAGCGACGCGGACCAGCGACTGCACCGGGAATCCGGCGGCCTCCATGAGGCGGCGGACGATGTGCTTGCGGCCTTCGTGCAGCACGATCTCGACCAGCGCCTTGCCGGGAACGGAGCTGATGAGTTTGAAGGAGTCGACCTTGACCGGCCCGTCCTCGAGCTCGATGCCCTCTTTGAGCTTCTTGTTGAGACCCTTCTCGAGAGGTCCCGGGACCTCGGCGAGGTAGGTCTTCTTGACGTTGTAGCTCGGGTGCATCAGCCGGTGCGCGAGCTCGCCGTCGTTCGTGAGGAGCAGCAGCCCCTCGGTCTCGGCGTCGAGGCGCCCGACGTGGAACAGCCGCTCCTTGCGGCTGCGCACCAGGTCGCCCACGCACGGACGACCCATCTCGTCCTCCATCGTGGAGAGCATCCCGTACGGCTTGTTGAGCGCGATCGTGACGACGTCCTCGCGGATCTGCACCCGCAGTCCGTCGACGTGCACGACCGCGGTCTCGGGGTCGATCCGCCGGCCCTGCTCGGTGACGACCTTGCCGTCGACCTGCACCCGCCCCTGCTCGATCAGTTCTTCGGAAGCGCGGCGCGAGGCGACGCCCGCCTGCGCGAGCACCTTCTGCAGGCGCACGCCCTCGTTCTCAGACATCGTCGATCGCATCCACTTCGGGCAGCAGCGGGGCGATTGGCGGCAAGTCGGCGAGTGACGACAGCCCCAACCGCTCCAGGAACAGTTCGGTCGTGCGGTACAGGATCCCACCCGTGTCGCTGTCGGTGCCCGTCTCCTCGATGAGCCCCCGTGCGACCAGGGTCCGGATCACACCGTCCACGTTGACGCCTCGAACCGCCGCGATCCGCGCCCTCGTCACGGGCTGCCGGTAGGCGATCACCGCAAGCGTCTCCAGGGCCGCGCGGGTGAGTTTCGCGCGCTGACCGTCGAGCAGCAGCTTCTCCACGAACGGGGCGAAGCGGTCTCGCGTGTAGAACCGCCAGCCGTCCCCCGCCCTGCGCAGGTCGATGCCGCTGCCGGACTCGGTGTACCGGGTGGAGAGTCTACGGAGTGCCTGCTTGACGCGCTTCACCGGCTGCTCGAGAGCGCTGCTGAGGGCGTCTTCGCCGATCGGGCTGTCGACCACCAGCAGGACGGATTCCAGCGCCGCCTCGAAGGTGGCGTCGTCGGTGAGGTCGGGGAGACCGCTGTCCTCGATCGCCTCTTCCGGGGCCGCGGCGAGGAGCTGGGCCTCCAGGGTGGCGGCGTCCTCGGTGTCGGCCGGGTCCGGCCCGGGCTCCGGCTCGTCGAGCACGACAGCGGGGGGAGCCGCGTCGTCGAGCGCGGCGTCGGGTTCCTCCGGCTCGCCCCCGTCGAACGCCGGTCCCGGCTTCTCGATCTCCGCCGCGTCCGGCCCGACCAGTGGCTCGCTCATCAGCCGTAGTCCTCATCCTCGTCGCCGGCGTGCACCTGCGCCTGCGCGTCGTCCAACGTCCCGCCGACCCACGTCACCTGCAGCGGCCCGAGCGGGTCCTCCTGCTCGAAGGCCAGCGACTTCTCGCGGTAGAGCTCCAGCAGTGCCAGGAACCGCGCCACGACCTCCATGGTCTCGGTGCACTCGGCGACGATCTCGGAGAACGACGCGGTGCCCTTCTCGATCAGCATCGCGCGCAAGATGTCAGCGGTCTCGCGGATCGACACGCGGTGCTGGTGGATGTGGTCGACCGACAGCGTGCGCTTCTGCTTCGGGCGGAAGGACGTGGCCGCGATCAGGGCGAACTTGTCGGGCGTGACACCGAGCATCACCTCGGGCAGCAGGCCCTCGAAGCGCGGTTCCAGCGACACCGAGCGCGGATAGCGGCGGAACGCGCCCCGTTCGAGCTCGGCGAACAGGGCCGCGACCTGCTTGTAGGCGCGGTACTGCAGCAGCCGGGCGAACAGCAGGTCGCGCGCCTCCAGCAACGCCAGGTCGTCCTCGTCCTCGACGTCGCCGGTGGGCAGCAGCCGGGCGGCCTTCAGATCGAGCAACGTCGCCGCGATGACCAGGAACTCGGTGGTCTCGTCGAGGTCCCACTTGTCGCCCATGCCGCGCAGGTGCGCGATGAAGTCGTCGGTGACCGTGTGCAGCGCCACCTCGGTCACGTCGAGGGTGTGCTGGGAGATCAGCTGCAGCAGCAGGTCGAACGGGCCCTCGAAGTTCGTGAGCCGGACCTTGAACTTGCCGTCGTCGACCGGGGTCTCAGCGGGGGCTTGCTCTGTCACTGCTCGCGCAACCTGCGTACCAGCAACGACGCGTCACCGTGCGTTTCGAGGTCGTCCAGCACGATGGCGATCGCCTCGCGCACCACCCGCCCGCGGTCGACGCCCAGCGAGTGCGCGCCGCGCAGCACGAGCCGCGCCTGTTCCAGAGCGAGCAGTTCCTCGTCGGACACGTAGACCGTGATCTTCGTGGTGTGCTTGGTGCGGCCGGAACCCCGGCGTTGCTGCGGAGCGTCCTCGGAGGAGGAGACCTCGGTGGAGGGCGCGGCAGCGGTCAGCCTGAACAGTTCCGCGGCACCCGGCAGCGTCGGGCGGCGGTTCACCGGGCGATCACCTCGCGAGCCAGCGCGCGGTAGGCGTTGGCGCCGGACGAGCGCGGTGCCCAGCGGGTGATCGGCTCACCGGCCACCGTGGTCTCCGGGAAGCGCACGGTGCGGTTGATGACCGCGTCGAACACGATCTCGCCGAACGCCTCCACGACGCGGGCCATGACCTCGCGCGAGTGCAGCGTGCGCGGGTCGTACATCGTCGCGAGGATGCCGGTGATGTCGAGCTTGGGGTTCAAGCGTTCCTTGACCTTCTCGATGGTGTCGATGAGCAGCGCCACCCCGCGCAGCGAGAAGAACTCGCACTCCAGCGGGATCAGCACACCGTCCGCGGCCGCGAGGGCGTTCACCGTGAGCAGGCCGAGCGAGGGCTGGCAGTCGACCAGCACGTAGTCGTAGTGCTCGATCACAGGACGAAGGGTGCGCACGAGCGTGTGCTCGCGGCCCACCTCCGACACCAGCTGGATCTCGGCCGCCGACAGGTCGATGTTGCTCGGCAGCAGGTCCATCCCGTCGATCATGGTCTTGCGGATCACGTCGGGAACGGCGGTGTCGTTCTCCATGATGACGTTGTAGATCGTGGTTTCCAGCTGGTGCGGGTGCACGCCGAGGCCCACCGAGAGCGCGCCCTGGGGGTCGAAGTCGACGAGCAGCACCCGTCTGTCGTGCTCGGCCAGCGCCGCGCCCAGGTTGATGGTCGTCGTCGTCTTGCCGACGCCGCCCTTCTGGTTGCAGATGGCCAGGATCTTCGCCGGGCCGTGGTGCAGCAGCGGCGGCGGGTCCGGGATGATGCGGCGCGTGCGGCCTGTCGGGCCGATCCCGTCGACCTGCTCGTGGGCGACGTCGTCCACCGGCGCGGCGTGCGGGGCCATGTTCAGGTCGGCACGGGGCGCAAAAGCGTGCTCCGGTGTCGACATGGCTGGCGTTCCCTCACTGGTCGTAGTCGTCTCTCGGGGCGCAGCCTAGGCCGCACCCGTGCGAGCGGCAACGCGCCTCGCCGGGTTTTGTCAAGACTGAGTTAGACGGTGACATCCGTTCGTGTTCGCCGGTCGGCGGCGGACAGCACCACGTCCAGCAGCCCGGGGAAGAGAAGATCCAGGTCATCGCGGCGCAACGACACCCAGCGCTGGTTGCCGCGGCAGCGTGTTCGGGTGATACCCGCTTCGCGCAACACGCGCAGGTGCTGGGAAAGGGTCGATTTCGCGACGTCGACTTCGAAGGCCCCGCACAGCCGCTCGCCGCTCGATTGGATCTGGCGCACGACCGCGAGCCTTGTCGGGTCACTCAGCGCGTGCAGCACGGCGGCTAGATCGATGGCCTGTGGGGACGGCTCGTCCAAGTTCGGCACCTGCCCACCGTACCCGTGGAAGCCTCATGTTCCAGTGGCCCGAGGGTGTGCAGTTGCGTAGACCTCCCTCAAAGTCGTAACGGTTACCAGTGTGTACACCTGAGTGGTCGTAACGGATGCGTGCCCGAGGAGTTCTTGCACCACCCGAACGTCGGCACCCCCTTCGAGCAGATGGGTGGCGAACGAATGCCGCAACGTGTGCGGGGACACCACCGAGGTGATTCCAGCCTGCTCCGCCGCGGTCTTGAGAACCGTCCACGCGCTTTGCCGTGAGAGCCTTCCGCCACGTGCGTTCAAGAACAATGCAGGTGTGCCACGGCCTTTGGCCGCCAAGCCGGGACGCGCCCGGACCAGGTAGGCGTCGACCGCCGCCAACGCCGGCCGCCCGACGGGGACCAGCCGTTGCTTCCCTCCCTTCCCGTCCAGCACCACCGTCCGCTCGGCGGCGTCGATGTCGTCCACGTCCAGCCCGACGACCTCGGAGATTCGCGCTCCCGTCGAGTACAGCAGCTCCAGCAGCGCTTTGTCCCTGAGGTTTCCCACAGTGTCGAGGAGGGTGAGAACCTCATTGATCGGTAATGCTTTCGGCAGCCTCTTCGGCGGCGAAGGCGGATGCACGGCCCGTGCGACGTCATGCGGCACAACACCTTCACGGTGCGCGAAACGGTGCAATCCGCGCACGGCGACCAAAGTCCGTGCGGCAGAAGACGCCGCGAGTCCGCTTTCGCGCAGCACGGCCAGGAACTCACTCACCTGCAGTTCCGTGACCGCGCCCAAATCCGTGACACCTATGGACTCCAGGTGCTCGGTGTAGCGGCGCAGGTCGCGGGTGTAGGAGTCGAGCGTGTTGCGGGCGGTGCCGCGTTCCACGGCGAGGTGGTCGAGATAGGTCGCCACCAGATCTGAGATCACTCCAGCCCTTCCAGCACGATCTCTCCAGCACGCGCGTTGACACCCTTGGCGAGCGCCGGGTCATCCGCGACAGCGCGATCAAAACCCTTGTCCGCCAACGCGATGACGTACGGCAGCGTCACGTTCGTGAGCGCGTACGTCGACGTGTTCGGCACGGCACCGGGCATGTTCGCGACGCAGTAGAACACGGAGTCGTGCACGCGGTACGTCGGCGCGTCGTGCGTGGTCGGCCGCGTGTCCTCGAAACACCCGCCCTGGTCGACCGCGATGTCCACCAGCACGCTGCCGGGCCGCATCCGCGACACCAGGTCGTTGCTGACGAGCTTCGGCGCCTTCGCACCCGGCACCAGCACCGCGCCGACCACCAGGTCCGCCCACCGGCAGGCCTTCTCGACCTCGTAGACGTTGGAGGCGATCGTCTGCAGGTGCCCGCGGTAGGTGAAGTCGATCTGCCGCAACCGGTTGACGTTGGTGTCCAGCACGACCACCTCGGCCTGCATGCCCACGGCCATCGTCGCCGCGTTCATCCCCGCCACCCCCGCACCGATCACCGCGACCTTGCCCGCCGCCACTCCGGGCGCCCCGCCGAGCAACACCCCGCGCCCGCCTTGGGCTCGTTCCAAGCAGTGCGCGCCGACCTGGGCGGCCATCCGGCCGGCGATCTCGCTCATCGGCGCCAGCAACGGCAACGACCCGTCGGGCAGCTGCACCGTCTCGTACGCGATGGCCGTGATGCCGGAGGCCGCGATCGCCGCGGTGCACGACGGCGAGGCCGCGAGGTGCAGGTAGGTGAACAGCACCTGATCGCGGCGCATGCGGTGGTACTCGGGCTCGATCGGTTCCTTGACCTTGAGGACCAGGTCCGCGGACCCCCACACGTCGTCGGCCGACAAGGCGATCCGCGCACCCGCGGCGACGTACTCGTGGTCGGGGAACGAGGAACCCGCACCGGCGTCGCGCTCGACGACGACCTCATGCCCGCGGCGCACCAGTTCGACCACTCCGGCGGGCGTGATCGCGACGCGGTACTCGTGGTTCTTGATCTCCTTTGGGACACCGACCAGCATCGTCGCAGCGTATTCCCGATATCGATCTGCTGCATCGGATACCGTGCGAGCCGTGTCAGAAGCATTCGGGCCTGAACAGCAGCGCATCGGCAACCAGCAGCGCGAAGAGGCGATCACCGCGCTCAACGACCACTTCGCGATGGCGCGGCTCGACATCGGCGAGTACCAGGAACGCGTGAACCGCGCGTCCGGCGCGCAGAGCTACGCCGAGCTCGCGGAGCTGTTCCGCGACCTGCCGCAGCCCCACCCGCCGTTCCTCGCGCCGCCGTCGGTGCCGTTCGCCGTGCCCCCGGCCCCGCCCGGCTACGCGCCCCAGCCGACCCAGCCGTACTACCCGCCGCCCACCGGCCCGCACCCGCAGCAGCAGTACGCGGTCCCGCCGCCCCCGCCCGGCATGATGCCGCCCGGCTACGGCAACCCCGGCGCCCCGTACGGCTACGACCCGATCACCGGCGTACCGCTGTCGGACAAGTCGAAGGTCGCCGCCGGCGTGCTGCAGCTGTTCCTCGGCAACCTGGGCATCGGCCGCTTCTACACCGGCCACACCGGCATCGCCGTCGCCCAGCTGCTGACCTGCGGTGGCTGCGGCATCTGGTCGCTGATCGACGGGATCATCATCCTGGTCAACGGCGGCACCGACGCGCAGGGCCGCAAGCTCAGGGACTAAATCCCCGCGAGATTTCGCCCCACGCCCCACACGGCGGCCACGACGAGAACGGCGAAACCGACCGGCTTCGGCACGGATCGCCGTTCGCCGTTCCACCGGTCGCGGGTCCAGCGCGCGAACAGCCACACGGCCAGAGGCACGCCCAACGCGAGCAACACGGCGTTGAAGTGGAACGCGCCGACGACATCCCCGTGCAGCAACGCGTGCACCATCCGCGTGGCACCGCACGCCGGGCAATTCAGCCCCGTCAGCCAGTTGACCGGGCACTTCGGCAGCAGGTTGCCCGCCTTGTTCGGATCAACGAACAGCAGCAGCACCACGCCCGCGCCACCCAGTGCCAGAACGCCGAAGGGTGCCTTCACCCGTGCGAAGGCACCCTTCAACGTCTGCATCGGTCCAACCTACTTCTTGCGCGCGGCGAACCGGGTCGGCTTGTCGCGGAACGGTGCGCCGGCCGGACGCGACTGCGCCCGGCCCGCCAGCACCTCGTGCGCCGCGAGCAGCCCGGCGACGGCCGAGGAGTTCACGATCTCCCCCGACAGCACCATCCGCACGGCCTCGTCGAGCGGGAAGCGGTGGACCTCCAGGTCCGCCTCCTCCTCGCCCTGCACGTCACGATCCACTTCGGACAGTTCGCGCGCCAGGTACACGCGCACGACCTCGTCGGTGAAGCCCGGGGACGCGGCCGTGTCGACCAGCGTGTCCCAGCGCGCCGCGTCGAGTCCGACCTCCTCGGCCAGCTCACGGCGTGCGCCGATGACCGGCTCCTCGCCGTCGTGGTCGAGCAGCCCCGCCGGCAGCTCCCAGAGGTGCCGGCCGAGCGCGTGCCGGTACTGGTGGATCAGCACGACCTCACCGGCGTCGTCCACGGCCACGACCGCGACGGCGCCCATGTGCTCGACGATCTCGCGCTTGGCCGTGCCGCCACCGGGCATCTCGACCTCGTCGATGCGCAACGCGACGACGCGGCCGACGTGCAGGTCCTCGCTCGAGACCGTCCGGAAGTCGTGGCGGGTCACTTGGCCGCTCCTGCCTTCAGGGGCAGCCGGTCGGCCACGCGGTAGTCGATCGCGGCCTTCACGAACGCCGCGAACAGCGGGTGCGGCTTCGTGGGACGCGACTTGAGCTCCGGGTGCGCCTGCGTGCCCGCGTAGAACGGGTGCACGTCCGACGGCAGCTCGACGAACTCGACCAGGCGGCCGTCCGGCGACAGGCCGGAGAACACCAGGCCGGCCTCGGTGAGCTTGTCCCGGTACGCGTTGTTGACCTCGTAGCGGTGGCGGTGCCGCTCGGACACCTCGGTCGCGCCGTACGCCTGGGCGACGACCGACCCCGGCGTGAGCTTCGCGACGTACGCGCCGAGGCGCATCGTGCCGCCCATGTCGCGCTGACCGGCCACGACGTCCTGCTGGTCGGCCATCGTGGAGATGACCGGCGTGCCGCCCTCTTCGAACTCGCTGGAGTTCGCGTCCTCGATGCCCGCGAGGTTCCGCGCGGCCTCGATGACCATGCACTGCAGGCCGAGGCACAGGCCCAGCGTCGGCACACCGCGCGTGCGGGTGTACTTCAGCGCACCGAGTTTGCCCTCGATGCCTCGCACGCCGAACCCTCCGGGGATCAGCACCGCGTCCATGCCGGACAACGCCCGTGCCGCGCCCTCGGGCGTCTGGCACTCGTCGGACGGCACCCACTTGATCTCGACCTTGGCGTGGTGCGCGAAACCGCCCGCACGCAGCGCCTCGGTGACCGAGAGGTACGCGTCCGGCAGGTCGACGTACTTGCCGACGAGCGCGATCTTCACCGTCTCGGACGGGTTGTGCACCCGCTCCAGCAGGTCGCCCCACACAGTCCAGTCGACGTCGCGGAACGGCAGGTCGAGACGGCGCACGACGTAGGCGTCGAGGCCCTCGGCGTGCAGGACCTTCGGGATGTCGTAGATCGACCGCGCGTCGACGGCCGCGACGACGGCGTCGGTGTCGACGTCGCACATCAGGCCGATCTTGCGCTTGAGCGCGTCCGGGATCTCCCGGTCCGCGCGGCACACGATCGCGTCGGGCTGGATGCCGATGTTCCGCAGCGCCGCGACGGAGTGCTGCGTCGGCTTGGTCTTCAGCTCGCCGCTCGGCGCCAGGTACGGCACCAGGCTGACGTGCAGGAAGAAGACGTTGTCGCGGCCGACGTCGTGACGCACCTGGCGGCACGCCTCGAGGAACGGCAACGACTCGATGTCGCCGACCGTGCCGCCGACCTCCGTGATGACGACGTCCGGCGTGACGCCGTCGGCGTCCGGCTCGGCCATCGCCCGGATGCGGCGCTTGATCTCGTCGGTGATGTGCGGGATCACCTGGACCGTGTCGCCCAGGTACTCACCACGCCGCTCCTTGGCGATGACCTCGGAGTACACCTGGCCGGTGGTGACGTTGGCTTCGCCGCTCAGATCCCGCGCGAGGAACCGCTCGTAGTGGCCGATGTCGAGGTCCGTCTCAGCACCGTCGTCGGTCACGAAGACCTCGCCGTGCTGGAACGGGTTCATCGTGCCGGGGTCCACGTTCAGGTACGGGTCGAGCTTCTGCATCGTTACCCGCAGGCCGCGCGAAGTCAGCAACTGGCCGAGGCTGGAGGCGGTGAGCCCCTTGCCCAAAGAGGACGCGACGCCCCCCGTGACGAAGACGTGCTTGGTCGTACGTGCCTGCTGCACCAACGGGGCTCCCGTGAAAATCGTGGGGGCCGAATCCCCCTATCCACGGGCCATAACGCTAACACGCCGCCGGTCACTCAGCGCACCACGACCCGGCAGATCACATCACCCGATCGGCGCAGCGAGGGGTTTTGCCGAACGTCCCACGGCACGGGCCGGCATCAGGAAAAGTTGTCACGTGACCTTCGACGTGGCAGGGGAAGCCGCAAGAGCCGTGCGCGAACGCTCCGGGGCGTGGCGTTTCATCGAGGGTTTCGCGGCCGCGTGGGCCGAGCCGATCGAACCGCAGGACGGCTGGAACCGCGCCGATCTCGCCGCCGCCGAGGAGCACCTGCTGGTCCGGCTGCCCGAGGCGGTGAAGGAGGCGCTGTCGCTGTTCGGCAAGCGCCCCGACCTGACCAGCAACCAGGACCGCCTGCTGACGCCGTCCGAACTGCGCGTGGACGACGAGGTCCTGGTGTTCCGCGCCGAGAACCAGTGGGTCGCGGCCTGGGGCACGACGCTGGACGGCGACGACCCCGAGGTGATGATCAAGCTCGACCTCGTCGACAGGGCCGAGGAGCGCTGGGACACCTGGCTGCCCCGGTTCTCGCTGGCGTGCGTGGAGATGGTGCTGTCCGAGTCGCTGTTCCGCGACGGGGCCGGAACCGCGGACAGGGAGACGTCCGAGGCGGACGTCTCCCTGCTCGAGGACCACTTCGCACTGCTACCGCTGCACAGTCCCGGCACCCGCTGGTTCGTCGCGGACGACCTGGTCGTCCGCGAGGACGACCGCCAGTGGCTGTGGGCCCGCGCCCGCACACCCGACGCCTTCGAGCAGCTGCAGAAGATCCTGCCGGGCGACTGGACGACCGAGTACTAGCTCGCCGTCCCCGGCGAGGAAGCCTCCGCGTTGCCCGCGACGCCGTAACGACCGGAGCGGCCCTCCAGCTGTTCGCTCAACGCCATCACCACGACCACCTGACCGGCCGGGGTGTCGGAGTTGTCGACGGTGGAGAGGATCGACGTCGCGGCGGTGTCCGCGCGGACCACGCCGATCGCACCCGTGCCGTTCGCCGAACCGTTCGCGCCCGCCAGCACGACACCCGCGCCGGCCCGGTCGAGCTGGGTGGCGAAGCGCGCGACGGTCGAGGCGCGGTCCGCGGCCGAGTCACCGATCGCGGCGCCGCCGGTCAGCACGATCGCGAGCTGTGCCGGCTTCACCCCCGAGGTCGCCTTCACGAACCCGGAGTTGGTCAGCCCGGCGAGTGCGGACGCCGTCTCTTCCGGCGTGGCCTGCGGCTGGTTGCTGGACGGGTTGAGCAGCAGCAACGCCCCGAACAGGCCGCCGGCGCGCGTGCCGGGGTCACCGGCCGTGGGCAGCTGCGAGCCGGCGGGCTGCAGCCGCGCCACGAGGTCGCGCAGCTGGTCCCCGCGCGACGGGTCGGTGAACGCGTCGGTCAGCTGGACCTCGCCGGTGACGGTGGCGCTCGCGGACTTGAGCAGCCCGGTCAGAGCGTCCCGGTCGGCCGGGCGGGCGTCCGCCGTCGTCACGATGACGACCGTGCGGCCGGTGAGCCGGTCCTTGACCGCGAGCGGGCCGACGGACGAGGCGAACTCGTCCGCCTCGGTCAGCTTGGCGTTCAACGCGTTGCGGTCGTTCTGGAGCTCGTTCACCTGCTGTGCCAACGAGTTCTTCTCGTCGCTCAGCCCGGAGAGCAGCCTTCCGCTGATCGCGGTCGACCCCAGCACGACACCGACCGCCAGCGCGAGGAACACCGCGGTGATCGAAACTATGTGGTAGCGCAGCGTGATCACGAGAAGAACCCCTTGAACCAGTTGACGACGGATTGCCAGCCGTCGACCACGATGTCGACGTAGACGTGACCGACGCCGGAGACCGCGAGGGCCGCCGCCATGGCGGCGATCGCGGCGGTCACCAGCAGGACGATCACGCCCAGCGAGACCCGGCTGCGGTGCAAGGTCGCGACGGCCTCCCCGTCGACGAGCTTGCTGCCGAGCTTCAACCGGGTCAGGAACGTGGAGGGGTTGGAACCCGAGTGCCCGCGGTCGAGGAACTCGCGCAGCGTCGCGCGCAGCCCCACCGTGACGACCAGGGACGCCCCGTGCGCCTCGGCGAGCAGCAACGCGAGGTCCTCCGCGTTGCCCGACGACGGGAACGTCACCGCGCCGATGCCGAGGTCCTGGATCCGCTGCAGACCGGGCGCGTGACCGTCGGTCTGCGCGGGCACGACCACCTCGGTGGCCGCACGCAGAGAAGCCGTGCCGATGCCGTCGGGGTCGCCGACGATGATGTCCGGCTTGAGCCCGGCGTCGATCAGCGTGTCCGCGCCCGAGTCGACGCCGATCAGCACCGGCCGGTACTCGCGGATGTACTTGCGGAGCTTGCGCAGTTCCTCGGCGTGCGACGGGCCGCCCGCGACGACGAGCACCTGCCGGTCGCGCATCGCCACGTAGACCTCGGGCACTCCGACGCCGTCGAGGACGAGTGCGCGTTCCCGGCGCAGGAACTCGATGGTGTTGGCGGAGAAGGCCTCGAGTTGCGCCGACATGCCGGCCTTCGCCTCGATCATCGCGTCGGCGATGCTTTCGGCGTTCTGCTCGATCCCCTTGGCGAGCTCGCGTTCTCCGGCGTACACGACACCTTCGTGCAGCCGGATCTTGACACCTTCCTTGATCTCCCGCAGCGCGACGGCGCCGACGTTGTCGATCAGCGGAATGCCGGCCTCGATGAGCAGTTCCGGGCCGAGGTTGGGAAACCGCCCGGAAATGGACGGTGACGCGTTCACGACGCCGACGACCTCGGCCGCGACGAGCGCTTCGACGGTCCGCCGGTCGAGGTCGACCAGGTCCATCACCGCGACGTCACCGGCACTGACGCGCCGAACCAGGTCGCTCGCGCGCCGATCAACCCGCGCGACGCCCGTGACTCCGGGAAGTTCGTGGTTGGTGCGGCTCAGCAGCCCGGAAAGCTTCATGGGCCGATAGTGGCTCACGGTGCGCACGCGACAGGTGAGGCACGCCGGGCAATTGCGGGTGGTCAGTCGTCGGGGTGAACTACTACGGCTCCAAACGCGAGAACCACTGCGCTTATGAGCACCCAAATACCGTTGCCGAACCCGGCTTGCAGCGCCGGATCGATGGCGATGTTGCCCTCCTTGTGAAAGCTGATCGCGTTCAGCAAATACACGAACAACATTCCGGTGACACCCGCGAGAGCGGCCGCTCCGGCAAAGGCGACCTTTCGCCACCGCAGCCCGGCCAGCACGGCGACGGCCGCCACCACGATCGGGATGGCGAACAACGGACCGTGCTCGTCCTGCGTGCCACCGAACCGCGTGCTCCACCCCGTGGTGACGTACGCGGTCTGCGGCTGCCCGGGGGCAAGGCTGATCAACAGTTCCGAGAACGGCAGGAACGTGGCCAAGACCGCGGCCGCGGCGGCGAGCCCGAACAGGACGAGGCCCACGATCTTCCTCACGCCGCCGCCTCCCGTTGCACCGCAACGGCTCCGGCCAGCGCGACCAGCGTCCCGACCGCGAGGAACACGAGTCCGAACCCGACCGCGAAGTCGCCCTGCTGCTCGACCGCGTGCCCGCGCTCCGACACCACGAGCGCCCCGATGACGCACACGGCGCCGAGCTGCCCGGCCGCTCCCGCCAGCGCCGCCCGGCTGATCCACACGCCGGCGACGAGCAAGAGAGCGGTGACCACGACGGGAACCCCGTACCAGGGCGAAAGTTCTCCGGCGGGCCAGTCGCCGGGTTTGTCGAGGATCTCCGTCCCCCACGCCCGGACTACGACCTCCACTCCGCCGGCATAGGCCGTCGAGTACCACGGCAACACCATCGCCGTGGCGGTCAGCACCACTCCCGCCGCGATCAACGCGATCGCCGTGGGTCTGCCGATCACCGGACCTCCCGCTGCTCGTCGTCGTGCGGAATGGCAAGGCCGAAGGGCGGCGTGTCGTCGTCGCCGCCGAGCTGGTGCACGACCACTTCCTCCCCCTCGTCGTCGTCCTCCGCCACCGGCTCTGGACTCCGCCGCTGGGCGAGCGCCGCACCGACGAGTCCGACGACGGCGGCGACCATCAACAGGTAGAAGCCACCGTGGTAGTGCATCTCGTCGTTGCGGGAACCGGACTGCTGCTGAGAAGCGACGAGCTCCTCCAGCCCCTTCACCTGAACCACGAAGAGGAACACGACCCCGGCCAGCGCCCCCGCACCGCCCACGGCCAACGGCCGTCCGACGAACGCGGTCCTCTCCCGCACCATCAACGCCACGGAGACCGCCATTACGATCGCCGACACCACCACTGGCCACCCTGCGGCGAAGAGCGCGGGTTGTTCGACGGGCCCGTTCTGCGGGTCCGAAGTGGTGATCCACAGGGTCGTGCTGACCGTCAGATCAGTACCCAGCCCGTCGTAGACCGTGCTGAAGACGGCCTGGAGCGATGCCACCACCGACAGCACGGCCCCCAGCGCCAGCAGCACCCACGAAATCTTGCGACGATCAATCACTCTTGGGCTCCACGATCACCGGATATCCGTACGGCGGTGTGTCGGTGTCGTCCGCCTCGTCGTCGATCTGGTGGACGACCACCCCGTCACCGCTGGGCTCCATCCGGTCCACCCGAGGCAACTCCTGGTGCAGCACTGCGGCCACCACGGCCACCCCCGCGGCCACGATCAGCAGGGTGACCCCTTCGCCCTGCTCCACCTCGATCGGCACGCGCGCGTTGAACTCACCCATCATCTTCAGCAAACCCTGGATCCGGGAGACGGCGGCCCACGCCACCCCGGCCAGCAACCCGGCCCCGAGCAGCGACCCGACCCGCAATGCCGGAATCCGGAACGCCAGCACGGCCGCCAGTGCCATGACGAGCGCGGCCCCCACCACGGGCTCACCGAGCTCGAAGGGTTCGAGCACGAGCAGCTCACGGAAGTCGTCCCGCTCGACCGCCCAGAAGGTGGCCTCGTAGCGCAACTCCCGGCCTGCGAGC
Source organism: Lentzea californiensis (assembly GCF_024648825.1). Lineage (GTDB taxonomy): Bacteria > Actinomycetota > Actinomycetes > Mycobacteriales > Pseudonocardiaceae > Lentzea > Lentzea californiensis. Next base: position 225,990 of record NZ_JANBBE010000014.1, read on the forward strand.
ACGATCTGCACGGAGTACGCGGACAGGAAAGTGGCCGCCACGGCCAGTCCGGCCGCGACGACCACCAGCACCGCCCCGAGCACCCGGCGCGTGGTCAGAGTTCCCGTCACGCCTCCATCATGCCGAACCCGGCCGCGAAGAGCGGAAGAGAAACGACCGGGCCGGTCAGGCCTTCTTCTTCTTGCGACGGATGACGGGTGCGGCGGACTTGTCCGCCTTGGCCGCGGCCAGCAGCTCCTCGGCGTGGGCCCGGCCGGTGTCGGTCGAGTCCATGCCGGCCAGCATCCGGGCGAGCTCGACGACCCGCTGCGTCTCGTCCAGCCTCCGCACCGCGGACCGCGTGAACGTCCCGTCTGCGGACTTGTCCACCACGAGGTGCCGGTCGGCGAACGCCGCCACCTGCGGCAGGTGCGTCACCACGATCACCTGGTGGGACCGGGCGAGCCGGGCCAGCCGGCGGCCGACCTCGACCGCGGCCCGGCCACCCACACCGGCGTCGACCTCGTCGAACACCAGCGTCGGCACCGGATCCGAGTGCGACAGCACCACTTCCAGCGCCAGCATCACGCGGGAGAGCTCACCACCGGACGCGCCCTTGTGCACCGGCAGGGCGGGCGCACCGGGATGCGAGATCAACCGCAGCTCGACGTCGTCCACGCCGGACGCCCCGGCGTGCAGCACCGACCGTCCGACGGTCAGCGCCTGCGCGTCTCCGGCTTCGGCGTGCCGGGGCCGGACGGCCAGCTCGACCGTGGCGTGCGGCATGGCGAGCCCGTCGAGCTCCTCGCTGACGGCCTTGCCGAGCTCCAGTGCGGCCTCGGTGCGCGCCGCCGTCACCTGGGCGGCCAGCGTGCCCAGTTCGGCGGCCAGTTCGTCGCGACGGGTCGCCAGGCCGGTCAGCGCCTCTTCGGACGTGTCCAGCCCGCCCAGCCTGGTCCGCGCGTCCTCGGCCCAGGCGATCACGCCGTCGACGTCGGCCGCGTACTTGCGGGTCAGCGCCTTCAGCTCGGCCTGACGCTGCAGCACGGACTCGAGCCGGCCGGGGTCGGCCTCCAGGTGGTCGAGGTAACCGGAGATCTCGGCACCGACGTCGGCCAGCAGCGTCGCCGCCTCGACCAGCCGCGGCTCCATCTCCCGCAGCTTCGGGTCCTCCGTCGTGGCCAGTCTGCGGGCGGCCTCGGAGATCAGCCCGAGCGCGCCGGGGTTGTCCGGGTCGCCCTCCAGCGAGCCGGACACCGCGAACTGCGCGCCCTGGGCCGCCTCGCGGAGCTGGTCGGCGTCCGCGAGCCGCCGGGCCTCGTCGTGGAGCTCGGCGTCCTCGCCCAGCTTCGGGGCGACGGCGTCGATCTCGGTCAGGCCGTGCCGCAGCAGGTCGGCCTCACGGGCCAGTTCGCGCGAGCGTTCGGTGCGTTCCTTCAGCTCCGCCGAAACACGCAGCCACTCCTCGCGAACGGCCTGGTACTTGCGCAAGGGCGCGCTCACGTCGTCGGCGGCGAAGCGGTCCAGCACGCCGCGCTGCTCGGTGGGCCGCATGAGCCGCAGCTGGTCGTTCTGCCCGTGGACGGCGATGAGCTGCTCGGCCAGTTCGGACAGCACACCGACCGGCACGGAGCGGCCACCGACGTGGGCTCGCGAACGGCCGTCGGCGCCGACGGTGCGGATCGCGATCAGCGACCCGTCCTCGTCGGCCTCGCCGCCGACCTCCTCCGCCACCTTCGCGGCAGGGCTGCCCGCCGGAGCCTGGAAGCGGCCTTCGACCACCGCTTTGTCAGCCCCGGTGCGCACCCGCGAAGCCTCTGCACGGCCACCGCCGAGCAGGTGCAACCCGGTCACGACCATGGTCTTGCCCGCGCCCGTCTCACCGGTGACTACGGTGAACCCGGGGTCTAGTTCAAGGGTGGCCTCGTCGATCACGCCAAGGCCATTGATGCGCATCTCGGCCAGCACAGGGCGAACCTTACTTGTCGAGTCCGACATTTCCTCGCGGGCACCATAACGGGCAAGTGCCGACGCACCGAGCGGCGCTGTCAGCCTGCCGATGGTCCCCGCCATCCCTTCACCGGCAAGGCGAACTTCTCGACCAGCCGGTCTGTGAACGGAGCTTGGCGCAGCCGCACGACCTTGAGGGGCACCTCGCCCTCCACGACCTCGATCCGCGCACCCGCGGGCAGCTCGAACGTGCGCCGCCCGTCCGCGGACAGCGCCGCCGGGTGGCCCGACGAGTCGATCTCGAACGCCACGTGCGACTTCGGCGAGACGACCAGCGGCCGCGAGAACAGCGCGTGCGCGTTGCTCGGCACCACCAGGATCGCCTGCACGTCCGGCCACACGACCGGACCGCCCGCGGAGAACGCGTAGGCCGTGGAGCCCGTCGGCGTCGCGCAGATCACGCCGTCGCAGCCGAACGCCGACACCGGCCGGCCGTCGACCTCGACCACGACGTCGAGGATGCGTTCGCGGATCAGCTTCTCGACGGTGATCTCGTTGAGTGCCCAGGTCTTCCCGACCACGTCGCCGTTGACCTTGGCGACGACGTCGAGCGTCATGCGCTCTTCCACGAAGTAGTCGCGTTCCAGCACGTGGCCGACGGCCTCGTGCAACGCGTCCGAGTCGGCCTCCGCGAGGAACCCGACGCGGCCCAGGTTGACGCCCAGCACCGGCACCCGTGCCGGGCGGGCGAGCTCGGCGCCGCGCAGCAGCGTGCCGTCACCGCCCAGCACCAGCACCAGTTCGGTGCCCTCGGCGGCGTGGTCGTCGGCGGGCACGACCTTGGTGCAGCACGACGGGCCGAGGTCACGCGCCTCGTCGTCGAGCACCCTCGTCGTGACACCCCCGACCGCGAGGCGGCCGGCCACCTGACGGGCGAGATCGATGTTGCTCTGGTGACCGGTGTGGACGACCAGCAGGACTTCCCTCATTGGGGCCCTTCTTCGACGGCGGTGCGCACCATCTGTGCAACAGCGTCCGCCCCTCCAGGGAGGGGGTCCGCTTTGCGCAGCCAGAGGAAGTACTCGACGTTGCCGGACGGGCCGGGCAGCGGGCTCGCGACGACCCCGTGCACGGCCAGGCCCAGTCCGGTCGCCGCCCTGGTCACGTCGAGCACGGCTTCCACCCTGAGTCCGGGTTCGCGCACGACGCCACCGGAGCCGAGGCGCTCCTTGCCGACCTCGAACTGCGGCTTGACCATGGGCAGCAGGTCGCCTTCCTCGTCGAGGCACGCGGCCAGTGCAGGAAGCACAAGCCTCAACGAGATAAACGAAAGATCGGCCACCACGAGTTCAACATTGCCGCCGATGTCCTCGGGCGTGAGGGTGCGGACGTTGGTCTTGTCCTTCACCACGACCCGGTCGTCGGTCTGCAGCTTCCAGTCGAGCAGGCCCCTGCCGACGTCCGCCGCGACGACCTGCCGTGCGCCTTTGCGCAGCAGCACGTCGGTGAAACCGCCAGTGGACGCGCCCGCGTCGAGACAACGCTTGCCGGTGGGGTCGATCGCGAAGCCCTCGAGCGCGCCGATGAGCTTGTGGGCACCGCGCGACGCCCAGTTCGGGTCGTTGCCGATGTCCTTGACGACGACCGCGTCGGAGGTCTCCACGGCGGTCGCGGGTTTCGTCGCGACGGTGCCGCGGACCTTCACGCGACCGTCCGCGACGAGTTGGCTGGCGTGCTCACGGGACCTGGCGAGCCCCCTGCGCACGAGTTCGGCGTCGAGCCGCACCCTGCGAGGCACTGTGCATCACACCTTGTCGATGCTCGACAGTGCGTCGGTGAGCGTCGCGTGGACGGCGTCGAACCGGGCGACGTGCTCGTCGAGGGGAACGTTCTCCAGCCCGTCGAGCCTCTCCAGCGCGCCGTCGATGGCGTCAGCCGGGTCGGGCGGCGGTCCGGGCAGGGGGTAGCTCACGGTCTTACGGTAGCCGATGGAGTACGGACAGGTCCGCGCCGACATACGTGGGCTTTTGCTCATCCGGAAGCGCTTGCGCCTCTTGTTCGGTGGACACACCCGTGAGCACGAGCAAGGAGTCCATGCCGGCGTTCACGGCGCCCAGGATGTCCGTGTCGAGGCGGTCACCGATCACCAGCGGGCGGTTCGCGCCGAGGTCCTTCGCCGCCTGCTGCAACAGCGGGGTGGCGGGCTTGCCGGCGACGAGCGGTTCCTGGTCGGTCGCGGTCTTCAGCGCCGCGACGAGGCTGCCGTTGCCGGGCAGCAGACCGCGTTCGGTGGGCAGGGTGGCGTCGACGTTGCACGCCACCCACAGCGCGCCGCCGCGGATGGCGACCGCGGCCTCGGCCAGCTGACGCCAGCCGAGGTCCATGGACAGCCCCTGCAGGACCGCCACCGCGCCCTCGGCGGTGTCGGTCGGGATGAGTCCGCGCTTGAGCACCTCGGCCTCCAGGGCCTTGGTGCCGAGCACGAGCACAGTGGATCGCTTCGGCAGGCGTTCGGCCAGCATGGCCGCGCCCGCCTGCGAGGAGGTGCTCACCTCGTCGACGTTCGTCTCGAACCCGAGCTCGACGAGGTGATCAGCGACCATCTGCGGTGAGCGGGAGGCGTTGTTGGTGACGTACCGGATCCCGACGCCCTTGCGCCTGGCCGCCGCGATCGCTTCCGCGGCGCCCGGCACGGCTTCGGATCCTCGGTAGACGGTGCCGTCGAGATCGATCAGCAACGCGTCGTACCTGTCCACCAACGTCTCGCTCACTGCTCCGGGGTCTCCTCCTGGGTCAGCTCGAACGCGCGCTCGGCGGCGTCCGTCTCCCCCTCGTCGTCCGCCTCGGCGGCGTTGAGGAACCACTTGACGGCTTCCTCGATGCGACCGGCCGCGGCCAGGTTGTCGGCGTAAGCGTAGAAGAGCCGCGCGGAGTAGGGATTGCGCTGCCCCGGATCGAGGTCGGGCCCCTGCAACGCCACGACCGCGGCGTCGAGCTGGCCCATGTCCCGGCGAGCGGCGGCCGCGACGATGCGCAGCTCGATCTCGTCCTCCTGGCTGAGGTCCTTGACCGCCGGGTCCTTGGCGAGGTCGATGGCCCGCTCCGGCCGGCCCAGGGCCCGCTCGCAGTCCGCCATGATCGCCAGGTGGCCCGGGCCGGTCATCATCCGGCGGGCGGCCCGCAGCTCGCTGAGCGCCTCGGCCCACTCGTCCGCGAAGTAGGCCGTCAGACCGGCCGCCTCGCGCACGACACCGACACGGGCAGCCTTGCTCCGCGCGTACCGCGCGTGCTCCAGCGCCAGCTCGGGGTCCTCGTCGATGAGCAGCCCGGCCGCGGCCAGGTGCTTGCCGATGATCTCCGCGAGGCCCTTGGGCAGGCTCCGCAGCTCGAGCTTGATCTCCGGGTCGAGCAGCGACAGGTCGGCCTCGTCCGGCAGCGGGGGCCGTCCACCACGAGGCGCGGGCGCCTCGTCGAGCGGCTCGTCGCCGCCGGCCTCACTGCTGACCTCGGCCGCGACGACGTCATCTTCGGCGGGGGACTCGCCAGTCTCGGTCTTCGCCACCTCGTCCGCGTCGCCTTCAGCGGCGACCTCGGCGTCGGTGGCGGTCTCGGCAGGCGTCTCGGTGGAGCTCTCGGCCGCGGTCTCACGGCCGGCTGCGGCACGCGAGGCCGCGGCACCGTCGCCCAGGCGGTAGCCGGCGCGCTCGGCGGCCGGGGTCACCTCGGCGGCGACCGCCGCGTCCTGGCCGGTGGTCTCCGGGCCGGTCTGACGGTCCTGGAACCGCGCCGCACGCTCACGGCTGCGCTCGTCCTTGCGGTTGTTCGAGTCGTCCTTGCGGTAACCACCGCGAGCACCCGAGTCGCTCTTGCGGAACCCACCGCGGTCGCTCGACCCCTGGCCGCCGCGGTAACCACCACGATCGCCGGAGTCGTCCTTGCGGTACGCGGGACGGTCACTGGAACCGCGGTAACCACCGCGGTCACCCGACTCGTCCTTGCGGTAGCCGCCACGGTCACCAGAGTCGCTCTTGCGGAAGGCGGGACGGTCGCTCGAGCCGCTGCGCTCACCGGAGCGGAAGCCGCCACGGTCGCTGGAACCCTGGCCGCGGTAGCCGCCACGGTCGCCCGAGTCGTCCTTGCGGAAGCCGCCACGATCGCTCGAACGGTCACTGGAACCGCGGTAACCACCACGGTCACTCGACTCGCTCTTGCGGAAGCCGCCGCGGTCGCTGGAACCCTGGCCGCCGCGGTAACCGCCGCGATCGCCGGAGTCGTCCTTGCGGTACGCGGGGCGGTCACTGGAGCCCCGGTAGCCACCGCGGTCGCCCGACTCGCTCTTGCGGAAGGGGGGACGGTCGCTGGAACCGCTGCGGTCACTGGAACCGCGGTAGCCACCACGGTCGCTCGACTCGCTCTTGCGGTAGCCACCACGGTCACCGGAGCCGCTGGAGCTGCCGCGGTCGCTGGAACCCTGGCCGCGGTAGCCGCCACGATCGCTCGAACCGCTGCGGTCACTGGAACCGCGGTAGCCGCCACGCTCGCTGGACTCGCTCTTGCGGTAGCCGCCACGCTCGCTGGACTCGCTCTTGCGGTAGCCGCCACGCTCGCCGGAGTCGTCCTTGCGGTACGCGGGACGGTCGCTGGAACCGCGGTAGCCACCGCGATCGCCGGAGTCGTCCTTGCGGAAGGCCGGACGGTCACTGGAACCGCGGTAGCCACCGCGGTCGCTCGACTCGCTCTTGCGGTAACCGCCGCGGTCGCTCGAACCCTGGCCGCCGCGGTAACCACCGCGGTCGCCTGAATCGTCCTTGCGGTAGGCGGGGCGGTCGCTGCGGAAACCGCTGCGCTCGCCAGAGCCCTGACCACGAGAGGCGCCACGGTCGCCCGAGTCGCTCTTGCGGTAGCCACCACGGTCACTGGAGCCGCTGGAGCTGCCGCGGTCGCTCGAACGGTCGCCGCGGTAACCACCGCGGTCGCCGGAGTCGTCCTTGCGGTAGCTGCCGCGGTCGCTGGATGCCTGACCGCGGTAACCGCCGCGGTCACTGGAGCCGGCGCGGTTGTCTCGACGGTCACCGCTGGTGGAGCGGTCGCCGGAGCCCTCACCGCGCTGGGAGTTGTTGCTGTTGCTGCTGCTGAACTTGCGATCGCCTGATGGACGGCCACCGTCGGAATGGCGCGGTCGGTCTCCCTGGCCACGCTGACGGTCGCCGGGACGATCCCCGAACCTTGACACCAAATCCTCCTACTATGGACACGCTGAAAGGGGCCTGTGAGCGAAGCACTGTAGTTGTGCCCCGCGATCACAAGCCCCTTCAGGGAAGTAAAGTTCGGCGGCGACCTACTCTCCCACACCGTAACCAGTGCAGTACCATCGGCGCAGAAGGGCTTAACTACCGGGTTCGGAATGGGACCGGGTGTTTCCCCAACGCTATGACCACCGAAACACTATGAAATTACAACCTGAACCCCGACACCAGCAGCAAACAGCCTGCCGGCGGGTTCGATCGGTCCTGGTTGTTCTTCCAGAACCGCACAGTGGATGCGTAGCGTCTTTGTAACAAGTCCTCGGCCTATTAGTACCAGTCAGCTCCAACCGTTACCGGTCTTCCACCTCTGGCCTATCAACCCAGTGGTCTAGCTGGGGGCCTTAACTCACGAAGAGT
>NZ_JANBBE010000015.1 GCF_024648825.1 Lentzea californiensis
CACCCACGGCCGTTCCTGTGGACCAAGACCGCCGAAGAGATCCTCGAGTCACTCGCACGCTTTTGCAGGCGAATTTCCGGCGCAGGACACTAGTGCGGTGACCACCAACCTTCACGGGGTCTTCCGGTGCTCGGCAGGGCGCCTCGCGGCAGTCTGAACAGCGAAATACCCGGTAAAGGTTCGTGGCCACCGCACTAGCTGGGAGCCCTCGACCGCTGACGCCGACGGGCCAGCGCGACCAGTTCGGCGTTGTTCTTCGCCTGACGGCCGTCGGGCAGGTGCAGCGTGTCCTCCAGCCCCATGCGCACGTGGTGCTCGAGGAGCGCGGCGTAGTCGAGGACGGTCCAGGCGTCTGCGTCCCTGCCGTGCAGCAGGATCGGCAGGCCGAGCGGTTCCACCTCGGCGAGCAGGCTTTCCGCCGTCTCGCGCGTCGCGGTCACCGTGATCCGGCTGACGCCTTCCGGCAGCTCCGTCAGCAGGCCGGGCGACGCCACGACGAGCTCGACCCGGACGTTGACCCGGTGCAGGGCCTCCGCGAGGTCCCGCCAGCCGGGCCGGCCGACGTGCACGCAGGCGATGTCCGGCCGCCCCGACGCGAGCGGCGCCCAGCTGCCGATCAGCGTGCCCTGGTTGCCGGGAACGTCGGTGGACACGCTGATCTCGATGCCGGGCACGGCGGCGCGGACGGTCGCGATCGTCGTGGCCACCTCGGGCCCGACGAGCGTGAGCGCGCCGATGACGTCGCGCGGATGGATGTGCACCGACGTGACGCCGAGCGCGGCGACGTCAGCCGCGTCCTCGGCGAGGCGCTCTGGGGACAACGGCAGGGCCGGGTGCTCCTCGGCTGTGCGGGAGCCGTTCAGACAGGCTTGCAGCACACCTCATACGGTCCCACACAATCCTCGGCGCGGCGTTGCTCCAAGGGCTAGTTTGGTCTTCATGCGACTGGCCCTGGTGGTGGCACAGGAGAACGGCCTGGCGATCGGTGATCTGGCGCTGGGGGTGGGCGGCTTGCTCGCGGTGGCCGCGGTGGTCGTCGTCATGCTCAAGCGGCGCAAGCCATGACTCGTACTGCGGAATACCGGATCTGACTCCAGAATCTGCCGTGATCGCCCCACCTCTGGAGGTATGAAGATCATGGCCATCACCGTGAACCTCGACATGCTCCTCGACAAGGCCTACGAGAACCTCCCGCTCACCGAGATCCTGGACGCCCCGGTCGACGCGCTGCAGGGCGTGAGCGCCGGCGACGCGGAGAAGCTGAAGGCCGCGTTCAACATCAGGACCGTGCGGGACCTGGGCACCAACAAGTACTTCCGCGCGGCCGTGACGTTGCTGGACCTGGAGACGACGGCTCGCTAGAGCACGATTCGGTAGTGGACGAACGGGGTCTTCTCCGCGACCTGGTCGTAGAGCCCGCGGGCGGTCTCGTTCCACTCGCCGGTGTGCCAGTAGACGCGGCAGCAGGCCTGCTGCCGCGCCCATTCCGCCACCGCCTCGATGAGCGCGCGGCCGGCGCCTCGGCCGCGTGCCTCGGGGGCGGTGAAGAGGTCCTGCAGGTAGCAGACGTCCGGGCCGGACGTGCTGGGGTGCTTGAAGAAGTGCGTGATGCCGGCGAGGGTGCCGTCCACGCGGGCGCATAGGGCGTGGATGTTCTTGTTCGCCTGGAACGCTTCCCACTTCTCGTCGTAGGTCTCCGCGGGCAGTGTGCGTTCGTAGAAGGTGTTGTAGCCCTCGAAGAGCTCCTGCCACCTGGCTCGGTCCGCGGGTTCGAGTGGGCCGATCGCGATCATGTTGATCCTTTCTGCTGTCACCCGGTTGGATGACCCCCGTGTCGACGACCCTCAGCACCGAGCTGCTGCTGCACCGCGCGGGTACCAAGTCGTACTGGCGCGGCCTGACCTACCGCGAAGCCGTGCTGTCCCTGCGGGTGCACAGCCGGCACGTGGCGGCGCGGGTGCGGGGTGGTGACGAGGACGCGTACGCGGTGGAACTGTCGTGGTCGGGGACTCATCTGGTGGGTGCGTGCAGCTGTCCGCACGGGTCCGAGGGCTTCTTCTGCAAGCATTGCGTGGCTGTCGGGCTGGTGTTGCTCGACCGGGGCGAGACGGTGCCGCCGCCGGACGCCGAGGACGTCGAACTCAAGGACGTGCTGAGAACCCTGCCGCCCGAGGTGCTGCGCGAACTGCTGTACGAGCAGGCGGCGGGTGACCCCGAACTGCGGGCGCGGATCATGTCATCGCGCTGAGTGGATGCCGCAGAACTGCGTCTCCGGCGGAACCTTGCACACGGAGCCCGGTGGGCGCGTCGCGGCCGCCAACGTCCAGCCGGCGGGGGTGCGGTCGAAGATCAGGACGTGGCCCATGGCGAACGTGCTGTGCGTGACGCCGACGGGCTTGGCGAAGTGCAGTTCGGTCACCTCCCGGACGTGGACGACGGCGCTGCCGTCCTGAGCCACCACGACCCGCGTCAGCTCGGTACCGACCTTCGCGTGCGAGTAGCCGCCGGGGGTGGACGTGCCGTACCGCGCACGACGATCGGCCAGTCTGGTCTCGTCGATCCGCAACCGGGCCGCGAACGCCTCCGTCGTGGGCACGCCGAAGCCCGGTGCCTGCGGGCGGGTGGTGACCTTGTCCGCCCGGTGTTCGAAGTAGCGCTGGGTCAGGGCCCCCAGCTGCCGTCGGTCATCGGCCGGCAGGTGTGCCGGTGCCGCCGAGGCGGCCGCTGGCAGCACCGGTACGAGCAGCAGAACGACCCATCTCATTCGCGAACCCCCATCCGCGCAGTTGTCCTGTTGGACGCACGGCTGCGAACGGGGTTGCTCAGAGCGGCGTTCCGCACGCGTACGCCATCAGGTTCACGCCCGGCAGCGGCGCCCAGTCGCGCTCCGGCAGCCGCTTGAACCCCAGCCGCTCGTACAACCGGTGCGCCGCCAGCATCTTCTCCGACGACGACAGGACGACGTGGGTCGCGCCCGCCGCACGCGCCTTGTCGAACACCGCCCGCACCAGCGCCTCGCCGACGCCGCGGCCGCGCGCCGCCGCCGACACCGCCAGCATGCGGAACTCCAGCTCGCCGGGCCGTGAGATCTCCGCGTACGGCGTGCCGGGGCGCACCACCGTCACCGAGCCCAGGACCGCGCCCGACTCGTCCTGGGCGACGAGCAGTTCGGCGGCGCGGAAGCGGGACTCGGCGTCCGAGAGGACGCTCGCGTAGTCGTCGTGGGCACCCACGACGCCGTCGGTGACGTAGGCCTCGACCGTGAGGGAGCCGACCGCCGGCAGGTCGGCCTCCGTCGCCGGGCGGATGATCAGGTCAGCCATCTGCGCCTTCTTCCACTGAGCCTTCGTCGCCGGGAAGGGCCACCTCCCTCGCCGCGTCGGGACCCTGCTCCAGCAGGACGCGGAAGCCGGCCTCGTCGAGCACCGGCACCTTCAGCGAGATGGCCTTGTCGTACTTGGATCCTGGCGAGTCGCCGACCACCACGAAAGCGGTTTTCTTGGACACCGAGCCCGCCGCCTTGCCGCCGCGGGCGAGGATCGACTCCTTGGCCGAGTCGCGCGAGTACTCCGTCAGCGAGCCGGTGACCACGATGGACAGGCCTTCGAGGTTGCGCACGATGGACGCGTCGCGCTCGTCCTCCATCCGCACGCCCGCGGCCCGCCAGCGCTCGACGACGCCTTGGCGCCACTCCGTTTCGCGCCACTCGACCACGGCCGTCGCGATGGTCTGGCCGACACCCTCGGCGCCGGCGAGGGCCTCCTCCTCGGCCTCGAGGATCGCGTCCATCGAGCCGAACTGCTGGGCCAGCGCGCGGGCGGCCGTCGGGCCGACGTGGCGGATCGACAGCGCGACCAGCACCCTCCACAGAGGACGCTCCTTCGCCGCCTCCAGGTTGTCGATCAGCTTCAGCGCGTTCGCGGACAGCTCGCCGTTCTTCGTCGTGAAGCGCTCGACCTGCCGCAACGCCTCGGCGTCGAGGTCGAACAGGTCGGCCTCGTTGGTGTAGATCGTGGACTCGGTGATCGCCGCGGCCGCCTCGTAGCCGAGCACCTCGATGTCGAGCGCGGCGCGCGAGGCCAGGTACGCCAGGCGTTCGCGCAGCTGACCGGGGCACGTCTCCGCGTTGGGGCAGCGGATGTCGACGTCGCCCTCCTTCATCGGGCGCAGTCGAGAGTTGCACTCGGGACACCTCGTCGGCATCTCGAACTCGCGCGCGTCGGCCGGGCGCGCGGCCAGCACCGGGCCGAGCACCTCGGGGATCACGTCGCCCGCCTTGCGGATGACGATGCGGTCGCCGATCAGCACGCCCTTGCGCTTGACCTCCGACCCGTTGTGCAGCGTGGCCCGCGCGACCGTCGAGCCGGCCACCTTCACCGGCTCCATCACCGCGAACGGCGTCACCCGGCCGGTGCGGCCCACCTGGACCTGGATGTCGAGCAGGGTGGTGGTGGCCTCCTCCGGCGGGTACTTGTACGCGATGGCCCACCTCGGGGCGCGCGACGTCGTGCCGAGGCGCCGCTGCAGCGACACCTCGTCGACCTTGACCACGAGCCCGTCGATCTCGTGGACCGCGTCGTGCCGGTGCTCGCCCCAGTACTCGACCTTCCTGCGCACATCGGCCGGGTCGGTGAGCACCTCGGTGTGCGAGGAGACCGGCAGGCCCCACGACTTCAGCGCCTCGTAGGCGAGCGACTGGCGGGCGACCTCGAAGCCCTGGGTCTTGCCGATGCCGTGGCAGATCATCCGCAGCTTGCGCGAGGCCGTGACCTTGGGATCCTTCTGCCGCAACGACCCGGCGGCGGTGTTGCGCGGGTTCGCGAACGGCGGCTTGCCCTGCTCGACCAGCGAGGCGTTCAAAGCCAGGAAGTCGTCGACCGCGAAGAAGACCTCGCCGCGCACCTCGACCAGGTCGGGCACCGCGTACTCGGCGGACCCCTTCAGCACCACCGGGACGTCCGCGATCGTGCGGACGTTCAGCGTCACGTCCTCGCCGGTGCGGCCGTCGCCGCGGGTGAGCGCCCGCGTCAGCCGGCCCTTCTCGTAGAGCAGGTTGATCGCGAGGCCGTCGATCTTCAGCTCGCACAGGAAGTGCGTGCCGGAACCGATCTCCTTCCCGATGCGCTCGAACCAGCCCGTCAGCTCGTCCTGCGCGAAGACGTTGTCGAGGCTGAGCATGCGCTCCAGGTGGTCGACCGCCTTGAACTCGGTCGAGAACGTGCCGCCGACGAGCTGCGTCGGCGACTCGGGCGTGGCGAGGCCGGGATGCTCGGCCTCCAGCGCCTCCAGCTGCTTGAGCATCGCGTCGAACTCACCATCGGTGACGATCGGGTCGTCCAGCACGTAGTAGCGGAACTGGTGCGAGCGCACCTCTTCCGCGAGCACGGCATGCCGCTCGCGCACCTCTGCGGGGACGTCTTCAAGGCTCTCGCTGGTCACGTCCCACAGCTTAGTGACCAGGTCCGACAGTTCTCAGCGCTCCGCCTGCCCGGCGAGTTCGCGCACCAGGGAACGCAGCTCCAGCAGGCTGATCGTGCCCTGCGGCTCCAGTTCCGCGGTCTCCACGCGCCGCAGCCGCTCCCCCGCCAGCCGCTCGCCCAGAGTGACGTCCAGGGGCAGGAACGTCATCGTCTGCCGGTGCTGGTCGCTCAGGTCGGCCAGCGCCGGGTGGTAGACCGCGACGTCCACGACGTCACCGTCGACCTGGGCCACCACGCGGTAGTCGCCCAGCCGCATCCGCACCTGGCCGAGGTTCACGACCACCTCGGTCGGGTCCGGCACCGGCGGCACGGAGTCGTGGAACTCCCACACCATGTCCGACGGCGGCGCGGCGTTGATCCACGCGTCGGTGTACGGGCGCAGCCTCGGGTCTTCCTGGCCCGTGATCACCAGCGCGTACATGGCCAGGTGACCCTGCTCGAGGGAGAAGACCAGGTCTGGGTGCAGCCCGCTCACCAGGTCGTTGAGCTCGTCCTCGACGCGGTGCGGCTCGCCGTCGCCGAGCGCCGCGCTGACCACGGGTACCAGCTCGAACCACCGTTCCCAGAAGCGTTGTGCCGCTTCCTCGGCGTTCGGCAGGTGGGTCGGGACGACCTCTTCGGCTTTGCGGCGGCGGAACCACTTCATGATTCTCAAGAGTAGAGCTTGCGTCCGTCCGCCAGCATCTCAACGAACTGAGCGATGCGCTTCTGCCGTGTCTCCGGCCTCTTCGCGTCGTGGATGCGCAGCAGCACGGCGTACCTGTTCTGGCTGTTGAGCGTCTTGAAGAACTCGGCCGCCTTGGGGTTGGCCTTCAACGCCTCGGTGAGGTCGTCCGGCACCTCGATCGTCGCCGGTCCCGCGTAGGCCGCCTCCCAGCGTCCGTCCGCTTTGGCCTTCTCGATCTCGGCGAGCCCGGCGGGCAGCATCTTGCCCGCCGCGATCAGTTCCTCGACCTTGGCGCAGTTGCGCTTGGACCACTTGCTCCGCGCCGTACGCGGCGTCCAGCGCTGCGAGTAGTAGGCCTCGTCGATGGACCGTGTGAGTCCATCGATCCACCCGTGACACAAGGCGACGTCGAGCGCCTCGCCATAGGTGATCGTCTTGATCCCCGAGGCCTTCTTCGCGTACTTGAGCCACAGCTCGGTCTCGTTCGCGCCGTTCTCGTGCAGCCAGGCGTCGAACTCGGCGGGACCTTCGAAGACGATCAACGCACCCTCCTCAGGCAGAGCGTCATGTCCTCATAGGGAACACCGAGTTCGGCCTCTTCGGGGCAACTTTCCGCAGCTATGTCGACCACTTGCACGTTCACCCGCGGCGCAGAGCAGTCGAACTTGGACACGACGGACCTCTGCAGGTCGTCGGTGTCGAGCTCGAAGCAGTCACCGCGCTCGGCGTTGGGCAGCAGGCACAGCGCCGCGTTGTGCCTGGTGTCGCGCAACACCTTGTAGTCACCGCGCGGGCACTTGCCGCTCGTCTCGGTCAGCACGGTCCCGACCTTCAGCGCTGCGCGGTCGCCCCGGCAGTCGACGACCGTGAGGCCCTGGTCGTTCTCGCCGGGACCGCTGAACTTCACGCAACTGCCTTCGTCCGCCTTGGAGTAGTCGGTGAGGAACAGGGACCCCGGCGCCGACTGGGCGGGTTCGTCGGTTCCGCTGAACGCCCACCACACGCCGAGATAGGCCAGCACGGCAAGTACGCACACCATCAAGGTCTGTCTCACGACCACGCTGCGGATTATGGCGGCGGAAACCGGGTGGCGCGCGGCGACGGGTTTGGCCACAGTGCGCCTCATGCTGATCCGGCGGGAGACACCCGCAGACATCGACGCCATCCGCGCCGTCACGAACCTCGCGTTCAAGGACGGCCCGGAAGCTCCGCTGATCGACTGGTTGCGCGCGGACGAGGGCTGGATCCCGGAGTTGTCGCTGGTGGCGGACGGCGTGCTCGGGCACGTCGTGTGCACGCGCGGGTGCGTCGGCGAGGTGCCCGCTCTCGGGCTCGGGCCGATCGCCGTGCATCCCTCTCATCAGCGCGCCGGCATCGGGTCGGCGTTGATGCACGCGGTCCTCGGTGCCGCTGAGGCGCGCGGCGAGCGCGCGGTCATCCTGCTGGGTGACCCCGGCTACTACTCGCGGTTCGGCTTCCGGCTGGCCTCGGCGTTCGGGATCACGCCGCCCGATCCCGCGTGGGGACCGCACTTCCAGGCGCGGCTGTTCGGCGACGTGCCCGCGGGGGCGTTCCGGTACGCGGAGCCGTTCAACCGGCTTTGAGCACTGCGCCTTCGGCCGTGCGCGCGTAGACCGTGCCGTCGGGCTGGGCGGACACGGTGTCGATGAAACGTGCGTCGCCCAACGGTTCCCACGCGGTGGTGAGGCGGTGCGGGCGTCCGCCGATCAGGGTGTGGACGCCGACCGTCCCGTCTGGACGGAGAACCACCTCGGGTGAGGCTTCGAGGGACTGGGCTATTTCACGCCACGTTCCGACGGCACTGGCCATCAGCTTGTCGCCGGACCTGACGTACACGGCCACGGACCCGTCCGGGAAGGCGACGGCGGACGGCTTGCCCTCCGCGAAGCCTGCCGGGCTCAGCGCCTGCCAGCTCGGAATCGATCCGGACTGGCGGGCCCCCTGGGGGGATCCGCCCCCCATCCCAATCATCTCAGGCAGGTCCGACACTTTTGCGACGCTGCCGTCGGCCAGCACGGCGTACAGGTCCACCGCCCCGCCGGGACGAGCCACCGCCTCGGGGTCGCCGGCCACGCCCGTGGCCACGAGCCGCTCGGTGCCGCCCGCCAATGCCCTGACCTCGCCGCGAGCCGTCCGCGCGTACACGGTGCGCCCGGCCACCGAAGGCCGGCCGGCAAAGTCACCAGAGGTGCTCAGCTGCGTTCCATCGGCCCAGACGTCGCCGTCCTGCACCACGTGGACGACACCGCCGACGACCTCGGGACCGCCCTGCCACGCCTGCCTCAGCATCGACCCGGCGCGCGTTTCCGCCTGGTCGTACCGCTCCGGGCAGCAGGACCGCTGCACCGCGTCCGCGAGCAGCCCGGCGGAGAGCTCCGGCCGGTCCACGCGCACCGCGTACTCGAAGAACCGCCGCGCCGCGTAGGACACGTCCATGATCTGCTCGGGTGTCCCCCACCCCATCGACGGCCGCTGCTGGAACACGCCCAGCGAGTCGCGGTCACCGCACGACAGGTTGTTCATGCGCGACTCGACCCACCCGGCCTCGAACCCGGCGAGCATCACCTTGTCGCTCACGCGCAGAGAAAGACCAACGGCGTGCACGGCGCGGATGACGTCCGCGTCGTGCACGCCGGGAACTCGGCACCTCACGTCCAACGGCAACGCATGCGCGGTACCGGACATGAGCAACACGAATACCAGCGCGAGCCTGAGCACAAGTCCGAATTGGACACCCCGGCCCGCGCCGGCGCCACTCAGGAGTGGGCGATCAGCGAGAAGCCGAGCACACCCGTCGCCGTGAAGTCGATGGCCGGCTCGGAGCTCGGCCACGAGCGCAGGTCGTCGGCGAACACGGACTTCGCGGAGTTGAACTCGACCGTGTACGGCTTGGTGCAGCTGACGGAACCCGGCGGCATCTCACCGAGGTCGCCGAACAGCGTTGCGTCGTTCGGTCCGTTGATCACGGCGCCGACCAGCACCTTCGAGCCACCGTTCGTCGAACCGGAGAGGTTCGCGGCCTGGTGGTGCGGGCACTCGGGGAACTTCGTGCCGACGCCGACGATCAGCGAGGTGCCCCAGGCGTTGGTGCCGAGGGCGAAGCCGCGCTGCTGCGTGCCGAAGGTCGCGTACTCCTTCGAGCCGGTGAGCTTCTGGTACAGCGCGGCGGTGGTGATGTAGCCGAACGTGCGCGAGCCGACGTCCCAGGTCTCGACGTTGGCGGCGGTGCGGAACGGCGAAGTCTTGGCCGCGTCCGCGCCCTTCTGCAGCTGGCGCTGGATGTCACCGATGATCTGCTTCTCGGTCACCTCGGCGCCCGGGACGCCCTTCTTCAGCAGCTTCGCGAGGTCGGCGTGGCCGAGCGCGGAGATGTTGTAGACGTTGAGCGTGTCCGGGTCCTGCGTCGCGAGGAACTCCTTGGCCCAGTGCGCGGCCGCGCGGGCGAACTGGCCGTAACGCTTGTCGTGCAACGCCTTGGCGGCCAGCGCGAGCTGCGTCGCGCCGAACTCCATGTCGTCGGTCCACGACTCCTCGGGGTAGTAGGCGTGCGGGAACGCCGTCACGAGCTCGCCGACGTTCTCGGTCTTGGCCAGTGCGAACAGCTGCGCGGCCTTGTCCAGGTACGCACGCGCGGTGCGCGGGTTGCGGTCGGCCTCGATCTGGGCGGCCAGCGCGAACGAGCCGGCCACGCGGCCGACCAGGTTCGGGCTGATCTTCTCGCCGGCGACGTTCGCGCGGAAGACGGGGCGGTGCTTGATGAAGTACTCGCTGTCGCCCGGCTTGACGTTCAGCGCGTCGTCGGCCTCGGGCAGACGCCACACGTCGTGGTCGCCGACGAAGCCGAACTCCTCGGAGCCGGTGCCGATGCCGACCTGCGCGTAGAGCGTGCCGGTCTTCTCGTCGAACGCCTTGTCGAGCCACTTGAGGCCGAACTTGGCCTCGTTGTACAGCGCGGCGTCGTGCTTGTTGCGCAACGCCAGCAGCATCGACGCCGTCGAGTACGACGAGGCGTGCGTGAACTTCACGAAGTCACCGGCGTCGAACCAGCCGCCTTCGAGGTCGATCTTCACACCCGTGGGCTTCAACGGCGCCGCGATCTGGTCGCCGCCCTCGCCCGCGAACACCGGCGCCTCGTAGACGAGCGCCTCGCGGTCGGTGAGGTGCGCGGGCTTGCGGTTCAACCTGCCGGGAACGACGTCGGCGCCGTCGCGCTGCGCCTGGAAGAACTCGACGGTGTTGTGCGCGACCGGCGAGAACAGCTTCTTCAGCGAGTCGACCTTGAACACCGGTGATGTCGTCGTGCCGACCTTGATCCGGTAGGTCCCGGACCTCTTCAACGCGGAGAAGTCGATCGGGTGCACCGCGGGGAACGTGTCGCTCCACGAGCCCGTCGAGGCGCCCGTCCTGCCGGTCAGCACGGTCCGGCCGCGGCTGTCCACCACGGAGAACCTGGTGCCGGCGGCACCTCCGAGCACGTAGGCGTGCTTCTGCTCGGAGGTGCCGAACCCGACCTGATCCAGCCGGATCTGGCCGGTGGGAGCGGCCTGTGCAGGTGCCACGACCACACCTGTGAGCACTGCGGCGACGAGGGCCGCAAGTCTGATGCGCATGCTGGGAACTCCCGGTCCAGGCCTCGGCGTTCGGCCTTCGGTTAAGAAAGTTTCCTAATAGTTCGCAGCAGACTAGCCGCACGTACCGGACATCACCAGCCCTCTGGCGGCTCCGAAAACGCCGAGGACAGGTCACGCGTCAACGAGAGTGCGCGTTTGACCCAAGTGGACGATGCACCCGCCAGCCCGCAGGTCGGAGTCGGCAGCGCCTGCTCGGCGAGGATCGACCGCGGGAAGCCGAGACGGTCCACCAGGGTGAACGCCCGCTGCCCGACGTCCTTGAGCGCGACCGGCACACCGGGGTCGGTGCTCGGCACCAGCCCGAGCGCCAGCGTCGTGCCCGCCTGCCACGTCTCGCCGATCTCGTCGAGCGCCTCCGCACCCTTGATCAACGTCGCGTCGAACGCGATCGCCGTAGCGCCCGCCTCGCGGAGCAACGTCAACGGCGGGTGCGGCGCACAGCAGTGCACCACGACCTCGTGGTCCTTCAACGCATCGATGACGGTGGCCAGCACGTTGCGCGCGTCCGGCCCCGGCACGGCGGCCACGGTCCCGAGCTGGGACGGCGTCGGCAGCAGCCCCTGCAGCACGGCGGGCAGACCCGGTTCGTCGAGCTGCACGACGACCTTCGCCTTGGTACGCCTGGCGACCTCGGCCGCGTGCTGCTTGAGACCTTCGGCGAGCGACGCGGCGAACTCCTTCACCGCACCTGGGTCCGTGAGCACGCGATGGCCGCGCATCAGTTCGATGTTCGACATCAACGTCCACGGCCCGACGGCCTGCACCTTGACCGTCTCCGGCTGCGCCCCCGCACGTTCCAACGCCTCGTCGAACGCGTCCAGGTCACCGCGCAGCAGGTCGACGGCCCGGCGGTGGTCACGGCCGGCGCGCGGGGTCACGCGGTAGCCGGAGGTGACGACCTCGATGGCGAGGTCGACCAGCAGGCCGGCGGTGCGGCCGATCATGTCCGCGCCGACTCCCCGGCCAGGCAGCTCCGGGACGTGCGGCAGCTCAGGCAGCTCTCCGACGACTACGCGCGCCGCCTCGTCGATGTCGGTTCCGGGCAGCGATCCGATTCCAGTTGCTCCACGCACCCCCCGGATTGTTCCACTGTCCGGCAGACAGAAGAGGTCTAGACCCATTGACGCTATGGTCTAGGCCACTTACCGTGATCGAGCAGGCGCTGAACGTGTGGGCGCCTCCCTGCACGTGGTGCAGGACCGCGACGCGCCCCGTGGTCCTGCACCACTCCCACCAGAGGCCGTCGTGACCGTGGCGCCGAAGAGGCTGCAGGTACCCGGGAATTGACCCCCTGCGAGAAAAAAGCCGTTGCGGGAACTTCCGTTCCCGCAACGGCCTTCACACATCCGAAGCAGTTAGCAAGAGCTGCAGCATCCGCAGCCCGGACCCGTGCACCCGCCACAGCAAGAACAACCACCCACGATGACCACCTCCGATGTTGAACGATCACGCATCCGGACAGTAAGTCGATTCGAACACCGCGTGACACCACCGCGAGAGTGATTACGCTGCCACGAATGAATGGTCCTGCCGAGATGCTCGCCGCCGACAAGGCGTCCACCGCCCTGGGCATCGAGCCCGTCGAACTGCGCGACGGGTACGCGTTGCTGCGAATGACGGTCGCGGAGAACATGATCAACGGTCACGGCATCGCGCACGGTGGTTACGTGTTCCTGCTGGCGGACAGCGCGTTCGCCTGCGCCTGCAACAGGGCCGGGTCCGTCACCGTCGCCGCCACGGCCGAGATCGACTTCATCCTGCCCGTGCACGAGGGCGACGAGCTGGTGGCGGAGGCGGTGGAACGGACCCGGTTCGGCCGCAGCGGGATCTACGACATCACTGTCAGGCGTGGGACCGAGGTCGTGGCTGAGTTCCGCGGCCGGTCGCGGACCCTTCGCGCCTGAGGCCGATGAACTGCAGCACCGCGAAGCCGAGCACCGCGAGGCCCTGGGCCAGCACTAGCACCACGCCGATTCCCGTGAGCGGGAACCACGCCAGTTCCGCGGTCAGAATGCTGTCGGCGGCCCAGACCAGGTTGCCGATGATGACCAGCAGCACGAATCGGCGGTCAGGGGTGGCGCGGGTTCCCAAGAAGAACACGCCCGCGCCGTAGACCACGCAGAAAGAACCGAGTCCGATCTGCCAGCCCACCGGCATTCCGATTTCCGGGCGGATCAGGAGGGTCAGCAGACCCAGTGCGAACGAAGCGACACCGTCGAGTTTCAAGGCGAATTTCAACATGGCCCGACGATCGCCCGGTCAACGCTGCCAAAGCCACGTCAAGTGCTGCCAACTCCTGCCATCAGGTCGGCCGCGACCAGGCGTGCGGCGGCGTTCTGCCAGTTGTGCAGCGTTCGTTCCGGCACCTGTGTCACGAACCACTGCAGGGCGCGGCGATCCTCGGCGTCGAGGTCCTCGCGCTTGGTCCGGACCGAATAGGGCCGGATTCCCTTGACGTAATAGAAGTACACGGCGTTGTAGTAACGCCATTCGTCGCTCGTGCCGAAATCGCCGTCCACGGGCTTGAGTCGTTGAATGCTCGCGAGCAGCATTCTTTTCAGCTGCGCGGCCCGGTCGAGTGGTGGGCCGTCGTCGGTCAGTGCGATCAACGGGCTGGCGACGAGCTTTCCGAGATCGCCGTAGTGGCTGAGCGCCTTGCGGGTGAGGCGGGCGAATTCCGCGTCGTCCTCGGTCACCAGCGGGCGGCGTCTGGGCAACGCCTCAGCGGCGTCGCGGAGTTCGGCGCGTTCCGCTGCGACGGCCGGTACGGCGAGGCGGTCGACCGCGGACGCGAGCGGGTTCGCGAGCACCTGGACCGCGATCGCGGCCGCCACGGTGGTGAAGACGAGCAGGTCCGGTCCGCCGAAGAAGATCACCTGTGATCCGAACAGCACCGCGGTGAAGGCCGAGATGACCAGTGATCGCAGCATGTCCGCGCGGATCGCCTCGCCCTCCTCGACCGCGTCCGTGACGGCGACGAGAACTCCGAAGACGACGACGTCGAAGCCGAGCGACGGCAGCGTGATCGCGTCTGGGAGCAGTCCCAGGAGGAACGCACCTGCCGAAAGGCCGAACATCACCCCAACGAGTGAAAAGTAAGCACGTTTTCTTATGGCTAGAACCGTGGCTGCGGCCAGCGGAAGCAATACGAGCCACGGTACGAAGAAGGACGCGGCGAAGAACGGCAGCAGCGCGAGGAGCCACCACCTGATCAACTCGGGCCGCGCGAGCAACAGGACCGCACCCGTCCAGGCCAGCGCCGGCACCGCGAGGAGCACCGGATTCGGCGCTACGACGGCCGCCGAATAGCCGATCATCCCGGCGCCCGCCCACCACAACAGCGGCTTGCGGGGGTCGCGAGCGAGCAGGTAAAGACCCAGCCACCAGGCGAGGCCGGAGACCAGCAGCGATAGGCCGAACACGGGTCAAAGCTAGCCCCACCTGCAAAACTAATCTTCATGCCGGTAGAGCGGACGCTCCACAAAGCGGCCGAGGAGTTGCAGAGAGGCGACCTCGCCAGCGTGCTTCGCGCACGTCAGCGCGTCGCCGGGCTGGTGGGCACCTTCCCGCAGCGGCTGGACCTGCGAGAACGGCTCGCCGAGGTCTACCGCGTGCTCGGCCAGCCGGCCCAGGCGGGTCGCTGGACCTACCTCTCCGACGAACGGGATCCCGGCGAACTGCTGGCCTTCGAACGCGCCTACCGCCGCGCGGACTCGCGTCTGGTCGCGCTCTCATGGCAGGGGCGCGTCGACGAGGCCCCGACCGAGATGGCCCGGACCCGCCTCGCGTCGCTGTACCAGGAGGCGCGGGTGGAGCTCCAGCACGACCTGGACGCCACCCCGAGCGAGGAGACGTCCTGGGGCGCCTGCCTGATCGTCATGGCCGGCGGCACGTTCGTCCTGGTGTGCTTCCTGCTGGGCATCGTGACTCTCGTGCAGTTCTTGTGGAAGCTGGTCTCATGAGAACGTTGTCGCAGTACGTCCGCCGCACCCCGATCATGCGCGTGTCCGCCGACGGCCGGCCGCTCGTGTTCAAACTGGAGCACCTGCAGCTCACCGGCTCCTTCAAGCTCCGCGGCGCGGTCAACACCCTGCTGTCGCTGAACGTCTCCGAGGTCGTCACCGCGTCGGGCGGCAATCACGGCATCGCCGTCGCCCAGGCCGCGCAGCTGCTCGGCGCGCACGCCACCGTGTTCGTCCCGGTGACCGCGCCCGAGACCAAGACGAGGCGCATCGAGGCGTTGGGCGCCAAGCTGATCCGCCACGGCAACAGCTACGCCGAAGCCGCCGCGGCCGCCCGCGAGCTCGATCTTCCCTACATCGAGGCGTACAACGACGCCACGGTGATCGAGGGCCAGTCCACGGTCACCCAGGAGATCGTCGAGGACGCCCCGGACGTCGACACGATCTTCGTCGCGGTCGGCGGCGGCGGACTCGTCGCGGGCGCCGCGCTGGCCTCAGGTGGGCGCCACATCGTCGCCGTCGAGCCCGAGAACTGCTGCGCCATGCACAACGCGCTGGCCGCCGGCGAGCCGGTGGACTCGGTGGTGAACTCCATCGCCGCGGACGCGCTCGGCGCCACGCGCGCAGGCTCGCTGTCGCTGGAAATCCTGCGGCAGCACCACGTTTCCTCGGCCCTGGTCACCGACGAGGAGATCCTCTCGGCGCGGGACCGGCTGTGGGAGGAGTTCCGGATCGCGGTCGAACCGGCGGGCGCGGCGGCGTTCGCCGCGTTCCTCAGGGGCGACGTGTCGAGTGAGCTGCCCTGCGTGCTCCTGTGCGGAGCGAACTCGGAGTGGCGTCCCAGCTAGCCCGGCGGAACCGGCGCGCTCCCAGCCGGCGTAACGGCGACACGACCCACACCGGCATGTCGTCGCGACGGGCCTGAACGCTCAGCTTCCGCCGGTCCGCAGGACTGACGAAGCACCGGAACGCGCTCCGAGCCCGCGCGGCGAGGTCGAACTCCGTGTCAATGAACGTCACGCAGCGAACGCTAGAGCCGCTTTCCCGGCCCTACAAGCGAATTAGCTGGTCGCGTCGATGGTGGCGCTGGCCAGGACGATGTCGCCCGCCGCGTCCTCGCGGTAGATCGCCACGGCCTGGCCGGGCGCCACGCCCTTCAGCGGTTCGCGCAGCTGCACCCGCAGCACGCCGTCGACCAGTTCGGCGACGGCCGGGGCCGTGCCGCCGTGCGCACGCACCTGCGCGACGCACTCGACAGGTCCGTCGAGCTCGACGTGCGCGACCGGTGCGGATGCCGAAATCCCCGTCACCGCGAGCTTTTCGACCGCGCCGACCCGCACGTTCCCGGACACCGGCTCCAGCGCCAGCACGTACCGCGGACGGCCGTCGGCGGCGGGACCGTCGATCCCGAGCCCCTTGCGCTGTCCCACGGTGAACTCGTGCACGCCCGCGTGCCGGCCCAGCACCGCGCCGGTCGCGTCGTCGATCAGCAGGCCCGGCTTGGTCTCCATGCGGCCCGCCAGGAACTTCTGCGTGTCGCCGTCCGGGATGAAGCAGATGTCGTGGCTGTCCGGCTTCTTCGCGACCGACAGCCCGCGTGACGCCGCCTCGACGCGCACGTCGTCCTTCGTCGTGTCGCCCAGCGGGAACATCGCGTGTGCGAGCTGGTCCGCGGTCAGCGACGCCAGCACGTACGACTGGTCCTTGCCCAGGTCGGCGGAACGGCGCAGCTCGGGACGCCCGTCGACCATCTCCAGGCGCGCGTAGTGGCCGGTGCAGACGGCGTCGAAGCCGAGGGCGATCGCCTTGTCCAGCAACGCCTCGAACTTGATCCGCTCGTTGCAGCGCAGGCACGGGTTCGGCGTGCGGCCGGCCGCGTACTCCGCGACGAAGTCCTCGACGACCTCTTCGGTGAAGCGCTCGGCGAAGTCCCAGACGTAGAACGGGATGCCCATCAGGTCGGCCGCGCGACGGGCGTCATGCGCGTCTTCGATGGTGCAGCAGCCGCGTGCGCCGGTGCGCAGGGTGCCGGGCTTCGCCGACAACGCCAGGTGCACGCCCGTCACGTCGTGTCCCGCTTCGACGGCGCGCGCCGCCGCCACCGCGGAATCGACACCACCGCTCATCGCCGCGAGGACCTTCACTGCTTGACCACCTTCCGGGACCGCCTCATGCCTGCCAGGCCCGCCGTGCGGGCCCTCTCCACCACCGGTCCGATGACCGACACCAGCTTCTCAACGTCCGCGTGCGTCGACGTATGCCCGAGGGAGAACCTCAGGGAGCCGCGCGCCAACGCCGGTTCGACGCCCATCGCGAGCAGCACGTGGCTCGGTTGCGCGACGCCGGCGGTGCACGCGGAACCCGTCGAGCACTCGACACCGCGTGCGTCGAGCAGCATCAGCAGGCTGTCGCCCTCGCAGCCGGGGAACGTCAGGTGCGCGTTGCCGGGCAGGCGGTCCACCGGGTCGCCGTTCACGATCACGTCCGGCACCACCGCGCGCACCGACTTGATCAGCTCGTCCCGCAGCGCCGCCAGTTCGAGCGCCTGGGAAGCCTGTTCCTCCACCGAGATCCGCACCGCGCGCGCCAGGCCGACGATCGAGGGCACGTCGAGGGTGCCGGACCGCACGTCGCGTTCCTGACCGCCGCCGTGCATCAACGGCGTGCACTTCACGTCTCGCGCCAGCAGCAGCACGCCCACGCCGTAGGGGCCGCCGACCTTGTGGCCGGTCATGGTCAGCGCGGAGGCGCCGGACGCGGCGAAATCGACCGGGACCGCGCCCACGGCCTGCACCGCGTCCGTGTGGAACGGCACGCCGCGTGCGGCGCACACGGCAGCGATCTCATGCACGGGGTTGATGGTGCCGACCTCGTTGTTCGCCCACATCGTGGTGACGAGCGCGACGTCGTCGTCGAGTGCGTCGGCCACCGACTCGGCGGACACCCGGCCGAAGTGGTCGGTGGGCAGCCAGGTGACCTCGGCGCCCTGCCGTTCCAGCCACTCGACGGCGTCCAGCACGGCGTGGTGCTCCACGGCCGAGGCCAGCACGCGACGGCGGCCACTCGCCCAGTAGATGCCCTTGACCGCGAGGTTGTCGCTCTCCGTGCCGCCGCCGGTGAACAGCACCTCGGACGGCCGGGCGCCCAGGGCGTCGGCGATGTTCTCGCGGGCCTCCTCGATCGCCCGCCGCGCCCGCCTGCCGGAGGTGTGCAGCGACGAGGCGTTGCCCGTGGTGGACAACGCCTCGGTCATGGCCGCGACCGCCTGCGGGTGCATGGGGGTCGTGGCCGCGTGGTCGAGATAAGCCATCAGGTCTTCAGGGTAGCCCGCATGCGGGGCCCGGTCAGAATCGCTCCCACCACCGCCAACACCGCCATCGACAGGTTGAGCACCACCACGCCCGCGGTCGGCGCCGTCGCCAGGACGAGCACACCGCCGAGTCCGATCATGGTCGCGGAGAAGAGCATGTCCGAGATCTGCAGCGCCGCGGAGTTGAAACCCCGGTCGGCCTCGGGTGATGCGGCCATCATCAGCACGCCGACGCTGGACGTCGCCATGCCCATGCCCGCGCCCGCCACCGCCCACAGGACCGGCGTGAGGAACGCCGGGCCCCACGTGGGTGCGATGAGCGTCACGGCCGCGAGACCGGTCGCGACGAACAGGAACCCGGTGCGGACGAGCGTGTGGCGCTCGATCTCGGGGTGCCTCGACGCCCACATCGACGCGCCGGCCCAGCCGAGCGCGCTCAGCGTCAGCGGAATCCCCGCCTCCAGCGGCGAGTAGCCGTGCACGACGGACAACGTGAGCGGGATGAAACCCTCGACCGCGAAGAACGTGCCCGCGAGCAGGCCGCGCGCCAGGATCGTGACGGGAAGACCGCGGCGAGCGAGGAGCGTGCCCTTGGGCAGCAGGACGCGCAGCGCGGGCGCCAGCAGCAGCAACGCCGCGGCGATCAGCCACCACGTGCGGTGCTGCAATCCCCAGCTCAGGCCCACCACGCCAAGTCCGACGGCGACAGCGGCGAGCGGCAGGTACTTGCGCGTCGGCGGAGCCTCGGTGTGCGGCGGCAGGCCTCGCAGCACCGGTACGAGCAGCACGCTGCCGAGCAGCACCAACGGGATGATCGCGAGGAACACCCACCGCCAGCTCAGGTGCTCGGTCGCCCAGCCGGCGACCGCCGGCCCCACCAGCGACGGGATCACCCAGGCCGCGGACAGCGCGCCGAAGACGGCGGGCCGGGCGTCCTCCGGGTAGGCGACCGCGATCAACACGTAGATCGCGACGATCAGAAAGCCCACGCCGAAACCCTGCAGCACCCGGCCGGCGAGCAGCACCGCCATGTTCTCGGCGATGCCCGCGACCACGAGCCCGGCGAGGAACAGGACCACGCCGATCAGGATCGAGGGCTTGGGTCCTCTGCGATCAGAGAGCCGTCCGGAGAACACCGTCGCCATGACGCTGGCCGCGAGGTTCGCGAGGAACGGCCACGCGTACAGCGCCTCGCCCTTCAGCTCGCTGACCATGGTGGGCATCGCCGTGCCGACGCCCATCGCCTCGAAGGCGAACAGCGTGACCAGCAGAAGGATGCCCGTCGTCGGCCAACGATGTTCAGGCGACCAGAGGCGAGACGGGACGGGCGCGGTGAGAGTCACCTGTAGATAGTGCAATCTCCAGTTGAGTCGAGGTCAAGCGGATTGATTGCTCTTCGGCAAGTTTCGCCAGTTCGCGTCGAGTTCCGGCGCGTCCGGGAGCGATCTCGTCCAGCACGTGGACCTCGACGACCAGATCGCGGGCCCTGAGCACCCGGCGGATCGAGTCGACCAGGGTGTCGCTGCCGACGAACGCGGGCTGCGTCGTCAGGTGGTCGCCGATCCGGTAGCGCAGCACGATCGGCCGCACCGGGACACCGGCGTCGAGCGCGGCCTGGAACAGCGCCGGCTTGTAGTGCCCGGACGCCAGCCCGCACCACGTCGTGCCCTCGGCGTGGATGGCGACCGCACTGCCGTTGCGCAACGTCGTGGCCAGCTCGTTCACGGTCTGCGGCAACTCGCGCAGCTTCTCCCGGTCGAGGTAGACCGTGCCCACCGCCGTGATGATCGGACCGAGCACGGGCCAGCTCTTGATGTCCTTCTTCGCGACGATCCTGACGGGCTGCACCGAGTCGATCGCGAGCTCGTCGAGCCACGACACGTGGTTGCTCGCGACGAGCACGCCGCGCTTCGGGATCTCCTGGAACTTCCGGGCGCCGTGCACTTCCAGCCGCACGCCGAACGCCCGCAGGATGGCGTGGAACCACAGACGGACAACGCTTTCACGCTGCTTGCCCGGCAGCAGCAGCGCCAGCGCGATCCACGCGCCGCACAGGATCGCGGTGACCGCCATGACCGCGCGCCAGGTCTGCCGGAGCCTGCCGACCTCACCGGGCGTGCTGCCGACGCACCCGTCCCCGCACGGCGACGCGGGCATCCAGGCGTGGCTCATGACGTCTCCCCCAGGAAGAACTTCAGGTAGCGCTGATCCATCTGGTCCATGCCGAGCAGGATGAAGAGGTCGGCGACGCCGAAGTCCGCGTCGAGCGCGGGCCGTCCGCAGATCTTGGCGCCGAGCCGCAGGTAGCCCTTGAGCAGCGGCGGCAGCACGGTCTTGTCCGGCCGCACGATCGCGTCGACGTCCCACGGGTTGTGCGGCGTGACCCGGTACTCCTCGGGCGCGTAGTGCTTGGCGTGCACCGCGTCCCAGACACCGGCCGCGAGGCCACCGCCGTCCTGCAGCGGGATCGATGCGCACCCGACGAGCCACTTGTGACCGCTGAGCAGCATGTACCGCGCGATACCGGCCCACACGAGGCTGACGACGGCACCGTTGCGGTGGTCGGGGTGCACGCACGAGCGACCGGTCTCGACCGTGGAGCCGCGGATGCCGTCGAGGTTGGACAGGTCGAACTCGCCGTCGCCGTAGAGCCGCCCGGCCTCCCTGGCACGCTCCGGCGGCAGCATCCGGTACCCGCCGACGATCTCGCCGGTGCGGTCGTCGCGCACCACGAGGTGGTCGCAGAACTCGTCGAACTCGTCGACGTCGTGGCCGGGCACGCCGGTGTGCAGCGTCGCCCCCATCTCACCGGCGAACACCTCGTAGCGCAGTTTCTGCGCGGCGACGACCTCGTCGCTGTCACGAGCGACGAGGAGGGAGTAGCGGGGTGCGTTCCCGTTCTGCTGGACGGGGGTGCTGACAAGCAGTTCCGGCTGCGTCATGCGAACCAGGGTGAAGCCGGGTTGGCTAATCGCAGCAGGTCAGAACGATGACCGGTCAGTGGCAGTCGGGTTAACCCGAGGTAGTGCCGCACTCCGCTGGGGTGATGTGCGGCGGTTCCGGTTGCGAGACGGTCACGACGGCCGCGTTCCGGCCTGTTCCGGCACATCATGCGCCGCAGCTGGCCACGCGGTCACGGTGCCGGGCTCAGCAATGACATGAGCGTCACCCGCCGATCTTCGTCGACGAGGTGGAACACAGCCTCCCCAGGCACTCCTGCGGCCACGAACTCCTCCGCCAGGGTTCTGAGCAACGCGGGGAAGTCGACCTCTCCCCAGATCCCGATGTCGAGATTGCCGCCGGTCCGACCGATGCCTGACCCGGTCACCTCGCCGGCGTCGCCGACCTCGCGTTCGACGATCTCCTCCAGGTCGTCCAGGGCGAAGTCGGCCTCGGGGAAGTACAGGAACACGTCCCTCACAGCTCAAGCCTCCAGAAATGGCGAACGGCCGCCCCACCGAGAAGGTGGGACGGCCATTCTGCCGGACCGAAGTGCTCAGCCCTTGCGCTTCTTGACGTCCTCGGTCAGCTGCGGCGCGACGTTGAACAGGTCGCCCACGACACCGAAGTCGGCGATCTCGAAGATCGGCGCCTCGGGGTCCTTGTTGACCGCGACGATCGTCTTCGAGGTCTGCATGCCCGCGCGGTGCTGGATGGCACCGGAGATGCCCAGCGCCACGTACAGCTGCGGCGAGACCGTCTTACCGGTCTGGCCCACCTGGAACTGGTGCGGGTAGTAGCCCGAGTCGACGGCGGCGCGCGAGGCACCGACGGCGGCACCGAGCGAGTCGGCGAGCTCCTCGACGACGGAGAACTTCTCGGCCGAGCCGACACCGCGACCACCGGAGACGACGACCGAGGCCTCGGTCAGCTCCGGGCGGTCGCCGCCGACGACGGCTTCACGCGAGGTGATGCGGGCGGACTTGGCGGTGTCCACCGAGATGGAGACCGACTCGTCCAGCACGGCGTCCGCGGCGGACTCCTCGGACTCCACGCCGCCGGGGCGGACGGTGATGACCGGGGTGCCCTTGCTGACCTTCGCCTTGACGACGAACGCGCCACCGAAGATGGACTGCACGCCGGTGCCGTCGGCCTCGACGTCCACGACGTCGACGAGCCAGCCGGAGTCGATGCGCGCGGCGAGACGGCCCGCGACCTCCTTGCCCTCGATCGTCGCGGAGACGAGCACCGCGGACGCGTTCGGGACGAGTGCGGCCAGCGCGTCGACCTTCGGGGTCGTGAGGAAGCCGGCGGCGTCGTCGGACTCGACGGCGTAGACCTTCGCGGCGCCGTACTTGCCCAGCGACTCGCGGATCTTCGCCGCGGTGCCGGGAGCGCCCACGACCACTGCGGCCGGGGTGCCCAGGCGGCGCGCGGCCGTCAGCAGCTCGTAGCTGACCTTCTTGACCTCGCCGTCGACGTGGTCGACCAGAACCAGAACTTCAGACATGACTTCCCTCCCTCAGATGAGCTTCTGGCCGACGAGGAACTCGGCGATCTTGGACCCGCCGTCGCCACCGTCCTCGACGCGCTGACCCGCGCTGCGCGGCGGCTTCGGGGAAGCCTCCTGCACCTGGGTGTACGCGCCGGACAGGCCGACCTCGGACGCGTCGATGCCCAGGTCCGCCACGGTGAGCGTGGAGACGGGCTTCTTCTTCGCGGCCATGATGCCCTTGAAGGACGGGTAACGCGGCTCGTTGATCTTCTCGGTCACGGAGACCACGGCCGGGAGCGACGCCTCGAGGAACGACACGCCCTCGTCGGTCTCGCGCTCACCCTTGATCGTGGTGCCCTCGACGGTGACCTTGCGCAACTGCGTGACCTGCGGCAGGCCGAGCAACTCGGCGAGGATCGCCGGCACGGCGCCGGCGCGGCCGTCGGTGGCCTCGTTGCCCGCGATGACCAGGTCGAAGCTCTCGACCGTGCCGATCGCCTTCGCGAGGACCTTCGCCGTCGCCAGCACGTCCGAGCCGTGCAGCGCCTCGTCGCTCACGTGGATCGCCTTGTCCGCACCCATCGACAGCGCCTTGCGAATGGCGTCGGTGGCGCGGTCGGGACCCATCGCGATCACGGTGACCTCGCCGCCGTGGGCTTCCTTCAGCAGAAGAGCCTCTTCGACGGCGCGCTCGTTGATCTCGTCGAGCACGGCATCCGCGGATTCGCGGTCAAGGGTGTGGTCGGCGTCGGTGAGCTTGCGCTCGGACCAGGTGTCAGGCACCTGCTTGACCAGGACAACAATGTTCATAGGTCCTCTTCGACCTCCTGCGGACGGGCGGCGACGCTTGCGCAGAAGACTCCAGAACTGCGCCGCCGGGTGTTCACGACCCTGCCATCACCCGGATGTTACCCGCCAGTAGCACCCCTGCAAACAGCAGCAAGCACCCCGCTAGCGTGACAGTTGTCACCCGTTGACGCCACCAATTGAGACCTACCCCATTCAGGCGACTACGCTGCGCGGACATGTACCGGCGAGTAGCGATCGTGACAGACTCCACCGCTTGTCTCCCGGCGCAGCTGACTGATCAACTCGGCATCGAAGTGGTGCAGATCCAGGTGCGCATCGGCGACCACACCGACGACGAGTCCCGCATCCCGGTTCCCGACCTGGTCTCGGCCATGCGTTCGAACGTGTCCGTCACGACGATTCCGCCGGATCCCGACGCGTTCTTCTGGACGTACAACGAACTGGCCGCGCAGGGCGTTCGCTCGATCGTGTCGGTGCACGTGTCGAGCCGCCAGTCCGCCACCGTGGAGGCCGCCCGGGAGGCCGCCGGCAAGGTCCGCGTGCCCGTGCACGTCGTGGACACGCACACCTGCGGGATGAGCATCGGCTACGCCGTCCAGGCCGCCGCGAAAGTCGCCGAGGCGGGCGGCGGCGTGGAGAAGGTGCTCGCGACCGCGCAGCGCCGGTTCGACAGGTCCACCGAGCTGATCTACGTCGACACCCTCGAGTACCTGCGCCGCGGAGGCCGCATCGGTGCCGCCGCCGCGCTGGTCGGCGGCGTGCTGTCGATGAAGCCGCTGCTGACCATGGCCGACGGCCAGATCACGCCGCTGGACAAGGTGATCGGCGCCGACCGCGCGCTCAACCGGATGCTGGACATCGCGATCAAGCGCGCGGGCACCGACACCGTGGACGTCGCCGTGGAGCACTTCGACGCCGAGGAGAAGGCATCTCGGCTGCTGCGCAAGCTCCGGCGGAGCGTGCCGAACGTCCGCCAGTTCATGTTGACGCAGGTCAGCTCGGCCATCGGCGCCCACGTGGGCCCCGGTGCGCTGGGGATCACCGTTTCGCCGGTGTGACCATCGGGAACTCCGGGAGTGGTTTCGTCCGTTGAAATGGACGTAACGGACACCTGGAGGACTGATGGCCGGCTTCATGGACAAGATCACCAGGTTCCTGCGCAGCCCGCAGGGCCACAAGCTGCAGTCGAAGGCACGTCAGATGGCGCAGGACCCGCGCAAGCGCGCGCAGGCCGAACAGCTGCTGCGCAAGTTCCGCGGCAAGAAGCACTAACTCTTGAAGAGCGCGTTGAGGTCGCCATAAGCGATGCCGTTCTCAACGCTGCTGTACGTGCCCTTGGTCAGCATCTCCTCCGCTGCCCGCCTGGCGACGGCGTAGGCGGCCCCGGCCACCGCAGAGCCGAGGCTGACCCGCGCCACGCCCGCCTTCGCGAACTCGGCGACGGCGGGCGCGCCGGGCCCCACGAGAACGTTGAGCGGCGCGGCGATGCCCTTGACCAGCTCCGCGACGGTCTCCAGATCGGTCACACCCGGCACGAAGATGCCGCTCGCCCCGGCTTCGACGAACCTCGCGGCGCGCTCCAGCGTCCGCTCGAGCCTCGTGGCCGGGTCACCAACGCCACGCAGGAACGTGTCGATGCGCGCGTTGACGTACAACTCCGGCGCGGCCTCGTGCGCCGCCGCGAACCGCTCGGCCTGCTCCGCGACATCGCGCTGACCGGCACCGAGCCCGTCCTCGATGTTCACCCCGGACGCCCCCGCCTCAGCGATCGCCCGCACCGTGTCAGCCACCTCGCCGGCCGTGGCACCGAACCCGGTCTCGATGTCCGCGCTCACCGGAATCCTCACGGCGGCAACGATCCTGGCCACTAGATCGACTGCCCGGTCCTGCGCGATGTGGTCGCCGTCGGCAGCGCCGAGGCTCCACGCCACACCCGCACTCGTGGTGGCGACGGCTTTCGCGCCGGCGGCCTCGACGACGAGGGCGGACGCGACGTCCCAGGCGTTGGGGAGGGCGAGCGGGCCCGGCTTGTGCAGCGCGTGGAAGAGCTTCGTTCGATCAGAGGCGGAAGTCATGATCGATTGATATCAGCAGGTGCCGGTGGAAGTCCGGCGAGATTCGGACAGGTACCGACGAGTTTCCGACATTCCCGCCGGTTGGTGCGGTGGTTGCCGCGCCGGTTCCCGGCTCAGTTACTGCCCGCCTTGCGGCGGACCTCTTCGAACGTGCGCAGGTAGCGCTGGCGGAAGTCCTCCCGCTCGACCCACGTGGTGTGCTCGGCGGGCTGGGGTGAGGCGGGTGGGGGTAGCGCGGTCTGCACGACGGGCTGCGCGACGGACTGCGGGGCCGGCTCGGGCTCGGTTTCCTCGGCGGGCGGCTCAGCGGTCGCCTCGGCGAGTGCCTCGGTTTCCGGCCCTGCGGGTTCGGCGGGCGCGGGTTCGGCAGGCTTCGCGGATTCGGTGAGTTTCGTGAGTTCGACGGGCTTCGCGACGGGCTCAGGACTGTCGGTGCTCGGCGCTACGGTTGATTCGGGGGCTTCGAAATCCCCCATGGGGGGAGCGAGGTCCCCATCCCGATCATATCGAGCAGCACCGACAGTTTCGGGCGCTGCGAGCTGTTCGGGCTCCACCACGGGCTCGGCCTTCATGCCCGGCGCGGACTTCGTGACCTGCCCGGCCATCGGAACCGGCTCGAACTCGACCACCGGCGTCAGCTCGATCACCTGCTCGGGTTTGACCACCGACGCCAGCTCCACCACCGGCTCGGCCAGCGACGCCAGCGCCGGTTCCATCTGCGGCAGCCCCATCACGGGGTTGCGGTGGATCGGCCGAGAGTCGTACTCGTCGTCCACCGGCACGACCGCGACTGGCTTCTCCACCCACGTCCGCTCGTCCGGCGCCGCGGGGGCGGGGTCGCGGGAGTCTGCGTCCTCGCGGCGCCGCACCAGCACGTACATGAGGGCCGCCCCCAGCGTGAAGGACAGCACGCACAGTCCGAAGACGATCCCGACTGCCCCTGCCATGCGAAGGCTCCTAGCTGACGAGGACGTCGATCTGAGGACCGAAATCCGTGGGCGGGCCCCACACGGGGTCCACGATCACGCGGGTGGCGACGACCTTGTCCACGCCCTGCTCGGCCAGGTACTGCCGCAGCAGGTCTGCTCTTTCCATCGCGAGCACGTCGCAGCGGTGCGAGGCCGTCTCGCCGTTCCACGCGTGCGCCACCAGCGTCACCGAGCCGGTCGCGTTGCGCAGAACGCCGGCCAGCGACCGCCGCACGTCCTCGCCACGGCCTGCCAGCGAGGCGGTGCCCGGCGCGAACGTGATGCCCTTGACGGCGTGCGCCGAGAACAGGTCGCGCACCGCCTGCTGCGCCACCGCGGCGGACAGCAGGACCGGTGCGGGAGGCTCCATCCGCAGTGGTGCCACGAAGTCGGAGACCGGCACCGGCCCCGCGAGGACGGCGGGCACCGCGGGCGACGACGACAGCGCGGTCTCCAGCTCGTCGCCGTACACGGAGAACCCGAACGCCGTCACCGACGCGGGCACCATCAGCGCACCGACCAAGAGCGGGAGCCAGCGCTTCACGACGCGGCGACCTGTTCGGGTATGTGGACCGGGGCGACCCGGTCGGCGGCCACGGACAGGGCGGCGCGGGCCGCGGACAGTTGCGAGTGGACGACGCGCTTGAGCTCGTGCAGTTCGGCGGTGCGGTCGGCGACCTCGGCCAGCCGGCGTTGCGCCTCGCGGGACGCCATCTTCACCACGAACTCCGAGCGCGCCCTGGCCAGCGCCTCCTGCTCCTGCAGGTGTTGCGCGGCCTCGTTGCGGCGCCGGGTCATCGTGAGTTCGAAGAACTGCTGGGCCTTCTCGCGCTTGCGTTCGGAGTCGGCCTCCAGCGAGTTGCACTGGAGCGCGGTCTCCCGCAGCAGCATGTCCGCGTCGGCCTGGGCCTCGGCGACCGCCTCCGTGCACTCGCGCTCGACCTCGTCGGCGCGCTGGCGGTGCTGGGCTTCGAGGTCGGCGCAACGGCGTTCCATCTCCAGTTCGCGCCGTTCCATGGTGGCGGCGCGGGTGGCGCAGTCCTGGCGTGAGGCGTAGAGCTCGGACTCGGCCTCGGCACGCATGGCGGCGGACTCGCGCTCGGCCTCGGCGCGCAGCGCGGCCACTTCGACGTCGGTGCGCGCACGAAGGTCGGTGCACTCGCGTTCGGCCTGCAGGTGCATCTCGGCCGTCTCCTCCTCGGCGAGGCGGAGCATGCGGTGCATCCGTTCGGTGGCGCTCGCGTGCGTGCCCGAGGTGGACTCGAGGCGTTCGATCCTGGCGCGCGCGTCCTCCAGGTCCTGGCGCGTCATTTCCAGCAGCTTGCGCAAATCGGCTGCCTGCGCCAGCGCCTCGGACCTGTCGAGGCTCGTGAAGCGCAGCTGCTCGTCGAGATTCTCGATGTGCTCGATGACCTGACGTCGGTGAAAACCTCGGTAGACAACGTCAAAACCGGCGTGCAGCGGAACTAGTTCCTGCTCTTTTGCACCCATGGTCACCTACTCACTCAACCGGGCTGAAGATTGGGCGAGCTTACCCACGGCAGAGGGGGCCAACCAGCGTCGAAAGTGGACGGACGACCATGATCTAAGACTGGGAACAATGGCTCTCCGCTGGGAAAACAGGTCGCCCCTAGATCAACACCAAACACCGGCCAGTCACCCGATTGTGTCAAGTAGGACGCCTTTCCGGGGTGTTCACTCCGTGCGTTCGCCGCACACGGAAAGCGACCACCCAGGCCCACATCACACGAATTGCCTTCGATCGGTCGTGGCTACTTCGATCACGCTTCGTTAACCTCCTCGTTCGTGTCCTCACGAGTAGCCGTCGTCACCGACTCGACCGCGTCACTCCCGGCCCGTCTGGCGGATCGGTTCAACATCATCACCGTCCCGATGCAGCTCAAGATCGGGTCGGAACTGATCGACGAGGCATACGTGCCGACCGACAGGCTGCTGCGGGCGATGGAGGCCCAGATCCCGATCACGACGCAGCCGCCGGCGCCGGACGCGTTCTTCTGGGCCTACCAGGACGCGTGGGCGAAGGGCGCGGAGACGATCATCTCCGTGCACGTGACGCCGAAGCTCTCCCCCGCGACGGACGCGGCGAAGGCGGCCGCGGCCAAGTCGCGAGTGCCGGTGTTCATCGTGGACTCGCACTCGTCGGGCATGACGCTCGGGTTCGCGGCGCTCGCGGCCGCGCGGATCGTGCAGAGCGGCGGCAACGTCCAGAACGCGCGCGGCGTCGCCGAGCAGCGCGGCCGGGACGCGAGCGTGCTGATCTACGTCGACACCCTGCACTACCTGCGCCAGGCCGGCCGGGTCAGCGCGGCGGCGAAGCTCTTCGGCGACGCGCTCTCGGTGAAGCCGCTGCTCACGGTCGTGAACGGCGAGGTGGAGCCGTTCGACAAGGTCGTCGGCCGCGACCGGGCGCTGGCGAAGCTCGTGGACAAGGCCGTGGCACTGGCCTACGGGCGCAACGCGGACCTCGCGGTCGAGCACTTCGCGGCCGAGAAGGAGGGCCACGAACTGCTCCAGATGCTGCAGAAGCGGATCCCGCACGCCCGCGACATCGTCCTGACGCAGGTCAGTGCGGCGATCGGCGCGAACGTGGGGCCGGGGGCGCTGGCCGTCACGGTCTCGCCGTACTGATCAGAGGTCCGCGACTTCCTCCGCGAGGAGCAGCCCCGGGTCGAACCCCAGGGGCGTGAGGTGCCCGGCGAGCTCGAGCGAGAGCACGCCCTGCAGGCGGGTCCAGAAGGACAGGGCGCGGTGCACCGTCGGCGACGACGCGGGCAGGGCGCCCGCCCACCCGTGGTTCAAGCCCAGAACGGCGTCGAACGGGGACCGCGGCTGCTCGTCCGGCGAGCCGCCGCAGACCTCCAGCAGCACCGCCAGGATCTCGTTCGAGATGGCGGTGATGTCGTCGGGCGCCTGGTAGCCGGGCACGGGCGTGCCGTAGATGAGCAGGTACCGGTGCGGGTCGCTCAGCGCCCACTCCCTGATGACCGCGGCGAGCCCCACGACGGTCGTGCCCGCCGCGTGCGCGGCGCGGACGGTGTCGGCGAGGCTGCGGTAGGCGTCCCGGATGAGCGCGGTGATCAGCTCGTCGCGACCCGCGAAGTACCGGTAGAGCGCGGGCCCGCTCATGCCCATCTCCTTGGCGATGGCGTTGAGTGACAACGCTGTCACCCCGGCCGAGGCGATCTGCTCCCACGCGTGCCGTTTGACCTCTTCGCGCACCTGAGCGCGGTAGCGCTCGCGAGGGTTCCGCCCCGTGTCCGCCTCTGACTCCGTCACCATGGTTAGACCCTCTCACATTCGTTATTGACAGTCACACCGCCTTCAGCTTAGCTTCTGCATGTCGCAACAGTTAGAGCATCTAACCAACGTGACTTATGCTAACGACCGAAGGAGACCGTCATGACGACCACCTCGAACACCACCGGCACCGCTCACCCGTCGAAGTCGGTCCTGGTCGCGGCCTGGGCAGCCCCGGTCATGGTCGTCGGCCAGTTCGGCCTGCTCTCCGGGATTCCGATCGCCGTCGTGCTCGTCGCGAGCCTGCGCGACCGCCGTTCGCGGGTGCTCCGCTGGTGGACGGGAGCGCTCACGCTCGCCTACGCCATCCCGTTGACGACGTGGCTAGCCGGTCCGAGCGAGGCGCCCAGCCTGTCGAAGTACATGAGTCCCGCGACGACCGCGGCGCTCGCCGCGACCGGTGTCGCCGTGGCCATCGCGCACCACGTAGTTCGCAGGCGCTCTACTGGCAAGTAACCTGGCCGGCGTGACCCTCCCCCTGACCGGCGAACGCACCGTGCCCGGTATCGCGGAAGAGAATTACTGGTTCAGGCGCCATGAGGCGGCGTATCTGCACCTCATCGGCCACTGCGCGGACGGCGTCGTGCTGGAGGCGGGCTGCGGCGAGGGCTACGGCGCGCAGCTGATCCGCACGGTCGCGCGCCGCGTGATCGCCCTCGACTACGACGAGCTGACCTCGCGGCACGTGTCGCGGGCGTACCCGCAGCTGGACGTGCTGCGCGGCAACCTGGCGACCCTGCCGTTGCGCGACGGCAGCGTCGACGTCGTGGCGAACCTGCAGGTCATCGAGCACCTGTGGGACCAGGAGGGGTTCCTGGCGGAGTGCTGGCGGGTGCTGCGCCCAGGTGGCAAGCTCATCGTGACGACCCCGAACAGGCTGACGTTCTCACCCGGTCAGGACACGCCGCTGAACCCGTTCCACACCAGGGAACTCGCACCGTCCGAACTGGACGAGATGCTGCGCGACGCAGGTTTTCGCGTTGACGAACTGACGGGACTGCGTCACGGACGAAGGCTTGACACGCTCCTGAACGGACAGATCATCAACGCACAGGTCGAAGTCGCGCTGTCCGGCGCGCCGTGGCCGGCCGAGCTCAAGGAGGCTGTGGAGTCGGTGACGGTGCGGGACTTCGACATCACCCCTGACGACATGGACGGCTGCCTCGACCTCGTGGCCGTGGCGGTGCGCGCGTGACGGCGAAAGCTTCCGAAGGCACGTTCTGCCTCGTCCTGCACAGCCACCTGCCCTGGCTAGCGCACCACGGCGCGTGGCCGGTCGGCGAGGAGTGGCTCTACCAGGCGTGGGCGCACTCGTACCTGCCCGTCGTGGACATGCTGCGGCGGTTCGCCGACGAGGGCCGTTCCGACGTGCTGACGCTCGGCATCACCCCGGTCCTGGCCGCGCAGCTGGACGACCCGTACTGCTTGCGGGGCATGCACGACTGGCTCGGCAACTGGCACCTGCGCTCGCACCTCGCCGGGGAACGGCTGCCCGAGCTGTCCGCGTACGAGCACCGCGCGTCCTCCTGGGCACTCGACCGGTTCGAAAGCCGGTGGCGGCACGGGTTCTCGCCCGTCCTGAGGTCCCTTGTGGACTCCTCGACGATCGAGCTGCTCGGCGGACCGGCCACGCACCCCTTCCAGCCGTTGCTGGACCCGCGGGTGCGGGCATTCGCGCTGCGGACCGGCCTGGACGACACCGCGCTGCGCGTCGGCCGCGCGCCGGAGGGCATCTGGGCGCCGGAGTGCGGTTACTCGCCCGGCATGGAGGCGGGTTACGCGGCGGCGGGCGTGCGGCGGTTCATGGTCGACGGACCCGCGCTGCGCGGCGACACCTCGTCCGCGCACCCCGTCGGCTCGTCGGACGTGCTGGCGTTCGGACGCGATCTGGAGGTCTCGTACCGCGTCTGGTCGCCGAAGGTCGGCTATCCGGGCGATGCCGCGTACCGGGATTTTCACACCTACGACCACCCGACGGGCCTCAAGCCGTCGCGCGTGACCGGCAAGAACGTGGCGCCGGAGGACAAGCGGCCGTATGACCCGTCGCTGGCCCGCGAAGCCCTCGACCGGCACGTGGCCGATTTCGTGGAAACGGTCGTGCGGCGGCTGCGGGCGATCGACGGCGGGCTCGTCGTGGCTGCCTACGACACCGAGCTGTTCGGGCATTGGTGGCACGAAGGTCCGTTGTGGCTGGAGGCCGTGCTGCGGGCGTTGCCGGAGGCGGGCGTGCGCGTGACGACGTTGCGTGGCGCCGTCGAGGCCGGGCACGTGGGTGCGCCGGTCGAGCTGCCGGCGTCGTCGTGGGGCAGCGGCAAGGACTGGCGCGTGTGGGACGGCGCGCAGGTGTCGGACATCGTGTCGCTGAACGAGTCGGTGCAGAAGGAACTGCTGGGGCTGGACTTCTCCGCCGGTGTGCGGAACCCGGTGCTGGACCAGGCGGTGCGCGAGGCGCTGCTGGCGTTGTCGAGCGACTGGGCTTTCATGGTCACGAAGGACTCGGCCGCCGACTACGCCCGCTACCGCGCGAAGATTCACAGCGACCGCTTCAGCGAGCTCGCGTCGCTGGCGCGAAGCGGTCGCGGACTGGGCAGAGCAACGGAGCTCCGCGCGGCGGACGGCCCGTTCGGGCATCTGGACGCGCGAGGAATGGGGTAACGGGATGCGCGTGCTGATGTTGTCGTGGGAGTACCCGCCGGTGGTCGTCGGCGGGCTGGGCAGGCACGTCCACGCGCTCGCGACACAGCTGGCCGCGCAGGGGCACGACGTCGTCGTGCTGTGCCGTCAACCGTCCGGCACCGACGCGATCACC
Source organism: Lentzea californiensis (assembly GCF_024648825.1). Lineage (GTDB taxonomy): Bacteria > Actinomycetota > Actinomycetes > Mycobacteriales > Pseudonocardiaceae > Lentzea > Lentzea californiensis. Next base: position 32,487 of record NZ_JANBBE010000015.1, read on the forward strand.
CACCCCACCGTGGACGTGGTGAGCGAGGGCGTGCGGCTGATCCGGGTCGCCGAGGACCCCGCGCACTTCGTGTTCGAGAAGGACCTGCTGGCCTGGACGCTCGCGATGGGGCACGCGATGACGCGGGCGGGGCTGGCGTTGGGCTCGTGGCGCCCGGACGTCGTGCACGCGCACGACTGGCTCGTGACGCATCCTGCCGTCGCACTGGCGGAGGCCTTCGGGGTACCGCTGGTCGCGACGATCCACGCGACCGAGGCGGGCCGGCACTCGGGCTGGCTGTCGCACCCGCTGAACCAGCAGGTGCACTCGGTGGAGTGGTGGCTGGCGAACCGCGCCGACTCGCTGATCACCTGCTCGTCGGCGATGCGCGGCGAGGTCGCGCATCTGTTCGAAGTGGACACCGCCGAGGTCTCCGTGCTGCACAACGGCATCGAGCCGGGCGGCTGGAAGGTGCGCGCGAAGGACGTCGGTGCCGCCCGCCGCACGTACTCGCCGCACGGTGATCCGCTGCTGCTCTTCTTCGGCCGGATCGAGTGGGAGAAGGGCATCCAGGACCTGATCGCCGCGCTCCCCCGGATCCGGCGCTTCCACCGCGGCACGCGCGTGGTCGTGGCCGGCGGCGGGTCGCAGACCGAGTGGTTGCAGGACCAGGCGCGCAAACACCGCGTGCTGCGGGCCGTGGAGTTCGTCGGCCACCTCTCCGACAGGTCCCTGGCGGCGTTGCTCACCGCGGCCGACGCCGTCGTGCTCCCCTCCCGCTACGAGCCTTTCGGCATCGTGGCCCTGGAGGCGGCGGCCGCCGGAACGCCCCTGGTCGCGTCGACCGCCGGCGGGCTCGGCGAGGTCGTGCTGGACGGGGTCACCGGACTGTCGTTCGCCCCCGGTGACGTGGACGGACTCACGCGCGCCGTGCGTGACGTGCTGTCCGACCCGGCCTCGGCCGCCACTCGTGCGCGCGCCGCCAAGGCTCGTCTGGTCTCCGACTTCAACTGGGCCAAGATCGCCGCAGGCACGGCGTCGGTCTACGAGTCCGCCGTCGTGCGCGAGCCGCGTGTCCTCGGCCGTCCCAAGATCGCGACGGGAAATCTGTTCACCTAGGTCCGCTACAGTCGCCGGTCCCGTTAACAGAAGGTGACCGAGGACTGAATGAACTACCAACGCTTCGTGGCGCTCGGGGACAGCTGCGCCGAGGGCCTGGACGACCTGCTCCCCGACGGCCAGTACCGCGGCTGGGCGGACCGGGTCGCGTCCGCACTGGACGCGCCGGGCTTCCGCTACGCCAACCTCGCCGTGCGCGGCCGTCGCCTCGACCAGATGCTGGTGGAGCAGGTCCCGTCCGCCGCGGCGTTGGAGCCCGACCTGGTGGTGCTGTTCGGCGGCGGCAACGACGTGATGTCCAACGCGACCCAGGAGCAGATCGCGCAACGGGCAGACGCGATGGTGCGCGCCGTGACGTCGTTCGCGCCGACCGTCGCCGTGTTCACGTTGAGCGACATCTCGCACCGCATGCCGTTCGGCCGGCGCATGCGTCCACGCATCGAGACCCTGAACACCGCCATGCGCACCGCGGCTTCCCGCTACGGCGCGATCCTGGTCGACGTGGAGGCCGACGAGTGCGTGCACGACTCACGCTACTTCGGCCCGGACCGCCTGCACCTGTCGTCGTTGGGGCACAGGCGGTTGGCCGGCCACGTGCTGTCGACGCTCGGCATCCCGTTCGACGAGTCCTGGCTCGCCCCGCTGGAGGGCAAGGCCGCGTCCGCGTCTGTGCTGGACCACTGGCGGTGGCTGCGCGACCAGGTGCTGCCGGTCGCGTACTCGCGGACGCGCAACAAACTCATCGGACGGCAGCCGGGCGACGGTTTCGTGCCTAAGCGCCCGCAGCTCGCGCCGCTGACCTGGCCGCAGCGCGTCTCTCGCTGACCTTCTTCGCGTACGGGTGCGGGTTGTCCTTGATGTTCAACGGGAACCGGCCGGACAGGAGCAGCGCGTCCTCGCGCCGTTCAGGATCCGGATCGGCGACGCAGGCGACGCGGCCGTGTGCCGCCAGCCACTCGCTCACGACCGGTTCCTGGTCGCCGAACGTCAGTCGCGACCCCACCTGGCGCAACGGCAGGCCGAGGTGGCACCCGAGGGTGAGGCGCAGCGTCGAGCCGGACGCGTTGCCGCGGAAGTGGTTGCGCAGCCTGGACCTCAGCGTCCGCTTCACCGTCGCGATGCCGACGTAGAGCGCGGTGCCGTGCTCGGTGACGTGACAACCCTCGGTGGGCACGCCGTCCGGGATCTCATCGAAGAACCACACGTAGACGCCGGGCTCTTTCGGCGCCGTCGCGTAGTCGGCTGCGGTGTAGATGCGGTCGAAGTCGATCACGCGGGGCTGTCCATCGACCTGTCCAGCGCCTCCTTGGCCTTGCGGGCCATGTCCGCGATGTCCGCCCGCCGCTGCGCGTCGGCCTCGTAGTCGGCCCGCCGATCCCGCACCACCCGAGCCGGCATCCCGACCGCGATCTTGAAGTCCGGCACGTCCCCGCGCACCACGGCGTGCGCGCCCAGCACGCACCCGCGCCCGACGCGAGTGCCGCGCAGCACCGTCACCTTGGCGCCGAGCCAGCAGTCCGGCCCGATCCGCACCGGCGACTTCACGATCCCCTGGTCCTTGATCGGCAGGGTGATGTCCTCGACCTTGTGGTCGAAGTCGCAGATGTAGACCCAGTCCGCGACGAGCGACGACGCGCCGATCTCGATGTCGAGGTAGCAGTTGACCGCGTTGTCCTTGCCGAACACGACCTTGTCGCCGATGCGCAGCGACCCCTCGTGGCAGCGGATGGCGTTGCCGTCGCCGATGTGCACCCAGCGGCCGATCTCCAGGCGGCCGAAGCCCGGGCGGGCCATGACCTCGACGCGCTTGCCGAAGAACACCATGCCGCGCAGGACGACGTGCGGGTTGAGCAGGCGGAACTTCAGCAGCCGCCAGTACCGCACCAGGTACCAGGGGGTGTAGGCGCGGTGGCGCAGGACCCAGCGCAGGGATGCCAGCGTGAGGAAACGCGCCTGCATCGGGTCTCGGCGCGACCTGCGCCAGCGAGTCCAGACCGGGGCGCCCCACATCGAAGTCATGGACGAAGACTCTAACTTCGGGCCGCTGGCCGCCGGGCAACGGTTCTACAGTGGCCTCGACGAGGACGGGGTGCGGACATGTGGGCGGTCATCGGAGTCTGGGACATCGACCCCGGAGCGCTCGACGCGTTGCGGGCTCAGGTGCCGCTGATGGCGTCGAGCAAGGTCGGGTTGCCCGGGTTCGTGCACGGCACGTGGACGCTCGACGGCCACATGATCCAGGTGTACGACAACGAGGCGGACGCGCGGCGCTACCACCAGGACATGCTGGACCAGGGTGCTACCGAGCCGCCCGGTGTGCGCTGCGTCGTGTGGGACGTGGCCGAAGTCGGCGCTGAGGCACCCTAGGCACGTGCGAGAAGTGTTCTGCCGCGTCTGCGGGTGGTCGGACGGGGGCGTGCGCTGGGAGAACGGCGTCGGCTCGTTCGACATCTGCGACTGCTGCGGGTGCGAGGCCGGCTATGAGGACGTGACGCCGGAAGGGGCCAGGGGCCACCGCGAGCGATGGCTCGCGGAGGGCACGCCGTGGTTCGACCGCAGGGCTCGCCCGGACGGCTGGGAGTGGCGTGACCAGCTCGACAGGGTGCCGGACGCCTTCCGCTGACAAGCTGGACGCATGGCGATTCCTCTCATCATCGACACCGACCCCGGCGTCGACGACGCGTTCGCGCTCGCGCTCGCGGCCCGCAGTCCCGAGGTCGACCTCCGGGGGCTGACCACGGTCTTCGGCAACGTCGGACTCGACCTCACGACGGCCAACGCGTTGCGGTTGCTCGCTCATCTCGGCCGCACCGACGTACCGGTGGTGCGGGGGTTCGAGGGGCCTGGCGGTGCGGCGGACGTGCACGGGGAGGACGGGCTCGGCGGGCAGGCGCTCACGTTGCCGGAGAACCCGAAGGGGGTGCACGGGGAAGATCCTGTGCGGTTCTTCGCCGACAACCTCACGCCGGACACGGTGGTCGCCGCGATCGGGCCGCTGACGAACATCGCCGCCGCTCTCGAGGCCGGCATCGAGTTCCCGCGGCTGATCGTCATGGGTGGCGGGCTCGGCATCGGCAACATGACGGTGCGTGCCGAGTTCAACTTCTGGGCCGACGCCGCGGCGGCGCGGACGGTGATCCGCCTGGGCAACCCGATCGTGGTGCCGCTCAACCTGACGCAGCGGTGCATCGCGGACACCGAGTTCCTCGCGAACGTCGACCCGGTGCTCAGCAACCTCACCGGCACCTACCGGGAGTACCTCGCGAGGCACTCCGAGCAGAACATGTCGGGACGCGAGGAGGGCATCCTCGTCCACGACGCCGTCGCGGTGGCCGAGGCGATCGTGCCCGGAACGCTGAGCCTCCGGACGCACGGACTCGACATCGACGACGAGGGTGCGCTCGTCGAGGGAAAGCACCAGGTAGAGGTCGCGGAGGACTGCGATTGGCCCGCGCTGAGGGCCTTCATGGAGCAGCGCTTGTCCGTTTGACGACAACTTCGTGTCGCTCTCTGGGGTTGTGCGGGCACGGTAAGTAGGGTCCGCGACCATGCAGCGAAGAGTCCTCACGACAGCTGCGGTGGCGGTGGCCATGACGTTCGGAGTGGTCCCTGCCTCCGCTCAGCCCCAGATTCAGGTGGTGCCGGATCCGGCGGCACACGTGAACCCGTTCATCGGCACGACCAACCTCGGAAACACCTTCCCCGGCGCGGTCGTGCCGTTCGGCATGTTCTCCTTCAGCCCGGAAGCCAGCCGCGGCAACACCCTGCGCGCCGCGGCTCCCGGCGGATACCGGTACGACGCCACGAAGATCCGCGGCTTCAGCCTCACCCACATGTCGGGCACGGGCTGCGCGGGCGGCAGCGGTGACATCCCGATCTTCCCGCACGTCGGGGCCGTCACGACCTCGCCGACCACGGACGCGACCGACGCGGTCTACGCCAGCGAGTTCGCGCACGCGGACGAGGTGGCCAAGCCCGGCCGCTACGACGTGACGCTCAAGTCCGGCGCCAAGGCCGAGCTGTCCGCCACCGAACGCACCGGTGCCGCGCGGTTCAGCTTCCCCGCCGACAAGCCGGCGACGGTGCTGATCAACACGTCCAAGTCGCAGGTCGGCAGCAGTGACGCGCAGACCGTGGTCGACAAGGACAAGCGGGCCATCACCGGCTCCGTGACCAGCGGGAACTTCTGCGGCTACATCAACCAGGTAGGCCGCCGCAGCTACTACACGCTGCACTTCGTGGCGGAGTTCGACCAGGAGTTCACCGAGGTCGGCACGTACCAGGACAACGTTGTCACGCCCGGAAGCACGTCCTCCAAGGGCGGCACGACGTACGGGACGAACGGCTGGCCGGTGCTGGGCAAGGGTTCCGGCGCGTACCTCGGATTCGCACCCGGCAGCCAGGTGGGCGTCAAGGTCGGCATCTCCTACGTCAGCCTGGACAACGCGCGGGAGAACCTGAAGGCCGAGAACAAAGGCCAGTCCATCGAGGACATGAGGGACAACGCGTACATCGCGTGGCAGAAGCAGCTCAAGCGCATCGAGGTCGGCGGCGGCTCCGATGACGAGCGGACCAAGTTCTACACGGCGCTGTACCACTCGCTGTTGCACCCCAACCTGTTCAGCGACGTCAACGGCGAGTACGCCGGGTTCGACGGCAGGACGCACAAGATCGACAAGAGACGGCAGAAAGCCCAGTACGGCACGTTCTCCGGCTGGGACATCTACCGCTCGCAGTTGCAGCTGCTCACCCTGCTCGAACCGCAGATCGGCTCGGACATCGCGCAGTCGCTGCTCAACCAGGCCGAGCAGAACAACGGCGTGTGGGACCGCTGGACGCACAACGGCGGCGGCACCCACGTCATGAACGGTGACCCGGCGCCGATCGCGTTGGCAGCCATCTCGGCTTTCGGCGGCGACAAGTACGACCTCAAGACGTCTTTGAAGTCGTTGGTCAAAGCCGCGACCGTGCCCACGGCGCTGGATCTGAGCAAGGACGGCTGGGCCGTCATGTCGGTCGGGCAGCGGCCGTCGCTCGACAAGTACCTGCGGAACAATTACATGCCGGCCGTGTCGAACGCCTGGGGTGGCGCGGCGGAGACCCTGGAGATCTCCGCGGCGGACTTCGCGATCAGCCAACTGGCCGAGCGCACGGGCGACAGGAAGACCGCGAAGACGTTCGCCGAACGCGCGCAGTGGTGGCAGAACAACTTCGACCCGGTCGCCGACAGGACGGGCGGCTACATCCGCAACCGCAACGCCGACGGCACGTGGGTCAAGGACTTCACGCCCGACACCGGCAACGGGTTCGTCGAGGGCAGCAGCGCCCAGTACACGTGGATGGTCACCCACAACGTCGCCGGGCTCGTCGACTCGCTCGGCGGCCGTGAGCGCGCCGGCAAGCGGCTGGACGACTTCTTCCACAACGCCGACGGCACGTGGGCGTTGACCGGCCGCGGTGGCGCGAAGTCCGAACTGGACAACGAGCCGTCGGTGAACGTGCCGTGGCTCTACAACTACACCGGCCAGCCCGCCAAGGCGCAGGAGACGCTGCGCGAGACCATCACCACGCTGTGGAAGAACGCGCCCGGCGGCATTCCCGGCAACGACGACCTCGGCGCCATGTCGTCGTGGTTCGTGTTCACCTCGATGGGCATCTACCCGCAGGTGCCTTCGCGTGCCGAACTGGTGCTGAGCAGCCCGCTGTTCACGTCGGTGAAGATCAACCGCGGTGGCGGCAAGGACATCACGATCACCGCACCCGCCGCGAACACCGCCACGAAGTACGTGCAGTCGCTGAAGGTCAACGGTCGCGCGACGTCGAAGACCTGGCTGCCGGAGTCGTTCGTGGAACGCGGCGGCAAGCTGGACTTCGTGCTGGGCAAGGCCCCTTCCGCGTGGGGCACGGGTGCCTCGGACGCCCCGCCGTCGTTCCGCGACGGCGAGAAGCCGATCAAGCACGACCAGCCGTACTTCCTCACGGTCGAACCGCGGCAGCTCGTGGTGGAGCCGGGCAAGTCGGTCACGGCGAAGGTCGACTCCGTCAAGCTCTACGACGGTGACCCGAAGGCGACCTACACGATCACCGGCTCGGACTCGCTCACGTTCACGCCGACCACCGGCTCCGTGCCTTCGGAGTTCACGGTCACGGCCAAACCCGATACGCCGCAGGGCTTCTACGACATCGCCGTGACGGTGAACGTCGAGGGTGCCGCCAAGCCGGTCGTGCTCCCCCAGACGATCAAGGTGGCTCCGGCGGGCAGCATGCTCGCCGCGGTGAACAACGTCGGTGCTTCGGCCGATGCCGACGGCGAGGGCGACTTCGACGGCGGCGGCTACAGCTATTCGCGCGAGGCATTGGCCACGGCCGGTCTCACGCCGGGTGGCACGAGCACCGTCGACGGCCTCACGTTCACCTGGCCGTCGTCACCTCCTGGCCGGCCCGACAACGCGACGGCGGCGAAGCAAACGCTTGCCCTGTCCGGAACCCGGCTCGCCTTCGTCGGTTCCGCGACCAACGGAGCGCGGACGAAACCGGCCACGGTGACGTTCACGGACGGCACCACGGCGTCGGTGGACATCGGCTTCAGCGACTGGACGCTGGGCGGTGGCGGGGCGGCGCCGAGCTTCGGCAACGTGATCCTCGCGAACACTCCGTACCGCAACACGCTGGGCGGCGGCAACGAGAAGGTCGCCACGCACATCTTCGCGACGAAGACGTACGTGGCTCCCGAAGGGAAGACGCTCGCGTCCGTCGTGCTGCCGGACGACGTGAACATGCACGTCTTCGCCGTGGCACTGGGTTAGTCCGAACCGGTGGGGCGGCTCGGTTCACCGGCCGGGCCGCCCCTGCCGAGCGGATGATCCTGCGGTGACCGACATCGAGCAGCGGCTCGTCAAGGCGGCCCGCGACGGCGAGTGGCTGGAGTGCACGGAGCCGGACGACGTGGTGCGCGCAAGCCTGATCAGGGAGTTGCTGCTCGGCCAGCACGGCGAACTCGACCCGCGTGGGGTGAGGCTGAGCGGCGCGCGGATCGAGGGCATCCTCGACCTCACCCGCGTCAAAGCCTCAGCCGGCCTCACGTTCAACCACTGCACGATCGACGAGCCGATCACGGCCCTGTACGCGAGCCTGCCCAACCTGATCTTCAACGGCGGGCGCTGTGCGGGAATCCGCGCGGACAGCCTCCAGGTGGACAGCGTCCTGTTCCTGCGCAACGGCATCCGGATCACCAGTGACAGCCCGCTAGGCGCGGTCAGACTCGTCGGTGCCCACGTCGGAGCGGACCTCGACCTGGCCGGCGCGGAGATCACCAGCACCGCCGGTGCCGCGATCGAGGCAGGGGGCATCGCGGTCGACGGGCAGGTCTCGTTCCGGGAAGGGGTCCGGATCAGCGCGCACGGTCGCCGCGGCGCGATCAACCTCACCGGCGCTCACCTCTCGTCGGACTTCGACGTGGTGGAGACCGAGATCGCCAACGACACCGGGCCTGCGTTGGTCCTCGACAGCGCCGTCATCGGCGGCAGCCTCCTGCTCCGCGACAGGAACCGGATCAGCGCGCACGGCGAAGGACTCGACCTCCGAGGCGCTCACATCTCAGGACAGTTCGGCCTGGGCAACACGGAGATCACCAGCGCGACAGCGGCCGCGATCGCCGCGAACAGCGTCCAGGTCAACGGAAACCTCGTCCTGAGGGACGACCTCCGCATCAGCGGTCACGACGAGGTCGGCGCCGTGAACCTGGTCGGCGGGCGCATCGGAGGGGTCCTCGCGCTGACCGACACGACGATCACCAACGTCATCGGTCCCGCGATCGCCGCCGACCGCGTCCGCGTGGACAGCACCGTGGCCCTCGCCGGCCGGACCCGGCTCTGCGCAGGTGGTGAAGCCTCGGCACTCAAAGTGGTCGGCGCCCACATCGGCGGTGGGTTCGGCTGCGGCGAGACGGTCGAACTGGAGACGAAGCCGGAGTCGGCTCCGGTGCTCGACCTCCGGGACACGACGGTGGGCGCCATGGTGGCCCTGCCGCACTCCGGCCTGTGTCCCGATCGCGGCCGCGGCACGACGTGCGGGCACAAGAGACTCGTGCGCCTCGAACACTTCGGCTACACGTCGCTCGCGTCCGGCTGGGACTGGGAGGAGTGGCTGCACGTCGTTCGCTGCCACACGCCCGCCTACCACGCTTCGGCCTACCAACGGCTCGCCGCCGTCGAGCGGGCGGCCGGGCACGACGGGCTGGTGCGGCAGATCCTCATGGCGCAGCAGACCGATCTGCGCCGCCGCAGTCCCCAGTCCCTCGGCAGCACGCTGACGCGGTGGTTCCACTGGCTGTGGGGAGTGCTGGCCGGGTACGGCTACCGCGCTCGACGCACGGCTGCCGCGCTCCTGCTGGTCCTCGTCGTCGCCGGGGCGATCGGCTGGTGGGCGGGACAGGTGCCGACCCGGCCCGGCCACCTCGCCGCCGAACGGGTGACGACCGCGACGACCGGGGCCGGAACCCCCTGTTCCGCGGTCGAGCTGATCGGGCTCGGGCTGGACCGCGGGTTGCCGCTGGCGATGACCGGGATGCGGGCGCGGTGCGACCTCGACAGCGCGTCGAAGAAGGGGCAGGCGTTCACGGCGGCGATCTGGCTGGTGCAGTTCACGGTGTGGGGGCTGGCGACGCTGGCGCTGGCCGGGTACACGAACCTGGTGCGCAAGCCGGGCTGAAGTCGCGACCAATAGGGTTGGAGCGTGTTCTCGGTTTCCGAACGCGACCAGTTGCGTCGTGATCTCGTCAACGCCGCCGACGTCGACCCGCGGGTGGTCGGGGCGGCGCTGACCGGGTCCGCGGCCGTGGGCCGGGAAGATCGCTGGTCGGACATCGACTTCGCCTTGTCGGTCGAACGCGACGTCGACGCGGTGGTGGCCGACTGGACCGCGTTGATGTACGCGTGCGGGGCTGTCGGCCATCTCGACGTGCGGAGCGGGAAGACGTTGTTCCGCGTGTTCCTGATGCGGTCCACGTTGCAGGTGGACATCGCGTTCTGGCCGTCGGACGGGTTCGGGGCGACCGGGCCGACGTTCAAGCTGCTGTTCGGCGAGGCGGACACGCTGCCGCAGGCCGGGCAGCCCGACCGGGACGAGCTGATCGGCCTCGCCTGGCTGTACGCCCTGCACGCGCGGTCGTCCATCGCGCGCGGACGCGGGTGGCAGGCGCTCTACATGATCAACGGCATGCGGGACCACGTGATGTCGTTGTGGTGCCTGCGCGAAGGCGTGAACGCGGTGCAGGGGCGAGGGCTGGACGACCTGCGGGACGCCGACGCGTTCGCCGGGACGGTGGTGCTGTCCACCCACCCCGACGAGTTGCGGCGGGCATTTCAGGTGCTGACCGGGCTGTTGCTCGGGGAGATCACTGAGCCGGAACTGCGTGAGGCCGTGCGGGCGCTGTCTCCCTGAGCAGCAACGCCGCCGTGAGCAGGACGAGCACGGCCGCCGATCCATGCACCGCGAGTGCGAAGCCCACTGAGCCGCCGTGCGTCATCACGGCCAGGCAGTCGCCGATCGGAATGATCGAGTCCGCGAGGACCACCCAGCCCAGGGCCCGGCGCTGGCCCATCAGCAGCAGGATCAAAGCCGTCAGCGCGTAGGCGATGTCGCGCACGCCCTTCACGACGTAGTAGCCGGCCGGGTCCGTGATGCCGAAGCCCGCGGCCGCTCCATCGCCGTTGAGCAGGTAGTTCAGGCCGAAGTAGAAGCCCGCCAGCACGACGAGCCAACCCAGGATCGTGGTCGAACGCATTGCATCCTCCGAATATCTAGCACTGCTAGCAACAAGAGCGACGCTAACACTAGAAGCGCTCGAATGTCTAGCAGTGCTAGATTTAGCGGCGTGACCATCCAGAACCGGCGAGAGCGCGAGCGTGCCGAACGCCATCAGCTGATCATCGACGCCGCCCGGGACCTGGCCGAGGCGGAGGGCTGGGACGCGGTCACCACGCGCCGGCTCGCGGAGAAGGTCGAGTACAGCCAGCCGGTGCTCTACAGCCACTTCAAGGGCAAGGACGCGATCACGCGCGCGGTCGCGATCCAGGGGTGCGGTGAGCTGGCCCGGCTGCTGCGGAAAGCCCGTCCGTCGCGCGGGGAGTCACGGCTGCGGGCCGCGGCGGAGGCGTACCTGGAGTTCGCGCGGCGAAGGCCCGCGCTCTACGACGCGATGTTCGTCCAGCAGTCCGACATCCCGTGGGGCACGGACGAGGTGCCGCAGGAACTGCTCGACGCGTTCGGAGAACTGGTCGCCGCGGTCGAGCCCGTCCGAGGCGAACGAGACCTGGAGGCGTTGACCGAGGTCTTCTGGAGCTCGCTGCACGGCATCGCGACGCTCATGCAGGGCGGGAGACTGCGGCCTGAGTACGACGAGACCCGTCTCGACCTGCTGCTAGGTGCGCTCAGCCTCGCACAGCACGAAGACGGGCTTTGAGCCGATCCGGGTCAGCACGACCGTCGCCGACGCGGAACCGGAGAGCTTCAGGCGTTTGCGCATCGTGTTCGGGTCGACGTCCAGGCCTCGCACCAGGATCTCCAGCCGGCCGACCGCCCGCGTCTTCAGCAACGACTTGAGCGATTTCTCCGTGTAGTGCCCGTGTTCGAGCACGCGGAACGCCCGGATGCCAGGAGGCGGCTTGGACCCGCTCAGGTAGGCGATGCGCTCGTCGAGCTGCCACAACCCGTGCCGGGCCGCGTAATGACGCACCAGCCCGGCGCGCACGACCGCGCCGTCCGGATCGATGATCCACTCGCCGGGCGGGGCGACCGGGCAGTCGTCCGGCTCGGCGTCCGTCAGGGTCCACGAGTCGGAGCCGTGCAGAACGGTGGCACGGCGCGTGACCCCCGGCGTGGCAAGGCCCCGGGTCCACAGACAGGCTTCGCGGACCGCGCCGTCGAGGGACACGACCTCGATCTCGGCGGCCCACGGCGCGACCGCGAAGTCGATGCCGGGAGCGCACTTCACAGCGAGATCGACACCCGAGTACACCTCGGACAGCTCGTCCAGCGGCGGCACGAAGTCCGAGGGGTTCCACTTGCGGCGGCCGGACGAGTCACGGCGAGCGGGGTCCGCGGTGACGGCCGAAGCCCGCGACACCGGGCGCAGGGCATCGGCGACGACGACGAGCCGGCCCGGAACGTTGTTGCGCGCCATGGCGAGCCGCACCGGGTCGAGGTCCGAGCCGACGCAGACGGAGGCCACCTCGTTGAGCGCGAAGAGGTCCGCGCCGACCGAACATGTGACGTCGTGCACCGAACGACCGGCGAACCGCAGCGCACGATGCCGGGCGACCGCGGAAGCCGTGGCCTGTTGCAAAGCGTCGTCGGTGAAGAGCCACGACGCAGCGGAGTCCAGTTTGGACACCGCACGGCGCCGCAGCAGCACAGTTTCCACGACCGGGGCGAAAGAAGACCCGAGGAGCTTGCGGGCCGTCTCGACGTCGCGCAACCGGGAAGCGTCGGTGAACGGCAACGCGTCCACCTCGGCCAGCGCGGCGGTTCCGGCGGCAGAGCGCAGGAACGCCACGTCGGCAGTGGTGAACGCGTAGCCCAACTCAGGAAGTCTTCTTGCCGGTGATCGACACGTTGTAGAACACCTCGCGCGGCAGCACCTTCGAGAAGACGTTCTGGTCGACCCACGTGAGGTTCTGCCAGGTGCGGTAGGCGAACATCGCCCACCCGAAGCCCAGCTTCTCGCGCGGCACGGCGGCCTCGAACGTGCGCACCGGCCAGCCGAACAGAGCGGCGGACAGCTCGTCGGTCACCGCGCGGACGCCGACGGCACCGGCGCGACGAGCCGTGGCCTCCAGCTGGTCAGGGTCGAACGTGTGCAGGTCGACCACGGCCTCCAGCGCGGCGGCGCGGGAGGACTCGTCGAGCTCCTCCTGCGGACGGCGCCACTCCCCCAGCACCGGCACGGCCTTGGTGATGTTGGTGGTCAGCCACCACGTCGCCTGGCCGAGCTTGCGGGCGTAGAAGTTGCCGATGTTCGTCGGGTCGCCCGCGAACACGAACTTGCCGCCGGGCTTGAGCACCCGCAACACCTCGCGCATCGCCGCCTCCACATCGGGGATGTGGTGCAGCACCGCGTGACCGACGACGAGGTCGAACGTGTTGTCGTCGTAGGGGATGCGCTCGGCGTCGGCGACGCGGCCATCGACGTCCAGGCCGAGGTGCTCGGCGTTGCGCAGCGCGACCTCGACCATGCCGGGCGACAGGTCGGTGACCGAGCCCTTCTTGATCACTTCGCCCTGCATCAGGTTCAGCAGGAAGAAGCCCGTGCCGCAGCCCAGTTCCAGCGCGTGCTCGTACGGGCCGACGTCACCCGCGGCGGCGCGGAACCGGTCCGTCGCGTAGGTGATGCAACGGTCGTCGTACGAGATCGACCACTTCTCGTCGTACGTGCCCGCTTCCCAGTCGTGGTAGAGCACCTGCGCGAGCTTGGTGTCCTTGTAGGCCGCCTCGACCTGTTCCGCTGTCGCGTGCGGGTTCGGTGCCGGATCAGTTGCCACTGAACTTCGCCTTTCCGGGACCGTTCGCGATGAACGACTCCACGCCGTTCTTCTTGTCCTCCGTCGCGAACAACGCCGCGAAGAGGTGGCTTTCGAGCTTGAGGCCCGACTCCAGGTCGGTGTCGAGGCCACCGTCGACGGCGGCCTTCGTCGCGGCCAGCGCGAGCACGGGCCCGTTGACGAACTGCTTGGCCCACCGCACGGCGGCGGCGTACACGTCGTCGGGCGCGACGACCTCGTCGACCATGCCGATCTCGAGCGCCTCCTGGGCGCCGACGAACCGGCCGGTGTAGAGCAGGTCCTTGGTCTTCGACGGACCGATCAACCGGGCGAGGCGCTGCGTGCCGCCACCGCCGGGGATCAGGCCGAGCAGGATCTCGGGCTGGCCGACCTTCGCGTTGTCACCGGCGATGCGGCGGTCGCAGCCGAGAGCGACCTCGAAGCCGCCGCCCAGCGCGTACCCGGTGATCGCGGCGACCGTCGGCTTCGGCACCGAGGCCAGCGCGCCGAGCGCGTCCGACAGGCCCTTGGCCCGCAGCGTCATCTCGGCGTGGGAGATCTGCGCGAACTCCTTGACGTCCGCGCCGGCCGCGAAGACCTTCTCGCCGCCGTACACGATGACCGCGTAGACGTCCGAACGCTCCGAGGCCTCCTTCGCGGCGGCCTGGAGCTCGGTCTGCACCTGCCGGTTCAGGGCGTTCATCGGCGGCCGCTCCAGGCGGATCGTGCCGATCCCGTCCTCGACTTCCAGCCTAACGAACTCAGCCACTGTGCTCCTTTGCCGCTGCTCCGCAGACGGCGGCGAGTTCGCCGGGAAGTCGGTCGTCCGGCCGCCGATTCGGGCCAAATCGCCTGCGGCGGTTGACCTGAATCGGCGGCCGGACGACCGACGCGAACTCGCGATTCCGTCCGATTGCCGTCACGTTACCTAGCGGTAGCTTGTCAGACCTTGCGCCGGGCGAAGAACCGCTCCCCGGACTTCTGCAGCTCCAGGTCCTGCCCGAACGTCTTGGAGAGGTTCTCCTCGGTCAGCACGTCGTCGAGCAACCCCTGAGCCACGATCGACCCCTCGCGCAGCAGCAAAGCGTGCGTGAAGCCCGGCGGGATCTCCTCGACGTGGTGCGTGACCAGCACCATCGCGGGAGCGTCCGGGTCCATCGCCAGCTCCGAGAGCTTCGCGACCAGGTCCTCGCGGCCGCCCAGGTCGAGGCCCGCGGCGGGCTCGTCGAGCAGCAGCATCTCGGGGTCCGTCATCAACGCGCGGGCGATCAGCGTGCGCTTGCGCTCGCCCTCGCTCAGCGTGCCGTAGAGGCGGTCGGCGAGGTGCGCCATGCCGAGGGTGCCGAGCAGCTCGCGGGCGCGGTCCGTGTCCTGCTTGCCGTACTCCTCGCGCCAGCGGCCGAGCACCGCGTACCCGGCGGAGACGACCAGGTCGACGACCGTCTCGTCGGGCGGGATGCGGCCGCCCAGGGCCGCGGAGCACAGGCCGATCCGGGGCTTGAGCTCCTGGACGTCCGTCTTGCCCAGACGTTCACCCAGGAGGTGGACCTTGCCCTTGGTCGGGTGCAGGTCGGCGCTGGAGAGCCTGAGCAGGGTGGTCTTGCCGGCGCCGTTCGGGCCCAGCACCACCCAGCGCTCGTCCAGTTCCACGCTCCAGTCGATGTTTCCGACCAGCGTGTTCTTGCCTCGGCGGACCGACACGCCCGCCATGTGCACGACCAGATCTGTCACGTCGACGTCCGCCACACCCCCATTCTTCCGAACGGCCTCGCACCGACCACTCATCGGGGTGTCCCTCGCGCGGGGTGACCCCGCTGCGCCGCCTGTGTGAACTCTCAAGTTTTTTGTCGGTAGCGGATGCCAAGATCAGAGGTATGGCTACGCGACCCGAGTCCGAGGTGCTGGCAGGCCGACCGTTCCCACTGGGGGCACACGCCGAAGCAGGCGGTGTCCGGTTCGCGGTGACGTCCCACGTCGCCGACGCGGTCGAAGTCTGTCTCGTCGACGACGACGGCACCGAGAAACGGGTCGAGCTGACCGAACGGACGTTCGGCGTCTGGCACGGTCTCGTGCCCGGCGTCACGCCCGGCCAGCGGTACGGGTTCCGGGTGCACGGGCCGTACGACGCGGGGCGCGGCCTGCGCTGCAACCCGGCGAAGCTGCTGGTCGACCCGTACGCACGGCAGATCGAGGGCGGGATCACGAACCTGGAGGCCTCCCTCGGCTACGTCGGCGACCCGATGCACGGGCCGCCGTCCGCCGTCGACTCGCTCGGCAGCGTGCCCCTGTCCGTCGTCAGCTCACCGGGCGGCGCGGACACGGGCGTGAAGCCCGACGTGCCGTTCGAAGAGGCGGTCATCTACGAGATGCACGTCAAGGGCTTCACGAAGAACCACCCGGAGATCCCGGAGAAGCTGCGCGGCACGTACCTCGGGCTCGCGCACCCGGCGGCGATCGAGCACCTCACGCGCCTGGGCGTCACGACTGTCGAGCTGCTGCCGGTCCAGGCGTTCCAGGACGAGCCGTCGCTGCTCAGCCGCGGCGCGAGCAACTACTGGGGCTACTCGCCGCTGGGCTACTGCGCGCCGCACGCCGCGTACGCGAGCGAGCCGGGCAACGAGGTCCAGGAGTTCCGCACGATGGTCGCGGCGATGCACGCGGCGAACATCGAGGTGCTGATCGACGTCGTCTACAACCACACCTGCGAGGGCGGTCCGGACGGGCCGACCATCTGCTTCCGCGGCTACGACGCGCCGGGGTACTACCTGCACGCCGGCGGCGGCAGCACGGTCGACATCACCGGCTGCGGCAACACGCTGGACGCCGGGTCGCCGCAGGTCGTGCGGCTGGTCACCGACTCGTTGCGCTACTGGGCGGCCGAGATGGGCGTCGACGGGTTCCGGTTCGACCTCGCCTCGACGATGGGCAGGCCGGGCGGCGGGTTCTTCGACCGCGACTCGGCCCTGCTCACAGCCATCACGACGGACCCGGTGCTGTGCCGGTCCAAGCTGATCGCCGAGCCGTGGGACGCGACGGGCGACGGGTACCGGGTCGGCGACTTCGGCATGCAGTGGGCCGAGTGGAACGGCCGGTACCGCGACACGGTCAGGGATTTCTGGCGCGGCCACACGTCCGTGCGCGATCTCGCATACCGGCTCTCCGGCTCGAGCGACCTGTACGCGGACGACCTGCGCCGGCCGTGGCAGTCGATCAACTTCATCACCGCGCACGACGGGTTCACGCTGCGGGACCTGGTGTCGTACAACGACAAGCACAACGAGGAGAACGGCGAGGAGAACCGCGACGGCACGAACGACAACCGTTCGTGGAACTGCGGCGCCGAGGGCGAGACGTCCGATCCCGCGGTCCTCACCCTGCGCGCGCAGCAGGCGCGGAACCTGCTCTCGACGCTGCTGCTGTCGACCGGCACGCCGATGATGACGGCGGGCGACGAGATGTGGCGCACCCAGGGCGGCAACAACAACGCGTACTGCCTGGACAACGACGTGTCGTGGGTCGACTGGACGACGAGCGACGCGAGCGAGGCGCTGCTGGGGTTCACGCAGCGGCTGATCGACCTGCGCGCGTCGTCGCCGGCGTTGCGGCAGCCCGAGTTCTTCGAGGGCCGCACGACGCCCAGCGGCAACCCGGACCTCGTGTGGTTTAGGCCGGACGGGCGGGAGATGGCGGAGACGGACTGGTTCGACGAGGGCCGTCGCACGCTCGGCATGTTCATCGACGGCTCGAACTGCCTCTCCCGCACACGGGACGGTGAGCTCGTGTCGGACGACTCGTGGCTGATGCTGATGCACGCCGGTGCGGAGGCCATCAGCGTGACGCTGCCGCACGAGCGCTATGGGCCGTCGTACGAGCCGTTCCTCGACACGACGACGGCGGACGGCTCGCCGGCGAATCCCGGTTCTCTCGCGCCGCGCGAGAAGCTCACCGTGCCCGCGCGCTCGTTGCTGCTGCTCCGCATACCGCGCTGAACTCCTTGCGGCCACTTGACTCTGTGTCCGAGGTTCTTCCGGCAACTGGACGCTCTAGCCACACTCTGAGCACGTCTGGCACCATCACGCCCGTGGTCGTCTACTGCTGGACGGACCGCACGATCGACCTCGTACTCGTGGCGTCGTGCGGGTGTAGCTCGACGCGACGCACGCGCTGACAGCGCCCTGCGTCGCGTCTTGATCGCTACCCGTACCGACGCGGCCTTCAGGAGCGAGTGCGTGACCTCGACGTATGCAGACCAAGATCATTTCGACCTCCACCCGGTGCTGGACAGCCAGTTGCTGCGGGACGTGATCCACCCGTCCCGCGACCTGTGGACGCCACGCGAGCTGCGCGACCTCACCTCGTTCGTGGCGAGCGAGCTGACCACCGGGCTGCTCCAGATCCTCGACTACTCGCCCGAACGCCGCTGGTGGGCACGGCTGGGGCTGACCGAGGGCGTCGAGCTGTGGCTGCTGTCGTGGCTGCCGGGCCAGGGCACCGAGCCGCACGACCACGGCGGTTCAGCCGGGTCGTTCACCGTGCTGACCGGCAAGCTGCGGGAGGACTACCGCTACCCCGCCGGGCCGATCCGGTCCGCGGTGCGCGACACCGGCGACGCGCTGGGCTTCGGGTCCGGGCGCGCGCACCAGGTGCTGAACCCGTTCGAGGCACCGGCCGCGACCGTGCACGCCTACTCGCCGCCGCTCGTGCCGACCCGCGAGTACGCGTCGCTGCACGACATCCCCGACTCGATCCCGCCGCTGCCCGCGCAACGCCTGCCGCTGGCCGAACTGCGCCGGCTGGCCGACCTGGAGGGCCCGTGAGCAACCTCGACACCATCCTCGAAGACGCCCGGTCACATCTCGAGCGGCTCGAACCGCACGAGGTGCTCGCGCTGGAGGACGTGCTCGTCGTCGACATCCGGCCGGCCCACAACCGGCTGGCCGAGGGCGAGATCGAGAACTCCGTCGTGGTCGAGCGGATCGTGCTGGAGTGGCGGCTCGACCCGGAGGGCGAGTGGCGGCTGCCGGGGTTCGACGCCGGCACGACGGTGGTCGTCGTGTGCAACGAGGGCTGGTCGTCGTCGCTCGCGGCCAGGGACCTGCAACGGGTCGGGCTGCCCAACGCGACGGACCTCGTCGGCGGGTACCGGGCCTGGCGCGCCGCCGGACTGCCGATCCGCGAGGGCGGCACACAGCCCGTGGTCTGACCGTGGAACCGCTACCGCGCCGGTAACGTCTGCTGACCGTGACACGCATGCGCTGGGTCGTGACGGCACTGGTCGTGGCCGCAACGATCGCCTGGACCCTCCCGGAGTTCCACCTCGGCCTGGCCGGAGCACTGGCCGGCCTGATGGTGGAGCTGACCGCGGCCCAGGCCGGCCTGGCGCTCGGCGCCGCCCTGTTCGGACTCCGGATCACGCACGTGATCATCGGCATCGGCGGTGAGCTCAAGTCGTGGACCTGGACGCACCAGCGGCTCGTCCTGCGCCAGATCCCCGTGCTCGCGACCATCGGGATCACCGGGCTCAAGCCGGGGGTGCGCCGGCGGACCGTCCTCACCGGAGCGTTCGCGATCGCCTTCTGCGCGGTGGTCGCGGCGGTGACGTGGCTCGCCGCCGGCAGCGCGTTCGGCAAGGGCATGGCGCTCGCCGCCACCACCTGCCTCCTCTGGCAACTCGTGCCGGTCCAGCAGCCGGGCAACACGAGCCTGGGCTGGTTCGTGTTCTCGCTGCCGAAGCTCTCCGGACGGCCGCTCGGCGAACTGGAGGCAGGGCCCGGCGTGCTCGCCGGCATGGACGCCTACCAGCGCGGTGACCTCGACGAGGCCGAGCGCATCTACACCGAGCTGGTGCGCGAGCACCCCGGCCTGCTCACCGTCGCCGGGCTCAAGGTCGTGACGTCGTGCGCCCGCGAGCGGTACCTCGAAGCGCTGCGGACGGTGATGGGGCTGACCGGTCGCGAGGACCTGAGCACGCGCGACCTGGCGTTCGTGATGGCCACCACCGCGGGTGTCTCGGTGCTGGCGGTCGAGGCGGGGCAGTTCCCCGCGGACGTGGGTCTGGAGACCGCGCGCAGCATGTTCGGCAACGCCTACGAGGCCGGATATCCGAAGCAACGCGCGAACGGGACGCTGGCGATCATGGCGTTGATCGAGGGCGACACCACGAAGGCCAGGCAGCTCGCGGGCTGCTCCGCCGAGTCGAGCGAGAACGCGCAGGGCCGTGCCGACGACCTGATCACCATCGCACGGGCGTGGATGGTGGACGGCGACAACGCGAAGGCCCGCGAACTCGTGGCCGAGGTACACGAGCTCGCGGGCTGGAGCCCGCGGGTGGCGGCGACCCGCGCCCGCCTGCAGATCAGCTGACCTCCGAACGGGACAGCACGCACGGCGAAGGGCCCGTCACCGGGAACGGTGACGGGCCCTTCGCACCCCGCGGACAGATCAGCTGTTCTGGACCGGCAGGCCGGGCAGCGCGGGCAGGCCACCGGGAGGCGCCGGCAGACCGCACTTGCCCAGCAGGTCTTTGGCGGTGTCGAGCACCAAGGTCAGCATCGCGGTGATCTTGCCGACGTCGGGCGGCCCACCCGCGGCGCCGAGGACCGTGCCGCCCAGCCCGGCGATGGCCGAGATCAGGTTCAACACGACGGGCAGGCACTGGTCGGCCGGACCTGTGTACTCGGCGGCCCGCGCCGGCAGGGGTACGCCCGGCGCACTGACAGGCGGTGTCGGTAGACAGCCGGCGTTCTGCATCGCTGTCACGAGGCCGAGGAGGTCACCGATCAACGGTTTCACGGCTTCCACGTTGGGCACGGGCACGAGACTGCCGACGGCTTTCTTGAGTTTTGCCGCGAAGTCCGTGACGAGACCGGCGCAGGCGGCGGGGAGTTCTGGCGCGGCGGGCAACGCACTGGCAGCCGGGATGGTCGAGGCGGTGAACAATGCTGCGACGAGCGAGAGTGCGGTAATCGTCTTCTTCACGGCTACCTTCTTCCTCAATGCGCAATTCATTTGGAGCCGCTCCGAGAAAACCTTTCTACGAATTCTCGTGCGGTTCATTCCATGCCGATGAGCGTAAGCCTGCACCCAGGCTCCTACCAGCGGAGATCACGAATTCACCCACTCGAAAAAGTGGTCATTCGTTTGAGCTAAGGGGTATGAGGGGTACACGCCTGACCCAGGTCACCAGCAGTGACCAGGCAACGAAGAAGACGAACACATCAGGGCATCCAGCCCGCCTTTTTCAGGCGGGCCGGATGCCCTGTGTCGATCTCGCGAAGCGATCAACCGGCCAGAACGACCCTGCCGAGTTCCGCAGAAGTCGCCAGCAGGCCGTGACGTGGCAGCACGCGCACGGTGTAGCCGAGAGCTCCGGCGTGCGGCAGCGGCACCTCGGCCTCGTAGTTGCCGTTGCCCGCGTAGTTCATGGGCGCGGACACGATGTCCTTGAGCTCGTCGGAGTCGTGCGACACCTTGCCCAGCACGACCTGGACGTCCACTTCGGACGGCTCCAGCCCGGCCAGTTCGACGCGCGCCCGCACGATGACCGGCGCTCCGAGCACCGGCACGGAGGAGCCGCTGATCACCAGGTCGCTGTCGAGCACCCGCACCCGCGTCCACGACGCGCGCAGCCGGTGGCGGTACGCGGAGAGCTCCTTGGCGCCCCGGTAGCCCTCACCGACGACGTTCTGCGCGGACGCGGCGGCCGGCGCGTAGTAGGTCTCCACGTACTCGCGGACCATGCGCGATGCCTGCACCACCGGGCCGAGCGACGCCAGCGTGTGCCGGACCATCGACATCCAGCGGGTCGGCACGCCGTCCTCGCCGCGGTCGTAGAACAGCGGTGCGACCTGCGAACCGAGCAGGTCGTACAGCGCGTTGGCCTCCAGGTCGTCCCGGCGGACCGGGTCGTTGACGCCGTCCGCGGTCGGGATGGCCCAGCCGTTCGAGCCGTCGTACAGCTCATCCCACCAACCGTCGCGGATGGACAGGTTGAGGCCGCCGTTCAACGCCGCCTTCATGCCGGACGTACCGCACGCTTCGAGGGGGCGCATCGGGTTGTTCAGCCACACGTCGCAGCCCCAGTACAGGTACCGCGCCATGGACATGTCGTAGTCCGGCAGGAACACGATCCGGTGCCGCACGCCCGCCTCGTCGGCGTAGCGCACGATCTGCTGGATCAGGGCCTTGCCGCCGTCGTCTGCCGGGTGCGACTTGCCCGCCACGACGAGCTGCACGGGACGTTCGGGGTGCAGCAGCAGCGAACGCAGCCGCTCCGGGTCGCGCAGCATCAGCGTGAGGCGCTTGTACGTCGGCACGCGCCGTGCGAAGCCCACGGTCAGCACGTTCGGGTCGAACACCGAGTCGGTCCAGCCCAGCTCCAGCGCCGACGCGCCACGCTGCAGCCACGACTCGCGCACGCGGCGGCGCACCTCGTCGACCAGCCGGCCGCGCAACGTCGACCGCAGCTCCCACAGCCCGGCGTCGGTGACCGGCTCGAACGTGCCGATGCCGAACCCGGAGCTGGTCTGGGTGTCTGCTTCGGACGCTCCGAGCAGCTTGCTCATCTCGGCCGCCGCCCACGTCGGGCCGTGCACCCCGTTGGTGACCGAGCCGATCGGCACCTCGGTGCCGTCGAAGTTCGGCCAGAGGGCGCGGAACATGTCCCGGCTGACCTCACCGTGCAGTTTGGACACACCGTTCGCGCGCTGGGCGAGCCGCAGGCCCATGTGGGCCATGTTGAACATGCCGGGGTTCTCCTCGGCGCCCAGCGCGAGGATGCGCTGGGTGTTCACGCCGGGAACCAGGTTCTCGGCGCCGAAGTAGTGCTGGACCAGGTCGACCGGGAAGCGGTCGATGCCGGCGGGCACCGGCGTGTGCGTCGTGAACACCGCGCCCGCGCGCGACGCCGTCAACGCCTGGTCGAAGTCGAGACCGTCGTTGGTGATGTACTCGCGGATCCGCTCGAGGCCGAGGAACCCGGCGTGGCCCTCGTTGGTGTGGAAGACCTCGGGCTGCGCGTGGCCGGTGAGCTCGCAGAACGTGCGCACTGCGCGCACGCCGCCGATGCCGGCGAGGATCTCCTGGCGGATCCGGTGGTTCTGGTCGCCGCCGTAGAGCCGGTCGGTGACGCCGCGCAGGTCCTCGTCGTTCTGCTCCACGTCCGAGTCGAGCAGCAGCAGCGGGATGCGCCCGACCTGCGCCTTCCAGATCTTCGCGCGCAGCGTCCGGTCGCCCGGCATGGCCACGTGCACCAGCAGCGGCAGCCCGGACGGCTCGGTCAGCAGCTCCAGCGGCAACCCGCGCGGGTCGAGCGTCGGGTAGTGCTCGATCTGCCAGCCGTCGAGCGACAGCGACTGCCGGAAGTACCCGGACCGGTAGAGCAGGCCGACCGCGATCAGTGGAACGCCCAGGTCGGAGGCCGCCTTGAGGTGGTCGCCGGCGAGGATGCCGAGACCGCCCGAGTAGTTCGGCAGCGCCTCGTGCACGCCGAACTCCATCGAGAAGTACGCGACGCTCGTGGGCAGCGGTGTGTCAGGTGCCCCGTGCTCGCGGCGCTGGGCGATCTCGTCCTGCCTGCGCTGGTACCAGCGCGGGCCCTGGACGTACCGCTCCAGATCGCTCGCGAGGGCGTGGAGCTTGAGCAGGAACTGCTCGTCTCTGGCCAGCGACTCCAGTGTGCCCGCGTCGATGACGGAGAGCAGACGCAACGGGTCGCCACCGACCTCGGACCAGACGCGGGGGTCGATCGAGGAGAAGAGGTCCTGCGTGGGCGGGTGCCACGTCCAGCGCAGGTTGGTGGCGAGCGTGCTCAGCGCGGACAGGGGCTCCGGCAGGCTGGCTCGGACGGTGAACCGGCGAAGTGCTCGCATGACGAGCGAACTTACCTGCCACCCCTGAGTGCCTGACAACGTTCCCGGCCAGACCTGCAACGACTTGCAGAACCGGTCAAGACGTGGACGCCCGTGAGCAGCGGATACTTCGGCGCCCGATCAACCCCGCTGCTCGTTCGTGATCAGCAGCCTGTCCCCCTTGCCGGAGATCTTGAGCGTGTGCTCCTCGGTCGTCGCCTTGTCGGTGTCCTTCTCGGTCAGCTCCAGCGCCGTCGTGACGGTGAACGTGCCGTCCTCGTTCGCGTCGACGAGCGGGCCTTCCCTGACCGCGAGCTTGCTGTACTGGCCCCAGAACTGCTTCTCCGAGGCCAGGCCGGGTGCCCGGTCGGGGTCCCAGTCGCCACGGGCGGCCTCGACG
Source organism: Lentzea californiensis (assembly GCF_024648825.1). Classification (GTDB taxonomy): domain Bacteria; phylum Actinomycetota; class Actinomycetes; order Mycobacteriales; family Pseudonocardiaceae; genus Lentzea; species Lentzea californiensis. The sequence goes on from NZ_JANBBE010000015.1 coordinate 56,372, forward strand.
TTCACCGGCAGTTTCGCGTAGTGCTGCTTCACGAAGGTGGTGACCTGGGCCGGGGTGAACTTGGTGGCCGGCGGCTTCGACGACGGCGGCGGGCTCGGCTTGGTCTGAGACGGCGTCTGCTTCTCGGTCGTCTTGGCCGGGGGGTTGGTCGTCGGCTTGTCGTAGGTGGGCTGCTGCTGGGTCTGCGACGTGGCCGTCGGCGTCGAACTGAGCCCGGTGCCGGTCGAGCCGCCGTCCCCGAGGTTCGAGATGATCGCGTAGGCGGCGCCCGAGATCAGGAGCACGCCGAGGACCGCGGCCGCGACCGCGAGGCCCCGGTTGCTCTTCTTCGGTTCGGGCTCGGGCTCGTAGTCGTCGTAGGTCGCGGGCAACGGCGCGGGCGGCCGGGTGCGCGGCGCCTGCGGGGGCATCGTGCGCGGCGGGCCCTGCATGGTGCCCGGACCGGCGGCCCCCATCACGGCGGTGCCGGTCGGCGGCGTCATCGGGCGCGGCGGGATCACGCGGGTGACCGGGACCGGGGCACCGGACGCGATCGCCTTCAGCTCCTCGGCGGCCTGGGCCGCGGTGGGGCGCTGCGACGGCTCGTTCGCGAGCAGCCGGGTCAGCAGGCCGGTGAGCGGGCCCGAGCGCGTCGGCGGGCGGGTCTCGCCGCGCGCGACCTTGTAGAGCAGGCCCAGGTCGTTCGTGCTCTTGCCGAACGGCGGCTCGCCCTCGGTCATCGCGTAGATCGTCGCGCCGAGCGAGAACACGTCCGAGGGCGGTGCGGGGTCGGAACCGCGGGCCAGTTCCGGCGCCAGGTACGCGGGCGTGCCCGCGAGCATGCCGGTCTTCGTCACGGCCACATCGCCCAAAGCGCGCGAAATGCCGAAGTCGGTGATCTTCACCGTGCCGTCGCGTCCAATGAGGACGTTTCCGGGCTTGATGTCGCGGTGCACGATGCCGGCGCTGTGCGCGGCGGCCAGCGCGCCGGCGGCCAGTGAACCGATCCGCGCCGCCTCCTGCGCGGGCATCGGGCCGCGTTCCAGCACCGAGGAGAGGTTGCGGGACGGCAAATACTCCATGACAAGACAAGGCTTGCCGTCCTCGACCACGACGTCGTACACGGCGATCGCGTTAGGGTGCTGCAATCGGGCCGCGATGCGGCCTTCACGCATGGCGCGCTGCACGGCCTCGTGGAACTCGTTCGACTCCACGTCGTTGAGAAGCAGCTGCTTGACCGCTACGTCACGGTGCAGGAACTCGTCGCGTGCTCGCCACACGACACCCATGGCACCGGCGCCGAGCTGATCGAGCAGGACGTAACGACCTCCAAGCTTGTTCACGCGCGCACGGTACCTGTAGCGCTCTCTTAACACGGTGAGTTGTACGGGAAGTGTCCAATGAGAAAGGCACCAAGCGCTGGGAACGTGGACGAGAGACCCTGGACACGATCAGCGCTTGAGGTGTGCGATCGACGGTGGCGGGGTACGGATCTAGATGGGGTAACCCGCTGTCAGACGGCTTGATCGAGCAAGGCAGGATTTGACGCATCAACGCGAAGCGATACGGCGGAAGGGCGCTGCCGATGAGCGGACGGCTCGGTATCGACGAGGTATCCCCGGTGGTGTCGGCTGGCAGGTATCCAGCCAAAGCCGTTGTGGGAGAACACATTCCGGTTGCGGCCACGGTGTGGCGCGAGGGGCACGACAAACTCGCGGCCACGGTCAGCTGGCGCGGACCGAACGACCGAGTCGCTCGTCAGACGCGCATGCACGAGGTCGGAGTCGGCCTCGACAGGTGGGGCGCGACGGTGGTTCCGGACGCCGAAGGCGCCTGGACGTTCCGGATCGATGCGTGGAGTGACCCCTGGGGCACCTGGAACCACGCCGTTGAGGTGAAGATCGCCGCCGGACAGGGTCCCGGTGATCTCGCAAACGATCTTGAGATCGGTGCCGGACTACTCGATCGGGTGGCAAGGCGACCCGATAGGCGACAAGAGCGAGCACTCCTCACGTCTGCCGCGGCGGCGTTGCGGGACGAGGACCGGCCGCTCGCCGAACGCGTCGCGCCGGCCTTCGCGGCCGACGTGCAGAAGGTGATGTTCGAGCACCCCGTGCGCGAGCTGATCACCAAGGGCAAGACGCACAAGATCTGGTGCGACCGCAAGAAGGCCGCCTACGGCTCCTGGTACGAGTTCTTCCCGCGCAGCACCGGCGGGATCGACGAGACCGGCCAGGCGGTGCACGGCACGTTCGCCACGGCGACCAAGGAGCTCGACCGGGTCGCGGCGATGGGCTTCGACGTCGTCTACTTCCCGCCGATCCACCCCATCGGCCGGGTCAACCGCAAGGGTCCCAACAACACGCTCGTCGCGACGCCGGAGGACACGGGATCGCCGTGGGCCATCGGCGCGGACGAGGGCGGGCACGACGCGATCCACCCGCAGCTCGGCACGATCGAGGACTTCGACGCGCTCGTCGCACGCGCCAAGGACCTCGGGCTCGAGGTGGCGCTCGACTTCGCGCTGCAGTGCGCGCCCGACCACCCGTGGGTGCTCAAGCACCCGGAGTGGTTCACGACGCAGCCCGACGGCACGATCGCGTACGCCGAGAACCCGCCCAAGAAGTACCAGGACATCTACCCGATCAACTTCGACCTCGACCCGCAGGGCCTCTACCACGAGGTGCTGCGCGTGGTCCTCTTCTGGGCCGAGCACGGGGTGCGGATCTTCCGGGTCGACAACCCCCACACCAAGCCACCGGACTTCTGGCAGTGGCTGATCTGGAAGGTGAAGGAGGTCTACCCGGACACGCTGTTCCTGGCGGAGGCCTTCACCCGGCCCGCTCGCCTCTACGGCCTGGCCAAGCTCGGCTTCACCCAGTCCTACACGTACTTCACGTGGCGGACGAGCAAGCAGGAGCTGATCGAGTTCGGCGAGGACGTCCGCGACCACTGGGACGAGGCGCGGCCGAACCTCTTCGTGAACACCCCGGACATCCTGCACGAGTCACTGCAGCACGGCGGTCCCGGAATGTTCGGGCTCCGTGCGGCGCTCGCGGCCACGCTCTCCCCCACGTGGGGTGTGTACAGCGGCTACGAGCTGTTCGAGCACGAGGCCGTGAAGCCCGGAAGCGAGGAGTACCTCAATTCCGAGAAGTACCAGTTGCGGCCTCGCGACTACGCCCGTGCACTGGCGGACGGTCGCAGTCTCGAACCGTGGCTGCGCAAGCTCAACCACATCCGCAAGGCGCATCCCGCGCTCCAGCAGATGCGCACGCTGAAGTTCCAGAGCATCGAGAACGACGCGCTGGTCGCCTACTCCAAGCGTGACCCGGAAACGGGCGACACCGTCGTTGTCGTCGTCAGCCTCGACCCGCACAACACGCAGGAGGGGACCTTGTACCTCGACCTGCCCGAGCTCGGGTTCGACTGGCACGAGCGGGTGATCGCGCACGACGAGGTCACCGGCGAGACGTGGGACTGGGGACAGGCCAACTACGTCCGCCTCGAGCCGTGGCGTGCGACCGCGCACGTCGTGAGCTTGCAGCGCCGCTTCAGCTGATCAACCCGCACAACCCCCGACGAGGTGGGAACCATGGCCGACGACTCCCGTCCCGATGCTGCGCTCGGGCTGGAAGGAACACCGCACACCGGAGAGGCCATCGACGACGACGGCTTCCTGGTAGAACCTCAGGCTGAGGACTTCAAGTCGGCAAAACCGGCATCGGCCAACCCGAGCTGGTTCAAGGGCGCTGTCTTCTACGAGGTGCTGGTCCGCGCCTTCAGCGACTCCAACGGCGACGGCACGGGCGACCTCCGCGGTCTCGCGTCGCGCCTCGACTACCTGGAGTGGCTCGGCGTCGACTGCCTCTGGCTGCCGCCGTTCTACGCGTCGCCACTGCGCGACGGCGGGTACGACATCAGCGACTTCCGGGCGGTGCTGCCGGAGTTCGGCACCGTCGAGGACTTCGTGTACCTCCTGGAGGAGGCGCACCGGCGCGGGATCCGCGTGATCACCGACCTGGTGCTCAACCACACCTCCGACGCGCACCCGTGGTTCCAGCAGTCCCGTCAGGACCCGACCGGTCCGTACGGCGACTACTACGTGTGGAGCGACGACGACTCGCGCTACTCCGACGCGCGGATCATCTTCGTCGACACGGAGTCGTCGAACTGGACGTACGACCCGGTGCGCGGGCAGTTCTTCTGGCACCGCTTCTTCAGCCACCAGCCGGACCTCAACTACGAGAACCCGGAAGTGCAGGAGGCGATGCTCGACATCCTGCGGTTCTGGCTCGACCTCGGCATCGACGGGTTCCGCCTCGACGCCGTGCCGTACCTCTTCGAAGAGGAGGGCACGATCTGCGAGAACCTGCCGCGCACGCACGAGTTCCTGAAGAAGTGCCGCAAGGTCGTCGACGACGAGTTCCCCGGCCGGGTGCTGCTCGCCGAGGCGAACCAGTGGCCGTCGGACGTGGTCGAGTACTTCGGTGACCCGGAGATCGGCGGCGACGAGTGCCACATGGCGTTCCACTTCCCGCTGATGCCGCGGATCTTCATGGCGGTGCGGCGCGAGTCGCGGTTCCCGATCTCGGAGATCCTCGCGCAGACGCCGTCGATCCCCGAGAACGCCCAGTGGGGCATCTTCCTGCGCAACCACGACGAGCTCACGCTCGAGATGGTCAGCGACGAAGAGCGCGACTACATGTACTCGGAGTATGCCAAGGACCCGCGGATGAAGGCGAACATCGGCATCCGCCGCCGCCTCGCCCCGCTGCTGGAGAACGACCGCAACCAGCACGAGCTGTTCACCGCGCTGCTGTTGTCGCTGCCCGGCTCTCCCGTCCTGTACTACGGCGACGAGATCGGCATGGGCGACAACATCTGGCTGCAGGACCGTGACGCGGTGCGCACGCCGATGCAGTGGACCCCGGACCGCAACGCGGGCTTCTCGAGCTGCGACCCCGGCCGGATCTACCTGCCGGTGATCATGGACCCGGTCTACGGCTACCAGGGCCTGAACGTCGAGGCGCAGCTCAACAGTTCGACGTCGCTGCTGAACTGGACGCGGCACATGATCGAGGTGCGCAAGCAGCACCACGCGTTCGCCGAGGGCGACTTCACCGAGCTCGGCGGCTCGAACCCGAGCGTGCTCGCGTACAAGCGGCAGTGGAAGCGCCCGGACGGCCGCGAGGACATCGTGCTCTGCGTGAACAACCTGTCGCGCTTCCCGCAACCCGTCGAGCTGGACCTCTCCGAGCACCGCGACTACGCGCCGATGGAGCTCACCGGAGGTGTCAAATTCCCCGCGATCGGGGAACTCCCCTACCTGCTGACCCTCCCGGGTCACGGTTTCTACTGGTTCCAGCTGGTAGAGGCGGGCGACGACAGCGAGATGAGGTGAATCACGCGTGACCGATCCCCACGAACTGGTCGAGAAGCTGGCCGCCTCGCTACCCGATCTGCTCCCGGCCGCCAGGTGGTTCGGCGGCAAGGACAGGCCCATCACGGCCGTCCGTCCACTGAGGACGACGGTCGTGGACGGCGACCTGGTGCACGTGGTCTTCGAGGTCGAACAGCCCGGTCGAACGGAGAACTACCAGGGCGCGCTGAGCCTGAGCACCGGCGCCTGGGACGTGCTGCTCGACCCCGAGCACAACGGTGTGCTGCTCGACCGGATCGCGTCCGGGCACACCGCCGACGGCATCACGTTCGCGCACGAGCCCGGCACCGAGGTGCGGTCGGGCCTGCGCGGGCGGCCGATCGGCGTCGAGCAGTCCAACACGTCGCTGATCTACGGCCAGCAGTACATCCTGAAGATCTTCCGCAAGCTCGCGAACGGCGAGAACCGCGACCTGACGATGCACCGCGCGTTGCGGTCGGTCGGCTGCGAGCACATCGCGCAGCCGCTGGGCTCGATCTCGACGACGCTGAACGACCAGCAGATCACGCTCGCGATGCTGCAGGAGTTCCTGCCGGACGCGGTCGAGGGCTGGGACATGGCCAAGACCTCGGTGCGCGACCTGATGGCCGAGGCCGACCTGCACGCGTTCGAGGTCGGCGGCGACTTCGCGGGCGAGGCACAACGCCTCGGCCACGCCGTCGCGAAGGTGCACGCCGATCTCGCCGAGGCCCTGGGCACGCGGATCGCGGACGAGGACGCCATCGACCGCGCCATCGAGGGCATGAAGCGACGCCTGAGCGTCGTGCTGGAGGCGGTGCCGGAACTGGGCCGCCACGAGGAGCCCTTGCGCGCCGCGTTCGAGGAGGCGCGCCACCACATCGGCGCGATCCCGATCCAGCACATCCACGGCGACCTGCACCTCGGCCAGGTGCTGCGGACCGTGCACGGCTGGCTGCTGATCGACTTCGAGGGCGAGCCCGCGGCGAAGGTCGAGGACCGCCTCGCGTTGCGGTCGCCGTTGCGCGACGTGGCGGGGATGCTGAGGTCGTTCGACTACGCGGCCAGGCAGCTGCTCATCGGCCAGCCCGACGACGACCAGCTCGCCTACCGCGCGATGGAGTGGACGAAGCGCAACCGGGCCGCGTTCTGCGACGGCTACGCCGAGGTGGCGGGCGACCCGCGGGACCACGCGCACCTGCTGCGCGCTTTCGAGCTGGACAAGGCGGTCTACGAGGTCGCTTACGAGCACGCCAACAGGCCGGAGTGGTTGACGGTTCCGCTGTCGTCGATCGCCCGGATGACTTCTGGAGGGAACTGAGCGTGAAGGCCGACCTGGACCGACTCCTGTCAGGTGCGCACCACGACCCGCACTCGGTGCTGGGTGTGCACTCCGTCGGCGACCAGGTGATCGCGCGGGCTCTTCGCCCAGGTGCGACGTCGGTCGCGGTGGCCTGGGGCGACAAGCAGGTCGAGCTGCCGCGCATCGCCGACGCGCTGTTCGAGGGCGAGCTGCCGGAGCTGCCCGGCGACTACCGGTTGCTGGTCAAGTACGACGGCGGCCCGGCCATCGAGGTCGACGACCCGTACCGCTGGCTGCCGACCGTGGGCGAGCTGGACCTGCACCTCATCGGCGAAGGCCGGCACGAGCGGCTGTGGGACGTGCTCGGCGCTCATGTCCGTTGCTACGAAACGGCTTCCGGTGACGTCACCGGCGTCTCGTTCGCGGTGTGGGCACCGAACGCGCGCGGTGTGCGCGTGACGGGTGACTTCGACGGCTGGGACGGGCGCGCGAACCCGTTGCGCTCCATGGGTTCCAGCGGCGTGTGGGAGGTGTTCCTGCCGAACGTCGTGGTGGGCTCGCGGTACAAGTTCCGCATCCTCGGCCAGGACGGCATCTGGCACGAGAAGGCCGACCCGATGGCGTTCGCCACGGAGGTCCCGCCGCAGACGGCCTCGGTCGTCACGCGGTCCGAGTACCAGTGGGGCGACGCGGAGTGGGAGGCCCGGCGCGGGGCCACGCAGTGGGCGAACGCGCCGATGTCGACCTACGAGGTGCACCTCGGCTCCTGGAAGCCCGGTCTCAGCTACCGGGAACTGGCCGTCGAGCTCGCGGACTACTGCGAGGACATGGGCTTCACGCACATCGAGATGCTGCCCGTGGCCGAGCACCCGTTCGGCGGTTCGTGGGGCTACCAGGTCACCTCGTACTACGCGCCGACCTCGCGTTTCGGGTCGCCGGACGACTTCCGGTACTTCGTGGACACGCTGCACCAGCGCGGCATCGGAGTGCTGGTCGACTGGGTGCCCGCGCACTTCCCGAAGGACGCCTGGGCGCTCGCGAAGTTCGACGGCACGGCGCTGTACGAGCACGCCGACCCGCGTCGTGGCGAGCAGCTCGACTGGGGCACGTACGTCTTCGACTTCGGGCGCAACGAGGTCCGCAACTTCCTCGTGGCGAACGCGCTGTACTGGATCGAGGAGTTCCACCTCGACGGCCTGCGCGTGGACGCCGTCGCGTCGATGCTCTACCTCGACTACTCGCGGCCGGCGGACCAGTGGCTGCCCAACGAGTTCGGCGGCCGGGAGAACCTCGACGCGGTGCGGTTCCTGCAGGAGCTGAACGCGACCGTCTACAAGCGGCACCCCGGCGTGGTCATGATCGCCGAGGAGTCGACGGCGTGGCCGGGCGTCACGCGGCCGACGCACCTCGGCGGACTCGGGTTCGGCTTCAAGTGGAACATGGGCTGGATGCACGACACGCTGCACTACCTGTCGCGCGAGCCGGTGCACCGCTCGTTCCACCACAACGAGATGACGTTCTCGCTGGTGTACGCGTGGAGCGAGAACTTCGTGCTGCCGCTCTCGCACGACGAGGTGGTGCACGGCAAGGGTTCGCTGTGGACCCGGATGCCGGGCGACGACTGGAACAAGGCCGCCGGTGTGCGGTCGCTGCTGGCGTTCATGTGGGCGCATCCGGGCAAGCAGCTGCTGTTCATGGGCGGCGAGTTCGGGCAGCGGCAGGAGTGGTCGGAGTCGCGGTCGCTCGACTGGCACCTCGTCGAGCAGGACCCGCTGCACCAGGGCATCCAGTCGCTGACGCGCGACCTGAACTCGGTGTACAAGACCGCCGCGGCGCTGTTCTCGAACGACGTCACGCCGGAGGGGTTCCAGTGGATCGACGCGAACGACTCGGGCGGCAACGTCCTGTCGTTCCTGCGGATCGGTGAGGACGGCTCGACGCTCGCCTGCGTGGCGAACTTCTCCGGGTCGCCGCACCACGACTACCGCGTCGGCCTGCCGTCGTCCGGACGCTGGAAGGAGCTCGTGAACACCGACGCCGCGCACTACGGCGGTTCGGGCGTGGGCAACCTCGGTGGCGTCGAGGCCGAGGCCAGGCCGTGGCACGGGAGGCCGTACTCAGCCATCCTGCAGCTGCCGCCGTCCGGCGTGTTGTGGCTGGTCCCCGACCCGGTGACCGAGATCGAGACTCTCTGAGACGTCCGGCAGCGCTCCGTTCCAGTAGAGCGCACCGGACACCTGCGCGGGACCGGTGCCCGCGCAGGTGCGGACGACCTGGTCCTCCAGGTCGAACGGCGGGAAGTCCGCGCAGCCGGTGACGGTGAGCTCCAGGCCGGTCAGCGGCTCGCTGCCGGTGTTGGTGACGGTGATCTTCAGGGTGTCCTGCCCGGCTTCGAGCGCGACGTCGTAGGCGGACACCCTGAGGAACACGCAGTCCCAGTGGACCTCGGTACTGGTGGTGGCGAAGAACTGGACGGTGGCGGCGTCACGCGGCGCGACCATGCCGTAACTGTTCTGGCGCTTCGTCTTGCGGCCCGGCCGGAGCGCGTAGGTGCGTCCGGTCTGGGCGCCGGCGCGGTCGTGGAACCGCAGTCCGGTCGCCGTCGCGGGTCCGGGCGCCTGGCTGCCTGCCCAGACCGACAGGTCGTAGACACCTCCCGGGACGACGTCCAGCACCGACTGGGCCGTGCCTGGCCCGACGATCACGCCCGCGCGCGGCTCCGGCGCGATTCCCCCGGTGCAACCGGGCATGGTCGGATCGGCCCCCGGCGGAGGGCCCAGAAGCAGCAACGCGGCGCACAACACTTCGCGCACGAATGGAAATGTAAGTCGATCGGGCGACTCCGGCCCGGTGAACCTGATCAGTCCGCCGCACGTTGCCCCTTGTATGCGCCTGACTTGGACGACTAGGACGCCCCGGGAGCCGGCCGGCAGGCACAATGGTTCCATGCGGCACCGGAGCATCGCGCTGATCGTCGTCACCGCCCTGCTTGCCGCAGGGTGCACAGCCCAGATCCCAGGGACGCCCCGCGCCGCCAAGGTGGTGAAGAAGGAGGCGTCCACCACCACCGTCCAGGTGCGCGGATCGGACAACGGCCCGATCGACAAACTGGCCGCCACCGCGCTCACGGACATCGAGGAGTTCTGGACCGAGTCGTTCCAGACGACCTTCAACAAGCCGTGGAAGCCGCTGGGCGGCGGTTACTTCTCGGTCGACACGGCCGACGCCACCGCGAAGCCGCCGCCGTGCACGCAGAAGGCCGCGGACGTGGAGGGCAACGCGTTCTACTGCCCGGCCGCCGACGCGATCGCCTGGGACCGCGCGTCCCTGCTGCCGGTGCTGCAGGACCGCTTCGGCGAGGCGGCCGTGGTCGTCGTCCTCGCGCACGAGATCGGCCACGCCGTGCAGAACCGCATGGGCATCACGCCTGAGGCCGAGCGCCGCGAGCCGGAGAAGTACCCGACGATCCTCACCGAGGCCCAGGCCGACTGCTTCGCGGGCGCGTTCGTGCGCAACGTGGCGGACGGCAAGTCGCAGCGCCTCGACATCAACGCCGACGCCCTGGACAAGGCCCTGGGCGCCCTCATCACGTTCCGCGACCCGGTCGGCACCTCCCCGGAGGACGAGCAGGCGCACGGCAGCGCGTTCGACCGCGTGGCGGCCTTCCAGGACGGCTACGAGCAGGGCACGAAGTTCTGCGGCGCGATGACGGTCAAGAACCGCCAGTTCACGCAGCGCGCGTTCACCAGCGTCAAGGACCGCGCGAACGGCGGCAACCTGCCGTTCGACGACATGCTCGAAGCCGTCACCCCGGACCTCGACGGCTTCTTCAAGAACCTCGCCACGACCGCGGGCAAGACCTGGCCCTCGCCGCGCGCGGAGGCCTCCCAGACCGAGCCGGACTGCTCCGGTGACCAGGGCCCCGTCGCGTACTGCCCGGCGGACAAGACCATCAAGATCGACACCAAGGACGAGCTGCCGGCCCTGCACAAGGAGTTCGGCGACTACGCGACGGGCACGCTGATCGCGACCAGGTACGCGATGGCCGAACTGGCCGTGCTCGGCAAGCCGACCGAGGGCGAGGACGCCTCCGCGGCGGCGTTGTGCCTGGCCGGCGCGTACACCGGCGCGGTGTTCCAGCGACAGGACGGGTTCGGCCTCTCGCCGGGCGACTTCGACGAGGCCGTGACGGTGCTGCTGCAGTTCGACTACGCGGCCCGCGACACCAAGGGCTCGAACCCCGTGGATCCCGGGTTCGAGCGGGTGAAGAAGTTCCGCGAGGGCGTGTTCGAGGGCGCGAAGAAGTGCGGCGTCTGACGACCTGAGAACAAGCGGAAGCCCGCACCGGCTCGAGGCCTGGTGCGGGCTTCAGCGTCGGGCGACCGGAGCCTGGTCGGACACCACGGAGATCCGCGCGCCCGGGATCTTCAGCGTTCCGCCGATCAGGTCCGTGTTGCGCACCGTGACCTCGGTGAAGGTCACGAACGGCACGTTCAGCGGCGGTGGGTGTGCCGCCGTGTAGTCCACCGGGATCTTGATCCCGAGGATGTCCAGGTTGCCCTTGAGCTGCACCGTGAACAGCTCGATCCGGCCTGGCGAGACCGTGGACGTGCTGCCCGGTCGTGCCGCCGTCACCAGCTTGACGCCCGGTGAGACTTCAGCCGACTGCACCAGGTCCTTGATCTTCATTTCCGACGCGGTGAACTTCAGGACCTTGACGACCTGCCCGTTCAGCAGCGTGTCGACGATCCCGACGAAGTCGAGTCCGCCCAGGTCGAGCCTGGACGCCGTCAGCGTCCACTCCCGCCCTCCCGCCGCCACCGGGGCAGGGGCCGGTGGCGGGGGTGCCGGCGCCGGAGGTCCTGTGCTGGGCGGCGGGGCAGGCACGGAGGACGACGCCGGCGGTGGGGTGGCACTGGTGCTCGACGCGGGTGGTGGCTCCGACGTGGTGCTGGTCGGGACCGGTGAGCTGCTGCCGGGGGTGGACGACGGCGGCGGCTCGGTGCTCGACGGCGGTTGCAGCGCCAGCACCGCGACCATCGCCACGGCGGCCAGCGGCTGTGTTCGCATCATGTGGGCTGAACCCTCTGGGTCGTCTCCGGCTCCGCGTTCTCGAGCCGCGCCTCTTTCGACCCTTTCGCCTCCTTCGGCTTCTTGGGTTCGTCCGTCCACGCGACGGCGAGCGCGCCGCCGAGGAGGCTCAGAACGGTTCCGGCCAGGAAGCCGCCGAGGTTGGTCACGACGAGCGCGACCAGGGACAGCAGCACCGCGACGAGGCCGGACGCCAGCCGGAACTTGGGTTGCAGCCACAACGCGGCCGCGCAGATCGCCAGCAACGCGCCGATCAGCAGCGCGGAGACGCCGCCGATCGTCTTGATCGAGATGACCATGTCGCCGAGCTTCACGCCGACGAACGGCGGGAACAGGATGATGAGTGCGCCTCCGGCCACGAACAGGCCGGCCCAGAAGGGCCGGCCACGTCGCCACGCGGTGAATCCGCGCCAGATGCTCAGAAGCACTCTTGCTTCCCCTGGCGAATGGTCAGGTTCATGCCCTTGAACCTGATGGTCTGGGCCGTGGTGGCCCAGGCGGTCTGCTGCAGCGACGTGATGTTGGCCGTGTCCGCCTGCAGGCCGAACGACCCCGGCAGACCCCTGAGGTTGTCCGGTCCCTTCGTCACCTTGTTCGCGTCGATGCCGATCTCGGGGTTGCCGAGGACGAGGTCGCCGTTGAGGTCCGTGAGGTTGACGACCAGGTTGTCGGCGGACATGCCGCCCACGCTGTCCGCGGTGATGCGCATCGTCACGTCACCGACGATCGGCATGCCCGGCACGAACACCGACTGGCAGAACTTGTCGAGCCTCGCCGTCTTGAACCCGCTGACCGCGACGACGTGCACCTTGCCCGCGCCCGCGTCCACACCGCCGAACTGGACGAATCCCTGGCCCGTCAAGTTGTCGGCGGAGACCTTGAAATTGGTGCCGGACACCGCGAACGAGGCGGCCAGCGCTCCCTGGGACATGCCGAACAGGAGGGCACCGGCACCGACGGCACCGATACCCAGCACCCCGGCGAACCGTGCCCAGCGCGTTCTACCCATATCCCGAACTCCTTCCACGCTGAAGGCTTGCGGAGGGGACTGTGCGCCCCCAAACGTCAGCCGTACAACGAAAACGAGCCCGCGCAGTTTTGAAATCACCCCGAGGGGTGAGGAGTTTTCACGTTTGGCCGAAGGTACGTGCCGAATGGCCTCAGAACGCGCTTAGTAGGGTCTGACCTCATGGGATTCGGACGAATCGCCGTCGCGCTGGTCGTGACCGCCGCCTTGACCGCTTGTGCTTCCGTGGTCGACGGCGAACCGAAGGGCGAGCGCCCCGACCCCACGAAGGTCGCGGGCCTGGAGATCTCCAACGGCCCGTCCGGCCCGAAGAAGGGTGTGCCGGACGCGGACCTGAGCGTGGAGAACGGTGACGGCGGCGACATGGACCGCCTGGCCATCAACACCCTCGCCGACGTGCAGGAGTTCTGGAAGGCGGAGTTCCCCGCCTCGTTCGCGGGCAAGACGTTCGAGCCGGTGAAGCGCCTCATCTCCTACGACTCCAACGGCAAGGGCGTCGAGGTCTGCAAGCTCGACACCACCGGCATCGCGAACGCCTTCTACTGCGCCCTCGACGACAGCATCACCTGGGACCGCGGCGAGCTCCTGCCGATGCTCAAGGACTCCTTCGGCCCGATGGCCGTCGTCACCGTCCTGGCCCACGAGATGGGTCACGCCGTCCAGTACAAGCTCGGCCCCGCCTCCAACATCGGCGCCAACACCCCGTCGATCGTCAAGGAGCAGCAGGCCGACTGCTACACCGGCGTCTTCATGCGCTGGATCGCCGAGAACAAGTCGAAGCACTTCGAACTCTCCACCGGCGAGGGCCTCAACCAGGTCCTGCAGACGATGTTCTTCATCCGCGACAGCGCCGGCACGTCCTTCGAGAAGCAGGGCGCCCACGGCAGCGCGTTCGACCGCGTCTCCGCCTTCCAGTTCGGCTTCACCCGAGGCTCCGCCCGCTGCGCCGAGATCAACGAGGCCGAGATCGGCAAGCGCATCACCGAGCGCCCGTTCGACCTCTCCGACACCGACCAGGGCCAGGGCCGCGGCAACGCCCAGGTGAACGAGGACAAGTACCTCAGGGCCCTGGAGGAGTCACTCCGCGACGCCTACAAGTCGAGCGGCGCGGCCTTCCCGGCCTTCGACAAGGCAGGCATCAAACCCTGCGCCAACGCCCAGACCACGTCCCCCGCCTCCTACTGCCCAGCGGTCAACCAGCTGCAACTCGACCTCCCGCAACTGGTCAAGATCGGCACACCCCCGAAGAAGGGCTCGAAGGGCGGCATCGGCGACTTCGCCGCGTTCGCGGTCATCGCGTCCCGCTTCTCGCTCTCCATCCAGCACGCGACGGGCTTCAAACTCGACGACGACGCAGCAGGCCAGCGCACCGCCTGCCTGACAGGAGCCTGGGCGGGCCTCACCAACCGCCCCAACGCGGCAGCGGGCCTGCGCCTCTCCCCAGGCGACCTGGACGAGGCAGTGGCAGAACTCCTGGCAGACGACAGCCTCATCGCGGCAGACGTCAACGGCAAAGCAGTGCCCTCGGGCTTCGCCAGGGTGGAAGCGTTCGGCGACGGCTTCTTCCGAGGCCTCTCGTTCTGCGTGAAGAAGTACTCGGTTTGACCCTTTAATCGACCAACGTCGATACTCAAGCCGTGCTAACCGACGAAGCCACGACCTACGCCTCCTGGTTCGCGACGCTCTCCGACCCCACGAGAGTCCGCCTGCTGCACCACGTGGCCTCGTCTCCGACCCCGGTCACCGTGGGCGAACTGACCACCCTGCTGGGCGTGAGCCAGTCCACCTGCTCACACCACGTCCGCAAACTGGCAGAGGTCGGCTTCCTCCACATCCAGCGCGAGGGCACAACAACCCTCGTAACGGTCAACCCGGCCTGCTGCACGGGCCTCCCCCACGCAGCAGACGCGGTGATGGGCGCCCTCTCCACAGGCACCGTGAACCCAGTACCAAGCGTCACGATCCGCACCATGACGGCAGCAGACTGGCCAGACGTCCGCCGCATCTACGGCGAAGGCATAGCGTCAGGCAACGCAACGTTCGAGACCGAAGTCCCGTCCCGCAGAACCCTGGAATCCAAGTGGCTACCGGACCACCGCTGGATAGCCGTGGTGGACGGCAAAACCGCAGGCTGGGCAGCAGCCACCCCGGTATCGCCCCGCGAGTGCTACGCCGGGGTGGTAGAAACCTCGATCTACGTGGCCGACGCCTCCCAGGGCAGGGGCGTGGGCAAAACCCTGCTGCACCACCAGGTCTCAGCCGCAGACGCCGACGACATGTGGACCCTGCAAGCAGTCATCTTCCCGGAGAACCGAGCCAGCATCGCCCTGCACCACAAAGCGGGCTTCCGCACAGTGGGCCTACGCGAACGAATCGCCAAGCACCACGGCGAATGGCGAGACACAGTCCTTTTGGAACGCAGACGCCCTTAGCAGCCACCCCACCCGCGAAGCCGAAGGCGAGCCGTCCTCCCACAGCGATGCCGCAGGCGAGCCGTTCTTACCAAGCGGGCCCGGCGGTGGGGTCCCGTCACGAGTCGCGCCACAGCTCTTGCTGCATGCGAGAAGGGGTGTCTCGTGACGGGACCCCACCTCCAAAACGCACTCTCTAAGCAACAGGCAGCCGCCCAACGCAACAGGCGTGCCATCTACCCACTCGTGGCGCCCTCCCCCGATCAGATTGCCGGGGGTCTGGGGGCAGAGCCCCCAGGAAACGCACGCAACCCAACCAGGCCGCCCGCAAGGCAACCACCAGCCCATTCGCGACCTCAGTACAAAGCAGAAGCCAGCTTCCGCCGAGCCGAAGCAACCCGAGGATCATCGGCCGGGAACAGCTCGAACAGCCCGACCAAGTGCTGCCGAACCCGATCCCGATCCTCCCCGAACACCCGCCGAACAGTCTCAACCAACCTCGAAAACGCCTCATCGACCATCTGCCCGGCAACCTCAGCATCAGCAGCGGCAAGCTGAGCATCGATGTCCTCAGGCGCCGAATCAGCCTTGGCGATCACAGCAGGGTCAACAGCCTCAGCCCGCTCAGCGAACCGAGCCTGCGCAAGACCTTCCTTGGCCAACTCGTTCCCAGGCTCAGAGGCAAGAATCTCCGAGTAGAACCCCTGAGCAGCAACATAATCACCACGCTCAAAGGCTTCCTCAGCAGCAACGATCCGAGGATCCTCGACAACCTCTTCCTCAACGACAGGAACAGACCCAGCCCGAGCCTCACCGGCCCGAATCCCGGGCAACCGCTCCCGCAAAGCATCCAGCAACCGAGCGATCCACTGCGACAACTCGGCGTCCGCAATAGGCCCGGCGAAAGCGTCAATGGGCTGACCGGCGGCAACGGCGACGGTCGTGGGCACGGACTGCACCCCGAACGCCTGCCCGATCCGGGGCGAGGCCTCCAGGTCGACGCGGGCGAGGATCCAGGCCCCGCCGGACGCCGTGGCGAAGCGGGTCAGCGAAGCAGCGAGTTGCTGCGACTCGGGGCTGTAGGAGGCACCCAGCAGCACCACGACGGGCACCTGCAGGGACTGCTCGACCACGGCCTGGAAGGAGGCCTCGGTGACGTCCACGATCCACGGCGCGGAACCGTTGTCGGGTGCGGGGGCACCACCGGCGGGGGCCGGCGTGGCAGCGGCGGTGCGGGCAGCATCGGCTCGGGCCCTCAGGGCGCCCAGGTCGACGGCGCCGGAGAGTGCGGCGGACAGTGCGGCGGTCTTGCGAGGATCAGGCCTTGTCACGTGTTCCATCCTGGCACGGCTAGTTCCCGGACCGGGTCCAGGGCCATCGGGTTGACGCGCATCGCCTCGTTGGCTGAGGCGATGCGTAGAGCGAGCGGTGTCATCAGGTCGATGAACCGCTTTGTACCAACTGCACCCAGCGCTTCCCACGGTGCGAGAGCGGCCATGTCGGTCGCACGCTCGACTGCGGCAAGGTCGCCGGGCAGATCAGAAACTGCTTCCCATTCTTCGACACTCCAACCACGCGCGGTGCGCATGTATGCCGGATCGAGGGAATGCTCACGCGCGTAGAGCGCAAGCGCTTGGCACGGGCCTATGCCCGCGGCGACGAGGGCTGCGATGTGGCCGTCGCCGCGCGCCTCGCGCAAGATCGTGCAGGCGTGCCACAGGGCCAGGTGAGGCTCGATGGGCCACGGCAGCGAACGGTTCGCGGCGGCCAGCGGACGCCCGGCGATGGGAGCAGCCATAGCCGCCTTCCTGGCCAGCGACGCCGCCTCGGCGATCTCGGCCGTGTCGACCGAGCCCAGCAGGCGCCGCAACGCTCCGTCCGCACCCTCCAGCCGCACCCTCAGGTACGTGGAGGGCGAGGCGACCGCCCACGCGTCCGGTAGCGCGCGGGAGACCATGCGCGGTGCGAAGTTGTAGAAGACCGCCGTCGCCAGCTCCGGCGACGCGGCGCCCAGCGGTGCGGCGCGCATGCCGAAGTAGCCCATCCAGCCGCCCTTGCAGCCCAGCGCGTCCGTCGCCGCCCGGGATTCGGGCGTGAAGTACGTGACGTCGTGGTAGGGCTCGAACCTCAGCCACAGCTGTCTCGCGTCCACGCCCGACACGCTAACCCAGTGAACGGCGGCGCACGGATGCACTCACCGTCACGGCGTAGAACGTTCGGCCATCCGAGGAGATGCCCGAATCCTGCCCGTCACACTCGACTCCCGGCCCACGGAACGCGGGCCACGAACGGCGACCCGAAGTGCCGGCTCACGGGGTGTCGGAGAGGTGCTCCTCGACGCGTTCGACCTTGGCCCTCAGTTGACCGGAGTAGCCGGGCCGGATGTCCGCCTTGAGCACGAGCGACACGCGTGAGGCACTGGCCTGCACCGCTTCCGTCGCGCGCTTGACCACGTCCATCACCTCGTCCCACTCCCCCTCGACCAAGGTGAACATCGCATTGGTCTCGTTGGGCAGGCCGGACTCCCGCACGATCCGGACCGCCTCGGCGACCGCTTTCGCGACGCTTCCTGATTCGTCCGAACCGGACGGAGCAACGCTGAACGCGACAAGCACACGTGCCTCCTGCTGATCCACGAGTGGTACTGACTGGTAGCTTCCGTGCCCATGACACCGCTGCCGTTCGATCCGATCGCCCGCGCGGCCGAACTGTGGGACGACCGGGTGGGTTCCGCCACGGCGATGGCCGCCGTCACGAGCGTCATGCGTGTCCAGCAAATCATCCAGTCCGCGGTGGACGCAGCCCTCAAGCCGCACGGGCTCACGTTCGCGCGCTACGAGGCCTTGGTGCTCCTCTACTTCTCCCGCAAGGGCGCGCTGCCGATGCGGGTCATGGGCGAGCGCCTGCAGCTGCACCCGACGAGCGTCACCAACATCGTCGACCGGCTGGAGAGCGACGGCCTCGTCCGCCGCACGCCGCACCCGACCGACCGCCGCACGACGCTGGTCGAGATCACCGACGCCGGCCTGCAGCGCCGTGAGAGCGCGACCGCGGCCGTCGTCGACGTCAACCTGGGTCTCAAGGGCCTCACGGACCGCCAGACCGAGCAGCTCACGGACCTGCTCGCGAAGGTCCGCCGGGCCAGCGGCGACTTCGACGATTAATTCGGTTGGGCGGTCTGGCCGGCCTGTGGCCTGATGGGCACATGTGGGATCGACCGGACCGTTCCATCGTCGCGCTCGTCAGCACACCCAGCGGGTTCACCGGGCGCACCAGAACGATCCCGGTCGAGACACCGAACTGGAACCACGTCGAGCCGATCAACACGGCCCTGCGCGACCTGCTCGGCGTGGAGACCAGCGTGCTGCGCCTGATCTCGGTCGAAGGCGGCAAGGTGCCGTTCGGCGGGGTCGTCACGTACCACGTCGAAGCGCACGGCGAACCGGATCGAGCCCACCTCGAACCCGCCGGCGCGCCTGAACCGGACGCCGAGCACAGGCTGCCGTGGGCACGGCTCGGCGGACCGTCCGAACTCGTCGCGTGGGCGGACTCGGTGATCACCCGCACCGGTCCGGCGGTCCAGGGGCGGACCTGGAACCTCTCCAGCGTGCACCGGCTTCCCACCGCGCGGGGACCGGTCTGGCTCAAGGCCGTGCCGCCGTTCTTCGCCGACGAGGGCACGGTGATCAAGATGGTCGCCGCCCACGACCCCACCCTGGTGCCCGAGGTGCTGGCCAGCGCGCCGAACCGCGTGCTGCTCAGCCAGGCCGAGGGCGCCAACTGCTGGCGGGTGACCCCGGAGCAGATCGAGGACGTCGTACCGCGCTGGGTCGCCGTCCAGCACGCGCTGGCGGGCGAGCCGCAACTGCGGTCGTCCGCAGTGCCGATGCCGGACTTCGGCCTGCCCGACACGCTCACGCACGGCGACTTCCACCCCGGCAACTGGCGCAGCAGCGGAGTCGTCATCGACTGGTCCGACGCGGTCTGGGGTCACCCGGCGCTCGACGCGTGCCGGCTCATGGAGTACGCCAAGCCCGAACTGCACGACCTGATCCGCCGCGTGTGGAGCGAGGCGTGGCTCTCGCACCGCCCGGACAGCCGGCCGCTGGAAGCTTTGAAGGTCGCACCCCGCGCGTCCCGGCTGCACAACGCGGTGAAGTACCAGCAGTTCCTGGACAACATCGAGGCCTCGGAACGGATCTACCACGAGGGCGACCCGCAGACCGAGCTCCGCGAGGCCCTGCGCCTGGTGCACCCGTGAGCGAACGGTCGATCATCGCCCTGGTCACCCCCGGACGGGAGAACTCAGAGCTGTTCTGCGGCAGGCTCGCTGAGACGGCCGGTCCTCGAGGCCCAGCGCTCGAAGATCACCGTGCCGAACGGCGGGATGCTCGACAGCAGGCCGAGGACCAGCGTGCGGGCGTTCCACTTCAGCGGTTCCTTCGTCATCAGCGTGACGAGGATGAAGGCGACGAAGACGAAGCCGTGGATCGGGCCGAAGATCTTGACGCCGATCTCGTTCTGCACGACGACGTACTTGAAGAACATCCCGAGCAGCAGGCCCGCCCAGGAGATGGCCTCGGCCAGGGCGAGGATGCGGAACCGTCCGACCACGCTGGAGAACGTCATGGCTCCCCATCATGAACCGTGACGGGGAGCACATACCCACCGGGCCTGTCCTATTCCTCCCATTTGAAGACGCGGGAGGCGACGAACCCGACCACCAGCGAGAACCCGATCAGGATCGCCCCCGGCACCACCAGCGCCTCGATTCCCTTTCCCCGCACCAGCACGTCGAGCATGCCGTCGTTCATGTGCCGCAACGGGAAGATCTTCGAAACGGTCTGCAGCCACGCGGGCGCCTGGTCGACGGGGAAGAACGTGCCGGACAGGAACGCCATCGGCAGCACCACGATGTTCGCGGCCGCCGACGCCGCCTCCTCGGTTTTCGCGAACGCGCCGACCAGCATGCCGAGCGCGAAGAACGCGATGGTTCCCAGCAGCAGCAACGGAATCGCGAGCCACCACTGCCCGGAGAGCTGGAGCCCGAACACCGGCAGCGAGGCGACGCCGATGAAGGTCGCGCCCTGGACGAGCGCGACGCCGGTGCTGACCAGGATCCGCGACGACAGCACGGAGGCCGTCGAGATCGGTGCGAGCCGGATGCGCCGCAGCACCTGCTTGCGCCGCCACGACACGAGAGTCAGTGCCGAACCGAACACCGCCGACACCGCCACACCCCACGACAGGATGCCCGGCGTCAGGAACTGGATCGGCTTGAGCGAGGCGTCCTCGACCTTCTCCGCGGCGAACGTGAAGGTCGGCGGCTGACCGGTAGCGGCGAGGTTCGCCCTGTCCACGAACCCGTTGATGATCCCGAGCACGGTCGCCGACTGCACCTGGTCGCTCTGCGCGAACCGCACGTCGACCTGCTGCCCGCGGATGATCAGAGCGGCCGGCAGGTCGCCGTCCTTCACCTTCTGCACAGCGGCGTCGACGTCGTTGTACGACTCGAACTCCAGCGCGCCGCTGTCCCGCAGAGCACTGACGATCGGGCCGTCGCCGACGAGCGCGATCCTGGTCTTGTCCGCGCCGGCGTCGCGCAGGACGAGGCCGAAGATCACGAGGAACATCAGCGGGAACAGGAAGGTGAAGAACAGCGTCACCTTGTCCCGGACGAAGCCCTTGAGCATCGCCACCGAAAGCGTCTTGAACGCGGTCATGCCCGGTACTCCCGGCCTGTCAGGTTGAGGAAGACGTCTTCGAGGGTGGCCGTGCGGACCTGCAGGCCGTCGAGTGCACCACGTTCGGCCAGCGCCGACAGCACGGGCGCGGGGCGGCGCGTGGAGAGCGTCAGCGACACCTCGTCCTCGTGGGCCTCGTCGACGCCGTCGAGCTCCGAAGCGTCCACAACGGACAGAACGCCCTTCTGCAACGTCACGTGGGTCGGCGCGTCGAGGCCGCGCACCAGCACCGCCGGCCGGTCGAGCGCGAGGATCTTGCCGGTGTCCATGATGGCCACCCGGTCGCAGAGGATCTCGGCCTCGTCGAGGTAGTGCGTGGTGTAGACGATGGTCTTGCCGCGTTCCTTGATGGCGCGCAGCACGTCCCAGAGGTTGCGTCGGGCCTGCGGGTCGAGCGCGGCGGTCGGTTCGTCGAGGAACACGATGTCCGGGTCGTGCACCAGCGCGCACGCGATCGAGAGCCGCTGGCGCTGACCGCCGGAGAGCTTGCTCTCCTGCTCGTTCGCCTTGTCCGCGAGGCCGACCAGCTCCAGCATGTCCGCGGCCGTGCCGGCGCTCACGCCGTAGAGCGCGCCGAACGTCTGCAGCTGTTCCTTCGCCGTCAGCTTGTCGAAGAACGCCGTCGCCTGCAGCTGGACACCGATGCGCGGCAACAACTTCACGTTGCGCGGCCACGGGCTCTCACCGAGCAGCCGCACCTCGCCGCTGTCGGGCTCGCGCAGGCCCTCGACGATCTCCAGCGTGGTGGTCTTCCCGGCGCCGTTGGGCCCCAGGATGCCGAAGAACTCGCCCTCCGCCACGGTGAACGAGATCCCGTCCACCGCTTTCAGATCGCCGTAGCTCTTGCGGACGTCCCGCACCACGACCGCCGACCGTTCCTCCGTCATGGGCGAGACGGTAGGTCAGCACCTGTCGCACCACGTCACGAAACGACGAAAGTCGCCGCGAAGTCGAGACGAACGAGGTCAGCCGCCCGAAACGAGCAACGGGCAAGCGGTGTACACGTCGTTCAACCCTCGTAGCGCCGCGGCGAACTGCTCGAAGCGGGCGCGGGGAACGGCCGCGCGGACCTCGCTGATCACCTGCCACAGGTAGCGGTGCTCGGCGATCTCGAAAACGGGCTGCGGCGCGTGGCCGGGAACGTCGGCGGCGAACGCGAGCGCCACCGCCGCGGCACGCAGGCACGCGGTCGCGAGCGTCACGCAGTCCTCGGCCAACGGGCCGTCGTCCTGCGCTCGCACGACACCGCTGACGGCGAACCGGACGGCCTGCATCAGCGCGAGGTAGAGGCGCTGGCCGGCCTGGGTGCGTTCGAACGGGAGGTTCTCGGTGCCGCAGCCGGGCGTCACGACGGTCATGCCGACCTGGGGGCGGCGCAGCACGTGGTCGAAGAGCGCGGTCGGCGCCCAGAGCAGGGTGCGCCAGGAGTCCTCGGGGATCGAGGTGCCCATCCTGGCCGCGTTCTCCAGCACGTCGAGGTAGGCGATGAGGACGCCGGAGAGGAAGACACCGCCGCGGTCGCCGCCGACCCGCACGACGCCGAAGCGTTCGTCGAGTTCGGGGTCCTGGACCCAGTAGCCGGGCGTCCACTCGATGACGCCGCTGCTCGCGAGGACCACGCGCGCGAGACGCTGGTGCACGGGCGACGCCGAGAGCACCGTGTCGTCCAGCCCCATCTGGACGAGCATGGACGCGGCGTGCTGCAGCGACTCGCGCCGCTGCGGCACGAGGTCGGGGTGCAGCAGGCGGAACGGTTCCACGTCGCCCCCCTCCGTTGTCGTACACACGATGAACGGGAGGGGGCCGGAAGTCATCCGGATGAACCGCAGCGTTACGTCTCAGTTGGACGCGTCAACGCGACTTGGCCCAGGCCGCGAGCTGCGCGCGAGTCGAAAGATCGAGCGTGGTCTTCACGTTGTGCACGTGGGATTCCACGGTGCGGTGCGAGATGCCGAGCTTGGCCGCGACCTGCGCGTTCGTCAAACCCCGCGCCACCAGTTCGACGACCATCCGCTGCCGGTCGCTGAGCACCGGGTGCCGCACCACCTCCTTGTCCAGCGCGGTTTCCAGGGCGTGCCGCGCGTCCATCGCCCTGCCCGCGCCGAGCGCTCGCTGAAATGCCGGAGGAGAAAGGGATTCCCGCGCGAGGTCCAGTGCGGCGGCCGTCTTCCGCCGCCACCACCCTTCCGGCGGAACAACCCACGTCGTGCGCATCTGCTGACACGCGACCAGAAGCCGCACGCCGAGCTCGTGCCGTCCGGACGCCATCGCGACCAGGCCGCGGCCCTCGACCGACTCCAGCGCGGCCCGCGGGCTGTCCGCCGCCATGCGCGCGCCCTCCGCGAACCGGGCGCCCGCCGTCACCAAGTTCCCGCGCTCCAACGCGATGCAGCCGGCCGTGTGCACCGCGATGGCCACGACGTCCTGCCGTGCATGGACTCTGAGCACCGGCAACGCGGCTTCGACCAGTTCGGCGGCCGCGTCCACGGCACCGTCGGCGAGCAGCCGCCAGCCGAGGTTGTGGCTTGACACAGCGACACTCACATCGTTGCCGTTGCGTACGCCGTACTCGATCGATCGACGCAACGCCTTTGCGGCATTCGACACGTCACCCATGCCGTCGTAAGCGCCCGCCAACGTCCGGAACAGACGGCACATGATCAGGTCCTGCCCGCCGGACTCGGCCGTCTCGATCGCCTCGGCGGCGCACCGCACCGCCTCGTCGTGCCGTTCCTCGTGGCTCGCCAGCAGAGACGCGTACTCCAGCGCGAGGATCCGGTAACGAGCGTCGGCGGGCGACTGGTGCAGCACCTGCACCAGCACCGCGCCGGCCTGGGCGAAGTACCCGCGGTCGAAGCACACCCTGAGCAGCATCGTGGCGAGCATCAGCCGCCTGTCGTCCTGCGGCGCGACCAGATGGGCGAACGCGTACGTCACGTTGTCGTATTCCTGGTGCTGCGTCCTCACCTGCTCCGACGTGAGGATCGACGACGAGACACCGGGTTCGCCCTTCTCGCACAGCCACGCGATGATCCGTTCCGCCGTCACCCCGTGCTCTCCGTGCTCCGCAAGCCGTTCCCCGGCGTAGAGGCGAACGGATTCGAGCATCCGGAACCGGCCGCCGGCCTCCCGCACCACCAACGACTTCGCCTGCAACGCCGTGAGCAGCCCGATCACCTCGCCGCCGTGGACGACCTGGGTGATGTCCAGTCCGAACCCGCCGGGCAGCAACGCGAGCCGCCGGAACAGCTCCTGCTCACCCGCGGTCAGCAGGTCGTGGCTCCACGCGATGGCCGCACGCAGGCCACCGAGCAGGTCGAGCCGGTGGTCGAGGCGGTCCGCGAGCTCGGGCAGCGGCACGGACGCGGAGAGCTTCGCGGCCAGTTCCACGGCCAGCGGCACACCGTCCAGCCGCGCGCAGATCGCCGCGATCACGGCGGGATCGCCGCTGGTCCCGGCGCGTTCGACGAACAACTTCGCCGCGCCGGCCTCCATGCCGTGCACCGGGTAGACGACCTCGCCGACGGACCGCAGCGCCTCCCGGCTGGTCGCGAGGACCTGCACGTGCGGACATCGCGACAACAGCGCGTCCACGAGGGCACAACACTCCTCGACGAGGTGCTCGCAGTTGTCGACGAGCAGCAGGATCCGCCGGTTGTCCAGTTCCTGAAGCAACGTCGTGCGCAATGCGACACCCACGCGTTGGTACACGCCAACGGCTTGCGCGAACGCTTCCACCACCTGCTCGGGCCGGCTCAGCCTGCCCAGCTCGACCGTGCGGACCTCGACGCGTCTGGCCCGCCGGGCGAGCTCGACCGCGAGCCGCGTCTTCCCGATCCCGGCCGACCCCACGAGCGTGAGCATCCTGTGCTTGCGCAGCAACGGAAGCAGCTCCGCCAGCTCGCGCTCCCTGCCGACGAACGCGTCGTCGTGGCCGGGCAGCTCGGCGACCACTGTGGACGTCCCTGCGGAACGCAGACGGTAGGCGCGCTGACGGCACGCGTTGGAGCAGTACCGCGCCCGCGACGGCAGGGGCGCGAAGTCCGTGCCACAGCTCGCGCAAACGCCCATCGCACGAGCGTACGACCGTTCCGGCGTCTCAGTTGGAAAGGGTGCGGAGGTCGACCACGAGCGTGGTGCCCGAGAACAGTTCCGCGAGCTCGATCCGATCTTTCGCCTTCGACCGCCAGCCGCTGCGGATCCGCTGCACCACCTGCGTCTTCGCGACGTCCGCCGCCTCCGCCTCGATCACGACGTCCTTGCCGTTCTCCAGGTGGATCACGGCCCTCGTGAACTTCGGGGCGTGCGGCACGAACTCACCGGTTCCCGGCACCGCCGGGTACATCCCGAGCGCGCTGAACACGTACCAGGCCGACATCGTGCCGAGGTCGTCGTTGCCCGTGACGCCCGCCGGCCCGTTGACGAACAACGTCTGCGCCGCCCGCACGACCACCGACGTCTTCTCCGGCTTGCCGATGAGCGCGTACATCCACGGCACGTGCAGATCGGGTTCGTTGTTCGGGTTGTACCTGAACTGGTTGTAGTAGTCGTACGGCCCGACCACCCACTTCTCGCGGACCGTCCGCTTCGGGTCGGCGAGCAGGTCCTCGTACGCGAAGAAGTCGTCCAGCCGCGCCTCGGCCGCCGCCCTGCCGCCGA
Source organism: Lentzea californiensis (assembly GCF_024648825.1). Taxonomy (GTDB): domain Bacteria; phylum Actinomycetota; class Actinomycetes; order Mycobacteriales; family Pseudonocardiaceae; genus Lentzea; species Lentzea californiensis. The sequence goes on from NZ_JANBBE010000015.1 coordinate 81,987, forward strand.
GCGCCGTGACCAGCCCAGTGATGTCGTGCTGGCACAGCCACTGGTACTGCCACGCCGTGCCCTCGTGGAACCCCTCCGGCCCCTGCGGCGTGAACGGGGTGAGCCACGCGCCGTTCTGCAGCTTGGGCCGCGGGAACCCGGTGAAGCCCCGGTCCGTGACGCTGTTGTCCCAAAGAGCGCGGTGGTTGAGGCCCCGCGCGCGCAGTCGTTCCGCGTCCTCGGTGTGACCCAGCGCCTCGGCCATGATCGCGAGCGTGGCGTCGGCCAGCGCGTACTCCAGGGTCGCCGACGCGCCGTGGTGCGGATCGGTGTCCTGTCCCTTCTTCGGGAAGCGCTTGTCGTACTGGACGAACCCCTTGGCGAGGTAGTTCGGGTTGCCGGACCTGCCCTGGAAGCGCGAACTCTGCGGCGGCACGCCGTCGGCGTTCTGCAGCAACGCCCGGTACGCCTGCTCCTCGAAGCCCGCGAGGTGCCCGAAGCGCCACAGGTCGACCAGGAACGGCGTGACCGGGTCGCCGGTCATGCAGTTGGTCTCCTGGTTCGCGTACGCCCAGCGCGGCAGCCAGCCGCCCTGCTCGTGGATCGCCAGGACGCTCCGCGCGATGTCCTTGCTCCTCGTCGTGCGGATCAGCGCGAGGAGCTGGTTGTGGGCCCGGTAGGTGTCCCACAGCGAGTAGTACTCGTAGTAGGTCCAGCCGTCGGCCTGGTGGATCTCGTCGTCGAAGCCGCGGTACCGGCCATCCGCGTCGCTGCCGGTCAGCGGCTGGAGCAGCACGTGGTAGAGCGCGGTGTAGAAGACCGCGCGCTCGTCCCAGTCCTCAGTTTCGATCTCGATGCACCCGAGTTCCGCGCGCCAGGCGTCCTGCGCCTCGTTGCGGACGTCGTCGAAGGTCTTGCCGGCGGTCTCGGTCTCCAGGTTGTTCGCGGCGCCTTGCTCGTCCACTTGGGACAGTGCGGTCGTGGCCGTGACCGGGCCCGGTCCGAAGGTGACCCAGGCGCCCCGGAGCCCGGCGCCTCCCGCGGACTCCCGCCGCCCCGGCCTGGACCCGGACGGGCCCCAGGTGCCGAACTCCTCGAACGGGCGGTCGAACCTGGTGGTGAAGTACGTGACGTACGGGCGGCCGCCGCAGAACGCCTGCGTCTCCACGGTTCCGGTGATCGTGCGGTCGTCCAGGACCCTGACCGAGCTGGCGCTGACGGGTTCCTTGTCGTTGGCCTGCCCGACGTTGACGAGCAGCGTGCCCCGGACGCCACCGGGGAACGTGTACCGCTCGACGCCGGCCCTCGTGGTCGCGGTGCACTCGACGGTGATGTCGCGGTCCAGCTTCACCTTGTAGTAGCCGGGTTTGCCGATCTCGCCGTCGTGCGTGTACGCGCTGGCGTACCGCTTGTGGTCGAAGGTCTGCGGCAGCGCGGTGACCGGCAGGATCGGCACCAGCCCGCCCTGCTCCCAGCAGCCCGCACCGGACAGGAAGAAGTGCCCGAAGCCGCGGATCTGCTGGTCGTCGTAGCGGTAGCCCGCGTAGTGCGAGCCGATCGGGCTGGAGTGGGCCTTGCCGAACGGCATGGACGCGCCGGGGAAGGTGTTTCCCTCGTCCTTCGTGCCGATGAAGGTGTTGACCGACTCGATGGGATCCAGTGCGTCCACGACATTCACCCTAGTTGCGATTCCGGGGCCGGGCGGGACGGCGGAGTGGTCCAGTCGGGTGGCAAGGGACGGGCAAGGGACCGGGCCGGGGTGCGCCGCCGCCGCACGCGCACCCCGGCCCGGGGGTCTTCTCGCCGGACTCGTGGGCACTCAGGGCCACCGACGCTGTCCGTCACCAGATCATCGCTGAGCGCACACGGTCAAGGTCAAGACCATCGCGATCACTTGTCCTGTTCCGGACATTCGACAACGTGATGAGGGCGCCCTTGAACGGTCCGGAAGTGTTGACAAGGCCGTAAAGCCGGGGTGAGATACGCCCACTATGACAACGTTGTCCCCCAGCGGGCCCGTAGCCGGTCAGCGCAAGGTACGTCGTGCGACGATGAACGACGTCGCGCGGCTCGCGGGCGTGAGCATCAAGACCGTCTCACGCGTGGTCAACGACGAACCGGGCGTGCACCCGTCCACCGCCGAGCGCGTGCTCGCGGCCATCGACCAGCTCGGGTTCCGGCGGAACCTGAGTGCCCGCAACCTGCGCCGGGGCTCGTCCACCGGCACGATCGGGCTGGTGCTGGAGGACGTCGGCAACCCGTTCTACTCCGGCGTGACCCGCGCTGTCGAGGAAATCGCCCGGCTGCGCGGCAGACAGGTGATCTCGGGGTCGTCCGACGAGGATCCCGGGCGTGAACGCGAGCTGGCGCTGGAGTTCTGCAGCAGGCGCGTCGACGGGCTGCTGATCGTGCCCGCCGGCCTGCAGCACAGCTACCTGGTACCGGAGATGCGCGCGGGCACGCCCGTGGTGTTCCTGGACCGGCCCGCGGGTGACGTCGTCGCCGACACCGTGCTGGTGGACAACATCGGCGGCACCGTCGAGGCGGTCACGCACCTCGCCTCGCACGGGCACCGCCGCATCGCGTTCCTCGGGGACGCGCCGGACATCTTCACGGCCAACGAGCGCCTGCGCGGTTATCGCGAAGGGTGCGTGCGGGCGGGCATCGGCTACCACGAGGAGCTCGTGGCGATGGGCCCGCACGACGAAAGCAGCGTCAGGACCACGTTGCAGCGCCTGCACAGCATGCGGGAGCCCGCGACGGCGATCGTGGCCGGCAACAACCGCATCACCGTCTACATCCTGCGCGCGCTCGCCGGCGTCGCCGAAAGGCCCGCGCTGGTGGGCTTCGACGACTTCGAACTCGCTGACCTGTTGTCGCCGCCGGTGACCGTGATCGCGCACGACGCGAGCGCGCTCGGCAAGGCGGCCACCGATTTGTTGTTCGCCCGACTGGATGGCGACAACTCACCACCGCGCCGCGTCGTGCTGCCGGTGCGCTTGGTGCCACGAGGATCCGGGGAGGTCCACGCGTGAGTTCTGGTGTTCTCCACCAGCCTGTCAACTTGCCCGCCAACCAGCCGAAGCAGTTCTACCGCGGCGGTGAGGCGATCGCCGCGTTGCGCGGCGGGACCAGCGGCGACTTCGGCCCCGAGGACTGGGTGGCGTCGACGACGACGCTCTACGGACGCGACGACGCCGGGTTGACAACGTTGCCGGACGGCGTTCTCCTGCGCGACGCGGTGAAGGCGGACCCGACCGGCTGGCTCGGCGCGGACCACGCGGCGAAGTTCGGCGGCGACACGGCGTTGCTGGTGAAGCTGCTCGACGCGGGCCAGCGCCTGCCGGTGCACTGCCACCCGTCGAACGCTTTCGCGTCCTCGCACCTGAACTGCCGCCACGGCAAGACGGAGGCGTGGATCGTCGTCGGCACCACCGGCGCGAACCCGACCGTCTACATCGGATTCCGCGACGACGTGCCCGCGGACACCGTCGCCGGCTGGGTCGCCACGCAGGACACGAAGGCGATGCTCGACGCGCTGAACCCGGTCTGCGTCCGGCCCGGCGACACGGTCTTCGTGCCCGCCGGCGTGCCGCACGCGATCGGCGAGGGCGTGTTCATCGTCGAACTGCAGCAGCCCACGGACTTCTCGGTCACGCTGGAGTGGCAGGGCTTCCTCGCCAACGCCGACGTCGGCCACCTCGGCCTCGGCTACGACGTCGCGCTCGACTGCGTCGACCGGCGGGGCTGGAGCGGGAAGCTCGAGGAACTGGTCCACCAGACGTCCGACAGGTGGGCGCCGTCGGTCGACCTCCTCGGCCACGACGCGGACCCGTTCTTCCAGGCCGACCGCCTGCACGTCGAGGGTTCCTTCACGCTGGAGCCGTCGTTCGCCGTGCTGGTGGTGCTGGAGGGCGCGGGCAAGCTCGGTGAGCTGGAGGTGCACAAGGGCAGCACGCTCGTCGTGCCGCACGCGGCGGGCGAGCTCGGCCTGACCGGTGACCTGGTGGCGATCCGCTGCCGCCCACCTGTTCTGTCCACAGTGGAGGATGTGATGCAGTGAGCCAGCCGTTGCTGGAGGCTCGTGATCTCACGAAGAACTACGGCACCGTGGAAGCTCTCCGCGGTGCCTCGTTCACCGCTCACCCCGGTGAGGTCGTATCGCTGATCGGCGACAACGGCGCGGGCAAGTCCACCCTGGTGAAGTGCCTGTCCGGGGTGGAGCAGCCGACCGGTGGCACGCTGCTGTTCGACGGCGAGCCGCTCGTGCTGGGCTCCCCCAACGATGCCCGCGACCTGGGCATCGAGACGGTGTTCCAGGACCTCGCGGTCGCGCCCGACCTCGACCCGGCCGCGAACATGTTCCTGGGCAGGGAGATCCTCAAGCCCGGCTTGCTCGGGTTCCTGGGCGTGCTCGACAAGAAGGCCATGCGCAAGCAGGCCACCGAGCACTTCACCCGGTTCGGCGCGACGCTGCAGAGCATCGACGTGCCGATCGCGGCGCTCTCCGGTGGCCAGCGCCAGTCCGTCGCGGTCGCGCGGTCGGTGGCGTGGGCGTCGAAGCTCGTGTTCATGGACGAGCCGACGGCCGCACTCGGTGTCGTGCAACGGGAACGCGTGCTCGACGTGATCAAGCGCGTGCGCGACGAGGGCGTCGCCGTCGTGCTGATCTCGCACAACATGCCCGAGGTGCTGTCGGTCTCCGACCGCGTCGAGGTGCTGCGCCTCGGCCGTCGCGTGGCCCGTTTCAAGGCTTCCGAGACCAGTGTGGAAGAGCTCGTCGGCGCGATGACCGGCGCGCTGACCCAGGAGGACGCGGCCTGATGACCGAGAAGACAACGATGTCATCTCTACCGGACGAGCACCGCACGTCGTTCCTCAAGCGGGTGGCCGGCGCCAACACGCTCTGGATCGGCCTGGTGCTCCTGGTCCTGGTCGCCACGTTCGGCGCGATCCGGCCGGACGCGGTCTTCCAGGTGACCACCCTGCAGTTCCTGCTGGCGGAAACGGCCGTGCTGCTGGTGCTCTCGGTCGGCATGACGTTCGTGATCATCACGTCCGGCATCGACCTGTCCGTCGGTTCGGTGCTGGTGTTCGCGTCGGTGGCCTCCGCCATGGCGATGAACGCCGTGTCCGGCGGTGACGCGACGAACGCCGGCTGGGGCGTGATCGCGTTCGGGCTGCTCGTCGCGGTGGTCAGCGGTGCGGTCTGGGGCCTGCTCAACGGCCTGCTGATCTCGCGCGCGAAGATCCCGGCGCTGATCGTGACGCTGGGGTCGTTCGGCGCGGCGCAGGGCGCGGCCCTGTTGCTGAACAACGGTTCCAACGTGTCCGGCATCCCGGACAGGCTGAACCGCACCTTCGGTTCCGGCACGTACCTCGGCATCCCGAACATCGTGATCGTGGCCGCGGTCGTCACCGCTCTGGGCGCGCTGCTGCTGTCGACCACGCGGTTCGGCCGCTACACGTACGCGGTCGGCTCGAACGAGGAAGCGGCACGGCGCGTGGGCATCTCGGTGCGCGGCCACCTGACGAAGGTGTACCTGCTCGCGGGCACCCTGGCCGGTCTCGCGGGGTTCATGGGCAACGCGTTCTTCCGCGTCGCGGTCGTTACCGGCCACGAGACGGACAACCTGAACGCGATCGCCGCCGTCGTCCTGGGTGGCACGAGCATCTTCGGCGGCACGGGTTCGGTGCTGGGCACGGTCTTCGGCGTGTTCATCCCCGCGGTGCTGGAGAAGGGCCTCGTGATCATCGGGGTCAAGGAGTTCTGGCAGCCGATCGCCGTGGCGATCGTGCTGGTGGCCGCCGTGTGGCTGGACCAGACACGGCGCCGGGCGCGCAACCAACGTTAGGAAGGTGCTGGACCAATGAAGATCCGCTCCGCTCTGGCAGTCTCAGCCGCTCTCCTGCTCGCCGCGTGTGGCGGGGGCGGGCAGATCGGCGACTCGAACTCGGGCGACACCGCCACGAACAAGAAGCTGGTGCTGATCCCCGGCATCACGGCGGAGCCGTTCTACATCTCGATGCAGTGCGGTTTCGAGGAGGCGGCGAAGGCCGCGGGCTACGAGTTCGACACCCAGGCCCCCGCGAAGTTCGACGCGGCCCAGCAGACCCCGATCGTCACGGGCATCCTCGCGTCGAAGCCCGCCGCCGTCCTGATCGCGCCGACCGACGACAAGGCCATGGCCGGCCCGATGAAGCAGCTCAAGGACGCGGGCATCAAGGTCGTCGAGGTCGACACCAAGCTCCAGGACACCTCGATCGGCGTCTCCTCCATCTCGTCCGACAACGAGCAGGGCGGCAAGCTCGCGGCCGAGACGCTGAACAAGCTCTCCGCCGGCAAGTCCGGCTCGGTGCTCGTGCTCAACACCAAGGCCGGCACGTCCACCACGGACGCGCGCGCCAAGGGTTTCGAGGAGGCCGTCAAAGCCTTCCCGAACCTCAAGTACATCGGCCAGCAGTACACCGACAACGAGCCCGCCACCGCGGCCTCGAAGGTGACCGCGACCCTGGCCGCGAACCCGGACCTGATCGGGGTGTTCGCGACCAACCTCAACACCGGTGAGGGCGCGGCGACCGGCCTGCGCAACGCGGGCAAGACCGGCACGGTGAACCTCGTCGGCTTCGACGCCTCGCCGAACCAGGTGAAGGACCTGCAGGGCGGCACCGTGCAGGCCCTGATCGCCCAGGACCCCGCCACGATCGGCAGGCAGGGCGTCGAGCAGGCCCTGGCCGCGATCGACGGCAAGGAGAACAAGCGCGACATCGAGACGGACCTCGTCGCCATCACGAAGGACGACGCGTCGGCCAACTCGAAGTACTTCTACAAGGAGTCCTGCTGACTTCTGCGTCCCGGAGGGCCGTTCCCGACCAGGGGACGGCCCTCCGGCCTGCCAGGGCCTGATGACGCATGTCATGGCTGTGTGGCCGGGTGGGCTAAGACCCAAGTCGTACGAACCCGTCATCCTTCAGCCGATGCCCAGCACCCCCGGAACCGATGAGCTGGAAGCACAGTGGAGGGGGCTCGAATGCTACGAAGGAAGACCGCGACGGTGTTGGCCGTCGTGACCGCGACATCCCTGCTCATCGCACCACAGGCGCAGGCGGCACCGACGCAGAAGATCGAGTGGCAGAAGTGCTTCGACACGCCACCGCCGGGACTGCCGCCGGGCGGCGAGCGGCTGGAGTGCGGCAGCTTCACCGCGCCGATGGACTGGAACAACCCGCGCAACGGCAAGACCATCACCATCGCGGTCAGCCGCCTCACGCCGAAGAGCGGCAAGGCCGGGCAGACCATCTTCACCAACCCCGGCGGGCCGGGCGGGCCCGGTCTCACCCTCCCGCTCGTCTACCTCGACCGGCCCAAGCTGAGCGAGAACGCCGAGATCATCGGCATCGACGTGCGCGGCACCGGTGCCAGCAGCAACGTCACCTGCGGCAGCTTCGACTCGACGGGGCTGACCGATCCGCGCGACCGCAGCAAGGCCAACCTCGACCTGATCTACGGCGCCATGAAGCTGCACGCGCAGTTCTGCCAGGCCAAGTCCGGTGAGTTCGGCAAGTACGTCACCACCGACCAGACGGTGAAGGACCTGGACCTGTTGCGGCAGGTGCTGGGCAAGAAGAAGGTCAGCTGGCTCGGTTACTCCGGCGGCAGCTGGATGGGCGCCTACTACGCCACGTACTTCCCCAAGACGCTGGACAAGATCGTCCTCGACTCCAACGTCGACTTCACCGCGCCGTGGCAGGACGCGTTCGACGACTGGGGCATGGGCTTCGAGCGCCGCTTCCGCGTCGACTACCTGCCGTGGGTGGCCAAGTACGACAGCGTCTACCACCTCGGCAAGACCGCCGAGGAGGTGCGCCAGTCCTACGAACGCACTCGTGCCAAGCTCGCCGAGCAACCCGTGACACGGCCGGAAGGCGTGTACAACGGCGTGCAGTTCGACCTCCTGCTGCGCGGCACGCTCTACGTGAAGGACACCTTCGCTCAGGGCACGCAGATCTTCGCGGAGCTCGCCGGCACCGTGCCCGCGCAGCTCGGAACGCTGGCCACCTACCCGGACGCGCAGCTCGCCACGGCCTACTCGATCCTGTGCAACGACACGAAGTTCCGCGGCGACCGGAAGTTCCTCGAACGCGAGGCCGCGGTGAACGGCGCGAAGTGGCCGCTCGTCGGCTACACGCAGGTCGCCGGCCCGTGCGCGTTCTGGAACCGGCCGGACGTGAACCTCAGGAAGCCCACCGGCATCGGCGTGCCGACGACGTTGATGGTGCAGTCGGTGCGCGACCCGGCGACGCCGCTCGAAGGCGCGCAGCGAGCGCATCGCAACTTCAACAACTCGGTGCTGCTGACCGTTGAAGACGAGGGTGACCACGGCATCTACGGGTTCGGCAACGACTGCGTGAACGACGTCGTCGAGCGCTACCTCGTCGACGGCATCACGCCGGCGAAGGACCTGACGTGCCAGGGGGTTCCGCTTCCCGCCCCAGGTGAGACCAGGCAGAACTCGCTGGAGAACGCACGCCGGCTGGCCGCCCACCTCGGCAAGTAGAAGGGGGAAACGCATGCACCGCAGGAAGATCGCGGCGGCACTCGCCGCCGTCACCGCGACATCGCTCCTGATCGCTCCGCAGGCTCACGCGGCCGGACTGGCCGACCAGCGGATCGAGTGGCAGAAGTGCGGTGACGAGCCAGGCTTCGAACGACTGGAGTGCGGCAGCTTCACCGCACCGATGGACTGGAACAACCCGCGCGACGGCAAGACCATCACCATCGCGGTCAGCCGCACCGTTCCGTTGAACGGCAAGGCGAAGACCGCCGTCTTCACCAACCCGGGCGGACCGGGCGGCGCGGGCCGCACGCTGCCGCTGATCTACCTGAACCGGCCGAAGCTCAGCGAGAACGCCGAGATCTACGGCATCGACGTGCGCGGCACCGGTGCCAGCAGCAACGTCACCTGTGGCGGGTTCGACACCCTCGGCTCGACGGACCCGCGAGACCGCAGCAAGGCCAACCTCGACCTGATCTACAGCGGCATGGAGCTGCAGGCGAAGTTCTGCCAGACCAAGTCCGGCGAGCTCGGCCGGTACATCACCACCGACCAGACCGTCCGCGACCTCGACCTGCTCCGCCAGGTGCTGGGCCGCAAGAAGGTCGACTGGCTCGGTTACTCCGGCGGCAGCTGGATGGGCGCGTACTACGCCACGTACTTCCCGAAGACGCTCGACAAGATCGTCCTCGACTCCAACACCGAGTTCACCGCGCCGTGGCAGACGGTGTTCGGCGACTTCGGCATGGGCTTCGAGCGGCGGTTTCGCGTCGACTTCGCGCCCTGGGTCGCCCAGCACGACGACGTCTACCACCTCGGCAAGACCGGTGAAGAGGTGCGCCAGGCCTACGAGCGCACGCGTGCGAAGCTCGCACAGCAGCCCGTCACCCTGCCCGAGGGCACGTACTACCCGGTCACGCTGGACCTGGTGCTCGTCCAGGGCCAGTACAGCAAGTACGCGTTCGACGGTGCCGCGCGCAAGCTGGCCGAACTGGCCGGCACGGTGCCGGCGCCGCTGACGGCGCAGGCGAGCTACCCGGACGCGGCGAACGCCACGCTGCACTCGATCGTCTGCAACGACACCAAGTTCCGCGGTGACCGCAGGTACCTCGAACGCGACGCGGCCCAGGATGGCGCGAAATGGCCGCTGCTGGGCTACTACCAGATCATGGGCCCCTGCGCGTACTGGGACCGGCCGGACGTCACCCTGAAGCGCCCCAACGGGATCGGCGTCACGCCGACGCTGATGGTGCAGTCCGAACGCGATGCGCCGACGCCGATCGAGGGCGCCCGCAAGGCGCACGCCGGGTTCGCCGGATCGCGGATGCTGACCGTCAAGGACGAGGGTGACCACGGCATCTACGGCTTCGACAACGGCTGTGTGAACGACGTCGTCGAGCGCTATCTCGTGGACCGCGTGACGCCGGCCGGAGACCTGTCCTGCCCCGGCGTGCCGTTGCCCGAACCGGGCCAGCAGCAGGCCGGTCCGCTGGAGCAGGCCCGCGAGCTCGCAGTTCGGCTCGGCTGGTGAAGGGGCGACGCCCGATGAGAAGGCAACTGGCGGCCGTGGCCGCCGCGACCGTGGTCACGACGCTGTTCGTGGTGCCGCAGGCGTCCGCGAGCACGACCTTCGCGAACCAGGAGATCGCGTGGGAGCAGTGTTCCGGCGCTCCCGGGTTCGAACGGCTGCAGTGCGGCTGGTTCACCGCTCCGATGGACTGGAACAACGCTGACAACGGCAAGACCATCACCATCGCGATCAGCCGCACGGTTCCGTTGAACGGCAAGGCGAAGACCACCGTCTTCACCAACCCCGGCGGGCCCGGAGGTGAGGGCCGCACCCTGCCGCTCGTCTACCTGAACCGGCCGAAGCTCAGCGAGAACGCCGAGATCTACGGCATCGACGTGCGCGGCACGGGTGGCAGCGACAACGTCACGTGCGGCAACTACCAGCACCGGCTCGCCACCGACTGGCGCGACCGGAGCAAACCGAACCTCGACCTGACCTACGGCGGCATGGAGCTGCAGGCGAAGTTCTGCCAGACCAAGTCCGGCGAGCTCGGCCGGTACATCACGACCGAGCAGACGGTGCGCGACCTGGACCTGCTCCGGCAGGTGCTGGGCAGGAAGAAGGTCAGCTGGCTCGGCTACTCCGGCGGCAGCTGGATGGGCGCCTACTACGCCACCTACTTCCCCAAGACGCTCGACAAGATCGTCCTCGACTCCAACACCGAGTTCACCGAGTCGTGGCAGGAGGTCTTCGACAACCTCCCGGCGGGCGCCGAGCTCCGGTTCCGCGTCGACTTCCTGCCGTGGGTGGCGAAGTACGACACCGTGTTCCACCTCGGCAAGACCGCGGAGGAGGTGCGCCAGGCCTACGAGACCACGCGCGCGAGGCTGGCCGAGCAGCCCGTCACGTTGCCGGACGGCACCGTCGTGACGCCGGTGCTGCTGGACGCCCTGATCTTCACGGGCCTGTACAGCAAGGACTCGTTCGAAGGCACCGCCCAGCTGTTCGCACAACTCGCGCACCCCGTTTCGCTGGCCCAGGCTCCGAAGCAGTACCCGGACGCGCTGATGGGCACGCAGATGTCGATCCTGTGCAACGACACCCCGTTCCGCGGTGATCGGAAGTCGCTGGAGCGCGAAGGGAACAAGAGCGTCAAGCGGTACTCGCTCGTCGGCGGTTACCAGGTGACCGGACCGTGCGCGTGGTGGGACCGCCCGAACGTGAACCTCAAACGTCCCAACGGCAAGGGCATGGACTCCGCGCTGATGGTGCAGTCGGTGCGCGATCCCGCGACGCCGCTGGCAGGCGCGCAACGGGCTCACGCGAAGTTCGCCAATTCGCGCCTGCTGACCGTGCGGGACGAGGGTGACCACGGCATCTACGGGTTCGGCAACGACTGCGTCGGCGACGTGGTGGAGAGCTACCTCGTCGACGGCGTGGTGCCGAAGAAGGACCTGAGCTGTCCGGGGGTGCCGCTGCCGGCGCCCGGCGAGAGCACGGGCAACCCGCTCACCGAGGCGCAGCGGCTGGCGGCTCAGCTCGGCTGGTGAACCTCCAGCACGGCCTGGGAGAACGTCGTGTACCAGGAGCTCTCGGTGAACCCCGGACCGGTCTCCTCGCCGAGGTAGAGGTCGATGTGCCTCTCCCCGCCGAGGCCGGGGGTGAACTCGTCGGTGATCTGCCACGACGAGGACGCGAGCTTCTGGCACACGGCGGCGTCGACGTTGCCGCCTTCGGGGGTCTGTCCACACGAGACGAGCTTGATCCGTGAGCCCGTCCTCACCCCGTCCGCGGCAGCCGAGACGAAGGGCCGCAACGGCTTGCCGAACGAGTCACGCGGCGCGGTGTCGAGCCAGTAGCCCTTGTCGTAGGACCAGTTGAGGTACCGGCCGTCCGCCGTGCGGCCGGTACCCTCGTCCTCCACCGCCTTCGCGAACGACTGCGGGAAGGTACCGAGCACGTCGTCACCGTGCTCGCAGTCGATGTGCGGGCACCCCCGCACGGGCGCCGCCGGTCCACTGTGGAACGACTCGACGGCGGTGTAGTAGACGGTGACCTCCCAGCCCTCGTCGATGGCGCCGGCCGAGGGCGGCCCGGCCTGGCCGGCAGAGCACCCGGCCAGCACCAGAACCGCCCACAGCCAGCGCACCCAGACCTCCTGTCACCCCGCCATGACGGTGCCGACGGACACGAACTGGTAGCCCGCGTTCCTCAGCCCCGAGACGGTCTGCTGCAGGTACCCGGTACCGAGGTACGGGTGGTAGAAGAAGCTCGCGACACCATCATCGACCACCTTGAGCTGGTTCGCCGTCTTGACCAGGTCGGACGGCAGGCGAGCCGGGTGGTTGTTGAACGGCTCGGGCTCGACGTTGCCCACCGCCTCCGGCGCCACGATCGAGCCGTAGACGTCGCGGACCAGGTACGGGAAGTACTGGCCGTAGATCTTGTCGTACTGCGGTGTGCCGGTGCCGCACGCGCCACCGGGGCAGTACCCGGCGAAGTACAGGCCGCGGTCGTAGCGCTTGCCGAAGTTCTGCTGGATGACCTGGTAGTCCACGGCGGACGCGGCGTAGTGCGGCGGCTCGAAGATGGCGGGCTTCGGGAAACCGGCCTGCGCGAGCGCGGTCGTCGCCGAGTTGATCCGGCCCTGCATCCACGCCGCCGAGTCACCGGGGACCGGGCCGTCGTAGATCACGCTGTCGTTCTCGTTGACGTGGGCCGTGTAGAACTCGAAGTCGTTGCCGCTGCGGCCGTCGTACGGGTTGACCAGCTTCCCGAACTGGTGCGTGTAGCCGTGCATCAGGATCGTGCCACCGCGCTGTGTCATGTACTGCAGTGCCTTGATGACCTGCGGCTTCTGCGCCAGGTTCGCCGCCTCCGGCACGCCGTTGTTGTCGGCGCCCAGCGGGTTCTCGAAGCGCGGGTAGACCGCGATGGTGAACGGCACGTTCTGCGACTTCAGGTAGTCGGCGATCGCGCGCAGCTCGTTCGGGTCGGCGTCGGGGCCGACGTCCTCGATGCGCACGAGGGCCCGCTTGCGATCGGCCATGGCCGGGTTCGAGACCTTGCTGATCAGGTCCGCCGCGGCCAGGTAGCGGTCGCCGTGGTCGACGTAGCTGAACGGGACCTCGCCGATGTAGGTCAGGTTCTTGGCCTTGGTGGCCCAGTTGATCGGGCCCGCGGCCGAACCGGTGGCGACGGCAGGCGCCGACGCGATCACCGGGTCGGTGATCGAGGTGATCATCAGACCGGACGGCGTCGCGAGCGGGTTGCGGCCCAGGTCGGTGTTCTCGTACCGGACGGTGGTCGCCGCACCGGTGTCGTACTGCACCCAGTTCCAGCCGTACGTGGCCTGGAAGCCCGGCGCACGGGCGGTGAGCTGCCAGATGTTGTGCGCCATCCACAGCACCGGCTTGCTGCCCGCGAGCACGTCGTCGAGGAACGCCACCGGGAGCGGCTCGTCGTAGGTCGAGCCGATGTAGATCACGCCGGTGTAGCCGGACATCTCGCCGGCGGCGTACGAGCCGACCGGGTGCATGACGTACGCGCTGCCGTGCGACGCGAGGTTGCCCGCCTGCACCGCGTAGGCCTCGCCCAGCCACGCCCAGGGACCCGTGTTGTCGTAGAGGACCAGCGTCTTCTGCGACGCCTTCGCGCCGGGTGCCCCTCCGCCGTTCGTGCCGGCCGCGACGGCCTGCGCGGAGGCCAGTCCGAGCGTCCCCAGAGCGGTCGAGACGACACCGGGCTGCGTGGTGCGCTTGGTGATGCGCGTGCTGGTCGTGGACGGCTTCGTGGTCGTCAGGGGCGGCGCGGGCAGCGCGTTCTCGACGAGCTCACCGACTCCGTCCAGCTCGAGCGAGAGGGGCGCGGCCTGGACGGCGGGCGCGGGCACCATCGCGACCGCGAGCGCAACCCCGGCAGCGACCTTGAGCAGTCGGCTTCTCATGCCACATCAACCTCTCCGGACATGCGCACGGTCGCGCTGCCCGCGTAAGGAGCGAACTCGGCGGGTCGCTGCTGTTGCAGGCCCAGCAGCCAGGCCAGGGCCTGTTCGGTGCGCACGGACGCGAGGCCGTCGCCGAACGGGTTGCCGTCGGCGGTCATTGCCTCGCGTGCCGAGGGACTGTCGAGCAGGTGGAACGTCAGCGCCGTGATGCGCTCGCGGTCGGTGCCGACGAGCACGGCACAGCCCGAGTTGACGGCCTCCATGCGTTCGGTCGCGTCCCGCAACACCAGCGCCGGGACACCGAACGACGGCGCCTCCTCCTGGATGCCGCCCGAGTCGGACAGCACCAGCGTGCACTGCGCGAGCAGCCGGGCCATCTGCGCGTACGGCAGCGGATCGGTGATCGTGACGCGGGCGACGCCGCCCAGCACGTCCACCACCTGCTCGCGCACAGCGGGGTTCGGGTGTGCGGGCAGCACGACCTCGACGTCGGGCCGTTCCCGCACGATGTCCGCCACGGCGTGCAACACCTGGTCGAGGGGCTCACCCCACGACTCGCGGCGGTGCGCGGTGACCAGCACGAGACGCGACTGTCCGCCGTGGACCCGGTTCTCGAGCTCCTGGAGGCGGTTGTCGCCGTAGGGCGCACGGCGGGCGGCGACGTCGAGCACGGCGTCCACCACGGTGTTGCCGATGGTCAGGACGTTGTTGCCCTGCAACGCCTCCGCGGCGAGGTGTGCGGCCGAGTCGGCGGTCGGCGTGAGGTGCAGTGACGCGAGCTGGCCGACCATCTTGCGGTTCCCCTCCTCGGGGAACGGCGAGGTGAGGTCGTGCGAGCGCAGCCCGGCTTCCAGGTGCACGACGGGGATCTGCTGCCAGAACGCGGCGAGCGCGCCCGCCAGCGTCGTCGTCGTGTCGCCCTGCACGAGCACCGCCCCCGGCGCGCGTTCGGTGAACAGCCGGTCGAGCTCCTCGATCAGCTGACCGGTCAGCTCGGCCTGGCCGCCCGTGACGCGGTTCAGCTTGAGTCTGACGTCGGCCGTGAAGCCGAACGACTCCAGCGCCTGGTCGACCATCTCCGGGTGCTGCCCGGAGTTCACGAGCACGGGCCGGATGCGGCCGCAAGCGAACATCGCGGCGGCCACGGGGGCCATCTTCACGGCTTCCGGGCGCGTTCCCGCGACCAGGAAAACCTCGGGAACCTCGCCCCGGTAGAACTGCCGAGGGCCGGGCACCAGGGCACTTAGTCCCATCTTCTACCTCTTTGTACGTCCAGGCACGCGCGGCGAAGCGTGCGCCATCATCGCGGTGGTAGAGCACCGCTGACAATCAATCGGTACCCCGTCTCGCGGGGGTACCGCCACATCGGTGATCGACTTTTCGAACCTCGCGTAACGAATGTCTATTCGTCCCCGATATGGCCGGTTGACGCCTTACTCGGCTAGCCCTAGTCTCGCGACGAACACCTGCTCCTGGACTTGCTGTCTGGTATCTCGCACCAGCCCAGCGCTTCGTTACCAGGAGCCAGAATGACTCAACTTCACCTCTCGTCCGTTGTTGTTGTTCCTGCAACTGCTTTTGTGAGCAGGTTTGTGTCATGACGGACACGACACAATTCGCGGCGTTCATGCTCGTCCTGCTGGTGTTTTGGCCCAGTTACAACCTGGCGCTCGCACTCTTTGTCTGGTGGCGCCCGAAACCGGGTGGACCGGACATTCCCTCACGGCATCCGTTGCAGTACTGGATCATCATTCCGGCGTTGAACGAGGAACGTGTCGTGGCGAACACCGTGCGTTCCGCACTCGCTTTGGACGGGGCGCGCACACCGGTTCAGGTCGTCGTCGTCGACGACGGCTCGGACGACGGCACCCCGCGCGTGCTGGCCGAGATCGACGACCACCGGCTGCACGTGCTCAGACGCAACCCGCCGGAAGCCCGCAAGGGCAAAGGCGAAGCGCTGAACCACGCCTTCGCCTACATCCGCGACATCGCGGAGGAGGCCGGCACGGTCCACCGCACGATCGTCGGCGTGATCGACGGCGACGGCCGCGGCGAGCCCGGCATGCTGTCCGAGATCTCCGCGTACTTCACGCACCGCGCCGTCGGTGCCGTGCAGTGCCGTGTCCGGATCCACAACCGCACCAACCTGCTGGCGTTCCTGCAGGACCTGGAGTTCAGCTGCGTCGTGGACGCCTCGCAGTCGTTGCGGGACGTCGTCGGCACGGTCGGACTCGGTGGCAACGGCCAGTTCGTGCGCCTCAGGACGTTGATGGGGCTGGGTGAGGCGCCGTGGTCGGCGTGCCTGGTCGAGGACCTGGAACTGGGGCTGCGCGTGCACCTGACCGGCCAGCGCGTCCGGTACGCCACGCACGCGACGATCACCCAGCAGGGCCTGGTCGACGTGCACCGGCTGCTGCGGCAGCGCACCCGGTGGGGGCAGGGCAACCTGCAGTGCCTCGGGTACGTGCCGAAGCTGATCAGGGCCAAGCACGTGGGTTCCGTCGCGCTGATGGAGTTCCTGCAGTACCTGCTGACGCCGTGGCTGGTCGCGCCGATGACGTTGCTCGTCACCGCGCTGGTGGGCGTCAACTTCTACGCGCAGTTCACCGGTCTGGAGATCGCCGGCTTCACCGCGAGCGGCTCGAACACCCTGCTGGCGCTGGGGATCTGGCTGGTCGCGCTGCTCCTGCCCGGACTGATCTGGGGCCTGGTGCACCGGCTCAAGCACGGCGACGAACCGTTGTGGAGATGCCTGCTCGTCAGCCTCGTCTATCCGCTGTTCCTGATCCTGGGCTCGGTGTCGACGTTGCGCGCGCTGTACCGGCACTTCGCCGGGCGCAACACGTGGGCCAAGACGGAACGCCTGGCGGAGAGGGAAGCTCCGGCGGCGAAGCCGGTGCCGAAGATCGCCTAGAAGGTGCCGGGGTGGGCGCGTCTGCGCCGGGCCGCGTAGACACCCGCCTCGGTGCGGCGGTCGAAGCCGAGCTTGTGCAGGAGCGACGACACGTAGTTCTTGACGGTCTTCTCGGCGAGGAACAGGCGGTTCGCGATCTGCCGGTTCGTCATGCCCTCGGCGATGAGGTCGAGGATGCGGCGTTCCTGCGGACTCAGCGCGGCGTAGCGCGGGTCTTCCTCGGGCCCGCCGCGGAGCCGTTGCAGAACGGTGGCCGTGACGCCGGCGTGCAGGAGCGACCCGCCCGCGGCGAGGGTGCGGACGGCGGCCACGAGATCGTTGCCCGACACCTCTTTCAGCATGTAGCCGGACGCGCCGGCCATGATCGCGCCGAACAGCGCCTCGTCGTCCGAATAGGACGTGAGCATCAGGCACGCGGGCGGAGGCTGCACGAGACTCCTGATCTCCCGGCACACCGTGACGCCGTCGCCGTCGGGCAACCGCACGTCGATGATCGCGACGTCGGGTCTGAGCCGCGTCGCCTGCGCGATCGCGGCCGTGGCGCTGTCCGCCTGGCCGACGACCTTGATGTCGTCCGCCTGCGCCAGCAACTGCACGAGCCCGCGCCGCACGATCTCGTGGTCGTCCACGAGCAGCACCGCTATCGCCATCTCGCCTCCTGCAGCACCAGTGGGACGAACCAGGTGATGCTCACCCCCGCGCCGGGGATCGAGTCGACCGCGCAGTCGCCGTGGTGACGCCGCGCCCGAGCCGCCATGTTCGCCAGTCCACCGGCGTGGTGGGGCACACCGCCTGAATCGTCAGCCAACGGCAAGCCTCTGCCGTCGTCCTTGACCATGAGTTCAAGACTCGTCACGGTGCGATCGACGCTCACGGCTACAGCTACGTGCTTTGCTCTCGCGTGACGCACCACGTTCGTTAGCGCTTCCCGGAGCGTGGCGAGCAGATCGGGTCGAACCTGGTCCGGCACAACGCTGTCCAACGGCCCTTCGAGCGACACGTCCGGCTCGAACCCGAGCAGTTGCGCGGACTCGTGCACCGCGTTGAGCAACTGGCCGCGCAGGCTCGTGCCCCCGGACGGCGGTTCCTGCAGGGAGAAGATGGTGCGGCGGATCTCGCGGATCGTGTGGTCGACCTCCTCCACGAACCCGCTGATCCGCTCGACGACCTGAGGCTTGCTCGTCCCGGTCAGCCCTTGCAGCCCGAGCCCGAGCCCGAACAGCCGCTGGATGACCAGGTCGTGCAGGTCCCGCGCGATGCGGTCGCGATCCTCCAGCACCGCGAGCCGCTCGGTGTCACCCCGCGCCCGCGTGAACTCCAGCACCAGCGCGGCCTGCGCGGCGAAGGCCTCGATGAGCTCGGGGTCGTCGAAGCTGGGCTCACCAGGCGGCCGCGCGACGATGAGGACACCGATCGTCCGTTCCCCGACCCTGAGCGGCACGATCGCGGACGCCCCCGGCACCGCGGCCAGCCTGCCCTCGTCGTGGCACTCCCCCTGGCCCGACCCGAAGACCCGGTAGGTGGCGGTGCCCTCCTTCGGCACCCGCACGCCCTCCGCGTCGTACCGACCGCCGTCGGTCACCTCGATGACGAGCTCACCGTTCTGGTCGGGAAGCACCACCGCCGCGAAGTCGGCGTTCGCCGTCCTGCGCGCCGTCCGCGCCACGAGGTAGAGCGCGTCACGGCCGTTCGTGCCCATCAGCAGGTCAGTGGTCACCTCGGCGGCGGCCCGGAGCCACACCTCACGCTTGCGCGCCTGTTCATAGCGGTCCAAGTGGCCAACAGCGCTCCCTGCGGCCGTCGACAGCGCGGAGAGGATGTAGCGGTCCTGGGCGGTGAACTCCGGCTTGCCCGCGAGGAAGAGGTTGCCGAACGTCTCGTCGTGCACCTTGATCGGCGCCCCCAGGAAGTCCGCTACGCCGATCGAGCGCGGATCACCGGACGTGATCTGGACCTGCCCGTCGTGATGACTGCCGAACTCGGTGAGCTCCTTGTGACCGTTGATCACCGCCAACGCGCCGTAAGGGGCCTCGATCAGCTCGCAGGCGGATTCGACGACGTGACGAAGCAGCTCGGGCAGGGTGTCGTCTTCGGCGAACGACAGCACGACATCCAGCACCCGCTGTTCCGTGCTCACGTTGACGCCCACGGCTTCACCCCTTTTGGGGGATAGAAGTGACACCGCACGAACGACTGAGGGTAACTCCCCAGCGTAGTCAAGGGGGAGACCATCACTGCCAACAGTGAACTTTGGGACTACTGAGAGTAGAGGTGCGTCTTGGTTGACTCAGAAGCGTGACGGACGGGGGTCGGCTCGCGTGGGCGGGCGGTTGCTCAGTGCAGGCCGACGGTGAAGCCCTCGTCGATCACTCCGCGGTAGATCTGCGGGGCGAACGTCCGCAGTCCGTGGTCGATCGGCCCGATGAACCCGGCCGAGTCGCCCAGCGGCAGCCGGTAGCCGTTCTGCACCCGGTGGAACTCCCACAGGGGTTCCATCGTCGGGTGCGCGGGCCGGAACTGCTGCGGGTCGCGCGGGTGCAGGTCGACGCGCACCAGGGTTCGGGGCACCAGGGCGTCGGCGAGCTGAACGGCGCGTTCCTGGGTCCGGGAGATCGAGATCGCGCCCAGTTCCTGCCAGGCCACCGCCCACGGCATGCTCTGCGGGTCGTCGAGGCGGATGCCCTGCTGCTCGATGACGAGTTTGCGGGGGCGGGAGATGGTCTTCCACTTGACGACGGCCATGACGCCGATGCCGGTGAACGCGATGCCGATGACGGCCGCGATGCTGCCGCCCACCGGTTCGCCGTCCACGAAGGCGGTGACGGCACCCACCAGGGCGAGGACGCCCAGGATTCCGGCTACCGAGCCGCCGATCAGCACCTTGCGGGTGTCGCTCTTGCCGAGGTCGACGATGACGGGTGGAGGTGCTCCCCAAGCGGTCATGGCCGCAGATTACCGCTGATCAACAGCTCGGCCGCGGCGAACGGGTCCAGTTCGCCGGAAACCACGCGCTTCGCGAGCTGGTCGACCGGGCCGAAGCGGGTGCGGACCCGGTCCACGGCGATCGCCTCGATCTCGGCGCCCGCCCTGCGGAGGCGGCGTTCCTGGAGTTCGCCGTGCGCCGCCATCCACGACTGGTGTTCGGCGATCGCCTCGACGACGCGGTCGAGGCCCTCCATGCGGGCGGCCACCGTTTTCACGACCGGTGGGCGCCAGACCGGGCCGGAGCGGTCGCGGCGGCCCAGGGAGATCATGTACTTGAGGTCGCGCGCTGTCTGGTCTGCGCCGTCGCGGTCGGCCTTGTTGACGACGAAGACGTCCGCGATCTCCAGGATGCCCGCCTTCGCGGCCTGGATGCCGTCGCCCATGCCCGGTGCCAGCAGCACGATGGTCGTGTCGGCGAGGGCGACGATCTCCACCTCGGACTGACCGACGCCGACCGTCTCCACGAGGACCACGTCGAAGCCGGCGGCGTCGAGCACGCGCAACGCCTGCGGGGTGGCCCAGGACAGGCCGCCGAGGTGGCCACGGGTGGCCATCGAGCGGATGAAGACGCCGGGATCGGTGGCGTGGTCGCCCATGCGCACGCGATCTCCCAGCAGGGCGCCGCCGGAGAACGGGCTGGACGGGTCGACGGCGATCACGGCCACGCGCTTGCCCTCGGCGCGGAAGGCGCGCACGAGGGCGTTGGTGGAGGTCGACTTGCCCACGCCGGGGGCGCCGGTCAGGCCGATGACCTGGGCGTTGCCGGTGTGCGGGGCGAGTGCCGCAGCCACCTCCGGGAGGGCCGAGCTCGCCTGTTCCACCAGCGAGATCAGCCTGGCGACCGCGCGCGGCTCGCCGTCACGCGCGCGGTCGACCAGTCCTGCTACGTCAACAGCTGTGGCCACGGCCGAGGACACTAGGCCTTGGCGGGCACGCGGATGATCAGGGCGTCACCCTGACCACCACCACCGCACAGCGCCGCGGCGCCCACGCCGCCGCCTCGGCGCTGCAGCTCGAGCGCGAGGTGCAGGGCGATGCGGGCACCGGACATGCCGATCGGGTGGCCCAGCGCGATGGCGCCGCCGTTGACGTTGACCTTGTCCTCGGAGATCCCGAGCTGACGGGACGAGACGATGCCGACCGCCGCGAACGCCTCGTTGATCTCGATCAGGTCGAGGTCGGCGGGGTCGATGCCCTCCTTGGCGCACGCGGCCTTGATCGCGTTGGACGGCTGTTCGTGCAGCGAGGCGTCGGGACCCGCGACGACGCCGTGGGCGCCGATCTCCGCGATCCACTCCAGGCCCAGTTCCTCGGCCTTCGCCTTGCTCATCACGACCACGGCGGCCGCACCGTCGGAGATCTGCGACGCCGAGCCCGCGGTGATGGTGCCGTCCGCGGCGAACGCCGGGCGCAGCTTGCCGAGCGAGTCGGCGGTCGTGTCGGCGCGGACGCCCTCGTCCGTGCTGAACAGGACCGGGTCGCCCTTGCGCTGCGGGATCGCGACCGGCGCGATCTCGGCGTCGAACACGCCGTTCCCGGCGGCCTTCGCGGCGAGCTGGTGCGACCGCGCGGAGAACGCGTCCTGCTCCTCCCGCGTGACGCCGTAGCGCTCGTTGTACTTCTCGGTCGAGACGCCCATCGCGACCTGGTCGAACGCGCAGAACAGACCGTCGTGCGCCATGTGGTCCTGCAGCGTCACGTCGCCGTACTTGAACCCGCCGCGCGACTTCGGCAGCAGGTGCGGCGCCTGCGTCATCGACTCCTGGCCACCGGCCACGACGACGTCGAACTCGCCGGCGCGGATCAGCTGGTCGGCCAGCGCGATCGCGTCGATGCCGGACAGGCACACCTTGTTGATGGTCAGCGCGGGCACGCTCATCGGGATGCCCGCGGCCACAGCGGCCTGGCGGGCGGGAATCTGACCCGCGCCGGCGGTGAGCACCTGACCCATGATCACGTACTGCACCTGCTCGGGGGCCACGCCCGCGCGCTCCAGCGCCGCCTTGATCGCGACGCCACCCAGCTGGGCGCCCGAGAAGTCCTTGAGCGATCCCAGCAGTCGGCCCATCGGGGTACGCGCACCGGCGACGATCACGGAACCGGACACAACTGCCTCCATTGGAAGAGCGAACGGTCGTTAACTAGGCACCATACCTGGGGCTACTGGGCGGTAATCGTGTGAGACCTCGCACATGAGCACCTGCACCGATCAGGTGGATACCCTTCCCCGCTATGAACGCAGACCTCGCTCGATTCGTGACCGCGATCGACCACGTGGGCATCGCCGTGCCCGACCTCGACGCCGCCATCGCGTTCTACCGCGACAACTTCGGCCTCGAAGTCGCTCACGAGGAAGTCAACGAGGAGCAGGGCGTGCGCGAGGCCATGCTGCACGCGCCCGGCGACCACGCGGGCACCGCGATCCAGCTGCTGGCCCCGCTGAACGAGGCCTCGACGATCGCCAAGTTCATCGGCCGCTCCGGCCCCGGCCTGCAGCAGCTCGCCTACCGGGTGTCCGATGTGGACGTCGCGGCGGACGCGCTGCGGGCGAAGGGCCTGCGCCTGCTCTACGACGCGGCCAAGCGCGGCACGGCCGGCAGCCGGGTCAACTTCGTGCACCCGAAGGACGCGGGCGGCGTGCTCATCGAACTGGTCGAGCCCGCGAAGCACTAGCGGCGAACGCCTGTTCGCGTCCGCAGGGCGCACGCCCCTCGATCACTCCGACGCCCGGTGGACATTTCGGGTGGGATCCCTCACACGCGTGATTCTGAATCGGTTACTGGTGAGTAACCTCCGGCAACCTGCGACTATCCCTCAATCGGGAAGGAATGCCGCCGTGCAGAAGATCCTTGACGCGATCCTGGCCGATGAGCTGGGCGCGATCGGTTCCTTGGACGTTCCGGACAGCTATCGGGGCGTGACGGTGCACGCGGACGAGGCCGACATGTTCTCGGGCCTCGAGACGCGGGACAAGGACCCGCGCAAGTCGCTGCACGTCGACGAAGTCGCCACGCCGGAGCTCGGTCCGGGCGAGGCGCTGGTCGCCGTCATGGCGTCCGCGATCAACTACAACACCGTGTGGACCTCGATCTTCGAGCCGGTGTCCACGTTCGGCTTCCTGCGCAAGCTGGGCGGCCGCCACGACCTGCCGTACCACGTCGTGGGATCGGACCTGGCCGGCGTTGTCGTGCGCACCGGTCCCGGTGTCACCGCGTGGAAGCCGGGCGACCGCGTCGTGGCGCACTGCCTGGACGTGCCGCTGGAGGCACCGGACGGCCACAACGACACGATGCTCGACCCGCAGCAGCGGATCTGGGGCTTCGAGACGAACTTCGGTGGTCTCGCGGACCTCGCGCTGGTGAAGTCGAACCAGCTGATGCCGATGCCGAAGCACCTCACGTGGGAAGAGGCGGCGTCACCGGGTCTGGTGAACTCCACCGCGTACCGCCAGCTCGTGTCGACCAACGGTGCGAACATGAAGCAGGGCGACACCGTGCTGATCTGGGGTGCGTCCGGCGGCCTGGGCTCGTACGCCACGCAGTTCGCGCTGAACGGTGGCGCCACGCCCATCTGCGTCGTCTCCTCGCCGGAGAAGGCGGAGATCGTTCGTTCCATGGGCGCCGAACTGATCATCGATCGTTCCGCCGAGGGCTACAAGTTCTGGAAGAACGAGCACGAGCAGGACCCGCGCGAGTGGAAGCGGTTCGGCGCTCGCATCCGTGAGCTGACCGGCGGCGAGGACCCGGACATCGTGTTCGAGCACCCCGGCCGCGAGACGTTCGGCGCGTCGGTGTTCGTGGCGCGCAAGGGCGGCAAGATCGTCACGTGCGCGTCGACCTCCGGGTACATGCACCAGTACGACAACCGTTACCTGTGGATGAACCTGAAGAGCATCATCTCCTCGCACTTCGCGAACTACCGCGAGGCGTGGGAGGCGAACCGGTTGATCGCAAAGGGAAAGATCCACCCGACGGTGTCCAAGGTGTACTCAATGGACGAAACGGGCCAGGCCGCGCACGACGTGCACCGCAACGCGCACCAGGGCAAGGTCGGCGTGCTCTGCCTTGCGCCGGAAGAAGGTCTTGGTGTGCTGGATCACGAACTGCGCGCGAAGCACCTCACAGCTATCAATCGATTCCGGGGTGTGTGACCTTCTGGGGTTACCCGAACGGGTAGCGTGAGGGGCATGGGCCTCGCCGACGACCGTGACCTCGTCCCACTGGGATCCGGCTTCGACATCGTCAAGCGCGGTTACGACCGCGCTCAGGTCGAGGATCATCTCGAACGCCTCGACTCGGACCTGCGGCTGCTCGCCGCGGACCGCGATGCCGCCGTCTCCCAGACGTCCGACCTGGCGCGCCAGCTGGAAGCCGCACGCTCGGAGATCACCGAGATGCGCAACCAGGTGGAGCGCCTGTCGCTGCCGCCGACGACGCTGGAGGGGCTCTCCGAGCGCCTCCAGCGCATGCTGCGGCTGGCCCAGGACGAGGCCAACGAGATCAAGGCCCGCGCCGAAGCGGAAGGCGGGCACATCCGCGCCAAGGCGGAAGCCGACGCGGGTGTGCTGCGCCAGCGCTACGAAACGCTGATCGCCGAACTGGACGAACGCCGCGCGGCCATGGAGGCCGAGCACAAGAACGTGCTGGAAACCGCGCGCAACGAGGCCGAGAAGATCGTCTCCGAGGCCGAGAGCGCCGCACGCAAGATCGCCGACGAGTCCGAGCAGCGCCGCGTGACCGTCGAAGAGGACTTCGAGATCGCGATGGCCGCCCGCCGCTCCGAGGCGATGGCGACGCTGGCAGCCCAGGAAGCCGCCTCCAAGAACGAAGCTGACCGCCGCATGCGCGAGGCGGCTGAGGAAGCCGCCCGCGTCCGCGCCGCGATCACACAGGAACAGACCACCTCGAAGGCCGACGCCGAACGCCGCGTCCGCGAGGCCACCGAAGAGGCCAACCGCCGCCGCCACGCCGCGGTCACCGAGGCCACCGCGCGCATCCAGGAAGCGACCGACGAGTCGAACCGCCGCGTCCGCGAGGCCACCGAGGAAGCCAACCGCCGCACCACCGCCGCCGCCCAGCGCGTGGAACAGCTCCGCAACCTGCGCAACCGCCTGTCGCACCAGCTCCACAACGTGCGGACGGCGCTGCAGGACGTCGTGCCGCTGCTCGACCCGGTGGAAGAGGAGAAGCCGGCCGCGCCCGCTCCCGCGCCGCAGGGTCCGGGTACTCCGGCACAGGGCTCCGGCGCCCCGTCTCAGGGGCCTAGCGCTCCGGCTCAGGGTCAGAGTGCCCCGGCGCAGGGTTCCGGTGCCCAGGCACCGAGTGCTCCCGCGCAGGGTTCAGGTGCTCCGGCACAGGTTGCGGGTGCTCCGGCGCAGGCTGGTGCCGCGAAGGGTTCGGGTTCTCCGGCCCAGCCCGCCCAGCCCCAGCCCGCCCAGGCCCCGGCTCCCGCGAAGCAGGCCTCTCCTGCTCAGCAGGCCGCGCCCGCCGCGCCGAACAAGCCGGCTCAGGCTCCCCAGCAGAAGACACCGCAGCCCAAGGCACCGCAGCCGAAGGCGCCCCAGGCCCAGTCATCTCAGGTCGACGGCCCCACGGCGCAGCTCGCACGTCCGCAGACCGCCAAGAAGTCCTGACGCCACAAGCTCGCGCGGCAGCCGGCCAGAGACTCCTGCCGTCGCGAGCCCACCCGCGCGCAGCCGGCTGAAAATCTTCGCGCCGCAAGCTCACGCAGGGGTCCCCCGCCTAGGGGGACCCCTGATTTCAATCATCCCATCCGGCACCGACAATTTCGGGTTCGCGCAGGTCAGACCACGACCTCGTGGACCGCCGGCATCGGCATCGCACGCCAGAACGCCCGATCCACAGCACGTCCCGACGCGATCAACGCACGCGTCAGGAACGTCCCGTGCGACCCCACCAGCACAGTCACGTCCGGGTACTCCACGGCCATGCGCGCCAACGCTTTCCCGGCCCGCGACGTCAGCGCGTCGAGGCTCTCCCCCGCCCCGTGCACGGATCCCGGCTGAGCCCAGCTGTGGCGTACCGGGCCTCCCAGTCCGCACTCGGCAGCAGTCCCGACTCCCACTCCCGCAGCTCGGGCCACGTCGTCACCGCGAGCCCCAGCGCGTCGGCGGCCGGCGTGACGGTCTGCACCGCGCGCAGCTGCGGGCTCGACAGCACCGCGGCGGGCTCGTACGCGGCAAGGCGCCCGGCCAACGACTTCGCCGCCTCCACGCCCGCGGGCGTCAGCGGGCGCCGGTCGTCGTCGGGCACGCCGAAGCGCGGCGGCACGGACTGCGTGTGGCGCACCAATACGATTCGCGTCGTCACAACACACCATCTTGGGGGAACAGGATGTTCGTGAAACCGCTGGGCACAGAGGGTGCCGAGCTCAGGCCGCTGGAACCGTGGCAGGCCGAGGAGTTCTTCGCGCACATGGAGCGCGGCCGGGAGTTCATCGGGCAGCACATCGGGTTCGCGGACAAGGCGAAGGACCTGGAGAGCACGCGCGAGCTCCTGCAGGGCTACGCGGACAAGGCGGCGGCCGACACCGGGCGGATCTTCGGGATCTGGCTGGACGACAAGCTGGTCGGCGGCGTGCTGCTGCGCGTGATGGACGTCCCGCAGGGCCGCGCCGAGGTCGGGTGCTGGCTGGAGCCCGCCGCGACCGGCAAGGGGCTGGTCACGCGGGCGGCGACGATCCTGATCGACTGGGTGGTTCGCGAACGCGGCGTGCATCGGGTTGAGTGGCTGGTGTCGTCGGCGAACGCGCCCAGCATCGCGGTCGCGCGGCGGCTCGGGATGAGCAGGGACGGCGTGCTGCGCTCGTACTTCCTGCACCGCGGGGTTCGTCAGGACGTCGAGGTGTGGTCGGTGCTGGCGCCGGAGTGGGAGAGCTGATGGACGACCTGGTGCTGCTGCACGCCTTTCCGCTCGACGCGCGGATGTGGGACGTGCCGGGCGCGCTGACGCCGTCGTTGCGCGGAAACGGTGAACCCGATCTCGACACCGTCGCCGCCCAGGTGCTCGGCGTGCTCGACGAGCGGAAGCTGGGCAGCGTCGTGCTCGGCGGCTGCTCGATGGGCGGCTACGTGGCGATGGCGTTGCTCAGGCGTGCGCCGGAGCGGGTCAAGGGCCTGGTCTTCGTCGACACCAAGCACACCGCGGACGCTCCGGACGCAGCCGCGAACCGGCACGCGATGGCGGACCGCGTCGAACGCGAGGGCGTCGGCGAGTGGCTGGCGGACGCGATGCTGCCGAACCTGCTCGGCCCGGACGCCTCGGACACGGCGCGGGCGGCGGTGCGCACCATGATCCTCGATCAGCAGGCCGAGGACGTGGCGTGGTGGCAGCGTGCGATGGCGAAGCGGCCGGACTCGACGAACGTGCTGGAGTCGCTGAACGTCCCGTCCCTGGTGCTCGTGGGCGAACACGACAAGCTCACGCCGCCCGACGTGGCCGCGAAGCTCGCCGTGACGCTGATGCACTCCACGAGCGAACGCATCGAGGGCGCGGGCCACCTGCCGCCCGTCGAGCAGCCGGAAGAGTTCCGCTTCCGGCTCGAACGGTGGCGTGCGCAGGTCGGGGTCTAGCAGCTACCAGCGGCGCGCGGCCGGCCAGCGCCGGCCGCGCGAGTCCCAGCACGCCTGGTGCCAGTGGCGGCGTTCCTCCACCGAGCCCGTCTCCTGGGCGGGCCACGCCACGACGTGTGCGACGCCGGGGCGGATCTCGTGGTCGCAGCCGGGGCAGCGGTAGGTCTTCTGCGCCTGCGCGCCCGAGATGGCGCGGACCAGCCAGTCCCCGTCCGGACCCGACTCGGTGCGCGCCCAGCCGACACCACCACCGAGGGGTCGGGGGTCGTGTGGCTTGGGGCTGTTGCGACGTGGCACGACAACACGTTAACCGCTCGTAGAATCAGGGCGTGCCGACCTACGAGTTCCGTTGCCGAACCTGCGACGACGCCTTCGACGTGCAGCGCCCGATGAGCGAGTCGTCCTCGCCGGCGAGCTGTCCCGAGGGCCATCCCGACACGGTGAAGCTGCTGTCCATGGCCGGTATCGGCGGCACGCAGCAGGCCGCGCCCGGTGGTGGCGGCGGTGGGTGCTGCGGCGGAGGTTGCTGCAGCTAGCGCCGGATCTTGAAGAGGTAGACCACGCTGGCGACGAGCAGTGCCGCGGCGAGGGGAACGTGCAGCGCCGTGAGGTGGAAGAGGCCGCTGAAGACCTGAGCGGTGATCAGCGCCAGGAAGCCGGCCGCGAACCAGATGGGCTGAGGTGAGCCGCCGCCCGGCCGCCACGCGAGAACCGCGGCGACGACGTGGACGACCGTGACGACCCACAACGTGTACGAGCCGGCGCTGTGCAGGACGTGCCCGTACGGGAGGGTCATCATCAACCCCGCGGTGACGGACTGGAGGAAGACGGCTCCGGTCTGCAGCACGACGGTGGCGTGCAGAAGCTTGAAGTTGGCGGGTCTTGCCGTGGTCTGCGTGGTCATGACAGTCCGACGACGCAGCATCCGGAAATGTGAGGCGGGGGACCTTGGCTGATCCTGGTGTGCACGCGATCGTGAGCGAACAGCGGCACCTGCTGAACCTCGCCTACCGCCTGCTGGGTTCGCTGGCCGACGCCGAGGACGTGCTGCAGGAGACCTACGCGCGGTGGTACGCGCTGTCACCGGACCAGCGGGACACCATCGAGTCCCCGGGAGCGTGGCTGACGAGGGTCGCCGGCCGCATCTGCCTGGACGTGCTGGGGTCGGCCAGGGCCAGGCGGGAGCGCTACGTCGGTGAGTGGATTCCGGAGCCTCTCCCGGACCGGGAGGAATGGGGCGGCGGGCCCGATCCGGCGGACCGCGTCACCCTCGACGAGTCGGTCACCATGGCGTTCCTGGTGGTGCTGGAGCAGATGACTCCGGCGGAACGGGTCAGCTTCGTGCTGCACGACGTCTACCGGTTCCCGTTCGCGGAGGTCGCGGACATCGTCGGCAGGAGCCCCGCGGCGTGCCGGCAACTGGCCACGTCCGCGCGACGGCGGATTCGCGCGTCGCGGCGCGACGAGATCCCGGCCGCGCGGCAGGCGGACGTGGTGCGAGATTTCAAACAAGCCTGGGAAGCGCAGGACATCCAGGCCCTGATCGCCCTACTGGACCCGGCCGCCATCATGATCGCCGACGGCGGCGGCCAGGTCGGCACGGTGCTGAAGCCGGTGGCAGGCCGCGAGCAGATCGCCCGCTACGTCATCGGCATCGCGAAGATCGCGCCGGATCTGACGATCCTCGCCAGGACGGTCAACGGCAGGCCGGGCCTGGTGGCGACTCGTGACGATGTCGCGGTGA
Source organism: Lentzea californiensis (assembly GCF_024648825.1). Lineage (GTDB taxonomy): Bacteria > Actinomycetota > Actinomycetes > Mycobacteriales > Pseudonocardiaceae > Lentzea > Lentzea californiensis. The sequence continues at coordinate 111,211 of NZ_JANBBE010000015.1, forward strand.
CGGTGGCGGCCTTCGAGGTGGAGAACGACCAGATCACCAGGATCTGGGCGATGCGGAACCCGGAGAAGCTGAAGCCGTGGCGCACTGCGGGACAGGACCAGGACTAGGCGGTCTCGCGGTCGATCATGACCTCGGCGATCTTGCGGCCCTGCTCGCAGACGTCGCCGAACTTGCCGCTCGAGTCGATGACGATGATGCCGAGCCCGCCACCGTTGTAGGGCAGGGCGAGCACGCACGACGGTTCGACGTCCTGCTCGCCCGAGCGGTCGAGGTACGCGATCTTGTGGTCCTTCACGTCCCACTCGCCGGTGGTGCGCTCGATCTTGATCTGCTTGCTGTCGCGATACCGCAGGGAGACACCGACTTCGACGCCGTCGATCTTCGTCGTCCAGCGGCACGACTCCTCGAACGTCGAGTCGTAGTTGATCTGCGTGGGCGGCGTTTCGGCCTTGGCACCGGGGTAGGGCAGGTCCGTCCACTTCAGCTTGGCGCAGTTGGGCGTGATCTCGCCGTCGATCGGCGCGCTCTCCGGGTCCTCGGACTCACTGGGCTCGGTGCTCGGGTCCGTGGACCCTTCCTCGCCGAACGGTGAGGTCACGTCGAGAGGGGCCTGCGCGACCGGACTGCCCTCGACGATCGCACGCGCACAGCCGGACGCGAGCACGAGGACAGCCAACAGGAGCACCAGTCGCCGCATGGCTCCCACCATGCCAGACGCGACATGGTGCCCCTGTGAGCGGCTCACGAGTAGTCGCGGAACCCCTTGCCCGTCTTGCGACCGAGACGACCGGCCGTGACCAGGTGCTCCAGCAACGGCGCCGGCGCGAAACCGGGCTCGCGGAACTCGTTGTAGAGCGTGCGCTGGATGGCCAGCGACACGTCCAGACCCACGACGTCGAGCAGCGCGAACGGTCCCATCGGCAGGCCACAGCCGACCTTCATCGCGTTGTCGATGTCGTCGGCCTCCGCGTAGTGGGCCTCCAGCATCCTCACCGCGTCGTTCAGGTACGGGAAGAGCAGCGCGTTGACGATGAAGCCGGCCACGTCGCCGCAGTGCACCGGGTGCTTGCCGAGGTCGAGGCAGATCTTGCGGGCCGTCGCGACCACGTCGGCGCCCGTGGAGATCGTCTCCACGACCTCCACCAGCTTCATGACCTGCGCGGGGTTGAAGAAGTGCAGGCCCACGACGTCCGCCGGCCTGCCGGTGGCCGCCGCGATCTCGATGACCGGCAGCGACGACGTGGTCGTCGCGAGCACCGCGCCGGGCTTGCACACCTCGTCGAGCGCCGCGAAGACCTCCTTCTTGATCCCGATCTCCTCGGCCACCGCCTCGACGACCAGGTCGCAGTCCGCCAGTTCCACGAACTCCACGGCGGGCGAGATGCGGCCGAGCACCGCGTCGCGGTCCTGTTCGGTCAGCTTGCCCTTGCTGACCGCGCGGTCGAGCGACTTGCGCACCGCGCCGATCGCCTTCTCCGCCTTGTCCAGACCGCGCGCCCGCAACACCACGTCGTACCCGCGCTTGGCGAACACCTCGGCGATGCCCGTGGCCATCGTGCCGGTACCGATGACACCGACCCGCTGGACCTCACGCGCCTGCGTAGCACTGTCCACTTCGGACGGTGTGTGCACGTCCTTCACGACAACCGGCGAATCGGGCCCGTCGTAGGTGTAGAAACCGCGCCCGGTCTTCCTGCCGAGCAGCCCGGCCGTGATCATCTGCTTCAGCAGCGGCGCCGGCGAGTGCAACCGGTTGCGCGACTGGTGGTACATCGTGTCGAGGATCTCGTACGCGGTGTCGAGACCGATGAGGTCCAGCAGCGCCAACGGTCCCATCGGGTAACCGCACCCGTACCGCATGGCGGCGTCGAGGTCCTCGCGCGTCGCGTACTTGGACTCCAGCATCTTGACGGCGTGGTTCAGGTACGGGAAGAGGAGGGCGTTCGCGATGAAGCCCGCCCGGTCCCCGATCACGACCGGTGACTTGCCCAGCCGCTCGGTGAACGCGACCACGTCGGTGATCACGTCCGGCTCCGTGACGACCGTGCGCACGACCTCGACCAGCTTGAGGACCTGCGTGGGGTTGAAGAAGTGCAGACCCACGACCTTGCCGGGCCTCTTCGTGACGACGCCGATCTCGGTGATCGACAGCGACGACGTGTTGGACGCGATGATCGCCTCGGGCTTCAGGACCTCGTCGAGCTCCTTGAAGATCCGCGACTTGAGCTCGATGCTCTCCGGCACCGCCTCGACGACGAGGTCGCAGTCCGCGAGGCTGCTCAGGTCGAGGCTCGTGGTGACCCTGCCGTGCAGCGCCGCACTCTCGTCCGCGGTGAGCTTCTCGCGCTTCACGGCCCGCTGCGTCGAGTGCTCGAGGTGCCCGAGACCGCGCTCGACGCCGGCGGCGTCGACTTCCACCACCTTCACCGCGAGCCCGGTGCGCGCGAGTACCTCCACAATGCCCGCGCCCATGGTTCCGAAGCCGACGACTCCGACGGTGTTGATTTCGCGCGCCACTGCAGACCTCCCTGCCGGGGTAAATCGTGGGCTACCAAGGAGTAACTTGCGGGCGACTATGCCACTCCCAGCGCCGGCGGGCGTCGTGAGCTTCGCCATCGGGATCGAAACAGTTATCGGTCTAGCGAACGCCCGCGGCCGGACTTTTGCCTGATGAACCCATGTGGGGGAACGGGGGCTTGCGCTATCTGAGGGGTGGCGGGCTGGTCGGGCTGCGTTGGGGGCGGAGGGCCGGACGCGCGGTGTGAGGGGCGGAGCTGCGAGGGGACCGCAGCGGGTAGGGCCTCGGCCGCGCGGGCTCGGGAGGTCAGGGCGCGGGAGTGTGGAGCGCAGAAGGGCGGGGGCGGAAGGTCGGGCGCGGCAAAGCGGGCTGCAAGAGGGCGGTGGCGGGGGCGAGTAGTGGGCGGGGAGGCGGGGGCCTGGAGGCGGGGCTTCGCCGACGCGGGCCCGCGAGGGTCGGTGGCCTCGGCGAGACTGGATCGCGACAAACCGAGGCGGCATGCCTCGAGCTGAGGTGGCCTGCGGACTGAGGCGGCCGAATCGCGGTGCCCGATGTGGCGAGCCGGCCACCCCAATGTGCGCTGCGCATCTGGGACGGCAGCGGCTATCCGCAGCTTCGTCGCGCGACTGCGGCATCGCGACAGCAACTTGCCACGCGGCAGCCTCCCGCCGCGCAAACTCCCCACGACGCCACCGGCCACAGTCAAGCCGCCAACGACCGCGCGGCCTGATCGTCACGCCCGCGTCCGGCGTGCGGTGTCAGTCGTCGAACCCCCTCTTCGCCAGCTCCTCGATGCGCCGCACCGCCTCCTCCGCGTCCTTGCCCGTCGCGACGACGGTGATCGACTTGCCGCCTGGCGCGCTCAGGCCCATCAGGGCCAGCACGCTTGCCGCGTTCGCCTCCTCGGCGCCGTAGCGGACCACCACGTCGGCGTCGAGTTCTGCGACGGTGCGGGCCAGCAGGGCCGCCGGGCGGGCGTGAAGGCCCACCGCGTTGGTCAGCAGCACTTCGGCCGAGACGGCGTCCGGCACCAGGTGCAGTGCTGGACGGGTGGGTGCGGACACCGGGGCCTCGCCCGAGGCGCCCTCGGCTGCGCTCGCCACGTCGGGCAGCGGGGCTCCTCCCTGGGCGGCTACGGCTGCCGCTACCGCGCCTTCCACCAAGGGGGCGTCCACCACGGCGTAGCGGGAGGGGTCGTCCGCTGACTCGACGGCCATTTCCGCAGTCATCTTGGCGCTGCCCAGGTCGTAGAGCACGACCACGCCCGCACCCGCGTCCGCGTCGGCCAGTGCTTCGACCACCGCGCCGTAGTCGGTGCCCAGGCCGCCTTCCTCGGTGCCGCCCACCGGGAGCACCACGACGTCCGGGGCCATCTGCAAGGCCAGTTCCGCCACTCCGTTGGCCAGCATGGCGCTGTGCGAGACGACCACCAGGCCCACTCGGCTCACCGACGCCGCCGCCGTCATGCCTTGGCCGCCGCGTCCGCGAAGGCGCGCAACAGCAACGCCGTCGACCTCGCGCCCGGATCCATGTGGCCGGCGCTGCGCTCACCGAGGTAGGAGGCGCGGCCCTTGCGCGCCACCATGGGCACGGTCGAGGAAGCGCCTTCTTCCGCTGCGTCGGCGGCTGCGGAGAGGGTGGCGGCCACCGTGCCTTCCGCGGACGCCGCAGCCGTCACGGCCGGGGTGAGGGCGTCGACCATCGTCTTGTCGCCCACCACGGCCTTGCCGCGGGCGAACACGCCTTCGAGCGCGGCCTGCAGGGCTCGGGCCACCGTGTCGCGGTCCAGCTCCGCCGCGTCGCCCACCGCGGCCGACGCGCGCAGGAAAGCGGTGCCGTACAACGGGCCTGCCGCACCGCCGACCGTCGAGATCAACGTCGTGGCGACCAGCTTCAGCACCTTGCCGGGTGTGTCGGGCGGCTCGGTGTCCAAACGGGACAGCACGGCGGTGAAGCCGCGCTTCATGTTCTCGCCGTGGTCGGCGTCGCCGATCGCCTGGTCCAGGCGCACCAGTTCGTCGCGGTGGTCCTGGACGACGGCCGCGGCGGCACGCACGGCCGCCACGACGTCCGCTGCCGTGCAACCCACCTCAGACTCCCCACCGCAGCGCGGGCGTGTGGACCGGCGCGTCCCACAGCTCGACCATCTCGTCGTCGAGGCGGAGCAGCGTGAGACTCATGCCCTGCATCTCCAGGCTCGTGATGTACGGACCGACCAGCCGCCGTTCCACCGTGATCCCCCGATCAGCCAGCAACTGCTCGGCGATGCCGTGCGCCAGGTACAGCTCGAGCAGAGGTGTCCCGCCCATCCCGTTCGTGAAGAGCAGCACCCGGTCACCTGACGCGAACGGCAGGTCTTCCAGGATCGGCTCGAGCAACGCCGAGACCATCTCCGCGGCGGTACCGGCGTGCACCTTCTGCCGGCCCGGTTCGCCGTGGATGCCGACGCCGAGCTCCATCTCGTCGTCGGCCAGCTCGAACGACGGCGAACCCACGTGCGGCACCGTGCACGCGGTCAGCGCGAGGCCCATCGACCGCACCGACGCGATCACGCGCAACGACAGCGCTTCACAAGCAGCCAGGTCGGCACCGCGCTCAGCGGCCGCGCCCACGATCTTCTCCAGCAGCACCGTGCCGCCGACGCCGCGACGCCCGGCCGTGTACAGCGAGTCCTTCACCGCCACGTCGTCGTCGATCACGACGGACCTGACCTCCGACTCCGCGAGCTCGGCGGCCATCTCGAAGTTCAGCACGTCGCCGGTGTAGTTCTTCACGATCAGCAACGCGCCCGCGCCACCGTCCGTCCGCGACACGGCGTCGACCACTTGGTCCGACGTCGGCGACGTGAACACCGGGCCAGGACAGGCCGCGTCGAGCATGCCGCGCCCGACGAACCCGCCGTGCAACGGTTCGTGGCCCGACCCTCCACCCGAGATGATCGCGACCTTGCCCCGCACCGGCGCGTCGGCGCGCACGACGACGGCTGGGTCGTAGTGCACGGTCAGCAGGTCGGAATGGGCTGCCTGCATTCCCCGCAGTGCGTCCTGCACCACGGTTTCCGGATCATTGATGATCTTCTTCATCGAACAGCCCTCCCGAGAAGTCGGTGCCGTGTTCCTTCTTACTCCGGGGGTCTGACACTCGGAACTGGCAAAGGACCCGCGTACCGTTAGGCCGCCCTAAGAAATGCAGGTCAACATCACGTTCCGTAGTGGAGGAACAACGTCGTGTCGAAGAGAGCAGCGCTGCTCGTCGCAGTCGCCCTGACCCTGACCGCCTGCTCCAGCACGCCGGACAAGCCGACCGTCGCCCAAGGTGGCGAGGACTTCGGCAAGGCGTACGAACTGAGCGGCGGTTTCGGCACGACGCAGAAGCGCGGCGAGTTCCCCCGCACGATCAAGCACGCGATGGGTGAGACCAAGCTCGAGAAGAAACCCGAACGGGTGATCGTGCTCGACACCGGCGAGCTCGACAACGTCGTCGCACTGGGCATCAAGCCGGTCGGCATCGCCTACACCGACGGCTCGCCCACCATGCCGTCCTACATCGGCGACAAGGGCGGCACACCGGAGAACGTCGGCACGACCAACAACCTCAACCTCGAAGCGATCACCAAGCTGAACCCGGACCTCATCCTGGGCTCGCAGCTGCGCGCGGAGGCCCTCTACCCGAAGCTCGCGGCGATCGCACCGACTGTGTTCAGCGTGCGCCCCGGCTACGTGTGGAAGGAGAACTTCCTGCTCAACGCGGCCGCGCTCGACCGCCAGGCCGACGCCGCGAAGATGCTCGAGGACTACACGAAGAAGGCCACCGAGACCGGTGACGCCATCGAGAAGAAGCTCGGCGTGCGCCCGACGGTGACGGCCCTGCGCTTCATGCCGGGCCGCATCCGCCTCTACGCCAAGAAGTCGTTCATCGGCACGATCCTGATCGACGCCAAGATCGGCCAGCCGACCTCGTCCCAGGTGGACGACCTGGCCGCCGAGGTCAGCGCGGAGCAGATCAGCAAGGCCGACGGCGACTTCATCCTCTACTCCACCTACGGCGACCCGGCCAAGACCGCGCAGGCGTCGGTGCTCGGCGGCCCGTTGTGGACCGGCCTGAACGCCGTCAAGGCGGGCAAGGCCAAGCCGGTCCTCGACGAGACCTACTTCCTCGGCCTCGGCGTGCTCGCCGCGGACGTCGTCCTGGACGACATGAAGAAGCAGCTCGGCCTCTGACAGACCGGAGCGGATGCTCTTCGGCGCCTCAGCGGCCGAAGAGCGTCCGCGCCAGGCGCAACATCTGCTTGCCCGCCATGGACGGCCTGTCGAACGTCGCCATGTTGATCAGCGACTTGAACTTCAGCTTCGTCACGGCCTTGGCGTAGGCGAACTCGCGCAGCCCGTCCTCACCGTGGATGCGCCCGAACCCGGAGTCGCCGACACCACCGAACGGCAGCCCGGGAATGGCCGCGTAGGTCAGCACGGAGTTGACCGACACCATTCCGACCCGCAGCTCGGCGGCCAGTTCCTCACCACGCGACTTCGAGAACACGGCGGCGCCCAGCCCGTACTTCGACTGGTTCGCGAGCCGCACGCCCTCCAGCGCGTTCGGCACCCGGTTGATCACCACGGTCGGCCCGAAGGTCTCCTCCGTGACCGCCAGCGAGTCCTCCGGCACGTCGACCAGCACCACCGGCTCGACGTACGGCGGCCTGATCGAGTCCGGCCCGCCCACCAGCGCCTTGCCGCCGCGGTCCAGCGCGTCCTGCACGTGCTCGCGGATGATCTCCACCTGCGACGGCATCGTGATCGGCCCGAGGTTCGCGTTCGGCTCGCCGCCCGGCTTGAGCTTCTTCGCCCGCTTCACCACGATCTCGGTGAACTCGTCGGCGACCTCTTCGGCCACGTAGATCCGTTCCACGCCCGCGCAGGTCTGGCCGGCGTTGGACACCGCTCCCCAGATCGCGGCCTCGGCGGCGGCGTTCAGGTCGGCGTCCGAGTCGACGATCAGCGCGTCCTTGCCACCGCACTCGACCAGCACCGGCGTCAGCGACGCCGCGGCCGCGGCCATGACCTTCTTGCCGGTCCGGGTGGACCCCGTGAACGCGATCTTGTCGACACCCGAGGCGACCAGTGCCGCGCCCGTCTCGCCGAAGCCCGTGACGACCTGGAACACCGGGTACTCCGGCACGGCCTCGGTGAACGTCGACGCGAGGAACGTGCCGACGCCCGGCGTGAACTCCGACGGCTTGAACACCACGGTGTTGCCCGCGGAGAGCGCGTACGAGATGGAACCCATCGGCGTGTGCGCGGGGTAGTTCCACGGTCCGATGACGCCGATGACGCCCAACGGCCGGTACTCCAGCGTCGCGCTGTGGTTGAACATCAGCATGCCCGAGGACACCCGGCGCTTGCCCAGCACACGACCGGCTTGCCGCGAGGCCCAGTGCAGGTGGTCCATCACCAGCGCGACCTCCACGCGGGAGTCGTCCGCGGGCTTGCCCGTCTCCGAGCTGATCAACGCGATGAACTCGTCCGAGCGCTGCGAGAGGATCCTGCGCCACGCGTCGAGCTTGGTCTTGCGGCCCTCGAAGCCGAGGCCCGCCCACCACGCGGCGGCCTCGCGCGCCGAGGACACGGCGTCCTCGACCTCGGCGGCCGTGTGGATCGGGTGGTGCGCCACGACCTCACCGGTGCGCGGGTCCAGCGATGCGAACCGCCGCTGCTCGCCATCGGCCGACAGCGCGCTGTCCGAAGCGGTCTGCGTCATGAGGACTCCTCCCGGTACTCGCCAGTAACTTCGACACTAACGCGTACTCGGGGAACTTTCAGCCCCCGCCTGGTCCCGCACGGGACGGTCAGGCCTGGGGCAGTGAAGGAAGAACCGCCTTGGCGAACGCCTGCGCCGCCTGGCAGCGATCCAGTTCCTTCTCCTTCGAGCCCGCGACGATGAACTCCACGATCTCACCCGCGTCGGCCTGATCCCTCGTGCGGATCAGCACCAGCTCGCAGGTGGGGTACGCGCCGTCCCTGAACGACTGGTACCCCTTCAGCCCGCCACCGAGATCGGTCTCGACGGACCTGCTGTCGAACTTGCCGTCCTTCGGGATGCGCGCCGTCTTGAACTCGATCTGCATCTGCGCGCTCTGCCCCGTCCACGAGCACTGGTGCAGACCGTACGGCAGCGCCCGCGGTGAGGCACCGAGCACCGGCGCGAGCACCGACTTCTCCACGATCGCGCACGGGTCGACCTCGACCGGCGAGCCCTTCGGGGGGCTGTACTTCTGCGGGTTGCCCTTGAGCTTGCGCACGGCGCCTTCGAGCACCTTGCGCCCCGGCTCGCACGCCTCGTTGCCGTCGGTGCCGGTGTTCACCTGCAGTCGCACGGCCTGCGCCGGGCTCTCCTGCGTCACGGCCGAGATGAAGCACGAGGTGTTGCTCAGCTTCTGCTCCGCGCTCTTGAGGCCCGCGATCTGCTTGGTGGCCCTCTTCAGCTCGGTGGACGTCAGCGAGTAGCCGATGTCCAGCGTGAAGTTCAGCGTCTTGCCGGTCTTGTCCTTCATGTAGTTGGAGCAGCGCGTGTAGGAGCTGCTCGAGTACCTCGACGGCGTGCCGACCGTCTGCAGCAGGTCCTTCTCGATCAACGCACACGGGTTGACCAGGCGCAGCCGCTCCGCCGAGAACGCCGGATCGACCGGTTTGTTCGGCGGAGCGGACTGCTTGACCGACGGGTCGGTCGACGTCGACGTGTCCGCACCCGCCTGCACGGTGCGGCGCGGCGAGTTGGTCTTGGCGAGACCCGGCCCGGTCGCACAGCCGGCCATCAGCAACGCGGCGGCGGCGACCACAGCGGTGGCACGAAAACGAGGCACGACGTGCACGGTAGCGACCTTTGCGCGCCTTCGTGGGCGGTACCCCGAGTTACCCCGTGGCACATGTCACCCACAGCTACGGGAACGATTCAGAAGATCCACGCGCTGTACTGGGTGAAGACCCCGACAGAAGGAGAGACGTGCGAAACCGAATCCGCCGCGCATTCAACTGGCTCGACGCGTGGACGATCGAGGCCTTCAACCCTGTTTACCCTGGTCGTCCGCAGTCATAGCTCCTTGATCGGCTGCTTGTCCGTGTCCGCGAACTGAGGGCGCAACATCGCCCACGCCGCGAACACCGCCGACAGCGCCACCATGGCGATGCCGGCCCACAGGTTGATGTTGACCCCTTCGGCCTTCTTCAGGTCCTCGTCGGTCGTGAACCCGAGCCCGATGACGACCAGTACAACGCCGTACAGGCCGAAGAGGAAAGCGATGATCAGTCGCAGGTCGAACAACCTCATGGCAGCCTCCCTCAGCCGAAGATGAAGTAGAGAACGGTCGTCAGGGCCAGCACTCCGCCACCCAGCAGGGCGGGCGAGCGGTACCAGCCCGCGTCCTCACCGGTGGTGGCGTGCGCCCTGTCCTTCTTGGGCGTGAGGCTGTAGACCAGCCCGACGAGCTCGCTGTCCGGCTTGGGCCTCGTGACCATGGTGACCGCGACGCTCACGACGATGTCGACCACGAACGCGAGACCCGCGCCGAGGAAGCTCGCGCCCTGACCGGGCAGTTCCAGCAGCTCGATGCCGAACGACGGCTCCGAGATCGCGTAGATGAAGATCGCGGTGAACGTGCCCGCGAGCAGACCGACCCACCCGGCGGTTGGCGTCATCCGCTTCCAGAACATGCCGAGGATGAACGTCGCGAACAGCGGCGCGTTGAAGAACGAGAACAGCGCCTGGATGTAGTCCATGATGTTGGACCCGCCGAGCGCCGCCGCGATGAACGCCGTGCCGATCGCGAGGACGCACGCACCGACCGTGGCGAGACGCCCGATGCGCAGGTAGTACTCGTCCGGCTTGTCCTTCTTGATGTAGTCCTGCCACAGGTCGTACGTGAAGACGGTGTTGAACGAGCTGACGTTCGCCGCCACACCGGCCATGAAGCTCGCCAGCAGACCCGTGATCGCGATGCCGAGGATGCCGTTGGGCAGCAGGTCGCGCATCAGCAACGGCAGCACGTCGTTGTAGGCCACCCCACTGCTCGTGTCGCCGGCCTTGAGCTGCGCCATCTCCGGCACGATCAACGCGGCGATGATGCCGGGAATGATGATGATCGCCGGGATCAACGCCTTCGGGTACGCGCCGATGATCGGCGTGCGCTTGGCCGCGGACATCGACTTCGCGCTCATCGCGCGCTGCACCTCGGCGAAGTTCGTCGTCCAGTAACCGAACGACAGCACGAAGCCGAGACCGAACACCAGACCGATGACACTCCACACCGGATGGTCGATGCCGGTGAGTTCGGTCGCGGGCCAGGCGGACAGCTGCTCCTTGTCGGTCACCTTCTCGACGATGCCCTGCCAGCCGCCGACCTTGATCAGTCCGACGATCGTCAACGGCGCCAGCGCGGCCACGATGACGAAGAACTGCAGCACCTCGTTGTAGATGGCCGCACTCAGACCACCGAGCGTCGTGTACGCGAGCACCACCAGCGCCGCGACGCAGATGGACACCGGCAGCGGCCACCCGAGCAGCGCGTCGATGATCACCGCGAGCGCGAACAGGTTGATGCCCGCGATCAGGATCTGCGCGACGGCGAAGCTGATGGCGTTGACCAGGTGGGCCGGCTTGCCGAACCGGCGGCGCATGAACTCGGGGACACTGCGCACTTTCGAGCCGTAGTAGAACGGCATCATCACCAGACCGAGGAACACCATCGCGGGGATGGCGCCGATCCAGTAGTAGTGCACGGTCGCCATGCCGTACTGCGCGCCGTTCGCCGTCATGCCCATCAGCTCGAGCGCGCCGAGGTTCGCGGAGATGAACGCGAGCCCGGTGACCCACGCCGGGAGCGATCGCCCGGACAGCAGGAAGTCGAGACTGGTGGAAACGGATCGTCGTGCCATCACGCCGATGCCGAGAACCACCGCGAAGTAGATGACGAGCAACGCGTAGTCGATCGGTCCCGCGTCAAGCCGCAGGTCCGCCTCGGCCAGCACCGACATCGACACTGCCCACCTCCAACACTTTCAACAAAGTCGAACACAACCGACCAGGAGAGGACAGTACTCCAGGTGAGCGAGTTCCTACCCCGTGTGGATGATCACCAAACCACGAGGTCTCGCGGGACGCTCGCTGAAAGCGGAAGGCAGGGAAATCGGGTGCGCGGGCATGCCGCCGAAGCCGAGACTGATCACGTGACCGAACCGAGCCTCGTCTGCCACTTCTGCGGCGGAATGCCGGCATCGCCCAGGGACGACCATGCGTTCTACGTGCTGTGCGACCACTGCTCGCTGAAGTACATGACCTGGCCGTGCCCAGGCTGCGGCGAGATGAGGCACGGCGTGCGCGCACACGAAAGTCAACCCTGCGGGACATGCGAGACCGCACGACAGTGGGCTGCGTTTCCGCAGACCGTGCGTGACGAGATCGACCTCGCGATCGCCGAGCGGCCCGCAATCCGGGCGATCATGCGGATTCGCGAGCTGACCGAGATCGGGCTCCAGGAAGCGATGCAGCTCCTGCACTACCGCAGCTCAAGGAGCTGAGATGCCTCTCCCGTACTCCGCGGCGATCGCCACGATCGGCCTCTTCCACGGGCCCTAGAACAGCCGGAACTCGTCCGGCTCGATCCCGCGCAACGCGTCGTAGTCCAGCACCACGCACCGAATCCCGCGGTCTTCGGCCAGCACTCGCGCCTGAGGCTTGATCTGCTGCGCCGCGAAGATGCCGCGCACCGGCGCGAGCAGCGGGTCGCGGTTGAGCAGTTCCAGGTACCGGGTGAGCTGCTCGACGCCGTCGATGTCACCGCGCCGCTTGATCTCCACGGCGACCGACTTGCCGCCGGAGTCGCGGCACATCAGGTCGACCGGGCCGATCGGGGTCGGGAACTCGCGGCGCACCAGGGACCAGCCGTCGCCCAGGGTCGTGACGTGCTCGGCGAGGAGCTTCTGCAGGTCGGCTTCGACGCCGTCCTTCTGCAGGCCCGGTTCGGGGCCCAGCTCGTGCTTGGAGTCGTGCATGACCTCTTCGAGGGTGATGATCAGCTTCTCCCCCGCCTTGTTCTGCACGGTCCAGATGTCCGGGTCCTCGATCAGCCAGCAGGGCGGGCTCATCCAGTTCAACGGCTTGTACGCGCGGTCGTCGGAGTGGATCGACACCGAGCCGTCGGCCTTGATGAGCAGCAAGCGCTGCGCCATGGGCAGATGGGCGGTGAGTCGGCCTACGTAGTCGACCTTGCAGCGAGCGATGACGAGACGCACCGCGACAGGCTACGGGGTGTGTCCAACCACCGGGCGTTAGGTACGGTCCGTGCCGTGGAAAGCCTCGGCACCCGTCAGGTGTACGCAAACCCGTGGATGACCGTTCGCGAGGACGAGATCAAACGCGCGGACGGTTCGAACGGCATCTACGGCGTGGTCGACAAGCCCGACTTCGCGCTGATCATCCCGCTCGACGGCGAACGCGTGCGGCTCGTCGAGCAGTTCCGGTACCCGATCGGCCTGCGCCGCTGGGAGTTCCCGCAGGGCACCGCGCCGGACCGCGCCGCCTCCGACCCGCTGGAGCTGGCCCGTCGCGAGCTCCGCGAGGAGACGGGGCTGCGCGCCGGCCGGATGATCGAGCTCGGCGTGCTCGACGTCGCGCCCGGCATGTCCTCACAGCGAGGTCGCGTGTTCCTCGCGACCAACCTGTCCGAGGGCTTCCACGAGCGGGAGCACGAGGAGCAGGACATGCGGTCCGCGTGGTTTCCGCGCGCCGACTTCGAGTCGATGATCTCCAAAGGCGAGATCAGCGACGCCCAGTCGATCGCCGCCTACACGCTCCTGCTGCTGCACGAGCACTCCCAGCCCTAGTTGTGGCTGCCTTGGAAAGCCGCGCGGTAGCTCTGCGGTGAGGTTCCGGCGATCCGCTTGAACCTGTCGCGGAACGCCGTGGCCGATCCGAAGCCCACGCGGCTCGCGATCAGCTCCACCGGGTCCCTGGTCGTCTCCAGCAGGTGCTGCGCCTGGCGGACCCGCGCGCGGTGCAGCCACTGGAGCGGCGTCGTGCCGGTCTGCTCGCGGAAGCGCCGGTTCAACGTCCGCGTGCTCATGCCCGCCTGCTTCGCCAGGTCCTCCAGCGTCAGCTCCCGCGGCGCGTTGGCCTCCATCCACAACAGCAGGGGTTCGAGCTCCGCGCCTTGAGGCGCCGTGGGCGGTGTCACGATGAACTGCGCCTGCCCGCCTTCTCTCTCCAAAGGCATCACGGCGAACCGCGCCGCGTCGGCCGCCACCGCCGAGCCGTGATCGCGCCGGATCATGTGCAGGCACAGGTCCAGCCCCGCCGCGGCGCCCGCGGACGTGAGGAACTGCCCGTTGTCGACGTAGAGCACGTCCGGGTCGACCTCCAGCGCCGGAAACCGCGCCGCCAGCTCCTCGGCTCCCAGCCAGTGCGTGGTCACCCGCAACCCGTCGAGCAGACCGGTCGCCGCGAACACGAACGCCCCGGTGCAGATCGACGCGATCCGCGCGCCCCTCGCCGCCGCCTGCCGCAGCGCGTCGACCAACGGCTTCGGGACGACCATGTCCGGGTCGTGGCCGGGAAGGACGATCGTGTCCACTTCGGACAGCAACTCCAAGCCGTACGGGAGCTTGATCTCGAAACAGCCCGCGTCGACAGTCCTCTTCGGACCGCAGACCCGCACGCGGTACCGCCCGACCCAGTTGAACGCGTCGACCGGCGTCGCGAAGTCGAACGGGACGACGCTGTCCATCGCTACCACTGCCACCTGGTGCACGTCCTCCACCGTAGCTGGCGAGAATCCGTTGGAACATGGCATTCCAGCCAGTTCTCGACGGGTTCCGGCCCTCCTACGGTTTGATCACCGACGCGAGGAGACGCAGTGAAGGCCCAAGTGGTGTTGTTCGACGGTTTCGACCCGCTGGACGTGATCAGCCCGTACGAAACGCTGATCGCGGGCGGGATCCCGGCCGAACTGGTGGCGGTGGAGGGACCGCGCAAGGTTCCCGCCGGGATGAACCTGCTGTCCCTCGACGCGACCGCCCGGCTCGATCCCGGCGCCGGCATCATCGTCGTGCCCGGTGCGGCGGCCATGCAGGAGGACGAGGTGTTCGCCCTGCTCAGTGCGGCGGCAGCCACACTCGGGCCCGTGCTCAGAGACTCGAAGGCGATCATCGCCACCGTGTGCGGAGGATCGCTGCTGCTGGGCATCGCCGGCCTGATCAAAGGCCGCAACGCCACCACGAACCACCTCGGTCTGCACGCGCTGGAGTCGATGGGGGTGAACGCCGTCCGCGCCCGCATCGTCGACGACGGCGACCTGGTCACCGCCGCCGGTGTCACCTCCGGCGTCGACCTGGGTCTCTACCTCGTCGAACGCGAGGTCGGCGCCCAGCAGGCCCTGGAGGTCGAGACGCTGTTCGCCCACGAACGCCGTGGCACGGTGTGGAGCGCGGCGTGAGCAAGTTCTTCCTCTCGCTGCACGTCCTGGCCGCCATCATCGCGATCGGCCCGGTCACCGTCGCCGCCAGCATGTTCCCGAAGGCCGTGACCACGGCCGGCAATCCCGAACTGCTGCACCGGATCTGCCGCGTCTACGCGCTCATCGGCATCTCGGTGCCGGTCTTCGGCTTCGCGACGGCCGGCGTGATGGGCGTGACCGGCCACCCCTGGGTGATCGTGTCGATCGCGCTCACCACCGCCGCCGCGTTCGTGCTCGCCCTGAAAATCCTTCCCGGCCAGGAGAAGGCCATCAGGACCAAGGACGTCAGGCACCTGGCCATGTACACGGGCGTCTTCAACCTGTTGTGGGCGACCGTGACGGTGCTGATGATCCTCCGGCCGGGCTCGACGACCGGTGCCTAGACGCCCTAGCGCTGCGAGACCGGCCGCACGACGATCTCGTTGACGTCGACCTCCGCCGGCTGCGAGATCGCGTACGCGATGGCGTCACCGATGGCGGACGCCGGCAGCGCGAGCTTGCGGAAGTCCTCCATCAGCGAGGCCGCGAAGTCCTCGGTGATGGTGTCCGCCAGCTCGGACTCCGTGACACCGGGCGAGATCACGGTGACGCGCAGGTCGTCGCGCTCCTGCCGCAGCCCCTCGGACAACGCCCACACCGCGTACTTCGTCGCGCAGTACACGGCGGCGGTCGGCATGACCATGTGCGCGCCGATCGAGGCGACGTTCACGACGTGCCCACCGCCCGTGAACCGGGGCAGCACCGCGGCGATGCCGTTCAGCACGCCCTTGATGTTCACGTCCACCATGCGGTCCCACTCGTCGACCTTCAGCGACTCCATCAGGGACAACGGCATCACGCCCGCGTTGTTCACCAGCACGTCGACTCGCCCGTACCGTTCCACAGCGGCATCCACGAAGGACTGGAAGGACTCGCGGGACGTCACGTCGAGCGGCGCGTACGCACCGCCGATCTCGTCCGCCAGCGCCGCCAGCCGGTCCTCCCGCCGTGCCCCCAGGAACACCTGGTGCCCGGCCTTGGCGAGGACCCGGGCCGTCGCCTCGCCGATACCGCTGGAAGCTCCGCTGATCACCACGACTTTTTCGCTCATGGCACCAACGATCGGCGCCTGGCGCGGCCCCTACCAGGACACCTTCTCCCTAGGAGTGGCACACCCAGGCAGAAACCGAGGCCGCGTAATAGCCTCGACACCGTGCTCGGAGAGTTCCTGAAAGCCCATCGTGCCCGCGTCGACCCCCAGGACGCGGGCCTGCCGAGCCACACCCAGCGCAAGGTCAAGGGCCTGCGCAGGGAAGAGGTCGCGGTGCTGGCCGGCGTGAGCGCGGACTACTACGCCCGTCTCGAACAGGGCCGTGAGACCAACCCGTCCGCTCAGGTCCTCGACGCCCTGAGCCGCGCCCTCCAGCTCGACACCGACGCGCGGGCACACATGCACCGCCTCGCCGGGGTCGTCGCGGACGAAGGTCATTCGACCGACAAGGTCAGCCCGGAACTGATGCGGCTCATCGGCGGCATGCACGACATGCCCGCGTTCGTGATGAACTCGCTGCTCGACATCCTCGCGGTGAACCCGCTGGCCGAGGCCCTCTACGAGCCGTTCACGCCCGCCGACAACGCCGCCAGGATGACGTTCCTCGACCCCGCCGCCGCGAGCTTCTACCCGCGCTGGAACTGGGTCGCGCAGAGCACCGTCGGACACCTGCGCCAGACCGCCGACCCGAAGTCCCCGCGCCTGCGGCAGATGGTGGAGGCGCTCAGCGAGAGCGCGACGTTCCGCGAGCTCTGGGACCAGCACGAGGTGCGCGGGAAGACTCAGGACGCCAAGGAGTTCGTGCATCCGGCCGTCGGCGCGCTGAAGCTGAACTACCACTCGTTCGACGTCCGCGAGGCGCCCGGCCAGTTCCTGGTGGTCTACCAGGCGGAGCCGGGCCCGAACGCCGACGCGCTGCGGCTCCTCGCGACTAGTCGGGCCACACGGGCGGCCGCTTCTCCAGGAACGACGCACGTCCCTCTTTGGCTGACGGGGACTGCGAAGTCTCGGCCATGACGGACAGCGCGATCTCGTACCCGTCGATCTCAGGCCGGTCCAGCTGCGCGTAGATCGTTCGCTTGCCGATCGCCTTCGACGACCTGCTGCCCCGCGTGGCTCGCGCCAGCAGGTCGTCCGTCGCGGCGTCCAGCTCGTCCGCGGGCACCGCGCGGTTGATCAGCCCCCACTCGACCGCGGTCGCCGCGTCGATCACGTCGCCGGTGAGCACGAGTTCCATCAACCGCTTGCGCCCGATCGAGCGCGCCACCGGCACCGCGGGCGTGTGGCAGAACCACCCGGCCTTGCCGCCAGGCAACGAGAACCCTGCCGTGTCCGCCGCGACCGCCAGATCGCACGAAGCCACGAGCTGACATCCGGCCGCCGTCGCCAGCCCTTGCACGCGAGCGATGACCACTTGCGGCGCGGACTGGATCGTCTTCATCAGCACGGTGCACAGCTCCAGCAGCAGCCGCACGCCTTCCTCGTCACGGGCGTGCACGTCCGCGAAGTCGTGCCCGGCGGAGAAGACAGGCCCGTCGGCGGCCAGCACGATCCCGGCCGCGTCCGACGTGCCTGCCTCGCGGAACGCGTCCAGCAGCTCCGTGAGGTGCTCGGCGGACAGCGCGTTGCGCTTGGCCGCACGGTTCATCGTGATCCGGACGACGGACCCGTCCCGCGAAACGTCAACCATTCCGCGACACTAAGGCCCTACGAGAGGGAGCGCACTTCTCGAATCACGGTGACGATCTCGTCCATGATCTCGGTCAGCTCGTAGTCCTTGGGCGTGAACACCCGCGCCACGCCACGCTCGCGCAGCTTGGCGGCGTCGCCCGGCGGGATGATGCCGCCGACGATGACGGGAATGTCCCCGGCACCGGCCGCGCGCAGGCCGTCGACCACGGCGGGCACGACCTCCAGGTGCGAGCCGGAGAGGATCGAGAGGCCCACGACGTGCACGTCCTCCTGCACGGCGGCCGAGACGATCTGCGACGGCGTGAGGCGGATGCCCTGGTAGACGACCTCGAAACCGACGTCGCGGGCGCGCACGGCGACCTGCTCGGCACCGTTGGAGTGGCCGTCGAGGCCCGGCTTGCCGACGAGCATGCGCAGGCGCTCGCCCATCTCCTCGCCGGTCGACCGCACCCGCTCGCGCACACGCGCGATCTCCGAGCCCGCCTCGCCGGAAGCCGACGCACCGGAAACGCCTGTGGGAGCACGGTATTCGCCGAACGTCTCCCGCAGTGCCTGCGACCACTCGCCGGTCGTCACTCCGGCCCGCGCGCACGCCAGCGTCACCTCGACGAGGTTCCGGTCGGTTTTCGCGGCCTCGCGCAGAGCGTCCAGGGACGCCTCGACCGCGGCGTTGTCGCGGTCGGCACGCCACTGCTTGATCGCCTCTACGGCCTGCGCCTCGACGACCGGGTCGATGGTCTCGATCGAGTTCGCGCCCTCGGCCTGCAGCGGCGACGGCTCGGTCGTGTCGAACTTGTTGACGCCCACCACGACGTCCTCGCCCGCCTCGACGCGGCGGCGGCGATCCGCCAGTGAGGACACGAGGTTCGACTTCATGTAGCCGGACTCGACGGCCGCGACGGCGCCGCCCATCGCCTGCACGCGGTCGATCTCCTCGCGCGCACCGGCCAGGATGTCGTTGACCTTCGCCTCGATGACCGGTGAGCCGTCGAAGATGTCCTCGTACTCCAGCAGGTCCGTCTCGTAGGCGAGCACCTGCTGCATGCGCAACGCCCACTGCTGGTCCCACGGGCGCGGCAGGCCGAGTGCCTCGTTCCACGCGGGGAGCTGGATGGCGCGCGCACGGGCGTTGCGGGACAACGAGACCGCGAGCATCTCCAACACGATGCGCTGGACGTTGTTCTCCGGCTGCGCCTCGGTGAGGCCGAGGGAGTTGACCTGCACGCCGTAGCGGAACCGGCGGTGCTTCGGGTTCTCGACGCCGTAGCGCTCCAGCGTGATCTCGTCCCACAACTGGGCGAACGCGCGCATCTTGCACATCTCCTCGATGAACCGCACACCGGCGTTCACGAAGAAGGAGATGCGGGCGACGACCTCACCGAACTTCTCCTGCGGCACCTGACCGGAGTCACGCACCGAGTCGAGGACGGCGATCGCCGTGCACATCGCGTACGCGACCTCCTGCGCCGGCGTCGCGCCGACCTCCTGGAGGTGGTAGCTGCAGATGTTGATCGGGTTCCACTTCGGCACGTTCGACACGGTCCACGCGACCATGTCGGTGATCAGCCGCAGCGACGGTCCCGGCGGGAACACGTAGGTGCCGCGGGACAGGTACTCCTTGATGATGTCGTTCTGCGTCGTGCCGGCGAGCGCCGACGGGTCCGCGCCCTGCTCCTCGGCCACGGTGACGTACATGGCGAGCAGCCACATGGCCGTCGCGTTGATCGTCATCGACGTGTTGGCGCCGGCGAGCGGGATCTGGTCGAAGAGCTGCCGCATGTCGCCGATGTGGCTGACGGGCACGCCGACCTTGCCGACCTCGCCCTTCGCGAGCTCGTCGTCCGGGTCGTAGCCGGTCTGCGTCGGCAGGTCGAACGCCACCGACAGCCCGGTCTGGCCCTTCGACAGGTTGCGGCGGTAGAGCGCGTTGGAAGCGGTGGCCGAGGAGTGACCCGCGTACGTGCGCATCACCCAGGGCCGGTCACGCTCACGGTCAGCTGGGTACGGCACAGCAACCTCCCACATCGTCGTTGACCGGAGCGTACTGGCCGGTAACAGTCGTCGCGCGTGCGATTGCTCACTGAATCGTGACCACTGGGAGCATGATGAAGAGGTGACGGGCTTCTACCAGACCGGGATCGTCTTCGCGGTTCTCGGCTTGCTGGCTCTGGTGCTGAGGTACTTCGCGGGCAACGACAAACGCCCCGTGCCGGATCTGGACGGCACGGACTTCGGGTTGCTGAGCGAGGTCGCGGTCGTGCCCACAGAGGAGGCCGCAAACGTTCTCGTGCAGAAGCTGAAGCAGAACGGGGTGCGTGCCACGCGTTCGCGACACGCGCCTTACCAGGTGATGGTGTTCCCGGCGGACGTCCCGAACGCGCGGCTGGTGCTCAAGACGTGAGTTCGCGTCGGTCGTCCGAGTGCCTCTTTCCGCCAACCGCCGGAGGCGATTCGGGGGAAAGCGGCGGTCGGATGACCGACTTCCCGGCGAATCTCACCGCGCGAGCGGGCGAGCGCAATCAGACACTGACTCGCTCCACGTTCGCACCCAGCTTGCGGAGGTTCTCCACGAAGCCGGGGTACCCGCGCTCGATGTGGAAGATCTCGTAGACCTCGGTGGCCCCGTCCGCGCACAGGCCGGCGAGGACGAGTCCCGCGCCGGCGCGGATGTCCGACGCCCACACCGGCGCGCTGGACAGCTTCTCAATGCCGCGGATCACGGCGTGATGGCCGTCCGTGCGCGCGTCGGCCCCGAGCCTGATCATCTCGTCGATGAACCGGAACCGTGACTCGAACAGGTTCTCGGTGATCATCGAGGTGCCCTCGGAGACCGTGGACAGCGCGATCGCGAACGGCTGGTTGTCCGTGGCGAAGCCGGGGTACGGCAGCGTCACGAAGTCGACCGCCTTGGGCCGCCCCTCCATGACGACGCGGAACCCCTCGTCCTCACCCTCGTAGACGGTGACCTCGGCGCCCGCCATGCGCAGCTTCTCCAGCACCAGGTCGAGGTGGTGCGGGTTCACACCGCGCACCCGCACGTCGCCACGCGTCATGACGGCGGCGAAACCCCAGGTGGCGCCCACGATCCGGTCACCGATGACGCGGTGCTCGGTCGGCTTGAGCTCGGTCACGCCGTGGACGGTGAGGGTGGACGTGCCGGCGCCCTCGACCTTCGCACCCATCTGGTTGAGCATCAGGCAGAGGTCGACGATCTCGGGCTCGCGGGCGGCGTTGTCGATGACCGTGGTCCCGGTGGCGAGCACGGCCGCCATCAGGATGTTCTCTGTCGCGCCCATGCTCGGGAAGTCGAGCCAGATCTGCGTGCCGTGCAGCCCCTCGGCCTCGGCGACGATGCAACCGTGCTCGATCCACGTCCTCGCACCGAGCTTCTCGAGCCCGCTCTGGTGCATGTCCAACGGCCGCGACCCGATCGCGTCACCGCCGGGCAACGCCACGACCGCGCGCTTGCACCGCCCGACCAGCGGCCCGAGCACGCAGATGCTCGCGCGCAGCTTGCCCATGGCCTCGGAGTCAGCCCGATGACTCAGCTCCGCGGGCGTCGTGATCCTCGCCACGTCACCTTCGAGCAGGACCTCGCACCCGAGACTCCGCAGCGCGTCCGCCATCAGCGGCACGTCGAGGATGTCCGGGCAGTTGGTGATGGTCGTGGTGCCCTCGGCCAGCAGGGCTGCGGCCATCAGTTTGAGCACGCTGTTCTTGGCGCCGACGACGTCAACGTCGCCGACCAGCCTTGCGCCACCGTGTACCCGGAAATGCTCGCTCACGCGGCAATCCTACGTACGGCTCTAAAGTGCCAGCCATGGCGGTACATCTCACCAAGATCTACACGCGGGTCGGCGACGACGGCACGACCGGACTGGGCGACTTCTCCCGCGTCCCCAAGACCTCGGCACGCATCGAGGCCTACGCGGACGTGGACGAAACGAACGCGTCCCTCGGCGTGGCCCTGGCACTGGGCCAGCTGGCACCAGACGTCTTCGACGTGGTGCGCAAGGTCCAGAACGACCTCTTCGACGTCGGAGCGGACCTCTGCACCCCGATCACCCCGGACCCGAAGTACCCACCCCTGCGCGTGACCCAGGCCTACGTGGACCGCCTGGAGACCTACTGCGACACGTTCAACGAACGCCTGGGCAAGCTCGACTCGTTCATCCTGAACGGCGGCACGCCGGGAGCGGCCCTGCTGCACCAGGCACGCACCATCGCCCGCCGCGCGGAACGGCGCACGTGGTCGCTGATCGAAGAGGACGCCGAGCACACCAACGTCCTCACGGCCAAGTACCTGAACCGGCTCTCGGACCTGCTGTTCATCCTGGCTCGGGTGGCGAACCCGGACGGCGACGTCCTGTGGCAGCCGGGCGAGAACGCCTGACGCACGCAAGGCACCGCGCGGTGCCGCCAGGCGCACGCCTTCGCACGGCGATCGCGTACGAGTCCTGGCGTGGAGATGCTGAGCGAGCGGTCTGACCTAGTGCGCCGAGTGGCGGTCGGGTCCGCTCGCGCGGTCACATCTGGCGCGGCAGGCGGTCACCCCCGCTGGAACCGGCGTCAGCCAACGCAACCCGACCCGCACGCAAAACGACCCGCCGGGAAACCCCCGACGGGTCGTTCGCACAATCTCAAGAAGCCCAGGGAATCGATCGCCCCGGAGGCGAAGACTCGAGCCAGGACAAGAACCCGGTGAGAGCGTCCGGCCCCATGGCGATCTCGACCTCACCAGAGGCAGACCTGCATCGCAGCACGATCGCCCCCACCGGCATGGCGTAGGCCTCAGGCCCGGTCGGCTCGCGGCGGGCGTCGATCTCGAGCCCGTCCCGGGAGATCAGCTCGTTCGGCCCTGACCCGAGCGACAGCACCCGGAACCAGGCGAACGAGTCGCCCCGGTAGTGCCCCACGCCCAGGTGCCAGCCACGCCCGCGATCGTCGAACTTGCTGCGCAGGGCGACGTGCACACCGCCCTCGCGCAGCAGCCGGATGCGGCGCCAGGCGAAGCAGGTGATGATGATCGCCACCCCAAGAAGGATCAGGCCGGCAATCTCGGTGATCCCCACGGCTGCGGCCTCGTGCCCGGTCTCAGGCCGACTGTTCCACGGCCCGCACGCGCGCTGCCGCACGTGCGCGCTCTGCGTCGTCCGCGTCCTGCAGAGCAGTGCGCGCCGCGTTCACGTCGATCTCGCCCGCGAGCTCGGCGTCCTCGGCGAGAATCGATACGCCGGTGCCGGTCACGGAGAGGAAGCCACCGTGCACGGCGGCGGTGACAAGGCCACCGTCGGTCGTGCGCACCCGCACCACGCCACCCTCGACCAGCTGGCCGAGCACGGGCTCGTGACCGGGCAGGATGCCGATCTCGCCCTCGGTGGTCTGCGCCGAAACAGAGGTGGCCTTGCCGGACCACAAACGGCGTTCAACGGCGACCAGTTCAACGGTCATCTCGGCCACGCGTATCTCCCTCGTCGTCTGGAGTCGAACTGAGTCTAAACGGTCGCCTGACGACCTTGCCGCCCCGCCCGGTGTCAGCACCTTCGACGACCGCCGAAGGGGAGACGTGCAGGACTTCGAGGGCTTCGCGGCGTTGCGGTCGCAGGCCCTGTCGCGCGCCGCCTGCTTGCTGTGCGGCGGCGACAAAAGCGACGCTGAGGACATTCTGCATGACGTCCTCAAGACCATGTACGGCAAGTGCCGCCGAATCAGCTCCTCACCTCAAGCGTACGCACGCGCAAGCTGGCCAACGCGGCCGCGAACCGCCGGCGCCGACGATGCGGAGTTCCTCGGAACGTGCTGGCACCTGTGGGACGAGGCGGAGCCGGATGAGCCCGTGACCGAAGTCTCATCGATGCCGACTCCCCTAGGTGCCGTGCCAGGAGCGCCAGAGCGTGGCGTAGGCGCCGTCTCTGGCGACCAGTTCGTCGTGGGAACCCAACTCCACGACACGACCCGCGTCGACGACCGCGATCCGGTCGGCGTCGCGCGCGGTCTGCAGGCGGTGCGCGATCGCGATCACCGTTCGTCTTTCGCGCACGGCCGCGATCGCACGCTCCGCGTGCCTGGCCGTGGCCGGGTCGAGCGAGGACGTCGCCTCGTCCAGCACCAACGTGTGCGGATCGGCGACCTCGACGCGGGCGAGCGCCAGCTGCTGGGCCTGCGCGGGGTCCAGTTCGAGTCCGCCCGCACCGAGCAGCGTGTCCAGGCCTTCCGGTAACTCCTCGAACCACCCCGCGCCGACGGTGCGCAACGCTTCGAGCAACCGGGCGTCCGGAGCGTCCGGGGCCGCCATCGCGAGGTTTTCCCTGACCGTGCCGATGAACACGTGGTGTTCCTGCGTGACCAGCACGATCCGCTGCTGCCCGGCTGCCGCGAGGTCGGCGACGGGCACTCCGCCGACGAGCACCGACCCCTCCCCCGGCCGGTCGACGCCCGCGATCAAGCGGCCCAGCGTCGACTTGCCCGCGCCGGAGACGCCCACGATCGCCAGCCGTTCTCCCTGCTGCACCACGAGATCGACGCCGTGCAGGACCTCGTGGCCGTCCACATAGGAGTAGTGGACCCCGCTGACCTCGATGCGGTCGCCGTCCGGTTCGCGGACGGCGGGCGCGGGTTCGACGTGGGCACCGATCCCCTCGATCCGCGCGAACGACGCGCCGCCGCGCTGCAGGAACTCGACCCAGAACAGGATGCGGTCCATCGGCTCGACCAGCCGCCACACCCACAACACCGCCGTGACGACGACCTCGATCCGCACACCGTCGGCCGCGTAGAAGAAGCCACCGACGAGCAGCACCAGCGCGGCCGGCAGGGTGTTCACGAAGGTGGTCACCGGGAACAGCACGTTCCTGAGCGCGAGCGTCCGCAGCCGCGCCCGGTACGACCGCGCGATGGTGTCGTCCGCCGCCGCCACCATCCGGGCCCTCAGCCCGTACGTCTCGATCGTCCGGCTGCCCTCACCGACCGCCGCGGACATCTCCGCGACGTCGCCGTTGGCCTCGCTCTCCGCGAGGTACGCGTCGCGCGCACGGGCGAGGTACCAGCGCACCACCCACACCACGAACGGCATGCCCGCCAGCGAGACGAGACCGAGCACCGGGTCGAGCCAGAACACCGCCACGAACACGACCACGAGGTGCACGGCGCCCGCGAGCACCTCGGGCACGCTGTCCCGCAACGCCTGGCCGACCGTGCCGACGTCGCTCGTCACGCGGGTCAGCAGGTCGCCCGTGCTCAGCCGATCGACCACTCGCGCGGGCAGTGCCAGCGTGCGCGTCACCGCCTCCTCCCGCAGCGAGGCCAGGAACCGCTCGCCGAGCCTCGCCGCCCGCAACGCGCTGTACCGCACCAGCACCAGGTGCAGCACGGCCGCACCGAGCACCGCGAGAGCGAGCTGGTCCACAGTGGACAGCGTTAGGGAACCAGCCTCCACCCCACCGACGATCTTGCCGAGCAGGTACGGCCCGACGAGCCCCGACAACGCCGAGAGCGCGGTGAGCACGAGCACCCCGGCCAGCGCACGCCGTTCGCCCCGCAGCAGCCGCGCCGCCGCCTGCCGCACCTCACGGCGGTCCGCGATCGGCAGCCTGGTCATCGGCTTCCCTCCAGGTGCACGACCTGATCCGCCTGGCCCGCCCACAACGGTGACGACGACACGACCACCGTGGTCCGGCCCGTCCGCGTCTCCCGCACCCTCTTCGCCACCGCCGCCTCGGTCACCGCGTCGAGCGCGGACGTCGGCTCCACCAGCACCAGCAGTTCCGGTTCGCTCAGCAACGCCCGCACGAGCCGCAGCCGTTGCCGTTGGCCGCCGGAAACGTTGCGCCCCTGCGATTCCAGGTGTGAGTCGAGGCCGTCCGGCAACGCCTCCACGACGTCCACGGCGGCCGCCGCGTACAAGGCCTCGTCCAGCTCGTGGTCGCCGTGCACCGCCACTGACACCGCCTCGCGCACGGTGCCCGCGAACAGGTAGTCGTCGTTGTCCGCCAACACTCCCGGCAGCCGTTCGACGGCGGCCCTCGCCAGCGTCGCGTTCGCCGAGAAGACCACGGTCAACGCACCGGTCTTCACGTCCAGCGGCTCGGCGTCACCGCTGTTCTCCTCACGCTGCAACCGCAGAACGTCGATGACGCGCCGCGCCGACACCAGCGCACGCGGAATCGCGTCCGCCCCTTCCATGAAGAAGGCGACCGGCACGGTCAGCGTGGTGACGTACAGGTAGACCGCGACCATCTGCTCGATCGAGATGGCACCGGTCACCACCATGCGCGCCACGATCCACGTGACCACGGCGAGGAACAACGCGGGCAGTCCCCACGTCAGCGCCTGCACCCAGCTCAGCCACGCCGACACCCGGTAGCCGTCTTCGAGGACCTCTCGTGACTGAGTCCGGAACCGCGCCTCGAACGCCGGCTTCCCGCCGATGCCGGACAGCACCCGCAGCCCGCCCACGATGTCGCCGGCCCGCGAACTCAGCTCACCCTGCCGCTGCCGGTACCCGGCCTCCACGGCGTGCAGCCGGCTCAGGACGGGCCCGGTCACCACGGCGAGCACCGGCACCCCGAGCAACACCACCACGGCGACCAGCGGCGAGATCCGCACCAGCAACACCGCCGTGGCCACGTACGCGACCACGGCACCCACTCCGGGCCCGGTACTGGTCAACGCGTGCGCGATCCGTGCCGTGTCACCGTTCTGCAGGTACGTGAGCTCCCCTGCGGACAGCTTCCGCCGCACCACCCCGCCGAGACGGGTGACGTGCCGGACGACGATCTGCGCCGTGCGCAACGAGGCATCGGTCCGCACCAACGTCATCGTGCGGTGCCGGGCGATGAAGACCAGGGCCAGCCCCACCGCCGTCGTGAGCAGAGCACCGCACCACCACAGCAACGCGACCCGGTCGCCACCGCGCACACCGTCCTCGACGGCCCTCGAGATGAGGTACGGCGGCAGGATCAGCCCGCACATCGACAGCGAGCCCCACCACGCCCCGGCGAGCACCCGCCCACGCTGCACGAGCACGAGCCACCACAGGTACCGCCAGGGCGAGCGGACGTCCGGCGTCCCCGGGTCGTCGTACGGAACGTGTCGGGCCATGCACCCGACCTTGCCATCACCCGGCGGGCGCCACGACCGTTTTCGCCTTCAGCCCAATTGCACCAACGGCCGTTGCGCCCAACGCCGCTATGAACGCGAACGCGTAGAAGCCCCACGGGTGCGCCAGTCCTGCCGTGAGCAACGCACCGCCGAGGAGCGGCCCACTGATGGCACCCAGCCGTCCGATCCCAGCGGCCCAGCCGATCCCGGTGGCCCGGTTCTCCTCGTAAACCCGCCCCGCATAGGCGTAAACGAGCACCTGCGCGCTGAACACGAAGCACCCGGCCAGCAACACGGCCACGTACACGCCGACACCCGGCAGCTTGATGCTCAGCAAGGCCAGGAACACCACGGCAGCCGCGAACCACCCGATGGCCGCGGGCCTGATCCCGATCCGGTCGGCGACCGCTCCGGCGATCAGGAGTCCCACCACCGCACCGATGTTGAGCGTGAGCAGCAACGCCAGGGCCGTCCCGAGCTCGTATCCGGCGCTGCGCATGATCTGCGGCAGCCAGGTGTTCAGCCCGTACACGAGCAACAGCCCCATGAACGACGCCACCCAGAACGCGATCGTCGCCCTCCGCAGGCCCGGCTTGAACAGCGATCCGACCGCCTCCAGCGCGGGAGCCCTGCGCGTCACCGTCTCCGGCAAGTGCTTGACCATCAACGGAATCAGCACCAACGCCGGCAGCGCCCCCACCACGAACAGCGACCGCCAACCCAGCTGCGGGATGAGCACGATCCCCAGCAGCGCCGTGATGACCGCGCCGACGTGGTACCCGGTCATGATGAGCGTGGTGGCCCGCCCGCCCTGCTGCGGCCGAGCCTCGTTGACCAGCGCGATCGCCGTGGGCAGACAGCCACCGAGGCCGAGCCCCGCGAGGAACCTGAGGATCCCGAACGTCGTCGCGTCCGGCGCGAACGCACAGGCGAGCGTGAACAGGGAGAACCCGGCCACCGCGTAGATCATCACCTTGCGCCGCCCGATGACGTCGGTGATGGTCCCGATGATCAACGCGCCGAGCATCATCCCGACGAGACCCGCCGTGGACACCGCGCTGGCGCTCGCCGTCGTGAGCAGCTTCTCCTGCAACAGCACAGGAATCACCGTGCCGAGCACCACGAGGTCAAAGCCGTCGAGCAGGACAGCGGTCCAGCACAGCGGCAACACCCATTTGTTCACGCGCTCCTCCTCCTCGTCGAGGCGCCTGGTGATGCCGAGCATCGTGCGACGTCAGGGCCCGCGATCGGGAGTGCGATTTCCATCCACCGGAAACGTCAAGTGCTCCGGACATGACGAAGGGCCGCCCCTCCACAAAGGAGGGACGGCCCTTCGAGAAGTCAGCGAGCCTCAGTTACCGGCAAGCTTCTTGGCGTTGGCCTCGACGTCGTCCAGCCCGCCGCAGGAGAAGAACGCCTGCTCCGGGTAGTGGTCGAACTCGCCCTTGCACACGCGGTCGAACGCCTCGATCGTGTCCTTGATGGGCACGAAGGAGCCGGGCTGACCGGTGAACTTCTCGGCCACGATGAAGTTCTGGCCGAGGAAGCGCTCGAGGCGACGCGCGCGACCGACGAGGACCTTGTCCTCCTCGGAGAGCTCGTCCATACCGAGGATGGCGATGATGTCCTGCAGCTCCTTGTACTTCTGCAGGATTCGCTTCACCTCCTGGGCGACCCGGTAGTGCTCCTCGCCGACGATCGACGGCTCGAGGATTCGAGACGACGACGACAGCGGGTCGACGGCCGGGTAGATGCCCTTCTGGGAGATCGGACGGGAAAGCTCCGTCGTCGCGTCCAGGTGGGCGAAGGTCGTCGCCGGGGCGGGGTCGGTGTAGTCGTCCGCGGGCACGTAGATGGCCTGCAGCGACGTGATCGACCGACCGCGCGTCGAGGTGATGCGCTCCTGGAGCTCACCCATCTCGTCGGCCAGCGTCGGCTGGTAACCCACGGCCGAAGGCATGCGGCCCAGCAGGGTCGACACCTCGGAACCGGCCTGGGTGAACCGGAAGATGTTGTCGATGAAGAGCAGCACGTCCTGGTTCTGCACGTCGCGGAAGTACTCCGCCATCGTGAGAGCGGACAGCGCGACGCGCATACGCGTGCCGGGCGGCTCGTCCATCTGACCGAAGACCAGGGCGGTGTCGCTGAGAACGCCCATCTCCTCCATTTCGAGGAGGAGGTCGGTGCCCTCACGGGTGCGCTCACCGACGCCGGCGAACACCGACGTACCGGAGAACTCACGCGCGATACGCGTGATCATCTCCTGGATGAGCACGGTCTTGCCGACACCCGCGCCGCCGAACAGGCCGATCTTGCCACCCTTGACGTACGGGGTGAGCAGGTCGATGACCTTGATGCCGGTCTCGAGGATCTCGGTCTTGCCCTCGAGCTGGTCGAAGGCGGGCGCCTTGCGGTGGATGCCCCACTGCTCGCCGTCGCGGCCGAGGCCGGGCACGTCGAGGCAGTCACCGAGGGCGTTGAAGACGTGGCCCTTGACGACGTCACCGACGGGGACCGAGATGGCCTTGCCGGTGTCGGTCACGGTCGCACCGCGCACCAGACCGTCGGTCGGCTGCATCGAGATGGTGCGGACGAGGTTGTCGCCGAGGTGCTGAGCGACCTCGAGGGTCAGCGTCTTGGCGACGGCCTCGAAGGTGATCTCGGCGTGGCAGGCGTTGAACAGCTCTGGCACGGCGCCGCGCGGGAACTCCACGTCGACGACCGCACCGATCACCCGGACCACACGGCCGGTGCGGGTGGTGGTGGCAGTAGCACTCATGTCAGTCATCACTTCCTGCGCCACCGGTAAGCGCGGAGGCGCCACCGACGATCTCGCTGATCTCCTGGGTGATCTGGGCCTGACGGGCCGAGTTCGCCGCCCGGCTGAGGTTGCGCACGAGCTCCGTCGCGTTGTCCGTCGCCGCCTTCATGGCCGTACGACGAGCCGCCGACTCCGAAGCCGCCGCCTCCAGCATGGCCGAGAACAGCCGCGTCTTCACGTACTTGGGCAGCATCGCTCCGAGCAGCGCTTCCGCACTGGGCTCGAAGTCGTACACCGCGCGGGGGCCCTTGGGGGTCTCACCGGTGTACTCGACGTCCATCGGCGCGATCCGCCTGGCGGTCGGCGTCTGGCTCAGCATGGACTTGAACTCGGTGTACACGACGTGGATCTCGTCCACGCCCTGCGCGCCGTTCTCCGTGCCCTCCAGGAACGCCTCCACCAGCGCGTCACCGGCCTCGACGGCGTTGACGTAGTGCGGGGTCTGGGAGAACCCGCTCCACGACGCGGTGACCTCGCGACGGCGGAAGTTGAAGTACCCGATCGCCTTGCGGCCGGTCGCGTACAGCACCGGCTCCTTGCCCTCGGACTTGAGCAGCTGGATCAGCTGCTCAGCGGCCTTGAGCACGTTCGCGTTGTAACCACCGCACATGCCCTTGTCACTGGTCACGACCAGGACGGCGGCACGCTTGGGGTTCTCCCGTTCCGACAGCAGCGGGTGGTCGAGGTTCGCCGAGGCCTCGGCCAACGCGGAGAGCACGTTCGTGATCTCGTCCGCGTAGGGGCGCGAGGCCGCGACCCTGGTCTGCGCCTTGGCGAGGCGAGACGTGGCGATGAGCTCGTACGCCTTCGTGATCTTCTTGGTCGAGTTGACCGTTCGGATCCGCTGGCGGAGCTCCCGAATCTGTGCGCCCATGGCTCAGATCACTTCTTGGTGGGCTCGGGCTTGTGGACCTTCACCGACTCCTGGGCGACCTTGTCGGCGTCCATCGCCTTCTCGGAAGCCTCGTTGACGATCGTCGTGCCGTCCGAAGCGGTGAACTGCTTCTTGAACTCGGACACGGCGGCGGCAACGCGCTTCTGCGAGTCCTCGGGGAACTTCTTGGTCTCGACGATGCTGCTCAGCACGTCCGCGTGGTTGCGGCGCAGCGAGTCCTTGAAGTCCGCGACGAACCGGCGGATGTCGGCGACGGGGACGTCGTCCAGGTGACCCTTGGTCGCGGCGAAGATCTCGACGACCTGCTCCTCGACGGGCACCGGGGAGTACTGGCCCTGCTTGAGCAGCTCGACCAGACGGGCACCGCGGTCCAGCTGGGCGCGCGACGCGGCGTCGAGGTCGGACGCGAACGCGGAGAAGGCCTCCAGCTCGCGGAACTGCGACAGGTCGAGGCGCAGCGAACCCGCGACGTCCTTCATCGCCTTGATCTGCGCGGCACCACCGACGCGGGAAACGGAGATACCCACGTTGACGGCCGGGCGGACACCGGCGTTGAACAGGTCGGACTCGAGGAAGCACTGACCGTCGGTGATCGAGATGACGTTGGTCGGGATGTACGCCGACACGTCGTTCGCCTTGGTCTCGATGATCGGGAGACCCGTCATCGAACCGCCGCCGAGCTCGTCCGAGAGCTTCGCGCAACGCTCGAGGAGACGCGAGTGCAAGTAGAAGACGTCGCCGGGGTAGGCCTCGCGGCCCGGCGGGCGGCGCAGCAGCAGCGAGATCGCGCGGTACGCCTCGGCCTGCTTGGTCAGGTCGTCGAAGATGATCAGGACGTGCTTGCCCTGGTACATCCAGTGCTGGCCGATGGCGGAGCCGGTGTACGGCGCCAGCCACTTGAAGCCGGCGGAGTCAGAAGCGGGGGCGGCGACGATCGTCGTGTACTCGAGTGCGCCCGCCTCCTCCAGCGCGGCCTTGACGCCCGCGATGGTGGAGCCCTTCTGGCCGATGGCGACGTAGACGCAGCGGACCTGCTGCTTCGGGTCGCCCGACTCCCAGGCCTTCTTCTGGTTGATGATCGTGTCGATGCAGACCGCGGTCTTGCCGGTCTTGCGGTCACCGATGATCAGCTGACGCTGACCGCGACCGATCGGCGTCATCGCGTCGATGGCCTTGATGCCGGTCTGCATCGGCTCGGACACCGGCTGGCGCTGCAGCACGGAAGCCGCCTGCAGCTCCAGGGCGCGGGTGTCGTCGGCGACGATGTCACCGAGACCGTCGATCGGCGTGCCCAGCGGGTTGACGACGCGACCGAGGAAGCCGTCGCCGACCGGCACGGACAGGACCTTGCCCGTCCGGCGGACCTCCTGGCCCTCTTCGATCTTGTCGAAGTCACCGAGGATGACCGCACCGATGTTGCGGACCTCGAGGTTCAGGGCAACGCCGAGGACGCCACCGGGGAACTCGAGCAGCTCGTTCGTCATCGTGCCCGGGAGGCCCTCGACGATGGCGATGCCGTCGTAGGTCTCGGCGACGGTACCGACCTCTTCCCGGCTGACCTCCGGGGAGTAGCTCGAGACGTACTTCTCGATCGCACTGCGGATCTCGTCCGACGAGATCGTCAGCTCCGCCATGTCGTTCCTGCTCTCACTTCTTCGTACTTGGGAAAGGGCTCGGGGGCTAGCTGGCGAGATTGCGGCGCAGTGCCGCCAACCGGCCGGCGACGCTTCCGTCGATGATCTCGTCGCCGATCTTGATCGTGAGGCCGCCGCCGAGCGAGGAGTCGACCTCGACGTGCAGCGCGATCGGGCGCGAGTAGATCGTGGTCAGCGTCGCGGTCAAGCGGTCGACCTGCTCCGCGGTCAGCGCCACCGCGGACCGGACGTGCGCGACGGAACGCTGACGGCGCTTGGCCGCCAGGTCGGCGAGCTCGGAGAGCCCGTCCGCCACGCGCACTCCGCGCGGGTTGCGAACCAGCTGGTCCACCAGCGTCTTGGTGACCGGGCTGACCTTGCCCTGGATCAGGGAGTCGACCAGCGCGACCTTGCCGGAGACGTCACCGGCGGGGTCCGCCAGCAGCAGCTCGAGCTCGTTCGAACCAGCCACGATGCGGCCGAGCCGGAACAGCTCGTCCTCAGTCGAGTCCAGCTGGCCGTCGCGCTCGGCACGCACCAGCAGCGTGGTGCGGGCGAGCGACTCGACACCGTCCACGAGCTCGCGCGGGCTGGACCAGCGCGCGGTCACGACGGCGACCAGGATCTGCAGGGTCGCTTCGCCCACCTTGCCCGCGAACAGGCCGCGAACCAGCTGCTCACGACCAGCGGCCTCGGACGAGGCGTCGGCGAGCGCGCCGCGCAGCGAGCGCTGACCGATCAGCACGTCGAGCACGGCGAAGAGCTCCTCGCCGAGCTTGGCGAGGTCGGCCGTCGACGTGGTGGCGTCGGCCAGCTCCAGCAGCCGCAGTTCCGCGGCTGCCAGAGCTTCACGACTTGCGGCATGCAACGTCATCGGCAGCCTCTACTTGCTCGCGGGCGCCGCGACGGCGTCCAGCTCGTTGAGGAAGCGGTCGACGGTGCCACGGCGGCGGGAGTCGTCCTCGAGGGACTCGCCCACGACCTTGCTCGCCAGTTCGACAGCGGTGCGGCCGAGGTCGGCACGCAGCTCCGCGACGATCTGGGCGCGCTGAGCGTCCAGCTGGTGCTGGCCCTGCGCGACGATGCGCGCGGATTCGGCCTGCGCCTGCTCACGCATCTCCTCGACGATCTGCAGGCCCTCGGCCCGTGCGTCGTCGCGGATGCGTGCGGCCTCGGCGCGAGCCTCGGCCAGCTGCTCCTTGTACTGCTCGAGAGCACGCTGAGCCTCGGCCTGAGCCTGCTCGGCCTTCTCGATGCCACCCTCGATCTTGGCCGTTCGCTCCTCGTACAACGCCTCGAAGCGCGGTGAGACGAACTTCTTGATGACGAAGAGGAGGAGCAGGAACGCGACGAGACCGAGGATGATCTCCGAGGTATGCGGAATGACCGGGTTGACCGGACCCTCCGCAGCCAGGATGAGGGTGTCCATCACCGTTTCTCCTAACGCGATCAGAGGTCGGTCAGGCAGTCGCGATGAAGTACACGACGAAGCCGATCAGCGCGAGGACCTCGACGATGGCGAAGGTGGTCCACGCCAGGCCGAGCAGCACGCCGCGGGCCTCGGGCTGACGGGCGGTGCCGCTGATGACCGAGGAGAAGATCAGACCCACGCCGATGCCCGGGCCGATGGCCGCAAGGCCGTAGCCGATGGCCGCGAGACCCTGGTTCAGGTTGACGGCGTCCTGGGCGATCTGGATAGCGCTCACTGTTGCTGTTCCCTTTCCAACTCGGTCCGCGAGATTTCGCGGATCGGAGGCTTTGCGTTTCTCAGTGCTCTTCTGCCAGCGCCATGCCGATGTAGCTGGCAGACAGCAGCGCGAAGATGTAGGCCTGCAGGCACATGATCAGCGCCTCCAGGAAGGTCAGCGCGATGGCGAAGGCGAAGGACACCGGCGCCACGATGACGGTCAGGCCGCCATTCAGCAGCAGGAACTCACCGGCCAGGGTGAACACCAGCAGCAGGAGGTGACCCGCGAACATGGCAGCGAAAACTCGGATCGCCAGCGTGAGCGGGTTCAGGATGAACTTCTGGAAGAACTCGATCGGGATCAGCAGCGGGAGCACGAACCACGGCGCGCCCGGCGGAATCGTCTGGTGCTTCAAGTAGCCCACGAAGCCGTGCCGCTTGAACCCGACGAAGTGGTACACCGGGTAAACGACGAGCAACGAAACGGCGAGCGGGAATCCGATGTGCGACATCGTGGGGAACTGGACGATCGGGATGAGCCCGAACAGGTTGTTCACCAGGATGAAGGTGAAGATCGTGAGGATCAGCGGGATGAAGGGCTTGAAGTCCTTCGAGCCGATCTGCTCCCTGGCGATGTTGTTGCGCCCGAAGTCGTAAAGCGACTCGGCGGCGAACTGGAACTTGCCGGGAACGACCTTGAGGTTGCGGGTCGCCGCAATGAAGAAGACGGCGATGATCACGATCGACAGCACCAGCAGGACCATCGGCTTCGTGACCGAGCCGAAGATCGGCGGGAGGAAGAAGTCCTTCACACCGGGAGCGACGAACTCGCCCCCCGAAGCCAGCAACTTGGTCACTGTGTTCCTTCCGGTTCTCCCGGCCGGCGTTCACTCCGCCGGGGGAATCGTCACGATCTGGACTTAACGTACCTTACGGTTCGCAAGCGACTGCCAGAGGCACCCTGCTATCGGGTGTCCCTGGTCTGCGCGGACCATATCAGCAGGTCTAGGCGCCTTCGGAGGCGGGCACGACCATCTGGCTACGGCTGCGCCTGGAGGCTCTGGCCTCCAGGAACGACGTGACGAGCACTGTCGCCACCAGGGTGATTCCCAGTGCCTTGGGTTCGAGCCACGACTGGTTGCGCAGCAGGATCACCGCGAGCAGCAACACGATCAGCTTGCCCATGAATCCGCCGAGTGCGGCGACCATCACGAACATCGGATCGAGCGCCGCGGTCTTGCGCATCAACAACAGCGTGGCAAGGCTCGAACCGATGGCGATCGCACCACCGATCAATGATCCGAAGAGACCAGCGGTCCCCCAGATCACCGTTGACACGACGACGCCGAGGACAAACGTGCCGAGCGCGGCCCACGCGGCCTCGCGGAACATTTCCCCGGCGAGTCGCTGGACGGTCAGCTCGTGCGTGACGGCCTTGTCCGCGTCGCTCATGTCCCGAAGTCTAGGAACCCGCATTCCAGCACCTGCGGGCAGCCCCTCGTTAACGGTGGTTAAGCGGCCCCAAACAAGATGGCGCACCAATTCGCGGTGAACTTTCAGGACTTGCTGCGAGCGTCCCTGAGCCGGGGGATCACCGAGACCACGAACGTCACGATCAGCCCGATGACGAAGCACGTGGCCACGATGATCGGGTCGAACAGCGTGAGCGCGACCGCGCCGAACGCCAGTACGCCGGCCCACAAGTAGATGAGGAGCACGGCACGGCGCTGCGAATGCCCGATCTCCAGCAACCGGTGGTGCAGGTGCATCTTGTCCGGGGAGAACGGGCTCTCGCCGCGCCGGGTGCGGCGGATGATCGCCATCAGCAGGTCGAGCAGCGGCACGAACAGCACCGCGGCGACCACGATCAGCGGCGAGAGCAGACCGAGCAGGTCGGCCGCGCTGCCGGTGGCCTGGTTGATCTTGCCCGACGCGCTGGTGGTGGCGGCGGCGAGCATGAGGCCGATGAGCATGGAGCCCGAGTCGCCCATGAAGATGCGCGCGGGGTTGAAGTTGTGCGGCAGGAAGCCCAGGCACGCACCCGCCAGCACCGCGGCGATCAGGGCCGGCGGGTAGGCCTCGACGGCACCCTGGCGTTCGACCAGCAGACCGATCGAGAACGCGGCCGTCGCGGCGGCGGCGATGAGGCCGATGCCGGCGGCGAGTCCGTCGAGGCCGTCGACGAAGTTCATCGCGTTGATCATGGTGACCGCGAGCAGCACGGTCAGCAACGCGCCCTGGTTCTGGTCGAGGGAGATGGTCGCGCCGCCGTCCCACGGCACCCACGCGATCATCCACTGGAGACCGAACAGCACGAGGATGCCCGCCGCGGTGACCTGGCCGGCGAGCTTGGTGAGCGAGTCGAGCTCGAACCTGTCGTCGATCGCGCCCACGAGCACGATGACGCCGCCCGCGACCATGACGCCCCACGGGTCGTTGGAGAAGTCGAACGCCGCCCGCAGCACCGGCAACTGGTGCGCCACGAACATGCCGGCCAGCACGCCGCCGTAGATGGCGACGCCACCCATGCGCGGCATCGGCTGCACGTGCACGTCGCGCTGCCGTGGGTAGGCCACCGCCCCGAGCCGGAACGCCATCGCGCGCACCAGACCCACGAGCAGGAACGTCACGACGGCAGCGATCAACGCGACGAGCAGGTACTCGCGCACGGGAAGGATGAACGAGGATGCGGGCCCCACGGGCCTACCAATCAATCGGGAGTCGGGGTGCTCGCCACGGTACCCGCGGCGACCATGATCAATTCTGGCAGCAACTCACTACCGCGCGACCTCGACCTCGATGCCGAGCACCTCGTTGACGTCTTCCTTGGTGACCGCACCCTCGCGGAGGATCAGCGCGTCGGGCCCGGTGAGGTCGACGATGGTCGAGGCGATGTTCTCGCCACTCAGCCCACCGTCGAGGTACACGGGCACCGCGTCCCCGAGCTGGTCACGAGCCTTCTGCGCACTGGACGCGGGCGCGTGCCCGGTCTTGTTCGCGCTGGACACGGCCATCGGCCCGACATCGCGCAACAGTTCCAGGGCAACAGGATGCAACGGCATGCGCAGCATGACCGTGCCGCGCGTCTGCCCCAG
Organism: Lentzea californiensis; assembly: GCF_024648825.1. Lineage (GTDB taxonomy): Bacteria > Actinomycetota > Actinomycetes > Mycobacteriales > Pseudonocardiaceae > Lentzea > Lentzea californiensis. The sequence goes on from NZ_JANBBE010000015.1 coordinate 148,181, forward strand.
ATCCCAAGCCAGGCTGGGCGCGTGCGGCAACACGATGCTCAGCCCACCGGGCCAGAACGCCTCGATGAGCGCCCGCGCCTGCCGCGACACGCTGAGAACCAGCCCGTCGATGGTGGTCCAGGACCCGACCAGCACGGGCACGGGCATGTCAGGCCCACGCCCCTTGGCGTCGAGAAGACTCCGGACGGCTTCGGCGTCGAACGCGTCGCAGCCGATCCCGTAGACGGTGTCGGTGGGAAGGACGACGAGGCGCCCGCTCCGCACCGCTCCGGCGGCGGCGGCAAGTCCCGCCGTGCGGTTGCCCGGTTCGCTGCAGTCGTAGACCGTGCTCACCTCAGTGAGCCTAGCCAGCCTCCACGGCAGGGTGACGCAAGGCCCGGCTAACTACCTGCGGGTGCACCCCAAACACCTAAAACCTGCGCCTTCGTTCTCACTTAGAGCGTTCGCAACTTTCCTGACCAGGGCAAGGTTTCGCCCCAAACAGGGCTAAGTAGTTCAACGCATCCCCCAAACGGACGCGCAACTGTAAGGTCATGGGTCGACCACAGAGCGCAATCGGGGAGGGTCGAGCTTCTGTGTCTGAAGAAGCAGTGACGAGCGGCAAGGTCGGCAGCTTCGCCGACAGGGCCTCGGGGAGTACTTGGGACGGCATCTTCGGCAGTGGCCTGAGTGCCGTCATGGATGCCGGTAGAGCCATCGCGGTAGCTGTGGAGACCCAGCAGCTGTCCGTCGACCCGCAACTGGTCGACGCCATGATCAAAAAGCTGACCGGCATGAAGGACGCGATCGACGAGGTCCAGCAGAGTGCTGCGGACCTCAGCATCGACGCCAAGCTCGGCGGCGGGTACGCCGAGCAGATCAGCCAGAACAACAGGACCTTCGGTCGAGCTGCACAGCAGACGCTCAAGGACCTGGCCAAGGCGATCGACGATCTGAAGACTCAGATCGAGAAGAGCCGCGCCACCTACGCGGCAGTCGATCAGGGCTCAGCCGACTCGCTCAAGAAAATCGACGGGAAATGATGAAGCGCATCCTCATCGCCACGATCGGCCTGGCCGCCCTCACCGCTGGATGTACCGGCAACGCGATCGGCGGCGATCCGGCTCCGACGAGTGGCGGCTCCGCACCCACCAGTAGTTCCGGCTCAGCGTCGGGACTGGAGGCGGTCAAGCCGTGTGATCTGCTCACCGAGACCGAGGTTTCGGGGCTAGGTCTCACCTACCCGGGCAAGGCATCGCAGGTGGGAACCTCCGACGGTTGTGCCTGGAACATCAGCGGCAACGGCGGCCTTCGCGCCGGCATCCGCACCGAGTCCGGGCTCAAGGACCTGAACCTCGACGGCGACAAGATCACGCAGACCAAGATCGGCAAGTACGACGCGACCAAGGTCGAGGCACAGGACGGTGCCAAGAACATCTGCACCTTCGCGATCGGTGTGAGCGAGTCGTCCTCGGTAGTGGTGATCGGGAACCTCACCGCTACCTCAGAAGACACCGCTGCCGCCTGCGAACGGTCCTCGAAGGCCGCCGAACTGATCGCACCGAAACTGCCGTAACGCCGCCCGAGGGGGAATCTCATGGCACCCGTCAAGCCCGCCGTCCCACATCCGAACGCGAACTATCCCGGCCAGCAGCACGAAGAGATGAAGAAGCTGGTCACGGAGAAGTACGACCCCAGCTCCGCGAACCAGGTGATCGATGCCTGGGGAGCGCTTGGGTCACGGTTCAAGGAACTGGCCACCGACTTCAGCATTCTGGTCAACGGCTCGCAGTCGGCGTGGACGGGCAAGGCCGCCGAGGGGGTTCGGGCCGCGCTCAACAAGGTGGGGACATTCGCGGACAACACCGGTGAGGGCTTCGTGCGCACCTCCGACGCCATCGCGCAGCAACGGGATGCGGCGGTGCAGGCGAACCGCAGCATGCCCGAACCGGTCAACTTCAGTCCGATGGACATTATGAAGAAGTACGCCGCCCCCTCGGTCCTCTTCCCGCCTGCCATGGTGGGCGCACCGTTCGAGATGCTGTCCAAGCACAACGAACAGCAAGAGGCGAAGGCCGAAGCCGTTCAGGTCATGCAGACGCGTGACAACACGATGATGTCAGCGGCGATGTCCATGCCCACCATGGAATCCGCTCCGCAGGTCACGCAGGACCAGGGCGTCACGCAGAAGAGCAGCACCAACAGCTCGCACAGCCTGAGCAACGTCAACGCCAACCAGCAGTTCGGCAACAACAGCAACGCGGGCATGCCCTCGATGCCGCCGGGCTCCAACAACGGCACGACCAACGCCGCGTGGGCCGCACCTCAGGTCAAGGACCCGTCCCTGCAGCCCGGAAACAACCAGAACATCCCCGGCGGCCAGAACCGGCCGCCGTTCGCCCCGCCCGGAATGCTGCCGCCTCCCGGAATGCGGCCGCCCGGCGGCGGTCTGCAAGGACGACCTCCCGGCGGCGTTCCAGGCATGCGTCCTGGAGGCCCCGGCGGCGGTCCCGGTGGCGGTGCGGGCGGCCGCGGCGCCGGCGCGGGCGGTATGGGTCCGGGCGGCATGGGTGGTGCCGGTTCCGGGCGTGGCATGGGCAGCTTCGGCCCCGCCACCCCTGGCGGCAGCGCCGGGGTCATGGGCAACGGCCCAGCCGGAGCAGGCGCGGGTGCTGGTGGCGGTGCCGCGGGACGTGGCGGCGCGGGTGCCGGCGGTATGGGTGCCGGAGGTGGCGCCGGTGCGGGTCAGGGCGAGGAGGACAAGGAGCACAAGTCCAACTACCTGCTCCCGACCGACGACTTCTTCGACGACGATCGCATGGTGGCGCCGCCGGTGATCGGCGGATGAAGCAGATCGCGCAGCTCTCCCTGCCCGCGTTCGAGGTCCTCTGGGAGGACCTGCGGGCGGGGAGCGTCCCGTACCCCTTCGACGTCAGCCAGCACGGCGAGACGCTCGACGAGCGTGCCCGCATCAAGGCCGCGGTGCACGCGGATCTCGAACGGCGGAACCTGGCTCGGCGGGGCAGGCCGGAGCCTGACCTCGAGGACGCGCTGAACCTGTTGGCACGGCCCGAACTCCGTGTCATCGCACTCTGCATACCGGACATGAACCAGCAGAAGCTCGTTCGTGCGAGCGTGGTGGCTCGCGGTGGTTACGCGGTGCTGGTGACTCAGGAGGACACGAGCATCACGCTGAAGTCGCTGCAGCCCAACGAGATCGCGACGAGCCTCGCCAACGCCATGCCGCCGGGCAGGCCGGGTCCCGGCAAGCTCGTGACCGTGCCGGCCCAGGCGTTCGAAAACCAGCCGCAGCAGCAGGAAGGCTTCCGGCAGGCGGTTCGCTCGGCGGAGAACGACGACGTCCGCATCGCCAAGCAGATGCTGACCGGCCCTGCCATCGGCAACGGCCACTTCCTCGTGCAGCTGGGGCAGGGCCGCACCAAGCGCGACTTCCCGCCGGTCACGTGGATCGACACGAACCAGGGCCGATACTCCAACATCGAGACCCGCAGCGGCTGGTTCACGATCAGCCCCGCCGACAACATGGGCCTGGCGCGGCACCTCGGGCAGGTTCTGGCGATGACGAGCGAGCGATGAACCCCGGACAGATGATCGCGGACCTGGAGTCCAAGGCCCAGCAGCTCCAGCAACGCTCGCAGCAGATGCAGGAGCAGATCCAGCACGCCAGCAGCACCGTCACCTCGCCCAACGAGGCGGTGACGGTCCAGGTCGCACCGAACGGCGCGTTGCAGCACATCGAGTTCTCGCCCACCGCGATGCGCCTGACGCACGTGCAACTGAGCCAGCTCGTGATGCAGACCGTGCAGAAGGCCCAGATCCAGGCCGCCGAGCAGGTCGCGTCCATCGTGGAGCCCGAGTTCGGCGGCACCGAGGCGATGGACTTCCTGCGCAGCTTCATCCCGCAGCCGGAGGAAGAGGAAGCGCCGCCACCGCCTGCGGAGGGTCAGGTCATGCGTGAGGTCTCGTGGAACGAGCCCGCGCAGAAGCCCCGACCGAAGCCGCAACGTCCGGCGGATGACGACGAGGACGGCTTCGGGAGCGTGCTCCGATGACCGGCCCGGGCTTCGGAGTCGATCCGGTCGAGCTGCTCAAGTTCGCCAAGGGTCAGCGAACGCGGGAAGACGCGCTGGACGCCGTGGGCAACAAAGCGGCTGTGGTCGACCTGGGTGGCGACACGTTCGGCCAGTTGCTGTCCTTCTTCGCCTCGAGCGCACAGGAGTGGGCACAGGGCACCACTGCCGCGATCAGGGAGCTCGCCACCGCTGTCGGCAAAGCCTCCGAAGACACGGTGGCCACGGCGGAGACCTACGAGTCCTATGAAGACGTGAACCGCGACAGGTTCGGAGGCCCCCGATGAGTTGGACCGGATTCAGCAGCGACAGTGCGGCGAATCCTGACAACTTCGCGGGTGGCGGGCTCGCCGAGTCCCTGATGCAGACCATCGACTCTGCCAGCCGCCTTGGCGAAGGCGACTTCGCCGAGTTTGGGATGAACCTCGCCGCAACGGGCCTGGATGTCCTGGGAATGTGGATGGACCCGGTCGGTGCGCTGGCCACCGCGGGGATCGGCTGGCTGATCGAACATCTCAGCTTCCTGCGCGAACCGCTCGACTGGCTGGCCGGAAACGGCGACAAGATCAAGGCAGCCGTCACCACCTGGAACCAGGTCTCCGCCGATCTCCAGAACATCGGCGACCGGCAGGGCAAGGCGGTGAAGAGCGAGCTCCCGTGCTGGGAGCAGGGCACCGCGGCCGAGAAGTTCCGGCAGAGTCAGCGCGAGCTGGCCGCTGAGATCGCGATGGTGTCGAAGATGAGCGCGTACGTCGCGTCCGAGATCGCCACCGCCGGCACCATCACCGCGGCGATCCGCGGCATGATCCGTGATCTCATCGCACTGTTCGTCTGGGAAGTCATCCGCAACGCGGTCATCGCGCTCGCGTCCTCGGTGGTGTCGCTGGGCAGCTCGATCGCGGCGTTCTCGGCGTGGGCTGTCGGGCGCGGTGCGGTGGTGCTCGGCAAGATCACGCAACAGCTCGCCAAGCTGGTCAAGCTCGTCATGCGCATCATGAGCCGCGTCAAGGGGCTCTTCGGACAACTGGGCGACGCACTCAAGCGCCTCGGCAGGTTCGGCAGAGGCGGCGGCATGAGCGCGCCGCACGCTCCGCGCACCCCGTCGACTCGGGGAGACGGTCTCGCGGACGCGGGCAAACGGCTGGAGGACTGGGGCAACACGCGCCCGTCGCTCAGCGACGCCGGCGACAAGCTCAAGCAGGCCGGTCGCGAGTTCAAGGACGGCTACGGAGACGCGGGCGACGTCTGGAAGAACAAGTACGAGGAACCCTGGAGCAACAGCGACAAGGTCAGCAAGATTCCTCGACCCCTGCAGGACGCGGTCGGGGCTTACACGCCCTACAAGCCGCGCACGCGTCCAGACGGCACGGTGACGCCGCACTCGATGCCCAACGTCGAGGACGGGGGCTGGGTCGCGAAAGCTACGGCTGACCATCTCCGCGAGTGGGCGAAGTACGACGAGCTGGAGAGTCAGGGCAGAACGTTCCCCAGGCAGCAAGGGTCGTTGGACGAGTGAACCGCACCAGACCCGAGTTCCAGCCGAAGAGGCTTGTCCGCTTCAGCCTGCTCACTCTGGGAATCATCGCGGGCAGCTTCTTGATCATGACGGTGGGCAACGCCGTCATCGTCGTGGCATTCGCCCTCGCCATCCTCTGGCTCGGCTATGTGTTCACGGTGACGGGCTTCCGACCGAAAACATCGAGGTGGGAGCTCTTTCCCGCCATGGCGCTCGCGATCGTCACCATCTTCCCCGCCAACATCGGCAGTCACTCCCTCTGGCTCACCGCCTACGGGGAAACACTGCACTGCAAGGTCACCAGCATCGAGACGCACGTGCACCGGCGCAGTCCGAACACCTACAGCAACGAGTTGCAGTGCGGTGACCGAAAGGTGACGTATCTGCCCAGCATGTACCGCGAGGTGCACGAAGTCGGCGCGGAGATGGACATCGTCGTCGACGAGACGGGAGTCGTCCCCAACCTCGAACCCGACAAGGTCGGGCTGGGGCACAGCCTGCTGTTGCTGGTCGCCTTGCTCATGAACGCGGCGTTCATCTTCCTCGTCGCCTGGCTCCCGGTCCGCTCACCCGTGCCGGCCGAAGAGCAGGAGTAGGCGCACACGCGGTCACGCGCGAGGCGGCGGTTCCTCGTAGCGCGTGACCGCGTGCCCTCCCCGCGGAGAACATACGACCGTTCGGCCGCACGGTGACCAAACGTCGTGTTATTGGCCAGGATTTGGCCACTCCGCCCTCAAGCCAGCCACGAGCGGATCGGTGGCGCGTCCGGCAAGCTGGTCGTTGCCCTCGTTCGGCGCATTGACAATGTGCATTTCTGCCGTCTTCGCCCCATTCCGATCAGGAACGACTATTGTTCCACCCGCAGAGTTCAATTAGGTGTCTTGTTGTCTCACCATGTCCCTGACCAGCACAAACACAGAGTGCTCGATTCAATGACAGAAAGTGGACAGGACGATGTCAACTCCCGCCGCGGCGACGGGAAACGATTCTCCGAAGTTGCGCGACGACACTACCCGCTTCCTCTGCGGAGCCGCTCACCGCGACGAGGAGTTCGCGGATTCCGCCATTCGCGAGTACCTCGTGGAGGCCACCCGGTCGATTCCGCGTTCGCCGGGCGTCAACTCCGGCGCGGTGTTGCGGGAGGCGGTGGCGGCGCGTACGCGGCGCAAGGTGCGCGACGGGGTGTTGCTGGTGCTGGCGCTGGTGGTGCTGTTCGCCGCCAGCGGGACGTTGCTCACGGCGTGGCTGGTGGTCGCGTCGATCGTGGCGGTCGGGACCGGGGCGCGCGTGGGGTTCACGCGGTCTCGGCGGGTGGTCTCGCAGCGCGGGCCGGCCGTGCTCGGCTCGATCGCCAGCGTGATCGCGCTCTTGTTCGTGCTGTACAAGCTCATGGACGAGCTCGCCGCCTCCAGCGAGTACTGCAGGCCCAGGTACGAGGAGTGCGGGACGGAGAGCAGCGGCGGCGCGCTCGCGGCGTTGATCATCGCGATCGCGCTGGTCTTCGCGGTGCTGTTCGCGGATCGGGTCGTGACGTGGCTGCTGGTCACGAAGAGCTTCCGGCGCGCCGGTTTCCGCACCAGCAAGGGCGCGCAGGAGCTGTGGCGCAACGAGTGGGCGTTCCGGGGGCTTGGGCACGCGAACTACGCCGAAGCGCTCGCGCTCTACCCGGTCGAGGAGAACGACGAGCCTGACGACGGGGACGGCGCGCAGGTGATCGTCTACCACGGCTATCGGCCGTTCGTCGGCTCCGGCACGATGTTCGAGCCGTGGTCCATGGCGCTGCCCCTCAAGCCCGCCGCCGACGAGCTCGACGCGCCGCTGCCCGGGTTCGCCCTCCAGGAGCTGTACGAACGCATCACGAGCGAACTGGTCAAGACGGGCCGTTCGCCGTCGCTCTCGCCGGGGCATCGGCTGAGCGGCCTCAGGACCGGCGACCGCGTCGTCATCTCCTCGGTCGAGCTGATCGACCACATCGACGACGACGAAGCCCGGATCGTGTTGCCCGACAAGGACTACTCGCCAGAGGACACCGTCAGCAGGTCCGTTGTGGACGACCTGATCGCCAGGCCGATGGAGTGGATGCGCTACTTCCGCTCGTTCCAGGTCGAGACGTGGGACCGGGATGTCGTGATCTCCGCGTACCTGACGTTCGGGCTCGACGAAGAAATGCTCTACGTCGAGTGGACGCCGTGCATCCTGCACCCGATCAGCGCCGAGCACCGGACGATCGACGTGCTGCCGGAGCAGTCGCTGCGGCCGCTCGGCGACGCGATCTTGGACCTGTTGAAGTTCCCGGCGTCGATACCCAGGCGGTTCGCCTCGGCGCTCGGCTGGATGAACCCGATCCGCCAGGCCGAGGGCACGTACGTCGCGGAACGCTACGGCGCCAGCAACAGCCTGCGCGAACTCGCGAGCAGGAGCCAGGTCGACAACTACTTCCAGCTCACCGACGTCGAGCGCTACGTCAAGGTGCTGGAGTCACGGCTGCTGCGCACGCTCGGGGAGTTCCTGGAGAGCAAGGGCATCTCGGTCACCGAGTTCATGGAGCAGGCCATGCAGGTGACGAGCAACAACGTGCACATCACCGGCCCGGTGATCTCCAGCAACATCGGCACGTCGGGCAAGGCACGCACCGGGAAGACGAACGTCGGCAAGGGAAGCTCATGAACGAACGCAACTTCGAGGTCCAGGGACCGGTGATCGGCAGCAACATCGGCACCAGCGGCCGCGCCAGGACCGGTGACGTCCACATCGGACACATCAAGGACGTGAGCACCGTGCTGCGGCTGCTCGACGAGCTGCGCGAGGACCTGAACGAGGCGCAGGCGCCCACGTCCACCATCGAGGCGGTGGACGACCTCCGCGCCGAAGCGCGCAAACCCAAGCCCAGCAAGGACGTCGCGGACCACCTGATGGACAAGCTGGCGGACCGCGGCCTGGGCGAGCAGGTGAAGGACCTCTCGAAGGCCTTCGACGCCCTGTTCTGAGCTGCTACCCGACCTTGCGGGCGGTCGCGAACCTGGGCCGTCCCGCGAGGTCGGCGTGGCCGGTCACCTCGGTGAGCACCCGGCGCGCGGCCAGCAGCGCCGGCACGGACTCGCCCTGCGTGTCGTCGTGCTCGATCCCGACGGACCCACCGGGCTTCAGCCACCGCGCGGCAGCCCGCACGACGTGCCGGATCACGTCCAGCCCGTCGGCACCCGAGAACACCGCGTGGTGCGGGTCGTGCACGCCCACCTCGGGCTGCACCGGAGTTCCCTCCGGCACGTAGGGCGGGTTGCACACCACGAGATCCACCACACCGTCCAGATCGGACAGCAGCGACGGGTCGGTGGCGTCACCGGAGTGCAGCCGGATCGGTGTGTCCCCGGCGGCCACGCGCGCGTCGGCGTTGCGGCGCGTCCACGACAGCGCCTGCGGGTCGATCTCCACCGCGTGCACCACCGCGTCCGGACGGGCGGCCGCGATCGACAACGCCAGCGCGCCCGTTCCCGTGCAGAGGTCCACGACCACCGGCGAGGAAACGCCGGCGAGCGCCTTGAGGCCCCACTCCATCAGCAGCTCGGTCTCGGGCCGCGGCACGAACACCCCCGGTCCGACCTCGACGGAGATGGTGCCCATGGGCGCCCAGCCGAGGATGTGCTGCAACGGGATGCGGGAGGCGCGAACCAGGACGAGCTTGTGCAGCTGGTCGATCACCGACGGATCGACCAGCGGGATGAGCGGCAACCGCCCGCGCCCGACCCCGAGCACGTGCGCGGCCAGGTACTCCGCGTCGACCCGCGGACTGTCCACACCCGCCTCGGCGAGGATTTTCGCCGCCTCGGAGACGGCGAGGCGGAGCGGTTGCCGGTTCATCATCAGATGCGAAAACTACCTCAGAAGTTGATCATGTGCCCGGCCAGGCCGTGCACCGCTTCCTTGACCGCCTCGGACAGCGTCGGGTGCGCGTGGACGTTGCGCGCGACCTCGTGAACGGTGAGGTCCCACTGCTGCGCCAGCGTGAGCTCGGGCAGCAGCTCGGTCGCCTCGGGGCCGATGATGTGGCCGCCGAGCAGCTCGCCGTGCTTGCCGTCGCTGATCAGCTTCACGAACCCGCCGGGCTCGGCCAGGCCGTGCGCCTTGCCGTTCGCGGTGAACGGGAACTTCGAGACCTGGACGTCGAAGCCCTTCTCGCGCGCCTGCTTCTCCGTGTAGCCGAACGAGGCGATCTGCGGCTGGCAGAACGTCGCCCGCGGGATCATCACGTAGTCGAGCTCCATCGTCTCGGCACCCGCGATGGTCTCCGAGGCGATGATGCCCATGGACTCGGCGGTGTGCGCGAGCATCAGCTTCGCGGTGACGTCACCGATAGCGAAGATGTGCGGCACGTTGGTGCGGCCACGGCCGTCGATGTCGATCGCACCGCGCTCGGTCAGCTTCACGCCGGTCTTCTCGAGGCCGTAGCCCTCGACGCGCGGCACGAACCCGATGGCCTGCATGACCTTGTCTGCCTCGAGGACTTCCTCGGCGCCGTTCTTCGACACGGTGACGCGGACCTTGGGGCCGGACTCGTCGATCGACTCGACGCGGGTGCCGAGGCGCACGTCGACGCCCAGCTTCTTGTAGCGCTTGAAGAGCTCGGCGGACACCTCTTCGTCCTCGAGCGGCACCATGCGGTCGAGGAACTCGACGATGGTGACCTTCACGCCGTAGTTGTGCATGACGTAGGCGAACTCGACGCCGATCGCGCCCGCACCGGCGATGATGATCGACTCGGGCAGGTCCTCGGTCATGATCTGCTCTTCGTAGGTCACGACGCGGTCGGACTTCTGCGTGTTCGGCAGCATCCGGGTCGTGGCGCCCACGGCGATGATCGCGTGGCCGAACGTGATCGTCTCGTCCCCGACGGTCAGCGTGTGGTCGTCGGTGAAGCTGGCCCACCCGTTGTACTCGGTGATGCCGTTCTTCTTCATGAGGAAGTGCACGCCCTTGACGCGCCCGTCGGCGACCTTGCGGCTGCGCTGCCACGCCACGCTGTAGTCGAAGCTGACGGTGCCGTCGACCTTGATGCCGAACGTCTTCTGCTCGTGCGTGAAGAGGTGCGCGAGCTCAGCGTTGCGCAGAAGAGCCTTCGACGGGATGCAGCCCACGTTCAGGCAGACACCGCCCCAGTACTTCTCCTCCACGATGGCGGTCTTCAGCCCGAGCTGAGCCGCACGGATCGCGGCGACGTATCCGCCCGGACCCGCACCCACGACGACGACATCAAAGTGTGCGCTCATAAGCACACAACCTAGCTCCCGAGCTGCTCCCGCAAGAACTCAACCGTCCGTTTCCAGGCGTTCGCGCGGGCATGTGCGGTGGCCTGCGGAGCACCACCACCCGAGAAGGTGACACCGGGTCCCGGATAGGTCACGTCGGTGGCCGGCCGGTGCGGCGGGCCCGCGATCAGGTGTCCTGCCTCGGGATACACGACGTGCTCGTACGGGAACGGGTGGTCGTGGTCCTTCAGCCGCCGCAACGCGACCTCGCTGAGCTCGGCGCTGGGCCACCCGTCGTCCTGTCCGGACGAGATGAGCAACACACCCCCGCCGATCCGCTCGACGGGGATCTCGGTGTCCTCCGGGATGCCGTCCTCGGTGCTGAACGCGAGCCTGAGCGGCACCGGTTCACCGTTGACGATCCGCGCGCGCAGCTCGTCGCCGATCTCGTAGGGCAGGTAGGGCAGCGGCTCGCCCTTGAGGGTCCACGACGCCGCCTCGTACGAGAGCTTCTGCAGCAGGTTGGCGCCCGGTCCGATGCCTTGCGTCACCACACCACTGCCGACCACGCTCACGACCGCGCTGACCTGCGAGTACGTGGAGCCGACGAGCAATGCCAGCTCACCGCCGCGCGATCCGCCGACGACGCCGATCTCGCCCGCGTGCTCGGAGAGGAAGTCGATGGCCTTGCCGAAGTACTCGAGCGGCACGTCGACGAGGTTCTCGGGCAGGCCCTTCAGGCCGAAGTAGCCGAGGGCGAACGTGACGAACCCGTGCGCGGCCAGCAGAGCCGCGTCAGCCTCCTGGAGGCCGCCTTCGGACCCACCCAGCACGATGACGCCCGGTAGGGCGCCACCGTCGTCCTCAGGGGCGAACAGCGTGCCGACCAGACCGTTCTCCCGGACCTCCAGCCGCACGACGCCCTCGGGGACGGACTGCCGGTCGAGCACGCGGTCCCCCACGCCCTCGACCGAGAGGACCGTGGGGCCGGCCTTGCCGCCGGTGCGTTCCAACGACCAGAACAGCCCCATCGGGTCGACGCCGCGATAGCTGCCATCGACTGGTGCGTGCCGCGTGAGGTCTACGACTCCACGGTCGTCTGCCTCGAACACGGCACGAGAGGCGCGATCACCGGTGGAAAGCTGCACGGTGATCGACTGGCCGGGCTTCAGCCCGGCGACGACCACGTCGACCGGGTGGTCGAGGGGCGCTGTCTGCGGACTAACCAGGATCTCGGCCACAACGCGCCCCTCTCACGTCGGATTACCCGCCTGCGAGCCGTTCTGCCCGGTCCGCGGCGGCGAGTGCGTCCACCATCGCGTCCAGGTCACCGTCGAGCACCTGGTCCAGGTTATGCGCTTTGTACCCAACCCGATGGTCGGAGATGCGTGATTCGGGGAAGTTGTAGGTCCTCACCCGTTCACTGCGGTCGACGGTGCGGATCTGGGTGCGCCGCGCGTCCGACTGCTCCTGTGCCTTCTGCTCCTCGGCGAGGGCCACCAGCCGGCTCTGCAGCACCTGCATCGCGCGCGCCTTGTTCTGGAGCTGGCTGCGCTCGTTCTGGCAGGAGGTGACGATGCCGGTCGGCAGGTGCGTGATGCGCACGGCGGAGTCGGTGGTGTTGACCGACTGACCACCCTTGCCGGACGACCGGTAGACGTCGATCCGCAGGTCCTTCTCGTCGATCTCGACCGCGGCGGTCTCCTCGGCCTCCGGGAAGACGAGGACACCGGCGGCGGAGGTGTGGATGCGCCCCTGCGACTCGGTGACGGGCACGCGCTGCACGCGGTGCACGCCGCCCTCCCACTTCAGCCGGCTCCACACCCCGTCCGGAACGGGGCTCTTGGTCTTGATGGAGACGGTGACGTCCTTGAACCCGCCGAGGTCGGAGTCGGTGCCGTCGAGCATCTCGACCTTCCACCCCTGGCGCTCGGCGTACCGGGTGTACATGCGCAGCAGGTCGCCGGCGAACAGCGCGGACTCCTCGCCGCCCTCACCGGACTTGATCTCCAGCAGCACGTCGTCCCCGTCGTGCGGGTCGCGCGGCAGCAGGAGCTCGGTGAGCTTCTCCTCCAGCCTGGCGAGCTGCTCCTCGATCTTGTCGACCTCTTCCTGGAACGACCTGTCCTCGGCGGCGAGTTCCTTGGCCGCCCCCAGGTCGCTCTTGACCGCCTCGATCTCCCGCGCCGTCTGCACGATGGGCCCGAGCGCGGCGTACCGCTTGCCGAGCTTGCGCGCCCCCGCCTGGTCAGCGTGCACGGAGGGATCGGCGAGCTTCTTCTCCAGCTCGTCGTACTCGGCGAGCAAGCTGTCCAGCGACTGCGACACGTCTCCTGCTTTCGTTGTGTTCCCCGGAAACGGCGACGGCGCCCGCCCCGGCCAGAAGGCCGAGGTCAGGCGCCGTGAAAGCAGCTACTTGTTGCGCTTGCCGTAACGCGCCTCGAAGCGCGCGACGCGACCGCCGGTGTCCAGGATGCGCTGCTTGCCCGTGTAGAACGGGTGGCAGTTGGAGCACATCTCGACGCGAACCTCGGCAGCCGAGGTGCTGCGCGTCATGAACGTGTTCCCGCAGCTGCAGGTCACTTCGGTGGGGGTGTACTCGGGGTGGATGCCAGTCTTCAAGATCTTGTCCCTTTCAAGGATGGCCGCCGGGTCCCAGTTGGTGAACGGGTGAACCGGAGCCGGACTCGACCATTTAGTTTGCCAGACCGTTCAACACGTGCAAAAACGCGGTTGTTCCCGAAGCCGATCGGTGGCTTATGTCACAACCGCTTAACCTCCGCGATACGCCGTTCGGCGCAAGGTGTCGCCGTTCGACCAGATACGGCTCCATGTTGTTGGACGGCGTCCATCAGACTGTGTGCCGTGTTCTGCACCGCTGAGCGGCCGATGAACCAGCCCGTGTGGCTGGCACTGCCGTTCCTCTTCTCCGCCGCCGTGTTCGGCCTGATGGGGTCGGCAGGGCTGCTCACTGCTTCCTGGACCACGGTGCCGCTGTCACCGGTCGTGTCGGGAGCCGGGGTGGCCGTGGCCGCCGCCGTCTCCGGCGGGGTGCGGTGGAGGCGGGGGTGGCAACGGGCCTGGCTGCGGTGGCCGTACCTGGCCGCGGTGCTGGCGCTGGGAGTCCTGGTGGGCGCGGTGGAGGTACCCGCGCTGGCCGCGACGGTGGTGGGGGTGCCGGTGCTGCTGGCGCTGGTGTTCCAGCTGCTCGTGCAGAACGACGAGAACCGTCAGGCCGCCGGCTGCCGTTGAGGTGCCCAGGACCGGCATTCGAGTGAAGAGCGATGAAAAAGCCCCCGCTGACCTGCAGCGGGGGCTTTTTCACGTGAAACTCACACGGCGTCAGTCCTGCTCGGCGCCGGGCGTCGTCTTCGCGACCTGCATCAGGAACTCGATGTTGGTGCGCGACTTCCGCAGCCGGTCCAGCAGCAGGTCGATCGCCTGCTGACCGTCGAGCGCGTGCAGCACCCGGCGCAGCTTGTGCGTGACGGCCATCTCGTCCGGCGAGAGCAGCAGCTCTTCCTTGCGGGTGCCCGACGAGTCGACGTCCACAGCTGGGAACGTCCGCTTGTCCGCGATCTTCCGGTCGAGCTTGAGCTCGGCGTTACCCGTGCCCTTGAACTCCTCGAAGATCACCGAGTCGCCGGCGGAGCCGGTCTCGACCAGCGCGGTGGCGATGACGGTCAGCGAGCCGCCGCCCTCGATGTTGCGCGCCGCACCGAGGAAGCGCTTCGGCGGGTAGAGCGCGGTCGAGTCGACACCACCGGACAGGATGCGGCCGGAGGCCGGTGCCGCCAGGTTGTACGCACGACCCAGACGCGTGATCGAGTCGAGCAGCACGACGACGTCGTGGCCCATCTCGACCAGGCGCTTCGCCCGCTCGATCGCGAGCTCGGAGATGGTCGTGTGGTCCGACGGCGGCCGGTCGAAGGTGGAGGCGATGACCTCACCCTTCACCGAGCGCTGCATGTCGGTGACCTCTTCCGGACGCTCGTCCACCAGCACCACCATCAGGTGGCACTCGGGGTTGTTCGTCGTGATCGCGTTGGCGATCGACTGCAGCACCGAGGTCTTGCCGGCCTTCGGAGGCGACACGACCAGGGCGCGCTGGCCCTTGCCGATCGGCATCACCAGGTCGATGACACGGGTGGTGAGGATGTGCGGCTCGGTCTCCAGGCGCAGACGCTCGTTCGGGTAGAGCGGCGTCAGCTTGGTGAAGTCCGGGCGGTTGCGCGCCTCGTCCGGGTCCAGGCCGTTGATCTTGTCGACGCGGACCAGCGGGTTGAACTTCTGGCGCTGCTGCTCCCCGTCGCGCGGCTGGCGGACGGCGCCGGTGAGGGCGTCGCCACGGCGCAGGCCGTACTTGCGGACGAGCGAGAGCGAGACGTAGACGTCGTTCGAGCCGGCGAGGTAGCCGGAGGTGCGGACGAACGCGTAGTTCTCCAGCACGTCCAGGATGCCCGCGACCGGGAGCAGGACGTCGTCGTCGCGAACCTCGGTCTCGCGGTCGACACGACCGCCGCCACCCTGCTCGTCGCCACGGCCACCACGACGGCGGCGGTCGCGGAAGCGGCCACGGCGGCCACCGTCGTCGTCACCGTCGGGCTGGCCGCCACCCTGGCGGTCGCCTCCGCGGTCACCGCGGTCGGAACGCTCGCCGCGGTCGCGGTTGCGGTCACGGCCGCCGCGCTCGTTGCGGTCACCGCGGTCGGAACGGTCACCGCGGTCGGAACGCTCGTTGCGTTCGCCCCGGTCCTGACGTTCTCCCCGGTCCTGGCGCTCGCCGCGCTCGGAGCGCTCAGCACGCTCCGGCCGGTCGGTGCGCTCGGCACGGTCGGTCCGCTCGGGACGCTCGGTGCGCTCGGTGCGCTCGGGACGGTCGGCCCGCTCAGCACGCTCGGAACGCTGCTCCTGCTGCGGCTGGCTCTCGCCCTCGGCGTTGCCGCCGCCACGGCCGGAACGGCGGCGACGGTTTCCACGGCGCCCCCCGTCCTCGGACGAGCGGGAGTCGTCAGACGCGCCGGACTCGGCGGCAGCGGGCTTCTCCGCTACCTCGAGCTGCTGCTGAACAGGCTTCTCGACGACCTTTTCGGTCACCTTCGCGGCGGGCTTTTCGGCGGGCGCCTCGGCCTTCGCGGCGACCTTCTCGGTCTTCGCGGGCTTCTCGGCTTTCGCCGGGGCTCCGGAGCCCTGCTTCTCCTTGATGGCCGCGATCAGGTCGCCCTTGCGCAGGCCTGCGGTTCCGGTGATGCCCATTTGGCCGGCGAGCTCGCGCAACTCAGCGAGCACCATGCCGGACAGACCCGCGCGGCGGCGCGGCGTCGTGCCGTTCGATGGGGTGGACAGAGCGTTCTCCTCGGCTCCAGAACCAGCGGCAGCTGCGACTTCGCTGCTCAGCAAATCGGTGTTGGTCACACAAGTCCTTCCTGACCAGGCCCCGCCTCCTACGTGGCCCAGCGGACCCGCCTTCCCACTTCAGCGGGGAACGGCGGTCAAGTCCGATGAAGACGGAAGCACGACGGCTTCCCTCGAGCACGGGACTTTCTCAGATCACACGGCGATCGGGTGCCTTTTCGCGTCCGCCCCGCCCGCACGGCACAGAGCCGGAACACAAAAGGATTGCGACCCGGAACGAATGTCCGAGCGCGACACCGGCGCCCGTGCGCGCAGTGACTGATCGCCCCCGAGGGTAGACGCAGGTCCTCCGGCATGCAACAACCGGGGTCGGGTGTGTCAGTCCAATGGACGAACGCGCACGCCGGCGGCGTCGACGTCGAGTCTGCGCACGTCGAAGCCGTGCGTGTCGACCTCGGCCGGAAGATCACCGAAGGCGATCACGGTGGGTCCCGCTCCGCTCACGCAGGCGGGAACTCCCAGCTTGCGAAGATCGTTGATCACCCGAACGGTGTCCGGCCATGCGGGCTCGCGGTAGTTCTGGTGGAGTCGATCCTCAGTAGCCGCAAGGAGGACCGTCGGATCGGACGTCAGCGCGTGCACCGCGAGGGCGGCCCGCCCCGCGGCGTGCGCGGCGTCGGCGTGCGGCACTTCGGCCGGGAGGAGGCCGCGCGTGGTCTTGGTGGACGACTCCTGCGAGGGGATCAGCACGACCGGACGCACGCGTGCGTCCGCATCCATCCGGACAGCGCGGTACCGCTCTCCCTCGGACCAGGCAACGACGACGCCGCCGAACAGGGAGGCCGCCGCGTTGTCCGCGTGCCCCTCGAACTCGGCGGCGATTTGCAACGCCGTCGTGTCCAACTCGCGACCCTGCAGGGTGAACCCGGCTACGACACCCGCCACGATCGCGGCGGCCGACGAGCCCAGCCCCCGTGCGTGCGGAATGGTGTTGCGGCACCTCAGAGCCAGGCCGCCGGTGTAGCCGGTGGCGCGAACGGCCCGCACGACGAGATGGGTCTCGTCGAGCGGGACATCGCCTGATCCGGCACCGTCCACGGTGACCGAGAGGCCGTCGACGCCTTCGCCGCCGGCCACCTCCACGTCGTCGTACATGCCGAGCGCCATGCCCAGCGCGTCGAACCCCGAGCCGAGGTTCGCGGTCGACGCGGGAACGGAGACGAGGAACTTCACGCCAGCTCCAGCGCGTGCGCGACGGCACCGGGGTCGACCGGGACCGGCTCGACCTCGGTGGTGCCGAGCAGAGCCGTGTCGGGGTCTTTCAGACCGTGACCCGTGACGGTGCACACAACGGTGGAGCCCTTCGGCAGCCTGCCGTCCTCGGCGGTCCTCAGCAGACCGGCGATGGACGCGGCCGACGCGGGCTCGACGAAGATGCCCTCGGACGAGGCCAGCAGCCGGTACGCGCTGAGGATCTGCTCGTCGGTGACGGCGTCGATGAGGCCGCCGGACTCGTCACGGGCGTTGACCGCGCCCGTCCACGACGCCGGCGAACCGATCCGGATCGCGGTCGCGATGGTCTCCGGGTTCGGCACCGGCTGGCCGCTGACCAGTGGAGCGGCGCCCGCGGCCTGGAAGCCGAACATGCGCGGCAGGCCCTTGTCGTACGACGTGTAGCCCTTCCAGTACGCGGTGATGTTGCCCGCGTTGCCGACCGGCAGGCAGTGCACGTCCGGCGCCTGGCCGAGCACGTCGCAGACCTCCCACGCGGCGGTCTGCTGACCGACGAGGCGCACCGGGTTGACCGAGTTCACCAGGGTGACCGGGTACTCGGCCGCTGTCTTCGACGCCAGCTCCAGGCAGTCGTCGAAGTTGCCGTCGATCTGCAGGATCTTCGCGCCGTGCATGACGGCCTGCGCCAGCTTGCCCATCGCGATCTTGCCGCTGGGCACCAGCACGGCCGCCGTCAGGCCCGCCTTGGCCGCGTAGGCCGCGGCGGACGCCGACGTGTTGCCGGTGGAGGCGCAGATGACCGCCTTCAGGCCGGAGGCGAGCGCGTACGTCATGGCCACGGTCATGCCGCGGTCCTTGAACGAGCCGGTCGGGTTCGCGCCCTCGACCTTGACCCAGACGTCGGACCCGGTGGCGGCGGAGAGGCGCTTCGCGTGCACCAGCGGCGTGCCGCCCTCGTGCAGCGTCACGACCTCGGCATCGGAACCATCACTCAGGCGCGGGATCTCGATGCGGTCCCGGTAGGCGTTGATGAGACCGGGCCAGCCAGCTCTCGAAGCACTCACTCTTCGCCCTCCACCCGCATCACGCTGACGACGTCCCGCACCACGGGGAGGCCACCGATTTTGTCCACAGTGGACCGCAGCGCGGCGTCGGTCGCCGCGTGCGTGACGATCACCAGGCTGGCGTCCTCGACGCGGCCTTCCTGGCGCACCGCGGCGATGCTCACGTCGTGCTCGGCGAACACCGCGGCGACCTGCGAGAGGACACCGGGCTTGTCCGCCACGTCGAGGCTGATGTGGTAGCGGGTCGGCGTGTTCCCCATGGGCTGCGGGGTGAGCGCGGCGTAGGCCGACTCGCGCGGACCGTGCCCGCTCGCGACCATGTTGCGCGCCACGGCGACCAGGTCGCCGACGACCGCGCTCGCCGTGGGGGCGCCACCGGCGCCCTGCCCGTAGAACATCATCTCCCCCGCCGCGTCGGCCTCGACGAACACCGCGTTGAACGCGCCGTTGACGCTCGCCAGCGGATGCGTCCTGGGGATCATCGCCGGGTGCACTCGAACGGCGACTGATTCCTGACCGGACGGACTGGTGACGCGCTCGCAGATCGCGAGCAGCTTCACCGTGCGGCCGAGGCCCTTGGCCGCCGCGATGTCCGCCGCGGACACCGCGCGGATACCCTCGCGGTACACGTCCGACGCCGTCACGCGCGTGTGGAACGCAAGGGACGCAAGGATCGCGGCCTTCGACGCGGCGTCGAACCCGTCGACGTCCGCGGTCGGGTCGGCCTCGGCGTAACCGAGGCGCGAGGCCTCTTCGAGCGTCTCGCTGTACCCGGCGCCCGTGGCGTCCATCGCGGACAGGATGAAGTTCGTCGTGCCGTTCACGATGCCCATGACGCGCGTGATCCGGTCTCCCGCAAGGGATTCCCGCAACGGGCGCAGCAACGGGATCGCGCCGGCGACGGCGGCCTCGAAGTAGAGGTCGGCACCGGACGCGTCGGCCGCCTCGAACAGGTCGGGGCCGTGCTCGGCGAGCAGCGCCTTGTTCGCCGTCACGACGGACTTGCCCGCCCGCAGCGCTTCGAGCAACAGCCCGCGCGTGGGGTCGATACCGCCGATGACCTCGACGATGACGTCCACGTCGGCGCGCTTCACGAGCGCCTCGGCGTCCGTGGTCAGGAGGTGCTCCGGCACTTCACGGTGTTTGTTCGGCCTGCGCACGGCGATGCCCGCGAGCTCAACCGGCGCACCGATGCGCTGGGTGAGGTCCTCGGCCTGGTCCGTCAGCAGCCGGACTACCTCCGTGCCCACCGTGCCACATCCCAGCAAGGCGACCCGAATCGGTTTCACGGCTTTCATACCTCCAGACGGAACAGATCGTCCTCGGTCTCACGACGCAGCAGGAGCCGCGCCTCTCCATCGGCCACCGCGGCTAGCGCGGGCCGTGGAAGTCGGTTGTACCCGCTCGCCATCGAGTAGCAGTAGGCCCCTGTGGCAGCGATCGCAACCAGGTCGCCCGGCGCCAGGTCGTCGGGCAGCCAGCAGTCGCGCACCACGATGTCGCCGGACTCGCAGTGCTTGCCCACGACACGGCACAACACGGCCCTCGACTCGGGCTCGGCGGCGCGCGACACGAGCTTGCAGTCGTAGACCGCGTCGTAGAGAGCAGTGCGGATGTTGTCGCTCATGCCGCCGTCGACGCTGACGTACCGGCGCCGCGCGCCACCGTCGAGCTCGATGTCCTTGATCGTGCCGACCTCGTACACGGTGACCGTGCCGGGGCCTACGATCGCGCGGCCGGGCTCGACCGCGATGCGAGGCATGCTCAAGCCGTTGTGCTCGCACTCCTTCTGCACGATGTTGTGCAGCTGCCGCGCGAGCTCGGCGGGCGGGGGCGGGTCGTCGTCCGGCGTGTAGGCGATGCCGAGACCGCCGCCGAGGTCGACGACGTTCAGCGACGGGACCTCGCCGTGCTCGGCGCGGATCTCCGCGAGCAGGCCGATCACGCGGCGCGCGGCGACCTCGAAGCCGGAGGCGTCGAAGATCTGCGAGCCGATGTGGCTGTGCAGGCCGACGAGCTCGAGCCCACTGGCCTTCAGCACGCGGCGCACCGCCTCGGCCGCGTCGCCGGAGGACAGCGAGAAGCCGAACTTCTGGTCCTCGTGCGCGGTCGCGATGAACTCGTGCGTGTGGGCCTCGACGCCGACCGTCACGCGGATCAGCACCTTCTGCACCACACCGCGGTCGCGCGCGATCTGGTCGAGGCGCGCGATCTCGTGGTACGAGTCGAGCACGACCCCGCCGACGCCCGCCTCGACGGCCGCGATCAGTTCGGGAACGCTCTTGTTGTTGCCGTGCAACGCGATGCGCTCGGCCGGGAACTCGGCGCGCAACGCGATGGCGAGCTCGCCGCCGCTGCAGACGTCGATGGAGAGGCCTTCCTCGGCCACCCACTTCGCGACCTGCACGCTCAGGAACGCCTTGGAGGCGTAGTGCACGAGCGTCGGGTCGCCGAACGCCTCGGCGTGCTCACGGCAGCGCGCGCGGAAGTCCTGCTCGTCCATGACGAACAACGGCGTGCCGTACTGCTCGGCGAGCCCGCGCACGTCCACGCCCGCGAGCTCCACGACGCCCGCGTCGTTGCGCCGCGCGTTGCGCGGCCACACGTTCGGGTGCAGGAAGTCGAGCTGTTCGGCGGTGGAAGGGCGGTCGCCGGCGGTGGTGCCGGATGCCATGACGTCGGCGTGCCGGGGTCCGGCCGGATGCGCGCGCATCACATGCGCTCCGGGGCGGTCACGCCGAGCAGGCCGAGGCCCGCGGCGAACACGCGCCTGGTCGCGTTGACGAGCTGAAGCCTGACCTGGTGCAACGGAGTCGTCTCCTCATCGCCGCGCGGAAGGACGCGGCAGTCCTGCTGGAAGCGGTGGTACGTGCCCGCGAGCTCTTCGAGGTAGCGGGCGACGCGGTGCGGTTCACGCAGCTCGGCGGCGGTGGCCACCACTCGCGGGAACTCGCCGATGGTGCGGATGAGGTCGCCCTCGCGCTCGTGGGTGAGCAGCGCGAAGTCCTCATCTGGGGTGATGCCGAGATCAGCGGCGTTGCGCAGGATCGACGACGTGCGCGCGTGGGCGTACTGCACGTAGTAGACCGGGTTCTCGTTGCTGTGTTTGCGCAGCAGGTCGAGGTCGATGTCGAGGCCGGAGTCGACGCTCGAGCGGATCATGGCGTAGCGGGCGGCGTCGACACCGACCGCGTCGACCAGGTCCTCCATCGTGATGACGGTGCCCGCGCGCTTGCTCATCCGGACGGGCTGGCCGTCGCTGACGAGGTTCACGAGCTGGCCGATGAGCACCTCGACGCTCGCGGGGTCGTCGCCCAGTGCGGACGCGGCGGCCTTGAGGCGCGCGATGTAGCCGTGGTGGTCCGCACCGAGCATGTAGATGCAGAGGTCGAAGCCGCGGCCGCGCTTGTCGACGAGGTACGCGATGTCGCCCGCGATGTACGCCGGGTTCCCGTCGCTCTTGATGACCACGCGGTCCTTGTCGTCACCGAAGTCCGTGGACCGCAGCCACCAGGCGCCGTCCTTCTCGTACAGCGAGCCGTTCGCCTTCAGCTTGGCGATCGCCTCCTCCACACGGCCGCTCTGGTGCAGCGAGTCCTCGTGGAAGTAGACGTCGAAGTCGGTGCCGAAGTCGTGCAGGCTGCTCTTGATCTCCTCGAACATGAGCCCGACACCGATCCTGCGCACCGTCTCCGGGTCGCTCAGCGCCCCCGGCTCGCGGCGCAGCACCTCGGCGGCGATGTCGCTGACGTACGTGCCCGCGTAGCCGTCCTCGGGGGCGGGCTCGCCCTTCGCGGCGGCGATCAGCGACCGGACGAACCTGTCGATCTGCGCGCCGGCGTCGTTGAAGTAGTACTCGCGCGTGACCTCGGCGCCGCGGGCCTGCAGGACCTTGCCCAGCGCGTCGCCGACGGCCGCCCAGCGCGCGCCACCGAGGTGGATGGGGCCGGTGGGGTTCGCGGAGACGAACTCCAGGTTGATCCGCTCGCCGCCGAGCTCGGCGCCGGTGCCGTAGCCGGGCTGCAGCGCCGCACGAACGATCGCTCCCTGGGCCTCGGTGGCGATGGTGAGGTTCAGGAAGCCCGGACCGGCCACGTCGGCCTTCGCGATGGCGTCCTGGGCCAGCAGGGCCTCGGCCAGCCACGTCGCGAACTCGCGCGGCGCGACGCCCGCTTTCTTGGCGAGCTGGAGCGCCACGTTCGTGGCGTAGTCGCCGTGTTCGGGGTTCCTGGGTCGCTCGACCGTCACCTGCTCGGGCAGAGCAGAAGCGTCCAGACGTCGGTCGGCCAGCAACCGGGCAACCGTGGTCCGGACCAGATCGGCGAGCACTTCAGGAGTCACGCCCCGAGAGTCTAGAGAAGCGTTGTCGCAGGTCTCGACCGGGTTACCGGGTCTCGGAGGGTGAGACGGCAAGTGTTAACGCGCACGTGGTATCGCACTGCGCTGACAGTGACCAGACACGATGTCCCTACACTGGCGCCGGTTGACCAGGACGACATCTGAGGCGGACATGACCAGCGGCAAGAAGACGAAGGCCACACGCAACAGCGTGGCCGCAGCCCGTTCCTCGGTGGTGGCGAGCAAGCCGAAGCCGTGGGGCACGATCCTCGCGGTGATCGCTGTGCTGGCCCTCGCGGGCGGTGTTTTCGGATATGCGTACATGCAGATCCACGAGAACAACGTCAAAGAGGCCGCCCTGGCCAAGTGGAAGCCCTCGGACACGAACAAGGACCCGTCGACCGCGCTCGCGGGCATCGTGACCAAGGAGTACAAGGGCTCCCGCCACGTCGAGCCGACCCAGCGCGTCGCGTACGACCAGACCCCGGCCTTCGGCGGCCCGCACGACGCCCAGTGGGCCGACTGCACCGGCGTCGTCTACGACAAGGCCGTGCGCACGGAGAACATGGTCCACGGCCTGGAGCACGGCGCCGTGTGGATCGCGTACAACCCCGACCAGGTCAAGGACGACGCGCTCACCAAGCTGAAGGCCAAGGTCGAGGGCATCCCGTACATGATGCTGTCGCCGTTCCCCGGCCTCGACAAGCCGGTCTCGCTGCAGTCCTGGGGCCACCAGCTGAAGCTCGAGAAGGCCGACGACGAGCGCGTCGACCAGTTCATCTCGTCGCTGCTGCGCAACCCGAACACGTACCCCGAGGTCGGCGCGTCTTGCGAGAACACGGCGTTCCTGTCGAACCCGGCCCCGTTCGTGGCCGAGAAGCCGGGCGCCGACGCCGTGCCGATGGACGGCGGCAAGGACGACTCCGTCACCGAGGGCCAGCCCCAGACCCCCAGCACGCCGCCCGCGTCGGGCTCCGCCTCGACGCCGCCGTCGAGCTGATGACCCTGCCCGAAACCGGCGAGGTGTCCGGCCGCCCCTCAGGGGTGGTCCGGACCCTCGTCATCGGCGCAGCGGTCCTCGCCGTGCTCCTGCTGGGCGCGGCCGTGGGCCTGCTCGTGAAGCTCCCCGGCTCCAGCTCGACCGCCGCGGCCCCGGCCTCCGGCTCCGTGGACGTCGGCTTCTGCCAGGACATGGCCATGCACCACCTGCAGGGCATCCAGATGGCGAACACCGCCAGGGACCGCTCGACCAGCCCGGAGATCCGCCAGCTCGCGTTCGACATCTCCTCCACCCAGCTCGAGCAGGTGGGGCGGATGAAGGGCTGGCTGATGATGTGGAACGAGCACGAGCAGAACCTCTCCGGGGTCTACATGAAGTGGATGGACGCGGCGGGAGTTCACGGCCACGGCGCCACCACGCCCGAGGCCGGCAAGCCGATCATGCCCGGCATGGCCACGACGGACGAGCTGACCAAGCTGCGGACGATGCCCGCCGGGGACGCGTTCGACGTGTACTGGCTGCAGCTGATGCTCCGCCACCACATGGGCGGAGCCCCGATGGCCGAGTACGCCTCGTCCGCCGGCGGTCAGACGTTCGTCCGCACGCTGGCCGACAACATGCTGAAGTCTCAGTCCTCCGAGACCGAGCTGATGAAGGACTACCTGGCGAAGCGCGGAGCCGCCCCGCTGCCGTAGCCCAGTGCTTCCTTGATGAGGGGAGCTTTCATAAACCTCAGGTTTATGAAAGCTCCCCTCATCACTTTCACTCCCGCGCCGGTGCCCTGGCCCCATGGACAACCGCCTACCTCCGAGTAACGTGGGTCACACCTACTGGGAGGTAACCCATGACCGTCGACGAGCGCGCGGCCAGGCAGGTCGCCGAACAAGCACGGGAAACCCGCTGGCAGCGACCGAGTTTCGGCAAGGAGCTCTTCCTCGGTCACTTCCGCATCGACCTCATCCACCCGCATCCGAGTGGTACCGCCGAGGACCGCGAACGCGGCGAGGCGTTCCTGGAGAAGCTCCGCAAGTTCACCGAGTCTCACATCGACAACGCCGTCATCGAACGCGACGCGCAGATCCCCGACGACGTGCTGAAGGGCCTCAAGGACCTCGGCGCGTTCGGCATGAAGATCAAGCCCGAGTACGGCGGCATCGGCCTCACCCAGGTCTACTACAACAAGGCCCTCATGCTGGTGGGCAGCGCCAACCCCGCGCTCGGGGCCATGCTCTCCGCCCACCAGTCCATCGGCGTCCCGCAGCCCGTCGCGATGTTCGGCAGCCCCGAGCAGAAGCAGGAGTTCCTGCCCCGGTGCGCCAAGGGCGAGATCACCGCGTTCCTGCTCACCGAACCGGACGTCGGCAGCGACCCGGCGAGGCTCGGGACCATCGCCACGCCCGACGGTGACGACTACGTGCTCAACGGCGTGAAGCTCTGGACCACCAACGGTGTCGTGGCCGACCTCCTCGTCGTCATGGCCCAGGTACCGGACAAGGGCATCACGGCGTTCGTCGTGGAGGCGGACGCCGAGGGCATCACCGTCGAGAACCGCAACGCGTTCATGGGCCTGCGCGGTCTGGAGAACGGCGTTACGCGGTTCCACCAGGTCCGCGTGCCCAAGAAGAACGTCATCGGCAGGGAAGGCGCCGGGCTCAAGATCGCGCTGGCCACCCTGAACACGGGCCGTCTCAGCCTGCCCGCCCTCTGCGCGGGCAGTGCGAAGTGGTGTCTCAAGATCGCGCGCGAGTGGTCGTCGGAACGCATCCAGTGGGGTCTGCCGGTCGGCAAGCACGAAGCCGTCGCCGGCAAGATCGCCTACATCGCCGCGACCGCCTACGCGCTGGAAGCCGTGCTGGACCTCAGTTCCGAGCTCGCGGACGCCGGCAAGCACGACATCCGCATCGAAGCGGCGCTCGCCAAGCTCTACGCGTCCGAGAAGGCCTGGCTGGTGGCCGACGAACTGGTCCAGATCCGCGGCGGCCGGGGCTACGAGACGGCGGAAAGCCAGGCGGCGCGCGGAGAACGCGGCGTCGCGGCCGAGCAGGTCCTGCGGGACCTCCGCATCAACCGGATCTTCGAGGGCTCGACGGAGATCATGCACCTGCTGATCGCCCGCGAGGCGGTGGACGCGCACCTCAGCGTCGCCGGCGACATCATCGACCCGGACGCCGACCGCAACGCGAAGGTGAAGGCAGCGGCCAAAGCAGGCGGCTTCTACGCCAAATGGCTGCCCACGCTCGTCGTCGGCAAGGGTCAGACCCCGGCCGGCTACACGGAGTTCGGGCCGCTCGCCAAGCACCTGCGGTTCGTCGAACGGTCAGCGCGCAAGCTGGCGCGGCAGACGTTCTACGCCATGTCGCGGTGGCAGGGGAAGATGGAGCGCAAGCAGCGGTTCCTGAGCCGGATCGTGGACATCGGCGCCGAGCTGTTCGCGATCAGCGCCACGTGCGTGCGGGCCGCGCAGGACGAGAACCCCAACGCCCAGGCGCTCGCGGACGCGTTCGCCAAGCAGGCGCGGATCCGGGTCGACGAGCTGTTCGAGAAGCTCTGGAAGAACACCGACGACAGCGACCAGGTGCTCGCCAAACAGGTCCTCGACGGCAACTACGCCTGGCTCGAGGAGGGCGTGGTCGACTCGTCGATCCCAGGCGGCTGGATCGCGGACTCCACGCACCACGAGTCGACGGCGGACAACGTCCACCGGCCGACACCTCGATAGCCCGTTGCTGCACTGGGCAGGCTGATGGTGGTGCGGGCGCGGCACCTGCCCAGTGCACGGCCGGTAGGGGGCTACGTCCCCCGCATCCCCCTACCGGCTCCCCTTGCAACGGAAGGACACAACCCTCCAGGAGGAGGTTCCGGTAACGCTAAGCCACAAAACACCGTTAACAGTTACGACAATTGAGTGAACTACCAGGTGAGGGGTACTCAACTACTCTCAGAGAGTCACTGCGAATACCCATTCACGAGCGGCTTCTAGGCCCATCGCGATGGCCCCGGAGAGCACCGCTCCGTCGCCGAGCGAGCCCGCCACGATCCGCGGCGCCAGCGGTGTCATCGTGCGCAACGCGGCTTCCAGCGGCTCCAGCAGCAGGTCGACGTTCGACCCGACGCCGCCGCCCAGGACGACCAACTCCGGGTCGATCACCGCGGTGACGGCGGCGACGAGGAACGCGAGCCGTTCCGCTTCCAATCGCACGATCGCCAGAGCCTGAACGTCGCCTTTTCGCGCGAGTCCGAACACTTCACGCGCGGTGCGCGCCGTCAGCCCGCGCTCTCGCGCCAGTGCCACCAAGGATCCCGCCGACGCCGCGTCCTCGAACTGTCCACGACGGACGTCCGAAGAGGACTTCCCGTACGGCAGGAAGCCGACCTCGCCGGCCGCCCCGTGCGCACCGCGGAACAGCGTGCCGTCCACGACGATCCCCATGCCGACGCCGGTGCCCACCGTCGCGCACACGAACACGCGCGCGTCCTGCGCCGCCCCGTAGACGTGCTCGCCCAGGGCCGCCAGGTTCGCGTCGTTCTCCACGACCACCCCGGGCCCGAGCGACGCCTCCAGCCCGGCCAGGACACCCTTCGACTCCCAGCCGGGCAGCTGCGGCGCGTGCCGCACCACCCGTGACCGCTGGTCGATCACGCCCGGGCTGCCGATCACCTTCACCAGGACGTCCGTGAGAGCGATCCCAGCGTCGGCCACCGTCCGCTCGGCAAGGCCGGTCACCGTGCGCACCACCGCGGCGGCCGAGCGGCTGCGGTTCCGTTCGTCCACGCGGGCCACGACGGACCCGCCCAGATCGGCCAGCGCCACCCGGATGCGCTCGCGGCCGATGTCGGCGCCCAGCACGTACCCGGCGGTGGGATTCGACTCGTAGACGACGGCTGACCGGCCGGGACCCGACGTCGTGCGACCGGTGGGACGCACCAGGCCGTGGCGTTCGAGGTCGGCCAGCGCCTGTCCGACCGTCGGCTTGGACAGTCCGGTGTCCTTGGCGATCTGGGGACGCGTGGCCGCACCCGAACGGCGCAGCCGGTCGAGCACAGCGCGTTGGTTGAGCACGCGCATGCCCGCCGGTGTACCCACCTCTGGCGGCTTGCGGTCGCTCACCTGGCGATTCTAGATCTTGATCGACTCCCGTCGCTCACGACCGCGGAGAAGACAGGTTGCGCGACAATTCCCGTCCGCTCCCTTGACAACGATGTCACGTGCAGAAAAGGTCCCCACCAAAAGGGGCAGGCTAGGCGGCGGAAGGGTTGCAATGAGGCAACTGGGGAAGAGAAGAACCAGAACTCTGTTGAGCGTTGCGATCACTGCGACACTGGTGTGTGGCGTCACCAACGGCCACGCGGCCGCCGCACCAGAGGAGCCAGGCGTGGGTTTTTCCTCGTCCTTTGAGGACGGTCAACCGCAACCGTCGTGGGTCAGCACGGTCGAGACCGACGCGGCGGGGCAGCCGAAGTCGGCGGGCGTGATCGGCTCGAGCGGCACGGGGCTGCCCGGCAACGTCGCAGACAAGGCGACCTTGGCGGCCAACGGCGAGAACGACGGCTCGGGCGAGGGCAAGGCCCAGCTCATCGACGGCACCACCAGCACCAAGTGGCTGGTCTTCGCCACGACCGGCTGGGTGACGTTCGACTTCAAGACGAACCCCCAGACGATCAAGAAGTACTCGCTCGCCTCGGCGAACGACGCACCGGAGCGCGACCCGAAGGACTGGACGCTGCAGGGTTCGAACGACGGCACGAACTGGACCGTCCTCGACACCCGCACCGGCGAGAACTTCACCGACCGGTTCCAGACCAAGGTCTACGACATCGCCTCCCCGGCGTCGTACCAGCACTACAAGCTCGACATCACGGCGAACCACGGCGCGAACATCGTGCAGCTCGCCGAGGTCGAGCTGTCCGACGGCACCACGACGCCCCCGGCGCCGAACATGCGCAGCCTCGTCGGCAACGGCCCCACTGGCGGCTACACGGCCAAGTCGCGGGTCGGCTGGACGGGTGTGAAGGCGTTCCGCGCCCAGGGCAAGCACACGACCGAGGGCCGTGCGTACAGCTACAACAAGGTCTTCGACGTCGACGTCCCGGTCAACGCCAAGACCGAGCTGTCGTACATGATCTTCCCGGACTTCGTCACCGACAACCTGAACTACCCGAGCACGTACTCGTCGGTCGACCTCGCGTTCTCCGACGGCACGTACCTGAGCGACCTCAAGGCCGTCGACCAGCACGGCGCCGGGCTGTCGCCGCAGGGCCAGGGCGCGGGCAAGTTCCTGTACGCCAACCAGTGGAACAAGGTGGCGTCCACGATCGGCGCCGTCGCGGCCGGCAAGACGATCAAGCGGATCCTGGTCGCCTACGACGGCCCCAAGGGCCCGACGGAGTTCGGCGCCTGGTTCGACGACATCCGCATCGGTGACGTCGTCACCAAGCAGTACGCGAAGCCTTCCGACTACGTGCTGACCACGCGTGGCACGAACTCGAACGGCTCGTTCTCGCGGGGCAACAACTTCCCGGCGACCGCGGTGCCGCACGGCTTCAACTTCTGGTCGCCGATGACCAACGCGGGTTCGATCTCCTGGTTGTACGAGTACCAGCAGCGCAACAACGCGCAGAACCTGCCGACGTTGCAGGCGTTCACCACGTCCCACGAGCCCAGCCCGTGGATGGGTGACCGGCAGACGTTCCAGGTCATGCCGTCGGACAAGGCCCCGACGCAGGACCGCGCGCTGCGGGCGCTGCCGTTCAGGCACGACAACGAGGTCGCGAAGGCGCACTACTACGGCGTGACCTTCGAGAACGGCATGAAGACCGAGATCGCGCCGACCGACCACGCGGCGGTCTTCCGGTTCACGTTCGCCGACACGGGCGAGAAGAACCTGGTGTTCGACAACGTCAGCAACCTCGGTGGTCTCACGCTGGACGCGGCGAACGGCGTCGTCACGGGCTACTCGGACGTCAAGAGCGGCCTCTCCACCGGCGCGACCCGCCTGTTCGTCTACGGCAAGGTCGACAAGACGGTCACGGCGAGCGGCCGGCTCACCGGCGCGGGCCGTGACAACGTGGGCGGCTACTTCTCGTTCGGCGACAAGACCGTCGAGCTGCGGATCGCCACCTCGCTGATCTCCGTCGACCAGGCGAAGTCGAACCTGGAGCAGGAGGTCTCGGCGTCCGACACGTTCGACGCCGTGCGCGACCGCGCCCAGGCCGCGTGGGACAAGATCCTCGGCATCATCTCGGTCGAGGGCGCGTCCGAAGAGCAGCTGATCACGCTGTACTCCAACATGTACCGGCTCTACCTCTACCCGAACTCGGGCTTCGAGAAGGTCGGCGACAAGGTCCAGTACGCGTCCCCGGTGTCGCCGCCGGTCGGTGAGAGCACGCCGACGAAGACCGGCGCGAAGATCGTGGACGGCAAGGTCTACGTCAACAACGGGTTCTGGGACACCTACCGCACGACCTGGCCCGCCTACAGCCTCTTCACGCCGTCCAAGGCCGGCGAGATGGCCGAGGGCTTCGTCCAGCAGTACAAGGACGGCGGCTGGGTCTCGCGCTGGTCCTCCCCCGGCTACGCGGACCTGATGACCGGCACGAGCTCCGACGTGGCGTTCGCCGACGCGTACCTGAAGGGCGTGTCGAACTTCGACATCAAGGCGGCCTACGACGCCGCGGTGAAGAACGCGTCCGTCGTGCCGCCGAGCAACAACGTCGGCCGCAAGGGCATGGACCGCTCGATCTTCCTCGGCTACACCGGCAACGACCAGCTGGACGAGGCGTGGTCGTGGGCGATCGAGGGCTACGTCAACGACTTCGGCATCGCGTCGATGGCGAAGGCGCTGCACGAGAAGACGGGCGAGAAGCGGTACGCGGAGGAGCACGAGTACTTCCTCAACCGCGCCCAGAACTACGTGCTGACGTTCGACAAACGGATCGACTTCTTCCAGAACCGCAACGTCGACGGCTCGTGGCGCGTCGAGGACCCGGCGAAGTACAACCCGCAGGACTGGCGCTACGACTACACCGAGACGAACGGCTGGAACATGGCGTTCACGGTGCCGCACGACGGGCAGGGTCTCGCGAACCTGTACGGCGGGCGGGACAAGCTGGCGCAGAAGCTCGACTCGTTCTTCACCCTGCCCGAGACCGCGAAGTTCCCCGGCGGCTACGGCGGCGTGATCCACGAGATGATCGAGGCGCGGGACGTGCGGATGGGCCAGTACGGCCACTCCAACCAGCCGTCGCACCACATCGCCTACATGTACAACTACGCGGGCAAGCCCTCCGGCACCCAGGAGAAGGTGCGCGAGATCCTGTCGCGCCTGTACGTGGGCTCCGAGCAGGGCCAGGGCTACGCGGGTGACGAGGACAACGGCGAGATGTCGGCCTGGTACCTCTTCTCGTCGCTGGGCTTCTACCCGCTGCAGATGGGCAAGCCGGCCTACGCGATCGGTTCGCCGCTGTTCACCAAGGCGACCGTGAAGCTGGAGAACGGCAAGAAGCTCGTCATCAACGCGCCGAAGAACAACGCGAAGAACGTCTACGTGCAGGGCGTGAAGGTCAACGGCAAGGCGTGGAACAAGACGTCGCTGCCGCACGACCTGCTCTCGGCCGGCGCCACGATCGACTTCGACATGGGTCCCAAGCCTTCTGCGTGGGGCACGGGCGTGAACGACGTGCCGGACTCGATCACCAAGGGTGACGCGGTTCCGACGCCGCTGCGCGACGTGGCTTCGGGCGTTGCCGTTGGTGCTTTGACCGACAACAACTCCTCGACCTCCGCGGTGGTCCGCTCGTTCGACTTCAAGGCCGCGGACGCGAAGGAGAAGGCGGAGTTCTACACGCTGACCAACGGCAAGACGGGCACGTCACCGTCGGCGTGGGAGCTGAAGGGCTCTTACGACGGCAAGACGTGGTCGACGGTCGACAAGCGCTCCGGTGAGAACTTCCAGTGGCAGCAGTACACCCGGTCGTTCAAGATCGCCTCGCCGGGCCGGTACAACTTCTACCGGCTGGAGTTCGCCGGCGACGTGACGCTGGCCGAGTTCGAGCTGATGTCGAAGCCGCTGCCCGCCGCCACCACCACGGTGACGGGCTCGGTCAACGGTCCGCTGCAGGTCAAGGGCGTGACCTATGTGGACGGTGCCACGATCAGCGGCCCGGTGACCGTTCAGAAGGGCGCCACGCTCTACGTCTTCGGCGGCGAGATCAAGGGCCCGCTGTCGGCGGCGGACGCGACCTCAGTGGTCCTGGTCGGCGCTCGCGTGGGCGGTCCGGTGACGGTCCACGGTTCTTCCTCGGAAGTCGCGGTGGAGAACTCCACGGTCGGTGGCCCTGTGTCACTGACGTCGAACAAGACCAGGTCAGTCGTGGCGGCCACCTCGGTCGGCGGGCCGTTGTCCTGCACGGGCAACGACCCGGCGCCGTCGAACAACGGCTTCGCGAACGACGTGAAGGGTCCGAAGGCAGGACAGTGCGCTGGGCTGTAACGCGTAACTGACCTTCATGTAGACGAGAAGGGCCGCGTTCCGTCACGGAACGCGGCCTTTCCCGTTCACCTGAAAGGATCTATCCCTTTCAGACATACTTCGATGAGATCTTGGCAGTTCGCGCACGGTTACTGGGGAGGCTGTTGTGGTGCCGTTCGAACGAGGCCGTGTGTGGGTGGCGGTGCCGCAGCCCAGGCTCCCGGTCGTTCCGTCACGAACCGGCGCGCAGTCCACCAAGGACGGGATCCGCGATCTACCCGGTTCACCACGAAAGCTCCCGGCACCGCTGCGCTGACGAGCCGCCCTCGACCTGCAGCGTCGCGTGCTCGATGTGGTACTTGTTCGCCAGCAACGACTGCGCGGCCTTGAGCACGTTCTCGTGATCCGCCTCCTCCGCGGTCGTGAGGTGAGCCGAAGCCACCTCCATACCGCTGGTGAGCGTCCAGACGTGCAGGTCGTGCGCCTCGGCGACACCGGGGATCTCCGTGAGGGCGGCCTGCATCTCCGTCACGTCGAGCCGCTCCGGCGCGTGCTGGAACAGGATGTGCAGCGCGTTCTTCGCGAGGCTGTACGTCCGCGGCAGCACCCACACGCCGATCAGCACACCCATGATCGGGTCCGCGTACTTCCAGCTCGTGGTGATCGTGATCAGCGCGGAGATGAGCACCCCCACCGACCCGATCAGGTCAGCGAGGACC
Source organism: Lentzea californiensis (assembly GCF_024648825.1). Classification (GTDB taxonomy): domain Bacteria; phylum Actinomycetota; class Actinomycetes; order Mycobacteriales; family Pseudonocardiaceae; genus Lentzea; species Lentzea californiensis. The sequence continues at coordinate 181,187 of NZ_JANBBE010000015.1, forward strand.
TCGAGGTACGCGCCCCGGACGTTGATGCTGTCCTTCGCGCCCTCCTTGAGGACGCTGAAGCTGACGAGGTTGGCCGCGAGCCCGAGGCTCGCCGCGATCAGCACCGGCCAGCCGGCCACGCTGGGCGGGTCCTGGAACCGGCCGGCCGCCTCGTAGATCACGTACCCGGCCACCCCGAAGAGCAGCACGGCGTTGGCCAGCGCGGCCAGCACCTCGGCGCGGTAGAACCCGAACGTGCGGTTCTTCCCCGCCTTGGCCCTCCTGGCGACCATGATCGCGGCCAGGGCCATGCCGACCCCGAGCACGTCGGTGAGCATGTGCGCGGCGTCGGAGATCAGGGCGAGCGAGGACGTCGCGAACCCCACGACGAACTCCACGACCATGAAGACCGCACCGATGCCGAACGCGATCCAGAGCTTGCCGGCGTGCTGCCCGCTCGCCGAAGCCGATCCGTGTCCATGGCCGTGACCCATGCTTCGGAACATATAGCGACATGCGCATGAGTGCAATCCGGAGTATTCCTCATCGGGCCCTGGGTGACGGAGGCCACGCTCTGGGTACTACCGGGGGTAGGTGTGAAACACGGTCGCGCGAGTGCGCTAGGATCTTCCACATAGCTACGGCCCCCGTAGCTCAGGGGATAGAGCACCGCCCTCCGGAGGCGGGAGCGCAGGTTCGAATCCTGCCGGGGGCACCACGCAGACCTGCTCACTACGAGCAGAGCGATGCTTCGGAAGGGCCGCGACCGCCTCGGTCGCGGCCCTTTCTGCTGCTCCGACCGTGTCTCCGGTCAGCGTGATGCGACACACGGCAGTCCTCATCTCGTAGTCGTAGTGGATCTCTAGCCGGAGCGCCTCGAACAGCGGTCGCGACACCTCGTCGGGCAAGAGGTCGAGGTCGACCCTCGCGATGGGCAGGCAGTCGAGCAGCTCCGGGTTCACGGCCTCTCGAACCTGGTCCGCGCGGCCTGAAGTTCGACGCGCCGGTTGTTCACGTCCCGCACGAACTCATCGGTCACCTCGGCGGCGACCTCCAAGCTGCGAAGCAGGTTGGTCGACCTCGTTCGGTTGTCACGCAGCGCGCGGCCGATCGCCGCGACTTTGTCCTCGTGCTCCTTCTCCGCGACCTGGTCCTGGTCGGCCTTCCCCGCGGAGTAGAGGCTGCGACGGTAGGGACCGAAGACTTCGTGCACGAGGAACTTGTTGACGCCAACCAGCAGCTCGTCTTCGCGCATGCGGAACATCGGCGGATGACCGTCGGGACGGTAGGCCTTCTTGGGCTGACAGCCGTAGTAAACGGTTCCGGCGTGGTTGGCGTTGCCGAACAGCCGCCTGTGGCAGTGCAGGCAGGACACGTAGCTCCGCAGTCGGTAGACCCGCTTCGAGTCCAGGGCGCTGTTCAAGCCAGGATTTGTCCGCGACCGCTCGCGGCGAGCCGAGACCTGCTGGGCTTGGACGAACGTTTCCAGGCTGATGAGGGCTTCGTGCGTGGGCTCGACCGACCAGACCCATTCCGAGACCGGGTTCGCCTTGTTCTTGCCCGCTCCCTTTCGCGCGCGGCGGTTCCAGACCATGTGCCCCGTGTACTTCGGGTTGGTCAGAACCTCCCGGACGCTGGAGTACGTCCACAAACCGACAGCACGGTCCGGCTCGACCGGCGTCGGTGGCGGATTGAGCACAAGGTCTTCGTTCAGACGATCCGCGATTGCCTGGTAGCCGAGACGCTCGGTCGTTCGCCACGTGTACTGCCGCTGGACACAGGGACCTTCAACCGCATGAATCAGCAGCCGGGTCTTCTTGATGCCCTTGGCCCGCTTGGCGGGAACGGGATGCGGCACAGGGTCGGCCCTGAAGCCGTAGCAAGGCTTGCCGACGTTGTAGCCCTGCTGGGTGTGGGTCTCGAACCCGTCCCAGCTCTTTTCGAGCATCTCCAGCACGTACCACTCGGTGACGCCCTGCTTGACGCGTCTCGTCAGCACCTGCGTCGCAGTCTTGGCCCGGCGACCGACGTCGCCGAGCTGGAACGGCTCGTCGGCCGCGATCAGGCGCACGCCGAGCTGCTCAAGACGACGCTCGATCTCGTTGGAGATGTATGCCCGCCGGCCGACGCGACCGATCTCCTCGCAGATGACCACGTCGAACCGGCGGTCCGGCCGAGCAGCTTCCTCAAGCAAGTCGTGAATGCCGCCGTCGCGTGGCACCGGGATCTCGAACATCTCGTGCGCGCCCCTGGCCGCGCGCGGCGAGGTCCTTCCGGCCCGACTCGATGTCGTAGAAGTGCGCAACGATGACCGCGTTGTCCGGCAGCGCACGGTGGCACCCGTTGAGCTGTCGCGGGATGGAGAGCGTCGGGTCCTGCTGGTCATAGGTGGACGTCCGAGCCGCGAACGCAACCCGGATGAGCCCACTGTCAGCTCGGGCCGCAGGGCCCGACAACGGATGCTCGCGATCTACTCGCCGCGGGCCCGCCCACTCCTGGATTGCTGCTGGGCTACCCACGCAGCCACCTCCCGCAGAACTCGCACCTGCTCGCGGCGGAGCGTTGGAACCTCACGCTCGTCCGCCAGCCGGATCTCGAACTCGAACCTCACCGGCGAGGCATCGTCCGGCGGCCTGCTCGACGACTCAACCATCGCGAGGCCCGCGCGCCGATCCCTCAGTATTGAAGGTAGCACCTTCAGATTCGAGGTAATGGCTCATGACGGAAGCTTTCACCTAGAGGGAGTACGGACTGGAGGCCGACACACCTCACCGCGCCATCGGCCTTGCACCTGCGATTGGAGAAACTGGCCTGAACACGGCGACGCTCACGCGGCGCTGACGGCATGCGACGAAGGGCGTGAGGGAGTGCAGATCCGCTGGCAGCTCCGGCAGGTCATGGCCTCACGGGAGGTCTGGACGGGTGCGGAGCTCCGCCGACTGCTGGAGAAGGACGCCAACTTCGAGATCTCGTCCGCGTCGATGTCCGCCCTGCTCAACCACCAGCCGAGCCAGGTCAAGTGGGAAACGCTTCAAGCCTTGTGCACAGCCTTGAGGTGCACACCGAACGACCTGTTCGGCGTGAGCAATCCTGTGTCAAAGCCTGAGTAACTGCCCGGTCGTCGTGCTGCCACTGGCATACGACCTACGGGCAGCCCTACCTGACTCACCGTCGCGCAAGCCGCGCGCACAGGCCTCGATCGTTGCGTTGCTCAGCCCAACAAGACGACCATGAGCGGTTCCGTCGTCGACCGGATACTCGCCACGCGACGACCAGTGCGAGAGGCGGCCTGTGAGCGTCATCGGCAACGTGATCACCGCCGTGGTGGCCTTGGTCGGCGTCATGCTGGGCGGATGGCTGACACTCCGCAACCAGGACCGCTCTTGGAATCGTGAGCATGCTCGTCAATGGCGAGACATTCGGCTTGCGACCTACAACGAATTTCTGTCTGCCTACCGTCAGTACGTTGCGTTCACACTCGAGCCCACAGCGAACATCGCCGCGATCCCGCACCCACGGTTGCCTGATCAGATGATGCCGTTCTTCGACGAAACTGGGAGACCCTACAAGGAGAAGCTCGAGTCGGCCTTCACTGCGGTCCGGCTTGTGTCTGACCTGCCTGACACAGTCAGGACTTGTGTCTTCCTGGTCCGTGCTGCACGCCAGATCGCAGCTGCCAGAGCCACGCTTTCTGAGTCTGACCTGAGGTTCACCCCGAGCAGTGGACACCGAGTTAGCAGGACCTAGGGTTCTGCTGAAAGGATGTCCTCATGCCTCCTCGTAAACGCCGTTCGTACACGGCCGAGTACAAGGTCGAGGCTGCGCATCGTGTGATCGATTCCGGTCGGACGATCTCTGAGGTTGCCCGCGAGCTGGGGATCGACGCGGGAATGTTGAGCGTCTGGGTCAAGGACGAGCGGCGCCGGATCGCCGCGGCCGAGGCTCACGGGGACACGCCCCTGGAGGCGGCTGAGCTGGCCGAGCTGCAGCGGTTGCGTCGACAGGTCGCCGAGCTCGAGAAGGACAACGCGTTCCTGGTAAAAGCCTCGGCGTACTTTGCCGCGATGCAGAAGAACCGGCCCGGTTCGCTCTGATGGCCAAGTACGCCGGCCCCGACACCATCGCCGGCGTCGCCGACCTGGCCGCGCCTGAGGGCGAACGCTTCGCGATCCGACGCATGGCGCGGCTGCTGGCGGTGTCCGCCTCTGGCTACTACGCCTACGTGAAACGTTGTGCCGCAACGGTGTTGACACCTCGTCAGCAGCGCCGCGCAGACCTGGAGGTGAAGATCACCCAGGCGCACAAGGACTCTGACGGCACCTACGGATCGCCACGGATCACCGCGGAACTGCGGGATCAGGGCGAGGTGATCAGCGCCAAAACCGTTGCCAAGGTCATGGCCGAGATCGGGATCGAGGGCATCAGCCCACGCACGTTCAAGGTCAGAACGACGGTCTCCGACCTGGCGGCATCGTTCCCGCCGGATCTCGTCGACCGCGAGTTCGACCAAGGCCGCCTGGACGCCGTGTGGCTCACCGACATCACGTACTTGTCTTGCGGTGAGGGCGAGATGTTCCTGTGCGCGATCCGGGACGGGCACTCCCGCACAGTGCTCGGCTACAGCGTCGCCGACCACATTAGCGCCGAGATGGTCACCACCGCCATCGAGGCGGCCGTGGCCGCCCGCGGCGGTGAATGTCGTGGCACAGTCCTACATTCCGACCGCGGCGGCGAATACACGGCACACCTGACCGCACAGGCCTGCTTCCGGCACGGGCTGCGCCGATCGATGGGCGCCACCGGGATTTGCTGGGACAACAGCCCAGCCGAGTCGTTCTGGTCGACGTTCAAACACGAGCACTACTACCGGCACGTCTACGCCACGAAGATGGAACTCGTTGCCGCAGTTGACAAGTGGATCCGTTTCTATAACAGTACGCGGCGGCACTCCAAGCTCGGGATGCGCAGTCCCAGCGACTACGAGAAGTCACTCCGAGCGGCTGCCTGAATCTCTTAAGCCCCTGTCCACCGTTCGGGGTGAACCTCA
>NZ_JANBBE010000016.1 GCF_024648825.1 Lentzea californiensis
CACCACGCTGTGGACCGATGACGTGTGGGTGGTCGACTCGACCCCGGTGGAATGCGGCCGCTCGCGGGAGACCGCGAAACGCTCTGATCTGGCCGGATGGGCGCAGTACGGGTATTGCGCCTCCCACTCTCGCTACTTCTGGGGCCTGCGGCTGCACCTGGTGTGCACGCTGGGCGGCTTGCCGGTCGCCTTCGCGTTGACCGGTGCCAAGGCCGACGAGCGTCAGACCCTGCTCGGGATTTTCGCCGCCGAGCCCGCGCTGGTTCACGAGCGGCCAGGCCAGACCCTGATCGGCGACAAGAACTACTACGGCAAGGCCTTCGAACGCGACCTGGCCGAGGCAGGGATCGAGTTGCTGCGACCGGCTCGCAAGGGCGAGCCCGAGCGGCCTGGCGCACGGTTGTTCAAGCCACTGCGCCAGACCATCGAGTCGATCAACCAGACCTTCAAAGGACAGCTCGACCTGGAGCAGCACGGCGGACGCACTCCAGCCGGAGTCATAGTCCGTGTCCTGCAACGGGTTCTGGCGCTGACCACCGCGATCTGGCACAACGACAAGACCGGGCAGCCAGTCATGCGGTCATTGACCGCCTACGACCACTGACCCCTTGGAATCAGTCATCTAGAGGCGATGGATACCTAACAGGTTGCTCGGGTACGTCACCTGGCATCGGCTCACCGGCGACGCTGGCGACAGGCATTTATCGTTCGCCCGTGTCGAACAAACTGTCCGGTCAGGCCTTTCCAGGGTGGCGCGAGTGAACGACCGTGCTCTCTTGTGCGGCGGAGGGCTGTCGCCTCGCGGAATCGGCTGGCTGGAACGTCAGCTGTTCCTTGGGAACGTGGTGATCACGCACGCCAGAACACACCTTGCTAGTGGTTGAGATCGTTCGTTATGGCAGAACCAGGCGGTATCCGTGGTGACATGGAGTCGGCTGGCGTCGACGATTGCGCGGGTGAGACTGGTCAGCGTTTTCAGAGTTGAACGCACGCATCCGTCCGCTGAGCGGGGTACTGGGCCGCTCTTCGAGGCGGACGAACTTTGGTGCTACTGCGATGCGAGTGCCGGACTGACGTCGTTCGTCCGCGCCGCTGTTAGGGAGTGGATCACCCCCGCAGCGCGATCGGGAAGTCCACCTCCTCCGGACCGTCCACGTTGGGCGCCTTCAGTTGCGGGAACTCCATCGGCGGCAACGGAATCCGGTGTGCCCACCGCTCGATGATCTGGTTCTGCGGCGTCGGCTCCGGCTGCGACACCTCGCGCAACACCACGAGCCGGTCTTCGAGCTGCAACGGGTACGTCACCAGGAACCACAACTTCAGCCCCTCGGTGCGCGCGCCCTCGAACAGCGCGAACTGGTCGTGGTCGTTGTCCCGCATCATCGCCGCGAGGGCAGGCCCCTTCGCGTAGTCGCTGCGCAACGGCGCCTCCGGCGACCCAGTGCCCCGGTTGCCCTGCAACGTGCCGAGCAGCACCGGGCGCGACGGGTGCCGGATCAGCCCCGCGTTCCAGTGGTCGAGGCGCTGCCACCCCTCCGCCGCCAGCAGCTGCCGCAGCGTGCCCACCCGGTGGATCCAGTCGAGCAGCCCTGGCGCGTTGGTGGGCCCGAACGGCGGCGAGGCGGCGCGCGCGTCGATACCGGCGGCGATCGCCCGGTCCAGGATCGCGGTGCGCAGGCCCAGGTCGGCGAGCCTGTCGTCGGCGGTGGGGGTGAGCTTGCGGAAGGCGGCGTTGGTCATGGGACGACGGTAGCGACGGGGTCTGACATTTCCGGGAAACTGCTGGTCATGCGCCGCACTGCCGTGTCGGCACCGCGCCGGAACTGCAGTGAGGCGAGAGCTGTACCGCCGGAGACGTGTCGACGTTCTGTTGGGAGAGACGCGGATCGCGTTGTTCGTCGACGGTTGGTTCTGGCACTTGTGCCCGGAGCACGGGCAACTGCCGAAGGCGAACCGCAAGTGGTGGTGCGGTGCCCCGGACCGAGTCCAGGGCACCGCACCAGCGGCCTTTCTCCCGGTCAGGCCGCCACCGGGGTGAGCTGGTGCAGCAAGTCCCGCTCACCCAGCCGCTCCTGCGCCCACTCGGCCACCGCCACGTCCTGCGCGAACAGAACGATCTGCCGGTCGGCGGACAGCTGCAGCAGCAGGTCCAGCACGGCACGGGTGCGGGCGTCGTCGGCCTGCACGGTGACGTCGTCCAGCAGCAGTGGGCAGGACTCGGTGGCGAGGTGCTGGGCGAGGGCGACGCGCAGCAGCAGGTAGATCTGTTCCGCGGTGCCGAGGGACAGGCGTGAGGCCTGGTGCCACGACTCGGAGGCCGCGCACACGCGCACGGTCAGGGTCGACGGGTCCACGGCGGCGTCCACGTAACGGCCGTCGGTCACTGAAGGCAGCCATGTCCGGAGTGTGTTCTCCAGGGCTGGGGCGATGGTGCTGTGCACCTTTTCGCGGGCCGCGGTCAGGTAGCGGGAGGCTAGGCCGATGGCTTCCACTTCGGCGCTCACCTCGGTGAGGACCGCGGTGGCGGCCTGCACTGCCTCTTCGGCGTCCGGGACGCTCGGCAGGGCGCGGGCCAGTTCGGCGACGGTGGCCGCCAGGGAGTCCGCGGTGGAGGCCAGGGCCGGGTCCACCGGGTCGCAGGCGGCGTAGCGGGCGGCTGCCTCCAGCAGGGTGGCGTGGTGGTTCTGGGCGGCTGAGCGGGTGGCTTCCAGGTCGTTCAGGGTGCCTGCGGCGATCAAGGATTGGAGTTCTGCCCACGCGTTGCGTTCGTCCTCGGCCTCGCGCAGCAGGCGGTCCCAGCCGCGTTGCCACTCGGCGATCGCGCGCAGGAGGTCCTCCGGGCGGTCGCCGGTGCCGCCGATCGCGGTGACGGCTTCGCGCAGCAGGTCCAGGGCTCGGGTGTGCGCGGCGGTCGCCTCGGCGACGGTGGCCTCGGCGAGGCGGCGGTCTGCCAGGGTTTGGGACAGCTGGGGGCGCTGGGCGGCGATCGACGCCTGGCGGGCGCGCACCTTGCAGTCCGTCTCGTAGTCCACCAGGAGGTCCGGCACGGTCATCGCGGCGTCGGACTTGCCGCGTGCGGCGAGTTCCACGCGGATGGCCTTCTCGGTGCGGGCCACCTCGGACACCAGGTCGGCGTGTTCGGCCTCCCACGCGGGGCGGTTGGCCAGGCGCCACAACGTTTCGCGGTCCGCCGGCACGCCCAGCGACGCGCACTCGGCCACCGCCTCGTCGTGCACGCGCGCGGCTTCCGCGGCCACCGCTCGCTGGCCCTCGGCCTCGGCCAGGGCGCGGTCGGCGCTGAACAACACGCTCCGCGCCTGGGCGGCGCCGGCCGCGCGTTCGGCGGCGAAGGTCACGGCGGTCTCGCGTTGCTCGGCGTTGCCGCGTGACAGCGCGCCGCCGACACCGGCCACCAGGGCGGCGACGAGGACGCCGATGGCGGCGAGTTGCTGGCCGGTCAGGAACAGCAGCAGGCCCACCAGGCTCGTGAGGCAGCTCAGGGCCAGCAGAGCGTTGCGCAGGAACGGGTTCGGCACCGCGATCTCCTGCACGTGCGCCGCCGCCACGTCGGCCTCGACCTGGGTGCGGGCCGCGACGGCGGCTGCCTCGTCCTGGGCCTGGCGGGCGTTGTCCACGTCGATCGACGCCGTGGTCAGGCGGCCACCGGCGGCCGGGTCCAGGCGCGTGGCGAGGCCGCGCAGCACGGACGGTTCGGCGTTCGTCCGCGGTGACGGCCGGCGTTCGTGGTGCGCGGCGGCGACGGCGGACGCGGTCGCGTAGGCCGAGGCCACGAGGCGGAGTTCGTCGTCCAGCGCGGTCTCGCCGACGGGGAAGTCCGGCAGGGCCGCGAGTTCGGCCTCCAGCGCCTCCGCGGACGGGCCCGGCAGCACGCGCGGGGTCGGCGCGGCACGCCACGCGGCCAGCGCGCGGTTGACCACGTGGGTCAGTTCCTCCTGCGCCGCGATCCCGGACGGCGGCGAGTCGCCGAAGCGCTCCTGCAACTCGGCCAGCCGGGCCACCCTGGCGGAGATCGCGCCGAGCGACTCCGCGTGCTCCTGAACGGCCAGGCGTGCACGCGCGGCGGCGGCCGAACGCGCCTGCGCGCTCAGTTCCAGGTAACGCGCGTGCTCACGGCGAGCCGCGGTCAGGTCGGTTTCGGCCTCGCGCAAGCGGTTCCGCGCGTCCCGCAGCGCGTCCACGGGCGCGGTGAGCCGTTGCAGCGCCTGCTCCACCGTGCCGTCCGTGCCCGCGGTGGCCGCCGCCCGGCGCAAGTGGTCCTGCAAGCCGTTCGCCGCGTCCAGCACGGTCAGCAGCTGCGCCTGGTCCACGCACGCGGTGGCGGCGAACGACGTGCGGTCCAGCCCGACCCAGCGCGCTGCGTCCGGAGCCAGGTCGGCGTTGAGGTCGCGGTCCACCGCGACGACCTCGCCCGACTCCAGCGACACCGTGGCCGCCACCCGCCAGGACTCGCCCTGCCACGGACGGTGCCGCGCCGAGGGATCGCCGCACAGGGCCGCGCGGATCGCGGCGTGCCACGACGACTTCGCGGACTCGTTCGCGCCCGACACCACGGTCAGCCCAGGCGCCAACGACAACGTGCGGTCGTGCAACGGCCCGAACGCGTGCGCGGTGACGGACTCGATCCTCATCGTTCCTCCAGCGCGCGCAGGCCGGCCGAGAGAACGCGGCCGCGCAGAGCCACGTCCAGAGCGGGGTCGGCGAGCACATCGCGCACGAACTGGCCGCGCACGGTCCGTTCCGCGGCGACGGTGTCGAAGTCCAGCAACGGGAACGTCTTCTCTGAGTCCAGCCAGCCGAGCGACCGCGACGCGGACACGTCGAACACCTCGCGCGACACCGAACCGTCCTCGTTCACCGTGCACAGAACGGCCCCGCGCTCGCCGGTCTCGCCCGGTGTCAGCGGATCCGGGTTGCCGGGGAACGTGTAGTCGGTGGCGTGCTCCGGCGTGTGCACGTGCCCGAGGAACGCGTGGTCCAGCCCGGTGATCGCGACGTCATCGGGCGTGGAACCGTGGCACAGGGCCAGGTTCACGCCGCCGCGGTTCACCGCGAACCCGTCCAGGACGTCACGCGCCGGGCCGGGCCCGACGTTCGCGGAACCCCACAGCGTGATGCCGTCGGAGAGCTCCACGGGTGTCATCGACTCCGACGAGAACACGTGCACGTTCGGCGTCCAGTCCACCTGCTGGTAGACCGACTGCGGCCCGTACCAGTCGTCGTTGCCCGGGGCGAGGAACACCGGTACCGGGCAGTCGAAGGACGACCGCAGGAACTCCGCGGTGGAAGGGGAGCAGCGATCGTGCTCGTACAGGTCGCCGGCGCAGAGCATCGCGTCCACGCCGGATTCCTGCGCGAGGTCGACGATGTGGCCCAGCGTGTCACGCAACGCTTGACGCCGCTCCGGGCCCGCGCTGGGAAAGCGCGTGTCCAGGTGCAGGTCCGCGAACAGCAGCAGTTTCACCAATGCCCTCAGGTGAGGTCGATGTTGCCGGACAGGGTCAGGGTCGGCCTGAGAGTCGCCGCGACCAAAGCGGTGTCGGCGTGCCAGCCGGTCAGTTCCGCGACGGTCGGGGTCAGCTCGTAGCCGTGGTGCCGGATCGCGCGGCTCAGCGCGTGCCACAGCTGGGAGGCGTCGTGCGCCAGGTCGGCGTCCACGTGGGACGGGAGGTTGAGCAGCAACGCGTGCACGGGCTGATCGGTGTTCTCGGCTCCGCAGGCGCGGGCCACCGACCGTTCCACCGCGGTGCGCAACAGCTCGGCACAGCACCGGATCCGCACGCCGTCGAGCTGGTCGGGGCGCGCCAGCAGGTTCGCCACGCAGGTCAGCCGGTCCTGGACGTCGGAGGGGAGGCTCATCGCTGCAGCCACCCCGCGAGCAGCTCGGTGTCGCGGATCAGCACGTCCAAATCTCCGCTCTCGCCGCCGACCCGGCACGCCAGCAACAAGTCCACCGCCCACGATCCGACGACCTCCTCCAGGTGTGGCAACAACTTCGAGGGTTCCGCGAGGTCGTCGAGGACGGCCAGCGCGAGTTTCTGCCTGGTCGTCAGCGCGCACTCGAGCAGGCGCTCGACCTCGGCGTGCGGTACGCCGCGGCCGAGCCGCTCGCGGCGGAACCGGGCGTGCGACGCCGCTTCCAGGGCCGCCCGGCAGCACGACGCCACGAGCTCGGCCCGCAACGCGTCCGGCAGGTCCTCGTCGACCCGCATCGCGCGGGCGTCGGCCAGGCAGCGGCCGACGGGGTCGTCGGACATCCGCACCTGCACGACGGAGTCCTCGCTGCGGCAGACCTCCCAGACCGTCGCCGGCAACCGCAGCCGCCGCAACGCCTCCACCAGCCGTTCGTCGTGCGTGAAGACCACGACCTGGCGGGTCAGCCCGACGTCGGCGAGCACCTGCGCGAGACCGTCCACCTTGGTCGGGTCCATCGCCTGCACCGGGTCGTCGATCACCACGAACCGGAACGGGCTCTCGTCCACCAGCGCGCGCGGCAGGAACAACGCGAGCCCCAGCGAGTGCAGTTCGCCCTGGCTCATCACCGCGAGCGCCGAGTTCGAGACGCCGTCGACCGACACGTCCAGCTCGACGTTGCGGGTGCCGCCGAGCCGCACCGCGCCCAGGTCGACGTTGCTCTGCTGGCGCAACCGCTGCCAGATCCGCTGGGACTCCTTGGCGAACGGCGCGATCCGCTCGGACCGCAGCGTGGCCGCGGTCTTGCGGATCCAGTTCTCCGCCTCCGTCACGTCGGCGAGCACCTCGGCGTCGGCAATCGCTTGCTGCGCCTGCGAATGCCACTCGAACAACGCGATCGCCATCGGCCGCCACACCAGGTCACGCCGGTCGATCTGTTCGCGCGCCACGGCCTTCAGCTGGTCCACGCCCCGCACGAGGTCCGCGTACCGGTCGAACAACTCCTGGCGCAGCCGCACCGGGTCGTCGATCGAGACGCAGGACTCCCACGCGTGCCAGGCCTGCAGCACGGTCGTCGTGTCGAGCACGCCCTGCGCCTCGGCCAGGACCTCGGGCGCCGGCAGGCACAACGCCCGCGTGGCCGCGACGGCGAGGTCCAGGCGGTCGGCGGCCTCGTGCAGTTCGGCGGCGGCCCTGGCGAGGTGCTCGGCGCGTTCCTTGGCCTTGCCGAGCCACAACCCGTCGAGCCGGCCGAGATCGCACACCGGGCACGTCTGACCGCCGCCCGACTCCTGCAGCTGGATCGCGAGCCGCAGGATCTCGCTGCACCGCAACGAGTCCTGCGCGTTCGCCGTGGCCACCGCGGTGACTGCGCCGAGTGCCAGGTCCAGCGTCTCGCGGACCCGGTCGACCTCGTCGTCGGGCGGCAGCGCCACGTCCACGATCTGGTGCAGCAGGTTCGTGCCGGTGCCGACGTCCGCGCCGAGCGCGAGGTCCGCGATGGCGTCGAGGTCGGGGGAGTCGCTGCCGAGCAGTGCGGCGGCGCGGCGGGCGCGTTCGTCCTGGGACGCCAGCAGTTCCGTGCGCACGCGTTCCCGCCGGTCGTGAGGGCGGGCGACGATCTCGGCGAGACGTTTGCGGTGCTCGGCGAGCGCCTGCTGTGCCTCGGTGATCGCTTCCAGGCCCAAGAGGCGGTGCATCGCCTCGTAGAGGTCCTCGGGTTGTGCGTCGAGAACGGTCCCCAGTTCGCTGTAGGGCAGGAACGGCCGGTAGGTCTCCAGCGCCTCGTGCCACTTGCTGTCGTCGAACGGCCTGTTGTCCTGCGTCCACTCGCCCTGCGCCAGGTCGTCCTGCGGTGCCCACTGTCTTCGGATCGTCGTCCTGTCCGTCCGAGTGGCCTGGACGAGCTCCAGTTCGACGGCGGTGTCCCTCTGGTGCAGGTTGCGCCAGCCCTGCCGCCACACGTCGTGCCGTGCTCGGGTCCAGCGCGAGTTGTAGCCGGTCAGCGCCAGTTCGGCGGCCTCGGCGAAGCTCGACTTGCCCGAGCCGTTGCGTCCGGTGACGACGGTCAGTCCTGGACCCGGCGCCAGCGGCAGACGTGCCTGGGGGCCGATGCCGCGGAAGCCGCGCACCCGGATCTCCGACACGAAGATCTCCTGGCCAGGGCCGTCGGTCCGCTCTCTCGGGGCCTCTTCTCGTGAGGGCACACCGGCGAGCGCGCGCTCCAGAGCCGTCTCGCCCCGGCACGCCGCCAGCACCAGTTCTGCCGCACGTGGGGTGAGATCGTCTTTGGCCAGTCGCCCGGCCATCAGTTCGAGTAACCCGGCTTCACCCGCCACGGTCACATTTCCTCCAGCTGCCACCACTCGATAGGGCGGCAACTTAGGCACGAAAGGGGACCTACTGACGAGTACTCACACGATCGAGTGGTGTTACATAGGGTGACTAAAGTAGGTCTGCGTCGTTAGGGACCCCACACCTGCAGGCCCCTGATCACGAAGTAGGCGTCCGGTACGTAGGTGCCGTGCTTCGGATAGGTCGTGAACTCGGCCTCGGTCGAGCAGTTCTCGCGCTGGTAGACGGTCGCGTCCCTGCTCAGGCGGTTGGCGAAGGACTTGCCGGTCACCGTGAGCGTGATGCACTCGCCGGGGTTCGCCGATTCCACGTCGAGGCGCTGGACCGTTCCCGTGTACTCCGCGCCCGACCAGACGCAGAACTCGCCCTTGTCGCAGGTCTTGTCACTCTGCGCTACAGCGATCCCACTGGAGGCGACCGCGCCCGCAGTGACCACCAGGGCGGCGATGATGCTCTTCGTCGACATGGGCGCACCTCCGTCGGAGAAGAGTGTGCGTCCATTCGGCTCAATCGGCCAGACGATCTTGCAACGCCCTGGCGTCGCGCGGGGCGTAGGCCTTCGCGTCGTTGTCGAAGTAGACGAACACGTCGCCCTGCCGCCGCCAGGCGCGGACCTTCTCCGCCCACTGGTCGAGGCCCTCGCCGGTGTAGCCGCTGACGTAGAGCTCGTCGTGGCCGTGCAGCCGGACGTAGACGAAGTCGCTCGTCACCTCTTCGATCAACGGGTACTTGCCGGCCGCGTCCGCGACCACCAGCGCGATGTCGTGGCGCCGGAGCAACTCGATGAACTCCGGCGTCTTGAAGCTGTCGTGGCGCACTTCGAGGGCGTAGCGCATCGGCCGTTCGGCGTCGGTGGTGGTGTGGGCCGGATCGACGCGGTGGTCGTGGCGTTTCGCGACCTCGGCGGCCTCGGTGGTGGTGCGGGGCAGGCCCTCGAAGAAGCTCGTGAGCAGGTCCGCGTCGAACTGCAGCGTGGGCGGGAGCTGCCAGAGGATCGGGCCGAGTTTCGGACCCAGGGCGAGGACTCCGGACGCGAGGTAGTTCGAGAGCAGCTCGTTGCCGTCCTTCAGGCGCTTCATGTGCGTGATGAAACGGCTGCCCTTGACCGAGAACACGAAGTCGTCCGGTGTGTCGGCGGCCCACTTCTGGTAGCTGGACGGGCGTTGCAGCGAGTAGAAGGAGCCGTTGATCTCGACCGATCCCAGCTGCTCGCTGAGGTAGGCCAGCTCGCGCTTCTGCGTGACGCCCTTGGGGTAGAACACACCGCGCCAGGGCGGGTAGACCCACCCCGAAGTCCCGATCCTGACCTCGCCCATGCGGATATCGTGGCACGGTGGACGACTACCTACAGCGCATCGGTGCCTCTCGCACGTCGTCGTTGGCAGAGCTGCACGAACGGCACCTGCTGAGCGTCCCGTTCGAGAACCTCTACACGCACATGGACACCCGGATCGTGCTGGAGGTCCCGTGGCTCCACGACAAGATCGTGACGCAGCGGCGCGGCGGGTTCTGCTACGAGCTCAACGGGATGTTCGCGGAGCTGTTGCGGCACTTGGGACACAACGTCGACCTGCTCGCCGCGCGGACGGTGGGCGAGCAGCAGCGGCTCGGCCCGCCGCTCGACCACATGGCACTGCTCGTGGACGGCACCTGGCTCGCCGACGTCGGGTTCGGGGCGTTCATGCTGCACCCGCTCGAGTGGAAGTCGCGAGAGGACCAGCACGACCCGTACGGCGTGTTCCGGCTCGTGGACTCCGGCGACGACGTGGAGGTGCTGATGAACGGCAAGCCCTCCTACCGGCTCGAACGCCGGCCGCGTGACCTCGCCGAGTTCGTGCCGACCTGCTGGTGGCACCAGACCGCGCCGGAGTCGCACTTCCGTGCCGGGCCGATGGCGTCGCTCGCGCTACCAGCAGGGCGGATCACCGTGACGGACAAGAAGGTCGTGCTGACGGAGAACGGCCGCAAGACCTCGACGGAGGTCGAAGATCCCGCGGCCGCGTTCCTTGAACACCTGGGGCTTCACTTCCGGCAGAGCAACGCGTCCGGGGTCCTGCGCCAGTTGTAGGCGACGCCGGCGATGTGCTCGTCCTGCGCGCACTGACCCTTGTAGTGCCCGTTGGCCCAGTCGCCACCCTGGTCAGGCCGGTTGTCGCCGCGGTCGAACCAGAGGACGCGGCTGGTCGATCCGGTGGCGACCGGTGCGCAGACCAGCGTGAAGTTCGCGTACCCGACGGCCGCGTTGTTGTTCGGGCACTGCAGCTTCGTGTAGCCGGACGCCCAGTCGTTGGTCACGTGCTGCTCGTCGGTGACCCTGGTCGTGCCGCTCCACTGTGGACCGCTGACGCACAGGCCGCGGTTGCCGGTGTGGCTGATGCCGGCGAGCTTCTGGCTCTGCGGGCAGGACTCCTTGAGGAGCTGGTTCCACCGGGTCTCCTGCGGGACCTGCCCGGTGCGGCTCGGCGCGCTGACGAGGCGGTTCCACGCGCCGGCCCGCCAGTCGTCGCCGTCGTTGACGCCCATGCGGTTGCCGGCCGCGTCCCAGTGCAGCAACGCCCATCCGTTGCCACCGCGGTCGGTGTGGAAGCCGACCAGCGGCCAGTAGGCGAAGTCGGTGTCGTTGGCGATCAGCTGGTCCACGAACCGCTCGAACCAGTCGCGCGCCTTGGGGTTGTTCTCTCCGCGGCCGCCGACGCCGAACTCGCTGATCCACAGCGGTGCGGTGAAGTGCTTTTGCGCCTCGGTGATGAAGAAGGCCTGGCGCTGCAGGACGTTGACGTGCTCCTGCGGCGAGAGGTCCTGGTAGCGGGGGTCGGTCGTCTCGCCGATTCCGGTGGCACCGCTGTGGTTCGGTCCGGTGTAGCCGTAGAAGTGGGCGGAGTAGACGAGCTTGGCGGGGTTGGCGAGCGTGTGGCTGAGGAAGCGCGCCGGCTCCAGCGTCGGCCGGCCGTGCGCGAAGCCGTCGACGGGGATGCCCGTCCAGTTGATGCCCTCGACGATGACGAGCAGGTCGGGCGCGGTCTGCTGGAGGCGGTCGGCGGCCTGCTGGGAGGCCTTGTGCCAGTCGTGGTCGTTGCCCCAGCCCCAGTTCGGGTCGTCCCAGACGTTGCGGCGCACCTCGTTGTAGAGGTCCGCGCCGACCACGCGCTTGTTCGCCTTGTAGCGGTCGGCCATGAACGCCCAGTCGCCGATCCACTGGTCGGTGCTCTGGCTGGTGTTCCACCGCTCGTTGCCGTCGACGCCGCAGCACCACCGGGACGTCGTGGTGTGGTTGTTGAGGATGACGGCGAGGTTGTTGCGGGTCAGCTCCGCCACGACCGCGTCGTAGACCTCGAGCGGCCGCTTTCCGTTGAGCTGCGCGTCTTTCAGCCCGTGGACGGGGTTGGTGTCCTTGATCATCTGGTTGGAGAACGGCAGCCTGACGCTGTTGACGCCGATCTCCTTGAAACTACTGATGATCGTGGCCATGGCCGCGCGGTCGAGGCCGAGCGGGACCTGGTCGGCCTTCTCGCCGGAGTGGTGGTTGGCGGGGTCGTTGATGTCGCCGGATCCGGTGTAGGTGCCGCTCGCACCGTGCCAGTTGCCGGACTTGAGCTTGAAGCGGTCGCCGTGTGCGTCGACGATCCACCGGCCTCGGGTGCTGAGGGGGCCGGTCCAGGCCGCCTCCTCCGCATGCGCTTGCACGGGAGCCACGAGACTCGCGGCCAGGAGCAGGGGAGCCAAGACGCGAATCGTTCTCATATCTGAACAGGCTAGTTGACAACCCGGACCGCGCCGCAAATACTCGGTTTCGAGCGATCGGAGCCGAGTGATGAAGAATCCGCTGGGTATGGCGGTGCTGGGACTGCTGCTGGAGTCACCGTTGCACCCGCACGCGATGGCGGCGACGTTGCGCGAACGCGGCTTGGACCGGGCTTTCAAAGTCACGACAGGTTCGCTCTACGACGTGGTGCGCGCGCTCATGCGTGAGGGGTGGATCGAGGCACGCGAGACGGTGAAGGTCGGTGCCCGGCCGGAACGCACCGTCTACGGGCTCACCGAGGTGGGACGGGAGGAGTTCACCCGCTGGGTAGACCGGCTGGTGCGCGAACCGCAGCCCGAGTTCCCGAAGTTCCTCTCCGCCGTCAGCTACCTCGGTGCGCTGGGACCCCGTGGTGCGGTGGAGGCGTTGCGGGAACGGGCGGAGCGGTTGCGGACGTCGCTGGAGGAGATGCGAGGCTCTCACCGGGACGCGCTGGAGCAGGTGCCGCGGCTGTTCGTGGTGGAGGTCGAGTACGCGGTGCGTATGGCCGAGGCCGAGCTGGGGTGGGTCGGGGAGATCATCGGCGACGTCGAGTCCGGGCGTCTTCCGTGGCCGGAGGAGTCATGACCGTCCTGGTCGCCGGCGCGGGCCCGGCTGGGTTGGTGGTGGCGGCCGAACTGGCGCTGGCCGGTGTCGAAGTGACCGTGGTGGACGCGGCGCCCAGACGGTTCGCGCACCCGCGTGGCTTCACGTTGTCCGTGCGCAGCCTGGAGTTGCTCGACCGGCGCGGGCTCGCCGAGCGGTTCCTCGCCGAGGGACCCGTTGTGCCGTATGGGATGTTCCTGCCGGGCATGGGGCTCGACTTCTCGGCCATGGACACCGACCACCCGTACGCGCTCGGCATCGGGCAGAACCGCGTCGAGGAGTTGCTGGAGGAGTGGCTCGCCGAACTCGGTGTGCGCGTGCGGTGGGGACACGAGGTCGTGGACTTCTCGCAGGACGCCGACGGTGTCGACGTCGTCGTCGGCGAGGAGCGGTGGCGCGCCTCGTACCTGGTCGGGTGCGACGGCAGCCGCAGCACGGTGCGCAAGCGGGCCGGCATCGGCTTTCCCGGCGTGAACGCGACGTCGTACGGACTGATCGCGGACGTCGAGGCCGACTTCGACGCGCTGGCGACGGGGGAGGTGTTCGTGCTGCCGCGGCCGGGGTACGTGCGGATCGTGCTCGACGAGCCGGAACCGCGCACCGGGCCGGTCGAGCTCGGGTACGTGCGGGAACTGCTGAACGCCCGGCTCGGCCGGGAGGTGCCGCTCGGAAGACCACTGTGGCTCAGCAGGTTCTCCGACGCCGCCCGGCAGGCGGAGAGCTACGTGCGGGGCCGGGTGGTCCTCGCCGGGGACTCCGCGCACGTACACCCGCCAGCGGGGGCGGTCGGCGTGAACGTGGCGCTCGCCGACGCGATGAACCTCGGCTGGAAACTGGCCGCGACCGTGTCGGGCCGCGCGCCCGACGGCCTGCTGCAGACCTACCACGACGAACGGCATCCGGTCGGTGCACGCGTGGTGCGCACGGCGCGGGCGCAGTCGTTGCTCGGCCGTGAGGACCTCTCGCCGGTGCGAGAGCTTGTCGCAGAGCTGGGTGCGGCGGCAGGCACGTACCTCGCGGAGCTGGTCACGGGTGTCGACACGCGGTATGACCCTCGTATACCGGGCGACCACCCGTTGCTCGGGCGGCTGGCACCGAACCTCGCGGTGGAGGTCGGCGGCAGGTCCACGACCGTCGCCGAGTTGCTGCGTCCCGGCCGGCCGGTGCTGCTGGACGAGCTCGGCGGGATGCTGATCAGACCGGACGGTCACGTCGCGTGGGTGGCCGACCCGGAGACGCTCACCGCCGCGTTGCGGACGTGGAGCGGGCCATGAGGCTCAGCGCGTTCACGGGAGCGGCGCCGTGCATGGTGTTGTCGAAGTAGAGGTAGGTGTCGCGGTCCCACTCGCGGATCTTCCCGGCCCACTCGTCGAGCTGTTCGTCGTCGTAGGAGCTGATGTACAGCTCGTCGTGGCCGTGCAGGCGCACGTAGGCGAAGTCGGCCGTCACGGCCTCGATGCACGGGAAAGTCGGTGCGTCCGACACGACGTGAGCGACGTTGTGCGCGTGGAGTAAGTCGAAGTAGGCGTCCGTGCGAAACGACTCGTGGCGTGGTTCGAGCGCGTGCCGGCCTTGCGGGAGCGCGGCGAGGAAGTCCTGGATCGTCGCGCGGTCGAAGCGCAGTGATGGCGGCAGCTGCCAGATGACCGGTCCCTGCTTCGGGCCCAGCGCAAGCGATTCGGTGAACGTCTTGAGCGGGTCTTCGATGTCGCGCAGGCGTTTGACGTGCGTGATCAGCTTCGGGCCCTTGACGGCGAAGACGAAGTCCGGTGGGGTCTCGGCGACCCACTTGCGGTAGTTCGACGCCGGTTGCAGGCGGTAGAAGGAGCTGTTGATCTCGATCGTGTCCACGTGGGTGGCGAGGTGGTTCAGCCACAGCCGCTGGGGGACGCCGCGGTAGAAGTCGTCGCGCCACTCGGGGTAGCGCCAGCCCGACGTGCCGACCCTGATCATGCCGTCCGGGTAGCCCGGCAGCGCTGTAGCTACTCCGTAGCACTTTTCTGCATTTTGCGCTACGGTGGTGGCATGCAGCAGCTCAAAGCCATCGGCCAGCGTGAGCTCCGCAACGACAACGCGGAGATCATGCGGCGCGTCGAGGCGGGTGAGAGCTTCGTCGTCACCCGCAACAACAAGCCCGTCGCCCAGCTCTCGCCGTACCGGGAGGACGCGGTGACCCGTCCGCCTCTGGGGGACGTCCAGGTGCTGTTCGGCACCCTGCCGCCGGTCGACGCGGACCGGTGGGAGGCCGACCGCCGCGCGGCCGACGAGGTGTTCGGCGCCGACGACCCGCTGGACGACCCGTGGCAGAGCTGAGCTGTCTGCTCGACACCTGTGTGCTGATCAGGCTCGAGCGGGCGAACCTGGGTGAGTACGTGAACGCCCAGCCGTTCCTGAGCGCCGTCACGATCGCGGAGCTCGCGTTCGGGCTCGACACCGAGGACCCGGTCGAGCGGTTCGCGCGCACGGAACGGTATTACGCGGCGCTGCAGACGTTCGAGGTGCTGCCGTTCGGTGTCGAGGAGGCCAAGGTCTACGGGCAGATGGCCTCGTTGGTGCGGCGGGCCGGCCGGAGCCCGCGCCCGCGGCGGATGGACCTGCAGATCGCGGCCACGGCGGCGGTCGCGGGCCTGCCGGTGCTGACCATGAACGTCAAGGACTTCAAGGACGTCGGGCGGCTCGTCGAGGTGGTGCCCATCCGTCAGGTCTGAGCGGAGCAGGCAGGCCGGCGACTCTAGGCTGGTCGCCATGATCTCTCCGGGGTTCACCTGTTCTCGCTGTGGTGAGGTGCACGAAGGCCTTCCGTCCGGCTACTCGATGGCCGCGCCCGTGTACTGGTCGCCGGACGTCGCCGAGAAGCCCGGCAGCTTCCTCTCGGGGGAGCAGTGCGTGATCGAGAACGAGCACTTCTTCGTGCGCGGCCGCATCGTGCTGCCGGTGCGCGACGCCGACGAGGACTTCGAGTGGGGCGTGTGGGTGTCGCTCTCGCCGGCGAACTTCGGCCGCATGATCGAGGTGTTCGAGGACCCGGACCGCGTGAACGAGCCGCCCTACTTCGGTTGGCTGTCGACGATCCTGCCCGGCTACGAGCCCACGACGCTCAACCTCAAGGTCAACCTGCACACGCAGGGGATCGGGGTGCGGCCGTTGGTCGAGGTCGAGCCCACCGATCACCCGCTCGCCGTGGAACAGCGCGAGGGCATCACGGTCGCGAGGGTGCAGGAGTTCGCGGAGTTCGCTCTGCACCAGTGAGGAAGGCCCGGACCCGTTCCAGGTGGTCCACGCCGATCCCCTTGCGCGGGTCGACCGGCACCAGCAACGTGCCCGGCCTGCTCGCCGCCCATTCCTGGTCGCGTGGCTGGAACTCGTCGTCCAGCCACGCGATCGGACGCGTCCGCGCCCACTCGGTGATCGCCGCGACCTTGCCGTGGAGGCCGTCGGCGTGATCGGAGCCACGGCCGCCGAAGTCGATCCACTCCAGCTCGGGCAGTCCGATGCACGGTCCGATGAACTCGTTCGCCTCGTGTTCCCACGTCGTCGCCCACACCAGGTCAGCACCGGTCGCGGCGGCGAGCGAGAGCAGCCACGGGCCGTGTGACGGGTCCAGCCAGACGCGCAGTGGCCGGAAGAAACCGTAGGGACGGATTCGATGTGTGGTGTAGCCGGCCGGACGCCGGGTCGGCTTCGCCAGGAACGGGTTCAGCGGGCCGTCGACGTCCAGCAGGATCGCAGGACGCATGAACATGACCTGATCGAAACATCCCAACGGCTAATGATCCCGCGATTTATCCCGATACGTGACACATGACTGTCACGGACATCGCGTCGTGGGGCACGGCGGACCACGTGCGAGCCGCTCTCGAACGTCACCTCGAAGGTGCGCTGGTAGAAGTCCCCGGAGACGACGCCGCGCCCCGCTGGGCGTTCAGCGAGGCGCTGCGCAGGTCGTTGATGCTGCGCCAGACGCACCCGTTCGACACCGTCGCCATCGGGCTGCCGGACCTGCTGCGCTACCGGGAACTGGTGGCCGGCTCCGAGGTGACGCTGCGCGCGACGAACATCGACGCCTACTTCATCCGCGAGGACGGGTCGGCCGAGCTCCACCAGCCGGTGATGGTGCCGGAGGCCTGACGGGCAGCCGTGGTCGTCAGTTCGGGCGTGGCGGCCTGGATCTCGCGGCTCGAACGTGGTGTCGACCAGTGGGTGGAAGGTCTTCAGCAGCGCGCCGATCGTCTGGAGCGGTTGCGGTCCCAGGCCGACCGGATCCAGGTGCCCGAGACCAGCCAGAACGGCGCCGTCACGGTGACCATCGACGCGACGGGAAAGCCGCTCGACATCCGGTTCGACGACCGCGCGGCGGCGGTGCGGCCGAGTGAGCTGGGGCCGTTGGTCATGGGCTGCATCAGGGCTGCGCAGTCGCGGATCGCCCAGCAGGTGCGGGAGGCGACAGCGGCGGCGGTCGGCGACGACCTGCCGACCGAACTGCGGTCGCACGCCGGCAAGCTCGACGGTCTCGCCGAACGACTCGGCCAGGCCCTGCACGCCGCGCGAACCGTGAGCATGGACGACGCCGCGTACGGGCAGATCTGCGCCTTCCTGCCGCCGTTGCCCCGGGACATCGAGCAGCAGGCCTACGACGCGCTCGTCGCCGGCAACAACGGTGTCACCGAGATCGCGACCAACATCCGCCGCACAGCGGACGAGAGCGAAGACTTCAGCAAGCCGTGGAGGTAGTACGGATGGCACTGCTCGTGTACCTGCACAAGGAAGAGGAGACGGCGACGTCCGTCCGCTACCGGTTCCACACCGACGGCGGCACGGCGCGCCACCTCGTCCTGGACAAGCAGACCGAGACGATCCTCCCCGACGACGGCAACGCCGACGGGATCTTCCGCGCGGCCGCCGGCAAGCTCGCCAAGGCGTGGGTCACCGGCCAGACGCCGGAAACGCTGGTCCACCAGTCGTGAATGCAGAAGCCCCCGGCTCCGTCGAGGAGGAGCCGGGGGCTTCTGGCACAGCGGACTAGGCAGGCACGGAGGCCACACCCGGTGCCAGGAAAC
Source organism: Lentzea californiensis (assembly GCF_024648825.1). Lineage (GTDB taxonomy): Bacteria > Actinomycetota > Actinomycetes > Mycobacteriales > Pseudonocardiaceae > Lentzea > Lentzea californiensis. Next base: position 17,731 of record NZ_JANBBE010000016.1, read on the forward strand.
GCTTTCCGGTCACCTTCTCCGAGATGCCGGTGCGGTCCAGGTACGGCGTGATGCCGCCCAGCCAGAACGGCCACCCGGCGCCCAGGAGCATGCACAGGTCGATGTCCTGCGCCTCCGCGACCACGCCCTCGTCGAGCATGAGCCGGATCTCCTCGGCAAGCGCCTCCAGTGCGCGGGTCTTGACCTCGTCACCCGTCAGCGGTGAGGAGCCGAACTCCCACAGTGCCTGGACCTCGGGGTCGACGGTCTGCTTGCCCGTGGAGTCCCACTGCCAGACCGCACCCTTGCCGGCGGCGACGAACTTCTTCATGTTCTCCGACACCGAGAAGCGGTCCGGGAACGCGCCGTGCATCGTCTCCGACACGTGCAGCGCGACGGCGGAACCGACGAGCTGCAGCAGGATCATCGGCGACATCGGCAGGCCGAGCGGCTCGGTGGCCTTGTCGGCGACCTCGAACGACGTGCCCTCGTCGACCGACTTGATGACCTCGCCCATGAAGCGGGTCAGCAGGCGGTTCACGACGAACGCGGGCGCGTCCTTCACGAGCACCGAGGACTTCTTGAGCTGCTTGCCGATCGAGAACGCCGTGGCGAGCGTGGCGTCGTCGGTCTGCTCGGCGCGCACGATCTCCAGCAGCGGCATGACCGCGACCGGGTTGAAGAAGTGGAAGCCCACGACCCGCTCGGGGTGCTTGAGCTTCGACGCCATGTCCGTGATGGACAGCGACGACGTGTTCGTGGCGAGGATCGCCTCGGCGGAGACGTGCTCCTCGACCTCGGCGAACACCTGCTGCTTCACGGCGAGGTCCTCGAACACGGCCTCGATCACGAAGTCGGCGTCGGAGAACGCGGACTTGTCGAGCGAGCCGGAGACCAGCGCCTTCAGGCGGTTCGCCTCGTCCGGGGAGATCCGCTTCTTGCCCGCCAGCTTGTCGATCTCGCTGTGGACGTAGCCGACGCCCTTGTCCACGCGCGCCTGGTCGATGTCGGTCAGCACGACCGGCACGTGCAGGCGGCGGATGAACAGCAGCGCCATCTGCGAGGCCATCAGGCCCGCGCCGACGACACCGACCTTGGTGACCTTGCGCGCCAGCGACTTGTCCGGCGCGCCGGCCGGACGCTTCGCGCGCTTCTGCACCAGGTTGAACGAGTACAGGCCCGCACGCAGCTCGTCGCTCATGACGAGGTCCGCGAGGCCCTCGGTCTCGGCGGCGTAGCCCTTCTCCAGGTCGTTCTCGCGCGCCAGCTCCAGCAGTTCCAGGGCCTTCTGCGCACCCGGCGCCGCGCCCTTGGTCTTGCCGTGCACGATGCCCTTGGCCCGCGCGACGGCGGCGTCCCACGCGTCACCGCGGTCGATCTCCTTGCGGGGCACGGAGATCTCGCCGCGCACGACGCCGGACAGCCACAGCAGCGACTGCTCCAGGTAGTCGGCGGAGTCGAACAGCACGTCCGCGATGCCCAGCGCGAGAGCTTCCTTCGGCTTGAGCATCTTGTTCTGGTTCAGCGCGTTCTCGAAGATCACCGTCACGGCGTCGTTGGCGCCGATCAGGTTCGGCAGCAGCTGCGTGCCGCCCCAGCCCGGGAACAGGCCCAAGAAGACCTCGGGCAGTGCGATCGCGGCCGCGTTCGACGCCAGCGTGCGGTAGTGGCACGACAGCGCGAGCTCGAGCCCGCCGCCCATGACCGCGCCGTTGACGAAGGCGAAGGTCGGGATGTCCGAGTCGGTGAACTTCTTGAAGACCTCGTGGCCGAGCTGGCCGATCGTGACGCCCTGCGAGCGGTCCGTGGCCTGCTCGACGGCGGTCAGGTCCGCGCCGACGGCGAAGATGAACGGCTTGCCGGTCACCGCGATGGCGGCCGGAGAAGCCGCGTAGGCCTCGTCGAACGCCGCGCCGAGCGAGACGAGCGACTGCGGGCCGAACGTCGACGGGCGGGTGTGGTCCAGGCCGTTGTCGATCGTGATGAACGCGACCGGCTTGTCCAAGCCGGGCACGGAGATCAGACGCGTCTTGGCGTGGGTGACGACCTCGTCGGGGAAGATCGCCTTTGCTTCCTCAGCGGTGATGGTCACTTGCCACTCCAGTTCGGGTTCTCCCAGATGACCGTTCCACCCATGCCGATGCCGATGCACATGGTGGTGAGGCCGTAACGGACGTCCGGACGCTCGGCGAACTGACGCGACAGCTGCGTCATGAGGCGCACGCCCGAGGAAGCCAGCGGGTGGCCGGTCGCGATCGCGCCGCCCCACTGGTTCACGCGGGGGTCGTCGTCGGCGATGCCGAAGTGGTCGAGGAACGCGAGCACCTGGATGGCGAACGCCTCGTTGACCTCGAACAGGCCGATGTCCTCAATGGACAGACCGGCGCGCTGGAGGGCCTTCTCGGTGGCCGGGACCGGGCCGATGCCCATGACCTCGGGCTCGACACCCAGGAACGAGTAGCCGACCATCCGCATGCCGATGGGAAGACCGAGTTCGCGCGCGGTCTCCTCCTCGGCGAGGATGCAGCCGGTCGCGCCGTCGTTCAGACCGGCCGCGTTGCCCGCGGTGATCCGGCCGTGCGGGCGGAACGGGGTCTTGAGCTTGCCCAGGTCCTCGACCGTGGTGCCCGGACGCGGCGGCTCGTCGGCCGTCGCGAGGCCCCAGCCGTTCTCCGCGGAGCGGGTCGCGACGGGCACGAGCTCCGGCCCGATCTTGCCGTTCTTGAGCGCGTCGGCGTACTTGGCCTGGGAAGCGGCCGCGTAGGCGTCGGTGCGGTCCTTGGTGATGTGCGGGAACCGGTCGTGCAGGTTCTCGGCGGTCTGGCCCATCACGAGCGCGCTGGTGTCGACGATCTTGTCCGACAGGAAGCGCGGGTTCGGGTCGACACCTTCGCCCATCGGGTGGCGGCCCATGTGCTCGACACCGCCCGCGATGGCGACGTCGTAGGCGCCGAACGCGATGCCGCTCGCGGCCGTGGTCACGGCGGTCATCGCGCCCGCGCACATGCGGTCGATCGAGTAGCCGGGGACCGACTTCGGCAGGCCCGCGAGCAGTGCGGCGGTGCGGCCGAGCGTGAGGCCCTGGTCGCCGATCTGCGTGGTCGCGGCGATGGCGACCTCGTCGACCCGCTCCGGCGGCAGCTCGGGGTGCCTGCGCAGCAGCTCACGGATGACCTTCACGATGAGGTCGTCTGCACGGGTCTCGGCGAAAATGCCCTTCGGGCCGGCCTTGCCGAACGGCGTGCGGACGCCGTCGACGAAGACCACGTTCCGAACGCGTGCCGGCGCTGCTGGTGCGGCCACGGCGTCTCCTCCACTTGTGGTGACAACTCTGTCCACTACCGGTCGGGTTGCGCGACATCCCTACCGGTCGGTAACGCCAACTCTAACCCTAGTTACTGGTGAGTAACCACAGCGGCACCCCTGTTCTTTGTGTCACACACCTTGCGCACGATCAGGAACAGCGGCAACCCGACGGGGGCCAGCAGGATCGTGATCACCAGAACGGGTGCCATGACCACTGGGTGGACGTCGAGCCTGCGTCCTTCGAGGTACATCCAGCGCCCGACGAACAGGTCCCACGCGAGCATGTGCGCCCAGACCAGCGCGGCGCCCGTCGGCGTGCTCATGAACTCGGCCAGTGCGCCGATCTCGGGGCTCGTGACCAGCGGCAGCAGCTCCGGCAGGACGGGGACCATCAGCACGACGTAGATCACGACCGGCGGCAGCACGATGAGGTACGACTCGGCGATCCGCCGCGTCCACGACCACTTCGGCGCGAGGATCATGAGCGCCCAGAACGGTGCGATCAGCAGGAACGTCAGGTCGAACAGGATGGCGGTCATGCGTTCACGAGCTCCTTCTTCGGTGCGCGCGCCCACACCACGCCGAGTGCGGTCGCGACGACGATCCCGGCAAGCGCGAGCAGCGTCGTGCCATCGGGCTGGAGCAGCGGCTGGCCGCGCAACGCCTGCCAGGTCACGAGCAGGAAGATCCCCAGGAACGACCCGCTTTGGACCCAGGCGAGCTTCGTGGTGGCGCGGGTGCCGAGAAGAGCGATGAGCACCGGCAGGACCTGCAGCGCGTGCATGCCGACGAAGTGCCCGACCCTCAGGTCGCCGTGCTCGGTGCTCCACCCGGTGATCGCCATGTAGGCACCGCCGTCGGCCGCGCCGATCGTGTGCGAGCCGAGGGTGCCGCCGTCGAGGGCCTGGCCGGGCTTCGGCTGCGTCATCAGGAACCCGACGCCGAGACCCAGGAACGAGATGACGAGCCCGAGCCGGATCGACCACGACAGGGCTTCGTTCTCGATCTTCGTACGCCACAGCAGGACGGCCACGATCGCGTGGGTCACCCACAGCACGACGATCGTCGCGCCCATGATCGAGAACAACATCGCGTCGAGCGGCGTCTCGAAGTTGAAGTGACTGCGCCTGCCGCGCAGGACCTGGCCGACGATGACGACCATCTCCGCCGCTCCGGCCGCCGCCAGCACGGTGCCGGCCCACCAGCCGACGCGCTGGAACCGCTTCAGGTACGTGAGCAGCCACGCCAGCGTGAACGCGTAGAGCGCCAGCGACACGGCGAACTTGAACGGCTTGAGCCAGATCGGCGAGTTGACCACGAGCCGGTCGTCGAGCAGCAGCCCGACGAGCGAGACCGGGATCAGCAGCGCCATCGACCAGCCGAAGAGGACTAACGGCCGGTGCCATGTGCGAAGCATTTCTCTTTACCCCCTGAATGGATAGCAGTACTCTCTACTATCCGGAAGCTACACTATCCATATGCGTGTTGGCGAGCTTTCCAAGAGAAGCGGCGTCGCGGTGCCGACGATCAAGTACTACCTGCGCGAGGGACTGCTGCCCGCCGGCGTGCTGACCAGCCCGAACCAGGCCCACTACGACGACGAGCACCTGCGCCGGCTTCGTCTGGTCCGTGCCCTCGTCGACGTGGGAGGCCTGTCCATCGCCACCGTGCGCGAGGTGCTCGCCGCCATCGACACCCGCGACGATTCGCTGCACAACAAGCTCGGCGCCGTCCAGGAGGCCATCAGCCAGCCGAGCGCTGCCGAACTGGACCCGCTCGCGGTCGCGGACGTCCAGGCGTTCTTCGCGCGGCACGGTCAAACCGAGTGCATCGACGTCACCGAGTCCAACGTGACCCTCATGCTCGCGGCCGCGTTGTCCTCGGCCCGCTCGATCGGTCACGACCGGATCCACGAGCTCCTCGACCCCTACCTGGAGGGGTTGAAGATCATCGCCAAGGCCGACCTCGAGTACGTCATCCAGCACACGTCGCCCGACGACGTCATCGAGGCGATGGTCATCGGCACCCTCATCGGCGACACCGTCCTCAAGGCCGTGCGCCGGCTCGCGCACGCCGAGGTGTCACGCGGTGCGCTCAGCGGCAGCCCGGATCCTGACTCTTCCAACTGATATATCGGCCGATATATCAGTTCGTCGTGCCGCTACCTGCGCCTTAGCAATGACTCTTTTGACTTCGTCCGCAAAAGAACTGTTGCAATGGCCTCGGCGCGAGGTGAAAGAGCGGGCGTCCTGCCGGACATGACCCGGGGTGGAGCAGGTGGACGTGGAACCGCGCCAGACGGGTTTCGAGGCCGTCGCGCAGGAGCTGATCGAGCCGCTGCGCCGGTACCTGGCGCGGCGGACCGATGCCGCGACCGCGGACGACGTGCTGTCCGAGACGTTGCTCGTTGCGTGGCGCCGGCGTGACGAGATGCCGGCCGAACCGCTCGCCTGGGCGTACGCCGTCGCGCGCAACTGTCTCGCCAACGCGGACCGCACGCGGCGCAGGCAGGACCGGTTGCTGGTGCGGATCTGGCAGCTCGCGAGACCGCCCGAGCACGCGCCGGCACGGGACGACCCGGATCCGGGGCTGGCCAGGGCGCTCGCGCGGTTGTCCTCCGCGGACGCCGAACTGATGCGGCTCTGGGCGTGGGAGGAACTGGGCCCCGCCGAGATCGCCCAGGTCGTCGGGATGAGTGCCAACGCGGTCAGCATCCGGCTGCACCGGGCACGCCGGAAGTTGAAGTCCCTGCTGGACGAGCAGGCGGAAGGAGAGCGGCCATGACCGACGACGACCTGCGCGACCGGATGCGCCGTGCCGATCCGGCGGCCTCCCTTCGTCCGCTGCCCGATGACGAGGCGCGGCGGCTGGTGGCCGGAGCGGCGCTCGGCAGTCCAGTGGTGCCGCGGTTCTCCTCGCGGCGGCTGCCGGTGCTGGTCGGGGCCGCGGCCGCGATCGCGTTGGTCGCCGGGATGTTGGTGCTGACCAGCGGTGGTTCCGAGCAGACACCGGGAGCGGGCGTGGCGTTGCCGACGTCGACGCAGCGCGGTCCGGAGACCGGTGTGGTGAACGGATCGGGGCTGCCCGATGACGGTGGGGGACGACCGAGCGCCAGCGGCCAGCCGCAGACCGTCACCAGCACGCCGCCGGAGACCGCGCCGCCGGCCACCACCCCGTCTGAAGGCCGCAAGACCACGGTCGCCGTGCTCACGGAGGGTGTCGACGATCCGGACGTCCGGTGCCGCAGGCCGGAGGCGGCGGTGCTCGGGGAACGCGCGCAGATGGCGTTCGAGGCGACCGTGCTGCGGCTCGAGGGCGGTGTCGTGACGCTGCAGGTCCACCGCGCCTGGATCGGCGAGGCCGATCTCGTCGAGGTCAGGAACGCCACCGGCGCGCCGGTGCTGGCCGGGTTCGAGCCCGAGGTCGGCCGGAGGTACCTCGTCGCGGCGAGCGATCTGCAGGTCATGGGCTGCGGCTACAGCGGACTCGACGAGCCCGAGCTGCGGGCCGTCTACGACGAGGCGTTCCCGAAGCGCTGAAGGACGACGGCGATGCGCCCTGCCACGGGCGCATCGCCGTTCCGGGTTACTTCGTCAGGTAGGCGTTGATCACGGTCTGGGTGACCGAGTCACCGCCCCTGCCGACGGCCGTGGCCCGCAGCGAGACGCTGCCGCCCCTGGCCGGGTTGACCACGAGCAGCGAGTCGCCGAAGACCAGCGCCTTCTGCCAGGTCGCGCCCTTGTCGTAGGACACCTGCGCGGTCAGCGACCTCGTCTTGCCCTGCACCGTCAGCGGGATCCGCTGGAACCGGTGCGCGGGAAGCGTTCCGTCGAGGCCGAGCTCCGGCGTGAACCTGACCATCGACAACGGCACCTGCGTGACGCCCGGGGTCGTGGCCGAGTCGAAGCCCCACGTAGTGGTGACCGAGGTGCTGATCGCCGCGACGCCCGACCGGTTCGCCGTGGTGGTCAGCTCGTAGCGGCCGGGAGCCGCGGGCATCGAGAAGAACGTCTCCAGGTCGAGCGGCCGGTCCGTCGAGTCGACCACCTCGCCGCCGACCTTCAGCACCGTCGAGCCCGACTCCACGGCCGAACCGCCGGAGCGGCCCTGCCCGTCCGCGAAGAACGGCAGGCTGCCGAAGAGGATGTCCCCGTCGCGGTAGAGGCCGACGCGACGCTCGTCGGTGAGCGCCGGGCCGAAGACGCCGGTGTTGAAGGTCTTCCGGTAGGTGCGGCCCGGCTTGAACTGCTCGTTCTCGGCGTTCCAGTACGCCTCGGAGACGTCGCCGTGGTCCTGTTCGAAGCGGAGGCTCCAGGTGTTGTTGGGGGAGTGCAGGTTCAGCTTTCGCGTGTGCGGCAGCGCATACCCGAACGCCACCCCGAACAGCGGGCTGTCACCGACCTCGGCCTGCGCGTGCAGGTAGCCGGTGCGTCCCTCGGCGGTGGCGCCCGCCGAGGCCGTGATGGTCACGAGGTCCTTGGACTTCAGCTGCTTGCGGTAGCCCGTCCAGAACTTCGTGAGCGTCGTGTTCTGGTCGACGACGTGGAACTCCTCGCGGCCGGCGCCCGTGTAGGAGGCGATGACCAGTTCGTTCATCTCGCCGGACTTGCCCTCGGGACCGACGTGCGCGGTGCTCAGGACACTGAGCGGCACGCCGAGCAGGCCGAAGCCGTACTCCATCGACGGCATCTTGTGGCCGACGCGGATGTACGCGTGGCGCTCGGCCGGCTTGCCCGGCAGTCCGATGTCGACGGGCTTGGCCTGGCGGGCGTCGAGCGTGATCGTGGTGTCGGCGCCGATCTCGATGTTCGTGCCGTTGAACCAGTTGTAGTACGGGTTCGGCTGGTCGGCGGGGATCCACTGGTGGCCGTTGAGCAGGTAGCGGCCCTTGGCGACGCGCAGCGACTCCAGGCCGGTGCCGAGACCGGCGTAGGCACCCGTCGCGTCTCCGGTCACGCCCTGCAGGCTCGCGCCCCAGTTCGCGGCGGGCTTGCCGTCGCGGCCGATCGCCTTGACCGTGATGGTGTAGCGCTCGGGTTCGCGCGTCACGGCCGCAGGGGTCACGACGGACTGGCCGCCGCCGCTCGCGTTGATGTACGCGCTGAACGTGCCGGACGCGTCACCGCCGAGCTTCGTGTCCGCTGTCAGAGTGGTGGTGGCCGTGCCGTGTGCGGGCACGGCCAGAGTGGTGTCCTTGAGCGTGAAGAAGCCCTGCGGTGCCGCCGTGTCGACCTTGAGCGTGAGGGTGACCGGCTGGTCGCCCTCGTTGCGGTAGACGACGTTCTTGGTCATCGGGGCGTCGTCGTGGTGCGGCCACAGCGCCGTGCCGAAGGAGACCGAGCCGGACGAGATCGTCTGCTTGATCGCCTGGGCGACGTCCGTGCGCCCGGCACCCTGTTCGAACGGGTTGTGCGCGCCCGGCTTCGCCGACGCCATCAGCGCCGCCTTGATCTGGTCGCCACGCCAGTCGGGGTGCGCCTGCGCCAGGATCGCCGCCGCGCCCGCGACGTGCGGGGTGGCCATCGACGTGCCGTTCAGCGAGATGTAGCCCTCGGCCGGACTGGGCATGCTTTCGCCGAGCCTGCCCGCCGCCGCGGCGCCGATGCCGACGCCGGGAGCGGTGATGTCCGGCTTGATGGCGCCGTCACCGTTGCGCGGACCGGTGCTGGAGAAGCTCGCGAGCCTGTCGTCACGGTCCACCGCACCGACGGTGAGAGCGGCGTCCGCGCTGCCGGGGGACCCGACGGAGTTCGGCCCGGCGTTGCCCGACGCGATCACGAACAGCGTGCCGGTCTCCTGCGAGAGCCTGTTGACCAGGATCTCCATCGGGTCCAGCAACGGGCCGTCGTCGCCGCCGAGGCTCATGTTGACGACGTCCGCCTGCTGTTCGACCGCCCACTCGATGCCCGCGAGGATCCCCGACTCGTAGCCGGACCCGTCGTCGCCGAGCACCTTGCCGTCGAGGATGCGCGCGCCGGGGGCCACACCCTTGAACTCGCCGCCCGACTTCGCCCCGGTACCGGCCGCGATGGACGCGACGTGCGTGCCGTGCCCGACGCGGTCCTGGTTGTCGGGGGAATCGGTGAAGTTCTTCTCCGCGATCTCCTGCGTGGTGAGGTCCGGATGCGTGTTGTCGACGCCGGTGTCCAGCACGGCGATCTTCACGCCCTTGCCGTCGAACCCGGCCTGCCACGCCTGCGGCGCCCCGATCTGGGCGGTGCTGCGGTCGAGCGCGGCCTTGCGCACCGCGTCCAGCCAGATCGTGGTCTGCGCACCGCGGCCGGTGGCCAGTGACTTCCACACGTCCGGGGCGCTGCCGGCGGTCACCGTGACGGCGTCGACGCCGATGCGGCTGAACGACCGCGCGGCCGGCAGACCGGACCCTGCCGACACGAGCACGCCGAGACCCTGGCGCTTGGTGTACTCGGGCCTGCTCAGGAGAGCGAGGTCGAACAGGCGCCGGTCCAGCCGGCCCTGGGTGATCATCGGCTCCACGTCGGCGGGCACGGCGTAGAGGTGCGCGCCGTCCTCTCTCGTGGAGACCGCGATGTGCTCACGGCCTGGTGCGGGCTTGAACTGGATCGGCTTGCCCTTGTCGTCGGTCAGCACCTGGTCGCCAGTGAGGAGGGTGATCCAGTGCTGCTGGCCGGACGTCCGGCTGGCACCTGTCGTGGTGCCGGCCGTGGTCGCGGCGGCGGGGGTGGCGCCGCTCAGGGCCGTGGCCAGCATGAGGCCGGCCACGGTGAGGGGGAGATGAGGTTTCAAGGGAGGCCTCTCCTAGGGACGGACAACTCCTCGGCGGCATATGTCCGTCACCCGCCCCGATATTTCGCAACGGCAACTGTCAACACTTCCGGCGGCGCTGCTGAGCGCGGTCCAGTACAGCTGGATCATGACCACTCGCGTGCCCTGGGCCGCCGACAGCTACCTTGCGCTCGCCCGCCGGGCCTGCTTCATCTGCGAACTCCTCGCCGGCAACCCGGACTACCCGCACCACGTCGCCTACCGCGACGAGACCGCGATCGTCTTCGCGAGCAGGTTCCCCTCGGTAGTCGGCCACTTCCTGGTGGCGCCGGTCGACCACCGCGAGCACGCCGTCACCGACTTCACGCCCGACGAGTACGCGGCGATCCAACGCGTCGTGCACCGGGCGGGCACCGCCCTGAGTTCGTTGCTGCCCGTCGAGCGGCTCTACGTCCTGTCGCTCGGCAGCCAGCAGGCCAACCGGCACGTCCACTGGCACCTCGCGCCGTTGCCGCCCGGTGTGCCTTACGAAGATCAGCAGATTGCCGTCTTCGAGGCTTCACGCGGCGTCCTCGACTTGCCCGACGACGAGGTCGCGGACCTCGCTCGGCAGCTCGGCGAGCGCATGGCCGAGTGAGTAGCGAGCGATATATCAGTTCAACACCGTTATGACCTGCTGCTTAGCAATGACTCTTTGGACTTCGCCCGCAAAAGAGTCGTTGCAAGGGGTGGGATCAGGGGAGGCGGAGGAGCCAGCGGGTCTCGCCGTCGTGGACCTCGTCGGTGGCGGTGAGGCCGGCGGCCGCAGCGACGGCGGCGGACGCGTGGTGGTCGGGGTGGACGTGTGCAATCACAATGCGGACCGGTTGGGTGGCCAGCCAGGTGACGAGACCTCGCGCGGCTTCGCGGGCGATGCCGCGGCCCTGCCACGGCGTGCCGACGACCCACGCGATCTCGGCCGATTCGTCGGCGTGGGTGATGGTCGCTTGGACGGTGCCGGTCAGGCGGTCTTCGTCGCGAAGGCGGCGCGGAGGAACCTTGACGAGGCGGGGCTCGGTGGAGTCGTGACGATCCTGCCCGGCGATGCTCGTCGCACGTTGGCGGATATCGCGGGGCCGATCGGGCTGGTGCTGCTCGACGGGTGGAAAGAGCTGTGCTTGCCGGTGTTGCGGGATCTGGAGTCTCGGCTCGCGCCCGGTGCGCTCGTCGTCGCCGACGACATCGACCAGGACTCGATGGCCGGTTATCTCGAATACGTGCGCGATCCGGCTAACGGATACGTCAGCGTCGCGTTTCCCGTCGAGGACGGAATGGAGATCAGCTGTCGTGCGTGAATGGGTCACGCACGACAGCTGATATATCGGATATCAGTTAGAGGGCCTCACTCGGACGGCGTCGGTGCCGTTGCCGTCAGCGCCTTGGAGAGGGCTTCCAGCGTGAGGTCGATCTGCCACGACCTGGCCCCTCCGTCGCGCAGCACGGTGGCCACGGATTCGGGGGAGAGGTCGGCCGGCGGTTGCCAGCAGGTGCGGCGCACGAGGTCGGGCAGCAGCAGGTTCTCCACCGGGAGGGTGTTCGCCTCGGCGATGGTTCCCAGTGCCGCCCTGGTCGCGGCCAGGCGGGCCGCGGCGTCCGGGTCCTTGTCCGCCCAGCGGTTGGGCGGGGGCGGGCCGTCGTGCTGGCCCGCGGGCTCCGGGAGCTCCGACTTCGGCAGGGCGCCTGCCTTGCGCAGGGCGTTCATCCAGACGCTGGACATGCGGCGCTGGGACCGCCCGCGGAAGACCGGCAGGGCGAGCAGTTCGGCCTCGTTGGCCGGGTTGCGGGCGGCTGCCTCCATGAGCGCGGAGTCCGGGAGGACTCGGCCTGGGGCGATGTCGCGTTCGCGGGCCACGGTGTCCCGGGCTTCCCACAGCGAGCGCACGAGGGCCAGTTGCCGCTGGTTGCGCACGCGGTGGATACCTGACGTGCGCCGCCAGGGGGCGGTGCGGGGGCGCGGCAATGGCGCCGTCCGCACCGCCTCGAACTCTTCGAGCGCCCAGGCGAGTTTGCCCTGGCGCTCCAGCTCTGTTTCGAGAACGTCGCGCAGCTGCACGAGCAGCTCCACGTCGAGAGCGGCATACGTCAGCCAATCGGCAGGAAGGGGCCGGCGCGACCAGTCGGCCGCGCCATGCCCCTTCTCGAGCCTGTAACCGAGTAGCCGTTCCACCAGCGTGCCCAGTGCGACACGTTCGAACCCAGCCAGCCTGCCCGCCAGCTCGGTGTCGAACAGCACGCCGGGTCGGAGCCCGAGTTCGGCGAGGCACGGCAGGTCCTGAGACGCCGCGTGCAACACCCACTCAGTGCCCTCGAGCGCCTCCACCAGTGGGTCTAGCCGTCCGCCAAGGGCGATCGGGTCGACCAACCAGGTGCCGGCGCCTTCCCGGCGCAGTTGCACCAGATAGGCACGCTGTGAGTAGCGGTAGCCCGAGGCTCGCTCGGTGTCCACCGCGACCGGGCCCTTCGCCCCGGCGAGCGCATCAGCGGCTCGCCGGAGCGCAGCTGGATCGGCGACCACGGGCGGGACCCCATCAGCAGGTTCCGTCAGCGGTACCGGTTCTGGTCCGGTTGGTGCGGTTGGCTCGTCGGCGGGTACATCCACAGGGGATGACCCTACGACGATCGCACCACTCACAGGTGTTCTCGGCCGGTTCAGTGCTTCAAACCGGTATCTAACGGATCACGCCGGCACGCATTGCCAGCGCGACCATCTGAGCGCGATCTCCTGTGCCCAGCTTCCGGCCGATCCGCGACAGGTGAGACTTCACCGTCAACGCGGACAAGCTCAGAGCCTCGCCGATTTCCTTGTTGCTCTGGCCATCGGCGACCAGCTGGAGCACCTCGACCTCACGCGCGGAGAGTTCCCGCGGCGTGTTGTCCGTGCCCGGCACCCGAGTACCCGCTGCGAGTACTGGTGCCACGCTCGGATCTGCGTAAACGCCACCATCGAGAACCCTGCGCACCCCGTCGGTGACCACCATCGGAGAGGCGGACTTCAGGAGGTACGCCTGGGCGCCCGCCTGGAAGGCCGACCTGACCGCGTAGGGGTCGTCGGAGGATGCGAGGACCACGATGCGGGGCCAGCCCTGGGCACGGAGTTCCGTGACCAGGTCGATGCCGGTGCCATCCGGCAGACCCAGATCGAGGATCGCGAGGTCGCATGGTCCGGTAGCGAGTGCCCGCGCCCGAGCCTCCGCCACCGAAGCGGCCTCATGAACTGTGCCGGCTCCCATTTGTGTGAGCCGGGCTGATATCGCCTCCCTCAGCAGTGGGTGGTCGTCGACCACCAGCACTGAAAAAAGCTCTTCCCGCGGGTGCGGGACCATGTTCGCCGGCAACGAGCCGGCTGGCGTGGTACGAACGGCCTGACCTAAGCCGACGGCAGCCACGTCACTACCTCCCTGGAGTCGGTCGTGCCCCCCGACCGGCACCGGAGACTTTCGTCCAATCAGCCGCGCCACTGATCGACCGAAAGTGGTGTCGTCTGGGGCAGCGTAGCCGCCCATGCGGGTCTACGGGACGATCAATCGGGTATCTATCCCTATTGAGTTGTGACAGATGGCCCCATGTGTCACACGATTGGATGACAACTAGATAGGGGGTGTAACGCGAGCCCCTCTCAGAACGACATCTTGGAGTTGGTTGTGCCTAGCAGTTCTGGTGTCGAGCGGGCGCGGGCGTTGCTGCGGCGCGTTCCCCTCGTCGACGGCCACAACGACCTGCCGTGGGCTCTGCGCGAGTTCGGCGACGGAACGGGCGAGGACGTCTACACGACCGCCGCGAAGATCGATCTCACGGAACGTCATCCCAGCCTGCACACGGACCTCGTGAAAATGCGCGAGGGCGGCCTGGGGATGCAGTTCTGGTCCGTCTGGATCCCCGGCAGGCTGGCGGGCGACGGAGCGGTGACCGCCGTGCTGGAACAGGTCGAGCTGGTCTACGAGCTCGCCGGGCGGTACTCCGGCCACCTGGGCATCGCGACGACCGCCGCCGAGGCCGAAGAAGTTTTCCGCTCCGGGCGTGTCGCCTCCCTCCTCGGGGCCGAGGGCGGACATTCCATCAACTCTTCACTCGGTGTCCTGCGCGCGTTGCGCCGCCTGGGCGTCCGCTACATGACGCTGACGCACAACGACAACACCCCGTGGGCCGACAGCGCGACTGACCAGCCAGAACACGGCGGGCTCACCGAGTTCGGCCGCGACGTCGTGCGCGAGATGAACCGCATCGGCATGCTCGTCGACCTGAGCCACGTCGCGCCCAGCACGATGCACGCCGCGCTCGACACGAGCGTCAAGCCCGTCATCTTCAGCCACTCGTCGTGCCGTCACGTCGCGGACCACCCGCGCAACGTCCCGGACGACGTGCTGGTCAAGTTGAAGGCGAATGGCGGTGTGGCCATGATCACATTCGTGCCGAGCTTCGTCTCACCTGGGTTCGCTGAATGGGACGCAGCCCTTCGTGACGCCATGACGGCGGCCGGCGCGAACCACGCCGACATGGGGGAGCGCAAGACGTTCAACGAGGAGTGGGTCGTCGGCCACCCGGCGCCGACCGCGACGCTCGACGACGTCGTCGCGCACGTCGAGCACGCGCGCGAGGTCGTCGGCATCGACCACATCGGCGTCGGCGGCGACTACGACGGCGTCCAGGCGCTGCCGCAGGGGCTCGAGGACGTGTCGACCTACCCGAACCTCTTCGGCGCGCTGCTCGACAAGGGCTGGTCCGAGGACGACTGCGCCAAGCTCGCGGGCGCGAACGTCCTCAGGGTCCTGCGCGACGCCGACTGACGGGCGACGCCGACTGACTAGCGCTGCCCGAACATGGTGACGCCGACCGGCGGCAGCCCCACGGCCGTCGCCATCAGCTCGTAGAACGCGGTGCCGTGCTCGGCGAGTTCCCCGTCGAGCGCGGTCCACGACGCACGCAGCTCCAGGTCGTCGGTGCGCGCGGGACCCGCTATGTCGCCGAACCGGGCCGACGACGTCTGCGTCACGGTGCCGCCCAGCGCGGTGAACCCGGCGCCGGACTGCTCCAGCGCCTCGGTCAGCCACGACCACCCGACCTCGGGCAGCAGGGGGTCGGACGCCAGCTCGTGGTCCAGCTCGACACGCACGTACGCCACGACGCGAAGGACACCGCCCCACGCCTCGTCGCCGTCCGGATCGTGCAGCAGCACGAGCCTTCCGGTCGACAGTTCGTCCGACGGGCCGGTGACCTCAGCCGTCAGCGCGTACGCCCACGGAGCGAGCCGCTGCGGTGGGCGAACTTCGGTGAGTTCGATCTCGGGCCTGTGGCGAACCGACTTGAGCGTCCCCACCGCCCGGCGGAAGATTTCCGGCTCGGTCACACAACTGACTGTATGCCTCGCAATCCGGCCGGGTGATGGCGGCACGCCGAGACGTGGGACCATGAAAGAGATATGAGCACTCAAGTTCCCCTCCTCGTGGCCGCAAGTGGCGGCACCCCGTCGCACACCCCTGTCTGGTTCATGAGGCAGGCGGGACGGTCGCTGCCCGAGTACCGGGCGCTCCGCCAGGGCACCGCGATGCTCGACGCGTGCATGGACCCCGAGATGGTCTGCGAGATCACCATGCAGCCCGTCCGGCGGCACGGGGTCGACGCCGCGATCCTCTTCTCCGACATCGTCGTTCCGCTCAAGGCCGCCGGTGTCGACCTCGACATCGTCGCGGGCACCGGTCCCGTGGTCGCGCACCCCGTCAGGACGCTCGAGGACGTGAATGCTCTTCCCGAGCTGCACGCCGAGCAGGTCCAGCCGGTCGCGGACGCGATCGGGTTGCTGCTCAAGGAACTCCCGCAGGAAGTCGCCCTCATCGGGTTCGCCGGAGCGCCGTTCACGCTGGCCTCCTACCTCGTCGAGGGCGGGCCGAGCAAGAACCACGAGCGCACCAAGGCGCTCATGCACGGCAACCCGGAGCTGTGGCACGCGCTGCTCGCCAAGATCGCCGGCGTCACGACGGCGTTCCTGCACGCGCAGCTCGACGCGGGCGTCCAGGCCGTCCAGCTGTTCGACTCGTGGGCGGGCGCGCTGTCCGAGTGCGACTACCGCGAGTTCGTGCTGCCGCACTCGAAGCGCGTCCTGGAGACGATCACCACCGTCCCGCGGATCCACTTCGGCGTCGGCACCGGCGAACTGCTGCCCGCGATGCGCGAGGCCGGCGCGGACGTCGTCGGTGTCGACTGGCGCCTCCCGCTCGACGTCGCCGTGCGGCGCCTCGAGCAGGCGAACCCCGAGTTGCCGAAGCCGGTCGTGCAGGGCAACCTCGACCCGGCGCTGTTCTTCGCGGGCTTCGAGGCCGTCGAACGCGAGGTGCGCCGCATCCACGCCGAGGGCAAGGCCGCCGCGGGCCACATCTTCAACCTCGGTCACGGCGTGCTGCCCGACACCGATCCGGAGATCATCACCCGGACCGTCGAACTGATCCACAGCTTGTAATGCAGGCAAGAGCGCCACACGTCGCAGTCGTCGGGGGAGGCATCTCCGGTCTCGCCGCCGCGCACCGGTTGAGGATGCTGCTCGGGCCCGCCGCGCGGATCACGGTGATCGAGCAGTCCGACCGGCTCGGCGGCAAGCTGCGCACGACCGAGCTCGCGGGCGTGCGGTTCGACGTGGGCGCGGAGGCGTTCCTGCACCGCAAGCCCGAGGCGCAGGAGCTGATCAACGAGGTCGGGCTCGCCGGACAGGTCGTGCACCCGACGGCCGCGAAGGCGAGCGTGCACGCGGCCGGGCGCACGCACCAGCTGCCGGCGCACACGTTCATGGGTGTTCCGGCGAGCGTCGAGACGGTCCGGCACATGCTGTCGTCCGAGGGCGCGCTGCGGGTCGAGATGGAACCGACGCTGCCGCCGGTCGAACTCGGGGGCGGCGACGTCGCGGTCGGCGCGCTGATGAAGGACAGGTTCGGCCCGGAGGTCGCGGACCGCCTGGTCGGCCCGTTGCTGGGCGGTGTCTACGCGGGTCGCGCGGACGAGCTGGGCCTGCGCGCCACGATGCCGCAGATCGCAACGCTGCTGGACAAGGGCGTCGGCTCACTGCTCGCGGCCGCCGCGATGATGATGCCCGCGCCACCACAGCCCCGTGCTGCCCGCCCGCCGGTCTTCGCCAGCCTCACCAACGGCGTGTCGTCGCTCGCCGACCGTCTCGCCGAGGTCGCGAAGCCCGAGGTCAGGCTCGGGTTACCGGTCCGCGTGCTGTCCTGGCTCGGCGCCGGCTGGCGGCTCGAGATCGGTTCGGCCGCGACCCCGGAGTACCTGGAGTGCGACGGCGTCGTCCTCGCGGTCCCGGCCCCGTCCGCGCGCAAGCTGCTGCACGAGATCGCCCCGCAGGTGTCCGCGGCGTACGGCAAGGTCGAGGTCGCCTCGATGGCCGTGGTCGCGCTGGCCCTGCCTCCGGGCACCGAACTGCCGCAGCGCTCCGGCGTCCTGATCGCGGAGGGCGAGCGGTACTCGGACCGCATCACCCCCTTCACCGCCAAGGCCTTCACGTTCTCCAGCCGCAAGTGGTCGCACTACGGCGAACCTGTCATCCTGCGCGGTTCGGTCGGGCGGCACGGCGAGACGGCGCTCCTGCAGCGCAGCGACGCCGACCTCGTCAAAGCCGTGCGCAACGACCTGCACGAGCTGACGGGGATCAAGGCCGCGCCCATCGACTACGTGGTGCAGCGCTGGGGCGGTGGGCTGCCGCAGTACGGCGTCGGCCACAACGACCTGGTGGACACCATCGAACGCGGCATCGCCGACGTGCCGGGCCTCGCCGTCGCGGGCGCCACCCTGCACGGAGTGGGCGTACCGGCCTGCATCGCGACCGCCGACGCGGCCGCCGCCCGTGTCGCAGCACACCTGCTGGGCCGCGTTCGCCGTTGAGAGGCCCGTGCCAAGATGGACGTATGGCGCGCCTGAACTACAACGAGCTCAACGACACCATCCGCTACACGATGTGGTCCGTGTTCCGGGTCGAACCCGGCAAGCTGCCGGACGACCGTTCGGCCGCCGCCGGTGAGACCCAGAACTACCTGGACGCGTTGGAAGGCAAGGGCGTCGTCGTGCGCGGCGTCTACGACGTGGCCGGTCTGCGTGCCGACGCGGACTTCATGATCTGGTGGCACGCCGAGGAGATCGAGCAGGTGCAGGCCGCCTACACGGGCTTCCGCCGCACCCCGCTCGGCAAGGTCTCCACGCCGGTCTGGTCGCAGGTCGCCCTGCACCGCCCCGCGGAGTTCAACCGCAGCCACATCCCCGCGTTCCTCGCGGGTGAAGAGGCGCGCAAGTACATCTGCGTCTACCCGTTCGTGCGGTCCTACGAGTGGTACCTGCTGCCGGAGGAGGACCGCCGCAAGATGCTGGCGGACCACGGCAAGGAGGCCCGCGACTTCCCGGACGTGCGCGCGAACACCGTCGCGTCGTTCGCTCTCGGCGACTACGAGTGGCTGCTCGCGTTCGAGGCCGACGAACTGCACCGCATCGTCGACCTCATGCGGCACCTGCGCGGCACCGAGGCGCGGCTGCACGTGCGAGAGGAAATCCCCTTCTACACGGGCACCCGCGTCCCGGCGGCCGAGCTCGTCCTCAACCTGCCCTGATCTAGGTGGCCGCTACGCGGTCACTCGATAAGCGCGGATCACCGTCAGCTCAACGGTTCCACCCTTGGCGTCCGTCGCAGTGGCCTTCAGCGAAGTCCACTGCGCGTTCGCCGGGTTGTAGACCAACGCGCTGTTGCCGGCCACGCCCGCACGGCGCCACGACTTGCCGTCGTCGTGCGAGTACTCGACTCCGGTGATGCGCACCTTGCCCGCGTCACCCTGCGTCTGGGTGAGCAAACCGATGCGCTGCAACGTGCCCGCGGGCACCGCGCCGTTGGCGTCGAGCTTCGGTTCGAAGCGCACCACCGACAGCGGCGGCGCGTCGATCCTGCCCTCGGTGCCCTGGGACTTGAAGGTCCACACCGCGGACACCTTGGTGCTGAACTCGAACTGCGAGCTCCGGTCGATGCTCATCTCGGCGCGGAAGTCGGCCCGGGGCAGCGGCACGTCGTTGAACACCCCGCCCGGCGTGGTGGTCTCACCGAGCAGGACACCGTTGCGGTACAACGCGGTCCTGGCGCTGTCCACAGTGGACGTGCCATCGCCGTGGTTGGCGTCGCTCGTCAGCGGCACGCCGACGTAGAACTGCTTGCCGTACCGCTCGACGAACCCGTACTCCGACTCGGGCAGACCCGGCGAGAACACCGGCCGGACTTCGCGCTCCTTGTAGGTCTTGCCCGCTTCGTACTCGCGCAGCGCCGAGGTGATGCGTTCCTGCGCGCCGTTGGCGTGCCGCGTCATGATCGCGGACTGCCAGCGCACGTCCTCGGTCGTCACGTAGTCGACCGCGGTCGCGCCCGGCGCCACCGGGTAGAGCGCGGTGCTGCCGCCCAGACCCTGCGGGGACAACGGCAACTCGCCCTTCGACGCCTGGCTGTCCGGCTTCTGGCCGCCGATGGTGGACTCGACCCTGGCCAGGTCCTGCCTGGCCGGTGCCTTCACGAGGCCGACCGGGAGGCTGCCGGGCACCGGGTAGGCGAGCCGGTAGAACGTGTGCGGGTCGGCCGTGGTGTTCGCCTGCAGCATCGCGAGCGACGACAGGTCGGCGGGCGGCAGCGGTCCACCGGCCTGAGCGATCCCGACGCCCGCGAAGCCGCCGAACATGAGCATCGTGCCCTGCAGACGGCTCTCGCCGTCGACCGCACGGCGGAAGGCGATGATCCCGAGCGTGAAGTCACCGGTCTCCTCCGGCGCCTTCACCGACACGGGCTGGGCCAGCCGGGCGTCCTGCGTGACCGTCGCGTCGCCGGTCAGCTCCACGGTGGGCTGGTAGAGCAGGTCCATGTCCTGTTCACCGCTGTACAGCGTCGTGTCGAGGAAGTACGTGCCCTTGGGCAGGCGGATCTTCACGTCGCCCGTACCGGCGACCGGCATGAACGTGTCGTTGTCCAAGCCGACCAGGAACGTGAACGAGCTCCCCGCGTCCTGCCCGTCGCGGCCGATCATGTCGACCGTGAGGGTGTAGCTCTCCACCTCGCGGTCGATGCCGACGAGCGTGCGGACGGTGTGCGGACCGGACGTCGCGACGACCTCGCCCGCGTACGCGGCGTCCCGCGTGCCGGCGCGCGAGTCACCGGTGACGTTGACGGACGCGGTGCCCTTGGCGGGCACGGTGACCTTGGTGGCGCCCAGCGTGAACATGCCCGCCGGTGCGGTGCCCTTGAACGCGAGGTCGAGCGTGATGGTCGCGTCCGTCGGGTTGGTGTAGGTGATCGCCTTGGTCACCGGCTTGTCGTCACCGTGCGGCCACTCGTGCAAGCCGAGGTTGACGGTGACGTCGCCGGTCAGCACCTGCTCGATCGCCTTGGCCACGTCGATGCGCCCGGCGCCCTGGTCGAACGCGCTGACGCCCCCGGTGGGCTTGGCCGTGGTCGCGAGCGCCGACTTGAGCTGCGCCGGCGTCCACTCCGGGTGCTGCTGCTTGAGCAACGCCGCCGCGCCCGCCACGTGCGGCGTCGCCATGGACGTGCCGCTGCCCGCGAGGTGGTCGGCGGATCCGGCCTTGGCGGCGACGATGTCGACGCCCGGTGCGGTCACCTCGGGCTTGAGCCCGCTGTCCCCGACGCGAGGGCCCTTGCTGGAGAACGGCGCGATCTTGTCGTCGCGGTCGACGGCGCCGACCGACAGCGCGGCCTCGGCCGTGCTGGGGGAGCTCACCGAGCCGGGCGAGCCCGAGTTGCCCGCCGCGACGACGAACAACGTGCCGTACTGGGCCGTCAGGTCGTTGACGGCCTGCTCCAGCGGGTCGACCTCGGGGGTGTCGCCACCACCGAGGCTCATGTTGACGACCTGAGCGCCCTGCTCCGCCGCCCAGCGCATGCCGTCGAGGATCCAGGACTCCTGGCAGCCGAACTCGACGCAGACCTTCGCGTCGATGAGCTGCGCGCCCGGCGCGACGCCGCCGTACTTCGAGTCGTGGCTCGCGACGGTCGACCCGACGTGCGTGCCGTGGCCGACGTTGTCGGTGTTGTCCGGGTCGGAGGTGAAGTTCTTCTCCGCGATCTGCTGACCGGCGAGGTCCGGGTGCTTCTCGTCGACACCGGTGTCGACGATCGCGACCTTGGTCCCCTTGCCGGTGATGCCCCTCTGGTGGGCGGCCGGCGCGCCGATCTGGGCGACGCTGCGGTCGAGGCTCGGTTTGCGGATGCCGTCGAGCCAGACCTTGTCCCCGGTCGCTGCCTCGGCCTTGAGCGCCGTCCAGTCGTCCGAGGACCGGGCACCGAGTCTCGCCCGGCCGTCCACGATCAACGGCATGCGGTCGCGGTAGCCGAACTCCAGCAACGTGGTGACGTCGAAGAGCCTGGTGTCGAGCCGGCCCGCCGCCAGGGGCTCGAACGCGTCCTCAGGCACGACCACCAGGTGGCCGTCCGCGGTGCGTGCGGTCTTGAAAGCCATCTTCTTGCGGCCCTCACCGGGCTGGATCGCGACGACCTGCCTGTCGTGTCCCAGCAGGACCTTGTCGCCCGTGACGAGGGTGACCTCGTCGGCGGTCTTCTGCGGGGCGTTGCCCGCCGGTGGAGCGGCCGCGGCTGTGGCGGCCGGTGCCGCGGTCAGGGCGAGCGCCGTGACGGCGCCCAGCACTGTGGATTTTCCGCGCA
The DNA here is from genome assembly GCF_024648825.1 of Lentzea californiensis. Taxonomy (GTDB): domain Bacteria; phylum Actinomycetota; class Actinomycetes; order Mycobacteriales; family Pseudonocardiaceae; genus Lentzea; species Lentzea californiensis. The sequence goes on from NZ_JANBBE010000016.1 coordinate 39,491, forward strand.
TTCGAATCCCCTCGTGGTTCGAATTCTGCGCGCTGTGGTCCGCGCAGGCCGGAAGGCCTTTCGCGGCAAAGCGAAGGCAATGCGAAAAGGTCCCCCAACCCTTTCGAACGTATCGATGGTGCTGGGGGTCACACAGGGCCGAACGGGGGATTCTGGCCCCCGTTTCGCTCGTCCGTCAGTTCGACTGCCAGAACTTCCAGCGCGGCTTGCGCTTTTCTGACAGTTCTCCGGAGACGCGGCACCATTCCGCGAACGACGCGGCATCCTCACGCGCGCGAGAGCCCGCACGACGTGGATGTTCGGCGGCGTAGGCGTCGAAGAGCGGCCGGAACCGGTCGCCGAGCTCGTCGGCGACCGCGGGCCCCAGCATCCGCACGATGCCGCGCCGTTTCGACAGCAACGCGAGGCGTTCGACGCCGAGGCGTTGTTCGTCGAATCCCGCCGGTGCCGGTCCGTTCGCGAGCAATGCATTCAACAGCTCGGTCTGCCGGGCGGCAAGCCTTTCGCGTGCGGACGAAAGGCTGTTCTCGTCCACGATTTCAGCCACGGTGTTTGTTCACGACCGCGCGGATCGCGGCCAGTTCGCCCGCGATTTCGGTGTCGGACGGGTAGTTGTCGTCCCGTTCCAGCAGAACGCCCGGCGGGGCGACGCGCGAGCACAGTTCGTCCAGCACTTCCAGGACTTCCGGCAGAACCGCGTGGGCGTGCGTGTCGTGGTAGATGTCGCCGTTCTGCTCGCCGCCGGCCACGTGCACGTAGGCCAGGCGCTCCAGCGGGATCTCGTCGAGGAACCGCTCCGGGTCCGTGCCGATGTTGCGGGCGTTCGCGTAGAGGTTCGCGACGTCCACGAGCAGCCAGCAGTCCGTGCGCTCGACGAGCTCGGCGAGGAACTGGCCTTCGGACAGCTCGCCGTCCGGCCACTCCAGCAGCGCGGCGACGTTCTCCAGCGCGAGCGGCACGGGCAGGTTCCGCTGCGCCAGCTTCACGTTCGCGACGAGCACGTCGAGCGCGTCCCTGGTGCGCGGCACCGGCATCAGGTGGCCGGAGTCGAGCCCGCCCGCCCGCACGAAGCACACGTGGTCGCTGACCATCGGCGCGCCGACCGCCTCGGCGACGGCGCCCAGGTGCTCGACCCGGTGGAGGTCGACCTGGTCGGCGCTGCCCAGCGAGAGCGACACGGCGTGGGGGAGCACCGGGACGCCGCGCTCCAGCAGCAGCGTCACCGACTCCGGCAGGTGTCCGATGTGGAGGTTCTCGGCGACGACCTCGACGAAGTCCACGCCGGGCAACCGTTCCACGGTCAGGTCGATCTCCGAACGCCAGCCGATGCCGACGCCCAGGTCCTTGATGCCCGCCATCAGTCGCCTCCTCCGCCGCCGCCGCCACAGCTGCTGCCGCCGCCACTGCAGCTGCTGCTGCCCGACGAACAGCTGCTGCTGCTTCCGCAACTGCTGCTGCCACACCCGCTGCCGCAGCCGGCCGCGCTCGCGGCGCCTCCGTTGCGGGCCTTCCTCTTCTTGCGCGGCAGCATTTTCACGACGCTCTGCGGCAGCCCGAAGAGCTCGCCGACGCTCTGGTTGCCGATCCTGCCGCGGAAGCCTTCCAACGCCACCGTGAGGACCCTGTCGCTCGCGGTCACGTCCTTCAACGCCGCCCTGCCCGCCCTGGTGAGCGGTTTCGCGCCGAACGTCCAGTACGCGACGCCCAAGAACGCCACCGCGCCGAAGAGGGTCCACGGCTCCAGAAAGGCCAGCAAGCTCAAGAGAACGCCGAACGCGAGGAAGACCCACCACGCCGCCAGCCGGGGGCGGGGGTCGCGGGTCAGCCTGCGTGCCCGCAGCTGCTGGTGCAACGTCCGCATCTCCGCGCTCTTCGCGGCGTTCCGCACGACCGCGTCGAACCGGACCGCCCTGCGCAGGTTGACGAGGATGAACGTCTCGACCGCGGTGGAGACGCCCAGCTCGGTCTGGTGCACGGCGGACACGAGCCCGTCGCGCGACACCCGCACGAGATCGGCGTCGAGCAGCCTGGCCAGTGCGGTCTCCGCCGCCCGGCCGGGGCCTGCCACCAGGTAGCCGATCTGCTCCGGGGGCAACCGCGTTCCGCGTGCTGTCGTCGGTGCCGCCATCAGTCGCCTCCTCCTCCGCCACCGCAGCTGCTGCCGCCGCTGCAACTCGAACCGCTCGAACTGCTGCAACCGCTGGAAGTGGTACCACAGCTACTGCTGCTGGACGCCGAACCGCACCCGCCACCGTCCGCAGTGGACCGCTTCCTGGGCTTGCGCGACCTGGGCGGGATCATCTTCACGACGCTCTGCGGGAGTTCGAACAACTCGCCGACGTGCTGCCGGGCGACCTTGCCGGTGAACCCGTGCAGCGCCACCGCGTGCACCCTGTCGTGCGCCGTCACGTGCTTCAGCGCGGCCTTGCCGGCCTTCGTGACCGGGCTCCTGCCGTACTGCAGGACGAAGAGGCACAACGCTATCGGCACGCCGGCGAAGAACGGTGGCGCGACGAAGCCCGCCACGGTCAGCACGCCCGCGACCGCGAGGGTGAACCACCGGGCCTCGCTGCGGCGGCGGGGCACCTGCAGGAGTCCGCGGCTGAAAAGGTGCCGGTACAGGTCGGCCACCTCCGTGCTGTTCGCGGTCGACTGCACGATCGTGTCGAACCGGACGGCGGTCCGCGCGTGGCCCAGCATCCGCGCCTCGATCGAGGTGGTGGCTTCGTGGCCGGTCTGGTGCACCGCGGTGACGAGGCCGTCGCGGGAGACCCGCACGAGACCGGTGTCGATCAGGCGGGCCAGCACCGCTTCCGCGGCCCGTCCGGGACCGGCCGTCAGGAAGCCGGCCTCCTCCGCGGACAGCCACGTCCCCTGCGCCGTTGTCGGTGTTTCCATCAGTCTCCCCCTCAACTGCTGGAACTGCTGCTGCAGCTACTACTGCTGCTACTGCTACAACTCGAACTGCTGCTGCTGGAACAACTGCTGCTGGAACTGCTGCAACCGCTCGAACTGCTGCTCGAACAACTCGACGTCCCGCCGCAGCTGTGGTGGTTCCAGTCGTACGAGCTACAACTGCTCGCGGCGACGTACGAAGTGGACGACGTCGAGCGCTGCTTGCCCCTGCGCAGGCCGTACAACGCCACCGAGTCCGCGCTGCTGTGCGGGTTCCTCAGCGCGTACACCAACACGGTCTTGCCGTTCCTCGTGAGCCTGCCCGGCTTGCGCAGCAGGACCACGGCCAGCACCAGCAGCGCCGTCAGCAGGAACAGCCAGGGCTCGAGCACCACGACGGCGACGAACATCGAGACGAAGGCCGGCAGGAACAGCACCAGTCGCAACGCGGCCCTGCCACCGCGAGGCCTTCCGAACCCGCGGTGCACCATCCCGCGGGCGACGAGGCCCTCCTGCAGCGAGCCCATCTCGTGGCTCGCCATCGCGACCTGCACGACCTGGTTGATCGGACGGGCGTTGCCCTGGAGTCCAGCGAGGACGTACGCCTCGAGTGCGCTCCGGGCGCCGTAACCGTTCTGGTGGACGGCGGTCACGAGTCCCTCGCGGGAGACGCGCACGAGACCGCCGTCCAGCAGCCGGGCGAGAACGGCCTCCGCCGCCCTGCCCGGTCCCCCTGCCAGGAACCCGATCTCCTCCGCGGACCACGTGGTCCGGTGCGGTGCCGAAGACTTGGACATCAGCACTCCCCTCACTGGTGTCAGTGCATCTTCGACGTGAGATCTACCCCTGGGTTCCTGTTGTTACCTGAAAAGGACCGAACGACCGGTCAGCCGCCTCCGCCGCCACCGCAACCGCCGCCTCCACCGCCGCAGCTGCTTCCGCTTGAACACGAAGAAGAACCGGCCGAACACGAGCTGTAGCCGCTGCTGCTGTAGCTGCCGGAACCGGACGAGGCGAGCAGCGAAGTGCGCACCGCCAGATCCGGGTAGACGACGAGACCGCCGAAGAGGACCGCACCGGCCGCGCCCGCGTACAGGACCTCGTCCACGCTTCCCGCCGCCCTGGTGCTCGTGCGGCGGGCGCCGGCGAGGACCTCGTTGCCCTTGCCGGTGCGCACGACCTTCTTGCCGCGGCGGGTGAGGAGCACGATCAGCAGGCCGGTGAGGACGAGCTGCACCGTGAGCCAGCCGACGGGTGCGTCGACCATGATGCCGTTGACCCAGCGCGCGACCCCGATCGCGAGGAGCACCCAGAGGGCGATGGATCCCTTGCGCACCGCGCTTTTCGCGACGTCCGGGTCGACCAGGAGGCCCATGCCCTCGAGGCGCCGGCCGATCCCCGTGACCACGGGTTCCGCCGAGACGGCCGGGATCATCAGGTTGACGGTGCGGTTGGTGTAGCGCTGGCAGTCGGTGACGACCGCGCGGTCCACCTGGTTGAGCGACTGCGTGGTGGACGTGGCCTGAACGGTGCCACGCCGTGAAGTCCTGAGCTCACCCGCGGTGAGCAGTCGCGCGACGGCCGTTTCGACCACGCGCCTTGGACCGCCCGCAAGATATGCGAGCTCGTCCATGTCGAGAGAGCGCACGGGCTGGGTGCTCTGACCAGCCCGCACGCGTACCCGGACGACGATCGCGACCAGCACCGCCAGTGCCAGCCCGATCCAGTACAGCTGAAGGAACTCCGGTCCGGACAATCCCCAAGGCCTTGGCATTCGACCCACCCCCTGACTGCCCCGAAAGTGCTTCGGTGAGTCAATGGTGTGGTCCGCGCCACAGCCCCACAAGGCTTGTTGACGAAGCCTTAGGGTTGCCGGCCTTCTGCCTCTGCTTCTTGCCTATGGCTAGCTGGACGAGCCGCCGTCGACTCCGCCGGAGCCTTCGCCGTCAGTGCCACGCAGGGCGGTGCGGAAGATCATGGTGCCTCCCAGGTCCGTCCGGATCCTTGGTGACCGGACTGAGCTCAGTCTCCTATTCGGACGGAACGAGTTTCAAGGAGACGGAGTTGATGCAGTACCGCTGATCCGTCGGCGTGGGGTACCCCTCGCCCTCGAAAACATGCCCGAGGTGGCTGTGACATGTGGCGCAGAGCACCTCCACGCGCTTCATGCCGAGCGCGCGGTCCTCACGCAGGATCACCGCGTCCCCGGCCAGCGGTGAGAAGAACGACGGCCAGCCGCAGTGCGAGTCGAACTTGGTGTCACTGCGGAAGAGTTCGGCCCCGCAGGCACGGCACTCGTAGAGGCCCTCGGTCTTGGTCTCGGTGTACTCGCCGGTCCATGGACGCTCGGTGCCCGCCTGCCGCAGCACCGCGAACTCGGCGGGGTTGAGCTGGGCGCGCCATTCCTCTTCGGAACGCACGACTTTGGGGGTGGCGCCGACAACAGGTTCCATGTCTCTTTATAACTCCGGCGTGCCCTCAGGGCTTCCCGGCGGCGCTGTGAGGGCCGGCGCCGTAAGGCCCCGTTAAGGTCTCGTTCTCGTTTGTGGCCAGAAGAAGCCCGGCTCAGAAGATGATGGCGAGGATGTCGCCGAGTGCGAACCAGATCGTGAGCAGCACGCCCAGCAGGATGAGCCCGACGACGATGACGGCGACGAGCCGCTGGTGCCCTGTCGTGCGGTTCGCCGAGTCGGCGAAGTCCTGCACGCCTTCCAGGTAGCCCTCGACGGTGTAGCCCGGGCGTTGCCGCTTCATCTTGTCGAGATGGTCGGCGAACGCCTTCGTCTCGGGGTCGTGTGGGTCGAGACCGATCAGTTCCTCCTGGAACTTCTCGTCCTCGTCCTTCGAATCGCCCATAAACCCCAGCTTAGTGGCTGGGGCGCGGGATTCGGGCCTGGCGGCCGTTGACGGGCGGCGGGGCGTCAACTCGCCAGCGCGAGCGACGGCCGGACCGCGCCGACCGCGCGGCCGTGCCCGAGAACCGGCACCGTGGCGAGGTCCTCGAGCTTGCTCACGTCGACCCCGAGCCGCTTGAGCACCGCGACGACGACGACCGCGCGGGCGCGCGACGAGCCGTCCGCGATCTTCAGCGCCACGCCCTCGCCGGTGGGCAGGCCGACCGCGTAGACGCCCTCGGCGCCGTCCTTGGCGATGACGCCGGGCAGAACGTCCATGAGCGCGGTGACGTCGCGGCCGGTGCCGCCGACCCACTGCGGGTAGGTGCTCATGGCGGTGGCGACGCGGTGTTCGAGAGTGCCCTCGGGAGCGCTGGCGAGGCGGCCGAACGCGCGGGCGAGGCCGGTGAGGCTGATGGCGAAGATCGGGGCGCCGCAGCCGTCCACGCCGACCTGGGCGACGGGCTCGCCGGCCACGTCCTCGATCGTGAGGCGGGTCGCGACCTGCAACGGGTGCGCCGGGTCCAGGTAGTCGTGGGTGGACCAGCCGTTGACGACACAGGTGGCGAGCATGGCGGCGTGCTTGCCGGAGCAGTTCATGTACTTCGGGGCGGGCGCGAGGCCCTGCGCGAGGTGCCGGGCGCGCGCCTGCTCGCCGAGCGGGAGGTCGGGGGTGCACTGCAGGGCGTCCTCGCCGAGACCGGCCGAGGCCAGGATCTGGAGGGCACCGGTGACGTGGAAGTCCTCGCCCGAGTGCGAGGCACAGGCCAGGGCGAGCAACTCGCCGTCGAGGTCGAGGCCGCCGCGCAGCATCGCGAGCGCCTGCAAGGGCTTGTTCGACGAACGCGGGAACGCGACGTCGCCGGGGCGGCCGATGGAGAGGACCGCGTCACCGGAGGCATCGGTGGCGACGACGGTGCCGTGGTGCACCGACTCGAGGAAGTCGCCCCGCCAGACCTCAGCCACCACTTCGTGTGCCATGTCGCCCCTCCAGTCCGCTCGCGAAACTGCCAACTGTCGACAGTTGACATGTTCGCTATTTTAACGGGAGGACGGCCGGTGCCGTCCAGATCAGGAGACGAAGGTGACACCTCCGGCCCCACTGCACCTCAGCCTGGCCGGGCAGGCCGTGGACGTGCTGCGCGAGCAGGTGCTCACGGGGGAGATCCCCACCGGCTCCCGGGTCAACGAGGTCGAGGTGGCGCAGAAGCTCGGCATCAGCCGCGGGCCGTTGCGCGAGGCGATCCGGCACCTGGCCTCCGAGGGCCTGCTGACGCTGGTCCCGCACCGCGGCGCGTTCGTGCCCGACGCCAGCCCCGAGGACGTCAGGGCGTTGTTCGAGCTGCGCACCGCGCTGGAGTGCGCGGCCGCGGAGCTGGCGGCGTCGCGGCGGACCGACGTCGACCTCGTGCGGCTGCAGGACGTGTGCGCGGAGAGCCGGCGCAACTACACGGCGGGGCAGCCGTTCCCGTACCGGCTGGACCTCGCGTTCCACCAGACGCTGATCGAGGCCGCCCGCAGCCCGTACATCGCCGAGCAGGTGCGGCTCGTGCAGCAACGAGTGGTGCTGCTGCGCAGTGCGCTGGACGACGACCCGCCGCACCAGCACGCGTCGCTGGACGACCACGACGAGCTCGTCCGGGCGATCGCGGACGGCGACGCGGCCAGGGCGTCGACCGTGATGCGACGGCACCTCTCCCGCGTGTGCGCGCAGATGATCACGAGCTTGACCCACTAACTTTTGTCTCATGACGTTCGGCGCCCGGCTCCTGCGGCACCGCAAGAACGCCGGGCTCAGCCAGGAGGAGCTCAGCGAGCGGTCCGGGGTGAGCGTCCGCGCGATCAGCGACATGGAACGCGGCCGCGCCCGTTCCCCGCAGCGCCGCACGACCGAGGCCCTGATCGACGCGCTGGACCTCGACGATCACGACCAGGCCGAACTGCGCCGGCTGGCCAGGACCGGCCGGGTCGCGCTCACCAGCCCGGTCTGGTCGCTCCCGATGTACGTGGCGGACCTCGTCGGCCGTGACGCCGAACTCGACGCCATCGCCAACATGCCGAACGGACTCGTGGTGCTGCATGGGGCTGCGGGCACCGGTAAGACGAGCCTCGCCGTGAGGGCCGCCCATCTGCTGGAGGGCCGCTTTCCGGACGGTCAGCTGCTCATCGACCTGGAGGGCTCCGCACAGCCCCTCCAGCGGTTGCTCAAAGACCTCGGGGTGCCCGCCGAACACGTGCCAGAAGACGCGCACGGCCAGACGCGGCTCTACCGGTCGTTGCTCGCGGGCAAGCGCCTTCTGCTCGTGCTCGACGGTGCGAGCACGGAGGAGGAAGTCCGCACACTGCGTGCGGCTCCGGGCTGCCTCACGATCGTCACGTCCCGGCACAGGCTCGCCGGGCTGGCGGGCGCGACGTGGATCCGGCTCGGCGGGCTCACCGAACCGTGCGCCGTCGAACTGCTCTCGTCGATCATCGGCGCACAGCGCGTCGAGGCCGATCCCGGGACGGCGCGGGAACTCGTCCGGCTCTGCGGGACGTCGCCGCTGGCGCTCCGGATCGCGGGCAACCGGCTCGCCAGTCGTCCACGATGGCCGCTCCGCCACCTCGTGGAGCAGATCGAGGAACGCCGCCTGGCCGCGCTCACCGCCGGCGACCTGGACGTGCGCGGCGCGTTCGAGGTGTCGCTGGCGCACCTGCCGCAGACCGCGCGGCTGGTGTTCCGGCGGCTCGGGCTGCTTGTCGGCACGCACGTCGGCCCTCAACTCGCGGCCGAACTGGCCGGCGTCACCGTCGAGGAGGCCGAACAGGCGCTGGAGGACCTCACCGAGGTAAGCCTCCTCGACCCCGACGACCACGGCTACGCGATCCATGGCCTCGTGCGGACGTTCGCCACCGGCCTGGTCGACGCCACCGACGACGACGCGGACCGCAGGATGCTCGCCTGGCTCCTGGAGACCACCGTGGCCGCCGGAGTCCTCTTCGGACAGACCGGTGACGCCCGGCGGGTGAGTCCGCGGCGCAGGGCCTTCCCCGACGTCGCCACGGGACGGCGCTGGCTGGACCAGCACCGCGACCTGCTGCCCGAGATCGTCGAACGGGCGCAGGCGAGGGGGCTGCACGAGGAAGTGACCCGCGCGGTGATCGCCGTGTCGCACTACGCGGCCATCGAACCGGGCCTGGTCTGGGAACGCGTCTACCGCCTCGCACTGGCCTCCGCGCGCGAACCGTGGCAGGAGGTCGTGGTGCGCGGTCAGCTCGGCTGGGTGCTGTTCGACGTCGCACATCGGCCGGGACCGGCGCTGGAGGTGCTGACCGGCGCGGCCAGGATCGCCGGGGAGTCGGGGGAGACCGGGCACCTCGGCTGGGTGTGGCTGATCGCGTCGGCCGCGCACAGCGGGCTCGGGGAGTTCGACGAGGCCGAACGCGTGTGCCTCAAGGCGATCGGCTCGATGCGGGAGCCGATGGACGAGCACTACGCGCGTTCCGTGCTCGGCGTGCTGTGGCGGTCGATGAACCGCCCCATCGCCGCCGTGACGGCCCACGAAGAAGTAGCGAAGGAACAGCGCGCCTACGCCAGCACCATCTACGAACTGTCCGCACTGGGGCGCACGCTCGGATGGCTCGGCCTCGCGCTGATAGACGTCGACAGGCCGGACGACGCCGTCGAGGTACTCACCGAGGCAGAGGCGGTCTACCGGCGTGCCCGGATGGCGTCCTGGCTCGCCACGACGTTGTGGCACCGCGGTCTGGCCCACCGCGCGGCGGGCCGCCTCGCCGAGTCGGACGAGGACCTGGACCAGGCGCTCGCCGGGTTCCGCGCGCTGGGCGACGGCGTGGGCGAGATCGAGATCCTGCGTGCCCTCGCGCACAACGCCGGGTCACGTGGCGACCACAGCGCGTACCGAGATCATCTGCGAGACTCGCTCGCGGCGTGCGAGCGGTGGGACACGGACGCGACGCGCGAGATCGCCGCCGAGGTGCGGAAGTGCCTGTCCGGAGGGTGAGGGAATGCGGGCGACCACCTTCAGCGAGTTCCTGCGCTTCTACCGGCGCCGCAGGGGACTCACCCAGGAGGACCTCGCCGCTCGCACCGGCCTGGGCGTCCGCCGCCGAAACGCTCATCGCGCCGGCCGGATCGCGGCCGACCTGGAGTCGGCGGACCGGGTCGCGGCGCTGTGCGGAGGGGTGCCGCTGGCGCTCGCCATCGCGGGCCGCACCGCCTTCGAGCTGTCCTACCGTCTGCTCGCACCCGAAGCGGCGACCCTTTTCAGCCGGCTCGCGCTGGTCCACGGCCCGGACACGTCCGTCGAACTCGCCGCCGTGGCGGCCGGGACCGATGACGCCGAGGCGTTGCTGGAGGAGCTCGTGGACGCGAGCCTGCTCCGCGCGGGCGTTCCCGGCCGGTACTCGTTCCACGACCTGGTCCGCGACTACGCGCGCGAGCGGCTGCACAGCGACGAACCGGACGTGGAGACACACCGCCTGCGCACGCATGACTGGTTCCTGGCCACCGCGACGAGTCACGCGTCGGCGTTCCTGCCGGACGACCAGGGCACCGCCGACCTGGCCGGTGCGCACCGCTGGAACTGCGGCAACGGGCCCAGCAGCTCAACTTCGTGTGCTGGGTCCACATCGCGCGGCACACGAACATCCCGATGGCCAAGCGGTGGCACCACGAGGCGTTGCGGGCGGCGCGGGAGTGCGGCTCGCTGGCGGAACGGGCCTGGGCGCACTGCTACCGGGCGGGCATCGCGAACCGCGACGGCGCGCAGGCGGACGGCGTGGTCCACGCCAGGCAGGCCGCCGAGCTGTTCCGGGAGGCGGGCCGGCCGATGGACGTGGTGATCGCGCTGTCGTTCTCCCGCGTCCTGCTGCAACGGCAAGGCCGGTTCGAAGAGGCCGTCGAAACGCACAGGGCGTGCGTCGAGCAGGAACGCGCATTGTGAGGGGACGAGCGCGGCGTAACGCTGGAGAACGCCGCCCAGCTGGCGCTCCGCCTGGCGGACGCCCTCGTCGGGACCGGCGAGCACGACGAGGCGTTGAGCGTGGTGGCGCACGCCGAGGAACTCCTCGGGCGGGGCTCGGCGAACCTGCTGTCGATGGCCGGGCACACCTGTGGCCGCGTGCTGGCCGCGGCCGGGCGGTTCGCCGAGGCACGGGACCAGCTGGCCGGCGCGGTGGTGTCGCTGTCCGACCCGGAGGCCAAGGTGGCCGTGCTGATGAAGATCGCCGGGCTCTGCGACCGCGTCGGCGACCACGACGCCGCCGTCCGGCACCGGGTGCGGGCGCTGGCCGAGAGCGAGGGCTACGAGTCGCCCGGCATGACCAGGCTGCAGCGCGACCTCGCGGAAGTGCTCGGCCTCTCAGCGCAGGACGGTGCTCAGGAACGCGTCGGCGTCGAAGTGCTCCGTGCCACGGGGTACCAGCCGGTCGGTGGCGGCGAGGAACTTGCGCAGCGTGCCCGCCGGCACCCGGAAGACCGTCATGTGCCGGTCGGAGACGAGCTCCAGCACCAGCACCCGGCTCGAATGCGGCCGCAACCGCACGTCGCCGTCACCCGCTCTCCTGCTCATGCCCTCGGCGAGCAGGTCCCTGCCCATGACCCAGGTGGCGACCGAGCCGCCCGCACGGAACCTCATCGTCACCGCGAACGGGTCCTCCGACCGGTAGAGCAGCTCAGTCTCGACCGGCGCGGTGGAGCCGTTCGGCCGGACGAAGTCGAAGACGGTGCGTGACGCGACCCGCATCGGAACTCCTAGAGGTGTTCGTGAGGTGTACATAGGGAATCACGTAATGGGCAGCGAATTGGTTCACGACGAGTCGTTGTCATTACCAATTGATTGGTCGAACGGTTTTCGCGTTCCAGGCGGGTGCTTCGACACCCGATGTTGTGCGAAGGGGCAGACCTGCGGAACTTCTGCCGGTGCTTCTGCATGGTCACGCGGGACGGCCCGCGATTTGCTGGTTGACATGGTCACCCCGCTCAGCCCCGGTCTCGTGGGCACCGCCGTGCGCAGGGCGGGTGGCCTGCTCGTCGGACGTGAGCGGGAGATCGCCGTCCTGACGGAGGCGCTGAGCGGTGGCGCTCGCTCGTGCGTTGTGCATGGTGCAACTGGTATGGGCAAAAGCGCATTGCTGTCCGTTGCTTCTTCAATCGCGGTGCGCAGCGGGTTGCGGCCGGTGCGCGGATTGCGGGCTTTGAGCGGGGTCGACAGCCACACGGTCCTGGTGGTCGACGACGCCGAGCGGCTGTGCGCGGAGGAGGCCGACCGGCTGGCGCGTTTCCGGGGCGCGGTGCTGCTCGCCGGCGACTGCGATCCGGACGTCCTGGAGGTCGTGGACGCCGTGCGGATGCCGTTGCGGCCGATCGATGCCGAAGCGGTCGCGGAGATGATCCGGCGGCGCTTCGACGCCGAGGTGCCGCCGGACCTGGCCGCGTTGTGCCTGGAGTACAGCGGTGGGGCTCCCGGCGTGCTGAGCGACGTCCTGGACGTGGTCACGGACCTGTCCTCGTTGCGTGCCGTGCTTCCCGGCCTGCGGCTGCCGCGCCTGCTGCGGGCCGTGCGCCGGAGCTGGGAGGTGCTGGACGCCGACGCGGTCGCGGTCGCCCGTGCGCTGGCGGTGCTGGGCAGCGCCTCTCTCGACGTGCTGTGCGAGGTCGCTGGAATGGGGTCGTTCCGCACCTTGGCCGCGTTCGAACGCCTTGTCGACGTGCGTCTCGCCGTCAGTGACCCGATGCGCGTCCAGTCGCCGGCGCTGAGCCATGCGATCCGGCACGAGATGACACCCGAGTCACGTGAGTCCCTGCACCGAGCGGCCGCCGAGGTCACGCATCGGCGGTGCGATCCGCCGGTCGCCGTCGCCGAGCACGTGGTGGCCTGCGCGGAACCCGTCGGCGCGCGGTGGGTGGCACCGCTCCTGCACGGGGCGGCGCGGCTGCACCAGGCCGCCGGGCGGCCGGAGCAGGCGGTGAGGTGCCTGCGCGCCGCTCTGCGCGAGCCGGTGGACGGCGAGATCGCCGAGCACGTGGCCGTAACGATGGCGGAACTCCACCTGCGTTGCGGCATCGCGCCCCGGGCCGGCGAACTCGCCCGGCAGCGGCCCGCCGCGGGGGAGTGGTTCGACGCGGTGGTGCTCGACTGGCAGTGCGACGAGGACCTGCTCGGCCACTCGGCCGCGCCCGTCGTGCCGGAGGATCCTGAACGGGCCCTGCGAGATCTCCCCGAGACGGGGCCGCGGATCGTTCCGCTCGCTCTCGCCGGACTCGGCCTGCTGCGCAGGGGTTCCGAACGAGTCGTGCTGGACTTGGCGCCAGAGCTGCGGATCCGGCTCGTCGGTGCGGAACGGGACTGGCTGACCGCGCTGGAGATGTGGGCTCATCGGGCCGGTGGCGACCACGCCGAGGTCTCCCGGCTGATGCGCGAACTCGCCCAGGCGTCACCGCTGCGGGGCTGCGTGGCGCTGGGGGCGGCGGCGTTCGTCGCGTCCTGTGTGGACGCCGGTCGTCCTGGCGACGCACGGGAGATGTTGGTGCGGCTCGGTTACACGGGCACGCTGCCGCCGGTCTGGACGTGCGCGTTGTTGCTGCACCAGCGCGCCCGCATGCACCTCGCGCTCGGCACCGCCCGTGCCGCACTGGCCGACGCCGAACGCGCCGGGGCGGCCGAACTGGCGGATCAGGCGCGTGCGGCGCTGGGCCGGGAACACCGGCCGCCGCGTGGGGCGGCGTGGGACCGGCTGACGCCGCACGAGTCGCGAATCGTCTCGCTGGTGCTGGAAGGCGAGACGAACAGGTCGATCGCGGCGCGGTTCAACGTCACGCAACGGGCGGTCGAGCTGCACCTCACCCGCGTCTACCGCAAAGCCGGCATCAGCAGGCGGGTGCAGCTCTCCTCCGTCTTCGGCCTCGCCTGACGCGTGATCAGCCGCCGATCACGCCGATGGCGATGCCGAGCATCGCGGTGTTGTAGATGAACGAGAGCACGCCGTGCGCGAGGATCCGCAGCCGCATCGCGGAGGTGTGCGCGTCGACGTCGGAGACGGCGAAGGTGGTGCCGACGGTGAAGGAGAAGTACGTGAAGTCGATGTAGGTCGGGTGTTCGGTGCCGGGGAACACCAGCAGTTTCTCGGGCAGGGCGCTGTAGTAGGCCTGCGCGTAGCGGTCGGCGTAGCCGAAGTGCAGGATCGCCCATGCCAGCAGCACGGCGAGCACACCGAAGGCCTTGTCGGCCACCGCGGCTGGGGTGCCTTCCTCGATGAGCACGATGGTCAGGCCGGACGTGATCCCGACCAGGCTGGTGAACAGGGTGAACAGGGTGCCGCTGCGGCGGCCCAGCGCGGTCTTGACCCAGGCGCCCTGGTCGTCGCCCGCCCGCTTGCTCCGGCTGAGGCGGATGACGCGGATCGTGAGGTAGACGACGGCGAGGACGTCCCACAACGCGATCCAACGGGTGTCGCCCACCTCCGCGAAGAAGATGGGGATGCCGAGCAGGGCGAGTGTGCCCTCGATGATCCGGGACAGCACGATGGACGGGCTGAAACGCATGACTTTCCTTCGTCGGAACGGCAGGGGGTCGTCGCCCACCTCGTCCGGACGACGACGGCCATTCCGCGGGAGCGATCTCGGGGAGAGGTTATAGGCCATTCGTGTTTGTTCGATCCGTTGCGTCTCAACAGGAGTCGCTGAGCTGTCAGAGCAAGCCGGAACGCAGCGCCCACGCCACCGCGTGCACCCGGTTGCGCAGCCCGAACCGTTCCAGCAGCTGGTGCAGCGCGTACTTCACGGTCCGCTCCGAGCAGAACAGCCGCGCGGCGACCTCCGCGATCGTCGCGCCGTCGGCCAGCAGCTTCAGCAGTTGCAGGTCGCGGTCGTTCAGCACCGGCGAGCGGTCCTGCACCGCGTGGCCACCGACGAGCAGCTTGATCAGCCGTTCGGCGTTGACGTCCGCCCGCCGCAACGGAACCGCCAGCCCGGCCTGGGCCGCGATCGACGGGGTGAGGTCGTGGATTCGGGCCGCGATCACGACGATCTTGGGCGAACCGCAGGCCCTCAGCCGTGCGGCCTGCTGCGCGCACAGCTCGTTCACCAGGGCCAGCAGCACATGTGCGTCCGAGCGGTCCTGGACCACCCGCACGCGTGGTGAGTTCTTCAACAGGTGCGTCACGCCGGCCGAGCTGATCAGGTCACGGGACTCCACCGCCACGCGCACCGGTTCGATTCCGGAGTCCACGGTTGCCAGGGCGCTGCTCATGACTCGATCGTGCGAGCTTTCAGCGGCTGTCCACTTCGGAAAACCGAACCGATCCGAGCAGAACCTGCCGGTCGTTCGCGAACGTGCGGAACTCGCCGGTCGGCCAGCGCTCGATCCGGAGCTCGTCACCGGGCGTCACCGGCGCGGTGAACCGGGCGTGCAGCTCGGTGAAGTCCAGGCCGCGCACGGTGATCCCGAGCGTGCACAGGCCGTGCAGGATGGGCTGCGCGAACCCGGCCCGGCGCGCGAACTCGGCGTCGTGGTGCATCGGGTTCACGTCGCCGGTCTCGCGGTACCGCAGGGCCTGGTCCCCGGTCGTCTGGAAGAAGCCGACCTCGGGAGCGGTGCCGGGGACGGTGAACTCGCGCGTCTCACCGCGTTCGCAGCCGAAACCGCCTTCGCCCTTGACGAAGCACGACGACCGCGTGCTCGCGTGGGTCGACTCCCACGTGCTGACCACGAGCGCGCCGGAGCCCTTGTCGTAGATGTCGGTGACGGTCTTGGTGACGACCGCCGAGCCGTGCGACGGGAGCGGGCCGTGCAGCCACAAGGACTGCTCGGCGTGCAGGACCTGGGTCATGTCGGCGCCGGTCAGCCCTAGTTGCGGGCCGCCCTGCTGCAGCAGCGGGATGGCGAACGCGGGGGAGTAGCCGCCGGCCGCCGCCGCGTACACCCCGGCGTCGCCGGCCGACCAGGTGCGGACCTGTCGTTCGACGACGCCGAGGATGCCGTGGTTGAGCATCACCCCAACATAGGGCTACCCGAGCGTGCCGCGGATGTTCGCGTGGCCCTTGAGGAGGTTGCGGGCGATCGTGCGGCGCTGGATCTCGTCGGTGCCCTCGTAGATGCGCAGCAGCCGCAGTTCGCGGTACCAGCGCTCGATCGGCAGCTCACGGGTGTAGCCCATGCCGCCGTGGATCTGCAGCACGCGGTCGACGATCTCGTTGGCCTTGATGCCGCCGTAGAGCTTCGCGATCGACTGCGCCTGCCGCGAGTCCTGCTTCTGGTCGACGAGCCACGCGGCGTGCAGCACGAGCCAGCGCAGTGCCTCGATCTCGACCGCGGAGTCCGCGATCATCCACTGGATGGCCTGGTACTCGGCGATGGGCTGCCCGAACGTGACGCGGTTCTTGGCCTGCTCGATCGCCATCTCGACCAGCCGCTCGACGCTGCCGAGCGCTCGGGCGGGCAGCAGGTAGCGGCCCTGGCCGATCCACTGCATCGCGAGGTGGAAGCCCTTGCCCTCCTCGCCGAGGATGTTCTCGTGCGGCACGCGGACGTTGTCGAACACGAGCGCGGCCGGACCCCACTGGCCCATGGTCGGGATGGGTTCGGACTTCCAGCCCATGTCGCGGTCGACCAGGAAGCACGTGACGCCGCCGTTGGCGCCCTTCTCCTTGTCCGTCACGGCGAACACCATGACGAAGTCGGCCTCGTTGCCCTGCGTGATGAAGGTCTTCTCGCCGTTGATGACCCACTCGTCGCCGTCCCTCACGGCGGACGTGCGGATGGCCTTGGCGTCACTGCCGGCGCCGGGCTCGGTGATCGCGAAGCACGACACGCGTTCGCCGGAGATCGTCGGCAGCAGGTAGCGCTGCTTCTGCTCCTCGTTGCCGTGGAACAGGATGTTGTCCGCGTAGCCGCCGAAGCGGAACGGGACGAAACTGCGGCCCAGTTCGGCCTCGAGGAGCGCGGTCATCACGGCGCCGAGG
Source organism: Lentzea californiensis (assembly GCF_024648825.1). Taxonomy (GTDB): domain Bacteria; phylum Actinomycetota; class Actinomycetes; order Mycobacteriales; family Pseudonocardiaceae; genus Lentzea; species Lentzea californiensis. The sequence goes on from NZ_JANBBE010000016.1 coordinate 56,243, forward strand.
CCCATGCCGCCGTACTCCTGCGGCGTGAGGACACCGAAGAACCCGGCCTGCTTGGCCTTGTCCTGCAGCTCCTTCAGCTCGTCCCGCGCGAGACCCGGCTGGCCCGCGCGTTCGCGGCGCAGCACCTCGGGCTCCAGCGGGATGATCTCCTTGCGCACGAAGGTCCGCACCCAGTCGCGGATCTCCTTCTGCTCCTCGTCGAGCGTGAAGTCCATTTCTTTCCTTTCAGGCGAACGCGTTGATGCCCGTCAGCGCGCGACCGATGAGCAGTTTCTGGATCTGGCTGGTGCCCTCGTAGAGGGTGGTGACACGGGCGTCCCGCAGGTACTTGCCCACCGGGTACTCGTCGATGTAGCCGTAGCCGCCGAAGACCTGGATGGCGTTGTTGGCGACCTTGACCGCCGCCTCGCTGGCGAAGAGCTTGGCCATGCTCGCCTCGGTGCGGAACGGCTCGCCGCGGTCGGCCAGGTCGGCGACGCGCCACGTCAGGAGCCGGGCGGCGTCGGTCTCCACGGCCATGTCCGCGAGGAGTTCCTGGACGAGCTGGAAGCCCGCGATGGGCTTGCCGAACTGCTCGCGTTGCCCGGCGTACCCCAGCGCGGCCTCCAGTGCGCCCCGGGCGGCACCGACGCAGCCCGCCGCGACGGACATGCGGCCCTTGTCGAGCGAGCCCATCGCGAGCTTGAAGCCCTCGGTGCTGAGCAGGGCGTCCTCCGGCACGTCGACGTCGTCGAGGGTGATCTCGGCGGTGGCCTGGCCGCGCATGCCGAGCTTGCCCTTGATCTCGGTGGCCTCGAAGCCCTTCGAGGCGGTGGGGACCAGGAAGGCGCTGATGCCCTTCGGGCCCGGTCCGCCGGTGCGGGCGAACACGAGCGCGACGTCGGCCCACGTGCCGTTGGTGATGAAGACCTTGCGGCCGTTGATCCGGTAGCCGCCGTCCGTCCTGGTGGCCTTGGTGACGAGGCTGCCCGCGTCGCTGCCGGTGCCGGGTTCGGTGAGGGCGAAGCAGCCGACCTGGGTGCCCGCGGTCAGGCCCGGCAGCCAGCGTTGTTTCTGCTCCTCGGTGCCGTGTGCAGCAATCGACTTCGCGACCAGGCCGAGCGAGACGGAGATGATGCCGCGGACCGCGCTGTCGCCGCGGGCGATCTCCTCGAGGACCAGGCAGTAGGCGAGGTTGTCGCCGCCGGAGCCGCCGTAGCGCTCGTCGATCCCGAGCCCGAGGAACCCGACCTCGCCGAGCGCGGGGACCAGGTCCCTGTCGATGGCCTCGTCGCGGTCCCAGCGCGTGGCATGGGGGACGATGCGTTCGTCGGTGAACCGCCGGGCCAGCTCCCTGAGCTGCCGGTGTTCGTCCGAAAGCGTTAGATCCACAGGCCCTCCCGACTAACCGAACAGTGTTAGGTTAACTCACATGCCCCGGCCGAGCACCCCTCTGCTGAGCCCCGACCGGATCAGGTCGGTGGCCCTGGCCATCATCGATCGTGACGGCCTCGACGGCCTGTCCATGCGCAAGCTCGCCGCCGAGCTGGGCGTGCAGGCCGCGTCGCTGTACGGGCACGTCCGCACCAAGGACCAGCTGCTGAACGACATCGCCTCGTCGATCCTGTCGACCGTCGACGTCTCGGGCTTCACCGTCGACTGGCGCGAGGGCCTGATCCGGTGCGCGCGCTCCTACCGTGCGGCGTTGTCGTCGCACCCGAACATCGTTCCGTTCCTCGCGTACGGCCCGGCTGGCCGCGAGGAGTCGCTCCAGCGCCTCGACCTGCTGCACGGCGCCCTGGTCGACGCCGGCTGGTCACGCCGCGAGGCCACGATGATCGCCGCGGGCCTGATGTACATCGTGTTCGGCTCGGCCCTGAGCTCGTTCTCCAGCGGGTTCTCGTCCGATCCCGCGGACTACACCGACCGCTACCCGCACCTCGACCGCGCCCACCTGCTGCCCGGTGTCGCCCGCGAACTCGACCGCGACAGCTTCGAGCTGGCGCTCGCGGCGTTCGTGCGCGGCCTTCAAGGCCTGTGTCGAGGTCCCGATCGCGATAGCCGGGCTTGAGGCGGCCCCTGGCGGCACGGCCGGACGACCCACATACAACACCGGTATGCGGGCCGTCCGGCCGCACCACCAGAAACCACCTCAAGCGCGACTTCCATCGAACGTGACCTCGACACAGGCCTTAATGTTCTGCCGTGGCTTCCAAGGCGATCGAGCTCGAGGTCGGTGACCAGCTGGTGCGGGTGTCCAACCCGGACAAGCCGTACTTCCCCGCGCGGGGCATCACCAAGCGGCAGGTGGTCGAGTACTACCGCACGGTGGCGCCGGTCCTGCTGCGGGTGCTGCACGACCGTCCCGTCGTGCTGAAGCGCTACGTGGACGGCGTCGAGGGCGAGGCGTTCTACCAGAAGCGCGTGCCCAAGGGCGCCCCTGACTACGTCGAGACCGTGCAGGTGAAGTTCCCGTCCGGCCGTCCCGCCGACGAGATCTGCCCGACCTCCGAGGCCGTGATCGTCTGGGCCGCGAACCTCGGCACGTTCGACTTCCACCCGTGGCCGGTGCGCCGTCCCGACGTCGACCACCCGGACGAGCTGCGCATCGACCTGGACCCGCAGCCGGGCACCGACTTCTCCGACGCCGCCCGCGTGGCCCAAGTGCTGCGCGAGGTGCTGGCCGACGCGGGTCTCACCGGCTACCCCAAGACCTCCGGTGGCCGCGGCATCCACGTCGCCGTGCGGATCAGGCCGGAATGGGACTTCGTCGACGTCCGGCACGCCGTGATCGCACTGGCCCGCGAGGTCGAGAAGCGCGCCCCCTCCCAGGCGACTTCGGCCTGGTGGAAGGAAGAACGCGGCGAGCGCGTCTTCATCGACTTCAACCAGGCCGCCCGCGACCGCACGATCGCCTCCGCCTGGTCGGTGCGCGGAACGCCGCGCGCGACGGTCTCGACCCCGGTGCTGTGGGACGAGCTGTCCACTGTGGACCCGGACGACTTCGACGTGCTGACCGTGCCGAAGTACCTGGAGGAGCGCGGCGACCCGCACGCCGGCCTGGACTCCGGGGCGTTCGGCATCGAGACGCTGCTGGAGTGGTACGCGGCCGATCCGCGCGGTGAGATGCCCTACCCGCCGGACTACCCGAAGATGCCCGGTGAGCCGCTGCGCGTGCAGCCTTCCCGCGCCCGCAAGCAGGAGTGACTGCGCGGGAGGTGGCGTTCGCCGGCCCCGATCGGTGATGATCACGGTGTGGAGCCGACGCAGCAGGACGCCGAGTCGTACCGCGACCGCCTGGGGCTGGACGGCGATGTCGTGCGGTTCGAGGAGGGGTCACTGCCCGTCTTCGCCGTCGGGGACGACCTGGTGCTGAAGTTGTTCCCGCCGCAGTACCACGGCGAGGTGCCGATCGAGGTCGCCGTGATGGAGGCGCTGCACGGCAGGTTGCCGGTGCCGACTCCCCGGTGCCAGGGCGTCGGGGTGCTCGACGACTGGGCGTACGTGCTGATGTCGCGGCTGCGCGGTGAGGAGCCCGCGGTGCCGGACGTCGAGGTCAGCGCGCGGGTCGGGGAAGTGCTGAAGGCGCTGCACGCGATCGAGCCGCCCGCGGTCCTCGGGCCGGGGGACTGGGCCGCGTTCGTCGCCGGGCAGCGGCGGGGATGCGTTGAGCTGCAACGCGAGCGCGGCCTGGACGAGCGGTGGCTGGAGCGGATTCCGGCGTTCCTCGACGGGGTGGATCTCGGTGCCGAGCGGCCGGTGTTGCTGCACACCGAGGTGATGAGCGCACATCTGTTGTGGCGCAACGGGACTTTGTCCGGACTGTTCGACTTCGAGCCCGCGATGCGCGGGGCGTTCGAGTACGAGTTCGCCAGTGCCGGGCTGTTCGTGACCAAGGGCGACGCGAAGTGCTGGAAGGCGTTGGTGGAGGCGTACGGGCGGGTGCCGGATCCTCGCCGGGTGATGGCTTACGCGCTGTTGCACGTCTACTCCGACTTGCCCAAGTACCTGCGTGAGATGTCTGAGGGGGATTCGTTCGACGAACTCGCCGTGCGGTGGTTCGGGAGTGAGTGAGCCAACCGGCTGTATCGGGAACGGATCCAGTGGCCGACCTCGTAGACTGGGCTGAACGCGAGAGGAGGTCGTGATGTCCCAGCCATATGTAGTGCGGTACGTCGGCGGTCCCCTCGACGGCAGGGTCGATTCGCTGCCGTCCACGCCCGAGGACCCGAAGCAGACCGTGACGTACGTGCACCTGCACGGCGGGCCCAAGATCGTGCACGTGTACGACCTGTCGTACGCGGTCGAGTACGGGTGCGAGTACCAGTTGCGAGCCGAGGACGCCGAAAAGGCCGAAGAAGAGGCCTGAGAGCGCTCTCACGCGCTGCTTCGCCCGTTGATGATCTTGTTGCCGACCCTGTGCTCAGAAATGTCAGGGGTGTAGGGCATGCTGGGGCACAGGTGTTCGAACGGGGAGGCAGCGCGATGGCGAAGAAGAGCGGGCTGTCGGCGGAGGACGTCGTCGACCTGCGGTCGCAGTTGGACGAAGGCAGTCAGCCGATGGTGTGGTTCACAGCGGCCGCGGTCGGCATGGAGGAGGGCAGGTCGGCGAAGCTGCTGGCCGTCATCGACCCTCCGGAGGGTGATTTCATCCAGGTCCGGCCCACGGGCTCGAAGGACGAGATGTCCTTCTCCCCGGCCGAGTTGACGCTGGAGAAGCCGCCGCCGCGCAAGAAGCCGGCGACCCCGCCTCCGGCGCCGCCGGAGCCGCCGCGGGAGACTGAGGTCATCCACCCCTACGTCCCGGAGGCGCCGGTGAAGCCCGCGGCCCCCAAGCCGAAACCTGCACCCGCTCCCGCCGAGCAGGCGCCCGCGAAGCCCGCCGCGCGCAAGCAGGCCGCGAAGAGCACCTTCCCCGAGGTCACGATCACGCTGGTGACGACGGGCGAGGGCGAGTGGGCCGTAGAGGTGCTGCAGGGCACTCGCAGGACGGTCCGGCCGACGCCGGTGCCGCCCGCGCAGGTGGCCCAGGCCGCGAAGCTGCTGACGCCCGAGGTCGCCGAGATCGTCGAGGGCGTGCTGAACGCGGCGCGTGCCCAGCAGCTCGCCCGGGTGGAGCAACTGCGTGCCGAACTGGAGGCAGCCCAGAAGGCCCTGGCCGACCTGGGCGCGTAGCGCGATCACGTGCTGCGACGCACTGGTGGTTGTCTGCACGCGTTCGGGTGAGAGGGGTTCCCAGGGCTGGTGGCGGGGCGGACCGTGAGGTGCGCGGATGTCCCGCGCAGGTCCGGCTTGGAGGACGGGGAGGCCCTGATGGGTACGTGTGGGTGCTGTTCCGGGTGCACGGGGCCCGGCTGCGGCTGCTGTTCCAGCTGCTGACACGAAGATTCGCGCGGGGAGCTGTTCGCGTCGTGGTCACGCGAACGGCTCCTCCTTTGCGTTCAGCGGCACTGATCGGGGCGCGCAGACGGCACACCCCGACAGCGTCTCCGCATCGCGGTTGAGCGAGAGCTCCCTGTCCGCCGTAGCCCGATCAGGGCGGGCAGACGGTGCCGTTCGACGGCACCTTCGCGTCGATCAGGTAGTCGCGCACCGCCGTGGTCGCGCACCCCGACAGGGTGAGCGCGCCGTGCCCGCTGCCCTGCCACCCGATCAACGACGACCCCGGCAGCCGCTGCGCCGTGTGCTCGGTGCCGGGCGCGGGGGTGGAGAGGTCGTTGGCGGTGCTGAGGACCACGATCGGGGGCGCGCTCTTCAGGGCGTCCACCTTCTCGGCCTTGGGTGGCGGGAACGGGTTGCAGTGCAACAGCATGCGGGCGAACACGGCGCCGAACATCGCGTGCTTCGACTGCCAGTCGGCGGTGAGGGCCTTCACCCGGTCCGGGGGGATGCGGGTGGCGGTGTCGTTGCAGCCGATGATCAGGCCCGCGTCGAAGCGCGGCGGGTTCTCGTCCAGGTCGTTGACCAGCGGTTCCAGCAGGGCGAACAGGCCCGTGCTGTCGCCGGCTCGGGCCTTCACCAGGGCGTCGGCGAGTGCGGGCCAGCGGGCCCGGTCGGTCAGGCCCGCCAGGATCGCGTTCAGGGCCGAGCCCGGGGTCAGGTCGACGTACTCGCCGCGCACGCGGCCGGTTCGCAGCTGGGCCAGGAGTGCCGTGACGTCCTCGCGGGGGTTCGAGAGCGCGCAGCCACGGGTCTTGCAGTCGCGGGCGAACGCGTCGAACGTCGCCTCCGCCGCGACGGCGCGGGACTCGAGGACGCCCACCTGGTCGAGCGCCGGGTCCGGGGCGCCGTCCAGGACGGTGCGGCCGATGCGGTTCGGGTAGCGCTGGGCGTAGGTCGTGACGACGCGCGAACCCTCGCCCAGGCCGATGGCGTTGAGGCGGTCGGTGCCCAGGTAGTCGCGGAGGCGTTCGAGGTCGGCGGCCGCGCGCCACGAGTCGAACGCGGTCAGCCGGCCTTCGAGGTCGAGCACGCACTCCTGCGACGCCTCGCCCGCGGCGACCACGAGGGTCGACTGCTCGGTCTCGGCCGGGTCGTACTCGACGAGCTGTGCGCGCGTGGCCTGCGGAACGCACGCCATGCCGTCCGAACGGCCGGTGCCGCGCCGGTCCATGCCGATGATCGTGAACGTGCTGAGGATTTCCTTCGGCAACGCCGCCGCGAGCCGCGCGGCCTTCAGCGTGCCGGGCTCGCCGCCGGGGTCGTTGACGACGACCAGCGCGCTCTTGCCCGTGCCGACGCGCGTCAGGGCGATGCCGATCGTGCCGCGGCCGGGGCGTCCCGGCGGGTCGAGCACGGTGGTCATGCGCGCGCATTCGTACTTCTGGTCGCCCTGCGGGACATCGGCGCCGAAGCGGTCCTTCATCTGCTCGTTGCACGGCGACCACGGCAGCGAGTCCGCCTTGTACTCGCTCAGCGGGGGCACGGGCTGGGGCCCGGCGAGCGTGCTCTGGTCGACGGGCTGGTCGCCCTCGCCCTTGACCGCGATCACCGGCCTGTTCGAGGGCCCCGCGCTGCACGCCGTCAGCACGCTCACTGCCAGTAGGGCCAAGGCAGCGCGACGCACAGATTTCCTCACTCTCGTTCACACTCCGGGAAGCTGAGCCTCGCACGGCACAGGTGAGAATCCAGTGAGTCAGGATGGGGGCATGGCTCGCGCTGATCGGCTTCCCGCCGCTCGTCTCATGGGTGGCATCCCGCCGACGGCCCTCGTGCTCCTCGGCATCGTCAGCGTGCAGGTCGGCGCCGCGTTCGCGAAGCAGCTGTTCACGGTCGCGGGTGCGGCGGGCACGGTGACGTTGCGCCTGGTCATGGCCGCGCTGGTACTGGTCGTGATCTGGCGCCCGTCCGTCCGGCTCGACCGCCGCACGCTCGTCACCATCGCCACCTACGGCACGGTGCTCGCGGCGATGAACCTCTGCTTCTACGCGGCGCTCGACCGCATCCCGCTCGGCGCGGCCGTCACGATCGAGTTCCTCGGGCCGCTCGCGGTGGCCGTCGCCGGGTCACGGCGCTGGATCGACGGCGTGTGGGTGTTGCTCGCGGCTGTTGGAGTGGTGCTGCTCACGGGCGTGCAGGGCGGTCTGTTGTGGACAGGTGTGTTGTTCGCACTGGCCGCGGGCGCGTGCTGGGCGGCGTACATCCTGGTGACGGCCAGGCTCGGCAGCCAGACGACCGACGGCAAGGGCCTCGCGCTCGCGATGGTGGTCGGGGCGGTGATCGCGCTGCCGTTCGGCGTCGGCTCGGCAGGCACGGCGATGCTCGACCCGCTGGTGCTCGCGGCGGGGTTCGCGGTCGCGCTGATGTCGTCGGTGGTCCCGTACTCGCTGGAGCTGGAGGCGTTGCGCCGCATGCCGCCGCGCGTGTTCGGGATCCTGATGTCGATGGAACCGGCGGTGGCCGCCGTCGCGGGCCTGCTGCTGCTCGGCGAGCACCTCAAGGCGGCACAATGGGCTGCCGTCTGCTGTGTCGTGATCGCGTCGATCGGTGCGACGCGATCGGCCAAGCCCGACGTCTAACGGGCCCGGAGCTCGCCCTTCAACACGGAAGCCACGTCGTAGCGGGCCGGGATCTCCAGCTGGTCGTAGCGGCACGACAGCGGTTCCCGGTCCGGCCGCCACCGCGCGAACTGGCCGTTGTGCCGCAACCGCACCGGCTGCTCGCCCTCGGTCTGCGTGTAGTGGATCTCCAGCACCCGCTCGGGACGCAGCGCCACGTACTCGGCCTGCTTGCCGCGCCACCGGTTGATCTCACCGGGGATCCGCTGGCCCGGAACGGGACTCGCCCACGGGTGGTCTCCCGTGGTGATCAACGGCGCCAGCTCGGCCGCGAGCTCCCTGCGTTCGGCGGCCTTGAACGAACCGCAGACGCCGATGTGGTGCAGCAGGTCGCCGGAGTCGTAGACGCCGAGCAGCAACGAACCGACCGCCGTGCCGGGCTCGGTGTCCTTGTGCCAGCGCAACCCGGCGAGCACGACGTCGGCGGTGCGGGCGTGCTTCACCTTGATCATCGAACGCTTGCCCGGCGTGTACGGGCCGTCCGACGGCTTGCCCATCACGCCGTCCAGCCCGGCGCCCTCGAACAGCGTGAACCACTGCCGCGCAGTCTCGACGGACGTCGTCGCGGGCGTCACGTTCAACCCGGGCAGCTGCAGCAACGCCTCGCGCCGCGCGATCGTCGGCGACTCCATCAGCACCTCGGACCCCAGCGCGAGCAGGTCGAAGGCGACGAACGTGGCCGGCGTGGACTCCGACAGCATCGTCACCCGCGAGGCGGCCGGGTGGATGCGCTCGGACAACGCGTCGAAGTCCAGCTCGTCGTTCTTCGCGACCACCAGCTCGCCGTCGACGACCACCCGGTCGGGCAGCACGTCCAGCATCGAGGCGGCGACCTCGGGGAAGTAGCGGTTGAGCGGCTTGCCGCTGCGCGACTGCAGCAGCACCTCGTCGCCGGAGCGGAACACCACGCAGCGGAACCCGTCCCACTTCGGTTCGAAGAACAGGTTCGCGTCGTCCGGGATCCCGTCCACCGCGGTGGCGAGCATCGGCTGCAGCGGCGGTGTCAGCGGTAGGTCCACGCGCACATCCTGCCTCTTCAACTGGAATTCTGCCGTTGATACCGCAGCAAAAGCACGTCGTCCTCGCGTAGCACCGACACCAGCGCGAGGTCCACGGGCGGGATCACCGGACCGTGCGCGATCCGTGAGGAGTCGCCCACCGCGAGCAGGGGTGCCACCGTCAGGTTCAGCGCGTCCACCAGGCCGGCGGCCACCATCGACCCGAACAACCGCGGCCCGCCCTCGAGGTCGATCCGGTGCAGTCCCCGTGCCGCGAGCTCGGTGACCGCGACGCCCAGGTCCACCTCGGTCTCGCCGGCGACGACCACGTCGGCGGGCAGCGCGGGCATCCGGGCGGCCTCGGTGGTGATCACGATCGGCGGCACGGCGGTGTCGGTGAACAGCGGCAGGTCCGGCGTCAGCGACCCGCGCGCCGTCACCACGGCGATCGGCAACGGCCTGGTGCGCTTCGCGCCCCGGTACCCCTCGGCCAGCACAGTCGCCGAGCCCACCAGCACGACGTCGGCGAGTTCGCGCCCGAGCAGGTAGATGCGCCGGTCCGCGGGCGAGCCCAGCCCGGCCGACCGGCCGTCGACCGACACCGCGCCGTCCACGCTGGACACGAAGTTCGCGGTCACCCAGGTGCGGCCCGCGGGATACCCGTACAGCGACTCGAGGGCTGTGTCGGTCATCTCAACGCCCGGTGAGGGCCACAACATCTCCACCGAGCCATCCCATCACGCCGATAAGGTGCGGGCATGCGCTTGTCCGACCGGGATCCTCAGATCGGTGCCGACGAACTGATCGAGGGCCTGGTACCGCCACCGAGGTTCGACTCGGTCAGCTTCGACACCTACATCCCGAACCCCGACGAACCCTCGCAGGCCGCCGCGGTCGAGGCGGGCCGCCTGTTCGCCGCGCGGGTCAGCGTGCGCCGCAAGAAGTGGTCGCTGTTCGGGTCCAGGGACTCCGACGAGGGCAAGCTCGGCCTCTACCTCGACGGCGGCTTCGGCGTCGGCAAGACCCACCTGCTCGCCTCGCTCTGGCACGCCGTGCCGGGCCCTAAGGCGTACGGCACGTTCGTCGAACTGACGAACATGGTCGGCGTCCTGACGTTCCCCGAGGCTGTGAAGCGGCTGTCGGGCCACAAGCTGCTCGCCATCGACGAGTTCGAGCTCGACGATCCCGGCGACACGATGCTGGTCACGCGCCTGATCAAGGAACTCGTCGCGGCCGGCGTGCACGTCGCGGCCACCTCGAACACGCTGCCGGACAAGCTCGGCGAGGGCCGGTTCGCCGCCGCTGAATTCCTGCGCGAGATCCAGTCGATGTCGTCGAAGTTCGACGTCGTGCGCGTGGACGGCCCCGACTACCGCCACCGCGGCCTGCCGGATGCCCCGTCACCCATGTCAGACACTGACTTGATTGTTAGAGCCTCTAACACCGCAGGTTCGACCCTCGACGACTTCGACGACCTCTGCAAGGCGCTCGCCCGCATCCACCCGTCGAAGTACGGGCGGCTGCTCGACGGCGTCACCGCGGTGCACCTGAAGGACGTCAAGGCCGCGCCGGACCAGAGCGTCGGGCTGAGGCTCGTGGCGTTCGGCGACCGGCTCTACGACCGCGACATCCCGGTGGCGGTCTCGGGGCAGCCGCTCTCGGAGCTGTTCACCGACGAGATGCTGCGCGGCGGTTACCGCAAGAAGTACCTGCGAGCTGTCAGCCGATTGGTCGCACTTTCTCGGGTTTGACTCCGGCGGCGTTCGAGTATCCACTGGGTGGCGGGCGGGAATGATGACGTCCCGACGTCCTCCGGAGGCACTGATGCTGAGTGAAGCCGAACGCCGCTCGCTCGAGGAGATCGAACAGCGGCTGCTCGCGGACGAGCCGAGACTCGCCCGCACGATGAACCGCCAGGTGCGTCCCTGGTTGCTCTACTCCCTCCTGTTCGTCTTCGGCGGTCTCACGGTGCTGCTGACGGTGATCAGCGCGTTCGGCCCCGCCTTCCAGTGCCTCATGGTCACCGCCGCCGTGCTGGTGTACCGGAGGTACCCGCTCCGCCTGCGGTGACCGGAAACTCACTGGCTTTCCCGGGCGGCGACCCCGACGATCTCGGGCGTGGGTTATCTGGAAGCGAACGGGCTCGCGTACACCCTGCCTGACGGCAGGGAGCTGTTCCGCGACGTCTCGTTCAAGGTGAGCGGCGGGACCGTGGTCGCGCTCGTCGGCGCGAACGGTGCCGGCAAGACGACGCTGCAACGGATCCTGTCGGGGGAGCTCACCCCGAAGCAGGGCAGCGTGCACGTGCAGGGCGGGCTGGCGGTGATGCCGCAGTTCATCGGCTCGGTCCGCGACGACTCGCTCGTGCGCGACCTGTTGCTGTCGGTCGCCCCCGAGGCGTTGCGCAAGGCGGCCGTGGAGCTCGACGACGCCGAGCTCGCGCTGATGGACACCGACGACGAACCCGCCCAGATGCGGTACGCGAACGCCCTCTCCGGCTACGGCGAGGCAGGCGGGTACGACATCGAGGTGCTCTGGGACACCGTCACCGTCGCCGCCCTAGGCCTGCCCTACGACCGCGCCCGGTTCCGCGAGGTCCGCACGCTCTCCGGCGGCGAGCAGAAGCGCCTGGTCCTGGAGACCCTGCTGCGCGGCCACGAGCAGGTCCTGCTGCTCGACGAGCCCGACAACTACCTCGACGTCCCCGGCAAGCGCTGGCTCGAAGACCGGCTGAAGGCCACCGACAAGGCCGTTCTCGTCGTCAGCCACGACCGTGAGCTGCTGTCCACGGCCGCCACGCACGTCGTCACGGTCGAGGCGCATTCCACGTGGACGCACGCGGGCTCGTTCGGGACGTGGCACGGCGCCCGGGCGAAACGCATCGACAGGCTGCTGGAAGATCACCGGCGCTGGAACGAGGAGCACGAGCGGCTCAAGGACCTCGTCCGCACGCTCCAGCAGCTGGCCAAGTCCTCCGAGGTGATGGCTCAGAAGTACCGGGTCATGGCCGCGCGCCTCGAACGCTACGAGCAGGCGGGCCCGCCGCCGGAGATCCCTCAGGACGAGAAGGTCACGCCTCGGCTGAAGGGTGGCCGGACGGGCGTGCGCGCGATCACGTGCGAGGCGCTGGAGCTGACCGGGCTGATGCAGCCCTTCTCGCAGGAGATCTTCTTCGGTGACCGGGTCGCCGTGCTGGGCGCGAACGGCTCCGGCAAGAGCCACTTCCTGCGGCTGCTCGGCGGTGACGAGGTGAGGACCACCGGCAAGTGGAAGCTCGGCGCACGGGTCGTGGCGGGCCTGTTCGCGCAGACGCACGAGCACCCGGAGTGGCTCGGCCGCACGCTCGTCGACATCCTCTGGCACGGCGAGGGCCAGCGCACCGGCAAGGACCGGGGCGCAGCGATGTCGGTGCTGCAGCGCTACGGCCTGCACCAGGCGGGCGACCAGCGGTTCGAGAACCTCTCCGGCGGGCAGCAGGCGCGGTTCCAGATCCTGCTGCTGGAGCTGTCCGGGGCGACGTTGCTGCTGCTCGACGAGCCGACGGACAACCTCGACCTCGCGTCGGCGGAGGCGTTGCAGAACGCGCTGAACGACTTCGAGGGCACGGTCGTCGCGGTCACGCACGACAGGTGGTTCGCGAAGTCGTTCGACCGGTTCCTGCACTTCCGGGCGGACGGCAAGGTGTCCGAAGTGGACGAACCGGTTTGGACCTAGAGCTCCCAGGACACGAAGGCGCCGTCGTCGATCGACCCGCCCGCCTTGCGGTACGTGGCCTGCGCCGCCGTGTCGCCCGCGGCGGTGCCGGTCCACATCGCGTAGCAGGCCCGTTCCACCGCGAGGGCTTTCAGCGCCTCCACCAGCGCGGTGCCGATGCCGCGCCGCAGGAACGCGTCGTCCACGCCCAGCTCGTAGAGGAACATCTCGGTGCCCTTGTCGGGGTGCGTGGTCTCCACCCCGGACACGAAACCGGCGGGCTGGTCGCCGATGTAGGCGATCAGCAGATGGCTGTGATCCTGCGCCAGGAACCGCGCGGTCGCGTCCGGCCGCGGCGGCGCGTCGAACAGGTGCGCGGCGGCGAACACGTCGTCGGTGGAGTCGGCGCGGCGGATCTTCATACCGCCAGGCTAGGCGGTGTCCGACAATTCCGTCGGGCGATAGTGGCGGCCGAGGGATCCGCGGACGGCGCCGCCGCAACGCCCGGATACGCCCGGTATGAGGCCGTCGCGGCGACATCGTCCGCGGATCGCCCGCCCGCGCCTCTCACCGGACGAAATCGTCAGACACCGCCTAGGTCGACTCCGCGGCGAGGGCCTGAAGGCGCGTCAGCGGGCCTCGGCGGTCGCGGGCAGCTTCCCGTTCTTGACCAGCCTGGCCAGCTCGGCGTGGTCCGCCTCGGTCTGGTCGGCGTAGTCGAACGCGTACTTGGCGAAGGCCTCGTCCAGGTCATCGCCGCCGCCGTTCTGGAAGTAGCCGGCCAGCAGCCGCGGGTCCAGGGACCTGGTGTGCGCGCGGGCCAGCAGGGCGCCGGCGAAGCGGCCGTAGTCGTCGAGGTCGTCGCGCTTCAGCGTGGTCGCGTCGATCTCGCCCTTGCGGTTGCGGAACTGCCGCACGATGAAGTGCCGGCCCTCGATCGTCGTCCAGCCCAGCAGGATGTCGGTCTCCGCTTGCACGAGCCGCGCGCCGTGCACGATCCGCTTGCCCTCGTGCTTGGCGGGCTCGACGTTCAGGAACGGCTGCAGCGCGGACGGCCTGGCCTCCTTGGCCTGCAGCACCAGTGCCTCGGAGCCGTTGCCGTGCAGGAGGATCAGGTAGTTGCGCAGGCCGACGCTGCCGGTGCCGACGACGCGGAACGCCACGTCCGACACGCCGTAGCGCATGATCAGGTTGGTCCGCGACTCGCGCAGGGTGTCCACGTAGGACGGCAGCGAGGCGATCACGGCCTTGGCGGTCGGGGGAGTGGCCTCGGTGAACGTCGGCGGGTTCGTGATGAACCGCCACTTCTCGCCGTCGTGCGCGGTCCACTTGGCGGCGAACTTCGCGCTGGTGTTCCTGCGCGACTTCTCGGCGGCCTTGGAGAAGTCGTTGAGCAGGTCGTCGGCCTTGACCTTCGACAGCGTGGACTCGTCACCCAGGGCGGTCCACGAGTCCATGAACGGGATCTCCGCGAGGTGCCGGATCGTGCCCCGGTACGCGCTGACGGCGTCCTCGGCGGCGTCGCGGCAGCCCTTGTCCGACACGCCGCCGACGCGACCGGCCAGCACCAGCGAGGCGACGAGCCGCTTGAGGTCCCACTCCCACGGGCCGGGCAGCGTCTCGTCGAAGTCGTTGATGTCCATGACGATCTGGCCCTCGGGCGTGCCGTAGAGGCCGAAGTTCGCTGCGTGTGCATCACCGCACAGCTGAGCGTGAAGGCCCGTCGAGCACCCGGCGGCGAGATCGCCCGCCTGCAGCCCGGCCGCACCGCGGAAGAACGCGAACGGGTTCTCCAGCATCCGCCCGATCCGCAGCGGGATCAGGTTTTCCAATCGGCCCTTGTTGCCGGCGCGCAGGAACTCCAGCACGGACGGGCGTGAAGGGGCCAGCGACATCGCGCGGTGCGCCCTGAAGTCCACTGAGGACCGCAGTGCGCGTCCCTTGGCGTAGACCTCGTCCGGCTCAACCCATCTGCCCAAAGCGGCAGCGGCCTCAGCACGCACCCGTTCACCCATAAGAGTCATGATGCATGCGGCGGACGAACCAGGAGGCTCGTCCGCCGCAACTGTGACCTAGCTACGAACGAAAATCACCCTAAACGGGACGAACGACCTCGGCGATCGCCCGAACGCCCAGGTCGATCTCGTCCCGCGTGATGACCAACGGAGGCGCGACGCGCAACGTCGAGGCGTGCGTCTCCTTGCACAGCACCCCGCGCGTGGCGAGCGCCTCGGACGCGGCCCGGCCGACGGGGCCACCAGGCGCGATCTCGACGCCGGCCCACAGCCCGCGCCCGCGCACCTCGGCCACGCCGTGACCGACCAGCTTGTTCAGTTCGGCGTGCAGGTACGCGCCCATGTCCCGCGAACGCTGCTGGAACTCGCCGGTCGCCAGCAACCCGACGACCGCGCGGCCCACGGCGCAGGCGAGCGGGTTGCCACCGAACGTCGACCCGTGCTCGCCAGGCTTCAGCACGCCCAGCACCGACCGCGACCCGACCACGGCGGACACCGGCAGGATACCGCCGCCCAGCGCCTTGCCGAGCGTGTACAGGTCGGCGCGCACGCCCTCGTGGTCGAGCGCGAACAGCTCGCCGGTGCGGCCGAGACCGGACTGGATCTCGTCGGCGATCATCAGCACGTCGTGCTGGTCGCACAGGCGGCGGATCCCGGCCAGGTACCCGGCGGGCGGCACGACGACGCCGGCCTCGCCCTGGATGGGCTCCAGCAGCACGGCGGCCGTGCGCGGGGAGATCGCGGACTCGATCTCGTCGAGCGCGCCGTACTTGACGACCTTGAAGCCGGGCGTGAAAGGCCCGAAGTCGTTGCGCGCGGTCTCGTCGGTCGAGAACGACACGATCGTCGTGGTGCGGCCGTGGAAGTTGGACCCGGCGACGATGATCTCCGCCGTGCCCTCGGGCACGCGCTTGACCTGGTACGCCCACTTGCGCGCGACCTTGATCGCGGACTCGACGGCTTCGGCGCCGGAGTTCATCGCGAGCACCATCTCGGTGCCGGTCAGTGCGGCCAGCTCACGGCAGAACAGGCCGAACTGGTCGTGGTGGAACGCGCGGCTGGTCAGCGTGACGCGGCCGAGCTGCTCGACGGCGGCGGCCACCAGGGCGGGGTGGCGGTGCCCGAAGTTCAGCGACGAGTAGCCGGACAGGAAGTCCAGGTAACGGCGTCCTTCGACGTCGGTGACCCACGAGCCCTCGCCGTGCGAGATGACCACCGGCAGCGGGTGGTAGTTGTGCGTGCTCCACTCGTCGTCCAGGGCGACGTAGTCCGCGCTAGCCGGATTCGTGGTTCCCGCGGTGTTGTGCTCAGCGATGGCGGTCATTCTCCAAGGCTAGGGGCGTGGACAAGCGATATCGACCGTCAACCGTTGCGCACTGCATCAGTTTGTTGCGTAGATTCATCAATCGGTGGCTGTTGCTTGCACAACCGGCAGAATCAACGGTGAATCGCTACGGTCAGATCATGGCGAAGAAGTCGGTTCGTGACGCGCTGCGACTCGATGAGGTGGATCTCTCCACCCTCGACCCGGCCGGCCGCCCGATCGGTCCCCAGAGCAAGAAGGAGGCGGCCGAGGACCTGGCCGCCACCGGGGCCGAGCTGGACGGTCTGCAGGAGGCGCTCTACGCGGAGAATTCTCGCGCGGTGCTGCTCGTGCTGCAGGGCATGGACACCTCGGGCAAGGGTGGCGTGGTCAGCCACGTCCTGGGCCTGGTGAACCCGCAGGGCGTGCGCATCGCGTCGTTCAAGAAACCGACCGCGGCCGAACTGCGCCACCACTACCTCTGGCGCATCCGCAAGGTCCTGCCCGAGAAGGGCCGCCTCGGCGCGTTCGACCGCTCGCACTACGAGGACGTGCTCGTGCCGAAGGTCGAGCGCCTGATCACGGCCGCGGAGCTGCGCACCCGCTACAAGGAGATCAACACGTTCGAGCAGGAGCTCGCGGACTCCGGCATCAGGCTGATCAAGTGCTTCCTGCACATCTCGCCGGAGGTGCAGAAGGAACGGCTGCTCGCGCGCCTGGACGACCCGAAGAAGAACTGGAAGTACAACCCGGCCGACATCGACGTCCGGTCGAAGTGGTCCAAGTACCAGGACGCGTACACCCGGGCGTTGAAGAACTGCCGGGAGACGCCCTGGTACGCGATCCCGTCGGACCGCAAGTGGTACCGGAACTGGGCGATCAGCCAGCTGCTGCTGGAGACCCTGCGCGAGATGGACCCGAAGTTCCCGCCGCCGGCCTACGACCTGGAGGCCGAGAAGGCCCGGTTGGTGAACAACGATCCGTTGCGTTAGACGCAATCTTGATTGCACCTATTGCCTGACCTTAGTGGTCTAGGCCAGTGTGGATCGCGCCGCCGCCGCAAATGCTATCCCGGAGGTGCGGACGTGGGTGTGGACCGGCGACGTTTTCTCGGAGCCATGGGCGTAGGAGCTGGACTGCTGATGACCGGAGGAACCGCTGAGGCGGCTGCCGCCACGCGGAGAGTGTTCTTCGGCGCCTACACGACGTGGAGCGGTGGCGCCAAGGGCATCGGCGTCGGCACCTACGACATCGTGACCGGGCAGCTGAAGACGACAGGCGTGATCAGCGGCGTGGTCAACCCGTCGTTCGTGATCGAGTCGCGCGACGGCAGGTTCCTCTACGCCGTCAACGAGAACACCCAGGGCGAGGTCACCGCGGTCGACGCGGCCACGCTCAAGGTGATCAACAAGCAGGCGACCGGTGGCGCCGACCCGTGCCACCTGACGCTCGACCCGTCCGGGAAGTACCTGATCACGGCCGACTACTCGTCCGGCTCGCTCAGCGTGTTCCCGGTCAACGCGGACGGCAGCCTTAGCGCGCGCACGCAGAAGGTGCAGCACAAGGGGTCCGGGCCGAACAAGGAACGCCAGGAAGGGCCGCACGCGCACCACATCGTGTTCGACCCGGCCGGCAGGTACGCGGCGGCGGTCGACCTCGGCGCGGACTCGGTGTTCGTCTACTCGTTCACCGGCGGGAAGCTGACCCAGGTCTCGCAGGCGAAGGTCAAGCCGGGAGCCGGGCCGCGGCACATCGCGTTCCACCCGGACGGCAAGACGGCCTACGTGGCGAACGAGCTGGACTCGACGATCGTGACCTGCGCCTACGCGAACGGGACGCTCACGCCGGGCCAGGTGCTCAAGACCGTGCCGTCCGGCAGCCCGACGAACTACCCGGCCGAGGTGCTGGTCTCGGCGGACGGCAGGCACGTCTACCTGTCGAACCGCGGGCACGACAGCATCGCGCACTTCGCGGTCGGCGGTTCCGGGCTGACGATGATCGGCACCACCGCGGTCGGCGGCAGGTACCCGCGGCACATCACGTTCGACCCGACCGGGTCGTTGCTGTTCGCGGCCAACCAGAACTCGAACAACGTCACGTCGTTCAAGGTCGACAAGGCCACGGGCAGGATCACCCCGTCCGGCACGCCGCTGCAGACCGCCATCCCGGTTTGCGTGCTGCCCACCCGACTGGGTTAACGCACTTCAGGTCGATCATCCACAGTGGTGCTCCGGTCTCATGGGACTTCTGGCTGGAGTACTCGCCGTCGCTTTGCCGGCGCCCGCACCGATCGCCCCGGAGTACGTCGCACTCGGCGACTCCTACGCGTCCGGGGCGGGCGCCGGTTCCAATGTGGACGGCTCGTGCCGCCGCTGCTCGAACGCCCGCCCGGCGTCCCAGTTCCGGGCGCTGAGCCCGAACACGACGTCCGTCACGATCAAGGAAGCGGCGGAACGCGCCGACGCGCGGCACGTCGACGTGAGGGAAGCGTTCGCGGCCCACGGCGTGTGCGCGGCCGAGCCGTGGATCAACGCCCTGGTCGACCCGATCGCCGGCTCCTGCCACCCGGACTAGGAGGGGCAGGCCGCGTACTTCCGGGCGCTGAAGAGCGCCGTTTGGTTGATGAGGGGAGCTTTCATCAACCTGAGGTTTAGGAAAGCTCCCCTCATCAACCAAGGGCGCGGCCGGAATCCGGCTCGGCTTCCGGGTGGTTCCCGTGTGATCATGCGCGGGTGAGTCATCTGAGGGAGGTCACGGCCACCCGGTACGTGACGCCGTTCCGCGAGGGCGGTTCGATGCCGGGGCTGGTCGAGGCCGACGACCTGGGCATGTACGTGGTGAAGTTCCGCGGCGCGGGGCAGGGCGTGAAGGTCCTGGTCGCCGAGGTCGTCGTCGGCGAGCTCGCGCGGCGGCTCGGCTTCCGGATACCCGAGATCGTCCTGGTGCACCTCGACCCGGAGCTGGCGCGCGCGGAACCCGACCAGGAGGTCCAGGAACTGCTGCGCGCGAGCGGCGGCCTCAACCTCGGACTCGACTACCTGCCCGGCTCGTTCGACTTCAACCCGGTCGTGCGCGACCCCGGCACCGAGCTCGCGACGAGGCTGCTGTGGTTCGACGCGCTGGTGCTCAACGTCGACCGTAGCTGGCGCAACCCGAACATGCTGCTGTGGCACCGCGAACCGTGGCTGATTGACCACGGCGCCGCGCTGTACTTCCACTACTCGTGGAGCGAGGAACGACCGGCCACCAAGGAGTACCGGTACGACTCGTCGGACCACGCGATGCTGCCGAACGCGGGCGCTCTGTCCGATGTGGACGCGGAGCTGGCCGCGATGGTCACGCCGGAGCTGCTCGACGAGGTGCTCGCGCTCGTTCCCGACGAGTGGCTGGAAGGCGATCCGGCGGAACTGCGCCGCCGTTACAAGGACTTCTTCACCTACCGCCTGACCAACCGCGGCTGGGTCGACTCGCTGGAGGCCGCGCGTGCCGCACGTGTTTGAGTACGCGCTGCTGCGGGCGGTACCGCGGCAGGAGCGGGGCGAGTTCATGAACGTCGGCGTCATCGTCTACTGCGCGCCGCTCGACTTCCTGTGCGCGAAGACCTATGTGGACGGTGAGCGGCTGCGGGTGCTGGACCCGCACCTCGACGTCGAGGTGCTGCGGAGCAGTCTCGAGCACCTGACGAACTCGTGCGACGGCGCGGCCGCGGCCGGTCCGGTCAGCCGCACGACGGTGGGGCAGCGCTTCCGCTGGCTGACCGCGCCCCGCAGCACGATCGTGCAGACGTCACCTGCTCACACGGGCTGGACGGACGACCCGTCGGCCGAGGTGGACCGCCTGTTCGAGACGTTGGTGCTGCCACCCCGGTAGGTTCCTCGCAACCTAAGGGGACGAACGGCGTCCCTAGTTGCAAAGCGAAACTGATGCGATCGGGGTTGGCGACAAATGAGCGCTGGGTACCACCACGGCTACCAGCAGCCGCGGCGTCCCATGCCGCCGCAGCGGCCGATGAAGAAGAAGAGGCGTCCGGGGCGCGTCATTCTGGTGCTGCTGCTCGTCCTGGTTCTGGGTGTCGTCGGGTTCGGGTTCTACGTCGACTCGACGCTGACGCGGATCAACGCGCTGCCGGACTACGCGGGCCGTCCCGCCGAGACGCCGGGTACCACCTGGCTGCTCGTCGGATCGGACGCCCGGGAGGGCCTGACGCAGGAGCAGAAGGACGCGCTGGCCACCGGTGACGCCGCCGGAAGGCGGACCGACACCATCATGATGCTGCACCTGCCGGACAACAGCGCGGCCAAGCCGGTGCTGGTGTCGATTCCGCGTGACTCCTACGTCTCGATCCCGGAGAACGGCCGCAACAAGGTCAACGCGGCCTACGCGTTCGGCGGGCCGCAGATGCTCGTGCAGACCGTCGAGGGCGCGACCGGCGTGCGGATCGACCACTACATGGAGATCGGCTTCGGCGGGTTCTCCGACATGGTCGACGCGGTCGGCGGCGTGGACATCTGCCTGGACCAGCCGATCAAGGACCCGCTGGCCGGCATCGACCTGCCCGCGGGCTGCCAGGAGCTCGACGGGCCGCAGGCTCTCGGGTTCGTGCGGACCCGTGCGTTCGCGACCGCCGACCTGCAGCGCGTGCAGAACCAGCGGAAGTTCCTGACGGCGCTCTTCGAGAAGGTGAAGAGCCCGGCGACGCTCGCGAACCCGTTCCGCGTCATCCCGCTGATGAACGCGGCGTCCGGTTCGGTCTCGGTCAACGAGGACGACCACGTGTGGCACCTGGCCAGCGTCGCGCTCAACATGAGCGATGCCTCGAGCGGAACGGTGCCGGTCGGTGGCACGCCGACGGTGCCCGGTGCGGGTTCGGTCGTGCAGTGGAACAAGGAGAAGGCGTCTCAGCTGTTCGACCTGATCAGCAAGGACCAGCCGGTTCCCGCCGAGCTGATCGCGCCTCCGAAGTAGTCCTTACGACTTGACGGGCTCGGGAGTGGGCTCCGAGCCGGTCGACACGGCCTCCTGTGCGATGCCTTCGAGCTCGCGCAGGAGGTCGTCGTAAATGGGTGTTGCAGACATGGTGGTGCCCCCTCGTACTGATCTTCCCCCGTTCAGGTGACGGGAGCTTACGCCTCTATACCCAGCTTCCCGGCACATATGCCTCCGAGACGCTAAATGTTGGCTAAAGCCATCTTGCGACCAGGCGTTATGTGGGTGCGCCACATGTCGATCACGGCGGGTGACGCCTACCGTTTCCGGACATGTCGAGTGTCACGGGTCACAGCGCGCTGGTCACCGGAGCCGCGAGCGGCATCGGCCTGGCCTGCGCCCGCGCACTGGCCTCCGCGGGTGCCAAGGTCCACCTGGCCGACCGAGATCCCCAGGTCCTGGCGTTGGCCGAGGAGCTCGGCGGGGTCGGCCACGTGCTGGACCTCACCGGTTCCGTGGACGCGCTACCCGGTGAGATCGACGTCCTGGTCAACAACGCCGGCGTGCAGCACGTCGCGCCCATCCACGAGTTCCCCGCCGAGCGCTTCTCGGCGATGGTCGAGCTCATGCTGGGCGCCGCGTTCCGGCTCACCCGGCACGTGCTGCCGCACATGTACTCGCGCGGCTGGGGCCGGCTCGTCCACATCTCCAGCGTGCACGGGATGCGCGCCTCCGCGTTCAAGTCCGCTTACGTCGCGGCCAAGCACGGCCTCGAGGGCTTCTCCAAGGTCGCCGCGCTGGAAGGCGCCCCGCACGGCGTGACGTCGAACTGCGTCGCGCCCGGCTACGTGCGGACCCCGTTGGTGGAGAAGCAGATCGCGGACCAGGCCAGGGTGCACGGCATCTCCGAGGCGGACGTCTCGTCGCAGATCTTCCTGCAGCGCAGCGCGGTGAAACGGCTGATCGAACCCTCCGAGGTCGCGGACGCCGTCCTGTGGTTGTGCGGCAACAGTTTTGTCACCGGTACGTCGTTGGCCGTCGATGGCGGCTGGTCAGCTCAATGAGGAGTTGTCGATGATCAAAAAAGTGGTAGGCGCCTCGCTCATCGGGACGACCGTCGAGTGGTACGACTTCTTCCTCTACGGTTCCGCGGCCGCCCTGGTGTTCAACAAGCTGTTCTTCCCGACCGCGGACCCGTTGACGGGCACGCTGCTCGCGTTCACCACGTACGCGATCGGCTTCCTGGCCCGGCCGCTGGGCGGCCTCATCTTCGGCCACTTCGGGGATCGCTTGGGGCGCAAGAAGTTGCTGGTGTTGTCGTTGCTGCTGATGGGTGGCGCGACGATGCTGATGGGCGTGCTGCCGACGTACGCGTCGGTGGGCGTCCTTGCGCCGGTGCTGCTGACGCTGCTGCGGCTCGTGCAGGGCTTCGCGCTCGGT
The DNA here is from genome assembly GCF_024648825.1 of Lentzea californiensis. GTDB lineage: Bacteria > Actinomycetota > Actinomycetes > Mycobacteriales > Pseudonocardiaceae > Lentzea > Lentzea californiensis. The sequence continues at coordinate 78,654 of NZ_JANBBE010000016.1, forward strand.
GGCGAGTGGGGCGGGGCCGTGCTGATCGTGTCGGAGCACGGTGATCCGAAGCGGCGCGGGTTCTGGGCGTCGTGGCCGCAGGCCGGTGTGCCGTGCGGGAACCTGCTCGCGACCGGCGTGCTGGCGGTGCTGGCGGCCGTGCAGTCCGACGAGGACTTCCTCGCGTGGGGCTGGCGGGTCCCGTTCCTGCTCTCCGGTGTGCTCGTGGTGATCGGGCTGTGGATCCGGCTGTCGGTGTCCGAGTCGCCGATCTTCCTGGCTGCCCAGGAGAAGGCCGCCCAGCGGAAGGCGGCTGGGGAGACCGAGCCGGAACCGGAGAAGGCGCCCGCGCTGGAGCTGCTCAAGCACAACTGGCGCGAGGTGCTGATCGCGATGGGCGCGCGGTTCGCCGAGAACGTGTCGTACTACGTGATCACGGCGTTCATCCTCGTCTACGTGGTGACCGGGCTCGGGTTGTCGAAGTCCGTCGGGCTCAACGCGGTGCTGATCGCGTCGGCCGCGCACCTGATCACGATCCCGGTGTGGGGTCACCTCTCCGACCGGTTCGGGCGGCGGTCGATCTACCTGGTCGGTGCGGTCGGCATGGCCGCGTGGATCTTCGCGTTCTTCGCGTTGCTCGACACCCGCGATCCCGTGCTGATCACGGTGGCGACGACGGTCGGCCTGGTGCTGCACGGCGCGATGTACGGGCCGCAGGCGGCGTTCTTCTCGGAGCTCTTCGGGACGCGGGTGCGGTACTCGGGCGCGTCGGTCGGCTACCAGCTGGCGTCCATCATGGCGGGAGCGCTCGCACCGTTGATCGCGACGGCGCTGTTGCAGGCCTACAAGTCGTCGTTCCCCATCGCCGTGTACGTGTTGATCACCTGCGTGATCACCGTGGTCGCCATCGCGTTCGCCAAGGAGACCCGTGGTGCGGATCTGGAGGAACATGACAGGGTTGGGGTGTGACACGACGGCGTGAGGCCGAACTGGCGGCGTTGTTCGAGACCGCGTCCGAGCTCGCGGGCATGCGCGACCCGGACGCGGTTCTCCGCTCGATCGTGCGCAGGGCCCGGACCCTGCTCGGCACGGACGTCTCCTACCTGTCGATGAACGACCCGGCCGGCACCTACATGAGGGTGACGGACGGGTCGTTCTCGCCGTTGTTCCAGAAGGTCAGGCTGGGACTCGGCGAGGGGCTGGGCGGGCTCGTCGCGCAGACCGCCCGGCCGTACGCGACGTCCGACTACTTCGCCGACGCCCGGTTCAACCACACGAACCCGATCGACTCCGCGGTGCACGACGAGGGTCTGACGGCGATCCTCGGTGTGCCGCTCAAGCTCGACTCGAAGGTCATCGGCGTGCTGTACGCGGCCGACCGGAGCCCGCGCGAGTTCCCCGCCGAGCAGGTCGCGCTGCTGCAGTCCCTGGCCGACCACGCGGCCATCGCGATCGACACGGCGTCGTTGTTCGCGACGATCCAGTCGCACAACGAGGCCATGAAACGCGCCGAGGAGGCGCACGACCGGCTCACGGACCTCGTGCTGCGCGGTGGTTCCTCCGCTGAGGTCGCGGCGGCGGTGGGGGAGTTGCTCGGCGGGCCGGTCGAGGTGCTGGACGCCGTGCCTCCCGCCGCCGTGCGGGCGAACGGGCGGGCCGTGCTGCTGGCCGGCGTGTGGGTGTGCGCGGTGCTGGCCGGCTCGGAGCTGCTGGGTGGGATCGCTCTCTCGGGCCGCCCGGACCTGTCCGACGCGGACCGGCGGGTGTTCGAACGGTCGGCGGCGGTGACGGCGTTGCTGTTGCTGCTGCGCCGGACCGTGGCCGAGGCGGAGAACAAGGTCCGCGGCGAGCTGATCACCGACGTCCTGGACGGGCGCGACGCCGCCGGGCTGCTGGCGCGGGCCCGCCGGGTCGGCGTCGAGCTGAGCGACCCGCACGTGGTGCTGGTGGCGGACGGGAACCTGTCCGGCGCCACCCACTACGCGTCCGTCCACAAGGGACTGGCCGGGTCGCGCGGCCGGGACGTCGTGCTGGCGTTGCCGTCGGTGTCCACCCACGTCGCCCGCGAGGTGGCGAAGGCGCTGGACGCGACCGTGGGGGCGTGCGGCCCGGTCGCAGGGCCGGTGGCGATCGCGGCGGCCTACGAGGAGGCGCGGCGGTGCCTGAAGGCGTTGCGGCAGCTGGGCCGCGACAAGGACGCCGCGACGATGGACGACCTCGGGTTCGTCGGCGTGCTGCTGGGCGACCGGGCGGACGTGTCCGGCTACGTGCGGTCGGTGCTCGGCCCGGTGCTCGACTACGACTCCGAGCGCGGCACGGAACTGGTGCACACGCTGGAGGTCTACTTCCGCTGCGGCGCGAACCTCAGCCGCGCCAAGGCGGAGCTGCACCTCCACGTCAACACGGTCACGCAACGGCTCGACCGGGTCTCGTCGCTGCTCGGCGACTGGCAGTCGCCGGAGCGCGTGCTGGAGGTGCAGCTCGCCCTGCGCCTACTTCGCCTGCAGGGCTGACACGGGCACCGCGTCCCCGGCGGCCGCGTCGGAGTTGCCGAACGGCTTGGCGATGAGCATGTAGACCAGGCCGATGCCGACGACGAGCGCGCCGCTGAGGATCACGACGTAGTCGTCGTACCAGGGCGCGTCCGGGGTGCGCGGCCACACCATGTTCACCATCGCCGCGACGCCGTACGCCAGGGCCAGCACGTTGACGATCAGGCCCCACCGGCCGAGCGTGAACTCACCGGACGGCGTCCAGCCCTTGAGCCGCGCCCGCAGCGCCGCGAACACGACCATCTGGAAGCCCAGGTAGATGCCGAGCGTCGCGAACGACACGATCTTGTCCAGCGCGTTCGTGGACAGCGTCGACGCGAGCACGATGACCACCGGGATGACACCGGCCAGCGCGAGCGCGTACGGCGGGATGTGGCGCTTCGGGTTGAACTTGGCGAGCGCCCTGTGCCCGAAGATCATCTTGTCGCGGGCGTAGGAGTACGTGAGGCGGGACGCCGCCGCCTGCAGCGACATCGTGCAGGACAGGAACGAGATCAGCACGACGCCGATCACGATCTTGTAGCCGACCGGGCCGAACGCGTTCGTCAGGACGTTCGTGACCGGGTCGGCGTCCTCGCCACTGATGACCTTGCCGAAGTCCGGCACCGCCAGCAGCAGCGACAGGCACGCGAACGTGGCCGCCGCGCCGCCGATGTAGATGGTGCGGCGCATGGCCTTCGGAATGACGCGGCCGGGGTCCTTGACCTCTTCCGCGGTGTCACCGCACGCCTCGAAGCCGTAGTACTGGTAGAGACCGATGATGCCCGCCGCGAAGAACGCCGGCAGGTAACTGCCCGACCCTTCCGCGCCGAAGCTGTCGAACAGCACGCCCAGGCCGTGCACGCGGTTGTCGACCAGCAGCCAGATGCCGACCACAAGCGCACCGACGATCTCCGCGGCGAACCCGAAGATGGCGGCCCACGACAGCACCTTCGTGCCCGCGTAGTTGATGAGCGTGGACACCACGACGATCGCGATCGCGCACAGCACCGTGTTGCCGACCGTGGCCGTGTAGCCGAGGAGCGTTGCCAGATAAGGGCCTGCGCCGTAACTGACGGACGCGATGGTGACCAGCAGGGCGATCATGTAGACCCAGCCGGTCATCCACGCCCAGCGCTTGCCCCACAGACGGCGTGCCCAGGGGTACACGCCGCCCGCGACCGGGTACTGCGCCACGAGCTCACCGAAGATCAGCGCGACCAGGAACTGGCCGACGCCCGCGACGACGAAGCTCCAGATCATCGGCGGGCCGCCCAGGGCGAGGGCGACGCCGAACAACGTGTACGTGCTGACCACGGGGGAGAGGTAGGTGAAGCCCAGCGAGAAGTTCGCCCAGGGACTCATGTCCCGCTTGAACTCCGAGGTGTAGCCGAGATCCCTGAGCCTGTCCTCGGCTGTCGCTGTCACCGTGCCTCCCTGATCAGGTCCGCGGCACGTTCTCCGATCATGAGAACCGTGACCATGGGGTTCACGGTGGGCATGGTCGGGAACACGGACGCGTCGACGACCCGGAGGCCTTCGAGCCCGATGACCTTCAGGTCACCGTCCACAACGGATCCGATGGCACAGGTGCCCGCCGGGTGGTAGACGGTGTGGGCGGCGCGGCGGCCGTACTCCGACAGCGCCTCGTCGCTCGTGACGTCCGGGCCCGGCGCGATCTCCCGCTTGAGCCACGACTTCAGCGGCTCCTGCTCGGCGATCTTCCGCGCGATCCGGAAGCCGTCGACCAAAGTCTGCTCGTCGTAGCCGTCGGGGTTCGTGAAGTAGCCGAAGTCGAGCGCCGGCTTCTCCGCGGGGTCGCTGGACTTCAGCCACAGCTTGCCCCTGCTGTGCGGCCGCGGGATGTTCGGCGTCATGCAGACCCCGTGCTCCACCGCCGGGTAGCCGAGGCGTTCCGTGTTGGTGGTGAACGGGATCTGGTAGAAGTGGAACATCAGGTCCGGCCGCGGGTCCGACTCGTCACGCCGGATGAACAGCCCGGCGTCGGAGTCCATCACCGAGTTCTCCGGCAACGGCTTCGTGGTCTCCCAGACGATGACCGACTCCGGGTGGTCGAGCAGGTTCTCGCCGACGCCGGGCAGGTCGTGCCTGGGCTCGATGCCGATGCTGCTCAGGTGCTCCGCGTCGCCGATGCCCGAGAGCATCATCAGCCGGGGCGTGTCGATCGCGCCCGCGCAGAGCAGCACCTCTTTGTCCGCCTCGACGTAACCCTTGTCGGTGTGCACGCCGATCGCGCGGTTGCCGTCGAACTCGATCCGGCCCGCCCAGGTGTCGAGCAGCAGGGTCAGGTTCCCGCGCTCCAGGACCGGGTGCACGTAGGCGGTGCTGGCGCTGGACCGCTGGTTGTTCTTCTCCGGGTGGTAGGCGATGGAGAAGAAGCCGGCGCCGTCCTCGAACGGCGCGGCGTTGAAGTCGTCGATCTCCGGGACGCCCGTGGCCTGCCTCGCGGCGGCGACGAAGTCCTCGGCGATCGGGTTCCGGTCCTTCTCCACCACCGGGATGATGTTGAGCTGGACCTTGTCGTAGTACGGGCCGACCGCGTCCCACGTCCAGCCGTGGCCCCAGCCGTCGAGGTCCTGCGGCAGCGGCTGGAAGCAGATCAGCGTGTTGTGGCTGGAACACCCGCCGAGCACCTTCGCGCGGCTGTGCCGGATGTGCGAGTTGCCGCGCGGCTGTTCGACCGTCGGGTAGTCGTAGTCGTACTCGGTCTCCAGCAGGTTGATCCAGTTGCGCAGGTTCAGGATCTTCTCGTCGCCGACGTCGGAGGGCCCGCCCTCGATGACCGCGACCGTGACGTTCTCGTCCTCGGTGAGCCTTGCCGCGAGCACGCACCCCGCCGTACCGCCGCCGACGATCACGTAGTCGTACGCGGTCACTGGGAATCCCTTCGCGCGGAACCAGTACTGCGTGCGAACCAGTTCTGGGCTTGAGGCTTCAGGTTCTGATACACGTGCTTCGGCTCGGTGTACTCGTGCAGCCCGGCGGTGCCGAGCTCGCGGCCGACGCCGGAGCGCTTGAAGCCGCCCCACTCCGCCTGCGGCAGGTACGGGCCGAACTCGTTGATCCAGACCGTGCCGTGGCGCAGCTTCTTCGCCACGCGCTGCGCCTTGTCCAGGTCCTGGCTCCAGACACCGCCGGCGAGGCCGTACTCGGTGTCGTTGCCGAGCCTGACCGCCTCGTCCTCGGTCTCGAAGCGCTCGGCGGTGATGATCGGGCCGAACGTCTCGTCCTGGACGAGCTTCATGTCCCTCGTGCAGTCCGCGTAGACGGTGGGGCGGAAGAAGAAACCCTTCTGCAGCTCGGGTTCCTCCGGACGCCTGCCGCCCGACTTGAGCGTCGCGCCCTCCTGCCGGGCGACCTCGACGTAGCTCTCGACCTTGGCCCGGTGCTCGGCGCTGACGAGGGGACCGGACTCGGTGTCCTCGTCGAACCCGTTGCCCAGCTTGATGAGGTCGGCCCGGCGCGCGACCTCGTCGACGAAGTCGTCGTAGACGCTGGAGTGCACGATGAGCCGGGTGCCCGACGAGCAGACCTGGCCGGCGTGGAAGAACGCGGCGGTGAGCGCGTAGTCGACGGCGACGTCGATGTCGGCGTCCGCGAAGACGATGTTCGGGTTCTTGCCGCCGAGTTCGAGCGCGACCTTCTTCACGGTCTTCGCGGCCGACGCCATGATCCGCTGACCGGTCGCGAGGCTGCCGGTGAACGAGATCAGGTCGACGTCGGGGTGCTCGGACAGCGGCGCGCCGACCTCCGGCCCGGTGCCGAGGACGATGTTCGCGACACCGTCGGGCAGCCCGGCCTCCTGCAGCAGCTCGAACAGCTTGATCGTCGTGAGCGGAGTGATCTCGCTGGGCTTGGCCACGATCGTGTTGCCCGCGAGCAGAGCGGGCGCGATCTTCCAGGACATCTGCAGCAGCGGGTAGTTCCACGGCGCGATCAGGCCGCAGACGCCGACGGGTTCGTAGTCGATGCGGCTGATGACGTCGGCCGGGACGCCCTGGACGATCTTCGGGTGCAGCAGTCCGGCGAGGTTGCCGTAGTAGCGGAACACGGCGGCGACGTCGTCCACGTCGATGCGGCTCTCGACCAGCGTCTTGCCGGTGTCGAGCGTCTCGGTGCGGGCGATGTCCTCCTTGTCGCGGTCCAGGAGGTCCGCGACGCGGTTCAGCACGGCGGCGCGGTGTTCGGGGCTGGAGTGCTGCCAGTCACCGTGGTCGAAGGCGTTTCTCGCCCTGGCGATCGCCTGGATCGCCTGTTCGCGGGTTTGGTCCTCGACCTCCGTGAGAACACTCTGGTCGAAGGGGTTGATGATCTGCCGCACCGGCGACACGCCTCCCTGCTCGTATGTCCAAGTAGGACATTGGGGTTTAGCCGGTCGCCGTTGGCGGTAAACCGTGACGACCGTTACTTCAGACTCCGGCGGAGCCGGGTGAAGAGTCGTGCGTTGCTCATGGCCACGATGCCCACGACGTCGTCCGGGTTGTCACCGTCCCGATAGGTCGCCACGAACTTCCTGTCCTCGATGGACCCATCTTCTACGCGAACGTCCTCCGTCGCTCGCCCGATGAACTGGATCCGCACGCCGTACTGGTCGGACCAGACATAACCGCCGTGCGTGTGCGTCGCGACGGTCTCGCCCGCGAGCAGGTTCCGCGTGGCGATCTGTGCCTGTTCGGTCGCGCTCGTCCAGTGCTCGGCACGGTGCCCGGCGCAGTTCGCGACGTCGCCGACGGCGACGACGTTGCGCAGGTTCGTCACGCCGCCCGCGTCGCATAGGACGCCGTTGCCGACGTTGACCGGCCCGCCGGTGAGCCAGTCCGTGGCCGGGCGCGTGCCGATGCCCGCGACGACCACGTCGGCGCCGACGACACGGCCGTCCGCGAGGTTGATTCCACCGTCGACGTTGACCGAGTCAACGTTGATGCCGGTGATCAACGTTGATCCATGGTCGCCGTGCAGATGTCCACATGCAGTACCCATTTCAGCGCCCAGCACGCGCGTCAGAGGCGTGGGGAGCGCTTCGACGACAGTGACGTCCTTGCCCAGAGCGCGCGCACTGGAGGCGATCTCCGCCCCGATGAAGCCGGCGCCGATGACGCCGATGTGCTGCGCTGTGCCGAACGCCTCGCGGAGCTTGATCGCGTCGTCCAGCGTGCGCAGGACGTGCGTGCCGGGAATCGTGCGAGGCAGGCCGCCCGTCGCGATGACGATGCCGTCGGCCTCGACCGTCGTGTCGTCGCTGAGCGAGACCTCCCGGCCGGAGGGCAACCCGGTCGCCCGCACGCCCAGGTGCCATTCCGCGTCCAGCGCGTCGAGGTCCTCCTGGTCCGCGAGCGGCACCGCCTCGACCTTGCCGAGGAGGAAGTCCTTCGAGAGAGGGGGCCGGTCATAGGGGAGGTGGACCTCGTCGCCGACGATGACGATCCGTCCGTCGAACCCCTGCTGGCGCAGTGCCTGCGCCGACCTCAGACCGGCGAGTGAGGCGCCGATGATCGCGATCGTCTTCACGCCACGTCCCTGTTCACTTCGGTATCGACATAGACCCCTCCATCTTCCACATGGACGGGACAGGTCCTCACCGGCCTTTTGGCGGGCAGACAAGCCGGCTTGCCGGTGCGAAGGTCGGAGCTCGCGGTGTGCGCGCGAGGACCGACGATGCGAACCGTCTCCCCTGGGGGCAGGTCCGTGAGAGCGCAGGCGCGGATCATCGTCGGCCTCCGTTGCGTAAAACGGCACACGTTCCGAATGACGCAACACAATGTGCGGCTCTGACGACCCGCCGTCAAGAGTCCAGCCGGTTGTTTTGCCTGCCGGTTACTGTTGCGCGATGGGCAACTCCGACTCGGCAGCTCAGGTGCAGTCCGTGGACAGGGCCATCAGCGTGCTCGAACTTCTGGCGCAGGGCGAGGCCGGTATCACCGAAATCGCCGGCGAGCTGGGTGTGCACAAGTCCACGGTGTCCAGACTCGTCTCCGTGCTGGAGTCGCGTGGCCTGGTGGAGCAGCTCGGTGAAAGGGGCAAGTACGCCATCGGTTTCGGGGTGGTGCGCCTGGCCGGCGCCGCCACCGGTCGCATGGACCTGACCAAACTCGGCCAGCCCGTCTGCCAGACCCTCGCCGACTCGTTCGGCGAGACCGTCAACATCGCCGTGCACGACGCCGGCGTCGCCATCAACATCACCCAGGCCCGCGGCTCCGCGGCCGTCTCCGCCGTCAACTGGATCGGCCAGCGCACGCCCCTGCACGCCACGTCGTCCGGCAAGGTCCTGCTCGCCTACCTGCCGGTGGACGAGCGCAAGCGCTTGGTGTCGCTGCCGCTCGACTCGTACACCGAGAGCACGCTCGTGGACGGCGACCGGCTGCTGGCAGAGCTGGAGACGGTCGCGTCGCAGGGGTTCGCGGCGTGCTTCGAGGAACTGGAGCTGGGCCTGCACGCCGTCGCCGTGCCGGTGCGCGGGCACCGCGGCGAGGTCGTCGCGGCGATGAGCGCTTCCGGGCCGTCGTACCGGTTGTCGCGGCAGCGGGTCGCGGAGATCGTGCCGACCATGTCGTCGGCCGCGGCCGATCTCTCGGCGCAGCTCGGCTACTTCGCTGGCTAGTACCAGTCTGGAGCGACGTAGCGCCAGTCGTCGAGGTCCGGCCAGAGGGCCTTCAGACGGGGAACCAGCGTGCCGCTGACCTCCACCGTCCAGTGGTGTGACGCGTAGACGACCCAGTCGAGCGTCTCGTCGGTCCACACGGCCTCGACGCCGGTGTAGAACGGTTCGACCAGGTCGGCATCGATCAGGGAGCCCGAGGTGCCGGGTTCCCTGATCTCGATCACGCGGCGAGGCCCCTCTCCCGCAGGGCCCTGCGCATCGGCTCGACGCCGGGGCCGTCGTCCCACATCGCCGGGGTCTGCAGCACCAGCAGGCCCTCCGGCACGTCACCGTCGATCTGCGGGTCCCACAACGGCCGCCCGCTGCCCCAGCGCTCCTCGATCCGGCGGGCCCAGGACGCGGCCTCCTCCTCGCCGAACACGCGGCGGTACGGCAGCGGCTCGACCACGAGGTCGCGGTCGACCCAGCTCCTGACCGACTCGCGGAACCGCTCGCGTTCCGCGCTGATCGCGTCCCGCTCGCCGCTGTCGGAGGGCCAGCGGTCCAGCGGGGCCGCCGCGGCCTTGGCGAGGGCGGCGGCGAGCGTCCTGGGCGGCGGCAGGTCGTCGCGGTCGAGGCGGTCGACCGCCTTCTGGATCGTCAGCGCGGCGGTGGTGCCGCCGTGTCCGGACGGCAGCTTCTCGATGCGGCTCATCAGGTACCGGCGCGCCATCGTGTGCAGGTTGACGGAGTCCATGCGCGGATTGTGCTGGACGTTCGCGGTGCCGACCTCCTCATTTGCCCGGTTTCACAGGGTCGTCCGGTGCCGCCCGCGCGAACGGCGGTATTGACAGCTGGGCGCCGTGAGCCGCAGCTTGTTGCAGATAGCGGAACGAGTTCTGTCACCCGCAACTGCGGCGAAGGGGTGTCCTGATGCCTTGTGCAGTGCCTCGCGTGGTGCTCGTGGGGGCGGGGATCGTCGGGTGTGCGCTGGCCGACGAACTCACGGAACGGGGCTTCACCGACGTCACGGTCCTCGACCAGGCGCCGGGGTTCGCGGTCGGCGGGTCGAGTGGGCACGCCCCTGGCCTGGTCTTCCAGACCAACTCGTGCCGCAGCATGACGCAGTTCGCGCGCTACACCGTCGAGAAGTACACGGCGCTGGGCTGCTTCGACCAGGTCGGCGGCCTGGAGATCGCGACCAGTCCCGAACGGCTCGCCGACCTGAGCCGCCGGCACGGCTGGGCCACGTCGTGGGGCGTGGAGAGCCGGCTGATCGACGCGGACGAGGTCGCGCGCCTGCACCCGTTGCTGGACCGGGAACAGCTGCTCGGCGGGTTCCTGATCCCGAACGACGGACTCGCGAGACCCGTTCAGGCCGCCGAGGTCCAGGCGCGGCGGGCGATCGAGCGCGGGGCGCGGTTCGAGTTCGGGCAGAAGGCCGTCGCGGTCGAGACCTCGGGCGAACGGGTCACCGGCGTGCGGACCGAGACGGACGTGTTCCCGGCGGACATCGTCGTGTCGTGCGCCGGGATGTGGGGCCCGCTGCTGGGCGACATGGTCGGGCTGACCGTTCCGCTCGTGCCCATGGCCCACCAGTACGTGTTCACGCGCGACCTGGACGCCGACGCGGAGGCGTTGGCGCGCCAGCCGATCCTGCGGCACCAGGAAGCCGACCTGTACTTCCGCTCGCACGGCAAGGCGCTGGGCATCGGCGCGTACGGGCACCGGCCCATGCCGATCGCGGCGCGTGACATCACCGGCTCGGAGCTGCCGTTCACGGAGGAGGACTTCGAGGCGTCCTGGGCGTCGGCCGTCGAACTGATCCCGGCGCTGGCGCGGGCCGGGGTGGACCGCGGGTTCAACGGGCTGTTCTCGTTCACCAGCGACGGGATGCCGTTGCTGGGCGAGCACCCGGCGCTGCACGGCTTCTGGGTGGCGGAGGCGGTGTGGATCACGCACTCCGCGGGCGTCGCGCGGTCGGTGGCCGAGTGGATCGTGGACGGGCAGCCGGAGCTGGACCTGCACTCCAGCGACCTCAACCGGTTCGAGCAGGTGCAGCTGGCGCCCGACTACGTGCTGGAGCGCAGCTGCCAGAACTTCGTCGAGGTGTACGACGTGCTGCACCCGTTGCAGCCCATGGAGAACCCGCGGCCGATCCGCACGAGCCCGTTCCACGGCAGGCAGCAGGAGCTCGGCGCGTTCTTCCTGGAGGCGTCGGGCTGGGAGCGGCCGCACTGGTACGAGGCCAACGCCGGGCTGCCCGAGGTCGCCGAGGTGCCCGCGCGGGGCGAGTGGGCGAGCCGGTTCTGGTCGCCGATCTGCGGGGCCGAGGCGCTGGTGACGCGCAGGCGGGTCGCGCTGTTCGACATGACGCCGTTGAAGCGGCTGGAGGTCGGCGGGCCGGGAGCACTGGAGTTCCTGCAGCGCATGACGACCAACAACCTCGACCGCAAGCCCGGCGCCGTCGTCTACACGCTGCTGCTGGACGAGCAGGGCGGCGTGCGCAGCGACCTGACGATCGCCCGGCTCGGCGCGTCGACGTTCCAGGTCGGCGCGAACGGCGACCTCGACCTCGACTGGCTCACCCGGCACGCGCCGGACGACGTCTTCATCAGGGACATCACGGCCGGAACGTGCTGCATCGGCCTGTGGGGCCCGCTGGCGCGCGATCTCGTCAACGACATCTCGCACACCCTGGACACGCGGAAGGGTTACTTCACCGCGCAGAGAGCGTTCATCAAGAACGTTCCGGTGACGGCGCTGCGACTGTCCTATGTGGGCGAACTGGGCTGGGAGCTCTACACCACCGCCGACCTCGGCCTGAAGCTGTGGGACACGCTGTGGGAGGCCGGGCAGCGGCACGGGGTCATCGCGGCCGGGCGCGGAGCGTTCACCAGCCTGCGCCTGGAGAAGGGCTACCGGTCGTGGGGCACGGACGTGACGACCGAGCACGACCCGTTCGAGGCGGGGCTCGGGTTCGCGGTGCGCCAGGACAAGGAGTTCCTCGGCAAGGGATCGCTGCACAACCTCACCTCGACCAAGAAGCTCACCTGCCTCACGATCGACGACCCGCACAGCGTCGTGCTGGGCAGCGAACCCGTGTTCCACCAAGGCGAACCGGTCGGCTACGTCACGAGTGCCGCCTACGGGTACACGACCGGTCTCAACATCGCCTACGCCTGGCTGCCCAGCGAGATCGACGACGAGGTCGAGATCGAGTACTTCGGTCAGAAGGTCAAGGCCCGGCCGGCTCAGGAGCCGCTGTTCGACCCCGAGATGAAGAGGCTCCGCGGATGACCTACGACGTCGTCGTCATCGGGCTCGGCGGCATGGGCAGCGCCGCCGCGTATCGGCTCGCCCAGCGCGGGCGACGAGTGCTGGGACTGGAGAGGTTCACGCCCGCGCACGCGCTGGGGTCGAGCCACGGCGGGTCGCGCATCACGCGGCAGGCCTACTTCGAGGACCCCGCGTACGTGCCGCTGCTGCTGCGGGCCCACGAGATGTGGGACCAGGTCGAGCGGGACAGCGGTGAACGGATCTTCCACCGCGCCGGCGGGATCATCGTCGGCGATCCGGACAGCGGCGCCATCACGGGTAGCCGGGCGAGCGTCGAGCAGTTCGGGTTGACACACGAACTGCTCGACGCGTCCCGGATCCGCGAGCGCTTTCCCGCCCTGCGGCCGGCGCCGGACGAGATCGGGCTGTACGAACCCGGTGCGGGCTTCGTCGTGCCGGAGACGTCCGTCGCGGCCCACCTCGCGCTCGCCCAGCGCGCGGGCGCCGACCTGCGCTTCGAGGAGCCGGTGACGCACTGGGAGCCGGGCAGGGTGACCACGACCCGTGGCAGCTACGAGGCCGGACACGTCGTCCTGTGCCCCGGTCCGTGGGCGCCGGAGTTGCTGGCAGACCTGCAGATCCCGTTTGAAGTCGAACGCCAGGTCCAGTTCTACTTCACCCCGGTCGAGCCGCTCGCCGGCTATCCGGTCTACATCTGGGACCGCGCGGACGGCACTGGTTTCTACGGCTTCCCCGAGCACGACGGCGCGGTGAAGGTGGCGTTCCACCACGGCGGCGAGATCTGCACGCCCGAGACCATCGACCGCACGGTGCACGCCTACGAGGTCGAGGCGATCGCGGCCGCCACCAGGTCCCCGATGCCCGGCCTCGCCGGCACGTTCCAGCGCGCCGCGAGCTGCATGTACACCAACACCGCCGACCGGCACTTCGTCATCGCCCGCCACCCGGAGCACGACGGCGTGACCGTGGCGTGCGGCTTCTCGGGGCACGGCTTCAAGTTCGTGCCCGTCGTCGGCGAGATCCTCGCCGACCTCGCGATCGACGGGGCCACGCGGCACCCGATCACCCTGTTCGACCCCGCTCGTCTGAGAGGCGGAGCATGACCGGCAGCCTGATCTGCACCCTCGAGGGCCGCTGCTCATCGCCCGTGACCGCAAAGGCGGCCTCAACGCGTTCCTCAACGTGTGCAGGCATCGCGGCGCACGCATCTGCGTCGACGAGGCAGGCAGCGTCAAAAGGGCGTTCCAATGCCCTTACCACGCCTGGACCTACGCGCTGGACGGCAACCTGATCGCCGCACCGGATCTCACCTCAATGCCGGACGTCGATCGCGTTGCGTACGGGCTCGCCGAAGTGCATCTGCGCGAATGGCTCGGCTACGCATGGGTGAACCTCGCCGACGATCCTCCGAGCTTCGAGGACGACGTGCTGAGTGCTGTGACCGAACGTTTGGGAACGTTGGAAGGGATTGACGGCTACGAGATCGACCGGTTGTCCGTGGGCAAACGAATCGTCTACGACGTCAAGGCGAACTGGAAGCTGATCATCGAGAACTTCATGGAGTGCTACCACTTCGCGACGATCCACCCCGAGCTCACCGAGGTGCTGCCCGAGTTCGCCGACGGCTACGCGGCGCAGTACTACGTCGGGCACGGCGCCGAGTTCGGTGACGAGGTCAGGGGCTTCACCGTCGACGGCAGCGAGGGGTTCGAGAAACTCCCTGCCCTGGAAGAGGATCGCGACAGGAAGTACTACGCCATCACCGTCAAGCCGCAGGTGTTCATCAACCTCGTGCCGGACCACGTGATCGTGCACCGCATGTACCCGCTGGCGGCGGATCGGACCGTCGTCGAGTGCGATTGGCTCTGCGCCAAGGAAGTGGTCGACACCGGCCGTGACGTCTCTCGCTCGGTCGAGCTGTTCCACCGGGTGAACGAACAGGATTTCGAAGCCTGCGAGCGATGTCAGCCGGCGATGTCTTCACGCGCCTACGCGCATGGTGGGGTGCTGGTGCCCTCGGAGCACCACATCGGCGGTTTCCACGTCTGGCTCGTCCGGAAACTCGAATCAGCCGACTAGGGGATCGACGCGTCACCCATGCACGCGAAAGCTTGCACAGGTGATTGAACAAGCCGACTTCCTGTTCCCGAATGGGGAACACGAGCATTTGCGACGCATCCGGCTGCTGGCCGAGCGCGCGGAACGGACGGCACACGACAGGTCCAACTTCGTCGGACCACCGCCGTCGCAGGAGCACCTCGACATCCTCGCGGAGATCAAGAAGCTGACCGCCGAGATGACCGGGGCCGCCACGACGCCTGCGAACGCCAGACGGGCCGGGACTGTGCCCCGGCCCGCCAGACCGGCGGACGACCTCGTCGTCCCCGGGAAGATGTGACCGTCAGCGGCGCTGCCCGCGGACCATCTTGACGAGACCCTTCATCGACTCCTCCAGTCCGGAGCCGAACGGGTTGTCGTGCACCAGGTACGTCCACGTCGAACTCGGGCGCTTGACCCCGGCGTCGGCGAGGTCGTAGCCGTCGTCGGTGATCTTGGCCGCCTCGTACTTCTCCGAGGTGCGCTCCCACGACTCCGGCACGATCTTGTTGAACGCCGGGATGGCCTCGCGGTGGAACTCGTCCAGCGGGTTCTGCCGCGCCAGCGCACGCAGGTGGATGCCCTCGCGCAGGTCCGACAGGAACGTCAGGTGGTGCGTCCACAGGTCGTCCAGGAAGAACAGCGTGATCTTGCGGGCGGCGTCCGAGGCCACCTCGTCGGACACGCCTTCCTTCTTCCCGGCCTTCTCGAACGCCGCGTCGGTGCGCAGCACGACGTCGCGGTGCTTGAGCAGGATGTCGCGCTGGTGCTCGATCAGCTTGTTGTAGCGCCAGGTGTTGCGGTGGATCTCCAGGTTCACGCCCTCGGCCACGCGCTGGGCGTGCTCGAAGGTGTGCAGCAGGCCCTTGTCGTGCACCCGGCCGTCGTTGTCCACTTCGGACGGGTCCTCGGCGTCCGGCGCGTACTGGGTGATCAGCTCGTCCTGCATGGACGAGAAGAACACCGAGCCGCCGGGGTCGCCCTGACGGCCCGCGCGGCCGCGCAGCTGGTCGTCCAGGCGTGACGACGAGTGGCGCCCGGAGCCGATCACGTACAGGCCGCCGAGCTCGGCGATCCGGTCGTGGTCCTCGCCCTCGTGGCCGCCGAGGCGGATGTCCGTGCCGCGGCCGGCCATCTGGGTCGAGACCGTGATGCGCTGGTACGAACCGGCGTCCGCGATGATCGACGCCTCCTCGGCGTCGTTCTTCGCGTTGAGCACCACGCACTCGATGCCCGCGGCGCGCAGCTTGGAGGAGATCCGCTCCGACTCGGCGACGTCGAGCGTGCCGACGAGGATCGGGCGCCCGGTCTCGTGGGCGGTCTTGATCTCCTCGACGATCGCGTCTTCCTTCTGCTCCAGCGTCGCGTAGAGGCGGAAGGGCTCGTCCTCGCGGATGTTCTCCTTGTTCGGCGGGATCACGAGCACCTCGAGCTCGTAGAACTCCCGCAGCGTCTCGGCGACGGCCACGGCGGTACCGGTCATGCCGCAGCGCGTCGGGTAGCGCGACAGCAGCGCCTGCACCGTCATCGAGTCGAGGATCTCGCCCGACTCGGTCGTCTGGACGTTCTCCTTGGCCTCGACCGCGGCCTGCAGGCCGTCCGGCCACCGCTGCAGCTTCGCGACACGGCCACGCGTGTCGTTGATCAGGTGCACCTTGCCGTCACGCACGATGTAGTCGACGTCGCGGTGCAGCAGCACCTGCGCGTGCAGCGCCACGTTCACCTTCGACAGCGTGGACGTCACGTGCTCCTGCGAGTACAGGTCGATCTCGCCGAGCGCCCGCTCGACGGCCTCGGAGCCCGCACCCGTGAGGAAGACGTTGCGCTCCTCGTCGTCGATTTCGTAGTGCAGGTTCTGGCGCAGCCTCTTCACCAGGTCGGCGATGACGGGGTCGGCCGCCTCCGAACTGGTCGAGCCGGCCAGCACGAGCGGCACGCGGGCCTCGTCGACGAGCACCGAGTCGGCCTCGTCGATGAGCGCGACCTCCGGCTCGGGGACGATCAGGTCGTCGGGGCTCGTGGCGATCCGGTCGCGCAGGATGTCGAAGCCGATCTCGCTGACCGGCGCGTACGTGACCTCGCACTGGTAGGCCTCGCGGCGCTCCTCGGCCTTCGAGCTGCCGTTGATCCAGCCCGAGGTGACGCCGAGCAGCCCGTACAGCGGGCCCATCCACTCCGCGTCGCGCTGGGCGAGGTAGTCGTTGACGCTGACCACGTGGACGCGCTTGCCCTTGATCGCGAACCCGGCCGCGGCCATGGCGCCCGCGAGCGTCTTGCCCTCACCGGTCGCCATCTCGACGACGAGCCCGCTGAGCAGGCCGAGCGCACCCAGCACCTGCACGTCGAACGGACGCTGCCCGATGGCCCGCTCCGCGGCCTCCCGCGTGAGGGCCACGAGCTCGGTGTCCGTGTTCTCCCCGCGCAGCTTCTTGGCGTGGGCCGTCAGCTCCTCGTCGCTGAACGCCTTGAACTTCTCGGCGTGTTTCTCCACGTCCGCGAGCATTGCCTGGAACGGGGCGAGGTCGACTGAGCCCGGTTTCTGCGCGAACCTGCGCATCCGCTGCTTGAAGCGCGCCATGAGAGTGGTCACGACGCGCCAACGTACGGCATCGGCTCCAGGTTCCGCAGAGGTCTTGACTGTGAAGGCCCGATTTGTCCGTTGCAGCGGGCCTTCACAGCCTCTGATCAGGCCCGTTCCGGCTGGTGCGTCTCCGGCAACTTGAACACCGACACCAGCGTGAACAGACCCATGACCAGCAGGAACGCCGACACGGACATCGAGGTCCCGGTCGCCCCCAGCAGCGCCGTCATGACGAACGGCGTGCCGCCGCTGACCAGGATCGACGCCAGTTGGTACGCGAGAGAAGCACCCGAGTACCGCACGTGCGCCTCGAACAGTTCACCCAGGTAGGCGGCGATCGGCCCGTACACGAGAGAGGACGCGATGCCTCCGACCGTGTTCGCGACGAACAGCAACACCAGCGAGGCCGTGTCCACGAGCAAGAAGTACGGGAACGCCCACACGATCATGCCGATGGTGCCCGCGATGATCAGCGGACGGCGCCCGAGGCGGTCCGACGCGTGCCCGGCCCAGAGGATGACCGGGATGCTCACGAGGGACGACAGCATGCTGACGACCAGCACCGACTCGCGCGCCAGGCCGAGCGTGGTGGTCGCGTAGGACAGGACGCCCGCGATCGACACGTAGAAGATCGCGTTGGACGCGAACATCAGGCCGGCGCCGAGCAGGATCGGCTTGCGGTGGGTCCGCAGAGCCTCCTTCAACGGTGCCTGCGCCACGACCGGTCCCGTCGCACGGCGTTGCTGCAACTCACGGAAGACCGGGCTGTCCTCGACCTTGAGCTGGATGAACAGCACCACGGGGAAGAGGAGCGCGCTCGCGAGGAACGGCACGCGCCAGCCCCACGACGCGAACGCCTCAGGCGAGAGAGACGTCGTGGCGCTGATGAAGGCGACGTTGCCCAGCAGCACGCCGATGGGAACACCGGCCTGCCCGAACGTGCCCGCGAAGCCGCGCTTCTTGGGCCCCGCGGTCTCGGTCAGCAGCAGGACCACACCGCCCCACTGCCCACCGACCGCGATGCCTTGCAGGAAGCGCAGCAGCACCAGCAGGATCGGCGCGCCGACGCCGATGGACGCCGTCGTGGGCAGCAGACCGATGAGGAACGTCGCCGCCGCCATCAGCCCGAGGCAGATGACCAGTGCAGGCTTGCGGCCGACCTTGTCGCCGACGTGCCCGAACACCAGGCCGCCGAGCGGGCGCGCGATGAAGCCCGCCCAGAACGTGCTGAAGGACAGGAGCAACGCCACGATCGGCGTCGCCTCGGGGAAGAACAGTTTCGGGAACACCAATGCCGCGGCGGTCGCGTAGATGAAGAAGTCGTACCACTCGAGACTCGAACCGACGAGCCCGGCTGCCATGAGCCGACGCAAGGTCTTCTGTTCCGCAGGGGCGACGCTGACCACGGATTCTCCTCACCACGTGTCGATGAACGGGCGTTTCTTCTTCCCTTGTGAGCGGGAAGTGACGGGGGCCAGCGCCGTGGCGATCCAGCGGCGCGTGTCGGCCGGGTCGATCACGTCGTCGATCTCGAAGACCGAGGCGACGTTGAGGGCTTTGCCGTGCTCGTAGGCCATCGCGACCATCTGGTCGTAGCGCTCCTTGCGCTCGTCCGGGTCCGCGATGGCGTCGAGCTCTTTCCTGAAGCCGAGTTTGATGGCGCCTTCGAGGCCCATCGGGCCGAACTCACCGGTGGGCCACGAGATCGCGAACTGCGGCACCTTCAGGCTGCCCGCCGCCATGGCCTGCGCGCCGAGGCCGTACGCCTTGCGCAGCACCACGAGTCCGAAGGGGACGGTGAGGTTGGCGCCCGTCACGACCATGCGGGTGAGGTGGCGGACGGTGGCGGTGCGTTCGGCGTCCGGGCCGACCATGAAGCCCGGCGTGTCGCACAGGGAGACGACCGGGATGTCGAACGCGTCGGCCAGCTGCAGGAAGCGGGCGCACTTGTCGGCGGCGTCGGCGTCGATCGCCCCGCCCAGGACGCCGGGGTCGTTGGCGATCAGGGCGATGGGGCGGCCCTCGACGCGGACCAAAGCGGTGACGATGGCCTTGCCGAAGCCCTGGCGGAGCTCGAGGACGCTGCCGGTGTCGGCGAGGGTGGTGATGAGCGCGCGGACGTCGTAGGCGCGGAGGCGGTTCTCCGGGATGGCGTGGCGGAGGAGGCGCTGGTCCGCGCAGTTCCACGATCCGAAATTGTCGGTGCTGTCTGGGAGAATTGTTTTCAGGGGTCCCCCCGAGGGCGCTGGCGAAGGCTGCGCACTCGGCGAGGGGACGCCTGCGGGAGCTTGGAAGTCCGCGGGTGCCTGCACGCCTGGGGGAACCTGCGTGCCAGCGGGAGCCTGGACGTTTGCGGATGCCTGGAAGCTCGCAGGTGTCTGCACGCCTGCGGAAGGCTGGAAGTACGAGAGGTACTTCTTCGCGACCGCGACGGCTTCCTCCTCCGAAGCCACCGCGATGTCCACCACGCCGTTGGGCACCTGCACGTCCAGCGGGCCGATGTCCTCGGGCCGGAACGTGCCGAGCCCGCCGCCCTCGATCATCGCCGGGCCGCCCATGCCGATGTTCGCGCCCTCGACCGCGATGATCACGTCGCACGTGCCCAGCAGCACCGCGTTGCCCGCGAAGCACCGCCCCGCCACCACACCGATCAACGGCACCTGCCCGCTCAGCTGCGCGAACGCGTGGAACGAGCCGCAGTCCAGGCCGCTGACCATGCTGTGGTCGGTGTCGCCGGGCCGGCCGCCACCGCCTTCGGCGAACAGCACCACCGGCAGGTTCTCCTGCTGTGCCAGGGCGAACAGCCGGTCTTTCTTCTGGTGGTTGCGCATGCCCTGCGTGCCGGCCAGTACCGCGTAGTCGTAGGACATCGCCACGACCCGTTGGCCGTTCACGACGCCGATACCGGCCACCATGCCGTCCGCGGGCGTGCGTTCGATGAGGTCTTCAAGCGATCGCCGCTGGCGTTGGGCGGCGATCGCGAGGCCGCCGTACTCGACGAACGAAGAGCAGAGGTCCGCGATGTTCTCGCGGGCGGTCCGGCCACCGCGGGCGTGCCGGCGTGCGGCGGCTTCGGGCCGGTCGAAGTCGTGGCGTGCCAGTACTTCCGCCAGGTCTGGCCGGACGTGCTCCAGGTCTGCCTCGGCGGCGTCCTCATCGGACTCACCGGCTCCGGTGGCCAGCGCCTGGCCCTCGGCCACGGTGTCGCCGACCGACACCAGCACGTCGCCGGACACCCGCACGACGTGCTGCATCTTCATCGCTTCCAGCACGACGGAACCGGGGTCGACGGCGACCACCGTGCCCGCCAGCGGCGCCCGCATGCCCGCCACCGGCTCCTCGGTCACGAAGTCGGTCGTCACACCGATGATGTCCTGGTCCAGCAGGGTCTTCAGGAACTCCAGGTTCGTTGCGACGCCCTCGACCCGGAACTCGCGCAACGCCCGCCGCGCGCGGTTCAGGGCGACGTCCAGGTCCTCGCCGTGCACCACGAGCTTCGCGAGCAGCCCGTCGTAGCGCGTGCCGACCCGGTAGCCGACGTACCCGTGCGTGTCGACGCGGACGCCGGGCCCGGCGGGCAGTCCGAACGACGACAGCACGCCGCCCGAGGTCTGGTTCAGGCGCACCTGCACGGCCGCGCCGCGGTCGCGGGGCGTGAAGTCGACGTCGCCGCCCCAGGCGAGCAGCAGCTGGGTGCGCACGAGGTCCACTCCGGACACCATCTCGGTCACCGTGTGCTCGACCTGCAGCCGCGGGTTGACCTCCAGGAACGCGAACGAGTCCCCGGCCACCAGGAACTCCACCGTGCCGGCGCCCTGGTAGTCCACGGCCGAGGCGATGGCCGTGGCCGCCGCGTGCAGGGCCTCGCGCAGCAACGGGTCCAGCAGGGGAGCGGGCGCGATCTCCACGACCTTCTGGTGCCGCAGCTGCAGCGAGCAGTCGCGGTCGCCGATCACCGAGGTGCCGACGAGCTGCACCTCGATGTGCCGGGCGGAGGGCATCAGCCGTTCGAAGTAGACGTCGTCCACTCCGAACGCGGCCAGCGCCTCCGCCCGGCACGCCTCGACCGCGCTGTCGAGGTCCTCGGGCCGCAGCACGGCCCGCATGCCCTTGCCGCCGCCCCCGGCGACCGCCTTCACCATCACCGGGAACTCGCCGGGCGCCGCGTCCAGCACCGGAATCCCCAGCGACGCCGCCAGTTCCCGTGCTCGCCGCTTGTCACCGAGCAGTTCCAGAACGTCAGCGGACGGCCCGACGAACGCCAGCCCGCGCTCCGAACACGCCCGGGCGAACGCGGCGTTCTCGGACAGGAATCCCCACCCCGGATGCACGGCCTGACACCCCTCGGCCGCGTCCAGCAGTTGATCCACGTCGAGGTACGGAGATGGCCCGCGCAGCGCCACCGCACGGTCCGCAAGGGTCACGTGGAGCGACGAAGCGTCGTCCTCCGCGTACACCGCCACGGTTCGTATCCCCAGGTCAGCAGCTGCGCGCAGGACACGGACAGCCACCTCACCCCGGTTGGCGACGAGCAGCACGGGCAACCTCCTGAGCGACCGCTTAGTATGTGACGGCGGTCGCATGTTGCCATCTGAAGTCAACGGAAGTCCATACGGAACCGATCGGGGTACTGAGGCGTCAACGGAACACTTCGCCGCAAACGGGCGATCCAGTTGGCAGACTCCCCGCAAACAGCAAGGGCTTCAGGAGGCCGCAGTGGTGTTCAAGAGGATGATGCGCGCGTTCGGCGTGGGCGGGCCGACTGTCGACACGGTGCTGACGAACCCCAACGTCAGGCCCGGCGAGGTGCTGTCCGGTGAGGTGCGCATCGCCGGCGGCGACCACCCGGCCGAGGTCGACCACGTCACGCTCGCGCTGCTCACCCGCGTCGAGGTCGAGAGCGGCGACAACGAGTACAACACCAACATGGAGTTCCACAAGTTCTCCGTGGGCCAGCGGATCGCCATCCAGCCGCACCAGAACCTCTCGCTGCCCTTCCAGGTGCCGGTGCCGTTCGAGTGCCCGCTCAACGTCGTGGGCGGCATGCAGCTCAACGGCATGCAGCTGGGCCTGCGCACCGAGCTCGAGGTGCGCGGCGCCGTCGACCCCGGTGACCTCGACCCGATCTGGGTGCACCCGCTGGCGTCGCAGGACGCCGTGCTCCAGGCGTTCGGGCAGATGGGCTTCCGCTTCACCAAGGCGGACAACGAGCGCGGCCGCATCCACGGCGTGCCGCAGCAGCTGCCGTTCTACCAGGAGATCGAGTTCTACCCGCCGCCGCAGTTCGCGGGCCGCGTCAAGCAGGTCGAGCTGACGTTCGTCACGACGCCGGGCGAGCTGCACGTGGTCCTGGAGGCCGACAAGCGCGCCGGGCTGCTCCGCGCGGGCGGCGACGCGTACGGCCGGTTCGCCGTCTCGCACCAGCAGGCCGTCGGCACCGACTGGACCGCCACGATCAACCAGTGGATGTCGCAGGTCTCCGGCAGTCGCTGGTAGTCGAATGCACCCGATCGGCTGAACGTCTCTAGTCCTTGTGCTGCGGACACCGTCCGCTGAAGGGATGATCCGCTCGAGATCCCGAACTTCATCGGGGCGTAGCGGAGGAGGCGGTCAATGACCATCGGTGGTGTCATCGGCGCGCTCGTCATCGGTCTGGTTCTCGGTTTGCTCGGCAAGTTGTTCGCGCCGGGCAAGCAGGGCATCCCGATCTGGCTGACCATCCTGGTCGGCATCGTGGCCGCGTTCATCGGAACGTGGATCGCGCGCCTGCTCGGAGTGCAGGACACGCCCGGCATCGACTGGATCGAAGTGATCATCCAGATCGTGGTCGCGGCGATCGGCGTGTCGGTCGTGGCGGGTGTGTACGGCAGGAAGTCGGTCAGTTAGGCCGGACCATCCGCAGGACGAGGTCGGCGTACATGGCGCCGATCTCGTCCGGGGTCCGCTTCCCGCCCGGCTGGTACCAGCGCGCGACGTCGATGCACAGCGACAGCACGGCCAGGGTCGCGCCCTTGAGGTCGGGGACGTCGAACACGCCCTCCTCGACGCCGTCCGCGATGTAGGACCGCATCCGCTGTTCGATCTGCCGGCGCAGCTCCGCCACCTCAGCGTGGTGTTCCGGGGAGAGCGCGCCGAGCTCGTACTGCACCACCCTCGCCGTCGTGTGGAACTCCGCGTGCCATCCCGCGAACGCCGCCACCGCGTTCTTCAGCCGCTGCGCCGCGCCGTCGCCCTGGATGCTCGACAGCAGTGCCAGCGACGTCTCGTGGCCGACGAGTGAGATGTTGAAGAGCAGTTCCTCTTTGGACCGGTAGTGGATGTACACGGCCGCGGGGGACATTCCGGCCAGAGAGGCGATGTCACGGGTGGTCGTGGCGTGATATCCCTTGCTTGCGAACGCCTGGACGGCGGCGATGAGCATCCGGCGGGCGGCGTCCGGGGTCACGGTGCGCCAGGTCTCGTCGAGCAGTGAGAACCCGTCCAGTCCGGTCGTCGTCATCGGGGCGCTCCTCGCGTGTTGACAGGTGATGGATCGTACTGCACGCTAAGCGGGCGCTTAGCTCTAAGCAACCGCTTAGTATGGAGGTAGTCGTGCAGCGGACGCTGTTCAACGAGGATCACGCCGCGTTCCGGGAGTCGGCGAAGGCGTTCGTCGAGCGCACGATCACGCCGAACGTCGAGAAGTTCATCGAGCAGCGGGTGATCGACCGGGAAGTGTGGCTCGAGGCCGGTCGTCAGGGCCTGCTGGGCCTCGAGATCCCCGAGGAGTACGGCGGCAGCGGCGCGAACGACTACCGCTTCAACACGGTGTTCGCCGAGGAGCTGTGCCGGGTCAACGCCGCGGTCGCCTCATCGCTGGGCATCCACGGCGACGTCGTCGCGCCCTACCTCGTCGACCTGTGCACCGAGGAGCAGAAGCAGCGCTGGCTGCCCGGCATGTGCACCGGCGAGATCAAGACCGGCATCGCGATGACCGAGCCGTCCGGAGGCTCCGACCTCGCCGCGCTGAAGACCAACGCCGTGCGCGACGGTGACGACTGGATCCTCAACGGCTCCAAGACGTTCATCACCAACGGCTACACCGCCGACATGATCGTCGTCGCGGCCCGCACCGATCCGTCCAAGGGCGCGCGCGGCATCACGCTGTTCGCCGTCGAGAACGGCATGCCCGGTTTCGAGCGCGGCCGCAAGCTCGACAAGGTCGGCCAGCACCCGTCCGACACCGCGGAGCTGTTCTTCTCCGACGTGCGGCTCTCGCAGGAGCACGTCATCGGCGAGGAGGGCCAGGGCTTCATCTACATGATGGAACGCCTGCCGCAGGAGCGGATCGGCGGCGCCATCTCGAACCTGGCGCACGCGCAGGGCGTCTTCGAGGAGACGCTGGAGTACGTCAAGGAGCGCAAGGCCTTCGGCCAGGCGATCGGCAAGTTCCAGCACAACAAGTTCCTGCTCGCCGAGCTGCGCACGAAGCTGGACGTCTCGCAGGCGTTCATCGACACCCTGACCATGCAGCACGTTCGCGGTGAACTGAGCTCGGTCGAGGCGGCGCAGGCGAAGTACTGGAGCGCCGACATCGAGAACGAGGTCATCGACGCCTGCGTGCAGCTGCACGGCGGCTACGGCTACATGACCGAGTACCGCGTCGCCCGCGCGTGGATGGACGCCCGCGTCACGAAGATCTGGGCGGGGTCCAACGAGATCATGAAGGAACTCATCGGCCGCGACCTGGGCCTGTAGGAGGTTTTCCATGGCTGAGGCAGTCATCGTCTCCACGGCCCGGTCGCCGATCGGCCGTGCCCGCAAGGGTTCCCTCGTCTCGCTGCGGCCGGACGACCTGGCCGCGCAGGTGATCTCGGCGGCGCTGGGCGACATCCCGGCGTCCGAGATGACCGACCTGCACCTCGGGTGCGCCGAGCCGCAGGACGAGCACGGCCAGAACATCGCGCGCCGCGTGGCCGTGCAGCTGGGCCACGACAACCTCCCCGGCACGACCGTCAACCGGTTCTGCGCGTCGTCCGTGCAGACCGCGCGGATGGCCTTCCACGCCATCAGGGCAGGGGAGGGCACCGGGTTCATCTCGGCCGGCGTCGAGTGCGTCTCCCGGTACATGCACTCGGGCGCGCCCTCGTTCAACCCGCTGTTCGAGGCGGCGCAGCAACGGACTCTGGACACGGCCGCGTCCAACGCGCCGTGGACCGACCCGCGGCTCGACGGCGAGCTGCCCGACTACTACATCTCGATGGGTCAGACGGCCGAGAACGTCGCCACGCAGATGGGCATCTCGCGGCACGACCAGGACGAGTTCGGCGTGCGGTCGCAGAACCTCGCGGAGAAGGCGATCGCGGACGGGTTCTTCGCCCGCGAGATCACGCCGGTGACCCTGCCCGACGGAACCGTCGTGTCGACTGACGACGGACCCCGCTCCGGGGTCACCTACGAGGCTGTTTCGGCGCTCAAGCCGTCGTTCCGGCCCGAGGGCACCATCACGGCCGGCAACTGCTGTCCCCTCAACGACGGCGCCGCGGCCGTCGTGATCATGAGCGACGTGCGGGCCCGCGAGCTCGGCCTGACCCCGTTGGCGCGCATCGTGTCCACGGGCGTCTCGGGTCTCTCGCCGGAGATCATGGGCCTCGGCCCGGTCGACGCCACGAAGCAGGCGCTCGGCCACGCCGGTCTGTCCATCTCGGACATCGACCTGGTGGAGATCAACGAGGCGTTCGCCGTCCAGGTGCTCGGTTCGCAGCGCGCGCTGGGCATCGACATCGACAGGCTGAACGTGCACGGTGGCGCGATCGCGCTGGGCCACCCGTTCGGCTCGACCGGTGCGCGGATCATGACGACGCTGATCAACGGCATGCAGGCCCGCGACGCCCAGTTCGGGCTGGAGACGATGTGCGTCGGCGGCGGCCAGGGCATGGCGATCATCCTGGAGAGGCTTTCGTAGTGGGAATCCTGGACAAGTTCCGGCTGGACGGAAAGGTCGCGATCGTCACCGGCGCGTCCTCGGGCCTCGGCGTCGCGTTCGCCAAGGGCCTCGCGGAGGCCGGCGCGGACGTCGTGCTCGCGGCCCGTCGCGCGGACAAGCTGAAGGACACGGCCGCACTGGTCGAGGCCACCGGCCGGCGCGCCCTGGTCGTGCAGGCCGACGTCTCCAAGCCCGAGGACTGCCGCGAGGTCGCGCGTGCGGCCGCCGAGTTCGGCACGGTGGCGGTGCTCGTGAACAACGCCGGTGTCGCGTCGGCGGTGCCGGCCTCGCGGGAGACGCCGGAGGAGTTCCGCGCCGTCGTGGACGTGAACCTCAACGGCGCCTACTGGATGGCCCAGGCCGCTGCCTCCGTCATGAAGTCCGGCGGCTCGATCATCAACATCTCCAGCGTCCTCGGCCTCGTGACCGGCGGTATTCCCCAGGCCGCGTACTCGGCGTCCAAGGCCGGTCTGCTCGGCCTGACCCGCGATCTGGCGCAGCAGTGGACCGGGCGCAAGGGCATCCGCGTCAACGCGATCTGCCCCGGTTTCTTCGAGTCTGAGATGACCGACCAGTACCCGCCGGGGTACCTGGAGAAGATCCAGGCCTCTCTGCCATCCGGGCGAATCGGTGATCCGGAAGAACTAGCCGCGGCCGTTCTCTTCCTGGCCTCCCCCGCGGGCGGTTACGTTACCGGCGAGACGCTCGTCGTCGACGGTGGTGCCGTGATCGTCTGACTCCAGGGGGAGCCGTGCGGGAGCCGGAGTTCAAGGTCGTCGACCCGCGAAGACGGTTCCTGCTGTGGTTCGTGCCGCCGCTGGCGGTGTTCGTGGCCGGGCTGGTGGTGCTGCTCGTTTCGGGGCACGTCACCGGCCCGTTCCGTTCTGTGACGGTGGTGCGGGCGCTGTTCGCGTCGAAGCGCGACTTCTTCCAGGACGAGCAGGTCAAGCGCATCCTGATGGCGCGCGGCTACCAGGTGCACGTGACACCGATCGGCTCGCGCGACCTGGCGGACAAGCCCGACCTCGACTCGTACCACTTCGTGTTCCCGTCGGGGCACGTGGCGAACGAGCACGTGAAGACCCGCCGGGCGGGCAAGCACGTCGTGCCGTACCGGCCGTTCTTCACCCCGGTCGTGCTCGCCACGTTCCGCGAGTACGCCGAAGCGCTGAAGCAGGCGGGGGTCGCGAAGCCGCACGACTCGAGCGAGAAGCCGCTCTACTACAACCTCGACATGGCCGGGCTCAAGGAGCTGGCCGACGTCGGCAAGCGGTGGAACGAACTCGGCCTGACCAACGGCAACCGGGTCATCGTGCAGTCGCCGGATCCGTGCAAGGCCTACTCGGGCGCGACGCTCGTCGGGTTCTTCGCCACCGCGTTCGGTGACGAACCGCCGCAGACCGTCGCAGCCGCGGAGAAGCTGGCACGGGAGGTCAAGCCGTACGTCGACGCGCAGGGCCAGGCCGGTGAGGACATGGCCCCGAAGTACTTCGTGCCGGAGGGGCGCACGCACGCCGTCATCGCGGTGATCTACGAGCACCAGTACATCGCGTACCAGTTGCGGCAGAAGAGCATCGACTCCGAACGCGTGCTGCTCTACCCGAAGAAGCAGCACCAGAGCACACCGGAGCTGATCTCGTTCACGCCGGAGGGCGACCGGATCGGCGAGCTGATGATGAACGATCCGGACCTGCGCCGGCGCGCGGTCGAGCTGGGTTTCCACTCGCTGAGCTGGAACGGGGAGTCCGCCGACGACTTCGGGACCTACATCTCCGGCCGCGGGCTGCCGACACCGCCGGCCGGTGAGGCGGGCCGGGTGCAGCTGCCGAAGGCGGAGCTGTTCGAGCGGATGCTCGACGTCGTCGGCGAGTGCAAGTGAGGGTGCTGGCAGCGGTTCTGCTGCTCCTGATCACCGCGTGCACGTCGAGCACTCCCGCGCCGGTTCGCCTGAAGGTGCTGGCGAGCACGGAACTCGCCGACCTGGGGCCGGTGCTGGCGGAGCTCCGGCGTGCCACCGGGGTCGAGCTCGTGGTGGAGCACCGCGGCACGGTCGAGGCCAGCGGATCGCTCGCCGGGTTCGACCTGGCGTGGTTGTCCACCGCCAGGTTCCTGCGGTTGCGGGGCGCCGAGCCGGAACTGGCGTCGAGCGTCATGACGTCCCCGGTGGTGCTCGGCGTGAAGCGCGGCAGCCGTTCTGCGCTGGGCGAGCGGCCGACGTGGGCCGACGTCGCGGACCGGGCCGCGCTGGGCCGGTTCCGGTACGGCATGGCCGATCCGCGGGTGTCCGGCGGCGGCATGGCCGCGTTGATCGGTGTCGCGACGGCGGCCGCGGGCACGGGCGCGCCACTGCGACCCGAGGACGTCAGTTGCGACCGCCTGCAGGGGTTCCTCGCGGGCCGGGCGTTCGACGTGCCCGATCCGGTCGGCGAGTTCGTCCGCCGGTCCGATGTGGACGGACTGGTCGCGCACGAGTCGGAGTTGTTGTCCTTGAACGCTTCCGGCCGCCTGGCCGAACCGCTGGAGATCGTCTACCCGCGTGACGGCATCGTGCTGTCGGACTACCCGCTGATGCTCGTCGAGCCCGCGCACCGGGCCGCGTACGACCGCGTCGTGGAGTGGCTGCGATCGCCGGCCGCGCAGCAGATGATCGCCGACCGCACCTGGCGCCGTCCCGTCGAGCCCTCCGTGGTGCGTGACGAGAAGCTGCGCGCCGACCTCGGCACCGCGCTCTACTTCCCGGACAGCTCCGAGGTGATCGACCGGCTGCTGCTGTTCCACGACCGCGCGGGCGACGGCCGGCAGGTGGTCTTCGTGCTGGACTACTCGACGTCGATGGCCGGTGCTCGCCTCGCCGGGCTGCGGGAGGCGTTCGGATCGCTCAACGGGTTCGACCGCTTCTACGTCGGCGAGACCGTGACGATCGTCCGGTTCGCGGGCACCGTCCTGGAGGAGCGTTCGATCACCGTGCGCGGTCGCGAGGACCTCGACGCGTTGCTGGCCGTCGTCGCGTCCGAGGACCTGCGCGACAACACCGCGATCTGGGCCGCTCTGGACCGCGGGTTGCAGCTGGCCCGGGGCGAGACGGCGGTGGTGCTGATGACGGACGGCGAGAACAACGCGGGCCCGTCCGTGGACGAGTTCCTGCGGGTCGGCAGGGGAGAGGTGCCGGTGTTCCCGATCCGGTTCGGCGAGGCCTCCACGGCGGAGCTGGACCGAGTGGCGCAGGCGAGCGGCGGCCGTCTCGTGGAGGCCGGCGCGAAGTCGTTGCTGGAGGCGGTGAGAGAGATCCGTGGATGTCGATAGAGGGCTCTGGTGGTCCGTCTCGTGGGGCTGGATCCTGCTGTGGGGCGCGACGCTGATCGCGCTGGTCGCGCTGGTCGTGGTCGTCGTGCTCGCCTGGCGATGGCTGCGCCGCCGCGACCAGGGCCCCGAGGTGCCCGGACTGCTGTTCTACGTGCACGGCCAGCGGATGATCAACCTCTGCAAGGTCGGCCGCTACGACGACGCGGTCACCCGGCAGTTCGTCAAGCAGATCACCGTCACCAAGAACGGCAAGCTGCAGGTCGGCCCCAGCGAGTTCGGCATCGGCGTCGACGGCTCGGTGGTCGAGCAGAACACCGACACCTACGAGAAACCGGCCACGGAGATCGACGTCATCGGCGTCGTCCTGGCGGGCCTGCGCGCGGGCCACGGCGTGGTCGAGGTCGACCTGACGACCGCCACGATCAAGGCGGACGAGGCATGGCGCCGAGGAAGAGCCCGGCGCCTCAACGACATCCGCGACTACGTGTCGCTGCACGGCCGGTTCGAGGTCGGCGACGGCGACGACCCGGCGGTGCTGCTGGCGCCGGTCGGCACGCACCGGGTACGGGTGGAGTGCGACCGCGCGAGCCTGCGCGACACGCTGCCGCCGGGCCAGTTCAACGCCCGCTGCCTGGGCAAGGTCCAGTCGTGGAACGCCGCGACGGGCGAGATCGTGGTGCTGCCCGTCGTCGTATTCCAGTAGACGGATGCGGGACGATCAGCGTGTGATCGCGTTGGACGAGGTGCTGGTGGTCGACGTGGAGTCGACGTGCTGGGAGGGCACGCCGCCTCCCGGTGAGGTCTCGGAGATCATCGAGATCGGGATCTGCCCGGTCGCGGTGGCATCCGGGGTGCGCGGGGAGCGGCGGTCGGTCCTGGTGCGTCCTTCGAGGTCTTCCGTCAGTCCTTTCTGCACTGAGCTGACGACGTTGACCTCTGCGCAGGTCGCCGGCGGTGTCTCGTTCGCCGAGGCCTGCGCGTTGCTGCGCAAGGAGTTCCGCTCGGACCGCCGGGTGTGGGCCTCGTACGGCGACTACGACCGGAAGATGTTCGAACGGCAGTGCGCCGACTTCGGGGTCCGGTATCCGTTCGGGCCGCGGCACGTCAACGTCAAGACGTTGTTCGCGCTGGTGCACGCCCTGCCTCGGGAGGTCGGGATGGCCGAGGCGGTGCGGCTGGCCGGGCAGAGGCTCGACGGCACGCACCACCGCGGGCACGACGACGCCTACAACATCGCTGGGCTGCTGACCACGCTGTTGAAACGATGAGAGAGACTGAATGAACCAGGAAGTCGAGCGGCTGGCACGTGCGGCCGCCGAGTATCGCGGTGCGGGACACGGTCTCGTCGAAGTCGTCGACTTCCTGGTCGAACAGCATCCAAGACTGAGGGAAGCGCCCTTTCGGCTTGCCCTGGTGCTTCGAGCCGCTTTCGATCTCCCGACGCGCGAGCTGCACACCATCACCGCGTGGGTCCGTGGCGAGATGTCGAGAGACGCTCTGGAGAAGTGGTTTTCAGAGGCTGCTTGAGCGGCGTCAGAAGGTGAGAGGAGCTCTGGTGGATCCAGAAGTCGAACGGCTGGCTCGCGTAGCCGCGGAGTACCGCGAAGCCGGGCACGACCTCGTCCAGTCCGTTGCCCTCCTGGTCGATCGGCATCCGGCTCTCCGGGAGGAACCTCTTCGGCTGCACCTGGTGATTCATGTTGCGTTCGGTCTTTCGATATCGGACGCGAAGTCCGTCATCTCCTGGGTGCAGGGCGCTATTTCGCGAGAGCAGCTCGAAGAATGGTTGCACCGAATCAAAAGCTGATCACGTCGGCCGTGCTGGGGTTCGTCTTGCCCGCCAGCACCGACTGCCACACGTCGACCAGCTCCTCTGGGCCGCTGTGCTGGACGACGGCGACCCAGTCACCGGCCTGAGCGGTGAAACCACGCCAGGCCTCGCCGAAGCGCTGGGCCAGGCCGTCGGAGCCCCAGTCGGCGGTGCGCTTGCGCAGCCGCTCCGGTGCGAAGAAGAACTCGGACCGCGCGTCCTGCGGGGAGACCTGGTGCGTGAGGCCGACCGAGACGTCCTTGACCAGGCCGGAGCCGAGCTGGTCGTGCAGGGCCGACCGGACGTCGGCCGACCCGCTGAAGTCCAGGTACACCGAAGGTTCGACGTCCACCGAAGCGCCGTAGGGGAGCACGGTGTCGTAGAGGCCCAGGCTCTTCGTGAACTCCACGTTGCGGGGCGAGGTGAGGCCGACCAGCCGGACGCCCTGGCCCTTCAGGCAGTGGGCGGTGCCGAACGCCGTCTTGCTGGACGCCGATGAGATGACGACCGTGCGGGCGCCGTGGAAGTCGTTGTCCACCAGCCGGTCGGCCAGCAGGAACGACGTGAGGAACAGCGGCCGGTACAGCACCTGCAGGTCTTCCGAAGCCGCGTCGTAGGCGGGGTCCTGCGAGGTGACGAGGTAGCTGTTGTAGACGGCCGGGAGCTCGGCGCGGTGGTCGGCCGTGTCCATGAAACCGGACGAGGTCAGTTCGGCGCGCACGACGAGGTGGCTCGCCATCGGCAGGTAGCCGTAGACACGGGTGCCGGCGGGCAGAGCGTCCACTGTGGAGTCGACGACGTCGGCGAAGCCCCAGAGGGGGATCACGCCCCGGCCGGGGCCGCCGGCCGGGAAGAAGTTCCAGTAGCCGATGACGTCGGCGATCACGCCGTAGGTGACGTTGTTGGCGGTGAGGCCCACGTGGCTGACGCGGAGCAACACCTCGCAGTCGGACAGGTCGGACGACCTGGGTAGTTCGTCGTGCAGCACTTCGGTTTCGGTGAGGTCGTCGCGATCGACGACCACGGTCCAGCGACTGATCATTGCCTGGGTTCTCCTTGGCCGGGAGGTACGCTCCGGACGTGACCGTGCCTGAAAGACTGATCGACGCCGCCACCCGCCTGTTCGCGGACAAGGGGTACGAGCGCGTCGCCGTGCAGGAGATCGTGGAGCACGCCGGTGTCACCAAAGGCGCGATGTACCACTACTTCGGGTCGAAGGACGACCTGCTGCACGAGATCTACGGGCGGTTGCTGCGCTTGCAGACCGAACACCTGGAGAAGATCGCGTCGAGCACCGGGCCGGTCGAGGAACGGCTGCGCGACGCCGCTGTCGACGTGATCGTCACGAGCGTCGACGACTTCGACGCCGCGAAGGTGTTCTTCCGCTCGATGAACCACCTCTCGGAGGAGAAGCAGAGGGAGGTCCGGGCGGAGCGGCGGCGCTACCACGAGAAGTTCCGCGGCCTGGTCGAGGAGGGGCAGCGGAACGGGACGTTCCGCGACGACGTGCCCGCCGACGTCGCCACGTACTACTTCTTCGGGTCGTTGCACCAGCTCGGCACGTGGTACCGCCCGGACGGGGACATCCCGGCCGGGCGGCTGGCGGAGCACTACGCGGACCTGCTGATCCACAGCCTCACGGCACGATCACGCTGACGATCTCGGCGACGCACGCGGGCTTGTCGCTGCCCTCGATCTCGATGACGACCTTGGTCACGAGCTGCTTGCCCAGCGCGATGTCCGTGACGTCCAGCAGCTCGACCCCGCCGCGCACCCTGGCGCCGACCAGCACCGGCTGCGGGAAGCGGACCTTGTTGCTGCCGTAGTTCACGCCCATCTTGATGTTCTTGACGGTGTAGACGTCCCGGACCAGGTACGGCACCAGCGACAGCGTCAGGTAGCCGTGCGCGACCGGTCCGCCGAACGGGCCCTTCTTCGCCTTCTCGACGTCGATGTGGATCCACTGGTGGTCCAGCGTCGCGTCGGCGAACAGGTTGACCTGCTCCTGCGTGACCTCGTGCCACTCGCCGAACCCGAGGTGCTCGCCCTTGGCGGCGACCAGCTCGTCGATGCTCTCGAAAGCGCGCATGGTGGGAGTCCTCAGTCCTTCGGTCCGCCGGCGACGTAGATGACCTGGCCGGACACGAAGCCGGCACCCTCGCTGACGAGGAACGACGCGGTGTGCGCGATGTCCTCCGGCTGGCCGACGCGCGCGACCGGGATCGCCTGCGCGGCACCGGTGAGGAAGTCCTCGAACGGGATCTTCATGCGCTCGGCCGTCGCCCTGGTCATCTCGGTGGCGATGAAACCGGGCGCGATCGCGTTGACCGTGACGCCGAACTTGCCGAGCTCGATCGCGAGGGTCTTGGTGAAACCCTGCAGACCGGCCTTGGCGGCGGAGTAGTTGGCCTGGCCCCGGTTGCCGAGGGCGGAGGTGGAGCTGAGGTTGACGACGCGGCCGAAGCCGACCTTGGTCTGGAACGCCTGCACGGCCTTGCTCATCAGGAACGCACCGCGCAGGTGCACGTTCATGACCGTGTCCCAGTCCGCGGAGGTCATCTTGAACAGCAGGTTGTCGCGCAGCACGCCAGCGTTGTTGATCAGCACGGTCGGGGCGCCGAGGGCCTCGGCGACCTTCGCTACCGCGGCGTTGACCTGCTCCTCGTCCGCCACGTCGACCTTGAGGCCGATGGCGCGCCCACCACTCGCGATGATCTTGTCGGCGCCGTCGAGCACGCCCTGCTCGTCGAGGTCGAGCAACGCGACGGCCAGGCCGTCCGCGGCGAGGCGCTGCGCGACCGCGGCACCGATGCCACGAGCCGCGCCGGTGACGATCGCAACCCTGTCGGCCACGGGTCCTCCTTCGGTGAGGGGATGGTGAGCTAAGCAAGCGCTTAGTAACGTACCTATCAGTCCGCTTGACGTCCAGGCCTGTGCGGACGACCATACCGACTGGTCGGAATGTGGCAATTCGAGGAGGCAGATGCCCGTGGACTTCACCGGCAAGGTCGCGCTCATCACCGGCGGATCCAACGGCATCGGCGCCGCGTCCGCCCGGCGGCTGGCATCGCACGGCGTCCGCGTCGTCGTGGCTGATGTGGACGCCGACCAGGGCAAAGCCGTCGCCGATGAGATCGGCGGCGTGTTCGTGCGCTGCGATGTGACGGTTCCTTCGGACTCCGCCGAGGCCGTCGCCCTCGCCGTGAACGAGTTCGGCGGGCTCGACATCGCGTTCCTGAACGCCGGCATCGGCACCGGCTGCTCACTGGGCGACGACTTCGACGTCGACGTGTACCGGCGCGCGATGGCGATCAACCTCGACGGCGTCGTCTACGGCGCGCACCACGCGTTGCCCGAGGTGCGCAAGCGCGGCGGCCAGATCATCGCCACGGCGTCCATGGCCGGCCTCATGGCGATGCCGGGCGACCCCGTCTACGGCGCCAACAAGGCCGCCGTCGTCGGGCTCGTGCGCTCGCTCGGTGGTGCCTATCCCGACGTGCGCGTGAACGCGCTGTGCCCTGGGTTCGCCGACACCAACATCATCGTTCCGCTGCGCTCGACGCTGGAGGAGATCGGCATGCCGATCATCCCGGTGTCCGCTGTGGTGGACGCCTTCATGTCCATCGTGGAGGGTTCGGGGACCGGCGAGGCCTGGTTCGTGCAGGCAGGCCGTACGTCGGAACCGTTCGGGTTCCGCAACCCGCCCGGGCCTCGTGCCGCTGACGGCTCGCGCATCGAGGCCGCCCGCAAGGACCCCGTTTCCATCGCGCTTGAGGAGAACTGACCGTGCGTGCCATCCAGATCACCGAGTTCGGCGGGCCCGAGGTGCTCCAGCAGGTGGAGCTGCCCGACCCCGTTGCGGGCGAGGGCGAGGTGCTGATCAACGTCTCGCGTGCCGGGCTGAACTACGCGGACACGCATCAGGCCGAGAACTCCTACCTCGCGAAGATGGAGTTGCCGCTGGTGCCCGGCGGCGAGGTCGTGGGACTGACGGAGGACGGGCGTCGGGTCGTCGCGCTGACCAAGAACTCCGGTGGGTATGCGGAGAAGGCTGTTGCGCCTGCTCTGACCACCTTCGACGTTCCTGATGGTGTGGACGATCTGACTGCGTTGTCGTTGGTCGTTCAGGGGGCTACCGCCTGGCTGTTGCTGCGGAAGTCGACTCACATGGAGGCCGGTGAGTCGGTTGTCGTCCACGCCGCCGCTGGTGGTGTGGGGACGATTGCCGTTCAGCTGGCCAAGTTGTGGGGGGCCGGGCGGGTCATCGCCACCGCTTCCTCCGAGGAGAAGCGGAAGCTGGCGCTTGATCTCGGGGCCGACGTCGCGATCGACTCCCGTGCTGCCGACATGACCGCCGCGTTGAAGGAAGCCAACGGTGGGCGGCGGGTTGATGTCGTCCTGGACATGACTGGAGGGGCTGTCACTGACCAGTCGTTGGTTGCGTTGGCTCCGTTTGGGCGGCTTGCGTTTTATGGCATGGCCTCGCGGGAGAGGCCCAAGCCGGTTGACCTCGGGGCGTTGCTGGTGCACTCCACGGCCGTTGCGGGTATGTGGTTGCCCCACGCGTTGAAGGTTCGGGATGGTGAGCATGGGACTTTGGCTCATCGGGCCATGGCCGAGTTGTTCCAGCTTGTTGTGGATGGGTCGTTGAAGGCCGTTCCCGGTGGGGAGTACGGGCTTGGGGAGGTTCGGCAGGCCCATGAGGATCTTCGGGCTCGTCGGACTGCTGGGAAGCTGGTTCTGGATCCTTCGCGTTAATCGCATGGGTCACCTTGCGGGCGGCCTGGTTGCGTTGCGTGCTTCCCCCGGAGCTCTGCCCCGGACCCCGGCAATCTGATCAGGGGGTCCACGCCGTCAGTAGGTAGATGGCATGCCTGTTGCGTTGGGCGGCTGCCGATTGCGTTGAGAGTGCGTTTGGCGGTGGGGTCCCGTCACGAGCCGCACCAAGAGCGGGCATGCAGCAAGTGCTATGGCGCGACTCGTGATGGGACCCCGCCGCCGGGCCCGCTTGGTAAGGACGGCTCGCCTTCGGCTTCGCGGTTGGTCTCGCTGAACCAGTAAACCTGCGATTAGCAGTCGTCGTGTTGCATGCGAAAGGGCGGCTCGCTTGTGCGGGCCGCCCTCTTGCGTTGCTGACCTACTCGGAGAGCTCTGCCAGCTGGGCCTTCACCCTGGCCAGCTCGGCCTCCAGCTCCTCCATGCGGGTGCGGTGCTGGTCGCGTGCCGCCTCGAGCACCGACTCGATGCCCTCCGCGATGTCCACGTGCAGTTCCTTGGCCGCCTTGGCGACGGCGATGGCCGGGATGACCAGGCCCGACACGACGCGCTGCGTGCCGTGGACCAGGTCGGCCTGCCATTCGCCCTCGGCGGTGCCGGTCACCGTGAGCGTGAGCTCTACGGTGCGGGTCTTCTTCGCCGTGCTCTTCGGGCGGCCTGCCTTCGGCTTTTCCGCCTTGGGGGCTTCGACCTTGGGAGCCTCGGCCTTCGGCGCTTCCACCGGCTTCGGCGCCTCGGCCTTCTCGGCCACTGGGGCCGACGCCGGAGTCTCCTCCACGACGGTCTCCTCGACTGCCTGCACCTCGGTGAGCGTGTCCGACACGATCAGGTTTCCTCTCTCCGCAACGACGTGACCCCGCGCACAGCATAGAACACATGTTCGATCAGCCGTCGATGGGGTCGGGAGAGAGCCTAGTCAGTACGGCGGGAGCTGTACGCGCCACTGCCGTTCGACGTCTATGACGCCGGGCACCGCCTGCAGGGCCGGGATGGCCCTGACCTCGGTTGTGCCGGTGACCACGCCCAGGGCCTCCAGGACCGTGTCCACCACCAGGCCCGCCTCCCGCAGGTCGTCCAGGACCTGCGGGAGGCTGCCCTCCGTCACGGAGACCATCACCTGGTCCACCGAAGCGGTCATGGCGCCTGGACGAGTCCGCTGCCGATGTCGGTGGACGGCAGCGGCAGGCGCAGCGCGGTGCCGGCCAGGCGGGCCCACAGTTCGTAGCCTCGGGCGCCGGTCTTCTCCGCGATCAGCACTGCCACGCCGGCCACGTGCGGGGTCGCCATCGACGTGCCGCGCAGGCGTGAGTACTTCTGGGGGAGCTTGAACGACGAGTAGACGTCGACTCCCGGTGCGCACAGGTCGATCTGGCCGATCTTGTCCGCCGAGCCCGAGGAGAACGACGCGATCGCCCGGTTCACGTCGACCGCCGCCACCGCGATGATGCTGGGGCAGCGGGCCGGGTGGCCGACCGGTGCGACGCGGGCCGGGCGTGAGGAGGCGTTGCCCGACGCGGCGATGATCAGCGTGCCCTTGGCCATCGCTCGCTGGGCGACGGTCTCGTAGATCTGCGAGTACGGCGTGTTCACCGGGACGTCGGCTCCCAGCGACATCGAGATGATCGCGCAGCCGTTCGCCACCGCCCAGTCGATGCCCGCGAGGATGCCGCCGTCGGAGCCGGAGCCCGCGTTCGACAGGACCTTGCCCGCGAAGATCTCGGCCTCGTGCGCGACGCCGTAACCGGGCAGTGTGGCGGGCTTGCGCGGGCCCGCCGACGTGCCGATGCAGTGCGTGCCGTGGCCGTGGCCGTCCTGCACGTCCTCGCCGGTGATGAACGACTTCGTGGTGATGGTGCGGCCCGCGAAGTCCGGGTGGTTCTTCTCCCAGCCGGTGTCCAGGACCGCGATCTTGACGCCCTTGCCGGTGGCCGTGCTGACGTCCGCGCCTACCGCCTGCAGCCCCCAGGTCAGCACGGATTCGTCGGCCGTGGCCTCCGGTGCCTCTTCCTCGGCCGGTGCCGCGAACACGTGCACGACGCGTTCGGGCTCGACGATCAGCACCGCGCCGGGACCCTCCGCGGCGCCGTTCAGCTCGCGCAGCAGGTTCGGGTCCCCGGACACCACGGCGACGCCGAGCTCCGGGAACACCTGCAGCGTGTCCGAGTCGATGTCACCGGTGTTCGGGTTGAACCCGGCGATCGCGCCGAGCTCGGCCAAGCCCTCTTCGACGGCGTCTTCCTGCAACAGCACCAGGAACCGGCCGGTGGTCTCCACTTCCGCGGGTTCGGTCATGACTGTTCGCCCCTACTCTCCGTCTAGCCCTCACTAGAGAGTCGTCACAACGGGGCAGTTGTTTCAGGCCATTTGCCGTCTGCGCTGAAAGAATTCACCGATTGGCTCAACGTACTTCGCCGCGATGGGCCCGAGGATCGCCATCAGCAGCACGTACGCGGTGGCCAGCGCCGCCAGGTCGTTGTGGACCTGACCGGACGCCACGGCCAGCCCGGCGATGACGATGGAGAACTCGCCGCGCGCCACGAGTGCCACGCCCGCCCGCATGCGGCCCATCTTGCCGATGCCCTGGCGTTTCGCCGCCCACCAGCCCGTGAAGACCTTCGTCGCGGTCGTGACGGCGGCCAGCGCCACGGCGATGCCGAGCACGGGCGGGATCGAGCGCGGATCGGTGTTGAGTCCGAACACCACGAAGAACATCGCCGCGAACAGGTCGCGCAGCGGCTCGAGCAGGCGCGTGGCGTTCTCGGCCGTCGACCCGGAGATCGCGATGCCGAGCAGGAACGCGCCGACCGCGGCGGACACCTGCAGCTGCGAGGCGATGCCCGCGACGAGCAGCGCCGAGCCGAGCAGCTTGAGCAGGAACACCTCGTGGTCGGGACTGTCCACAATGGCTGAGATGAACCGGCCGTACTTCAACGCCACCACCAGGACCACGGTGATCGCGAGCAACGAGATGCCGACCGACGTGAGCCCGCCGATGAAGCTCACGCCCGCGAGAACGGCCGTCAGCACCGGCAGGTACACGGCCATCGCGAGGTCCTCGAACACGAGCACGGACAGCACGACCGGCGTCTCGCGGTTACCCAGCCGCCCCAGGTCGCCGAGCACCTTCGCGACGATGCCCGACGACGAGATGTACGTGACGCCGGCCATCGCCAGCGCCCCGACCGTGCCCCAGCCGAGCAGGTACGCCGCGATCGCGCCCGGCGCGGAGTTCAGCACCAGGTCGAGCACGCCGGCCATCCAGGACTTCTTCAACCCGGTGGTGAGCTCGGACGCCGAGTACTCGAGGCCGAGCAGCAGGAGCAGCAGCACGACGCCGATCTCGCTGGCGATGTGCGTGAACTCCTCGATGCCGTGCAACGGGACGAACCCGCCGTGGCCGAACGCGAGCCCGCCGATCAGGTACAGCGGGATGGGGGAGATTCCGGCACGGCGAGCGACACGACCCAGCAGACCGAGGCCGAAGAACACCGCGCCGAGCTGGATCATGGCCATGGTTGTCTCATGCACTGTGCTTAACCGCCGTGGAGGATCTCAGCGGCGGCGTCGAGGCCCTCCGCGGTGCCGACGACGACCGCGAGGTCGCCGTTTTCGAACAGGAAGTCGGGGCCGGGCGACGGATGCGCGTTGCCCGCGCGCACGACGGCCACGACGGACACACTGGTCCTGGTGCGCAGAGCGGTCTCGCCGAGGGTGCGGTTCGCGAACGCGGTGACCGGCAGCTGGCGGGTGGTGATGCCCGCGATGTCGCGGGTCTCCTCGCGCAGGTGGGCGACGAGCTGCGGCGCGCCGAGCAGGCCCGCGAGCGTGCCGGCCTCTTCTGGTGAGAGGGGTATCGAGGCGGCGCAGGAGTCGGGATCCGTCGCTTTGGACAGGATCAGCTCGAACCGGCCGTCCCGGTAGGTGATCACGCCTACGCGTCGCCCGGCGCGGATCGTGAAGTCCTGACGCGTCCCGATGCCCGGCAGGGGCGTGATCTCTACGTTCACACAGATCATGATACGTGCATGTCACTGCGTGTACGCCCCGTGCGTCGCGGCTGGGTGGTACGTGAACGCGTGCCCGGCCCCGACGTCGACGAGTTCGCCGAACCCGGCCAGGTGATCGGGGCGCTCGCGAGAGCCCCGCACGGCACGTTGCTGGCCGTCCAGCACCCCCACCGCACGCCTGCCGCGCTGGCCGCGGGCATCGGGCTGCTCGACGCGCTGCCCCACGCCAGGACCGAGCTCGCCGCGCTGATCAGGAGGGCGTACACCGAGGTCAGCGACGTGGTGGCGCCGTACCGGGTGGACGGACCGGACGGGACGGCGTGCGGTCTGCTGTGCCTGGTCGACCCCGACGGGATCGAGCACACCGAGGACGTCTACCCGGACGTGGTCGCCGAACGCGGGCAGGTGCTGGCGTCGCTGGGCATCGCGACGAGCGCGGCCATGCTGATCCCGATCACCCCGCACGACGGGCTCACGGACCTGGTGCTCGGCATGACCGAGGAGCCGGCCGTGTCACTTGTGGACTCCGGTGGGCGGCGGCACTGGGTGTGGCTCGTCGGGCCGGGGGAGTCGCAGGAGCGGTTCCTCGAGGCGGCGGGCGCGCATCCGCTGCTCGTCGCGGACGGCAACCACCGGGTCGCGGCGGCGCGGGAGGCGGGGCTCGAGGGCCTGCTCGCGCTCGTCACGTCCGGGCCGGGGCTGCGGGTCGGGCCGATCCACCGCGCGATCACCGGTAGCGGCCTGACCACGTCCGACCTGGTGACCGCGTGGGAACGGGCGGGGCTCGCGGTGTCGTCGCTGCCATACGTCGTCGATCCGGAACCGGGTGTGGTCGTGGTGCGCTGCCCGGACACGGTGCTGCGGGTCGAACTGCCTGCGGGACAAGGGATCGACCACGCCGTCGTGGAGTCGCTGCTGCTGGGCAGGGCGCTCGGGCTCGATCCGGAGAGTCCGTGCGTGCGGGCGGTCGTGGACCCGTCCGTGGAGGCCGAGGCGGTGTTGCTGATCGCGCCGGTACCGCTGGAGGAGGTGCTGGCCGGGACCAAGATGCCGCGCAAGAGCACCTATTTCACCCCAAAGCCGCGTAGCGGACTTCTGCTGGCCGACCTGTCACCGTAGGGCCCTGCCCGGCGGGTTCGTTCGGCACTGGTCGAGTGTCGGCACGCGCCCGAAAATCGTCCTCATGCACTACGAAGCGTCACCCTCGCTGCCTCCGCCGCAGTCCCGGATCGGGCTCGTGCACGTCAGGCACCTGCGGGCGATGACGTCGGCGTTGCGCGCGGTCGACTACCGCTACGGCGGAGGGTCGTGCCGGACGCAGGTGCAGGCACTGTTGTCGTGGTGTGACAAGGCTTTCGCGCACTCGGCCAGTGCCGCCGTGCGCCGCGACTTCCGGTGCGCCATCGCGGAACTGCACGCCCTCGCCGGGTGGACCGCCTTCGACGCGGGACTCGGCGGGTCCGCGCACCGCCACTTCCTCCTCGCCCTGACCTTCGCCCAGGACGAGGACCTGGTGGCCAACATCCGCTACCGGATGGGGCGGGTCCACCTGCACCACGGTGGACCCGCCGAGGCGCTGGGCATGTTCCGGCTCGCGGGGATCGTCGCGGCCAGCCATCACACGAACGCGATCCTGGCCGCGAACCAGGCGTGGTGTTACGCGGAGATGGGAGACCGGGTGGCCGCCCTGGCGTCGCTGGGACGTGCGCACGACGAGTTCGCACGGTCAGACGTCGAACGCGCGGCGCCGTGGGCGGCGTTCTTCGACGTGCACGACCTCTCCGGCATCACCGGTGCCGTCTACAGCTCTCTCGTACGCACCGTCGACCGCGGGTTCGCACGCCCGGCCATCACGGCATTGCACCAGGCCGTGACGGGGTACCGCGACGACATGGCGCGCAGCCGGACGTTCGCGCTGCTCGCGTTGTCGCTCAACCACCTCGTGGAAGGCGACGCGGACGAGGCGGCGGTGACCGCGGGACTGGCCATCGCGCAGACCGGCGACATGATGTCCGCCCGCACGCGCAAGAAGCTCGAACCGTTGCACGTCGAGGCGGGCAGACGCCGCGCGACCACGCTGCGGGAGCTGATCACGCCGTTGCTGGCGGTCCCGTCACTCGCCGCGTGATGGAAGCGCGGACCCGGTGGTTCCCGGCGACACCAGCGTCGTTGCCGGAGATCCGGGCCTTCGTGCGCGACCTCGCCGGTGAGTCGGGGCTGCAGGGCGACGACGCGCGGGACGTGCTGCTCGCGGTGTCCGAGGCGGCGGACAACGCGGTGCAGCGTGCGGGGGCGTCCATCGTCGGGGTGACGTGGGAACCGCGCGACCACGCCGTGCTGCTGACCATCGAGGACGACGGCGTGTTCGACGTCGACGCCGGCAACGGCACCCGTCCGCTGGGCCTGCGCCTGCTGTTCGGCATCGCCGACGAGGTGCAGGTGCGGCCCGGCAAACCGACCTGGCCCGGCACGGTCGTGCGAGCGCTCGTGCGGGTCTGGTCGCGTGCGGGCGTCCCGGACCTGCCCGCGCCTCCGGGACGCCCGCGCGTGCTGCTCGTGGACGGCGACCGGTTCTCCGGCCAGTCGCTGGCCGCGTTCCTGCACGCCGAGGGCTACCAGGTCGCGCTCGTGACGAGCATCGCGGCGGCTGAGGAGTCTCTTCAGAGTCCACCGGCCCTGGCGATCGTCGACCTGCTCACGTCTCATGGTGAGGGGACCAGGTTCGCGGCGGCGGCGCGAACGTTCGGCGTACCGGTTGTAGCCGTTTCGGCGATCGAGCCGGCCGCTCACGTCGCCGATGCATATCTGCCGAAGCCCGCACATCCACTCCGTGTGCTGGCGGCGGTGCGCGATCTGCTGTCTCCCGACTCGTGAGGCACCCACGATGGAACCCCAGCCAGTCTTGTTGGAGGTACGTCGCCACGGCGCGTTGGTGACGCTCACCGGCGAGGTCGACCTGAGCACCAGCGGCCTGCTGCGCGCCGAACTCGCGCTGGCCTGCTCCTCCGGCGACGGCGACGTGGTCGTCGACTTCACCGCCCTGACGTTCATCGGGTCGAGCGGCCTGCACGTGCTGATCGAGACGGCGTCGTCACTGGGACAGCG
This sequence comes from Lentzea californiensis, assembly GCF_024648825.1. Lineage (GTDB taxonomy): Bacteria > Actinomycetota > Actinomycetes > Mycobacteriales > Pseudonocardiaceae > Lentzea > Lentzea californiensis. Next base: position 121,706 of record NZ_JANBBE010000016.1, read on the forward strand.
GCGCCTGGTGCTGCTCGGCGGAGGCTGGGGCGCCTACGTCGTGAACCTGCTCGACCTCACCCTCAAGTTCCCCAACATCGTCGTCGACCGCTGAAGTCCACTGAGGACCGCTGCTAGGGTCGATCGCATGGCGGTGCGAGCGATCAGGGGAGCCACGCAGATCGACGCGGACTCGCGGGACCTGCTGCTGGAGGCCACGGCAGAGCTGGTGCGCGAGGTGCTGACGTGCAACGCGCTGACGTCCGACGACCTGATCAGCGTCGTGCTCACCGCGACACCAGATCTTGTTTCCGAGTTCCCCGCCTACGCCGCGCGCCTGGCCGGCCTCTCGGACGTGCCGCTGCTGTCCGCGACCGAGATCGCGGTGCCGGGCTCGATGCCGCGCGTGATCAGGTTGCTGGCGCACGTCGAGACCGACCTGCCGCGGTCGGCGGTGAAGCACGTCTACCTGCGCGGTGCAGCGGCTCTGAGGACCGACCTCAACCACTGAAAGTTCTGCTGATCGCGTCGATGTGCCGGTGGTCGGTGCCGCAACAGCCACCCAGCACGGTCAGCCGGGGAAAGCGCGCTCTGAGCTTCCGGTAGTCGTCCGCTCCGCCTCGGGGTCGAGCGCCGGCGCGATGTGCGTGGGATGCGCGCAGTTGACCATGTAGTAGGCCGGGTAGCCGTTCGTGGCGCGGTCGACGGCCTCGATCGCGTCGCCCAGCGCGTCCCCGCCCGGCAGCCTGCCGTCCGTCTCGACGGTGAACGAGAGGACGACCGGGACGTTCGCTTCCGCGGCGGCGTCCACGATGCCGGTGGCCTCGGGGACGTTGGTCAGGGTCATGGCGGTGACCAGGTCCGCGTGGGTGCCGGCGAACGTCCTGATCTGCGTCGAGTGGTAGTCGCGCGCCTCCTCGCGGCTCATGGTCGTCGTCTCCGGTCGGTACGCGTCGCCGCGCGGTCCGACGCAGCCGCTGATGACCACGGGGATCGCGAACCGCTGCCGCACGTCGAGAAGCAGGTCGACGACCTTGCGGTTGACTTGGGCGAGGCGGGTCTCGTCGTAGCCGAGCCGCGCGGCCCAGTCGGTGCTGGCGCGCCAGGTCACCGTCTCCAGCACGATGCCGGCACCGTCGCGTTCGGCGATGCTCGCGTAGCGCTCGTAGTAGCGGGTGAGCGCCGCGTGGCCGTCGGGATCGTCGAGCAGCGGGAAGGCGGCGAAGTCGGGCAGGTCGATGCCATCGTCGAAGAGGAGCGTGGTCTCGGCGCCGCCGTCGGCGAGGAACAGCGGGGCGTCGAGCTGGGGCAGCAACGTCATCGGATGCCTCCAGACCGGAGGGCCCAGTGTGCGTTCCGGACGCCGGTTCTGCCCGCCGACACGAAGTGATCGAGGCGGCGCCCCGCCCGGACGAGCGGGGCGCCGGCGACCTCAGGCGCTGAAGTCCTTGCCGGGCAGCCACCCGTTGGCGATGTCCGTGACACGCCACGTCGGCACGGACACCTTCACCGCGCGGATGGGCGTGGCGAGGAACGGCCCGACCTCGGGCACCTTCGCCACGAGCCGCTGCCGCACGGCCTCGTCCTCGGCCCCGTCGACCACCTCGGCCGTGCCGCGGGCCTGCAGGAACGGCTCCATCGGCGACCCGGTCGACACGACCAGCGCCACCTCGGGGTTCTCCCTGATCGCCTTGAGCGTCCGGCCGCGCTCCTCCAGCACGAGCTCGAGCGTGTGCAGCCCGTTCTCGGCGAAGTAGACGCCGCCCACCCACGAGCCGTCCGAACCGGCCGTGGCGAGGAACATCGACTTGTGCGCGGCGAGCGTGCGGCGCAGCAACGCCTCGACGTCGGTGCGCTGTTCAGCGGTGGTCACTCAGTCCTCCAAGGATTGGTGGTGCGCACACCAGATCGGCCGGGAGGGTTCGCGCCTGTTGCCGATTCCACCGATCGATACCGCCGTGCCGTGCCGATCAAGCGGGGCGGGAACCGTCGTGGACTGTCCCGCCTGCGGTGTGAGCGTCCGCACCAGGCACAATGTGAACCGTGGGTGTCTCGGAGGGAGCTGCTGTGGGCCAGGGTCAGTTGCGCGGTGTGGTCGCTCTCGACGGACCGGCCGGCACCGGCAAGTCCACCGTGGCCAAGCGGCTCGCGACGGCACTGGACGCGCGCTACCTCGACACCGGCTCGATGTACCGGGCGATCGCGCTGGCGGTGCTGCGCGCGGGCGTCGACCCGGCGGACGAGGTCAAGGTCGCCGCTGTCGTCGACAACGCGGTGCTCGTGGTCGGCACGGACCCCCGCAGGCCGGGCATCACGCTCGACGGCGACGACGTGTCGGCCGAGATCCGCGGACCCGAGGTGTCGCTGGCGGTGTCACCCGTCTCCGCGACCGGGCACGTGCGCGAGCTGCTGGTCGCCCAGCAGCGGGCGATCATCGCGGACGCCGTCGACCACGTGGGCGGCATCGTCGTCGAGGGCCGTGACATCGGCACCGTCGTGTCGCCCGATGCCCCGCTGAAGGTCTACCTGACGGCGTCGGCGGACGCGCGAGCCGCGCGCAGGACCAAGCAGGACAACGCCGCAGGGCGTCAGTCCACTGTGGACGCCGCGCTCGCCGACGTGCAGCGCCGTGACAAGTACGACTCGTCGCGCGCGGTGTCGCCGTTGAGGGCGGCCGACGACGCGGTGGAGCTCGACAACACCGACCTCGACCTCGTGGGCACCGTGCAGGCGTTGCTGGAGCTCGTGGACCGCCGAGGACTGAGGGTGACCGGGTGAGCGTTCCCGAGGGGACGGTGCCCTGGCTGTTCGACCTCGGCCGCTGGATCGGGCGGGTCCCCTACGCCTGGCAGTTCCGGATTCGGGTGCACGGCCGCGACCGCGTACCCTTGAGCGGCGGCGTGGTCGTCGTCGCGAACCACAGCTCGATGGCCGACGGCCCGATCCTGTTCGGAGTGCTGCCCCGGCGCGTGACTTTCCTGATCAAGCAGGAGATGTTCAAGGGCGTCGCAGGCTACCTCCTGGCCAAGATCGGGCAGATCCCCGTCAAACGGGGAGAGGCCGACCGCACTGCGCTGACCAGCGCGTTGTCCGTGCTCAAAGCCGGTGGCGTGATCGGGATCTTCCCCGAGGGAACGCGCGGTGAGGGCTCCGTGGCGAGCGCGCAGAACGGCGCCGCGTGGCTCGCCAAGACCTCCGCCGCGATGGTGCTGCCGATCGCCTGCCGCGGGACCTACCAGGCCAAGGGCTGGCGCCCCGAGGTCGACGTGCTGATCGGTGAGCCGTTCCACCTTCCCGAGGGGAAGGGCCGGGCGGCCCTCGGCGTTGCCACCGAGCAGGTGCGCGATCGCCTGGCGACACTGGTCGCCGAACTTGATGGACTTCGTATGAGTGAGGGAAGACGATGACGGACCTGGACGGCACCTGGGAGGACGAGGCCGACTGGTCAGCCTTCGACGACCTCGACGGCACTGGCGGTGAGGAAGCCGCGCCGCCACAGCCGGTGCTCGCGGTGGTGGGACGGCCGAACGTGGGCAAGTCCACACTGGTCAACCGCATCATCGGCCGGCGAGAGGCCGTGGTGCAGGACGTACCGGGCGTGACGCGCGACCGAGTCGCGTACGACGCGCTGTGGAACGGCCGCAAGTTCACCGTGGTCGACACGGGTGGCTGGGAGCCGGACGCGGTCGGGCTGCAGGCCTCCGTGGCCGCGCAGGCCGAGCTCGCGATGGCGACCGCCGACGTGATCCTGCTGGTCGTGGACGGGTCGGTGGGCGCCACGTCCACCGAAGAGGCCGTCGCGAAGGTCCTGCGCCGGTCGAAGAAGCCGGTGATCCTCTGCGCGTCCAAGGTGGACGACGACCGGCTGATGGCCGACATCGCGTCGCTGTGGTCGCTGGGGCTCGGCGAGCCGTTCCCGGTGTCCGGCCTGCACGGCCGCGGCTCCGGTGACCTGCTCGACGTGATCCTCGAGAGGCTGCCCGAGAGCCCGCGCGACGACTTCGGCGGCCGCCACGGCGGTCCCCGCCGCGTGGCGCTGGTCGGCAAGCCGAACGTCGGCAAGTCGTCGCTGCTCAACCGCCTGACGGGCGAGGACCGCTCGGTCGTCGACTCCGTCGCGGGCACCACCGTCGACCCGGTCGACTCGCTGGTGGAGCTCGACGGCGAGATCTGGCGTTTCGTCGACACCGCAGGCCTGCGCAAGCGCGTGAAGTTCTCCGGCGGCGCCGAGTACTACGCGTCGCTGCGCACCAAGTCCGCGATCGAGACCGCCGAGGTCGCGGTCGTGCTGCTGGACGCGCACGAGCCGTTGGCCGAGCAGGACCTCCGGGTGCTGACGATGGTGGTCGAGTCCGGCCGCGCGTGCGTGCTGGCGTTCAACAAGTGGGACCTGGTCGACGAGGACCGCCGCAACGAGATGGTGCGCGAACTCGAGCGCGGCCTGGTGCGCGTGCCGTGGGCGGACAAGGTCAACATCTCGGCCCTGACCGGCCGCGCCGTGCACAAGCTCGCCCCCGCCCTGCGCACCGCGCTGAACTCGTGGGACACCCGAGTTCCGACCGGCCGCCTGAACCAGTGGCTGACCGAACTGATCTCCGCGACCCCGCCGCCCGTGCGCAGCGGCAAGCAGCCCAAGGTTCTGTTCGCGACGCAGGCCTCGACCCGTCCGCCGACGTTCGTGCTGTTCACGACGGGCTTCCTCGAGGCTTCGTACCGCCGGTTCATCGAGCGCAGGCTCCGTGAGGAGTTCGGCTTCGAGGGCAGCCCGGTCCGCATCTCCGTGCGCGTGCGCGAGAAGAAGAAGGCCGGCGCCTCCAAGAAGTAGTTTTCTCCGAGTGACGACCCGGCCGATCTGGTTGCCCTTTGCCATGGGGTGCGGTTGGTTGGGTCAGTGGCCGTACGCGTGGTGCTAGCCGACGACGAGGCCCTGCTGCGGCGGGGCCTCAAAGTCCTGCTCGAGGCAGATGGACGAGTGGAGGTCGTCGGCGAAGCAGCCGACGGCGCCGAACTGGTCGAGCAAGTCCTCGCCCACCTGCCGGACGTGGCGCTCGTGGACGTCCAGATGCCCGGCGTCGACGGCCTGGAGGCGGTCCGCCGCCTGCGCACCTGGGCCACCCCACCCGCGATCGCGGTACTGACCACGTTCGACCTGGACGACTACGTGGCGACAGCCCTGGACCTAGGCGCCCAGGGCTTCCTGCTGAAGGACGCCGAACCAGAAGCCCTGGTCCGCGCCGTGGTAGACCTCGCAGCCGGCGGAGCAGTCCTGGACCCGCGCATCACCGCCCGCCTGCTCCCACGCCTGCGCGGCTTCCGAGCGAACCGGCAGCTGGACTCGCTGTCCGCCCGCGAACGCCAGGTCCTGGAGCTGGTGGCGGCCGGCCGCTCGAACCACTCCATCGCCGAGCGGCTCTGCCTCTCCGAAGCGACGGTGAAGAGCTACGTCTCCACCGTCCTCACCAAGCTGGGCGTGGAAAACCGGGTGCAGGCGGCTCTGGTCGCGCACCAGGTCGGTGTGTGGTGAAAGCGGCCCTGCGCGAAATCCTCACCGTAGGCATCACCACAGGCGTCGTCCTCCTGACGCAGGACCGCCCGTTCCCCTGGTCCCTCTGGACCGCGGTAGCCGCCTCCCTGCTCCTGTCCCTCCGCCTGCGCTGGCCGTGGCTGGCGTCCCTCCTGTGCGTCCCCGCGGTAGCCGGCGGCCTGGGTTGGGCACCGGCCCTGGTGGCCCAGTACCGCCTGGGCAGCAAGGAGAAGTCGATCCCTGTCCAGGTCTTCTGGATCCTGCTGATGACAGTCGCCTCGATAGCCCCGGTCCTGCTGACGGAGACCATCCCGATCGGCCCCCTGCTCCTGGCCACCGCCTTCGCCTTCGGCCTGGCAGCAGCCCCCACAGCACTGGGCGCCCTCTTCACCACCCGCAAGGAACTGACCCAGTCCCTCTACGAAACCCGCAGGGCAAGAGCAGCGGAACTAGAGGCCCGAGAAACCTCGGCCCGAGCCGCAGAACGAGCCCGGATAGCCCGCGAAATCCACGACGCGGTAGGCCACCACGCCACCCTCATCGCAGTGGAGTCCGCAGCCCTGGCCGCCACCGCACAAGACCCAGCAGTCCGCGAGACAGCACTACGCCTACGAGCGCTGGCAAAGGAATCGCTGTCCGAGATGCGAGCAGCCCTGGGCCTCCTGAACTCCGACACGACCTACCCGTCCCTGCAAGAACTGGTAGACCGAGCCCGAGTGGCAGGCGTCTCCGTCACGCTGTCGGAAACAGGCGACACCCCTCTCTCCCCAGCAGTCTCCAGAGCCCTCTTCCGAGTAGTCCAAGAGTCCCTCACCAACGTGACGAAACACGCCCCAGGCGCCACGGTGACAGTGACGGTGGACCGAGCGTCCCCAGTACGAGTAACAGTCGTGAACGGCCCAGCCGACCTACCGTCCCCGGCAGACGGCGGAGGCGCGGGCCTGCACGGCCTCTCAGAACGAGTACGCCTGGCAGGCGGCACCCTGACCACCTCGTACCGAACAGACGGCGGCTTCAGCGTCAGCGCCGTCCTGCCGCCCGGTAAGCCGAAGGTTGACGGACAAGAGTCGACTTTCGAGGGTGGCGCCCGAGACGCCGCCACCGCATAGTTCAGGTGTCGGTCGAGGATCGGGGGATCGGTCGGACCGAGGGACGCGGGGACCCGAACTTCGGGTCCCCGCCGTATTTCCGCAGCTCGCGGCCTGTTGTGGGGGCCGTTTTTGATCTCTGTCCGCGGTGTTGTAGGATTTCTCATGCACGCCGGGGAACCGGAAGTGTGGCCGGGACGTGGCGCAGTTTGGTAGCGCACTTGACTGGGGGTCAAGGGGTCGCAGGTTCAAATCCTGTCGTCCCGACGGTCGAAGTATGGCGAAAGTCCAGGTCAGGGCCTTGGATCACTACGGTGAGACAAGGCCCTGACTGCGTTTTAAGGGCCGTCATCTCACAATTTCTCACGAACGCTCGTACTGCTTCTCAGCCGAGCAACTCGTCCAGTTGGTTTGCGGCTTCTTTCAGGTGCTCGGCGTTGGGGTGGATGTAAACCCGCTTGGTGAAGCTCAAGTCAGCGTGTCCTGCCCAAGCGCTGACAATGACGTCGGGGACGCCGGAGGTAGCCAGATAGGTCAGGCAGGCGTGCCGAGCGTCGTAAGGCCGGACCTTCCGGACCTTCGCCTGGGCCATCAGCTTGTAGATCGCCCGTCTGAACTTGTCCGTCTTCCATGCCGTACCCAGCTCGTCGACGAGCACGAACCCTGAGCGGTTGTAGGCGTCGCCTGCCTTCATCGCCTCGCGCGCTTGGCGGGCTTTGATGGCCTTCAAGGCGGCATGTAGCGGCTTGGGCAGCGGCAACCTGCGCTTGCCCTTCTCGGACTTCGGCCCCTTCTCCTCGACTTCGCCGTCGACGAGCGTCCGGGTGAGCTCCACGGACAACGTTTCGGCTTCGAGATCGACGGCTGACCAGCGGAGTCCGCACACTTCGGCAGGGCGCATCCCGATCAGCGAAAGCAGGACCGGGGCGTGCAGTCTGTGGTCCCGGATCGCAGCGAGGAACTGTCTCACCTCCGTCTCACTCCAGGGCACTCGCTCAGCTGCAGCCGCTGCTGCCTTCCTGCGTGCCTCGCGGGGAATCTGGGTGTACTGAGCGACGTTGCGCACGACCAGCTTCCGTCGCACCGCGATGTTCAACGCGGCCCTGAAGCGGCCAAGAGTCAGCTGGACCGACCGGACGCCAAGACCGGTGCCGACCTTTCCTCCGCGCTTGCGGCCGGAAGTGAGCATCCAGCTCACTAGGCCGTCCACGTCTTCTTCGCTGAGTTGTTGAAGGCGCCGATGGCCAAGTCGTTCCCGCACTGGCAGAAGCGCGTCGGCGTAGTTCGACGCCGTGGCCTTCTCGACATCGATCGTCGCCGACGTCAGCCAGATGTCGAGCCACTCCGTGACGGTCATCTTGTCCGGCCCGACAAACGTTCCCTCGTCGGTCTGGTGCTTGATCTTCGCGTACTCGGCGCGGGCTTCCTTCCGAGTGTCATAGGTCTTGGTCAGCTGCTTGCGCTTGCCGTCGGGATCACGTCCGACGTCGATCACGAACCGGTACCTGATGGTCCCGTCTTTCAGCTCGATCTTCTTGATCGGATCCCCCATGTTTCCCCTTGGCGATCAGTCCCCCTCGGTCTCGCCCAGAGGGGGAAGAATTCCTAGCTCGCGAGCTCGGCGGATGTACCGAGCGACCTGCGTGCGTGAACGGTTCATGACGTTGGCGACCGCCACGGCGGGCGCCCTGTTGCCCCTGGACACGGCCTCTGCATAGATCAATGCGGCGCGCCGGGCATCGTCATCGGCTTGGGTGCGAGCGCGTTGATCTGCACTCGGTGCGGCCTCACTGCGGTCCGTCGGCTGCACGGCGCCAGGTGGAAGCGTGGCGAGCCATTGCTCCCGCGTCGAGGCCGGCACCGTGGCTTCCTCCACGGCCCTCTGCACGAGTTGGTCGATGAGGATCTGTCTCATCACTGACGTCGTGACCGGAGTCTTGGTGTTCGCCTGGACCTTCACCGAGATCGCAACGGGGCGAAGGTCAGCCCCGACGAACACTTCAAGGACCACCGCCGCCGGTGGATTCTCCAGCTGGAATTTGGCCTCGAAGCGGTTCGGTATCGCGGTGTTCGACCCTGTGGACAGATAGCCGCGGGGAGCCAGTTCGTCGATGGTGACCCAGGCGATCTGGAAGTTCTTCGGCAGGCGAGGCACGGCAGAACGATACGACCTCCCTCATTGTCGGTAACCGGACGACTACAAGCTATGCCATCGTGGTGGCATAGTCAATGTCTTTGAGTCTATCGTGCATGGCATGGCTATCGGGGGAATGGCTTTGGCGGAGCAATCCGCAGAGCTTCGTGAATGGATCAGGACCGGGAGGGCGCGTCAGCTACGTGTCGTTGCCGGTCTCAGTCAGGCGTTGGTTGCCCAGGACTGTGAGGTCACGGCGTCGACTGTGCACCGCTGGGAGACAGGTGATCGGTTACCGTGTGGTCGCAACATCTTTGCGTACCACACCCTCCTGACTCGTCTGGTCGAGCGCGAGCGCCTGGAGGAGCGCGATGACTAGGCGACAGCACAAGAAGCGTCCAACCTTGGCGGAGATCAAGGCAGAGTGGCCTCCGACCGTCGATGTGCCGACAGCTGGAGAGGCATTCGGCCTGAGTCGCAGCTACTCCTACGAACTCGTTGCACGCGGCGAGTTCCCTGCACGGGTGGACAGGTTCGGGAGCCGCTACGTCGCCTACACCGAGTCGATCATCCGCAAGCTGTCGGCAACGGACTGACGCGATGGCCACGTTCGGGGGACCGGCCATGACAGATGAACCGCCGAGCCGGCGCTTGCGGGTCCGAGCGATTCGCGACGTCGAGATCGTGCAGACGCGGTACGTGTGGAACGACTACCTGCCTGTTGGTGAGGTGTCGTTGTTGGTCGGCAAACCAGGGATCGGGAAGAGCACCGTTGTTGTCGACCTCGCCGCCAAACTGACCACGGGACAGCTGGACGGCGCCTTCAAAGGCGAGCCGCATCATGTCCTCTACTCGACCACCGAGGACTCACCGTCCACTCTGAAGGCCCGCTTCGTCGCAGCCGGCGGAGATCCGGACTACCTGCACCTGGTCGACGTCGTCTACGGCGAATCGGTCGACGGGACACCGCTGATCGTCAACCTCGACCTGGACGCAGCACGTGAAGCGATCGCGGCATGGCAGCCGGTCTTGCTCGTGCTGGATGCGCTCAACTCGTCCTTGTCCGGCCAACTCAACGACAACTCCGTCGTGCGCCCGCAGTTGGAGAAGCTGAAGCTGCTGGCGCACCACACGGGCGCGGCGATTTTGGGAGTCGGACACTTCCGGAAGGCAACGGCAGGCGTCGATCCAGTCGACGCTATCGGCGGCGCTGGCGCGTACACGCAGGTTGTTCGACACGTGTTGGCGTGCGGAGCGGACGAGGACAACTTCGTCCTTTCGGTCATCAAATCCAACATCGTGTCGGTCCCAACTGTCCCGTCGCTTGCATACGGCACCGAGGCGGTTTCGGTCTCCGCTGACGACAAAGGCGAGGCCACCGTCGGCAGGATTCGCTGGTTGGGAGAGTCGGCGACATCGGTCGCCGATCTCCTCCAACATCCCGCGTACGACCACGGTGACGACCGTGCGGACGCCGTCGCGTGGCTCACCGAGTACCTCGTCGACTGCGGAGGCGAGGCTGCGGTTGCCGACGTGTTGTCCAACGGGGACCAGGCCGGTTTCTCCAAGGACACGCTGAAACGTGCGAAGTCGAAGGCCAAGGTTCGCTCGCAGAAAGCCACCTTCGGTGGCGGTTGGGTGTGGCGGATCAGGCTCGAAGGGAGTGCGGAAGAGCGCGAAGGGAGCGGTGCCGAGAGTGCCGCTCCCTTCGATCCCTTGGTGCGCGCTTCGAGACCGAACACGGCAACCAGCCGCGGTCAGCAAGTTAGAAATCCGGTAACCGGATCCCTTGCCACGACAAGAAGTCGTGGCAGCACCAGCGGCGTGCTGGGGACACGCCGCGCATCATCTCGGGGGAACTGATGACGCACAACAAGAAGCGGCGGCAGCGGCGGGTGCAGGGTGGCTCACCTGTCAGCATCCACGTCCGCACCACCATGACGACCTACAGCCGTCTCGAGATCCAGGCTGCGCGCGCAAGGCTGTCGATTCCGCGGTACCTGGTCGAATCAGCACTGCGTGAGTCAGCTGACGGTTGGAGTCTGCGCGAGCAACGTTGGTGGGCAGAACGTCTCGACACCGTCGAGACAAGGCTCATCCGGATTGGTACCAACCTCAACCAGATGGCCGCAAGGATCAACAGCACGGGGCAAGCACCAGACGGGCTTCCTTCAGCGCTGACCTACTTCACCGCGACCTTGGAAGAGCTCCGAACAATCCTTGCTGCGATCGACCCGGCCGACTCGTCACGGGATCCGAAGACGTGATCGCCAAAGCGCCGGCGAAAGGCAAGTACGGAGCCGATACTTACGGACTCCTGCGGTACCTCTTCGGTCCGGGGAAGCAGAACGAGCACACCAACCCGCATCTGGTTGCGTCGTGGGATCCCGAATGGCTCTCTGGCGGGGTCTTTGCGACTCGCCACCGAGGTTGGATGGCTCGCTTGGCCCGTGAGATCGATGCACCGATGACCGGACACGACGTGGCGCTGCCTGGCGGGCACGTCTACCACGTCGCCTTGTCGATCCCGCGCCAAGACGGAGAACTCGGCGACGGCCGCTGGCGTGAACTCGCGGAGGACGCTGTCGCCCGACTGGGATTCAGCGCCGACGGTGAGGGCCGCGCCGGCTGCCGACGGGTCGCAGTGCACCACGGCCTGAGCAAGGACGGCAATGACCACATCCACCTCGCGGTGAACCTGGTCCGGGGCGACGGCACCGTTGCCGACACCTACCGGGATTGGCCCCGTTGGCGACAGTGGTGCCTGGAAGTCGAACAGTGTCTTGGACTCACACCGACGTCACCAGCGAACAAAACAGCGGCAGTGCGTCCAACACGCGCCGAGGTCGAGAAGGCGGTCCGCGGGCCACAGCCTCGACCTAGCCGTGACTTCCTGCGCCTGGTGGTCCGTGCTGCTGCGGCTGAGGCTGCCACGGCGGCGGAGTTCGTTGAGTTGCTGGAGCGGGAGCCGCTGGTGTCTGTGCACGCACGCTGGGATTCGGAGAATCGGTTGACCGGCTACCGCGTGGCGTTGTTCGCGGACTTGAGCGCGAGTTCGGAAGACGGTCGGGTCTGGTTCGGCGGCAGTCGACTCGCCCATGATCTGTCCGCGCCGAAGTTGATGCACCGATGGGCCAGCACCCGCGGGCCGGCCGATTTGAACGACACGCCAGGTTTGTCGCGCAACGCTCATGTACTGGATATGGCTGCGGAGGCGACGCACAGCGCCCGCCGCCACATGAAGGCGCTCGTTGAAGCCGAAGACACGTCGGCTGGAAATGGCGGCGACGACATTGCTCATGCGGCGGCCGACATGCTCATCGCGGTGTCGAAGGCAATCGACGGACCAGTATCGGGACCGTTGAGTGATGCGGTGGCAGCCTATGAGTGGGTCGCTGTAGCGCCTCATTGCGTTCAGCCCGTTCGTTGGAAGGGCGTTGCCGTCGAGTTGCGCCGAGCGGCGCGCTCGCTGCTCAAGGCAGGTGTGTTGTCCAGGCGCGCTCGAACTGGCCCCGGAGCAGTAGCCCTCGTGCTCGCTCTTGTTGCACTTGTAGCCGAGGTCGCGGAGTGGCGCGAGCAGGCAGGACAGCTGCGGCAAGCTGCTGAGGCGCGTCGGGCTGCCGGTCTTTTGAGCTCGCACAGCGTTGTCCAGGGGCAGTGTCCCTCCACAGCGCAACTCGGTTCCTTCAAAAAGCCTTCACCCGAGAGGGCTGCCCTGGTCAGGCGGCTGAACCAGCAGCCCAGGGCAAGTCGACCCGCGATCGGAGGACATGAACAAGCGCGAGGCTCGGATCGCGGTCGGGCGCGGTGATCGAGTGCCGAAGCGGCGGGTGCGCGTGAGCGGCAGTTAGATCAGCCGACTGGTGTAGCCAGCCGCAACGAGCCTCTGGAACGCGTCGTCCACGTTGTCGGGCATGTTCTGCTCGATGGCGAATCCTCGTCGGGCGTACTCGGTGATGCGCTGGGTGTCGCCGACCAACATGTTGATCACTCGATCTACGTCGCCGATCCCGGCGATGTACTCGTCGAGCGGTAGCGGTTGGGACGAGCACACGACGTTGATCTCAGGCCACACCTTGCGGCAGGTCGCATAGGCTCGTCGCTGCTGGTACGGCCGAGAGATCAGCATGACCGACTCCGGTCGGACTCCCGCCTCGGCAAGGATCTGGCGACTGTTGGTGAGGTTCTGGCTGGTGTTGGTGGCCTGGGTCTCGATGCTGATCACCTCGGCGGGTACACCGAGAGTGATGGCGTGTTCGCGGTAGTGCACGGCTTCACCGCGAGGGAATCGTTCGATCGTGGTGGGCGCATTGGCGCCGGTGAACACAATGCGCGGGAACATGCCCTGGTGATAAAGCTCGGCGGTGTACGTGGCGACACCGAGGTCGTGGCTGCCCAGGCCGATGCCAACGTCGCAGCGGCGAGGTTCGTGACCCATGTCGTGGTATGTCCACAAGGTCTCGACATCCGCGCGCAAGTCTGGGGGAAGCATGGTGGTCGCCATGTCGAGGCACCTTACGGCTGGCGTGGGTCGGTGCCGTGAACACCCATCCGGTAAGCCAGTTCGACGGCGCGGGTGGCGGGACGGGGCAGTCTGATCATCTCGCGGACGAGGATGCGAGACAGCCGGTGGTATCTGACTTGTTCAGGTGCGTCCTGCTCAGCGGCAAGCAGCACAGCGAGTGCTTCGTCGACGCGGTTCCACCGGACGTAGGCGCGGGCGGTCTCGATGGCGTGGCGGACGCGCCGTTCGGTCGGAAGACTGCGGGTGTCGACGCGGGGACCGAGGTCGACCGCGACTTGAACGTCTCCGAGTTCCATCGCGGCGGTGACCCGGTGGATCTTGACGTTGGTGGGGCCGAACGCGGTCCACAGGTAGTTCGCGTCGCGACCAAGTCTGTTTGCAGCCTGGTCTGCCTCGGTGAGGAATGCCGTGGTGTCGGCGCGGTCGTCTCGGCGGGATGAGGCGACCGCGCCGGCCAGGTGCAGCATTCCGTAGACCGAGAGGTACTCCGGGGTCGCAATGCCGAGGCCGGGTTCGAGGTGGTCTGCGGCGGCTCGGGTCAGGGCGATGGCCTGCTCGAACTCGCCGATGGACAACAGCGCGTGTGCCACCGACCGGTACAGCGAGCCGATCATCAGAATGTCGCCGCTGGTGTTGGCGGCGGCAAGGCCACGGCTCGCAGAGATCGCCGCGAGATCGGCTTCGCCGAGTTTGGTCAGCAACGCGGTGGCCAGCTGGTGGGCAGCAGCCGCGAGTGCATGCGCGCGGAGGCCATCGTCGCTGGTGGTGCCGTAGTGCTGACAGGCAGCCTGAGCATCGGTGATCAGGAGTGGCAGGCGCTGGGTGAGCCGGGCGTAGCGAGAGTTCTGGTAGTCGCTCCACTGCTCATCGATGTTGATGGCCAGAGTGTCCAGCCGGACCGGCTCTCCTGGCCGCGGACCGGTCAGGAACTGGCGGTGGTCCATGAGCGCCACCCTGAGTGCGGGAACAGTCCGTCGGCCAGGCTCGTCCGCCCAGGCCATCAGTACCGGTTCGCCGATCAGGTCGCCGAGGGCGACGTCGAGCGCGTAGGCAAGGCGGCGCAGCACCGAGAGTCGGTCCAGAGGGAGCACGTCGTGCTCAACCTTTCGCAGCCAGTCCTCGGTGCGACCCACGAGCCCGGCCAGGACGACCTGGGTCAGGCCCCGCCGCTGCCGGTAGAACGCGACGCGTTCCCCGATCGTCATGCCGTCGGTCATTCCTCGCATGGCGTCCACCCTCGCATCCGTGCAGGTGAGGACCCCAGAGAAATCCTCCCGGTTCACGCCGCTGGGCGTACCTAGCGTCTGCGATGACGCCGTGTGACACATCGCTTGCACGGGCAACGTGTCTGAGCTCGTCCACAAGGGAGCGGCCATGAGCGAGAGGCCTCAACCTGGCCAGTTGGGTGAACACCCGACTCAGTGGTGGGACACCCATGCGGAAGGTACTCAAGGCCGTCCCCGCCCCGGCACACGTGTACTTGTCCGGAACCGCGACGGGGACGTCCGTCAGGCCGGGACCGTGCAGTACTACGAGGGCATCTGGCCACACCAGCACTCTTTCCCCGTCAGGTGGGACCACGGTGTGCACGGGTCGTTGTGCACCAGCCACGACGATATGCCGCTGGGCTGGGACTATGAGGATCCGGCAGACAGGGCGGCCGCTGGCAGGGGTCGCACAGGCCGGTGCAGCGAGCTCGCGTCATGATCGCCGCAGCCGAAGACGTTGAGCAGACGGTCGTACTGCCAGCCGTGGGCAATCAACAAACGAACGACAGCGGTTCGAAGATCGCCGCTGGCTGGTTCCAGCACTACCTGCACCTCGTGGACCGGGTGTTTCCGCGCACGCTGGTCACGCGAGACGGCAGGACTGTCCAATTCGCCGCCTGCAAGTTCGCCGTCCGACCGCCCGCACCCGACGTGATGCAACCGGCCTGGCCGTACTGCCCGGCGTGCTGGCCGTGCAGAGCCGGCCACTGGTTCGCGTGGAAGTACCTGCCCCATGGCGTGGTCCCACGCTGCATTCGATCTGGCTGCGATCGCGACGAGGCCGATGTTCGTGATCCCGTCACCGGCGGCTACCTGCCCTGCATTGGGCAAGAAGCCGCGGGGAACTGAGCCACCGATGTCCATACCCCGCAAGGAGGCGAAGTCCCACCACTATGACCGGCTGTAGTGCCGCCGCAACCGTTTCGTACCAAGGAAAACCCCTGCTTGATCAAGCAAGCAGGTACATGGAGGAACCACTGATGTCTGCACCAACCATCGACACCGTCGCCGACTCGGACTTCGACCTCGACCTGCGGATCACCACCACGGCCACTCCAGGCGTGGCATCGGCCTGCGACACGAGCGACGGCTGCGATCCGACGTGCGCGTCCTCGTGCATCAGCACCGTCTGACCTGACCGCACTTGAGCTGGGGCACGGACTGCGCTGTCCGTGCCCCAGCTTCGCCACCGGATCACGAACGCGAGGGCAGGATGAGTACTCGGAAGAGCGCGTCGACCTACAGGCACCGCGGAATTGCCTTGCTTCGCGCCGCGGCAGTCCCGCTTCACCAACTGCCCGCACAGTGGCCAGACCTGTCCGACAACCAGGCGTGCCGCGAATGGCTGCTGAAGATGTCGACGCACACCGAACTCGCCGACGCGATCGGCCATGCGAGCCCAGGACTCGCCGCCCAGCTGCCGACCGACACCGACGCCATGGAGTCCAAGCAGGTCCGGCGCGTCACCCTGTCCGTGATCCGCTACCTGCTGCGCATCACTGGTCGCCACACCCCGTTCGGTTTGTTCGCAGGAGTCGCGCCGGTCGCTGTTGGTGGACCAGCCGTTGAGAGCCGATGGGGTTCAGAACACCAGGCTTTCGCTCGCGTCGACGCGGTGTGGCTCGCAGATCTTATCGACCGACTTGAAGCGTGCCCCGAGCTGCTGCGCCAGCTCGACGTCGTGTTCACCAACCTCGCGACCAATCGTGGCGAGCGATTGGAAGTCCCGCAGGGAAACAAAACGGTGACCGCACGCAACACCCGTGCCCTGCAAGCGGTCCAGAATGCTGCAAGCAAACCCATCCACGTTGCTGACCTCATTGACAAGCTGGCCGCGGAGTTTCCGGCTGTAGAGCACGACACCATCAGCGCCATGCTCACAACTCTTGTGGGCCAAAGTTTTCTCACCACCAACCTACGAGCGCCGCTGACCGTCGCCGACTCCCTTGGCTACGTGGTTGATCGCCTGTGCACCGCCGACGCCGGCGCGATCCCTTCTGTAGCAGCGATCCTCGTCGAGCTGGAGCGAGTGCAGGAAGACCTGCGCAGCCACAACCAGCCCGGCACAGACCAGGCGGCGCAGCGCGACCTGCGGAAGGCATTGGCCGGACGGATGCGGACACTGTCGACGGCCGGGCGCGTCCCACTGTCTCTCGACCTCCGCTTGGACGCCGAAATACGGCTTCCCGAACAGCTTGCGCACGAGGTCGAGCGGGCCGCCAGCGTGCTGGCGCGCCTGTCGAACCAGCCGACCGGGAACCCGGCCTGGCGAGACTTTTACATCGCGTTCTGCGAACGCTTCGGCACCGGTGCTCTCGTGCCGCTAGCCGACGTCGTCGACCCGGATGCGGGACTTGGCCTGCCACACACCTATCCCGGCAGTGTCCTGCAGCCGCCGTCTGAAGGTTCGTCCGAACGCGAGCAGAAGCTTCTCGCACTTGCTTGGACCGCGTGGGCCGATGGCACCGGCGAGATCGTCCTCACCGAGGACATCATCTCTGCGCTCACCGTGGGCGGCTCTGCCACGCAGCGACGGACCCCTGCACACGTCGAGCTCGCCGCCCGCGTGCACGCAGCCAGCGCGGACGCACTGCGCCGCGGCGACTACAGCTTCACCGTTGCGCCCGCACGATCAGCGGGAACGTTCACCTCGCGCTTCACCACCATCGCGGCAAACTCCGGGCTGGAGCCCCTGTACGCGGATGTGCCTGCCGGCGCCAGTGGAGCGCTGCCTGTGCAGCTGTCGTTCCCGCCGATCTACGCGACTGGCGAGAACGTCTGCCGGGTCCCTGCCTATCTGCCTCACCTGCTGTCCCTGGGAGAACACCGGGCACAGCACCCCGAACAGCTGGTGATCGCACCAGACGACCTGGCGATCATCGCGACCCGCGACGGACTGCACCTGGTCAGTCTGTCCATGGGGAGGGTGATCGAGCCCCAGGTCTTTCACGCACTCGCCCTGGACAAGCAGGCGCCGCCACTGGCTCGATTCCTCGCCAATCTCACCCGCGCGCTGGGAGCCACGTGGCACGAGTTCGACTGGGGCTCGCACGCTCAGCAACTGCCGGTGCTGCCGCGCGTACGGCACGGCCGCGCGGTACTCAGCTCGGCCCGTTGGCGGCTCGACGCCACGGACCTTCCCGCCAGCCTCGACGATGGCCAGTGGACGGCGCGCTTCGGTCAGTGGCGTCGTCGGTGGCGATGCCCTGCCACGGTGGAACTATGCGACGCCGACCGCTCCCTGCGACTCACTCTCGACGAACCAGCTCACGTGGCGATTCTCCAAACCCACATACGCAAGCACGGTCACGCCATGCTGCTCGAAGCTGCCCCCGCGGAGGCGTTCGGATGGTCGGGCGGCCACGTCCACGAGATCGCCGTGCCCTTGTTCTCCACCCAGCCGCAGACACCGTCGCCACCTGTTGCGACCAGGCCTGTGCTGACGAACAGCGGCCACGGGCAGCCGCCAGGAGCAGCGAACACCACCTGGCTCTATGCCAAGGTCTTCACCCACCCCGACCGAATCAACGAGATCATCGCCAACCAGATCCCATACCTTCTACAGGCGATTGGCTCCGAGACCCGCTGGTGGTTCGTGCGCTACCGCAGCCCGCATGAAACCGACCACATCCGCCTCCGTCTGGCCACCTCTGATCGTGACGCCTATGCCCGCAGCCTGGCTGCGCTCGGCGACTGGGGACAGCAACTCCGCGTTGACGGCGTCGCCGGTCGGCTGGCTGTCGACACCTACCTGCCGGAGATCGGACGCTACGGTTGCGGCGCGAAGATGACCGCCGCCGAGAACGTGTTCGCCGCTGACTCTGCCGCTGTGGCCGCTCAGTTGCGGCACGACTCGATCCTGGGCGCTGGTACCGCAGTCGGCCTGCTGCTCGGTCTGGTGGACATCGTGGCTGGATTCCTCGGTGACCAGACCGCCGCGATGACCTGGCTTCGCACCCGGCCCGCCCTTCCAGCTACGGGCCCAGCCGACCGTGCCGTGCTCTCCGACGCGATTCGTCTCGTCCAGGGCGATGTCGGCGACCGGCCTGGATGGACCGGACAAGTCGCCGAGACCTGGGCACGACGCGCCGCCGCGCTTGCCGCGTACCGGACGCAACTATCAGCCGGCACCGATACCGACGCCGTTTTGGAATCTTTGCTGCACATGCACCACAACCGTGCAGCCGGCATCGACCGTGACGCTGAGAAGGCAACGCGGCGCATGGCACGGCACCTCGCGCAGGCCGTCCACGCCCGTCAGCCGGAGGCCAGCCGATGAACCTCGCTGAACTCGACGTTCCACCGGCCGACGCCGCGCCAGGCTGGGGCCAGTCGTTGTCTGCCGGTGCAGCCGGAATCACCCTGCTACACCTGGAGAACATGCACACAGGTGCGGGCGACTGGAGCGTGGCTCACCAGTGGGCTCGCGCCATGATCCGCGACTCGGTGACCGCAGACCCTGACACTGCGGGGCTCTTCCGAGGAGTACCTGCCGTCGCGTTCACTCTGCACTCGGCACGGCAACCCGCCTACGCCGAAGTTCTTCGCGCACTCGACGAGCACCTTGCCACGATCACGCGCCACCGGCTGTGCCAGGCACACGACCGCATCGACCGCGGACAGCTTCCACGGCTTCGAGAGTTCGACCTGATGAGCGGACTCACTGGCCTCGGCGTCGGGCTGCTACACGGAGACCGTCACCCCGAGCTGCTGCGTGATGTCCTTGCCTACCTGGTGCGGCTCACCGAGCCGATCACCATCAACGGCGAGCACCTGCCTGGATGGTGGAGCGAAGACAGCCCCAACGGGCAACCCTCCAATGACTGGCCTGGCGGCCACGCCAACCTGGGAATCGCGCACGGCATCGCCGGGCCGTTGGCGCTGCTGGCCACCGCTAACAGGCGAGGAATCTCGGTAACCGGACAGACCGAGGCGATCAGCCACATCACCACCTGGCTCGACCGCTGGCGCAACAGCTCCGGCTACGACGCCTGGTGGCCAGGCATGATCTCTCGCGCCGAATGGCACGACCAGGCGCTGCGGCAATCGGGACCCCAACGCCCGTCCTGGTGCTACGGCACCCCTGGTCTCGCACGGGCACAACAACTCGCGGCGATCGCGCTTGGCGAGCCAACACGGCAACGCGCCGCCGAGCATGCCCTCGCCGGATGCATCAGCGACGAGAGACAACTTGCGCTGCTGAGTGATCCGTCGCTCTGTCACGGCTGGGCCGGGCTTCTGCAAGCCACCCGCCGCACTGCCGCCGATGCCATCGACGACCGCCTCACCGAGCAGCTACCCGCACTGCATGCACGGCTGACCAAGCACCTGCACGACAACGGCCAATCCGCCGAGCCCGGACTGCTGGAAGGCGCCGCCGGAGTGCTGCTCGCACTGCACGCGACTACAACCTCAGACCTCGTCACCCGATGGGATGCCTGCCTGCTGCTCGAGGGCTGACCCGCACCTCAGAACCCGCTCTTGACCAATCGCAACCCGCTACCATCCGGCCGCCCGCAGAGAAGGAAACGATGAACGCCACCACCGACACCACGCCCGAGGCGCTGCGCGCCGCAATGGTCGACCGCATCAAGAAGGCCGGCCACGCCCGAACCCCCGCGGTGGAACAGGTGCTTCGCACCATTCCCCGCCACCGCTTCGTCCCGGAGGCGACCACAGAGGACGCGTACGCCAACGTCGCAGTGATCACCAAACGCGATAACGACGGCACTCCACTCAGCTGCGCCTCTGTCCCCACCGTGGTCGCCATGCAACTCGATCAGCTCGATGTTCAGCCCGGCCACAACGTTCTCGAGATCGGCGCCGGAACTGGCTACAACGCCGCTCTCCTAGCCGAGCAAGCCGGCCCGACCGGTCACGTCACGACTGTCGACATCGATCCCGAGGTCACCTCGGGGGCACGACGAGCGCTTGACGAGAACGGCTTTCGACAGGTGGAGGTGATCACCAGGGATGGATCGCTTGGTGCACCCGAGAACGCCCCGTACGATCGGATCGTCGTAACTGTCGGCGCGTTCGACATCCCGGCCGCCTGGCGTGACCAGCTCAAGCCCGGCGGTCGGCTCATCGTGCCGCTGCGCTGGCGGGGCCAGACCCGTAGCGTCGCCTTCGTCCGCGACGGCGACGTGTTGGTCTCGGATTCGGTGCGGTTGTGCGGCTTTGTGCCCATGATCGGTCAGGACAACGAAGTGTTCGGCAACGTCGATGCCGCAGGGCACGTCACCCTGTACTGGGACTCCGATCAGGACACAACCCTCGTCGACCTTTACGGCGTGCTCAGCCAGCCAAAGACGCCAGTCTGGTCGGGTGTCACCGTTGAGGGAGAAGAGCCATTCGACGGCATCTGGCTGCGCATGACGGGAACGGAGCCGGGCACCTGCCGAATTGCCGCCGATGCCACCGCGGTCGCTGAGCACCTCTGCAATCCAGCTATCCGTGATCGCAGCCCTGCTCTTGTCGAGGGCAGCTCGCTGGCTTACCTCACTTACCGCCGGGTTGATGGCGGCGCGGAGCTCGGCGCGATCGGCCACGGGCCAGCTGCTCAGCAGCTTGCGGAGCGGTTCTGCCACCAGATTCGCGCATGGGCCAACGCCCGCACCTTCGAGCCCGTCATCACGGCCTGCCCAGCAGATACATCTCGCGATCAGGTCGATGTGGATCGCGCCATCACGAAGCGATGGGCTGTGCTTACCGTGTCGGTGTGACCCCATCGACGCCTGCGTGCTGAAGCTGCAGATCTCTTGATGATCATCGGTAGCGGCTCCGCCGCTCAAGAAAGTTCATGAAAGCAGATCGCCGCAGGCACGGTTCGTGCAGGTCAGCCTGTGTTCGTGGCCTGCCCATGTTGGGCGTCAACCCTCCACCGCCTATCGCCTTAGGTAGTCACTAAGTCACTCGTAGTGCTCAATGTGTTGAACACATGTTCGACACGCCGTGGGAGTGCACGGAATTGTCGGTGCTTGTGCTTATCGTGGTGTGCACGGTGCGGTGCGAGCTGATCACTCGAATGTGGACGACATGTCACACCAGGTGCAGGCCCGGCAGCTCCGAGAACTGTCGTGGCACGTAACTGAGGTGTGTAAATGGATCTGAACAAGGCGTTTGACGACTACCAGAAGACGGTAGACGCCGATCATGATCAGGTTGTCGTCGCTAGGGAGCGTCGAGACATCTTCAAGAAGGCGTTGAAGGGCGAATCAGACGTCGTCGACGTGTTCGGCTCCGGGTCGTTGCGGCGCAGTACGCAGCTCAAGCCGGTGCACGATGTTGATCTTGTTGTTGTGTTCGAAGGCGATGATCACCCTGAATGGGGCTCGCCCGGCTCATCTTCGGACGACGCGCTTGATCACGTGCGAGGGCGGGTCAATTCCCTGCTTGGAGCTACCAACGGGACCGTCGACAAGCTCGTTCGTCTGGCAAAGCCACGCGACCGAGCGGTGAAGTGCTTCGTTGACCCGCCTGAGCAGGATGACGCGTTTACCGTGGACGTGATGCCGGCTCTCAGGCAGGAAGACGGCACGCTTTCGCTCCCGAGCAAGCTGGATGAGGAGTGGAGCACAGCAGACCCTGAGTATCTGATCAATGAGGTGGAGGTGCTTCAGGGAAAGTGGTCCTACTTTCGCCCAATGGTGCGAGTGCTCAAGCAGTGGCGACACGGCGTACCGACCAAGGTCAAGTCGCTTGTGATTGAGGTACTTGCGTTGAAGTGCTTGCCGGTCGATCGCAACCGCCCGGAGGCACTCAAGGAGTTCTTCACAGCTGCGGCCGTCGAGGTTGGCTACGGCGTCGAAGATCCTGCGGGGCACTGCGGTGCCATCCAGCCTGATTTGGATATCGAAGTGTTGCGCTCCGCGCTAGAGGAAGCTCGTGACATCGCCGAGCAGGCATGTGCCGCAGCTAGTGCGGGTGACACTGACGAGGCAGCTGATCTGTGGCGCAAGGTCCTCGGCGATGACTTTCCGGCTCCTGAAGTCAAGAGCAGCGTTGCCGCGGCAAGCGGACCTTACCTACTGGGTTTCCGGACTGTGAAGGACGCACCACAGGGTTGATCATGAGCAAATCGGACAATCGCTCAACGGCGTGGTGGGAGTGCGAGCCGCGTCGGCTGGAACGTGACCGGCATGAGATCCAGGCGGCATGTCCGGAGCTGGTGTGGGATCCACTGGGGGCTGGAGGGTGGCGGGGGTTCCTACCTCTGTGGCCGTTTGATCGACCCGAGCCACCACGCCTGCGTGACCTGATCGGTAACCAGGGCATGCTGATCCGGGTTCTATACGGGCAGGCATATCCGATGGTTCCGCCTGCCATCTACCCGTTGGATCCGCGTCCAGAGTTGTTCGAGTACACGCAAACCCGGTTTCACGTCCTCGGAGATGGAAGCCTCTGTTTGTTCCAAGACAACTCGGTGTGGACTGGGCGTGAGTCCGTGGTGGAACTCTTGCAGAAGGCTGCCGGCTGGCGCGTCGAGTACGCCCTCGTGAAGAGCGGGGTTGCTGAGGCGATGACCATCAACGGCATCGTCAGTGATGACAGTCGGGACTGTTTGGTCGATCAGGCCGCCGAAGCAAACGATAACAAGGAGGAGCTAGCATGAGCGGCCGTCTGCTTGTGCTGGTTCCTGATGAAGTCGTACGCCGGATGTGCGCGGGCGGCAACTGGGGAAGGGTTACGTACCAGGCGTCAGACCCGGATGGAGTCGGCGCTGTGATCGCTGTGTCCAACGGCAACGATCCCGTGATACCGACTCCGCTGTCTCCGGTCAACCACTTCCTTCGTAGCGGTGATCAGCGAGGTGGCCATCGCTGGTACCGCGTTGGCGCCGACCTTCACGCCTGTTGGTGGCGAATGCGACGTGTTGACGGCGCACTGCCTGTGGAGGCGTTTCAATCCGCAGTTCAAAGCGGATGGCAGAACCCGTCATCGACTGGCGCTTACGTGGCCGTGACCTACTCTCCGGAGGCGCCGACGACGTTTCCCGACGTTGGTGTCCCTGAGATTGCCGCCTGGTGGATCTCTGAGTCTGCCGTCACGGCTGTCGATGTCGAGGTTCAGGCCGCCGGATACGGCATCTCTCAGTTGTCAGCGCACTGGCCGGTCGAGAAACTCGCGGACATAACGGTAGTTCTTGTTGGTGTTGGCAGCATCGGAGGTGCTGCGGCTCA
Organism: Lentzea californiensis; assembly: GCF_024648825.1. GTDB lineage: Bacteria > Actinomycetota > Actinomycetes > Mycobacteriales > Pseudonocardiaceae > Lentzea > Lentzea californiensis. The sequence goes on from NZ_JANBBE010000016.1 coordinate 145,406, forward strand.
CGCGCTCGCCAGCTACGGGGTCGGTCGGCTGGTGTTGCTGGATCCAGACCGCCTGCTCAGCCACAACGTGGTTCGCCATGTTGGTTCTTCGCGGCATGTGGGCAAGCTCAAAGTCGATGTCGTGAGGGAACAGCTCATCGACGCTTGGCCTGACACACACGTCGAAGCGTTGCCCTTGAACGTCATCGTCGATGCTGATCAAGTTCGTCCTCTTTTGCAGAATGCTCGGTTGGTGCTTTGTGCTGCCGATGGTGTGGCTCCACGCCGCGTGGTCAGCCACCTTGCGCGCCGGGCCAAGGTAGATGCACTTATGGCGTGTGTGTTGCAGGACGGTGTAACCGGAGAACTCATTCGACTACGTCCGTGGCCGGACCATGGTTGTCTCACCTGCCGACGAGAAGCGTTGGTCGAATCAGGCGCTATGGACCCCGAGCCGGCGCTAGACCTCGGATACGGCACTGGTACAACGCACCGACCTATGACCGCTGTCGGTGGCGACCTTCACCTTGTTGGACAACTCGCAGCCAAGGTGGCAGTGGCGACTCTTCTTGAGCGATGTGGCGCGTCCGGTCAGACTTTGCTCGGCGAGCATGCGCTAGTAGGCCTGCAGCCACAGTTCGGATGGGCTCCGCCATTCGACATTCATCGCAACACGGAGATCCGTTGGCTACCCCACACACCGCCCAGGGCTGGGTGCCCGACATGTGAGGCCGCATGAAGGGTGAGAGTCTGTCGTTGCTTCGGACGATCATGCTTTCCCGAGACGCCGCAACAACAATCGTCAGGATCGCCCGAGACTACGACGATGGTCTGGAGGCAGGAGGGATACTCCTTGGGGAAGTGGGCAGCGGCATCGCGCGCGTACGCCACGCGGGTACTCCAGGGCCAGCGGCAGTTCGCGAGGCCCACTACTTTCTTCGCGACTTGGCGCATGCTCAAGATCTTGCCTTGGCGGCATACGAGCGCGATGGCAGCGTGTGGGTAGGTGAGTGGCACACCCATCCGCATTCGGACTCCACACCAAGCCAGCTTGACATCCAGACCTATCAGACTTTGCTCACAGACCCGGAGCTCCGATTCGACGTCGTACTAGCGATCATCTTGGGAAGGCCGGCCGCTGACTGCTTAAGTGGCTTCTCCATGATGGGCTGGGTCTGTACGCCGGTCGGTGTTCGGGCTGTTCCTATCGCCGTAGTCGACGAGCACGATCCTGTTGAAGGGGCGATGTTTTGACGCTGCCGTCTCCGTCAGCAGGCCCACCATCCCGCAGCGGCGTGCGTAGAAGTGGTGATCACTATCAGGACCTCGTGACGTGGTGTGCAGCACTTCGGGTCGTTCAGCCTCATGCCTCCTTCACCCAGCTGGAAATCGAGGTCAACGGGGCTGGCAACGTCGACGATGTCGTTCTGCGACGGCCTGAGCTCGGTGATCATTTCACGCAGGTGAAGTGGGCGACGACTACGTCCCTCATGGTGGATGAAGGCTTCCTCACGTCCCGTCCTCGCAGGGGCAAGTCAGTTCTGGAGAAGCTGTTTGCCAGCTACAGAATTTTGCGAGACCCGAGTCGGCCGCCGAGACTTGAGCTGCTCACGAACAGAGTTCTTGACCCGCAGCACTCCTTGCTGGGCAAGATCGACGGGCGCACTGATCTTGTCGTGCCATTTGCGCGTCTCGCTTCTCATGAGAGCGCGGCTGGCGTGCAGTTGGCAGCGTGGGCTGACCACGTCGCAGCGAAAAGGGAAGAACTCCTTGAGATGCTCGATCACCTCGTGTTCCGCACAGGCTTCACTGTGGGAGGGGAGCGCGATCGAGCGCAAGTGCTTATGCTTGCGGCAGGGCTCCGTCACGACGAAGCTGCTCTTGAGACAGGAATCGCGGCGGCCGCTGGTTGGGTGCGCGCCGGTCGACGTGTTCTGACTGCAGATGAGATCAGGCAGGAGATCGCCGCCTTGGCTCTTCAGCGAGGCCGGCGAAGCGCAATATTGCTGGTTCAAGCCATCGACCGAGACCCTCATCCTGAAGACGCAACGGAAGTCCTTGATTGGGTCGATTGCCACCGCGGCGTCAGCCCAATGAGTCGTGCGGAACCGATCTCGCAGATCCAATGGACTGATATGGCCAGCGAGCTCGAGAGGGCGGTTGGGCGACTTCGTGACGACGGTGTCCGCGATGTGCTCGTGCGTGGTGCCATGCGGCAAGCGACTTTTTTCCTTGTGGGTGCCAAACTTGCTCATGTTACCGGTCGCACAGTCAGCTACCTGCAACAACGAGACTTGTGGGCTAGTAACGCTCCCTTCGTGCCTGTACCGGCGTTGGACCTGAGAAGGACCGAGATCGGACCCGGACGCACGTTGGCCGTTGCGGTTGGGATCGCCGTAGATCCGATGCGCGCCGTAGTTGACTACATACGTGACCGATCGATCGATGCGGCAGGCTTGATCACCTTGACCCCCGCTGGCGGTGCGCACGATCAGGCGATTGGTAGTGCTGGCGAAGCTGTGGCTTATGCGCAGGCCATCCGCAACACCGTCCGGCTCGAGCTTGAGCAGCAGCCTGCCGATCGCATACACCTGTTCCTGGCAGGTCCTGGGGGACTGGCGCTTCTGCTGGGACATCGATGGAACCGGCTAGCCCCGACAACGGTCTACGAGCACCTCGGTCCAGGGCGTGGGTACACGCCTGCGTTCTACGTCGATGCTTAGAGTTCGCGATCACTGACCGTGTTGTCACGACGGTTCGATGACCAATCGTGGATCGAACTGATGGCCGGACACCTCGCCCGGCACCCTGACTCCGTTGCGGAAGCGGGACGACACGCTTGCACAGCGTGCGCCAAGCCCGTTGGCGACGCGCATCATTGCCAAGCTCATCGCGACGGTGCCGGAGGTGACATCGACCAAGATGTGCGTGCCTTCGATCTTGAGTTCACGAGCGGCCGTCATCACGCTGGCCGCTTCGCGGATCACAACCGCAGGCTCGTATGCATCCGTGATGTGCACCGGCACAAAAGTAATGCCGTCAGCAGCGAACTCGTTGGATAGTTGATCAACGACTTCTTTGTCGACGTCCGGTGATACGACACCCAGCACGGTCTGAGGACGAACCGAATGAACGAGAAACTCTACGACCTCCATCGCACGGGAACGTCGCGACACACGCTCGTACGGCAGGTGGCCGCCTCGGCGGAGGCTGATGGCGGCGATCAGCAGATCTGCACGGTCAAGTGCTCCGAGGGGAGCGCGAGCTCTGCGCGCGAGATCTCGGCGAGCACGCGTTGCCTGGATGGCGTAGACGGCGACACAGACGCCAACGACGACCGCGACTGCGCCAAAGCGCAGAAGTGCATCTCGTTCTGGCTTGGCTGCATCCCCGAACAGATCGACCGCTACATCGGGCAGCACCGGAGTCAGCAGGATCGCGACAAACACGCTCTGCAGGTGTCGGCTAGCCCCGACCAGCGTGTCTGACATGTGCCTGATCATCGGTTCTCATCGCTCTCTGTTCTGGGGCAGGCGCCTACCAAGGTGACCGCCGCACGGCGTTCATCCATGAACATCGTGGTCGCGAGCTCTGTGTGCTGGCCTTCATGTTGATCGTTGGTGCCGCAGGCCGTTGGCAGGCAATACGAACAGAGGTAGCTCGCTCGGTCATGGTTGGCCCGTCAGAGCCTCCTCACGAACGTTCTGGTGCGGCGAAAGTGTGACCTGGGCGCGGTACACAACCACAGTTCGGAGCACCGGTGCAGTGGTCGCACCAGCAGCAGCGGAAACGAGGAACCGGTTGATCGCTCGGCGCCGCACAGGGCTCTGCCAACAGGTCGGCGCCGGCTGTCATATCGAGGCGGTCACTGTGTTCTGTGTTGACCACCGCGTTGCGCGGCCAGAGGAACGGGTACCGCTCTCGGCAGTTGCCGCAAGGGTTCAGTCCCCAGGTCGTGGAACACGAATCGCATCGGCAGACGAAGGTGCCATCACGGCGCGCCGTCATCACGGCGCGGCCGCTGGGGCACAACGGACAAGTGTCCAGCACAGCCAGCCGTCGGTCTGCTTCGCCCAGCTGGTCGATGAAGTGGCGCAGTTCGTCGTCGCCGCGCCTTCGTGGCGAGCCTGACTTGTTCGCCGCGGTGAGCGCGGCAAGTTCCGCGTCGTCCGGCCGACGCAGGATTTCCACTTTTCCCCGCTCGCCAGCCCGGTACCAGTCAACGTCGGGCAGCTTGACCTGGGCGGACAGGACGACGGGGTACCCCGAGACGTAACGGGCAGCCTGAAGTGGCCAGCGGAGTGCGCGGGCGAGACGCTCTTCACCCTCGATCTCCACCGGGCTGATCGGCACGATCCCCCGCTGCGATGAGTGCAGCACCGACCGAACCTCTGGTGCGAGCTGACGGCGTTCGTCACGAACGCCGGGGTACACGATGATCGTGTTCTCCACACCGCGGATCTGGTTGATCCACTTCTGCCGCGTGTGGTCGGGAACCGGCGCTGTCAGGTCGTGGGAGAGCGGGACGACTCTGGTCAGAGCCTCGCCATCGACCGAGATCGTCAGCACTCCCGCGCGATCGATCGTACAGACGAGGACTTCTCCGTTGCGGCGAAGACGGACCGGTACGTCGGCTCCTGGCAACGACCTGTTTTCGTCCAGCGCGTAACCCAGGATGATCAACGCCCGAATGGTCAGAAGCGCGACGTAGGTGTTATAGGCGTTGAAGAAGCCGGCGTCGTCTTCGCGGCGACGATCTGCTGTTGCGGTTTCGTACACCGCCCACATCTCCCACAGTTCGCCGACCTTGCGATATCTCCGCTCGTTGACAAACAGGTTCGTGCGGACGAGACGCAGCGGCAGGCGGATCCGGCGGTTCGCCTGCCGCATGACCGTGGACCCGAAGAGGATGCGAAGGCGGGTTCGCAGCTTGGTGAACGTGTCCGCACTTTCGCGGATGGCGGCGGTGGAGGCTGCGCGGTCCTCCACGGCCGCCGCGATGAGTCGCGCCGTGCGCTCGTGCTTGCGCCAGGACTGCCTGTTGCCGAGTGCACGGTCGTATTCCTCAAGATCGGCTATGCCGGCGGCCAGGAGAGCCAGTTCCCGCAACCGCTTCCGCAGGTGCTCGTCCAGCCGATCGACCAGTTGCGCTGCCACGCGGTTCTCGTAGAAGTCGAAGTCGTCCACGTATCGAGTGGACAGCACCCGCAACGGCTGTAGTTCACCGTGTTCGATTCCGCCCCAGTCCTCCGAGTGGCTTGCCAGCCGGGCGAGTCCGGCGGGCGGCACACGGCGCGCCAGACCCGTGCGCACCAAATGCGTCTCGTGGTCCAGCCGCGCTTCGGGCCGACGACAGACATCAGCCAGCATGCCGATTCTTTCCAGCACCGCCAAGTCCAGCTCGGTCAACGATGCTCTCGCGGAGGTGTCAGGTACGAACAGGTTGGCGCCCAGCCACTTTCCCGACGAGCCGTGCTCCCTCAGCTCGTTGACGACGGCGACGACAACTGCCATGACGAGAGGGTCCGGGCGCCCGTTGTCGTCACCGGGAACGGGATGACCGTCCTCGGTTCGCATCACATACCTGCCGAGCAACGGGTGCTCGCCGACTCGATCGACTTCGCCCTTGAACCGGTCGTGTGCCTCCAGCACGTCAGCCTGCCCGTCGCCGGCGCTCTTCGTCGAACACGCGTGTGCTCCGAGTCGGCAGACCCGCCATGCCGTTTGCTTCCCAGTGCAGCAGTACTGACTCCTGGAGCGCCTCAATGCGTTCCGGCGTCACGTCATACCTTCCCCTGATCGCGCGGAGCACCTTGTAGGCGAGGAAGTGATCGGCTGCCAGGGCGAGTCCGTCCTGGTCCGCGTCGCCGTAGTCGTAGTGCTCCGAAAGGTGCTGACCTTGCCACGCCGCGACGACCACGGGGACGAACTTCCGCAGCTGCTCCTCAACACGGGGGCTCATCTGGACGCGTCCCTGCTCCCAGAGATCACCCGAGAGGTCGTCGACCAGCTGACGGACCTTCTTGACCGCGTCTTTGTGCACTTCCTGGGCCTTCGAAAAGGCCTTGTACAAAGCGTCAGAGGAGTACGGCTGGACACTGCCACTGTTCTGCTGCGGGACCCACGGGCGGTGGGACGGAAGCTCCATCAGGTGAGCGCGGTTGTAGGTTTTGTCAGCGAATTCGAGAGTGGACTCGTCCTGGTTCGCGGTGCCGATGAACCACACGTTGTCGGGCAGACGCAGCCCGATGCCGTTCTCGAACAGAGCGGGTGGGCGACCGGCACTTGAGCTCACGAGCTGCATCGCCTTGCCGTCGTCGTTTTCGAGCTTCGACAGCAACACCGAGAAGTACTGCTCAGGACGGGACAGGTTCATCTCGTCCAGGACGATGAAGAAGGGCCTGTCGCGATAGCGAGGCGTTCCTGCCCGGTACAACGCCTGGAGGAAGTCGCTCTCCTCGAACCTGTGCTCGAACGTGTTGTGATGACCGAACAGGTCGGTGCGGTCCCGCCACCCCGCCTGGACTTCGACGATCGCGCAGTCGGTGTGCAGTGCTGCGGCGAACGCCTTGGGCAGCGACGTCTTGCCGATGCCGCTCATGCCTTCCAGCAGGTGCAGGCGTGCCATCGCGAGGCCGCCGAGGAACACGGCGATGTCGTTGACGCGGTAGGCACGTTCGCTCTCGCGGAACATGGTGGACTGGAGATTACGAGTGAACGAGGACAGGTCGATCGCGTCATCGAGGACGACACCCGGATCATTCAACATCGCGTTGTCGTCCATGCTCACGCACTGCGGGAACAGGGGGGAACGCGGGTCGGGGCGGTCCTTGTAGATGGTCTCGATGGTGCGATGCAGCTCGGCGATGCGGGAGTGGTAACCGCGAGACATCACCTCGTAGTGGTGCTCGGCATCCTCCAGCTGCCGAACTTTGAGATTGTTGATGCTGTTCGCGAGCACATTCCCCTTCAGCTGCTGCAGCTCGAGGGACAGGCGTTCGCGCTCGTTGCTCAGCTCGCGGTTGCGCTCCTCCGCCGAACGCAGGCGTGCCAGGTCGTCGTCGTTCAGCCGCGCGGCGATCTGGTTCTGCAGCTCGGAGTTGGCCGTGCGCAGGCTCTCCAGCTCGTCAAGCAGGCGAGCGGGATCGGTGGTCCCGAGTTTGAACAGTGCCTTTTCCAACTCGGTCAGCCGCTGGCCTAGGTCCGCAGTGAGCTGTTCCGCCGCCTCCGCGCGGATGGCGGTCAGGTGCGTCTCGCGTTGCGCATCAGCAACTGCTACGGCCGCAAGCGCCTCGACTTCGGCTTCCTGTTCTGACTCGCGCCTGCTGACCGCGATCTCACGCCCGAGGACGGTGCCCCGGTCGAGCCTGATTTCCTCGCGCTGTTTCTGCAACGCAGTCTGTTCGTCGGCCAGCCGAGCGCGAGCACGCTCTACCTCCGTCCGCATGCTGTTGAGCTGCTCGGTGATCAGCTCTTCGTGCTCCTCCAGACGCTCCACGGACTTGGAGCGCTCCAGATCGAGCTCCTGGTCGAACTTGGTTCGACGTTCGGACAACTCCTTGTCCAATTTCACCCGCGCGGCCTGCGCGGCGGACCGGAAGCCTGTTTCAGCATCTTCTTCAAGCACGCGAACGCGTTCCTCACGCTCGCGCAGTTCCGCGATCTTCTCGGCGGCCTGAGCGCGCAGCTCTTCCGCGTCGGAGCGGGCTTGCGCCGCGGCTTCCTGATCCGCGTCGATGGTCAGGGCGCGTTCCGCGAGGCGCTCCTGGAGTTGCTTCGCGGAACGGGTACGTGCGTCGGCAGCGGTCGCGGCGTCCTCGTAGAACTTGCGCCTCTGATCCATGACGTCGAACGCCCTCAGCAGGGAACCCTCCGGATCGTCCTCCGACCACACTGGTGGGGGCAGCTCTTCTGCCTTGGCGGCAGTGAGGATCTTGGGGTCCTGCGTGCTCGCGAGGTCGAGGAACATCTGCACCTCCGCGGCGTCGTCGGCCGCCGAGTTGGACGGTGCACCGATAGGGTGGTTCCTCGGGGTGGGCAGGTTCGCACGTCTGCGCGAGGTGTTCTTCTTGTTACGGGACAACGCTCGGTTCCTTGGTCTTGGTGGCTTGGAGAGGCCGGCCCAGGAATGCCGCGACGGTGTCCTGGGTCAACCGCGAGGCGGACTCCGCGTACTCCTGGTTGAGCTTGACTGGGCTGTGCGCCACGTCGTTGCGGTCGCCCGACAACGTGGTCAGTTCGGTCAGCAGGCGAGGATGCGCCTGAGCCAGGCGCCGGAACGGGTGGTCGGCAACCCCGTGGACGGCGGAAAGCACACAGAGGGTCAACAGCACGGGTGTGTTGGCGTGCTGGGGCCGGTTCAGGTTCTTCTTGATGGCGGAGAGCTCCACCTTGCGAATCGGCGTCTGCTCAGAGAACGACATCCCCAGTTGGCGACAGCAGTTCCCCAGGAAGGCGGTGAGTGGCTCGCGCCGGCCGTCGAGGCACGCCGCCGGGACGGGATGCCGCTCCACGATGTCCCGCAGGACGGTCTCGTGCGCCTGCCAGGCGCGGTGCACCACTGAGTTGATCTCCGCTTGGTGATCGCCGGGAAGCTGCGTGCGCTGCAGGTCGCGTTCCATGAGGCTGAGCAGTTCGATCAGCACGGGGTAATCCCGGATGCGGACTGTGAACCGCGCTTCGAGCGTCTCGGTGAACTGCCTGCGCAGCTCCACGTCCATGCGGTCATAGTCCTGGAGCAGCGCGTCGCTCTGCCTGCCCACGAAGTTCTCGATGCGCAGGCGCAGCGGTTCGGAGTGCTGCATCCTGGTCGCGACCAACCGCCGGAAGTAGTTGCTCGGTTGTCCCGTCATGGTGTTGCAGGCCGACCAGCTGACGATGTCGACGGTGTCGTCGCGGCGTTTGTCGAGACGCAGAACTAGCGGCACGTAGGTGGCGTCACCACTGCCGACCAACGACACGCGTGACATGACGCGGTCGGGAATCACTCCTCGTCTCCGGCGACGTCCCCTGTCCCGCCCGGAACTCGTGCTCCTCGCGACGGCGTCCAGGATCTGCTCGGCTCCGGGAGGGTCGACATCGCCGACGCCCTCCAGGTCCACGCAGAAGGCGTTCTTCGTCAACGGGGACCCCGTACTGCGCAGGTTGAGGCGAACGTTCCTGGCGTCCTGCCAGCTCGATCGCACCCATGCCGGTACCGAGGTGGCGATGGGCAAAAGGCTGCCCGTGAACAGGTCTTGGAACACGTAGGTGACCACGTTGGAAGTCGGATCGACGAAGCCGTCCCGCAGGGCTGCCCGCCCGGCCGGGGTCACCCCGCCGTGCCGGTCGAGGTACCGATAGGCCTGGAGGTCCGACACGACCAAGTCGACCAGGTCCGGCTGCAGCTTCAACATCCCCGCGATGTCGAGGGAGCTGCGCAGACCCGAGCGGGACAGGCCCAGGACGGCGGACTGGAACACGTTCAGCTCCGGGTCGCGCATCATCGGTGAGACGACGCGATAGCGCATCGTCGGCCAGAGCACCCATCGCTGCGGTCCGGCGTAGTCGACGTGCTTCGGCAGCAGAACAGGGGAATCAGGACCGAACACCGGCACCGTGCACCCCCTGGCAGAACTCGAGAAAGCCGACGATCCCCTCGGCGACAGAGCGGTCAGGGTCGCCGGGCACGTTCGGCATGGACCCGCGGCGAGCCATGGCCGCATCGCCCACCGCTATGAGCAGTCTGCGTTGCCTGCTCATCGCCACGCACATGCGGCTGTCGCTCAGCAGGTGGCCGTAGCGCCGGATGGCTTCCACCCGGTCACCGGGGTCCTTGGCGGGACCACTGCTGCGGGTGATAGAAAGCAGCACGACGTCGAACTCCATTCCCTGGAAGGCGTCCACCGTGCCGACGCTGAGTCTGGGCTTGGGTCGGCTGCCCGAGGTGAGGGCCATCGCCGCGACGGGCCTGAACTGGTCCTGGTCGTCCTTCCAGCCGAGGCTCGCGGTGATCAGCGCTTCTTCGATCTCGTTCTGCTGTTCCCGGTAGAAGGTGATCACCCCGAACGTCATCTTCCGCTCGTGGTCGGCGGCCGCGAGGTCGCGCAGTTCGGCAGCGAGCCGTTCCGCCTCCACCGGGCGGGCATAGCTGGTTCCCACCCGCTCCTCCTTGCCACTGCTGCCGGGAACGTCGATCCAGGCGACGGTCTTACCCGCGTAGTCGACGAAACGATGTGTCAGTTCTGCTGTCGACGGATGGGAGGAAATCGCATCCGGTCCCCCGTAGAAGGTTCGGCTGACAAAGCGGCCGAGCGACTCGTGCATGCGGAACTGCATGTCGAGCCGGATGGTGCGCACTGAGGGCCGCTCGGCCGAGAAGGTGTCGAACCACCGTTCGAACAAGCTCTTCGTCAGAGAGACGCCGCTAGCTCCTCGGTTCTGCCGGAGTTCACGCTCGACCTTCTGTTCCAAGGAGTGCGGCAACTGCTTGTGGTCACCGACCAGGATGATCCGCTTGCGCGCGCAGGAGAGCGGAATCATCAGGTCCAACGGGTTCGCCCGCGCGGCCTCGTCCACGATCACTGTGTCGAACACCGGGAGCGGTGCGTCGAGGATTCGGCTCATCTCGTCCGACTTCGCCTGCTGCACAGTGGCCGCCAGCACAGCGTTGTACCGGGTCAGCGTCTCCTCCACCAGGCCGAGGTCCTGCTGGAGGGCCTCTCGATAGGTGCGGAGGACTTCGTCGATCCCGTCGCCTGACTCGGCGTATGCCTCGTCGACGGCGTCCGCGACGTCCTGCAGGAGCGAGTCGACGTCGGGATCGTAAGTCGGTGTGCGACCGATGAGCAGCCCTGATCGCAGGCTGTCCAGGAGCCGGCCCTGCAGGGCTTCCAGTTCCGCGAGCAGCTCCGGTTCCGAGATGGTGGCGGTGGACGCGGCGGAGAGAGTGTCCCTCCCGGTGGCATCGAGCAGTCCGAACCGGTCGAGGGCCTTCAACGCGAAGGCGGCTCGCTGAGGGCCGTCATCGTCGAACGCCGTCTTGGTGGTGCGCAGTGACCGGATTACCGCGGCCGCTTCGCGACGGTCGGTGGCGGGCAGCGCCGAGCTGAACTGCGACCGGGCGACCACCTCGGCCCGCATCCTGTTCAACTTGCTCAGCAAGATCGGTGGCAGGACGTCCTCGGCCGCCTTCCGGACCTCCCGCAGCAGGTCGGCCAGATCCGCGTCGTTGGCCGGCTGTGTGTGGTAGGCGGACACCATCCGGCGCACCTGGACCGCTTTGTCCCGGGCGATGACCTCCGGCCTGTGCTCGGTCAGGTAGGCGTCTACCTCGGTGAGCACCTCGTCGCGCCACTCGCGGACGTTCGTGAGGTTGACGTCGCGCGAAGGACTGACCCTGGTGGGCGGCAACCCGTGGTGCCGTGCCCGGCCGGTCACGTTGTCCACAGCGGAGTGCTGGAAGCTGCTGATGAGCGTGCGGTGCATCGGAATCGTCCTGTCGCCGAGCTGGTCGAGACAGGCGAGGAGCGCGGTGATGAACTGGGTCTTGCCCGTTCCTGGAGGTCCTTGCACCAGAAGGATGTCCGGTGTCGCCACCGCCATCCGCAACGCGTCGAGCTGAGTGCGTGTCGGCTCGTCGTCTCCGAACACCGCTCTCACGGCCGAGGTGAGGACCTGCTTCGTGTTCTTGAATTCCCGCAGGGAACGGGGAATTGACGCGCCCTCCAGGAGGAGCCGGAGCTCCGGCATCTCCGCTTGGTTGTTCTCGATGCGCTCGCGGGCCTCATCGCGTCTGGCGAGCCGGGTCCGATCACCGGCCAGCGACTTGTAGAGGTATCCGCTCGGTTCGGGGATCCTGTCTTCGTCGATCGCAAGGAACACCGTCCGATCCGACTGACCGACCCCTGCCAGCGAGCCGTGCTCCGAGCGCACCCGTCCACCCTTGCCGCCCTTGAACTCCGCAGGCAGCAGGTCTGAGCACTCCAGCTCGATCTTGGACGACGCCTGGGACAGCTGGGCGAGGAACGCTTCACTCTGGCTGCCTTCAGCCAGGTCGAAGCGCCACCGCCCGGCGGTGTGGACCGTGCAACTCCGGTACCTCGCCCATCCGAGCGATCGAGCGTCGTCGAGCAGTGATTCGCGCTCGATCTCGTTGTAGTCGTTCCACAGCTCCAGATAGGACTGGCCACCGGCGTCGAGTCCAGCGAGCGCGGCGCGGATCATCTCCGAGGTGACGGCGGTCGACGTACGGTCGACGAACTCGACGTCGACGGCGCTGATCCGAGGCCAGCGGACATCGGACCGGTTCGCGGCGTCTGTCATGCGCACGATGCGCATCTGGTCGTCGCGAATGGCGACGTCCGCCACCCATCGCCGGCCGTGCATACGGAAGCCGGAGGCGAGGCCCGTCTCGCCGGGACCACCGGTGTGAACGAGCCGCGGCGAACCGCCGTTCTCCTGGGCAGGGAGGGTGAACTCCTCGCAGAGCCACTCCCGCACAGTGTGGAAGTCCGTCGTGGTCGATCGGCACGCGGTCCTGACCTGTTCGGCGACCGCGTCCTCAACTGACACCACCAGCGTGCCGGGCACCTGCACCTCGGCGAACTGGTGGCATTGGAGACCGATCTCCCGTTCCCGGGTCACGTGGGTGACCCAAGTGACGATGGCCTTTCCTGGTGCCTGCAGGAGATCCGCCACCACGCGGTCGGCCTCGACCTGTAGTGATGTCCGGTCCGGCAGCGTCATCACCAGCGCGCCGCTAACGACCGACACGGTCACTTCCCTGCCGGGTACGTTCCGCCTCTGCATGATGTCCGTGAAGAACGCCGGCAGAGTACGGGTGCCGGGAACGCTCACCTCAGCCAGCCAGGAATCTCCTGTGGTGAGTTGTTCAGCGAGCACGCCCGCCCCCGTTCGACGAGGGTCGAACGCGCACGATCCGGTGTGGACGGTGCTCGTTGCCGAAGTGAATACTCCACGGCGCGGTTGCGCTGTCCGTCGCCTTCGCTCCGGGGAAGAACTGCATTCCGTTGCCCCCTTTGAGCGGCACGCGCCGGATAGGGCTCGTGCCGAGGTTCTGGACGCGGATGGTCTCGCCGCCATCCCATTTGAGGGAGAGCACGGGGCGATCGGGGTCACCAGGTGCCAGGTGCGTCGTGCGCGCTCTGATCACGAGCTCGACGTCTTGCTGGAGCACGTGGGTCAGTTCGTTCCTGGGGAGCACGACGGAGGCGAACTCGCCGAGCCTGGGAAAGCGCTCCTCGACGGTCACCACCAGAGCCGCGGGCCGCTTCATCTCACACCACGGGCACTCCGTCGAGGCGGCGAAGTACGTGTGAGGGCAGGCGTTGCACCGCACCGTGCGTGCGGCGGCCGTCCGCAGGGCGTCCGCCCACTCGCCGGCGGAAGGACGGGCGCGCGGATCTGTTATCCCGGCTTCAAAGGTGCGAGTGAACAGGTCGCGCAAGCCGTTTGTGGTGACCTCCGTCGCCGGGAAACCCCACGTGCTCCTGTTGAGGTCGTCCGAGCTGTGGTCGATCCACGGGATGCGGCCGTATTGGGCGTCGGCCTCGTACTGGACCGGTCCTTCCAGCACGTGATCGCCGTACAAGGGGTGGTTGGTGGTGAGCGTTTCGTAGGCGATGACTGCGAACGAGTGCATGTCCGAGGAGGCGGTGTTGCCGCTGAGCCGCCGCAGCAGTTCGGGTGCCGCGTAGCCTGGCGTGGCCAGCGGAGTGGCGGCGGTGGTGCTCTCGGTCTGCAGGTTGTCCGCGTCGATCAGCCACACCTCGGTGAAGGCGGCGTCGCTGGAAATCAGGATGTTGCCGGGCGACACGTCGCCGTAGACGATGCCACGTTCGTGCAGGGTGCAGAGGACCTCGGCGCACCGCGCGAGCAGCAGTAGCCTTCGAGACAAACCACCGTGTTCGGCGTACCACTGCTCGATGTTCTCTTCGGGAGCGTCGCTGATGCTTCTCCAGGCGACCATGTCGTGGAGAAGCTCCATCACGTAACCGAAATGGGGCGTAGCCAGCGGTTCCAGTGGACGGCAGATCGGCACGTCGTCTAGGGGGAGCCATCTGAGCCTGTCGAGTTTGCCCGCCACGTCCTCGGTGGAGGTGTCCGACGTGTGCTTGAGGATCTTCACCGCGAGCTGGTCGTTGTCGGTCCGGAACACGACCCCCTCGCCGCCTTCGCCGAGCGGCGCAGCGGTGATGAGCCTGAGGTTGTGCCCGCTGCGCCCGCGGACCTCGGACGGCCACGTCAATGGTGAGTCAGTGCTGGGTTCTGCCATGGTCAGGCGAGGTCCTCTAGCTGGACGGCCCGCTGCCCCGTTCGTTCCAACAACTGGCCGGTCACCGTCGCGGTGACCCAACGGAAGTTCGCGGCGATCTCGTGAGTGTGCTCAGTGGTCATCACAGCTTTTCCTGGGGTGCTGAAGGACTCCAACACGAGCTGGGACTCACTGGTCTGGTCCACGCCGATGCCGACGGACAACCTGAGCGCCGATCGTCCGTTCTTGCTCTCGAGCAGGGCCGCGAGCGGCTGCTCCCAGTCATCCGTCGGTGATCCGTCCGACACGAGAACCAGAGTCGGGGGAAATGCCCGTACCGGCACTTGTTCCGCGTCCTCTAGGAGGCTCGTTGCCAGCTGGAGCGCTTGTCCCAGGGGAGTGCCTCCGCCTGCCACCATGTCCGTCCAGTTCAACTGGCCGGCCGGTGTCATCGCCTGGTGGAGCACCGCGCCAGCGCCGCCGAAGGTGATCACCGCGGCGCAGATCTGGCCGCGAGCCGAGTCCTCGGCCGCGAAACTGCGGAACATCATCGCGATGCTGTTGTTGAGCTGTGCGACCTTGTCACCGATCATGCTGCCGCTGACATCAGCCAGCACGATGACAGGCATTGGTCGTGCTGCCCGCCGAGTACTGCCTGACAAGCGCGGCGAAGACATGCCTCCCATCGGATCGGTCCCACTCGACGAGTCGCCCACCTTTGTCCCCCCTCGAATCAGTTGGCTGATGCCTGTCCGGTCAAAGCTGTCCAGAATGAGACTTGCCCGATCGCCTTGTCAAGATGCACTGCAATTCTGGTGCGTATGTGCGGTGATTGCGGACGCCGTTGGCCTCGCCATGCATCCGAGAGCCCTGGACCGAACTCTATTCACCGCACGAGTCGCAGTTGGCTTAATGTACCGCGCTCGGCTCGTGGGAACACTGTCTTCGCAGGAGATGGTTTGCCTGGGTGGACAGGCTTGAGGGTGGCCGTCGACACGCTCGTCGGAAGCAAGCGGGCCATGCCAGCGCTGGTAATTGACGCGGGTGCGCAGTCTTCGGGGCAGATTCGGTCCGCCAGGTCGACACAGGATTCGGCTATCACCGTTGGCCATGCATGGACACCTGCTCATCGTCGACTGCACTCGAATCGAGTGATCGGCGACGGGCTTGAAGGTGTTACCTCGACCTCGGATCGGTCCTGCCCGGCGAGTAGATCACAGGCGGAGTATTCCCGTACGGGTGGAATTCCTGCGCCGCGAGCCTGAGTCAGACATATCTGCCTTTGGTGCGTCCTGGAGTAGCGCGACGTTTCGCCCGCGTGGCGTCTGACTTGACCCGGCCCACCAGATGTTCGAGACGGCGGTCTCTACGCCGCTCTTTGCCGGTTTCGTCGTCGAACGAGTTCGCTGGCCGGTCGCGGCGTTTGGGGCGCGGCCCCGAACGGCAGGCGGAGAGTTCGCCATCGACCTGGACGACCGGCTCCATCCCTCATGGGCTGTGGTGGGCGAGCACGTCGAGGACGCCTTGCTGCTCTGGGAAGTCATGCGGAACGAAACACCCTGATCCGCCTTGTCTGCCCGCGTGGACAAAAGCACCCGGTGAAGACTGGTCGCCGAAGTGATCAGCCTGCTGCTGGAGGCGTCCTACGACGTCCAGTTCTTCGACCGCTCTCGGGGTTCCCCGTTGACTTTTCGTAGCTCCTGATCTACGCCCCAGTCGAACGCATGATCTGCGGGACCGGACCCGGTGGCATCATGGGACCGCCGACAGGTACACGGTCTGGTCTCGGCTCCAGTGTGTTCACACCGACATCAGGTCGTCCAGGAACGTGGCTCTTGAGGAAGCAACGATCAGTGAGGCACGTTGTTTGTGGCTCTGTCACTCCGCAACGCTTGAACGGAGTGCATCACGGACCTCGCGAGCTGCGTCGGTGCCGCAATGCAGAGCTTCACGCAAGCGTGTCGCGGAGGGTGCGATAGGTAGCTGTCCATCGGCGATTAGCCGTCGAGCATGCTTTACCAGTAGGGCAGTACGAACATCGGTAGCCCGCTCGGTCACGGATGGCCCGTCAGGAATGTTTTGCCTGTACCCGGTAGGAGTAGGTCCTACGGTGAGGATGCCGTGGTCGAGGCAGGCGAACGCGGTCCAGATGATCGGCATGACGGTGACGGCGCCGATGGCGACCAAAGGGCCGATGGCATGAGCCAGAAGCTGCGTCGGCTCGAAGCGGTCGGCCTGCCACGGGGTATACGGCCAGATGTTGAGAGTCAGCGCCACCGCCAGGGCGCCGATCTCCACCGCGGCCAGGTGTCGATGCCTCAGCGTCTGGCCGCGTGCTGCGAGGTATGCCTTGGCCGCCACCACGACCAGGAGTACGGCCGAGATGACCGGCTCGACTGCCCATGCTCCCCACCATGCCGCGTCCCGCTCGGTCATGCTTCGGGTGAGCGTGTGGTGCACGCCGGTCGTGGACCAGCCCAGCGCGCCAACAAGTGCGGTCAGCGCAACGGTGGTCAACGAGCGGCGCACTCGTGCTGCCTGCCAGGCTCGCGCGGCTGGGTTTTGGGCGAGGGCGTGCAGCCGGGCAGCCTCTGCAGCGTGCTTTCGTGTACGCCGAACGCGGTCGGTGTCGACCAATAGCGGTGCATTGTCAGCCTGAAGCGCCAGCAATGCGTGGGCTTCGTCGACTTCGGCACGCAGCTCGCGGACTCGCTTGGTGACTGCGACCTCGGCGATCGAGGCATGACCAGCTACGTACTTTTCTACCTGCGCCACTGCGCGCTCCACCTCGTCGTCGCTTGGGTCGGGCATCGGAATGGCGGTGTTCATCGGGTGGCTCCGAACCGCCGTGGAGCGCAGCGAGGGCAAGGAGTCGAGTTCCTGTGGTCTATGTCGGTCCAGATCACGCGGGCGGAGATGGGGTCGCCGGGACGGGCGTCGCATTGTCCGCATTCCGGCTGTGTCGTTGAGCGCCCAGCGGGCGTGCTTGACACCGGATGGTTTCTTGGACGGTTAAAGGATGTTTCGGGCGTCGTGGTGACGCCCCAACTGGTTGATGCTGACGCCCCCAAGTGCCTCTGCTGACGCCCCGTGCTGGTCGATGGGGCGTCATCCTGGCGCCCGTCCTCGGTACCTGTGGACTGCCGGGCGGACAGGACGAGGTTGTAAACCTGTGGCCGCGAGTTGGCTTCCTCGATGCGGGCGTCCCGTACGCGGGTGTTGCCTTTGCGGACCAAACCCAGCTCTTCCAACGACCGCAGCGAGCGCTGGACGGTTCGTCGGGACAAGCGGGTGTAGCGCATCATCCGCTCGACCGAGGGGAACGCGTCACGGCCATCGGGGCCGGCGTGGTTGGCGAGCGCGATCAGAGTGATCGCCAACATCGACCCGTCCTTGCGGTCGGCGGGGATGGGAGCGTGGTTGAGTGCCCAGTTGATTGCTTCGATGCTCACCTGTCACCGTCCGCGGCGCGAGCGCGGTAGAAGAGGCTGGCGACCGTGCCGATCACGGACGTATCCCAGCCCGCCAGCCACTCGACGATCCGGCGGTCGTGGGCGCCTAGCTCGATGCCGTCCAGTGCCTCAAGAAGCGCGGTGACTTGGTCAGCGCGGTTGCGGGCGCGCCATTCATCGTTGGTCTCGCCAAAACGGTGATCGTCAGGCTCGTGGCTTTCCACGTTGAACGGCGGACGGATGCGTCGTGGCTCGCGGTGAAGCGGCGCCAGGACAACGGTTGGACGGACGGTGTTGCTCATGGAAGAAGGCCTCAGATGGTCGGGCCCCGTCTCACACGCGTCTCACGGACCGGTGGGACTAGGCGGGACTGGAGGCCCTGTCCTGGACTTTCATCAGACTCGACCAGCCGAAATGGACTGTCCGGATGGCTGCGGACACCCGTTGTCCCGCTGGGGGTCAAGGGGTCGCAGGTTCAAATCCTGTCGTCCCGACGGTCGACGGAAGCCCGTCTGATCATGGCGAAATGCCTGATCAGACGGGCTTTTGTGTTTTCTATCTCGATCTTGCTCTGATCGAGTGTGAGGTGTCGCCGTGGACCAGATGTGGACCAGACGCTTCGCCGCTCGTCTGCCTTCGACACGCGACCGGGTGCCGGCGGGTGTCCATCCAGATGTGACGTCACGCTCCGCTACCTTCGTACGCGTGGCTTGGCTCCAAGAGAGGATCCTCTGAGCATGATCGTGATTGATGCGAACGAACTTCGGCGGATACCGAGGGCGGGACACCGTTTGTGGCGCTTGCTTTGTGAGCTGGCTCGCGACAGTGGGCATTCAATCGCGACAGCGGACATCACTTTTGAAGAGTTCAAGGCCGGATATGGCGAGCTCGCAAGAGAAGCCTGGGTGAAATATCGCGATGCAAAGGCTGCGTTTCGCGAGTTCAAAGATGGTGAAGCTAGTCGCCTTGGGTACGGGCGCGATATTGAGGTTGAACGTGTTATCGCTACCGGCCTGGCCGCATTTCAGGAAAACCTCACAATTTTGCCTACAACTTCTGATTCGCATATGGAGGCTCTTCGTCGAGAAGTCTGGCGTAAGCGTCCAGCTTCAACATCTTGGACTAAGCCTGGATCGGGAGCGCGCGATGTTGTGTTGTGGCTCGCTGCTCTACAGGCGTGTCAAGAGTTGAACGAACGTGTCTACTTTGTGTCTAATGACGTGGCCGCGTTTGGTAAGACTGCTCTTTACGTAGAACTTCGAGACGAGCTGAAAGAGTCGCTCGGCGATCGTGCTGATGAGTTCATCTACTGCAGGAACATCGCGGATCTTCTCCCGTTGCTTGCTGATCAGGATGATGACGAAGATGACGCTCTGCTGTTCGATATGATTGCAGATGATGAAGGCTTTAGAGTGGCGGTAGATGCAGTATGCAGTCCGTACGTTGGCGGAATGTCCCGTCGAATTGCAGATGCCTTCCTGGAGGGTAAGAGATCGCCCGTTAGGATGCAGACAACTCAAACTCTGGGGCCTGTTTCGCTATTCGGTAAATCAACCTATCGTTTGGGTGATCGAGTGTGGCTAGTGGCAACAATGCGATGGTGTGTCACTGTCAAAATCGAAGAGTTAGGAATTGTCAGAAGTAGACAGGATTTTGACAGCGACTATTCTGGATCACTAATTGAGGAGGTTGCTTCCGATGTAGACATACCCGCCGAGTCGCAAGAATTTGATATTTCTTTTATTGGTGGCATGGGTCGTAGCCTTGAAAGCGGACCTACTTTGACGTCGATTGATATCCTGTCGGCGCGTTTGGTTGAAGGTCGTCGCATGTGATAGAGGACATGACGCCGTTCCTCTGCATATTGGATGGATCGCGAACTAGCCGCGGGTAAACGGAACGCTACGTCGCTAATTTTTTCGCGAGTCGCTAGTGTAATCGTATGAAGCTGGCGTCAGGGTGGGGAGTGTGCGGAATGGAAGAAGGCGAGCGAGTTTCCGGCGAGGATGTCAAAATTTACGTGGACATCCTGCTGGCGGAATACAAGGCGCTGCGGGACGAGATCATCAAGAAGATGGATCATCGAACGACACTTCGAGTCTCTGCAACGACGTTAAGTCTCGCGGCCGTCGGCGTAGGGGTTGAACGGCGAAGTAGCGCGATACTGTTGCTAGTGCCAGTGATCGTAGCACTTCTTGCTAATATGGCTAATTTCCAGACCGTTCAAATCGGTAGACTTTCCAGGTATATAGAGGAGATCGAGGGTAAGTTAGTCGGTCTCCATCCAGGTGTTATCGGATGGCATACTAGATCCACCGACCGCAAATTGCGGTTTCGGCAAATTTTTGTCGTCTACCACTTGCCTAATTTGACAATTGTCCTCGCCCCCGCGTTTCTTGCTATGACCCTTGGGTGGATCTACTCGGATTCGTTAAAGATTTCCGTTATCCTGACCTGCTTCGATACGGTTGTCCTTGGCCTGTTCCTCTGGAACTTCGTAAAAAACAGACATAACCTCTAAATTTCTACCTGTTGCAGCTCACATGTCGTCCGGCCAGGAGACGCCGCAGCGGTAGCGTTGATACTGCCCCCGGATCGCTATCAACCTGATCTACACGACGCGTAGTTGCGGGCCATGTGTTGACTGACGCAGGTGCGCGGACAGCAACGCGCCTGCGTCAGTGATTGCGTGTCGGTGCGGGTGCAGATACCGCTGTGTGGTCGTGATCGAGCCATGCCCGGCGATCTTCTGAAGGTGATGGACCGGTACGCCAGCGTCGGCCATCCAAGTCAGGCCGGTGTGCCTCAAGCTGTGCCGCTTCAGGTGGTCGAACCCGAGCTTGGTCACGACCTCGTCCCAGTGCGTCGCATCGCGCAGCACCGCCGTACTGACTCGCCCACCACGCGGACCGACGAACAGCCGCGCGTCCTTCGTGCCGTCCGTCTCCGCGATACGGCGCTCCACCATCTCGCGAATCTCGTCGATCAACGGCACGATCCTGGCGCGTTTGCCCTTAGTGCCCTTGTCGACCAGGCCGCCCGGTGCGGTCGTCGTTTGACGCCTGACCGTCCAGGTCCAGTCGTTCCGGTTGATGTCCCGCACGCGGCAGCCTGAGACCTCGCCGATGCGTGCGGCAGTGCACGCGGCGAACAACACGACGTCGCGCCAGCCGTCGTACGCGCCGGCCGAACGAGCGGCCAGCGCGTCGGCGAGGCGTAGAAGGGTGGGCCAGTCTGGCAGCGCGAGCGAGCGCGGGTCGTCCAGTTCGTCCTCTACACGGGCGTACTGCTTCTGCCAGCCTTTGATCCGTGCTGGGTTGCGATCGATGATGCCGTCGCGAAGAGCCTGTTCCATGATCCGAACGAGCATGGCCAGCGTGTTCTTGACGACGGACTTGCTGCACTCCTCCGCGATCCAACCCGACTCCGGGTCCATAACCGCTCTGTCCACCGCGCCCGCCGTGATCATCCGAACCGGGAGATGCCCCAACGCTGGCAGGATGCGCAGCTTCCAGCCGGACACATACGGCGGCAGCGTCTTGTCCTCGAGGCCTCTCAACGCGAACTTCAGGACGTCCGGCGTGCCGTACTCCGCCAGCGTCATCATCGCGGCGTTCGGGTCGACGCCACCGGCGGCGGCGCGCTCCATGCCCTTAATCCACGCCACGGCTTCATCCTCGGTCTCACACGAGTGGGAACGCGACGAACGTTTGCCAGTCACCGGGTCGGTCCACCGCACGCGAGCGCGGTACGGCGTCGGGCGGTCGGGCAAGTGCTCGATGTCGACCGACAGCTTGACGCCGATCGGTGGTCGCTTGGCGGCCATGGATATTGGTCCCTTCGCTGATGTGGCGGAACTTTGGGAACTTAGGAACTTTGGGTCCTGACCTGGGCTTTTGTGTGAACCTAAGTTCCGGGGTGCGGAACTTAGGTTTTCGCGTTTGCGCAGGTCGCAGGCCGAAGTTCCTAAGTTCCCAAAGTTCCTGGGGTTCCGGGCTCGATGAGGTACACCTCGGTGGCACGGCCGGGTCGACCATCGGCACGAGGGCGTTTGAGGACCCTCACGCGGCCGGTCTCGGTGAGTACTTCGAGGGCATGGCGGTAGCGCTCGGTGGCGGTCTTGTTCTTGCTGAACTTCTGGGTGATGTCGCGCTTCGTGCGTCCCTCCGGTCCAGCCTCAGCAATGAACCTGGCCAGCGTTGCCACGGCATCGTCAGGACACAGCACGGCGGCAGCCGACGCGATCGAGTACCGAACCAACGCGGCTGCGGATGCAAGGTGTGCCGGGCCGATGCGGTCGGCGCGGTCGAGCAGGGCGTAGATGGCGGCGATGCGCAGGCAATGCGGTGCGGCGCGTGAGACGAACTCCTCGACTGGTGTCTCGGTGTCGCCGTCGCGGCTGGCGAACTCGATGTAGAGCCGTCGCCAGGCGAGCGCTCCGGCTTCGGTGAAGCCGACCGGGCCGACGTCGCCCGCGTGCCGGAGCCGGTCGAACAGTGAGGCTCCGAGTTGGAGCATGAGTGCGGGATCGGCCGGCGTGGGTGTGTCGAGCAGCTTGGACTGCGCGACGGCGATCGGCAGGAAGCGGTTGTAGGTGCCGCCTGCCATGTCGGCGGCGGAGACCTTCTCGCGGAACTCCTTCGGGGTGATGTGCGCGGTGATGCTGATGTGGGACTGGCGGGCGACGCGGGCGTCGACGTTGAGGGTGGACAGGTTGCCGCCTTCCCAGGCCGCACGGAGCGTCGCGGACAAGGTGTTGCCCTCGCGGCGCATGCGGGCCATGACTGTTCCCCACTCAGGCTCGTAGGCCAGCAGCCGGCAGTCCCCGTCGGGCAGTAACCGCGGCTTGCGTCCCGCCTTGCCGGTCTCGGCTTCGGCCGCGAACACCGACGCCAGGCCTTCGCCGCTGGACAGTCCGGAGTGGATGTTCTGGGCCACGAAGTCGTTGTCAGTGAACGACAGCAGGGCTTTCGCGGCGTTGTAGGCGGTGCCCTTCTTGCCCACGCCGGTCTGGCCGATGAGCATCGGCCAGATCAGCAGCGGGTGCCGCTCGTACCCGAGTTGCAGGTGCGGGCCGGGACCCAGGTGCGCCCCGGCCGCGCCCAGCAGCGTGGCCAAGACGCCGATCTGGTCGGCCTCGGTGTGCGGGTCGAGCTGGGCGGCGAGGTTGCCGAGGTAGCAGTCGAACACCGCCTCCTCGATCTGCGGCAGCCACAGCCGCACCTGGGCGACCCGTTCGCGGGCGTGGGCGGCCAGCTGTTCCAGCTCGTCCAAGCCGGGTGCTGCGTCGGTGCCGGTGTCCCGGACGGGGCGCAGCCATCGGCCAGCGGGCGGCTCGGGGGCTGGTGTCCCGTCCAGTGCGGGGTCCGGTGCCATGCGCGTAGACCTCTCCAAAGATGACCGAGGGTGATCGTCCCGAGGGGACGGAAGTTCGTCAGAACCGTTGTCAGGCAACGTCTGGCGCGCGCGACGCACGTACGCACACACACGCACGCGTAGGACGCGAGTGCGCGAGAATCCGCGCGTCTGACGTCAACTGACGTCGTGCCCGCGCGTGATCACGATGCGTGAGCGGCGCGTCAGCCCGTGCGGCGCAGGATCGCCGACCGCTCACGCGAGTCCCGCAACCCGTTGTCCGCGGTGAGAAACAGCTCGGTGACCCGCCGCTTGCAGGTGATCAGCCGGGGCTGGTCGACATCGGCCGCGCGCGTTTCGATCGCCCGCTCCAGCCGGGCCTTGTCGGCGGCGACCTTGTTCGCCCCGTCGTTGAGCAGGACGTCTAGCACCGTCTCGCGGATGCGGTCGGCGTCGGCCAGCTGCTCACCGGCCAGCGGCGCGGCGTAGAGGATCGAGACCAGGTCCTCGAACCGCAGCGGGATGTTGAACCGCGCCGCGATGACCGTCGGCCCGCGTCCGGTGGCCCGGAACCGTGCCGAGAGCTCGACACCCTCCTTGCCCAGGTGTGCGCGCATCACGCCACCTCCTGCGGCAGAGCAGAGGCGACACGTCCGGCCGCGACCTGCGCCGCCGACAGCCACAGCGGAACAGCCTGCGGTTGCCCGGTGGCCAGCACCGTGTCCGCCACGCACTCGCAGACGCGCAACCGGTCGACGTCCAGCCACATGGCCGGGCACTGCCGGGCCTGTCGGATGCCGTCCGCGAGCGTGTCGACCTCGCAACGCGGGTCGCTCACCACGAGCTGGGCGTAGGCGCGCAGCTGCTCCACCGGCCGGGTCGCCGGGTCGAACGGCGCGACGTAGAGCACCGCCACCAGTGTGTCCCGGTCCACCTCGACAGCGGGCCGGAACCCCAGCTCCACCTGCGAACGCCCGTACAACGCGCACAACAGCCGCTGGTAGAACTCGCTGGGCAGCGTCTCGTCGTTCTCCCAGCGCGCCACCATCCGGACCATGCTGGCATCGCCCGGCAGGTTTTCACCCTGCCGCGCGGCCACAGCACGCAGCTTGCGCACCATCGTGGTCCGCGACCAGCCACCCGCACCCCGAGCCTGCTTCAGCGCGGTCATCACGCCACCTCCCACGGCGCCGTACCGCTCGTGGCCGGGAGCGTGCGCGGCGACTGCGGGGCGTGCACACACAACGTCGCGGCGGCGTGCGCGCAGGCCTAGTAGCGGTCCGCGCTGTTCCACCACTCCAGGAAGAGCCGCCGGTCCTCGCTCGTGGCGGTGCCAAGAGCGAGCCGCTGGAACAAGGCCTTAGTGGCTAGGTCGAGCGCCCTGGCGTAGTCCAGGCCCTCGGTGAGCACACCGTGGAACGCCAACTCCGCCAGCTCGTCCACGTCCTCCGGCAGCTCACCGACCGCGACGTGCAGCGCGGCGGCGATCTCGCCGTCACCGAGCACCAGCGGCCACCGGTGGCCGGCGGCGTAGAACCGGACCCGCTGTACCTCGGTCAGGTACTCGTCCAGCACAGGCCGGTCCCGCTCGTAGGCGGACAGTTCGACCTGCGGCACGAACCCAGAAGCGTTGGCAGCCATCAGAACCACACCCCATCGTCCTCAGAGTCGAGCACCTCGGTACCCGGCCGCGCGAACTGCCGCGACTGCCAGCCCTCGCGGGTCTGCCACACCTCGAACACCGCCTTCGCGCCGACGAAGCCGTGTACCTCGTCGTCCTGGGCCAGTGCGTTCCACACCTGCGGCGTCAGGCGCAGTCGATCCGCGACGACGCTGGCCACGTGTTGCGGCAGCTCTTGAAACCGTGACTGGGCAAGGGAACGACCAGTGCGCGGGTTCGTGTCGGCGAACCGGAACGCGAGCGGCGCGGACACGGACTGTACAAAGCGTCGTGCTGTTGATGCGTTCATCAGCTGGGCGACCGCGGTGCTCATGCGGTCACCAGCTCTCGTGCCGCCGTGCGCAGCCGACGGCGCTCGGCAAGCTCGCGGCGTCGGAGCACCATCAGACGGTCAATCGACGCCCCTAGACGAGTAAGTCCTAACTGATCAGTGGTCGTAGGCGATCAGGGATCGGGTGACGGGCTGGCCGGTGGCGCGGTTGTGCCAGATGGCGGCGGTCAGGGCAAGGACGCGTTGGGCGATGCGGGCGGTGACGCCGTCGATGGTGCGGCCGCCATGCAGCTCCAGATCGAGCTGGCCTTTGAGCGTGTCGTTGACCGACTCGATCAGCTGGCGGACGGGTTTGAGCAGGTGCTCGGCGGGGTGTGGGGTGCGGTTGCGATAAGACGGGCGCAGCAACCGGGCCCCGCGTTCGGACAGGAACGCGTCCAGCTCACGGGAGACGTAGCCCTTGTCGGCGATGATCAGCAGACCGGGCCGGTCAGCCAGCACGGACGGGTCGTGATCCAGGATCGCCATCAGCACCTGG
>NZ_JANBBE010000017.1 GCF_024648825.1 Lentzea californiensis
TCGGGCAGCCCTGTGATGCCGTCGCGGGTGTGCCGTGCGATCCAGCGGCGCACGGTGACCGGCTCGTAGTGCAGCAGCTCGGCGATCTCGGGCGCGCTCATTCCGGATGCGGACAGCAGGACGATGACGATTCGGGCGGCGACTCGGCATGGTCCGTGTAGCGCGGTGACCAGTTCGAGGTGCTGGGCAGGGGTCAGATCGGCGTAGACATGCGCTGGGCGCATACTGGTGAAGGCCTCGTTGTGGTGGGTTCAGGTGTGGTAACCGAATCCAACACGACGAGGCTCTTCACGTTCCCGGCAAGGTCAACTCTCGCGAGTTACAGACACAACTTCTGGCAACAGGCTTAGAGATAGCCCTCGGACGGACCGGGTCCGCGCCGCCGCATCGCCTTGTCGTACAGCTGGGGAGCGAACTTCACCATCAGCACGGCCGCCAGGTTCGTCAGGAACACCATCACGGTGTAGGCGAAGCACACGATCACCAGCCACGTCGGCAGCCGGGTGAACACGCCGACGAACAGGCAGGTGAACGGCAGCAGGACGCCGAGTGCGTTCAACACCACCAGGTCGACCAGCATCGACCGGATCGCCCGCGCGAAGCCCTGCTCGATGCCAGGGTCGGGATCGTCCACGAGGTCGGCCGGATGGCGCGGCAACCCGCTGATCAACGCACCGGCCGCTACGGTCAGGAAGATCGTGAACAGCACGGCGGCCGTGGACAGGAACTGCGTCGCGTCGGTAGCTCGCACAAATCCCCCAGATGCCCGGCGCCCAGGCGGGCGCCGGGCACTGCGATCTGCAGTCCACGAAGTGCACGCCGCCGTCGACGAAGAGTATCGAACCGGTGTTGGCGGGGAACCAGTCGGACAGCAGGCCGCACAGGCACCCGCGGCTATCAGGACCTCGTCCAGATCGACGAGTGGTTTTCCACGTCACTGGTCGGCATCCGCGCGACTGGTGCGCGCTCCGTGGTGCGGCCTCGGGCGAAGTCGAGCCAGGTGTTGCGGCCCCGAGCGTCTTGAACGCGAGCTGACCCGGCAATCGGTCTTGAGGACCAGGCATCACAACGCCCGGCTCGCGGCTCAACGGTCCGGCGCAGAGTTATGGCACTCCACACGCTCGCCGCGGTCTCCACCCGTTGCGAGAGGCTTCGACGCGCGCCGCGAACAATGCCGCTCAGCAGGAGGAAGCCTCACGCGCTCGAACTCGGTGATCGTCGCCAAATCCCAGAAGGTTCTCGCAGGCCAGATTCTGAGAGAACTCTCTTGTGATCGGGCGGTAACGGTCTCCACCGTCGGAACGACTTCAGTTCGTACTGCGGCAATGTCCTCGTGGAGGGAGAGACCTGAGCATCCGCAGGGGTTGTCCGGGCCGCTCGCCTGCCTCAGATCTGCGACTGGCGGATGGTGGCGGAACGCATCAGCGGCGGGAAGAGCAATGGTGCGGTTCCCCTGCGGTAGAGCGCGGCCGGTCGGCCGATCTCCGGAACCCTGCGCTCGCCCGTGGGCACGAGGAAGTTCTCCGCTCCGGTTACTTTGCGGCGGAAGTTGCTCGGGTCGAGCGAGAACCCCCACACCACCTCGTACACCCGGCGGAGATCACTTATGGAAAATGGCTCGGTGCAGAAAGCAGCGGCAACGGTCGTGTATTCCAGGTGAGAGCGCGCCAATTCGAGGGCCTCGCGCAGGATCACGGCGTGGTCGAAGGCGAGGTCGTCGAAGTCCACCGATTCCACCGGCACCCAGCTCGCCGCCCGGGCGTCGGTGCCCGCCACCGGGGTCGACAGGTTCGGGACCAGGGCCAGGTACGCCACCGTGATCACCCGGCCGCGCGGGTCACGGCCGGGATCACCGTAGGTCTTCAGCTGTTCCAGGTGCAGTCGCCGTCCGTCGAGCCCGGTCTCCTCGCTCAGTTCGCGCAGCGCCGTCTCGTTCAGCGTCTCCCCGTCGCGGACGTAGCCGCCGGGCAGTGCGGGTCTGCCGATGAACGGCTCCTTGCCTCGCTCCACCAGCAGTACCTGCAGCCGGTCGGCCTTGATCGTGAAGATCACCAGGTCGACCGTCACGGCGACGCCGGTGGCGTGCCGCCGTGGGGGAACTTCACTGATCACGACCTCACCATACCCCCTAATGGTCGGATTGACCTGAACTCCGGCAACACTTATGGTCAGGATGACCCATAGTCCGGAGGTGGCGACATGGGCAGCGCTTCGACAGCGCCCGGCACGGTGCTCGACGGTCAGCTGAACACAGCTACCCGGCGTCTGTGCGCTGGCGTTTATCTCAACCGGCACTTCCTCGATCTGGTCGTCCGCGGAGTGCACAACGACTCCCGGCATCGGGTGGCGCCGTCCTACGGGTTCGATCTCGTCCCGGTGCTTGAGCACGCCCGGCGGGCGTGGGTGCTGCGCACCGTGCACCAGATGTGCACGTTCGCGGTGTTCACGGCCGGGCTGCTCACCGACGTCACGGCGACCGTGCTGGCCGGGTGTGCCATCGCGGCGATGCCACTGGTGGCGAGCTTGTCCAGTGCGTTCCTGAAAGCGGTGAAGCTCAAGGGGCGTTCGCTGAGTCTGAAATGGCGCGGCAAGGGGGTACCGGCCAAGGAGGAACAAGCGCTGAAGGAACAGGTTCACCGGTTCTTCCTGAATCTCGGCGGTTGCGCGATGCTCGCTGCCGGCGTGGTTTTCATCGCCGATCACGCACGCACTTCTCTGTCGACCTCGCTACCGCAGGGCGCCGTTCTGCTTTCGGTGACGGCTGTGCTCGTGGCCGCCGCGGGCGTGGTCCGGCAACTCGCCGTGAACCGGTTGCATTGTGCCGAGAACCTCCGTCCCGCCCGCCTGTCCAAGCGATCAGAAGTGGTCGACGTGCAACAGACCAGCGCATTGGTGGTGTACGGCCATCGCTATTCGACCTATGGCACTCCGAGTCCCTTTCTGGGTAGTGGAATCGTGCACCGGTGGCCGCAGTGGTCGATTCAGCTGGTGCGCGACGAGGCCAGAAACACCGATTTCATCACGAGCGATGAACCACGTTTCGACGCCGCGGAGTTGATGCAGTTCCTCCGGAAGAATGCCACCGAGCTGGGCAGATCGCACGAAGGACCAGGACTGCCGGGCCTGCATGTGCGAGATCGGCTGTTCATAGTGCAGGAGAAGGTGTTGTCGGCCCAGCACCTGCTGGTCACCGAACCGACGTCCGACGAGATGGACGAGATCACCAACGATCCGAACAGCCCTCTTCAGCACTACCTGGAAGTCAGCGTCAGCAGGACGGGTGAAGTGGTGAGCACGCTGTTCATCGGCCTGGCGTTGCGAGCACGCACGCTGAACGTCGACTTCGCGCTCGGCATGCTCACGAGCCTGCCGTACGAGTTCCTCTCCGTGGACGCCCATCGGGAGAACGGCGTTGGCGCGGTCTTCCGCTCGGCGTTGCGCGCGGTGCGCGACCTTCCTCGCGAGGCCGGCGATGCGTGGCGGCTCTTCGTCGCGCCCTGGGTGGTGGCCCGCGCGCTGTACGCCCGGCGGGACCGAGCCCTGATTCCGAAGCGGAACAAGGGCATCGGTCCGCGCTTCAGCATTCGCCAGGAGATCGAACGGTACGACCGGAGCCGGGACGTCGCGTTCGACCGCCGGGAGATCGAGGAGAACAAGAACGTCGTCCTCAACACCCTGCTCGACTCCATCATCGAGTTCCTCAAGGCGAAGGGGATGGATGTCTCCGCGGTCAAGGGACAGGTCACCACCATCATCAACGCCAACGTCTTCAGCTCCGGGGAACTCAAGATTGACAACTCGGCGGTCGGCCCGAACGCCCAGGTGAACCAGCCGAACCCGGACAACCCGGGGAACAAGCCAGGAGCAGAGGCATGAACACGAGCGTCAACGTCAACGGGCCGATGTTCGTCGGTGGGAAGGTCAGAATCAGCGGCTCGGCGATCGGCCCCCACGCGTCGGTCAACGCGGCGCCCGGCCTGGCCGGAAGGCCGGAGCTCGCCCATCAGGTCGGAGTGATCACCATGACCGCGGATGAGACCCGCGCCGTCCGCGGGGTGCTCGAACTGGCGCCGCTCGACGACAGGTTTCACGCCGGCGAGCGTTTCACCCGCATCGTGGCGGTGCAGACACACGGCCAGGGGCAAGGTGCGGCGATGGACGCGGCACAGAGGCTGGTCGAGCGTTTCTCCCCGAAGGTGCTGGTGCTGGTCGGTATCGCCGGTGGCATCGATCCGGGCCAACGGATCGGTGACGTCGTGGTCGCCACCAAGGTCGTCGGCTACGACCTGCACAAGGAGACACCGGCGGGCACGCAGCGCCGGGGCCGGTACTGGGAAGCGCCGGCGACTGCCGGGCACGCCGTCGGCGAGTTCTTCTCCGCACGGGGTGAGCCCGCTGAGTTTCACGGTTTCGTGGCGCGGTCCGGCCTGATCGGCTCTGGGAACGGCGTCATCGCGCGCGGTGACGCGGAGGTCCTCAAGTACTTGCGGGGATTCAACGACAAGACGATGGCCGTGGACATGGAGGCCGACGGGCTGGGCCAGTTCTGCCACGAGAACGGTTCCTCGCCGTGGGTCGTCGTCCGGGGAATCTCGGATCTCGCCGACGAGCAGAAGAACGACGACGCCCAGCCGCTGGCGGCGGCACACGCCGCCATCGTGGTCCGCGAGCTGATTCCCTACCTGGTCGGGTGAGACGACGTGGCCGACTTCGTCATGGGTGTCGTCAGCTCGCTCGCCGCGACCGCCCTCACCGTCGCGAGCGGGTGGGTGCTCTCCAAACGGCTCCGGTGTGTGCTGACCGCTATGTTCTCGCGACTCGCGGGCTTACCGGTGCGGCGGGTGTACGAGCGGCAGGAGCTCGCCAGCCCGGATCTGGCGCGCGACCTGGCCAACGCCCAGTGGATCCGCGTTCTGACGGGCCGCGGGAACGAGCTGACCCGCGACACGTTCAAACCCGTGTGGACGGGCGGGATGCGGCCTCCCCAGTTCATCGAGGTCCTGCTGCCCGATCTGCGGTGTGGCCCGGACTCGTGGGTCGCCCGGCGCGAAGAGGACGTGCGGCGCGCGGACCCGACCTTCTCGACCGGGTTCCTGGCTGAACAGGTCCGCACGAACACGCATTTCGTGACAGCCGCGGCCCGCCGACACGGCAACGTGGCGCTGCGCTTCTACGACCTCCCGCACACACACCGGGTGATCGTCACCAACGAGGTGGCTTACCTGACGCTGTACGGCGGATCGGTGCACGGACGTCATTCGCCGTGCGTCGCTGCCCGGCGGCCCGGGCTGGTCTACGACCTCGCTCTGTCGCTGTTCAACTCGGCGTGGGAGCAAAGCGAGCCGGATGACCGCACCGATGGTTGAGCGGCCGGGGATCAGGACGCGCGAACGACGGCCGTCGACTTCCTCGCCGCGCGCAAGGCCTTGTCTGGCAATGCTGAGACGGTCTCCGCGAAGGACATCGGCACGACAGTGACCGTGTCGATCACCGGAGCGGCTTCAGGAGATCCACCATGTTCAAAAGATCACTGACGCTCGCCTGTGCGGCGAGCCCCGTCCTCACCGCGAGCGGTGTCGCGGTCGCGGACACCGAAGGCCCGGCGGGGGAGGTCACCTCGACCTCAACGGCCTATGAAGCCAAGCTCGTCAGGCCGGCTGAACCGTTTCCCGTCCGTCCGTGCGGTCGACGCCGGCGTGGCGCAGAACGACATGCGTGCCGCGGACTTGGCAGCAGGCCGCCGAACGCCGAGGCACGGCCACGGGCGCTGGAGAAAGACCAGCCACAGATGATCACCTCCCGTGCGGTCGGCAACGGCCGCTTGATCCGACGTACGCGCTTGTCGAAGCGCCGGCCTCGTGAGCGCCGAGGCCGTGGCCGAACACTTGCTTGAGGTCGCCGTTCTGAGGCCTGTCGTGCCTTACATCGAACGGGTACCGTCGGGGGCGCTGAGCCCCGCGGTGATGCTGCTGCTCGTCGCCGTCCTTGCGATGTCGTTGACCCGCTCTGGCTTCCGCCCGATCACAGGATCCGCGGCGTCGTCAACCGGTTGTTCGACCCACACCGTCCAGCGGACGGCGCTGATAGTTTGGGGCCGTGCCGCCGCGGACCGCTGCCGGACAGCGAGCGGGTCCGAGGTGCGGCGCTACTTCAGCTCAGCCGGACCAGCGGCTCGAACAGGAAGAACAAGTCCTTTGTGGAAGCTCAGAACGGCTGTACTCGCTCTTGGCGTCACGGCTGCGGTCGCCGGGGGCACCCCCGCCGCCCAGGCCGCGGTCACCTGGCAGGCCTTCGACAAGAACTGCGTGACCGTCATCGGACTCGGCGGCGCGATCGCCGGTTCGGTCTGCGCGCAGGTGCAGAAGCGCGTCACCGACACCGGTTCGATCAGCGGTTACCGCGCCAGGGTCATCGTCACCCCCGCCGAGGGCCACTCGTTGAAGCCGACCACCTACACCTGGAGCTCGGACGGCGCCACGAACCAGATCTGCACGGGCGGCTGCGCCCCGCAGACCTCCGAGTGGACCTCGGCGTGGACTCCGGTCAAGACCTCCTCCGGGACCTACACCGCCAGGGGTGAGGTCTCCGGCAGCACCATCTTCTCCGTCTCCGCCTCCTGGAGCGACTGGACGCAGATCGCCAAGAAGTGCGTCAGCGAGGCCGCCGGCAAGCTCTGCGTCTACCGGCATGAACGCGGATACCGGGACATCTACGAGGAGCGTGCCAAGCTGACGGTCGCGCCGTCCGCCGGCAACTGGCTGGAGCCGCGGTGGGTCCGGGTCGGCATCGTCTCGGACGGCGTCGACAGCCACAAGACCCGCGACCTCTGCGACCCGTCCTGCACCCGGCGCACCGTCACCTGGTCGGCCACCGTGAGCCGGAACATCGGCAACATCGGCAGCACTTACCAGCTCTACGCGTCCGCCCAGGTCGCCCTGCCCTCCGGGGACGTCGAACTGATCAAGGCATCGCTGTCCGGCTGACCTGATCAACGTGGCCTCGGAGGAGCTGGCCCGGGCGGCAGGGGCTGAGGGGTCCTGCTGGGACGGCGGGCCCCGCTTCGGAGCCCGCCGTCAGCTCATCACGTCAGAGCGAGCGAACTCGGCCTGTTGTTCCAGTTCTGCGAGCCGAAGCAGGTCCGCATGTCAGAGCAGTCCCTGCCGACCAGCGAGAGGAAGCTCTGCGGCGGGCCGAAGCTGGGGCCGTCCCAGAACCGCACCCGGCAGTCGTCGAGGGTGACCCACGAACTGATCCTGTCGTCCAGGAAAATGCGGGGGTACTTCTTGTTCAGCTCGTTGTCGTACGCCGTGGTGCACGTGGTGCTCGACACGAAGAGCTCGACGTCACCGGTGTAGTTGAAGCCGTCGTAGGCAACGAGAACAGTGATCTCCGCGCTTGCGGCACGCTGGGCTTCCTGACTGCTGGAGTAGCAGTCCCGCTGCCCGGACGCCAGGTCCGTGACGCAGTACCGCGCCTCGTCCGCCGACGCCGCCGCGGTACTGGTGAACATCGCCAGCAGGACGAACAGTCCCGCCAGTAGTTGTTTCGTGCGCATCTTGCGTTTCCTCCCCTTGAGGTGTTGACGACGGGAACGATGCGGGTGAGGTCGTGAGGATCTCTTGCAGGGTTTCTGCATTGCGCTGGTCAAGGGGGCATTGGCGTGGCGATTGTGCGTTTGCTGGGGGAAGTGGGCGTTGAGGTCGACGGGCAGCCGGTGGATCTGGGCGCGCCGAGACAGCGGTGCGTGCTGCCCGGCGTGACGATCGAGCGCCGGTCCGGCGGCTACGTCCTGCTCACCCCGGCGGTGGACCTGCATCTGTTCCGCGCACTCCGCACCGCCGATGTCGCCGGCGACGATGAACGGGGCCGGCTGCTGGTCGAGGCGTTGGGGCACTGGCGAGGGCAGGCCCTGACCGGGGTCGACGGGGAGTGGGCCGAGGCCGAACGCGAGCGGCTGGCGCGGGAGTGGCTGACCGCGCAGCACGATCTGACCGACGTGCGGCTGCGGCTTGGCCAGGGTGGTGACCTGGTGGTCGAGCTGGCGGCGCGGGCCGCCGAACACCCGCTCGACGAACGCGTCGCGGGCCAGTACGTGCTGGCCCTGCACCAGATCGGGCGCACCGCGGACGCGTTGGAACACTGTCGACGACTACGGGAAAGGCTCGTCGAGGAGTTGGGCACCGATCCTGGTGCGGCGCTGCAGGACCTGCATCGGCGGATTCTGGCCGCCGATCCCGCGTTGTCCGCGAGACCGCCGGCGTCAACGGTGGTGACGCCCGCCCAGCTGCCGTCGGCACCTGGTTTCTTCACCGGCCGCGTGTCCCAGTTGGCCGAACTCGACCGTGCGCTGACCGTGCCGCTGGGCGAAAGCCGATGTGTGGCAACAGGTTCACGACGCACTGCGTGACCTGGTCCGCCTCACGCCGGACGGGATCCACTACCCACCGCCGCGATCGTGGATTTCCACACAGTGCGCGGCGCCGGGCCCTCACCGGCGTTGTCGACGCCGCCGCACCAGGACGACCGCCCCGACCGCGAGCCCGGCCAGCACAACGCCGCTCAGCACCACCAGTGTCACCTCGGCGGTGGACGGGCCTCGGACGTACCGCGTCTGGACCACCACCGCCCGGTACGTCTCGTCCCCGGCCGCCGGGGTGAGGTGGATGTCGTCGGTGACCTCCTCCGGGTCGACCCGCGCGTCGTAGCGGGTCAGGAACCGGCGCTCGGTCACCAGCTTCGCCAGCTCCGGATGCTCGTCGAGCGTGCCGGGCGTCAGCCAACCGGCGAAGGTCAGGTCGGGCTCGCTGTCGCCGGGGGTGGGGTCGGTGACGTCCATCCTGTGGTCGGCGAGCACGTACAGCCGCAGCGGTTGGCTGCGCTTGGCGGCGGCCGACAACCGCATCGGGTAGACCGGCTCGTCGGTGGCGAAGCTGATCCGCATCGGCGGCAACCCGTCGTCGAAGGTCTCCTGCGCCGCCTCCGGCCGCAGGTGCACCGCGATGACCAGCCAGCCCTCGGCCAGGTACGGGCCGAGGTGCCTGGCGAGGTCAGGGGGCAGGACGAAGTCCTTGGCGGTGAGCCAGTCGCTGACCGCGCGGTCGTCGGTGCCGGTCAGCTGGGCCAGCTCGTAGGGCCCGACCTCGACGTGGTCGACGACCGTGACCTCGCCGCCTGGTGCCTCGACGCCACCGGCTCCGTTGCCGTCGATCTCCTTCTCGCGATACTCGACCCTGGGCCTGCTCACCTCGTCCAGGTCGGTGAACAACGCAGCGTCGGCGATGGCGAACTCGGCCCGGCTCGGCACCGGCATGAGGAACGCCACCGAGTCCGACGTGGTGTCGGCGGTGATGTTCACCGTGACGTGCTCGGTCGGGCCATCCAGCTCGACCAGCGCGGTCTCCCGCACCGGCGTCAGGTCGTCGGCGATCGCCGCTCCGCACGCACAGGCGTTCGCCACGCCCGGCCCGACCAACACCGCCCCGATTCCACCGAGCACGGTGAGCAGGGTGAGCAGCCAGCGTGCCGGCGCGAGAAGTCGCATGGTTGCTCAGAGTGCACCAACACTCTCGCGGTTCACGCCGTGACCAATCCGTTGTGACAGGCAGACGGGAGCAATCGTGCGGTGCTGGAAGTTTGCTCGGGCGACATCGCCTGCACGTAAGCGCCTTGTCTCGGCGGGCTCGGCGGTGGTG
This sequence comes from Lentzea californiensis, assembly GCF_024648825.1. GTDB lineage: Bacteria > Actinomycetota > Actinomycetes > Mycobacteriales > Pseudonocardiaceae > Lentzea > Lentzea californiensis. The sequence continues at coordinate 9,693 of NZ_JANBBE010000017.1, forward strand.
GCTGCCTCTGCGGCAAGGGACTCTGGACCAGCCCGAGCACCATCGAATCCGTCAGCCCTTGCCGGCGTCGCCCTTGCCCTTGCCTTTGTCCTTGCCGGGCTTGGCTTTGTTGTCCTCGCCCTTGTCGTCGTCCTCCGCGTCACGGCGTGGCGGCTCGGCTTGGGCGGGAACGATCACGGGCGCCATGGTGGGCTGCGGGGTCGAGACGGCTGGAGCGGAGGTCGTGTTGCCGGAGGGCGGCTCCGCGCTCGTGCTGGCCGGCGGTGCGGATTCGGCGGGGGGAGCCTGATTCAGCAGTGCTGTGGTGATGCCGGCGGTGGTGAGCGCCACGAGCACTGCCGAGGCGGCCAGCAGCCGGACCGGCCGACGTGGACGAACAGGTGATCCGGCGGTGGTCGGTGCCTCGTCGGGATGCTGCAGGGCGTGTGCGCACTGGGCGGCTGTGGGGCGGCGACGTGGTGAAAGTGAAGTCATCAGGGTGAGCAGGCGTCTGAGGTCTTCAGGTAGTGCGTCGGGGATGGCCGGCTGGCGGTGCAGGCGTGCGACGGCGGCCTCGATCTCGCTGCCCTGGTACTCCCGCTGGCCGGTGAGGCATTCGAGCAGTACGAGGCCGAGCGCGTAGATGTCCACCGCGTAGTGGATCTCTTCGCCGCGTACCTGTTCGGGGGCGAGGTAGGCGGCGGTGCCGACCAGCTGGTCCGCTCTGGTGAGCCGGGTGGCGCCGATGAGTCTGGCCAGGCCGAAGTCGGCCAGGTGGGGTCTGTCCTGGTGGTCGAGCAGGACGTTCGACGGTTTGATGTCACGGTGCACGACCCCATGGGCGTGCACGTACGCCAGCGCGTCGGCCAGTTCCGCGCCGAGGCGGCGGACCTCCTCGGCCGGTAGCGGACCGTCCACGACGCGGTCGCGCAGAGTGCGTCCCTCGACGAGCTGCAGAACGACGAACGGTGAGTCATCGGCCGTTGCCGCATCGTGCACGTGCACCAGTCCCGGATGGGACAACGACGCCAGGGTGCGGATCTCGTTCTCGAAACGCTTGTCGTCCGCGGCGTCCGATCCAGGCCGGAACAGCTTGACCGCGACGTGCCGCCGCAGACGCGTGTCCCACGCGCGGTACACGTCCGCCATGCCACCGGCGCCCAGCAACTCGCCCACCTCGTAGCGTCCGGCGAGCAGCCGGTCCTGCGCGAAGACGGACATGACGGCCTTCCCTCGACGGTTTCAGATGCCATCCGGATGCCCGTTCGAGGTGGAGGCGAATCGCTCATCGACGAAGCGGAGGAGCTGGTGCGTCGAGGCATCCTCACGAACATACGAAGCGGCTGGCCGTGCTGGTCACGTCGTGGCGGCGTGACGAGCATGGGCGCGGCCCAGGTGGCGTAGGGCGCGCCCGGCCGCGTGGTATCCGCTCATGGCGTGCACTCCCGTCCCAGGTGGCGTGGCGGCGGAGCACAGGTACACGCCGGGCACGCCGGTGTCGTAGGGGTGGAAGGTCAGGAGCGGGCGGAACACCAGCTGGAACGGGTAGTTGGCCCCGGTGAGGATGTTGCCGCCGACGTAGTTCGGGTTGCCCCGAGCCAGCTCGGCGGGATTCTTGGCGGAGAAAGCCATGACCTTCGCCGCGAAGCCGGGGGCGAAGCGTTCGATCTGGTCGATGATCGCTGTGGTGGCGTCACCGGTGTAACCGTGCGGGACGTGCGCGTACGCCCACACGGGATGCACGTCATCCGCTGATCGGCTCGGGTCGGCGAGGTACTGCTGTCCGACGAGGACGAACGGTGCGGCCGGCATCCTGCCCTGGTGGACGTCACGGGCGGTGCGCAGCATTTCGTCCGGGTCACCGCCTCGCCCTAGGCCTGTCGCTCGGCGGCACGGTGACCCGGCGAACACGGCATCGGACGGCTCAAACGCGACTGGCTCGCCCGCGAGATCGGTGAGGTAGGTCTGGCCGTCCACCGATCGGTCAAGCAGGCGCTCGACCCACACGGCGTCCTCAACCCCGGAGCCGTCTTCCACTGACGGGCACACCCCTCACTCTCCACCCGCACAACGGAACCAGGCGTCGCGCTGACCGACGCCGGTCTCGGCATGGCCGCGTTGCGACAGGTGTTCGCCAAGTACTCGCCGGCCATCGAGATCCGGCAGGGGGAGAACGGCGCGCCGAGCACCGCGGGTTCGGTCGGTGCCTTCGGGCAGGACACGTTCACCGAGTACAGCCAGACCTCGCACAACCTGCGGCGGATCATCGGTGACCTGGGCGTGGGCATCAGCACGGAACTCCTTGGCACCGTTGACCTGTGGTACCGGTGGACACCGAGCAGCGCGCCCCAGATCAACTCCAAGGGACTCGTCGCGGCCACCTCGGATCTCAAGGCGACCTACACGAAGCGGTCGTACTACGGCGTGCAGAACGTGGCGCCCTGTTCGACGACACCCTGCGCCCGGTGACACGGCTGGAGGCGTCCAACGACATCAAGACGAAGTCACCGATCCAGGGCTTCGACTTCACCACCACGGGCAACGGCGCCCGGACCGTCACGGCGCGGGCGTTCGAGAAGAACGGCTCCGGCCAGCAGGCGGTCGCACTGTGGTTCGGCGGCGACCCCGCGCAGCAACCCCGCTACGACAGCACCGGCAAGGAGATCGACATCGCCGCCCGGCCCGATCGCGTGCCGAACGAGAACCGCGCCACCAAGTCCGTCACGGTGACCTTCGCCGACGCGAAGATGAGCAACCTCGCCTGGTCGACCTCACCACCGGCACCGTCTACCGGATTCCGCCGAGCGCCGTGTCCCGGCACGGCAGTTCTCTCACCATCACCGGCGTGCCCATCGGCAACACACCCGTCGTGATCGCCGACCGCTCGATCACCGGCAGTTGACGGACCCGGTGCCGGGAGGGAGATCCCTTCCGGCGCCGGAGTCACACATCTCGCCGGATGGCGATCGCAAGGGACAGTCTGTGCCGGTCGAAAAGGACCTGGGTCGGCAAAAGTATGCCCGGCCCCTCAACACGAGGCTCCGTCCGTCGCTGCGGCGACGGCCCCGCGACAAGTCCTCGGCGAGTTGACCGACTACCTCGCCAGTGCCGCCCAGGTCGCCAGCGAGGTGTTCGGCCCGACGCAGCGAACTCCGCTTGCGGTGGAACTAGGCGCCGAGGGAACCGGTGGCGGCACAGCGACTCGGCCGTCACCGGATCGACCTCACGACAAGCGCCACAGTGTGCTCAGCACCCCGACGAGCTCGGCTTGGCGATCTTCCAGCACCGCCGGTGTCCACTCGGGAGTGCCGTGGATCCCGATGGTGAGGGCGAACGGCGGCATCTCGTTCTTCACCTTGAAGTACTTGTTCTTCTTGATCTCGAACTCGTAGTTGCTCGCTTGGGTGTTCTTCCTGCGGTTGAGCAACGCGAGGTTCGCCAGGCGATGGACCCAGTACGCGCGTTCGTCGTCGGAGAACCACTGCCGCCACTGGCTGTCCTTCGCAGGAGACTGGGGCAGGACGTGCTCGACGGTGACCAAAGGATGATCGTAGGTCGCCTCACCCGTTGAGAGCACCGAGTCCAGGCGAAGCAACAGGTAGAGGCGTATCCGGCTGACCGTGTAGATCTCGCTGTTCAGGCATGTCAGCGTCTGCGCGCGTTCGAAGATGTCGAGCTGCAGCGGTGAGTCCTCAGCGCTCAGGTCGTCTCCTGCCTCGATCGCCTCCAGGACGCGGCCGTAGCGCTCGATGCGTCGGGTGACGTCGACACGGCGCAGGAACATGCTCGCGGCCAGCCGGTCCAGGTCGGTGACGAAGCGGTGAAGTGCGGCTGTGTCGACGTCGGTGCGGCTGAAGTAGCTGATGGCAGGCGGGACCCAGTCGGTGTTGTCCAGCTTGGTCAGCCACCGCAGCAGGTTGTTGACGCCGTCGGCTCCCCAGGGCGCCTTGTAGTCGGCCCTCGTGACGATCTCATAGGCGTTCGACAGCGGGACCAGGACTTCGTCGATGAACTTCGTGGGGTCCGGCACCTTCCTGAGCACCGAGGAGCGGAACTCCTTGAGGATCGTCTCGCGTGCCTTGGTCTTCGCGTAGACCATCCTGATGTGTGAGAACAGCTCCCTGAAGTCCTCGCGTCCCAGGTCGTCCTCTTCGGACTCCCACTTCTGCATGTACTTCTCTTGTACCGGTTCGGGAATCTCGCCGATGATCTCGGACTTGAGGATGTCGGCGTGGGAGAGGTCGAGGCCGCGTTCGTTGAGGACGGTGAAGATCCGGTACGCGGAGTCGAAGTCCTGGGTGGAGACGACGACCAAGTAGGTCCGCTGATGGATGAACGACGCCAGGCGGTGGCAGTCGTTCTGGGAGAGGTCCGCGAGCCGATCGAGGAACAGCAGTGTGTTGTGCACCAGATTGCGCTGGCTGTCCGGCAGCGATTCCTTCGCGAAGGAGGACAGTTGCTCGATGCCCACGCGTTCCTGGACGTGCTTCTCGAAGAACCCGTGGTCGCGCTCGCGCAGGGTCAACCGCGGTTGGTCCACGGTGCCCTTCATCTTGTTGCCCTTCTGGAAGAGCGTCAGTTCGACCGATACCGCGAACTCGTCGTCCACGTGCAGCCGCAGCGCCGCGAGCAGCAGAGTCAGCGTGGTCAGCCGCTGTTGCCCGTCCACCACCTCGGACTGGGCGTTGCCGTCTGCCTTGACGAGCACGATGCTGCCGAGGAAGTAGGGGTCCGCGTCGGCTGGTGACCGACCGGCGGTCGACGCCGCCAGCAGGTCGTCGAACATCTCGCCGGCCTGCTCCGTGGTCCAGGCGTACGGACGCTGGTACCGGGGGATGACGAAGCGGTACTCGTCGCTGAAGACGTCCCCGATCGGGCGTTCGGCTGCCTGGATCTTCGTGCTGGCCATCGGCTTCCTCTGCTCGGCGTACGGGGCTGGTTCGGCGCGCGTGACGCGCTTTGCCGTTGGCACATCGCTGCTCGGCACCCAGATGTTTCCTGTTCGGCGTGGCCATTTTTTGTCCTTGAATTCGCCTAACGCTTCGCCGAAACCGAACGATGAGAGGTCCGAACAGCCGAGTGGAGGAGGAGTGGTGAGCACGGTGATCGGGTCTGATCCCGACCAGCTGGACCAGTTGGCGGTGACGATGGCCGCCTGCGCCGACCGGTTGGACGGGGTTCGCGCCGAGCTCTCGCACGTGCTCGTCAGCTCGCCTTGGCAGGGTGGCGACGCCGAGGACTTCCGCTGGCAGTGGGGGCATCATCTCGCCGGGATGCTGCAGGGTGCTTCGACCGCGTTTCGCGAGGCAGGCGGGCAGGTGCGGGTCAACGCCGCCCAGCAGCGCCTGGCCAGCGCGGACGACGGCGGAGGTGTGAACGCGCCGTTCTCCGGCCGGGCAGGTGGTGGAGGAGGCGGTGGCGGTGGCTGGCCGGAAGACGGCGGGCTGCTGGGCGTCGCCGCAGGGTTCGGCGCGTGGGCGTTGCAGGCGCTCGGCCACGCGTCCGGTGTCGCCGACCTGGTCAAGACCGCGCATCACGGTCTGCTCGGCAAGGGGTGGCCGAAGGGCGCCGCCGATCAGATCGTGAAGTTCGGGGATGCTCTGCGCGCCGGTGACTCAGCGCCGTTGAGGACCGCTGGGAAGCTCCTGGGCAAGATCGCGATACCTGTCGGAATGGCGACCACCGCGATCGACGCGGCGGAGTTCTTCCAGGAACACGAGAAGGATCCTCGCAGCGCGGCGACGTTCTCCGCCGGTGTCTCGACGGTGCTCGGTGTGGCAGGAGTCGCTGCCGGTGTCACCGGTGCGGTGGCGTTGGCAGTGGGCGCTGCGCCGGTAGTGGCCGGTGCGGCCGTGGTGGGCGTCGGACTGTTCGCGGGCAGTGCCGCGTGGGACTGCATCGAGGAGCACACCGGGTTCGACGAGTGGATGAACGATCGGTTGTGGGATCTGAACGACGGCGTCAGCAACGTGGCTGCGAACGTGCGCGACGGGGTCGGCGACATCATCAACGGCGGGCTCAACGCCGTGCTCGGACGTTAGGAGATCGTCGTGGAGCAGTCGTTGGTGCTCACGTTCGCCGAGCTCGAGTTCCTGCTTCGGGTGCGCGAGCCCGAGATCGCCACCATCCGCGAGGACCTCGGCCTCGCGCCGGCGGACGACGCGGTGGCCGCGGCAGGGCTGGCATCCCTGCTGGCCAGGGGACTGTGCGAACCGGGTGACGGTGGTGTCGTCCCTGTCCCGGAGTTGAGGGCGGTAGTGGCGGCGCTCGCCACCGCGGACCGCGTGACCAGGGTGCTCGATCTCGGCGACGGCTCGGTGGAGCTCGGTGCCGTCGTCACGGGGCCGAACGTCCACATCGGACTCACGGCCGTCGGGTTCGGACAGCACGTGGTGCAGCCGATCGATGTGGCCTCAGGAGCGGCAGAGCAGGTGCGGCACGTGCTCGGCAGGGCGCTCGGGCGTGAGTCCGCGGTGCTGGTGCAGTCCCGTACCGCACGTGGTCAGGTGAGCATCGCGATCGCCATCGACGGCGAAGGTGCCTGGTACCTCTCGGATTCCGAGGGAGATCCTGACCGCGGCACCCCGGTCGGTGAGGACGAGGCCCATGCGCGAGTCGCCGAACTGCTGGCCGATCCGGTGGGTGTGCGATGACTGTGATCTCGACCGGTGTCACCACACATCCCGGTGTGGTGCGGGAGGCCAACGAGGACGACGCGATCGCGGGCCGGCGGGTCTTCGCAGTGGCCGACGGTGTGGGCGGGCATGCGGCGGGCGAGGTCGCCAGTGCGTTGGTGATCGCGCGGCTCAGGGAACTCGACCAGGTCGAGGGAGCAGGGCCGGAGGACGTTCGGGCGGCGCTCGCGGACGCCCGGCGCGCATTGCAGGAGTCCGAGCACGGTGGCATGACGACAGCTGCGGGGATCGCGCTCGTCTCGGTCTCCGGGCGACCGCACTGGGTTGTGTTCAACATCGGTGACTCGCGGGTCTACCGGCTGGACGGCGTTCGGCTGGCGCAGCTCACCGTCGACCACTCCGAGGCGCAGGAGCTCGTTGCGGCCGGATTGCTGACGGAAGCTGAGGTCAGGACCTATCCGCGCCGGAATGTCGTCACGCGTGTGCTCGGAGACGAGGGCGGTTCCGATCCGGACATGTGGTTGTTCCCGCCGTGTGCGGGCGAGCGGTTTCTGATCTGCACGGACGGGCTGACCAACGAGGTGTCCGACGACGGGGTGGAAGAGCTGCTCCGGCGGCACGCCGGTGCGCGGGAGGCGGCCGCTGCTCTCGTCGAACTCGCGGTGACGGCGGGAGCACGGGACAACGTCACCGCAGTGGTGGTCGACTACCCCGTCGTGGAGGACGTCGCCGCTGCCAGCTGTGACACGGCGCCGCGGATTCCGCGATGAGCGATGTCAGGTACGTGCCGGGGTCCTGGGTGGCGGTGGTCGGGGAACAAGCGTGGCTTCTGCTGGCCGTGACGCCCGAGTCCGATCTCGTCGGCCGTTGCTGGGACCTCGTGCGGACGGACCACTCCCTGGAAGAGGTGCTCGCAACGATCATGCACGAGGGTTTTCGTGCGGTGAGCGGATTCGCGCTCGTCAGGCTCGCTGCGGAGGAGAGGCGTGCGGTCGTGCGGGGCGAGGCGCGGTTGGAGGTCGTACACGAGTCGGGTGCTGCCGAAGAGATCAACGCGGTGGGGGTCGGCACGTGGGTCGACCGCAACCTCGCTGACGTGGCGGGGCTTCGCCTGAAGGCGGGACCGGGTGGACCGGAGCTGCCCCTGCAGGGAGGTGTGGTGCTCGCGAGCGAACTCGTGGTCGCTCTGTCCGGCGCGGTCGAGCTCGCACCGCGACCGGTTTCACGTCCTGCGCCACCTGCGGCCGTCGATCAAATCGTTGTACAGCACGAGGAACCAGTCGATGTGACCATCGTGCGTGACCAGGTGCCTCCGCCGCTGTGGCCGGCGCCGCAGCCCCGGACGACTCAGCAGGCCGGGGTGATCCAGTCGTTCGACTGGGCGCCCCCGGTGGCGGTTGCCCAGGTCGAGCCCTCTCGCCAGTCCGAAGCGGTCACCGAGACGCAGTTGCGCACCAACGACCTGGCTCCCGATCACACGCGGATGATGCACGGTGGCAGGACGTCCGGGCCACGTATGGCGCGTGCGAAGAAGTGCCATGCGGGTCACCTCAGTTCGGAACACGTGACGTACTGCAGGGTGTGCGAAGACCCACTGCCCGACCAGATCGCCGCCATGATGCCGGTGCCGGTGCTCGGAGTGCTGAGACTGTCCAACGGCGACACCATCCCGCTCGACCGCAACGTCGTGCTGGGACGTGATCCCCAAGGTGACCGGGGAAGTGTGAATCTCGTGCAGATCGGCGGGGAGATCGGCACGGAGATCTCCCGGACGCACGTGGAGGTCCGGCTGGAGGACTGGGACGTGCTCGTGTGCGACCTCGGTTCGATGAACGGCACCAGCGTGTCCCGGCCCGGTTGCCCACCGGAGAAGCTCGCCGCGCACATCGCCGACGTCCTCTACCCCGGCACCCGCGTGCTGCTCGGTGACCAGTTCTCCTTCACCTTCGAGGTGACCGGATGAGCATGGCGCCGCCTCGGATCCCGAACTACGAGTACCGCGCCGACATCGGCGGTGGCGGTTTCGCGATGGTCTACCGCTACTTCCAGCCCGGCCTCAAACGCGACGTGGCGGTGAAGACGCCCAAGTCAGCAGAGTTGTTCGAGGATCTGCGCAAGCAGTTCGTCGCCGAGGGCGAGTCGATGGCCGAGCTCGGCAGCCACGAGAACGTCGTCGCGGTCTACGACACGGGCACAGCGGCTGACGGGCGTCCGTACCTGATCATGGAGTACTGCCCAGGCGGTGATCTCGCGGGAGGGACACCGCTGCCGGTGGAGAAGGTGCTCGACATCGGGGTGCAGATCGCGGGTGCGGTCCAGACCGCGCACGATCTCGGCATCCAGCACCGCGACATCAAGCCCGCGAACGTTCTCGTGAACAAGCACGGCAAGCCGTGTCTCACCGACTTCGGCATCGCCGGGCGTTCCACGGAGGAGGGTGGGAGCGGGCAGCTGGCCTTGTCCCCGCCGTGGTCCGCACCAGAACTGCTGCTCGGGACCGCGAGACACGGAGTCCCGACCGAGGTGTTCTCACTCGGGGCCACGCTGTGGCACCTCATCGCGGGGCACTCGCCGTTCATGTCGCCCGGAGCCGGCCACTCGCTCGAGGCGGTCGAGCGGCTGATCGTGTCCGGCTGGCGGCCTCCCTCGCTCTCCGCACCGGAGGACCTGAAGAGACTGCTGCTCGCCGCGATGGCGCATGAGCCGCGGGAACGACCGTGCTCGGCGCTGGAACTGGCCAACGGGCTGCGGCGGATCCAGAAGGCCCAACGGTTCGGTGAGACCCGATACGTCCGGATGCCCGCCGCGTCACCGCAGAAGACGCCCGAACCGTCGTTCGTGGTGCCTCCTCCGCCGGTCGCGCCCATGACGCAACGCAGGGCGGTTCCACCTACGCTGAACACGGCACCGCGTCCGTCGAGAAACGCCCCGGAAACGTTGCTGCGCAAGGGATCGGCTCTGCCCGTGACGATCCACCGGGAACTGCCGCCGGTCCCGGAACCACCACCACAACCCGAGTTGCCGGTCCGAGTGCGCTGGCCGCACTACGTGGTCGGCGCTGTGGCGGCCGCGGCGATCGTCGGTGTGGGTGCTTTCCTGTTGTCAGGACAGGAGAAGCCGTCCGGGGGACCATCGGCGACCACCATCGCGGGCGATGCTCCCGAGCAGAACGCCGGTGCGGACAACGCGCCTCCGGGCAGGCCCGTGATCACCGCGACGAGACTGGACGAGAAGACTGTCCGGTTCGCTTGGAATTATTCGGCCCAGCAGGCGACGGACACGTTCTCCTGGCGCACTTCCGACGGTGCGCGCACCGGTGTGCAGGAGAAGGCCGAGGTGGACGTCGAGGGCGCGAAACCCCTGTGCCTGCAGGTCAAAGTGGTGCGCGCGGATGGCGGCAACGCGACTGCGGAGTGGTCGCAGGAGAGCTGCGCCTAATCGTTCTCCGGCATTCGAGTGAATGCTGCAACGAATTAGTGGATCGGCCCGATAGGCGGTTGACGGAACCGCAGGCGCACACACGCGACCTCATCGAGGGGAACAGTGGGATTCATTCGAAAGCACCGGACCACGATCGCTTCCGGAATGGTGCTCGTTCTTGCTGCGGCCTCGCTTGTCGCCTATGCGTTCACGTCGAACGGCAACCCGGTGCGCCAGGTCGACCTCAACGATGGCGGCGTGTGGGTCACCAGTGACCGCGACGGGTTGTTCGGAAGGCTGAACAAACCGGTCGGCTCGCTCGACGCCGCGTTCAACCCGCCGGGCGGAGCCCAGCGCACCTACCAGCTGGACGTGGTGCAGGACGCCGCCGCGGTGGTCGCGCGGGACCGGGCGGGCGGCAAGCTCTACCCCGTCGACGTGTCCCGCGCCGTGACGCTGGGTGATCGGGGAGCGGTGTTGCCCAGCGGCGGTCAGGTCGCGCTCGCGGGCGGCACGCTCGCCGTGCTCGACCCCGGCGCGGGCAAGGTGTGGGCGACGAGGGTCGACGTCCAGGCCGGCGTGAGCGCGCTGGACCGGGTGAACCAGGAATCCGCGCCGATCGCCGCGCTGGACGCCGCCGACGCCGCCGCGCTCGCCGTCGGACTGGACGGCACGGTGCACGCCGTCTCGGCCAACGGCCGCACGGTGACGGTCAGACCGGAAGGAGCGGGGTTCGCCGAACCCGCGTACGGCAAGCTCACGACGAGTCCCAAGTCGCCGAGGATCACGGCGGTGGGCGACTCGGCGGTCGTGCTCGACACCGAGTCCGGCACCCTCTTCCTCCCCGGAGGACGCACTGTTCAGGCCGGGCGCGAGTCCGTGCTGCAGCAGTCCGGTCCGGACGTGCCGGCAGTCGTCGTGGCGGCCAGGGACCAGCTGAAGGCGTTCGACCTCGACGGCGACGGCACCGCGACCCTGCACGAGGGCGTGAACGGGGCACCGACCGAACCGGTGCGGCTCGGCGACTGCGTGCACGCAGCCTGGGCAGGCGCGTCCGGTGGCTACTTCCGCTCGTGCGGTGGCCAAAAAGCATCGCCCGGCAACCTCAAGGACGCGAAGGCCCTGGTCCAGCCGGTGTTCCGGATGAACCGCAAGGCGATCGTGCTGAACGACCTGGCCACGGGCGCGGTCTGGGACCTGAGCACGCAGCACAAGGTCGACGACTGGCAGTCGGTGCGGCCCCCGCCTGAGCAGAACCCCAGCGACAAGGACAAGAACGAGAACACCACCGAGTCCGCGAAGGACAAGCCGCCGAAAGCCACCGACGACACGCTCGGCGCGCGCCCCGGCCGCACGACGGTCCTCCACGTGCTCGACAACGACTCCGATCCAGCCGGGAACATCCTCTCCATCACGGCCGTGAGCGACCTCGACCGCAAGGACGCCGGGCTGGCGATCGCCCCGGACGGCCAGACCGTGGAGGTGACGCTGCCGGAGCAGGCCCAGGACGTGCACTTCAAGTACACGGTCGACGACGGCAAGGGCCTCAACGCCACGGCCGCGGTCACCGTGCAGGTGCGCACCGGCACGCAGAACGAGCCCCCGGCCGTGCGCAAGGGCGCCGTGCCGTACGACTGGTCCGTTGCGTCGGGCGGTCGGCTGACGCTGCCGGTGCTCGCCGACTGGCGCGACTTCGACGGCGACCCGGTCGTGCTCATCGAGGCGGAGGCGAAGGCGGGGGTCGCGACCACTGCGAACACGGGGTTCGTCGAGTACGCCGCGCCCGTCGAGGCAGGCCGGCAGACCATCGGGTACAAGGTCACCGACGGCATCGCGGACCCCGTGGCGGGTGGTGAGCGCGTCCTGGTCCTCGACCCTGCCGCGCCCACCGCGTTGCCGCCGATCGCCCGCCCGGACGTGGCACGCGGCCAGGTCGGCACGCCGGTGCTGATCCGGCCCCTGGAGAACGACCTCCCCGGCGCCGATCCCGTCGACCCCTCCGCCGAACTCCGGCTCGCCGCTGACGTGGCGCCGCTGGCCGGCACGACGATCACGACCGACACCAGGACCGGCCTGGTGACGCTCACCGCCACGAAGCCCGGTACGTACCCGCTCGACTACACCGCCGCGTTCGGCAACGCGCCGTTCGCGAAGGGTGCCATCCGCGTGGACGTCACCGCCGCCCCCGACTCGCCGCTGCCACCGGTGGCGATGCCCGACAGCGCCGTGGTGCGCGGTCAGGAGCCGGTCGTCGCCGACGTGCTGGCCAACGACTTCAGCCCCGCCGGATCGGTGCTCGGGGTGCAGCACGCGGAGAGCGCCTCGGAGCAGCTGGAGGTCGCTGTCGTGAAGGGCAGGTGGCTGCGGATCAACGCGACCGCGCCGGTCCTCGACCGCAACCCGCAGATCGTGCGCTACACCGTGACGGACGGCGTGACCAGCCCAGTCGTCGGCGAGGTCACCGTCACCCAGCTCCCGCCGCCGGCCGACGACACACCCGTGCCGAAGGACGACCGCGCGTCGGCCCGTGCCGGTGACTCGACCACGATCCCGGTGCTGGACAACGACATCTCACCTGCCGGTGCGCCACTCACCTTGCAGTCCAACGTGCAGGGCGCACCGGGCACCGGCAGGCTCACCGTCATCTCGCGCGACGGCCGCCAGGACCCCGGCACCGCCTACGTCTCGGGCGCCGTCGTCCGCTACGTCGCACCCGAGCGCGCCGACACCCCGTTCGTCGCCGAGGTCTCGTACGTGGCGCAGAACCCGGACGGCGACCAGGCCGTCGGCAGGGCGCACGTCACGGTCAACCCGATGCCGACTCCCGCCAACCCGAACCAGCCACCGGTGCCCGAACCCGTTGAGGTGCGGGCCGTCGCGGGCGATCGAGTCACGATCACCATCCCGTCGAGCGGGGCGGATCCGGACGGCGACTCGGTCGCGGTCACCGGTATCGCGTCCGCGCCGGTGCTCGGCCGCGTTGTGGGAATCGCCAGCACTTCCCTCACCTATGAGGCGTTTCCCACTTCCAACGGCACGGACACCTTCGGTTTCGTCGTCACCGACGCGTTCGGCCGCACCGGCGAATCCCTGATCCGCGTCGCCGTGGTGCCGCCGGGGGACCCGCAGCCGCCGGTCGCCGTGGACGACGTCGTGACCGCCGCACCCGGTGCGCGCCTCGCGGTGAACGTGCTCGCCAATGACGTCCAGGCGCCCGGCGACACCGTCGTCGTCGAGTCGCTGAAGGATCGCAACCCGTCGTTGCCCGATGACGTGCGGGAGGACGAGGGCCGCATCGAGATCACCGCGCCCGACCTGACCGGGAAGCCGCTGGTCGTCACGTACGGCATCACCAACGGCCTCGGCCGGCCGTCCCTCGCGAAGCTCACCGTGCGCAGTCAGGCCGACTACCGGATCCCGCCGGTCGTCGCCGAGCTCTTCCCGGTCGTGAAGAAGGACGACAGCGCTGTCGAGGTGGATCTCCGTCCCGTGGTCGCCGACCCGGACGGCGACCAGGGCCGGCTGGAGATCACCAGGGTCTTCCACGGCCAGGCCGAGGTGTCCGGGTTCAAGGCCACCGTGCCCGTCGGCGACCACCCGCGCACCATCGCCTACGAGGTGAAGGACGAGTCCGGCGCGACCGCGGCCGGCCTGATCCACGTGCCGTCGAAGGGCACCGGAGCGCCGAGGGCCTTCCCGGACAAGCTGATCGAGGTGCCCGCCGACGGCTCGATCGCCGTGCAGGTGAAGGACTACGTCGACGTGCCGTCCGGCAAGGAGCCGAAGCTGACGACGGTCGACAAGGTGACCGCGGCGCCCGTCACCGGGCTCGAGGTCCGCAACGAGGGCGACACCGGGCTGGTCCTGACCGCACGTGGTGGCTACACCGGACCTGCCGCCGTGACGTTCCAGGTCACCGACGGCAACTCGCTGACCGATCCCGACGGCAAGACCGCCCTGATCACGGTGCCTGTGCAGGTGGGGCCGGACGCTCCGGTGCTGCGCTGCCCCGCGTCCGCGCTCACGGTCGTCGAAGGCGGCGTGCCGGTGAAGATCGACGTCACCTCCGTGTGCCACGTGTGGGTCGCGAACCGCGCCAAGCTCGGCGAGGTCCGTTACTCGGCGACTTGGACGGCACAACCGGGCGGCGTCACGCTCGAAGGCTCCGGCGAGCGCACGCTGACCGTCACCGCGGCGGGCGGCGCGAAGCCCGGTTCGACCGGGACGATCGAGGTCGGCGCCGGCGACGGGCCCAAGGGCAAGATCGCCATCAAGGTCGCCGCCGCCCCGCCTCCCACCGTCTCGCCGGTGACGCTGGACGGCGTGAAGGCCGGTGACGTCGCCACCGTCGACCTCGTCTCGTACGTGCGCTCACAACTCCGCGATCCGAAGATCACGGTCGTCGCGGTGAACCAGGTGAGCGGCGCCGGGGCGAGCGCGACCAACGAGGGTTCGACCGTCCGCATCACCCCGGACGGTGACGCGCACGGCGCCATCGATTTCAACGTCGTCGTGACCGATGTGGCCGATGCCGGGCGGGACGACCGCAAGGTGACCGGCCGGATCAGGGTGAACGTGCTCGGCGTGCCCGACGCCCCCGGCGTTCCCACGCCGGGCCGGACGGTGCTGAGCAAGGTCGTCGAACTGTCGTGGAGCACGCCGTCCGGCAACGGCGCGCCGATCGACTCCTTCGAGGTCGACTACGGCAGTGGCAAGCAGGTCTGCGCCGCGTCGCCGTGCACGATCACCGGCCTTTCGAACGGCACCGAGTACACGTTCACCGTGCGCGCGCACAACCTCGTCGGCTGGGGCAAGCCCAGTGGCGGATCCGCACCCGCACAGCCGAACACGGTGCCAGGAGCGGTGTCCGGACTGAGCACGTCCACGCCGCGCGACGGCTCATTGCAGTTGAGCTGGACAGCTGCGCAGAACGACGGCACGCCTGTTCTGCGCCATGAGATCTCATGGTCCGGTGGCGGCCGCACGACCGCACCCGGCGGCGCCACGAACGTGACCGCGACCGGGCTCGACAACAACGCGCGGACCGTGTTCACCGTGATCGCGGTCAACTCGCAGGGACCGGGCCCGGCGGTCACCGTCGAGGGGCAGTCGGCGGGTGCGCCGGACGCTCCCGCGGCGCCGTCGTTCACCGCGACCAACGCGGCGAACGCGCAGACCCGTGCCGTGACGGTGTCGTGGGGCGCGGTCGGGGCGAACGGGCCCGGCCCGGCCACCTACACGCTCACCCGCACCGGCGGCGGCACCAAGACCGTGTGCTCGAAGGTCACCGCCACGACCTGCGTCGACGACGGCCTGCAGAACGACGGCACGATCTACAGCTACACCGTTGTCGCCGCCAACGCCGCCGCCGAGTCCGAACCCGCCGGCCACACCTCGCCCGCCAGCGCGCCCGCCCAGATGGAGGCGACCGCCACCCCGGACCCGATCACGGGGTTCTCCGCGGCGCCCACCGGTGCCGACGGGCAGGCGACACTGCGCTTCGACGCACCTGCCTCGCACGGCAAGTCCAACACTGTGAGCTGCACCTGGTCGGGCGGCTCCTGCGGGACGTGGACCTACCCGACCGGCGGGCAGGCCGGTGCGACGCAGACGGTCAACGGTCTCCCCAACGGGCAGCCGGTGACGATCAACCTGCAGTCGTGCAACGGCAGCGGTGGTGGTGCATACGCGGGCAACCCGTGCAACAGCCCGGTGTCAGCGGGTGTGACGACTTACGGTCCGATGCGCGACCTCGTGCTGAACACGTCCGCCAACAATACGGCTGTCAACTTCTCCGTCTCGGTCAACCCGAACGGCAAGCCGGCCACCGTGCAGGTGACGACGAGCCACGGCTTCAACCAGTCGTTCACCACGGGTGTCGGCGGGTGGAACTGGTCGAGCGGCCAGGACGTCGGCTACTCGCAGAACGTGACCGTGTCGGTGACGGTGTCCGACGCGGGGCGGCCGTCGCTGAACCAGTCCCGGCAGCAGGCCACGCCTCCGCCTCCGCCCCCGCCTCCCTCCGTGGCCGTGTCGAAGGGTGCGGCGTGCGGTGCGGGCGGCTGCAACGGCACGGGGGTCTGCACCTCGTCGGCGTGTGCCTACGTGGTGGTGCAGACGGCGAATTTCACCGGAAATGTGACGTGCACGTTCAACAGCGACCACGGCCCAGTCGGATTCGTCAACGAGAACTTCGGGCCCAACGAGCGCAGGCAGACGAGGAACTATTACGGATATCCGGGTGAACGGGTTTACGTCACCTGCGGCGGTGTCCAGGGATCAGTCGTCTGGTGATGACGCGAGAACAGTGAAGGAAGAACAATGACCGCCACTCCTGAACAGGCACGGCTGTTCGCGCAGACCTTCGAACAGATGGTCCAGAACATCTCGCGCGCTATTTCCGGCAAGGAGCACGTGATCCGTCTCGCGCTCACCTGCCTGCTCTCCGACGGCCACCTGTTGCTCGAGGACTTCCCCGGCACGGGCAAGACCTCTCTGGCCAAGGCGCTCGCGAACACCGTGCAGGGCAAGAGCACCCGGATCCAGTTCACGCCGGACCTGCTGCCGTCGGACGTCACCGGTGTGCAGATCTACAACCAGCAACTCGGCAGCTTCCGCTTCCACCCCGGCCCCATCTTCGGCTCGATCGTGCTGGCGGACGAGATCAACCGCGCGTCGCCGAAGACGCAGTCCGCCATGCTGCAGGTGATGGAGGAAGGCCGCATCACCGTCGACGGCGAGACCCACCAGGTCGGCTCACCGTTCATGGTGATCGCGACGCAGAACCCGATCGAGCAGGCCGGCACCTACCGGTTGCCCGAGGCGCAGCTCGACCGGTTCCTGATGAAGACCAGCGTCGGGTACCCGGACCACAACGCCACGGTGGCGCTGCTCGCCGACGCGGCGACGCGGGACCGGTCGGCCTACGTGCCGCCCGCCATCGCCGCGAACGCGGTGTCGCAGCTGACCGCGCTGGCGGATCAGGTGCACGTCGACCCGGCCGTGCTCGGGTACGTGAGCCGGATCGCTGAGGCGTCACGGTCACATCCCGCCGTGAGGCTCGGGGTCTCGGTGCGCGGCTGTCTCGCGTACGTGCGGTGCGCGAAGACGTGGGCGCTCGCGCAGGGGCGCACTCTCGTGGTGCCCGATGACATCCAGCAGCTCGCGCATCCCGTGCTCGGCCATCGGATCCTGCTTCGCGCCGAGGCGCAGTTCGACGGCGCCACCGTGGAGAAGGTGATCGACTCGCTGTTCGCGGACATCGAGCCCCCCGTTCTGCGAGGTGTCTGACGTGTGGCGGCTGCTGGAGGCGATCTCGCCGTCCGGCCGGCTTCTCGGCGTGACGGTGGTGGTGGCGTGGGTCCTCGGCGCGGTGCTCGGCTGGGACGAGCTCGTCCTGCTCGGCGCCACCGGCGCGCTGCTGCTGGGGCTGGCCTGCGCACTGACCCTGGGGCGCGGGGCCGTGCGGGTCCGCGTCGACGTCGCCAGCCGCCGCCTGCGCGCCGGCGAGTCCACCGGGTGCTCGGTCCAGGTCGAGCACCACGGCCGGAGGTCGTTGTTCGCGCCCGAGGTCGAGCTGCCGATCGGCGAGGACCGTGTCGAGGTGTTCGACCGCGGCCGGGAGATCGAGGTCGTCGGGACGCGACGAGGCGTGATCGGGGTCGGCCCGGCGGTGACGGTGCGCGGCGACCCGCTCGGGCTGGTGCGGCGGACGGTCGGGATGACGGACGTCGTCGAGCTGTTCGTGCACCCGGTGACCGTTCCGCTGGAACCGCTGGGCACCGGGCTGCTGCGTGATCTCGAAGGCTGCACCACCAACGACGTCTCGATGAGCGACCTCGCCTTCCACGCGCTGCGCGAGTACGCGCCGGGTGACGACCGCCGGCACATCCACTGGCGTTCTACGGCGAAGCTCGCCGCGTCCGCTCAGGACGCGAGGTTCCTGGTGCGGCAGTACCTCGACACGCGGCGCGCGCACATCGCCGTGATCGTCGACGGCGCGGAACAGTCCTATCCGGATCCCGAGGTGTTCGAGACGGCGTTGTCGGCCGGTGCTTCCGTGGTGACTCGTGCAGCGCTGGACGAGATCGACACCACCGTGGTCGCGGGAGATCACGTCTCCAGCCGCGTCGGCGGGCACGTGCTGGACGTGTTCGCAAGAGCGGCGCCCGGCGGCCTGAGCCTCGCGCAGACAGCCTCTCGCGCGGTGGTCGCGGCACCGGACGTCACCCTGGTCGTCCTCGTCACGGGCACGCGGCACGGCTACGCGGACCTCAGGGCGGCGGCGTCCGCGTTCTCGCCGGAGGTGCGCAAGGTCGTGCTGCGGGTGGACCCGGCCGGGTCCACCACGCGGTCGGCGAGCACCCCCTTCACCGTGCTCACGTTGCGGCGGCTCGCGGACCTCCCCGGGCTGCTCGCGGGAGGGACCCTGCAGTGACCAGACTCGTACCCCGCCGCGACGACCTCGTCGACGCCGCCTTCCTGAGCACCTTGTTCGTGGTGGCACTGCTGGGTTTCCACGGCACCTACAGCGACTGGGGCTTCCTGCTCGTCGGTTCTGCCGGGCTCCTGCTCGGCGTTCTCTCCGGGCACGTGGCGTCGGTGCTGCGCCGCCCGATGATCGCCGTCGCTGTGATGACGGTCGCGGTGTTCTTCCTCCTGGGCGGGGCGGTGGCGATGCGCGGCAGCGGGGGAGTGCCGACGCCCGCCACCATCGCCGGCCTGGCCGGTCTCGGCGTGCACGGCTGGAAGCAGTTGCTCACCACGCTTCCCCCGGTCGACGGCGCAGGCCCGTTGCTGGTGATCCCGTACATCCTCGGTCTGCTGTGCGGATCCGGTGGTTTCACGCTGGCCCGCAGGGTGTCGATGAGCGCGGCCCCGGCCTGCGCGCCACTCGCCGTCCTGGTCGCGGTGATCCTGCTCGGCACCGGCGAGGCGACTGGGCTGCTCGGCGCGGCGTTCGCGGCGGTGGGCACGGGCTGGATCGCGATCCGGTCGGCCCGGCGGCGCACCGGTGCCCGTGTCAGCGGAGTGCGCGTGACGCGGGCCGTGACCGCCGTGGTGCTGACCGGGGTGGCCGCCGGGCTGGCGCTGCTGGTGTCGCCGCTGTTGCCCGGGACCGGGAGCACGAACCGGTTGGTGCTGCGCAACTACGTCGAGCCGCCGTTCGAGATCGGTGCCTACGCGAGCCCGCTCGTCGGTTACCGCAAGCACACCAAGGACGCCAACCAGCTGTGGGACCAGACGCTCTTCACGGTCGAGGGCCTGCCGGAGGGTGGACGGGTCCGCATCGCGACACTCGACGGCTACGACGGCCGCGTGTGGGGCGCGACCAATGGTCCGTCCGGTGCAAAGGACCCTCTGCAGCGCAACAACTTCCAGCGGATCGGTGTGCGGATTCCCATCGCCGGGACCGGTGCGGAGACGGACGTGACGGTCCGGATCGAGGCGGCCTACGCGACGGCGGACGAGCTGAGCGCGTGGCTGCCGACCGCGGGGCAGGCGCGGGAGATCACCTTCGACGGTGAGCGGAAGGCCGATCACACCGAGAGCCTGCGCTACAACCTCGCGACGGCGTCGGGCATCGTCACCGACCGCTTGAAGGAAGGGGACACCTATCGGCTGCGGACTGTGATCCCCGCTCTGGGAGTCCCGGACGACGCGCAGCCGTTCGGACGGCCCCCGGTCAGCACCGGCGAACTGGCGTTCGTGCGGAGCAAGGTCGCGAAGTGGACCGGTGGTGCGACGACGCTCGCCGAGCGGCTGAAGGCGGCAGCCGCCTACCTGCGCGACAACGGCGCCTACACCGACGGCGGCCCCGGGGAGACGGAGTACCTGCCGGGACACGGCGCGGCGAGGCTGACGGCGTTCTTCAACGCCAAGAGGCCGGCGGGTAACGACGAGCAGTACGCCGCCGCGTACGCGTTGGTGGCCAACGAGATCGGCATGCCGGCGCGGGTCGTGCTGGGCGCCGTACCCGCTTCGGGCGGAGCGGTGCGCGGCGAGAACGTCCAGGCATGGGTGGAGATCCACCTCGCGGACGGGACGTGGGCCGTCATCCCGAACACCGAGTACATGCCCGACCGCTCGAAGAAGCCGGACAACCAGCCACCGCAGGAGATCGAGAACACCGACGCCGCCGTGGTGCCGCCACCGAACACGGTGAAGATGCCGAGCTCGCTCGTCGACGCCAGTCGCACCGACGGCAACGGCACCAGTCTCCCGCCACCCCCTCCGCCGTGCGGGCTGATCTGCGACGCGGGGGAACTCCTGGCCGATGTCGGCACGGTGGTGCTCCCGATCGGTGCCTTGATCGGTCTCGTCGTCGGAGCGAAGTCCGTTCGGCGCCATCGGAGACGGACGCGCGGCAGCACTCCGACCAGGTTTGCCACGGGCTGGCGCGAACTCGTGGACCTCGCGCGCGACCTGGGGTGGAAGGTGCCGCGCGGGCTGACGAGGAGGCAGGAGGCGACGACGTTGCGGCAGCGGTTCGACCTGAGCGGGCTCGCCGAGGCCGCGGACGTGCACGTGTTCGGCCCCGGCACGCCCGACCAGGCTGCGGTGGACGCTTACTGGGAGGCCGTGCGGCAGGCCAGGAGCACGATGCGCGCGTCAGTGCCGTGGTGGCGGCGCTGGCTCGCCGCCGTGGACGTGCGGACGTTCCTGCCCGCACGGGCGAGGTGACAGATGAAGATCAAGTTCACGCTGGCACGGTCCGGAGGTGTCTCCGTCGACCTCATGGCGACAGTGGACGCGGCGACCACCGTCGGAGATCTGGCCACGCACCTGCTGCGGGCCGACCCGCTCGGCGGGCACCAGGTCCAGGGCGGCGTCACGCTTTCGATCGCCGGCCGGGAACACCGCCTGCTCGATCCGCACCTGCAAGTCGGCGGCAGTGGGCTGCGCTCCGGTGCGGTCGTCGCTCTCGCCAGGGCGGGTGAGCGATACGTCGATCGCCCCAGCGGTGACGCGGCCGTGGTCGAGGTGGTCGAGGGCCCGGACTCCGGCCGGAAGTTCCCGCTGCACAGGGGAACCGCCGTGATCGGCCGTGAACCCGGTTGCGAGGTGCGGCTGACCGACCCGCTGGTGTCCCGTCAGCACGCGAGGCTGACGATCTCGGACGTCGCTCAGATCACTGACCTGGGCTCTGCGAACGGGGTTCAGCTCGGCGGGGCTGCGGTGTCGAGGTCGGTGCTGAGGCCCGGTGACCGGGTGCGGGTCGGCGACACCCAACTCCAGGTGCGCGTCCTGCACACGACACCGGGCGCAGAGGAGGCGGCGGTCGCGTTCGTCCGCTCGCCACGGCTGGACCGGTGCTACGAGGGCGTCGAGCAGATCGCACCGGAACCGCCACGCCGTCCGCAACGGGAGCGGTTCCCGATCGTGCCGCTGATCGCACCCGTGTTGATGGGTGCCGTGCTCTACCTCATCACCAAGTCCGTGCTGTCACTGGCTTTCGTGGCGATCAGCCCATTGATGATCATCGGGTACGCGATCGAGTCGATGCTCGCCGGTCGGTCCGCGTTCAAGAAGGCGACGGCCGTGTTCCGGACAGAGGTGGCGGAGCTCGCCGAGGCCGCGCGCGACGCGAACAGGGCAGAAGTGGCGGCTCGGTCCGAGGAACACCCGTCTTTCGCCGACTGCACGGCGGCCGCGGCACAGGGTGGTCAGCTGCTCTGGGCGCGCAGGCCCGGAGGCCGCGGTTTCGCCGAGATCAGGCTCGGCACCGGCCGCCTGCCCGCGCGCAACACCATCACACTGCCCGATCCCCGCGGGTTCGCCAGGGAGATGTGGACCGAGCTGGTCACCGCGGCTGAGCCGTTCGCGTTCGTCGACGGTGTGCCCGTGGTGGCACGACCGGCCGAGCACGGCGGTGTCGGCGTCGCGGGCTCGCGGCCCACCGCGCTGGCTGCGGCCCGCGCCCTCGTCGCGCAACTGGCCGTGCTGCACTCGCCGGCCGAACTCGTGTTCACGGGTTTCGCCTCGGCCCAGACCACGGCGGACTGGGACTGGGTGAAGTGGTTGCCGCACACGACGTCCCCGCACAGCCCGCTCGGCACGCGCCACCTCGCCGCTGACACCTCCTCCGCGGCGGCGTTGCTGTCCGAACTCGAGGCGCTCGTCGAGAGCCGGACGGCAGGCGAAGCGCCCGGCCCGTCGGTGTTCGTGATCGTCGAGGACGACACGGCCGGCGAACGCAGCAGGCTGGTGGAGCTCGCGGAGGTCGGCTGGCGGCATGGCGTCCACGTCCTGTGGCTCGCGGTGGACGTCACGCTGCTGCCCGCTGCCTGCCGCACGTATCTCAGCGTCGAACACGCCGATGGTTCCGGGCACGTGGGCTTTGCCCACGATGGAGTCCGTGTGGACGACGTCGCGGTGGACCTGCTCGACGCCGCGTCCGCCACCGAGCTGGCACGACTGCTGGCGCCGCTGGTGGACACAGGAGCGAAGGTCGACGACGCGAGCGACCTGCCCAGGTCGATCTCGCTGCTCAACGTCGCAGAGCCGGCGTTGACGCCGGCCGCGGACGTCGTACTGGAACGCTGGCAGGAGAACAGGTCCATCGTGCAGGGGCCGTGCGCGCCGCGGCAGCCCAGCCGTGAGTCCGGGACGCTGCGAGCGGTGGTCGGCATGTCCGCGACCGGGGCGCACGCACTGGACCTCCGCGCGGACGGCCCGCACGCTTTGGTGGGCGGCACCACGGGCTCCGGCAAGAGCGAGCTGCTGCAGTCGTGGATCCTCTCGCTCGCCGTGGCGCACAGCCCGCAGCGGGTGACGTTCCTGCTCGTCGACTACAAGGGCGGTTCGGCGTTCCAGGGGTTCGAGAGCCTGCCGCACGTCGTCGGCCAGGTCACCGACCTCACCCCGCACCTCGTGCACCGGGCGCTCACGTCGCTGTCCGCCGAGCTGAAGAATCGGGAGAGGCTCTTCGCGAGATACCAGGTGAAGGATCTCGCCGAGCTCGAACGACGGCACGCCGCCGCCGCGCCACCGAGCCTGGTGATCGTGGTCGACGAGTTCGCCGCACTGGTCAAGGAACTGCCGGAGTTCGTCGACGGGGTGGTGAACGTCGCGCAGCGGGGCCGTTCGCTCGGCGTGCACCTGATCCTCGCCACTCAGCGCCCCGCGGGCGTGATCAAGGACAACCTGCGCGCGAACACCAACCTGCGGCTGGCGTTGCGCACCGCGGACGAGGCAGACAGCGTGGACGTGCTCGGTTCACCGGAGGCAGCTTTCTTCGACCCGGCGCTGCCCGGCCGAGCGGTGTCGAAGACCGGGCCGGGCAGGCTGGTGCCGTTCCAGGCGGGCTACGCAGGCGGCTGGACGGCGGAGGTGGCTCCGCCGCCCGAGGTGTTCGTGGAGGAGCTGTCGTTCGGGCGCAGCGCCGTCTGGCAGGTGCGTGCCGAGGCGCCGTCCGTGGCCGACCTCGGCCCCACTGACATCACGCGGATGGTGCACGCGGTGCGCATGGCGTTCGGACGCGCACGGATGCAGACCCCGCACCGGCCCTGGCTGCCGCCGCTGAGGCCCGTCTACGACCTGACGACCATGCCGGCGCCGAGGGACGAGGAGATCGTCTTCGGCGTCCGGGACGATCCGGAGAACCAGGTCCAGCCCCAGGTGACGTTCACACCGGATGTCGACGGCAACCTCGCCGTGTTCGGCACCGGCGGCACCGGGAAGTCGACGCTGTTGCGAGTCGTCGCCGTAGCGGCGGGTGCCTCGAACTGCCAGGTGTACGGCCTGGACTTCAGCGGGCGTGGACTCGCGGTGCTGGAGGAACTCCCGCACGTCGGCAGCGTGGTCGCGGGCAACGACCACGAGAGGGTCGCCCGCCTGCTCGGACGGCTGCGGGAGGTCGTGGACGAACGCGCGGTCCGGTACGCGAAAGCCGAGGCCGGCACGATCACCGAGTATCGGCAGAAGGCGGGCGTGGCAGCCGATCCCCGCATCCTGCTGCTGCTCGACGGCGTCAGCGCGTTCCGCAAGGTCTACGAGGGCACCGAACGCAACCGGTGGTTCGACGTGCTGGTGGCGATCGCGAGCGAGGGCAGACAAGTCGGCGTGCACCTCGTCCTGTCAGCCGACCGCCCGCCCGCCGTGCCGTCCGTGCTCGCCGCCGCCATCCAGACGAGGGTCGCGCTGCGGCTCGCGGACGACAGCGACTACTCGCTCATCGGCGAGCCGGCGGGCGTGGTGGGCCCGTCGTCACCGCGGGGCCGCGCGGTGTTGCGAGGCAACGAGATCCAGATCGCGAACGTGGGCGAGCACGTCGACGTCGCCGCCCAGGCCCAGCGGATCAGGGCGATCGCACGGACGATGCGCGACCGCGGCATCCCCGCCGCCCCGGTGATCGAACGCCTCGCCGAGAGGTTCCCGTTGTCCTCCTTGCCCGCGAGCGTGGACGGGCTCCCCGTGCTGGGCCTCGCATCGGAGACCCTGGCACCGCACACGTTCGAGCCGGCGGGCGCCTTCCTCATCAACGGCCCGCCGAAGTCTGGCCGGACCACGGCCGTGCACGCCGTCGTCGCGGCCGTGCGCCGGTGGAACCCGGATGTCGCGGTCCACCTGCTGAGCAACTCAGCCCGTTCTGAGCTCGCCGGCCTCGGCCGCTGGGACACGACCTCGTGCGGTCCGGACGTGGACGACAACGCGCGCAAGCTGCTGGAGGGACTCGACGACTCCCGTGCCGTCGTGGTGCTGGAGAACATCGCCGAGCTGTCCGCGGCCGCGGCCTACACGCCTTCCTCTCCGGTGCTGGAACTCGTGCAGCGCTGTGTTCGCGACGGTCATCTTGTCGTCGGTGACGGTGACGCGCCCACTCTCCAATCCTCTCAGAACGTGTTGAACGCCCTGAGGGCGAGTCGCACGGGCCTGGCTCTGGCACCGGAATCCGGGGACGACACGTTCCGCACCAGGTTCCCTCCGCGGCTCAACCGCGCCGACTACCCACCAGGCAGGGCGCTGCACGTGGTGGGAGGCACCACCTCCGTGGTCCACATCGGACTGCCAGATCCAGAAGGAGCAAGCACATGACCGGTTTCATCGGTATGGACCCGGAGGCCGTGCGGACGCTGGCGCGTCAGCTGGAGGCCAAGGCGGGCGAGATCGACGCCATCGCCACCACGCTGTCAGCCCAGATCGACGGCACGACGTGGCTCGGCCGAGACGCCGACGCGTTCCGCTCGGACTGGGCGGGCAGCTATCGCACCCAGCTCATCGCGGTCGCCACGGCGTTGCGGGAGGCGTCGACGCGGGCCACGGCCAACGCGGCCCAGCAGGACGAGGCGTCCCGCGCCTGATCAGGAGGACACGGCGGAGTCGGTGACTACCGCTGACCTGAGCGGCGTGCTTCGACCTGGTAGAACAGGGTGGAGTACGCCGCTCGGTCGTCGGTCCGGCTGACCGCTGTGGCCCGAGGCCGGCACAGTGGTCATTTCAGCTGGTGGGAGTGACGTCGTCACAAGCTGTCGGTGTGCCTTCTTAGCGGCGCTACGAGATCCGGGTGACCGCCCCTGTCTGCTCGGTGCAGGAGCCGGGCGGCCACGTAGAACTGGGCGAGCACTCCGGCGTCGGTCGCCAGCACGTCAGCGAACGTGTCGCGCACTCGATCGGCGGTCTGCGGTACGAGAAGGCTGTAGCTGAGCAAGGTGGCCGCGTCTGTTCCGGCTGGACCGCGGCCCCACGATTCCCAGTCCAGCAGAGCGAACTCAGGGCCCATGAGGTTCGCCCAGTGCAGGTCGCCGTGCACTGTTTCCCATTGGCGCACAACGGGGTTCACCGAGTTTCCGAACTGCTGGTGCATGCGGCCGCTGACCAAGGCCTGGTCTGCGTTGACGCGGGCTGTCGGCATCGCCGCGATCGACCTGCTTGTTCTGCGTAGTCCGGCCCACCACTCGTCTGGGAGGACGGCCATGTGGCGCAGGACGTCGGTGCGGGAGCACGGCGCGCCTGGCATCAGGGTCATCAGTTCCGCGCGTTGGTGTCGTCCGTGTTCCCACTCGAAGATGTCGACGACTCGCGGCTTGGACAGGCCTGCGAAGGCGTTCGCTTCCAGATTTCCGGTCCAGAACTCGCCTTCGACCCACTGCCTGTCCTCCGAGACCACCCGTAGCCACATCGGCTTGCCGGGTCCTTGCACGGGCGCGCTGATCGATCTGTCCAGGCAGCCGAGCGAAGGTTCCCCGATGACGGTGAGTCTGAAGTGCGCCGCGGCGCGATCGAGGTTTTCGTGCATCCACACCCGGAACTGCGCGTCGGCCTTCCTGAGATGCGAGCTCAGCGCGTGGCCTCGGTGTCCGAGGACCGGTGAGTGGCCAGGTTGTTCTGACACTGGGTTCCTTCATCTTGGGCGGTCGGGCCTCCTCCGCTACTCGTTTTAGTGCTTGGACTTCCTCTAAGCGAGACGCCGCAAGGTCATTACGCCCTTCGAGTGCAGCCGGCCGGCGCTCGCGGTGAAGCGGTCGGTGACGGGGCGGCCAGGCGGGTGGCGTCGTGCGCGGTCGCAGCGGCGCCCAAGCATGCTGAACGCTGGCCTGCCGCTCCGTCTACCTGCGGGTTTCGGCTGGGTGGTGCGTGCCGCCGAAAATTGTCGGTGGTCGGCGCTAACGTTCCTCCTGTGCCGCCGGACCGGCGGATCGGCTTGCTCGGGGGCGAGGAGAGGGATCGTTGTCGGACTGGGAAAGTGCTAGTGCCGCGCGGGTGTTGCCGCCTGCGCGGCCGCGCAAGCTTTCGAAGGTGCCGTTCGTCGAGCTGGCGGACGGGCGGTTGCAGGGGGTGGTGTCCAGCGGGTCGGACATCGAGCGGGTGTACGTGTCTTCGGTCGCTGCGGGGAGTTACGACTTTGCGTGTAGTACCAACAACAATCGGCCGTGTGGTGGTGCGCGGGGGGCGTTCTGCAACCATATCCTCGCCCTCGTCACCGAAGCGGTGTTGCAGTACGGAGTGGAGCGGGTGGCCCGGTACCTGCGGGTGGACGCCGCCGGCATGGACGCGCAGGCCATCTACTCGATCATGATGGGGGCGCGGCCCTCGCAGGCGGACAGTGCTGCCGCGGCACAGGTCTTCAGCCGGTTCCTGCGCCATCTGGCCTATGTGGAGCTTCCCGCTACTACTGCTCCGCTGCCCGAGCTGCAGTGGTTTCCGCCTACCAGGGTGGTGGTGTGATGCGCGCCGATCTGCTGGCCGATCCCGTCGACGGGGTCGACGAGGTGCTGGTGGCCGTTGCCGGTGTCGATCAGGCGTTGGCCGCCGGGCTGTTGCGGCCGCAACCCGCGCAGGTCGCTGGGCTGGCCGTGCTGGCCGACGCGGTGGCTGGGTCTCCGCTGGGCGCCAGGGTTGCTGAGGCCGCTGAGAAGGCGGCGGCCGGTGCTGCGGGTGAGGAGCACTTCGTTTCCCTTGCGGTGGCTCGGATCGCGCTGCTCGGGTCGGTGCACGACGCGCTGATGGTGCGGGTGGGGCAGGCGACCGGACGGGCACCGGGCGACTCGAGCGGATCGGTGGCGGGTGGGGGTCAGGCCGAGAACCTGGTGCTGGCGGCCCGGTCCTGGCTGGCCGACCTGGCTCGCGCCGGGTGGCAGGGCATCGACCACGACCTGGTCTCCGGTGCCGAACCGGTGATCTCCGCGTTGTTGCCCGAACCTCGGTTGCGCCGGTTGGCCGCGTTGCTGGACGGGTTCGCGGCCGAGTTGGCTGCTTCTTGTCCCGGGTCTGCTTTGGAACGGATTCCGTCGCGCCGCTGGGGAGATCTGTGGTCGCGGGCGATGTTGCTGACGTTGCCCGGTGCGACGGAGGTGCCTGTTGGCACGGTGACCGGGCGGCTGTTGCCGTTGGGAGTGGACCTGCACGAGCACGCGACTGCCGCGCAGGCCCAGGTGCACGCGGTGTTCGAACCGGCTGACGGTGGCACGCCTCGTCTTGTGCGCGCCAGCGTGTCGGCGCCCAAGCCGGACACGATCATCGGTGCCGGGATCTGGCAGTTGCTGCGGCCGCACCTGTCGTTGCTGGCGGCCGTCAGCGAAGGCCGGTCCATGGAGCTCGCCGACATGCCGATCACCGGTGAGGGCGACCTGTTGTGGCGCGACGAGCACGCGAGGCTCGGTGAGCCGGCCGATCCGTTCGCCACCGCGCGGGTCGTGCTGCCGGCCGCCAGCGCGCTGCCGACGGCACCGCTGGACCGGCACCCTGCCCGCATCGCCGTGCCCGTTTTCCTGGAGGGCTATTTCGCGGAGCAAGCGGGGGAGGCGCTGACCTTCTCGCTCGCCGGGCAGCCCGTCGTCGTGGACACCGACCGGGTGCCGGCCGCCGGGCCGCTCACGCCGGAAGCGGTGGCGACGTCGAACGCCTGCATCGGCCTGGTGCGCTGGGACGCGGGTGTGTTCCGGGTCCAGCCGCTCGCAGTCGAGACCACGGTGCGCAAGAAGGTCGTGGCCCTGCACGCCGGTGCGTGGGCCGGTGGCGCGGTCGACAAGGCCGGTGTCAAGGCGGAGAAGGCCGCGACCGATGCCGCGACTGTGCTGCGTGAGCGTGCCGGAAGGTTGCTGCGCAAATGACCGACGCACAGGAGAACCGCCGGCAGGTCCTCTACTGGCGGTTGCTGTCCCGGCTGTTCGACCACGAGGAACAGTCCACCTTGGAGTCGGCGAGCCTGGCCGTGCTGCAGGACATCGGCTTGCCGCCCGCACTGCTCGACCCGCAGGCCGGTGTCGACTCGATCGTGCAGCGCCACCCCGGGCTCGCCGCCGAGTTCGAGAGCGTCATGGTTCCCGAGACGGGGGACGAACGCGACAAGGCGGCCGAGGTGCGGCGCGCCGCACTGGTGTCGAAGGTGCTGCTGAACGTCTTCGCCACCGGGTCCGGCACCGTCACGGCCGGGCAGCTGTCCCGGTGGCAGGCCGACGCCGGCTGGCTGGAACGTGCGCTGGGCTGCCAGCCGGGACAGCTGCGCGGTGGCGGCAGGCAGGCCTCCCCGACCGGCACCGGGACGGGCTCCGGCACGCCGGACCTGAGCAACCTGATCCCGCAGATCGGTCCCGAGCTCGGTGCTCTGGAGGCGGACCTGGTCAAGCGCATGCACCTGCGCGAGGTGCTCGCGGACCCGGCGCTGGCCGCCCAGCTCACGCCGAGCATGTCGCTGATCGAGCAGTTGTTGCGGGACAAGGACAACCTCTCCGGGGTGGCGCTGGCCAACGCCAAGTCGCTGATCCGCCGCTTCGTG
Organism: Lentzea californiensis; assembly: GCF_024648825.1. Classification (GTDB taxonomy): domain Bacteria; phylum Actinomycetota; class Actinomycetes; order Mycobacteriales; family Pseudonocardiaceae; genus Lentzea; species Lentzea californiensis. Next base: position 38,943 of record NZ_JANBBE010000017.1, read on the forward strand.
GACGAGGTGGCCGAGGTGCTGCGCACGCAGGTGGAGAAGGCCTCCACCGGTGCGCTCGACCGGTCGGTGCCGCCGAAGCGGGTGTTCCGCAACCTCGACCTCGACCGCACGATCTGGAAGAACCTGACCAACTGGAGTCCCGCGGAGGAACGGCTCTACGTCGACCGCCTCTACTACCGGCACACCGCGCGCAAGACCACGCCGCAGCGGCTGATCGCGGTGGTGGACCAGTCCGGTTCCATGGTCGACTCGATGGTCAACTGCACCATCCTGGCCTCGATCTTCGCCGGGTTGCCCAGGGTGGACGTGCACCTGGTCGCCTACGACACCAGGGCGCTGGACCTGACCCCGTGGGTGGCGGACCCGTTCGAGACCCTGCTGCGCACCCAACTCGGTGGCGGTACCGACGGCACTGTGGCGATGGCGCTGACGCAGCCGAAGATCGCCGAGCCGCGCAACACCGTGGTGGTGTGGATCTCCGACTTCTACGAGTCCCAGTGCGAGCAGCTCTACGACTCGATGGCGGCGATCCACCGCTCCGGGGCCAGGTTCATCCCGGTCGGCTCGGTGACGAGCTCCGGCCGCGGCAGCGTGAACCCGTGGTTCCGCGAGCGGTTCAAGGACCTGGGCACGCCGGTGATCTCCGGCCACATCCGCAAGCTCGTCCACGAGCTCAAGACCTTCCTCACCACCTGACTTCCTCGCTGACTTCCCGAAAGGCACGACGAGAACATGTCCGACCTGTTGCGCGCCCCCGCCGAGCTCAAGTACGCCGAGGAACTGGACTGGCTGGAGGCCGCCGACGACAACCCCAAGCCGTTCTCCTGGCGGCTGTCGCCGAAGATGATCCGCCTGTTCGTCCTGGGCGCCGAGCGGTCCGACGGCCTGGACCGGGAGATCGCGCAGAAGTGGTTCGGCGACCGCAGCATCGTCGAACGCGCCATCGTCACGCTGGCGTCCGACCGCGGCCTGCTGCTCATCGGTGACCCCGGTACCGGCAAGAGCTGGCTGGCCGAGCTGCTCGCCGCCGCCATCTCCCGCAACTCCACCCAGGTGGTGCAGGGCACCGCCGGCACCACCGAGGACCACATCAAGTACTCGTGGAACGTGTCGATGGTGATCGCCAAGGGCCAGTCCCGCGAGTCGATGATCCCGTCGCCGATCATGAACGCGATGGAGACCGGCACCATCGGCCGGTTCGAGGAACTGACCCGCTCGACCAGCGACGTCCAGGACGCGCTGATCTCCATCCTGTCCGAGAAGTACGTCTCGGTGCCCGAGTTGGACAACGACAACATCGTGTTCGCCAAGCCCGGTTTCTCGATCATCGCCACCGCGAACAGCCGCGACCGCGGCGTCAACGACCTGTCCTCGGCGCTGAAGCGGCGGTTCAACTTCGTGCGCATCCCGGTGGTGACGAACAAGAAGAGCGAGGCCGAGATCGTCCGGTTCCGCACCGAGGAACTGCTGCGCAGGCACCAGATCGAGCTGGACGTGCCGCCGAACCTGCTGGACGTGCTGCTGCGCAGCTTCGCCGACCTGCGCGCGGCGTCGGCCGCGGCGGGCAGCGACGACGAGAAGCTGGAGTCCGCGCTGTCCACCGCGGAACAGATCGGTGTGCTGGAGGACGCCATCCTGCACAGCAACTTCTTCGGTGAGCGGGAGCTGACCGCGCGCTCGCTCGGCTCCTCGCTGGTGGGGTCGCTGTCGCGGCGGGCGCCCGAAGACCTGGCGATCATGAACAAGTACCTGCACGGGGTGGTCGAGCCGCGGGGCAAGGACGAGGGCGGGCTGTGGCCGGAGTTCCTGGCCGGCGGCCGCGACACGATCGCCACCCTCTCGTGAGCTTCGAGTCGCTGCGCACGCAGCTGCAGCAGGCCGCGACGACCTTCGCCGACGGGCCCGGTGCCCTGGAAGGCATCCTGCTCGGCATGGTCGACGACGTCGACCGCGCCGTCTCCGAACCACTGGAGATCTTCCCGGTCTGCCACCACTCCCCGGCCTCTGCGGTGGCCATGGCCCGCCGGTTGCGGGACAAGCAGCCCAAGGTCATCTACCTGGAGCTCTGCGAGGACATGGCGCCGCTGCTCACCGAGCTGCGCAACTGCCGTCTTCCCGTTGCGGTGCAGGCGTTCTCCAGCGAGGTCGACGGGTTCCCGGCCGAGTGGGCACCGCTGTCGGTGGTCGCCCCGATCACCGAGGCGTCCGCGGAGTACCAGGCGATCGCCTACGCGCTGGACACACCGGGGGTCGAGCTGGTCCTGGTGGACCGCTCCTCGGACCACGTGTTCCAGTGGCAGCCGCCGGAGACCGGGCCGACGGACGAGGACGCGCTGCACGGCGACGCGGTCGGCGTGGAGATCGGCGACCTGCGGCCGCGTTTCGCCGAACTGGAGGAGTACCTGCTGCACCACGGCAAGGTGCGGCACTGGTCGGAGTGGTGGCACCAGTACGTCGAGCTCCCGCTCGGCGGCAGCGACCACGACACGTACCGCCAGGTGATGTTCCTGATCGGCAGCCTGTTCCGGCGGCTCGCCCCCGGCGATCCGCGCCGGGTGCGGGTCGACGAGGACCGCGAGCGGTACATGTGGACGCGGATGCGCGAGCACCTGGCCGCCAGCGGCGCGGACCCCGCGGACTGCCTGTACGTCTGCGGCGCCTTCCACGCGGCCAGCCGGGTCGCGGAGTTCGGCGTCGGCGGGAGCGGCGGCTTCGTGATCAGCCCGCGCAGCGCTACGAAGTGGCAGCACGGCCTGATCCCGTCGAGCCACGCGGCGATCGAGGCGCAGTTCGGCCTCGCGGCGGGCTCGGTGTCCATCGCGGCCACCGAGTGGGCGAAGAACCTGCGGCGCACCAAGGTGACACCGTTCCAGCTCGCCGGCCAGGCCGGTGGGAAGAAGGCCCGCAAGCCCGCGGCGCTGCCCGGTCCGGCCGCGGAACTCACCGCCGCCGACCAGCTTTCCGGTTTCCTGCAACGGTCGCCGGTGCTGGACCGCCTCGACGAGGCCGAGCTGCTCGGCTGGTCCGTGGAGATCGTCCGCGCGGCCCGCCGCAACGGCTACCTGGCCTCCACCGCCGACGCCATCGCGGTCTTCGAGACCTCGATCCTGCTGGCGGGCATGCGCGACCGGGCCCGGCCGACGCCGTACGACTTCCAGGACGCCGCCGTCACCTGCATCGAGAAGGACGTCGTCCCGGGACGACGCGACGTCGGGCGCCTGGTCGAGATCATGATGGGCGGCGACCGCATCGGCCAGGTCGGCTACGACGCGCTGCCACCGCTGGCGCGCGACGTCCACGACCGCCTCGCCCCGCTCGACCTCAAGCTCCAGCAACGAGGCGTGCAGCGAGCCCTGCTCGACATCGTCTCCCGGCCGGAGCTCGAACCCTGCTCGAACCTGCTGTGGATGCTGCGCTACCTGCTGCCACGCGGCGCCGCCCGTCCGATCATGGGCGAGCGGAAGCTGGGCGAACGCCCGATCCAGGAGTCGTGGGACCTCGCCCTCGGCACCCATCAGCGGGCCCTCATCGAACTGGGCTACGAGGGCGTCAGCGTCGAACAGGTCGTGGAGCAACGCCTCCGCCGCAGCGCCTACGACCCGCAGGCCACCACCGCGGGCGTCCTCGAAGCCGTCGAGGACGCCATCCGCTACCTGCACAGCCCGCGCCTGGCGGGAGACCTGGGCACCCGGGCGCTGGAGGTGCTGGCCGGCGAACGCACGGTGGACGGCGCGCCGGAGGTCCTGCGCCGGTCCCGCCGCCTGCTCGCCTACTACCGCACGAACGAACCTGTTCTGCCGCAATGGATCGAGTCGTTCGTCCGCACCGGCTACGCCCACTACTGCACCCTGCTGCCGACGGCGTTCACCGACGAGGAGGCGGGCGTCGACCAGGTGGCCGCCATGCTCGGCTTCCTGTTCAGCATGGAGTCCCTGGCCCTGTCTCTGGGCTGCGACCGCACCCAGCTGGAACTCGCGGTGGCCCAGTCGCACCCGGAAGAGCCGTCGAAGGTGGCTCTGCTGTGGGCCGCGCAGGTCCACCTGGGCCGGCTGTCCCGGTCCGAACTGCGCGTCCGGTGCGACGACCTGCTGGGCAACCCGCTGTCGCTGCCGAGCTATCCGCGCTACCTGAGCGGTTTCGTGCACGCCCTCGACCCGGTGCCGAGCCTGGTGGACTTCGTGGTGGAGACCATGTCCACCGCGTTCGCCCGCTTACCGGACCCACTGCTGTTGCCGTGGCTGCCCAGCCTGATCAGCACCCTGCGTTCCCGCGGCGCGCAGTTCGTCCCGCTGCTCATCCGGGAGGCGGGCCGCCTGTTCCCCGGCCGGCTCCCGGCGCTCGACGAGTGGGTCCCGCCCTGGCTCGAGCAGCCCGCACCCGTTGCGGAGCGCACGAAGTCCGGCAACGGCCTCGCACTGCTGGCCGCCCACCCGGCGACCTGCGACGCGGTCGCGGAACTGCTGGGCTGCGGGGGTTCCTGGCAGGCCGCGCCGAACGGGGCGGTGCTGCTGAGCCGTCATCCGGACACCGCGGTGGCACTGGAGGCGCTGCTGGCCACCTGAGCCGCCGGGCAGGCACCCCCGCAGTTCAAGCCGGCTACGAGGTCACGGCCGGGTTTCGGGCGGGTTGGCCGACCGCCGTGGCCGGCTTCCGTGACCTGTGAGCCTTCGCTGGTGGCTCCACGAGCGTGGCGCGCTCGTACACGGCCATCGCCTCCTTCGCCAGCCGGCTGCGCGAGTACCGGCCCAGAACGCGGTCGCGGGCGGCGATGCCGAACTGCTCGCGCCGCGTTTCGTCCGCCAGCAACGCTTTCAGCGACTGCGCCAGCCGCCGGCTGTCCTGCGGCCCGATCAGCAGGCCGGTCACGTCCGGCAGCACGATGTCGCTGAGCGCACCGACCGCCGTCGCCACCACGGGGACACCGCAGGCCATCGCCTCGAGCGCGGCGCTGCCGTACCTGTCGGCGGCCGGTGCGCACACCGCGACGTCGGCCGACCTCAGCACCGCCGGCCTGTGGGTGCGCGGAACCGCGTTCGCGTCCACCAGCTCGACGTGATCCACAGTGGACACCACGGCGTCCACGGCCGAAGAACCGGTGCCGGAATCCAGTTCTCCGGTCACCGCTATGCGCATTCGTCCATCGTGGACGGCGGTCGGGCCGTCCGGGTCGAAGAAATCTGAGTTCACGCCACTGGGCACCACGGAAATACGGCTGCGTCGCACGCCCAGCTGCGACAGTTCCGCCGCTTCCGCCGAACTCGTCGCCGTGATCCACGCGGCTCGGCGTGCGATCAGCGCCTCGGCGTCGGAGCGCTGTTTCATCCCCGTCTCGCCGAGCCCGTGATAGGAGTGCACCACCGGTACCTGAAAGTGATGTGCGCCGATCACCGACACCAGCCCGGACGTCCAGTGGTGTGAGTGCACCACGTCCGGAGGACGCGCCCGCCACTGCTCGGCGAGGAACTCGGTGAAATCACCGAGGTGGTTCACGAGCTCGTTCTCCGCGAGTGCGCGGGCCGGTCCGCCGGGAACGTGCACGATGTCGTAACCGTCGCCGGAGCTGAGAGCCGCCGGCGCCGTGGAATCGTCGCGCCGGGTGTAGACGACCAGCTCATGTCCCGCGGCGCTCAATCCCGCGCACAGCTCCGCTACGTGCGCGCCCTGTCCCGCGCTTTCAGCGAGCGGTCCTGCCTGTACTGACACCATCGCTATTCGCATTCGCCCGGCCGCATCCTCGGTCTTCAGCTCGACTTCGAGCTGCCGGCTCAACTCGACCAGTTCCGGTGGTGAATAGCGACCGTATTGCCTCTCGGCGCTGGCGACAAGAGCGCGCGTCCGGCATAGCACATGCACGCACTGGTCCATAGCGCTGGTCGGCGTTCCGTTCCACGGTAGCGAAGTTCAGGTGAAGCGCTGGTCAGAGGCATGGCGAGCCTGGCGGGAGAGGTCCCGTCGACCGCCGAACTGAACTCTCCGCGCCGTCGCGAGGGTGGTGTGCATGTGCGATTCGAGGCTCTGCCGCAGGTCGGAACGGGCTTTCACCCTATAGCAGGATGCGGACGTGGAATACGCTGGTTCTGCGCTGCTCATGAGCTTGGAGAGTCCTAAACGCAGATATTCGAGCACCACCCGATGGTGTGACGCGAGGCTGGGGTGTTCACACCATCGCGTGATTGCGAATTTGTTCTTGTTCGATTGCTTGGATACGGTCCTGCTCGGACTTGCGGCTGGCGTGCTGCCGACGCAACCCTTTCTTGACAAGTCAAACAAGGAGATTTCTGTGCTGAAGAAGGCAGGGGCGGCCGTCGCTATCGCGGGCGCTTTCCTCGGTTTTGGTTCCACTGCGCTGGCCGATGCCCCTGAGCTGGACATCACGGACCAGGTCGGCCTTGTCGACCTGGAGGACTCCGAGGTGCTCAGCGATCTGAACGCCTGCTTCATCGACGTCAACGTCATCGCGGTGCCGGTGCTGTCGGACAACGACAGCGGCCTGTGCGCCAACCCCGACGACAAGTGACGTGAGACGGCGCACGCTGCGGTGGCGCGCCGTTCTTCCGATTGAGGGAGCGGAGTTCGGCAGAGGTTGCCGGCTCCGTTCCTCTTTTCGTCGCACGTGCAGATCTACGACTGACTCCTAGGAGAAATCGTCATGCTGAAGAAGGCTATTGCCGCAGCTGCTGTCGGCGCGGGTTTCCTGATGATGGGCACGCCCGCTTTCGCGACGCAGGGCGACGCGATGGACGACATGATGGAGCTCGCCTCGAAGTACGACCACGACCACCAGGTCGGCCTCGTGAACATGGAAGACTCCGAGCTGCTCAGCGACATCAACGTCTGCCACGTCGACGTGAACGTCATCGCTGTGCCGATCTTGTCCAACAACGACAGCGGAGCGTGCGCGAACCCCGACATCGAGATCGAGGAAGTGCACCACCACCACGAGGACGACTCGGACCGCTGACTCGCGGCACACCACGTGGCGTCGGCGACGCACTGGCTCCTACCGGTTGATCACTTCGGGGGCCGGTACGCCTGACACGACCCACGTGGTGGCGATGGTCCGGACGCGTCCGGACAACCCTGTTACTCCCGCGAAGCGCCCGGCTGCCACAAGCAGCCGGGCGCTTCGTGCATGTCCGGTTGTTGTTGTGACACAAGGGTTTCAGGCGTTGAACACGTCACCCGTTCTAGCGGTTTAGATGAGTTTTGACGTGATTTGTGATCTGGCCTCATCACCATTGTCCGCATGGTCAGGACGCCGATCTTCGACGAGCTCTACGCCAAGTACGTGGCCACACCCGCGAGAACTGCGGTGGCGCCGCAGACTCCGCAGTGGCCGGGTGAAACCGACGAGGTGCTCGCCGTGCCGAGCCACGCCGCGGCCGGTTCGCTCGATCCCGCCGGTCCGCCGAGCCACCGACGCCCGATGTAGCGAGCCGGGATGAAGCTCAAGCGGATCAGCCTGTTCTGCACGGCGCTCACGATGACGGCCGCCTCCACGGCGCCGGTGGCCGGCGCGGAGGTCCTGCCGCTCACCGAACGCCTGCGCGAAGCGGTCGTGGCGCAGAACTTCAGGGACGTCGTCGACCTGACCCCGCCGGAGCCCGGTGCGCCACCGGTGACGCAGCAGGAGTACGACGCTTCGCCCGCCGAACTGATGAGCCGGGCCCGGACGCGTTCCGGCGGCAGGCCGCTGCACCAGACCCCGAACCTGGACGTGGCGATCATCGGACTCGACCCGGCCGGCCGCCCGGCGGCGGTGGCGAACGTGCTGCTCAGCCCGCAGCACCCGAACGGCGTGGTCGTGCCGGTGCAACCCCAGGGGCTGTCGACCGACCAGGTTCGTTACCGCTGGTGGAACGACGCCGAATGGGACGTCAACGGCGGCGTGGGCACTCGGGACGTGCTGCCGGGCCGGGAACACGCGCCGATCGACTTCGCCTCGCCCTACCCGGCGTCGGTGCTCAAGCTGCTGGTGGGCTTCGGCGTGCTGCGGCTGGTGGACCTGGGCAGGATCAACCTCGACGCCGAGTACGTCTTCGACCCGAACCCGGCGCGTGCGGTGTGCGGCGGGCCGTCGGTGAAGACGGTCCGGCAGCACTTCGACGAGATGATCACGAAGTCCCAGAACGAGTCGACCTGCGCGCTGGTGAAGCTGCTGCACGACCTGAACGCGTGGGACGAGGTCAACCGGACGTTCGCGGACCTGGGGATGCCGACGCTGATGGTCACCGGGACGAATCCCGGCAACGGGGGTGCCTGGGGAGGCGCGAACATGAGCGGTCTCGACACCGCCAAGCTCCTGCTGCTGATCAACGGCGGCGCGGACGTGCTGTGGACGACGGCCGAGGGCAAGCCCGTCACCGCCGCCGAACTCTCGGCGTCGTCGCGGAAGTTCTTCCTGGACACGCTGGCGGGCCAGGGCCACAACGAGATGCTGTCCACTTCGAACTGGTGCGGGCGCGACTACCCGGTGCAGGGCATCCCGCAGCAGGTGCCGTCGCGCTGGATCGAACCGGACGGCACCGTGACCGTCGGCGACGCGATCTACGACCGTGACGTGCGTCCGTGCAACGACGCCGCCGAGGTGACGTTCGCGCACAAGACCGGCTGGACCGCCACCGCCGGTTCCGACGCGGGCATCGTGAAGTCGTTGCCCGGCAAGGGCAAGCGCGACTACATCGTCGTCGTGTTCGGCAACCTGGGCATGGACTACGCCGACGCCGCCCGCCCGGCCGACCCGCCCGGCGTGTTCCCCGTGCTGTACACGCAGAAGTACGCGCAGCTCGGCAAAGCGATCGACACCATCATGAAGACCCTCTGACCACAGAGGTCACGCCGTCAGCGGGCAGGGGATCAGGGCCCACACGGACTTGCCGACCGCGCGCTGGACCACGCCCCACTGCTTGGTCAGCTGGTTCACGATCAGCAGGCCGCGGCTGCGCACCGAGTCGGGTGAGAACGGTCGCAGCACAGGCGTCGCCGGGGACGCGTCCTCGACCGTGACCGTGACGACGCACGGCTCGCCCGACTTCCGCAGCCGGACGCGTGCCGGGAAGCGCGCGTGGTCGTAGACGTTCGACACGAGTTCCGTGACGACCAGCAGCACGTCGACGAGCTCGTCCTGGTGCAGGCCTGACAGGGAGGCCTCGGCCCACCGGCGCACCCTGCCGATGTCGGCCACGTCGCGGTCCAGCTCGTAAACATGTCCCGCATCAGAAGAGGGCTTGCCCTTCCTCACACCGCTCTCCTTTCGCGCCGTACCGCCGTGCGGTCCCGCCTGAGGTCTGCCTTGCGTCTGCAGTCCAGGGGTGCCCGCTCGGCGCGGTCGCGAACCGGCCGGCCCGATCATGCGAAGCTGGGACCGCACGACCTGTTGTCGTCCGTACGCGGTGAGCGGAGTGAAATGGCTGAGAGCAGCGGTTCGTCGATCCGCCTGCGTGTCCTCGACGCCGTCACGGACGGGGCGCTCAAGGAGTTCGACCTGGACAAACTCCTCGGAAACCTGCTGGAACGCACTCGTGAGCTGTTCGAGGTCGACACCGTCACCGTCCTGCTGGTGGACCGCGGCGGCACGCAGCTGGTGGCGAGGGCGACGTCGGGTCTGGAGGAGGAGGTCTTCCAGGGAGTGCGCGTGCCGGTCGGCAAGGGGTTCGCGGGCCGCGTGGCGCAGTTCCGGGAACCGCTGCAGATCGAGCACGTCGACGAGTCCACGGTGGTGAACCCGCTGCTGTGGGAGCACGGCCTGCGCGTGCTGCTCGGTGTGCCGATGATCGCGGAAGGCGAGCTCACCGGAGTCGTCCACGTGGGCAGCGCGACGGCACGCCGGTTCACCGACGAGGAGATCGAGGCGCTGCAGCTCGTAGCCGACCGCCTCGCGGTGGCGGTCTACGTGGACCGCACGCGCTCTGAACGCGCCGCGGCGGCGATGCTGCAGGAAAGCCTGCTGCCCGCACGGCTGCCGAGCACGGAGGGCTGGGAGCTCGCGGCCCGCTACGTCCCCGGCGCGGAAAGCGGTGTCGGCGGGGACTGGTACGACGTGTTCGAACTTCCCGGCGGGCGCATGGGCGTGGTGATCGGCGACGTCGCCGGCAACGGGCTGCGCGCCGCTGTCGTGATGGGACGGTTGAGGAGTGCACTGCGCGCCTACGCGCTGGAGTACCCGGATCCCGCCGAGGTGCTGCGCAAGCTGGACCGCAAGGCCAGCCACTTCGAACACGACACCATGGCCACCGTCGCCTACGCGGTCATCGACACCGCGGCCCACCGCATGAGCCTCGCCGTCGCAGGGCACCTGCCCCCGGTCCTCGCGGTGCCGGGGGAGGAGGCCCGGTTCGCCGGCGTCCACGTCGATCCGCCCATCGGGTTCGACCTCGGCATCACCGGCCGCCGCAGCCTCGACGTCGAGCTGCCGCGGGGGACCGTGGTCGTCCTCTACACCGACGGTCTCGTCGAACGCCGGGGACAGGACCTCGACGCCGGTCTGGAACTGCTGCGGCAGGCCGTCGCCCCGATGAGTCCCGAGGCGTTGTGCGGTCAGGTCATGGCCACGATGGTGGGCGACAAACCGGCGACCGACGACATCGCCCTGGTGGCGATCCGCTCCAGCGAGTGAGACGCCGCTGACAGCGATTCAGGGTTGAGGTTCGGTCGTACGGGCATCCCAGGGTGGATGTCGCACCTGAGACTCAGGTGTCGGGGAAGGACGACATGGGCACCGACGACAAGTTCGACGCCAAGGCCGACCAGCTCAAGGGCAAGGTCAAGGAAGGCGTCGGAGACGCGACCGACGACCCGGGCCTGCAGGCCGAGGGCCAGACCGACCAGTCGAAGGGCCACCTCAAGGAGGCGGCCGAGAAGGTCAAGGACGTCTTCAAGAAGTGACCTGCGTGACCCAGGAGGGGTGCGTGCATCAGCTGATGCACGCACCCCTCCTGGGTTTTCGGCTCGGTTAGGGTCGGGCCGTGGACCGAATCGCGGGATCGTTGTACGGGTTGGCTTTCGGGGACGCGCTCGGCAAGCCGACGGAGTTCCTGACCGTTGCGGAGATCGACCGGCGGTTCGGTCCTGCCGGGCCGGATGATCTGGTGGGCGATCCCGCACTGGTCACCGATGACACGCAGATGGCGCTCGCGGTCGCGTGGGCGTTGCACGATGTCGACCGGTACAGCGCTGAGACGCTCGAACCGCGGCTGCGGGAGCGGTTCGTGGCCTGGGCGCACAGCCCGGAGAACGACCGCGCGCCCGGGATGACGTGTCTGCGCGCGTGTGGCGGCCTGGCGGAGGGGTTGCCGTGGGTGGAAGCGACCATCGCGGGATCCAAGGGATGTGGCGCGAACATGCGCGTGACCCCGGTGGGTCTGGTGCCCGGCCTCGACCTCGACGTGCTCGCCGGGGTGTCGCAGCTGCAGGCCGCGATGACCCACGGTCATCCCACGGCGCTGGCCGCGTCCGAGCTCACCGCCTACGCGACGCGGCTGCTGGTCGACGGCGCAGACCTGGCCGACGTGCCCGCCGCGCTGCTGGCCCGGTGCGAGGAACGGCGCTCCGTCTACCTGGAGGAGTGGCTGGGAACGCTCTGGCAGGTGCCGGGGGCGACCACACCCGCCGACTTCATCGCCCGAGGCTGGGACGAGTGCGCCGGGGTGCTCGAGCGGCTGGTGGCGGTTCTCGCCCGGCCTGACGACGGCCTGGACGTGTGCCTCACCACCGGAGAGGGCTGGATCGCCGAGGAGGCGCTGGCGAGCGGTCTGCACTGCGCGATCCGGCACGCCGACGACCCGGTGCGGTGCCTGGTGCGGGGCGCTCGGACCAGTGGCGACTCCGATTCGATCGCCGCGCTGGGCGGAGCGTTCGCCGGTGCCGCACACGGTCTGGACGCCTGGCCGGCGGATTGGGTCGCACGCATCGAATACGCGGACCAGCTGACCGCGCTCACGAGCTGACCTGAGGCGCCGCGGGACGTCCCGGACATAACAAAGCCCGGCCGGATGGATCATCCGGCCGGGCTTCGGCAGTCCTGCGTGCCGCTCGCGGCAGAAGGGACTAGGCGGGGACGATGTTCTCCGCCTGCGGGCCCTTCTGGCCCTGCGTGATGTCGAAGGAGACCTTCTGGCCTTCCTGGAGCTCACGGAAGCCCTGAGCGGCAATGTTCGAGTAGTGGGCGAAGACGTCGGCGCCGCCACCGTCCTGCTCGATGAAGCCGAAGCCCTTTTCAGCGTTAAACCACTTGACGGTTCCGGTGGCCATGGTGCACTCCAAGCATGAATTTGGCGCCCGCACTGTGCGGGGCCGGGTCATCAGTCATGACCGAGGCCGTTGAACAGCAAAACGCCCGTGACCTGCGATCACGGGCGAACGGTACTTCGGGACCATGACTGATATGAGTACCGTACACCGGATGACCTTCGTCGTCGCATCGACACGTCCGAAGTCTTCGAACCTAGCCGTGGCGGCGCGTGCGGCAGTCGGTGAGAGTTGGCTGGTCATCGCGCGGATTGCCGTGTCGGCCGGCCGGCGCGGCGGCGTCGAATAAGTGACGAGCGTCACTTTCTGGTGGCTGCTGTGAGCCGGTTGCGGACTGTCCATTGTGCATGAATCGGATTGCCGGAACCCGTGTGAAGATCCGGGTAGCGTCGCGGCGATGACCCGGCCAGAACGCCCCGCGGCCCGCCCGGTGCGGCGGTCGCGCACGTGGTTCGTCTTCGGCGCCGTGCTGGTCGTGCTGATCTTCGCGTTGCTGGCGGTCGGCCAGGACGGGCCCGGTTCGGTCGTCGCCCCGCTGGTCATCGTCGCGCTGGCCGTCGCCACGGCCGCCTGGACGGTGATCCGCGCCCGGCGGCAACGGATCGAGTACGAGGCGCGCCTCACCTCGTGGGCCGCGGAACACGCGACGCACCACGAGCGGCTCAGGATCGCCAGAGAGCTGCACGACATCGTGTCCCACGGCCTCGGTCTCATCATCGTCCGAGCCACCGCCGCACGGCGCGTGTGCGGCGACGGGCGGGAGGCCGAACGCGACCAGGCGCTCGCCGACATCGAGCACGCGGGCCGGGACGCCGTCGCCGAACTGAGGCGCATGCTCACCCTGCTGCGCGACGGCCACGAACGCGACGCTCCGCTGCGGCCCGTGCAGAGCCTGGCGGACGTCCCGGCCGTCGTCGACGCCGCCCGCGCCACCGGCCTGCGGCCGAGCCTGGAGATCACCGGGCTCGGTACCGTCTCCCCCGGGGTGCAGGCGACCGCGTGCGCCGTCGTGCGGGAGGCGCTGGCCAACGCCGCGCGCTACGCCGGTCCGTCGGACGTCAGGATCAGACTGTGGTGCGAAGGGGACGTGGTCGTGGTGAGCGTGCGGGACGACGGGCCTGCCGGGCACTGGCGACCCGCGCGCGGTGCCGGGCACGGGCTGGCCGGGTTGCGGGAGCGGGTCGGCGCGCTGGGCGGAGAGCTCACCGCGGTGCCGGAGGGAAGCGGTTTCCACCTTACCGCCCGCCTGCCCGACGGGGGGCGCCGATGACCACCGCACCGGGCGCGGCACCGATCCGCGTGCTGCTCGCCGACGACCAGAAGTTGTTGCGGCACAGCCTGGCCATCATCATCGACGACTCGCCCGACCTGGAGGTCGTCGGTCAGGCAGAGGACGGTGTGCAGGCGCTGGCCAAGGCGCGGGAGCTGCGTCCCGACGTCGTGCTGATGGACATCCGGATGCCCGGCCAGGACGGCATCGTCACCACCCGCGAGATCACCGTCACGCCGGAGCTCGCCGGCACGAAGGTGCTGGTGCTGACCATGTTCGAGCTCGACGAGTACGTTCACGGCGCGCTGCGGGCCGGTGCGAGCGGCTTCCTGCTCAAGGACACCGAGCCGGACGAGCTGATCGCCGCGGTCCGGCGCACGCACGCGGGCGAATCCCTTTTCGCGCCAGCGGTTCTGACGCACCTGGTCGAGCACTACCTGGCCACACCACGACAGCACGCCGCGCCGCGGTCGAACGGGCTGACACAGCGCGAGGTCGAGGTCCTGACGTACCTGGGGCGTGGCCTGTCCAACACCGAGATCGCCGACACGCTGGTGATCTCGGTCAAGACGGTCAAGTCGCACGTCGGCCGGCTGCTGAGCAAGCTGTCCGCACGCGACCGCGCACAGCTCGTGATCTCGGCGTACGACCTGGGTCTGGTCGTGCCGCGGTCCTGAGCCGTGCGCGGCCGGTGTGTCAGGCGTCCCTGCGGCGGAACGTGGTCGTGGACACGGCCACCGCGAGAACGACCCAGGCGATCACGACGGCCGAACCGGTGAGCGCGCCTGTTCCGTTGTGGAGCCACATGCTGTGTCCGGCGGTGTCCGGCAGGTACGCCGCGAAGCCCGCCCGGTCGCGCAGCAGCGGGCCGATGACGAAGTAGTGGACGAGCAACCCGGCCACCACTGGGACGGTGCGCCGGATGACGGTGGCGATCGCGGCGGACAACAACGCGGTGAGCGTCAGGTAGGCGGCTGCGCCGCTGACGGCCCGCAGTGCTTCGGCGAACTGGGGCAGCACACCCTCGTCTCCCACCACGACGCCGGCCACGACGACGCCCGCGACCACGGTGACCACCGCGGCGGGGACCGCGAACAGCGCGAGCGAGACCAGCTTCGCGAGGTGCTGGGTGATCCGGCGCGGCATCGCGGCGAGCGTCGTGCGGATCTGGCCGCCGCTGTACTCGGACGTCACCGCGACCACGCCCAGGACGACGAAACCCGCCTGGCCGTAGGCGACCGGCGCGAGGCCGACGTCCAGCACACCCGTGCCGCCGGCCGCACCGAAGGCGATCGCGAGGACCGCGGAGGCCACGACCGTGCCGAGCGCGGTCAGGTGCGAGGCAGGCAGGCTCCACAACTTGGCCGTCTCGGCGCCGATCCAGCGCCTCATGCATCCCTCCGGCGAAAGACCGCGACACCGGCGGCGAGCAGCACGACGACCCACGCCGCCATCACCGCGCCACCGGCGACGGGGGAGAGGTGCACCGGCAGGTCCATTTCGATGATGAACATGCGCAGGCCCGCCATGTCCGGGAAGTAGACCGCCAGCGTCGTGATCTTCGTGAGCAGGAACGTGACCGTGACGACCGAGGTGTTCAGGATCAGCACCGCGAGCGGCACGATCCCGTTGCGGGTCAACAAGGTGATGCCGAACGCGAGCAGCGCGGTGAGCACCCAGTAGACGACGACGCCGGGCACGCGCGAGACGTCGGACGCCTGGACGTGGTCGCCGAGCAGCACCTGCACGAACGTCAGCGTGATCGCCGCGGCGGCCACCGCCAGCACGGTGGCCGTCGTGATCACCGCCGCGACCTTCGCCAGCAGGAACCGGGTCCTGGACGGCACGACGGTGAGGCTCGTGGTGATCTGCCGGCCGCCGCCGGAGGCTTCGCCCTCGGTGGAGTACTCGCTGCTCGCCGCGACGACGCCGAGGACGACGGCGCCCACGACCCCGAAGGCGAGCTCCTGGAAACCGGCGTCGGCGCCCGCCTTCGTGTCACCGGTGGACGCCGAGATGAACGCGACCACCGCCGGGACCGCCACGCCCACCAGGCAGGAAACCCACACCGACGGCAACGACGCGAGCTTGCTCAGCTCGCCGCGGCAGGCCCTCATCGCACGTTCTCCCGCGACCCGGTGGTGAGCGCGAAGAACGCCTCCTCCAGGCTCCGCCGCGGCCCGGTGACCTCGGCGAGCGTGCCCTGCGCGACGATCCGGCCGCGGTCGATGACCACCACGTCGTCGACCGTCTCGGACAGCTCGCCCATGAGGTGGCTCACAGCAGGACCGTGCGGCCCGCCGCCGCGCGTTCCCGCAGGAGCGTCCTGATCCAGCGGATGCCCTCCGGGTCGAGGCCGTTGACCGGCTCGTCGAGCACCAGCGCCTCCGGGTCGCCTAGCAGCGCGGCGGCGAGGCCGAGCCGCCTGCCCATGCCGAGCGAGTAGCCGCCGACCCGTTTGCGGGCCGCCTGGGCCAGTCCGACGGCCTCCAGCACCTCGCCGATCCTGCGCCGCGGGATGCCGCCGGCCGCCGCGATCCAGTTCAGGTGCGCGCGGCCGGTGCGGGAGCGGTGCGCACCCGAACCGTCGAGCACGGCACCGACCTCGGTCAGCGGATCGCGCAACTCGGCGAACGGCCGGCCGCCGACGAGCGCGGTGCCCGAGGTCGGGTGGTCGAGCCCGAGCAGGATCCGCAGGGCCGACGACTTGCCGGCGCCGTTCGGGCCGAGGAACCCGGTCACCCGGCCAGGGCGCGCTTCGAAACTGACGTCGGAGAGGATCAGCGCCGATCCCCGTCGCTTGGTCAGCCGGTCGAACTCGAGCATCAGGACTTCTTCCCGTCGGGCGCGAATGCGTTCCCCCGCAGCCAACTCCGCCGGTGGGGTCGTCCGCGTCGGTCCCCGGACCGAACCTGGCCGGCGGCCGTGCGGCCCGCGGTCTGTCAGACCTGGGGCGGAGATCACCCGGCCGAAGTCGGCAGGGGCTCAGCAGTCGAGCCGGTCAGGCCTTGCCGTGGCGGTCGAGAAGTGCGCGCAGGGCGGCCATCTCCGCGGCCAGCGCCTTGCGTCCGGCGGCCGTGACGCTGACCCACGTCTTGGGCCGCTTGCCCTCGTAGCCCTTCTCGACCTCCAGCAGGCCGGCCTCCTCCAGCACCGCGATGTGACGGGAGAGGTTGCCGGCGGTGAGGTTGAGGGTGGACTTCAGGTAGGCGAACTCCACCCGTTTCACCTCGCCCGCGATGGTGAGGATCCCGAGCCGGTGCCGCTGGTGGACGACGTCGTCCAGCGCCGCCGTCGGGTGCTCCGTCACGACGAGGCCCGGCCTGCCGCGAGCGCGCCCAGTCCGCCGAGCACGAGCACGGTCGCGAGCAGCAGGACGCCCGTGGCGCCGCCCAGAGCGTCGTTGTCCATGGACGCATTGTCGACGATCAACGCGCCGGCCGTGAACACCACCGCGACCACCGAGCACCACACGCTGCGCTCGATCCACGCCAGCGTCAGCAGGCCGGCCGAGATCGCCATGAACTGGGCGCCGCCGCCCATCCCGAGATCGACGCCGACATCGGGCGACTGCAGCAGTGACAAGGCGATCGACGCCAGCAGCAGTCCGGCTGGGACGAACAGCGCCCGCCACCGCCGGGCGCGGAACGCGAGCAACGCCAGCCCCAGCAGCACCGCCATGACGACGGCGGCGACGAGGGGCGTGGGGTAGAACAGGGCGTACTTGTGGATCACGCTCGTGCTCAGCGGAATCCCGAACAGCACGGCGACCAGCCCGAGCAACGCGACCCGGACGTACGAACCGGTCGGGGTCTCCACGCCGACGCGCTGAGCGCGCCAGCGGTACCACCACACCGTGGCGAGCACGGCCACGAGCAGCGCGCCGAGCCAGTACAGCGACAGCGCGAGCGGGTGCACGACCTCCGTCTTCAGCCGGAGGTGCGCCAGCGGGCTGATCCACGGGCCCGGCCCGCCGTCGGCGAGGTGGTCGGCCGGGTCCGGGTCGGCCTGGGAGAGCGGCAGCGAGAGCAGGGACAGGGTCCCCATGAGCAGCAACGGGAACCAGTACCCGTGCCGGTCGTCCCTGGCGCGCTTGCGCAGGCCGGCCAGTTCGTCGAGCAGTTCGCCCGGATCACTCGTCATCTCGCCCCCAAAGTTGCCTGTGATGCAGTTAGGTTTGCATCGCAAACCATCCTTGTCAACGGCACCAGCGCCTCCGCCGGTCAGGCCGGGTACGCGGCGTCCGTACCGGGCGAGGAGGCGCTGACCTGCTCGTAGGTGGGCAGGACGCCGGTGATCAGGCCGGCCAGCCGCATCCCGCGGGCCACCGCCCCCTGGTACCGGTGCCGCCAGCTCTCGTCGTCGTCATCGTCGTCGGCAGCGAGGTCGAATCCCGCCTCGCGGATCAGCGGGAGCAGACCGTCGGGGTCGGTGCCGCCACGGCTCTCGGGGTAGTTGAGGTTGAAGAAAGTCGTGACGGTGCCGTCGACGGCGTGGGCGAAGCGGGGGGCGGCGAAGTCGTGCCGCACGACCGCGCAGGCCTCGGTGCCTCGGGACAGCGCGTCCACCACCGTTTCCAGCCAGAAGCTGTTCGGCTGGACCAGCACCGTCCACTCGTCCAGCGCGAACGCCGACACCGCTTCCAGGTCGCGGACGCGGCGCAACGCTTCAGGCGGGTCGACCTCACGGACGAAGGCGAGCGAGAAGATCTCGCCCAGGAAAGCGGGGTCGCTGTGGCCGGCGTCCGCCCACGACAGGTCGTGCTGCTGCATGTGGTCCCCAGGTCGGTGCCGAGCGGAGTTTCCGCGCGCCCGAGTGACGCGCGTCGCCCTCCGCCGATTCGGGCCGGAGAGGGCTCAACGCCTAGGGTGCTGCATGTGTCGCAGTGCGGCCTCGCCCGGTTGCCTGGGTGCTTCCACGAGCGCGGTCGCTACCGGGGACAATTGCCCCCGACCGTTCAGCTCCAGGAGGATTGTTGATCCACAAGTTCTCGGTTCGCTCCGCGGGGGTAGCGGAGCCCGACATCCGTGAGCTCGGCCGATCGTGGGAGCTCGACGACCTCGAGGTGTGGCGCGACTACTACGTCGAGTTCGAGAGTGCGCCCGATGCCGCCGCGCTCGCCGAGGTGGCGGCCGTGCTCGGTGACCAGCTCGACGTCGAGGTCTCCCTGGACCAGCCGCTCCCCGCGGGTGCCGTGCAGGTCGCCTACAAGCGCGGTGTGGTCGACAACGAGAGCGACTCGATCATCACGGTGTGCGGGTTGCTCGGTGTCGCGGCCAAGGCCGGCAAGGTCGCCACCAGCTACCGGTCGGCGTCGCCGCGGCTGCGGGACCTGGTGGTCTCCACGCGGTTCAACGCGACCATCGAAGAGCTGCACGACGAGGAACCGCACTACGACACCCTCGTGCCGCAGGGGCACTATGAGTCGGCCGTGCAGTACGACCTGCGCGGGCTCGACGACGCGGCACTCACCGAGCTCGGCACGGCGGGTGGGCGCAACCTGTCGCTCGCGCAGATGAAGCACGTGCAGCACGTGCAGAACACGCTCGGGGACGAGTTCGTCACGGACGTCCTGCTGGAGGCGCTCGACGCCCGGTGGAGCGACCACTGCGCGCACACCACGTGGAAGTCGCTGGGCAGCCTGCTCGGCCGCCTCGTGCAGGCCGCGAAGGACGTCGGCAACCCGAACGTGCTCAGCATGTTCCACGACAACGCCGGCGTCTGGGACTTCTACGACGGCCACGCGATCGCCATCAAGGCCGAGACGCACAACGGGCCGTCGGCGATCTCCGGCTACTTCGGCCAGCTGACCAAGCTCGGCGGCGTGCTGCGCGACATCCTGGGGACCGGCCTGAGCGCCGACCCGATCGGCAGCTTCGAGTACACCGCGATCGGTGAGCCCGAGGCACCCGCGCCCATCAAGGGCCGGCCGGACGCGCGCCGTCTCGCCGGCGAGACGATCCGGGCGATCAAGGAGTACGGCAACACGTTCGGCGTGCCGATGATGTCGTCGCGCATGACGTTCCACCCCGCGTACCGCGCCAAGCCGTTCGCGCTCGGCGGCAGCATCGGCCTGCTGCCCGTGTCGGCGGCGCAGCGCGGCACCCCGCGGCCCGGTGACTTCGTGGTGCTGATCGGTGGCCTGACCGGCAACGAGGGCATCCATGGCGCGTCCGCGAGCTCCGCGGGTGCCGTGATGGACACGGCCGCCGTGCAGATCGGCGCGCCGCTCGAGCAGGTCAAGTTCCGCAAGGCGCTGATCGAACTGCGCGAAGCGGGCTGCATGAGCGCCCTCACCGACGTCGGTGGCGCGGGCCTGAACAGCGCCGTCGGCGAGATCGGCGAGGCGTGCGGTGTCTGGATCAACACCGCGCTGGTGCCGTTGAAGACCGCGGCGCTGCCGATGTGGCGGATCCTGCTGTCCGAGTCGCAGGAGCGCATGCTGCTCGCCGTGCCGCCGGAGCACCAGGAGCGGGCGAAGAAGATCCTCGACCGCCACATGGTGCGCTCGACGGTCATCGGCCGGTTCGCGGACACGGGTCGCTACCACGTGTTCCACGCCCCGGACCTGACCGAGGAGGCCCTGATCGCGGGCGCTCCGGACGTCGTGCCCGCCCACCAGGGCGAACTGGGCTTCGACGTGGCGTACGACCTGCTCGACATCGAGGTCGAACGCCAGGAGGTCGGCCCGCCGCCGCGTCCGGCGGACGTGCCCGAGTGGCCCGAACTCGCACCCACGCAGCTCGCCGGGCTGCTGGAGGAGGTCGTCGCCGACGCGGAGGTGGCCTCGCAGCACTTCGCCGACTCGCAGTACGACTCCACGGTCCAGGGCAACACCTGGTACGGCCCGCACTACGGCACCGAGCACTCGGTCCGCACGGCCTACTGGGCCGGCACGCCGGTCGCCGGTTCGCCCGCCGCGGCGGTGCTCAACACCGCGTTCAACCCGTGGATGTTCGACGCCGACCCGGTCGCCGCCACGCGCCAGATGTTCTGCTCGGCGCTCGCGGGCCAGGTGCTCGCCGGTGTCGCGGTGAAGGACGTCTGCATGTGCGACAACTTCTACACCCCGCACCTGTCGCCGCACTGGCGCGAGTGGCTGGTCGGCATGGTCGACGAGCTCGCCGTGCTGGTGCGCCACTTCGGCGTGCCGCTGATCTCGGGCAAGGACTCGTCGGCGGGCTCCGTGCACACCGACGAGGGCCTCGTCAGCGTGCCGCCCGCGGTGTTCCTCAGCGCGCTGGGCAAGGTGCCGCACACCGACGCCCTGCTGCGCGAGCAGTGGACCACGCCGGGCAACGTGCTGGTCCGCGTCGGCCTGGCCACGGGCTCCCCGGTCGGCACGGTCGCCGCCCGCAAGCTCAGCCTGCCGACCGGTGCGCTCGACGACCTGGCACTGTCCGATGTGGACAGCTACCTGAACGCGCTCACCGCGAGCAGGAACCTGTTGCGCAGCGGTGCCCGCATCGGTGCCGGTGGCGTCGCGGCCACGCTCGCCCAGGGCGTGCTGGCCAGCGGCATCGGTGTGAAGCTGGAGTCCGCGACCACCGAGTCGCTCTTCGCCGAGCACCGCGTCGGCGCTGTCGTCGAGGTCGCCCCCGACGACGTCGCCGCCCTGCCCGCCGAGCTCAGCCCGGTCGTCCTCGGTGTCCTGGAAGGCACGCTGGAAGGCACCGGAATCGTGCTCGACGGCGTCGACCTGTTCGCCCCGGCCGCGCGCGACGGCTGGCTCAACTCGTTCACGGCGAGGATCGCATGAAGCCGACCGTCAACGTCCTGTACCTGCCCGGCACCAACTGCCAGGAGGAGACCGTCCGAGCGTTCGCCGAGGTGGGTGCGCAGCCGCGGATGCGGTTCGCCGCCGACCTGCTGGCGGGCACCGAACGGCTCGACGACGCCGACATCCTCTGCATCCCCGGAGGGTTCTCGTTCGGCGATCACCTCGGCGGTGGCGCGGTGGCCGCGGCGTTGCTGCGCAGCCACCTGGCCGACCAGTTCGAGGCCTGCCGCACCCGTCCGCTGATCGGCATCTGCAACGGCTTCCAGATCGCGGTGCGCGGAGGCTGCTTCGGCAAGGTCGGCCTGAAGGTCAACAGCGCCGGGACGTTCCGCAACGAGGAGAACCAGCGGCACGTCGTGGACGCCGGCAACGACAGCCCGTGGCTCGCCGGCCTGGGCGGTCAGACCCTGTCCTTCCCGTGCGCGCACGGCGAGGGCCGGTTCGACCCGGGCAGCGAGACCGAGGGGTACCGCGTCGCACTGCGGTACGAGAAGGACTCCAACCCCGACGGGTCGTTCGAGGACATCGCGGGCATCACGAGCGCCGACGGCCTGGCGTTCGGGCTGATGGACCACCCGGAGCGCGCGATGGACCGCGAGGTCCGGCTGGCGTTCTTCGAGAACGGCGTGCGCGCGGTTCGTTAGCAGTGCGGCTGGTGCTGGCCCTACCGCGAGCGCGGGGGCCAGCGCCATGGCCGCGGCATGATCACCACGGCACCGTGGTGATCATGAAATCACTCCTGATCGCGGCGATGGTCGCGGTGGCTCCCTTGCCTCCGCTGCAGCCGGAACTGCTGCGCGCGGCCATCGCCGACCTGGACAACCCGGCGGCGACGTCCGCGCAGCTGCGGGTCTCGGGTTCGGCGGGGTGCTGGTACGGCACCGAAGGCGTCGCGGACAGGCGGACGCAGCGCCCGGTCCGGCCGGACGACAGGTTCCGGATCGGCAGCGTCACCAAGGTGTTCGTGGCGACGGTCGTGCTGCAGCTCGCCGCGGAGCGGAAGATCGGCCTGGAAACGCCTGTCCGGCACTACCTCCCGGACCTGCCGCCGACGCTGGACGAGGTCGAGGTCGGGCAGTTGCTCGACCACACCAGCGGGATCCCGTTCGAGGTCGGCTTCCCCGACCTGAGCACGCCGGAGAAGGTCCTCGAACACCGCTACGACCGGTACGCGCCGGACCAGCGCCTGAAGATGATCCCGGCCACCGAGCCGAAGTTCATCCCTGGCACGCGGCAGGAGTACCGGGGCATCAACTACGTGCTCGCCGCGATGATCATCGAAAAGGTCACCGGCCACGGCTACGGTCACGAGGTCGACAAGCGCATCGTGCGTCCCCTCGGGCTCACCAAGACCTACGTGCCCGGCCGCAACGAGACGGGCATCCGCGGGGCGCACGTCCACGGCTACCTGGACGTGCCCGGTCAGGGCCTGGTCGACGTCTCCGACTTCAACACGTCGAAGTCCTACGGCGAAGGCGACATCATCTCCACGACCGGTGACCTCACCCGGTTCGCCGAGGCGCTGTTCGACGGCGGCCTGCTGCCGCCCGCGTTGCAGGAGAAGCTGTTCACGCTCCCGAACGTGTCCATGGTGGACGGACGACCCGCCGCGTACAGCACCGGGCTGCAGACGTTCACCATCAACGGCGTCACGGTCTGGGGCAAGACGGGGGAGCAGTACGGGTACAACGCGGGCCTGTTCTCGACGCGGGACCAGCAGCGCCGCATCGCGTACTCGTTCACGCCGACGGCGCGCAACGATGCCCAGCAGCTGATGACGCTGCGCATCGCGAACGCGGTCACCAGCCCCGCAGCTGATCGGCCCTGATGCCGTACTGCGCCATCTTGCGGTAGATCGTCGCCCCCCGATGCCGAGCTCGGCGGGCGGGTGCGAGGCAGGGCGATCCTCACGCCGTGATTCCACCCGGGAAGGGCCCATTAGAATCGGGCCGTGGACTTGGCGCGGGTGCGGAAGCGCTGTGAGGAAGAGATCCGGCGACTGCGCATCAGCACACCGCTCGACGTCACGGCCCTGTGTGAACGGCTGGCGGAGCAGCGCGGCAGGCCTCTTCACCTGCTCGCGCTGACTTCGCGCACCTCCAACCCGTCCGGGCTGTGGGTGGCCGCGAAGAAGGCGGACTACATCTTCTACGACGAGTCCGTGGGCGAGGCGCATCGCGCGCACATCGTCCTGCACGAGATCGGGCACATGGTGTTCGAGCACGCCGGCGTCGCCGAGCTGGACGACCTCACCGCGCGCCTGCTCGCGCCGAACCTCGACCCGAAGGTGGTGCGGCAGCTGCTGTGCCGTGACAGCTACGACAACGAGCACGAGCAGGAGGCCGAGCTGTTCGCCACGGTCGTGCTCATGCGGGCGGGGTTCGAGGTCACCGTCACGCCGGACGCCGGCGCCCACCCCGAGCTGGCCCGGCTGCGCGAGGTGCTGAGTGCTTAGGGCGTTCCACATCCTCGTCGTGGTGCTGTTGTGGGCCTGCACGGCGTATCGGGTCTTCGTCCTCGTGCGGCGCCCGTCGCGGAGTTTCGGCAGCGTGGCCGTGTGCTTCGCGCTGTTCTTCCTGGCGCTGGGGTTCACGGTCGGGCTTCCGCCGCTCTACCTGCGGATTCCGTGGCTGGCCGAGGCGCCGAGCCTCGTGCGGCTGGTGCAGCCGGTGTTCATCGTGGTCAGCGTGTTCTGGCTGAACATGTTCGTCGTCCACGCGGCCGGGCTGACGGTGCGCGCGACCGCGGTGCGGATCGCGGCGGCGTCCGGCGCGCTCGTCGCGATGATCACGCTGTTCCTGCTGGCCTCTCCCGGCGACGACGCGGAGGACTTCGTCCGGGCGTACGCCAAGGCGCCGTTCGTGACCGAGTACCTGCTCGCGTACCTCTGCTACTTCGCCTTCGTCCTGGCCGACGTCTTCCGGCTCACGCGGCGGTTCGCGGGCGGCGCGCAGGAGGGGCCGATGAGGTTCGCCCTGCGCCTGTGGTCGATCGCGAGCCTGGTCGGGTTCGCGTACACCTCGCACAAGGCCGTGTACGCCCTGGGAACGCGGCTCGACGTCACGCCGCCCTGGCAGGAGGGGCCGGTGTCGACGACGCTGTCGGGGCTCGTCCTCGTGCTGTTCGTCGTCGGCCTGACCGCCTACCTGTGGGGTCCTCAGATCGAGCAGTACCGCACGTACCGCACGCTCCGGCCGTTGTGGCGGGCCTGCTACGACGTCATGCCGGGCATCGCGCTCATGCCGCCGGGCGTCCGGGCGCCGATCGACCTGCGCCTGTACCGGTGCGTCATCGAGATCCTGGACGGGCGGCTCGCGTTGCGCGCGTACTGGGACACCCGGATCGCCGAGCGGGACGGTGAAGCCGCGGCGCTGGTGGCCGCGCTGGCGGCGAAGGCCAGGGACGAACCCGTCGAGGACGGTCCCGCCGGTCTGCCCGCGCTCGACGTCGCCGGGCTGCCCGCCCTCGCCCGCGAGTTCAGGACTCTTTCGGCGGCAGGCCTTCCAGCTCGCGCACGCGGTTGATGACCTCGGTGATGGTGTCGAGGCTGCGGTCCGACAGCCCGGCCGCCCGCATCGCGACCTCGCGGACGCCGTTGTCCTTCAACGCGGTGACGAGCGCGATCTCGCCCTCCACCTGCTCGCGCACGGCGTCGTCGAAGAAGTACGCGGCCGGCACGCCGAAGAACGTGGCCAGCGCGGTGAGGTGCTTGAGCGTGGGGTTGTCGCGCTGGCCGGTGCGCAGGTACCAGAGGTAGGACGCGGAGATCGTCACGCCCTGGTCGCGGGTGATCGCCTCGGCGACGTCCTCGTTGCTGTACTCGCGCTGCCCGGACGCCCGGATGGAGCGGAACAGGTACTCCAGCCGTGCGGCCAGGGTGTGCGGCTGAGGTTTCTCACGCTCGGTCATCCAGCCCACCTCACGTTTTGACTGGTGTGAATCACAACAATACCGCATTCACACCGGTTGACGATCAGGGGTGGACCAGGGTTAACTTGCCTCGCCTCGACTGCTGTGGATCCGCTCGACTCCTGGTTCACGTCAGTCAACGGTGCGTCCGGACGGCACAGCCGGTCCCGGACCAGCGGCGGTGAGGCGGGGCCACGTCACTGGGGGTGGCGTGGCCCCGCCCCCCGCCGGGGCCACGCCGGCACCTACAGCCGCACCAGGTTCGACGGCCGTCGTGGCGGTTCGGCGTCCGCGGCGGGGAGCTCGTCCGGCAGCCAGGAGCGCAACGCCCGCCCGAACATCAGCAGCGTGCGCCAGGTGTCCCAGAGGGCGATCAGCGACGCCGACAGCACCACGGCGACGGCGACGGCCAGCACACCGCGGGCTTCCAGCAGCACGACGACGGCCACGATCGCCCACAGTTCGACGAAGGTGAAGACGACGGTGAGCACGATCTGCTCCGTGTGCTTGCGCCGCGCCCGCAGGACCTGAGTGCGCGAGTCGGGGTCGGGCAGTGAACGGCGCTTCATGACGGCTCCTGCGGGCTCGGCGAACTGTGTCCCCAGGAAATCGCCACGGGCCGCGGATGTCTGCGTCAGATGCCACACAGCGTCAAATCCCGCAGAGGACGCGCAATTCTTCCTCGCGAAGAATCTCTATGCCGTTGCGCCGGGTCAGGATGATTCCGCTCTCGCGCAGAACTTTCAACGTCCGGGCGAGCGTTTCGCGGGATATACCCGCGATTCCGGCCAGCTCGCGCTGGGTGAGCGGCACCGTCGCGATCAGGTCGTCCGCCTCCCGGTGCGCGAGGTCGAGCAGCATCGCGCCCACGCGGTGCAGCGACGGTCCGGTGCGGAGGTCCTGCTGACCGACCATGGCCCGCTGGCGGGACGCCACGACGCGCAGCATCGCCCACGTGATGCCGGGCCGCACGTGACACAGCGACTTCAGCGCACGAGGGGAGATCACCAGGCCGCTGACGGCGTCCACCGCGGTCAGGGTGGCGGAACGACGACGGCCGTCCACGGCGGAGAGCTCGCCGATGATCTCGCCGGGCCCGCGGACGGCGAGCACCGTCTCCTCGCCGGCGACGGTGAACCGGCTCACCCGGATCCTGCCCCTCGACACCACGAGCACGTTGCGCGACTGGTCCCTTGATGGCAGATGATCAAACCGGATGCGAACTCGGCACGAGTCGCGGAGTTCCGCAACGCGGTGCGATCGGCCTCGTCGAGCATCCCCCAGAAAGACCGGTCGATCATCATGCTTCTCATGATTCCGGCAACCCGTCCCAAGTCCAGCGCAGCCGTGGATCGTGACCCAGTTCGTTCGGGGTGTAACGCTGCGCGCGGGTGGCAGGATGAGAATTCCATGGGTCTGGTCACTGTCGAGGGTCGCCAAGTCGGCTTCACCGACGCGCTGTCACGTGTCGCCGAGCAGCTGAGCCCACTGGGCGACGCCGGCCGGTGCGTCGCCGAGTCGTACGCCCTGGCCACCGAGATTCGCCGCCTCAGCGAGGCGAAGGCCGTGGACGACAAGGAGGTCAAGCTGGCGTTGCTGGACCAGCGCCGGCGGGAGTCCACGGCGACCCTGCGCAGCATGCGGGAGGAACTGGGCCGGGCCGACAGGAGCGCGTCGGCGTTGCGGGAGTGCATGGTCAACATGCAGCGCGCGACCGTCAAGCCGGGACTGGAACTGGCGGAACGCCGCGCCTACATCGACCTGACCCAGCACTTCACCACCATGCTCGTGCAGCACCACTCCGAACTCACCGGCGGCGTCGCGGACGTCATCGACAAGGTGCTCAACGGATCCGGCGCGGCCGCTCTCGCACCCGCCCGCCGCACCAAACCGCGTCGCACCCGGTGAGCCGCGATCAGCGGGGCTGTGGCGGCTGCGCGTTCGCGTTCCTCGCCCTGTTCCTCGGGATGCCGCTGGCGATCGTGCTGGTGTCTCCGGCGGTCGCGGCGCGCATCGTCGTCGACGGCGTGCCCGAACACGCGGTGCACCTGCAGGAGTGGCTCTGGGGCACGGCCGTGGCGGTGCCGATGGCCGCGCTGCTGGTGCGGATCGCGCTGAGCCGCCACGGCCGGCTGCGCCGCTCGCCACCGATCCGGCGCTGGACGGGCTTCCTATTGCGCGGCCTGGTGTTGCTCGCCGCCGTGAACGTCCACGTGTTCCAGCGGAAGAAGCCCTCCCTGCCCGGCGACCACGTCATCGACGACGGCACCGCGCTCTTCGGCGGCGCGGCGCTGATCGGCGTCGCCGTCCTGGTCGTGATGAGGCTCTGGGACCGCCGCGCCCGCAGGGTCACCGTCGAGGAGGTGCGGGCGGCGGCCGCCGAGGCCGACCAGTCGCTGCGGCGCGTCCGCACCCAGAACGACCGGGTGCGCCGCCAGGCCCAGCAGGTGCGCGCCCGCGTGGAGAAGCTCCAACGTTCAGAGCGGCCCGGCGTCGAGTTCCACTCCCTGCGGGTGTTCCACCGCGAGTCCTACCAGTGCGCCGACACCGCCCACATCGCCTACCACTCAGCCCAGAACTCGTTGCGCACGATGGCGAGCCTCGTCCGCCACGCCCGGCGCGCGCCTTACCAGTTGACCGTGAGCAGCCGCGCCCGCGCCGAGATGAGGGCCGCCGCGGCACACCTGGTCCGTTCCCAGGGCGAGCTGCGGACCCATGTGGACGAGGGACTGGGCATGGTCCGCACGTTGAACGCCAACACCTCCGACCTCAAGCACGAGATCCGCGACCACTGCGGCGCACCGGGCCGCGAGTGGTTCACGGCACTGGAGGAACGCGTCGAACAGGCCCGCGAAGAGCGCCGGGTGGGAAACCGCTTTGGAGGCGGTCAGTAATCTCCTCGCCACAGCCTCACGTGAGAGGGTTAGGGCGATGCCTGGCGTGTTCGTCAACTACCGCACCGGTGACGGTGAATGGGCGGCTGCCCTGGTCAAGCGGGAGTTGAGCGCGCGCTTCGGAGGCGACCAGGTCTTCTACGCGAGCCAGTCGATCCGCCTCGGCGAGGACTTCTCCCGCGAGATCCTGAGCGGCCTGCGCCGGTGCGAGGTCCTCCTGGCCCTCATCGGCCCCCGCTGGGTGAACGCCGTAGACCGCGAGGGCGTCCGCCGCCTCGACAAGCCCGACGACTGGGTGCGCCGCGAGATCCTCGAGGCCTTCGACTGCGGGCTGCGGGTCATCCCGGTGCTGATGGACGGCATCGACCCGCTGCGGGAGGCCGACCTGCCCGACGCGTTGCAGCGCGTGGCCCGCTGCCAGTACCTGCGCATCCACCACCGCAGCGACGACCTCGACCTGCCCCGCCTGGTGGACGAACTGGTCGAGCTGGTGCCGGAACTCGTCGCACCACGCTCGTCGTCCGCCCCGCGCCCCGGCCGCCCGGCCGAGGGCGAGCTGCGCAGCCCGATCACCGAGTTCCGCCAGGCCCTGTCCGAGCCGCTCGGCCAGTCGGTGTACGAACGCGTCCAGGCGGCAGCCGCGGCGGCGCTCGAACTGCTGACGGAGGCGCGGTATCCCACCTCCGGTCACCTCCACGACAGTGACCTGCCCTCCGAACTGGAGAAGCGGCTCACCGGCTACGAGCACGACCTGGCCCCACTGCTGCGTCTCGTCGCCATCGGCGTGCGGTCCGGCGACCGGCGGCACGACGAGGTGTGGACCACCCTGGTCGAACGTTTCCTGCGCAGGCAACCGCGGCACCACGGCGCGCGCGACGTGTGGGTCAACGCCTCGGCCTACCCGGCGCTGCTGCTGACCTGCGTGATCGGCGTCGCCGCCACGGCGGCGAACAGGGAGGACCTCCTGCACCGCCTGCTGTGCCGGACCGCGGCCACCTCCGCGGACGGCCGCACGACGCCGGTGCTGCGGGAACTGGCGCTGCGCAACGTGGTCGACCCGCGGCACGCGGCAGCACTTCCCACCTGGGGCGGTGCGCCTCCTCACCAGGCGCTGAGCGTGCAACTGAGGCAGGTGCTCAGCCGCGTGTTCTTCAACGTCGTGGACGGCCCGGCGTTCGAGTGGGCGTTCGCGGACTACGAGTTCCTGCGCAGCCTGCTGGAACTGCACGACGCGCCGTTCTCGTCGCTGGGCGAGTTCGCGGTGCGCCTCGACCACGACGACTCCGTCCTCTACCAGCGCAACGCCGCGCGGCTGGACGCTGACTCGGTGCTGCTGCGCGCCGGGGCGTTCGGCGGAGAGCCTGACAACGTTGCCGCGGCCTGGCGCGAACTGCGCCAGGCCACCCGTGCCCGGTACTCGTAGCCGTCAGCCGAGGTCTTCCACCACCGCCAGGTTGTAGTCGCTGGCGGCGGCGATGGCCAGCACGCTGCCGTCGTACTGGGGTGGAATCGTCGTCTCACCCGAATGGTCGATTCCCCAGCCGATCACAGTGCCGTTCGCCTTGAGAGCGAGGGCGTGGTCTCCGCCGAAGACGAACGAGACGACGCCGCCGTGCGCGGCCGGAGGCACCAGGGGTTCTTCCGCCCACTGGAACCCCCACTGGAGGAGCGTCCCGTCCTCCTTCAACGCCAGCGAGCGGTTGGATCCCGCGGCGATGGCGGTCACCCGGCTGGTGGCGGCCTCCGGCACCACCGCGTAGGGCAGGCCGTCGTCACCCCAGGCGATCACCGAGCCGTCGTCCTTCAACGCCATGCTGTGACTGTCGCCGGCGGAGATCGCGATGACACCACTCTTCGCCGCCAGGGGAACCGACGTCTGCCCGGAACCGTTGTTGCCCCACGCGATGACCTCGCCGTTGTCCTTCAGCACCAGGTTGTGGGAGCCACCGGCGGAGATCGCGATCACGTCACGTGAGGCCCGCGGCGGGACCGTCGACAGTTCATCGAGATCGCGGCCCCAGGCCTCGACCGTCCCGTCCGACTTCAACGCCAGGTTGTGGTAAGTCCCGGAGGAGATCGCCACCACGCCGCTCAACGCGACCGGCACCGACGTCTGCTTTTCGGTGTTGTCGCCCCAGGCGGCGACGGAGCCGTCCGACTTGAGCGCCAGGCAGTGCAGGTTCCCGGCGGAGACCGCGACCACACCGCTCGATGCCGCCGGCGGAACCTGCGCCACTTGTTCGAGGTGGTCGGTGCCCCAGAACTTGACGGCACCTCTCGAGATGGTGAGCTGCCGCGTGAGCACTGCGGTTCTGCCCTTGCTCCCGATGACGAGGGAGACCGTGTAAACACCCGGAGTGGAGAACCTGTGGTCGAACTCGGGGGTCTCCGCGACGGCTTCCGGCCCGTCCACACCAGGCCTCGTCACCGTCCACAGCCACAGATCCGGTCGTCCGGTGATCTCGGCGCTGAAGTGCACCGACTCGCCGATCACCGGCCTGGGCCGCTGGATGTCGATCCGCGAGATACCCGGCGGCGCCCCCGCGGGAGCCACGGTCACCACGGTCTCCGCCCGCACGGTGGTGCCGGTGGCGAGTGTCGAGGTGGCGCGAACGACGAACGTGCCTTCGCGCGTCCACCGGTGCCGGACGGTGCGGCCCGTCCCGGTGGTGTCGTCACCGAACGTCCAGGCCGTGCCGGCGGCCACGGGCGGGCGCAGCACCGCGGTGAGCTCGAACTCCTCGCCGACCAGGCCGTGCGTGCCGGGACTGACGACGATGGACGCCAGGGGCTTCAGACCGGGCTGGGCGGGGTTGGCCTGCCGGTCCGCCTGGCCGGGGAGTCCCAGCCCCGGTTGCTGCTTGCGGCTGTCCACCTTCGTCGCCTGGTCCACCGTGCGCGGATCAGACGTGGACGGGACGTCACCCGCGGGACCGGCGGTGTACTTGGTGAGGGTCCGGACGTCGCCGCTGAGGTCCAGCACTCCCGCGGCGTTGCCGGAGGGGTCGTTGAAGAAGACGATGTCGTCGCGGGTGATCAGTTCGAATCGTGTCGGGTGGTCGAACAGCTGGCGCTGCGCGACCACCCGGGAGCCTGCGAGATCTATGATCGTCACCTGCCCGGTCGCGTAGTCGGGCACGACCGCGTGGTCGTCGATCTCGACCGGTGTCCCCAGGTCGGAATCGGACGAACCGATCTTCACGGGGTCACCGCACCCGGAATCGAAGGAACACGAGAACAGCTCACCGCGGTCCTCGGACGCGATCAGCACTCTCGCCCGGTCGGTGGACGTCCCGATCGTCGTCGCGTCGCGGGTGCGCTCGTCGAGCCGCATCGACCGTGTGACCGCACCCGTCTCGGGGTCGAGCAACTCGGCCGTGCCGCGGCCTGGATCCACCAGCGCCGGCCTGCCGCCGGGTGCGGTCAGCCGGCCGTTTCCGGCGGCGGAACGCGTTCGGCGTTCCCCCTCGCTGAGCCAGACCAGGTCGCCGGTCGTGTCGTCGATCGCCCACAACCGGCCCTCGTCGTCCACGGTGACGCTGTCCGGCCGGAGCGACTCCGCCAGCCGGTCGGGCTCGCCTCTCGGTTGGAGCGTCGCCGGATCCACCGAGGCGACCGTTCCACTGTGGACGTCGACCACGTACAGCAGATCAGGAGCGGACAGCAGGACCAGCTCGCCGCCGGGGGGAAGCACTTCCACCGGTGGCGAGACCTGTTCCGTGGCACTGTCGACGCTGCTGAGCCGGCCGGTCTCCCGGTCCAGCACCACGGCCGCACTTCCCCGCTGGACGACGGACAACGCCGTGCCGGCCGCTGAGACCGGCACGTGCGCCTTCACCTCGGCGGAGGCGCCGTCGACGAGTGCCATCTCGCCGGTCTGGGTGGACGTCAGCCAGACTGAGCCCGACAGCATCCGCACCTGTGAGGTGCTGTATCCGGAGCCCACCACCAGAACGGCCGCGACGGTCGCGGCGATGGCGGTCAGCGCGATCATGAGACGGGCTCGCCGGTGCGGCGCGTTCACGCCGTCACGACCAGGTTGTCGCCACTGCTCGCGGAGGCGGCGATGCCGGCCTCCTGCGGCGCCAGGGCACCTCTGTCCATCGCGATGATTCCCCTTTTCGTCGCGGGTGGTAAGAGCGAACGAGCAAAGCCTTGTCTCTCAGCGCTGTCACGATTTCGGTGCGCGCAAGTCATCGGTACCGTCCCGTCTCCAGGTCGTCCTTCGCCTGGCGACGGCGACGAGCGGTGCTCCACGCGGTCCACAGCGGGCGTGGATCGGCCGCCGCACGCCACCGCGCCGCCGACACGCGTCCCGGGTAGAGCCCGGCGGTCAGCCGCTCCAGGAGTTCCCAGGCCTGGTCGGCTTCCCGCTGGCCGACGTGATCGGGGGCGTAGACCGCTCTGGTGGCCAGCTCGGCGGCGGCCTCCACGGGGTTCGCCGCGGCGCCCAGGCTGTCGCGCACGTGTTCGGCCACCTCGTGAAAGGTCAGCGAGACCGGTGGTGCGACACCGCGCTCGGCCAGCCGGTCCATCTGTTCCTGCCACGCACCGAGCACCTGCGCCGCGTGATCAGGTGCACGCCGCCGCCGTTTCCGGCGGCGGGCTTTCGCGATGACCACGCCTGCGGCCGCGACCACGACGAGGAGTGCGATCCCCGGGGCCAGCACCCAGGTGCCGTTCAGGACCGCGGTCCAGCCGGCAGCCTGGTCGCCCGCGAGTTCACCGGCCGGTGACTCGGCGGGCTGGGCGATGTTCGCGCTCGTCGGCGGGGCAGCGCTCGGAGGGACCACGCGCGGTGCCTCCGGCGGCGGGTTCGCGGTGCTCGTGGACGTGGGGACAGTGGGATCGAACGCGACCCAGCCGTAGCCGGCGAAGTGCACCTCGG
This sequence comes from Lentzea californiensis, assembly GCF_024648825.1. Taxonomy (GTDB): domain Bacteria; phylum Actinomycetota; class Actinomycetes; order Mycobacteriales; family Pseudonocardiaceae; genus Lentzea; species Lentzea californiensis. Next base: position 71,930 of record NZ_JANBBE010000017.1, read on the forward strand.
ACCAGGCGTGGGCGTCGGCGGTGGTGACCTGGAAGACGCCGTCGCGGTGGTTGCGCAGGCGGTACCCGACCGCGACTCTGGCCGGGAACCCCCACATCCGTGCGAGCACGGTGAACGCGGCGGCGTTCTGCTCCGCGTAGCCGCCTCCGGAGACGCCGTCGGCGAACAGACGGGCCAAGGAGGCGTAGGAATGCCCTGGGGGGCCGTTCAACCGGTACGACATGCCCTGCAGGTACGCGGAGAGCGACATGAGCCGTTGGTAGGCCGTCCCCGTGTAGCGGTCGGCCAGTTCACGCAGAACCGCCGGCGCACCGGCGGGCAGCGGTGGCGAGTGGTTCGGGGTCGTCGAGACCTCCCACAACTCGGGTCCGGCCGGGGCGATCTCTCCCGTCACGTCGTAGCCGAGTCCCTGAGGAAGGGGGCCGGTGCCGACCGCGACGCCCGAGCCCGCGTCGAACCCGAACCAGCCGGAGGGCTGACCCGCCGCGGCCAGCCTCGTCGGCCAACCCACGACCGGCAGGTACGGGCCCGGGAACTCCTTCAGTTCGATGCGGGCGGCCACCTGCCGGCTGTGATCCATTTCGGGGTCCGCGGTCAGCCGGTTCCCGGCTACGCGGTAGGTCCCGGACGAGGTCCAGGTGGTGCCGTCGAACTCGTCCAGAGCGGCGGTGCGCACCCGCTCGAGGAGTTCCGAGGACTCGGGATCCGCCCGCACCGTGAACAACGTGCGCGGAGGAGACTCGGCCAACTGTCTCTTCAGCTGGGCCAGCGGGGTGATCGTGCCGGTGTTCTGGATCGGTGGCGCGAGCAGGTCACGCGGGTCGAACCGGGCGCCGTCGGAGGTCAGGGACACCACCTGCGCACCGCCCACGCCGAGCAGCGCGCTGGCGGCGAGCGTCGCTGCCACGGCCGTGAGGGCTGTGACCGGTGCACCTGGCCGGGTCTGCACCCGGACCGTCGCGTCAACCGCGCCGTGGCGGGTGCGCAGCGCGGTCAGCACGAGAGCCAGAACCAGGAACACGACGGTGGCGGCCGGGTGTGCTCCTGTCTGGTTGCCCACGACGAGGAGCGCGAACACGAGGCTCGTCAACGGCGGCAGCAGCGGAGCGAGGACGCTGCGCGTCCGCAGGACGAGCACGACCGACGAGAACGCCGCCGCCCAGGTCACCAGGGCCGGCGCCGCCAGCAGTTCACCCCAGGTGTCGGCGGGCGTGGTGACGGTGAGCAGACGGTTCCAACTGCCGCGCACGCCGTCGAACACGGCCGGCGCGGCACCACCGAACACGCCGTAGATCATGACGAGGGCCAGCCCGGTGACGCCCGACACCACCGATGTCCACGTGCGCGGATGTCCCAGAGCGGCACCCACTCCGCCGGCGAGGCACGCGAGCGCGAGCACCGGCAGATAGCTGTACGAGGTGAAAAACCCTTGGTACACCAGCGTTGCGGCGGTACAGGCGCCCATCGCCAGAGCCACCTCGGTCAGGGGGATGCCCGGTGCGAACCTCCGCTGGTTCATCGCAGCACCAGCCGGTTCCAGCCGGCGGCGAACTTCTCACTGGCCGGCGCGGCGACCGAGAGCACACCGCGTGGCCTCGGCGTCGCAGCGGTGTCCTGTGAGACCAACTGGGCGAGACCGACCGAGAGGAAACGGGGACGCAGCGCCATCAGCAGCTGTGCCGTTTCCGCGTCCACCCGGCCGGTGACGACCACCAGCGCGACGCCCTGGCTCCTGGAGACGACGTCCCGCACCAGGTCCGGGAGTGCGGCGAGGCCCAGGTCCTCGGCGCGGTCGTCCACAGCGGACAGGAGTTCCAGCGCCGCGCTGCTCGACTCACCACTGGCTCCCCGCGTGGTGCACAACCGGAGCGGCAGCCCCGACCGTTCCGCCGCGACGCAGAGCGAGGCGGCGACCCTGACCGCGTCCTCGAACAGGCCTCCGGTGTACGGCGTGGAACTCGTGTTCAGGACGACCAGCTGGCGCGGCTCGTCGGGCACCACCAGATGACGGGTCATCACGGTGCCGGTCCGGGCCGTCGCGCCCCAGTGGATGCGTCGCCAGTCGTCGCCGGGTGCGTACTCCCGCAGGCTGTGGAACGCCACACCGCCGAGAGACGTGCTGCTGGTCGTCTGGCCTTCGGAGTCCTGTGGGCCACCGTCGACGGCCGTGGACAGGTGGTGCACTCGCGGATAGACGTGCAGGGCGAGTTCGGCACCGGCCGCGCGGCCGCGGTGCAGCAGCCGCAGGGGATCCGAGTGCCCGAGCAGCACCGGCGGGATCAGGTAGCGCCCGCGCCGGCTCGCCGGCAGCGGGTAGCTGACCGTGCAGCTGTGACCGGCGGCCAGTGCGGGCACGGTGACCGTGGTGCGGTTTCCCGCGACGGTTTCGGTGACCATCAGCGGTGGGCTGCGGCGGCGACCCACGTTCATGACGGTCAATGCGCCCTGTGCTGCCTCGCCCTCGAACACGCGGCGAGGCTGGATCTCCCGCACGACGGTCAGCTTCGGAGTCGCCAGCAGCCACAGGGCCGCGACCAGCAGGGTGCCCGCGGCCGCCAGGCCCAGCGTCACCAGTTCCGGGTAGCCCGCCCACACCCCGGCGGCGACCAGGCACACGGCGGCGAGCGCCATCCAGGCCCCGGCCGAGGTCAGGCCGGTTCTGCTGAGCCGGGAGGCGGCGCTCATCGGCCAGCCGGCACCGGCGCGGTCGCCAGGACGTCGCCGAGCACCGATTCCGAGGTGCGTTGCTGGATGCGGGCTTCCGGGGTGAGCAGCAGGCGGTGGTTCAGCACGGGGACGGCCACGGCCTTCACGTCGTCCGCCGTCACGTACGGACGGCCCGCGGCCAGTGCGTAGGCCTGTGCCGCGGTGATCATGGAGATGCCGCCTCGCGGGCTCACGCCCAGTTCCACGTCGGGGTGGACTCGGGTGGCGCGGACCAGGCGGGCGACGTACTCGCGGAGGTCGTCGGCCACGCGTTGTTCGCGGACCGCCCGGATCATCAGGCGGAGGTCGTCGAGCTCCATCACGGACTTGAGCTCGTCCGGGCGGCGGCGGGTGACGCCGTAGGACAGGATGCTGACCTCGTCGGCCAGGTTCTCCGGGTAGCCGATGCTGATGCGCATCATGAACCTGTCCAGCTGCGCTTCCGGCAGGGCGTAGGTGCCCTGGTGCTCGACCGGGTTCTGGGTGGCGATGCACAGGAACGGGTAGGGCACGGGGATCGGGCGGCCGTCGACGGTCACCTGGCCCTCGGCCATGACCTCCAGCAGTGCCGACTGGGTCTTGGGGGAGGCCCGGTTGATCTCGTCGCCCAGCAGGATGTGGGTGAAGACGGGGCCCTGGCGGAACTCGAAGCGCGAGCGGCCCTGGTCGTACACCTGCACGCCGGTCACGTCGGACGGGAGCAGGTCGGGGGTGAACTGGATGCGCTTCACCTCCGCGCCCGCGATCGAGCGCGCGATCGCCTTGGCGAGCGAGGTCTTCGCCACGCCCGGTACGTCCTCGATCAGCAGGTGGCCCTCGGCGAGCAGGCACACGAGTGCCAGTCTGACCACCTCGGGCTTGCCGCGGATGAAGTCCTCGACGTTCGCGGCCAGCGCCTCGAACCTGCGCTGGAAAATCGCCGCATCGGACACTTCAACGCCCCCATCGTGCTGTGTTCGGTGAATCGTTAGTGGAGCTGACTGCGCAGTGCCGCGTTGAGGCGGGGGTAGACCTCGCTGACCGAGGCCTGCTTGCGCTCGCGGCCGAGGAGGCGGGCCAGGTGTTTGAGGTCCTGGCGCACGGTGGCCGAGTCGACCAGGTCGGCGGCGTCGAGGACCTTCGCGGTCAACGCGCTGGCGTGGTCGATGTCGCCGGCGCTGGCGTAGGCGAGGGCCCGGCGGGCGCCGAAGCGCGCGTGCGTGCGGTGGGCGCTGTCCGGTACGAGGGACAGCTGGCGGTCGAACGCGTCCGCCGCCTGGCGGGACTGGCCCAGGTCGTGCAGGCACCAGGCCTCGACGAGGCTGATCAGGTCGGCGCCGCTGACCGAGGCCGAACCCATGACCATGCCGTCGGCGGTGTCCGCCCTGGCGAGCAGGACGGCGGCGCGGTCGAGCGCGCGCCGGCAGTTGTCGTAGTCGCAGGCCAGCGCGTGGCCCTGGGCCTCGCGCAACGCGGCGAGCCCCTGGACGCGGGGGGAGGTGCCGGGTGCGGCCTGCGCCTGCTGCGCCAGGTCGACGGTGCCGGCGGCGTCCTCGCGGTAGAGCGTGATCAACGCCTGCCTGATCAGCGAGTACGTGGCCATCTCGGTGTCACCGGCCGCGGCGCCCATCTCGACGGCGTTGCGGGTCCACCACATCGCGGCCCTGTCGTCACCGGCCTCCTGGGCCATCCACCCGGCGTACTCGCTGTAGCGGGCGGCGAGCCCCAGCAGCTGTTCGCGCACGGGGGTGGGCGCGCCGTTGGCCATGCCGCGCAACGTGTGGGTGTGCACCGTGACCATCGGCAGCACCACGCTGGGGCTCGTCGTCTGCCCCAGCTTCCTGACCTCGGTGAACAACGAGCGGAACGCCGCCAGGGTGCCGTCGTGGGCGGCGCTCGCGGAGGCGGCGCGGGGAGCCCCCAGCGTCAGTCCGAACAACGAGGCGGCGCCCGCCGCGATCGCCTCGCGCCGAGGCATCGGAACCATCCAGCTCGACCCGTCCGGAGCCATGCTCATCACCCACACTTCGCCGTCGCCGTCGGCCGCGACGGCAGCGAGCGGGCTCGCGGGGGCGGGCTGGTCCACCAGGGCTGCCAGACGTCCACCGGCTCCGAGAACCGCGTCGCAGCGCCGGGCCAGATCAACACCTGGTTGCTTGAATCCAGTCTCGATCTTGCCCAGATAGCCCTTGCTGTAGTGGAGCTGCTGCGCCAGCGCCGCCAGCGACAGGCCCGCCGCGGTGCGCAGGCGCCGCAGCTCCACCCCAAAGACATCCGACTGCTCAGCCATTCGTCCCCGCCCTCGACCGCCGCTCCCAGCGGCCGGTGAATCGACCGTTGCAGACTACTGAGCCGCTGGTCGCAGGCCCAGTCCCCGGAGCGCCGGCGTCGGCGGACGCCTGGCTGACTCCGAGTCTGATCCGCCGCCCGGCCGAATCCCAGGCGTCTCCCGTCGCCTTCGTGATCGGGAGACGGGAGACCCCTGCCCCGCGGAGTCGTTGCGGGACATGCTGGTTCCGGACGGCACGCAAGACGTCGTCCGGTTTCTGGGGGTGTGGCGGCAGGCCGGGGCTGGGGGCTCAGTCCTGCCGCCACAGACAAACGTCGAGAAGGGGAACCGAAGAGTGAACAGGGACTGGACGGGCGCGCCCTCCTGACCACGCGTCACCCGGTCGTGCACCCGGTCAACTGCGCCGAATCGGCGCCAGAAGATCACGGATGTGCTGAACTGGACGGCATGGGCACGCGCACGATCCGCTACACCGCACTACTGGCCTGCATCGCGGTTCTCACGGCCTGCACCGCGCCGCCCGAACCGCCGGTGGCCTCGCCGGGACCGGAGCTGGACCCGCAGGCGGTCAACTACGACAACCTCGACTTCGTGAAGTCACGGCCCGCCGTCTTCGACAACAAGTGCGGCACGCTTCCGCGCGATCTCCAGTCGGTGCTCGGGCTGGAGTCGAAGCCCGCCGACGGCATGGGTGGCGGCTGCAACGCGCGGGAGTCGTGGGGGAACCTCTCGATCCACCTGTTCAGCCCGATGTCGAACCGCAAGTCGCGGGCCCAGTACTTCTCCGACGCCTGGAACGGCGATCTGGGCGCGGGCGGCTACTTCCAGCGGTCGATTCTGCTGGACCGCTACTACGCCGTCACCAAGATCGCCGGTTCGGTCAACGACAGCTGCACGGTCACCGTCGACACCGGCTCCGAGCAGCCGTTCGAGGTCACGGCCTCGATGGACTTCGACGAGAGCATGGCGCTGTCGGCCCAGGACGTCGACCAGCCGATCGACCGCGCCCTGCGCGACTTCTGCCCCAGGGCCAAGGAGGCGGCGGAGAAGCTGCTGCCGCTGCTCGACGAGAACGGCGGCAGCCGCGCGGGCTGAGCCTCAGCCCGCGTCGCGCCTGCTGAGCAGCACGAGCGAGACGGCGAGCAGCGTCAGCCACACCACCAGCGACGAGATCGTCTGCGGCCACCCCGCGCCGTCACCGGCCATGTGCCAGGCCGCCTCGAGCGGGTAGATCAGCCCGAAGACCTCCGGCAGCGCCAGGCGGGCCACCGCCAGCAGCGGCACGACGACGAAGAACACGGTCAGCGAGCCGCCCGTGTTCGGGATGAGCAACGAGACGATCAAAGCCGTGAGCAGCACCTGCGCGGTGGCCAGCATCGTCACGCCGAGCACCCAGCCCGGCCGGGAGCCGAGCAGGTAGTTGTGGTTGATCCCCTGTGCGGCACTCTTGATCATCAGTGGGTACAGGACGAACGTGAACAGCGAGCACGCCAGCCACACGCCGGCGAGCACCGTGCCCTGCGCCAGCAGGTAACGCAGGCGCGAGGGCTGCACCAGGAGCGTGGGCTGCACGCTCTTGTACTGCCACTCGCCCGCGACGAGCTTGATCACGGTCGCGAAGACCAGGAGCAGGCCGAGCTGGATCACCATGAGCATCGGCTGGAGCTGCCTCCCCGCGCTCGCGAGGTTCGTCTGCAGCAACGTGAACAGCGCCATCAGCCCGAGCAGGAACACCGGCGCGCAGGCCATCACGATCTTGTCCGACCGGGTGCCGACGAGTTTGCGCGCCTCCACCGCCACCAGCCGCCAGAACGACGACGACCGGGCGGCACGGGCGGCCCACGGGCCCGGTGCGGCAGGAGGCTGTTGCTGTTGCTGCTGCCACGCGGCCGGATGACCGACGGTCATGACCTACCTCCACTGGTCAGGCGGAAGAACAGGTCTTCCAGGCTCATCTGCTCCTCGCGCAGGCCCAGCAACGGGATTCCCGCGGCGAACGTGACGTCGGAGATCTTCTCGACCGGCGCGTGCGCGGCGATGAAGCCGTCCGGCGCGGGCTGGATGGCGATGCCACCCCGCTGCAACGACTCCGCCAGGCGGTTCATGTCCTTGGCGCGCACCAGGGAGCGGGACGACGTGATCAGGCTCGCCAGCGGCCCGTCCGCCACGATGCGCCCGCCGCCGATCACCAGCACCCGGTCGGCCGTCTGGTCCACTTCGGACAGCACGTGGCTGGACAGCAGCACGGTGCCGCCCCGGGAAGCGTGCCCCCGCAACAGGTTGCGCACCGCGCGGATGCCTTCGGGGTCGAGGCCGTTGATGGGCTCGTCGAGCACGAGCAACGGCGGATCGGTGAGCAGCGCGTGCGCGATGCCGAGACGCTGCCGCATGCCGAGGCTGTACTTGCCGATCTTGCGGGTGGCGGCGTCCGCCAGCCCCAGCAGCTCCAGCACCTCGTCGGCCCTGCGCGCGGGCACGCCGGCCAGCGTCGCGGCCATCCGCAGGTGACTCCGGCCGCTCCGTCCGGGGTGGACGGCCGCCGCGTCGAGCAGCACGCCCGCGACGTGGGACGGGTTGGGCCACGCGGTGAACGCGCGCCCCGCGATCGTCGCCTGGCCGCGGTCGGGCCGGGTCAGTCCGGTGATCATGCGCAACGTCGTCGACTTGCCCGCGCCGTTCGGCCCCAGGAAGGCGGTCACGGTGCCCGGCTGGAGCTCGAACCCCACCTGGTCGACGACGGTGCGACCCTCATAGGCCTTGGTCAGCCCCCACGCTGCAAGCACCTACCCACCGTAGCGGTAGTCACTGTCCGTCGTGGACTGATTCGCCGTGTCGCGGCGCAGTTGCACAGTCGTTCACCCGCGCAGGTAGGTGAGCGTGGCGAGCACCCGGCGGTTGCGGTCCTCGCCCGGCGCGAGGCCCAGCTTGGTGAAGATGTTGCCGACGTGCTTGTTCACCGCCGCCTCGGAGATGACGAGGTGCTGGGCGATGCCCGCGTTGGCGTAGCCCTCCGCGACCAGGCCGAGGACCTCGCGCTCGCGGTTCGAGAGGCCGGCCAGCGGGTTGCGCTTCAGCAGTGTGCGGACCACGTCGGGGTCGACGACGGTGCCGCCCGCCGCCACGCGCCGCAGGACGGCGATGAACTCCCGCACGTCGCCCACCCTGTCCTTCAGCAGGTAGCCGACCCCGGACCCGGTGCCGGAGTCGAGCAGGTCGGCGGCGTAACTGGTCTCGACGTACTGGCTCAGCGCCACGACGGGCAGGTCCGGTCGGATCCGGCGCAGTCGCACGGCGGCGCGCAGCCCCTCGTCGGAGAACCCCGGTGGCATGCGGATGTCGGTCACGACGAGGTCCGGGGCGTGGTCGGTCACGGCGGCGACCAGGGCGTCGGCGTCCGCCACGGCCGCGACCACCTGGAAGCCGAAGCGGTCGAGCAACGCCGCGAGGCCTTCGCGCAGCAGGGCGCCGTCCTCGGCCAGGACTGTGCGGATCAGCACGGGAACTCCGCTCGCACGGTGGTGGGCCCGGCTTCCGGGCTGGACAGGGACAGGGTGCCGCCCAGGGCCGCGCAGCGGTCGGCCAGACCGGTCAGGCCGCTGCCGTGCCCGGCGTCCGCGCCGCCGTGGCCGTCATCGGTGACCTCCACGGTGAGGACGTCGTGCCGCAACGACGCCGCGACCTCGATCGTGGTGGCCCCGCTGTGCTTGGCGGCGTTGCTCAGGGCCTCGGCCACCACGAAGTAGGCGGCGCTCTCGACGGTGCCGGACGGGCGTGCGGGGACCTGGCACCGCACGGTCACCGGGATCGGTGAGCGGTCGGCGAGTTCCTGCAGGGCGGCGGGCAGACCCAGGTCCGACAACGCCTGCGGGTGGATGCCGTGGACGAACTCCCGCAGCTCCACCAGCAACTGCTTCGCCTGCGCGTGGGCGCCGGCGACGGACTCGGCGGCGGGGGAGTCCGGTGGCAGCTCCAGTGTCGCGATGCCCAGTTGCATCACGAGGCTCACGACCCGTTGCTGGGCACCGTCGTGCAGGTCCCGCTCGATGCGGCGCCGTTCCGCGTCGAACGCCGTGACGAGGCGTTCGCGCGACTGCGCGACCTGGACGAGCTCGGTCCGCAGCCGGGTGCCGGACGGGTGCAGAAGAGCCCGCGCGACCGTCGAGTGGACACCGGCGACGAGGGCGAACACGTACAGCAGCAACGGAAGCAGCGCCAAGCCGGTCAGCGCGAACGGCACCGCCTCCTGCACCGTGCGCACCTCGCCGAACCCGAGGGCGAGAACGCGGTCCGGTGTCACGAACAACGGGCTCGCGATCAACGCGAGCACCAGCACCAGTGCCAGCCCGAGCACCAGGGACGGCACCGCCAGGAGCGCCACCACGAGCAGATGGGCGACGTCCCACCAGGAGACCGGGCCGCCGGCGGACGCCGCCCGCACGAGCCGCAACCGCCGGCGTTCCACCGCGACCACGGGACGAGCCGCCAGCGGCCCGCCCACGAGTGCGAACGGCAGCACCGCGAGGCTCGCCGCGGCGGCCATCGGAGTGCTCAGGACGTACGCCACGGCGCGCCACGGCCACCTGCTCAGCAGGAACCGCCGCCGCCCCACGGCTTCCCAGATCGTGCGTTCCCCCACCGGGACCACCGTAGCCGGGTAGTAGTTCTGCTACCCCGGAAGCGGACGTCAACGCCAGTGACTCCGCCCGGAGCGGCGCGGTTGAGTTCTCCCATGTCGTTTCCAGCCGTGGAGCTGCGCCAGGTCACCCGCTTCTACGGGGCCAGGAACACCGGTGTCGCCGCGCTCGACGGCGTCAGCCTGGCCTGCCCGGCCGGTACCTGGACCGCCGTCATGGGGCCCTCGGGGTCGGGCAAGTCGACGCTGCTGCACTGCGCCGCGGGGCTGGAGCAGGTCACGACCGGGCGCGTCGTGCTGGCGGGGCGGGACATCACCGCGGCACCGGACGGCGTGCTCACCGAGATGCGCCGCCGCACGATCGGGTTCGTGTTCCAGAACTTCAACCTGATCGGCTCGCTGACCGCCGAGCAGAACGTGGCGTTCCCGCTGAAGCTGGCCGGGATCCGCGCGTCCAGGAAGGACGTCCGCGGTGTCCTCGGCAGCGTCGGGCTCGCCGACCGGGCCACGCACCGGCCGCGCGAACTCTCCGGCGGCCAGCAGCAACGGGTCGCCATCGCCCGCGCGATGATCTCCCGCCCCGCCGTGCTGTTCGCCGACGAACCGACCGGCGCGCTCGACTCGCACTCCGCGAAGGTGGTCCTGGAACTGTTGCGGGACATGGTGCGCGGCGCGGGCCAGAGCATCGTCATGGTCACGCACGACCCCGCGGTGGCCGCCGGCGCCGACGCGGTGGTGTTCCTCGCGGACGGGCGGATCGCGGACCGGCTGGACGCACCGACCACGCACCAGGTCGCCGACCGCCTCGCCCGGCTGGAGAGCTGATGCTCCGGATGTCGTTCCGCACGTTCCTCGAGCGGTGGCAGCTGTTCGCGGGAGCCGTGCTCAGCGTGGCCGCCGGTGTCGCGCTCGTGCAGGCGTCGTTCATGGTGCTGGTCGCCACGGGGGAGCCGCGCATCCCGGAAGGCCTGTCCCGCCAGGAGGACGACCGGATCCGCGAAGGGTTCGTGGGCGCGGCGACGGTCATGGGCATGACGGCGTTCCTCGCCATGTTCCTCGCGGTCTTCATCGTGAGCTCCACGTTCGCCTTCACCGTCGACCAGCGCCGCCGCGACCTCGCCCTGCTGCGGCTCACCGGGGGCAGCCGCGGCCAGGTGCGGGTGTTGCTGCTGTCCGAGTCCGTGCTGCTCGGTCTCGTCGGATCGGCACTGGGGGTGCCGATCGGACTGGGCGCCAAGCACGCGCAGACGTGGCTGCTCGTGGAGATCGGCCTGCTGCCGGACTGGTTCGCGGCGCCGTGGCGGTGGCAGGCGGTGGCCGTCGCCGGCGTCATCGGTGTCGGCGTCGCGCTGACCGGCGTGTTCGCGGCCTCGCTGCGGGCGGCCCGGATCCGGCCGCTGGAAGCGCTGCGGGAGACCGGGAGGGCCGGCAGGGTCATGACGACCTCCCGGTGGCTGCTCGGCCTGTCCAGCGCGGCCTGCACGGTCGCGATGGTGGTGTGGGCGCACGGCGCGAACCTGATCGGCGCGATGCTGGCGGCGCTGGGCATCTCCATGGTCGGCGCGGTCGCCATGAGCACGCTGAGCCCGCTCGTCGTCCCGTTCACGGCCTGGCTGCTCGGCCTGCTCCTGCCCGGCAGCCTGGTCGTGGCCTCGCTGCGGGACGGGGTGCGGCGCAGCGCGGCCACGGCGTCCCCGCTGATCGTGCTGGTCTCGTTGCTGCTCGGGCTGGCGGGTACGTTCGGCTCGCTCGCCGCCGCCGGTGGCGAGGAGGCGAAACGATCGGTGAACGCCCAGCTGGTCGTCACCTCCACCGGTGCGCGGGCGGAACGGCTGCCCGGCATCGAGGGGGTGGCCGTCGCGTCCCGCCAGAACGCCGTGGACATCACGATCACGGCGGGGGAGCGGCGCAGCGTCTACTCCGGGATCATCGCGGTCGACGCCGCTGACTACGCGCGCACGCACGCCCTCGTGCCGACGCACGGTGACTTGAACGCACTCACCGGAGACACCGTTTTCGTCGGCCCCGCCCAGCACTCCGAATGGATCCGAGCCGGCGAGGTGCTCACCGCCGAGGCTGAAGGAATACCGCTGAGCCTCACCGTCGTCGGAGGACTTCCGGAGACGCTCGAACCGGGCGAGAACTTTGTGGTCCCGCGACGGATTCTGCCCCCGCCGGTCTGGGAGAACGCGCCGACCGAGTCCGTCGTACAGGTCGAAACGGAACAAAACCCCGATGTCGTCGCCGAACGGATCGAGCGGGCCGGTATCGGCGAGGTGAGCACCGTGGCGGATTGGGCCGAGGCGCGAGCGGGCAGAAATCAGGCAGGGAACATGAAGATACTTACCGTCCTGATGGGATTGGCCGGGCTCTACGCGCTGATGGCCGTCGTGAACTCGGTCGTCATCGCCGGCACCGAACGCCGGCGCGAGTTCGCGGTGTTCAGGGTGTCCGGGCTGAGCAGGCCCCAGGTCGTCCGCACGGCTGTGGCCGAGGCCACTTCGGTGGCGGTCATCGGGCTGGTGCTCGGCTGCGCGGTGGCCGGTGCGGGATTGGCGGGCATCGGCGGTTCCGTCCGCGCCGCGATCGGCGTCACCGTCGTGCACGTGCCGTGGACGCTCCTCGCGGTGGTCGCGACCGGATCTCTTGCCGTCGTGGCGGTGACCAGCGGTATCACCGCGTTGTCGGCGACACGGCAGAGGCCGGTCTCGCTGATCGCGACCAAGGAATGACCTGTGTTGATCACGGCCGGTCGCCGTGATCGTCATGCGAATTCCCGAATAAGAGCTGGTGACGGATAGCAACGATTGGTTGCGCTCCGTTCTCGCGTAGAAGACGCCGTGCACCGCTGTCAAGTTCGCCGTCAATAGCGCCGCGTTTCCACAGTTCAGTTAGCAAAAGCCCAGCTCGGCATCCTTTCGCCCGCTCGGTCACGCCGGCCTCCCTGCCTGCGAGAGCGTGTTCCTCCACCACAACGGCGCGACCGGTCCTCGGAACGGGGGTGTTGCGTTGCGCATCCGACTGAGTACTCTGCACTCACCCCCTCAAGATCATCGCTGTTGGTCATGTTGATCATGTGGTGTTATCTTTCCGTCGCCAATTCGGGTGGTCGTGGAGCGTTGTGAAGCTGAAGAACGTGCCTGAGACGAATTACAAGACAATTCGTTCCCGGCTCACTGGTGTCGTGGTGGTTCCCAGCGTCGTCCTTCTGGCCATGTGGGCGTTGTTCTCGTCCTACACGGTGTTCGAGGGCCTCTACCTCCAGCTGGTCGCCTCCGGTGCGCGGGACGCGTCGATCCCCGCCGTCCAGTCGTTCGCGTCGCTGCAGAAGGAACGCGAGCTGTCCATGACGAGCCTGAGCCGGTCCGGCTCGAGCACGTCGGCGTTGCTCAAGCAGCAGCAGGACACCGACAAGGACGTCGAGCAGATGAAGTCGGCGTTCGCGGAGCTCGCCTCCCAGGCGCCGCAGGAGATCGTCGACGGCATCAACAAGCTCAACGGCCTGCTCGACCAGCTGCCGGAGCAGCGCGAGCGCCTGGAGTCCGGTGCCACGTCCAAGGACGAGGTCTACCGCTACTACAACAGCGTGCTCGACGCCGGTGGCTCGCTGTTCGGCACGCAGGCCCGCATCGTGCCCGACGCCGAGACCGTGCAGGGCGCACTCGGTGCGCTGCAGTACTTCCAGGCCTCCGACGCCATGTCGCGGTCCAGCTCGGTCGCCGCCGGTGCGATCGTCACGGGCAGGTTCACGCCCGAGGAGCACCGCGAGTTCGTCAGCCTCGTCGGCGCGTACCACTTCACGCTCAACGTCATCGAGCCCACCGCGCTGCCGAACGTGCGCGAGCACTTCAAGCAGCTCACCGGCAGCGCGCCGTACCAGCAGCTGGTGACCCTGGAGAACCGCATGCTGCAGAACGCGGAGCGGCCCTTCGGGCAGCAGGTCACGCTGGCGGACTACGAGAACGCCACCCGTGCCGTGTCGCAGGAACTCACCACGATGGTGCAGGAGCAGTCCACCGGTGCGGTCAACATCGCCATGGCGAACGGCAAGGAGAAGTTCACCACCGTCCTGATCGGCAGCCTGATCGCCCTGATCGCGGTCATCGCCGGCATCTTCGTCGCGGTGCGCGTCTCCAACCGCCTGGTGAACAAGGCGTTGATCGTCCGCCTGATCAGCCTGAAGAGCGACTCCCTGAAGCTCGCGCACGAACGCCTGCCGGACATCGTCGAGCGGCTGCGCGAGGGCAAGCACGTCGACGTCGCCGCAGAGGTCCCCGCCCTCGACTACGGCAACGACGAGATCGGGCAGGTGGCCGACGCGTTCAACGCCGCGCAGTACACCGCCGTCGCCGCGGCCGTGAAGGAGAGCCAGACCCGTGAAGGCGTGAACCGGGTCTTCCTCGACATCGCGCGCCGCAACCAGGGCCTGGTGCACCGCCAGCTCAAGATCCTCGACAAGCTGGAGCGCGAGGAGGAGAACCCCGACCACCTCGACGCGTTCTTCCAGCTCGACCACCTCGCCACCCGTGCGCGCCGCAACGCCGAGAACCTGATCATCCTGACCGGCGAGCAGCCCGGCCGGCAGTGGCGCAAGCCCGTGCGCATGCTCGACGTCGTGCGCGCCGCCGTCGCGGAGACCGAGCAGTACGCCCGCGTGAAGGTCAACCCGGTGCCCGAGGTCGCGCTGGTCGGCGCCGCCGTCGCGGACACCATCCACCTGATCGCCGAGCTCGTCGACAACGCGACGTCGTTCTCCTCGCCGCGCTCGCAGGTCGAGATCCACAGCAGCGAGGTGCCGCAGGGCCTCGTCATCGAGATCGAGGACCACGGCCTCGGCATCAAGCCCGACGACCGTGAACTGCATAACAAGATGCTGGCCGCGCCGCCGGACTTCGAGGCGATGAGGCTGCGCGGCGAGTCCCGCCTGGGCCTGTTCGTCGTCGCCCGGCTGGCCGCTCGCCGCAACATCCACGTCGAGCTGCGCGACTGCCCGTCCGGCGGCACCATCGCGCTGGTCCTGATCCCGTCCGAGCTGATCGTCGGCGAGGTGGGCGCGGCCGACCCGGCGGACTCCCAGCAGATGCCCAAGCCGACGTTCCGCCAGCAGGCACTGCAGCAGGCCTCGCGGTCACCGGAGGCCCTGGAGGCCTCGGTGCCGATGCAGGGCGACCTGGTGCGCGACTCCCGGCACGGCGAGAAGCCCACCGAGACCTTCCGCCTGGACGACTTCTGGGCCGGGAGGGCAGTGGGAAACGACCTGGACCCAGGCCCGGACAGGGACCTGGACAGCAGCAGTGGACACATCGAGCTGCCCCGGGAAGACCGCCTGACCGGGGTGTGGCCGGCCGACGACCCGGCGGAAGGTGAGGCGACGACGCGTCAGAACACCCGGCCGGAGCTGCCCCGCCGCAGGCGGCAGCAGCACCTCGTACCGCAGCTGGCCAACGACGAACCCCGGCCGATGCCCGAACTCGCGGAGTTCGACCCCGAGGAACGGGCGGAACGCACCCGCGACGGAATGTCCGCCTTCCAGCAGGGCACGCGCAACGCCCGCCAGGCCGACGACGTCGTGGAACCGTGATCACGAAACTGAAAGGGCTATTTCCGTGGACGACCTGACCGGCGGGCACCCCGAGCTCAACTGGCTGCTGGAGGACCTCGTCGCGAGAGTGGTCGGTGCCCGGCACGCGGTGGTGCTCTCCGCGGACGGCCTGCTGCTCGCCCACTCACCCGAGCTCTCCAAGGACGACTCCGACCACCTCTCGGCGATGGCGTCGGCGTTCCAGAGCCTCGCTCGCGGCACCGGACGGCACTTCGGAGGTGGACAGGTCCGCCAGACCATCGTGGAGATGGAACGCGCGCACCTGTTCGTCACAGCGGCGGGGCAGGGCGCCTGCCTCGCGGTGGTGGGTGACGAGGACGCGGACATGGGCATGATCGCCTACGAGATGAACATGCTCGTGAAGCGCGTCGGCGCGTACCTCTCGTCGGCGCCCAGAACACTGGCGTCACCGAGGATGCCCAACCCCCTCGGGCTGTCATGAGCAACTCCTCCGACTGGTGGTACGACGAGGCGGCGGGCCCCATGGTCCGCCCGTACGCGATGGTGAGCGGCCGCACCAGGCCCAAGCCCGCCGGCGAGGACCTGACCCTGACGACCCAGGTCCGGTCGCTGCGCACGACGACGGACCAGGGCACGCTGGCGGTGGAGCACCTGGAGATCATCAAACTCTGCCGGAAACCGCTCTCCGTCGCGGAGGTCGCCGCCTACCTGCACGCGCCGCTCGTCGTGGTGAAGGTGCTCCTGAGCGACCTCATCCAGCGCGGTGACGTCATCACCAGCGGCCCGGCCACCACGGTGGCCCCGGTCGACATGAACCTACTCCAGAAGGTGCTCGATGGTGTCCGTGCAATCTGATCGGCCCGGTGCCGGGCAGGGCGGGGAAGAGCTCCTCGTCCCCTCGTCGGTCAAGATCGTCGTCGCCGGCGGCTTCGGCGTCGGCAAGACCACGATGGTCGGCGCGGTCAGCGAGATCACCCCGCTGCGGACCGAGGAGCTCCTCACCGAGGCGGGCGAGGAGATCGACGACCTCTACGGCGTCGAGGGCAAGACCACCACGACGGTCGCGCTGGACTTCGGCCGCATCACGATCAACCCCGAGCTGGTCCTCTACCTGTTCGGCACACCGGGCCAGGACCGCTTCTGGTTCCTGTGGGACGAGCTCGCGATCGGCGCGATCGGCGCGGTCGTCCTGGTCGACACCCGCAGGCTCGACGCCGGCTTCGGCGCGATCGACTTCTTCGAACGCAGGGGCATCCCGTTCGTCGTGGCGGTGAACTGCTTCCAGGGCAGCCACTCCTACACGGCGGAGGAGATGCGCGTGGCGCTCGACGTCGCGGACACGGTGCCGCTGGTGCTGTGCGACGCACGCGACCGCGAGTCGTGCAAGGCGGTGCTGGTCCGCGTGATCGAGCACGCGATGAACCGGCTCGACGTGATGGCCTGATCTTCAGCGCCGGATGTGCGATGAGGGGAGCTTTCATAAACCTGGGGTTTATGAAAGCTCCCCTCATCAACTTCCTGCATCGGGCATATCGGGCCGCGGGACGCTACGGCCGGACCTGTTCCAGCCGGCAGCGGAACGGCCTGAGGATCGGCGGCACCTCGGTGAGCCGGTAGCCGGGCACGCGTTCGGGGTTCTTGGCGATGGACGCGAGCGTCTCCGCCACGTACTCCAGGTGGCTGCGGGTGTAGACGCGGCGCGGGATCGCGAGCCGCACCAGCTCGAACGGCGCGGGCGTGATCAGGTCGCCGGAGGAGTCGATGTCGCCGAGGTAGAGCGAACCCACCTCGGCGCAACGGATCCCGCCCGCGAGGTAGAGCTCCGACGCGAGCGCGTGACCGGTGAAGCGGCTCGGCGGGATGTGCGGCAGCAGCCTGCCCGCGTTGAGGTAGACCGCGTGCACGCCCGCGGGCCGCACACTGTCCACACCGGCCTCTCGCGCGCAGTCGGCGAGGTACGCGGTGGCCTCGGCCCGCTCGCGCAGGTACAGCGGATCGGTGACCTCGAGCAGGCCCTGCGCGCACATGTCGAGGTCGCGGCCGGACAGCCCGCCGTACGTGCTGAACCCCTCGGTGGCGATCAGCAGGAGTTCGCACTGCTTGGCCAGATCGGCGTCCTGCAGCGCGAGCATCCCTCCGATGTGGACGATGCCGTCCTTCTTCAGGCTCAGCACGCACCCGTCGGCGAGGCGGAACGCCTTCTTCGCGACCTCGCGCGGAGTGTGGTCGCGGTACTTCTCCTCCCGCTGCGTCACGAGCCACGCGTTCTCGGCGAACCGGGCCGCGTCGAGGATGAACGGCACGCCGTGCCTGCGGCACAACTTCTTCACGGCCTTGAGGTTCGCCATCGACACCGGCTGCCCGCCGCCACCGTTGTTGGTGATCGTCATGAGCACCAGGCCGATGTCCTCGGGCCCCTCCAGCACCGCTTCGAGTGCTTCCAGGTCGATGTTGCCCTTGAACGGCTCGTCGCTGTCGAGGTCCGCGAAGGCCGGCGACGGCAGGTCGCGCACCACGCCGCCCGCCAGTTCGACGTTCGCGCGGGTGGTGTCGAAGTGCGTGTTGCTGACCGAGAGCTGTCCCGGCTTCAGCAGCGCGCTGAACAGGATCCGTTCCGCCGCACGGCCCTGGTGCACGGGCAGGATGTGGTCGTACCCCGTGAGTTCCCCGGTCACCTCGCGGAACCGGAACCAGGACCTGGACCCCGCGTACGTCTCGTCGCCGCGCATCCCGGCGGCCTGCTGCTCCGCGGACAACGCGCCGGTGCCGGAGTCGCTCAGCAGGTCGATCGTGACGTCCTCCGCCGTGAGGTTGAACTGGTTGTACCCGGCTTCGGCGTAGCGGCGTTCCCGGTACTCGCGGGTGGTGATGGGGATGGGCTCGACGACCTTGATGCGGTAAGGCTCCACGGCGGTGGCCTTTCTGGTGCAGCGTGGGGTTTGTTTCATGGGTCTCGTTCGACGAGACAGACCCCTAAGCGGATAGTGCGGTGGTGCGGGGTCGCGTGACGTCGTAGGCCTCGGACGACAGGTAGACCGAGACCCCGGGCTTCGGCAGGCCCAGGCGCAGGGACACGTGGGCGATCAGCCCCGCGCCGTCGCCGAGCGGCCGCCGGACGAGGCTCGCGAGCGCCATGACGAACGGCGTGGTGTCGAGCCCGCACCGCGCCATGATCGCCAGCACGCGTTCGCACGCCTCCAGGTCGTCCTGCACGTAGTCCCGCACCGGGATGTAGAGGGAGTAGCCGCTGGGCCGGTCCGTGTCGCCGGACAGGAACGTGTAGCTCGACATCAGCGGGCGCCCGGAGAACGGTCCGTTGCCGCCGCGGGCGAGCTCGCAGACGTCCGCCAGGAGCACCGGGTCGACGTCCGGGGTCGCCGCCGCGGCCCGCACCACGTCCGCGATCATCGCGTCGTCGTGCGACACGTAGGTCTTCACCCGCGCCCGGTTCTCGTCCGTGAGGTCGAGGGCGAAGAAGGAGAACCGGTCCAGCCCCTCGCGCCGCAGCCCGTGCTCGGCGACGACGGGGAACGCAGAGTCCAGGCCGAGCCGGGCGAGTGCCTCCGCGACCAGGCCGGTCGAGTCGTCCCGGCCGCGCGTCTCCGGGTTGAGGTAGACCTTGACCGCGGGCGTGCCCGACGGCTGGACGATCAGCGAGTACCAGAACGCGAACGCGCCCTGCGGGTCGTCCGGCAGGAACAGGTCGCGCACCCGGTCGAACTGCCCGAGCCGCAGGTCGTACCGGTCCGCGAGCCGGTCCAGCACGCCGAGCGCGGCGGCCAGGTTGGCCTGTCTGCCGGGCTTCTCGGCGAGCGACTCGACGATCATGCGAACGGCGGGGCGTTCGTTTTGGGCCAAAGCCACCGAGAATTCGACGGGGGAGTGGTCGTCGGCGACGAATGAGGGCCAATGGGGAACTGCGGAGAGGGGCACGCGGGAGCCGGGGCCTAATGCCTCACCCAGCAGTTCTGTCGCCGTATTGGCAGAACCCGCTAAACCGACGGCGCGCAGGAGGTTGCGTAGTTGGCCAATGGCGAAATCGTGCAACGAGACGACTGGCGCGCTCAAGATGGGGCACTCCTGATCGGCCGGGAATCAGTTCGGGTCGCAATCCTGACGGGGTGGAATCGCGAAGTGAATTCTCTCAACCCGCCACATGCCCAGGTCAAGAGCCAAGGGGGTTGCGTGCGACACTCTGCGCTGTGATGAAGATTGCACCACTCGGCCTATTGACTTGACCGTTTCGACTGTTCTCGTGGGCAATTGCGTCTGCGAGTACGGGTGTGCTATGCGCGTCCGCTAAACGTGTCGCAGAGTAAGGTTTGTGTCATTAGTGGCTCTCATGGTAAAGCGTCCGCATCGCGCCCGTTTGTCCCGGTACAAAAGAAACGGGGGTGCCCGCGGCGCGGACACCCCCGTTCGGGGCTTGCAGACAAACTGCTCAGCTGCTCGACTTCGCGCACCGCTCTTTGCCGGGACAACTGCGGGTCATGCGCACCGACGGCGCATCTTCGATCGTGGCGGGCGGGTCCACGGCGCCGTTCGGCCACTGCACGGAGATCGCGATCGACGACGCGTTGTTGTCGTAGTTCTTCTCCAGCAACGCACGGTCGGAGTTCACGACGTTCACGACGTCGTACACGCCGGACTTCACGTGGGTCAGGTCGAGCCACTGGAAGTCGACCTCGTGCTTGTAGTCGTCGCCGGAACCGACCGAGATGCCGAACATGACGTCCAAAGCGGACGGGTTGTGGTGTTCGCACATGTGGCCGTCCAGGCGCTGCGCGAGCTTGCCCTCCGGGCTCTCCGGATTCGTCGGCCGGCGCGGGAGGTCGTCGGAGACCTCGTAGCGGTCGCCGATGCAGAAACCGTTCTTGCGGTCCGTCACGACCACGCGGCCGTCGGGCGCACGCAGCTGGAAGTACTCGAAGTTGAGCAGGTGCCAGTGCGTGTGCGTGGGAGCGGGCTCGTAGTAGGCGCTGGACTTC
This sequence comes from Lentzea californiensis, assembly GCF_024648825.1. Lineage (GTDB taxonomy): Bacteria > Actinomycetota > Actinomycetes > Mycobacteriales > Pseudonocardiaceae > Lentzea > Lentzea californiensis. The sequence continues at coordinate 92,089 of NZ_JANBBE010000017.1, forward strand.
GTCTCGCGGCGCGCCTCGTTGTACGACCCGGCGATCGAACCGTCCACACCGGACTGGATGGCCTGCCGCACGTTCATCGTCGGCGTGGCGGTGCTGGCTCGGTGCGCGTGCAGCAGCAACGGGCCGTCACCCACGTTGTCGATCGAGGTGGTGAACCGCAGGCGCACGGCCTGCGCGCTGCCGCCGCGGAACATGCACTTGCCGCGCGGCGCCGAGGCGTCCTCCACGAGGCACACGTCCCAGGCGCGGCACAGCAGCGGGGAACCGTCGTGGCCGCCGGGGCAGCCGATGGGCGCCTGGCGGAGATCGGGCAGCAGCGGTGCGGGATCGGCCTGGACGTGCTGCGAGGAGACGAGGTTGACCGCGGTGATCGTCAGTGCTGCGATCACCGCGCCGAATCTGCTGACCATGCGGCGTTCTCCTGGTTCGAGGAGCTCCTGGCGTCGCGCAGGAGCGTGTCCGTCACCGAGTTGGAGAGCTCGACACTGGAGTTCCAGCTCGTGACGTCGGGGTAGACGTGGGCCGTGGTGGCGAGCAGCAGCCGGGTGCCGGGCACCTCGACGGCCGGGCGCTTCGTGAGGTACCCGAGCGGGTACACCGGTTCGACGAACGGTGCCTTGAACACGCGCACCTCGTCGACGTCGTCAGCTGCAAGTCCTTGGTGGAGGCTCAGCAGCTGCTCGGTCCACCGGCGGGCGATGCTCCCGGAGTCCTCGCGGTACAGCGCGGACTCGCGGTCGGTGTAGTGCATGACGTACACGAGGTGCCGGTCGCCGTACCGCTCGGAACCCGTCAGCGGGGTCATCTCGATCACGCCGTCGAAGTCCGTGCCCGAGCGGATCACCGGTGCCCAGTAGTGCCCGGACAACGGCTTGCGCAGGAAGAACACCGTGTTGACGACACCCTGGTACGGCAGCTGGACGTCGGGCAGCAGCGGCACGAGATCGGGGTCCGCGATGGCGCGCAACGCGGGCAGCGGCACCGTGGAGACCGCGTGGTCCGCCTCGATCGTCTCGCCGTCGATCAGCGTGACGAGCACCCGGTCCTCGCCGGCTTCGAGCCGACCGGCCGGGGCCGAGGTGCGGACCTCGCCGCCGTGGGCCTCGATGGACGCCCTCAGCGCGTCGATCACGCTCTTGTAGCCACCGGCCGGATAGCCGCGCACCGACTCGTTGCTCTCGCGGCCCAGGCGCTGCCACACGTACAGCGCGGGCACGTCACCGAACGCGGCACCGAACTTGGCGCCGAACAGCGGCGCGAGCAGCAGTTCCCAGATCTTGTCGCCGTACAGGCCGCGCAGCCAGTCCTCGGTGCGCATCCCGTCGAGGTCCTTGCCCTTGCCCAGCCTGCGCAGCAGCAACGAGACCACGCCGAAGCGGATCCGGTTCACGAGGCTCAGCGGCCGGAACCGCAGCAGGTCCAGCGCGGAGTTGAACGAGCGGTGCTCGCCCTCGACGACCATGCCCATCGAGGTGGGGTTCCAGTCGACGCCCTCGCGCAGGCCGACCTCGTCCAGCAAGGCCAGCAACGCCGTGTCGGTCGGCATCACGCAGTGGTAGAAGCGTTCCACCGACCGGCCCCGCGAGGTGAAGAACGTGCCGAGACCGCCGAGCTGGTCGCTCGCCTCCAGCAGCGTCACCGCCATGCCCTCGCGGGCGAGGCGGTGCGCGGTGGCGAGACCGCAGATGCCGCCGCCGATCACGACGACGCGCTGGGGCATCAGAGCTTCCGGAACGGCACGGGCGCGAGGCGGTCACGCGTGAGCAGGAGCAGGTACTGCCGCAGCGTGCGGCCGAGCCGGAGCTTGCTGGCGCCGGGCTTGCGGTCGTAGCGCAGGTGCAGCGGGATCTCGCTGACGATCGGCCCGCAGTGCCGCAGCTTGAGCAGCAGCTCGACCATGCAGGCGAAACCGCGTTCCTCGACCAGGCGCTCGCCCCAGTGGGCGGTGGCCCGGCGCAGCAGGCTCACCCGGTAGGCGCGGAAGCCGCTGGTGAAGTCGCGGACCCCGTCGAAGTGCAGGATCTTGCCGAACACGACGCGGGCCCCGCGCGAGAGCAGCCTGCGCCACTGCGGCGCGGTCGAGTCGTCGCCGCCCGCGACGAACCGGGAGCAGATCACGACGTCCGCGCCGGCCTTGATCTCGGCCAGCATCGCGGGGAACACACCGGGGTCGTGCGTGTCGTCGGCGTCCATGACGATCAGCACGTGCTCGGGTGCGGCCTCCGCGAGCGCCGCCCTCAGTCCTGATTGGACGGCCTGGCCGAGCCCGAGGTTGACCGGGTGGGTCACCAGGCGGACGTCGAGGCCGCGCACGCCGGTCGCGCTGTCGCCGGTGCCGTCGGACGAGCCGTCGTCGACCACCCACACCGTGAGCCGGTCGGCGATGTCGGTGCGGGCCATGCGGGCCAGCAGGGACGGCAGCGCCACGGCCTCGTTGTAGGCGGGCAGGACGACGTGCACGTCGCCACACGTGCGGATCGGCTTCTGCACGACCGCGACCGGTTCACCGGCCGAATGCCGGATGCCGTGTTCGTCGACTCTCACTCAACGCCCCCTCTTCGGTGGCTCGTGGTTGGTGGCGTGAATTATTGACACGGCGTGCTAAAGCTTTGAGTGCGGCCCTGGGTGAGTTCAGGGCAGGAACAACGTCGAATCCTCACCAACTGCGTTCGCGCGGGACACTGAAGAGGGATATTGATACCCGAAGAGATGATTTCTCAGAGTTCATTCACTCTTTCGTGCGCGTTTGCGACCACAACTCCTTCGATCGGATGATCTTCCATGAGGCGATTCTCGGCGGTTGCCGTTCCAGCTGGACCACTTCACGCGCGCGAGGCTGATCCCGTACGCCCGCCGCAGCGCCCCCTCAAGCCGTCCTCGGTGGGCAGGGACCTGCTCAGCCGGGTGAACGCGGTCGCGGTGCTGCTCGTCCTCGCCGACACACTGACGCTCGCCGCGGTGTGCGTGCGGCACGGTCTCGGCTGGGGCTGGAGCAGCGCGGTCGTGGCCTCGGTGATCACGGTCAGGGGAGCCTGGCGGCTCTACCGGCGGCGGCTGTGGCTGTCGTGGCTGCAGGACCTGCCCCGGTCCGCGGCGAGCACCGCGCTGGCCTTCGCGCTGCTGTCCGGCATCGGCCTGATCAGCGGTTCCGACGCGGCCGGCCTCGCCGCCGCGCAGTGGGCGATGATCGTGTTCGCGCTGGCCATCGAGCCGGTGCGGTGGTGCGTGTTCGCGTTCGGACGGTGGTGCCGGCGCCGCTTCGACCGCTGCGACCGCACGATCATCGTCGGCGCGGGCGAGGTCGGCGTGAACCTCGCGAGGACGATGCTGGAGCACCCCCAGTTCGGCCTGCGGCCCGTCGCGTTCGCCGACTCCGGCCCCGACCCGGACCGGCTGCCGCCGATGCTCGAGGTCGTCGACGGCGACCTGGCCGACGCGATCGTGCGGCTCAAGGCGGGCACCGTCGTGCTCGCTTTCTCGCACACCCGCGACTCGCCGCTGGTGGACGCGGCGATCACCGCGCACCGGCTGGGCTGCTCGACGCTCGTCGTGCCCCGCATGTACGAACTGCACCCGGACGGTCCCGGCATCGAACGGCTGCGCAGCTACCCGCTGATGCGCCTCGGCACCGCGCCGACCAGCAGGCCGACCTGGTGGATCAAGCGCGCGGCCGACCTGCTGCTGGCGGCGGTCGCCCTGGTCGTGCTGTCGCCTGTGATCGGCCTGTGCGCGCTCGCGGTGCTGGTCGAGAGCGGCCGGCCGCTGTTCTTCCGGCAGGTCCGCGTCGGCATGGACGACCGCACCTTCACCCTCTACAAGATCCGTAGCGTCCGGCAGTCCGGCGAGGACGACTCGCAGGTGAAGTGGTCGGTCGTCGGTGACTCCAGGGTCGGTCCGGTCGGCCGGTTCCTGCGCCGCACCTCGCTCGACGAACTGCCCCAGCTCTGGAACGTGCTGCGCGGCGACATGTGCGTCGTCGGGCCACGCCCGGAGCGTCCTGGTTTCGTTCGCGAGTTTTCTTCCATTCACGAGCTATATTGGGCGCGCCATCGCGTTCCGACCGGTTTGACTGGGCTGGCCCAGGTGCACGGTCTGCGAGGTGACACTTCCATCGCCGACAGGTCTCGATACGACAACTACTACATCGCGAATTGGTCGTTGTGGCTCGACCTGAGGATTCTACTGATGACAGCGGGTGAGTTGTGTTGTCGGAGAAATCGCTGATACGTCGATTCGCAGTTGTCGCCCTCGTACTTCTTTCGAGTGCATGTGCGGTCAGCGCCGCAGAATCGGACCCGATCATCACCGGGCCGATGCCCAAGGCGCTGGCGCCCTGCGCGTGGTGGTACGGCATCGGCGACTCGCCCACGCAGTGGGAGATCAGAGCCGCCGCCAAGCACTACGACGTGGTCGTGCTCAACGCGTGGGAGACGGCGGCCATGCGCAAGCTGCACGAGCTGAACCCCAAGGTCAAAGTGCTCGTGTACAAGGACTTCTCCAGCACGCGCAACTACTACGGCGCCGTCGAGGGCGACCGCGACGCCCGGTACCTGCCCACCGGGATCGGCTACCACGCCGCGGAGCGGAACCAGCCGGGGTGGTTCGCGATCAGCACGCTCGGGCAGCGCATCGAGTGGGACGGCTACCCGAAGCACTGGCAGATGACGGTCTGGGACCCGGCCTACCAGCAGGCGTGGGCGGACGCGGTCGTCGGCGAGGTGCTGCGCGAGGGCTGGGACGGCGTGCTGGCGGACAACGACTTCAGCTCGCTCAAGTACTACTCGCCCGCGGTGATCGCGGGCACCGCCGACGCCGCCGGGTCCGACCGGTTGCTGCGCGACGGCCTCGACGCCATGCTCGCACTCACCGGCGACGCCCTCGAGAAGTCCGGGAAGATGCTGGTCCCCAACGTGTCGGAGTCGCAGCTGACCCCCGGCCGCTGGTCGGCGCACTCCCGGTACGCGGGCGCGATGGAGGAGAACTTCGGCCTGCAGGGTGACGACGGCACCGGCGAGCTGATCACGTTCCAGGGCAACCAGTTCAAGGAGCAGCGCGCCCAGGCCGCGCTCGGCGAGTCCTGGCTGCTGCTGATCACGCACACGAAGTCGGACAAGGAGGAACGCGTCGGGTACGCCTCCGCCGCGCTCCTCGCGAGCCCCCACACGTGCTGGACGAGGGCGCAGCCCGACTACAAGAACCCGTACTGGTCGCTGTACCAGGACGCGCAGCTCGGCGAGGCGGTCGAGACGGCCACCCGCCTGCCGAGCGGCGTGTGGACCCGCCGCTACTCGGGCGGCTGGGTGGCCGTGAACCCGACGAAGACGTCGGTGCTGCTGACGCCCCCGCCGGGCCTCGTCACGCTCAGGGGCGAACCGGTGCCGGACCGGCTCGACCTGCCGTCGGCCGACGCGGTGGTGCTGGTCAACGGCCCGAAGCGGTGAGCTTGCGGTAGAGGTCGAGGTGCCTGCGGGCGCAGACCTCCGGCGTGAACCGCTCCCGTGCCCTCGTGGCGAGCCGGTGTCCGGTGCTCGCGGGGTCGGGGTCGGCGAACAGCGCGCTCAGCCGTGCGGCCAGCGCCGGGACGTCGCCGGGCTTCGGGCAGTCGTCGCCGGAGATGCCCAGCATGTCCGCGACACCGCCGGTGTCCGTGGCGACCACGGGCTTGCCCGCGGCCATGGCCTCCGCGACGACGAGCGGCTGCTGTTCCATCGTGGACGGCAGCACCAGGGCGTCGTGCTCGAGCAGCAGTTCGGTGACGTCGGTGCGGAAGCCCAGGAACTCCACCCTGTCCGTGAGACCGCGGCGGGTGACCCGGCCCTCCGCCTGGAGCCTCTGCGGTCCGTCGCCGACGACGGTGAGCGTCGCGTCCTCCGGCATGCTGGTCTCCAGCGCGTCCAGCAGGTCCAGCAAACCTTTGCGCTCCACCAGGAGCCCGACGAACACCAGCTTGCGCACGGGGCCGGCGGGCGGGTCCGCGGCACCGACCTCGACGCAGTTGTCGATGTGCGTCATGCGGTGCGGGGGCACGTAGAGCCGTTCGCGCAGGAACCGGCCCATCTCCCTGGCCGGGACCACGGTGCGGTGCACGACGCGGGCGACGGCGGCGTCGGCGGCCAGCACCGCCCTGGTGTAGGCCGGGGGAGGGGTGGCGCCGCGGACGTTGCGGAACCACGGCTCGGCCACCTCGTCGGGCACGCCGTGGTAGGTGTGCACGATCTTGGTGCCGGTCGTCGCGAGTGGCGCGCTGACCAGTCCGGACCGGCGGTCCTGGGCGTGCACGACGTCCGGGTTCCACGCCTTGAGCGCGGCCCGCGCCTGCCGCGCGGCGGCCATGTCCCCCTTGCGCGTCACCAGGGTCTCTTCGAAGTACGGGTCGATGAGCTCCGCACCGCGCCGGGGCCGCGGGCCGAACACCCGCACCTCGGCGTCGCCGGACTTGGCCAGCGCGGCGGCCAGGCGCACCGTCACGTCCACCGGGCCACCGCTGTCCTGGGTGAGCAGGTAGGCGATCCGTGTCATCGTCGTCCTTCCTCGGTGACCAGTCTCGCGGTGAGCGTCGCGATCCGGTCGGTCATGCGTTCGCGGTCGAACAGGGTTTCGGCCCGGAGCCGGCCGCGTTTTCCCTCCGCGGCCGCGAGTTCGGGGTCGGCGAGCCGGAGCGCAATCGCTTGCGCCAGCGCTTTCGTGTCGCCTGCGGGGACTACTTCGCCTGCGTCGCCGAGGCTTTGCTCGACGCCCTCGACGTCGAACGCGACCACGGAGCGTCCACAGGCCATGGCTTCCAACGGCACCAGCGCCATGCCTTCGGCGCGGGAGGGCAGGACCACGACGTCGGCCTCGGTGTAGAAGCGGGCGACCGTGTCGCTGTGGCCGTGCCAGCGGGTGTTCGGGGATTCGATGGCACGCAGCTGTGCGGCCATCGGGCCGTCGCCGACGATCAGGAGTTCGGCGTCCGGGACCTTCGCGAGCACCTGGGGCCAGGCTTCGAGCAGCAGGTCCTGGCCCTTCTGGTGGGCCAGTCGTCCGACGCACACGGCCGTGGGGATGTCGTGGGGCTTGGGTTCCGGGCTCAGGCGCCGGGTGTCGACGCCGTTGCAGACGACCTCGGCTCGTGTGGTCACCCGTGCTGCTCGCCCGGCTTCGAGTTCGTCGTCGCTGACGCACAGGAGCAGGGTCGTCCAGCGGGAGGCTCGGGCCTCCCAGAACCGGCAGACCCGGCTGAGCAGCCCGGTGGCGACGCGGAACGACCACAGGTGGGGCTGGAAGAGCGTCGGGGTGCGGCCGCGCAGGACGAGCCTGGCCAGACCGGCCTTGGAGCTGTGCAGGTGGACGGCGTCGGGCTTGATGCTTCTGAGGGTCTTGCGGAGCGACCAGAGTTCCAGCGCGGTGCGGGATCCTGGGCTTCGGGTGGCCTGCCAGGGGTGCAGCGGGATCCCGGCCTTGGCGGCCTCGTCGGGCAGCCAGCCGGTGGACGGGCAGGCGATGCTGACGTCCCACCCCTGCCGCCGCTGGGCCCTGGCCAGGTCCAGAACCACGACGGCGACCCCGGCCTCGACCGGCTGCGTCACGTGGACGATCTTCACGCGCGCTCCTCCAGTCCGATGAGGACGGTGCGGTTCAGGGGCAGGGCGATCGCGCAGTAGGTGGCGAGCAGCAGCAGGCCGGTGGCGATCAGGCCGGCGACGGTGGTGCTGTCCGGCAGGACGGTGCTGATCGCGAGACAGGCGGCCGCCGCCCCGGCGACGCTGCCGACGGCGCGCAGCGGGACGGGGAACGCGAGGCCGTTGCGGGTGAGGACCAGCCACGTCACCGGCACCAGCAGCCACACCACGACCAGTTGGGTCGTGGCGACCGCCGCCGGGCCTCGTCCGGTGGTGAAGAACAGCGCGGTCAGCAGGGCGGCGAGGTGGGTGGCTTCGAGGGCGAGGTACTGGCGGGCGTGCCCGGCCGCCCTGATCACCTGGTACCAGACGTGCAGCAGGCCCAGGCCGAGTCCGTAGCCGCACAGCAGGACCAGCAATCCGGCCGCGTCCGCCCACTGCGCGCCGAGGACCACGATCCCGTGCGCGGACAGCGCGACCACGACGTACAAGCCGCCGGTCACCACCAGGGTGGCCGTGGTGAACCGCCGCAGGGTGACGGGCAACTGGTCCGTCCGTCCATTCCGGACCAGCTCGGCGCAGATCGGGAACAGCACACCGCCCAGCACCACCGCGACCATGACGTACGGCACCCAGGCGATGCGGAACGCGAGCGAGTACCCGCCCACCGCCTCCGGCCCGAGGACGTGCCCGATCGCGAGGTAGTCGACATTGATCAGCAGCACGGCGATCAACGCGCCGGGTCCCACGACCGCCAGCCACTTCGCGGCTTCCACCGCGGCCTCGTGGTCCCAGAGCGGGCGGATCCGCGCTCCGGCGACGGCGGCGAGCACGGGTTGCGCGACCGCGGTGCAGAGCAGACCCAGGACCAGCGCCGTGGGCCCGGTCCCGTTCGCCGCCAGCGTGACGGTGACCGCCGCGCCGACGAGCATGCCGCCCGCGTCGGGCAGCATGCGGCGCCGGAAGTCGAGCTCGCGGTGCATCAACGCCATCTGCACCCCGCCCGCCGCGGTGAACGGCAGGGTCAGCGCCGCGAGCCGCAGCATCCCGGCGGCGTCCGGTGCCCCGAGCGCGCCGGCGATCGGGTGCGCGGCGGCGATGATCACGAGTGCCAGCACCGCTCCGGTCGCGACGCTCATCGTGAGCACGGTCCCCGCGGTCCTGAGGGGGTCCAGGGCGGTGCGGCTGACGATGTCGTAGACGCCCATGGCCTGGACGACCTGGCCGATGTTGACGATCGACACCACCAGTGCCACCGCACCGAGGTCGGCCTCGGTGAGGAACAGGGCGAGCGCAAGGGTCACCACGATCTGGCTGCTCTTGCTCACCAGGTTGACCGCGAAGAGCCACAGCGACCCCCGCACCGCCACGTCCGTCATGCGGCGCGCCGGACGTGCCGTGCCGCGAACACCGCGAGCACCAGCCAGGCCGCCACGACCGCGATCCCGTCCAGCGTGACGGCGGCCCGCGCTCCCAGCACGCCCTTGATGGCCGTGTCGACGAAGTACAGGTGCGCGAACGGAACCACGAGCAGCAGGGCGGCCACGCCGGCCCACCGCCAGTGGCCGTCCTTGCGCCGCCGCCAGCACACGACGGCCAGCGCCGTCATCGCCGGGACCGCGATCAGCACGTCGCCCGGCTGGTGCACGAGCGCGACCACGATGCCGAGGCAGGTCAGCAGATCCGCCGCCTCCGACCCGTTCGCGGTACGGTCGAGCCTGCGGGCGAGCAGTGCGGTGACCGCGAGAACCCCGCACAGCGCCAGCAACTCCGCCGCGGGCGGCAGCCACCCGGTCGTGCGGAAGAACACCGCCGGCAGGTCGACCCGTTGCGCAGTCATGGAGTCGACCGCGCCGTAACCGGTGCTGCCGGCCCACTCCAGGTTCCGCGAGATCACGTCGAGGAACTCGCCGACGCCGCCGCCCCTGACGACCAGCAGTGCGGCCACGGGCAGACTGGCCAGCGCGGCGAACGCCGTGCCCAGCAGCGCGACCCTCCGGTCACCTCGCACGAACAGCAGCAGCGCCAGCGGAAGCCCGAACTGCGGCTTGAGCCACGCCAGCGCCAGCGCCGCGGAGGCCCACGCGGGGCTCTTCGTGCGCAGCAGCAACGCCCCGGCCGCGCCGACCGCGATCAGCGGGTTGACCTGCCCGACGTACATCTGGGCCTTGCCGACCTGGCTCGTCACCAGCAGCGTGCTGATCACGACCGTCCCCGCCACCATCGGCAGCTTCGCGCGTCCCGCCGCCATGACGGCGAGGCCCACCAGCAGCACCAGGCACGCCAGCGCGAACGCGACCGCGCCCACCCGGTACTCCGGCAGCGCGAACGGCAGGTGCAGCACCAGGTGGTAGGGCTGGTAGAGGTTGAAGTTCTGACGCACCGGCCAGTGCTCGAACATCACGGCCGGGTCGTACGGGTTGCCGCCGTTCATGAGCTCGCGGATCGGGAAGTAGAGCGCGTCCCGGAAGTCCTGCATGCGTTCTTCCGGCAGGTTCGCCTCAGTGGGGAGCGGCACCTCCCACGACGGCTTGAGGGCGCGGAACGCGCTGAGCGCGCCGGCCAGTGCGACGAGGGCGACGCCGATCGTCCTGGCGAGACCGGCCCGGCTGGTCGTGGTGATCATTCCGGCATCACCGCCATCACCACGGAGGTCACTGCCGCCGCGACGACCGCGGCCAGTGCGGCGAGTGCGGTGAGGCCGGCGACGGTGAACACGACCTGGAGGTCCACCTGGCGCAGGAGGGCGACCCAGCGGGAGGAGATCGTCATGCCAGCACCACCGCCACCAGCACTGAGGAGGCCGGCAGCACCGCGAGGGCTGTCGCCAGGTCGTTGCGCCGCGCCCGGTCGTTCGACGCGACGGCGATCACGGCCGTGCCGTCCGCGGGTTCGGAAGCCTTGTCCGGCAACGCCCGCGCGAGTTCCTCCGCGCGGTCCGCCAGCGACGGGCTCACCGCCAGCACCCGCACCGGACGGGCCGCGGCGAGGCACAACGCCGTGAGGCGCTCGGTGAGAGCGGGGTCGTCATCGGCGGCGACGACGACCGGGTGCCTGATGCCCGCGGTCGACAAGGCGGCACCGACCGCGTCGGCACGCAGGCGGCGCACCGCCACCACGGCCACGCCCGCGATCACCGCGGCCACCAGGGCGAGGCCCGTGGCGAGGCGCCAGTCCGGCGCCACCTGCGTGGTCTCTGGCCGGGGGTCGACGAGGCGGAACTTGGCGGCGGGAGCCAGCAGGTCCGCCTCGATCACCGCCTTCGCGACCGCGGTGACGGCCGATGCGGCGTGGGCGGCCGTGTCGGCGCGGACCGAGATGCGGGCCACGCCGGACGCGGGGACCAGTTCGACGGCGATGGCGTCGGCCAGGCGGTCCGGCGTCGTGCCCGCCGCGCTCGCCGCCGCGTCCAGCACGGACGGGCTGCGGACCAGCTGCACGACCGCCGGCGCGGCCAGCGAGGTGACCTCGCCGAACTGGGCGCTGTCCGGTGCGGACGGGGTGGCGAGCAGGGCCAGCCTGCCCTCGGTCACGCCGTCGCGCAGTGCGACGGCCAGCAGCACGGCCGCACCGGCCAGCACGGCGGCCAGCACGCCTTCCATCAAGGCTCTGCGAGCTTTCATCGTCCCTCCAGGACGGTACGAAGCAGTTCGTCGTAGGACTTCATCAAGGTGTGCGCGTCGGCCGAACCGTCGTGGGACGCGGCCACCGAACGCGCGGCGGGGGAGAAGAGCAGACCGCGCAACGCTTTCGCGGTCTGTCCCGGGCTGCGGCGGGGGACCAGTACGCCACCACCTCCGGACAGCACCTCCCGGACACCGTCCACATCGGACGCGACGACCGGGCGGACCGCCGCCAGCGACTCGAGGAGCGCGATCGGCATGCCCTCCCAGTCACTGGTGAGCACGGTGACGTCCGCAGCCTCGAGCAGGTCGCGCACGTCGGTGCGGGTGCCGAGGAACCGGACCCGGCCGGGAGCACGCGCCTCCAGTTCGGCACGCAGGCTGCCGTCGCCGGCCAGCCACAGTTCGCAGTCGCCCGGGACCAGGGCCCACGCGTCGAGCAGCACGTCGTGCCGCTTCTGCGGTTCCAGCCGGGCGGGGCAGAGAGCGACGGGCACGTCGAGCGGCGTGCCGAGCCGGGCCCGCACGGTCGCCCGGTCCACCGTCGGCTCTGAGGGGAAGACGGCGTTCGGGATGACGACCACGGAGCCGAGCCCGGCATCGCGCAACCGGGCCGCCGCGGCCGCGGCAACGGTCACCACGACCGTCGACACCCGGCGCAGCACCTTCACGGCACCGGGCACGTCGGCCTCGGCGACGCCGTGGAACACCGTCACCACCGGCCGCCGCGGCGAGGCCATGCGGGCGACGAGCGACGCGGAAACGTTGTGCGCCACCACGACATCGGGCCGGAACCGGCGCACGGCCACCCGCACCGCCCAGGCCGCGCGCACCACGCCCAGCGGCGAACGCCGGGCCACCGGCACGTCGAAAACGGAGACGCCATCGGCACGCAACGCATCGGCGCGGAACCCGCCGCCGCTCGCCACCGCGGACTCCCAGCCGACGTCACCGCCCGCCAGCGCCATGCCGGCCACGAGCGCCTCGGCACCACCCGCGCCCATCTCGCTGATCACGTGGAGAACGCGCATCCGGACTCCTTCTGAGAACGCCGCTCGATCGCGACCGCGAGGGCGACGAGCGACCACAGGGGCAGGTAGTACTGCTCGGACAGGAAGATCGAGGCGATCAGCACGGCGATCAGCGCCGCCTGCACGGCCACGGCCTCACGCCGGTCCGCCCCGCGGCGCAACGCCCGTTCGCCGGCCACGAACCCGACCGCGACGAACGCGATCAGCAGCGCGAACCCCGGCACCCCGAGCTCGGCGGCCACCTCGAGGAACAGGTTGTGCGCGACCGGGGTCTGCTCGTCGATCTCCGCGTTGTGCCCGGCTGAGGCGTACTCCTGGCGGAACCCGCCCGGCCCGACGCCGAGTACCGGGTTGCCGGCCAGCATCCGCGAGGCCGCCTGCCAGCGCAGCATCCTGGTGTCGGCGTTGGTGCCCGCGATGTGGCTCTTCTCCTGGAACGCCCGGGACAGCTCGGCCTGCGCCGCCGAGGCGAACACCAGCGCCGCCACACCGGCGACGGCCGCCGTCACCACCACCGCGCGGACCGGCAGGGCCCTGCGCGCGATCAGCCACACCAGTGCGCAGGCCAGCGCGATCCCGCCGCCACGGGAGAACGTCGCCGCGGCACCGGCCACCAGCACCGCGCCCAGCAACAACAACACGATCCGCGACCGGCCCCTGGCCGGCAGGGCGACCAGCAACGGCAGTGCCGCCACGAGGAAGAAGGCCAGGTCGTTGGGATCCTCCAGCGGCCCGGTGGCGCGCAACGAACCGCCGGCCACGCTGAGCAGCCCGCCCGCCGCCGCCACGACCGCGCCGGCGACCGTCGCCGCGAGCAGCGCGCGGACCGGCACCTCCCGCGCGGCCACGTCGGCGAGCACCACCGCGATCACCAGGAACGGCACCCACCGCACCAGGTACTCCAGCGTGAACGGCTCGGCCACGTGCACCGCGGAGGTCGCGAGCAGCACCACCGCCAGCAACGCGACGACCAGGTGCAGGGGGTGTGGCGCGGGCAGACGTCGTTGCTGGTAAAGGGAGAACAGCCAGACACCGATCAGCATGGCGGGCACGACCTTGGCCGACTGCCCTTGCACCTGCAGCAGATAGCCCTCCAGGGGCGCCAGCGCCACCGTCCCGCAGGCGAAGACGCGCAGCAGGACCGTCAGCCACATGCGACCGGATCCCGTTCGCGCAACCGGGAACCCACGACCCGCTCGACGTGCGCGCCGGTGCCGACGACGTCGAAGTGCTCGCGCAGCGACGACAGCACCCAGCCCAGCAGTTCGACCTTCTGCGCACCCGGCACGGCCATGCCGGGGAAGAACTCCATGCCGGGCGCCTCGGCACCCGAGAGCACGTCGGTCGGGTGCAGCAGCAACGACGGGGAGACCTTGCGCGCCAGGCACAAGCGCAGCGCCGTGCGGAAGTACCCGCGCGCCAGCCGTGGCGAGATCTGGTGCAGCTGCAACAGGTACGCGCCGTGGATCGGCACCCGCAGCAACGGCATCGTCGTCACCGGCAGCTCGACCAGTCCGTTGTGCCGCCAGCGGTACGCGGTGTTGGGGGCGCGCACTTTGCCGAACCCGCCGAACAGGTCCTCGCCGCCGTCCGTCGATCCTGCCGAGCGGTTGTGGTACGCGCGGGCCAGCGGCCCGATCCACGTCGGCAGCACACTGGCGTCGTAGAGATAACCGCGCCGCCGCAACACTTCGAGCAACGCGGGTGTGACGCTGAAGCCGGGTCCGCGGAACCCGACGGGCCGCGGCGCCCCGGCGGCCATGATCGCCTCCTCAGCGCGCATGACCTCCTTCTCGACTTCCTCGTCGGAGAAGCGGTGCAGCCACGGCTGGTGCCAGAAGGAGTGGTTCGCGATCTCATGCCCGGCCGCGACGATCGACGCGACCGCCTCGGCGCCGTCGTCGCGTTCCGCGTCCGCGCCGACCACGAAGACCGTGGTGGTCAGGCGTTGTTCGCCGAAGACGTCCAGCAGGCGCGGCACCGCGGACGGCAGGAAGCTCGGCCTGCTCTCCCAGCGGGGATCGCCGTGCGTGCGCAGGTACGCCCACAGGTTGTCGAGGTCCAGCGACACACTGGCGACGGGCTTCACCGCTCACCTCTGGCCGGGACCAGTTCCCGTGCGGGCTTAGCGGCGTACCCGAGCACCAGCACGCCGGACACCACCAGCAGCACTCCCAGCGCGACCCACCACTCGCGCCCGGCCGCGATCTGGTCGCCCATCACCGCGAGCCCGGCCGCCGAGCCGATCACCACGGTGGTCGCGTCCATCGACGCCACCGCGGACGTGGCCGAACCACGCTGCAACGCCGTCGCGAGGCACGCCTGCCCGACGAACGCGGCGATCACCATCACCCACGTGAGCGGGTGCAGCAGCAGGTCGAGCACCGGCTTGCCGGCGACGTTGCGCGCGGCCACCGCGACGACGGCGAACGCGACACCGGCGAGCACCGGCGTCGCGGCCTTGAACACCCGTGCCAGCGGCAGCACCGCGAGCGTCAGCAGTCCCAGCACCGCCAGGGCGGGCACCAGCGGGAGCTCACGGGCCGTGGACGGCGCCGCGGCACCCGTCAGCAACAGCAGTCCGCACGCCATCACCACCAGCACCGCGATCTCGACGCGCCGGATCCGCCAGCCGAGCAGCAGCACGCCGATCACGGTGGCGAGGCCGACCGCGCACGACGAACCGGCCTGCACCAGGTAGAGGGGCAGGTCCTCGCGAGCCAGGAACGCGAACAGGAATCCGCCGACCTGGCCGGTGAACCCCAGCAGGTACAACCGGTCCGCGGCGAGGCGGGCGAGCAGCCCCACGCCGGTGCCGGGACGTTCTTCGGCCCTCCGCGCGGCGACGGTCTGCGCGACTATCCCCAGGCCGTAGAGCACAGTGGACACCGCAAGTGCCAGATGACCGGACATGAGCGCGGACACTACGACACGCTTGTGCGGCAACACTTTCGAGCGATATCCGAGGCAACTCTTTCGAGTGAACGTGGGCGGGAATCGGCCGGATTCGTCAAGATCGATGAAGTACCTTGCCGCGGTGCGGGAAACGAACATCGTGACGATCGTCTGCGGCACCAGGCCGGAACTGATCAAACTCGCGCCGCTGGTCGACCACTTCGGCAGCGCGTGCACCATGATCTACACGGGCCAGCACTACGACCGCTCGATGTACTCGCTCATCCGCCGCGAGGTGCCGGAGCCGGGTGCGTTCCACGAACTGCGGCTGGGCGGCCTGCGCCGGGGCGACCAGCTCGGCCGCGCCGTCTCGGCCGTGGACGAGGTGCTGGCCGCGGACCGGCCGGGCGCTGTGATCGTGCAGGGCGACACGACCTCCGCGCTGGCGGGAGCGTTGGCCGCCAACGCCTGCGACGTGCCGCTGGTGCACGTCGAGGCGGGCCTGCGCAGCTACGACCGGGCGATGCCGGAAGAGCACAACCGGGTGCTCATCGACCACCTCTCCGACCTCTGCTGCGCCCCGACGCCGTTGAACCGCCGCAACCTCCTGGGCGAGGGCGTCGCGGAGAGCCGCATCGCCGTCACCGGCAACACCGTCGTGGAGGCGCTGGCGCACGCGTTGCCCTCCGCCGACGAGCAGGACGTGGTCCTGGGCGACCTCGGCCTGAAGCCCGACCGCTACGTCCTGGCCACGATCCACCGCCCGGAGAACGTGGACGACGCGGCCAACCTGGAGATCGTCCTGCGCGAGCTGGGCGAATTGCCCCTGCCCGTCGTGCTGCCGCTGCACCCGCGGACCGCCTCACGCATCACCGAGTTCGGCCTGGAGGCGCTGCTGCACGGCCTCCAGGTCATCGACCCCCAGCCGTACCGGCGGTTCCTGGCTCTGGCGCACGGGTCCGCGGTGGTCGTGTCGGACTCGGGCGGCATCCAGGAGGAGGTGAGCGTGCTGAAGCGGCCCGTCGTGGTCGTCCGGCGCAGCACCGAACGCCCGGAGATCGAGGGCACGTTCGGCACGCTCGTGCCACCCGGCCCGCTGGTGGGCAGCTCGGTGCTGGCGTGGCTGGACGACGTGGAGGGGCACCGTGCCGCGCTGCGGGAGATCCCGTCGCCCTACGGCACCGGCTCGCCCTCCGAGCTCATCGCCTCCGCCGTCCGCGCGATGCTGCGGCACTGAGCCAGGCGGTGCGGCCGCGCCCCCCTTTGCCGCGGCCGCACCAGCTTCACCTCCTGGTCCGGTTCGGTCTCCCCGGCCGGCGGCACGCGCAACGCCCGGCCGGAGGCGAACACGGACTGCCAGGCGTCCCACACGGCGATGAGCGCGGCCGACAGCACGACCGACGCCGCGACAGCGAGCACACCGTCGTCTTCGAGCAGCACCACGGCGGCCACCACGGCCCACAGTTCGACGGCGGTGAAGACGACGGCGAACAGCACCCGTTCCGTGTGCTTGCGGCGAGCACGCGCCATCTGCACGCGGGAGCTGGGTTCCGGCAGGACGTGGCGCTTCATGACGGCTCCTGGTGAGTTCTCGGTGTTCTCGTGCACCAAGGAAAGCGTCACCGGCCCGGAACGTGTGCGTCAGATGTCGCACAGGGAACGCAGTTCGCCCTCACGGAGGATGTCGATCCTGGTGCGGCGCGTGGCGATGATCCCCGCGTCCCGCAACGTCTTCAACGACCTCACCAGCGTCTCACGGGAGATGCCGGCGATGCCGGCGAGCTCGCGCTGGCTGAGCGGCACCGTGGCGATCATGTCACTGGTCCCGCGGTGCGCGAGGTCGAGCAGCACGGCACCCACACGGTGCAACGCGGTCCCGGTCCTGAGGTCCAGTTGCTCACCCACGGCTCGATGGCGCGACACCACGACACGCAGCACTGCCCACGTGATCCGGGGATGTTCCTCGCACAGTCGTTTCAGCGCGGCGGCAGGAATCACGACGGCGTCCACGTCGTCCACGGCGGTGAGAGTCGCGGAACGCCCCTGGCTGTCGACGGCGGCGACCTCGCCGATGATCTCGCCGGGCCCCCGGACGGCGAGCACCGTTTCCTCACCGCCGAGAGTCGACCGGCTGACCCGCACACGCCCGTGCGACACGACCAGCACGTTCCTCGTCTCGTCCCCTTGGCGGCAGATCACAGATCCGGATTCGAACACCACGCGGGTCGCCACGGCCAGCAGCGCGATGCGGTCGGTTTCGCCGAGCATCCCCCAGAACGACTGGTCGTTCCCCATGTGCTCATGATTCAACGGATCAGGACCGGGGTCTCTGGCCCGTTCGATCTAATCCGCCCGGGTTCGGACCGATGGGTGTAACGGCCGGGTCCGGCTCGCCGAAGATCCCGGCGGGGCATGCCGTGGCCGCTCGTCTCAACGGCTGAAATCTCCGACGAGGCTCGCCGTCTGCTCGATGGTGGGGAGGGAATGCTGCTGTAGTTGCGTACGAGTGTCTGCTGTGCGAGATCCCACGGGGTGGAACTGGGCTTGTGCGTCAGAAGACGCGCAGCCCGGCCGGTCGGTCTGGTACACGACGAATCGACTCGCCGGTAGCAGCCGGCGTCATGTCGTGGGAAGGACGGTCGTGCCACTTTCACCACCGACCGAACACCGGACGATCGTCGTGGTCGATGTCGCGGAGTTCACCCGCCCGGACAGATCGGTGCCGCATCAGCTCGCGGTGCAGGAAGGTCTCCACGACGTGCTGCGGACCGCGCTCATCGCCGCCGGCGCCGGCCTCGACGACTGCGTCATCGACGACCGGGGTGACGGCGCGTTGATCCTGGTGTCGCCGTCGGTGTCGAAGAGCGAACTCGCCGACAAGTTGCCCGATCGCCTGGCATCCGAGATCCGCCGGTACAACGCGACCAGGGTTGTAGCGGCCCAGTTCAAGCTCAGGGTGGGGTTGCACGCCGGGGACATCCGCAAGAACGAGCACGGCTGGGTGGGGCAGGCGGTGAACCTGGCCTTCCGGATCCTTGACGCGGAGGAGGCGAAGGCGGAGTTGATCAGATCCGAGCAGCTCGTCGCCCTGATCGCCTCCTCGCACTTCTACGAAGAGGTCATCGCGCAGGACCCCGGCAGCGCGCCGGAGTCGTACCGCCGCATCGGTGTCTCCGTGAAGTCGTTCCAGGGACACGCGTGGCTGAGGCTGCACGGTGGGGGCTGGGTGCCGAGCGCGTCCCCTCAGGCCCTGACCGCCGCGCCGGCCCCGGATGACGACCTCGTCGTGCGCGCCCTGTTCCCCGACGACGAGTTGAAGGTCCTGCAGAGCCTCCTGTCGGGCGTGGAGACCGCACGACTGCCGATGATCGTGAGCCGTGCCACCCGCTCGGCGATTCCGTTGCCCCGCTTCCCCTCGGTCTGGGACGCGTTCCTGCACCTCGCCGACGTCAACGCCGGTCCGGACGGTATTCCTCCCGCTGTCGAGTTCCTGGAGCTGCTCGCCCTGGAACTCGGTGGTGAGAATGCCACCGAGCTGACGGCCTGGGTCGCGCAGAAGGTGCACAACCTGCGGCGCACCGCCGAGCAACAGGAACGGCAGGAGATCAGATCTCCGATTCCCGCCGAACCGAGACTTCACCTGATGATCGTGATCGAGCTCGACGCGATCGACGACGGCCGCTGCGTCCTTTCCTGGTGGCGCCAGGACGACCCGCTGGAGTGGAACCCGCTTTGCGGCGGAGTGTGCGAGCTCGCGGTGGGTGAACTGGAACAGCGAATCGACGACGTGATCATCGAAGCCGAGGGCGTGTGGTCCGAGCAGGCTATTTCTGTCGCCTTGGAATTCGTGGTGCCCCGCCCTCTGCTGCAAATGCCGATCATGGGATGGCGGAAGGAGTACCGCTCGGGATACCCGAGGCCGCTTCTGTACGATTATCCCCTGGCGCTCAGGTCTCTGGAGCGAATGCGGTCCGCTCACTGGCATCGTCTGTGGCGCATGAGGTGGGATTCGACTGCCGATGACAACCCGTTGTTGCAGCGAATTCACCCGTACGGATCAGCGGAAACCAAGGAGAATCCGATCGACGCCGTGCTGAGTGAATCCACGTGGGTTGGGTTGGTCATGGACGAACCACCTTCCGCGCATCCGGATCCGAGTGCCGGGCCCGACGCGCTGACCGCCGCGTTGCGGGCCGGTGTGCCGTTGGTCGTCTGGCATCCGCGAGCGAGTGCCGAGGACCTGCGCGAACTCGTCAGCCGCCTCGTCTCCGGGGACGGCGGTATCTCCGAGGTGCCGGATCGCCATCGAGCAGCGCATCTGGCCGCGACCGACGACGAGCTCGTCCGCGACCTCGTGGTGCTGCTCGACGATCCGCATCGGAAAATCGATCCAGGCGGGCCGCTGTCACCGTCGAGTGGGGGTCTGAAATGAGCGTGAACGAACGCGGCGCGGCTGCCCGGCACACCAACCTCGACGCGCCGGACTGGTGGATCTACCGCGGCACCGGCCGCGAGATCCACGACGTCGATCTTGCTGACCTGCTTCCGAAACCGCCTCCGTGGCGTGATTTCCGCGGCGGACCACTTCCCGAGAACGGAGTGCCGCCGAGCGACGACGGTGAGGCGGATCGCAGGCTCGGTCCCAGGATAAATCTCAACGAATCCGATGTCGACGCACACGAACTCGACGTCGTGAACGCCGCTTTGTACCTGCGCCGGCCATTGCTGCTGACTGGAAGGCCGGGCGTCGGCAAGTCCTCTCTCGCGTGGAAGGTCGCAAGGGAGTTGAGACTTGGCCGTGTGCTCAGGTGGTCGATCACCAGTCGCACCACGCTGAATTCCGGGCTCTTCGATTATGATGCCATTGGTCGGGTTCAAGCGGCTGCCAGCCAGGCGCAGTCGGGTGACCGTGAAGAAGTGTCCATCGGCGAATTCGTCCGGTTGGGGCCGTTGGGCACGGCCTTCTTGCCGGGCAGGCTGCCACGCGTCGTCCTGATCGACGAGCTGGACAAATCGGAGTCAGATCTCCCCAATGATCTCCTGAGCATTTTCGAAGACGGCGAGTTCGTGATTCCGGAGCTGGCTCGTGTGCGCAACCAGATGCGCGAGGTCACCGTGCACACGAACGACCCCAACGGGACGGCGACCGTCGTGGACGGCAGGGTCGGCTGCCGCGCGTTCCCGATCGTCGTCATGACGAGCAACGGTGAGCGGGAGTTCCCGCCCGCGTTCCTGCGCCGGGTGCTCCAGCTGGAGATCAAGGACTCGACGGTCGAGCAGCTGGCCGCCATGGTGGCCAACCACCTGCTGGACGCCAAGGGGGAGCACCGCGAGAGGCTGGTGCGGGAGTTCATCGACAAGAGCCGCGCGGAAGGCGGTCTTCCCGCGGACCGCCTGCTCGACGCCGTCTACCTGGCCACGTCCGGTGCGTACCAGCCGGACGGGGTGGCGTGGCAGCGGTTGCTGGACGCTCTGTGGCGCAGGCTGACGGCGGGGCAGTGACGTGGACGGCCTGGAGGGCCTGGACTGGCCCGAGGTGGCGGACATCGTCTGGCTGGCCGCCGCGATGCGCGGTGAGACACCGGGAAGTCCTGAGCCCGAACTCGGCGATTCGGAGCCGCCCGGCCTCGTGAAGCCAGAACGCGGCGAAGCCGTGAGCGTCGAACCGCCTCACCCCGCGATGCCGTCCCCGGTCGAACCAGAGCCCGCGCCCCTTGCCGAGCCGGCGCCGGCGGACGTCGCCGAGACTCCGACGCCGCGTCCTCCGGGTGACGCCGAGGAGGACCGTGGTGAGGTCCAGCCGGCCGCCCCGGTGCGCCCGGTGCTGCCCGACATGCTGGAGTGCTTCCGGGCGCTGCGCCCGTTGAAGCGGGAGACCGCCTCTTTCCGTGACGGCGCAACGGTTCTGGACGAGGTGGCGACCGCGGAGCAGGTGGCGCGGACGGGAACCTGGTGGCCTATCACCCGTTCGAGTTCGGAGCGTTGGCTCGATCTGACCGTGGTTCTGGACGATAGTCCCTCACTGTCCCTGTGGCGGGCGGAAGTCGTCGCGTTCATGGAGATGCTCGGGAGGCTGGGTGCCTTCCGCACGATCCAGTTCCGATTGGTCGGCGTCGTCCGGACCGACGACGGCACGGAGGTTCCGGTTTTGCGCGGTGGCACGCCCGATGCGCCCGCGCGCGATCCGGCCGAGGTGCTGGACGTCTCCGGGCGCAGGGTCATGCTGCTGATGACGGTCGGGATCGGGGGCGTCTGGCGGCCGGGTGTGCTCAACCCGCTGCTGGCCCGCTGGGCGCGGTCGATGCCGGTGAGTGTTCTCCACCTGCTTCCCCAGCGCCTGTGGGGTCGTGGCGCCGTGCCGCTGCACCGGGCGAACCTCAGGGTGCCCGCGGCGTTGCGTCCCAACAGCCGCTGGACGTTCGACCTGCCCGACTCGTGGCTCGCCGAGGACCCGTCCGCACACCTGCGGGACGGTGCCGTCCCGGTTCCCGTGCTCGAGCTGAACCCCCGGCATCTGCGGTGGTGGGCGCGCCTGATCACGGCCGGGCACCGCGGGCCCGCCGCGGGGACGGTGGTGCTGGCCACCCAGGAGGCGCAGGCAGGAGAACCGGCGGGAGAAGTGTCCGCCAAAGAGCACGTCGGCAGGTTCAGAAGCCTGGCTTCCCCTCCCGCGTTGAAGCTGGCCACGTTGCTGGCGGCGGTTCCTGCTCATATCGAAGTCGTGAAACTCATTCGGCGGCGATATGTGCCGGAGGCCGGCTCGGAGCACGTGAGCGAATTGCTTCTGAGCGGCCTCATGCATTATCCTGCCGCTCCCAGCGGTGGCGAGTCCACTTGGGACTCCAGTGCCTTTGTTTTCCCTGAGAAAGTGCGTGAGCTGCTGCTGAACGGTGCCCGTCGGTCCGAGACCGCCGGTGTCGTGCAAACGGCCGCTGCCGAATTCGGGGAGCGCATTCCGGCACTCGTGCGTCTCAGGGATGCCATCGTGGATCCGGACAACGCGCCGGATCCTGTGCTCTCGGGTTCGAACACCGCTGAGGTCGGGCTTCAGCGTGCGGTGATGAAGGCGTTGTCGGGGCCGTATCTGTCTCGCGCAGACCGGTTGAAGCATGTAGTGGCACGCGAGACGGTGCCATCTTCTGAATCAATTAAGACAAGGATGGCGAACGAGGACATGGCCGGCACGAGCCAGCGCCCCAGCGAGTCGACGATAGCCGAGGCCCCGGCGCATTCCGTATCGGGCACGTCGTATTCTACTTGGTCGCACGACGACGACCCTCCGGACACGAGTGGTCAGCCGGTCCATTCTTTGCCCGGCGCACGGGTCTTTCCGGAACGAAGGTCGGATGATCCACCCATCATCTGGGGAAATGTGCCGCCTCGAAATCCGAATTTCACCGGACGGGTCGAACTCCTCGAGCAGCTCGGCAAGCGTCTGACCGCGGGCGGTGCCACCGCTGTGCTGCCGTCCGCGCTGCACGGCATGGGCGGTATCGGCAAGACGCAGATGGCGACCGAGTACATCTACCGCCACCTGCAGGACTACGACCTGATCTGGTGGATCGAGGCGGCCCGCCCGACCCAGATCCGCGCCGGCCTCACCGAACTGGCGCGTCAGCTCGGACTTCCCGGCGCCTCCGAGGCGAACACCGCCGTCCCGGCCGTCCGCGAGGCCCTGCGCGTCGGCCGTCCGTTCCGTCGCTGGCTGCTCGTCTTCGACGCCGCCGACAGCCCGGAGGAAGTGCGCCCGTTCTTCCCGGCCAACGGGCCCGGCGAAGTGCTGATCACCTCCCGCAACTCGGACTGGGCCGGCGTGGCCAGGCCGCTGGAGCTCGCGGTGTTCGACCGCGCGGAGAGCATCGAACTGCTGGGCAAGCGCGGCCCGGAGATCGAGAAGGCGGACGCGAACGTGCTCGCGGAGAAGCTCGGAGACCTCCCGCTGGCGATCGAGCAGGCGGCGGCGTGGCGAGCGGTCACGGGCATGCCGGTGAGCGAGTACCTCCGGCTGTTCGACGAGTCGGTGGCGGAAATCCTCGACACGTCCGCTCCCGCGGACTACGACCTCTCGGTGGCCGCTGCCTGGAACGTGTCGTTCGACGAGCTGAAGCTGCGAAACCCGGCAGCGCACCAGATCCTGCACATCTGCGCGTACTTCTCGCCGGAACCCATCTCACGCGACCTGTTCTCCGGTGTCAGCACGGTGTCGATCTCCCCCGAGCTGGACGAGGCGCTGCGCGACCCGATCAAACTCGCGAGAGCCATCCGCGACATCAACCGCTACGGTCTCGCGAAGATCGACCACAGCAACAACACGCTGCAGCTGCACAGGCTGGTCCAGTTGGTGCTGCGCAACCGGATCATGGCGCCACAGGTGCAAGCGCAGATGCGGCACGGCGCGCATCAGCTCCTCACCAGTCTCGCCCCCAACGACCCCGAGTCGAGCCGTCACTGGCCGCGCTACCGCGAGCTGCTGCCGCACGCCTACGCGTCCGACATCGTCGACTGCGACGACAGCTGGGCCCGGCAGCTGGTCATCAACCTGATGCGCTTCCTCTTCGCATGGGGTGACCACGACGAGGCCGCGCGCGTGGCCCGGCTCGCGCATGAGAGCTTCGAACGCAAACTGGGGCCGACGCACGCACAGACGCTCGACGTGGCCTCCCGTCTCGGTCAGTACCTGTGGGGGCTGGGCCGGTACGCGGAGGCCGCGAGGATCAACCAGCTCACGCTCCAGCGCCGGATCCAGGTGTCCGGAGAGGACAGTGAGGAGGTCCTCGCGCTGCAGACCAACATCGTGATGGACCTCCGGGCGCAGGGCGACTTCGCCGCCGCGACGAAGCTGAGCGACGAGATCCACCACAAGTCCAAGCGGTTGTACGGTGAGGACGACCCGGAGACCCTCAGCGCGGCGTACCAGCACGCCCTCAGCCTCAGGCTCTCCGGCGAGTACCAGGCGGCAGCCGTTCTGGACGAGGACACGGCGCGGCGCAGGATCGACGTGCTGGGGTCCGATCACCAGAAGACGCTCAGCAGCAACGCCTCGCTGATCGTCGACCGCCGTGAGGCGGGCGAGTACATGCGTGCCCGGATCGACCAGGAGAAGTTCACCGAGCTCTTCCGGGCGCGGTACGGCGCGGACAACCCCGACTACGCGGCGTTCGCGTTCCTGTTGTCGGTGGCGAGGCGCAAGGACGGCGACCACGAGCGAGCGCTGGAGTTGTCGACCCCCGCGTTCGCCCGGTTCATGCTGGTCTACGGAGCCGACCACCCGACCACCATGGCGTGCGCACTGGCGCATTCGATCGACCTCCGTCACAAGGGTGACCTGAGCGCCTCGAAGAAACTGGGCGAGGAGACGTTCGAGCGGTACCGGCGCAGCCTCGGGGAGGAGCACCCGCACACCATCTCCGCCACCGTCGACCTGGCGGTGACGATGCGGCTCAGGGGTGAGACGGCCGAGGCGCGGGTGCTCGACGAACGAGCGTTGGAGTTCTTCCGCAGCGGTATCGGGCCGAACCACCCGTACGCGATCATCGTCATGATCAACCTGGCGAGCGACCTGGCGGCGCTGGGCGTGACCGAGCAGGCCATCGTGCTGGGTCAGGACGCCGTCGAGCGCGCCGGGCGGGTGCTGGGTGTCAACCACCCGACCACGCTGGCCGCGTCGCTCAACCTCGGCCACGACCTGCGGACGGCAGGCCGGGTGGAGGAGGCCGAGGCCTATCGCGGTCCGGTCCTGGACAGGTACCGCAAGGTGCTGGGCGAGGCACACCCGGGAACCATCGCGGCGGCCGAGGGAGGACGCGCCGACTGCGACATCGACCCGATGCTCATGTAGGTGCCGTCATCCGGAGACGAGCTGGCCGAGCCAGCGGGCCAGCTCTTCCGGCGTAGGTACCTCACGTGCGGTGTGCCGGAGTTCCCGATGCACCGCACGCACGACTTCCGGGCAGTGCAGCAGTGCGCGCGCGGCAGGGCCGGGGCCGGAGCCGGCGAGGGCGAGCCCCAGCCCGACCAGTGACGCCGGGCGGTCGGGGTCCGCCCGCAGTTCCTCGCGGTACTTCTGGGCAGCCTCGGTGAAGCGGCCGGTCACCAGGGCGAAGTCCGCGCCGGTCGCTCCAGGAACCCTCCGCCAGAGGTCCGTGTGCCCGGTTCCGCTCAAACCGAGGCGTACCAACGTGGAGCGGCTTCGTGACCAAGGTCCGTCCGGCACCGGTGTCGGCGGGAGATCGGCCGGGGTGAGGGCGAGGGGCGGCCTCGTGCGCCCGGTCGACCAGGCTTCGGCCGCCGCGGAGACCATCGCGGGGTCGCAGCGCCTGTGCCGCAGCAGCCAGCCGGCCCTGTGATCGGCGGCGAGGGTGTCGGCCAGCTTCAGGACGTCCTCGGGCACCGGTTCGTGCCGCCACGGTTCGAGCACCTCCGCGACACCGGCGAGAAACCGCCGCCCGGCATCGGTCAGCGTCACGTCGCGGCGCAAGGTCACCAGCGTGCGCCACGTCTGCCCGCGCCAGTGGGCGAACTCGAACCTCGCGCGACGCGAGTCACCGGACTCGGTCCGGGCCAGTCCGCGCCAGAACGCGGTGACACCGAAGAACGCGTAGGCGCCCTGGACGGCACCGCTGAGCGGCCGGGGATCATCGCGCCACGGCACGTAAATCCGTTCTGTGCGGTCGTTTTCGTAGAGCTGTGTCATGTGGAGGATGCCGCCCAGCGCGATGTGCTGGAACTCGTGCACCAGCGTCGCGGCGAGCTCGGCGGCGTCCGTCGGCAGTCCGATCACCGCGCTGCCGAACGCCTCGCCCGTCGACGCGCTCGGGTTCTGGAACGGCACGTTCGGCTTGGGCACCACCGAGTCCAGGCCGGCGGCGACCATGTCGGCGAGCTCGGGCGTGGCATCCGTCAACAGCTCCCAAGCTTCGCCTAGCAGTCGTCGCCACGTGCGGACCTCGGGCGGCTCCAGTCGTTCCGGCAACAGGGGCTCGTGAAGGCCGCGATAGGGGTCGAGGTCGTCCAGGCTCACCGAGAGCCGCTTCCTCCCCGTGTCCGCGGTGCACCTCCGCACGTTCCACCAACCAGGGGAATCGGAGTCGAGCCGGGGCGGCAGCCGTACCTCCCCGGTCTCTCCCGCGACCACGTAGCGGCCGCGGCCGCCCCGCACCTCGGCGGTGGAGAACTGCGTGGTGGCCGGCAGCCGCGCCGTTCCGAGAGACGGCAGGACCGCGTTGCCCTCCCACAGCGGTACGGAGATCTCGAACTCCAGGCCGGCCAGGATCGCCGCGGCCGCAGCGAGCGCGTGCACGTGGCCGAGATGCATCCACAGTGGACAAACACCCTCGATGCCGTTGTTCAGCAAACGGGTCGCGTAGCCGGCCCAGCTCCCGGTGTACGGATGCGCGAACGCTCTGTCCAGAGCCGCGGGTGACACGTTCTCCACCCGTGCGAGCAGTTCCCACACCTCTTCAACCGGTGCGAGCGGTCCGTACGCCTCCGGCACCTTGGCTGAGGATTCGAGCAGCGCGTGCACCAGGAGCTTTCGCCTGCTGTGTTCGGCTCCGCGCAACCGGCCGATCATGGACGAATCACCGCTCAGACGCGCGAACGCGTCGAAGTCGCCCCACGGCATGCGGTGGAACGCGGTGGAGTGCGGCATGATCAGTCGATCCGCTCACCGCCAGAGGCGTTGGTGCTTCTGTAGCCCGAACTGACGCGGGCGGCCCGTTCGACGACGTGCCGCAGCGATCGGCGCAGGAGGTCGCTGTCGAGCTCGCGCACCCTGGTGAACGGAATGCCTTCGAGGTCGATCAGCGCGGATTCCAGGTCCGGCTCCAAGCCCGATGAGCTCATGGTGTCGATTCCCCTCACGCCCGGTACCGGTCTGTGCGGGCAATCCCATGATGACGCAACAATGAGTGGTTCAGGTAGGCCGTTACCTGGTGTTTCCTTGCGCCGAAACGACCAACGGCCGCGGAGTTCGTGCCTGAACCGGCATAGTCGGCCTGGAATTGGACAGGATGTGGAAGCTTTTTGACGTGGCCTTCCGGAGTGCGTTCACGCTGATCCGAAAGGCCCGCGGAGGAAGCTCGTCCGGGCCGGTGCCGAGCTCGGTCTTGCCGCTGCGGCCTAGGACAGGCGCGCCTGGGATGCGTCGGCACCGGTCTGGGCGTTGAGTTCGCTCTTGCGGCGGGTCAGCACGAGCGGCCCGTCCTCGGTGATCGCGACGGTGTGCTCCGAGTGGGCCGTGCGCGAACCGTCGGCCGAACGCAGCGTCCAGCCGTCCTCGTCGTAGACGATCTGGTCGGTCGTCGCCGCGAGCCACGGCTCGATCGCGATGGTCAGGCCGGGCTTGAGCTTCATGCCGTGCCGGGGCCTGCCGTTGTTCGCGACGTGCGGGGCCTCGTGCATGGTGCGGCCGATGCCGTGCCCGCCGAACTCCAGGTTGGGCGTGTAGCCGGACCTGCCGCAGACCTCACCGATCGCCGCCGAGATGTCGCCGAGCTTGTTGCCCACCTGCGCCACCTCGATCGCCGCCGCCAGCGCCACCTCGGTGGTGCGGACCAGGCGCTGGTCCTCCTCGCGCGGCGTGCCGACGATGACGGTCATGGCCGAGTCGGCCGCCCACCCGTCGATGGTGACGGCGATGTCCATGGTCAGCACGTCACCGTCCTGCAGCACGTAGCTCTTGGGCAGGCCGTGCAGCACCGCGTCGTTGACGGCGAGGCAGGTCACGTTGCGGAACGGGCCGCGGCCGAACGACGGCGAGTAGTCCCAGTAGCAGGACACCGCGCCGCGCACCTCGAGCATGTGACGCGCGTGGTGTTCGAGGTCGAGCAGGTTCACCCCCACCGCGGCCCTGGCGGAGAGCTCGTCGAGCACCTCCGCGATGAACTGGCCGGTGACGTGCATGCGCTCGATCTCGGCGGGCGACTTGAGCTCGATCAACGTGTTCCTCCATCAGCGGGTGCCGGTATAACTATACCGGCTTCGCGGAGACGGCTGAACAACACCACCCAGGAGGGGGACGCGCGTTGCGCCGGCCCGGACTCATCACCACAGTGCCTGGTCATGAAGCAGGTGTTGCAGCACAGGATCGACTCGACCTTCGCCCACTACGACGTGAACCGCAACGGCGTCATCGAACTGGCGGACGTCTACGCGCTGGCCAACCGGCTGTTGCGGGCGTTCGGCGAACCGGCGTCCTCGGAGCGCGGCCGTGAGCTCGTGGAGGCCTACGACCGGTTCTGGGAGATGCTGGCCGACCACTGCGACACGGACCGCGACGGCAAGATCGGCCCGGTGGAGTACCGCGACGCCATGAACGAGGCGTTCGTCGAGGGCGGCCCGATCAACATGGACTTCCTCGAGGTCGTCCAGTCCCTGCTCGACCTGATGGACACCAACGGCGACGGCCGCGTGGACGCGTCCGAGTTCGGCGTCCTGCTGAAGGCGCGCGGGCTGTCGGCGGAGGAGTGCGGCCGCGCGTTCGCGCACCTCGACACGGACGGTGACGGCGCGATCAGCGTGCAGGAGTACGTGATGGCCGTGCGCGACTACTACACGAACCCGGCCGAGGACACCCCTGGCAGCTGGCTGTACCCGAAGGCGCTGCAGCGCACCTGACCTGCCCTCACCGGATTTGGTCAAGGGGTTCCTCGGCGCCCGGCTCGTGCGGCTGCCCGGCGGCGAATGGCTCGACATCGTCGAGTGGTGTTCCTCGGAGGACTACGCCGCTTCCAGCCGGAAGGCCCGAACCTGCCCGTTCCCTCGTCGTGGTGATGATCCACGGCGGCTGGTGGGGGCCCGGTCAGTGCGGCCGGACCCCCTCCATCGCTAGACGCAGAAGTAGCTGGAGGCCGCCTTCGGGTCGCCGTGGAAGTACCGGGACGTCCGCGGGTACGGGCAGAGGTCGCGGGTCGAGTCGGCCGTCGCGGCGGTGAGGGTGGCGGGTGCCTTGCCGCGTTCGACCCAGTCGACGAGCTGGCCCAGGGCGTTGGTGGGCTGAGGTCCGTTTCCGCCGAGGCAGTGGTCGACGCCGGGAGCGGTGAACAGGCGGTAGAAGTCGTTCACGTACCCCATGCGCCGCTCGACCTGGTCGCGGTACTTCAGCGTGCCGCCGGGCGGGATCAGCTGGTCGTTCGTGCCGACGAACGTGATCAGCCTGCCGCCCGCGCGCCGGAACGCCGACAGGTCGGGGTCGGAGGTGCCGATGACGCCGTCGAACTCGCGGACCGACTGCCGGAACAGGTCCCGGTACTGGGCGTAGGTGAGCTTCGAGGTGTCGAAACCGGGCTGCTTCACTAGGAAGCTCTGCACCCACTGGGCCGCGACGGGGAAACCGGGACCGGGGAAGCCGGGGATCGTGCCCGCGAGCCACACCGGGTCGGCGCCCTTCGGCAGGCCCGGCCAGAGGCTGCGGCCGCGTTCGTCGGTGGGGCCGTCCCAGATCTTGCGCATGACGTCGGCGTCGGCCTTCGTCACCACGACCTCGTCGCCCTCGCACAGGACCTTCCCGCCGATGAGCTGACGCGGGTCGTAGCTGCAGCGGTCCGGCCGGTCGACGATGCCGTTGACGACACCGTCCTGGGGGTCGCACGCCTCGACGGCGGCCTTGCGGAACGCCTCCAGCACGCAGTTGCCGACGACGTGCCCGTCGTTGCCCTGCACGACCTGCGGCCACAGCGTCGCGACGGCGAACTGGGACCAGTTCACGGCGGGCGCGTTGGCGAGGACACCGTCGTAGTCGTCCGGGAAGCGTTGCGCCTCCAGGTAGCCCTGGCGGCCACCGGTCGAACAGCCGTTCCAGTACGAGTACGTGACCGGGCGCTGGTAGTGCCCGCGCACGACCTGCTTGGCGATCACGGCCGCCTCGTGCACCGAGCGGCTCGCGAAGTTGGTCAGCAGCGTCTGGTTTACCTCGCCGTTCTCAACCGCCCAGCTGGTGTCGAGGCCGCCCAGCACGCCGGCGTCGGTCGTCACGGCCGCGTAACCGCCCTGCAGGGCCTGGGTGAACGGCGCACCGGTGTCGCCCGCGGCGTACGCGCTGCCGCCGACGCCCTGCAGCCGGCCCGTCCAGTTCTGGGGCAGGCCGACGACGACCTTCACGTGGTCGTCGGTGTGCGTGAGCGTCACGGTGATCTCGCAGTGCGTGGCGCGGCTCACGGCGTCCACTGACTCGATCTTCGCGCCCGCCGGGGCGGTGACCGCGACCGTCGCGCAGGTAGGGGTGCTCGCCGACGCCGGCGCGAGCGGCGCCAGTCCGGTCAGGAGCAGTGTTGTCGCCAACAGCTTCGTCAGTCGTCTCACGCCGCGCGACGTTAAGCGGGGTCGTCACGGCGTCGCGCCCGTCACGTGACGCTGCCCCTGTACGTCACTGGACCGGGTGAAAGACTTCCGCGCATGCGCGAGGTGGGCAACAGACGCTACCGGCTGGTTCGCGAGCTGGGGCGTGGCGGCATGGGGGTCGTGTGGCTGGGGGAGGACACCGTCCTCGGCCGCGACGTCGCCGTCAAGGAACTGCTGCTGCCCGGCAACGTGCCTGCCGGAGAACGTGCCGTGTACCAGGAGCGGGGTGCTGCGCGAGGCACGCATCGCCTCGCGGCTCCAGGACCCCGCCGTCGTCACCGTCTACGACCTCATCTCCGAGGACGACCAGACGTTCATCGTCATGGAGCTGATCAACGCTCCGACGCTGGAGGAGTCGGTCGACCTGGACGGACCGCTCGGGACGCGCGAGGCGGCCACGCTGGCGCGGCAGCTGCTGGGCGCGCTGGAGGCGGCGCACTCGTCCGGCGTGGTGCACCGGGACGTCAAGCCCGGCAACGTGATGGTGCCCGGCAGGGCAACGCGAAGCTCACCGACTTCGGCATCGCGCAGTCCGTCGACGACCCCCGGCTCACGGCCACCGGCACGCTGATCGGTTCGCCCGCCTACATGTCCCCGGAACGCCTGGCGGGCGGCGAGGCCTCGCCCGCCTGGGACCTCTGGGCGCTCGGAGCGACGCTGTTCTTCGCCGTGGAGGGACGCGGCGCGTTCGACCGCCCGACCACCTCGGCGACGATCCTCGCCGTGATGAACGAACGGCCGGTGCCGCGGGTGGCCGGACCGCTCGGCGAGCTGATCACCGGCCTGATGGAACCCGATCCCGCGCGCCGGCTCGGCGTGGACCGGGCGCACGAGCTCATCGAGCACGCGCTGGCCGCCGCGGAGCTCTACCCGGCCAGGCCGGCGGTGGCGATCGACGCCGGACCGACGATGGCCGGCCCGACGCTGCGCGTGAACCTCCCGGCGCCGTCCCTGCCCACGTCCGGACCGGTGGCCATCGGCCAGGATCGAAGCTGGTCGAGCCCCTGATGAAGGACTAGTGCGGTGACCACGAACCTTTACGGGGTCTTCCGGTGCTCAGCAGGGCGCCTCGCGTCTGAACAGCGAAATACCCGGTAAAGGTTCGTGGCCACCGCACTAGTTGTCACATCTGCGCGGGCAATCGGGTCTTCCTAGTAGGAACCCCGCACGCAAAGGATGAACACCATGTCCTATCCCAAGAAGGTCTACCTCGGCGACACCGGCGAGGTGAGCGCGCGCTACCGGCCCGCGAGCACCCCGGTCGACACCGGTGAGCCCGGCAACGGCATCCACTACCTCGCCACCACCGAGACCACGCGCGGCGAGTTCGGCCTGTACCGGGTCGTCATGAAGCCGAAGGCCGGCGGTCCGGCGACGCACTTCCACCGGACGATCTCCGAGTCGTTCTTCATCCTCGACGGCACCGTGCGCCTCTACAACGGTGACAAGTGGATCGAGGCGGGGAAGGGCGACTTCCTGCACGTGCCGCAGGGCGGGTTGCACGCCTTCCGCAACGACGCCGACGCACCGGCCGAGATGTTGTTGCTGTTCACGCCCGGTGCGCCGCGTGAGGAGTACTTCGAGCGGCTCGGCGAGGTCGCGGCGGCCGACCGCGCCGCGTTCCTCGACGAGCACGACTCGTACTTCGTGGAGGGCTGAGGTCAGGCCTCGACCTCGATCGCCGAGGCCGGGCACACGGCCGCCGCGTGCCGGACGTCGGCCAGGCGCTCCGGCGGCGGGCTGGCGTCCAGCAGGTCGACCAGGCCGTCGTCGTCGCGCTGGTCGAACACGTCGTCCGCGGCCAGCACGCACTGCCCGGCCCCGACGCACTTGCCCTGGTCCACCACGATGTTCACGCCGACCTCCAGGTGACGGGCAGCTCCGCCACGCCGCCGGTGAGCGTCGCGCGGACCTGCAGCTGGTCGAGTTCCTTGGCCAGCCGCATCGACGGCAGGCGCTTGGCGAGCGCGGCGAACACCACGCGCAGTTCCGTGCGGGCCAGGGACGCGCCGATGCAGAAGTGCGCGCCGTGGCCGAAACCGAGGTGTGTCCTCTCCGGACGGTCCGGGTCGAACTCCTCGGCGTGGGAGTACACGGACGCGTCGCGGTTGGCCGCGTTGGTCGAGATGACCACCGCGTCACCGGCCTTGATGGTCACGCCCGCGATGTCGACGTCCTCGCGGGCGTACCGCAGCAGGCCGAGGTCGCCGGGTGCGCCCAGGCGCATGACCTCCTCGACCACCGCGTCGACGCGGCCGTCCGGGTCGGCGACGAAGGCGTCCCAGCGCGACCGGTCGGTGAGCAGGAACAGCACGCCCAGGCCGATGCGGTTGACCGTGGTCTCGTGGCCCGCGAACAACAGTCCGACGCACAGCCGGACCATCTCCACGTAGTCGAACGACGGGTCCTCGGCCTGTGCGCGCACGAGGTCGGAGATCACGTCCTCGCCGAGCGCGCCGCGCTTGGACTCGACGAGCCCGACCATGTACCGGAAGAACTCCTCGCGCGCCTTGTGTGCCTCTTCACCGATCTCGGTGCCCGCCATGCGCTCGGACAGCGACGCGAACAGCTCGTTGTCCTCCTCGGGGACGCCGAGCAGACGGCAGATCATGGCCACCGGCAACGGGAACGCGAGCCCGCGGTGCAGGTCGACCACGCCCGTCTTCTCGTGCTCGGCGATCAGCGCGTCCAGGCAGCTGTCGACCAGCTCCTCCATGTTCTCGCCCAGCATCCGCATCCGCTTGGCGGAGAACGCGGGCGTGAGCAGGCGGCGCATGCGCGTGTGGTCGGCCTCCTCCGTCGCGTACTCGCCGGTGGGGCCGTCCTGCACGGCGGCGGTCGAGATGCGGGAGGCCTTCTCCGGCTCCGGGTGGGAACGGCCGAAGCGCTTGTCCCCCAGCAGGAGGCGGA
This sequence comes from Lentzea californiensis, assembly GCF_024648825.1. Classification (GTDB taxonomy): domain Bacteria; phylum Actinomycetota; class Actinomycetes; order Mycobacteriales; family Pseudonocardiaceae; genus Lentzea; species Lentzea californiensis. The sequence continues at coordinate 125,488 of NZ_JANBBE010000017.1, forward strand.
CCTCCTCGTACCGCGTCACGAGCCAGGCGGGGTCCCCTGCCGGCGTCGTCACGGGCGCGATCGGTGCCTCGCGTCGCAGCACCTCGTAGAGCGGAGCGAGATCGAGGACGTTCGGCCTGGCCAGCGGCAGCTTCAGGCGCTCTGCGTCAATGCTCATGCACTGACCGTAGCGCTTAATGGCAGATGGTGCCAATAAATGTCCCGGCCAGGTGACGTGCTTGAATCGCCCGATGACGGACGTTGTGACAGAAAAGCCTCGCCGTGGCCGGCCTCCGGTCAGCGACGAGCAACGTCGACGTCAGCGCCTCGACCTCTCCCGCCACGCGGTCCGGTTGTTCGCCGAGCAGGGCGTCGCCGCCACGTCGGGTGAGCAGATCGCGCAGGCCGCGGGAGTTTCCGAACGCACGTTCTGGCGCTACTTCCCGCACAAGGAGAGCTGCGTCGAACCGCTGCTGACCAAGATGGTCGAGGCTTTCTGCGTGGTGGTGCGCGCGTGGCCGCGTGAGCTCGAGCTGATCGACCACCTGCGCGAGGCGTACAGCCCGTTGCTGGACGCGGCGTCCGACGAGGACATCGAAGCGGTGCTGGCCGTGGTGCGGCTGACCCACGGCGAACAGGCGCTGCGCGCCGCCTACCTGATGTTGCGCGAACGGGCGGAGGACGCGCTCGCGGACGTGCTCGCCGAACGGGCGGGGCTGCCGCGGGACGCCATCGAGGTGAGGGTGCAGGCCGCCGCGATGAGCGCGGTGCTCAAGGTCGCCACCGACGACGTGGCCAGGTCCGCGGCGGACGGCGTCACGAGGGAGACCCTCGAAGGGCATCGCGAGCAGATCGCCGCCGCGCTGCGCGGCCTGTCGCAGATGTTGTGACGCGGCGGCAGTTCAGGGGACGGAGATGTTGGAGAGTCCCCACGCGATCACGAAGAACAGCATGATGACGACGACCCCGCCCAGCGTGCCGGCCAGGATCATTCCGGTTCCGACCGATTTCCACGGTGCGGGCGCGGTCAGGTTCAGCACGATCCCGGCGAAGGTCGAGCCGAGCGTGATGCAGACGAACGCGGTGGCGTACTCGCCGCCCTGCCAGCCGAACGACTCCAGCGCGCCGTTCTGGAAGGCGGCGAAGGTGAGCACCAGCAGGGCGGTGGTGGTGGCGAACCCCGCCAGTCCGGCTGTGCGGCTACGGTCGGTCTTGGTCACACGTCGAGAGTGCCGCTGCCGGTTCGCGACGGCATCGGTACAACTACTCACACACTGAGCAGGGCTTTGACTCGGTCGCGCAACGCGTGGGCCACGGAGTCGAAGCCGTTCTTCACATACGCGCCCTGCGCCGCGAAGATCGCGTCCGCGTACTTGCCCGTGAACGTCTCGAACGTGCGGTAGCTGCACCGCCGCGGTCCGAGCGGTGTGATCAACTGGTCGCGCGTGCCGAGCAGGCCCGGGAACGTGTCGCCGGTGTCGTAACGCAGCAATCGAGGTGGCTCGACCTCGCGGATGTACTCGCGGCTGACGAACGTCCCCTCGCCGCCGTCCGGACGTGGCAGCGTGAGGTCGATCGGCGAGTCGATCTCCAACGTCGTGGCGACCGCCAGCGTGTAGGGATTCCACTGTGGATAGTGCGGGTAGTCGAGCAGCACGTCCCACACGAACGACGCGGGCGCGTCGATCTCGACGACCACGGACTCGATGAGATGCGTCATGCCGGCATGTACTCCCCGCCGTTGACGTCGAGCACGGCACCGGTGACCTCGGAAGCGTGCCGGGACAACAGGAACAGGACCGCTCCGGCGCAGGCTTCGTCGGTCGGGATGCGCCCCAGCGGGTTGCGGGCGGCGATCTCGTCGTACACGTCCTGCTCGCTCATGCCGCGCGCCTCGGCGGTGAACTCGAGGTAGAAGCGCACGCCCGGTCCGTCGAGCCAGCCCATCACGGCCTGGTTCGCGCGGATGCCGTGCTCGCCCAGTTCCAGCGCCAGGAACTGGGTCGCGGTCGCCATCGCGGCCTTCGCCACGGCGTACCCGCCCTCGCCGCGCACGGGTTTGCGGGTCGTCATCGTGCCCACGTTGACGATCGAACCGCGTCCGGCGGCCTTCATGTGCGGCACCACCGCGCGGGTCACGTTCAGCGCGCCGAACAGGATGATGTCCATCGACCGGCGGACCGCTTTCTCGGGCGTCTCCAGCAGGTCGAACCAGCCGGGGTGCCCGAACGCCGAGTTCACCAGCCCGGTGATCGTGCCGAACCGCTCGACGGCCGTCTCGGCCAGCCGCGCGACCTCCTCGGGCCGCCGCACGTCGCACTGCACGCCGACGGCCTCGCCACCCGCCGCGGTGACGTCCTCCTCCACCTGCTTCATCACGTCGGCGGAGCGGGCGGCCATCACGACCTTCGCACCCTCGGCGGCGGCGCGGACGGCGAGCTTCGAGCCCAGGCCGGGGCCGACGCCGGTGATCATCACGACCTCGTCTTGCAGCATCACAGGTAGACCTCCGAGTAGAAGGCGAAGTCCCGTCGCAGCTGGTCCTCGGACAGCCCGAAGTCCGGTGGCGCGTAGGAGTGCGAGCCGTGCCGTTCGGTGCGGTTCTGCGCCAGGTAGGCCTCGAACGCCGCGTCGTCGGCGGGACCGGCGGGCAGGCCCAGCGCCTCCAGCACCTGGCGGGCGACCTCCAGCGGTTTGCTGACGGTGTCGGCGAACCGCACGTCCACGAACCGCTCGGGGCGCGCGGACCGGGCCGCGGCGAAATCTTCCAGGGTCGTGGCGAACCTGCGGGACCAGTACCGTCCGATCAGGACCGGATCGATGTTCTCGCTGTACTGCGAGGACATCGCGCGCACCATCGACGCGTACGACGGCACGGCGTTGACGGGGGAGCGGTGCGTCATCACGATCCTGCAGCCGGCGAACTCGTCCAGCACGGTGTCGACCGCGGTCAGGTGGTGCGGCGACTTGAGCACCCACGGCAGCGAGCGTGCAGAGTTCTGCCACTGCAACACCTGCAGCCACTCGCGCAGTTCGCGGTAGGCGGGCCGCTGGTCGGCCGACCGCAACCAGTCGCCGTACGCGGGCACCCAGTAGAACGAGTCGAAGCTCATCGACACGAACGTCCGGTCCAGCAGGATCACGTCCTCCTCCGGCCCGTCCCACACGACGGTGTGCAGGTCGCCGAAGTCGGGGGAGAGCTGCGAGAACATCTGCATGCGTTCCTGCGCACGGCGTTTGCGCTGCTCGGCGCCGGGGCCCTCACCGGGGAACGGCAGCGGGTACGCGACCTCCCACGACAGCGTGGACGTCACCTGGGGCGACGCGGCGAGAAGCCGGTGCAGCAACGTCGAACCGGTGCGCGGCAGACCGCAGATCTCGGCGGCCACCCGCACCTCGACGTCGAGCACCTCGGGGTGCACGCGCTGGAGCTCCCGTAACCGCAGGCGGTCGGACAGCAGCGCGGCCAGCCGGTGCTTCGTCAGCTCGAAGCCCAGCGGTGACAGCGCGGCCTCGGTGTTGAGGCTGTGCACGAGCACGTCCAGCGGCTCGCGGAACCAGTCGTCGCCGAAGTCGGAGAGCCCGGTCTTGGCGGAGGCCTTCTCCAGCAACTCCGGCACGTTCAGCGCTGTCGTGACCGTCATCGAACCTCCTCCAGGGGGACCACGCGGCATTTCGGGATCGGGTGGGCGGAAGCGCCGAGCCACCGCAGCAACGCGGTGCCCGAACTGTGGCCGCAGGTGTCGATCCAGTTGCCCACTCCGGGATCCTCGGCGGCCACCACGACCGTCAGCCGGCCACCGGACAACGACGCCGTGTGCTTGTTGACGGTGATCCTGCGGTGGTGGTCCAGTGATTCCATCCACCAGTTGCCGAGCTGGAAGTTCCAGTACGGGCAGTCCGGCACGTCGGTCTCGATCACCCACGCCTCGCCGGGCTTCAGCGTCCAGTAGCCGTGCAGGTAGAAGATCTCCGGATCACCGCCCGCCCGCTGGAACATCTCCTGGCCGAAGTCGGGCAGTTCGTTGGGACGCGTCATGAACGTGCGGGTCCAGTGGGCGAACGTGGCCGCCGTGCCGTGCACGGACAAGGCCGCTCGCTGCAACGCTTTGGCGAGGAATTCAGGGGTCAGGGGAGCGGGCTCGGCGGGCCCACCCACCTGCTCGACGTGCCAGTGGCCCGGTGTTTCGGTCGTGCGGTCGAGATAGGTCTGGCGCACCACCAGGCCGGTGGAGTCGGGCGCGAGCGGCAGCCAGTTCCCGGGCTGGGGTTCGGCGCTGGCGATGATCTCCACGGTGCCGTCCGGCGCGAGCGCCAGGTCGGCGCCGGACAGCTCGCCGGTCGACGCCATGGTGCCGTCCTTGGCGTACCGGTTGGCCTTCGAGCCGATGCTGAAGTACGCGATGGTGCCGCGGGTCCCGGTGATCCGGTACGTCCGGTCGCCGCGGATGTTCGCGGACAGGTAGACGTTGTCCGGGTTGTCCGCGCCGATCTTCACGAGGTCGAGCTCGTGGAAGCGCGGGAAGTCGGGATCGGCGTTGTCCAGGCAGGAGTACAGCATCTCGCGGGTGAGCCGGGAGAGGTACCGGTAGCCCTCCGCGCGGTCGAGCGGGGTGTCCGGTGCCTGGTCGGAGAGAACGACCTCGCCGGCTTTCTCCAACGCCCGGCAGAACTGCGACCACGCCTGGTCCGGCACTGGATGCCTCCCGAATTTAGAACGTGTTCTAGCTGAACGTACACGATTTTGGACAACGTTCAACAGACGCCGAGCGCACGCAGCCGTGCCACCACGGCGTCCGCCGCGGCCTGCGCGCTCAACGTCGTCGTGTCGAGCCGCACCTCGGGTTCCACGGGTGGTTCGTAGGGCGAGTCGATGCCGGTGAAGTTCGCCAGCTCGCCCCTGCGCGCCTTGCGGTACAGGCCCTTCGGGTCGCGCTGTTCGGCCACGGCCAGCGGCGTGTCCACGAAGACCTCGCAGAACTCGTTCTCGCCGACCAGTTCCCGCGCCAGCGCCCGCTCCGCCCGGAACGGCGAGATGAACGAGACCAGCACGATCAGCCCGGCGTCGACCATCAGCGCGGCCACCTCGGCGATGCGCCGGATGTTCTCGACGCGGTCGGCGTCGGTGAACCCGAGGTCGGAGTTGAGCCCGTGCCGCACGTTGTCGCCGTCGAGCAGGAACGTGTGCCTGCCCTCGGCGTGCAGCGCCTTCTCGGCCAGGTCGGCGATCGTGGACTTGCCCGCCCCGGACAACCCGGTCAGCCACACCACGCACGGCCGGTGCCCGTTGCGCGCGATCCGGGCCTGCTTGTCGACGGTGAGCGTCTGCCAGCGCACGTTGGACGGGCTCAGCGCGAAGTCGATCATTCCGGCGCCGACCGTGGCGTTGGACAGCCGGTCGAGCACCACGAACGAGCCGAGATCGCGGTTGGTGCGGTAGCTCTCGAACGGCACGGGCGCGTCGAAGTGCACGTTGTCGACGCCGATCTCGTTGATCCCCAACGCCTTGGTCGCGGTGAAGCCGACCGTGCGCGCACCGATCTTCGCCAGGTACTGCCGGCCGGGCAGAAGGCCGTTCTCGTGCAGCCAGACCAGCCGCGCCTGGAACGAGTCGGCGAGGCTTGGGGGGTCGGAAGCGGCGCCCAGCACGTCGCCCCGGCTCGCGTCCACGTCGTCCGCCAGCACGACGGTGACCGACGAACCGGCCGGCGCCTCGTCCAGGTCGCCGTCCATGGTGACGATCCGGGCGACGCTGGTGGTCCGGTTGCCGAGACGGACCGTCTCGTCTCGTCGGAGTGTTCCGCCCAGCACGCGCCCGGACAGACCGCGGAACGTCGCGTCCGGCCTGTTCACCCACTGCACCAGGAAACGAGACGTCTCGTCTCGTCTCGCTTCGCTGAGACGAGACGAGACGTCTCGTCTCGTGGACGGCGTGACCGATTCCAGCCACTGCAGCAGCGTCGGGCCGTCGTACCAGGGCGTCAGCTCACTGCGCCCGACCACGTTGACGCCCTCGGTCGCCGCCATCGGCACGCAGGTGATCTCGGCGAACTCCAGGTCGGCGGCGAACTCCGCGAACGACGCGCTGACCTCGTCGAACAGCTCCCGCGAATAGCCTGCGAGATCGAGCTTGTTCACGGCCAGGGCCACGTGCCGGATGCCCAGCAGCGACACGATGCGCGCGTGCCGGCGCGTCTGGCTGAGCACGCCCTTGCGTGCGTCGAGCAGCAGAACCGCGGCGTCAGCGGTCGAAGCGCCGGTGACCATGTTGCGCGTGTACTGCTCGTGCCCCGGCGTGTCCGCGACGATGAACCGCCGTGCCTCGGTGGCGAAGAACCGGTAGGCGACATCGATCGTGATGCCCTGCTCGCGTTCGGCGGCCAATCCGTCCACCAGCAGCGCGAAGTCCAGCTCGCCGCCCCGCGTGCCTACCCGGCGGGAGTCCGCCTCCAGGGCCGCGAGGTGGTCGGCGTAGAGCAGTTTCGACTCGTACAGGAGCCGCCCGATCAGCGTGCTCTTGCCGTCGTCCACGCTGCCGCAGGTGATGAACCGCAGAAGCTCCATCAGAAGTACCCCTCCCGCTTCTTGCGCTCCATCGACCCGCTCTGGTCGTGGTCGATCACCCGGCCCTGCCGCTCCGACGTCGTCGCGGCCCGCATTTCCTCGACGATCTCCGCGACCGTGCGCGCCTCGCTGCGCACCGCGCCCGTCAGCGGGTAGCAGCCGAGCGTCCGGAACCGGACCAGCTCCTGCCGCGGTGGCGAGTGCAGCGGCATCCGGTCGTCGTCGACCATGATCAGCGTGCCGTCGCGGTCGATGACCGGCCGCACGGCCGCGAAGTACAGGGGCACCACGGGAATCCGCTCGCGTTCGACGTAGCGCCACACGTCGAGCTCGGTCCAGTTCGACAGCGGGAACACCCTGATGCTCTCGCCGGGCGCGACCCGCGTGTTGTAGAGCCGCCACAGTTCGGGGCGCTGGTTCTTCGGGTCCCACTGGTGCTGCGCGGTCCGGAACGAGAACACCCTCTCCTTGGCGCGCGAGGCCTCCTCGTCGCGTCGCGCGCCGCCGAACGCCACGTCGAACCGGTGCTCGTCCAGCGCCTGCCGCAGGCCTTGCGTCTTCCACAGGTCGGTGTGCCGCGCGGATCCGTGGTCGAACGGGTTGATGCCCGCCGCCACGCACTCCGGGTTGCGGTGCACGATCAGGTCCAGGCCGAGCTGGGCGACGACGGCGTCCCGGAACGCGATCATCTCCCGGAACTTCCACGTGGTGTCGACGTGCAGCAACGGGAACGGCGGCTTCGACGGGTAGAAGGCCTTGCGCGCCAGGTGGAGCAGCACCGAGCTGTCCTTGCCGATCGAGTACAGCAGCACCGGTCGCTCGCTCTCCGCCACGGCCTCGCGGAAGATGTCGATGCTGTCGGCTTCGAGCTGGTCGAGGTGGTTCACACGAGCACCCCCGCGAGTTCCGGACGGCAGATCAGCAGGTCGGGCAGCCACGGATCGGGCTGGTTGTAGACGAGCGGCCGTCCGTCGGCGCGGGAGGCGTGCAACCCGGCCGCGCGGGCCACGTAGACGGGTGCGGCGGAATCCCACTCGTACATGCCGCCCGCGTGCAGGTAGGCGTCCGCCTCGCCGCGCACGACGGCCATCGTCTTCGCGCCCGCGCCGCACATGGGCACCAGCACGGCGTTGATCTTTTCGGCGATCCGGCGCGCGTGCGCGGGTGGCCGGCTGCGGCTGACCACGATCCTGATCCGGCGGCGTGAAGTCCGTGGCTCAGGCCGGAAAGCGGGCATCGCGACGGCTCCCGCGACGAGCTCGCCGCGTTCCCAGAGCGCCACGTGCACGGCCCAGTCGGTGCGGCCGGGCTCGGCGTACTCGCGGCTGCCGTCCAGCGGGTCGATGATCCACACCCGGTCGGCGGCCAGCCTGCGAGGATCGTCGGGTGCCTCCTCCGACAGCACCGAGTCCGCCGGGCGGTGCTCGCCGAGTTGTGCGGCCAGGAAGAGCTGCGCGACGTGGTCGCCGTCGCCCGGCCTCACGCTGACGAGCAACCGGCCCGTCTCCGTGGCCAATCGTCTTGCCAGCTCCGCATCGGTCTCCGCCATGCACCCGAGCGTAGGAGCAAACCGAACAACGTTCAATATGCTTTTGAACGTTGTTCAAAGTAGGCTGAACGCCGTGAGCACCGAGCAAACGGCCTGGGGGGACGCGGAGGGCAGGCGGCGCGACATCCTGTCGTCCGCCGAGCAGATCCTCGAAGAGCAGGGCTACGCGGGCCTGACCATGCGGGCGATCGCGGTCGGCGCGGGCGTCAGTTCCGGCACCGTGTACCAGTACTTCTCCGGCAAGGAGGACGTCTTCGCGGCGTTGATGGAACGGCGTTTGGACGAGCTGCAACGCACCCTCGCCACCGTCGACCGCGGCCTCGGCATCGCGGGCGTGCTCAAGGAGGTCGAGCCGCAGATCACCGACCTGTGGCGGCGGTTCGGGCGGTCGGCCGCGCAGTGGGAGGCCAAGGTGCTCTCCGGCGGCCGCAGGGGCAAGGAGGTCGCCGGATCGGCCCAGGACTACCGCAAGACGCTCAAAGCGCTCGCGAAGGCGTTGAAGGAGACCGCCGAGGCGTGCGGGCAGGAACTGATCGACGACCCCGCGCTGCCGCACTGGGTCTGGGACTCGCTGATCGGCCTTGCGGACGACCTGCTGCTGCAGGGCGCCCGCATCAACCGGGTCAAGCCGGCTCAGCTCGTCGAGTTCGCCACCGGTGCGATCGAGCGGGGGATCATCGCCCGCTGACGGGCTGGTCGTAGCGCCGCCGGATGCTCGTGCCGAGGATGCTGACGTCGGCGCCGTAGACGTGGATCGAGATCGCCACGGAGCTGGAGTTGTTGCACACCTTGTGGATGTCGCCCGGCGGCACCAGGTAGGACGCCACGCCCTCCGGGGTCTTGTTGACGCGCAACGGGATCAGCCGATCGCCGCGCAGCCGGTAGGTGGTCTCTTCCTCCTCGCCGACGTACGTGCCGACGACGCACCACGAGACGTGGTCGTGGATGCAGGTCTCCTGACCCGGCAACCACACCAGCGCGACGACCGAGAAGCTGCCGTCCGGTTCGACGTGCAGGACGTGCTGGCGGTAGGCGTTCGGGTCGGGTTCCCGCTGCGTCGCGCTCAGCAGGAACGGGTCGGTGAGGTGGCCCTCCAGCGTTCGCGCCACCCGAGCGGCGACGGCCGCGTCGTCACCGCCGCCGGCGATCGCGGCCCGGAGCGAGCCCACCAGGAGCGTGGCCGTGGGGGAGAGCAGGCTGTGCGTCATGAGCGGGTCCTCCTCTGAGGAAAGCGGAGATCAGCCGATCAACACCGTGCCGGTCAGCACGAGGACGACGATCACCGTGGTCGAGAGCAGGCCCAGCAGCAGCACCGCCGGGCCGGAACGGATCAGGGAACGCAGGCGCACCGCCGTGCCGAGCGCGAACATGCCCGCCGCCAGCAGCACGTTGTCGACGAACGTCGCCACCGACAGCACGACGTCGGGCAGCAGGCCGGTCGCCCGCACCGCCGCCATGGCCAGGAAACCGAGCACGAACAACGGAACGATCGGCGGACGCTGCCCGGACGCCGGGTACTTGAGGCGCTCGGCGAAGCTCACGGCGGCGAGCATCGGCGCGAGCAGCACGACCCGCGTCAGCTTCACCGCGACGGCGATGGCCAGGGCGCCGGTGACGGGTCCGGCGGCGGCCACGACCTGCGCGACCTCGTGCACGCTGCCGCCCGCCCACACCCCGTACTGCGCGGGCGTGAGGCCCGTCAGCCCGAACAGCGCGGGCAGCGCGAACATCGCGACGGTGCCGAAGAGCGTGACCAGGCCGAGCGCCTTGGCCACGTCCTCCTCGTCCTGCCGGCGGACGCTGTTCATCGCGGCCACCGCGGAGGCGCCGCAGATCGAGAACCCGGTCGCGATGAGCAACGACAGGCCCTCACTGACCCCGAGCACGCGCCCGAGCCAGCGCGTCACGACGAACGTGACGACCACGGCGACCACCGCGAGCAGCAGGATCTCGTGACCGAGCTTCAGCACGTCCTGGAAGACCAGCTTCAACCCGAGCAGCACGACGCCCAGGCGCAGCAGACGACGTGCGGCGAGCTTCATCCCCGGCGTGACCGACGGCGGCAGCGTCACGACGTTGGCCACGACGGCGCCGAGCAGCACGGCGACGGTGAGCGCGCTGACCGAGGGGTAGAGCCAGGACACGACCATCGCGACCGCGACACCGGCCGCGACCAGCGCGAGGCCGGGCAGCACCGAGTCGGCCGTGCGCGGGGTCGTCCTGGCGATGCCCATGCTGATAACGATGACCAGCACGGGCTATGCGCAGTAGATGACCATTTCTTGGAGGCCTATAAGACGCGCTTATGCCTTGGCCGACGCGGAGATCAACGCGTCCACGGTCGCACGCATGATCGGCAGCCGGATGAGGTCCGGCCAGGTGTAGAGCGACGTGAGCCGTTGCGCCGCCGACTCCACCTCGACCGCGGTCAGACCGGGGTGCTGCAGGAACGACAGCAGCAGCCTGGGCACCAGCGCGACGCCCAGACCAGCGGTGACGAGACTCTGGATGGCCAGGTTGTCATCGGTCGAGCAGGTGATGTCCGGGACGAACCCGGCCGCCCCGCACGCCTGGTGCAGCGCGCGCTGGCACCGCACACAACCGGCGATCCAGCGTTCCTCCGCCGCCTCGGTCAGCGACACACGCCCACGGCCGGCGAGCCGGTGACCGGCGGGCACGAGCAACGCCAGCGGCTCCCGCAGCAACGGCACGCTCAGCATGCCGTTCACGGTGGCCTCGTCCTGCGGTTCGTCGAGGTAGCTGAAGCTCAGCACCAGGTCGACCTCACCGCGCCGCAGCAGCGCGAACGAGTCCGGCGGCTCCTCCTCGACCAGCTCGAGCCGCAGCGCGGGCCGTTCCTCGGCCAGGATCGCCGCCGCCGCGGGCACGAGCGACACGTTGGCGCTCGGGAACGCGCAGATCCGGATCGTGCCGATGTCGTGCGTGGCTATCGCGCTGACCTGCTGGTGCGTCGTCGCCAGCCGGTCCAGCAGGTCCGACCCGCGTTCCGCCAGGATCCGGCCGGCCTCGGTGAGGTGCAGCCCTCGGCCCGTCCGCACGAACAGCGGCCCGCCGACCTGCCGCTCCAGCGCGCGCATCTGCTGGCTGACGGCCGGCTGGGAGCAGTGCAGCAGCCGCGCGGCGGCGCTGAACGAGCCGGTCCTCGCTACCGTCGCGAAGACCTCTAGCTGGCGAGTGTCGAACACCCTCGCACTGTAGGGCTCATTTTCCGGTGACGAGCGAATCCAGCGTCGCGCCGTTGTGCTCACCGCAGTGCCGCCGGGAGGCGTCGAGCGTCATCGGCTTGTCCGCCTCCGCAGGGGTGCCGACCTGCCCGAAGAGCCGCCTGAGCAGCTCGACCTGTTCGTCGACGCCCGCGCGGAGGAAGTCGCCGCAGCTGGACTTGACGGTGAGCCGGCCGTCCGACGGCATCAGGTCCACCGGCCCGAGGACGAACAGGAACGCGATGATGATCGCGAGACCGAACCCGATGACCGCGCCGCTGGCCGAGCTCTTGCGCGGAGCCAGCCAGTTCTGGGCCTGCTCGACGAACGGCTCGGCGGGGGAGAGGTCGGCGTCGATCCAGAACTCGAGGCTGTCGCCGCCGGTCACGTCGAACTGGACGTGCCCGGCGGCGAGCATGATGCGCACGATCTGCTTGCGGTCGTACGAACCCGACCAGAACGGCTCCGGCCGCACCAGCACCAGCCGGTCGGGCAGCAGGAACACGACGTCGCGCTCGCCCCTGGCCAAGCGCTCGGTCTGGCCAGGGCCGACGATCGTGCCTGCCAGCCGGGCCATCACGAGGGCGTGTTCGTGCTCGTCGAGGGCCTCGGCGGCCGACGACCACAGATCGGGTTCCACGTCACTGCTATCGCTGCAGGCAGGGACGTTAGTTAGCCGTGGCCGCCGAGGTTCCTCCGAATGCCTTCTTAGAAGGTCAGCTTCCAGGAGTCGATGTGACCGACGTCCTGCGCCGCGACGTCCTTGACCTGCAGCTTCCAGGTGCCGTTCGCGACCTCGCCGGAGGCGTTGACGGTGTAGGTCGCGACGAGGTTGTCGGCGGAATCACTGTTGGAGCTCTTGAGCCGGTACGCCGTGCCGTCCGGGGCGACCAGGTCGACGACCAGGTCACCTCGGTAGGTGTGCACGATGTTGACGTCGACCTTCAGCGTGGCCGGGGCGTTGCCCGTGACGCCGGAGACCGTGATGGGGCTGGTCACAGCCGCGCCGTTGTCCGGGATGGCCACGTCGGCGGCGTTCTCGAACTCCTTGCCGCCGGGCGGGGTGCCGCCGACCGCCGCCAGCGCGTCGACGCGGCCCTCACCGAAGAAGTTGTTCTTCGCCGTGGTGCCCGCGCAACGGCTGTCGGAGCAGGCCAGGTCGTCCGCCTGGGTCGCCAGCAGCGTGTGCAGCTGGGCAGGGGTGGCGGTGGGGTTGGCCGACTTGAGCAGTGCGGCGACGCCCGCGACGTGCGGGGAGGCCATCGACGTGCCGGACAGGCTGCCGTACTTGCCGCCGGGCAGGGTCGAGTAGACGTCGCTGCCGGGCGCCGTGATGTGGATCTTGTCGGTGCCGTAGTTGGAGAACGACGACTTGACGTTGGCCGAGGTGATCGACGAGACGCTGACGACGCCGGAGACCTCGGTCGGCACGCTCAGGCACGCGTTGGTGATGGCGCGCTGAACGGCGGTGGAGTCGTTGGGGCTGGTCGAGTCGCTGGTCTTGTTCGCGAGGTTGTAGTTCGAGTTGCCCGCCGCCGCGACGTTGAGCACGCCCTTGCCCTCGGCATAGGCCACCGCGCGCTTCACGCCCTCCAGGATCGCGTCCTGGTCGGCGTTGTCCGGGCAGTTGAACAGCCACGGGTCGGTGTAGTAGCTGTTGTTGGTCACCTCGAAGCCGCGGTCACCGGAGAAGACCATGGCGCAGATGGTGTTCTCCGGGAAGAAGAAGTCGTTCGCCCCCTCGGAGACGCGCACCGAGGCGATCTTCACGCCGGGAGCGACACCGACCATGCCGAGGTTGTTCTTGGCCGCCGCGATCGTGCCGGCCACGTGCGTGCCGTGGGAGCTGACGGGGTTGGTGGCGGTGTTGGCACGCCATGAACCGGTACGGGTGTCGAGCTTGCCGTAGGCGCAGGAAGCGGAGTTGGCCGCGTCGAAGTTCGGCTTGAGGTCGGCATGCAGGTCGTCGACTCCCGTGTCGAGCACACCGACCGTGACGCTGGACGACCCCGTGTTGAGCGCCCACGCCTTATCGGCACCGATCTGGGCCATGTCCGCGCGCAACGGCTCGCCCGCCGCAGGAGTGCTTTGCGGCTGTGCGGCGGGAATCGGCGGATTCGCCGCCGCGGCCGGGATGTCGCTGGTGCGCGTGGCACCGACCTTCTGCACACCGCTGACGGTGCGCATCTTGGTGGCGAAGTCAGTGGCAGCGGAGTGCGCGACGATGACGCCGATGGCGTCGTACTTCGTCCACACAGTGCCACCGTTGGTGCTCACAGCCGTCTCGGCGCCGGAAGTGGCACCGGGCGCCGTGATGACCAGGTAGGCACGCGTACCTGCGGCAGGTGCGGCGGCGGCGGGGGTGGCCGCCACCAGCACACCGGCGCCCACGGCCGCGGCGATGACCGCGGCGCGCAGGCGAGATCGTGAACCCAGGAACACGGATTCCTCCAGCTTTCTCAGCGGGCTATGCCCGCGCACTTCGCGCGGGTGCAGGGGCCCGTCAGAGTCCTTAGAGGAGGCTGGACGGCTTTCGGGACGCGGCGTTTCCAAGATGCCCCGTTCGGCTCACTACGAACGTCGCACGTCAGGCGTGTCGCGTGAACAATCCGACGAAGTGGTTCATGTCGGCCTGCACGCACGCTTCGTCGGCGTGCTTGCCCGTGCAGCCCGGCGCCCACCCGCTGCCGTCGCCGTAGTCCGAGAAGTGGAAGGGGATGTTCGCGGCCCGCAGGTGCGCGGCCGTCACCAGCGCCGTCTCGCGCGCCCGGTTCTCCAGCACGGCCTGGATCGGGTTGACCGTCAGGTCGCCGCCGTCACCCGTGTACAGCGCGACACCCATCCCTCTCAGCGACGCGACGTGGTGCGCCGGGCTCTGCGCGTTCCAGACGCCGTCGAACGGCCAGACCGGCGGCCCGAAGACCGCGTCGGCGTTCACGGTCGGCGTGCCGCTCGCCGGGTTGACCATCGTGGCCGTGATCGCGGCGCGCAACTCGGAGTTCCGCAGGTCGAGGCCACCGGAGAAGCTGCCGGCGTAGCCGAACAGGTCGGGCCGGTGCTCGGCGTAGTGCAACGCCCCGAAGCCGCCCATGGAATGGCCGACGATCGCGCGATCCGCCCTGGTCGCCTTCGTGCGCAGGTTGGCGTCCACGAACGGGATCACCTGCTCCAGGTGGAAGGTCTCCCAGTTCTGAGGTCCCGCGGCACCGGGGTTGACCCAGTTCGAGTACCAGCCGCGGCCACTGCCGTTGGGCTGCACGGTGATCAGGTCCGTGCCGGCCGTCGCCCTCTCCACGACCCGCTGGTTCCAGGCGGCGTCCGGGCGGTCGGGGTGGCCGTGCAGGTAGTACTGGACCGGGTAGCTCCTGGTCGTCTCGTCGTAGTCGTCCGGCAGCGTGACGACGACGGCGTGCCTGCCGGGTTCCTGACCCTGCAGGAGGGTGGGCGACGGCACCTGGTCCGTGGACACGCTGAAGACGAACGTGCGGCGGTTCTCGTCCACCCAGCGGGGCTGGCTCGTGACGGTGAGGCCGAACCCGTCGGTGAACCGCGGCGGCGTCTCGCCGGCCTGGGCGGCGGGACTGGACAACGACATCACGGTGGTGACGGCGGCGATCATGCGCAATCGGACTGACATGCCTCGATCATGCTGTCCGGCCAGGTCGGAGGACCAGGCCAGGGACCGGCCATTGCCGGCCGGTCGCCACCCACCGAGTCCGTGCTCACCGGCCGATCGTGGTGAGGCGGGTGGGCAGGCGTTCGAAGCCGCGCAGGACGCGGGTCGGGCGACGGCGCGCACCGGGAAGGGGTGCCAGGTCCGGGAAGCGGTCGAAGATCGTGCGCAGCCCGACCTCGCCCTCCATGCGCGCGAGCTGGGCGCCGAGGCAGTAGTGGCGGCCCGCGCCGAACGACACGTGGTCGCGCGCGTTGGCACGGCTGACGTCGAACGCCGACGGGTTCTCGAACACGGACGGGTCGCGGTTGGCCCCGGCGAGCACGGTCGTGACGAGCTGGCCGCGGCGTACGGGGATGCCGGCGACCGTCGTGTCGCGGGCGCACACGCGGCCGGTCAGCAGGACCGGCGGGTCGTGGCGCAGCACCTCGTCCACGGCGTTGGCCCACGACGAAGGTTGCGCGCGGAGGACTTCCAGTTGTTCGGGGTGCTCGGTGAGCAACGAGATGCCGTTGCCGAGGAGGTTGACGGTGGTCTCGAAACCGGCGGCCAGCACGAGACCCGCGGTGGCCTTCAGCTCGCGTTCGGACAGGCCCTCGCCGTCCTCGCGGGCGGTGATGAGGCGGCTCAGCAGGTTGTCGCCGGGGTTGGTGCGCAGGGCGTCGAGGTGACCGGAGAGCCAGGCGTCGAACGAGCTGAGCGTCGTCTCCACGTCGCGGAACACGCGCCACGACAAGCCGAGGTCGAGGCTGGGCGCGGCGGCCGCGCCGAGGGCCAGGACGGTCGCGCGTTCCTGTGGTGGCACGCCGAGGATCTCGCTGATCACCGTGACCGGCAGCAGGCCGCAGTAGGTCTCGATCAGGTCGACCGGGCTGGTGGGGTCGAGGCCGTCGAGCAGGTCGTCGGCGATGTGCTGGGTACGGACGCGCAGCTGTTCGACGGCGCGGGCGGTGAAGACGCGGGTGACGAGCTTGCGGTAGCGGGTGTGCGCCGGGGGTTCGACGGCCAGCAGCGACGGCGGCTGGACCGGGTGCACGACGTCGGTGGCGGACCACGCGGCGAGCTTGCCGAGGAGGCCGGCCCCGAAACGCGGGCGGGCCGTCACGAACGCGTCGTCGGACAGGACCGCCTTGACGACCTCGTGCCGTGTGGTGGTGTGGCCGATCTTCGTGGCGGCGAGCGGGCCTTGGGCGCGGATCTCGTCGAACAGGCCCGT
Organism: Lentzea californiensis; assembly: GCF_024648825.1. Lineage (GTDB taxonomy): Bacteria > Actinomycetota > Actinomycetes > Mycobacteriales > Pseudonocardiaceae > Lentzea > Lentzea californiensis. Next base: position 141,693 of record NZ_JANBBE010000017.1, read on the forward strand.
CAGATCGGCACCGGTGGAGGCCTCGACGGTGATGCGGCCCTGCAGGTCGCCGCGGCGGGCGGCCAGGCGCAGGACGGCGCGGGGCAGCGCGTGGCCGATGCTCCAGCGCACCGCCGGTTTGACGTGCTCCTCAGCCAGGCTCGTCACGGTTCGCAGCGTGCCCAGTGCGCCGCCGCGCGTCAAGGTCCCGCCCGTCCGGCCGAACGGGAAGTCCACTTGGGACTGACGTCAAGCCCGGATGACGGGCACCTCCAGCGCGCGCACGGTCTCGTTGTCCGCGTCCGTGATCACGCCGGCGATCTCGGCGAACGGCAGCACGGAGAACCTCGACGCCGTGCCGATCTTCTCCGAGCTGGCCAGCACGTAGGTGTCCGCCGCCTGGTGGGCGAGCGCGCGTTTCATCGCGGCCTCGTCCGCGTCACCGGTCGTGAGGCCTGTTTCGGGGTGCACGCCCGTGACGCCGAGGAAGAAGAGGTCTGCGTGCACGCCCTGTGCGGCCTCCACGGCAGCGGCGCCGCACGCGACCATCGAGTGCTTGAAGAGCCGCCCGCCGATGACGTAGACCTCCACGTCCCGGTGCTCCTCCAACGCGCTCGCGATCGTCGGGCTGTGCGTGACGACCGTGGCGTGCAGATCGAACGGTAGCGCGCGCACGACGGCAAGGGTGGTCGTGCCGCCGTCGAGGATCACGGTGCTGCCCGGTTCGATCAACGCTGCCGCTGCCCGTGCGACCCGTTGCTTGCCATCGACCTGCACGCCCTGACGCGTGGCGTAGTCGGCGATAGCGGGGGATACGGGCAGTGCGCCGCCGTAGACGCGTTGGCAGAGGCCCGCCGCCGCGAGATCGCGCAGGTCACGGCGGATGGTGTCCTCGGAGATGCCGACTTCGGCGGCGAGGTCCTTGGCGACGATCCGGCCGTCGGTGCGCAGCCGTTCGAGCAGCAGATCACGGCGTTGGGCGGCCAGCATGCACGTTTCTCCTTGTTTTTGCCGAGTGTTGCACATTATGGTCGGTCGCATGCTGATTCTGATCGCCGGGCCCTACCGCTCCGGCACCGGGGACGACCCCGAGTTGATGGCGCGCAACCTCGAACGGCTGGAGGAGGCTGCGTGGCCGCTGTTCCGCAGCGGGCACGTGCCGATGATCGGCGAGTGGGTGGCGCTGCCCGTGCTGCGCGGTGCCGGCGGCAGTTCACCGACCGACCCGATCGCGTCGGAGATCATGTATCCGACCGCGGAACGCCTGCTGCGGCACTGCGAGGCGGTGCTGCGGCTACCCGGCGAGTCGACCGGCGCGGACGAGGACGTGCGGATCGCGCAAGAGCGCGGACTGCCGGTCTACCACCGGGTCGAGGACGTCCCGGGCTACCGCGCCGCCTGACCACGAGCGGCCAGAACGAACTCCCGCATCCGGCCGTGGTCCTTGACGCCGCGGCTCGACTCGATGCCGCTGGACACGTCCACGCCCCACGGCCGCGCGACACCGATCGCCCCGGCGACCGTCTCCGGCGACAGCCCGCCCGCCAGCACCCACGTGCCGGTGGGCGGGTTCTCGGCGAGCCGCGTGATGTCCCACTGCTCGCCCGAACCGGCGACAGGGGAGTCGATCAGCAGCAGTTCCTCGCCGAACGCCCCGGTGCGCACGTCGGTCTCCGGCCCGAGCGCCGTGGCCCTCACCAGTCCGAACGGCAACTCGGCCAGTTCGTCGAAGGCTTCCTTCGGGTAGTCGCCGTGCAGCTGCAACGCGCGCACGCCCGTCTTCAACGCCATCTCGCCCGCCTCGGCGGCCGGGATCCCGCGCACCACGGCGACGGTGAGGACGTCGGCCGGCACCTCGGCGACGAGCCGCGCCGCCAGGTCGACGTCGATCTGGCGCGGGCTGGTCGTGAGCACGAACCCGACGGCGTCGGCCCCCGTCTCGACCGCGACGGTGACATCGGACTCGGTGCGCAGACCGCACAGCTTCACGAACACACCACCGATCCTACTGATGTGGCCACGAACGCACTGTCGCGCAGCTAACAGTCACAAGCCGATGCGCTGCCCGGTCCTACTTAATGGAAGAGACGGGCAACGGAGGCCGTGATGACTGAACATCAGCTAGCCACATCGGTTTTGGTGATCGGCAGCGGTGGCGCGGGACTGCGCGCCGCCATCGAACTCGCGGAGAGAGGCGTCGACGTCCTGGTCGTCGGCAAGCGCCCCAAGGCGGACGCGCACACCGCGCTCGCGGCCGGCGGCATCAACGCCGCGCTGGCCACGATGGACCCGTCCGACACGTGGCAGCAGCACGCGGCGGACACCATCAAGGAGAGCTACCTGCTCGCCAACCCGGAGATCGTGCGGGTCGTGACCGAACAGGCGTCGCGCGGCATCGAGGACCTCGAACGCTATGGCATGCCGTTCGCACGGGAGGCAGACGGGCGCATCTCGCAGCGGTTCTTCGGCGCGCACACGTTCCGCCGCACGTCGTTCGCCGGCGACTACACCGGGCTGGAGATCCAGCGCACGCTCGTGAACCGGGCCACCCAGCTCGGCATCCCGATCCACGACACCTGCTACATCACGCGGATCCTGGTGCGGGACAACGTGGTGTTCGGCGCGTACGGGTTCGACCTCGGCAACGGCAAGCGGTACGTCTTCCACGCGGACGCCGTGATCCTCGCGGCCGGCGGGCACACCCGGATCTGGCGCCGCACGTCGAGCCGCCGCGACGAGAACACCGGCGACTCGTACCGCCTGGCCGTGCTCGCGGGCGGGCGGATCCGCGACCCCGAGCTCGTGCAGTTCCACCCGTCCGGCCTGATCGAACCGGAGAACGCGGCGGGCACCCTGGTCTCGGAGGCGGCCCGCGGTGAGGGCGGAATCCTGACCAACGCGTCCGGCGAGCGGTTCATGACCCGCTACGACCCGCAGCGGATGGAACTGTCCACACGCGACAGGGTGGCGCTCGCCGCGTACACGGAGATCAAGGAGGGCCGCGGCACCCCGAACGGCGGCGTGTGGCTGGACGTGTCGCACCTGCCGCGCGAGCAGATCATGCAACGGCTGCCCAGGGTCTACCAGACGCTGCTCGAACTGCAGATGAAGGACATCACGCAGGAGGCCATCGAGATCGCGCCGACCGCGCACTACTCGATGGGCGGCGTGTGGGTGTCGCCCGAAGACCACTCGACGGGCGTGGAGGGCCTGTACGCGATCGGCGAGGCGTCCAGCGGCCTGCACGGCGCGAACCGGCTCGGCGGCAACTCGCTCATCGAGCTGCTGGTCTACGGCCGGATCGTCGGCGAGGCGGCGGCCGAGCACTCGGCTTCCCTGGACGCGCAACGACGTTCGCACGTCGCGCTCGCCGAGGCGCGGTCCGAAGTGGACGACCTGCTCGCCGCCGACGGCCAGGAGAACGTCCGCGCCCTGCAACGCGCGCTGCGCAACACCATGACCGAGCACGCGGGCGTCGTGCGCGACGAAGCCGGTCTGCGCAAGGGACTCGCCGAGCTGGACGAACTGGAGAACCGCATCCGCGACGTCGGCGTGCACCCCGACATCGCCGGGTTCCAGGACCTCGCCCACGCCTTCGACCTGCTGGCTTCGGCGCTCTCCGCCCGCGCCACCCTGGAGTGCGCCCTCGAACGCCGCGAGACCCGCGGCTGCCACAACCGGTCCGACCACCCGGACCTCGACCCCGCACAGCAGGTGAACCTCGTCTGGACGGGCCCCGGCCAGGTCGTCCGGGAGGAGATCCCCCCGGTGCCGGAGGAGATCGCGTCACTGATGCGCGAGGTCGACACGGCCGGCAAGCTGGTCGAGTGACCACCGAGGGGCGGGGCACCATCCCCGCCCCTCGTGCTCGTCACGGCAGCCGCAACGCCGTGGTGAACAGGAAGGCGCTGTCCTCCAGCGCCTCCACCCGGTGCCGGCGCTCCGGCATCGTCAGCAGGTCGCCGGGCGACGCCTCCCCCGCAACGCCGCCTCGTGTCCGCCGTGGACGGTCGCGGCACTGCGCCCGCTCGAAATCGCACGGGCGATGCCGACGTGGTCGCGCGCCAACGCGTTCAGCGACGTCTTCACGGCCGGGGCGCCCTGAGGTGCTTGCGCGCCTCCAGTTCGCCGGGCTCCACGACGGTCAGCATCGGCTGGCCGGGCGCGCAGAACATCGTGACGACGAAGGCGGATTCCTCGTCCGTCAGGTGGTTGCCGTCCTGGTAGTGGATGACGTCGCCACCCGGCTCCCAGAAGGTCCCGCCCGCGCGGACGACCCGCTCCGGCTCGCCTTCCAGTTCGAACGTGATGGCGCCCTTGACGACGTAGCCGTACGCGGGCCCGGAATGCCGGTGCGGCGGCGCGCCGGGGCTGGACGGAGGCAGCGTCACGAGGATCGTCATGGCCTCGGCGCCGTCCGGGATCCGCGGCGCGCCCGGCACGGTGCCGATGACGTCGATCTTCGGCGGAGGGCCGCTCTTGTCGGGATTGTCGAGGTGGTGGGTGTGGTCGTGGCTCATGTCAGAAAAGACCACACAGCCCGCCGATCTGTGACAGCGTCGGGACTCCCGCCGAGAGGAAGACCGTTGTCCGAGGAGATCGCGGGCTGGGAGCTGTTCCGCCACGGCCGCGAGGAGACCTACCGCAAACGCTTGGCCAACGGCATCACCGTCCGCGCCCGCTGGGACGGGACCGGCACGGTCGAGGCGTACGCAGAGCCCGCCGGCATCGGACGCACGCTCACCAGCAGTCGCAAGGAGTTCCGCGACAAGGAGGCGTTCTTCACCGCCGCGCGGCTCGTCGTCGACATGGCCGCGAACCTGCCGTCGTTCCGCGCGGGAGCCGAGACGCACGCGGACCACGTGCTGACCGGCGAGGTGGCCGGGTCCGTCGCGGCGATGCCGGGATCGGGCGGACTACCGGAGGCCGAACTGACCTTCACGCTCACCGACGGGCGTGCGGTCACGCTGATCCTCACCGAGGACCAGTCGAACGACCTCACGTCGAGCATCCACTCGCTCAGCAAGCACGTCTGGTCCGAGCAGCACGAGGAAGAGCCCGCGCCGGAGATCGAGGCCGAGGTGCCGGACGTCAGCGAGATCGACGCCGGACCGGACAGCGCGCACGAGCTGATGACGGTGCTGGAGCAGCGGTTCGGCGTCACGCGGGACTTCCTGCTTGCCCACGTCGACTTCTCCGCCGTGGTCGTCGTCGGCGAACCGGCGGTCAGCACGCTGCTGGAGCGCGCGGACGACCTCGCCGAGGCCATCGCGCCGAGGTGGTTCCCCGGCGCGACCGAACGGCCCGGCGAGATCTGGGTGGTGCTGTACCGCGACTCGACGCGCTGACCCAGGCTCGTGCTCAGCAGCGCCTGGTCCGCACGACGCCCCGGCTCGACTCCACGTTCACGAAGCTGAGCCGGTCGGGGTCCGCGGCACCGAGCGTGACGCGGACCTCGGCGTTGATGTTGATGTTGCGCTTCTCGCCGCACGGCACCCACTGGATCTCGGTCGCGTCCAGGCGGTAGCGGGTCTCCCAGTCGCCGCTGAACGGCCCGGTGAACAGCCGGGTCACCGTCGCGGTGGGCGAGGTGCCCTGCAGGTAGGTGCTGACCCGGCTCAGCCCGGTGGCGCCGTCCTGCAGGTGCGCGTAGCCCTCGTAGGTGGTCCGCGCCAGGCCGTAGGTGAAGCCCTCCGGCGCGTTCACCCGCAGGTTGACCTGGCAGTTCTTGCGCTGGTCGAGCGGGGACGAGCCGCCGCCGGCCCGGGCCAGGAACGTGTGGTAGCCGATCGTGAACGCTCTGTCGTCCGTCTGGACGTCGGCGTCACCGGCTGGGCAGCCCGAACCGTTGACGGTGACGACCTCGAGGAACGGCGCCGGCTGCCCGGCCGGTGCCAGAGCGGACAGGGCGATGAGTGTGGCCGCTGCCGTGGTGAGCATGGGGAACCTCTCCAGAGGAGTCGTGGCGGCGGCCTCAGACGGTAGCGGCGATGCGCCTGACGGTTCCCTGACGATTCACGGCTTGAAGGGCAGCAGTTCCTCCTCGACACCGGTCCTGACCACCACGCACGTCGACTCCGGCACCTCCTGCCACGCCCCGACCAGATCGCCCAGCGGTTCGGACACGATCAGCCGTGAGTCGTCGGTGAGGTCGTGCAGTGCCGGGTTGTCCGGGTACTGGCGGCGCAGCGTCGACACGTCGGTGCTGTGGAACAACGACCGCGACTTGCCGCGGCTCGAGTACCGGAACGCCCAGGTCGTCGAGCCGTCCGTGACCGCGACCGTCATCTGGACCGGGTACTCCACGCCCGCCCGCCGCCCGACGTCCTCGACGAACTCGACCATGCGCGCCACCCCGGCCGGCGGGTCCTGCTCCAGCCCGAAGCTGACGGCGAGGTAGAACATGATCTCCGAGTCCGTGGACCCCTCGACCAGCGGGAACAGCACGGGGTCGATCGCCAGCATCAGCTCGCGCCGCACCAGCGGGAACTTCGCGATCAGCCCGTTGTGCATCCACAGCCAGCTCCCGTGCCGGAACGGGTGGCAGTTCGACCGCTGCACGGCCCCGCCGGTGGAGGCCCGCACGTGCGCGAACACCCGGTCGACGGTGATCTGCGCGGACAGTTCCCGCAGGTTGCGGTCGTTCCACGCCGGTTCGGTGCTCAGGAAGAGACCGGGCGTGCTCGTGCTGCCGTACCAGCCGATGCCGAACCCGTCGCCGTTCACCGCCGTCGCGCCCAGCCGGGCGTGCTTCGACTGCATGACGAGCGAGTTCTCCGGCGCGTAGAGCAACTCCTCCAGCAGGACCGGCGAACCGGAATACGCGAGCCACCTGCACATGTCGAACCTCCTGAACACCCAGCGCTACATGGGAACACGTAGCAGAGGGGAATGGGAGGTTTGCGGCGACGCGCCCCCTCGGGCAGCATGGCGGGGGTGACGGTCCCTCCCGGCTTACGGCCCCCGCCCTACGAACAGCCGCGCGGGAACTTCGAGACGATCGAGGTGTACGCGCCCGTCGCGCAGGTGCCGGTCCCGGCAGAGCCCGCCCCGGAGCCCGAGGACCGCTCCGACCTCGCCGTCATCGGCCCGATCGCCGCGCTCGTGCTCGCCCTGACGATCAGCACCCTGGTCCTCGAGCACCCGGCCGCCCGCGCCGTCGCCGCCGGTCTCGCCACCATCGGCCTGATCGTGGCCGTCGCGCTCATGCTGATGGGCAGGAAGCCCCAGCCCGGCCGGCACGTGGCCCGGCACGCCATCGACCCCGAGGCGACCGAGCGGATCGCTCCTCCCGGCTGGGGTGCGCCCGACCGGCGCCGCTGACGGGCGCCGATCGGTTCCCGAGAGCTCACTTCAGGGTCGCGAGACCGGCCTTCGCGTACTTCTCGTCCAGGTCACCGCTGGGCGCGCCGCCGACGCCGATGCCCGCGACGGACGTGCCGTCGACCGCCACCGGCACGCCGCCGCCCAGGAACAACGTGCCGGGGATGTCCCGCAGCGTCGCGCCCTGGCCCATGACTCGGCCGGCGAGGAGTCCCTGACCAAGGCGTCCGCTGTGGATGTCGTGCTGATGGATCTGCAGCTGGGCAAGGGGATCGACGGCGTGGAGGCCACCAGACGCATCCGCGCGATGGAGAACGGTCCGCACGTCGTGATCCTGACGACGTACGACTCGGACGCCGACATCGTGCGCGCCGTCGAAGCAGGTGCGATCGGGTACCTGCTCAAGGACTGCGACCCCGAAGACCTGGCCGAGGCCGTGCGCACGGCCTCGACGGGCCAGACCGTGCTCTCCCCGGACATCGCGCAACGCCTGCTGGGCCAGGTCCGGGACCCCGCGCCGAAGGTCAGCAAGCGCGAGATCCAGATCCTCGAATGCCTCGCCCGCGGCCTCGCGAACAAGGAGATCGGGAAGGAGCTGTTCATCAGCCAGTCCACCGTGAAGACCCACCTGGTGCGGATCTTCATGAAGCTCGGCGTGGAGACCCGCACGGCGGCCGTGACGACCGCCGTCGAACGCAAGCTGATCCGGCTCTAGATGAGTAAGTCCAAGGGGTAGGCGTCTAGAGACGCGAAGCGAGGGTGTCGATGTACGGGTTGTGACGACCGACATTGACACCCTCGCGACCGCACTTTACGTCAGAACCGACGACTTGCTCAGGGCGCAACCTCGATTAGCGCCGTGGCGGCCGAAGGTCGGCATCGTGCCCAGCCTGACCGATGCCGAACTGGTCACCCTCGCGGTGATGCAGGCACTGCTGGGCCACACCTCCGAAGCCCGCTGGCTGCGCTACGCCCACGCTCATCTGGGGCACCTGTTTCGGTACCTGCCTCAGCAG
>NZ_JANBBE010000018.1 GCF_024648825.1 Lentzea californiensis
ACTACGGCAAGGCCTTCGAACGCGACCTGGCCGAGGCAGGGATCGAGTTGCTGCGACCGGCTCGCAAGGGCGAGCCCGAGCGGCCTGGCGCACGGTTGTTCAAGCCACTGCGCCAGACCATCGAGTCGATCAACCAGACCTTCAAAGGACAGCTCGACCTGGAGCAGCACGGCGGACGCACTCCAGCCGGAGTCATAGTCCGTGTCCTGCAACGGGTTCTGGCGCTGACCACCGCGATCTGGCACAACGACAAGACCGGGCAGCCAGTCATGCGGTCATTGACCGCCTACGACCACTGACCCCTTGGAATCAGTCATCTAGAGGCACCGGACCACCTCTGACACGGGTGACACCCCGGCGAAGAGCATGCCGGGTGTCACCCGTGTCATCGAGCTTCGCCAGCACGTCGGCCGGTCTGGCGTGCTCTCCCTGCGTCTACACGTACTTCTTGAGTTCCCTCTTGGCCAGCGACATGCGGTGGACCTCGTCGGGGCCGTCGGCCAGGCGCAGGGTGCGGGTGGCGGCCCACAGTTCCGCGAGCGGGAAGTCCTGGCTGACGCCGGCGCCGCCGTGGGCCTGGATGGCCTTGTCGAGGACCCATTCGGTCATCGACGGGGTGCCGATCTTGATGGCCTGGATCTCGGTGTGGGCGCCCTTGTTGCCGACGGTGTCCATCAGCCACGCGGTCTTGAGCACGAGCAGGCGGGCCTGTTCGATGCGGACGCGGGACTCGGCGATCCACTCGTGCACGACGCCCTGGGCGGCGATGGGCTTGCCGAACGCGACACGCGACGAGGCGCGGCGGCACATCAGTTCGAGGGCGCGTTCGGCCATGCCGATCAGGCGCATGCAGTGGTGGATGCGGCCGGGGCCCAGGCGGGCCTGGGCGATGGCGAAGCCCTCGCCCTCACCGGCGATGAGGTGGGAGGCGGGGACGCGGACGTCGGTGAACTCGATCTCGGCGTGGCCGCCGTGGGCGTGGTCGCCGTAGCCGAAGACGTGCATCGCGCGCTTGACGGTGACGCCGGGGGTGTCGCGCGGGACGAGGATCATGGCCTGCTGGCGGTGGCGTTCGGCGTCGGGGTCGGTCTTGCCCATGACGATGAAGATGGCGCAGTTGGGGTTCATCGCGCCGGAGGACCACCACTTGCGGCCGTTGATGACGTAGTCGTCGCCGTCGCGTTCGATGCGGGTGGCGATGTTGGTGGCGTCGGAGGAGGCGACCTCGGGTTCGGTCATGCAGAACGCGGAGCGGATCTCGCCGTCGAGCAGGGGCTGCAGCCACTGCTTCTTCTGCTCGTCGGTGCCGAACATGGTGAGCACTTCCATGTTCCCGGTGTCGGGGGCGGCGCAGTTGAGGGCCTCGGGGGCGAGGTGCGGGCTGCGGCCGGTGATCTCGGCCAGCGGCGCGTACTGCAGGTTCGTCAGGCCCGCGCCGTGTTCGGCATCCGGGAGGAAGAGGTTCCACAGGCCCTGGCGGCGTGCCTCGGCCTTGAGCTCTTCGAGGATCGGCTGGCGTTCCCACGGGTCGGAGGCGTCGTGCAGCTGCTGTTCGAGGACCGCTTCGGCCGGGTAGACGTGGGAGTCCATGAACGCGAGGAGCTTGGTGCGCAGTTCCTCGGTCTTGGCGTCGTAGGCGAAGTCCATTAGAGCTCCTTGTGGGCGGCGGCGAGTCCCTGCCGCACGAGGGGAACGGTGAACGCGCCGAGCTTTTCGAAGCCGGCGCCGACGGTCTTGCCACTGGCGAAGCGGAAGTGGATGCCTTCGACGATGACGGCGAGCTTGAAGTAGCCGAAGGCGATGTACCAGCCCAGGCCGGAGGTGTCGGTGCCGGTGCGGGCGGTGTAGCGGGCGACGAGCTCGTCGGCGCTGAGGAACCCGGGCAGGGACGGGACGCTGCCGGTGATGGGGTCGTTGTCGACGCCCAGGCCGGCCCAGTAGACGTAGAGCAGGCCGAGGTCGGCCAGCGGGTCGCCCAGGGTGGCCATCTCCCAGTCCAGGACGGCGCTGATGGCGAGCGGGTCCTGGGTGACCAGGGCGTTGTCGAGGCGGTAGTCGCCGTGGATGATCGCGGCGCGCGGGGAGTCCGGGACGGTGGCGGCGAGCGTGTCGCGCAGTTCGTCGATGCCGGGCAGCTCACGGCTGCGGGAGGCGTCGAGCTGTTTGCCCCACCGCTTGACCTGCCGTGCCATGAACCCCTCCGGGCGGCCGAAGTCCTGCAGGCCGACGGAGGCGGGGTCCACGGAGTGCAGGTCGGCGAGCACGTCGACGAGGCGTTCGGACAGGGTGCGGGCGTCCTCAGGGGTGAGCCACGGGCACTGGCCGCGTTCGCGCAGGGCGGCGCCGGGCATCTCCTGCATGAGGTAGAAGGGCGCGCCGATGACGGAGGTGTCCTCGACGAGCTGGTGGGCGGCGGGCACGGGCACGGTGGTGTCGGCGAGCGCGGAGATGACGCGGAACTCGCGGGCCATGTCGTGGGCGGTGGCCAGGACGTGGCCCAGGGGCGGGCGGCGCAGCACCCAGGTCCGGGTGCCGTCGCTGACGCGGTAGGTGAGGTTGGAGCGGCCTCCGCGGAACAGCTCGCCGGTGAGCGGGCCCGTGCCCAGGTGTGCGGCCAGTGCCTGCAGGTCGAGGCCGGGAAGGTCGGTCACAGGTTCACTCCGAGGGTGGCGAGGTGGGCGCGGGTGCTCTCCGCACTGGTGTGGCGGAAGGCGTGCATGCCGACGGACTGGGCGGCTTCGACGTTGACGGGTGCGTCGTCGAAGAACACCGAGCGCGCGGCGGGGACGCCGACCTGCTCGAGGGTGTGCAGGTAGATGCGCTCGTCGGGTTTGCGCAAGCCCACCCGGCCGCTGATCACGACGGTGTCGAACAGCTCGAGCAGCAGGTCCTTCGGGTAGCCCTCGCCCCAGCTGTTGGACAGCAGCGCGGTGTGCAGGCCGGCGGCGCGGGCCTTGCGGACGAGCTCGACCATCGCCGGGTCCGGGGTGGCGCCGCCGAACATGCGCCCCAGCAGCCCGTTCTCGTCGATGCCCGCGCCGCTGGTGGTGATCAGCTCGGCGGCGAGCAGCCGTTCGAACTCCGGCACGGTCAGCTCGCCGGTCTCCAAGCGGAACACGGGGTTGTCCGGGAGCGCGTCGCGGCCCAGCCAGTCGCGCATGATGCGGCCGTAGACCTCGCGGTCGATGGTCTCGGCGTGCAGCCAGGCGCCGACGAACTCGGGCACGGAGACGGTCAGGACGCCGCCCCAGTCGAAGATCAGCGCGTCGACGAGGGGCTGCGGCCCGGGAAGCGTTGTGTCACCCACGACACGGAGGGTACCGACCGGTCGGTATGTGGGCAACCGGTGACGCCCTGTCCCTCCTTCAACGTATCCGGGAACTGGTCTTTGCGGGGGTGTCCGGGCACTTCGGACCTCGATACGTTCGAGTTCGAAGGGGGAAACTCATGCCGAAGATCGCAACGGTGGCACTGGCCGCCGCGATGACGCTCGCCGTCATCACAACGCCCTCGGCCGCGGCCGGGGGCGACGCCCAGGTGGTGCGCACGGACAAAGGCGCCGTGCGCGGAACGGTGACCGAGCAGGTGCGGACGTTCGGGAACATCCCGTTCGCCGCCGCCCCGGTCGGTGAGAACCGGTGGCGCGACCCGCGGCCGGTGACGCCGTGGCAGGGCGTGCGGGACGCCACGGCACCCGCGCCGATGTGCGCGCAGGCAGCGGGGCTGGGCGCCCCGCCGTCGCTCACCGAGGACTGCCTCTACCTCAACGTCACCACCCCGGCCGGCCGCGCGCACCGGTCGCGGCCGGTGATGGTGTGGATCCACGGCGGGTCGTTCACCAGCGGTGGCGCGTCCATGTACGACGCGCGGTGGCTGGCGTCGCGCAACGACGCCGTGGTCGTCACGGTCAACTACCGGCTGGGCGTGTTCGGGTTCTTCGGCCATCCCGGCCTGCCCGGTTCGGGCACGTTCGGGCTCGCCGACCAGCAGGCGGCGCTGCAGTGGGTGCGGCGCAACGCGCGGGCGTTCGGCGGCGACGCCCGCAACGTCACGGTGTTCGGCGAGTCTGCGGGCGGGTTGAGCATCTGCGCCCAGCTCGCCTCACCGCGGGCGGCGGGGTTGTTCGCCAAGGCGATCATCCAGTCCGGGCCGTGCGGGGTCGACTCGCCCTCCTCCACCCGGCCGGGCACGTTCGAGCACTTGTGGAAGCCGCGTGCCGAGGTGGAACGGCTCGGGGTGGGCACCGCCGGCTGCGCCGACCTCGCGTGCCTGCGGGCCCAGCCGGTGGAGAAGCTGCTGCCGGTGCACGACACGTTCTCCTCCCCCGCCTACGGCACGGCACTGCTGCCCGTGGACCCGGTCGTCGCGCAGCGCACCGGCCGCATGCACCGGGTGCCGGCGATGGTGGGCACGACGCACGACGAGATGACGTTGTTCGCACCGCTGGCCTTCCCGCAGCCCATCCCCGAGCAGGCCTACGGCACGACGCTGACCTCCCTGTTCGCCGCGAACGCGGAGAAGGTCGCGGCCCGGTACCCGGTCAACGGCAACGGCGACGCCCGCGACGAGATCGCCCGGCTGCTCACCGACAAGTCGTGGTCGTGCACCGCCCAGGTCACCCGCAGGGAACTGGACAGGCACACGCACGTGTCCGGGTACGAGTTCGCCGACCGCGACGTACCGATGTTCCTGCCCGGCATGCCGCCGTTCCCCGGCGGCTACGGCGCGTTCCACGCCTCGGAGCTGCCGCTGCTGTTCGACTTCGGCGTACCGCTGACAGCCGCCCAGCGGGAGCTGTCGGACTACATGGTCACGGCGTGGGGGCGTTTCGCCCGCACCGGTGATCCGGGATGGCACGCCGAGGTGCAGTCGCTGGCCGCCGGGAAGATCGGCCCCGCCGATTTCGCCCGTGACCACCAGTGCGGGTTCTGGTCGTCCATCCTGTAGCGCATGCCCGGCTACCGCGACCTCGCCCGCGACCGCGAGTTCCGCGCCCTGGTGGTGGCGCACGTGGTGTCGGTGGCCGGAGACCAGTTCGCCAGGGTCGCGCTGACGGTGCACGTCTACGACCGCACCGCCAGCGCGAGCCTCACCGCCCTGACCTACGCGCTGACGTTCCTGCCCGACCTGATCGGCGGGCCCCTGCTCTCCGGGCTCGCCGACCGGTTCGCCCGCAAAGAGGTCATGGTCGCCGCCGACCTCGTGCGCACGGCACTGCTGCTGCTCATGGCCATACCCGGACTGCCGCTGTGGGTACTCGCCGCCCTGCTGGTGCTCGTCCAGCTCGCGGGCGCACCCCACGGCGCGGCACGCGCGGCGCTGCTGCCGCAGATCCTGCCCGACCAGCGCTACCCGATGGGCCAGGCCGTGCTCGGCACCCTCACCCAGGCCGCCCAGGTCGCCGGGTTCGTCGGAGGCGGCGCACTGGTCACGCTGCTCGGACCGGCACTGGTCCTCGTCGCCGACGCCACGACCTTCCTGCTCGCGGCCCTGCTCACCGGGGTGTTCCTGCTCGACCGACCCGCACCGAAAAGCCCGCACACGCGGGCCTGGCCCGCGGACCTCGTCGGCGGGGCACGACTGGTGTGGGGCGACCGGCGGCTGCGCGCGCTCGTCGCACTCGCCTGCGTCTCCGGCTTCTACATCACCGGCGAAGCACTCGCCGCGCCCTACTCGGCACAGATCGGCGCCGGACCCACCGGGGTCGGAGCGATCTTCGGCGCCTACGCCGCCGGCGCGACGGCCGGCATGCTGCTCGTCGCACGGCTCGACGAACGCCGCCAGCTGCGGCTCATGCCGTGGCTCGCGATCGCCGCCTGCGCGGTGCTCATCCCGGCCGCGCTGCGGCCGGGCCTGCTCGTCAGTGTCGGGTTGTTCGCGCTGTCCGGAGCGGCCAGTGCCTACCACCTGGTCGCGAACACGAGTTTCGTGCGCTCGGTTCCGGACTCCTCGCGCGGGCAGGCGTTCGGTCTCGCCGTCACGGCACTGCGGGTGTCCCAAGGCCTAGGGGTGGCCTTGGCGGGCGTGGCGGCGGAACGGATCGCGGTGCACCTGGTCATCGCCGCCGCCGGAGCACTGGGTGTGCTCGCGGCAGGCGGTGCGGCGGTCGTCTGGTGGGTCAGCGGGTCTCGCTCGAACGCCAGTCGTTAGGGCGCTGCCAGTCGTTGGGACGCTGCCAGTCGTTCGGGCGGACGGGACGCGGGGAGCCGGAACGAACGATCATGACGATCTCCTTCGAACAAAAGGGGTGCGGAAAATCGTGAGTACTACTCAGGGTGAGGTCCCCCACATGGAGCCACGACTTTGAGTTACCCGGTAGCTACAGTTGTTTCTTCCTGACGGTGGTGTGGGGGTGGCAGCGTGCCTTGGCTCGACCCGCGCCGATGGAGGTTATGGTCGCTTCCTCCGGTGGTGCTGGCCTACGTCGTGACGGTGGTCGTTCTGGCGTCCCTCGTCACGCTCGCCACCGCATGGCGTACCCCGGCCGAGGCCTTGACCTGGACCCCGTTCCTGCTGCTCGCCGGCGGTGCCGTGCTGCACCTGGAAGCGGCCCAGGGAATCGAGCGGATCCGCGAGATCTCCCGCGAGGGCTCGCCGCACGCCCACATGCAGTCCGTGTGGCTGTTCGCGGGCGTGCTCGTACTACCGACGCCGCTGCTGGTCGCGCTGATCTGCATCAGCTACCTGCACGCGTGGCTTCGGGTCTACAAACGGCGGGCGGTCCTGTTCCGCAAGGTGTTCTCCGCGGCCACTGTCGTACTCGCATGCGCCGCGGCGCAACTCGTTCTCCGATTCTTCTCGAACCGGCCCCTTGACGTTGACGGTCCACTCGGGCTGCTCGCGCTCACCAGCGCCGGCCTCGTCTACTGGCTCGTCAACTACGCCCTCGTCGTCGGCGCCATCATCATGACCAACCGCGACCAGCCCGCCCGCGCCGCCCTGGGCAACGCCTCCGACCAGCTGATCATCCTCGCCTCCATCGGACTGGGCTCCGTGCTCGCGATCATGATGACCAGCCGCCCCTGGCTCACCCCGCTGCTGCTGCTCACCGTCCTGGCCCTGCACATGGGCCTGCTGCTGCCCCAGTTCCGCGTCGCCGCCCGCACCGACTCCAAGACCGGCCTCGTCGACGCCACCTTCTGGCACGACGTCGCCGGCCGCGAGATCGAACGCGCCCGCCGCCTGCAGTCCACAGTGGGCGTGCTGATCCTCGACCTCGACCACTTCAAACAGATCAACGACACCTACGGCCACCTCGCCGGCGACAGAGTCCTGCGCGCCGTCGCCGACGCCCTCAAACACTCCGTGCGCTCCTACGACCTCGTCGGCAGGTTCGGCGGCGAGGAGTTCGCGGTCCTGCTGCCCGGCGTGAGCACCGAAGAAGTCCGCGCCACCGCAGAACGCATCCGCTTCGAGATCGCGAGCCTGCACATCGTCGCGCTCGACCGCCTCGGCGAAAGCCAGGTCGTCGCCGGACTCACCGCCTCCGTGGGCGCCGCCGTGTTCCCCGACAGCGCCACCGACCTGTCCCCGCTGCTCCTCGCCGCGGACGAAGCCCTCTACCAGGCCAAGAACAACGGCCGCGACCGCGTCGCCACCGCAGCCTCCGCCCGCTGACCCCCCGTCACGCCCCCAGGAACGCCGCGACCTGCGCCGACACCCGCAGCGGGTCCTCCACCCACGGGTAGTGCCCCACACCCTCGTGCACGTACACCGTCACGTCCGAGAACAGCTCCGCCAGCTGCACACACCGCCGCACCGGCGAGATCGGGTCCTCAGAACACGCGTACACCAGCACCGGATTACCGAAGTCCGCCAGCGCCCGCCGCAACACCCCCGGCACGAACGCCCCCTCGGCGTTGTAACCCAGCGCCACCTCGTACTTCCACTGACCCAGCTCCGCGTCCGCGTGCTGCTGCGCCCGCTCATCCCACCGCGCGTACAGCAACGGCGACGCCGCCACCCGGTTCTGCACCGAATCGTCCCCCGCCGCGTTGCGCGCCAGCGCCGCCGTCGCCCCCTCGAACCACGGCCGATCCGCCCGCGCCGCCAGGAACACGTCCCAGTCGCTCTGCTCCGGCGACAACCCCACACTGCGCAACGCCGGCGTCAGCAACACCAGCTTCCCCACCCGGCCGGGGAAGTCCGCGGCATACCCCATCGCGATCCCCGCACCGGCGGAATGCCCCAGCACGTCCACCACGTCCAGCCCCAGATGCCGGCGCAACATCTCCACGTCCCGCACCAGCATGTCCCGCCGGTACGTGAACGGATCCACCGGCTCGTCCGAGGACCCCGTCCCCCGGTTGTCCAGCACGACCAGCCGCCGCGACGCGTCCAGACCGCCCAGCGTCTCCAAGTACTCCGAAGCCCTCCCGGGACCACCCGCGAGAACCACCAGCGCAGCCCCCTCACCCATCTCCCGATAAGCGAGTTCCGTGCCGTCGAACGAGGTGAAGCGTGCCATGCTGCACATCATGCCGAAGATCGCCACGGCCGACCTCGTCGACCGGCCGCAGCTGCTCGAGTTCCTCACCACCCGACACCACGGCGTCCTCATCACCCACCGCTCCACCACCGACGGCGTGCAGGTCTCCCCCGTCGCCTGCGGCGTCGACACCCAAGGCCGCATCGTCATCGCGACCTACCCCCAGCGCGCCAAAGTCCGCAACGCCCGCCGCAACCCCCACGTCACCCTGTGCGTGCTCTCCGACGACTGGAACGACGCCTACGTCCAGATCGACGGCACCGCCGAAGTCCTCGACCTCCCCGAGGCACTCGACGACTTCGTCGAGTACTACCGCTGCATCGCAGGCGAACACCCCGACTGGGACGAGTACCGCGCCGCCATGCTCCGCCAGGGCAAATCACTCATCCGCGTCACCATCGACAGCTGGGGCCCCATCGCCACCGGCGGCTTCCCACCCGAACTGGACGCATGACCCGCTAGCCGGACCACGTCCCGCCCCAGCCCGCCGGCGCCTCCAGCAACACACACGAGCCGCCGCGCGGGCCCTCGACCGACGCGACCAACCCCGTCGGCACGGACATGGGCTCCACCAGCACACGACCGTCCAACCCGGACACCCGCGCACACGCCGCCACCACGTCGTCCACAGCGAAATACGGCTGCCAGCCCCGCGCACGCGACGTCGCCAAACGCCCCGCCACCGCACGCGGCTCCCCATGCCGCGCGGACGTGAACAGAACGAAGTCCTCCACCGCGGGCTTGACCTCCCAGCCGAGCTCACCGGTCCAGAACCCGTCCTCCGGCGCCTCGACCATCAACTCGACCCAGCACGGCTCACCATGCCTCGGCGGCGGCGCCCACGGACCATGCAACACCCGGCCGCCGTCCACAGAGGAGTCCTCCGTCAACCCACGCGGCCCGTCACCACCGAAGAACACGTGCCAACCACGGTCCCCCGCAACGACCTGAGCCGCCAGCCGATCACCCACCCAGCCCGAGAACGACCCACCCGGCTCCGCGATCACCGTCCACCCCAGCACACCGGCGAAGAAATCCACCGACGACTCAGGCTCGGCAACACTCAACTCGAGACGACGAAGACCACAAGACGACACAGGCATCCCATCAGGCGGAAATCAGGAGCGCGCCCCATCCTCTGCTCCGACCACCTGAGACGACAATGCGCCATTCGGCGGCATGCGCTCCGCACTCACCACATCACGCAACGGCACCGGCCTGCCCAGGTGGAAACCCTGCCCCACCCGCACCCCGAGCTTGCGCAAAGCGTCCACCTGAGACGGACGCTCCACCCACTCCGCCACCGACGACAACCCCAAACCGTTCGCGATCTGCACGATCCCCGACACCAGCACCGCGTCCGCCGCGTTGGTCTCGATGCCCTTCACGAACTCACCATCGATCTTGATCCCCGTGATCGGCAAGTGCTTCAGGTGCACGAACGACCCGAACCCCGAACCGAAGTCGTCCAACGTGATCCGGCACCCGAAACTACGCAGCTGCGTCGCCAGCGTCACCGCCGCGTCCAAGTTCGTCACCGCCGCCGTCTCCGTGATCTCCAACCCCAACCGGCCAGGAGCAACCCCCGCCGAACCGAGCTTGTCCAGCACGAAATCCCCGAAATCAGGATCCTCCAGCGTCCGGCCCGACACGTTCACGTTGAACCGCAACAACGGATCCGGCTGCGCCACCAACGCGTCGATCGCCGTCGTCAGCACCCACCGGTCCACCTCCAGGATCAAGTTCGACCGCTCCGCCACCGGCAAGAAGTCCGCCGGACCCAGATACGGCTCCTGCCCGTCCTCCAGCCGCAACAACAACTCGTGCCCGAGCACCCGCCCCGTCGCCAGCTCCACCATCGGCATGCCGTACAACGCCAGACCGCCACCCGCCAGCGCCGACCGCAACCGGTCCAGCACACTGACCCGCTTCACCGTGTCCGCGTAGTGGTTCGGCTCGTACACCGTCACCCGGTCCCGGCCCGCCGCCTTCGACGCGTACAACGCCAAATCAGCGTTCGCCAGCACCAGCTCCCACGAGTCACCCGGCCCGAACTCCGCCAGCCCCGTGCTCACCGTGATCCGCGCCGGCGTACCAATCCCCGCCAGAGGAAAACCCGCCACCGCGTCCCGCAACCCGTCGGCCACCTCCGACGCGTCCTTCGGCGACGCCCCCGGCAACACCACCGCGAACTCATCACCACCCAGACGAGCGATCAACCTGTCACCCAAACGGGACTGCAACGCACTCGCCAGCATCCGCATCACCCGGTCACCCACCGCATGACCACGCAGATCGTTGACGTCCTTGAAGTTGTCCAGGTCCAGCACCAGCAACGCACCCGAACCGTTGTTCGCCAGCTCCTGCTCCAGCGCACGCGTCAACGCCCTGCGGTTCGGCAGACCCGTCAACGGATCCTGCTCCGCCATCCGCACCAGCTCGTCATGCACCCGCGACGACTGCGTCACGTCATGCGCCGTACCCAACGCCCGCAACGGAGTGCCGTCGTCCCCCACGACGACCTCACCGAAGCACTCGAACACCCGCTCCTTGCCGTCCGGCCGCAACATCCGATGCGTGTACGTGAACACCGAACCCGTCTTCAACGCCGTGTCCAGCGTCTCCTCGATCATCGGCAGGTCGTCCGGGTGCACCAGCCGCGAGTACATCTCGAAGTCGAACGCCGTCCCCGCCGCGAACCCGAACATCTCCAGCAACGTGTCCGACCACGTCACCCGGTCCTCACGGATCGACCACTCCCACGTACCCATCCGCCCCAGCGCCTGAGCCCGGCGCAACGCGTCCGCCTCCTGCGTCACCGTCAACTCACGATCACGCCACGCCGACACGTCCACGACCTCGTACATCAGGTCGTCACCCAGCTTCGAGCACCGCACCTCGAGCCACTTCGGACCCGGCACCAGCACTTCCCGCACCGGAGCGGGCACCTCCGGCACCCCCGGGAGCAGCGCGGGCAACGACCGCCCGTACGCCTGCTCGACCGGAACTCCCAGCACAACACCCAACGCGCGGTTGCACCACAACAGGTTCCCGCGCGAATCCGTCACGGCATAGCCGACACCCGCTCGGTCCAGCACCGTGCGGCAGTAGGAGGTCACGCGCGTCATGATCGTCCGATCACCGGACGTAAGCAACCCGCTACGCCGGTCAGTTCGCTGATGTGCGAACGGCTATCTCAGCCGCTCCAGACCTTTCGCCGACTCCACCAGCTCCGCGGCCAGCTTCCTCAGCTCCTCGTTCTCGGCCCCGTCCTGCGCCGCCGTGACCACATCCTCCGCGGCACACCGCAGCTGGAACAACCTGTCCTGCAGATCCGCCAGCTCGGCGGTGCTCAGCACCACCGCGTCCTCCGGCAGACCACCACGCTGCAACGCCGCCCTGCGCTCGTACGCGCGCTGACGACACGGCTGTGCGCAGTACCTCCGCGGCCGGCCGATCCGCCCGCTCCCGGGCAACCGCCTCCCGCACCACGCACAGTGCCTGGGCTCATCCGCCTCCATGGAGCGCTCCATGGCGCGCGACGGTAGCGAATGGTGGTGGGTGGTCTCCAGCGACGCGCCAGAAAGCCAGACCTTCGTAGGGAACCGGACAGTACCCGCACGGCCGTTCGTGTCGCTTTCGGGTGGGGTTTGATCAACTTCCGTTGTTTTCGCCTGTTCCTTTGCAGATTTGGTCGGTGGTCGTCCGAGGGATGCTGAGACTGATGGGCTTGACTTCAGGCAACACTGAAGTAATAGAGATCAACAAGAAAGTGTGTCGCCACCCACCGTCCACCCCAGAGCCACCACCGGAAGGCACACTCCAGCACGTGACACATCCCTACCTCACAGGCCCGCGCCCCCGCGCCTTCGCCCACCGCGGCTGGCACGTCGACGACCTCACCGGCATGGAGAACTCGCTGAGCTCCTTCCGCCGGGCCGTGCAGGAGGGCTACCGCTACATCGAGACCGACGTCCACGCCACCAGCGACGGCCACGTCGTCGTCCACCACGACCAGACCCTCGACCGCACCACCGACGCCCAAGGCGTCGTCTCCGCACTCCCCTGGGCCGAGGTCCAGCACGCCCGCGTCGGCGGCCGCGAACCCATCGCCCGCCTCGCCGACGTCCTCGAGGAACTCCCCGACACGTTCTTCAACATCGACGTCAAGTCCGAGCACGCCGTCGAACCCATCATCACCCTGCTGCGCAAGGCCGGGTCGCTGCACCGCGTCTGCCTCGCCAGCTTCTCCGACAACCGCCTCGCCCGCCTGCGCAAGCTCGCCGGCCCCGGCCTGCTCACCTCCATGGGCCCCCGCTCCGCCGGCGCGCTCTGGGCCGCAGGACGCGTCCCCCTCGCCGGACTCGCCGTCCGCGGCCAGGTCGCCCAGGTCCCCGTCAGCCAGGGCCGCCTGCAGATCGTCGACCGCCGCTTCGTCCAGGCGGCCCACCGCAGATCCCTCGAAGTGCACGTCTGGACCATCGACGACGAAGCCGACATGCGCGCCCTGCTCGACCTCGGCGTCGACGGCCTCGTCACCGACCGGCCCGACGTCCTGCGCGAAGTTCTCCAGTCGCGCAACAGCTGGTAACAGCTTGGACAGTCGATCATTGGACGTGTCGGCGGACAAGTACAGTCCGCCGACATGAAGGTCAAGGGCGACGACGCCGCCGACGCCAACAACGCCGGGCGCCGCAAGAAAGAACAACGCGGCTGGGTCTGGTACGACGTGGCGAACTCCGTGTTCCCCACGTCCGTGATCACCGTCTTCCTCTCGCTGTACCTCACGAGCATCGCGACCAACGCGGCCAAGGCGGACAACGCGCTCAACGGGGCCAACCCGTGCGCCAACGACAACGCCTTCGACCACTGCGACGTCACGATCCTCGGCCTGCAGTTCCCCTCCGGCTCGCTCTGGGGCTACCTGCTCTCCATCGCCACCGTGGTCCAGGTGCTCGTGCTGCCCGTCATGGGCGCCATCGCCGACCGCACCCAGAACAAGAAGAAGATGCTCGGCTTCTTCGCCTTCACCGGCTCCGCGGCCACCATCGCGCTCGCGACCGTCGAAGGCACCAACTGGAAGCTCGGCGTCCTCCTCTTCATCATCGCGAACATCTGCTACGGCTCCAGCGTCGTCGTCTACTACGCCTTCCTGCCCGAGATCGCGACCCCCGACGAACGCGACGCCGTCTCCAGCCGAGGCTGGGCCTTCGGCTACCTCGGCGGCGGTGTCGCCCTCGCCGTCCAGCTCGGCATCACGCTCTCGGCCGACTCCCTCGGCATCAGCTCGGGCGACGCCGCGCGCATCGCGTTCGTCATCTCCGGCATCTGGTGGGCGGCCTTCACGATCATCCCGCTGCGCGCCCTCACCGAGCACCAGCGCCCGCACGGCGGCGAGCAGGGCGCCTCGGTGATCTCCGGCGGCTTCAAGGAACTCGGCACGACCCTGAGGCAGGCCAAGGCCTTCCCGCTCACCCTCGCGTTCCTCGGCACCTACCTGATCTACACCGACGGCATCGCCACCGTCGCCAACGTCTCCGCCCAGTACGGCAGCATCGAGCTCAAGTTCGACCAGCAGACCCTGATCACGGTGATCCTCATCGTGCAGTTCGTGGCGTTCATCGGCGGCGTGCTGCACGGCTTCATCGCCAAGCGCGTCGGCGCCAAGAAGACCATCCTCGGCTCGCTCGTCGTGTGGATCGTCGTGATCACCGCAGCGTTCTTCGTCGAGGCGGGCGACGAGACGTCGTTCTACCTCGTCGCCGCGGGCATCGGCATCGTGCTCGGCGGCACCAACGCCCTGTCCCGCAGCCTGTTCAGCCAGATGGTCCCGCCCGGCCGCGAAGCCCAGTACTTCTCGCTCTACGAGGTCGGCGAGCGCTCCACCAGCTGGCTCGGCCCACTGGTCTTCGCCGGCGTCGGCCAGGCCACCGGCAGCCTGCGGCCCGCCATCCTCGCCCTGATCATCTTCTTCGTCGCGGGCTTCGTCCTGCTGATCTTCGTGCCCGTCCGCCGCGCCATCAAGGCCGTGGGCAACAAGGAACCCGTACTCGTCTAGGTGACCTGCGGCGCCGCTTTCGAGCGGCGCCGCACCGGCAACACCACCACCAGCACGAGCAGTACGGCCAGCACGGTCCGCGACATCACGGCCTCGTCCCACGCGACAGCCAGCAGCACCAGCGGAACCAGCTGCAGCAACGCGAACAACGACAACGCCCGCCCGAACACCGCGTCACCCCGCACGAACGCGAAGACGCGCGCTCCCACCGTGATCAGGCCGAGCAACAACAACCCGGCCCCGGCCGCAACACCGCCGACCACCCCGAGCACCACCGCTCCCCCACCCCACCACAGCAACCTGCGTGCGGGCAGGACCGGCGCGTCCCGGTGGAAACCCAGGCACAGACACGCGAACGTCACCAACGAAGGCAGCTGGAACACCGTCCACATCAGCGCGGCGGGCCCGGGCTGACCCAGCGCCACCACCGACAACAACGCCGGCGCCCCCGCCGCCACTTTCGCGAGCGTCCGCCGCCCGCTCAGCAACGCCGGAAAAGCCACGAACGGCGCCAGCTCCACCACCCGCCACCAAGCCACCGCATCCAGCCCGCCGAACAGCGTGAAGACCTGCACGACCGCCGCCGTCGCGTAGTACAGCCCCAGCAACAACCCGAGCATCCCCAGCGCCCGCACGACCTCGCCGCGCCACACCACCTTGGCCGGGACACTCGTGAGAGCCGCCCCCGCCGCCAGATGCGTGCGCACCGCGAGCCCGAGCACCGCCCACGTCTCCCCCCACCCAGGCCAGCTGTGCTCCAGGTCGAGGTCGTCCTCCCGCTCGGCCAGGAAGATCCCGACCATCTCCTCCTCGCGGTCCCGCCGGTACCACCGCGGCAACACCTTCAGCAGCGTCCGGTACCGCCGCTCCAAATTCCTCAAGCCCGACCCGCCCACGCCTGGACACCCCTCCCCCGCAGCACCGCGCTGGCAGCCCGCACGTTGGCGCTCAGCCGCGCGACCTCCGCCTGCAACGCCCGCACCCCGGAGTCGGTGAGCTTGTAGTAGCGCCGCAGCCGCCCCTGGCGCACCTCTTCCCGGTCGCGCTCGGCGAGACCGTCCGCCACCAGCCGGTCCAGCACCCCGTACAGCGTGCCGACCCGCAACACCATCCGCCCCTCGGACAGCTGTTCCACCGCTTGCACGATCGCGTAACCGTGCAACGGCTCCTCCGCCAGCACGGTGAGCACTAGGAACGCCTGCTCGGACATGACCCGACCACTCATGTCGCTGAATATATCGCGGCGCGAGCTATATTGGGAAGCGTAACAACCGGATGAGCTTTATTTTAATCAACACTGAAGTTATCGAGTTACTCGAAGGATGGTCTGCCCACAGGGCTGCCGGCCCGGCCGCGCGCGCCGACCGCACGCTTTCCTCTCTGGGACCGGCATCCAGTCAGCACTCTTCTCGGCCGACGCACTGCCCTCGGCGGGGCGTCTTGCGCTACGCGACGCCCCGCCGAGCCACACCGTTTCCCACTTCGCCGTCCACCCCGACTTCCCCACACCGGCGCGACACGACCCCTCCCCGCTCTCCCGCCGATGCGTTCTTGTCCCCCAGCGCCTCTGCGCTACTCCACGACAACTCGATTCTCAGTCAACACTGAAACTATCGAGTGTTCCGAGTCGAAATGAGGTTTGAGGTATCCCCTCAGCGGCTATGTCGTCCCGAAACAGCAGGTCGCACGGAAACGACCGGGGACAGGAGGGAGGCAGACCGTGGGGATTCCTCATGATCGTGATCCAGGCACTAGGGTGACCCGCCGTGGACGCCCTTCCCGATCCGACAGACGCCCTCTCCGCTGTCCCTGTCGCTGGTTCCCGGCGCTCGACGCCGGTGGTCGGGCACCTCAAGTTCTTCTTCGGTCCCATGGACTGCGGCAAGTCGACGCTCGCGCTCCAGATCGACCACAACAACTCGCGCCAGGGTCGGCGCGGGCTGCTGCTGGTGCGGCACGACCGTTCGGGCAAACCGCAGATCTCCAGCCGGATCGGCATCACCCGCGAGGCCGCGGAGATCAGCGACGACGATCTCCGCCAGATGGTGCGGTCGGAGTGGGCCGAGGGCCGGCGAGTGGACTACCTGATCGTCGACGAGGCCCAGTTCCTGTCACCCGAACAGGTGGAGCAGCTGGCGGAGCTCGCGGACGACGTCCAGGTCGACGTGTACTGCTTCGGGCTCGCCACGGACTTCCGCGGCGAGATGTTCCCCGGGTCGCAGCGGTTGTTCGAACTCGCCGACGAGCTGAAGGCGATTCAGGTCGAGGTGCTGTGCTGGTGCGGGGTGCCTGGACGGTTCAACGCGCGGGTGCGGGCCGGACGGGTGATCCGGGCCGGGGACACAGTTCTGGTCGCCGACACGGCATCGGACACGGAACAGCACCGATCGGGTACAGAGAGCGACAATGTAACGGACAACACGGAAACTACTGTCCGCTACCAAGTGCTCTGCAGGCGTCACTTTAGGTTGGGTGACCTGGGCCCTGACGTCGCACAAAGTGGCCAGCTTCGGTTGGCATAGCGACTACCCACAGGGCCCATTGGGCCATTAGAGTGATGCATGAGCGCAGGAGCTTGATAACGCGTCACGATCCTGTGGCGATCGCATCCATTAGTAGGAAGCCTTCGTTGACGAGTGAACGACGTCACTGTGGGCGACCATGAGAGCGAACCGGAAACAAACGGAGCAATCCGGGCGTTGCACACGGTGAGCAAGCAGCCTGGGCCCCGGCCCTGAGCCGAGCGAAAGGACACCGCCATGGCCGACCGCGTTTTGCGTGGAAGCCGGCTCGGAGCAGTCAGCTACGAGACCGACCGCAACCACGATCTCGCTCCGCGCCGGGCAGCGCGGTACGCCTGCCCGAAGGGACACGACTTCGAGGTCCCGTTCTCCGACGACGCCGAGTTGCCGCCGACCTGGGAATGCCGTCTCCACGGCACCGAGTCGAAGATCATCGACGGGGTCGAGCCGGAGATCAAGAAGGTCAAGCCGCCGCGCACGCACTGGGACATGCTCCTGGAGCGCCGGTCGATCCCCGAGCTCGAAGAGCTGCTCGATGAGCGCCTCGAAGAGCTTCGCGGACGCCGTACCCGCACGGCCTGATCCACACCAGACGCAAAAAGCCGCCCCGGTCTCCCGCCGGGGCGGCTTTTTGCGCACGTCGTAAGGGCGTCTAGGAGGCCCGCAGGGCTCCTGTGATCAAGTTCCGGCCCCACCACACGCCCACGGCCGCCAGCACGGCCCAGATCGACAACGCGACGATCGAGCGCGGTGAGCCGAGATCGCTCAGGGCGTCGCCCAGCACCGCGGCGAGGATCGTCGATGGCACCAGCCCGAGCGCCGTGCCGAGCGCGAAGTCCCTGCCTCGCACCGACGTCACTCCCGCGCCGTAGTTCGCCAGGGCGAACGGCAGGATCGGCAACAATCTGATCACGAGCGTCGCCTCGACTCCCCGGCGCTCGAAGACCCGTTCGAGCACGGCCAGCCGTTCCCCGAGCCGGCGTTCGACCGCGTCGCGGCCGAGCCCGCGGGAGACCGTGAACGCGATCATCGCGCCGGCCGTGAACCCCGCGATGGCGAGCGCGCTCCCCCACCCCACGCCGAACAGCAGCCCGGCCGCCGTGGCCAGGACCGGTTTCGGGAAGAACACCGCTGTGCCGAGCGCGCACACCGCCACGAACGCGAACGGTGCCGCGGTGCCGGCACGGCCGACCAGGGCGCGGAGCTCCGCGCCGTCGGGCAGGTCCACGAGCTGGGCCGTGACCGCCAGCGCGACGACGAGCAGCACCAACACCACCAGGCCCGCACGTCGCATCAGACCAACGTACCCGGCAAGCTGGAGCGCATGACCGTGCTGCTCCCCTCCGGCGAGACCGTCCCCGCGCTCGGCATGGGCACCTGGATGATGGCCGAGGACCCCGGCCGGCGCTCCGCTGAGATCGCCGCGCTGCGCACTGGCCTCGACCTCGGCCTGACCTTGATCGACACGGCCGAGATGTACGGCTCCGGCGCGTCCGAGACGCTCGTGGGCGAGGCCGTCGCGGGCCGCCGTGACGAAGTGTTCCTGGTGTCGAAGGTGCTGCCGTCCAACGCGTCCGCCGCCGCGACCGTGCGCGCGTGCGAGGCGTCGCTGCGCCGGCTGGGCACCGACCGGCTCGACCTGTACCTGCTGCACTGGCGTGGCGGCGTGCCGCTCGCCGAGACCCTGGACGGGTTCGCGGCGCTGCAGGCCGCGGGCAAGATCCGGCACTGGGGCGTCAGCAACCTCGATCTGGACGACATGCGCGAGCTCACGGCGCTGCCGGGTCACTGCCAGACCAACCAGATCCTCTACAACCTCACCCGCCGCGGCCCCGAGCACGACCTGCTGCCGTGGCACGCCTCCACCGGCATACCGGTCATGGCCTACTCCCCCGTCGAGCAGGGCAGGCTGCTGAACTCCCCCGCGCTGGCCTCGGTCGCGGCACGGCACGACGCCACCCCCGCCCAGGTCGCGCTCGCCTGGGTGCTGCGGCTGCCGCACGTCAACGCGATCCCCAAGGCGGGCTCGCCGGACCACGTCCGGGAGAACGCTCGGGCGCTGGAACTCCGTCTGTCCCCTGAGGACCTCGCCGACCTCGACAGCGCCTTCCCTGCCCCGGAAGGTCCTTCACCGCTCGCGATGCTGTGAGAGTGGAGAGCAACACGTGGAGGTCGAGGACATCTGGGCTCGATTGGTGGAGCGGCTCGCACGGACGCCCCTGTGCTGCACGCCGCGTTGCTGCCACCGTCCAGCACGCGGGTACCTGGGCTGCCACCGGACCTGGCTGCCTGGTGGCAGGTGTTCGGCGGGGTCGACCGCGCGGCTCTCGGCGACGACAGCCCGCTCCTTCCCCTGTACTGGCATCCGCTGGACGTCGAGACCGCACTGCGCAGCCACGACACGGGAAGGGTTCCGATCGCGGCGGACTGCTACGAAGAGGACGAGCTGCTGTTCGTGGACCTGCACGACGGGCACGTCTTCAGCGACGACGCAGCTGAGTGGCCGAGCGTCACGGCGATGCTCGACCACGTCCTGCGGATCTTCGAGCACGGCAACGATCCCGCGTACCGGCTGCTGCGCTACACCGACGGCCACATCAACTGGGAATGAGACGCGCGTCCCACTCTCACCCCGGGCTCACGGCCCGCTCGGTAGCGTGACTCCCCGGTCTCATCAACCGGACACGAGGAAGCGAGGTGAGCGACACATGCCAGGCGACAGCAGCCCGCGTGGGTCATCTCACCTCGCACGCTCCAGTTCTGGCGTGTGACGCACACCCCTGCTCACAAGGGGAGTCACACGATGCACGTCTTCGACATGACACTGCGCATCGCCGAGAGCATGGGCCTCGGCGCGCTGATCGGTTTCGAGCGGCAGTACCGCTCTCGCATGGCAGGCCTGCGGACCAACGCCCTCGTGGCCGTGGGCGCCGCGCTGTTCGTCCTGCTGTCCGCACAGGGCTTCGACGGCCAGGGCGACCCCACGCGCGTCGCCGCACAGGTGGTGTCCGGCATCGGGTTCCTCGGCGCGGGGGTGATCCTGCGCGACGGGCTGTCGGTGCGCGGCCTGAACACCGCGGCCACGCTGTGGTGCGCGGCCGCGGTGGGCTCACTCGCCGGAGCCGGCCTGCACGTCGTGGCGGCGGCCGGCACGGTGGCGATCATCGCGGTCAACGTCGGCCTGCGGGAACTGGGCCGGGCCGTAGACCGCAAGGACGACGACGTCTAACGCGGCTGGTACGTCAGGCAGTTCGCGTGGTGGTCGCCTTCGCCCTGGCCGACTCGCACGCTCTGCGCCGTGCATTCCAGCGAGGCGTTGTGCACGCAGTCGGCGCGGGAACAGGCGCCTACCTGCGCGACGACCTTGTCCAGGCCGCCCTTCGTGCCCAACGGGATGAAGGTGCCGCAGTCGGCAGCCCCGTTGTCACCGCGCACGGTGATCGCGAACGCGTGGCATCCGTCGTGGTTGTAAGAGCAGTCGTGCACGGTGCAATCGTGGACTGCGGGCATCGCCGGGTTCTCGAGGGTGGTCATGTCCGCTCCTGCCGTGGTGGGAAAGGTTCGGTAATCGCGACGATGCCACCACCGCAGGAGCCCCGCAATTCGAGAGGAATTAGGCGAGCCTATCCTCAAGAATCATTTCAGCCGTGGTCGAGAACGCGCCGCAGGAACCGCCGGGTGCGTTCTTCCCGCGGGTCGGCGATGACCTGACCAGGCGGTCCGTGCTCGACGATCACCCCGCCGTCCAGGAACAGCACCTGGTCGGCGACCCGCTCGGCGAACCGGATCTCATGCGTGACGATGACCGTGGTCCACCCTTCCGTGGCGAGATCTTTGATCACCGCGAGCACCTCGCCCACCAGTTCCGGATCGAGTGCCGAAGTGGGTTCGTCGAACAGCACGACACGAGGTTTCAAAGCCAGCGCACGGGCAATGCCCACACGTTGTTGCTGGCCGCCGGAAAGCTGGTACGGGTACGAATCAGCTTTGTCCGCGAGGCCCACCTGGTCCAGCAACCCCCGAGCCTCCCCCACCACCTCCTCCAGCGGCCGCTTCTGGGCGACGACCGGCCCCTCGGTCAGGTTCTGCAGGACCGTGCGGTGCGGGAAGAGGTTGTGCGACTGGAAGACCATGCCGCTGCGCGACCGCAGGCGTGCGGCCGCCGCCCGGCCCGCCTTGCCCGGTGGCAGGGCGGAGAAGTCGACCGACACGTCGTCGATGCGGACCACACCGCGATCGGGCGTGTCCAGGGCGTTGAGCGAGCGCAGCAGGGTGGTCTTGCCGGAGCCGGACGGGCCCAGCAGGACGGTCGAGGTGCCGCGCGAAGTGGTGAAGCCGATGCCGCGCAGGACGTCCAGGTCGCCGAAGGACTTGTGCAGCCCGGAGACCTCGATGCGGATGTCGTTCATGCGATCACGTACCTGTTCAGCCTGGTCTCCAGTCGTTTCTGCGCGGCGGACAAGGCCACGCAGATCACCCAGTAGTAGAGCCCCGCGAACGAGTACAGGGCGAGGAACTCGTTGCTCTCGGCCGCGGCCAGCTGCGACTCGCGGAAGAGTTCGGTCAGCAGCACGACCGAGCCCAGTGACGTGTCCTTCAGCAGCGACAGCAGCGTGTTGGACAGCGGCGGCACGGCGGTGCGGGCGGCCTGGGGCAGCACGATGCGGCGCAACGTCTGGGCGTAGCCGAAGCCGATGGTGGACGCCGCCTCGAACTGGCCGCGCGGCACGGACAGGATCGCCGAGCGGATCACCTCGGCCGCGTAACCGGCGACGTTCAGCGAGAACGCGATGACGGCGGCGGTGAAGGGCGGGAACTTCAGGCCTATCTGCGGAAGGCCGTAGAAGACGATGAACAGCTGCAGCAGCAGCGGGGTGCCGCGGATGACCGAGATGAACGCCCGTGCGAGGCCCGACAGCACCCGGTACGGCGAGATCCGGGCCAGCGCCACCAGCAACGCGAGCGCGAGTCCGATGGCGAACGACAGCGCGGTGAGCGGGACGGTGACCTTGACCAGGCCCACGAACATGGGCCACGCCGTCGAGCGCAGGACGTCCCACGTGCTGCGCGGGCCACGTCCCTCGGACAGGTCCGCCGAGCCGCCGTCCTGCACGGACACGTCGGCCTTGAAGTACTTCTGGGAGATGCCGCGCAACGTGCCGTCTGCCTTCAGCGCGTCGATCGCCTGGTTCGCCTGCGACAGCAACGCGGCGTCGGCCTGGCGCAGCGCCAGCACCTGTTCGCTGCCCGCCTGGCCGGCGTCACCCGCGATCTCGACGTCCTTCGAGCCGGTGGTGGCGAGGTAGTCCAGGACGGCGATGTTGTCGTTGACGATGGCGTCGACACGGCCCTGCTGCAGCAGGGCGGCGGCCTGGGCGAACCCTTCGACGGCCTCGACCTTCGCGCCGGCCTCACGGGCGACCTTCGCCCAGTTGCTGGTGCTGGACTGGGCGGTGGTCTTGCCGCTGAGGTCCGCGACGGACTTGATCCGGTCGTCGCCGGTGCGCCGGACGATCACGCCGCGCGAGTAGGTGTAGGTGCTCGACAGGCCGTACTTCGCGGCGCGTTCGGGGTTGCGCGACACCTGGTTCGCGACGAGGTCGACCCGCTGGGCGTCGAGGGCGGGGAAGATCGCGTCCCACTGCGTCTCGACGAACTCCAGCCGCCAGCCCGCTTTCGCGCCGATCGCCTTGACGACCTCGATGTCGTAGCCGGTGAGTTCCTGGGTCCGGGGGTCGTGGAACGAGAACGGCGGGTAGGTGCCCTCCGTGCCGACGCGGACCAGCGGTGGCTGCTCTTGTTGCGCGTACGCCGGTGCGGGGACGACGATCACCAGCAGCAGGAGCAGCACCGCGCTCCTGAACACTTGTCGCATCCGGGCAGGGTAGAGCGAACCGGGCGGGCGATGCTGAAGATCCACTATGCGGGACGGGGTGTGCGGCATGACCACGGTGATCACTGCGGACGGGCAGCCGGTGTCCTACGTGGACCACGGCGGCCACGGCCCGGTGGTCGTGCTGCTGCACAGCTTCCTGATGGACGCGTCGATGTGGGCGCCGCAGGTCGAGGAGCTCGGTGACCGGTACCGGCTGGTCGCGATCGACGAGCGCGGCCACGGCGCCACGCCCGCGACCGCGCCGTTCGACCACTGGGACGTCGCCCGCGACGCGCTCGCCGTGCTCGACTCGCTGGAGATCGGCGGTGCTGCTGTCGCCGGCACCAGCCAGGGCGGGTTCGTGGCGTTGCGGATGGCGTTGCTGGCACCGGAACGGGTGACGGCGCTCGTGCTGCTCGGCACGTCCGGCGAGACCGAGGACCAGCAGATCTCCGACGCCTACCAGCAGCTCGCCGAGGTCTGGATCGCGCAGGGCCCGGAGACGGTGACCGAGGCCGTCGCGAAGATCTGCCTGGGCGACTTCGACCCGTCCGAGTGGACGCCGAAGTGGAGCGAGGTCGAGCCCGGGCGGCTGCGGCTGATCATGAACGCCCTGGTCGGCCGCGAAGGCGTGCTGGACCGGATCACCGAGGTCGACGTGCCCGCGCTGGTGCTGCACGGCACCGCCGACCTCGCCTACCCCGTGGCGAAGGCCGAGGCGCTCGTCGCGGCGCTGCCCAAGGCCGAGCCGCTCGTGCTCGTCGAAGGTGGCGCGCACTTCCTGAGCCTCACGCACGCCGCGGACGTCAACCCGCACGTGGAACGGTTCCTCAGCGCGAACCTCTGACGGCCCAGACCTTCGCGGTCAGCTCGATCGGACCCTGCGCCGGTAGGCGGGAGCGGAGCAGTTCGCGGATGGCGTCGCGCTGCTCCGGTCGCAGCTTCGCGAGGTAGGCGGGCGCGGCGCCCGTGCCACCCAGGAACGGTTCCCAGAAGTCGGCGAAGTCGCGGAAGACCGTGGGCACGACGATGCCCGTCACCTCGACGTCGCGCAGGCCGGCGCCGGTCCACAAGTCGCGCAAGGGCTCGGCGCCGCTCACGTCGCTCGAGCGCAGTCCCTCGTCGAGCGCGGCCGCGGCGGGGTCGACGTCCATCGCGGCGTCCCAGAACAGCCGCATCATCTGCATGCCGCTCGCGTAGTCCCACAGGTACGAACCGACGCACGGGGCCACACGGGCGAACTCTCCCACCGCCTGGGCGGCGTCGGGCACGAACGTGAGCACGAGCCCGCTGACCACGACGTCGGCGGTGCGTTCGCCCAGATCACTGGCATCGCCGACGGCGAACCCGGCATCGGGGACGCGGTCCCGGGCGCGTTCCAGAAAGCCCTCCGACGGGTCGACGCCGGTGACCGCGGCCGGACGGGCGTGCGCCAGCACGGCCTCGGTCAGCACGCCCGTGCCGCAGCCGACGTCGAGCCACGTCCGGCCGGGTGGCACGTCCAGCCAGCGCAGGAACTCCACCGCGACCAACTGGCTCCACCGGCCGATGTACCGCTCGTACGCGTCACCCAGATCCCACACGCGTCGAACGTAGCCCAGCCGGAAGCCCCGCGGAATAAACGGGGGCTGGTCCGGTTAAGCTAGGTGATACATCAACTAGCGAGGTCGGGTGTGCTGTGAAGATCGCTGTTCTCGGTGCGGGCCACGTCGGTCCCGTCCTCGCGCGGCTGGCCCTGGCGGCGGGCTACGAGGTGGGCATCGCGGGGTCGGGTGACCCGGCGCGAATCGAGATGATCACCGAGTTCCTCGCCCCCGGCGCCGTCGCGCTGCCGGCCGCCGACGCGGTCGCGAACGCGGACCTCGTCGTGCTGGCCATCCCGTGGCACCGGTTTCCCGCGCTCGAACCGGGGATGTTCGCGGGCAAGGTCGTCGTCGACTCGATGAACCACTGGCCGCCCGCCGAGGCTCCCCTGGGCACGAGCGAGGAGGTCGCGCGCCGGCTGGCGGGCGCCGACGTCGTGAAAACCCTCAACCACGTCGCCTACCAGGACATGGAACCCGCCGGTGGCCGTGCCGTCGGCGTCGCCGGTGACTCGCCGGACGCCGTGCGAGCCGTCGCGGAGTTCTTGGAGCGCATCGGGTTCGACCCGGTGCCGGTGGGGTCCCTGGCCGCGGGACGGCTGCTGGAGCCCGGCAGCCCGCTGTTCGGCGTCGCGGCCCGCAGGCAGGAATTCGAGAACCTCGTCAAGGAGCAGTCATGACCACCACGTTCGGACTCGACACGTTCGGCGACGTCACCCAGGACGCCTCCGGCACCCCGCTCACGCACGCCCAGACCATCCGCAACGTGGTCGAGCAGGGCGTGCTCGCCGACCAGGTCGGCCTCGGCTTCTTCGGCATCGGCGAGCACCACACCCCGGACATGCCGCTGTCGGCGGCCGACGTGGTGCTGGCCGCGATCGCCGCCCGCACGTCGTCGATCCACCTCGGTTCGGCGGTGACGGTGCTCAGCTCGGACGACCCGGTGCGCGTGTACCAGCGCTTCTCGACGCTGAACGCCGTGTCCGGCGGCCGCGCGGAGGTCATCCTGGGCCGCGGGTCCAGTGTGGACTCGTTCCCGTTGTTCGGGTACGACCTCGCCGACTACGAGGACCTGTTCGAGGAGAAGACGCACCTGTTCGCGGAGCTGCTCAAGGGCGGCCCGATCACCTGGCAGGGCAAGACCCGCGCGGCGCTGCACGAACAGGACGTCGTGCCGTACACCGAGCCGTTCCCGACGTGGATCGGTGTGGGCGGCAGCCCGCAGTCCGTGGTGCGCGCGGCCTCGTACGGCTTCTCGCTGATGCTCGCGATCATCGGCGGCCACCCAGGCCGCTTCGCCCCGTTCTCGGAGCTCTACCAGCACGCGCTGGAGAAGTTCGGCCGCGACCCGCTGCCGATCGGCATCCACTCCCCCGGTCACGTGGCGCCGACCGACGAGGAGGCGCGGGAGGAGTTCTGGCCGCACTACCTCGACATGATCGGCCGGCTCGGCAAGACCCGCGGGTTCGCCACCCCGACGCCGGAGTCGTACGCGCACGAGGTGGGGCCGCACGGCGCGCTGTTCGTCGGGTCGCCGGAGACGGTCGCGGAGAAGATGGCGCGCACCATGAAGAAGCTCGACGCGAGCCGGTTCGACCTGAAGTACGGGATCGGCGGGCTGTCGCACGAGTCGCTGATGCGGACGATCGAGCTGTACGGGACGAAGGTCGTGCCTTTGGTGCAGGACATGCTGGCCTGAGGTGAGCGGGGGCCGTCGCGGCCCCCGCTCCACGCGTCACTCCGCCGAGCGCGGAACGGTCGATGTGACCAGCGCGACAGGCACCGGAACCACGTTCCGCGTCCGATTGCCGGAACTCAGCTGATACACCCAGCGTTAGCTCGCTGGAGAGGAAACCGGTGATTGTTCCCATGCCCACGAGCGCGCCCCGTCGCACGGGCTCGTTCGTACTGACCGAAGACGTGACCGTCCGGGTGACCGGGCAGGCGCGCACCGCGGCGGCGATGCTGCGCGAGCACGTCTTCCGGGAGACCGGCTACCTGCTCGCGGAGTCACCCGACGGCATGCTGATGGTGTCGCACGACCCGGCCATGCGCGGGCTCGGCCCCGAGGGGTACGCGCTGCTGGTCAGCAACGACGCCATCATGCTGCGCGCGGGCACCCAGGCCGGGCTGCGGCACGGCGTGCAGACGTTCCGGCAGCTGATGACCCGCGACGCCACGGTCCGCGCGGCCGACGTGCGCGACTCCCCCGCGTTCGCGTGGCGAGGGGTGTCGAGCGCGCTGCTCCCGCCCGCCGAGATGCGCAGGGCGATCGACCGGATGGCCGCCTACAAGCTCAACGTGCTGCACGTCTTCCCGGACGGTGATCCCGACGCGCTGCGCGACCTCGTCGAGTACGGCCGCGACCACGGCATCACCGTGGTGCCCGAGCTCGGTCCGGCGACGGTGGAACTGCTGGAGCTGTTCCCGAGCCGCTGGGTGCACATCGGCACCGCCAAGCTGACGACGAAGTTCGCCGGTCTGCTCGAACGCCAC
Source organism: Lentzea californiensis (assembly GCF_024648825.1). Classification (GTDB taxonomy): domain Bacteria; phylum Actinomycetota; class Actinomycetes; order Mycobacteriales; family Pseudonocardiaceae; genus Lentzea; species Lentzea californiensis. The sequence goes on from NZ_JANBBE010000018.1 coordinate 27,023, forward strand.
GGCAAGCTGCCGGTGCGCTGGCACGACGGGGACGCGGCCGTTCTGGGCCCGCACGGCAAGCTCGCGGAGGGCGACGACGTCCTGCGCGCCATCGCGACCGCGGGCTGGGTGGGCGAACTGCGCACCGCCTCGGCCGTGGCACCCGCCTGGTAGGTCGTTCACAGTCGTCGCGTGATCGCAGGTCACGCGACGACCGCGGTTCACATGTTTATCTTTGACCGGCGGGCGTCCAGGAGCCGCCGAAGCCGTCCGACCGGGGAAGTTGCGTCACACCAAGCCTTCCCGGCGCGTTCGCGAACCTGTCCGTTGCCTGTTGGCTCCTGAATCGAAGCTGATCACGTGCGATCGTGGCTTTCGTGCGGGCCTCAACGAAGTCGCGGGCAGTCCACCGGTTCCGGCTGTTGCTCGTGGACGACGACCGGGAGCTGGTGGAGTTGCTCGCCGCGGTGCTGCGCGGTGAGGGGTACGACGTCGACATCGCCTTCGACGGGCAACGCGGACTGCACCTCGCGCTCACCCGGCCGTACGACGTGGTGGTGATCGACCGCGTCCTGCCGGTCGTCGACGGGCTGGACCTGTTGTCCCGGTTGCGTTCCCGGTCCGTGCGGACGCAGGCGCTGATGCTCACCGCGATGGGGTCGGTGCACGACCGGATCGACGGCCTCGACGCCGGCGCCGACGACTACCTCGCCAAGCCGTTCGACCTGGGCGAGCTGACCGCGCGGCTGCGGGCGCTGTGCCGCCGGGCGGCGGAGCTGGCCGCGGTGCTGCGCATCGGCGCCGGCCGCCTGGAGCTCGAACAACACCAGGTCGTGCTGCCCGACGGCGAGAAGGTGCCGCTCACCACCAGGGAGTTCGCACTGCTGCGGGTGCTCGCCACACATCCCGAGACGGTGCACACGCGGGCGGCGTTGCGGCGCACGGTGTTCTGCGACGCGCCGTCCCAGTCCATTGTGGACACGTACGTGCACTACCTGCGTTCGAAGGTGGGACGTTCGGTCGTGCAGACGGTTCAGGGCATCGGCTACCGGTTGGGGGCGCTGTGAGGTCGTGGGCCGAGGCGGAGCGGGCGGAGGTCAGCCGGGCGCGGCTGCGGGTCAGCGTGCTGGTGGGCCTGGCGATCACGCTGATGATCGCGTTCGTCGGCGCGATCGCGTACGTCGTCATCGCGCACGCGCAGGAAACCCAGGTGTCGCGCGAACTCCGCTACAACGCCCTGTACGGGGTGCCGGGCATCGCGCCCCGGTGCGCGTGGGTGTTCGTGCTGGAGGACGGCGTCCTGCACGAGGGTGATCTGCAGGTGCCCGGCGGGTTCCCCCTGCGTGACGACATCGACGCGGTGCACAGGTCGGGCGCCGCCCTGCCCCGTGACGTCACCGCGAACGGCACGGAGTACCGGGTGCTCACGGCACCGGGCGCGGACGGCACGACGGTGCAGGCGGTGTTCGACATGCGCTACCAGCTCGCCGACCGCGCGCACCTGCTGCAAGCTCTGATGATCGCGCTGGTCTGCGGCCTGCTCGTGGCGGCGCTGATCGGCCTGGGCATCAGCCGCCGCACGGTGGGCCCCTTGGCGGAGGCGCTGGCGAGACAACGCCGGTTCGTCACCGACGCCAGCCACGAACTGCGCACCCCGATCGCCCGCGCCTACCTGCGCGCCCAGCTGCTCGCCTCCCACCTGCCCGCCGACCAGCGCACCGACCTCGACGCGCTGGCCAGGTCGATCCGCGGCCTCGCCGACGTGGTGGACGACCTGCTGGCGTCCGCGCAGCTCCCACAGCGCCTCGACGGTCACCCCGTGGACCTGGCCGACGTGGCCGAGGCCGCGGTGGTGGGCGAGACCGAACGCGCCGCCGAGCGGCGGATCACCTTGGCCCTGGACCACCCCGGACACCCGGTGGTGGTCCACGGGATCGAGACCGGGCTGCGGCGGGCCGTCGACGAGCTGCTGGCCAACGCCGTCCGGCACACCCCGGAAGGTGGGCGGATCTCGGTGGCCGTGCGCGTCGGCGGTGGGATGGCCGAGCTCGTGGTGGCCGACGACGGCGAGGGGTTCGAGGCCGGGGAGGCGGAGCGGTTGTTCGACCGGTTCCACCGGGGTGCCGGCGAGGGGCGGTTCGGACTGGGGCTCGCACTGGTGCGGGAGATCGTGACCGGGCACGGCGGGACGGTCGAGGCCGTGGGGCGGCCTGGGCTGGGGGCTCGGTTCACGCTGCGGATTCCGGTGGCCGGGGAGGGGGCGTTGGTGGCGCGGGAGGAGATCGCCAGCGCCTGTCCGTGAGGCAGGTGGCGCGGTGCGGCGGGTGGCGGTGGCCGGGTGGGTGCCTGGCGGCGCGGTGGCGGCCGGCCGGGTAGCGCGGCCGTGGCGCAGCGGGCGATGCGGTGAGTTGGCGTGGTTCGTGCGTGCAGTGGCGGGTGATGGAGGGTGGCATCAGGCGTCGGTGCGGTGAGACGTGACGCTGAGCGAGGTGGCACGGCAGGGCGGGCACAGCTGCGGTGCGGCGGAGCGGCGGCGCTAGGTCCTGCCCTCAAAGCCAGAGGGTGAGGGTGACCAAGTCGATCATGCTGCGTCAGACCAACCAGCTTTGAGGACAGGCCCCAGGCCGGTGGTCACGGACGTTCACCCTGGCCCTCGAGGACGCGTCGCCCAGGCCGAGCGGCGGTCCTCGTCACCACCGCCCGACTGAGCTCAGCCCTACCAGAGGGTGGCCGGCCCCGCGACGACCCAGCCGACGTCGGTGGGTTTGACCCAGAAGCTCAACGCCACCTCGATCACCTCCGCGCGGTACGTGATCTCGACGTGGACCCGGTCGCCTCCGTGGTCCCCGGTGAAGTCTCCGAGATCGAGTTCGCGGAGCCAGGACAGGTCCTGCTCGTCCTCGGCGGCAAAGCTGGGAGGCGTGTCGTCCGCACCGGCGTTCCGTCCGACCGAGCCCTTCCACAGCGCCTTGAGCACGTGCCGACTCGACGAGCCGACGACGAGCTGTTCGGCCTCGGCCACCTCCCCGGCCTGGAGCAGGTCGAAGTAACGGCGGACGACCGCATCGACGTCGGTCTTGGCGGGGTGCTCCGTCCAGATCTGCACCGCGAGACGCTACAACACCGAGGGTGGCCGCTCGTGAAGTCGGCTCACACCCGGAGCAGGGTGTGCAACTCGCCGAGCGGGTCGGTGGCGACGAGCACGCGGGCGCCATCGGGGAGCAGCAGCAGAGGGCCGTGCGAGGAACGCGCCGTGAGCAGCGCCTGCTCCCAGATCAGGACGATCTGGACGATGACCGCTTGGTAGGTGTAGTGGCGTCGCTGTTGCGGGGCTTGCCGAACCGGCGGTAGATCTCCTTGTCGAGCACGTTCCGCCCTCGCTCGCGCCCCAGCCCTGCACCCATGAACGTCGCCACGAACGTGCTGGCGGCGAGCGGGCGGATCGCCGCGCTGAGCAACGCTTCGACACCGCCGGCTGAAGTCTCGGTCATGAACGGCACGGTACCGACAACGTGGGGAACGTGGCGGCTGCCTGCGCAGACTGACGTAGGCGAGATCAGAGTTCGTTCTGCAGGCTGCACGGTGGCGGCGGCTGGGTGACGGCTTCGCGATGGCGAGCGTCAGTGTGGTGAGGCATCAGGCCAGGTGAGCACAGCGCGGCGCGGAGACGCGGTGGCAGTGACTGGCGGCGTTGTCGTAAGGCGGCTCGGCGGCGGCAGGGTGGCGTCCTGGAGGCGGCGCGGTGGCGGCTGAGCAGCGGCGCGGTGTGGGCCTTCGGCCACCGCCCGAGCCGCCCCCTCACCGTCGCCGTGCGACCACCGCTCCCCCTCAAGCACCACTCGCCACCGCTCCCCTCACCACTGCCGGCTGACCACCACCTCTGCCGCCACCCGGACGTCCTCGTCGAGCGGGCGGTCCGGGTCCACCGGCTCGATGGCCGAGGCCAGCGCGTCCAGCAACGCCGCGCACCGGGGTGCGGTCGGGCGGCGGCCGCCCACGTGCACGGCTTGGCGCAGGCCCAGGGCGAGTGAGCCGCACAGCAGGCGGAGCAGCTCGGCGAGGTCGTAGGCGCGCAGCGCGGCCTGCGTGCCGAACGGGACCACGTCCTGGTTGTGCAGGTTGGTCGGGAGGCTCTGCGTGCTGGCCGGCAGGACGCCGCGGCGGATCTCGGCGACGAACGCCGTCGTGGCCAGTTGGACGCCCTGCAGTCCGTGTTGCTGGCCCGGTCCGGCGGCGAGCATGGGTGGGAGGCCGGTGTTGCGGGCCGGGTCGACGAGCAGGTCCAGCTGGCGTTCGGCCAGGTTGCCGAGTGAGGCCGTGACCATGGCGACGACGTCGGCGGCGTAGGCCGCGGGCTGGCCGAAGAAGTTGCCGCCGTGGGCGATCAGGTCGTCTTCGGGGAAGAACAGCGGGTTGTCGCTGACGCCGCCCAGGTCCGCGGCGACGATGCTGTCGGCGTAGCGCAGGGCGTCCTCGGCGGCGCCCAGGAGCTGGGGTGCGCAGCGGATGCTGTACGGCTCCTGCAGTGCGCGCAGACCGCTGGGCGTGGTGCCGTCAAGCATGGAGCGCATCCACCCCGCCACCGTCACGGCGCCGGGGTGGCCGAAAGCGGAGATCAGGCGTGGGTCGGTGAAGCCGGGATCGGCGCCGACGACGTCCACCAGCAGGCACGTCAGGTCGGCCAGGGCCCGGTGCGAGGAACGCACGGACGACAGGGCTAGGGCCAGTGCCGCCGTCGTGACGGAGGTACCGTTGACCAGGGCCAGGGCGTCACGGCCGTCCAGTTGCAATGGGGTGAGTCCGGCGGAGGAAAGGGCATCGGCGGCGGGGCGGCGGACTCCGTCGAGGTAGGCGTGGCCGCGGCCGCGCAACGCCTGGGCGGCGTACGCGAGCGGGATGAGGTCTCCGCTGGCGCCGACGGAGCCGTAGCGCGGGATGGCCGGGACGAACGTCGTCGCGAACATCGCGGACAGGCCTTCGACGACGTGCGCGGACACGCCGGACAGGCCCTGCGCCAGGGACCAGGTGCGCACGAGCAGTGCGGCTCGGGCGATGTCCAGGGGCAGGTCGGGGCCTTGGCCCGCGCCGAGGTGTGCGAGGGTGTTGTCGCATTGGTCGGCTTCGGAGGACCTGCCCGCGAAGCCCACCAGGGCGCCGAACCCGGTCTTGGCGCCGTACACCGGGCGCTCGTCGTCGGCCAGGACCGTGCGCAGGTAGGCGCGGCCCCGTTCGACTCGGTCGAGCACGCCGGCGCCGACGAGCACGGGTAGCGGCCCGCAAGCGCGCTGAAGGTGCGGAACGGTCAGGGGCGAACCCAGGTCCACGGACGTGTCTGAGGCGGTCGTGGTCACCGCACGGACGGTAGGCAGCCGATCTCAGAAAGTTCTGAGATCGCGTGGGTAGCTTCCCCGTTCATGGCTCACGACTACCTGATCATCGGCGCGGGACCGGCCGGTTTGCAGCTCGCCGCACTGCTCGAGCGGGACGGTCGCGACTACGCCGTCCTGGAGCGCGGCAGCGGTGCCGGCACGTTCTTCACCCGCTACCCGCGGCACCGCAAGCTCATCTCGATCAACAAGGTGCACACCGGGTCCACCGATCCCGAGCAGCGGATGCGGATGGACTGGAACTCCCTGCTGCTCGACGACCCCGAGCTCCTCTTCACCCGCTACACGCCCCGGTACTTCCCGGACGCCGACGACATCGTCCGCTACTTCCAGGACTGCGCGGCGGGCCTGAAGGTCCACTACGACATCGATGTCACGGGCATCTCGCGCGACGGCGACGGGTTCGCGGTCACCGACCACAGTGGACTGACCTGGCACGCGAAGAACCTCGTGATGGCCACCGGGGTCTCCCAGCTCCACGTGCCGCCGATCCCCGGCATCGAGCACGCCGAGCGCTACGACACCTTCGACACGGACCCGGAGTCGTTCACCGATCAGCGGGTGCTCGTGATCGGCAAGGGCAACTCGGGCTTCGAGACCGCCGACGCGCTGGTCGAGCACGCCGCCGTCATCCACGTCGCCGGGCCGCACTCGGTGAAGCTCGCCTGGCAGACGCACTACGTCGGGCACCTGCGGGCGGTGAACAACAACTTCCTCGACACCTACCAGCTCAAGTCCGAGAACGCGGTCATCGACGGCAGCGTCGAACGCGTCGAGCGACGGCCCGAGGGCGGGTTCCGGATCCAGTTCCGCTACGCGCGGTCGGTCGAGACGGTCCGCGAGCTGGAGTACGACCGCGTCATCGCGTGCACCGGGTTCCGGTTCGACTCCTCGATCTTCGCGGAGGACTGCCGCCCGGCGCTGGTCATCAAGGACCGCTTCCCGCAGCTGACCTCGGCGTTCGAGTCGACGACCGTCCCCGGCCTGTACTTCGCCGGCACGATCACCCAGTCGCGGGACTTCAAGAAGTCGACCAGCGGGTTCATCCACGGCTTCCGCTACGGCGCCCGCGCACTGCACCGCGTGCTGAGCGCCCGCGACCACGGCACCCCGTGGCAGGGCACCGATCTGGAGCTCTCACCCGAAGCGATCAGCGAGGCCGTCATCGCCAGGGTGAACAGGTCTTCGTGCCTGTGGCAGCAGTTCGCGGTCATGGGCGACGTCGTGAGCGTCGACGGCGACACCGCGCGGTACTCCGAGGAGGTGCCGGTCGCGTTCGTGGCGGACGGCGGTCTCGGCCCGGCCGAGCACCGGTTCGTGGCGACGCTGGAGTACGGGCCGGAGCACGACACCGTCGACCCGTTCGACATCAGCATCCCCCGTGTCGCCGAGAACGACCCCGTGCACGCGGCCGGCGCGAGCTACCTGCACCCGGTCGTCCGCTACTACCGGCACGGCGTGCTCGCGGCGACGCACCACCTCGCGGAGAACCTGGAGAACCACTGGGACCTGCCGGAGGTGCACCAGCAGCCGCTCGGCGTGTTCGTGAAGGAATGCCTTGCCGGCGCGTGACACCGGGCCGTTCCCGCGGGCGGTGCTCGACGTGCTCGGTGCCGCCGCGGAACGGCCGGTGTTCGAGCACGGCACCCGCGTGGTGACCGGCGCGGAGTTGCTCGACATGGTCGTACGCATCGCGAACGGGTTGCGCGGCAAGGGACTTGGCCCCGGTGACGGCGTCGCCCTGCTGCTCGGCGTGACCGCGGAGGCGTTCGCGACGATCCTGGCGGCCCACGCGGTGGGCGCGCGGGTGGCCGGGGTGCGGCCGGGACTGACGGACGCGCAGGTCGAGCACCTGCTGAGCCTGGACATCAAGCTCGTGCTCCGGGACGCCGACCTCGCGGACCTGCTCGCCTCCTCTCCCGGCCCCCTGCGGTGCGACGGCCGTCCCGGCGACGTCGCCCGGCTCATCCACACCAGCGGCAGCACGGGCGCTCCGAAGGCCTGCGCCCAGAGCTACGCGTCCATGACCGACGCCTGGACCGCTCGTCCCGCTGCCTGGCCTCCCGCGATCCGGGAGCTGGCGACGCGGCTCGACCGGTACCTCGTGTTCGGATCCCTGTCGAGCCAGGTGATGTTCGAGTACGCGGTCCTCACCCTCACGGCCGGTGGCACGGTCGTCGTCGCGGACAACCCTGCCGGCGCGATCACCCGCCTCAAAGCCACCGCACGCGTGATCACCGTGCCCGGCCTGGCGAAACTCGTCGCCGCCCAGAAACGCGACCCGGCCGACCTGTCGACCCTGCGTGCCCTGCTGGTGTCCGGTTCTCCCCTGACCCCGGATCGGCACCGCGAGGCCCTGGACACCCTGGGACCGGTGCTGTTCCACGGCTACGGGCAGACCGAGACCGGCATGATCTCGATGGCCACACCGGACGATCCCCCTGGCACGGTGGGAAGACCGCCGGTGGACGTGGAACTGCGCGACGGCGAGCTCTTCGTCCGCACACCGGGCCAGGCCTGCGGCTACTGGGGCAACCCGGAGGAGTCCGCCGAGGTCTTCGTGGACGGCTGGGTGCGCACGCGCGACCTCGGCCGGTTCGACGCCTTCGGCTACCTGCGGCTGACCGGCCGGGCCCGCGACGTCGTGATCGTCAACGCGAACCTGCACTACATCGGCCCGATCGAGCAGGCGATCGCCGAGCACCCGGACGTCGCCGAGGCCTACGTCGTCGCCGTTCCGGACGACGAGACCGGCGAGGCCGTGCACGCCTTCGTGGTCCCCCAAGCCGATCGCGTTCCCGGGCTCGGCGAGCTCCAGGAGCTCGTGACCGGACGGCTGGGCGCGGCCTGTGCTCCCGTGCGGGTCACCGCGATCTCCGAACCACCCGTCGCTCCCAGCGGCAAACCCGACAAGCGTCAGCTGACTGCGTGAAGGAGAACGTCGTGTCCAGCGAGGTAACGACCGAGTGTCTCGTGATCGGCGCCGGCCCGGCAGGTCTGCAGGCGTCCTACCTGCTCAAACAGGCGGGACGTGACCACCTGGTGCTGGAGTCCGGCCAGGCCGCGGGGACGTTCTTCACCCGCTTCCCCCGGCACCGGCAGCTGATCTCCATCAACAAGATCCACACCGGCTGGGACGACCCCGAGCTGAACCTGCGCGTCGACTGGAACTCGTTGCTCTCCGACGATCCCGCGCTGCTGTTCACCGGCTACACCCCGCGCTACTTCCCGAACGCCGACGACATGGTCCGCTACCTGGGCGACTTCGCCGTCAAGAACGACCTGCCGGTCCGCTACGACACCAAGGTCGTCACGGTGACGCGGCCGGACGACTTCGTGGTGCGCGACCAGCACGGCGGCACCTACCGCGCGAAGCGGATCATCGTGGCGACGGGCGTCTCGCAGCCGTACACGCCGGACATCGAGGGCGTCGAGCACGCCGAGCACTACTACGACGTCTCCGTCGACCCGCAGGACTTCACGAACAAGAAGGTGCTGATCATCGGGCGCGGCAACTCGGCGTTCGAGACCGCCGACGCCCTCGTCGAGACCGCCTCGGTCATCCACGTCGCCGGGCCCGGTTCGCTGAAACTGGCGTGGCAGACGCACTTCGTCGGCCACCTGCGGGCCGTGAACAACAACTTCCTCGACACCTACCAGCTCAAGTCGCAGAACGCCGTGCTGGACGGGCACATCAGGGGCATCCGCCGCGACGGCGACGACTACCTGGTGAAGGTCAGCTTCCAGCGGGTCGACGAGGTGGTCAAGGAAATCCGCTACGACCGGGTCATTCTCGCGACCGGGTTCCGGTTCGACGCCTCGATCTTCGCCCCGGAGTGCCGGCCCCAGCTCACCATCAACTCGCGCTTCCCGGACCAGACCGCGGCGTGGGAGTCGGTGAACGTCCCGGACCTGTTCTTCGCGGGCACGATCACGCAGATGCGCGACTTCAAGAAGTCGACCAGCGGGTTCATCCACGGCTTCCGCTACGGCGTGCGCGCACTGCACCGGATCGCGGAACAGCGCTACCACGGCGTCGACTGGCCCAGCCGCTCCGTCGACCCCACGCCCGAGGCCGTCACCGAGGCGGTCATCGAGCGGGTCAACCGGACCTCCGCGCTGTGGCAGCTGTTCTCGTTCCTCGCCGACGCCGTGCTGACCGGCGAGGACGGCTCCGTGCGCTACGTCGAGGAGGTGCCGGTCGCGCACCTGCACGAGGCCGTGGAACGCGGCGAGTTCGGCGCCGTCGCCACGTACCTGACGGTGACGCTGGAGTACGGCGAGGACCACGACAAGGTCAACCCGTTCGACATCACCGCCGGCCGCACCTCGCAGGACGACACCAGCGGGCTCGACGGCCGCTACCTGCACCCGGTGGTGCGGCGGTTCCGCGCCGGCGTGCTCGTCGACGAGCACCACATCACCGAGAACCTCGAGAACGAGTGGAACAGCGAGGCCGTGCACAAGGCGCCGCTGCGGGAGTACCTCCGGTGAACCCGGTGCTCGCGGAACTGCACGACAAGGCACGCGCGGTGCTCGACCCCGTCCACTACGACTTCTTCGCGGGCGGGGTCGGGGACGAGGTCGTGCTCGCGGACAACGAGGCCGCGTTCCGGCGTCTCGCCCTGCTGCCCAGGGTGTTGCGGGGCAACGAGACCAGCGACGAGTTCCCCGTGCTGATCTCGCCGACCGCGTTCCACCGGCTCGCCCACCCCGACGGTGAGCTGGCCACGGCGCGGGCGGCGGGCGCGACGACGCTGGTGTCGAGCATGGCCTCGACCGTGCCCGTCGCCGGCGTCGTGGCGGCCGCGACCGGGCCGGTGTGGTTCCAGCTCTACGTCCAGCCCGACATGGACGTCACGGAGGCCCTGGTGCGGCGGGCGGAACGGTCGGGCTGCGCGGCGTTGGTCGTGACGGTCGACTCCCCTGTCTTCGGCCGTCACCGGCGGGACATCGCACACGGTTTCCACGACCTGCCCGCCGGGCTGGCGGCGGAGAACATGCGAGACCTGGCCGGGGCGGCCCTGCGGAACATCGAGATGTCGCCGGCGGTGTCGTGGGAGCACCTCGACCGGATCCGGGACATGACGACACTTCCGTTGTGGGTCAAGGGGATCCTGCACCCGCAGGACGCGGTGCTCGCGGTAGGGCACGGCGTGGCGGGCATCGTCGTGTCCAACCACGGAGGACGCCAGCTCGACCTCGTACCGGCGTCGCTCGACGCGTTGCCCGCCGTGGTCGACGCGGTGGCCGGACGGGTGCCGGTCGTGCTCGACGGCGGTGTCCGCAGTGGAGGGGACATCGCGCTGGCGCTGGCGCTGGGAGCGTCGGCCGTCGGCATCGGCAGGCCCGTGCTGTGGGGCCTGGCGGCGGACGGCGAGCAGGGTGTGCGCCGGGTGCTCGACGTGCTGCGCGACGAGTTCCAGCACGTCCTGGCGATGTGCGGCGGCGAACTGTCCAGGGACATGGTGGTACCCCGGTGCTGAACTGGTTGCCCGCACGGGTGGTCGCGTTGCGCGCCAGGGTGTTCGAGAAGGTCAACGGCGACAACGCCATCACGTTCCCGAACGAGCAGGTCGGGCCCGAGCGCTTCCAGGAGCTCTACAGCCACCCCGCCGCGAACGGCCGCAGCAGGGGCGCCGGGCTCTCGGACCTGTTCTGGTACTGGCTCTCCCCCGGTTCCGAGGTGCACCAGGAGCATCTGGAGGCCGGGCCGCGCTACGACGACGTGGCCCGCGCGACCCGCACGTTCCTCGCGGGGTCGAGCGAGGCGCTGGCGGCGGCCGCGACGCGGTGCACCGCGAAGGTGCTGGACGAGGTGATCACCGGCCGCGTCACCGCCGTGCGGTTGCGCGAGCTGATGATGCCGGTGTGGGCCGAGTACTTCTACGAGCTGGTGTTCGGCGAACCGTGCCCACGCCACGCGCGTGACCTGATCGTCGCGCACGCCACCGACGTCGTGACCTCGTTGAAGTGCACGGGTTTGCGCCATCCCGCCCGCCGTGCCCGCCTCACGCGCTACCTGCGGGTCCGGCTCGCGGACGTCGTGCACCCGCTGCCGCAGATGTTGTCGGAGACCGAGCAGGTGCACTACCTGCAGGGCACCTACTTCAACACCGCCGTCGTGCAGATGGCCGAGGCGATGGCGCACCTGCTGCTCGCACTGGCCCAGCACCCCGAAGCGATCCGGCGCGTCGACGACGACCGGTACTTCGCCCACGTCCTCGACGAGACCTTCCGGCTCTACCCGTTGTTCGGCATCGCCCACCGCATCACGACCGCCGACATCGAACTGGACGACCGCACGTTCTTCCCCGCCGGTTCGGTGCTGTGCTTCAACTACCCCGCCTACCACGCCACCGGGTACGACGACCCCGACGCGTTCGACCCCGGCCGCTGGGAGGCGACGGCGGCGCGCAACGAGCACCACATCCCGTTCGGCGTCGCCGCGAACCGCCCCTGCCCGGCGTGGCGCCTGTCCCCGATCGTGATGCGCGCGTCCGCCCGGGAGGTGCTGCGCCGCGTCACACCGCACTCCTCCGTCACGCACACCCGCTCGTTGCCCAGCCGCGGACCGTGCCTGCTCGTCCGCGACGGCCCGGTACCGCGGTCCAGGCTGGCGCTGATGCGCGTGCGCGACCGCTGGGAGGACGTCTGGCGCAGCGTCGTCCAGCTCGTGCTCGGCACCGCCATGGTGCTGCACGCCCACCGGCTCCGGCCGGCCGGGCGCTACTTCGACACGCACGACACGCAGGGTTGCCCGGTCCGGCACTGACCCCAGGAGATCCACGGTGAACCAGATCCACTTCGCGTTGCAGGTCTTCGCCGCGCTGGCGGTCGTGCTCGCCGCGACCACCGTCTGCGGACGGCTCGCCATGCTGGTCAAACAACCCAGGGTGGTCGGCGAGATGGTCGCCGGCGTCCTGCTCGGCCCCGCGCTGCTCGGCGCCGTCGCCCCCGGCGTGCAGGCCCAGCTCTTCCCCGCCGACGTCAAGAGCACCCTGTACGTCCTGAGCACGATCGGCCTGACGTTCTACATGTTCCTCGTCGGGTCCTCTTTGGACCACGGCCTCACCACGGGAGCCAACGCGCGCAAGGCGTCCGTGCTCGCCGTCTCCGGCATCGTGCCGACGTTCCTGCTCGGCGCGGGCGCGGCACTGCTCTTCTTCGACTCGCTGAGCCCCGAGGGGTCCAGCCTGTGGGTGTTCATGCTGTTCGTCGGCGGCGCCCTGTCGATCACCGCGTTCCCGATGCTCGCCCGGATCCTGCAGGAACGCGGCATCGCCAACACCCCCATCGGCGGCCTCACCCTGGTCGCCGCCGCCATCGACGACGCGGTGGCGTGGGCGTTCCTCGCGCTGATCATCGCCGTGGGCGCGTCCGGCAGTCCGTCCGGCGCACTGCGCACCATCCTCGGCGCGGCGCTCTTCGCCGTGCTGATGCTCACGGTGGGCCGCAAGCTGCTGGCCAAGCTCGGGGAACGCGCCGAACGCGACGGCAAGCTCAGCCGCGACATGGTCGCCGTGATCCTGCTGCTCGTCCTGCTCGCGGGCTGGTACACCGACCTCATCGGCGTGTTCTCGGTCTTCGGCGGCTTCATCACCGGCCTCGCGATGCCCAAGTCACCGGTCGTGCGCCACGAGCTGGAGACCAAGCTCTCCGACCTGAACTCCATCCTGCTGCTGCCGGTGTTCTTCGCGTTCAGCGGCCTCAACACGCGGCTGGACGGCTTCGGCTCGGGCGGAGCGCTGTGGTTCCCGCTCGCGGTGATCATGCTGGCCGCGTTCGCCGGCAAGTACCTCGGCTGCGGACTCGTGGTCCGCGCGCAGGGTTACTCGTGGCGCTACGCCTCCGCGGTCGGCGGCCTGATGAACGCCCGCGGCCTGATGATCCTCATCTTCATCAACATCGGCCTCGCCTACGACCTGGTGACACCGGAGATGTTCGCGATCCTCGTCGCCGTCGCGATCGTCACCACGGCCGCGGCGATGCCGATCTACCGGGCGTCGCTGCCCGACCACCTGGAGGCCGGGGCCGACGTCAGGACCCCGTCACCAGTGCGCTGAGCCGCTCGACGACGGCGGCCGGGGCCGGCATGCCCGCGATCTCGGCCGCCACCCCCACGGCGACCTCCCGTGCCGACGGGTCGTCGAGCAGACGGCCCGCCGCGTCCGTGACGGCGTCCGCGGTGATCTCCTGGCCGACGAGCTTCGCACCCGCGCCGGTCTCGGCGAGCACGTCGGCGTTGACGAACTGGTCGGCGCCCTGCGGCAGCACCAGTTGCGGCAGACCGGCAGCGAGCGCGCCGAGCACCGTGCCCGTTCCGCCGTGGTGCACCACGAGATCGGCCCGCCGGAGCACCTCCGCCTGTGGCACGAACCCGGCGACGTGCACGTTCGCCGGCACGTCACCGAGCGACGCGGGATCACCCGGTCCGACGGCCACCAGGACGTTCACCGGCAGCCGGGCGAGACCGCCGACCGCCCTGCGGAGCACGTCCGTCGTACCGAACGACACCGTGCCGAGTGTCAGGTACACCAACGGTTTCGTGGTACCGAGCCCGGGCATCGGCACGTCCAGGTCGAACGCCGCCGGCCGTTGCCGCAGCACGGTGGGCAGCGCCGCGACGACCGGATCGCGCACGGTGTCCGGCCACAGGTCGATCGCGACGTCGCCCAGCATCAGGTCGGCGGGTGCGGTGCCCTCCCACATCCACGCCATCTCCGCCGCGGCCATCCGCTGGATCGCGGGAGGCATCGAGCGGCCGATCACGTGCGCGACGAACGGGATCCCGGCGTCGCGCGCCGCCTTGGCGGCACCGGTGTCGCTCTGTTCGTAGACGACCAGGTCGGGCCGGATCCGCGGCAGGAGTGCGCCGAGGTCCCTGACCGTCGCCCGCGGCACCAGGTCCGCGAACATCGTGATCAGCAACCGCGGGACCTCCGCGTCGCCGTGCCGCCGGCGGGCCTCCGCCTCGGCGTCGGCGATCGAGATTCCCGACGGGTGGGCCTCGAAGCCCAGCGCACGCGCCTTTTCGACGAAGCCCGGGCCGGTCGCGAACACGACCTCGTGCCCGGCCCGCTGTGCCGCCCGCGCCAGCGGGATCAGCGGGAACAGGTGGCCGTAGGCGGGACGGCACGAGAAGAGGATGCGCACCTCGTCGAGGCTAACGATCTTCTGGTGCTCTACGCTGCGGAAGTTTGGTTTTGGTCAACACTGAAGTAATAGAACTAAACGACACCGACGGTGAACGCAGCCCGGTGCAGCTTGCCGCCGTGGACGAACTCCAGGAACAGCCGGTACTCGCCCCGATCGGCGAACACCGCCTGGAAGCTCAGCTCACCGTTGTCCAACGGGATCCCCGCCAGCTCGACCGGATGCAGGTGCGTGGCCGACAGCAACATGGTGTGGAAGCCGGTCATGTGCCCGTTGGCGCCGAGGTGCGGTTCCAACGAGCTCACCGGCTTGCCGTCCGGCGCGCGGATCGACAGCCGGAGCGCGTGCGTGCTCATCGGCTTGGGCTGACCCTCGTCCACGCGCACCACGGTGTAGCCGTCGGTGGTGGTCGCGCCGGCCTCGGGTGCGGGAACCGGCACCACCGTCGTGTCGCCGGGGACGCTGAACGGCACGCCCAGCACCACCGGGTGGCGCGGGTCCTGCGTGTCGAGCGGCACGAACTCGGCGAACATCCGGTAGACGCCCCCGTCGGGCAGCGAGAGCTCGGTGCGCCAGGTGTCGCCGTCCAGGACGGGGTGCAGGTGCTCGAAGACGAACATGTCCTCGCGAACCGAGAAGAAGTGCATCTGCTTCGTCTGGTTGTCGAGGAACCTGGTGACGGGCTTGTTCGTGCCGTCGAGGATGCGGAACGCCACCGGCACGGCCGTGCCTCGCGTGCCGGGCGTGGTGACCGGCTCGAAGCGGTAGCCGCTCTCCACATCGGACAGACCGTCGCTGTGCGCGGCGGGGACCACGGCGCCCATGTTCTGGTGCTGCATCGGCGGTGCGGACCGGGCGAACACCATGATGCCGCCGCCCGCCACCACGGCGACCGCGAGCAGGGCGAACATCCAGTCGACGAGGCTGAGCTTGCGCATGACGACTCCTCGATGCGCGGGTGGGCGGCGACGGCCGCCCACCCGCGTCAGGTCAGAACTGAAGGCTCCACGCGTCGATGTAGCCGACGTCGGAGCTGGCCACGTCCTGCACCTTGAGCTGCCAGGAGCCGGCGGCGTCCTCGGCGCCGGCGTTCACCTCGTAGGTGGTCAGCACGTTGTCACCGGAGTCGTTGCCGGAACCCTTGAGGCGGAACGAGGTCCCGTCCGGCGCGACGAGGTCGACCACCAGGTCCCCGCGGTACGGGTGCTTGATGTCGACGTTGACCTTCAGGGCCGCCGGGGCCTTGCCGGGCACGCCGGAGACCGAGACGGACGACGTGACCGCCGCTCCCCTGTCCGGGATCTGCACGTCCGCGGTGTTCTCGAACTTGCCGCCCACAGGCGGCGGCTCGACGGCGCCGAGGTTGGGCTTGACCACGACCAGGCCCTGCTCGATGCCGTTCACCAGGACGATGCCGCTGGCGAAGTACGGGTAGTTGCTCCACGCCCCGTTGAACTTCGCCTCGTTCGCGGCCGGGTAGATGTCGAAGAACCCGGCCTCGGTCAGCTGCGCCGAAGCGACGCCGCTGACGTCGAGGATGCGCAACCCGGCCTGGTAGTTGGCCTGGTAGGAGTACTTGCCCTTGATGTACTGGTTGTGGTCGATCGCCGTGGCCGGCGAGTTGTACACGCCGGTGTGGACCGGGTTCGCGAGGCTCGCCAGGTCCCAGATGTAGGTCTTGGTGCGCTTGTCGGTGCCGCGCGACTCGTCCAGCTCGTCGTCGAGCAGGAAGTACCGCTGGTCCTCGGTCAGCCAGCCCTGGTGCGAGTACTGCGCGCCGGAGTAGGCCTTGCGCGAGATCTGGACCGGCCTGGCCTTGTCGGTCACGTCGACGATCGTCAGCGTGTCCTCGTTGGAGTTGAAGCAGATCTCCCGGCCGCGGTAGGTCGCGTCCGGCCCGCGGTAGACGACGCACTGGTTGTCGTGCGTGTAGCCGTCCTGGGAGACGCAGCCCGCGTTCTTCGGCGACTTCGGCGTGCGGATGTCGACCATGTGCGGGCCGCCGCTGCACGTGTTGGAGCCGATCGCGTACGCGTACCCGGTCTCCTCGTTGATGGCGATGTTGTGCGCCGGGCCGAACTCCTTGTACAGGGCGTCGGCGGTGAACGTCTGCGGCGTGGTGATCGTCCGCAGGCGGGTCAGGTCGAACACCTGCATGCCGTGGCCGGTGATGAAGTCGGCGACGATGAAGGCGTGGTCCTTGTAGACCTTCATGTCGCGCCACGAGCTGCTGCCGCCGTTGGACGGCAGGTTGCCCAGGAACTTCGGCGCGGTCGGCGTGCTGACGTCGACGAACGCGGTGCCGTTGGTGCGGCCGACGACCGCGTACTCCTTGCCGGAGGACGGGTCGGTCCAGCCCCAGATATCGTTGCCGTTGCCACCGCCCATCGCGGACAGGGGCAGCACGCTGAGCAGGTCGACGTTCTTGCAGGGGTAGATGTCGGCCTTGCCGTTGACGCACGGGACGCCGGCGGCCTGGCCGGAGACGGCGTGCCGGTCGGCGGGCAGGTGGTCGGCCAGGAAGGTCCTGGCGGCGGCCTGGCCCTCCGCGGTGGTGGGGTCGTGGGCTGAGGCGCCCGTCATCGAGAGGGCGACCGCTGAGACCGTCAAGACGGCCAGCGCCCCCATGCGCAGGGATTTCATGTAGTTGGACTCCTTCGCACCGGGAAGCAGGGGGTTCCCGGTCACCAACAGACGGTAGAAGCGGCAGGTACTCCCCGTGAAGCGTCGTTCGTCTGGTTCGGGGTGGAATGTCGATCAGCTCGATACGCTCGGGCCATGGACAGCAGCCGCCAGAACCGCGTGCGCCAGGCGTTCGACGACTTCTTCGCGCCGGGTGAGCCGAAGTCGGGGAGCTGGGTGCTGGACCTGTTCCAGCGCACGGCGGAGACGGTGCCCGCCTACCGGAAGCTCTTGCGCGACAACGGGATCGAGCCGGCCACGATCCGGACGTTCGAGGACTTCCAGCGGTTGCCGTTGCTCGACAAGGCGAACTACCACGAGCGGTACCCGCTGCCGGAGCTCTGCCGCGACGGGAAGCTGGAGAACTGCGACATGATCGCCGTGTCGTCGGGGTCGAGTGGCAGGCCGACGATCTGGCCGCGCGGCGTGGAGGACGAGCTGCACGTGGCGCGCCGGTTCGAGCAGGTGCTGGTGGACGGGTTCCGAGCGGACGAGCGCAGGACGCTGGCCGTGGTGTGCTTCCCACTCGGCACGTGGGTGGGCGGCCTGTTCACGCAGGCGTGCGTCCGGCACCTCGCCGCCAAGGGCTGCCCGATCACGGTGGTGGCGCCGGGCAACAACAAGGCCGAGATCCTGCGGGTGCTGCCGGAACTGGCGCCGCACTTCGAGCAGGTCGTGCTGCTGGGCTACCCGCCGTTCGTGAAGGACGTCGTCGACACGGGGCTCGCGCAGGGCGTCGACTGGCCCGCGTACCGGATCAAGCTGGTGCTGGCCGGTGAGGTGTTCAGCGAGCAGTGGCGCGACCTGGTGTCGCGGCGGGCAGGCATCGCGGACCCCGTCACCGACGTCGCGTCTCTCTACGGCACAGCGAATTCCGGCGTGCTGGGCAACGAGACCGCGCTGTCGGCGAGCATCCGCGGGTTCTTCGCCGCCCACCCGGAGAAGGCCCGGGAGGTCTTCGGCGACTCGCGGCTGCCGACGCTCGTGCAGTACGACCCGGCGAGCCGGTTCTTCGAGGTGCACGACGGCACACTGGTGTTCACCGCGGACGGCGGGATTCCGCTGATCCGCTACCGGATCGCCGACGAGGGCGGGGTCCTCGGGCACGCGGAACTGCTGCAGTACTGCGCCCGCAACGGTTTCACTCCCCCTGCCGGGCCGGAGCTGCCGTTCGTGTTCCTGTTCGGGCGGTCGCTGTTCACGGTGTCGTTCTTCGGCGCGAACGTCTACCCGGAGAACGTGACGGTCGGCCTGGAGCAGCCCGGCATCAGCGACGTGGTGACGGGGAAGTTCGTGATCGAGTCGGTCGAGGACGACGATCGCGACCGGTTGTTGCGGATCACCGTCGAGACCGCGCCGGGCGCCACGGCGGACGCGGCGGTGATCGCCGAGGCGGTCCGGACCCAGCTGCTGCGGCTCAACAGCGAGTACGCGCACTACGTCCCGGCCGAACGGCAGTCGCCCGAAGTCGTGTTGCGTCCGCACGGCGATCCGGAGTACTTCCCGGCCGGAGAGAAACACAGGTACACCCGACGACCCTGAAAAGCGCTATTGCACCACGGAGCAATAGCTTTTCTCCGCTTCCCCTCCCTGCTTAAAGTGGCGTCGGCCGAATTCTTTTTGGTTTAGGGAGGAATCCTTTGAGGTTCGTTCGGCGTATTTTGCTGGCGTTGATGCCACTCGCCATGCTCTTCACCGTCGCGGTCGCTGCCCCGAGCGCGCAGGCGGAGGCTCCGGTCGCGCAGGCCGCCGTGGTGGGCGCCGCCTACGACAGCGAGACCGGCCAGGCTCTCGCCGCCTGGGACTGCGACACCGCACACGTCTGCTTCTGGAACGGCTTCGGCGGCACCGGCGGCCGGTGCATGTGGGACGTGGCGGACACCGACTGGACCGCGGCGCCCTACACGTGCTCATGGGCTACGACCAAGGAGGTCAAGTCCGTCTACAACCGGGGGACGTCCGCCGCCACGGGCGTCGCGTTCTACCGCAACACCGGGCACAACAACCGGATCGGTTGCACGAAGCAGGGCAAGAAGGGTGATCTCGCCGGCACCTACCAGGTCCGTTCGCACAAGTGGATCAGCACCAGCTGCGGCTGATCGGGCTCAATAGCACAGAACCGGGCGCGGGACACTGGTCCCGCGTCCGGTTTTCGTTGCGCGATTCGGCGGAGTGACACGCCCAGTATCGTTGTGCGCGGTGACCTGGACTGGGGAGGTTGCTGTGTTGCGCATCCATTTTTCCACTGGTGATCTGGAGCGTACGCAGGTAGCGGAAAGGGTGGATCCACTCTGGGAAATGGTGTTCAGCCGGCTTCGGCTGACCGAACTGGACAACGGGTTGTTGCTGCAGCCGTGGCTTCGTCACGTCCGCCGCAACGGGGACCGGCAGGTGATCACGTCCGGCGTTCGCATGCTGTCCGTGCTCGCACCGCTCGGTCCGTACTTCCCGGACTTCCTCACACCGCCCGAGGGTGCGCAAGGACTGGGGAGCGCGCTCGCCGCGATCCGGTCCACACCCCGGCACCGGCTGCGAGAGGAGTTCCGGCGGCTGGAGGAGGTGCGGCCGGTTCCGGAGTGGACGCGTCCGCTGGCGGCGGGCGACGGCGAGTCCCTGATGGGCCTCACCGAGGCGCTCATCCGGTACCACCGCGAGGTGATCGAGCCGTACGGCGATCTGATCGACGAGGCGGTCGAGACCGATCGGGTGCACCGCAACGGTCTCGCGTGTGACGTCGAGGGGTTGCTGCGGGGCATGTGGCCGTTGATGAACTGGCGGGCGCCGGTGCTGGAGGTCCAGTACGCGCACGACCGGGACCTGTACCTCAACGGGCGCGGGCTGCGGCTGGTGCCGTCGTACTTCTGCCGCCGCACACCGGTCGCGTTCGCTGATCCGGGGCTGCCGCCGACCGTGGTGTACCCGTTGCACCACGACTGGACGTGGCAGCGTCAGCTCGCGAGCGGACGGCGTGAGCAGGGCGCGCTCGCGGCGTTGCTCGGCACGACCCGGTCGGCGGTGCTGGCGGCCGTCGGTGCCGGGGCCACGACGACCGAGCTGGCGGAACGCCTCGGCGCGTCACCGTCGTCGGTCAGCCGGCACACGACGGTGCTGCGGGAGGCGGGGTTGCTGACGACGGAAAGGCAGGGGTTGTCCGTGCTGCACCAGCGAACGCTGCTGGGGTCGGCCCTGCTCGGCAAGAACTGAGTTCGCGTCGCGCGAGACCGGAGCGCCGGAGAGGTGGTTGCGGTCGCGGGTGTGGGTTCCAGGTTCCCGCGGGAGCCTGGAACCCACACCCGTCGCTCAGTCCTGGCTTGCCGGGGAGCCTGTCGACCTTCGCGCCCGCCGTGACCACAACCCGGCCACGCACGCGGCCAGCGCCAAGCCCGTGAGCAGGACGTGGATCGCGGCGCCGAACCGCGTCGCGAACGTCACGTCCGTGCGCAACGGCACGGTGTCCACCATCAGGTCGTCGGTGAACATCCCGGTCGACCGCACGACGCTGCCGTCCGGCCGCACCACCGCGCTCACGCCGCTGATCGCCGCGACCACGACCGCACGGCCGTGTTCGATCGCGCGCAGGCGGGCCATCCCGAGCTGCTGGTAGGTCATCTCGCCGCGGCCGTACCAGGCGTTGTTCGTCGGCACGACCAGGAGCTGGGCGCCGCCGGCGGCGCTTTCCCGCAGCACGTAGTCGTAGGCGACCTCGTAACAGATGCCGACGCCCACGCGCGTGCCCGCGATGTCCAGCACACCCGGTTCGGTGCCCGCGTCGAGATCGGGCTGGTCCGCGAACGGCGTGAAGATCCGGGCGAGCGGGCGCAGCGGGATGTGCTCGGCGAACGGGACGAGCTCCTGCTTCGCGTACGACTCCCCCGCGCCGGCCTTCGGATCCCACGTGATGACGGAGTTCTGCCCGTCGCGCAGTGCGCTCACCAGGGTCGGCACGCCGAGGTCGGCGATGGCCGCGTCGAGCACCGGGTCTCGGTCACGGGTCCTGGTCGCGCTCTCCGGCCACACCACGAGGTCCGGCTTCGGCAGTGCGCCGCCGCGGACCAGCGCGGCCAGTTCCGCGGTCTTGCGCAGGTGGTTGTCGCGCAGGGTGGCGCCCTCGGTGAGCAGGCCGAGGCCGAGGTCGGGGGCGTTGCCCTGCACGACCGCCACGGTCCGCTCGCCGGTCTGCGCCTCGATCGAGATCAACGGGCTCACGGCGAGCGAGGCGACGACCGGCACCAGCGCCCAGGCGCGGGTCCACCGCGGGAACCAGGCGGCCAGGCCGAACCCGGTGAACACCACGGCGAACGTGACGAGCGGCGCGCCACCGAGCACGGCGAGCCGCGCGAACGGCCCGTCGACCTGGCCGAACGCGACACGGCCCCACGGGAAGCCGTTGAACGGGATCAGCCCGCGCAGGGTCTCCTGCAGCACGAACAGCAGCGCCGCCCACACCGGAGCCGCCGGCAGCCGCGTGACCAGCGGGAACAGCGCGCAGACACCGCAGATGAACAACGCCATCAACGCGCTGAGCACCAGCCACGGCCAAGGCCCGAAGTCGTTGCCCAGGAAGTGCTGGATCCACCACAGGTGCGGCAGGAAGAACGCGAGTCCGAACGCGAACCCGAGACCGGCGCTGCGACGGGCGCCCGCGCCCTTCAGCACCAGCCAGAACACCACGAACGCCGGAACGGCGAGCCACCAGAGCGTGCGCGGCGGGAAGCTCAGGGCCAGCGCGCCGCCGGCCACCGCCGCCGCGCCGTAGCGGGCGAGATCAGGCTTGCGCAACGGACACCCTCGCCCGGCGCAGGACGAGGTACGCGCCGCCGACGAGTGCGATCCCGACGACGTAGGCACCGACCAGCTCGGGCACGCGGCCCGCGAAGTTGCCCGCGAGCGGCGGCACCAGCAGTGCGAACACCCCGGCGAGCACGGCGACCCGCGTCCGCCACGGCCCCACCGGCAGGCACGCCGCCAGCGGCAGCACGGCCCACAGCAGGTACCACGGCTGGATCACCGGCCCCAGCACCACGATCACGCTCATCATCATTCCCAGCGACGTCACCTCGGAGATCCGTCCGCGCAGCTGGCGGCCCAACAGCACCGCCACTCCACACAGGATCAGCACGAGCCCCGCGATCCGTGCCGAGGAGATCATCGCCTGCCCGGCCTGCGGGCCGGACACCGCACCCGCCAGATAGCCGGGCCAGTTCGTCGGCGCCATCCAGCTGTTGACCTTCGACGGCGTGCCGAGCGCCTGCACCCAGCCGAACCCGGACCCGCCGGCCAGCGACGTCACGACCGACACCACCCCGGCGGCCACGACCATGGCGAAGCCCGCCGTGACGAACCTGATCCAGCCACCGCCCAGCCTGCGCGCCAGAGCGGTACCGACGACCGCGAACGCCACCAGCGCGGGCAGCTTGACCTGCGCCCCCAGTCCGATGAGGACGACACCGGCCGTGTACTGCCACCACTTCAGTTCGGGCAGCGCCTGCAACGCGACCACGGTGCCGGACAGCATGAGACCGAGCATCAGCGCGTCGTTGTGGACACCGCCGATGAGATGCCACAGCACCAACGGGTTCATCACGCCCAGCCACAACGCCGTGCGCTCCTGCACACCGGTCATGGCGGCGAGCCTGGGCACCGCCCACACGACGAGCAGCAGTCCGAGCGCGGCGACCAGCCGGTACAGCACGACGCCCAGGACGGGGTCGCCGCCGGTGACCTCGGTGATCGCCCGCTCGACCGTGGTGAACAACGGCCCGTACGGCGACGGCGTCTCACGCCAGTAGACGCCGACGCGTGCCACGGCCTCCGCGCTCGCGCCGGCCGCCGGGCTGACCACGTTGGGGTCGAGCCCCTTCGCGGCCACCTCGCCCTGGGCCAGGTAGCTGAAGACGTCCGCGCTGAACAGCGGCGGCGCCACCAGCAGCGGCGCGCACCACCAGGCCAGCGTCCGGCGCAGCCACCCCGGGTCCGGCCTGGTGCGGCCGAGCAGCGCCCAGGTCAGCACGACCAGACCGGCACCCGCGATCGCGACGCCCAGCGCCACCGCGCCACCGGTTCTGGCGCTCACGGCCCAGGCACCGGCGGTGAGCAGGAGCGCACCGCCGAAACCCGTCCAGCGCAACAGTTCCGGGGTGTCGGTGACGACCGCGGTCGGCCAGCGGTAGGTGACGGTCTGCACGGGAGACACAGTGCTGCTTGGGCGGATCGTCACGCGTCCGACCGTGGTCGCGTTCCCACGTACGACCTAAGGATGATCTTTTCTAATTGTGTGGAGCGGCTCAACTTCCGGCGAAGTCGTGCGTCATCCACACGGTTCCCTTGGCGTCACGGACCACGACGATGCCGATGCGGGTGGAGGACTTGCTCAGGATGTTCTTGCGATGGCCGTCGTTCGGCGGCTTCTCGTCGATCATGCCCTGGGTCAGGCCGAGCGCCATCTTGGAGATCGCCTCGACGTTGTCCTTGACCGGGCCGCCCATGCCGACGTTCTCCGCGACCGAGCTCCACTTCACGCCCGCCGCGGTGCTGCGCTCGCCGAGGCCGCTCTCGCCGGCGCACTGGTGCGACAGGCCGCAGCCGTTGCTCATCATGGCCCTGGTGTGCCGGTCGGCCGCGGTGACCAGCGCCGGGTCGACCGTCAGCGGTGCCAGGCCGGCCTTCGCCCTGGTCTCGTTGATCAGCGCCAGGACGCGTTCCTCCGGCGTGGCGGCGCGGACGGGTTCGGGCGGTGCCGTCGTTGTCGTGGTGGTGGTCGTCGTGGTCGGTGCGCTCGACGCCGCGGACGTGGTCTCCGCCGGCTGGGACGAGGACGTGCTGAGCGCCAGTCCCTGCGTGGTGTTCGGCCCGGCCACGGCCGCCGGTGGGTCGGAGGGCAGCAGCACCATCGTGCCGACCACGCCGACGAGCGCGCACACGGCCGCGGCGCCCGCCACTACGAGCACCGGCTTGCCGCCGGCGATGCCCGCGAGCTTGCCGAACACGCCGGCCGGTTCGGCGAGGTGCGTGGGCACCGTGCCGAGGTCGGACTCGAACGCGACGGAGTCCGGGGTGACGTCCATGAGGGTCTCGAGCAGCCGGGGCAGGTAGGCGGCCGGCACCACGAGCAGCGCGGCGCCGGTCAGGATGCGCTCGACGGGCATCGCGTCGTCCACGCCTCGTCCACAGCGTCCGCAGTCGTCGACGTGCCGCAGGAGCCGCTTGCGCCACAACGGGTTGGGCTCGCCGTTCCAGCCCTGCGCCGCCCGGTCGAGCCCGGCGCACCGCGGCTCCATCGACAACGCGCGGACGAGGTGCCTGATCGTCTCCAGGCGGCCCTTCAGCCTGCTCACGCGCACCGTGACCGCGTGCGCGCCGAGGTCGAGCGCGTCGGTGACCTCGGCCCTGGTCAGCTGCCCGACGCGTTCGAGCGTCCACAGCGCCAGCAGCTCGCGGTCGGCCGGGTCCAGCCAGCGCGCGGCCTCATCGACCTCGCGGCGCTGCTGGGCGAAGTGCAGCCGGGACAACGCGACCTCGACGAACTCGGCGCCCGGATCGGCCCGGTCGTACTCCTCCAGCGGGGCCGGGGCCAGGTCGCGGCGGCGGTAGTGGTCGCGGACCTGGTTGATGGTGACGGCGACCAGCCACGACCGGAACCGGTCCGGCTCCCGCAGCGCGTCGATGCCGCGGATCACGCGGACCATCGTCTCCTGCACCACGTCGTCGACGTCGGAATCGGCGTGCAGCGCCCGACCGGCGACGTTGTAGACCAGCGGCAGGCAACCCGCGACCACGGCGTCGAGGGCCGTCCGATCACCGGCCCGCGCGGCCTGCACCTGCTCCGCGTCCACCTGCCCCAGCCACTCCCGACCCGTCACTTCCGCACCCTTCGCCGACTGTCCTGTACGCCATGGGAGACCGGCGAGTCTCACCTCAGGTCACAGAAACCGGACCGGAAGGTGACCGGGGTCACACGGCGACGACCGCCACCCCGGTGCGGCCGCCGTCGACGTCCAGCACGATGCCGTGCACGAACTCGGCTTCGTCCGAGGCCAGGTACACCGCCGCGGCGGCGATCGCGTCCGGGTGCCCGGACCGTCCGGCGGGCGTGCCGCGCATCATCCCGTCGGCCATGCCGCGGGTCGTGTCGTCCCAGCCCGCCGAGGCGATGACGCCGGGCGAGATGGCGTTGACCCGGATGCCCTGCGGCCCGAACTCCGCCGCCCACGCCCGCGTGAGCGTCTCCACCGCGCCCTTGCTCGTGCTGTAGATCGCCCCGCTGGGGACGCCGAGCCTGGTGATCCACGAACCCAGGTTGAGGACCACACCGCCGCCGGCGCCGATCATCGCGGGAACTAGGGCCTGCGTGAGGAAGAACGGCGCCTTCACGTTGACCCCGAAGACCCGGTCGAAGGTCTCCTCGTCCGTCGTCGGGGTGGTGGAGGGCGGGTAGATGCCCGCGTTGTTCACGAGGACGTCGACGTGACCTCCCAGCAGCGCGGAGGCGTCGGCGGCGAGCGCGCGGCTCGCGTCCGGCGAACCGTCGAGATCGGCGCGGGCGAAGTCGGCCTTCCCGCCGTCCGCGCGGATCTGCGCGACCACCTCCGCTCCCCTGGCCTCGTCGCGCCCGGAAACGACGACGTGCGCTCCCTCGCGGGCGAAGGCGACCACGATCGAGCGGCCGATGTTGCTGGTGGAACCGGTGACGAGGGCGGTCCTGCCCTCCAGTCGCTGTGTCATGTCCTCGAAGCTACGAGCATTTTTTTGGACCAGCAAGTCCAGAAAATCAGCCGCGCAGGTGGTCGAGCAACGTGTCGAGCACCGCTTCGAGGTGCCCGACGTGACCGGTCGACATGAGCACCTGGACCCCGCCCTGGATGCCCGCGATGAAGGCGGCGGCGACCCGGTCGGCGTCGAGGGCCTCCCGGACCAGCCCGGCCGCCTGCATGGCGCCGATCCCCTTGCACACGTGAGCCTGCCACTGGCTCAGCAGTGTGCTGACCACCTCGTGCGCGCCCGGCGTGCTCCCGACCTGCCCCATCAGCGTGCCCAGCGGGCAGTGCCGTCCCTGCGCGCGGTACCGGGCGATCACCGAGTCGCGCCACCGCTCCCAGGCCGCCCACGACGTGAGCGCGCCCAGGTGCGGCTGCTGGTCGTCGAGCACGCGATCCGCCTCGTGGCGGGCCACGGCGAGGAAGAGCTGCTCCTTGCCGTCCGGGAAGTAGTGGAAGATCTGGCTCTTGCTCGTCCCGGTGATCGCGCGGATGTCGTCCAGCGTCACGCCCGCCGGCTCGTCGCTGCGCAGGTAGGCCGCGGCGCCCTCGATGATGCGCTGCCTGGTCGCGCGCCCCTTCGTCGTCAGTGCCATGACCCGAGCCTAAGTTTTCTGGACCGGCGAGTCCACTGTGGTTGACTGGGAGCATGCTGCCTTGGGAGGGACCGCTCGCCGGTCGGCTGGACCGGCACACCGTCGACTCGGTGCTGCTGCGCGACAACCCGCTCGGTGATCCGCACGAGCGGCCGCTGTGGGTGTACGTGCCGCCGGGCTACGACTCCGGGACCGAGCACTACCCCACCGTGTACGTGATCCAGGGCTACACCGGGCACGTGGCGATGTGGGCGAACCGGATGCCGTTCCGGCAGCCGTTCATCGAGACGGCCGACGCGGTGTTCGCGCAAGGAGCCCCTGGTTGCATAGTCGTCTACGTCGACGCGTGGACGTCGTACGGCGGGTCGCAGTTCGTCGACTCCCCCGGTACCGGCCGCTACCACTCGTACTTGTGCGACGAGGTCGTGCCGTGGGTGGACGCGCACTACCGCACGATCCCGGACCGCGAGTCACGGGCGATCGCGGGCAAGTCCTCCGGCGGGTTCGGCGCGATGATCACGCCGATGCTGCGGCCCGACCTGTTCGGTGCGTTGGCCACGCACGCGGGTGACGCGCTCTACGAGCTCTGCTACCTCGCGGACTTCGGCAAGGCCGCACGGGCGTTGCGCGGCTACGACCACGACGTCCAGAAGTGGTGGACGGACTTCACCAGCCGGACCGCGTTCACGAAGCCCGAGGACATGGACCTGCTCGGGATACTCGGTGTCGCCGCGTGCTTCTCGGCGCGCGAGGACGGGACGCCGGAACTGCCGTTCGACCCGGTCACCGGAGCGCCGGTCCCGCAGGTGTGGCAGCGCTGGCTCGACTGGGACCCGGTGCGGATGGTCGCCGGTCGTGCCGACGCGATCCGTTCGCTGAGGGCCGTGTGGATCGACGCGGGCAAGCGGGACGAGTACTTCCTCGACCTGGGCGCGGAGGCGTTCCGCAAGGAGATCGCCGCGGCCGGGATTCCGGACGAGCGCGTGCACTTCGAGCTCTTCGACGCGGGACACGGGGCGATCGATTATCGCTATCCACTGTCTTTGTCGTGGCTCGCGACTAGGCTCGCTCGATGATCAGCGAAGTGGCCCTGAGAGGCCTCGAGGACGCGGACTTGGACATATTGTTCGATTTCATGCGTGATCCCGAATCGGTGCGGATGGCGGCGTTCACCGCGGAGGACCCCGACGACCGTGAGGCGTTCGACGCGCACATGCGCGAGATCCGGGGCAATCCCGAGACCCTGAACCAAGTCATCCTCGGTGACGGAGCGGTGGTGGGCAGCATCGCCAGCTTCGTGATGGAGGGCGACACCGAGATCACCTACTGGGTCGACCGCGCGGTCTGGGGCCAGGGCGTCGCCGGGCGGGCGGTGGCGTTGCTGCTGGAACAGGTGACGGTCCGGCCGCTGCACGCCCGTGTGGCCAGCGACAACCCGGCGTCGATGCGCGTGCTCACGAGGGCGGGGTTCAAGCCGGTCGGGACCGACGTCGGCTACGCGGCGGCCCGGAAGGCCGAGATCGAGGAGACGATCCTCGTCCTCAGCTGACGAACTTCTCCGTGCCCAGCACGCCGAGCAGCTGCAGCTTGTCGAACGCCTCGGTGCGCGGCGGCGCGGTCAGCACGAGCAGCGCCTGCGACTGGTCCTCGGTGAACAACGCCTGGCAGTCCACCTCGATCTCCCCGAGCTGGGGGTGGATCAGCACCTTGTGGTCCTCGAACCGCTTCGCGACCTCGTGCCGTTCCCACAACTCGGCGAACTCCGCACTTTCCTTCTGCAGTGCGCGAACGAGCTCACCGGCCCGTGAGCGCGGGCCCATCGAGGCGTAGGCGGCGCGCAGGTTCGCCACCTGGGTGCGGCCCTGCCTGTCGCGGTCGTGCTCGGGGTAGACGAGGCGCTCGTCCGGGTCGGTGAACCAGCGGTAGATCCCGCTGCGGGCATACCCGGTGAAGCGCGAGGAGTCGCCGTACAGCGCCTCGGCGAACCGGTTCTGCATCAGGACCTCGCCGAGGTTCGACAGGATCAGCGCGGGGGTGTCGTCGAGCCGGTCCAGCACCCGTTGCAGCGCGGGCGCCACGTGGGTGGCGCCCGTCCGGGGCGACGGGGCGTTGCGACCGGCGACGCGGAACAGGTAGTCGCGTTCGTCATCGGTCAGCCGCAGAGCGCGGGCCAGCGCGGTCAGCATCTGCTCGCTCGGCTGCGGGCCGCGTTGCTGTTCCAGGCGCGTGTAGTAGTCGGTGGACATGGCGGCCAGCGCCGCGACCTCCTCACGCCGCAGCCCCGGCGCCCGCCTGCGCGCGCCCACCGGCAGGCCGACGTCCTCCGGCCTGAGCTCCTCCCGGCGGCGCCTGAGGAATCCCGCGAGTTCCACCCGATCCATGAACCCCAGTATCCGGGCCCGCGCGCCGCGAACCAGGGATCGCCGATCCCCCGATAACGGCTCTCTGCCGCAGTGGCGGACACCGGCAGAAGCTCAGTGCCATGGACATCACCGGAAACACCGTCTTCATCCCCGGAGCCACCAGCGGCATCGGCCTGGCGCTCGCCCTCGCCCTGCGGGAGCGCGGCAACACCGTGGTCGTCGGCGGCCGGCGCACCGAACTGCTCGACCGGATCGCGGCCGAGCACCCCGGTGTCGAGACCGTCCGGATCGACACCGCCGACGCCGCGAGCGTCCAGGCCGCGGCCAAGGACGTCATCGCCCGCTTCCCGTCGGTCAACGTGCTGATCACCATGGCGGGTGTCATGCGCGTCGAGGACTGGCACCGCCCCGAGTCGTTCCTGGAGTCCGCCGAGGGCATCGTCACGACCAACGTCCTCGGCCCGATCCGCCTGATCGCCGCGTTCGTCGAGCACTTCCAGACGCTGCCGGACGCCACGATCATGACCGTCTCGTCCGGACTCGCCTTCGCGCCGCTGAAGATCACGCCGAGCTACAACGCGTCCAAGGCCGCGATCCACATGCTCAGCGAGACGCTGCGGCTCCAGCTCGCCGACACGTCGGTGAAGGTCGTGGAGCTGGAGCCGCCGGCCGTGCAGACGGACCTGCTGCCGGGCCACGCCGAGAACGAGCACGCCATGCCGCTCGGCGAGTACGTCGCCGAGGTCATGAGCATCGTCGAGACCCAGCCCGACGCCCGTGAGATCCAGGTCGAGCGCGTGAAGTTCCTGCGCTACGGCGAGGCGCGCGGCGACTACGACCAGGTGGTCGCCGCGATCAACGTCGAGGACCCGCACGGGAAGTGATCAGCTGGATCCCACGGCAGGCGTCGTTCGAGCACGGCGCCGGTAGCGTGGGCCCATGCCACAGATCACCGTCGAGCACTCCGCCGAGCTGGGCGAGGCCTTCGACCGCCGCGCCTTCGCCCTCGCGCTGCACCGGACCGTGGGGCCGCTGGTCAGCGCGGAGGTGCCGGCGTTCAAGACGCGGTTCCGCACGATCGAGGAGTCCGTGATCGGCGACGGCTCGCCCGCGGCGATGCTCCACATCAGGGTGGGGCTGCTGACGGGCCGGTCGGTCGAGCTCAAGCAGGAGGTCGGGCGGGTGGCCATCGGGATCGCGCGCGATCACCTCAAGCCGGTGGAGGGGCTGCCGACCCAGGTGACGCTCGAGGTGTACGACCTGGACCGCGAGCAGTACCAGAAGTTCGTCCTATAGCATGAATGCCGCACTGACCTGCGGAAATGCGACTCTCGCAGGTCAATACGGCTACGTTTGACGTTAGTCAAGACGAAGGAGGCAGCGCCTCCTTCGTTGGCTCCTTCATCGGCCTTTGATCATGAAAACGATGATCAAGCGGAGATCGTTTCCAGCGCACGAAAAGCCATCCGAACTGGGCTTCATCCAGAATAGGCGGGCTGATTCAGCCCATGGGAGGACCGGCTTTAAACCTGCGGCCCCTTGACTCCTAGATACGAGTTCACGGCCTTCCGACCTGCATAAACACGGTTCCCCGCCACTTGGTGCAGGTGGCGCTTGTTCCATCACGTTGATCGCAGCTGGTCACTGCCCCGAAGATCCACTCCTGCTCGGAACAGTTAAGCGCCTGCGTCCATGACCCTCATACTGCCGGATTGGTATAGCAAGCCTCTGACCTTCGAAAATAAAGAATTCATGGTCAGACAGTGTCGTTGACTGCCGTTGAGCACCATTGCGTGACGTTCCACGCCAGGAGCCGCTCCAGGATCCGCTCTCGCCCATCTCATACATACCCGCGTCGACAGCACCTGGCGATCATCATCCCGGCAATTCACGTCGACCGCCTGACCATCGCTCTCCCTCGCCACCCGCCAGAGCTGACCGACACGACCTGTGCCCACACCCCCAGCGCGGGCACCCGTCGAACAGACTGCCGTCCCGCGCTACGCGGATAGAACTCGTCAGCTACCCGGTCTCCTGACCTGCCACTTCGACGCGGCGATCACGCAGTTCGGAGATCTTCGCGTTGACTCCGACGGAGACGCTGGTCGTCCGGTAGCCGAGCAGGTGGTTGATCCTGATCATGTGCTCGTTGTCGCTGCCGGTCCCGGTGTGCACGCGGTCGATTTCCGGCCGTTGTTCCCGCAACCACCGCAGCATCCGGGCCTTGACGCACAACCCGAGCCCACGGCCGCGCTCGGCGGGGACCACCACGGTGTCCCGCTGAACGCCCCAGGTGGGCAGCGTCGGGTAGAAGTCCAACAGGGTCAGCGCGGCGACCTCGCCCGTGGCCTCGTTCACCGCGAGGACACCGCGCCGGCCGATGCCGCTCGTGCGCAGTTCCGCCTCCGACTTCCGGACCAGGTCGACCGTCCACACCGGAAACACCACACCGGACTCGCCGATCGGTGCGTCGCGCATGGCAGTGAGAGCGCGAGCAAATGAGTCCACCGATTCGTCCGGCACCTCGCCGGACCAGTCCACCACTCGGTACCCATCGGGGACGGACACCTCCCACGCCACCGGATCCACGTCCGCTGTGTCCAGCCACTGGACCACCATCGACTTGGCGGTGCGCAGGCCGACGGCGTTCGCCCAGCGGCGCCCGGGACCGTCCTCTGGCAGGTCCCAGCCCTCGACGACCGTCCTGCCGCGCGCCTCCAGCAGCGGTAGCAGCAGGTGCAGGACAGCAGTGCCGACGCCCGCGCGCCGCCGGTCGGGGACGACCGTGATGCTCGTCAGCGCGACCTGGTCGCTCTCGCCCTCCAACAGGTACGCGCTGGCCGTCGCCACCAACTCGCCGTCCCGGCGCGCGCCCCAGAACTCACGCGGGCCGTAACCCGCGTCGGGCAGGCGGAGGTCGGCGATCCACCTGTCGAACGGTTGCGCCTCCCGATCAGGCTTCTCCTGTTTCCGGACAGCCATCGCGAACGCATACCAAGCCAGCAGATCAATCTGCTCCGCCTGATCCGGATCGAACGCTTCGAGCTCGATTTCCCGGTCATCATCGGTCCCTTCGTTGCGCACGACCTGACGCCACGGCGCACACATCACGGCGAGCACGCTGATCATCACCAGGCCGAAGACGGGCAGGTTTCGACTACGTCCACCCGTCGGTCGACGACCACAGCAGACTGGCCTACTGCGAGATCCTGCCCGACGAGAAAGGCCCGACCTGCGCGGGTTTCCTCACCCGCCGCGCCATCACCTACTTCGCCCGCCACGGCATCCGGCAGAAGTTCATCAAACCCCACTGCCCCTGGCAGAACGGCAAAGTCGAACGACTCAACCGCACCCTGCAAACCGACCTGATGGCCAGATATACCTAGAGGGCGAGGTCGTCAAGGATGTAGTTCAGCACCTCCGGCGCGCAACCACGTGATCCGCTCATCGAGCCATCTCGACCAGGCCCTCCTCGGTCGAGTCCAGCGTGACCACACCGTCGAAGTTGTACCCGTCGTCGCCGAAGATCACGTCGATGTCCTCCGGCACGAGTTTCCGGTACCAAATGGCGAACTTCACCACCAGGTCGAGGCCGTCCTTCAGAAGGTATGAGCCACCGAGCTGCGCAACGACGAGGCAGAGCAGTCTCAGGGCCCACGGCCATGACGTCAGACGACGCATCCCGATCACTGCAGCTCAGCGGGCAAGCGCAGAGTTCTGGCACCCCACAGGACTCCGATACGTCATGATCTGCGGCAGGCAAGGCGAAGTCAGGGGAGGTGTCGCCGTGTCGGTTGTGCCGGTCGAACACGGGTCGGTCGATGTCAGCACTGGGGCGGGTGCCTGATGGCGGGCGAGAACCCACTGGTCGCCGCGCCGCCCTCCCAGCCGGGCGGGTTCGTGAACGCGGGCACTGGCGACAACGGGTGGGCGACCGGCATCTCCATCGCCGAGTCCGCGATGGACACGTACAACGGCATCAAAGACGGCAACTGGATCGAGGGCGGCCTCGGCCTGGTCGGGCTCGCCGCAGACGCCGCCGCGATGGCCATCGACCCGTTCGGCACCCTGCTGTCCTCCGCCGCGTCGTTCCTGATGGAACACGTGCAACCGTTGAAGGACATGCTCGACTGGCTGGCCGGCAACCCGCCCGTGATCGAGTCGTACTCCACGACGTGGAACAACGTGGCCACCGAGCTGGGGAAGATCGCCGAGGACTACAACGCGGCGGTCAAGTCCGGCATCGAGACGTGGACCGGCGCGGCGGCCGACGCGTACCGCACCGACTCGAAGGCGCAGGGTGACGCCCTGAGCGGCGCCGCGTCCGCCGCCGGGACCGTCGGCACCGTCGTCGGCTTGATGGGCATGGTCGTCGCGTTCGTGCGCGAGATGGTGCGCGACCTGATCGCAGACCTGGTCGGCAAGCTCATCGCCTGGGTGCTGGAGGCCGCGTTCACGCTGGGCTTCGGGACGCCGGTGATCGTCGCGCAGGCCGTGACGGCGATCTCCAAGTGGGCCGCGAAGATCGCGAAGATCATCCAGGACCTGCTGAACACCATCAAGAGGGTCTCGCCGATGCTGAAGCGTCTGGTCGAGGTCTTCGAGAAGATCATGAAGGTCGTCGGGAAGCTCGCGGGCAAGGTCACAGGCCTCGACGTCCTGGACCCGAAGAACATCAAGGCGGGCGGCTTCCTCCAGACGGGCGACCCCGACGTCGGCCTGCCGTCCGGCTCGACGCGCGGCGGCGACTCGTCCTCGAGTTCGCCTTCCGGCTCTGATCCGGGCCCCGGCTCTGATTCCCGGTCTGGTTCGGGCGCCGGCTCCGAGACACCGCCCTCGACCCGGCCGGCCGACACGACGAACACGACGAGTAGCACCACCGCGCCGACCGCGGACTCGCCGAGGAGCGACGCCCCGACCGGTTCGTCGAGGCCGGGGCGCGACCCGAGCGGCGGGCCGGACCTCGACTCGCCGCGCGGGGGACCTGCTCCCGGCGGTAACGGCCCGATGGGCGAGCCCCGCAGCGGGCCGAGCGGCAGCAGTCCGGTCGGCGACCACCGAGGCGGTCCGGGACAGCCCGCGCCTGGTGGCAACCACCCCGGCATTGGCGACCGCGGCCCCTACGGACAGCCCTCACCCGGCGGGAACCTCCCCAACTCCTCCGCCAGTGGCGGTGGCACGGCTGACGGTGGGCCGAACGGCGGCGGTTCGCCCAGCGGCGGCGCAGGCGGCGCCAGCCCCGGTGGCGCGAACTCCGCACCACCTCCGGCGCGGTTCGACCAGACCTCCGCCTCGACCACGGCCGACGCTCCCGCTCGCCCCGACCAGCCCCCTACCGGCGGCCCCAGCACCGGCCCTCAGAGCGGTCAGCCCAACCCAGGCGGCACGCCTCCGCCCGGCATCCCCGCCGGTGGCGCGCCCGGAGGTGCTCCTGGTGGTACGCCGGGTGGTAGTGCTCCCGGTGGTGGCGGCGCACGTCCCGGCTCCGGCGGTGGCTGGACCGGAACGCCCGGAAGCCGGGGCGACGTCGGCTCCGGCATCCCGGCGGCGCGAGGTGCGGAAGGCCCCCGGCCTTCCCCGTACGGCCCGACGCACGGCGGGCCCGGCCCGTCGCACACCGTGCCGAGCGCTCACGGCCCTTCCCACGGTGGCTCGTCACCGAACGGCGCCCCTCACGGCAGCCCGCCGCACGCGGGTCCGGGGCCGTCGCACACGAACCCCGGCAACGGCCCGGTCCAATCCGGACCGCCCCACGGCGGCTTGCCGCACACCAACCCCACGCACAACGGGCCACCCAGCACCGGTCCCGCCAACACGCGCCCGCACAGCGGTCCCGGCCCCTCGCAGAGCGGCCCGCCGCACTCCGGGCCGACCCACTCCGGGCCGACCCACTCCGGGCCGACCCACAGCGGTCCCCTGCACAACTCGCCTGGGACCACCAGCCCTTCGTACAACGGCCCAGGCAACACCGGACCGTCCAACACCAGCCCCGGTCACAACGGGCCGCCGCACAGCGGGCATGCCTACACGAGTCCGTCGCAGGCAGGTCCGCCTCACGCGAACCCGCCCCACCAAGGCGCCGGCAACACGGGCCCGTCCCACGCCAACCCGCCCCACGGCAACCCGGCCCCCGGCGGCGCGCCCCACACCAACCAGCCCCACACCAACCAGCCCCACACCAACCAGCCCAACACCGGACCGCAGAGCCGGGGCCCGGCGCCGACGTCCCACCCCAACGTGCCGCACCAGCCGTCGTCCCCGCACGTCCCGAACCGGCCCTTCGACGGCCCGCCACTCCAGCGTCACCCGGACGCACAGACGCCGTCCCCGCGCAACGCGCCGGACGGCGTGTCTCCTCGGCACACCCCAGAGCCGACCCCGCGCCAGGAAGCGGCCCCGCACCAGCGGCCCGACCAGGACCCCTGGTCACCGCCGCCGCGCGATCCGGACGGTCTCGGCACGGCGGACCGGCCGGACATCGACGACGCCCACGCCCGGTACGGCGAGACGACCCCCGCCGGTATCTCGCACCACCGGGGCGACTCGGGGATGGGCGACCTGCCGCAGCGCGTCCCGCACGATCCGCGCTACTTCACCGCCGACGTCCACATCACCCCGGACGGCCGGGCCCGCATCGGCAACCACGGCTACAGCCCGGAAGAGTACGGGGACCTGTTGCGGCGCAACGGGTGGGACGGCAAGACGCCGATCCGGCTGATCGGGTGCGACGCGGGTTCGAACGACTTCGCCAACCGGCTTTCCCGGCACACCGGCGCGGACGTCCTCGCGCCGACCAAGCCCGCCTGGACCGACAGCAACGGCCGCGTCTACACCAGTGACGCCGAGGTCGATCCCGACGGCAACCGCCGGCCGCGTATTCCGCCGAATGGTGAGTGGGAGACGCACAGTCCGGACGACACCCGAACCAGGGCCGGCGACGACGGTTTCGTGCCGGGCACGAACGACGCCGACAAGCACGACCTGGACCCGGACGACGCACGGGACCGCGCCGCACGGGACAACACGGTCACCGACCCGCCGGAGGGCCGCGACCCGACGCCGCAGCGGACCGTGCCGTGGGATCCGCCCCAGGACCTGCCGCGCGTGGACGTGGAGGTCGACCCGAACCAGCGCGTCCTCGACTTCAACGGCGGTCCGCCACTGGAGCCGAACTCCCGCGTCGTCGTCCACAACCCGGACGGCTCGGTGCGCGGCACGTACTACACGGACGCGAACCGCAACGTCACGCACGTCGACACGAACGTGCCGAACACCCGCAACAGCGCGGGCGTCCCGGTCAACCCGGACACCGCCCGGCCCCAGCCGGGTGTCGTGTACCAGGTGGACACCGGGGTCGGCACGCAGACGTTCCGCGGCCAGGAGACGCCCGACGGCGGAACGCCCCGCCCTGACACCACCGCGGGCACGACGGACACCGACCGGACCGGCGGCACGAACAGCACAAACGGCACGAACGACACCGGCACGCCCGACGCGTCGCCGGCCCACCGCCCTGCCGAACGCTTCGACGACTTCGACCAGTCGCGTACGCCCCCCGCCGTGGAGTGGAACCCGCCCGGCGGCCCCGACGGGACCTACCGGTCGATGCCGCCGCACGAGAACTACAACCCGACTCCCCCGCCGGACGGAGACGGCCCGTTCTCCCTGCGCGGCAACGACCCGGACAACCCGCTCCAGCCTCATGCCCGCTACGACGTCTACAACGACAACGGCGACTGGCACGGCACCTTCTACACCGACGCCGACGGCCGGGTGTCGCACGTGCACACCTGGTCGGGCAACAGCACCCAGGGCTTCAACCCCGAACTGGGCACCGCGGAGACGTGGGACGCGGGCCTGCCGGTCCCGGCGCCGAACACGACGTTCGCGGTCGGACCGCGGCACATGGACGGCATGGACCCCCAAGTGCCCCAACAGATGTACCGCACCGACGTGCACGGCGACACCGTCGCCGCGAGCGGCCGCCCGGTGTACCCGCCGAGCGGCACCAGAGCCGAGGACTTCTGGGGCCCGCGGCGCGGTGTCGAGCCGGGCTCGCCCGGCGAGGGCGTCCAGCCCGACACCGGCCGGATCGCGAGCGGTGGACCGGAGGGCTACAAGAGCCCGACCGCGGGCGAGTACGCGCCGTTCAACTACTACGGCAACCGGCACGACCTGTTCAAGTTCGACGGCGGCCACATCGTGCCGTTCGAGGGCGGCGGTCCGGGTGAGCGGATCAACCACGTTCCGCAGTGGGCCTACGAGAACCGCCCGATGAGGATCGACGGCGGGTCGACGGACGACACCTGGCGGCGGATGGAGGAGGACATCGCACGGCGCTCGGCGGTCGACGGCACGACCGTCGACCGGGTGGACTTCTTCGCCGAGCGCACCACGCCGGACATCCACACACCGGACAAGCTGCACGTGCGCTACCACCTCACGGTGTCCGACCCGCCGCCGCCCAAGACCGATCTCGTGATCAGGAGCTTCCACAATGTCCCCGAACCCGCGAGGAACAACCGGGTCGTCCTCCCCCCGCCCACCCCGTGAGCGACAGCAGGAGCTGCTGCAGGAGATCGGCCGTGACCTGCTCGGTGGGTGCCCGGAGGGCTGGTCCCGGATCGACCTGCGCGCGTCGGTGGCCCTCACTCAGGACCTGATGTCCCTCGTCGTGCTCATGCCGGACCACTCCAGCCCGTCCGCTGACCTGCCGCTGTCGGTGGGTCAGGCGTTGCGGGAGTTGCGCGAGCTGATGTACACGGAGGAGCGCGGTACGTGGTTCTCGCTGCGGTACACGATGGACCCGCCGGCCGCGTTCCACGTCACCTACAACTACGACTTCGACCCGAAGTGGTCCCCGGACCTGAGCCCGCATGAGTGGGCACTCGACCTGGAACACTTCCCGCGCGCGCCGGAGCACGTCCCCGGCTGGCTGCGCGCCAAGCTGCCCGACGACAACGACGACCAGCCGACTGCGGGATACTGAGATCATGACGGAACCACTCAACCCGGTTCAGCAGGACGAGCTGCTCCAACGGATCACCGGACGGCTGGTGCTGGACCTGCCGGCGGGGTGGAACCACCTCCAGGTCGACTACAAGGCCCTCGGCGACCACGTCGAGGCGAGTGGCCTGCTGCGCATGACGAACGGCGCCCTGTACGGCTGGGACCTGCCCGACGAGGTGCCCGGCCTGTTCGCCCGGCTGCGCGCCGGGATGACCCGCCCGGAGCGCGGCACGTGGCTGCACGCCACCTACTGGCTCGACTACCCGGACAACTACGCGATCGAGTACAACCGCCACGACGAGCCGCGTTTCCGCACCCCGCCGCCCCCGCCGGCCCACGCCCGGGAACTGGAGCTCTTCCCGCGCGCCGACGAGCACGTGCCGGACTGGCTGCGGGCCGCCGTCACGCCGTGATCCGGCATCCTGTGCCGAGCACGGACACGCTGCGTATCAAGTTCGGACGTAGTGGAAGTTCCCGAAGCGCCGAACACGGCGAATGACCAAGCGCATCAGCTCGCGCTACGGCTTCCGGGTGTGCGTGTCCGACGGCACCGGTTCCTCCGGTCGGTGCCGTTGAGGTTCGTCATCTGAGGTCCGCCGCGGCGGCGCAGTACCGCCAGAACGCGGCCACGTCCTCCTCCGCGGTGCCCGGCAGCAGGTGCGTAGGACGTTCACGGCGGTCGTGCCAGAACCGTCCGGCGCGGGGAGCGGGTTCCGTCGCGGCGAGCCAGACGACCGTGTCCGCGCCTTCCTCGGCGGTGCGCAGGAACGCGCCTGTCAGCCGGTGGAACCCCGGCAGCGAACCGGCGACACCTGGTGTGTCGGCCCAGCCGGGATGCATGCCGTGCACGGCGATGCCGTCGGCTGCGTAGCGCTCCGTCAGCAACGGGACGAGCGTGACCTGCATGCGTTTCGTGCGGGCGTAGGCGGTCGCGCCCTTGTACGTGCCCTCGCGGTACTCGGGGTCGTCGGCGCGGAGGCGTTGGGTGTACATGCCGCCGGAGGAGACGAGCACGACCCGTGGGTCCGCGGAGGCCGCGAGCAGCGGGCGCAGCAGGTCGGTCATCAGCAGCGGGCCCAGCACGTGCGTGGCGAACGTCAGCTCGTGTCCCTCCGCGGTGACCGTGCGCTCCTGCGGCAGGACCCCGGCGTTGTGCACCAGCACGTCCACGCGGTCGATCTCCGCGGCGAACCGGCGCACGGACTCCAGGCTCGACACGTCGCAGTGCCGGACCAGGACGGTGGCGCCGGGGACCGCGGCGACGATCCCGGCCCGGGCCGCCTCGCCCTTGCGTTCGTCGCGCACCGCCAGCACCACGTCCGCGCCGAGGCGGGCCAGCCCCAGTGCCGTCGCCTCGCCGATGCCCGAACCGGCTCCGGTCACGACGGCCCTGGTGCCGTGCAGCGCGCCGGGTTCCAGGTCGGACCAGCTCCTCCTGCGGAGCCGGTAGCCCCACTTCGAGTAGCCGGGGACCACGAGCCGGTCGGCCACGGTGTCGAGCACGCTGATCAGTTCGCTCACCT
Organism: Lentzea californiensis; assembly: GCF_024648825.1. GTDB lineage: Bacteria > Actinomycetota > Actinomycetes > Mycobacteriales > Pseudonocardiaceae > Lentzea > Lentzea californiensis. The sequence goes on from NZ_JANBBE010000018.1 coordinate 66,471, forward strand.
CTGGTGTTCGTCAGCCGAAGCGCAGCGGTTTCCTCGCGGGCTCGTCCAGCACACGTGACGCCAGCCACGCGAGACCGTCGGCGGTACCGGCCGGCGTGCCCGTCGGCTGGACGACGTGGCTGAGCACCGTCCTCGTCATGAGGTCGACCAGCACCTCGACCTGCTCGCCCGTCAGGCCGGTCCGGTAGGACTCGACCCGTGCCGCGAGCATCGCCTTGACGTCGGTGAGCAGGGTTTCCGCCTGGGTGGTCAGCAGCGGCACCAGTTCGGTGTCGGCGCCGTGCGTCGCCGAGGCGATGGCGCGGACCAGCAGGTTGCCGCGGGCGAGTTCGAGGACGTCCCGGACGGCGTCGTGGACGGCCTCGACGAGGTTGTCGGCGTGGCGGTCGAAGGCGGCGCTGATCGCGCTGAGGAACCGGTCGAGCTCGTGCGCGAGCATCGCGTCGGCGAGGGAGTTCTTGGAGCCGATCTCGTTGTAGACGGTCTGGCGGCTGACGCCGACCTGCCCGGCGAGCCGCGTCATGGTGACCGCGGCCCAGCCGTCGCGGGCCGTCATCTCGATCGCCGCCTCGACGATCGGCTGCCGGCGACCCGAGGCCGCCGCTGGGGAACCCATGACCAGATCCTAGGCCGATGTCACGCGTCCCGGCGCGACGAAGTCGATCTTCTCGCGCACTCCGCAGTCCGGGCAGCACCAGGTGTCCGGGATGTCCGCCCACGGCGTTCCGGCGGGGAAGCCCTCGCGCGGGTCGCCGGTCTTCTCGTCGTAGACGTAGCCGCAGCCGGGGCACATGCCACCCGCGGTCGCGTCGCCAGGGCTGTCCGCGACGACGTCTGGACCCGAGCCCGTGCCGCCGTAGCGGGCGAGCACCTTCACGCGCTTGCCGGGCTGGATGTTGGCGCGGCCGATGTCCCCGCCGAAGTGGTCGCGCACCCGCGGGTCCATCATGCGCCGCCACAGCGGTGGCACCAGGGCCAGCAGGATCATGCCCGCGTAGCCGGTCGGCAGTACCGGGGACTCGGCGAAGTCGCGCAGGGTCTGGTAGCGCCGGGTCGGGTTGGCGTGGTGGTCACTGTGCCGCTGAAGGTGGTAGAGCAGGACGTTCGTGGCGATGTTGTTGGAGTTCCAGCTGTGGCTCGGGTCGACCCGCTCGTAACGCCTGCGGCCCGGCGCGCCGGCCATCTGCCGCAGCATCCCGTAGTGCTCCATGTAGTTCACGACCTCCAGCAGCGAGAAGCCGATCACCGCCTGGATCAGCAGGTACGGCACGATGCCGGCGCCGAGCCACACGATCATGGCCGCCCACAGCACCGCCGACATCAGCCACGCGTTGAGCACGTCGTTGCCCAGGCGGTACGGGTGCCGGTCGCGCCGCGCGTACCTCTTGCGTTCGAGCCGCCAGGCCGAGGCGATCGAGCCGAGGACGGTGCGCGGCCAGAACCGGTAGAAGCTCTCCCCCACCCTGCTGCTCGCCGGGTCCTCCGGTGTCGCGACCCGCACGTGGTGGCCGCGGTTGTGCTCGATGTAGAAGTGGCCGTAGAAGCTCTGCGCCAGCGCGATCTTCGACAGCCAGCGTTCGTGGCTCTCCTTCTTGTGCCCCAGTTCGTGCGCGGTGTTGATGCCGATGCCGCCGATGCACCCGATCGACACCGCGAGGCCGATCTTGTCCACGACGGACAGATCACCGCGGGCGATCAGCCAGAACGCCGCCACGAAACCGGCGTACTGGATCGGCAGGAACAGGTACGTGATCCAGCGGTAGTAGCGGTCGTTCTCCAGCCGCTCGATCACGTCGTCGGGCGGGTTGGCGCGGTCGAGCCCGGCGACGAGGTCGATCGCCGGGACGACGAGCAGCACCACGATCGGGCCGATCCAGAACCACACGCCCCAGCCCGTCGCCGCGTGCATCCCGATGGCAAGGAACGCCAGGGACGGCACGACCAGCCCCAGCAGCCACAGGTACCGCTTGCCGTCCGTCCACTGCTCGGTTGAGCCGACGGGCACCGTTGCCTTCTTGTCGCTCATGCCACGCTCCTCCGGGAGGTTGACAGAACGGTAGGGCACGTAAAGTCAGTTTGACAAGGAAGCGCTATTTGTAAACCGCGAGCAGGGTCGTCGCGCGCCTCCGGTAGGCGACGGCCGACACCGACACGCACACGGTCACGCCGGGGAGCACGGCGTCGAGTGCTGCGGCGATGTCGTGCACGGCCCGCTGAGGCGAGCTTCCGCGCCACACCACGACTTCCAGGTAGATCTCGGCGTCCGACGACAGCTCGACGCTGTGCACCGCCGGGTGGCACAGGGTGGTCTGCTCCACGAGCGACAGCCTCTGGTCTTCGGTCAGGGGCGTGCGCAACTGGACGACTCGGTGGCTGGGGCTGGACAACGGGCACTCCTCGGGCGACTCGTGCGGGGTGACAGTCAGGACCACGGAGGTTCCCGGTTCGTCACGCGCGTTCACCGAATCGAGGTACCCCCAGCAGCCGCAGGTAGGCCAGCAAGGGCTGCGAGTGGCTGTGCAGGTTCGCGACCGGGTAGGCCTGCATCGCGGTGCCGAAGTCCGGCAGCGCCCACGTTTCGCCGGGACGGTCGCTGTCCGGCGCGAGGTAGCAGTCAGGGCCGGACAAGGTCCCCGTCCACACCTCCGGATAGGCGGCGGTGTGCGCGTGGAGGGTCATGCGCCGCCACTCGTCCCACGCCAGTTCCGGGTCGTAACGGGAAGCCGCCCAGATCAGCGTCATGTTGACCGAGGCCCAAACCTGGCCTTGCGCGCCTTCGGGAACGGGCCAGCGATGGCGGGCGCCCAGCGGCGAACCGGCCCGGCAGGTCTCGTCGATCGTCTTGAGCAACGCGCGTGCCTGCTCCGGGGTGGCGGCGCCGCATAGGATCGCCCACGGCTGCACCTCGAGCCACAGGTCGTGGTCGCCGACGACCTTGCCGCCGGGGCCGTGCGCGCGCCGGAACCACCGGCCGTTCCACTCCTGCGCCACCAACTCGCGGAACCTCGCCGCGCGTTGCCGTGCCTCGGAAGCCGTTGCGGTGTCGCCCCAGCGTTCGGCGAGGCTCGCGTAGACCGGGAGCACCCAGGCGGCCATGGCGGAGTTCAGGACCGACTCGCCGCGCTCGACCATCACCTCACGGTCCACTCCGGACTCCGTGACGGCGAGGTCGTTCCAGTCGGCGTTGAGGATCCGCACGTGCCCGTGCTCGCCGACGCCGACCTCGTCCGCGAAGAACCTGAACTGGCGCCGCAGGTTCTCGGCGAGCGGAACGGAATCGGCGGCGTGGCAGGGGTGGTACGGCACAGGCTCGCCGAACGCGGCGAGGTCACCGGTCACGACCGCGTACTCGGCGGCGAGCCAGAGGGCCCACAGGTTCTGGTCGGACGGGCGGAACAGCTGCGTCCAGGGCTGCTTGCGGCCGTCGAGCGCGTACGGCAGATCGCCGTCGGGACTGCCCCACGCACAGGTGTTGCGCAGCACCGACAGCGCGAGATCGGGTTCGAAGTGGACCAGCGGGAGCGCGTGCTGCAGCGGATCCCTTGCGGCGCCGTTGAAACCGTGGCGGAACGAGTACGCGGACCCCTGGTTCAGGGTGTGTCCACCGAGTACGCCGTCCTCGCAGGCTCCACCGGTCAGGAGTGCCAGGTGCCACGCGATCTCGGCGGCCGCCTCCGCTGCGTGCGGAACGGTGATGGACGGAAGGCGCGCACGCAGGCCCGCCAGGCTCGTCGAGTAGACGGCCTCGGGATCGGCGGGCCCGTCGAGCAGCCCGAAGCGGAACCACGCGGTCGTCCGCTCCCCCGGCGCCAGCTCCAGCCCGGCCTCGACGGTCAGGAGCCCGGCGGTGGTCTCCGCCCGTCCGCCACCGAAGTTCTCCAGCGCGACCACAGGTGCGTCCGGCGGAGGGTCACCCCGCGCGGGCCCGAATTCGAGGTCCACGAGGCGTGGCCGCACGTCCCACTCCTCGGTCAACGCCCCGCGCACGACCTCCGCACCCCGGTTGAGCACGTCGACCTTGATCAAGACCCATGGCGCCGCGCCTTCCGGGCACAGCACGGTCCGCTCGATGCCGACGGAATCCGACGCCACCGCCGTCCGGCAAAAGGTCGGCCCGAACAGCTTCACCGCCGCGGAGTCCGTGGCCAGTGCGCCGAAGCGGGCGACGCCGGTGCGTTCGGCGAGCCACCGGCAGCCGAGGTGTTCGTCCCACACGCCGGTCAGCCCGTCGCTGTCGGCCACCAGGGTGACCCGGCGGTTGCCCAGGTGCACCCGGTGCCTCGACGTCGGCGGGTCGATGATCGGATCCCACGGCCGGGGGCCTGCCCGGTACTCGAACGCGGGCAGGCCCTCGACCGTCGTCCACTCGCCGAACGCGCTCACAGTGGAAGCGTTGCGGCAGAACCCTCACACGGGCAATCGTCCGATCAGCGCCAGAACCTCCTGCGCCGCTCCGGCTCGGCCGGCGTCCCGTCCGCGACGAACTCCCGCAGCACCTCCAGCGTCCGCGCCCACAGCTTCTCGACGTCACCGCCGGCCGTGATCTCCGCGAACAGGCCGCGCATCGGCTCGTAGGCCGGGCCGGTGCGGCCGGCGAGGAGGATGCCGAGCCTGCTGGCCAGGTCGGCGAGCAGGTCGCGGCGTTCCCACGACGGCAGGGACGCGTCCGCCTCCAGGCGCTGGATCTCCAGCGTCACGACCTCGCGCAGGTCCGCCGGGTCGACGGCCGGAGGTACCGGCATCGATCCGGGCGGCGGAACCGGCATCGATCCGGGCGGGGAAACCGGCGCCCCCTCGGGCGTGACCGACCGGCCGCGCGAACGAGAGCGCACCGCCCGCGGCGCGGAGGGAGGCGGTGGTACCGCGCCCCCGAAGGCGGCGGGCGCGGCGGCGAACGGCGCCGGAGCAGCGGCGAACGCGGGCGCACCGCCGGCGAACATCGGCATCGGGCTCCCCGGAGCCTGCATCTCCCAGCCCGCGGGCTGTTCGACCGGCTGCACCACCCGGTGCACCGTCCCGTCGGACACGACCCGCTCGTCCACCGCCACGAACGCGGTGAAGCGGCACAGCACGCCGAACCGCAGCGAGGTCTCCACGATCGACGACTCCAGCGTCCGGTCGCCGGCCGCGTAGCGGTCCTCCAGGTCACGCAGCGCGGCGCGGGCCCACTGCGACCGGACGGCCGGCGAGGTGTGCTGCCGCACCGCCACCGTCTCCTGCCAGTCGCCGCCGTCCCGGGTCCGGCCGCGCACCGCGTAGGAGTCGGGCGCGGCGCCGCGGTACCGGCCGAAGGCGACCAGCGGCACGCCCGGATAGATCGCGGTGGGCGGCCGCGGCAGGTCCGATCCCGGCGACACCACGACGTCGGTGACGACCGGCGCGCCGATCCGCCGCTGGATGTGCGTCATCGCCTCGTCGAGCCGGTCCTCGCTCTCGACGAGTTCGCACCGGCCCGCCCCGGCGGTGGCCAGCCTTCCGAGGAAGCCCGCGTTGACGGCGGTGTCGATGCCGACGGCGTGGATCCGCGTCCGGTTGATCATCGGAGCGATGTCGCGCAACATCTGGTCCTCGTTGCCGACCTGGCCGTCCGTCACCAGCACGAGGACCGGGGCGCGCTCCGGGCCCGCGCCGGCGAGCAGGGTCAGGCCCTGGCGCAGCGGCTCGTACATCTCGGTGCCGCCGCGCGCCTGCATGGCCGCCAGGTGTTCGACGGCGCGGAAGCGGTGGCGGTCGGTGGCCGTGACGAGTCCGGAGCCGAGCGTGTCCGGCCGTTCCACCTGGTGGTCGAAGGTGATCACGGAGAACGTGTCGTCCGCGGTCAGCGTGTCGACGATGCGGGCCGCCGCACGGCGGGCCGCGACCATCTTCCAGCCCGACATGCTGCCGGACCGGTCGAGCAGCAGCACCACGTCACGAGGACGGACCGGGGCCTCGGACTCGGGCGGCAGCACCGTCAGCTGGTAGGTGCCCTCGCCGCTGTCGTCCTCGTCGGGCACGCACACGACCGCGGAGCTGTTCCCGCTGTACGCCAGGCGGAGCACGAAGTCGCGGTCGACCCGTTCGCCCGGCGAGACCGACACGGTGTTCCCCTCGGCGACCACGGTGTGCAGGCTCGACCGCACCTCGCCGAGCTCCAGCCCGGCGGGGTCGATCTCGACGTCGATGCCGAGCCGCACGGGGTTCGGGAAGCCCGGCAGCAGCACAGGCGGCGAGATCCGCGAGGCGTCCGGCACCACGTCCGTGTCCTGGGCGTGCCCGTCACCGACGGACGGCCCGGGCAGCGGCGAGCCCGGCACGTAGCGAGGCGCCACGACGAGCGGGAACCGGAACGTGGCCGCGCCGTCCTCGAACACCAGCGGCCCCACCAGGGTCAGCTCGACGGTCACCCGTTCACCGGCGGGGATGTTGCCCACGCGCATGGTGAAGACGTCCGGGCGTTCTTCCTCCACGATGGACGCTCTCTTGCCCGCCGCGATCGCGTCGTCGTACGTCTGACGGGCCTGCGCGCGTTCCTGCAGGTCGGCCTCCACCGTGCGGTCGCCGGCGGTCATCTTCATGCCGGTGACGGCGGCGCGGTCCGGCAGCGGGAACACGTAGGTCGCTTCGAGAGCGGTGTCGTGGGTGTTCACGAACCCGGTCGTCAAGACCACGCGGCCGACGAGACCGGTGATGCAGGCCCGCACGCCGAGCCGCTCCAGCGGCAGGTTGCCGCGTTCGGTGCGCAGCGCGCCCAGGCCCGCGTCCTCGGTCGTCCGGCCGATGCGGTCGGCTTCGGCGGCCTTCATCGGGGCGACGGAGATGGTCATGACGGTTCCCTTTCGTTGAGCAGGCCGCGGGCGGCGAGCAGGTCGAGCAGTGGCCGGGCGGCGGCGGCGATGTCCGCGCGGTCGGCGGCGGTCGGCGTCCCCGGCACCAGGACGACGGCACCTCCCCCGAGCGCGACGCCGTTCAGCGCGAACGCCTTGGCGGGTGCGGGTGGCGCGGCAGCGGGTTCGGCTGCGGGTTCGGCCCAGAACCTCGGGCGAACGGCCTCCGGAGGTGGTGCCTCAGCGGTGGAGAGCAGCTGTTCCGGCACGCGGGCGATGGCCGTCAGCGTCGTGTCGGTGGCACCCGCGAGCTCGGCCTGGATGTCGGCCAGCGTCCTCCCCTGTGACTGCAGTCTTTTCACCGCCACCAGCTGGAGCAGGTGGCGCCTCTCGTACAACGCCGTGCGGCCGCGCATCGCGGACGGTCTGTCGACCAGCCCCGTCGTCGCGTACCAGCGGACGGCCCGCTTGTCGGGCACGTCGCGGACGCGGCCGTTGGGCGCGCCCGAGTACTCCGCCGTCAACGCGGCGGAGACGCGGTCCAGCAACTCGTCGAGCGTCCACACCCCCTGATACTGACACTGCAACCGTGACAGTGTCAACGTCTTAATGCTGATGATGTTCACGCCGGGTAGCCGGGTAGGGTCCGGCGCGTCCGCGTGCCCCTGCAAGCCACCCCACATGAGGACGGAGAGCACGAGTGACCACGGACGAGGTCGGCACCCTGACCGACCACAGCGCCGAGTTGGCCCGGTTGAAGACGCACAAGGCCAGGATCGAGCACGCGCTGGAGCACTTGCCGCGCGGCCGCACGGTCGAGGACGTCCGCCGCTGGCTGCACAAGCAGGGCCAGCCGGTGCCCACGCCTTCCCACGCCAGGGTGATCGTGAACGAATGGCGCGCCCGCAACGACATGACCGACACGAGCGGTCATGTGCTGCTCACGCCGGAACTGATCGCCGAGCTCGACAAGGCGGAAGTCCCCTCCCCCGCTCCTGAACCACCTGTGGAGCCTGCGGAGCCCTCGAAGCCCGCCGGGGCCAAGGGCTTCTACGCCGTCGCGCTGATGAGCATCGGTGTCAGCGTCGACACCTCGTGGCGGTTCTTCGAGCAGCGCCTGGGCATCACCGACGTCGTGGAGCGGGTCGTCCTGTTCTCCGTGATGGAGGCGGCGCTCGTCGCGTGCGGCTGGGCGATGCGCGGTGGCGTGCGCCAGAACGGCCGTCCCGGTCCCGCCCGCCTCGTGGCGTGGGCACTGACGGCGTTCGCCGCGTTCGCGGCCTTCAGCCTGTCCGGCCCAGTCGCCGGCACCGCCCGCGTCCTGCTCGGACCGGTCCTCGGCCTGGTGATGCTGCACCTCGCGCTCGGCATCGAGATCCGTGCCTCACGCCGGCGCACGACCACCTGGGCACGTGTCGGACGGGAGCTGCGCGAACGCGTGTTGTCGTTGCTGGGCCTGGGTGACGACGGCCGCGACGCCCTCGCGCGCACCCGGGACAAGGCGGCGCTGCGCGCCGCGAAGCTCGCCATCGCCGGCCCGTGGACGCCGCGCCGGAAAGCCAGGCTGCGCAAGGCACTGCACGCTTCGCACGTCGCGCACGACCCGGTGCAGCGCGACCGGATGCTGCGCGAGCTCGGGGTGCTCCAGCACGCCGACGAGCTCGCCAAGACCACCCAGCCGTCGCCGTGGTGACTCCGGTCCTCATCTCCGACACCGGGCTCGCCGCCGAGGTCGCCGCCCTGATCAACCGCGTGTACTCCGACGCCGAGAAGGGGATCTGGCTCGAGGGCCAGTCCCGGACGAGCGAGGCCGAGGTGGCGGAGCTCATCGCCGCCGGGCAGGTCGCGGTGGCCCGGTCGGGCGATCGCGTCGTGGGTTCCGTGCGCGTGCACGAGATCGAGGACGGCGTGGGCGAGTTCGGGATGCTGGTCGCCGCGCCGGAGGAGCGCGGCACCGGCATCGGCACCGGCCTCGTGTCGTTCGCCGAGAACTGGGGCCGTGAGCGGGGCTTCGCGCAGATGCAGCTGGAGCTGCTCGTCCCGCAGACGTGGGAGCACCCGGTGAAGGAGTTCCTCCGGGGCTGGTACACGCGCATCGGCTACCGGCTCGTGCGCAAGGACGAGCTGGAATCCGCCTACCCGTTCCTGGTGCCCCATCTCGCCTGCCCGTGCGACTTCCTGGTCTTTCGTAAAATCCTCGATCCCAGTAAGTGAACTCTCAACCGGTTTGGCCGGGGCGCGAGGTAGCGTCCGCCTCTCAAAGCCGAGTTAGAGGAGACGAACCGTGCGTCGTCGTATGCGTGGCACCGCCGTGGCCGCGATCGCGCTGACCAGCCTCATGGCGGTGAGCGCCTGTGCGAAGGACTCCGGTGGTGGCACCACGCCCGCCGCGTCGGGCAGTGGCTGCGAGTTCTCGGCGCCGCCCACCGCGCCCGCCACGTCGAGCACCAGCGCCGCCGGCGACAAGAAGGTCGACGGCAGCGCGTTGAAGATCGGCCTGGCCTACGACATCGGCGGCCGCGGCGACGCGTCGTTCAACGACCTGGCCGCCGCCGGGTTCGACAAGGCCATCGCGGACATGGGCGTGAAGAAGGAGAACACCCGCGAGCTGTCCGCGGCGCCGAACGAGGACGAGTCCGCGAAGCAGACCCGCCTGCGCCAGCTCGCGTCCGAGGGCTTCAACCCGATCGTCGGCGTCGGCTTCGCCTACACCGAGTCGCTCAAGGTGGTCGCGCCGGAGTTCCCGAACGTCAAGTTCGGCCTGGTCGACTCCGCTGTGGACGGTGTGGCGAACGTGACGCCGCTCGTCTTCGCCGAGCAGGAGGGCGCGTTCCTCGCGGGCGTCGTCGCCGCGTACCAGAGCAAGAAGTGCCACGTGGGCTTCGTCGGCGGCGTGGACATCCCGCTGATCCAGAAGTTCGAGGCGGGCTTCAACCAGGGCGCGAAGACCGCCGCGCCGAAGGTCTCGATCGACAAGAAGTACATCACCCCGGCCGGCGACTTCACCGGTTTCCAGGACCCGCCCAAGGGCCAGGAGGCGGCGAAGGGCCTGATCGACAAGGGCGCCGACGTCGTCTACCCGGCGGCGGGCGCGTCCGGCATCGGCGTGTTCGCGGCGGTGAAGGAGGCGGGCGTGCTGGCGATCGGCTGCGACGCCGACCAGTACAACCAGCCCGCGCTCGCGGCCAACCGCGACGTCATCGTGGCCTCCAGCCTCAAGCGCGTGAACGTCGCCGTCTACGACTTCTTCCACGCCGCCGCGGCGAACGACCTCGCGTCACTGCCGAAGATCTTCGACCTGAAGTCGGACGGCATGGGCTACGCGACGTCGGGCGGCAAGATCGATGCGAAGCTGCAGGGCATCCTCGAGGGCTACAAGGCCCAGATCGTCGAGGGCAAGATCAAGGTCGCGGACGCGGTGTAGCGGCCGAACGGGCGAACCGCCGGGCACGAAGATCAGCTCTATAGGTTGATCTTCGTGCTTTCCCGTGGCGGGCTGCGCGTCGTGGTCGACGCCCCGTGGTTCAACAAGGTGATCACCGCGGTGATCCTGGTCAACGCCGTCACGCTCGGTGCGGAGACCTCGCCGGAGCTGCTCGCGTCCTACGGCGACGCCCTGCACGTGGTCGACCGGCTGGCGCTGGCGGCGTTCGTGGTCGAGCTGCTGCTGCGGTTCGGCGCGTACGGCAAGAGCTTCTTCCGCGATCCGTGGAACTGGTTCGACACCGTGGTCGTCGCCATCACCTTGCTGCCGGCGGCGACGGGTGCTTTCTCGGTGCTGCGGGCCCTGCGGGTCTTGCGGGTGCTGCGGCTCGTGTCCGTCGTGCCGAGCATGCGGCGGGTCGTGTCCGCGTTGCTGACCGCGTTGCCGGGCATGGCGTCCATCACCGCGTTGCTGGCGTTGGTGCTCTACGTGTCGGCCGTCATCGCGACGAAGCTGTTCGGAACCGTCGCGCCGGAGTACTTCGGGGACCTCGGCGACTCGCTGTTCACCCTGTTCCAGGTGATGACCGGCGAGGCGTGGTCGGAGGTCGCGCGGCAGGTCATGGAGGAGAAGCCGTTCGCGTGGATCTTCTTCGTCGGCTACCTCGTCGTCACCTCGTTCACGGTGCTCAACCTGTTCATCGCGGTCGCGGTGACCGCGATGCAGAGCCAGATGACCGAGGAGCACGCCGAACACGACCGCGAGGAGATGGCGGCGACGATGGAGGTCCTGGCCGAGGTCCGCCGCCTCCGGGCCGACGTCGAGGCGCTGCGCGGCAAGGCGCAGGTCTGAGCCGGGAAAGATCACCCGACCAGACCAGCGGTGGTACTCACCGTGTCCTTTCAGGACAGTCCCGCACCACAACAGGTGGTTTACGACCCCTGCGCCACTTCCCCGCACCGGAACGGGTACCTCGCTCACAGGACTTCCGAGCGAGGAGGGGCGATGCTTGAGAAAACAGGCAGGCTGCCGAAGGTTCTGCTGGCGTTCCTCCTCATCGGACTCGCCGCGCCCGTGGCCGAGGCGGGTGAAGGAGCCCCTGTCGGCCGCACCCAGTCCTTCTGGCTGCACCTCAACAGCACCCCGGTGTCCGACGCCACGATCGAGATCGAGGCCAAACGCCGTGCGCACATCGTGCTCAACGCCTGGGAAGGCGACCTGCTGAAGAAGCTCAAGGCGGTGAACCCCAAGGTCAAGGTGTACGTCTACAAGGACCTCTCCTCCACCCGCTCCTACGCGTGCAAGCGGGGCAAGGACGACGAGCACCTGCCCGCCGGACTGGGGTACTGCGATGTCCGGAAGAACCACCCGGAGTGGTTCCTGGAGGATTCCCGCGGCAACGAACTCTCCTACTCCGGCTACGAAGGCCATTGGCAGATGGACATCGGGAATCCCGAGTACCGCAAGGCCTGGGTGAACAACGTCGTCGCCACTTCCAAGTCCACCGGGTTCGACGGCGTGTTCGTCGACAACGCCCTCTACACCTGCGACGCCTACCACCCCGGCGTGTGCCCGGCGAAGTACCCGGACAACGCGTCGTTCCAGGCGGCCTACAAGGGCATGCTCGCCGAGATGAGGTGCGGCTTCGCGGCCGCGGGCCTGCTCTCGGTCGGGAACCTGACCAACGCACGGCTGCAGGCGGGTGGGTGGGACGCGTACGGCGCCTATCTCGACGGCGCGTTCGACGAGTGGTGGCTGGCGTTCTCCAGCGCCCGGCTCCTCGAGGACTACCCGGAGGGGTGGCGCCGGCAGGTCGCCGAGATCGCCGTCAACGAGGCGAACAACAAGATGACCTGGGTGCAGCCGCACTTCGACGCGGGCGACTCCAAGGCCTTCCGGTACGCGCTGGCCAGCCTGTTCATGACCACCAGCGGGCACGCCGCGATCGCCGAGATCGCGAAGACCGACGGCTACGGGGACCCGACGCCGTGGCACCCCGAGTACGACTGGCACCTCGGGCACCCCGTCGGCGCCTACCGCGCGGTCGCGAGCAAGGTGTTCCGGCGGGACTTCACCTGCGGGTTGGCGCTGGTCAACGCCAACCCGACCGGAAGCCCGGCGGTCAAGGTGCCGCTGCACCGCGCCTACCAGGACCACGAGGGCAAGACGGTCACCTCGGTGAGCCTGCCGGGCACCACCGGTGTGCTGCTGCGGGCGAACTGCCCCGCCACGCCATCAGGGTCGCTGCTCCCGCCAGAACTGCTCCCACCAGATCTGCTTCCACCAGACCTGCTCCCACCACAATTTCCGCGGCCGTAGATCAGGCGGGGTTGATCGCCGCGAGCAGCAGGTGCAGTTCGGCCTCGGCGGCGTCGTGGGCGCCGGTCTCGACGAAGACCGACCGGGCCAGGGCGGTGCCGATCAGCACCAGCGTCAGCACGTCGACCTGCGCGCTGCCGACGGCGTTCGCGATCTCTCCGCGGCCGGTGGCCCGGCCGACGAGGGCGCCGAGTTCGCCGCGGACCGCCAGGTAGACGTCGTCGTGCAGGATCTGACGCAGTTCCGGGTCGTGCGCCGCCTGGCCCATCAGCGAGAGCAACGCCGGGCCGGTGGCGGCTTCCAGGATCTTCCGCTTGCGCGCCAGGAGTTCCCGGAGATCGCTCTCGAGGGCGCCGGTGTCGATCCCGGTCAGCTCGGCCTGGGCGATGTGCCGGGCCACGGCTCCGGCGAGGGCCTGCTTGGAGGGCCAGCGGCGGTAGAGGGACGCGGTGGAGGCGCCCGCGCGCTTGGCGACGGCGGTCGTGGTGAAGGAGGCCCATCCCGACTCGGTGAGGACCTCGATCGCCGCGGTGATCAGGGCCGCGTCCACCCGTGGGTCTTTGGGGCGCCCCTGTGCCGCGTCGGCTTTCGTCATCCCGTCCAGCATACCCAGGCGAAGAAACGAAAAGAATCTGTTTCGTAATTGGGGTACGGTGGGGTGCATGCCCACGACGACAGCTGACATCGCCGCGACCGTCTCCGGCGCCCGCGGGGTGTTCGACTCCGGCGCCACCCGTCCCCTGGCCGCCCGCACCGCCGGCCTCCGGGCGTTGCACGCGATGCTCACCGAGAACGAGGCCGCGTTCGAGGCCGCCCTGTGGGGCGACCTGCACAAGGGCTCGGGCGAGGCGCAGCTGACCGAGATCGGCGTGGTGCTCGCCGAGATCAGCCACACGCTGCGGCACCTGCGGCGCTGGTCACGATCCCGGCGCGCCCCGGTGCCGCTGGGCCTGTGGCCGGCGCGGGCACGGCTGGTGCCCGAGCCGCTCGGCGTGGTGCTGGTGATCGCACCGTGGAACTACCCGATGCAGCTGCTGTTCGGCCCGCTGGCCGGTGTGCTCGCGGCGGGCAACACGGCCGTCCTCAAGCCGAGCGAACTGGCGCCGGAGACGTCGGCGCTGATCGCGAGGCTCGTGCCCGCCTACTTCCCCGACGGCACCGTGCGCGTGGTCGAGGGCGGCGTCCCGGAGACGACCGAGCTGCTGGCGCAGCGGTTCGACCACATCGTCTTCACGGGCAGCGGCACGGTCGGCCGGATCGTGATGCGGGCCGCGGCCGAGCACCTGACGCCGGTGACGCTGGAGCTGGGCGGCAAGTCGCCCGTCTGGTTCGACGACGACGCCCACCTGGACCAGGCGGCCCGGCGGCTGGCGTGGGCGAAGTTCACCAACGCGGGCCAGACGTGCGTCGCTCCCGACTACGTGATGACCACCCCCGACCGGGTCCCCGCACTGGTGGAGGCGCTCGGCAGGGCGATCGCGGACCTATGGGGTTCGGACCCGCGGGCGAGCGAGGACTACGGCCGGATCGTGGACGAACGGCAGTTCGACCGGCTCGTGTCCCTGCTGGACGGGACGAACGTGGCGATCGGCGGCGAGCACGACCGGACGGAGCGGTACCTCGCGCCCACCGTGGTGACGCTGAGCGGCGACCGCCTGTCCGTCGGCCCGGACGCGGCCCACCCGGTGCTGCGCGACGAGATCTTCGGCCCCGTCCTGCCGGTTGTCGCGGTCGACTCGGCCGAGCACGCGATCGACGTCGTCAACGCCTGGGACAAACCCCTCGCGCTGTACGTGTTCACATCGTCCGCCCGCACCCGCCGCCTGTTCGAGCAGCGCACGTCGTCCGGTGCCGTGGTCCACGACGCGGGCCTGATCCACGTGGCGGCGAGCGGGCTGCCGTTCGGCGGTGTCGGCGCCAGCGGGATGGGCGCCTACCACGGCCAGTACTCGTGGAAGGCCTTCTCCCACCTCAAGCCCGTGCTGCGCAAGCCGCTCGCGTTCGACACGCTCCGCCTCGCCCAGCCCCCGTTCGGCGGCTTCGGGTCGCGCCTCGCCCAGCGCGTGATGCGCCGCGGGTGATGTGATCATCACCGTTCCGGCCCGCTGAATCCTGTTGTTCTGCTTGGATTGCGCGGTGTTCTGGGACTGGGTCGAACGGGTGTCGTGGGTAGCGGGGATCATCAGCGCCGTCATCGCGCTCATCGCGTCGCTGATGGCGTCCCGCTCCGCCGCGCTCGCCACCCGCCAGATGACGATGCTCGTGGCGGCGGCCACGGACAAGCCGGAGCTGCTGCAGAAGCTCGAACTGGAGGCGCGCGAGCGTTCGGAGGCCGTGCAGCGCCGGGTGCGCACCGTGGTGGTGTCGACGGTGACGATGATCGCGTCGCTGGGTGCCATCGCCTTCGCCGCCGCCATGCTGGCGAACCTGCCGGACCACGTGAACACCAAGGTCGTGGGCGGTGACGCTCCCCGCACCGTGCAGGAGTGCAACGGTGGCGGGGAAGCCACGGTCTGCGCTCCCGTGCACGTGTACGAACTGGCCGCCGGGGCGAAGGTGGAGACGCGGTTCGGCGGTGTCGGCCGCACCCCGGCGCGCACGGGACACGGCGGGCTCTCGGTCGAGCTGCCCGGCTGCGAGTCCGAGGTGAGGTGGCACGTCGTGCTCGACGGCAGGACCGTGGCCGAGGGCGTGTCGCACGATGTCCTGGTGCGCACCGAGTTCCCGATGACGAGCGACCGCGAGTACACCTTCGTCGCCGAACGTGCGGGTGGGGACTGCGCCACCACGGAACTGCGCGTGCGCACCGGGTTCACGTTCGGCGGCTAGCCCCGTCTTCCGCACATGGCACGGGTGACTTGATCGGATAGCCCGGTGTCCACCTGGTCAGAGCCTCTGCCAGGGTGTTCAGTCGAGGATCAACGTGAACGGCAGCAAGCCCGACACGTCGCGGCGAGCAGGCCGGTGTCGGGTGCATCGCCCCGCGTCCGCTCTATCCGCACGCCGCCAAGACGAGGCAGAGCAGTGCGCCCTCGTCGTCGACGATCTCGTAGCCGGTGACGTACTCCGAGTCGTGCACGGGGAAGACGAGGGCGTTGGCACCGGTCTCCCGGTCCACCACGACGTTCGTCCAGTTGTCCTTGCGGTGGCGTGGCCCTCTGGCCAGGATGCCGTCCCGTGCGTCACGGACGAACGAGGACGCGTCGTCCACGTGCGGGAGCGAGCGGCGCATGGCCTCTTCACCCCACAAGACGGCGAAGTCCTCGATCAGGTGGACGTCGTGGTAACCCGCGACGTCCCAGTTCGCCCTCTCGATCCGACAGGGCTCGGTCAGTGGGATCACGACCATGGTGACGGTGTGCCAGAACGCCTCGGGGTCCTCGTCTTGCGGGGGAAAGGCGCAGGTCCCCGCGTACACCGGGTGAGCGCCCGCCGGGAGCTGATGACTGAACCCTCCTTCAGTGAGCCACGGGGTCTCCCAGGTGATCGGACCGTCCACCACGACGAGATCACCGGCGTGGTCGAACCACGTGGGCCTGACCAGCAGGGAGTACGCCGGCGGAGCCGGCGCGTACTTGTCGGCAAGGCGCCACAACAGTTCTTCCACCTTCACGTGCCGTGTCCTCCTGGTTGATCGCCATCCCGTCGCATCCGGCTCCCCGCGCAGCAAGCGGTCATCGTCCTCACCTCTGCGTCGCACGCCGCGCGCGGTTCGTTCGAACAGCTCAGCTGGGTGCCCCCGGAAGTGCCGGTGTTCCGCCACCGCCAAGACGTAACGCGGTTCCACACCCGCCAGCCAACCACGTCCGATGCCCGTCGGGCATCAGTCGATCGTCCTGCCGTCCGCGCGCCGTTCGCGGAACGCGATCATGTTCATCCGGTTGCCGCACCGCACGCTGCAGAACCGCTTCAACCCGTTGCGGGACAGGTCGAGCAGGAGCCCTTCGCAATCGTCGGCCGCGCAGACCCGCAGGCGGTGCACCTCGTTCATCCGGATCACGTCGATGAGGGCGAGCGCCGCCTCGACCCGCATGCGTTCGGCGAGCGGTGAGGTGGGCTCGGTGGCGTGCATGTGCCAGTCGAGGTCGTCGTGCCGGACGAGGTGCGGCAGCGCCTTCGCGTCGCGCAGCATCTTGTTGACGGCCTCGACGGCGTCATCGCGCTCCAGCGACCACACGGTCCTGAGCAGCGCACGTGTCTGGTGGACGT
Organism: Lentzea californiensis; assembly: GCF_024648825.1. Classification (GTDB taxonomy): domain Bacteria; phylum Actinomycetota; class Actinomycetes; order Mycobacteriales; family Pseudonocardiaceae; genus Lentzea; species Lentzea californiensis. Next base: position 83,229 of record NZ_JANBBE010000018.1, read on the forward strand.
CCCGCAGTTCCGCCTCGTCGCCGTCGATGCGCCCCGTGTAGTGGAAGCGGCCGAGCAGGGCCAGCAACTGGCCGACGGTGGCCAGCTCGTCGTCACCACCGCGCGACGCGGACGGGTCCGTGTTGCACAGCGCCACGACGAAGGCGAGCGACTCCTCCGTGTCAGGGGCAAAACGCAAATTGACTCCTTACCGAGACCGGCCTAGCGTCAGGGGCATGAGCCAGGTTAGGCCATGACACCGTCTGGAACCGGGAGGCACGCGACCATGGGGATTCCGTCGAAGTCCACGGGCCTGATCGCAGCCGCGGTCTCGTTCATCTCGTTCGGCACCTCCGGCGCGTTCGTCAAACCGCTGCTGGAGGCCGGCTGGTCCCCCGCCGCCGCCGTCACGGCCCGCGCGCTCACCGCCGGTCTGGTGCTGCTGCCGTTCGTCGTCGTCCTGATGCGCGGCCGCTGGACGTTGCTGTGGCAGGCCCGCTGGCCCGTGCTGGGCATGGGTCTGGTGGGCGTGGCGGTCACGCAGGTGCTCTACTTCGCCGCCATCCAGCGGATCCCGGTGGCGACCGCGCTGCTCATCGAGTTCCTCGCGCCGCTCATCCTCGTCGGCTTCACCTGGGCGGTCAGCAGGCGCACACCCGCACCCGTCGTCCTGATCGGCTCGGTGCTCGCGGTCGGCGGCCTGGTGCTGGTCATCGGCCCCGGCGCGATCCAGGCCGTCGACCCGATCGGCCTGGCCGCCGCTTTCGGTGCCGCCATCGGATGTTCCGTGTACTTCGTGATCGCCGCCCGTCCCAACAACGGCCTGCCGCCGGTGGCACTCGCCGGCGCCGGGCTGCTGCTCGCCGTGCCGGTGCTGGCCCTGGTGGGAGCCACCGGTCTGCTGCCGTTCACCGCCACGTTCGGCGACGTGCCGCTGTTCGGCACGCCCACGGCCTGGTGGGTGCCCCTGCTCGTCGTCGCGGTCATCGGCACCGCGCTGGCCTACGCGAGCGGCATCACCGCCTCGGGCATCCTCGGCTCACGGCTGGCGTCGTTCATCGCACTGCTGGAGGTCGTCTCCGCCTCGCTGTTCGCCTGGCTCCTGCTGGGCGAGGGGCTCTCGCCGCTGCAGCTGCTCGGCGGCCTGCTGATCCTGGGCGGCATCGCCTCGGTCCGCGCCGAACGCCAGAAGGTGGAGCCCGTCCCCGTGCACGCCTAGGGCAGGCGACGCCCCGCAGACCAGAAGGTGGCAGCGCCGCCCCCTGCGGCGCCGCCACCTTCTCCCCCTGTCGTGGAACCCCCCGATCCACGATGTGCAGCCTGCCAGGGTGAACCTGAAGGGAAGCTGAAGGATCCTGAACCGGATTTCAGGACGCGATCATGATCGATGCGGCAGGCTGCTGCCATGCGCGTGCTCGTGGTGGAAGACGACCCCCGCCTCGCCGGCCTGCTCACCCGCGGCCTGACCGCGGAGGGGTTCGCGGTCGACGTGGAACGCACCGGCACGGACGGGTTGTGGCGGGCGCGCGAACACCCGTACGACGTGATCGTCCTGGACATCATGCTGCCCGGTCTCAACGGGTACCGGGTCTGCCAGGCGTTGCGCGACGCGGGCGTGTGGACGCCGATCCTGATGCTCACCGCGAAGGACGGCGAGTTCGACGAGGCGGAGGGCCTCGACACCGGCGCGGACGACTACCTGACCAAGCCGTTCTCCTACGTGGTGCTGGTGGCCCGGCTCCGGGCGCTGGCCCGGCGGTCCCGCACCGCCCAGCCGGTGCTGCTGCGGGCCGGTGACCTGGTGCTCGACCCGGTCAGCCGGGAGTGCCACCGGGGCACCGCGCGGATCGACCTGAAGGCGAAGGAGTTCTCGGTGCTGAACTTCCTGCTCAGGCACGCGGGCGAGGTCGTCACCAAGTCGGAGATCATCGACGGCGTGTGGGACGCGGCGCAGGACCCCGACCCCAACCTGGTCGAGGTCTACATCAGCGCGCTGCGCCGCAAGATCGACACACCGTTCGACCGGCGGAGCATCACCACCGTGCGCGGTGTCGGCTACCGGTTGGTGGACCGGTGAAGTCCTTGCAGGCCAGGGTCACCGTGCTGGCCACGGTGGCCACCGCGCTGCTGGTCGGCCTCGCCGGGATGCTGATGCTGGTGTCGCAACGCGCGGAGATCGCGATGCAGACCGCGGACAGTTCGCGCGTGCACTACATGTGCTCCAGCACTCGGTGCGTACCGCTGCAGCCGTACGCGACCGCCGCCACGCCGGGAGTGCTCGTCCGGTACGCGAGCACGGAGGTGCGGCCGGCCCTGTCGTTGTGGCCGTTCGGCGACAGCGGTGCGACCCGGTCCCAGCAGGCCGGGGAAGGACCACGCCGCGACGAGGAGGAGGCCCGGTCGATCGCCTCGCAGGCGCAGCAGCAACTCAACAGCGCCACGCTGTCCCTGTTCGCGGTGCTCGCGTCCATCACCACGCTGGTGTCGGTCACGGTGCTGGCCGCGACCAACCGGGTGCTGCGGCCGGTGGAGACGATGCGCGCCGAGGTGGCCGAGATCAACGAGCACAACCTCACCCGGCGCGTCCCGGTGCCGTCCTCCGACAACGAGATCGCCCGGCTGGCCGCCACGCTGAACGAGACGCTCGACCGGATGCACCGCACCGTCGAGGACACCCGCAGGTTCGTCGCGGACGCCTCGCACGAGCTGCGCAGCCCGCTGGCCGCACTGCGCGCCGAGCTGGAGATCGCGCTGTCGCACCCGTACCTCGCGGACTGGCCGACCGTCGTGAAGTCGGCGCTGGAGGACGCGGAACGGCTGCAGGAGCTGACCACGGACCTGCTGCTGCTGGCCAGGCTGGACGCCGACGCGCTGGACAAGCAGGACACCGTCGACCTCACCGCCGTCGTGCGGCGCGAGGTCTCCCGCCGGGCCGCGGTCACCCTGGAGGCCGACGACCAGGTGCTCGTCCCCGGCCGGCACGCCCAGCTGTCCCGGCTGCTCGGCAACCTGCTGGACAACGCCGAACGCCACGCGGGCACCGAGGTCGTCGTGCGCCTGCGCGGCGGGGAGGCCGCCACGCTCGAGGTCATCGACGACGGCCCCGGCATCCCCGAGGCGGACCGCGAACGCGTCTTCGACCGGTTCACCAGGCTCGACGAGGCCCGCACCCGTGCCGCGGGCGGTGCCGGCCTCGGCCTCGCGATCGCCCGCCGCATCGCCACCCGGCACCACGGCACGCTCGACGCCACCGACACCGAGGGGTTCCGCGGAATCCGTTTCGTGGCAACGATTCCCACCGGCATCCCGCAACCGAGGAAGGCCACCGCCCTGGGGCAGCAGCGCGTGGGCGACGAGGTGTGGCAGTTCCTCAACGGTTCGATCGTGCCGGCCCACGGCCACATCCCCGAACCACGCCCGGTCCCCGAACCGGAGCTGGACTGGCCGCTCATCTTCGGCGAACACCAGCCGGTGCACGCGTGAGCCGGGGCGCCTGACACCATCACGGGCATGGAACGCGTCGTCATCCTCGGCCGTGGCGGCGCGGGGAAGTCCACCCTCGCGGCGGCCCTCGGCACCGCGACCGGACTCCCCGTCATCGAACTCGACAAGCACTTCTGGGGACCGGACCTGGAACCGACCCCGCACGACCTCTGGGCCATCGTCCAGGGCGAGCTCGCCGCCGAGGACCGGTGGATCATGGACGGCGACCTCGGCCCCCATGACGTCCTAGAGGTCCGCCTGCGCAGGACGGACACCGTGCTGCTGCTCGACTACTCCTTCCCGCGCTGTGCCTGGCGCGCGCTGCTGAGGTCCCGCGAGAGCGCCGAGTTCTGGCGCTGGGTGTGGTCGTGGCGCCGCAAGTACCGGCCGCTCCTGCGGAACGCGATCGCGGCACATGCCGGAGAAGCACAGCTGCACGTGTTCCGGAGCCCGCGCGCGACAGCTCGTTTCCTCGCACAGCACTCCTGACACGGCCGTGCCCGGCGTCCACAGTGGAGCGCCGGGCACGGGACAGAGGCGTCAAGGGGTGACAGGAGCGTTGGTCAGGCCCTTCACCGCCCCGGTCACGGTGTTGGAGGCGTGCACGACGTTGGGCAGCGCCGCGCACTTCGACACCGACGTGATGTTGATGGCGTACTGGCCCACGCCGCCGAGGTCCGAACGGTTGTCGCGCCAGGTGTTGCCGCAGCCGTTGGGCAGGGCCGGGATGGTGCTGGTGTTGTGCGTCTCGTAGCCGTTGGCGAAGGTGCCGGGGCTGCGGAACGTGCCGGTGTTGCCCTCGACCAGGTAGCCGATGCCCTTGACGTCGACCCAGGAGTCGGCCGAGTTCTGGCCGCTGATGCCCTGGCCGTCGAACGTGTTGCCGCGGATGACGCCGTCGTAGGTGCCTTCCTTGACGTCAATGGCCTCGGCCGCGACGTTCGGGCCGATCCTGTTGTTCAGCACCTGGACGCGGTCGCTGCGGTCGATGCCGCCGTCGTTGCCGTGGCAGGCCCAGTTCGAGTGGGCGGAACCGAGGTACACGCCTTCGCCGTAGCCGGGCTGGACGAGGCCGGTGTCGGTGATCTTGGAGTTGCGGATGACGCCGTCGGCCGAGGAGCGGCGGAAGTGGACCGCTTCCTCGTCGAGGTGGTGCACCGAGACCGCGTCGATCGTGACGTGGTGCGAGTCGTCGAGGACGATGCCCTTCTTCGACTTCTGCACGGTGAACCCGGTGATGTTCCAGTACGGGGAACCGAAGAGCCACAGGCCGTAGCCGGAGTCCCAGCCCGCGGTGGGCGCGGGACAGGACGGGGCGACGCCGGTCGGGCCGTCGTTGACGAGGACGGCGTCGCGCGGGCCGCTCAGGGTGATGCGCTGGGACGCGGTGCCCGCCCGGCCGTTGGCGACGAACGAACCGCGGTAGGTGCCCGGTGCCATCCTGATCGTCTGGCCAGGGCCGGCCGCCGCCAGGGCCGCCTGCAGCTGTGCCGCGGTGGACACGTCGACGGTGCCGCCACCGCCGCTGTCAGGGCTGGTGGTGGCGCTCACGGCGGTGCTCGCCGCCGACCTGTTGCCCGCCGCGTCCCTGGCGCGCACCGAGAACGAGTACGCGGTGGCCGGGGACAGGCCGCTGACGGTCGCCGACGTGCCGGTGACGGTCGTGCTGACCACGTTGCCGAGCAGCACCTCGTACCCGGTGACGCCGACGTCGTCGGCCGACGCCGTCCACGCGAGCGACACCGAACCGGACGTCACCCCGGTGGACCGCAGGCCTGGCGGCACAGTGGGCGCCTGCGTGTCCACGGGCGGGGTCGTGCCGCCGCCGCACGGCACACCGTTGATCGTGCAGTTGATCGGCAAGCTGCCGCCGGACGCGTTGAAGCCGAACTTCGTGCTGGCACCGGGTTTGACGGCACCGTTGAAGCCCGCGTTGGTGAACTTGTGGTGCTGGCCGGTGGAGGTGCGGACCGAGCTCCACGAACTGGTGACCGTGGTGCCGGACGGCAGGTCGAACTCGACCGTCCACGACGTACTCGCGGCGTCACCGGAGTTGGTGATCGTCACGTCCGCGCCGTAGCCGCCGTTCCACACCGACGTCTGGGTGACCGCCGCCTTCAGCACGGGTGCCGCGGCCTGTGCGGACGGGCCGCTGAGCAGTGCCGCGACGGTCGCGGCCACCCCGGCCAGTGCCAGTGCCCTGGTGCCCATCAGTTGCCTCCGCAGGGGTTGCCGTTCACGGTGCAGCCGGTGGGAAGCCCGGTGCCCGAGGCGTTGAAGCCGAACTTCGTGCTGGCACCGGGTTTGACGGCACCGTTGAAGCTCACGTTGGTGAACTTGTGGTGCTGACCGGTGGAGGTGCGGACCGAGCTCCACGAACTGCCGACCGTGGTGCCGGACGGCAGGTCGAACTCGACCGTCCACGACGACGTCGCGGTGGCGCAGCCGTTGGTCAACGTCACGTCGGCGCCGTAACCGTTGCTCCACACCGAGGTCTGGGTGATCTTGGCGGTGAGGCACGAGCCCGGCGACGGGGTGGTCGTGGTCGTCGTTGTAGGGGTAGTCGTCGTGGTCGACGTGGTGGTGCTGGTCGGCGGGGTGCCGTTGATCGAGCTGAGGAACAGCGACGCCGCCGAGTCGGTCTTCGTGGCGTCGACGCCGTGGCCGCCGGTGTAGTCGCGCTGCTCGTTGGAGGCCCAGTCGGTGATCGGCGTGCCGCCGACGTCGAGGTGCTGGTAGGCCGAGCCGTTCCAGCCGAACTGGTAGATCCGCGCGCGGTCGGCGTAGAAGCCGGTGAACGGGCCGCCGGTCGCGGTCTGCTTCGTCATGGTGTTGTTGAAGAAGACGTTGCGGGGACCTGAAGCGCCCGACCACTTGACGGCCTTCTTGCCCGCGCCCCACCAGATCGGGAACCAGTTCGAGCTGTCGGGACCGCCGCCGCCCTCCTCACCGCAGTTGGCGCGGCAGTTGGCCGACCGGTGGGCGTAGGGCACCCGGACGGTGTTCAGCTCGAAGAGGTTGTTGCGCTCCCAGCCGCCGTGCAGGTTCAGGTCGGAGTCGAAGTCGTTGCCGATCACGACGTTGCCCGCGGCGGACCACTGGAACGTGAAGTGCCGCAGGTTGCGGGAGGTGTTGCCGGCGTAGAGCGAGTCCCAGACGCGTGAGCCGCGGAAGTAGCCGTTCCCGCCCTTGCCCTTGTTCCACGAACCGTCGAGCTCGTTGTTCACGATCTGGAGGTTCTTGGCCTCTTCGGTGACGATCGGGTGCGACCCGGTCATCTCCGCGCGGACGCCCTTGACCCACGAGTTCGCCGCCCACTTGAAGACGATGCCGTGCATCTCGGCGGCGGGGGCCATGTTGCCGTAGTTGTTGACCGAGTCGGCCTGGTTCAGGCCGGGCATCGCCTGGGTGAAGCCGAAGTCCTCGAAGCCGACGCCCTCGACCGGGTCGACGAGCGGTGACACCTTGGAGTCGTACGGCGTGCCGCCGATCGGCGCGGACCCGTCCGAGGTGGAGTTGACCGGGACGTCGAACTCCAGCGGCTTGTCGAGCGTCACCGTCGTGCCGGAGACCGCCGTGACGGTGAAGATCTGCTGCCGCATGTGCATGTTCAGCATCGGGTAGGGCGTGCCCGTCGCCTGCTGCTGCTCGTAGAACTTCACCGAGTTCGCCGCGCGCACGTTCACGAACGTGCCGGGCTTGATCCTCGTGACCGACTGCACGCTGATCGTGCGGTCACCCGCTTTCGCGGCCGCCGCCACCTTCGCGCCGACCTTCCAGTGCACGTTGACCGTGCCCTCGAACAGGTCCTTGCGGTTCTCCGGCGCCGCCGCGTAGTCGCTCGCGTAGCTCTGGTCGACGCCGCGCGACTGCACCCGGAACAGGCCGCGGCCCGGCCACAGCCAGCCGCCCTTGCCCTGCCCGGACGTCATGCCGTCCTCGTCCCAGTCCGAGCCGTCCGGGGTCAGGGAGTCGTACAGGGTGTTCGCGTCCGGCCGGAAGGTGATCTTCGTGGCGTCCCGGCCGGCGCCGCGGATGATCAGGTAGTCCGCGTCGGCGTGCAGTTCGCGCGAGACCGCCAGCTCACCGGCGGGCAGCGTGATCAGGCTGAGCTTGGAATAGCTCGCCGACGGCGAGCAGGTCGTCCTGATCGAGTCGATGGCCGCCTGCAGACCCGCCGAGTCATCTAGTCCGTCATCGGGCTTCACGGCGAACTGGCTCGCCAGTTCGGCGGCGGTGATCTGACACGCCGCGCTGGGGTTGGTCTCGCTCGGGCCCGGGAGGTTCTGGCCTCCGCGATACCCCGCCCTGCTCCAGTCGTACAACCCGCCCACGGGTGCCCGGCGGTTGCCCGCCGAGGTGTCCAGGCCGGTGAGCGCGCCCGCGCCGGGGGCCGCGCCGGCCGTGTTCACCAGCACGGCGATGCCCGCCGCGGCGACTGTGCCCACGATGCCGAGCACAGCCGCTCGGCGTAGGCGTTGACTTCGGGACACGCATGCCTCCAGGGACTGTTCGGACCGCGGTTGTGGGGCGGCTCACACCGCGGAGTCGAATTGTGAATAGTCCGCGAAGTCCCCGTCAACAATTCTCGCTTGATTCGCGTAAATGTTCGAGCATGTGAACTTCAGGTATGTGAAATAGGAAATCTGCAACGTTTGCAAAAGACTGTTCGACCGCATTCGCGAACCCCGGAATGCGAATTTGGGATCCCGCTCTGGCGAGCGCCTGCAACTGCTTGTGCAGGTGCGCCTGCGGCAGGTCGTAGCTCGCGGCGAGCGCGGCGGTGCTGACCGGGCGGCCGTCGTCGACCCAGGCGAGCGAGAGCAGCACGTGCACGGTCCACTCGACACCCTGGTTCATCCGCACCGGCCGATGCCAGGAACCTGGACATCGACGTCAAGTTCCGCCGCCCCGGGCGACGCTCCACTGTGGAGGCTCAGCTCCCCAGAGCGGCGATCACCTCGTCGGCGGCGCGGTCGCCCGAGGTGAGGGCGCCGTCGACGTGGCCGTTCCAGACCGACGCGGTCTCGGTCCCCGCCCAGTGCACCGTGCCGGTCGGGGCGCGCCAGCCGTGCTCGCCGAACTGCGTCCAGCCGCCGGGATACACGAAGCACGCGTAACCGCCGATGGTCCAGCCGTCCTCGGACCAGGCCATCTCGGCGTAGTCGACGGGCATGCGCGCACGGGCGCCGGCGACCTCCGCCAGCGCAGCGAGGACGTCGGCCCGGCGGACGTCGTCGGGCGCCGCGGCCCAGCGGTCGACGCGGTCCCCGTGGACGAACGCGACGAGTACGCCTCGTGACGCGTCCTGCGGCGAGTTGTCGAACACCGCTCCCACCGGGTTGCGGCCGTAGAGGGTGGCGATGCCGGAGCGGTCCTTCTTGCGCCAGAACGGTTCCTCGTAGACCGCGTGCACCTTCGCGACGCGTCCCATCGGCGTGTGGCCCGTCCAGCCCCGGCGTGCGGGCGGCAGGGCGGGCTCGAAGCCGATGCGTCCCAGCGCCGCCGGCGGCACGGTGACGATCGCCCGCCGTGCCCGCACCACCGCCTTGCCGGTGACCACCTCGACGCCGTCGGCCGTGTGCCGGATCGTGAGCACCGGCTCGTCCAGCCGGACGGTCAGCGACGCCGCCATCGCCAGGGCGAGAGCGTCCGCGCCGCCGGAGAGACGGGAGTCCCGCGCGCTTCCGGAGGTGCCTGCCAGCTGCCCGCAGCCACCGGCCGAGGCGACGTAGAACAACACGTGGAAGAACGAGACCTCGCGCGGTTCGCAGCACCACACGCTCTGCACGACGAGCGCCAGCCTGCGCAGCGCGTCCTCGTCTTCGGTCTGCGACTGGAAGAACTCCTCGGCGGACATCGAGTCGAGGACGTCGAAGTTGGGCGTGAGCCAGGGCTGGTCCAGGTCGACGGTCAGCGCGAGCTCGTCTAGCAGCGCGGTGACGCGCTCGTGCCCGGCGACGCCGGGACCGGACTTCGGCAACGTCCCGGAGTAGTCGGCGCGGGTGCCGTCGTGCCAGACCTCGACGTGCCGGCCGGTCTCCCAGGCCGGGAACGTCGTGCACTCGAACTGCGCCGCGAGCTCGTGAAACCGCTTCTGGGAGGGGCCGATCCATTGTGCACCGTGGTCGACGCGCACACCGGACGGCAGCATCTCGCTGACGGCCCGGCCGCCCACGCGGTCCGCGGCCTCCAGCACGACCACACCGAGTCCGGCGGCCGAGAGGCGGGACGCGGCCGCCAGGCCCGCGTAGCCGGCGCCGACGACCACGACGTCGGCCGATTGCTGCTCCAGTTCGGTCACGACGCACACGATGGGCAGAACCGGCCTGCCAGTCAAGGCAGGAGCCGGTGGATCACCGGCAGCAGCACCGATCTCGGCGGGTCCCAGACGTGCCGGTCCTCGAACGGCCACGCGTAGGTCAGGGCGCCGTCGCGGACGCAGTCGAGCAGTCCCGGCGCCGAGAGCTCGGCCGCCGACCACTCGTAGAGCCGCCGCAGCCGCGGCACGATCATCCCGAAGTCGACGAGACGGGCGAACCCGTGCTCCTCGCCGAGGTAGTACCGGACGCCGGCGCGCAGCGGGTACTCGTCCGGCAGCACGCGCGAGAGCTGCAGGAAGATGCCGGTCATGCCGCGCCTGGGGTCGCCGAGCAGCGGCGCGAGCGGGCGCAGCCGGCCGAGCGAGAGCGCGGGCGCGGCGACCAGGGCGTGCGTGTAGAGCACCCGGCACAGGATGAAGTTCTTGACTACTCCCCGCCCTGAAGGACGGGGATTCTCCCGGTCGCCCGGGAGGGTTCCTGCTTCAGCGACAGTCGCCTTCTCGTGCTTGCGCACGAACTGGTCTGACACCATCTCCACAGGCGAGCACGGCCAGCCCGGCCGCTCGTATGTTGATCGCCGCGTTGACATCCCGGTCGTGAACGGTTCCGCAACGGCACGTCCACTCCCGGACCCGAGCGGCATTGTGCCCTGGAGCGCTCCGCACGCGGAGCACACCTTCGAACTCGGGTACCAGCGATCGATCACGACCGACTCGCGGCCGTACCACTGGCATTTGCAGGTCAGCATGGTCCGCAGTTCCGACCAGGCGGCATCGCTGATCGCACGGACAAGGCTGTGGTTGCGAACCATGTTGCACACGCCGAGGTCCTCGATCACGACCGTCTGGTTCTCATGCTAGCGGCCCACCGTGTGACGTCCCGTCTACCCCTACGGACAGAGCGGCTCCTCCACGGCGTGAACGCCGGGGTATCCGCCGGTTTGGAAATCAGATGAAGAACCGCTCGGGCTCGCGTTCCGCCGCCGCGAGGTCGCGGTGCTCCAGGTAGGCGGCGACCACGCTGCCGTTGTGCGCGCGGTACCACGCCGATGCCGTCGGATTGCGCGCGAAGGCCAGCCACTGGGCGGCCGAGTGCGACGACGGCGAACCACCGAGGCCGCCGCTCAGGGCCACCGCCTCACACCCGTCGCGCAGGATGCGCTCGTTCACCGCACGCCACCACGGGCTGCCGGGCCGCGGGTGCGACGCCGGCCGCAGCACACCGCGGCGCAGCTGCCAGCGCATGAACGACCTCGCCTCCCGGCGGAACGGCAGATGCCGCGGCGCCTGGCCGAACGGGCCGTGATAGCAGCGCTCCATCAGCGCGAGGCGGCCGGCGGGGTCGTCGCGGACCGCCGCCACCTGCTGCCCGGCCCAGTCCGCGGCGTCCACCCTAAAAAGGCGGCGTGCTGAGCCACAGCATCAGAAGTCGTCACCGCTCGTCAGCAAGTGCTCGATGGCGTCCGCGCGGCCGACCAGCAACGTGAGCGGGCGCTCGAACTCCTCCCGCACGCTCAGGTCCTCCAGCGGCACCACGTGCTTGAGCAACGCGAGGCCGTCCACCACGGCCGCCCCGCCCACCTGCGACTCGCCCGCGAGCTCGAGGAAACGGCTCAGGTCGACGTCCGCGGCGCGGCCGACCGGCGAGGAGATCTCCACCCACGCCGCTCCGCCGAGGTCCGGCAGGTGGTGCACGGAGACCTGCTGGGTCCGCGCGCCGCCGGTGTCGAGGCGGAAGCGCAGCCAGGCGTCCGTCTCCTCCAGCACCTCGTACCGCAGCCGGACATAGTTGATCACATCGACCCAGGACGTCACGCCCGGTTCCGCCTCTCTCACGCCTGTTCCCCGACACCACCGTAATGCGGGAACAGGGCGTTCGTGTTGCTTTGGCCGATCGTGTCGCAACCGCGTCCCGGGACCGCCGGTCACCCGAACTGGACGAGCAGCGAGCCCGCCACGAGCAGCGCGAGGCCGGTGACCCGCGCGGTGGTGAGCGGCCTGCGCGGCATCTGGAAGAGTCCACAGTGGTCGATCACCGCCGACGCGATCTGCTGCCCGGTGACGGTGAGCGCGACCGTGGTCGCCGCACCGATCTCCGGGATCAGCAGGAACGTCGCGGTCACGTAGGCCGCGGCACACCCGGCACCGAGCCAGCCCCACCACGGCATGGCCCCCAGCGGTGCCGGCTTCGGCGCCGGGGTGCGGTCGAACAGCAGCACCACCACGATGGCCAGGGTCGCGACGGCGAAGCTGACCAGGGCGACGGCGATCGGCGCGTGCAGGTCGGCGCGCAGCCTGGCGTTGACCGCGCCCTGCACGGGCAGCACCGCGCCCGCCGCGAGGCCGAGCCCGATCCAGCCGGCCGGCGTGGCCCGCACCGGCCGGGAGAGCACGGTGATGCCCGCGAGCACCGCCACGGCACCGGCCACGACGCCCGCGGACAGCGGCTGCCGCGGCACGCCGAGCAGGCCGAACAGGTCCAGCGCGACGGACGCGAACACCTGGCCGGTCACGAAGAGCCCCACGGCGGCGAGCGCGCCGAGTCTGGGGAACAGCAGGATGCCGCTGGTGATGTAGAGCGGGCTGGCCAGTCCGCCGGCCAGGTGCCACGGCTCGACGCCGGGCACCAGCGCCACCGCCCCGATCGTGCCGGTCGCCGCGGCGAGCACCGCGAGCAGCACCGCGGCGAGTCCGAGTTGCAGCGCCGACGCTCCGTACGGCGTGCCGGCCGCCTTGGTCAGCTGCAGGTTCGCCGACGCCTGGACGGCGAGCAGGCATCCGACGAGCAGCGCGGAGCCCAGAAGCACCAAGTACACGACAACCCCCAAGTAAGTGGACACTGTGTCCGCTAATCAAGGGTAGGCATGAAGTGGACACACTGTCCAGTTAGTCGATGATCGAGTACGATCCGCCCATGGCCAAGGAACGCTCCGACGCCGCGCGCAACCGGGCGCGAGTCCTGGCCGCCGCCGAGGACCTGTTCGCGGCCAAGGACGCCCGCCAGGTCACGATGGACGAGATCGCCCGCGCCGCCGGCGTCGGCCGCGCCACCCTCTACCGCCGCTACCCCGACCCGTCCTCCGTCGCGGCCGCACTGCTGGACGAGCACGAGCGCGTCCTGCAGGAACAGCTGATGGGCGGCCCGCCGCCTCTCGGACCAGGGGCTCCGCCCTCCGAACGCCTCGCGGCGTTCTACACGGCCATGACGGGCCTGCTGGAGCGGCACCTGCACCTGGTGCTCGGAGCGGAGACCGGTGACGCCCGGTTCCGCACGGGGGCCTACGGTTTCTGGCGGCTGCACGTGCTGACGCTGCTGCGCGACGCGGCCGTGCCCGGCCCGGAAGGGCTGGTCGAGGTCCTGCTCGCACCGCTGGCCCCCGAGATCTACCAGGAACAACGGCGCCGCGGCCTCTCCCCGCACCAGATCACCGCCTCGCTGACGTGGCTCAGCCGGCTGCTGGACACCTGAAAGGCGAACGACCGTGGCCACTGCCAATGAGAGCGCCGTCAAACTCGCGGTGCTGATCGACGCGGACAACGCCCAGCCCTCGATCACCGAGGCGCTGCTGGCCGAGATCGCCAAGTACGGCACCGCGCACGTCAAGCGCGCGTACGGGGACTGGACCGGCACCAACCTGAAGGGCTGGAAGGACCACCTGCTGGCCCAGTCGATCCAGCCGATCCAGCAGTTCGCCTACACGACGGGCAAGAACGCGACCGACGCGGCGATGGTCATCGACGCGATGGACCTGCTGTACTCCGACCGCTTCGACGGCTTCTGCATCGTCTCGAGCGACTCCGACTTCACCCGCCTCGCCGCACGCCTGCGCGAGTCCGGGCTCACCGTCTACGGGTTCGGCGAACGCAAGACGCCCAAGCCGTTCGTCGCGGCCTGCGACAAGTTCATCTACGTCGAGAACCTCGCCTACCCCGAGGCCGAGGTCCCCGCCGAGACGCCGATGGCGCGGAAGTCGACGGTGTCCGTCGCCCAGCTCAAGGGCGACACCACGCTGGTCAAGCTGCTGCGCAACGCCGTCGAGGCGGCGTCCGACGAGGACGGGTGGGCCTCGCTCGCCGCGGTCGGCAGCATCATCACCAAGCAGCGCCCCGAGTTCGACTCCCGCACCTACGGCTACTCGAAGCTCAGCGACCTGATCACCGCGACGACGCTGTTCGAGGTCGACCGCCGTGTTCAGGGCAAGAAGTCGGCGGTCTACGTGCGGGACCGCCGTCGGTGACTTCTTTCGGTCAACACTGAAGCAATAGAGATCGCTGGCCCGTTCGCGGAACGAACGGGTCAGGTCTCGTCAGCGCCAGCCCAGCGCCGGTGCCACGTGCGTCAGGATGTTGTCCAGGACGTGCACGTTGAACTCGACACCGAGCTGGTTCGGCACGGTCAGCAGCAGCGTGTCCGCCTCGGCGATCGCCTCGTCCTCCGCCAGCTGCTCGACCAGCACGTCGGGCTCGGCCGCGTACGAGCGGCCGAAGATCGCCTTCTGCGGCCCGTCGATGAACCCGAGCGAGTCCTTGCTCTTGCCGTCGCCGCCGAAGTACATGCGGTCGAGGTCCGTGGTGAGCGCGAAGATGCTGCGCGACACCGAGACGCGCGGCTCGTGCTCCCAGCCGGCCTCGGTCCAGGCCTTGCGGAACGCCCTGATCTGGTCGGCCTGCTGCACGTGGAACGGCGCGCCGCCCTCGTCGAACTTCAGCGTCGAGCTCATCAGGTTCATGCCCTGCTGCGCCGCCCAGGCCGCCGTGCCGTTGGAAGCCGCGCCCCACCAGATGCGGTCGCGCAGGCCCGGTGCGTGCGGTTCGAGGCGCAGCAGGCCGGGCGGGTTCGGGAACATCGGGCGCGGGTGGGGCTCGGCGAAGCCGCCGCCTTCCAGCACCTTCAGGAACAGCTCGGAGTGCATGCGGGCCATGTCGGCGTCGGTCTGGCCCTCACCGGGGCCGTAGCCGAAGTGCCGCCAGCCGTCGATGACCTGCTCGGGCGATCCCCGGGAGATGCCGAGCTGCAGCCTCCCACCGGAGATGAGGTCGGCCGCGCCCGCGTCCTCGGCCATGTACATCGGGTTCTCGTAGCGCATGTCGATCACGCCGGTGCCGATCTCGATGCGGTCGGTCTTCGCGCCGATCGCGGCGAGCAGCGGGAACGGTGAGGCGAGCTGCCGCGCGAAGTGGTGCACGCGGAAGTAGGCACCGTCCGCGCCCAGCTCCTCGGCGGCCACGGCCAGGTCGATCGACTGCAGCAACGTGTCGGCCGCCGACCTCGTCTGCGAGTGCGGGCTGTCCGTCCAGTGCCCGAACGACAGAAAACCGATCTTCTTCATGCCGTCCAAGATAGTTCAACGTTCAAGTAAATGCTCGTGACTCGTGCGTCACGTGCTGATCAGCGCTTCGGCCTGCGGTCCACGATCCGCTTCATCTTGCCGACGGACCGCTCGATCCCACCCGGCGCGACGACGTCCACCGCGACGGTGACGCCGATCGAGTTCTTCACCAGCCGCCGCAGCTCCTCCCCCGCGTCGCCGGCCGCGGCGTCCTCGCGGTGCTCCACGAGCACGGTCAGGTCGTCGAGGTTGCCCGTGCGGCTCAGGACGCACTGGAAGTGCGGCGACAGCGCCGGAACGCGCAGGATCAGCTCCTCGATCTGGGTCGGGAACAGGTTCACGCCGCGCAGGATGATCATGTCGTCGGTGCGGCCGGTGATCTTCTCGATCCGGCGCATGCTCCGCGCGGTGCCCGGCAGCAGGCGGGTCAGGTCGCGGGTGCGGTAGCGGATGATCGGCATCGCCTGCTTGGTCAGCGAGGTGAAGACGAGCTCGCCCTCCTCGCCGTCGGGCAGCACCTCGCCGGTGACCGGGTCGATGACCTCCGGGTAGAAGTGGTCCTCCCAGACGTGCAGGCCGTCCTTGGTCTCGACGCACTCGCTCGCCACACCCGGCCCGATCACCTCGGAGAGGCCGTAGATGTCCACCGCGTGCATGTCGAGGCGGCGTTCCATCTCGTGGCGCATGTCGTTCGTCCACGGCTCCGCGCCGAAGACGCCGACCTTCAACGAGGTGGAGCGCGGGTCGACGCCCTGCCGCTCCATCTCGTCGATGATCGAGAGCATGTACGACGGCGTCACCATGATGACGTCCGGCTCGAAGTCGCGGATCAGCTGGACCTGGCGCTCGGTCATGCCGCCGGACACCGGGACGACCGTGCAGCCCAGCAGTTCCGCGCCCGCGTGCGCGCCCAGCCCACCGGTGAACAGCCCGTAGCCGTAGGCGTTGTGCAGGACGTGCCCGGCCCGGCCGCCCGCGGCGCGGATGCTGCGCGCCACGACGTGCGCCCACGTGTCCAGGTCGGCCTTGGTGTAGCCGACGACGGTCGGCTTGCCGGTCGTCCCCGACGAGGCGTGCACGCGGGCGACCTCGGTGCGCGGAACGGCGAACATGCCGAACGGGTAGTTGTCCCGCAGGTCGGCCTTGGTCGTGAAGGGCAGCTTCGCGAGGTCCGAAAGCGACTTCACGTCGCCGGGGTGCACGCCGCTCGCGTCGAGGGAGGCGCGGTAGTGCGGCACGTTCTCGTAGGCGTGGCGGACCGACCACTGCAGCCGTTCGAGCTGCAACGCCCGCAGCTCGTCGATCGAGGCGGTCTCGACGGCCTCCAGGTCGCCCGGCCGCGGGCTCAGGTCCAGCATGCCGCCACCGTAGACGACCGCCCGGCTCAGGCGGCCCGGCTCAGGCGGCCCGGCTCAGGCGGCCCGGCTCAGGCGGCCCGGCGGAGCAGCCGGTGGGTGCGCCGGACCGCGGCGAGGCGTTCGTCGCCGTTCATGGCGAGAGCGCGGACCACCGGGTCGTCCGGTCCCCTGCGCTGCCGGATCTCGGCGAGCCTGCCCTGCACCGTCGTCGGGCTGCCGTCGGGGCCGGTGCTCATGTCGCAGTACCAGAGCGCGTCCCGCAGGCGGCCGCGGTGGTCCGGGAACTCCCCCAGGTCGCCCGCCAGCCCGACGAGCTCGGCGACGGCCGACGCGCCGGAGTGGTGCGCGACCAGGCCGCAGATCCGTTCCGACACGCCCGCCCGGCGCAGGTACCGCGCCCCGTCGAGCGAGTGCAGGCCGGTGTCGTGCACCTCGGCGGCGTAGCCGATGTCGTGCACCCAGGCCGCGGCGACGAGCAGCTCGCGTTCCTGTTCCGGCAGGACGCGCGCCACGTGTTCGGCCCGGCGCGCCACACCGGCCGTGTGCGCCCAGCGCCGTGGCAGTTCGGCGGCGAGCAGGCGGCGGGCGGTGTTGCGCGCCCAGGTCGACAGGTACGTCCCCGCCGTCGCCTCGACCGGGAACGCCCGCGCCGACGCCCGCACCTCACGGGCCACGAACAACGGCACGTAGTCCTGCAGCCGCGCGCCGCCGAACCGCGCTCGCGCCCGTTCGATCCACTCGTGCACGAGGCTCGGTGGCACGTCGCCGAACTCGCGAACCAGCTGGGACTCCAGACGCCGGATCTTCTCGTCCGCCTGGCTCACAACCTCCGCCGTGGTCGTCACCCGTCCACCGTAAGCTCTGGCGAACCGCCTCGGCCACCGTCGTCCTACGGGGTGTGGATCACATGGGGACCTGGCCGCCGCCGCGCAGGCGAAGCAGTTCGGCGCGCGCATGGGCGACCTCACTCGTCTCGGCCCCGCGCGACCGGGCGAGTTCGCGGGCGAGGTCGGACGCCCCTTCCAGCAGGTGCCGTGCCCTGCGCCGGCCGTGCACCAGCTTGCGGAACGCCTTGCGGTCCCTGCGCAGGCCGCTGACCGCCCCGAGCAACGCGGGGTCGAGGACGCCGGCGTCCGCCTCCGGTCGCAGCAGCTGACGGATCCAGGTCCGCTCCTGCCGGGCCGCGTGCCGCAGGACGTAGAACAGGGTGATCAGCTCGACGGCCGCGATCACGAACGGCAGCACGACCGCCACGGTACCGATGCCACCGCTCAGCCCCGCCATGTCGTCCCACGCGAAGTGGAACACCAGGGCGGCGAGCATGGTGAGGACGCCGCGGGGCACGTTGCGCTCGCCTGGGGTGCGGCCGAGGACCCACATGAGCCCGGCGCAGAAGATGGCGCTGAACAGCGCGTGCGACACGATTCCGGCCACGCCGCGGAGCACGAAGATCTGGAACGACGAGCCGAGCTGGTCGGTGCCGAAGGTCTGCGCCGCTCCGTTGTAGACGTACAGCACGTCCTCGAAGACCTGGAAGCCCAGGCCGATGAACGCGCCGATGATGAAGCCGTCGTAGGCGCCGCGCACCAGCCTCGGAGCGAGGCCGATCAGCAACACCAGGCCGAGTGCCTTGCCGAACTCCTCGTTGATCGGCGCGGTGAGTCCGGCGGCCCAGTCGGAGGCGAAGGCCGTGCCGCCCAGCTTCGTCCAGATCTCCAGCAGCGCGGTGTTGGCGGGCAGGGCGATCCAGAACGTCGCGGCCAGGCCACCCCAGGCGAACGCGGCCGCGAGGAGGGTGGCCGGTTGCGCGGTGTAGCGGTTCTGGTGGCGCAGGAGCAGCAGCCACGGCACGAGGTAGAGGCCGAACAGCAGCACGCCGCCGGTCAGCGCCGGACGGTAGAAGTGCGCGCCGGGACCGAAGTAGCGCACCACCGCCAGTGCGCCGCCGCCGACGCCCAGCAGGTAGACCCAGAACGCCAGGTTGCGCGGCTGGACCAGCCGGAACGGCTGGCCCCAGCCCGACTCCTCGATCGCGGCGAGCTGCGCGGTCCGCGCCTCGAACGTCGTCATCGGACCGCTCCCGGGGTGACGCTGCGCAGGAAGGTCCCCACGACCTCTTGCCGGCGTTCGAACTGTCCCGGTGTGGTGCGCACCCTGACCAGCAACGCGGGTGCGCCCTCGGCCTCTCCGGCCGCGCTCGCCATCTTGAACGCGACGTCGAGCCCGTCCCCCGTCGGCCCGGTGCTGGCCAGGGCGACACCGACCAGGCCGGACGCGGTCGTCACCGTGCCGCGCGAGCCGTCGACGCCCGTCGCACCGCCCTCCGACCGCAGGACCTGGTCGAGGAAGGCGTCCGCGGTGCCGTCGAACGACGCGCCGACCACCGCGATCGTCGCGCCGCCGGTCGTGAGCCGGACCTGCAGGCTCGCCGGCGCCACCGATCCGGTGCCGGTCAGGGTGCCGGCTTCGAGCTGCCAGCCCACCGGCGGCACGGCGGTCGCGCCGTCACCGAGGTCGAGGACGTCGCCCGCACGGATCTCGCTGCGCCACGGGATCGCGGCGTTCAGGGCGGGCAGCCCGTAGAGGAGCAGCAGCGCCACGGCCAGGACGCCGAGGGCGGGCGCGAACGTCCGCCGGTCCAGTCCGAGGAACCGGTGCTCGACCGGCACCCACCCCGGCGGTGCTGTGTCCGTCATCCGGTGCCCCTTCCACGGTCGCGACCGTGAACACTCGACCACAGACGACCGCACCCGGCACGACGAGCTAACTGCTGCTGAAGCCCGCGAACAACACGCTCGCCAGCCCCAGGCCCACCAGCAGGTTGAACACCGTGGCGCTGGCGAACACCCCGATCGGCCTCCACCCCGCCTCCCGCAGCGGCGCGACCCGGAACTCCAGTCCGATGGAGACGAACGCCAGGATCAGGAACAGCGTGCGCAGGTCGTTGACCGTCGTGATGAGGGTCTTGTCGCCACCGGACTCCAGGAACACCGTCGCCACGACCGACGCCGCCAGGAAGCCGAGCACGAACTTGGGGAACCGCTCCCACAGCGCGCGGCCGCTGACCTTCGCCTCGCCGGTGCGCTCGACCTTCAGCGCGAAGTAGGCCGTCAGCGCGACCGCGACGACGCCGAGCAACGCGTTCTGCGTCGTCTTGACGATCGTCGCGATCTGCAACGCCTCCTCGCCGACGATCGCGCCCGCCGCGCTGACGGCGGCGGTGGTGTCGATGTTGCCGCCGATCCACGCGCCCGCCACCGCGGTGGGCAGGTTCAGCGCGTCCACGGCCAGTGGCAGCAGGAAGATGGAGGGCAGCGCGAAGATGATGACCATGCTCGCCGTGTACGCGAGCTGTTCGCGGCGGGCCTGCACCGCGCCGGCCGCCGCGATGGCCGCGCTCACGCCGCAGATCGACACCGCCGAGGCCAGCAGGGCCCGCAGCTTCGCGTCGATGCCGAGCTTGCCGCCCAGCCACCACGTGAAGCCGAACACCAGCGTGATCAGCAGGAACGCCTGGGCGATGGCCGGTCCGGCCGCCTTGACGATCACCGCGAAGTTGATCGACGCGCCCAGCAGCACCAGACCGGTCTTGATGAAGAACTCGGTGCGGAACCCGGCGGCGAGCCGGTCGCGGAACCCGAGCCCGGTCAGCACCGCGTTTCCCAGCAGTCCCAGCAGGATCGCGTAGACCGGGTACTCGACGCTCTTCGCGACGCCGCCGAGCCAGGTTCCCTTGGCGAACACCGGCACCTGCTGTTCCAGGTACCGGGTCAGCGCGGCCAGCACCACGACGACCGCGACACCTCCGGCCGCCCACAGCACCTGGGACCGTTGCCGCGTCTGGACTTCCGTCATCACGGCACCAGCCAGCCGGGCACGATCCGCGCCAGCACCAGTGCCAGCAGCACCAGACCGGCGATCGTCGCCGCCCAGTCCTCGTTCAACGCGAGCCCGCGTTCGCGGTCGACGCCTTCCTCCGCGCTCATGCCGCCCCTCCATCCGCTCGGTGGTGGCGGCAATGGTCGGAGCAGAACACCAGCAGCGGCAAGGGCTCCCGCGATGTGGAACGGTCAGCCGCCGCGCACCGGGTCTGCGCCGACAGCGAACTGCCGGAGATGCGCGGGGTTCGGCAGGGTGCGCCACGCGAACCGTTCGGCCGTCAGGTGAGCGGGCCGGAGAGGTTGCGGGACAACGACGTCCGCGGCTGTGAAGCGGTCAGGCCGGGTAGACGTGGGTCTCGGTCGCCTTCACCGCCGCCCACAACGCGTCTCCTGGGCGCAGCCGCAGGTCGGCGAGCGTGGCGGTGGTGATGTCCGCGAGCACGTTCGGCGCGCCGTCCAGGCGGACGCGGGTGGTGTGCGCGTGCTGTTCGATCGCGTCGACCGTGACCGGCCAGACGTTGCGCGGGCTTCCCCCCGGCCGTTCGGCGTGCAGGCTCACGGCGTTCGGCGGGAACACGACGTGCACCGGACCGTCGACCGGCCGCGGGATCGTGAGCGTGCCGCCACCGTCCAGGCCGACCTCGGTGCCCGACGCGGTGCCGCGGTAGAAGTTCAGGCCGACGAGGTTGGCGACGTAGTCGGTGCGCGGCTGGCGGGCGACCTCCGCCGGCGGCCCCGTCTGCACCGCGCGGCCGTCTTCCAGGATCACCAGCCGGTCGGCCAGCACCATGGCGTCCAACGGGTCGTGCGTGACCAGCAGCGTGTGACCGCCGAAGTCCGCGAGGTGCCGGCCCAGTTCCGAGCGGACCTGCAGGCGGGTGCTCGCGTCCAGGGCGGCGAGCGGTTCGTCGAGCAGCAGCAGGCTCGGGCCGGTGGCCAGGGCACGGGCCAGCGCGACGCGTTGCGCCTGCCCGCCCGACAACGAGCGCGGCCTGGTCTGCGCGTAGCCGTCCAGCCCGACCCGTCCGAGCCAGCGCGCCGCCTCGGCCCGTGCCTCGTGCCGGCGCGTGCCACGGGCTCTGAGGCCGAACGCGACGTTCTCCAGCGCGGACATGTGCGCGAAGAGCAGGTAGTCCTGGAACACCACGCCGATCGGCCGTTTCTCGGCGGGCAGGAACTCGTCCGCACCGTCCCAGGTGGACTCGCCGACGGTGATGTGCCCGGACGTCAACGGCAGCAGGCCCGCAAGTGCACGGAGCGCGGTGGACTTGCCGGCGCCGTTCGGGCCGAGCAGTGCGACGACCTCGCCCGGTGCGATCGTCAGGCCGAGGTCGAGGCTGAAGGTGCCGCGCGTGACGCGCAGGTCCGCGTGCAGGGTCACGTCGGCCCGCTGATCCACCGGTCGCGCAGACCGGCCAGCACACCGACGGACACCAGCAGCAGCACCACGCTCAGCACGATCGCCGCGTCCGGATCCGTTTCCAGGGCGAGGTAGACCGCGAGCGGCATGGTCGTCGTCTCACCAGGGAAGTTGCCCGCGAACGTGATCGTCGCCCCGAACTCCCCCAGCGCCCGCGCCCAGCACAGCACCGCCCCCGCCACCACACCCGGCAGCACCGACGGCAGCGTCACCCGCCGGAACGTCAGCCACCGGGAGGCACCCAGCGTGGCCGCCGCCTCCTCGTAGCGCGGATCGGCGGCCCGCAGCGCGCCCTCCACCGAGATCACCAGGAACGGCATGGCCACGAACGCCTCCGCGACGACGACCCCGGCCGTGGTGAACGGCAGCGAGATGCCGAACCAGGCGTCGAGGTGCTCGCCGATCAGCCCGCGCCGGCCCAGCACCAGCAACAGCGCGACACCACCGACGACCGGTGGCAGCACGAGCGGCACGGTGACGAGCGCACGCAGGAATCCCCGTCCCGGCAACCCGGACCGCGCCAGCAGCCAGGCCAGCGGGATGCCGAGGAACAGGCACAGCACCGTCGCCAGCGAGGCGCAGATCAGCGACAACCGCAGCGCCTCACCGACTTCGGCACTGAGCGAAGTGGACAGTGACGTCCACGGCGTCTTGACGAGCAGACCGACGAGCGGCACCAGCAGGAACGCCAGGCCGATCACGGCGGGAAGGACCAGGACGACCGGCAGCCGTCCGCGCACCCGGTTGCGCGTCACGGGTTGTCGAACCCGGCCGCGCTCAGCACCGCCCGGCCCTTGTCGGACAGCACGAAGTCCACGAAGGCCTGGGCGGTCACGGCGTTGGGTGCCTTGGCCAGCGCGGCGATCGGGTAGTCGTTGACCGCCTGCGCGGACTCGGCGAACTCGACGCCCTCGACCTCGTCGCCCGCGGCCTTCACATCGGTCTGGTAGACCAGCGCACCGTCGACCTCACCGAGCGAGACCTTGGTGAGCACAGCCTTGACGTCCTGCTCCAGCGTGTCCGGCGCGGGCGTGACCTCGGCGAGCTCGAAGACCTTCTTCGACGCGGCACCGCACGGCACCTGCTCCGCGCACAGCGCGATCTTCTTGCCGGCGTCGGCGAAGTCCGCGAGTCGCGAGATGCCGCCGGGGTTGCCCTTCGGCACCACGATGGCGAGCCTGTTCCTCGCGAACGTCCTCGGGGTGTCCGTGATCGTCTTCGTGTCGGTCACCTGCTTCATGTTCGCAGGAGCGGCGCTCGCGAACACGTCGGCGGGCGCGCCCTGGCCGAGCTGCTGCGCGAGCGCCGAGCTGCCGCCGAAGTTGAACCTGACCTTCGTGCCGGGGTTGGCCTCCTCGAAGTCCTCGCCCAGCCGGGTGAACGTCTCGGTCAGCGACGCCGCCGCGAACACGGTGACGTTCCCCGTGACCGTCTCCGAGCCCGACGAGGTGGCCGTCCGGCCGCCGGAGCCGCACCCCGCGAGCACCAGCGCGGCCGAGACGGCCACGAGCACGCTGATCCTGGACATGGTCCGAGCCTCCCGGCGGTCGACGCCGTGCCAACCCGCAGATTCGGCACACCGCCATCTTAGGTTCCGCTTCTGCGGATGCAATGGTCACCCCGGAGGAGCTTCTGCGGATCGCAGATGCGACCTCCCGTGACGAGCGAGCCGTCCGGCGCACCCTAGGGTGGGGCCATGGCGGAGCTGCTGACCATCGACGACGTCCGGGCCGCGGCCGAGGTGCTCGACGGACGGGTGCTGCGCACGCCCACACTCCCCTCGCCGGGTCTGTCCGCGCTCCTGGGCGTCCCGACGACGGTGAAGCTGGAACTGTTGCAGCGCAGCGGTTCGTTCAAGACACGCGGCGCGTTCGCGAAGATCCTCTCGCTGTCCGCCGAGGCGCGGGCGGCCGGCGTGGTCGGGGTCAGCGGCGGCAACCACGGGATCGCGCTGGCCGCCGCCGCGAACGAACTCGGCGTGGCCGCCACCATCGTGATGCCCTCCACGGCGCCGGCGCGCTCGGTCGAGCTCGCTCGGGCGTCCGGTGCGGACGTGCGGCTCACCGACGGCCTGGCGGCGGCGTTCGCGCTGCTCAACGACCTGGTCGAGGCGGGCGCGACGCTCGTGCACCCCTACGACGACCCGATCGTGGCCGCCGCGCAGGGCACCGCGGGCCTGGAGTTCGCGACCGACGCGCCGGACGTCACCGACGTGCTGGTGAGCGTCGGCGGCGGCGGGTTCATCGCGGGCGTCGCGACGGCGTTCCACGCGCTCGTGCCCGGCGTGCGCGTGTGGGGTGTCGAGGTCGAGGGCGCGGACGCGATGCACCGCGCGCTCGCCGCTGGCGGTCCGGTGGAGATCGCGCCCACGTCGATCGTCTCGACCCTCTCGGCACCGCACGTGTCGCAGCTGACGTACGACCACGCCGTCGCGCTGGTCGAGGACGTTCTGGTGGTGTCCGACGCGGACGCCGTGCGGGGGTCGGTCACGCTGGCCGAGACGCAGAAGGTGTGGGCCGAGCCCGCCGCCGGGTGCCTGGTGGCGGCCGCGCCCGCCGTGCTCGAACGGGTCGGTCCCGGCGCGCGGCTGGGCGTCGTGGTGTGCGGCGGGAACGTGACCTTGGCGGACATGGTCCGCTGGACGAACTCCTAAGGGTTGCGCGGCGGTCCGAAGAGGCCGAGGGTCACGCTGCGTCCGGATCGGTGCCGACGGCGCCGGCCGAACGAAGCGAACGCCCGAGGTCTCCGGTGAGGACGCGGGGGTGACGCCGCCACCACCACAGGTCCGGGCCTGGCAGCTCGTGAAACCGACCGAGAGCCTGGCCGTCATCGTCGGTTGTCGCGGCTTCGTACCGGTCGTCCAGAGCTTTGATCTGCGGGGTCCACAGCTGGACGACGTGGTCGTCCAGCAAGAGCCAGGCCTCGTGCAGCCAGTTCCGGCAGTAGAGGTCGTTGGTGTACTCGTGGACGTCGTCACGGTAGCCGCGCTCGATGACGCCTACCAGGGCCGCCCACGCACGCACCCTTTCTTCCACCGTGAACGCGGTGCGCCAGCCGCGCTGGTGCAACAGTTCTCCTACATCGGTTTCAGCAGCCACGGACGTGAGCCTTTCACGCCTTGTCCGTCCAGACCGCGGAGGACGACAGTGCGACACGACGACCCGCTGGCCCTGACCGTCACCACCGCTGTCCGCGACGGCGACCTCCACGCGTTGCAGCAGCTGCTGGCGGACAACGACGGCCTGGCGTCCGCGCGGATCGTCGACGAGCAACGAAACGCACGGACGCTGCTGCACGTGCTGACGGACTGGCCCGCGAACTGCCCACGCGGTGCACAGACCGTGGCGGTGCTGGTCGCGGCAGGAGCCGATGTCAACGCACGGTTCCAGGGCTCGCACAGCGAGACGCCGCTCCACTGGGCCGCCAGCGCCGATGACGTGAAGGTGCTCGACGCGCTCCTCGACGCGGGCGCGGACATCGACGCCGACGGAGCGGTGATCGGCGGCGGTACCCCGCTGGCCGACGCGCGGGCCTTCGCCCAGTGGCGTGCGGCGCGCCGGCTCGTCGAGCGGGGTGCGGCGGTCACGCTCACCGACGCGGCGACGCTCGGGCTGTCCGACCGGCTCGACGCCCTTCTCGCCGGCGCCACTCCGGATGACGTGGACGTCGCGTTCTGGGGCGCGTGTCACGGCGGTCAGCGGGCGTGCGCGGAGCGTCTGCTGGCGCTGGGCGCGGACGTGCACCGGGTGCCGCCGTGGGAACACGTCACGCCGCTGGATGCCGCTGTGCGCAACGGTTTCGACGACCTCGCGGCGTGGCTGCGCGATCGCTGAGCT
The DNA here is from genome assembly GCF_024648825.1 of Lentzea californiensis. Classification (GTDB taxonomy): domain Bacteria; phylum Actinomycetota; class Actinomycetes; order Mycobacteriales; family Pseudonocardiaceae; genus Lentzea; species Lentzea californiensis. Next base: position 108,838 of record NZ_JANBBE010000018.1, read on the forward strand.
GGTTTTCGCACTTCAGTGCTGGGTACTCGGCTGACATGAAGACAGCGGAGGACGACAAGGAGACCGAGTTGCGCCAGGTGCTGGACGAACTGTCCTATCCGGCCGACAAGGTGCGCATCGTCATCTGCGCGGAAGTGCACGACCTCGGCACCGACGTCCGCCGCCGGCTGCACCACCTCCCCCACCGCCGCTATTCCTCCCCGTCCGAGGTGCTGGACGCGCTGCCGTCCGGCACGACCCGGTCGTGACCCCTTGACGGACGACGAACGGCGCCGTTTCCCGGCACGCCTCCCCTTCGCCGCGCTCGCCGCACTTCCGGGGAGCTACCTCGGCGCGGCGGAGTACCTGGGGTGGCCGCATCCCGACGTCGCTCCCCCGCTGGCGGCCCTGGTGTTCGGCATCGCCATCGTGGGTGCGGCGTTCGTGCTCGCCTGGGCCGCCGAGGCCGCTCAGGTGGACGTCAGCGCCGGACTGGCCATCGCCCTGCTCGCACTCGTGGCGGTGCTGCCCGAGTACGCGGTGGACCTGGTGTTCACCTTCGAGGCGGGGCAGGAGTTCGCCCGTGAGGGCACCTGCGTGCCGCCTCCCGGCGAGGCGGACCCGTGTTCGCTCGCGCTCGCGAACATGACCGGTGCCAACCGGGTGCTCGTCGGGTTCGGCTGGCCCCTGGTCGTGCTCGTCGGTGCGCTCGCCGTCCGGCGGGCGCACCGGGAGAGCGCGTCGACCCACGAGGGACGGATCGCGCTCGCACCGGTCATGTCGGTGGAGGTCGTGTTCCTCGCCCTGGCCACCCTGTACTCGCTGACCCTGCCGCTGCGCACGTCGCTCACCATGGTCGACGCCGCGGTCTTCCTCGCCATCTTCGCCGGTTACGCCTGGCGGCTGTCCAAGGCACCCGTGGAGGAACCGACCCTGCTCGGCGTGTCCGAGTGGGTGGGCCGGCAGGACCGGCGGCCGCGCCGCTGGTGGGTGGTCGGCATGTTCACCTTCGCCGGCGTCGTCATCCTCGCGACGGCCGAGCACTTCGCCGAGAACCTCGTGGACTCCGGGAAGAGTCTCGGCGTGGACGAGTTCCTGCTGGTGCAGTGGGTGGCGCCGCTCGCGAGCGAGTCGCCGGAGCTGATCGTCGCCTGCCTCTACGCCGCCCGGCTGATGGCCTCGCACTCGCTCGGCACGCTGCTGTCCAGCAAGGTCAACCAGTGGACGCTGCTGGTGGGCACCATCCCGATCGTGTTCGCGATCTCCAGCGGCAGCACCCACGGCCTGCCGCTGGACGGGCACCAGCGCCTTGAGCTGCTGATCACCGCCACCCAGTCGTTGTTCGCGGTGAGCATCCTCGCGAACCTCGGTCTCACCACGATCGGCGCCACGACCCTGTTCGTCCTGTTCGCCGCCCAGTTCACCGCCAGCGTCACGCTGTCCGACGCAGCCAACCGCGTGGTGATCCTCGTGCTGTCCGGGCTCTACGTCGTGCTGGCGGTCGGGCAACTGGTGCGTCGCAGGCACATCGGCGCCCGCACCGCGCGCGACGGAGTGGTGACCCCGTTGCCCGAACTCGCGAACCGGTCCTCGTGACGGCGCGGGGCCTGTCGCAGGACAGGCCCCGCGCCGGACGTCACTTCGTCGCGATCTTGTCGCCCGGCCTGATGAGGTCCGGGTTCGTCAGGAACCGGGCGTTCTTGGCCACCAGCGCCTGCCAGCCCCCGTCGACGCGCAGCTCCTCGGCGATGCTGCTCAGCGTGTCACCGGACTTGACCGTGTAGTCACCGTCGGGGTTGCTCGTGGACGGCGCGGCCAGCGGCACCACGCGCGACGCGGCCTTGCGACCGGCCGGGACCGGGAGCTGCCTCTGGCGCACTGGTTGCGCGGTGCCGGCGGCACGTCGTCCGCACGTGCCCCACGCTCCGATCCCCTGGGTCCGCAGAACGTTCTCCGCGACGCGGATCTGCTCCTCGCGGGAAGCCTGGTGGGCGTGGCCGGAGCCGCCGTTGGCCTGCCAGGTCGACTGGCTGAACTGGAGTCCGCCGTAGTAGCCGTTTCCGGTGTTGGTCGACCAGTTGTTGCCGCTCTCGCACTGCGCGATGCGGTCCCAGTCGACCGGGGCGGAGGCTGAGGCGATCGAGCCGCCTGTTGTGACGAGGGCCGCCGCGGAGAAGGCGATGAGCACGGCGCGACCGGTGAAGTTGCCACGAAGATGACGCATGTCCCTTTTGCACCCCGTCCCGCTCTCGCCCGCGAGGGCGCCCGTCCGACGAGGAATTCGTCCATGGCATGGACAGGGCGTGCCGCTGGACAGGTGAGCGAACGGCGAACCCTGGTGGTGCGGCGGTCTCACGACCGCTGGCAGGAACGTAGGAACGTCGCGCCGGTTCCGCACGCCCGGAGGCGGGCAAGATCACCCGATAGGTCGAGATCCCGGAATCGGTGTGTAAACGGCCGAAAACACGTCTCGGCTCACCGGTCGGTCCTTCCGCGGTTCTCGGAGTACGCGGCGGCGCTGAGCCGCTGGCGCTCGCGCTTGAGCTGCTTCTCGAAGCCGTGCCGCTCGCCGTCGGCCAGGTCGTTCCGCACGGCGCGCTCGACATCGCGGAACACGTCGTGGTACATGTCGTCGTACTCCTCGACGATCTGGAAGGTCCACCGTCCAGGAAGGACGTTGCGGCCCAGCAGCTCCCGTTGCACGCGGTCCGCGTGCTCCGCGTGCCCCGCCTCGCGCAGCGCCGCGACCGCGTCACCGAGCTCGAAGTCGGCGGTGCCGGTGAGCTGGTGGAACGAGTACAGGTGACCTCGGGCCCGTTCGGTGGTCTCCAGGGCCTTGCGGAGCTTGCCGAGCGCCTCGATCGTCTTGTCGTCCATACCGGGCCGTGTACCCCGTTGTGGTTCACCCCTATCCCGCGCGGGTACTCCGGCGGCGTCGTCCGAGAGAGCGGAGATGGGCAGTTGCCGGATGCGTGCGCCGACACGGTCGGGGTGGAAGAGGAGTTCCTGCTCGTCGACGCTGCTTCCCAGCGGACGGTGATGCGCGCTCACGCCGTGCTGGCGCGGGTGCGGGACACCGAGCTGACGAAGTTCCACGCGGAGCTGGCCGGAACCCAGGTGGAGGCGGCGACCGGGCCGTGCACCGGCGTGGCCGCGCTGGGAGAGGCGCTCGCGGAGGCTCGCTCGATGCTCACCGACGCCGCACGCGCGGAGGGGCTGGAGCTGATCTCCCGTGGCACGCCGGTCAAGGCCGCGACGCATTCGGTCATCGCGAACGGCGCACGGTTCCACCGCGTCCTCGACACGTACGCGGGGGTCGTCGAGGACTACGAGGCGTGCGGCTGCCACGTGCACGTCGGTGTGCCGGACCGCGAGACCGCGGTGGCCGTGCTGAACCACGTGCGGCCGTGGCTGCCGATCCTGCTGGCCCTGTCCGCCAACTCCCCCGATCACGGCTACGCGAGCTGGCGGATGGTGCTGCAGTCGAGGTTTCCCGGTTCGGGTGTGCCCCCGCTGTTCCGCGACGCGCGGGACTACGACGACCACGTCGCCCGAATGGTGACCTGCGGCACGCTCGTGGACGCGGCGCAGTCGTTCTGGCTCGTGCGGCTGGCGTCCCGGCTGCCGACCGTGGAGTTCCGCGCCGCGGACACCACCGCGGACGTCGACGGCGCGATGCTGCAGGCCGCGCTGTCGCGAGCTCTCGTGCACGCCGCCCATGAGGACGTCCAGAAAGGCGTGAAACCTCCCGCGGTGCGCGACGACGTGCTCGCCGCCGCCGTGTGGACGGCCTCCAGGTACGGCATCGACGGCGCCGGGGTCGACCCGTGGCGCGAGTGCCGGGTGCCCGCCACCGTGCTGCTGGACACCATGGTCGAGCACGTGACGCCCGCACTGGAGGAGCGCGGTGAACTGGCACTCGTGCGTGAGCTGGTCGCCGCGCGGGTATGACTCCTGAGTGCAACTACCATCGCCACGCGGCCCTCTGTCCGAGCAGGTCGTCGCCACTCTGAAGGGCGACCCGGACGGACGCGCCATCGACTTCTCCGACGCCGACCCGTACGGCGAGGACCTGACCATCGCCCTGCACACGTTGTACGAACTGCATTACGGCGGCTTCGACGGCGTGCACCCGGCCTGGGAGTGGGATCCCGAACTGCTGCGGCTGAGGGCGCGGATCGAGAACGTCTTCCTCGAGCAGCTCCGGTCCGACGTGGACGGTGGCGAGGACGTCGACGCCACCCTGGGAGACCTGCTGGTCGAGCACGTTCCCGGCAGCGGGGTGTCACACCACCTGCGCGACAACGGGACCTGGGACCAGATGTGCGAGTACTTCGCGCACCGTTCGGTGTACCACCACAAGGAAGCCGACCCGCACGCGTGGGTCATCCCCCGGTTGCGGGGCAGGGCGAAGGCCGCGCTGGTGGCCGTGGAGTTCGACGAGTTCGGCGGCGGACGGGCCGACCGCATGCACTCCCGGCTCTACGCCGACCTGCTCGAGGGCGCGGGGATGTCCTCCGGCTACCTGCACTACCTCGACGACGTGCCGGCGCCCTCCATCGCGATCGTCAACATGATGTCGCTGTTCGGCCTGCACCGGTCGTTGCGCGGCGCCCTGGTCGGCCACTTCGCCGCGGCCGAGATCACGACGGCGCCGAGCGCGCGGCGCATGGCACAAGCATTGGAGCGTCTGGGCGCCGACCCGCGATGCGTCGAGTTCTTCACCGAGCACATCGAGGCCGACGCCGTGCACGAGCAGATCATGCGCAACGACGTCATCGGCTCGTTGCTGGAGCAGGAACCGTCGCTCAGGGCCGACGTCGTCTTCGGCGTCCAAGCGACGGAACACCTCGAGTCACGGCTCGGCGCTCACCTGCTGTCGTCCTGGGACTCGGGCGAGTCGTCACTGCGGACCCGCTTGCGGTGGCTCGTGTCGCAGAACGGATAGCGCTTGCTGCGCCGGCACGCGCACACCGCGACGACGAACCTGTCGCTGGTGTGCGTCGTGCCGTCGTCCGTGACGAGTTCTACCGGCCCCTCAACCAGCACGGGACCGTTCGGCACGATCGTCACCCTGCGCGAGCGCGCTTCGGTCACCGCGGATCACCACCAGTTCCTCGTCTCGCTGCCCGGGCTCGATCAGGCCGTGCTGTTCCAGGAACGCCGTCCTGGACCGCATCACCGGCCCGAACGGCACCCGGCGCCGTTGCACGACGGAGGCTTTCAGCCCGCAGTCGCGCAACTGCTGCAACGTCTGGTCCACTCCGCACAGTGCGGAGTGGACCATCAGCAGCACGCCGCCGGGTTCGAGCAGGTCGAACGACCTGCTGCACAAGGGGTTCAGGAGCTCGCGGCCGTCCAGCCCGGCGTCCCACGCCCTCGCCGGTCCTCGTGCGACGCAGTTCGCGGGCACGTACGGCGGATTGGCCAGCACCAGGTCGAAGGTCTCGTTCCGCACGACGTCGAGCACGTTGCCCTGCCGTACGCGGATCGGCGTGCGGTTCATCACCGCGTTGATCCGCGCCGTCCACACGGCACGCCGGGAAACGTCCACGGCGGTCACATCGGCGGCACCGGCTCTCCTGGCCGCCAAAGCGAGCGCGCCCGTGCCGGTCCCGATGTCCAGAACGCGGGCGCCCCTGGGGATCGCTGCCGCGTGGAGCGCTTCGAGCAGAAGCGCGGTGTCGTCTTGGGGCGTGTACACGCCCCGCGCCCTGAGCAACATCACAGACGTGGAATCGGCCTGCCACAACGCCTTGAAACAAGCCCGAACGACGTGTTTGCGAGCCGATTGCGAGGGCACCCGCCCCACAACTGTGATTTTTTCTGGAAGGAGCCTCGATGAAGGCGGTCACCTGGCACGGCAAGCGCGACGTCCGGGTGGACACGGTGCCCGATCCGCGGATCGAGTCCCCGACGGATGCCGTCATCAGAGTCACCTCCACCGGCGTGTGCGGCTCGGACCTGCACCTGTACGAGGTGCTCGGCCCGTTCATGACCGAGGGCGACGTGCTGGGGCACGAACCGATGGGCGTCGTCGAGGAGGTCGGAGCGGAGGTCACCTCGCTCAAGGTCGGCGACCGCGTGGTCGTCCCGTTCAACATCTCCTGCGGCCACTGCTTCATGTGCGACCGCGGTCTGCAGTCGCAGTGCGAGACGACCCAGGTCACCAGTCAGGGCAAGGGCGCGGCGCTGCTCGGCTACACGAAGCTCTACGGGCAGGTGCCCGGCGGCCAGGCCGAGTACCTGCGGGTGCCCCAGGCGCAGTACGGGCCCATCAAGGTGCCGGACGGCCCACCGGACGACCGGTTCGTCTACCTGTCCGACGTGCTGCCGACGGCCTGGCAGGCGGTCGAGTACGCCGAGATCCCGGCGGGCGGCTCCGTCGTCGTCTTCGGCCTCGGGCCGATCGGGCAGATGTGCGCCCGCGTCGCCCTGCACAAGGGCGCCGGACAGGTCATCGGGATCGACCTCGTGTCCGAACGCCTGGCGCGGGCCGAGGCGCACGGCGCGACGGTGCTCGACACCCGCGACCACGACGACATCGGCGACGCCGTCCGCGCGCTCACCTCGGGCCGGGGCGCGGACTCCGTCATCGACGCGGTGGGCATGGAGGCGCACGGCGCACCCGCGGCCCGGATCGCGCACAACCTGGTGGCCGCGCTGCCGAAGGCCGCCGGTGCGCTGATCACCGAGAAGGCGGGCATCGACCGGCTGAGCGTGCTGTACGCCGCCATCGACTCGGTGCGGCGCGGCGGCACGATCTCGCTGTCCGGCGTGTACGGCGGCATGATCGACCCGATGCCCATGATGGAACTGTTCGACAAGCAGGTCAGGCTCCACATGGGACAGGCGAACGTGCGCCGCTGGGTCGACGAGATCCTGCCGCTGCTCTCCGGCACCGACGACCCTCTCGGCGTCGACGACTTCGCCACCCACCGGTTGCCGTTGCACGAGGCACCGCGCGCCTACGAGATGTTCCAGAAGAAGCTCCACGGAGCACAGAAGGTCCTGTTGCAACCGGCGAGCTGAGAAGCCGCCTCAGCGAAACGGTGGGCATCGCGCTTGCGATGCCCACCGTTTCGTCATCACCGGGAATACCGCGCCCCGGTCACTGCCTGCGCGCGACGCGGCCGCGGCCCAGCGCCAGTCCGAGGGCGATCATGCCGACGCCCAGGAACAGGTGCAGCCAGTTGTCGGCCGTGTTGAACGGCACGAAGTTGGCAGCGCTGTCGTGGTCGATCACCAACCCGTACAGCCACAGCACCAGGTAGACGGCTCCGCCGCCGACGAGGTACCAGTACGCGCCTCCGGCCGTGCGGGCCATCAGGAATCCGGCCACGCCGAAGGCGAGGTGGACGATGTTGTGGAAGACCGACACCGCGAACAGCCCCAGCAGCATCGCCTGGGACTCGTGGCCGGCCAGCTCCAGCGCTTCGTAGTTGGTGGTCAGGCCGGGGATGAACCCGGCGATGCCCACCAGGGTGAACACCGCGGCCACGGCCATCGCGGCGGTCTGGATCGTGCCACGCCGCGCCGTTTCGGTTCGGGACATGACGACTCCCTTGAACGTGAGCCCGTTTCGGACGCGATCGGCTACCCCTTCGAAATCGCGCCAAACGGTTGGGTGACAAGTGGTTGGCATCCACGAACCACCGGGTACTGCCTCACTGACATTCCTGTGCGGTAGGAGGAAGCAGTGGCGAGCAAGAAGCCGGGCAAGGTCGTGAAGGCGGCGGTGGAGAAGGCGGTCGACAAGGTCACCGAGCTGGTGAACCCGCCGATTCCCGGCGCTCCGAACAGCGAGCCGCCGTCGCTCGAGGAGCCGACCGAGCCGCGAGGGCCGTTGCCTCCCAAGCACGACCAGACCGGACCGGAGACGGTGTCGCCGACGGGCGCCCCGACCGGCGCTCCCAAGTTGTCGCAGGGCCAGCAGGGTGAGTTCCTCACCACCTCCGCCGGCGCGCGGCTGCGCGACACCGACCACTCGCTGAAGGCCGGTGAGCGCGGGCCGACGTTGCTGCAGGACCACCACCTGCGCGAGAAGGTCATGCACTTCGACCACGAACGCATCCCGGAGCGCGTCGTGCACGCGCGTGGCTACGGAGCACACGGCACGTTCGTCGGCTACGGCACCGCGTCGAACGTCTGCATGGCCGGTTTCCTCGGCGACGGCGTGGAGACGCCCGTGTTCGTGCGGTTCTCGACCGTGCTGGGCTCGCGCGGCTCGGCGGACACCGTGCGGGACACCCGCGGGTTCGCGACGAAGTTCTACACCCAGGAGGGTAACTTCGACCTGGTAGGCAACAACATCCCGGTGTTCTTCATCCAGGACGGGATCAAGTTCCCGGACGTGATCCACGCGGGCAAGCCCCACCCGGACCGGGAGATCCCGCAGGCGCAGAGCGCGCACGACACGTTCTGGGACTTCGTGTCGACCCACACCGAGGCCACCCACCACGTCATGTGGAACATGTCCGACCGCGGCATCCCCCGGTCGTACCGCACGATGGAGGGCTTCGGCGTCCACACGTTCCGCCTCGTCAACGCCGAGGGCGAGACCGTGCTCGCGAAGTTCCACTGGAAGCCGAAGCTGGGCGTGCACTCCCTCGTGTGGGAGGAGGCCCAGATGGCCGGCGGCTTCGACCCCGACTTCCACCGCCGCGACCTCGCCGACGCCATCGAGTCCGGCGCGTACCCGCAGTGGGAGCTCGGCCTGCAGATCATGCCCGACAACCCGCAGCAGACCTTCGAGGGCATCGACCTGCTCGACCCGACGAAGATCGTCCCGGAGGAGCTCGCGCCGGTGCAGCCGGTAGGGCTGCTGACGCTCAACCGCAACCCGCAGAACTTCTTCGCGGAGACCGAGCAGGTGGCGTTCCACCTCGGCAACCTGGTGCCGGGCATCGACGTCACCGACGACCCGCTGCTGCAGTCCCGGTTGTTCTCCTACCTGGACACCCAGCTGACCAGGCTGGCGGGACCGAACTTCAACCAGATCCCGATCAATCGCCCGCACGTGCCGGTCAACGACATGCTCCGCGACGGGTTCCACCAGCAGGCGGTGCACGCGGGCGTCGCCCCCTACCGGCCGAACACGCTCGACGGCGGCAACCCGTTCGTCGCGAAGGCCCAGGACCGGCCGCTCGTCGAGGTGGCGCAGCCGTTGCCGCGGGCCGTCAAGGTTCGCGAGGCACCGAAGTCGTTCGCGGACCACTACACGCAGCCGAGGTTGTTCTGGCTGAGCCTGTCGCCGGTCGAGAAGGAACACCTCGTCGCCGCGTTCACCTTCGAGCTGGGCAAGTGCTACGAGCAGGCGATCAAGGAACGCGAACTGCTGGTGCTGGCCAACGTCGACCCCGTCCTGTGCGCCGAGGTTGCCAAGGGCCTGGGACTTCCGGTGCCGCCGCAGGCCAAGCTGAAGAAGGTGATGCCCAGTCCGGCCCTGTCGCAGGTCGGGCGGACGTGGCCCACGGACGGCCGCCTCATCGGGATCGTGGTCGACCCGGCCGATCTCGACGGCGTCCGCACGGTGCGCGAGACCGTCCTGGCGGGCGGCATGGTGCCGCTGCTGATCGCTCCGACCGGCGGACCGCTCGGCGACAGCGGTCTGGTCGCGCAGCGGACGTTCCTCACCGCGCGGTCGATCGAGTTCGACGCGCTGCTGGTCGCGGGCAACGCCACCGACCCGCGCGTCACACTGATGATCCAGGAGTGCTTCCGCCACGCCAAGGCCATCGGCGCGTGGGGCACCGGCCGCGCCACCGTGGAGGCCGCCGGGTGCGGGACGGGACCGGGCGTCGTGATCGACGACAGCCCGTCGAAGGTCCTCACCGAGGTGACCACGCTGCTCGGCGCCCACCGCGTGTGGGACCGCTTCCCCCCGGCCATCGCATGACCGGCCAGGAGGCGCTCACCGAGGAGGAACTCGCCTTCCTCCAGTCGATGTTCGACCTGGCCCGCGCAGGGGACGCGGTGCGGCTGGCCGAGGCGGTCGACGCGGGGATACCGGTCAACCTCACCAACGGTGCGGGTGACTCCCTGCTGATCCTCGCCGCCTACCACCGCCACCCGGACGTGGTCGAGGCGTTGCTGGAACGGGGCGCCGACACCGGCCGGATCAACGACCGGGGGCAGACCGCCCTGGGAGCCGCGGTGTTCCGGCGCTCGGAACGCATCGTGCGGCTGCTGCTCGCCGCCGGGGCGGACCCCGCTCTCGGACCGAGGTCCGCGCTCGACGTCGCCCGGCACTTCGACCTGCCGGAGATGCTGGCGCTGCTGCAGCCCGTCGCGGGTGCACCCGCGCGGTGAGATCGCACGTGGGCGAGGCGGCACCGCGCCGCCTCGCCCGCCACTAGCTGGGGGCTATGTCCACGACCAGCGGCCACATCACCATGTCGAGACTCCAGTCGTTGCCGATCAGGGGGATCCAGCGCAGGTTGGTGCAGGGATCGACGATCTCCGGCCCGATCGCGACCGCACGCCGGAACGGCGCCTCGGCGGACGGGGAGGGGTCGAAGTACGTCACGACCGCACCGTTCTCGAGGTGCTCGGTGACGGTGCTTCCGCTTTCAGGTACCGGCTTTCGCTCTTCCGGCGGCCGGGGTGGTTCGCCGCGGGACGCTGACGGTGTGGTGGCCATGGTCGGACATACCCCGGCCGAACCGGGGTAAGCGCGGCGACCGGGTCAAGTTCCGGTGCACTCCACCAGCGCGAACACCGTCTTGCCGCCCTCACCGCGCGGGCGGCAGCCCCACTCGCGCGAGATGTTGTCCACGACCACGATGCCCCTGCCGCGGTTCTCCCCCAGGCGGGAGCGGCCGTACACCGGGTGCACCGCCGACTCGTCGTCGACCTCGACGATCACCGCACAGGGCTCCTGGCCGCGCAGCACCCGCAGGTGGCCGGTGGTGCTGGGAGTGTGGTCCAGGACGTTCGCCACGAGCTCGGTCACCACGAGCTGCACGTCGTAGAGGTGGTCCTCGCCGAGGTCCTGCAGAGCGGCGGCGAGGTGCCGGCGCAACGAGGCCATCGACATGCCCGGCCGCACCGGCAGGTCGACCACGCGGGCCGTCATCCGAGCCGTCGCAGCAGCAGGAGGGCGATGTCGTCCCGCTTGCCCTGGCCCAGTTCGGTGAGCAGGCGGTCGGCGAGGTCGTCCATGTCCTCGGTGTCGGAGACCGTCGCGCGCAGCTTCTCCATGCCCTCGTCCAGATCGATGCCCGGCCGTTCGACGAGACCGTCGGTCGTCAGCAGCACGGTGGTCGCCGGCGGCAGCGGCAGCACGGTGGCCTCCGGCCGTTCCAACCCGATGCCCAGCAACGGCCCGCGCACGTCGACGTAGTGAGCGCCCTGGTCGTCGACGACCAGCGGCGGCACGTGACCGGCGTTCGCGACGGCCATCGTCCCCGCCTCCAGGTCGACCTCGAGCAGGCACATGGTGGTGAGGCCGCCGGTCGGGTGGAACCGCTCGAGCAGGGCGTCGACCCTGCGCAGGATCTCGGCCGGCCGATGGCCCTCCACGGCGTAGGCGCGGAACGTGTGCCGCACCTCCGCCATCACCGTCGCGGCCTCGATCGAGTGCCCGCACACGTCCCCGATGGCGATCAGCAGGGTCCCGCCGAGCTCGATCACGTCGTAGAAGTCGCCGCCGATCTCCGCGTTGCTCGACGCCGGCACGTACCTGGCCGTCATCGGCAGTTCGGGGCGGTGCGGCAACGTGCGGGGCAGCAGGCTGCGCTGCAGCGTGAGCGCGAGCGAGTGCTCCTCGGCGAACGTGTGCAGGCCTTCCGTCGCCAGCGCGGTCGCCTGGGCGAGCTGGCGCAGCAGGTTCCGGTCGTCGGCGCCGGTCACGGCCTGGGAACCGACCACGATGCCGATGGGCGGGCGGCGCGGCTTCGTGCGCGCGACCACCGCCACCGCCAGTGGGTGCCACGGCACCCCGCCGGCCTCGACGACGGCGACACCGACTCCCGGGTTGAGCGCCGACAGCCACTGCTCGACGTCGGCGTTCTCCGGGCGAAGCCGGGCTTCGGCGCCGGCCGTCACGACGCACACCGCGCCGGACGGGGCGGTGAGAACGGCGATCGCCTCCGTGTCGAGCACGTCCGCCGCCCCGATCGCGGCGGCTCCGGCCAGGGAGTCGAACGTCGTGGCGGCGTTGATGGCGAACGTGGCCGTGGTCAGCCTGGTCAGCCGGGCGGCGAGGTGTTCGGCGAGGGCACGGGCGCGGTGGTAGCGCAACGCCGCCTCGACTTGGGCGAGCAGCTCGCCGGGGTCGACGGGTTCGGTGAGGTAGGCGTCGGCGCCCCTGGTGAGCCCGATGACCTTGTCCTCGGGCTCGATGTAGGTCGCCGAGAGCATCACGACCGGGATCGAGCGCGTGCGCGGATCGGCCTTGATCCGTTCCGTCACGTCGTACCCGCTCATGTCGGGCAGGTGCACGTCGAGCAGGACGAGGTCGAACGAGTCCGCCTCCAGCGCGGTGAGCGCCTCCGCCGCGGTCGTCGCCTCGATCACCGTGTGGCCGCTGCGGCGCAACCAGCTGCAGGCGATGAACCTGCTCGCGTCCAGGTCGTCCACCACGAGGACCCTGGCCGGTCCTCCGCCCATGGCCGCCGGGTTCATCGGCTGTCCGTTCCACGCGCCGTGAGCTGGGCGTCCCTGATCGCCCGGCTCACCGTTTCCGGGGAGATGCGCGCCTCGTGCAGCATCGCGGCTCCGAGGCTGTGCACGCTGCGGGCGAGACCACCGGGGTCGTCGCCGCACACGATGACGACCGGTACCCCTGCCAGCTCCGGATCGAGCCTGAGCACCGACAGCACCGCGCTGCCGCTCATCAGCGGGGCGCTCGCGCTCACGAGGACCAGGTCGGGACGCCGTGACTTGGCCAGGTTCAGCGCGCTGCGGCCGTCCTCGGTCTCGATGATCTCGGCGGCGAGGCCGGCCATGGCGTCGCGCAGCTGCGTGCGGCACTTCGCGTCGCCGTCGGCGATCAGCGCGCACGCGACGGGCGCGGGCTGGACGAACTCGTCCTCGGCGGTGGGCAGGGTCAGCACGACCTCCGTGCCGACGCCGGGTGTGCTGTTCAGCGTCAGGCTGCCGCCGAGGATCTCGGCGAGCTTGCGCGCGTAGGACAGGCCCAGGCCGGTGCCGCTCGCACCGATCTGCAGCGCGTTCGGCACCTGGTAGAACTCCTCGAACACCCGGTCCTGCTCGGCGGGCGGGATGCCGATGCCGGTGTCGGTGACCACGAACCGCACCTCGTCGGGGCCGGGTCCGGCCTCGGCGGTGAAGCGGATCTCGCCACGCGCGGTGAACTTGACGGCGTTGGACAGCACGTTGCGCAGGATCCGCACGAGCATGGTCTCGTCGGTGATCAACGGCCGCAGCGCGGGCAGCGTCTCCACCACCAGCCGCACGTCGTCGGAGCGCAGCAACGGCCGCACGGCCGACCGCAGCTGGGTGATCACGTAGTCGAGCGCGACGGGCGCCATCCGCGGCCGCAGGCTGCCCGACTCGGCCTTCGCGGTGTCGAGCAGTTCGTTCACCAGCGCCAGCAGCGTCGCCGCGGACTCGTTGATCAGGTCCACGTGGTGGCGCTGGTCGTCGGTCATGGGGTCGCCACCCGGTCCGCCGAGCAGGCGGGTCAGGCCGACCACCGAGTTGATCGGCGCGCGCAACTCGTGGCTGATGTTGGACCAGAACCGGATGCGCGCGGCGGCCGCGTCCCGCAGCTCCGCGGACTTTGCCTCCAGTTCGGCGTAGAGCGCGACCACGCCCTGGTTCGTCTGTTCCAGTTCCTCGGACAGCTCCTGGTAGAGGGCCACGACGCCGCGGTTGGTCTCCTCCAGCTCGGCGTTGACCCGTTCGAGCTCCTTGCTCTTGTTCTCCAGGTTCTCGAGCGTCTCCAGCAGCTCCTGGTTCTGAGCGCGCAGCTCGTCGAGCGCGGTGGTGCCGGTGCCCTCGCGCAACGCCCGGAGCACGGTCTCGTCGAGCGAGACCGCGTGCGGCACGTTCTTCACCAGCGTGACGTCGGTGGTGTTGATGACCAGGTCGTTCATCAACCGGCGGGCGGTGTCCCAGCCGGGCCCGGTGCTGCTCACCGGCTCCTGCCAGGACAGCTCGACGAGCAGTGCGGGCACCGGCCCGGGCCGCAGCCGGAAGACCGCGGTCGTGGCCACCTCCTGCCGCACCAGTTCCCTGCCGACGTCGCTCAGCGCCGTCGCGACCCGGACCTGGTTCTGCCCGTCGAGGCCGGCCGCCGCCGCGACCTGGCGGCCGCGCTGGCGGAGCAGGAACACGTCGCGCTCGTCGACGATCTGGAGCCGCAGCAGGTCGATGGTGTTCATGCCGGTCTGGCCACCAGAACGCAGGCGTCGTCGTGGCGCACGCCGGCTTCGCGCAGCAGCGTCGCCGCGATCAGCACCGGCGGGTCGGCGATCAGGTCGCTGCCGTGGTCGACGCCCCAGCGTTCGGTGAGGCCGTCGGAGTGCATGGCCACGACCGCCCGTTCCGGGAGCGGGTAGTCGAACGTGCGGATGGTGCGCGCCTGGTGGCCCGCGACCCCGGGCACCGAGATCATGCCGTGCTTGCGGCCGTCGGCCAGCACCGCCGCGGCGATGTTGCCCAGTCCGCAGTAGCGCACGGTCCGGCGGACGAGATCGATGTCCGCGACCGCCACCGCGCCGCCCCGCGTGCCGCGCATCGCCGCGTGGAGGCGGGCGACCACCTGGTCGGGCGGCAGGAACGGCTGCTCGCGGAACACCCGCACCGCGACGTCGGACGCGGCCGCCGCCAGCGGCCCGTGCCCGGACCCGTCGCACATCATCAGCGTCATCCGGTCCGTGCTCCGGCAGACCGCGTAGGCGTCACCGCACACTTCCTCGCCGTTGATCGGCCTGGTCACCCCGGCCGCCGGCTCGTCACCCCATTCGGGTGCCCAGTGCAGCTTGGGGGCGAACCGCGCCACCAGCGCGGTTCCCATGCCCGGCCGGGAGGTCATGGCGCAGGACGTCGCCAGCCGCGCCACCGCGCCGAGGCCGACGCCGAGCGTGCCCGTCGTGGACTGGCCGTCCTCCCACGCCAGCGCCATGTCGGCGATGCCGGGGCCGTGGTCCACCGCGAGGATCTCCACCGCCGCGTCCCGCTCGCCGCGCACCGCGCGGATCAGCACCACGCCCTGCCGGGCGTGCTTGTGCAGGTTCGTCCCGATCTCGGTGGCGGCGAGGCCGATCTCGGCCGTGCGCGTGGCGCCGAACCCCAGCCGCTCGGCCAGCGCCGTGGCGGTGCGGCGGATCCTGCCGACGTGGGCGGTCTCCTCCACCGGCAGCCAGATCTCGTCGCGCACCAGCGGCAGGCAGTTCGCCGTGATCACCTCTTCCACTTGACCACCGTCACGACCGTGCCGCGACCGACCTCCGTGTCCAGCTCGAACTCGTCCACCAGGCGACGTGCGCCGCTCAGGCCCAGACCGAGTCCGCTCCCGCTGCTCCAGCCGTCGGCGAGCGCGAGCGTCAGGTCGGGGATGCCGGGTCCCTCGTCGTGGAAGGAGGCCCGCACGCCCGCGCGGCGGCCGTCGCTGACCTCCTCGACGCGGGCGAAACCGCCACCGCCGTAGATGAGCGTGTTGCGCGCGAGCTCACTGGCCGCCGTGACCAGCTTCGTCTGGTCCACCAGCGAGAGCTTCGTCTGCTGCGCGTACGTGCGCACGAGCTGACGCACGCGGACGACGTCGTCGTCGCCGCTGATGGGCACCACCTCCGGCCCTTCGGACCGGGGCGGCATCAGGCGTCCCGTCCGCGACCGAGCTGTCCCAGGATCTTCATCCCGCGTTCGAGGTCGAGCGCCGTGCGCACCCCACCCAGGGTGAGACCCAGTTCGACCAGCGTGATCGCCACCGCCGGCCGCATGCCCACCACCACGGTGTCGGCGTCGAACAGGCGGGAGATCGACGCGATCGTGGCGAACATCCGCCCGATGAACGAGTCGACGATCTCGACCGCCGAGATGTCGATGATGACGCCGTGGGCCCCGGTCGCGCTGATCTTCTCCGCCAGGTCCTCCTGCAACGCCAGCACGCTCTGGTCGTGCAGGTCGATCTGGATGGAGACGAGCAGCACGCCACCGATCTTCAGAATCGGGACGCGTTCCATCAGACGGCCCGACTGCGCACGACGTCGACGCCCTCACGGCGCAGCGCGTGCCGCAGCGCGTCGGCGAGGGACGCCTTGGTCACGATGTCGCCGAACTCGATGCCCAGCGCCACGATCGTCTGCGCGATCTGCGGGCGGATGCCGGACACGATGCACTCCGCGCCCATCAGCCGGGCCGCGACCACGGTCTTGAGCAGGTGCTGCGCGACCTGGGTGTCGACCGCGAACACACCGGTGATGTCGATGATCGCGTGCTCGGAACCGGTCTCCACCAGTGCTTCGAGCAGCTTCTCCATCACCACCTGGGTGCGGGCCGAGTCGAGGGTGCCGACCAGGGGCACCGCCAGCACGCCCTCCCAGATCTTCACCACCGGGGTGGTGAGCTCCAGGAGCTGCTCCGACTGCTCCCTGATGATCTCGTCGCGGGCCTGGGCGTAGGACTCGAACGTCAGCAGCCCGAGCGCGTCCAGCAGCCCGGAGAAGGCCCTCTGCTGCCGGTAGAACTGCGGGTCGTCGCTGTTCTCGGTCAGGTCGAAGATCACGCGCTTCAGGGAGAACAGGCTCGACGCCGTCTCGGACGGCGTGAAGCCCGCCCGGACCCTGGCGCGCGAGTACTCGTCCAGGAGCGAGCGGATGTCGCCGAACTCCGGCCCGCTGACGTCCCTGCCGTCGTTGCCGACGAGGGGCAGCAGGGCCGCGTAGAACTCCCTGAAGTCGCGTTCGAGCTCCGACCTCGTCTGCCGTCCGCGCAGCAGCGCCGCGACCGCGTCGACCCACTTCCCGATCAGGGGCTCCGCCTCGGTCCGCATCAAATCGGTCAGGCTCTGGGCACGCCCTGCGTCCGCAGTCACTCAGATCTCCTCAAGCAGTCTAAAAGTGTGCGAACCGCGGTGATCTCAGCTGGTCACCACGGCCGTGCAGCAGGAACTGCGATGCGCCGACTGCTTGACGGTCGCGTCTGCCCGGCGAAGCCTACATGCGGAGATCGAGAGCCTTCGTGGCTGCCGATCAGCCCGCGTCCTGGGCGGTGCCGTACTCGTCGTGTCGGCGCCACCACTGGTACGGCGGCTCCTGCGGGTACCCCTGCGGCGAGTCCTCCCACTCCTCCTGACGGCCGAGCGGCGTGAGGTCGAGCAGGCTCCAGACGTTGCCGGTCTGCTCCGCCGAACGCGCGTTGGTGAAGTAGGTGCGGTGCACCTCGTCGCCGTCGCGGATGAAGACGTTGAGGCCGAAGTACTCGTCGACGCCGAAGTCCTTCGAGAAGTCGTCCTTCGTCGTGTACCAGGGGATGCCGTCCCAGCCCATGCGACGGCCGTAGCGCGCGATGTCGGCCTGCGGAGCGGCGGAGACCATCACGAACGTGGTGTCGCGGGCGTTGAGGTGCGCGAGGTGGCCGAGGTTGTCGGTGAACATCGCGCAGCCGCTGCACCCGCCCTCGGGGAAGTCGGCGACCCCGGGTTCGAAGAAGTGCCGGTAGACGATCAGCTGGCGCCGTCCTTCGAACAGGCCAGGCAGATCGGAGTCCCCGCCCTGTCCCGCGAAGGTGTACCGCTTCCCGACGCGGACCCACGGCAGCCTGCGGCGTTCCGCTGCCAGCGCGTCCTTGCGGCGGGTGTGCTCCTTCTCCTTGCGCAGGAGGTCCTCACGGGCCGCGTTCCACTCCTCGGTCGACACGACGGGCGGCATCTTCACGGACTCGCTCCTTCCGGCCGATCCGTACTCCGTACCCGCTGCCGCCTGCTTCGCAAACCGCTCGGCTCAGTGCGACGAGACCTGGCCGGGTTCGCGTCGCAGGTCCTCGAGCCCGCCGCGGACGTCGTCGAGCGCGATGCGTTCCGCGGCGGCCGAGTCTCCCGCGCGCAGGGCCCGGACGAGGGCGCGGTGCGTGGTGTAGCGGTCGAGGCCGTACTGGTGGTTCGCGAGGACCCGTTCCACGGTGCGGGTGCGGCGTTCGGCTCGGGTGAACACCCTCGTCTGGTCCAGGAGCCGGACCAGGACGGCGTTGCCGGCGCAGGCCGCGACGGCGTCGTTGAAGCGCTGCATGGTGTCGAGCAACGCGTTGAGGTGCTTGTCGACGGGGCGGCCCTCGGCGTCGCGTTGCTTGATGACGATCAGCAGGTCGTCCGCCTCGTCGAGGAGGGCGTCGAGCGCGTCGAGCTGAGCGGTGCTCGCGCGGCGGGCGGCGAACCGGGCGATGAGGCCGCGCAGCGCGATCTCGACCTCGGCGAGGTCCTCCACGGCGGACGCCCCGATGTCCGCGACGACGACCGTGCGCGGGCCCGTCCGCTCGATCAGGCCGTCCTGCTCCAGCCGGCGGATCGCCTCGCGCACCGGGGTGGGGCTCATCGACAGCCGTTCGGCGAGCCCTCGTTCGGTGACCTTCTCGCCGGGCGCCAGCCCACCGGCGGCGATGGCGTCCTGGACCGAGCGGTAGGCGCGGTCGGCGAGCGTCTCGCGGGGATCTTCGTCGGCCGTCACGAGCACGGATACTACGACGAACCATCAAGCTATTGCTTGACCATTTTGCTATAGCATTCTACTTTGAGACCGCCGTGACGCAGTCCAGAGCCAACGGAGGCTTCCGTGACATCACTCGCCGCACCGGCGGACCGGCGGCTCGCCAGGCGGATCACGTTCTTCGTCGCGCTCGCCGTGTTCGCACAAGAGGCGACCTGGGACTTCTACGACGCCCAGGTGCCGCCGCTGCTCCGCGAGCACGTCACGAGCACCGCCGTCGTCGGCCTGCTCATGGGAATGGACAACCTGCTCGGCATCTTCGTCCAGCCCTGGATCGCGAACCGCTCGGACAACACCCGCACGCGCTGGGGCCGCCGGATCCCCTACCTGGCCGTCGGCATGCCGGTCGCGGCGGTGCTCTTCACCCTGATCCCGCTCGCGACGGCGTTGCCGGCGCTGATCGCGCTCATCTTCGTGTACTCGCTGGCGGGCAACAGCTTCAAGCCGATCGCCCAGGCGCTGCTGCCCGACTTCATCGAGCCGGAACGGCGCGGCAGGGCCAACGCGGTGGTCAAGATCGCCTCCGGCCTCACCGTCATCGTGTCCGCGCTCATCAGCGCGTTCCTGGTCGACGACCACCCGCGGCTCGCCTTCACCGTGCCGGCCGTGCTCATGCTGGCGTGCACCGCGGTCCTCGTCCTGCGGGTGCGGGACAACACGTCGAGGGCGTACCAGCTCGCGCTCACCGAGGACTCCGCCGACGAACCGGCCGTGAGGCTGCGCGACGTCGTCAAGGACATCGTGCGTGATCCCGACCGCAGCAGGCTTCTCGTCGTCGTCGCGGTGCTGCTGTTCGCCTCCGCCTGGTTCTCGTCCCGATCCCTGTTCACCCCGTACGGCATGGAGACCCTCGGGCTGTCCCGGGGCACGGCCGGTTCGCTGACGTTCCCCAGCGGTGTCGCGTTCCTCCTCGCCGCCTACCCCGCGGCGCTGCTCGCCGAACGCATCGGGCGCATCCGCACGATGAGCATCGGGATGGTGGTGTTCGGCGCCGCGCTGGCCCTCGGCACCGTCGTGCCGACGCCCGCCGCGACCGTCGCCGCCTTCTGCGTCGCCGCCGCCGGCGCGTCCGGGTTCCTGATCAACGCGGCCGTCGTGCTGTGGAACCTGGCGCCGTCCGCCCGCGTGATCGGCGTGTACACGGGCCTCTACACGGTGAGCTGGGCGGTGGGCGGGTTCATCGGCCCCGGACTCGTCGGCGCGATGGTCGACATCACTGGGTGGCGTTACATGCTCCTCGACATCGCCCTGCTCGCCGCGATCGCCGTCGCGGTGGTCCTGCGCGTCTCCGTGCTGGCCCGCCGCCACGCGACTTCTCTCTGACCACGCAGAAAGGACACCAATGGAAGCCGTCCGCGTCCTGTCCCCCACGGGCATGCTCGGCGCCGGGTTCGCGCAGTCCACAGTGGACCGCGGCCTCGAGCTCGGTGCCGACGTCATCTCCGTCGACGCCGGCTCGACCGACTCCGGCCCGCACTACCTGGGATCGGGCACCGCCAAGACGACCGCCGCCGCGGTCGCCCGCGACCTGCGGATCCTGCTGCGGGCCTCGGCGCGGGCGGGAATTCCGCTGGTCGTCGGGTCCTGCGGCACCAGCGGCACCGACTCGGGCGTCGACTGGGTCGCCGGGATCGTCGAAACCATCCTGCGCGAGGAAGAGCTCGACCTGGCCGTGGCGACGATCTACAGCGAGCAGCAGGCCGGTTTCCTCGGCGAACGCCTGCGGGCGGGCGCGGTGCACCCGCTGGCACCGGCCACCGAGCTCGACGAGGCCACTGTGGACGGATGCACGCACGTCGTCGGGATGATGGGTCACGAACCGATCGAGGAGGCGCTGCGCGGCGGCGCCGCCGTGGTGCTCGCGGGCCGGGCGACCGACACCGCCGTCGCCGCCGCGTTCCCGCTGATGATGGGCATGCCGGCCGGTCCGTCCTGGCACGCGGCGAAGATCGTCGAGTGCGGCGGGCAGTGCACGACGAACCCCCGCACGGGCGGCGTGCTCGCCACGATCGACCAGACCGGGTTCACCATCGAACCGCTCGACCCCGACGCCGCCTGCACGCCCATCTCCGTGGCGGCGCACATGCTCTACGAGACGGTGAACCCGTTCCGCATGCGCGAGCCCGCGGGCGAACTGGACGTCGAGGCGGCCACCTACACGGCACTGGACGACCGGCGCGTCCGCGTCGAGGGCTCGCTGTTCCACCCGGCCGGCCAGCACACGGTGAAGCTGGAGGGCGCGAGGATCACCGGCTACGAGACGATGTCGTTCACGGCCATCCGCGACGAGCACATCCTCGCGAACATCGAGGCGTGGACCGGCCTGTTCGCCGAGGTCTTCACCGGACGCGTCGCGCAGACCCTAGGCCTGGACGGCACCGAGTACTCGTTCGACCTGCGCCGCTACGGCTACGACGCCGTGCTGGGGAAGCTGGATCCGGCGACCCGGCCGCCGCGCGAGATCGGCGTCATGCTGCTGGTGCGCGCCGCGACCCAGGAGCTCGCGACCGCCGTGGCCAAGGTCGCCAACCCCCTGATGCTGCACCTGCCGACGCCGGACATGGACTACCTGCCCAGCCTGGCGTTCGCGACCTCACCCGCTGAGACCGAGCGCGGCCCCGTCTACGAGTTCGTGCTCAACCACGTCGTCGACACCCGCTCCCCCACCGAGATGTTCCGCATCGAGCACCGGAAGGCCCCCGCCCATGACTGAGTCCCCGCAGACGTTCGGCGACCTCGCGCTGGAGGTCCGTTCCAAGAACGCCGGGCCGTTCTGGGTGACGATGGAACTGTTCCTGCGCGACGCGGTGAGCTACGCGCGGGCGGTGGTCCTCAGCGAGGAGACCATCGCCCGGCTGTACGACGTGCGGGCCGAGGACGTGCAGATCTTCCGGATCCCCGCGCTGAACGTCGTGAAGATCTCGTTCCCCCGGCCCGTCGCCCAGGGCGGGTTGCGGGACAGCGACATCCACGCGGGACAGCACCACGTCCCACTGGCGTCGCTGCCACTTCCGGACTGAGTCAGAGCTCCAGGGTCACGTCGGTCAACGGCGCGCTGGTGCAGGTGAGGACCCGGCCGTCCTCCTCCTGCCTGGAGACCTTGCCCGCGAGGAGCTTCACGACGCACTCCTGGCAGCTGCCGACCGTGCAGGAGTAGGGCATCGGCAGCCCGGCGGCGAGTCCGGCGTCGAGCAACGTCTGCCCCGGCTCCACCACCGCCGCGCCGGCGGGCTGCCCGTCGCGCTGGACGAGCATCCGTTGCGGTGCCGGGGATCCCGCTTCCGTCGACGCGCTCGTGTAGCTCTCGGCGTGCACACGGTCGCGGGGGACGCCGAGTTCGTCCAGTGCCTGCCGGGCGGTGTCCATCAGGGGTTCCGGACCGCAGAGGTAGAACCGCGCGGTGGACGACAGCGGCAGGCCGGCTGCCCACGTCCGGACCCGTGGGACGTCGAGCCGTCCGTCGCGGGCCGTCAGCACGTGGGTGACGCCGAGCCGGTCGGGATGCCGCTCCGTCAGCCGCGCGAGGTCGGCGGCGAAGATGGTGTCCTCCGCGGTCCTGTTGCTGTAGAGCAGGAAGACGCGGTCGCCCGGCCCCGCGAGCAGGGTGCGGATGATGCTCATCATCGGCGTCATGCCGCTGCCCGCCGCGAGCAGCACCACCTCGTGGCCGGGTTCCGCGTGGAAGGCACCTGACGGACCGCGCACGAACAGCCGATCACCTGCCACGAGCGTGCGGACGTGGCGGGAGAACCGGCCCACCTCCTTGATCGTGACCTCCAGCCGCGATGACCCCGGCGCCGACGAGGCCGAGTAGGGCCTGCGCACCCTCACACCGCCGACGTCGGCGACGAGCGTGAAGAACTGGCCGGGCCGGAAGTCGAACGGCCGGTCGTCCTCCAGCACCAGCGTCACCGCGCTCGCCGTCTCCTGGCGGACCTCGGCGACGCGCACCTCCCGCAGCGGATCCTCCGCCGCGGCAAGGGGTGGGAGTTCCGCGACCTCGTAGCCCTCCTTGCGCAGGCCTGAGCGGTAGGCGACGTTCATCGCCGCCCGCATCCACCGCGCGGGAACCCGGCTCGCGATCTTGAGCAGGAAGCCGCGCAGCCCGCTGTTCGCGGGGTTCGCGGCCAGGTGCCGGCCCGCCAGCGCCATCAGGTCGGGCATGCCGGCAGGTGCGGCCGAGGTCCACAGCCGGGCTCGGGTCACCGCGTCGTTCGCACTCAGCTCGGCGTCCTCGACGTCGACGAGCAACGCGGCGTGCGGCGGCATGCCGCGCAGCGACAACGGTTCCAGCAACCCGGGATCCACGGTGATCACCGCCCGGCCCCGGACGTGCAGGACTCCGGTGCGTCCCGGTACTAGCGCGGCGAACGAGAGCCGGTCGTCCTGCAGCAGGTTGTGCAGCGTGTCGGCACGCCTGTTGCCACGCCGGTCCGCGATCAGGAGCGTGCGGCCGTCCACGATCCGCGCGACCGCCTGCTGGTCCCCGCGCGGACTGGTGTCGCTGCCGCCTCCGGAGTCCCAGGTGGACAGGACCAGGAACGGCGAGGCGGCCAGGAAGTCCGCGACACCGGGCAGTGCGAGCGGACCGTCGCCGACCTCGGGAGCGGACGGCGTGGCACCGGGCGGTTGCCACAGCCCGGAACGCAGGACCGCCTGGGCGCAGTGGACGTACACCTCCCGCACGTCGAAGCCGCCGCGGCGCGCGACACCGTTGATCCGCAGGGTCTCCCCGATCCCCGGCAGCAGGAAGAGCAGCGACGCCGGGCCGTCGGCGGCTTCGCACAGGGCGAACGAGATCCGCGCCGGCGAGTGCACGCGCACGAAACCCGGTGTGCCGCCGACGAACGTCGTCCTGCTCACGCCGTCCGCGTCCCGGTACCCGAACCCGGCGATCGGGCTGCGCGCGAGCAGGTCGACACATCCCTCGTCGAGCGCGCCGAGCTGCTTGAGCATGATCATCGACGCGGGCCGCCCGACGACGGCTTCGACCTCAGCCACCGTGCCGAGCCGTGCAGTAGCGTTGTTTTCCCAGCTCATGACAGTATTATGAGCTTTTGCTCAGTTCCTGGATACTCGCTTTCGGACAGCTGTGGAGGGAGTGCCGTGCCGTCGGCCAATCGTGACATCGACCCACGTCGCAAGCCCCGTCAGGTGCGCGCGGAGCTCACCCGCGACCGCATCCTGACGGCGGCTGCTCACGTCTTCTCCGAGCACGGCTACGCCGCGGGCACCACGAACCGCATCGCCGAACGGGCCCGCGTCTCGATCGGTTCGCTGTACCAGTACTTCCCGAACAAGGACGCCGTCCTGGCCGAGCTGATGGTCCGCCACATCGACCGCGGCGCCTGGACCCACGCGGACCGGCTGGACCTCTCGCCGGGCACCCTGGAGTCCGTCGTGCGGGTGCTGGTGCGCGACGCGATCGACAACCACCGCGACGACCCCCGGCTGCTGCGGATCATGATCGAGGAGGGCCAGCTCTCCGCGGAGCTGCGCGAGACGATCACGCGGCACGGCGAGCGGCGCGTCGCCCAGGTCCGCGACGTGTTCGCGCGGCACCCCGACGTCGACGTGCGCGACCTGGACACCGCGGTGGACCTCGTGGTGTTCACCGTGGAGCTGAACACGCACCGGCTGGCCGCGTTCCAGCAGCCGGCCGCGATGGGGACGTTCGAGAACGAGCTCGTGGACATGGTGACCCGGTACCTGCGCGGCCCGTCCGCCTGAGCGGCGGTTAGTCGTGTGACCTGCCGGGTACCTGTGCAGACCTCCCACGGCTCAACGAAAGGCAGACGGTGGAACCAGGACCGTTGCTGTACGCCGGCGCGGGCTTGGCGACGCTCGCCGCCGCACTGCTCCCCCGGTTGCTCGACCGCGCACCGGTCTCCATGCCGATGCTCTTCCTCGGCGCGGGCGCCCTGACGTTCACGGTGGCCGACCAGCTGCCCGATCCCGACCCCGTGGCGCACAGCGGCGTGCTGCTGCACCTGACCGAGATCTGCGTGATCATCTCGCTGGTGGGCGCGGGCCTCGCACTGAACCGCCAGGTCAGCCTGCGCGGCTGGGCGAGCACCTGGCGGCTGCTCGCCATCACCATGCCCCTGTCCATGCTCGCCGTGGGCCTGCTCGGCTGGGCTGCGCTGGGCCTGGGCGTCGGAGCGTCCGTCCTGCTCGCGGCCGTGCTCGCGCCCACCGACCCGGTGCTGGCCAGCGAGGTGCAGGTCGCCGAACCCGCCGAGAACCCCGAGTCCGACGAGGACGAGGCCAGGTTCGCGCTCACCTCGGAGGCGGGCCTCAACGACGGGCTGGCGTTCCCGTTCACCTACGCCGCCATCGCGATCAGCGTGGCCGGGGCGGCGCCGTCGCAGTGGCTCGGGCACTGGCTCGCGGTGGACGTGCTCTGGCGGCTCGCGTCAGCGGTCGCCATCGGCGTGCTCATCGGCTGGGCGCTGGGCAAGCTGTTCTTCTCGGCGCCGTCGGAGAAGTTCCGCCTGGCCGAGCACGCGGAGGGCTTCGTGGCGCTCGCGGCGACGTTCCTCGCCTACGGCGTCACCGAGCTGGTCGAGGGGTACGGGTTCGTCGCGGTCTTCGTGTGCGCGTGCGCGATCCGGTCCGGGGAACGCCGCCACGGCTACCACCAGGTCCTGCACCGCTACGTCGAGCAGGCCGAGCGCATGCTCACCGTGCTGATCGTCTTCCTGCTCGGCGGTGCCGCCGCCACCGGCCTGCTGGCAGGCGTCGGCTGGCGGCAGGTCCTCGTGGCCGCGGCGGTGCTGCTGCTCGTGCGTCCGCTGGCGGGCTGGATCGGCCTGCTCGGCGGCAAGACCGGTCCCCGCGAACGGACGGTCATCGCGTTCTTCGGCGTGCGCGGGGTCGGCTCGTTGTTCTACCTCGTGTACGCCCTGCAGCACGGCGAGTTCGCCGAGCAGACCGCGCTGTGGCAGATCGTCGGGCTCGTCGTGATCGGCTCGGTCCTGCTGCACGGGCTCTCCGCGTCCCCGGTCATGTGGCTGCTGGACCGGAAACGCCGGCAGAAAGCACAGGCGCAGCACGAAGAAACCGCTGACACCCACGTGTGAGGTCAGCGGTTCAGGGTCAGCGGTTCAGGTACGCGGCCAGGCCGCCGAGCTCCTCGCTCGCGATGAAGACCGAACGCACGTGGATGAGGATCTCCTCGACGTGGGCGGCACAGCCCCACGCCGAGTCGCCCCACGAGTCGGCGACCTTGATCTCGGCGGGCAGGGTGCACCCCGCCCTGCCGCCCAGCTGGCAGAACTCGGGATGCGGTGTCTTGGCCTGCACGGCCGCGGCGACGCGCATCTGCGCGGTCAGCTGTGCGGCGGCTTCCGCGCGCTGCTCGGCTTCGGCGCGCAGTTCCCGCTCCGCCCGCACCACCTCGGCCAGCGCGGCACGTGCGGACTCGGCCTGCGCCTCGGCGGCCTGCCGTGCCACCTCGTTGTGGTGGCGCTCGATGGCCAGGGCCGCGGTGCCGGCGAAGACCCGGATGAGGGCGAAGTCGGTGTCCTGCGGGACGCGCGCGGTCCGGTGGTACATCGCGAAGGTGCCCAGCAGGCTGCCGTCGCGGGCCAGGATCGGCGTCGACCAGCAGGAGCCCAGTCCGGCCTGCTGCGCCAGATCGCGGAAGTCGTCCCAGAACGGGTCGGTGGCGATGTCGGTGACGATGACCGGTTCACGCCGGTGCGCGGCCGTTCCGCAGGAGCCGACGCCTTCACCGGTGGCGATGCCGTCGATGGCCTCGTTGTAGAAGTCCGGGAGGCTGGGCGCCGCGCCGTGCCGCAGGTGCAGGCCGTCGGGTTCGGCGAGAAGGACGGACACGAAGAGCTCTTCCGGCGCCAGCTCCTCGATGCACCGGGCCATCCCGTCGAGCACCTCGCTCAGCGGCGCCTGACGGGCGATCTGCTCCAGCAGCGCGCGGTGCTCGGCCGTCAACCGCTGGGCGTGCTTGACCTGGGTGGTCTCCACGCCGATGACCCGGACCCCGAGCAGGTCGCCGGAGGCGTCCCGGCGCGGCTCGCAGGTGAGGTCGAAGAACGCCTCCCGTGCGTCCGGGCCGCTGCCCACCACGGCCCGGACGTCACGGCGGGTGCGGGGTTCGCCCGTGCGGCGGACCTCGTCCAGGAGGTCGGACAGGTCCGCGCCGTCCTCGCCGAACGCGGACAGGAAGGCCGGATCGGCCGTCTCCACCGCGTGCCCCGGGCCCGTGAACGTCGCGAACACCGCGGTGGACTGTCCGAACAGGGTGCGCAGATCCCCGTCGGTGCCCGCCGCGTCCGCGGTCTGCTCTTGCTTGCCGAACGCCCTCATGGCCGCCCTCTCGCCATGCGCCACCGGCTCACTGTTTGACCTCGGACGCGGTCTTGTCCTCTGACACCATCACGATCACCGAAGATCGTACGCACCACCGGATCCCGTCTCAGGAAGCGGCCGTGTCCCGGCCTTCGGCGCGGTCGGCGTTGTCGATGTCGAGCAGCGCCAGCAACGGTTCCACCTGCCCCGAGCGGAACGCCCGGCGCTGGCGGTCGGCACCCGTTCCCGGACCGTCCAGCAGTCGCAGACCCCGTTGCACCGCGGGCAGATCACCGTTGGCCTCGAACACCGGCGTCAACCGGGTCACCAGGTCGTCGAGCTGGCGCCGCAGCGGCCTCGGCTCACCGGACAGCACGTCCAGGGTGCTGCCGCGCAGGCCTTCGTTGGACGCTCCCCAGCAAGCCTGCCGCAACGTCTCCTGGGGAACCGGCTCCGGCTCCACACCGCGTTCCACGTCGACGACCGCCTGGGCGACCAGTGCCCGGACGAGCGCCGCCAGCAGCACCGCCTCGTCCACGGTCGCGGCGACGTCCGAGACGCGCACCTCCACCGTCGGCAGGTCCGTGGCGGGCCGGACGTCCCAGTAGATCATCGCGCGGTCGAGGGCGGTGCCCGCCTTGATCATGGTGTCGCAGACTTCCTCGTAGTGCTGCCACGAGGTGAAGATCGGTGGCGGCCCGGACACGGGCCAGCGCGACCACACGGTCGAACGCCAGCTCGCGAAGCCGGTGTCCTCGCCGCCGGAGAACGGGGAGTTCGCGGTCACCGCGGCCAGCACCGGCAACCACGGACGCACGTGGTTGCACACCTGGACCGCGGTCTCCCGGTCGGGCACCGCGACGTGGACGTGACAGCCGCAGATGAGCTGTTGTTCCGCCAGGGCACCGAATTCACGTGCGATCCGCCGGTACCGCAGGCTGTCCGTCACCTCACCCGTCGCGTCGCCCAGCGGAGGCGCCCCGACGGCGATGGCCCTGCATCCCGCCGTGCGCGCGGCCTGCGCGACCGAACGGCGAGCCTCGACGAGTTCACGCCGGGCCTGCTCCACGTCGCGGCACACCGTCGTGTTGATCTCCACCTGCGCGCCGGTGAGCTCGTGCTCCAGTTCGAGACCGAGCTGCTCGCGCGCGACGGCGACCACCTCGTCCGCCCGGTTCACCGGGACACCGGTCTCCGGATCCACGAGGAGGAACTCCTCCTCCACACCGACCGTGGGACACCACATGTCCTTCGATGGCGGTCTCGCCACTTCACACCGTCCTGCTCATAGGGGACCGGCGAATACCCTTCGACGGCAGAAAGAAAACGTCAGAACTGGCCGTCGGCCGGCAGGGGCGGACCGATCGGCCGTTCGGCCGCACCGCCGGCGAGAACGGGGTCGAACCACGTTTCCCGGACCACGTATTTCGGTTGCGGAGTGCACCACGGCGTCCCACACTGAGCGGCCGATATCCCGACCTGCGAAAACGGGTGGTTCATGTTCGACGTCGTCATCGCCGGATGCGGGCCGACCGGCGCGATGCTGGCCGCGGAGCTCCGGCTGCACGACGTGCGCGTGCTCGTCCTGGAGAAGCAACCCAAGCACGCTTCGTCGTTCGCCCGAATAGTCAGTCTGCACATTCGCAGTCTCGAGGTCCTGTCGATGCGCGGATTGCTGGACCGTTTCCTGGAACGCGGCAGGCAGCGTCCGGCCGGAGGCTCATTCGCCGGCATTCCCAAACCCACTCCCGAGGGCCTGGACTCCGAGTTCACGTCACTGCTGGGGATACCGCAGCCGATCGTCGAGGGCCTGCTCCGCGATCACGCGATCGCACTGGGAGCGCAGGTCCGGGCCGGTTGCGCGGTGACAGGACTCGAGCAGGACGACGAGGGCGTGACAGTCGAGTCGACCGGCGGCGAGAGGCTGCGGTCGCGTTACCTTGTCGGCTGCGACGGCGCACGCAGCACCGTGCGCAAATTCCTCGGTGTCGGATTTCCCGGCGAACCCTCGCGCAACGACACGCTGATGGGCGAGATGGCGGCAAGCGCGCCGCCGGAGGAGATCGCGGCCAAGGTCGCCGAAATCGGTGAGACCGGCAAAGCGTTCAGCTTCGGTCCATTCGGTGGAGGAATCTACCGCGTCGTGATTCCGGGCGCGGAAGTCAGTGAGAACCGCACGGAACCACCCACCATCGACGATTTCGCACAACAGCTGCGGGCGATCGCCGGAACTGATTTCGGTGTGCACTCCCCTCGCTGGTTGTCCCGTTTCGGCGACGCCACCAGGCTGGCCGAGCGTTATCGCACCGGACGGGTGCTGCTGGCCGGCGACGCCGCGCACATCCACCCGCCCGCCGGTGGCCAGGGCCTGAACCTCGGCCTCCAGGACGCGGTCAATCTCGGCTGGAAGCTCGCCGGGCAGGTCCGCGGCTGGGCACCCGGCGCGTTGCTGGACACCTACCACGCCGAACGTCATCCGGTCGCCGCGGACGTCCTCGACAACACCCGCGCCCAGGTGGCACTGGCGTCCAGCGAACCGGGCGCACAGGCCGTGCGCAGGCTCCTCACCGAACTGATGGACATCAACGAGGTGAACCGGCGGCTGATCGAGAAGATCACCGCGATCGGCATCCGCTACGACCTCGGTCCCGGACCCGGCCTGCTCGGCCGCCGCCTGCGTGACGTCGGCCTCGCGCAGGGACGCCTCTACGACCACCTGCGCGGCGGCCGCGGCCTGGTGCTCGACCGCACCGGACGCCTCAACGCCGGCGGCTGGCTCGACCGGGTCGACGTGGTCACGGATCCCGGTGCAGCACTGGACGTTCCGGCTCTGCTGCTGCGTCCGGACGGGCACGTCGCCTGGATCGGCGAGCACCAGCACGACCTCGACGACCACCTCAGCCGCTGGTTCGGCCCTCGCGCGGTAAACGCTTTCCACGCACCATCGCGGTAACCGGGAAGACGAGCGGGCCGTCCCGGCGTGGGAGGATGAGCCACCACAGCAGGCGCGAAAGGGACGTGGTGGGCGAGCACATGCAGATCGGTGAGGTCGCCGAGCGGACCGGTCTGTCCCTGCGCACGATCCGCTACTACGAGGAGGTCGGCCTGGTCGTGCCCAGCGCACGCAGCCAGGGCGGGTTCCGCCTCTACACCGAACCGGACGTCCAGCGGCTGGGCGTGATCATGCGCATGAAGCCCCTGGGCTTCCAGCTGGACGAGATGCGTGAGCTGCTCGGCATCCTCGACGCCCTGGGCGCGGACGACGTCGCCGATCGCGCCGGGCACCTGAGCCGCCTCACGGAGTTCTGGACGGCGGCCGAGGAGCGGTGCCGGGCGCTGCGCACGCAGTTGTCCATCGCCGAGGACTTCGCCGCGACACTGCGTTCACACCTGCCGGCTTCGGCCGATTCGACGCGGAGCTAGTGCCCTACGCCGGAAGTCCGCCGCTGAAGTCCCTGCCGTTTGTGCCGCACGCGGGGCGCTTTCGTGCGCGTGGAGCGCACGAAAGCGCCCCGCGTGCAGTTGATGACGGCGTGGCTGAGGCCCCGCGACGTTGATGAGGGGAGCTTTCCCAAACCTGAGGTTGATGAAAGCTCCCCTCATCAACCTTCATACTTTGATGACGAATTTCCGGCGCAGGACACTAGTGTCCTGCGTCGGAAATCCGCAAGGTAAGTCTAGTGTGGGGTGATGGCGCGGATTGGTCGTCCTCCTGCTGAGGTGACGTTGACGGAGCAGGAGCGGGAGACGCTGCGGCGGTGGGCGCGGCGGGCGAAGTCGTCGCAGGTGCTGGCGCAGCGGTGCAGGATCGTGCTGGCGTGTGCGGAGGGTGTGCCGGGCAAGCAGATCGCCGAGGATCTTCGGGTGCACGAGGCGACGGTGACCAAGTGGCGCAGGCGGTTTCTGCGCGATCGGCTGGACGGTCTGGTCGACGAGCAGCGGCCGGGCCGGCCGCCGTCGATCACGGTCGATCAGATCGAGGAGGTGATCGTGGCGACGCTGGAGGAGACTCCGCGTAGCGCCACGCACTGGTCGCGAACGTCGATGGCGGAGCGCACCGGGTTGAGCAAGTCGACCATCGGCCGGATCTGGCGCGATTTCGGGCTCAAACCGCACCGTGCGGAGACGTTCAAGCTCTCCACTGATCCGTTGTTTGTGGAGAAGGTCGTGGATGTGGTTGGCCTGTATCACAATCCGCCCGAGCGGGCGGTGGTGCTGTGCGTGGACGAGAAGTCTCAGATCCAGGCATTGGACCGCTCACAGCCGGTGCTGCCGATGATGCCCGGTATGCCTGAGCGCCGCACGCACGACTACGTCCGCAACGGCATCACCAGCCTGTTCGCCGCGTTCGACATCGCGGACGGCACGGTGATCAGCGAGTTGCACCGCCAGCACCGCGCCGCCGAGTTCAAGAAATTCTTGATCACGATCGACAAGACCGTCCCAGCGGAGCTGGACGTGCATCTGGTCTGTGACAACTACGGCACCCACAAGACCGCGGCGATCAAGGCCTGGCTGGCGAAGCACCCGCGGTTCCACATGCACTTCACCCCGACCGGATCCTCGTGGATCAACCAGGTCGAACGCTGGTTCGGCCTGCTGGCGCAGCAGAAGATCAAACGCGGCGCCCACAAAAGCGTGCAAGCACTCGAGAAGGACGTCCGGGCCTGGATCGCGGACTGGAACACCCACCCACGGCCGTTCCTGTGGACCAAGACCGCCGAAGAGATCCTCGAGTCACTCGCACGCTTTTGCAGGCGAATTTCCGGCGCAGGACACTAGTG
>NZ_JANBBE010000019.1 GCF_024648825.1 Lentzea californiensis
CCGGCCGGATCCGTGGTACTGGCCGAGGACGAAACCCATCTCGACCTGCTCGCACGGGTCCGGTCCTGCTGGATGCCCACCGGCCAGCGCCACCGCATCCTCACCCCTGGCACCAACATCCGCCGCACCCTGCACGGCGCGATCAACCTCGCCACCGGCACCTGGCACCACCACGTCTCCATGAAGAACGTCTCCGTGGTGTTCTGCTACTTCCTGCACATGCTGCTCGACGCCTATCCCGATGCACCGGTCGTCGCGGTGATCTGTGACAACGGCGGCACCCACCACAGTGGAATCACCACGCGGTGGCTTGCCGAGCATCCCCGGCTGATGCTGATCGAAGGCGCGAAATACAGCCCACAGGACAACCCAGTCGAACGCATCTGGGCCGGCCTCAAACACCACATCGCCAACACCGCACCCGCCACGA
The DNA here is from genome assembly GCF_024648825.1 of Lentzea californiensis. Lineage (GTDB taxonomy): Bacteria > Actinomycetota > Actinomycetes > Mycobacteriales > Pseudonocardiaceae > Lentzea > Lentzea californiensis. The sequence continues at coordinate 431 of NZ_JANBBE010000019.1, forward strand.
TGGCCGGCCGCGTCCGCCAAACCCACGCCTACTTCCGCGACCGAACCACCGAACAGAACCTCACCACCGCCGCACCCTGGACCAGCCCCTGGCTACCCGAAGGTTTCGGACAAGACTTCTGGCCAGGTGCTTAGGGCGTGTCCCCGCAAATCTCGTCCGCGATAGTCGAACGGACCTACGGGACACGCTCTAGCGCCGCGAACGCGGATATACACTTCCGCCCGTGCCGAACTTGCGGATCAGCGAGGCCGCCGCGCTGCTCGGGGTCAGTGACGACACCCTGCGCCGGTGGATCGACCAGGGCCGCCTCGCGTCCGTCGTCCTGGACAACGGGCGCAAGGGCGTCAGCGGGATCGAGCTCGCCGCGTTCGCGCAGAAGATGACCGACGTGGCCGAGCCCGGCGCGACCGTAACGGCTTCCGCGCGCAACCGCATGAAGGGCATCGTCACCCGCGTCGTCAAGGACGGGGTGATGGCCCAGGTCGACATGCAGGCCGGGCCCTTCCGCGTCACGTCTCTGATGAGCCGTGAGTCCGCGGACGAGCTCGGCCTGGAGGTCGGCAGCGTCGCCGTGGCCTCGATCAAGTCGACGCACGTGGTCGTCGAGATCCCCGAAGCCTGAGCGCTCATTACACGAAGGCGCTCTCGCCGGTGATCGCCTTACCGACGATCAGCGTGTTCATCTCGCGCGTGCCCTCGAACGAGTAGATCGCCTCGGCGTCGGCGAAGAACCGGGCCACGTCGTAGTCGAGCACGATGCCGTTGCCGCCGAAGATCTCCCGCGCCCAGGCGACGACCTCGCGCATCCGGGACGTGACGAACGCCTTCGCGAGCGACGAGTGCTCGTCCTGGAAGATGCCCGCGTCCTGCAGCTTCGCGAGCTGCACGAGCATGCCCCACGACGCGGTGATGTTGCCGAGCGACTGCACCAGCTTGTCCTGCACCATCTGGAAACGGGCGATCGGGCGGCCGAACTGCTCGCGCTCCTTCGCGTAGGCGAGGGCGGCCTCGTAGGCGCCGATCATCACGCCGAGCGCCTGCCAGGCGACGCCGCCGCGGGTGGCGCGAAGGATCTCCGCGACGTCGCGGAACGAGTCGATGCGCTGGAGCCGGTTCGCCTCCGGCACGCGGACGTCCGTGAGGGTGATCTCGGCGTTCTCGACGATCCGGAACGCGATCTTGCCCTCGATCTTCTCGGCCACGAAGCCGGGCGTGCCCTTCTCCACGACGAATCCCTTGACCTGGTTGTCGGCGAGGTCGCGGGCCCACACGATCACGTAGTCGGCGAAGGTGGCGTTGCCGATCCACTTCTTGGCGCCGTTCAGCACCCACGTGTCGCCGTCGCGCTCGGCGGTGGTGCGCATGCCGCCCGCCACGTCGGAGCCGCCGAGCGGTTCGGTCATCGCGAACGCGCCGATCTTGTCCATCGCGGCCATGGAGGGCAGCCAGCGATCGCGCTGTTCCTGCGAACCGCCCGCGTAGATCGAGTACATCGCGAGTCCGTTGTGGACGCCGAAGAACGTGGCGACCGACGCGTCGGTGCGGGTCATCTCCATCGCCAGCATGCCGGTGAGCAGGTTGCTGACGGCGGCGGGGTGCTCGCCGTAGCCCTCGTACGACAGGGCGGTGAGGCCGGCGCCGCGGAACTTGCCGATCAGCTCGTGCGGGAACTCGCCCTTGGCCCAGTACTCGTTGACCAGCGGCTTGATCTCGGTGGTCATGAACTCGCGGGCGCTCAGCAGGATCTTGCGCTCGTCGTCGCCGAGCAGCGCCTCGTAGTTGTAGAAGTCGGCGGTCAGCTGGTCTTCCAGGCGGTTCATCAGTTCTCCTCCAATGCCGTCAGAACGGCGAGCTGCTTGCGGTCGCGCGTCTCGGCCAGCGCCGAGTACGTGGAGGAGCCGTAAGCGTCTTCGACGGCCTTGATCAGCCGTTCGGGATCTTGCGACGGGGTGCCCAGCTGCAGACCCTGCATGGACTTCCCGATGTGTTCGGCGAGGTGCCGGTAGCCGCCGGGGCCACCACCGAGGTGGGCGCCCAGGAACGGGCCGACGGTCGCCCAGCGCAGGCCGAGCGAGTGGGTGACGACCGCGTCCAGGTCGGCGGGCGTCACGACGCCCTGTTCGACCAGGTAGGCGGCTTCGCGGGAGAGCGCGGCCTGCAGGCGGTTGCCGACGAAACCGGGAACCTCCTTGCGTTCGACGACCGGCGTGCGGCCGAACGAGCGGTAGAACTCCACCGCCCTGGTCACGGACTCCTCGCTCGTCTGCTCCCCCGGCACGACCTCGACCAGCGGGATCACGTGCGGCGGGTTGAACGGGTGTCCGATCAGGACGCGCGAGCCGTCGATGCCCCCGGTGAACGCGGTCGAGGGGATCGCGGACGACGAGCTGAGCAGCAGCGCGTGCTCCGGGGCCTCCCGGACGAGCTCGGCGAACAGGGTCTTCTTGAACTCCAGGTCCTCCGGGCCGTTCTCCTGCACGAAGTCCGCGTCCCGCACGGCTTCCGCGACGGTCCGCACGACCTGCGCGCCGTCGGGAACGACCAGGTCGGGGCGGGGGTCCACGACGCGAACGGTCAGGCCGTGCTCCGCGAAGAGCCGGGCCCACGAAAGTCCGATGACACCTGCACCGATGACCGCGACGGTGCCGGAATCTTCCTTGGCGCTCATGCTTCCTCCAAGTAGTTGTGAACCGGCTTGGCGGGAGCGAGCGTCAGGTCGGTGATGACGTGGCTGGCGGAGACGACCTCCAGCACGGGGAGGTCAGCGAGCGGCGCGAGGACGTGCTGGAACAGCTGCAGGCGCGCCGGGCCGGTGTACGCAGCCTTGACCACGACGTCGGTGATCTCCGTGCGCACGAGCTCCTGCACCCGCAGCGAACCGTCATAGTCAGGGATGGTCTTCAGCATGAAGGTTGGAACCGTGATCTCCGCCTCAGCTGTGCGGTGGTCCAGTTCGTGGTGCTTGTAGCCCATGGTCGCGGTGGCCACCCGCAGCGTGCCGTAGTCGAGCGTGCCGACCAGCGCGCCGTTGTCGGCGTAGAGGCTCGGTGCGCCCATCACCTTCGGGTAGGCGCTGACCTCGCGGCCGGACGCCGTGGCGGCGAAGCTGTCCAGGTACATCGCGTGCAGGTACTCGCCGCGTTCGCCGTCGAAGACGACCTGGACCGCCTGGCCGGCCTCGGTGTACGGGCCGTAGCCGGTGACGTCGTTCATCTTCATGACCTCGAAACGGACGAGTGGCTCGTCGACCTGGAGCGGCTGCGGAACGACGGCCCGCAACGCCTCCGGGTCGGTCCGGTAGACGATGTTCAGGTACTCGCGGTCGAAGAACCGGGGCTGCACGGCCGGAAAGGCCGGTGCGCTCAACGGTGTGATTCCCAGCATGTCAGCTCCCTGTCCACTGTGGAGTGCGGCGCTCGGCGAACGCGGTCATGCCCTCGCGGACATCGGCCGTGGTCATCAGCTTCGCGCTCTCGGTGCGTTGCGCGGCCCAGGGATCAGCGGACCGCACGACCTTCTTGACGGCGGCGAGCGCCAGCGGGGCGTTCAGGGCGATCTGCTCCGCCAGCTGGAGTGCGATCGCGGTGGCCTCGCCGTTCGGCACGACCCGGTTGGCGATGCCGAGCGCGCCCGCCCGGCGGCCGTCGATCGGCTCGCCGGTCAGCAGGATCTCCATGGCGAGGTGGTGCGGGATCCGTTGCGGCAGGCGGACGACTCCTCCACCGGCGGCGATCAGGCCGCGCTTCACCTCGGGCAGGCCGAACCGCGCGTCCTCGGCGGCGACGATCAGGTCACAGCCCAGGGCGAGCTCGAACCCGCCGCCGAGCGCGAAGCCCTCGACCGCAGCGATCATCGGCTTGGTCAGTTCTGCCTCGGTGAGGCCGCCGAGGCCGCGATCGCCGACCACCGGCGACTCGCCCTTCAGCGCGGCCTTGAGGTCCATGCCCGCGCTGAACGAGCCGCCTGCACCGGTGAGCACGCCCACGCGCAGTTCCGGCGTGGCCTCCAGTTCGTCCAGTGCGGCGGCGAGTTGCGTCGCGACGGCCGCGTTGACGGCGTTGCGGGCCTCTGGCCGGTCGATCGTGATCAGCAGTGCCGATCCGACGCGTTCGGTGCGCACGACAGTCATGCCAGCACTCCCTTTTCCAGTTCGGCGAGGACTTCAGCGGTGTCCTGCCCCGGCAGCGGGGCGAGACGGCGGACGGTGGCGGGCGTGGCGGAGAAACGGACGGGGATGCCGATCGACCGGATCGCGCCCTCGCTCGGGTGCTGCACGACGTCGAGCAGGTGGCCGTCGCGGACGTACGGGTCCTCGTGCGCCTTGTCGAGCTCCAGCACCGGCCCGAACGGGATGCTGTGCTTGGCGCACACCTCTCCCCATTCCTCGGTGGGCAGCGCGGACGCGCACTCGTCGACCAGTCCCATCAGGTCGTCGCTGTCGCCTGGGTCGATGCGCTCGCCGGCGACGCGCGGGTCGTCGACCAGGTCGGGACGGCCCGCGGCGGCGAAGAAGTCGCGGAAGTTCTGCGGGTTGTAGGGCACGACGCAGGCGAGGCCGTCCCTGGTGTGCACGGCGTGGTGGCCCTTGGCCATCGAGAGGGTGAAGCCCGTCGGCCCCTCCTCCGGCACGAACGCGTGCCCCGCGAGGTGCTCGACCAGGTTGAACGCGATCATCGTGTCGGCCATGGGGATTTCGACGCGCTGGCCCTGCCCGGTGTTGTTCCGGTGCACCAGCGCGGCGAGCACGCTGTAGGCGATGGTCAGCGACGACACCTTGTCGCCGATGATCGTCGGCAGGTAGACCGGCCTGCCGAGGGCGCGGTTCGCGATGTCGACCAGTCCGGACGCGCCCTGGACCGTCTCGTCGTAGGCGGCGGTGCCCGCGCGGTCGGAGTCGCCGCGGAAGCCCTGGGCGTGGGCGTAGACCAGGCCGGGGTTGCGTTCGGCGACGTCCGCGTAGTCCAGGCCGAGCCTGCTCAGCGCGCCCGGTCGCATGTTGGTGATCAGCACGTCGGCCGTGCCGATCAGCGCGAGGGCGGTCTCGCGGTCGTCCTCGTCCTTCAGGTTCAGGTTGATGCTGCGCTTGTTCCGGTTGACGTTGAGGCTCAACGGGGTCATGCCCGGCGTGGTGCGGTAGCGGCCGTTGCGGACGGTGTCCACAGGCGACTCGATCTTGATCACGTCGGCGCCGAGGTCTCCGAGGATCTGGGCCGCGTACGGGCCCATCACCACGGTCGAGAGGTCGATCACGCGCACGCCGTCCAGCGGACCGGCGGTGATGTCCTTCATCGTTCGTCCTTTCGCACCTGTTCGTTCCTGCACCACCGAAGTTAGTGAAGAACCAGGAGAAAGGGAACGATCATGTCGCGAACAATGGTATGACCACAGCGGTCACACCATTGTTCATTTGACGATGGGCTCCGCGAACACTTCTTTCGCGACCGCGACGATGTCCTCGATGTCGCCGCCGCTCGCCCGGTCGCGGCGCCACAGCAGTCCGGTGTCGAGCTGCGCGCGGAAGTCCTCGAACGGCAGGATCGCCATGTTGTCCAGCTGGTAGCCGCGCATGGAGCTGTCCTCGTCGAGCATCGACACGGAGAACCCGAGGCCGCCCGAGACGATCTCCGAGGTGCCCTGGTAGCCGGTGTTGCTCAGCTGGATGCGCTTTTTGATGCCCAGCTCGTGCAATTGCCGGTCGAGCTGCTCGAAATACGCGGGCATGATTTCCTCGGGCGACTTCGCATAGGCGAGCTCGGTGAGATCGGCCAGTTTGACCGATTCCCGGCCTTCGAACCGGTCGGCGGGCACCACGGCGCCGAGGCGTTCCGACATGACGTGCAGCGTGTCGAGCGAGGCCTCCTGCACGGGCAGCCGCGCCAGCGTGAGCGCGAGCCTGCCGTCCTTCACCGCCGCGACGAGGTCCGTGGTCGTACCAGGCCAGCGCTTGACCTCGAAGCACCCCGCGACCCGTTCCGCCAGCAGCGTCAGCCGTTCCCGCAGCACCGGGTGGACGCCCGCGGGCATGCCGACGAACACCGTGGACCTGGCGGCGTGCGTCGCCTGGTCGAGGCGCCAGCGGATGGACCCGACCCGGTCGAGCACGTCGCGCGCGATCGGCAGGAGGGCGGTGCCGGCGTCGGTCAGCGCCACGTGGTGGGTGCTGCGGTCGAACAGCGGGCGGCCCAGTTCGTGTTCGAGGTCCTTGATGCGCCGGCTCAGCGGGGAGGCGGCCATGTGCAGCTTCCGCGCGGCCGCGGAGAAGTTCAGTTCCTCGGCGACCGCGACGAAGTAGCGGAGGTGCAGCAGTTCCACGTGATCCAGACTAGGCCGTTCGGGGCATCCTGTTCGTCTTCACCGTGACGCGCGATGTCCGGCTACCGGCCTCTGCCGCCGCCTCCCCCTATGGTGCGCCGCGTGTCCATCGAGCAACCTGCCGCCTTCCGCCCGCGAGCGATCACGGAGGTCCTCCGTCCGGCGACGGCGGACGAGGTCGTGGAGATCGTCCGGTCCGGCAGGCGTCCGCTGCACCCGATCAGCAAGGGTTACAACTGGGGCCTGGGTTCGGGTCTGCCGGTCGGTGACGGTGCCACCGTCCTCGACCTGTCAGGCCTGGACCGCGTGCGCGCACTCGATGTCGAACGCGGCTACGCGGTGGTGGAACCGGGCGTGAGCCAGGGCGCGCTCGCGGAGTTGTTGCGGGGCACGCCGAGGATCTTCAACCTCACCACGTCCTCGTTGCGCACCAGCATCATCGGCAACGCGCTGGAGCGTGGCGTCGGCGTGCACCGCGCCCGCGCCGAGGACCTGGTCGGACTGGAGGTGGTGCTCGCCGACGGCCGGCGCGAGCAGGTCGGCTGGTGGCCGGGGGTGTCGGCCGTCCCGCGCCCGCACGGCCTCGGGCCGACGCTCACCCACCTGTTCACGCAGTCGTCGTTCGCGGTCGTCACCGCCGCCGTGGTCCGGCTGCTGCCCAGGCCCGAGGAGGTGCGGCTGCTGCCGTTCACCTTCGCGCCCGACGACCTCGCCGACGCGGTGGACGCGCTGCGGTCGTGGACGGACCAGCGGCTGGTCCCGCCGACCACCAAGATCTACAACCCGGTCGCGGCACAGGCGGACGGCTACCTCGCGCACGTCTGCCTCAGCGGGGCGGGCGAGGTCGTGGAGGCGCTCAGCTCAGTCCTCCTCGGTGCGGCACGGCGTTCGCCACTCGTCGCGGCACCGGCCTCCACCGCGGACGAGGTGGTCCGCGCGACGTACGCGGGTGATCCCGATCCGGCCGACACGTGGTTCCTGCGCAGGACCGCGGGACGCCCGGCCGAGCGGGTCGACGCCGAACTCGGGTTGCTGATGTTCCTGCCGCTCGTCCCGTTCTCGGGGGAGGCGGTCGCGCTCACCGAGAAGCTGATCCGCGACTGCTGCGCGTCGACGCCCGCGGTCACCGTCAACGTCCACGACAACGAAGCCGTCGACCACGTCATCGCCATCGGCTTCCCGGCGGACGATCCCGCGGCCGTCGCGGAGGCACGGGAGACGCTCGACCGGTTGCACCAAGTGTTTGCGGCACACGGTTTCCTGCCGTACCGGCGGGATGTCGACAGGCCAGGGGCGGCGACGGCGCTGCAGGCGAGGATCGGGCAGGCCCTCGATCCGGACGGCGTGTTCGCGCTCGGACGGTACTCAGCCGGCTAGGCCCGCCAGCTTCCGCGACGCCTCCGCCTCACCCCACCGGAATCCGATGCGCCGCGACAGCTGCACCGCCTCGGCGTACGAGGCACGCGCTTGCTCACCCCGGCCGGCCAGCTCGTGCACGGTGCCGCGGTCCAGCAGCACGCCCGCCTCGATCTGCCTGTCCCCCACCGATCGCGCGATGCCCAGCGCCTCCTCCGCCAGTTCCAGCGCCCGGTCCAGGGAGCCGAGCTGGCGGTGGGCGTCGGCCATGTTCGCCAGCGCGTGCAGCTCGCCGGACCTGTCGCCGCACCCGCGCAACGTCGTCAGCGTCTCCTCGTAGCAGACCAGCGCGGCGGGCAGGTCGCCCAGCGCGGCGTGCACGAGACCCAGATTGGTGCGCACGTAGGCCGCGCCCTGCGCGTCGTCCAGTTCCTCGCGCAACGTCAGCGACGCCTTCAGCGAGGTCAGGGCGCCGGGCAGGTCGCGGCGGCGCCAGTGGGTGATGCCTAGGTTGTTGAGGGTCACGGCTTCGAGTCGCCGGTCGCGCAGTTCGCGGGCCAGGGCCAGTGCCGCCGTCCAGTGCCGCTGGGCCTCGCCGAACCTGAAGCCGCGCTCGCAGGCGGCGCCGAGTTCCTTCAACGCCAGCGCTTCCGCGCGGAGGTCGCCCAGGGAGCGGGCGGCCTCCAGGGCGAGCGTGTTCAGCGCGGCCCAGTCCGCCACCTCGGAACGGCGGCGGAAGTACCAGGACAGGCCCGCGGCGAACGCGATCGCGTCGGCCGGGGAGGCCTGGTGCGCGGCGGCGATGAGGTTGTCGCGCTCTTCGGCGAGCCAGAGGTCGGACGGGGTGTCCGCCAGTGCTTCCAGGTAGTGCTTGTGCAGGCGTTCCAGCGCGAGCGAGCGTTCCTCGGCCGACTCCGAGGCGCGGCAGCGTTCGCGTGCGAAAAGGCGCAGCAGGTCGTGCAACGCGAACCGGCCGGGCACCGGTTCGTCGACCAGGTGCGCGTCGGCGAGTTCGGCGAGCAGGTCCCCGACGTCCGGCACGTCGGTCAGCGCCCGTGCCGCGGCGACCGCGAAGTCGGGGCCGTCGAGCAGTCCGATCAGCCGGAAGACCCTTGCCACGTCCGGAGATCCCAGCTCGGCGTAGCTGACCTCGAACGCCGAGCGCACCGCGACGTCGCCGAGCCTCAGCTCGTCGAGGCGGCGTGCCTCGTCGGCCAGCCGCGCCGCCAGCAGCGGTGCGGTCCACTGTGGACGGGCGGCGAGCCGGGCGCCCGCGATGCGCAGGGCCAGCGGCAGCCCGCCGCACCAGCGCACGAGCTCCGCCGCGTCCGAGACCTTCCCGGCGACGCCCTCCAGCAGCCGGTACGCGTCCTCCAGTTGCAGCGCGCCGAGTTTCACGTACGAGGCACCGTGCAGCGAGGTGAGCGGACGGCGGGACGTGATCAGCACGGCCGAGCCCGGACCGGTCGGCAGCAGGCGGGTGACCTGGCCCGCGGTGGCCACGTTGTCCAGCACCACGAGCAGCCGGCGCGACGCGGTGAGCGAGCGGTAGCGCAGGGCCTCCTCGTCGCCGGGCCGTTCGCCGAGCGCGCGCAGGAACTGGCTCAGGATCCGGTCCGAGGCGCCGTCGGAGAGGTCTGCGTAGAGCTGGCCGTCCGGGAACCTCGCCGTGATCTCGTGCGCCGCCCGCACCGCGAGCGCCGACTTGCCGATGCCCGCCTGCCCGGTGATCACGCACACCGCGACCCGGTCCTGCCGCTGCTGCGCCTTGATCAGGTCGAGCTCGCGGCCGCGGCCGGCGAAGGTGACCACGTCCGGCGGCAACTGCCGGATCGCCGCCGCGCCAACGGGTTTCGCGCGCAGGATCTCGACCTGCAGCCGCCGCAGCGACTCCCCCGGCTCGACGCCGAGCTCGTCGGTGAGCACCCGGCGGCACTCCTGGTAGGCGGCCAGCGCCTCGGCCGGACGCCCCGCGCGGTGCAGCGCGACCATCTGCTGCTCGCGCAGGCGTTCGTTCAACGGGTGCTCGCGCACCCACTCGTTCAGGTCCGCGACGACCTCGGCGTGCCGGCCGAGGTCGAGCTCCGCCTCGGCGCACTCGACCCGTGCGGCCAGCCGCAGCTCCTCCAGCTGCGCGACGACCCCGCGCAGCAGGCCGGACGCGGCGAGATCGGCGAGGGCGGGCCCGCGCCACAACGCGAGCGCCTCGCGGTAGCCGCGCGGCGTGCGTTCCCCGCGGGCGAGCTCGAGCAGCTCGGTGAACCGGGTGAGGTCGAGCTCGGCCGGGTCGATCGACATCAGGTAGCCGGGCGCCCGCGAGAGCAGCCGCGAGCCGACGATCTTGCGCAGCTGGTAGACGTAGACCTGGAGGTTCTTCAGCGCCGTCTTGGGCGGAGCGTCGTCCCACAGCACGCTGATCAGCCGGTCGACCGACAGCACCCGGCCGGGCTGGGCGAGGAGCAACGCGAGCACCGCCCGCTGCTTGGGCGGCCCAAGGCTCAGCCGCACGCCGTCGTCGGCGTAACACTCGACCGGCCCGAGCACCCGGAACTCCACAGCTCCCGATCGTAACCACCAGCCGCATACCGGACGCATGCCACGCACCGGGACGTTCGAGCCATGACGAAAACCTCACTGGCGCTGGTGGTGGCACTCGGCACCCTGGCCGCCGCCGTGTCCCCCGCTCAGGCCGTCGAGCCCTACTCCGAGAGCCCGTCCCAGTCGCACGCCGTCCGTTCGGGCGGCGGTTACGACGTGGTCGTCGGTGGCGTGAAGAGAGCCACTTTCGACGTCAGCGATCCCGCCTTCACGGTCCGGTCCTCCTCGTCCGCGGACGGTGCGCTGGCCGCCGTGATCTCCGACTTCGACGGCACGAGCGGCAGCGTCCTGCACACGGTCGACCGCTACGGCAAGTCCCGTGCCGTGGCACGCGGCGCGATCACCTCCGCCGTGTTCCACGGCACGGTGCTGGCCTACGCCGACGGCGAGAACGTCGTGGTGGACGGTGTTCCCGTGGGCAAGCTCAAGGGCCGTGCGCCCCAGCTGCTCGGGTTCACCTCGGATGGCACCGGCCTGCTGGCCGTGCAGCACCCGGACGTCGCCGACGACAGCACGTACGTGGGATCGCTCGTGCGGTTCGACCTGAAGACCGGCGCCGCCAAGCCGTTGATCACCTCCGGCTCAGCGTCGCTGTACCGCGACTTCAAGCTCGTCGACGTCAAGGGCGAGCGGCACGTCAGCTTCATCAAGCACAACGAGATCTACCGCTGCGGCGGTGCCGACCCGCAGTGGCTGGGGCTGGCGTCGGAGCACGGCGAGGTCCGGTCGCTGGTCGGCGAGACCCGGCACCACTACCGCAGCGCGGTGTGGAGCACCGACGGCGCGCGAGTGGCGTACGAGGTCATGGGGTGCGTGTCGGACAAGACGCTCGGCACCGGCCAGTTCGACGCGTTCAACGGCGTCTACGTCCAGGACCTGGCTTCGCGCAGGGCTTCTCGGGTCGTCGAGGGCCTGTCGTTCAACTACGCGCTGACCAGAATCGACGGGGGCGAGGCCGTGATCGGCAGCCCCGCCAAGGGGTACGTGAAGGCGTCGGGTCTTCGTGCCGCCTCGCTGGACGGCGAGGTCACCACGATGGGCAGGCTGAACCGCGCCGAGTACATCCACCAGCTGTGGGACACGCGCAACGAGTTCAACGGCAACTCGTCCTGCGGCCCGACCAGCGCGGTCATCGACCTCGTGACCTACCAGCTGCCCGCCGAGTTCGGCGTGCAGGTCTCGCAGCCGTCCTCGCACTACTCGAAGTGGGGCCGCTACATCACCGACGAGTTCTCCAACCGCGGCACCACCTTCAACCGCACGATGAACGACTGGTCGCGCACCGGCAGCTGGAAGGGCGCGCACGGCTGGATCACCGGCTACTACTGCGGCGGCAACCCGGCCCGCCCCTGCGCCTCCTGGGAGTCCGAGCGTGACTTCCTGGCCCGCAACGGCGCCGCCGTCCAGCAGGGCAACTTCACCCCGGCGCAGGTCCGCGCGTTCCTCGACCAGGGCAAGTTCGTGATCATGAGCGGCACGTGGGGCTCGACCGCCGGGCACCTGTCCGTCGTGATCGGCTACCACGACAACGGTCAGTTCTACGTCCACGACACCTACGGCGCGGGCACGGACGGCAGCTACGACGGTGCGAACCAGCTCTACAACTGGAACTACATCGCTCCCGTGCAGATGTGGGCCGCCTGACGCGCTGAAGCGATCCTCCTGCTCACAGGGCGGGGGGATCGCCCGGCGACGGCGCCTGCGGAGTGCGCTGGGCCTGCGCGTGGACCTCGACGTTCGTCCTGTGCGCGACCGGGTCCCAGATCTCCTCGAACGGCGCCATGAGCGACTGCCCGCCGCCGGTGCGGCGGGCCCGCACGGCGTACCAGGTGAACCCGGCCAGAGTGAGCGGCACGCTCGCGAACGCGGCCACGCCGAGCAGGAGGTCCATGAGCCCGACTGTACAGTGACACGACGTTTCCAGAAACACAGTGTTACTGAATGGGCGGGCGATGGTCAGGCTGACACGTGCCGAGCAACAGGTACGCACCCACGAACACCTCCTGCGCGCCGGCCAGGAGGTGTTCCTGCGCCGCGGTTTCCTCGGGGCGACGGTCGAGGAGATCGCCGCCGAGGCCGGTTACACGCGCGGTGCGGTCTACAAGCACTTCGGCGGCAAGGAGGGGCTGTGGCTGGCGATCGTCGAGGCCGACGCGGGAACCCACCTCCAGGGCCTGCGCGGCGCACTCGATCAGGCGACCTGCCGTGACGACGTGATCGCGATCCTCAGTGGCGTGACGGGCGAGGAGGCGGCGAAGTGGACCACGGTCGCCGCCGAGGTGCTCGCCGCGACGGCACAGCAGCCCGAGATCGCGGCCCAGATCGCCGCCCTCCAGCAGTGTCACGACGACCAGGTCGTCGCCCTGCTGGCCGAACACCTGCGGCGCCTGGGACTCGAACCCGCGATGCCGTTGCCACAACTGGTCGTCCTGCTCGGAGCACTGGGAATCGGGCTGGCCCTGCGGCAGGTGGTCGTCGAGGGCTCCGACTCGCGCGCCGTCCTCGTCCACGTCCTGGAGGCGATGCTCTCGGCTGCTTGACAGCAGGCGTCAAGTACTTGCTATCGTCTGTCAAGTGGCGACCACCTCGGAACACGTGGACCTTCGGGACGACTTGATCCGGCTCGTCACGAGCCGGCTGCTCGACCCGCTGGAAATCCTGCTGCCGCAGGCGGATCTGGCCGGCGTGCGGGCCTCCGCGGAGGCCGACGCCGAGATGTGGGCGGCGCAGCTGCTCGGGCCCGACGACGACCTCGCCCGGCAGGTGGCCATCCGGCTGATCGCGGTGCTGCACCCCGGCGACACCCCGTTCGACCCGCCCGAGAGCTGGTGGGCGACACCGCTGGGCCGCGTCGCCGCACGCCGCGCCGGTCATCCGAGCAGGGACCACGTCTCGCTGGGCGTGGCCGGGGCGATGCTCGGCATCACCCGCCAGGGCGTGCACGACCTCGTGAACCGCAACAAGTTGCTGCGCCATCCCGACGGCGGCGTGACCGTCGACTCGATCCGCGCCCGTCTCAGCTCGAGGAGAGAACAGTGAAGCTCGCGGCGACCGACTTCGGCGGCGACGGACAGCCGTTCCTGCTGCTGCACGGCCTGGGTGGCGACCGGTCCGCCTGGGAAGCTCTCGCACCCCGGCTGGACGGGCGCGCGGTGGCGGTCGACCTGCGCGGGCACGGCGAATCCGGTGACGGCGCGTGGGACTGGGAGGCGGTGCTCGACGACCTGGACGAGACCGCCGTCCACTTCGGACTCGACAATCCGGTCGCCGTCGGACACTCACTGGGCGGCATCCTCGCCGGCCTGCGGGCGTTGCGGCACCCGGCGTGCCCGGCGGCGGTCAGCCTGGACGGACACCGTTCCGCCACGACGCGTCCGGAGAACTACGAAGGACTGCCCGCCGACGAGGTCGCGTCCGGTCTGGCGAAGCTGAACGCCCTGTTCACCGCGCAGCTGGAGGTGGTCACCCGGCCGGACCGCTCGATCACCTCGGCCCTGCGCACGTCACCCGAGTTCCTGGACGCCCTGCCGGTGTTCGCCGAGGTGTCCTGCCCGTTCCTGCTGGTCCTCGCCGCCCGCAACCTGCCGGTGCCGGCCGATCTCCTGCCCCTGATGGACGCCCACCGCGCGGGACTGCGCCGCGACCTGCCCCCGAACGTGCGGGTGCACGAGATCGACGCGACGCACGGCATGGTGTCCGAGCGCCCGGCGGAGGTCGCCGAGCTCGTGAATCACTTCGTGAGCAGTCGCTTCAGCGCCTGACGGGCCCGGCGCGGCGCCGCGCTGTCGTGCTCGAGCTGCAGGAAGTGGTTGAGCGCCAGCATGACCCCGAGGAGCTCGTAGATCAGCTGCTCGACGTCCGTGTCCGGCTTCAGGTCACCGTCGCTCACCGCACGCCGGATGTGGATCCGCAGATCCCTGCGCCACAACGCGTTCATGCCGGCCAGCGCGTCCCGCACCCGCCCACTTCGCCCGTCGAACTCGGCCGTGGCGGCGGTGAAGAAGCACCCTCCGGGCAGCACCTCGCGTTCGAGGTAGGACACCCAGGCCTCGCAGACGTCGATCAGGCGCGGCAGTCCGGACGGCATCTGCTCCACCTTGCGCGGCACCTCCCGCAGGAAGACCTCCGCGGCCTGGTCGACCACCGCGAGCTGCAGGGCCTCCTTGGTGCCGAAGTGCCCGAGCAGCCCGGCCTTGCTCATCCCGAGCTCCGCCGCCAACCGGCCGATCGTCAGTCCTTCGAGCCCCTCCGCGGAGGCGATGGCAAGGCTCCGGTCGAGGATGCGCTGCCGTGTCTCCAGGGTGTCGGCGACAGATCTGCGCGGGCTCATCTTTGTAGTTTACGTCTCTTTAGCTACCGACCGATCGGTTGCTATATTCGCCGCGTCGCCCTGCCCGAAGGAGAGTTCACCTTGTCCGGTTCCCGTGTCGTCGCGCTCGGCCACCACCAGCCCGAACGAGTGCTGACCAACGCCGACCTGGAAAAGATGGTGGACACCAACGACGAGTGGATCCGCCAGCGCACCGGCATCTCCACCCGCCGCATCGCCGCTCCCACCGAAACCGTGGCCGACATGGCCTCCGAAGCAGGTGCGAAAGCCCTGGCCGCGTCCGGCCTGGCCCCGTCCGACATCGGCCAGGTCATCGTCGCGACCTGCTCGGCCATCGACCGCAGTCCGTCGACCGCGGCCCAGGTAGCGGCACGCCTGTCGATCCCCTCCGCCGTCGTCTTCGACATGAACAACGCCTGCGCGGGCTTCTGCACCGCTCTCGCGACGGCCGACCACACCATCCGGGCAGGTGCCGCCCAGCACGCCCTGGTGATCGGCGCCGAGAAGATGTCCGACCTCGTCGACTGGACCGACCGCTCCTCCTGCATCCTGCTGGGCGACGGCGCGGGAGCAGCAGTGGTCAGCGCCTCCCCCGACGCCCAGATCGGCCCGGCCACCTGGGGCTCGGACCCGACACGAGCCAACGCGGTCCGCCTCGTGGACGAATGGCAGCCGCGCTTCGCACAGGAGGGCCAGGCCGTCTTCCGCTGGGCCACCAGCGAACTCCCCGCCATCGCCGCACAGGCCTGCGCCAAAGCGGGCATCGAGGTCACCGACCTCGCCGCCGTCGTCACGCACCAGGCCAACCTGCGCATCATCGAGGCGCTCACGAAGCGCCTCGGCCTGCGGGACGACGTGGTGATCGCACGCGACGTCGTGGAGTCCGGCAACACCTCCGCCGCCTCGGTCCCGCTGGCGCTGTCGAAGATGGCCGAGCGCGGGGAACTCCCGTCCGGCCAGCCCGTCCTGCTGTTCGCCTTCGGTGGCGGGCTGTCCTGGGCGGGCCAGGTGATCACGGCCCCGTAGGCCGAACTTCTGCTGCCGTGCGGCGGGGCGAAGCGCGGAGCCGAGCCGCCCTGCCGCCCAACGCAACGGCGAAGCCGAGGCGTGTGAACTGCTTCCTGCCGTGTAAGCGGTGGTGACCCACCCAAGCGCTATCGACGCGCAGCGGCGATGACCCGCACCGGCCGGTACTGCCTGAGCAACCACTCTCGCAAGGCGCTCGCCCGCACGGCAGGTGACCACCCCGCTGGAACCGGCGCCAGCCAAGGCAAGCCGACCCGAGCGGTGCCCACCCGGCCGGCCCACCCGAGGCGACCACCCACCCGGCTGGCACCCACCCGGCTGAAACCATCCCCAGAAATAGGCCGGTGTGGCGACTCGGGAGCCCTCCGAGCCGCCACACCGCTGGTGACGCGCGAACGGGAGGTTCAGGTCGCCGGCGCGGGAACGAGCGCATCGCCGCGTGACGTCATCGGTCCGCCACCTGGCCACGCGGGCGACGTCGGAGTTCGCCGTTCCCGCTTGCCCTGTACCGGCAACCTGAAGTCCTCCTCCACCTGGTTAGGGCCTCGCGCGTCCTCCGCCCACTCGCACCATCTCCGGCCTCGAACGCGAATGCCTCCGCCGCTGCAATGGCGGCGACATCGACGACGAGACGGACGGGGGAACGGATGATGCGTGGGCGGCGACCGGTTCGGGAACCGGGATCATGGCGGTCGGGAGGACTTCCGGTGCTTCTGCCGCGGCGGGTTCCTGCTCCGGCTGCGTCCACACTGGAACGTTCGTCTCGACCGCGTTCTGCCGGAACAGTTCCGGGGTCTCGGTGATGATCTTGCCGGGCGACTCCAGGCCCACGATGCCGACGAGCTTGCCGTTGGCGATGAACCCGGTGAGTCCGTTCACGTCGGTGGTGTCGGTGCCCAGGACGGGCAGGCCCGCGCCCTGCACGCGCATGCCGTACTGCTCGGTCCAGAAGCGCGGGACCGGGGTGTAGGTCTTGGCGTGGTTGCGGCCCACCAACAGGTTCTCGGCGGCGGCCCGGCCTCCCTCGACGGCGTTGAGCCAGTGCTCGACGCGGCGCACGGCACCGTTGAAGCGCATGTTGGGCCAGCGGGCCACGTCACCGCAGGCGACCAGGTTCTCGGCGCCGACCACGTGGTTCGTCGAGTCGCACAGCACGCCGTCGGAGATGTCGAGGCCGGAGCCGCGCAGCCAGTCGACGGCCGGGGAGGCGCCGACGGCCAGCACGACGCACGAGGCGAAGAAGACCTGACCATCTGAGAGGTGGATCCCGATGCCGCCGGGCTGACGCACCCAGTGCTTGATGCCGACACCGGTGGCGAGGCGGACGCCGTGCTCGACGTGCGCCTCGGTGATCTTCTTGCCGATGTCGTCACCGACGACGCCGCCCAGCAACGCGGGCGAGCGCACGATCAGGGCCACGTCGCGGCCCATGTGACGGATCGAACAGGCGAGCTCGCAGCCGATGAACCCGCCACCGATGACGGCGACGAGGCCCTGCGACTGACGGATGTTCTTGCGGATCGCGATCGCGTCGTCCAACGTCCGCAGCACGTGCACCCGCGGGTCGTGGCGCGGCGCGCCGCCCATCGCCCTGGCGTCGACGCCGGTGGCGATGATCATGCCGTCGTACTTGATCTCCTCGCCACCGGGCACCCAGACCGACTGCTTCTTGGGGTCCAGGTGCAGGGCCGGGGAGTTCATGCGCCACTCGGCGTCGAGGTCACCCGAGAACGACAGCAACGCGTCGTCCGGGGTCCACTCTCCGGTGATCATCTGCTTCGACAGGCAAGGGCGGTGGTACGGGAGGTGCCGCTCGGCGGACAGGATGGTGATCTGCCCGTCGAAACCCATCTCCCGCAGCCGTTCCGCGGAACGGACTCCACCGAGTCCGCCGCCGACGACCACGATCCGTTCGCTCACTTCACTCGCTCCCTGATCTCGATCGCGCGCATCGGGCACGCACGTTGTGCCGCACGGGCCTGAGCGAAGTGCTCCTCGGGCGGCCGGCGGTTGTAGGTCAGGCGGTTGTCCTCGATCAGCTGGAAAACATCCGGGGCCTCCGCCTGGCAGGTGCCGTAGCGGTGGCACTTCTCGTTGTTGACGCTCACGTCCATCGCGTCGCCCTCACCGACACCGGGTTCCTTGCCGCGTTCGGCATCGAGCATGCCGATGCGCATCAGGACCTCGGGCGGGAGGAACCGGGCCAGGGCCAGGGTCGCGGTGGGGACGAGAACGGTGAGGCCGGCCAGCCAGAGAACGGACAGGTTGCCGTTCGCGATGGCGCCGAACCACGAGTGCACCACGGTGATCGTCACCGCGATGTACGCCGTCTGGTGGAACCTCAACCACTTGCGGTAGAAGACTTTGTGCCTCATCGAGGCGAGCACGGCGATCGCGAGCATGACCTCCAGGCCGAGGATGCCCAGCGCGTGCCGGAAGAGACCGCCGTCCACGAACGGCAGGATGAGCTTGACGATGCCGAGGGGGGCACCCTGCAGCAACGTGAAGGCGAACGCGTGGATGCAGCCGAACGCGATCGCCAGTGACGCGAGCACCATGTGCCCGTTCTTCAGACCTTCGCGGCCGGTGAGCTTCTCGGCCCACCCGGTCGCGATCAGCACGCCCCAGGACAAGGTCGCGCACATCAGTACATAAGCCAGCCTGGCGGAGATCTGGGCCATCTTCTTGACACCCGAGTCGAACTCGGCTGACTGGGCCACCAGGAGCGGAATCTGGCTCGACAACAACTCTTCCTCCGGGAAAGAACTTCTCGCGGGAACCCGCCCGGTCCTGGGTGCAGGAGTGGACACATCAGGGCCGGGCGGGTGGGAACAGGTCCGCGTTGGAGTGCCTCTGACCTTGGGACACCACCTCCGTTTACCGTCGTGCAACGGGGTCTTGCAGAATCACCGCACCGGTCGTCGCGGGCGGAGTACTCGGAGCAGGAGCACGGTGAGAACGGCTCCCGCGGCGGTGACCGTGAGGATCACCCACATGTTCGGCCCCTCGTCGGAGGCCAGAGTCGCGTTGATGATGTTGCCGGCAGGCTGGGGCTCGGCGAACGACGCGTCGCCCGCGAGGCCGGTGCTCTCCAGCAACGTCATGTGCTTCATGACCACGTCGATGCCCGCCTGCGCGAACCCGCGGATCACGTCGTTGCGCGTTCCTGAGCGGACCTTCGCGATGAAGGGGAAGATCTGGCCGTGCGCGGCGCGCAACCGGGCGATGAACGCCTGGTCGAACGCGTCGCCTTCGAGCGCGTTGATCTCTTCCATCCACGACTGCTGCGTCGGGTTCGGCACGTCGGGCGTGGTCAGCCCGAACCCGGCGGCCGTCTTCTTCGTCAGCGCGTCCAGCATCATGTGGTCGAGCATGATCATCTTGCCGATCTGCTTGACCCTGGCGTTCGACGCCTTGGTGGCCGTGAGCTCGCCCATGGGCATCTCCCACAAGCCTGCGAGGCGCACCCTGTTGAGCAGTTCGCGGTCGTTCGCGGTCAAAGGCCCGCTCGGGGTGTCCATCACTCCCCCGGTGTCCGCGGGCTGCGCTGCAGCCGTGGCGGAGAGGCCGGAGAAGAGGAACAACATCGCAAAGACGGTGGCGAGGGCTCTGGTCATCGTCTTGTTGTCCTCGTTGTCCAAAGGAAGTCGATAGGGGGTGGATGAAAATGCGGCTGAGCAGTGGGCTCAGTAGCCGGGCGCTGCCGGAGGCGGATCAGACTGCGGCGTCTGCGCCGTTCCCGAGCTGGGGGACGTGCTCGGCTTGCTGCTGCTCTTGCCGCTGTTGTTCTGGGCTTTGCCGCCGGTGATCTTGGCGCCGTTGGGAGCGGTGACGAACCACACGCCGCCCTTTCCCTGGCCCTTCATGTCACCGGCGACCTTGTCCTCGGCGAACGTGTACTGCGGCCAGCCCTGGATGGTGAGCTGCTTGGTGCCGTCCGGCCTGGTCAGGACCCCCATCGAGATCGGGTCCACACCGGTCGCCATCGGCGTCTTGTCCGCGAGGACCGGCTTCCACGCCTTCGCGCACTCGCCCTCGCAGTTCGACTTGGACGGCTTGGGGACGTCCTTGTCGTACCGGTAGAGCGGGAGCCCTTCGTCGTTGGTGACGAACCAGCCCATCTGGTCGTTGTTCGCGATGAAGTAGTTGTTCATACCGCTCAGATCAGCGGGTTTGGCCTGCAGGCCGCCGGGTGCGGCCGCCCCTCCGGGAGGGGTCTGGGTGCTGCCGCACGCGGTGAGGGAGATAGCCAGTGCCGCCAGGGCGGTGATGGCTGGTCCACGTCGCATCGGCAGGTCCTTTCTCAGCGGGGGTACCGAGGAGTACGGACACGATCCGGCAACGGTTCACGAACTTCGTGAGGAATATTTGCCTCTCGACTTCGGCCGCTCGATGAGGCAAGGATGTCCACCGTGGCGCGGCATAGACGTCAACGTGAGTTAGACGAACAATCACCAAGACCGGGGTCTCTCGAGGAAGAGTTGATCCGTCGGCTGTACGAGGAATTCGGGAGTGCCCTGCTGGGACACTGCATGAGGTTGACCGGCCATGATCGGCAGTGGGCCGAGGACATCGTGCAGGAGACCCTGGTCAGGGCATGGCGCAACGCCGAGAAACTCGAGCGTGACCCCGTGCTCTTGCGGTCGTGGTTGTTCACGGTGGCAAGGCGGTTGGTCATTGACGACAGACGTAAGAGAAGCGTCCGTCCGCAGGAGTTCGAACTGACCCCTTCGGACGAGTCACCCTCCGGCAGCGAGGAGGATCGCACCCTCGCGGCGATCGTCGTGGCGGAGGCGATGAACGGTCTCTCCGAGGAACACAGGGAGGCTATTCTCGAAACATATCTGCGGGACCGCACTGTCGGTGAGGCCGCGGCTGCACTGGGTGTGCCGCCGGGAACGGTCAAGTCGAGGGTGTACTACGCGCTCCGTGCGTTGCGGCGTGCGTTGCACGATCGGGGAGAGACGCGGTGACAACGGCACCAGATCACCTCGACGTCGCCGCCTACGTGCTCGGCATCCTCGATGCCGATGAGGTGGAGGCGTTCGAGAACCACCTGACCGAGTGTCGGCGGTGTGCTCTTGACCTGCGCGACTTCGCGGTGGTGCCCGACCTCATCGACGAGGCCGACGCGGGCGGGATGCTGCGCGGAACAGCGCCAGAACGCCCCGACGGCAAGTCGGTGCGAGTCATGCTCGACGCCGTCTCGGCGCGCAGGAAGCGCCGACGGTGGTTCGTCGCCCAGGGCGTCGCGGCCGCCGCCGCCGGCGTCGTGGCGGTGACAGCCGTGGTCACGACTCTCGTCGTGCGCGGTGGCGACGACGGTTCGAACCAGGCGGCGCCCCAGAACCCGAGCACCTCGACGTCGCAGACGCGGGTGGCGAACAACTCCACCGACACGTCGATGGAGGTCAAGCACCAGGACCCGAACAGCGGCGTCGGCACGAAGATCACCGCGGCCGACACCCCCTCGGGGACCGCGATGGACATCGAGGTCACCGGCATGTCGGGCCCCAGCAGGGGTTCGCTCGTCGCCGTGGGTCGCGCGGGCCGTGTCGCGCAGGTCACGTCCTGGTACGCACCGGAACCGGTGGCGGGCGACAAGAAGACCATCAAGCTGGCCGCGAACGTGGCCATGCGGTGGCACGAGATCGCGACGTTCAGGATCGTGGACGAGAACGGGAAGACCCTGCTCGAGGTCGTGGCTTCCTGACGTTTCGCGACACCAGCCCATCTGCCCCCGCGGGATCCGTGAGATCCTGTGGGGGCAGTTGTCGTTTCGCGGGAAATTTCGCAGAAGTTCGGGGAAGGCTGGCTACGTGGCGATAGGCCCGTCAGCGGTCGAGCGCTGGCTCGATCTGTCCACAGAGGAGCTGCGCGCTCAGATCACGCGGCTCGTGTCCTCTCGGCTACCGGATGATCACGCGGTGTGGCAGGCGATCCGGCGTCATCCGGCTCTGGTCCCGCGCATCCGCGGTGTCCTCTCCGGACTCGCGGCCACCGCGGCCGGCGGCAAGGACGAGGCCATGCAGAAGGTCTGGATCTCCAAGGCGCGCGCCGCCCTGGACCAGCCCTACACGCCTCCGGTGAAGGCCGTGCGGAAGCCGGTGGTTGAAGAGGTTCCCGCCGAGGAACCCGAGCCTGTGATCGACCTCAGGGAACCCGAGCCCGCCCAGCAGAGGCAGCCGCACAAGGCCATTCCGACGATGCTCTTCCAGGAACCGAGCTAGTGGCCCGGTCCGGGCCACACCACTAGGGAGCCAGATGGTCGTCTTCGGATCGTTCATCTCGCTGTCGGGTCTGCTGATCCTGTTGTTCCGCAACGCCCCGATGGGCGGGCTGAGCCCGGCGGTCGTCGGCTGGGTGCTGATCCCGCTCGGACTGGTGTTCGCGGGCCTGGGCGTGCTGCGCAACCGCCGCAAGCGCGCGCAGAACGGTCCCGGGCCGGTCGGCAACCCGATCGCACGCCTGAAGGCGTTGCCGCGGCTGTGGAAGACCTGGCGTGGCGGCAAGTACCCGGAGCTGCCGCGCAGCCAGGTCATGATGTGGGCGGTGGCGCTGGTCTACCTCGTGTCGCCGATCGACGTCCTGCCGGAGTTCCTCCCGGTGATCGGGGTGACCGACGACGCGGGTGTGCTCGTGTGGCTGCTCAGCAGTCTGTCGGTGGCCTCAGGCTCGTACCTGCGCTGGGAGAAGGACCATCGCGACACGGGTCGCGGGATCGAGGCCCCGTGAGGCCTCCTCGCGCATGATCTCGGCCAGACCGGGCGAGATGTCCGCCACGGCGCGGAACCCGAGGCGTTCGTAGTACGGCGCGTTCCAGGGCACGTCGCGGAACGTCGTCAGCGTCACAGCGCGCTCGGAGCGGGTGACGTGCTCGATCAGCGCGGCGCCGATCCCCTGGCGCGCGTGCGAGGGGTGCACGCTGACCTGGTGGACGTGCGTCGCGCCGTCGACGTCACCGACGGCGATGAACGCGACGGGCACGCCTTCCGCGCCGATGGCCACCCAGACCTCGCTCTCGGCGAGGTCTGCCAGCGACATCGGGGCGTCGTCGGCGATCTCGGGCATCCCGATGTCGCGGAACGGTTCTCCGGAGGCGTTTTCGATCTCCTGGAGGTACGGCAGTTCGGCTGGTTGGGCGAGACGGATCAACACGCCCGTGATCCTGGTAGGTCGGACGCGAGCGGCGCAGCCGAATAACGTTAAAGTTCCGACCTGATGCGAACGAAGACAGTGCGCGTCCTCCTGGTCGAGGACGACGATGGCGACGCCCTCCTGGTCGAGGCGCTGCTCGAAGAAGCGAGCGCGCCTTTCGTCCTCGCGCGCGCCCACACGCTCGCGGAGGCGGAAAGGCTGCTCTCCGACTCCGAGTGCGTGCTCCTCGACCTGGGACTACCCGACTCACAGGGGCTCGACGGCCTGCACCGGCTGCTGGCCAAACCGAACGCGCCGGCGATCCTGGTGCTGACCGGGCACGACGACGAACGCGAGGGCATCTCCGCGGTCGCCGCCGGCGCCGAGGACTTCCTGATCAAGGGCAAGGTCGACGGCGAACTGCTGCTGCGCGGCGTCCGGTACGCGGTCGAACGCCGCCGCGCCGACGACGCCCAGTTCCAGCTGCGCGAGGCCAAGCTCCTGGCGGCCGAACGGAGCAGGCTCGAACGCGGCCTGCTGCCTCCCCCGCTGCTGCAGAACTCGGACCTGAACCTGGAGGTCCGCTACCAGCCCGGTGGCCAGCGGATGCTCCTCGGCGGCGACTTCTACGACGCGGTCGGCCTGCCGGACGGCACCGTGCACGCGATCATCGGCGACGTCTGCGGCCACGGCCCGGACGAGGCCGCGCTGGGCGTCTGCCTGCGGATCGCGTGGCGCGCCCTGGTCCTCGCCGGCGAACCGGCGGAGAAGGTGCTGCGGACGCTCGACCAGGTGCTGGTCGCGGAACGGCACGGTGAGGGCATCTTCACCACGGCGTGCATGGTCACCGTGGCGCCGGACCGCCGTTCGGCGCGCTACTTCCTCGCCGGGCACCCCGAGCCGCTGATGATGGTCGGCAGGCAGATCGTGGACCTGCCGCCGTCGAAGATCGGTGTGCCGCTCGGCGTGCTGCCCGATTACGCGTGGACCGGGGTGGACGTGCCGCTGCCGTCCGGCTGGTCCCTCGCCTGCTACACGGATGGACTGATCGAGGGCCGGGTACCTGACGACGTCGACCGGCTCGGTGTCGAGCGCCTCTGCGAGATCCTGGCGAGGCACCTGCGGGACGGCCCCGACTGGATGGACTCGGTCATCGCGGAGGTGACAGAGCTGAACGGTGGGGCACTCGACGACGACGTGGCCCTTTTGGTGCTGAAGGACGGAAATTGAACCTGCCGCAAAGGCTTCCGGCGAGTCGCCTGCTGAGCGTCATCGTGGCGATCCTGCTGGCCATGACGGCGGTGGCGATCTCGTCCACGGTCATCGCCCTCGACGCGCTGGCCGGCGCGCGGTCGCGGTCGGTCGACCAGATCGAGCCCGCCGGGCGCCGCGTGAACGAGCTGAACCGCTCGCTGCTGGACCAGGAGACCGGTGTGCGCGGTTTCGTGCTCACCGGCCAGGACGACTTCCTCACGCCGTACCTGGACGGCCAGAAGGCCGAGACCGAGGCCGCCGGGAGCATGCGCGATCTCGTCGGCGACATCGGCGGCCGGGTGAGCCGCATCGAGGCCCTCGCGCGGCAGTGGCGTTCGGAGTACGCGGATCCGACTGTCGCCGGGATCGAGCAGGCCGGCGTCGCCTCCGCGAGCGCGGGCGACATCGAGCGCGGCAAGGTGCTGTTCGACCAGCTCCGCGCCGAGGTGTCGGCGCTGCGCACCGACGTCGCCGGGCTCGCCCGGCAGGCTCGCGAGGAGCTGGAGGACACGGCGAACGTCGTGCTGTGGCTGGTGATCGGCATGGGCGTGCTGCTGGTCGTGGCGATCGGCGGGCTGTCGGTGCTGTTGCACCGCCTGCTGGTCGCGCCCCTGGCGAACCTCGCCGCGCACACCCGGCAGGTGGCGTCGGGCGACTTCGAGCACGAGATCGACGCGGACGGTCCACTCGAGACCGTGATGCTCGGCGAGGACGTGAACGCCATGCGCCGCCGGATCGTGCAGGAGCTCGAGTCGCTGGACCAGCGGTCCGCCGAGCTGCAGCGCTCGAACGCCGAGCTGGAGCAGTTCGCCTACGTGGCCTCGCACGACCTGCAGGAACCGCTGCGCAAGGTCGCGTCGTTCTGCCAGCTGCTGCAACGGCGCTACGGCGGCCAGCTCGACGAGCGCGCCGACCAGTACATCGAGTTCGCCGTCGACGGCGCGAAACGAATGCAGGGCCTGATCAACGACCTGCTGGCGTTCTCCCGCGTCGGCCGGATCACCCGCGAGCGCACCATGATCGACCTGGACGATCTGGTCGGCCACGTGGTGGGGAACTTCTCCGACCGCGTCGAGGAGACCGGCGCCACCATCGTCGTGGGCGATCTGCCCTCCGTGCGAGGTGAGGCGTCTCTGCTCAGCGCGGTGTTCCAGAACCTGATAAGCAATGCGTTGAAGTTCAAGGGACCGTCGGCCCCGGTGATCAACATCGACGCCGAACGCGACGGCGAGGCGTGGAAGTTCTCGGTCCGCGACAACGGGATCGGGATCGAGCCGGAGTACAGTGATCGGATCTTCGTCATCTTCCAGCGCCTGCACCCGAAGGACGCCTATCCGGGCACCGGGATCGGCCTGGCGATGTGCCGCAAGATCGTCGAGTACCACGGTGGCACGATCTGGCTGAAGACCGATGTGGACTCCGGCACCCAGTTCGAGTTCACCCTGCCCGTCGCCGCAGAAGACCTGGTTGAGGTAACCGCATGACTGAAGCACACCTGAACGTGATCGACGTGCTCCTGGTGGAGGACGACCCCGGTGACGCGCTGATGACGCAGGAGGCGTTCGAGCACCACAAGATCCGCAACGTCCTGCACGTGGTGAAGGACGGGGTGGAGGCGCTGGAGTTCCTGCGCCGCGAGGGGCAGTACGAGAACGCGCCGCGACCGGGCCTGATCCTGCTCGACCTCAACCTGCCCCGCAAGGACGGCCGCGAGGTGCTGGGCGAGGTGAAGAACGACCCCGAGCTGCGCTCGATCCCCGTCGTCGTGCTGACGACGTCGGAGGCCGAGGAGGACATCCTGCGCAGCTACAGCCTCTACGCCAACGCGTACGTCACCAAGCCGGTGGACTTCGACAGGTTCATCGACGTCGTCCGCCAGATCGACGACTTCTTCGTCACCGTGGTGAAGCTGCCCCGCTGATCACGGCGGCACTGAAGTCCAGGCAGGACCGGCAGATCTTCGCGTCCGCGCCCTCGTGCACGGGCTTGGTCTCGCTGCAGAACGAGCAGTCGCCGACCTCGCCGGTCCGGGCCTCGGCCACGCACAGGTCGCAGATCAGCGCGGCCGGTCCGGCCATCAGCTTGCCGACGTCGCCGGCGCCGCGACCGCAGAACCAGCACCGTTCGGTCCGCTTGGACTGCTCCACGATCTGATGCACGCGCTGGTGGCTGATCTGCAACGCCTCCGCGATCTCGCGCATCGACCCACCGGCGCGGTGCAGCCGCAGCACGGTGTGGTGGTAGACGGCCTTGGCGATGTCGGCCTGGCTCTGGGCGGCAACGGACGCGGAGCCCGCCGCGCGTGCCGCCACCAGCAGTTCCTCGTCCAACGTCATGCCGTCTACCGTAGCTAGACGCGTCTATGGTGTCTAGACGCGTCTAGTCGAAGTAGACGCTCAGTCGACGCTGCGCACGATCACGGGTTCGTCGGCCTGCACGACCCATTCCTGGGGCTCGCGCGGCTCGGGGATGACCGGCGCCCAGATGCCCGTTCCACCCGGACGACGCTGCCTGCGTAACTCGAATTCCTCTCGCGTGCTCATGCACTCTGGCTACCCGCCTGGGCCGAACGTATGCCTGACAGCATGGTCGTGATGGCCGCCATGACCCGCCGGGTGGCCTCTGCCAGCACTTCCGCGGTGAGTTCGAGGTCGTACAGGTCGGACAGGTCGACCGGAGCGCCCGCGACCACCTCGATCCTCTTGCGCGGCAACAACCGCGGCAGGATCGTGCCCTTGGGCAGCAGGTCCTGCGTGCCCCACTCGGCGACGGGGACGACCGGCACGCGGGACTCCAGCGCCATCCGCGCGACGCCGGACTTGCCCTTCATCGGCCAGTTCTCCGGGTCGTCGGTGAAGGTGCCCTCGGGGAACACCATCACGCACTCGCCGTCGCGCAACGCCTCCACAGCGGGCCTGAGCGCCTCTGAGGCTTTCACCGAACCGCGTTCGACCGGGATGTGACCACCGGAGCGCATGACCCAGCCGAAGACCGGCATGCGCCACAGGGAGGCCTTCGCGAGCACGCGCGGCACCCGGTTCGACATCAGCGCGAACACCACGGCCGCCACGGTGTCCGCGTTGGACAGGTGGTTGAACGCGAGGATCACACCGCCGTTGCCCGGCACGTGCTGCTTGCCGCGCACCCTGAGCCGCACGAACAGCACCACGACGGGCCACAGGACGTCGATCGCCAGCGAGAACCAGAAGCCTCTCCCCCTGCGGGGCATCTTCCAGGTCCAGGCGGCCAGCTCGAGCGGTGTCACACCTGGTATTCGAGCACGCCGGCGTTCGAAGTTCGGGTCAATTCGCCACGTTCGACCAGAACGTCGAGGTGCGCGGCCGTCTCACCGATGGCCAGCACCTGGTTGAACATGTCGAGGTCGTCGAACCGGCGCTGGCGGCGGGTCCAGCCGATCTTGCGCGCGGTCTCGAACGCGCTGCCCGCGACCGCCCTGAGGATCTCCTCCAGGCGCTGCTCGTGGAACTGCAGCAGCTCGTCGACGCGGGCGTGCGAGCTGTCGGTCACCGGGCCGTGCGCGGGCAGCAGCTTGAGGTCCGGCAGCTGGCGGGTGAGCCGCAGCGACGTCATGTAGTCACCGAGCGGCAGTTCGGGCCGCAGCGGCTCGAAGCCGATCGACGGCGTGATGTGCGGGAGCACGTGGTCACCGGAGAACAGCACCTTCGCGGTGTGGTCGACGAACACGACGTGGCCGCGGGTGTGGCCGGGCGTCGGGACGATCTCCAGCTCGCGGTGCTCCAGGCCGACCGTGCTGCGGACGAGCCACTCGTCGGGCTCCTCGTAGTCGCGCAGCGCCTCACCGCGGTCGACGTGGTGCATGATCTTGATCCACGTCTCGGCCAGCTCGCTCGCGCCCCACTTGCGCAGGTCGTCGACGTGCTGGTCGTCCTGGCCGTGCAGCATGTGCCGCAACGACGGCTGCTCGCCGAGGCCCAGCCCGATCTTGCTGCCGAACGTCCTGCGCAGCGACACCGCCATCGTGAAGTGGTCGCGGTGGACGTGCGTGATGAGGAACCGCTTGATGTCCTCGAAGCCCTTGTCCAACGTGCCCAGGGCCGCCTCGAGCTGGTCACGCGCCTCGTCCAGCGCCCAGCCGGAGTCGACCATGACCAGGCCGTCGCCGTCCTCGATCGCGTAGACGTTGACCGCGCGCAGGCCGTCGTTCGGCAGCGGCAGCGGAATCCGGTGCACACCTGGTGCGACCTCGAACGCGCCCGGCTCACTCCACACGCTCGCCACCTCGTTGTTAGCGACAGCAACTAATTACTACCGGATAGTAACTCGGTATTCAGGGTGCTTGTCGATGTACTTCGCCACGAACGGGCACAACGGGGAGATCTTGACATCCCGAGCCACCACGTCGTCCAGCGCGTACTTCACGAGCTGGGCGCCGAGGCCCTGACCTGCGTAGGCCTCGTCGACCTCGGTGTGCACGAGCGCGAGGACGCCCGCGACGTCGCGGTATTCCAGGCAGCCGGCGAGCTCGCCGTCGACGTGGATCTCGTAGCGGCTCTCGGCCTTGTTGTTGGTGACCACATCAACCATCTTGCCCCGGAAGATGGAAAATGGCGCGCATGGACGTCTACCTCCTGATCCTGGGTGACCACCTGCCCAACCCGTGCACCGGGCAGGAGGTCCCCCAGGCCGACCGCCTGCGGGCGATGGTCGAGCAGGCGGTGGTGGCCGAGGAGTCGGGGTTCGCGGGCGTCGCGATCGGCGAGCACCACTTCACCCGCTACATCGTGTCCGCGCCCGAGCTGCTGCTGGCGGCGGTGGCGGCGCGGACGAGCAGGCTGCGGCTGTCGACCGGCGTGACGCTGCTGGCCCACCGCGACCCGGTGCTGGTGGCCGAGTCGCTGGCGACGCTGGACGTGCTGTCGAACGGGCGCGCCGAGCTCATCGTGGCGCGCGGGGTGGACCAGCAGACCGACGCGGCGTTCGGCGTGCAGCCGGGCGAGCTGCGGGCGCGGTTCGAGGAGCACCTGCGGTTGCTGCTCAAGCTGCTGGAGGAGCCGTCGGTGAGCTGGGACGGGCGGTTCCGCGGCCAGCTGAGCGACGTGACGACGACGCCGCGGCCGGTGCAGACACCACGGCCGACGGTGTGGATCGGGTCGGGGTCGGCGGTGTCGGCGGACCTGGGCGCCGAACTGGAGATGCCGCTGATGCTGCCGTCGACGTTGCGCGATCCGTCGATCTACCTCGAGGTGGTCGAGCGGTACCGCGAGCACTTCCCCGCCGGACGCGTCGGCGTGCCCAGCCACGTCTTCGTGGCGCGGGAGGACGCGCGGGAACGCTGGCGGCCGCACCTCGCCGAGTACGCGCGGTTCGCGGACCCGTGGCGGGGGGACGGCGACATCGACGTCGACTCGATCATGGACGGCGCGGCCGTGTGCGGGACACCGGACGAGGTGGCGGCACGGCTGAACGAGCTGGCGGAGCACCTGTCGATCGACACGCACCTGGTGATGGTGGACATCGGCGGCATGCCGCACGACTCGGTCGTCGAGACGATCCGCCTCTTCGGCGCCGAGGTGCTTCCGAAACTTGTTTAACGCAAGCGCCGCAACGGGTTAACACTCGGCGAGCAGGATGAACGGTGTGGGCATCACCGTCATCGGCATCACGCATCCTGGGCAGGCCGGGGCACTCCCCGGCGGCACGAACGTGCTGGTGCTGGCCGACGACGGCACGTACGCCGACGAGTTCCTCGACACCGACTTCGGCGCGCACCAGCTGGTGGTGCGCGCCCACGGGCGCGGGTCGGCGTTCTTCGGCGTGGCGGACAAAGCCCGTGAGTTGGGTGCGGAACGGATCCTCTTCGGTGGCACGTACGACACCGCCGCCTCCATGGCCACCGGAGAGGACCCCGTGCTCGTCCTGGGCGTGCGACCGCCGGGCGGCCCGATCGCGTTCAACGCGGCGTTCGGCGAGTGGCTGGCCCGCTGGCCGAGGCCCGCGAGCGCCTACCGCGGCGACGTGGACCACTGGCTGGCCGAGAACGCGTTGCGCGAAGGCCTCCGCGTGGAATTGGTTTCATGGCTGATGGAACCGACCGTCCCCATGCGACGGAAGTTGACGGCCTAGTCATCCGAAGACGGAAGACACTGTGCCATCGGTGAAATATCGTTCCTCTCGCGCCACGCGTTGATGTGCACGCACCGGAGTCGACGGGTTTCTCAGCGTGTCCGCCTGGGGGTGGGGACACGGTGATTCAGGGTTCATCTCAGGGGAGAACCTGACCCTGCGGTGCGGTGCCTTCGCGGAAGATGATGCGCACAAGAGAGCCACAGAGGGGAACAGCGAGTGAGCGCGTCCGATGGAGTCGCGGCCAGAGCCGTCGACGTTTGGAAGTCTTACGGGTCCGGCGACGCTGCCGTGACCGCGCTCGCGGGGGTGAGCGTCGACCTGGACAAGTCCAGGTTCACCGCGATCATGGGCCCGTCGGGGTCGGGCAAGTCGACGTTGATGCACTGCCTCGCGGGGCTCGACGACGTCACCAGCGGTGAGGTGTGGGTCGGTGGCACGAAGGTCACCGGGCTGAAGGACCGCGGGCTGACGGAGCTGCGGCGGGACAAGGTCGGTTTCATCTTCCAGCAGTTCAACCTGCTGCCGACGCTGACCGCCGAGGAGAACATCACGCTGCCGCTCGCGATCGGCGGCAAGAAGGTCGACAAGGAGTGGTTCGACGTCGTGGTCGACACGGTGGGCCTGAGGGACAGGC
Organism: Lentzea californiensis; assembly: GCF_024648825.1. Taxonomy (GTDB): domain Bacteria; phylum Actinomycetota; class Actinomycetes; order Mycobacteriales; family Pseudonocardiaceae; genus Lentzea; species Lentzea californiensis. The sequence continues at coordinate 31,186 of NZ_JANBBE010000019.1, forward strand.
TGACCCACCGGCCGACGCAGCTCTCGGGTGGTCAGCAGCAGCGCGTCGCCTGTGCGCGTGCGCTGGTGTCGCGCCCTGACGTCGTGTTCGCGGACGAGCCGACCGGCAACCTGGACTCGCAGTCCGGTGCCGAGGTGCTCGGGTTCCTGCAGCGGTCCGCCCGCGAGTTCGGGCAGACGATCGTGATGGTCACGCACGACCCGAACGCCGCTTCGTACGCCGACCGCGTCATCTTCCTCAAGGACGGCCACATCGTCCGCGAGCTGCTGTCGCCGTCGGCCGAAGAGGTCCTCGACACGATGAAGCACCTCGACTCCGTTGTCGCGGTGCCGCATGTTTAAGGCGACTCTCAAGAGCCTGCTGTCGCGCAAGCTCCGGCTGGTGCTGTCCGCGCTCGCGGTGGTGCTGGGCGTGATGTTCGTGTCCGGTTCGTTCGTCCTGACCGACACGCTCCAGCGGTCGTTCACCGACCTGTTCTCGTCGGCCTTCGCCAACGTGGACGTGTCGGTGACGCCGAAGGCGGAGAAGGGCAAGGAGCCCGTACCGCTGACGCCGCAGGCGATCTCGGACGTGAAGTCGGTGCCGGGCGTGTCGTCGGCCATCGGTGACGTGCAGGGCTCCGCGCGGCCGATCGGCAAGAACGGCAAGGTCATCACCACGTCGGGCTCGCCGCGGTTCGGTTTCAACTGGACCGGCACGGGCCAGGAGAAGATACGCGACGGCAAGGCCCCCGCCGGTGAGAACGAGGTCGCCCTCGGCGCTTACCTCGCGACGACCGGTGATTTCAAGGTGGGCGACGACATCGCGCTGCTGACCCTGGAGCCCAAGAAGACCTTCAAGATCACCGGCATCTACGAGTACGCGGGCGGCCGTGACTCGCTGGGCGGCGAGCTCTCGGTGGCGTTCACCGAGCCGGTCGCGCAGCAGTTGTTGCTGGGCAAGAAGGACGTGTTCTCGGGCATCACCGTCACGGCGGCCCAGGGCACCACGGACGACGCGCTGCGCGACGCCGTCGCGGCCAAGCTGGGCTCCGGCTACGACGTCAAGACCGGTGCGGTGCTGGCGAAGGAGCAGGCCGACCAGATCAACGAGGGCCTGAAGTTCTTCAACTACGTGCTGCTCGGGTTCGCCGGCATCGCGTTGTTCGTCGGCATCTTCATCATCCTCAACACGTTCTCCATCATCGTCGCCCAGCGCACCAGGGAACTGGCGCTGCTGCGGTCGATGGGCGCCTCACGCGGCCAGGTCATCGGGTCCGTGGTGCTGGAGGCGTTGGTGATCGGCCTGATCGCGTCGATCGTCGGCCTCGGGGCCGGCATCGGCATCGGCGCGTTGCTGGCGAAGATCTTCAGCTCGGTGGGCGGCACCGACCTGCAGCTCGCGAGCATCGGCGTGCCGATGACGGCGATCATCTCGTCGTTCGCGGTGGGCATGATCGTCACCGTGGTCGCGGCCGTCATGCCGGCGCTGCGGGCGTCGCGGATCGCGCCGGTCGCGGCGATGCGCGAGGCGGCCACGCCGGACCGTCCGCTCACGAAGATCACGATCACCGGTGCCCTGGTGGCCGCCGCGGGCGGCACGTCGCTGGCGTTCGGCTTCAACCAGGCCTCGCTGCCGCTGATCTTCGGCGGCATCCTGGTGGCGTTCGTCGGTGTCGCACTGCTGACGCCGATCATGTCCAAGCCAATGGTGTCGCTGATCGGCCGCCTGCTGTCGTGGTCGATGCCGGGCCTGCTGGGCCGCCGCAACTCCGCGCGCAACCCGCGGCGCACCGCGATCACCGCTGCCGCGCTGATGGTCGGCATCTCGCTGATCACCGGTGTGAGCGTGGTGCTGACGTCGGCGACCAAGTCGATCGAGAAGCTGGCCACCGGTCAGCTGCAGACCGACCTGATCGTCTCCGGCGAGGGCCAGATGGAGGGCGAGCCCGCCACGTTCCGGCGGGACGTCCTGACGAAGATCGAGAAGACCGACGGCGTCAAGTCGGCGGTCGGCTGGTCGCAGGACGGCGTGCTCGAGGGCGAGAACCAGCTGTTCGCCGTCGGCGTCACGGACATGCCCGCGATGGCGACGATGTTCGCGCTGAAGCCGAAGTCCGGCACCATCGCGCCGCTGAAGGACGACCAGCTCGCGCTGCCGGAGGAGATGGCGGCCGAGAAGGGCTGGTCGGTCGGCAGCAAGGTCACGCTGCAACTGGCCAAGGGTGAGCCGAAGACCTACACCGTCGGCTTCATCTGGGTGAAGTCGCAGGTGCTGCAGGGCGCGCTGGTGCTGCCGGAGTCGGCTTCCGCGAACTTCCGGTCCGACCAGATCGCCCAGGCGTTCGTCCAGGTCTCGCCGGGCGTGTCCGCGGCGGACGTGCAGAAGCGCGTCGAACCGCTGTTCGCGGACAACCCGGAGATCACCGTCCAGGACCGCAGCGCGTTCGTGAAGCAGACGACCTCGCAGTTCGACACGGTCCTACTGATGATCCAGATCCTGCTGGCGCTGGCGATCCTGATCGCCGTCCTCGGCGTCATCAACACCCTGGCGCTGTCGGTGATCGAGCGGACCCGCGAGCTGGGGCTGCTGCGGGCCATCGGCATGCGGCGGTCGCAGGTGATGCGGATGATCACCGTCGAGTCGGTGGTGATCTCGGTGTTCGGCGCGGTGCTCGGCCTCGCGGTCGGCCTCGCACTGGGCATCGCGACCGTGCAGGCGCTGAAGGACCAGGGCATCTCCGAGATCGGACTGCCCTGGATGACCATGGTCCAGTACCTGGTGGTGGCGGCGTTCGTCGGCGTGATCGCGGCGATCCTGCCGGCGATCAGGGCCGCGCGTCTGAACGTGCTGGACGCGATCGCGTACGAGTAGGCAGTGAGAAGGGGCTGTGCCACGCCGTCGCGTTGTGGCACAGCCCCTTTTCTCATGCGTGCGGGCAGGTGTCGCGGTAGGCCGAGATCAAGGTGTTCGGCGCAGGCGCCGGGCACAGGAACTGGTCGTACCGCACGTCGTCGTCCACGAAGCGCTTCAACCACGACAGCGTGTACTTGCGAACGGTCACGTTGTCGCTGCGAGGCGCCGAGTGGTCACCACCGCGCAGCTCCAGGAACGCCTTGTCCGGTGCGGCCGTGATCGAGTTGTAGAACGGTGTGGAGTGCTGCGAGTTGGGTGCGGTGGGGTCGTTCTGGCCGCCGAGCACCAGGGTCGGCACCCGGACCGTGGACCAGCTCTTGGTGGTGTGCCAGCCGGCCATCGGGATCGAGGCCTGCAGGGCGGGACGGGTCGCGGAGGCGCGCAACGCTCCCCCGCCGCCCATGGAGTGGCCCATCACGGAGAGGCGCGAGGCGTCGACGCGGGGGTTCGTGCGGACCACGTAGTCCAGTGCCGCCAGCAGCTGGCGGCCTCGGCTGTCGGGGTCGTCGAAGCCGGACAGGGTGTTGATGGTGATCACGACGAACCCGTAGGACGCCAGGCGCGGGCCGAAGTGCGCGACCGAGGTCTGGGTGGCGGTGAAGCCGGGTGAGACGGCGACAGCGCCGAACGTGAGATCGCTGGTCGGGGTGTAGACGGTGCCGCCGCCGAAGTTCGACTGGCGGGCGACGGCCGCGGACGTCACGGCGAACGTGCCTCGGGAGGCCTCGACCGACGCGGCCGTGGGTGCGGGGCCGCGTTCGTAGGGGTTTGCCGCCGCGGTGGCGACGGCAGGGGCGGTGGCTGGGATCAGCGCCAGGACCAGCGCCGCAAGCATGGGTTTGATGCGCACGACGAAGACACCTCGAATGGTTGCAGGGGAACCAAAAGCGACGGCGAGCCACACGCTACCGCCCAGTAGCCTCCGTGGGATTCGGCCACATGGATGGTTACGGGGACGTTTCGACGCTGTTCGACAGAATGTTTCCCCGGAGCGGCTCGTCACCCACCGCAGCGGACCGGGACGTTGTCGTCCTGTCCAGTCACCGCAGCGGCGGTATGCGGCGAATCAGACGGCCCACGAGGGTGATCCCGTGCCCACCAGGAGACAGTTCCTCGTTCTGAGCTCCACAGCAGCACTCACCAGTCTGCTGTCCGAGACTCCCGCGTCCGCAGCCGATGCCGCGCAGCCGTACGCGTCCTACTGGCATCCGGCCACGATCCTCGACTGGGATCCGTCGACCGACCGGGACGCGAGGTACAACCGCAGCGCGGTGCCGCTCGCGCGACGCGTCGTCCCGGCCAGACCGGCCAACGCGCACGCCCACCCGAACGAGGCCAGGGTGCAGGCCCTGGTGGCCTACGCGCCGACGAGCGGCAACCCCGCGCAGGGTGCGCTCGACATGAACTACTACGCCACGAACTACTGGCAGTACATCGACGAACTGGTGTTCTGGGGCGGTTCGGCGTCCGAGGGCCTGATCCTCGCACCGAACCCGACCGTCACCGACGCCGCACACCGCAACGGCGTGCGCGTGATCGGCAACGTGTTCCTCCCGCCGACGGCGTACGGCGGCCAGATCCAGTGGGTCCGCGACTTCGTCCGGCGCGAGGGCGACAGGTTCCCCGTAGCGGACAAGATGGTCCAGGTCGCACGCCACTACGGCTTCGACGGCTGGTTCCTCAACCAGGAGACCGCCGGTGGCAACACCCAGCTCGCGAACGACATGCGCGACTTCATCGTGTACATGAAGAAGTCCGGGTTGCGGGTCATCTGGTACGACGCGATGACCGACAGCGGCAGCGTCAGCTGGCAGAACGCCCTGACCGCGCGCAACCGGATGTTCTTCGAGCAGTCCGACGAGATGTTCATGAACTTCTGGTGGAGCACGCAGGGACTCGCGAACTCCGCCGCGCTCGCCCGGCAGATGGGCCGCAGCCCGTACGACCTGGCGTCCGGTGTGGACGTCGAGGCCGGCGGCTACAACACCAGCGTCGGCTGGGCCTCGGTCTTCCCCGAGGGCAAGCCGCACGTGACGTCGCTCGGCTTCTACCGTCCGGAGTGGACGTTCAAGTCGGCCACGGGCCCCGCCGACTTCTACGTCCGCGACAACAGGTTCTGGGTCGGCCCCAACGGTGATCCGTCGAACACCACGACGACGGCGAACTGGAAGGGCGTCGCCCACTACGTCACCGAGCTGACCCCGATCACGACGCTCCCGTTCGTGACGAACTTCAACACCGGTCACGGCAGGAGGTTCGCCGTCAACGGCACCGTCCGGTCGGAGCAGGCCTGGAACAACCTGTCGCTGCAGGACGTCCTGCCGACCTGGCGGTGGAGCGTCACGGGCACCGGCACGAAGGTCACCCCGTCGCTCGACTGGGACGACCCGTACGACGGCGGCACCTCGCTGAAGATCACCGGCACACCGCAGTCCGCCAACGACGTCCGGCTGTTCGCGACGTCGCTGTAGCTCACCGGCGGCAGCCAGTTCGAGGTCGTGCACCGCACCGGCACCGGTCCGTCGCGGCTGCAGGCGGTCCTGCGGTTCGGGACGACCGAACGCGTCCTGGACCTCGGCGGCGTCAGCGGGGCCTGGCGGCGCAGCGTGTTCCCGCTGGGCGAGCACGCCGGCGCGACGCTCACGGAGATCTCCCTTCGGGTCCTTCCGGGAGTCGCGATCACCGCGTTCATCGGCCGGATCGGGGTCACGAACCCGGTCATGACTCCCCCGGCGGCACCGTCCGGCCTCCAGGTCGAGCAGGTGAGCCGCACCGGCGCCACGACGGCGTCGGCACGGCTCACCTGGACGCGCTCACCCGGTGCGATCCGGCAGTACCGGGTCTACAAGTGGACCGGTTCCGAGCGGATCTTCCTCGGCGGCACGGCGAACGACGCGTACTTCGTGCCGGCGATCCCGCTGGGCTCCGGCGAGACCGCGCAGATCGAGGTCGAGGCGGTCAGCGAGGCGTTCGACGTCTCGCCGCCGGCCAGGACCTCCGTCACTGGTACACCCTGACGTAGTCCAGCACCATGTCCTGCGGCAGCTGCGTCCCGGCCCCCGGCGGGCCGGGCCAGTCGCCGCCGACGGCGTTGTTGATGATCAGGAAGAACGGGTGGTCGAAGACCCACGGACCGCGGGTGGTCTCCAGCTGTTCCCGGTCGACGGTGAAGAACCTGTTGCCGTCCACGCTGAACGTCATGTGGCTGGAGTCCCACTCGACCGCGAACGTCCGGAAGGCACTGGACGCGGGCTGGCCGAGGTCGAGCGGTGACCCGTACCCGCCCGCCCCGAAGTACTGGGGCGCGTGCAACGTCGAGTACACCCGGTTCGGTTCCTTGCCGACGTGCTCCATGATGTCGATCTCGCCGGTGTAGGGCCACGGCCTGCGCTGGTCGAAGAAGTCCGCGCCCAGCATCCAGAACGCGGGCCACAACCCCTGCGTCGACGACACCTTGATGCGCGCCTCGACCCGGCCGTAGGTGAAGGTGAACTTGCCGTACGTGTTCAGCCGCGCCGACGTGTACTGGCAGGTCCCGCTGCCGCTGACCGGGTCCACCGGGCACGCGCTGCCGGGCGTGACCTCGCGCCGGGCCTGCAGCACCAGGTTGCCGTTGCCGTCGTGCCGGGCGTTGTTGTTGTTCGTGTAGTACTGCAGCTCGTTGTTCACACCGGGACCGGTCTCCGGCTGCCACTTCGAGGCGTCGGGCGCGGTGCCCGCGGGCGCGTTGAACTCGTCACCCCACACCAGCCGGCCCGGGAACGACGGGTTCGGCGGCAGCGGCGGCGGCGTGATGGGAGCGCCGCCCGTGCCGTAGACCTGGAACTCCCACAGCGAGTAGCCATATCCGTTCGACCTGGCCGTGCCGTACATGCGCACGTACCGGCCGGTGCCGCTGACCGTCAGCGTCTCCTTGAACCCGCGGCCGGTCGTGGTCGAGTAGATCTCGCGCCAGCTCGAGTTGTTGTCGGAGACCTCGATCCGGTACGCCGTCGCGAACGCGGGATCCCACTGCAGCACGACCTTCGAGATCGTGGCGGTGGCGCCGAGGTCGACGGAGATCCAGCCGGGGTCGACCCAGCCGTTCGTCGCGCTGGTCGCCCAGCGCGTGGCCGGATCGCGGTCGAACGCCTTGGCCGGGGTGCACTGGCCGCAGTTCGCGTCGTCCTGGAACGTCGACGCGGTACCGGCCCTGCCGTACGAGAGCAGGGTTTCCGCAGTCCCGGTGCCCGGCGTGCCGAACACCTGGAACTCCCACAGCGAGTAACCCCACTGCGTGGCTCGCTGGGTGAGGTCGAGGCGCACGTACCGGCCGGTGCCGGTGACCGGGAGCGTCTCGGTGCCGCCAGGTCCTGTCGTCGTTCGACGAAGTTCCTGCCAGGTGGTGCCGTCGGCGGAGATGCTGAGCGTGTAGGCCCGCGCGCTCGCGGTCTCCCAGGCCAGCACCACCTGGTCGACCCGTGCGGACGAGCCGAGGTCGATCTGGATCCACTGCGGGTCACCGAACGAGCTGGACCAGCGCGTGCCGAGATCCCCGTCCACCGCCGAGGCGGCGCCGAACGCGACGTTCTCGCTGCTGGAGGCGGTGACCGGGCGGTTCTGCGAGATCAGCGGACCGGCGGCGGAAGCCTGTACCGGAACGATCAGAGCGGCCGCGACCACGGCCGCGGCGAACAGGGGGAGTCTTCCGCGTTGAAGCCTTCCTGACATGGATGCTCCTGGGGCCGGAGAACGGGTGGGGACGGCGAGAGAGCGCTCTCTGCGACAGGAGTCAGAGCCGAGAGTCAGGGCACCGGGCACGCCCTGTCAAGAAAACCGGGACTTCTGAACGTTTCTTGCGGATTGACGGCCGATTACGCGCTGCGCCATGCTCGGTGAGCGTGAGAGCGCTCTCCCAATCCTGCTGCGGAGAGGAAAGCTTCAATGAGGAAGCCCTTGTTCCACATCGCCGCCGTCATCGGGCTGATAGCCACCGCACTCAGCATTCCCGTTGCGGCACAAGGAGAACCAGTCCGCGTGGCCGAGTTCCTCGCGGAGTGCCCGATCAGCCACCGGCTGGCGGACGACCCGATCGTCCTGCCGAACCTGGCAGGCGCATCGCACTTCCACGACTTCTTCGGCAACCACTCGACGAACGCCCGGTCCACCCAGCAGTCGCTGGAGGGCGAGACCGGCAACTGCAACCCGGCCTCGGACATCTCGTCCTACTGGGTCCCGACGCTGTACCGGAACAACACCGCGATCGCCCCCACCGGCGTCACCTTCTACTACCTCGGTGAGGGCGTGAACAACCCGGCGGCGATCCAGCCCACGCCGTACGGGCTGAAGATCGTGGCGGGCAACGCGAAGGCCACCGGTGATGCCGACAGCATCGCGCGCTGGTCCTGCCTGCACGCCGGGCACGTCAACCCGTCCAAGAACTTCGTGACCTGCCCGGCGGGCACGATGCTCGAGACCTACCTGGACTTCCCGCAGTGCTGGGACGGCCGCAACCTCGACTCGGCCGACCACAAGTCCCACATGTCGTACCCGGTCGCGGGCGGCTGCCCGTCGAGCCACCCCGTCTCGGTGCCGAAGCTGCGCATGGTGCTGCGGTATCCGGTCAACGGCAGCACCGCCGGGCTGCGACTCGCTTCCGGTACCGGGCAGACGATGCACGGTGACTTCTTCAACGTGTGGCCGCGCGCCGAGATGGAGCGCCGCGTCCGCAACTGTCTCAACGTGGTGATCAAGTGCGACCACAACGGCAACCACGGATGACAATGCTCCTGCTGGCAGGCCTTCTCGTGGCCTGCCAGCAGGCTCCACCCCCGTCCTCCCCCGCACCGTCTCCGCAGAACGGTTACGGTGCGACGGAAAGAGCGTTCGTCGAGCTCGCCATCGCGACCGACGAGCAGGCGCTCAAGCTGCTCGACCTCACGGACTCCGCCGAGCTCAAGGAGAACAGGAACATCGAACTCGCCGAACTGAGGAAGCTGCTCGACGCGCCGTACGTGAACAACCACGCCGGGCACGACATGCCGGGCATGCCGACGGACGCCGAGATCCAGCTCGCCTCCACGAACCCCGACGCCCTGAAGCAGTTCGTGCGCACGCACCTCACCGAGTCGCTGGAGGTGTTGAAGTCGGCAGGTCCGGCGATCACCCACCCGCCGACCGCCGAGGTGGTCGAGCTGATGCGACGCCACCGCACGGCGGAGCTGGCGGCCGGGTGAAGCGCGTGACGCTGGAGGAGGTGGCCCGCGTGGCCGGGGTGTCGCGCGCGACCGCGTCGAGAGTCGTCAACGGCGCGTCCAGCGTCGACGAGTCGCTGCGGCACGCCGTCCAGAGGGCAATCTCCAGCACCGGTTACCTGCCGAACATAGCCGCGCGCTCGCTCGTCACGCGCCGGGCCGACGCGATCGGGTTGCTGCTGCCCGACGAACGCCGCATGGACGGCGACCCGCACCTCGCGAGCGTCGTCAGCGGCGTGACCCGCGTCGTCCGGCCGCTGGGCGTCCACCTGGTGCTGATGATGACCGGGCCGGGCACGCGCGAGCAGGCGATGAGCGACCTGCGGTGCGGCCGGCTGGACGGCGTGATCCTCGTGCACACCGACCCGGCGGACCCGGTGCCGGGCCAGCTGATCGCGGCCGGACTCCCCGTGGTACTGGCCGGCCGCCCGCTCGAACCGATGCCGATCACCTACGTCGACGTGAACCAGACAGCCGGTGCCGCACTGGCCGCACGACGCCTCAAGTCGTTGCAGTGCAACAGGATTGCGACGATCACCGGCCCGCAGGACACACCGGCGGGCCAGGACCGGCTCGCCGGGTTCCTCGCCGAGGTGCCGGACGCCGTGGTGGTGCACGGGGACTTCACCCGGCAGTCCGGTATGGCCGCGATGGAGAGGTTGATCCGCTGCTGCCCGGACGTCGACGGCGTGTTCATCGCCTCCGACCTGATGGCGAACGGCGCCATCCCGGTGCTGCACCGCAGCGGCCGCAAGGTTCCCGACGACGTGGCGGTCGTCGGGTTCGACGACAGCAGTGCCGCGCTGACGTCCGAACCCGAGCTCACGACCGTCCGCCAGCCGATCACCGACATGGCCGCCGAGATGGCGCGTCAGCTGCTGCGCCAGATCACCGAACCGCGCTCCCCCGCCGTGTCGGTGGTCTTCGAACCGTCGCTGGTGGTGCGGGACAGCGGCTGAGTCACGTCCGCGTCCTGATCGGCATGTCCCTCGCGATCGCCCAGGTGCCGGCCAGCGCGGCCACGAACGACACCGCGAGCAGCACGTGCCACTCCGGTCCGTGCACGTCCGGGATCCCGTCGATGAACGGCAGGTTGCCCGACCCCGGAACCTGCACGCGTGTCACGACCACGAGCGCCAGTGCGACCGGCAGCACGAAGGTCCCGCCCGCGCCGAACCTGTCGAACGCCGCCGCGCAGAGCATGCCCACGGCGATCCAGACGAGGTACATCAGCAGGTACGTGAGCTGGGTGCTGTGCTCGTCCGCACGCCAGTCCATCAGCGAGTAGATCCCGCCCTCGGCGAGGAACCCGAGCCATTCGACCGCCGTCATGACGAGTGCCAGCACGACGGAGAACCCGGACGCGGCGACGAGGAACTCGCGCCGCGTCCGGCCGTGCGCGACAGCGATCGGCAGCATGGTGTGGATCGCGTAGACGCCCATGAACAACAGGAACCAGGGCCCGATCTGGGACGCGACGACGTTCCACGCGCTGATCTCGACGTCCCGGAAGACCGAGACGACGAACGTCAGGGCCACGACGAACGCGAACGCGCCGCCGGCGACCATCGCGGAGAAAGTGGTGAGGGACGCGGTCAGGAGGCGGAAGGTCTTCACCGCTTGCCTCCGACCGTGTCGGTGAGGTGGACGAACAGGTCCTGCAACGCGATCGGGCCGAGCTCGAGGCCGAGCCGGCGGGCGCGAACCAGCTGCTCGTCGTCCAGAGTGCCGTAGACCATCGCGGCCTTCGTGCGCCCCAGCGACTTCTCGCTGAGCACGGTGAGTCCGAGGGTGAAGTCGTCGACGTCGGAGGCGTTCCCCGTGACCTCGGTGCCGCGCGAGCGCAGCACGTCGGCCTCCTCCTGCAACACCAGCCGGCCGCCGTCGATGATCAGCACCTCCTCCAGCAACGAGGCGAGCTCCTCGATGAGGTGCGTGGAGATGATGATCGTGCGCGGGTTCTCCATGAAGTCGTGGAGCAGCGCGTCGTAGAACGCGTATCGGGTCGGTGTGTCCATGCCGAGGTGCGACTCGTCGAGCATCGTCAGCGGCGAACGGCTGGCGAGTCCGATGACCACGCCGAGTGCCGAGCGCTGACCGAGCGACAGTTCGCCGACCTTGGTCTTCAGGCCGATCTTGAACAGCTCCGCGAGCTCCAGCGCGTAGTCGTTGTCCCACGTGTCGCGCCACGCGGCGCCGTACGCCAGGACGTGCGAGACCTTGTCGCCCTTGTCCGCGGCGTCGGCGGTGTGCCGTACCAGGCACACCTGTCGCGTCGCGGCGGCGTTCTCGAAGACCGGCAGGCCGTCCAGCTGAACGGATCCTGAAGGCCTGCGGTACCCCGCCAGTGCCGACATCAGGCTGGTCTTGCCGGAGCCGTTGCGACCCAGCAACCCGTAGATCTTGTTGCCGGACAAGGAGAAGCTCATGTCGTCAATGGCCGTCACGTCGCCATAGCGCACCGTTAAGCCCTGCACGTCGACCCGCATCACACGCCCCCGTTGTTCTCGTGCTGTTCGATCCGGCGGATGACGTCGGCGAGCGGAATGCCGATGGCGAGCGCCTCCGCCACCATCGGGTCCACGACCTCGCCGAAGAAGGTCTCCCGCCCCTGTGCCCGCAGCATGTCGCGAGCCTGAGCGCTCACGAACATCCCGATCCCCCTCTTCTTGTAGAGCACCTGTTCGTCCACGAGCTGCTGAAAGGCCTTCGCCGCCGTGGCCGGGTTGATCCGGTAGTAGGAGGCGTACTGGTTGGTCGACATGACCTGCTCGTCCGCCTTCAACGCCCCGCTGACCACGTCCGCCTTGATCCGGTCGGCGATCTGCCGGTAGATCGGGCTCCGGTCGTCGAACATCGCTACTTCCTTGGTTCGTTACTCATGTAATGAACCATAGCAGTGACGGCGTAGCATTGGCCACGTGGTCGGGGTCGCGATTCTGTGCGCGGTGCTCGCGGCCGGGTGCAGCGCACTCGGCGCGATGTGGCAGCACGCCGGTGTCCGCGAGACAGGCGACCTGAAGCTGACTTCCGCACTCCAGCTCGTGCGGTCCCGCCGCTGGGTCCACGGGTTCCTGGTGCTCCTCGCGTGCGCGGTCCTGCAGGTCGTCGCGCTGTCACTGGCCCCGGTCTCGGTCGTGGCCCCGCTGAACGCGCTGGCCATCCCGATCATCGCGGTGTGCCGCGCGCGACGGCCGTCCGGCCTGCTCGCCGTGGCGGTGCTCGTCGCGACGGCGGGCATCGTCGTGTTCGTGTCCATCACGGCGGGCGAGGCGGTACCGACCCAGGTGTCGCCGAAGGTAGCGCTGCAAGCCGGTCAGCTCGTCGTCGCGGGCGTGCTGGTGTGCGTCGTGGCCGCCACCTTCACCGTGGGCGCCGTACGCGCCCTGGCGCTCTCCGTGGGCGCCGGCATCGCGTACGGACTGGTCGCCGTGCTGGTCAGGGACGTCACGACCGGCCTTCCCGTGGTCGAGTGGGTCTCACTCGGCGGGCTGGCCGTCGCCTTCCTGACCGGGGCGTGGTTCATCCAGCTCGGGTACGCCGCCGGGCCGCCGGACCTCGTCGTGGCCGGGCAGACCGTCGTGAACCCGATCGTCGCGGCGTGGATCGGCATCAAACTGCTCGGCGAGGGCACGGGCATGAGCGGGCTGTCGCAGGCAGGCCTGGTGATCAGCGCCGTGGCCGCGGTGTCCGGCACCGTGGTGCTGGCGTACTACCACCGTGTCAGAGTCACAGCATGAACCCCGAGAAGGAGTTCAACACCGTCGTCACGGGTGGCAGCGGTTCGCTGGGCAAGCACGTCGTCGCCGCGTTGCCGGGCGCACGGTCGGTTTCGCGTTCGAGCGGCACGGATCTGGTGCGCGGCACAAGCTTGGGCGCTCTCAGGGCGGACGTGGTCGTGCACTGCGCGACGTCGTTCCGGCACGAGGTGCGGATGGTTCGGACCGTACTGGCCTCGAAGCCCGCGCACCTGGTCTACATCTCGATCGTCGGCTGCCACGAGGTGCCGCTCCCCTACTACAAGCAGAAGCTCGCCGCCGAGCGGGTGATCATCGATTCCGGTGTGCCGCACACGATCCTGCGGGCCACGCAGTTCCACTCGTTGCTGCGCACCATGTTCGACGGCGCGTCGAAGCTGCCGTTGATGCTCGTGCCGGGGTTCCGGTTCCAGCCGGTCGACGAGGCCGAGGTGGGCCTGGAACTCGCGGCGCTGGCCCAGGCTCCGCCGGCGGGCAAGGCACCCGAGATGGGCGGGCCGGAGATCCGCGAAGCCGTCGACTTCGCCCAGGCATACCTGGCCGCGACGGGGAAGAAGCGCACGCTCGTGCCGTTGAAGGTGCCCGGGGCGACCTACCGCGCCTACCGCGCGGGCGGGAACCTGACTCCCGGCCGCGCGGTAGGGGTGCGAACGTTCGAGGACTACCTCATGTGAGTTCGCGTCGGTCGTCCGACCGGCTTCCCGGCGAACTCACCGCCGTCTGCGAAGCAGCGGCGATCAAACACGGATCGACAGCGGGCGCAGGTCCGTCCAGTTCTCCTCGACGTAGGCCAGGCAGGCCTCGCGGCTCTCCTCACCGAAGACCTTGGTCCACCCGGCGGGCACCTCCGCGAACACCGGCCACAGCGAGTGCTGCTGCTCTTCGTTGACCAGCACGAAGAAACGGCCCTGCGGGTCCTCGAACGGGTTGGTCATGACGGGTCCTTCCTGACGGAACTACTTGACTGCGTGGAGCTTGGGTTCGGTGTGGTGCTGCTGCACCCGTCGCAGCACCGAGTCGAGGATCTCGCCGACGCGCACGGCCGTGTTCGACAGCAGCGACGACGTGATGCCGTGCGTGTGTTCGGTGCCGCCCTGCAGGTAGATGCCGCCGCGCAGGCCGTCGTCCGTGACGACGCGGTAGTCGCGGGTCACCTTCAGGCGGCCGAGCTCGTCGCGTTCGCAGTGGACGGCGAGGTCGCCGAGCAGCCTGACCGGGTTCGCGGGGCGGTAGCCCGTCGCGTAGACGATCACGTCGGCGTCGATCGGCAGCTGGCCGCCGTCGGCGAGCGACTCGACCACGCACTTGCCGTCGGCCGTCACGTCGGTGAGCCTGGAGGTGTTGTGCAGCAACAACCTCTGCCTGCCGACGACCTTCTCGCGGTACACCCGCCGGTACAGCTCCTCGATCAGGTCGCCGTCGACCACGCCGTAGTTCGTGTTGGCGTGGTAGCCCATGAGCCTGCGCTTGACCTCCTCCGGCGCGGCGTAGAAGTCGTCCACGGCGGCGGGGTCGAAGATCCGGTTCGCGAACGAGCTGTCGTCGGCGGGGCTGTAGCCGTAGCGCGCGAAGACGCCGTGCACCTCGGCCTGCGGGAACCGGTCGTGGAAGAAGGCGACGGCCTCGGCGGCGCTCTGCCCGGCGCCGACCACGACGACCTGGCGCGGGTCCTTGAGCGTGTCGACGCGGGTCAGCAGGTCCTTGTTGTGCCAGATCCGGTCGCTCGTCTCGATGCCGTCCGGCAGGTTGGCCTCGAGGCCGGTCGCCAGCACCAGGTTGCGCGTCCTGACCTGCTGCCCGTCGGCGGTGAACTCGAAGCCGTCGTCGGCCGCACGGACCTGGGAGACCTCAGAGCCGTACGACACGTGGTGCCCGACCCGTTCGGCGGCCCACTCGAAGTAGTCGTGGAACTCCTTGCGCAGCGGGAAGAGGTTCTTGTGGTTGACGAAGTCGATCAACCGGCCGCGGTCGCGCAGGTAGCACAGGAAGCTGAACCCGCTGGTGGGGTTGCGCAGCGTGACAAGGTCCTTGAGGAACGACACCTGCATCGTGGCGTCTTCCAGCAACATCCCCCGGTGCCAGCCGAAGCGCGGCTGCCTCTCGAAGAAGCGAGCCCTGACGGGCAGCTCGTGTTCCTCCACGGCGATCGCGAGAGCGAGGTTGGACGGCCCGAAGCCTATTCCGGCCAGGTCTAAAACCGGTTCCATCGCGATCCTCTCCTGGCACTCCACGGTGGCGTAAAGTAACCCTAACTTAACTAAGGTATGCCTTAGCTAGTGCTTTCGGGCGTGATCTACGCCGCTGGCCGGGAGAACGCTCGTGCACGAGTACGGCTCCACCGGGATCCGAGCCGTGAAAATGGAACCGGCCCGGCCGCCGTGGGGGCGCAGAGATTCCACGACGGCCGGGCCGGAGACTGGGCGGACCAGGCGTTATGCCTCGGACCGGGTGATCAGGTCGCGGAACCACCGCGCGCTCTGCTTCAGGGTCCGCTCCTGCGTCTCGTAGTCGACGCGGACGATGCCGAAGCGCTTGCCGTAGCCGTAGCCCCACTCGAAGTTGTCCATCAGCGACCACGCGAGGTAGCCGCGCACGTCCGCGCCGGCCCGCACGGCGGCGGCCACGGCCTCGACGTGCGACTTCAGGTACTCGACCCGGTCGGTGTCGGCCACGTGGCCGTCCACGACGTCGAGGTCGTCGAAGGCCGCGCCGTTCTCGGTGATCACCATCGGCACGCCGTAGTCCTGGTGCAGGCGGACCAGCAGCGAGGTGAAGCCCTCCGGCACGATCTCCCAGCCCATCGCCGTGACCGGACGGCCCTGCGGCACCACCTCGGACACGGCCAGGTCGCCGGTCGCCCTGTGGACGTGCGAGGTGTAGTAGTTGACGCCGAAGACGTCCAGCGGCGTCGAGATGACCTCCAGGTCGCCGGGGCGGACCGGGATCTCGGCACCGCGCGCGGCGATGTCGGCCAGCACGTCCTCCGGATACCGCCCGTGCACCAGCGGGTCCAGGTGGATCCGGGTGCCCAGGCCGTCAGCGCGCCGGGCAGCGTCCACGTCCCTCGGGTCGTCGGACGCCGGGCTGTGGGTGCCCATGTTCAGCGTGATGCCCAACGACGCCACGCCGCGCGTCCGGAGTTCCCGCGCGGCCAGGCCGTGCGCCAGCAGCAGGTGGTGGGTGGCGCGCATGGCCTCGGCGAAGTTCGTGCGGCCCGGCGCGTGCCTGCCGACGTCGTAGCCGAGCATCGCCGAGCACCAGGGCTCGTTCAGCGTCGTCCACGTCGGCACGCGGTCGCCCAGCGCGTCGTGCACCAGGCCCGCGAACTCGGCGAAGCGGTAGGCGGTGTCGCGGTGCGGCCAGCCGCCCGCGTCCTCCAGTTCCTGCGGCAGGTCCCAGTGGTAGAGCGTCAGCCACGGGTCGACGCCCTTGTCCAGCAGCTCGTCGACGAGCCGGGAGTAGAAGTCGATGCCCTTCGGGTTCACCGGGCCGCGGCCGCCGGGCTGGATGCGCGGCCACGACACGGAGAAGCGGTACTTGTCGACGCCCAGACGCGCGATCATCTCCACGTCGGACGGCATGCGGTGGTAGTGATCGCAGGCCACGTCGCCGGTCTCACCGTTCTCGACGGCACCGGGGCGACGGGAGAACGTGTCCCAAATGGACAGTGTTCTGCCGTCCTCGTCGTACGCGCCCTCGATCTGGTACGCCGAGGTCGCCACGCCCCAGAAAAAATCAGCCGGCAGACCCGCGATCACGTCAGACACGCACGTCCTCCAACCAGCACGCCACGCGGCGGCTCTCCTCGACGGACTCCAGCGACGGCATCCGCTCGCCGCACACGTCCATCGCGGTCGGGCACCGCGGGTGGAACGGGCAGCCCGGCGGCATCGAGCGCAGGTCCGGGGGTGAGCCCGGAATGCCCTTCAGCTCACGGCGCGGTCCGCGCAAGGCCGGGAACGAGCCCAGCAGGCCCTGGCTGTACGGGTGCTTGGCGGCGCGGTAGATCTCGCTCGCCGGCGCCTCCTCGACCACGCGCCCGCCGTACATGATCGCGATGCGGTCGGAGAACTCGACCAGCAGCGAGATGTCGTGCGTGATGAAGACGACCGAGAAGCCGAGCGTCTCGCGCAGCCGCATCATCTGGCCGAGGATCTGCCGCTGCACCACCACGTCGAGCGCGGTGGTCGGCTCGTCCATGATGACGATCTCGGGTTCCAGCGCGAGCGCCATCGCGATCATCACGCGCTGCCGCATGCCGCCGGAGAGCTGGTGCGGGTACGACGACAGCCGGTCGGTCGGGATGCCGACGAGCGACAGCAGCTCGCGGCCGCGGGCCGACCGCTGCGGGCGTTTCATCTGCGGCCGGTGCGTGCGCAGCACGTCGTCGATCTGCGTGCCGACCGAGATCACCGGGTTCAGGGCGTTCATCGCGCCCTGGAACACGATCGCGATCTCGTTCCAGCGCAGCACCTGCAACTGCTTGTCGGTCAGCGACAGCAGGTCCTGGCCCTTGAACAGCACCTGGCCGGACGGCACCTTGCCCGGTACCTGCAGCAGGCGGGTCGCGGCGTAGGCCAGAGTGGACTTGCCGCTGCCGCTCTCCCCCGCCAGACCGAGCACCTCGCCCGCGTTCAGCGTCAGCGAGACGTTGTGCACGGCCCTCAGGTTGCCGTAGTCGACCGAGAGATCGCGGATCTCCAGCACCGGGCTCATGCGCGCACCTTCCGCAGGCGGGGATTCGCGTACTCGTCGATCCCGAAGTTGATCAGAGCCAGCGCCGTGCCCAGCAACGCGATGCACAGGCCGGCGGGGACGAACCACCACCACGCGCCCAGGCCGAGCGCCTGGTTGCTCTGCGCCCAGAACAGGATCGTGCCCCAGTTCCAGGTCGACAGCGAGATCACGCCGACGAACGACAGGGTGATCTGCAGCATGACCGCGAAGATCACCGTGCCGACGAAGCCGGACCCGATCACGGCCAGCAGGTTGGGCAGCACCTCGAACACGATGATGCGCCAGGTCCGTTCCCCGGACGCCCGCGCGGCCTCCACGAAGTCCCTGCGCCGCAACGACATCGTCTGCGCGCGCAGGATTCGCGCGCCCCACGCCCACGCGGTCAGGCTGATCACCGCGGCGATCAGGACCGTGTCCGCCGAGGGCAGCATCGAGGCCACGATGATGATCAGCGGCAAGGCCGGGATCACCAGGAAGATGTTGGACAGCATGGACAACGCCTCGTCGGCCGCGCCGCCCAGGAACCCGGCGGTCACGCCGACCAGGATCGACAGGAAGGTCGCCAGCACACCGCAGACCAGCCCGACGACCATCACTCCTCTGGTGCCCACGAGCACCTGGGAGAAGATGTCCTGCCCGGTCATGGTCGTGCCGAACCAGTGCGCGCCCGAGGGCGGCGACAGCAGGTCGTCGCTCATGGCGGACGGGTCGTACGGCGCGATCCACTCGCCGATCACGGCGAGCAGCGCGAAGAAGGCGAGGATGCCCAGGCCCAGTTTCGTCTTGAAGTTCATCGGAGTATCAGCCCTCCCGCCGCGTGCGCGGGTCCAGCAGCAGGTAGCCGATGTCCGCGAGCAGGTTCGCCACCAGCACCGCCAGTGTGATCACCAGGAACACTCCCTGCATCAACGGGTAGTCCTTCGCGCCGATGCCCTGGAACAGCACGTATCCCAGGCCCGGGTAGGAGAACACCATCTCGACCAGCAGGGCGCCGCCGACGATGAAACCCAGCGACAGCGCGAAACCGGAGATCGACGGCAGCACGGCGTTGCGTGCGGCGTAGGCGAACATGATCCTCTTCTGCGTGAGGCCCTTGGCCCGCGCGACGAGCACGTAGTCCTCCGCCGTCACGGTCACCATCATGTTGCGCATGCCGAGGATCCAGCCGGCCACCGAGCTCACGACGATCGTGATGCCGGGCAGCACGGCGTGCTCCAGGACGCTGCCGATGAACTCGCCGGAGAACTCCGGCACGAGGCCCGGCGCGTAGCCGCCGGACGCCGGGAACAGCGGCCACGTCACGGAGAACAGCGAGATCGCGATCAGCCCGAGCCAGAAGTACGGGATGGACGACAGGAACGTCGTGATCGGGATGAGGTTGTCCATCCACGAACCGCGCTTCCAGCCCGCGTAGACGCCCAGCAGCGTGCCGAGCAGGAACGCGATGACCGTGGTGACGCCGACCAGCCCGAGCGTCCACGGCATGGACTGCGAGAGCACGTCGGCGACGGGCGTCGGGAAGAACGTGAACGACAGCCCGAGGTCGCCCCGCACCAGGGAGGCCCAGTAGTCGACGTACTGCTCCCAGATCGACTTGTTCTCGTCGAGCCCGAAGAGGACGTACAGCGACGCCATGGCGTCGCTGTTGAGCCGGCCGCCGAGCTTGGTGATCATCGCCTGCACCGGGTCGCCCGGGAGCAGGCGCGGCAGCAGGAAGTTCGCCGTGATCGCCGCCCAGAGGGTGACCAAGTAGAACAGCGCGCGGCGGAGCAGGAACGTCATGCCGCCGCCTCCACGTACAACCAGCAGGCCGCCCAGTGCCCGTAGGAGTCGACCTCGGTGCGCGGTGGCGCCTCGGTCCAGCAGCGGGACTGCACCTTCGGGCAGCGCGGCGCGAACTGGCAGCCGGTGGAGACCTCGGCGGTCTCCTCCAGCGGCGCGTCCAGCGCGATCACCGACCGTTCCGGGTCGGGCGCCGACTCGATCAGCAGCTGCGTGTACGGGTGGGCCGGCCGCTGCGTCACGGACTCGCTGTCGCCGCCCTCGACGATCTGCCCGCCGTACATCACGAACGTCTCGTCAGCGAAGTAGCGCGCCGACGCGATGTCGTGGGTGATGTAGAGGACGGCGAGCTTCAGCCGTTCCTTGAGGTCCAGCAACAGGTTCAGCACGCCGAGCCGGATGGAGACGTCCAGCATGGACACCGGCTCGTCGGCGAGCAGCACCTCGGGACTGGCCGCGAGCGCCCGTGCGATCGCGACGCGCTGCCGTTGACCGCCCGACAGCTCGTGCGGGTACCGCGAGGCGAAGTCCACGGGCAGGTTCACCCGCTGCAGCAGCTCCTCCACCGTCTCGGTCCGCTTGTGGATCTTCAGCGGCCGGGTCAGGTGGTAGCGGATCGTGTGCACGGGGTTGAGGGACGCGAAGGGGTCCTGGAACACCATCTGGACCTTGCGCCGGTACTCCCGGACCCTCCGCACCTTCTCGCCGTCCAGCAGGATCTCGCCGGAGGTGGGTTCCACGAGCCGCGCGAGCAGCTTCGCCACCGTCGACTTGCCCGACCCGGATTCGCCGACGAGGGCGGTCACGCGCCCACGGCGCAGGACGATGGAGACGTCCTGCACCGCGCGCACGCGCTTGTAGGTCTTGACCAGACCCTTCGCTTCAAGCGCGACTTCGTTCATCTAGGACCCCGCGGGCTTCAGCTTCATGACGATCTGCAGGGCGTTCGGCAGGGTGGCCTGCGGCGGACCGTACGGGTCCTCCTCGGTGGGCCAGCCGACCCAGTTCTTCGTGCTGTACTCCGCACCGATCGGGCCGGCGGAGGTCGGGATCATGGGGACCTGCTCGACCATGATCTTCTGCAGCACCGCGAGGGCCTTGGCCCGCGCCGCGTCGTCCGGCGCGTTGGCGTACTCGGCCAGCGCCGCGGTCGCCTCGGGGTTGTTGTAGCGGCCGAAGTTCACCGCCGCGGTCTGCCCCATCGGCTTGATCTCCGCGCCGTCCATGATGTTCTGGTACATCTCGTACGGCGTCGCGCCGGTGTTGGTCCAGCGCAGCGAGCCCTGGAACGCGCCGTTCGCGAAGTCGGTCGTCCACGAGTCCGCCGTCTGCGTGCGCACGGTCGCCTCGATGCCGATCTTCTTCAGGTCGCCCTTGATGATGTCGAGGACCGTCAGGTAGTCCGACCAGCCGGACGGGTTCGTGAGCTCGATGGTGACCGGCTTGCCGTCCGGCGCCTTGAGCACGTCGCCCTCGAGCTTGAAGCCGGCGGCCGTGAGCTTCTGCTTCGCCCCGTCCACGTCGATCTTGAACTTGGCGTCCTTGTACTCCGGCGCGAGGAAGGAGTCACCGGCGGGCAACGGCATGCCGGTCTTCGACTCGAGCTTCGGGAACAGGCGGGCCTCGCCCTTGACGAAGATCGCCTCGCGGTCGATCACGTCGCTCATCGCGGAACGCAGCGCGGCGTTGTCGAACGGCGCCACCGTCGTGTTCAGCCACAGGCCGTGGATGCCGAGACCGGCGGGGAACCAGAGCTTGTGGTGCGCCGGGTCCTTGTCGACGTAGAGCTTTTGGTAGTCCGGGATGAAGACGTACGACCACTGGCTCGCGCCCGACGCCAGTGCGGTCGTCTGCGCCGTGTTGTCGTTGTACGAGGTGTACTGGATCTCCGGAACCTTGGGCAGTTCCTGCCAGTACTCCGCACGCCGGGCGATCGTGACGGTCTGCGAGGTGAACGACTTCAGCTCGTACGGACCGGTGCCGACGGGCTTCGGGTTCGTGTAGGTCGTCGGGTCGGGGATGGTGCTCCACACGTGCTGCGGAACCACCATCGCGCTGATGACCTTGTTGCGGTTCACGAACTGCGGACTCGCGAACGACACCTCGACCTTGTTGTCCGGCGTCGCCGTCGCGGTCTCGACCTTGAGCGAGTCGCGGTTGTTGAGCGCCGGCCACTTCTTGAGGATCTCGTACGAGAAGGCGACGTCAGCGGCCGTGAGCGGCTTGCCGTCGGACCACTTCACGTTCTCCCGGATCGTGAAGGTGACCTTCTTGTAGTCGGGCGTCCAGTCCCACTTCGTGGCGAGCCACGGCACCGGGTCCTGGGCCGGGCGCGTGTTGTTCACGAACGCCAGCGGCTCGTAGATCTGGTAGCGGTAGCCGAGCGAGCCTGCCGCGGACGTGGGCAGGAACGGGTTGTGGTTCTCGGTCAGCGGCCCGTTGGGCATGCCCACGGTCAGCACTCCGGCAGCCTTGGTGGCGCCACCAGAGGAGCAACCGGTCGCCGCGAGCGCCAGTGCTAACGCGACGATGACTGTTCTGCGCATGGGGGAATCTCCCGATACGACGGTGTATGAGAGCGCTCTCTCATACGTACGGCGAACTGGCCAGGCCGCATGCGGTGGCCTGGCTGGTCCGTTCAGTTGTGGTGGAGCGGGTGGGTCAGGGCGCGGATTCGCGCACGATCAACGAGGTCGGCAGCACCAGCGGGTGGTCGGGCATCGGCTGTCCCTCGAGCGTGGAGAGCAGCATCCGCGCGGCGGCGGCACCCATCTCCTGTGCCGGCTGGCGGATCGTCGTCAGCCGAGGTTCGGTGTGTCCCGCGACCGGGACGTCGTCGAATCCGACCACGGACACGTCGTCCGGGACGGTCCTGCCGGATTCCCGCAGCGCCCGCAGCACTCCGACCGCCGAGAGGTCGTTCTGCGCGAACACGGCGTCGAACGGGATTCCACTCGCGACGAGCTTGTCCACGGCGACCTCACCACCTTCCGTGGTGAAGTCACCGTCGACGACGAGGTCCGGGTGCAGCGTCAGGCCCGCTTCCGCCAAAGCGAGCCGGAACCCGTCCAGCCTCGCCTGAGTGCACCCGAAGTGAGGGGGCCCGGTGACGACGGCGAACCTGCGGCGGCCCGCCGCGACGAGATGCCTCGCGACATCCGCGCCTCCCTGCCGGTTCGTCGTCGTCACCGAAGGGAACTCCGGGTGCGAGCCGCGATCGTCGATCATGACGACCGGCAGTCCCGCCCGGTAGAGCGTGGAGATGTAGTGCAGGGCGTCCGGCGGCTCGACGACCAGCAGGCCGTCGAAAGCGTTGGCGGACACGTGGTTCGCGAACTGGTTGAGCGACTCGGGCCCGCGGTTCAGCGTGTACAGCAGCAGCCCGTACCCGTCGGCTTCGAGCGTGTCGACGATGCCCTGCAGCACCTCGCCCATCCACGGCCAGGTGAGTGAAGGCGCGAGCATCGCGACGGTGCGGGTACGACCCCGCGCAAGACCGACGGCGCGGGCACTCGGCACGTACCCGATCTCGTCGATGACCTTGCGAACACGTTGCGCCGTAGAGGCATCCACGTCCGGCTTGCCGTTCAGCACACGTGACACGGTCGCTTTGGACACCTGGGCGCGTTGGGCGACCTCTGCGATCGTGACACGCATGCCGAACTTCCTTCCGCCGCCTCCTGAAACCGGTTTCGGTACCGGTTCCGACGAGGTGTGACGGAGTCAACAGCCTGACGTGAGGATTAGTCAAGAGCCTTGCCGGAAGTTCGTGAGAGCGTTTCCACAGCCCGGTGCATCAGCGCAGGTAGAACACTGTCGCGGGCCCCGGATCGAATCACCTTGATCGATTCCTGCTTCCGTGTTCCCTTGCGCCGAACGGACTACGTGCCGCGTCTCAAGTGATCGTGCACAATCGAGGTCATGGGGGTTGTGACAGCGGTCAGCCGCAACGAGGAGTACACGTTCACCAAACCCGTGCGCGAGAGCATCACTTTGCTCGCCGGACTGGGTGTCGAAGGCGACGTCCACCAGGGCGTCACGGTCAAGCACCGATCACGGGTCGCACAGGACCCGACCCAGCCGAACCTGCGCCAGGTCCACCTGATGCACGCCGAACTGTTCGACGAGCTGCGCGACAAGGGCTTCTCCGTGGCCCCGGGCGAGATCGGCGAGAACGTCACCACACGGGGCATCGACCTGCTCGCCCTGCCGACCGGAACGCTGCTGCACCTCGGCCCCGAGGCCGTGGTCGAGGTGACCGGCCTGCGCAACCCGTGCCTGCAGATCGACGCCTTCTCGAAGGGGCTGCTGAAGGAGGTCGTGGGCAAGGGTCCGGACGGTGAGCTCATCCGTCGCGCGGGCATCATGTCGGTCGTTCTGACGGGTGGCGTGGTCCGGCCCGGCGACGAGATCCGCGTTCAGTTGCCCGCGGAACCGCATCGCCCGCTGGAGAAGGTCTGAGCCCCGGCTATTCGTTGCCGAAGTGGTCGTCGAGGATCACCGAGATCGTCCGGGGCGCCTCGACCACCGCCAGGTGCGCCGCGTCCCCCACCACGTAGAGCTCGGAATCCGGCAACTCGTCCGCGATGTGCCGCACCAGCTCGGTAGGCGTCGCATGGTCCTGAGCCGCCGCGATCACCACGGTGGGCACGTCGATCTTCGCCAGATCCGGCCGGAGATCCATCCCCCGGACGGACTCGACACAGGCGAGATAAGTGGTCAGGTCGACCTTCAACAAGTCCGCACGGAAGCGCGCGACGACGTCAGGCGCACAGGTAGGCGTGAACCACAGCGACAACACCGCGTCCGCGACCGCCTCCATCCCGGACGAGCGCAGCAACGAGATCCGCGAGTCCAGCCGGGCCTTGTCCGGTACCCACGCGGTGGTGCACACGAGCGCCAGGCGGGAGATCCGGTCGGTGTGCGCGGCCAGCCACATCCCCACCATGCCGCCGAGCGACACGCCGCAGTAGTACACCTGGCGCAGTCCCAGGTGGTCCAGCAGTTCCACGACGTCGCCCGCCAGGTCCTCGATCGAGCAAGGCCCGGCGACCGGCGAGCTGGCACCGTGGCCGCGGTGGTCGAAGCGCAGCAGCCGGAACGGCAGGGAGAACTCGCGCCACAGTTCGGTGGTCGTGCCCAGGGCGTTGCCGAGCACCAGCACCGGCGCGTCTTCCGGCCCGGTCAGCGTGTGGTGAACGAGCACGGCGCCACCTCCTAGCGAGACCCCGACAACCGGAGTCTGCCTGGGGTGTTCCCCACTCGCACGACGAATCCAACCTGCGGATACCCGCTCGTCGACAACCACCGGCCTGGCCCCCGCCGAAACACTGTTACGGGGAGCAGAATGGGTACCTGCCGCAGCCACCGACCTCACCGGGAAGCCGATGAACCCCGTTGCCCCGTTCGCGCACGAAGCCCTGTTCTACCGGGACGGGGACACCTTCCTCTCCGGTACGGCCAGATTCGTGACGGAGGGTGTCGACAGGGGCGAGCCGGTGCTGGTGGCGGTGCCCGAGGAGAGCATCGGCCCGTTGCGCGAGCGGCTCGGCGACGACGCGGAGCAGGTGCACTTCATCGACATGACCGAGGCCGGCCGCAACCCCGGGCGGATCATCCCAGGTGTGCTGATGGCGTTCAGCGCGAGCACCCAGCGCCGGTTCCGCGTGGTCGGCCAGCCGATCTGGCCTGGCCGCACCGACCTCGAGTACCCGGCGTGCGTGCAGCACGAGGCGTTGATCAACACGGCGTTCGAGGGACGGCCGGGCGTCATCCTGTGCCCGTACGACGCGGCGGCGCTGCCCGCACACGTGCTGGACGACGCGCGGCGCACCCATCCCGTCGTGATCGACGGCGAGCGGCGCGTGGCGAGCGAGTGGTACACGGAGCCCACCGGGCTGGCCGACATCTACAACGTGGCGTTGCCGCCTCCGCCCGCGGACGCCGAGGTGCACTCGTTCTCCGTCGGCACGCTCGCGCACATGCGCAAGCTCGTGTCGGCGTACGCGCACTGGCTGCGCCGCGAACAGGTCGAGGACCTGGTGCTCGCGGTGAACGAGCTCGCGACGAACAGCATCCTGCACGCATCGGGCCGCGGGGTGCTGCGGCTGTGGCGGGAGGGCGGCACCGTCGTGTGCGAGGTGAGCGACACGGGCTCCGGTTTCCCGCCGTCGTTCACCGGCCTGTCCGGCTTCGGGATCGTGATGGTGAACCTGTTGTGTGACCTGGTTCGCACCCACACGAGTCACAGCGGTACCACCGTTCGAGTGTACTTGGGGCGGTAGGGAGTCACCGCCATCTCATCGCAATGCGCACGACACGATGACCTGTTTTCCTTGCACAGATATGACAGACCACCTCTCTCCCCTCGACATCGCTTTCCTCGCGATGGAGGGCGACACGAATCCGTTGCACCTCGGCGCGGTCGCGACCTTCGCACCGTCCACTCCGGTGCATCCGGCCCGCATCGCCGCGGTGCTCTGTGAACGGGCGCAAGAGATCCCGCGCCTGCGCCAGCGCGCCCGCACCTCGTTGCTCGGCGGCGCGCGCTGGGTGGAGGACCCCGGTTTCGCGCCGGAGGACCACGTCTTCACGCACCACACGCGCGGCCGTGACCGGTTCGCCACCCTGGTCTCGCACCTCATGGCGCAGCCGCTCGACCTCGCGCGCCCGCCGTGGGAGCTGCACGTCATCACCGGCCTCGCGGGCGGCAGGTTCGCCGTCGTCGCGAAGCTGCACCACTCGCTGTGCGACGGCATGAAGGCCGTCGGCCTGGGAATCCAGCTCTTCGACCCGTCGCGGCTGTCCATTCCGGACGCCGCGGAGCCGGTGGCGAAGTCGATCATCCCGTCGCTCCCGTCGCTGCGCGGAATCAAGGACGCGCTCGACATCGCGTCGAGCGTGCTGATGAACACCCGCCCGCCGACGCTGAACTCGCCGGTGCTCACCGCGTCCACCCGGCCACGCCGCGTGGTGATGTCGCGCCTGGATCTTGCGGACGTGCACCGAATCCGCCGCGCGCACGGCGGCACGGTGAACGACGTGCTGCTCGCCCTCGTCACAGGTGCGTTGCGCCACTGGCTTTCCGCACACGGCAGCGCGGGCCCCGATTCGGTCGTGCGCGCCCTGATCCCGGTTAACCAGCGCTCACGCTCCGGCGACGGCGGCTCGGGCAACCAGATCTCCGGTTTCCTGGTCACGCTGCCGGTCGGCGAGGCGGACCCGGTGGAACGGCTGCGGAACGTCCGCGCGCAGATGGAGTCCGCGAAGGCCGCCGGCCCGGACCGGGGTGCCGGGGCGCTGCCGCGGCTCGCCGACAAGGTGCCGCCGCTGGTCCACCGCCTGGCCGCGCCGGTCATGGGCCGCTGCGCGCCGCTGCTCTTCGACACGCTGGTCACCTCGGTGCCGCTGCCGTCCGTCGCCCTGTCCCTGGACGGCGCCGCGCTGTGCGAGATGTACCCGGTCGCGCCCGTCGCACCCGGCCACGCCGTCGGCATAGCGCTGTCCGTCTACAAGTCATCTGTCCACGTCTGCCTGAACACGAACCAGTCGTGGATGTCGGACGCGCACTGGCTCGACAGCGTGCTGCGCCGCGAGCTCTCCTCGCTCCAGGAGAGCAGGGAACTGGTGGGTTTGCCTAGGTAGACGTGCGGGCAAACCTGTTTTCATGAGCAACACCTTGGTCCTCGACGTGGACGGCACCCTGGTCGACACCAACTACCACCACACGGTGGCGTGGCTGCGCGCCTTCCGCACGGTCGACATCACCGTGCCGGGGTGGCGCGTGCACCGTGCGATCGGCATGGGCGGCGACAAGCTGGTGGCCGCCGTAGCGGGCGACAAGGTCGAGCAGGACCATGGCGACAAGGTGCGCCAGGCCTGGGAGCGCAACTTCGACGAGGTGCTGGACGAGATCCAGCCGCTGGAGGGCGCACACCGCCTGGTCCGCGCCGCCACCGACCTCGGGCTGGCCGTGGTGCTCGCCAGCTCGGGCAAGCGCAAGCACGTCGAGCACTACCTGAAGCTGCTCGACCCCGGCGACGTCGCGTGGACGACCTCGGACGACGTCGAGGACAGCAAGCCGGCACCGGACCTGATCGAGGTGGCGCTGCGCGAGGCCAAGGGTGAGCGCGCGGTCGTGGTGGGCGACTCGGTGTGGGACTGCGAGGCGGCCGCACGGATCGGGTTGCCGTCGATCGGGCTGCTCACGGGCGGGTTCGGCGAGGACGAACTGGTCGACAGCGGAGCCTCGGCCGTCTACTCGGACCTGGACACGCTGCGGGCGGAGCTTTCCGACCTTCCGTTCGCCGTGGTGGAGGACCCGAAGGCCTGAAATTCCGTTGCGGAGCCGTCCGGGCAGCCGATGCCCAGACCGCATGTTCTGCTGGATGGACCTCGAGACCCACGACCCCGACGGCACCGCCGCCTACTTCTCGCAGACCCTGGGCTGGCGCTTCGAGGTGGACGAACAGGACTGGCGCAAGGCCGTCAAGATCTCCGTCGACGGCCACCTGATCGGCGGCGTGAGCGACCTCACGAACCCGGTCTACTCGCCGGGAACACCGGCCCACATCGCCTACTACCTGGCCGTCGACGACGTCGACCGCAGTACCGCGACGGCGGAGGCGAACGGCGCCCGCGTCGTCGTGCCGCCCTTCGAGGCGGGCGACCAGGGCCGCCTGGCCACAGTGATCGATCCGTTCGGCGCCGCCTTCTCGCTCTGGCAGCGGGCCGGCTTCGCCGGGTGGACGTTCCCGCCCGGGCTGCCGGGGGCGCCACGCCGCGTGGTCCTGGCCTGCGCACGACCGGACGACGCCCGGCGCTTCTACGAGGAGACGACCGGCGCGCCTTTGCCCGGCGCGGACTTCGTCCTCTCAGCAGGATCCGCACCTCCTCGGTGGGAGCTCGCGGTCGAGGCGCCCGGCCCCTGCGGCGAGCGGGTGAGCAGCCCGGAAGGTCTGACGTTCCGGGTCTACGGCTGAGGAACGGCCGACGGAATCGGCAACCCCGAAGGCTTGCCGTTCCTCTTCTCCTTGCTGGTCTTCGTCGTCTCCCCGGTCGGCTCCACCTCGGTGGTCTCGACGACCGGTGTCGACGACGGCACGACCCCACCGGCGCCTGGCTGCGGCGCCCCGGGCTCACCGGGCGCGATCGAGGCGTTCGAGGCATCCGAAGCGCCCGGCGTCTGCACCACGGTCACCGCGGATTGCGTCACCGTCACGACCTGGGTGTGCGCGTCCGGCGTCACCGGCTTGTCCGCCGCCGGCGCCTCGTTCCCGCCACCGGCGAAGTTCGCCACCACGACGGCCACCGCGCTGACGGCGACGGCCGCGGCCGCGATCGCCAGGCGCTTGCCCTTCCGCGACCTGGGTTCGGGCACGGCAGGAGGCGCGTCCGGTGCGACGGCCGCGTCCGGCAGCAACGCGGGCAGACCGCGGCTGGCCTCGAAAGCGGCCTGCAACGATCGGGAGCACTGAGCGGCGGTCGGACGGCGTGCCGGGTCCATGTCCGTCATCGCGGACAGCAACGACACCCACGCCAGCGGCAGGTCGACGGGGATCCGCGGCGACCGGGCGAGGCGGGCGAGCGCTGCCTCGGCGTCGCCGCCGGGGTACTCGGTCCGCCCGGTCAGGCACTCCAGCAGCACGAGACCCAGCGAGTAGACGTCCGCGGGCGGGCCGACCTCGGCGCCGCGCACCTGCTCCGGCGACAGGTACCCGGCGGTGCCGACCAGCACGCCGGACGTCGTCACCCGCGTCACCTCCGCCACCAGCGCGAGGCCGAAGTCAGCCAGGTAGGCCTGCTTCTCGGTGTCGTCGAGCAGGATGTTGGACGGCTTGATGTCGCGGTGCACGACGCCCAGGTCGTGCACGTGGTCCAGCACCGCGGCGATCTGGCTGCCGATCCGCGCCACGAACCTCGGCGGCAGCGGTTCGCGCATGCGCTGGCGCAGCGTGCCGCCGGTGATCTCGCGCATCACGAAGTACGGGCGCCGGGACACCGTTCCGGACGCGTAGACGGGGATGATGCCGGGGCAGTCCAGCGAGACCAGCATCGAGGCCTCGCGCTGCAGGCGCAGTTCGTCGTCGGGCAGGCCGGGGCCTGAAAAGATCTTG
This sequence comes from Lentzea californiensis, assembly GCF_024648825.1. Lineage (GTDB taxonomy): Bacteria > Actinomycetota > Actinomycetes > Mycobacteriales > Pseudonocardiaceae > Lentzea > Lentzea californiensis. The sequence goes on from NZ_JANBBE010000019.1 coordinate 60,706, forward strand.
ATCGCCACCGAGGACGTCGTCGATCGGTCGTACGCGCGGTAGACCTCCGCCATGCCGCCGGACCCGAGGAGTGTGCCGACCACGAAGCGGTTGTCGATCACCGCCCCGGTCAGATCGCCGTCCCAAGGTGCGCTCATGGGCCTCCGCTCGCCTGCGCAGCAACCTAACGGGTCACCTGGAATTCCGGTACCCGCCTTACCTGAAGATCAAACTACGACAAGTCCGGCGTTGATCTCCCGGTGCCTACCGAACCCAACGACCTCCGCAGGTCATCGGTTCGCGACACGGTGAAACCGTCCGGGCCGATCGTCGCGAGTTCCCGCACACGAGCACCTTGTCGTCGCGAAGGTTCAGCCCGTTAGCGCAGCCGGAGATCCGGCCGAGGCGGCGGTCATTCGAACCGCAACGTCTTGTAGACGGGTGCCGTCACCAGACAGCCGGACGACGCCCGCCACACCCTTGCGAGCCGCGTGCGGAGATCCGTGCCGCCGCTCAGTGCCTGGGCCACGAACTGCAGCCCGAGCAGCTCCGCGACGATCTGCTCGGCCGCGTGCCGGACGTTCACCTCCGGCCGCAGCTCACCGCGTTCCCGCGCGAGCGACAGCAGCTCCCGCACCACGGCGACCCAGCCGACGACCTGCGCGGCGGCCACGACGTCGAAGAACACGGCCTCCCGCAACAGCTTCGCGCTGACCCGCACGGTGAGGTCGGAGTCCAGCCTGCGGGAGAACTCGAACGACATGGCGATCAGCGCCTGGATCGGTGACTGCTCGATCGCGAGCTGCTCGTCGCGCAACCGGTGCCACAGCAGCGACTGCTCCTCGATGATCGCGACGCCGAGCGCCTCCTTGGAGCGGAAGTGGCAATACAACGCACCTTTCGACACGTTCGCCCGTGCGCAGACGGCGGTGAGGCTGGATCCGGCGAACCCGTCCCGGTCGAACACCTCCGCCGCGGCGTGCAGCAGCTTGGCCCTGGTGCGGATCGATCTCTCGCGGTTGCTGCTCATGCCTCAGTCCGCGCGGCCCCTGTGGCAACGGCGGCGGCCAGTGTGTCCGGCATCTGCCAGTACTGCTCGATCTCCCCCAGGTGCACCGACACCACCACGGCGAAGCGCACGTCCACCCGCTCCGACGTGGCAAGGACCCGCCAGCGCGCCGAACCGATCACGGCCGCGTCTCCTCCGTCGACGATCACCTGGCGGGCCGAGAGCCGCTCCAGGTCGAACGTGGCGAACAGGGTGAGGAACTGGGACTCGACCTCCCGGCGGGTGCGCGGGCCTGTCGTCCAGCGGGTGCCGCCCAGGTCGGGCGCCTCCCATTCCACGGTCGGCGCGCACAACCGCGCTATGCCTGATGCGTCCTGCGCGGCCAGCCGCGCGAGAAGCACCTGCACCACTTCGACCGTCGAGAGCATTTTCTCCACCTTCTCATCCCGGTCATTGCTGTCGCAACGGCCGGCGCAGTCACACTAGTCAAAGCTCCACAATGCGAGAGCGCACGCCCCGTTGGCCCAGTTCCCTTTCACCCAAACATCCGATCGACTGATTCCGGCGGTACGCGAACTTTCAACGACCGTCGGTATCACCGCAATGCAGGGACCCATGATCCAGACTTTGCGGCATGGTGGTCGAGTCACCCACCTCATCACACCGAAACGGAGCAGAACCGTGCTCAAGGCAGCCAGACCAGCCCCAGAGCACCAGGACGTGCCGTCCATTACCGCGCTGATTCCGCAGGCCAGGCGGGAACAAGGCCTCACCCAGCGCGAACTGGCGGACCTGTTGTGCGAGATCTCACAAAACGACAGCGTCACTCGTGAAGAAGTGTCGAGATGGGAACGCGGAAAACGCATTCCCGGTCCCTACTGGCGCGCCTTCCTCAGCGCCGCGCTCGACGTGCCGCACGCCGCGGTGGACAAGGCGGCGACGATCGCACGTGAGACACGCAGGGGCACCAAGGAAGACCACCCCGCTTGACGGGGAGCGGGCAGGCGCAGGAGCCCTGCGCCCAGCCGGAGGAGCGGTGGACCGCCGAGACCCCGCGGTCACCGTCTTCCCGCAAGTCCCAGGCAGAGAAGGTCTTTGGCCCCCTGTGACGACCGCCGGGCCCGCGCCAGACTGCGATCGTGACACCCCCAGGCAACTCCGTCGCAACGTACCTGCTGCTCGCCGGTGCCGCGCTCGGCGGCACACCGGGGGTCTCCCCGGTGAAGGTGAACGAGATCGCGCTCGGATCGAGCGGATTCGTAGAACTGCGCAACACCGGCTCCACCGGCGCAGACGTCGGAGGATGGACGATCCAGGCCTGCGCCGGCTCCACTCCGCGAATCCTGGCCACCATCCCTCCGGGCACCGTGCTTCCGCCGGGTGAATACTTCCTGGTGGTCGGCAGCGCGTTCAGCGGAACGGCGCCCGGCGGGATCGTCGTGGAAACCGTGGACGGAAGTGGCGTAATCGCCCGAAACCGGCACGGCGCACACACCGACAGCGTTGGCCTCAGCTCCTCCTCGCCGTGCCGGGAAGCGGGATCCGCGACACCGTGCGCAGATTCATCGCTCGGCCGTGATGGCCCCTCCCACGACACTGATCACAACTCAGCCGACTTCACCTGCCGCATTCCTTCTCCCGGCGAAAGCAATGACTGATCAATCATCAATGGCCCCTTTCGAGCCCGAACGAATGCGAGCAAAGTCAGTCCCAGCGGCAAGACAGGTCGTTCCCCCGGACCACCTGGCCGCTATGAGAAATATCCGAATTCACTTTCTCGAAGGGACAGGACAATGCGTCGACTGCTGAGCGGAGCTGCCGCCCTGGCAATCGCGAGCACCATCGCGTTCGCCGGACTGGCAACGGCCGCCGAGGAGCCCGAGTCTCCCGAGGTCATGCAGCTGCCGGCAGTGCTGATCAACGAGGTCTCCACCATGGGACCGAACGGCCCGCTCGACGAGGCGATCGAGCTCATCAACACCACGAGCGAGCAGGTCGACCTGAGCAACTGGGTCATCAGGATCTACAACCAGCGCAACGAGGTCATCCAGACGATCCCGTTGGTCGACCCGCTCGGCGGGCCGCTCACGCTGGCGCCGGCGAACAACGTCGGCAGCACGCTCGTGCTGACGGGTGCCGAGTTCTCCGGCACGACGTCCACGCCGAACGTTCTCCCGGTGCGATTCACCGGTGTCGAAGGCATCCCGGCCCTCGGCGGTGTGGCGGTCTTCGGCAGCCTCGCCCCGACTGCCTTCAAGATCGACGGCGTCGCATTCTCGTCGCCGGTGACCACGGCCAAGGAAGGCGTCCACGCCCAGCCCGAGAACCAGCGCACCGCCCAGCTCAACGGTTCCAACACGCGCAACCTGCTGAACCAGGACACCAACAACAACCAGCGGGACTTCTCGCTGCAGGAACGCACCTTCTGATCAACTCCATCTGACCGTCAAGCGGGTGCACCGATCGAAGTGCCCGGACCACCTCCCTCGGTGGTCCGGGCACGCTCGTGTGCGGCGTGAAGTCGCCAACGGCGACTAACCGCCGCTTTTTGCTGTTTCCCAACGATTTGCGGCCCCTCATCCTGCTGTGACCTGATCACCGAGGGAGGGCGCCGTGATTCGACAAGTTCTGGCACTCGCCACAGCTGCCGCAACGCTCGTCGCACCAGTCGCGTCCGCCGCGTCACCACCGCCGCGGGCGCAGACATCCGAGGCCTCACACCGGGTCACGCTCATCACCGGTGACGTCGTCGACTACACCGAACGCTCGGACGGGCGAAAATTCGCCCAGATCCACGCTGCGCCAAGGGATGGCGAGCAGCCGATCTTCCACACGATGACGACGGCGAAAGGTCTGCACGTCTACCCGTCGGACGCGATGAGCGCCGTCACGTCCGGAACGGTCGAGCGCACGCTCTTCAACGTCACGGAACTAGTGCGCACCGGGCAGTCCGATGACCGCGCGAGCACGGTTCCGGTGCTGATGACCGGTGGCTTCTCCGCCAATGCACATACCCGGATCAGCAGTCTCGACGCTTCGGGCATCCGCGTCGAGAAGTCGAAGGCGCAGGAGTTCTGGCGTTCCCTGGACATGAGCGCCAAGTCCGGCGTGCGGGTGAAGTACGACCGTCCGGTCCGCATCTCGCTCGACCAGACCACCAGGCAGATCGGCGCCCCGGAGGCGTGGAGGGCCGGTCTGGACGGCACCGGTGTCACGGTCGCCGTCGTCGACACCGGCATCGACGCGAACCACCCCGACGTCGCCGGCAAGATCACCGCGTCCGAGAACTTCTCCGGCGAACCGGACGTCGTCGACCGGCACGGCCACGGCACGCACGTCGCCTCGACCATCGCGGGCACCGGCCAGGGCGCCGCCGGCAGGTACAAGGGCGTGGCCCCCGGCGCGACACTCGTGATCGCCAAGGTGTTCAACGGCGCCGGTGAGGCGGACACCTCCCAGGTGCTCGCCGGCATCGAGTGGGCGGCCCGCTCCGGAGCGAGGATCGTCAACCTCAGCCTCGGTGGTGACGTCACCGACGGCAGCGACGAGATGAGCGCGCTGGTCGACAGGCTCTCCGCGGAGACGGGCGCGCTGTTCGTGGTGGCGGCGGGGAACAACGGCCCGGCGGGCCGCTCGGTCACCTCACCGGGCGCCGCCGCGTCCGCACTCACCGTCGGCGCGGTCGACCGGCAGAACAAGCTGGCACCGTTCAGCAGCACCGGTCCGCGCATCGGGGACGCGCACGTGAAACCCGAGATCAACGCACCCGGGGTCGGCGTCGTGGCCGCCCGCGCGGCGGACACCTCGATGGGCTCACCGGTCGACGGCCGCTACACGGCCGCCTCGGGAACCTCGATGGCGACGCCGCACGTCGCGGGCGCCGCGGCGCTGCTCACGCAGCAACACCCCGACTGGGACGCGCAGACGGTGAAGAACGCGCTCGTCAGCAGCGCCACCGATGTCGGCATGTCCTGGTACGAGCAGGGTGCCGGCCGTCTCGACGTCGCACGGGCCATCACGCAGAAGGCCACGGCCACCGCGTCGGCGAGCTACGGGCGCCACGAGCGCGGCGCGGGTGGGGTGCTCACCAGGGAGGTCCAGTACGTCAACACCTCCGGCACGGCGCTCGACCTCGACCTCACCGCGACGTTCAAGGGCTGGGACGGGAAGTCGACGACCGGGTTCGCCCTCGGCACCACCCGGTTGACCGTTCCCGCCCACGCCAAGGCGTCGGCCACCCTCACCCTCGACCCGGAGGTGGGCCCGGCGGGCGTGTACGGCGGCGTGGTCACGGCGACCGGAGGCGGCACGACGTTGCGCACCCCGGTCAGCGTGTACGAGGCACCGCAGACGTTCCCGGTGTCCGTGCGGGTCCGCGACGGCGCCGGCAAACCACCCGCACCGGCGATGGGGCAACTGATCGACGACACCAACGGTGGTGACGACGTCAACGACCCGTTCGACGAGACCCTGAGCTACTACTTCGACGTCGTGAACGGCGAAGGGGTCGCGAACGTGCCGAGCGGCCGCTATTCGGCGGTGACCTGGGCGACCGAGAACACGGCGGGAGTGCGGCGCTGGTCCGCGCTCGCCGCACCGGAGCTCACCGTCACCGGCGCCGCCGACGTCTCGCTCGACGCGCAGAAGACCGTGCCGATCGAGGTCGTGCCACCAGGTCCGGCCGAACAGCGCGACCGCACCGTGACGATGCGCCGCGTCGTACCGGCGGAAGGCGAGAAGTCACCACTGATCACCGAGATGGCCGCCGCGCTCGGCAGCGCACCGTGGGAGATCCGCGCGACGCCTTCCGCGGCGGCGAAGAAGGGCGCGATCTCGTTGCAGGACAACCTGACCCTGCAGACCGCGACGGTCACAGCGTCTTCGGGAGGCCGGATGCTCACCACGGACGGCGACGTGGCCGTGCTGTCCGCGAAGTGGTCCGGTGAGCGCGACCTGACCCTCGGCGTGGACACGGTACTGGTGAAGATCACGCCGGACACGCCCGCCAACATGGTCAAGGCGGCGAACACCGCCGCCACCGCCGCGGCCCAGGCCGGCAAGAAGGCGATCTTGTCCTATGTGGACGCTCCGGGCGCGCTCGCGCTCACCGGGCTCTCCAGCGCCTCGCTCCCGGCGCTGGGCGTCGGCAACTCGGACGGCGAGTTCCTCGCTAAGCAGACGTCCATGAGGCTGACCGTCGAACCCGGCCCGGAGTCGGTGTTCAACCTGAGCTTCCTGGACGCCAACGGCATCCCGGCCGACCACCGCCGGACGGTGGACCCCGCCAAGCTGGTCAAGCGGCAGACCGCCTACCACGCCGACAAGCCGGGCCTGACCGTCCAGAAGTCGTGGTACCCGTTCCCGACCGGCCTGTGGCAGACGCAGATCCTGCGCGGCACCACGTTCACCCCGCCGGCCGCGTGGACGGAGTACATCGGCCCTGGTGACGACCGGATCGTCTGGAAGCGGCACGTGACGCTGAGCGGAACCGACGCCAAGGGCCAGCGTGCGGCCATGACCATGTTCCAGGAGAACGTGTTCCGCGAGGGCGCCGATCCCGCACCGGAACGGTGGTTCGCGGGACCGATGCACAGCACCGCGATAGCGCTGCAGTCCGATCATCCCGCTCGCTACCCCGCCGCGAACGGCGCGTGGCGGCAGCTCTGCTCGAACTGCCGGACGGGCGACACGTTCGTCCCCGCCCTGCAGTGGACCGACGGCAACCCCGGCCACTACACGAACCCCTACCAGAACAGCAAGTTCTTCACGACCACCAAGGTCCGCCTGTTCCGGGGCGACGCGGAGATCCCGGCCACCCAGGAGCCACTGGCCTTCTACCCCACCTTCACGATGGCACCGGAGAAGGCGGCCTACCGGCTCGAAACGGTCGAGACGCACGCTCCGGGAGCCGTCGCGGGCGCGGTCAACCCGGTGCTGTTCACCCTCGCCCCGCGCACCGAGACCACGTGGACCTTCCAGTCCTACCGCTCGCAGAACCCTCCTCCCCCCGGATACGCGTGTCACGCCGGCCAGCCGGCCTGCCAGTTCCAGCCGCTCATCCGGCTCCGCCACGACCTGCCGCTCGGACTCATGAACTCCGCGCCGGCGGGCACACCGTTCACCTACCACTTGCACGCGTCCAACAGCGCACCCATCACCCTCGTGAAGGTGCAGTGGTCGTCAGATGACGGCAGGACGTGGAACCAGGCGGCGAGCCAGCCGAGCGGAGATCGCTGGCAGGTCACGATCGACAAACCGAGCGGCGACGTGTGGCTGCGCACGGAGGCAAGGGACGGAGCGGGGAACACGGTCGTGCAGACCATGCAGAAGGCTTTCCGCACTCACTCCGGTAGCTGAGGTGGCAGCAGGGAACTAGCCCCTCGAGCCGCGGCGCGCAGACCCGCCTGGAACCGGGTCTGCGCGCCGAGTTCGTCCATCAGCCGGTGCAGGCGGCGCTGGTACGTCCGGTAGCTCAGCCCGAGCTGCTTGGCGATGCTTCGGTCCGGCAACCCCGTGGCCAGCAACGCGAGCAGCCGCGCGTCCGCGATCGAGACCTCGGTGCTCGCGGGCTGCCCCGGCAACGACAGCGGTACCGCGTCGTCCCAGAGCTTCGCGAACAACGCCCCGAGCGAGTCGAGCAACGCCGACCGGTGCACGATCACCGCGCTCTCCAGCGTCGTCTCGGTGCTGTACAACGGGATGAGCCCGAGATGGGAGTCCGCGAGGATCATCTTCGTCGGCGCGGCCGCGACGACCCGCGCCTCCTCTCCCAGCGACAGCCCCATCTCCAGGTCGGCGCGCAGGTCGTGCAGCTCCAGGGCGCGGCGTTCGTAGATGCCCCGGAACCGGATGCCGCGGTTCAGCAGCTCCTCCTCCACCGGGTGCAACGACGTGGGTGCCTTGGCGTACGGCGGTTTGTCCACGAACCGCACCTCGTGCCGGGCCGTGCGCATCACCTGGTCCGCGCGCCGCGAGATCGCCTCGGCGCCGTGCACCACCTCGACGAGGTCCGCGGGAGCGCGCACACCCGCCGCCCGCTCGTAGCGGACTTGCAGCGCGCCGGCGAGCAACCGTTCCCGTCGCAGGTCGTCCTCGCGGCGCAGGAAGTACGCCGCCAGCGCGACGTCCGGGGCGACGGCCGTGTGCAGCCCCTCGACCTGGTGGACGAAACCGAGCTCGGTCAGCGACCTCAGCGTTGCCCGCACCACGTGCTCGGCGAGGCCCGCCGCAGGGCACAGCTCGTCCAGCCCCAGCTGGTAGGAGTCCACGAGCACCTCGTAGACCGCGAGTTCCGCCGGACGCAATCCGAGCACGCAGGTCAGTATGCCGACTTCGGGCAGCGGTTGACGCGGGGCCGGAAACGGCGTGGACGGCGTGGTTCAGTCCCGGACGAGGTGCGCCTGGAGGTCGTCGACGAACCGGCTGAGCAACCGGCCGAACGCCGTCTTGTCCTCCTCGGACCAGTCGGCGATGGCCTCGGCGAACCAGCCTAGGAGGGCCTCCAGATAACGCCCGGACGCGTCGGCGCCCTTCTCGGTGAGCTCGACGAGCCGCGCGCGCTGGTCGTCGGGATCGGTGACGCGACGGACCAGGTCGGCGCGCTCCAGGTCGTGCAGGTGCCTCGTGACGTGCGGGCCGACGACCTGCATCCGCGTGGCGATCTCCCCCACCCGCAACGGCCGGTCGGCCATGCGCAGGGTGATGAGCACGGTCGGGTCGAACGACTCCACGCACGGCTTCCTGAGCTTCGCGCGCGCCGAGGCCCCGTTCCGCGCGTTCCGCGACCCGCAGGCCCAGCGCGACCTCGTGGCGGAGGTGTTCGCCGGCGACGGCTGGGAGGTGCCGGGTCTGGTGAAGGCGATGCAGGAGGCCGACGACCTGTTCTTCGACGCGGTCAGCCAGATCCGCATGCCGCGCTGGTCCTCCGGCCGCGTCGCACTGACCGGGGACGCCGCGCACGCCCCGTCGTTCCTCACCGGGCAGGGGTCGAGCCTTGCACTGGTCGGCGCCTACGTGCTGGCGGGCGACATGAGCGACTTCGGGGCGTACGAGCGCACGATCCGGCCGTTCGTCGAGGCGAACCAGAACCTGGTCGACGTCGGCGACGCGGAACTGTTCCCCGGCACCGCCGAGGCGCTGGCCGCGCGCAACGCCGCCCTGCGTTCGCGCGAGACGATGCCCGCCGAGACCGCGCGCCCCGAACACTCCGCGCTGACCCTGCCGGAGTTCAGCTAGACGCATGACAGGTTCTCCACAGGCGGCTCACAGGATTCGGCCGCAGTCTGGGTCGCATGACGGACAACCACGACCGCGGCCTCCAGTTCGACCTCGCCACGCTCATCGGGCGCAGGCGGGCGTTGTCGCTGCTCGGCGGCGCGGGCCTCACGCTCGTGGCCTGCGCCCCGTCGACCACCACCGCGACCTCGACCACCACCACCGGTCCGTCCGCCACGGCCGGCGGCTCGCCGCTGGAGACCATCCCCGCGGAGACCGCCGGCCCCTACCCCGGCGACGGTTCCAACGGCCCGAACGCGTTGACGCAGAGCGGGATCGTGCGTTCGGACATCCGTTCCAGCTTCGGTTCCTCCAGCCGCACGGCCGAGGGCGTGCGGCTGACCATCGACCTGACGGTCCAGGACGACGACGGCAAGCCGTTCGCGGGTGCCGCGGTCTACCTGTGGCACTGCGACATCAACGGCGACTACTCGATGTACTCGGACCGCGTGAAGAACGAGAACTTCCTGCGCGGGGTCCAGGAGGCCGACGCTTCCGGCGAGCTGACGTTCGTCAGCGTCTTCCCCGGTGCGTACGCGGGGCGCTGGCCGCACGTCCACTTCGAGGTCTACCCGAGCCTCGCCGAGGCGACCAAGGCCGGCAACAAGATCACGACCTCGCAGCTCGCGTTGCCGGAGACGACGTGCAAGGAGGTCTACGGCACGACCGGGTACACGCAGAGCGTGCGGAACATGGCGCGGACCTCGCTGAAGCAGGACATGGTGTTCCGCGACGGCGTCGACCACCAGATGGCGACGATGTCGGGCGACGCCGGGTCCGGCTACACCGCCTCACTGACCTTCGCGGTGCAGGGCTAACCACAGTTCCGCGCGCAGGCCGGGCGAGTCGAGCGAGCGGTTCAGCGCCTGCTCGGCCCTGCGCACCCGGTTGCGCAACGTGTGCCGGTGCACGCCCAGTTCCATCGCTGCCGGGTCCCACGCGCCGTGGTGCGCCAGCCACACCCGAAGCGTCGCACGGGTTTCCGCGTCGAGTGGTTGCAGCAACGCGTCGGCGAAGCCGTCCGGCAGCGGCAGGTTCCCGGCGAGCTCCTCGAACGTGCGGACGCCGGCCTTCCGCGCCTGGCGGGCCTCGCGGTACCCGCGCGCGACGCCGTTCTGGTCCACTTCGGACGAAGCGACGCCGTCGAACTCATCGGTGAGCACGACGATGTCGCCGTCGTGCTCTGCCCAGAACACGTCGTCGTCCGGTGGTTCGGCGGTGAGGAAGACCCGGAACCGGCCGGGCAGTCCGTCGACGGCGAGCCCGGCCAGCAGCATCCGGAACTGGCCGGCGCGAAGCTCTCTCCTGGCCGCGTCGACGGAGTCGTGCTGGGCGAGTGCGAGGACAAGCAGCGACGCGGCCGTGTTGACGATCCCCGGCTCCGGCCTGGCGGTGCCGACCGCCAGAACGCCTCGGGCGCGGCTGCCCAGGACCTGGAGGAACACGTGCACGCCGTCGAGTTCGAACGCGGCGCTGGCCAGGCCGCCCGCAGTCTTCAGGCGGGTGAGCTCGGCGGTCAGGTCCGGGACGAGCCGCGGGTTGTGGGCGTGCACGGTCCGACCGGCCGCGTCGAGCAGCACGGCCCAGCCGTCGATCCACTGACCGAGCCTGCGCACCACTCCCCCGACGCCGGTCCGGACCGCGGCTCTGGTGAGTGCGCGCTGGGCTTCGCTGGTCCTGGTCAGCGCCGCGTACTCGTCGGCGGCGAGCGCCTTCGACACCGCCTTGCTGATCGCGATGAACGGCACGTCGCGCGGCACCTCGACGAGTCCCAGGCCCACCTCCTCGGCTGCCTCCACCAACGCGGGCGGCACGACGTCGTGCCCCAGTCCCGTGCCGAAGCCGAGCCCGACGACGCCCGCGCGCACGAGCCGTTCGACGTAGCCGTCCCGCAGGGCGTTGAGGCCCGTGGTGAGCAGCAGCTCGCCACCCTCCAGGAACGGTGCGGGGTCCGCGAGCTCCGTGCCGTGCACCCACCCGACCGGCTTCGACACGTCTCCCGCCAGCACCGGCAACGCCAGCTTCCCCGCCAGTTCCCGCACCGTGATGGGCATGTGCCACTTTGTACAACCTCACCCGCACAGATCGCCATTTCAGACCCTGCGCGCGCCACTGACCAGGGCCATGCTGAGTACATGACCCGACTGCGCACCGCGATCCCAGGTCCCAAGTCCCTGGAACTCCAGGCGCGGCGCAAGGGCGCCGTCGCCGCGGGGGTCGGTTCGACGCTGCCCGTCTTCATCGACTCCGCCGACGACGGCCTGCTGATCGACGTCGACGGCAACCAGCTCATCGACCTGGGCTCCGGCATCGCCGTGACGAACGCCGGCAACCCCGCGCCCGCCGTGGCCGAGGCCGTGCACGCGCAGATCGACAGGTTCAGCCACACCTGCTTCATGATCACGCCGTACGAGAGCTACCTCGAGGTCTGCGAACAGCTGAACGAGCTGACCCCGGGAGACCACGAGAAGCGGTCGGTGCTGTTCAACTCCGGCGCCGAGGCCGTCGAGAACGCGGTCAAGATCGCCCGGCACGTCACCGGCAGGCAGGCTGTCGTGGTGTTCGACCACGGCTACCACGGCCGCACGAACCTCACGATGGCGTTGACCGCCAAGAACATGCCGTACAAGCACAGGTTCGGGCCGTTCGCTCCCGAGGTCTACCGCGTGCCGGCGTCCTACCCGTTGCATGACGGCCTGACCGGTGCCGAAGCGGCGGTCAGGGCGATCGCCGCCGTCGAGAAGCAGGTCGGCGCGGACAACACCGCCGCCGTCGTGATCGAGCCGATCCAGGGCGAGGGCGGGTTCATCGAACCCGCCGAGGGCTTCCTGCCGGCGATCGCGCGGTGGTGCCGGGAACGCGGCGTGCTGTTCGTCGCCGACGAGATCCAGACCGGCTTCTGCCGCACCGGTTCGTGGTTCGCGCTCGACCACGAGGGCGTCGTGCCGGACCTGATCACCACGGCCAAGGGCATCGCGGGCGGGTTGCCGCTCGCCGCCGTCACCGGTCGCGCCGAGATCATGGACGCCGTGCACGTCGGTGGCCTCGGAGGCACCTACGGAGGCAACCCGGTGGCGTGCGCGGCGGCGCTGGGCGCCATCCGCACGATGCGCGACCGCGACCTCAACAGCGCTGCCCTCCGCATCGAGGAGACGGTGCTGGGCCGGCTCAGGGCGATCGCGGAGAAGACGGACATCATCGCGGACGTCCGGGGCCGCGGCGCCATGCTCGCCATCGAGTTCACCGAACGCACGCCCGACGTCGCCGCGCGCGTCGCGAAAGCGTGCCACGAACAGGGTGTCGTAGTGCTGACGTGCGGCACTTACGGCAACGTGATCCGCCTGCTGCCCCCGCTGGTCATCCCCGGCGACCTGCTCGCCGAAGGACTCGACGTGCTCGAAGGAGCTCTGCTCGCATGATCGACTTCCACACCCCCGGAGACGTCGAGAACGCCGTCGCGAAGGCGCACGCCGTCGCGCCCGAACTGGCCGCGCTCCCCGCGCACCGCCGCACGTCCGCCCTGGACCACGTGTCGCGGCGCCTGGCCGAGCGTGCCGAGGAGTTCGCGCAGGCCATCAACGACGACTCGGGCAAGCCGCTGAAGTGGGCGCGCGTCGAGGTGACCCGCGCGATCTCCACGTTCCGCTGGGCCGCGGAGGAGGCCCGCCGGTTCTCCGGTGAGCTGCAGCGCCTCGACACCGACCCCTCCGCCGAGGGCCGTCTCGCGCTGGTGCGCCGGGTGCCGCGCGGCCCGGTGCTGGGCATCGCGCCGTTCAACTTCCCGCTGAACCTGGTGGCGCACAAGGTGGCGCCCTCGCTGGCCGTCGGCGCGCCGATCGTGCTGAAGCCCGCGCCCGCCACGCCGAAGGTCGCGTTCCTGCTCGGCGAACTGCTGGCCGAGACCGACCTGCCCGGCGGTGCGTTCGCGGTCCTGCACCTGTCCAATGAGGACACGGCGGCCCTGGTCGAGGACCCGCGCCTGCCGGTGGTCTCGTTCACCGGTTCCGGACCGGTCGGCTGGGGCATCAAGGAACGCGTGCCGCGCAAGCACGTCACCCTCGAACTGGGCGGCAACGCGGCCGCGATCGTCGCCCCCGACTGGCAGGACCTCGAGTTCGCGGCGCAGCGCATCGCCACGTTCGCGATGTACCAGGCCGGTCAGTCGTGCATCTCGGTGCAGCGCGTCTACGTGCACACCGACGTGTACGACGCCGTCTCGGAAGCCGTTGTGCAGCACGTGAACAAGCTCGACGTGGCCGGCGACGTCGGCCCGTTGATCAACGACGCCGCGGCCGACCGCGTCGAGTCGTGGGTGCGCGAGGCCGGTGCCACGGTCCTGACGGGCGGAACCCGTGACGGCCGCACGTACGCGCCCACCGTGCTGACCGACGTGCCGGAGGACTCGAAGGTCAACGCCGAGGAGGTGTTCGGCCCGGTCGTGACGCTCACGCGGGTGGACAGCGTCGAGGAGGCGTTCGACCGCGTCAACGCGTCCCGCTACGGCCTGCAGGCGGGCCTGTTCACCACGGACGTGCGGCTGGCTTTCCGGGCCGCGCAACGGCTCCAGGTCGGCGGCGTGATCGTCGGCGACGTGCCGAGCTACCGCGCGGACCAGATGCCTTACGGCGGCGTGAAGGAGTCCGGCATCGGCCGGGAGGGCCTGCGCGCGGCCATGGACGACCTCACCGAACAGCGCGTCCTGGTGCTGACCGGGCTGGAACTGTGACCGGCGGACGGGGTCGTTCTTGACCTTGACTGCGATGATTTGCCCGTGGCCGTCACGATCAGGGATGTCGCACTCCAGGCTCAGGTCTCCGTTTCGACCGTCTCACGTGCTCTGAGCGCGCCGGGACTCGTCAAGGAGGCCACCCGGCAACGGGTCCTCGACGTCGTCGCCGGGCTCGGCTACCAGCCGAACCGGGCGGCGCGAAGCCTGATCACCGGCCGCACCGGGAACCTCGGCATCGTGGTGCCCGACCTGCTCAACCCGTTCTTCCCCTCGATCCTGCGGGGCGTGCAGACGAGGGCGGGCGAGGCGGGCACCTCGGTGTTCTTCTGCGACAGCAGGGAGGACCCGGCCACCGAGGCCGAGCTCGTGCGGACGATGGCGGCGCAGGTCGACGGCGTGGTGCTGTGCGCGTCGCTGCTGTCCGACGACACGATCGCCGACCTGGCGGCGATGACCCCGCTGGTGATGGTCAACCGCATCGTGCCGGGCGTCTCGTCGGTCCTGATGGACAGCGCGTCCGGCATGGACCAGGTGGTCGCGCACCTGGAGTCGCTGGGCCACGAGGACCACGTCTACCTGGGCGGCCCCGCCGCGGCGTGGTCGAACGACCGCAGGATGCAGGGTCTCGCCGGCCGTGCCCGGCTGCTCGGCTCGTTCGAACCGAACTTCAACGGCGGCCACGCGGCCGCCGAGCAGGCGCTCGACACCGGTGCGACGGCGTTCATCTGCTACAACGACCTGATCGCACTGGGTGTGCTGGCCTACCTCGCGGCGCACGACGTGAAGGTGCCGGAGCAGATCAGCGTGACGGGGTTCGACGACATCCTCTACGCGACGATGTGCTCCCCCGCGCTGACGACGGTCCACATGCCGACCGAGGCCGCCGGTGAGGTCGCCGTCGACCTCCTCGCCTCGCTGCTCGACGGCGGACCGGCCGAGCACCGGGAGCTCCCGACGACGCTCGTGGTCCGCGCGAGCACGGCTGGACGTCTGCGGGCTGCCTGACGCCCGGCCCGGAACAGGCTTGGACGATTCCTCACGAAGAACGAACAACTGGTCCGCATTCGGGCCGAGGGAGTCGCTTCGGGGTGACTCCCTCACGCAGCCGATGAGTGATGTCTAGTCGTAACCGCGAACGTGCCCGTCCTCGTCGGCGAGAATCTCGTAGCCGTCCATGCCCAGCTCCTTCCGTTGGTGTCCGACCTCATAAACCGTAGAGCCTCAGACGCGTCCTGTGGAGTGAATTTACATCGCAATCGGGGTAGCCGAAGATAACCCAGAGCAGTCGTGGTGACGGCTCTATCTCGATTCCGAAGCGTCAAGAACAACGCAAGAATGGGCCGCTCACCTACGCGTAACAAAGCGCTCCCAGGCGTAACCGGAAATCGATTCAGTGATCGTGAAAGTCCTGGAAGACCGGGATGGCGAATCACGCCGTTACGACTGCGCGAAGAGTCACCGCAGCCCGGCGGTCTCCGTGACCGCCCTCAGCGCCGCCACCACGGCCGAGAACGGCGGCACGAACGGCTTCACGGCCGGCACCTCGCCGTGCCACCGGACCCCGCCGCCGTCGATCCGCGACGGCGGCAACGGCACGAGCGTCCCCAGCCGGTGCGTCAGCGCGCCCCGCGCCCGCAACCGGATCAGGTTCACCTGCGACGCCTCGTCGGCGGACTCGGTGAGGATGAGCCATCGCCCGGGAGCCCCCGCGGCCGAGGGCAGCACCACCACCGGGCCGCCCAGCATCCGCACGGACAGATAGGCCTGCACCTCCCGGCCGATCCCCGCCGCCATCTCCACGGCGGACACCGAATGGTCGGTGGTCAGCAGCAGGCGGTTCTCGGACCGCAGCACCAGCCACCCCCAGCCCGAGTAGCGCTCGAGCGCGCCGGCGAACGTGTCGAGCTGCGGCAGAACTCCGGCCGGTAGTACTCCCTCAGGCGAGTTCATGGATCTCACCCTCACTTGTTTCAGTACGGTGTAACTCCGATCACACGATTTGACTCTCCGCCGCCTTGAACTCACTATCGGCCCGCCATCGGCACACTCGAACGGGGCTGGAGAGCGTGAGTCACCTGCGGGAACGGCATGTCACCATGATCGCGCTGGGAGGTGTGATCGGAGCGGGCCTCTTCGTCGGGACGGGCGCCGGCATCGCGCTCGCCGGACCGGCGGTGCTCATCTCGTTCGGTCTCGCCGGAATTCTGGCGTTGCTCGTCCTGCGCATGCTCGCGGAAATGGCGGCCGAGCACCCGAGCGGCGGCGCGTTCTCCGTGCACGCGGAAAAGGCGATCGGGCCGTGGGCCGGGTTCACGGTCGGCTGGACGTACTGGGCGGCGGTCGGTGTGGTCCTCGCGGTCGAGGCGACCGGCGCGGCCAAGATCGCCTCGGGCTGGGTTCCCGCGGTGCCGCAGTGGGTCTGGGTGCTGATCTTCATGAGCGCGCTCACCGCGGTGAACCTCGTGGGCGTCCGCAACTTCGGCGAGTTCGAGTTCTGGTTCGCGGGCCTCAAGGTCGCCGCGATCGTCCTCTTCCTCGCGCTGGGGGCGGCGGCCATCGCGGGCCTGCTCCCCGGCGTCGACTCCCCCGGCACGCAGAACCTGAGCGACTTCCTGCCCCACGGCTGGGGAGGCGTCATCGCCGGGTTCATGGCGGTGGTGTTCGCGTTCGGCGGCCTGGAGGTCGTCACGATCGCGGCCGCCGACGCCGAGAACCCCCAGCACGCCGTCAAGAAGGCCGTCCGGACGTCCATGACCCGGCTGCTCGTGTTCTACCTCGGCTCGATGGCCGTCGTCGTGACGCTCCTGCCGTGGAACGACTCGGAGGTCGGCGCCAGCCCGTACGTCGCGGTGCTGAACCGGATCGGGATCCCGGCGGCCGGGCAGATCATGAACGTCGTCATCTTCGTGGCGCTGCTGAGCGCCATCAACGCCACGCTCTACGGCGCCGCGCGCATGCTGAGCTCACTGGCCGAACGCGGCGAGGCCCCGAAAGCCTTGCTGGTCAAGAAGAACGGTGTGCCGCGCAACGCGGTGCTGGCCTCCACGGCTTTCGGGTTCTTCTCCGTGCTCCTCAACTACCTGTGGCCGGACACGGTGTTCCTGCTGCTGCTCAACGCGGTGGGCTCGGCGCTGCTGGTCGTCTGGGCGTTCATCGCGGTCTCGCAGATCCGGCTGCGCCGCACGATGGAGAACCCGGCGGTCCCCATGTGGGGCCATCCGTACCTCTCCTGGCTGGCGCTGGCCGCGATCGCCGGCGTCATCGTGCTGATGCTGAGCGACGAGCAGGCCCGCGGGCAGATCCTGTCCACGGGCGTGCTCGTCGCCGTGGTCGCGGCGGTGGCGCTCAGCCGGTCGGCCTTGCGCCTGCGCCACCACGACCGGACCTGACGCTCAGCCCGTGACGTTCTTCAACCGGTAGGGCTTGTACTTCGAGTTCGTCAGGCCGTACGTGAGCACGCGGTGGTCGGTGCCGTGGCCGCCGCGTTGCTCGTAGGCCATGTACTGCGACTTGTCGGCCTTCGTCCACTTCTCGAAGATCACGACGTGGCGGAAGTCGTCGCCGGGTTCGTCGACCGGGTCGATGAAGAGATCACCGGGCTTGAGATCGGCGATCTTGATCGGAGTCGTGTACTTGCTGGTGGCGAGAGCGACGGTGTTCGGCCCACCCTTGGGATTGGCGTTCCCCAGTGTCGCGGCCATCGAGACGAAGCCCGAACAATCCTGCCGATAGCCGTCCTTCCAGTACTTGGACATGCTGTACGGCACCTGCTTGCCGTTGTTCGCGGTCAGCCAGGTGGCCGCCCGCTTGAGCACCTCACCCCTGCTGATCTGCGCTTCCGGCGTTGCGGACGCCACGGGCGCGCCGACGAGAACGAACGCGAAGAACGCAGCGATCACAGCTGAAATGAATTTCACCATTTCCCCCTGATTCGAGAAGAGCGAATCTCGTGGATCCACCCGAACACGGGGCACAACGGGTCGTCAAGGTCATCTGCTGAACTGCCGCTGATCTCAAACTTTAGTGGTAACTCGACCGAGCGAATTCTCCGCGATCAGGCCGATCGGCTCTGCGGGGTCAGCAGTTCGTTGATGGAATCGAGGGAGATCCCGAGTGCACCGGCGAGGGCGGCGATGGTGAAGAACGACGGCGTGGGGGCGCGTCCCGTCTCGATCTTGCGCACGGTCTCGGCGGACAGGCCGGCGCGTGCCGCGATCTCGACCATGCTCGCCTCGCCGCGGGCGTCCCGCAGCAGCTGACCGAGCCTTCGGCCGCGCTCCCGTTCCAGCGACGTCAGTGGGATGCGCACCATGCCTGCGGATTCTACGCGAAACGGGCGCCCGAGGTGACGTGAGAAAAGTCCGTTGCGAGCCCCGCCGCAGTCGACGTAGGTTCGTCTTACACACGAGAGGAGGTGGTCCGAAGTTGTATAGCAACAGGACTCGTGAGGTGGCTGTCCGATAGGACCGCCTTTTGGTGACGCCTAGTCGTAAACCCAGGCAGCCACCCGACCCCCGGACTTCGAGCGCTGGTCCCGCTCGGCCTGCTCGCGCAGGAGTCGTCCGGGGGTTGTCCCGTTTCAGGGCGTCTTCAGGGCCTTCAGGTCCGCGACGAACGCGTCGAACGCCTCGCTGAAGTTCTCCGCGCGTACGACGGACGACGGGTGCACCGTCACCCCGACCTTCAGCCCGTCGTGGTCCAGCACCTGACCGCGATTCTCAGTCAGCTTGAACGACGGCCCCAGCACCGCCTTGGCCGCCACGGCCCCCAGCACGACCACGAGCCGGGGCTTCACCACCCGGATCTCCTCGCGCAGCCAGGGGAAGCACGCCACGACCTCGCTGCGCCGGGGCTGCTGGTGGATCCGGCGCTTCCCGCGCTCGGTGAACCGGAAGTGCTTCACCGCGTTCGTCAGGTACGCCTTCGAGCGATCTATGCCGGCTGCCTCGAACGCCTTGTCCAGCAACCGTCCGGCGGGCCCCACGAACACGTGGCCCGCGGTGTCCTCGCGATCACCCGGGCACTCCCCGACCACCATCAGGCGGGCCGGTACCGGGCCCTCGCCGAACACGGTCTGCGTCGCGTCCCGGTAGAGCTCGCACCCGTGACACCCCACGGCCGCAGAACGCAAAGCCGCCCAGTCCGCCCCCTCGGGGACGTACTGGGCGGCATCCGCGTTCTTGCCAGGACTGCTACTTGTCCGAGCGGAAGGCATCCTTGACCTTCTCACCGGCCTGCTTGATGTCGGCCTTGGCGCGCTCCGCGCGGCCCTCGGCCTGCCACTGCTCGTTGTCGGTGGCGTCGCCGACGGCTTCCTTGGCGCGACCCTTGAGTTCTTCGGCCTTGTTCTCGAACTTCTCATCGGCACCCATGCAACTCGGTTACCCGGCGAGCACCGTCCGAAACAGTTGATAAGGTGATCACTCGCGGTTGAGAACCCAGCCGCAAGCCGATGTGACGGCTTGCCCTGGGTGTGCCCGCCTTTCGCCATGCAGCTCCCGAGCACCGTCGTCACACCGGCATGCCGCTGTGACATGACGACGCGAAAGGAGCCGGCGGTGTCGTCCGCGAGAATCACCGCCCTCGAGGCCGAGGTGGCGGGGCTGCGCAAAGCTCTGGTGTCCCGGACTGTCATCGGGCAGGCCACGGGCCTGATCGCCGCACGCAAACCCTGCACACCCCAGCAGGCTTTCCAGCTGCTGGTGCACATCTCCCAGCACCACAACATCAAGCTGCACGTCGCCGCGGACCGGCTGGTCACGGCGTTCGTGCACGCGTACCTGGGGCGGCCCGTCGACCTGGCCGACCAGATGTTGTGGGATCACGTCGACGCGACGACCGCGAACGAGTCCGGTGGAAGCGACGACGGGTTCGCCGAGGAGGCGAGCAGCACTTCTCCGTGAGGCAACGGGACGGGGGTCGTGCCGAGGTTCACCACCACGCGGATCGCTCCGCGGTGCAACACCAAGCACTCCCCGTCCTGCTTCACGACGAACCTGTCCAGTCGCGGGTCGGCCAGCTCAGGGCGGGAGCGGCGCAACGCGATCAGGGCCTTGTAGGTCTCCAGGACCTCGGCGTGGTCACCCTCCCGCACCTCGTCCCAGCGCAGCCGCGAGTTCTCGACCGTCTGGGGCGACATCGGGTCCGGAACGTCGGATTCGCCCCATCCGTGCCGTGAGAACTCACGCCTTCGGCCGGTACGGACGGCCTCCGCGAGCTGCGGGTCCGGGAACGACGCGAAGAACTGCCACGGGGTGGACGCCGCCCACTCCTCCCCCATGAAGATCATGGGCGTGTACGGCGAAGTCAGCACGATTGCGGCTGCACACAACAACTTCCCCGTCGACACGGACGCGGTCAACCGGTCCCCGGAGGCCCGGTTGCCGATCTGGTCGTGGTTCTGCGTGTACGCGAGGAACCGGTAACCGGGGATCAGCGCCGTGTCGACCGGCTTGCCGTGGTGCTTCTCACGGAACGACGACCAGGTGCCGGCGTGGAAGAACACCTTCTCCAGCGTGTTCTTCAACGCTCCCGGCGCCGCGAAGTCCTCGTAGTAACCGTAGGTCTCGCCGGTCAGCGCGACGTGCAGGCAGTGGTGCAGGTCGTCCGACCACTGCGCCTGCAGGCCGTAGCCGCCGGCTTCGCGCGACGTCACGAGCCTGGCGTCGTTCAGGTCGGACTCGGCGATCAACGTGAGCGGCCGGCCGACGGACGCCGACAGGGCGTCCACCTCGGCGGCCATCTCCTCGAGGACGTGGGTCGCCCTCTGGTCCGCCAGCGCGTGCACGGCGTCGAGCCGCAGCCCGTCGACGTGGAAGTCCCGCAACCACTGCACCGCGTTGTCGATGACGTACCGGCGCACCTCGTCGGAGCCCGGCCCGTCCAGGTTCAGCCCGGGACCCCAGTCGTTGCGCCCGGCGAAGTACGGCCCGAACTTGTCGAGGTACGCACCGGACGGCCCGAGGTGGTTGTAGACGACGTCCAGCAGCACGGCCAGACCGCGCGCATGGCACGCGTCCACGAACCGCTTGAACCCGTCCGGCCCGCCGTAGGGCTGGTGGACGGCGCCCCACAGCACGCCGTCGTAACCCCAGCCCTCGACGCCGTCGAAGCTGTTGACCGGCATGACCTCGACGAACGAGATGCCGAGGTCCACCAGGTGGTCGAGCTTGCCGATGGCCGCGTCGAACGTGCCCTCTGGCGTGAACGTGCCGATGTGCAGCTCGTAGATCACACCACCGGGCAGCGCCCGGCCGGTCCACCCGCTGTCGGTCCACGCGAACTCGTGGGAGTACACCCGCGAGGCCTCGTGCACCCCGCGCGGCTGCCACAGCGACCGCGGATCCGGGTACGCCTGGCTCTCGATGACGAACGCGTAGTCCGTGCCCACCGGCGATTCGACGTCGGAACGCCACCAGTCGCCGTCGCGCTTCATCTCGTGGTCGGCACCGTCGACGCGGACGTGCACCGACTCGGGCGTCGGCGCCCAGACGGAGAAGCTCACTGATCCCCCTGCACCAGCAGCGCTACCGGATAGGTGTCGAGCAACGACGCCAGGTCCTCCGTCGCCGGACGCCCGGTGAGCACGTCCGTCCACTTCGCACCCGGCAGCGGCAGAACCGTGTCCTGCCAGCCCTTCTGCTCCAGGCCGACCGGCAGCCTCGTCGCCACCGTGATCACCCCGGACCGTTCGAACGCCAGCACGTGCTCGGCGGCCGGACCCTCGGCGTGCAGCGGCCGGTAGCCGTGCAGGCCGCGCTTGCGCACGTGCAAGGCCTTCTGCACCACGAGGAGCTTGGCCGCGCCCGAGTCGTCGACCTCCGGCAGCCAGCCGGATTCGATGCGCGCCAACAGGTCCCGGCGCACGTCGTAGTCGACGGGCCTGCGGTTGTCCGGGTCGACCAGTGAGAAGTCCCACAGCTCGGTGCCCTGGTACACGTCCGGCACCCCCGGCGCGGTGAGCTGGACCAGCTTCTGCCCCAGCGAGTTCGACCAGCCGGGAGCCTTGATCCGTTCGGCGAACGCGGCGACCTCGGGCTCGTTCAGCGCCTTCGCCGGCCACGCGGCCACCTCGGCGTCGAACTCGGCGTTCCGGTCGACCCACGAGGTCTTGATCTTCGCCTCGCGCGACGCCTTCTCCAGGTACTGCCCCAGCCGTTCCTCGGTGAGCGGCCACGCGCCGACGACCGACTGCCACGCCAGGCGGTTCAGCGTCGGTTCGGAGAGGCCGTGCTTCTGGCTCATCTCGGCCTCGAACGCGAGGTAGGCGTCCGGGATCTCCGCGAGCACCGCGAGCCTCGCCCGCACGTCCTCCGAACGCTTCGTGTCGTGCGTCGACAGCGCCGTCATGGCAGCCGGCTCAGCGGACTCACGCCGGGCGGCGCGCTGGTGGAACTCGCTGACGGGCAGGCCGAACCTGTCCGGCGAGCCGCCGACCTCGTTGAGCGCCACGAAGTTCGTGTACCGGTAGAACGCCGTGTCCTCGGTGCCCTTCGCGACGACCATGCCGGACGTCTGCTGGATCCTGGTCGCCAGCTCGCCGTGCGGATCGGCGCGGACCTGCTCGTCCAGCGCGCGCACGGCGGGCGACCTGCTCAGCCTGACCGCGGTCTCCCAGTGCCGCAGGCCTTCCGGGAGGTACGACCGGTAGACCGGGAAGTTGACCATCACCTCGGCGACGGCACGGCACGCCTCCTCGAACTCCACCCCTTCGACGAGGCGCGCGATGCGGCGCACCTCCGCCACCAGGATCGAGTCCGCGACCTGCTGCCGTGAGGAGTGCTCGACCGAGTGGAAGTCGCCGTCGTAGGCGTCCGTGGGTGCGATGAACACGCCGCAGATCTCGCGCAGCGCGTCGTAGCCCGTGGTGCCGTCGACCGGCCAGCTCTGCGGCAGCGACTCGTCCGGCCCGAGGATCTTCTCCACGACCAGCCAGCCGTCGAAGTGCTCGCGCAGCCGCCGGAAGTAGCCGCCGGGGTCGGCGAGCCCGTCCGGGTGGTCGATGCGCAATCCCGTGACACCCCACGACAACACCTCCCGGTGCGTCGCCTCGAACACCTCGGGGTCCTCGACCCGCACCGCCGCGAGCTCGGTGATGTCGAAGAACCTGCGGTAGTTCAGCTCGGTGTTCCCGCGCCGCCAGTTCGCCTTCAGGTAGTGCTCGTGGACCTCTTCGGGAGCGTCCTCGCCCAAAACAGGCAGCAGCACCTTGCCCGACGACCAGTCGATGTCGAAGTACCGCGCGTACTTCGAGGCCTGGCCGTGCGCGAGCACGTCCTCCCACCACGGGTTCGGCACGACCATGTGGTTCGGCACGATGTCGACCACCAGGCCGAGGTCCAGCGCCTTCAGCCGGACCTGCAGCGCGACCCGCTCGGCGTCGCCGCCCAGCTCGGGCCGCGCGCGAGTCGGATCGGTGACGTCGTAGCCGTGGGTCGAGCCCTCCCGCGCGTCGAGCATCGGCGACCCGTAGAGCGCGCCCACTCCCAGGCGCGCCAGGTAGTCCGCGATGCCGGCGGCGTCGGCGAAGGTGAACGACGGGGTGAACTGGACGCGGTAGGTCGAGGACGGCGCGCCCATCAGCCCACCCGCTGCAGCACGACGAGCGACCGCGCGGTGAGCGACAGCTGCCCGGAGGCGGCGATCGGCTTCTCGTTGCCGCCGACCTCCCCGGTCGTGGTGTTCACGACGACCCTCCACTCGGGACCGTACTCGGGGTCGGGCAAGGTGACCTGGATGTCCTCGTGGTGCGCGTTGAACGCCATCAGGAACGAGTCGTCGGTAACCCGCATGCCGCGCGAGTCGAGGTCGGGGATGCCCTCGCCGTTGAGGAAGACGACGATGCACCTGCCGAAGTCGTCCTCCCAGTTCTGCTCGGTCATCTCCTCGCCCGCCGGCGTGAA
Organism: Lentzea californiensis; assembly: GCF_024648825.1. Taxonomy (GTDB): domain Bacteria; phylum Actinomycetota; class Actinomycetes; order Mycobacteriales; family Pseudonocardiaceae; genus Lentzea; species Lentzea californiensis. The sequence continues at coordinate 84,599 of NZ_JANBBE010000019.1, forward strand.
CCACGCGATGTCGCGCAGCTCCTCGCCCTTGCGGATCGGCCGGCCCGCGAAGAACCGGCGGCGCCGGAACACCGGGTGCGCCTTGCGGAACGCGGCGAGCGCCGAGGTGAACTCGGCCAGCTCGGCGTTGGCCTCGAGCAGCGACCAGTCGACCCAGGAGACCTCGTTGTCCTGGCAGTAGGCGTTGTTGTTGCCGTTCTGCGTGCGGCCGAACTCGTCGCCGTTCACGATCATCGGCACGCCCTGCGACAGCAGCATCGTCGCCATCAGGTTGCGCCGCTGCCGGCGCCGGAGCGCGAGGATCTCCTCATCGTCCGTCGGCCCCTCGACACCGCAGTTCCAGGACCGGTTGTGGCTCTCGCCGTCCTGGTTGTCCTCGCCGTTGGCCTCGTTGTGCTTCTCGTTGTACGACACCAGGTCGTTCAGCGTGAAGCCGTCGTGCGCCGTCACGAAGTTGATCGACGCGTACGGCCGGCGGCCGTCGTCCTGGTAGAGGTCGCTGCTGCCGGTGATGCGCGACGCGAACTCGCCGAGCGTCGCGGGCTCACCGCGCCAGAAGTCGCGGACCGTGTCGCGGTACTTGCCGTTCCACTCCGTCCACAGTGGAGGGAAGTTGCCGACCTGGTAGCCACCGGGACCGACGTCCCACGGCTCGGCGATCAGCTTGACCTGCGACACGACCGGGTCCTGCTGCACGACCTCGAAGAACGTCGCCAGCCTGTCCACGTCGTAGAACTCACGGGCGAGGGTGGCCGCGAGGTCGAACCGGAAGCCGTCGACGTGCATCTCGGTGACCCAGTACCGCAGCGAGTCCATGATCAGCTGCAGCGTGTGCGGCGTGCGCACGTTCAGCGAGTTGCCCGTGCCCGTGTAGTCCGTGTAGTACTGCGGGTCGTCGTCCTCGAGCCGGTAGTACGCCTCGTTGTCGATACCGCGCATCGACAGCGTCGGCCCGAGGTGGTTGCCCTCCGCCGTGTGGTTGTAGACGACGTCGAGGATGACCTCGATGCCCGCCTGGTGCAGGGCCCTGACCATGCCCTTGAACTCCTGCACCTGGTTGAGCGGCAACGCCGAGTAGCCGTCGTGCGGCGCGAAGAACCCGATCGTGTTGTAGCCCCAGTAGTTGCTGAGCCTGCGCTCCGCCAGCGTGTGATCGCTGATGAACTGGTGCACCGGCATCAGCTCGACCGCGGTGACGCCGATCTTGACGAGGTGGTCGATCATCACCGGATGCGCGAGACCCGCGTACGTGCCCCGCAGGCGCGGCGGGATCTCCGGGTGGTCGATGGTGAGACCGCGAACGTGCGCCTCGTAGATGACGCTCTCGTTGTACGGCGTCTTCGGCAGCCTGTCGTTCGTCCAGTCGAAGAACGGGTTCACCACCACGGATTTCGACACGTACGGCGCGGAATCGTCGTCGTTGCGCTCGTCCGGCGACCCGAACTTGTAGCCGTACAGCGCCTCGTCCCACGACAGGCCGTTCGAGATGGCCTTGGCGTACGGGTCGATCAGCAGCTTGTTGGGGTTGCAGCGCAGGCCTCGCGCCGGGTCGTACGGGCCGTGCACGCGGTATCCGTAGCGTTGTCCCGGGCCCACGCCCAGCAGGTAGCCGTGGTGGACGAAACCGTCCACCTCCGGCATCCGCACGCGTGTCTCCGTGCCGTCCTCGTCGAAGAGGCAGAGCTCGACGTACTCGGCGACTTCGGAGAACAGGGCGAAATTGGTGCCCACTCCGTCGTAGCCGGCGCCAAGCGGGTAGGGCCTACCGGGCCAGGGTCGCACAATGCTCCTCGTCGCAAGAAACTAGCTGCTGAAAAGACCATATCCGTGCGACAACGTCGTGGCATCACGTCGTTGCGGCACGGCAGGCCGGGTTCTCATCCGGTCCGGTCACCCGGTGCGGGGACGACGTGTCAAGGCCACCAGTCCACGTGCAGCGGGTCTTCAGGTGGGCGCCACGCCCGTTCGAGCCGCCGGGGCTTCAGGGGTGTCAGCCCGGCCTTCACCGCGCCAGGATCCGAGCGGATCTTGGACGACGGGGACCAGCGGGCTGCCACGACCAGACAACTACCCAGTCGGCGCGCTTCGTACTCCTGCTGACGAAACTCCGCGCGCGAGACTGGGCGGGACCTGCGGCGCGACACGACCGGCGCGTGGGCCGAAGCGCGCGCGAACCTCACGGCACCGCGGTGCGCGGGCAGTGCCCACGCCAGGGCCGGGTTCGATGCGAACCGGCAGGCCTGGTGAACGATCACACCCGAACCCTACGAGCGAGCACTGACGTTTCCGGCCCGCTGCAGCAAGGTTCTCACGAGAGTGGGAGCGGCTTTATTCGATCGTGTGATCGTCACCCTGCGGCGACTACCGGACGCAGTCACACTCCTTCGTGCGCCAGCACCAACTGGCCGCGGGCGGCGGTCAGCAATGTGCGGGCTTCCTGGATCTCCACGTACTTCAGGTGTTCACACGCGGCCTCGGCGCACGCCAGCGCGTGCTGCAGGGCCGTGTTGTCGTCCACGGGACCGGCGTCCCGCAGCGCGTCACGCAGGGATTCCTCCGCGCGCCGTGCCCCGACGACCGGGTCGCCGAGCGCAGTGGGTCTCACCGAAGCGAGGACCTGCTCGACGGCCAGTTCAAGCACGCCGGTCGATGTCCGCGTGCCCACGGCTGAGCTCATTTGGTACGCCACCTCCAAGAACGTTCGTCTTCCGCCGTCCGGTGACGGCTTTAGAGTACTACTCAGGTCTATGACCTGCCGTTACGCAAAAGTTTCATGTTCTGCGGCTGCGGAGCGGCCGGGTGACCTCACGGACGCGGGGGAAGAACTCGTCCAGGTCCACCGGCAGCGGGATTCTCCAGTTCGGGTGCTCGTCGATGGTGCCCGGCACGTTCGGCTGCCGGGTTTCCCGCAGAGCGTCCTGAGGTGAAGTCAGGACCAACGCGCAGGGTGCCTGCGCGAGCAGTTCGTGGGCGCCCTCGACCCTGTCCGCGGGCTTGATGCCCTCCTGGCGCATCAGCTCGTCGAAGTCGGGGCCGTCCGGTCCGGCGAAGAACGTCGCCGCGGTCGGCAGGTCGTGCGTCGAGATGCTGGCCATCTGGTTCGGGTTCCACTGCGACGGCGGGATCAGCGGGTGACCCTCGGCGTAGTAGTCGCGCTGGAAGTACAGGACGGCGCTGGTCAGCATGCCGTTCTCCTGCAACGTCTTCGTGACGACCGGCTCGACCGTGCCGAGGTCCTCGCCGACCACGACCGCACCCGCCCGGTACGCCTCCAGCGCGAGCACGCCGAGCATGGCGTCCGCGTCGTAGTAGACGTACGTGCCGCGCGACGGCGGCTCGCCCGGCGGGATCCACCAGAGCCGCCACAGGCCCGCGACGTGGTCGATGCGGATGCCGTCCGCGTGCTGCAGGACGCTGCGCAGCACCTGCCGGAACGGCCGGTAGCCGGTCTCGGCGAGCCTGTCCGGGCGCCACGGCGGCAGGCCCCAGCCCTGGCCGTCCGCGCTGAACGCGTCGGGCGGCGCGCCCACCGTGACGTCGATGGCGAACGCGTCGGGGTCGGCGAACGTGTCCGCGCCACCGGGGTCGACGCCCACCGGCAGGTCGTGGATGACGCCGACGGCCATGCCGGCCTCGTGCGCGGCGAGCCGGACGTCCTGGAGCTGGCGGGTGCAGAGGTGCTGCACCCAGGCGTGGAACGCGACCCGTTCGGCCGGTGGGTCCTCCCGGTCGGCCGGCCACTCGCGCCAGTCCTTGCCGTGGATCTCGGCGAGCGCGCAGTAGGTCGCGAACTTCTCCAGCTCGGCGTCCATCTCGACCTCGCCGCCGGGGAAGAGCAGTTCCAGTGCCTGCTTCTTCGCGTCCCACACGGCGTCGTAGTCGATCAGGTCCTCGTTCACGGGCTTGAGGTCGCGGATGAGCTGCCGGGTGCGCGGGCAGGCCTGCAGGAACTCGGCCGTGTCGGTGACGCGCAGGTAGAGCGGGTTCGCGAACCGGCGGGTCGTCGGCGAGTACGGCGAGCGCTCGACGGGATGCGTCAGGCTCGGCGCCTGCACCGGGTTGACCAGCAGGACGCCGGCGTCGAGTTCGAGGGCCGACCTGCGGGCGATCGTCGCGAGGTCGGCGAAGTCGCCCATCCCCCACGACTCCTTCGAGCGCGCGGCGTAGAGCTGGAGCATCCAGCCCCAGGTGTGCGGGACCTCGGGCAGCGTCCTGGGTGCGACGGCGAGCGTGACGGTCTGGTCCTCGGTCACCACCCGGTGCCAGCCGAGCGGCACCGAGTCCGGAAGGTGCCGTTCGACCGTGAACGAGGTGCCGTCCTCGAGTTCGACGGTCGCCGGCCCGCGCAGGTCGTACGTCTCGTACTCGCGGATGACGATCGTGGGCGGGAGCTTCTGCTCGGCCCTGCGCCGCTCGACCTCGGCGAGCTCGCGGGCGACCGAGTCCTCAGTGGACGCGTCGACTCCGAACTGGGCGAGGATCTTGACCACGACGTCGCGATCGACCGCAACCTCTTGCTGGTCCGCGTTTTCGTACCGAGTGGCTACGCCCCAAGCGTCCGCCAGCCGCGTCACCAACTGCTCCACGAGTACAAGCTATGTCACAGCTCGGTCCGCATTACCAGAGCAAATGGTCCCTGGTCACCCGATGGGTGCAGGCCGGACGGGACGCACACGCAGGGATGCTTTTACTCAAACATCCGATGCTTCACTTGGAATAGCGACGACCGCCTCGACCTCGACCAGGAAATCGGGTCCGAACAACGCCGCCACCTGAACCAGCGTGCTGGCCGGGTTGTGCACCTCGCCCAGCGCGGGCCGCAGAATTTCGTCACGTACGGCACGAATGGTCCGAACGTCTGATGCGTCGAGCACGAACCAGGTGAACTTCACGACATCCGACCAGTCGGCGCCAAACCTCCGGATGACGTGATGAAGATTGCTCAGTGCCTGCCTCGTCTGCGCCGCCAGGTCGTCGACGCCGACCACGCACCCGTCCGCGTCGACCGCCACCTGACCGGAGACGAACGCGAGCTTGCCGGTGACCGCCACGGCGTGCGCGTAGCCGGGGGTGGTCGGCAACGCGGCGAGCTCGGTCAGGCGTTCTTCGGCGGGCATGGCGCCACCCTACTCAGGCGGCGGGCCCGCTGGAGTTGCGCACGACCAGCCGCACGTGGTGCTCCGCCGGTTCGATCTCCCCGCCCCTGATCAGCGTGAACAGGTCCGCGACCGCCCGTTCCCCCTGCGCCTTCGCCGCCCCCTCGACGGCGGTCAGCCCGACGACGCGGGTGAGCTCCTGCCCGTCGAGCGACACGATCGACACCTCGTCCGGCACCGCGCGCCCGTCCCGCTGCATGCGCAGGAAGATCCCCACCGCCGCGGCACCGTTCGAGCTGATCACCGCGGTGGGCAGGCGTTCGCCGTCGAGCAGCACGTCCACCACCTGCTCGCCACCGTCGACCGTCGGCGAGCACCAGACCGTCCACTCGGGACGCACGGCGAGCCCGGCGGCGACCAGGATCTCGTCGTAGGACTCGTCGACGCCGTCGGCCAGCACCAGGGCCACGTCTCGGTGCCCCAGCCCCTGCAGGTGGGACACGGCGGTCCGCAGCGCGTGGCGGAGGTCGGTGTCGTCGACCGCGACGTGCGGGACCTCCAACGACTCCAGGGAGACCTGCTCCACCGGGGACAACGACATCGACAGCAGCAGCACACCGTCCACACGACGCCCCAGCGGCAGCTCACCGAAGAACTTCGCGCGCGCGTCCTCGTCCCCCAGCACGTAGAGCAGCACGTCGTACCCGGCCTGCCGCAACGCACCCTCCGCGCCCGCCAGCACAGGGCTGACCTCGGACGTCAGCACCGCGATCGCGTACCGGCGCCCACCGGCCAAAGAGGAGGCGTCGCGCGCGATCGCGTACTTCATCCGCCGCGCGATCTCGCTCACGTGCTGCCGGGTCGCCTCGGACACGCCCGGCTCGCCCCGCAGCGCACGCGATACGGTCGCAGCGGACACCCCTGCGGCCTTGGCCACGTCGGACATGCTGGTCACGGCCCGAGCGTATTGGAGATCCATGAAGCCAGGCGACCTCGCCCCCGACTTCACACTGCCCGACCAGGACGGCACCGACCGCAAGCTGTCGGCGCTGCTCGAGGCCGGCCCGGTCGTGCTGTTCTTCTACCCCGGCGCGATGACCACCGGGTGCACCGCGCAGAGCTGCCACTTCCGCGACCTCGCGAAGGAGTTCGCGGAGGCGGGCGCCCAGCGCGTCGGGATCTCGATGGACGACGTGGCGAAGCAGAAGCAGTTCGCCGAACTGAACGACTTCGACTACCCGCTGCTCTCCGACACCGGCGGCGACGTCGCCGAGCAGTACGGCGTGCGGCGCCGGTTCGGGCCGATCCCGGTCAAGCGGCACACGTTCGTCATCGGTGCCGGCCGGGAGATCATCGAGGTGATCAAGAGCGAGTTCTCCATGAACGCGCACGCGGACAAGGCGCTGGCCGCGCTCAGGAGTCGGTGATCGTCAGGACGCCGTAGGGCCCGGAAGCCTTGCCCTCGCGAACAGTCGCACCGTCGATCGTGTACTTCCCGTGCACCTCGGCGCCGTCCGGACCGGCGACCACCACGAGCATCACGGACTCGGACGCGCGGTCGGCGGGCACCTCGACGGTGCGCGTCCACGGCAGCGTCACGCCCGCCTCGTTGTGGATGGACGCGCCGACGGTCGCGGTGACGTTGAAGGCCTTGCCGGTGCCGGTCACCTCGAACACGACGGTCCGCTTCGCCGGAGCGGGCGAAGGCGACTGCGAGGGCACCATCACTTGGCCTGAGGAGGGGCCGGAAAGGCCCTCAAGCTTGTACATCACGTGATTGCCGAACGCGAGTCCGCCCACGACCACCGGCACCGTGATCAGCAAGAGCAACCAAGGCCACTTCGGCGACCTGGCTGGCTCGTGCAGCGGTGGTGCGATGCCGTATTCGGGCGGTTGGTGTGACATGGAGTCCCCCTCACCCCGAAATGTCGATCTCCGAGCGCCCGTCGTTACCGTGCCCCGCTCGCCGCGCCTGCCCGCGCGAGCCGTTCGACGTGGTCGGCGCTGAGCGGGCCGGCGTCGTGGCGCCGGTACTCCACCGCGAGTTCGCGTGCCCGCAGCCGGAACGTGCCGCCGTGCAGCACTTCGCGCACAGCCGCCTTGATCGCCTTCTCCGACGGCGCCGACGTGCGCAGGTTCAGCCCGGCGCCGGACCGTTCGACGCGGGCGGCCACCTCCGGCTTGTCCTCCGTCGTGCCCGCCACGACCAGCGGGACGCCCTGTGCGAGCGCGAGCTGCACTCCGCCGAACCCGCCGTTGGTGACCATGGCGGAGAGTTCCGGCAGCAGCCTGTCGTAGGGCAGGAACGGCGCGGTGAAGGCGTTGGCGGGCAACGGGCCCACGTCGTGCGCGCCGGTGCTGGCGACGACGGTGACGTGCTCGTCCGCGAGCGCGCGGATGGCGGGCAGGACGAGTTGTCCGAGGTCCGTGTCCGCGACCGTTCCCTGGGTGACGTGCACGATCGGGCGCCCCGCGGTGATCATGCGGTGCCACCAGTCCGGCAGCGCGGCCGGCGGTGCCGGGTCGACCAGCGCGCCCACGAACTCCACCTGCGGCGGCATGAACGAGCGCGGGTGTTCGAGGCCGGCGATGCCGTTCTGCAGGTGCAGGTGCTGTGACACGGTCGCGAGTTCGCGCTCGCCTTCGGGCAGGCCCAGGCCGGCGAGGATTCGGGCGCGGTGCTCGAGGACGGGCTTGAACACCACGTTGTCCAGCAGCCCGCGCACCACCGCGTACCGCAACCGGGCGAGCGGGCCGGTCCGGTGCTTGAGGCCCGGTCCGAACGGCGGCACGTCCGGCGCGGGCAGCATCATCGGCATGACGCCGACGCTGACGGCACGCGGCCCGCCGAGCTGTTCGAACACGCTCGCGCCGATGTACGCGGCGTCGTGCAGGACGAGGTCGGCCGGGCGTTCGGCCAGCGCCTTCCGCAGGTCACCGACCTGCGCCGGGATCGGGTCGAGGAACACCGCGTTCATGTCGTAGCGCAGCTTCGTGATGCCCTTGAGCTTGGCGCGCTCAGGGAACAGCTCGTCGACGTTGCGGCCCTGGTGGTCGATCGACGGGTCCATCTCGACGAACTCCGCGCCGGTGGCGGCGATCCGGTCCGCGAACACCCGGCCGGTGCACCAGCGCACGTGGTGGCCTCGCTCGGTCAGCTCACGGGCGATGGGCAGCAACGGCGCCACGTGGCCGGGGACGGGCATGGTCGCGAACAGCAGGTTCAGCACGCCTCAGTCGACCAGACCGCGCTTAACGCTCCCTAATTCGTCATCTCAAGCCGGCCAGCACGAAGTCCGCGATCTCCCCCGCCAGCTGAGCGGGCGTCTTCTGGCCGTCCGGCCGGAACCACATGGGCAGCTGGTTCACGACGCCCAGCGCGATCCGCACGACGGTGTCCGCGGGCACGACGGAGCTGAACTCGCCGTCCGCCTGCCCCTTCTCCACGACCGCGAGGAACGTCTCGTGGTAGCGGCGGCGTTCGGCGCGGAAGTCCGTCATCCGGTCCTCGCCGAGCCGGTGCAGCTCCCGGACGAACACCGCCGTCTCGTCGACCCGTTCGGCCGTCGAGATGACGAGCGACGCCAGGATCTCGCGCACCGTCTCGGCGGCGGACAGGCCGAGGCCGATGATCCGGTCCATGTCGGCGGACTGGGCCGTGATCAGCAGCCGGTAGATCTCGAAGAGCAGGTCGTCCTTCGAGCGGAAGTAGTGGTACAGCGCGCCCTTGGTGACCTCGGCGGCCTTGACGATCTCCTGCACCGAGGTCGCGTCGTAGCCCTGCGACGCGAACAGGCGCACGGCCACGTCGATGATCTTCTGCTCGGTCGCGCTGGGCACGGTTATCCCCGGGGTGCGAGCGCGCGTGCCTGCTCGGCCTGGTCGCCCCCGGTCGGGAGCAGCGCGATGATCGGGGTGTCGACGCCGTTGGCCTGGTACTCGGCCACGCGGCCGCGGCAGTGGTCGAGCGACCCGTGCACGACCAGCGCGTCCACGACCTCGTCCGGGATCGCCTTCGACGCGGCCTTGCGGTCGCCCGCCGCCCACGCCTCGTGCATCGGGCGCAACGCCTCGCCGCGGCCGAGCCAGTCGTGGAACGCCGCGTACGCCGGCACGGTCAGGTACGTGCTGATCAGCATGCGGCCCAGTGCCCGCGCGGCGTCGGCGTCCTCGGTCGGGCACACGAAGATCCGCGCCGCGAGCTCGGCGTCGCCCAGCTCGGAACGCACCTGGGCCACGTCGGTGGCGGCGAGCCAGTTCGTGATCGCGCCGTCGGCCTCGCGACCGGCCAGGCGCAGCATGTTCGGGCGCAGCGCGGCGAGCATGATCGGCACCTTCTCGGCGGGCGGGCGCTCCAGCTTGAAGCCCTTCACCGAGAACGTGTCGTAGTCGGCGGAGACCTTCTCGCCCGCCAGCGCCGCCTTCAGGAACCGCAGCGTGTCGCGGGTGCGCTTGAACGGCTCCTCGAACGGGATCGCGTTCCAGCGCTGCACGATGGCGGGCGACGACGAGCCGATGCCCAGCACGAACCGGCCGCCGGTCACCTCCGCGAGCGTCGCGGCGGTCATCGCCAGCGTGGCCGGGCCGCGCGTGTAGACGGGCGCGATCGCCGTGCCGAAACGCAGCTCCGAGGACCACTGCGCGGCCAGGGCGAGCGGCGTGAACGCGTCGGTGCCGGTCGTCTCGGCCGACCACACGTCCGTGTAGCCGAGCCCGGCGAGCTCGGACACCAGCGCGCGGTGCTCCAGCACCGGCACACCGATCAGCGGCAGCGTGATTCCCCAACGAGCCATGAACGCCTCCAGGTCGACTTCGCTGCCACCCTACCGACCGGTCGGTATGCCCACAACCTCACTTCTTGCGAGCCATGGTCAGCCCGTCCGCGATCGGCACCAGCACCGACTCGACCCGCGTGTCGGCGAGCACGAACCTGTTGAAGGCGTCGATCGCGGCGGCGTTGCCCTCGGGCTGCTCGTCGGCCGCCTCGCCGTAGTAGAGGGTGTTGTCGGCGAGCAGCAGGCCGCCCTGCCGCACGCGCGGCACCAGCAGGTCCCAGTAGTGGACGTACCCGACCTTGTCCGCGTCGATGAACACCAGGTCGATGACCGGCTCCTCCGGCATCTCGGCCAGCGTCTGGGCCGCCGCGCCGAGCCGCAGGTCGATCCGGTCGCGCACACCGGCCGCCTGCCACGCCTCCTCCGCGATCGAGGTCCATTCGGCGGAGACGTCGCAGGTGATGACCTTGCCGGACGGGGGGAGCGCCTGCGCGAACGCCAGCGTGGAGTAGCCGGTGTAGGTGCCGACCTCGACCACGGTCTGCGCGCCGGTGATCCTGACCAGCAGCGACAGCAGCACCGCCTGCTCGTGCGGGATCTGCATCTCCGCCGAGTCGCCGAGCTCCAGCGTGCGCGCGATCAGCTTCTCCTGCACCGCGCTGGGCCGGCCGGCCTGCTCGCGCACGTAGCGGTAGATCTGCGGGGTCATGACCACGGCCTTGAAGTCGTTCACGCGCGGCCTTCTCTCATAGTCGGGTGGCGAACGTCCTGAGTGTCTCTCCGTACTCGGGGCTCAGCGGGTGTTTCGCGAGGTCGTGACCGATCGCGGACAAAACGGCGGCGCGGTGCGCGCGGTAGCGGCTCACGCACACGTTCTCCCGGCTGACGAGGAAGAACTCGTCGAACCGGGCCCGTTCGGCGTCGGTGGTGGACGTGCGCGCACGGCCGGACTCGCGCAGCAGCGACGGGCCGCCGGGCACGAGCCTGCGCATGACGTCCATGTGCGCCACCAGATTCGCCTTGCTCGCAGAGGTGAGCGGTTCGGCCGCCACGGACCCCAGTGCGGCACGCGCCCGGCGCAGCAGGCCGGGCAGTGGCTCGTAGTCACGTGCCCATCGCCCGCTGAACGCCGGGTCGAACGTCACCATCATCGGCCGGATGACGTCCTCGTACACCTCACGGGAACAACTGCCCGAATAGGCGAGCATCACCGAGTACGCGTCGTATCCAAGCGCAGTGACGCGGACTAGCCGCGAATCAGGCTCACGTATCAACCGATCGAGTGAAGCCGAAAGAAACTTCCAGACCAGGAACGCGCCGTGGTGGCCGAGGAACCACCGGTGCACGGCGCGCTCGACCGGATCTTCCGGGGTGCCGATGGCGATCGGCAGCTCGAAGCAGCCGGTCGCGCACGGGATCAGTTCCTCCTCGGGCATCGGCAGCCGCAGGACCGGCAGGTCGACCCAGGTGTGCCCCCACCGGGGGAGGCAGACGGGAGCACTCATCAAGCACCCTCCACTTCGGACACGAGACTGTCGAGGACGTCCGCCACCCGGCCCAGCGCGGTGTCGAGCGGCCGGTCCTCGGTGATCGGCGGGACCTCGTCCGCGAGCCGGTCGAACACCGCCGCGAGCCGAGTTCCCTGCGGACGGCGTGCGCCGACGTGCACTGCCTGGCGCAGCCCGATCACGAGTCCCGCGTGCAGGTACCGCAGCAGCCGCGCCTGGTCGAGCGCCGTCAGCGCGGCCTGCGTGCCGAACGGGACGACGTCCTGGTTGTGCAGGTTCGTCGGCAGGCTCTGCACCGAGGCCGGCGTGGCCGCCCTGCGCATCGCGGCGACGGTGGCGGTCGCACAGAGCTGGACGCCCTGCAGCGCGTGGTGCTGACCGGGCAACGGGCTGAGCATCGGCGGCAACCCGTTGCTGCGGTGGGGGTCCACCAGCAGGTCGAGCTGACGTTCGGCCAGGTTGCCCAGCTGCACCAGGGCGACGTTGAGCTGGTCGGCCGCGAAAGCGCTGGGCTGGCCGAAGAAGTTGCCGCCGTGCACGACCTCCCCGGTCTCCGGGAAGAACAACGGGTTGTCGCTGACGCCGTTGAGGTCGCGGCGCACCACCTCGTCGGCGTGCCGCACGCTCGTGCCGGCCGCGCCGATCAGCTGTGGTGTGCAACGGATGCTGTACGGCTCCTGCAACGGGCGTGCCCCGGATGGCGTACTGCCTTCGAGCCAGGTCCTGATGGACGCACCCGACTCAGCGACGTCCGGATGCCCGAACGCGGCCAGTAGTCCAACCGACGTGAACTCGGTGCCGCAACCGAGGACGTCGGTCATCAAGGCGGACAACAACTCCGCCGTCCGGCGCGCGCGAACCGCCTGCGCGACAGCGAGTCCGAGTGCCGCGGCGGTCACCGAGATGCCGTTCACCAGCGCGAGCGCGTCACGCCCGTCCAGCACGAGTTTCTGGAGACCGGCCCGTGCAAGCGCTTCCACGGCGGGCATCAGCCGCCCCTGGAAGAAGGCGTTCCCGTTACCGCGCAAAGCATGTGCCACGTAGGCGAGCGGCTGTAGATCACCACTCGCACCGAGTGAACCCAAACGAGGCACGGCTGGGGCGAATTCGGTGTCCAGCATGGCAGTCAGCGAGTCCACGACCTGCTCGGACACTCCGGATCGCCCTTGCGCCAACGAGAAGAGCCGGGCGAGCACGGCCGCACGGGCGACGGCGGGCGGCAGCAGTTCACCGTGGCCGACGATGAGGTGGAAGATGGTGTTGTCACATTGACCGGCGCTGTCCGGACGGCCCGCGAACTCGACCAGTGGGCCGAAACCCGTTGTGACACCGTAGATCGCGCGTCCGGACGCGCTGACTTCGAGCACGAACCCGCGGCAGCGCGCGATCCGGTCGCGCACGTCCGCCGGCAGATCGACGTGCAACGGGTCGCGGGCGAGTTCGAGGTGAGCCGGTTCGAGGTGCGCGGCCAGGTTCAGGGCAGCAGGGGATGTTCCGACAGGCACGACGCCTCCTGGGGAATTGGGGAGCCACTCGCGACGATCCCCGTTGACCCGTCAGCGAGGAAGGGCCTTATGTACGCATCAAACGAGGAAAAATTCTCAGCTGTCCTTCGGCGTGATCAGGCCACCGGAGAGGTGATCGAACTCTCCGCGCACGATTCGAGCCAAAAGATCGGCCGACTGCTCCACCGGGGTGAACCTGCCCGCGGCGCGCTGAGACCTCGACCACTCCGCGATCCTGAGCCGGTGCGGATCACCGGAGTCCATCGTGGCGCCGCGGCGCATCAGGCCTATGTCGACCATGCCGGGGTCGTAGCTCAGCACGGCGATCGGCCGGTGCTTCAGTTCGACCGCCAGGTTCTCGGTCAGCTTGATCACGGCCGCTTTGGACACCGAATACGCCGTGACGTAAGGCCATCGGTGCGCACCGGCGTTGCTGACCACGTTGATGATCCGTCCGCTCGTCATCGTGCGGATGGCGGCGTTCGCGGCGAACGCGGTGCCGCGCAGGTTCACCTCGAACGTGTGCCACCAGTCGGTCTCGTCGACCTGCCACGTCGGACCGACGGGCCCGCCGAGCGCACCGTTGTTGACCAGCACGTCGATCCCGCCGAGGCTCTCGATCAGCTTGGCCGTCGCGTGCGGGTCCCCGAGGTCGGCCACGTGGGTCTCGACATCGACGCCCTGGGCCCTCAGTTCGGCTTCGGCGGTGCCGAGCGCCTCCTCGTCGCGACCGGTGAGGACGAGCTGATGTCCCTGCGTGCCAAGGACGCCGCTGAACGCCCTGCCGAGTTCCTTGGCGCCACCGGTGATCAGCACCTTCACTGAGAGGGGGCCTTCAGCAGGCGACGGAGGATCTTGCCCGACACGGACCTCGGTATCTCTCGCACGAACTCAACCTGGCGGATCTTCTTGTACGGCGCCACCTCCGCCGCCACGAACGCCATCAGTTCGTCCGCCGTGACGTCGCCTTGCGTGACCACGAAGGCTTTCGGGATCTCGCCGTTAACCCGATCGGGCGCACCGATCACCGCCGCGTCCCGGACCGCGGGATGACGCCGCAGCACCGCCTCCAGCTCGGCGGGCGCCACCTGGTACCCCTTGTACTTGATCATTTCCTTGATGCGGTCCACGACGTGGAACCGGCCGTTGTGGACGCGCACCAGATCCCCCGTGCGCAACCAGCCGTCCACGAAGGCGTCACGCGTGGCCTGCTCGTCACCGAGGTAGCCGTCCATGACCTGCGGGCCGCGGATGAGCAGCTCGCCCTCCGCCGCGTCCGTCGTGGTGCCCGGTTCGACGATCCGCGCTTCCGTGCCCGGACACAGCACACCGACGCTCGCGGGGTCGGATTCCACGTCACCATCGAATGTCTGGTGCGTGCCACCGGCTTCCGTGAGGCCGTAGCCCTGGCGGACGGGTGCCTGGAGCTTGCGCTCGGCCTCCCGGCGGACGGTGTCGTCGAGTGGCGCGGCGCCGCAGAGGACGAGCTTGAGGCCGAGTTCCGGAACCGGTCCCTCGTGGTCCGCGATGGCGGCGGCGAGTGGCGGCACCAGGAACGCCCGCGTGACGCGGTGTTCTCCGAGGCGCCGCAGGTAGGTGCCGGCGTCGCTGCGGGGCATGGTGACGAGCGTGGCGCCGCCGAGCAGACCGGAGTTGAGGATGACGGCGAAGCCGTAGACGTGGAAGAACGGCAGGTTCGCGGCGAGGACGTCGGTCTCGTCGATGCGCCAGCCAGGCCGGTGCTGCTCCAGGTTCGCGACGAGCGCGCGGTGGCTCAGTCCGACGGCCTTGGTGAGACCCGTTGTGCCGCTGGAGAAGAGGACGACGGCGGTGTCGCAGGGATTTCCCGGTGGGAGCGAATCTTCGTCGCTCGCGCTCGCGGGAAGGTCGTCGAGGTCGAGCGTCGTCGTGGCGTTCGCGAGTTCCTTCAGCCGCGTGATCTCCGGCGGCGTGAGCATCGGGTTGATGAGCGCGGCCGTCGCCCCCGCGGCCATGACCGCGTGCAGGCCGACGGCGTAGCGCGGCCGGTTGCCGCTGGCGATCGCGACGGTGTCACCGGGTTTGATCCCGTTGCGCACCAAGCCTTTGGCCGTCGTCTCGACCTGCCGTGCCAACTCGGCGTACGTGAGCGACTCGCCGGTGACGGCGTCCACGAGAGCGAGCTTGTCGTTGTGCCGCGCGTGTTCCAGCACGTGTGCGGGGACGGTGCGCTCGGGAACGGCCACCGCGGGCAGGGGGCTGCGGTAGATCACTGGCTCGGCTCCGGTCTCCACGCCGCCGCACCTCATGCACGGCGGCGTGGCCGGAGACTATCGAGAGTTCTCGTGATCGTGTGACCGGATTCGGTCAGAGACTCACACCGCGCTCGGCCAGCCAGCCGACGGGGTTGACCTTCTGACCGCCCGCGACCCACACCTCGAAGTGCAGGTGCGGCCCGGTCGACTGGCCGCGGTTGCCGATCGTCGCGATCTGCTGCCCGGCCTTGACCTTCGCACCCTGCGCGACGTCGATGGTGTTCATGTGCCCGTAGACGGTGATGGTGCCGTCCTCGTGCTGAACGCGAACCCACAGCCCGAACCCGGACGCGGGCCCGGCCTCGACGACGGTGCCGTCCAGGACGGAGACGATCGGCGTGCCGATGGCGTTCGCGATGTCGACACCGTTGTGGCTGGTACCCCAGCGGGCACCGAACCCGGACGTGAACGACCCCTCGGCGGGCCGCACGCACTTGGGCCGCTTCGCCTCCTCCTCGGCGGCGATCCGCGCGGTCTCGGCCGCGACCCGCTCAGCCTCGGCCTTGGCGACCGCCTGCCGCTGCGCGTAGGCGCCCTCGGCGGACTTGAGCGCCTCGGCGAGGTGGAACTGCGCCTGGATCTGCTCGGCCTGCAACAGCTTGCGCGCCTCAGACCCGGTGCTGACATTGTGGATCGTCTGCGGCCCCTGCGGCTGGGCCTCGGCCGTCATCACCGCGGCGAGGTTCTTGGTGGCCGCGACGGGGGCGATGATGCGGTCGACCGGGCTGACGGTGGTGGCCGCCTGGGCGAAACCGGCGCCGGCGATGGCGCCCGCGGCGACCACCACCGCAACTGCCTTCTTGCGATCCAGGTCCACCTTGGTGATGACGTCCACCAGGGGACCCTTCGAACGATGCCGTGCCAAACCAGACTCCATGCACTCGGGGGAGTTCGGATGACCGCGCTTCGCCTGGCGTCGGGGGGCCTGGCTGCGGGCTTCGGGGGCCCGGTGGTGGACTGGACCGCTTCGGGGGTGATCCGTGTCCTTGCGGTTATCGAACCGTGACATGCGACGCAAAACGTAACCTCGTGTGACCGGCGCGGGCAAGCGAAGTGGGCGTTCAGGTGATTAGACCCACTTCTGGTTACTTTGGGTAGTCGAGTGGTTTAGGGCATGGTCAACGCGCTTTAGACCAATCTGCGGGTTGGTGTTTGTACTGGTCAGTCGCTTTATCGTGAAAGGTTTGCGGGGTGGCGGGGTGGGGAGCGGGCTTGGTTGGGCGGTTACTTCGGGTGGCTGGGTCGTTTGGGTGGGCTTGATGGGCTGACTTGGGCCTGGGCAGGTGTGCGGGCAGGCGTGTCGTCGCGAGGTGGGCGGCGAGAACGCGCGGGTGGGTGGGCCGCGCGGGTCGGCTTGAGTGGTTGGCGCGGTTCCAGCGGGGTGGTCACCTGCCGTGCGGGCGGTCGCCTTGCGAGGGGCGGGCCGGTCACCACCGCTTCACCAGCAGGCCTAGGTTCACACGCCTCGGCTTCGCCCTTGCCGCTGGCGGCAGGGCGGCTCGGCTCTGCCGTTGCCCTCCCGCCCAACCCACCCGTCTCACTCCGCATCGGCTTCTCCACGCCAGCCCTACGCTGGTCGGCCGCTCCACGGCCTGATCACACCGGCCCCGCTCGGCCTCTGCCCGCCCCACCGGACACCTGCCTCCCCGCCCAACGCAAAGGACCGCCGGACGCGCGTGGCGTCCGGCGGCCCTGTGACCGTGCGGTCCTTACTTGTACCTGGCTGCGGCCGGCGGCAGTGGTGCCATCGGGAGACCCTCGTGGATCGCCTTCATCGCGTTGAACCAGGTGGGAGCGGCTACCTGGCCACCGAAGACGCCCTGTGAGCTGCCGGGGCAGAGGCGGATCGGGTTGGCGCAGATGACCTGCGGGTTGTTGCCGTCGGCGTAGGTCATGACGGCGCCCGCGTACTGCGGGGTCGCGGCCAGGAAGGCGACCGACTTGTGCTCTTCGGTGGTGCCGGTCTTGCCGATGGCCGGGCGGTTCCAGCCGGAGCCGGTCGCCGCGCCCGCTGCCGTGCCGCCGCCCGTCGTGTCGTGGGACATGCCCTGGGCCAGGCTGTTCGCCAGGTCCGGTTCCACGGCCTGCTCGCAGGGCATTTCCTTCAGCGGGACGTCCTTGCCGTAGCGGTCGATGACCTTTTCGACCGGGGTCGGCGGGCACCAGGTGCCGCTCGAGACGATGGTCGCTGCCACGTTGGCCAGTTCGAGGACGCTGGTGGCGCCGGGTCCGAGGGTGTACGAGCCGGCGTTGTTCTGCTTCGTCCAGTCGCCCTGGGACGGGCCGTTCGAGCCGTCGGACTTCAGGGGCTCCGCGCCGCGGTTGACGCCGGTGAGGGTCTCACGCATGCCGAGCTTGTAGGCCATGTCGACGACGTTGTTCAGGCCCGCCTGCTCCTGCAGGATCACGAAGCCCGTGTTCGGGGACGTCGCGAGGGCCTGGGTGAGCGTCATCTCCTCGGGGTAGTCGGCCGCGTTCTGGACGCGCCAGGCCTCGCCGCCGTTCGGGTAGACCCTGGAGTTGTAGACCTTCGGGACCTTGATCTTGCGGTCGATCCCGGTGACGCCGTTCTTCATCGCGGCGGCGGCGGTGAAGATCTTGTTCACCGAGCCGGGACCGAACGGCAGGACCTCGGCGGGCACGGGGCGGGCGACCTGGCCGAGCTCGGCCTTGTTGCCGTAGTCGCGGGAGGCGACGAGGGCGCGCACGCGGTGCTTGTCGGTGCCCGGCTGGACGACGGACATGACGTTCGCGATGCCGTTCTGGGTCTTCGGGACCTGCTGCTCGGCCGACTGCTTCGCGGCCTTGGTGGCCTTCGGGTCCATCGTGGTCTTGATGGTGAGGCCGCCGCGCTGCAGCTGCTTGTTCGTGATGCCGGAGGCGCGCAGGTAGTCGAGCAGGTAGGAGCAGAAGAAGCCGTAGATCGGGCCGTCACCGGCGCCGACGCAGCCCTTGGGCAGGATCTGCAGGTCCTCGACGATGCCCAGCGGCTGGGCCTTGAACTCGTCGGCCTTCTTCTTCGCCTCGGTCTCGTCGGAGCCGAACGCGCCGTTCTCGCGCATCTTGTCGATGACGATGTTGCGGCGCTCCAGCGCCTTGTCCGGGGAGGCACCGGGGTTCAGCGACGACGGGCGGTTCGCGATCGCGGCGAGCAGTGCGGCCTGCGGAACCGTCAGCTTGTCGGCCGTGGTGTTGAAGTACGCCTTCGCGGCGGCACCGACGCCGTAGGTCTGGTTGCCCAGCGGCACGATGTTGAGGTAGCCGGTGAGGATCTCGTCCTTCGTCATCTGCTGCTCGAGCTGCAACGCGACGCGCGCCTCGCGCATCTTGCGGCCGACGGTCGCCTCGGTGGCCTTCTCCCAGGCCTCCTGCTCGTTGTCGGCGCCGAGCACGAACGCCATGTAGTTCTTCACGTACTGCTGGGTGAGCGTCGACGCGCCCTGCGTCGCCCCACCGTCCACACCGGCCTTGGCGGCGGCACGGGCGATGCCCTGCCAGTCGACGCCCTGGTGGTCGTAGAACCGCTTGTCCTCGATGGCCAGGATCGCGCCCTTCATGGTGTCCGCGATGTCCTTGGTCTCCAACGGGATGCGGTACTGGTCGTACAGATAGGCGATCGGGTCGCCGTTCATGTCCTGAATGGTGGTGACGAGCGGTAGCTCACCCTTCGCGAGGTCACCCGACGTCTGGTCGACCGTGTCGGCCGCGCGGTTGGACGCGAGCCCGAGACCTCCGACGAACGGGAACACCATCGCAGCGAGGAGGACGCCCGCCGTCAGGCACAACCCCAGCAACTTGACCAAGCCTGACGCGCGTGCGGCGAACAACCCGCAACTCCTTCCGAACAAACCCCAGAGACTCTCTACGTATTAAGTCGCGCGGGAGGCCCGTGAGGTTGCGTCCGCTGATCGACTGTTTTCAACCTACCGGAGTAGTCGAAGGCCGATCGTCGGACTGGCCCTGCGCACCTCGACGCCCGTGTGGTCGGGGAGCAGGTCGTCCAGGAACCCGTAGCGCGACAGTTCTTCGTCCGGCCGCCTGCTCACCGTCCGCCACCAGACCGCGATGTCTCCCCAGCCCGGTGCCGACAGCGAACCACCGAAGTGCTGCACGGACAGCGCGGCGCACAGGTTCGCGAACCGCACCCGGTGTTCGAGCGGCCACCCGGCCAGAGTGCCCATCACGAACCCCGCGCCAAACACGTCACCGGCACCGGTCGCGTCGAGTTGGGCGACGTTGAGCCCGGGCACGTCCACGCATTCGCCGGTGGCGCTGTCGACCGCGACCGCTCCCCCGCCGCCCCGTGTGACGACCACCACCGGCACGTGCTCGGCGAGTTGACGCGCCGCGGCCTCCGGGGTCTCGGTGCGGGTGTAGCCCTGCGCCTCCACGTGGTTCGGAAGGAACACGTCATAGCCGTCGAGCCTGCGCAGCAACTCCGGCGACCACGCACCGGTGCGGTCCCAGCCGATGTCGGCGAACAGCTTCGCGCCGTTCTCCTTCGCCGTGCGCACCCACTGCTCGTCCTCCGCCTGGATGTGCACGAAGGCCGCCCGTGTCGACGGCGGCGGAGAGAAGAGGTCATCGGCGATGACGGGCGACTTGTGCCCGTGCGTGACCATGCTGCGGTCACGCTCCATCGCCATGGACACGGTCACGGGCGAATGCCACCCGTAGAAGCGACGACAGTAAGAGAGGTCGACGCCCTCCTGGTCAGCCAGCACGTCCCAGCAGAAGTCGCCGTACGCGTCCTCCCCGAACGCCGCCGCCAGCGCGGTCTTCAACTCGAGCCGGCGCAACGCCACGGCGAGGTTCGCGATGCCGCCGGGACACGACCCGAGTCCCTCGGCCCACACCTCGGTCCCCGGCTCCGGTGGCCGGGGCAGACCGGTGAAGATGATGTCGAGGAAAACGGTGCCGGTGAGCAGCACGTCGTAGGCGGGTTGCGGGTCGGCCATGCGTAAACCTTGCCATCCGGGGCCGCTGGTCATGCGCTAGAAACAGCCCTCATGGGGGTTCCGCTCAGGAAAAACGTCCAATTCCAGCTGCTGTGGATCGGTGCCGCCGTCTCCCAGTTGGGCACGCAGCTCACGACCATCGCCGTCCCCCTGCTGATCTTCGCGGTCACCGGGTCGGTCTTCTGGGCGGGCGTGATCGCGGGGGTGCGGTCGGCGGCTCTGGTCCTCGCCCAGATGCCGGCGGGCGTGTGGGTGGACCGCTGGGACCGCGGCAAGGTCCTGGTCTTCAGCCAGACCACGCAGGCCGTTGTCATCGCGGCGATGGCGGCCAACGTCGTCACCGGCCTCGACTCCATCCCGCTGTTCCTCGTGCTCGCGGCGGTCGACGGCGTCTGCACCGCGTTCACCGGCCCCGCCCGCGCCACCGCGATCAAGGAGGTCGTGCCGCCCGGCCAGCTCAAGACCGCGTACGCGCAGGAGGAAGCGCGTACCCACGTGGCGTACCTGGTCGGCCCGTCCCTCGGCGCACTCCTGTTCGGCCTCGGCCGCTCGGTCCCGTTCGTCGGCGACGCCCTGTCGTTCCTGGTCGCCGCCATGTGCGCGTGGTTCGCCAAGATCCCGCCGCGAGCAGGGCAACGGCCGCGTCAGCCCATGCGCCAGGACCTGCGTGAGCCGTGGGCCTGGCTGCGGCACCAGCGGGGGCTGCGCAACATCGTCGCGATCTTCCTGGCCCTGAACCTGCTCGGCGTGGCCTCGATGCTCCCGGTCATGGTGCTGGTCAAGGAGCGGGGCGGCGCCGACTGGCTCGTCGGTCTGGTGCTCACCGGCATCGGCGTGGGCGGCGTCCTCGGCGCCCTGCTGGCGCCCAAGGTCACCATGACGCCTGCCCGGCTCATCGTCGCGGTGCTCACCGTCTTCGGCACGTGCACGATGGCGATGGCGCTCCCGTTCGGCGCGTGGTGGCCGTTCGTGCCGCTCATGCTCACCGCGATCGCCACCCCGATGCTCAACGTCTCCGTGGGCGCCGTCTTCACCGCGATGGTGCCCGACGACCTGATGGGCAGGATGGACGCCGTTCTGAACTTCGTCAGCCGCGGGCTCACGCCGGTCGCCCCGGTGCTCGGCGCGTTCCTGGCGGACCTGGCCGGCGGCGCGGTCGCGTTGCTGGTGTTCGGCGCGTCGGCGCTGGTCACGACGGCGATCGCGGCGTTCGCGGATCTGGGGACGACGGTTCCGCAGCCGCATTGAGGCGCGCGGCCGCGGTCCCTCCTCAAGCTCGGTCGGCGACCGCGGTCGAACGCCTCGATGCAGGACACTCCCCGTTGCTGTCCTGCCGGCGAGACCTCGCCGCGCTCGTCGAGCGGGTCAGCCCTCCTCGGCGATCATCTCCCGCATCCGGGTGAGCGCGCGGTGCTGTGCGACCCGCACCGCACCCGGAGTCGACGAGACCGCCATCGCGACCTCCTCGGCCGAGAGGCCCACGGCCACCCGCAGCACGAGGATCTCGCGCTGGCGGGGCGGCAGCTTGTGCAGCAGGCGCGTGACCTGGGCCATCATCTCGCCGTTGACGGCGTGCTGTTCCGGGCCCGTCTCGAGCGACGGGCAGTCCGGCAGCTCCGGCACGACCTCGGCGCGGTTGCGGACGGCGCGACGGCGGGCGTCGGCGACCTTGTGCGCGGCGATGCCGTACACGAACGCGAGGAACGAGCCGGGTTCGTAGCGGTACTTCGACAAGGCGCCGAGCACCGCCACGCACACCTCCTGCGCTATGTCCTCGGCCGAGACCAGCGTGCGCTCCCGGCCGCCGACCCTGGCGCGGCAGTAGCGCACGATCAGCGGCTGGATCCGGCCGAGCAGGTGCTCGACCGCCCGTCTGTCTCCGGCAAGAGCGGCATCGACGAGGTCGGCGAACTCGGCTTCGGCGAGCCACTGGTTGGAGATCGGTGCCTGGAGCACCCGACGGCGCATGGGCACCGTTGGCCGGTTCCAGGCCTCTGTGCCTTCACCGGGCACGAGGACCGCGACACCGCCACCGGCCCGCACGGCTGTGGGTAGAACCATCCCGGCGACCTCCTCCACTACAGCGACACTTGGGGCTTCACTGAAGAAGAGACCGCAGCGAGCCGATTGATACCGCCTGCTTCAAAGAGGACCACGAAGTC
The DNA here is from genome assembly GCF_024648825.1 of Lentzea californiensis. Lineage (GTDB taxonomy): Bacteria > Actinomycetota > Actinomycetes > Mycobacteriales > Pseudonocardiaceae > Lentzea > Lentzea californiensis. The sequence continues at coordinate 106,897 of NZ_JANBBE010000019.1, forward strand.
CGCACGGGCGGGGGAACCAGCACCCTTTTGGGGTAGAACGTGGTCCTAACGGCCCAGTCGTTCGGCCATGCCGAACTGCTGCACCCCCAGGTACCCGACGCGGAAGCCGGCCTCCGAGTAGGCCAGGTAGAACTCCCACATCCGGCGGAACGTGTCGTCGAAGCCCAGGTCCCGCACCTCGTCCCAACGGGTGAGGAACGTCTCGCGCCACCGGCGCAGCGTCTCGGCGTAGTCGAGGCCGAACGACCGCGACTCGACGATCTCGAGCCGGGTGTTGTCGCGCACCGAGTCCTCGATCGACCGCACGGACGGGATGAGCCCGCCGGGGAAGATGTACTTGTGGATCCAGGTGTAGCTGGCCTTGCTCGCGATCATGCGGTCGTGCGGCATGGTGATCGACTGCAGTCCCGCCCGGCCGCCCGGCGCGAGCACGCGGTCGAGCACCGAGAAGTACTCTGGCCAGTATTCGGCACCGACTGCCTCGATCATCTCGACGCTGACGACTGCGTCGTACCGGCCGTGCTCCTCCCGGTAGTCGCGCAGCTCGACCGTCACACGATCGTGGAGACCCGCGTCCCTCACCCGGTCCAGCGCCAGCTTGCGCTGTTCGGCGGAGATGGTCAGCGACGTGACCGTCGCACCCCTCTGGGCGGCGCGGATGGCCAGCGCGCCCCAGCCCGTGCCGATCTCCAGCACGCGTGAGCCCGCGCGCACGCCGGCGTAGTCGAGCACGCCGTCGATCTTGCGCAGCTGGGCCGTGCGCAGGTCGGCGTGCCCGCCCTCGAACAACGCCGACGAGTACGTCATCGTCTCGTCGAGGAACGTCGCGAACAGCTCGTTCGACAGGTCGTAGTGCCGGTGGATGTTCTGCCGCGAGCCCGCGACGTCGTTGATCTCGGTCTGCCGCCGCTCCGCCCACCGCCGCATCAGCTGCAGGCTGGGCGGGATCAGCGTCGAGAGCTTCGCCGCGAACACCGAGAGCACGTCCGCGAGCTCGTCGGACTCCCAGTCGCCCACCATGTAGGCCTCGCCGAAGCCGATCTTGGCGTCGGCGCCGAGGCGGTGGAAGAACTCGCCGGGCCGGACGATCCGCATCACCGGACCGCCCGCTCCCCACGTCCTGCCGTCAGCGAACCGGACGGTCACCGGCAACGGGCCCGCGGCCTTGCGGAACAACGCCTCGGCGATGCGGGCGCGCATCGGCGAACGCGGTGCCGTGAACAGCCCGGGCCACATGCCCTGGCCGGGACGGGGCAGGGACAACGTGCTCATCCATGACTCCTGGGGATGATCGGGATACGCCTCAGGTAGAGGGCGATGCCATGACGGCGGATCAGCGCGGACACGCGCTGGGGCATCAGCGGACGGCGCAGCAGCATGCGCAGCCCCGAACTGCGCTCACCCTTCATCGTCGCGCTGAAGGTGGTCTTCCCGTTCTGCCGCAACGCGATGGTCACGGACAGCTGGTCTCCCGGCTTCGGCATCTTCATGACGTAGTGGCCGTCGACCTCGAGGAACGGGGAGACGTAGAACTCCTTGTCGACCGACGCACGGCCTTTGTCGTCAGTGCGCAGCAGATAGCAGTGCCGTCCGCCGTAGGTGTTGTGCACCTCCGCGGCGACGCACACGAGCTCTCCGGAGGCGTCGTGGCACCAGTACACGGACAGCGGGTTGAAGACGTAGCCGAACACGCGCGCGTTGGCGAGCATCAGGACCTGGCCGCCGCCGAGGTCGATCCCGTGCCCGGCCAGCCACTCGTCCAGGTTCTCCCGGATGGTCCTCTCCGGTGACCCGAGGTGGTCGCGGGCATCGAACTTCGCGAACGGGCGCGCCCACCGGGGCAGCCGCGGTAACTCGGCCAGGTCGACCAGCCACATGTAGGCGCGGTGGCTGAACGCCCGGTCGATGAGCTCGCGGCGGGCGTGCGTGATGACGACGTCGTAGATCACCACGTGACCCCGAAGTACTGGGCCGCGCGTACTCCCGACGCGCAGCCGTCCTCGTGGAAGCCCCAGCCGTGGTACGCGCCGGCGTAGGCGGTCACGGCGGTGTTGATCTCGGGCAGACGTCGTTGCGCCGCAACGGATTCCGGCGTGTAGACCGGGTGCTCGTAGACCATCTTCGCGAGCACGCTGTCCGGGTTCACGTCGTGCGGGTTGAGCGTGACGACGAAGTCGCGCGGCTCGTCCAGGCGCATCAGCCGGTTCATGTGGTAGCTGACGAGCACCTGGTCGTTCGCCTCGTGGCAGGCCCGCTTGTAGAGGTTCCACGACGCCCGCGCGCCGCTCGCGCGCGGCAGGATCGAGGCGTCGGTGTGCAGCCAGGTCTCGTTGCGCGAGTACTGGAACGCGCCGAGCACCTCCTTCTCCTCGCGCGTCGGGTCGGCCAGCAGTCCCAGCGCCTGGTCCGGGTGCGTGGCGATGACGACGTGGTCCGCGGTGTGCAGCACGTTGTCCTCGTCGCGGATCTCCACACCGGCGACGCCACGCGTGACGGCCCTGACGGGCGTGCCGACGTGCACGGCCTTGAGGCCCTTCACCGCCCGGTCGACGTACGTGCGTGAGCCGCCGACGACGGTCTTCCACTGCGGGGTGCCGCCGATCGCGAGCATCCCGTGGTTCGCGAGGAACTCGAACAGGTACCAGGCCGGGTACTTCATGCTCAGCGCGGCGCCGGACGACCACACCGCGCTGACCAGCGGCACGATGAAGTGGTCGACGAAGTACCGGCTGTACCCGCCGATCGCGAGGAACGCGCCGAGCGTGACGTCGTGCGCCTCCTCGTGGTCGAGAACGCGCTGGGCGTGCTTGTAGAACCGGGTGACCTCGGCGAGCATGCGCAGGTACCGGGGGTTGGCGGCGTTCTTCGGCTGCGCGAACAGGCCCGGCAGCTTCCTGGCACCCGCGTACTCCAGGCCGCAGCCGTCGCACCGGACGCTCATCGACATCTCGGAGTCCTGAGTGGACACGCCGAGCTCGCGGAAGAGCCTGATCAGGTTCGGGTAGGTCCGTTCGTTGTGGACGATGAAGCCGGAGTCGACGTGCACGCCGTCCAGGTCGTGCGTGTGCGCGTGCCCGCCGAGCCGGTCGTCGGCCTCGAACAGCGTGACGTCGTGCCTGCGTTGCAACACATAGGCGGCCGTGAGCCCGGCGACCCCTGCTCCGATGACGGCGACCTCAGCCACGCGAGCCTCCCAAGGGCACGTCGAGGCCTCGTGGCGAGGCCTCCCGCATGGCATTCGCGATGCCGGGGGCGACCGGTTCGAGTCCGAGTTCACCGTGGACGAAGGAGACGACCAGCCGGGTCCAGTCCCGCGCCCTCCTGAGCATCGCGTGCCCGTCGCCGACGACGCTGAACCGCGCCACCCGGTCCGTCACGGTCTTGGCCTGCCGGGCGAACGCCAGCGACCTGGCCGGGTCCGTCATCCGCTCCTGGTCGCCGTGCGCGATGAGCAGCGCCCTGCCCCTGAGCTGCTCGAACGGCTCACCGGGCACGAGCCACGGCGCCAGCGCGCACACGGCCACCACGCTCGGGTGGCCGGCGACGCGCAGCGCGGTCCGGCCTCCCATCGAGTGCCCGACCAGCACGACCGGCCTGCCGGGGTGGAGTTCGGTGATCCTCTCGAGCGCCCACCGCGCGTCCTTCACCGGATCGAGGCTCGGCGCGTTCCAGCCGCGGACCCGGTAGCGCATGTTCCAGACCTCGACGCCGGGCGCGCGCAGCGCCCGGGCCAGCGGGACCATGCGCAGGTACGCGAGGTTGTGGCGCCGGACGGGTCCGGTGCCGTGTTCCCGTCCGCCGTGCAGCACGAGCACGACAGCTCTCGTACCGGCCTGCGGTTTCAACACGTCTACCTGCGGATGCACACCTGCTGTTCGTGAGGCCACGCCCTTCGGCTCGCCCGTTGAGAGCCAGCTCACACCGGTAGGGTCGGACCCGTGATCGACCACATCACCATCTCCACCGAGGCAGGCTCCTTCGACGCCATCGCGTCCGGTCCCGAGGACGGCCGCCCGGTGTTGCTGCTGCACGGTTTCCCCGAGGCCGCGATCGAGTGGGAACACCAGGTGGCGGTGCTCGGCGTGAACGGTTTTCGCGCCGTCGCACCGGACCAGCGCGGCTACTCCCCCGGCGTGCGCCCGGAACAGGCGTCCGAGTACACGGTCACGCACCTCGTCGGCGACGTGCTCGCGATGGCGGACTCGCTGGGCTGGGACACGTTCGACCTAGTCGGGCACGACTGGGGTGGCGCCGTCGCGTGGTGGACCGCGATCGAGCACCCCGAGCGCCTGCGCACGCTCACCGTCTTCTCCACGCCGCACCCCGCCGCGCTGAAGGTCGCGCTGCAGTCCGATGAGGACCAGGCGATGCGGTCGCAGTACATGCGCGACTGGCGTGAGCGCAGCACCGAGAAGCGCATGCTCGACAACAACGCGCAGGCCATCAAGCAGATGTTCGAGTGGCGGATCCGGCCCTCGCACGTCGAGGAGTACGTCCAGCGGTTGAGCGAACCGGGTGCGCTCACGGCCGCTTTGAACTGGTACCGCGCGGGCAAGGCGCACGGTGCCGCGGACAAGGTCGGCGTCAAGACCATGTACGTGTGGAGCACGGAGGACGTGGCGTTCGGGTCGTTCGCGGCCTTCGAGACCGAGAAGTGGTGCACCGGGCCGTACCGGTTCGAGATGGTCGAGGACGTCAGCCACTGGATCCCGGAAGAGGTTCCCGAAGCGGCTTCCTCGCTGATCCTCGAGAACTTGAACTAGCCAGCCACAGCACGAGTGCCGTGTAGGCGCAGAGCACGGCGAACCCGGCCCAGCCCGGCAACGGGAAGTAGCCCGCCGACGGCGCGTAGTGGGCTGTGACCTGCGGGTGCTCCACCACCGTCTGCTTGACGGCGAAGCCCGCCGCCGGGGTGAGCCGCAGCAGCCAGTCCGCGACCGAGTCGGGCAGCAGTGGCACCGCGGTCACGGCGTAGGGCACGGCGACCAGCGCCAGTCCGGCGAGGATCGCCGCCCAGCCGCGGCGCAGCCACACGCCGAGCCCGTACGCCAGGACCGCGCAGAGCGCGAGCGCCGCGGCGACACCGACCACCACCCGGACGTAGGTCGCCAACGACGTCGTCGCGACGACGATCCCGGCGGGGAGCAGACCCGTGACGAAGGTGGCCGATCCGATGAGGACCGTCCGGGCGGCGAGCACCCGCCGGGGCGTCTCACGGGCGCCGTAGCGGGCCGCGACGACGAGCACGATGACCAGCGCGATCACCAGTCCGAACAACGCTTTCTCGACGCCGCGCGCACCGCTCTCACCGATCGGCCCGATGTCGCCGGTACCGCTGACGGTGACGACGCCGTCCTTCTCCACGGCTCCCGAGGCGTTGTGGAACTTCTCCCAGTCGGTGTGGTTCATCTCGCCGACCGGGCCGCTGTCCCACCGGCCGGCGCCTCCCTCGACGGTGACGTGGTCGAAGACGCCGACGGCCTGGGTGAACCGGACCTGTTCGATCGTGCCGCCCAAGCCGGTCTTGCGGAGCGTCAGGTCGCCCGGCGAGGTGGCGAAGAGTCCGACCTGGACGGTCTCCGGGAGTCCTGTGAGCTCTGCGGTCCCGACGACGTGCCACTGCTCGCCGTCCGCCGACTCGGACCCGGTGATGGTGTCGCCGGAACGGGTCAGCCGCAGCCAGCGAGGAGCCGGGGACGCGCTCCCGGCGACGTCGTGCACGTAGTCGTGCTGGAACCGCACGCCGTGGGCGCCGGTCATCGCGAGCGACGCGTACCGCGAGCCCTGCCGCAGGCCGTCCTTGACGATGATCCCGGACTTCGCCCACGGCACGAGCCCGGCGACGATCTGGTCGTGACCGGGCGGCGGGTAGGTGATCGTCCCGGTCATCGACGTCATCCTGACCGTGATGGCGCCTTCGCGGCCGAGGTCCTGGTGCCGGAACCAGAAGGTGTCGCTGACGCTGGACGAGGTGGTGCCCGCGAACAGCAGACCCACCGTGATGACGGAGAGGGCCGCGACGGCCAGGGCGATCAGGCGGCCGGGCCTGCGGAACGCGGTCCACTCCCGCCGGAGGAGTTCGGTGCTCGACATGGTGCTGGTCTACGGATCGGCGGCTAACACGGCCCGAAGCGGACTTGTCATGCCGTTGTTAGGTAGTCGCGGGCATGCTGGCGGCATGAGCAAGCTGCGCGGCGGAACCATCGGGGTGCGGTTCACGATCCTGTACGCCGCCGTGTTCCTCGTGTCGGGCGTCGGACTGCTGGTTCTGACGTTCCTGCTGTCCGGCGGCAGGATGACCGACGTCGCGCCCGCGCCCGGCCTCGACTCGGCGCAGCAGCACGTCCGGCAGCTGCAGGACCAGCTGGCCGAGGTGCACGCGCAGCAGGCACGCCGGCTGCTGGCCGGGTCGCTGCTGGCGCTGGTCGTGATGGCGGTCGTCTCGCTGCTGGTCGGCCGGGTGCTGGCCCGGCGCGTGCTGCGGCCGTTGCGGACCATCACGAGCGCCACGCGGCGCATCTCCGCCGACAGCCTCGACCGGCGGCTGGCCGTCGCCGGTCCGGCCGACGAGGTGAAGGGCCTTGCCGACACCATCGACGAGCTGCTCGAACGGCTGGAGGTGTCGTTCGCCGCGCAACGCCGCTTCGCCGCCAACGCCTCCCACGAGCTGCGCACACCGCTGACGACGATGCGCGCATCACTGGACGTCGCGGTCGCCAAGCCCGATCCGGCCGCGTCGACGGTGGCGCTCGCCGACCGCCTGCGCGTGCAGCTCGACCGGGTCGACCACCTGCTCGACGGGTTTCTCGTGCTGGCCAGGGCGCAGCACGGCGCGCTGGCCGACTCCGCCCCGGTCGACCTCGGCGAGCTCGTGGAGACGGCGCTGCACGACCTGTCCGGCGAGGTGCGGGCGAAGGGGCTGACCGTGGTGGTGGACGTGCCGCCGGGAACGGCGACTCAGGGAAGTCCGGCGCTGCTGGCACGACTGGTGGGCAACGTCGTCGACAACGCCGTGACGCATAACGAGGCCGGTGGATGGGTCCGGGTCTCCGGATCCGTGAGCGAGCAGACGGAGCTGGTCGTCGAGACCGGCGGAGCCGTCTTCGAGCAGCGGGAGGTCGACCGGCTGACCCAGCCGTTCGAACGGCTCGGCGGCGAGCGCATCGGCTCCTCGGGTCTCGGACTGTCCATCGTGGCCGCGATCGCCGCCGCGCACGGCGGGCACGTCGCCCTGCTCGCCCGGCCGGAAGGCGGCCTGCGGGTGTCGATCACGCTGCCGGTCGCGGCGGTACCGGCGTGAGGGTCCTGCTGGTGGAGGACGACGCCGCCCTCGCCGAGGTCGTCGCGGAAGGACTGCGCGACCAGGGGATGCCCGTCGACCTCGCGCACGACGGGCTGGTCGCCGCCGCGAACCTCGACGTCACCGCGTACGACGTGGTGGTCCTCGACCGGGACCTGCCGGGGCTGCACGGCGACGTGCTGTGCCGGATGATCATCGAGCGGCCCGGCCGGCCGATGGTGCTGATGCTGACCGCGGCGAGCGCCCCAGGCGACCGGGTCAGCGGGCTCACCCTGGGTGCCGACGACTACCTCGCCAAGCCCTTCCACTTCCCGGAGCTCGTCCTGCGCGTGCGGGCGCTGGCCCGCCGCAGGCCGGACGCCAGACCCCCGGTGCTGCGCGCGGCCGGGATCGAGCTGGACCCGGTGCGCCGGACCGTCGTGCGCGACGGGCGGCGACTCGCGCTCTCGGTGAAGGAGTTCGCCGTGCTGGAAGCGCTGCTGGAGGCCTGCCCCGGCTTCCTGAGCGCCGAGGCCCTGCTGGAGCGCGTGTGGGACGAGCACGCCGATCCGTTCACCAACACCGTCACCGTCACCGTGGGCCGGTTGCGCCGCAAGCTCGGTGAACCGCCGATCATCGCGACGACACCGGGAATCGGCTACCGGATCCACGGGACGCAGTAGATTCGTGACCATGCGCGTGGCCGGTCTTCTGCTCGCCGCGGGGGCCGGCCGCCGGTTCGGTTCCCCCAAGGCCCTCGTCCCGTTGCACGGCAAGCTCTTCGTGGACTCGGCCGCCGAGCTGCTCAGAGCCGCCGGCTGCGACCCGGTCGTCGTGGTGCTCGGCGCGCAGGCGGCGGAAGTGCGGCGGCAGGCCACCCTGCAGGGCGTGACCGTCGTCGACAACCCCCACTGGGACACCGGCATGGGGTCGTCGCTGCGCACCGGCCTGCACGCCGTCGGCAGCGCTGACGCGGTGGTCGTGCTGCCCGTGGACACCCCCGGCGTCACCGTCGAGGCGTTGCACCGCCTCATGGCCCTCGCCGGACCGGAAGTGCTGGCCCGGGCCACCTACGACGGCGAGATCGGGCACCCGGTGCTGATCGGGTCGGACCACTTCGCGGGCGTCATGGCGTCGGCGGCGGGCGACCAGGGCGCGCGGGACTACCTCCGGTCGAACACCGTCCGCCACGTCGAGTGCGCCGACGTGGCGGACGGTGCGGACATCGATCGGCCCGAGGACCTCGGGCGCCGTACCGGCGGAGCTTGACGCCCGAGGCACTCAGCCGTCGTGGTCGTCGACGACCCGTCTAGGGCCTGGCCCGGACCGCCGCCCTGGCACATCCGACGGCGACGACGAGCAGCGCCAGCCCCACCCACACCGGCCACAGCTCGGAGTAGGTGACCGCCAGCGCGATGTTCGTGGCCGCCGCCGCCGCGAACACCGCGACCAGCACGACCCAGAAGTAGAAGTACCGCCTGATCAAACCCACCCCCTGTCCGTGAGCGCCGGCGCACCCCTCATCGCGCGTATCGAGGTTTGTGGTGCCCGGGTTACTGGTGAGGTCATCTGCAATCGGGTACTACTGACCGGCATGACGACCGACACCGTGACCGGGTCCGACTACGGCAATCTCGTGCGCACGCACCTCACGCGCGTCGAGCAGCACAACGCGGCCGCTCTCGACGACGTGGCCGAGCTCGTGCTGGCCGCCGTCGAGGCCGACGGGATCCTCCTCACCGCGGGAGCGGGGCACTCGCTGGCGGCGGTCGCCGAGACCTTCTACCGGGCCGGTGGCCTGGCCTGCGTCCGCCCGGTCTACCACCCCGAACTGCTCCCGATGCACGGCGCGATCAGCAGCACGTCGGCCGAACGGCGCTCCGGCCTCGCGGGCGAGGTCCTGCGCGAGTCGGGTCTGGCCCCGCACGACGTGCTGTTCGTGTTCTCGACGTCGGGCGTCAACTACTACCCCGTCGAACTCGCCCAGGAGGCCGCGAACAGAGGCTGCCCGGTGGTGGGTGTCACGTCGGTGGCCTCCAGCGCCCAGGCGCCCCGCCGCGCCGGCGCGACCCTGGCCGAGGTCTCGACCGTCGTCCTCGACAACCTGGTCCCGCCCGGCGACTCGACCTACCCGGTGGACGCCCCGGTCACCGCGGCGATCTCCACGCTGGCCACCACGTTCCTGTGGAACCTGCTGATGGTGCGGCTGATCGACAAGGCGGCCGCGTCCGGTGTGCGGCTCCCCCTGTGGCGCAGCGCGAACGTGGAGGGTGGCGACGCCGCCAACGCCGACCTGCTCCGCCACTACCAGACCCGCATTCCGCAGCTGGGATAGGTAGAAACCCTCACAAATCCTCAGCGGCCTGCCGTTATTCTCCCACCGGGGAAGCACTTACCTGGGGGGATTCGACCAAGTGGACCAGAAGACTCGTAGATGGATCCTGATCGGCGGCGCGCTCGCCACGACGGCTGTGGTCGGCGTGGCGGGCACCCTGCTCTGGTCGGGCAGCAGGTCCGTGGTGGTCGCCGACGCACCGGTCAAGCCGGCGGAGACTCCGGCGCAGGTGGCCACCTCGTTCCTGACGAGGGCGTTCTCGGGCCCGGCCAGCGCGGCCGTCTTCACCGACGCACCGGCGGCGGCGACCACGGCACTGGAAGCCAGCAAGGCGGGCATGGGCACGTCCGCGTACCAGGCCACGGTGGCGGCGTCCCCGCCGCCGGCGGCTGACGCCACGACGACCGAGCTCACCGCGTCCGTCACCTGGACGATGCCGAGCGCCGCCCTGCTGAAGTACGACGTCAAGGTCCCGATGATCCGCGCCGACGGTGCCTGGAAGGTCCACTGGACGCCCGCGGTCGTCCACCCGCAGCTGACCGACGGCGCGTCGCTCACCTACCGCAAGGCGCTGGCGGAAGGCGCCCTGCTGGGCCGCGACGGCAAGGCGCTGACCCAGGGCACGGTCCCGGACGGCCTGTACAAGTCGATCACCGCCACCGTCGGTGACGTGAAGGGCATCGACGGCTGGGAGGTGGGCATCACCGCGGGCGGCGCGTTCACCGTGCTGGACACCAAGAAGGCGGAGGGCGGCGAGAAGATCACCGTCACCATCGACCCGGCCCGCCAGGCAGCGGCCCAGGCGGCCGTGGACGCCCTCCCGCAGGGCGCGGCGATCGTGGCGATCGAGGCCTCGACCAGCGAGATCCTGGCCGTGGCGCAGAACAAGGCGCTGGCCGGCACCAACCCGTTCGTCGGCCGCTACGCCCCCGGCTCGACGATGAAGGTCGTCACCGCGGCGGCGGTCATGAACGCGGGCCTGGTGCAGAGCGGCACCGCAGTCCCCTGCCCGGCCACCGCCACCATCGGCACCCGCAGGATCAGCAACGCGGACTTCGGCCACGACAGCCTGCCGTTCCACACGGCGTTCGCGCTGTCCTGCAACACGACGTTCGGCGACCTCGGGTCCAAACTCGACCCGAACGCCCTGCCGGACATGGCGAAGCGGTTCGGCCTGGGCGCCGACTGGGTCATCCCCGGTGCCGAGACGAACACCGGCAAGGTTCCGCCGGCCAGCGGCGACCAGCGGGTGGAGAACAGCTTCGGCCAGGGCAACGTGGTGGCCAGCCCGTTCGGCATGGCCCTGGTCGCCGCCACCGTCGTCTCGGGCAAGACCCCGAAACCGGCGCTCCTGCGTGGTAAGCCGTCCGAGCCGAACGACGTGGCGGCCGGCCCGCCCGCCGCCGTGCTGGCGCCGCTGCGCGCGATGATGCGCGAAGTGGTGACCGCCGGTACCGCGAAGCAGCTCGCCGGAATCCCCGGCCTGGCCGGGAAGACCGGCACGGCGGAGGTCGGCAGTGGCGACGCGCACGGCTGGTTCGTGGGCTACCAGAACAACGTGGCGTTCGCGGTGATCGTGGAGAAGGCGGGCTCGTCGGACAGCGCGATGAAGGCGACGGCGGCGTTCCTCAAGGGCTGAACCGCTGTTCGCGCGGGACGAGCAGCCCGCGGTGGAACGCCTCGGTGACGGCGGCCGCCCGGTCGCCCACCTCCAGCTTGGCGTAGATGTTGAGCAGGTGTGACTTGACGGTGGCCTCGGTGATGAAGAGTCCCTTGGCCACGTCGCGGTTCGTCGCCCCGCCGGCGACGAACCGCAGCACCTCCAGCTCGCGCGGGCTGAGCACCTCCGCGGCGGCACTGCGCACCCGTCTCATCAGCAACGCGGCCGCGGCCGGGGCGAGCACGGCCTCGCCCCGCGCGGTGGCCCGGACCGCGCGCACGAGTTCGTCGCGCGGAGCGTCCTTGAGCAGATAACCCGTGGCTCCTGCCTCGACCGCCGCCACCACGTCGCTGTCGTTGTCGTACGTGGTCAGCACCAGCACGTGCGCGACGCCCGCGAGCTCCCTGGTCGCGGTGAGGCCGTCCGTGCCCGGCATGCGCAGGTCCATCAGCACGACGTCGGGCCGCAGCGCCTTGGCGAGCCGCACCGCCTCGGCTCCGTCGCCCGCCTCGCCGACCACCTCGAAACCGGGGTCCTGGGCGAACATGCTCGTGAGCCCGTCCCTGACCACCGGGTGGTCGTCGACGACCAGCACCTTGATCACGCTCTCGCCTCCAGTGGCACGCGGGCTGAGACCCCCGTGCCCGCACCGGGTTCGGACTCGACCTGCACGGTGCCCGCCAGGCCTTCGATCCGCTGCCTCATCGCCTCGAGCCCGAACCCTCCCGGCCGGACGTCACCGAACCCGCGGCCGTCGTCGCGCACGTCCAGCGCCACCTCGGCCTCCAGGTACGACAACGTGACGCCGACCCGGCTGGCCCGCGCATGCCTCGCCACGTTCGCCAGCGCCTCCTGCGCCGCCCGCAGCAGCGCGAACTCGGCCTCCGGCGCGATCAGCCGCGCGTCACCCGTGGTCGTGACCTCGACCGGGATCCCGTGCAGCGCCGACCACTTCCCGGCGACGCCGGTGAGCGCCTCGGTCAACCGGGCCGTGCGCAGCGGTTCGGGACGCAGTGCCGAGACGGACCGTCTCGTCTCGTCGAGGCTTTCCCTGGCCAGCTCGGTGGCGGCGGCGACGTGCCGGGCCCACGTCCTGTCGTCGGCCGCGCGGAGCTGGCTGATGATGCCGGTCAGCCCCTGGGCGAGCGTGTCGTGGATCTCCCGAGCCATCCGCTGCCGTTCGTCACGCACCCCGGCCTCACGGGCCTGCACGACCAGTTGCTCGTGCAGCGTGGCGTTGTCCGCCAACGACTCCGCGAGCCGGCGGTTCGCCTCACGTGCCTGGGCGAGCGCCTGCTCCCGCTCCGCCTCCTGCTGTTCGGCCTTCCGCGCCACGAACGCGTACGCGCACATGGGCACGGCGTTGCCGGCGATGACGGCGAGCCAGATGGCGACGCCACCAGCGGTCGACTTGTCGACCCCGTACGCCTGGGCCGTGCCCGCCACCACCGCGACCGCCGCCACACCGGCCGGTTGCCACGGAAAAGCGATCGTCCGGAAGGTGTAGAAGTACGGCACCGGCGTGAGGAACCCGAACAACGGGTTGAGCACCACCAGCGCTCCCGTGAGCGCGGTCAGCCCCACGGCGACCACCCACGGCCTGATCCGCAGCGTGGTCCCGGCCGCCAGCCAGGCCGCCACGACCACGCACAGCACGAGTTCGGCGAGCACCGGCCGTTGGTCGAGCGTGGTGGCTAGGGCCAGCAACGCCAGCAGGACGTGCGGCCACCGTGCCACGGGAATGCTCATCCGCGTCCTTCCCCCTGGTTCGGGAGCCTAGCCAGGTTCGATCGCTAGTGAGTGAGTGAACACATTGCGCGGATCCCAGCGGGCCTTGATCCGTTGCAGGCGCGGGTAGTTGTCCTTGTAGTAGAGGCGCTGCGCGGACACGCCAGAGGTGTTCCACGCCGGGTCCGCCAGGTCGGCGTCGGCGTAGTTGATGTAGGAGCCGTCGTTGACGTCGTTCGGCACGGGCACGCCACCGGTGTCGGCGTACACGTCGCGGTAGAGCTCGCGCACCCAGGCGAGGTTGGCCGCGTCTTCGTGTTCCTCGATCCAGACGGACTGGTAGACCGCCTTCATCACCACGTCCCGTTGCGCGATCGCGGTGTCCTGCGGCTTCACCGCGTTGGCCTGGCCGCCGTACCCGATCAGCAACACGCTCCCCGCCCCGCCGCTCGGGCTGGTGAGGTTGCGCCACAAGGCGTTCAGCTGCTTCGGGGCGAACGACCGGCGCAGGTAGGCGGCCTTGATCTTGTACCGCCGGGTGAGCACGTCGCCCGGCTCACCGGTGCCCGGCCACGTCATCCGGTGCAGCCACGGCATCGTCTTGCGCAGGTCGTACACCGGCGTGAGCCCGAGACCTGCCGACACGGCGCCCACGAACTCCGTCACCATCGCGTCGACGCCCGGCAGGTCCGCATCGGCCTGCACCGCGAGCATCGCCACTCCGCCGGCCTGGTGCTTGACCTCGAGGATCCCGTACAACCCGGCCTGCGGCGCACCCGGCGCGCTGTTGCGCTCGTGCCACGTGCCGAAGTTGCGCAGCAATCCGCTCAGCTTCTCCTCGGTGAGCTGCCCCCAGTCCCAGAAGACCACGTGCTGCACCATGTTCCGCGGCACCGGCGGCAACAACCGTTCGCCGGCGTCCGGCGACCGCAACCAGTACTTGGTGACCACACCGAAGTTGCCGCCACCTCCCCCGGTGTGCGCCCACCACAACTCCCGGTGGGGATCCCCCGGCTCCCGCGTCGCGACCACCACGCGCGCCCGGCCGTCCTTGCCGACCACGACGACCTCGACGCCGTAGAGGTGATCCACCACGGCCCCGTACCGGCGCGACAACGGCCCGTACCCACCACCCGCGATGTGCCCACCGGCTCCCACCTCCGGACACCCACCGCCAGGGATCGTGACACCCCACCCCGCGCACAACGTCCGGTACACCTGCCCGAGCGTCGCCCCCGGCTGCACCGAGAACGCGTTGCGCCGCGCGTCGTACCCGACGTCGTTCATCCCCGAGAGGTCGAGCAACGTCCGGACCTCCGGCGCGGCCGTGAGGTTCTCGAAGCAGTGCCCACCACTGCGCACCGCGATCCGCCGCCCGGCCCGCACCGCCTCGTCCACCGCACGGACCACCTGGTCGGCCGAGGTCGCCACCCGAATCTCGTCGGGCTGCCCGGCGAACCGGAAGTTGTTGCCCCGCAGAAGGTTTTCGTACCGCACATCGCCCGGCGCGATCCGCACGGCACCGCCCTGCGCAGCCGGACCGGCCGCCGCCACCGCCCGGCCCTGTCCCATCAGACCACCCGCCGCCACCGCACCGGCTATCAGCGCTCGCCGGCTCACATGCCCGCCCCCGGAGTTGCTCATCCCGATCCCTTCCGCCTTGGTGGTTCTCACCGTGGCGGAACGGGATCTCCGGGACATCAGCCGATCACCCGGTCGGGAGGATGAGCCGCGACCCAGCCGATCGGCTGGGTGGGCTCACCGCCCACCCGGCCGTCCGCGCTCCTCTGGCGACCGGCCGCGGGGTCAGTTCGTCTGCGACACCTCGACGCGTTCGCTGAACTTCGGCGTCGGCAGCACGCCGACCACCGGGGGCTCGGCGAACTGGGTGTTGTAGAGGTCGGCGTAGCGGCCCTCGGCCGTCATCAACTCGGTGTGCGTGCCCCGTTCGACGATGTCGCCGTGCTCCAGCACCAGGATCTGGTCAGCCGCGCGGATCGTCGAGAGGCGGTGGGCGATCACCAGCGACGTGCGGCCGTGCAGCGCCTCGGTCAGCGCCTCCTGGACGGCGGCCTCGGACTCCGAGTCCAGGTGTGCGGTGGCCTCGTCCAGGATCACCACGCGCGGCTTGGCGAGCAGCAGGCGGGCGATGGTGAGGCGTTGACGTTCGCCGCCGGACAGGCGGTAGCCGCGTTCGCCGACCACTGTGTCGAGCTGGTCCGGCAGCGAGGCCACCAGGTCGAGCAGGCGGGCCCTGCGCAGCGAGTCCCACAGGTCGTCGTCGGTGGCGCCGGGTGAGGCGTACTCCAGGTTGGCGCGGATGGTGTCGTGGAAGAGGTGCCCGTCCTGGGTGACCACGCCGACGGACGCGCGCAGCGCCTCGAAGGTCAGGTCTCGGACGTCCACTCCGGACAGACGAACGGAGCCCGAGTCGACGTCGTAGAGCCGGGGCACGAGGGACGCGAGGGTGGACTTGCCCGCGCCGGACGAGCCGACCAGGGCTACCAGCTGACCGGCCTCCGCCTTGAAGCTGATGCCGTGCAACACTTCCTCACCGCCGCGGGTGTCCAAAGTGGCCACGGACTCCAGCGAGGCCAGCGACACCTTGTCCGCCGACGGGTACGCGAAGCGCACGTCCTCGAACTCGACCGACACCGGGCCGTCGGGCACCGGGCGGGCGTCCGGCTTCTCCTTGATCATCGGGTCGAGGTCGAGCACCTCGAAGACTCGCTCGAACGACACCAGCGCCGTCATCAGGTCGACACGCGCGTTCGCGAGGGCCGTCAGCGGGGCGTACAGGCGGGTCAGCAGCAGCGCGAGCGACACCACGGCGCCGGCCGCCAGGTGCCCGGTCAGCGCGAGGTAGCCACCCAGGCCGTAGACGAGCGCCTGCGCCAGCGCCGACACCAGCGTCAGGCCCGTCATGAACCAGCGGGTGGCCATCGCGGTCCGGATGCCGATGTCGCGGACCTGCGCGGCCTTCTCGGAGAACTCCTCCTCCTCGCGGGCCGGACGGCCGAACAGCTTCACCAGCGTCGCGCCGGGCGCCGAGAAGCGCTCCGTCGACTGGGTGACCATCGAGGCGTTCAGGGTGGACGCCTCGCGCTGCATGTCCGCCATGCGGCGGCCCATCCGCTTGGCGGGCAGCACGAACACCGGCAGCAGCACCAGCGCCAAGGCGGTGACCTGCCACGACAGCGTGAACATGACGGCCAGCGACAGCACCAGCTGGATGATGTTCGTGACGAAGCCGGACAGCGTCGAGGTGAACGCGCGCTGGGCGCCGATCACGTCGTTGTTCAGGCGTGAGACCAGCGCACCGGTGCGGGTGCGCGTGAAGAACGCGACGGGCATCTTCTGCACGTGGCCGAACACGGCACGACGCAGGTCGTAGATCAGGCCCTCACCGATGCGCGTCGACTGCCAGCGCTCGACCAGGCCCAAGCCCGCGTCGACGATGGCGATCAGCGCGATCGCCACGGCCAGCCACACGACCACGGACGGCACGGAGCCGCGGACGATCGCGTCGACCACGCGGCCGGCCAGCAACGGCGTCGACACCGCGAGAACCGACGAGACGACCGTCAGCAGCAGGAACACCAGCAGCTTCGCCCGGTGCGGCCGGGCGAAGGCCAGAACGCGGCGGAACGTGCCCCGGCGCACCTTCGAAGGCGCGTCCGAGGCCGCTCCCATCATGAATCGCCAAGAGCTGTATCCGTCCACGCTGTCTAGAACAGCACAGCGGTCTGACAATTCCTTCGCGGACCGCTACAGCGGCGGAAAGGTTCAGCTTTGAGCGGACAGGGCCGCGAACGACTGCAACCGGCGCAGCTGGGCGGCGCGCTCCAGCGCGAGCTGCGCTTCGGCCGTCGGCGACTCCGCGGCGGCCAGGATCAACGCCAGCGTCTCTGACACGGCTCCGGCCATCGGCTTGAGAACGGCGGCCACGAGCTCGTCGACGGCGCCGTCGAGCCCGTCCGCGGGCACGACGGAGTTCGCGAGGCCGATCCGCAGCGACTCCTGCGCCGACACCCGGCGGGAGGTCACGCACATCTCGGCCGCGCGCGAGTACCCCACGAGCCGCACCAACGGCAGCGTGCCGCCGAGGTCGGGCACCAAACCCAGCCCGGTCTCGGCCATGCAGAACTGCGCGTCCTCGGCGAGCACGCGGAAGTCGCACGCCAGCGCCAACTGGAAACCCGCGCCGATGGCATGCCCTTGCACCGCGGCGATCGTCACGCGTGCGGGGTCGCGCAGCCAGGTGAACCCGGCCTGGTACGACGCGATGCGGGCGTCGGCCTCCGCAGCGGGAAGCGACAGGATCGCGCCGAGACCACCGGGTTCGCCGTCGACGGGCTCACCGGTGAACATCCGCCGGTCCAGCCCTGCCGAAAAGGCACGGCCGGAGCCCCGGACGACCACGACTCGGACGTCCGGGTCCAGCTGTTCGCCGATGTGCCGCAACGCCTGCCAGGTAGCCGGCGTCTGCGCGTTCAGCACGTCGGGACGATCGAGCGTGATGGTCGCGCGCGGCCCGGAGATCGTGAGCCGAACGCCACCGCGCTCGAGCACACCAGCGTCGATGGAAGGCACTGGCATGGTCGTTACCTCCGGCGGACTAGAAGCTAGTTACCGGAGAGTAGCAGTCTGAGTTCTGGTTACTTCTTCTTCGTCCGGGTGGCGCCACCGCGACCGCGCAGCGTGACCCCGGATTCTGAGAGAACCCGGTGCACGAAGCCGTAGGAACGCCCGGTGCTCTCCGCCAAAGCCCGGATGCTCGCGCCCTTTTCGTACTTCTTCTTCAGGTCAGCGGCCAGCTTGTCCCGTGTGGCGCCGGTGATCCGGGCACCCTTCTTCAGGTCAGCCACCTTGTCCCGCCTTCCGTACGAGCAGGTGGGCCGTTTGACGGCCCCTGTCGTCGCAATGATCGAACAGGAACCGGCAGAACGCCAGGTGATCAAGCAAAGAGATCGGTGAACGGTCGATTCGATCACACTCAGTTGATCACAGAACGCGCTCGGTAATCCTTTGACGGGTGGAGATCACGCCAGCTGAACGAGGTCCAGGTAGTCCTCGGACCAGTGGTCCTCGGTGCCGTCGGGCAGCAGGATGACCCGTTCGGGCTCCAGCGCCTCGACCGCGCCGGGGTCGTGCGTCACCAGGACGACGGCACCCTCGTAGCGCCGCAGCGCGTCGAGCACCTGCTCGCGCGAGGCCGGGTCGAGGTTGTTCGTCGGCTCGTCGAGCAGCAGCACGTTCGCCGCCGACGACACCAGGCCGGCCAGCGCCAGCCGCGTCTTCTCGCCACCGGACAACGTGCCGGCGGGCTGGTCGAGCTGCTCGCCGCTGAACAGGAACGTGCCGAGCAACGACCGCAGCCGCTGCTCCTGCTCGTCCGGCGCCATGTGGCGGATGTTCTCCCACACCGACGCGTTGTGGTCGAGCGTCTCGTGCTCCTGCGCGAAGTAGCCGATCTTCAGGCCGTGACCGGGCACGACGCCACCGGCGTCCGCCTTCTCGCTGCCGCCCAGCAACCGCAGCAGCGTCGTCTTGCCGGCGCCGTTGAAGCCGAGCACGACGACGCGGGAACCCTTGTCGACGGCCAGGTCCACGCCGGTGAAGATCTCCAGCGAGCCGTAGGACTTGCTCAGACCCTCTGCCATCAAAGGGGTCTTGCCGCACGGGGCGGGCGACGGGAAGCTGATCTTCGCGACCTTGTCGCTCTGGCGCACGTCGTCGAGACCGTCGAGCAGCTTCTGGGCGCGCTTCGCCATGTTCTGCGCCGCAACGGCCTTCGTGGCCTTCGCACCCATCTTGGCGGCCTGCGTCATCAGCGCGCCGGCCTTCTTCTCGGCGTTGGCGCGCTCACGGCGGCGGCGCTTCTCGTCCGTCGCACGGGCCTCGAGGTACTTCTTCCAGCCCAGGTTGTAGATGTCGACCTCGCCGCGCATCGCGTCGAGGAACCACACCTTGTTCACGACCTCGTCGAGCAGTTCGACGTCGTGCGAGATCACGACGAGACCGCCGTCGTGCGACTTGAGGAAGCCGCGCAGCCACGTGATCGAGTCGGCGTCGAGGTGGTTCGTGGGCTCGTCGATCAGCAGGATCGTGCTCGACTTGGCACCGATGCCCGCCTCGGACGCGGCGAACAGGATGCGGGCCAGCTCGACGCGGCGGCGCTGGCCACCGGACAGCGTGCTCAGCGGCTGCGCCAGGACGCGGTCCGGCAGGCCGAGGTTCGAGCAGATGCGAGCGGCTTCGGACTCGGCGGCGTAGCCACCGAGCGAGGAGAAGCGCTCTTCGAGCTTGCCGTACTTGGCGACGGCGACGTCGAGCTGGTCCGGGTCGACCAGCTCGGCCATCTTCGACTGGGCCTTCTCCATGTCGCGGAGCAGCTGGTCGAGACCGCGCGCGGACAGCACGCGGTCCTTGGCGATGACCGACAGGTCGCCCTCGCGGGGGTCCTGCGGCAGGTAGCCGAGCGCGCCCTTGCGCATGATGGTGCCCGCGTAGGGCTGGCCCTCACCGGCGAGAACGCGCAGGGAGGTGGTCTTGCCGGCACCGTTGCGGCCCACGAGGCCGATGCGGTCGCCGGGCTGAACGCGCAGGTTGGCGCCGCTCACGAGAATGCGTGAGCCCGCGCGCAACTCCATGTCAGTTGCGGTGATCAAAAGAAACTCCGAGTAGCTACAAGAACTCCGGGCATGGCAAGGGATGGCACGTCCGGTTCGGCCTACTCCAGGAGGATCACGCAACCATCCTACGGGATCGCGACCATCGAATTTCCCACCTGTGGCGGGACGCATAGATTGCGGCCCATGAGCGAAGACTTCTCGGGCAAGGCCGCGCTGGTCACCGGCGCGTCCCGCGGCATCGGCCACGGCATCGCGCGCGAGCTCCTCTCCCGCGGCGCGTCCGTCACGATCACGGGCCGCAAGGCCGACCAGCTGGACGAGGCGGCCAGGCAGCTGGCAGCCGACACGGGCGGTCGCGTCCTCGCGGTCGTGGGCAACGCCGCCGACGACGCGTCGCGCGAAGAGGCTGTGGCGCGCACGGTCGAGGAGTTCGGCCGCCTCGACGTGCTCGTGAACAACACCGGCATCAACCCCCAGTTCGGCTTCCTGGTGGAGGCGGACCTGAACGCCGTCAAGAAGATCTTCGACGTCAACGTGGTGGCCGCGCTCGGTTTCGTGCAGCTCGCGTGGAAGGCGTGGATGGGTGAGCACGGCGGCGCGGTCGTGAACATCGCGTCGGTCGGCGGCATCCGGTCCACGGGCGTGATCGGCGCGTACGGCGCGTCCAAGGCGGCGTTGATCCGGCTGACCGAGGAACTCGCGTGGCAGCTCGGCCCGAAGGTGCGCGTGAACGCCGTCGCGCCCGCCGTGGTGAAGACGAAGTTCGCGGAGGCGCTCTACGTCGGCCGCGAGGAGGAAGCCTCGCAGCAGTACCCGATGAAGCGCCTCGGCACGCCGGAGGACATCGCCTCTCTCGTGGCTTTCCTGTGCTCGGACGGCGCTTCGTGGATCACCGGCGAGACCATCCGCGTCGACGGGGGTCTGCTCGCCACGGGCACCGCGGGCTGAGCCGCGGCGCCGCGGTCCACGCTCGAGCAGGGGTCCTCCGCAGGGGGTCCCCTGCTTTCATCCTCTCAGGCACCACCGGCAGTTTCGGGCACTCCGAGCACGTCCAGGAACGCCGCGGCCGCCGGGGTCAGCCCGCCCGCGCTCCACACGAGGTGCTCCACCCGCGAGGGCCCGTCCACGATCGGCACGGTCACCACCCCGCTCAGCCGCGGCGTGTACCGCGACGGCAGCACGGCCACCGCGAGCCCCTCCCGGATCAGCCCCGCCATCAACTCCGCGGTCGTCACCTCGAACGCGACCTCACGGTGCAGCCCCGCGATCGAGAAGGCCTGGTCCGACTGCGTCCGCCCCGGCGACCCCGCCGGGAAGTCGGCGAACAGCTCCTCCGCCAGGGTCCGCAGGTTCGTCGACTCCTGCCGCGCGAGCGGGTGCTCCGGCGCCATCACGGCCACGTGCTCGTCGCGCGCCAGCTCCCGCCCCCGCACGCCTTCCGGCCGCACCCCGAGCGGCAGGCCGAGGAACGCGAGGTCGAGGCCTCCCTGCCGCACCTGGTCGACGAGCTCGTAGCTCGACTGCATCCGCAACGCGACCCGCACCTGCGGATACCGCTCACGGAACACCTTCAACGCGGCCGGCAGGTCCACGGCGGCAACGGTCGGGATCACGCCGACCACCACCCGTCCGCGCACCTCCCCCACCGCCGCCGCGACCTCGGCCTCAGCCCGTTCGGCCAGGTCGAGGCACTGCCGCGCGGACGGCAGGAACGCCGCGCCCGCCGGGGTCAGCCGCACGCTGCGGCTGGTGCGTTCGAACAACCGCGCGCCCAGCGACCGTTCGAGACGGGCGATCTGGTGGCTCAACGCCGACTGCACGACCAGGCACTGACGGGCGGCCTTGGTGAAGCTGCCCGTCTCGGCGACCGCAACCACGTACCGCATCTGCTGGAGCTCCACGGCATCCATCTTGAATCACGATGGATCGGATGAAAAGCATGTGTTGGACTCATTGATCGAGCGCACCAACACTGGACGACGTGAGAAACAGCGACCTCTCCCGCACCGCGCTCGCGGCGTTCGCACCGGTGGTCTGGGGTTCGACCTACGTGGTCACGACCGAACTGCTGCCGGTGGGTCACCCGCTCTTCGCGGGGTTGCTGCGCGCGCTTCCCGCTGGGTTGATCGCGCTGGCGCTGACCAGGACGCTGCCGCGGGGGTCGTGGTGGGCGAAGGCGGCCGCGCTGGGAGTGCTCAACATCGGCCTGTTCTTCCCGTTCCTGTTCATCGCGGCCGAACGCCTGCCCGGTGGCGTGGCGGCCACCCTGGGCGCCGC
Organism: Lentzea californiensis; assembly: GCF_024648825.1. Lineage (GTDB taxonomy): Bacteria > Actinomycetota > Actinomycetes > Mycobacteriales > Pseudonocardiaceae > Lentzea > Lentzea californiensis. The sequence goes on from NZ_JANBBE010000019.1 coordinate 128,811, forward strand.
TCAGCCGCTCGTGGTGGCGCTGCTGGCGGTCGGGGTGCTCAGGGAGAGCCCGTCCGCGTGGCGGCTCGCCTGGGGCGTGATCGGCATGCTCGGCGTCGGGCTCGTGGTCCTCGGCCCGGCGGCCGGGTTCGACCTGGTCGGTGTGCTGGCGGGACTGGGCGGCGCCGCGACCATGGCGCTCGGCGTGACGCTGACGAAGAAGTGGGGCAGGCCGGACGGGGCGAGCCCGACGGCGTTCGCGGGCTGGCAGCTCACCGCGGGCGGGCTGTTCCTGGCGCCGGTGACGTTCCTGTTCGAGGGCGCGCCGCCGGCGATCGGCCTCACCGCGCTGCTCGGCTACCTGTGGCTCGGCGGTGTCGGCGGCCTGCTCGCCTACGTGCTGTGGTTCCGCGCGATCACCACGCTGCCGGTCACGTCCGTCTCGATGCTCGGCCTGCTGTCCCCGATGGTCGCGGCGGTGCTCGGCGTCGTCGTCCTCGGCCAGACCCTGAACCCGCTGCAGCTCACCGGGTTCGCACTCGCCCTCGCCGCGATCGTGGCCAGCCAGCGACCGGCACCCGTTCTCGCCAAAGGAGTTCTCCAGTGAAGATCGCAGTTGTCGGCGCGTCCGGCATGGTCGGTTCGCGGGTCGTCGCCGAGGCGGTGCGGCGCGGGCACGACGTGACCGGTGTCTCCCGCCGCGCCGGCGGTGACGCCACCGACCGGGAGCTGATGGACGGCGTCCTGTCCGGAGTGGACAGTGCGGTGGTGGCCACCACGGGCGTCACCTCGGCGGTGGTGCTCGACGCGGCGTTCGCGACACGTACACGGGTTGTCGTCGTCGGAGGCGCCGCCCCGCTGCGCACACCGGACGGCACCGGCCTCGTACTCGACGACGAGCGGTACGTGCCGGCGCACATCCGTCCCGTCGCCGAGGCGAGCATGCGCCAGCTGGCGGAGTGCCGCGCCCACCAGGCCGACTGGGTGTACCTGAGCCCGCCCGCGCTGCTCGAACCCGGCGACCGCACCGGCTCCTACCGGCGCGGCACGGACGAGCTGCTGACGGGTCCGTCCGCGATCTCGGCGGAGGACCTCGCCGTGGCGGTGCTCGACGAGCTGGAGTCCCCCGGCGCGGACCGGCACTTCACGGTCGCGAGCCGAGCTCAAGCCGCAGGATGATCTCGCCGTCGTCGTCGACCTCTCCGGTGGGCACGAACCCGAACCCGCGGTAGAACGGCTCCGGCGACCCCTCCCCCGGCACGCAACTGGTGAGCAGCTCCGTGGCCCCGGCGGCCCTCAGCAACGCCACGACCTCGTCGAGGATCGCGCGGCCGTGACCGCGGCCCTGGTGCTCGGCGCCGACGAGCAGGCGCCACAGGAAGTACGGCCCGCACAGGCCGGGACCGGGAACGTTGTCCCAGCTCAGCATCACGAACCCGACCGGCACGTCGCCGTCGCAGGCCGCGCGGAACCACGGCTTGGCCTCGGGGTTGTCCCGAGCGTCCGCGAAGGACTTCTCGACGGAGGCGACGAACCGCTCCTGCGCTGGATGCACGCGCACGGCGACCACGGCGTCGCGATTGGCATCGGTGATCTCGACCAGGCGGATCTGAGCGCTCATGGCCCGGATCATGCCGCTCAGCGCGAGGTCTGCGGCACCGAATGAGCGGCGGAGGACGACGAGGGTGGCTGCACGGACGTCGGCGGCACGCCCTGGTTCGACACCGAGCCGGGCGGCGGCGTCGTAAAGCCGGGCGGGGTCGTCGACTGGACCGGTGGTGTCTGCGGGGCGTGCGAACTGGGCGGGCTCAGCGTCGTCGGCGTCGGCTGCACGGAAGGCGACGACGGCGAGGTGGTCGGCGGAACCTGCGACGTCGTCCAGGACGGCCCCGGTGTCGCCGGTTCCGGGGGCGCCGCGGCCGGCAGCACGGCGAGCGCCACGGCCACGACCCCCACGGTCGCGAGCCCGCTGCCGACCACCGCGATGGTGCGGCGCCGGGACCGCACGGCCTGGCCGCGCTGGATCAGATCAGCCGCGGTGACGGCACGCGGCGGCGCCCCTTCCTGGTGCAGAGCGGAGAAAGTCGCCCTCAGGTCGTCTTCGCGAACCATCACACCTCCAGCCTCAAGTGGTCGAACTCCGGTCCCAGCTTGCGCCGCAGCGTCTCCAGGCCCTTGCTGCTCTGCGACTTCACCGTGCCCGTCGAGCAGTTCAGCGCCGTCGCGGTGTCCTCGACGCTGAGATCGTGCCAAAAGCGCAGCACGAGGACAGCGCGTTGCCGTGCGGGCACGGCGGTGAGCGCCTGCCACACCACGAGCCTGTCCTCCGCCGCGGTGACGGAGGACAGGCCCTCTGGGGGTGCGTCAGTCAGCTTCTCCCTGCGCCACCGCACCTTGCGACGCTCCGCGAGGAACGTCCGCACGACGATCTGACGCAGGTACGGCTCCAGCCCCGACCGGTCCGAGAGCTTCGGACCGGCCAGGTACAGCTTCAAGAACCCCGACTGCATGAGGTCTTCCGCCTCGTGCCAGTTCCCGCACAACAAGAACGCGGTGAACCGCATCGAGTCGGCGTACCGGTCGAAGCAGTCGGTGAACTCGGCCTCCCAGTTCAGAGGTGACTCCCTACCGGGCGGTGGACGACGGCGCCGGCGTCGTGGCGGGCGGGGCCGAGGTCGTGGGGCTGGGGCTGTGGCTGACCGGCGGCGTCGGCAGGACCGACGGGGGCGCGGTCGTCGGCGGGTACGCCGGGTGTGACGACGGTGGCAGCACGGTCGTGGGCGGGTGGTTCGGCTTCGACGACGACGGCGGAACCGCGGTCGGCGTGACCTCGGGCGCGGTCGAGGACGGTGGCGGCACGGTGGGACTGGTCGAGACCGGGGACGACGTGGGCGGCTGCGGAGCCGAGGTCGTGGGCTGGGGCGCGCTGCCGCCACCGCTCAGCGCGAGGGCGGGCACCGCGATGCCGATGGCACCCAGCGCGACCGCTCCGGCCACGATCACCATTCGTTTGCGCACTTGCAGCTCCAGCAGGTCAGTGGCGCCAGGATCAGGCACCCTCACCCGTATCCATGTGGCTGAGCCCCGGTCCGGTTGCCCGTGTGTCCTGGATCACGATCTCGACGCAGCGGGCTCGTTCCGCGGCCTCGTCCAGCACCGTCCGCCGAGGTTCCGGCACGTCCAGCACGCGGTCCTCGGCCCTGCTGAAGACGCCCGAGAGCCTGCGGTCGTTGCGCAGCACGTCCAGTGCCTGCCAGTCGCCGCCCAGCACGACGCCGTCGAGGTCGGCGAGCCGCGGCACGAGCACCCTGGCCACGTCGTCCGCGGCGGCCTGCAGCGCGACTCTGGCCTGGCCCTCGCGCCGCCGGGCGAACCGCTGCTGCGACCACCCGCCGGCCCGGATGCGGCCGTGGACCTGCTTGCGGTCCGTGGCGGACACCTCGACCTTGCCGCCGAACGCCACCCCGACGCTGTGGCCGCCGAGCCGCACGAGGACCAGCCCGATCCTTCGCGGCTCCGTCAACTTTTCAACTACCTCTAATAGAGAGGTACCGCCGCGCGTCGCGAACGTGGCCGTCGCGCCGTCCTCTGCGGTGATGACGACCTCGGCTTCGGTCACGCGGACCTCGGTCGCACCGTGCCGGTCCGCGAACCGGTCGATCCAACCGGCAACCCGTTCCGGCTCGACCTCGACGGCCCGTCCACCGGGCACCGGACGCACCCTGCTCACCTGGCCGCCACCCCCTGAGCCCCGTGGCCGAGGCCGATCATCATGCACGCAGTAGAACCGGTCCGACACAGGCCGTGAACGCACAGAGATGTTACTGATGGGTTCGATTCACTTGACAGATGAGTCTCGAAAGCGTGAACTCATCAACCGTATGGATTAACCATTGACTCCATCCGGCTCCGACCAGCGATGTTCACGGACGGGTAGGGTCACTGGGGCGTGATCTTATGACAGCGGGGAGTCACCATGACGACTGCTGCCGGTCGACCAACACTGACCGTCGAGGACACTGACTCGACGGGTCACGGCAGCCTTACGCAACTCTTGACGACGGGACCGTTCCCGGAAGCGTTGAGGGCGGCGATCAAGGCTAGCCGACTCAGTCTCGACCGCATCCAGCACCGGTTGGCACTGCGCGGAGTGACCATCAGCGTCGCGACGCTCAGCTACTGGCAGTCAGGACGACGAAGGCCTGAACGCCCTGAATCACTGGAGGCGCTGCGGCACCTCGAGTCGGTTCTGGGAGTGCCTCAGTCGGGTCTGTCGGCGTTGCTCGGTCCACCTCGTCCGCGAGGCCGCCGTTGCCGCCCGACGACGATGATGCCGATCGACGCCCTGTGGGCGCGAAGGGAGCGGGTCGCGAACCTGCTCTCGAAGGTCGACACGTCCTCTGACCTGAAGCTCGGCCGGATCAGCCAGCACGACCGCATCGAGATCTCTGCCGACGGCGGGCAGAAATCCGTGTGGGTGCGGCAGATCCTCCGCGCGGAACAGGACGGGCCCGACCGCTGGGCGCTCGTGTTCGAGACCGAGGAGTCCGACGTGCTCCCCGAGATCCTGAACGTGCGCAACTGCCACCTCGGCCGGATCGCCCGTGACCACGAGGCCAACATCATGGTCGCGGAGATGATGTTCGAACGGCCTCTGGCCCGGGGCGAGACCCTCATCATGGAATACCAGCTGGTGTTCCCCGAGGGCCACGCACCCAAGGGCAACAACACGTTCGCGCGCAAGTTCCGGCTGCCGGTGCGCGAGTACGTGATCGAGGTCCGGTTCGACGAGACGAACCTGCCTTCGCGCGTGCAGCAGTACAGCGTGCCCGCGGGCGACGAGACGCCCTCGCGGCGGCGCAACCTCACCCTGGACTCGGGTGGCGGCGTGCACGCCGTGGCGCTCGGGTTCGGTCCCGGCGTGTTCGGCATCCGGTGGGAGTGGCCGAACCGCTAGCAAGGCTTGGACGACGTCAGGGGCGCTTCCCGATCCGGGAGGCGCCCCTGTCGCCGTTCCGGCGTCAGGACGGCACGGAGAAGGCCCCCGGCTCGCGAGCCGGGGGCCTTCCGTTGCGTCGAGCTCAGGTCATCAGACCCAGCCGGCGGCGCTGAGGGTCACCGAGCGGATCGAACCGCGGTCGGAGCCCACCACGTCGGCGACCTTGAAGACCCACGTGCCGTCGACGGGCTCCGCGGTCAGCGAGGACAGCGGCGCACCCGCCTTCCACGAGCCGGTGAACGGCGCGTTGGCGCTCGTCACGCTCGAGAACGGCGACGTGGCCGCGTCGTCGAACACGGCCTGGCAGATGTTGTTGCCGGTGCCGCCCGCCCGCGAGAACAGCGTCACGGACTTGCCGGACGGCGAGGTGAGCGTGCCCACCAGGTCGCCGACGAAGGTGTGGTCGATGCCGACCGTCGTGGAGCCCTCGGTGGCCGAGCACGTCGCGCCGTCCACGGAGAACTTCAGGTTCGACGCCGCACCGACACCCGTCACGGCCAGCGGGATCGAGGCGCCGGTCTGGTCGTTGTCCGGAATGGCGACCGGTGCGCCGGTGTACGCGAACGACTTGAAGTCGCGCGACGGCTCACCCACGCGCAGCGTGAACGAGCTCGTCGTCGGTGACGTCGAACCCGCGTAGGTCACGCGTGCGTCGAGCTTGACCGCCGAACCGAGCGCGGCCGAGGCCGGCACGGTCACCTTGTAGGTGTTGCTGACGGTCTGGCCCGGGTCGATGTTGCCGTAGTACTTGGAGCGCGGCGCGATGGTCACGCCGGCCGACGTCGTCGACAGCACGACCGAGGTCGACGCGGCCGAGCCGTCACCGTTGTTGGCCACCGGCACCGTCACCGTGGCACTGGTGCCCGGCTTGAGGAAAGCGCTTCCGTCGGCGTCGTTGACGATCGTCGGCTTCTGCGCGCGAGCCAGTGCCTGCGGCGACGCACCCGTGTACTGCAGGACGCGGTCGGCCATCACGATGCCGGCGCCGGTGCGGTTGTCCACACCGGACTCGACGATGTCGATCGCCGTGGCCACAAGGGCTTCCTTGACCTCGGCGGGCGTCAGCGTCGGGTTGCCGGACAGGACGAGGCCGGCGATGGCGGCGGCGTTCGGAGCAGAGGCCGACGTGCCGAAGAACGGCGCGAAGCCCGGCACCGACGTGGTCACGCCGTCGGCCGCGGTGATGTCCGGCTTCTGCCGGGTCTCGGCGAGCGGCGAGCCGTCCGGTGCGAAGAACGTCTTGCGCGGTCCGTCGGAGGTGAAGCGCTCCGGCTTCTGCGTGCCGTCGAAGGCGTTGGGGTACGGGCCCTTCGGGTTGGCGGGGTCGCCCGGTTCGAGGTCGAACGGCAGTGCCGCGGCGGCGGGTGCGGCCGCGACGGAGATCGCGCCCTTGGCCGCCGAGTGGCCGCGGGTGGTGCCCGGCGTGACGTACTTCTTCAGGCCATCGTTGGTGTCGGCGAAGCGGCCACCGAACAGCGACAGCGCGAAGTACTTGTCGTCACCGCGGTACTTCACGACCGCGAGGCGCGTCCCGGTCGAGCTCGCCGGGGTGTTGATGCGCTCGTACGGGTCCTGTGCGCCGTCCTGGTTGTTCTGGCTGAACGTGACGACGTTGCCCTGGGCGTTGACCAGGTAGAGGTCGTAGTCGTTGGCCGACTGGCCGAGCGGGTCGGCCCAGTGCAGCACCGTCGGGGTGTCGCCCGAGAAGTTCGACAGCGGGTTGAACAGCTGCTTGGCGTTCGGGTCCGGGTTGAAGTCGTGCGCGGAACCGGCGAACTTGCCGACGCCCACACCCGAGTCGACGAACTGGCCCTCGTAGTGGCCGGAGGTGCCGTCCTCGACGTTGCCCTGATTGCCCGCGCTGGAGAAGAACATCGCGCCGTCGGCGACGACCGCGTCCACCGCGCGCGCGATGATGCCGTCCTGGAACGGCGACTCGTTGAAGTAGATGACGTCGTCGACGATGACGTCGCAGCCGAGGTCGAAGCGCAGCTTCTTGATGTTGTCCGCGAAGCTCGCGTCGCCGTTGAACGCCGTGGCGAAGCCGAGTTCGGCGTTGGGCGCGAGGTCGTGCAGGATCTCGAGCATCGCGGTGCCCTCGTCACCGGAACCCGCCTGACCCGGCACGATGTCGACGGCCGGCAGTTCGCCGGAGGCCTGCGACACGGCCAGCGAACCCACACCGTCCGACAGCGCGCAGAGCTTCACGCCGACACCGGTCACGCGGAAGGAAGCGCGTGCGGCCTCGGCGTTGTGCGCCTTGTCGCTTTCCGCGACCTTGGCGGCCTGGACGGAGAGCTGCTTCTCCGAGAGCCGGCGCTCGACCTCCCTCGACTTGTCCTCTTTGGACGGAGCCTTGCGGGACCTGGTGTCCTTCTTGTTCTTCACGTCCTGGGTCATCGCGTCGCTACCCGGCTCGACACGGGCGACGTCGGAACGCCCGGCGATCTCGGCGATCTTCGCGACCGGAACCTCCGCGCGCACAGTGCGGTGCTCGGGGGACACTGCCCGGATCTGTCCGCCCGCCGCGCGGACAGCGTTGACCAGGTCCTCGGAGTACTGCTTGGCACGGATGTCTACGAGAGTGGTGGACTTCGGCGTCACGGCAACGCCGGTCTGCACCTGCGGAAGGGCGCTCGTGGTACCAGTTGAGACGCGCTTGCGCGCCTCAACGACCAGTGCGCTGTCCACCTTGGACTCGGCAGGGGTGAGCGACTTCTTGATGCTCTGCAGCGCGGAGATCTGCGCTGCCGTGCGGTCGCTGATGGACTTGGACGCCTTGCCCGGATCAGCGGACGCCGGCGTGACTGCGGTGAGTGCGGCCAGAAGAACTGCGGTACCTGCGGTGACTAAGGTCGTGCCTCTTCGAGATCGGCGCACAGGAGTTTCTCCCCCGAACGTTGGCGTGCCCCCGAGCACGCGGCCTGCGACCGGAGATTCCCGGTCGAGGCGCCAACGTATGGTGCTTGCGTGATCACAGTCAGCATCCGATTGGGCTACTTCCCACTTAGCAGACGCAATCACACTTCACAGAACAAAAGCGTCAGTCCACAACTGACCGGTTCGCCCGGAAAGGGCTTCCAGCAGTGCGGCTGCCTGGTTGTCGGTGAGTGACGCAACGAAGTCGACGACCGCACGCCCACGTGCCAATCCCCTTACGGCATCAGGACCAACGGGCAGCTCACCGGCGGCACCGACCAATGTGGACGGCTCCGTCCGGGCGAGCGCCGCGTACTCCGTTTCGGCCAGCTCCACCAGATCGTGCAACCTGCGCGGCAACCGGTCCGCCTCCGCCCGGTCGGTCACCCACTGCTCCAGGGCGTCCACGAGCGAACTGAGCAAACGCGCCTGTCCACGTTGGTGCAAAGCCAGATCCGGGCGCAGCAACACAAAGCGGCGGTGCACGAACTTCAACACCTGCACCTCGTGCCACTGTGGAACCGCGAGCACCACGTGCCCGGACCGCGGCGTGGGCTCCTCGATCACCCCGACCGCGTCGACGAGCCGGCGCGTCCACCGGGCACTGAACCCGGCGACCGCCTGCTCGGCCTCGACCGACCCGTCGAAGGGCACCGACAGCAACCCGTCGACGAGTTCCTTGCTCACCTTGCGCACCGCCATCGCGAACGCCTCGTCGCTCATCACCCAGGAGTCCTTGAGGTGCATGCGCCTGCGGAGCGTCTCCAGCGACCGCCCGGGCATCCGGATCTCGGCGTAGAGCTCGGCGTCGCTCAGCCCGGCGAGGTCGAGCGCCTGCGCCTGCCACGTGCCGAGCTCGGCCGCGACCGTCGCGTGCTGCAGCACGCCGACACGGTGGAAGTCCTCGAGGTCGTGGATCGCGTACGCGATGTCGTCCGCGGTGTCCATGACGCTCGCCTCGACGGTCTGCTGCCACGACTCGACGCGACCCTCGAACGGCTCGCGCGCCTGCCGCAGGTCGCTGATCTCCGTCACGTACGCGGAGAACTTCGAACTGCCGGTGCCCGGCATGTCGTCCGGCTCGGCCGCACCCCGGGGCGCGACCGGCAGGCCGAGCGGCTCGTGCCGCGTCCACGGGTACTTCAGCATCGCCGCCCGCACCGCCACGGTCAGGTCGAGGCCGAGTGCCTTCGGGCCGCGCACGTCCGTGGTCGTGACGATCCGGAACGACTGCGCGTTGCCCTCGAACCCGTCCGGCAGCCCGAACCTGTGCCGGGCCAGCCGATCGAGGACCTGCTCCCCGAGGTGACCGAACGGCGGGTGCCCCAGGTCGTGCGCGAGGGCGGCGGCCTCGACGACGTCGGGGTCGCACCCTCCCAGCTTCTCGAGCACCGCGGTCAGCTCAGGGCGGTTGGTCAGGCGCTCGGCGATGGCGCGTGCGGCCTGGGCGACCTTCAGGCTGTGGGTGAGGCGGTTGTGCACGAGCAGGCCCGAGCCAGTGGAGCTGACGACCTGGGTGACTCCGCCGAGCCTCGCGAAGAACGGGGAGCTCGCCACGCGGTCGCGGTCGACCCGGAACGGGTTCGTGGCGAGGTCTGCGGTCCTTCCCACGCCGGCTGACCTTCGGGCGGTGCGGTGCTCGTTGTGCATGGTGGAGAAGGTACCGGGCAGCCAGGAACTCGGCGTATCACGCGCCTTCCTCACCGCACGGTGGCGCTGATGATCGCGCCGAAGCCGGCGAACGCAGAAAACCCCCGAGGGGAGCGCTTGTGGCGCTCGACCCTCGAGGGTTTTCTGTACGTAAGTTCGGCGGCGACCTACTCTCCCACACCGTAACCAGTGCAGTACCATCGGCGCAGAAGGGCTTAACTACCGGGTTCGGAATGGGACCGGGTGTTTCCCCAACGCTATGACCACCGAAACACTATGAAATTACAACCTGAACCCCGACACCAGCAGCAAACAAGCCTGCCGGCGGGTTCGATCGGTCCTGGTTGTTCTTCCAGAACCGCACAGTGGATGCGTAGCGTCTTTGTAACAAGTCCTCGGCCTATTAGTACCAGTCAGCTCCAACCGTTACCGGTCTTCCACCTCTGGCCTATCAACCCAGTGGTCTAGCTGGGGGCCTTAACTCACGAAGAGT
>NZ_JANBBE010000020.1 GCF_024648825.1 Lentzea californiensis
ACTCCAGCCGGAGTCATAGTCCGTGTCCTGCAACGGGTTCTGGCGCTGACCACCGCGATCTGGCACAACGACAAGACCGGGCAGCCAGTCATGCGGTCATTGACCGCCTACGACCACTGACCCCTTGGAATCAGTCATCTAGCCGACGTTGCAGAGGGCCACCCCGCCGCGCCGACAGAGTGCGCTCAACGCGGCCGGGTGGCCCTCCGGTAGGCGGAAGAGGCGAACGAGTGCTTCGGCTGACCGCCGCGCTCAGCGACCGGCGGCGAGCACCCTCAGCCCCAGCGGCGTGATGAGATGGCGGGCGAAGTTCTCCTCGCGCTCCGTGGCGATGAGACCGGCCTCGCGCAGGACGCCGGTGTGGTGGCTCACGGTGGCCGGGGCGACGCCCACCAGCTTCGCGAGCCTGGTGGTGGTGCTCCCGCCGACCACCGACCGCAGGATCGACGCCCTGGTGGAGCCCAGCAACGCCGCCAGGTGGTCGCCGCCGGCCCGCCCGGCCGCCAGAAGCCGTGACTCGGTGCGAATGGGGAACGCCAGCGTGGGAGGCAGCTGCGGATCCGCCAGGGCCACCGGGTGGTACAGGACGAAGTAGCACGGGATCAGCACCAGGCCTCTGCCGTCCAGGTGCAGGTCCCGGTCGACGGGGTAGTCGACGAACAGCACGGGCGGGTCCCACCGCGTGCCGGGCCCCAGCGCGGCCAGCAGCCCCTCCGGGCCGTCGTGCAGGTACCGCTGGATCCAGGGCGCCACGTCGGAGCACAGCCCTTCCTCGATCGTCGGCAGGTGCGGCGCGATCACGGACCTGAAGTACACGCGCAAGGCCTCACGCAACTGCTGGAGTGCTGGGGACCTCCCCCTGGCGAGGTCGTCCAGCCAGCTCGACTCCGGCCCCGACGCGGGGCGGATCAGATCGATCTCCGCGCGCAGGCGGTCCGGCTCCGTCGACAGGACCGCGTCAACGCACTGGTCGATGCCGCACAGCTCTTCCGGTGGGGTGAGCAGATCCGGGAAGTAGGCCGCGTGCGGGGCCACCGTCACCACGGTGTGCAGCGCCGTTCGCAGCTCCGGATCACGTGCGGCGAGCTCGCGCACGCTGCGGCGCCACGCACCGAACGACAGGTCGCCGTCCTTGTGCTGCAGGACCTGCGCGCTGCTGACGATCTCCCACATCAGGTCGGGTTTCAGCCTCAGCCGCGTACGCGCGAAGTCCCTGTCGGTGAAGTGGATGCGCAACTGCGGCATGTCCGCCCCCCGGAGCTGCCGTGACCTCCACCTGAGAAGTCATCGGCACCCCGGCGGAGATACAGCTCCGGCGCGAAGTCACACGAGCCGCGGTGAAGCCCGTCCTGCACCCGCGCCACGAAGCGAGCCCGCGCTGCCGGTCAGGGCGTGTGCACCCGGTCGACCTCGACGGTGAGCAGGACGCGCTGCTGCGGACCGCCGCCGAAACCGGGGTACGGCCGGCCGATGTACTTCTGGGACAGCTCGTCGATGTGCTCACGGGCGCCCTCGGTCGTCATGGCCACCACGCTGCCGCGCAGAGCCCAGTAACGCGAGGGCGCCGCCGGGTCGGCGATGCCGATGGCGATGCGGGGATCGCGCTGGAGGTTGCGGGTCTTCTGGTGGGTGTCCACGGTGTTGATGAGCACGTGTTCGCCGTCGGTGCCCGCCCAGGTCTGGGAGATCTGCGGCGACCCGTCGGGCATGAGCGTGGTCACGAAGCAGATGGACTTGGCGTTGAGGACCGCGATCAGGTCGTCGGGCAGAGCTGTCATGTTCTTGGCCTTCACGTCTGGTCGTTGTAGAAGCGGTCGATGACCGCCTCGTCCGGCCGGTCGCCGGACAGGTCGGCGTGACGCACTCCCGCCAGCGCGATCCGCAGAGCGCGCCGCCACAGCCCCGGGGTGTGAGCGCGGGAGGCGTCCATGACGCTGCCCACCATCACGTGCACCGCGGCGAAGTCGGCGGGAGTCGCCCCGTCGGGCAGCTGACCCGCGCGCACGGCCCGTTCGACGAGGCCGGCCACCAGCGGGGTCATCCGCTCATGCGCGCGTTGCACCAGCGCGGTGGCCTGGTTGCGGCTGCGCAGCAGCTCCCCCAGCCCCCGGCTCTGCGCCTCGATCTCCAGTTGCCGCTCGAGGAACCAGGTGAGCCCCGCCCAGGCGTCGTCGTGGCGCGAAGCCTGCTCCGCCAAGTCGATCACCGTGTCGATGTGCTCGCTGAACAGGGCGTCCAGCAGGTCCTGCCGCTGCGGGAAGCGCCGGTAGATCGTGCCCATCCCGGTGCCGGCGGCTCGCGCGATGTCCTCGTACGAGACGTCCAGCCCTTGCGAGGCCATGAGGTCGTAGGCCGTGCGCAACAACAACTGGCGATTGCGCTCGGCGTCACGACGCAGAGGAGGAAGCGCTTCGGTCACAGGCCGAGCGTAGACAAGTGGAAGGGAAATTCCAAGTTGAAGAGTTCTTCCACTTGTGGGCTACGCTCGCACCGTTCCCCCTCCGACACACCCAGGAGCCACCGGTGACATCCCCTTCTGCCCACGACGTGGTCGAACCGTTCACGATCGCCGTCCCCGACTCCGAGCTGCTGGACCTGCGCAGCCGCCTGGCCGCCACCCGGTGGCCGGACCGCGAGACGGTTCCGGACGGGAGCCAGGGTCCGCAGCTGGACCGCGTCCGCGCTCTGTGCGACCACTGGGCCACCGGTTACGACTGGCGGCGTACTGAGAAGGTCATCAACGACCTCGGCTCGTCCCGCACCGTCATCGACGGGATCGACGTCCACTTCCTGCACGTCCGGTCGGCCGAGCCGGACGCCGTCCCGCTGCTCCTGTGCCACGGCTGGCCCGGTTCGATCCTGGAGTTCCGGCACCTGGTGGGCCCGCTGACCGATCCGGTGGCGCACGGCGGCGACGCCCGCGACGCGTTCCACGTGGTGATCCCGTCCATGCCGGGCTTCGGGTTCTCCGGCAAGCCCACGACGACCGGCTGGAACACGTCCCGAGTCGCCGACGCGTGGATCACCCTCATGCGGCGCCTGGGCCATGACACCTGGTTCGTCCAGGGCGGCGACTGGGGCTCGGCCGTCGTCGAGCAGATCGCCCGCAAGGCACCCGAGCGGTGCCTGGGCGTGCACTTCAACCTGCCGCTGGTGTTCCCCACCGAGCAGGAGGTGAGCGCCGCGACCGCGGAGGAACAACGGATGATCGCGCGCGCTCAGCGCTACCAGGACGAACTGAGCGCGTACGCGCGGGAACAGGCCACCCGGCCGCAGACGATCGGCTACTCGCTCTCGGACTCACCCGCCGGACTCGCCGCCTGGATCTACACGCTCTTCCAGGACGTCACCGACAGCGGCGGCAACCCCGAAGACGTCATCGACCGCGACGAGATCCTCGACGACGTCATGCTCTACTGGCTCCCCAACGCCGCGGCGTCCTCCGCCCGCCTGTACTGGGAGGAGGCCCGGGCCGGCACCGCGCCCGGGAGCGAGGAGCGACCGAACCCCGTCCCCGCCGGGTTCAGCATCTTCCCCGGCGAGGCCGTGCAGGCCTCCCGGCGCTGGGTCGAGCGGCGCTACGAGACGGTGGTGCACTACGACCAGCTCGAGCGCGGAGGCCACTTCGCCGCCCTGGAGCAGCCGGACGTCCTCACCGACCAGATCCGGACGACCTTCCGAGGACTGCGGACCGGAGCCGGGCTGCTCGGTGAGATCGTCACGTCTCCCGGCGAGCCGGCCGTCGTCGAGGTGGACCGAGCCGGCCCAGCCTGACTGAACCGTCGGCCGCCGAGACACCGCACGGATGGTTCTGCTCGGCGCGGTCGGAGCCGCACTCGCGATCCGCCGGAAACTCAGGCAGGCGCGCAGGTGATCGACACGATGCCGGGCGAGACGCCACTGCCGACGACGTCGAAGCTGGTGGACTTGCCCGGTTCGAGCACGCCTTCGCGCGCGGCGCCGACCACACGGACCGGCGAGTCCCCCACGTTGGTCACCTCAGTGCCCTTCTGGGCTTCTGGTCGTCCACGGAGACGGAGAAGTTCTCGATGGCGTTGCCCGCGCCTCCACGCCACAGGTTGAACCCGGCCTCGACCGCGATCAGGTACCAGTCCGGTGAGACCAGACCTCGTCCGACGGAGTCGCCCGTGAACGCGCTGATGTCGAGGTCCTTGACGGCGGTGGTCTCACCGACGCGCTCGTAGGTGATCCGCACACGGCCCTGGTCACGGGCCAGCCACACGTTCCACCGGGCGTCCGAGATCGGCACGTCACGGGCCAGCAGCACCCCACCCGGCCGGACACCGCCGACGCCGCGGAGCCAGATCACCACCTCGGCACCGTCCGGCGTGCCGTCGGCGACGGGTCCGCTGTGGAACCACACCACGTAGGCGGCGTTGAAGACCCCGGCGTCGACCTGGCTGCTGACCCAGTCGCTGGTGACGCGAGGCATCTCCGACACCTGCACCGGCAGGCCGCCGACATCGGTGCACTCGTGCCAGTGACAACCTTTGATCAACGACGGGGTGGCGGCGGGTGCGCCTTCCGGCGACACGTCGTGCCCGGCGCTGTCGATCCGCAACGACTGGTCCCCCACGGTGATGCATTGGGGCGTTTCGGCGTTCCACACGTTGTTCTGGGCGAGGTAGTCCGTTCCGCCGGCCGGAGCGACGCCGTCCCTGGCACACAGGGAGAGGCTCGCGCCCGCCGCGGGTCCCACGTTCGACAGGACCAGGCCGACGAGCGCGGCGATCAACGCTCCGCCCAGTCCGAGCGCCACGAACGCGGCGGCGACGCGGAAGGCGATGTGAGCCGCGGGGTTCATCCGTGCTCCTCCTTCGATGGCCCGAAGGCGCCAGCGCCACGGTGCGCGCGACGCCCTGCAGAGGGATACGCCTTCGCCGACGACGGAGTTCACCTCAGCTCGCGAAGCGGCGGTGGAGGTGCCCAACGACCGGCGGAGGTTGTTCAGGCCGTTGGCCGCCACCGTCTCGGCAGCGCGCAGATGCCGGACGCCGCAGGACCTCGGAGCCGTTCGCGTGGAACCGGACGAGGGTGAGTCAGGAGGCGATCCGGATATCGGGCCGGACGTGCGTGGCCGCCCGCAGCGGTGCGGGCGGCACACGAACGCGTTGTCGGCCAGCGCACCGTCAGTTGTGCACGACCGGCTGGATGCCCAGCTCTGCGGCCCAGCGCTCGACGACGTCCGCGGCGGCCGTCTGCACGGTGTTCGCCGAGACCCGTGCGCCGAGTTCTTTCGCCTGGGCGGTACGTGCCAGCGCCGCGTCCACAGCAGCGCCGAGCCGGTCCCCCGTGATCTGGTGGAATGGCAGGCGCACGCCGGCACCGAGCTTCTCGACGCGCCACGCCCAGTAGGCCTGGTCGGCGAGCACTCCGGCGATGACGGAAGGCAGACCCGCGCGCAGGACGGACGCGGTCGTGCCCGACCCGCCGTGGTGCACCGCGGCCCGGCACCGTGGCAGCACCGCGTCGAAGTCGACGTTGTTCGCGAGGTGCAGGTGGTCCGGCAGCTCAGCGCCGTCGGTACCGAAATCGCTCCATCCGGCGCAGATCAGCCCCCGCAAGCCCCGCTCTCGCGTCAACCGGGCGATGTCGCGCAACATGGCCGCGGGGTCGGCCACCGGCGTTGAGCCGAAGCCGAAGAAAACGGGTGCGCTACCGGCGTCCAGCCAGGCGTCCAGACCGGCCGGCACCTGTTCGCCGAGACGGGCCCTCAGGTCGGCGGACAGCGCCTGCCACCCGACGACCTCGTGCCGCTGGTGCCATTCCGCCGGCCTCGACGCGACGTCCCCGCTGAACATCGCCACCGACGGGATCAGCTCCACGCTCGGGCGGCGCTTGAACCTCGCGATGCCGAGCACGTCGCACATCTCGTCGATGTTCGGCTTGCTCTCCTGCCAGAAGCCGACGTCCAGCAAGCGCCAGCTGGCCAGGTTCAGCCAGCGCAGTCGCAGGTCTCGGACAGGTGAGAGGAAGCTCGCGTGATTTCCCGCATCGAGGACCGGATACACGGAGGACGTGCGGTGCGGCACACCGAGCGCCTTCGCGAGGCACTCGCCGCGGTACACGGTCGTGATCGTCGAGATCACCAGGTCCGCGCCTTCGGCCGCGGTGACGCACGCGTCGATGATCGACCGGTTCGCCTCGCGTTCCTCCAGGGTCATCGCCCTGAGGAACGCGAGGACCTTTCCGCGTGCCATGTTCTTCCGCGCCGCGTCGGAGGTCAGAAGCGCGTTCATGTCCGGCTTCATCGGGACGACGTCGATGCCGGCGCGCGCGACCCACGCCGCGAGGTTCTCGTTCACCGTCATCACCACCGAGTGCCCCCGGCGCCGCAATTCGTCGCCGAGCGCCACCATCGGCTGGATGTCTCCCCGCGAACCGTGCGCGAGTACCGCCACTCTCATTGGAACCTCCTTCGGTCCACACCGGACGCGTCAGGTGATGGGGTCGAGGTGGACGGGGAGACCGCCGGCCGGGAACGGGGTGTTCGACCAGTCCCACCGCATCCGGTAGCCCTCCGGCAGCCGCCACCGGTGGCGCAGCAACAACTCGTGCAGGATCGTCTTGACCTCCAGGAAGCCCAGCACCATCCCGATGCATTTGTGCGCACCACCGCCGAAGGGCACGAACGCGAACCGGTGTGCCTGGTCCTCGCGGCGCGGTTCGGCGAACCGGTCCGGGTCGAACGCGTCGGGTTCGCGCCAGTACGCCGGGTCGTAGTGGTTGGCGGCGGGCATGACGACCGTGGTCGTGCCGGCCGGCAGGTGGTAGCCCGTGAGGTCGACGTCGCGGACCGTCCTGCGCACGAAGGTGGGCACCGGCGCGACCAGGCGCAGCGACTCCTTCACCACCAGGTCGAGCGTGGTCAGCCGGTCGAGACCGTCGATGTCCGGTGCCGGTCCCAGGGCGACGGACTCGGCACGGGCCCGTTCCTGCCACTCCGGCCGGCGAGCCAGGTGGTACATCGCCGCCGTCACCGTGGTGGCCGAGGTGTCGAGCGCGGCCACCATCAGGAAGATCATGTGGTCGACGACCTCGGTGTCGGTGAACCGCTGGCCGTCCTCGTCCCGCGCGGAGGCCAGCACCGAGAACAGATCGCTGCCGGCGCTGTTCCGCTTACCGGGCAGGCCGGCCCTGAAGTGCTCCTCGAGCATCCTCCTGCCGCGCAGTCCCGCCTGCCACTTGCCGCCCGGCACGGGAAACCGCGCCAGTGCGGTGGTGCCGTCGACCGCGGCCTTGAACGCCCGCAGCACCGGCTCGTTCGTGCCGGGGGCGCTTCCCATGAACACCTGCGACCCGATCTCCAAGGTGAGCCGGCCCATCAGCGGGTGGACGGCGAAGCGGGCCGGCAGGCCGGCGAGTCCCGCACGGGCGACCTGACCGGCGACCTCCGCGTAGGCGGCGAGCCGGGGCCGGGTGAAGGCCTGCTGCATGATCCGCCGGTGCTGCAGGTGTTCGTCGTCGAGCAACAGCAGGCCACGCCGGAAGAACGGGTCGAAGAACAGGTTCCACCCGGACTGCGAGAACGCCTTGTCCTTGTTGGTGAGCACGGCCTGGGTGGCGTCGGCGCCCCCCACCACCGCCATCCTGATGCCGAACGCCTTCATCCACGACACCGGTCCGTACCGCGTCACCCTGGCGCGTTCGAACCGCGGGCCGTACCGCATCCACTCGAGCCCGTGACCGACCACGGGAAGGCCGGGGTCACCGGGCACCGCCCGCAGGCCAGAGCCCGGCGGCGGCTCGGCCAGGTGCCTGGTCCGCGCGGCTGCGCCGCTCAGTACCCGCGACTCCAGCCAGCGCGGCACCGGCACCGTGCTGATCGACAAGCGGCGCGTCAAGAGATCACCCGCAACGCACGGCCCACCTTCTCGAACGCCTCCAGCGTGCGCTCCAGGTTCTCGGGCGTGTGCGCGCTGTTGAAACTGGTGCGGATGAGGCTCCGTCCGTCGGGTACGGCCGGAGGGATGGCCGGTGTGGCGAAGACCTTCTCGTCCCACAACCCGCGCCAGAACTGGAAAGCGGTGCTCTCGTCCCCGACCAGCACGGGGATGATCGGGCTGTTGGAGCCGAGCAGGTCGAAGCCCAGACCCAGGAGGTTCTGGCGCATGAAGTCGACCTTGGACCACATCTGCTCGCGGTGCTCGGGCTCGGAGCGGATGATGCGCAGCGCCGCGAGACTGGCGGCGATGTTCGGAGCGGGCAGAGCGGTGCTGAAGATGAGCAGCCGTGCGGTGTGCTTGACGTGGTCGATGACGTCGGCCGTGCCCGCCAGGAACCCGCCGACAGACGCGAACGCCTTCGAGAACGTGCCCGCCACGACGTCGACGTCGTCAGTCAGGTCGAAGTGGACGTGCGACCCTTCGCCGCGCGGCCCGAGCACGCCGGTCGCGTGCGCGTCGTCGCACACCACCCGCGCGCCGTACCGCTTGGCGACCTCCACGACTTCGGGGATCGCGCCGATGTGGCCGGACATCGAGAAGACGCCTTCGGTGTAGACGACGCGTCCGCCCGGCAGGCCTTCGTCCTCTTTGAGAAGCCGCTCGAGATCGCCGGCGTCGTTGTGCTCGAAGCGTCGCGGGCGGTTCGCCATCAGCCGCGAGCCGTCGATCAGACTCGCGTGGTTCTCACGGTCGAAGTACAGGACGTTGCGGCGTCCGCCCAGCGTCGAGACGGCCGAGGCGGTCGAGAGGAAGCCGGCGCTGAAGACCAGCGCCGACTCCTTTCCGAGGAAGTCCGCCAGTTCGGCCTCGAGGGTCTCGTGGAGCTCGAGGGTGCCGGTCAGGAACCGCGATCCCGAACACGACATGCCGAAGTCGTCCACGGCGGCACGCGCGGCATCGCGCACCCGTTCGTCCTGGGTCAGTCCCAGGTAGTCGTTGGAACCGGTGAGGACGTACTGCTCGCCGTCCACGACCACGGTGCCGCCGCTGTGCCGGCCCATGGCCTTGAAGAACGGGTACAGGCCCAAAGCACGTGCCTGGTCTGCGCGACGCGGGGCCCGCAGATCGGCGAAAGCGTCCACAACGGGTTCACGAACGAGGCTCGAGGTGCCTCCGATGATGCCAGTTTCGCCCATGGCCGAACACTCCTGGTTCGTTGCTCCGCTGGAATTCCCGCACGACTGATGAAACAGACGCTATTGCACGAAGCACCACTGACCGCCCATCACTCAGTAATCGCATAGCCGAGAACAGCCTCTTCTCGGCCGCATGAGTCGCAGATAGTTGGGAGATCTTCCTCAAGCAGGCGCGGGTCTGCGTTGCCCATTGCCAGAAATGGCACACGCGTGCTTTCGAAAATTCGTGGTCGGATCTACTCGGTGCGTTTCCACGGTTCACAGCACAAAGCGCCGGCCCATGTCGGTCCGGCGCCTCGTGCTCGGGTCTGCTCAGCTGGGGGTGCAGGTCAACGTCGGCGTCGCCGCTCTGCCGGTGGCCTGGAACCCGAAGGTCCTGCTGCCGCCCGCATCGATCGAGCCGTTCCACCCGGCGTCCGCCGCGACCACGCGGGTGGCGTCCTGCTCCAGGGCGGTGTTCCACGAGTTGGTGACCTGCTGGCCGGCCGGCCACGTCCAGCTGACCCGCCACCCGGTCGTCGCCGTGCGGCGTTCGTTGGTGACCGTCACCGTCGCGACGTGCGCCGTGCCCCAGTCGCCGTTGACGTGCAGGGTCGCCGAGCACCCGGCCGGCGGCAGGACCAGCAGCGTGATGGAGTTCGCCGGGTACGTGGCGTCGACGCGGCCGTCGCTCACCGGAAGGTCGCCGCGCGTGATGGTGCTCAGGTCGGCCGGGCTGTAGGTGAACCGCTGCGCCGCACCGGTGCCGTCGAACCCGGCCACCGACAGCGGCGAGGTCAGGTCGTCGCCGGTCTTGTTGACGACCATGACGGTCACCGCGCTGTCGGACGAGCGCTGCGCCGCGTACACCGCCAGCCGGTCCTGGTCGGCGGAGGCCGCCGACACGCTCACGTCGCCGAACCGGCTGCCCGCGCCGTCGTAGTTCCGGTACATCCGGAACGCGAACGCACCCGGATCGGCCGGCTTGGGCTCACCCCACATCGTGGCGAGGTCGAGGCCTTCACGTCCGAAGATGCCCAGGACGTCGGCCTGTGCCAGCGCGCCGTTGATGTCGTCCAGCGCGCCCCAGTTGTACTCGGTGACGGCGGTCTTGGTGCCGGGGTTGTACTGGGCGATCCACGACTTCATCGTGCGGATGAACTGCAGCGGCGGCGCGTTGACCCCGCCGGGTCCGATCCAGGACTCCTCCACGTACGTCGGATCCCACAGCGACCGGGTCGACCGCAGCCGCAAAGCGTTGGTCGCGGGATCCTTGCCACCGCTGATCTGCGGGTAGAAGTGCTGGTC
Source organism: Lentzea californiensis (assembly GCF_024648825.1). Lineage (GTDB taxonomy): Bacteria > Actinomycetota > Actinomycetes > Mycobacteriales > Pseudonocardiaceae > Lentzea > Lentzea californiensis. The sequence goes on from NZ_JANBBE010000020.1 coordinate 10,391, forward strand.
GAAGTAGTCGAGGTAGCGCGTGCCCCCGTGGGCGTCGCTGAAGTCCTTCATGTTCTTCAGGTACCACTGGGAGAGGTTGAGCCCGCCGTGCGCGGCCGAGTCGGCGCCCGGCCCGCAGCCGTCCAGCCCGGACGCGACCCACTCGCAGTACCCCCAGCCGGACGGGCCGAGGACCTGGGCGCTCGGGTCCGCGGCCTTGATCGCCGCGGCGGTCGCCGTGCCCTTGCCGCCCAGTTCGTCGTACGTGACCAGCTCGGGATGCACGTCGCGATGAGTGTGGGCCCACAGCACGGGCTCGTTGTCGAGCTCGTAGATCGGTACGCCACCCCGCGCCGCCGTCCCGAACCTGTCCACCAGGTGCGACACCATCTCGCCGGCGAACGCCGCGTCCGCCCTCACCGAGGTGTCCTCCGGCACGCCGGCGAGGTTCTTGCCGTCGAGCTGACCGTTGCCGCAGTGGGGGTCCCACTCGTCGAAGCTGTCCTGCTCCGGGAACCGCGAGGCCGGGAACCCGCAGTGGAACGGATGTGACGACGGTGAGTCCTTGGCCACCCAGCCGGACATGGGCACGGTGACGACCGGCTTGATGCCGCGGTCGAGGTTCGACCCGACCATCCACTCGAGGGTGTGCTGCTCGTCGGCGACGATGTTCTCGAAGAACCAGTCGCTGCCGGTGTTGTACGTGCGGTTCTTGAAGTTGTAGCGGCTCGACGCGTTGCCGCCCCAGCGCGCCACCGACTGGCCGATCTCGGCGTTGAACGCCGGATCGCCGCCGTTCAGGCCGTAGATGTCGGGACTGATCGCATGCCGGGAGGCGGACACGTCCACCGACAGCGCGGGCCCGGCGGTGACCGCCGCGGCACTCGTGGCCGTCTGGACGGTGAACGTCGCCGCGACCAGGGACGCCGCCGCACCCGCGGCAACGATCGATCGCGGTTTCCGCAATCGCCGATCAGCTACCACGAGGGCCTCCCCAGATCCAGCGATCACATTTGTTCACCGCTGACACTGGCGAGAGGGTCGACACGAGTCAAGCCGTGCCGGCATGTTCGATCAATTCGACTCGAACAATCGAAACGCTCATCGAGAAGTGGCGTTCACCCGTTTCAAGGAGCTTCGGTGAATCGGCACTGATTCCAAGCCGCCTCGCACGACAGGGCGCGTTCACCCCCACCTCAGAGATCCAGCACCAGGCGGGGTGAACAGGACCGGGACACGCAGATCATCATCGCGTCGCCCACCGCCCGTTCCTGGTCGGTGAGCACGGAGTCGCGGTGATCGGGCGTCCCGGCGAGCACGGTCGTCTCGCAGGTGCCGCAGGTGCCTTCCTGACAGGACGACAGCACGGCCACACCCGCTCGTTCGACGACCTCGAGGACGGACTGCCCGGCCGGCACCCGCAGCACCGCACCGGTCTGCGACAGCTCGATCTCGAAGTCGTGCCGAGACTCCTGTGTCGCAACGGTCCTCGGCGTGAACCGTTCGATGTGGAGTGCGCCTTCCCGCCAGTCCGCACAATGCTGCTCGACGGCGGTCAGCAGGCCTTCCGGACCGCAGCAGTACACGGCGGTGTCCTCGTCCGGCTCGCCGAGCACCGACACCAGGTCCAACAGGCCGTGCTCGTCCTCTGGGCGGATCTCGACCTGGCCGAGGTGCTCGAGCTCGTCGCGGAACGCCATGGAGGACCGCGTTCTGCCACCGTAGAGCAACCGCCAGTCGTGACCTGCCTTCTCGGCCTCGGCGATCATCGGCAGGATCGGGGTGATGCCGATGCCGCCGGCGATGAACAGGTAGCGCTTCGCCTCGACGAGCTCGAAGTGGTTGCGCGGCCCTCGCACCTCGATTTGCTGGCCCACGGCGAGAACGTCATGCGCATGCCGTGAGCCGCCGCGCCCGTCTGGTTCACGAAGGACAGCGACCTGCATGATCGAGGTGTCGTCCGGGTGGCCGCACAGCGAGTACTGGCGCACCAGGCCCTCGGCGAGTACGAGGTCGACGTGGGCGCCCGGCGTCCAGCCTGGCAGCGGGTCGCCGTCCGGATGCCGCAGCGTCAGGAGCACCACACCGTCGGCGACCGGTTCCTTGTTGTCCAGCAGGAGCTTCATGACGTGTGCCCGTTGGGATGGTCGAGCAGCCACGCCCACAGCTCGACGGGGTCTTCGAACTCGCGCTCGGCGGAGCAATGGCACACCGCGCGGAGCCGGTCCGTGCCCAGCACCCAGTGGACGCGGAACACGCGGTCGCCGGTGAGCGCGTTCATGCCTTCTCACACAGGCGCTTGAGCATCCGCCGTGCGGCGAGCCCACCGGTGTCGATGTTGATCGACAGCTCCTGGTAGCCGTCCGGCTCCTTCGCGATGACCTGCTCCAGCACGTTCAACGCCACGACGTCCTGCATGACGACGGTGCGGTTGTTCTCGGCGAGGAACGCGGAGACCTCCTCGTCCTCGAGTGCGAAATCCCTTGCCACGCACCAGAAGTCGTGCGTCGAGGACTCGGTCTCCGGCGTGATCGCGTACACGACCTCGACGTGGAACGCGTCCGGGTCCGTGCCGTCCGCGTTGGGCACGGAGCCGACCGGCGCGATGCGACTGTGCAGTTTGTACAGGCACGGTGGCGTGTACTCGATGTCCTGCCACCGCGCGATCCTGCCCTCCAGGCCGGTGGACTTGGCGTAGAACGGCGGGCATTCCGCATCGTCCATGTGCCGCGACACGTAGACGATGCCGGCGTCCTCGTCGACCTCGGTCGTGACCGGGGTGGAGGCGACCTCCGGTGTGCCGATGTAGCCGCCGTGCAGGTAGGTCTCGTGCGAGAGGTCCAGCAGGTTGTCGACGAGCAGCTCGTACCGGGCGTTCAACGGTTCCATGCCGGCGACGGTCGTGTAGTCCGGCGAGACGAGCCACGGCGCGCGCGGGATCCGCGACGCGTCGGCGTTCGCCGGGTCGCCGATGAAGACCCACACGAACGAGTCCTGCTCGACGACGGGATAGGGCAGAAGCCGTGCGGTGCGCGGAATGCGGGTCTGGCCGGGCACGGCGACGCACCTGCCGCCCGCGTCGTAGGTGAAGCCGTGGTACCCGCAGACGACCTGGTCGTCGACGAGCCGGGAGGGCTTCTGCGACAACGGGAAACGGCGGTGCACACAGCGGTCCGGCATGGCCGTCACCGCGCCGTCGCGAGTGCGCCAGAACAGGATCGGCTCGCCGCAGATGGTGCGGGTGAACAGGTCGTGCTCGATCTCGGAACCGTAAGCCGCGACGTACCACTGGTCGCGCGGGAAGCCGGTCATCGACGCTCCTCATCCGTGGTGGGAGACCACAGAGTGGCGGAGGCCACAGCCCGTGCCGTAGAGCACTTTCCGGAAAATGGAAGTCGATCCTAATTCGACAGTGCGCGGGAGATCGCCTGGGCGCTGGTGCGCACTAGCCGTGCCAGCGCCCGCGGAGTGGTGCTTCCGTGCCGCACGACCAGCGACACCGCGGCGACGACCTCGCCCTGCCGGTCGCGGATCGGCGCGCCGACCGACAGGGCGTCCATCGTCACCTGGCGGTCGCTGATCGAAAAGCCGTTCGACCGGACGTCGGCGAGCATCCGGCGCAACCGCGCCGGATCGGTGACGGTCTTGGCGGTGTACCGGGCGACCGGTGCGTTGAGCACTTCCTCCTGCACCTCGACGGGGGCGTGCGCGAGCAGGACCAGGCCGACACCGGTGACGGTGAGCGCGAACCGGTCGCCGACGCGGGTGAGCACCGGCACCGCGTCGGAACTCGCGATCCGTTCGACGAAGACGACCTCCGTGCCCTCCCTGACGGCGAGCTGCACGTTCTCCCTGGTGATCCGGGAGAGGTCCTCGAGGAACGGCAACGCGGCCTCGCGCAGCCCGGGACCACGTGGCGCGAGCGAGCCGAGTTCCCACAGCCGCAGCCCGATCCGGTACAGCCCGTCCGCGCCTCGTTCGACGGCGCCCCACGCGCAGAGCTCCTGCATCAGCCGATGCGTGGTCGACAACGGCATGCCCGCACGCCGGGCGAGATCGCTCAACGTCAGCTCGCGGCGCTCGGCGTCGAACGCGTCGAGGAGCCGCAACGCACGGCCGATCACCGGCCCGGTGGGGCCCGCGGGCCTGCCTCTTCTCGACGCGCTCATCCCCCCATCTTCCCCGGCACCACCCGGTGACCACTACTTCCGGTCGCACATGCACGTCACGACCACCAGACCGTGCTGTACGGGCAGGAGGCGTTCAGGTCCACTTCGGACAGGCTGCTGCAGGGTTCGCACCGAACGCTGCGGCGACCAGAAAGGTGTCGCGCTGGAGACGCGAGCGCGCGGCAAGATGTGCCTTCGGTCGAGAAGATGGTCGTGGCACTGCGCCGCGGTATTAGCGGTCAAATCAATGCCAACTCGAGCACGATGGCCGAATGAACGCATACCTTGCGCCACTTGGAATGCATTTCCGCTCTTTTGGGTTCTGCCGAACGAGCCGTCGTCCTGCGTACGGTGTCGGTACGCCGCGCGGTTCGGCGAGAGCGAGGTGATGGTTCTTGTTGCCCCAGCCGCTGCACCACGCCATCGTTGTCGTGGATGTCGAGAGGTTCGGCGACTCAAAGCGGGGCGATTTGCATCGATCAATGATGCAAACGGGGCTTTTGGCGGCACTGGAACGCGCGTTCACCGAAGCCGAAATCGACTGGTCGGCGTGCACGGTCGAGGGCCGGGGTGACGGCGCGCTGATCTTCGTACCCGCTCGCTACCCCGAGAACCAGCTGGCGGACAGGCTTCCGCCTCGGCTGGCGGCGGGGCTGCGGCGCCACAACGTCACGTCCGCAGAAGGGGGTCGTATGCGCGTACGGCTCGCACTGCACTCAGGGCCGGTCGACGTGGTACCGAACGGCAGCACCAACACGCCCGTCATCTTCGCCTGCCGCCTGGTCGACTCGGAGGAGGCCCGCGAGGCTCAGCGAGCCTCCGAGGACCTCATCACGATCATCGTGTCGGACAGCTTCTACCTCGACACCGTCCAGCACGAGCCGGCCGCCGAGCCCGAGACGTACCGCCGTGTCCGCATCGACGTCAAGGAAGTGCACGCGTACGCGTGGATCCGGTCGACAGCACCGACTCCCGAGATCGAGATCGGCGTGCACGCGCTGACCAACGCGCTGGTGAACATCGAGTCGTTGCAACAGCGTTCGCCTCGAAGCGAGGTGCTGGACCGGTTGCCGGACTGGATGTCGTCAGCCCTTCCGCGCGACGCCGGTCTCTGGCCGCTGGCTCACGCCCTGGCCGACCTCTGCGCCACCGACCCGCACGCGTTGGAGCACCTCATCGAGGCGATTCGGCGCCAGGAAGGCGATTCGGCGTCGGTCGTACAGCTGATGGCCATGCGTTCGAACTCCGCGGGCAACGAGTTGCTGGGCATTCTGGCCGAGGCCGAGACCCCGGACCTCGCGGACGTCTACCGCAAGGTGGCCAGTCCGGCGACCATTCCGCCGGGGGCAGAGCCGGGCCTCGCCGAGATCCTGGAATCGCTGGAGGCTCTCAACGCGCGTCCCGACGGGTTGCCCCGCACGCTGGTGTTCGCCGAGTACGTCGCTGCCCGGCTCCGTCCGGCCTTCAAGATCAGAGTTCGGCAGTGGGCGGCGGCCAGGGCGGCCGAGATGAACTTGGGCAGCGAGCTGGAGGAGGTGCGCAAGGAGGCCCGCGGGTACAGCGCGCCGGCGTCCACGGGGAAACCAGTCGCGTACCTCGTGCTCCAGATACAGCGCGAAGGTCCGTCGGGTGACCGGATCCGCCTGTCGGACTGGCGCCAGCTCGGAGAGCCGTCGCAGTGGGCGCCCAGCCGCAGCGAAGACAAAGTCGGCTCATTGGAGGCGACGAAAGCGACAGTGGCTTCGCTCATCGACGAGATCGAACGCGACTGGGGCCCGAGCCAGCCGGACATCCGCATCGAGTTCGTGCTCGACACCCCGGACCTCGGCCTGGCGGTCGAGCAGTGGCCGTGGGAGACCGACCCGCAGTCGGAACCGATCGGGTGCCGCTACCCCGCGGTCCTGCGCAGCGCGGAACGCATGCGGACGCACAGGTACCACAGGGATTGGCGGCGGCGCTGGGACGAACTGACCCGGCAGCTCGATCGCGACCAGCGGATCGCCCCTCACCACGTCGTGCGCGGCGGCGGCGATGACGAAGCAGGCCGGCGCAGGCTGATGGGAGCGCTCAGCCTCGAGCGCGACGCGGTCTCGGTGGTGCTGAGCGCTCCGCCGCAACCAGAACTGGCCGGCCAGGACGAGATCTCGATCAGCCTCAAGGCCGGTGTCCCCCTGATCCTCTGGCACCGGGACGACTGCGGATCGCCCGAGTTCGCGGGCGGGATCAAAAAGCTGTTGCACGCCGGCGACGACAACCCGGACCACCTGCTCGAACGGGTCCGGCAGACCAGGGTGATGGCCTTCGCCACCGAACCGCACGAGACGCACATCGGTTCCGCATTGATGGTGCTGTACGACGACCCGACCCGGCTCGTCCTCCCGCACCAGCCCAGCCCGCCGCTGGAAGTGGAGGCAGCGAAGTGAGCACCTGGCACGTCTACCGGGGTGACGGTTCGGTCGCGGACACCCCGATCTCGGAGCTACCGGCACCACCGCCGTGGCGAACGTTCGCGGGAGAAGGCAGCACGACCAGGCCCTCGGACGATGGCGGGGAGGGCAGACGACGGGTCGGTGCCGCCCCGTCCCGGCCCCGCGTGCCGGATCCGGCGGAGGTGTCGCTCGTCAACGCGGCGATCCACCTGAGGCGTCCGTTGCTCCTGACCGGGCAGCCCGGCACCGGCAAGTCCTCGCTCGCCTACCTGATAGCACGTGAGCTCGGCCTGGGGCCGGTGCTCCGGTGGCCGATCACCAGCCGCATGACCATGACGCAGGGGCTTTTCCTCTACGACGCGATCGCGAGAGTGCAGTCGGCTGCCCACGACGGCGACTCCGACATCGGCGACTTCATCCACTTAGGACCCCTCGGAACCGCGTTGCTGCCGGCGGACCTGCCCAGAGTGCTGTTGATCGACGAGCTGGACAAGGGCGACATAGACCTGCCCAACGACCTGCTCAACGTCTTCGAGGAGGGCGAGTACGAGATTCCCGAACTGGTCCGTTATGCCAAAAGGCAGTCCGAGGTCACCGTCCTCACCGAGGACAAAGGCCACCAGGCGACCGTCCGCAACGGAATCGTGCGGTGCCGGGAGTTCCCGATCGTCATCATCACCAGCAACGGCGAGCGCGAGTTCCCACCGGCGTTCCTGCGTCGTTGTCTGCGCCTGCGCATCGAGAACCCGAACCCCCAGCAGCTCGGCGTCATGGTCACCGCGCACTTCGGCGGGAAGGACCTCATCGATACCAGCCGCCTCATCAGTGAGTTCCTGGACCGGAGCGGTCAGGTGGGCGGTTTGGCCGCCGACCAGCTCCTCAACGCCGTGCACCTCGCCACCCATCTCGCGACCTCGGGCGCCTACACACCGGACGAGGAGTGGAAAGACCTGCTGACCGCCATCTGGCATCCGCTGACAGAGCCGCGATGACCTCCGAACTCGAGCGGCTGACCACCGGGGATCTCGCCTACCACGAGATCCGCGATGCCCTGTGGCTGGCGAACCGGATCAACGAGGACACGACCTTCTCGTCCGCGGAACCCGCGATCCCGGACACAGCGGCCGACAAGGGGGCCGGAGCCGAGCCGCCGCCTGCGACCACCGAGACGCCGAGCGCCTCGACGACCGAGTCGGTCGAGCAGTGGACGCGTGGTCAGGAGACCGCGGTGTTCTCCGATGTGGCGGGCTCCGCCGCCACCTCTCACACGACCACGGGCTGGCCGGTCCGCCCTGCCATGGCGGAACGCCGTGGCATCAGCAAGGCGTTGCGTCCGCTCTCCCGCTTCGCGCCGTCCCCGTGGACACGGGAGATCGACGAGGTGGCGACCGCGACCCGCGCCGCGCAGGACCACCTCTGGATACCCGTGTGGAAGGGCGCACCGACACGACGGTTCGACGTCGCCCTCGTGGTCGACCACTCGTTCATGGTGGAGATCTGGCAGGACATGGCTGCGGAGTTCCGGGCGTTGCTCGCTCAGCAGGGCGCGTTCCGCGACGTCCGGACGTACTTCGTCGACAGCACCGGCCAGGACCTGTCCACCCTGCCGCTGCGCAGTGAGGGCGGAGCCAGCCACGACTGGGGTTTCCTGCTCGAACCGACGGGCAACCGGATCGTCCTGGTCCTGACGGACACGATCGGCAAGGCGTGGCACAACGGTGCTGTCGGCCGGATCCTGCACGGGTGGGCACAGCGGATGCCGGTGGCGATCGTGCACACGCTGGCACAGAGGCTGTGGTCGTGGGGCGGCATCGTCACCAACCGGGCACAGCTCTGGTCGCCCGCACCGGGGGTGCCCAACCGGCAACTGCGGGTCGTGGGCCGGCACCGCTCAGACCTCGTACCCGTTCCTGTGCTGGGAATGTCGGCCGAGTGGATGTCCGGCTGGGCCAGGCTCATCGCCGCACCGGGCGCCCAGCAGCTCGAGACCACGGCAACGATGGTGAGCGCGCTGCCGCCGCCGCTGCCGCCGGATCTGGGAGAGGACGGCGACGACAACCTGACCGCCAGGGAACGCGTGCTGCAGTTCCGCACCTATGCGTCCGTCGACGGGTTCCACCTCGCCGGTCTGCTGGCGGCGACACCGCTGAGCCCGTCGTTGATGAACCTCGTGCAGCGCGTGCTGTTCCCGCAGTCGGACCTCTCCGCGCTGGCCGAAGTCCTGCTGGGCGGCCTCATCCGCCGGCGTCCGGACGCCGGGCCAGCCACCGACGCCGTGACGTTCGAGTTCCCTGAAGGCGTTCGCGAGGAGCTGCTCGGCACCCTCCAGCGGACCGACACCGCGCACATCGCCAGGGTCCTCGACGAGCAGGCAGGCGATCGCATACCCGCACTGCGCATCCTCCGAGCCACCCTGGACGACCCGAGCCACGACGCGGAGCCGGATCTCGCACCGGAGAACCGTCCCTACCTCGAGGTCCAGGCAGCCGTGTTGAGAGCGCTCTCCGGACCGTACGCCAGGCACGCCAAGAAACTCCGAGCAGCACTCGTCCACGAGAACATCGACATCTCGCACTCCGAGGCGCGAACCGCCGGAGTGGAGCAGGGCCCAACCGGCACCGAAACCCGAGTCGTGCCAGGAGCTGATCACGTGACAATCTCCGTGCAGTCCACGCCAGAGGAGCGCCGCCCCGCCACCCAGCCGCAGATCTGGGGCGCCGTACCGTTGCGCAACCCGGACTTCGTGGGCCGGATCGAACTGCTGGAGCAACTCCGCCGGCGGCTCGCGGAGCCCGGCACGACAGCCGTGCTTCCCGAAGCCCTGCACGGCATGGGCGGAGTGGGCAAGTCGCAGACCGTCGTGGAGTACATCCACCGGCATGCCGGCGAATACGACGTCGTCTGGTGGATTCCCGCGGAGCAGCAGGCTCAGATAAGGGCCAGCCTCGTGGAACTGGCGAAGCGCCTGGGTGTCGCGACCGCCGGGTCAGCGGAGACCGCGGTGCCCGCGGCACTGGAGGCACTGCGCCTGTACGACCCCGACAGGCGCTGGTTGCTGGTCTTCGACAACGCGGACAACCCCCAGGACGTGACGACGTTCTTCCCTGCCGGGACGGGCCACATCATCGTCACGTCCCGCAACTCCGACTGGCGTCGCGTCGCCCGTCCCGTCGAGGTGGACCTGTTCACCCGCGCGGAGAGCATCGAGCTGCTGATGCGCCGCGGTGGCGAGATGGACGACATCGAGGCGGACGCGTTGGCCGAGGCCCTCGGCGACCTGCCCCTCGCCGTAGAGCAGGCGGCCGCGTGGCGTGCCAGCACGGGCATGCCGGTCGCCGAGTACCTGGAACTGCTGGAGCAGAACCGGGCGGAACTGCTGGCAGCGGGCGCATCCGACGACGACCAGGTCCCGATGGTGGCCGCCGTGTGGAACGTCCCGCTGGAACGGCTGCGGGAAAGCCACCCCGACGCGTTGCAACTGCTGCAGGTCTGTGCGTTCTTCGGGCCCGATCCGATCCCTCAGAAGTTGTTCCGCGGCGGCCGGAACGCACCGGTGCCCAAGGAGCTGCGCACGGCGCTCCGCGACCCGATCAAGCTGGGCCGGGCCGTCCGGCAGATCAGCCAGTACAGCCTCGCCAAGCTGGACCACCGCAACAACACCATCCAGCTCCACCGCCTGGTGCAGACGGTGCTGCGGAACAGCCTTTCCGCGGAGGAACAGGAAGAGCGGCGCCACGCGGTGCACGTCCTCCTCGCCAACGGTGCCCCGGACGGACCGGACCTGACGAGGAACTGGCGCCAGTTCGCGGAGTTGCTGCCCCACGCGCACATGTCCTTCGCCGTCGACTGCGAGGACGAGTGGGTCCGCGACCTGGTCACCAACCTGGTCGACTACCTGCTCAACTCGGGCGACATCGGCGGCGCACGTGATCTGGCCGCACAGGCGGTGAAGGTGTGGTCGGAAACGCTGGGAGAGAGCGACTCCGAAACCCTGGAGATGTCCCAGAGACTGGCGGTGTCGATGCGCAGGCTCGGTGAGATCGACAACGCGATCCGCCTCAACGAGCAGACCCGGCGCAAGATGGTGGAAGCGCTGGGCGAGAACCACGAGAGCATGCTGGAGATGCTCGACATCATCGCGGCGGACCGCAGGCAGGAAGGACGGTTCCGGGAGGAGCTGGAGCTCCAGCAGACCGTGTACGCCCGCTCGCGCGACCTGCTCGGCGTCGACGATCCGACCACCATGAGGTACGCCCACAACCTGGCGGGGTGCCTGCGCCAGATGGGCAGGTTCGGCGAAGCACTCGTGCTGGACACCGACAACCTGCAGCGCCGGACCACCGTGCTCGGCCTCGACAACCCGTACACGCTCGGCTCCCGCGTCGCGTTGTGCGTCGACCTGCGCGAAACCGGCCACTACCTGCGGGCGGTCCAGGACCAGCAGGACGTCCTCGACTACCAGAGAGAGGTGCTCAACCCGAACCACCCCAGGGTGATCGGCGCGACGCGAAACCTGGCGGTCGCGCTGAGCAGAGCCGGCGACCACGCCCGCGCTCTCGAGCTCACCGAGGACTGCCTGACGCGGTACAAGCGAAGGCACGGCGACAACCACATCGACACCATCACCGCACTGATGAACTTCTCCACCGAACTGCGGCACAACGGCAACATGGACGACGCCGTCACCCACGCCCAGCAGAGCTACGAGCGGTTCCGCGCGCTTCGGGGCGACCGCCACCCGTACACGCTGGTCGCGGCGCTCAACCTGGCGATCATCCACCGCCTGCGCGGTGACGTCGACCGAGCGCTGGACATCGACCGCGACACGCACGCGGTCCTGCTCGAGATCTTCGACGCGGACCACCCGTCGGCCCTGGTGGCCGCGACCAACCTGGCGAGCGACCTGGCCGCTCTCGGCCACCTGGACCAGGCGAGGTCCATGGACGAGGCGACACTCGAGCGGTCGCGACGGATGCTCGGCCAAGAGCACCCGTCGACGCTGGCGCTCGCCATCAACCTCGCCATCGACCTCGACTCCCTCGGCGAGTCGACGGCCGCGGCGACGTTGCACCGCGCCACGTTGATCAGCTTCCAGAGAACCCTCGGCCAGGAGCACCTGGCAGTCCTCGCGGCCATGTCTTACGCGAGGATGAACTGCGACACGGACACCATGCAGTTGTGATCAGCTCGCGGTCTGGTCGAACCAAGCCGTGAGCGCGAAAGGATCCGGTTTCGTCCCACCCCGGAGAGCCAGGGCGTGGTACACCGCGTGCACCACTTCCGGCCGGCGCAGCAAGGTCGCCGAGCCCGACGCGAGCGCGAGGCCCGACCACGCGGTGAGATCCTTCGGCGAGGCCTCCAACCGTGCCGCGAACAACTTCGCGGCGTGGTCCAGATCGCCGTGGAGGAAAGCGCCTTCCGCATCGGTTCCCGCGGACGCCCGCCCTTCAAGCGCCCGTGCTTTCAGCAGAGTTCCCAACGGGGAACGTCCCGATTCCGGTGACACCGCCACGACGTCGGGCCCGAAGTCCTGGTCGCAGGCTTCGCCGGCGAGCCATGCTTCCGCCAACGCCTCGGCCACCTGTTTGTCCGGCTGGACGTGCCGCAACCGCCACAGGACGTGGTGATCGGTGTTGACCCACTCGACGTCCTGAGCGAGGTCGCCCGGCAGATCGGTCGCCGGGCAGGCATCCAGCCGCGCGGAAACGCCCATGACGAACTCGCGGCCCAGGTCGGTGAGCTCGGGCAGGTCACCGAGGTAGGAAAGCACCTCCGCCACCTGGTGGCGGCGGTAGGAGAAGTTGAACCTCGCTCGCCGCGCCAGCTCGGGAGCGACGAAGTTCCGCTCCACGAACCAGTACTCCACCACGCTGCAGAAAGCGTAGACGCCGTGGAGAAGGCCTGTGACACCACGAGGATGGTCCAGCCACGGCACGTGAAATCGACAGTCGTCGCCGTCCCGGCACAGCACCGCGAGGTCGAGCAACGCGTTGACCTTCGAGTGCTGGATCTCGTGCGTCAGCGCTTCGGCGAACTCGACCGCCGACGCCTTGGGCGACATCGCGACGCTGCCGAACGCGGCACTCGACGACACGGCGAACATGTCACGCCCCGCCAACGGCACGATGCTCGCGAGGCAAGCCGACAACTCGTCGGCGAACCCCGGGTGACGTGCCATGAGAAGTTCCCAGGCACCGTCCATCTGCCGGAACCACTCAGCGCGTTCCTGCTCTGCCAAGGGACGAGGCGGGAGCGGCGCACTGAACTCGCGGTACGGGTCGACGTCGTCGAGCACGATCCGAAGCGCGCGTCCACCCGCCTTCGCCACGTGGTGCCGGACCGCTTCCAGGCGCGGTCGCTGCACCTCACCGTCGATCGTGAGCTCGAATCCGCCGGAACCACCGCGCAGCACGGCGTGCCCCGTAGGACGGTCCGTCCGGAGGACACCGACGGACGGCAGCCAGACCACGCCGTGCACCACCGGTACGTCGATCTCGAACTCGAGTCCACTTCGGACTGCCACAGCAGCGGCCAGGGCGTGGAACCCGCCGACCTCCGACCAGAGCGGCGTGTCGTCGAGCCGCCTCCCGAGCACCTGGCGCAGCACCCGGCTGAGCCAGATTCCCACGGAGGGGTACATCACCACCTCGGCGACGGCCTCGGGCGACTCCTGTTCAGCGGCGTCGAGCAGCTCCCAGGCCCGGTCCGTCCGGAAAGGCCCGAGCTCATCCCCCACTGCTCCGACGGCTTCAGCGAACGTGCGCAGCAACAGCTTGCGATGGCTGTGCTGGCCATGGCGCAGCGCGGTGGCTTCCAAGGACGACACCGGTCCGTCGCAGGTCTGCCAGAAGACGAGACTCGGCGTGCGGACCCAGCTCAGCGGGGCCAGGTCAGTCACGCTGACCCTGAATGCTGTCCCCGAACTGACCTGCCGCGGCACCGGCGATGATCGCCTGCACCGCCTCGCGCAACAGCGGACTTGGATGAGTTCGCAGTTCGGCCAAGGACAGCGGAACGAGGTCGAGCATCACCGAAGGCAGCTCGGCCGGCGAGCTCACTGCTGTCACTTACTATGCCTCCCACTTCAGGAAAACGGCTGCGCATGCTTCCGCGGGCACATCTGTACGCCAGACGGCTTGGTGGAGTGTATCGGCATGAAAATTCCGCACACCTGGGCTATAGGCAAAGCTGTCCGAAGTTCAGGCGGAGGTTGCAACATCCCAGCCGATCGGGTGGAGTCTCTGCGTCTCGCGGCCATGGTTCCGGCATGTTCCGCTGACCAGAGGATCACCACAGTCCATCTGATCCAGCGATTGACGCGACGCGACATTACGGCGTGCTTGGGCTCTGCCTGCACCCTCGCGGTCCTCGGCCTCGCATCAACCTCTTGCGCTTCTTGACAGGCAGCCATGCGGATGGCGCGCCGGCCACGCCGGAACCACGGTAGTCGCCAATGCGTTGGCCGGCCTCGAAGAACACTTGCGCCGACCAGTTCGATGCAGGAGAGCAGGTATTTGCCTCGCTTATCGCAAAGGTAGGACACCGAGTGCTCGCGCGGGGTGCGCAGTCGATCGGCCGACAAAGCAATGCCGACCTCCGAGCCGCCTCTCGCTCGGCGCGGAGTCGATGCTCGAGATCATGTGACCTGTCGTTCCCCTGTTCGGGGGGCGAGGGGTTCATCTATCGGGAAATTCGGACCCAAATACCGTCGGCTCAACTGAGATCCGGAGGTCCTGTCCGTGCCCGAAACGCCCGAAACCGCGGTCGCCCTCACCCGACGGGCGATCGAGTCGCGTCACTCCGACCGGAGCCATGCCCGTGCGTTGCTGGGTGCCGCCTTGGCGAAGAACGACGAGTACGAGCCCGCCTGGCGCTGGCTCGCCGAAGTGGTCGACGATGACGGTGAGCGGCTGTTCTGCCTGAACCAGGCGTACGCGCTCAAAGCAGACCCGGCGACCGGCCGTGCGCGCAAGGCGCTGAGGGCGGCGTCTCCGACGCCACCTGCCGAGGTCTCCGGCCTGGTCGATCCGCCTCCCCCGGCGGCAGAGGTCACCGGCGGAACCAGCGGAAGGCGCCGGTGGTCGTGGATCGCCGCGGGGGCCGCGGCGATGGTCCTGCTTTCGTCGTTGGGCGTGTGGACAGCATCGGGAGACAGGCGGGGCGAGCCCGTCCACGTCGCGCTGGTGGCCGGGATGACCGGCGACAACGCGATGGCGTCCGCACACATGGAACGTGCCGTGCGCATGCACCTCGACACCGTCAACGCCGCGGGCGGTGTGCACGGGCATCCCGTGGAGCTGCTCGTCTACGACGACTCGGACAGGGTGGACGAAGCCGTCGCCATCGCGGAGCAGATCGTTCGCGAGAACAAGGCGCTGTACGTCGTGGGACACGGCAGCAGCGATACCGCGCTCGCGGCGGCTCCGATCTACCAGCGGGCCAGGATCCCGGCCATCACCCCCTCCGCCAGCTCGCCCCGGATCACCGACGGCAGCGAGTGGTACTTCCGCAGCATGTTCGGCAACCGCACGCAGAGCGACTTCCTGTCCGCATACGTCTCGCGCGTGCTCGGCTCGAAGACCGCGGCCGTGGTCTACGACGACGACGAGGACGGCCGATCGGGTCACGAGACCTTCGTGGAGTCCTTCAGCGAGTTCGGCAGGGTGACCGCCGGTGTGGCGATCTCCGCCGCGGCGGACCGCAGGGAGGAGTCGGTCGAGGCCGCCGTCGCGGAGTTGAAGGCACGCGCCGACGGCGCACCCGTTGTGCTTGCCATGAAGGAGAAGAACGGCCTCGACCTGATCGACGGACTCCGGTCCGCCGGCGTCACGGCGCCCATTGTCGGCACCTCGTCGCTCAGCTCGCAGGCGTTCCACGAGGCCCTCGTGGAACGGGAGGTCGCGAAGGGCCGGCCGGGGTCGCTCACCGGCAACCTGTTCATGGGCACGCCGCTGGCCCAGGACTCGCTGACCGGTCCCGCGCAGGTCTGGGCGGACGACTACGCCCAGCGGTACCACGAACGTCCGTGGTGGCAAGCCGCGACGGCCCGCCAGGCCGTGAACGTGGGGCTGCACGCGATGGAGACCGGCGGGCTCGGCTTCGACGAGGCGAACCGGGCGGAGGACCGCCGGCGGGTGCGTGACTCGTGGGCGTCGTTGAAGGACCGCAAGAACTCCTTCGCCGCCTTGCTGGGACCGTTGTACTTCAACGCGAACGGGTCGGCGCAGATGCCGGTGTCGGTGGTGACCAGTGACGGCTCGAGGTTCGTCTCGGCGCCGACGCAGTTCACGATCCACGACCCGCTCGGCGACGACGCGGTGAAAGCCGATCTGGCGCAGGGGCGGGTCATCGCGGTCAAGGACCGGTATCTCAGCCTCAGGCAGGTGGTGGCGACCGGGATCAACATCAACGAAGTACGCGACCTCGACACCACCGACGGCACGTACTTCGTCGACTTCTTCGTGTGGCTGAAGTACGCCGGCGACAACGCGGCGGCCGACGTGCAGTTCGTCAACGCGGTCAAGCCGGACCTCAAGCTCGGCGAGCCGCTGCGCGACGTGACCGAGAACGGGCAGACCTACCGGCTCTACCGGGTGGCCGACCGCTTCAAGACCGGCCTGCAGTTCCACGACTTCCCGTTCGACCACCAACAGCTCACCGTCCTGCTGCAGAACAGGACGCGCACCGCGGACCAGGTGTCCTACGTGACCGACAAGGAGATCCTCGACCAGGACCCGCGCGACTACCTGCGCAGCGGTGCCGACGCCGACGCCGACATCAACCAGGTCCCGAACTGGCTCGCCTCGTCGGTGCGCTTCTTCCGGCAGACGGTCGGCAGCAGCGACGCGCTGGGCGATGGCCGGACCGCGGGCGCCGCCAACGGCATCTACTACAGCCAGTACGCGGCCGAGATCGCCCTCGATCGGGACACCCTGCCGTTCTTGGTCAAGAACCTGCTTCCGCTGGTGCTGCTGATCTGTGTGACGTACCTGTCCCTGTTCTTCAAGCCGTCCGACGGCGGCCCACCGGTGTCAATGGGTGTCACCGCGATCCTGAGCACCGCCGTCCTGCTCAACAACGTGACCGCCCAGCTACCGAAGATCAGCTACATCGTGGCCCTGGAATGGGGCTACTACGCGTTCATCCTGCTGGCCGTCACCTGCGTGCTGATCGCCATGCTGCGCAAACGTCTCGTCACGACGAACCGCGACAGCGTGGAGCAGACCCTCGCCAGGGCGGCGCGTATCGCCTATCCGGTCTACCTCGTCGTCGTCGTGACCCTCTTCGTGGTCATCTTCAATTAGGCTGATTCAGGCCGGTTGCCCGCGCTGGGAACGAAACACGTGCTTCCAGGAAGCCAGAACGGACAACGACATCGCGAGGACGGCGACGAGCAGCAGCATCACCGCAGGGCTCAGCGCCGCCAAGGGTGCCCGTTCGATGTAGGGCAATGACTCCGCGAGCATCAGCCCCCACTCCGGGGCAGGTGGCTGGGCTCCGAGGCCGAGGAAGCCCAGTGAGGCCAACGCCAGTGCGATGCCGGGCAACCGGAGGACGGCGTTGCGGGCTACCGGACCGGCGACGGCCGGGAGCACGTGGCGGAGCTCGATGCGGGACGGTGACGCGCCGAGCGCGCGATGGGCGTTCACGTAGGTGGCCGCGCGCGTCTGTTCCACCAGTGCGGCGGCGTGTGCGGCGAGGGCGGGCCATGAGACCAGGGCGACGGCCAGCGAGGCGCCGAACGTGCCGGGGCCCAGCACCGCGGCGACGAGGATGCCGGCGATCACGGGTGGCACCGCGTTCGCCGCCTCCGCGACCCCGCGGGCGATGTTCGGCAGGAAGCCGATGGCCAGGGCGACCACGTACGAACAGGCGCAGACCGCGGCGGCCACGCCGATCGTCGATGGTGCGCCGTGTGCTATCCGCGCCAGTACGTCACGGCCGAGTCCGTCCGTGCCCAGCGGATGTGCCCAGGTGGGTGACGCCAGCCTGGCCGCGGCATCGATCCGCAGGGGGTCCCGCAGCAGACCCCATCCGATCACCAGCGCCATCAGAGCGGTAGCCGCCAGTGGAATGACGACGTGCAGTCTGTTCGGCACCCACCGCGAGTGCGGGGGCAACGACAACGCGGCGTCCCGCAACGCGGGGCCCAGCATGCGCCGGCGGACCGCGGCGACGACCGAGCCGGCCAGCAGGCCCAGTAAGAGCAGTGCGAGCACGCACCCCTGCAGCATCGGCACGTCCTGCGCCCGGGCCGCTCCCAACGCCGCGCGCCCGATGCCGGGCACCGCGAAGACCGCTTCCACCGCCACGGCACCGCCGGTCAGACCGACCACCGCCAGGCCTGCTTGAGGCAGCAACGGCGGCAGAGCACGACGAAGGGCTCCTCGGACGAGAACCGAGCGGTTGCACCCCCACGACCTCCACACCGCCACCCACGGTTCCCGGAAGACCGCCGGAAGCGCGTCGTTGAGCAGCGTGCCCAGCACGGCGCCCCCGGGAATGCCGAGTGCGAGCGCGGGCAGCACCAGGTGGAGTGGACCGTCCCAGCCGTACGGTGGGAACCAGCCCAGCCACACCGACAGGCACACCAGCAGCACCGCGGCGAGCAGGAACTCGGGCAGCGCGGCCAGTGCGGCGCCCGCACCTCCGGTCGACGCGGACGCGTCGCCACGGGCGCCTCGCATCAGGGTCGGCAGGCACAGGGCCGAGGACACCACGAGGACGACGACCAGCGCCGCGCTCATCAGCGTCAGTGAGACCCCGAGACCGGACACGACGCTGGGCAGCACCTCGGCGCCGTTGATCCACGACCGGCCGAGGTCACCTCGCAGCAGTCCGGACATCCAGTGCGTGAGCATGGTGACAGGACCGGCGTCGAGGCCGAGTTGCCGCCGGACCGCGTCCAGGGCCTCCCGCGTCGGCTCCTGCTCGGCCGACAACGCTCGCAGGACCGACAACGCCGGATCACGCCCGGACAGCCAGGGCAGGAGACCCACCACGGCGGTGATCAGCGCGAGCGCGGCGAACCGGGAAGCCAGGACGCGCAACGACTCCGTCATCACTTCACGTGCGTGGCGGAGGTGATGAGCGCGCGTTCGCGCGGGTCCTTCACCGAGTCGGCGACCGACGTGGCGTCGCCCTGGATCACCCGCTCGTGCAGCATCGGGATGGCGGCGTCGGTGCGCAGCACGGCCGCCTCGGCCTCGAGGATCGCCGCACGACGCTGGTCGCCGGCTTCGGCGGCCTCGGCCTTGCGCACGGCCTGCTCGACGTCGTCATCGCACAGCCGCGCGATGTTGAACGAACCGCCGCAGGTGAAGTCCGACTTCAGGTAGGCGACGGGGTCACCGGAGTCGAGCACGGTCGCCCTGGACAGGATGAACGCGTCGAACAGGCCGGCCAGCATGTCCTGCTCGATGTGGGCGTACTCGCGCACGACCTGGTTCACCTTGAACCCGGCGTCCTGGAGTTGCTGCTGCACAAGAGAAGCGACCTCGGGCAGTTCGGCGCGGTCGGTGAAGGTCGCCAGCGTGATGGTGGCACCGTTCGCCCGGCCGGCGGCGACGGCGCCGGTCAGCTCCTTCCTGGCCTCGACCGTCCACGGCAGCGCCGGCCCGAGCAGTCCCTTGGCGACGTCGGCGCGGTTCTCGTAGACGGTGCTGACGATCTGGCCGCGGTTGATCGTCTCCCGGACCGCGGCGCGCAGCGCATGATCTGCGAACGGCCCGGACTTGGTGTTGAGGTACAGCGTGTTGGTGCGCGGCATCGGCACCTCGCTGATGGTCTGCGCGTCGAGCATCGCGGCCTGCGACACCGGAACCGCTTCGGCGATGTGCGCCTCACCGCTGCGGATAGCCGCCGCGCGCGCAGTGCCGTCCGGCACGAACGACACGTCGATGCCCGCGGCCTTCGCCTTGTCACCCCAGTAGCCGTCGTAACGGTCGAGGGTCGCGCTGGTGGTGCCGTTGACCCGCACGAGCCGGAACGGCCCGCTGCCGGTGCCCACCGGAGTGGCCTTGCCGTCCGCCGCGTACGCGCTCTCAGCCAGAATGGACAGTTGAGGCGACGACAAACGCTGCGGCAGCAAGGGATCCGGCGAGCCCGTGGTGACGACCAGTTTCTCACCCTGCTCGGCCGCGGTCAGCGCGACGCCGTCGAGGATGCGAGGCTTCGGCACCGCCTTCGACGACCTGGTGAGGGTGTTCGCGGCGACAGCGGCCGTCAGCGCGCTGCCGTCGTGAAAGCTCACCCCCGGCCGGACGGTGAACTCCCAGGCGGTGTCCGAGGTGCGCCGCCACTCGGTGGCGAGCCCTGGGCGGGCGTCACCGTTGCCGTCCAGCGTCACCAGCGTCTCCGCGGTGGACCAGCGGGACAGCTTGAAGGCGTCGTCGCTGAACGGCGACAGGCCGGACCGCGGCGGCTGCATCATGGCCAGCTTGATCCGGTCCCCTCCGGAGGACCCGGCTGTCTGCCCGCCCCCGGCGGCGAAGCACCCGGCGAGGAGGACCGAGACGGCGGACAGTCCGACGGCGGCCAGCGGCGCGCGGAGGTGCATGTGAGCTTCCTGTCGTCATGAGAGCGTTAACACGGCGACGCTAGCTTATGACAATCATTTGCATCTAGCTCACGAGTTCCACGTCACGTGGCGCCTGCTGCCGATCAGGATCAGGTGGTGCTCACGATGGCGTGCTCGTAGGCGTAGATCACCAGGTGCACGCGGGTGCGCAGGCCGAGTTTGGCGAGCGCACGCGCCACGTGGGTCTTGACCGTGCCTTCGCCGACGGTCAGGGCACGGGCGATCTCGGCGTTGCTGAGCCCGCGCGCCACGTGCCTCAGCACCTCCAGTTCGCGTGGGGTGAGCAGGTTCAGCCCGGCCGGTGCGGGCCGGGGCGCGGTCTGCGCGAACCGCCGGATGGCACGGCGGGTGACCTGCGGGTCGATCAGGCCCTGCCCCTTCGACGCCGCGCGGACCGCCTCGACGAGCAGCGCCGGTTCGCTGTCCTTGAGCACGAAGCCCGCCGCGCCTGCCTGCAGCGCGCCGAACAGGTACTCGTCGACGTCGAACGTGGTCAGCGCGACCAAGGCGGGCGCGGGGTTGACCGACTCGGTGATCCGGCGGATGGCCGCCACACCGTCCATCCGCGGCATCCGCAGGTCGAGCACCACCACGTCCACGCACAGCAACCGGGCCTTGTCGACGGCTTCGGCGCCGTCCGCGGCCTCGTCGACCACTTCGATGTCCGGTTCGGCGTCGAGGACCAGGCGCAGTGCCCATCGCGCGGGCTCCTGGTCGTCGGCGATCAGTGTGCGGATCACCGCTCCTCCCCCAGCGGGAGCCGGGCTTCGACGAGCCAGCCGCTGGGCCGGTTCGGCTCTATCCGCAGGGTTCCGCCGAGCAGCCGGGTCCGTTCCCGGACGCCTCGCAGGCCGGAGCCGTCGGCCGTCGGGCCGGGCGTGGTGGAACCGTTGTCCGCCACGGTGATCACGACGGCGTCCGGTGTGTGGTGGAGGTGCAGGTCGACCCTCGTCGCGTCGGAGTGGCGCATCGCGTTGGTGAGCGCCTCCTGGGCCAGCCGGTAACCGGCGTGGTCGACCAGTGGCGGCAGGCCGTCCGGCGGCGGGCCGTCCCTGGTGAGGGTCACGGTGCGGTTCGGGCCGGTCACGTGGTTCACGAGGGCGTCCAGGTCGGTCAGCGTGGTGCCGTGCGTGGGCAGTGCGGCCAGAACGTCGCGGACCTCGGTGAGCGCGGTGGCCGAGATCTCGGCGATCGTGGCCAGCGCCCGGTCGGCGACCGGCGGCAGGGAGCGGACGACGTGCCGGACGGCGTTGGCCTGCATCCGGATCACGGTGAGGTGGTGGCCGACCGCGTCGTGCACCTCGCGGGCGATGCGGGCGTGCTCCTCGGCGATCACGCTGCGGGTCTCCTCCCGGTAGAGGCTTTCGGCGTGGTCGGCGCGGTCGCGGTGCATGCGCAGGGCGTAGCCGACGGCGATCGGCGCGATGCCGAGGAGGAGCAGGTCCGTCCAGGTCGCGGCCGCCGGTGAGCGAACTCCGGCCACGGACAGGACGAGGAACCACCCCACGGCCAGAACGAACACCGCCGGCCGCGGACGGTGGTACGCGGCGGAACCGAACGCGGCCATGGCGACCAGGCGCCCGGACCAGTCCGGCACGGCGATGACGACCACGATCACGGCGCATGCGAAGGCCGTGACCAAGGGAAAACGGCGCCGCAGCAGCAAAGGGACCGCCACCGCGACCGATGCGGCGAGCATGACGGCCGGGCTCGCGGAGCGGTGTTCGACCAGCCCGAGCACCGACACGACGACCGCGGCCGCACCGGCGAGCAACGCGTCGCCTCCGATGGTGTCGCGCAGCCGCTCCGGGAACGGCCGCGGGAACGAGCACGGTCCCGCCGGGCGGCCGGTGGAACCGGGCACCCGGCGGTCATCCATCATCCAGTTGTACACGGCCAGGTCAGACGGGTGAGCCGCACCGCGCGTCCGGCGCGGGCAGCTCCCCTGTCAGGAAATAGCGGTGCACGTGGTCGCGGACGCAGGCGTTGCCGTTGAGGTAGAGCCCGTGGTTGCCCTCCACGGGCAGGTACGCGCCTCCCAGCTGAGCGGCGACCCTGCGACCGTGCTCGGCGGGGGTCAACGGATCGTGCTCGCCGTTCGCCACCAGCACGTTCGGCATCGCGGACAACGCGGCCGGCGGGTTGAGCCCTTCCCCGGGCACACCCGCGCAGTGCCCGGAGACCCGCCACGGTGCCGCCGCCCACCCCAGCCGGGGCGCGGCCGCGCGCAACCGGTCCTGCACCCCTTGCACGGCCGGGAAGTCGCGCGGGAAGGGGAAGTCCGCGCAGAACGCCGTCCGCGCGAGACCGACGTCGGACGGGCCGGGTCGCGGTGTGATCGCCGTCGTGTCGCCGGCCTCCAGCTGCGCGAGTCCGGTGGTCAACGCGGGCCAGCCCCTGTCGTTGCCGATCCGTGCCGCAGCCCATCTGAGGACCGCGGACACCTCCATGCCGGGCGTGGACAGGACGCGGTCCCACACGGTGATCACGTCCTTGCCGTGCAGTGCGCAACCGGCGTCGGCCGCGCACCACCGCGCCATCCGGTGGAGGTTGCCCTCCGCCGCGACGGCACCGGCCCGAGCCCACTCAGCCGGGTCCCGCCGGGTGTGGTCCAGCACGCTGTCCAGGTACATCCGCCCGACCCGGTGGCCGAACAGCTCCGCGTACAACTGCCCGTACACCGTGCCGTACGAGTTGCCGAAGTAGTCGAGCCGGCGCTCACCCAGCGCACGCCGGACGGCGTCCATGTCGTGCGCGACCTGACGAGCGTTGAGACGCCCCCGGTACGCGTCCATCGTCTCCGCGCAGTCCGCCGCGAACCGGCCGTTGGCGGCGGCGTACTCGCGGTGGGCGGACTCGGTCACCGGCGAGGACAGCGGAGCAGGGTTCGGGCTCGGACAGGCGACGCCCATGCCCCGCGGGTCGAACACCACGACGTCGAACCGCGCCGCGAGGTCGGCGAACTGGTCGCGGTAGCCCGGAAACGCGAAGTTGGCGATGGCCGCCCCTGGGCCACCGGGGTTGAGCAGAAGAACACCGGCCTTCCGCTCCCGAGCCGGGATCTTCAGCAGCGGCACGGCGATCCTGGTGCCGCCGGCCGGACGGGTCCAGTCGGCGGGGACCAGGACTTCGCCGCACCGCAGCCCGTCGTGGCACTCCCGCCACGTCACGCCCTCGGCAGCGGTGGCAGGCGCTGCGCCTCCTGCGAGCACACCGACCGCGGCCAAGAGTGTCATCAGTGCTTTCATGCACCGATTCGACCACCCGGAGCACGCCGGCGCGTCTGCCTTTCGACAGACGTTCCGCTCGCCGCGATGCGCGGACCCGGACCCACTGCCCCAGAGCCGACTCCCGTCATGTGCGTCGGATGGGTGCGCGATTACCGGACGGTTACCACCACAGGAGGACGAGTGGGGACCCCGTGGGTGAATCGCCCTATCCTCGCCCCATGATCTGCCCGAAATGTCAACACGCCATGCACACCTTCGACCGGGACGGTATTCACCTCGAGCAGTGCGAGAACTGCCGGGGCATCTACCTCGACAACGGCGAGTTGGAGCAGATCCTGCTGTCCTACCGCGCCCATCTGCAGTCTGCCGAGTCTCGTCAGGCTTCCTCTTCCCAGGCGGCCCCGCCGCCCTACCAGCCTGCGCCGATGTCGGCACCGCACCACCCGGCGCCGCCGTCCCACAAGAAGAAGGACGACTTCTGGGGCGACGACGACGACTTCTTCGGCGAGAGCAGGGACTCTCGCGGAAAGAAGAAGAAAAAGGACAAGTGGGGATTCCTCGACGACATCTTCGGCTGAGTTCCGTCGTGTGAGGTTCTGAGATCCGACGGGTTCGAGACCGGGATAAACGCGTTCTGCCCGCGCCTCAAGAAAGACCAGCGAATCCTCGGCGCGATCGCGTGCCCTGGACCTAGACAACTCCGGAGTTGCAGATGTGCCGAGCCGAGCGACGCAAAGGATCGCACGGGCACCACGTGTGTGTTCGAACTTCTCGCCGCCGCCGTGTCGCGGCGGTCGTCGCATGAACAGCCGGGCGGCGGGCTACGCGACGATCTTCGCGTCGTGCCTCGCGCAGCTGATCGTCACGGTGGACATGACCGTGCTGTACCTGGCGGTGCCCGAGCTGACCGTTGAGCTCGGCGCTTCCAACGTGTCGATGCTGTGGATCGTCGACATCTACGGGTTCACGATGGCGGGCCTTCTGGTCACCATGGGCAACCTGGGCGACCGGGTGGGGCGGCGGAGGATGCTGGTGTGCGGTGTCATCGCGTTCGCGGTGGCCTCCGTGCTGACGGCGTATGCGCCGACCGCCGAACTGCTGATCGCCGCGCGGGCCTTGCTGGGCGTGGCAGGAGCGGCGATATTGCCCGCAACAACGTCCTTGTTGCGTGTCGTGTTCACCACGCAACGGGCTCGCACGGCCGCGGTGGGCGCCAGCGCGGGCGTTTCCGCAGCGGGTTTCGCGGTCGGCCCCATCCTCGGCGGGCTCCTGCTGAACCAGTTCTGGTGGGGTTCGGTGTTCCTGGTGAACGTCCCGATCGCCCTGTTGATCCTCGCCGCGGCCAGGTTCATACCGGAGTCGCGCGCGCCGCGACGACTGCCGCTGGACCTCGCCAGCGTGCTGCTGTCCGTGGTCGGCGTGGTCGCGGTGGTCTACACGATCAAGTCCGTCTTCCACGTGGGTCTGTGGCACCCGGACGTGCTGAGCGCTCTGGTCCTGGGGGTTCTCGCACTGGGACTGTTCGCACGGCGCCAGCTGCGGCTGCCCGTTCCGCTGATCGACCTGCGGCTGTTCCAGAGCCGGGAGTTCACCGCTTCCGTGGGGTCCAACCTGATCGCAGTGTTCACCCTGTCGGCGTTCGGTTTCATCATCAGCCAGTACTTCCAGCTGATCCTCGAATGGACGCCGCTGAAGGCAGGATTCGCGTACGTGCCGGGAGCGCTGGCAGCCGTGGTGGCGGGCGGCGTGCTCGCCGCGACGGCGATCAACAGACTCGGCCGCGGGAACGCGGTGGCGCTGGGTCTGGTTCTCATCGCGATCGGTTTCGGCATGCTCGGCACCGTCCAGGTGTATTCGCCGTACGGCTTGGTCGTCGTCGCGCAGATCGCGGTCGGCGCGGGCGCGGGGCTCACCCTGACGGTCACCGGTGACACGATCCTCGGCACTGTTCCCCGGGATCGCGCCGGCGCCGCCGCCGCGATCTCGGTGACCGCGTACGAGCTGGGCGGTTCGCTCGGAATCGCCATCGTCGGCAGCGTTCTCTCCGGGATCTACCGAGCGCAGCTCGTCGTACCCCAGGGTGTTCCGCGGGAGGTCGCCGAGCGGGTCCACGAGTCGTTCAGCGCGGCCGTCGCCACCGGCCTGCCGGAGCCGGCCGCCACCGCCGTCCAGACCGCCGCCAACGAGGCGTACCTCAGCGGCATCCGGACGAGCATGATCTTCAGCGCCGCCATCACGGTCCTCCTCGCCCTCGTCGTTTCGAGGTACCTGCGCGGAGTTCCCAAGGTCATCGAGCCAGAACCGGTGCGCGAACCGGACTCCGCACTCGGCACCTGAGCAGTTCTTCGAGAACCAACAGCAACGGGCCACGAAGGAAACCATGCCGAAGGTAGTGATCCCAGGAGAGCGGAGGAAGGCCGTCGGCGACGCCGTCGTTCGGATCATGATCCGAACGGGTGTCGAAGGCGCCTCCCTGCGCAACCTCGCGGACGAGACCGGACTCTCCGTCGGAGCGATCCGGCACTATTTCGACAGTCACGCCGAACTGGTGGCCTTCAGCATGCGCGAGCTCGGCCGGCGCATCAGGCAGCGAGTGGCCGCCCGCCTCGACCGACTGCCCGCCGGCGGTCTCAGCAGCACTGCTCTGGCCGCGGAACTGCTGGCCGAGCTCCTTCCACTCGACCGGGCGCGCAGGGAGGACCTGGGCGCCTGGCTGGCCTTCGCCGGTGCCGCGCGGACACAGCCGGCGCTCCACGTGGTCGCGGACGAACACCACGAGCACACGCGCAGCTTGATCACCGAAATCCTCGAGCAGGCCATCGGCCGGGGTGCATTGCCCGCGGGGCTGGACCTCGGCATCGAGTGCCTCCGGCTGAGCGCACTGCTGGACGGACTCACCATGCAGGCGGTCCTGCACCCGCAGCGCACAACGCCGGACGTCCTGATGGACGTTCTGCGGCGGAACGTGCACTCGCTGGCTGAGCAAACCAGCGCTTGAACCAGCCGGCCCCCCACGAACGAAAGCCGTTGACCACCTGCTTCAGGTGGTCAACGGCGAAGACGGAGCTGAACGCCGGGCCGCGCTGGGGTGGGACGCGGCCCGGCGTTCAGCGTTCCGGCGGGTCATCCAGCCCGGCGGTCGGTGAGGTCGAGCGCCAGCTGGTCGAACCACACGCGCGCCCGTTCGTGCTTCGACGCCCGCTCGGCACGCGGGATCTGCTCGGTGACGACGTCGCGCACGAGCAGGTGCCGGAACCCGTACTCGATCTCGCCGGTCTCGCTGTTGCGGCCCTGACGGCGCAGGAAGTCCCGCTGTTCCAGCAACTCCAGCGCCTTGGCGACCTCGAAGGCGTCGCGCTGACCCGTCGCGGCCACCGAACTGGGTGACACGAGATCACCGGAGAGTGCGGCGTCCTGCAGAACCGCCTTCACCTCGATCGGCAGCGAGTCGAGCTGGGTGGTCAGCACCCCGCGCACCGAGGACGGCACCGGCAGCGAGATCTCGTTCTGCAGCAACGGCGTGGGCGCGTCTGCCACCATGCCGGCGTACTCGGTGGCGAACAGCGGGTTGCCGCTGGCGCACGACACGAGTACCTGCCACAGTTCGGACGGCAACTCCCGTGCCTGCAGCAGCGAGTCCAGCAGTTGACGAGTCCCGTTGTGGGACAGCGGTTCCAGGCTGATCGTGGTGGCGTTGCGCTTGCCGCCGAACCACGAGGGCCGGCGCTGCAGCAGCTCCGGTCGCGCGGTCGCGATCACCAGCAACGGCACGGAACCGGCGTTCTCGCTCAACTCCTCCACGAAGTCGAGGACCACGTCGTTCGCCCAGTGCACGTCCTCCAGCAGCACGATCAGCGGTTCGGATTCCGCGACCTCCTCCAGGAACCGCCGCCACGCCGGGAAGTCCGGCCGCACCTCCGTGCCGGGATCGTCCAGCCAGGCCAGGCTCGCGTGCAGCCGGTCGGCGAGCTCACCGACGCCGACCAGCCTCACGAGGTCGGCGTGCAGGGTCGGGAAGGAGGAGAACCCGCTCACGACGTCGGCCAGCGGCCCGTAGCCGTGGTCGTCGCCGAAAGCCGTCGCGGTGCCACGAAAAGCTGTCGTGCTCGAGGTGGCGAGTTCGTTGACGAGCCGCGTCTTGCCCATGCCGGCCTCGCCGAGCACGGTCACGAAGTGCGGGCGGCGACGCGTGCGGACCTCTTCGAGAAGCCCTTGCAGCACCATCAGCTCGCGCTCGCGTTCCACGAACGGTACGGCGGCCTGAGGGCGGCGGGTCGCACCACGCGGTGACACGCACGAGATCGCCTGCCAGCCTCCCGCCGGGGCGCTGTCGTCCTCCCAGATCACGGAATCGGCGGCGTCACGGGTCGAGTCGCACGCACGCACCGCACCCAGTGGTGCCGACGCCATCAGCTGACGGCACTGGTCGAGCAGGACGCCACTGGCGGTGGGGATGCCCGACGAAGGCAGGCGGACGAGAGCGTTGCCCGTCGCCACGCCGATCTGCACCTCGGCGACGGCGTCCAGCCGGTCGCGGATGGCGACGGAGGCACGTACGGCGCGATCGGCGTCGTCCTCGGCGGTCCTGGGCGCACCGAACAGGGCCAGGAACACGGAGCCGACGCTTCCGCCGACGACACCGCCCAGCCGGGACACCTCGGCGGAGACGACGGAAGCGACCTCCTGGTGCACCGCGTCGACGTCCTCCGGGTCACCGTCACCGGCCGCGAGACCGAGCTGGGCGGACACCATCACGACGCTCACGAGCTTCCGCTCCGCGGTCGCCAGGTCCGGCGCGTCCACGACGACCGCCGGAGCGACGGGCTCCACGGCGGCGGGCCGCGTGATCGCGACCGGTGCACGCACGGGAGCGGGGTCCTGGCCGACGGCGAGCAGGTGCCTGCGTCGCACCGACGACGGAAGGTCCAGTGTGGGCGTGTGGTCGAGGATCGCGCGCTCGAGTTCCTGCAGCTCGCGACCTGGTTCGAGGCCGAGTTCCGCCACCAGTGCCGCCCGCGTGCGGCGGTAGACGCTCAGCGCGTCCACCTGGCGGCCACACCGGTACAGCGCGAGCATCAGCTGGCCGCCCAGCCGTTCGCGGTACGGCTCCAGCTCGATCAGCGACTCGAGCTCGCCGATGATCTCCCCGTGCCTGCCGCAGGCGAGCTCCGCCTCGAAGCAGTCCTCCTGCACCGCCAGCCTCCAGTCCTTGATGGCGGTCAGCTCCGGCCAGTTGATCCCGGTCTCGGCGAGGTCCGCGAGCACCGGTCCGCGCCACAGACCCAGTGCGCCGCGGAGCACCTTCGCGGCAGCGGGCCAGTTGCCCGCGGCGAGTTCACCCCTCCCCTGTTCGGCCAGCTGCTGGAAGCGCGACAGGTCGAGGGAGTTCTGGTCCACGCGCAGCAGGTATCCCGGCGCGTGGGTCAGCAGCATCGGCGCACCGTCGGGGTTGCCGCCGTGCGACGCGAGAACGCCCCGCAGCCCCGAAACGGCGTTCTGGAGCATCTTGCGCGCCGTGGGCGGGACGTCCCGCGGCCACAACGCGTGCAGCAACTTGCTCGTCGCCACCACTCGGTTGGCCTGCAACAGCAGGAACCCCAGAGCCGCGCGCTGCTTGACGCCGCCCAGAGGCACGGGTAAGTCGCCGTCGAGAACTTCCAGTGAGCCCAACAGGTGGAATCGCATGGTTCTGGTCTCCATCGTGGTTGTCCGGACGCGGAGGACAGGTCAGCCCCAGGGGGTGTCGCCGCACTGCGAAGCGTCTCCGCCGAACGAATGGCCAGAAGCCGGGATGGACCGTCCCCACGGGGTGTCGGTGGATGTGACCGATGCCCAGGGCGTGTCTCCGTCGGCGGCGATCTGAGTCCACCGGGCGGTGCACCCGACGCCATCACCCCGCCGGGCGTCGTCGGCCTGCGCGATGCCGGCGAGGAAGGTCATCGTCAGCACCGCCGGAACGGCGGAGAGAACCAGGGCGACTGCGGTCGCTTTGCGGAACATGTCGGTCTCCTATTAGCTGATCGGGTTTCGGCCCGAGTTGTGGTGCAGCACCTCCTGGCGGCGCCTGGGAACGAAGTTAGAAGTGCCGCCCATCGTCGTTCTATCGCGCATCCTCACCCGTATCAATTGGCAGTGATAGCAGTGGTCAGCGAGCCGATGAGACATCCGAATAACTGACTCGCCAGTCAATGCGCTACCGATACCACGTCGTCGGCCTCAATCCTGAGAATGTGTTGCAGCACATGCAACGACCGGAAACGTTCAGCGATTCGAACGAGCAGCTCGCGCCGTGCGATCCAGCGACGATGAGACGTTCAGACTACTCATCGGCACGCCGCACAATTACCACGAAGCCGGTCTCCGCGGTGACGAGTTTTAGATACGTGCGCACAAGTTAATATGAGGTGACATGCAGAAGATGATCATGTCCAAGTGAGATGCGCGCCGAGAGCCGGCGCATTGTGGTGGATCGCGTATTGATACACAAGAAGATCTTGACAGCTTTCGTCGCCGCGGTTAACTTCGTACAGGTCACATGCTAGATGCGAGGGTCACTCACAACAGGTTCACCCCCTGGAGGACCCTCGCGGAAATACTTGCGCGACATCGGCTGTCCTGACCAGAAGAAGGCAAAGCGACCGACGCATTGTGGATGAAGGCACGAGGGGTCGCCGACCATGAGCCTCGCCCCTGACGAGGGACTGATCTTCAAACTACTGGGAACGATCGAGGTAGTCGGGTCAAAAGAGCAGATATCGATGCCACCGCGACGTCAGAGGACCGTCCTGAGTGCATTGCTGCTCGAAGCCAATCGCGTCGTCGGCATGGACCAGTTGATCGACGCCGTGTGGGAGCACAGCCCGCCGTCGACCGCGCGAGCGCAGATCCAGATCTGCGTGTCCGCGCTCCGGCGGGAGTTCAAGAGTGCCGGTGTCGACGCCCAGATCGAGACCCGTCAACCGGGCTACCTGCTGCGGGTCGCCGCAGACAAGATCGACGTCTTCCTGTTCGAACGCCGCGTCGCCATCTCCGACCTCGCCGTGCGCCAGGGCCGCCCTGAAGAGGCTTCGACGGTTCTGCGCTCGGCATTGGCCCTGTGGCGCGGGCCGGCGCTCAGCGGGGCCGGTGCCACGTTGCAGAACAAGGCACTGCGACTCGACGAGAAACGCCTTTCGGCGCTGGAGAACTGCGTCGAAATCGAATTGTCGCTCGGCCGCCACCACGCACTCGTCGATGAATTGCAGAGCATGGTGACCGAAAACCCGCTGAGAGAGCGCCCGCGGGGGCACTTGATGCTCGCGCTCTACCGCTCCGGCCGGCAGTCCGAGGCTCTCGAGGTCTACCGGGCGGGCCGGGACCTGTTCATCGAACGTCTCGGCCTCGAACCGAGCGACCACCTGCGCAGGCTCGAGACGGCGATCCTCACCGATGACAAGGTGCTGCGACTCGACCAGGACGAACCGGCTCTGGTCGCCGCGCACAACGTCGTGTCACCGCACCAGCTCCCGGCCACGACCTCGGACTTCATCGGCCGTCAGGACGTGGTGGCGCGCGCCGAGAACGTGCTGTCCGGCGACCACATGACGATGCACGTGGTGAACATCTCCGGCAAGGCGGGCATCGGTAAGAGCGCTCTCGCCGTCCACGTGGCCCATCGCGTCGCCGCCGACACCTACCCGGACGGTCAGCTCTACTGCGACCTGCGCGGTACCCAGGCCCAACCGGCCACGCCGGCCGAAGTTCTCGGCCGCTTCCTCTCCGCCCTGGGTGCCGCGGGCTCGGCATTGCCCGACGGCGTCGACGAACGGGCGGACATGTACCGCAGCATGCTCGCGAACCGGCGCGTGCTGGTCGTTCTGGACGACGCGGGCAGCGAGTCGCAGGTGCACCAGCTACTTCCGGGCTCGCCGACGTGCGGCGTCATGGTCACGAGCAGGGCCCGCCTGACCGGTCTCGCCGGATCTCATTTGGTCGAGGTCGACTTCATGAACTCCGACGACGCGCGGGAGCTGCTGGGGCGCATCATCGGCAGACAACGCCTGGAAAGGGAACCGGCCGCCGTAGAAGCGTTGATAGAGGTCGTGGGAGGGCTCCCACTGGCGCTGCGCATCATCGGCGCGCGCCTCGCTGCTCGTCCGCACTGGTCCCTCGCCTCGATGGTCGGTCGTCTCGCTGACGAACGCCATCGCCTCGACGAACTCGCGCACGGCGACATGGTCGTGCGCGCCAGCCTGTCGCTCACCTATGACGGCCTCGAACCTGACGCGCGCCGGGTGATGCGGCTGATGTCGTTGCTCGAAACCGAAAGCCTGCCCGTCTGGACGGCCACGGCTCTCACCGACGACCCACACCACGGTTTCGACCTCGTCGAGCGCCTCGTCGACGCACAGCTGCTGGACGTGGTGGGCAACGACGTCACAGGCCTGCCGCGGTACCGCTTCCACGACCTGATCCGCCTGTACGCCAAGGAACAGCTCGCCGAGCACGAGGCCCCTGCCACGCAACTGGCGTCCGTGGAGCGGGTCGCCGGGGGCTGGCTCGCGATGGCCGAACAAGCACACCAACGCCTCTACGGCGGCGACTTCACCCTGCTACACGGCCAAGGCAGGCGCTGGCAGCCACACGCGCAGTACGTCGACCAGGTGCTGCAGGATCCGATGGGCTGGCTGGAGAGCGAGCGGGCGAACCTCTGCGCCGCTGTTCTGCAGGCCGCGGACGCCGGCCTGGACGAGCTCTGCTGGGACCTGGCGATGACGCTCGTGACGTTGTTCGAGACCCGCAGTTGCTTCGACGACTGGCAGCACACCCACGAACGCGCCTTGGACGCCGTGCGCAGGGCCGGCAACACGCGTGGCACCGCGGCCCTGCTGTGCTCGCTCGGTTCACTGCACCACAGCCAGCGGCGCATGGAGGCCTCCCGCGCCGCCCTGGAGCCCGCGCTGGAACTGTTCACCGAGCTCGACGACACCCACGGGTTGGCGTTGACGCGCCGCAACCTCGGGCTGCTGGAGTACAACGAAGGCCGCCCCGAGGTCTCGCGGCAGATCTTCGAGCAGTCGCTGGCCGGTTTCAAGCGGGTGGGCGACGTCATCGGCCAGGCCCACGTCGTGTCGCACCTGGCACAGCTGTCGCTCGACCGCGGCGAGCACGAACTGGCGTTCAGCCAGCTGGGCGACGCCCTCGGCATGTGCCGGGAGGTCTCCAGTCCGCGAGTGGAAGCCCAGGTGCTGTACCGGCTCGGCGGCGCGATGCTCGCGCAGGGGCGGTACGAGCAGGCGCAGCAGCTCCTCACGTCGGTGCTCACGATGGTGCAGCGCTCCGGCGACACCGTGGGCGAGACCTACGCGCTGCACTCACTCGGCCTGATCCACGGCCGCATGCGCATGTTCGCGGAGGCCGGGCGACTGCTGCGGCGCGCGATCCGGCTGTGCGAGGAGAACCTCGACCGGTTCGGGGCCGCGCGGATCCAGCTCGACCTCGCCCAGCTGGTGTCCGAGCGCGGGGACACGTTCTACGCGACCGCCATCGTGGAGCAGGCGATGACGACGTTCCAGGAACTGCGGCTCGCGTTGTGGGAGAGCAAGGCGCTGGCCGTGCTGCAGAAGATCACGGCGGAGAACTCGCTGTCTGCCGCGGGTGCGTCGAACGGTGGCACGGCGTAGGTCGCCGGAGGTCGCTCGATTTTCCGCAACAGCGTCCCAGGAAAGACTAATCAGTTCTGCGATTACCGCGCAGTGGGCGGGAGGTGGGGTTTCATGCAATACCCTGTTTTGCATTAGTCGTTTGGGAGGAGTTTGATCCGAATGTCGGCAAAATTGTTCGCCCCGGACGTCACCCTTACTTTCGACGAGCTCGAAGAGCGCGCTCTCTGCGCGGCAGACGTGCTGCGCGGCCGAGGACTCGGCCTGGGCGACCGCGTGTTGCTGAAGGTCGACAATTCCGTTTCCTACCTCAGCACGCTTTTGGCGCTGATGCACGTGGGCGCGTCGGTGGTGCTCGTCGATCACCAGCAGAAGGCCGATGACACCGCGCAGGCCTGCATTCGTTCATCGGTGAAGATGGTCATCGTCGACGACGACGCCCCCATTTCGGATCATCAGGAGATCGTCCACTGCTACGAGCTCGCGGTCGGTGCCTGTGGCCGTGAACCGGCCGACGCGGTGCTCGACTTCTCGGCGTGGTGCGAGCTGCCGGACAGCATCATCATGTGGTCGTCCGGCTCGACCGGCGAGCCCAAGGGAGTCGTGAAGAACGGCGCCCGGTTCCTGAAGAACCTGCGGCGGAACGCGGATCTCGTCGGGCACCGTTCCGACGACGTCCTGCTCCCGCTGTTGCCGTTCAACCACCAATACGGCATCTCGATGATCCTCATCGCCTGGCTCGTGCGGTGCTCACTGGTCATCGCCCCGTACCGCCGGCTCGACCGCGCACTGCGGCTCGCCGGGATGGTGGGCGCGACCGTGGTCGACGCGACACCGGCCACCTACAAGAGCATCCTGAACATCGTGGACAGGCGCGGTGCGTTCGCCGACACCTTCAGCGACGTCCGCATGCTGTGCAGCGGTGCCGCACCACTCGACCCGGCCCTGTCCCGGCAGGCGTTCGAGGTGTACGGCCTGCCGTTGCTGGATTCCTACGGCAGCACCGAGATGGGCAACGTCGCGTTCGCGACGCCGGACAACCCGGTCGGCACGGGACGGCCGGTCGACGGTATCTCGGTGCGGATCCGCGGAGAGGACGGCGCGGAGCTCCCCGCAGGCCAGATCGGTGAGATCGAGGTGCTCGACCCAGACCTCATGGAGGGGTACCTCGGACCGGAGGGCACGGTGGCGCCGGTAGCGCGAGGGTGGTACGCCACCAACGACTTCGGCTACCTCGACACCGACGGGAACCTGTTCGTGGCCGGCCGCAAGACGGCCGTGCACCGCAACGGGTACACGTTGCACCCCGAGATCATCGAGCACACGCTGGCCGCGCACGGCTGCGTCGCGATGATCGTGGCGTTGCCGTGTGACCGGCGTGGCTCGACGCTCGTGTTCTACGTGGAGGACGAGCAGCAGCGCGACCCGGCCCACTGGCGTGAGCTGATCAACACCGTCCTGCCGAAGTACGAACAGCCGAACCGGGTGAGCGTGCTCGAGCGGTTTCCGCTGAACCGGAACGGGAAGCCGAACCGCAAGGAGCTGGAGCAGCTCGCACTCGCGAAATCTTCGTAGCACGTGGCACTGATGTCTTCGAGCCCAGCGGCACTGGACGATGCCGCTGGGTTTCGGGCTTTGTCCGGACAGTCTCTGATCGACCTGTGCTCGTGAACCGGGCACAACCCGGGCGAATTCTCACAAGCGTGCGGTAACAGCAGTCTCGTTTCATGGGTGTTTCATCGGACCGTGAGCCGAACCGGCAACTTCCGGACCGCCTGAGTCGAAGTTGCGCGCAGTCCCCTGCCCACGGAACTCGGAGAATCCAACATGATCAGTCACCACACGCGGAACGCAGGCGACGTCGCCGAATCGGCAGAAGAACAGTTCGAGGTTCTCCGCAGTGCGGGCGGGTTCGTACCAGCGGACGTCGGCCTGATGGCGAACGCGCCGGCGCTGATCAACACGTTCTTCTCCGCCTGCGGATACTTCCGCGGCGACGGGACTTTCACCCCGGACGAGCAGCAGGTCCTGTTGCTGTCCAACGCGGTCGCGAACCGCAGCGAGTGGGCGGTCGCGTTCCACACGATGGAGGCTCTCGCGGAGGGTGTCGAGCCGGCCGCGGTGGACGCGATCCGCCGGGGCGTGCTGCCGAGGAATCGGCGTATGGCGGCGCTGTCCTCGTTCACCCAGTCACTGATCGAACTGCGCGGAAAGGTGGACGAAGCGGAGGTGGCGGCCTTCCAGGCGGCGGGATTCACCGGCGAGCAGGTGCTGGAGGTGATCACCGCGGTGGCCATCTCGGCGATGTCGAACTACGTCACCAACATCGCTCGTCCCCCGCTGGAGGACGCGGCGGTACCGCACTCGTGGAACGCCAGGGAATTGACAGGTTTCTAGACCCGTCCCGCACGGCGACCATGGACTGAGCCGCCGATGCCGCAGGCTTCACGGCCTGCGGCATCGGCGGCGACGAGGCGTTCCGCCTCACTCGGCGACGCGAGTGCGTCCGATCCAGCGGAACACCACCTCGGTGCACCCGTCGAGCGTGGCGCCGTCCCGTTCGAAGTGCTCGTGCCCGCCGTAGTGCGGGATCTTGACCTTCTTCTCCTCGCGGCGCACCCGCTGTGCTCGCGTCTCCTGCGGCAGGTCGGCGGGGCCGCCGTGGAGCACCGCGTCGACGAGGTGGCCGGAACTGCCGTCGACGACGACAGCAGTGCTGCTCACGCTGTTGGTCTGCACACCCTTGGTCATGCTGGGTCCCTTCGCTACGGGTCGTGGACTTCGCCTGCGACGTCCTCACTGCTCCGGTGACGAGGGCCGGCCGCTCAGGCGGCCATCCTCCTGCGGACGACTTCCAGGACCTCCGGCACTCGATCGTCGAGGTAGAAATGGCCACCGGGGTAGGTGAACAGCGCCGAGTCCGTGGACAGCTCCTGCCACGCGGCCAGTTCGGCGTGCTCGGCGCGGGGGTCTTCGATCCCGCCGAGCACCGTCAGCGGGATCGGCAACGGCGGTCCGGGGGCGTGCTGGTAGGTCTCGTTCACCGTCAGGTCCGCGCGCAGCAGCGGCAGGAACAGCTCCAGCAGCGAGCGCTCCTTCAGCAGGACGTCCGGGAGGCCGCCGAGCGCCCGCAGTTCCTTGACGAGGTCGTCGGTGGGCAGCGCGCGCAGTTCCCTGCGGGTGTTGGGCAGTTGCGGCGCCGGCCGGCCCGACACGAACAGGTGCCGGGGTGGCGGACCGCCCTGCCCGACGATCCGCCGGGCGACCAGGTAGGCGACGAGGGCTCCGACGCTGTGCCCGAACAGGGCGTAGTCGCCGGTGAACTCGCTGCCCAGCCCGCTGAGCACGTCGTCGGCCAGTGCTTCGGCGTCCCGGTGCGGGGTTTCCCGCCCGCGGGCCGCGCGACCGGGGAGCTGCACCGGGCAGATCGCCAGGTCGCCCTGCCCGGCGGCACGCCAGCCGGCGTACACCGCCGCACTGGCACCCGCGTGCGGGAAGCAGAACAACCGGGTCCCGGTGCCGGTGCTGCCGTAGGGCAGCCAATGCCGGGTGATGCTCGCCGTGGTCATTCGACGTTCACCTCCAGGTACGCGGGAGGCGGCTGGATCTGGTCGAGGCCGGACTCCAGCACCAGGCGGTTGTCGTCACGGGCGATCTCGCTGAAGCCCGCGAACGCGTAGGTCACGTACATCACCCGGTTCCGCCCGGTCTCGACGAAGTCCGCCCGCAACCTGGCGCCGTCCGCCTTCGCCAGCCGCATCACGTGGTTGAGCAGCACCGTGCCGACACCGCGGGCCATCACGCGGCACGACATCAGCATCATCCGGAGGTGCCACGCGGGCTGCCCGCGCTCCACGAGTGCGAGACCGATCTTGCCGTAGCTGCCGTACTTGTCGGTCAGCGACGCGACCAGCAGCAGGTGGTCGGGCGAGGTGCGCAACGCGTCGAGCTCGTCGTAGGAGTACGTCCGGCCGGTCGAGTTCAGCTGGTTGGTGCGGACGGTCAGCTCCTCCGCGCGCTGCAGGTCCTCCTGCCTGGCCCGGCTGATCGTGAAGACCATGTCCAATGTGGACAGGAACGCCTCGTTGGTGCCCTCGTAGTCGAGCTCGGCCTGGTCACGCACCACGGCAGCGCGGTAGAGGTCGCGGCGCACACGGGACTCGTCGGTGACGAACCTCGGCTGGAACTCCTCCGAGGCCAGCTCCAGAGCGATCCGCGCGGTGTCGACCGTCTTCACCGCCGGCAGCGCGTGCGAGACCTCTTCCAGCTCGAACGGCTGGTCGTCGACGAACGCGACGGCGTCCAGCCCGATGTTGAGCTCCTTGGCGATCCGCTCGACCGACTGGGACTTGGGGTTCCAGTTGATCTGCGGGTACAGGAAGTACTCGTCGAGGCCTTCCGCCTTCAACCGCGCCATGGCGGCGTCGTGGTCGTTGCGGCTGGCCACCGAATGCAGGACGCCCAGGGCGTCGAGGCGTTTGATCTCCTCCACGACCTCGGGACGCACGCGCACCGCGCCGTCCTCGAGCAGGGTGCCGTCCCACAGGGTGTTGTCCAGGTCCCACACCACACATTTGATGCGGCCGCGCTTCGGCTTGGCCGGAGCGGCGATGTCCGTCTGCGTCACTGCGCCACCTCTCGATATGCCTCGGCCGCGATCGTCAGCTCCTGCACCTGGGTGCTGCCTTCGATGACCTCGGTGACCTTGCTGTCGCGGTACAACCGCGCGACCGGGTAGTCGGGGCTGAACCCGTTGGCGCCGTGGATCTGGACGGCGTCGCCCGCGGCCTGCACGGCCGACTTGGAGGCGTGGTACTTGGCCACCCACGTGGCCATGATCGTCGCCGGGTCGCCCGCGTCGTTGAGCGCGCCCGCCCTCTCGCACAACAGCCGTCCCGCGTCGCGGGCCGTCACCATGCCGCTCATCATCTGCCGCACGTGCGGCAGGTCCCTCAGCGGAACGCCGCCGGCGGACCGGGCCGTCGTGTACGCGGCGCACGCCTCGATCGCGGCCTGGATGATGCCGACTGCACCGCACGCCACGCTGTAGCGGCCCAGGCCCAGGGCGTTGGTCATGACCGTTCCCGCGGCCCAGCCCTGCGGGCCGAGCAGTGCGGACGGCTCCAGGCGCACGCCGGTGAACTCGATCTGGGCGAGCATGCTCGCCGTGGTGCCCGACACGTGCGGCAGCGGAACGACCCGGACGCCCGGCTGATCCGCCTCGACCAGGAAGGTGGACATGCCACCGCCGGTCGACGCGAACACCATGAAGAGGTCCGCGACCTGCCCGCCGGTGATCCACTTCTTCGTGCCGTTGAGGATCCAGCCGTCCTGGTCCCGCACCGCCGTGGTGCCCTCCGCGGTGGCGTCGCTGCCACTGCGGTCGGGTTCGGTCAGGCAGAACGCGCCGAGCTTCTCACCACGGGCGAGCGCCTGCAGCCACTTCTCCTGCTGGGCCTGGTCTCCCCAGCGGTGCACCGACGCGCTGATCATCGTGTGCACGGTCAGGAGGCTGCGCAGGGAGGAACAGCCCCGGCCGACCTCCTCGTGCACGCGCCCGAGCGTGACCATGTCCATGGCCTCGCCGCCGAACTCCGAGGGCAGGAACGGTGCCCACAGACCCAGCTCGGCCACGCGCGACAGGACTTCCCGCGGGATCCGCTCCGCCCTCTCGAAGGTGTTGGCGTGCGGCGCGATCTCCAGATCGACGAACCGCCGGACCTCGGCGAGGCCGGCCGGTGCGCTCCGCGTCTCCGCTTTCATCACCGCTCCGCTCAGCCCACGGCGGCGGACGTCTGCCGCGCCACCAGGTCGGCCATCAGCGCGACGGACCGGAAGTTGCCCAGGTGGAGCTCCTCGTTCGGGATGCGGGTACCGAACGCCTTCTCGATGAACATGACCAGCTCCATCGCGAACAGGGAGTTCACGAAACCGAGCGCGAAGATGTCCTCCTCGTCGGAGAACGTCACGTCCGGGAACTTGGTCGTGATGAAGGTGCGGATCTGAGTGCGGGCGTCGTTCGACATGACTGGACCTTTCTCGACTGGAACGCTGGAACCGGGGGGGCGAGATCAGCCCATGCTCTGGTAGACGTAGAAACCCTCGCCGCTCTTGCGCCCGTGCAGACCGGCGTCGGTCATCTTCTTGAGCAGCGGGCAGGGGCGGTACTTGCTGTCGTTGAACTGCTCGTAGAGCACCTCGACGCTGTACAGGATGGTGTCGACCCCGATGAGGTCGGCCGTTTCCAGCGGTCCCATCGGGTGACCGAAGCAGCTGCGGAACACCTCGTCGACGGTCTTCGCGTCGGCGACGCCCTCGTGGACCAGGAAGGCCGCTTCGTTGACCGTCAGCATGAGCACGCGGTTGGACACGAACCCCGGCGAGTCGTTGACCGGGATGGACTTCTTGCCCATCGAGTCCAGCAGCGCGCGCACGGTGTCCTTGGTCTGCTCACTCGTGTGGTACCCGGGGATGAACTCGCACGCGGCCTTCATCGGCACCGGGTTCATGAAGTGCACGCCCATCACCTTGTCCGGGCGCGAGGTCAGGGCGGCGAGCTTGGTGATCGGGATCGCCGACGTGTTCGCCACGAACACGGTGTCCGCCTTGCAGACGACGTCGAGCTGCGCGTACAGCGCGCTCTTGAGCTCCCAGTCCTCGGTGATGTTCTCGATCACCACCTCGGTCTCGGCGAGCAGTTCGAGCGAGGTGCCGGCGGTGATCGACGCCAGCACCGCCTCGGAGTCCACCGCCGGGCCGCCGAGCATCCGGCTCAGCCGGCAGTCCAGCTCGATCTTGGCGAGCGCCTCGTCCAGCGCCTCCGGGTTGTTGTCGACCAGGACCACGCTGTGCCCTTTCTGGGCCAGGTCCTGTGCGACGCCGATGCCCATCACTCCGGCTCCGACAACTCCAACGTTCGTCATCGCTGCTCCTCGACTGCACTGCTCATGGGGGAAGAAAACGGGTCGGCCGCAGTGGGCTCGAGCCAGTGGCGGTCGCGCTGGAAGGCGTATCCGGGCAGGGTCGTCTTCCTGGCCCCGCGACCGTCTTGGTAGGACTGCCAATCGACGTCCACACCGGACAGCCAGAGCCTGCCGAGCGCGTCGGCCGTGGACTCGGTGTCCTGCCTGGGATCTGCTTCACCGGGAAGGGTGGGCACGAGGTGCGCCCAGGACTTCTGGGGGAAGTCCGGGTGTCCCCGGAACATCGACCCCATCGACTGTCCCGCACCGAGCTCGACGAACGCGGTGTCCGGCCGTTCCGCTGCCAGGTGGGCGATCATGGTGGCGAACTGCACCGGGCGGCACATGTGCTCGGCCCAGTAGCCGGGGTCCTTCAGCTGCCTCTCGGTGATCGGCAGCCCGGTGACGTTGGACAGGTACGGCGTTTCGGGGGCGCGAGGGCTGAGGTTCAGCCTGGCCCAGGCGGTGAGTTCCGCCGCCGCCGGCCGCAGGGAGCGGGAGTGGAACGCGTGGGTGGTCCGCAGCGGCCTGGCGGGCACCCCCTCGGCGGCGAGCTTCTCGGTGAGCTGGACGACGCCCTCGGCGGTACCCGAGACGACGATCATGCGCGGACCGTTGACCGCGGCGACGTCGAGGGAGAAGACCGCGAGGTCGCCCACCAGGCCGGTCAGCTCGCTCTCCGAGAGCGGCACGGCGGCCATCGCTCCGGCCGGCAGCCCCGAGATCAGCTTGGCCCTCGTGGCGACCAGGGCGGTCGCCTCCTGGAGGGTCAGGCTGCCCGCGAGAGCCGCGGCGGCGAACTCTCCGACGCTGTATCCCGCGAGAATCGAGGGCTGCACGCCCCAGGCCGTCATCAGCCTGCCCAGCGCGTAGTCGACCGCGAAGACGCCGGGCTGGACGACGACCGTGTCCGCGGGCCCGCCAGGTTCGACGTCCGGTGAGCGGCCGAGCAGGGCGGCCAGACCTCCGCCACCCGCTTTCCTCGCACCGACCAGGCGGGCGACCGGGTCGAAGCCGAGGTGCTCGCGGAACAGCTCGGCGCACTCGTCGACCGCCGCGCGGAACACCGGTTCGGAGGCGTACAGCCCACCGGCCATGCCGTCGTACTGCTCCCCTACGCCGGCCAGCAGGAACCCCGCACGCCGCGCGCTCACACCCGTTTCGGCGAGCACACGGGCCTGCGAGGTCAGCGCCTGCACGGCATCGGTGCTCGACGAGACCACGGCCATCCGCCGGTGCTCGAACGCCCCACGCCCGACCTGCAGCGTGTAGGCGGCATCCGCCAGGTTCGCCCACCGCGCGGCGTCCGCGGCCAGCTTCGCCGTCGCGGCGTCGGCCGCTTCGGCCGTGCGGGCCGACCAGACCAGCAGCTGGTGCGGACGCGCCGGCGGTCGCACGTCGTCCTCGGCCGGGGCTTCCTCGATGACGACGTGGACGTCCGCGCCGCCGTAACCGTGCGCGTTGACGCCGGCCAGCCGTGGGCGTTCGCCCCGCGGCCACTCGGTCAGCTCCGTCACCACCGCGAGCCGGTCACCGGAAGCGGCCAGCCGCGGGTTGGGTGCGGAGAAGTTCACGGCGGGCGGCACCTTCTCGTGGTGCAGCGCGAGAGCCGCCTTGATCAGGCGGGCGATCCCGCCGGCCTGGTTGATGTGGCCGAGGTTGCCGTCGGTCGAGCCGAGGGTGACCCGCTCGACGCCGTCCACGCCGAAGACCTCTTGCAACGCCATGATCTCCACGGCGTCACCGAAGGGCGTGCCCATCGCGGTCACCTCGACGTGGTCGATCTCGGCGGGGCCGACTCCCGCGACGGCCATCGCCTCGGCCATCACGGCGGTCTGTCCCGGCACGCCGGGCACGCCGAACCCCTGGCGGCCTTTCCTGCCCTCGTGCAGCGCGGCCCAGCCGCGGATGACCGCGTAGATCCGGTCCCCGTCGGCCTGCGCGTCCTCGAGCCTGCGCAACACGACCACGCCGACGCCGTCGCCGGGGATCTTGCCGTTGGCACCGGCGTCGAGAACGCGGCTGACGCCGTCCGGGGAGAACTCGCCGCCCTGGCGGTAGAGGTAACCGGGGTGCTGCGGGACGATCACCGAGACCGCTCCCGCGACGACCAGGTCCGACTCGCCGGACAGCAGGCTGCCACAGCCCGCGGTGACCGCGGCGAGCGCGGTCGAGCTGCAGCTCTGGACGCTCACCGAGGGCCCGGTGAGGTCGAGCGCGTAGGACACCCGCGACGCGAGCAGGTCCTTCTCGTTCTGCAGGACGAGGTGGTCGGGCCCGTAGGTGAGCACGGCGTCGTCGTTCTGCAGCAGGTTGGACAGCAGGTAGGTGCTCGGCGCACCGCCCGCGAACACCCCGACCAGGCCGTCGAAGCGGCCAGGGTCGACACCCGCGTCCTCGAGCGCGTGCCACGAGCACTCGAGGAACAGGCGGTGCTGCGGGTCGGCCAGCTCGGCGTCGGACCTGCTGAAGCCGAAGAAGTCCGCGTCGAAGCGGTCCACATCGGACAGCACGCCCGACGCGGCGACGAAGGCGGGATCGTCCACCAGCCGCGGCGGCACGCCGGCCGCCAGCAGCTCGACCGGGCTCATCCTCGTGATCCCGTCCCGCCCCGCGCACAGGTCGGCCCAGAACCTGCCGATGTCAGGAGCGCCGGGGAAGTTCCCGGCCATGCCCACGATCGCGATGTCGTGGCTGTTGTCGCGTTCCTGCGTGGTCATCTGTTCCTCACCTTCGGGTTCCGGTCTGGCGCCGGCGCAGGTTTCCGGCGCGCGCCCGGCGGCGTTCACCGCGGGCGGAGGCGTCCTCGGCCACGTCGGCGAGGTCCGGCCCCGCCGCCGCCTCCGGCCGTGCGAGCAGGGTCGCGAACTCGGCGATGGTCGGCTTCTCGAACAACATCGCCGGCGCCAGCTCGACGCCGAGCTCCTTGCCGATGCGGCCGATCACCACCAGGCCGATCAGCGAGGTGCCGCCGAGGTCGAAGAACCGGTCGTCGACGCCCACCTGCTCCAGCCCCAGGCAGGCCTGCCAGATCTCGGCCACCTGCTGCTGGGCCGGTGTGCTCGGGGCAACGTAGGGAGTGCGCAGCTCCGGACGTGGATAGCGCTTGCCGTCGGTCAGGTCGACCGCCGCGCCGCCCACCAGGGCGTCGAAGGAGTCGAGCTGGGCCAGGGCGGCCAGGGCGTCGGAGAGCTCCAGCGACAGCACGGCCACCTGCGTCTCTCCGGAGGCCACGATGCGGGACAGCAGTTCCGTCCCCTCCTCGGTCGGGATGCCGAACTCCTCGCGGAACCGC
The DNA here is from genome assembly GCF_024648825.1 of Lentzea californiensis. Classification (GTDB taxonomy): domain Bacteria; phylum Actinomycetota; class Actinomycetes; order Mycobacteriales; family Pseudonocardiaceae; genus Lentzea; species Lentzea californiensis. The sequence continues at coordinate 53,675 of NZ_JANBBE010000020.1, forward strand.
TTGGAGCCCTCCTGCATCTCGGCCGAGCCGGCGAGGCCCGCCGACGTCCAGGGGTCGAGCTGCCACGGTCCCCACGCCACCGAGACGACGCGCTTGGCGACCCCGCCCGTGTTGGCCTCCACGACCGCGAAGGAGTCGAGGAACGCGTTCGCCGCCGCGTAGTCGGTCGCGCCGACGCCAACGGTCAGGCTGGCGACCGACGAGTAGAGCACCAGCAGTTCCACCGGGTCGTCTCGCAGCGCGTCGGCCAGGGCGAGCGTGCCCGCCACCTTCGGGGCGAGCACCGCGGCCGCCTGCTCCTCGGTCTTAGTCTGCAGCAGGCCGCCACCCGCGACGCCGGCCGCGTGCACGACGCCGTGCAGCTCACCGAAGTGCGCCCGGACCTCCCGCACCAGCGAGACGACCTGTGCGGGATCGCTGACGTCGGCCTGGGCGACGAACACCTCGGCGCCCAGGGCACGCAGTTCCGCGACGGCCATGAGCACGCCGCTGATCTTGTCGTTGACGCCCTTCTCCGCGATCCAGGAGTCCCAGGTCTCCTCCGGCGGCAGACCCTTCCGGCCGGCCAGCGCGAGCCTGGTGCCGAGCGGGGCCAGCCGCCGCGCCAGTGCCAGGCCGAGCTCGCCCAGACCGCCGGTGATGAGGTAGACGCCACCGGGACGCCAGGCATCGCTGTCGGCGACCTCCGGTAGCCCGACCACCTCGAAGTCGCGCACCCAGCGACGGCCGTGCCGCCACGCGACCACACCGACACCGTCCACGGTGTCCGAAGTGGACGCTGCCAGGCCGTCGAGTTCGCGCAGCGCCTGGCGGGCGTGGTCGCCGTCCGTTCCGAAGTCGGCGTACTGCGACCGGACCAGGGGGTACTCCGCGGCGATGGCGCTCGTGATGCCCGCGATGGTCGCGGCGTGCGGGTCCTTCGCGTCGCCGTCGAGGACCTCGAACCCGTTCGCGGCGAGGCTGACCAGCTCGACCCTCCTGCCGGCACATTCCGTGCCGATGGCCTTGCCGAGCCGCATCAGGCTGTAGAAGCCGCTCTCCTGGCCGGTGTCGGTGAGACCGTAGGCGTGCACGATCCGCACCGGCTCCCCGGCGGTGCCCGCCAGCAGAGCGCGATAGTCCTCCTGGTCCTGCGGCCGGGTGTGCGCGTGGACCACGTCGTGCCCGGCTTCCCTTGCCAGCGCGGCGAACCTGTCGGCGAACGCGCCCGGTTCGGCGAGGAGCACCAGCGGTCCCGCGGTGGCGGGCAGTGGGCGGCTGTTGTCGCGCCGCCAGGTGGGCACGTGGGCCTTCAAGCCGTCGTACGACGGCATCCCGGCGTTGGCCGTGAGCGCGGGCGCCGCCGAAGCGGTGGTGCCTTTCGCCGGGAACTCCGGCCAGTAGCGGGTGCGCTGGAAGCGGTACGCGGGCAGCGGGACGAACACGCGTTCCGCACCTGCACCACTCGCCCAGTCGACGGGCACGCCGTGTTCCCACAGCGCACCGAGCGCGGCGAGCCACGACCGGCGCCCCTGCTCCAGCGGCAGGCTGACCGTCCGCGTGAGCGATCCGCTCGCGGCTGCGGCCGGACCGACCTCGACGAGCACTTCGGCGTGCCGGCCCAGAACCTCCATGCCGTCCGCGATCCGATCGGACTCGCCGGCCCAGTAGGCGGTGTCCGTCACCTCGGCCGTGGTCAGCGCGGCGCCGGTGCGCGGTGACACGACGGTGATCGTGGGCTCCGCGGCCGTACCGGGAACCGTTCCCTCCAGAGCCAGCGCCAGACCGTCGGCCAGCGACAGCATCCCGCCGACGACCGCGGCGACACGCTCCCCCACCCCGGCACCCAGCACAACGGCGGGAACCAGATTCCACGAGCCGAGCAACCGGACCAGGCCGTACTCGACCGCGAACACAGCGGCCCGCTCGTCGGCATCGGCCTCGCCGTACAGCGCGCCCAGCAGGTCCACCCGCCCGCCCAGCAGGCCGGCGCACTCGTCGATCGCGGCGCTGAACGCCGGTTCGGTGCGGTACAGCTCCTCCGTGGCGCCACGCCAGGAACCAAGGGCCGCAGGGAGGAACAGTCCGAAGCGGCGCTTGTCCTCGACCACCGAACCGGTCACGCCCGCCCGCAGGGACGCGATGGCGTCCGCGGTGTCGCGCACCGGCAGCGCGGCTCGCACCGGCAGCGCGCTGCGTCCGGACTGCGTGGTGTGCGCGACGTCGGCCAGTTCCAGCTCCGGGTGAGCTTCCAGGTGATCGGCCAGCGCCACGGCGTTCGCGCGCAGGCTGGACTCGTTGTGCCCGGACACCGTGAGCAGCTGCCACGGCGGTCCCGATCGCGGCACCGGGCCCTGCGGCGCCCGCTCCAGTACGAAGTGGACGTTCGAGCCCGACCAGCCGAACGAGCTGACGCCCGCTCGCAGCACGCCGCCGGCGTCCGCGGGGAAGGACCTCGCGGTCTGCACGGGCCGGACGGGGCCGTCCAGGGTGACGACCGAGTTGGGAGTGGTCATGTGCAGGTTGGCCGGGATCTCGCCGTGTTCCAGCGCCAGCACGGTCTTGACCAGACCGGCCATCCCGGCGGCGGCCAGGGTGTGGCCGACGTTGGACTTGACCGCGCCCACGTACAGCGGTTCCGGCGCGGAGCGCTCGCCGAAGACCTCCTGCAGGGCGGTGAACTCGATGGCGTCGCCGAGCTGCGTGCCGGAGCCGTGCGCCTCGACGTAGCCGATGTCGTCTGTCCGCACGCCCGCGTCGGCGTGAGCGGCACGGATGACCGCGATCTGCGCGGCCCGGTTGGGCGCGGTGAGACCGTTGCTGCGGCCGTCCTGGTTGGTCGCCGTGCCGCGGATCAGCGCACGGGTGCGCTGACCCGGCGCGACGTCCTGGGTGCGGCGCAGGACGACCACGCCGCCGCCCTCGCCGATCACGTAGCCGTCGGCGGACTCGTCGAAGGTCTTGGTGCGGCCGTCGGCGGCGAGCATGCTCATCTTGCAGGACTGGACGAACACCTCCGGGTTGATCATCGTGGAGGAGGCGCCGACGATCGCGATGTCGCACTCGCCGCGGCGCAGGCTCTGCACGGCCAGGTGCATGGCGCTGAGCGCGGAGGAGCATGCGGTGTCCACGGTCAAGCAGGGACCGCGCAGGTCGAGCTGGTGCGCGATCCGGCCGGCCGCCGCGGACAGCGAGCTGCCCAGGCCGAAGTACGGGTCGTCCGAGGCCTCGGCACCGTCGGCCTCCAGCTGGCGCATGCTGTACTGGATGGTGTCGATCAGCCCGGCGAACACGCCGGTGCGGCTGCCGCGCAACTCCTCCGCGGTCAGCGAGGAGTCCTCCAACGCCTCCCAGACGAGCTCCATGAGCAGCCGGAAGCTCGGATCGGTGCGGCGTGCCTCCTGCGGCGAGAGCCCGAAGAACGCGGCGTCCCAGCCCGCGATGTCGGTGACGAACGCGCCGTGCTGGGTGTAGGCCTTGCCCGGCGCGGTGCGGTCGGGGTCGAGGTAGTCGGCGGCGTTCCACCGGTTCTCCGGAGCCAGGCTGACCAGGTCCTTGCCCTGCATGAGGTTCTGCCAGTAGTCGTCGACCGTGTCGCTGCCGCCGGCGAAGCGGCAGGACATGCCGACCACGGCGATCTCCTGGCCCTGCCCGGTGTTCGGGCGCACGGCGGCCTTCGTCGTCGAGGGCTGCTCCTGCGGGCCGAGCTCGGAGAGCAGGTGTGTGACGAGGGCGGCCGGGCTCGGGTGGTCGAAGACGATGGTGGGCGGCAGCGCGAGCCCGGTCTCGGCGTTGAGCCGGCCGCGCAGCTCGACCGCGGTGAGCGAGTCGACGCCCAGCTTGGTGAACAGCTGCTGGGCGCTGACCTCGTCCTCATGGCCCAGCACGGCGGAGGTGTGGGTGAGCACGAGCTGGTGCAGCACGCGCTCGCGCTCGGCCTGGGGCATGCCGGCGAGCCTCGTCCGCCACGCCGTGGTGACCTCGACGCCCTCCTCCGCACGCCGCGCGTCGGCCTCGGCGATCGCCACGACCTCGGGCAGGTCGGCGAGCAGAGGGCTCGGTCGCAGCGCGGCGAAGGGTGGTGCGAACTTCGGCCACTCGAACGCCGCCACGGTCAGCGCGGTCTCCTCGCGGCCGAGCGCGCGCCGCAACGCGGTGACGCCCAGTTCCGGTGCCATGGCGGGCACGCCGAGGTCGCTGAGCAACTGGTCGGCCTGTCCGCTGACGCCCATGCCGACCTGGCCCCAGCGACCCCAGGCGACGGAGGTGGCGGGCAGGCCGCGGAACCGGCGCTGCTGGGCGACGGCTTCCAGGTAGGCGTTCGCGGCGCCGTACACGCTCTGCGCGGGGTTGCCGACGGACGCGGCGATCGAGGAGAACAACACGAAGGCGTCCAGGTCGAGCCCGTCGGTGAGCTCTTCGAGGTTCCGGGTGCCGGAGACCTTGGCGCGCAACGCGTCCGTGTAGGACGTGCGGCCGATCGTCTCGATCTGCCCGATCTCGAGGACTCCCGCGAGGTGGAACACAGCACGCAGGTCGTCGCGGAACCCACCGACGACGTTCTCGAGCGCGTCGCGGTCGGCGACGTCGCAGGCGACGATGGAGACCTTGGCGCCCAGGTCTTCCCGCAGGGACTCCGCGCCAGGCGCGTTCCCACCGGTCCGGGAGACCAGCACCACGTGGTCCGCGCCCGCTTCGACCAGCCAGCGGGCGACCACTCCACCGAGGCCGCCGGTGCCGCCGGTCACCAGGACGGTGCCCCGCGGCTTCCACGAGCGCGCCGGCTCGGCGTTGTCGGCGTGCGCCAGGCGACGGCCGAACGCGCCCGCCGTGCGAATTGCGACCTGGTCCTCGCCGCGCGGTCCCGTGACCACGGCACCGAGAAGTGCGCTGACACGGTCGGACGGCTCAGCCGGAACGTCGACCAGTCCACCCCACAACCGCGGGTGTTCCAGCGCGGCAGCCCTGCCGAATCCCCAGAGCTGCGCCTGGACCGCGGAGGCAGGCGCCTCGTGCGGGCCGGTCGCCACGGCCTGCCGGGTCAACGTCCACAAAGGAGTTTTGAGTTCACGGGATGCCAGTTCCTGCACCAGCGACAGGGTCGCTTCAGCACCGAAGGACAGGCCGTCGCTCTCGTGCTCGTCGAGCGCGACCAGAGAGAGCACACCGTCGAACTCCTGGACACCGTCCAATGCGACGGCCACGGAGGCCCGGTCGGGTGCGTCGAGCACCACGCGTTCGACCTCGGCTCCTCGCAGTGCCGACGCGGCGGCATCGGTCCAGTCGCCGGACCGCGACGAGAACACCAGCAGCCACCGTCCGGACGCCACCGCCGGTTCCGGCGTGAACGGCTTCCACCGCACGTGATGTCCCAGAGCGTCCACTTCGGACTCGTTCGCACGGGAGGTGCGCCAGCGCGCCAGTGCCGGGAGGACGTCGCCGAGTGCGACCTGCGTGTCCGGCAGATCCAGCTCGGCGGCCAGCTCCTCGACGTCACCGCTCGCCACGACGGACCAGAAACGGGCGTCGTCGCCACCGGTGCCGGCCGTGCCGTCCCCGGCGTCCTCCAGCCAGTAGCGCCGGCGTTGGAACGGGTACGTCGGCAGGGAGACGGTGCGAGCACCGGTGCCGCCGAGGTAGGCGGCCCAGTCGACGACGAAGCCGTTGACGTGCAACGCGGCGAGCGCGCGGACGAGCGTCTCGATCGAATCGCGGTCCTTGCGCTGCGCGGCGGCGAAGACCGCGCTGTCGGCCAGGGCGGAACGGCCCATCGCGGTCAGCGGAGCGTCCGGTCCCAGCTCCAGGAACGTGGTCGCACCGCGCTTGCGCAAGGTCTCGAGGGCGTCGGCGAACCGAACCGCCTCGCGGGCGTGCTCGACCCAGTACGCCGGGTCGGTCAGCCGCTCGGCGAGCTCACCGGTCAGCGTGGAGACCACCGGGATGGTGGGCTCGCCGTAGGTGACGTCACGGGCGATCTCCGCGAACTCCGCCAGCACGGGGTCCATCAGGCTGGAGTGGAAGGCGTGCGAGACCTTCAGCCGCGTCGTGCGGCGGTCGGCGAACCGCTCCGCCACGGCGAGAGTGGCCTTCTCGGCTCCGGACAGGACCACCGCGCGGGGGCCGTTGACCGCGGCCAGGCACACGTCGTCGCTGAGGTGGGGGCGGACCTCGTCCTCGGTCGCCTCGACCGCGACCATCGCTCCACCGGCCGGCAACGCCTGCATCAGGCGGCCTCGGGCCAGCACCAGCCGTGCCGCGTCGGCAAGGGAGAACACACCCGCGACGTGGGCGGCGGCGAACTCTCCGATCGAGTGCCCCGCGAGGAGGTCGGGGACCACACCCCACGAGGTGACCAGGCGGAACAGCGCCACCTCGAAGGCGAACAGGGCGGGCTGGGCGAACTCGGTGCGGTTCAGCAACTCGGCGTCATCGCCGAACACCACCTCGCGCACGCCCGGCAGGTACTCGCAGACCTCGTCGAACGCGGTGGCGAAGACCGGGAAGGCGCCGTGCAGCTCGCGGCCCATGCCGATCCGCTGCGAACCCTGGCCGCTGAACAACACGGCCAGTTTTCCGGAGGTGGCGAACCCGGCGATGGCCCCGGCGTCGCCGTCAGCCACGGCGCGCAGTCCGGCGGCCAGTTCCTCGGGGCCGGCACCCACGACGACGGCACGGTGGTCCATCGCCGCGCGGGTGGTGGCCAGCGACAGCGCGATGTCCACGGGCTCGTCCGGGACTTCGTCCACACTGGACAGCAGCGCCGCGGCCTGGGCGCGCACCGCGGCGGGAGACGCGCCCGAAAGGACGTAGGGCACCACGGCCGGTGCCTGGACCTCACGAGCCTGCAGCGGCTCTTCGGGTGCCTGCTCCAGGATGACGTGGGCATTGGTGCCGCTGATGCCGAACGAGGACACCCCCGCGCGGCGAGGCCTGTCCACCTGCGGCCACGGCCGCCGTTCGGAGAGCAGCGAGATCGTTCCGGCCGACCAGTCGATGTGCCCGGACGGCCGGTCGACGTGCAGGCTCGCCGGGAGGACGCCGTGCCGCATCGCCTCGACCATCTTGATGACCCCGGCGACGCCCGCGGCGCACTGCGTGTGCCCGATGTTGGACTTGACCGACCCGATCCACAGCGGCTCGGTGCGGTCCTGGCCGTAGGTGGCCAGCAGGGCCTGTGCCTCGATGGGGTCACCGAGCTTCGTGCCGGTGCCGTGCGCCTCGACCGCGTCCACGTCCGCCGGTGACAGCCTCGCGGCGGCCAGCGCCTGGCGGATCACCCGCTGCTGTGACGGGCCGTTCGGGGCGGTCAGGCCGTGGGACGCGCCGTCGGAGTTGACCGCGCTGCCGCGGATCACGGCCAGCACCGGGTGGCCGTTGCGCCGGGCGTCGGACAACCGCTCCAGCACCAGCACGCCGGCGCCTTCGGCCCAGTTCGTGCCGTCGGCGCCGTCGGCGAACGGCTTGCACCGGCCGTTGGCGGCCAGCCCGCGCTGGCGGGAGAAGTCGACGAACGGGCCGGGGCTGGCCATGACCGTCACCCCGCCCGCGAGGGCCAGGGTGGACTCCCCCGTCCGCAGCGAGTGGGCGGCCAGGTGCAGCGCCACCAGTGAGGACGAGCAGGCCGTGTCGATCGACACCGACGGCCCCTGCAGGCCCAGCACGTAGGAGATCCGGCCGGACACCACGCTGCCCAGGGTCCCGGTGGCGAGGTACCCCTCGTACTCCCCCGGCACCTCGGTGAGCCGGGTGGCGTACTCGGTGTTCGTGACACCGGCGAACACGCCGGTCGCGCTGCCCTTGAGCGAGGCCGGGTCGATGCCGGCGCTCTCGACGGCCTCCCACGCGGTCTCCAGCAGCAGCCGCTGCTGCGGGTCGGTCGCCTCGGCCTCGCGCGGCGAGATGCCGAACAGCTCGGCGTCGAACTCGTCGGCGTCGTGCAGGAAGCCGCTCTCGCGGACGTAGGTCGTGCCCTGCCGCTCCGGGTCCGGGTCGTAGAGCCCGTCCAGGTCCCAGCCGCGGTTGGTGGGGAACGGCGAGACGGCGTCGCCCTCGGAGCTGACGAGGTCCCACAGCTGCCGCGGCGAACGGACTTCACCGGGATAGCGGCAGCTCATCGCGATGATCGCGATCGGCTCGGTCTGGCGTTCCTCGGACTCCCGCAGCTGCCGACGGCTCTCCCGCAGGTCAGCCGCCATTCGCTTGAGGTAGTCGACGTACTGCTCTTCGGTGGGCATCGGTGATGGCTCCTATGACGGCCGGGGCTGGTCAGCGCGTGCCGAACTCGTGGTCGATCAGCGCGAGGATGGTGTCCGGGGTCGCGGTGTCGAGATCGCTTCCGGAGGAGTCCGAGCGCTTGGCCGTCCAGTCGGACAGCAGGCGCTGCAGACGCCGGTCGACCTCGGTGTCGTCCGGATCGGTGCCGGCGAGCATCGCCTCCAGCCGGCCTATCTGTTCGATCAGCGCGGTGCTCGCCGGTGCGGCGTCACCGGCCAGTTCGGTGTGCAGGAACGCGGACAGCGCGGCCGGGCTGGGGTAGTCGAAGACCAGCGTGGAGGACAGGCGCAGTCCCGTGGCGGCGCTCAGGCGGTTGCGGAACTCGACCGACGTCAGCGAGTCGAACCCGAGGTCGCTGAAACCGCGGGCGGGTTCGACGCTGTCCGCGCCCGCCCTGCCGAGCACCAGTGCGGCCTCTCGCCGGACCAGGTCGAGCAGGAACTCGTCCCGCTGGGCCGCGGTCAGCTCGGCGAGCTTGCGGAGCAGTTCGCCGTCCTGTTGCGCGGCTGCCGCTTTGGCCCGCACACGGCCGGGAGAGCCGACCAGACTGCGCAGCAACGGGGACATGGACGCGTCCGAGGCGTTGGCGCGGACCGTGGCGCGGTCGACCCGCAGTGCGAGCAGGACCGGGTGCGCGGTGCCGACGGCGATGTCGAACATCGCCATGCCCTCGGCGGAGGTGATGGGCGGGAAACCAGCGCGGCGCAGGCGTTCCTCGCCCTCCTCGCCGAGCCGGTCGCCCATGCCGCCCGCCCACAGGCCCCACGCGATCGAGTGGGCGGCCAGGCCGTCGGCGCGGCGTCGGACGGCCAGGGCGTCGAGGAAGCTGTTGGCCGCGGCGTAGTTGGCCTGCCCCGCGTTGCCCAGCACACCGGCGGCCGAGGAGAACAGGACGAACCAGCGCAGCGGCAGGTGCCGGGTCAGCTCGTGCAGGTGGGTGGCGGCATGGACCTTGGGTGCGAAGACGCGGTCCACCCGCTCCGGGGTGAGCGCGTCGACCAGGCCGTCGTCGAGAACGCCCGCCGCGTGCACGACACCGGTCAGCGGGTGCCGGTCAGGGATGGCGCCCAGCAGGTCCGCCACGGCGCCGCGGGAGGCGAGGTCGCAGGCGACGACGGTGACCTCGGCACCCAGACCGGACAGGTCGGCGACCAGTTCGGTGGCACCCGGCGCGTCCGGGCCGCGACGGCTGGTCAGGACCAGGTGCCGGACACCGTGCTCGGTCACCAGGTGCCTGGCGAGCAGGCCGCCGAGGTCGCCGGTACCGCCGGTGATCAGCACGGTGCCGTCCGGCTCGGGACCGGCCGGGATCGTCAGCACCAGCTTGCCGATGTGCTTGGCCTGGCTGAGGAAGCGGAACGCCTCCGGAGCGCGCCGCACGTCCCAGACGCGGGTCGGCAACGGCGTGAGCACACCGCGGTCGAACAGCTCGACCACCTCGGACCACATCCGGGTGAGCAGCTCCAGTTCGGCCTCGATCAGGTCGAAGGGCCGGTAGAGGACTCCGGGATGCGCCGCGGCGACCTCGTCCGGGTCGCGCAGCCCGGCCTTGCCCATCTCCATGAACCGGCCGCCGCGCGGCAGCAGCCGCAGCGAGGCGTCGACGAACTCACCGGTCAGCGCGTCCAGCACGACGTCGACGCCGCGCCCGCCGCTGGTGGACGTGAAGTGCTGCTCGAAGTCGAGCGTGCGGGAGTCGGCGATGTGGCCGTCGTCGAGCCCGGCCTCGCGCAGCACGTGCTGCTTGCCGGCGCTCGCGGTGGCGTAGACCTCCGCGCCGAGGTGCCGGGCGATCTGCACGGCGGCCATGCCGACGCCGCCGGCGCCCGCGTGGATCAGCACCGACTCGCCGGCGCTGAGCCCGGCCAGTTCCTTGAGCCCGTAGTAGGCGGTCAGGAACACCAGCGGGACCGAGGCCGCGGTCTCGAACGACCAGCCGTCGGGAACCCGCGTCACGTAGGCGCGGGGCGCGACGGTGACCGTGCCGACGCCGCCGGCCGCGACGCCCATCACGGCCTCGCCGACCGCCAGGTCCGTCACGCCGGACCCGACCTCGACCACCACGCCCGCCACCTCGTTGCCGAGGGGGCCTGGCTCGCCGTCGAACATGCCGAGCACGTTGAGCACGTCGCGGAAGTTCAGGCCCGCCGCGGCGACGGCGATCCGGACGTCGTCGGCCGCCAGCGGTTCCAGTGCCTGCGGGTACGGCTCCAGGCGCAGGTTGTCCACGGTGCCGCGGCCGGTCATGCCCAGTCGCCAGGCCGGGCCGGCCGGAACGACGAGCTCGTCCGCCGCAGGCAGTGGGGCCAGGCGCGGCGCGGCGAACTCACCGCCGCGGAGGAGCAGCTGCGGCTCGCCGGTGGACAGGGCCGCCGCCAGTTGTGCGGAGGCCGGCTCGGCGTCGGTGTCGGTGTCGATCAGCACGTACCGACCGGGGTACTCGGACTGGGCCGAGCGCACCAGGCCCCAGACCGCGGCGGCCGCGGGGTCGGCCTGGTCCGTGCCGGCCGCGTCGCGGGTGAGCACCACCAGGGTGGTGGCCTGCAGGCGCTCGTCGGCGTTCCAGCGCTGGAGCACGGCGAGGACCCGGTTGGTCTCCGCCAGTGCGGTGCCCGCCACGTCGGCGGCTCCCGCGCGAACCGGGAGCACGACGACCGGCGGGGGCGGGACGTCGTCGTCCAGGTCGTCGGCGAAGGCCCACTCGACGTCGTGCTCACCGGAGACGGAGAGCGGTGCCCAGTCGAGGTGGAACAACGAGTCGAGTCCACCCGGTTCGGCCGTCTTGAACTGGTCGGCGCTGATCTGGCGCAGCAGGAGCGCACCGATGGTGACCACCGGCGCGCCGACGCCGTCCGCGACCCGGAGCGTGACCGCGTCCGACTTGCCGGGGGTCAGCCGCAACCGCAGCGTGGTGGCGCCGATCGCGTGCAGGGCGACGTCCTGCCACAGGTAGGGCACCCGAGGACCGGAGTCCTCGTCCGCCGTGAGACCGATGGCGTGCAGGCAGGCGTCGAGCAGCGCCGGGTGCAGGCCGAACTTCTCCGCGTCCTTCTGCGCCTCGCCTTCCTCGGGCAGCCGCAGCTCCGCGTAGACCTCGTCGCCGAGGCGCCAGGCGGCCCGCAGGCCGCGGAACACCGTCCCGTACTCCAGGCCGTTGCGGGCGAAGGCTTCGTACACGTCACCCAGGTCGACGGTGGTGGCGCCACGCGGGGGCCACTCGGCGAGGTCGAAGTCGGGCGCCGTGACGGAGGGGGTCAGCGTGCCGGAGGCGTGCTGGACCCAGCTGCCAACGCCTGCGCGGGAGTGCAGGGACACCGGCCGGCGGCCCGAGTCGTCCGGCGCGGCCAGCACGACCTGCAGGTCGCGCGGACCGTCCAGGAACACCGGCTCGTGCAGGGTGAGCTCCTCCAGGTGCGGGCACCCGGCCTCGTCGCCCGCGCGGAGCGCCAGTTCGACCAGCGCCGCTCCCGGCAGGATCGTGGTTCCCGCGACGACGTGGTCCGCGAGCCACGGGTGGGTGGAGAGCGAGACCCGGCCGGTGAGGACGATCCCGGACTCGTCGGCCAGTGCCACCGACGCACCCAGCAGCGGGTGACGGGCGTCGGCCAGGCCCAGCCCGGCCGGATCTCCGGCGCTGCCCGCGGACTTCAGCCAGTAGCTGTCGTGCTGGAACGCGTAGGTGGGCAACTCGACCGCACGAGCGCCGGTGCGTTCGTAGAACGTCCGCCAGTCCACGCGCCCGCCGCGCACGTGCAGTGCGGCGAGGGCGGTCGTCGCCGTCACCGGCTCGGAACGGCCGCCGCGCAACATCGGTACGGCGAGCACGTCCTCGTCGGGCAGAACGCGGGCGAGCATGGCGGTCAGCACCGAGTCGGGTCCCAGTTCGACGAACCTCGAGACGCCCTCGGAGCGGAGCCAGGTGATCGAGTCCGCGAACCGGACGGACTGCCGGACGTGCCGCGGCCAGTACCCCGGCACGGTGACCTCGTCGACACCGGCCAGCTTGCCGGTCACGTTGGACACCACCGGGATGCGCGCGGCACCGTAGGAGACGCTTCGGGCGACCACGGTGAACTCGGCGAGCATGCCGTCCATGCGCGCCGAATGACACGCGTGCGTCATGCGCAGCCGCTTGGTCTTGCGGCCCCGCTCGGCGAACGACTCCGCCACCGCGAGGACCGCGTTCTCGTCGCCGGACAACACCACCGCGTCCGGGCCGTTGACAGCACCGATCTCGACGCCGTCGACGAGCGCGGCGCGCACCTCTTCCTCCGAGGCCTGAACGCTGACCATGGCACCGCCGGAGGGCAGCGCCTCCATGAGCCTGCCGCGGGCGGCGACCATCTTCGCCGCGTCCGCCAGTGTCCAGACACCGGCCACGTGCGCGGCCGTGAGCTCACCGATGGAGTGGCCGGCGACGAAGTCGGGACGCACGCCCCAGGACTCCAGCAGCCGGAACAGCGCGACCTCGACGGCGAACAGGGCCGGTTGCAGGTAGCCCATCCGGTCGAGCAGGTCCGGGTCGTCGCCGAAGACCACGCCGGCGAGCGACCTGTCCAGGTGCTCGTCCAGCGCCGTCACCACCGCGTCGAACGCCTCGGTGTAAACGGGGAAGGCTTGGTAGAGCTCGCGACCCATGCCGCAGCGCTGGCTGCTCTGCCCGGTGAACAGGAACGCCGTGCGCCCGATCAGCGGGGTGCCGGTGACGACGGCGGGCGAGGGAGAACCCTGCGCCAGCGCGGTCAGTCCGGCCACGAGGTCGTCCCGGGTCGAGCCGATCACCGCGGCCCGCCGGTCGAGCGTCGACCGGCCGGTGGCGAGCGAGCAGGCGACGTCGAGCGGATCGGCTCCGCCCACGGCGTCGAGCACGCGGGACGCCTGGGCCCGCAGGCCGTTCTCGTTCTTGGCCGACAACACCCACGGCAACACAGCCGGAGGCGTTCGTTCGACGGTCTCCTCGTCCTCCACGACCTGTTCGAGGATGACGTGGGCGTTGGTGCCGCTCAGGCCGAACGACGACACCGCGGCGCGGCGGGGCCGGTCGACAGCGGGCCAGGGGCGCTCGCCGGTGAGCAGTTCCACGGCGCCCGCCGTCCAGTCGACGTGGGGCGACGGCTCGTCGACGTGGAGCGTGCGCGGCAGCACTCCGTGCCTCATGGCCTCGACGACCTTGATGATTCCGGCGACTCCGGCGGCCGCCTGGGAATGACCGATGTTGGACTTGATGGAACCCAGGTACAGCGGCTCGTCCCGGTCCTGGCCGTAGGTGGCCAGCAACGCCTGCGCCTCGATCGGATCACCGAGCCGGGTGCCCGTGCCGTGCGCCTCGACGAGGTCGACGTCCGATGTGGACAGTCGAGCGTTCGCCAGCGCCTGGCGGATCACCCGTTGCTGCGAAGGGCCGCTGGGAGCGGTGAGCCCGTTGGAGGCCCCGTCCTGGTTGACCGCCGAACCGCGGACGATCGCGAGCACGCGGTGCCCGTTGCGGCGGGCGTCGGACAACCGTTCCAGCAGCAGCACACCGGCGCCCTCGGACCACCCCGTGCCGTCGGCCGCGGCCGCGAACGCCTTGCACCGCCCGTCGACGGCCAGCCCGCGCTGGCGGGAGAACTCGACGAACGTCTCCGGCGTGGACATCACCGTGACCCCGCCGACCAGGGCCAGCGAACACTCACCGGTGCGCAGGGCGTGCCCGGCCAGGTGCAGTGCGACCAAAGAGGACGAACACGCGGTGTCGATGGTCACCGCCGGCCCTTCCAGGCCGAACGTGTAGGACACCCGGCCCGACAGCACGCTGTTGGACGAGCCGGTGCCCACGAAACCCTCGACGTCCTCGGACACCGACGTCAACCCGGACACGTACTCCGTGCGCATCGCTCCGGCGAACACACCGGTAGCGCTCCCCCTCAGCGAGGCGGGGGCGATTCCGGCGCGTTCCAGCGCTTCCCACGTGACCTCGAGCAGCAGGCGCTGCTGCGGATCCATGGCCAGCGCCTCACGTGGCGAGATCCCGAACAGTTCCGCGTCGAACCGGTCCGCGTCGTGCAGGAACCCGCCCGAGGTGGTGTAGGTGGTGCCGCGGTGGTCCGGGTCGGGGTGGTGGAGCGCGGCGGCGTCCCAGCCCCGGTTGCCCGGGAAGCTCGTCACGCCGTCACCTCCCTGCGCCACCAGCCGCCACAGGTCCTCCGGCGAGGCGATCCCGCCGGGGTACCGGCAGGCCATCCCGATGACGGCCAGCGACTCGGACGCGCTCTCCTGGACCTCGTCCAGGCGACGCCTGGTGTCGCGGAGTTCGGTGGTCAACCGCTTCAAGTAGTCGAGCGTCCGGTCGTCGCTGGTCATGCCGATTCCTCCTTGTGGCAGCGTCCTGTGTGGACGCTGCCACGAACGGAAAGGTCGAAACGGGTCAGAGTTCGTTGTCGAGCAGGGAGAACATGTCGTCCAAGGTGGCCGCCTCGAGGTCCGCGCGGTCGTCCGAGCCGGCCCGGGTCTTGTCCCGCCACAGCGCGACGAGCTGGCGCAGCCTCGTTTCCACGCGGGCCCCGTCGGTGGCCGCCGGGTCGAGCGCCGACAGCGCCGCCTCCAGGTGGGTGATCTCGTTGTCCACACCGGAGACTTCGGCGGTGGCCGCAGGTACCACTTCGGCCTGGAGGAACTCCGACATGGCGTCCGGAGTCGGGTAGTCGAAGATCAGCGTCGCGGGCAGGCGCAGGCCGGTCACCTCGCCGAGCTGGTTGCGCAGCTCGACCGCGGTCAGCGAGTCGAAGCCCAGGTCGGTGAACGCCCTGTCCGGCTCGATCGTGTCCGGCCCCGCATGACCGAGCACCGCTGCCGCCTGGCGGCGGACCACGGCGAGCAACGCCTGCCGGGCATCGGCCTGGGACAGCCCGGCCAGACGCCGCTTCAGCTCGTCAGCCTGTCCCGCGGTGTCGGCCGAAGCCGACCGGCGGGCGCGCTGCGGCGGCACCAGCACCCGCAGCAGTGGCGGCAGCGAGGCGGTCTCGGCGAGCGTCCTGAGCCTGGCCACGTCGAGCTTCATCGGCACCGTCGCCGGTGCCACCACGGACGTGGCCAGGTCGAACAGCGCCAAGCCCTCGGTCGCGGTGAGCGCACCGAAACCCTCTCGTGCCATCCGGCCGGCGTCCGTCGCCGAACCCATGCCGTCGGCCCAGAGACCGTAGGCCAGGGACGAGGCGGGCAGGCCCAGTGAGCGCCGGTGTTCGGCGAGCGCGTCCAGGAAGGTGTTCGCCGCGGCGTAGTTCGCCTGACCCGGCGTGCCCAGGACGCCCGCGGCCGAGGAGAACAGGACGAACATCGTCAGATCTCGTCCCAGGGTCAGCTCGTGCAGGTTCCAGGCCGCGTTCACCTTGGGGCGCAGGACCTTGTCCAGCCGGTCCGGCGTCAACGAGGTGAACAGGCCGTCGTCGAGCACGCCGGCCGCGTGGACGACACCGGTCAGCACCGGGATGCTGTCCAGCAGGAGTTCCAGTTCGGACCGGTCGGCCGCGTCGCACGCGGCGACGCGGACCTCGGCGCCCAGCCCGGTCAGTTCGCGGACCAGTTCCGCCGCACCCGGCGCGTCCACACCGCGCCGGCCTGCGAGAACGAGGTCCCGCACGCCGAGCGCGGTGACCAGGTGCCGGGCCAGAACAGCGCCGAGGCCACCGGTACCGCCGGTCACGAGGACCGTTCCGTTCGTGTCGAGCACTCGCGGCACGGTCAGCACGACCTTGCCGGAGCGCTCGGCGCGACCGAGGAAGCGAGCCGCCTCGGGAGCCTCGCGGATGTCCCAGGAGCGGACCGGCAAGGGGTTGAGCAAGCCCGACTCGAACATCGTGATCAGCTCCTCCCACATCGCCGCGATCCGTTCGGTGCCAGCGTCTTCGACGTCGCACACCCGGTAAGTCACACCTGGATACTGCCCTGCGAAATCGCTCTCCGGGCGAAGATCGGGCTTCCCCATTTCCACCCATCGCCCACCGCGCGGCAACAGCCGTGCCGACGGGTCGGCGGCCTCACCGGGGAGCGCGTTGAGGACCACGTCGACGCCGCGGCCGTTGCTGGAGGCAAGGAACCGCTCCTCGAAGCCGGGGGTCAGCGCGGAGGCGATGCGGCTGTCGGGCAGGCCCGCCGAGCGCAGGACGTCGTGCTGTCCTTCACCGGCCGTGCCGTAGACCTCCGCGCCGAGGTGGCGGGCGATCTGGGTGGCGGCCATGCCGACGTCGCCGGCCGCGGCGTTGATCAGCACCGCCTCCCCCGCGGACAGACCGGCCAGGTCGTTCAGCGCGTACCAGGCGGTGAGGAACGCCCTGGGCACGGAGGCCGCCTGCTCGAACGTCCACCAGTGGGGAACCTTGGTGACGAGCGCGCGATCGGTGCGGACCAGCGGGCCGAAACCGTTGCGCACCAAGCCCATCACCGCATCGCCGGCGCGGAGGTCAGTAATGCCCTGCCCCACCTCCACGACGATGCCCGCGGCTTCGAGGCCGAGCATCCCGGCGTCACCGGAGCTGACGCCCGCGGCACGGACGCCGATCCGGACCTCGTGCGCGGCCAGTGGTGCGGCGGCTTCCGGGAAGGGCTGGAACGTGAACTCCTCCAGGCCGTCCCCGCTCGGTGAGCCCAACCGCCAGGCACGCTCGCCCGGCGGCGGGACCAGTTCCGGCGCGCTGCTCGCACGAAGCAGGCGGCAGGCGTGCACGACGCCGTCGCGCACGGCCAGCTGCGTCTCGTCGCCGAGGTTCGCGACCGCCAGTTCCACGTCCTGCTCGGAGGCGTCCAGCAGCACCAAGCGGCCGGGGTTCTCCGACTGGGCACTGCGGATGAGGCCCCAGGTGGAGGCCGTGACCGGGCTGACCTCGTCGCCGTCGCGCACCCGCACCGCGTGGTGGGTGAGCACGACGAGCTTGCCGCCCGCGTCGCGCTCGTCCGCCAGCCACGCCTGGACGGTGGCGAGCGTGCTCGCCAGCACGTCGTGCACGGCGTGGGGAACCGCCTCCGCGGGCGGTTGCACCCTGAGCACCGTCACCGGTGGCTCGGTCTGCCCGGCCTCGTCGTGGTAGGCCCAGGCGACCGGGGCACCGCCACCCGCGACCGGGACCCAGTCCGCCCGGAACAGCCAGTCCGAAGTGGACGGCTGACCGAGCTGTTCCTTCGACACTTCGCGCAGCAGCAGGGATCCGACGGTGAGCACCGGTGCGCCCGCGGTGTCGGTGAGTTCCAGCCGGACCGAGTCGGCGCCGGTGGGGGTGACCGTCACGCGTACCGCGGTCGCGTTCGTGGCGTGCAGCGAGACGTCGCGCCACAGGAACGGCAGACGCGCGGTCGCCTCCCCGTCGAAGCCGAGCAGCCCGATGGGGTGCAGGGCCGCGTCGAGCAACGCCGGGTGGATGCCGAAGCGGGGCACGTCACCGTGCGCCGCGTCCGGCAGCACCACGTCGGCGAAGATCTCCGCGTCCCGCAGCCAGGCCGAGGTGAGGCCCTGGAACACCGGGCCGTAGCTCAGGCCCGTGACCTCCAGGTCGGAGTAGAGGCCTTCGAGGTCGAGGACTTCGGCATCCGCGGGCGGCCATTCGCCCGCCACTGGGGGCCGGCTCTCGTCCGGCGTGAGCACACCCGTCGCGTGCTGCGTCCACGGTTCCTCCACGGCGGCGTCCGCTCGCCTCGAGTACACCGCGACCTCGCGCCCGCCGTCCTCCGCCGTTGCTCCGACGACGACCTGGACGGCCAGCCCGCCCTGGTCGGGCAGCACCATCGGCGCCGCCAGGGTCAGCTCCGCCACCCTCGGACAGCCGAGCTCGTCGCCCGCCCGGACGGCCATCTCGACCAGAGCCGCGCCGGGCACCAGAACCGCACCGAGCACGGTGTGGTCCACGAGCCACGGCTGGGCGGCGCGGGACAGCCTGCCGAAGCAGATCAGCCCGTCTCCGTCCGGCGTCGACACGGTCGCACCGAGCAACGGGTGCTCGGTCGTCGTCAGTCCGAGCCCGGCGGCGTCGCCGGTCACCGGACCGCTCTCGAGCCAATAGCGCTCACGCTGGAAGGCGTAGGTCGGGAGCTCGGTGCGCCGGGCACCGGTGCCGGCGAAGAACGCCTCCCAGTCCACGGTCACCCCCGCCGCCACCAACCTGCCGAAGGCGGCTTCCGCGGACTGCCGCTCGGCGCGGTCCTTGCGCAGCAAAGGAATGAACACCGCCGCGTCGCTCGCGCAGTCGTGGCCCATCGCGGACAGGACACCGTCCGGACCCAGCTCGACGAACCTGGTGACGCCCGCGGCTTCCAGCTCGCGGACGCCGTCGGCGAAGCGAACGGTGTCGCGCACGTGCCGGACCCAGTACCGCGGGTCGGTCAGCTCGGTCGCCGGCCGGCCGGTCACGTTCGACATGACCGGGATCGCGGGCTCCCGGTAGTCCAGTGAGCGTGCGACCTCCTCGAACTCGGCGAGCATCGGGTCCATCAGCACCGAGTGGAAGGCGTGCGAGACCGGAAGTCGCTT
The DNA here is from genome assembly GCF_024648825.1 of Lentzea californiensis. GTDB lineage: Bacteria > Actinomycetota > Actinomycetes > Mycobacteriales > Pseudonocardiaceae > Lentzea > Lentzea californiensis. The sequence continues at coordinate 72,423 of NZ_JANBBE010000020.1, forward strand.
GGTCCGGCGGCCTTGAGCGCGGAAGCTCTCGGCCACGGCCAGCGTCGGGGCCTCCACACCGGACAGCACCACGGCGGACGGACCGTTGACGGCGGCCAGACCGACCTCGGCGGTGAGGTGCTCGCGCACCTCGTCCTCGGTGGCCTCCACGGCCACCATGGCGCCGTCGGCGGGCAGTGCCTGCATCAGCCGTCCGCGCGCCTCGACGAGCGTGGCCGCGTCCCGCAGGGACAACACCCCGGCGACGTGTGCCGCGCTCAGCTCGCCGATGGAGTGGCCGGCCAGGAAGTCCGGTCGCACACCCCACGACTCGACCAGCCGGTACAACGCGACTTCCAGTGCGAACAACGCGGGCTGGGCGTTGTCGGTCTGATTGAGCGCGTCGGCGTCGTCGATCTCCCGGAGACCCGGCAGCAACGCCGCGATCTCGTCATAGGCCTCGGCGAAGACGGGGAACGCCGCGTACAGCTCACGTCCCATGCCCAGCCGCTGCGAGCCCTGTCCCGTGAACAGGACGGCGAGCTTGCCGCCCATGGCACGACCGGTCGTCACGTTCGCCGCGGGTTGCCCGTCCGCGAAGGCGGCGAGCCCGGCACGCAGGTCCGCGGGGCCACCCGTCACGACGGCTCGCCGTTCGTGCACGGTGCGGCTCGTGACCAAGGAGTACGCGACGTCCACCGGTTCCGCGAGCTCGGCGTTGAGCAGACGCTCCGCCTGCGCCCGCAGGGCGTTCTCCGTCCGTCCGGAAAGGACGTACGGGAGCAGCGCCGGTGCCTTGACCTCTCGCGCGGCCACCGGGGTGTCCGGTCCCTGCTCGAGGATGACGTGGGCGTTGGTGCCGCTGATGCCGAAAGCCGACACGGCCGCACGACGGGGGCGGTCCCGCCACGCCCACGGGCGGGCCTCGGTCGCCAGCTCGACCGCACCCTCGGTCCAGTCCACGTGCGGGGACGGCGAGTCGATGTGCAGGCTGGCGGGGATGACCCCGTGCCGCATCGCCTCGACCATCTTGATGATCCCGGCGACACCGGCCGCGGCCTGGGTGTGGCCGATGTTCGACTTGACCGAGCCGAGCACCAGCGGCACGTCCCGGTCCTGGCCGTAGGTGGCCAGCACCGCCTGCGCCTCGATTGGGTCGCCCAGCGCGGTGCCGGTTCCGTGCGCCTCGAGCGCGTCGACATCCACAGTGGACAGTCCGGCGCTCGCCAGGGCCTGTCGGATCACGCGCACCTGGGACGGGCCGTTCGGAGCGGTCAGGCCGTTCGAAGCACCGTCCTGGTTCACCGCCGAACCCCTGACCACGGCCAGGACGCGGTGACCGTTGCGCTGGGCGTCGGACAACCGCTCCAGGAGCAGGAAGCCGGCGCCCTCCGACCAGCCGGTGCCGTCCGCCGCCGCGGCGAAGGGCTTGCACCGGCCGTCGGCGGCCAGACCGCGCTGCCGGGAGAACTCGATGAACGGGTTCGGCGTGGCCATCACGGTCGCACCGCCCGCCAGCGCCAGGTCGCAGTCGCCCGACCGCAGCGCCTGTGCCGCGAGGTGCAGTGCGACCAGCGACGACGAGCACGCGGTGTCCACCGACACCGCGGGACCTTCGAGCCCGAAGGTGTAGGCGACCCGGCCGGACAGGACGCTGTTCGCGCTGCCGGTGCCGAGCAGGCCCTCGAACCCGTCGGGAGCGCTCGTCAGGCGGGACGCGTAGTCGTTGTACATCACGCCGGCGAACACACCGGTGGGGCTGCCCTTGAGCACCGCCGGGTCGATCCCCGCGCGCTCGAAGGCCTCCTGCGCGGTCTCCAGCAGCAGGCGCTGCTGCGGGTCGACGGTCATCGCCTCGCGGGGCGAGATGCCGAAGAACTCGGCGTCGAAGTCCGCCGCGTCGTGCAGGAACCCGCCCTCGCGGGCGTAGCTCTTCCCGGTGCGGTCGGGGTCCGGGTCGTACAGGTCTTCGAGGTCCCAGCCGCGGTCGGCCGGGAACGGCGTGATCGCGTCGGTGCCCTCGGCGACCAACCGCCACAGGTCTTCCGGCGAGCGGACGCCACCGGGGTAGCGGCAGCTCATCGCGATGATCGCGACAGGCTCGTCCGAGGCGGCGGAGCGCGCCGCCGGGACCACCGCGGTGGCCGTCGCACCCAGCAGCTCGGTGCGGACGTGCTCGGCCAGCGCCAGGGGCGTCGGGTAGTCGAAGATCAGCGTCGCCGGCAGCCGCAGGCCGGTCGCCTCACCGAGCCGGTTGCGCAGCTCGACCGCCGTGAGCGAGTCGAAGCCCAGCTCGGTGAACGCACGGCCCACCTCCACCGCGGCCGTCGCGCTGTGGCCCAGGACCTCGGCGACGCGCGCCCGGACCAGGTCCGTCACGTGCGTGCGCTGGTCGGCGTCGGAGAGCCTCGACAGCGTCTCCAGCAGTGCGGACACCGCCTGGGCGTTCACGGCGCTGCGCAGGCGTGGAACCCGCACCAGGCCACGCAGCACCGCCGGGATCGGCGAGGTGCGGGCGTGGACCTGCAACGTCGCGAGGTCCAGCTTCACCGGCACCGGCACCGCCGTCCGCGCGGCGAGCGCGGCGTCGAACAGCGCCAGACCCTCCTGCACGGACAGTGCGCCGAAGCCGTCACGGCTCAACCGGTCCACGTCGGACCCGTCGCCCATGCCGTCCGCCCACAGCCCGTAGGCGAGGGACCGGGCGGGCAGCCCTTCGGCGACTCGCAGCTCGGCCAGTGCGTCGAGGACCGCGTTCGCCGCGGCGTAGTTCGCCTGCCCGGGACCACCGAGGACGCCGGAGACCGAGGACAGCAGGACGAACTGGCTCAGCGGACGGTCGCGGGTCAGCTCGTGCAGCGTCACGGCCGCTTCGGCCTTCGGGCGCAGCACGGTGTCCATCCGCTCGGGCGTCAGTGCCGTGACCACGCCGTCGTCGAGCACACCGGCGGCGTGCACGATCCCGGTCAGGTCAGGGATCGAGTCCAGCAACGCCGCCAGGGCGTCCCTGTCCGCGACGTCGCACGCCTCGACCTGCGCGCCCAGCTCGGCGGCGAGTTCGGCCGCGCCGGGCGCTTCCAGGCCGCGGCGGCTGGTCAGGACCAGCTTGGTGACGCCGTGCGCCTTCACGAGGTGCCGGGCGATCGCGGCGCCGATCCCACCCGTGCCACCGGTGACGAGGACGGTGCCCTCGCCCCACGCGGCCGGGTCGGCGGTGCGCGCCCGGACGAGCCGGGGGGCCAGCGTCACGCCGTCGTGGACGCGGACCTGCGGCTCGCCGGTCGCCAGTGCCGCGGTGACGTCGTCGCCCTGGACGTTGACGAACCGGCCGGGGTTCTCCGACTCCGCGCTGCGGACCAGACCGCGCACCGCCGCACCGGACAGCGACTGGTCGGTCACGACGACCAGACGCGCGTCGGCGAACCGTTCCTCGGCGAGGAACCCCTGGATCGCCGCCAGGGTGCTGTGCAGGACGTCCCGGGGTTCACCCGCCGCGACGTCCAGGACCAGCGCCGCGGGAACGTCGTCGCCGACCTCCTGCAGCGGCAGGTGCTCGACCGGCGTCCCCTGTGCGAGCACGGGAACCCAGGACAGCTCGTACAGCGGCTCGTCGGTCGAGCGCACCTGCTCGGCGGAGGCGGCGCGGACGACCAGCGAGCCGATCGTCGCGACCGGAGCGCCGGTGCTGTCGGCGACGAGGACCGAGACCCTGTCGGTGCCGGTCGAGGTGACCCGCACGCGCAACGTGGTCGCACCGGTCGCGTGCAGGGTCACCGAGCCGAACGAGAACGGAAGACGGGTCCCCTCCCCCTCGGTGAACCCGATGGTGTGCAACGCCGCGTCGAGCAGCGCCGGGTGCAGGCCGAACCGGCCCGCCTGGTCGTGCTCCTCCTCGGGCAGCGCGACCTCGGCCCAGACGTCGTCGCCGGCGCGCCAGGCGGCCCGCAGGCCGCGGAACACCGGTCCGTAGACCAGTCCTGCCGCCTCGAAGTCCTCGTACACCCCGTCGAGCTCCACGGCCTCGCCCGCAGGGGGCCAGGCCGCCAGGTCGAACGCCGGGGCGGCCGTGGCAGGCGACAACGTGCCCGCCGCGTGCTCGGTCCATGACCCGTGCGCACCGCGGGAGTGCACCGACACCGGTCGCCGACCGGCACCGTCCGCCGCGCCGACGAGCACCTGGACGTCCAGCGAACCGGACGCCGGCAGCAGCAGCGGTGCCTGGACCGTCAGCTCCTCGACCGTGCCGCAGCCGGCTTCGTCGCCGGCGCGCACGACCAGTTCCAGCAGCCCGGTTCCCGGCATGAGCACGGTGCCCAGCGCGGCGTGGTCCGCGAGCCACGGGTGGGTGGCCAGGGACAGCCGGCCCGTGAGCACCCATCCGTCGCCGTCGGCGAAGGGCACGGCGGCACCGAGCAGCGGGTGCTCGGTGGGCACGAGACCGACGGCGGAGACGTCCGCGCCCGCACCGGCGGAGGCGAGCCAGAACCGCTGGTGCTGGAAGGCCGAGGTCGGGAGGTCCACGATCCGCGCGTCGCTGCCCGCGAACACCGCGGACCAGTCGACCTGCTCACCCCTGGTGTACGCGGCGGCCAGCCCGGTCAGCGCGGACGTGGCCTCGTCGCGGTCCTTGCGCAGGAACGAGGTGAAGAGACCGTCGGCGCTGTCGGCGCCCATCGCCGACAGCACGCCGTCCGGACCGGCCTCGAGGAACCGGGTGACGCCCTTGTCGTGCAGCCAGGAGACGGTGTCGGCGAAGCGCACGGTCGCCCGGACGTGCTCGACCCAGTGAGCGGGGTCGGTCAGCCGGTCGGTGACGAGCTGCCCGGTGACCGTGGAGACGACCGGGATCGACGGTGCCGCGTAGGTCAGCGACTCCGCCACCGCGCGGAACTCGTCCAGCATCGGCTCCATGAGCACCGAGTGGAACGCGTGCGAGACCGCCAGCCGCTTGGTGCGGCGGCCGAGCTTCTCGAACTTCTTGGCGACCTTGAGGGTCTGCGACGCGGCGCCGGACAGCACCACGGCGTTCGGGCCGTTGACCGCGGCCAGGGAGACTTTGGGAGACAGGTGTTCCCGGACCTCGTCCTCGGTCGCCTGGACGGCGACCATCGCGCCGCCGGCGGGCAACGCCTGCATCAGACGGCCCCGCGCGGACACCAGCTTCGCCGCGTCCTCCAGCGACAGGACCCCGGCCACGTGCGCCGCCGCGATCTCACCGATCGAGTGCCCCGCAACGAAGTCCGGCGTCACACCCCACGACCGGACCAAGCGGAACAGCGCCACTTCCAGCGCGAAGATCGCAGGCTGGGCGTTGCCCGTCAGGTCGAGCACGTCCGCGTCGGCGATGTCCCTGATACCGGGCAGGAAGGCGCACACCTCGTCGTAGGCCTGAGCGAAGACGGGGAAAGCCTTGTACAACCCGGAACCCATGCCCAGCCGTTGCGAACCCTGGCCGGTGAACAGCACCGCCGTCCGTCCGGAAAGGACTTTGCCGGTCGTGACCGACGCTGCGGTCTCGCCGGCAGACAGCGCCGTCAGACCGGCACGCAGTTCCTGCGCGGTGGAGCCGACCACGACGGCCCTGTGGTCGTGCGAGGTGCGCGTGGTGGCCAGCGAGAGGCCGAGGTCGGCGTGCTGACCGCCGGCCGCGAGCAGCCGGACGGCCTGCTCGCGCAGTGCCTCCTCGCTGCGCCCGGAGAGCACCCAGGGCACGGCGGGGAGCTCCGCGTCCTCGCGCGGCGGCACGGGCACGTCCGGAGCCTGTTCGAGGATCACGTGCGCGTTGGTGCCGCTGATGCCGAAGGACGACACGGCGGCACGGCGCGGCCGGTCGACCTCGGGCCAGGCGCGCTGTTCGGTGAGCAGGCTGACGTCACCGGACGCCCAGTCGACGTGCGGGGTCGGTTCCTGCAGGTGCAGCGTCGCGGGGAGCACGCCGTGCCGCAGCGCCTGCACCATCTTGATGACACCGGCGACACCGGCCGAGGCCTGGGTGTGGCCGATGTTCGACTTGATCGAACCGAGGTAGAGCGGTTCCTCGTCACGCTCCTGGCCGTAGGTGGCGAGCAGCGCCTGGGCCTCGATCGGGTCGCCCAGCGGGGTGCCGGTCCCGTGCGCCTCGACGACGTCCACAGTGGACGAGACGATGCCCGCGCTGGCCAGCGCCTGGCGGATCACCCGCTGCTGCGACGGACCGTTCGGAGCGGTCAGGCCGTTCGACGCACCGTCCTGGTTCACCGCCGAACCCCTGACCACGGCCAGGACGCGGTGACCGTTGCGCTGGGCGTCGGACAACCGCTCCAGCGCCAGCACACCGACGCCCTCGGACCAGCCGGTGCCGTCGGCGTCGGCCGAGAAGGACTTGCACCGGCCGTCGACGGCGAGGCCGCGCTGCCGGGAGAAGCCGATGAAGGTGTCCGGCGAGGCCATGACGGTGACACCGCCCGCCAGTGCCATCGAGCACTCACCGGTGCGCAGCGCCTGCATCGCCCAGTGCATGGCGACCAGCGAGGACGAGCAGGCCGTGTCGACCGTGACGGCGGGGCCCTCCAGGCCCAGGGTGTAGGCCACGCGCCCGGACAGCACGCTGCCGGACGTGCCGGTGCCGATGAAACCCTCGACACCGTCGGGCAGCACGCCGAGGCGCGCGCCGTAGTCGTGGTACATCAACCCGGCGAACACGCCGGTCTGCGAGCCCTTGAGACCCGTCGGATCGACCCGTGCGTGCTCCAGCGCCTCCCACGAGACCTCCAGCAGCAACCGCTGCTGCGGGTCCATCGCCAGTGCCTCGCGCGGCGAGATCCCGAAGAACTCCGGGTCGAAGTCGCCGGCGTCGTGCAGGAACCCGCCCTCACGCGTGTACGTCTTGCCCTGCGCGTCGGGGTCGGGATGGTAGATGCCGTCGACGTCCCACCCGCGGTCCTCCGGGAAGCGGGTGACGCCGTCGCGGCCGTGGGTGACCAGGTCCCACAGGTCCTCCGGCGACCCGACGCCACCGGGGTAGCGGCAGGCCATGCCCACGATGGCGATCGGGTCGTCGGCCAGTGCCACGGGGGCGAACACCGGCGTCTCCGGATCGGCCAGCTCGTCGAGGAACTCGGCCTGGACGAACTCGGCCAGCACCAGGGGCGTGGGGTAGTCGAAGATGAGGGTGGCGGGCAACCGCAGACCCGTGGCCGCGTCGAGGCGGTTGCGGAGCTCGACCGCGGTGAGCGAGTCGAAGCCCAGGTCGCCGAACGCGCGGTCGGTCTCGACCGCGTCCGGGCTGGTGTGGCCCAGCACCAGCGCGACCTCGGTGCGGATCAGTTCGAGCAGCTGCCGCAGCCGTTCGGCAGGGGGAAGCGCGCCCAGCCGCTGGCGCAGACCGGCACCTTCCTCCGTGCGCGCGGTGCGGCGCGGACGCACCCTGACGAGGCTTCGCAGGACGTGCGGGACCACACCGGTGGCCTTCGCGGCGTCCCTGACCGCGGCGACGTCCAGCGCCGTCGCGACCGGGTTCGCGTCGTCGCCCAGCGCGAGCAGGTCGAACAGCGCCAAGCCGTCCTCGGCAGACAAGGCCGCGAAACCGGCGGGGCCGGCGGCCTGGCCGTGGCCCATGCCCTCGTCCCACAGGCCGTAGGCGATCGAGGTCGCCGGCAGTCCCAGCGCGCGGCGGTGAATGGCCAGCCCGTCGAGGAAGCCGTTCGCCGCGGCGTAGTTGGCCTGCCCCGGCGCGCCGAGCGTGCCCGCGATCGAGGAGAACGTGACGAACAGGTCGAGATCGGTGGTCAGTTCGTGCAGGTGCCAGGCGGCCTCGGCCTTCGGCCGCAGCACGGCTTCGACGCGCTCTCGGGTCATCGCGTCGAGCACGCCGTCGTCGAGCACACCGGCCGCGTGCACGATTCCGCGCAGCGGCTGGTCCGCGGGAACGAGAGCGAGCGCGGCCTCGAGCTGGGCGCGGTCGGAGACGTCGCACGCGGCGACCGTCACCTCGGCGCCGAGCGCGGTCAGCTCCTGCACCAGCCGGGGTGCGCCGGGGCTGTCGCCGCCGGAACGGCTGACGAGCACCAAGTGGCGCACGCCGTGGTTCTCGACGAGGCGGCGGGCGACCAGTGCGCCCAGACCGCCCGTACCGCCGGTGACCAGAACGGTCCCGTCCAGAGACCAGTCGTCGCGGCTGGTCGTCTTGGCCCGGACCAGCCGGGGGACCCTCAGCTCGCCGTCGGTGAGCAGGACCTCCGGCTCACCCGTGCCGACCGCCGCGGCGACGTCACCGTCGCCGTGCACCAGCACGAACCGGTCGGGGTGCTCGGCCTGAGCGCTGCGCACGAGCCCGCTCACCGCGGCATGCGCGGGAACGCCCGGGACCGTGCGCACGACCAGCTTGGCCTCGCGGTCCTCGGCCAGCCACGACTGCAGCAGCCCCAGGACCTCCACGGTCAGGACGTCGGCCGCACCCTCGGGAACAGCGTGGACGAACGCGTCCGCGGCGGCCTCCTGGCCGTACGGCAGGACATCGGCCGGAGCGCCAGGAGTGACCAGCGCCCAGTCCACGGTGAACAGGGCGTCGCGCTTTGCCGAGTTGACCGGGCGCAGCTGCTCCTCGCTGATCTCCCTCAGCGCGAGCCGGTCGACCGAGAGCACGGGCGCGCCGGTCACGTCGGCGACCCGCAGCGACAGCGCGCCCGATCCCGCCGGAGCGAGCCGCACCCGCAACGCGGTCGCACCGGCCGCGTGCAGCGTCAGGCCGGCCAGCGAGAACGGCAGCCTCGCCTGGCCGCCGGAGAGCCCGACGGCGTGCAACGCGGCGTCCAGCAGGGCCGGGTGCAGGCCGAACCGGCTGACGTCGGTGTCCGCGGGCAGCTCGACCTCGGCGAACGTCTCCTCGCCCCGGCGCCACGCGGCGCGCAGGCCGCGGAACAGCCCGCCGTAGTCCAGTCCGGCCTCGGCGAGGTTCGGGTAGAAGCCGTCGAGGTCGACCGGTGCGGCGTTCTCCGGCGGCCACACGGTCTGCGGCTCTCCCGGCTCGTCGCCGCCGCGGACCAGCGTTCCGAAGGCGTGCAGGGTCCATTCGTCGTCGACGTTCTCGGGTCGCGAGTGGACGGTCACCGATCGACGACCGTCTGCTTCGGACTCCGAGAGGGAGACCCGGAGCTGCAGGGCCGCGGTGCCGAGCACCAGTGGCGCCTGGAGGACGAGCTCCTCGACCGTGTCGCAGCCGACCTCGTCGCCCGCCCGGACGGCCAGTTCGGCGAACGCGGTGCCGGGCAGCAGGACCGTGCCCATCACCCGGTGCCCGGCCAGCCACGGCTGTGCGTCCAGCGAGAGCCGGCCCGTCAGCACGAGTCCCCCGCTGTCCGGGAGCGTGACGGTGGCGCCGAGCAGCGGGTGGTCCAGCGCGCCGAGACCCAGGCTCGGGGCGTCACCCACCCCTGGCGCGGAGTGCAGCCAGAACCGCTGCTGCCGGAAGGGGTAGGTCGGCAGGGCGACGGCCTTCGCGCCGCTGCCGGCGAAGTACTCCTGCCAGCCGACGTCGACGCCGTGGCTGTACAACGTGCCCAGCGCGGTCACCAGCGAGGTCGTCTCGTCGCGGTCCCTGCGCAGGGACGGGACGAACACGGCCTCCGCGGTGTCCTGTCCGAGCCCGGACAGGGCGGCGTCGGGACCGATCTCCAGGAACCGGGTGACGTCCAGGCCGGTCAGCGTCGTCAGGCCGTCGGCGAACCGCACCGGCTTGCGCACGTGCTCGACCCAGTACTCCGGCGACGTCACCTCACCCGGCCCGACCAGGGCACCGGTCACGGTGGACACCATCGGAACGGTCGGTTCGCGGTACTCGATCGACTCCGCCACCGCGCGGAACTCGTCCAGCATCGGCTCCATGAGCGCCGAGTGGAACGCGTGCGACACCGCCAGCCGCTTGGTGCGGCGGCCGAGTTCCTCGAACTTCTCGGCGACCTCCAGAACCGGCGACGCCGCACCGGACAACACCACGGCGTTCGGACCGTTGACCGCGGCCAGGGAAACCTCGTCGGACAGGTGTCCCCGCACCTCGTCCTCGGTCGCCTGGACGGCGACCATCGCACCGCCGGCGGGCAACGCCTGCATCAGACGACCCCGCGCGGACACCAGCTTCGCCGCGTCCTGCAACGACAGCACCCCGGCGACGTGCGCCGCCGCGATCTCACCGATCGAGTGCCCTGCCAGGAAGTCCGGCGTCACACCCCACGACCGGACGAGGCGGAACAGCGCCACTTCCAGCGCGAAGATCGCGGGCTGGGCGTTGCTGGTCTGACCGAGCACGTCCGCGTCAGTGATGCCCTTGATGCCGGGCAGGAATTCGCACACCTCGTCGTAAGCCCGAGCGAAGACCGGGAACGCCTCGTACAGCCCGGCGCCCATGCCCAGCCGCTGAGAACCCTGGCCGGTGAACAGGAACGCGAGCCTGCCGGGAGCGGCCAGACCGGTGACCACGCCTGCGGCCTGGCCGGTGGCGGCGAACGCCGACAGCCCGGCGAGCACGCTCTCGTGGTCGGCGCCGACCACGACGGCGCGCCGTTCGTGCGACTGGCGGGTCGTGACGAGCGAGTAGCCGATGTCCAGCAGGGACTGCGAGTCCGTACCGGCGGCGAGCCTGCTCGCCTGGTCGCGCAGGGCCTCCTCGGAGCGGGCCGACAGCACCAGCGGCACGACCGCGGGCGGGTTCGTCTGCGTCTCCGTGGCGGTGAGCGCGGGGACGTGCTCGAGCACGACGTGCGCGTTGGTCCCGCTGAAGCCGAACGACGAGACGCTCGCCCGGCGCGGCGCACCGGTCTCCGGCCAGCCGACCTGCTCGGTGAGCAGCCGGATCGCGCCCCGGTCCCAGTCGACCTGGCCGGACGGCTCGTCGATGTGCAGGGTGCGCGGCAGCACGCCCCTGTTCATCGCCTCCACCATCTTGATGACACCGGCGATGCCCGCCGCTGCCTGCGTGTGGCCGATGTTCGACTTCACCGACCCCAGCCACAACGGCTCGCGCCGGTCCTGGCCGTAGGTCGCGAGCAGTGCCTGCGCCTCGATCGGGTCGCCGAGCCGGGTGCCCGTGCCGTGCGCCTCCACCGCGTCCACGTCCGAAGTGGACAGACCGGCGTTGGCCAGTGCCTGCCGGATCACCCGTTGCTGCGACGGACCGTTCGGTGCGGTCAGACCGCTGGACGCGCCGTCCTGGTTGACCGCGGACCCCTTGAGCAGGGCCAGCACCGGGTGGCCGTTGCGGCGCGCGTCCGACAGGCGTTCCAGCAACACCATGCCGACGCCCTCGCCCCAGCTGACGCCGTCGGCGCCGTCGGCGAAGGCCTTGCAGCGGCCGTCGAGCGCCATGGCCTGCTGCTTGCTGAAGTCGATGAACGGACCGGGGGTGGACATCACGGTCACACCACCGGCGAGTGCCAGTTCGCACTCGCCCGACCGCAGCGAGTGGGCCGCCATGTGCAACGCCACCAACGACGACGAGCAGGCGGTGTCGACGGACACGGCCGGACCCTCGAAACCGAAGGTGTAGGCGATCCGCCCGGACATCATCGAGCCCGAGGTCCCGGTGCCGAGGAACCCCTCGACGTCGTCGGGGATCGTCCGCAGCTGCGAGGCGTAGTCGTGGTAGATGGCGCCCGCGAACACACCGGTCGCGCTGCCGCGCAGGTCCGCCGGCTTGAGGCCGGCACGCTCGAACGCCTCCCAGGAGACCTCCAGCAGCACCCGCTGCTGCGGGTCCATCGCCAGCGCCTCGCGCGGCGAGATGCGGAAGAACTCCGGGTCGAAGTCACCGGCGTCCTCCAGGAAGCCACCGACCCTCGTGTTGGAGACGCCCTGCTTGCCCGGCGTGGTGTCGAACAGTGACGCCAGGTCCCAGCCGCGGTCGTCCGGGAAGGGGGAGATCCCCTCGCGGCCCTCGGCCACCAGCGACCAGAGGTCCTCCGGCGACCGCACCCCGCCGGGGAACCGGCAGCTCATGGCGACGATCGCGATGGGGTCGTCGGAGGCTGCGACCTGCGCCCGCACGGCAGGCGTGCCCGCCACCCCCAGCTCGCCCAGCAGCTCGGCGCGCAGGAAACCCGCCAGCGCGACGGGGGTCGGGTGGTCGAAGGTCACCGTCGACGGCAGCCGCAGGCCGGTCGCCGAGCTCAGGCGGTTGCGCAGTTCGACGGAGGTCAGCGAGTCGAAGCCCAGGTCCAGGAACCCGCGGCCGGGCTCGATGCCGCCCGGCGTCACGTGGCCCAGCACCATCCCGACCTCGGTGCGGACCAGGTCCAGCAGCTCGTGGTCCTGCTCGGCCTCGGTGAGCGAGGCGAGGCGGCGCGCGAGCGAGGAGCCCCGCCCAGCACCGGACTGCGCGACGCGCCTGCCCGGCGTGCGCACGAGACCGCCGAGCACGGCCGGCAGCGAGGTGCTCCGCGCGGAGGCGCGGAGCGCGGGCAGGTCCAGCTTGATCGGGACGGCGACGGGCGCGTCGGCCGCGATCGCGGCGTCGAACAGCGCCAGCCCCTCCGGCACGGTGAGCGCGGGAGTACCGCCGTTGCGCAACCGGGCGAGGTCGGCGTCGCCGAGCGTCTCCCCCATGCCGGCCGCCCACAGACCCCACGCCATCGACTGGCCCGCCAGGCCGAGGGCCCGCCGGTGCTCGGCGAGCGCGTCGAGGTAGGCGTTCGCGGCGGCGTAGCTGCCCTGCCCCGGCGCGCCGAGCACGCCGGCGGCCGAGGAGAAGGTGACGAACAGGGCCAGGTCGTGGTGCGCGGTCAGCTCGTGCAGGTACCGGGCGGCGTCGGCCTTCGGGCCCAGCACGCCCGCCACCCGCTGCGGAGTGAGCGAGTCGATCGTGCCGTCGTCGAGCACGCCCGCCGCGTGCACCACGCCGGTCAGCTCGACGCCGTCGAGCAGTGCGGCCAGCGCGGCGCGGTCCGCCACGTCGCAGGCCACGGCCGACACCTCCGCGCCCAGCGCGGTGAGTTCCTCGACCAGCGCAGCCGCTCCGGGGGCGGCGAGCCCGCGGCGGCTGGTGAGCAGGAGCTTGCGCACACCGTGGCCGGTGACGAGGTGCTTGGCCACCACGGCGCCCAGGCCTCCGGTGCCACCGGTCACCAGCACGGTCTTGTCCGGCTCCGCCGCGCGCGGCATCGACAGCGCGACCTTGCCGATGTGCTTGGCCTGGCTCAGGAAGCGGAACGCCGCCCGTGCCTGGCGCACGTCCCACACCTTCACCGGGAGGGGTTCGAGCACCCCCTGGTCGAACAGCTCGACCAGGGCGGTCCACATCTGCGCCGTGCGCTCGGGCCCGGCCTCGCTCAGGTCGAACGCCTGGTAGCGCACGTCCTGGCGAAGGGTGGCCACGTCGCGGACGTCGGCCTTGCCCATCTCCAGGAAGCGGCCGCCCGGCGCCACCGTGCGCAGCGACGCGTCCACGAAGTCGCCCGCCAGCGCGTTGAGCACGACGTCGACCCGGCCGAACCGCTGCTCGAAGTCGAGCGTGCGGGACGAGGCGATGCGCTCGTCGGCGATGCCCGCCTCCCGCAGCACGTGCTGCTTGCTCTCGCTCGCCGTGCCGTGGACGACGGCACCGAGGTGGTTCGCGAGCTGCGTCGCGGCCATGCCCACACCGCCGGCGGCGGAGTGGATCAGGATCGACTCCCCCGCCTTCAGCTCGCCCAGGTCGCACAACGCGTAGTAGGCGGTGAGGAACACCAGCGGCACGGTCGCGGCCTGCTCGAACGTCCACCCCGCGGGCTTGCGGGTGATCATCTGACGTTCCACGACCGCCGATGGGCCACCGCCACCGGCGACCAGGCCCATCACCTCGTCACCGGGTGCGAGGTCGGTCACGGACGCGCCCACCTCGGTCACGACACCGGCGAACTCGCTGACGAGCAGGCCGGCCTCGCCGCGGTACATGCCCAGGACGTTCAGCACGTCCCGGAAGTTCAGGCCCGCCGCGCGCACGGCTACGCGGACCCCGGTCGGCTCGAGCGGCTGCGCCGCAGCCGGCTCCAGCACCAGGTGGTCGACGGTGCCCTTGCCCGACATGCCGAGCCGCCAGTCGCCCATGGGCGGGACCAGGCGGCCGGTGGTCTCCGTGGCTACCAGGCGCGGCACCAGGAGCTCACCGTCGCGCACGGCCAGTTGCGGCTCGTCGCACGCGAGCACGGCGTCGGTGATCTCGGCGGCGTCCACCAGCGCGAAGCGGTCGGGGTGCTCGGACTGCGCGGAGCGCACCAAGCCCCAGACGGCAGCGATGGCCGGGTCGACGACGGCGTCGTCCGCTCCGGTCGAGACGGCGCCGACGGTCTGGACGAGGAGCTTCGCGGTCTCGAACCGCTCATCGGCCAGCCACTGCTGGAGCACGCCGAGCGTGGCGGTGACCGTTTTGTGCACGTCCTCGCCGCCGGCGCGGTACACCACGACCGGGGGGACTTCTTCGCCCAGCTCGTCCCACCACACCCAGCCGGGTGCGTCAGCGACCGTGGAGGTGACCGGGTTCCAAGCGAGCTCGTAAAGCCCGTTCCGGTCGGCGGACGTGCGGATCTGTTCGGCCGACACCGGCCGCACGGCCAGCGAACCGACCGTGGCGATCGGCGCACCCTCACCGTCGGCGACCCTCAGGGTGATCGCGTCGGTGCCCGCCGGGGACAACTTCACCCGCAGGTCGGCAGCACCGGAGGCGTGCAGGGTCACGTCCTCCCAGGAGAACGGCAGTCGTGCTTGGCCGTCGCCCAGTGCCAGGGAGTGCAGGGCGGCGTCGAGCAGCGCCGGGTGCAGGCCGAACCGGCCCGCCTGGTCCCGCGCCCGGTCGGGCAGCGCGACCTCGGCGAAGGTGTCGTCGCCCCGCCGCCACACCGCTCGCAGACCTTGGAACGTCTCGCCGTAGTCCAGGCCCAGTGCGGCGAGTTCCTGGTAGTGGCCGTCGAGTCCGACCGCCTCGGCGCCGGGCGGTGGCCACTCGGCGAGGTCCCAGGACGTGCCGTGGCTCGCTGCGGCCAGTGAACCGGAAGCGTGCAGCGTCCACGTGCCGTCGACCGCGGCGCTGCTGGGGCGCGAGTGCAGGGTCAGCGGGCGGCGGCCTGCCTCGTCCGGCGCGCCGACCCACAGCTGGACGTGCACGCCGGCGTTCTCGGGCAGCACCAGCGGTGCCTGGAGGGTGAGCTCCTCGATGCCGGTGAGGCCTGTCTCGTCGGCCGCGCGCACGGCCAGTTCGACCAGCGCCGTGCCGGGCACGACCACCGCTCCCATCACGACGTGGTCGGCCAGCCACGGGTGGGTCCTGGTGGACAGGATGCCGGTGAACAGGAACCCGTCGGCGTCGGCGACCGAGACGGCGGCGCCGAGCAGCGGGTGGTCCAGCGAGCTGAGGCCGAGCCCGGACGCGTCGCCCGCGGGCGCGGTGACGGGCAGCCAGTAGCGGTCGCGCTGGAACGGGTAGGTGGGCAGGCCGACCACACGGGCACCGGAGAAGTACGCGGCCCAGTCGACCCGGCCGCCGTGGACGTGCAGGTCGGCGAGAGCGGACAGGATCGTCGCGACCTCGTCGCGGTCCCGGCGCAGCGCGGCGACGAACCGGCCGTCCGCGCAGTCCTGCCCGGCGGCGGAGAGCACGCCGTCCGGACCCAGCTCCAGGTACCGCGTGACACCGGCCGCCGCCAGGGTCCTGACGCCGTCGGCGAACCGGACGGCCTCGCGGACGTGCCGGACCCAGTAGCCGGGGTCGCAGATCTCCTCGGTGCGGGCCAGCTGACCGGTGACGTTGGAGACCAGGGCGATCTTCGGGGTCTGGTATGTCACCTCGCGCGCGACCTCGGCGAACTCCGCGAGCATGCCGTCCATCAGCGAGGAGTGGAACGCGTGCGAGACCGCGAGCGCCTTGGTCTTGCGGCCGGAGGCGGCGAACCGCGCGGTCATCCCGGCGACGGCGTCCGCGTCTCCCGAGATCACGACAGCCTCGGGACCGTTGACCGCGGCGATGTCGACACCGTCGCGCAGCGCGGCCCTGACCTCCTCCTCGTCGGCCTGGATCGCGGCCATGCCCCCGCCGCGGGGCAGCGCCTGCATGAGCCTGCCGCGGGCCTGCACGAGCTTCGCCGCGTCCTGCAGCGACCAGACGCCGGCGACGTGTGCCGCGGCCAGCTCACCGACCGAGTGGCCGATCAGGAAGTCCGGTCGCACACCCCACGACTCGACCAGCCGGTACAACGCGACCTCGAGCGCGAACAACGCGGGCTGGGCGTTGCCCGTCTGGTTGAGCACATCGGCGTCGTCGATCTCCCGGACACCGGGCAACAACGCCGCGATCTCGTCATACGCCTGAGCGAAAACGGGGAACGCCGCGTACAACTCACGGCCCATGCCCAGCCGCTGGGAACCCTGTCCAGTGAACATGACGGCGAGCTGGCCGCCCACGGCCTCGCCGGTGGTGACGCCGGGCGCGCCGGCACCCTGGGCGACGGCGCGCAGACCCGCGCGCAGCGAGTCCAGGTCGGTACCGGTGACGACCGCGCGGCGCTGAGCGGTCGCCCGCGTCGCGGCCAGCGAGTAGCCGATGTCGGCCGGGTCCTCGTCGACCGGCAGCAGCGCCTCGGCCTGTGCCCGCAGAGCGGCGTCGGTCCTGCCGGACAGCACCCAGGGGATCAGCGCGGGCGCGGGCCCGCGGTCGGGCAGCTCCACCGGCTCCGGTGCCTGCTCCAGGATGACGTGGGCGTTGGTGCCGCTGATGCCGAACGACGACACACCCGCGCGGCGGACGCGATCATCCGGCCAGGTGCGGTTCTCGGTGAGCAGCGAGATCGCGCCGGACGACCAGTCGACCTGCGGGGTGGGGGCGTCGACGTGCAGGCTCGCGGGCAGCACACCGTTGCGCAGCGCGAGGATCATCTTGATCACGCTCGCGACGCCGGCGGCGGCCTGCGTGTGACCGATGTTGGACTTGACCGAGCCGAGGTGCAGCGGACGGCCCGGCTCCCGGCTGCGGCCGTAGGTGGCCTGCAGCGCCTGCACCTCGATGGGGTCGCCGAGGGTGGTGCCGGTGCCGTGCGCCTCGACGGCGTCGACGTCCTTCGCGGACAGGTGTGCGTCGGTGAGCGCGGCGCGGATGACGCGCTGCTGCGACGGGCCGTTGGGCGCGGTGAGGCCGTTGGACGCGCCATCGGAGTTGACCGCCGTGCCGCGGATGACCGCGAGGACCCGGTGGCCGTTGCGCTGGGCGTCGGACAGCCGCTCGAGCACGACCACACCCGCGCCCTCGCCCCACCCGGTGCCGTCGGAAGCGGCGGCGAACGCCTTGACCAGGCCGTCCCGGGACAGTCCTCGCTGGCGGGAGAACTCGACGAAGGCGCCGGGGTCCGACATCACCGTGGCGCCGCCGGACAGCGCCAGGTCGGACTCGCCCGCGCGCAGCGACCGGACCGCGAGGTGCAGCGTCACCAGCGATGCCGAACACGCCGTGTCGACGGTGACCGACGGGCCTTCCAGCCCCAGCACGTAGGAGATCCGGCCGGACAGGACGCTGCCCGCGGTGCCGGTGCCCAGGTAGCCCTCGACTCCTTCGACACCCCTGGGGATGTCGCGCGCGTAGTCCACGCCGTTCGTGCCCATGAACACGCCGGCGCGGCTGCCCTTGAGCGAGGTCGGGTCGACGCCCGCCCGCTCCAGTGCCTCCCACGAGGTCTCCAGCAGCAGGCGCTGCTGCGGGTCCATCGACACCGCTTCGCGCGGGGAGACACCGAAGAACTCCGGGTCGAACTCGTCGGCGTCGTGCACGAAGCCGCCGAGCCGCACGTAGCTCGTGCCCAGGTGGTCGGGGTCGGGGTCGAACAGGCCGTCGACGTCCCAGCCCCGGTTGACCGGGAACTCGGTGATCCCGTGCCGGCCGGTGACCAGCAGGTCCCAGAACTGCTCGGGTGTGCGCACGCCGCCGGGGAAGCGGCAGCCGATTCCCACGACCGCGATCGGCTCGGCTTCCCGGTCCTCGACCTCGGCCAGGCGGTTCCGGGTGCGCTGCAGCTCACCGGTGACCCGGGTCAGGTAGTCGCGCAGCTTGGCGTTCTCATCCATTGTTGCCCCACTCATTGGTCAAGATCACGAGCGCCGGCTCAGGTGCCGAGCTGTTGGTCGATGAAGGCGAAGAGCTCGTCGTCGGACGCCTCGGTGAGGTCGGTCCGCGCCACAGCTCCGCGAGAAGGCGTTGGTGCGGTGCCGAACTCCGCGACGAGCGCGTGCAGGCGCTCCAGGACGGCGGCGCGCGCCTCGCTGCCGGCGTCGAGACCGCCGAGCAGGTCGCCGGCCCTGTCGAGGTCGCGCAGCAAGGCGTCCGCCGCGCGCTCGGGGCCCGCCACCTCCGCCCACAGGTAGTCCGCGAGCGCCAGCGGTGTCGGGTGGTCGAAGATCAGGGTCGACGGCACCGACAACGACGCCGACGCGTCCAGGCGGTTGCGCAGTTCGACCGCGGTCAGCGAGTCGAAACCGAGCTCGCTGAAGGCGCGGTCCGGTTCGATCGTCGTGCCGCTCGGGTGTCCCAGGACCTTGGCGACGACCTCGCGGACCAGGTCGAGCAGCACCCGGCGCTGCTCGGGCTCGATGAGCCCGGCGAGCCGTTCGCGCAGGTCGGGTCCCACGGCATTGGCGGGACCCTCCGCCTGCCTGCGGGGGATCTCCGCGAGGACCGGTGCCGGTCGCGCGGTGTCCAGGTAGGCGGGCCAGTCGAAGTCCGCCACGGTCACCGCGACGTCGCCCGCGGCCAGCGACTCGAACAGCGCGTCGACGGCGGCCCGCGGAGCCATCGGCCGCAGTCCCATCCGGCGCACGCCTTCGTCGACCACACCGGCCATGCCGCCCTCGGCCCACGGCCCCCACGCCACCGCCGTGGCGGGCAACCCGTCGAAACGGCGCTGTTCGGCCAGTGCGTCGAGGTGCGCGTTGGCGGCGGCATAGGCGGCCTGGCCGCCGTTGCCGAGCACTCCGGCGACGGAGGAGTACAGGACGAACGCGTCCAGGTCGAGGTGTTGGGTGAGGTCGGCGAGGTGGTGGGCGGTGTCGACCTTGGGCCTGGAGACGGCGTCGAACCTCTCCGGCGTGAGACCCGCGATCAGACCGTCGTCCAGCACTCCGGCGGTGTGCACGACGACCCGCAGGTCGTCCAGCTCCGACACGATCGGGGCCAACGCCTCGCGGTCGGCCGCGTCACAGGCGTGAATGCTCACCCGCGCACCGAGTTCGGTGAGTTCCGCGGCGAGCTCCCGTGCTCCGGGAGCGTCCTCTCCGCGGCGGGACAACAGGACCAGGCGCTGCGTGCCCGCCTCGACCAGCCGCCTGGCGATCACCGCGCCGAGCGCACCCGTGCCACCGGTGACCAGCGCGGTACCGCTCGTGGTCCAGGTTCCCGAATCGGGCACAGCGGGATCGGCTGGCACGAGGCGCCGGGCGTGCACACCGGACGTGCGGATCGCGACCTCGTCCTCGCCGCCGGACAGGACCTCCAGCAGCCGTGCGACGGAGCGGGCGTCCGGAACCTCCGGCAGGTCGACGCAGCCACCCCAGGAACGGGGTTGCTCGATCACCGCGACCCGGCCGACACCCCACACCTCGGCCTGCTGGGGCGAGGCGACACGCTCCTGCCCGCCGACCGCGACCGCTCCCCTTGTGGCACACCACAGCCGGGTGTTCTCCCGCAGCAACGCCGCGGCCGCCCTGCCGTTGCAGGGAAAGGCGAGGACGTTGCCCTCGCGGGCGTCGGCGGCGCTGACGACGGTGGTCCCCAGTGCTTCCGCGGCGGCCTGCGCCCAGGTGTCGTCCTGGTCCGCCACGACGGTCCACGGTCCGGCCGGCGTGCCTGCCGTGGCCGGGACGGGTGTCCACCGGATGCGGTGGCGCCAGCCGCTCGGTCGCTCGACCGGTTCGGGCGCGAGCCAGAACCGTTCCCGCTCGAACGGGTAGGTCGGGAGGTCGACCGGTTCGGCACCGGTGCCCGCGAAGATGCCGTGCCAGTCGAGCTTGACGCCGTGGGCGAACAGGGTGGCCTGCGCCTGCGCGGCGGTGGTGACCTCGTCGCGGTTCTTGCGCTGCACGGGCAGGAAAAGCCCATCGGGCACGCAGTCGGCGCCCAGCGCGGACAGTGCCGCGTCCGGGCCGATCTCCACGAAGCGGCGGACACCCGCGGCGTGCAGGGTGGCCATGCCCTCGGCGAAGCGGACGGTGCCGCGGACGTGCCGCACCCAGTACTCCGGGTCGGTGACCTGGTCCGCGGTGGCGACCGCGCCGGTGAGGTTGGAGATCAGCGGGATGCGCGGCGCGGCGTACTCGACGTCACGGGCGATCTCCCGGAACCCGGCGAGCATGCCGTCCATGAGGTGCGAGTGAAAGGCGTGGCTCACCGCGAGCCGCTTGGAGCGCTCGAACCGGCCGGCCATCTCGGCGACGGTCTCCTCGTCACCCGACAGCACGAGCGACCGAGGGCCGTTGACCGCCGCGATGCTCACGCCCGGCAGCAGCTCGATCTCGGACTCCGCGGCCCTGACCGCGACCATCGCGCCGCCCGCCGGCAGCGCCTGCATGAGCTTGCCGCGGGCGGCGACCAGCCTCGCGGCGTCCTCCAGCGACCACACGCCCGCGAGGTGCGCGGCGGTCAGCTCGCCGATGGAGTGGCCGAGCAGGTAGTCGGGCCGCACGCCCCACGACGTCACGAGCTCCGCGAGCGCGACCTCGAACGCGAACAGGGCGGGCTGGGTCACCGCCGTCTGGTCGAGGGCTTCCTGCTCGGTGCCGTGCACGACGTCCAGCAGGGAGAAGCCGGTGTGCTTGTCGAGGTGTGCCGCCACCTCGGCGAGCTTCTCCGCGAACACCGGGTAGGCGGACAGCTCGCGTCCCATGCCGAGCCGCTGCGCTCCCTGGCCGGTGCACAGGAACGCGACCTTTCCGGTGGTCCGTGTGCCGGTGACCACCTCGGGCGCCGGTGCACCCGACGCCAGCGCGGCCAGCCCCTCCTCCCCGAAGACCACCGCGCGGTGCGCGAGCGCGGCGCGGCCGGTGGCGAGGGTGAAGGCGACGTCCACGGGGTCGAGACCGGGCACCCGGCGCGCCAGGCGCTCCGCTTGCCGGCGTACGGCCTCGGCGGTGGTCCCCGAGAGCACCCAGGGGACGCGGGGCGGCGGTTCGGCGGCGCGCACGGGGGCCGTTCGCGCCGGTGCCTCGCGGAGGATGACGTGGGAGTTGGTGCCGCTGATGCCGAACGACGACACCGCCGCGGTGCGGGGGTGTCCGGCGGCGGGCCAGTCGCGGTGCTCGGTGAGCAGGCGCCCGTTGCCCGAGTCCCACGAGATGGCCGGCGAGCGCTCGGTGACGTGCAGCGTGCGCGGCAGCTCGCCGCGGCGCAGCGCCTCGACCATCTTGATGATCCCGGCGGCTCCGGCGGCGGACTGGGTGTGACCGATGTTGGACTTGATCGAGCCGAGCCAGAACGGCTTCTCGCGGTCCTGGCCGTAGGTGGCCAGCAGGGCGTCGGCCTCGATCGGGTCGCCGAGCTCGGTGCCGGTGCCGTGCGCCTCGATGACGTCCACCTCGCCGGCGGGCAACCGGGCGTCGGCGAGCGCGGCACGGATGACGCGCTGCTGCGACGGGCCGTTGGGCGCGGTGAGACCGTTGGACGCACCGTCCTGGTTGACCGCGGAGCCCTGGATCACCGCGAGCACGTGGTGACCGTTGCGCTCGGCGTCCTCGAGCTTCTCCAGCAGCAGGATTCCGGCGCCCTCGCCGAAGCCGGTGCCGTCGGCGGAGGCGGAGAAGGACTTGCAGCGGCCGTCCGGGGAAAGCGCGCGCTGCCGGGAGAACTCGACGTAGGTGTCGGCGACGGCCATGACGCACACACCGCCGGCGAGGGCCATCGAGCACTCGCCCGTGCGCAGCGCCTGAACGGCCAGGTGGACGGCGACCAGCGACGACGAGCAGGCGGTGTCGACCGTCAGCGCCGGGCCCTCCAGGCCCAGGGTGTAGGCCACGCGACCGGACAGGACGCTGCCCTGGGTCCCGTTGCCCAGGAAGCCCTCGACGCCTTCGGGCAGCTCCCCGACGCCGACGCCGTAGTCGCTGTACATGAGCCCCGCGAACACTCCGGTCGCGCTGCCCTTGAGCGTCGTCGGGTCGATGCGCGCGTGCTCCACGGCCTCCCAGCTGACCTGCAGCATGAGCCGTTGCTGCGGATCCATGGCCAACGCCTCACGCGGCGAGATCCCGAAGAAGGCCGGGTCGAAGTCGCCTGCGTCGTGCAGGAAGCTCCCCTCGCGGGAGTACGAGGTGCCGCGGTGGTCGGGATCGGGGTGGAACAGCTCGCCGAGGTTCCAGCCGCGGTCGGCCGGAAACCCCGACACCGCGTCGGTGCCGTTCGCGACCAGGTCCCACAGCGCTTCCGGCGAGTCGACGCCGCCGGGATACCGGCAGGCCATGCCGATGATCGCGACCGGCGCGTGGGCGTCGTCGGCCAGCTTCCGGTTGCGCGCGGCCAGCCTGGTGCTCTCCTTGACCGACTCCCGCAGTGCTGCGACCAGTTCTTCGTTGGAGGGCATCAGGAGTTCTCCGAACCAGGGGTGAGTGACACGAACTCGTCTTGGGCGGCCGCCATGACGCGCTTCACCAGTTCGTCGGCGTCCATCTCGTCGATCAGGCCGGCCTCGGGGGACACCTCGGCGGCGACCAGGTCGTCCGGCTCGGCGTCCGGCTCGGCGAGTCCCGGCAGCAGCGAGAGGACGAAGACGGCGACCGCGCGCGGCGACGGGTGGTCGAAGACGACCGTGGCGGCCAGGCGCAGGCCGAACATCGAGTTGAGCCTGTTGCGCAGGTTCACGGAGCTGAGCGAGTCGAAGCCCAGCTCGGTGAACGCGCGTTCCGGGTCGATCAGCGCTCCGGAGCTGTGCCCCAGCACGTCGGCGACCTGGTCCAGCACGGCTTCCAGGACCGTGTCCTGCCGTTCTGCCGCAGGCAGTGCAGCCAGGCGTTCGACGAGGGAGAGGTCCCGCGCCTCGCGCGAGGTCGCGTTGCGCCGTACGGCCGTGCGCACCAGGCCGCGCAGGACGGCCGGGACCTCGGTGGTGCGCGCCAGGCGGTTCAGCACGGTGAAATCGATCTTCACCGGGACTGCCAGTGCTTCGTCCGACGCCAGTGCGGCGTCGAAGGCGCGCATGCCTTCCGCGCGGTCCAGTGAGCCGAAGCCGTCGCGGCCGAGGCGATCCGTCTGGGCTTCGTCGAGGTGAACCGTCAGACCCCGCTCCTGCTGCCACGGTCCCCAGGCCAGTGACCGCGCGGCGAGCCCGCGGGCGCGGCGGTAGGCGGCCAGCGCGTCCAGGAAGCAGTTGGCCGCGGCGTAGCTGCCCTGGCCGGGAGAACCGAGGACGCCGGCGGCCGAGGAGTACAGGACGAAGTGCTGAAGGCCCAAGTCCTTCGTGAGCTCGTGGAGGTGCCACGCCGCGTCGACCTTCGGGACGAGCACTCCTTCGAGTCGTTCCGGGGTGATCGCGGTGACGACACCGTCGTCGAGCACACCCGCGACGTGGACCACGCCGGTCAGCGGGTGCCCGGCCGGGATGCGGCCGAGCACGGCGGCGACGTCCTGCCGATCGGCGGCGTCGCAGCGCTCCACGACGACCTGTGCGCCCAGAGCCGTCAGTTCGTCGCACAGCTCCACCGCTCCTGGCGCGTCGAGCCCGCGGCGGCTGGTCAGGACCAGGTGCCGGACGCCGTGCTCGGTCACCAGGTGCCGGGCGGCCAGCGCTCCCAGGTCGCCGGTGCCACCGCTGATCAGCACGGTGCCGTCCGGGTCCCACGTCGCCGGGTCGGCGGCGGCGGTCACGGGAACGAGACGCGGCACGACCAGTTCGCCACCGCGTGCGGCGACCTGGGGCTCACCGGTGGCAACGGCCTCGCCGACCGCCTCGGCCGGACCGTCGAAGAGGACGAACCTGCCGGGGTTCTCCGACTGGGCTGAGCGGACCAGGCCCCACACCGCGGCGGAGGCCGGGCACGGTGCGCCGGGATCGGTCGCGCCGCTGGTCCGCACGACCAGGGTCGCCGCGGCGAACCGGTCGTCCTCCAGCCAGCGGTGCAGGACGCCCAGCACGGTCGCGGTGAGCCGGTGGGTGTCGTCGACCGGGTCGTCGCCGGACAGCGCCGGGTACACGACGTGCCCTTCGACGGCGCCGTCGGCAGGCACGTCGGAGTAGTCCGTCCAGGGCTGGGCGTTCTGAGCCCGCGTGCCCTGCCATTCGACCGCGTACAGGTTCTCCCGCGCGTCCGAGCCGCGCAGTTGTTCCGCGGTGACGGGCCGGACGGCGATCGACTCGACGGAGATCACCGGCTGCCCGGCGTCGTCCACCGCGGAAAGCGCTCCCGAGCTCCCGTCCGCGCCCGTCAGCCGCACCCTCAGCGTGCGCGCACCGGTGGCGTGCAACGAGACGCCGCCCCAGGAGAACGGGAGTGCGGCGGTCTCGTCCGCGCCGGGAGCCAGGAACAGGGTGTGCAGCGCCGCGTCGAGCAGGGCCGGGTGGATCGTGAAGCCGTCGGCACCGGCGTCCGGCAGGGCCACCTCGGCGAAGATCTCGCCGTCCCGCCGCCACACCGCCCGCAGTCCCTGGAACACGGGACCGTAGTCGAACCCGGAGTCGGCCAGGCGGGGGTAGAAGCCGTCAAGGGCGACGGGAGCGGCACCTCTGGGCGGCCACTCCCCCGGTGCCCAGTCGGTGGTGGTGGCGGTGGGCCGCAGCCATCCGTCCGCGTGACGGGTCCACGTCTGCCCCGCGGGGGGCCGGCTGTGGACGGAGATCGGCCGGCGGCCGTCCTCGTCGGCGTCACCGACGACCACCTGAAGTGCCAGGGAAGCGTCCGAGCTCAGCAGCACCGGCGCGTGCAGGGTCAGTTCCTCGACCGTCCGGCACCCGACCTCGTCACCGGCGCGGATCGCCAGCTCGACCAGCGCCGCCCCCGGCACGATCACCGTGCCCATGACGGCGTGGTCGGCCAGCCACGTGTGGGAGGAGAGCGACACCCGTCCGGCGAACAACGCCCCGTCGCCGTCCGCGGGCAGGATCGCCGCCTCGAGCACCGGGTGCTCCGCAGAGACCAGCCCGATCGAGGTCAGGTCGGCGGGAGCGTCGTCGTTCGCGAGCCAGTACGGGCTGTTCTGGAACGCGTAGGTGGGTACGTCGACGCGACGAGCCCCCGTGGCGCCGAAGAAAGCGGTCCAGTCGATCCGCGCTCCGCTGATGTGCAGCCGCGCCACCATCGTGGCCAGGTCCAGGTCCTCGGCGTGGTCCTTGCGCAGGGACGAGACGAACTCGGCGGCGTCCGGCCGCTCCACGATCTCCATCGCGGCCGCGGTCAGCACTCCGTTGGGCCCCACCTCGACGTAGCGGGTGACGCCTTCCCGTTCGAGCAGGCTCACGGCGTCGGTGAACCGGACGGGCCGGCGGATGTGCCGGACCCAGTACTGCGGATCGCTCACCTCGGCCGCGCTGACCTGCTTGCCCGTGAGGGTGGAGATGATCGGGACGCGCGGCGCGGAGTACGTCAGCTCCGCGGTCGCCCGGCCGAACTCGTCGAGGATGCCGTCCATCAGCGCCGAGTGCGACGCGTGGCTGACAGCGAGCTTCTTGGCCTTGCGGCCCCTGTCCTTGAACCGCTGGGCGATGGCCATGGCGGTCTCCTCGTCACCGGAGATCACCACCGAGGTCGGTCCGTTCAGCGCCGCGAACCCCACCAGGCCGGTCAGCTCGGGCGCGACCTCCTCCTCCGAGGCCTGGATCGCCACCATCGCGCCGCCCGGCGGCAGCGAGTTCATCAACCGGCCGCGGATCGCGACGATGCGCGCGGCGTCGGCCAGCGACCAGACGCCGGCGACGTGTGCCGCGGCGAACTCACCGATGGAGTGCCCCGCCACGAAGTCCGGGGCGACACCGAAGGACTCCAGCAGCCGTGCCACCGAGACCTCGACGGCGAACAACGCGGGCAGCATGTAGTCGATCCGGTCGAGCAGGGCGGAGTCCTCCGCGAACATCACGTCGCGCAGCGGCTGTGGGAGGTGGGCGTCGAACTCCCCCGCCACGGCGTCGAAGATGGCGGCGAACGAGGGGTGCGCCGCGCACAGGCTGCGGCCCATGCCCAGGTACTGCGCCCCTCCGCCGGTGAACAGGAAGGCGGTCTTGCCGTTGCTCGCGCTGCCGTGCAGGACCTGGTCGCTCCTGCCGCCCTCGGCGAGGACGGCCAGGCCGTCGAGGAGGCCGCGCCGGTCGCCGGCGAGAACGACTCCCCGCTCGGCGAGCGCGGTCCGGCCGGTGGCGAGCGAGTACGCGATGTCGAGCGGGCTCGCGGCGGGATCGGCGTCCACTGTGGACCGAAGGCGCCTGGCCTGCGCCGCCAGCGCCTCGCGGTTCGTCCCGGACAGCACGACGGGAACGGGCGGATGGTCGCCGGAGCGGTCCTCGGCGGCCACTTCGGCGGGCACCTCTTCGAGGATCAGGTGGGCGTTGGTTCCCGAGATGCCGAAGGACGACACGCCGGCGCGGCGCGGCTGGTCGTGCCGAGGCCACGCCTGGGCCTGTGTCAGCAGCTCGACGGAACCCGACTCCCAGTCCACGAACGGCGTCGGGGTGTCGACGTGCAGGGTCTTGGGCAGCGTGTCGTGTTGCAACGCCATCACCATCTTGATGACGCTGCCGACGCCCGCGGCGCACTGCGTGTGGCCGATGTTGGACTTCAGCGAGCCCAGCCACAGCGGCCGGTCACCGGGGCGGTCCTGCCCGTAGGTCGCGAGGACCGCCTCTGCCTCGATCGGATCTCCGAGCCGGGTGCCGGTGCCGTGCGCCTCGACCACGTCGACGTCCCTGGTCGACAGCCGGGCGTCGGCGAGCGCCTGCGCGATGACGTTCTTCTGCGCGGGTCCGCTGGGTGCGGTGAGCCCGTTCGACGCACCGTCCTGGTTGATCGCCGAACCCCTGACGACCGCGAGCACCTTGCGGCCGTTGCGCCGGGCGTCGGAGAGCCTTTCGAGCATCACCATGCCGACGCCCTCGGACCAGCCGGTGCCGTCGGCGGCTTCGGCGAACGACTTGCACCGCCCGTCGGGCGACAGACCGCGCTGACGCGAGAACTCGACGAAGACGCCGGGCCCGCCCATGATGTTCGCGCCACCCGCCAGAGCGAGGTCGCACTCACCGCTGCGCAGCGCCTGCACGGCCAAGTGCATCGCCACGAGCGACGACGAGCAGGCGGTGTCCACCGAGACGGCGGGGCCTTCGAGCCCGAGGCTGTAGGCGATCCGGCCGGAGTGCACGGAGCACGTGGTGCCGGTGAGGAGGTACCCCTCCACGTTCAGGGCCTGTTCGTGCAGCCGCGGCCCGTACTCCTGCGACGAGACGCCGGCGTACACGCCCGTCTTGGTGCCGGCCAGCGAGCCGGGGGCGATGCCCGCCCGCTCGATCGTCTCCCACGTGACCTGCAGCAGCAGGCGTTGCTGCGGGTCCATCGCCAGTGCCTCACGCGGGGAGATGCCGAAGAAGTCCGCGTCGAACTGGTCCGCCGTGTGCACGAAGCCACCGGTGGTCGCGTAGCTGCTGCCGGAGGCCTCCGGATCGGCGTCGAACAACCCGTCCAGGTCCCACCCGCGGTTGGTCGGGAACGAGGAGATCCCTTCCCGTTCCTCGTCGACCAGTCGCCACAGGTCCTCGGGACTCTCGACGTCACCGGGATAGCGGCAGGCCATCCCGACGATCGCGATCGGTTCCCTGTCGCGGGACTCGGCCTGGCGCAGGCGCGTCCTGGTCTGCTGAAGGTCCGCGGTGAGCTTCTTCAGCAGGCCGACCAGCTTTTCTTGATCCGCCATCTCACAACCTCAAAAGGAATGTTGACCAGGACAGGGGGTGCTAATGGCTTGCCTCAGGACAGGCCGAACTCTCGTTCCAGGAAGTCGACGAGCTCGTCGGCCGACGCGTCCGCCAGGTCGCCGCCCGCGGCGTCACCCGGCCCGGCCGCCGTCGCCGAGAACGTCGACAGCAGCTCCTCGAGTCGCAGCACGATCGTCAGGTGGCCGTCGCCGTCGACCGCGAGCAAGCTCGTCTCCAGGCGGTCGAGCTCGGCGAGCACGGCGGCCGCGGACACCTTGGCGGCTCCCTGCGGAGCCAGCAGCTGCTTCAGGTGAGCCGCGAGCGCGACCGTCGTCGGGTGGTCGAAGACGGCCGTCGCGGACAGCCGGACCTCCGCGGCGGCGTTGAGCCGGTTGCGCAGCTCGACCGCCGTCAGCGAGTCGAGGCCGATGTCCGTGAACGGCTTGGTCGTCTCCATCGCCGCCACGTCGCTGTGGCCGAGGACGGCGGCGGCGTGCCCGCGGACGAGGTCGACCAGGAGGGCGTTCTGCTCCGTCTCGGTCAGGGAGGCGAGCCGGTCCGCCAGCGAGGACGACTGGGCCGCCTCGGTGACCCGGCGGGGTGCGGCCCGGCCGAGCTCGTGCCAGATCTGGTTGATCTCGTTGTGCTTGGCGAACTTGCGCAGTGCGGCGCGGTCGAGCTTCACCGGGACGGCGAGGGGCTCGTCCGCGCGGAGCGCGTCGTCGAACAGGGCCATGCCCTCGGCCGTGGCCAGTGCGCCGAAGCCCTCCTGGTTCATCGCGTCCAGGTCGGCCTGGGTCAGCGCGGCTCCCATGCCGTCCTCCCACAGGCCCCACGCGTGGGCCTGGCCGACGTGGCCGCTGCCGCGGCGGTGCTCGGCGACGGCGTTGACGAAGGCGTTGGCCGCGGCGTAGTTGGCCTGTCCCTCGGTGCCGGTGATGCTGCTGATCGAGGAGAACAGGACGAACCGCGCCAGGTCGAGGTGCCGGGTGAGGTCGTGCAGGTGCCAGACCGCGTCCACCTTCGCGCGCTGCACCGCGTCCAGCCGCGCGGGCGTGAGCGATCCGAGCAGTCCGTCGTCGAGCACACCGGCGGTGTGCACGACGGCGGTCAGCGGCCGGTCCCCCGGGATGCCGTCCAGCACGCCGCCCAGCGCCTCGCGGTCGGCGGTGTCGCAGGCGGCGACGGTCACGGTTGCTCCGAGCCCGGCCAGTTCGGCACGCAGCTGCTCGGCGCCCGGCGCTTCCGCTCCACGCCGGCTGAGCAGCAGGAGGTGGCGGATGCCGTGCTCGGCCACGAGATGACGTGCGACCGCGCTGCCGAGCGCACCGGTACCGCCGGTGACCAGGACCGTTCCGTCCTGGTCCATCGGCCTGGGCAGGGTGAGCGCCACCTTGCCGACGTGTCTGGCCTGGCTGATGAACCGGAACGCGTCCTGCGCCTGGAAGACGTTCCAGGTACGGGTGGGCAACGGGGTGAGCTCCCCGCGTTCGAACAGCGCGTCCAGCTCCGCCCAGATCTCGGCGATCCGGTCCGGTCCGGCGTCGATCAGGTCGAACGCCCGGTAGGTCACGTGACGGTGCCGCTCGCCCACCTCGGCGGGGTCGCGGACGTCGGTCTTGCCCATCTCCACGAAGTGGCCGCCGTGGGTGACCAGGCGCAGCGACGCGTCTACGAAGTCGCCCGACAGCGCGTTGAGCACGACGTCGACACCGCGTCCGACGGTCGCCGCGCAGAAGACGTCCTCGAAGTCGAGGTCACGCGACGACGCGATGTGCAGGTCGTCCAGCCCGGCCTCGCGCAGGACGTCCTGCTTGCCGGTGCTCGCGGTGGCGAAGACCTCCGCACCGAGGTGGTGCGCGATCTGGGTCGCGGCCATGCCGACCCCTCCCGCGGCGGCGTGGATCAGGACCGACTGGCCCTTCTCGAGCCGGCCGAGGTCGAGAAGGCCGTAGTACGCCGTCAGGAACACCAGCGGCACCGCGGAGGCCTGTTCGAACGTCCACCCCCGCGGCATCCGGGTGACCAGCCGGCGGTCGGCGTCGGCGACGGGTCCGATCCCGCCGATGACCAGTCCCATCACCCGGTCGCCCGGACGCAGGTCGGTCACCTGCGAGCCGACTTCGAGCACCACGCCGGCGGCCTCGTTGCCGATCGTCCCGGCGTCTCCCGGGTACATGTCGAGCACGGTCAGCACGTCGCGGAAGTTCAGCCCGGCGGCACGGACGCCGATGCGCACGTCGCCCGGCGCGATCGGCTCCAGCACACCGGGGTGGGGCGTCAGGACCAGGTGGTCGAGCGTGCCCTTGCCCGACATCCCGAGCCGCCACGCGTCCGTTCCCGCCGGGGGTGACAGCCGGTCCTTGGCCGCGGGCACGATCCGGGGCGCGAAGACCTGGTCGCCGCGCACCGCCAGCTGTTGTTCCCCCGACCCGATCAGCCTGCCCATCAGCTCGTGCCCGATCGCCGCGCCGGGTTCGGCGTCGACGAGCAGGAAACGGCCGGGGTACTCCTGCTGCGCGGTGCGGACGAGACCCCAGACGACTGCGGTCGCCGGAGTGTCCACTGTGGAGTCGACTGCGACCGCGCCCTGCGTCGCCACGACGAGCTGAGAGCCGGCGAACCGGTCGTCCGCCACCCAGCGCTGCAGGACGCCGAGCGTCCGGTGGGACAGCCTGCGCGCCGCCTCGGGCACGTCCGCGTCGTGGTCCACCGGCACGTGCAGGACGACGTGCGCGGGAGTCCGGCCGCCGATCGCCTCGTAGTCCGTCCACTCGACGGCGTCGCCGAGCACCGCCGGTGCCCACTCCACGCGCAACGACCAGTCGTTCTGCCGTTGCGACTGCAGTCCTTCGGCGGAGATCTCCTTGAGCACCAGGGACTCCACGGTCATCACCGGCTCACCGGCGCTGTCCGCCACCCGGATCGACCAGGTGCCACCGCTCTCCTCGCGCAGCCTGACCCGCAGTGCGCCGGCACCGGACGCGTGCAGGGTGACGCCGTTCCACACGAACGGCAGCGACAACGGCGTGTCCTCGGCCAGGCCGATCGCGTGCAGCGAGGCGTCCAGCAGTGCCGGGTGCAGTCCGTAGTCCGGGTGGCTCGTGTCGTCCGGGATCGTGACCTCGGCGAAGACGTCGTCACCCAACCGCCAGGCGGCGGCCAAGCCCTGGAACGCGGGGCCGTAGGAGAGACCGGTGCGGGCGAGCTCCTCGTAGCGGCCGGTGACCGCCACCGGCTCGGCTCCGGCCGGGGGCCACTCCCGGAGGTCGAAGTCCGATGCGGGCGCGGCGGGCACGAGGGAGCCTGTGGCGTGCCGCGTCCAGGGATCTCCGGTGAGCGAGCTCGCCGGGCGCGAATGCACGCTGATGGACCGGCGGTCGTCCGCGGCGGCCGGACCGACCTGCACCCGGATGTCCACCGCGCCCGACTCCGGCAGCACCAGCGGGGTCTGGAGGGTCAGCTCCTCCACGGTGCCGCAGCGGACCTCGTCCGCCGCGCGAACGGCCAGTTCGACCAGGCACGCCCCAGGGACGATCACCTGGTCCAGCACGACGTGGTCGGTGAGCCAGCCGTGGCTGGCACGGGAGAGGCAGCCGGTGAAGAGGAACCCGTCCCCTTCCGCGAACTCGACGGCCGCACCGAGCAGGGGGTGCTCGGCGGGGGCGAGGCCGAGCCCGGTCGTGCCGGCCTGCGTGCGCGGCGCCTTCAGCCAGTACCTCCCGTGCTGGAAGGCGTACGTCGGCAACGGCACCCGCCGGGCACCGGGGAACATGGCGTCCCAGGCGACGGGCACGCCGTGTGCGTGCAACCGCGCGAGCGCCGTGGTGAACGACTTGACCTCGTCGTGCTTCTTGCGCAGCAACGGGATGAAGACGCTCTCCTCCTCCGCGCTCTCCGCGCCCAGTCCGGACAAGGAGCTGTCCGGGCCCAGCTCGACGAACCGCGTCACCCCGAGCTCCGCGCACGCGGCCACCGCGTCGGCGAACCGCACGGGCTGCCGCGCGTGCCGGACCCAGTACTCCGGCGACGTGACCTCACCCGGCCCGGCCAGGGCACCCGTCACCGTGGACACCATCGGAACCACCGGTTCGCGGTACTCGATCGACTCCGCCACCGCACGGAACTCGTCCAGCATCGGCTCCATGAGCACCGAGTGGAACGCGTGCGACACCGACAACCGCGTGCACTTCCGGCCCCGCGCGGTGAGCTCCTCGACCGCCGCCAGAACCGGACCTTCCACACCGGACAGCACCACCGAACCGGCACCGTTGACCGCGGCCGGCGACACCTCGTCCGACAGGAACTCCTCGATCTCGTCCTCACTCGCCCGCACGGCCACCATCACGCCGCCGGACGGCAGTTCCTGCATCAAGCGTCCACGCGCCACGACCAACCGGGCCGCGTCGCTCAGGGACAGCACACCGGCCACGTGCGCGGCCGCGATCTCCCCGATCGAGTGCCCCACCAGGAACTCCGGCCGGACACCCCACGACTCCACGAGCCGGAACAGCGCCACCTCGACGGCGAACAACGCCGGTTGCGCCACCGCGGTCCGGTTCAACGCCTCTGCATCAGCGCCGAACACCACCTCGCGCACGCCCGGCAGCAGCTCGCACACCTCGTCGAAGACCGACGCGAAGACCGGGTACGTGTCGTACAAACCGCGTCCCATTCCCAGCCGTTGCGAACCCTGACCGGCGAACAGGAACGCCACCGGTCCACTGAGGACAGAACCTTCCACCACGTCGGCGCCTGCCCCGCCGTCGGCGAGAACGTCCAGGGCTGACAGCAGTTCCTGGCGGTCCGCTCCGGTCACGGCGGCGCGCGCCTCCAGTCCGGCGCGAGTCGTGGCCAGCGAGAAGCCGATATCCGCCGGGGACAGGGTCGCGCCGGCGCCGGCGAAGGCGCTCAGCCGCCGCGCCTGCTCCCGCACCGCCTCCGGCGTCCTGCCCGACAGCACCCAGGCGATCCGGGAGCCGGAGTGGTCCTCGCTCGTCGCGCGGGCATGGACGTCCGTTTGGTCCGGAGCTTCGAGGATCACGTGCGCGTTGGTGCCGGAGATGCCGAACGAGGAGACGGCCGCCCGCCGCGGCCGGTCGGCCGCGGGCCAGGGAACCTGCTCGGTCAGCAGCGACACCGCACCGGTGTCCCACTCGACGTGCGGTGTCGGAGCGTCCACGTGCAACGTCGCGGGCAGCGTCTCGTTGCGCATGGCGAGGATCATCTTGATCACGCCCGCGGCACCGGCGGCGGCCTGCGTGTGCCCGAAGTTGGACTTGACCGAGCCCAGCCACAGCGGCGGCCGTCCTGCACGGTCCTGGCCGTAGGTGTTGAGCAGTGCCTGCGCCTCGATCGGGTCGCCGAGCCGGGTGCCCGTGCCGTGCGCCTCCACCGCGTCCACGTCCGAAGTGGACAGACCGGCGTTGGCCAGTGCCTGCCGGATCACCCGCTGCTGCGACGGACCGTTCGGCGCGGTCAAGCCGTTCGACGCGCCGTCCTGGTTCACCGCGGAACCGCGGACCACCGCCAGCACCTCGTGGCCGTTGCGCCGCGCGTCCGACAGCCGTTCCAGCACGAGCACGCCCACACCCTCGGACCAGCTGGTCCCGTCGGCGGCGGACGCGAAGGACTTGCTGCGCCCGTCGGCGGCCAGGCCGCGCTGGCGGGAGAAGTCCACGAAGGTCTCAGGCGTCGCCATGACCGTGACGCCGCCTGAGAGAGCCAGCGTGCACTCCCCTGAGCGCAACGCCTGCGAGGCCAGGTGCAGGGCGACGAGCGACGACGAGCAGGCGGTGTCGACCGTGACGGCCGGCCCCTCCAGTCCCAGCGTGTAGGCCACCCGGCCGGACAGCACGCTGGCCGAGGTGCCGGTGCCGATGTAGCCCTCGACCTCTTCGGGGATCGCCCCCAGGCTGTGGGCGTAGTCGTAGTACATGACCCCGGCGAAGACGCCGGTCCTGCTGCCCTTCAACGACAGGGGGTCGAGACCGGTGTTCTCGAGCGACTCCCACACGACCTCCAGCAGCAGGCGCTGCTGCGGGTCCATCGCCAGCGCCTCACGCGGCGAGATGCCGAAGAACTCGGCGTCGAACGCGTCGGCGTCGTGCAGGAACCCGCCCTCGGTCGCGTAGGAGGTGCCGCGGTGGTCGGGGTCGGGGTGGAACAGGTTGTCCAGGTCCCAGCCGCGGTTCGCCGGAAAGCCGGAGATGGTGTCCGTGCCCGACGCGACGACGTTCCACAGGTCCTCCGGCGAGCCCACACCTCCCGGGAAGCGGCACGCCATGCCGACGATCGCGATCGGCTCGTCCGTCACGGCCGAGGTGAGGACCGGAGCGTCCGGGTCGGGCTCGTCGCCGGAGAGCTGGGCGTGCAGGAACGTCGCGAGCGCGGCGGGCGTCGGGTGGTCGAAGACCACCGTGGCCGGAAGCCGCACGCCGGCGGCGGCGCTCAGGTTGTTACGCAGCTCGATCGCGGTCAGCGAGTCGAAGCCCAGGTCGGTGAAGGCCTTGTCCTGGTCGACGCGCTCCGCGGAGGCGTGCCCCAGCACGGCGGCGACCTGGGCGCGCACCATGCCGAGCAGCGCCTTCCGGCCGGCCTTCGTCCCGGCCTGCGGCGAGGCAGCGGCGGCGACGCGCCGCGACCTCGTCCTGACCAGCCGGTCGAACAGCGGCGGGAGGAGCGAGTCGCGGGACCGTGCCTCCAGAGCGGCGAGGTCGAGCCGTGCCGTGACGGCGAGCGGCAGGTCGGAGGCCAGCGCCGCGTCGAACAGCGCGAGGCCTTCGTGCTCCGCCAGGGCCGGGAAGCCCTGCCCGGCCGCACGATCGGCTTCCGCCGAGCTCAGACCACTGCCCATGCCCAGCTCCCACAACCCCCACACGAGGGACTGGGCCGGCAGGCCGTTCGCGCGGCGGTGCAGCGCCAGCGCGTCGAGGAAGCTGTTGGCGGCGGCGTAGTTGCCCTGCCCGGCACCTTCGAAGAGTCCGGACGTGGAGGAGTACAGGGCGAACAACGACAGGTCGAGGTGGCTCGTCAGTTCGTGCAGGTGCCAGGCGCCGTCGACCTTCGGGCGGAGCACGCCCTCGATGCGCTCCTCGTCGAGCGACGTGACGACGCCGTCGGCGAGTGTGCCCGCGGTGTGCACCACGCCGATGAGCGGGCGATCCGCGGGGATGGCGCCGAGGACGGATTCCAGGGCCGCTCGATCGGCCACGTCGCACGCGCTGATCGTGACGTGCGCGCCGAGTTCGGTGAGTTCGGCGCTCAGCTCGGCGGCTCCCGGCGACTCGGCGCCGCGGCGGCTGGTCAGGACCAGGCTCGTGACTCCGTGGGCCGAGACCAGGTGCCTGGCCAGCGCCGCTCCGAGCCCACCGGTGCCACCGGTGATCAGGACGGTGCCGTCGGTGGGCAGGACCCGCTCGGCGCCGGCCGGAGCGCGGACGACGCGGGGCGCGAGCAACACGCCTTCGCGCACGGCCAGCTGAGCTTCACCGCTCCCGGCGGCGGCACCGACGAACTCCAGCGGGCCGTCCAGGAGGACGAACCGCCCGGGGTGTTCGGCCTGCGCCGCGCGAACCAGACCGCACACCGCCGAGGAGGCGACGGCGGTCACGTCCGGACCGGCCGCGCCGGTGGTCACCACGACGAGACGGGAGTCCGTGTACCGGACGTCGGCGAGGAAGTCCTGCACTGCCGCGAGCACGGTGCGGATGGCCTCACGCGCGCCGGCCGGACCGTCGTCCTCCGGCGAGACGAACAGCGCCAGCACGCCGGGGACGGCGTCCACCGCGCCCCAGGTCGTCCACGCCGGTGAGTTGTCGGTGGGCACGGACACCCAGTCCACCGTGTACAGACTGGGGGCAGTGCTCTGCGCGGCCGCGGACGGCGCGCGGGACACGAGCGAGTCGACCGTGAAGACCGGCGCACCGGCCGGGTCGACGGCGTGCAGGCTGACCTCGTCGGCGCTCTTGACGGTGATCCGCACGCGGAGCGACGTCGCGCCGACCGCGTGCACCGACACGCCGGACCACGAGAACGGCAGCCGTGCACGCCCTCCGTCGTCACCGGCTCCGCCGAACCCGATCGCGTGCAGCGAGGCGTCGAGCAGGGCGGGGTGCACGGCGAACTCCGCTGCGGCCACAACAGCCGACTCGGGCAGGGTGACCTCGGCGAACACCTCGTCCCCGGCGACCCACACACCGTGCAACCCGCGGAAGACGGGGCCGTAGGCCAGGCCGGTGGCGGCCAAGTCGTCGTACACGCCGTCGAGTGAGACCTCCCGCGCTCCGGCGGGCGGCCACGACGTCGTGGACAGCTGATGCGGTGCCGACGGCTTCACGGCCAGCGAACCGGACGCGTGCAGAACCCACTCGCCGGCCCCCGGAAGCCGGGAGTGCACGCTGATCGCGGCCCTGCCGGCGGAGTCGACGGGGCTGGACCGCACCTGCAACTGCACGGACTCGGACTCCGCGAGCACCAGGGGCGCCTGCAGGGTCAGCTCTTCGACCGCGCCGCACCCGGCTTCTTCGGCCGCCCGCACCGCGAGGTCCAGCATCACCGCGCCTGGCACGACAACGCGGCCGAAGACGACGTGGTCGGCCAGCCACGGGTGTGTCGCCAGGGACAGCCGTCCGGTGAGCACGCGACCTTCCCCGTCGGCCAGGGCGACGGTCGCGCCCAGCAACGGGTGGTCGGACGGCTCCAGGCCCAGCGTGGCCGCGTCGGCCGCGGCCGATCCGGCCAGCCAGAAGTGCTCGCGCTGGAAGGCGTAGGTGGGCAGCTCGACGGTGGTCGCGGACGCGGGGAACACCGCGGCCCAGTCGACTCGCGCGCCGCGCACGAAGGCGTGGCTCACCGCGCTGAGCGCCTCGATCTCCTCCGGGCGGTCGCGGCGCAGCACGGGCCGGAACAGCACGTCGGCGTCGTCCGTCAGGCAGTCGGCGGCCATCGCGGAGAGCACACCGTCGGGGCCCAGCTCCAGGCACGTCGTGACGCCAGCCGATTCGATGACCCGCACGGCGTCGTGGAACCGCACGGCCTCGCTGACGTGTGCCACCCAGTAGTCCGGTGTGGACAGTTCCTCGGGGCTCACGAGGCGGCCCGTGACCGTGGAGACGAACGGGATGGCCGGAGCGGAGAAGGAGAGGAACTCGAGGAGCACGCGGAACTCGTGCAGCATCGGCTGCATCAGCGGTGAGTGGAAGGCATGGCTGACGTTGAGGCGCTTCGCCTTGCCGCCCTGGGCCTGCCACCGGTCGGCGATCGCCAGGACGACGTCCTCGGCGCCGGAGAGCACGACGGAGCGCGGTCCGTTGACCGCCGCGATGCCCGCGGCGTCCTCATGTCCGCTCAGCAGGCTCAGCGCTTCGTCTTCGGTCGCGCGCAACGACACCATCGCGCCGCGCACCTCGAGCTCCTGCATCAGCCGCCCGCGGGCGGCCACCAGGGTCGCGGCGTCCTCGAGGGTGAGGACCCCGGCCACGTGCGCCGCGGCGATCTCGCCGATAGAGTGCCCGCTGACGTAGTCGGGCTTCAGGCCCTGCGACTCGAGCATCCGGTACAGCGCGACCTCGATCGCGAAGAGCGCGGGCTGGGCGTAGGAGGTCTGGTCGATCAGGGCGGCGTTCTCGCTGCCCTCCTCGGCGAACAGCACCTCCAGCAACGGGGTGTCCAGCTGGATGTCCAGGTAGCCGCACGCGTCGTCGATCGCACGGGCGAAGACCTCGTTGCGCTCGTGCAGTTCGAGTCCCATCGCGCGGCGCTGAGAACCCTGGCCCGCGAACAGGAAGGCGAGACGGCCGGTACCCGCGACGTCCCGGAGAGCCGGGGTGGTCTCGTCGATCACCGCGTCGAGGCCCGCCAGCAGCTCCTCGCGACCGCGGCCGACGACGGCGGCGCGGTGGTCGAGGGCGGCGCGGGTGGTGGCGAGCGACAGGCCGACGTCGGCCGGACTGAGCGCCGGATCGTTGCAGACGAAGGCTTTCAGCCGTTCGGCCTGAGCGCGCAGGGCGTCCTGCGTCTTGCCTGACAGCACCCAGGGAACGGCGATGTGATCCGGAGTGTGGCCGGTCAGCTCGGTCTCGGCCGCCGGGGGTTCTTCGACGATCACGTGGGCGTTGGTGCCGGAGATGCCGAACGACGAGATCCCGGCACGGCGCGGCCGGCCGGTCTCCGGCCACGGCTGTGCCTCACCGAGCAGCGAGAGGTTGCCCGCCGACCAGTCCACGTGCGGCGTCGGCCGGGTGAGGTGCAGCGAGCGCGGCAGGGTGCCGTGACGCATCGCCATGATCATCTTGATCACGCCGGCGGCGCCCGCGGCGGCCTGGGCGTGGCCGATGTTCGACTTGATCGAACCGACCCACAAGGGCTTGTCCGCCTCGCGTTCCCGGCCGTACGTGGCGAGGAGCGCCTGTGCCTCCACCGGGTCTCCCAGGCGGGTGCCGGTGCCGTGGGCCTCGACGGCGTCGACGTCGGCGGCGGCGAGCCCGGCGTTGGCCAGCGCCTGGTGGATCACGCGCTGCTGCGCGAGACCGTTCGGCGCGGTCAGGCCGTTGGAGGCGCCGTCCTGGTTGATGGCCGACGCGCGCACGACCGCGAGCACCGGGTGGCCGTTGCGCCTGGCATCGGAAAGTCGTTCCAGCGCAAGGACTCCGACGCCTTCGCCCCAGCCTGTGCCGTCGGCCGACTCGTCGAAGGACTTGCACCGTCCGTCGGGTGCGAGTCCTCGCTGACGGGAGAATGCGACGAAGTTGCCGGGGGTGGCCATGATCGCCACGCCACCGGCCAGCGCGAGGTCGCACTCGCCGGACTTCAGCGAGTGCGCGGCGAGGTGCAGTGCGACGAGGGAGCCCGAGCAGGCGGTGTCCACGCTTAGAGCGGGACCTTCGAGGCCGAGGACGTAAGCGATGCGACCGGACACAACACTCGTCGCGTTGCCCGTCAGCAGATGCCCTTCGGACCCTTCGGGAGCGTCCGCCAGTCGCGGACCGTACTCCTGGGGTTCCACGCCGATGAACACACCGGAACGGCTGCCGCGCAACGAGCTTGGGTCCACACCCGCGCGTTCCAGCGCCTCCCAGGAGACCTCGAGCACCAGACGCTGCTGGGGGTCCATGGCGGTCGCTTCACGCGGGGAGATCCCGAAGAACTCGGCGTCGAACTCCCCCGCCGCGTCCAGGAACCCGCCGTGCCGGCTGTAGGTCTTCCCCGCCTTGCCCGCGTCCTCGTCGTAGATCCCCTCGACGTCCCAGCCGCGATCGGCGGGGAAGCCGGCCACGGCGTCGACGCCCTCGTCGACCAGGCGCCACAACGTTTCCGGCGAGTCGACCCGTCCCGGGAACCGGCAGCCGACACCCACGATCACCACGTCGTCGTCGTGCTCGACGAGCGGGAAGGCGGACGCGGACCCGAGATGGTCGTCACCCGCTCCCAGGCGCGTGGCCAGTGCCATCGGGCTGGGGTGGTCGTAGACGACGGTCACGGGCAGTTCGAGGCCGGTGGCCGCGACGAGACGCGCGTGCAGCTCGACCGACGCCAGTGAGTCGAACCCCAGGTCGAGGAACGACCGGGTGCCGCTGCCCACCGGTGGCGCGCCGGGCACCATGTCGGCGAGAACTTCCGCGGTCACCCGCATGACGAGATCGCGCAATGCGTGTGCCGCCTCGCCCGAGTTTCCCGCGGGCAGCTCGTTTCCCCGGTCCACCACCTCGCCGGTGGCAGGACGGAGGTCATCGAACTCGCTCAAGTGCGCACTCCCCAACTACTCCGTGGGACGTCAGTGATGGCGAACAACAATGCAAGGCGATCCCGCCGAACGCATCGGGACGCAGAACTGCAGTAACGTAATCACAGGTCGATTGCCTGCGGGATGTGAAGATTCCACCCGCCGGCCACCGGGGAAGAACTCCCCATCCACTCGGACAGATCGGCGCAGCGCGGACACCGCGGGCGCGGGCGATTACTTGGCGATGACCGAGATGCGGAAGCGCTCCATTACTCGGCGTGCCCGCCCGAACATAGTATCCATTCCTATTTCCCCTTGGCCACGAAACACAGCTTCTCGCCACTGCGGCGCAGGCCGAGACCACGTAGTTCCAAATGTGTTTGGAGGCGTCGCCATGAGCCGCACAGCAGTCGTGTTCCCGGGAATGGGTCCGTCGAAGTTCGGCGATGTCGGCAGGTTCATGACGGTCAGTCCGTTCGCCCGGCGGAGGCTGGCCGAAGCGGACGCAGCACTCGGGTTTTCGCTGCTCGAGGAGCTGCGAACCGGTCCCGACGAGTACAGCGCGGCACAGCAGATCGGGTTCCTGGTCAACTCCGTCGCGATGGCCGACTGGATGGAGAAGTCATTGGGCTTCCGTCCGGACATGTGCGTCGGATCCAGCTTCGGCGAGCGCGCCGCGGTCGCCTATTCGGGAGCCATGCCGTTCGCGGAGGTCGTCAGGCTCACCGCCGAGCTGGCGCGGTGCGAGCTGGACTACTTCCGGGATGAACATCAGGATTTGATCAGCCAGCTGGTCGTGCGGACGCCGCAGGAACGGCTGGACGAAGTGCTGACCGCCATGTCGCAGAACGACGAGTGGCACGAGATCTCCGGCTACTTCGACGACAGCGTTCACCTCGTGACGATGCACGAGAAGCATCTCGCGGAGTTCAAGCGGAAGATCAGCGACCGCGGCGGTTACTCCCTGACCACGATGCGCCCCGCCGCGCATGCCCGTGTTCTGGCGCCATTGCGCGCCCGGATGCGGGAAGAGGTCTTCGGGAAGTTCTCGTTCACCGCGACGACGATGCCGATCATCTCGGACCAGGACGGTTCGCTGGTCAGCGGAGGTGCCGAGGTCGGCGCGATGCTCGATGCCTCCACCGTCAACCCGGTGCACTGGGGGCACGTCCACGACCGGCTGGTGAAAGAGGGCTTCACCAGGATCTGCGTGGCGGGCCCGGATTTCCTCATCCACCGACTGGGGCTCCTGAGGAAGAACTTCGAAGTAGTGGCGGCCGGCCCGAAGGACGCTCTGAAGTCCCGCCGTCCTTCCCGATAGGCCTCGTTCTCCGGCGCGCTCACCACTGACCGCAGTTCCGTCACACCGCTGAGATCCGACGAATCATCGAGGTTGCAAAATGGGATTCACGTCGACTATCACAGATGACGAGCCGGCACCGACCGCGGGTTTGTCCCCGGATTTTCCCTTCGTCTACGAAGAATGGCTGAACCACCGGGCGGGACTCGGTGCCGTGCCGGCAGAGCGGCACGGCACCGAGGTGGCCGTCATCGGCGGCGGGATCTCGGGCATGGTGACCGCCTACGAGCTCATGAAGCTGGGACTGCGACCGGTCGTGTACGAGATCGAGGAACTCGGCGGGCGGATGCGCACCGTCGGGTTCGAGGGACACCCTGAACCGAGGGCGGAACTGGGGTCGATGCGGTTCTCGCCGTCGGCCACGCTCTTCCACTACGTGAACAAGCTGGGTCTGAAAGCCGTTCCGTTCCCCAATCCGCTGGCCGAGGCCACTCCCAGCACCGTCATCAACCTGCGAGGGGAAACGCACTGGGCGCGTGGACCCGAGGACCTCCCCCTGACGTTCCAGCAAGTCTCCGACGCGTGGTCCAAGGCGCTGCACGAAAAGGCCGACCTGCCGGTCATGATGGGCGCGATGGAGCGCCGCGACATCTCCGTGATCAAAGCCTTGTGGAACCGCACGGTCCGCGAACTGGAGAACCAGTCGTTCTACGGCTTCCTGACCTCCACGGCGGCGTTCTCGTCCTTCGAACAACGGGAGATCTTCGGCCAGGTGGGCTTCGGGTGCGGTGGGTGGGACACCGACTTCACCAATTCCGTGCTCGACGTCCTGCGAGTCGTCTACACCGAGGTCGGTGACAAGCAGTACCGCATCATCGGCGGCAGCCAGCAGGTTCCGACGGGGTTGTGGAGTCACGAGCCGGACGACCTCGTGCACTGGCCCTCGGGCACCTCGCTGGCACGACTGCACGACGGGAAGCCGATGCCGGGTGTGTGCAGGATCAGCCGCGCCGGCGCCGGCTACCTGATCGAGGACGTGTCCGGTGGTGTGCGCGAGTACCCGGTGGCCGTCTTCACGGCTCAGAGCTGGAACCTGCTGTCCCGGATCCAGTGCGACCCCGACCTGTTGCCGTCCGATCTGTGGACCGCCGTGGAGCGCACCCACTACATGGGTTCGTCGAAGCTCTTCGTGCTGACCGACCGCCCGTTCTGGCGCGACCGCGACGAGAAGACCGGCCGCGACGTCATGGGCATGACGCTGACCGACCGGCTGCCGCGAGGCGTCTACCTGTTCGACGACGGGCCCGACGAACCCGGCGTGATGTGCCTGTCGTACACGTGGAACGACGACTCCCTGAAGGTCGCCACCCTCACCGCCGAAGAGAGGCTGGAGGTGGTCCTGGCGTCGCTCGCCCAGATCTACCCGGACGTCGACATCCGTTCGCACATCGTCGCGCCGCCGGTCTCGGTCACCTGGGAGACCGAGCCGAACTTCATGGGCGCGTTCAAGTCCAGCCTCCCCGGGCAGTACCGGTACCAGCGTGCGTTGTTCACCAACTTCATGCAGGACGGGTTCGACGCGAAGCACCGCGGTTTCCTCATGGCTGGGGACGACATCTCATGGCTGGGAGGGTTCGCGGAGAACGCCGTGGAAACGGCGTTGAACGCGGTCTGGGGCGTGATGCGTCATCTCGGCGGCGCGACCCACCCGGACAACCCCGGGCCCGGCGACCTCTTCGACGAGCTGGCGCCGGTCGTCATCTGAGACGCGTCCCAGGTCGTGGCCGCCGGCGTGGCCAGGACCTGGGACAGCCTCAGTACAGCTCCGGACGCCTGTCGGTGAGGTACGGGGTCTCCGCGCGGACCTCGGCGATCAGCGACAGGTCCAGATCGGTCACCAGAAGCCCGTCCGAGGTCTCGGCGTCGATCGCGACGACCCGGCCGTCCGGTCCCACCACCCTGGTGAGACCGCAGTACTTCAGACGACGTTCCCCGCCGGTCCAGTTGGTGTAGGCGATGAACAACTGGCTCTCGAAGGCGCGGGCCGGCACCACCGTCTCGGCGACGAAGTGCCACGGGACCATCAGGGCGGTCGGCACCACCAGGAGCTCGGTGCCTCGCAGTGCGTGTGCGCGAACCAGTTCCGGGAACTCCACGTCATAACAGATGATCAAACCGACGGTCGTGCCGTCGACGACGGCCTGCACGACGCCCGTGTCCCCGGCGCTGAAGCTCGACCGGTCGATGTCGCCGAACAGGTGCGTCTTGCGGTAGGTGGCCAGACCCGTTCCGTCGGCACCGACCACGCGCACGGAGTTGTAGACGCTGTCCCCGGCCAGCTCGGGCCAGCCGTGCACGATCGCGATGCCGCACTCGGCGGCGATCCGCGCGACTTCGCCGCACATCGGCCCGCTCTCCGGCTCAGCGAGCTCACGCAGCTTCCGGCCACCGAGGTTGTAGCCGGACAGCGACATCTCCGGGGTGACCAGCAACCGCGCGCCGGCCTCCGCGGCCTCCCTCGCGCGCACCCGCAGACGAGCGAGAGCACCCGCCACGTCGGACGGGTGCGTCGAAGCCTGCCAACAGGCGATTCTCATTGCGAACTTCCTCCCACACGGCCACGCGTCGGATCGGCGATCAGC
Organism: Lentzea californiensis; assembly: GCF_024648825.1. Lineage (GTDB taxonomy): Bacteria > Actinomycetota > Actinomycetes > Mycobacteriales > Pseudonocardiaceae > Lentzea > Lentzea californiensis. The sequence continues at coordinate 115,917 of NZ_JANBBE010000020.1, forward strand.
CGATGTACGTCTGCTGGGCGCCGCGGCGCGGACGCGGCGGGCGAATCGTGGTCAGGAGTGGGCCGAAGACGAACCAGGCCGCACCGGTACCCGTCATGATCGGCATGGCGACCTTCCACATCAGCTCGGTCTGCGCGGGCGTGCTGACGAAGAGGACCAACGAGGCCATGATGACCATCGAGATGAGCCACGCGAGCGCGAACTTGCCGAACTGCGCCCATTCGTAACGCACCTTGGCGCGACCGTACTTCGGCGGCAGGACGGGCGGCGGACCGCCGGCGAAACGGTGGTGGAAGCGCTGGTCGGTCCACCGCATGATGCTGTGCCCGAATCCGAGGGTGAGGCCGAGATAAATGGCGGCCGCCACGTGCGGCCACGTCGCCTCACCGCCCGAACGCAGGTCGAACACGGTAGCGATGAGCAGCACCACGTCCACGAGCGGCGTGCAGAGGAGCAGCGCGGCGCCGATCCGGCGACTCCGCAGCGGATAGCGCGCGACCAGCCCGGCGAGCAGGAAGAACCAGAACCCGATCTCACATCCGATGATCAGCGCGAGGATGAAGTTCTCGCGCACGTACCCGAGGATCTCCGTCATACCCGGATGCTGACAGTGCGATCTATTGTTCCGTTATCGTTCTGTTCTTCCACCGTGCATCGACGCTCGTGACGCGATTCTCCCTAGTCGTAACCGCGAATGTGACCGTCCTCGTCGGCGAGGCTGTCGTACTCGTCCATGCCATTCTCCTCTCATGAGTGAACTCCGGACAGCAGCTCCCTTCCAGCGAGTTCAGTGCGGTGTAACTCCGATCACACGATTCCACTCTCGCCGGCCAACAATCCGCTATCGGGCCGCCATCGGCGAGCGAGTTCATCCCGTCAGGACGGCAGCCTGATCGGTCGTGGCGAAGAGGCTGTCGAACACCCGGACGCGGTCGAAGGACAGGGCGTGCTCGCGTGCCCGGTCCGCCATGAGCCGCCGTTCCTCGGCCGACATGTGGAGCACCACCCGGTCGATCGCGGCGGCGATGTGGGTGGGGTTCCCGGCCTCGACGAGGACGGCCGTCCCGCCCACCGCCTCGCCGACGCCTCCGGTGGTGGTCGTGATCACCGGCCCGCCGCCCGCGAGCATGTTCTCGGTCAGCGCGATGCCGAAGGTCTCGACGAAGTCCGGTTCGGGCTTGGTCGGCAGCGCGTACACGGCGCAGCCGTTCATCAGCAACGGCTTCTCCTCGTCCTCCACGTCGGTGAGGAAGAGGATCCGGTCGTCGTGCCGGGTGATCGCCTGGAGGTGCTCCAGTTCGGGGCCTTGGCCGGCGACCACGAGCTTCAGCCGTGACCGCGCCTGGCACCGGGCGAACGCGTCCACCAGGTCGTAGATGCCTTTGGCGCGTGTCACCCGGGACAGGAACAACACGTACCCGTCGCGTTCCAGGCCGCGTCGCCGCAGGGCGGCGTCCACGAGCGCCGGATCGAGGTCGAGGTACGCCGAGGTGTCGATCGGCGGGTAGCTGACCGATATCCGGCGCACGCACTGGCGGGCGAACCCGGTGCCGCAGTGCGCGTCGACGGCCTCCGCACAGGCGATGATCTCCTGCCTGGTGTACTCCGACACGGCGATCACCTGGTCGTTGGCGAGGAACCGGGTGAACAGGACCACGGCGGCCCCGAACCGCCGCTCGTGCAGGCACGAGCGGATCACGTTGGTGACGTCCGATCCGACCGCCTTCGCGATGGTGTGGACGTCGGGTGCGTAGCCGGCCGCGCGGGCCGCGTCGACGGCGTCGCGCACCACGGCGTCGTGGGGAGCGAGGTACATCGACACGCAGGTGGTCGGGACCGGCTCGGCGAGCAGTTCGACCAGGCGCCCCGTCAGACCGGCCAGGTACCGGCCGTCGGGTACCCGGTAGTCGCCGACCGGCTCGGGCCGTTCCACGGTGATGCCCTCGCTGTAGGGCAGGATCCGGTCCAGCGGCTTGAGCGGCAGGCCCGCCGCCTGGAGCACGGGTATCGGCCAGGTCAGCAGCCGGACGTCGTCGAAGCCGCGGGTGAGCGCGACCTCGGCCAGGTTGCGGGCTTCTCCGGAGTGACCGCAGATGACCGGGTCCGCCCGGACCACGATGACGAGACGGCGGTTCGGCCTGCTCATGTGCGAGCCCCCTTTCCGAACGGGTCGGACACTGATGGCGGCAGGATCCTGCGTCCCCACTCCGAGGGGTGCGGGCCGAGTTCGAGCAGCAGCCGGCCGCCGGCGTGAACGTCGGACGCGCGCAGGTGCGCCGCGTCCAGTGGCTCGCCGTTCAGCCGGGCGGACTGCACGTACTGCGGCGGCGGGTGCTCGTCCAGCCCGTCGGAACTGATGGACGTCTCGCGGTGTCCACGGGTCTCGATGACGAAGTCGCGGTCCCCGAGGTGCAGAGTGGCGCGGCTGAAGGCGGGCGCGTTGACGAGGAACAGGTTCTGCCCGGCGACCGGGAACAGGCCGAGTGAGGCCCACACGTACCAGGAGCTCAGCCCGCCCGAGTCGTCGTTGCCCGGCAGGCCACCGGGACCGGTGCCGAACTGCCAGGTCAGTGCCGCGTGCACGATCTCGGCCGTGCGGTCGGGCCGGCCCGCGTAGTGGTAGGACCACGGTGCTTCCATGTCCGGCTCGTTGTTCAGCCCCTCGAACCGGTTCAGCAGGTAACCGGCCGCCATCTCCGCCGAGCCGGGCCGCTTGCCGGGCTGCGCCACACGCGGGGCCCCGTAGCCGAAGAACGCGTCGAGTGTGCTGACGAACGCTTCGTTCCCGCCGACCATCGCGATTCTCGCCGCCATGTCGTGCAGCAGCCGGAACGAGTAGTTCCACTTGCCGCCCTCGTAGAACGACGAGTCGAGCAGCAGGCCGGTCTCCGGGTCGAACGCGTTGGACCACAGGCGGCTTCGCGCGTCGAGGTCGTCGGCGAGCTGGACGTCGTTCAGGGCTCTGGCGACGCCGGAGGTGCAGTGGCAGGCGTAGGCGAGGTCGAGCGTGTGCGAGATCGGGTGCACGACGCCGTGCTCGTAGAAGTCCTCGCCGTACATCCGGCGCAGGTCGTCGTACATGTGCACCAGCGCCCAGGTCCAGTCCAGGTCGCCGAGGCCGAGGGCGTGCACGTCGGCCAGCGCGGTGTGGACCAGCGCGCTCGCCTGCCGGAAGAACCTGTCCGCGCCGCGGGCCATCCGGTATCCGATCGGGAAGTTGCCTTCCTCCTCGCAGACCCGGATCAGCGACTCCAGCAGATCGACCGTCCGCTCCGGGCAGAGGGCCATGAGCAACGGCAGCTGCGTCTTGTAGATGTCCCACATCGTGCAGATGTCGAACACGAAAGGCCCGGAGGACGGCCAGAACGGGCTCTCGTCGTCGGCGAAGCACGGCTTGATCAGGGAGTGGTACAGGGCCGTCGCGAACACCTGCCGCCTGGCGGGCGACCCGCCCTCGACCTCCACCCGCCCCACGTGGTCGCGCCACCGGTCCTCGGTCCGCGCACGGACGACGTCGAACGCCGGCGCCCCGTCACCGCATTCGCGGTGCAGGTTCTCCCGTGCCTGTTCACAGCCGCGCAGGGAGAACCCGATCTGGATCTCGACGCTCTGCCCCGCGGTGGTGGGGCCCATGTAGAGCATTCCGAACGGCCGCAGCGTGGTCTGCCTGATGCGGTCGAAGTCAAGCCGCGTGCCACCCTCGATCAGCCGGCGGTCGTGCCAGAGCATCTGCCGCCAGCCCGGACTGTCGACCCTGATGTACACCGACAGCGGCACGCCCTCGACGACCACCGTTCCCTGGGCGCGGCCGTTGCCGAGGCTTTCCACGTGCGCCCGCAACGGCACGGTGCGACCGAGGTCGATGCCCAGGCCACCGCAGGACAGGTCGACGACGATCCGTGCGCTGCGATGCCCGGGAAAGGTGTACCGGTGCACGGCGACCTTGGCGCCGACGGTGATCTCACATCGAATGCCGGTGTCGAGAGTCGCCGCGTAGTACCCGGCTTCGGCGGCCTCGTCGTGCAGCGGCCAGGCCTCGCCGAGGACGTCCAGCGGCTGCACCATCGGGGTCACCCGCACGTAGTTGTAGTACTTGCGTATCGCACCGGTGCCGGACTGCTGGAAGTGGGTGAAACCGGACGCCTGCAGCCGGTCGAACATCTCCTCCGGCTGCCCCTCGGTGTTCTTCGTGTAGAGCCCGTACCCGGTCGGATAGGCACCGGAGTAGGCGCAGGCGGACACCATGCCGAGCGGGGACGTCGCGCCGGGGTGGGTGTTGCCGACCTGCGCTTTCGGCCACCACCAAGTGGCCGCCAGCCCTTGCGCCGCAGGCAATGAGGTGGCAGCCGTTCCGATGAATGGATCGATCTCGTCGAGGATGACGGGACACTACGTGCGGGCGGGCACCACGTTGGTTTCAGCGACGTGAACATGTGACGGTGGCTTCGACTCAGTCCGCGAAGGCGACCCTGCCTCGTTCTGGATGCCGCCCCGGCCGTGGTGCGGGGCGGCATCCGGCGTGCGTCAGGCGAAGGCGAGTCCCACGACCGTGCCGTCGGCGAAGCCGACGACCGAGGCCCGCCCGCTGTCCAGGTCGACCTTCACCAGCAGCGAGCCGCCGAGCAGTGAGAACTCGGGCTGCACGGCGGCCATCGCGCGGTGCCGGCCGCCGACGGTGGCGATGTCGAAGCCGTTGGTCCTGCCGACGTCGATGCCGAGCCTGCCGACGGTGAACAGCTGCCCGGTGTTGGGCGACACGGCCGGCGTCACGCCGGCGATCGTGCCCTGGGTGACCAGTGCGTCCTTGCGGCTGTCGAGGTCGTAGAGCGTGGTCGACGCCGCCCCGGCGACGCTGTTGGTGTACCCCGCGCCGGACACCTGGGGCGCACTGCCCTCGGCGCGGTCACCCGGCGCGTAGGCGAGCGGGGTGTCGGTTGCGGCCACGGCCCCGGTGTCCGGGACCAGACGCAGGTTCTGGCCGCTGGTGGTGACCAGGCGGATGCGGTCCACGACCGGGTTGAAGTCGATGCCGGCCGCCGTTCCCGTGATCGCGACCGGGGCACCCACCGCGGTCGCCTTGCCCGTGCGCGGGTCGAGGACGTAGAGCTGGCCCGAGGCGGCGATCGCGTACAGCGCGCCGGTGGCGGGTCGCACGTCCATGCCGATCAGGCGGTCACGGGCCTGGAGGCCGCTGACCCGGACGCGGTTCTGGGACAGCAGCGGGGACGACCAGCTCCTGGTGCTCAGGACCCCGTCCGAGGTCAGCAGGTGGACTCGCGGCTGGTCGTTCGCCGCCGAGGCGGGTGCGGTGCCGAGTGCGGTCATGAGAAGTGCTGCCGCGCCTACGAGTGCGGTCGTGCGAGCGATGCGCATGTTCTCTCCCGGTACGTGGTCGTGGGACACAGGTGTGTACGACCGCGCCGGCCGCCGTGTTGAAATCAGGACGAAACTCGCCCATCCGCCGCCCCGCCGGTCTCGAATCCCTTGCAGGACCGGCGATGGGGAGCTCATGGCGTACATCGGCAGACGACGGGGATCCGACCTGCGTGGCGACGTGGTCTTCCGGGAGGTCTACGCCCTGCACGCACCGGAGCTGCACCGCTTCGCACTGCGGCAACTCGGCGACGACTCTGCCGCGGAGGAGGTCGTGCAGGAGGTCTTCCTGCGGGTGTGGAGATCCGCCGATGGCTTCAAGCCCGACCTGGCCGGCGTGCGCGTCTGGTTGTTCGCGATCGCCCGCAACGTGGTGATCGACGAGGTGCGGTCACGCCTGCGCCACGACAAGCGGATGACCGCCGCACAGGCGGCCGCCGCCGAAGCCGGTGAAGTGTGCAAGGACTTCGTGAGCACCGCCATCGACCGCCGTCTGGTCCGGACGGGACTGCTTCGGATCAACGCGGACCAGCGCGCCGCGGTCGTGGCGACCCACCTGCGTGACAGGTCGTACCGCGACGTGGCCACGGAACTCGAGGTGCCGCAGGCGACTCTGCGCAGCAGAGTCCACTTCGGACTGAAGGCGTTGCGGTCGGTCATGGAGGACATGGGAGTGCAACCTGCTGCTTGAGGCAATCCGATCACCGGCCGGCTTCGAAGCAGCACTGTGAAACCGGGAATGACGCGTGCGATCAACCAGCACCAGCTGACCGGTGCCCACGCACTCGGCGCGCTGCTCGACGCCGAGCGAGCCGAGTTCGAAGCACACCTGGGCAGGTGCCGGGCCTGTGCGGACGAACTGGCCGGACTGAGGGAGACCGCGGCCCGGCTCGGCAACGCCGTCGACCACGTTCATCCGCGCGCCCTGCGGCCACAGGTACTGGCTGCGGTCCGGCACGTGCGGCAGGTGCCGCCGGCCTCGGAGAACGTGGCAGTTTCCTCACGGCGTCAAGGTTTCCGGCGCGCCGCAGCCCTCATTTCCGTCGCCTGTGCGGCTGCCGTGGTGGTGGCCGGTGTGCACGGCGCCGTGATCTCCTCGGCCTTCACTCCGGTGGCCGCGTCTCCGCGTACTCACCTCGGTGACCTGTTGGCGGCGCCGGATCTGCGACTCCTCACGGCGAGAGATCAGGCGGGTACCGCCGCGGTCTCGCGCAGCCGAGACGAGATGCTCTTCCTGGCAGACGACCTGCGCACGTTGCCGCGCGACCGCGTCTACCAGCTGTGGCTGGTGGACGGCCAGGGTCCGAGATCCGCGGGAACCACGCGCCCGGCGGGCGATGTGACGTCGCTGCTCGTGAGCGGGATCCGGGGAACGGGTGAAGCCATCCTCACGGTCGAGCCCGCCGGCGGATCACCGAGCCCGACCGGCGCCCCGGTGCTCACCATCAGCCTTCGCTGAATCGGACGCAATCCGGTTCGAGCGGCGCACCGAATCCAGGTCGTGACCGACCACATCCTCGTCATCGGGTACGGCGACACCGGACGCCGCGCCGTGAACTCGGTGCTGGCATCGCAGCCGGACGCACGGCTGACCGTCCTGGACACCGACTACCTCGCCGTGGCCGAGGCCACTGCCAATGGTGCGATCGCGGTGCACGGCGACGGGCGGGACAGGTGCGCGCTGGAAGAAGCGGCCGCGGACATCGCCGATCGTGTCGTCGTCGCGGTTCCGGACGACCTGAACGCCTTCCTGATCACGCGAGCGGTACGGCCTTTGAACCCCGACACCGTGATCGTGGCCATCATCCGCGAATCGGAGAACCACACGATCTTCGCGTCCGACGGGACCGTGAGCGTCCACATGCGACAGCTGGACGACCGGCAGACGTGAAAACTCCGGGAACCGCCTGTACAGCGCGGTTCCCGGAGTCGCGGTACTGCTGCCCCTGGAGATGTCAGGCGGGCATCAGGACCGAGTCGATGAGGTAGACGGTGGCGTTGGCGGTCTTCACGCCACCACAGATGACGTTGGCGTCGTTGGCCTTGATCGCGTTGCCGGAGCCGGTGACCTTCACGGTGCCGGTCTGCACGGTCTTCTGGTCACCGGCGATCTTGTCCGGGGAGATCTGGCCGGG
>NZ_JANBBE010000021.1 GCF_024648825.1 Lentzea californiensis
AGCCGCTTGTTGTAACCCGACTGCTGAGGCAGGTACCGAAACAGGTGCCCCAGATGAGCGTGGGCGTAGCGCAGCCAGCGGGCTTCGGAGGTGTGGCCCAGCAGTGCCTGCATCACCGCGAGGGTGACCAGTTCGGCATCGGTCAGGCTGGGCACGATGCCGACCTTCGGCCGCCACGGCGCTAATCGAGGTTGCGCCCTGAGCAAGTCGTCGGTTCTGACGTAAAGTGCGGTCGCGAGGGTGTCAATGTCGGTCGTCACAACCCGTACATCGACACCCTCGCTTCGCGTCTCTAGACGCCTACCCCTTGGACTTACTCATCTAGTCCACGAACAGGCAGAACGGGTGCCCGTCGGGATCGATGAGCACCCGCACGGTGTCCTGCGGCTGGATCTCGGCGAGCACCGCCCCGCACTCCACCGCGTGCCGCACCGCGGCGTCGAGGTCGTCGACCCGCACGTCGAGGTGCTGCGACGCCGTCTGCTCACCCGCCACAGCCGGCCACACCGGCCGGCGGAAGTGCCGCTCGCGTTCGAAACCGAGCGAAAGCCCGCCCTCGACGCGCACCAGCGCCCAGCCGTCGTCCGCCGTCTCGACCGTGGCGCCGAGCAGCCGCGCGTAGAACGCGGCGAGCTCCCGGGGCTGCGACGTGCCGACCGTGACCGACGTGAGGGAGAGGCGCACGCCGCTCACGCTAGTGGTGTGGCCGTCAGTTGTTGAACGTTCAGTTGTTCAGCGCCTCGCGCGCGGCCACAGCCGCCCGGCAGGCGTGCACGAAGCCCCAGAACACCTCGGTCGTCGTGTGCCGCCGCGCCGGCCGCGTGTTCTCCTCGAACATCGCCGAACGCAGCGGAGTCGTCAGCTCCAGCTGCCCGCCCTGCCGCCCGCGGGTGCGGTTCGCGATGTTCGCCCGGTCGTAGCCGCCCAGCACCGGGTGGTCCACCGCGTCGATCGTGTGGAAGCCCGCCCGCCGCAGCCGCGTCAGCAGCTCCAGGCGCAGCAACGCGTCGCGGCCGCCGACGAGCACCGCCCGGTCGTGGTCCTCCAGGCCCGCCGCGGCCGCCGTGCAGCCGTGCAGGCCCAGCGCGTGCGAGGCACCCGACACCAGCTGCCGTGCCACCCGGTCGTCGCAGTTCGACGACGTGACGTGCAGCTCGTCGTTGGAGGTGGTGCGCAGGCCCTCGAACATCCAGTAGTCGTGGGTCTGCCCGATCGGCACCCGCGTGGAGGGGTGGTAGCCCGCGATGGCCAGGCACAGCTCCGAGGTGCCGACCTCGATGCCGCCGCCGTGCGGGGCGAGCACGACCGACGGGGTCCGGGGCCGGTGGCGCTTGAAGCGACGCCGGTAGTCCACCCGTTCCACCAGTCGGGGATCTGCGTACAGGCCGGAATTGGACGCGTAGACGTCCAGCGCCGTCCACTGGGGCTGCGGTCTCATGGCGGGCGGAAGCCTACCGGGCGTCACCCGGACGGCCGCCGCCCGCCGGGTGGGTCACGCGTCGATCTGCCGCCGCGAGTCCTCGCCCGCGGAGATCGCGATCCTGCGGGGCTTCGCGCGTTCCGCGACCGGGATCCGCAGCGTCAGCACACCCGCGTCGTACTGGGCGTCGATCCGGTCGGTGTCGAGCGCGTCGCCCAGGAACAGCTGCCGCGAGAACACGCCCAGCGGCCGTTCCGACACCTGCATCTCGACGTCTCCGCCCACCGGCCGGCGTTCCGCCTTCACCGTCAGCACGTTGCGCTCGACACTGAGCTCGATCGCGTCCGCCGCCACCCCGGGCAGGTCGAAGGACACCACGAACTCGTCGCCGTCGCGACAGGCGTCCATCGGCATCGCCGACGGCCGTGACCACGTGCCCGCGGCCCCCGCCACCTGCTGCGTCAGCCGGTCCAGCACGCGGAACGGGTCAGTGCGCATCAACATCTGACACCTCCAGTCATCACTCGTAGGACTGTCAATGCGCTGCCCTGCCGTTGTAGCATGTCGTCGAAACGATGACAACTATTCAGCGTCGTCGAGGGGATGACATGACGAACGACTATGAGGCGGTCCGGTCCGCAGCCGCCGCACCCGGCGACGCCACCGAGGTCCTCGCGGCGTTGATGCTGCTCAGGCAGCTGCGCGACGAACTGTCCGGCTGGGAACCCCAGCTCATCGAAGCCGCCCGCGCACTGGGCACGAGCTGGGCCGACCTCGCCCCGGCCCTCGGCGTCGCCAGCCGCCAGGCCGCCGAGAAGCGCTACCTGCGCGTGCGCCGCACCGGGGAGTCCGGCACCGGCGACGAACGCGTGCAGGCCGAACGCGACCGGCGCGCCGGCGACAAGGCCGTCGCCGCGTGGGCGCAGAAGAACGCCGGCGTGCTGCGCAGCCTGGCCGCCCAGGTCGGGCCGCACGACGCCGCGGTGCAGCAGGCGCTGGGCGGGCAGGACGTCACCGACCTGCTCGCACCGCTGGCGCAGGCCGGGCCCGGCCTGCGCGACGGGCAACCCGGCCTCGCCGACCGCATCGCCGACATCGGCCAGCGCACCGACCAGCTGCGCGCCGGCGCACGCCTGCAGCAGCGCCAGCCCCGCGACTGACGCCTCACACCAGCGTCAGCGACCGCGCACCGGCGTCGAGCACCGCCGGCACCCCCAGCGGCAACGACCACGAGCCCGCGCAGTGCCCGAACCCGAAATCACCCAGGACCGGCACCCCCAGCCCCGACAGCCGGTCCGCCAGCACCGCCGACACGTCACCGCAGTCCGTCCACGACCCCAGCACGATGCCCGACACCGGCTCGAACCAGCCCGCCCGCAGCAGCTGCGTCAGGATCCGGTCCAGCCGGTAGGGCTCCTCACCGACGTCCTCCAGCAACGCGATCGCCCCCGGCACCGGCGGCGCCCACCGCGGCCCGCCCACCGACGCCGCCAGCAACGCCGCGTTGCCGCCCGTGAGCACCCCGCGCGCCGTGCCCGCCACCACCGGCGTTCCCGCCGTCCACGACCGCGTGCCGGTGAACAGCACCTCGCGCAGCCGTGCCTGGGCCAGCGGGTCGTCGACGAAGTCCGAGGTGCCCGGCATCGGCCCGAACACCGTGGCCTGGCCCACCGCGTTGAGCTCGGCGTGCAGCACCGTCACGTCCGACGAGCCCACGAACACCCGCGGCGGCAGGTCCTTCCACGGCACCAGGTCCGTCATCCGCAGACACCCGTAACCGCCGCGCACGCAGAACACCGCCGCCACGTCCGAGCACCACGCCGACACGAACTCCGCCGCCCGCGCCTGATCCGACCCGGCCAGGTACGGCAACGACCACGGGCCCACCTCCGGCGTGACCACCCGCAGGCCCCACGACCGCAGCACCTCCGCGCCCGCGGCGATCCTCGAAGCCAGGGCCGGGCCGGCCGGTGACACCAGCGCGACCCGGTCCCCGGCGCACAGCGAACTCACTCCGACAGGTCCAGCACCGGCACACCCGCGGGCACGAACCCGAACGCCTGCCCGTAGAACGACAGCTCCGCCTCCAGCGCCGTCTTGATGTTCTCGGCCATGCGGAACCCGTGCTGCTCACCCTCGAACCGCAGGTACGCGTGCGGAATGCCCGACCCGGCCAGGTCCGCGGCGAAGCGGTCCGCCTGCTCCGGCGGGCAGATCTCGTCCTCCAGGCCCTGCAACAACAGCACCGGCCCCGACACCTGACGCGCCTTCGTCGACGGCGACCGGTCCCGATAGCGGTCCGCGGCCTCCGGCAGCGTCCCCACCAGGCCCTCGACGTAGCGCGACTCGAAGTCGTGCGTCTCGCCGCCCTGCGACGTCCACCCCGCCAGGTCCAGGATCGGGAACGCGACCATGCCGCACCGGTAGACGTCGGTCGACGTCAGCGACGCCGCCGACGTCCAGCCGCCCGCCGAACCGCCCCGGATCCCCAGCCGCTTCGGGTCCGCCGTGCCCTCCGCGGCCAGCTGCTGGGCGACGAACGCGCAGTCCTGCACGTCCACCACACCCCACTGCTCGCGCAGCCGCTCCCGGAACGCCCGGCCGTACCCGGTCGAGCCGCCGTAGTTCACCGCCACCACACCGATGCCGCGGCTGGTCAGATACGCGATGTCGCTGTCGAGCTTGGGCAGCGCACGCCCCGTCGGCCCGCCGTGCACGTGCACCACGTACGGCGGCAACTCGCCCTCGGGCCCCGCGAAGTGCGGGTTCGACGGCGCGTACACGTACGCCGGGATCTCCCCGAACATCCGCTCCACCGGCACCGGCAGGTACGCCGCCTCTGAGGAGGACACAGTCTCCGTGCCGGTCAGGTAGGTCAGCTCACCGTTGGACAGGTCCAGGCGCACCACGGCGAAGTCCGACGTCGGCCCCGCCGCCGCGCAGACCACCACTCCGTCGCGCACCGACAGGTCCGGCACCCACGTCGGCAGGTCGGTCTGCACGTCGGTCACCGTCGCGGACCGCTCGTCGAGCACCGCCAGCTGCCCCGAGCGCACCACCAGGTACCGGCCCGGCGACAGCGTCGCGAACCAGCGGTTGCCCAGCCGCCACATCGGCCCGCCCAGCTCCTCCTCGCACGGCGCCAGGTTCGTGCGCGTGCCGTCGGGGGAGACGCGGAACAGGTTCCACCAGCCGTCCGGGTCGGTCAGCGCCAGCAGCGAGTCGCCCTCCCACTCGAACTGGCACACCGCCTCCGTCGCCGACCCGGAGACGACCTCGTGGGTGTCCGAACCGACCTCGGCGACGCACAGCTCGGTGCCGTCCCACGGCATCTGCGGGTGGTTCCAGCCGATCCAGGCGAACCTCGTGCCGTCCGGGCTGATCTTCGGGCCGGTCATGAAGTGGTGCGAGGCGCCCAGCACCCGGACCTCACCCGCCTGGGTGATCGCCACCAGGTCGCGGCGCACGTCGGTGCGCGCGTCACCCGTGACGGTCTCCCGCACGCACCACACCTCACCGTCCGGGCCCGCCGACAGGTCGGAGTACCGCACCCCGTGATGGCGCTGCGGCGCCTCGGTCAGCGGCTTGGGCTCGGGGGAGTCCGGGTCGAACACGTACACGCGCTGGTCGTCCCAATGCGTGAACGCCACCCGGTCCGGCGCCAGCACCACGAACGGCCGGCCGCCGTACTCGTGCACCCGGTTGCGGGCGTTCCACGGAGCGGGCAGCACCTCCACACCGTCACGCACCAACGCCACCCTGCCACCCTCGGCAGGCCGGCTCTCCGCCCACCACACCTGCTCGCCGTGCAGGTCGGCCCACTGGAACCCACCGCCCGGTTTCGAGGTGTCGCCGGCGCTGATCGGCGAGGTCCAGGTCCCGTACGAAGCGATCTTCACCACAGCCCGACCCTATACGCGGAGTGTTTGGTGGGGGAGGACCTGCCGACGATCTCCGCGTGGCCTAGGGTCGTATCTGCCATGGCTCGTGTCATTCACGTATTCCGCGCACCCGACCGGTTCATCGCAGGAACCGTCGGGCAGCCCGGCGACCGCACCTTCTACCTGCAGGCCTCCGAGCAGAGCAGGTTGATCAGCGTCGCCCTGGAAAAGCAGCAGGTCCAGGTCCTCGCCGAGCGCATCGGCTCGTTGCTCGAGGAGGTGCATCGCCGCTTCGGCACCGACGTGCCCGAGGACGCCCCGCCCGACGACCTCGACACCCAGCCCCTCGACGTGCCCGTCGAGGAGGAGTTCCGCGTCGGCACCATGGGACTGGGCTGGGACGCCGAGTCCAAGGCGGTCGTCATCGAACTCCTCGCGGTCTCCGAGGAGGAGGTCGACGAGGCCGTCGTGCTCGACGACACCGAGGAAGGCCCCGACGCCGTGCGGGTCTTCCTGTCCCCCTCCGCCGCCCGCGCCTTCGCCGACCGCGCCGACCGCGTCGTCAACGCCGGCCGCAAACCCTGCCCGCTGTGCAACGAACCCCTCGACGCGGACGGCCACATCTGCCCCCGGCAGAACGGCTACCGCCGCACCGAAGAAGACTGACGTGGACACCTCCGCGGCCCTGCGGTTGCTCGAACACGGCCGCATCGAGGTAGAAGGCCGCCTCGTCGACGCCTCCAACGCCACCTTGTTCTGCAAGATCTCGCTGGACGGCGTCGACGCGCAGTGCGTCTACAAACCCGTGCGGGGCGAACGGCCGCTGTGGGACTTCCCCGACGGCACGCTCGCCGGCCGCGAGGTGGCCACCTACCTGATCTCCGCCGCGTCCTTCGGCGTCGTGCCGCCCACCGTCCTGCGCCCCGGCCCGTTCGGCAGCGGCATGGTCCAGCTGTGGATCGAGACCCGCGAAGAGGACGAACTCGTCGACATCATCGGCGTCGACGACGTCAAACCCGGCTGGATCCCCGTCTTCCACGCCCACGACCGCTTCGGCGACCCGGCCGTGCTCGTGCACGCCGACCACCCGCGCATCGCCGAGATGTCCGCCTTCGACGTCGTCGTCAACAACGCCGACCGCAAGGGCGGTCACGTCCTGCACGCGCTGGACGGCGCCGTGTACGGCGTCGACCACGGCATCTGCCTGCACACCGAACCCAAACTCCGCACCGTGCTGTGGGGCTGGGCCCGCGAACCCCTGCCCGACCACGTCGTCGAGTCGCTGCGCCGCCTGAGGTCCGAACTCGACGGCACCCTGGGCGAGTCGCTGCACGAGCACCTCACGCGCGCCGAGGTCCGCGCCGTGGGCGAACGCGTCGACAAACTGCTCGCCGCCGGGGTGTACCCCGAACCGTCCGGCGACTGGCCCGCCATCCCCTGGCCCGCGTTCTAGCCCACCCGCACGCGATATCGCGGTGATCCGCTCGCGCGGCGTCGCTACGCTCGGCGTCCATGCAGTTGATCAACCCGGCCAAACCCCGCCCCGGCGACCGCGTCGCGATCGTCTCCCCGGCCTCCGGCCTCGCGGGCCTGTTCCCGCAGCCCCACGAACTGGGCCTGCGGCGTCTCGAACAGGACTTCGGGCTCATCGCGGTCGAGTACCCGGCAACCCGCAAGATGGGTTCGACCCCGCGGGAACGGGCGGAAGACCTGCACACCGCGTTCGCCGACCCCGGCATCAAGGCCGTGATCGCCACGATCGGCGGCGACGACCAGATCACCGTCCTGCCGCACCTGGACGAGGAGCTGATCAGGGCCAACCCCAAGCCGTTCTTCGGGCACAGCGACAACACCAACCTGCTGACCTGGCTCGCCAACCGCGGCATCACCGGCTTCTGCGGCGGCGGCGTCATGGTCCAGTTCGGGCGGCCCGGCGCGATGCACCCGGCCACGCGGGAATCACTGAAAGCCGCGCTGTTCACGCCGGGTGAGTACCGGCTGGCCGAGACCACCGCCTACGGCGACAAGGAAAGCCCCTGGGACGACCCGCGCACCTTCGACACCGAACCCGTCCTCGAACCCAGTGGCGGCTGGATCTGGCACCGGCCCCACACCGCGGTGCGAGGCCGGTCGTGGGGCGGCAACCTGGAGATCCTGTCGTGGCTGATGATGGCCGGCCGGGAGATCAACGCCCCCGAGCACTACGACGGCACCGTGCTGTTCTTCGAGACCAGCGAGGAGATGCCGTCCGCGACCGAGGTCTACCGGATCCTGCGCAACATGGGGGAGCGCGGGCTGCTGCGCCGGTTCGCCGCCGTGCTCGTCGGACGCGCCAAAGCCTGGTCGTTCACCGACCAGGACACCGGCCGCGCCGCCTACACCACCGCGCAGCGCGAAGCGGTCCTGCGGGCGTTCGCGCAGTACGCGCCCAGCACGATGATCGTGTTCGACGTCGACTTCGGCCACACCGACCCGCAGCTCGTCATCCCCGTGGGCGGCACCGTCGAGGTCAACGGCCCGGACCGCACGATCACCGTCACCTACTGACGGTCGCGGTCATCGGCGAACTATTCGTTGCCCATTCACATTCTTCCAATTGAGACACTGCTGGGGTTTGACGGGACATCATCGTGCCCCTATGTTCTGGGAGGCGTTCTGACCTGCGCAAACATTCAAATATGAATGCGGGACACGGGTGACATGACCTATTTCGAACGAATCGTCGTGGTCGGTACCGCCGAACTCGGCGCCTGGGCGGCGACGTGCCTGGCGCGCCGGTTCGGGCCCGTTCACCTGATCGGACCCGGCGCCGAGACGCTGACCGACATCGGCGTCCGCCGCTACCCGCACGCGGTCGTGCGCGACCTCGACCTCGACACGCCCGCCGTCATCGTCGACAACGACGGCGGGCGGCTGCAGCGCCTGGTGTGCGACCGGCTGCTCATCGCCGGGTGGCCCGTGCCGTTGCTGCCGGTCAACCGGTGGGTCGTCGACGGCAAGGTCGTCGTCGCCGGCGACGGGGCGGACCTGCGGCTGCTCTCGACGTGCTTCGACGCCAACGGGCTGTGGCGCCCGGCGCTCGCGGACTACCAGATCCGCCGCCAATCGGGAGCGAACTCGCTAATCTGAGTTGAGTGATCGATGACGAGGACAGAACCCGGCTGATCCGGCGTTTCGGCACCGGCGTGACCGGGTGGATCGACGCCCTGCCCGACCTGGTCGCCACGCTCACCGCCCGCTGGGGCCTCACCCTGCTGCACCACGTGCCCGGCGGCACCGGCGCCACGTTCCTGTGCACCGACGCCGTCCTCAAACTCACCCCCGAGCACGACATCGCCGTGCACGAGGCACGAGCCTTGAACGCCTGGGCACACACGCCCGCCGTCGTCGACCTCCTCGACGCCGACCTCACCCGCGGCGCGCTGCTGCTGGCGCGGATCCGGCCCGGCACCCCCGCCACCGACCCCGCCACGGTCGTGCCGCACCTGCACGAGGCGAAACCGGCGGGGTTCCCGCCTCTCAAAGCCCGCGTCGACTTCCTGTTCGAGACCGTGCTCACCCGCCGCACCGGCACCTACTACGCCACCGAGCACCACCGCGCCCGCAAACTCGCCGCCGACAACGTCAAAGCGGTGCTGCTGCACGGCGACATGCACCCCGGCAACGTCCTGCAGGGCCCGGCCGGACCGGTCGCGATCGACCCGCGGGCCTGCGTCGGCGACCCGGCCGTCGACTGGCTCGACTTCGTGCACGGCGGATACGACCTGCACGGCGCCGACGTCGATCTCGACCGCGTCCACGAGTGGCTCACCGCCTTCAAACCGTTCTACGGCTAACCTTGCGAGCCGTGCGTTCCCACGACTACGGCCGCGACGTCCTCTCGACCCGCAAGCGCAAGAAGGTCCCCGAGATCGCGGCCGAACCCGGCCTCGTCGTCGAGGACCCCGCCAGCGGCTTCTGCGGAGCCGTCGTGAAGTTCGAGTACGGCCACGTCGTCCTGGAGGACCGCCACGGCCGCCACCGGCTGTTCCCGCTCAACCCCGCCGGGTTCCTCCTCGACGGCCAGCCCGTCACCCTGGTCAAGCCCGCACCGCAGCCGCCCAAGCCGAAGATCACCGCGTCCGGCTCGGTCAAGGTCGAAGGCCTGCGCGCGCAGACCGCCAAGGCCAGCCGCATCTGGGTCGAGGGCAAGCACGACGCCGAGCTCGTCGAACGCGTCTGGGGCCACGACCTGCGCGTCGAGGGCATCGTCGTGGAACCGC
Organism: Lentzea californiensis; assembly: GCF_024648825.1. Classification (GTDB taxonomy): domain Bacteria; phylum Actinomycetota; class Actinomycetes; order Mycobacteriales; family Pseudonocardiaceae; genus Lentzea; species Lentzea californiensis. The sequence continues at coordinate 9,564 of NZ_JANBBE010000021.1, forward strand.
TGCACGGCGTCGACGAGCTCCCGCAGCGCATCGCGGAGTTCGGCACCGCCGCGCACCGCCGCCTGGGCGTGCTGGTCGACCACCTCGTCGCGAACTCCAAGGAACAGCGCGTCGTCGAGCAGATCCGCGACGACAACGTGCTCGTCACCGGTCACCCCTACGTCGACATCTGGCAGGCCGTGAAGCCCCAGGCCGTCAAGATCAAGGCGTGGCCGGTCGTGCCGCGCGGCGTCGACTGGAAGACCGGGGTGTGCGCGCAGCTGGGGTGGGGCGAGACGTGGGAGGGCTGGCAGCGCGTCCTGGGCGCGGTGTCCAGCTACCGCGACATCGAGTCCGACCTGCTCGGCGCCGTGGAGCGGCTCATCGACTTCGTCACCGTCCCCCAGGACTGAGCGCGCTTCACGCGGAGCGGCGCTGGGAAGCCCAGGCGAGGACGTTCATGCCGAGCGCGCCCAGCGCCACGACGCCCAGCATCACGCCCAGCACCCAGAACGCCTGGTCGTTGTCGGCCAGCGCGGAGTCCACGACCCGGCCGTCGCGCAGGTCGTAGCGCACGGCCACACGGGTGCCGGGCTGGTGCGCGGACCCGTTCTCCGACAGCGTCTCGACCTGCTTGGAGCCGTCGGGCAGCGAGTACTCGACCTTCAGCGACACGCTCTTGCCGGACTTCAGCCGCTCCAGCACCGTCGCCTCGGTGCCGGCCCACGACCGCTGCTCGGCGGCGGACTGCAGCACGATCACCAGGCCCACGACCGCGACGGCGAGCACGAGTCCGGAGACCAACCGTCCCGACCTCGAGCGCACCTTCAACGCCTTCGCCATCACGCCTCCTTCGCCGGAATCATCTCCCGTTGATCGATTTCGTTACGGTCCGGGGCCCAGCACGGTGAATCCCGGACCCGGCCGGTCCCCGTTGGTGTATGTATGGGCCATGGCCGCCCTGATCTGGCTGATCGTCGGGATACTGCTCGTCGTCGCCGAGGTTCTCTCCGGTGACTTCGTGCTGGTCATGCTCGGTGCCGCCGCACTGGCCGCGGCAGGCGCGTCCGCACTGGGTGCCGCCGACCTGGTCAGCGTGCTCGTCTTCGCGGCGTCGTCGGTGGGCCTGATCGTCGCGGCCCGGCCGCTGCTCAAGAAGCGGCTGCAGCTCGGCTCCGGCATCCGGATGCACCACGAGGCGCTGCTGGGCGGCAGGGCCGTCGCGGTGACGCAGGTGACCGAGCACGGCGGGCAGGTCAAGATCGGCGGCGACACCTGGAGCGCGCGCACCCTCGACGGGTCCGTGGTCGAAGAAGGCGAAGCCGTCACCGTTGTCGAGATCTCGGGCGCCGTCGCCGTGGTGATAGCCGCGGTGTGAGCGCCCGCAGGAGGGTGTGAACCGAGTTGGACCCGATCACCGCTGTGATCGCCGCCGTCATCGCGATCTTCGTGCTGACCATCGCCGTCAAATCCGTGCTGGTCATCCCGCAGGCGCAGGCCGCCGTCATCGAACGCCTCGGCCGCTACCGCAACACCGCGGCACCCGGCCTGAACATCATGGTCCCCTTCATCGACAAGGTGCGGGCCCGCATCGATCTGCGCGAGCAGGTCGTGTCGTTCCCGCCCCAGCCGGTGATCACCCAGGACAACCTGACCGTGTCCATCGACACCGTCGTGTACTTCCAGGTCACCGAACCGCGCTCCGCGGTGTACGAGATCTCCAACTACATCGTCGGTGTCGAGCAGCTCACCATCACGACGCTGCGCAACCTCGTCGGCGGCATGAGCCTCGAGGAGACCCTGACCTCGCGTGACCACATCAACGGTCAGCTGCGCGGGGTGCTCGACGAGGCGACCGGACGCTGGGGCCTGCGCGTGGCCCGCGTCGAGCTCAAGTCCATCGACCCGCCGCCCTCCATCCAGGACTCGATGGAGAAGCAGATGCGCGCCGACCGCGAGAAGCGCGCCATGATCCTCACCGCCGAGGGCCAGCGCGAGTCGTCGATCAAGACCGCGGAAGGCCAGAAGCAGTCGCAGATCCTCGCCGCCGAGGGCGGCAAGCAGGCCGCGATCCTGTCCGCGGAGGGTGAGCGGCAGTCGCAGATCCTGCGGGCGCAGGGTGAACGCGCCGCCCGCTACCTGCAGGCGCAGGGCCAGGCCAAGGCCATCGAGAAGGTGTTCGCCGCGATCAAGGCCGGCAAGCCCACGCCGGAGGTGCTGGCCTACCAGTACCTGCAGACGCTGCCGCAGATGGCCCAGGGCGACGCGAACAAGGTCTGGATGATCCCGTCCGACTACGGCAAGGCCCTCGAAGGGTTCGCCCGCATGCTCGGCGCCCCCGGCGACGACGGCGTGTTCCGCTACGAGCCGCCCGCCGCCGAGGAGGGTGAGACCTCACGCCCGGAGGACGAGGACGAGTCGGTCGCCGCCTGGTTCGACCTCAAGTCCGACCCGAAGGTCGCCGAGGCCGTCGCCGCCGCGGAGGCGGTGGCACGCCAGGAGGTGCCCGGTCCGCTCAGCGGCATGCCGCGCCCGGTCGCCGGCACCTCGCCGCTGCCGGAACTGGCCGGGTCCGACTTCGAGACCGAGCAGCCCCGGTCGCTGCACCAGCCGGGCGACCAGGTCTGACCGAACGGCACACCGAGCGGCCCGTCCCGATCACCGGGGTGGGCCGCTCAGTCGTCTCACCAGCGCGAACAGAAATTTCCAAGAAAATTCCGGGTCGCGTGTCGATCGAACACCCCGCCCGTTCGACCTGGGCGTGAAAGGGTCCACAACGGACCCGCACGAACCTACTGGGAGACACCGAAATGAAGTTCATGCTGATCTGGCGCGTGACCTCCGACGAGGCCTGGGGCAACCTCGGTGAGATCGACTTCGACCAGATGCTCGAGACCGTCGGCAAGTTCAACGAGGAGCTGATCGAGGCCGGGGTCCTGATCGCCGCCGAAGGTCTCGCCCCCGCCGAGGAGGGCGTGGTCGTCGACTTCTCCTCCGAGCCGCCCGTGGTCACCGACGGCCCCTACGGCGAGACCAAGGAGCTGTTCAACGGCTTCTACCTGATCAACGTCCCGACCATCCAGGACGCCGTCGAGTGGGCCAAGCGCACGCCGATGACCGCGGCCGGGTTCAAGACCGAGATCCGCCGCGTCCCCTCGATCGACGAGTTCCCGCAGGACAACGAGTGGATCAAGAAGGAACGGGCCTGGCGCGAGTCCACCGGCCAGCTCTGAGCTCACACGGTTGATCTAGTTTGGGCAGCATGAGCGACCCCACGGGACGCAAGGCCGTAGCCGCGGTGTGGCGCATCGACTCCGCGAGGATCATCGGTGCGCTCACCCGCTACACCGGCGACTTCGCGCTGGCCGAGGACCTGGCGCAGGAGGCACTGGCCGAGGCGCTGGTGACCTGGCCGCGCGAGGGCGTGCCGAACAACCCGGCGGGCTGGCTGCTCACCGTGGGCCGGCGGCGCGCGATCGACGCGTTCCGCCGCCGCAGCGCCCGCGACGAGAAGTACGCCGCGATGGCGCACCACCTGCCCGAGGGCGGTGCGCTGACCGGCGCCGATCCCGGGCCCGCGCCCGACGACGTGCTGTGGGACCCGGACCAGATCGACGACGACACCCTCGCGCTGATGTTCACCTCGTGTCACCCGGTGCTGTCGCGGGAGGCCGGGGTGGCGCTGACGCTGCGGGTGATCGGTGGTCTGACCAGCGACGAGATCGCGCGGGCGTTCCTGGTGCCCACGGCGACCGTGCAGGCCCGCATCACCCGCGCGAAGAAGACCCTCGGTGCGGCCGGTGTGCCGTTCGAGGTGCCGCCGGTGGCCGAGCGCCCGGCGCGGCTGGCCCAGGTCCTCAGCGTCGTCTACCTGATCTTCACCGAGGGCTCGTCGGCCAGTTCCGGCGACGAGGTCATCCGCTTCGACCTGGCCGGGGAGGCGCAGCGGCTCGCGCGGATCCTGTCGCGGCTGATGCCGGAGGAACCCGAGGTCCACAGCCTGCTCGCACTGCTCGAGCTCACCGCCGCCCGCTTCCCCGCCCGCCGCGGCCCCGACGGCGAGACCGTGCTGCTCGAGGACCAGGACCGGCGCCGCTGGGACCGCTCCGCCATCGCCCGCGGCCGTGCCGCGCTCGCGAAGGCCTCCGACGCCGGCCGCGGGTACGGCTACTACGGGCTGCAGGCCGCGATCGGCGAGTGCCACGCGCTGGCGTCCTCGGTCGAGGACACGAACTGGGGCCGCATCGTCGCCCTCTACGACGGCCTGGGCCGCCTCGCCCCGTCGCCGGTCGTGGACCTCAACCGGGCCGTCGCCGTCTCGATGGCCCAGGGGCCCGCCGCCGCCCTGCCGATCGTCGACGCGCTGGCGTCGGCCGAGGCGTTCAAGGACTCCCACCAGCTACCGGGCGTGCGCGGGGAGTTGCTGCGCCGCCTGGGCCGTCTCGACGAGGCCCGCGCCGAGCTCGAGCAGGCGATTCGACTGTGCGGCAACGAACGCGAACGGGCCGTGCTGACGCGGAAGCTGGCGGAACTGTCCCCATCTGACCACCGAGGGTGAACCTTAAATCCGATAGGGCGACATCGGTAGCACTCGACCGGGTGACGCGGGAATGATGTTGTGATGGACTCGCTGCCCGACACCGTGGCCTCCGCGCTCGTCGAGGCCGACAGCGAGACCACCGGCTGGCCGGCCCGCTGGCAGGCGCTGACCGCCGTGTCGGTCGAGCTGCAGTCGCAGCTGGTCACCGATCCCGGCCCGCGGCTGGTCGCGTTGATCGAACAGATCGTCACCCAGCTCGCCGACGGGGTCGCCACCAGCCGACGCCACCGCGTCGAACTGGCCGAGCTGGCCCACCGGGTGCTGGGCATCCACGCCCGCGCGTGCGCCGAGACCGGCTCCGACCCGCGGCGGCTGGCCGACTGGCTGCTCGACCTGCAGCTGCAGCACCCCGACGCGCCCGACGTCAGCCTCGCCGCCTACGCCGGCGCCCTCGACGACGAGGGCTTGGCCCGCTACCGGGAGCGGGCGGTGGCGTTGTTCGAGCCGCTGCCGGTGATCGGGTTCGGCGAGACGGGCCGTTACGACCGCGCCCGCTGGGCGTTGCTGCGCGTGATGGAGGAGCTCGCCGAGTACACCGAGGACGTCGACCTGCAGCTGCTCGTGCTGGGAAAGGACCTCTCCTCGGGCTGGCACTACCTGCAGGTCGCGACCGTGCTGCGCGACAACGGCCGCTCGGACGAGGCGCTGGAGTGGGTGGAACGCGGGCTGCGCGCCGTGGGCGGGCGGGGTGCCGCCTTGCGGTTGATCGACCTCGCGGTGGAGGAGCACCTGCGCCGGGGCGCGCCGCAGCGGGCCCTGGAGGTGTGCCGACAGGCGTTCTTCGCGCGGCCCAACCTCGACGTGTACCTCAAGATCCGGGCGCTGGTCGTGCACACCGACGAGTGGCCGCCGCTGCGCGCGGAGCTGGTGCGGCACCTGGTGCAGGACGGCAGCCGCCTCGCGGTGGAGGTGTACCGGCGCATCGTGGAGGTCGAGCTCGCCCGGCGCGGCATCGAGGAGCAGGACCTGGTGATGGACCTGCTGGAACAACTACGCGGCCTGCAGCCCGACGCGTTCGCCGACTACCTGGACCACATCAAGTCGCGGCACGTGGCCGACCGGGAACTGCTCGACGAGTTGTCCAAGCGCGGATTCTGACCATTCCCGGTTCGGATAGTCCGTTCTCGTAATATCCTAGTTCGCATGATCGAGTCCGGAGGGGACCCGGTCCGCCCACGGCCGGGCGCGCTCCAGCTGGGCGGACACCGACAGCAGCGTGCACTCGTCGTGCTGGCGGCCCACGAGCTGCACCGCCAGGGGCAGGCCCGCCGACGTTCGGCCGGCCGGAACCGAGGCGGCGGGGTTGCCGACGATGTTCCACAGCGGCAGGAACGTCGTGTAGTGCGCGGCCGCGAGCAGTGCTGTGACGACGTTGCGGCCGTCCCACTCGCCCACGCGGATCGGCGGGCGGGTCAGCGCCGGGGTGAGCAGCACGTCGATCGAGGCGAACACCCGGTTCGCGTACGCGGTGAGCGCCGCGTCGTCCTTGGCCGCCCACCGCGCGACACCGCGCGGCACGCGCCGGCCCAGTTCGCTGACCGCTCGGGTGCGGGGCTCGACCAGGTCCGGCAACTCCATGCCCGTGCGCGCCAGGTAGGCGTTGTGCACGTAGCGGGCGGCGAACTGCGTGGAGGCGGTGACGTCGCGCATCGGCGGATCGAGCCGCACGACGTCGTGGCCGAGGTCGGTGAGCAGCGCGGCGGTGTCCTGCACGACGTCGCGGACCTCGTCGGCGACCGGGATGCCCGGACCCCACGGCCGCAGCGACACCCCGATCCGCAGCCGGCCCGGATCCGTGCGCGCGGCCTGGGTGAAGCTGGTACGCGGCGGATGTGCGGCGTGCGCGTCACCGGGGGTGGCGCCGTGGATCTGGTCGGCGACCAGAGCCCAGTCCGCCACCGTGCGGGTGATCGGCCCCGCCACGACCAGACCGCCCAGCATCTGCGGTTCCGGCGAGAGCGAGACGCGACCGCGCTGGGGCTTGAGCCCGAACAGGCCGGTCATGGCGGCGGGGATGCGGATCGACCCGGCGCCGTCGGTGCCGATCGCGGCCGCCGCCAGTCCCGCCGCCACGGCCGCGGCCGACCCGCCGCTGGACCCGCCGGGGGAGTGCGCGAGCGACCACGGGTTGCGCGTCGGCCCCGCCCAGGAGCTCTCGGTGAAAGGCCACAGGCCCAGCTCCGGCATGCGGGTGCGGCCGATGATCACCGCCCCGGCCGCGCGCAGCCGCGTGACGATCGCGGAGTCCGCCGGCTGCGGGGTGCGCGCGGCGTTCGTGCCCTTGGTGGTGGGCAGGCCCGCCACCGCGATGTCCTCCTTGACCGCGATCGGCACTCCCAGCAGCGGCAGGTCCTCGCCCGCCGACCTGCGTTCGTCGGCCCGCTCCGCCTCGGCGAGGGCCTGCTCGGCGAAGACCAGCCGGAACGCGTTGAGCCGCGGGTCGATGCGCTCGATGCGGCGCAGGTGCTCGGCGAGCAGGTCGCGGGCGGTCACCTCACCGGACCGCACGGCCTGGGCCTGCCTGGCCACCCCGGCGAAACACAGCTCCGTCAGCTCCATGAACCGACCCTAAGCGCCCGCAGCTGATCTACGGAATGGGAGAAGCGCACATGAGAGTCCTCGCGATCACGGCCGCCGCACTCGTCGCCCTAGCCACCCTGGTGGCCCCGGCCCACGCGGCCGGGGCACCGATCTACCGCTACGAGATCATCGACCGCGCCAACAGCTGGCTGACGGCCAACAACGGCGTCCGGGTGCCCTACGACCAGAACCGCAAGTGGACCGACGGCTACCGCATGGACTGCTCCGGCTACGCCTCGATGGCCGCCCGGCTCGACAAGGTCCCGGACGCGCCCAACACCCAGGCGCTCGTCACCACCACCTGGACCTCGCCGATCTCGATGAGCCAGCTCACGCGCGGCGACCTGGTCATCGACGCGATCGGGGACGGCAACAGCCGCCACGTCGTCATCTTCGACCGGTGGACCGACTCGACCAGGACCCGCTACTTCGCCTACGAGCAGCGCGGCGGCTGGGGCACCGACTGGCGCAGCCACACCTACGGCCTGGAGGCGAACTCCGAGTACAAGGCGCGGCGCCTGAACAACGTCATCGACAAGTGAGCCCACCGGGCCCCGCCGGTCGGGGGCGCGTCGGCGCGGTTCACGCCGGCTGGGCCCGGCTGCGGTGGTTCGCCACGGCGACGCGGTTGGCGCACTTGGTCGAGCAGAACCGCCGCCGGCCGTTGCGACTGGTGTCCACGAACACCGTGTCGCAGCCGTCGCGGCCGCACGAGCCGATGCGCCCCGCGTCCTCGCAGAACAACGCCGCCATGCCCGCCGCCGTGTACGCCTTGAGCCGCACGTCGGTCGGCGCGTCCTCACGGGCGTAGTGCAGGTGCGGGGCGCGTCCGTCGTGCGTGGAGATGTAGTGCATGGTGGAGGACTGGGCCAGCAGCTCGTTGAGCAGCTCGACCGTGGGCGCGCGGAACGCGCTGCGCAGCCGTTCGATCCAGTCTCGTACGTCACGTTCCTGCCGTGCGTCCAGGGAGCCCAGGGGCTTGTAGTCCGACGCTTTCAGCACGTCGAGCAGGTGCGTGGCCGGGTCGGCGTTGACCAGCGTCGCGGCCAGTTCGGCGGCCGCCCCGCCGTAAGGGTTGAAATGCACTAGACCATGACATCAGGCTTGGCTCATGATCGCCACCTGCCCCGCCTGCCACTGGCCCGCCACCTCCGCCGTGTCCTGCCACGGCACCGTCGCCTACGTCCGCTGCGTCTGCGGCCTGTTCCTCGTGCTCGAACGCGGCGTCGTCACCGCGACCGCGGGGACCAGCACGTTCGCCCCGATCCACCACACCCGTGGTGATCTTGCTAGTGTCCCGGACCGTGAGCCGTCGTGAGCTTCTGTGCGACACCGCGATCCAGATCCTCGCGGTGGAAGGCGGCCGCGGCCTGACCCACCGGGCGATCGACCGCGAGGCCGGCGTCCCCATCGGCACCACCAAGAACTACTTCCCGACCCGCGAGGCCGTCCTCACCGCCTGCGCCGCCCGCATGACCTCGCTGCACCGCGCCGCCGTGCAACGCCTGCGCGAGACGACCCCGCCCGACATCAGCGCCACCGACGTCGCCGAGCTCTACCCGGCCCTGCTGCGCCGCGCGGTCGCCGACGACCCGACGCAGATGCTCGCGATGGTCGAGCTCTACCTGGAGGCGGTCCGCCGTCCCGGTGTGCGCGAGGCGCTCTCGGGCATGGTCCTCGCCAACGCCGAAGCCGCCGCCGCGCTGCAACAGGCCGCCGGGCTGCCCTCGACGGTGCGCGACACGGGCCTGCTCGACGCCTACTTCCTCGGGGTGGCGATCTCGCTGCTCGCACTGCCGGCGGAGACGCTGCGGACCGTCGGCCTGGACGACCCGTACGCGCTGGGCATCGGCGTGTTCTCCGCGACCGCGCCTAGCGCCGGCCCGTCACCAGAACGGCGATCAGCAGGGTCAGGCTGATCACCGCCGGGATCGCGAGCGCCACCGCGGGCCGGGCCAGCTTGAAGGGATCGCCGCTCAGCTGCGCGACGACCGCCCAGGTCGCGACACCGCCGCACACGAGCGCGACACCGCCCAGGCCGGCCGCCCCGCGCCTCTTGTGCCTCCTGCGCACCGGCTCCCGCCGAGCGTCCAGGCAGCGCGTGGTCAGTGCCGTGACGATGGCGGGACTGTTCTCGGTGAGCCCGCTGATGTGCAGCAGCTGCCCGTCGTTGAACCGGATCATGCAGCCGGCCTTGGAGTGCCCGGCGTGCTCGGCGACGTCGAGTGCCCGCACCTGGTCCCACGCCCAGGACTGCCGCACGCCGCCGAGAACGTGGACGATGCCGTCCTCGTGGAGCTCGATCTCCTCGGGCGGGCCCTGTTTGACCAGCAGGACGGCCGCGGCACCGGTGTAGAACAGCAACGGCATGACGGCGAAGATCAGCCCGCGCTCGGCGCCGCCGAGGTCGATCACGAACGACAGGGCCAGCATCGCGGCGCTCACGAGCGCGACGACCGCCGTGACGAGGCCCAGGACGCGCCGCCGGTCGCCGGCGACGGAGTGCGTGCTCAGCAGGGGACCCATTCGATCAACCTAGTTGGTGCGCCAACGCCGCCGTGAGCGTCGCGTAGGTCTGTTCGACGTCACCGCCGGCCTCGATCACGGTGACGTGAGGGGTCAGGTAGGCGGTGATGCGGTCGTGGCTGCGCCGGATCACGTCCGCGCCGCCGAGTGCTTCGACGACGTGGTCGATGTGGTGCTCGCGCCGCCGGTAGCGGCCGACCGCGGTCTCGGGCGGGGCGAGCAGCACGAACTCGAGGTAGTCCGCACCCGCGGCTTGGGCCGCCGCGGCGAACTTGTCGCGTTCGCTGTGCCGCATGATCAGCTGCGGCATCACGACGTCGTGGCCCGAGGCCAGGTGGGTGGCCGCCATGGCCAGGACGAGCGGGCGGACCAGGTTGACCGTGCCGTAGAAGTCCTCGCGCCAGCCGCCGACGAGCCGGACGATCTCGTCGGCGTCGAGGTCGAGCGTTCCGGGGTGGTCGGCGGCGTAGCGGGCGGCGATCGTGGACTTGCCGACGCCGGTGGGGCCGTTGAGGTGGATCAGCCGAGGCACCGGCCCCAGGCTAGCGGTGCCGCCCGGCACCGTTCCGGGCCACACCACTAGTGTCCTGCGCCGGAAATTCGTCATCAAAGTATGAAGGTTGATGAGGGGAGCTTTCATCAACCTCAGGTTTGGGAAAGCTCCCCTCATCAACGTCGCGGGGCCTCAGCCACGCCGTCATCAACTGCACGCGGGGCGCTTTCGTGCGCTCCACGCGCACGAAAGCGCCCCGCGTGCGGCACAAACGGCAGGGACTTCAGCGGCGGACTTCCGGCGTAGGGCACTAGCGGTAGATCTTCGCCAGCTCGTCGATCGCCGTCGCCACCAGCGCGATCGCGATGTCCGGCGACTTGCCGCAGCTCGCGGGCCGCGGCGGCACGGGCTGCTCGGTCAGCGTCACCCGCCACTCCCGTCCGTCGGCGTGCCGCACGGTCGCGGAGTCCGCGGTCTCGGCCACGACGGTGAGCACGTCGCGGGGCTCGCTGATCTTCTCGCGCACCGCGACCTCGGCGACCTGCCCTCGCGGGGTGAAGCAGGAGCGGCCCCGGCAGCGGTCGGCGACGATGCCCTCGGTGACGACGCGCTGCGCCAACTGGTGGTCGAGTCGCCCGTACAGGTGACCGGTGGGCAGCAGCACGCCGGTGGGCGCGAAGCGGTGGCCGCCGGTGTGGGTGCATTCCCAGAGGTTCAGCGCGGTGGCGATCGGGCGGCCGTACAGGGCGCAGCAGACGTCGCGTTTGCTGTTCGTGCAGATCAGCAGCAGCGGGTCGCGGACCGGGGTGCCGAACGCGGTGGAGCGGCCCTCACCCAGGGCCTCGAAGTCGAGTTCGAGGGCTTCCTCCGGCGAGGCCAGGTCGGCCTGTTCCAGCCACGAGGCGCCGGGCTTCGCCGAGGCCAGGTACAGGCGGCGCCTCGCGGGGACGTGGTCGTCGGCGTGCCTGCCGGGGCGGCGGATCAGCAGGATGCGCACACCGGTGCCGGCGGCGCGGCGTTGCAGTTCGGCGCCCAGTTCGGGGTCGAGGTGGCTCTCGGTCAGGGCGTCACGGCCCCATGGGCCCGGCTGTTCCAGGCACAGCCACGCCGTCGCGGTCGCGGCCGTGCCGGCCAGCGGTTCGCCAGCGAAGCCGGAGAGTGTCGAGCACCTCATCTGCACACTCTATACGGCCGTTCGGGTGACGACTAAGGCGACCCTTAGTTGATCTGCGGATTCGATCATCGGTGGTTGTCTCCTCCGGGGCGGGGCTAGGTTCTCGTTCATGAACGTCGCGATGTGGATCGTGTCGGGTGTGCTGGCCGCCCTGTACCTGATGGCGGGCTTCACCAAGCTGGTCAAGACCAAACAGGACCTGCTGGCCGAGCCGAGGATGGCCTGGGCGGGGGATTTCACGTCCGGGCAGGTCAAGGGCATCGGCGCGGTCGAGGTGGCGGGCGCGATCGGGCTGGTGCTGCCGTGGCTGACCGGCGTCGCGCCCATCCTCACCCCGATCGCGGCGCTCGGCCTGGCCCTGGTGCAGGTGGGTGCCGCGATCACGCACATCCGCCGCGGTGAGAGCGCCACGGTGCCGATCAACCTCGTGTTGTGCGCGCTGGCCGTGTTCGTGGCGGTCGTGCGCTTCGGTCAGCTCTGAAGCCGCCGCACCCGTTCCCGCATCGACGCCTCCAGTTTCGCCCGGTAGCCGATGAACAGCCTGTTCGCCAGGTAGACCGCCCAGTTGCCCTGCCTGGCGATGTTGTAGACGCGGTGACGCACGAGCGCGCCCTCGGGGTGGAGGTGCAGCGAGTCCTCGCCGCGATACCACCAGTCGCCCCAGTAGGCGATCACGCCCTGCTCACGGTCCACGAGCCGATGCGGCCCGGACTCGCCGGCGTCGGCGAACATCCGCGCGCGCACGTCCTCCAACGGCGCGTGCACCACGCCGGTCACTTCGAACAGCAGTCTCATCGGTGCCTGTCCTCCCAGTCCTGGTAGCCGCCGACGGTGCCTTCGCGGGTGGCGGTGGCGAACCAGGCGAGCCAGGTGCGTTCGGCACGGAGCATGGCCATCCGGTAGTCGAGCTCGATCCACGCGAGCTGCGGCAGCCCCATGCCGGCGAGCTTCTCCAGCAGCACCGCCAGCGCGGCGAGCTGCTCGCCGACCGCGGCTTCACGCCGTGTCACGACCTGCAGCGCGTCGGCCGGGGGCAGCAGGCCGACCAGGGAGATGCCGGCCTCGAAGCGCGGGTACTCCCTGGCGGGCACGGCGATCAGCTCGCGCAGCCAGTCGTGCAACTCGGCCGTGCCCGCGGCGGTGACGGCGTAGACGGTGCGTTCGGGGCGGTTGCCGGCCTTCTGCACGGCGGAGGCGGTGATCAGCTCGTGCCGGTGCAGTGACTCCACCACCGTGTACAGCGAGCCGTAGTTGAGCTTGATGACCTTCTCCTGGTGGCGTTCCCGCATGGTCTGTGCCATCTCGTAGGGGTGCATGGGCCGTTCCGACAGCAGGGCCAGCACCGCGAGGGCCAGGGGGTTCGTGCGTTTGAACGTCATATCCGCTCCCGTATATCCGGCACCGAGTATAGGGTCTGCGGTATGACTACGGTGATCACCGGGGGAAGCCGGGGTATCGGTGCCGCGACCGCGCGCAGGCTCGTGCGGGACGGACATCGGGTCGTGATCAGCTACCGCCGAGCCGAGGACGAGGCACGTGTGCTGGAGAAGGAACTCGGGGTGCTCGCCGTGCGGGCCGACATGGCGGACGAGCACGACGTGGCGCGCCTGTTCGACGCGGCCGGCGACGACATCACCGGTGTGGTGAGCAACGCCGGCATCACCTCCCCGTCCGGTCCGCTGGCGGAGCTGCGCACCGAGGACCTGCGCCGCGTGGTGGACGTCAACCTGGTCGGCGCGATCTTCGTGGCCCGCGAGGCGGCAAGGCGGATGAGCGCCGGTTCGATCGTGAACGTCTCATCCGGTGCGGCGACGCTGGGCAGCCCGGGGGAGTACGTGCACTACGCCGCCACCAAGGCCGCCGTGGACGCGCTGACGATCGGCCTGGCCAAGGAGCTCGCGCCGCGCGGGATTCGGGTCAACTGCGTGCAGCCCGGCACGATCCGCACCGACATCCACCGCCTGTCCGGCGACCCCGGCCGCCCCGACCGCGTCGCCGCCCGCATCCCGCTGGGCCGCCCCGGTGAAGCCGATGAGATCGCGAACGCCATCGCGTGGCTGCTGTCGGACGAGGCCTCGTACACGACGGGCGCGATCCTGCGGGTGACCGGAGGCATGTGAACCTGTGGTCTTTCGCCTCTGCGAGCGGTGTTCGCACTGCCCGTAGGCTTCTCCGTCATGTCCGCGCCCACGCTCACCGACTTCGTGCTCGCCAACACGACACTGGCCCCCGTGCCGCTGGTGCCCGAGGTGCTGCTGCACAGCGCGGCCGAGGCGATGGACCTGTGGGAGCTGACCCACCACGACCAGCCGCCGTTCTGGGCGTTCCCGTGGGCGGGCGGCCAGGCCCTGGCACGGCACCTGCTCGACAACGCCGGCCTGGTGCGCGACAAGAAGGTCTTCGACCTGGCCTCGGGTTCCGGGCTGGTCGCGATCGCCGCGGCACTGGCCGGGGCGGACGTGGTGACCGCCAACGACATCGACCCGCTGGCACTGGCCGCGGTGCGGCTCAACGCCGCCGCCAACGGCGTCACGGTGCACGCCCTGGACGGTGATCAGCTCGACGGTGACGCGCACGGCGCCGACGTCGTGCTCGCCGGGGACGTGTTCTACGACGCGGAGATCACCGCGCTGGTGCTGCCGTTCCTGAGCAGGGCCGCGGCACGGGGCGCGGTGGTGCTGCTCGGGGACCCGGACCGCGCGCACCTGCCGCGCGACCGGTTCACCGCCCGCGCCCGCTACCAGGTGCCGGTACCGCTGACGCTGGAGAGCACCGAGACCCGCGCCGCCACGGTCTGGCGCGCCTAGTGCGGACCAGGGTCTAGCTGGTCACCAGGCAGAACGGATGCCCGGCCGGGTCGGCGTAGACGCGGAACCCGACGTGCTTGGACGAACCTTCGAGCAGCGTCGCGCCTAGGGCCAGTACGAGCGGCTCGGCGACGTCGAGGTCGGTGACCATGACGTCGAGGTGGATCTGCTGGGGGTGCTCCTGGCCGGGCCAGCGCGGCGGCGAGTAGTCCTCGACGCGCTGGAACGACAGGCGCCGGCCGTTCGCCGTGACGAGCGTGGACCAGTCGCCGTCGGAGTCGGTGATCTCACCACCGACGACCTGCCGGTAGAACCCGGCGAGCGCGCCGGGGTCCGGGCAGTCGATCACCACGTCGTAGAACTCACCGATCACCACCCCGGAAATCTAGCCCAGCCGCTCGACCACGAACGCGGTGAGGAACCCGGCGGTGGTGCACAGCCCGGTGTAGAGGCGGGCCCGCTCGTAGGCCTCGGGGATCATGGTGTCCGCGATCATCGCCAGGATCGCCCCCGCCGCGACCGCGGTGATCACGGCGATGAGTTGCGGCGACGCGCCGTCGAGCAGCAGGTTGCCCAAAGCTGCGGACAGCCCGCTCGCCACGGCGATCGCACCCCACACCCCGAACACGTAACCGGGACCGCGGCCGGCCTGTTTCATGCCGGCGACGCTGGAGAGCCCTTCGGGGACGTTCGAGATGACCACCGCCGCCAGCATCGCCACCCCGACCCCGCCGCCGCTGAGCAGCGACACACCCAGCACCACTGACTCGGGCACACCGTCGAGCAGCGCTCCCACGGCGATCGCCGTGCCGCTGCCCGCCTGGTCGTCCTCCGTCGGCTGGTCTCTGCTGCGCTTGCGGTGCCGCGCCCCGCGTCTGGCGAGCAGCAGGTTCGCCAGCACGTAGCCGACGGCGCCGCCGAGGAACCCGGCGGAGGTGGCGAGCAGGCCACCGGTCTTCTCCGCCTCGTCCATCAGCTCGAACGCCGCCGCCGCGGTCAGCACCCCGGCGCCGAACGCCATCACGACGGCCACGACGTCGCGGGGCACGCGCAGGAACCAGGCGACGAGCGCGCCCACCACGAGCGCGCCGCCACCGGCCAGTCCCCAGATCCCCGCCTCGATCCACTGCGGCATGGCTACATCTTGGCGAAGAACACCCTCAGGTCGCTCGCCGGCAGCGCGGGCGAGTCGTGCCCGGAGTAGTGCCCGCCGGTCTCGAACTCCGACCAGTGCACGAGGTTGTGGTGGTCGCGTTCGGCGAAGCGGCGGATGGTCTGGAAGTCGTCGGGGAAGATCGCGACGCCCATCGGCACCGTCGTCGGCTCGCTCGGCTGGTCCTCGCGGTGCGCGTCCTCGTAGTACAGCCTCGCGCTGGAGCCCGCGGTGGCGGTGAACCAGTAGATCGCCACGTTCGCGAGCAGGAAGTCCTTCGTCACGGCCGGTTCGCCCATCAGCTGCATCGTCCACGCGAGCTGGCCGACGGGGGAGTCCGCGAGCGCGAACGCCACGTTCTGCGGCCGCGACTGCTGCAGCTTCGCGTAGCCGGACATGTTCTCCCAGAAGTACTGCAACACCCCGAGGCGGCGGAAGTCGTCCTCGGTCAGGCCCTCCATCTCGGCCGGGTCGCCCGAGGGGAACGAGAAGATCTGCGTGACGTGCACGCCCACGACGTGCTCGGGGTCGGCCCGCCCGACCTCCGGCGCGATGATCGCCCCCGCGTCGTTGCCGTGCACCCCGTACCGCCGGTAGCCCAGCCGCGCCATGAGCTCGGCGAACGCCGCGGCGATGCGCCCGGAGTGCCAGCCGGTCTCGGTGGTGGGCCCGGAGAACCCGAAGCCGGGGATGGACGGGATCACCAGGTGGTGGTCCTCGCGACCGGGCCATCTCCCGCACGTCCGCGACGTCGTCGCCGTAGCGCGCACCGGCCCCCGCACCTGGTCGGTCCACCGCGTCCGCACCAGACGAGCCCGCAACTCGTCGATGTCGGCGTCGTCGACCGCGACGGGGAATTCCCTGATCTCCGTCATAACCCGAAGCTAACGACGTTTGCGGCCAGCCTCTGTCCTAAAGTCTGCGTCCATGTTGGAAACCTCGGCGCGCCTGCTGCGCCTGCTCGGCCTGCTGCAGTCACGTCGCGACTGGCAGGGCAGCGAACTCGCGGACGAACTGCGGATCAGCCCCCGCACCGTCCGCCGCGACGTCGACCGCCTGCGCGAGCTGGGCTACCCGGTCAACGCCACCACCGGCTCGTTCGGCGGCTACCGCCTCGGCGCCGGCGCCGAGCTCCCACCCCTGCTGCTCGACGACAACGAGGCCGTCGCCGTCGCCGCCGCCCTGCGCACCAACGCCGTCACCGGCCTCGAAGAGGTCTCCCTGCGCGCCCTGCTGAAACTGGAACAGGTCCTCCCATCCCGCCTGCGCCACCGCGTCTCTGCCCTCGAACAGGTCGAATCCGTCCCACGCGACTCCCCGGCCCCCGCCCTGGACCCGGAACTGCTCACCGTCCTCGCCGCGGCCTGCCGCGACAGCGACACCCTGCGCTTCGACTACCAGGCCCACGACGGCACCGCGACCCGCCGCCGCGTGGAACCCCACCGCCTCGTCAACTGGGGCCGCCGCTGGTACCTCGTCGCCTGGGACGCCGGCAAACAGGACTGGCGCAGCTTCCGGGTAGACCGCATCACCCCGCCCCAGCCCCCGCACGGCCCGCGCTTCACCCCGCGAGACCTCGACGCCACCACCTACGTCGCCTCGCGCGTCACCCAAGCCGCCTGGCGCTTCCAGGCCCGAGTCCTCGTCCACGCCCCGGCCGACGCCGTCGCCGCCCGCATCCACGCCGCCATCGGCACCGTCGAAGCCGTCGACCCGGAGTCGTGCGTGCTCGTGACCGGCTCCGACTCCGTCGAAACGCTCGCCGTGTGGATCGGCATGCTCGGCTACGACTTCGAGGTCACCTCACCACCCGAGCTCGTGGCACACGTTCGCACCCTTGCGGCCCGCTACGCCCGCGCCGTACAAGACTGAGCATGGCCATCACCGGACGGGACATCGAGCACCTGCTCTACACCGACACACCCGACCCGATCATGGTCGTGCACAACGGGGAGACGGAGATCGTGGCCGCCGCCCGGCTGGGCGGCCGGACCGGCGCCGTCGTGGTGTGCTCGCGCAGCGAGGTCCTGAGGTGGGTGGGGGAGCGAGACCTCACCGAACAGGACCTCGCGACCCTGGCGCAGGCGCTGACGGTGGCCATTGAGGACCCAGCTCGGCAGCAGCCGCTCTGGCCCGCCTGATCAGCCCGAGAACAACACCAGAAGACCAATCGCGATCAGCACGACCGGCAGCGCGACGTGGCCCCACTTCGCGAGGGCCCGCGCCACCACCTGGCGTGACGCCAGGAACCGGCCCGCCCCGCACCACACGCCCACCAGCAGCAGGAACACCACGACGTAGACCCACAGCGAGTCCGTCACGGCGAAGACCGGCACGTAGACGCCGATGTTGTCGCCGCCGTTGGCAAGGGTCGCACCGGCCATCGCCAGCATGCCCGGCGCGGCGTCCGGCTCGTCCTCGTCGTCCGAGCCGCGCCACAGGCACCAGGCGGCCTTGAGGCCGAGCGCCAGGGGGATGAGACCCAGCCATGGGCGGAAGTGGGCGGGGAGCAGGGACGCGCCCAGCGCGCCGAGCACGGCCAGCGCCAGGATGGCGGCGAAGCCCAGGTACTGGGCCGTCACCACCTGCCAGGCCGCCTTCGCCCGCGCGAAGAACAGCGCGAGGAGCACCAGGTCGTCGACGTTCGTCACCGCGAACATGCCTGCCGCCTGGCCGATCACCCCGAGATCCACCGCGGCATTCTCACGCACACGAAACGGATGGCTCATCCACATCTGTGCTAGCGTCGGTGACGTAAGCGGATCAGCTATCCGGATTGGGGAATGTCATGGCACCCAGAGCAGTGGTCACCGCGGGAACCGGAGGCATCGGGCTGGAGACAGCCCTCGGACTCGCGCAAGCCGGCTACGCCGTCACCGTCGTCGGCCGCAACCCCGAACGCGGCGCACGAGCCGTCGAAAGGATCAACGCAGGGGGAGGGGAGCCGGCACGGTACCTGCGAGCCGACCTCGCCTCGCTCGACGAGGTACGCGCGCTCGCCGCACAGATCGCCGCGGAGGGCGAGCTGGCGGTGCTGGTCAACAACATCGGCGCCATGTTCCCCGACCACACCCGCATCGACGGCGTCGAAGCCACCTTCGTCGTCAACCACCTCTCGCCCTACCTGCTCACCGAATCCCTGCTCCCGGTGCTGACCGGCCGCGTCGTCAACGTGACCTCCGGCTCCATCACCACAGCCAGGAAGAACTTCGACGACGTCGAACCGCCCGGCGGCTACTACGGCTTCCACTGGTACGGACGCGCCAAGCTCGCGAACCTCGCCTACACCCTCGACCTCGCCCACCGGCAGACCACCGTCTCAGTGCTCGCCGCCGACCCCGGCGGCGCCGCCACCGACATGACCGACGGCACCCTGCGCACACCCAAAATCGTGTCACCAGGCCTGCGACTGCTCTGGCCACTCGTCCGCCGCACCTTCGAACGAGCCACCTCCGGACCCGCCTCCGCCGCCGCCCGCCCCTCGATCCTCGCCGCCACCGACCACACCCTCGCCTCCGGCACCGTCATCGGCCGCCACGTCACCCCGGTACGACCGAACCGCACCGCCGCCGACCCCCGCGTTCAGCAGGCCGTGCGCAGGCTCAGCGAGAGGCACGCACCACTCGTCCGCGTTCCGGATGGCGTATCCAATTAGTCTGGAGGACATGACGCCGCAGCGAAGGGACGCCGCCCGCAACTGGGAGCACATCCTCACCGTCGCCCGAGAACTCGTCGACGAAGGCACCCCGCTGCAACTCAACGACGTCGCCCGCCGCGCGGGACTCGGCGTCGGCACGGTCTACCGGCACTTCCCGACCACCGAAGCGCTCCTCGAGACCGTCGCCACGCCCTGTCTCGAAGCACTCGCCGGCTGCGGCGAACAAAGCCTCACCCACGACGACCCCTGGACCGCGTTCGCCGACTTCCTCACCAAGGTCGTCGAAAGCCAGGTCAGCGACCCCGCACTCGTCAAAGTCGCCGCCACCGCCCACGACGTGCTCCCACGCACCACCGAACTCAAAGCACAGATCCTCGACACCGGCGCCACACTGCTCGCCCGCGCCCGCGACGCCGGAGCCGTCCGCCCCGACGTCGACGACGCGGACCTCGTACCCCTCATGTGCGGCATCGCCTACGCCACCTACGTCCACAGCGCAGGCCCCGCAGACCGCCTCCCCACCGCACGCCGCTACCTCGACACGCTGCTCCGAGGCCTACACACCTGAACGCGGGGGACCAGCCGCCACGAACGCCCGCAACTCATCCAGCCCCTGAGCGCCACCATCGGTCAACATCCACGTCACACCGGCGCGCTCGTACTCGCCCGCCTCAGGTAACGCAGCGCCACCCCACAACACGACATCACCATCAGCCGGACCACCCGACGCCACGAAATCCGCCTTCAGGCGAGCCGCATCAGCGGGGGAGAGCACCACCAAGCCCTCAGGGCCGAACGTCGCCGGCACCACACCCGCCGCATGCTCCGCCGCACGGAACGGCGCCGACCGAGGCCAGATCCCACCCACCCAGATCGGCACCTCCACCGGCGCGAACCGCACACCCGACACGTCGAACAACGCACCGTGGTGCTCCACCTCCGCACCCGACAACAACGCCCGCAACAACTCCACCCCCTCCGACAACGCCCCAGCACGCGACGCACGCTCGCCGAAGGGGGAGAAGTCCTGCGGCACACCCGCACCCACCCCCAGCACCAACCGCCCACCCGACAACCGCTGCAGGGTCGACGCCTCCAACGCCACCTTCCACGGACGCCGACGCCCCAACGACGTCACCAACGGCCCCAGCGAAATCCGCGACGTCCGCGCCGCCACCGCACCCAACGTCACCCAGACATCCGAGACAACAGGCTCACCCGGCACCACCACGTGATCCCACAGGAAGAACCCGTCCCACCCCGCCGCCTCGGCCTCCACCGCGAGCGACACCAGCACGGACGGATCACCGAGCTCCGAACCGAACGAAGGAACATAAATCGCACAACGCATGACCCGAGTGTGGCAACCACCCCCGACAAGATCATCTCAACGCGGCGGACCAGCGGAAACGTACGAACGCAGCTCACCGAGCGACGCCTTCCACCCGTCCAGCAACAGCCACGTCGCCCCGGCGTCCTCGAACTCCGACACCCGCGCCGCCGACGGCCGCGCCCCACCACCCCAGATCGCCAGATCCCCATCAGCGGGCCCACCCGCCGCCACGAACTCCGCCTTCATCACCGCAGCCTGCTCAGCAGACGCCACCGCGAACCCACCCGACCCGTCCTGAATGATCGGGAACAACCCCGCCGCCCGCGCCACAGCCACGAACGGCACCTTCCGCGGCCAGATCCCCGACGTCCACACCGGCACCTCCACCGGCGCCAACCGCACCCCGGACACCTCGAACACAGCACCCCGATGCTCCACCGGCTCACCCGAGAGCAACTCCTGCACCAACTCCACGCCCTCGGTCAACCGCGCCGCACGCGACCGCGCATCCGACACCTCACCGAACGACGTGAAATCCCGAGGCACCCCCATCCCCACCCCGAGCACCAACCGCCCACCCGACAACCGCTGCAGGGTCGACGCCTCCACAGCGAGCTTCCACGGACGGCGCCGGGGGACAGGCGTGATCATCGGCCCCAACGTGATCCGCGACGTCCGCGCCGCCACCGTACCCAGCGTCACCCACGGATCAGCCACCAACGGCTCCGCCACCAGGTGGTCCCACATGAAGAACCCGTCCCACCCCGCCGCCTCGGCCTCCACGGCCAGCGACACCAACACGGACGGATCACCGTAGGACTCGCCATAACAAGGCACGTAGATCGCAAAACGCATGCGGGGGAGTCTGCCTCAGCGACCCTCACCGGTCGCGCCGTCGAGCTGCTCCCGCAAGATGTCCGCGTGCCCCGCATGCCGCGCGGTCTCCGTCACCACGTGCACCAACACGTTGAACAACATCACGTCCGGACGCGGCCACCACGGCACATGACCAGGGGAGTCCACCGCAAGAGAAGACACCGTCGCATCCGAATGCGCCCACACGCGCCGATAGCGACCCACAATCTCCTCACGCGACTCCGACTCGTCCGCCCGCATGTCCAGCCCACGCGCCGCCAAGTCGTCCCACCGGGGCAACGACTCAGGAAACGGCCGCCCGAACACCTCGCCGAAGTACCGCGACTCCCACAACGTCAGATGCTTCACCAGACCCAGCAGGTTCGTCCCCGAAGCCGTCAGCGGACGCCGTACGTCCTCATCGGACAGACCATCCAGCTTCCACAGCACCACCTCGCGCAACTCACGCAGATCACCGAGCAGGTACTCCTTGGCGAACTCATCGATCATGAGCGCGAACCCTGCCATCTATCGCCACGGTGACGTAAGGGCACAGGCGACAAGAGCGGCGGTCGCGGACATCGGCTGAGCCGCCGGCTCAGGAAGCCGGTCAGAGATCTGCGCACCCGAAGAAGCTACGGCGCCTGCAGGGCGCAGAAGCGCTGTGCGACGCCGGAGGACGCGCTCTGAGACGCACACGGCGCAGAGGACGACAGGAGAGCGTCTCAGGCGGCCCAGATCTCCGTTACTTGACATAATGTAGATTATCGGCGAAACGGCGACCTGCGAAGATCGCTTCAGAAGGGGCCGAAACGCCCGTGTTGGCGCGTCTGCAAGTCGCAACCAACGGGCAGGCCGGCTGCGCTTGCAGACGCCACAACATCAGATCCACGGCGATGCCGGAGCGCGGTCGACACCGACGTGTCGTCAGAGAGACGTACGTGGCGAGGCGCCATTACGCTCACGATCCCCGACAAGTGACGCCACCTGGTCCAGCGCCGTCCCGAGCCGAATCAGAACCCGGCGAAACGGACATTTCATGCATAATCGCCATTATCCAGCAAAGAACAGGTACTGAGACCCGCGCATTCACGCCGCCCGTGCACCAACCTCGCAGAAACCTTCCGGCGACGCGCTGCAACGCTGCCCCGCCACCGGATGACGATCCACGCCGCGCGCTGACCTGCGCTTGCGGAGTCCTCCGCCCTTCCTCGTGCACGAGGGTCGAGCAGCACTCCCCTCCCCTGTACCGCCGCCGTGTCCGGGATTGTCGGTGGTGTGCGGTACAAGATCCATATGCACGTGCTCGCCGCTCAGGACGCCTTCTTCCTCGCCCGCCGGACTCGCAAGGACTCGCCGCACACAACGGCGGCCTACCAGCGGGATCTGGCCGGCGTGAACACGCTCCTGGCCGAGACCCTCTCCTGTCCCGTCGAGGACCTGGTCGTCGCTCAGCTGACCGGTGCGAACCTGCGTGAGGCGTTCGGGGTGTTCGCGGACGGCCATGCCAAGAGTTCGGTGCTGCGGGCGTGGTCGACGTGGAACCAGTTCCTGACGTTCTGCGTGGCCGAGGACCTGATCGCCGGTAATCCGATGGGTGCGGTGGCTCGTCCCAAGACGCCTCCGCTGGTGCCGAAGCCGTTGCGGGGTGAGGACACGCCTGAGCAGTTGCTGACGGCCGCGGCGGAGGGGGCGCGCAAGGGGCGTGATCCGTGGCCGGAGCGGGATGTGCTGGTGATCGCGCTGGGGCTGGTGGCGGGGTTGCGCAGTGCCGAGATGCGGACGCTGACGCTGGCGAGCATCGTCGGGCGTGAGGGTGATCAGCGGTTGCACGTGCGGGGCAAGGGGAACCGGGATCGCAGTGTTCCGATCGAGCCGCCGATGGAGCGGATCGTGGACGCGTATCTGAAGAGTTGCCGGCAGCGGTTTCCTCAGGGGCGTTTTGACCGGGAGTCGGCGTTGTTGCGGGATCGGCACGGTGAGCCGATCGGGCGTGGTGGGCTGGAGTACCTGGTGAAGTCGTGTTTCCGGTGGGCGGGGTTGAACGACAGGGTGCCGACGGGGGCGAATCTGCACGCGTTGCGGCACACGTTCGCGACGCGGCTGGCGGAGGACGGGGCGTCGGCGAGCGAGATCATGGCGTTGCTGGGGCATGCGAGTCTGGCGACGAGTCAGAACTACATCGAGGCGACGGCGCGGGAGCGGCGGGCGGCGGTGGCGAGCAACAGGACGTATCGGGCGCTCAAGGACATCTAGCGGTGCTCCACTGTTGTGCGGGACGCTCGGTGGGGTCGTGTGGGCCGGGGGTCGCTCAGTTGCCGGATCGTTAGGCCGAGTGGGTGACCTGGTGGTGCGAAAACCGCATTTCAGGGGTACCCAATGAGAATGAGATCCGTGTGGCGTGGGGCCATCTCCTTCGGGTTGGTGACGATCGCCGTGCGCCTTTACTCGGCTGTCGAGGAGCACGACTTCCGTTTCAACCAGGTGCATCGTGCGGACGGTGGGCGCATCAAGTACAAGCGCGTCTGTTCGGTGTGCGGTGAAGAGGTGGAGTACTCGGAGATCACCAAGGGCTATGAGCTGGACGACGGCCGGATGGTGATCATGGAGAACGAGGACTTCGAGAAGTTGCCGGTGAAGACCGACAAGTCGATCGACGTGCTGGAGTTCGTGCCGGTGGAGGAGATCGATCCGATCTACTTCCAGAAGACGTACTACCTGGAGCCGGACAAGGCGGCGGCGCGGCCTTATGTGTTGTTGCGGGATGCCCTCGTCAAGACGGGTCAGCTGGCGGTCGTGAAGATCACGATCCGGCAGAAGGAGACGCTGGCGACGATCCGGGCGCGTGATGACGTGCTGGTGATGCACACGATGTTGTGGCCGGACGAGATCCGCAAGGCGGAGTTCGACTTCCTGGACTCCGACGTGGAGGTGCGGCCGCAGGAGTTGAAGATGGCGACGTCGCTGGTGGAGTCGATGGCGGGTGACTTCGATCCGGACACGTTCACCGACGACTACCGGGACGCGCTGGAGAAGGTGATCGCGGCGAAGGCGGAGGGTGCGGAGTTGCCCGAGCAGCCGGAGGCCGAGGAGAAGGGCGATGTCATCGATCTGATGACGGCTCTGGAGCGCAGTGTGGAGAAGGCGAAGGCGGGGCGGAAGGGCGAGAAGAAGGCGCCGCCGAAGAAGAAGGCCTCGTCGGCGTAGATGGCCGGGCTCGACGAGTACCGGCGCAAGAGGGATCCGGCGAGGACGCCGGAGCCCGTTCCGAGTGCGGACGTGTTGCCGAAGGGTGACAACGACACGTTCGTGATCCAGGAGCACCACGCGAGCAGCCTGCATTGGGATGTGCGGCTGGAGCGTGACGGGGTTTTGGTGTCGTGGGCGGTGCCGAAGGGTTTGCCGCCGACGACGGATGTGGTGCGGCTGGCTGTGCACACCGAGGACCATCCGCTGGAGTACGCGCAGTTCTCCGGGGAGATCCCGAAGGGTGAGTACGGCGGCGGTGAGATGTTCATCTGGGATCGCGGCCGCTATGAGACGGTGAAGTGGTCGGACCGCGAGGTCGATGTGATCTTGCACGGTGGCCGGGTGCGGGGTCAGTTCGTGTTCTTCCGTTCGGGCAAGGACGGGAAGAACTGGATGATGAAGCGCCGGCACGCTCCGGCGCGGCCGGACTGGCAGGTGTTGCCCGAGCAGCTGAAGCCGATGCTCGCTGTTCCGGGGCCTCTCCCCCACGACGATGATGATCAGTGGGCTTATGAGTTCAAGTGGGATGGCGTCCGGGCGGTTCTGAGGGTCGAGGGCGGGCGTGTTCAGGCGTGGTCGCGGGTCGGCAACGACATCACGGTCGCTTATCCGGAGTTGCAGGGCGTGGGTGAGCAGCTGGGGTCGACGGAGGCGCTGCTGGACGGGGAGATCGTCGCGTTGCAGGACGGCCGGCCGAGTTTCAGCGCGTTGCAGAACCGGATGCACGTGACGAAGTCGGAGGCGGCTCGCCGGGCGGCGCGGCAGTATCCGGCGACGTTGTTGTTGTTCGACCTTCTGCACCTGGACGGCAGTTCCACGATGCAGCTGCCTTTCCATCAGCGTCGTGAGTTGCTCAGGGGTCTCGAGCTGCGGGGTCCGCACTGGCTGACTCCCCCGTCCTACGACGAGGACGGGGCGTCGGTGCTGGCGGCGAGTCGTGAGCAGGGGTTGGAGGGTGTGGTCGCGAAGCGGCTGGATTCGCCTTATCAGCCGGGGACGCGGTCGCCGGTGTGGCGCAAGATCACGGACCTGCTGGCGCAGGAGGTGGTGATCGGTGGCTGGCGGATGGGTGAGGGCAAGCGTGCCGGGGTGATCGGCGCGTTGTTGCTGGGTATTCCGCAGGACGGCGGGCTGGCGTTCGCGGGGTCGGTGGGCACGGGGTTCGGCGATGCGGAGCTGGCGGTGCTGACGCCGCGGTTGAAGGCGTTGGCGCGCAAGAGGTCGCCGTTCGTGACGGAGATGCCGCGGGAGCGGTCGAGGGGCGCGAGGTGGGTGGAGCCGGAGCTGGTGGCTGAGGTGGTGTTCCGGCAGTGGACGCCGGACGGGCGGATGCGGTTTCCGGCGTGGCGCGGGTTGCGGCCGGACAAGACGCCGGAGGAGGTGCGTCGGGTTGTCGGGTGACGCGACTGTGCGTGTCGAGGACCGGGTGTTGAAGCTGACGAACCTGGAGAAGGTGTTGTATCCGGGGTTCGGGTTCACCAAGGGTGAGGTGATCGATTACTACACCCGGATCGCGCCGGTGCTGCTGCCCCATCTGAAGGACCGTCCGGTGACGTTGAAGCGCTTCCCGAACGGGGTGGACGGGAAGTGGTTCTTCGAGAAGAACGCGGCGGAGCACCGTCCGGAGTGGGTGCGGACGATGCGGCTGGACTCGCCGGGGAGTTCGAAGGGCAACGAGACCGTCAACTACGTGATGGTGGACGAGTTGGCGACGCTGGTGTGGCTGGCGAACCTGGCGGCGCTGGAGTTGCACGTGCCGCAGTGGACGGTGGGGCCGCGGGGTGGGAAGCGGGATCCTGATCTGCTGGTGTTCGACCTGGATCCGGGTGCGCCGGCGACGCTGGTGGAGTGTTGCCGGGTGGCGGAGCTGGTGCGGGTGGTGCTGGACGACGACGGTGTGGACTGCTGGGCGAAGACGTCGGGCAACAAGGGGATGCAGGTGTACGCCCATGCCCCGGCGAAGGACACGTCGGAGTACGCGAAGGCGGTGGCGCAGCGGCTGGCGCAGGAGCATCCGAAGCTGATCGTGTCGACGATGGCGAAGGCGCAGCGCACCGGGAAGGTGTTCATCGACTGGTCGCAGAACAATCCGGCGAAGACGACGGTGGCGCCGTATTCGTTGCGGGCCCGGGAGCGGCCGGCGGTGTCGACGCCGGTGACGTGGGACGAGGTCGAGGACTGCGAGGTCGTGGAGGATCTGCTGTTCATCGCGGACGAGGTGCTGGAGCGGGTCGCGAGCGCGGGTGACCTGTTCGGGAGTTGATGTCCTGTCGACTGCCTAGCTGGGGGTTTGCCGTGGATGTCGAGCTCGCCGAACGAGAGCGTGCGCGGGTGCTGGCGGTGTTGCCGGGTGCGGAGTGGGAGCACGTGGGGGCGGCGTCGGTGGTCGAGCTGGTGCTGGTGGTGGACGACTCCGCGGATGAGGCGTCGTACGTGCCTGCGTTGGAGGCCGCGGGGTATCGGGTGTCGGTGCGGGAGGCCTGGCACGAGCACCGGGTGTTGACGCGGCCGGGCGTCGAGGCGCACGTGTATCCACGTGGGTGCGCCGTGGTGTGCCGGCGTTGGTGCAGGCGGGCTACTACCTGCTGTTGCGGGAGCCGGGCTGGTTCGAGCACAGGGTGCTCAAGGGCACGGTGCCGAACGTGAACATGCACGTCTTCTCCCCCAGGTGTGAGGAGGTCGATCGGATGCTGGCGTTCCGGGATCGGCTGCGGTCGCACGACGCGGATCGGGAGGAGTACGAGCGGGTGAAGCGGGAGCTGGCGGTGCGGACGTGGGAGCGGGTGCAGGACTACGCGGACGCGAAGACGCGGGTGGTGCGGCGGATCACTCTGCGGGCGCTGGGCTGAAGCGGCGCCGGTAGTCCGACGGGGTGAGGCCGGTTTCGCGGCGCATCAGGGCGCGCAGGTTGGCGGCGGTGCCGAGGCCGGTGCGGCGGGCGACGACGTCGAAGCGCCTCTCCCCCAGTTCGATGAGCCGGCACGCGAGGGTGACGCGTTCCGCGGTGAGCCAGGCGAGCGGTGTGGTGCCGAGTTGGGCCTGGAAGCGGCGGTGCAGGGTGGCCGGGCTGACGGCGGCGCGGGCGGCCAGCGAAGTCACGGTGAGCGGGGTGTCGAGGTGGTGCTGGGCCCAGGCGAGGACGGGGGCGAGTGACTCGTCGGGCAGGTCGGGTACGGGGCGTTCGACGAACTGGCGCTGGCCTCCGTCGCGGTGGGCGGCGAAGACGAGGCGGCGGCTGACGGAGCTGGCGATCTCGGCGCCGTGGTCGCGGCGGACGAGGTGCAGGCCGAGGTCGAGGGCGGCGGCGCTGCCGGCGGAGGTGAGGATGTCGCCGTCGTCGACGAACAGGACGTCGGGTTCGAGGTGCACCGCGGGGAAGCGGGTGCGGAAGTCGTCGGCCCACTGCCAGTGGGCGGTGGCGCGGCGGCCGTCGAGGACGCCGGCTTCGGCGAGGGTGAAGGCGCCGCTGCAGAACCCGACGAGGCGTGCGCCGCGGGTGTGGGCGCGGCGGATGGCGTCGAGGACCTCGGGGCGTCTGGGTGCGTCGACGTTGGGGCGGTTGGGGACGATGAGGGTGTCGGCGGTGTCGGCGGCGCCGAGGTCCGCGACGCCGGTGAGGGTGAAGAAGCCGTCGCGCATCGCCGTGTGCGGTTCGGGTGAGCAGAGGCGGAAGTCGTAGAGGTGGCCGCCGATCTCGGGGCGGTGCAGGCCGAAGACCTCGGTGGCGCAGCCGAGTTCGAACGGGTTGGAGTTCTCGTCGACGATGACGACGACGCGGTGCGAGGATTCTTGCGGCATGTGCGATTCCTAGCACTCACGCCCGGTCGGTGTCACAGGCCAGGCTCATCGGCATGAACCCCATCGCCCTGGACGACGCCCTGGCCTCGTTCGACGCTCTGTGGAGCCCGCGGATCGTCACCCGTGTCAACGACTACGACGTGCGCGTCACGAAGGTGCGGGGTGAGCACGTCTGGCACGTGCACGACGACACCGACGAGTTCTTCCTCGTCCTGGACGGTGAGCTGCGCATCGGGCTGCGGGAAGCAGGCGGCGAGCGCACGGTCGTGCTGCCCCAGGGCTCGGTGTTCACCGTGCCGAGGGGGACGTTCCACAAGCCGTCGTCCCCGGACGGTGCGCGGATCCTGCTGTTCGAGCCCTCCGGGACCTCGACGGTCGGCGACCGGCACGACGAGGTCCCGGAGCACGTGGACGCGACCACCGGCCACGAACTGGGCTGACGCCACCGGGGCGTCAGCCCAGCGAGGTCAGCCCAGGCGGCAGGCCGACAGGATGATCTCCTGGCCGAGCAGTGTGCGGACCCGGACGGCGTTCTGGATCAGCTGGCCGTTCGGTCCGGTCGCGGTCTCGTTGAGGTGCACGGTCGCGACACCGGGGATGCCGACGGTGGCGGGGCCGGTGCCGATGGGCTGGCCGTTGAGGGTGCCCACCTTCGACGAGCCGGTGACGCCGTTGGCGTCGCTCTCACACTTGGCCTCGATGGCGTTGAGCTTGATCACCCCACCGAGCAGTGACGCTCCCTCCACCCGTGCGGAGGCCACGGTGCGGCCGGTGTTCGCGTCGAGGGTGCAGTCGGCGTGCAGGGCGTTCACCGACGCCAGGCCTAGGACGTTGACCGCGGTGACGGTCTTGTCCTCGTTGGGCGGGCACTGGGCGTGCGGGGTCTTGGCGACGGTGATCAGGCCGGTGGCGCCCAGTGCCCACGCCTCGCCGCGCAGGTAGACGACGACCTTCGCGACCGCGGTGGCGGCGGCGCCGTCATCGTCGGTCACGGTGACCAGGACGTTGTGCGCGCCCAGGGCGGTGAACGTGCGTGAGCCGGTGCAGGTGCCGCTGCCGGCGCCCTGGGCGACGGTGCCGTTCACGACCGGGGAACCGTCGTCGAAGTTGAACGTGCAGGTGTGCTTGTCGTTGGTGGCGATGTCGGTGAACGGCGCGGTGAAGCTGACCGTCGTGCCACGGGTGACGAGCGTCTTGTCCGCGTTCAGCGTGGCCTGCGGGGCGACGTTGGACAGCGTGAGCGTGGTGGTGGCGACGACGGGCGGGTTGAGGCCGTCGTTCGCGGTCAGCTTGAGTTCCCACACGCCGTCATCGGTGCACTTGACCGTCGTGGTCTGCGCGGCGGCGTCGCCGAACGAGCAGGTCGCGCCCGCGTCCACCCCGGACTGCGGGGTCGCGGTCCACGCCGTGCCCAGCGACGGGCCGTCGGGGTCGGTCACCAGGCCGGCCAGGCCGACGTCGGTGCCTTCCTGGCCCGCGTACGGGCCGCCGGGCTTGACCACGGGCGGGGCGTTGACCTCGACCGTGACGCACTCGGTCACGTCACCGGCTCCGCCGCCGTCGGTGCCGCGTGCGGTGACGCACAGCTGGTGGGTGCCCGGGGCCAGTGCCGGGGTGTCGACGGTGTAGTCGACGGTCGCGGGGCCGTCCTGCGGGAGGGCCGGTGTGATGGAGGTGATCGGGAGGTCCGCGCCGCCGTCGACCTTCAGCGTCAGCTGCGTGAGCTTGGAGGCGATGACACCGGGCACGACGTCGGGCAGCTGGGAGACGTCCGGGACCTCGGTGCAGGTGCCGCCGGTGGTCTCGGCGATCTTGCGCAGCGAGTCCGGGCCGATGTCGCAGCCGGAGCCGTCGGACACGGCGAAGGTGAAGATCTTGATGCCCGCGTTGACGGCCTGCTGCAGGGCGGCGTCCACGGAGCCGCTGCCGGCGCCGTCGGACAGGAACACCATCAGTTTGCGCTGCTGCGGGGCCACGACGGCCGAGGCGAGGCCCGCGTTCAGGCCTCCGGCGAAGTTGGTGCCGGTGGGGACGTTGTGGTTGGTGAACAGGTTGACGCCGCCGATGCGGGCGCTGCTCAGTGCCTCGACGACGTCGGTGGTGCCGTTGCCGTTGGCGTCGTCGGCGGGTGCGACGACCTTCTGCTCGCCCGCTGCCGGGCTGACGTCGACGGTCGCGCCGGACGAGCCGAACACCGCGCCGCCGGCGCTGCCGACGACGGTGTTCGCGACCGCGGCCTTCGCGTGCAGGGCCTCGACGGCGGCGACCTCGCAGTCGAGGACCGTGTTGAGCTGGCCGTCGCCGTTCTGGTCGCCACCGCAGCCCGCGGCCACGCCGGCGGCGGTGGAGCCGGACACGTCCACGACGTAGGTCAGCGCGGTGTCGACGACCGCGGCACCGGTACCGATGGTGGCCTTGCCGGTGACGGTGACCGGTCCCGGTACGACGACGGCGTTGTTCGCCGGGGCGGTGATGGTGACGCCGATGCTGGTGCCGCCGGGCAGGTTGCCGGTGGCCGCGTGCGCAGGGATGGCGAGTGCCACGGTGGCCGCTAGGGCGGCACCGACCGTGATGCTGGGTCTCATGCTTCTCCGCTCGATGGTGTGGTCCCCGACCGAACGGAAGGAGACCGCACGGGGCGGCGCGGATACGCCCGGTCACCGGAATGCATCGATAGTCGACCTATTCAGAGCAGTGCCGGGTTCGGGCCTCGTAGGTCCCCCGGCTCGGGAACAATCAGCTCCTGTGAGGTTCGGGGTGCTCGGTGCGGTGCTGGTCGACGGTGTGGAGGTCGCGGCGCCGCGGCAGCGTGCGCTGCTGGCGATGCTCGTGCTCGGCGCTGGGCGGATCGTGGGGCACGACCAGCTGATCGGCGGCTTGTACGCCGCCCCTCCCGCCGGGGCGGCCAACGCCCTGCAGTCGCAGATCTCGCGGTTGCGCCGCGCGGTGCCGGGGCTGGTGGTCGAGCACCACCCGGCGGGCTACCGGCTGCTCGCCGCGGCGTCCGAGGTGGATCACCTGCACTGCGCCGAGCTGCTCGCCGCCGGACGGGCCGCGCAAGCGCTCGAGTTGTGGCGCGGACCGGCGCTGGCGGACGTCGACGCGCCGTTCGTGCAGGTGGCACGGCAGCACCTGACCGAAGTGCTCATCACCTGCACTCTGTCCGGCGGGACCACCGCACAGCTGCGGGACCTGCTCGCACAGCACCCGTTGCGGGAAGACCTGCGGGCGGCACTGATGCGGTCGCTGCACCACGACGGCCACCAGAGCGAGGCGCTGGAGGTGTTCGCGCGAGGCCGGGAACTGCTGGCCGGCGAGCTCGGCGTCGATCCCTCCCCCGCGCTCGCCGCCGCGCACCTGGAGGTGCTGCGGGCCCGGGCACCGCACCGGGGCGTGCCCGCGCAGCTCACCAGCTTCGTGGGCCGCGACGAGGACCTGCGGCGGGTGTCGAAGTGGCTGCGCGACAACCGGCTCGTCACGCTCATCGGCCCCGGCGGCACCGGCAAGACGCGGCTCGCCGTCGAGGTCGCGCACCGCGAACCGGGCGAGGTGGCGTTCGTCGACCTCAGCGCCACCACCGACGTCGCCCGCGCCCTGCTCGACGGCCTCGGGGTGCGCGAGGCCGGGTTGCTGGCGGCGGGACCGGTCGGGGTCGAGGACCGGCTGCGGGCGGCGCTCGCGGCACGCGACGTCGTGCTGGTCGTGGACAACTGCGAACACGTCGTCGACGACGCCGCCCGCGTGCTCGGCGCCGTCCTGTCCTCGTGCCCGGGCGTGCGGGTGCTGGCCACCAGCCGGGAACCGCTCGGCATCACCGGTGAGACGCTGAGCCCGGTCGCCGCGCTGGACGATGACGCCGCCACCCGGCTGTTCCTGGACCGGGCGCAGGCCGTGAAACCCGGCTTCCGCGCCGACCTGGATGTGGTCGCCGAGGTGTGCAGCAGGCTGGACGGGATCGCGCTGGCGATCGAGCTCGCCGCCGCCCGCGTCCGCACCCTGCCGCTGACCGAGATCACCGCGCGCCTGGACGACCGGTTCCGGTTGCTGTCGAAGGGAAGCCGTACCGCGGCGCCTCGCCACCGCACGCTGCACGCCGTCGTGGAGTGGAGCTGGGACCTGCTCACCGGCGCCGAACGCGACCTCGCCGCCCGCTTCACCGTGTTCTCCGGCGGCGCCCGTCTCGACGCCGTCACCGCGGTGTGCGAGTCCGATGTGGACACGCTGACGTCGTTGGCGGACAAGTCACTCGTCGAGGTCGTCGACGACCGCTACCGGATGCTCGACACCATCCGCGCGTTCTGCGCCGCCCACGCCCCGGACCTCGCAGCACAGCACGCGCGCTGGTTCCTGCGCGAGGCGCAACAGGCCGAACCGCACCTGCG
Organism: Lentzea californiensis; assembly: GCF_024648825.1. GTDB lineage: Bacteria > Actinomycetota > Actinomycetes > Mycobacteriales > Pseudonocardiaceae > Lentzea > Lentzea californiensis. The sequence goes on from NZ_JANBBE010000021.1 coordinate 42,151, forward strand.
CGCCCACGGCCAGATCCAGTGGCTCGCCCGGCTCGCCGCCGAGCACGACAACCTCGTCGCCGCCGTCACCTGGGCCACCCGCCACAACGTGCCCCTCGCACTGGAACTCGTCGCGGCGCTCGCCACCTACTACTGGTTCCGCGGTCTGCGCACCGAGGCCGCCCAGCAGGCCGACGCCGTGCTGCACGCGTGCGGCGAGACCCCGCCGCACGGCCGCGAGCAGGAGTACGCGCTGTGCCTGCTGATCGCCTGGCCCGTCGCGACCGGCGACCAGAGCGCCCGCGTCCGCCAGGCCGACGCGCTGATGGAAGGGCTCCTCGACCCGCCGCGCTACCCGATCATGACCATGATGTGGGGCATGGCGCTGGGCGCGCCGGACGGCGACTCCGAGGTGTGGCACCGCCGCAACCGGCTGCTCGGCGCCGACCCGTGGAGCGCCGCGCTCGCGTTGGTCGGCGACGGTCTCGTGGCACGCATGGCGGGCGATCCGGTGACGGGCGCCGACCTGCTCGTGCGAGCCGCGGAGGCGTTCACGCGGGTCGGTGACCGCTGGGGCGCGGCACTGGCGTTCAACCAGCTCGGCGAGATCGCCCTGACGCGAGGCGACGCCGCGGGCGCCCTGGCCCACGTCGAACGGGGCCGAAGCCTGCTCGACGAGCTCGGCGCCACCGAGGACACCGCCGAAGCCGTCATCGGCCGCGCCCAGGCCACCCTGCTCGCCGGCGACCTCGACACCGCACGCACCGACTTCACCCTCGCGCTCACCCTCGCCCGGCGTGCCGGAGCACTCGTGGTGCAGGCCGGAGCCCACCTGGGGCTGGCCGGCGTCGCTCGCGTCGCCGGTGACCACGCGACCGCCCGGCAGGAGTGCGACCGGGCGTGGGAGCGGTGTCCCGGCGGCTGGTACGGGCCCGACCAGATGCGCTGCCACATCGCCCTGGAACGAGGCCGCGTCGCGAAGGCCGAAGGCGATCCCGTCGAGGCCCGCCGGCACTTCGAGGAGGCACTGCGCCGGGCCGAGGGGCAGCGCGACCTCGTAACCGAGACCGCCGTGCGCGCGGAACTCGACGCCCTGCCCGTGACCTGCGCGACCTGATCCGCCGCCACCACAGCCACGCCGGCAGCCCGCGGTGCGCGACGAACGTCCACAGGTCGTCCTCGGCCACCTCGTCGGGGTGGCGGCGCAGCACCTCCAGGCACTCCCGCGACACCACCCCGTGGATGCGGGCCACGTGCGCCAGCGCCGTCGCGCCCTGGCGGCGGACCTCGAGGCGGTTGTGGTCCAGCGCGCGGGCCACCCGCCGCGACGCCACCAGCGGGTCCGGGTGCGACAGGGCCAGGCCGATCACCGCCACCCCGACCATGTCCTCACCCCGGTCGAACGCCGCGTCGACCTCCTCCGGGCGGGCGATGCCCATCAGCGCCGAGTAGTCGTGCCAGTTCACGCCCTCACCGCGCGTCGCCCGGTCCAGCAGGAACCGCTGCCTGCCGTCGGAGCGTTCCCCGGTGTGCTCGAAGTCCGCGGCCAGGTACCGCCACACCGCGGCGGTGTCGGCCCGTGAGGTCGAGGCCAGGATCCGGCACAGCTCCAGCACGTGCTCCGGATCGCTCGCCTGCGCGAGCTCACCCAGGACGCCGGGCGGGCGGCCCAGGTCCTGCCACGCCAGCCGCGCCAGCGCCGGCACCTCGTGCACCGCCACCCAGCCGTCGGCGCCGCCCCGCCCGATCTCGGCAGGCGTCAGCGCGGCCCGGTGCCGGGCGTGTTCGAGCGGGATCACGCTCAGACCTGCGGCACCGCGCGCAGCAGGGCGCGCGTGTAGTCGTGAGACGGGGTGAGGAGGACTTGTTCCACTGAGCCTTGTTCCACGATTTTCCCCTGATGCATCACCGCGACCCGGTCGGCGATCTGCCACGCCAGCCCTAGGTCGTGCGTGATGATCAATGAAGCAAGGCCCAGTTCCCGGCGCAACCGGAGCAGCAGCGCCACGATCTCGCCTCGCACCGAGGCGTCCAGGGACGCGACGGGCTCGTCGGCCACCAGCAGACGGGGCCGCAGCACCAGCGCCCCGGCGATCACCACCCGCTGCTGCTGACCCCCGGACAGCTCGTGCGGCAGCGACTCCAGGTACAGGCTCGCCGGACGCAGCTCAGCGCGTTCCACAGCGGCCGTGACCTGCGCTTCCTGGTCGTCGGCCAGGCCGTGCACGCGCAGTCCCTCGGCGACCGCGTCGAACACCGTGTGCCGCGGGTTGAGCGCGCTGGACGGATCTTGCAGCACCAGCTGCACCTGCCGCCGGAAGGCCTTGAGCGCCTTGCCCGAGCGGGCCACCTCCGCGCCGTCGAAGATCACCCGACCGGAGGACGGCTTCCGCAGCCCCATTATGGTACGAGCCAGTGTCGTTTTGCCGGAGCCGGACTGGCCGACCAGTGCCACGATCTCGCCCCGCCCGATCGTCAGGTCCACCCCGTCGACCGCGCGGGTGCGCCCGTAGTCGACCACCAGATCCCGCACCTGCAGCAACGGCTCCGGTGCCGGTGCGGGATCGGCCCAGCGGTGCGCCGGATCGCCGATCACCGGGAACGCCGCCGTCAGCGCCGCGGTGTGCGGGTGCCGCGGGTTCGCGATCACCTCACGGGTGCGGCCGCGTTCGACCAGCTCACCGCGATGCATCACCGCGAGGTCGTCACAGGTCTCGGCGAGCACCGACAGGTCGTGGCTGATCATCAGCAACCCGAGGTCCTGCTCGGCCACCAGGCGTTTGAGCACCGCCAGCACCTGAGCCTGCACCACCACGTCCAGTGCGGTCGTCGGCTCGTCCGCGATCACCAGGCGCGGCCCGCACGCCAGCGCCATCGCGATCATCACCCGCTGCCGCTGCCCGCCCGAGAGCTCGTGCGGGTACGCCCGCGCCTTCTCCCGCGGCAGCTCCACCTGCTCCAGCAGCTCGGTCACACTGCCCCGGGTGCCGTGCAGCCGCATCGGCTCGGCGATCTGGTCACCGACGCGGCGCACGGGGTTGAGCGAGTGCATCGCGCCCTGGAACACGATCGACGCCGACGCCCACCGCACCGCCCGCAGCCGGCCCCACGACATCGTCCGCACGTCGTCGCCGTCGAGCAGGATCTCGCCCTCGACGCGCGCGGTCCTGGGCAGCAGCCGCAGCACCGACATCGCCACGGTCGACTTGCCCGACCCCGACTCACCGGCCAGCCCGAGCGTCTGACCCGGCGCGAGCGTCAGGTCCACCTCGCTCACGACGCGTTTCGGTCCGTAGTGGACGGAGAGGTTCTTCAACTCCAGCACCGGGTTCACCTCTTCGGCGTCACAACGGCTTCGAGCGCCCGCCCGACGAGCGTGAACGCCAGCACCACGACCACGATCGCCAGCCCCGGCGGCAGCAGGTACCACCACGCCTGCTGAGGCACCGCCCCGTGCAGCTGGGCCTGGTGCAGCATCGCGCCCCACGAGATCCGCGTCGGATCCCCCAGCCCCAGGAACGCCAGCGTCGACTCGGCCACGATCGCCGACGCCACCGCCAGCGTCGCGTTGACCAGCACCAGCGGCACCACCGACGGCACCACGTGCCGTGCGATGACATGGCCGTGGCCGCCGCCGAGCGCCCGTGCGCGTTCCACGAACGGCCGGGCCTCGATCGTCAGCGTCTGCGCCCGCACCATCCGTGCCGTCGACGGCCAGCTCGTCAGACCGATCGCCAGCACGATCGTGCCCAGCCCGCGCGGCAGCACCGTCGACAGCGCGATCGCCAGCACCAGCGCCGGCAGCACCAGGAAGAAGTCCGTGACCCGCAGCAACGTCCCCGCCAGCAGACCACCGAAGTGACCGCTCACGATCCCGACGAGCGTGCCGATGCCGACCGACAGGACCGCCGCCGTCAGCCCGACGAACAACGACGTCCCCGTGCCCTGCGCCATCAGCAACGCCACCGACCGCCCCGTGTGGTCGGTGCCCAGCCAATGCCCGGCGCCGGGCGGCTGCCACGCCTGCGCCGTCACCCGCGTGACGTCCAGCGAGTCCGCGTCGATCAGCAGCGGCGCGACCAGCGCCACCAGCGCCGCCACCGCGAGGACCCCGGCGCCCGCCAGGCCCGTCCTGCCCATCCTGTTCATACGACCTTCACCCGTGGATCCAGGACCCCGTGCAGCAGGTCGGCCAGCAGGTTCATCACCACGACCGCGCCCGCCGTCACCACCAGCAACCCCTGCAGCAGGAAGTAGTCCGGCCCGGTCAGCGCGTCGTAGAACAACAGCCCCAGACCCGGCCAGGAGAACACCGTCTCCGTCGTGATCGCCCCGGCCACCACCAGCCCGAAGCGCAGGAACACCAGCGTGATCGCCGGCAGCACCGCGTTCGGCACGGCGTGGCGGCGCCGCACCAGGTCGTCGCGCAGACCCTTGGCGCGCGCCGTCGTCAGGTAGGGGGCGTGCATCTCCTCCAGCAACGACGACCGCATCACCAGCGCGTACTCCGCGCACACCACCGCGACCAGCGTCACCGACGGCAGCACCAGGTGGTGGCCCACGTCCAGGGCCTGCGAGACGAAGTCCGGCGCCGTGTCGGTGTCGCGCATGCCCCGCGACGGGAACAGGTCTCCCGTCACCATCATCAGCAGCATGCCCAGCCAGAACGTCGGCACCGCCCACAACGTCAGCGACACCCCCGTCGTGACCTTGTCGAACACCGAGTCCCGGCGCCACGCCGCCCGCACCCCCAGCCACAGCCCCAGCAGCACCGCGATCAGCGTCGCCGTGCCCACCAGCAGCAGCGTCGGCCCCAGCCGTTCCAGGATGACGTCGGAGACCGGGCGGCGGAACGTGAACGACGTGCCCAGGTCACCCTGCAGCAGCGAGGTGAAGTAGCTCCAGAACTGCTCGTGCAGCGGACGGTCCAGGCCGAACTGCGCGCGCAGCTCGGCCTGCATCGCCGCCGTGCTCGGACGACCGCGCGTCATCGAGACCACCGGGTCGCCGGGCACCACCCGGAACAGGAAGAAGCCCAGCACCGCCACCATCAGCAAGCTGAGCGCGGCACCACCGAACCGACCGGCCAGCCGCACTTACTCGCGCTCCCCTGCCGTCGCCCTGCGCCGCCGCGCCAGCACCACGAACGCCGCCACCAGCGCCGCGACCACCCCGCCGGCCACGGCGAACCCGGTCCAGCCCGAGCTCGCGGCCTGCGCGGTGCGCTGCGCGGGCTCGGCGCCGTAGTAACCCCACATGCCGTTCTGCGCCATGATCACGCCACCCTGCGCGGGCTGCGTGGTGAACCGCGCGAAGTGGTCGGACCGGTAGCCCTCCAGCGCGTTCTCGTAGGCCAGCACCACGGCGGGCACCTGGTCGTAGAAGCGGGCCTGCATCTGCTTCACGATCTCGACGCGCCTGGCCTCGTCGAACTCCGAGAGCTGCTGGGCGTAGAGCCGGTCGTAGGTCTCGTCGCAGAAGTAGGTGTCGGTGGTACCGCCCTTGCCGTCGGCGCCCGGCCGTTGCGCGCAGGTGTGCAGGCTCAGCACGAAGTCCGGGTCGATGTTCGTCGACCAGCCCGAGAACGCCAGGTCGTAGGTGGCGGCGGTGGTGGACTCGTTGAGCTGGTTGTCCGACACCAGCCGCACGTCGAGCGGGACGCCGATGTCGCTCATCGACCGCTTGAGGTACTCGCTGGCCTGCTCGTCGTAGGCCCGTCCCGCGCGGCCGATCAGCCGCAACGGGAAACGGGTGCCGTCGGCCTTGCGCGGATACCCGGCGGCGTCGAGCGCCGCGCCGGCCGCGGCCGGGTCGAACGTGCGCGCCTCTGCCGCGGAGGGCTGCCAGTGGTACTTGCCGAACACCGGCGGCACGAGGCCGGCGCCCTTCTCCGCGTAGCCGAGGTTCACCCGCGCCACCAGGGCGTCGAGGTCGATGGCCTGCGCGAGGGCACGGCGCACCCGCACGTCGCGCAGCACCGGGCTGCCGTCGCCGATCAGCTCACCGGTGCGGGTCTGCGCGCCGGGGTTGATCATCAGCTCGGTGAAGCGGCGGCCCATCGCCTTGTTGCGGGTGACACCGGCCTTGCCCTGCAGCGAGTCGAACTGCGCCGGGGCCATCCGGTTGACCAGGTCGATCTCGCCCTTGGCCAGCGCCTGCACCGCGGCATCGGAGTTCTGGAAGTACACGAAGTGCAGCTCGTCGTACTTCGGCGCGCCGCGCCAGTAGGTCCTGTTGGCCTGGAGCTTGATGAACTGCCCCGGCACGTGCTCGGACAGCACGAACGGCCCGGAACCCACGACCGGCATCTGGTCGTTGGCGTAGTCCTTGATGCTGCCGACCTTCGACCACACGTGCTCGGGCACGATCGGCACGTCCAGCGCCAGCATCGTCACCTGAGGCGTCTTGGTCCTGATGACCACCGTCCGGTCGTCCGGTGCGGTGACCTCGGCGAAGTTGGTGACGAAGCTGCCGTTCGCGGTCCTGGCCACCTCGTCGGTCAGCATCAGGTTGTAGGTGAAGGCGACGTCGCGGGCCGTGATCGGCACACCGTCGGACCACTTCTTGCCCTCGGGGACCGTGAACGTCCACGTCAGCCTGTCGGGTGAGGGTTGCCACCTGTTCGCCAGGCCCTCGGTCACCGACTGGTCCTGCGCGGTGTACGCGGTCAGGTAGTCGTACATCAACCGGCCGATCTCGGTGCTCGACTGGAACACCGCGAGGAACGGGTTCATCGAGTCGATCTGCTGCACGATCGCGACCTTCAGGACCACCGGCTGCTGCGCCGATGCCGGAGGCGCCGAAAGCCCCAAAGTCGTTGCTATGGCAAGCAACGCGCACAACTTCACCCGCACGAAAACCCCTCTTCCCCAGCAGCCCACCGCTAACTTACCGAGATGTGCGGATCATGATCTCGGCGGACATGGAAGGCGCCACCGGAGTCACCTGGACCGGGGACGTCGTCCCCGGCACCGAGCAGTGGCAACGGTTCCGGCGCATGTTCACGGCGGACGTCAACGCCTGCGTCACCGGCCTCGTCGCGGGCGGAGCGGAGCAGGTGGTCGTCAACGAGGCCCATTCCTCGCAACGCAACCTCCTGCTCGAAGACCTCCACGCGTCGGCGCGCCTGCTCACCGGCCGGCACAAGCCGCTGTCGATGATGCAAGGTATCGACTCCGATGTGGACGGAGTGGTGTTTCTCGGCTACCACACCGCCGCGGGCACCCGAGGCGTCCTCGCACACACCTACCTGGAGAACTCCATCACCGGCGTGTGGCTCGACGGCGTGCTCGCCTCCGAAGGCCGACTCAACGCCGCCCTGGCCGCCGAGTACGGCGTTCCCGTGCTGCTCGTGACCGGTGACGACCTCACGTGCTCCGACGCCGCGTCCTACGCGGGTTCGGCGTGGACCGTGGCCGTCAAGGAGTGCGTGTCGCGGTACGCGGCCGTGTGCCTGCCACCCGCCGTCACTTCTTCACACATCACAGAAGCGGCCACCGCCGCGATGGCCTCGGCAGGGCGTTGCGCCGGGGTCGTGGCGCCGCACCGGATAGAGGTCGAGTTCGACGCCTCGCACCTGGCCGACGCCGCCGCGATCGTGCCGACCGTGGACCTGATCGGGGTGCGCCGCGTCGGGTTCGACGCCGCGTCGATGACGGAGGCGATGAAGGCGTTCAAGGTCGTCACGCACATCGCGGCCGCCGCCATCGAGGACGTCTACGGGTGACCGGTCACACCGGTGTGCTCCACCGATCGGCACAGGGCCGTCACAATTCCACACCAGGACGCCGGATACGGTGGCATTCATGCCGCTGGACGTCGCGCAGGTGTGCGCGCAGCTCATCCGCTTCGACACGACCAACCGCGGGGGCGGCGACTCCGCCGGCGAGCGGGAGGCCGCCGAGCACGTCGCTGCCCTGCTGCAGGACAACGGGGTGCAGCCGATGCTGCTCGAACCGGCCCCGAGGCGCACCAACGTCCTCGCACGCATACCGGGCACCGACCCGTCGCTGCCCGCCGTGCTGGTCCAGTGCCACCTCGACGTCGTGCCCGCGGACCCGGCCGAATGGAGCTTCGACCCGTTCGCCGGGGAGATCCGCGACGGTTTCGTGCACGGGCGGGGCGCGGTCGACATGAAGGACATGGCCGCGATGACGCTGGCCGTGATCAACCGCTGGCACACCGAGGGCCGCCGTCCACGCCGTGACGTCGTGCTGGCGTTCGTGGCCGACGAGGAGGACCAGGGCGCCTACGGGGCGCATTGGCTCGTGGAGCACCACGCCGCCTACTTCGCAGGCGTGCAGGCGGCGATCAGCGAGTCCGGGGCGTTCTCCTACGACGTCGACGGTGTGCGGCTCTACCCGATCGGCACGGCCGAGCGCGGCACGTCGCACATGAAGCTCACCGCCACCGGCCGCGCCGGGCACGGGTCACGGCGCAACGACCAGAACGCGGTGACGGCGCTGGCCACCACCCTGGCGCGGATCGCGGCGCATGAGCACCCCGTGCGGCTCACCCCGACCGTCGAGGCGTTCCTCGTCGGCGCCGGCAAGGCACTGGGCGTGGAGGTCGACCTCGACGACGTCGGCGGCACGCTGGCCCGGCTCGGTCCCGCCGCGAAACTCGCCGAGAACACCGTGCGCTGCTCGACCACGCCGACCATGCTGCAGGCCGGGTACAAGGTCAACGTCATCCCCGGCACCGCCACCGCCCAGCTCGACGTCCGCACCCTGCCCGGCACCGTCGACGAGCTCGTCGCCACCATCGACTCGCTGCTGCCGCCCGGCGTGACCCGGGAGTTCCTCGAGCACCAGCCGCCCGTCGAGGCCCCCATCGACACACCGTGGTTCACCGCGATGGCCGACGCCCTGCGCGACGAGGACCCGGCTGCGGCCGTCGTGCCCTATTGCCTGGGCGGCGGCACCGACGCCAAGGCGTTCAGCCGGCTGGGCATCCACAACTACGGCTTCTCGCCGTTGCGGCTGCCCGCGGACTTCGACTACCGGGCCATGGCGCACGGCGTGGACGAACGCGTCCCCGTCGAGGGCCTGGAGTTCGGTGTGCGCGTCCTAGACCGCTTCCTGTCGCGCTGACCGCCGCTCGACGAGCTCCTGCACCGCGCTGGGCAGCGTCGTCTCGAAGTCGATCAGCTTCGCCCACGTCGGCGTCACCACGATCCGCACCATGCCGTCGTAGAGCGACCGCACCTCGCGCTCCCACTCCACCCGCTGCTCCGCGCTCATCCCGTAGCTGCCGTTCATCTGCAGGTACTCCTGCGGGATGCCGTCGACCTCGTCCAGCTCCACCGTGCCGCGGATCAGCAGGACCTTCGGCGGGTGCACCTCGGTGTCGATCGTCAGCGCCACCACCGGGTTCGCCCGCAGCGCGTGCAGCTTCGGCGCGTTCGTCGAGGTGCACAGCACGACCTGCTCACCGTTCCACGTGTGCGCGATCGGCACCGCGCGCGGCGTGCCGTCCTTCGCCACGTACGCCATCCTGAGCATGTCGCGGTGCAGCAGCTCCTTGCTGTACGGACGGTTGAGGACCTCGGTGATCTCGCTCTGCGTCATCGTCGTCATGGCCGGGGGACGAAGCCGTGACAACGTTCTCGACATCCCCGCCGAAGATTCTTCTAGCGGGGTGGCAGCGGCAGCTCCATGGCGGGCAGGCCGTCGATGCTCGCGTTGTTGTAGGGCTTCTTGTTCGTGTACTCGCGGAACTCCTCGTCGCTCTTGCGGCCGAAGTAGTCCGCGTGCAGCTCCCGTTCCGAGCGGTAGTCCATGAACGGCACCGCGAACCCGCACGTGTCGCTGATCAGCTCCGCCGTCACCACGATGACCGCACGCAACGCCGGCCCGTCCGCCTCCCCGAACCCCGCCACCAGCTCGGCGAAGCGCGGATCGTCGCGGAACACCGGCTCACCGCGGCCGTGCACGCGCACGATGTTCGGCGGCCCTTCGAACGCGCACCACATCAACGTGACGCGACCGTTCTCCCGCAGGTGCGCGATCGTCTCGGCGTGGCTGCCACCGAAGTCCAGGTAGGCCAGCGTGCGGTCGTCGAGGATCCGCAGCGTGCCCTGCCGGCCCTTGGGCGAGAGGTTGACGTGCCCGTCACCCGCCAGCGGGGCGGTGGCCACGAAGAACACCTTCTGGTTCTCGATGAACTCCTGCAGCCGCGGCTCGATCCGCTCGTATTCCTTACCCATGCTCAGCAGTATTGATCGCTTCGCGGAACCTGTCAGCCACCTTTCCCAGGTGCTGAACCAGCTCCGGCGGCCCGTCGACGGAGAACCCGCACCCCAGCATGCCCAGATACACGGCCAGCATCTCCACCGTGTCCGCGCCCGCCGTCAACCGGCACGACGACTCACCCGTCGCCTCCACCAGCGCCGCCGGGACCTTCGCCGCCACCTCCGCGGCCGGCGCGTGCACCGTCACCGTCGCCCGGAACCGCCACGCCGCCGTCGCCAGCCCCTTCGCCAGGTGGGCCTCCAGATCCGGCAGCTCACGCGGGGAGAACCGCGGGCCGGTCGGCACGCGCGGGCGCACGCGGTCGGCCCGGAACGTGCGCCAGTCCTGCCTGCCGAGGTCCCAGCCGACGAGGTACCAGCGGCCGCGCGCGTGCACGAGCCGGTACGGCTCCACCTCGCGCCGGTCCTGCTCACCGTCGAACTTCACGTAGTCGAACCGCAGGCGTTCGCGGGCCCGGCAGGCGTTGACGATCTGCACCGTCACCTCGGTGTCGAGCTCCTCGGCCGTGCCGACCGTGTACTCCTGCAACGCGCTCACGCGGTGCCGGAGCCTGCCCGGCAGGACCTGCTCCAGCTTGCGCAGCGCCCGGCCCGCCGTCTCGGAGTCCTGCGTGCTCAGGCTCAGCGCGACCGCCACCGCCTCGTCGTCGTCGAGCAGCAACGGTGGCAGCTTCGCCCCAGCGCCCAGCCGGTACCCGCCCGCCGCACCCGGCGTCGCGTGCACCGGATAGCCCAGGTTGCGCAGCCGGTCCACGTCCTTGCGGATGGTCCGCGTCGTCACGCCGAGCCGTTCGGCCAGGTCCGGGCCTGTCCAGTCGCGTGAGGCCTGCAGCAACGACAGCAGCCTCAGCAGCCGTGCCGATGTCTCCAACATGAGCACCATCCTGCCGCACAACGCGGAACGAACCGTTCCGCAATCACTTCTACCGTGATGGTCATGAACTCCTTCCGCGTCGACGTCCCCGAAGCCGACCTCGCCGACCTGCGCCACCGCCTCACGACGGCACGCTGGCCGGCCCAGGCAGGCACCGACGGGTGGACCAGGGGCGTGCCGGTGGCTGAGCTGCGCTCCCTGGCGGAGTACTGGGCAGACGGCTTCGACTGGCGCGCCGTCGAGGCCCGCCTCAACGCCTTCCCGCAGTTCATCGCCGAGATCGACGGCCAGCCGATCCACTTCGTGCACGTCCGCAGCGCCCGCGAGGACGCCCTGCCGCTGCTGCTGGTCCACGGCTGGCCCTCGACGTTCGCCGAGTACGCCGCCGTGATCGCCGACCTCGCGCGCGAGCACCACGTCGTCGTGCCGTCCATCCCCGGCTTCGGGTTCTCCACCCCGGTCACCGGCACCTGGGAGGTCTCCCGCACCGCCGCCGCGTTCGTCACCCTGATGGACTCCCTGGGCTACCGCCGCTACGGCATCCAGGCGGGCGACGTCGGCGCGGGCATCGCCGGCGCCATGAGCCGCCTGAGCCCGGCCGTGACCGCGATGCACGTCAACGGGCCCAGCTCACACCCGTTCGGCGGCCCGCTCCCGCTCGACGGCCTGAGCGGCACCGAGCTCACGCGCGCCCGGCGGTTCAACGACCTCGTCGCTACCGGCCTGGGCTACCTGCAGCTCATGTCCACCAAGCCCTGGACGATCGGCTACTCCCTCACCGACTCACCGGTCGGCCTGCTGGCGTGGATCTTCGAGAAGTTCCACGCCTGGTCCACGACGGTCGACCGCGACGCCCTGCTCACCGCCGTGTCGATCCACTGGTTCACCGGCACCGGCGCCACCTCGGCCGAGTTCGTCTACGAGTCGATGAACTCACCCGGCACCTGGGAGGCCGCGACCGCGCCCACCGGGTTCGCGACCTTCGCCGCCGACACCGGCATCCGCTCGCTGCTCGACCCCGACCACCAGGTCGAGCACTGGACCGAGTACGACCGCGGCGGCCACTTCCCGGCCAGCGAGGTGCCCGACCTCTACGTCGCCGACGTCCTCGAGTACTTCTCCGCCTTCCAGCCCGGCGAGATCCGAGGCTGACGACCAGCGGCGCGCGCGTCGCCCGCTGATCGTGGCCGGGTGCGGGGACGTTCCTGGGGTGCGTCCCCGCACCCGGCCACCACCCTTGCGCTCATGCCCGGCCCGATGCCTTGCGCGCCTCCAGTTCCACCCGGTCCCAGTGCGCCTGCCAGTCCTGCTGCGGCAGATTCGAGTTGCCCGCCCGCAACCCGGCCACCCCGTCGAGGCCCTCGCGCAGGACGTCCGCGTGCCCGGCGTGCCGGTTCACCTCGGCGATCTCGTGCACCAGCAGCAGGTGCAGCGTCACGTACTTGCGCTCCTCCGGCCACCACGGCACCACACCGGGCGCGTCCAGCGGCAGCTCCTCGATGGTGGTGTCGGCGAACGCCGCCGCCCGCGCGAACAACCCCAGCACGTCCTCGCGCGACTCGTCCGCGGTGGCGAACATGTCCGAGTTCGGGTCGGCATCGACGTCGAAGGGCAGCTTCTCGGGGAACGGGCGGCCCAGGCAGTCGCCGAAGTAGCCCGCCTCGACCCCGGCCAGGTGCTTGGCCAGGCCCAGCAGGTTCGTGCCCGTCGGCGTCAGCGGGCGCCGCACGTCGTACTCCGACAGGCCCTCGAGCTTCCACAGGAACGCCTCGCGGGCGACCTTCAGGTAGCGGTGCAGGTCGGCTTTCGGGTCAGAGGACATGCCCGTCACCCTGGCAGAGCGGGATCGGAGGCGGTGGCGATTTCCTCGAGCCTGGCGTGGTGCCCGGCCCACCACCCGGCGTGCACCGAGGGCATGTTCGTGTTGCCGTCCTGCATGCCTGCCGCGCCGTCGACCAGCTCCCGCACCACGTCCGCGTGCCCGGCGTGGCGGTGCAGCTCGACGATCACGTCCAGCAGCACCTCCCGCAACGTCACCGCGCGGCGGCTCTGCGACCACCACGGCACCACCCCCGGCGCGTCCACCGGCAACGCCGCGATCGTCTCGTCGGCGTAGGCGCGCACCCGCCCGTAGAAGGCGACGACCCACTCACGGGACTCGCCGGGCTCGGCGTACATGTCCGAGGCCGGTAATGCCTGCGCCGTCGACCACAGCGGCAGGTCGGGGAACGGCCGGCCGAACACGCGCCCGAATAGGTGAGCTCCACGCCGGCCGCGTGCTTCACCAGACCCAGCAGGTTCGTGCCCGTCGGCGTCAGCGGGCGCCGCACGTCGTACTCCTACAGGCCCTCGAGCTTCCACAGCAACGCCTCGCGCGCCTCGTTCAGATACCGGTGCAGCAGCGTCTTCTCGTCCACACCCGCAAGCGTCTCAGACAGCACCGACAGTGCCGAGGACCAGCAGATCCAGGTGGTCCACCACCGGCCCGGACTCGACCGCGGCCGCCGCCAGCAACCGTTCCCGGCCCGCCGCGAACTCCTCGGCCGACAGCGAACGCAGCAACGTGTCCGCCTCCTGCCGCAGCGTCGAGGCCTTGTCCGCCAACGACGACGCCGTCACCTGGGGCACCGCCTCCAGCCGCCGCACCGCGAACCCCAGGCCACCGGCCACCTCGTCCACCGTCGGGAACCCCGGCAGCGCCCGCACGGCCTCGGGGAAGAACCGGAACAGGCCGATCCCGCCGTGCCGCTCGCGGAACAACGACCGCAGCAGCACCACACCGCCCGGCCGCAGCACCCGCCGCAGCTCCGCCCCGGCGGCGGCCAGGTCCCGCACGTGGTGCACCACCGTCGACATCCACACCACGTCCACCGACGCGTCCGGCACCGGAATCGCGCACGCGTTTCCGGTGAGCATCGGCAACCCCGACGCCCGCCTCATGTCCGCGGACGGTTCCACCGCCACCACGGACACCTCCGGGAACCACGCCCCGAACGCCCGCACGAACAAACCCGTGCCCGCGCCCAGGTCCAGCACCGTGCGTCCTGGCAGCAGATACGGCGCCACCGCGTCCCGCCACGACGCCAGCCCCTCGAGCGAGATCTCGCGGGCCACCCGGTACGAGATGGCCTCCACGTCGTCGTAGCGCGTCATCCCACCAGGTAACCCCATACGGATGGCGGGATGACAGTGAGCCTTCACACGGACTAAACATTGCGGAGCCATGTCCCTGCCGTGGTACGAAAGGGTTGCCCTGCATGCGAAAGAGCCATCTCAGACCTCTGATCGGGGTCACCGTCGCCGCGAGCGTCGTGTTCGCCATGGGAGGCGTGCCCACCGGCGCGGCCCCCGGTGCTCAGGAAACGACGACGAACTACCAGGTCAGCAACGTTCGCACCGCTGAACAGCGCACCAAGCTCGCCAAGTCCGGTGCCGCCATCGACTCGGTCGAGGAGCACGGCATCGTCGTGATCACCGCGACCGGGCGCGAGGCCCAGAACCTGAAGGCACAGGGCTTCGAGGTCACCGAGCTGCCCAGGCGGATGGACGCGAACTCGGCCGTTGGCCCGTTCGACTTCCCCGCCGCGGACTCGAACTACCACAACTACGCCGAGATGACGACGGCGATCAACAACGCCGTCGCGGCGTACCCGAACCTGATCAGCAAGCAGGTCATCGGCAAGACCTACGAGAACCGCGACATCCTCGCGCTCAAGATCAGCGACAACGTCGCGGTCGACGAGAACGAACCCGAGGTGCTGTTCACCGCGCACCAGCACGCGCGTGAGCACCTCACCGTCGAGATGGCGCTGTACCTGGTCAACCAGTTCACGACCCAGTACGCGAGCGACGCGCGGATCAAGGGCCTGCTGGACACCCGCGAGGTCTGGATCATCCCGGACGTCAACCCCGACGGCGGCGAGTACGACATCGCGACCGGCACCTACCGGTCGTGGCGCAAGAACCGGCAGCCCAACGCCGGTTCCGCCAACGTCGGCACCGACCTCAACCGCAACTGGAACTACAAGTGGGGCTGCTGCGGCGGTTCCAGCGGCAGCACCGGTTCCGACACCTACCGCGGGCCGAGCGCGGAGTCCGCGCCCGAGGTGAAGGTCGTGGCCGACTTCGTGCGTGGCCGCAACGTCGGCGGCAAGCAGCAGATCACCGCTGCCATCGACTTCCACACCTACAGCGAGCTCATCCTGTGGCCGTGGGGCTGGACCTACGACGACGTCGCGCCGGGCTTGACCCAGGACCAGCGCAACACGTTCGCCACCATCGGTCAGTCCATGGCGTCGACCAACAACTACACGCCTGAGCAGTCCAGCGACCTGTACATCACCGACGGGTCGATCCCTGACTGGCTGTGGGGCACGCAGGGCATCTTCGCCTACACCTTCGAGATGTACCCCGGCAGCGCCGGCGGTGGCGGCTTCTACCCGCCCGACGAGGTGATCCCGGCGCAGACCGCCCGCAACAAGGAGGCCGTGCTGCAGCTGCTCGACCGCGCGGACTGCCCGTACGAGGCCATCGGCAAGGAAGGGCAGTACTGCGGCGTCACCCCGCCCGACCCCGGTGGCAAGTTCTTCGAGAACGCCGCGGACTTCCAGATCGCCGACAACACGACGATCAACTCGCCGGTCACCGCGTCCGGCCTGACGGGCAACGCCCCGTCGACGCTCAAGGTCGCCGTGGACATCAAGCACACCTACCAGGGTGACCTGAAGGTGGACCTGGTGGCACCGGACGGCACCGTCTACGTCCTGCACAACCGCTCCGGCGGCGGCACGGACAACATCAACACCACCTACACCGTCAACGCCTCCAGCGAGGTCGCCAACGGCACCTGGCAGCTGAGGGTCAACGACAACGCCAACCAGGACACCGGGTTCCTCGACAAGTGGAGCCTGCAGTTCTGACCGGCTGAGCGTCAGGGCGTCGCAGTCGCGGCGCCCTGACGCCCGTAGTCCTTCACGCGCATCGAGTCGTGCATCCGCACGCCCTTCGAGTTGAGCTTGGCCAGCGGCCGGATCAGCCACGACGGCAACGACGTCAGCAGCTGCGCGCCTCGCACGAGCGCTGACACACCCAGCCGTGTGGAGGGGATCAGCGTCTTGGCCGTGCCGAGCGCGAACGCCCTGCTGGCGTGCACGACCTCGCGCATCGCGTCCTCGTAGCGGGCGAACGCCGCCGGGTGGTCCGAGCCCGTGGACAGCTCGCCCGCCAGCACGTACGCGCCCAGCACCGCGAGGCTCGTGCTGCCGCCGATCGCCGGGCCGGGGCAGTAGGCCGCGTCCCCGACCAGCGCCACTCGCCCGCGTGACCACGTGTCCCCGCGCAGCTGGGTGATCGAGTCGAAGTAGAACGCCCCGTCGCCGTCCAGGTGCTCCAGCCACGAGTCGACCTCGTGGTGCAGCCCCGCGAACGCCTGCCGCAGCAGTTGCTTCTGCCGCGCCACGTCCCGGTGGTGGTACGAGAGCTCGGGTGAGCGGAACAGGAACACCGCCCGTGCGTCGTCCAGGTGCCGTGCGCCGTACGCCGCCGCGGTACGCCCCGGTCCGATGTGCCCGGCCATCTCGCCCGGCACACCCAAATTTTTCGGTACCGACAACACCGCCAGATACGCACCCACGAACGCCTTGCCGACCTCACCGAACACGAGCCGCCGCACGTTCGAATGCAGCCCGTCCGCACCGATGACCAGGTCGAAGCGCCGTGGCGCACCGGCCTCGAAGGTCACCTCGTCACCGATGGACGTGATCGAGTCGCCGAACACGTACTCGACGTCCGCGCGCGTGGCGTCGTAGTAGATCTCGCTCAGATCGTCGCGCATGACCTCGACGTGGCGGTCCGACGCGGCCGCGAACAACTTCGTCACGTCGGCACTGATCGGCTTGCGCGTGCCCTCACGCAGGTACGTCAGCCGCGTGGTGCCGGTCGCGAGCGCCTCGATGCGCGGCAGCACACCCATGCGTTCGGAGATGTCCATGGCCGGCTTGAACAGGTCGACCGCGTGCCCGCCGGTCTTGCGCAGCACCGGCGACCGTTCCACCACCGTCACCTCGTGCCCGTTGCGCACCAGCCAGTAGGCGAGCACCGGACCGGCGATGCTGGCCCCGGAGACGAGTATTCGCACGTCAGATTCCCTTACTTAACGGTCGGTAAGTCATGCTGCCGACAGTAGCACCGCGACTTACCGATCGTTAAGTAATATTCCGGCCGTGGCACGACAGAGCGACACCAAGCAGCGGATCATGCAGACCGCACGGGAACTGTTCGCACACCAGGGCGTGCAGCAGACCAGCCTGCAGGAGATCGCCGACCGCCTCGGCATCACCAAACCCGCGCTCTACTACCACTTCGCCTCACGCGAGGACCTCGTCCGCAGCATCGTCACCCCGCTGCTCGACGACGGCGAAGGGTTCCTCGCGCGCATGGAGCAACGCCACGACGTGTCACCGGTCGAGCTGATCGAGGGCTTCTTCGACTTCCACCACCGCCACCGCAAGGACATGATGCTGCTGCTCACCGAGCTGACCACGCTCGCCGAGCTCGGCCTGATCGACGTCGTGCTGTCCTGGCGCGCCCGCCTGACCCGGCTCGTGTTCGGCCCCGAGGCGACGCTGGAGCAGCAGGCCCGCGCCGTGCTGGCGTTCGGCGGCATGCAGGACTGCACCATGCAGTTCCCCGACACCCCCGTCGAGGAACTGCGCACGGCCACCGTCACGGCCGCGCGTGCTGCCCTGGGCCTCTAGGACCTCAAAAGCCGCCGTTCGGTCGCTGTCGTTCCGCCCTGGGAAGGACGAACATCACGCGGTGCCCCTCCGCCGTGCCTGGGTGCTGCCGCTGACACCGACCGCCGCCGTGCTCCTGATCGCGATCGCCCTCGTGCCGGTCACCGGCTCCCACGAAGCCTGGCTGCCCGCCGTTCCGATCACCGCCGCGCTGCTCGCCGCCGTGGTCGCGGCCGGCGCCGGCCGCGTGTCCGGTGAGTCCACCGCGCGTTCCTGGCCGATGGCCGTCGCCACCGGCGTGGTCACCGCCGCCGTGCCGTTCGTGGTCAGCGGCCTGCTGGGCCCTCCCGCGCCGGCCCTCGTCGTGCTGCCCTGGCTGGTGTTCGGCCTCGGCGCCGGGTACTGGCAGCTGCAGCTGTGCGAGGGAGCGCGATCACGCCCGCTGCACGCCGCCATAGGATTTGGCTACACCTTCGTGTTCACCGCCGTGACGCTGCTGCTCGCAGTGGTGTCCGCGCGGCTCGTCGACTAGTGGTGCGGCCTGGAAGGTTGCCGGGGGAATGCGCGGTCAGACGGGTGCATCGTGGTGCCCTGCTGGGCGTGGATTACCTCGCCAACCTTCCGGGTCACACCACTAGATGAGAACGGACTCTCGAAACCGCGCTCGGCCCGTCTGAGCGCGAGGTAGGGTCCTGAAACCGATTAACCGCCGGGAGAGACATGCGCGCCGTCGAGATCAGACCTGGGGTCCGGATCCGCTGGGTCGAAGTGCCGGGTGCCTCACCGGCACGCGTCTACCTGCACGGACTGGGCGCCTCGTCGGCTCCCTACTACGCCGAGGCCGTCGCGCACCCACTGCTGTCCGGGCGCCGCAGCCTCATGATGGACATGCTCGGCTTCGGCATCAGCGACCGGCCCGCCGGCTTCGCCTACTCGCTGGAAGGCCACGCGGACGCCCTCGCCGTGGCGCTCGCGAAGATCGGGCTGCGCCGCTGCGAGATCATCGGCCACAGCATGGGCGGCGCCGTCGCCATCGTGCTCGCCGCACGCCACCCCGAGATGGTGCGCTCACTCGTGCTCGTCGACCCCCACGTCGACCCCGCCGCACCCTCACTCGGCGCGCCCGGCAGCCGGGGCATCGCCGCCTACGGCGAGGCGGACTTCCTCAGCCACGGCTTCGACCGCGTGCTGCGCGACGTCGGCCCGCACTGGGCCGCCACCATGCGCATGGCCGGCCGCGAAGCCCTTTACCGCAGCGCCGTCGACCTCGTCCGCGGCACGTCACCGACGATGCGCAAGCTGTTGCTGGAACTGGAGATCCCGCGCGTCTTCCTGCACCCCGAGGACGCACCGCCCAGCGGCGGCCGCGAACTCGCCGCGTCCGGCGTGCAGCTCGTCTCCGTGCCGAACACCGGCCACAACATCATGATCGACAACGTCGAGGGCTTCGCACGCGCCGTCGCCCAGCAGCGCTTGTCGGTCTAGCCGAGCTCACGGGCGATCGCGCCGGCCAGCAGCTCGTCCAGAAGCACCGGCCCGACCGGCGACGAGCCCGGCGACCTTCGCGTCGCCGAGGCTCGCCGGCGCGTCACCGGCGCCTAGCGGGCTCCGCCGTCCAGTGCGAGGGTCGCGACAGCGCGGCGGGCAGCTTCGTCTTCGCGTTGCCCCGCGCGGCGTTGACCTGCGGCTGGGTCAGGAACAGGCACGTGCTCAGGTCCGCGCCCGACAGATCCGCACCCCGCAGGTCGGCGCCGATCATGTCCGCCCGCGACAGGTCGGAGTTCGTGAGGTCCGCGCCGATCAGGTACGCACCGCGGAAGTCGGCGCTGCTCAGGTTCTTGTTGCGCAGCCGTGCGCCGATCAGGTCGGCGCCCCGGTAGGACTTCGCGCTGGTCCGCAGCCTTTCGCTGGTGCGCAGCAGCAGGACGTTCACCTTCGCCCGCATCTCCGCGACGTCGAGCGCCAGGATGGTGTCGGGCGAGGCGACCGTGTGCTGCTCGACCTCGGCGAAGGTGTGCGCGAGGTCGTCGTGCGGGTCGAGACGCTGCGCCTCGGCGAGGTACCAGAGCAGTTCGTGCAGCTGCCGGACCACCGGGAACACCGCGAACATCTTCTGGCGCTCGGCGACGCGCCAGTCGACGCCGGCGAACACCGTCTGCGACACCCGCTGACCTGCGCCGAAGCAGTCGTAGACCGTGCAGCCGGCGTAGCCCTTCGGCCGCAGCTGGTCGTGGATGCCGCACCGGTGATCGGCCAGCAGGTTCCGGCACGGCGTGCCCGCGTCCTTGGTGGCCGCGAAGTCCGCGGACCTCGCGAACGGCAGCGCGACGCAGCACAACCCGAAACAGTTGGCGCAGTCGCCTTTCAGCTCGTCCATCGCGGCTCAGCCTACTGGGTCGCCGTTGAGCAACCGGACCTCCGCCGTCACGGCCACCGCGTCCGCCGGTCGCGTGCCCCGGTCGCGGTAGCGGAACAGCAACCGCCGGATCGACGCGCCGAGCTCCGCCATCTCGCCGGGTGTCACGTGGATGAGCGCGCTGAACGACTCGTCCGTCGCCGGTGCGTCGTCGGTCTCCCATCGCAGCTGCCACGGCCGGGCCTTGCCGCCTTGGTGCGGCGCCTCCTCGATCAGGCCCAGTTCGGCGAGTTTGCGCAGGTGGAACGAGCACAGGCCCGAGCTCTGCCCGAGCCGTGCGGCGGCCTGGGTGGAGGTGAGCGTGCCGTGCTCGGCCAGCAGGTCGAGCAACGCGATGCGCACGGGGTGGTCCGGAAGCGGCCGTCGAGACATGGACGGCACCCTACCGATAACTTTGCAAAGGCTGCTACTTTGCAAAGCATGTCCGATCGAGGCACACCGCGTCGCATCACCGTCGTCGGTGAAGAGGTCCTGACCCGCCGCTGCCGCGAGGCCACCGAGTTCGGCACGCCCGAACTCACCCGGCTCATCGACGACATGTTCGCCACCAACCACGTCGCCGAAGGTGCCGCCATCGCCGCGAACCAGGTCGGCGTCGACCTGCAGCTGTTCGTGTGGGACATGCGCGACGAGTGGGGCACCCGCCACACCGGCCACATCCTCAACCCCGTGCTCGACGAGCTGCCCGCCGAGCAGCGCACGCTCCTCGAGGAACCGGAGGGCTGCCTGTCGGTGCCGGGCCCGTACCGCGTGGTGGCCCGCCCCGACCGCGCCGTCGTGCACGGCCAGGACAGGGACGGCAACCCCATCGTCGTCGAGGGCAGGGGCTACTTCGCCCGCTGCCTGCAACACGAGACCGACCACCTGCACGGCCGGTGTTACCTCGACCGGCTCACCCAGCGCGAACGCAAGTCCGCGCTGCGCGAGATGGCCGCCTCTCAGGACGAGGTCTTCGCCCGCCGCGCCGCCCGGAGCTCCTCCGCCGCCTCGTCCAGCTGACGCTCGGCGCGCTCGGCCCTGGTCAACGTCTGGGCGCGCGCGTCCTCCACGACCGCAAGCGTCTGCCGCACCGCCGCCACCTGCTCCGCGCTCTCCTGCCTGACCTGCGCGAACCGCGTCTCGAACTCCGCGCGTGAACGCTCCAACTCGACGCGGGCGTCCGCGGCGGCCTGCTCAGCGCGTTCCGCCCGCACCACCGCCAGGTCACGAGCCTTCGCGGCACGACTGACGGTCTCCGCCGCCTCCACCCGCGCCTGCTCAGCGGCCTGCCGAGCGGCAACGGCTTCAGCCTCGGCCCGCTCGGCCACCGCCTGTGCCTCCGCGCGAGCACGGTCCACCTCGGCACGGGCCTGCGCGATCTCCGCCTGAGCTTCAAAGCGCGCCTGTTCGATCTCCTTGGCCGCCTGCCGCCGCGCCTGCTCGGCGTGCTTCACCGCGTCGGCCTTGACCTGCTCCGCCTCGGCCCGGATCTCCTCGATCAGGGCCGACGCCTGCCCCCTGACCTCGGCGATCTCCGCCTCGGCCTGCGCGGCGGCGTCACGTGCGGCCTGCCGGGCCTCGTCGCGTTCCGTCACGGCCGTGTCCACGGCGTCGTCGGCTTCCTCCGCCGCCCGCACCGCCTGCTCGGTGGTCTCCTCGGCGGCCTTGCGGGCCCGTTCGGCCTCGTGCCGGCGTTGTTCGGCGGTCGCCAGTTCCGACTGTGCCTCCGCGACCCGGCGCGCCGCCTCGGCTTCGGCGGCCTGGACCAGGCTCTCGGCGACGCTCGGGTCCGCCATCGCGTTCAGCTCGCCGACGGCCCGGCCGAGGGTCTGCGTCATCTGCTCCGACAGCACCCGGAAGCGGTCGAGGAGCTCTTCAGCCCTGATCTTGGCGGTACCGGAGACCCTGGGGAGATTCGTCACGGTGACGACCTCTAGGTTTTGCTCGGGGGTTTCCGCCAGCCGCTGCCGCTCCCTCCACGCCCGCCAGCGCGTGTGCTCGGGCAGGTCGCAGTACTCCGAGGGCCTGCCGGGCCCGCCACCTCGAAAAACAGGCCGCTCGCAGCCGGGGAAGTTACAGCTCGTCTCCACGGAAATATCGTAGCAGAATTACGTGTGCAATAACGTTAACCAACGCAACGCTACTCAATGGGGTGCCAAAATCCTGACCGCCGATAAGTGAACATTATCGGCGGTCAGGATCAGGAGGCTTGGAGTTCCGTTGGCGTGTGCAACCTGATCCGAGCCGAGCAGCCGGTACGCGATCATGGACGGATGACGAGCACACCCCACGACCGTCGCTATCCCCCGAGCGAGCCGTACGAGTCAGGCATGCTCGACGTAGGCGACGGCCATTCGCTGTACTGGGAGGTGCTGGGCAACCCGGACGGCAAGCCGGCCGTCGCGCTGCACGGCGGCCCCGGATCGGGGAGCTCGCCCAGGATGCGGACCCTGTTCGACCCGGACCGCTACCGCGTGGTCCTGTTCGACCAGCGCAACGCCGGGCGCAGCACCCCTCCGGCGACCGACCCGGTCGTCGACCTGTCGGCGAACACCACCCAGCACCTCATCGCCGACATCGAGGCGCTGCGAGTGCACCTGGGCATCGAGCGCTGGCTGGTCGAAGGCGGCTCCTGGGGCGTCACCCTCGCTCTCGCCTACGCGCAGGCACATCCGGAGCGGGTGACCGAGATGGTGCTCGCGGCCGTGACCGACGGCGACCGCCGCGACACCGACTGGATCACCCGCGACATGGGCCGCGTCTTCCCGCGCGAGTGGGACCGGTTCCGCGACGGCGTGCCCTCCGCCGAACGTGACGGCGACCTGGCAGCCGCCTACAGCCGGCTGCTGCACGACCCCGACCCCGAGGTCCGCGCCACGGCCGCGCACGAGTGGTGCCTGTGGGAGGACACGCACATGTCGCTGGCCCCCGACGCCGAGCCATTCCTGTCGGTCGCCGAACCGGCGTTCCAGCTGGCCTTCGCCCGCCTCGTGACGCACTACTGGTCTCACGGCTGCTTCCTCGAAGAAGGCCAAGTGCTGCGTGACATCGAGCGGCTGCACGGGATTCCCGCTGTGCTGATCCACGGGCGGTACGACGTCAGCTCCCCGCTCGGCACGGCCTGGGCGCTGCACCGGGCCTGGCCGGGAAGCGACCTGGTGGTCCTCGACGACACCGGGCACGGCGGCGGCAGCATGACCGCGGCGATCATCGCCGCCACCGACCGCTTCGCCCGCGGTCAGGCCGTCGGGTAGACCGTCCTCAGCGCGGCCAGCACGAGGGACTGGGTGACGGTGACGACCTCGCTGACGGACACCTGCTCCTGCGGACCGTGCGCGAGGCGCACGTCACCGGGCCCGTACTGCAGAGTCGGGATGCCGGCCCCCGCGTACAGCCGCAGGTCACTGCCGTACGGCGCGCCTTGCTCGGTAGGGCGCGCCTCACGGGTGATATCCGCGTGCGCGTCGGCGACCAGGGTCGCGAGTGGGTGCCCGCCCGGTAACCGGCCGCTGGCGAACTGACCGCCGGGCCACGTCACGACGGCGGGGTTGGCCCGCAGCCACGGGTCCGACGCGCAGGCCTCGGCCACGCACGCCTCGAGTTCGGCACGGGCCTGGGCAGGCTCCTCCCCCAGCGCCACGCCCAGTCGTCCCTCGGCCACCAGCAGATCCGGCACGCTGCTCGCCCAGTCACCGGCCTGCACCGTGCCGACCGACAGCGGGTACGCGACGGGGTAGGCGGACATCAGCGGATCGACGCCGGTGTTGCGACGCGCTTCCAGCCGGGCGAGAGCGGCGTGGATCGGCAGGTAGGCGTCGATGGCGCTGACCCCGGCGTACCGCGTGCTGCCGTGCGTGGCCTGGCCGGGGACCTCGATGCGGAAGGTGAGGGCACCGCCGTTGGCGATCATGAGCGCGCCGCCGGTCGGTTCGGTGATGATGCAGGCGTCACCGGTGTGGCCGCGCTGCAGCGTGCCGAACGCTCCGAGCCCGCCGTCCTCCTCGCTGACGACGAAGTGCACGGACACCTGGCCCCGCGGCGTCGTCTGAGTCGCGCGGATCGCGGCCAGCGCGGCGAGGATCGCCACCACACCGGCCTTCATGTCGCACGCTCCGCGGCCGTGCACGACATCTCCCTCGACGCGGGGGCGGAAGGGGTCACCCCGCCACTGCGCCGGGTCGCCGGGCGGGACGACGTCGACGTGTCCCTGCAGGATCAACGTCGGCCCGTCGCCGTGCGAGCGGGTGTTGCCCACCAGCCCCCACGCTTCCGTGCGCGGCGCCTCACCGCCGGGGAAGTCGTCGTGCGCACGGAGATCGGGCAGGTCCATCGACCAGAGGTCGACGTCCAGGTCCATCCGTTCCAGGTGCCCGGCCAGCACGTGCTGCAGTTCGGACTCCGCGGCGCTGCCCGTCACGCTCGGCACCGCGAGCAGGTCCAGCAGCAGCCGGCCGATCGCGGCCTCGTCCACCGCGGCCAGCGCCGCCGCCTCGACATCGTTGATGATCACGAGCCGGAGATTAGGTTCACCTGGCGGTGCAAACAATCGCCGAAACCGGCGTTTTGCAGCGGTTTCTTTGCAAAGATCGAGGTCGCATGGCAATTTTTTGCGGCAGGGCGGATCCTCTGGGCATGGACGACATCGACCAGGCGGTCATCCGGTGCGTGCTGCGCAACGCCCGTGCCACCTACGCCGAGATCGGCAAGGCGGCAGGGCTGTCGCCGTCCGCCGCGAAGAGACGCCTCGACCGCTTGGTCGCCACCGGTGCGATCCGCGGCTTCAGCGCGCTGGTGGATCCGCAGGCGCTGGCGTGGCACACCGAGGCGTTCGTCGAGATCTACTGCAAGGGCAATCCCACCCCGGCCCAGCTGAGCAAGGCGCTCGAGGACATTCCCGAGGTCATCGAGGCGTGCACCGTGTCCGGTGCCGCCGACGCGATGCTCTACATGCTCGCCAGAGACATCCCGCACTTGGAACAAGCCATCCAGCGCGTGCGTTCGACCGCTCCCGTGGACCGGACCGAGAGCGCGATCGTGCTGTCCCGGCTGCTGACCCGGCCCCGGCTGTAGCCCGGACCGTCAGCTGCTCCGGCTGAGACGCAGGACCGCCTCGTCGGCGGCCGAGGTCATCCTCGTCAGGAACGCCGCGACGGTGGCGAGCTCGGCCGGCGGCGTCGTGCGGAGGACGTGCGCGATCTCGGCACCGGCGAGACCGAGGAACTCGCGGGCACGGTCACGGGCGGCCGGTGTGGGCCGCAGGGTGACGCGACGGCGGTCGGCGCTTTCCCGCGTGCGGCAGAGGTGTCCGGCCGCTTCCAGCCGGTTGAGCAGGATGGTGGTCGCGCCCGTGGTCATGCCGATCTGCCGGGACAGCTGAGCCGGGGAGAGCGGAGCGTCCGCCTCGGCCGCCCAGATGATCTGGCCCAGTGCGTTGGCGTCGGCTCCCGGCAGTCGCATCCAGGCGGCGAGGTGCTGGTTGAGCTCGCCGAAGTCGACCGCCCAGTCGCGCAGGCGGTGCATCACCGCGATCTGCGCCGAGGTCCAGTCCGCGGTCAGCGGGTCGTCTGTCATGCAGGTGCCTTTGCGTCGAAGTAGCTTTGCAGCAAAGCTACCACTGACAGGGGAGTTCCCGATGGCTGAACGACACGCGGTGATCTCCGGTGCGAGCATCGCCGGCCTCTCGACCGCCTTCTGGCTGAGGCGCACGGGCTGGCGGGTGACCGTGCTGGAACGGGCCGAGGCGTTCCGCGACGGCGGGCAGAACGTCGACGTCCGCGGCGTCGCCCGCGAGGTGCTGGCCCGGATGGGACTGACCGAGGCCGTGAAGGCGCAGAACACCACGGAGACGGGCACGGTCTTCGTCGACGCGGAGGGCAGGGTGCTCGCCGAGCTGCCCTCAGACGGCCCGGACGGCGCCACCGCCGAGCTCGAGGTGCTGCGCGGTGACTTCGCCCGCACGATCCTGGAGCACCTGCCGGAAGGAGTCGAGATCACCTACGGCGACACCATCACCGACGTGGCCGACGACGCCGACTCGGTCACCGTCACCACCGCCTCGGGACGCGTGCTGCGCGCGGACCTGCTGGTCGTCGCGGAAGGAGTTCGCTCAGCCACCCGAGACCGGCTCTTCGGTGACCTCGTGGACCGCCGTGACCTGGGCATCGCCATGGTCTTCGGCACGATCCCCCGCACGGTCTCCGACGACAGCCGGTGGCGCTGGTACACCACCACTGGAGGACGGCAGGTCCACCTCCGGCCCGACAACCACGGCACCACCCGCGCCATGCTCGCCCACGCCCGATCCGAGGACCTGACCCGGCTCGACCGCGCGGACGCCCTGGCGCGGTTCCGGGAGCACTTCGCCGACGCGGGGTGGGAAGCCCGGCGCGTGCTCGACGGGTTCGACACCTCCACCGACGTCTACGTCGACCAGCTCACCCAGATCCGCATGCCCGTGTGGCACCGCGGGCGGGTGTGCCTCGCCGGTGACGCCGGCTGGTGCGTGACCCCGATGGGCGGGGGCGGCGCCTCACTCGCGCTCGTCAGCGGATACGTCCTGGCAGCGAGCCTGTCCACCACCGCGGACCGGTACGAGGAAGGGCTCGCGGCCTACGAGGAGTGGATGCGTCCGCTCGTCGACGACGTCCAGGGCTTCCCGCGCTGGCTCGTGCCGTTCGCCTACCCCCGCACCCGGCTCGGACTGGCCCTGCGCCGACTCGTGGACAAGGCCATCACCTCGTCCCTGCTGTCTCCCCTGACGGCGAAGCTCACCCAGGTCGCCGGCACGACCAGGGCTCTTCCGCCCATCGGGGCAGCACATTGCTGAGGTCAGCGCCCGACGGGGAAGTCGAAGTAAGTGTCCGGGAACGGCTCGTCGTTGAGCGTGAAGTGCCACCACTCCTCGGGCAGGTTGCGGAACCCTGCCCGCGCCATCGCCGCCTTGAGCAGCTGACGGTTCTCCCGCGCCTGACCCGTCACGCGCGGGTCGTCGGTGTGCGAGAGCGTGTCGAAGCAGTCGTAGCCCGTGGCCATGTCGACGGTGTTGTCGGGGAACCGGTCAGGCGCGTCGCGCGTTCACCAGCCGCTCCCCCGGCACGTACGGCCGCTGGTACCGCGGAGGCAGCTTCACGATCGTCAGGTCGAGCGTGGACCCGCGGCTGTGGCCGGACTTCTCCGCGATGTAGCCGTCCTCGAACAGCCGCGTCTTGTCGACCCGCGGGTAGAACTCGGCCTTCATCCGCTGGTCGGCGAGGTCACGGGCCCACCGGACGAAGTGGTCGACGGCGCGTTGCGGCCGGTAGCAGTCGTAGACCTTGAGCGTGTAGCCCTGCCGCAGCACCTCGCGCTGCACACCGCGCAACGCCTTCGCGGCCTGCCTGGTGAGGATGCACAGGGGCGCGCGGTAGCCGTCGACGCGGGTGCCGACGAAGTTGTGCGCGGTGTAGTAGCGGATGTCGTGCCGGATGGTCGGGTCGGAGTCGCGCAGGACGACGAACCCGTTGGTGGCGTGTGCGGGCACGGCGAACGACACGATCAGGAGTGCGGACAGCAGCAGGGCTCGCATGGAGTTCATCCAAGCAGTGCTGCGACCACCGTTGAAGTGTTGAGACCGGTCAACGGGATCTTCTGCAGCGACTCGGCGAGGTGGACCCGGCAACGCATGCGCACGTCCGTCCGGGGCAGCCGGTCGACGTGCCGGGCGTAGGCCTCGACGACCGGTGCGGCGGCCGGGTAGTCCCAGAGGTCCATGCCCATGCCCGAGCACCAGGTCATGACGCTCAGCAGCCGCCCGGTGTGGTCGACGACCTCCTCGTCGACGTCTTCGCAGGTCATGGCCGCGTGCAGGTGGGCGGCCGTGGCGACCTTGGCCGCGAAGTAGCCGTTGAGCGTGTCACCGTCGCAGGCGTGCCGGAGCAGCCACGGACGCGCGATGCCGCTTTTGCACAGGGCCTCGACGACGTAGACACGGCCCCACCCGGCCGTGCGGTCGCCGAGCCAGGTCAACGCCTCGGTTCCGTGACGGCGGCGCCGCAGCGCGCGGGCCGCCATCGGGCCGAAGTAGTTGGAGAGCAGACCGATGGTGCGGATCAGCGGAATGTCACGTTCGTCGTTGTCCGTCGCGAGCAGGGCCAGGCCGACGACGACCGCGCGCCGGTCGTGACCGTGCCGCACCAGGCGCCGGCCGGTGCGCCGGACTCGGTCGCTGTCCGCGCGCAACGCCGCCGCGGCGATGTGCTCGTTGTGGTGGATCGGGACGTCGAGGCCGGCCAACGTCTCCGCGAGTTCCTCGACCTGCATGGTCCTGGAGGCGAAGTACGCGTCGAGCGCGGCGGCGACGTCGATGCCCTCGGAGCGGTAGTCGTTCGAGCGGTGGGCGCCGCGATAGCGCTCGTCGTCCGGGTACGGCGACCCGTCCCGGGGAAGCGGGCTGTCGGGGAACTGTTCGTGCAGCGCGGCGGCGTGGTCGTACAGGGACCCTGTCACGCGCGGACCACGGACTCGATTCTGTCGATCATGGCGGCGAGGCTAGGTCGTCGCCGACACCGCGGGCAACCGATTTCAGGAGTCGCTCGGCGAGCGCCGCGACGAGACCGCGCAGCTCGTCCGGCCTCTCGACCACGAACGGCAGATCCAGCGACGCGAGCACACCGGGCAGCCAGTCGAGCCGTTCCACCCGCAGTTCGACGCGCGACCAGCCCTCGGGGAGAGGCTCCACCACCGCGACGCTCGCGGGAAGCCGGGTGCGGATCTGCCCGGCGGACCCCTGGATCCGCACCGTCACCTCGTACCGGTGCGGGGCGGTGGCGAGCCCGGTCAGGACCCGCTGCGCCGCATCGAGCTCACCGGGCGGCTCGAACGAGCCGGGCAGCGTCCTGGCCGAGGTGATGCGGTCCAGCCGGAACGTCCGGTCCTCGCCGATCGCGGGATCGGCACCGGTCACGTACCACCGGCCGGAGTGGGCGACGAGCCCGTACGGGTGCAGCGTGCGTTCACTGCGCCGGCCGTCTGCGGCGGTGTACCGGACGGCGACGGGCCGGTGGTGGGTCACCGCGTCGGCGAGCGCGAGCAGGACCGGGGCCTCCGGGGTGGCCGGCGAACCGGGCGGGCTGGTGAAGGCGAGCGAGCCGAGCACGGCGTCGAGCCTGCTGCCGAGCCGGGCGGGCAGCACCCGGCGGACCTTCGCCGCCGCGGTCTCGCTCGCGGTGCCCGTCATCAGGCCTGTGACCAGCCCGATCAGCACCGCCAGCGCCTCGTCGTCGCTGAGCATCAACGGCGGCATGCGGTAACCGGGAGCGAGCCGGTAGCCGCCGTACCGTCCGCGCACCGACTCGACCGGTATGTCGAGGTCGAGCAGGTGGTCGACGTACCGCCGCACGGTCCGTTCGTCGACTTCAAGCCGCGAGGCGAGCTCCGCCACCGTCCGAACGCCTCCGGATTGGAGGAGCTCCAACAAGGACAGCACGCGTGCGATCGGCCGGGGCATGGCCGGAATTCTCCCTCACATACCGGGCGGATTCTGTCCGGTATCGCTTCTACCGTGCGCTCATGGACTTCGTATCGATCCGCATCATCACCGCCGACGTCGCCCGCCTCACCGGCTTCTACGAACGCGCCACGGGAGTGGACGCGACCTGGGCGAACGAGGACTTCGCCGAGGTCAGGACCTCGACCGGCACCCTCGCGGTCGGCAGCACCCGCACCGTGGCGTTGTTCGCCGCCGGATCGGCCGAACCGGGTGTCAACCGCAGCGTCATCGTCGAGTTCGAGGTCGACGACGTGGAGGGCGTGCACGCGAAACTGGCCGGCGCCGAGGTCGTCCAGGAGCCCACCACGATGCCGTGGGGCAACCGCTCGTTGCTGGTCCGCGACCCCGACGGCAACCTGGTCAACTTCTTCAGGCGGGCCATGCCCGCAGCACCGAGTCCAGCGCGTCCAGGGCTCTGAGCCACGACGCCTCGACGCCGCGCGGATGGCTGTGGAACGCCCCGGAGCGTTCCAGCGAGACGAACCCGTGGAACGTGCTGTGCAGCAGCCGCACGGCGTCGGTCTGGTCGGGTTCCCACAGGTCATAGCCCCGCAGCAGCGCGCGCGTCATCTCGGAGTGCTTGCCGGCCGCGCTCTCGGCGGCCACGTCCGGGTCGAGCGCCATCTGCGTCGCCGAGTACCGGCCGGGGTGCTCGCGGGCGTAGGCGCGGTAGGCGTTGGCGAACGCGACCAGGGCGTCCCTGCCCGAACGGCCCGCGATCGACTCCGCCACCCGCTCCGCGAGTTCCGCGAGCGCGAGGACGGCCAGGCGCACGCGCAGGTCCTGCGCGTTGCGGATGTGCGAGTAGAGCGAGGCGTCCTTCACACCGAAGTGCCGGGCCAGCGCGGACACCGTCACGTTCTCGAAGCCGACCTCGTCCGCCAGGTCCGCCGCCGCCTGCGTGAGGCGGTCGGCCGTGAGCCCCGCACGTGCCATCCGTCACCCTTCCTAGGGTCCTTAATAATTTGCCTAGGACCTCTAGGTAACCCTAGCGTCCCTGGCCATGAAGCCGCTGACCGAACACGACATCCGCGCGTCCTTCGTCAATTCCACCAAGGGCGAGGCGAAGCGCATGCCCGTACCCAGGGATCTGGGCGAGCGGCCGTGGGACGACCTGGACTTCCTCGGCTGGACCGACCCGGCCGCGCCCGATCGCTCGTACCTGGTGGCCGAGCTGGACGGCAGGCTCGCCGGCATCGCGCTGCGGCGGGCGGCGCAGACCGGGCGGGTGCGCAAGACCATGTGCTCGTGGTGCCTGACCACGCATTCCGGAGACGGCGTGTCGCTGATGAGCGCGCGCAAGGCCGGCAAGTCGGGACAACTGGGCAACACGGTCGGCGTCTACATCTGCGCCGACCTGGCGTGTTCGCTGTACCTGCGAGGACGCAAGGACGCCGGGTTCGGTGGCCGGATGCACGAGTCGATCAGCCTGGAGGCCAAGATCGAGCGGACGATCGCGAACGTCGCCGCGTTCTTCGCCAGGGTCAGCTCGTCGTGAGCGTGCGGGTGATGTCCTCCGCCGCGGTGCGCAGCGGTCTGGTCAGCCGCTGAACGGCCAGGGTCGCGGTGTGCCCGGTGACGCCGAGCACGCCGACGAGGTTGCCCGCCCTGTCGCGCAGACCGACCGCCGCACAGCTGAAGCCGAGCCTGCTCTGCTCGTGCTCGGTCGCCATTCCACTGTCCCGGATGGCGTCGAACATCGCGGTCAGCTTGGGCCAGGACGTCACCGTGTGCTGGGTCAGCGCCGATAGCGGCCGGGCTCGTACACGGTCGGTGAGCGCGGGCTCCTCGGCCAGCACCAGTCGTCCGGCCGCGGTGGCCACCAACGCCGAGTGGCTCGTGTCCATCGGCCAGCCGTACCGGCTCACGGCGGCCGCGCGGTTGGCCCCGTAGGCCGTGTCCATCATCGTGAACGTCATGCCGCTGCAGGCGCCCACCCACGCGATTTCTCCGGTTCTGGCGAACAGTTCCTGAACGTACGGGATCGCCGCGTCGCGCAGGCCGAGTTGCGTGGTCGCGCGCATCCCCAGATTTATCATGTGCGGGCCCAGCAGGTAACCACCGCCGGCACCGCGGCGCAGCATTCGCCGCGCGCACAGGTCCTCGGCAATGCGCCGCACCGTGGCTTTGGGAATACCGGTGACACGGGTCAGCTCGGCCAGCGAAACCGTGCCCTCGCTCGCGGCGACCACGTCCAGCACCGCGACGACTCTGCCGGTGACCGTGCGATCGTCCATCCGCTCCCCAGGTTTTCGGCCAGGCGTGTCACTCAGTGATACGCCAGTCTGGCGCCTGATCGCAGTTCTTCGCCATTGTTGACGACGAGTCGAGAACGGCTCGTCATATCAACGTGAATTGGAATTGTTGATGGCGCTGGTCGAGCGCGACGCAGAACTGGACGCAATTCATGCTGTGCTCGCCTCGGTCACGGGCGGCCGCGGAGCGACAGTGCTGGTGGAAGGACCACCGGGGATGGGCAAGACAGCGGTGCTCGCGGCCGTGAGCGAACACGCGGTGAGCCTGGGCGTGCGCGGACTGACCGCTGTCGGTGGCGAACTGGAGCAGGACCTGCCGTTCGCCATCGTCCGTCAGCTGTTCGAGCCGCCGTTGCGCACCGGATCGGTCGCGCGCAGGGCCGAGCTGCTGGCGGGCGCCGCCGGTCTCGCGGAGCCCGTGTTCGGCCACCACGGCGGTCAGGGCGCCGCTTCCGCGCAGGGCGACGTCGTGTACGGGTTGTACTGGTTGAGCGCCAACCTCGCGGAGTCCGGACCACTGCTCATGGTGGTGGACGACGTGCACTGGGCGGACGGTGCCTCGCTGCGGTTCCTGTCGCACCTGTCCCGCCGGATCGCCGATCTGCCGGTGCTGTTGCTGCTCGCAGGGCGCCCCGGACCGGTGCTCGACGGGCTCGTCGGCGGTGCGCTCGGCGGCGTCGCCCCGCACGTCGTCCGGTTGCGGCCGCTGAGCGACGAGGCGGTCGGCACACTGGTGCGCCGGGACCTCGCGGCCGACGCCGACGACGAGTTCTGCCGTGCCTGCGCGGTCGCGACCGGCGGTAATCCGTTCCTGCTGGCCGAGGCGCTGGCCAACCTGCGCGAGAACGGAACGCGGCCCGTCGTGGCCCAGGCCGGCCGGATCGGGCACCTGCGGGCCGACGCCATCTCACGGGCGGTGCTCACCAGGGTGGCCCGGCTGGGCCCCGAGGCCGTCAGGTTCGCCAGGGCGCTGGCCGTACTGGAGACCGCCGCCGAACCACGGCACGTGGCGGCACTGGCAGGGCTGTCGATCGAGGCGGCGGCCATCGCCGCGGACGGCCTCGCGCGCGAAGCCGTCGTCACCGCTCACCATCCGATCTGTTTCGTGCATCCACTGGTGCGGACCGCGGTGTACACCGACTCGAGCAGCCTGCTCCGCGCGGCCGAGCACAAACGGGCCGCGCGCCTGCTCGCCGCCGATCACGCCGGGGCCGAGCAACTCGCGCCTCATCTGCTGGCCGCCGAACCGGAGGCCGACCCGTGGGTGGTCGGCTCGCTGCACTCCGCCGCGGTGTCCGCGCTGGGCCGCGGTGCTCCCGAGGCAGCCGCGACGTACCTGACCAGGGCCCGCAACGAACCACCGGCGCCGGTCCTGCGCGGGCCGCTGGTGGCGCTGCTCGGCCGGGTGCTGGGCATGGCCGGCCGGTCGGCACGGGCCGTGGAGGTGCTCAGGGAGGCCATCTCGCTCACCGACCCGCTGCCCGAGCGGCTTCAACTCGTCGTCGAGCTGGGCTTCCTGCTGACCCAGACCGGGCGGTCCGCCGAAGCCGCCGGGATGGCGGAGCTCGCACGGGGGCTGGCCAACGGGCACGAGGGAGAGCTGCCGGTGTCGATGCACGCCGCGCTGGCAGGACTCGAACTGATCGCCATGAGGAACCCCGCCACGATCCTGAACGGCCTCGACGCGGTCGCGGCAGGGCTGAGCGGTACCTCCGACGAGGACCGGATGCTGCTGGCCACGCTCGCCTTCGGTGCCGTGGCGACCGGAGACCGCCCCGCCGGCGAGGTGGCGGCGCTGGCCGAGGCCGCCGCGGCGGGCCCGCTCCCCGCGCGCGACGGGTGGATCCTGGTCAACTACGCCAGTGCCGCCCTGAACCTCACCGACCGGATGGCGGACTCGCTCGAGCTGCTCGACCGGGGCCTCGACGCCACGCGGCAGCGGGGCGACGTGTGGGACTTCCGCTACCTGTCGATGCTCCGCTCACACACGGCCTGGTACGCGGGCCGCCTGGTCGAAGCCGAAGGCGACGCCCGCGCGGCGTTGGACGAGGTCCCAGGGGAACCGCGCCGGTTCAACACGCCGCTGGCGGCGGCCGTGCTGGTCGACGCGCTGGTGGAACGGGGCAAGCCGGACGAGGCACGGCGCGTGCTCGACGAGTTCGGGATCAGCGACCACCAGCCGACCGACACGATCATCATGCACTTCGTCCCGGTGGCCAGGGCCAGGCTCCGGCTGCGGCTCAACGAGCCGGCCGAGGCGCTGACCGATCTGCTGGAGGTCGGGCGGTTCCTGGCCGGGGGCGGATACCGCAACCCCGGCTTCGCCGAATGGCGCACCGACGCCGTGCGGGCCCACCTCGCGCTCGGCCAGTCCGGAGCGGCGGTGGCGCTGGCGCGGGAGAACCTGGAACTGGCGCGGGAGTTCGGAGCCCGGCGGTCGATCGCGCGAGCGCTGCGCACCACGGCCCTGACCACGTCCGGCTCCTGCCGTCTGGACCTGCTCGCCCAGGCCGTGGAGCTGCTGGACGGCTCCGAGGCAGACCTCGAACGCGCCTGCTGCCTGATCGCGTACGGCGCCGCGCTGCGCCGCGCGGGCCAGCGGACGCTGGCTGTCGGCCCGCTGCGCCACGGCCTGGACCTCGCCACGCGTTGCGGCGCCCTCGGGCGGGCGGCATCGGCACGAGACGAACTCCGCGCCGCGGGAGCCCGGCCGCGCCGGGACGCGGTCACCGGCAGGGACGCCCTGACCGCGATGGAGCTGCGGGTGGCCGAGCTCGCCGCCGAGGACGGCAAGACCAACAAGGTCATCGCGCAGGAACTGTTCGTGAGCGCGAGGACGGTCGAGTCGCACCTCACCGCCGCCTACCGCAAGCTCGCGATTCAGGGCCGCCCGCAGCTGCGGGCGGCCCTGCGCAACCCGGCCTACTCGAACAGGTCGGCGAAATAGTCCCACACGGCGTCGACTCCCAGCATCACGAACTGGCCGACCGGCGGGCCGAACGTGAACTGGACCGCGGCGCTGACCAGCTCGTAGAGCCAGCTCCGGTCGTTCGTCCGCAACGCGTCCTGATAGCCCGTGTAGTAGGCGTGGTCGATCGCGGCCTGGTGCCGGACCGCCGCGGCCATCTCGGCCGCCGTGTAGTACCGGGTCATCGCGACACCTCCAAGTTCTGCTGCGCCATGTCGAACAGGACCTCCCCGCCCCGGCCGTCCAGCACCACGAGGTTGCAGAACTGCCGGGCCACCGCCACGGGCACGGTGTTGAGGGCGTCGTGCAAGGTGAACTTCCGGAACCGCACGCCGGCACCGGGGCCGAGCTTGCCGACGATCACGGCCATCAGGTTCTCGAGGTTGAACCGCAGCCGGGCCGAGCACGAGACCACGCGGTTGTTGTCGTACAGCCGCTCGAACACGTCCTGGTGCCGGGGATGGCGTGCGGCCAGTGCACGCGCGGCGGCGAAGGTGAGCAGTCCGCGATGGCTGACGAAGTGCTCGTCGACGGTCAACGCCGGGTCGTGCACGTCGAAGGTGCCGTCGTGGTGTGTCGAGGTCACGATGTCCGCCGCGTGCGGCTGGACGAACGCCTCCTGGAAGTACCGCTCCTTCTCCCGCAGCAACGTCTCCGTCGGGGGAAGCGCGGCGAACATGCCGGCCTGGCCCGACTTCGAGTAGATCCACGGCGCTGGCGTGAGCAGGTCGGCCTTGGTGAGCAGGAACGTCACCTTGCTCATCAGGGCGGTCCGCTGCTGCGGGTCGTCACCGAGGACGCGGTCGAGGGCGTGCTGGTCGAAGGTGACCGACCGGCTGTCCGCGTGGATCGCCCACAGCACCACGTCCGATTCGAGGAGCTTGGCCCGGTACTGCGCGACGTAACCCTCGTCGACCGCGCCCGCCTCGCCGATCCCGGGCAGGTCGTGGAAGAACATGCGGCCACCACCAGTGCCGTCGATCCGGACCGTCTGCACCTCCTTGGTGCACGGCCGCACCGGGTCGGTCTTCAGGTTCGTGCCGAACAACGCGTTGACGAGTGACGACTTGCCGGTGCCGGTCGTGCCCATCACCGACACGACGAACGGCTTCACCGCCTCCGCGCGGACGCTGTCGGCCACGGTCTTCGCGACTCGGTCCAACAGCCGGTTTGAACGATGCTCAGTGCGCATGCCGAGAACTGTCGCGCGCGGGGCACGGTGGCCGGATCCGGATGACACCGCAGGTCGTCGCCGGTCCGGCCGGGCCACGACCGGGCAAAAGCAAGGGTGCCGACCACGATGCGCGTCGCTCACCGCGCGGGGAGGGTCATCGCCATGACCGAAGCAGGCAACGCGACGGTACGGGTCGAGCTGGACCTGGTCGCGGACTCCGACCCCATCCAGGGGCGGGCCCGCGGCGCCGACGGGGTCACCCGGATGTTCTCCGGCTGGCTCGAACTCGTCGAGGTGCTCGACAGCGCCCGCATCGGCAGGCCCTCGTCCTCAGGACGGGCGACAACGGAGGAGCGACCATGACAACGCCAGGCTCACAGGGCGCGCAGCAGGCCTACCAGCAGCAGGTGCGGCAGAACAGCGCGACCTTCCACCGCAACGCCGCCTACCAGGACCAGGTGCGCCGCCGCCGTCCGGCCGGTGTGGTGAGGCGGGTTCTCGGCGTCGTCTTCTCGCTGCTGTTCGCCCTGGTCGCCGTCGGGATCTTCCTGGCGATCGTCAGCAGCCAGACCTTCTGACGCCAGTAGAGGTCAGAGCTCGAGCACCAACTCGGCGGAGCACGCGCGGGCACAGGGCCACGGGTCTCCGCATTCGGTGCAGCCGGTCGTCGCGGGCAGGTGCGTGTCGAGCACCTGGACCGCCCTGGTCCGGTAGCGCTCCAGATCGGTCTCCCAGTTGTGGCGGGAGCCCGCGGTCGCACTCGTCATGGTCATCAGTCCTCGGGTTGAGCTGGTGCACACAGCATGCACCTGTGACGGCGCTCACGGGCGGCAATTCCGCGAATACCGACCTTCGGCGGGTCGTCACCCGGTGGACCCGCCGAGCAGCTCGAGGTCGGCGCGCAGGTGGCCGAGCGCGCTGCGGTAGAGCTGAGGACCCACCGACACGCGGGCGACCCCGGCCGCACGAAGCGCCTCCAGCGACCCGCCCCGCAACGGCAGCCCGGCGTTCACCGGAGCTCCGACCTCGGTGACCACCGCGCGGAGGTCCTCGGGTCCGGCTCCCGGCACGAACACGCAGTCCGCGCCGGCCGCCCAGTACGCCCGCGCCCTGTCGAGGGCGTCGGTGAGCCTCTTGTCCCCGGAGAACGGCGAGGCGGGGAAGAAGGAGTCGACCCGCGCGTTGATCACCAACGGCACCCCGACCCGGTTCGCGGCCGCACGCATCTCCCCGATGTAGGCGGCACGCACGCCGGCGTCCACCAGGCCGCCGTTCGCGTGGTCGGTGTCCTCGACGTTGCAGCCGGCGGCACCGATCCCGGTCAGCAGCTCTACCAGCTCACCGGGAGCAAGTCCGTACCCGGCTTCGGCGTCGACCGTCACCGGGACGTCGACCGACGCCACGATGCGCGCGGCGACGAACATCATCTCGTCCCTCGGCGCTCGCTCACCGTCGTCGTGGCCCAGTGCCGCGGCGATCGCGTTGCTCGCCGTCGCGATCACCGGGAAGCCCGCGTCGACGATCGCGCGAGCGCTGCCGACGTCCCAGGCGTTCGGCAGCACGAGCGGGTCGCCCGGCACGTGCAGCGAACGAAGGAGATCGGCCTTGGCGGCCAGATCGGACATCACGTTCTCCTGTTCCTCGGTCATCACCACGGATCCGGCAGACCCTGACCGGTGGCGATCAGGCTGCGCAGGCTGCCGTTGACGTAGTGCAGCCACGCCGTGGAGCACGCACCGAAGCACTCGACGTCCGGCACAAGCCCGACGTGGGTGAACCTCAGCTCCGCGCCGCCGCCGGCGGGGACGATGTCGAACACGATCTCGCTGCCGGTCCACTCGGCCGAGTCCGAGACGAAGGACAGCAGGCTGTCCGTGACCTGCCAGAACAACCGGTTGCCCGGCGTCAGCTCCGTCACGCGCTGGCGGCTGTAGTGCTGCGGGGGATGCCGGTAGGTGAACTCGGCACCCACCTCGTCGGCACGTCCCTCGACCTCGCCGGTCCACCAGGCACGGACGTCCAGGACGGCCGCGTAGACCTCGTCCGGCGACTGCTCGACCGCGTACGAGGTGGTGTAGCCGCGCTCGGTGCGCGGCGCCTGCGTCGTCATGACTGGTCCGATCCTGTCTCTCGTTCCGCTGTGCCGCGCTGGATCCGTTCGGCGATCCGCTTGATCCGCTGCAGCCGGGCGTCCCAGGTGGTGCCGACCGCGGTCAGCTGGGCCACCGCGCGGGCGAGTTGCGCCTCGTCCACCTCGTAGCGGCGCTCGCGTCCGGCCGGTGTCACGTGCACCAGCCCGACGCGGTCGAGCACGCCGAGGTGCTTGGCGACCGCCTGCCGGGTGACCGGGAGCCGTTCGCTCAGCGTGGTCGCGGTGCCGCCGCCGTCGCTGAGCAGCAGGTCGAGCATCCGGCGGCGGGTCGGGTCGCCCACCGCGGACCAGAGGTCGTCGTCGATCGCCGCGCTCACGGCCGCGCGACCAGCAGCTCGGCTCGCGCGACGAGACGCGGGAGGAAGTGGTCCCAGCCCTGGACGTGATCGGCGTAGGCCTGCTCCAGCACGGCGGCCTCCCAGCCGCGCTCGCGGAACCCGGTCTCCTTGAAGCGCAGCAGCGTGCCGTCGCCGGAGGGCACGAGGTCGATCGTGACGAGCAGCGAGTTGCCCGGCGCCGCCGACGCGCCCTGGTCGTACACCCAGCGGAACGCGAACCGGCGGGGCGGGTCGGCCTCGACGACGGTGAGGTGTTCGACCTTCGCGTCCGGCGAGGCCGGGTCGCCGAAGGTGATCGTGCCGGTGCCGCCGGGCACGGCGTCGAGCTCGGCGTCGTCGGGCCACCACTCGCGCAGGTGCTCGGGAGAGCTGACCACCTCGTAGACCACCTCGGGGGTGGCCTCGATGCGCAGCTCGCGTTCGATGCTTCCGTGTTCCACGCCGGCTCTCCTCGCTTGAAGTGCAACCATCGGTTGCATCTCAAGTTAACCGGCTCACCCGGCTTGCGCAACCTTTGGTTGCGCCGACGTCACTTCGCTGCGGGTTGAGTCCTGACCAACTGCAGCAGCGGTGCCCACTGGTGAGCCGTGAGCGGGAGTTCGACGGAGGGAGCCTTGCTGTCGCGGACGCCGACGCCGCGTCCCACCTCGACGCAATTGCCGTCGTTAGCGCTGTAACTACTCTTGCGCCACCTGGTCATCACGAGCCTCCTCACCGATGATTTCAGTGATCAGCTTCCTCGTTTGAGCCTCATCCAACGCCGCCCGTCCGAGTGACTTCACGACGTTCTCGTAGAGGTCAACAGAGGGCTGATCTTCGAGGAAGACGTTAGCGCCGTGACTCTCCAGGTAGACGAGCGGTGGGATCTTCTTGAACTTCAGCAGGTCGAAGTCACCGGCAAGCCCCGCGTGCGGCCCGAACGCGGAGGGAATCAGGCGAATCGTGAGGTAGGGACGCACGGAGAGCCGCAGCAGGTGATGGAACTGTTCAGCCATCACGAGGACGCCGCCCACCTGAAGCCGGAGCGCCTGTTCGTGCATGAAGATGGTGATCGCACGGTGGCCGTCGAGGACCGACTGCTGTCGTTCCGTCCGCGTGCGCACCACAGCCGAAACGTCATGCACGTTCACAGCCGCGTTGGCCAGATGAAGGGTGTAGTCGGGTACCTGAAGCAGGCCGTGCACCACGTTCATCGACCAACCGGTGATGTCTGACGCGATCCCTTCGTGTTCCCTCAGGGTTCGTGCCCGATCTGGCGAACCAGAACCTGCAGGCTGCAACCAGTCTCTGATGTGCGTTTCGTGGTGCAGCGCCATCAGGTGGTCGAACTCGTCGGGCGGCGTACGCAGCAGGCCGAGCAACTTGGCCAGGTCGACGTCGCTCACGCCTTCCTTGCCGTTGACCAGTTCCGAGACTTTAGCTTCCTGCCAGCCCAGCAATTCGGCGGCGGCGCGGTTGGTGAGGCCGGCCGCCCGCAGCAGCGCCCGTATCGCGTCACCGAACTCGCGGCCGCGCACCGTTGATCTCCGCAAAGGCATGCGGGGGACGGTAGAGGCGGCGTTCCGTTTGGCTCCACCCATTCGCCGCAGGTCAACCTGAAAGCATGTCCTTTGGATGAGTTCCAAACCCCTGGACTAGGCCGGCGCGACCGCGCGGCGGACGCTCTCGCGCAGGAAGTCCCGGCGGCGGTCGTGCGTTTCGGCGGGTTCGTCGCTGGAGGCCGCGTAGACGTTGCTGACCGGTGACCACGCCATCGACATCGCGATGACCATGGCCATCACGTCGAAGGGGTCGCCGTCGCGGACCAGCCCCGCCTGCTGCGCGTCGGTGATCGCCTGCAGCTTGCTCTGGTCCAGGCGATCGGTGTCGGCGACCAGGTGGCCGGTGGGGCGTCGTTCGAGACGGGCCCAGGTCGCGAGCCGAATGAGTTCGGGGCGCTCGATGTACTCGTCGTAGAGGCGCACGGCCCAGCCCGCCAGATCGGTGGCGTCGATGGGCACGACGTTGACGATCCGCTCCAGCGAGCCGAAGAAGATCGCGTCGAACAGCCCTTCCTTGTTGCCGAAGTAGGCGTAGAGCTGCGCTTTGTTGGTGCGCGCCGCGGCGACGACCCGTTCGATGCGGGCCCCGGCGATGCCGTGCTCGGCGAACTCGCGGGTGGCCACGTCGATGATGCGTTGCCGCGTGGCCGCGCCACGGGCGGTCAGCTGCTGGTCGGACATGACTGAACTGTACCGACAGAACAGTCGGTTTACTTTGCGGACCTTCTAGGGGTAGCTTCAAATAGACCGAACAGTCTGTTTAAGGGAGAGTCATGCGAACCACCACCGGTTGGCAGGCCGACGGACACGCGTTGCACCGGGTGCCGCTGTACCGCCGTGACCTGCGGAAAGACGACGTTGCGGTGCGTGTGGACTTCTGCGGCGTCTGCCACACCGACCTGCACTCGCTGCGCGCACACGACGGCGAGGGCGTGCTCGTGCCGGGTCACGAGTTCACCGGGGTCGTCGTGGACGTCGGTCCCGAGGTGACCAAGTTCCGGGTCGGTGACCCGGTCGCGGTCGGCAACATCGTCGACTCCTGCGGCGTCTGCACGATGTGCGCGATAGGCCAGGAGAACTTCTGCCGCGAGTTCCCCACGCTCACCTACGGCGGGACCGACCGCCACGACGGGACGACGACGCTGGGCGGTTTCTCCCGCGAGTACGTGGTCCGCAACCGGTTCGCCCATCCCCTGCCGTCCGAGCTGGAACCGGCCGCCGCGGCACCGTTGCTGTGCGCGGGGATCACGGTGTGGGAGCCGATGCGCGCCCTGGGGGTGGGCCCGGGAACGCGCGTCGCGGTGGCCGGCCTGGGCGGGCTGGGCCACCTCGCGGTCAAGTTCGCGGCCGCCCTGGGTGCCGAGGTGTCGGTGGTGAGCCGGTCGGCCGAGCGTGCGAGCGACGCGATCCGCCTTGGTGCCCGCGATGTCGTCGTCTCCACCGACCCGGACAGCACCGAGGCGGCCCGCGACAGGTTCGACGTCCTCATCGACACCATCCCGGTCCCCCACGACCTCGGCCCCTACCTGCGTCTGGTGGCCGTCGACGGGACGCTGAGCCAGGTCGGGCACCTCGGCACCCTCACCGTCGAGGCGATGGACCTGCTCGTCGGCCGCAAGAAGCTGAGCTCCGGTGGCAGCGGCGGCCTTCCCGCCACCGCCGCCATGCTGGAGTTCTGCGCTACCCACGGCATCACCGCCGACGTCGAGGTCCTGCCGTCCGCCCGCGTCGCCGAGGCCCTCGACCGGCTCGACCGCGGTGACGTCCGCTACCGGTTCGTCCTCGACCTGTCCGACCTCGGCTGACGTGCCGTGGCAGCGCTGATCACTTCCAGGGCGTCCGGCGGCTGACCCGCGGCATCCTGGCGATCTTCGCCTCCGCCTGCTCCTCGTCGATGATGCCCGCGGCAGCCCGCCGCCGCAGCTTGCCGGCCACGACGTCGGCGAGTGGCGCGTCGGCGAGCTTGCGCCAGCGCTTCGACGGAAGACGTTTGCGCTTGAGTTCGGAGTCAATGTCATCGGGCCGGGCCTGGACGAGCACCACCTGCTCGCGGCGCCGGTCCGACCGGACGTTGGCGCGCTTGTTCCTGGCGATGGCCTTGCGCGAGCCCTTGTCACTCTGTCCGTAGCAGTTGCGGGCGTCCCTGGCGTAGCTCAACGCCTTCTTCGCCTGCGGAGATCTCCTGGTCACAGGCCGATTCTAACTGCGTGCGCACCTTATTTTGCTCAGCCGTGCTAAGTTTTGCTCATGCGAGCAAAGTCCGTGACCGAGCAGGCCCGGCGGGCGCAGATCGTGGCGGCGGCGATCGCCACGATCGCGGAGCTGGACTACGCGGAGACGTCGTTCAAGGCCATCGCGGCGCGTGCGGGGCTGAGCAGCACGGGGCTGATCTCGTACCACTTCAAGAACAAGCAGGAGCTCGTCGACGTCGTGTTCGCGGACATCTTGGAGCGCTTCCAAGGGTTCGTGAGCACGC
This sequence comes from Lentzea californiensis, assembly GCF_024648825.1. Lineage (GTDB taxonomy): Bacteria > Actinomycetota > Actinomycetes > Mycobacteriales > Pseudonocardiaceae > Lentzea > Lentzea californiensis. The sequence continues at coordinate 84,815 of NZ_JANBBE010000021.1, forward strand.
GGATGAACCAGGCGAGCGCCCGCCAGGAACTGCGGGCGTTCCTGGTCGCCAACATCGCGTTTCTGCGCGAACACCGCGAGGACATGGTGGCGTTCCTGCGCATCAAGGCCCACGCGGCGGTGACGGACGGGGGCATCGCCGACTCCGATCACGCAGGGCTCGCCGACCTGCTGCGGCAGGGGCAGGACGCAGGCGAGTTCCGCGCGTTCGACCCGGACGTCATGGCCGTGTTCGTCCTCGCGCTGCGCAACAGCGTTGTGCAGCGGTCCGAGTCACTCGATCTCGACGTCTGCGAGCAGGAGCTGGTCGCGGCCGTCGACCTGGCCACAAGGGGTTAGCCATGCGTCGGGGGACGTTGCTAGTTGCCGCATCACTGCTGCTCAGCGCGTGCGGGAGAGGGGAAGCCATGCCATCGGACGTCGTTACGACCGATACGGGGCAGGTTCGGGGTGAGGTGCGGGACGGGCATCTGCGGTTCCAGGGGGTTCCGTACGCCCGCGCGGCTCGCTGGGAGCCGCCGGTGCGCGCGGCGGCGTGGAACGGGGTGCGGGACGCTTTCGAGCCCGGCAGTCCGTGCCCGCAGGTCGGATCGAGCTACTCCGAGACGAAGAGCACCGACGAGGACTGCCTGTTCACCAACGTCACGACGCCTTCGGTGGCCGGCCGCAAGCCGGTGCTGGTGTGGGTGCACGGCGACGGCGCGATCGGGGCCGGGCACTTCTTCGACGCGGAACGCCTTGCGCGGCAAGGGGATGTCGTCGTGGTGACGTTCAACTACCGAATGGGCGTGTTCGGCGGCTTCGGCCTGCCGGGCCTCGAGCACTCCGGTGAGTTCGGGCTGCTCGACCAGCGCGCGGCATTGGAGTGGGTCCAACGCAACATCTCCGGCTTCGGCGGGGATCCGGGCAACGTGACGTTGTTCGGGGTGTCCTTCGGGGCGACCGCGGTGAGCGCGCACCTGATCGGGCAGCGGCCCTTGTTCCACAAGGCGATCATGCACAGCTCGTTCACTTTGGTGGACGTGCCTCGCGGCGCCTGGTTCCCGGACCTGGAGGCGTTGCCGTCACTCGCGTGGCGGCCGGTGCCGGAGATCCAGGAGATCGGCAAGATGATCAGCGCCGAACTGGGCTGCACGGACGTCGAGTGCCTGCGGCGACTGCCGGCGGAGAAGCTGCTGGACTACCCGCAGATCATGAACATCTTCCAGTCCGTCGGCTACGGCGGCTCGTTGCTCCCCCGGCTCCCGGCCGAGTCGCTGGAGTCGGGCGAGTTCGCCGACGTGCCGATCCTGGCCGGCGCGACCCGCGACGAGCACAACAGCTTCGTCGGGCTGTTCCGGCCGGAGCCCATGTCCACTGAGGACTACTCACGGCTCGTGCGGGAGGCGTTCCCCGACCGCGCGGCCGAGATCGAGCGCGAGTACCCGGTCAGCGCGTTCGCGTCGCCGAAGCAGGCGTGGGCGACGGTGCTGACAGATCGCGTGTGGGCTCGTGCGACGTTCAGGCAGAACACGCTCTACGCGAAGAAGGCGCCCGTTTACGCGTTCGAGTTCGCTGACCGCAACGCGGCTACGGACCCGTCGATGCCGCCTGAATTGCACGGCGCGAACCACTCGTCGGACATCGACTACCTGTTCCCCGACGAGGACTTCACGAAGGACCGCGGCCTGTCCGACCACATGATCAAGACGTGGACGGACTTCGCCCGCACCGGAACGCCGGGCTGGCCCCGGTTCTCCGAGGGCCAGTACGTGCAGTCACTGGCTCCGGGCGCGATCGGACCCGTCGACTACGCGGCCGAGCACAGGCTGGCGTTCTGGCGCTAGTGTCCCGCGCCGGAAATCCGCTATCGAAGTCCGTTCCACCGCAACGGCGTGTCGAGCGCCGACACGCCGTGCCTGTGGTTCACGCGGGGACCTTACGTACTGCATGAGAGTACGTAAGGTCCCCGCGTACCGCGGTGACGAGCTGAGAATTAGACAGCGAATTAACGGCGCACGACGCTAGGCGAGCGACTTGGTGAACTGTCTCAGGTGCGCGAGCTGGTCAGCGCTGAGGCGCCGGCACTCCCAGGCGAGCTCACCGACCTCGGGGTCCGGCGTCCCTACCGGGGTGATTCCAGTCAGGGCTTCGAGTTCGGTGGCCGGGACGTTCAGCAGGACGGCCAGGTCGCCGAGCAGCTCAGGGGTAAGTTCCGTGCGCCCGGAGCTCACCCCGATGTACGTGGAGGCCGACCAGTAGCGGGCACCCTTCGTCACCCGGTAGGTCGCACGTGCGATCGATGCCGGGGACAAGTTCCGGTTCGCGAGCAGGCGCATCACGACGCCGCCTAGATGAGTAAGTCCAAGGGGTAGGCGTCTAGAGACGCGAAGCGAGGGTGTCGATGTACGGGTTGTGACGACCGACATTGACACCCTCGCGACCGCACTTTACGTCAGAACCGACGACTTGCTCAGGGCGCAACCTCGATTAGCGCCGTGGCGGCCGAAGGTCGGCATCGTGCCCAGCCTGACCGATGCCGAACTGGTCACCCTCGCGGTGATGCAGGCACTGCTGGGCCACACCTCCGAAGCCCGCTGGCTGCGCTACGCCCACGCTCATCTGGGGCACCTGTTTCGGTACCTGCCTCAGCAGTCGGGTTACAACAAGCGGCTGCGTAACGCCGCCGGACTGA
>NZ_JANBBE010000022.1 GCF_024648825.1 Lentzea californiensis
AGGCGGGCTGGAAGCGCCCGATGATGGGCAAGACCGGGACGACCGAGGAGTACAAGTCCGCGGCCTACCTGGGAGCCACCCCCGACTACGCCGCCGCCGTCCAGGTGTTCAACGACAGCACCTCGCCCAAGGGCATCTGCATCGGCGGCGGACCGCCGCGACTGTGCCCCGAGGGCAACATCTACGGCGGCACCGTGCCCGCCGCGACCTGGTTCGACACGATGACGAAGGTGCACGCCGACCTGCCGGAGAAACCCCTGCCGCAGGTCGAGGAGCGCTACCTGCGCGGTGACGGCCAGAAGTTCCCGGACGTCGTCGGATCCCCTGCCGCGACGGTGCCCCCTGCGAGGGTGCCCCCTGCGACGGCGCCCCCTGCGACGGTGCCCCCGGCGGAGGCGGCCCCTCCGCAGGCCACGGTGCCGTCGTCTCCCGCTCCCGCACCGTCGTCCCCCTCGCCTCCTCGCTGACGCCCGGCCGGCCGGTGGAGGTCGCGGAGCCGCGGACAGCGGTTCCGCGACCTTCACCGTGACGGGGGAAGTTCCACACTGGACGGATCCCGGTCGGGACGCATGCCGCGCCAGGCCGGATGCCGCAACCGGCCGTCCGGCGTCCACTGCCGGTACTCGACCTCGCCCACCAGTTCCGGCTCGACCCAGCGGGCGTTCCGGGCGTGCTCGCGCGGCACCTCGACGGCGAACGGGCTGGTGGGCCGCTCCAGCCTCTCCAGCTCCCGCTGCAGGTCGGCGAGCACCGTCCGGCTGAAGCCCGTGCCGACGTGGCCGACGTACACCAGGCCGCCCTGGCCGTCGTGGGCGCCGAGGAGGAGCGAGCCGAGCCTGCCCGCGCGGTTGCCCTGCCCCACGCGCCACCCGCCGATCACGACCTCCTGGGTGTACCGGAACGGCGTTTTCACCCAGGCAGGTGACCGGCGGCCGGACTCGTACCGGGACTTGACGCGCTTCGAGACGATCCCCTCGAACCCGTACTGGCTCGCCACGTGCAGGACGTCCGCCGGATCGGTGTTCGGGAACGTCGGTGGCACCTGCACCGCGTGGTCGCCGGGCAGGCCCAGCTCGGCGAGCATCGCCCGCCGCGCGTCGTAGGGCACCGGCAACAGCGACCGCCCGTCCAGGTGCAGCAGGTCGAACACGAAGTAGGCGATGCGCGGCCGGCTCGGGCGCAGCTCGCGCACGCCGGGGGCGAGCTTGTCGCGTTGCTGGAGCAGCCCGAAGTCCGGCCGTCCTTCCTGGTCCAGCGCCACGATCTCGCCGTCGAGCACGGCGGTCCGGTGGTGCAGCAGGTCGGGCAGGATGCTCAGCTCGGGGAAGCGCCGCATGAAGTCGAGGTCGTTGCGGCTGATCAGCTGGACGTCGCGGCCCCGGCAGTGCGCGACGCCGCGGTAGCCGTCCCATTTGAACTCGACGGCCCACCCGTCGTCCTGCGGCGCGCTGCCCGGGGTGGCGAGCATGGGGCGGACGAGGTCGAGCGGCCGGCCCGCTGGTGCCGTGCTTTCCACCTGGCAGCCCTCCTCCGTCCGTCCCTGCCAGTCATGGTCAGCGAGAATCGCCGAGGTCGCGACACGGAACCCGCCCGGCTCGCGTGCAGCGTCCGCACTGTGACGCAGGGTCGCCTCGAACGAGTTTTGATCGCTACGGGCGAGGTACCCCGTCCAGGTGATGCCAGCAGAACGGAGCCATGTCTTGGCCAACGGAGGTCCTGCTGATGCGTGGCTCACGCTGGAACTCGCCGACACCGCGCCCGACACCGGAAAGGTCCGGCGATGGGTCGAGTCGGTCCTCCCAGGTCTGCACGAGGACGATCTTCTCGATGTGCTGCTGGTGATCACGGAGCTGGTGTCCAACGTGTACGACCACGCCCGCTTCCCTGCGCGCCTCAAGTTGCGCAAGTCGGCCGACCCCTGTGCCGTCAGCATCGTCACCGAGGACGCTTCGCCGTTGCTGCCCGAGATGCAGCCCTCCTCGCCCGGTTCGGTGCGAGGCCGCGGTCTGATCATGGTGGACAAGCTGTCCGAACGGTGGGGCGTCGCCCGGCAGGCGATCGGCAAGTGCGTGTGGGCCGTCGTGCCCTGCCCCGCGACGCCCTGACCGGGATCAGTGTTCGGCGGCCGGGGCCTGCTGGGCGAGCTCCGCGGTCGGGTGGACGACGAACAGGTCCGTGAGGCCGAGCAGCCCGAACACCTTGCTCAGGTGGCGTGGCACGGCCGCCAGCGCGATCGACGAGCCGGTCCTACCGGCGTGTGAGCGTGCCGCGATGAGCGCGGCGATTCCGCTGGAGTCGCAGAACGTCAGACCGGACAGATCGACGACCAGCTGATCACCGTCGCGCAGCGCGAGCTGCTGGATGGCCTCGTGCGCGGCGGGAGCGGTGGCCGAGTCGAGCTCGCCCGCGAGGGTGAGGACCAGTCCGGTCGGAACGGCCTTGGTCGTGGTGCTGAACCTGGTGCTCACGAGTCCCCGCTTCCTGGTAGGGGGATGCTCAGGGCGAGCAGAGCCGTGTCGTCCTCCACGCCGTCACCGAAGCCGGTGAGCAGCGCGGTCAACGCGGTGATGACCTCGGACGCGCCGGTCGCCGCCGACGCCGCGAGGAAGTCGAGCAGTTCCTCTTCGCTGTAGCGCTCCCTGCTGGCGCCGACCGGGCGGGCTTCGGTGAGGCCGTCGCTGTAGAGCAGCAGGGTGTCGCCTGGCCCGAGGTGTGCTGTGACCTCGGTGAACTTCGCGTCGGGGATCGCCCCGACGAGCATTCCGCCCGGAGTGTGCAGGAACTCCGTCACGCCTCCGGCGCGCACCACGACCGCCGGCGGGTGCCCGCCGCTGACCAGGGTGATGGCGCAGCCCGTGGCATCGGGGACCAGAGAGCCGTAGACGACCGTGCAGAACCGGGTGTCCCCGCCACGGTACTGCTGGTGCAGCACGGTGTTCAGGTTGTCCAGGACCTTGACCGGTTCGGGGTTGTACACCGCGGCGGAGCGCAGGGTGTAGCGGGCCAGCGAGGTCACCACGGCCGCCTCGGCGCCTTTCCCGGACACGTCACCGAGGAAGAACCCCCAGCTGTCACCGGTGAGCGGGAAGAGGTCGTAGAAGTCTCCGCCGACCTCGTCGACCGAGGCCGGGTGGTAGTAGGCGGCCACCTCCATCCCCGGCACCGGCATCAGCGAGGGTGGCAGGAGGGTCCGCTGCAGCGTCGAGGCGAGCTCCCGCGCCCGGTCGCGCTCGGCCTCGGACACCTGGCGTGCCCGCAACAGCTCGCGTTCGTACGCGCGGCGGTCGCGGGCGTCGAAGATCGTGATGCGGATCAGCTGCGCGGCGCCGTCCTCGCCCTTCTTCACCCTCGACGTCACCAGCACCGGCAGCCGCGACCCGTCCGCGGCCTTCAGCTCCAGCGCGAGGCCACCGGCTTCGCCGTGCATCGTCAGCATCGGCCCGATGTGGGTCTCGTAGTACATCCGGCCGCCCACGGTCAGCAGGTCGGAGAACCGCCGCCGGCCGACCAGCTCGTCCCGCCCGGCCCCCAGCCAGCCGAGCAGCGTGCCGTTGACCTTGGCGATCGTGCCGTCCATCAGCGTGGACAGGTAGCCGCACGGAGCGTTCTCGTACAGGTCCTCGGCGCTGTCCTCCAGCAGCGCGGAGAACAGCGCGCCGACACCGTCCTCGTCGCCGCCTCCGCCACCACCGGTGGCGTCGGCCTCGCACATCACGGCGCACCCACGAACTCGAGGATCGCCGCGGCGGTGGCCTCGGGAGCGCTCAGCTGCGGGCAGTGCCCGGTCGCGTCCAGAGTCACCAGCTCGCTGCCGGCGATCTGCTCGTGGACGAACCGGCCGACCTCCTGCGACGCGATGGCGTCCTGTGCGGTCTGGATCACCAGCGTCGGCACCGCGACCTTCGGCAGGTCGGCGCGGTTGTCGGAGAGGAACGTCGCCCTGGCGAACACCCTGGCGATCACCGGGTCGGTGCGGCAGAAGCTGTCGGTCAGCTCGCCGCCGAGCTCGGGACGGTCCGGGTTGCCCATGATCACCGGCGCCATCGTCGCCGACCAGCCGAGGTAGTTGGAGTCGAGCGACTCCAGCAGCTCGTCGATGTCGTCCCGGCTGAACCCGCCCCGGTAGTCCCCGTCGTCGACGTAGCACGGCGACGGCGTCAGCAGCACCAGCTTCGCGAACCGGTCCGGCTCGCTGTTCGCCGCCAGCACCGCGATCATCGCCGACACCGAGTGCCCGACCAGCACGACGTCGCGCAGGTCCAGCGCGGAGCAGATCTCCAGCACGTCCTCGGCGTAACCGTCCAGCGTCGAGTACCGCTCGGCCGACCACGCCGACGCGTCCGACCTGCCCGAGCCGATGTGGTCGAACAGGACCACACGGTACCGCTCGGCCAGCGCCGGCACGATCAGCCGCCACAGGTTCTGGTCGCACCCGAAACCATGCGCGAGCACCACCGCCGGGCCGTCGGCGCGACCGAGCACGGTCACGTTGTTCCTGGTCGTCACGTCCACGGCACCCATCCTGCCAGTGGTTCGCCCTGGGCAACCTTCCAATCCGGACGCGGCGGGGCACCGGACGGCTCAGCGGTGCCCTGATCGGGTTCCGCGGTTTGCGACGGTCGTCCAGCGGGTACCGGAGCACTTCGAACGTCTTCACAGAAGAGGACCGGTTCGGCATGGCCGCGAGCGATGAACCTCCCTCCGCACCGACGCCCCTCTCCCTGGAGCTGCACGAGCACACACCCTCGCTGTCCGCGATGCGCCGCTGGATCTCCGACGCGTTCGGCGACCTGTCCGAAGACGTGGTCGAGGACGCGCAGCTGACCGTGACCGAGCTGGTCAGCAACGCCTACGACCACGGTCGGCACCCCCGCCAGCTCCGCCTCCTGCGCATCGAGGCCTCCCGTTGCCTGCGCATCGAGGTGGACGACGCCTCACCGGACATGCCCACCCTCGGCCGGTCCAGGCTCAGCGACACACGGGGACGCGGCCTGATCATCGTGAACAAGATCGCCGAGCAGTGGGGCGTCCTGCCGCACTCGGTCGGCAAGACCGTCTGGGCCGAACTCCTCTGCGACTAGACCAGGGCGCGGCCGAGGATCGGGGCACGCCGCCGATCAGTCCGCCAGCCGGTCGAGGGAGATCCGCCTTTCGAGCACGTCCCGCGAGACCTCCAGCACCGAGCGCCGCTCGGCGAACGCGTGCGCCCGCAGCCTGGCGAAGGCGTCCTCCAGGCTGATGCGCAGCTTCGCCGCCAGGACACCGGTCGCCATGTGCACGTCCTGATAGGACACTTCCATCCGGAGCTTGTCCTCGTCGTCCGCGAGCTCGTTCTCCAGCAACGCGAGCGTCGCCACGTCGGCCAGCAGGGCCGCGTCCGCGAACGCCTCCGCGGACAGCCCGCCGGGACGGCGCCGGTACAGGTCCAGGGTGCCGAGCCGGATGCCGCCGATCTGCAGGGGGAACGCGAACATCGCGGCGAGGCCCTGCTCCGCGGCCGCGTCGGCGAAACCGGGCCACCTGCCCTGCTCTGCGCTGACGTCGCGGACCAGCACCGGGCCACCGCCGTTGCAGGCCTCCACCGCGGGACCCTCGCCCAGCGTGTACTGGAGTTCCTCGATCGACGCCGCCCAGCCGTCGCTGGCACTGACCATCTCCTGCGCCCGCGCGCCGCCGCGGAGCACCAGCGCGGCGGCGTCCACTCCCGGCAGGACCTGCACGCACACCGCACACAGCGCCAGAGGCCACTCGGACCCCGCGGTGCGGTCCGCGATCATCCGCTCGAGCCGGTCCCGACGCTGCCCGTCCACGCTCGGCCCCTCGCACCGGTGCTGTTGTGAAGCACCAGGATACGAACCCCTCGCGACCTCCGCGAACTCCGCGGGCAGGCGGCACCCGCCACGAGGCGCCGACCGGTCCATCCACGGTGGCCGGAAGCAGGAGCGGCGCGGGTCCGGACCCTTGTGCGGACAGGCGGATAGCCGGCTACTTGGAGGCGTCGTAGGCGAGGTGCAGCCAGTCCGACGCCGCAACGGCCGACAGGGTGGTCGTGACCAGCCGGGTGGCCTTCGGCGCGAGCACCAGGCCCGCGGTGAGCGCGCTCGCCACCCACACGCCCGAGCAGAACGGACAGGTCATGAGTTCACCGGCGGCGTGGCGCACGCCGTCACCGCGCACGCTCTCGTTGACCTCGGCGGCACCGGCGGGCTGCTCGTAGCGGGTGAACGGCGCCCGCAGCACGCTGGTGATCGAGGACTTGGTGAGCAGCCTGCTCGCCTTGTGGGTGGCCACGGCCAGCAGCACCGTGTCGCCTGCCGTGAACCGCTCGGGCAGCCGTGTTCCCCTGCGCCGGCCGACGGCCGTGGCGATGCCCGCCAGCGCGCCGAACGTGCACAACGAGGCCAGGTACCCGAACAGCGGGCGGCGTTCGTCCTCGGCGTAGGCGCCCTGGACGCGGTGGAAGGACTCGGCGATCGACATGGCGAAGGTGTTGCCACCACCGGTGCCGTCAAACCCGCGGCCGCCCGGCTTGTGCGGGTCGATCGTCACAACGGCACGAGAGCGCCGTTGTCCCGGACCGCGGCGATCGACAGCGTCTTGTAGCCGACGTCGTCGAACAACACGACGAGCCGGTCCGGTTCGGCGTGCAGGACCGTGCCGCGGCCCCATTCCTCGTGACGCACGACGGTGTTCGCCGGGTACCCGGCGGGTTCCCCGGCTTCGGCGGGCAGGCCCTCGTCGCAGGTGTCGCAGTTCCCGCACGGCTCGTCCAGCCGTTCTCCGAAGTACCCGAGCAGGAACCGCCTGCGGCACGAGCGCGCCTCCGCGTAACCGTGTGCCACCTCGATCCTGGAGCGGTCCCGCCTCCGCCGCCGCTCGACGTCCTGCTCCACCGCGGCGACGGCCTGCGCGGGCGCGGGAGCGTCCGGGACGTACCGGATCCCGTTCTCGGTGGTGCGCACCACCGCGGCGCCCTCCAGGAGGTTCACCAGGTTCGTGACCTTGCGGCGGGACAGCCCGAGCTTCTCGGCCAGTTCACCGATCCGGACTCCCGAACGGCTGCGGCGCACGGCCGCGGCGACCTGCCGCACCCCACCGCGGTCGAGCCTGCCGCCGGTGAGGAACCGGTGCAGGCCTCGGTCTTCCGCCCGGTGGAACAACATCACCTCCGCCGGGGCGCCGTCGCGGCCCGCGCGGCCGATCTCCTGGTAGTAGGCGTCCAGCGAGCCCGGCATCGCGGCGTGCGCCACGAACCGCACGTCCGGCTTGTCGATGCCCATTCCGAACGCCGACGTGGCGGCCACGACGCGGATTCCACCGGACATGAACTCGTCCTGCACCCGGCGCCGGTCGGCCGCCTTCATCCCGGCGTGAAAGGCCGCCGCGGACACACCCCGGCCGGCCAGATCGGCGGCATACCGGTCAGCGTCCTTGCGCGTGGGCACGTACACCAGGCCGGAACCCTCGCGCTGCACCACCCAGTCGATCACCGCGTCCGTCCGCGTGGCCTCGTCGGCGCAGAACCGCGCCGCCAGGTGCAGGTTCGGCCGGTCGAAGCCGGCGACGATCACCGCCGGGTCCCGCATGCCCAGGTGCTCGGCGATGTCGGCCCTGACGGGCCCGCTCGCCGTGGCGGTGAGGGCCAGCACCGGCGGGTGGCCCAGCCGTTCGACCACGTGCCGCAGCCTCAGGTAGTCGGGCCTGAAGTCGTGGCCCCACGCGGACACGCAATGAGCTTCGTCCACGACGAACAGTGAGGGCTTGGCCCGTTCCAGGCGTTCGAGCGCCTCGTCCTTGGCGAGCTGTTCGGGAGAGAGGAACAGGTACTCCGCGTCCGCGTCGGTGATGGACCGCCACGAAGCCTCGTTGTCCCGCGCCGGTTGTGCCGAGTTCACCGCGGCGGCCGGGGGCGCGTCGTTGGCGCGCAGACCGGCCACCTGGTCGCGTTGCAGCGCGATCAACGGCGACACCACCACCGTCGGTCCGTCCAGCAGCATCGCGGTGACCTGGTAGACGGCGGACTTCCCGGCGCCGGTGGGCATGACGACCACCACGTCCCGTCCCTCCAGCAGGTGCTGCATGCCGGCCAGCTGCTCGGCGCGCAGCTCGGTCCAGCCGAACGCCTCCGCGGCCGTGCGCCGCAGTTCCGACTCGCTCACACGGTCTCCCTCGTCAGCGGGTCCGCTCTCGCCCGCGCCACAGGGACCTACCCGCGCGTCAGCGGTTCAGTCCCGCCCCGCCCCGCTTTTCCCGCCGACCTGGAACAGGGGAAGTCATGGCACCCAGCGCATGCGTGCGCGGTAACTGTGCCCACACGGCTACCTGATGGCGGTCTATCATCGGCTGCGCACCCGGCTGGGCCTGGGTGCCTCGACCACCGCTCTGGACCCCGGCGGCGCCTGCTTCTCCCGTCCTGGTGTCAGGAGTGCCGCCATGGCTCTGCCGGATCGTCCTCCCGCCGATCAGCAGCCCCGCGATCGATCGGTTCCTCCGAGGTCACAGGGCTGGAGGCAGACACACAAGCGTTGCGCGCCACGGACTACCGGCACGGCGGCGAGTCCTGTCTGACCGCCGTCGGCGCTCTGCTCCGCGAGGGCGACCGGATGCTCACCGCGTCCGCGCCCGAGAAGGTGCGGCAGCAGCTGTACGTGGCTTTGGGCGACCTGCACAACGTCGCCGGCTGGGCGTACTTCGACGCCGGGTTCGCGGACGAGGCCCGCACGCGTTTCTGCCACGCCCTGGTGCTGGCGGGACTCGGCCGGCACACCGGGCTGACCGCGAACGTGTGCTACCGGCTGGGCCGGGTGTGCCTGCACCAGGAGGACCTCGACGAGGCGTCGGCGTACTTCCAGCTCGGGCAGCTCGCGGCAAAGCGGTCCGGTGACGAGATCGGCGGGAGCATCCTGTCGATGAACTCGGCGTGGACCTTCGCCAAGAAGGGCTCGCGGGACGGCGCCCGGACGCTGCTCGACCGCGGCCGGGGCCAGTTCGCCGCCGCCGACCACAGCAAGGTGCCCGGCTGGGCGCGGTTCTTCACCGCGGCGGACCTGTCCGCGCTCACCGGTGCCGTCCACACCGACCTGGCCCAGACCGTGGACCGGCAGCACGCCCGGACCGCCGTCCCGCTGCTCGTCGAGGCGATCGACGGCTACGGCGACGACATGGCCCGCAGCCGCGCGTTCAGCCTCATCCTGCTGTCCATCAGCCACCTGGTCGAGGGCGACGTCGACCAGGGCGTGGACGTCGGGTTCCAGGCGCTGGTGTCCGCCGGCACCCTGGGCTCGGCCCGCGTGAGGGACCGCATCCGCCCGCTCGCCGCGCACGCCCGCCGGCACGGCTCCCACGGTGGGGCGCGGGAGTTGGCGGCGCGCGTCAGCGCCATGCCCGCTCCACCGGCCGGGGAGCGACCGTGAACGGCAGGCAGGCCGCGCAGTTGCTGGGGCTGCTGCCCGGCCCGCAGCAGGAGGTGCTGAGGATGCGACTGGTGTACGGGCTCTCCGCCGAACAGACCGCGGCCGTGCTGGGCTCCACGCCCGCTGTCGTGCGCCTGACCCAGCACGAGGCCCTCGAAGTGCTGCGCAAGGAACTCGCCGCGCGAAGCGGCCCCCCTCAGGGCGCGGTCCCGAGGGATTAGAGTGAGTTCTCCTTCGGAAGTCACGACAGAGGACGCTCCTGATCACGGGAGGCTGAGCGGTGAGCAGTGAACGGCTGGCCAAGGTGCTGGGGTACCTCGCCGCCGACGCGGCGAGCCACGGCGCCGAGGTGTCCAGCGAGTCGGCCTGCGACGCCGGCGTCCGCCTGGCCGGGGTGACCGGCGTTCAGCTCACGCTGATGAGCGGCCCTGATCGCGGGGAGTCCCGGTACGCCACGGACGAGGTGGGCGCCCGGCTCGAGGAGCTGCGGTTCACACTGGGTGAGGGGCCTTGCGCGGACGCGTTCCGCACAGGCGTGCCGGTGCTGGCCGGAGAGCTCGACACCGGACCCAACCACCGGCGGTGGCCGCTGTTCGTGCCCGCGGCGCTCGAGATCGGCGCGCGGGCGGTGTTCGCGTTCCCGCTGCGCAGCGGGGCCATCCGGATGGGTCTTCTCGTCCTGCACCGCACGCGTCCCGGTGCGATGACCCACGAGCAGATGTCGGACACCCAGGTCCTCGCCGACGTCATCCTGTCGTTGCTGCTGGACGAGCTCACGCGCGTTCAGGTCGAGAACAACACGCTGCTGGCCGACATGCCGTTGCGCCGCGCCGAGGTCCACCAGGCCACCGGAATGCTGTCCGTCCAGCTGGGCGTCAGCGTGGAGGAGGCCTTGGTGCGGCTGAGAGCGCACGCGTTCGCTGAGGAAAGGCCGGTGATCGACGTCGCCCGCGACGTGGTGGCCCGGCGTCTGAGACTAACCCCGGAAGCACGGCCTGATCCCGCGTGATCGCCGGCGACCGACCAACAGAGGTGGCCCGATGTCAGTGGAGAATATGGCCGAGACGTTCGTGCAGCTTGCCGACACCCTGGTCGCGGACTTCGACTCGGCCGAGTTCATGCATCTCCTGGCGGACCGTTGCGTCGACACCCTGGACGTCGACGCGGCGGGCATCCTCCTCGCCGACCACCACAGCGAGCTGTACGTGGTCGGCGCCTCCAGTGAGCGCGCCATGCTGGTGGAGCTGTTCGAGCTCCAGCACCGTCAGGGTCCGTGCATGGAGTGCTACCTCACCTGCGCGCCCGTGACCGTGGCCGACTTCACCGAGTCGTCGCAGCGCTGGCCGGAGTTCGCGGCGGTCGCCGTGAAGGCCGGGTTCCGCGCGGTGCACGCCCTGCCGATGCGGTTGCGGGAACAGACCATCGGCGCGCTGAACCTGTTCACCGCCGCGCCGGGCGCGCTGAGCAGTTCGACCGTCAGGGTGGCGCAGGCGATGGCGGACGTGGCCACGATCGGTCTGCTGCAGGCGAAGCTGCTCAACCAGCAGGAGCTGCTCGCCGAGCAGCTGCAGGGCGCGTTGCAGAGCAGAGTGCTCATCGAACAGGCCAAAGGTGTGCTCTCCGAACGCCTCCAGATCGGCATGGGCCCGGCGTTCGAAGCGCTCCGGCGGCACTCCCGCAGCCACAACCAGCACCTCAGCACCGTCGCCGAGGCGGTCATCGCCGGCACGGTCGACGTAACGGCGTTGGACGATCCGGGCACGCGCGGCTGACGCGCGACGACCTCCGGTGGGCGTGCGTGCTCCGAACGGGTTCAGGTGTGCGGCGCGGCGTGGCGGCTAGTACTCGGATGGACCAATCGTGCTCGGGCGGGACGTGGAAGCATGGACCGCGAGCGCTCTCGCCCCGGTCCCCGGCGATGACGCGGATGCCGGAAACCTGAGAATCGGGGCGTGTCGTGGACCACCGGGTGGCTGAGACCTTCGTCGAGCTGGCGGACACGCTCGTCCTCGGTTTCGACACCATCGACTTCCTGCACACCCTGACCGAACGGTGTGTCGAGCTGCTGCACGTGGGCGCGGCCGGAATCCTGCTGGCCGATCAGCAGGGCGTGCTGAACCTGGTGGCGGCCTCCACCGAGAGGGCGCGGCTGCTGGAACTGTTCCAGCTGCAGGAGGACGAAGGCCCGTGCCTGGACTGCTTCGACACCGGCAGACCGGTGGGGTGCGACGACCTGGGCGCGGCGCCGCAACGCTGGCCCCGGTTCGCGATGGCGGCGCGTGCGCAGGGCTTCGCCGCGGTCGACGCCGTACCGATGCGGCTGCGTGAGCAGGTGATCGGCGCGCTCAACCTGTTCCGGACGTCACCGGGACCGCCGTCCGAGGACGTCACCCTGCTGGCGCAGTCGTTCGCGAACGTCGCGGCGATCGGCATCCTGCACGTCCGCGCGCTGTGGCAGAGCGAGATGATCGCCGAACAGGTGCAGAACGCGCTCGACAGCGGCGTCACGATCCAGCAGGCCAAAGGCATCCTGACGGTCCGCCTGCAGATCGACCTCGCGGACGCGCTCTCGTTGCTGCGGACGCACGCCCGCAACTCCAACCAGCTGCTGTCCGACGTCGCCCAGCAGGTGATCGACGGGCGCCGCGCGTCCTCGACCTGACGCCCCCGGAACGCCTTGACCTCGACCAATGTTCAGGTTCTAGCGTGATCGCGGAAGGTGGCCGAGCGGCTGCCGCAGGATCGTCCAAGGGGAGACCCGTGACCGCGGAACCACCACTGCACCTGGGTTTGATCGTCGGCAGCACCAGGGAGGGCAGGTTCGGCACGACCGTGGCCGACTGGGTCCTCGGCCACGTCCGGCGACGCGCGGACGTCACAGTCGACGTGATCGACCTGGCCGAGGTGCCGTTGCCCACCGTGCAGCAGGCCGTCCCCGTGGTGACCGGGGTGTACCCGTCGCCGGACGTCCGGGCGTTCGCCCGGCGGATCGGCGCGGCGGACGGGTTCGTCGTGGTGACCCCGGAGTACAACCACGGCTATCCGGCCTCGCTCAAGCTCGCGATCGACTCGGTCTACGTCGAGTGGAACGCCAAGCCCGTCGCGTTCGTGTCCTACGGCGGACTGGCCGGCGGCTCCCGGGCCGTCGAACAGTTGCGCCAGGTGTTCGCCGAGCTGCACGCCACCACCATCCGCGAAACGGTCTGCTTCGCCATGGCGCACTCGCGGTTCGGCGAGGACGGCCGGTTGCTCGACCCGGACGGCCCGGACCTGGCCGCGACATCGCTGCTCGACCAGCTCACCTGGTGGGCAGGTGCGCTTCGGGACAAGCGCGAGAAACGCGCGTACAACACCTGAGCACGGCGGCGACTTGACCTGGACGAAGGTCGAGGTTGCATCGTGGACGCGTGCGAAACAACCCTGCAGTCGTCCTCGTGGCCGTCCTGCTCTCCAGCCTCTCGCTCCCGATCACGCTGACCGGTGCGTCGGTGGCGTTGCCCGGCATCGCCGCGGACCTCGACGCCGGCCTGCCCGCCGTGCAGTGGGTGGTGAACGGCTACATCGCCTGCTTCGCGAGCTTCATGCTGGCCGCCGGATCGATGGCCGACATGGTCGGCCGGCGGCGTGTGTTCGCCACCGGTGTCTCCGTCTTCGCCGCCGGTGGCGTGCTCAGCGCGTTGTCGTGGAACGTCCTCGTGCTCGACGTCCTGCGCGCGCTCGCCGGCGTCGGTGCGGCCGCCGCGGCCGCCAGTTCCGCCGCCCTCCTCGCGTCCGCCTTCACCGGCAGGGCGCGGATCCGGGCGTTCAGCTACTTCGGCACGGCGCTGGGCGTGGGCCTCGCGTTCGGGCCGACCGCCGCCGGTCTGCTGGTCGACGGCTTCGGGTGGCAGGCCGTGTTCGCCGGGCCCGCGCTCGTGTGCGTCGTCGTGCTCTGCCTCGTGCCGATGCTGCCGGAGTCGGCGGAACCGGGCTCCCGCAAGGTCGACTGGGCCGGCACGGCGACTTTCACGCTCGCGTTGCTGTTGCTGATCGCCGGGTTCGTGCAGGGACCGGCCTGGGGATGGTCGTCGCCCGCGGTGCTCGTCGCGTTCGCCGGCTCGGTCGTGCTGCTGGTGGCGTTCGTCGTCGTGGAACGGCGCCAGGCCCAGCCGATGTTCGACCTCGCCTTGCTGCGCAACGGGAAGTTCATCGGGATCTCGCTGGCCGGCGCGATGATCGTGTCGGTGCCGTTGCCGCTGATCGTGTACCTGCCCGCCTACTTCACCGAGGTGCTGGGCATGTCCACCGGCGAGGCGGGGGTCGTGCTGGTGCTGATGACCGGGTTGACGCTGCTGCTGCCACCGCTGGCGCCGCTGGTCACCAAAGTCGTTTCGCCGCAAGGAGTCGTGGTGCTCGCGGTCGCCCTGGTCGGCATCGGCGCGGCCTGGCTGACGGTGATCGAGCCGGGGGCGTCGGTGCTGTCGATCGCGGGACCGCTGCTCACCATCGGCGCCGGGTTCGGCATCTCGATCGGGTTGATCGACGGGGTCGCGGTCGGCAGCGTGGATCCCAGTCGCGCCGGGACCGGCGCCGGGATGTTCAACACGGTGCGCCTCGGGCTGGAGACCGTCGCCATCGCCGTGGTGGGCGCCGTGCTGGCCACGTCGACCGGCGGCAGGCTCGCCGAACCCGGTTACACCAGCGGCCTGCACGTCGTGCTGTGGTGGATGGCCGGTCTCGCCGCGGTTCTGGCCGTGGTGCTGGCGAAGGTGTTGCTGCGCCGTGCAAACGACACGGCACAGCAGCACCCGGAACGCTCCGCGGTGTGACCCTTGAGACCATCAGCCTGTGGCTCTCAACCTCGTCGCGAAGGACCTGGCCTGTTCCGGACGGCGTGGTGGGCGGCCATGCGGACGGGCGCGTTCACGACGCCGAACCCGCGGTAGTCGCCGATCCGCTGGACCACCTCGAAGAACACCCTCGCCCCGGCCAGTTCGGTGTAGAAGTGCAGGTACTCACCGCGTTCGTCGCGGTCGTAGAGCACCGACTGCTCGCGCAGCGCGCTGACGCGTCCGGCCGGCAGACCGGTGCGCGCCAGGAGGTCGTCGTAGTAGTTGCCCGGGATGTCCAGCAGCCGTGCGCCCCGCTGCCTCAGGGCCTTGGCGCACTCGACCGCGTCGGCGCAGGTGAAGGCGATGTGCTGGGGTTCCTCGACGGCGGGCGCCCAGCCACCTCGCCGGACCAGCGCGGCGTCCAGGGTGAGGCGGACGCCCCCGCCGCTCACACCGCGGCCGCGCACCAGGCCGAACGGCGCCGCGAACTCCGCCGTCGCTCCCGGTTGCAGGCCCAGCACCGAACGGTAGAACAGGCCCGCCTCGTCGAAGTTGTCGAAGGGCTGGGTCAGCGCGACGTGGTCGATGCCGGTGATGCCGGCCTGCGGGCCCGACTCACCGGTCGGCACGAAGTCGCCGAGCCAGTCGTCGTCGGCGCACAGGAAGATCTGGGTTCCGTCGGGTGCGGCGATCGCGGTCAGCGGCGCCTCGCCGGGGCCGGTCTCCCGTGACAACGGTGGCGCGAGCATGACCTCCGCGCGTCGTGCCGCGGCGGCCGGATCCGGCACGGAGAGACCGAGTGCGCCGATCGCGCCGGGTTCGCCCTCGGCGTTGACGAGCACGCGTGCGTCGCCCTGCGTCCACAGCTCCACCGGCTTCGAGCGGTGCACGGCTTCGCGGGTGAAGCCGAGCAGGGCGAGGCCCGACTCCCCCACGACCTCGGCGAAGGCGTAGCCGGCGGGGACGGGCGCGGCGGGAACGTCCAGCTGCCGCAAGGAGTCCTGGAGGCTGAGCAGCGACCGCATGGCGTCGACCGCGGCGCGGTGCGGGTCGGACTGGCGGAAGACGTCGTTGAACACCTCGAGCGAGAGCGGGCCGCGGTACCCGGCGTCGAGGACGTTGCGGGTGAACGTCGTCAGGTCGAAGTCGCCCTGTCCCGGGAAGAGGCGGTGGTGGCGGCTCCACTGGAGCACGTCCATCGGCAGCGTCGGCGCGTCGGCGAGCTGCAGGAAGAAGATCTTCTCGCCGGGGATCGCGCGGATCGCCCTGGGATCGTCCCCTTTGGACAGGATGTGGAAGCTGTCGAGGCAGACGCCGAGCGACGGGTGGGCGGCGCGGCGCACGATCCGCCACGCGTGTTCGTAGCCGTTGACGTACCGGCCCCAGGCGAGCGCCTCGTAGGCGATGCGCAGACCGCGTTCGGCCGCACGGGTCGCGAGCAGGTGCAGCTGCTCGGCCGCGAGATCGTCGTCGTCGATGGCGTCGGGCGACACCGACGAGCACACCAGCACGGTGTCCACGCCCAATTCGGCCATGACGTCGAACTTGTGGCTCGCGCGGCGCAGGTTGGCGGCGAGCACGTCCGGCGGCACGGCCTCGAAGTCGCGGAAGGGCTGGTACAGGTCGATGCCCAGCCCGAGGTCGGCGCACCGCTTGCGGATCTCCGCGGGGCTGCGGCGGTCCGCGAGCAGGTCGTTCTCGAAGATCTCGATGCCGTCGAAGCCCGCCTCGGCGGCCGCGGTCAGCTTGTCCTCCAGCGTGCCGGACAGGCACACGGTGGCGATGGCGGTGCGCGCGTCAGGACGCATGTGCGGGTTCTCCTTCCAGTTCCGCGAAGTGCGCGAGCATCCGGTCGGGGTCCGGCTCGGCGCCGGTGAACAGCCGCAGCGACTCCGCGGCCTGGAGCACGACCATGCCGCCGCCGTGCAGCACCCGGCAGCCGCGTGCCCGCGCGGCGGCGAGGAGCGCGGTCTCCAGCGGCCGGTAGACGATGTCGGCGACCCAGAGTTCGCCGCGCAGCAACGACTCGTCGATCGGCAGGCCGGGATGGGCCGCCATGCCGGTGGGGGTCGCGTGGACGAGGCCGTCCGCGGTGCGCACCGCCTCGGGTGTGCAGACGGCGGCCCGGCCGGCGCCGAACCTGCTTTCCAGCGCTGCCACCAGTTGCGCGCTCCGGCTCTCGTCGACGTCGTGGACGCCGAGGTGGCCGGTGCCGAGCGACAACAGCGCGTGGGCGACGGCGGCCCCGGCCCCGCCCGCTCCGAGCTGCACGACGTTCGCCATCGCGGCGTCCGGCAGGCCCCGGCGCAGGCTGCGGGCGAAACCGGTTGCGTCCGTGTTGTGGCCGATCGCCCTGCCGTTCTCGAAGACCACGGTGTTGACGGCGCCGAGCGCGGCCGCCTCCGGGACGACCTCGTCGAGGTGCGGCAGGACCGCCTGCTTCGCCGGATGGGTGATGTTGAGCCCGTCGAACCCCTCGGACCTGGCCGCGTTCAGCACGTCGCCCACCGGCAGTCCGATGACGTCGAGGTCGAGGAGCCGGTACGCGTAGCCCAGTCCGAGCTCGGCCGCCTCGCGCTCGTGCAGGGCCGGGCTGAGGGACGGGCCGATGCCGGAACCGATGAGCCCGATCAGGTAGTTGGCCATCCGGCCTCCCGGATTAATGTACGAACTAGTGAGTTCACGTTAGCGCACCGAGTCGCCGTCAGGAAGTGCTGGACTAGAGTTGGCTGGTCATCCGCAGATCTAAGGGGGCTCGGTGGCCGCACCGCCGTCATCCGATGCCGAGCGCCAGCGGGACAAGGACCGCACGCGCGCAGACATCCTGGAAGTAGCCACGCGGGAGTTCGCGGACAAGGGCTACACGGGGGCACGGGTCGACGAGATCGCCGAGCGCACCAGCACGACCAAGCGGATGATCTACTACTACTTCGGCGGCAAGGAACAGCTCTACATCGCCGTGCTGGAGCAGGCCTACCTGGCGATCCGGGCGCTGGAGGCCGAGGTCGACGTCGAGCACCTCGAGCCGGAGGAGGGCATCCGCCGGCTCGCGGAGCTGACCTTCGACCACCACGAGGCGCACCCCGACTTCATCCGGCTCGTCAGCATCGAGAACATCCACCGCGCCGAGCACATCGCCCGTTCCGAAGTGCTGGCGGGCCTCGCGAACCCGGCGCTCGACGGCCTGACGAAGCTCCTCGAACGAGGCCGCGCCGCCGGCCGGTTCCGCGCCGACGCCGACCCGCTCGACGTGCACATGGTGATCAGCTCCTTCTGCGTGTTCCGGCTCGCGAACAGGCACACGTTCGCCGCGATCTTCGGGCGGGACATGCTCGACCCCGGCCGCCGCGACCACCACCGACGCATGCTCGGTGACATGCTGATCGATTATCTGACCAGCTGAAATCTGACTCTTGACACGCAGGGGTGGCGTATCCGACCTTGTATTAACTAACTAGGTCGTACATGGGAGTACGCCGTGACCACACCGATGGCCCGCAAGACTGCGCTGGCAGCCTGGATCGGCAGCGCCCTCGAGTACTACGACTTCTTCATCTACGGCACCGCCGCCGCGCTGGTGTTCAACAAAGTCTTCTTCCCGGCCGCCGATCCGGCGACGGGGACCCTGCTCGCACTGGGCACGTTCGGCGTCGGCTACCTCGCCCGGCCGCTCGGCGCGCTCGTGCTCGGGCACGTCGGCGATCGCTTCGGCCGCAAGAAGGTCCTCGTCTTCACGCTGCTGCTGATGGGCGTGGCGACCTTCGCCGTCGGCTGCCTGCCCACCTACGACACCGCCGGTGTCCTCGCACCGATCCTGCTCGTCTTCCTCCGCCTGCTGCAGGGACTCTCGGCTTCGGGCGAGCAGGCGGGCGCGAACTCGATGTCGCTGGAACACGCGCCGGAGCACCGCCGCGGGTACTTCACCAGCTTCACCCTGAGCGGCACGCAGGCTGGACAGATCCTCGCCACGGCGATCTTCCTGCCCGTGGCCGCGCTCCCCCAGGAGGACCTGCTGACCTGGGGCTGGCGGGTGCCGTTCTGGTGCAGCGCGGTCGTCGTGGTCGTCGGCCTCGTCATCCGCCGCAAGCTCGACGAGACCGCCGAGTTCAAGCGCACCAAGCCGGCCAAGCTGCCCGTCGCGACGCTGTTCCGGACGCACTGGGCCGACGTCCTGCGCGTCGTCGTCGCGGCCACCATCGCCTCGGTCAGCACGATCTTCACCGTCTACGCCCTGAGCTACGCGGTGAACACGATCGGCCTGGCGCGCACACCGATGCTCTGGGTCGGCGTCCTCGCCAACGTCGTGGCCCTGGCCGCGATTCCGTTGCTGGCAGGGCTTTCCGACCGGGTCGGCCGCAAACCGGTGTTCCTCGCCGGCTGCGGCGCGTGCGCCCTGCTGATCTTCCCCTACCTGTGGTCGATCTCCGTCGGCGCGTACGGACTGGTGTTCGCGCTCGGCATCCTGCTGTTCGGTGTGGCGTACTCGGCGATCAACGGCATCTGGCCGTCGCTGTACGGCGAGATGTTCAGCACCGAGGTCAGGCTGTCCGGCATGGCGATCGGCACGCAGATCGGGTTCGCCGTCGCGGGGTTCGCCCCCAGCGTGGTGGCGGCGATCGGCTCCGGCCGTGACGACTGGATCGGTGTCGCGATCTTCACGGCGGTGGTGTGCGCGGTCAGCGCCACCGCGATCGCGACGGGACGCGAGACCTTCCGGCGTCCGACGGCGGAGCTCGGGCGCCTGCCGCAGGAGCCGGCCGCGGTCGCGACCGCCAAGGCCTGACGCGTCGCTTCCTCCCCGTCCCCGTCCCGCGCTCGCGGGGCGGGGACGGGCTCGCCGGAGCAACGCCGTTGCGCTGATCGGAGCATTCGGAAACCTCGTGGAACCGGCGCGTCCGGCGCTGCGTCATCCTGGGGAACGACTGCGTTTCGGGGGAAGGACGGCACGTGCCGGAGGACATCACCAAGATCATCGGAGGCGCGTGATGTCGAATCCTCTGGTGGTCAAGCCAGACGCCGAGCCGTCGGGGTTCATGAACGCCGGGACGGGCGACAACGGCTGGGCGACGGGCATCCCCATCGCCGAGTCCGCGATGGACACGTTCAACGGCATCAAGGACGGCAACTGGGTCGAGGGCGGCCTGGGCATGGTGGGCCTCGTCGCGGACGCCGCGTCGATGGCGATCGACCCGTTCGGCACCCTGCTGTCCTCCGCGGCGTCGTTCCTGATGGAACACATGCAGCCGCTGAAGGAGGCGCTCGACTGGCTGGCGGGCGACCCGCCGGTGATCGAGTCGTACTCGGCCACGTGGAACAAGGTCGCCGAGGAGCTCGGCAAGGTCGCGCAGGACTACCAGCAGGCCGTGCAGGGCACCGCCGAGTGGCAGGGATCCGCCGCGGACGCGTACCGGGCCGCCGCGGGCGCCCAGGGCGACGCGATCACCGGTGCCGCGTCCGCCGCCGGTTCCGTCGGCACCGTCGTCGGCATCATGGGCATGGTCGTCGCCTTCGTCCGCGAGATGGTGCGCGACCTGATCGCCGACCTGGTCGGGAAGCTGATCGCGTGGGTGCTCGAGGCCGTGTTCACGCTCGGGTTCGGCACGCCGGTGATCGTCGCGCAGGCCGTCACCGCGATCTCCAAGTGGGCCACCCGCATCGGTGAGCTCATCCAGAAGCTCATCAAGACCATCAAGAAGGTCTCGCCGCTGCTCGGCAAGATCGTCGAGATCTTCACGAAGATCATGAAGGTCGTCGGCAAGATCGTCGGCAAGGTCACCGGCCTGGACGTGATCTCCACGAAGTCCATCAAGCCCGGCGGTCTCTTCCAGACCTCGAGCACGCCGGACCTCCCCAACGCCGGCGGCACGCACACCAGCGGCTCGCCCACGTCGTCCTCCCCTGACGCGCCAACGACTTCGTCGCCTTCGGGCCCGTCCGGTCCGTCTCCGTCACCGTCTTCGCCTTCCTCGCCTTCTTCGCCGTCCTCTCCGGACGGTCCGAGTCCGTCGTCGCCTTCGCCTGGTTCGCCGTCGGCTTCCGCGCCTTCGCCGGGCGGACCTCCGTCCTCCCCGAACTCGCCGTCGCCGAACGGGCCTTCGTCCTCGCCGAACGGGCCTTCGTCCTCGCCGGGACCGGACGGCCCCAGCACGTCGAACGCCCCTTCTCCGGGTTCTCCGGGTTCGCCTTCGAGCGGTGGGCCGTCAGGTGGCCCGTCGGGCCCGAGCACGCACGGTCCGACGGCGTCTCCCGACGCACCGGCTGCCCCGCCGCGCAACACCGGCCAGACCACCCAGGCCGGCGTAGCGGCACCGGAAGCACCCTCGCAGCACGCCCCGTCCGCGCCACGCGACGGCGGACCGCCGTCCAGCTCCGCGACCACTCCGCAGCAGGGCCCGATGGGCGGCCCCGCCGGAGGTCCCGCCGGCAACCCCGCGGGTGGTTCGCCCGCAGGTGGCGGCGCACGTCCGGGTTCCGGCGGAGGCTGGACCGGCACGCCGGGCGCACGCGGTGACCTGGGCTCGGGAATGCCTTCGCAGCGCACCCCGGACATGTCCCCGTCGTCGGCCAGGCCGTCGGCCCCCTCGCAGCCGAACTTCGGCCCGTCCGGCTCCCCGAACGCGCCGCACGGCCCGAGCGCACCGCACTCTCCCTCCGCACCGCATGCGGGCACGCCGAACGCTCCGCACGGCGCACCCCACAGTCCTAACGCGCCATCGGGACCGAACTCGCCGTACGGCCCAAGTGCGCCTCACAGCCCCAATGCACCATCGGCACCTCACGGCGGCCCCGGTGCGCCAGCACCACACAGTCCCAACACTCCGTCGGGTCCCGGCGGCCCTGGCGCGCCGCACTCGCCCGACGGGTCGCACGGTGGTCCTGGGACCACGTCGCCGTCGGCACGGACGGACGCGCCGACGCGCCCGCAGTCGACCACCTCGCCGACTCACGCGGACGCTCCCCATGCCGGACCGAGCGGCCCCGGCACCAGCCCGCACACGGCGCAGCAGCCCGGCTTCGGGCCGGGTCCGGGGACGCCGCACGCCGGTGGTCCCGGCCCGCACACGCCTGGCGGCCACGGCCCCGGCGGCCACCCCAGCGGCCCGAGCAGGCCGGACTCCCCCGCGCCGCACCAGCGTCCCGACGCCAACCGTCCCGACGGCGCCCGCCCACGTGGTGCCGACGGCCCCGTCACGCACCCCGGTCAGCGTCCCGACGCGCCCGGTCAGCCGCACAACCGTCCCGACGGCTCGCGACCTGACACGTCCCGACCGGACGGCAGCAGGCCGGACGGCACGCGGCCCGACGGCACCCGTCCAGACGGCAACCGTCCAGACGGCAGCAGGCCCGACGCCAACCGACCGGACGCCAACCGTCCCGACGCCGCGCGACCGGACGGCCCCGGTCAGGGCCCCGACAGCCCCCACCGCGACGCCGACGGCCCCGGCCACCACAACGACGCCGACAACCGGCCCGACAACGACGCGCCGCAGTCGCACGCGGAAGAGCGGCCCTCGCCGGAGCAGGCCCACGAACGGCACGCCGAGCAGACCCCTGCCGGTGTGTC
The DNA here is from genome assembly GCF_024648825.1 of Lentzea californiensis. Lineage (GTDB taxonomy): Bacteria > Actinomycetota > Actinomycetes > Mycobacteriales > Pseudonocardiaceae > Lentzea > Lentzea californiensis. The sequence goes on from NZ_JANBBE010000022.1 coordinate 21,789, forward strand.
GCACCACGGCGGCGACCGCGACATGGGCGACCTCCCCCACCGGGTGCCGGAGGACCCGCGGTTCTTCACGGCCGACGTGCACGTCACGCCGGACGGCCGCGCTCGCGTCGGCGGGCACGACTACACGCCCGCCGAGTACGCGGACATGTTGCGGCGCAGCGGTTACGACGGCAGCAGGCCCGTCCGGCTGATCGGCTGCGACGCCGGCAGCAACGACTTCGCGCAGCAGCTCTCCCGGCACCTCGACGCGCCGGTCGTGGCGCCGACCAGGCCCGCGTGGACGGACAGCAACGGGCGGGTCTTCACCAGTGACGTGGAGATCGGGCCCGACGGCACGCGCTCGCCGCGGATCCCCCCGAACGGCGAGTGGGAGACGCACCACCCGGACGGGTCCAGGACCAGGGCCAGCGAGGACGGTTACGCGCCCGGCAGCGACCGGAACACCGACGGCGCCGACGCAAGGGACCGCGGGGACGCCGACAGCCCGGAGAACAGCACCGCGCCGGAGAACCAGGACGCGCCGCGCCGACCGGATCCCGAGCACATGCCGATCCCGAAGGATCGGATCATCCGGCCGGACGACCCGAGCTACAACGAGCGGTTCGTCGACTACGACCGGCCGACGCACCAACCGGTCGACCCGGACAACCCGGACGCCCCGCGGCAGCCGCTCAACCGGCACGAGGAGATCCAGGCGCCGCACCGCGACCGCGAGACCGTGCCGGACGGCAACACCCAGCCCGACCGGCTCCAGCCGATCGAGGCCCCCGAGACGGTGCCGGTCCCGCTGCGGGACCACCAGCCGTTGCAGCCGTGGACCGAGTACCCGGTCACCAACCAGAACGGCACGCGCACGACGTTCATCACCGACGGCGACGGCAACGTCAAGTGGGTCGAGGCCACGCCGGGCCGGCAGGACATGGCGGTCGACGGCAAGGGCAAGTGGTCCGGGTTCAACCCCGACCTCAGCCACCCGTTGCTGCCGGACGTCCAGTACCGGGTGCCGAACACCCACAACCCCGACAAGGTGCTTTCCTTCCACACCAACGAGCACGGGCAGACCGACGCGATGACCGGCGAGGTCGAGGCGGGCGGGCAGAACACGAAGTACCGCGACGACGACTCCGGCAAGGGTGCGCAGCAGCGGGCCTACCAGGAGGGCGAGGCCGCGTACCCGAACGACCCGCCGAACCGCACGCTCACGCGGGAGGAGCTGGAGAACTCGCGCATCAAGTGGGCCGGTGGTCACCTGCTGGCCAACGAGCTCGGCGGCCTCGGCGAGTACATCAACATGCACCCGCAGATGGCCGCGTCCAACTCCGGCAACATCCGCGACGGCTGGGTGCACGCCGCTTCGTGGCGCGAGAAGGAGAACTACCTCGTCGAGTTCGCCTCCAAGGAGCACCAGGACGTCCAGAACTACGAGGTGCGGGCCACGCGCGACGCCGACGGTGTTCCGGGCGAGGTGGCCATGCGCTGGCGGGAGGTCACGTACGAGGTCGACGCGAACGGCAAGCCGAAGCTGGACGAGGACGGCAATAAGATCGTGGAGAACGTGGTGACCAAGGAACGTGTCTTCCCGAACCGTCCGGAGGTGAACTATGGACCCACGAACCGATACGCGAATCGCTGAGATCTGCACGCTGCTGGAAGCAGGTGCCCCGGCCGGGTGGAGCCGCGTCACGCTGGACGTCTGGGCGAACGTGCTGGCGTACGAGCTCGCCGCGGCGGCCAAGACGGCGGAGGGCGGGTTCGCGGGCGAAGTGCGGCTGGCGGACATGACCGAACGGCTGCAGGAGCTCCGCGAGCAGATGTACGAGGAGGACCGCGGCGCGTGGCTGTCGGCGCGGTTCGTGCTGCACCGCGAGGCTGAGCCCGAGGTGACGTTCAACTACGACGAGGACCCGCGGTGGTCGCCGGAGCTGCACCCGGCGATGTTCGTGCGCGACCTGGAGGCGTTCCCGCGCGCGGACGAGCACCTGCGCGGCTGGTTGCGCGAGACCGTCGAGCGCGGGCTCGAACTGCAGCGCGCACACGAGGCGAGCCTGGCCGATCAGTAGGCTGGCTGTGCCCCACCGCGACCTAGGAGAAAGCGAACAACCATGGCGAACTGGCCGGCGCTCAGCCCGACCGAGCAGCAGGAGAAGCTCGCGGAGATCACCCAGGAGATCCTGCCGACCCTGCCGCACGGCTGGGTGCGCCTGGTGGTGCGCGTCAAGATGATCGGCATGCACAGCGAGGCCGACACGGGCGTGAAGATGCCGGACGGCACCGTGCGCGGCTGGTCGTTCCCGCCGGACGCGTGGCGGAAGTTCCAGCAGTTGCGCAAGGGCATGTACGTCGAAGGGCTCGGCTCGTTCATCCAGTTCGAGTACGTCCTCGACCCGCCCGGCAGGTACAGCATCACCTACAACCGCAACGAGGACCCGAAGTTCGACGAGGCGCCGTCGGCGGACGACTTCGCGACGGAGCACGACTGGTTCCCGCGGTCCGACGAGCAGATGCCGGACTGGTTCCGCACCGGGCTCGCGAACGGCTGAACCGGAATTGTCAGACCCCCTTGCTACGGTCGTTTCAGCTGATCAACGCGAGGGGGAGGACCGTGGCTGCTGCCACCACGTACCTGGAGCTGTCCGAGTCGAGCGGAAGCGCGCACAAGTTCTACGAGGTCGTCGTCGACGGCACGAGGGTGAGCATCACCTTCGGCCGCATCGGTGAGCGGGGCTCGACGCGCGAGTCCACGTTCGCCGACGAGGCCAAGGCCGTGAGCGCCGCCGAGAAGAAGATCGGCGAGAAGGTCCGCAAGGGCTACGCGCCGGCGGTCAAGGGCGGGCGGCAGCGGCGGGCGATCACCCGGCGCGAGATCGCGAGCGTGCAGTCCAGTGCACGGCAAGCCCCTGTGCTGTGGCGGTTCCACTCCGGTGCGCCCGCGTTCGGCATCTTCATCGGCGAGGACGAGGCCTGGGTCGGCAACGAGCGCGGTGACGTCTTCACGCTCGCGCACGACGGCCGGGTCACCGGGCGCTACGGCTTACCGGACGGCGTGAAGTGCATCGTCGCCGACGACTTCTGGATCTACGCCGGTTGTGACGACGGGCGCGTGTACGACCTGGGCGGCAAGGTTCCGCGCGTCGCGTACGAGATCGCCACGGACGTCGACATCTACTGGCTCGACATCGACGACGGCGTGCTCGGCGTGTCCGATCGGCAGGGCGGCATCACGATCGTCGACCACGAGGACGAGTTCCAGTGGTCGCGCCGCAGCGCGGGCGACAGCGCGTGGATGGTGCGGTGTGCGCCGGAGGGCGCTTTCCACGGGCACTCCCGAGGCGTCACGCACTACGCGGCGCGCACCGGCGATCCGGTGTGGCACGCCGAAACGACGGGTGCGGTGCTGTTCGGCTGGCAGGAGCCCACGGAGGTGTTCGCGGGCACGAGCCGTGGGTGGGTGCACCGGCTGTCGCGCGCCACCGGAGCAGAGACCGCGCGTTATCGTTGCGACGCGGCGGTTTTCTCGTGCGCCACCTCGCCGGGCGGCGACTACGTGTTCGCCGGCGACAACCACTCGTCGGTGTACTGCTTCGCGGCCGACGGCACGCGCCTGTGGAAGCTCGGCACGGGCTGTGGTTCCGCGTTCTCCATGCAGTACCGCGACGAGCGCCTCTACATCGTCACGACGGACGGCTCGCTGGCGTGCATCGACGCAAGCCCCGCGGCGATCCACGCGGCGGAGCAGGGCGAAGTGCCGCAGCGCAACGACATCAAGGCAGACCACTGGCAGCGCGTCGAGGCCACGGCCGAGGTGGAGACCGTGGTGGCGAGCGCGGTTCCGTCCGGCGGCGTGGTGGTGGAGTGCGTGCAGGAAGGCGGCCGCATGCGCGTCCGCGTGATCTCCGACGGCTACGACCGCTCCCGCGCCGTGCAGTTCCCGAAGGACATCCGGGTGCCCGGTGCGCGCTACCTGGTGACCGAGATCCACACCTCGGCGAGCGGCGGCTTCTACCGGGCGAGGGGAGAGATCAAGCGCCTCCTCTGAGCGGCCGGAGAAGCGCACCGACTGGTGGACGGGATCGCGAAACGCCTTGCCTGCCAAGCTTCCTGCCACTGAGGCATTCCACCGCTGGGGAACCAGAAGCGCGCCACGGTCGTCCCCCACCTGACCAGCGACCGCGAAGGTAGCGTGGATCGCAGGGGATGGACATGGCCAGGATGCCGCCATCGGTGTTGTGGGCGGGCACGCGGACCAGTTGCGGCGAGCGCTCCGGGAACTGGGTGCCGGCCTGGTCGTGATCCAGGTCGGTGACCTGGTGGATCGCGGACCGGACAGCCTCGGCGTGCTCCACGCGGTCCGCGAGCGGCTCGGCACGGGCTGGGTGCAGCTGGTGGGCAACCACGAGGCCCAATACCTGCCCGGCTCCGAGGCCTTCTGGCCCGATCCCTCGCCACCGCAGGGTGTCTGGGCGAACCGGCCACCGTCACGGAGGCGGCGGATCTGCCGTTCGGGCAGATCCGCGGGGCACTCCACGGTCGTCCACTTCGGCGACCGGAGGTGGACGTGTGACGGGCGGATCCGGCAGCGTGCCACCGTCGACTGGCAGGCGCGGCACGTGCGAGTGCGGGTCGGCGGGCGGATGTTCGTCGGCGTCGATCCGGGCCACGGCCGCAGCGGTGCCAGTGCGTGGCAGCCGTTGGTCTTCGACGATGCCGTGGCGCACGGGGCATCGGCGAAAGCCTGAGTTCTTCTCATCCGGCGAGAAGTTGTTGTACGCGTTGGGTTTCCGCCTCCATGCCGCGCTGGAGGTAGATGCCGAGCGCCTCCCGCCAGGCGGCCTCGGCGTGCGGGTGCCGGCCCAGCGCCACGAGGGTGTGGCCCATGCGTTCGAGGCCGTCCGCGAGGCCGTGCAGGTGCCCCAGTTCCCGCACCACGGCGATGGCTTGTTCATAGTGCTCAACGGATTCCTCGTAGCAGCCGCTCTCGTGCGCGACGAAACCGAGGCACGCGAGCATGGTCGCCTCCCCCGTCCGATACCCCTGTTCGCGGTGCAGGGCGAGTGCGACACGGCTGAAACTCCTGGCCGCGTCGAGCCTTCCCAGGAACGCCGTGAGCCAGCTCATCTGGGCGAGCGTGCGCGCTTCCCACTCCCGCGCACCCATCGCGCGGTAGATGGCGAGCGCGTGGCGGGCGTGCTTGAACGCCTGCCGTGCGTCCCTAGGCCCCCAGGCGACGCCGAGCGAGTAGTGCACTCCGGCCAGGTGAACGGGATCGGCCAAGGCCAGTGCGCGGTGGAGGTGTTCGACGGCGGTCTCGTGGTGCCCGAGGACGACGTGGGCGGATCCGGTCATGTGTTCGGTGCTGGCGAGAACGGCTGCGTTCCGCAGGTGCCCGGCCGCTTCGGCGGCGACCCGCCACATCGCGAGCCGGGCGTGCACGAGGCCTCGGCGCGCCATGAACGTGGTCGTGTGCCACGCCAGCAGCCAGGCGACGGCGTGGCTGCGCTGGTCGAGTGCGGACTGCTGGGCGGCGACCAGGCACGCGAACTCGGCCTCGAACCACGCCTGCGCCGCCTGGTCGTCCGGCACCGGGTCGACGTGCGTGCCGGGGACGACGTGGTCGATCGGCGGCGGGAAGCGGAGCCGGTCCATGGTCCGGTCCGCCGCCCGCGCGGCCTCGAGGTAGTGGCCGAGCACCCGGCGCGTTGCCTCCTCCCGCACGAGGGCCGGCAGGTCCTGGGCGACCGTGGCGGCGTAGGCGCGGACCAGGCCGTGCATCCGCCATCGGCCTGGAACGTCCTGGCACAGCAGGGAAGCCCCTTCCAGGGCGCTCAGCACCTGTCTGGCCCGTGTCCGTGTGACGTCGAGGAGGCAGGCCGCGGCGGCCAGGCCGATGTCCGGGCCCGGAACGGTGCCCAGCAGGGCGAACGCGTCGCGCTGCCGCGGGCACAGGGCGCGCAACGACCACGACAGCACGGCGGGCAGGCTGGCGGAGGGCTCCTCGTTGTCGAGCACGTCGATGACGGCGTCGCGCAGTTCGGCGGCGAGGACCGCCAGCGGCAGGCCGCGGCGGATCTGGGCGTGGGCGATGACGATGCTCAGCGCCAGCGGGAACCCGCCGCACAGCGCGACCAGCCGGCCGGCGGCCTCCGGTTCGGCCTCCAGGCGACCGGCGCCGAGCCGGCGGGCGAGCAGTGCGCGGGCGTCGGCGTCGGCGAGCTCGCTCAGCACCAGGTGCTCGGCCGCGTACCGGGTGACCAGGCCGGGCAACCGGTTGCGGCTCGTGACGAGCACGGTGCACCGCTCGGAGCCGGGCAGCAGCGGCACGACCTGGTCGGTGCTCGCCGCGTTGTCCAGCACCAGCACCATCCGCCTGCCCGCGACCAGGGAGCGGAACAACGCCGAACGGGACTGGACGTCGGCGGGGATGCGGCCCGGTTCGACGGCGAGCGCGTGCAGCAGGCCTCCCAGCGCCTCACCGGCGTCCATCGGCTCCTCCGCCGGGGAGAAGCCGCGCAGGTCGATGAACAGCTGGCCGTCGGTGAACCGGCCGGCGTTGCGGTGTGCCCAGCGCAACGCGAGGCTGGTCTTGCCGATCCCGCCGGTGCCCGCGATCGCCGAGATGAGCACGGTGCCGGTGACGGCGGCGTCGAGGCGGTCCAGTTCCTCGTGGCGGCCGACGAACGTGGCAGGCTCCGAAGGCAGCTGGCGCGGCACCACCGGGAGCGGCGGTGCCGCGGTGAGCCGGGGATCGGCGGCGAGGATCCGCTGGTGCAGCTCGCGCAGCGCGACCGAGGGTTCGGCGCCCAGCTCCGCCCGCAGCCGCTCCCGGATGCGCCGGTAGTGCTCCAGCGCGTCGGTGCCGCGGCCGGCCCGGTGCAACGCCAGCAGGTACTGGTGCGCCACGCGTTCGTTCAACGGGTGGCACGCGACCCGTGCGGCCAGCTCGGCCACCAGTTCCCCGCCCCCGCCGACCGCCAGCCGCGCGTCGACCAGCTCGTGCGAGGCCGCCAGCCGTTCCTGTTCCAGCCGGTCGCGTTCCTCGCGCGCCCACTCGCCGTCGAGGCCGGTCAGCGCCTCCGCCCGCCACAACGCCAGCGCCTCGGTCAGCAACCCGGCCGTGTCCCCGGCTCGGGCACGTGCGCGCAGGTCGTGGAACTTCAGCAGGTCGATCTCGTCGCCGAGCAGGACGTACCCGCCCGGCCGGTGCTCGATCGCCAGGCCCCCGATCGCGGCCACCGCCCGGCGCAACCGGGACACGTAGCTGTGCAAGGTCGTGCGCGCCCGCGGCGCCGCGGAGGCACCCCAGACGCGTTCGACCAGCCGGTCGACCGGCACGACCCTGCCGGCGTCGACCGCGAGCGCGGCGAGGACGCACCGCTGCCTGGGCGCGCCCAGGTCCACCGCTCCCGCACTCACTTCTCCCAGAAGACACAGCACGGAACCTTCACGCGGCAGCGAGCGTCCAGGTTGCCGTGCCGGTGCGAGTACGTCCGGTCAGCTAGCTCCGGTACAACGGGTTCGGGCAGTCGACGTACCGGCTCGCCGCGCCCTCCGCACGCGTCCAGCGCAGCAGCAGGTTCGCCTTCGCGGGCACGAACCTGCTCTCCAGCAACGACATGACCTGGTCACTTCCGTGATCTCTCGCGTACGCGACGAACACGGACCGTGCCTCCGCCCACACGTCCAGGCCGGGGTGCCGTTGCTGCACCGCACCCGCGATCTCGATCAGGTGGTTGACGACGAGGCAGTACTGCAGTCGCTCCCACCCCTTCGCCTCGGACACTCCCCGCGAACCGTCCTGGCCGTCCATCGAGGACAGCAGCTCGGCATGGCGAGGCAGCAGCCGCATGCCCTCGGGATCGCGGTAGATCGCCTGGACCGGCATGCCCTCGGCGTCGACGCCGACCACGACGTTCTGCAGGTGGCACTCCATCACGACGCCGTGCGCGAAGAACGCGTGCAGCACAGGAGGAACGACGACCGAGACGTACTGCCGGAACCAGCGCAGCGCACCATTGGAGTCCAAGCCGTCCAACGGGTTGCCCTCGAAGCCCTCACTGATTCCCGCCGCCAGCAACGGTGTCACGCCGGGAAGCGTGTGCTGCCGGATGCCGTCGCGCACCACGACCGCCAGGCCTTCGAAGGAGTCCGGTGACGTCCGGTAGCCGCGGTCGATCAGGAAGGCCGCGCCGGGGAACGCCGAGGCGATGTCCGCGAACACCGGCCTCAGCAGTCGCGCGAGCGGCGGGATCCAGCGCAGGTCGTGCGCCCACAACCGGCGCACGTCGTTGGTGATCCGCACGTCGAGGCTGAACTTGTAGAACAGGTCGGCCGCCGGGTCGTACACCGTGCGCACCGAGGACGTCGGCCACACCTCGGGCCCGGACACCGGACTTTCGAGCCCCAGCAACGAAAGCTGCCACGGGTGCGCGGGGAGAACACCGGCGGGCAGCGGCACCTCGCCGTCGTCGACGAACGAGCCTTCCAGCTGTGCCAACGAGAAGCTCGCGTGCACCTCGGGCGAATAAGGCAGCCACTCCTGCGCGGGAAGGCCGCCGCGGCCCTTCGGCGCGGGGTGGTAGCGGTGGCCGGCGACCAGCGCCTGCTCGGAGCGCCGGTAGAGATCGGCGGGCGGAGCGGTGCGGGCGTCGAGCACGGCGGCGATGGCCGACCGCGAACCCGCGATCTCGTCCAGGAAGCCGACCGGCGGGTCGCCGAGCTCCTTCGTGACGAGCACGGCGAGTTCGTGCCACGACAACGGCTGCCACGAACCGGTGAACACCTCGGGGTCCGACAGCCAGCGCCCCTCCCGCACGCGCAGCAGCGTGCCGGTGCGGGGCAGCCGGAGCGTGCCGTCCGCCCACTCCCCCACCTCACGGCGCAGGCAGTTCAGCAGCGCCGTCGTCGTGATGCCGTCGGGGTCAGTGCTCGATTCCACCGGTGTCCGCTTCCCTCCGGCGATGTGTCAGGATCAGATCATTCTGACGCAAACACCGGTCGAGTCCGAGTTCGCCGCCGCGCTGGACGGAACACGCGCCGAAAGGTTCATCGCGGCGCTACCCGGAGCCCGTGCGGCGATCCTCGCGCGCCTGCGCCGGGCGTTCGCGATCGAGCCGTTGCCGCAGGTCAGCGTTGATCCGGCCGGGTACTCCCACCCGGTCGACCTCCTCACCGCGCTGCGCTGGCCCCGGTCGGAGAGCTTGATCACGGAGGTCGCCTGCAGCGTGGCCGGACTGGCCCTGTCCCGCACGGCGAGCCCGCTCACGACCCCGTTCGCGCAGAGGTCGCTGGAGGAGCACGAACAGAGCGTGGTCGACGGCCATCCGCTGCACCCGTGCTGCCGCAACCGCACCGGGTTCACCGCCGCCGACCACCTCGCGTACGGCCCCGAGCACCGCCCGGTCGTGCCGCTGCGGCTGCACCCCGCGGCACGGCACGTGGTGTTCGGCGACTGGCCGGACGAGCTGCGCGACGGCGAGCGGATCCTGCTCCCGGTGCACCCCTGGCAGGCGGACCGGCTGGGCGTGACCACCGCCGGCACCCTCGACGCGAGCCCGCTGATGGCGCTGCGCACGCTCTCGGCCGGCGCCTGGCACGTCAAAACGACGCTGAGCGCCCAGATCACCTCGGCCGTGCGGGACATCTCCGGCGGCTCGATCGCCACCGCGACGACGGTCTCCGACTTCCTGGACGGGGCTGTCGAGGGCATCGAACTGCAGCACAACCGGGCATCGGCCGCCGTGCTCACCGACGGCGAACCCGACCGGCGGCTCGGCGTGATCCTGCGCGACAGACCCGTGCCACACGAGGGTGAGACGCTGCTGCCCCTGGCCGCGCTGAGGGGCGCGCCGATCACCGACCCGATCGGCTGGCTCGCGGAGTTCGCCGAGCTGACCGTGCCGCCGCTGATGACGCTGCTCGCACGCGGGGTGGCCCTGGAGGCGCACGAGCAGAACCTGCTGGTCGGCCTGGTCGGCGGCAGGCCGAGCCGGGTGATCTACCGCGACCTCGCCGACATCCGCGTCAGCCCGCGCGCCGGTCTGCCCGAACGCCTGCACGCGAACCCAGAGGCGTTGCGCGCCAAGACGTTCGCGACGTTCTTCGCGACCGCGCTGACCGGGCTGGTCGACGCGCTCGACGCCCCGGCCGCCGACCTGTGGGACGTGGTGGCACGTACCGTCCCGGACACGCCGGACCGGCACGCGCTGTTGCACGATCCCTTGCCCGCCAAGCCACTCACGTTGATGCGCCTGGACCCGGAAACGACGAAGTGGGCCTACCTGCCGAACCCGTTCAGGCCCTGAGCAGCTCCGCGCGGTGCTGCCAGGCCAGCGACAGCAGCGCGGCACCGGCGGCCTGCGTCGGTTCCTGGTGCACGAACCGCTCGACGTTCGAAGCGGTGAACGGGAGTCCGCGCAGCACCTGGCCTTCGTCGTTGTGCGACACCAGGTCCCCGAACAGCTCGTCGAACCGCGAAGCCCCGATCACCGCCACGGTCAGCATGTCGGTGGCGAACGTCAGCGGATCCACGCCCATGCCGAGGTAGAACACGCGGGCCGCCTCCGTGAGCCGCTGCGCGAACGGCCAGGCCGCGTAGTCGGCGTCGTGGATCTCCTCCGCCCCGAGCATCTCCTCGGCGAACTCGCGGATCATGCAGTGCCACAACGAGAAATCGGCCTCGGACGAACCCTGGAACACCCCGACCGGCAGCACCTGGAACATGCCGCCCGCGTGCCCGACGCGCTTCGGGTCACGCCAGTGCAGGAAGAACGTCGCCTCGCCGGAGACCTCGTCGTGCCGCAGGGTGAGCGTGCTGATGGCGACGTTGACCGGCCGCCGCCGGGGATCGCACGGATCACCGACCGCCGAGCGCAACGGCAGCCCGGCGACCCGCGCCGCGTACTCGTGCGCGCAGGCCTCGCCCACGTCGATGCCGTCGAAGTAGCTGCCGAGCCCGAACGTCAGGTGCCGCCCGGTGAAGCCGAGCAGCCGGTAGGTCTCGCGGTTCTGGAACACGGCCGGCGCCGCGAGCGCCGCCATCGCCTCCGAGTAGCTGCCGAACCCGTCGGGCAGCTGCGAGGCGGCCACCACGGGCAACGCGGCGGAGGCCGTCAACTCCAGCGAGAGGCCGGCCAGCGGGATCGGCCCGGCGGGCATCCAGTCCGGCGACGTGAGCAGCGGCGTACCGGCGACCCTGGGCACGTCCGGGTACTCGGCGACGGCCTCGAGCGCCAGCGCGTGACGGTGTTCGAGCAGGTGAGCGCGCACTTCGAGCCACTCGGCAGACGTCGGCATGGATCCATTCCGCGGGTGGGGGGAGACGCCTGGACAGGGCGGCATGACCGGACCACCCCGTGGCCCGGTCTCCGCGTTGTGAGGCTGTCAGGCCCGCCAGCGCCGTGACGCGTGGACGACTTCGCCGACCGCGCGTGCCAGGCTTCCGTCGGCGTCGACGTGGCTCTCGTAGTGCTCTGCCGGAAGCGGCATGGCCACCTCGGGCGGTGCCTCGTACGAGTCGCTGTCCTCCCAACGCAGCCTGCGCGCCGTCTTGACGAACGCGACCGCCGCTGCCAGCAGCAACACCCCGACCACGGCCGGCCACCAGACCGACTCCGCGACCGCGATGGCGAACTGGACCTGGGCCACCACGACGAACACGACAGTCAGTCCGACCACCGACCACGGGGCCGATCCACCGTCATGTCTGCGCTTGGCGGCACCGGTTGCCCCCATTGGCGTCACCTCCACCGATGTTGCCTGGACATCGGCGATTGATCGCACGGAGTTACAGGGCCAAGCGTACTCCCCGAACGTTTCGTCGCAGGCCGTCATCTTCCGCACATCCGCTCACCAGCGCGAAACCCCGCGTACAGGGCGTGCACTATTCACCCTGTGGTGTGATCATCGGCTCGTGTCCGCACTGCACGCGGGAGACCCCGCATCATTCGCCGCCGATGTTCTGGACGAGGGTCCGGCCGAGCTGGAGCACGTGCCCGGAGTGGCGTCCCGGCGGCCCACCAAGACCTGCGCGGGCGGGGCGCTGATCCGCGACTCCACCGGACGCGTGCTGTTCGTCGTGCCGACGTACAAGGCGGTGCTGGACATCCCCGGTGGCATGACGGAGGACGACGAGTCGCCGAAGGCCGCGGCGCTGCGGGAGATCCGGGAGGAGCTCGGTCTCCCGGTGGCTCTGGGGCCGCTGCTGGTGGTCGACTGGACGCCGCGCAACGGGGTCTGGCGCGATTGCCACCAGTTCGTGTTCGACGGTGGTGTCGTGGACGGTGCCGTGGCGTGCGATCCCGAACTGGAAGGCGTGCTGTACCTGACGCTGGACGAGGCGAAGCCCCGCATCTACCCGTCACTGCACCGCCGCCTCACGCTCGCCCTGGCGGCCCTTGAGAGCGGTTCCACGCGGTACGCGGAGTTCGGCAGGGAGGTCTGATGCGGATCGTCTCGCTGCTGCCCGCGGCCACCGACATCGTCGCCGAACTGGGCCTCGCCGGGCAGCTTGTGGGACGCACCCACGAGTGCGACTGGCCCGCCGAGGTGGCAGGCGTTCCCGTCGTCACGAGCACCGGCATCGACCAGGACGCCCTGAGCAGCAGGGAGATCAACTCGACGGTCCACCACGGGTCGTCGCTCTACGGCCTGGACGCGGACCTGCTGCACGACCTCGAGCCGGACGTGATCCTCACCCAGGACCTCTGCGACGTCTGCGCGATCTCCTACCGCAGGGTCACCGACACCGTCCGGATGATGGACGCCGGCCCGGTCGTGCTGAGCCTCGAACCTTCCACATTGGACGACGTGCTCGGCTGCCTGAAGACCGTGGGCGACGTGCTCGGCGTCGACAGCGCGGACAGGATCGCCGCACTCCGGCGGCGGGTCGCCGACGTCGAGCGGCAGACCGGGGAGCTCGTCCGCCCGCGCGTGGCCGCGATCGAGTGGCTCGACCCGTGCTGGCCCGCCGGGCACTGGGTGCCGGAGCAGGTCGAGGCCGCCGGCGGCGTCCCGCTGCTCGCCGGGAGGGGCGAGCACACCGGGCCGATCACGTGGCAGGCGGTCCACGACGCGGCGCCGGACGTGGTGCTGCTCATGCCGTGCGGCTTCCCGCCCGAGCGGACGCTCCGGGAGCTCCCCGCCCAGAACCTGCCGGAGACGTGGGTGCTGGACGGCCCGGCCTACTTCAACCGGCCGGGTCCACGAGTGGTGCGCGGCATCGAGGTCCTCGCCCACGTCCTGCACGGCATCGGAGCAGAACCCTCCGGGAACGAGGCACTTAAACTCGCCCCATGGATCTGAGCGCGTTCCCCCGAGTCTCCCTGGGCACCTGGCCGACCCCGTTGGAGGAGGCGCCCAGGCTCGCGGCGACACTCGGCGCCCCGCCGGTCCTGATCAAGCGCGACGACGTCAACGGCCTCGGCGCCGGCGGCAACAAGCTGCGCAAACTCGAGTTCCTGCTCGGCCAGGCGATCGAGCAGGGCGCGGACACGATCATCACGTTCGGCGCGCTGCAGACCAACCACGGCCGCCAGACCGCGGCGGCCTGCGCGAAGCTCGGGCTGCGCTGTGAACTGGTGCTCACGGCCAAGGTGCCGATGACGGGCGCCGCGTACGAGCGGTCCGGCAACGTCGTGCTGGACCACATGTTCGGGGCGAACGTGCACGTCTGCGCGGACGCCGACGAGACCGTGCGGACGTACGAGAAGGTCAACCACGACAAGGCCGTCACGCTGCCCGTGGGCGGCTCGAACGGGCTGGGAACGCTCGGTTACGTCGCGGCGGCCGTCGAGCTCGTCGGGCAGCTGGACGAACGCGGCATCGACAACGCCACCATCGTCGTGCCGGACGGCAGCGGCGCCACGGCGGCCGGCGTGGCGCTCGGCACCGAACTCCTGGGCTGGCGCGGCACCGTTCACGCCGCGAGCGTGTCGCACACCGCCGCGGACGCCGAGCAGGAACTCCGCACCCTCGCCACGGACGCCGCCGCCCTCCTCGGCGAGCCGGCCCCGGAACTCGGCCACCTCACCGTCACCGACGACACGATCGGACCCGGCTACGGCGTGCCCACGCCGGAGATGTGGGACGTGCTGAAGCTCTTCGCCGAGACCGAGGGCGTGATCCTCGACCCCGTCTACACCGGCAAGGCGGCGGTGAAGTTCCGCGAGATCGCGCCGCGCAGCGACGTGCCGGTCGTGTTCCTCCACACAGGTGGTCTTCCCGGCTTCTACGGTTACGCCCCCGAGGCGGTCGCGCAGTTCTGACGAGCGTGATCAGTACTCTGGTGTGGTGACCGACCTCGCCGACGACCTGGGCCTGCTCCGCGACCTCGAACGGCGGCTGCTCGTCTACAAGTTCGCGATCGAGGAGCTCATGACGAAGCTCCGCATCCTGAGCGAGGAGTTCGACTCGGTCCACCAGCACGACCCGATCGAGCACATCACCAATCGGGTGAAAAAGCCCGAGGGCATCCTGGAGAAGCTGCAGCGCAAGGGTTTTCCGCTCGACCTCGACTCGATCGGCGACTGGCTCGACGACATAGCGGGCGTGCGGGTCATCTGCCCGTTCGTCTCGGACGTCTACCGGGTCAAGGCGATGCTCGCGCGCCAGCACGACGTGGAGATCCTGCACACCAAGGACTACATCGCCGCGCCGAAGCCGAACGGCTACCGCAGTCTCCACCTGATCGTGCGAATCCCGGTGTTCCTGTCGGACCGGGTCGAGCACGTGAAGGTCGAGGTGCAGCTGCGGACCATCGCCATGGACTTCTGGGCCACGCTGGAGCACAAGCTGTTCTACAAGTACGACGACAGCCCGCCCGCGGACTTCGTGGGCGAGCTGATGTCGACGGCGATGATCGCGGCGCAGCTGGACGAACGCATGGAGTCCCTCCACCGGCGCATCCACCAGGACTGACCGCGATCATCCCCCGATCACGGCTTGGTGATCTCCAGTTGCAGCTCGGTCACCCAGTCCGCCGGGTCGCCCTCGCCGTAGTTCAGGTACACCTCGCGGGCGAGCCCGTTCTGCTGGTACCCGTGCGCCTCGATCCACGCCGCCACGGCCTGGTAGGAGGTGTCGACGTCGTCCATCGCGCCGCGGTGCACGATGGTCGCCGCCTCGGCCAGCGCGGGCAGGTCGACGACCTCGAAGTCGTAGGCGGCGGACGGTTCGACGGCCACGGTCACTCCGGCCCGCACGACGACCTGGTCGCCCTCGGCGGACTCGTAGGTCGCGATGCCGTGGCCGCACGGCGCGACCCCGGCGCGGCCGAGGCGTTCGAAGAGCTCCGGGTACAGCGGCTGGATGACCGGGCCGATGTCCTCGGGTCCGTAGGACGCGGCGGTCGCGGTCAGGCGGGCGACCCGGACTGCGGGGACGGGCTTCACGACGATCTCGTCGGTGGGCATGGCGCCTTCTCTTTCCATGGCGCGGAGACGTGCCTCGACCCGGCGCAGCCGCGACTCGTCCGCGAGGATCTGCTGCCGCAGCTCGGCCCGCCGCAACGAAAGCATGCCGTGCAACTGTTCGACGGAAAGCTTCTCGTCGAGCACCACACGCACCTGCTCGAGCGTCAGACCGAGGTCCTTCAACGCGACCAGGCGGTTGAGTCGTTGCAGCTGGGCGGCGGTGTAGAAGCGGTAGCCGCTGGACGGGTCGACGTGCGCCGGCGGGAGCAGGCCGACCGCGTCGTAATGGCGCAGCATCCGCACCGACACGCGCCCCAGATGGGCGAAGTCTCCGATGGTGAACATGACTGCTCCTGTGTAGGGGCTGACACGGTGTGAGGGTCAAGAAATGATGGGTTTGAACAACGCTCCGGGTGCGCACCCTGGGACGTTGACGAGAGGTGGCACATGACGTTCGCACATCCGGCGCTGTTCTACTCCGACGAGGAGTCCTACATCGACGGGACCGTCCCGTTCGTCGTCGAGGGCCTCGCGAGCGCCGAACCCGTCGCCGTGGCGGTACCGGGCAGGAACCTCCAGCTCCTCGAGGAAGCGCTCAGCGGCTTCGCCCACCTCGTCACGTTCCTCGACATGACGGACACCGGCCGCAACCCCGGCCGGATCATCCCGGAGCTCCGCGCGTTCGCCGACCGGCACCGCGGGGCCGTCCGCATCATCAGCGAGCCGGTGTGGGACCTGCGCACCGACGTCGAGTACCCGGCGTGCACGCTGCACGAGGCGCTGGTCAACTACGCGTTCAGCGGACGTGACCTGAGCATCCTGTGCCCCTACAGCACCACAGCCCTCACCCACGACATCCTGGCCGACGCCGAGAAGACCCACCCGGTCGTGATCGACGCGAGCGGCCACCGCCCCAGCGACCACTTCCACCCCGCGCGGGTCGTCGTGGCCGCCCACTCACTACCGTTGACGATCCCGTCCGACGCGGCAAGCACCTCCGTCGGTGCCGGCGCGATGGCGGCGGTGCGGGCGTTCGCCCGTGAGCAGGCCGCCAAGCTGGGGCTGGCTCATGATCGAGTCGACGACTTCACGCTCGCCGTGACCGAGCTCGCGACGAACAGCGTGCGGCACGGCGGCGGCGAGAGCACGGTCCGCGTGTGGTCGGAAAGCAAAAGTATTGTTTGCCAAGTCAACGACAACGGGCACATCACGGATGTTCTGGCTGGCCGGACCCCTGTTCACGCAAACGAACCGGGCGGTCGCGGTCTGTTGCTCGTCAACCGTTTGGCGGACCTCGTGCGCACCCAAACGACGTCCTCGGGCACTGCAATCCAAGTCAGATTCGACCTGACTGACAAAAAGGCAACGTGATCCACATACATTTGGGCGTCTTCGTTATAGCTTGGGCACGTGCACGACGAGGAAGCGACGGAAATCGGTTACACGGGGGCGCGTTTCGGGTCTCCGGCGACCCGTAGACGGCTGCGCACCGACGGAAGTGAAGACTTCAACGGCTCGGAGACGCAACAACTGCCTCGTCAGCAACCGTTGCGCCAACGCCCACCGGAACCGCCACCGGAGTGGCCTGTGCAAGAAGATCAGAACAACAGCCCCGCCAGGGACAGCTCGCTCATCCGTCCCTACGCCCGCACCGGCGGCCGCACCACGGCCCGCCACGACCTGCGCCTGGAAACGCTGCTCTCCACCGAAGAGGACCGGCTCCACCGCGCGACCAACGACCAGGCCGCGATGATGCGGCTGTGCCTGCAGCCGCGGTCGGTCGCGGAGATCTCGGCGCTCATGAAGATCCCGCTCGGCGTCACGCGGGTGCTGCTGAGCGACCTGATCACGCTGAACCTGGTCGCCGTGCACGAGCCGAGCGCCCAGCCGAACGTCGCGCTGCTCGAACGCGTGCTGTCCGGGCTGCGCAAGTTGTAACCGTTCGCCAGCGCGCGGGATCACCCCTGGTCGCCGATAATTCTGACTGTGGCGACCTTCAGCGACGAGACCCCGAAGACACCGGTCACCGAACCCATCCCGGCCGCTCCGCCGACCGCCGCACCGCCCGCGCCGGTGGCCGCACCGAAGAAGCTGCGGCCCACCCGGATCAGCGGCACCTGGATCGCCGTGCTCGTGGCGATCGTCGTGCTGATCTTCCTGCTGGTCTTCATCCTGCAGAACGGCGGCAACGCCACGATCCACTTCCTGTGGGGTCAGTTCAGCCTGCCCCTGGGCGTGGCGCTGCTGTTCGGCGCGATCGGCGGCGCGCTGCTGGTCGCCGTCGTCGGCGCCGCCCGGATCCTGCAGCTGCGGCGTCAGGCCAAGCGGCCCGTGCCGGTCACCGGTCGTCCCTCGACCTCAGCACCAGCTCGACGCGAGAGCTGATCCCGAGCTTGCGGAAGATCTTGCGCAGGTGGAAGTTCACCGTGTGCGGCGACATGAACAGCTGCGTGGAGATCTGCCGGTTCGTCTGACCCTTGGCCACCAGGTTGGCGATGGCCCGTTCCGTGTCGTCCAGGCTGGGCCACCCGGACTCGGGCCGCGCCGGAGCGGTCCTGCGGCGCCGGCCGAGCTTGCGCAACCGGCCGAGGACGCGCGCGCTGTCCCGTGACGCGCCGATCTCCCGGTAGAGCCCGAGCGCGGCCTCCAGCGCCTTCACCGACTCCGACCGGTCCGGCGAGGCCGTGAGCAGCACACCGAGGTCCTCGGACGCGTTCGCGCGCGCCCACAGGTCCCGGTGTTCCCGCGCGGCCAGTTCCAGCGACTTCGCGTCACCGTCGAGCAGGCCGCGCGCGTGGACCGCGGCCGCGCCGATCGCCGGGAACCCCGGATGGTCGTGCGCCAGCCTTTCCGCGTGGTCCACGACGGCGTTCGCCAGCCGCTCGTCCCCCGCCTCCAGCGCACGGCGCAGGAACCAGCCGGCGGCGCGGGGTTCCTCAGCGAACAGTCCCGACGACACCAGGCCTAGGTACTCGGCGCCGAGCAGCGCCAGCGCCTGGTCGAGCCCGGAACCGACGTAGGTGACGAGCACATCGGTCCACTGGTAGTAGGCGCGCGAGAAGAGGACGCCGTCGGCTGGGACCCGGCCTCGACAGCGCTCGACGTGCTCGAGCGCCGCGGGCAGGTCGCCGGTGTGGATCGCGACCATCGCCAGCACCGCCAGCGCCGGCGCGACCACCGCCTCGTGCCCGGTCTCCTCCGCCACGGCCAGCGCGGCGCGGGCCTCGGCCGCGGCCTCCTCGATCCGCCCCGCCTGCAACAGGATCCGGGCCTGCACGACCGCGGTCATGACCCCCCTGGTCACCACCGCGGACGGGCCGCCGCGGACCCGCCGCACCACGTTGCCGGCGTCGGCGAACTCCCGCAGCCCCGCGAGCAGGGTCGCGAGCAGCAGCTGCGGGTACGCGCCGAGGTCGTGCGAGGTGCTCGACCGCGCGGCCTCCCTGGCCAGTTCCAGCGCGGTGCCGGGCCGGCCGGTGTCGCGCGCGATCGCCGCCAGCACGGCCAAAGCCGTTGCCAGCACGTCGTCCGGCGCGCTCTGGCGAGTGCGCACGACGGCCTCGGCCAGCTCCTCCGCGCGGCGCCGGTCGTGGCCGAGCAACGCCATCAGCCGGGTGATCTCCACCCAGGGCGCGAGTTCCGGCGCCAAGTCGGGTTCGCGCAGCAACGCCTCGGAGATCTCCAGCGACTCCGCGTACCTGGCTCCCAGCAACGTCGTCGTGGCCACGCAGTGCCGGAGTTTGGCCGCGGGCTCCGGGGCGACCTGACCGGACAGGGCCTCCTGCGCCAGCGCCTGCGCGGCGGTGAGCCGGCCTGCCGCGGTGAGCGCTCGCACCGCCATGACCGTGCGGTGCACCAGCGAAGCAGACGCTTGGTCGGTCAGTTCGAGCGCGCGCACAGCGAGTTCGGCGGCGGCCTCGGGAGCGTTCCACAGCACGGCTTTCGCGGCCGCGACCAGCCCGTCGATCGACCGGGCGTCGCCGCGCTGGGCACCGTGCAGCAGGTGCTTCGCGGCGAGGACGGCGGAGTCGCCGCGCCCCAGCAGCATCTCGCCGGCCTCGCGGTGCAACGCGCGCCGCACGGGCGGGGGCACGGAGTCGGAGACCAGGCGCCAGAGCAGTTCGTGCCGGAACGCCAGCCTGTCTTCCAGAGTCGTCACGACACCCGCGCGGATGACCTCGTCCAGGGCGGGCAGCAGGATCGCGGTGCTCGACGCCAGCATCTCCGCGACGTCACCGGGTTCGAAGCGCGGGCCGAGCACGGCGGCGACCTGCAGCAGGTGCCTCGCCCCGCCGCTCAACGCGCCGACGCCCTCGCGCAGCAACGCCTCGGTGCGGTGCGGTGGCCGGTCGGCCCTGATCGACGCCTGCCCGGCGCCGGCCAGCACCAGGCCGTCCTCGTGCAGGGCCCGGAAGAGCGCGATCAACGCGGCCGGATTGCCCTGGGCGGTGGAAGCAAGCGCTTTCAGGTCGTGGTCGGGAACGCCGTCCGCGAGGTCGGTGACGAGGTCCTCCACCACGTCGTCCGCCAGCGGCCGCAGCTCGATCCTGGTGGCACCGCGCTGGGCCGCGGCGCCGAACAGGCGGTCCGTGCCCTCGCCGCGGCGGCGAGCGAGCAGCCACACCACCTTCTCGTGGGTGGAGGCGGGTAACAGAGCGCGCAGCGCGGCCAGGGTGCCAGGCTCGGCCAGGTGGAGATCGTCCAGCACGACGAGCGCGGGACCGCCGGGCCGGCGTTCTGCCAGGCGGGCCAACAGGAACGGCTGGTCGAGCTCGTCCTGCGCGGTCGCGACCTCGAAGCCGCGGCCGGCGGCGACGGCGGCGATCTCGGCCAGCAACCGCGTCTTGCCGGTGCCCGCTTCGCCATCGATCAGCACCACACCGGTGCCCGTGTCCAGCACGCCGTTCAGGAGCTCCCGTTCTCCCTCACGGCCGCGGAACATCCCGTCCCGATTCCCCGACACCCATTCTTCCTTTCGCTCCGCGGCGGCGGAGAACAAGCGGTGCATTACCACAACGACCAGCATCGCGACCAGCCCCGAGCGGCCCCCCTACGCCGTTGGGACGACCCCGAAGCGCAGTCGCCGGACTTGACGCTACCCATTCGAGTAGTAGCCCGCGGGATCATACGGGCCTTCATCCTGTTGAGACGGCCACAGCTCAGGAAGCTTTACCTGGGCAAGTGGAGCGCTTTCTCATAGCATCAATTCCGCTGAGCTTTCAGCGGCGGATTGTGGAGAGATCTTGGAAAACCGGCTGAAAGTGTGGTGCGCCGGAATCGGTGATCAGGCGGTGCCGGGCACGACCACGGTGGTGGAAGGCGCACCCGGCACGGGGAAGACGGCGGCCCTGGACGAGCTGGCCGCGCGCTGGGAAACGTCCGGCAGGCAGGTCGTGCGAGCGCGCGGAAGTGCATTGGAAAGCGATCTTCCGTTCGGGATCGTGGCCCAGCTGTTCGATCTGGTCGATTCCGATCTCGTGCCCGCGGAGGCGGCGGGCGCTTTGCGGCTCACCGCGATGACGGCCGATTTCCCCGTGCTGCACGGCGTTTACCGGCTCGCCGCGGCGCTGTCCGCACGGGGCGATCTGCTCGTCGTCGTGGACGACGCGCACTGGGCCGATGCCGCGTCCCTGCGCTGGCTCGCCTACCTGGCGTTGAGGGTGCAGCGGCTGCGCATCGCCGTGGTGCTGGCCGTGGGCCTGGGCGAGCGATGTGACGACCCCTCGTTCAACGAGATCATGGCTTCGTGCCAGCGGGTGACGCTGGACAACCTCACCTCCGCCGAGACGGACCGTCTCGTCTCGGCGGCACTGGGCGAGGCCGCGCCCGAGTTCACGGCCGCCTGCTTCGACGCGACCGGCGGCAACCCGCTGGCGGTGACCCGGCTCGTCAGGGCCCTGGTGGAGGACGAGGTCCCGCCGACCGCGGAGGCCGCCTGGCGGGTGGCCCGGCACGGCGCGGAGGTGTCCGGCGAGATCATGGCGGCCAGGCTGCGCCGCCGCTCCGCCTCCGTCGTGACCGCGGCGCACTGCCTGGCCGCGCTCGGGCCGTCCCCGCACCCCGGCGTGCTGGCCGAGCTGACGCGGCTGAGCCCGGTGGAGCTCGCCGAGGCCGTCCACACAGTCGAACTGCTCGGCGTGGCCGGGCCCGCGGTGCTCGGCGACATGCCCGCTGCGGCACGGGCCGAGCTGCACCTGCGGGCCGCACGCTCGTTGCGGACGCACGGCGCCTCGGACCGGGCGGTGGCCGACCACCTGCTGGAGACCTCGCCGGGCCTGGAACCGTGGGCGGGCGAGGTGCTCGACCGGGCCGCGCAGGAGGCGGTCAACCACGGCGACACGGCCGGTGCCGCGCGGTTGCTGTGGCGGGCGTTGCGCGAACCGGTGGCGAACCCGTCCCGGGCGTTGCGGCTGCTGGGAATCGCCGAGCTGGTCGGCGACCTGCCCGGCGCGACGGCGCGGTTGCGCGAGGCGTTCCAGTCCGATGTGAACGACGCAGACTCCGCAGTCGCGTTGTCCTACGCCCTGCACGCCGAAGGCAGTCCCGCCGAGATCCCGGCGGTCCTGTCTCGTGGACCCGCTTCCGCACGAGCACATCTGGCGGTGCATGGGCTGGTGTGGCAGGAAGCCGTGCCATCGGTCGTCACGCTCGACACCCCCGCCGGGGTGCTGCACCACGTGATGGTCGGGGACATCAGCGCCACCGAGGCGGTCCGGCTCGTCTCCCCCGACGGCGTTCTCGCCGCGCTGACGTCCGCGATGACCCTGAACCTGGCCGACTCGCTGGACGAGGCGCTGGCCGTGCTGGACGAGGTCGACCGGGCGCAGGCACCGGCGTTGCGCGCACTGACGAACGTGATGCGCGCGAACGTCCAGCGTCGCAAGGGAGATCTCACCTCCGCCCGCGCCGACCTGGAGGTGGCGGCCGGCCACCTGCGGCAGGACCGGCGCTGGCACGCCGTCTCCACCTGGCACGCCGCGCTGCTCGCCGACATCCTGCTCGAGGAGGGCCGTCTGGACGAGGCCGCCGCAGTGATCGCCAAGGCCTCGACGGACGAGGCGCGGCGCACGTGGTCGTTCGGCGGTGTGCTGACCGTGCGCGGCCGCGTGCTGACCGCGCGAGGCGACGACCACGACGCCCTGGAAGCGTTCCTGGCCGCCGGACGGCACTGCGCCGCCTGGCCGTACCGCAACCCGGCGGCGCTGTCGTGGCGTTCCGGAGCGGCACTGGCCTGCGCGGCGATGGGCGACGGCGAACGGGCGCGCGACCTCGCCCAGGAGGAGGTGGCGCTCGCCCGCGTCTGGGGCGCGCCGAGGGCGTTGGGCATGGCGTTGCGCGCGGAGGGCAGGGTGACCGCGGGAACAGCCGGGCGGACGTTGCTGGAAGAGGCCGTACGGGTGCTGCGCGCCTCCCCCGCCCGTCTGGAACTGGCGCGCGCGTTGGTGGACCTCGGCGTCGTGGCGCGGCGCCAGGGCGACACGGCGTTCGCGCGGACGTGCCTGCGTGACGCCGTCGACCTGGCGCAGAAGTGCGGATCGGCCGCGATGGCCGCCCGCGCCTACTCCGAACTGGTGGCGACGAGCGCCGGACCTCGGCGGATGCGGCAGACCGGGCCGACCGCGCTCACCCCGACAGAGCACCAGGTGGCGGAACTGGCGGCGCGCGGCCGTTCGGACGACGAGATCGCATCGACGCTGCTCATGGCCCCGACGGCGGTAGAAGGCGTGCTGTCCGGCATTTACCGGAAGCTGGGGGTGTCCGGCCGTTTGCACCTGGCCGATGCTCTGTTCGTGGACTAGTTCGGACCCGTTCAGCCGATGGCCCGCGTTGCGGCATTCGGCCTATCGTCCTGCGCATGGCGAGCGACTTTCAGCGCAGCAAGGTGGATCTGGTCTTCGACGCGATGGACTCCGACGGCAACGGCTGCCTGAACAAGGAGGACTTCGAGCTGCTCGCCCAGCGCTGGGCGGCGTTGCGCGGCAGCGACGAGAAACTGCTGACGCAGGTGATGCTGGGCTGGTGGACCACTCTCCAGTCGGCTGCGGGAGGCGCTGACCAGGTGACCCTGGACGACGTGCTGAACGTCGTCGACGTGCTGCCGGACAACATCGAGCCGGTCCTCGGGACGGCGGACGCGATGTTCGGCGCCGTGGACTCGGACAGCGATGACTACGTCTCCGAGTCGGAGTACCGGATGATGATCGAGGCCTGGCTCGGCCACGCGGAGGCGACCGACTTCGCCAGGCTGGACCTCGACGGCGACGGCAGGTTGTCGCGCAACGAGTTCACGACGCTGTGGGCCGAGTTCTGGGCGGGCGACAACCCCGACGCCGCCGGCTCCTACGTGTTCGGGCCAGTTCAGGCCGCGTGAACGAGGGTGAAGAACTCCTGACGTGACGCGGGGTTCGTCCGCAGCACGCCCTTCAACGCCGACGTGACGGCGCGGGAGCCGCTGACCCGCACGCCCCTGTGCGCCATGCACATGTGCTCGGCCTCGATCACGACGCCGACCCCCAAGGGGCGCAACCGGTCCTGCAAGCAGTCGGCGACCTGCTGGGTGAGCCGTTCCTGCACCTGGAGGTCGCGCGCGAACATCTCCACGACGCGCGCGAGCTTCGACAGGCCCAGGATCCGTTCGCCCGGCAGGTATCCGACGTGCGCGACACCGTGGAACGGCAGCATGTGGTGCTCGCACAACGACTGCACGGGAATGCTGCGCGCGAGCACGAGCTCGTCGTAGCCCTCGTCGTTGGGGAACGTCGTCATGGTGAAGGCGCGCGGGGTCAGCATCTCCGCGTACGCCTCGGCGACGCGGCGCGGGGTGTCGGCGAGATGCACCGAGTACGGGTCCTTGCCCAGCGCCTTGAGCAGGTCCGTGACCGCCTGCTGCGCCGCTTCGACGTCCATGCCGTCACGGTAGGACCGGTGGCCGAATTTAGTCAACAAGAGTAGGTTTTAGAGATGGCCGACCCCGTCGCCGCCGTAGCGGCCCTCGACGAACCGACCCGCCGCAGGCTCTACGACTTCGTGGTGCGCCAGACGTCTCCTATCAGCAAGGACGAGGCTGCACAGGCCGTCGAACTGGCCCGCACGACGGCCGCGTTCCACCTCGACAAGCTGGTCGAGATGGGCCTTCTCACAGTGGTGCACCAGCGGCGGACCGGGCGCAGCGGGCCTGGAGCCGGTCGGCCGGCGAAGCTCTACCGGCGATCGGAGGAGCAGATCGAGGTGTCGCTGCCCGACCGGCGGTACGAGGCCGCGAGCCATCTGCTCACGGACGCCTTGGTGGAAGCCGAGAGCACGGGCGAACCGGCACGCGAGATCCTCCACCGGCGCGCCTACAAGTGGGGCGCGGATCTCGCGGCGCAGGCATCGGGCGGCGTGGCGGAAGCGTTGGCGGACTTCGGTTTCGAACCGCGGGAGGACGGCGGCTCGATCCTGCTGGGCAACTGCCCGTTCCACAGCCTGGCGCACCGGCACACGCAGCTGGTGTGCGGGATGAACCTGTGCCTGGTCAGCGGCCTGCTCGACGGCATCGCCCCGACAACCCACACCCCCCGTCTCGCTCCGTCACCATCCCACTGCTGCGTCCGCCTCGATCGTGTTCCCGGCCCGCACGCGGGGTCCCCGCGTGCGGTCAACCCGCACGCGGGGACCCCGCGTGTTGAAACGATTGGGCCGGGCGGGTGAAGATCGGTTAGACGCCGTCCTCCAGGTCGCCCTCGGTCTCCAGGTAGGCCGCCCGCAGCGCGTCCAAAGTGGACTCCTCCGGGTGCTCCCACATCTTGCGCTCGGCCGCCTCCAGCAGGCGCTCGGCGATGCCGTGCAACGCCCACGGGTTCGACGTCTGCAGGAACTTCCGGGTCTCCGGGTCGAGCACGTAGCTCTCGGTCAGCTTCTCGTACATCCAGTCCGCGACGACGCCGGTCGTGGCGTCGTAGCCGAACAGGTACTCGACCGTCGCCTGCAGCTCGAACGCGCCCTTGTACCCGTGGTTGCGCATCGCGCCGATCCAGCGCGGGTTCACCACGCGGGCCCGGAAGATCCGCGAGGTCTCCTCGGTCAGCGTGCGCGTGCGGACGGCCTCGGGGCGCGTGCTGTCACCGACGTACGCGGCGGGTGCCTTGCCCGTCAACGCCTTCACCATCGTGACCATGCCGCCGTGGTACTGGAAGTAGTCGTCCGAGTCGGCGATGTCGTGCTCACGGGTGTCGATGTTCTTGGCCGCCACCGCGATCCGCCGGTACGCCGACTCCATGTCCGCGCGCGCCGCCACACCGTCGACACCACGGCCGTAGGCGTAGCCACCCCACACCGCGTAGACCTCGGCGATGTCGGACGAGTCGCGCCAGTTGCGGCTGTCGATCAACGGCAGCACGCCCGCGCCGTACGCGCCCGGCTTGGAACCGAAGACGCGCAACGTGGCCCGGCGCTGGTCGCCGTGCTCTTCCAGGTCCTTGAGCATGTGCGCCCGCACGAAGTTGTGCTCCGCGGGCTCGTCCAGCGCGGCCACCAGCTGCACGGCGTCGTCCAACATGGACACGACGTGCGGGAAGGCGTCGCGGAAGAAGCCGGAGATCCGGACCGTGACGTCGATGCGCGGCCGGTCCAGTTCCTGCAGCGGGATCACCTCCAGACCGGTGACGCGGCGCGACTGGTCGTCCCACACCGGCCGGACGCCGAGCAGCGAGAACACCTCGGCGATGTCGTCGCCGGCGGTGCGCATCGCGGACGTGCCCCAGACCGACAGGCCCACCGACGGCGGCCACTCACCGTCGTTCTCGGTGCGGTAGCGCTCCAGCAGCGAGTCGGCCATCGCCTGGCCGGTCTCCCACGCCAGGCGCGACGGGATGGCCTTCGGGTCGACCGAGTAGAAGTTGCGGCCGGTCGGCAGCACGTTCACCAGGCCGCGCAACGGAGAACCGGACGGGCCGGCCGGGATGTAGCCGCCGTCCAGCGCGTGCAGGACGTTCGTCATCTCGTCCGTGGTGCGCGCGAGCCGGGGCACGACCTCGTCCGCAGCGAACTCCAGGATCTTCCGCACGTCCTCGGACTCGTGCAGACCCGCCGCGGCGGAACGGTCCCAGCCCGCGTCCTCCATCGCCTGGACGAGCACGCGAGCCTGTTCCTCCACGGCGTCGACGTCTTCACGGCCCGTGGTCGTGAGCCCGAGGGCCTCGCGCAGGCCGGGCAGCGCGGCGACCTGACCGCCCCACATCTGCCGTGCCTGCAACATCGCGAGCACGAGGTTGACGCGGACGGAGCCCGTGGGAGCCTCACCCAGGATGTGCAGGCCGTCGCGGATCTGGACATCCTTGACCTCGCACAGCCAGCCGTCGACGTGCAGGATGAACTCGTCGAACTCCGCGTCGTGGGGCCGGTCGTCGAGCCCCAGGTCGTGGTCGAGCTTCGCGGCCTTGATCAGCGTCCAGATCTGCGCGCGGATCGCCGGTACCTTGGCCGGGTCCATCGCGGAGATGTTCCCGTACTCGTCGAGCAACTGCTCCAGGCGCGCGATGTCGCCGTAGCTGTCGGCGCGGGCCATCGGCGGCACGAGGTGGTCGACCAGCGTGGCGTGCGCACGCCGCTTGGCCTGCGTGCCCTCGCCGGGGTCGTTGACGAGGAACGGGTAGATCAGCGGCAGGTCGCCGAGCGCCGCGTCCGTGCCGCAGGACGCCGACATGCCGACCGTCTTGCCCGGCAACCACTCCAGGTTGCCGTGCTTGCCGACGTGCACCACGGCGTCCGCGCCGAAGTTCGACTCGATCCACCGGTACGCCGCGAGGTAGTGGTGCGACGGCGGCAGGTCGGGGTCGTGGTAGATCGCGATCGGGTTCTCGCCGAACCCGCGCGGCGGCTGGACGATCACCGCGACGTTGCCGGACCGCAGCGCAGCCAGCACGATCTCGCCGTCCTTCGACTTCGAGAAGTCGACGAACAACGAGCCCGGCGCCTCGCCCCAGTGCTCGCGCATCGACTCGCGGAACTCGTCGGGCAGCGTCTCGTGGAACTCGCGGTAGTCGGCCGCGGCGATGCGGATCGGGTTGCTCTCGAACTGTTCCTGCGTCAGCCAGTCGGCGTCCTGGCCACCGGCGGCGATCAGCGCGTGGATCAGCTTGTCGCCGTCGAGCTCCTGCACACCCGGCAGCTCGTCGCCGATGTCGTAACCGTGCTCCTGCATGGCCTTCAGCAGCCGGACGGTCGACGCGGGCGTGTCGAGCCCGACCGCGTTGCCGATGCGGGAGTGCTTCGTCGGGTACGCCGACAGCATCACGACGACCTTGCGGTCCGCGACCGGGATGTGGCGCAGACGGCCGTGCCGGACCGCGATGCCCGCGACGCGCAGCGCCCGTTCCGGGTCGGCGACGTAGACCGTGAGGCCGTCGGAGTCGATCTCCTTGAAGGAGAACGGAACCGTGATGATCCGGCCGTCGAACTCGGGGATCGCGACCTGGGTCGCGGTGTCCAAAGGAGACAGTCCGTCGTCGTTGGAGTCCCACGACTCGCGGCTCGACGTGAGGCACAGACCCTGCAGGATCGGCACGTCGAGAGCGGCCAGCGCACCGACGTCCCACGCTTCGTCGTCGCCACCGGCGGACGCCTTGGCGGGGTTCGTGCCACCGGCCGCGAGCACCGTCACGACCAGGGCGTCTGCCTCGCGCAGCGTGTCGAGCAGCTCGGGCTCGGCGGTGCGCAGCGAGGAGCAGTAGACCGGCAGCGGCCTGCCGCCCTTGGCCTCGATCGCGTCGCACAGGGCGTGCACGAAGGCCGTGTTCCCGGCGACGTGGTGCGCGCGGTAGTAGAGCACCGCGACCGTCGGGCCCTCTTCCGGCCGGGTCTCCCGTTCCAGCACACCCCACGAGGGGGTGGCGGCGGGGGCCTCGAAGCCGTGGCCGGTCAGCAGCACGGTGTCGGACAGGAACTTGTGCAGCTCGGTGAGGTTCGCCGGGCCGCCGTGCGCGAGGTAGAGGTGCGCCTCCGCGCAGACACCACCGGGCACCGTGGACAGCTCCATCAGCGCCGCGTCGGGCTGCTGTTCACCACCGAGCACGACCACGGGCAGGCCGCCGGCCAGCAGCCAGTCGAGGCCCTCCTCCCACATCCGGCGGCCGCCGAGGATGCGCACGAGGACGAGGTCGGCGCCGTCCACCAGCGCGGGCAGGTCGTCGACGGTGAGCCGGGCGGGGTTGCCGAGCCGGTAGTCGGCACCGCTCGCACGCGCCGACAGCAGGTCGGTGTCGGAAGTCGACAGCAGCAGGATCACGCAGGCTCCATCCCTCGTGGGGTCCTCGCCCCAAAGTGCGGGTGACTGGCGAAGCGGAGTTCCTGACTCCCAGCGGTGTTCGCTGGTCACAGTGGCGGGACCGCGCCGGATTCGCACCGGCTTCCTCCTGCGCTTCGTCGTTCGGGCTCACCCTAACCGGCGGGTTACAGTCCGACCTATGCGTAGTCACCCGGACGCCTGCCCCGGCGCCGTCGAGCTGCACGCCGCGGCCGACGGCGGGCTGGCGCGCATCCGGGTGCCCGGCGGCACTCTTTCCGCTGCTCAGTGGGACGTCGTCCGGCTCGCCGCCGCCGAACTGGGCAACGGCTCGATCGAGATGACCTCGCGCGCGAACCTCCAGATCAGAGGGCTCGCGGACGGCGTGGAGCTGGGTGAGCGGTTGCGTGCGGCGGGCCTGCTGCCCTCCTGGTCGCACGAGCGCATCCGCAACATCGTCGCGGCGCCCCTGGACGACAACCAGGACCTGGTCGACGCGCTGGACGCGGCCCTGTGCGCGGACCCCGGGCTGGCCTCGCTACCAGGGCGTTTCCTGGTCACGGTCGGCGCTTCGGTGAGCGGGCTGGGCGGCGACCTCGGTCTCGTCGGCGATGTGCTCCTGCTCTCCGGTACCGATACAGGTGTCCGCGTCTCCGATCCGGTCGACGCCGTGGTGACCGCCGCCCGCCTGTTCGGGTCGATGCGCGGACCCGCCTGGCGCCTGTCCGAAGTGGACGGCGGTGTGCGAAAGATCACCGCGCACTTCGGCGTCTCGTCCGGTGCCACGTTCACCCCGGTTGTGACGCCTGTCGCACCTTCACCTTTGACGCCAGGTGTTCCGCTGGGCCGGTTGGACGCCTCGCAGCTCCCCGGTGTCGCGCTGCGCCTGACCCCGTGGCGCGGCCTGGTCGTGCCCGCCGGCACCGACGTCACCGGCCTGATCACCGACCCCGCCTCCCCCTGGCACGGCGTCAGCGCCTGCACCGGCCGCCCCGGCTGCGCGAAGTCGCTCTCCGACGTGCGGGCCGATGTGCGCGCCTGGATCGATGGGCACGCTCGGGTCGATGCGCCCGCACAGGCCGATGCACCCGCGCGGACCGAAGCGCCCGCACAGGCCGATGCGTCGCACCACACACACGCGCCAGGCCGGGTACCCCCAATTTCAATTCTAGGGAGCAGGTCCGACAGGCCCGGCGCGGTGCACTGGTCGGGCTGTGCCCGCCGGTGCGGTCGTCCCGCCGGCGATGTGATCGAGTTCGTCGCGACCGGCGACGGCTACGAGGAGATCCGTTGACGCAGTACATCCGGGACGGGGCGGAGATCTACCGCCAGTCCTTCGCCACCATCCGCGCGGAGTCGGACCTCACCAGGTTCCCCGGCGACGTCGCGAAAGTCGTCGTCCGCATGATCCACGCGTGCGGCATGACCGACCTGCCGGACGACGTCGCGTTCTCGCCGAACGTCGTGCGGGACGCCCGCGCGGCGTTGCGGGCGGGCGCACCGATCCTGTGCGACGCCAACATGGTCGCGTCCGGCGTGACCCGCCGCCGGTTGCCGGAGGACAACGAAGTCCTTTGCTACCTCCAGGATCCGCGCACACCCACGCGGGCGCAGGAGATCGGCAACACCCGCAGCGCCGCCGCGCTCGAACTGCTCGCCGACCGGTTCGACGGTGCGGTGATCGCGATCGGCAACGCTCCCACGGCGTTGTTCCACCTCCTCGACCTGATCGCCGCCGGAGCACCGCGGCCCGCCGCCGTTCTCGGCATCCCGGTCGGGTTCATCGGGGCGGCGGAGTCCAAGGAAGCTTTGGCCGCAACGGATCTGGAGCACCTCGTGGTGCGCGGCCGGCGCGGCGGCAGTGCCATGACGGCGGCTGCCATCAACGCGATCGCGAGCGAGGAAGAATGACGGGCAAGCTCTACGGCGTCGGCCTGGGTCCAGGCGACCCGGAACTCGTGACGGTCAAGGCCGCACGACTCATCAGCGAAGCCGACGTGGTGGCGTTCCACAGCGCCCGGCACGGCAAGTCGGTCGCTAAAACCATTGCGGCGCCGTACTTCCGTGACGGTCAAATCATGGAACAGCTCGTCTACCCGGTCACGACCGAGGACACGGACGACTACCAGGGCGAGATCGACGCGTTCTACGAGGAGGCCGCCGGCAAGCTGGCCGCGCACCTCGACGCCGGACGCGACGTCGTCGTGCTGGCGGCGGGAGACCCGTTCTTCTACGGCTCCTACATGCACATGCACAAACGTCTCGCCGACCGCTACGAGTGGGAGGTCGTGCCAGGCGTGACGTCGGTGAGCGGCGCGTCGGCCGTCCTCGGCACTCCGCTGGTGGAACGCGACGAGGTGCTCACGATCCTGCCCGGCACGCTGCCGCCCGCCGAGCTCGCGGCCCGCCTCGCCGACACCGACTGCGCCGCGATCCTCAAGCTGGGCCGCACTTTCGGCAACGTCCGCGAGGCGCTGAAGACGGCCGGGCGGCTCGACGGCGCCTGGTACGTCGAGCGCGCCACGACCGGCCGGCAGAAGATGTCGCCGCTGGCCGACGTCGACCCCTCGACCGTCCCGTACTTCTCCATCGCCGTGCTCCCCAGCCAGTCCCGGCCCGCCAAGCCGAAGGGCGAGGTCGTCGTCGTCGGCCTCGGTCCCGGGGACCGCGCGTGGCTGACGCCGGAGGCCCGTCAGGAGCTCGAGGCCGCCGACGAGCTGGTCGGTTACAGCACCTACCTCAACCGGGTGCCCGAACGGCCTGGCCAGAAGCGGCACTCCTCGCACAACCAGGTCGAGTCCGAACGTGCCGCCTTCGCCCTGGACCTCGCTCGCAAGGGCGCGCGGGTCGCCGTCGTGTCGTCGGGCGATCCGGGCGTGTTCGCGATGGCCACCGCCGTGCTGGAGGTCGCCGCGGAGACCCCGGACGTGCCGGTCCGCGTCATCCCCGGCGTCACGGCGGCGAACGCCGTGGCGGCCAAGGCGGGCGCGCCGCTCGGCCACGACTACGCGGTGATCTCCCTGAGCGACAGGCTCAAGCCGTGGGACGTCATCGCCGAACGCCTCGAAGCCACCGCCAAGGCGGACCTGGTCATCGCGATCTACAACCCGGCGTCCAAGGCCCGCACGCACCAGGTGGCGGACATGCGCGACCTGCTGCTGAAGCACCGCGGCCAGGACACGCCGATCGTCGTGGGACGCGACGTCGGCGGTCCGGAGGAGGAGATCCGCGTCCTCACGCTCGGCGCCCTCGACCCGGAGACGATCGACATGCGCTGCCTGCTGATCATCGGCTCGTCGCAGACGATCGTGACGCCCCAGGGCGTCGTCTTCACGCCCCGGCGGTATCCAACCAGCTGACGGCGGCATCGACGTCGGCCACCGTTTCCGCCGGCGGGAGCGGCGGCCGGCGCACGATCACGACAGGCACACCGAGCTGACGCGCGGCTTCGAGCTTGGCCGACGTCATCGAGCCGCCGCTGTCCTTGGTGACGAGCACGTCGATCTCGTGTGACCGCATCAGCTCCAGCTCACCGTCCACAGTGAACGGACCGCGCGACAGCAGCACCTCGACGCGGTGCGGCATCGGCGGTTCCGGAGGTTCGACCATCCGCGCCAGGAACCACTGCGGGCACTCGGCGAACTCCGCGAGGTCCTGCCGCCCGGTCGTGAGGAAGACCCGCTCCCCCGGCAGGTCGCGCGCGGCATCGGCGACGCTGTCCACCCACCGCCATCCGGGCTGCGGCGTGAACCCGGGCCGTCGCAGGATCAGCAACGGCACGCCGACCCGTGAACAGGCCTCGAAGGCGTTCGAGGTGATCTGCCGCGCGAAGGGGTGGGTCGCGTCGACCACGGCGTGGACGTCGTTGTCCCGCAACCACTGCGCGAGACCGTCGACCCCGCCGAAGCCGCCGATCCGGACCTCTCCGGCGGGAAGGGCGGGGTTGCTCACCCGGCCCGCGAGTGAGGACACGGCGGGCACGCGGGAGGCCAGCGCTCGCGCTTCCCCCGTGCCGCCGAGGATCAGGATCATCGAACCCGGGTGGCCGAGTACAGGTGGCTGTCCGGGAACTGCGTGGCCCCGAGCACCTGCCCGATGATGATCACCGCGGTCCGCTTGATCCCGGCGGCCTCGACCTGCGCGGCGATGTCGTCCAGCGTCCCCCGCAACACGACCTCGTCCTCGCGCGAGGCGTAGGCGACGACCGCGACCGGGCAGTCCAGCCCGTAGTTCGGCACCAGCTCCGCGACCACGTCCGAGATCCGCTGCACGGCGAGGTGCAGCACGAGGGTCGCGTGGCTGCGACCCAGCGTGTCCAGGTCCTCACCCTCGGGCATCGGCGTCGCGCGCTGCGAGGTCCGCGTCAGGATGACCGTCTGCCCGACGCCCGGCACGGTCAGCTCGCGCTGCAGCGACGCCGCGGCGGCCGCGAAGGCCGGCACGCCGGGAGTCACGTCGTAGGCGATCTCCAGCGCGTCCAACCGGCGCATCTGCTCGGCCATCGCACTGAACACCGAAGGGTCTCCGGAGTGCAGCCGCGCCACGTCCAGTCCCTGTTCCGAGGCGGCGACCAGCTCGGCGACGATCTCGTCCAGCGTCAGCGACGCAGTGTCGACCTTGCGCGCGTCCGCGGGGCAGAAGTCCAGCAGCTCGACCGGCACCAGCGCGCCCGCGTACAGGCACACCGGCGACGACTCGATCAGCGACCGCCCCCGCACCGTGATCAGGTCGGCCGCTCCGGGCCCGGCCCCGATGAAGTGCACGGTCACTTCGTCACGCTCCACGTCGTCACGGGCATGTGCGGCCGCCAGCCGGTGAACTTGCCGACCGCGGAGCCGCGGTTCACCGAGATCCGCACCAGGTCACCGCCGAGCCGCGCGTACCACTGCGCGACCACGGCCTCGGACTCCAGCGTCACCGCGTTGACGACCAAACGACCGCCTGCGGCCAAAGCGTCCCAGCAGGCCTGCAGCACGCCGGGCACCGTCACGCCGCCGCCGATGAAGATCGCGTCGGGCTTCTCCAGCCCCTCCAACGCGTCCGGCGCCCGTCCGATGTGGACCTCCACGCCGGGCACGCCCAGAGACGCAGCGTTACCGGCGATTCGCTCTGCGCGTTCGACCGACTGCTCGACGGCGATCGCCCGGCACGTCGGATGCGTTCGCGCCCACTCGATCGCGATCGAACCCGACCCCGCCCCGACGTCCCACAGCAGCTGCCCGGGCAGCGGCGCCAATCTCGACAGCGAAATAGCCCGCACCTCTCGCTTCGTCAGCTGGCCATCGGATTCATAAGCGTCATCAGGCAGTCCGGGGACCCGTGAGAGAGCGCTCCCGCGGTACTCGATCGCGATCACGCACAGCGGGTCCGAGTCCTGCCCGGACCAAGGGTAAACCCGCTCGGCGGGACCACCTAGCTGTTCGAGCACAGTGATGTGTCCGGCCAGTGCCGCAACGGTTGCCGGGTCCCCACCGAGCACGAGCACGCGCTGTCCCGGCGTCAACACGGGGCGTAGCAGGTCGGCGGATCGGGCCACCAGCGACACGACCTCGACCTCGTTCAACGCCCAGCCGAGCCGGGCGCAGGCGAGCGACACGGAGGACGGGTGCGGGATCACCGTCACCCTCTCGCCCAGCAGCCGCACCAGGGTCGTGCCGATGCCGTGGAACATGGGGTCACCGGACGCCAGCACGCACACGTCGCGGTACTCCTCGAACAGCGCGGGCAACGCCGGCACCAGCGGCGACGGCCACGCGACCCGTTCGAACTCCCCCGGCACCAGGTCGAGCTGCCGGCGCGAGCCCATCAGCACACGCGACCGGGAAACCGCCTGCTGAGCAGCAGGAGAGAGCCCGTCCCACCCGTCGGCCCCGATGCCGACGACCACGACGTCAGACGGTGCCGGTGACACGCTGCACCTGAATCTCGATCACGACGCGCTCCGGGTTGACCCGCGGCTGCTTGTAGCGCAACGCATACCGCCGCACGGCCTCGTCGACGGATTCCACGTCGTCGCGCACGACGGCCGGTCCCTCCAACGTGGACCAACGCCGACCGTCCACCTGGCACACGGCGGCATACCCGGCGGCGCGCACGTGCTTGACCTTCCACGACGCGCCGTGCGTGATGATCCGCGCGATGCCGGTCTCGGCGTCCAGCGTGACGCCGACCGGCACCACGTGCGGAGTCCCGCCGGGACGGACGGTGGACAACGTGCACAAGTGCCGTTCAGCCCAGAACTCGGCGA
Source organism: Lentzea californiensis (assembly GCF_024648825.1). Taxonomy (GTDB): domain Bacteria; phylum Actinomycetota; class Actinomycetes; order Mycobacteriales; family Pseudonocardiaceae; genus Lentzea; species Lentzea californiensis. The sequence goes on from NZ_JANBBE010000022.1 coordinate 56,701, forward strand.
ACTCGGCACCCCGGTCGATCGACATGCCCCAAATCATGCACACGCGGCGGTCGTGAACGAAAATCGCCGCACCAGCGGAAGCCACTTCCGATAGGCGGAAAGGTCGTCCGGCACCGCGAGATCACCGACCACCCGGTCCATCTCCTGCCGCCAGTCCACGCCCGATTCAATGGCGTCGAACAGAGCGTCGCACTGCCCCGACCTGCCGACCAGCGCCGCCAGCAACACCAGCACGACCCGGTAGTCAGTGCTCAGGAACCCGTCGGACTCCAGCACGGCCGTGCGGGCCCTGACCAGCCGATACAGGTTCACCAACCGCTTGGCGGCACGCGGTGTGCGCACCAGCGGCGCGAGGCTCTCCAGGTACAGCAGTTCCGGCCCGGTGATGCGCATGCCACGTGGCGCCTGGCCGGGCGAGTCACCCGGCTCCTCGACGGGCTCCGGGTTCGCCACCCACGGCAGGTCCTGGGGGTCGTCGTTGAGCGGCGTGAGATAACTCGCCTCGCCGAACTCCTCCCCCGCCAGGTCCGACACCAGCCGCCGGAATCCCAGGTCCTCCATCGGCCGGAGTGCGAAGGACACCTGGAAGATCTTCTCCAGGTAGTCGACCGGATCGTCCAGCATCTCGGTGTAGTGCTGTTTCAAGGCCCGGAGCAGCCACCGCGCGTCCACACCGACCACCACCACGAACACGGGCTGCGCGAGCAGCAGGTGCACCGCCTCCAGCACCTTGATCACGATGGGCGGAGGGCACCGGTCGAGGTCGTCGATGTAGAGCACGATCCGCTCGGGCCCGGCGGTGCTGGAGGCGAGAATCGCCGCGAACATCTCCAAGTCCTTGCGCACCAGCGAAACGACTCCGAGGTGCTGCTGGTAGTCGCTGTCGCGGGTGCGCGCGTACTCGGTGACGTCCGGCGCCAGCTCCGCGATCGACCGCTCCAGCCCCTCGATCTCCTCGTCCAGTTCGGCGAGCCGGTCGTCCAGGGGGTCCTGTCGATCCTTGAGCTCCCGGAACCACGTCACGGCCTTGCCGGCGCGTGCGAGCACCGGTGTCGCGGCCGCGACCAGTGCGCCGAGCGCCAGCGCCCACTTCGCCGTCACCACGAACAGCCCGGCGACGACCAGCACCCCCAGCAGCAAAGTGACGATCGCGGCGCGGTCCTTGCGGACCTGTCCCCACACGAACTCCGGCACGGTCACACCGGGCGCCACGAACGACAGGTCGCCCTGGGACAGCTGCCGGGAGAGCCTGCGACGCGCCGAGCCGAGGGTCTTCTGCTGCTTGGCGGCGACCGCCATCCGCTCGAGCCGGACGGCCGCCAGCCGGTCCACCAGCGAGGTCTTCTCCTTGCGCTGCTCGGCGAACTCGTCGGCGATGCGCTCCAGGTCGTGCGCCGACCCGCTGGCCAGGGTGTCGAAGATGTGGGTGGCGAGCGACGCCCAGAGATCGGCCTCGACGTAGTGCCAGGCGTTGAACCTGATCTGCCGCACCGACGAGCAGTACACGGGGTGGCGCTGCGAGAGGTCGTCGATCCGCCGTTCCAGCTGCCGCATGAAGAAGCTCTTGCCACTGCCCCAGCTGCCGAACAACCCGATCGACAGCGGCGGCTTGATCAGCCTTGACGCCACCAGATCCGCGAGCATCGCGACGTCGGCTTCGATGCCGAGCCGGTCGGCTCCGCTCTCGTCGTCCGCCCGGTAGCCGGCGTGCACCCGAATCGGCCCGGCCTGCCGGACGTGGTGCAGGAACTCCTGCACGGTGTCGACCGGTGGCAACGACGGGTACAGCCGCCGGATGTCGTCCTTCTCCTCTTCGCTCAGGTAGAGCGGCACCCGGACGACAACGGCGCCCTCGGCCCAGTCCCACTCGCCGCCCACCGCCGGCACGAACACGATGACCCAGCGCGGAACGGTCCTGTCCACCTGTGCGGGTGGTCCGCCGTAGTCGAACCACGCCACCGAGTCCGGGACCGGAGGCTCTCCTTCCCCGGGATTGACCGCGATGGGCTTGTCCGGCAGTACGCGCAGCAGGGCCTCGTAGACGGCCCTCCGTGCACCGGCGCCGCCGGCCTCGGCCTCCACGATCACCACGCCGGGACGACGCAGCGCGCGGTCCAGCTGTACGTCGACGTCGCGCGGCAGGTAAACGCCTGGTGAGCCGCTCGGCTCCTTCAGCAGCTTCGTCCTGTCGACGTCCCGAACCCAAGGAAGATCATCCGCCACAACCGATGATTGTGGCGGATGATCGGGACCTACGTGCGGACTACGGGTAGTTGACGACGTTCACCGGCACGGTGCCCGGTGGTGTCACCCCGCCCACGTTGTTGATCACGTGGGTGATCGTTCCCTGGTAGTTGAGCGACACGGTCAGCAGGTTGTGCATCCTCACGCCGGGCCGGTTGGGCACCTCGAACGCGTTCTCGGCCCGCACGGACGGGTTGACGTTGAAGAAGCAGTAGCTGCCGAGCCCCCACGCCTCGTGCGTGGTGACGTTGTCGCCGACCTTGTAGGCCGCGTATCCGGCCTGCCCGTTCGGCCTGTTCCAGATCGCCTGGTTCGGCACGTCGTACGGCATCTCGTTCTGGTAGAAGATGGTCCGCCCACGCTCGCCGTTCCAGATGGTCTGGTACTTCTGGTAGTGCTCGACGAACAGGCCCGTGGCCAGCACGTCGTTGCCGTTCACGACCAGGCCGGTGTCACCGATCGCCTCGTCCCAGCCCCAAGTGCCGGCGTTGCCGTGGTCGGCACGCCAGATCCAGCTGTGGTCGATGATCGTGTTGTGGCTGTTGACGACCAGGCTGTTGGTCGCCTTGCCCGCGATCGCCCCGCCGACGCGGAAGAACACGTCCTGCAGGGTGGTCGGGTTGGACGCGTGCGACGCCGACGAACCCGCCGGGCCGACGGTCAGCAGCGAGTTCGACAGGGTCGTGCCCGCGTCGAACAGGATGCCCTTGATCCGCACGCCGTCGACGTCCGCGACCTGCATCGCGGTGACGCCGTTCTGCGGCACGATCGTCGCGTAGCCGATGCCCAGCACGACGGTGTTCGGCCGCGTGATGTTGATCGTCTGGTTGACGTTGTAGATGCCGGGCGTGAAGAACAGGTTGCAGCCCTGACCCAGTGCCGCGTTGATCGTCGCGGCGGTGTCGCCGGACTTCACGACGTAGAACTGACTCATCGGCAACGAGGTGCCGGGCGTGCCGCCGTTGATCCACGACGCACCGGAGGCGTTGGTGCGCAGCGAAGGCAGGAACACCCTGTACTGGTTGCCGTCGAGGTAGAGGTAGGGCACGTCGCGCGAGATCGGCGTCGTCGCGAGGTTCGTCGACGGCGGGTTCGGGAACGTGGTCGCGGGTGCGCCCGGCGTTCCGGAGAACACCATGTTCCACACGCCGCCGTTCCAGCTGCCGTAGTTGGAATCACGCGTGTACCACTGCTGCTGCGAAACCGACGCGGTCTGCCCGGACACGCGGGTGTCGGCCGTGTAGCCACCACTCGCGAACCCGTAGCTCGCCGGGTAGAGCGCCAGGTTGCCGCGGACGTCCATGCGCCGGAACGGCGCCGCCTGCGCGACGGCCCACCGGTTGGTGCCACTGGCCGGGTTGACCGCCATGTTCTCGGCGGAGCGCCAGAAGTTCTGCAGCGCCACACCCTTGTCGGACTCGTTGAACGCGTCCACGGTGATGTCACCGTTGATCAACACGTCACCGGGGTTGCGGCCGAGGCCCGAGACGGACGTGTAGTAGCCGACGTCGTCGTGGATACCGTTGTAGGTACCGGGCTTGAACAGGTGCGCGACCCGCCGCGGCGCCATCTGCGCGGTGATCGTGTCCTTCTGGTTGTTGAAGTCCGTGTCGAGCTGCGCCTGGATGCTCGTGGCGGACATGCCCGGGTCGAAGATGCGCGTGTTCGGCCCGAAGTTCGGGTTGTCGGACTGCACACAACCCTGCTGCGTACCGATCGTGTAGGTCGCGCTGGCCACGGCCGAGTTCGCGAGACCGGACTTGATGCCGATCGCGTTGATGGTCCTGTTGCTGGGCACCGAAATCGGCCCGCTGTAGACCGGCGAACTGCTCGTCGGCGTCGACCCGTCCACTGTGTACCGGATCGTCGACCCGGAGGTCGCGGTGGAGATCGTCACCGTCTGCGCGGACGCGTAGGCACCACCCGGCGGGCTGAACGTCGGCGTCGCGACCGGCGTGCCGATCACGTACGACGCGCTGCCGACCGACGAGTTCGCCTGACCCGACTTGATGCCGATCGCGTTGATGGTCCTGTTGCCGGACACGGAGATCGGCCCGCTGTAGACCGGCGAACTGCTGGTCGGCGTCGACCCGTCGACCGTGTAGCGGATCGTCGCACCCGACGTGGACGTCGAGATCGTGACGGTCTGCGCGGTTGAGTAGGTACCGCCCGGCGGACTGAAGGTCGGTGTCGCCACCGGCTGCGCCGCACCCTGGTGGGTGTAGCTGAAGTGCGGGGTGTCGTACTGCGGCCCGGACTTCTCGTAGGTGAACCAGTAGTCGACCACTGTGCCGGACGACAGCGACCCGACGGTCTTCTGCCAGGTCCCGGCGTTGTTGGTCATCCGGAAGTTCTGCTGACCTTGGCCGGAGATCAGGTAGTGCACGTCGACGTAGACAGCAGGGGTCGTCGGCGTGAAGTTGATCCGGGCTTGAGTCGCGTCGATCGCGGTCACGTTCTGCGTGTAGTCGTCGGCCGCGTACGCGGCCTCGACCGTCGCCAATGACGACAGGGCAATCGCTACGGCGGCCAGTCCGCGCCGCCATCTCACCTTTGAGAGCGCTCTCACACCTGGAACGGTAAAGCTGAGATGGCAATGAGGGAAGACGCAAGTTACAAGAAAGCTGCGCGGCTCCAGCGGGACACGAACGGAGCAGCGCGGTTGTTTTCACCCGAACGAGCACCTGATTGTGTTGAATACAAGCCATAGCGTCGACCTATGACTGCATCCACCGCTCACAGCCGGGATTTGGGTGACGAGCTCCGGCGCCTCCGCGAGACCTGCATGGGCCTTGCTGGCAACAAGATGGCCGAGAAGCTGGGCTGGGACCCCAGCAAGGTCTCAACAGTTGAGAACGGCAGGGCCCGCGCCAGCGAGGTCGACCTCATCCAGTACTTGTCGATGTGCGGCAAGGACATCGACTTCATCAACGACTTCAAGCGCCGCTACCAGTACGCCTTCGAGGAGTACCGGGTGCAGGTGTCCGACAACCTCCGGACGATGGTTCTGGCGGAGTCGACCGCCATCACGCTCATGAGCTACGACGCGATGACGATGCCAGGCCTTACACAGTCACCTGAATACGCCGACGCCATCTACCGGATGACTGGTCTGGTCACCGAAGAGCGGATTCCGAACCTCGTCCAGTACAGGATCGAGCGGCAGGCGATCCTGCGCCGACACGATCGGCCGACTTGCGTGTTTTACGTCCATGAGCATGCGCTGGAGTTGCAGGCCGGCAGCGCAGAGGTCATGGAGGACCAGTACGCCCGGCTGCTGTTCAACACCCACATCATCCGGATCGTGCCCAAGGACGCACCGATCGTCGCCTCCAGCTTCGTGCTCTGGGAGTTCGAGAAGGCGCGGTCGCTCGTCTTCAGCGAGACGATCCATGCGAACGTCTTCGTGGAGGATCCCGGCGCCATAGCCCGCACACGTCTCATCTTCGATCGCCTGGATCAACTCGCCTTGAGTGCGGAACAATCGCGGAGCAAACTGGCGGAGTACGTCAGCCCACCGCGAGAGGACTTCGATGACTCAGGACCGCACTTGGCGTACTAGCAGCTACAGCGGCGGAGCGGAGGACAGCAACTGCGTCGAGGTGTCCCTCGCCCAGAACGCCCTGGTCCGGGACTCGAAGAACGCGAGCGGCGGCGTGCTCGCGTTCTCCTCCCCGGCCTGGCAGGACCTGCTCAGGTTCCTCGGTTCTCGTTGAGGTAGTTGTAGATCGTGTACCGGGTGACCTCCAGGACACCCGCCAGGTGGTCGACCGAGTCGCGGATGAGGAAGAACCCTGCCTCGTCCAGCACTCGGACGACCTGCGACTTGTGCACCTTCTTCATCAGCTCGACCGGCACGCCCACGTCGGCGATGGCCTTTTCCACCAACACCCGCTGAAGCGTGTCCACGTCCTGTGGAAACGACTCCACAGGCCCGGAAGCCTCGTGGGCGGCGAGTTTGTTGACGCACAAGCAACCCACGGCGACACCCGCCGCGTCGCGGACGAACGTCGTCGACGACCAGATCGCGCGGCCGTCCGGCGCATACGTCTCGTAGCCGGGCATGTCGGTGGTCGTGCCGCGCCTCACCAGGCCCAGCAACAGGTCCGTCATCGGGCCGCCCACCTGGCGGCCGGTCAGCGAACCGGCGATCGCGATGATCGAGTTCGGCAGGCGGGTCAGGTCGTGCACCACCACCTCGGTGTCCGGGCCCAGGGCGGAGGCGAGACTGTCGATGGTCGGCACCAGCGCCGAGAGCGCGGCCGGGATCGGCGAGGAAGCCGTGCCGGACAACGACTTCAGTGCTGCTCGCAGGCGTTCCAGCGTGCCGCGCGACGTGGTGGCGTGCGGTGAGAGGCGGACGTGCTCCGGGCGGACCGTGGCGGTGATTCCGAAGGCGTTCAACGCTTCGCCGACCACCGAGGCGGCCTCGGGCATGGTGAACGCCAGGATGCCGGCGCGGCGTTCGCGGGCGGAGACGATCTTGCCGCCGCTCGACAGCACGATCTCCTCCACCTCGGCGACGACGTCGGCCACTGCCGTGTCCAGCGCGGAGACTCCGGCCAGCTCGACTAGTTCCAGGGCCTCCGCGAAGGCGCCTGACACGACCGGCGAGAGGTTGGTGATGTTCCAGGCGGCGGCGTCCGGGGCCGCGTCGTGGACCGAGTCGTCGAACAGGCCGGCGTCCACCGCGCCGGTCCAGCCGGACAGCACTGGCGAAAGGCGTTCCAGGGCACGGTCCGACAGGACGACGAATCCGGTGCTCCACCCCGCGCGCAACCACTTCTGGCCGCCTACCACCAGCACGTCGGCCAGTTCCCACGGTTCGTCGACCACGCCGAAGCCCTGGATGCCGTCCACGACCAGCAGGCGGTCACCGACCACTTCGCGCAACGCCGCCAGGTCCGCGCGGTAGCCGGTGCGGAAGTCCACAGCGGACACCGACAGAGCGGAGACCTCGGGAGTCAAGCGAGTTGCGACGGCGGCCGGGTGCACCGGGCCGTCCAGCAGCACGGAAGGGAGGCCCGCCCGCACCCACGGGTAGGTGTTGGACGGGAACTCCGCGGCCGAGTACATGACCGTGCCGGACAGCCCGAAGGCCGCCTGGAACAGGCCGATCGACGTGTTCGGCACCAGCGCGACGTGGTCGGTGTCCGAACGGCAGAGCCGCGCGACGGCGGCCTTCACCCGTTGTTCCTCGCGCATCAGGGTGTCCACAGTGGATGGACCGGCCAGGGAGGCCTGTTCCATCAACCGCGCGGTGGCCGTGACCACCGGCAGGGAGGGCGGGCCGAAGCGGGCGAAGTCGAGATACCCCTCCGGTTCGCGGAACTGGGCGAGGTACGCGGCGTCGATCAAGTCAGAGCACCTTTGCGAGGAACTGTCGCGTGCGCGGCTGCTGCGGATTGTCCAGCACGTCGGACGGTGTGCCGGACTCCACCACCGCGCCGTCGACGAGGAACACCACGCGGTCGGCGACCGAGCGGGCGAAGCCGATCTCGTGGGTGACCACGATCATCGTCATGCCGTCGCGGGCCAGCGAGGTCATCACGTCGAGCACCTCGCCGACCAGCTCCGGGTCCAACGCGGACGTGGGCTCGTCGAACAGCATCAGCTTGGGTTTCATCGCCAGAGCGCGCGCGATCGCAACACGTTGCTGCTGGCCGCCGGAGAGCTGGCCGGGGTAGGCCGAGGCCTTCTCGGCCAGTCCCACCCGTTCCAGCAGCGTGAGCGCCTCCGCACGAACTTCCGCGCGGCCACGCCCGAGGACCTGGACCGGTCCCTCCATGACGTTCTCCAGCGCCGTGCGGTGCGGAAACAGGTTGAACCGCTGGAACACCATGCCGACGTCGCGCCGCTGGTGCGCGGCGTCGCGTTCGCGCAGCTCGTACAGCTTGCCGCCGGACGCCCGGAACCCGACGGGCACGCCGTCGACCCAGATGCGGCCGGCGTCGATGGTCTCCAGGTGGTTCACGCAGCGCAGGAACGTCGACTTGCCGGCGCCGGACGGGCCGAGCAGGCAGACGACCTCGCCGCGCTCGACCTCCATGTCGATGCCCTTGAGGACCTCGGTGTGGCCGAACGACTTGCGGACCCCAATCGCCTCAACGAGGGCCATAAGCACGCTCCAGGTAGTGCTGGCCGATCGACGCGAGGGACACCATCACGAGGTACCAGGCCGCGGCGGCGAACAGGGTTTCCATGATCTCCAGGTTGCGCGACGAGATGTTGTTCGCGGCGTGGATGAGCTCCAGGAAGGCGATCACCGACGCCATCGAGGTGCCCTTGATCATGTTGATGAAGTTGTTGCCCGTCGGCGGGATGATCACGCGCATCGCCTGCGGCAGCACGACCCGGCGCAGCGTCGTCATCGGCGTCATGCCGATCGACTTGGCCGCCTCGGTCTGCCCCTCGTCGACGCTGCTCAGGCCGGCGCGGACGATCTCGGCCATGTAGGCGCTCTCGTTGAGGCCCAGGCCGAGCAGCGCCGCGACGAACGCGGTCATGACCACGTTGGTGGGCACGGAGAACAGCCCCGGGATGCTGACGTTCTGGAACACCAGCGCGAGGTTGAACCAGATCAGGATCTGCAGCAGCACCGGCAGGCCGCGGAACAGCCAGATGTAGCCGACCGCGAACCACCGCGCGACGGGGTTCGCGGACAACCGCATCAGCGCGATGATCACGCCGAGGACGATCGCGCCGCCCTGCGCGGCGAGGGCGAGCACGATGGTGTTGAGCAGGCCTTCGAGCATCACGGGGTGCGTGAAGAACCCCGGCACGTGCTCCCACTGGATCTGGGCCTCGGACATCGACCAGCCCAGACCCGCGATGACCAGCACGATCACCGCGCCGCTGATCCACCGCCAGGGGTGGCTCAGCGGCACGACGACCAGTTCCTCGCGGACGTCGTTCATGCGGGTGTCACTTGCCATTGATGGCGGCCTTCGTGATCGCGCCCTGCTTGATGTCCCAGGTGGTGACGATCTTGTCGTAGGTGCCGTCGTCGATCAGGGACTGCAGCGCGCCCTTGATCGCCTCGGACAGCTTGGCGTTCTTCTTCGCGACCCCGATGCCGTACGGGCCGCCGTTGATCGGCGCGAGCGGCACGACCTCGAAGTACTGGCCGTCGCCCGCGGTCTTCGCGACGTAGACGGCGGTCGGCAGGTCGTTGAGGATCGCGGCGACGCGGCCGGTGCGCAGCTGGTTCTGGTTGCCGGTGTCGCTGTCGGTGACGCTGAGCGTGACCTCCGGCTTGCCCGCGGCCAGGCACTTCTGGCTCTGCTCCTTGCCGAACTGCTCCTGCGAGCTGCCCAGGTTCACGGCGATGCCCTTGCCGCACAGGTCCTCGACGGACTTGACGCCCTGCGGGTTGCCCTTCTGCACCATGATCGTGATGCCGGAGGTGAAGTAGTCGACGAAGTCGATCTTCTGCTGGCGCTCGGCGGTGTCGTTCATCGCGGCCATCGTCACGTCGACGCGCCCGGTCTCGAGGCTCGTGATCAGCGAGCTGAACGCCATGTCGCTGTGCTCGGCCTTGAGCCCGAGCCTGGCGGCGATCGCCTTGATCAGGTCGACCTCGGACCCCATCGGGGTCTTGCCGTCCTGGTCGTAGAAGTTGTTCGGCGGGTTCTGGATGTTCGACCCGACCTTCAACGTGCCGGCCGAGGCGATCTCGGGCGGCAGCAGCGCGGCGAGCGCGTCGTCCTTCTTGACCGAGGACAGATCGGACGACGGCGGAGTGGACGTCTGAGTGGACTCAGGCGTGGACCCGCAGGCAGCGAGCCCCAGTACGAGCAGCGAGGTCACGAGCAGGCGCGGCTTCATGGCGGGGACCGTACAACGTCCAGTTGAAGACGTCCACAAAAAGTTGAAACCGGGCGTGACCGGGGGCACGCGGGGAATTCCATCGGCCCCTGCTCCGTTGGATCGGATGCCCCCACCGAACTAGGAGGACCAACATGGCGACGGTCGAGCTGACCAAGGAGAACTTCGACGAGGTGGTCGGTGACTCCGACGGCTCCGGCATCGTCCTGGTCGACTTCTGGGCCGAGTGGTGCGGCCCGTGCCGCGCGTTCGGGCCCACTTACGAGGCCGCGTCGGACAAGAACGAGGACATCGTGTTCGGCAAGGTCGACACCGAGGCGCAGCAGGAGCTCGCGGCCACGTTCGGCATCCGGTCGATCCCGACGCTGATGATCGTGCGGGAGGGTGTCGTGCTGTTCTCGCAGCCGGGCGCGCTGCCCGGTCCGGCCCTGGACGGATTGATCCAGCAGGCACGCGACGTGAACATGGAAGAGGTCCACGCGAAGGTCGCGGAGGCCCAGGCACAACAGGGCTGATTGGTCTGCTGCACCTGTGGGTACCTGACGTGCATGAACACCGACACGTCGACCGCGCAGCTGGTACACCAGCTGTCCGAGCAGGTGAGCAGGCTCGCTCGCGATGAGATCCGTCTCGCTGTCGCAGAGCTGAAGGACAAAGGCAAGCACGCCGGTGTCGGCGCCGGGATGTTCGGCGTGGCCGGCGTGTTCGCGTGGTGGGGCGGGCTGAGCGTTGTCGCCGGCCTGATCCTGCTGCTGGCTCTCGTAGTACCGCCGTGGGCGGCCGCGTTGATCGTCGCGGCCGCCCTTCTGGTGTTCGCGGGCATCTTCGCGCTCGTGGGCAAGGGCCAGGTCAAGCAGGCAGCTCCACCGGTACCGAGGCAGGCGATGGACAACGTCCAGCAGGACATCGCGACGATCAAGGAGAGTGCGCACCGATGACCGAACCCAAGGACCAGCTGCAGCGCGACGTCGAACGCACGCGGCGCGAGCTGGGTGAGACGGTGGAAGCGTTGGCGCACAAGGTCGACGTGCCCGGCCGCGTCAAGGAACAGGCGCACGAGACGGCCGAGCGCGTGAAGACGCAGGCCCAGGAGACGGCCGGGCGGGTCAAGGTGCAGGCCCAGGAGACGGCCGGCCGGGTGAAGGAGCAGGCGAACGAGACGGTCGCGAAGGTGACCGCCGCGACCAACGAGGCGATCGACTCGCTGCCCGAGCCCGTCGCCGAGCAGGTCGAGAAGGCGCGCCGGCACCCCGGTGCCATCGCCGCCGCGCTGATCGCACTGATCGTGGCGATCTGGGCGATCTCGAGGAGGAACCGATGAAGCTGCTGTACCGCCCGCTGGGAATGCTGTTCGGTGCGCTCGGGGGCTTCCTCGCGACCGCGATCTTCGGCCAGATCTGGAAGCTCGTGGCGGGCGACAAGGAAGCACCCAGCGCCACCATGCGCAACCGCGCCTGGACCGAGATCCTGATGGCCGCGGCCATCCAGGGTGCGATCTTCGGCCTGGTCAAGGCCGCCATCGACCGCGGTGGCGCCAAGGGATTCCAGAAGCTCACCGGCGAATGGCCCGGTGACGAGGAAGACTGACAGAGCCGATCCGGACGCCCGGCCCGTACGCGGGCCGGGCGTCGGCGTCTGCACCTGCGAACATTTGAACACTCAACTACTCTGACCCTCATGCCACAGCCAGAGGGTGAAGAGCTCGCCGCCATCCGCGCCAAGCGCGACGAACTGCGCGAGCAGTACGTGAAGCCACTCGCCGAGCGGGGCGGATCGCCGACGCGCGGAGTTCACCACATCGCGCTGATCTGCAAGGACGTCGAGGAGACCATCCGGTTCTACCAGGAGTTCCTCGGCTTCCCGCTGGTCGAGCTCGTGGAGAACCGCGACTACAACGGCTCCAGCCACTTCTTCTTCGACCTCGGCGCCAAGAACCTGCTGGGGTTCTTCGACTTCCCCGGCCACGACCACCCGGCGTTCTCCGAGACGATCGGCGCCGTTCAGCACCTGGCCCTCTCGACCTCCCCCGAGCGGTTCGACGAGATCAAGTCCAAGCTGGACGAGGCCGGGATGGAGTACCTGGGCCCCGACCGCGGCGTCGAGGACAGCCTGTACATCCGCGACCCCAACGGTGTAGGGATTGAGTTCTACCGGGAAGTTCTCGGCGAGTTCGAAGGCACGACACTGATCAACTAGGACGGAGTCGCAGTGGCGCAAGAGGTCAAGGGCATCGTCGCCCGGGGCAAGGGACAACCGGTCGAGCTCACCTCGGTGCTGGTGCCCGACCCCGGTCCCGGCGAGGCAGTGGTGAAGATCCAGGCGTGCGGTGTCTGCCACACCGACCTGCACTACCGCGAGGGCGGCATCAACGACGACTTCCCGTTCCTGCTGGGCCATGAGGCCGCGGGTGTCGTGGAGTCGGTCGGTTCCGGCGTCACGGACCTGGAGCCCGGCGACTTCGTCGTGCTGAACTGGCGCGCGGTCTGCGGCACGTGCCGCGCCTGCCGTCGCGGCAAGCCCTGGTACTGCTTCTCGACGTTCAACGCGTCGCAGCCGATGACGTTGGTGGACGGCACGAAGCTCTCGCCCGCACTGGGCATCGGCGCGTTCGTGGAGAAGACGCTCGTCCACTCCGGACAGTGCACCAAGGTCGACCCGTCCGCCCGTGCCGCGGCAGTGGGTCTGCTGGGCTGCGGCGTGATGGCGGGCGTGGGTGCCGCCATCAACACCGGTGGCGTCACGCGCGGCGACTCGGTGGCCGTGATCGGCTGCGGCGGTGTCGGTGACGGCGCCATCGCGGGCGCCCGCCTCGCCGGTGCCGCGAAGATCATCGCCGTCGACACGGACCCGCGGAAACTGGAGTGGGCCAAGGGATTCGGCGCCACGCACACCGTCAACGCCCGTGAGGTGGACGACGTCGTGACGGCGATCCAGGACCTGACGGACTCGTTCGGCGCGGACGTCGTGATCGACGCGGTCGGCCGCCCGGAGACGTGGAAGCAGGCGTTCTACGCCCGCGACCTCGCCGGAACCGTTGTCCTGGTGGGTGTTCCGACGCCCGACATGCAGATCGAGATGCCGCTGATCGACTTCTTCTCGCGCGGCGGCTCGCTCAAGTCCTCGTGGTACGGCGACTGCCTGCCGACGCGCGACTTCCCGATGCTCGTGGACCTGTACCAGCAGGGCCGCTTCGACCTGGACGCGTTCGTCAGCGAGGAGATCCCGCTGGACGGCGTCGAGGGCGCGTTCGAGAAGATGCACCGCGGCGAGGTGCTGCGATCGGTCGTGGTGTTCTGATGCCGCTTCGTGTTGACCACACCGTCACGTCCGGCACCTTCTCGCTGGACGGCGAGACCTTCGACGTGGACAACAACGTCTGGGTCGTCGGCGACTCCTCGGAGTGCGTCGTCATCGACGCGCCGCACGACGTGGACGCGATCCTGAAGGCCGTCGACGGCCGTCGTGTCGTGGCGATCCTCCTGACCCACGCGCACGACGACCACGTCCGCGTCGCGCCGGACCTGGCTCACGCGACGGGCGCGCCGATGGCGTTGCACCAGGCCGACCACGTGGTGTGGAACCTGACGCACACCGGCGTGATCCCGCACCAGGCGCTGGAAGACGGCCAGGTGATCACCGTCGCCGGCGAGGAGATCCACGTGCTGCACACGCCAGGGCACTCCCCTGGAGCCGTGTGCTTCTACGTGCCGTCGCTGGGCGCGGTGTTCACCGGCGACACGCTGTTCCAGGGCGGGCCGGGCGCGACGGGCCGGTCGTTCTCGGACCGGCCGACGATCGAGGCGTCGATCCGGGAGAAGCTGCTGACGCTGCCCGGCGACACGGTGGTGCACACGGGCCACGGCGACGACACCACGATCGCCGCCGAGGTGTTCTAACGCGTTAGAACCGCGGAGGCCGCTTCTCCAGGAACGCCGTCACGCCTTCGGCGTAGTCGGCGCTGGAGGCGGCCTCCGCGTACAACGCGCGCACGAAGTCGTCCTCGTGGCCGCCGTCCGTGATCGAGTTGATGATCTTCTTGGCGCCCCGGACGGAGACCTGCGCGCGGCCCGCGATCTGCTCGGAGAGCTCCTTCACGCGGGCGTCCAAGGACTCGACGACCTCGTTCACGAGGCCGATCCGCAGGGCCGTCGCCGCGTCGATCAGGTCGGCCGAGAACAGGATCTGCTTCGCCCAGGCCGGGCCCACCGCGTCCACCAGCGCCTTGGTGGAGGTGAAGTTGTAGACGATGCCGAGCTTCGCCGGTGTGATGCCGAAGCGGGCGTCCTCGGCCGCCACCCGGATGTCGCAGGCGAGGGCGATCTCACAGCCGCCGCCGACGCAGAACCCGGACACCGCGGCGATCGTGGGTTTGTCCAGTTGTGCGATCGCGCGCTCGCCGTTGTGGACAGCTTCGCCGTAGTGAGCGGCGCCCTCGGCACCCCGCCGCAGGGTCGAGAACTCGGCGATGTCGGCACCTGCGGAGAAGTGCCCACCGCCACGGATCACGAGCACCCGCACGGCCTCATCTGCGGAAACCTGAGCCAGGAGCCCCGGCAGCGCCGACCACATGTCGTACGACATCGCGTTGCGCTTGGCCGGGCGGTTGATCGTCAACGTGGCGACCGGACCGGCCGCGGACAGCTCCAGGAACTCGCTCACTCGCCGCACGATACCTACCGCCTCCTGGCGCCACGCGCGGTCTCAGGTGGGTAGCGATGCGTTCACCTCCTTGTAAAGTCCGGGCCGAAGAGGGGGAGGAAACGTGACGGCGGCTGCCATCGGTGCTTCCACGCTGCGCACGCTCTCGGTGCGGTTGCGCACCAGCGCGCCGGTGTCCGCGCGCATCCTCTCCGAACTCGCGAGCGAGCTCGACCGGGGCGGGCCGGTGGCGGACCTGCTGTGTTCGCACAGCGCCGTGCACAGCCCGTTGTTCGGCATCCAGGCGCTCGCGGGCGTGCGGTTGCTGATGCTGTCGGGCAAAGCGCCGGAGCTCAGCCAGCGGTTCGCCAGCGCGCACGCGGCCGCGATGGCCGGGGAGTCCGACTCGACGGCGCTGCTGGCGTGGCTGGCCGCCCGGCGCGCGATCGTGGAGAACGCGGGCGACATCCTCGCGGCGCTCGACCGGACGGTGCAGCAGCACCAGCCGAAGACGGCCGCGTATCTACTGCGCGGCCTCACGATGATCGGTGCGCCGAAGGTCCGGCTGCTCGAACTCGGTGCCTGCGCCGGCCTCAACCTGATCCTCGACCACTACCGCTGGTTCGGCCTCGGCTGGGAATGGGGCGACAGGGACTCGCCGGTGCGCCTGGCCGCCGTCGGGCCGCAGCCGCCGAACCTCGAGATCGTCGGCAGGGCCGGTTGCGACCTGCAGCCGCGCGACCCCGCCGACCCCAAGCACGCGATGATCCTGCACTCGTTCATCCCGCCGGAGCACGACGCGCTGCGGTGGGACCTCGACGACGCCATCGAGCTCGCCGCCAAGGTCGGCGTGAAGGTCGCGCGCTCCCCCGCCGGGCGGTGGCTGCGGGAGAACCTCGTGCCGCCCGACGACCGCGGCACGTACACGGTGATCTGGCACAGCTCGTTCTGGGCGTACCTGACCGAGGACGAGCGCAACGAGATCGAGACGACGCTGACCGCGGCGGCCGGCTCGATGCCGCTCGCGCGCGTCGCCTACGAGTCGACAGATTTTCGCTCGAACCCCCGTCTGACGGTCACCATCTACAGCTAGTGTCCTGCGCCGGAAATTCGTCATCAAAGTATGAAGGTTGATGAGGGGAGCTTTCATCAACCTCAGGTTTGGGAAAGCTCCCCTCATCAACGTCGCGGGGCCTCAGCCACGCCGTCATCAACTGCACGCGGGGCGCTTTCGTGCGCTCCACGCGCACGAAAGCGCCCCGCGTGCGGCACAAACGGCAGGGACTTCAGCGGCGGACTTCCGGCGTAGGGCACTAGTAGTGCTTTGTTAGGTGTTGCTGACCTTGGGTGTTGTTGTGTTGGGTGTTCGGGTCTGGACGGGTTGTCGGCAGGTGTGGCAGACGCCTGTCCAGACCGCGAGTAAGGCTTGGAGTTCGCGCAGGACCGCGTAGAGCGTCAGGCCTGCGCAGGGGCTTTTGGGGTGCGGCGGAGCTGGGTGCAGATGGCTTGAGCGACGGCGGCGAGGGTGACGTGGCGGTGCCAGCCGAGCCAGGCGCGGCCTTCGAAGTGGTCGAGGCCGAGGCCGTCTTTGAGTTCGCGGTAGTCGTGCTCGATGCGCCAGCGGATCTTGGCCAGCCGCACCAGATCCCGCAGCCGGATGTCCGCCGGCAGGGTGGACAAC
>NZ_JANBBE010000023.1 GCF_024648825.1 Lentzea californiensis
TCAGTCCGGCGGCGTTACGCAGCCGCTTGTTGTAACCCGACTGCTGAGGCAGGTACCGAAACAGGTGCCCCAGATGAGCGTGGGCGTAGCGCAGCCAGCGGGCTTCGGAGGTGTGGCCCAGCAGTGCCTGCATCACCGCGAGGGTGACCAGTTCGGCATCGGTCAGGCTGGGCACGATGCCGACCTTCGGCCGCCACGGCGCTAATCGAGGTTGCGCCCTGAGCAAGTCGTCGGTTCTGACGTAAAGTGCGGTCGCGAGGGTGTCAATGTCGGTCGTCACAACCCGTACATCGACACCCTCGCTTCGCGTCTCTAGACGCCTACCCCTTGGACTTACTCATCTAGGCCAACCCCGCCGATCACCACCGGCAACAGCCGCTGTGCGACTCGACGCGCCACATCAGGAGCCCGATGTACGAGAAGCTCGGCCAATCGCGGTCCTAGAACTGTAGCCGCCAACGCACTGAGCCCAGCGGCGACCACCGGAACGGTCTGCCCGCTAGGCCCGTTCAGTAGCGCCAGCAGCCCCGCGATCTCGCCCGAGATGCCGAAGACGAGCCCCACCGCGATGGAGGTTGCCGCATGTATCCGATGGATAGGCTGCTCGCTATCCCTACGGATGAACTGGTCAGCCATGATGGCAACGACGAGCACTGGGATGACCTGGACCGCAGCGTTCGCGAACTGCGGTACCCCTACGTCAGCCATGTTGAGTTCGTCCTATCGAGCAGGCGGCGCTAGCTGGCGTCGAGCTGTAGACAGAAGCCAGCCGCTACAGAACGAATTAGCAGAAGTTGTAGTCACTCGCTTAGTCACTCAACACGAACAGAGAGGGCGGAGCCGTAAAGGCTCCACCCTCTCTGACCTGCTGTTTCGACCGTCGGGACGACAGGATTTGAACCTGCGACCCCTTGACCCCCAGCCAAGCTGCTGACCTGCATAAACAGGTACGTTGAACAAAGTTCGGCGCACTTGACGCTTGATCAAGTGGGTTAACCGCCGTTGACTCCAGCCCCGAAGATCCACTCCTTCTCGGAACCGCGGAGCACTCGAGCCACTGACCCTCACACTGTCAGTTTGGTCCACAAAGGACTTTTACCAGCACAAACACTAGACTCCGTCGAAATCCAACGCAACTAGCCGCCGTTCAGCGCCGTTGAGCGCCGTTCGGCGACGTTCCGCTACAGGTACTGCTCCAGTTCCGCTCCAGTACGAACAGTGTGAGACTCGCCGTCAGCATCACAACGAGTCGCCGTCAGGTTGGGCGGGTCACGACGGTGCGATGAACCGAAAACGGCCCCCTGGCAGGTGAATGAGTTCCAGGGGAAGCCGCGCACCCCTGGGGATCTGCCCGACCCGGGACGCCAAGCCGGACTTCATCCGGCTGGGCCTGATCGAGGGCATCTCCGACGGACTGGCCGGCACCGCACGGCTGGCCGGCAGCGCCTGGCCGACGCCCCCAGGAGGCGGCGCCGGATCGGGGTCGGCGGCTACACCGCCACCGCCGGGCTGGCCACGCTGACCGGCGCCGCGACCAGCTCATCTCACCGCCTCGGCTGAATCACATCCGACAACGCCTGGACTTCCGCAATGGACGTCCGACTGCGACTCCGATGCCGCTGCGAGCACCGATCTGACACCCGGTCACCGTGCTCGCACGATTGGTGCACAGTGGAGTACGGGCGAACTACGGGCAGCGCGGCGAAAGTGACAACCCGTACGATGCCTGTGGCGCAGGTCGCGCCCTCACCGCCTGCGCCCTGATCAATGGGAGAACACATGACCGTCCGGCGGCCGAGCGAGCAGATGCCCGCTCTGGAACGCGCCAGGGCTCACGCGGCGCACGTCCTCGGGCCAGAGACCGCCGAGCGGCTCGCCATGTTCCACAACGGTGTCATCTACGTCATTCCCGGTAGATGGGCGCGGTTCCTGGCCTGGCTGGTGGACGTCGTCGTGTGGGTACTCAGCATGGGAATCGGCTTCTTCGTCGCGGCCGTCGTGGCCGTCGCGGCCGACCTGGACAACGAGACGGGAGCCCCGATTGGGGGCGTGATGCTGTTCCTGACGCCGTTGCTGTACAGCGGGTTCTGCTTCCGCGACGGCCGCGCGCTGGGCGGGGTACTCACCGGCACCCAGGTCGTACGCATCAAGGACGGTGGCCGGATCGGCGGCTGGGCAGCATGGGCGATGCTGACGCGAGTCCTGTATCCCCTGCTGATCATCGGCGCGATAATCGGCGCGCTGGGCGGCGGTGGAAACGCCCCGAGTTCGGACAGGGTCAGTGTGGACGCCCGCGCCATCCGCCGGGTCCATGCCGGCGGCATCGCATGACCCGGAGGCGCTGTGCGCGCCTGCTGGCCTTGGTGATCGGCCTGGCGACGGTGGTTGTCGGCACCCTCGCGGCATGTGGCGGCGGTGCCGCGCGTTCGTGCGAGGAGGCACTGACCGCCGCCGCGACCTCCGTGGACGGTGTGGTCGGGGCTGAGTTCACCTGTGAGCGGTCGTTCGGCAACCCGAGCCAGGAGGGGTCGGTCACGATCGCGGGCACCACCGAGACGGCGGTGGTGGCGGTGATGGAGGACGTACTCCGGGCGTTCGCCGCCTCGGCCGAACTGGGTGACGCGTCCGTGGTGTACACCGGGTTCGCCAACGAGGACGGCACCATTTCGGTTGAGCCGGTCGATGCCGGATTCAACGGGACGCCGTCGATCCGCGACCTCCGCGAGCACTACGGCATCACCCCCGGCTGAGGAACGACCGAGTGTCCGCGATGTGCGGGGACGTCGACTGGAGCTGTGATGGGCAGGAGATGGGCGCGCCTGCGGGGTCGGCTCGTGCGGAGGTGGGCCGATGCAGGGCCCGTCAGAGGCATACTCGCCGCGCTGCTCAGCCTCGGGAGAGCGCGGAACTTTGACTGTGAGGACGCGTTCCGGGAGACGGCCCTCGCTGTCGACGGGGTGGTGTCGGCCGAGTTCGACTGCAGCGACATGTTCGGTGGCGGTTGGCAGCGGGGCAAGGTGGTTCTCCGGGCTTCGTCGCGGGAGGAGGCGGGTCGCGTGGTGGACGCGCTGTTGCGGGCGTTCGCCGCCGAGCCGCGCCTCGAACCCCGCTGGTCGACGCCGCAGGAATACCGGAACGAGGACGGGTCGATCGTCGTCGGAGCGGGGGCGGCCGGGTTCCCGGCGGTGCCGATGATCCGTGAGGTACGCGAGCACTACGGCATCACACCAGGGAAGGACTGACCGAATGACGCGGCGTGCGCGATGGTGGTTGTTGCCGGTGGTCGTGGCGGCGGTGCTGCCGGTCTCGGCGTGTTCGTCCGGCAGGGCCGAGGCGTGTGAGGAGGCGTTCGCCGCGGCGGCGTCGTCCGTCGAGGGTGTTGCGTCCGCGGAGTGGGACTGCAACTTCCAGTTCGGCGGCGGCTGGATCCGTGGTGACGTCGTGCTCGAAGCGACCACCGAGGACGAGGCCGTCGTGGCGGTGGACGAGCTCCTGCGGGCCTTCGCCGCCTCGCCCGACCTCGAGGACGGCTGGGCAACACCGCAGAAGTACACCACCAAGGACCCGTCGATCATCGTCAGCGCGGGCGACGTCGGGTTCGCCGCTGTGCCGAACGTCGGTGAGGTACGCGAGCACTACGGCATCGCACCCGGCTGACACCGCGGACAGAGTTCTGGGTCTCTGTCGGCTCGGCGTGAACGCGATGGCGTGGGCGTGGACATCGAGGATGGCGGGAGGCCTGAGGAGCTGGCCAGCCGGGGCGTGTTTCTCGGCTCGGCGAGCTACGCCGAGGTGGTGCCGCGGTTGTTCGCGTAGGCAGACGTCAGCTCGCGAACTTCGGTCTCACCCCTGACAGCCACATCCAGATACCGTCTTGGCGTCCACCACGGTGACGTTCGGGTCGACCGACTGCTCGCCCGGCGTGCAGCATGCGGAAACGCCACAGCATGAGTCTTCACCCTGCGCCACAGCCGTTGCCGCAACGCGCTCGGTGTCGAGAGGCTTCACCGCGCGAACGATTGCTCCATGCATGCCGTCCGCGGCCTCGTACGTCGGGGTGATCTCGATGCCGGTGAACCCGGCGGCTTCGAGGCCCTCGCGGTATTCGGTGAAGGTGAGGGCTCCGGCGATGCAGCTGACGTAGGAGCCGCGTTCGGCCCGCTCGGCGGGCGTGAGGTGGTCGTCGGCTGGGAAAACGATCTTCGCGCAGAGCTTGTTGCCGCACGGGCCGCACACCACGACATCAAGGTGCCGCTCGGCCGGATGCGGGTCAGGGAAGACAAGGTCGAGCTGGCGAAACTGCTGTGGCCGGTCCTGCGCACCAGATGCGAGACCGAGTACGCCAACGGCGTCACCCAGACACCAGTGCTGCGGCTCGTGCTCGAGGTCCAAGATCTCGTGGACCAGCTGCGCGGTGTCTTTGCGCTGCAAGGCTGATTCTGCGCCGCTAGCACCTACAGCGGCACAAGCATGTCGTCCACATCGACTAGCACGTGGCCGTCCACCAAGGGGCATCAGGCCTGCGGTCAGAACCGCAGGCCGAAGAGGCCGCCATCGTCGCCGTGGTCGGTAAGGCGTTCGGGCAAAACAAAATCCTCGATAGCACTACCGTCGGGCAGTTCGTTCGGAGTTTCGTCACTGTTGAGGGTGACGATGTACTGGAAGCCCTCGGCCGCCGCGTATTCCGCACCCACCTGAAGAGCCGACGCACGCTGACGTTCGTCGACACCGTCAAACAGGTGGCTGTCGTGGACTAGAAAGCCGGGGCCGCGTTCCTTGCGGGACCACAACGTGATCAGGTCTAGGTCGAAGCAGTAGACCTGCATGTTGGTGATCCCTTTGCTGCGCCCGCGGGGAATGGTGGCAGTGATCTCGGGTCCGTTGTCGGTCGCGTTGACGACCAGGCGGTCATGTTGCTGGTCGGCGTAGAGACGTTGGGATAGTCGCTCGAAGATCACAAATGCCGGGCGCAGCACCTGTTGCCGTTCGGCCAAGTCACGCGTCAGAGCGGCGGCAAGTCTTTGGCGTTCGAGCCGAAGCTCACCCTGCTCCGATTCGAGTGTGATGGCGTTGTCGTAGCGGTGGCGGAGCTGTTCGACACGGACTTGCCACTTGGCGACGTCGCGTTGCAGTTCGAGCAGTGTCTCTGCGTTCTCCAACGGCTTGGTCGCACCGATCGCCTGCAGGAATCCAGGACCCACCTCGGCCCAACCGATCAGGAGAAGCGGGCCGACAGCATCAAACGCCGCCTTCCTGTACTCACCTACGATGACCGGATCGGCCACGTTCAACGCCAGCGTGACAACGCTCGCGAAGATCAGCAGCCAGCGGGCCGGACGGAGCACGTCGGGGGAAACACCGCTGAGAGCCAGGTGCCTCGTGCCAAGCAGGAGCCCAAGAATCGAGAGATCGACGGCAGGCGCGACGAGCGGCGCCACCCAAACCGGCACGCCCAGCCGAAGGCCCAGGCTCAGCACGTTGCCGAACCCGAACAAGAAGGTCAGCCCCACGACCGCGGCCATGATCGCCGTAACCGCCCGGACGACCACGTCACCAGCGCTGCGCTCCACCTGGCCGCTCATCGCCCACCACGCGGTTCGTCCACGACGAAGCTGCTCTCAAGCACCAACTTGCCGGTCAGGCGCTTGGCCGAAGTAGTGAGCAGGTCTGCATGGCGCCTAGCCCACGCGACGCGCGGTTCAGCTCGTCGGCCGGCACCGGCCGCCCGGCGAGCAGCAGGTGGGCCAGCAGCATGCGCTGTACCGGCCCGCCGAGGTGGTGGCCGCGCTCGCCGTCCCACAGCTCGAACTGACCCAGCAACCGGAACTCCATCGCCGACCCCTCCCCGTCACCCGTGTCGCCCCGACGGCGCGCAGAGCGCTGAGCACGGGCTGAGTGCGCGCTGAAGGCCGCCGGTTCAGGCCACGGCGGGGAACGCCTCCCTCAGCTCCTCGAACAGCAGGTCGTGCCGCAACCGGCCGAACGTCGTCACGCCCGCCATGAGCGTGTCGCAGACGGCCCGCAACGGGTCCTCCTCCAGTGCGCGGTACACGGCCATCAGTGCCATCGCCTGCTGGAGGTAGCGGTCGCCCTTGCCGTGCGGTCCGGCCACGAACGTCTTCGGGATCCGTTCGTCGGTCATGAGGCGTTCCCGGACCACCCGGCCGTCGTCGAACGGCGGTGGCAAGGGCTCGTCCCGGTCCATCGCGTCCAGCGCGGGCGCGATCCAGTCCACGTCGGCGAGCTTCGCCTGGACGCAGGTGCGCCTGGCCACCCACCGGGCGATGTCCCGCTGGGCCGCCTCGTCCGCGTCGGCGATCGACTCCACCAGCCCGCGGTCCAACCGGGCGAGGCTCCTCACGGAACCGCGCAACGGCCGCGGCCTCTCGTTCGGCAACCACTCGGCCCGGTCGCGCTCCTCGCCCCTCGACCGCGCCGGCGCGTCGGCGCGTTCCTGTTCCTCCCGCGCGCGGCGCTCGACGGCGGCCCGCTGCGCCTCGGGCGGCGGCGGTGGCTGCTCGCGGGCGAACTCGTGCCAGTAGGCGGCGTGCGAGCTGGTCTGCCGGACGATCCGGTCGGGCTCCGGCGGCGCGGGCCAGAACTGGAGGAGGTAGCGTTCACGGGACGGCTCGCCTTCCTTCGGCTCCCCGGTGCGGGTCTCGTCCATCGCGACGGCGCAGTAGCGGACCCGGTAGTCGACCGGCTCCAAGTCCTCCAACGGCCAGGTCTTCGTGTTCGCCCAGGCGACCAGGTGCACCGGCCCGGCCGGGCGGTACGACACCTCGACGACCTCCTCCCACTCGCCACCCACCGGGGGCTCCTGCTCGTGCAGCTCCACGGTGAAGCCGACCTCGCCGGCCTGCAGGCTGACGATCAGGAACAACCCGCCCGGGACGGCGGCCCCGCACAAGCCGTTGACCTGGCCGCCGAAGCACTCACCCAACTGGGACGAGCCGTCCTCGGGCTTGACGTAGAGCTGCCCGTAGTCCACCCAGGCCGCACCGCTCATCAGCGTCCGCACCTCGACCCCTTACCTCGGCAGAACCTTCGGCCGACATCATGTCGGCGATCACCGACAAACCGGCCGCGTCCCGGCGTGAAAGTAATTCGTTGCGGTCGACCGCCCAGGTTCACCCGGTGCGCTGAATCCGGCGACCACCGGCTAACCACGTCCCAGCAGGCCGCCACTCGCCGGGTGTGCGGCGCGTTCTGCGCTAAGCCGTCCATTCGCGACCGGGCCGGCTCTCCGGCCTCATCATGTGAGTGAAGACCATGCCCGTCGTGCGGGTCCCCGTGATGACCAGTACGTGCTCAACCACACCACGCGCTTCCTGGCCTGTGACACCGGCGACGTGGTCGAGCCGTTCCACCTGCCGGTGGTCGACACCCACTGGGACGGTTCGTCGGCGGAGACCTCCTACCGCTTCAACGACGTCACGTTCGCGCACCGTAACGACGCGGTTCCTCGGCGACTTCTACCACAAGCTCAGCCGGCCCGAGCGCGACCGGCAGTACCCGGCTCCGGCCGCTGCGTCGAGGTACCGGGGTCCTCCCAGACCAACGGCGCCCAGGTCGCCCTGCGTGACTGCACCGGCGGCGCGAACCAAACCTTCGACACCACCTCGTCCCGCCAGGTGCAGGTGTACGGCACCAAGTGCCTCAACGCCGCCGGCAGCGGCACCACCCCGGGCACCGCGGTCACCATCTGGGACTGCAACGGCAGCGCCGGCCAGCAGTGGAACGCCGGCGCCGACGGCACGATCCGCGGCGCGCAGTCCGGCCTGTGCCTCGACGCCACCGGCGCCGGAACCGCCAACGGCACCCTCATCGTGCTCTGGACGTGCACCGGCGCGTCAAAACAGCGGTGGACCACCACCGGCGGGCCGAACCCGACCACGACCACCACAACCCCTCCGGCGGGCACCACCCCCGTCGCCCGCCACGGACAACTGCGCGTCTGCGGCACCACGATGTGCGACAAGAACGGCGCGCGCGTCCAACTGCGCGGCGTGAGCAGCTTCTGGCTCAACTGGGAGAACCCGGCTTACGCCGAGAACCTCTCGGCACTGCAGTGGATGCGGGACAACTGGAACCTCCAGGTCATCCGTGCCGCGATGGGCGTCGAACCCTCCGGCGCCTACCTCAGCAACCCGGCCAAGGCACGCGCCCAGGTCGAGACGATCATCAACAACGCGGTCACGGCCGGCGTCTACGTGATCGTGGACTGGCACGCCCACGAAGCCCAGAACTCGCGGTCGCAGGCGGTCGCGTTCTTCAGCGACCTGGCACGCCGCTACGGCCACCTGCCCAACGTCATCTGGGAACCCTGGAACGAACCCCTCCAGGTCAGCTGGACCAGCGTCATCAAGCCCTACCACCAGGCGGTCGTCTCCGCGATCCGCGCCTCAGACCCCGACAACATCATCGTGCTCGGCACCTCCAGCTGGTCCAGGACGTCGACCAGGCCGCCGCCAGCCCGGTGCCGGGCACCAACCTCATGTACACGCTGCACTTCTACTCCTGCTCGCACACCACCGGCCTGCGAGCCAAAGCCGACACCGCGATCCGCGCCGGCCTCGCTCTGTTCGTCACCGAATGGGGCGCAAGCCACGCAGACGGTCAGCACACCGATGTCCGGCCCTGCCCGCGCGGGGTGGGACCGGGCACCGCAGCCGCTCGGAGCATCCGTCGTCATCGGTCGAACCAGGACGGGTGACGGCCGGACCTGCCTGCCAGAGGCACAATCCTGGATCGACTGGATGCGCACCAACGGCATCTCCTGGACCGCGTGGAAACTCCACACCGGCACCGACTCCACCAACCTGCTCAGGGCGGGTGCGCCTGTGAGCGGAGGCTGGAACAACCACCTGCACGGCCACGCGCCCTTCGTCGTGGCCGGCATGAGGTGACGCGACTCCGAGCGCGGATGCCGCGTGACGAGCACCGCCACGCGGCATCCGCAACTCGCTTGCTCGGCAACAGCCCGGTCGCAGTGCTTCGGTCAAGACTGACCATGCTCACTTTGTTGCGCACGACGAATCGCACAGAGACTGACCCGTTCGGTCTAAGCGCGGTGATACCCCCGTGCGCTCGTCGCGATGATCGGGATACTCGGGCCGTGCGTTGGGTGGGATTCGCGTTCTTGGCAATGGCCGCGCTGCTGGCGGCCGTCGCGGCGACCGTGATCGCGGTCGCGGTGAACGTGGCGACCGGCGGCACGAGTCCGTGGTTGCCGTCGGTCGAAACGCGTCCGCTGTGGTGGGTGGCAGGAGGTACCGCGGCGGTCGCGGTCGCGGGCCTGCTGATGTGGTGGGCGCAGCGGCAGGCTGACCGACGGCTGGACGAGCTCATTCCCGCGGCACTGCGCATCGAACCGTGGGTGGTGGATCGGCCACTCGAGGTCGGACGGGTCGTGCGGGCACTGCGCCGGCGCCGTGGCGCGGTCGTCGGCATCACCACCGCGGTGCAGGGGGCCGGTGGGTTCGGCAAGACGACGGTGGCGCGGCTGGTGCGGACGGACCGGCGGATTCTGCGGCGGTTCCGCAACCGGGTGTACTGGGTGACACTCGGCCGCGACGTGCGGACCGGTGGCGCGATCGCGACGAAGGTCAACGACCTCATCGCGCGGATCGACCCCGACCGCCCGGTCGCCTTCACCGACCCGCTGCAGGCTGGGGAGCACCTCGCCGCGCTGCTGGCCGCGGGTCCGCGACGGCTGCTGATCCTCGACGACGTCTGGTATCCCGAGCAGGAGATGGCGTTCCCCGTCGGCGGCCGGGGCAGTGCCAGGCTGCTGACGACCCGCATCGCCTCGGTGATCAAGGGCGAGTCGGTGCCGGTCCGCGTGGACGAGGTGACCGCCGCGCAGGCGGAAGCCTTGCTGACCTACGACCTGCCGCCGATGTCGCGATCCCTCGTCGACGCACTGATGGTGGAGACCGGACGGTGGCCGTTGCTGCTGCGCCTGGTGAACAAGGTGCTGTGCGACCAGGCGAAGGCCGCGCCGGACGTGGGAGGGGCGGCACGAGATCTGCTGACGAGGTTGCGAAGGTCCGGCGCTTTGCACGTTGACGAGCTCACCGGCGCTGCAGCGCAACGGCTGGACATCAACGATCCCGTGCAGCGCCAGCATGCGGTCACCGCCACCATCGAGGCGAGCACGGACCTGTTGACGTCGCCGGAACGGAGCAGGTTCGCCGAACTGGCGATCTTCGCCGAAGACGAGACCGTCCCCGTCGACCTGATCGCCGACCTGTGGCACGGCACGGCCGCGCTCGACGTGCTGCAGACCCGCGCGCTGTGTGCCCGGCTCGACGAGCTCGCCCTCATCACCCTCACCGAGGGCAGGGCGACCATCCACGACGTCATCCGCGACTTCCTGCTGGCCGAGATGGGCGCCGAACGCGGCACGGCGTTGCATCACGTGCTCATGCGGGCCGTCGCCGAGCACCTGCCGTCCGCGGCTGCACTGGTACCGGACGTGGCGTGCCCGGAGGTGGCCTGGTGGCAGATGGACGTCTCGGCGCGCTATCTGTGGGACCACCTCGTCGAGCACCTCATCGCCGCCGGCTGGACGACCGAGGCGGAGGCGCTGGCCGAAGACCCCCGCTGGATCACTGAGCGGTTGGTCCACTCCGGACCCCAGGCCGTGCATGCCGACCTCTCGCTCGTCGAGACACCGCGGTGCCGGTCGCTGCGCCGGCTCGTCGGTCAGTCCGCGCACCTGCTCACCCCCACCGAGCCGCCGCGGGCCCGAGCGGACGTGTTGTTCAGCCGGATCAGCCACGACCCGCACTGGCGGGCGGCAGCCGACGCGCTCGACGAACACCGGCCGCGGCTGACCAACCGGTGGCCGCTCCCGGATCTCGCCCACCCGGCACAGCGCTGGACCGCGCACGCCGGCTCGTACGAAGGTGCCGTGGCCATCGCTCCGAACGGCAGCTGGATCGCCGTGTCCAACAGGTCGGCGGTCACTGTCTTCGACACTGTCAGGTGGACCGAGGTGGCGACGTTGGCCGGGCACACCGGCCGGGTCCAGGGGATCGCGGTGGCTCCGGACGGCACCTGGCTCGTGACCACCGGCCAGGACTCGACCATGCGGATCTGGGACACCGCCACCTGGACGGAGAAGTCGGTCCACGGGATCTGGAAGCAGGAACTCAGGTGCCCGGCCGTCGCCCCGAACGGGAAGTGGCTCGCCGTACCGGCTGGCAGCGCCGTGCGGATCTGGGACACCACGACGTGGACAGAGACGGCGGTGCTGTCCCACTACGACGCCGACGCGGACCCCCCTCGGCAGGTGTTCGCGGTCGCGATCGCGGCGGACGGCGACTGGCTCGCCGCTTGCGACTCGGGCGGTACCGTCCGGACCTGGAGCGCACGTACCTGGACCAGGATCACCAGTTTTCGCCACTCCGGCGAGAGCCTTCGCACCGTGGCGATCTCGCCGAATGGTGCCTGGTTGGCGAGTGCGGGCGGCATGGGCGGCACGATCCGGCTCTGGAACATGCGCGTCCGGACTCGGCAGGAGAGCCTGGTCGGCCACACCGGGGTGGTGCGCGGCATCGCCTTCGCTCCGGACGGAAGGTGGCTCGCCTCCTGCGGTGCCGACCGGGTCGTCCGGATCTGGGACGTCCGGCGTCGCAGCGAGATCCGCACCATCGACACCGGCCATGTCAACTGGATCAGCACGCTGGCGATCGCGCCGGACGGCACCTGGCTCGCCACGGTCGGAGCGGACGACACCGTGCGCGCCTGGGACACCAGCGCAAAACATGAGGTGGACCGCGATGACCACCGCACGCGCAACGTCAAAACCCTGGTGGCGTGGAGCGACCGGCTCGCGTCCTCGCACGAGGACGAGGCCGATCGTCACCTGGTCCGGTTCTGGGACGTTCGTTCCGGCGCCGAGCTGACTGAGTTCGTGAAACCGGAGGCTCCCGGTGAGCTCACGTATGCCGCGTCCACGCTCGCCGTCAGCGCGGACGGTTCCACGCTGGCCACCGTGGACTCGAGCCGAGTGCTGGCCTGGAGCGCCATCGGGAAACCACGCCGGGTGGACCATCCCAGGCGGACGTTCCAGCACACCTCCTCGGTCGGCGCGGTCGCGGTGTCGCCGAGCGGTGCGTGGATCGCCTCCGGCAGCGGGTGGACCGTGCGGATCTGGCACGTCGCGGCGGGCAGTCTGCTGGTCACCTTCGTCCACAAGTCGCGCTTTGCTCTGCTGACCGAGGTCAGCGGTGTCGTCGTGGCACCGGACGGCGCCTGGCTCGCCACCAGCAGAGGGCGCAGCATCCGGATCTGGGACACGTCCACGTGGACGCAGCTGCGCGAGCTCTCCGCCAGAAGCCCTGCCGTGGAGTGGCCCTCGCTCACGGTGGCACCAGACGGCACGTGGCTCGCGTCGGTGGATTTCCCGCACGGCGACTGGAGTGTCCGCATCTGGGACACCGAGACGTGGGAGCTGCGAGCTGTCCGGCTCGTCGGTGAGACCGGCAAGGTCGTTGCCACGGCAGTGTCTCCGGACAGGCGGTGGATCGCCACCATCGTCGGCGGCACGCTGCGGATCTGGGAGGCCGCCACCGGCCTGCCGGTGGCGGCGATGCGGGTCGAGCATGCGGCGTCCACGTGTGCCTGGACGACTGACGGCCGGTCGATCGGCGTCGGCGGACGGGCCGGACTCTATCTGTTCGACTTCCATCCGGTCAGGGACCGAGGCGGTCGAGCAGCGCGCCTTTGATCGCCGGTCGTGACCCGACCGCGAGCAGGAACCCGGCCTCGCGCAACAGGCGCTGCCCGTGCTCGTGTGCCAGCACCGCCCTGCTCCCGTCGTGCACGACGAGCGCTGCCCGACCCGCGGCCACCAGGCCGGTGCCCAACCCCGCCGTTAGCGCTCCGGTCAGCTCGGGATGGCGCAGACGTACAAGGGCACGACGCACGGCATTACCGCTCATGGCCTTGATCGAGGCGCGCAGCTGGTCACACCATGGCAACCTTGCGGCCGAGTTCCACTTTGATCCCGCCGAGGTGCATCGGCCCCGGCGAATCCGATCTGATTCACCAGGACAAGCCGAGCGCGGCAAGACGCGGCAAGCGCATCGACGCCCGCACGGCGGCGATGGCGGTGGACGGGTGGAAGCTGCGCAGCGCGAAGCTCAAGAAGTCTTTTCGAATGGTTGTTCTCGGGTGAAAGCGGGCATTATGGAGCGCCGCCGACTGTGGCTCAGCTCTACCGCATTAGGCCACGCATTCTTCAGCGCCGACGGCACCGTTCTCTTCGTGGTTGTTCACCAGGATGCGGGCGGCACCATGACGGGCCGCCCGCACCTGTCCTTTCGTGTCAGCCGGTGATGTTCTTCAGGCGCCGCGCCTTGTACTGGTCGCCGCCCAGGCCGTAGCTGCGGGTGCGGTAGTCGGTGCCGTAGCCGCCGCGCTGCTCGTAGGCCCAGTAGGCGGTGCGCTGCGCGTTGGCCCACTTCTCGAAGATCACGACATGGCGGCTGTTGGCGTCACCGATGGAGTCGATGAACAGGTCCCCCATGCGCATGTCGTTCTTGTTGATCGCGACCGTGTGGGTCGAGGAGGCCAGACCGACCGTGTTCGGTCCCGGCTTGGCCAGCTTGGCCGCCATCGCCACGTAGCCCGAGCAGTCGGTGCGGTAACCGCCGTGGGTCTTGCTCTGGCTGTAGGGAATTCGCTTGGCGGTGTGCGGGTTCCAGGACTTGGCGCGCTGGATCATCTCCGTGCGCGATACCGCCGCCGCCGCGGACACATTCTCCGTCGCGGACACGTCCGTCGAAACAGGTGCGGCGGACACCGCCGGCGCCGACAACAGCGCGAATCCGAGCGCGCCGACAACAACCCCCGTGAGCAGCTTCATCATTCTCCCCTAGTAGTCATTCGATGACTGACTGCAATCTCAGAATGTCCATAGTTGACGAAAATGTCAACGGCCGAGTTGCATGTCAACATCGCTATACATGAACGATCTTGACCATTTTTATTGACGAATAAACAACACACTCGTGGAATCACATGCTCAGCACCAAATTCACGCTTCACCTGAAGGAGTGAAAGGCGGGCGGCCGCCGATGATGTATAGCGAAGCCGACATCGCCCAGTACCTACCAGCGGTGACCGGAGGCGCGGTCGACACCCCTGTCCTCAGCCGACCGAGGTCTAACGGCCACCTGGGCGCCGGTTAGGTCTGCGAGTAGTACCCGCAGCTGTGCGTGCCATCGGTCAGGCGAATGCAGACCCGGAACTTGCCGAAGCTAGACCAGGTACCGGTGTTGACCCCGATTTCCCCTGGCGGGACGACCGCCGATGACACGACGTTGTCGTACCAGTTCTGGGCCCGCACCTGCGATCCCGGCGCGGCGTTGTGGATGTTGGCATGCCACGTCCATGCGCCTGCCGGCTCGATGATCCGCCACAACGTGCCTGTCGCCCCGCCCGCCTTGACCTTGGCCATTGACTCGTAGCCCGCCGCACGAAGGTGCTGGTCGCTCACCGCCGCATTCAGTGACGGGACCAACGGCGTGGACGCACGCGCTAAGGCCATCGGATCGGTCGTGGCGGCGTTCGCCGGTGCAACGGTGAGCGTGGCGGCGAGGGCGAGCAACGGTCCCAGCGATGCTGATGTGACTTTGCAAGACATGATGACTCCCCTGATCGACGTTGAGAACGGCAGCCAGCACTTGCCCTACGACGAGCTGACCCCGGCTTTCTGCCTCGACCGTGCGGCCACCGTTTCGAGGTAGCGGTCGAGATTTGCCGCGAAGCTGGATCTGAGGACCGAAAGGCCTAACGACATCCAGCACTTGGCTGCACACAGGTTGTAGTCGGTCAGTCTCGGTGCGCAAGCGTGTCCCGGTTGCTTCAACTCATTTGGGACCGCTAGGTTCCTGACCTGCTGGGACATGTCCGTCCCGGGACAGGTGCCGTCGGTCGAAGCATGCCGTCGGCCCGGCGTGAACGAGGTCTCGATGGCTGGTGGCCAGCAGAACGAATCCGACCCTGTGCGCAGCCTGGCCAACGCGCTCAGCACTCTGCAGCGGGACTCCAGACGTCCGCTCCGGTCGCTGGAAGCCGAGATTCACGTGAGCGACTCGTCGCTGTCGCGATACCTGCGCGGGCACTGCGTCCCGCCGTGGGAGGTCGTGCGCGCCCTGTGCACGGCCCTGGGCGCGGACCCCGCCGAGTACCGGGCGCGCTGGGAAGCGGCCGATGCGGTTCAACCCCGCACAGCACCGGAGCCCTCACCGGAGCCCTCACCGGAGACGCCGAACACAGCGCCCTCCAGGACGGGCCGCGGGTGGTTGTGGGCGTTGGCCGGTGGCGGTGTTGGCGCGGCGCTGGGCAGCGTGATCACCCTGACGTTCGTCTCGACGGCCACCACACCGACACAGCCGAGCGCGGGCATACACGGTTCCGCGGGCCTGGTCTCCGCAGCTGGGGAGAATCGCATCTTCGTCAGCAGGGCCACCGGCGCTTGCCTGGATGACAGCCTGGACGGCGGACTGAGAACCTATAGCTGCAACGGTATGAGCTACCAGCGGTGGACACCGCAGGCGGCCGGGGACGGCACCTATCGGCTCAGCAACCACGCCACGGGCGCGTGCCTGGACCTCAGCCCCACAGGCCTCCGCAGCGCCACATGCGCCGAAACAGATTCACAGCGGTGGAAGATCACCGTCTCGCAGGACGCCGCCGAAGTCCGCAGCACGGTCCACGATGCGTGCCTGCACGACAGCAACGCAGGCCTGCAACTGGCTCCATGCGATCAGTCCCGCAACCAGCAGTGGGGATGAGCGAGCGGCGACGAAAGCCAAGCGCCGATGCCTGAGACAATCGACGACGCGACGGCCCCGAACACGCGCGCCACCCGCATGAACGGCCATCCCCGACGAACTACCTGAAGACCTCAGACGCCTGCTCGCCCTGATGACGTCACTTTCACCACGTCGCCGTCCCACAGCCGCCCAGTGCGCACACGCCTTGCGGCATCCCGACGAGGTACCGACCGTGGTCGGATCACCTGTTCGTCCAGGTCGGCCGGTTCGGCTGCTGGCCACCTCGGCAGTGCTCGTGGCGCTCACCACCGCCGGCATCACCACAGCATTGCTGAACCAGGCTCCACCCGCCGAATCCGCACCGCCCGGCCAGCACGAGCACGGAGCCACCCACTAGCGACACGACCTCCGCTCCGGCTGCTTCGACTCCCCAGTCCACCGTGGCGCCTGCGGTCGTTCCCGCCAAGCCGAGCCGCCAGGTCCTCACGCGAAAGACGACGACAAGGGCAATGACGAGAGCGACAAGGGCGAACCCGACCTCATCCGCCCCGACAAACCCGAACGAGGCAAGACCGGCAGACGCATCGACGCCGTGTCCACGGCGGCAATGGCGGTGGGCGGCTGGAAGCTGCGCGGCGCGAAGGCTAAGAAGTCAGACCGGATGGTCGTGATGGGCTAATTGCTGGGGTCGAGATCAACCATCGTTGCACCCGAAGTACCCAAGTCCTGCCGGAAGGCCTCGATCAACCGCGCCACCATTTCGACACGCTCGGTGTAGTTGCCACCAGACAAGGAAGTTACATCCTCGACCTTGCGGACAGCGCGCGTGAGGGCTAGGTGCCCAGGCATGGTGTTCTGGTAGACGTCTGCGGCAACCTCCACCACGTGATCGGACGCCACAAACTCGATCATGGCAAGTGCTTCAGCCACGTTCGCGTGTGACGTCAAGATCTCGGCTACCGGGATACCCTCCATGAGGTCTTTTTGGTCCTTATTGAAGACCACACGAAACCGGTAGGCATCGAGCTGCTGGTGCCAGTACCGGAATGCGGCAAGATACCTGGTGTAAAGGTCGATGCGCTGTTGCCGTAGCTCTTTGACGTTATCGTGGGCGCGCTCTCGTTCCCATCGCTGATCCTCACGTCGCAGCTCACGCTGCCAACGTCGATCTTCACGCCACGCGTTGATCAACTGGCCGCCGATGATTCCGACGATGCCGAGCACGGCGACGACGATCGGTACCCATACCGAGACCTGTCCTGATGGCACGTCAAGACCATAGCGGCTGACTGGTGGTGATCATTCTGATCACCAAGTTCGAATTGTCCCCCGATCAGTGGGTGACCCGCCTCGCGCGGCTGCACAACAGGCAGCTGCCGGAGCTGGAGTTGCTGGACGCCTACTACGAGGGCGAACAGCCGCTGTCCTACATGCACCCCGAGTTGTTGCGGCGTTTGGACCCCCGGCTCCGGTCGGTCGTGATCAACTGGCCGCAGCTGATCGTGGACAGCCTGGACGAACGCCCCGACGTCGCCGGCTTCCGGCTCGGTGGTGAGGCTGCGGCCGATCGGGAGCTGTGGCACATCTGGCAGGCCAACCGGCTGGACCTGCACTCGGAACAGGCGCACGTGGACGCGCTCGCGCTGGGCCGCTCGTATGCGATCGTCGGCAGCAACGAGAAGGACCGCTCTACGCCGCTGGTGACGGTGGAGTCTCCGTTGGAGGTCCACGTTGACCTGGACCCGCGCACGCGCGAGGTCCGGGCCGCGCTGAAACGGCAGTACGAGGAAGACGGCGACGGCTACACCGAGGCCTACGCCACGCTCCACCTGCCCAACGAAACCGTCTGGTACTCCTCGGACAACGGCGGCGGCACCTCGTCGGAGACGAACCGCGACGAGCATGGCATGGGCGCGGTGCCCGTGGTGCCGATCATCAACCGGCCGCGCATCCGCCGACGCCGCACCGCGCCCCCGAGCCTCGGCCGCTCCGAGCTGATCAGCGTTCTCCCGCTGTCCGATGCCGCGTGCAAGATCGCCACGGACATGATGATCAGCGCGGAGTATCACGCGATGCCGCGTAGGTACGCGCTGGGCTTCGACAAGGATGATTTCGTTGACGCGCAAGGGCGTCAGCTCACGCTGTGGGAGTCGGTGGCCGGTGTGCTGTGGTCGCCGAAGTCGCCCAAGGAAGACGGCGTTGCGGTCGGCCAGTTCCCCGAAGCGAACCTGTCGAACTTCCACGACACGCTCAACACCCAGCCCGGCAAAAACTCATCCGTGAAGCACTGGCCATTGCGCGAGACACGACCTTCCGCGGCGATCGAAGCGTCACGTTCAGATGGATCGGGGCGGTCGTAGACGAGCCGTATCGGACCGAGATGCTTAACGACGCGGTGGCCGCATCACGCGAGTACAGCGACACTGACGATCGCGCGTGGTCGTTGATGCTCACCGCGCGGTTGTTGTCCGGTCCCCATCGCGTTGCGGTGCAACGTGAAGCACTCGACGTTGCACGGTCCATTGAGGACATCGATCAGCAGGCGTGGACATTGAGCCGACTGGCAGTACAGATGTCCCAGCCTCAGCGCGACGAGGTCTTGTTCGAAGCGGCTGAAGCGGCGCGCGGAATCACGAGCGGCTTCTTCAAAGTGCAGGTCCTGACCATCGTTGCTGGGGAGCTGTCCGCGACGCACCGCATCAAGATGCTCGAAGAGGCACGCCGGGCCGCCCTCGACCTCAATTCGGACAGCTCACCGATAGCGACGATTCTCGCCCGGGTCGTACGCTATCTGCCCGAGTGGCTTCAGATCAGGCTGCTCGATGGTGTTCAAGCGTTCTGTCAGGCCACTACCGAGTTTCTGCCTGCGGATCGATCCGTCAACCACCGCGCAGATCGCCAGACTGGTTACCCTGCTGCCGGCCCGGTTGATCGCCGACGCGTTCCGCATCACCGAAGCCATGCCTGCGGCTTACGTCGTGGATCCAGCATGGGGCGTGCTGGCGCTGCACCTGAAGGGGCCACTGCGCGAAGCCGCCCTGCACCAGGTTTTCGGCAGCACCAGCACGGTGCTGGCCCGCTTCGTGCTGTTGAACCAGGCGAAGGTTATGTGGCAGGACTCGATCGGTGTCACTGAGCTTGACATTGTGCGCCGCGCACTCGCCAACCTCGACCTGCAAGGGTGCTACCGGGTGGTCGCCGCAGCAGTACCGATCCTGCACGCGGCGGGCGGAGTCGCGGTGACCGACGACTGTCTCGATGCTACGAACGCTGTTCACAGGTGGTGGCGCACCCAATCGGAAGCCGCCGTGTCCATGCCGTTCAACAGAACGACGGTGTTGGTCGGGCCGGTCAACATGTCTCCGGAGGACGACGGAGGCAGTCAGCGATGAGGTTTGCTTCATTCGCCATGATCGCCACTTATCCCGTGTGCTCGCGCACGGGATAAAGGTGCTGCGCCGCGAACCGCGTGACATCGGACTGCGCCTCAAGCCCCCCAACGGGTGGTTTTCGCGGTTCATAGGCGAGGAGCCCAACGGCCGCAAGCTCCCGCACTCCACTCAGCCGGCACGCCGTGTCGAAGTCGGCCTCTATGGCTGCGGATCTGCTTGATCGATGCCAGGCACCTGCGCCAGAGCGGGAAAACCTATTACCGTGAGGAGCTGATCGCGATAGTCCTCCAGCACGGCCAGGAGCTGCAAGTCCCGCACCGCGATCATCGCTACCAGGACGGTTTGGGCAAGCCAGTACCGGGTCGAGGGGATCATCCGGGATAGCCATGTCCACGCTGGATGCTGTCGGAGTTCGTCGACGCCGTCTGGTATCCGACGCATCGATTCGGGCAGCAACGTATCCAGTTCCGTGGGCCCGACCTCGCGCAGCACGAAGGCGTGAAGGGCCTGGACCGACAACACCCCGTGTCCTGCCTGGACTGACCCCATCGCCGTCAGTGCCCGCTTCAACAGCACCAAGTCGACTGTCTCGATCTCGCCGACCATGCGGGATAGCGATAACTGCGGCACCAACAGCTCCGCTAGGTCCACGCCGTCAGCCATCTCGTATGTGCGGACCGACTCCACAGCCTGCTCGACCTCGACCGCTGTTCGGCCTTCCGCCATCATGAACGTGCTGATCAGATCCTCACTGACGACACCATCAACGTCGCCCGCCAACGCGTGTGCAAACGTCGCTGCCGCGTTCTTCCAGGCGGGTCCCGTTGCCTGATGCAGGACTTTCCCATCAGCGTCGGGTATCAACAGACCATCCAAGCCCTGGCCAGGGCCGGACCCCGCCGTCGCGCGGGCACGGTCGTTGCGCCGTTGCCACCCCACCTCCCCTGTGCCTTCCAGCGCCAAGCTTCGAGCAAATCGCCGTAGCTGCCGGGCCGCCGCCACACGCACCACGCCACCCGGTACAGGGAGACCTTTAATCACCCGCTCCAGCGGCCCCCCGCCCGGCAGCGCCTTGCCCTGCCGGGCCTGCTTTGCGGTCGCCAGCAGCAAAGGCAACGCCTCAGGTGGAGCGATAGACACGGTGCCCCGGCCACGCCCGGAGCTCCGACGCACGTTGCGAGGCACCAGACCGGCCGTCCGCCACCGCTCCAGCTGGAAGTACGACACCGGGTAACCAGCAGCCTTCGCATCAGCGAGTAACACCTGGTCGGTAAGGCTTGGAGCACAGCGAGGCACGCCATCAGCTTACAACCCCGCGAAGTTGCCGGTGAACAATAAAGACCCCTGCTGACTCAATAAGGACATGCACACCGCATATCTGCTGCGCAACGACGCCGTTCAGACTTGGGTTCTGGACGACGGTCTGACCATCGTCGCCGCTGTACTCGGCACGCTGGGCGTACTCACGACGGGCACTTGTGTGATCACCTGGCTGGCTCTGCGCGGCAGCAAGCCGAAGGATCGCGTCGCGCTGATCAAGGCCCTGCCTCGAGTGCTACGGGCCGCCGGAATCGTGCTGGGCCGACGCGGGCCGCGGTAAGCGGAGCGTGTAAGCCGCAGCCTGTCTACTTGTGGCTAGCGTCTTGCCGGGTGGCCGTAGCCTGCTGCGCCGACAGTGGCTGTTCGCGTGGTTCTTGTCTGGCGAACCGCGATCGACCGCTGGACGTCGACATCGAGTCCGACCG
Organism: Lentzea californiensis; assembly: GCF_024648825.1. GTDB lineage: Bacteria > Actinomycetota > Actinomycetes > Mycobacteriales > Pseudonocardiaceae > Lentzea > Lentzea californiensis. The sequence goes on from NZ_JANBBE010000023.1 coordinate 20,932, forward strand.
ACGCGAAGCGGTCGTCTGGTACACGCCGGTCTAGCACCGGCTGCCAGTCCCCTACGGAACGCGATGACGAACGATCAACACCCCCTGTCAGAAAGACGGCCAACGCGACCAGCCGCATGTACCGCTCCCGAAACACCAGAAGTCGAACAGTTAGCGTGCATGCCCAGCCGGGCACCGCGAGGCACTCGATCAACGAGCCGATTCGGCGAGCGCTGTTGGCGGGCCACCTTCAGCGCTGACGACGGCGGGGTGACAGTTGTGCCAACCAGTGCTCCGGCAGGGACGGCTCTGTTGCCGGGCGAACCCACTCGTCCTCAGGGTTGGAGTCACGAGGTGCCCAAGACCGGGGAGGCCCCAACGCGAGTACCTCATGGACTGCTGCGGCGATGGTCGGGGACGCCGGCCGGGTTACGTGGTTGAGCAGCAGTGGCATGCCCTCGGAATCCAGGCTCAGGTTCCAGGTCCGGCAGGTGACCTGGCAGAAGTCGTCGATTTCGAAGACCACATTGGTGCAGAGACCGGTGCCGTCCTGGTCTGACAGCCAGCTGAGTCGGTCGCCAGCCATCAGGCGCTCCCGACCTATCAGCGTTCCGTTGGGTTCGGTGTTGTCCCGGTTGAGGAAGGGCACCGGGTCCTCGTACGCGCCAGGATCGTTGTCGCTCAGCCCGCTGACCTGGCGGGGGTCAGCGGTGAGGTGCAGCTCGAGGACGTCCCCGTCCGTGTGCGCCTGCCAGATGTCGACAATCGACGCGGCGGACGACGTCAAGACGTGCGGATAAGCCGTGATGATGAAGACCTGGCCAGCCTTCAGCGGCAACGTGACCCGGTCACCCGCGCGCAGTCGGTGCAACACCGGCATCGGCTCCCAGCGGGCGATTCCGGTCATCAGCTCATGGCAGTACCGGATCGCTTCCTCAGCGGCTTGCTGGTCCACGCGGAAGAACTCGCGGTTCGCGGCCACCCGGTGGACCGCGAGCAGCCGATGGACCGCTTGCTCCACCTGACGAGGGCGCGACGTGAGGGTGCGGTGCAGCACCTCGAACGGGAAGGGCACCGAGGTGCCGAACAGGTCGTCGGCCCGGTCCTCTGACAGCAGCTGTGTGAAGCCGATCTTGACCATGCCGGGGATGGCCGGACTCCGCTGGACGTACACAAAACCGTTCTTGAGGGGTGCTCGCACCGCTGCTGGCACGGCATGTGGGGACAACGGCCCGCTCCAGCGTTCGACCGGGGCGAAGGTCGTCGCAGTCGCCGGAGGGTCCGTGGTTTCCACGGAGATCTCTCCCGCCGTGTCTCCAGGCTCGGCGACCAGGAGTGAGCGCGGGGTGGGCCAGGGTTGGAGGTGGTATCTGTCGACCTGCCACGGCGCGTCCCCGAACGACACAAGTCCGACGCTGTCGTCGGTCTCCCATCCGTCGGGCAGGAGTTCCTTCAGCGCCTTTGACGCGACCGCGGTCAGATAGTGCGCCAGCTCGCGATGAGCAGTGACGTGCAACGTGCCCAGTGAAATCGGCCTCGGGTCATCCTGCTCGTCATCGGACTCGCTGAACACATCAATGCAAATGTCGCCCCGTCGGCCGATCGCCAGCAGCTCACCAGCGTGCACCGGGTTGGTGAGGTCGAACGTGAAGCAGGCACGCAGACCCGGTGAACTCGTCCGAGGTCTGCGGCAGATCAGCTGAAGGCGATCCGGTTCGGCGGAGTCACGGTCAAAGCCGAGAGGCAGTATTCCCTCGGCCAGAGCCGCAGTGGCAGCGCAGACCTGGTCTGAGTTGCGCATCGTCATGGTCCACCAGGGCAGTGGTCCCCACATGCCATGCGCTGTGTCGCAGCCGTGGAGCCCAGGCCCGGGCTCGCCCCCGCGCGACCAGTTCATCAAGGCCGCAAGGCACCAGTCCTCGAGATGTTCCTGGTCGCTGCGTTCACGAAGCAGCTCACGTTCGAGGGTGCTCAGACCGTTGATCGCCGTCGTCACCTGGGCGATCTGATCCTCGATGATCTCCAGGGCGCGGGCCACTGGCCTGCGCTGTTCCCGGTCCACGCGGTCGTGCAGGTGACGCAGATACCTCCGCGCCTGGGTGCTACTGACCAGATCGCCGCCGACCGTGAACAGGTGCTCGACCTGCGAGGCGGCGAACGGCAGCCGGTCTGCCCACCGCTCCCGGACCTGTTTGCCTGCAGGGTCCCCCGTGAGACCAAGCGCCGCGACATTGCCGACTCGGGCATCTGGCTCGGCCTTAAGCGTTGCCCACACATCTGGGTAGCCGTGCAGCGGAGCCGGCGGACGGGACAGGCAGGCTTCAAGCCAGCGGGCATCCTGAACGCCCCAGCAGCGCGCCAGTTCTTTTCTGACTTGGGTGTGGGAGACCGAACCGAGACGCCGCGACGACCAAATCTCCAGCAGGAGCAGGTAAGTGCTCTCCGGGCTCCAGGCGGGAAGGCCACTTCCAAGAAAGCCGACCGGACCGGTGATTCCGCCGTACCCAATCTGCCGGTAGATCTTTGCCACCAAGTCGGCCAACTGCTCCGGCTGCGGTCCTGGTCCGACGAAGGCAGGGCTGGTCGTCAGCAACTGAACGATGTCGTCGTTCGAACGACCGCCAGCGGCAAGAGCAGCGATCCGCGTGACCAGAAGCGCGCACACCAGGGCAGGCTCGCCTAGCTGGGGAACGATCTCCGCCGGGTCAAGCGCGGGGTACCCGCTCAGCAGCCCAACTGTCTCTTCACAGATTGTCGTGATCCACCGCTCGCGTTGGCTGGCGAGTTCATCCGTAGACAGCACTGCTTGAGTGTTCCCGATCCTCTGAGCTGAGCGGTGCGCTTCCGCCAGACCGTCCCTTTCTTCACTAGGCCGACGGGTACCGCGCCTGTTGCACCACGGTGTACCGCACAGCATGGAGGCTCACGGCCCGGTCGGCGTCAGGTTCGACAAAGACGCTGGCAATTCACAGTGGACTGGGTCGGGGTCTGCTGCTTCGACTGCTCGACAGGACCACAAGCCGAGTCTGACTGTTTGAGGCGGGTTCAGGCCCTGCTGTGGTCCACACCGGGGGTGTGGACCACAGCGGAGGCTCTCTCAACCAAGGTATGGCGAGCTAAATGATCTTGAAGTCGTAGCGGAACTCGGCGGCCTCAGGCGTCGGCACCCAGTCGAGTTCGCCGTGCTCGACCACCGGGGAGCTGCCGTGCAGCGTGGAGCCGCTCTCCAGCGCCGTTACCACGTCGGCAACGAGCTCGGTTACCGAGCCCGCGAGCAGGCATACGTAAGGCAGGTACTCGTTGGCCGCCCGGAACACTCGCAGGCTCTCGCGGTCGGCGACGAGGAACCCGCCGCAGCCGTCAGTGGCGATAGGGAGCCATGCGGGGTCCCAACCCGGACGCGACCCCAGCTCGAGCGGCGTGAACTCGAGCTGGGGTGCCAGCTGAAACGATCCGCGCGACCCGTTGTGCCATGCGTAGAGCATCGCCGTTTCAGGGTCCCCCAGTGCCTGCAGCAGGTCGGCGCCCGCGGGCGGGCACAGTCCCGCGTGGGTCACCGGCGCGTGCGCGACCAGCCAGGTTTCGAGTCGTTCCAGCACTACCGCAACCTATCCGCGCACTTCGATCTCGTCGAGCATGGTCCAGGCGCTGCCGCCGTCGATCTCGACCTTGACGTACTTGGCGTCCACGTTCAGGTCGATCGACCGGTAGGTCTTCGCCTGCATTCTGGCGCTGACAGCCGGCGTGGTGATCGTGCGTTGCTCCTGGAAGTTCGTCCCATCGTTGGAGGTGTAGTACTTCACCGTCGGCGGCAGGAACGCGTAGTACTCGCGAACCTGAAACCACCGCGTGTTGATTTCCTTGATCGGCTTGGACTGCTCGCCCAGCCTCACGACGAACGAGTACTTGCCGGCGGCGTTGCGCCCCTGCCACTGGTGGTCGAAGTACTCCGGTCCACGCAGCCCGTCTGTGAGTTCGGTACCTCCGCTGTCGGGGTAAGCGGGGTCGGCTGGTGCGCCGATGAGGTCGTACGAACAGCCCGGCTGGCCGTCCTGCGCTCCGCAGCGAGCGAAGTTCGTCGGCGCGCCAGGCAGGTTCGGGGTGGAGGCGGTAACCGTCGCGGTCAGGTCCGACTCCAGCCCCGAGCCGTCGAACGCCCGGATCTGATAGCTGTATGTCGCGCCGCCGTCGAGCTGGTGGTCGGTGAACCCGCCCTGCGGGCTGATCTTGTCGGCCACGAGCTCGCCGTTGCGGTAGATGTGGTAGCCCGCGACCCCGCTGCCGCTGTCGGTCGACGCACCCCAGAACAGCTGCACGATCTGCGGAGACAGGGTCACCGCGGTCAGTCCGGTCGGGGTCGACGGCCGGCTGCCGTCAGTGCCGTCGCCGGACCGGTTCTGTGTCCACGCCCGGTACGCCGCGTCGTAGGCGGTGGAACCGAACTTCGACCTCGCCGACTGGTAGTGGTTGTAGGAGAACGACCAGTATCCGTCGACGTACGGGTCGACCGCTTTCACGGCCGCGATGATGTCCTTGGCGGGCATCGGTTGCAGGCCCGACGCGCCGATGAAGAACGTCTCGGTGTCGGAGATCAGGATCGCCGACGAGTCAGCGTCGGTGATGGCCTTGCGCATCGCCGCGAACCATTCAGGCAGCATCGCGACCGTGGCGTGGCCTGCCCCGATGCCGTCCTGCAGCGAGATCACGTCGATGTCGGTGTTCTCCAGGACCTGACGCCAGGTCTCGCCGAACTGTGCGGCGTTCTGCCAGCCCGGCAGTCCGGTCGTGATCGCGTTGTAGAACGGTGCCACCGCCACGACGTCCTGCCGTGCCCAGCCCTTGATGCCCTCGATCGCGCGGTTGTAGAAGTGGGTGATGTTGTCCACGGCCGCAGGTGTTCCGAAGTGGACGTTGTCGAGCTCGAAGGACAGGTACCAGCCGTCGAGCGCCGCGTAGTGGCCGTACCGGGTCTTGATGTCGGCGGCGATGTTGATCGCCGTGTCCGCCTCCCGGTCCAGCCACGTGCGGTCACCCGCGTACACGTCCCACCACTGGTCGTTGACCTGCAGGCCCATCCAGACGCTCATGCCCTGACTGCTCGCTTCTCGCAGGACGCGGTCGACGACATCGGTGTTGGTCGTCTTGCGGAAACCGTTGAGAGCAGTGGGATACACCGATGTCTTGGAGTTGCCTTCGCGTTTGTCATAGCTGTTGGCCGACCACTGCAGCACGACGGTGTTCATGTTCATCGACCGCATGCTCGTGAGCTCGTCGCGCAGGGTGGCGTCAGACCACTGGTCAACGAGGTCGGGCTGGATGAAGGAGCCGCCGAGCCGATCGCCGACCGACACCGGGGAACGCCACGGCGTCTCGGGCGCCAAGAGCGACGCGGCCGATGCGCACACGCTGGCCGACATGGTCCGTACCGACTCCCACCAGCTGCGCCCGGTCGCGGGTGACACCGCCGAGGCTGAGGCGATCAAGGTCGTGAGCAGGGCGCACAAGACGCTGATCTGGGAACGCACCCGGCACACCCAGCGGCTGCGGCACGCGCTGCGCGACTACTTCCCGGCCGCGCTGGAGGCGTTCACCGACCTCGACGCCGCCGACACCCTGGAGCTGCTGGCCAAGGCACCCGACCCTGCCTCGGCCGCGAAGCTGACCATCACCCAGATCACGGCCGCTCTCAAACGTGCTCGCCGCCACGACATCCCCGCCAAGGCCGCCTCGATCCAGGCCGTGCTGCGCGCCGAGCACCTGGGTCAGCCGACCGTGGTCACCGCGGCCTACGCCGCCACCACGCGCGCCGCCGCGGCAGTGCTGACCGTCCTGCATGAACAGATCAAAGCCTTGCAGGGACAGGTCGACGCGCATTTTGGCCGGCACCCGGACGCTGAGATCATCCTGTCCCAGCCGGGACTGGGATCGGTCCTCGGTGCTCGGGTGCTCGCCGAGTTCGGAGACGACCCCGACCGCTACGCCGATGCCAAGCGCCGCAAGAACTACGCCGGCACCAGCCCGATCACCCGAGCCTCCGGCAAGAAGACGGCCGTGCTGGCCCGGTTCGTCCACAACGACCGGCTCATCGACGCGCTCATGACTCAAGCGTTCAGCGCACTGAAAGCCTCGCCCGGCGCCCGCGCCTACTACGACCAGCTCCGCGCACGCGGCGCCCACCACAACGCCGCACTGCGGCAGCTCGCCAACCGGCTCGTCGGCATCCTGCACGGCTGCCTCAAAACCCGCGCCCGCTACGACGAGGCGACCGCTTGGTCACATCGTGCAGAGAAGGCAGCTGCTTGACACTCAAGCTCCTGGGATGTCTTCCAGGGGCAAAACCCCTGATCTCAGGTGTCCGTCAAAACGGGCCAGGCCCAGCACGCCACTTACTAGCGGTGTCATCACCCAGACAGCAGGCCTGGGATCACCTGTGGCAATACGATCTGACTCATCATGTGCAAGCACACGGACGATCCCGTCGGCAATGGCGACGCCGCATCAACGACCCGCTGCTCTCCACACCGATAGCCAGACTGCTGGCACTGGCGATGGGCACCGACGTCCTCGTGTTCGACGTGCCTGCGGCACACAGCGTGGGACTCGCGGGCCTGGTCGCGTCAGCTCCGGCAAAGACGGCGAGCCGCAGTGCTCAAAGCTCGATCGGGCGGTAGGCCAGCGCCTCGTCGACGATCTCCTCGGCGCCCATGTTCTCCTTTCCCTCTTCAGGGTAGAAGATTAGGTTGAAGATGTGCGGATTGCCCGTAGAGCGGACCAGAGCATCCTCGGCCGCCGCATCCTCATCCTCAGGGAAGTCAGGTCGCATCAAACGCTCGACGAGGGCGATCATCTGCTGTCGGTTGAGCTTCTCCACTCCGTTCACCCACTTCCATAGTGATACTTAGGCGAAAGTACCTCAGCGTGGTATCGAGGGGTCGCGACAATGATGTTGTTCAGGTCGTACACGCCGCCCTCGTGCTGGATCGGCTGAAGGTGGTGCAGTACGTACCGCTTCTGGCCACCATACTGCTGTGACGCGTGCACGAAGGGGGCGTTTCCGTCAGCCATTCTACTCAAATTGCGCGTACCGAACGGGGCGGCCAGCGAGGCATCAGCTGCGACGGCCTGCCAGAAAGCACGTCGGAAGTCATTGAAGGAGTCGAACGACCGACCCTCCAGCACCTTCGCCACCTGCCCCGGAATGCGGGCGGCGTTGCCGTGCGAACCGCGCAACCACATTCCGTCCACGTCCGGCAGCCGCTTGTCCATTGTGGCCACGCCACCGCGGTCCCGGGCCTTCACATCGCATTCGGACCAGATCTGCGCACCTCGGAACAGGCCACCCGAGGAGTAGTCGGGCCGCTGGTAGCCGCCGTGCTGACAACTGTTGGTGAGCTTGCCCTGCGCTGGCGCTGTGACACCTGGCCGCGGGCCGACTCCGGGCGTCGATTCGACTTCGCCCTGAGCCGCCGTCTGGCCCCCCACAACAGTCATGACGACCGTCGTCGCGTCGTTGATGAGCTTGTCGATCTCCGGCGAGAGCGTCACGCCCGACGGAGGCTTCACCAACGGCGTCAGCGCGTTTTTCAGCACCTGCGCCCGCGCTGCGATCTCGTCCAGTTCCTCCTTGGTCGGACCAACGGGCGGGACGCGACAGGGCGTGACGCTGCACGGGCCTGGCCGCCAACCGGTGGTCGGTGTCGTACCGGGCGGAGTCACTCGGCACGACGACCCCGTGCACATGGGCCCCGGATCTCGTCCGCCACACCCGGCCGCGCCCACCCGGCAGCTGGGCTCTTGGGTGCTGCCAGGTCTGTCGCTCGGCCTCGGGGTCGGGTTCGGACGGCGGGTCGGTGCGCTGGCGGTGCCTGCCCCCAGGTACATGGTGGCCGCCATGACCGCGGCGCCCACCAGCACATACGGAGCAGCCATAACCGCGAAAGTTCCAACCGCCGCCAGAGCCCCGGCCGTGATGGCCACTGTTTGGGCCGCGGACACGGCCACCCTGGTCCAGTTCGCCGCGTTCCGGAGGAAGCCGCCCACGTTAAAGTGACCGGTCGGGTCGGTCATGTTGAGCGGGTCGCCCGCCCCGTAGAGATAACGGTTGTAGGCGGAATGACCCAGGCCGCCGGGCCCGCTGATGTCGTCACGGCTGGCGAACGTGCCGGTGCCCGGCGTGTACCAGCGAGCAGCGCGGTTGACACGGCCGGTGGACGGGTCGGTCCACCCGGACTCATACCCGAGAGAGTGCGTAATCCCGGTCCGTCCGATCACCTCACCATGCGGCGTGTACGCGGCGGAGGACGAAACCACGCCCGCGGCCGTGTACGTGCCGACGAGGTCGGTGTGCTGGTCGGTGTAGGTCAGGGCACTGGTGCTGCCCTGGGTGATTCCCAGCAGGTCGCCGTCCGGCAGGCGACTGTAGGTGCCGGTGCCGTCTGCCGCGAGGTTGTTGCCGGTGTCGCTGTAGGCGAAGCCGGTACCGATGCGGCGGTCGAGGGCGTCATAGGTGTAGGTGGCGCTGCCATCGGTGACGAGGCGGTCGAACGCGTCGTAGCCATGGTTGACCGTCGTGCCGCTTGTGGTCGACGACTGCAGCGTGCCGCGCGCGCTGTAGTCGAAACTCGTACCCGCCGAGGTGAGCAGGCGGTTGCGCTGGTCGTAGGTCGCGGAGACTGCGCCTGCGGTCAGGCGGTTTCCGTTGTCGTCCCAGGTGTAGGCGACCTGGTTGGTGCCGTTGTCCCAGGAGGTGAGGCGGTTGGCCTTGTCGTAGCCGTAGGTGTTGGTTCCGGCCGCTGCCATGCCGGTCGTGGTCTTGCTGGTGAGCCGGTCGGCGTTGTCGTAGCCATAGGCGATCGACGCTCCGGTTTGGCCTGCCGGGTTCTTGACGGTGTCGGTGACGACGCGGTTCAGGTCGTCGTAGGTGTAGACACGGCTGCCGTTGCCGGTGCCGTAACCGATGGTGGTCGGCCGGCCCGCATCGTCGCGCGTGTAGGTGGAGGTGGAGCCGGTCCGCGGGTCTGCCGCGGTCTTGATGCGACCGGCCGGGTCGTAGGTGTAGGCGGTGGCACCGGCCGCGTCAACGCGCTGTGTGAGACGTGCGGCGTCGTCGTAGGTGTAGCTGCCGGTGCCGGACGGGCCGGCCATGGTGAGCAAGTTGCCGCGGTCGTCGTAGGTGTAGGTGTTCGTGCCGGTTCCTGCGCTCGCCGACGTCAGGCGGCTCGCGCGGTCGTAGCCGAGCACACGGTCCTGGGTCGACGCCGCGGTGCCGGTGCCGGTCTCCTTGGTGAGGTTGCCGAGCGCGTCGTAAGTGCGGACCCGCACAACACTTCCCGGCAGCGCGAGACGGACCGGGCGGCCCATGGCGTCGTAGCTGGTCGTCCACGTCCGGCTGGACGCCGCCGGATGCATGGTTGTGGACGGTTCAATCACGGACTCGGGCAGGTTCCACGAGTTGAACGTGGTCGTGGTGACGTAGCCCTTGCCGTCGGTGCGACGCGTCTGGTTGCCCGCCGCGTCGTAGCCGAACCCGATCGTGATCGTCGCCGACGCCGACACCGGCTCGGTCTCGGAGACCAGCTGGTTCAGCGCGTTCCACTGCCGCGTGGTCGTCGTAGCCAGTGGATCGGTCATCGACGTGGTGTTGCCCGCCGCGTCGTATCCCGCCGAGGTCGAGCGCAGCGCCTGCCCGGCGGCGTCGCGCCAGGTCGTGCCGATCGCGCGGCCCGCCGGGTCATAGGCGGTGTCCACCTTCAGTCCCAACGGATCCGTCGACCTCGTGACGCGGCCGGCGAAGTCACGGACCACTGACGTCGTCTTGCCGGCGGGGTCCTTGGTGGATGTGAGCTCGCCGAGACCGTTGTAGCCGTGCATCGTCACGGCGTTGTTCGGCGCCTTGACCGAGGCGATCGTGCCTGTGTCGTTGTAGGTGGTCGTGGTGGTCAGGTTCCTGCCTGGCGCGGGGAATCGCTCGTGCACCGTCGAGGTGACCTCGCGCCCGAGGTCGTCGAAGGTCGACGAGACGACCGCGCCCGTCGCGCCCGTCGTGCCGAGCAGCTCACCCAGCGGCGTGTAGCGGAATGTCGACACGCCGGCAGGATCCGTGCCGACGACCGGGTCGGTGCGTTTGGTGAGGTTGCCCAGGACGTCGTATTCGTAGCCGGTGACGCCAAGGGCCGCGTCGGTGACCGACGTCGGACGGCCGAGCTTGTCGTAGACGGTTGCGGTGACCGAGGTGACCGCCGTACCACCAGGTGCGGTATATGCGGGTCGGGTCGTCGAGGTCTGCCGACCTGCCTTGTCGTACTCCGATGTCGAGATCTTCCCGTTGGGGTCTTTGACCGACACGGCCTCGCCGAACGTGTTGTACCCAAGCGTCGTCACCGGCCTGGTCACGACCGCCGCTCCACCGGCGGACTCCACGGAGACCGGCGGCGAGGTCTGCGTCACCACCCGTCCATAGGCGTCGACGGCGAAGTCGGTCCGGAACTGCGACGCGGTCGCGCCCGCAGCGTTGCCGCGCGGATCAGTGGATGAGATCGGCAGACCCGCCTGGTCAACGATCGACGTCGTCGCAAGTGTCTCGGCGCCGTTGCGCACCGCTTCGCGGATCGGCCTGCTCACCGCGTCGTACCCGAACTCGGTCACCTCGGTGCCCGTGCCCGCGGTGTCGGTGCGAGTGACGGTAACCGGGTTGTTTAACACGTCATAGGCGATGTCCGTCGAACGCGCGGCACCAGCGGGATCAGCGACTACGCGGACGGGGTTGCCCGCCGCGTCGAACTCCCGCTCGGTCACGACACCGGCCTTCTCGGTGCGGATCTCGTTGCCGGCGCCGTCGTACGCATGGGTCGAGAGCGTGATGTCCCGGCGGCTGCCGTCCGGGTTGCGGAAGCCTGTGCGCACCGTCGACGACACCAGCCCGTCGTCGAAATACTTGTACGCCGTCGTCCGCCCCATCGCGTCGGTAACCGAGGCTAGCCTGCCCGCCGGGTCGTACGCACGGGACTCGAACGTCACGTCACGCGCGGGTTGTCCGTCGCCGTTGAAGCCCTTCACCACGATGGTGGCCGGCTGGTTGGTTGGCGTGTAGGTGAACTCGGTCTCGTGAGCCAGCGCGTCGACGGTCTTGGTGACATTGCCCGACGAGTCGTAGAAGTACGCTGTGACCGCGTTTTCCGGATCTGTGACGGTAGCCACGCGTCCACGATCGTCGTAGGTGTACGACATCGTGCGTGCCGCATCGTTGCCAGCGACGTCCTCGAGCTTGCGCGACGCGAGCGTGCCGTCAGGGTTGTAGGTGTTGGTGATCCGCAACCGGTGCGCGGTACCCGACACCGCGTCAGTGGTCGGCGGACCGGTCGTGGTGAGCGGCCGCGACGCGCCGTCGTAGGTGGTCGTCGTGGTCACCGAATCACCGGGCAACGCTGAGGACAACACTGTCTCACTCACCGGCCGCCCAATACCGTCGTAGGCGTACCTGGTCACCTTGCCTGCCGGATCGACGGTCTCGACCAGATCACCGAGCCTGTTGTACGCGAACGACGTCACGCCGTTCGCGGCGTTCGTTGTGGACTTCAGCAGACCAGGGGGCTGGGTCCCGGTACCCGAGAATGCCGGCACCGCCTCGGATCCGGTCGTGTACTGGTTCGTCGTGGCCGCGCCCTCCGGGGCCGCGGCCGTGCTCGGCCCGCGCACGCTCTCCACGTCACCCTGGTCCGTGTAGGCGTACGTGGTGAGGAACGACGTGTCGTCCTTGCTCGCCGACCGGGCGTCCCGCGAGGTCAGCAGCAGGTCGTTGCGGGGGTCAGTGGGATCGGAGGTGTTCAGGAAGTAGCTGTAGTACGCGGTGTTGCACTGCGTGGGCGTGCGACAGGTCGACTGCGACACGAGGTTGCCCCGGTCGTCGTGCCCGGTGGTGATCGTGTTGCCGTTGGCGTCGGTCGTCTTCGACATGAAGCCACGAGCGTCGTAGTCGAAGTACTGCATGTCGCCGTTGGGGTCGGACTTGTAGATCAGCCGGTCACCGTTGGCGTGGTCGAACCCGTAGACCGCCCGTCCGTTGGGACCGCCCGTCCGCACCTCGTGCTTGTCGCCCTTGCCGGCGCGCTGACGCGCCATGACCTCTGGGCCGGTGAACGACCGGGACTGGAACGCCAGGTTGGAGATCGTGCCGTTGAACCGGCCCCAGTCGTCCGCCGGGCGGTTCGGGTGCGTGACCGCGCCCAGCCATCCGGCGCCGGCGTAGACGAACTTCTCGTCGTCGGCGTACGTGCCGTTCAGGTGGCCGACGACCTTGCCGTCCAGGTACAGCACCTGGCTCGTGCCGAGGCCGACCAGGGCGACGTGGTGCCACTGCCCGTCGTTGACCGCCTCCACTGTGGACAGAGGGGTGCCCGCCGAGCCGTAGCTGCCGCGCAGTTTGCCGTCGGTGCCGAGGTAAAGGACGGCGTGCCCGGCCTGCGGTGTGCCGTCGCCGATCGCGCGGTCCGCCGTGCCGACCAGGACACCGCCGGCCGTCGAACTCGTGTTGAACCAGAGGTCGGTCGTCTGCTGGACGCGGCCGTTCAACTGCCAGTCGGGCAGTTTCACGTGCGACGACATGCCGTTGAAGGTGCCGGACGTGCCGTTCCTCGTCATCATCTTGGCGTCTAGCTGAACGTCGGTGAACGTGGCGTGCCCGACCTGCGGGTCTGCCACGACGTCACCGGCACCGTAGGAGTAGAAGCCGTTGGGCACGTCGGCCCGCACCGCGTTCTTGTAGGTCTCCTGGGAGGTGCGGGCGGCGTAGTGCGCGCTCACCTGGGCCGGCGTCAGCGCCCGGCGGTAGGTCGAGAGGTGCGTGAGCGACCCCTGGAACCTCGCGTCGCCGTCCACGGGTTCCGCCGGCCACTCCGACTCGTCGGTCGTGGCCCAGCCGACGTGTAGCTGCTCGTGCACGTCCCAGACCGCCGCGGGCAGGGTGCCGACGGCCGCGCCGTCGAGGTAGAGCGCCTGACCGCTGTCCGAGGTGGAGAGCACGACGTGGTGCCAGTTGCCGTCGTTGACCGCGCCGGCGGACGTGATCATGTTCATCTGCCCGTCGGGGGCCCGGCCGCGCAGCTTGCCGTCAACACCCACGTACAGGACGGGCACCGAGTCCTCGCTGAGGGTGTTCGACCGGGATCGTCCCGTCCCGATCAGCGCGCCGCCGTCGGCCGAGCTGGTCTTGAACCACAGCTCGATCGACGCCGCCCTGGTGCCGGACACCGAGTAGTCGCCGACGGTGCTGTAGTTCCTGGGGAACGTCGCGGCGGCCTCGCCGAACGGGCCCGGCTGGGTCGAGCCCCAGTCGTCGTGCCACAGGTACGGCTGCAACCCCCTGGTCGTGCTCGGTGCCGTCTCATCGCCGAACCAGCCCGACTCCGTGCCCTGGTAGGCCCGGAAGTAGTACTCCGACTGCTCCTGGTCGAGCCAGTGATCGGTACCGGAGTCCGTGTCCGGATCGGCGGCCCACCACGTGCCGCCGTTGCGGTCGTCCAAGTAGCTGATCCGGCCGACGCCGTAGTCCTGGTAGCGCACCTCGCTCGTGACGCGGCCACCCGGTGCCGTGACCGACTTCAGCTTCAGGCTCGCCCCCACGTCGCTCCAGGTGTAGGGCGAACTCATTCCCTCCGCGACGGAGAAGTGCGCGATCTGGCCCTTGAAGTAGCTCCACGTGCCGGTGGGCGCGGAGGGCCAGGCCTGCTTCGCCAGACCGCCGCCGATGAAGACGTTCGTGGTGGTGCCGAGAGTGAAGGCGTTGTCGCGTTCACCGATCCACTCACCGTCGAGCCGGAGTTCCGCGGACGTGCCGTCGTACCCGTCCAGGGTGAGGTCCACGTGGTGCCACTTGCCGTCGGTCACCGGGTGCGGCGAGACGGTGCCGAGGCTGTCGTGCAACCTGCCGTCCTTGCCGATGTACACGACCGGAAGCACGTTCTGCGGGTTGGCCGCACCGAACGCCCCGATGGAGTTGCCGATCAGCACACCACCCGCGGAGGTCGTCTTGAACCAGGCGCTGATCGTGAGGAAGTCGTTGTAGCCGACGCTCTGCGCGAGCGGAGCACCGGTGCTCTTGACGACCGAACTGGTGCCGTTGAACACCGCGCTGCCCGTACCGCCAGGTCCGAACGGGTTGTCGCTGGACGCCGTGACGTTCGTGTAGGTGGCGCCGGCGTGCCCCGAGATCTGGTTGGCCGCCGTCGTGCCCGAGCCCGCGTCGTTGAGCAGCAGGTACTCGTCTGCCCGAGGCAGCAGGTCGCCCTGGTAGCTGGGCGCGGGCGTGTAGGCGTAGTCGGTGCAGGCGTTCGCGGGGTCGCACACCTTGGTGAGCAGGTCGCCGTCGTAGGTGTAGTTCCAGATGAGCTGGGTGCCGGTGCCACCGGTCGGGTCGGTGCTGACCGAGGTGACGTGATCGCCGGTCCACTGGAACGTCAGGCTGCGGCCGCCCTGGACGTTGGTCGCCGACGCCAGTTTGCCCGCCGTGTAGGTGAGGTTGACGGCGCGGCCGAAGTTGTCGGTGAGCGAGGTCAGCTTGCCCGCGCTGTCGAAGACGTAGGACATCGCGGACTTGTCGATCAGCTTCCAGCCACCGTTGTGCGTAGTGAGGGTGGCGAACCGGCCTGGTGGCGGGGCATAGGTGCCGTCGTTGTTCCTGCCGAACCGCACCTGCTGGCCGTCGGGGTAGGTGATCACGACGTTGCCGGTGCCGTCGCTGTCGACCTCGATGCCCGCGTCGTAGCGCGACGACCAGCCCATGCCGAACGCGAGGTTCCGGCGGGTGTCGACGCTGTTATACGTGCGCACCACGGAGAGATCGGGACCGACGGTCTTGACGACGGCGTCGACGGCCTCGGTGGTGTAGTTGCGGGTGACGGGGTCGAAGCCGCGGCCCGCCTCGATCGCGGCGGCACCGGCGTGACTCAGCACCGCGGGTTGGCGGATCGCCGTGGTGAACGTGCCCGCGGGGACGGTCGGGCCGTTGTTGCCCCAGCTGCCGATGCTGGCTGACCACTTGTAGGTCTTGCCCCACTTGAGCGTGCCCGCGGGCACGGTCCAGGAGACCTCGCCGCCGAAGCCGCTGCTCTGCCCGTCACCGACCCAGTTCGAGTCGGCGACCTGCACGTCGTTCTCGTCGGTGATCCAGAAGCGGCCCGCGGTGCCGGTGGACGGGTAGTTGTCCGGGTCGTGGCCCTGGAACCGCAGCACCGGGGTGAGCGACTCGACCGCCTCGCCCGGTGCGGGGTACATCGCGTCGATGATCGGGTACTGGTCGCCGATCGTGATCGCCACGGTGCCTGAGGTGGGCACGCCCTGCCAGGCGAACATGGTCGTGCCGTACTTGTCCATGTCGAAGCGGATCGTCCAGTTGCCCGGAGGTAGCTTCTTGATCGGCATGTTGATCGTCGCGGACTGCCCGTAGCCGACGTTGTACGGCATGGCCACGTGGTAGGTCATGCTCTGCGGCTGCTCGACACCATTGCCGTCATAGAGGTGGTAGGTCAGCTGGTAGTTGTTCGAGGACGTCCAGACGTCCTTGCCCCAGTTGGTGACCGTCACCGGCATGACACCGTCCTGGGTGGACGAGATCGGTGTCGTCATGCCCTGCGGCAGCTGGTAGGTAGCCCAGTACGGGCTGTAGGTCACGGCGAGCTTCGGTGGGTTCGCGCTGTTCTTGCTGGCGAACTTCTTCCACGCGTAGCTGTCTCGCTCCGACGTGCGGACGGTCAGGCCGTAGTTCGCACCGCCGTGCACCCACGAGTTCACCAGGTCGCGGCCCGCCTGGTTGAGGGTGATGCCCGCCCACTGCGGGTTGGGACAGGCACTGCCGGGATAGCTGTAGGCGTAGGAGAAACTCGCTGATCCCACCAGTGCGCCATACCCCGGGCCGGGGAAACCCGCGATCCCGTTCGCCGACCACGGCTGCGTGACCTGGTAGACGTTCACGTCCCTGGCATCGCACGAATAGGAGTGGATGTTAGCCAGCCACAGCTGCGCGCCCAGGACGTACTGGCCGGCGAAGCGCGACGAGACGCTGCCGAAGTTCAGGTAGGTCGCGGCCTTGTTGCCGCCGCCATCCCACGTGCCCGCGCGGAGTTCGGCCATCGTGTGCTGCGGCGTCACGAAACCGGTCTGCACGAACGTCGATGAGTCGGCGTTCTGGTCCTCGACGCTCGGGTCGACCTTGATCGGGAAGACGCGGGCGGGGTCGTTGACCCAGGCCTTGTCGATGCTGACGTGCAGCACTGTCTTGCCATCGCGTTCGTTCAGTGAGTACTTCACGCCTGCGGAGTAGGCTCCGGTGCCGGCTTGTGGGAAAGCCGAGTCCTCCATGAAGCCGTGCGGGATCTGCGCCTTCACCACACCGGCTGAGTCCTTGAACTGGACCACGCCCTTGTCGTCGAGCGAGGCGGTCAAGCCCTTGAGCTCCAAGGGGAAGTCCCACTCAGTGGGCGCATCCTTCGACTTCAGGACGATGGTTTCCTTGATGCCCGTCGTGGTCGACTGCAGCTCGACGTCGGAGTGCGCGCGAACGTCGGCGTAATTGATCAAATCGCCGTCCCGGCTACCCGCGACCGGCGCGGCGCCCGCCACCCCGAAGCCGACCGAAATGCCGTCCTTGACGCGGTACTCGCCCAGCGCCTTGGAGTCGGCCTTCTTGGCGAAGCGGTGGCCGATCGCACCGGCCTTGTTGCGCACCACTCCCCCGTCGTCCACCAGGGTTGTGTCGATCGGCTCCCACTTGCCGTCAGGCGTGCGGAAGAACTCGGGCTGCGCACTGATCTGAGCGGTCTTCGTGCCGTCGGGATTGGCGTACACCCTGGTTCGGGCATCGCGCTCGCCGACGATCTCCTTGCTGAACCTAGGGTCGAACGACTCCGTAGCGACGGTCGGCTGCGCCCCGGTCTTCACCTCGGTGCGAGGCTGCTTCGGCATCGTCCGCGGTGCCTGGCTCTTCGGCTCAGGCACGCGCTCACGCTGTCTGGCCTTGCCGCCGGTGTCCTCCGTAGAGGCCCGGTGCGACCTGCCCTCTGCGGTTCCCTCCGGTTGCTCAGGAACGGCGCCCACAGGCTTGCCCTGCGCATATGCGGGCGGCGCGGCCGGAAGCGTCGGCGACACGGTGGCGACTACCAGCAAGATCACCAAAACACGCATGGTGGTACGTCTCAGGCGAGCAGGCACCATCAGCCGACCGGACATCGCAGATCCCCCAGAGGCTCAGACCGTCCGCGGAATATTCAGTCACCGGCTCGCGCTGGTCAATACCCAGCATCCTGTGTTCGAAAGCACAAGACCCGCGCGTACCGATCAGGCATCATCAACGTCCCCGCGCCCGTCGAGAGGACTCCAGGCACCATGCTCCGCCTACCCCACTTGGCCTGTGCCCTCTTGTTTCTGCTCACCTCGACCGCGTGCACGTCCGACGAGCCCGCACCGCCCTCGGTGACCCGCACGGTTGCCCCACCGCTGAACCAAACGGGTCCGAACACTCCCGACCAGCGCCCGGTGACCGCGATCCAGATCGATCACCGCACAGGCAAGACCACCGTTAACGGCAGCACCTCGCTCACCCAAGGCACGGTGGTCGACCTCACCGTGCTGTCCGATCTGGACGATCAGGTGACGATCGAGGTTCTGCAGCTGAGCACAACGCTGACCGGCGGTTCAGCGCGACTGCAATTCACCGCGACCACGCCGGGAACGTTCCCGATCCGTTTGCGCGACAACAAAATTGAGCTGGCAACACTTAAGGTCACCTAGAATAGGCGAGCACGCTGCGATGTGCCGTTGCCGGGACACTAAATGTCCAAGCGAAAATCTTCAATCTTCTGTTGTATCAACAACTCTGGCGGATCGCCGTCTGACCGGTTGGTGAGCATCTGAACAAGATCGGCATCGTTCAGCACGAGGATCATCTTGTCGTGCATCATCCACTGTTCGCGACGCACGTACAGGGCCGACTTATCCCCTCCTGTGCGCGTGATGATGATTCCGAACAAGCCGGTGCCGTGGCGCGACAGGTAGTTCGCCATCTGAAGAACCTGGTTCTTACTCACGTTGCTGGCGAAGTTCTTCGCGTCAACAACGACGTGATCGGCTCGGTACGCCTGGCGCAGGTGGTACCAAAAACCTTCTGTGCTGTAGTTCGGCATGATGATGTCGCGACGGTTGATCTTGGCCGCATTCGCGTCTTCCCACCTACCTCGGTTGAGCGGAGGACTGAATAGGTGGTCCAGAATGTCCAGGCAGACTCGCTGGTAGGGACTCCACTGACTGCGCCCGGCCGGGATCTGCTGCAGCCTGGTAACCAGTTCCTCTTCAGCGCTTTGCAGGATGTCCGGCTTCCTGCCGTCGCGCGTATCGCGATCTCTACGGCCGAGGTCAACTGGGCCCAGAATCTCCATCGCCCGTGCACCGAGTCCTACACGTTCAGCGGACTCGGCCATCCAGTACCGGTCGTACCCCGTTATGCCCTGATCGCCGAGATAGTCCAAGCTCGTGCTCGACAGCACACCGGGGGTCGCGAGCGCCAGCCGCGGCCGGCGTTGGAAGACCTTTGTGTACTCCTCACCGTACCGCTTGAGCTGCTCAACGGCCTCCTCGAGCCGAGTGTGCGTTTGCGGCGGGTTGTTCTTGACCTCGATCAGTAGATCGGTCGTACCACGGCGTTCATCACCGCGCACCAACAGATCAACGCGTCGACGCGCGCTGGTGGCAAACCCGACCAACGGCATCGAGCCGCTCGCTTCGAACACCTCGGCCAGGAAGTTGGTGAGCTCAGATTCTGTAACCAGTGGACTGTGGTGCGACCTCATGATGATTGGCTCCAAAACCCGACGCGAACGCTATCGTGTGGAACCGAACGTTACCAACGAAACCTTGGCCGCATCAGATCCTCAACACCAACGTGATCTTGTTGAGACAGCACAACAAGAAGGCAAGCGGACGGCCAGCTAGGCAGCCAGTGGGGTCTGTCAAACGAGCGGTGTAACTCGGGTTGAAGGAAACTACTTGCGTCCGGCGGCCAGGCGGCCGTCGAAGGCGATCTCGAACGCGTTCAACGCGGGTTTCCACCGCATCGTCCAGCGTGCGCGGCCGGTGCCGGTCGGATCCAGGCTCATGATCGCCATGTAGACACACTTGAGCGCGGCCTGCTCGTTCGGAAAGTGCCCGCGGGCCTTGACGGCGCGGCGGATACGGGCGTTGACGCTCTCGATGGCGTTGGTCGAGCAGATCACCCGCCGGATCTCCGGGTCGAACGCCAGGAACGGCACGAACTCGGCCCAGGCGTTGTTCCACAACCGCACGATCGCCGGATACCGGGCGCCCCACGCGTCGGTGAACTCGGTGAACCGTTCGCGGGCGGCGGCCTCGGTCGGCGCGGTGTAGACCGGCTTGAGGGCTTTGGCGATCGCGGCCCAGTGCTGCCGGCCCGCGTAACGGAAACTGTTGCGCAGCAAGTGAACCACGCAGGTCTGGGTGATCGTCTGAGGCCAGACCGTGGTGATCGCGTCCGGCAGCCCGATCAGCCCGTCGCACCACCATCAGCACGTCGGCCACGCCGCGGTTCTTGAGCTCGGTGAGCACGTGCAGCCAGTATTTGGCGCCCTCGCCGCCGTCGCCGGCCCACAACCCGAGGATGTCACGGCGGCCCTCGCAGGTCACCGCGAGCGCGACGTAGATCGGCCGGTTGGCCACCTGCCCGTCGCGGATCTTGACGTGGATAGCGTCGATGAAGATCACCGGGTACACCGCGTCGAGGGGCCTGTTCTGCCATTCGATCATGCCCTCGATCACCTTGTCGGTGATGGTCGAGATGGTCTGCCGCGACACCTCGGCACCATAGACCTCCGCGAGGTGCGCGGAGATCTCTCCGGTCGTCAAACCCTTGGCGGCCAACGAGATCACCATCTCGTCCACGCCACCCAAGCGCCTCTGACGCTTCGCGACGATCTTCGGCTCGAAACTGGCGTCGCGGTCCCGCGGCACATCGATCTCGACCGGGCCCACATCGGTCAGCACGGTCTTGGAACGGGTGCCGTTACGCGAGTTACCGGTCCCGCGGCCAGACGGGTCGTGCTTGTCGTAGCCGAGGTGATCGGTGATCTCGCCCTCGAGCGCGGACTCCAGTACCAGCTTGGTCAGCTGCTGCAGCATCCCGCCCTCGCCAGTCAGCTTCAGCCCGCTGGCCTTGGCGCTGCTCAGCAACTGCGCGACGAGCTGCTCGTCGAGGCCGTCCAGGCTGGTTGCGGGCTTCGAGTTCTCGACGTTCTCCACGCCGGACATCATGTCGGTCATCAGGTGCACTTCCATGATCGGGAGTTACACCGCTCGTTTTACAGTCCCGCGGAGTGCCGAGACGTTCACCGGAGCCAAGGAAAAGCTCAAGGAGATCCAGCGCGAGTTGGACGACGGGCTGCCCGCCACGCCTCACATGTACAAGGTCAGGGAGGCAGTCCAAGCGTTCCTGAAGTACGGATTGCGCAGGTGCAGCAAGGAGACGGTGAAGAACTACACCTACCTTGCTGCTGGCCACATCATCCCGAGCTTGGGTGAGCGCAACCTTCGTGAGTTGTCTGCTGACGAGGTGGACGACTGGTTGGAAGAACTCTCGCTCACGCTGTCCACGCGCACCCTGCGGTTGGTGCACTCGATTCTTAACCGCTCGGTGCGCATGGCGCAGAAGCGCGACAAGGTCAAGCGCAACGTCGTGCAGTTGTGTGAGGTGCCGAATGGTCAGGACGGACGTCCGTCGAAGTCGCTCACGTTCGCTCAGTTCGAAGCTGTGCTCAAAGCAGCCGAGAACTCGCCTCTGTACGCGTATGTCGTTCTGTCGCTGTTGATCGGTGCGCGTACCGAGGAACTGCGCGCGTTGACGTGGGATCACGTGGACCTGCTCGGCAAGCCGGACGTCGTCCCGGTGGTGCTGCCGGCGATTTCGGTGTGGCGGTCGGTGCGCGAGGGCGGCGATACGAAGACCAGGAAGTCCCGGCGGACGCTGGCCATGCCGACGCGGTGTGTCGAGGCGCTGAAGGCGCACCGCGTCCAACAGGACGCCAGACGCAAGCTCGCAGGCAAGCGCTGGCAGGAACACGGCCTGGTGTTCGCCTCGGAGGTCGGTACGGAACTCGACTCGCACAACGTCCGGCGTTCGTTCCGCCGAGTCGTCAAGGCTGCTGGACTGGTCGGCAAGGACTGGACGCCTCGGGAGATGCGGCACAGCTTCGTGTCCGTGCTCTCAGCCTCCGGCGTGAAGATCGAGGACATCGCTCGCCTGGTCGGCCACAGCAGCACGACGGTCACCGAGACCGTGTACCGCCACCAGATCGTGCCCGTCATGCAGGAGGGCGCAACGGTGATGGACGGCATCTTTCCCGCGACCGGTTAGAACTGTTGTCACTCAGTTAGTCACGCACACAGCCTGGTGAGACGACGCAAGATCGAAAGCATGATCAAAGGCTGAAAAGAAAAAGACCCGCTGACCAGGCTTTATGCCTTAATCAGCGGGTCTTTTCGACCGTCGGGACGACAGGATTTGAACCTGCGACCCCTTGACCCCCAGGACGTACAGGCGCTCTGACCTGTGAAAACAGTCGACTCCACGAGAAGCTGATTAGTCGGCTCTTGCTGTTTTCTCTCCTGTTGCTGATCTTCTGGTCCACACCTGGTCCACAACGTCACCTGCGGCGTCTTCCAAGGGTGGGCAGACCGCCCGAGACGGTTCGAACGCTGTTGGACTCTTCCTCACGCACGCGAACCGTCACATCACTGACCTGCGGTGGCTCCTCTACACGCTCCAGCGTTGGCACTGCGCCCCCTTCCGCGTCCAGCACCACCGAGGCAGAGGCCCTGCATACCTCCGTGGACTCGGGGATCGGATGGGAATAGAGCCGTCCCGTGCGTCGGTTTGCTCGCGTCTTCGCGCCACACTGCGAGCACTCGAACTCAACGGAGTCGGGGTTTCGGAACCCTTGACGCAGCTCGGGTACGAAGGTCTCGTCAGGCTCCAAGACCATGGCCCCAGACGCCGCGCATTCGGCTGTTCCATCTGGTTGCTTGTGAACGTTGAGCCGCCCCGTTCGCCGATTCGCGAAGGTCCTTCGTCCACAGGCCGAGCACACATGATCAATGGCGTAGGGGCTGCGTCCGTTTGAAGCCATGCGATCCATGGTGAGCCACGATGCGCGGTTGCGCTAGAAGCCCTGCGATGCACCTCTGGGTTTCCCACATCGGAATGCTTCAACATGGGGGGTGATCACCAGCCGGTCGCCGTCCAGAGCCCCGAACCGGCCGCGCGCAGCCGACTCTGCCAACGCGACCGGCAACGCCCCACAGGCCATCTCAGAGCGCTCTGAGATGGCCGCTCGCGGACGAACGTCATGCAGCCAGGCGGAACATCTCGGTCGCGCTGTCGGCTGCGCGGCCGACAGCGGCCCGGTCGCGACCGAGCTGCGAAAACGTCGGTGACGCAACACGCCCCGACAGGCGCCTCGGCTGCTCCACTCCGCCATGTTGGAGCAAAGACGAAGTCGCCTCGGTCGTCACGTCGGTCGCCGGATGTCTCGCAGCTGCGCGAGGTACTCCTCCGCGGCTTCCTCCCCCGCGTACTGGTGCGTCAGCACGTCGGCGAGGTCCTGGGAAGCGATCGCCAGAGAGGGCAATGACTTTCGGTCGCCGGATAGCGCACGGCGGCCGTGGTCGAGTGCCTCATCGAGGTCGCCCTGGCGGGCTGCCGTCACTCCAAGAGTGATCTGCGCTTCGGCGATGCGCATCGGCGCCCGCGCTTTGCCGGTGTAGTCGGTCGCGCCTCGGATCACCTCGTCCGCAAGAGCCCTTGCCAGACGGTCGTTTCCGGTGTGGCGGTAACAGTCCATCGCGTAGAAGTCGAACTTCAGCGGGTCCACCACGAAGTGGTTGTCGGTGTTCTCGGGGTACGGCATGCCATCCAACAGCACCCGACCGCGTTCGAGCGTTGTCGCCATCTCGTCTTGAAGTCCCATGCGCGCAAAGGCTTTCGCCTGCTGCGCTACCAGCTGGACTGCCACGCTGTGATTGCCCGCAGCGGCGATGCCGGCGTCGGCTGCGGCCAACACGCTTCGGTAGTCGTTCGAGGTCAGCGCGAACCAAGCGCGCATCTCGTGAGCCCACCCGAGAATGCCGGGGCTGCCAACGTCTTTGCCGAGACTCAGCGCCACCTGCCGAGTCGCTTCCGCAGCGCGCCTGTCCCCCAGGTCGTACTCCAGACATCCGACGAGCAGCGCCAGCCAGCCCGCAAGCTCCAAGGTGTCTCGCCGCTGCCTGAAACTCAACCGTTGTTCCTGCATCTCCACGATGCGGCGGAGCCACTGGCGCCCCTCGATAATGAGGTCCGCCGCTGGCTGGCTCGCGTACTCCGAACACAGCTTGTCGACCGTGATGCGCAAGCCGTCCATCGTGGCTTCTTTAAGGTCCGACACCTGCAACCGGCTGACGATCTCCAGCGTGTCCATGCCCGTGACGGTGAGCAGGTCAGTGGCCGCCGGCCGCTCATCGGGAGGGAAGATCGCGGCAGTTACCGTGCCGAGGGCGCCCGCGATGAGCGGGGCGTAGCCGTCCTTGCGTGGTTTGTTGTCGCCGCGCTCCCAAGCCTTCCAGCGCCGCTCAAGGTGTTCGGATGCGGGCAGCTGTCGATCGGCGTGGCGACGCATGGCCTCAGCCGCGGCTACCTGGGACATGCCGCGTGCCTCGCGAAGTGCGCGAATGCGCCTCGCCCACTCCGGCAGCTGCTCACCCATGCCCGCTCCCCTGCGATCGAGTGCCGTCTCCTCCGAGTGTGGCACCTGCGGGAGGGGACACAACCAGTGTCACGGGGTGACACAGCCATATCACCACGTTACGGAAGTGACCCCGCTCATGACACTGTGAAGTCGTTTGGTTTCGATGGAACGTAGTCAACGTGAATACAGCAACTACAGCCCACATCAGCACTCAGGAGCAGAGCGAGTTAGCTCTCCCCCAGCTTGCGCTCGACAGCTTCAACTCGGGCGGTCAGTGCTTCAACGGCGCGCTGAAGGTTCGCGATCACGGCTTCGTCGGCAGTCTCAGGAAGTGGCTTGGTACGCACGAACGCCCCCTGTCCCTGCCTCGTCACGATCAGGCCTTCGCTTTGCAGCAAGGAAAACGCGTGCTTGACGGTGCCGACAGCCACGCCGACCTCACCGGCGATCTTGCCGTGACTCGGCAGTTTGTCACCAGGAGCCAGGTCTCCTGCCGCGATGACACGGCGAAAGTGGTCAGCGATCTGCTGGAACGGCGCACGCGAGTCGTTCGGGTCGAGTTTCAGCACGTCAGCAAGGCTACAACCTAGCCAACGATGATGACCATGCAGTGCCTAGTTGACTATGTTGCCTATGTTGACTAAGTTCTCTCTTGTCGCGGTCGTCTCAGGCCGCAGAACACAGAAGCCCCGACCGGTGCGGGAACACCAGCCGGGGCGCACATCGGACACGTTGGAGCGCGACGATGCAGGTTGAGACTACCCGGCTGTACCGGGTCAAGGCAGTGGCAGACATGTTGGACGTCTCCCAGGCGACGATCTACCGCGCAGTGGAATCGGGCAAGCTCCGCGCGGTTCGGATGGGCGAGGGCGCAGGCGCGGTGCGCGTCTCCGGCCAGGCCATCAACGAGTACGTGGAGGCGTGCACCATCCGCCCCGTGATCACGGCAGAGGTGGCCTGAGATGGCAGCCACTTCGATCATCCGTGAGGACTGCCGCGTGTTGCGCGAGGGCCTTGACGCTCTAGACGAGTAAGTCCTAAGTCCGGGCGGTGTCTGAAGACAGACGAAGGGTGTTCAAGATCAGTTTGTGAGGACCGACCTGAACACCCTTCTGACCGCACTCTACGTCAAGATCGATGATCACTTGGGCAGGCCCGCCCGGACTGGACGACCACCACGGCTGACCGACGCTGAACTGCTCACTCTCGCCGTGGCGCAGGCCTTGCTCGGCATCCGTTCCGAGGCCCGCTGGCTGAGGTTCCTGCCCCGCCATCTGCCCGGTGCTTTCTCTTACCTGCCACAGCAATCCGGCTACAACAAGCGACTGCGCACCGCGGTCCCGCTACTCAAGAAGGTCATCCGGC
>NZ_JANBBE010000024.1 GCF_024648825.1 Lentzea californiensis
TGAGGTTCACCCCGAACGGTGGACAGGGGCTTAAGAGATTCAGGCAGCCGCTCGGAGTGACTTCTCGTAGTCGCTGGGACTGCGCATCCCGAGCTTGGAGTGCCGCCGCGTACTGTTATAGAAACGGATCCACTTGTCAACTGCGGCAACGAGTTCCATCTTCGTGGCGTAGACGTGCCGGTAGTAGTGCTCGTGTTTGAACGTCGACCAGAACGACTCGGCTGGGCTGTTGTCCCAGCAAATCCCGGTGGCGCCCATCGATCGGCGCAGCCCGTGCCGGAAGCAGGCCTGTGCGGTCAGGTGTGCCGTGTATTCGCCGCCGCGGTCGGAATGTAGGACTGTGCCACGACATTCACCGCCGCGGGCGGCCACGGCCGCCTCGATGGCGGTGGTGACCATCTCGGCGCTAATGTGGTCGGCGACGCTGTAGCCGAGCACTGTGCGGGAGTGCCCGTCCCGGATCGCGCACAGGAACATCTCGCCCTCACCGCAAGACAAGTACGTGATGTCGGTGAGCCACACGGCGTCCAGGCGGCCTTGGTCGAACTCGCGGTCGACGAGATCCGGCGGGAACGATGCCGCCAGGTCGGAGACCGTCGTTCTGACCTTGAACGTGCGTGGGCTGATGCCCTCGATCCCGATCTCGGCCATGACCTTGGCAACGGTTTTGGCGCTGATCACCTCGCCCTGATCCCGCAGTTCCGCGGTGATCCGTGGCGATCCGTAGGTGCCGTCAGAGTCCTTGTGCGCCTGGGTGATCTTCACCTCCAGGTCTGCGCGGCGCTGCTGACGAGGTGTCAACACCGTTGCGGCACAACGTTTCACGTAGGCGTAGTAGCCAGAGGCGGACACCGCCAGCAGCCGCGCCATGCGTCGGATCGCGAAGCGTTCGCCCTCAGGCGCGGCCAGGTCGGCGACGCCGGCGATGGTGTCGGGGCCGGCGTACTTGGCCATCAGAGCGAACCGGGCCGGTTCTTCTGCATCGCGGCAAAGTACGCCGAGGCTTTTACCAGGAACGCGTTGTCCTTCTCGAGCTCGGCGACCTGTCGACGCAACCGCTGCAGCTCGGCCAGCTCAGCCGCCTCCAGGGGCGTGTCCCCGTGAGCCTCGGCCGCGGCGATCCGGCGCCGCTCGTCCTTGACCCAGACGCTCAACATTCCCGCGTCGATCCCCAGCTCGCGGGCAACCTCAGAGATCGTCCGACCGGAATCGATCACACGATGCGCAGCCTCGACCTTGTACTCGGCCGTGTACGAACGGCGTTTACGAGGAGGCATGAGGACATCCTTTCAGCAGAACCCTAGGTCCTGCTAACTCGGTGTCCACTGCTCGGGGTGAACCTCAGAACACCGCGCCTCGAACACAGAACGGCCACTCAGTGAAGCGGCATTCGATCCGAACGATCGGGACATGCTGCGCCGCATCGACGCACCGCAGCCCGAACCTGCCATGCCAGCGGCTTATCCGGACGACGGCACCGGCCTTGACCGCGTCGTGCTCTACGACGATCCCGACGACGTGTACCGCACGCCGACAACTCGAGGTCTGCTCGATGGCCAGCGGCCGCGACGGCCGCGCTTCACTGTGTGAACTTCCAGCAGCCGTAAACGCTTCGCATGCGCACACTGAGCGATGGTGGAGGTGACCGCCGATGGTGTGACCCACGACAACGACGATGGCCAAGCGCAGTTGCCTGGCCTCGGCCCGTCGCCCTTGCACCACAGACAAAATCTGGGCCCGCAGTATCGTCGAGCTGTTCACCGTGGCTCGTACCTGGCGAGACCACAACGAGATACCAAGACCGTAAGCGAGACTGGCAAAACCTGGCGAGACACGGAGTCTCGCTCCGGTCTCGCGGTCTCGACAGAAGTCTCGGAGGTGTCTCAAGTGGACAGTGGAGAGGGTCCAGTCGACATGTGATCGCTGGCCCCGACAGGTGCTACGGCAGTCGGGGAGTCGAAGCGGCACAGGGCGAAGCAGTCCTGACCGACCGGCCTTTGAATCGCGCGTCATGGCGCGGCCACCACTCAACCACCGCCCCGCCGTCGTAGGGGAGTCTGGGTGCTGGTGACCAGAGGGCTGGCGGATCCTGCTGATCGACGGTTTTCCATGACCGCACGACAGCCGCTCGCGACCTTCCGCCCGAGGCGGGGGTCGTTGGCATTGAGGTGCACCATGCCCCAACAGACACCTGACCACGAAGGCCATCCCCGCGAAGCGCGCATCAAGGGTGATGACGCCACGACACCACCGGTTCGCCGCACACGATCATCCACACAGAACACCTGGCGCGTGGAGCGGATCGACACGGAACCAATGACCGCCCAGCAGTACGACCTCGCCGTCACCACACTGGCCGCGCTCATCACCAGATGGCGCATCAACCAAGAAAACGCGAAAGAAACCCGCGAAGAGTCCGCGTAGAACAGTGGTGTTCGGCTTCCCCTCCGGCATGCGAAGAGCAACAATAGAAACAAGCAGCAAGGCCTATGGGCTGCGGCTTTAGGTCGCCTGACGTATTGATCCAGCGACTGCGCATACCTGCAGTAGTGCCAAAAAGGACTGCTGCAGGTATGCGTGCGGAAATGACGAAAGAGAGGACGAGTCATGGCGCGATCATCGGCCGTGCGGCGCAGCAGGAAAGCCGCGATGACGACAACACTCGGCGACGACGTACGGGTGGGGATCTACGTGCGGCGCTCCACCGACGACGAGCACCAGCCCTACTCAATCGAAGCCCAGGACACGCGCCTACAGGCCTACATCGACTCGCAGCCGGGCTGGCGCCTGGTCACACGGTTCCCCGACGATGCCTCCGGCGCCACCACCGAACGACCTGGGCTCCAACGCGCGCTCACGGCCGCCCGTTCCGGTCTGATCGACGTGCTGCTCGTCTACCGGGTGGACCGCTTCTCGCGCAACCTGCGCGACATGGTCATGCTGCTCGACGAACTCGATTCTGCTCGGGTGGTGTTCCGCAGCGCCACCGAACCGTTCGACACCTCCACCCCAATGGGTCGCATGCTCGTGCAGATGCTCGGCATGTTCGCCCAGTTCGAACGCGACACCATCATCGATCGCGTCATCGCCGGCATGGAACGCAAACACGCCAAAGGAAAGTGGAAGGGCGGCCGGCGCCCCTTCGGTTACCAGGTCGACAAGGCCACCCACACCCTCGTCGTCGACGAGCACGAGGCCGTGATCGTGCGGCTGATCTTCGACCTCTACACCACCGACCGCCTCGGCTCCCGCGCCATCGCCACAGTGCTCAACGACCGGGGCCACCGCACCAGTTCGGGCGGCAAGTGGTCCGGCTACCAAGTCATCCGCGCTCTGAACAACCGCGTCTATCTGGGAGAGCTGACCTTCCGGGAGGCCACCGTGATCGATACCCACGCACCAGTCATCGACCTGACGGTGTGGGAGCAAGCCCAGGCCATCCTCGCCGCCCGCGGCGAATCCCACGCCCACCGTGCCGCATCAGGCTCCGACTACATCCTCACCGGCCGCCTCCGCTGCCCTCAATGCGGCAAAGCCATGATCGGCACCCGCGCCACCGGCCGCAACAAGACCTACCGCTACTACACCTGCTGGAACCTCGCGCGCTACGACGCCAGCAAATGCGACTTCCGTCGGCTCAACGCCGACGCTGTCGACACGGCCATCCTGGACGCGATGACCAGCTTCTACCGCGACCGTCATGACCTCATCGCCGACACCATCGCCCACCAGCAGAAGCAGCACCAGGCAGCGAACGCCGACCGACACGCCGAACTGGCCGCCGTCGACAGCGAGATCGCCAAGACCGGGCAGTCCATCGACCGCTACCTCGCCGCGTTCGAGCGCGGCACCATGGACGAGGAACTCGTCGTTGACCGGCTCACAGGGCTCCGCGTCAAGACCAAACAACTCCGCATCCGCCGCGACGAACTCGGTCTCGCTCTCGATGACCAGCCCGCAGCGCCCGAGCCCGCCACCCTCTCGGCAGTGGCCGACCACATCGCCGAGATCATCACGAGCGGTACCCATAATCAGGCCAAGGCACTCGTCGAAGCCCTGGTCGCCAGCGTGACCGTCACCGGGCCTGACCGGCTCGTTCCGGTCTTCCGCATCCCGCAACCCCGCATCGACAACGACGGGGTCGCACCCGCTCTACCAGCGGATACGACCCCGAACGGAGTGCTTCGCACAATGACTAACTTGGTGGAGGTGCCGGGAATCGAACCCGGGTCCTGTGCCGGTTCATCAGGGCTTCTCCGTGCGCAGTCCGCTGTGTCTCTGCTTGGCCCCACCTGTCACGCGAACAAGCAGGTGTGACGGGCCCAGTCGCTGTGAGTTTCCCGGGCAGTCTCCGCGACCGAGACTGCTGGTAAGCCCTCTAGCTGATGCCGGGAACTAGGCCGAAGGCACTCCTAGGCCGACAACCGCTAGCTCCGCTGTCAGGCAGCGAGAGCGTACGCGGTGCGCTTGTCGTTAGACGTGGCGCTTATTGGTTTGCGATGACGCTTAACGGTGGTCTCTCGCCTGCACCGACACGCTTCCCCTGAATCAACGTCCACAGTCGAAACCGTTCACCCCCTCGTAGTGGTACGCATAGCATAACGACTGGGGCCACCGAGTTCTTCCCGAGGCAGGTAGGGCTGTCCCCACCTCTGACCGGATGGCTGGCCAGATGGTCTCTGACCAGCGAGAACGACACCATGGACGTCATGAGGAAACCGAACGCGCTCGCAGCCGGGTTCTACCTGCTGACCAACCTGGTGACCGGCATCTTCTGGTTCACCCTCTCCGTCGTGCTCACCGTCGTCGGGTTCGCCACCTCGATCCTCTGGGTGGGTCTGCCGATCCTGTGGTCGGCGATGGCGGTCGTGCGAGGTGGCGCGACGATGGAGCGGGCGTGGGTCAGGGCGGCGTTGCGCACGGACATCCCCAGGCCTTACCGCGAGCCACCGACCGGCACGTTGTGGCAGCGGTTCAAGGCCCAGTTCACGGATCCGGCGACGTGGCGCGATTTCGGTTACCTGCTGTTGCTGTTGCCGGTCGGCATCTTGGAGTTCGTGTCCGTCGTCGTCATGTGGTCGGTGGCGGCGGCGTTCATCGCGGTGCCGTTCTGGATCGGCACCGCGCCGTTCGCGGTGATCGTGGGCGACTTCTGGACCATCGACTCGTTCGCGTCGGCGTTGCCGGTCTCGCTGATCGGGCTGGCGTTGATCCCGTTCGCGGCGCTCGGTACCCGGTGGCTCGGGTCGGTGCACGGCAAGTTCGCGCGCGGCATGCTCGGACCGACCCGTGCGGACGCGCTGGCGATCGAGGCGGAGCGGCTGTCGTCCAGCCGTGCCCGCGGTGTGGAGGCGGCCGAGGCGGAGCGGCGGCGCATCGAACGCGACCTGCACGACGGCGCGCAGCAGCGGCTC
This sequence comes from Lentzea californiensis, assembly GCF_024648825.1. Taxonomy (GTDB): domain Bacteria; phylum Actinomycetota; class Actinomycetes; order Mycobacteriales; family Pseudonocardiaceae; genus Lentzea; species Lentzea californiensis. Next base: position 5,415 of record NZ_JANBBE010000024.1, read on the forward strand.
GTGGCCGTGGCAATGGGGCTGGGGCGGGCGAAGTCCAAGATGGGCACGGACCCGGAGGCCGCGGCCGAGCTCATCGCGGAGGCGCACGCGGACGCGAAGCTCGCCATCAAGGAACTGCGGGACCTGGCGCGGGGCATCTACCCGTCCGTCCTGGGTGACCGGGGGCTCGACGCCGCGCTGTCCGCGCTCGCCGCCCGTGTGCCGATCGAGGTCGACCTGCAGGTCGACGTGGAGCCGCGGCCGCCGACGTCGGTGGAGAGCGCCGCGTACTTCACCGTCGGCGAGGCGCTCACGAACATCACCAAGCACTCCAACGGCACCAAGGCGACCGTGCGGGTCAACAGGGTGGACACGGGAGTGCTGGTCGAGGTCACCGACAACGGTCAGGGTGGCGCGGAACTGCGGCCGGGCGGCGGACTCGCCGGGCTCGCGGACCGGGCCGCCACGATCGACGGTGTGGTTGTCGTCGTCAGCCCCGCTGGTGGGCCGACCGTTATTCGAGCGGAGTTGCCGTGCGCGTGGTGATCGCCGAGGACTCGGTGCTGCTGAGGGTGGGCGTTCAGCGCCTGCTCGCCGACGAGGGCATCGAGACCGTCGCGGCGGTGGAGAACGGTGACGACCTGCTCGACGCCGTGACCGAGTACAGGCCCGACCTGTGCGTGGTGGACGTGCGGATGCCGCCGTCGTTCACCGACGAGGGGCTGCGGGCCGCCATCGAGTGCCGCCGCCGCTATCCCGGGCTGCCGGTGCTGGTGCTGTCGCAGTACGTCGAGGAGCGCTACGCCGTGGAACTCCTCGCGGGCGGTGCGAGCGGTGTCGGATATCTGCTGAAGGAACGGGTGGCGGACGTGAAGGAGTTCGTCGACGCGGTGCGCAGGGTCGCCGACGGCGGCACGAGCATCGACCACGAGGTGATCACGCAGCTCATGGTGCGCAGCAAGAAGAGCCCGGTCGACAAGCTGACGCCCCGCGAACGCGAGGTCCTGGGCCTGATGGCCCAGGGACTGTCCAACACGGCCATCGCCGGCACGCTCGTCGTGTCCGACGGCGCCGTCGAGAAGCACGTCGGCAACATCTTCGCCAAGCTCGGCCTGGAGCCGTCGAACTCCGAGCACCGCCGCGTGCGCGCCGTGCTCGCCTATCTCGACAGCTGAAGCAGACGGGCGCCGTTGTCGTGCAGGACCGCCTGCTCGGTGGCGGCGTCCAGGCCCCACGCCCTGATGGCGTCGAGCTGCACCTCGTACGGGTACGGGATGTTCGGGAAGTCGGTGCCCAGCACCACCCGGTCCGCCAGCCCTGCGACGCGCGCCCGCCAGTCCGCGGGCAACGGCACCATCTGCTCGGTGAACGGGACGCCCACCATCGTGGTGTCGACGTGCACGTTGCGGTAGCGCTCCACCAGGTCCAGCGCGTCCGAGTAGTCCGGCATACCGGCGTGTGCGATCACCGCGGTCAGCCGCGGGTGCTGCTTCAGGACCTCTTCGAACACTCCGAGCCCGGTGAACTCTCCCGGCATCGGCCCGTCGCCGCAGTGCACGACCACCGGCACGCCGGCCTCCGCCAGCTGGCCCCAGACGCCGTCCAGCAGTGCGTCACGCGGGTCGTAGCCACCGACCTGGACGTGCGACTTGAAACAGCGCGCACCGGCCTCCAGGGCGTTGCGCACGTACGCCTCGGCGCCCGGCTCCGCGTAGAACGTGCCCGTCGGCACCGCCTCGGGGACCCGTGCCGCGAAGTCGGCCACCCACTCGTTCAGCCACGGCGCCATGCCTGGCTTGTGCGGGTAGAGCAGGGGTGCGAACGCGACGACGCCCAGCTCCCGCAATGCGGTGAGCCGGGCGTTCTCGTCAGTGCGGTACCAGATGATCCAGTCGACCCCGGACTCGCGCACGCGGTCGAAGTACGCCCAGACCTTGTCCAGGACGTTCTGCGGCATGAAGTGGACGTGGACGTCCACCAGTGCCATCAGTAGCGACCCTTCAGGGCCCTGCCGTGGGCCTTGGCGATCTCGCGGTTCGCGTCGCGCTTCGCCAGGTCCTGCCGCTTGTCGTAGGACTTCTTGCCCTTCGCCAGCGCGAGCTCGACCTTGACGTAGCCGTCCTTGAAGTACATCTGCAGCGGCACGAGCGACAGACCGGACTCCTTGGTCTTGCCGATCAGCCGCTCGATCTCCGCCTTGTGCAGCAGGAGCTTGCGCTTGCGCCGGACCTCGTGGTTCGTCCAGGTGCCCGCGACGTACTCCGGGATGTGCAGCGCGTGCAGCCAGATCTCGCCGTCGTCGACCTGGGCGAAGGCGTCCACCAGGGACGCCCGTCCCATGCGCAGGCTCTTCACCTCGGTGCCGACGAGCTGAATGCCCGCCTCGAAGGTGTCCAGAATGGACCAGTCGTGCCGAGCCTTGCGGTTCGACGCGATGACCTTCTGCCCGCGTTCCTTGACCATGACGACCAGTCTAAATGCTCGGCAAAATCCTTAAAGCCGCACGTAGAGGCGGAGTGTCACGTAGCCGGTGGTCGCCGAGATGACTATCGCGACGAGGAACAGCCAGGGCGACACGATCAGGATGTCCAGGTAGCCGATCGGCGGGATGATGCCCGACTCGGTGAGGTTCCTGGTGATCCGGTCGAGGAAGAACGCCTTGAACAGCACCAGGCCGCCGACCGCGGTGACCGAGCCGATGATGCCCGCGACGACCGCCTCGATGAGGAACGGCAACTGCGTGTACCACCGCGTCGCGCCCACCAGGCGCATGATGCCGACCTCGACTCGGCGGGTGAACGCCGACACCTGGATGGTGTTCGAGATCAGCAGCAGCGCGGCGAACGCCTGGATGAGCGCGAGGATCAGGGCGACGTCGCGCATGCCGTTGAGGCCCTCGAAGAACCGCTCCAGGAACTTGCCCTGGTCGTCGACGCCCTTCACACCGGGCTTGCCCTCGAAGGCCTGCTTGATGACGTCGGTGCGCTCCGGGTCCTCGAGCTTCACGCGGAACGTGGCCGGGATGGCTTCGGGACGCGCGAGCTTGAGCAGTTCCGGCTGGGCCTCGAAGATGCGCTTGAAGCGCTCGAAACCCTCGTCCCGGTTCTGGTAGACCACGGACTCGACGCCGGAGGTCGCCTCCAGGTTGGAACGCAGGCCCGCGCACGGCTGCTGGGTGCAGTCCTTGTCGTTGGCGCTGACATCGTTCGTCAGCAGCACGGAGACCTCGAGCTTGCCCGCGTAGTTGGCCTGCATCTTGTCGACCATGCGGACGACGAGCAGGCCACCGCCGAGCAGCCCGAGCGAGATGGCGGTCGTGAGGATCATCGCGATCGTCATCGTGACGTTCCGGCGAAGTCCGGTGATGACCTCGCTGAACACGAAGCTGGTACGCATCGGGGGCGGGGTTCCTTGGGGTTCGGGGGCTTAGGGACGCTTAGCGGCCAACGCCGTAAACGCCGCGCGCGTCATCACGGACGACCTTGCCGTACGACAGCTCCACCACTCGGCGGCGCATCGAGTCGACGATGCCGTGGTCGTGGGTGGCCATGATGACGGTCGTGCCGGTGCGGTTGATCCGCTCCAGCAGCAACATGATGTCCTGGCTCGTGTCGGGGTCCAGGTTTCCGGTCGGCTCGTCGGCGATCAGCACCAGCGGGCGGTTCACGAACGCACGGGCGATCGCGACGCGCTGCTGCTCACCACCGGACAGCTCGGTCGGGAACCTGTCCTCCTTGCCGTCGAGACCCACCAGCTGCAGCACCTCCGGCACCACCTTGACGATGGTGTTGCGGGGCTTGCCGATGACCTCGAGCGCGAAGGCGACGTTCTCCGCCACCGTCTTCGTGGGCAGAAGACGGAAGTCCTGGAACACGCAGCCGATCGACTGCCGCAGGCGGGGAACCCTGCGCCGCGACATCTTGGCGACGTCGAAGTTGGAGACGTAGACGCGTCCCCTGGTCGGCACCTCTTCGCGCAGCAGCAGGCGCAGGAACGTCGACTTGCCGGACCCGGAGGGCCCGATCAGGAAGACGAACTCGCCCTTCTCCATCTCGACGGACACGTCGTCGAGCGCAGGACGCGTGGAGGTCTTGTAGACCTTGGAAACGTGTTCGAGACGAATCACGAGGCGCGAGTCTACTCATGGCCGGGGTAAAGCCCCCGTTCCGGTTAACTTCCAGCCCCGGAAGGGCGGCCGGAACCTCGACGCGGCGTATCCGACCAGGCACTACCCGTCCACGAAAAGAGCACGTCCGACCCTCGTTCGGGGCTGAACGTGCTCTTCGGTTCAGATCAGGACTAGGACTGCTGGGACTGCTTGCGCCACCGGATGCCGGCCTCGAGGAAGTCGTCGATCTCCCCGTCCAGCACCGCCGACGGGTTGCCGACCTCGTGGTTGTTCCGCAGGTCCTTGACCATCTGGTACGGGTGCAGCACGTAGGAGCGCATCTGGTTGCCCCAGCTGGAGCCGGAGTCCTTCAGCGCGTCCATCTTGGCCTGCTCCTCCTGCCGGCGGCGTTCGAGCAGTTTCGCCTGCAGGACGTTCATGGCCGTGGCCTTGTTCTGCAGCTGCGAGCGCTCGTTCTGGCAGGACACCACGATGCCGGTCGGGATGTGCGTGAGGCGCACCGCCGAGTCCGTCGTGTTGACGCCCTGACCGCCGGGGCCGGACGAGCGGTAGACGTCGACGCGCAGTTCCTTCTCGTCGATCTCGACGTGGTCCGTCTGCTCGACGACGGGCACGACCTCGACGCCGGCGAAGGACGTCTGGCGGCGGCCCTGGTTGTCGAACGGCGAAATGCGCACGAGACGGTGCGTGCCCTGCTCGACGCTCAGCGTGCCGTAGGCATAGGGGGCGCTGATGCGGAACGTCGCGGACTTGATGCCCGCCTCTTCCGCGTAGGAGGTGTCGAACACGTCGACGCCGTAGTTGTGGCGCTCGGCCCAGCGCGAGTACATGCGGAGCAGCATCTCGGCGAAGTCCGCGGCGTCGACGCCACCGGCCTCGGCGCGGATGGTGATCAGCGCGTTGCGCTCGTCGTACTCGCCGGACAGCAGCGTGCGCACCTCGAGGCTCGCGATCTCCTCGCGGAGCTTGGCGCGGTCGGTGTCCGCGTCGGCCGCCGCGTCCGCGTCCTCTGCCTCTTCGGCGAGCTCGTAGAGCAGTGGCAGGTCGTCGAGGCGCGAGCGCAGGCCGGTGACGCGGCGCAGCTCGCCCTGCTTGTGGGAGAGCGCGCTGGTGACCTTCTGCGCCTTCTCCTGGTCGTCCCAGAGGTCAGGGCGGGTCGCCTGCGCCTCCAGGTCCGCGACAGCGGCGCGCAGCGCATCGAGGTCCAGCACCGCCTCGATGCTCGAAAGGGTGGCGGAGAGGTCCTTGATGTCTGCTTCGACGTCCGGGTTCACGCAAAAAGATTACGCCAGCACCGGCCGTCAGTCGCGACCGGTGCGTGCTGGCGCTCTCTTCGAAGCGGTTTCTACGCGGTCGGAATCGCGTCGAGCAGCTTGAGAACGGCCTTCGCGTGTGCGAGACCGAACTCCGCCACCGCCTTTGCGTAGGGGTCCTCCGCCGTCTTGGCAGCGCTCTTCGCGCTCTCCTGTTCCTGACCGTACGTAGAGCGTGCGGTCGTGATCAGGGACTCGCGCTGCTTCGCGGTCAGCGAGCCGGCGTGCACCAGGCGGAGGATGAGCGGGCTGCGCAGGTGGTCCGGGCCAGGCTCGGACAGCAGCCAGTTCTTGAAGGCCTTCTTGCCCGCGGCCGTCAGCACGTACTGCTGGCTGGACCGCGGTCCCTGCTTGCCGAGGCGCAGCAGGCCTTGGTCAGCCAGCGCGGGCAGCTCGCGGTACACCTGGGAGCGGGTCACGCTGAAGAACGCGCCGAAGCGGTCTCCTGCCTCCGCCACCAACTGGCCACCGGTCTTGGGTCCGTCGTGCAGCAGCCCGAGCAGGGCGGCTGCGGTCGCATTCAGGTCTGACACAACGACAACGTTCCCACGTCTGGGGGAAGCTGTCCACAATGGTCAGCCGTTCTGTCCACAGTGGCTGATCACCGGGCTAGTCTGATGGGCCATGCGGAGCAACGAAAAGTCTCGCTGAGTAAGCGGCAGTTTCCGAGCCTCACGCGTTTGGCCTCTTGACCGTCTGTGTCCATCCCGGATGGAAAAGTCCTTTCGCAGAACCGAAAGTCCCCGCTCTCACTCGATCGGCGGTACGACTCTCACCGGCCGGAGCCACCCGAATGGACGGTCGGGGGCCGTCGTCGCACGACCTGGTGATGTCCGCGCAGACCTCTTTCCCCTGCCCGGCATTGGGGGAAAATGATCACTGCCAGGCAGGCGCGGTTGAACACGGAGGTCGGGGACCATGAAGAACCTGAGCTTGAAGTGGCTGGACCACAAGAAGGTGGCGGCGCACACGAGGGCGTGGGTGACGGGAGGCATCCCGGAGCAGGCCGGCAAGGACGAGTGCATGGTGTGCGGCAAACAGATCCGCAAGCACCGCACCGTCAACGGCCAGGGCCGCATCTGCTCCAGCATGCTGTGCGCCCAGTACTGGGCGGAGAACATGACCTGAAAGATCCTGGCCGAGTCACCTCGGCCAGACAACGCAGAAGGCCGGAGTCCATTGGACTCCGGCCTTCTGTCTATCCTAGTAGCGGGGACAGGATTTGAACCTGCGACCTCTGGGTTATGAGCCCAGCGAGCTACCGAGCTGCTCCACCCCGCGCCGCTTCTAGCTTGTCTTGCGGTGTTGCTGTCTTGCTGTTGTAAGGAGAACTCTACACCCTCCAAAAACCCATTTTCACCCACCCCCCTTAAGCAGCATCCCCGCAGGTCAAGGCCCTAAAAGCCCCACCGCCCCAGCCAGCACGCGAACCCCACCCAAGCAGACCCGCACCCCGGTACGGAGCAAGGCGCCGATACAACAGAGTCAGCCACCGAAGCCGACCCCCAAAGCAAAGCCAGGGCTTGGCAGTGGGATGGGTTCGAGGACTCCGCCTCTACCGCAAATGCGAAAAAGCCCTGTCCGCGTTTCCGCGAACAGGGCTTTCTCTACTTTGTAGCGGGGACAGGATTTGAACCTGCGACCTCTGGGTTATGAGCCCAGCGAGCTACCGAGCTGCTCCACCCCGCGTCGGTAATTGGAACTCTACGCGGGGTGGAGCAGGTAATGCAAATCGGTAGGTCAGCCGGACGGTGTGGGGCTCGGCACAACCGACGACTGACCCGTCGGTGGCGCTGCCGGTGCCCCGGTGTTGTACTGCTTGAACCTCTTCGTGGCGTCGTCCAGCTTGGCGTACGCCTGGCCGAGCTCGGTGAAGTTGCTGTTCTGCTGGGCCTTCTTGATGTCGGCCAGCGCGGCGTCGATGTCGGTGACCGCCTTCTGCAGCTCCGGGCTCAGCGCGCTGTTGGTGGGCGGTGTGGTCGGCGGCGTGGAGGTCTGGCCGTTGCCGTTGTTGTCACTCGGCGGCGGCACGACCGCGCCGGCACCGCTGAGCACCTGGTCCAGCGCCTCGTTCAGCGTGGACGCGTAGCCGACCCGGTCGCCGTACCAGACGAGCACCTTGGACAGCTGCGGGTACGACGTGTTGTTCGACGCCCGTTCGATGTAGACGGGTTCGACGTAGAGCAGCGCTCCGCCCACGGGCAACGTGAGCAGGTTGCCGTAGACGACCGTCGTCTTCTGCTGGGTCAGCAGGTTGAGCTCGCGGCTGACGTTGTCCGACGTGAGGAACTGCGTCTGGATCTGCTGCGGGCCCTTCGCGTCCTGGCTGAGTTGCAGGACGCTGATCTTCCCGTAGTTGTCCGGGTCGGATCCGACCGAGACGTGGGCCGCCATGAACTCCCGGTTCTCGCGGACGAGCGGGCTGGTCAGCTGGAAGCGGACCTTGCTCGGGTCGCTCGAGTCACCGGCGAGGACGTAGAACGGCGGCTGGGCGTCACGGCGCTTGCTCGCCGCGTCGCGCTGGGCGTCGGCCGTCGTCACGTTGTCGATCGTCGGGTCCTGCGGCGGTGCCCAGTAGGCGACACCGGAGTAGAAGTCCGACGGCGACGAGACGTGGTACTTCGACAGGATCTGCCGCTGCACCTTGAACAGGTCCTCGGGGTAGCGGAAGTGCTGGCGCAGCTCGTTCGAGATCTCGCTGCCCGGCTTCACCGTGTTCGGGAAGACGCCCATCCACGCCTTGAGGACCGGGTCCTTGTCGTCGATCTGGTACAGGTTCACCGTGCCGTCGTAGGCGTCCACAGTGGCCTTGACCGAGTTGCGGATGTAGTTGACGGGCTTGTTGACCTGCGAGATGACGACGCCGTCCGCGGTGAGCGAGTCGTTCGTCGCGTCACCGAGCTGCGTGCGTTGCGCGTACGGGTAGTTCTCGAGCGTGGTGTAGCCGTCGACGATCCAGGTGATGCGGCCGTTGACGACTGCCGGGTACGGGTCGCTGTCGACCGTGAGCCACGGGGCGACTGCCTGCACGCGGTCGCGCGGCGTGCGCTTGAACAAGATCTTCGAGTCGTCCGCGATCGACTGGTTGAAGAGGATGTTGCGCTCGCCGTAGTACGCCGCGAAGGCGAGCTTGTTGAACAGGCTGCCGATCGGAACGCCGCCGCTGCCGGTGTAGGTGTAGGACTTGGCGTCCGTGTCGTACTCCGCCGCCGAACCGGCCGGGCGGCCACCGACGATGGAGTAGTCGTTCACGCCGAACAGCTCACCGAAGTAGGTGCGCGGCTGGTCGACCTTGATGCCGTTCTGCACGTTGCCGACGTCGCCGTTGGACTTGACCTCACCGGTCTTGAAGTCCGGGTAGCCGCCGTTGGACTCGTCGGCGACCGCGTTGACCTTGTTCGCCTCGGCGTAGACGAAGCCGTTGCCGTGGGTGTAGATGAGGTGCTGGTTGATCCAGTCGCGCTGGCCCTGCGGCAGGCTGTCGAGCTTCAGCTCGCGCACCGCGACGATGTAGTCGCGGAGCTTCCCGTCCACTGTGTACCGGTCGACGTCGAGCTTGTTCGGGAAGCCGTAGAACGGCCGCAGCTGCTGGAACTGGGTGAAGGTCCGCGAGAGCACCGCCGGGTCGAGCAGGCGGATGTTGCCCAGCGTCGCCGCGTCGTTGGACTTGACCTGGTCGTTGCTGACGTTCTGCTTGCCCTCGTAGGGCTTCGTCTCGACCTTGTCGTCGGTCAGCCCGAACGACTGCCGTGTCGCCGCGATGTTGCGGGTGATCGACTCGGCTTCCTTCTGGATGGCGTTCGGCTTGACCGAGAACTGCTCCAGCACCGCGGGCCACGCCGCGCCGACGAGCACGCTCGACAGCACCAGCAGGACGGTCGCGATGGCGGGCAGCTGCACGTTGCGCATGAACGCGCCCGCGAAGAACGCGACGGCGCAGAACACCGCGATGCACAGCAGGATCAGCTTGGCCGGCAGCACCGCGTTCAGGTCGGTGTAGCTCGCGCCGACGAACTTCTCGTTCTCGTGCAGCAGCAGCGCGTACCGGTCGAAGAAGTACGCGACGGCCTTGAGCAGCACGAACGCGCCGGCGACGAGCGCCAGGTGCAGCCGCGCGGGACCCGAGAGCTGGCCGCCGCGACCGGCCAGGCGGATGCCGCCGAACAGGTAGTGCGCGATGACCGCGCCGATGAACGACACCGCGACCGTGATGAACAGCCACGACAGCAGCCACTCGTAGAACGGCAGCTGGAACGCGTAGAAGCCGATGTCGTGCCCGAACTGCGGGTCGGTCACGCCGAACGGCTGGGAGTTCAGGAACAGCTGGATCTGCTGCCAGTCGGCCTGCGCCGACGCGCCCGCGATCAACCCGACGAACACGGGGATGCCGATCGCGAAGAACCGGACCCGGCCCATCACGACGGTGCGGTAGCGCGCCACCGGGTCGTCCGGTCCGGACACCGGCACGAACACCGGCCGTGCCCGGTACGCGAGGAAGAGGTTCAGCGCGACGACGCCGCCGACCACGGCCCCGACGGCCACGAACAGGGCCAGGCGGGTGAGCAGGACTGTGCTGTAGACGTCGCGGAATTTCACCTCGCCGAACCACAGCCAGTTCACGTAGGTGTCGAGCAGCCGCGATCCCGTGATGAGACCGAACAGGAGCACAACACCCACGATGAGCAGTATTCGGCTTCGCCGGGACAGTTTCGGCAGTCCGACCGGAGGCCGTGTGGCCACGAGGCACGCTCCTGGATCGCGGTAAATCGATACGTACGTTTAGTCCAACTCTACGGACGACGCCCTGGGTTCCCGTGAAGTCCGCAGTCTTACGATGACACGCGTGTCAGCGAGTGAAACGCCAGCGGTCATCCTCCCGACGGTCGCCCGCGAGGTTGAGGAGTTCGTAGCGGCAGGCGGCTGGGAGCAGCCCCCGCAACTCTTCGCCCTAGTGGCCACCTCAGAACTGCTCAACCAGCAACCGGAGCTGCGCAACCAGCTCGACCCCGAGTCGAGCCCGCTGACGCCGATCGCCCAGGACGAGCTGTCGGGCGACCTGGCCGACGCGCTCGCGGGCATCGAGTGGCCCCCGGCCGTCAGCGGGTGCGCCCTGGCCCAGGAGATCGTCGTCCTGCCGCCGGAGGCCGAGACGGAGCTGAGCCACGGCGAGCTGGACGACGAGGCGGCCCGCCGTTTCGCCGCCGAACACCCCGCCCGCCGCGAGGCGCGCCTGGTGGCTGCGGTGCTGCGCGACGGCTCGGTCTCCTGCGTGCTGAGGCTGCGCGGCACGGTCGAGGTGCCAGAGGAGTTCGTCGAGCACCCCGAACTCGCGCCCAACCTCACCGACGCCCTGCTCGCCACGCTGCGGCCCTAGTCGTCACATCCCCAGGCTGGCACAACCCCGGCACGTGATCGCGCCGGGGTTGTGATGCGTTGCCCGATGTTCGCGGCAAGCGGACAGCGACCACCCGCCGGGGTCGCGGCCGGGTCAGCAGCTGGGCGTGTCCTTGCCGGCGTTGAGCGCCTCCAGCGACGACACGGCGTCCGTCAGGTTCTCGACCTTGATCAGCTTGAGGTCGGAGGGGGCCTGCTGCTTCGCGTCCGCGCAGTTGTCGGCGGGCACGAGGAACGCCGTGGCGCCCGCTTCCTTCGCGGCGACCATCTTGAAGGCGATGCCGCCGATGGGCTTCACGGTGCCGTCGCCGGTGATCTCGCCGGTGCCCGCGATGGACTTGCCGCCGTTGAGCTCGCCCGGCGTCAGCTTGTCGACGATCGCCAGCGCGAAGATCAGACCGGCCGAGGGACCGCCCACGTCGGACAGGCTGATCTTGATCTTGAACGGCACGTCGGCGCGGTCGACCGGCGAGATGCCGATGAAGCCCGCCGGGCGGCCGTCGTCGCGGGTGCCGAGGGTGAGCTGGGTCGACTGGGAGGTGCCGTCCTTCTCGAACGCCACCTCGATGCGGTCGCCGGGCTTGGTGTTCTCCAGCGCGCCGCTCACGTCGGCGGCGCTCTGCACCTGCTTGCCGTTGACCGAGATGATGCGGGCGCCGAGCGGGATCACGTTGTCCGCCGGGCTGCCCTTCGTGACCTGGTTCGCGATCACCATGCCCGGATACTTGAGGTGGTTCAGCGCCGCGACCTCGGCCGCGGTCTGCGACTCGCTGAACGCGCGCTCGTTGTTCTCCTGGACCTGCTGCTCCGACTCGCCGGGCTTGAAGAACTCCTCGCGCGGCGCCAGCGCGTAGCGGCCGGACAACCACAGACCCAGCGCGCCGAACAGCGACACGTCGTCGGTGAGCGAGACCGTCGTCATGCGCAGAGTCCCCTTGGTGGGGAAGGTGTCCTGGCCCTCGACCGACACCACGTCGGCGTCCTTGACCTGGCCGAGCACGTCGTAGGTCGGGCCGGGGCCCAGCGCGACGTACGGGACTCTGGCGAAACCGCCGAGCAGTCCGAGCGCCGCCACCACTAGGAAGCTGACGATCAGCGTCCACGTCCGGCGGGTCAGTCCGCGTTCCCTCGGCGGGGGCGCGGGTGGGGGTGCGGTCGTGACGGTTTCACTCACGGCTGAACAGCGTACGACCACGTCCGTCCGCGTACGGTAGAGGCATGAGTGACGTGCCGTTCGGGTTCAGCCCGCACGACCCCGACGACAAGAGCGGGAAGCCGGGAGACAACCCGTTCGACTTCAGCCAGCTGGGCGACATGCTGAGCCAACTCGGCTCGATGTTGAGCAACGCGGGCTCGTCGAGCGGGCCGGTGAACTACGACCTCGCCAAGCAGATCGCGTTCCAGCAGCTGTCCTCGACGGCGACCACGATCGGGTTCGCCGCCGACCAGTCGAGCGCGGTCACCGACGCCGTGCACCTGGCCGAGATGTGGCTCGACCCGGTCACGTCGCTGCCCGCGGGCACCCGCACCACGCAGGCGTGGACCGCGCGCGACTGGATCGAGCGCACCATCCCGACCTGGCAGCGCCTGTGCGACCCGGTGGCGCAGCGCATGTCCGGTGCCTGGGTAGAGGCGATGCCCGCCGAGGCCAAGCAGGCGGCGGGCCCGCTGCTCGCGATGCTCGGCCAGATGGGCGGCATGGCGTTCGGCTCGCAGCTCGGCAACGCGCTGGCGCAGCTCGGTGCCGAGGTGCTGACCTCGACCGACGTCGGCCTGCCGCTCGGTCCCGAGGGCACCGCGGCGCTGCTGCCGGCGAACATCGAGAAGTTCACCGAGGGCCTGGAGCGTCCCGCGTCCGAGGTCATGGTGTTCCTCGCCGCGCGCGAGGCCGCCCACCAGCGCCTTTTCACGCACGTGCCGTGGCTGCGGCAGCGCCTGCTCGACACCGTCGAGGAGTTCGCCAAGGGCATCAAGGTCGACACCTCTGCCCTGGAGCAGCTGGCCGGCCAGATCGACCCGTCGAACCCGGCCTCCATCGAGGAGGCCATGGGCTCGGGCCTGCTCGAGCCGCAGACCACCCCGGAGCAGAAGGCGGCGCTGAACCGCCTGGAGACGCTCCTCGCCCTCGTCGAGGGCTGGGTGGACGTCGTGGTCGACGCCGCCGTCGCCGACCGCCTGCCCGGTGCCCCGGCCCTGCGCGAGACGCTGCGCCGCCGCCGTGCCTCCGGCGGCCCGGCCGAGCAGACGTTCGCGACGCTCGTGGGCCTGGAGCTGCGTCCGCGCAAGCTGCGGGCCGCCTCGGCCCTGTGGAAGCTGGTCGGCGACCAGCACGGCGTCGAGGTGCGCGACAGCGTGTGGGAGCACGCCGAGCTCGTCCCGACCGCCGAGGACCTCGACGACCCGCTGGAGTTCGCGGAGCGCCTGACGAACACCCGCAATGCGCTGGAGGACCCGATCGCCGAGCTGGAGCGCACCATGCGCGAGGGCGAGGGCAAGTCCGAGAACGGCGGCAAGCCAGACAAGCCAGAAGAGGCCTGACCAGCACCTTGACACGTGAAGCGCCCGGCGAGCACACCCTCGCCGGGCGCTTCACGTTCGTCAGGATCTTCAGTCCTCTGTGATCCCCAGGCCTGCGGCGGCCGAGAGACCTTCCAGGTAGCCCATGGCCCGCTCGGTCTTCGGGTAGCGGTGGACCCACTCCCAGAAGTCCTTGCCGTGCCCTGGCACCAGCAGGTGCGCGAGTTCGTGCACCAGCACGTAGTCGAGCACCCACGGCGGCACGTCGCGCAGCCGCTCGGACACGCGGATCGTGCCCTCGGTAGGCGTGCACGAGGCCCAGCGCGTGCGCATGGGCGGCACCCAGCGCACGCTCACCGGCTCCGCCAGCGAGTCCAGGTAGCGCGCCGACAGCTCGGCGCACCGCGCCATCAGCGCCTCGTCCGATGTGCGCGCAGGGGACTTCCTGCGCGTCTCACTGCGCTGGAGGCGGCTCAACATCTCCGCCACCCAGTGCTTCTCTTCCCCCTTGGTCATCCGTGCCGGCAGAAGGACGACGACGGTGTCGCCCTCCCGGTACGCGCTGACCATGCGGCGGCGCCGGGGGCTCCGCCGCACTTCCACCCGCGGTTCGGCCATGCAGTCACCGTAAACGCCGTCACCGACAATTTTCGGCCCCCAACCGGCGGCAGGCGCGCACCCGGCGGGTGAAGTTCCACCGAACGGCGGCTGGACACGCGCGGGATCGACATGCGCGGTTTCGCGCTCCTGCGGAGGTACCGTCGCGCCAAGGTCCCCGAGTGTGTCCGCACTCACAACTGCAAGGGAGGGGCTGTGGCCGACACCTACAACGGCTACTGCGTCAAGTGTCGCGAGAAGCGCGACTTCGACGGCAACGTCGAGGAGACCAATGGGCGGCGCATGGCGAAGGGCACCTGCCCTGTCTGCGGTACGAAGATGACGCGGATCCTCGGCAAGGCCAAGGTCTGACGTTTGCGCTGGCAGGGGGCCACGCCCCCTGCCAGTCTTGCCGTCGTGGACACAAGACCTCGCGTGCGTACAGGACTGGCCGTGGTGCGCAGAGCCCCCGGCGTCGTCCAGGTCGGCATCGACCCGAAGCACGCCGTCGTGATCGACGCGCTGCCCGAGGCGCTGGTCGACGAACTGATCGCCCTCGACGGCCGGCACACTGTCGCTGAACTGGGTGAAAGGCTGGAAAGCCGAGGTGGAAACCCCACCCAGCTGGGTGAAGTCCTCGCTTCACTCGAAGAGGCCGGTCTGCTCGACGACGGTCCTGCGGCCAGAGGTGGGACGGCCGCCGTGCACGGGTCCGGGCACCTCGCGCTCTCCATCACTTCGCTCCTGGTGGAATCCAGCGTTCAGCTCGCCCACAACGCCGATCTGACCGTGCTGGCGGCGACGCTCGTCCCCGATCCGAACCTCGTGGGCACGCTGATGGCGTTCCGTACGCCGCATCTGGCCGTGCGCGTGCGTGAGGGCGTGGGGATCGTGGGGCCGCTGGTCCTACCTGGTCGTTCTTCGTGCCTGAACTGCGCGGACCTGCACCGCGCCGACCAGGATCCGGCGTGGCCCGTCATCGCGGCCCAGCTCGCCAGCCGGCCGGCCTCCACCGACGTGCTGTTCGCGTCGGGCACGGCGGCGCTGGCGGTGGCGCAGGTCCTGGAGTCGCTGAGCTACGTCCGCGGCCGCGACCAGACCCCTCCGCCCGTGGTGAACGCCACTCTCGAGCTCGACCTCATGTCCGGTGTTGCTGAGAGGCGAAGCTGGTATCCGCACCCGGACTGTCAGTGCTCCGCACATAACATGGCCGAGTGACCGAGATTCCGCGCAAGGCCGTGCAGCGCACCGCCAAGCTGGCGAGCCTCCCGCTCGGGGTGGCCGGCCGGGTTGTCGGCGGCTGGGGGAAGCGACTGACCGGACGCGCGGCCGACGAGGTCAACGCCGAGGTGACGGCCAAGACGGCGGAGCAGGTCTTCGCGGTGCTCGGCCAGCTCAAGGGCGGGGCCATGAAGTTCGGGCAGGCGCTGAGCGTGTTCGAGGCGGCCGTCCCCGACGAGCTGGCGGCCCCGTACCGCGAGGCGCTGACGAAGCTGCAGACCGCGGCCCCGCCGATGCCCGCCCGCACCACGCACCGCGTGCTCGCCGAACAGCTGGGCGCGTCCTGGACGAAGCGCTTCCAGGAGTTCGACGACGTCCCGGCCGCGTCGGCGTCCATCGGCCAGGTGCACCGCGCGGTGTGGCACGACGGCCGCGACGTGGCGGTGAAGGTCCAGTACCCCGGTGCGGACGAGGCCCTGCGCGCCGACCTGAAGCAGCTGCTGCGGTTCAGCCGCCTGCTGCAGGCGATCATGCCCGGCACCGACGTGCGCCCGTTGCTGGAGGAGCTGCGCGACAGGTACCTGGAGGAGCTCGACTACCGCGACGAGGCCGCGAACCAGCGCACCTTCGCGAAGGCCTTCGAGAACGACCCGCACGTGCTGGTCCCCCGCGTCATCGCCTCGGCGCCCAAGGTCATGGTGACCGAGTGGACCTCCGGCGTGGGCCTGTCGCACATCATCCGCGAGGGCTCCGTCGAAGACCGCGACCTGGCGGGCCAGCTGCTCGCCGAGTTCCACTTCTCCGCCCCGTCCCGCTCCGGCCTGCTGCACGCCGACCCGCACCCCGGCAACTTCATGCTGGGCGACGACGGCCGCCTGCGCGTGATCGACTTCGGCGCCGTGGCCCGCCTGCCCGACGGCCTGCCCAAGACGCTGGGCCTGATGACCAGGCTGGCCCTCGACGGCCGCTCCGCCGACCTCGTCGAACTGCTGCGCACCGAGAACTTCATCCGCGAGGGCATGGAACTGCACGGCGAGGACGTCCTCGGCTACCTGGCACCGTTCGTGGAACCGCTGCGCGCCGAGTCGTTCCACTTCACCCGCCGCTGGCTGCAGTCGCAGGCCGAACGAGTGGGCGACCTGCGCAGCCCGGACTCGCAGACGGGCCGCTCTTTGAACCTGCCACCGCAGTACCTGCTGATCCACCGCGTGACAATGGGCGCGACGGGCATTCTCTGCCAACTCGACGCCCACGTGACCGCGCACGAAATCGTCGCACGGTGGCAACCGGGATTCGCCGACTAACTCGTCCGGGTGAACTGAGGCTGAGTTGTCCACAGCTTGGCCCTCAGCCCCCTCCGACCGCTTCCAGCTGCGCCACGATGAACCCATGGCACCCATCGCGACCATCGCTGAACTGCGCAAATCCGGGATCTCCGCACGGGAGGTCCTGCGCCACTGCACCCCCGCCGGCTCATGGCAGCGGCTGCTGCCCGGCGTAGTCCTGACCACCCCCGCACCGGCCACTCGCCTCGACAGACTGCGCGCGGTCCTTTCTTTCGCTGGGCCTTCTTCGGTGATCACAGGAGCCGACGCACTGGTTCGACAAGGAGCCGCACTTTCTCTTCCGCGGCACATTCACGTCCTCGCGGGAAGCAATGTGCGAAGAGCGAATCCGTGGATTCTGCTGGAACGCACAACCCGTCCGCCGGCCGTGGTGGAACGCCACGGCCTGAGGCTCGCGCGTGCAGCGCGGGCCGCCCTCGACTTGGCCCGGCGCGAGCTGAACCCGCGCGCCATCGCCGAGATCCTCGACGCCGTGGTGAGTGCGCGGTTGTGCACGCCGGTGGAGCTCCGGGAGGAGTTACGGGTGAGCAGCCGGCGGGGAACGGCCCTGGTCAGACAGGCCTTGTGCCACCGGTACCCGATCTGACGGCAGGCCGGACGACTCTCACGCGACATGCCGTCTGGCCCTGGGATTTCACGTCACCTGACCAGCGGACTCTCGAGTTTCGTGTCGCCAGATCCCGGCGGGCTCTCACCTGAGATCCCGCGCCACCTCAACTCGATCCCACCTCAAGTCGGACGCGCGCCGCACCGCGCGATCCGCAGAGCCAGGCAGGTCAGCGCCAGTACTCGTCCGGCAGCTTGCCCTCGATGTCCCGGACGTGGGTCTTCGAGCACACCTGACACAACCACCGGAGCGATCCGCCGGTCCGCTCCGACGACCAGGCCAGGAAATCCAGGTCGGGAACGGAGGAACGCAGCCGCCCGCATCTGTGGCACACCGGCTCCGCCCCTGCGGTCACCGGCGCCGCCCCACGTGAACGGTGTCGGTTTCCAGCAGGAACACGTCCTCGCGGGCGCCGACGTACTCCGAGTCGGAGGGGTTGAGCAGGCGGCGGAGCGCGTCGCGGTCGGCGGGGTGCAGGTGGGTGCCGGTGATCTCGTTCAGCCAGGTCAGGCGGTCGACCGCCCAGTCGCGGACCAGTTGTTTGGCAGGGGCCGGGTGGTCTACGACGAAGCTGAAGGCGCTGATCTCGCCGAGGCCCGCGTCCGCCAGGGCCACGTTCCAGCCGACCGGGAGGCGGGCTGAGCCCGTCATGTTCTCGCGCATCGACACGAACCACGAGGCGCGGGCCGCGGCCATGCGGTCCTGCAGGCCGGGCGAGCCGACGCCCAGGTCCCACGGGAGGAAGCGGGTTTCGAGGCCGCCTTCCGCGAGGGCCAGCCAGCCGCCGGGAGCCAGGGCTTCCACAAGGCGTTTCATTCCGCGCAACTGATCAGGGAGGTGGTGGATCACCCGGGAGCCCCAGATGAGCTCGACCGGGCCGGCGAACGACAGCGGGGCTTCGGCGGCGAGGTCGGCGAGCACCGGCTTCACCGACACGGCGCCGTCGGTTTCCGCGCGGGCCGCGGCGCAGGCCGCGTCCAGCAGTTCGGGGGTGGCGTCGACCAGGACCAGGACGCCTCCGCCGTGGTCTCGCAGGGCCGCGGCGAGCGGCACGCTCATGGATCCCGCGCCGCAGCCGACGTCCATCACGACCGGCGAGTCGGGCAAGGGCTCGACCAGTCTGCGGGCGACCGAGGTCAGCGCCTCCGCCTGCAGCGAGCCGTAGCGCCTCATCGCGTGGAGGCGGGCTGACCAGTCGATTCCGTCGTGAGTGTGGTGCGGCACAAAGGGAACGGTACGGAGGAACGGCCGAGGCCGCCATCCACCTTCTCGTGGATGACGGCCTCAGCTCGAGACTGTCAGAGGTCGAAGCGAGCCGCTCTGCGTCCCGCCCATCGCGACAACCTGCGCCAACGTTGCGCTGACGCGAGGCGGTTCGCCAGGCGTTGCTCTTCTGCGAACCTCTGGGCTTCTTGTATTCGTATTCGGACGAGTTCTTCATTCAGAGACATGGGAGTCAGGGCCTCGTTCAGGTAGGCGGGCATTGCGCTGTGGTTCAGATGCACGGTGTTCACGCCGCCGCCTCCGTCTTGCTGGCAGTGACAACAGTCGCGTCCTTGCGCGGACGGCCACGGGGCCGCTTGCGCGCGATGACGACTCCGCGCTCGAAGATCTCTCCACCCCAGACGCCCCACGGCTCGTGACGTGCGATCGCGCCGGCGAGGCACTCCGCGAGAACCGGGCAGGTTCCGCAGAAGGACTTCGCCTTCTCGAGGTCAGCAGGCGCGTCAGCGAACCAGAGGTCGGGGTTGTGGGTGCGGCAGGGGATGTCGAGCCCCTCCGCGAGGTCCGGAAGTCCCTCTCCGGTGAGCGGGACAGTCGCGGTCAACATCAGGGTTTTCTCCTTGTGTGGGGTACTGCGAAAACACGAAAGCCGCGGACTCTGTACGAGTCCGCGGCTTTCGTGAGCCTGGTGGTCCTTCGACCCCGTTCTAGGGGGTCGGCAGGAGCCTTCTCACTTGATGCGCGGACAGCGCATTCGTGTAGTTGTCGACGTCATCGATGACCGGCAGCGCGATCGGCTGCTCGCTGCGCACTTCGGCACCAGCCAGAGCGATTCCGCGCAGAGCGGTGCCCCGCTCGCGGCCCAGCAGTGCCACTGGCTTGTGGGCAGAGGTCTGCCACATGGCCTGAGTGGATGCGGACGTGCAGAAGCCCTCGGTCAACGGGAGGCCGAGCGCGCGGGAGATGCTGAAGATCTTCACAACGGGCCACCTCCTCCGAACGAGAGAGCTCTGCATCGAGAGCTAGTAGTAGTTCTTCTTCCCCAGACGGGTCCTCCGGACCCGGCATGAGCAGGTTATGACCCCGTACCTGGGGCTCGCAACCTATTTAACGAAACTTGTCCCGATCAGGTGGCGGAGTACCCGACACCGGCTCGGACCAGGCCCAACACGTCGTCGCCGAACTTATCAAGCTTGGAGGCGCCGATGCCCGAGATCGCGACGAGTCCGGCCGAATCCGTGGGTCGCTGCTCCGCGATCGCCATCAGCGTCGCGTCGGTGAACACGACGTACGGGGGCACCTTCAGCTCCCGCGCCCGTCCCGCACGCCACCGGCGCAGCGTCTCGAGCAGTTCCTCGTCCACATCGGACGGACAGGACCTGCATCGGCCGAGCTTGACGGCCTGCGACTCGACCAGCGTCGACGCGCACACCCGGCAGGTCGGCTTCTCCTTCTTCATGAGAGGAGGCCGTTGCGCGCCGCCGGATACCCGTGCGGCCGGGTGGTTCTCGGGAACGAGGTTGTAGAGGAACCGCGACCGGCGGCGGTACTTGCGCCCACCGGCGGCGCGCGCCAGCGCCCACGACAGCCAGATGTGCACACGCGCGCGGGTGACACCTACGTATAGAAGGCGGCGTTCTTCTTCGATCTTCGCCTCGTCGCCGTCCGCGTACTGGATCGGCATCGTGCCCTCGACCAGTCCGACGAGGAACACGGCGTCCCACTCGAGGCCCTTCGACGCGTGCAGCGACGCCAGCGTCACGCCTTCGACCGTCGGCGGGTGCTGTGTCTCGGCGCGCATGTCCAGCTCGAGGCAGAACCTCGGCAGGTCGGCCTCGGGCGTGGCGGCGGCGAACTCCTCGGCGAGCTCGACGAGAGCGAGCAACGACTCCCAGCGTTCGCGCGCGCTGCCACCGGTCGGCGGCTCGTCGGTCAGCCCGACGCGGCCGAGCGCCGAGCGCACGACCTCCGGCAGGCTGCCGTCGGGATCGCCCGACGAGCGCAGCGTGATCATCGCCTGGCGGATCTCGGCGCGCTCGAAGAAGCGCTCGCCCCCGCGCACCAGGTACGGGATGCCGAGCCCGGCGAGCGCCTGCTCGTACGCCTCGGACTGCGCGTTGACGCGGTAGAGGATCGCGATCTCGGACGCCGCGACGCCCTCGTCGAGCAACGTCTTGATGCGGGCCGCGACGGCGTCGGCCTCGCTCGGCTCGTCGTCGAACTCGTGGAACCGCGGCTTCGGCCCGTCCGGCCGCTGCCCGATGAGTTGCAGCCGCGAGCCGGCCGGGCGCCCGCGTGCCCACTTGATCACGTCGTTGGCCAGCTCGACGACCTGCGGGGTCGACCGGTAGTCGCGCTCCAGCCGCACGACGACCGCCTCGGGGAACCGGCGCCCGAAGTTGAGCAGCGGCTGCGGCGAGGCGCCCGCGAACGAGTAGATGGTCTGGTTGGCGTCGCCGACCACGGTCAGGTCGTCGCGAGCGCCCAGCCACGAGTCGAGCACGCGCTGCTGCAGCGGGGTCACGTCCTGGTACTCGTCCACGACGAAGCAGCGGTAGCGGTCGCGGAACTCCTGCGCGACCTCCGCGTTGTCCTCCAGCGCGCCCGCCGTGTAGAGCAGCAGGTCGTCGAAGTCGAGCAGCTGCGCCTCGGTCTTGAGCTGCTCGTAGGTGGTGTAGAGCTTCATGATCTGTTCGGCGGGCGCCGGGATGTCCCGCGCGGCGCGGGCGGCGGCGGCCGGGTAGTCCTCCGGCGTCAGCAGGGACGCCTTCGCCCACTCGATCTCACTGGTCAGGTCGCGCAGCGCGTCCGACTCGGTCGGCATCCCCAGCCGGGTCGCGGCACGGGCGACGACGCGGATCTTCTGGTCGACGAGCTCCCAGCGCGGGCCGCCGATGACGCGCGGCCAGAAGTAACGCAGCTGGCGCGATGCGGCGGCGTGGAACGTCACGGCCTGTGCGCCGTGCACGTCCAGAGAGCGCAAACGTGTGCGCATCTCCCCCGCGGCGCGCTTGGTGAACGTGACGGCGAGGACCTGCGACGGAGCGACGTGGCCGCGTTGGCACAGGTACGCGATGCGGTGCGTGATGGTGCGCGTTTTACCGGTACCGGCACCCGCGAGCACGCACACGGGGCCGCGCGGGGCCTCGACCGCGGCGCGCTGTTCCGGATCGAGACCCTCCAGCAACGCGTCCATGCCCGGCAGTCTCGCAGATGGCCGAGCTGTGCTAAGTCAGGCTCCCGCTGTGTTCGACAATTCCGGCCAGTATCCTGTGGGTATGGCTGGTAAGCAGGACAAGGCGGCGGCGAAGGAAGCGGCGAAGGTTCGCCGCGCGGCTTCACGCGCGCGGCGCAAGCAGATCTTCGAGGCGTTCAAGATGCAGCGCCGCGAGGACAAGGCGCTGATCCCGATGATGCTGGGCGCTCTGCTCGGTGTGACGGCGATCGCCGTGGTCCTGGGCATCGTCTTCGACGCCGTGTGGATGTTCGTGCCGCTGGGCGTCGCGATCGGCGCGCTGCTGGCCGTCATCATCTTCGGCCGCCGCGTCCAGAGCAACGTCTTCCGCAAGGCGGACGGCCAGCCGGGCGCCGGCGCCTGGGCGCTCGAGAACCTGCGCGGCCGCTGGCGCGTCACGCCCGCCGTCGCGGGCACCACGCAGCTCGACGCCGTGCACCGCGTGCTGGGCCGGCCGGGCGTCGTCCTGGTCGCCGAGGGCGCTCCGCAGCGCGTCAAGCCGCTCCTCGCCCAGGAGAAGAAGCGCATCTCCCGCGTCGTCGGCGACACCCCGATCTACGACTTCATCATCGGCACCGAAGAGGGCCAGGTCCCGCTGAAGAAGCTGCAGTCGAAGCTGATGAAGCTGCCGCGCAACATCACGGCCGCCCAGGTCGACACGCTGGAGACCCGCCTCGCCGCACTGGCCAGCCGCGGCGCCGCACTGCCCAAGGGCCCGATGCCCGCCGGCGCGAAGATGCGCAACGTCCAGCGCGCCATGCGCCGCAGGGGCTGACCGAACCCGCTCCCACCAGCACGAAGAGGCCCGCCGCACAGATGTGCGGCGGGCCTCTTCACGTTTTGCGGACCAGCGGCTAGCGGACCTTGATGACGACGGTGCCGGCCGCCTTGTCGTGCAGGCAGCGGCCGTCGGCGTCCCAGACCAGCGCCGGGATCAGCGGGAAGATGAGCACGGTGCGCAGCAGGGCACGGGGCAGGTGCACGAACGTCTTGCCGTCGATGCGCGCCACCCGCAGGCCGAGCAGCGCGTGTCCTGGGGTGAACCCGAAGAACGCGACGGCGACCACCGTGATCACGAACCAGGCCAGCAGGCTCCAGTTCTTGGGCAGGTCGGGCTGGGTGAAGACCGCCGCGACGCCCGCGGCGAGGAGGAAGTCGACCAGGATGGCGAACGTGCGCCGCCCGATCGAGGCGATGGAGCCGGGCCCGTCCTTGGGGAAGCCATGGCGCTCACCGCGCCAGCGCTGTTGCGTGCCGTCGTTCGAGTCCTCACCCGGCGACAACACGGAGTCGGGTCCTGACAGCCACGAACCGGTCCACCTGCTCACCCCACCAGAGTAAGGCCGTGCTCAACGGGTGAGCACTGGCAGGTCGCCTTGCCCACTTGGGCGGTCCCGTTAACACTGGCGAAACATCGGAGTGACGGACGGGCAACACCGCCGACATACCGTCACTCACGATGACCAGCCGTTGTCCATAGTCAAGGAGTCGACGAGGGTGTTCAAGAATTCCGACGAGGTGCTGAAGTTCATCACCGACGAGGGCGTCAAGTTCGTCGACGTGCGGTTCAGCGACCTGCCGGGCGTGATGCAGCACTTCACGCTGCCCGCCAAGGCGTTCGACGCCGACGCGATCGAAGAGGGTCTCGCCTTCGACGGCTCCTCCGTGCGTGGTTTCCAGTCCATCCACGAGTCGGACATGCTGCTGCTGCCCGACCTGTTCACCGCGCGCCTCGACCCGTTCCGGATCGAGAAGACGCTGATCGTCAACTTCTTCGTGCACGACCCGTTCACGCGTGAGGCGTACAGCCGCGACCCGCGCAACATCGCGCGCAAGGCCGAGCAGTACATCACCGACTCGGGCATCGCCGACACCGCGTACTTCGGTGCCGAGGCGGAGTTCTACATCTTCGACTCGGTCCAGTTCGACACGACCGCGAACTCCAGCTTCCACAAGATCGACGCGGTCTCCGGCTGGTGGAACACCGGCCGTGAGGAAGAGGGCGGCAACCTCGGTTACAAGGTCAAGTACAAGGGTGGCTACTTCCCCGTCACCCCGAACGACCACTACGCCGACCTGCGCGACCAGATGGTCCTCAACATGGAGGCCCAGGGCTTCACCGTCGAGCGCGCTCACCACGAGGTGGGCACCGGCGGCCAAGCCGAGATCAACTACAAGTTCAACACGCTGCTGCACGCCGCGGACGACCTGATGCTGTTCAAGTACATCATCAAGAACACCGCCTGGCAGGCCGGCAAGTCCGTCACCTTCATGCCGAAGCCGCTGTTCGGCGACAACGGCTCGGGCATGCACACGCACCAGTCGCTGTGGAAGGACGGCACGCCGCTGTTCCACGACGAGAGCGGCTACGCGGGTCTCTCCGACACCGCCCGCCACTACATCGGCGGCATCCTGCACCACGCCCCGTCGCTGCTGGCCTTCACCAACCCGACGGTGAACTCCTACCACCGCCTGGTCCCGGGCTACGAGGCCCCGGTCTCGCTGGTCTACTCCCAGCGCAACCGCTCGGCGTGCGTCCGCATCCCGATCACGGGCAACAACCCGAAGGCCAAGCGCATCGAGTTCCGCTGCCCCGACTCCTCGGGCAACCCGTACCTCGCCTTCTCGGCGATGGTCATGGCGGGCCTCGACGGCGTGAAGAACAAGATGGAGCCGCCGGCCCCGATCGACAAGGACCTCTACGAGCTCCCGCCCGAGGAGGCCCGCGACGTCAGGCAGGTCCCCGCGACGCTGGACGCCGTGCTCGACAACCTCGAGGCGGACCACGAGTTCCTGCTCGAGGGTGGCGTGTTCACGCCGGACGTGATCGACACCTGGATCTCGTACAAGCGCTCCGAAGAGATCGACCCGCTGCGTCTGCGCCCGAACCCCTACGAGTTCGCGCTCTACTACGACGTGTGATCGGTTGAGCTTTGTGTCGAAGGCCCGGCGGGAACACCCCGCCGGGCCTTCGGCCGTTCTAGGTGCCAAGAAGGGTCACGGTGGACGACGACTCGCTGACCCGCACGTTGGACACGAGCACGTCGGCCTCACCGCCGGTAGGCAGCTTGATCCGAGCCTCGCCGCCGGTGAGGGTGCCCGCGGCCGTGCCGGCGCCGGACAGCTGCCAGACGCCGTCGTTCACGGTCTCGATCAGATCGACCCGGTCCATCACGACCGCGTTGCCGTCCGCGTAGATGAGCCTGGCCGGTCCCGAGTAGCTGAACATCAGTTCTCCCCTGCCGGATCTCCCTGACGCCTGAACACACGTGCGGGACGGCTGCGAGGTTCAACTGATGATCTAAAAAGGACTTAGGCCGTGAGCCGGGAGCGGACCTCCATCAGGGCCTCGCCGAGCAGGTTGAGGCCCAGCCACTGCGCGGGGTCGGTGGCGCGCGGGTCGGACTCGACGAGGCCGATGCCCCACACGCGGTCCTGCGGGCTGGCCTCGACGAGAACGCGGGAACCGGTGCCCAGCAAGTAAGAACGCAGTGCGGGGTCCTGGCCGAACTTCGCCAGGTTGCCCTCGACGACGATCTCCAGGCGCGCGGAGACCCACTCCGCGTCGGAGAAGCCCGACACTTCGCGGCCCAGCGCTTTTGCCTCGCCCGGTGTGCGGGCGGCCAGCACGCGCGAGGCCGCGGAGGCGTCGCCGAAGAGCAATGCCTTGCGCCACATCATGTAGTGCTCGGCCGACGGGAAGTCCTGGCCGACGGCGGAGAAGGAGCACGGCCACCACTGCGACAGGCATCCCTTGCCGATGCCGCCGTCACGTTCGGGCTGGTGGCCCCAGAAGAACAAGTACTTCACAGGGCGAGAGGGTAGCGACCTAGCCGCGTGATTCCTCGGGGTTTTCGCCTGGTTCCGGCATCTCCGGCTCGCGCCACGCCTCGGCCCGCGTCGGGCCGTTCGCGCGCAGTTCGTTCTCGACCTCCTTCTTCAGGTGGTCGTCCTTCAGGAAACCGTGCTGGTCACTTCCGCGTTGAGTCATGCCCGAGGCGTACCCGGTCACACCGGGAAATCACTTCGGCAGCGGAATTCCGGCGATCGTGATCGCGGCGCCCGTCGGGGCGAACTGGCCGGAGATCGACGAGAACGTCAGAGTGAGGGAGTTCACACCCGTACCGAGCTTCTCGTCGAGCACGACGGTGCCCGAGGTGGTGGTGCCCTGGGTGACGAGGCCGTCCCACTTGCTGCTCGACGCCGCGTAGGTGCGGTTCAGATCGTCCACGACGGCAATGCCGACCACGGGGAGGGTCATCCTGGCTCGGGAGGCGTTCGTGGCCGTCACGAAGAGCTTCACGCGGTTGTTCGCCGCTTCCACGCGGGTGACCTCGACGGTCAGCATGCCGCGCTGCTGCTTGAACGAGCCCGTCGTGACCTTCACGTCCGCCGACGGCTCTGTCGTTTCCAGTGCGCCATCAGGGGTTTCGACACCGTTCGACGTAGTCGTCGTCGCGGTGACGTTGGGCTGTGCGGCGGAGTTGTTGCCACTCAGTGCATATTCGATCACACCGAGTAGTGCGAGCACACCGGCAGCCACGCCCGCGATAGCAATCACGGTCTTTCCTCCGCGCGTGACCCTGCGATGCTGCATGACTTCCTCTGCTAGACCCCCGGCGAACTACAGCTCCCCCACTGAGCGCGCCCAGTCTCATCTCGATTGGGTGAAACGTCAATGCGCTAGGGTCCGCGCGTGTCCCAAGATGTCGCCGAATTCACGGCTCCACAGCTGCTCACCACCCACATCTTCGACTCGGCACCCGATGCGCTCGAAGCGGTTCAGGCCGCTGACGTGCTCGACCTCGGTGTCCGCGTCTACAACCGGCTCGTGCCCGACGCCGACGACGCGGAAGCGTTGGAGGAGGAGTGGGTGGTCGAGGTCTACACCAGCGCTCCCGCGGTGGACCCCGACTCCGACGAGGACTGAGCAGTTCCAGAACCGGGGGCACACCGCGAGGTGTGCCCCCGAACCTGAAGAAATACCTGAAGATTTCAGACGGTGAGTACGACTTTTCCTCGCACATGGCCACCTTCGAGCAGCCTGTGCGCCTTCACGGCCTCTGCCAACGGAAAAGTCTGCAGCACCTCGACGCGCAGTTTCCCGGCCGCGACCAGGTCCACCAGCCACTGCGTCTGCCCCGCGTCGGGCCGCGCCCAGGTGTTGACCACGCCGTTCTCCCGCGCCCTCGCTCCATCCACAATGGACGTCATCCGCGCCCGGTCGCGGACCAGCTGCAACGACTGGTCGAACGCGAGCCCTCCGGCGTTGTCGACCACCGCGTCGACCAGGCCGTCTCCGCCGACGAGCTCCGCGACCGCGTCGACCAGCGCGTCACCGTAGGCGACCGGTTCGGCCCCGAGCGACCGCACGAACTCGTGGTTGCGCGGCGACGCGGTGCCGATCACCCGCGAAGCTCCCAGCTCACGCGCGATCTGCACCTGCAGGTGCCCGACGCCGCCGGCGGCCGCGTGCACCAGGACCACGTCGCCGGAACCCGCGCCGACGACCTTCAACGACTGCAGCGCCGTCAGTCCAGCCAGCGGCAACGCGGCCGCGGTCACGAAGTCCACGGTGGACGGTTTGCGCGCGATCATCCGGTCCGGCACCGAGACCGACTCGGCGCAGGTGCCGAACTGGACGTGGTCCTTGCGCGCATACGCGAGCACCTCGTCGCCCGGCTTCCAGTCGTACACGCCGACGCCGACCGACCGCACGACGCCCGCCACGTCCCAGCCGGGGATCAACGGCAGGTGGTGCGGCAGCAGCCCCTGCAGGTACCCGGCTCTGACCTTGCAGTCCACCGGGTTCACCCCGGCCGCGCGCACGTCCACCAGCACGTGGTCAGGCCCGATCAGCGGGTCGGGCAGTTCCTGCAACGACATGACGTCGGCATCGCCGAACCGGGTGTACGCGATCGCTTTCACGGTTTCTCACCGTAGAAGACACGCTCCGCCACCGCACGCGCACGACGAGTGGTCCTGCGGTACTCCTCCAGGAACTCACCCGGATCGCCACCGGGCTCGTGCCCCATCACCGACGCGACCGCGACGAGATCACGCCCGGACGTCGGCAGCTGATCGGAAGCCTTGCCCCGGACCAGCGTCACGGCGTTGCGCGCCTGCGTCGCGAGGTTCCACGCGGTGGTCAGCGCGGCAGCGTCCTCCGCGGCGAGCAGACCGGCTTCGACGGCCGCTGCCATCGCGGCCATTGTGGACGGTGTGCGCAGGCCGGGCACCGCGCCGGAGTGTTGCAGCTGCAACAACTGCACGGTCCACTCGACGTCCGCGAGCCCACCGCGCCCGAGCTTGGTGTGCGTGCTCGGGTCGGCACCGCGCGGCAGCCGTTCCGCGTCGACGCGTGCCTTGATCCGCCGGATCTCCCGCACGGACGCCGCGTCCAGCCCGGCCGCCGGATACCGCAGCGGCTCGATCAGCTCCTCGAACTCGGCGCCCAGCGCGGCGTCGCCCGCGAGGAACCGGGCCCGCAGCAACGCCTGCTTCTCCCAGATCTCCGCCCACTGCCGGTAGTAGGCGCGGTAGGAGTCCAGCGTCCGCACCAGCGGCCCCTGCCTGCCCTCCGGCCGCAGGTCCGCGTCGACCTGCAACGGCGGGTCCTGCGACGGCGCGCCGAGCAGCCGCCGGATCTTCTCCACGACACCGCTCGCCCACTTCACCGCCTCGGCGTCCGACACACCCTCGTGCGGCCGGCACACGAACAGCACGTCCGCGTCCGAGCCGTACCCGAGCTCGTGCCCGCCGAGCCGGCCCATCCCGATCACGGACAGCGCGGCCACCGGGTCACCGGACGCGCGCACCGCGGCGTCGAGCGCGCTCTCCAACACCGAACCCCACACCTCGGACAGCGAGGCGCACACCGTCTCCAGCGGCATGAACCCCAGCAGGTCCGCGGCGGCGATCCGCAGCATCTCGTGACGCCGCAACGACCGTGCCGCCGCGATCGCCCGCGCCGCGTCGCCGTACCGGGAAACGGCGCTGCGCAAGGGTTTTCCGATCGAGCGCGGATCACCTCCGACCAACGCCTCGGTGTCCGCGAGCAGCCTCAACACCTCCGGCGCGCGCACCAGCAGGTCCGGCACGAGGCGGGACGTGCCCAGCAGCACCGCGAGGCGTTCGACGACGGCACCCTCGTCCCGCAGAAGCCTCAGGTACCAAGGGGTTTCCGCGAGCGCCTCGGACACCTTCCGGTACGCGAGCAGCCCGCCGTCGGCGTCGGGCGTGCCGGCGAAGAGGTCGAGCAGCACCGGCAGCAGGGCGCCCTGGATGCGGGCCCGTCGCGACATGCCGTGCGTCAACGCCTGGATGTGCCGCAACGCGCCGTCCGAGGACGTGTAACCCAGCGCCGCCAGCCGCGCCACGGCCTCCTTGGTGGTGAGCCGCAACGCCTCGGTCGGCACGCCCGCCACGGACTGCAGCAGCGGCCGGTAGAACAGCTTCTCGTGCAGCCGCCGGACCTGGTTGGCGTGCTTGCGGAACTCCGCGAGCAGCACCTGCCCCTCGGACTTCTGCCCGTCCGCCGCCAGCCCCACCGACCGCGCCAGCCACCGCAACGCCGCCATGTCGTCGTCGGCCGGGAAGAGGTGCGTACGCAGTAGACGCTGCAGCTGCAGCCGGTGCTCCAGAGTCCGCAGGAACCGGTACGAGCGCCCGAACTCCACCGCGTCCTCGCGTCCGACGTACCCGCCCTGGCCCAGCGCCGCCAGTGCGGCCGTGGTCGCCTGGATGCGCAGGTCCTCGTCGGACCGCCCGTGCACGAGCTGTAGCAGCTGGACCGCGAACTCGACGTCGCGCAGACCGCCGCGGCCGAGCTTCAGTTCGCGGTCGGCGAGCCCGGTCGGCACGTGTTCTTCGACCCGGCGCCGCATCGCCTGGACGTCCTCGACGAAGTTCTCGCGCTCGGCCGCCGTCCACACGTACGGCCGCACGACCTCGAGGTACGCCTGCCCCAGCTCGGCGTCACCGGCGACCGGTCGTGCCTTCAGCAGCGCCTGGAACTCCCAGGTCCGCGCCCACTTCTTGTAGTACGAGGCGTGCCCGTCCAGCGTGCGGACCAGCGCACCGGCCTTGCCCTCCGGCCGCAGCGCCGCGTCGACCTCGAAGCACGACTGGCCGGCGATCTGCATCATCGTGCTGGCCAGCCGGGTCGCGACCCCGAGGTCACCCTCGGCGACGAACACGACGTCGACGTCACTCACGTAGTTCAGCTCGTTCGCGCCGCACTTGCCCATGGCGATCACCGCGAGCCGGCAGCGGTCCGCGCCGTTCACCCGCTCCGCGGCGAGCTTCAGCGACGCCCTCAGCGCCGACACGGCCAAATCGGACAGTTGCGCCGCCACCGTGTCGTACGGAACGAACGGCAACTCGGGCTCGACGACGTGCCCGAGGTCGTTGGCGGCGACGAGCAGCAGCTTCGCCCGGTACTCCGAGCGCAGCACGTCGCCGTCCGCCAGTTCCAGCGACACGTCGACCCCGTCGGTCAGCGAACGCCACCGCCCGGGGTTCGCGACGAGGAAGTCCGACAGCGCGGTGGACGAGCCGAGCACGGCGAGCAGGCGCCCGCGCACCACGACGTCCTCGTGCAACGCGGCCGACAGGGCGTCCCAGTCGGCAACGGCTTGGAGGCGCTCCAAGCCACGCAGCGCGAGGTCCGGATCAGGGCAGCGGGACAGCGCGGACAGCACCGCTTCGGAGCCTTCGGTGGGCCGGCGGTCGGCCCACAGGCCGAGTCCGCGCAGCACTTCCTCGCTGCGCGGTTCGGTGAGCCCGAATCTTGCTGGTGACGCGTGGCGCACTGGTTCGCTCATCGTGAGCCAACCCTAATGTGTTCACACGATCAGAAGACGATCAGTGAGAGTCCGTAGAGCACGACCGCCACGCAACCGGCGAAGCTCGCGTACGCGGGCACCTTCTTGTCACCCGACAGTGCGCGGATGCCGACGACGAACAACGTCACGACGAGAACCGTGGCCAGCAGCGTGGCGCCGAAGACCTGCAGCAACGCCGTCCAGTCGACCTTCATGCCGCCACCTTGTGCAGCTCGGCCTGAGCGGCGACCTCGTCGACGATGTGCTCCGGCTTGATCGGCTCACGCCGCGCCAGGATCCAGATACCGATCGACACCGCGATGCCGATCGTGGCGACGCCGATGATGCCGACGGCGCCGGTCGAGGCCCACTTGCCCGCGAGGGCTCCGACGATGCCGGCGGCGGGCAGCGTGAACAGCCAGCCGGCCGCCATCTTGCCCATGGTGCCCCAGTTGACGCCGTGCCGGTCGCGGCCGAGGCCGGAACCCATGATGCCGCCGGACGCGACGTGCGTCGTGGACAGTGCGAAGCCGAGGTGCGACGACGCGAGGATCGCCGTGGCCGTCGAGGTCTGGGCCGCGAAGCCCTGCGCGGGCTCGATGGTCGTCAGGCCGCGGCCCATCGTGTGCGTGATGCGCCAGCCGCCGAGGTACGTGCCCGCCGCGATCGCGAGACCGGCACTGACGATCACCCAGGTGGGTGGACCGGAGCCGGGGGCGAGCGAGCCGGACGTGATCAGCGCGAGCGTGATGATGCCCATCGTCTTCTGCGCGTCGTTCGTGCCGTGCGCGAGGGAGACCAGCGAGGCGGACGCGACCTGGCCGACCTTGAAGCCGGTGTGCGAGACGCGCGGGTCCGCCGCCTTCTTGAGCCGGTACACGACGATCGTGGCGATGGCCGCCACCAGGCCGGCGACCAGCGGCGCGACGATCGCGGGCACCAGGACCTTGTCGACGACCTTGACGAAGTGGATGGCGTCCACACCGGACGCGACCCACGCCGCACCGATCAGGCCGCCGAACAACGCGTGCGACGAGCTCGACGGCAGGCCGATGTACCAGGTGACGAGGTTCCACATGATCGCGCCGACCAGCCCGCCGAAGATGATGGCGGGCGTGATCTGCGCGTCGTCGACGATGCCGCCGGAGATGGTCTTGGCCACCTCAACGGACAGGAAGGCGCCTACGAGGTTGAGAACCGCCGACAGCGCGACCGCCGTGCGGGGCTTCAACGCACCCGTGGCGATGGAGGTGGCCATGGCGTTGGCCGTGTCGTGGAACCCGTTGGTGAAGTCGAAGATGAGAGCAGTGATGACGACGATGATCACTACAAGAGCGGGATCCACAGTGATCCTCCGGCTGGATCGA
This sequence comes from Lentzea californiensis, assembly GCF_024648825.1. Lineage (GTDB taxonomy): Bacteria > Actinomycetota > Actinomycetes > Mycobacteriales > Pseudonocardiaceae > Lentzea > Lentzea californiensis. Next base: position 37,169 of record NZ_JANBBE010000024.1, read on the forward strand.
ACAAGCTGTCCAGGAGATTACGGTACCGCCAACGGAGGATGTCTTAAAACCTACGAAAGTAACGTCACACCAAAGGAAGTCGTGTGCCCGAACCCAGCGCGGGCAACAGTTCTCCCCGAACGAGTTTCGCGAATCTGCCGACGAACGGCTGCCACACCTCTTCGAAGTCGCGGTGTGCCTGTTCGAGGAACTCCTGGTCGAAGTGGTGAGCTCGCGCACAGGAAGCCGAATCAGGATCCTTGGCCGCCCAGTTCAAGACGATTTCCGGCGTCGTCTCGATGTGGAACTGGAGGCCGTAAGCGCTCTCCCCGACCCGGAACGCCTGATTCGGATATTTCGGGGACGCCGCGAGCTGCTCCGCCCCAGGTGGCAGCAGGTGCACCTCGTCGTTGTGGAACTGCAGCACGTCCGGCGTGAACGGCAGGTCCGCGAACAGCGGGTCGGTGGCCGCGGCGTCGCGCTTCGCCACCAGCAGCACGCCGACCTCCGGGCCCTGCGGACCCTTGCGGACCTGGCCACCGGTGGCGGCCGCGAGCAGCTGCGCGCCGAGGCAGATCGCGAGGGTGGGCAGCCGCTTCGACACGGCGCTCGACAGCAGCCGGCGGGCGTCCGCGAGCCACGGGTGGTCGAGGTCGTCGAGCGCGCCCATCTCACCGCCGAGGCAGATGACGCCCTGGTAACCGTCGAGGTTCTCCGGCGCGGGCTCGTCCTTGAGCTGCACGAGGTGGAGGTCGATGCCTTCAGCCTCGAGCCAGTCGCCGAGCTTGGCCAGCGGGTCTGACTCCGAGGGTTGCAGGACGAGCAGGCGCGGTGCGTTCACGCATCTGAGCCTAGGTGGACGGAGGTCAGCAATGACACGCGACCTTGGATACGCCCGCTCCGGCGAGCTGGTTCGACTCGACCGGGTACCCCGCCTCCCGCCAGGCCGTGATCCCGCCCGAGAGCCGCTTGACGCGGTACCCGCGTTGCGCGAGCGCGAGGGCGCCCTTGGTCGCCGCGTTGCACTGGAAGCTCTCGCAGTAGCAGACGTAGACGAGGCTCGGATCGAGGTCGAGCTCGGCCGGCAGGTCGCGGTAGGGCAGGTTGATCGCACCGGGGATGCGGGCCTGCGCGAACGCCTCCGGGGCGCGCGTCTCCACGAGGACATAACCCTGGGTGTTGCCGTCGAGGAGGTCGCGGTGCACGTCGTCGGGGTCGGCCTCGAACGCGAGCTCGGCGGCGAAGTGGGCGGCAGCGGCGTGCGGGTCGGCGGCGGGAAAGCGCAGTGCGTTCGTCATGCCTTCGATCCTGCTGGGACCGATCCCGTTCGGACATGCGGATGTCCAGGCGTTCGGGGCGTTCTCCCTATGATTTCCAGGTGGAACTCGACGCCGTGGACTGGAAGATCCTGTCGCTGCTGCAGCAGGACGGCCGGATGTCGTTCAGCGCGCTGGGCCGTGAGGTGTCGCTGTCAGCGCCGGCGGTGACCGAACGGGTACGACGCCTGGAGTCGCTCGGTGTGATCACGGGCTTCACCGCGGTGGTGTCGCCTTCCCGGCTGGGTCTGCCGATCGAGTCGATCGTGCGCGTACGGGTGCGGTCGCTGGACACGCCGCGGTTCCGCTCGCAGGTGCTGGTGCTCCCGCAGATCCTCGACGCCGACCACGTGACCGGGGACGACTGCTGGCTGCTGCGGGTCGTCTGCCGGACCATGGCCGAGCTGGAGGAGCTCGTCGAGGTGATGCAGCGCTACGGCGACACGACGACCTCGCTCGTGTTCTCCTCCCACATCCGCAACCGCCCGCTGTCACCCGACCTGCTGGGCTAGAGCCAGCTGTACTCGGACCAGTCGGAGACCGTGCGGAAGCCGATGCCCTGGTAGACGGAGTTCGCCGTGGAGTTGGCGAGGTCCGCGGTGAGCACGACGTGGTCGACGCCTTGGCCGTACGCCCACTGGCTGACCGCCGCGGTGGCCGCGGCCGCGTAGCCGTGCCGGCGGTGCTCGGGCGGGGTGTAGACCGGGCCGACCCGCGAGACCCCGCCGACCGGGGAGGTGCTGCCCGCCCACGACACCGGGACGCCGTCGACCCGCCACAGGACGTGCCCCGCGGACATCCACCGGCTGTCCATCGCCCGCTTCTCGGCCTCCTCCCTCGGCAGTCCGTCCAGTTCGACCCAGAAGGCGATCCACCACTCGGTGATCAGGTCGTCGTCGGCGGGCGTGGCGAGCCTCGACTCCCCCGGCACGTCCGGCACCGTCAGGTCCTCCAGCCGGTAGAGCCGCAGGGCGTAGATCTCCTTCCCGCCGTCACGCCAGAGCGTGCGGAAGGCCTCGACCCGGTCCCGCGTTCCGCTGACCTCGTTGATCTCGCGGCCCCGAAGTGTCTCCACGACCGCAGGAGCCGCAGGCACCGGCATCGCGGCGACGTGCAGTGGCCGGCCCTCCATCTGGGTGACCGCGCCGACCACGCTCCCGTTGTCGTACAACGAGATCAGCGTGATCGGTGTCAGACGTCCCTGGAGTGCGGCGTCCACACCGGTCAGGTGCACGCTGTTGTTCACGGGATCGGCGCCGAGGAAGTCGCCCGCTACCGCGAGGAAGTCCTTGATGTCGTTGTGGCTCAGTGCTTCCACCAGAACTCCGCCCAGTCGTCGAGTGGTTGGTAACCGATGCGTTGGTAGATCGAGTTCGAGGTCGGGTTGGTCAGATCCGCGAAGAGCAGGACCTCGGTGGCGCCCTGGTCCAGCGCCCACCGGGTGGCGACCGCGCTGACCGCGGCGCCGTAGCCGTGCCTGCGGTGCTCGAGCGGGGTGTAGACCGGGCCGATCCTCGTCATGCCGGCCTGCGGGCGACTCGCCACGGCCCAGGCGACCGGTGTGCCGTCGATCATCCAGAGGGCGTGGCCCTGGCCGAGGCGCAGTGAGGTGCGCATGGCCTCGATCGTCGGCGCGGCTGGCGCCTCGGGCACGGCCTCGCTGAGGAAGGCCTTGCGCCAGGCGCCGAGGAGTTCGACGTCGTCTTCGGTGGCCATCCGGCTGGTACCGCCGACCGACGGCAGGGCGAGGGTGGTCAGGCGGTACTGCCTGGTGGCCAAGGATTCGGTGTAGTTCTTGCCCGTCGCTGTGGCGAAGGCCTCAGACCTCGCGCGCGGACCCGTCACGCCAGGAGCGTCCGGATCGACCTTGGCGGCGACACCGGCCGCGAGCTCCACCGCGGCGAGCGGGAGGTCCGCCGCCTGGAACGGCCAGGGCGGGGTGCGGACCAGTGAGCCGATCACTTCGCCGTTCTCGTGGAACGTGATCAGGATCGGCGGTTGTTCGGTGGCCGGCGAGCGCCGGATGCGGTCCAGCGAGGTGAGTGCCACGGTGTTTCGCACCGGATCGGCTGACAGCCGATCGTGGGCGGCGGCGTCGAACGATTCCAGCGTGGCGTGCACGACGGCGTCCATGAGGTCCATCAGACCAGAGCACGCAAGCGGAAATTTCGGGCACGCAAAAAACCCCCGAGGGGAGCACCGAAGTGCTCGACCCTCAGGGGTCTTCTGGAAATAATGTTCGGCGACGACCTACTCTCCCACACCGTAACCAGTGCAGTACCATCGGCGCAGAAGGGCTTAACTACCGGGTTCGGAATGGGACCGGGTGTTTCCCCAACGCTATGATCACCGAAACTCTATGGAGATGTACCTGCGGCGATCGGAATGCCGCTCGGTTCTTCCAGAACCGCACAGTGGATGCGTAGCGTCTTTGTAACAAGTCCTCGGCCTATTAGTACCAGTCAGCTCCAACCGTTACCGGTCTTCCACCTCTGGCCTATCAACCCAGTGGTCTAGCTGGGGGCCTTAACTCACGAAGAGTGGGATACCTCATCTTGGAACGAGCTTCCCGCTTAGATGCCTTCAGCGGTTATCCCTTCCGAACGTAGCCAACCAGCAATGCTCTTGGCAGAACAACTGGCACACCAGCGGTCCGTCCGTCCCGGTCCTCTCGTACTAGGGACAGCCTTCCTCAAGTATCCTACGCGCGCGGCGGA
>NZ_JANBBE010000025.1 GCF_024648825.1 Lentzea californiensis
CGCCGCCATCTGGCACAACCGCGCCACCGGCCAGCCCGTCACCCGATCCCTGATCGCCTACGACCACTGATCAGTTAGGACTTACTCGTCTAGGGCGAGCACCACGTAGTTGACCAACCGCCGCAACAGAAATCCGGCCACCCGTGTTCAGTCCTCTCCCCGGTGGTTGCGACATCGGCACACTGGATTGCAGTGGACGAGTTGCAAGAGATTAACCGCCGATCTGGCGGACCGCTGCCCACCCCCGCCAATACGCGGAGGCCCACTGACCGGGCCATAGTCACCCATGCGTGGAGGAAAGGTCGGCCGAACTGCCACATCAACAGTTGACTCTCGCCAATTGTGTGCCGAAGCGTGACCATTGTGCGGCCGGATCGCCGTATTCACCGTGAAGTTCTGTCTCACCTCGGATGGATGTGACGCATCCGGGTGAATGCAATCACCGGAAGACGTGGGACAAGCAGCGCAATGTGATCATAAACCGGGCATCACTCTCTGAAGCACCTCGAACCTGGACGGTTACTGCATCGATAAGGAGCAGGTCAGGCCTCCGTCCAGCGGACCGGGAGCTGAGCCACCCCGCCGACCAGCTGTTCCGTCCTCCTGCTCAGCGTGGACGGGTCCGCAGCTAGACCGAACGCCGTGAAGCGCGTCACAAGGGCTTCGAGGGTCTCGGCCAGTTCGACCCTGGCGAGCGGCGCGCCGACGCAGAACCGGAAGCCGTGGCCGAACGACAGGTGCGGGTTGGGAACGCGCGGGACGAAGGCAGCGGGGTCGGGAAAGCGGCCGGGGTCCCGGTTGGCCTGGTCGATGCCGAGCAGCACCAGGTCGCCCGCCGGGACGACGGTTCCCTCGATCTCGATGTCCGCCATCGCGTACCGGGGCATGCCCGAGTCGTCGGAGCGCCTCTCCAGTGGTGCGCGGTGGCGCAGGACCTCCTCGACGACGGCCGGGACGGCGTCCGGGTCCTTCAGCGTCTGCCACTGCCCGGGGTGGAGGCTGAGCAACATCACCGCGCGGTCGATCGCGGCGACGGTCGTCTCGTGGCCCGCGAACAGCAGGCCGGCGCTGAGCTGCGCGATCTCCTGCTCACCGGCGTCCGGGTGCTGCCGGGTCATGCGGCTGATGACGTCGTCCGCCGGGCTCTTCCTCTTCTGCGCGACCAGTTCGGCCATGTAGGCCCACAGCTCCGCGAAGCCCCGCATCGACTTCTGCTCGTCGTTGAGCGCGCTCATGGCTTCCGACCAGTTCCGGAACTCCTCGCGGTCGTCCGCCGGGACTCCCAGCAGCTCGCAGATCACCAGAACCGGCAGCGGGAACGACACGGCTTCGTGGAAGTCCGCCGGCTGGCCTTGCCGCACCAGGTCGTCCAGCAGGTCGTTCACCAGATGACGTACTCGTGGACGCATCGACTCCATGCGCTTCGCGGAGAATTCCGGAGCGAGCATCCTGCGCATCAACGCGTGCTTCTCGATTTCCTGCTGCGCGGTCGCTTTGTGCGGTTTGCCGAGGACCACCGAGCTGGTGAACCTCGGCGCGTTGTCCGGGTCCGGGTGGCCACGGCCGAGCCTGCGGTCGGCCAGCAGCGCCTTGACCTGGTCGTAGCCGGTGACCAGCCAGGCCTCGTCCCCGGCCCGCGTGGGTACGCGTCTGATCGCCATCTTTGCCCCCCGAGATGGTCCGTCGTGTACGACGCGTCGCATACGACGCGTCGTGTGCAACGTACCTTCCGCCTAGACTCCGCGCCATGGTCGAGGCTTTCCAGGACGCGGAGTCCGTGATGGCGCACCTGCGCGCGTTGCGGCAGGACCTGCTGACGACGGCGATCGAGCCGGCCGGCGACCAGCGGCGCAGCGGGCTCACCGGGCCGCAGGTCAGCCTGATCCGGTCACTGGTGGTCGAGGGGGCCGCGACGGTCACGGAACTGGCGCGGCGGCTGAGCCTGTCGCACTCCACGACGTCCGGGATCGTGGACCGCCTGCAGGCGCGGGGACTGGTCAAGCGCGAGACCGACCCGAAGGACCGCCGGTACACGCGGGTCGAGGTCACCTCACCCGTGCAGGGGTACACGCGGGAGATCTCGGAAGGCCCCTACGGGCGGCTGACGAGGGTCCTGGCGGAGGCCACGCCCGCGGAGCGCAAGACCGTGCTGGACGGGCTGGAGACGCTGCGGACGTTGCTGGCTAGGTGAGGCGCCAGAGACGGCCGCCCGCGATCACGAAGACCTGATCACCGGCCTTCTCCACCGCCACGACCGCACCGGACGGGCCGTCCGCGGGGCGTTCGTCCTTCTCCGACACCAGCTTCACGCCGCCGTGGTCGACGACCAACGTCGCGACGCCGTTGACGGACACGGGCGCGGCGAGCTTGTCGTCGTCACCGACGGGGACGTCCGGGGTGGTGAGCTTCTTCCAGTCCGGGCCCGACCACCAGGCGAGCTTGCCCTTGCTGCGGCCCACGACGTGGCAGGTGCCGTCCCAGCAGCGGGCGGCCAGCGCGGCGTCGCCGTCCGGGAGGGTGGCGGTGGTCCAGGTGGTGCCGTCGAACCGCCAGACCGCGGCGCTCACCACACCTTTCGCGATCTGCCAGCCGACGACGAGCGCGCCGTCGCCGTCCGGGGTGACGGCCAGCGGGAACCGGAGGAGTTCCTGCGAGCTCTCGAGGACCGTGCCGGCGGACGGCTGACGGGTCCAGGTGCCGTCGGCGTAGGTCCAGGCCGCGATGTCGAGGCCCGCCTTGGCGCTCTGCCAGGTGCCGATGACCAGCGGCCCCTTCGCGGTGCGCACCGGGCCGATCAACTCGCCCGCGCCGTAGCCACCGAACGTGCTGAAGCCCTGCGGTTTCTCGTTGATGGCACGGGTGTCGCCGGTCCACGCACTCCAGCGGACGTTCCCGTGCGCGCCGCCTCGTTCGCCGCCGACACCGGTGATCGTGGTGCCGTCGGAGGTGAGGCCGTACCAGTGCGCTTCCTTGCCGTACGGGGTCGCCGGGGTCAGCCGGGAGTTGGACAGCATGCCGTCCTTGGTCCGCGTGACGAGCTCCGGGTGATCGGACGGGCGGGTGCCGATGACCAGCATGTCGCCGTGCGTGGCCAACGCTTCGGGCGGGGCCGTCAGGTCGACGGCGGTGAAGCCGACTGTGTTGTCCGCACCGCCTGAGGAGCAGCCGGTGAGGACCAGCAAAACCGCGAGCGTCAGCCTGCGCATGCGGGCCAGTATGACCACATGCGGCCCGAACCGGATCAGGTGTTGCACTTCTCCGAGGATCCCTCGATCACCCGGTTCGTCCCGCACCTGGCGGCGACCGCGCGGCAGGCCGGCGAGTACGTGTGGGCGGTGGACGCCGCACGCTCGCCCGGCTACTGGTTTCCGCGGCAGTGCCCGCGGGTGATGGCGTGGACGAGCACGACCAGGGTGCACGCGATCGAGTACGGGTGGCTGGAGCGGATGCGGACCGTGGAGCTGTACGCGTACCGGTTCGGCATCGAGCGGTTCCGCCCGTTCGAGGACCACGCCCACGTCGCGACGGAACCGGTGGTGCCGCTCGGTCCGGCTGAACGTGTCGGTGACCTGTTCGCGTTGCACGAGGAGGCGGGGATCGAACTGCGCGTGCTGGCCGGCCTCTGGCCGTTCTGGGACGAGGTCACGGCCGGACCGCTGGAGTTCAGCGGCATCCGGCTGCGGAACGCGCTGCCCCGATCAGTGGAATGATCTCCGCCCATGCGGGTGCTGCTGGTGGAGGACGACGAGCCGATCGCGGAGTCGTTGACGCGCGGACTGTCCCGCTACGGGTTCGAGGTCCAGTGGGTGCGCACGGGCGCGGAGGCGCTGACGGCCGGGGATTTCGCCATGGTGCTCGTCGATCTGGGGCTGCCCGACATGGACGGCCTCGACGTCTGCCGTGAGCTGCGGGCGCGCGGAGACGTGCCGATCATCGTGATCAGCGCGCGGTCCGACGAGGTCGACCGGGTGGTCGGGCTGGAGATCGGGGCCGACGACTACGTCACCAAGCCGTTCGGGGTGCGTGAGGTCATCGCACGGATGCGGGCGGTCCTCAGGCGCGTGCAGCCCGCACAGCCCGAACCGGAGGCGCACGGGCGGGTGCGGATCGACCGGCGCGCGCGGCGGGTGCACCTCGATGGCGGTGAGGTCGAGCTGACGCCGAAGGAGTTCGACCTGCTGGCGTTCCTGGCCGAGGAACCCGGCGCGGTGTTCACCCGCGAGCAGATCATGGAGGCGGTGTGGGACGAGAACTGGTTCGGCCCTACCAAAACGCTCGACGTGCACGTCGGGGTGTTGCGCCGCAAGCTCGGTGACGCGGCCTCGCTCGAGACCGTGCGGGGCGTCGGGTTCCGGCTGGTGCTCCCGTGATCCGCCAGCTCGCCTGGAGCTACGTGCTGCTGGTGGCGGTGGCGATCGCGGCGTTCACGGTGCCGGTGGCGTTCACGCTCAACCAGCAGCTCTACGACGACGCCGTGAACACCGCCCGGCGTGAGGCCGACACGGCCGCGTTGCTGCTCGCGTCCGGCGACACGAGGTCGTTGAACGCATTGGCGGACGCCTACGAACGGCAGACCCCCGGCCGGATCGACGTCCTCGAACCCCAGCCGGAGTCGAAGGTCTGGGATTCCGAGGGTCTGAAGCTCACGGTTCCGGCGAAGACGCCCGACGGCACGGTCGTCGGTGCGATCCGCCTGTCCTATCCGGACGATCGGATCACGCAGAGGCTCTGGCAGATCTGGGGGTTCCGCGCCGCGCTCGCCGTGGGCGTGCTGATCCTGGCGGCGTTCCTGGGGCTGTGGCTGGCGAAGCGGGTCACCCGGCCGTTGCGGGAGCTCAACGTGATGGCGGGCAGGCTGCGCGACGGCGACCTGACGGCGCGGGCCGAGGAGACGGGACCGCCCGAGACCCGCACGCTCGCCCGCACCCTCAACACCGCGACCGAGACGATCGGCACGCTGGTCGGCTCGCAGCGCGCGTTCATCGGCGACGCCTCGCACCAGCTCCGCACGCCGCTGACCGCGCTGCGGCTCAGCCTCGACAACGTCGCCGACGGCGTCGACGACCCGGCGGTCCGCGAGGACGTCGAGATGGCGACGGCCGAGATCGTGCGGATGTCCAGGCTGGTCAACGGTCTGCTGGCGCTGGCCAGGGCCGAGGCGGACGTCCCCCACCCCGAACCGGTGCAGGTGCTCGACGTCGTCGCGGAGCGGTTCACCGCGTGGCGCGCCGCCGCCGACGAACGCTCGATCTCCCTGGTCTCCGAAGGCTTCGACATCCGGGTGCTCGCCACGCCGGGGCACCTCGAGCAGGTGCTGGACAACGTGCTGTCCAACGCGCTGGAGGTGTCCCCGGACGGCGCGACGATCCTCGTCCGCACGACGCGGCCGGGCGTGGTGGAGGTCATCGACGCCGGCCCCGGCCTGCCGGAGGCCGACCGGGCGCGGGCGTTCGACAGGTTCTGGCGCGGCCAGGGCCTCACCGGCAAGGGCGGGTCCGGCCTCGGCCTCGCCATCGTGAAGCAGCTCGTCACCGACGACGGCGGTTCGGTGTCGCTGGAGGCGGCGGCGAGCGGCGGGTTGTGCGTGCGGATCAGACTTGCTCCGGCATCGCCGACGAGTGGTGGTTCACGATGAGCCACTTCCCGTCGACCTTCTCGTAGACGAACGTGTAGCGCGCGTCCACGGTCGTCGCCTTGCCGTCCTTGGTGAGCGCGAACCGGTAGGTGCCCGCGTCGATCGCGTCGTCGGCGTCGAGGACGGCGACGTGCGAGTCGAGGATGGTGCCGCTCGGCTTGTTGAGCAGGAAGTGCTCGAAGTAGTCGACGATCTCGGCCCGCGAGGACCGCACCTGGTTCGACACCGTGGGCAGCAGAACCGCGTTCGGAGCGTAGCGATCGGCCACCTTCTGGGGGTCACCCGTTGCGAGGGAGGCGTTCCAGTCGGCGAACAACGCCTGAATCTGCCCGGTCGTCGGCCGCTCGTCCGATCCCGTGGACGTCTGCGCTGGGGCGCTGGAACATCCGACGAGCAGAGCAGTCGCTCCGACCAGTCCGGCGGCTCCGATGAAGTGCTTGCGCATCGTGTCGTTCTCCCCGATCAAGTGGCTGTTGAGATCCACTTTCGAGGTACGACCGGAAACGTTCGGACAGGAGCGGCCCAGTACCGGGACAAGCTTTCGGAAAGCCTGGTAAACGTGGACGTATGGGACTTCTCAGCGGAATGATGGGGAACGCGTCGAAGCTCGACCCGCGGGACGCCGCGAAGGAGTTCGGGAGGCTGCTGGCGCAGGGGGAACAGGTCCACGCGGCGTACCAGCTGGTGCGCGACTCGTTCCTGTTCACCGACCGGAGGCTGATCCTGGTCGACAAGCAGGGCATGACGGGCAAGAAGGTCGAGTACCACTCGGTGCCGTACAAGGCGATCACGCAGTTCTCGGTCGAGACGGCCGGTCATTTCGACATGGACGCGGAGCTGAAGATCTGGATCTCCGGCGGCGAGGCGCCGATCTCCAAGCAGTTCGGCAAGGGCGTCGACGTCTACGAGGTGCAGGCTCTGCTGGCCACGTTCACGGCCCGATAACCCTCGAAATCGACCGAAGAAGCCCAGAACCGTTGTTGCACAACAAAAATTCCCCGCAGGCACAAGGCCTGCGGGGAAAGTCTTCGGTGCGGTCTAGCGGGCCTGCAGCATCGGGCGGAACTTGTCCCGGTACGCCCAGGCGAGGCCGATCTCGGCGGCGACCACGAGGAGCGCGATGACCATGCCCGAGGGCTCCAGGAACAGGTGGATCAGGAAGATGTTCACGACCATCGGCGCCAGGATCGCCAGGGCGAGCGGCACGAACCGGCCGGCGACCAGCAGCACGCCCGCGACGACCTGGACACCCGACGACAGCTGCAGCATGTAGCCCGTCGCGTAGAGCGCGGTCGTGAACGCCACCCCGGCCGGCGCCATCGTGCTGGGATCCGGTGCGGGCATGAAGTTCAGGAACCCGTTCAAGCCGGTCACGGTGAACAGCAGGCCGGTCAGCACGCGGGTCACGAGCGTGACGTGGCGGGCGGCGGCCGACTTGCGGGAGACGGGGGCGGCGGTCGTGGCGGTCATGTCGAGTTCCTCCTGGGCTGTCGTGTCCTTCCACTGATGCGTCGAACGGGCGGCAGCCCGGATCGACACGACGGCCCAGAAATCTTTGAGAAAGTTGTTCGCGCTGGTCAGGCTCGTGCAGCTCGCACGTGCTCGGCGACCGGGCTGAGCTTCAGCCACTCCGGCAGGCCGCGCACCACCCAGCGCGTGCCGGTCAGCTCGATGGTGCCCGCGCGCACCGCGTCGAGCAGTTCGACCTCGCCCTCCCACATCCGGAAGAGCGTGGCGATGTCGGACGCCAGCACCGCGTCGACCTCCAGGCCGGGGTCGGTGTAGCAGATCGAGGCGTCACCGGGTTCGACGACGAGCCAGAACGTGCGGCGGCGGTCGTTGATGCGGACCTCGATGTTCGCGCGTTTGCTCAGCGTGCCCGTGTCGATGCGGCCGTGCATCCACCACATCAGCACCTCGGGGTCGAGCTCGTCGGCGCGCGGATCGCCGAACGCGTAGCGGGCGCCCCAGTCGGCGAGGCCGAACACCAAGGGGCGCAACGCCTGCCCGGCCGGCGTCAGCGCGTAGCCGTCACCGGTGCGCTGCACCAGACCGGCGTTCGCCAGCTGCCGCAGCCGCCGCGACAGCAGTGCCCGCGAAAGTCCCGGCAGGCCGCGGGACAGCTCGTTGAAGCGCGAGGCACCGACGAGCATGTCCCGCACGATCAGCAACGTCCACCGGTCGCCCAGCACCTCGACGGCGCGGACGATCGGGCAGTACTGCGCATACGTCCTCACAGGGGGAGTCTCCGTCGCGGAGGGGGTTTCGTTACCGCCGTCCGGTTCACTTTCAGAACTACCCGCGGGGCGTGCGCGTTCTTACGTTTGTCGCATGACAACTCTTGATGCACCACGGGTGACCAGCATGTTCCCCACCGTGACCAGAGACGGCGACGACAAGTTCGCGGAGATGGCCGCACGCATCGGTGCCATCGCGGCCGCCAACGCGTCCGGGCACGACCGCGACGCCACGTTCGTGAGCGAGGCGTACGAGGCGATGCGCGAGGAGGGCTACCTGGCGTTGGCCGTACCCGAGGAACTGGGCGGGCTCGGCGCCACGATGCGCCAGGTCTGTTACGCGCAGGCCGAGCTCGCGCGGCACGACGGCGCCACCGCGCTGGCCGTCACGATGCACCTGTACCTGACGCTCATGCAGGGCTACCGGCGCCGCAAGGGCGCACCGGACGCGGAGGGCGTGCTGCGGCGCGTGGCCGCGGAAGGACTGGTCATCGCGACCAGTGGCGGCTCGGACTGGCTGTGGCCCACGACGACCGCGACGCCGGTGGACGGCGGCTTCCTGGTGAACGGGCGCAAGACGTTCTGCAGCCAGTCTCCGCGCGCCAACGTCGTGGCCACGTCCGCGGTCCTCGGTGAGGAGGTGCTGCACTTCAGCGCCCCGCTGAACGCCGACGGCGTGCGCATCGAGGAAACGTGGGACACGCTCGGCATGCGCGGCACGGCCAGCCACGACGTGGTGCTGGAGGACGTGTTCATCCCGGCCGAGAAGATCGCCGCCCGCCGGCCGTACGGCGAGTTCGGCGCACCTCTGTTCGCCGCCGTGGTCCACTTCGCGCCGGTGTGCGGGGCGACGTACTTCGGCATCGCGGCGGGCGCGCGGGACGTGGCCGTGCGGTCGACGTCGAAGAGCGCCACCCGGCAGATCGGGCTGATGGACTACAAGCTGCGCACCGCGTGGTGGTCGCTGATGGGCTCGATCGACGAGCTCGGCGAGGACTACACGGCCAACGCCGAGTCGACCACCACGGTGATGCTGGCCAAGCGCCACGCCGTCGTGGAGGCGATCGAGGTCGTGAACGTCGCGATGGAGGTCCTCGGTGGACGGTCGTTCTTCCGGCGTTCACCGCTGGAGCGCGCCTACCGCGACGTGCGCGCCGGGACGTTCCACCCGCTCACGCCGGAGGCCACACTCATGTACGCGGGCAAGGTCGCTCAGGGTGACCCCGGAGTCACTGAATAAGTTCAAGTTGTAGGTGTGCCAAGGGTTTGCGAGGATTCGTGTCCGTCTTCTCAGAAGGAGCGATCCCGGTGGCCACTCGTCTCAACCCGTACATCAGCTTCGACGGTCAGGCCCGCCAGGCGATGGAGTTCTACCACTCGGTCTTCGGCGGAGAGCTGAAGATGAACACCTTCGGCGAGTTCGGCATGCAGGACACGCCGCAGGCCGACCAGATCATGCACGCGCAGCTGGAGACCGACCTCGGCTACACGATCATGGCCGCCGACACCCCGCCCGGCATGGAGTACCGGCCGGGCTCCCGCATCACGGTGTCGCTGTCGGGCGACGAAGAGGTGCTGCGCGACTACTTCAACGCCCTCGCCGAGGGTGGCGAGGTCGGTACGCCGCTGGAGAAGCAGATGTGGGGCGACGAGTACGGCGACCTCGTCGACAAGTTCGGCGTGAACTGGATGGTCAACATGGGCGGTCTCGGCTGACGGTTGCGGCGGGGCCGCGGGAGTGGCCCCGCCCGCCGCGCTGACGCATGATGTCGACCATGAGCGAGCGTCTGCGGAGCGTGGTCGGCCAACTCGCGATCCGGCCCGGTGACCGGGTGCTGGAGATCGGCTGCGGCCAGGGCGTGGCCGCCACGATGGTGTGCCAGCTGTTGTCCACCGGCACGCTCACCGCGATCGACCGCTCCACCAAGATGATCGAGGCCGCGACCCGCCGCAACGCGGAGTACGTGGCGTCGGGCAGGGCCGAGTTCCTCATCGCGTCGCTGGAGGACATGAACCTCGGCGACCGGCGGTTCGACCTGGTGTTCGCGGTGCGGGTCGGGCTGTTCCACCGCGATCCCGGCCGTGCGCGGGCGTTGCTGGAGCCGTGGCTCGCGCCGGACGCCCGCGTGTTGTCGTTCTACGACGTACCTGTCTAAATGCGGGCGAACAGGTCCGTTATCAGCTTCTTCGACGGCTCGACGCCCGCGGGCGACATCACCTCGATCTGCGTCTTGCCCTTGCGCGCGGCCACGGTGTGCTGGGCGGTCTCGGCCCCGCCCGCACTGGACTCGTAGGCCTCGTCGAACAGGCCCTCGACTGCCTTCGCCTTCTCCGGCTTGCCCTTGGCGAACGTCGCGGCGGTCGCGTTGGTGGTGAACCGCACCTCGACCGGCATGCCGGCGCCCACGTAGGTGCACGTCGTCACGGCCTTGTCGACGCTCTCCCGCTGGCCCTGCAGCCTCAGGTTGAGCGCCTTGCCCACGACGGAGGAGTTGGCGTTCGCGCAGCTCGGGCCGTTGCCGGCGGGCTGTTCGACCGTCGTCTGGGTCGCGGGGGCCTGCGTCGGGGCGGCCTGCGGCTCGGAGGTGCAGGCGGCGAGCAGGAACGCGGCGGCGGCGAGGAGGGTGATGCGCACACCCCTTCATCGAGCCTGCCGCCGCCGCGTTACCCCGTTCAGGCGTCCAAGGTCAGCCGGAGGACCTCGTCGACGCGCGCGTTCCAGTCCACTTCCGCGACGGAGCCGTTGAGCACCGCCACCGCCGCGAGAGTCACCGTGCCCTCGACGTCCGAGGTCAGCACGGGGACCTTCGCGGTGGTGACGAACGCCGTGCCCTGCGGTGCGGGCCGCGAGTCCGTGCCCGTCCAGCCCCGCACGGCGACCAACGACGAGGGCAGGTCCGTGGCCCAGCCGGTGAGCTCGGCCCTCGTACCGGGTGGTGCGCCGATCACGCGGTGGATGCGCAGTTCCTGGTCGTCCCAGACCGCCGTGACGCTCTCGATCCGCAGGCCCGGCACCATGTGCTGGTTCGCGTCGAACACCGGGCGGTGCCAGGACGCGGCCCAGTTGTCCCGCGCGCCCAGCGGGTGGATCCGCCTGCGCACGCTGCGGTCGCCCCTGACGACCAGGCTGATGTGGTTGTCTGCGATGTTGTGCCGCGCGGTCGGGCCGCTGGCCGTGGAGTAGGCGAAGCGGCTGTAGAGGGGGTCGTCCTCGGTCGCGTACTCGCCCTCGAACGGCCGGACGTGGTCGCTGCCGTGGTTGTGCAGCCGCGTCACGCCGTTGTGCCGCTGGATCAGGAAACCCGGGCCCGGCAACGCGAGCGTCCGGTCCTCGTCCGGGGCCTCCTCCTGCTCCGTCCACAGTGGATGATCGGGACCGGCGAGCAGGCAGACGAACGCCTTCGACGCCCAGTACGGCGAGGCCGGGCCGGAGTAGACCTGCAGGCCGGCCTCGTGCGGGCCGTGCCAGCCGAGGCTGAGCAGGCCGTCGGACAGCGATCCTCTGTCCAGGAAGTACCGGAGGGTCTGGCTGATGAGCTGACGGGAGTGGCCGGGACTCAGCGGCGTCTCGCCGGTGAGCGCACCCAGTGCCACGGCCGACGCGGCGGCGAAGCGGTAGGTGAGCGACCGTCCGAAGTAGAGCGGAGCGCCGTCCGCACCGAACAGCAGGTGGAAGCTCTCCAGGTGCTCGCGCAGGTGCGTGGTGACCGGCTGCCCGTTCAGATGCGCGTCCAGCGCCGGGTAGAGGTGCAGCGCCCAGCCGTTGTAGTGGTCGAACGCGCGGCCGTCGCCGTCGGAGTACCAGCCGTCGCCGGCGTACCAGCCCTCCAGCAGTTCCATCGCACGGGCTTTCGCCTGGCGGGTCTCCTCGTCACCGCGTCCGGCCGACTCCAGGAACGACGCCACGGTGTACGGGAAGAAGTACCAGTTGTTGGCGGCGGGAACGCGCCGCAGCGACTCCCGCAGCCAGGCCTCGGCCCGGTCCTGCACCGCCTCCGGCAGCTTGTCCCAGAGCCACGGCTTGGTAAGGCGCAGACCCAGCGCCACGGAGGCCGACTCGACCATGGGCTGGCCGACGTCGAAGATCGCGGGCCACTCCCCCGCCGTGCCGGCCGCCAGCCCCGCGGCGTAGCGCTCCAGCCAGTTGTGCGGGTCTTCGCCGTGCGCGGTGCGGAAGGCGGCGGCGAGGAACGTGCGGGCGTACCCCTCCAGGCCGTCCGACCGGACACCGCTGCGGGACGGGCGACCCGGCAGGTCGAGGAAGGCCTGGTCGGGGGACGCGTACCGCCAGGCGGCGGTGAGCAGGCCGTCCGCGGCTGCCACCCAGTGCTCGCGGGTGAGGCCGGTGCGGGGGCTCAGGACGTGGTCGGGGTCTGGCAGCTTCACGCGATGTGGTCCCTTCGGTCGTCTGGCAGCCTCACGCGATCCGCTCTCGTCTCTCGGCCGGCACCGGAGTCGCGAACGGCTCTCCCATCACCCACCGGCGAACCTCGTCGACGGCGTGGCGGCCGAGACGCCTCCACTCGTTGCCCTGCGAGCCCGCCAGGTGCGGCGTGATGAGCACGTTGTCGTGGCGCCACAACGGGTGGTCCACCGGCAGCACCTCCGGGTCGGTCACGTCCAGCACCGCCCGGATGCGGCCGGCCTCCGCGACGAGCGCGTCCTGGTCGACCACGGCGCCACGGGCGGTGTTGATCAGCACGGCGTCGTCGCGCAGCAGGGCCAGCAGCTCGCCGCTGACCAGTCCGGTGGTCTCCGGCAGCAACGGCGTGTGCACGCTGACGACGTCGCTGCGTTCGAACAGCTCGGTGAGGCCCACGGACTCGGCACCGTCCACTTCGGTCACGAACGGGTCGTGCACCAGCACGTGGAAGTCGTAGGGCGCCAGCAGCTCGATCACCCGGCGGCCGATCAACGACGCGGACAGGATGCCGATCGTGGCACCGAAGTTGCCCACCGAGGCGGGCACCCCGTACACCGACATCCGCTTGGTCTCGCGGTAGTCGCGGGCGCGTTCGAGCACCCGCTTGCCGCTGAGCAGGATCATCGCGACGGTGTACTCGGCGACCGGCAGCGCGTTGGCCTGCGCGGCCGACGAGACCGCGATGCCGCGTTCCCAGCAGGCGTCGGTGACGAAGCCCTTGACCGAGCCGGCGGTGTGCACGATCGCCTTCAGGCGGGGCAGCCGCGCGAGCACCTCGGCGGTGATCGGCGGGCAGCCCCAGCCCGTGACGAGCAGGTCGACGTCGGGGACCTCGGCGAAGCCGGGGCGGACGCCCGCGAAGTCGCAGACCGCCCGCAGGTCGTGGAGCACGGGCGTGAGAACGGCGTCGGCGGCGTCCGCCGACATCACGCCCGCGGCCCTCACTTGACGGCTCCCGCGGTCATGCCGGCCTTCCAGAACCGTTGCAGCAACATGAAAGCGAGGATCAGCGGCAGCACCGCGAAGAGAGATCCCATGATCACCACCGGGTAGTATTCGGGAGAGACAGTGGCCGAGCTGTTCCACTGGTAGAGGCCGAGGCTGACGGGGTAGAGCTTCTGGTCGGACAGCATGACCATGGGCAGGAAGAAGTTGTTCCAGATCGTGGTGAGCTGGAACAGGAACAGCGTCACCACGCCCGGTCCCAGCATCCTGAAAGCAACCCTGAAGTAGGTCGCGAGGTCGCTCGCGCCGTCGATGCGGGCAGCCTCCAGCACCTCGTCCGGCACGTAGCCCTGCGAGAAGATCCGGCCGAGGTAGACGCCGAACGGGTTGAACAGCGCCGGGATGAACACCGCCCAGAACGTGTTCACCAGGCCCGCCTCGGACGCCATCAGGTACAGCGGCAGCGCGAGCACCGTCTGCGGCACCATGACCGCCGCGAGCACGAGCCCGAAGAGCTTCTCCTTGTGGCGGAAGGCGTACTTGTCGAAGGCGTAGCCCGCGGCGATCGAGATGAACGCGCTGACCCCCGCACCGACCACGGCGTACAGCAGACTGTTGAGGTACCAGCGCGGGTACAGGCCCTTGTCCATCGCGAACAGGTTCTTGACGTTCTCCACCAGCGAGAAGCCGCCGAACAGGTCGCTGTTGAACAGGGCGTCGACGTTCTTCGTGGCGGCGAGCACCAGCCACATCACCGGCAGCAGGGTGTAGAGCACCGAGACGCCGATGACCACGTTCACCGTGGTCCGGCCGAGGAGGGTCATCAGGCGGCCTTCCTGTTCGTCCAGCGGGTGACGCCGTAGGACAGCGCGACCGTGAAGGCCAGCAGGACCACGGACGCGGCCGCGGCGAGGCCGTAGTTGTTGCGGGTGAAGGCCGCGTCGTAGATGTACATGCTCGGCGAGAACCGGGCGCTGATCATCGGGGTGGACTGGCTGAGCAGCACGGGTTCGGTGAACAGCTGCAGCGCCCAGATCAGGGTGAAGATGCCGACCGTGACGATCGCGCCGCGCACCAGCGGGGCCTTGATCCGCAGGGCCTGCTTGACCGGGCCCGCACCGTCCACGACGGACGCTTCGAGGACCTCGCGCGGCACGGCCTGCAACGCGGCGTAGAAGATCACCATGTTGTAGCCGAGGTTGCTCCACAGGGCGATGTTCACGATCGACGGCAGGACGGTGTCGATGCCGAGGAAGCTGATCTGGACGTCGGCCTTGGCGAACAGGTCGATGATCGGGCTCAGCCCGGGCGTGTAGAGGTAGAGCCAGATCAGCGCCGCGATGATGCCCGGCACGGCGTGCGGCAGGTAGAGGCTCATCTGCGCCCAGCTGCGCAGCTTCGCCACGCCGGAGTCGAGCAGCAGCGCGAGGGTGAGCGCACCGGCGACCATCAGCGGGATGTAGAGCAGGCAGTACAGCACGACGGTGAGCAGGCTGCCCAGGAACGTCGGATCGCTGAGCACGGCGCCGTAGCTGCGCAGGCCGACGAACACCGTGCTCTCCGGGCCGAAGCCCAGTCCCGGCTGGTCGGCCGCGAAGAAGCTGAGCCACACCGCCGTGCCGGTCGGGATCAGGAAGACGGTGACCAGCAACAGGAAGAACGGCGCCATCAGGACGGCACAGGCGAGCTTGCCCTTCACCGCGTACCCTCCTCAGTGGACAGTCCGAGCGCCAACAGGTCGGGCATCGTGCCGCTCTGGGCCTCCCGCGCCGCCTCGATCAGCGTGCCGGCACCGGCACCGGCCTTCGCGAACCCGTCCTGCATGACCTTGAGGGTGGCGGTCATCCGCGGGCCCCACACCCAGCCGTCGCGGATCTTGTCCGCCTCCTGCTGGAAGAGCCGGTAGATGTCCTGGCCGCCGTAGTACTCGCCGGGGAACGCCTTGGCGCCCGCCTCGACGAGAGCCGGCGCCACCGGGTACTGGCTGCTGGTGCCGCTCTTCAACCGGGCCGTCAGCGCGTCCGGATGGGTGCACTGCCACTCGATGAACTCCATCGCGGCCTCGGGTTCCCGCGAGTCCTTGGTGACGGCGAACGTCGAACCGCCGTGCGTGCCGACGACCTGCTCGTCCCAGACCGGCACGGGGGCGATGCGCCACTTGCCCTTCTGCGCGGGCCTCGCCCGCATCTGCGCGCCCGCGTCCCACGCGCCGCTCAGCCTGGTGATCACCCGGTCCTGGCCGATCTGCGCGTCGTGCTGCTTGCTGTCGCCCGCGTTGCGGAACACCAGGTCCTCGTCGATCAGCCCCTGCCAGTAGGCGGCGATCTTCTGGGTGGGCCCGTCGGTGAGGGACACGCGCCACTTGCCGCCGCTGGTGTCGAACCACTGAGCGCCGGCCTGCCAGGCGTGGCAGGCGAACTGCGTACCGCCGTCCGTGGGGAACAGCGTGAGCCTCTTGTCGGGAAACCTGGACCTCACCGTCCGCGCGAGGCCGGCGAACTCGTCCCAGGTCGTCGGCACCTCGAAACCGCCTGCCTGGAACAGGTCCGCGCGGTAGTGCAGGACCATCGGCTCGACGTCGAGCGGAACGCTGAAGACCCGGTCGTCGAACGTCGTGAGCTTGAGCGCCTGCGGCAGCAGCTTCTGCTTCAGCCGGTCGGTCACGAGGTCGGTGATGTCCCTGGCCACGCCGTCGATCGCATAGCCGGGGACCTGCGGGTACTCGATCGTGGCGATGTCCGGTGCGTTGCCCGCGCGAGCCGCGTTGCTGAGCTTGGCGTAGCCGCCCTGCCCACCGGAGGGGATCTGCTGGAAGACCACCCTGATGCGGTTCTGCGAGGAGTTGAACGCGTCGACGACCTGCTGACTACCGCGCAGGGCCGACCAGAACGTGATCTCTACCGGACCTCCGGCACCGCGGCGTTGCGGAGTGGAGCAGGCCGCCAACGGTGCCGTGAGACCCGCCGCGAGAAGTGTGCGACGACTCAGGCGCATGGATCGCATCCTGATCGCCTGATCGCTTTGCCGTCAAGAAACGGTCAAACGCTCAGTCGATGAGCGGACCTTCAACGTCGGCAGCAGCTCGATGCGTTCGGTCGCCGCGACCTCGCCTTTCAGCTTCCGGAGCAGCAGTTCGGCGGCGACCCTGCCGACCTCGGTCTTCGGCGGCGCGACGGCGGTGAGCGGGATGCTGCCGAGCGACGCGACCACGTCGTCGTACGACACGACCGAGCACATCCGCGGCACCTCCATCCCGGCGTGCATCATCTGCTGGACCAGCATCAACGCGTCCTCGTCGCCGTGCAGCACCGCCGCCGTGGCGCGATGCTTCCGCAACACGTCCACGAGCCCGGTGTCCGGCGAGCTCCGCACCGTGACCGCGTCCTCCAGGTCCGCTGAGATCTCGCGGAACGCCCTGCGCAACATCCGCGCCGTCGGGCTGTCGTCGCGTGCGGCGAGCACGATCCGGCGATGCCCGAGATCCGTCAGGTGCTTGACGGCCAAATACATGCCGTACCAGTGGTCCGAGCACACGGAGTTCATCGCCCGCAGACCTCCGCTCGGGCGGCGTTCCATGAGGACGGTCGGCACGCCCGTGTCCGCGAGCCAGTCGTCCTCGGCCTCCTCCTCGGACGTGCGCCACCGCGGTGCCATCAGCAGGCCCTGCACCGGCTCGGTCAGCGCCTTCTCGACGATGGGCCGTTCCGCGCCCCTGACCTGCGGCGCGATGTGCAGGACCACCCGCATGCCGGCCTCTTCGAGAGTCTTGCGGGCGCCGTTCATCGTCTCGTAGAGGTACGTGTGGCGCTCCGGCACGACCAGCGCGATCGCCCCGTTCGCGGCCTGCCTGGGCTCTGGCTGCTCGACCGGCGTGAGCGAGCGCGCGACGCCGTGCCCGCGCCGCAGTCTGCCGAGCCGTGCGAGCTCCTCGACGTCGCGCCGGACCGTGACGATCGAAACGTCGAGCTCCTCGGCCAGATCGCTCACCTTGACCGTGCCCCGCGACGCTGTGACAGCCAGAATCCGCTGCCGCCGGGCCTCGCTGGACTCACGCATGACCGACCGCCTGTTCGTTTGAGCGTTTCGCGCGAGCATAGCTGAAACGGTTCTCAGCGACCGGGGGCTAGCGTCGGCCGCGAGGGGGAACGAGACGACATGAAGATCGTGATTCCAGGCGGTACCGGGCAGGTCGGCGGCGTGCTGACCCGCGCGTTCAGGGCGGCGGGCCACGAGGTCGTGATCATCGGCCGCAGCGCGGGCGTGCGCTGGGACGGCCACACGCTCGGCAGGTGGGCCGACGAGGTCGACGGCGCCGACGTCGTGGTCAACCTGGCCGGCCGGAGCGTGAGCTGCCGTTACACGGCGGAGAACCTGCAGCAGATGATGCGCTCGCGGGTGGACTCCGCGCGGGTCGTCGGCGAGGCCATCGCAAAGGCGGCCGATCCGCCCGAGGTGTGGCTGCAGATGAGCACCGCGACGATCTACTCGCACCGGTTCGACGCGCCGAACGACGAGGAGACCGGCGTTCTCGGCGGGCGCGAGCCGGACGTGCCGGGCTACTGGACCTACAGCGTCGAGATCGCCAAGCGCTGGGAGGCCGAGCTGGACGAGGCCGACACGCCGGGCACGCGCAAGGTCGCGCTCCGCGCGGCGATGGTGATGAGCCCGGACAAGGGCGGCGTGTTCGACTACCTGTCGTGGATGGCCCGCATCGGACTGGGCGGGCCGGTGGCGGGCGGTCACCAGTACGTCTCGTGGATCCACGACGAGGACTTCGTGCGGGCGGTCGCGCTGCTGATCAGGGAACCGATCGCGGGCGCGGTCAACCTCGCGGCGCCGAACCCGGTGCCGCAGCGGGAGTTCATGCGCGAGCTGCGCGGGGCCTGGCGCGTGCCCGTGGGGCTGCCCGCGACGAACTGGATGGCCGAGATCGGGGCGTTCGCGATCCGCAGCGACACCGAGCTGCTCCTCAAGAGCCGCCGGGTCGTGCCGGGCAGGCTCCAGCAGGCCGGATTCGAGTTCCACTTCCCGAACTGGCAGGAGGCGGCGCAGAATCTGGCTGAGCGCAGGAGGTGACATGCCGAGGACCAACGACGTCGGCGGCCAGGACGGCTTCGGGCCCGTGGTCGAGGAGCTCGACGAGC
Organism: Lentzea californiensis; assembly: GCF_024648825.1. GTDB lineage: Bacteria > Actinomycetota > Actinomycetes > Mycobacteriales > Pseudonocardiaceae > Lentzea > Lentzea californiensis. Next base: position 18,385 of record NZ_JANBBE010000025.1, read on the forward strand.
CGCCCTTCCACGCGGACTGGGAAGCGCACGTGATGGCCATGAACAGGGCGCTGATCGGGCAGGGCGTCTACAACCTGGACGAGTTCCGGGACGCCGTCGAACGGACCATGTCGCACGAGTCCTCGTACTACGAGAACTGGTTCCGCGCGATCGGGACGCTGCTGAAGGAGCGCGGCGTTGTCTGAGCGCTACCGCACCGGCGACCGCGTCCGCACGTCCACAGTGGACCCGGACCACCACACCCGGCTGCCGCACTACGCGCGCGGCCGTCGCGGCACGGTGATCGGCCACGACGGCGTCCACCCGCTGGCGGACCTCAGCGCGCGCGGAATCCAGCAGCCACAACAGGTGTACCTGGTGCGGTTCTCCGCACGCGAACTGTTCGGCCACGGCGACCACAGCGTGACGCTGTCCCTCTGGGAGGACTACCTCAGCGATGAGTGACGACCACGACGACTCCCCGATCGCCGCGCGCGTGCGGGAACTGGAAGCGGTCCTCGAGGAGAAGGGGCTGCTGGACCCCCGGGAACTCGACCAGGTGCTGGAGGCGTTCGCGCACAGGGCCTCACCCGCCAACGGGTTCCGGGTCGCCGCACGGGCCTGGGTGGACCCCGGTTACAAGGCACGCCTGCTGGAGAACGCGAACGAGGCGTTGCCGGAGCTCGGGTTGTCGATGGGCGGCGGCCTGCAGGTGCAACGGCTGCACGTCGTCGAGAACACCGAGGACGTGCACAACGTCATCGTGTGCACGCTCTGCAGCTGCTACCCGCTCTCGCTGCTCGGACCGTCCCCCACCTGGTACAAGAGCCCGGCCTACCGCTCGAGGGTGGTCAGCCACCCGCGCGAGGTGCTGGAGCAGTTCGGGCTGACCCTGCCGGAGACCACCAGGATCGAGGTGTGGGACGCGAACGCCGAGTCGCGGTACATGGTGCTGCCGCGCCGTCCCGAGGGCACCGAGGACCTCACCGAGGCCGAACTGGCGGCACGGGTGACGCGCAACGGGCTGATCGGCACCGCGGCGGTGTGAGTCAGCGAACCGGCTCGGGGACGTTCTCCAACGACCGCACGGACCGGGAAGCGAGCATCCCCGCGGTCGCGAGCAGGTAGATCGCGGCGCACCCGAGCAGCGCCGACGAGGTCCCGAACGCGTGCGACACGGGCCCGATGGCCAACTGGGCCAGCGGGATCGCCACGAACGACCCGAGCATGTCGTAGGAGTAGACGCGCGCGAGCCGGTCGGGCGGCACGTGGTGCTGCAGCGCCGTCTCCCACGCCACCCCGAACTGCTCCAGGCCGAGGCCGGACACGAACGAGGTGACGAGGAGCAGCCAGGGTGCCGGGTGCAGGACCATCACCAGCGGCAGCAACGCGAAGCCCGCCACGCACGCCACCCCGAGCAGCAACTGACGGCGCACCTTGACCCGCATCACGACGAACGCGCCGGCGACCATGCCCGCGGTCTGCGCGGCCAGGACCAGGCCCCACATCTCGCGCCCGAACGTCCTGTCCGCCAGCACCGGCCCGAGCACCATCACGCCGCCGACGAGGGCGGCGTTGACGAACGTGAAGGCCACGACCACGACCCAGACCCATTGCCGTGCCACGAACTCCGTCCAGCCGACCTTCAGCTCGGCCAGCACCGACGGCTTGTGCGCGGCGGGCACACGGGCGGCGGGCACGCGCACGAACGCGAAGAACACGCCGGCCAGCGCGAACGAGAGTGCGTCCACGGCGAGGCCCCAGCCGGGTCCGGTGAACGCGATCAGGAGGCCGCCCAATGCCGCGCCGCCGATGCGCGCGGAGTTCAACCCGAGGCGCAGCAAGGCGTTCGCCTGCAGGCGCAGTTCGGCGGGCACCGTCTGCGGCACCAGCGCGGCGGAGGCCGGGAGGGAGAACGCGCCCGACATCCCGTTGACCGCCGACAGCACCACGAGCCACGGCACCGACGCCGTCCCGGTCAGCACGAGTGCCGCGACCACCGCCTGGCTGGCGAAGCTGACCGCGCACGACCCGGCGAGCACGAGCTGACGCGGCAGCCGGTCCGCGACGACACCGCCGTACAGCAGGAACACCACGTTCGTGAGCGACCGCGCGGCGACGACCAGGCCCAGCGAGGTGATCGACGAGGTGAGGTCGAGGACGGCGAACGCCAGCGCGATCGGCGCCATCGCGTTGCCGGCGATGGTCGTGACGCGACCCGCGAGCAGCCATCGGAAAGCAGGACGCGCCAAAGGCGCGAATGAATCCCCCATGGCCAAAACCTATAACGGCGGGAGCCGCCCGACCCTGGGGATCGAACGGCTCCCGGTCATCGCACCCTCGGGTGCGATGAGGCGATGACCACCGCGGCGGCGACGGTCACCAGGTTCTTCAGGATGTACTGCGCTTCGAAGGACGCCTGCAACGGACCGGCCCACATCTCGCCGGGGAACAACACCAGCGGTGTCGACACCAGCACGACATGACCGGCCAGCAGAACCGCGCACAACCGCGGTGCGCGGAAGCTCAGCAGGACCAGCGCGATCCCGATCTCGCTGATCGCGGCACCCGTTCTCGCCAGGTCCCCGTCGATGATCCCGAACGTCAGCGCGGAGACCGTGCGTTCGACGAGGTCCTGGGCGGGGCTGCCACCGGGAAAGAGCTTCAGTGCGCCGAACCAGAGGTACACGACCCCCAGTCCGATGCGCAGCAGCGGAATTCCGGACTCCCGCGCAAAACGAGTCAGGCGTTCCGCGGTGCTTTCACGGCGTGTGGTTTCTGGACTCGACATCGATCTCCCTCTCCTGTCTGACTGCCACCACCCAGTCAGACAGGAGACGCGAGGAAGATCAGCTGACCGGGTCGCCCAGCGGGTTCAGCAGGTCGGCCTTGCCCTCGAAGGCGAACAGCAGCAGGTCGACCATGCGGAACGTGCTGGAGTCCGGGCCGAGGGTGGGGCGCCAGTACGGCGAGCGCACGATCGAGATCCGGCTGCCCTCCATCGCGCGGTGGAAGACCTCGGCGGTGATCCGGCCGCCGACCGGGCCCATCAGCCCGTTGCCGACCTCGGCCTCGCGCAGGACGTAGAACCACAACGGGGTGGCGGTGACCAGCTGCGCCCTCTGCTCCTCGGACAGGCCCTCGACGACCGCGCCACCGTTGCCCACCAGGATCTGCTCCTCGGTGAGCGGCTCCACGCCGAACAGCTCGGCGATCTGCTGCCCGGTGGCGAGCTCCATCATCGAGGCCCTGGTGAGGTTGCGGAACGCGAGGTTGCGCTCGATCTCCCGGAACTGCGTGCCGCGCCCGCCGAACGTGCCGGCCGGCAGCTGCGTCAGCGGGTCGACCAGCAGCGTGTCGATCCGCTTGGTGACGTTGCCGCCACCGGACTCCGCGGGCGGCACCAGGTCGTCCCGTTCGGCCTCGGTGAAGTCGTAGAGCCGCCGGAAGTCCGCGATCCAGTTGCTGGGCAACGTGAAGATCGGACCCCGGGTGACGTCGTCGAGGTCGGCGGGCGTTCCGGAACTGGGGTCGAAGTTGCCGCTCACCCCGGTGAAGGTGAACAGCGCGAACAGCGTCGCGACGCCACCGGGCCCGGTCGAGTTGAACACGCGGTTCCACTGGTACGCGCCGCGGATCTGGCTGTGCCCGAAGCGGTACGAGGCGACCGAGAACTCGATCGGCATGGTCGGCGAGTGGTCGCGGCACCGGCCGGGCACCTCGAAGAACCTGCGGCCGTTGGTGAAGACGTCGTCCACGATCGCCGGGTCGATGATCCGCGGCAGGTGATCGGTCCTGAGCATCCACTGGTAGTGCCGCACCACGAGTTCCTTGGCGGCGCGGAACAACCGCTCGCCGGTGAGGCCGGTGAGCGCGAGCTCGTCGACCACGCGGTTGTGGAAGCGGATGAACGCGAGGTGCGTCTGCGCCACCACGAGGTTCTCGTCGTTGCGGGCGTCCGGGATCAGCGGCAGCCGCCGATCCGCCGCCGTGCCGGCCGTCCCACCGCGGCGCGGCAGGTCGAAGCCCTCGAACGGGACGTTGGTGCCCTCGTCCGGGAACGGGACCGGCGTGGTGGTGCCGACCTCGAGCTTCACGCCGTCCTGGGCGTAGAAGACCTGGTCGTCCTTGTCGCGCGGGCCGCGGCCGTAGACCGAGTCGAGGTCCAGCGCCGGCGAACGGCCCTGCGTCAGCTCGTCGAGGTTGACGTCCTGCCCGAGCTGCGACTCGGTGCGGTCCATGGTCAGGTCGTGGTCGACGAACTGGCCGAGGTAGGTGAACCCCGCCGGGACGGCCGGATCCGCCGAGTCGGGCTGCGGGACGTTCGCGGTGACGGCGGTGGCGAGGGCGAACCGCGTCTCCTCGTCCGTTCGCGGCCCCTTCGGCCCCAGTCGCGAGAACCGGAACCTGCGCAACTCCTCCGCCGTGGAGGGCTGACGCGTGGTGGCCTCACCTCTGCCGTCGAATTCCAGTACGCCTTCGCCCACGACGAAGAAACTGTCGCGCACGTGCCTTTTCATATTTCCCCCTGTTTTCCCCTCTTACAGGCGACCTGTTCTCCCCAACAAGCACCTGCCCCACCGCCAGTCTCCAGACGGACTAAATTTCCGTCGAAGCTTTTGGACACACCCAAAATGTCGTCACACAGCAGATACGAGGTGGTCAGGAATATTCGTGAACACCTCGAGATCGATCATTTGTGCGGCCAGGTCCTCAGCGGCGTCGTGATATTTTCTCGTGTTCAGCACGTGCTTGATCCGTTCAGCGAGAACGGTGGCGGTCAGCCCTTTCACGTCCACCCGCACGCCCACACCGAGATCTTGGATTCGGTCCGCGTTGCGCGGCTGGTCGGCGAACAACGGCACCGCGACCATCGGCACTCCGGCGGTCAGCGCCTCCCGCACACCGCTGTAACCCGCGTGCGTCACGAACACCTTCGCGCTGCCGAGGAGCCGCTGCTGCGGGATCTCCGGTTCGAGGCGGACGTTCGGCGGGCGCGGGCCGGTCCACTCGCCGTGGCCGATCGCGACGACAGCACGTGCGGAGACCTCGCCCAGCGCCTCCACCACGACGTGCGGCAGCGTGGAACCCGGCGTCAGCCACCGGGTGTTGGTGCCGAAGGACGCGACGATCTCCGGCCCCTCCCCGTCGCCCGGCTCGACCGGGACGCGGAAGTGGTGCTGGGCCGGGTGCCACGACGCCGGGGTCAGGCCGGCGGTGAGGACCGGTTCGGTCGCACCGACCTGGAAGCGGGCGCGGACCTTGTCCACCAGCTCGTCGAGCAGCGGGATCTCCAGCGGCGCGAACGGGGCGATGTCGAGCAGCGCGTGCGGGATGCCGAGCACCTCGGCGGCGATCTGGCCGCCGTACTCGCTGGTCTCGCGCACGATGACGTCCGGACGCCAGGTGCGGGCGAAGTCGAGGACGTTGGCGGCGGACGCGACCACCAGCGGGCTGGACCACAGCGGCACCTTCAGCACACCGTCGCGTTCCGGCACCCACGGAGGCGGCGGCCCGAGGTCCGGCGGCGCCGGAACGTCCGGCATCACGACCGTGTGCTCGAGATGCGCCATCGCGGGTCCTGTCGCGATCACGGCCTCGTGCCCCTTCTGCCGGAACGCCCGCGCGAGCGGCACCATCGTCGGCATCAGGTGGGAGTGGATGGGCAAGGACGTCAGAAGAACGCGCACGAAACCAGTTTCGCGGCGGGCACCACTGGGTACAGCTGCGAAATGCTCGAAGTCACGGTGACGGAGTCGTCGCCTGCCTCCACCCTCGTCACGGTCTCCGGTGAACTCGCCGGCTCCGGTTCGGAACGTCTGCTGGCCCGGCTCGACCGCCTGCTCGACAACGGTCACCGCTACGTCGTGCTGGACCTGACAGCCGTCACGTTCTGCGACTCCAGCGGGGTGAGTGCTCTCGTGCGCGGACATGCGCGTGCCTCGGCCGCGGCGGGTGGGTTGAAACTCTCCGCCGCGTCGGAGCAGGTGACGCGGGTGCTCGAACTGTCGGGCCTGGCCAGAATGCTCGGCCTCCAGTCCACAGTGGAGGCTTAGGCCCAGGCGGTCCGTTCCGCGATGGTCGCGTGCCGGTGTCCTCGAGTTCGGCCAGGATGCCGGTCGTCAGCCGGTCGAGGACCGGCGGGGGTGAGTGACGCGGCGGGGGTCAGTGCGACCGCCGGAAGCCCCATGATCTCCGGAAGTGCCATGATGGCGGGGTGGAGTCCACGCGCATCGACCGCTGGCTGTGGGCGGTCCGGCTGACGAAGACCCGCCCGGACGCCTCCCAGGCGTGCAAGGGCGGCCACGTGCGCATCAACGACAAACCCGCGAAGGCCTCGGCGACTGTGGCCGCCGGCGACCAGGTCCGCGTTCGTGTGAACGACAAGACCTGGACGGTCGACGTGGTGCGGGTGATCCAGAAGCGCGTGGGCGCGGCGGACGCGGCCACCTGCTTCATCGACCGCACTCCCCCGCCGCCGGTGGAGGCCCCGATCGCCCGGCGCGAACGGGGTGCGGGACGTCCTACGAAGCGGGAACGGCGCGTGCTGGACCAGTTCCGGTCACAGCACTAGGCGAACTCGGCCAGCTTCACCGTCTCCAGGTGCGCGACGTCGCGGTGGTCGAGCACCGATTCCAGCAGCATCGTGAGGGACGTGCCGAGCACCGGGACGTCCTCCGGCCTGTCGCCCGGGCGGAAGACCACCCAGCAGGTGCGGCCGGTGGGGAAGTCGATGACCTCACCGGCGATCCGTCCGTCCGGGAGGTCGAACACGGACTGGACGAAGTGCCGGCCGAGCCGTTCGGCCCCTCCGGCGTCGTAGGCGCGCACCTGCCAGGTACCGCCGTGCAGCGACGCGGTGCCGACCCGTTGGTAGAGCGCGATCAGCTCGCCGCTGCCCTGCACGCGGTGGCCCAGGGTGATCCTGCGCCCGCCGATCTCCCTCTCCGGCCCGGTCGGCCGAGGAGGCGTCCACTCGTGTTCGGCGACCAGGCGGTCCAGGACGTCCGCGAGTTCCACGGGCGCCGGCAGCACCGCCCACCCCGCCACCGGTTCCAGTGCGCCGTCCTCGTGCTGGGTCATGCCGACCAGTCCCGCGTCCAGGGCGATCGCGCTGATGTCGCTGCCGTCGCCGACGTTGACGACCGCGCGGCACAGGGTGGCGGGCACGCTGTCCGTGGCGACGGCGGGGTAGGTGCCGTCCCGCGGCTCGCCGATCGGGAGGTCCAGCATCGGGTTCGGCACGCTGCCGCCCTGCTGGTAGTCGAGATACGGGTAGAGGCGCGTGACCCAGCCGGTGACGACCTCGCCTCCGTAGGCGTCGACCGGGTTGTAGATCCGCTGCCAGAACGCCTTGTCGGCGTTGCCCTCGGCGGCGCGCGCGAACTCGTCGGTGATCGGGATCAGCGAGCGGCACCAGTGCTCCAGCCCGAACCGGGGCAGGTCGTCGACGCGCGCGCGGATCCGGCGCCAGTCGTCCGGCGTCCCGGTCAGGGTGATCGACGGGATGCCGCAGACGGCGACCATCCAGTAGCTGTAGTACGGCGAGTAGGCATCGAGCATCGCGACACGGCCCGCCAGCCGTTCAACAGCGGTGCTCGTGCTGAAGTCGCACTCGAAGACCGGGTCGCCCACCTGCTTCGCGAGCCGCTCCACAACGCCGTCCCACGTGTCGCCCGGGCCGTACGACACGGTCAGGCGTTCTTTGCCCTCGTGGCCGGCCAGGACGGGCCGCAGTTCCTCGGCGTTGAGCTTCACGTGCTCGGCGATGCCACGCGCGATCGTCAGCCACACCGCGTCCGGTGACAGGACCAGCGGCCGGTGCTCGGCGAACGCCTTGCCGACCGCGTGCAGCAGCGGGTGGACACCGTTCGGCTCCAGCACCCGCGCGTCGCCGCCGACAGCACGGGCGCCGGGGAACAGGTCGGCGATCGGGCGGGTGGGCAGCGCATCGGTCACCGGCGTGACGTCGTCGACCGAGAAGGTCACCATTCCTTATCCTACAACGACTTCAGCCAGCTCCGTCAGCGATTCTCCGAGCGGCAGGTCGACCCGCAGCGACGCGTGCGCGTCACCGCGCGTCTCACCCCGGTTGATGATCACGACCGGGATTCCGGCGGTGGCGGCCCGCCGCACGAACCTCAGCCCGGACATGACCGTGAGCGAGGAGCCGAGGACGAGCAGGGACCGTGCGCCGTCGACGAGCGAGTAGCACTGTTCGACGCGCGGGCGCGGCACGTTCTCGCCGAAGAACACGACGTCCGGTTTCAGGACGCCGCCGCACCGCACGCACGGGACGACCACGAAGTCCTTCACGGTCTCCTCGGGCAGGAACACGTCGCCGTCCGGGTTGATCTCGTCCGTCGTCGCGTGGAAGTCCGGGTTCGCCTCGCGCAGGCGGTGGTCGAGGTCGATGCGCGGGGAGAGCAGCCCGCAGTTCAGGCAGATCACGCGGTCGAGGCCGCCGTGCAGTTCCACGACGTCCGGCGAGCCCGCGGCCTGGTGCAGGCCGTCGACGTTCTGGGTGATGACGCCGCAGAGCTTGGCCGCGAGCCTGGTCACGGCGTGGTGGCCCGCGTTCGGCCGCGCCCGGGCGATGGTGCGCCAGCCGACGTGGCTGCGCGCCCAGTAGCGCTGCCGGCCCGCCTGGCTGGTGGTGAACTCCTCGTACGTCATCGGGGTGTGCTTGCGCAGCGAGCCGTCCTCGCCGCGGTAGTCCGGGATGCCGGACTCGGTGGAGAGGCCCGCGCCGCTGAGCACCAGCACCCCACCCTCCGCGACGATCGGCACGACGTCGGTGAGGGTGGTGGTGCGCGGCAGCGCCGGGCCCGGGTTCGACCAGCTCAGAGTGGGCCTAGTTCGCACCTCACCAGCTTACGGACCACTGTCGAATCTCGGCCTCCGCCGCCGCGACGTTGCCCGCCGACGGGGCCGTGACCAGGGCGAACTGCCTTCCCTGGCCGCCTCGGAGCAGCAGCTTGCCGCCCTCGACGGACGAGGACGCCGAGCTGACCACCAGCGGCGAGCGCAGGGACTCGGGCAGGTGGAGCTCGGTCGGCGCGGAGCCTCCGTTCGAGTCCCAGACGAGCACGGCGAACGGCGCGGACCCGACGAGCGTGCGGACGGCGGGCAGCGGGACCTGCTGCCAGGTCTGGTAGGCGCGGTCCTCGTAGGTGAAGGCGAGCGTGGTGCCCGCGACGGCCTGCGGGTAGACGCGGTCGACGATCGCCCGGTCGACGTTGAGCACCGCGTTGCCGGCCGCGTCGAGCTTGACGGCCGAGAAGTGCTCGTCGTTCATGGCGTCGCCGTCGGTCTTGACCTTGCCGGGGTCGTCGTTCATCAGCTCGCGGTGGCGGCCGTAGTTGGTGTCCCAGTGCCACTGGCTACCCGAGATCACGGTGCCGCGTGGCGCCGACCACCAGCGCGCGCCCGGCGCCGTCGAGTCGAGGCCCTGGTAGATCGCCTTGAGCACGGACGGCGTCTTGTCGGAGGTGAAGCCCGAGACGGGGTGGCCGAACTCGGAGACGATGGCGGTGGTGCCGAGCGCCCTCGCGCGGTCGCGGATCGTGCCGAACGCCTGGGTGTACTGGCCGTCCGCCGCCTTCCCCGGCATGAGGAGACCCGACTGCGCCTTGCCGTCGTAGAAGTGCGCGTTGAACACGAACCGTTCGCCCAGCGCCGGCACCAGCGCGAGGCCGCCGGGTTCGGCGAAGAAGTCGACGTTCTGGTTCCAGAACACCAGCGGCTCCACGAACGCGGGCTTCGCGGCCCAGCCCGCCTCGTCCATCTCCGCGCGGAACCGGTGGTAGAACGGCATCAGCAGGTCGCGCTCCCACGTCTGCGAGGTCTGGCCGGCGTCGTACTTGCCGGCGTACGGCTCGTTCAGCGGGTCGACGCCCACGACGAGCTTGAACTCGCTGGCGGGCAACGCTTCCCTGACGTGCTTGAGCGCCTCGCCGGCCGCGTTGACGAACGAGTCCCGCACCCCGTCGCGGTTGTGCCAGAAGTCGTACGTGGCCGCGGTGACGGCGTTGTTGTTCTTCATGTTCTGGCCCCAGTGGAAGCAGAGGCCGCACGACTCCTTGGGGTACCCGCTCGCCGCCCACGCCGGTGCGCCGTCGCCGGTGTACCAGCTGTCCTTGTTGAACAGGTGGCGCGAGTACAGGTCCTGGTGGAAGTCGAGGTAGACGCGGATGCCGAGACCGGTGAAGGCGCGCAGCTGCGCGGTCACGCCGTCGAGGTAGGCGTGGTCGATCTGACCGCGCTGCGGTTCGATCCACGCCCAGGTCAGCAGGAACCGCACGGCGTTCGCGCCGGTCAGCTGCTTCATGGCCTGCGCGGACTTGCGCGCGTCCGCCGTGTTCGCGAACGGGAGCCCGCGGTACTCCGCGAGTTTCGCCGTGCCGGAGACGTTGAAGCCGCGCAACACCACCTCACGGCCGTGTTCGTCGCGGAAGACCCCGCCGGACACCCGCAGCTCGGAGCCGTCGAACGACTCCGCCCGCACAGGCGTGACCGCCAGGGAGAGGAGGAACAGGACCACCAGGAGTACCGCTCGCCGCATCGCCGCCGCCTTTGGGAACGTGAACGAGATTCGCATTGTGACCGTAGCGGGTGAACCCGCGTTCGACCAGCGATTCGACGATCGGCCCTAGTCGTTCGACGACACCAGAACGGCCTGGAACAGGTGCTCCAGGCCGTTCGTCGAGCCCTGGGGTCAGCTGAACGTCGCCGCCACGAGCTCCGCCGTCTTGGCGAGCAGCGGTTCGTCGGCGGCGCCGGTCGGCTCGTCCTCCCTGGTCGACAGGACGGCGATCACGATCGGTGCGCGGCCCGCCGGGAACGCGATGCCGACGTCGTTGGTCGTGCCGTAGCTGCCGGTGCCGGTCTTGTCGCCCCAGCGCCACGCCGACGGCAGTCCGGCGCGGATGCGGTTGCCGCCGGTCGTGTTGGCCAGCAACCACTTCGTGAGCTGGTCGGAGTCGTTCGAGTTGAGGGCGTGGCCCAGCGTCAGGCGCGCGTAGCTCTGGCCGATGGCGCGCGGCGACGTCGTGTCGGTGACGCGGCCGGGTTCCGCCGAGTTCAGCTCCGGCTCCCAGCGGTCGAGACGCGTGACCGGGTCACCGATCGAACGGCTGAAGCGGCTGATCGCCGTAGGGCCCCCGAGTTCCCTGAGCAGCAGGTTCGCCGCGCAGTTGTCGCTGTAGGTGATGGTCGCCTCGCACAGGGCCGAGATGGTCATCCCGTTCGCGAGGTTCTCGGGCAAGCCGGTCTTCGGGCCGTAGCCCGACCTGTCCACATCGGACTGCGTGTAGGTGATCACCTTGCCCAGCAACGTCCCGTCGCGGTCCTTGCGCAGGATCGCCGCTGCCGCGATGGTCTTGAAGGTCGAGCACATCGGGAAGAGCTCGTCCGCGCGGTGCAGCACCGTGCGACCGGTGCCGGTGTCCGCGGCGAACACGCCGAGGCGCGCGTTGTGCTGCTTCTCCAGCTCACGCAGCTTGCCGGTGACTGTCGAGGCCTGCGCCGCGGCGGGCACGGCCACGGCCAGCGCCGCTCCCGCACCCAGTGCCAGCACGGCACGTCGGTTGAAACTCAACGTCCTGTCCCCTTCTCCGGAAACCTCTCCACAGGACAGGACGCACGAGAGATCAACTGGTTGTCACCCGATCCGGCGCCAGCACGCCAGGTACGTGAGCGCGGCGATCAGCGACCCGGCCGACGCGAACGAGCCGGCCCCCAGGTAGATCACCCACTCGTCGGCGTTCAGACCCTCTTCCGCCAGCGGGAATCCCCACAGGATCGCGCCCAGGGCGAGAGATACGGCGGCGATCACGGACCAGAACACCACCAGCACGACCCGTCCGGCACGACGCGGTCCGGTGTAGGGCTGCAGGGAACCCTTGCGCTGCAACCACCACGCGGCGAGGGCCGCGACACCGAGCGCGATGCCGTCGGCGGCGAGGGTGTCGCTCAGGCGGTGCCACTTCGCGGTCAGCGTGTACTGGCCGATCGCGGTGGCCCACGGCAGCACGAAGAACAGCATGACGCCACGCCACTTCCACGGCACCACGATGATCGCCGCGAACAACACGGTCATCGCGATCGTCGTGTGTCCACTAGGGAGGCTGTTGTGCGCGTAGTCGCCGGTGACCTCGACGAGCGCCGGACGAGGCAGGACGAACCGCTTGAGGCCCTGCACGACGACCTGGCCCACCACGATCACGCCGACCGCCGCGACGGTGAGGTCCCAGCGCTTCCTCAGCACGCCGACGAGGGCGACCGCCACCACCGCCGCGGCCAGCGAGTAGACGGTGATCTGGCCGAGCGCGTCCCAGGCGGCGTCCGACTGGTCGACGTCGTCCTGGTCGGCGCCGCGCAGGGCCGCGTTCTCGATGGTCTGACCGGCCCTCGTCAGCACCGCGAGGACGTACACGACCGCGGCGAAGACGAATCCCGCGGCCGCGACCACGGGCCACCGTCGACAGTTCACGCGGGGAAGTCTGCCGCCGTTCGGCCCAGCGCGCAGCCTGAAGATCAACCGGCATGCTGTCCGGCATGGATCTTCACGACGACGTCCCGCAGCTCGCCCGGTCGCGGTTCCTGCGCGGCATGTGGGCGATCGTCGACCAGCACGGCCCGCCGAACGGGCAGACGCACCAGGCCGGCGAGGCGGCCGAGCAGCGGCTGCTGGAGCTCGGCGCGGCACCGGAGGACCTCCGGGCGTTCGCCCGCGTGGTCGCCTTCGAGTCGCTGTTCGCCGCCCTCTGCTTCCTGGACGACCCCGGTGACGGAGAAGCCCCTGACTGGGCCCTGGTGCAGACGTCCGGCGGCGAGCTGACCGGACGGCGGCTGCAGGCCCTGTACGAGGACCTCGGCCCCGACCGCTGACTCAGCGCGCGATGCGGTCGAGCACGGCCGTGACCGCGAGGTCCACCGTGTACTCGAACTCGGCCTCGCGGTCGAACTCCGCCAGGTGCGGCGCCGTCCGTGCCACCGCGGGCAGCCCGGAGGCCTGGAGCGCTTCGCGGCGCGCGCCGTCGTCACTGCCGAACGTCGGTGCCGCCGACACCTCGCGCAGCAGCGTGCCGATCAGCGTGGCGAGCAGCATCCGCAGCAGGTGCACGGATTCCTGCGTCGAGGCACCGGCCGCCAGCAGGACCTCCAGCACCGCGTCCACCGGGGCGAGGCCCTCCAGCGACGACAGCTGGCGGGTGAGCACGAGCGGCGCGGCTGCCGGATGGGCCAGCGCGCGGGTCCGGAACGCCTGTGCGATCGCCCGCAGGTCGCGGCGCGCGTCACCGGTGGGTGCCGGCAGGACCAGGCCGCCCAGCAGGTGCTCGGCCACGGCGTCGAGCAGGCCGTCCTTGCCGTCCACGTGGTTGTAGAGGCTCTTCGCGTCGACCCCGAGCGCCCGCGCGACCGACCGCATGCCCACGCCCGCCACGCCTTCGGTGTCGATGACCTTCAACGTCGCCGCGACGATCGAGTCGCGGGACAGCAGCGGCGTGCGCGGGCGGCCTCGGCGCGGTTCAGTCACGCGGCCATTGTGCCTTGCGGATATCCACGGCGTGGGTTTAACCTCGCAATTAACCCACAGTGTGGGTATTGGAGGGGATGATGAGCTTCACCAGGATCGACACGCTCGACCACATGGACGTCGAGGGCGGGCCCGGCGCGCGGTTGCGCGTCGCCCGTGAGCGGGGCGAGGCGTTCCGGCGGGAGTTCGCCACGACCGGCACCCCGGGCAGCATCGTCACGCGCGACCTGGTGACGCTGCCGTACCCGACGCGGTTCGGCCTGTTCAGGGCCTCGCGGGCGATCGCGCCGTTCCTGTCGATCACGAACCGCATGCTGGTGATCCGCTGGCACGACGGCGGCCGCGAGCGGGTTTTGCTGTTCGAGCCGAGCGACCACGAGTACGGCCGGTACACGCCGTACTTCGAGGACCTGTCCGGCCGCACCCCGGATGTCCTCGAACGGCGCATGGTCAAGGTCCACGGCACCGTGCCCGGCCATCTCGAACGGCTCGGCATCGCGCCCGAGGACGTCGACTACCTGATGTTCGACCACCTGCACACCCAGGACCTGCGGCGCTGGATCGGCGCCACGCCGTACTTCCCGAACGCCAAGGTGATCGTGCAACGCGACGAGCTGGCGGCCCTGAGCGAGCTGCACCCGCTGCAGAAGCCCTGGTACCAGCCCGCGACCTACCGCGACCTGCCGGCGGAGGCGTTCCTGCCGATCGACGGCTCGGTCGTGCTCGGCCCCGGTGTCGCGGTGGTCAAGACACCGGGTCACGTGTTCGGCAACCAGAGCCTCGTGGTCAACACCTCGACCGGCATCTGGGTGAGCAGCGAGAACGTGATCGCCGCCGAGGCCCTGACACCTGAGCACTCGAAGCTGCCCGGCCTCGCGTCGTGGACGCGCCGGTGGCAGCAGGAGGTCGTGCTCAACGCGAACACCGTCGAGACCACCGCCGACCAGTACAACTCGATCATCCTGGAGAAGACGCTCGCCGACCGCAGCCAGGCCGACCCGCGGTTCCTGCAGTTCTTCCCGTCCAGCGAACTCACCGGCGCCTGGACGAACCCCGGCACCACCCCCACGTTCAGCCACGGCCAGATCGTCCACTGAGGAGCCTTCGATGCCCGACCGCTTCACCCTGCCGCCCAAAGAAGTCCTGCAGGCACGCGAGAAGCTGGTGCTCGACCACTTCCGCGACGAGGTGGCGCACGACTGGGACGCCACGCTCTCGACGTTCCCGCACCCGCACTACGAGGTCATCGCCCAGATGGTCGTCCACGACGGCGACGACGCGGTGCGGCAGTACTACACCGACACCCGCGTGGCGTTCCCCGACCAGCACCACGAGCTGATCTCGTTCCGGCACAGCGTCGACGCCGTGATCGTCGAGTTCTGGCTGATCGGCACGCACCTCGGGCCGCTGGGCAAGATCCCGGCGACCGGTGGCAAGCACCGCACCCGGATGAACGCGTACTTCATCTTCGACGAGAACGAGAACCTCGTCACCGAGCGGATCTACTTCGACCAGCTCAGCGTGCTGAAGCAGGTGATCGGCGGGATCGACCGGAAGAAGCCGAGCGGGCTGCGCAAGCTGCTGCAGGTGTTGCGCGGGATGCTCGCGATGTCCGGCAGCCAGCCGGATCCGCGGCTCACCGGGACAACGCCTCCGGTCATGGACTAGATGACTGATTCCAAGGGGTCAGTGGTCGTAGGCGGTCAATGACCGCATGACTGGCTGCCCGGTCTTGTCGTTGTGCCAGATCGCGGTGGTCAGCGCCAGAACCCGTTGCAGGACACGGACTATGACTCCGGCTGGAGTGCGTCCGCCGTGCTGCTCCAGGTCGAGCTGTCCTTTGAAGGTCTGGTTGATCGACTCGATGGTCTGGCGCAGTGGCTTGAACAACCGTGCGCCAGGCCGCTCGGGCTCGCCCTTGCGAGCCGGTCGCAGCA
>NZ_JANBBE010000026.1 GCF_024648825.1 Lentzea californiensis
TGCTGCGACCGGCTCGCAAGGGCGAGCCCGAGCGGCCTGGCGCACGGTTGTTCAAGCCACTGCGCCAGACCATCGAGTCGATCAACCAGACCTTCAAAGGACAGCTCGACCTGGAGCAGCACGGCGGACGTACTCCAGCCGGAGTCATAGTCCGTGTCCTGCAACGGGTTCTGGCGCTGACCACCGCGATCTGGCACAACGACAAGACCGGGCAGCCAGTCATGCGGTCATTGACCGCCTACGACCACTGACCCCTTGGAATCAGTCATCTAGTGGTCTCGACATCACGCGTTCCCTTGTGCGGCCGCGTGGCGATCTACACCATGATCGGTCTGTCGTTCGTTGCAGCGCTCGCAAATGCGGTGCATCAGGCGCGACTTGACCGAGCGGCGGAACGGGCCCAGAGCACTGTGCAGCCGACTAGGCGTTCCGCTGATGTTGGTTCTTCCACGACTGCATCTACGTTGCCGACACCACCGGATCCGCCGTCGCGTCGCTGGTTGGTAGTTGCATCATTGGCCGGTGCTGCCGTGGTCGTTGCAGCTGGGATGTACAAGAGAGATCGGCATACCCGTTCCTGAACGATCCGCTTGATCGAGGCCGAAATGAACTGGTGGCCAGCTCCTGGGAGCTGGCCACCAGTCGCGCCGCATTAGTTAGCGACTAGCTAGCCATCGGGAAGATGTTGTCCATCGTCGTCGCGGCTTCCTGCATCACGGGCACGATCTGGTGCCGGTAGACCGTCTCCGTCACCGTCGTGCTGCTGTGGCCGACGAGCCGCGCAATGTCTTCGAGCTTCACGCCGGAGGCGGAGAGCACGGACACGAAGCTGTGCCGCATTTCCCGTGGCGCCCAGTCCTTCGCGACCAGCCCGGCCGCCTTCACGGCCCTCCGAAAGGCGCGACGGACGTTGTGGGAGTCGAGTGGTGTTCCCACCTCTGACGCGAACACCAGGCCGTGTTCCCGCCACCGCTTACCCGCGAGGTTGCGCCTGGCGTCCTGGTGGATGCGGTGAGCTTTCAACGCCTCGACACACCGCGTCGGCATCGCGAGCGTCCGCCTGGACTTCTTCGTCTTCGTGTCTCCGCCCTCTCGTACCGAGCGCCACACCGAGATGGAGGGCCAGGCGTGCGACTCGCGAGATGCTGGCAGCCAACGACTACGCCAGCGCGCTTACGAACACCTTCACGAGTACCCAGTATGAAGCTGAGGCCCGTGAACTGGCGCGCCTGGTCGCTGACTCCGCTGTCGATGCCTCGGTCCTTCGACGCGGCGCTCACCGGAGCCCAGGGGCCGAGGAGAGAGCGGCCGAGGCGCAGCAGGTGGCTCGTAGGGAGCGCCAGCGTGCCGAGCAAGCGGTTGAGCGTTGGTTTGCTGAGAAAGGTGTACCTGACTGACGTTGTGCCAGACCAGCAGCGAGTGCCCCTCGAACGTGGCCGTGCCGTGCTGGACGCCGCGGACGTCGTGCAGGCTAGGGCAAAGTGGATCACGCCGTGCGCGGAATCGCCTCGCTTCGGCGGTGAGCGCTATCCGCAGAAACGATCACGAAGTCCGGGCAGTTGCTCGACTCCATCGCCAGCCGGATCTACTCGGTGACGGCCTCGCTGCGGCCGTTCACCTCCAGATCGAACGCCTCATCATAGATCGACGGGATCGTCTCGGCGGAGTCATCGACGAGTATCGCCATGCTGCTCAACCTGCACGGATGCTGTTCGGCACGCACAGCCTCGCAAAGCGCCAGGTGTCGAATCTTGACGGGTGAAAGACCGAGCTGCATACTCCCTTAACCTTCAGTTAATCGATTAAACACACCGCAGATACGGGAAGGGGTGCCGCGATGGTCCGCGTCCGGATGTCCGATGTGGCGGCCCGTGCCGGTGTCTCCACTGCGACGGTGTCCATGGTGCTCAACGGGGTGAACGGGAAGCGCATCTCGCCGGAGACTCAGCAGCGGGTGCGGGAAGCGGCTGAGGCGGTCGGCTACAAGCCGAACTCGGTGGCCCGCAGCCTGCGGACGCAGCAGACGCGCATGGTGGGCCTCATCTCCGACACCATCGCGAGCACTCCGTACGCCGGCCGGATGTTGGCTGGTGCCAACGATGTTGCTCGCGACCAGGGGCACTTGGTGGTCTTGGTAGACACCGAACGTGATGCCGAGGCCGAGCGCCTGGCCCTGCAGGCACTGAACGGCCAACGGGTCGACGCCATCATTTACGCGTGCATGTGGCATCGCATGGTGGAGGTGCCGCCGGGTCTGCCTGAAGACGCTGTCCTACTCGACTGCGCTCCGGTCACGGGTGGTCGGGCAGCGGTCGTGCCGGACGAGCGGGCTGGCGGCATGGCGGCGGTGCGGGAACTAGTGGCCGCAGGACATCGCCGGATTGCGTTCCTGGACGCGGAGGAAAGGTTCGGCCTGGTCGCTTCAGGGCTTCGGTACGAAGGCTATCTCGCGGTCCTGGCGGAAGCCGGGATCGAGCCCGACCCGGCCCTGCACGTTCGCGCGGAACCGGTGGCGGGCGGTGGGCGAGAGGCGGCCAGGCGACTGCTGGACCTACCTGCCGAACGGCGGCCCACGGCGATGTTCTGCTTCAACGACCGCATGGCGATGGGCGCCTACGCGGAGGCACACCGTGCTGGGCTTTCGATCCCCGGCGATCTGTCGATCGTGGGCTATGACGACCAGCAACTGGTCGCGGCGGAGCTCGATCCTCCGCTGACGACGATCGCGCTGCCGCACTACGAGATGGGGCGGTGGGCCATGGAAGTGGCGCTCGGAGTGCGGCAGGCGGACCCGGCCGTGCCGCACCTCATGCCGTGCCCGATCATCCGGCGGGCCTCGGTGGGCCCGCCGCCGGCGCAGTTTGGCGACTGACGGCCGACGGCGGATCGCACTTGTAGCACTGCAACTCACATGGCAGTTGGCGCTGCCATCAACCCCGGAGGCGACGGCTGGTCGCGCTCCAGAGCACAGAAAGAGACTTCACGGTGAAGCGTAAGTCCCTCTCGATCATAGCAGTGGGTGTCACCGCGGTACTCGTGCTGAGCGGCTGCTCTCGCGCTGGCCAGGACTCCTCGTCGACCAGCGGCGAGATCACGATGTGGACCCACTCGGCCGGTAATCCGGGCGAGATCGCGGTGTACGAGCAGATCATCGCCGACTTCAACGCGTCGCAAACCAAGTACAAGGTCGTCCAGGAGGACTTCCCGCAGGGCTCGTACAACGACGCGGTCACCACCGCCGCGGCGGCGCGCAAGCTGCCGTGTCTGCTGGACATGGACGGCCCGGTGATGCCGAACTGGGCCTGGGCGGGCCACCTCCAGCCGCTGGGCCTGCCGGACGACCTGATCAACTCGTTGTTGCCCACGACCGTCGGCCGCTACAAGAGCACCGTCTTTTCGGCGGGCTACTGGGACGCCGCCCTGGCGATCTTCGCCAGGAAGTCGGTGCTCGACAAGAACAACATCAGGATTCCGGCCGTCGACAAGCCGTGGACGCTCGATGAGTTCAACGCGGCCGTCACCACGCTGAAGGCGAGCGGCTACAAGACGCCGCTGGACCTGGGCGCCGCGGACAAGGGCGAGTGGTGGTCCTACGCGTACTCGCCGATGCTGCAGAGCACCGGCGGCGACTTGGTCGACCGCAACACCATGAAGTCCGCCGAGGGTGCGCTGAACGGCCCGGACGCGGTGAAGTACTTCACCTGGTTCCAGCAGGCGTTCGAGAACGGCTGGGTGGACAACGCAGGCCCGATCGGCAACCAGCGCTTCATCGACAACAGCGTGGCACTGAGCTACACGGGTGTGTGGAACGCCAAGGCCGCGCTCAGCAGCGTAGGTGACGACCTGCTGATCCTGCCCCCGGTGGACTTCGGCAAGGGGCCGAAGATCGGCGGCGGCTCCTGGCAATGGGGCATCTCGGCCGGGTGCAAGAACGTTGAAGGCGCCAGGGAATACCTGAAGTTCAGCTTCCAGGACAAGTACCTCACGGCGTTCGCCGACAGCCAGGTGGTCATCCCGAGCACCGTGGCCGCCATGAAGGCGTCGCAGTACTTCAGCGACAACGCGAAACTGCGCGAGTTCGCTGTGCTGTCGCAGAAGTTCGCTCTCGCCCGGCCGGCGACCCCCGGCTACCCGGTGATCTCCTCGTCCTTCGAGAAGGCGGCGAAGGACATCATGAGCGGCGCCGAGGTGAAGTCCACACTGGACGCCGCGGTGCGGGCCGTCGACGCCGACATCACGTCGCAGAACGGCTACGGCTTCTAGGTCGTCACTCCCGCCGGGCGACAGCGCCCGGCGGGCTGAGAGGGAAGGCACCTCCCATGACGGCGATCTCCTCGCCGGACCGCCGCGCCGCGAGCGCGGCCCCGAGATCGGTCTCTCGGCGCAAGCTCCGTGGCGACCTGCGTTCTGAACGCCGCGCAGGATGGGCGATGGCGGCGCCCGCCGTGCTGTTGCTGCTGGTGTTCCTGATCGTCCCGGTGGTCCTCGGGTTCGTCCTGTCGTTCACCAACGCCAGGCTGATCTCGCCGGAACCGACCAGCTTCACCGGTTTCGACAACTTCGTCCGGGCCTTCACCGCCGATCCGACGTTCTTCCGCTCCGTGCTGAACACCTTCGCCTTCGCCGCCGTCGTGGTCCCGGTGCAAGCAGGGCTGGGCCTGGTCCTCGCCATCCTGGTGAACCAGAAGATCCGCGGCGCGGTCGCGTTCAGGGTCATCTTCTTCATCCCGGTCGTGACCTCGATCGTCGTGGTCTCGATCCTGTGGAAGTTCCTGTACCAGCCGGACGGGCTGATCAACTCCTTCCTCGACTCGATCACCTTCGGCGCCTGGCAGGGCACCGCGTGGCTGAACAACCCGAGCACCGCCCTGACCGCGATCATCGTGCTGTCGGTGTGGCAAGCGGTCGGCTTCCACATGCTGATCTGGCTGTCCGGGCTGCAGACCATCCCCGGAGAGCTGTACGAGGCCGCGCGGATCGATGGCGCGGGCCCGTGGCGGCAGTTCCGCGACGTGACGTGGCCGTGCCTGCGCCCGACCAGGGTGTTCGTGCTGATCACCATCACGATCGCCGCGCTCGGGTTGTTCGTGCAGATCGACGTGATGACCCAGGGCGGTCCGGTGGACTCCACCTCCACGCTGGTCTACCACGCCGTCCGCATGGGCTACCGCCAGCAGCAGATCGGCTACGGATCGGCGCTGTCACTGGTGTTCTTCGTGCTGGTGCTCATCGTCGCGCTGGTGCAGCGCGTCCTGACTCGAGAGAAGGACTGAGCCATGGCAGTGGACATGGGCGAGCGCGTGCTGCGCCGCCGCCGACGGCTCTGGATCTACCTCGCCATGACCGGACTGGCTGTCTTCTTCCTCTTCCCGCTGGTGTTCATGTTCGTCTCCAGCCTGAAGCCCGATGGCCAGATCCTGTCCGACGTCGGCGGTTGGCGCGCGTTCCTGCCGGTCGGGGACATCAGCCTCGGCAACTACTCCGGCGTGTTCGACAGGGTGCCGGTCGGCCGGTTCCTGCTCAACTCGCTGTTCGTCACGACGGTGGTCGTGGTCGCGGGGCTCGTGGTCAACTCCATGGCCGGGTTCGCGATCTCGCGGATGCGCTGGACCGGCCGAGGCTTGGTGCTCAGCGTCGTCATCGCCACGCTGATCGTGCCGTTCGAGACGATCGCGGTGCCGATGGTCTACTGGGTCACGCGACTGCCGACGCTGGTGTTCGAGAACGGGTGGATCGCGTACGACATCGGATGGCTGGACTCGTACGAAGTGCAGATCATCCCGTTCATCGCCAACGGGTTCTCGGTCTTCCTCTTCGCGCAGTACTTCTCTACCATCCCGGCCGCGATCGACGAGGCGGCGCGGATCGACGGCGCGGGCTGGTTCACCATCTACCGCAGGATCGCCGTGCCGTTGTCGGGACCGGCGTTCGCCACGGTCGCGATCCTGACGTTCTTGCCGGCGTGGAACCAGTACCTCTGGCCGAGCATGGTCGTCCAGGACGAGGACCTGCGACCGGTGATGGTCGGCATGCAGTACTTCTTCCAGGAGAACACGGCCTGGGGCGAGGTCATGGCCTACACGTCGATGATCACGCTGCCGGTCCTCGTGGTGTTCCTGGCCTTCCAACGCGCATTCGTCAGCAGCGTCGCCGCGAGCGGTGTCAAGGGCTGACACGCGATCTCCTTCTCCCGCAGGACTTTCTCGAAAGGCTTGTGCATGTTCGCGCTGCCCGAATCATGGGTCTGGGACTTCTGGTTCGCCGACGACGGCGAGCGCTACCACCTCTTCTTCCTCTACGCCTCAAAGGCCTTGCGTGATCCGGACGCCCGGCACTACCGGGCCTCGATCGGTCACGCGGTCTCGACCGACCTCACGAACTGGACGCGCGTCGAGGACGCGCTGGTCCGCGCGGACACCCCGGCGTTCGACGACCTGGCCACGTGGACCGGGTCGGTCGTGCGGCATCCCGACGGGACCTGGTTCCTGTTCTACACCGGCTCCACGTGCGCTCCGAACGGCCAGAACGTGCAACGGATCGGCTACGCGACCTCGCAGGACCTCATCACCTGGGACCGCGCGCCGGACAACCCGGTGCTGGCCGCTGATCCGCTCTGGTACGAGACGCTGCTCTCCGGCGCGTGGCACGACGAGGCGTTCCGCGACCCGTGGGTGTTCGCCGACCCGGCCGGCGACGGCTGGCACATGCTCATCACCGCTCGGGCCGCGTCCGGCGAACCGTTCGAGCGCGGTGTGGTCGGCCACGCGGTCTCCGCCGACCTGCGGCACTGGGAACCGCGCCCGGCACTGACCGTGCCCGTTCCGCGAGGCTTCGGACAGCTCGAGGTCCTCCAGGTCGAGGTCGTCGACGGAAGACCGGTGCTGCTGTTCTCCTGTCTGGCCGAGCACGCTTCGGCCGACCGCCGCGTGACCGGTACGACCGGCGGGGTCTGGGCCGCCCCCGCCGACGGCCTGCTCGGACCGTTCGACGTCGCGGCCGCCGAAGCGGTCACCGACGACCGGTTCTACAGCGGACGCCTGATCCGCCGCCGCTCCGACGACCAGTGGGTGCTGGTCGCGTTCCACAACCGCGGAGAACAGGGGTTCGTCGGCACCATCAGCGGTCCCATGCCGGTGGCGTGGGACGGAAAACGTCTCAGCGTTCTCGAATCCTAAAAGGACTGGAGGTCGGATGAGCTCGACGACGCGCACACTTCGCCTGCTGCGGACGGCATTCGCCGGCACGCTCGTACTGGCGTCAGGAACCGCAAGCCCGGCAACGCCCGTGGCCGCCGCCCTACAAGCGGCGACCTATCGTGCCCAGTACCACTTCACCGTGCCCGATCGCTGGAAGAACGACCCGCAGCGGCCGGTGTACCTCAACGGCAAATTCCACTACTTCTACCTGTACAACGCCAACTATCCCTCCGAAGTCGGCACGGCGTGGCGGCTGGCGACCACCTCCGACGGCGTCGCCTTCGCGGACCAGGGGATCGCCGCGCCGAAGAACACCAACACCAACCGCGACCTGTGGTCCGGATCCGCGGTGATCGACACCGCGAACATCGCCGGGTTCGGCGCCGGTGCGGTCGTCATGCTCGTCACTCAGGCTCCGGCCGGGGGACAGGCGCAGTTCCTGTGGTACTCGATCGACGGCGGCCGGACGTTCCGGCCGCACAGCGAGACCCCGGTGATCCCGAACGGCGGCAGGAGCGCGTTCCGCGACCCGAAGGTCATCTGGGACTCCGCCCGCAACCGGTGGGTCGCGACGATCACCGAAGGGGACCGGATCGGGTTCTACACGTCGCCGGACCTCAAGAACTGGACGCGGCGGTCGGACTTCGCAAGCACCTACGGCCTGCTCGAATGCCCGGACCTGTTCCAGATGCGCGCCGACGACGGCACAACGCACTGGGTGCTGGGCATGAGCGCCAACGGCAGAGCGGCTGGGAAGCCGGAGACCTACGTGTACTGGCCCGGTACGTTCGACGGAACCTCGTTCCGGGCCGACTCCTCCGGACCGCGGTGGCTCGACCACGGCTTCGACTGGTACGGCGGCGTCACCTGGGAGGACCCGTCCGCACCGCTGGACCGGCGGTTCGCGATGGCGTGGATGAACAACTGGGCCTACCCGGACACCACACCGACGATGGCTTCGGACGGCTTCAACGGCACCGACTCGATCGTTCGCCAGATCAGGCTGAAGCGGTATGCCGACGGATACTCGCTTGCTTCCCAACCGACTCCGGCCCTGGCCTCCCACGCCACCTCCGTTCGGAACCTCGGCACGATCCGGGTCGACAACGGCATGGTGCCGCTGCCCCACCGCGGCACGGCCTACGAGCTGAACACCGACGTCAGCTGGACCCAGCTCGAGAACATGGGGCTACAGCTACGAGTCTCAGCCGACGGAACCCGGCACGCGGACGCCGGGATCTACGGTGACCACAGCTACCTGAACCGGCGGCAGACCGGGCAGCCCGACCCCAATGGGCCACTGGGCGAGAGCCACGCTCCATGGGATCCGGCGAAGAAGACGGCCCATCTGCGGATCCTCGTCGACCGGACCACGATCGAGGTGTTCGTGGACGACGGCCGGTACGCGCACTCGAGCCAGGTGTTCGCGGACCCCGCCGACACCGGCATCAACCTGTACGCCACCGACGGCAGCGCCACCTTCGCCAACACGACGATCACCGAGTTCCGGAACCTGGCTCAACGCCCGGCGAAGGTGCTCTCCGGATTCGAAGGCACCTCCTACGACGCCGGCTGGACCACCACCGGCAGCTTCGCCGGCACCGGGCCCTTGTCCGGCTACCTGCCGGGCATGGTCGGCAAGAGGGCGCTGGACACGTTCGCCGGCGGTGGTGACCCGGCTACGGGAACGATCGCCTCACCGACGTTCGCCCTGGACCGCAACCACCTGCACTTCCTGATCGCGGGCGGAAGACACCCGCACGGCGCGTCTGAGGAGACCTCGGTCAACCTGGTCGTGAACGGTCAGGTGGTGAGGACGGCCACCGGCGACGACACCGGTGTGCTGAAACCAGTCGACTGGGACGTCAGCGGCCTGCAGGGGCAGAGCGCCCAGGTGCAGGTGGTCGACCGGGCTACCGGTGCGTGGGGGCATCTCGCGGTCGACCACCTGCTGTTGAGCGACTGAGCGGACGGAGATCAGTGCGACGGGATCTCGCCCGAGCCGCGGTGGACGAGGGTGGCAGGCACGACGGCGTGCGTCGGTGCGGACTTGTCCCCCCGGATGCGGTCGAACACCAGCTCCGCAGCCTTGCGACCGAGAGCGGGAACGTCTTGACGCAGCACGGTCACGCCGGGTTCCAGCATGTCGGCCAGCGGGAAGTCGTCGAAGCCGATCAGCGCGACCCGCCGGTGCAGTTCGCGTGCACGCAGTGCTCGCATCGCACCGACTGTCACCAGGTTCTGGGCGGTGAACAGCGCGGTCGGGGGCTCGTCGAGGTCGAACAGCGTCGCGGCGGCGGCCTCGGCGGCGCCGGGGCCGTGCAGATCGGTGCGGACGAGCTCTTCCCGCAGGGTCAGACCGGCGTGCGCGAGCCCCTCGAGGTAGCCGGTGTAGCGCTCCTGGCTGGTCCACAACGTCTTGCGGTCACCGAGGAAGGAGATGCGCCGGTGCCCCAGGCTCGCCAGGTGGAGCACGGCTTCCCTTGAACTGTCGCGGTTGGTCGTCGTGACGCTGTCGGTGCCGTCGAACATCGGCGGACGGTCCACCAGGACCATGGGCGTGCCGCGCTCGCGTTCCTGCTGGAGCCCGTCCTGGTGACCGCCGACGGCCATCACGACCATGCCGTCGACGCGGCGGGTGGCCAGCGAGGTGACCAGCTCCCGCTGGAGATCCGGATCGTCCTCGCTGCTGCCGGCCAGCACGAGCACGTCGTTCTGCCGAGCACGGTCTTCGATCGCACGCAGGAGGGCAGCGTCGAAAGGATTGGACAGGTCCTCCAGCAGCACCCCGATGGTCGCGCTGCGCCGGTCGGACCGGCGCAGGCTGCTGGCGGTCAGGTTCGGCCGGTAGCCGAGGCTGAGCGCGGCGGCGCGAACCCGTTCGACGACCTCCGGACCCGCTCCGGGCAGGTCGTTGATCACCCGCGACACGGTCTTGATGCTGACCTTCGCGAGCGCGGCGACATCGCGCATCGTCGACTCGCGCCGCACTCCCCGTGAATCCATCGTCCGCTGCTCCATCCGAGTAACGCTTGCGTAACGGCGGCTTGTCGTGACCTGAACCACGAAGCTAGCGTCAACGATGACGTAAACGAAAGCCGCCTTGTTTCTGAACGATCCCATATGGATCTCAAGGTGTGAGCTTGTCCAATGCTGTGCGCGTAACAAGCAATCGGAACGGATCCTCTTCGTCTCTGGCTGTGGGTTACGTCAACGTTGACGTAGGAGGACAAATGAACGGACGGGCGCGCAGAGGCGTCAGGCTGACGGCCCTGGTGTCGGGATCGGTGCTGGCGCTGGTCACCGCATGCGGCGACGGCAGTGGTACGAGCAACGGCGGGGCGCTCGTCGGGCTGGTGACCAAGACCGACACGAACCCGTTCTTCGTGAAGATGAAGGAAGGGGCGCAGAAGGCCGCGGGCAGCACCGGTGCGACGGTGCAGTCGTTCGCAGGCAAGCAGGACGGCGACAACCAGTCCCAGGTCGACGCGATCGAGAACCTGATCGGCGCCGGTGCCAAGGGCATCCTGCTCACGCCGAACGACTCGAAGGCGATCGTGCCGTCGGTCGACAAGGCGCGTCAGGCGGGCCTGCTGGTCATCGCCCTGGACACCCAGCTCGAGCCGGCGAGCGCAGCCGATGCCACCTTCGCCACCGACAACTTCCAGGCAGGACTGCTCATCGGGCAGTGGGCCAAGGCGAAGTTCGCGGCCGAGAACAAGCAGGCCAAGATCGCGCTGCTGGACCTCAACCCGAACCAGGTGTCCGTGGACGTCCAGCGCGACCAGGGTTTCCTGCAGGGCTTCGGCGTGGACGTCAAGGACAAGAACAAGATCGGTGACGAGAGCGATCCGCGCATCGTGGGCCACGACGTCACGGACGGCGCTCCCGAGGGCGGTCGGACCGCCATGGAAAACCTGCTGCAGAAGGATCCTGGCGTCAACCTGGTCTACACGATCAACGAGCCCGCGGCCGCCGGCGCGTACGAGGCGTTGAAGGCGGCGGGCAAGGAGAAGGACGTCGTGATCGTCTCGGTCGACGGCGGCTGTCCCGGCGTGAACAACGTCAAGGCGGGGATCATCGGCGCGACCTCGCAGCAGTACCCGCTGAAGATGGCCCAGCTCGGAGTCGAGGCGATCGCGAAGTTCGCGAAGGACGGCACCAAGCCGCAGAACACCACCGGGAAGGACTTCGTGGACACCGGCGTCACCCTGATCACCGACCAGCCCGCGGCCGGCGTGGAGTCGAAGGACGCCGCCTGGGGCCTCGAGAACTGCTGGGGCTGAGCATGTCGACAACGTTGTCCAAGAGCCAGTCGCCGAGCGGGAACCCGCTCGGCGGGGCCGAGGCCAAGCGCTCACCGCTGATCCGGCTGCAGCATCTGCTGCACGCCCAGGCGACCATCGGCCCCGCCGTGGTGCTGCTGGTGTCGGTCGTGGTGTTCGCCCTACTGTCCGAACGGTTCCTCACGCCCGGGAACATTTCCCTGATCCTGCAACAGGTTGCGGTCGTCGGCACGCTCGCGGTCGGTCAGACGATCGTCATCCTGACCGCGGGCATCGACCTGTCCTGCGGTGCGATCATGGTGCTCACCTCGATCGTGATGGCCAAGGTGGCCGCTGACACCGGTCTGCCCGGCCTTCCCGCGCTGCTGCTCGGTTTCGTGGTCGGCACGCTGTGCGGACTGCTCAACGGCCTGTTGGTCACCCGGCTCAAGCTGCCGCCGTTCATCGTCACCCTGGGCACGCTCAACGTGTTCTTCGCGCTCAACCTCTGGTACTCCGCCAGTGCCACCATCCGCGGCACCGACATGCCGTCGCTGCTGCTGTGGACCGGTCAGACGATCAACCTCGGCGGCACGCGCATCACCTACGGCTCGATCATGATGGTCGTGCTCGTCGCGGCCATGGCGTTCGCGCTGAAGAACACCGCCTGGGGCCGCCACGTCTACGCCACGGGTGACGACGCGGAGGCGTCACGCCTGTCCGGCATCCGCACCGGCCGGGTGCTGCTCAGCGTGTACGCGACAGCGGGTGCGGTGTACGCGTTCAGCGCGTGGGTCCTCATTGGACGCATCGCGTCGGCCAGTCCGCAGGCCGGGCAGCTGGACAACCTCGACTCCATCACCGCCGTGGTGATCGGCGGCACGAGCCTGTTCGGCGGGCGCGGCGCGATCGTCGGCTCGCTGATCGGCGCACTGATCGTCGGGGTGTTCCGCAACGGCCTCGCGCTGGCGGGGGTGGACGTGCTGTGGCAGACCATGGCCGTCGGCGTGCTCATCATCGTCGCGGTCTCGCTGGACCAGTGGATCAGGAAGGTGAAGGCATGACCACGCCAGTGCTGCAGGCCCGCGGTCTGGTCAAGCGCTACGGGAGGGTCACCGCGCTCGCCGGTGCCGATCTCGAGCTGATGCCCGGTGAGATCCTCGCCGTCATCGGTGACAACGGTGCCGGCAAGTCCAGCCTGATCAAGGCGCTGTCCGGGGCGGTCGTGCCGGACGAGGGCGAGATCCTGGTGGACGGCAGGCCGGTGTCGTTCGGTTCGCCGATCGACGCGCGGAAGGCCGGCATCGAGACGGTGCACCAGTCGCTGGCGGTGTCGCCGTCGCTCGACATCGCGGCCAACCTGTTCCTGGGTCGTGAACGGCGCAGGCCGGGGGTGCTCGGCACGGTGTTCCGCATGCTCGACCGCAACGGCATGCGAGACGAGGCCCGTCGGCAACTCGACGGCCTGGGCATCATGACCATCCAGAACCCAGGCCAGGCCGTGGAGACGCTGTCCGGCGGTCAGCGGCAGGCCGTCGCCGTGGCCAGGGCCGCCGCGTTCGGCAGCCGCGTGGTCATCATGGACGAACCCACCGCCGCCCTGGGAGTCCGCGAGTCCCGCGCGGTGCTCGACCTCGTCCTGCAGGTCCGCGATCGCGGCCTGCCGGTCATCCTGATCAGTCACAACATGCCGCACGTCTTCGAGGTGGCCGACCGCATCCACATCCAGCGCCTCGGCAGGCGCAAAGCCGTCGTCGACCCGAAGACCATCTCGATGTCCGACGCGGTGGCGATCATGACCGGCGCGATGGAGCCGCCCGACGTCTCCATGGGGATGTCATGAGACGACGTCGCCTCATCGGCCTGCTGACCGTCGCCGCCCTGGTCGGGACGGTGCCGGTCGCACAGGCGGAGCCGCCGTTCACCGAGCCCCACCGGCCGCAGTTCCACTTCACGCCTGCGAAGAACTGGATGAACGACCCCAACGGGCTCGTCTACCACGGCGGCATGGGCCAAGTCGTGATCACCAGTCTCGTCTTCCCCGATGCGGCCGGTGACGAGGTGAAGGTCTTCTCCGAGGGTGGCAGCGCCCGGATCGACCGCCTCACCCTGTGGCACATGGGTTCTTACCGACGCTGACCGCTCGCGGTGGCGGAGCCTGCTCCGCCGCCGCCTCTCTCACAGGGAAATCCTCATGATCATCGTTGGTGGCGAGGCGCTCGTCGACCTCGTGCCCGACCGCGTCGGCGGCTACCGGCCCCTGCCGGGAGGAAGCCCGGCCAACACCGCGGCCGGCATCGGCCGGCTCGGCACGCAGACCGCGTTGCTGGCGCGGTTGGCCGACGACCGCCTGGGAGCGCTTCTGCGCACTCACCTGGAAACCTCCAACGTCGATCTCGGCTACACCGCCCACTCGGCGGCGCCGACCACGTTGGCCGTGGTGGACGTCGGCCTGGACGGGGCGGCCGACTACTCGTTCTACATCGACGGTTGCGCCGATGGCGGCTGGCAGGTGACCGACCTGCCCGCTGCTCTCCCGCCGGACGCGGCGCTGCACGTGGGTGGCTCGTTCGCCCTCGCGATCGAACCGATGGCCGCGGCATTCGAGACCCTGCTCTCTCGTGAGCACCCGCACCGCGTCATCACGCTCGACCCGAACATCCGCCCGATGCTCATCGAAGACCACGCCACAGTGCGCGCCAGGTTCCAGCGATGGCTCGGCATGACCGACGTCGCCAAGGTGAGCACCGACGACCTCCGGTGGATCGCCCCTGACCGCCCTCTCGCCGAAGTCGTGTCCGAGTGGCACGAGCAAGGGCCTGCTCTCGTCATCGTCACCCGTGGGGCGGAGGGGGTGTACGCCTCCGGTCCGTCCGGCCTCGTCGAGCTCCCCGGTCTCGTCGTCGACGTCACCGACACGGTCGGCGCGGGAGACGCGTTCATGGCCGGTCTCCTGGCCGCCCTGGACCGCAACGACCTGCTCACCCGGACCAACCTGCACACCCTGACCCACGCCGAACTCGTCGACACCCTCGCCTACGCCCAACGCGTCGCAGCCATCACCTGCACCCGTTCAGGCGCCGATTCACCGTGGTTCGACGAACTGCTCACCACCGAGGCCCGTTCCGAAGTCTGCTGAACGCGAAGCAAGCCCCCTTCCCGCAGATGTGAAGAGAGGCCAGCATGCCCGCATCCACCTCCACCCGATCGTTCCATCGTCGTGTCATGGCCTTGCTCGCCATGGCGATCCTGGCCGTGACGGCGGTGATCGCCGCCCCCTCGGCGCAGGCGGCGCCCTATCCCGAATACCCCTACGACGCGACCGACTACAACGAGCCGTTACGCGGTAAGTTCCACTTCAGCTCGCAGGGCGGCTGGATGAACGACGTGAACGCGCCGCTGTACTACAACGGCGTCTACCACCTCTTCTACCAGCACAACCCGCACAGCCTGAACTGGGACACGATGCACTGGGGCCACGCGACCAGCACGGATCTCGTGCACTGGACCCAGAAGCCGATCGCCCTCGAACCGGGCATGCACAACGCCACGCTCTTCTCCGGCGGCGGCTGGGTGGACACCAACAACGTCACCGGCCTCAAGGCCGGCGCCGACGCCCCGATCCTGTTGTTCACCAACACCAACGGCGTCTCCATCGCCTACAGCACCGACGGCGCCAAGACGTTCCGCATGTACAACGGCGGCGCCAAAGTGATCTCGACGCCCTACGAGTCGCGCGACCCCAAGGTGTTCTGGGACGCGGCACAGAACCGCTGGGGCATGGTCTTCTGGGGCAACGAGGGCGGCAACACAGCGAAGTTCTACAGCTCGACGAACCTGCTCAACTGGTCCTACCGCGGCGAGTTCCGCGCCGACTGGCTGTTCGAATGCCCCGACCTCTACCAACTCCCGGTCGACGGCAACACCGCAAACCCGAAGTGGGTGCTGCAGGACGCCAGCGGCGAATACGTCGTCGGCACCTTGAGCAGCGCCGGCGTCTTCGTACCGGATGCCGGATGGTCACGGCCGCAACGCATGGACGTGGGCCGGACCAGCTTCGAAGGCACCGCCTATGCCGGCCTGACCTTCACCAACATGCCCACCAACAGGGTCGTGCAGATGTTCTGGCAGCCTGGCAACAAGGGCTCGACGTGGACCGGTAACGCGTCCTTCCCCGCCCAACTCGCGCTCAAGACCTTCCCGGGCGAGGGCATCCGGGTGACCCGCAACCCCGTCACCGAGATCTCCACCATCCGTCAGGCGACGCAGACCTGGAGCAACCGGACGATTTCGCCCGACATCTCCACCAACCCGTTCAACGGCATCAGCGCCGACACCTACGAGATCGAGGCCACCTACGACCTGACAGGAGCGACGGCGACGGACTTCGGCTTCGAGCTGCATCGACGCTCCGACGGCACTCGCGACGCGGCCATCGGCTACGACCGTGTCCGGCAAACACTGGCCGACGCCTCCATGCCCCCGATCAACAACCGAGTGAAGCTGCGCGTCCTCGTCGACCGCGGACAACTCGAGACCTTCGGCAACGACGGCAAGATCTCGGTGACCGACAACGTCAACTTCATCTCGTCCAGCGGTAGCCTTGGCATCCGCGCCTACGCCAACAATGGCACCGTGCGGATCGAGTCGTTGACATTCCGCCGTCTGAGCAAGGCGTGGGCGAACGCACCCAGCGGTCCGGACCAAGGCGTCGGGATGATCAGGTGGAACGGCACTGGCAAGTGCGTCGACCGCGACAACACAGCCGCCATCGCGCAGATCTGGGACTGCTTGGACGGTGCCAACCAGCGGTGGACGTTCACGGCGGCTGGGAAGATCAAGGTCGGGAACGAGTGTCTCGACCAGCCGGGGGAGGCACCCGGCAACGGCGGCAAGATCAAGACTTACCCGTGCTGGGGCGGTGACAACCAGCGGTGGATCCGCATCGGCGACAACCAGTACCAGAACGCCTGGTCGAAACGCTGTCTCGACCTCGAGGCCAACAACTCGGCCAACGGCCGCCAGTTGCAGGTGTGGGACTGCGTTGGAGGTCCGAACCAGAGTTGGAGCATTCCCTCAAACTGATGCTGACCGCGACAGCGCAATGAAGATCGGATGGCCTGACTATCCGCTCAGCATGCCACGCGGGCCGACCATCGACTTGCGAACCCACGAACTGAAAGCTGCGCGCCAGTTCTATGTGAAATATGACATTGGGGCCGCGCTGACCTGCGGAAACGAGACTTTTGCGGGTTGGCGTGGTTCAGTTCAGGTCCATTGAGGGCCGTTACGGCATGTTCAACGCGCGGAGTTGCTCCCAATCTGCTCCTAGTCCGCGCTCCCAAGGCCATCGGCGCTGTCTAGGCTGAGGGCCAACGTGCACGCTCGGCGAGGCCGGCGTTCGTCGGTGACGGTTCACGCGGTCTGCCGCTGTAGTGGTGTGATCCCGCACAACGACCTGCTCACCTCGGTGCCAGCCGGGGGATCATGGCCGACGCGCCTGCTGCGCCCGCTCGGTCGTCGACGGCCTATATCGCGGCGGCGATCGGTTCGAGCCCCGCGACCAACTCGTCGAACTCGTCCGTGCTGAGCACGTCGTACGCCGGCGCCGCCAGCTCGTCGGTGAGGGCCTCGATCCGCTCGCTGGCCTCCCGGCCGGCGTCGGTGAACCCGCCGGCGTCGTCCACGAGGCCGCGGCCGCGCAACCCATCGACGACAGCGGCCGGCTGTGCCTTGGGCAGGTGGTGGATCCGGCCGAACTCCTCCGCCCTCAGTCCAAGGGAGAGGGCGAGCAGGACGTGGGCCTCGGTGCCGCCGATGCCGTTGACGACGAGGGCGGCGTCGTGGCCGTCCCCGCGGTGCTCCCGCAGCAGCGTCGCCGCGTGCCAGAGCCTGGCCACCGGCTCCTCGGGCACGTCGAGCGCCCGGAGCCCGGCATACAGCGCTCGGCCCTCGATCGGCGCGCTGACCGCTGCTCTGGTGGCGAGGTCGGCGAGGTTCCTGGCTTGCTGCACGGTCCAGTCGCGTGTCGGATGGGTGGTGATGCCGGTGATGTGCAGGCGTCTGGTGCCGTGTTCAAGGAACACCAACGCGTATAGGCGTGTGCCGAGTGCGGTGTCGATGTGGAAGAAGTCCGCCGCGATGATGCCCTCGGCCTGGGCTGCGAGGAACTCGCGCCAGGTCGGACCGGATCGACGTGGTGCTGGGTCGATGCCCGCTGCGTTCAAGATCTTCCAGACGGTGGAGGCGGCGATTCGATGTCCGAGTCTGGTCAACTCGCCTTGGATCCGCCGATGTCCCCACCGCGGGTTCTCTGTGGCGAGCCGGAGCACAAGTGCGCGAACCAGAATCGGTCTGCCGGCTCGTAGCGGACCGGGCCGGCCAGCTGTCGGCGAAGCACAGTGTTCTGATGCCGCAGCACGAGAAGCTCCGCGTCCTTCTCCGCCTCACCGCGGAGCAGCACCGACGCGGCAGACAGCAACTTCCGAGTCACTTTGTACAGCAGGGACACGATCACCTGAGCATGCTCTCAGCCTGGGAAGGCTGGGCTGGCACGCTGCGGTGATGACTTTTCGAGCGGCACAGGCTCAAGGAGCCGATGAGTTTCCCCGGCCAGGAGCCCGACGACGTCGAGATCGGTGTCTGCGTGACCGACATCCAGCAGCGCACGGGTCTGGGGCAGTCGACCACCTCGCAGTACCTCGCGATGCTGCGGCAAGCAGGGCTGGTGATCGCCACCCGGCGGGGCAAGTGGACCTACTACCGCCGCGACGAGGCGAACATCGCCCGCCTCCTGGAGACCCTGCGCGACGTGTTCTAGGTCCAATGCCGTTCGAACCGGAAACGTCCGCCCGGTCAGGCCGGTGCCACGAGCCGTTGGGTGCTCCGTCGGAACGCCCAGATGACGACGAGTGCGCCCAGCACCGTCAGCGGGGTGCCCATCGCGACCTTGCTGAAAGCCAGCCAGCCGGTGGAGTCGACGAGGTAGAGCCACTGCTGCACGGCGAACCGGCCGCCGCACACGGCCGCCGCGGCGAGTGTGGCGACGTCGTGGGCACGCAGCACCGATCGGTCGGCCCGCCAGTCATGCGTGCGGCCGTGCAGGAGGTTCCACACGAGGCCGGTCAGAGGACGGCGGGCCAGCACCGAGCCGGACGCGACGATGAAGCCCGCCAGGGCCAC
Source organism: Lentzea californiensis (assembly GCF_024648825.1). Lineage (GTDB taxonomy): Bacteria > Actinomycetota > Actinomycetes > Mycobacteriales > Pseudonocardiaceae > Lentzea > Lentzea californiensis. Next base: position 18,644 of record NZ_JANBBE010000026.1, read on the forward strand.
CCAGATGCCGATCACGAAGAAGTCCTTCGCCGACCCCGTCCAGGCAACGACACCCGCGGCGGCCGCCACACCGAGCAGACTCCCGATCGCCGAGGTGAAGCGTTCGCCGCGCAGCAGTCGGAAGCCGGTGAGCGCCAAGGCGACGACCATCGAGATCGCGATCGTCATCAGCAGCGGCAGGAACGCGTTGGCCGTGACGAAGACGATGACCGGGACGGTCGAGTAGACCAGCCCCATCGGGCCGCCCAGGTGGTCGAGCGGCGTCGTCCTCCGGTCGGCGCTGGGCTCTGGCCTGGTCGTGGTCGTGGTCCGGTCGTGGATCTCGTCCGTCATGGTTGTTCCGCCCTCCCAAGTGGTGTGTGAGAACAGGAAAGGCCGTGCCGCTGCGGCACACTCAACCCCGATGTGAAACGGGCCACCCGCGGTTCAGGTGTTCAGCGGAAACGATGCGGGCGGGCCTGACCCGGAGTCCGACGAGCCGATCCGAGCATCGAGCCGTGGGCCTGCCCCTCGTGCTGCAGGTCGACTTCTGTGCTCCACGAGCTGATGCGGTCGATCGCACGGAACGCACGGCGGTCAGCCTTGCCCCTCCCGGTCTTTCCTCATCAAGGCCTGCACCCGACGGAGGACATCGACCTGGGCCGGGTTGTACAGCTCCTGTACCGCGGCCGCCGCGATCGCGGTGACGAACCGCGCCCCACGCGGAGCTTCGTCGTCCGGCGCCGTCATCGCCGGATGCTCGGCCAACAGCTCGCGGATGTTCGGAATCATGCGTTCGGCCAGACTTTGCCGCGTCGCGTCGTCGGCATCGGCGGGCAGCGAGTCGAACTGTCCATCAGTCTGGTCGGCAGGGGGATCGCTGCGCAGTATCTCGGCATAGGCTTCCAGGTGCTGCGGGCCGAGGACCCGGCTCATGACCACCGCCAGCGACCGGTCGGCCTCCGACAGGTCAGTCGCTCCGATCGCCGGGGCGAGGTCGGCGGGCAGGGCGATCGGCACGTGTTGCCGCAGAATCAGGGCGAGTTCGACGCGGGCCCGCTGCAACCGCTGGATCGTTTCGGCCAGTTCGGCGTCGAGGGCTCGCAGGGCCTCGGCGGGGTGGTGGTCGTCCTCGCCCATCTCGGCGATCTGGGACAGCGAGAATCCGAGATCGACCAGGCGTTTGACGCGTACAAGCCGGATGAAGTGGGCGACGCCGTACTGCTTGTAGCCGTTGGGGCGCCGCCCGGGTTCAGGTAGCAAGCCCACGTGGTGGTAGTGCCGGACCGCCCGCAGGCTGGTTCCGGCCAGTTCGGCGATCTCACGGGTGCTCCAGGACATGACCTCACTCCACACCGTGCCGCAACGGCATCGTCAAGCTCGGCGACCGCGCGTGCCCCGGGACCGCGATCAGTCATCGGGCCGGCGGGAGCAGCCGCGTGCTGCTCCGCCGAGCCTGCCGCGTCTCTGGACGCCCGGCGCCCGGCGTCACAGGTACTTGACCATGCCGTGACGGCACGGTCTTTCCTGGCTCGTGGCCGTAGGCGACGCCCAGGACGTCCGTGGCCCCGACATGACAAGAGGTGACCCATGAACGGCAACGCCCTCTCCCTCCGTCGCGCCAACACGGTGGCTCTGCCGGTCCGGCCGGGTGAGGGCGGATGAACATGTTCACGAGGTACAAGCGCCGCTGGCAAGTGTCGAGGGCCAAGCCCGGTGATGGGAGCCTGCTGCAGCCGTATCGACTCTGGCAGCTGTTCTCCCGCTCCCTGTTCTCCATCGAGCTCCTCGACCAGGCGGGACGCCACCACGTCTACGAGGTCGATGTCCGGCACCTCGCCGACAGCACGACGAAGAAGAGTCCGGCCTCGCTCTACCGCGACGGCGTCCAAGTGCTGCGCGGCAATGTGCCGGTGGCGTTCCCCGTACCCGGTGGCGTCATCGAGGTGGCCACCAGCCTGTACGGGGTCAGACGCATGCACTACGTCGCATACGATCGCCGCGAACAGGTGCTGAAGTCGCACCCGCGTTCCCAGGAAGGCCTGCGGGCGCGGTTCGACCGGCGGTTCCCCCGCGTGAGTGCGGTCATCGGCGCCGTGGGCCTCGTCGTACTGCTGGTGGGACTGACGACGGCCCTCGCTACGGCCGTGGAGCAGATCACGCGGATCGAGGTCGTCGCCCAGCACCTCGGTACGTTCGTCTCACCGGTTCAACTGCCTGGATGGGCGAAGTTCGTGCTGTCCGCCGCCGGCGCCCTAGCGGCCTTCGACCGTGCTCTCCGGCTCAAGAGCACGTGGATGGCCGACTGAGCGGGCCATGGCCCGCGACCTCGTCCGCGGGATGATGCTGTTGCTCCTCGCGCTCGCGCACGTGCCGCGGTTCCTGTGGACCTTCGCGAGAAGGACGAGGAGGGTCTACCGCGTGGTCGCCCGGCAGCTCCAGCCCCACGAGCAGGGCGCGGCGGACGTCGTACGGCGTGGTGAGCAGCGACCGCACGTCCAGGTAGAGCAGGTCGAACACGAAGTAGGCGATGCGCGAACCTGTCCGTGCTGAGGGTCGGACCACACCAGAGGACCAGCGGGACAACCACGTCTACAGCAGAACAGCGCCATGGTCTTCGGCTACCGCGGCGACCGGTTCCCCGAGCAGAAGGTGGCGCTGCTACCGGTCCGCTATTCCGACCTCGCCGACGTCACCTTGCTCGACCGGGCAGCCTTGGGCGAATTCCCAGAGGCGTCGAAACACAACTGATCAACGATGACGTCGCGCTGGCAGCCTGAGGACCAGGGGTTCGAGACCGGCCGCGGCCGTGGCGTCGTGATCGGTGCGGTGCCAGCAGGTCAGTCGGATCACGACGCGTTGCACGGCGGGCCACCGCCAGGTGCGGCCTTCCTCGGTGAGGCACAGCCACGGAAGTGAGGGCGGCCAGCAGCGGGGCCTCACGCGTGCCCTGGGCGGGCGAGATCAGCCGGTTTGGTTCCACTGCAGACGGTCGGAGAGCCCGGCTGCGGCGAAAGCGGCCTCGAGGTCGTCGCGGCCCTCGGTGAAGTGGGCCCAGCCCTCGTAGTGGACAGGAACCACCCGGCCGGCACCGAGGATCTTCGTGGCTTCCGCGGCCTGGGCGCTGTCCAGGACGAGTGGCTCGCCGCCGAAGAGGCCGGCGAAGCGCGGCGCGCCTGCGAAGAGCACGGCGGTGTCGATCGAGCCGAATCGCCCGGCGATCTGCTCGACGGCGTCGAGCGAGGCGTTGTCGCCGCTGACGTAGACCGTCGGCAGGCCGTCTCCGGTCAGGACGAAGCCGACGACCTCGCCGGTGAACGGCTCGATGTCCTCGCGGTTGCCGGGGCCGTGGGTGGCCGGCACGCCGGTCACGGTGACCGTGCCGCCGTCAGGACGGTCCAACTGGACGGACTCCCAGTCGGCCAGCCCCTTGGTCTTGTCCTTGAGGCGCTGCTCGGCGCCAGGGGTGGTGAGCGTGAGCGGGACGTCGGCTAGCAGGGCCCGTCCGGCGTTGTCCAGGTTGTCGGCGTGCTCGTCGTGGGAGAGCAGCACCACGTCGATGCGGCCGAGGTCGGCGGGCGTGACGGGGGAGTGCCCCGTCTTGGTCAGGACCGCGCCCCCGCCGGTCGGGTAGTCGCCCGGTCCGTCGAAGGTCGGGTCGGTCAGGAACCGCAGGCCGCCGTACTCGAAGAGTGCGGTCGGGCCGCCGAAGACGCGAACGGGGAAGTGGGGAGCGAAAGTCACGAGAAGTAGTCCTCACGGTTTTGGTGTGCGGTATCCGTGAGAGTGACGGTAGTGTTTCTCACGGACTGAAGCAAGCTGTACCATGAGGTCTGTGGACGAGAGCGTGACGAACGAAGCGGCGTGGCCGCCCGTGCCGGGCGAGGAGCAGTACTCGTCGCTCGCTCTGGCCAACAGCGCCATCGCGTTGCCGGGCAGGCGCGTTCTGGACCTCCTCGACACTCCCGCGCAGACGAACCACTGGCTGACCGAACACGGCCTTGCTCCGGTCGACATCGGCATGCGGGACATGTGCGCCACGCAGCTTCGTTCGCTGCGCGAGCAGATCAGGGCCCTGTTCGACGCCCGCGTCGCCGGGCTGCCCGCCCTTCCCGCTGCCCTGTCCGCCGTCAACGACGCGTTGACCAGGGTCCCCACGGCACCACTGCTGTGCTGGGATGACAAGAACGGTCCCTACCGGGCGACACCTCACCCCACCACCGAGATCGTCGACCACGCCCTCGCGACCCTCGCCGCCAACGCGGCCGACCTGCTCACGAGCCCCGACTCGGAACGGCTCACCGCCTGCCAGTCCAGCCCTTGCAACCGCTACCTGCTCCGCCACGGCCGCCGCCACTGGTGCTCCACCCGTTGCGGCGACCGCGCGCGAGCCGCACGCGCCTACGCCCGCCGCACCCAGCCCTAGGCGGACCGAAGAGCCCCCAGGTCCCACACCACCGGCTCCAGGCGCGACGACTCCCCTCCGGGCTCCCGGAACGACTCACCGGCCGAGATCTTGTGCGGGCCTCACCTTCGAGAACGGGCCCGCTCTAGCGCCTCCAACGCGGAGACTGCGGCACGGACACCGTCTTCCGTTCGGATCTCGGCGCCGACTTCACGAGCGCGGCCTCGCAACTCGATGGCCTGGGTGATCGCCGCGGCAAGCCCTTCAGTACTCAACCCTCTGTGCGGCAACGGGTCTGGCGCGACTCCGATCGTCTGCATCCGCTTGGCCCAGTGTGGCTGATCGGCGACGAACGGGCACACGACCTGCGGTGTTCCGGCGGTCAGCGCAGCCGCGGTCGTTCCTCCACCTCCGTGGTGCACGACGGCGGCGACACGGCTGAACAGCCAGTCGTGCGGCACCTGCTCCACGACAAGGAGTTCATCAGAAGTCCTGGTCGCCAAGCCTCCCCAACCGGTGGCGACCACCGCACGAACGCCGGCGGCGCGCACGGCCTGCGCGACGATCTCGCCGGCGCGCTGTGCGTCGCGGCCCGCCATGCTGCCGAACCCCACGTAGATCGGCGTCGGCCCGTTCTCGATGAACTCCTCCAACGCGAGATCTGGCGACCACGAGTCAGATCGCGGCAGGTACCAGAAGCCTGTGGTGCGCACGGTGTCCGGCCATGCCGGATCCACGGGCGTGATCCGGCCGCTGAACGCCTGAAGCACCAGGGCCGGGGCCGGTCCACGGCCACGAGGTAAGCCGAGATCGTTGGTGCGCCAGGAGTTCACGATGCCCGAGTACGCCCGCAAGGTTGCTGACACGATCAGGTAGGTGGCGCGGTTCAAGAACCTGGGCAGCTTCGGCAACGGCACCATCGGGCACGGGAACAGCGATGTCGGTACCCAGCCCGGTTGCAGCGTCGCGAGCACCGCCGGGACGCCGAGCATCTCCGCCGCGTGGTGGGCGGGCACGCTCGGAGTGTGCACGACGACGTCCGGGCGAACCTCACGCGCGATCTTTCCGGCGTCATGCAGGACATCCGCCATCAACGGCTTGATCAGCCGGACGGTCTTCATCGCGGTGATCTTCCCGCGGACACCGCGATATCCGCCCTCGACGGCGTCTTTCAGCAACGGGTCGTCGAGCAGCCGGTTCGGGCCCTCGTCCAACGGAGCGAACGGCACCGCGCGCTCCGCAGCCACAGCCGCGAACGACTCCGGCGCGGCAAGCACGGCCTCGTGACCGGCAGTCCGCAGTCCAACGGCGAGCGCGAGCAGTGGTTGAACGTCACCACGTGTGCCGTGGGTGACCAGCAAGGCTCTCAACCAGACCTCCTGTGAAGGGCCGTAGATTCTCTTCCCACCACCGCAGCGCCTCGTCGGTGTCGCGGAAGATGTCCAGCGCGTCGCCGAGCATCTCGGCGGCGACGAGGGCGAGCGAAGAGTCGAAGTCGGGGTCGGGTTCGGTGACGAAGTCGAACCACTCGTCGTCGCCGGTCGAGAAGGTCACCGTTGCACCGCAGTCGTCAGGGCGGAGAGTGCCTACTTCGTCGGTGCGGTAGGTCACCGAGTTGCCGAGGCCGCGACGCAGCACGGCCGCGACATCCGGGTCGAGCCGCAGCCCAAGGCGTCGTGCGGCGTCGAGGCCGGCAGCGGTGCGGGTGAAGGCACAGCGGGCGGGTTCGCCCACCAGTACGACGTCCCAGTCGCTTCGACGCAGCCGGTGCGCGGTTGCCAGACCGGCGAGGCCTGTGCCGATGACGAGGGCTTTCCTGGTGAGCATGACCGGATCTCTTTTCCCACGGCGGATACGTCACGCCGACCAGGCTTCCCGGCACACCAGTCCGTGAAGGGTAGGCCCTTCTGGCGCCGCGCGGAAGACCATTCACGCCGGTGAACCGCAGGAACTGGTTCGTGGAGGGACAAGGCCCGGAACAGACCGCTCTCACCTGTGTCGAAGCCTGATGCCAGCCGTGTGCAAGAGGGCATTGGAGTGAAGCGGGCAAGCCCGGAGTGCATCGGTGGCGAATGAGAGGGGTCCTGTCCGGGTGGCGGGTGTCGCTCCGGACGGACGTTGAACCGAAGGGATGGAGCATGTCAGCACCCCCTCCCGCGCGTCGTCGACGACGCGCGGCGGTAAGTCTGATAGCTGTCGGGCGCATGGTGCTCGCGGCCGGTCTGATCGGCGGGTCCGGTCCAGCCGGGGCGTCGAGTCACCGTGAAGCGCCGTTGATCGCGGGTGATCCGGCGGTGGACAACACCGACGTCTACGCGTTCGTCAGCCCTGACGAGCCGGACACGGTCACGCTCGTGGCGAACTGATCGCCGTTCCAGGAGCCCACGGCGGGCCGAACTTGCTGGCCGATGACCTGGCTGATGCGCGAGCGATCGCGTTGACCGTCGAACCGAGCGGTGGCTCGTCGGCTCCGACGACGCTCCCGGTCGTCACGATCTCCATGGCCTGACCCGCACACGACGCGACCCCGACGGCCTGGTGGCTGTCGGGGTCGCGTCGTCTCTGCTGGTGTTCAGAGCCAGGGGGAGAGCGCCTTGAGGATGTCGGCACGCTTGCGTGGTGCCGTGAGGGTGGCGACGGGTTGTCCACCGGAGAACAGGATCAGCGTGGGGATGCTGAGCACCCGGTAGCGGACGGCGATGTCGGGGTGGGCGTCGATGTCGACTTTCACAACGGTGACTTCGTCCTGGTGTTGTTCGGCGATATCGGTGATGACAGGGCTCAGTGCCTTGCAGGGTCCGCACCACGGTGCCCAGAAGTCGACCAGGACGGGCTTGTCTCCGCTGAGAACGGTGGTGTCGAAGGAATCCGTCGTGACGTCGGTGAGGTGCATGGTGGTGTTCCTGATCATCCGAAGGTGAAGGAGAAGGCCTGGACGCCGGGGCCGAGTGTCGCGGTGAGTGAGCCGCCCTGGATCGTCGGTGTGGCGACGAGCTGGTAGGAGTTCGGGGTGCCGTCGACCTGGATGGTCTTGGTCCGCCCGTTGTCCTGGACGGTGACGGTTCCCTTGCCGGACAGGACCATCCGGACTTCCTTGGCGCGGTAGTTGAGCTTGATCTGCCCGGACTCGCCGGTGGGAGTGATGGACTGCGTGTCCAGCTTCCAGGCGCCCGCGAGTGCGAAGCTGTCCGTGCTCTGGTTCTCGGGGAACTGGAAGGACTTCTCACCGCTGGTGTACATCTCGGTGCCGGCGAAGTTCACGCGCTTGGTCGAGCCGAGGTAGGTCTCGCGGGTGATGTCAGCGATGACGGGGGTGTCATCGACCAGATCAGTCGCGGCCGGCAGTCGCACGCCGGGCTTGGCATCGTTGAGAAGTTGCCGGATCAGCTTCTCGGTGACCTGGTAGTCGCCTTCGCCGAACTTGATGTGCCGCACGGTGCCCTGGGCGTCGATGAGGTAGTGGGCGGGCCAGTAGCGGTTGCGGTAGTTGGTCCACGTGCTGAGGGTGTTGTCCAGTGCGACCGGGTAGGTGATGCCGAAGTTCTTCGCGGCGGCCGCGACGTTGTCGGGTTCCTTCTCGAAGGCGTACTCGGGGGAGTGGATGCCGATGACCTGCAAGCCGGCGTCGCGGTAGGCCTTGTCCCAGGCGGTGATGTGCGGAATGGAGCGCTGGCAGTTGATGCAGGAGTAGGCCCAGAAGTCGAGCATGACGACCTTGCCCTGCAACGACTTCAGCTCCACGGGCTGGGAGTTGATCCACTGCTGGATGCCGGTGATGTCCGGTGCGGTGCCGCAGCTCTCCAGCTCGGGCGCGCCGTCGGAGCACTTGCCGAGGTCCTTGTTCTGGTCGTTGACCAGGCCTCCGAGGTTGAGCGCCCTGCGCACCTGCTCGGAGTTGTTCACCCTGTCCTGCAACGAGCTGGTGTAGTCGGGAATCACGCGCTGCAGCAGCTGTGGCAGGTTGAAAACCAGGCCGAACGCGAGCGCGATCATCACGACGCCCGCGGTGGTGCGGATGCCACGCTGGCGCTTGCGGAAGGACTGCACCCTTTCGGCGACCCGGCGCCCGGCGAGCGCGAAGATCAGCAGCGGGATGGCGGCGCCGACGGCGAACGTGAGGGTGAGGACGACGGTCTCGGTGCCGATCCTGCCGGTGGAACCGGCGACGGTGATGGCGGCGAGCACCGGTCCGGCGCAGGGCACGTAGACCGCGCCGAGGGCCAGGCCGAGGGTAAACCCTTCGCGACTTGCGTCCGGACTGCGCTGAGGGATCCAGCTGAACGGCTTTTCCAGCAGCTGTTCGAAGCGCGGGACGATCAGTCCGATGCCGATCAGGACGAGCACGACGATGCCACCCCAGCGCAGGACGTCCTGCGGCAGGTTCAGCACCGTCAGCAACAGCGACCCGAACAGCGTGACCAGGCTGAAGCTGACGACGAGGCCTGCGATGACGAGGTAGGGCCGGGTGCGAGACGCCGGTTTGGTCTCCAGCGCCACAGCTCCTGACCCGGACGCCGCGCGGGCGCTCTGCGTGCCGCCGGAGAAGAAGATGACGGGAAGGACGGGAAGGATGCACGGCGAAATGCCGGTGACCAGGCCGCCGATCAGACCGATCAGTGCGAGGGTCAACATGGGGCAGCCCTACTCGGATTGGCGGAAGTGCGTGATGGTCGTGGTTCGCGGCTGACCGCATCGCGGATTGCCCACATGGCAGAAGTGCCTGGTGCGTGGGGGAGTGCGCCGAGTTGATCGTCGACTGTGGACTGTGGGCTGCCGGTCGATCGTTTGCCCTGGTCACGTGCGAGGGGCGGTCTGGTCGGTAACAGGTCGATAACCAGACCCATCCGTTGCCCGAGGGGTGGCGAATCACGAGCAACACCTGATCCGCTCACCACATGGAGATGTCCCGTCATGAACAAGACCGTCCGCAACACCGTCCTGGCCATCGGCGCCGCCTCGCTCGCCCTGTTCGGCGCGGCGTGCGGTTCGGGCGACATGGCCGCCAGCAGCTCCAGCACCGCTCCGGCCTCCGCCACGTCGGCCGCGCCGTCGTCGGCCGCGATGGCCGACCCGGCCAACGACCTCGTCGGTTCTGGTTGTGCCGACTACGCGAAGCAGGTTCCGTCCGGTGCCGGCTCCGTGACCGGCATGGCCGCCGACCCGGTCGCCGTCGCCGCGAGCAACAACCCGCTGCTCACCACGCTCGTGAGCGCGGTGTCGGGCAAGCTGAACCCGAAGGTGAACCTGGTCTCGACGCTCAACGGCGCCGAGTTCACGGTCTTCGCGCCGGTCGACTCGGCGTT
>NZ_JANBBE010000027.1 GCF_024648825.1 Lentzea californiensis
CCACTCTTCGTGAGTTAAGGCCCCCAGCTAGACCACTGGGTTGATAGGCCAGAGGTGGAAGACCGGTAACGGTTGGAGCTGACTGGTACTAATAGGCCGAGGACTTGTTACAAAGACGCTACGCATCCACTGTGCGGTTCTGGAAGAACAACCAGGACCGATCGAACCCGCCGGCAGGCTTGTTTGCTGCTGGTGTCGGGGTTCAGGTTGTAATTTCATAGTGTTTCGGTGGTCATAGCGTTGGGGAAACACCCGGTCCCATTCCGAACCCGGTAGTTAAGCCCTTCTGCGCCGATGGTACTGCACTGGTTACGGTGTGGGAGAGTAGGTCGCCGCCGAACTTAATTTGCCCTGCGGGTTGAGCGCCACAAGCGCTCCCCGCAGGGCTTTTTCATGTCTGCGTGCATGTGGCGCTGTGTTCATTGAGCGGCTGTCCGGGTGATGAGACCCCGGCGAGCGGGTGACGTGAGTCAAGCTCGGGTTGTTCCTCCCTACCGTGATCGTCATGAACGAGCAGCGGGCCGGGGAGGCACCTTTGCGGTGGCGAGCGCGCAGGAGGCGGGGCAGGCACGCCCGCGAGCCCGCGCCGTCCTCGCAGTCGATCCTGCCCGCAGTGCTCGGCGTCGTGCTGCTGGTGTGCCTGATCCTCCTCCTGCTGACGTACGTCTAGTCCTAGCGGGACTGCAGCGCGTCGAGCGCCACGGCCTGAGCGATCACGAGCCGGCGGTCGACGCCAGGATCCTGGATCGAGACCAGGTAGTGGTCACGAAGCCAGGTCTTCTTGTCGACGCTGAACACGGACGCGCCGTTCTCCGTGACGAAGTCAAAGTGATACCGCATGGGGAACGGCGCATCTCCGATCACCGGGATCCACTGCCACAGCCGGCGGAAGCCCGCGAGGAACTTGTTCCGCTCCGCTCCCGTCGCCTGACCCCAGCCCTGCTGCTCCAGGTGCCAGGTGGAGCGCAGCAGCGACTTGGCGAAGTTCTTGCGGAACAAGCCGATCGACCTGCCCTGCCCGTCCTTGACGTCGTAGCCGCCACCCAGGTCCAGCACCTTGCGCGCGTTGAACTCGAACAGCACCTGGTTCTTCGACGAGTCGGTGTAGATCGTGACCCGCTCCTTGATCTTGAGCCTCTTCTGCTCGGCGAAGCCGACCAACTGGCCCGGTGAGCCGTTGTCGTCGACGAACACCTCGTACCGGTTGACCATGAACGTGACCTTCTGGTGCACATGCAGGACGTGCACGTTCTGGAGACTCACTGCTCACCCTTCTCGACAGGCACGGGAATCAGGCTCCCGGACGGGAACCGCCGCTCGTTGCGATCGATCTTGGCGAACGCGGCCTCGACGAGGTCGACACCGAGCTTGTCCGCCAGCCTGGTCAGGTAGTGCATCACGTCCGCGAGCTCGTCGCGGACGTTCCAGGCGAGTTCGGGGTCCTTCATCGCGTCCCGCGCCTCTTCTGGCGTCAGCCACTGGAAGAGGTCGGTGAGCTCGCCGACCTCCGCGGACAAGGCCATCACCAGGTTCTTGGGTGTGTGGTAGCTGTCCCAGTCGCGGGCAGCGGCGAACGCGCGCAGGGCGTCCCTCAGGTCCACGAGATCACGCTGACTCATGACCCACTAAGTACCACGTGGACGAACGAGCAAGGATGGCGGCTAGTCGGGCATGGATCGTCCGCGTCAACGTTGATTAGCTCTAGTCATGTCAACATTGAGCGGAATCAACGCCTCGTCCATCCTCGTGCTCGGTGCCACCGGCAAGACCGGCCGGCGCGTCACCGACCTCCTCGGCTCCGCCGCACGTCCGGCGTCGCGGTCCGCGTCGACGAGGTTCGACTGGTCCGCCCCGGACACCTGGGAACCCGCCATCGAGGGCACGACCGCCGTCTACGTCGTGCCGCCGGAGAACCCCTTGCTGCTGGCCGACTTCGCGCGTGTCGCGGTGAAGGGCGGCGTCACCCGGTTCGTGCTGCTGTCCATGCGCGGCGCTCCCGGTGACGACCCTTTCGAGTCGGCGGTCAAGGAGTCGGGTGCGGAGTGGACGATCCTGCGGCCCACCTGGTTCATGCAGAACTTCGACGAGGACATGTTCGCCGCGCCCGTCCAGCACGGTGAGCTCGCCGTGCCCGCCGGTCAGGGCGTCCACCCGTTCATCGACGTCGTGGACATCGCCGAGGTCGCGGTCGTCGCGCTGACCCAGCCGGGTCACCACGGGCAGACCTACGACCTCAGCGGGCCCGAGGCGTTGTCGTTCGCCGAGATGCTGGCGCGGATCGTCGCGGTGACCGGCAACCCGGTGCTCTACGCGGACATCGCGCCGGAGGAGTTCGCGGCCGCGATGCGCGGGCTCGGCTACCCGGACGAGATCGCCGACCTGGTCACGATGCTGCTCGTGCGCATCCGCACGGGGGAAGAGGCGCACCTGTCCGACGGCGTGCAGCGCGTTCTCGGTCGTGAGCCGCGGACGTTCGACGACTACTTGGGCAGCAGCAAGTTCGCCTGAAGGCCACGGGTGCCCTCGTTGGTGATGACGGCTTCGCAGAGCGCGCGCCCCGTGCGGGCGCGCCACTCCTGGGTCATGTCGCAGTAGCGAAGGCCCATCGCATAGGTGAGCTGACCGATGCACTCGCCTTCCAGGAGCACCTCGAGCGTGTGTTCACCGGTGTGAGACCCCCTAACGATCCTGCAGTCACGGAGTTCGGCGATGACGTGCACGGGCGTGCGGCCGTTGACCACGCGGTGCAGCACGTACTGATGGGCAGTCTCGCCCATGACGGTGACCTGCTGCTCAGCCGGCAACGTCAGCGCCGTGCCAAGTGCTTCGTAGTCGAGCAGCAGCAAGCGCGGGGCGCCGAGGTGCAGGTGCACGCCATAGCGCTGGCCGTTCCCGACGATGCGGGCCGGGCACGAGCCGACCTCGCCGCGGTCGGCCAGGTCGGCCAGAAGGGGCTGGTAGTCAACGGCCTGCTCGCTGCGCAGGTAGCCGGCGGTGACCGCGGTGCCGTCGCCGCGCAGCAGGTCGACCCGCACCGCCGCCCGGTCGTGGCGGCCGGCGGACTCCTGTACGAGCACCGCGGTCGCCAGCGCGGACGTGTCGTCCCTGGGATCGGACGCCGAGAGTGCGACCACCTCGGCGATGGCGTCCTGGTGGTGCGCTTCACCGACGATCGCGATCCGCCCGGCTGTCGACAGGCGGCGAAGGCGCGAACGGGTGCGCGCCGGGACGATCTGATCGGCCGTCTTGTTCTTGGTGCCGATGAACATCAACGCGAACAGCGCGAGACCGAGGACGAAGCCCAGAGGGCCGAAAGCAACGGTCAGAACCAGCGCGAGCACGGCTACGGCGATCAAAACGGCGGCAGGCGAAGGTTCTGTGCGTTGCTGCATCGTCATGGGGCGTCCTCACGACTCGGCTTCCCGTCACTCTCAGTGTCGGTGATGCCGGACGATGCGTTTCACAAACCGCTCGTTTGGCCTAGCGTGACGGGCTGAGGGCTCCAGCCAGTGACTGGACGTCGTCGCGGATCGGGATCGTCCGCCAACGGTGAGTGAGGATTTTCTTCAGCGAGCTTCATCGTGGCGCCAAGGGAAGCCCAGCCGCGAGCGGTGCCGTAGGAGACGCCCCCGAAGATGAGCGCCCCGAAGACGAAGCTCCAGCTGCCGGTGAACGCGCGGAACACCGCATAGCCGGCCATCGCCGCCGTGAGGACGCTGAGCACGAGCATCACGTGATGCATGCCGTGCTTCACCTTCTGCTGGTTCGGCTGCATCGGCTGTGAAGGGCTCAAGTCCCACAGCCTCTTCGCGTTCGCCCAGCGCGAGCTGTCCAGGGGAGGCCGCGGATCTGCCTTCGCGCGCACCTTCGCCCGTTCCAGGACCAGCCGCATCGCCTGCTCGACGTCGTCCACCGGCAGCAGCCACTGCTGCCCGCCACCGATGATCCGCAGCACCGGCCCCGGCGTGATCGTGAGCTCGCTCGTGTTGCCGAACCGCCACTGAGCGGGCGAGGTCACGAGGCCCGCTTCGACGTGACCGATCCGGTCGAACGGGATCGCGACCCGGCCGACCGGCGACTCCTTGTGCCGCGGCGGCGGAAGCTTGTCGAGCAACAACCTGCGTGACTGCACCCGCAGCCGGCCTCCGCCGCGCAGTCCGATGAGGACCTCGACGGCCGAGCGCCGCACGTCGCCGGTGACCGGCCACGTCACGGCCTTCGCCGCGAGCCACGCGAGCCCCCACGCGACCAGCGGCGTCGCCACGGACAGCAAGGACTTCTCCCAGCCCGTCCCGGCGACGAGGCCGACGAAGGCGACCGGCACCGACGGCAGCAACGCGATGCGCGTCCACGCCGCAGTCATCCACCAGAGCACCACGAAGAGCAGCAGTGCCAACGGAACGGGCCAGAACCCGTTGAGGTCGGTGAACTTCTCCGCGAACTCGGCGGCGAAGTCGAACTCCTCCCGCCTGCCGGGCAGTGACCGCTGGAACAGGTACGACGACAGAGTCAGATACCCGAACGGCACGCCGGCGTAGCTGAGCAGGATCAACGGCACGGCGACGAGATACCGCAAGAACATCATGTGCAGGCCCCCAGGTCGGATCAGTTGACCAGGGTAAGGCGTGCACGTCCTCTCGGCCCTGGTTCTCCGCCACCCGGCAGTGCGGTCAGCACGAGCCCGAACACCAGCCCGTTCAGTTCTTCCAGGCCCAGGTTCAGTTCTTTGGCCACGTGCAACGGTGTCGTACCGTTCTCACGGAGAACCCGGAACACCTTCGTGAGCAGCTTCGAGGTCTCGCGCCGCGTCATGCCGCCCGGCACGAGGCTGTGCACGTTCGCCCACTTCGTGAACTGGTCCCTGCCCACGTGCCAGTGCCGGTGGTCGGTGCCGGGCAGTTGTCGCTGGGGCATCAGGAACTCGGCGGCGAACTCGTGCGGCTCGTCGTGCCCGAGGAGCACGGCGAGCTGGACGGCCGCGTCGAACCGGGCCTGCTCCGGCGTCGCCGACGGGGTGAGGAACACGAACGGCGTTCCGTTGTGCCAGCAGGAAAAAGCCACCTGCCCGGTGCAGTCGACCGGCAGCGAGAACACCCGCACACCGTGGGACTCGAGCAACTGCACCATGTTCGGTGCCGGCCCGGTGGCGAGCCGCCACGCGTCACGCGTGCCCTGCGGCGAGGTGCGCGGAGGAGGCAGGTCGGGCTGGGGAAGCACGAACAGCCGGTCCAGCCAGCCGTTGAACTCGATCGCGATCTGCGCCGCCGCCATCGCCTGCGCATCACGCGGCGCGTTCTGCGGCCGCGGCGGTTCCGGCGCAGTCAGGAACTCGGCCGGAAAACCGAGCGCACCCGCCAAAGATTCGATCGTGGCGGCCTTGGGCCTGCGCAGGCCGCGCTCGTACTCGCCGATGGCCTGCACCTGCACGCCCGACTTCCGCGCCAGCTCGGCAGCGGTGAGTCCGCGCCGGGTGCGGGCGAGCGTGAGTCGCGAGGGCGTGAGCATGATCCGGTCATTGTCGTCGGTGACGCGGCGTGCTGCCAGGCGGGTCCCAGACTCTCTGACCGGAGTCGCTGGCGTCGACCCGCCTGTCGGGTGACAGTGCGCGGTCTCATCACGAACTTGCGGAGTCGATGCATCACCAGCCCGGTGAGAACCGTTCTGCTTGGCCTGTTGATGGTCGTTGATCTGTTCGACCAGGGTTCTGGTCAAAGTGCTGATGCAGTTCAGACATGTGCTGCCGATGACTCGCTGGTTCAGCCAGCGTCGTCTTGGACGAAGGTGCGCGGCTCACCGAGAACCGCGCGCATGCTCGAGAAGTCAGCAAGCCGCTCGGCCACCGTCGCGCGTGCGAGCTCGTCCGGGAGCGCAGAAGCGAATTTCAGTCCCTCCACCGCACTGTTGTTCACTTCTGGCATCTTCTCTGTCAGCTGACCGGTGAGTGCGTCCTTGACGTCACCAAAGCTCATGTCGGGATAGAGGCGGATCGAGTGATCCCCGACGCGCTGGCGCTGGTCGACGAGGTCGGGGAGTGAGGCGTGCAGCGTGCGGTTAGCGGCTGATCCCGCCCAGGTCCACCAAAGCATTTCTCCCTTGGGTGATCGTGAGATGACTGTTCCGTCAGCGACCACATGGCTGCCGTGCTCTTCGTGCAGTTCACCGAGGGCGGCCTCTGCACGACGGGTGAGAGCGACACCGTCAGGAGAACTTCCCAACAGTACGGTCCTCATACCGCGGGTAATGGCGAAAGAGAGACCACGGTCGCCTCCACCCCAGCGGGCTCGCCCCGGCAGGTCACTCGGCTCAACGAAGCAGCGCCTCCGCTTCCAGTCGATGTGGTTGACCCGCCAGGCACGACCGGCCAGCAGGAGGACCCGCGGACCTTCCACTTCGACCAGCAGTGCGTCGTCACCGATCTGCCCGATCTCTTCCCTGCCGAACAGAACCAAGAACTCGGGTGCCGCAGTGAACACCGCGGTGAGATCGGAGAAGTATCTACGTCCGAACCGGCGTTCGGCTTCCGGGCCGATGAACGCGAGGTCGCCGTCTCGGTCCAAGAATCCGCTGGTCAGAAGGTGCTTCATGATCACCGCCGAGTCAGGTCCGAACAACGGAAGGTCACCCCAGCTCTCCTGCCAGGTTCTCACTCCGACGGTCTTCTGCTGCAGGGCAAGTGCAAGAACCTGCTGAGCCACGATGTGCCTGGGCGCAACAGGTGCGGTGATGGGTTCGACCCAGCCTTGCGCCCATCGCATCAGCAACCCCGCTGCGTGAAGGACGGCATCCTTTTTCAAGCAGAGGAACAGACAGTTGCGGTTGCTGCCGGCTCTGCGTCCGGTGCGGCCAAGCCGTTGCAGGAAGGAGGCAACGGTCTGCGGGGCGTCAATCTGGATCACACGATCGAGGTCACCGACGTCGATGCCGAGCTCGAGGGTCGAAGTAGCGACGATGACGCAGTCCCGTGCGTCACTGAAAGCTTCCTCGGACCTTCTCCGTTCGGTGGCGGAGAGAGACGAGTGGGACAGGAACGTAGTGACGTCGTTGGCACGCAGCGCGGCGCCGAGCTCCTCGGCACGGCGACGACTGTCCACGAAGACCAGGCGCTTCTCACCGCGGTGCAGGGTGGTGATGACCTTCGCCGCGTTGTCGATGGTGCCGACATGGTCCAACGCGATATCAGTCGTCACCGCGTTTGCCACCTGTGGAGCTACGACCTGGCGAGGTCGAGCACGGTTGCTGCCCTGCAGCCATGTAAGGAGCTCGTCCGGATTGCCCACAGTCGCGGAGAGACCGATGCGCTGCAGCTCCCGCCCAGCGACTTTCGACAGCCGTTCCAGTACCGCCAGCAGGTGCCATCCGCGATCATCGCCGGCGAACGCGTGCACCTCGTCCACCACGATCGTGCGAATGTTGTGGAACGTCTGCCGTGTATCGACGTTGGTCGATACGAGCATGGCTTCGAGTGATTCCGGCGTGGTGAGCAGGATGTCGGGCTGCTCACGAAGGATTCGGCGGCGCTGGGCCTGCCCGACATCGCCGTGCCACACCTCGGCACTCCGGCCCAACCAAGCTGCATAGGAGTTCAGTCGCGGCGTGAGGTTGTTGAGCAGTGCGCGCAAAGGGCACACATACAACACGGAGATTCCGGTCCAGCCTTCCGAGGCCATCCTGGACAGAACAGGAAAGGCTGCCGCTTCTGTTTTGCCGCCTGCGGTCGGCGCGAGTAGCAGACAGTCGGCTCCTGCGAGCACAGGTTCGACCGCTGCGCCTTGCAGAGGTCGAAGACCAGGCCACTGCAACGTGTTCACCACGTGGTGCTGAACAGCGGGATGGAGTGCGGCCAGACCGGTGTCATACATCGAGATCGATGTCATCCGGGCTGACGGCAGCGGCCTCGCGCTCCACGTCGGTGAGTTCGCCGCGATCGATCGTCAGCGCGTAGTCCTTGCGCGGTTTGAAATCCGGGTACTGCTCAACGGTGTCCAAGACGTTCAGGACAAGCTTGCGCAGGAAGAGGCGTGGCGTCACGCCGACCTTGCCTCCCAGGCCGCCGGCGACGGCGTCCGCGAAGGTCTTGAGGTACTCGTCGTCGACCAGCGTTCTCACTCTGTCCGCTGCGGAGGAGCCTGATGCGTACAGGTCCCGCACCCGGCCACCCAGTTCGACGAGTCGGTCGATGGTGAACCCGGACAGTCGGATCTGGGGCGCCCGAGCATTGTCGAACCGTGTGTCCGCCGTGAAATCGGTGTGCAGCCGCCCCGCGAGCGGAGGCAGCAGTTGTACACCCTGGCGTCCGTCGAAGAACGCGGGCGTACCGGTGACAAGCAGGTACAGGCCAGGAAATCTGCCCTTGTCCACCTCGTCGATCAACTGCCGCAACGCGTTGAGCGCCTTGGCCCTGGCGTCGCTGCGCACCCGTTGAAGGGTCTCCACCTCATCAAGCACCAGGAGAAGTCCCGGATGCCCGGCGTCCCTGAGCACGGTCAGCAGGCCTTGCAAGAATCCCAACGCCTGGAAGTGGTCGATGTCGCCCTTCACACCGGCGGCACGCTTGACTCCTGCTGCTACGTGCGGCTGCCCCGCCAGCCATGCTGCAAGGCCGTCGGCTGTCTCTTGGTCGCCGTCTGCCACGGCCTTGCGGTAGCCACGCAGTCCCGCCGAGTAACCAGGCGTCGTGCGGGCGATCTCGCCGAGGCGCAGTTCGAGCAGCGCATCCACCGCAGCACCAAGCTGTCCAGCGTCAGCGCCGTCCACCTCGCCTTCGGCAAGGACGTCTTCCTCCAGTGCGAACATCCAGCTGTCGAGTACCGCACGGAAAGCACTCGGCGGACTCACCGCTGTCGTCAGGTTCTCGCAGAGCCGGCGATACACCGTTTCCAAGCGATGCAGAGGTGTCTCGGTTTCCGAGATCTGAACCTCGCTCACCGCCATGCCGACGGCCTTCGCGCGTTCGGCGAGCCACCTTGCAAGGAAAGTCTTGCCCGCACCGTATTCCCCGCGGACAGCTTTGAACTCCGCACCGCCGGACGAACACGATGACAGCTCTTCGGCGAACGTGGGCGCGAGTCGTTCCAGGCCGACCGCGAACAGGTCGAGCCCGGTCTCCGGGACGGTGCCGCGTCGCAAAGCCGCCAGCACCGCACGTCGGCGCGCTGGGCTGATCACTCCCATCAGCCCTCCTTGGGGAATTGCTCGTCGAGCAACTTCTCGTTGATCAGTACCGTGCGCCCGTTGTCGATCAGGTCGACGACCGGGAACTGGTCGATGTTCAGTACGCGCGCAAGTGCTGCTACCAGGCCCCTGGGATTGCGGCCAGGAGTGCCCGCGGCCTGCAGCACGTCCGCAACGGGAAGTCGTCCGCCCGCGGCCAGCACCGCGTCGACGACGGCGGCGAACACCTCGGATTTGAGTACCCGGTTCGTCGGCTGGCCCTTGTGTGTGTTGATGAACGTCTCCGAGGCAACGAGCTGCGCGCCACGAGACAGCAGAGGCCCGTCGGTCGCGAACAGGTCCGGCTGGTCCGCAGAGGGTTTGCGTGTGCCACGCTTGCTCGTTTTGGTGACAGCCGGGCGCTTCGCCGGTGTGGTTGTCCGCCCGGTCCACCAATCCGGTGCGCCGAGCGAGTTGACGGCCCAGCCGTCCAGTTCATCCGTACCCGGTGGAAGCAGGACTACGAGAGGAATGGCAACCTCCGCGAGGGCGGCACCACCGTGATAACCGTGAGTCCGTGGGCCATAGCGAACGTTCTCGCTCGTGGCGAGTACCGCTGACCCGCCTGGGACCAGCACTCGTCGTCCCGACAACATGACCTCGTCCGAACCGATGTCTCCGCCAGGCAGACGCCACCGCGCACCGCCCGTGCTGTCAGGCCGGTGCGTCGAGCCGTGCTCGAGCACGTGGCCATGATCGCTGGTCATTACCACGACCCAGCCGTTCTCGGCGGCCCTCCCGAGAAGCTGGGGGAGACCGGCGACATGGTCGTACTGCCACGACGGCTCGTCAGCTTGCCTGCCGCGGCTCAGCGCGTCGTCCACCGTGTTGAGCACCACGGCCATGACCTGAGGCTCCTTGTGCGGGACGAACTCCGCGTCGATCTCCGCTCCGAGATCACGTCCGTCGGAGCCGCCGAGTCCGGCCTTGTGCACCAGAACGGCACGGGTTCGAGGCGGCCAGAACGTGTGTTTCGGGAACGCCCGCTGCTCGTCGTCCTGCGTTCCGCTCGCCAGCGAGGCTGTCAACAAAGATGTTCTGCTGTAGGCGGTCTCGGTCGGGAACGCGGCCAGGACCGCCTCACGGCCTCCGTCCGCCGATCGCACGACCTCGGTCCAGCCGAGTCGCCGGTTGTCCGCGATCGAGTTCGCGATCTCGATGGCCGCGGCACCGGACATGCCGTCGATCACGATCAGCAGCACCTTGTGGTCACGCACAAGTGGCGCGATGACCTTGGGCAGGAAGTCCTCGACTGCGCAGATGTCGCCTGGGACTGTTTGCGCCGCTTCGGGAAGACCTCGTACGAACTGCTGATCAACCGCGGCGCGGCGTGCTCCTGCCTTCTTCGCGATCGTGCCGAGCGCCTGCGCAACCACGGAGTTGGACGATCCTCTGCGCACCTGTCCGAGCTCTGCGTCCACCCAGGACAGATCCCTTGCGTGAGCCCGCAACGCGGCGGCAGGGCTCAGCGAATCCGGGGACGGCGTCGACAGCCAGCGCTGCAGTCGTACAGCGGCTCGCATCCGCCGGACGTGGGCGGCCTCGCCAGCCGCGAGGTGGTGCTCGTCCACAACGGACAGCGCGGCTTCGTCGAGGCTCTCCGCCGCACGCTCCAGCCGCGACGTGAACCCACTCGGCAGCACCCGGCTCTGATGGGCTTGGGCGACACCGTTGAGCTGAGCCAGCAGCGTGTCCGCATACCTGATCTGCTGCCACAGGTGATCCGTGCCGGCGTGGATGGCGAGTTCCACGGCCTGTGCTCCCGCTAGCGCTAGATCGTTCCTGCTGGGCTCCACCGAACCGAAGCGGGTATGGATAAAAGCGCCGAACGCTTGCCTGGCATTCGGATCGTCCTCCGGGCTGCGCGCCACCACATCGGCGACAAGGAGTTCGGCGATGAGGTCCTCACGCGTGACCGCTAGCCGCAGCACCACCTCGGCCGCGCGACCGAGGCGTTCGACGAGGTGCTCGGTGATGCCGGCCCGTTCCTCGTCGCCCAGGCCTCGCCACTGCGTCCGGGTGGCCATCTCGTCCAGGGCGGTGATCAAGCCACCGAGGTCGAGCGTCGACGGCTCGACGGACAGCCGGTTCCGCACGACATGGCCCAGCGCGACATCCCGCCCGAACGTGAGGCCGACCATGCTGGGCAGCTGACCGGAGCGAGCGAGATCGACCAGTGCGTCGACGAGCCACGCGTTGTCACCGCCGCGCAGTTGCGGGTCGAGTTGCCTGGCACGCAACAGGTCCTGGAGCAGTGTGTACTTGCTGACGTCGTAGAGCCGCTCCCTGTGCACCCGTGCCATCACGTCGTCACCCAGCTCGCCCGCGTCACGGTCGGTCAGCACGACAAGGACCGTGTAAGCGTCCGACGGCGGCGGTGTCTCTGCCAGCGCGTCGAGGACCGCGAGGACCGATGGGCACGCGACGAAGCGAACCGGATGACTGTGCAGTACATAGTCGGCCGGACCGGTCCACACCGGTTCACCACGGGTGCGGATGCCGATCACCACGCGGCGTCCGACGGCGCTGCGGCTCGGCTCGTTGTCGATGGTCCTGATCACGTCGCCGACCCGGCTGGTGACCGCGTTCTCGATGGCCGAGCCGAGCTCAACCGCGGTCATCCGAGGCCTCCACAACGCGGAACTGAACCTCGATGGTCGCATTGGGGTTCTTCTCGCCGAACGCGCGCAGCTCGGTGAGCACGTCGTTCAAACGACCCTTGGCCTGGCCGGCGCTACGTGACCGTGAAGTAGGCGAGGTACCAGCGGCCGGAGGTGCGGGCGGTGCCGGCGGGGGCGTCGGCCGGACCTGCTCGATGAGGCGGCGCTTCGCAGTGTCCAGGGCTTTGCGCATGCTCGACACGTGTTCGTTCGCGTTCGCGCTCTCGCTCAGGGCTTCCCTGATCGGCTCAGCTGCCGAGTCGTCGAGCCAGCCGAAGATCGCCCAGTCCGCGCCGCGCAACGCACTTGTCACCTCGCGAGCGGTCTCGAGCGACTTGCTCAGGACAACAGGTTCCACACCACCAAGATCGGCCTTCGCGAGAGCGACCACCAAAGCGGTGGGGTCGTTCACCGTGTGCAGCTCGATCAGCAGGTTGCTCGCGGCGACCGCGACCGGATGGCGTCCGTTCGGCTTGTCGTGATCAAGCCCGAGCCGTGCGGAGTACTGGTCGAGCACCTCCACCAGTTCGACCGCGGGTAGCCGGAGCTCTTCGACCTTGCTGGTCAGGGCGCGGGCGAAACGTGCCACGGCACGCGGCGAGATCACGTTCGTCCGCACATCCTTGCCCGTCAGCGCGGCGGCTCGCTTGCAGGCGACGTCCCAGTCGTCGGCCGAAGGCAGCGCCTGCCGGTAGAGCACCATGTCATCGGAGACGGTGTCCGGTGTGTCGGGTGGGTCGATCCGGCGCTCGGCACGCATCCACGCGCGGTGGGTGAGCTCCGCGAACGTCGCGATGACCAGGTTCTCGACGCGGCGTTCCATGCCGAGATCACGAAGCCAGGCACGGACCGTCCGCACCGGAAGGGCGGCGTCGACGAGGTCTGCCTGTGCCGCCCTGCGGTCCAGCTCGTCCGGCCAATGCCTGCTCAGGACGAACGGGCCGTTGTGCTCTTCACCGAGCCGAAGCGGATGAGCGATGCGGCGCAGCGCCTCGCGGTCCGGCTTGTCGACCTCGGTCCGGCCCTCGGGGTCTTCCGCGGCCGAACGGACATGCCGCAGCGTGGTCCGCAGATCGGCGTCGCGAACCACGTCACCCTTGCGCTGCGGGTCGAAGTCGGGATGGTTCGGGTAGGTCGCCGCGTACAGCTGATCCACCAGGGACCGCAGCGCGTCAGCGAACGGCCTGCCGGCATCAAGCCTCGGGTTGACCGTCGCATCCAGACTGGCGAGGTGATCGTGCCAGTCCTGGACGACTTCCTCCTTCGGTCGCGCGACGAGGCCGTACGCGTTCTTCAACGCCTCCCGCAACTCGCTGCGCAACGACCCTTGCAGGTTGCGCAGCAGATCGCGGGCTCGCTGACGATCCTCCGCACCGATGTTGAGGGTGTTCTTCTCCAGGTGGTTGCGATCCTGTAGCAGATAGTCGACGCGGATCAGCCGGCTCAGCTTGTCGAGCACGTCCGCGGTGAAGAATCCAGGCAGCCAGGCCACCGCGGACCGGTTGCCCAGACGCTCCCGCAGCTTGAGCACCCGCGTCCGGTCATCGGCCGCGGAATGCGTCTCCGTGTCGAACGGGAAGTCGAGCAACAACCGCCAGCGGTCCTCCTGCGACGGTTCGAAGACGTCGTCGCGAAGGTCCTGCTGATCACGCACGTTGCCGTACACCAGCTCCAGCATCCGCCGGCTGCCCCGCCAGGCGACCGGGTGCTCCACCGGTATCCCACCGGTGTCCTTGACCCCGAGCTCGTCGAACAGCAGTTCCCGCACCAGCTTGCGACGCGACGCCTGGTTGTCCACTGCGGTCACACGTTCGAGGATCGCGTTGACGTTGACGCCGACGAGGTTGAGCCGGACGGTCGGGTCATTGCCCTCACCGACCTGCAGTTCGGCCACCCGGCTCGCCCAGCTGCGCAGCCTCCGCACCGCCTCGCCGACCTCCTGGCCGGGGATCGGCGTGGTGATCGTGCCGTGGTTGAGCGCCGCAAGCCTGCGTGCCGTCAAGTCGCGCAACGCGTCGACATCCGGCGCGAGCGCGGCCAGCAGCAACGTCTTGATCAACCTGTCGTCGCTGCGGAACGCTTGCAGCAGGCCAGGTTGCGCCTCCGCGTGGCCAGCGACCTGGTCCTCGCGCAGATCCCGGTCACGCAGCAACATCGGCCGCAGGGTCCGCTGGTACAGCGTGCGGGCCTCATCGAACTCGTGCTTGAGCTTCTCGGTGAACGGCTGGTCCGCCCCGTCCGCCACCGCGTCGAAGAGATCACCCAGCGGGACGAGCTGGCCCAGCTTGAACTCGTCGCGCCGGTTCACCAGGATCTGCCGCATCAGCAACAGGGCCGTGCGTTCACGCTGCAGCGCGGAAGACACGTGCACCAGGGTGTCCATGAACGCGGGACTGAACGGATACGTCCGCGCGAACGCGTCGCCGTCGCCCGTGCCGAGCAGTACGTCCCGGACCCAGCCTGGCAGCGCATTGGTGCGCTGGAACGCCTGGTTCAGCACCTCCGCCTTACCCGGCAACGGTTTGAGGACGCGTTCCTGCGCGATCAACGGCAAGTTGCGGTCCTCGAGGGTGATGCGCTCGATGCGGCCGTCCCAGTGGTTCAGCCGGTCGTGGAACGACTGCAGCTCCGCGCCTGTGCGTTCCGCGCCGATGCCCAGTTCTCGCAGATCACGCTGGCGGGCGATGAAACTGATGATCGGCGCGGGGCGGTTCGCGTCGCCGGCCTCGACGAGCTTCGCGACCTTCTCCGTCTCGCGGCTGGTGAACGCCTGGTCGCCGATCTTCCCTGCGAGCCAGAGCACGAGCTCGTCCAGGAACAGCACGATGCCGTCGTAACCAAGTTTTCTGGCGTGCTTGCTGATCGCGGACAGACCCTGGTCCAAGGGGATGAAGGCGTTCGCCGCGCCACGTACCGAGTCGACGTAGCTCGGGAAGTACGCCTCGATGACCTTGGCGATGAGCTCGTTGGACGCGTCGCTGTCGATCGGCGCCTCGAAGCCCTCATCGAGTTTCTCGGCAGTCATCGCCTGCCCGAGGTCGCCCCACCCCGCGTCAGCCTGTTTGGGCAGGCCAGCGAGGAACTGCTCGTCGCCGAGCTTCTCGCGTAGTCCTCGTGCGTCGTCGAGAAGTCCTTGCGCGCGGTAGACCTGCGGAATCGGTTTGTCCGGGTGGTGCTGCCGGACGTGGTGGACGTAGCCGCCGAGGATGGCCGCCTCGAGGCTCTCCGACCCGGTGAGGTGGTACGGGATCAGCAAAAAGCGCCTGGTGCCGAGCCAGCTGTGCCGAGCGACCACATCGCCGAAGTCGCGGCGGTCCAGCGTCTTCTGGTCACCGTCGAGCATGGCGTGCAGCACGGCCATGAAATGGCTCTTACCGGAACCGAACGAGCCATGCAGGTAGGCGGCTTTCGAGCCGTGCTCCTCCAGAGAGGAGTGGATCAGGTCCAACGCCTCGCCGAAGGCGACACGGAGCTGGGGTGTGACCACGTAGCTGCGCAGGGCCTCGTCACGCTTGGAGTCGACACCCGGTGAGCTTGAGGACGAAGTCACCCCGGTGGACGCTGGTCGGGATGTCGATCAGTTCCCTGAGCAGCGGTGATGTGTTCGGCCCGGCCATGGTCACGCTGTGAAACCCCCTGGTTCGCGGTCTGTCGAAACCACCGTAGTGGCTGAGCGCATTCGATCAGGACTGCCTCGGCCATTTGTCGGGGCTATGGCGCCCGGCGTTTCATCCAGCGCTGCGAGATAGTGGCGTCGCTGTTCGTAGGACGTGAGAGGACGTGGTTGTGGCACGCACCTGGCTGTCGATTCGGGTGGAACTCGTTCACGGTCGTGGGGAAGACATCTGGCCGAGGCCGGGCCGTGTCTTCGCCGCTGCCCGATCGCATTCGTTCCTGCAGTTGGCGCAGGCCATCGACACCGCCTTCGCCCGCTGGGACCTGTCGCACCTGCACATGTTCACGCTGGCCGACGGCACGCCGATCAGCATGCTGAATCATTGGGATGGAGTGGAGCTCGAAGGCACGGTGGACAGCCGTACGACCAAACTGAGCCACCTGAAGCCGGGCGACCAGTTCGCGTACGTCTTCGACTTCGGTGACGACTGGGCGCATCTCTGCACCGTCGGCGCAGAACGCATCGACCCTCTCGACCAGCTCGGAATCCTGCCGGACCGGCCGTTGCCGTTCTGGGGCTGGGGTGCGATGCCTGACCAGTACGGGCGCCGCTGGGCCGATGACGATGGTTCCTCCACGGTGCCGAAGCGGCCGAAGAACACGCTGAGCGACCTGCCGCCGATCCTGCCCTGGTGGGGTCCGCGGCGCTGATCCGTCAGGCGGCCCGGGACTCGCGCACGTCTCGGGCCGCACGGACGAGGACGAACACGCTGATCGCCGCGCCGATCACAGCGAACACGAAGGTCGCCACGGATGGGCTGATCGGCAGTTCAATTGTCACCGAACCACTGCGGCACAACACAGCGGGCGTGCTGTCGAGCTGCAACTCCGAGGTGAAGCCAGTGCCTGCACGGATCTGCTTGATCGCGTCGTCTTCGCACCACCCGCGGAGCGAGATGATCTGGGCGATGCTGGTGAAGGCCAGCACGACGAACGTGGCGAACACGAACGCAGCGGCGACCACGACGGCGCGACGGGAAGAGTGAGTTTTCGACATATCAGCGCAGATGGCTCCGGTTCTCGAACCACTCGTCGTCATCGGGACGGAGGGGTGCCGCTCGCTGCTCCACCGCCGCCGGTTCAGGAGCGCCGGCGACGCGTTGCTTGAGCTGAAGGGCGTTGTCGAGCTCCTGCACCAGATCAGCCATGCTGAAGTCGAGCGACTCGGAAGCGCGCTTGGCGGCCTCGTGCGCGGCCATGATCTCGGCGGTGAGCCACGGCTCCCCACCTTCGTACGTCGTGTTCGGTGCCAGGTGCACGCGCACCAACTTGCCCATCATGTCCACCCACACGGTGACCGCTCCTGTGGGTGACACGCCTTTGTACTCGCTGAACAAGGCTTTCTCGGGGTCGCGCCGGATCTTGGCGAACCGCTCCTGTGCCCGCGCCACCATTTCCTGCGGATCCATGACCTCTCCTAGGGCTGCAGCTTGCCGAGCGACTCGATCGACTTGAGCGCGGCCGCGGACGCCTCGGTGCACTTGGCGATCTGCTCGTCGGCCTTGAACTTCTGCGAGTGCCACCACGCGGCCATACCCACCAGGACACCGAGGATGCCGAGGATCAACCCGACGACCGCGCCGATTCCCGTGATACCGACGATGATGCCCGCGATCACGCTGATGACACCGATCGCGAAGCCGATCGCGCTCCAGATGTTGTTCCACAGGTCGGAGACCTTGAACTCGAAGCCATCGGCAACGTCGACCAGCGCCTGGCCGACATCGTGCGCGGGCTTGCGCATGTCGCTCAACGCCTGCTTCATCTTGCCGATCCGCTCGGTGTAGGCGTTGTTCGCCTCACCGGTCCAGGCTGATGCCTGGTTGGCCGCGGTCTCCAGGCCTCGGACGCATCCGTCGATCGCGCGGCCCAGATCATCCGCGCCGTCGGACTGCCCGGTGCCCCAGACGTCCTTGCCGATCCTGCGAAAGGCATCCGGGTCGATGTCCTTGACGATTCTCAGCGTGGACTCGATGGAAGGCAGCCCAGCACCGTGCTTCTTGGCGAACCCGTCGATCTCTCTAGCGTCCGAGAGCAGCGAGTCCGTGATCACCTGCTGTAGAAAGCTCACGTCACTCTCCCCTCGTCATTCCGGATACGTCCTGCGCAGGCTGTCTCCGACAAGCCGTTCGGCCTCGAGGTATTCCTGCTGCGTCTTGTGGACGACGTCGATCGCGGTCTCGATCGTGGTGTGCACGCGGTTGATGAAGTCGTGCATCGTCTGACTCGTCGCCGCGTAGTCCTGATCGACGAACTTCGTCAGGGCCATGATCGCCCCACCGACGGTCTCCTCCACGTTCTCGTAGGGACTGACCGACTGCACGGTCATCGTCCCTTCGAGACTTGCTTTCGCCTTGAAGTCACGCAGGCCCAACGCATCGCTCGCACCTTTGAGCGTGATCTTCAGCTGATCGAACTCAGCCGGATCGAGCGCGTATCCCTTCCCAGGCTGACTCACGCCGTACGCCACCCCCTGTGATCATCTGATCTCTGAATGTAACAGGGGGTGCGTCGGTCGGCCCGCGGTTCGGAGAAAGAGGGTGTGGGGCGAAATTGATCGCCCCACACGCCGGTCACCCTGAGGCGAGCTCGTACCTCGTTCCGCGCTTCTGCCCGGTCTGAACGAGGTCACCGCGTTCGACGAGGTGCTTGAGCAGTGCCCTGGTGGCTGGCGTGGACAGCCCCGTGACCTCCACGGCCTGGGCCGTCGTCATGGGCCCATGGATCGCGAAGTCGACCACGACCTGGATCTGCTCGGAGGTGAACACGACGTCGACCTTCGCCCGGGGCGCCGCCGCCTTCTTGGCTCGGCCCGCCTTGCGAGGGAGCGGCGCGACGTCCACGCGTCCCTTCGGCTGCCAGGCCCGCAGATCCTCACGGGGAATGTGCAGCTCACCCAACTGGCCTTCGAGGAAACCGTCGTAGATCTCGAAAGCGATGCACCGAACGCCGGATCGATCTCGCCGTGCCACTGCTTCACCCACGGCAGGACCTCGTCGAGACCGGCGAGCAACGGCAGCAGCCGTTCACCGTCCCACCCGTCCTCACCGTGGCGGGCGGCGATCAGCACGGCGAGTGCGTGCGCCTGCTCGCGGTGGTCCCAGCCGGCCCACCCGAGCAGCAGGCTGCCGTCGCCGTCGCGGGTCGCGGTGGGGTAGGAGATGAACCGCTCCTTCGGCACGTCGAGCTTGCCGCGGTGGCGCCAGTACGAGGTGCGAAGGAAGTCGCCGGAGCCGTACTTCGGCGGTACGGGGATGTCGCCGAGCCTCTCTTTGACGGCGTTGCGTACTGCGGGGTCTGTGACTTCCTTGCCGAGTTCCGCGGCGATGGCGTCTTCCTGGCGCTGCAGGTTCCACACGTGTTCCCAGTCGGCGCGCCTGCGCAGGCCTGCTGGCTTGTAGCGGTAGACGGGGAGGAACGGGACGTGCTCTTCGTCGATCAGTTGGGCAACGATCTCGGCCGGGTCGGCGTCCTGGTTACCCAGTGTGTCCGTTGCCCACAGGCGGGCCACCTCGGTGAAGTCATCGTCCGTGCGGATCAGGTCGGTCAGTTCGGAGACTGAGCGCATGGTGGGCTGCTCTACGCCGTTGGAGTCTTCGGCGAACCACAGGTGGCGTGCTTCCAGGCGGTCCTGCAGCCACTCGCGCAGGGCTCGTTCCTGCTGCTTTTCCCAGGGCTCGGTGGCCCAGCGGCGTTTGCACTCTGGGCGTTCGATCAGGGCTATGTCGCGGCGCTTTTCGATTAGCGCGATTCGGGCTTCGACTACGCGGCGGTACTCGTCAGGCCAGTGGGCGGGTAGCTCGGTGATCGGCGTGGATCCGTGCCGAGCGAACCACTGCGTCTCGATCTCACCCGCCGACATCCTTCGGGCGAGCACAATTTCGAACGCCCGCTCGCCCAGGTTGATGACCGGCACGGTCGCTGGAATGGGAGTGACCACCTTGGCTGCTTCTATGTCGGACAGCAAGCCATATCGCTGATAGGCGTCCCAGTCCAGCTCTTCCTGGTCTGCGATCATTCGAGAGCGCAGAGCTGCATAAGCAGATTTGGCCAAACTCAAACTGTCGCGTGAGGGAACTTCGCGTTCTGCGACAGCCGTAGGTGTTTGTGAAGCGGCTTGCTGTGCGGTCATGTTTATTGCATGAGCGTGCTCAAGAGGTAGCTTCGTCGGAAGTGGAAACTGTTCGACCTTGGTTCCGCTGAATTGGAAGAACCGCTCCCATCCGGAGCTAGTTATGCCGCCGCCCTCGCCTCTGTTTCCCTTGTCGTGGCTCACCTGCTTCAGCCAGAAGCAGGCTGTTGAGGAGTTGAGTATGCCGAGTAGGGCTAGGTGGTCGTCTTTGTTTGCGATCTCGGGGAGATTGATTGCGGGCGCGGTCTGCTTGAATACCTTTCCTCCGTGGTCAAGGACGAAATGGTTGTGTGTCGAGACTTCGGCGTACGACACTGACAAATGTGCTCTATAGCGACTAGGGAAGAACATGCTGTGATCGAGCCAGCGAAGACCACGTTCGTGTGGTCGCTGTCCGAAGTCAACGCGTTCGCGCAGGAGCAATCGTAGTGGCCAGAGATGCCTGTGAAATGCGTGCGACGCCGTCCTTGTGCTACCGTCCGCATTGTATGGGAAGAGTGTGAACGTGTCGATCTGCAAAGAGAAGTCGCGGACACCGTCGCCCAGAACGACGGGCACCATCTCCCCTATCAGGCTTCGGCGGCGAGCAACACGACGCGGCAGGTAAAATGCTTCGTCCAGGCCTGTGTGTGTTGTGCGACCAATGACAACGTTTCTGGAAGAAAGCGTGAGCTGTTGGTTGTCGAGATGCTCAAGTAGTTCTGATGCGCCGCCGCCGCTGAGTGACCAGGGATGTTGCGCGAGTCGGAGGCGGGGAAAGTTGGAAACACTCACCCACTCGGATTCGCTGCCAACCTTTTCGATCTGGTTGCGGATCGCCGTCCACACGAGGCCTTTATCGGGTTTGGCCGGTTGAGCTGGCTCCCCTCGGATGCCGAGGACAGCGCGCACCGGTTGATTGCGGTCAGGGGAGCGGCGGCTGCCCACCAAAATGACTGTTGGGGTGCCGTGTCCGGGTATGAACGCGCCCGACGTGTCGATTACGTGAGTTAGATCGATAGTCGGCAAAAACTCTTGCACGAGCTTCGTTCCGAACTCGCGTTTCATGAACCCATTCGAAGTGATCTGGCCGACAATACCTGCGCCGCGGCCGTCGGAACCGGCTCGGCGCGCGAGATCAAAGAAGCGTTGCGCGAACGGCACCGTGAGCTGAAACTGGCGATGACATGCTGAGTAGGTGCGGCGGTATTCACCATTCAGTGCAGAGTCGCTGACCACGATGTATGGCGGATTGCCGACAACGACGTGGTAGGCAGCCTCCTCTAGATGAGTAAGTCCAAGGGGTAGGCGCCTAGAGACGCGAAGCGAGGGTGTCGATGTACGGGTTGTGACGACCGACATTGACACCCTCGCGACCGCACTTTACGTCAGAACCGACGACTTGCTCAGGGCGCAACCTCGATTAGCGCCGTGGCGGCCGAAGGTCGGCATCGTGCCCAGCCTGACCGATGCCGAACTGGTCACCCTCGCGGTGATGCAGGCACTGCTGGGCCACACCTCCGAAGCCCGCTGGCTGCGCTACGCCCACGCTCATCTGGGGCACCTGTTTCGGTACCTGCCTCAGCAGTCGGGTTACAACAAGCGGCTGCGTAACGCCGCCGGACTGATCAAG
>NZ_JANBBE010000028.1 GCF_024648825.1 Lentzea californiensis
GCGTCGATCTTCGCGAACGCCGAGTCGACCGGCGCGAAGACCGTGAACTCGGCGCCGTTGAGCGTCGAGACCAGGTTCACCTTCGGGTTCAGCTTGCCCGACACCGCGCTCACGAGCGTGGTGAGCAGCGGGTTGTTGCTCGCGGCGACGGCGACCGGGTCGGCGGCCATGCCCCACACCGAGCCGGCACCGGACGGAACCTGCTTCGCGTAGTCGGCACAACCAGAACCGACGAGGCCCGCAGCCGGGTCGGCCATCGCGGCCGACGACGGCGCGGCCGACGTGGCGGAGGCCGGAGCGGTGCTGGAGCCGCTGGCGGCCATGTCGCCCGAACCGCACGCCGCGCCGAACAGGGCGAGCGAGGCGGCGCCGATGGCCAGGACGGTGTTGCGGACGGTCTTGTTCATGACGGGACATCTCCATGTGGTGAGCGGATCAGGTGTTGCTCGTGATTCGCCACCCCTCGGGCAACGGATGGGTCTGGTTATCGACCTGTTACCGACCAGACCGCCCCTCGCACGTGACCAGGGCAAACGATCGACCGGCAGCCCACAGTCCACAGTCGACGATCAACTCGGCGCACTCCCCCACGCACCAGGCACTTCTGCCATGTGGGCAATCCATGCTGCCGGTGACGCCGAATACCTGCCATGCAACGAGGAGACATCGCCCCGGACTTCACCCTGCCCGACGACAGCGGCGAGCCCCGCACGCTGTCCAGCTTCCTGGCTTCCGGCCCGGTCGTGCTGTTCTTCTACCCGGCCGCCATGACCGGCGGCTGCACCGCGGAGAGCTGCCACTTCCGCGACCTCGCGGAGGAGTTCGCCGAAGTCGGCGGGAACCGGATCGGCATCAGTCCCGACGCTGTGGCAGCACAGCGGCGGTTCTCCGCCACACATGGCTTCGACTACCCGCTGTTGTCCGATGTGGACGGTTTGGTGGCGAAGCAGTTCGGTGCCTGGCGCCGCTTCAGCCCGCTGCACGCGAAGAGGCGCACCTTCGTCATCGACACCGACCGCGTGGTCCTCGCCGTGATCAAAAGCGAGCTGAAGTTCACCGTCCACGCCGACGAGGCGCTCACGGTCCTGCGAGAACGCGCGGCCAAGTACGCCTAGCCGCAGGGATGCCCGCCGAGCGTCAGATCCACCGGCCGGGCAGAGTTCTGTCGAGGACACCGGCCGGGTGACCGGTGCGGCTGAGGAGTGAGAGTGGCGCGACCGAGCGAGCTGCGGCGAGAACCGCCGATGACCGCGGCGGTGCTGTGGGCGTTGGGAAGTACCTGGTACCTGATCTCGGAGGCCGTCGCGGCGTCGGCATTCCCGAACTACAGCTATTCGCACGACTACATCAGCGATCTCGGCGCCGTGCGAGAGGACCCCCTCGACGAGCGGCGGATCGACTCACCCCTGGCGGAGGTCATGAACCTCGGCTTCCTGCACCAGGGCCTGTTCTTCCTGCTCGGTGCGGTGTTCCTGGCCCGGGCCCTACCCGCGGGCCGGGGGCGTCCGGCCTTCCTGGTGCTGGCAGTCGTGCACGCGGCCGGCAACGGCCTGGTCGCCACCTTCCACAGCGGTCACGCTGACGACGTTTCCGCAGCCCTGCATCCCGTCGGAGCGGTGATGGCCATCCTCGGCGGCAACCTCGCAACCATCACCGCAGCTCTCCTGCTCCGCGACCACGCCGGAACCCGGATCGCGGGCTTCACGTTGAGCGGCATCGGCCTCACCTCACTGCTCGCACTCGGCTTCGCCACCACCTCCGGAACATCCCTGCTGTTCGACGTCGGCACGTGGGAACGCGGCTCCGTCTACGCGATCACCACCTGGCAGCTCGTCGCTGCGACGGTCGTCCTCACCACCAGATGCTCGCGGACCGGCGAGGTTCCCGTTCTCGATCGACAGGCCGAGATCCGCAGGTGAACCGGGGAACCCGTCCATCCGCATGTGGGCTAGCCTTCGCACAGATTGAAGGTGACCTGATGAGTGAGCCTGTCTTAGGCCCATTGAGCCGTCACGGCTCTGAGATGCTCGACAACAGCACGGACCAGGCGCCGCACGAGCGGGCGATCGAAGTGCTCGAACAGGCTGTCGCGGCGGGCGAACCCGCTGCCGCCCGGTTGCTGGCGCGCGGATACCTCGACCAGGGCCGGCTGATCGAGGCGCAGGAGCTGCTGGATCCCCTGGTCGCGGCGGGACGTGACGATCTCGCGGACGTGCTGGCCGACGTGCTCGCCGACCTCGACCTGTCCCAGGACGCGGAGCGCGCGTACCTGATGGCCGTGGCCTCGGGTGACAGCAAGGCGATGAACAACTTCGCGTTGTTCCTGGCCGAGCAGGGCCGCTTCGACGAGGCGGTGGGAATGTTCGAGCGTGCGGTCGAGCTGGGCGACACGCTGGCGCCGGCGAATCTGGCCCGTACGCATCTGCACGACCGGAGTGACGTCGTCAGCGCGCTCGCCGTGGCCGAGCAGCACCTCGACACGGCCCGGCCGACGACCTACTGCGCGCTCGCGGAGGTGTACGCCGAGCTCGGACGCCTGGACGAAGCCGAACAGTTGCTGCGCACGGCCATCGACTTGGATGCACAACAGGCGCACATCGACTACGCCAAGTTCCTGCACAGTCGCCGGAACGACCTGGCGGCCGCCGAGCGCGAGTACCGGCTGGCCGAGGAGATCGGCGAGCCCGCCGCCGGCTACCACCTCGGTGCGTTCCTGCTCGAGCGCGGCGACGACGATGACGCCGCCGACGTGCTCGAACGTGCCGCCTCGTGGGGCGACATCGACGCACGACGGCTGCTCGACACCGAGTTCGAGCTCGTCACCGATCCGTGAAGGTCCGACGGACAACGCTGACATCGACCTGACCTCCGGCCACGTCCACAGAGTCGCATCCTCCAGCGCTTGCCGCCTCCGCCGCTTTCACGGCGCGGTCGCGGCATCGCGCTGCGGACGAGCCTGCTCGGCATCTGACGTGAACCCGGCGCCGCCCACTCCAGTCGAATTCATTCGACACTATTCTTCGCAGCATCGAATTAATCGGCCGAAAGGACTACGCGGCCACCACTGAAAAGCAATCGGCGAGACCACGTATGTGAACCGGTTCTCATATGTGACGCGGCGTTGACACGCCGGAAACACAAGTCTTATGGTCCGAATCAGGAAAGCGATTTCTCAACCCCGCCGCCGTACCCCGAGACGCATTCCCGAAAGGACCACCCAAATGTGGACGCACGTCGGGTACGAACGCGCCCTCGCACGGGTCGCGGTGGTGGTGGCCGTGGTGGCCGCCGCGGTCGGGACACCGCCCGCCACGGCGGCCGGGCCCGCCGCCGACGGGTTCGCCGGGGTGACCGCGCTGGGGCAGGGCGGAACCACCGGCGGGGCCGGGGGCGCGGTGGTCACCGCTACGACGACCGCGCAATTCCTCGACTACATCGCTCGGCCAGAACCACTGGTGGTGCAGGTCCGCGGCACGATCACGCTGCCCACCGGCACCAGCGACGGGATGCACGACGTCGCTTCCGACAAGACGATCGTCGGCCTCGGCGGTGACGCCCGGCTGGTCGGCGGCGGGCTGAACATCGGGCTCCCGGTGGACGACGACGTGATCTCGCCGCCCGCGAACGCGGTGCACAACGTGATCATCCGTAACCTGTCGATCACCGGCGCCACCGACGACCTGATCAACGTGCAGATGTTCAGCCACCACATCTGGATCGACCACAACGACTTCTCCAACGGTGACGACGGAGCCGTCGACATCAAACGCGGATCCGATTTCATCACCGTTTCCTGGAACAGGTTCCACGACCACGACAAGACGTTGTTGCTCGGGCACGACGACGACAACTCTGCGCAGGACGCAGGACGCCTCAGGGTGACCTACCACCACAACTACTTCGACGGTTCCGATCAGCGCAACCCGCGAGTTCGCTTCGGCGAGTCGGTGCACGTCTACAACAACTACTACCGGGACAACAGCTACGGCGTCGCGTCGGCGATGAACGCGGGCGTGGTGCTGGAGGGCAACTACTTCTTCAGCGTCAACAACCCCGGCCGGGTCGACTTCAGTGGTGACCTCGGCCGGATGGTCGCCAGGGACAACGTCCTCGTCGAGTGCAACCACGAGATCGAGGTGCGCGGGTCCGTCGTCGAGCCGCGCACCTACTACGCCTACACACCGCACCGGGCCGTCGAGGTCCCGACCGTCGTGCCCGCAGGTGCGGGTGTCGGCCGAGTCTGAGGAGGACGGGCACATGAGCAGCATCAGCCGGCGGGCGCTCCTCGCGGGCGCCGCCGCGACCGCGCTGGCCACGACCACCAGGCCCGCGTGGGCGGCCCCGCTCGCCACTGCCGACGGCTTCGCCGGGGTGAACTCGCTCGGCCAGAACGGCACCACCGGCGGCGCGGGCGGCCCGGTCGTCACGGTGCGGGACGCGGACGCGTTCCTGGACTACTGCGACCGCAACGAGCCGTACGTCATCCAGGTCGACGGGGTGATGCGGATCAGCAGCAAGCAGGGCGTGCGGTCGAACAAGACGATCATCGGGCTGGGGTCGAACGCCGAGATCAGCGGCGGCGGCCTCGACCTGTACCGCAGGCAGAACGTGATCATCCGCAACCTCCGGTTCACCGGCGCGGACGACGACGCGATCAGCATCCAGCAGTCCTCGCACCACGTCTGGATCGACCACTGCGACCTCAGCGGCGGCGCCGACGGGCTGATCGACATCGTCCGCGGCGCCGACTACATCACCGTGTCGTGGAACCACTTCCACGACCACAGCAAGACCGCGCTGCTGGGCCACTCCGACTCCAACGCGGGCCAGGACACCGGCAAGCTCCGGGTGACGTTCCACCACAACTTCTTCGACGGCACCGCGCAACGGCACCCGAGGGTCCGCTTCGGCGAGCCGATCCACGTCTACAACAACTACTTCCGCAACAACACCCTCTACGGCGTCGCGTCGACCGAGAACGCGGGAGTCCTGGTCGAGGCCAACTACTTCGAGAACGTCCCCCACCCGATCTACTCCGGCTATGACGAGAGCGGGCCGGGGCGCGTGGTCGAGCGCGGCAACGTCTACGTCCGCTCCGGCACCCCCGAGACGCTCGGCACCGTGGTGGAGCCGCGCACTTACTACGCCTACACCCCCGACAGCGCCGCCAGCCTGCCCGGCACCGTTCCGGCGGGCGTCGGCGTCGGCCGGATCTGACAGGACGCGGAGGACCACCATGAGCCCCATCAACCGACGACGGCTGCTCGCGGGCGCGGCGCTGACCGCCTTCGCCGCCACCACTCCGCGCGCCGGGTGGGCGGACCCGGCCGCCGACGCCGTGGCCGACGGCTTCGCGGGCGTGACCGCGCTGGGCCAGAACGGGACCACCGGCGGCGCGGGCGGCCAGGCCGTCACCGTGACCACCGCGGCGGCGCTGCGGGACTACGTCGGGCGCAAGGAGCCCTACGTCATCTCGGTGTCCGGCCGCATCGAGGTCGACGGCATGCTGACCGTCGTCGCGAACAAGACGATCTTCGGGATCGGCTCCACCGCCGAGATCACCGGCGGCGGGCTGCAACTGGGCTCGACCACCCGCCCCGGCAACAACGTGATCATCCGCAACCTGCGCTTCACCGACGCCTCGGACGACTCCATCAGCGTCACCAACTCCGCGCACCACGTGTGGATCGACCACTGCGACCTGTCGCGCGGCTTCGACGGCCTGCTCGACATCAAGCGGCAGTCCGACTACGTCACGGTGTCGTGGAACCACTTCCACGACCACAGCAAGGCCGCGCTGCTGGGCCACTCCGACACCTACACCGCCGACCGCGGCAAGCTGCGCGTCACCTACCACCACAACTTCTTCGACCGCACCGACCAGCGGCACCCGCGCGTGCGGTTCGCCGAGCCCGTGCACGTCTACAACAACTACTACCGCGGCAACTCCCTCTACGGCGTCGCGTCCACAGAGGACGCCGGAGTGCTGGTCGAGGCCAACTACTTCGAGAACGTCGCCTACCCGATTTTGTCCGGCTACGACAAGAGCGGACCGGGCCGCGTCGTGGAGCGCGGCAACGTCTACGCCGGCTCCGGCACCCCGCAAACCCTCGGCACCGTCGTCGAACCCCGCACCTACTACGCCTACTCGCTCGACAACGCCGCCGACGTACCAGCGCTCGTCACCGCGGGCGCGGGCGTCGGCCGAGTCCAACGGAGGACTTCATGAGGAGGACAAGCGCTCTCGCGCTCGCCGCGGTGCTCATCGGCGGTGCCACGTCGGCGGCTACCGCGCCCGCTTCCGCCGCCGACGCCGCGCCCATCGGGTTCGCCTCGGTGGCGGCGCTCGGCCAGAACGGGACCACCGGCGGCGCCGGGGGTCCGGAGGTCACCGTCTCCTCGGCGGCCGACTTCACCGCCGCGATCAAGGCCGACGGACCACGCGTGGTCCGCGTGCAGGGCATGATCACGCTGGCGGCGGGCATGTACGACGTCTCCTCGGACAAGACCGTCATCGGCGTCGGCGCGAACTCCGGCATCACCGGCGGCGGGCTGAACATCGGCCTGCCGGTGAGCTCGGTGACCACTCCCCCGGCGAACGCCGTGCACAACGTGATCATCCGCAACCTGGTGTTCCGCAACGCCAACGACGACTCGATCAACGTGCAGATGTTCTCCCACCACGTCTGGATCGACCACAACGACCTGTCCGCGGGCAAGGACGGCCTGATCGACATCAAGCGCGGGTCCAGCTACGTGACCGTGTCGTGGAACCACACCCACCACCACACCAAGAACATGCTGCTCGGCCACGACGACGGCAACGCCGCGCAGGACACCGGCCACCTCAAGGTGACCTACCACCACAACTTCTTCGACCGGACGCC
The DNA here is from genome assembly GCF_024648825.1 of Lentzea californiensis. Lineage (GTDB taxonomy): Bacteria > Actinomycetota > Actinomycetes > Mycobacteriales > Pseudonocardiaceae > Lentzea > Lentzea californiensis. The sequence goes on from NZ_JANBBE010000028.1 coordinate 6,888, forward strand.
GCAACGCAACCCGCGCACCCGCTTCGGCAACCCGGTGCACGTGTTCAACAACTACTACGTCGCCAACAGCGACACGGGCGTCGCGTGCCAGAACAAGTCCGGCTGCTGGGTCGAGGGCAACTACTTCGAGAACGTCGAGGAGCCGATGACGAACAGCTACGCGGGCCCGAAGGGCAGCATCGTCGAGCGGAACAACGTCTACGTCAACAGCGGCAAACCGGTGGTGGGCGGCAGCGTGGAGGACCCGCGCGGCTACTACGCCTACACCCTGGACACGCCGTCGAACGTGAAAGCGCTGGTGACCCAGGGCGCGGGTACCGGCAAGATCTGAGCCTGCCGACGAACCCCCGGTGCTCCGCCGCGATCGCGGCGGAGCACGTTCCGGCGATTCTCAGAGAGCTCTGAGATCCGGTCGCTAGCGTGAACCGCAGCGTGTTCGTGCCTGTGTCAGGAGGGGTTCGGTGAAGGTGATGTCTCGGATCGCCAGATCGGTGCTCGTCCTGGCCTCGGTGCTCCTGCTGTCCCTGGCCGGCACATCCGTCGTCGCGTCGGCGCAGACGGCGTCGCAGACCCGGACGTGGCATCTGGAACAGTTCGACAGGACCAGCCGGATGTGCGTCCAGCACGGTCCCGACGGGAGGACCCACGCCTCCTACTTCATCTTCGTGGTGAGCGGGAAGTGGACCACCGACCTCGAGTTCGGAATGCGCGACCTGCCTCCCGGCTGGACCGCCACCGAGCACCACCTCCCGCCGGGCGCCAACTTCCACGACCCCGACGGCTCGATCACCGTCAACGGGTTCGTCGGCGTGCAAGGGTCCGCATCGGTGCCGATGGCGACCTACCACGCACACATCTGGGTGTCGGACGGGACCGTGACCGAGACCCTCCCGGCCGACATCATCGTCACCACCGAGTCCTGGGTGGACTGCATGAATCGGCGGTGAATCCCCGCCGGCTCACGGCCTACTCGGAATCGCGAGCCGTGGTCTCGAGTCCAGTCGTGCCAGCGCTTTCGTTCTTCTCGCCCGTCTCGATAGCGGGGTGGCGGCGCCGTTGGAGCTCCTCGCGTTCGGCGTCCGGGATCGTCATCGACTCGGCGAGCACGGCGGCGAGCGAGTCCACTCGAGTGTTGTCGACGTCGGCGTGGAAGAGCCAGCGGATGTTCTCGTCGCGCGTGATCAGGTCGATCGCCCACCGTGAACTGCTGTCCGGTGCGATGGGTGCTCGGACGTAGCGCACCTGGTCGACCGGGATGACCTGGTCGATCTCGGCCTGCTCGAGCAACGTGTTCGTCGTGGCCAGGATGATGCGGCGATCCGTGACCGCGACCAGCGTCCTGCCCGTGGACTTGTCCATCGCCGCCGCCAGCATCCCCATCGCGCCGCCGACGATCGCGGAAATGGCACCGTCGTCGAACGGTTCGGGGAAGCCGAGGGCACGGAGGACCTCACCGTCCTCGAAGAACCACCGCAGAACGCGGAGGTACGGCTCCGGGTCCAGCGATTCGGGTCCGCAGATGACGTCAGGGGCCTCGATCGGCGGAACCGGCGGGTGGAGAGCGTCGGCAAGGGGCTCGATCGCCTCCAGAAGCCGGGCGGAGATCTCGCGGGCCGCCTTCACGTCTCTCCGCTTCCCCGACAGCGGCCACGCGTCGGGGTCGCGGAGCTCGGCGGTGATCCGCAGCTCCCGGACCAGCGCGTCGACGAGGCTCGTCATCTCGGAAAGAGTCGAGTCGAACTCCACGCGGGTGTCGCGGGCGATGACCTCCGCGTACTGCGCCTCGGCGGTGTCTTCACGTCCGGCGGCTCTCGCCCTCGCGGCGCGAAGCGCGTGATACCCCGTCCACGCGTTGAGCGAGGACAGCAAGGCGTTGACGTCGAACGCGATGACCTCGGCGTTCGCCTGCAAGTACTCGCGGTGGCCGCGTGCGTCGGCCCGGCTGGTCCGCTTGACGTGGTCGCGGACGTTTCCTTGGTAGAGCTCGAGTTGCTTGCGCAGCAACGCTCCACTGCCCGCGACGTCGTCCCACAACGACGTCGGAACCGACTCGATCTCCCGGGCCTGCTCGACCGCGCGCTCGACAGCGGCCACGAGCCCCGTCAGTTCGGCCCACTGGTCCTTGCGGATGGTGGTGAGGACCTGGTTCGTCACCGCGAGGTTCTTCCTGACGAGGCCCGAGACCTCGTTCAACATCATCTCCAAGGCGACCATGGCCAGTGCCGGCCCTATCGAGGCCGCGATCCGTGCCTTGCTCAACGCTGTCACGGGGTAGAAGCGGGCCTGACCCAAGGTGCCGCCAGGACCTAGCACCGTTCCGAGGTATCCGCCGTCCTTGGTGGCGAGCTTCGCGCCGTTGCTCAGGAGAGCCTGTGTCTTGTCCCCGAGCCGGTAAAGTCCTTGCACGCTGGCGAAAGCATTCCCGATGTTGCCGGCAACGGTCGCCGCGTTCCCGATCGAAGCGAGGATCGCTGAGATCTGCCTGCGGTCGGCGGCCGGCACGATCCCGAAGTCGATCAGATCGAGCCTGAACTCCGCCGGAACCTCACCGGCCACGACAGCGACCCCTGGAAGCACCTCCACCAGGACCATCGACGTCGCCGAGTCGATGTCCGGGTCGGACGTCGACTCGTCCCCGGCAAGCGAGCCGGTGGCGTCTCCCCGGCCGTTCTGTTCGGGCTCGGCGTTGTCCATCGAGTCCGACGGATCCTGCATGCGATCTCCTCCTACACGCGCGCAACGACGGTTCTCCTCTGCGTCGGCCACCGCAGTCCACGGCTCAACGCCTCGCGAGCAGCCCGAATTCACCGGCGTCGAGCCTGAAACGGGTTCATGACCTGGCCCCGCTGGGACCGGCCTCAGCACTGCGACGGGATCGTCCGCCACTCCGTCCACTCACCGGACCAGGTCCGGAGCCAGAGGTCGCCATTCTTGTCGAGCCCAACGCAACACAGGTTGTTCGCGCTGGTCGTGCCGGCCGCGACATCGTCGAGTCCCGCCGGCGGCGTGTCCATTCGCGCCCATCCCGACCAGCCCTCGTGACCGCTGTACCACCGGTGCCCCAGGTCGCCGGACTTGCCGACGACGAACATCTCCTGGAAGTCAGCCGCCTTGCGGAACGAAGCGACGCACTTCGCCGGCGAACCGGGCCTTCCCCAGTTGTTCCACCTCACCCAACCCTGATCCACGTACCACCACCTCTGCCACACGGTGCCGTCTCGATCGACTGCGAAGTGCTCGAGCACGTCGTTCTTCGGGGAGCACCCCGCCACGTCGATGCAGGCCGGCAGGCCGGCGTCATGCCAGTCGGCCCACGGCTGGCCGTCCCACTTCCACGTGTGCAGCGACCGCCCGGTGTCCGTGATGCCGAACAGTTCCCGCTGCTTCGGCGTCCAGCTCGCGGCGGAGATCCGGATGATCCGCTCCGACGGTGGCGGCTGCAGAACCGCATGCCAGGCCGACAGCTTTCCGCGGTCTCGCCGTGCCATGGCCACAGCCCCGTCGGTGTCGACAGCGTAGTACTCGACCACGTCGCTGGTCGGCACGACCGCGGTGACGTCCCAGGACATCCGGTCCGCGCGGAGATCGGTCCACTTCGACCAGGTCCCGTTGTCGGCGTAGCCCGCGGTCAGGACCGCACCCGAGCGGGTCGCCACGACGACCTCCATGATCCCGTCGCCGGTGTCGACAGCGGCCACAGCACGTGCTTTGACGACGCGTGCACCCGATCGCCACCAGTGCAGCCACATGGCCGCACCCACGACGAACACGAACACACCGATGCCGAGTGGCCAGATGTTCTTCTTCGACCACGCGGGATCGATGACCGCACTGAACACGTTGGCCCCGATCGCGCCGATCAACCCGATGACGGCGGTGACGGCGACGGTCAGGTTCCGCGTTTCGGTGCGCACGACCCGTCCGTCGTGAAGCGGGGCTCGCTCGTTACGCGCCGTTCGACGTCCCGAGATGGTCTAGACCATGCCTGAAGCGACCCTCGGTGCGTCAGCCCGATCGCCACCCGCCGCGTCCGAGCAGGGCGGCAACGGGCCCGTGTCCTGACGCCGTCAGGCGGTGATGTGTCGTATGACGGCGGCAAGGGACCGCTCATGTGGTTGAACGGTGTCCACCGAGAGCGCTTCCCCTGCCCAGGAGGGAAAACTCCTCTGTCGCTGCTGCACGTCGTGCCAGTCGCCCGCGTCGTGCCAGCCGGGGATTCCGCGGCTGCGGCCTTCGAGCCTGGCGCGGTGGACCTGCGGGGCGGAGCAGTGGCACACGACCACGTGGAACTCCGCACCGGCCCGGCGGGCCAGGCTGCGCCAGCGGTCCCTGGTCGCGACCCGCTCGGTGGGATGGTCGAGGATGACGGACTGTCCGGCGACGAGTTGCCGGAGGGCGAGCGTGGTCAGCACCTCTTCGGCCATCGCGAATGGATCCTCGAAATGGCGACCGCCGAACGGGGTCAGCGCGCCGAGCAGCCAGTCGGTGGCGAAGACCGGGATCCCGAGCGCGGCGCCCGCGGCTTCGGCCAGGGTGCTCTTTCCGCTGCCGGGCACCCCGGAGAACACGACCAGCCGGGCGTCTGTGGCGGCGGAAGGCAGGTCGTGGTCGGTGAAGTCGGCCGGCAACCCCGGTGTCAGATCGGCCGGCACCAGTCCGGCAACCCACGTGGAAGCGATTCGATGCGGCCGTGCGGCCTCGACGACGCAGGAAACGACGTCAACGGTGCCGTCGTGACGACGGATCCGCGCCTGCGCGGTGGTCTCGCCGACGTCGAGACCGACCACGACGACCGGCGCGTAGTGCGCAGCTCGACCGCGGGTGACCTCGACGTACCTCTCGGGCGTGACGAAGGTGGTGAACGCAGCCGCGAGCACGTCCGGCACGTCAGCTCCCCAGCCGGGTTTCCCGTCCAGGCCGTCGAGAACCCATTCCAGCCGCGCCAGGGCGGGACTGGCCGCGAAACGGTGCACTGTTCCCCCGGACAGGTGGTTGAGGCAAGCCGATCAAGCCTAGCGACCGCGGCACCCAGTGCGGCAGCGGTCAGGGCAAGGACGCGTTGGGCGATGCGGGCGGTGACGCCGTCGATGGTGCGGCCGCCATGCAGCTCCAGATCGAGCTGGCCTTTGAGCGT
>NZ_JANBBE010000029.1 GCF_024648825.1 Lentzea californiensis
AACCCGCTGCTCACCACGCTCGTGAGCGCGGTGTCGGGCAAGCTGAACCCGAAGGTGAACCTGGTCTCGACGCTCAACGGCGCCGAGTTCACGGTCTTCGCGCCGGTCGACTCGGCGTTCGCGAAGATCGACGCCGCGACCATCGAGAAGCTCAAGACCGACGACGCGCTGCTGACCAAGATCCTGACCTACCACGTCGTGCCCGGCCAGATCTCCCCGGACAAGATCGCCGGTGACCAGAAGACCGTGCAGACCGGCACCGTGAAGGTCACCGGCTCCGGCAACGCGATCAAGGCCAACGACGCCAACGTCATCTGTGGTGGCGTGAAGACCGCCAACGCCACCGTCTACCTCATCGACTCGGTCCTGATGCCCGCCTGACATCTCCAGGGGCAGCAGTACCGCGACTCCGGGAACCGCGCTGTACAGGCGGTTCCCGGAGTTTTCACGTCTGCCGGTCGTCCAGCTGTCGCATGTGGACGCTCACGGTCCCGTCACGTCTCGATGTGCAGCTCGAAGCGGGTTGCGTCCGATTCAGCGAAGGACGATCGTGAGCACCGGAGCCCCGGTCGGGCTCGGTGATCCGCCGGCGGGCTCGACGGTGAGGACGGCTTCGCCCGCCCCCTGCATCCCGCTCACGAGCAGCGACGTCACGTCGCCCGCCGGACGCACGGTTCCCGCTGATCGTGGACCGCGGTCGTCCACCAGCCACAGCTGGTAGACGCGGTCACGTGGCAACGCGCGCAGGTCGTCTGCCAGGAAGAGCATCTCGTCGCGGCTGCGCGAGACCGCGACGGTTCCCGCGGATCCTCCGGCGGTGACGAGTCGCAGATCCGGTGCCGCCAGCAGGTCCCCGACGTGGGTGTGCGGAGAGGCGGCCGGGGGGACGATCGCCGAGGAGGTCAGGGCTCCGTGCACACCGGCCACCGCCGCGGCGGCCACACAGGCGGCGGAGATCAGAGCCGCGGCGCGCTGGAAGCCTTGACGTCGTGAGGAAACTGTCACGTTCTCCGAGGCCGGCGGCACCTGCCGCACGTGCCGGACCGCGCCCAGCACCTGTGATCGCAGGGCGTGCGGATGTACGTGCTCGACGGCGTCGCCGAGCCGGGCCGCGGTCTCCCTCAGTTCGGCCAGTTCGTCCGCACAGCCCCGGCACCTGCCCAGGTGTGCTTCGAACTCGGCTCGCTCGGCGTCGAGCAGCGCGCCGAGTGCATGGGCACCGGTCAGCAGGTGCGGGTTGATCGCACGCGTCAGTCCCGGTTTCACACTCGTAGTTCGGAGCTGGTCGACGGGCGGATTGCCTCACGCCGCGGGTCGTACTCCCATTTCGAGCCGGCCGAGCGCAGGGCTTCGAGTCCGAAGTGGAGTCTGCTGCCCAACGTCGCTTGCGGCACGTCCAGTTCCGCGGCCACGTCGCGGTACGACCGGCCACGAAGGTGGGTCTCCACGTCCGCGGCGGCACTTCTCATGACCGCACTCGCCGCCACACCGGCGTGACAACGCGATCGGCCCGCCTCTGGGGGCAGAGGCGGGCCGATCGGGGGATGACCTGTCAGAGGCTCAGGTCGAGGTCGTTGAGCACGCCACCGACGTTGACGTCGCCGAGCTCGCCGGAGATGTCGCCGATCTTGCCGAGGTCGCCGATCTCGCCGATCTCGCCGACGCCGGTCACGTCGCCGACGTTGCCCACGTGGGACACGACGTCGCCGACGTTGCCGACCTCGTGCAGCGACAGGTCGTTGCCGGTCACGTTGCCGATGGCGGAGGTGACGTCGCCGTTGAGCACGTCGTTCACGCCCAGGTCGCCGGTGTGCGCGGTGCTGGTGACATCGCCGACGACATCGGTGATGTGCGTCGTGCCGAGCACGTCGGTGCCGTTGCTGATGTCGCCGACGGTGTCGGTCACCTCGAGGTCGGTGACGGTCTTGGTGACGTCGGTGATCGTGCTCGTCCCGACGACGTCCAGTGCGCCGGACGGGTCGCTGAGCACGTCGAACCCGTTGGTGACGCCGTGCACGGCGGCGGTCAGGCCCGAGACGGCGCCGAGGACCGTGTTGTCGTCGACCTGCTGGCCGGCCGTGTCCTGCAGCGTGCTCATCAGGTCGAGCTGCTGGTCCAGGTCAAGGCCGGAGATCGTCGACCCGAAGTCGCCCACGGCGGTGGCCGGGGCGAAGTCGAGCACCAGCGGCAGCAGCTCCTGGATGTCGGACGGGTGCACGTCACCGAGGCCTGCCGCGTCGAGCGAGCCCTGCGGGTCGAGCTGGAAGGCCGACCGGGCGTCGGGGTCGCCGAGCAGGTTGAGGGTGAAGTCGTGCAGCGTCTGCGGCAGGTCCACGTCGAACTCCAGGTGCGTCGTTGTGCTGGTGCCACCGAAAGCTACGGAGAGCAGAGAGATCACCGCATCGGGTGACATGCCTGGTCATGTCCGGGTGAGTGGAGTCGGGGGTTGGTGCCACCACGCGTAGGGGGATAGGGGTGTATCCCGACCTTCGGACCGTGACCAAACCTGAACGGGTGATGCACCGAAGCACAGATGAAGAGGTAGGCCACCAGGAGGTTCACGCGCTCATGTCCCCGACGGCGGACACGCCCTTGCTGCTCGACGGCGAGACCACTCGAACGCTCGAGCGCGCACGCGGCGCGGACCACGTCGTGCTGACCGGGCCGGCCGGGTGCGGCAAGACGACGCTGCTGCGCACGTTCGAGCAGTCGATCGTCGTCGACGACGGGCACGTGCTCGGTGACGAGGAGGTCGACCGCCTGATCGAGGCGGTGCGTGCCGGAGGCCGGCTCGCCCTCGCCCACCGGCTGTGGCCGGACAACCGCGCACTGGGCAGACTGATCAGCGAACTGCCTGGTTCGGTCGTTCGAGTGCATCTCCGGCCGTTGTCGCGCGGCCACGTCCACTCCCTCGCCACCCTCGTGCGGAATGCCCCGGTCAGCGAGGAGTTCGCCGGGCGCCTGCACGAGCGAACCGGTGGCACGCCTGAGTTCGTGCTGGACGAGCTGTCACCCGAACCACGCATCGCGTTCGCCCGCCACCTCGACGGGCTGTCCGTCGCCGCGAGCGACCTCTTGCTGGCCCGCGCTCTCGGCGCCCCCTTCGACGTGGGACTACTTGCGACGGTGCTCGCACTGGACCTGCGCACGGTGTCGCACGCCATCGAGGCCCTCAGGTCGGCCGGCCTGCTCCAGTTCGACGGAGCACCCCTTCCCGTGGCCGCCGACGCGATCGAGGCGCTCGCGCCGGCGGAACAACGGGCAGACCTGCTGCGCAAGCTCGCTCTCACCCAGACCGAACGCGCACAGCCGGTGTGCCGCTACGCGCGGCTGCTGCTGGAACTCGGTGTGGTGGATCCCGGCCTCGCGGACGTGTTCACCGCCGCCGGTCACGAGGTGATCGACGACGACCCGGCGCTGGCGGCAAGACTGTTCACGGCGGCAGGCACCGGTTCGTCCGCGCTGCTGGCGCGGGCCCGCGCTCTCAGCGGCGACCTCGACGGCGCGGTCGGCGTGGTGGACCTCGAACACGCGAACGCGGAGGCGTTGCTGGTCGCCGCGACCGTGCTGACGTTGCGCGGGCAGGTCGGCCGCGGCGGCGAACTGCTCCAGCGCTCGGACAACGGCCTCGCTCTGGGCTTCGCCGTGACCGGCCTCCTCGGTGCCGGTCGCCTGCAAGAAGCCCGCACCGTCCAGCTCGGTGCACGGTCGCAGCCCGCCAGGTCCCTCACCGACGCCCTCGGGCACCGGCTGGCCGACGTGGTGCTCGAGACCGTCACCGGACCACCGATGGCCGCCGTCGCCGCCGCCGTGGCCACCGCGGGAGTGAACCAGGCCGGGTCCCGGGCCTTGGTGCAACCGGACAGTCCCACCGCGCTCGCCGCACTGATCTGCGTCCACGCGGGCGAGCTGACGGTCGCGAGGTCGTTGCTCACCAAAGCCGTCCAGGGTGACGACGGCAGGGGACTGCACGCGGACAGGCACCAGCTGTTGCTCGCCTGCGTGGAACTCCTGGGCGGCGATGCCGAAGCAGCACAACGACTCTCGCGCCCGGACCTCTCCAGAGAACCGCGGGAAGCCTTGCTCGCCGCGGCACTGGAACTGGGCGTCACCCGCCGCGCCGGAGACCTCCGTGCCCTTCGGTCGGCGTGGGAACCGGCCCAGCAGGCCCTCGTCGTGCACCCCGTCGACCTCTACACGCTGATCCCGCTGACCGAGATCGCCGTCGCGGCGGCCAGAATCGGCCAGTTCCACCGCGTCGAGACACACCTGAACGAGGCGTGGACGTTGCTCGGCAACCTGGACGACCCTCCACTGTGGTCGGTGTTGCCGCGCTGGAACGCCTTTCACGCCACACTTCTGCTCGGTGACCACCCAGCAGCGAAGGAACACCTCTCGGCGCTGGACGACGCAGCGGACGCGCTGCCGTTCGCCCGCGCGCTGTCGACCGCCGCACACTGCTGGAGCCAAGCCGGCCTCGGCGACGTGGACCACACACGCGTCGAGTCGGCAGCGCAGGAACTGCACGCCCACGGCATGCGCGCGGACGCGGCAAGACTCGCGGGGCACGCGGCCATGCACACCACCGACCGCAAGGCGATGACCCAGTTGCTCGACATCGCCCGCCAGTTCCACGGCACGAACGGCGGCAAGGGCAACAGCGGCGCTGAAGTCCTGAGCGAGCGCGAACAAGAGGTAGCCGCGTTGGTACGCGATGGGCTCACCTACCGCGAGGTCGGAGACGCGCTGTTCATCGCGGCCAAGACCGTTGAGCACCACGTCACCCGCATCCGCAACAAACTCGGCGCCAAGAACCGGCGTGAACTGGAACGCGCGTTGGAAGACATCGATCTGACGACTGCGAAGTAGTCACTCGATCAGGTGTGTTCGGTCACCACGCCGATCCGACCTGGGCCCGTCGTGCGGATGGAATGCGCGCGGATCGCGCACTCATCTGCCGATGAGGCGGGCACGGTTCGGCGCAGCCCCGCTTGGCAGAGGTCGACTACTGGACCGCAGCCGCGGTCCGGCGTCAACGCATCGCCGCCCGTGTACTGGACACTGCGTCGCGATGGGCACTGGGTGAGCAGAACCTGGTCCAGCTGACCCGCTTGTACCTGCTGCATGCGAAGGACAATCGAACTTCTCGTCGTGGGACGGAGAAGTGCGGCTACTCCGTGTGCGACCTGCTATCGGCCGCACCCCCGACAGCGGACACCGACGCGCTCATGAGAACGACGCGCGGGAATGGGAGTGCCGCCCGGCCCACCTCCCGTGCAGAGCTGGCGGACGTGCGCGGAACGCACGGCACACGGCGGAACTCGCGATCAGTCTCGCGGTCGTCAGCGCACTGGTCGTCACCGAGGCGGCGGGTTGACGCAGTATCGCCAACGGCTACGAGGCGCATCCGGCCGGTTGACCGCGGCGCCGTCCCAACGAAGGTGCGGCGGCCGTTGCTGATGCCGGCGTCCGTGGCAGGCGCCGGGGCGGTGTCGTCACGCCTTGACGGCCTCTTGCACGAGGGTGCGCAGCCATCGGTGGGCGGGGTCGGCGTCGAACCTGGTGTGCCAAAGCGAGGACACCGTCACCTCGGGCGTGGGAAAGGGCAGTGCGAAGGAGTGCATGTCCTGGCACAGGGGTGCGGCGTGGAGTTCGGCGACGGTGGCCACGAGATCTGAGGCCCTCGCAAGCGCCAGGGCGGCGCCGAGGCCGTCCACGACGGTCACGATGTCACGCCGCCGGCCGGCCGGGCGCAGGGCCTCGTCGACCAAGCCCTCCTCCACGCCGCGCCGCGCGACGTGGACGTGCCGTGCGGAGGCGTAGCGGGCCACGGTGATCTCACCGGTGGTCAGTGGGTGCCCGGCGCGCACCACCCCGATGAACCGGTCGGTCAGCAGCGGCTCGCTGAGCACGTCCGGTGTCAGCGGCCGGTCGATCACACCGGTTTCCAGGTCGACGCCGCCGGCACGCAACGGACCGGTGTCCTTTGTGGTCCTCCGCAGGAACCGCAGCCGCACTCCGGGCGCCTCCAGACCGACCGCCGCCACCAACCCGGGGCCGAACCGCTCGACGAACCCGTCGCCCACGCGCAGGGTGAACGTCCGATCGAGCGTGGCCGGGTCCAGTTCCGCGACCGGCCGCAGCACTTCCTCCGCGTCCCGCACCAGGCGGTGCACGCGGTCGCGCAACTCGATCGCGCGCGGGGTGGGCACGAGCCCGCGTCCGGACCGCACCAGCAGCGGGTCGCCCGTGGCGCGGCGCAGGCGGGCGAGTGCACGGCTCATCGCCGAAGGGCTCAGGGCGAGCCTTTCGCCGGCTCGGGTGACGCTGCCCTCCTCGAGCAGCACGTCGAGCGTCACCAGGAGGTTGAGGTCGCGGGCCATGCGCACAGGATCGCACGTGACCTGGCGTCGCGTGCACAAGTTCCTTTCCATCTTTGCGCCTTCCGCCAGGTCGGCCACGGACCTAGCGTCGATTGCACCTCCCCGACTCCACGAAGGCGCCATCACCTTGAGATCACTCCACAAGACGAAACAACCGGCTCTCATGTGGTCGCTGACCGCGTTGTCGCTGGCGATGCTGTTGCCGTCGCTGAGCACCAGCATCGCCACCGTCGGCCTGCCGAGCATTGCCACGGCGTTCGACGCGCCGTTCGGCGCCGTTCAGTGGGTCGTGATCGCCTACCTGCTGGCCACCACGACGCTGATCGTCGGCGTCGGACGGCTGGGCGACGCCATGGGCCGCCGCCGCGTCCTGCTCGGTGGCATCGCCGTGTTCACCGTCGCCACGCTGTTGTGCGGTCTCGCTCCGAACCTGCCGTTCCTGATCGCCGCCCGGGCGGTCCAGGGAGCGGGCGCCGCGTGCATGATGGCGTTGACCATGGCGATGGCGGCCGACGCCGTGCCAGAGGGACGTACCGGCGCGGCCATGGGCCTGCTGGGAACCACGTCCGCGGTCGGCACCGCGTTGGGGCCGGCCCTGGGCGGCGTCCTCGTCGGAGCCTTCGGGTGGCGTGCGATCTTCTTCGTCATCGTGCCGCTCGGCGTTCTGGCGTTCGCTCTCGCCCGCCAGGTCCTGCCCGGATCCCGGCGATCGCCCGCCAAGTCCCGCTTCGACGCCGTCGGCACAGCGTTGCTGGCGATCGCCCTAGGCGCCTACGCGGTGGCCGTGACCGTCGGGAGCGCTTCTCTCGCGGTCGGACTGCTCGTCACGGCAGTGGCTGGTTTCGTGGCGTTCGTGCTCGTCGAGCGTCGGGTCGCGGCCCCGCTGGTCGACATCGCGATGGTCCGCGACCCGGTCCTGGCCGCGGGCCTGACCACCAGTGCGCTCGTGACGACCATCGTCATGACAACGCTCGTGGTGGGTCCCTTCCACTTGGCGGGGACACTCGATCTGGCACCGGCCCTCGTCGGCCTGGTGATGTCGGCCGGCCCTGCGGTGTCGGCTCTCACCGGTGTCCCGGCCGGGCGTGCCGCGGACCGCTTCGGCAGTGGCGCGGTGGTCGTAGTGGGCCTTGGCGGCGTCCTCTGCGGCACGGCGGCGTTGTCCGTGATGCCCACGGGAGCCGGTGTCCTGGGCTACCTCCTCCCACTGGTCACCGTCACCTCCGGCTACGCGTTGTTCCAAGCGGCCAACAACACCGCTGTGATGGGACATGTGCCCGCGCACGAGCGGGGCGTGGTGTCCGGCATGCTGAACCTCTCGCGGAACCTCGGCCTCATCACCGGCGCCTCGGTCATGGGAGCGGTGTTCGCCTTCGCCGCCGGCACAACCGACGTCACCGCGGTAACACCGGTCGAGTCGGCCCGCGCGACGCACTGGACCTTCGGCGTCGCCGCGATGCTCGCCCTCCTGGGACTCGGAGTGATGCTGGGCGTGCGACGTCGCACGCACTAAGTGTCCGATCGCCGCGACGCCCGTCTTCAACACTCCACATCGGACTGCGGTTCGACCACGTCGAGTCGGTGTGCGTGGGCATGCCCGCCGAGAGCGCTGGCGCGTCGACGATGGCGAGTGCCACGGCTGGTCAGTCCGGCCGAGTCGGTGAGGTCGTCGCCGTTGAACGCCTTGGCCGTGCGTGCTCGCGTTGATCGGCCGCAAGCAGAACGCTCGACGTCGAACAGGACACCGTCGACCGGCCCTTCGAGGCGGCGACGGAACTCGTGATCATGGTGCCGCCAGTCGGGGCCGTGGCGAGTGCGAGCTGGTGGCGGCGACGCCGGGTCCAAGGGGCCTGGCAGGAGGTTCGTGGACAGCCCGGCGACCAGGAATGCTCGATGGTCATCAGCGAACTGGAAGCCGGAGGTCTGGTCCAGCGCGGCGGAGTGGTTGCGCTGGCACGCCGACGCGGGGTCGACAGCTTGACCGTCGTGAGCCAGGAACACACAAAGCATCGAAACCTCACGGCACCATCCTCAGCCGATTCGCCTGACGGCGCGCATCCGGGCGTGCACAATCGAGATCATGACCAAGAAGAAGCGCCGAGGAGTCTGGCTGGTCCTGGCGATCCTGCTCTTCCCGATCTACTTCGTGTTCAGGTGGCTCAAGCAGTTCGCCAACTCCTAAGCACCTGGCCAGAAGTCTTGTCCGAAACCTTGGGGTAGCCAGGGCGAAGTCCAGGGTGCGGCGGTGGTGAGTGTCTGCTCGGTGGTCCGGTCGCGGAAGTAGGCGTGGGTTTGGCGGACGCGACCGGCCATCGTGGCGGGTGCGGTGTTGGCGATGTGCTGTTTGAGACCGGCCCAGATGCGTTCGACTGGGTTGTCCTGTGGGCTGTATTTCGCGCCCTCGATCAACATCAGCCGGGGATGCTCGGCAAGCCACCGCCGGGCGATTCCACTGTGGTGGGTGCCGCCGTTGTCACAGATCACCGCGACGACCGGTGCATCGGGATAGGCGTCGAGCAGCATGTGCAGGAAGTAGCAGAACACCACGGAGACGTTCTTCATGGAGACGTGGTGGTGCCAGGTGCCGGTGGCGAGGTTGATCGCGCCGTGCAGGGTGCGGCGGATGTTGGTG
>NZ_JANBBE010000030.1 GCF_024648825.1 Lentzea californiensis
TTGTTGTAGCCGGATTGCTGTGGCAGGTAAGAGAAAGCACCGGGCAGATGGCGGGGCAGGAACCTCAGCCAGCGGGCCTCGGAACGGATGCCGAGCAAGGCCTGCGCCACGGCGAGAGTGAGCAGTTCAGCGTCGGTCAGCCGTGGTGGTCGTCCAGTCCGGGCGGGCCTGCCCAAGTGATCATCGATCTTGACGTAGAGTGCGGTCAGAAGGGTATTCAGGTCGGTCCTCACAAACTGATCTTGAACACCCTTCGTCTGTCTTCAGACACCGCCCGGACTTAGGACTTACTCGTCTAGATCATGCGGCGCCGTACCCGCCACACCACCACACCGATCAGCACCGCCGCGACGACGACGAACAGGGCCGTCTCGATGAACTGGAACGTCCAGAACCGGTCTGCCGGGTGGTAGACCCCGAACTGCTGGACGCCCCGCGCGTGCAGGAACTGGTTGAGGTTGGTGCCGGCCCGGTCGGCGGCGGCCTCCAGCTCGTAGTACTCGGTCGAGCTCAGCCTGCGCCCGGCGGCGTCCGCGTAGCCGCGTTCGATCGTCCAGTCAGCGAAGCTGGGCACGGGGCCCGCCTGGTCCTTGGAGCCGCCGGCGGGGACCGGCTGCGTGGTGGTGAGCGGCGTGGCGTACGCGGGACGGGCGAGCAGCGCCACCGACATCCGGACGGCGAGGAACGCTCCGAACGCGACGCCGAACGCGGGCAGGCTGCGCCGCAGGAACGCCCCCGCGGCGGTGGCGACGCCGAACGCGAACAGCGCGTACGCCAGCGGAACAAGGCCCTCCAGGTCGAAGGCGTCGTACTGGAACCGCCCTTCCCACGCGTCGAACGGCTGGCGGAACCAGGTCAGCACCGCGGTGAACATCCCGGTGAGCGCGACGGTGACGCCGGCCAGCGCCGCGAGCTTGGCCGCCAGCCAGCGCATCCGCGGCACGGCCTGCGTCCAGGCGAGCTGCCAGGTGCCGTCCTCCAGTTCGCGGGCGAGCAGCGGCGCGCCGAGGAACGCGCCGATGACGACGGGGACCAGGTAGAAGGCCGCCAGGAGGTTCTCGACGAACCCGTACTCGTCGTCGAGCCGGCGGAAGGAGGACGTGCAGGCCTCGTTGGCACCGGCCTCTCCCGCACACCGGGCGGGACCGCCGGGGAACAGGTCGTGGGCCTGCGTCCCGAGCACGAGCAGGGCGATGCCGAACAGGCCGACGAGCAGACCCAGGACGCAGACCTCGGTCCGGTGCTGTCGCCAGATCAACCACGTCATGCCGTCACCTCCGGCGTGACCGCGGCACCCTGCTCGGACGGCCGGCGCAGGTACGCCAGCACCAGGTCCTCCAGCGAGACCGGCTGGGCCTGCCACCCCGGCGCGGCCGGGATCGCGCCGTCGCGCACCAGCAGGGTCGTGTGCCGGTCGCTGTGGACGGCCTCCACGACGGCGTCCGCCCGGTCGAGTTCGGTGGCCGTGCGCGGGCCGACGAGCAGCCGGTGCTCGGTGAGGAGGGTGTCGATGTCGCCGGTGAGCGTGACCCGGCCCTGGTTGAGCACGATCAGGTGGTCGCAGACGCGCTCCAGCTCGTGCACGACGTGGGAGGAGAACAGGACGGTCACCCCGCCTTCGGCCACCGCTCCCATGAGGACCTGCAGGAACTCGTGCCGGGCCAGCGGGTCGAGGCTGGCCACCGGCTCGTCGAGGACGAGCAGGTCCGGCCGTTTCGCCAGGGCCAGGGCCAGCGCGACCTGGGCCTGCTGCCCGCCGGAGAGCGTGCCCGCTTTGCGGTCGAGCGGGATGCCCAGCTTCGCCAGCCGGCGCTCGGCCAGCCCTTGGTCGAACCGCAGGTTGCAGGCCCGGCCGAAGCGGAGCAGGTCGGCGACGGTGAAGCGCTTGTACAGCGGGTGGTCCTGGGCCAGGAACCCGATCCGGGACAGGGTCTGCGGGGTGCTGGCGGTGACGTCGTGGCCGAGGACCTCCACCGTGCCGGTGCTCGGTGCCAGCAACCCGACGACCAGGCGCAGCAGTGTGGTCTTGCCCGCGCCGTTCGGCCCGACCAGGGCGATCACGCCGCCCGCCGGCAGGGCCAGGGTGCAGTCGCGCAGCGCCCAGCCCTTCCGGTACCGCTTGCCCACACCGTCGGTGCGCAGCGCGAACTCGATCGCCGTCACGCCACGTCCTCGTTCCTCGTCTGCTGGTGGACGGAGGCGAAGAGCGCGTTGACCGCCTGCTCGTCGAGGCCGGCCGCGTAGGCGCGGCGCAACCAGGTCGCCAGGCCGCGGTGCAGCGACGTGTACGTCGACGGCGACACCGCGGCCGACTGCTGTTCGTCGACGAACGTGCCCTGGCCGGGCCGGCCGGTGACCAGGTTCTCCTGCTCCATCTGCCGGTACGCCTTGGCGACGGTGTTCGGGTTGATCGCCAGGTCCTCGACCACCTCGCGGATGAGCGGGAGGCGGTCACCGGGTCGGAGAAAGCCCAGCAGCACCGCCTGGCGGACCTGCTGGACGAGTTGCAGGTACGGCGGCACGCCGGAGTGGGTGTCGAGCCGGAAGACGAACACGGAAGCCCCTTTGCTGCTTTACTAGTTCCATAGTAAAGCAGCAAAGGTGGCGGTCGGACGACCAGGGGTCAGTCCGGAAGCCTCAGGTCACGCAGCGAGATTCGGCGTACCTGGGGTGAGCTCGCTTCGGAGAAGCTCAGCCATTCCTCTTCGTCGATCGGCCGGAACCCGCCGACGGCGCTGTCGTCCTCGATCGGCCCGAGCACGCGGCTGCGCAGGCCGCCCGTGACGAACCCGATCAGGAACTCCACTGCCCCGCAGTCGAACTCCTCCACCACCGGCGCGTCGTCGTAGCCCCAGATGCCGCCGCTCGAGACCGCGACCGTCCACTGCTCCGGATCCGGCGATCGGCGCACCCAGAACACACCCTCGCGATCCCCGCGCGCCCACGGGACCATGCCTTCCGGCACGTCCTCCGGGTGCTCGCGACGCCAATCCTCCGTCTGCCGCGTCTCCACCTCGAACTGGTACAGGTGATCCGGAACCCCATCCACCCGGTACGGCGGCTGCGCCATCACGCCGTTCAGCACGCCTGGCGCGTCGAACGTGCCGGGCGGGAAGACAGCGTGCAAGTCGCGGTAGTCGGATGGCAACTCGAAACCCAGCCTCGCGTGGACCACGTCCCACGGAGTCTCCACATAGGACCGGCCGGCCCACCCCGTCACCCCGGCCAGTCGTCGTACCGCCTCGTGCACCGCTACCGTCCTGTGTTGTTCGGCGACCCGGGCAGGTCCTGGTAGGTCCGGTAAGCCGGAGCTCCCGGCTTGGGCATGACGATCTCGCTCGGCAGCTTTCCGCGCACCAGCGCGATCAGGAACGCGACCGCCCCGACGTCGTACTCCTCCCAGTCGCCGTCCGCGCCCCGCACGATCACCGGCCACTTGTTCGGATCACCGTCGTCCGCGAGCCAGAACAGCTCCCCACCCATCGGATGGCCGAAGGTGGCCCACGGAATGAGGCCGGGAAGCCGCGGAAAGGCCGCGTACGGCGGCTTCCGCCCGTCCTTCAACGACAGCATCACCTCGCGGTGCAGAGCGAGCAGGTCACCCTCCTGTCCGGTTCGAGTCGGCGCGTTGATCAGCACGGTGCCGGCGTAGCTGCCTGTTGGCACCGTGTGGAGCAACGCCTTGTAGTCATCGGGCAGGGTCAGACCGAGCAGACGCTCAGTCACCGTCCAGTCCGGTTGCCACTTGGGCAGACCGGACCAGCCGACAACATCAGCCAGCACGTCGACAGCTGCGGAACGTGGTGCCACTGTCAGAGCTCCTAGCTCGGCCGCCTCAGGGACGTCGACAATTAAAGTCCACTACCGGGCTGATCATGACGGGGTGTCGTGCGCTCCACACCGCGCGTATCATCTGCCGCTGGCTCCGACCACCGACGAGCCAGGTGCGAGAGGTCTGCGGGAGACGTCGGGACAGTGCGGCCCACCATCGGCATGATCACGGCTGGCCCGCTCATCGAGCTCGCCGGTGAGCAGTGGCAGGGCGTCAGCGACGGCGTGGCCGCCGCCGGATGCGACCTCGTCTGCTTCGTCGGCACCGAACTGGACCATCCGGACCGCCACAAGCGCCAGGCCAACGCGGTCTACGACCTCATCGCGCCCGGCCGGATCGACGCGCTGGTCATCTGGACGACGCGGATCAGCCAGCAGATCGGCGAGGCCGCGATGCGCGAGTTCGCCGAGCGCTACGCGCCGATCCCCATCGTCAGCGTCGAGGCGCACCTGGCGGACTGGCCGACGGTGGTGATGGACAACCGCGGCGGTATGGACCAGGCGGTCAGCCACCTGATCGAGGTGCACGGCCATCGGCGGATCGCATTCGTCCGCGGACCGCTGGCACACGTCGGCGCGCGGGACCGCTACCAGGGCTATGTAGACGCACTCACCCGCCACGGCCTGGCCGTCGATCCGGACCTCGTGACCGCGCCCGCGCCGTCCTGGGATCCCGCCGCCGCGGCGGACGCGGTCGCGGCGATGCTGGACGAGGCCGCGGAACCGCCGGACGCCTTCGCGGCGGCCAACGACGAGTTCGCGCTGGGCGTCGTGACCGCGGTGCAGGAGGCGGGCCTGCGCACGCCGGAGGACGTGGCGGTCGTCGGGTACGACAACCACACGTGCATCCGCTCGAACGACCTCGGTTACCAGGCACCCGCGCGGCCGGCCTCGGGCAGTGTGCACCGCCGGGTCAACATCGACGCGGGAACGCCCGCGCTGACGACGGTGCGCGCCCCGTTCCACGAGATGGGGCGCCGGGCCGCGGAACTCGCGAGCGCGTTGGTCCGGGGTGAGCCCGCACCCGTGCTGGAGGTCGTCCCCACCGAGCTCGTCGTCGGCCGCTCGTGCGGTTGCATCCCTTCGGGCGGCGGAACCTCCGCACCGGCGCACGGTGAGCTCGCCGTGCCGGAGCACGACACCGCCGAGGCGGTCGCCGCGAACCTGCGCCAGGGGCTCGGTCCGAAGTCGGCCGTCCTGCCGGCCGGCTGGGCCGAACACCTGGTCCGCCTGTTCCTCGACGCCGGACGGCCAGAGGGCTTCCTCGCCGTGTTCGCGGAGTACCTGCGCGACAGCGCGCGTGCCGGGTGCGCGGCGCAGTCGTGGTGGGCGCCGTTGTTCTACCTGCGCCGGTTCGCTCTCGTGCGCGGCATCGACGAGGGCGCGATCGAGGACCTGTGGCTCCGGGTGCAGCTGATGGTGTCCGACGTGGTCGAGCGGGAGAGGACGTTCGAGTACCTCCTGCACGAACGGCAGGACCAGACCGTGCGCGAGGCGGGTCAGCGGCTGATCGTCTCGCGGGACGTCGCCGAGCTCACCGGCGCGCTGGTGGCCGAACTGCCCAGGATGGGGATCCCCGGCTGCCACGTGATGACGTTCGAGTCGACCCGTGAGCGGGCACGCCCGCTGATGTCGTACGAGAACGGTGAGCTCCGGCCGGAGCTCACGGCGCTGACGTTCCGGTCCACCCAGCTCACGCCCCACCGCATCGACCGGCGGAAGCCCGGCAACTTCGTGGCCGCCGCGCTCTTCGGGCTCGAGGAACAGCTCGGGTTCGTGCTGTTCGAGGTGGGCGCGATGCCGGGCTGGGTCTACGAGGCGATCCAGCAGCAGCTCAGCAGTGCGTTGCGCGGCATCAGGATGCTCGAGCGGGAACGGCAGGCCCTCGCCGAGGCCGAACAGGCGCGGCGATCACTGGAGGTGGCCCACGCCGAGCTGGAGGCACAGCTGCGGCACGCGCAGAAGATGGAGGCGATCGGCCACCTCACCGGTGGCATCGCCCACGACTTCAACAACATCCTGACCGTCATCAACGGCAACAGCGAGGCGTTCCTGCGGCGCTGTTCGCCGGACGACCCACGACGTCCGGAGATCGAGGACATCCAGCACGCCGGTGAGCGAGCGGCCAACCTGACCCGCCAGCTCCTCGCGTTCACGCGCCAGCAGGTGCTGGAGCCCGAGTGCCTGGACCTCAACGCGACGATCACCGAGGTGCGGGCCATGCTCGCGACCCTGATCGGCGAGGACGTGGAGCTGGCACTGGACCTGCCCCCGCACGTGCCGCCGGTCTGGGCGGACGCGGGGCAGCTCGAGCAGATCCTGTTCAACCTGGCCGCGAACGCCCGTGACGCGATGCCCGGCGGCGGCGTGCTCGGCATCAGCACGGCCGACGTGCACCTCGACGCCCGCCACCCGGGTCGCATCACCGACGTTCGCCCTGGGGACTACGTGGCGCTCAGTGTGAGCGACACCGGCACGGGCATGGACGAGGCGGTCCAAGCGCAGATCTTCGAGCCGTACTTCACCACCAAACCCGTGGGCAAGGGCACCGGCCTGGGCCTGGCGACGGTGTTCGGCATCGTGCGGCAAAGCGGTGGCCAGATCGACCTGACCAGCGCGCCCGGCGCGGGCACGACGATCACCGTGTACCTGCCCCGGTCGCGGACGCCTGCCGCACCGCTCCCCCGTGCCACGGCCCTGACGTCACCTCCCCGCGGCTCGGAGACCATCCTGCTGGTGGAGGACGACAGCCAGGTGCGCGCCGTGACACGCCACTCGCTGGAACGGTCCGGGTACGCGGTGATCGAGGCGCCCAACGGCCTGCAGGCGCTGAAGCTCGTCGACACCCACGACGACATCGACCTCATCGTGACCGATGTGGTGATGCCGAAGATGGGCGGACCCGAGCTCGCGGCCACGGTGCGGCGGGTGCAACCCGGTCTGCCCGTGTTGTACGTGTCCGGCTGCACGACCGCGGAGGAGCTGGACGACACGGCAGTTCTGCTCGCCAAGCCGTACGCGGAGACCGAACTGCTGGACGTGGTCCGCAGACTGCTCGACCAAGCAGTCTGATCGCGACCAAGGAGTCCACGAAGGAGCTAGCCGCCGAAGGGCTGCACGACGAAGTCGACATCGGCTGACACGTCCGCGATGCCTTGCCCAGCAACAACTCCAAGGCAGGCGCCCGCAGCGCGCACGCCCTCTCGCGCCTCGGCGAGGAAGCTCACGGGCAGCTCGTCTCCGGCGTGGTCGAGCAGGACGTCGTCGAAGCCGAGTGATGCCGCCTCACGGGCGAGCGCCACGACGTAGCCTCGCACTTCGGGGTGGCTCGAGTTGGTGAAGGCGAGACTGTCGTCGTGAGCGGCGTGGTCCCGCAACCCGGCCTGCCACGCCGCCTTCGCCAGCACCGGGTCGCGGAACGGCACCACTCGCGCCACGGCGCGCAGTCCAGCACGATGCAGCTGGTCTACCGCTGATCGCGGGTCGTAGAGGTCGCTGACCGCACCGATCCGGCCGGCCAGCGCGACGTTCGAGAGGTACGGGATCTGGCCGGTCTCGTCCTTCACGTCGAGCACCACGGTGTCGATCTCGCCCTTGCGGGCCATCGCGAACACCGCCTGACGCGAGGGCGGCGACGTCCACTCCCCCGGTTTGAGATGCGCGACCCGCATCGCCGGGCGTGCGACCGGTACCGCCACGTGCTGTCCTGTCGTGTTTCCCGCCATGTCGCGTGCTTCCACGAACACGGTCGCCGCCGACGGCACGGTCACCTCGAACGTCCCGTCGAGCAGTCGCGCGGAGTTCTGACCGACCCGTACGAGCACCGCTTCGCTGGTCGTTCCGCGCACGGTGACGGAGGAACGAGGATCGGCCGCTTCGGTCCGGTCGACGGTGAGCGACGGCGCGGTGTCGTCGATCGTGAAGTCGTGCTCGATCTCGGCGTCCAGCCACAGCAGTGAGGCATCGCGGACCCGAGCGCGCAGCGTGTGCACTCCTTCGCCCGGCTCGAAGCCGTGGAGCCGCAGCCTGTCGCCCTCACGACGAGTCAGAACCGGCTTGTCGTCGACGAACACGTCCACTTCGTCCAAAGCGCTCGGGTCCTCAGCGATGACGCTCACCTCGCGCACGGCGGCCGCCTTCAGAACCGCACCGTGGTCAAGCCCGTCGACAGCGAGCCCGAACCGCTCGAGGTGCAACACGGAAGCCACGACGATGCACGACAGCACGCACACCGCAGTGAGGAAGGCGAGCAGGACGGCCCTTCGCGGCGGAACTTTCATCGTTCATCCCGTCGCCAGCGCGGCGAGCCGGTCCGCGCCACCACTGAACACGTTCTGGTCGATCGGGGCGGCGGAGTACTGCCAGATCGTGTGGAACGGCCACTTGAACGGCATCGGGCCCACCGCGGCCGCGTACCTGGCGAGCCACAACGGGTTGGTGGAGCTGAAGTCGCCGCTGCGGCCGGTGCACTTGTCCCACCACTGCGTGGAGGTGTAGATCACCGGCCAGCGCTTGGTGAGCGCGTGGTAGGTGTCGCTGAAGCTGCGGATCCAGTTCACCATCGCGGCGTGGCTCAGGCCG
>NZ_JANBBE010000032.1 GCF_024648825.1 Lentzea californiensis
ACGTCGATGCCGTCCACCCTGCCCACGTTGCCGGCGCCGAGATCCGGTGGTGTCATGAGCATCTCGCCGGTGCCTTCGTGCTTGGCGATCTGCGAGCCGGCCGAGTGGTCTTCCGAGCCTTCGGACGCGTGGACGTGCGCGGGACTCAGCATGCTCGCGACCAACGCGATCGCAGCGGTGCGAACGACAAGAGAGCCAGCACTTTTTTGCGAAGGCATTGGATTCCTCCCCGTGCGTGAATGTTCCTGATGGCCAGCTACCCGTGCCAGGAACGGAAAAACCGGACATGTCTTTGTTGGCACGAGAGAGTGAGTGAAAGCCCTTTTCTGCACGCTGCGTGACGGATTCCCGGCCTCGGTTCATTCGATGTGGGCGCCTGACAGCCGGTTCGGCGGGTAACCGACGAAAGCCGCATTCAGTGAGGGGAGTCTGGCCGTGGACCGCAAGTCGATCGTGCGCTGTGCCGGCAAGCTCGCCGGGCTCTGCCTGCTCGCCGGCGCGCTGGTGGCGGGGCTCCTCTTCCCCGTCACCGCGACGCTGGGAGCGTTGTCCAACACGCTCAGCGACCAGGTGAAGTCCACATTGGCCCAGATGCTGAACACCGACCCGCCGTTGATGACGACGGTGACGGACAAGGACGGGGCACCGATCGCGTACCTGTACGACCAGTACCGGGTGCGCACACCGCCGGACAAGATCTCACCGCACATGAAGGACGCGTTGTTCGCGATCGAGGACCGCCGCTTCTACGACCACAACGGCGTCGACTGGTTCGCGACACTGCGCGCCGCGGCCCGCAACAACGCGAGCGGGTCGGTGGAGCAGGGAGCCTCCACGCTGACCCAGCAGTACGTGAAGAACTATCTCGTGCACGTGCTGGCGCGAACGGACAAGAACGCACAACGCGCCGCCCAGGAGCAGAGCATCACCCGCAAGCTCCGGGAGGCGCGCATCGCGGTGGGTCTGGAGGTCGCGTTGAGCAAGGACGAGATCCTCGCGCGGTACCTCGACCTCGTGCCGTTCGGTTCGACGAT